>NZ_JBNJMZ010000001.1:0-4800000 GCF_050936335.1 Dactylosporangium sp. CA-152071 | reverse complement strand
ACGTCCGGCGCCGCGGGCCCGGCGTCGGGCAGTCCCACCGCGAGCGCGTCGCCAGACGTCCGCGGCACCTTCGGCGGCACCGTGATGGACCTGCCGGCCGGCTTCCACTGGGAGACCGACGCCAAGTACGGCTGGGCGGTCGCGGTGCCGGACGGCTGGGTGCGCACGGTGAAGAAGCCCAGCTACCCGTCGATGATCTCCTTCGTCGACCCGCTCGACGGCCGGTGGGAGGTGGCGATCGACACGTCCTTCAACCCGCCGAAGGGCGACCCGGTCGCCGACTGGCGCGAGCAGGAGGCGGCGCGGCTCAAGGACGGGCTGTACCCGGGCTACGAGCAGGTCGGGATCGACACGGTCAACTTCCGGGACGGCTGGGCCTGCGCGGACTGGCAGTGGCGGTACACGGCCCCCAGCGGCCGCCTGCACATCTCCAACATGGGCTGCCGGGTCAACCCGGGCCGGGGCCACGCCATCTACTGGCAGACCCCGGACGCGCTGTGGGAAGACTCCGCCACCGTCAACAAGTTCAACATCATCAAGGTGTCGTTCAGGGTGACGGCCTGACCTACAGCGGGATGTTGCCGTGCTTCTTCGGCGGCAGGGTCTCCCGCTTGGTGCGCAGCAGCCGCAGCGCCCGCACGATCTCCACCCGCGTCGCCGACGGCGCGATGACCCCGTCGACGTAGCCGCGCTCCGCCGCCACGTACGGGTTGGCGAGGGTGTCCTCGTACTCCTGGATCAGCTCGGCGCGCAGGCCGGCCGGGTCCTTCGCGTCGCGCAGCTCCTGGCGGTACAGGATGTTGACCGCGCCCTGCGCGCCCATGACCGCGATCTGCGCGGTCGGCCAGGCGAAGTTGAGGTCGGCGCCGAGGTGCTTGGAGCCCATGACGTCGTAGGCGCCGCCGTACGCCTTCCGGGTGATGACCGTGACCTTCGGGACGGTGGCCTCGGCGTAGGCGTAGATGAGCTTCGCGCCGCGCCGGATGATGCCGTCCCACTCCTGGCTGGCGCCCGGCAGGAAGCCCGGCACGTCGACGAACGTGAGGATCGGGATGTTGAACGCGTCGCAGGTCCGCACGAAGCGGGCCGCCTTCTCCGACGCGTCGATGTCCAGGCAGCCGGCGAAGTGCATCGGCTGGTTGGCCACGACGCCGACCGGGTGGCCCTCGACCCGGCCGAAGCCGATCAGGATGTTCTGCGCGAACAGCGGCTGCACCTCGAGGAAGTCCTCGACGACCGACTCGATGACCGTGTGCATGTCGTACGGCTGGTTCGCCGAGTCGGGGATGACGGTGTCCAGCGCCAGGTCGTCCTCGGACACCTCCAGCGACGCCGGCAGCGGCACGACCGGCACGTCGTCCATGTTGTTGGACGGCAGGTAGGACAGCAGGGCCTTCACGTACTCGATCGCGTCGTCCTCGTCGGTGGCGAGGTAGTGCGCGTTGCCGGACTTGGTGTTGTGCGTCCGGGCCCCGCCCAGCTCCTCGAACTCGACGTCCTCGCCGGTCACCGTCTTGATCACGTCGGGGCCGGTGATGAACATGTGCGAGGTCTGGTCGACCATCACGGTGAAGTCGGTGACGGCGGGGGAGTACACCGCGCCGCCCGCGCACGGCCCCATGATCAGTGAGATCTGCGGGATGACACCCGACGCCCGGACGTTGCGGAAGAAGATCTCGCCGTAGAGCCCGAGCGAGACGACACCCTCCTGGATGCGGGCGCCGCCGGAGTCGTTGATCCCGACCACCGGGCAGCCGATCTTCATCGCCAGGTCCATGACCTTCACGATCTTCTCGCCGAAGACCTCGCCGAGGCTGCCGCCGAAGATCGTGAAGTCCTGCGCGAAGACGCAGATCTGCCGCCCGTCGACGGTGCCGTACCCGGTGACGACGCCGTCGCCGTACGGGCGCGACTGCTCCATCCCGAAGTTGGTCGACCGGTGCCTGGCCAGCTCGTCGAGCTCGACGAACGAGCCGGGGTCCAGCAGCAGCTCGATCCGCTCGCGTGCGGTCTTCTTGCCCCTGGCGTGCTGCTTCTCCACGGCCCGGGCCGACCCCGCGTGCACGGCCTCGTCGGTCCGCCGGCCCAGATCGGCGAGCTTCCCCGCGGTCGTGTGGATGTCAGCGCCGACACCAGCCTGCTCAATGGTCACGTTCGGCATCGTAATCGGGCGGCGATACGGTCGACCTGTGAACATTTACACCGACCTGGAGCGCCCCCCGCTGCATGCGGCCGCGCTCCGCCGCGCGTTGGTCGTCCCCGGCGGGCTCTGGACCGACCTGCGCGTGGTCGAGGAGACCGGCTCGACCA
This sequence comes from Dactylosporangium sp. CA-152071, assembly GCF_050936335.1. Classification (NCBI taxonomy): domain Bacteria; kingdom Bacillati; phylum Actinomycetota; class Actinomycetes; order Micromonosporales; family Micromonosporaceae; genus Dactylosporangium; species Dactylosporangium sp. CA-152071. Next base: position 4,797,690 of record NZ_JBNJMZ010000001.1, on the reverse strand, counting down.
ACGCCGACGCCGGCGACGCCGCGCGGGCCGGCGCCGCCGAGGGCCTGGTGATCGTCGCCGAGCGGCAGACCGCGGGCCGGGGCCGGCTGGGCCGGCAGTGGCAGTCGCCGCCGCGGGCCGGCCTGGCGCTGAGCATCCTGCTGCGCCCGGTGGTGCCGGTGTCGCGCTGGGGCTGGCTGCCGCTCCTGGCCGGGGTCGCGCTGGCCGAGTCGGTGCGCCGGGTCGCCCGCCTCGACGCCTACCTGAAGTGGCCCAACGACCTGCTGCTGCAGGGCGACCGCAAGACCGCCGGCATCCTCGCCGAGGGGGTCGGCGACGGCGCGGTGGTGGTCGGCATCGGGCTCAACACCACGCTGCGCGAGCACGAGCTGCCCCGCCCCGACGCGACGTCCCTTGCCCTCGCCGGTGCCGTCAGCGCCGACCGCGACCCGCTGCTGCGCGCCCTGTTGCGCGGGTTCGAGGAGGTGTACCGCCAGTGGCAGGCCGGCGACGACTCCGGCATTCGCGAGGCGTACCTCTTCCACTGCGGCACCATCGGCCGGCGGGTCCGGGTCGACCTTCCCGGCGGCGCCACGCTCGACGGCACGGCCACCGGCGTCGACGTCGACGGCCGGCTGCAGGTCACGGACGTGTTCGGGAATGAGCACGCGGTCGCCGCCGGCGACGTGGTGCACGTCCGCGCAGAGACGACCGGGTAGGCCAATATCGCACCGGGTCGGGACGGTCTAGCCTCCACCTCGACATTCATGAACGAGGAGGTTGGCGTGGGGTTCCCGGAAAGCGTCCTGACCAAGGACGAGCAGGTGGTGCTGCACCTGCACCCCCACTGGAAGGCACTGTTCCTGCCGGTGCTCTGGTTCGTCCTCACCGCCGCCGCGGTCGTGGCCATTTCCCTGTTCACGGGGGTGGGCATGATCGGCACGCTGATCGCGGCCGGGGTCGGCCTGGTGATCGTGCTCGTCGTCACCGTGTGGCCGTGGATCAAGTGGAAGACCACGCACTACGTCTTCACCAACGAGCGGGTGATCATGCGCAGCGGCGTGTTCTCGCGCAGCGGCCGGGACATCCCGCTGGGCCGGGTCAACGACGTGTCGTTCTCGCACTCGCTCTTCGAGCGGATGCTCGGCTGCGGCACGCTGACCATCGAGTCGGCCGGTGAGCGGGGTCAGGTGCAGCTCACCGACATCCCGCAGGTGGAGAAGACCCAGAGCATGCTCTACGAGCTGGTCGACGCGGACCGGCAGAAGCACACCTTCGGCGACGACGACCGGCAGGCCCTCGTCGACGAGATCAAGAACGACGCCGCGTCCTGATTGCTGTCCTGATTTCTGGTCAACGGTGGCCGGCGGGCTCATTGAGGGTCAGCTCGCCGGCGCCGTCCTCCTCGGGGTGGCGCGGCACCGGCGCGACGGCCACGTCGGTCAGCGCCACCTCCAGGGCCTCGACCTCGGCCTCCAGTTCGGCGTCCGCGATCACCTGCGGGTCGTCGGAGACCACCGGCGTCTGGAAGACGAACGTCCGGTACGCCCAGAAGCGGAACACCATCGCGATGCCGATGCCGAGCGCGCTGGCGATGTTGAAGGCCAGCCGGTCGGCGCTGTTGGTCTCGCTGAAGCCCAGCCCGTACTTCGCCACCGCGAGGACCGCGCTCTGGATCAGCAGGCCGACGCCGTTGAGCGCGAAGAACAGCGTGTACTCCCGCCGCATGCTCGTGCGGTCGCTGTGACGGTAGGTCCACTGCCGGTTGAGGAAGTAGGACGCCGTCGTGGCGACGACGGCCGCGACGATCTTCGCCTTCAGCGGGCCGATCGACAGCAGCAGGTTGAGCACCGCGAAGTCGATGATCGTGTTGATCCCGCCGACCGCCAGGAACTTGAACAGCTCGGTCACGAGCGAGCGATGCCGCTCGGGGACATACCGGTCGCGAAGGTTGCTGGCAAGGCGCACCGTGCAACCTTACGGCAGGTCGCCAAGCATCGCCCTGGGTACGGCGCAGACTGCGGGGCAGCTCACCCGCATCTTGACCCCTGCGCAACCAGGCTGTTACCTGCCGCCGCGTTCGAACCTCAGTTTATGCCGGTCAGGCCGTCTTTCGGAACACGATCTGCCGATAGCTCCAGAAACGGAACAGCGTCCCGAACGCCATGCCGACCACGTTGGCCGCGATGTTGTCGGCGAGCTTGCCCTCGAACCAGGGCCACACCGAGCCGAGCCCGTAGTGGCTCGCCCACAGGCAGAGCAGGCCGATCAGCAGGCCGACCAGGTTGAACAGGAAGTACAGCGTGTATTCGCGGCGCAGGTTGGTGCGCTCGCGGTCCCGCCAGGTCCAGAACCGGTTGCCGATGAAGGCGACGGTCGCCGCCACCACCGTGGAGATCGTCTTCGCCAGAAGGGTCGGCGTGCCGCCGAAGAGCAGCACGTTGAAGATGGCGACGTCCACCATGAACGCCACGATCCCGACCGTCCCGAACTTGCCCAGCTCGTGGACGAGGTGCTCGAAGCGTGCGAACAGGCCGCGCAGGCCGCCCGGCCGTGGCTCGGACGCCACCGACTGCAGTTCCGTCACGTGGCAGAGGGTACGGCACCGCCGACCTCAGCGGGCGCACCTGCCACAGACCGCACAGTTTGCGCATTGATGCGCGGTTGACGAAAAGTTCACGCGCGATTCTGCGAACGGTCGCGAGATTCTCCGGTCCTTGTGCAAGGTTTCACAAGCTCTCACGCTGCCCGGCCCGGTTGACCGGTTTAGGCTGAGGGAAATCAGTAGAACGCATTCACGGCCGCTCGCAGCATCGCGCGCCGTGCTTTGGCATTTGCGCCTACAGGTCAACGCCGACCACAGGGAGATTCTCGATGTCAGCACCGGTCACGGTCCCGGGTCTCGACCAGGCACCCACCGCCCATTCCAAGCTCCTCGCCTGGGTCCGCGAAGTCGCCGAGCTCACCACCCCTGACCGGGTGGTCTGGTGTGACGGCTCCGAGGGTGAGTGGCGCCGCATCACCGACGAGCTCGTGGACAAGCAGGTCCTGGTGCGGCTGCGGCAGAAGCCCAACTCGTTCTGGGCCCGCACCGACCCGTCGGACGTCGCCCGGGTCGAGGAGCGCACGTTCATCTGCTCCGCGGACGAGGCCGACGCCGGCCCCACGAACAACTGGATGGCGCCCGCGGAGATGAAGCGGGTGATGACGGAGCTGTACGACGGCTCGATGCGCGGCCGCACGATGTACGTGGTGCCGTTCTGCATGGGCCCGCTGACCGCCGAGCGGCCGATGTTCGGCGTCGAGCTGACCGATTCCCCGTACGTCGTCGCCTCCATGCGGATCATGACCCGGATGGGTGCCGACGTGCTCGACCGGATGGGCGCCGACGCGCCATTCGTGCCCTGCCTGCACTCCGTCGGCGCGCCCCTCGCACCCGGCGAGCAGGACGTCGCGTGGCCGTGCAGCGACACCAAGTACATCTCCCACTTCCCGGAGAGCCGGGAGATCTGGAGCTACGGGTCGGGGTACGGCGGCAACTCGCTGCTGGGCAAGAAGTGCTTCTCGCTGCGCATCGCCAGCGTCATGGGCCGCGACGAGGGCTGGCTCGCCGAGCACATGCTCATCCTCAAGCTGACCGGACCGTCCGGCCAGGTGAAGTACGTGGCCGCCGCGTTCCCCAGCGCCTGTGGCAAGACCAACCTGGCGATGCTGGAGCCGACCATCCCCGGATGGAAGGTCGAGACGCTCGGCGACGACATCGCGTGGATGCGCTTCGGTGCAGATGGGCGGCTGTACGCCGTCAATCCCGAGTTCGGCCTGTTCGGTGTCGCTCCCGGCACCGACTGGAAGACCAACCCCAACGCGATGCGGACCCTCGCGAAGGGCAACTCGGTCTTCACCAACGTCGCACTGACCGACGACGGCGACATCTGGTGGGAAGGCATGGGCGAGCCGCCCGCGCACCTCACCGACTGGAAGGGCCGCGACTGGACGCCCGACTCGGACGAGCCGTCGTCGCACCCGAACTCGCGCTTCTGCACGCCGATCGAGCAGTGCCCGATCCTCGCCGACGAGTACGCCGACCCGCGCGGCGTGCCGATCGACGCGATCCTCTTCGGCGGCCGGCGCAAGACCACGATCCCGCTGGTCACCGAGGCCCGCGACTGGGTGCACGGCGTCTACCTCGGCGCGACCCTGTCCAGCGAGACCACCGCGGCGGCCACCGGCAAGGTCGGCGTGGTCCGCCGCGACCCGATGGCCATGCTGCCCTTCATCGGCTACAACGCCGGCGACTACTTCGCCCACTGGATCGAGATGGGCAAGGGCGCCTCCTCCGGCACCGCGCAGTTGCCCAGGATCTTCTACGTCAACTGGTTCCGCCGCGGCGACGACGGCCGCTTCCTGTGGCCCGGCTTCGGCGAGAACGCCCGCGTCCTGAAGTGGGTCGTCGAGCGCATCGAGGGCACCGCTGACGCCGTCGAGACCCCCATCGGCCGGGTGCCGGCGCCCGGCGCGCTCGACGTGGACGGCCTCGACCTCACGGCCGAGGACCTCGCTGCGGCCCTGCGGGTCGACGCCGACGAATGGCGGGCGGAGATCCCTCAGGTGACCGAGTGGTTCGAGCGCTTCGGCGACAAACTCCCCGGGGTGCTCTGGGCCGAGCTCGACGCGCTGAAGGCCCGGCTCGACGCCGCATAGTGGCTGGTCGGCGGCCGGTCAGTCAGCAGATCGGCCGCCCACCCACCCGCCGTTCAGCACTGTCCGGTGCACGGCTGACGGTGTCGCTTTGCCCGGTAGGTCGCTACTCTTCTCGACCGTGGGCCTGCGTGACGTGGTGTATTCGTTGTACGAGAAGCGTCTCGCCCGACGGCTGCACGGCAAACCTCAGCCGCGACACGTCGGGGTGATCGTCGACGGCAACCGGCGCTGGGCGCGCGAGATGGGCTACGTCGATCCCAACGACGGCCATCGCGTCGGCGCCGAGCGGATCAAGGAGCTCCTGCGCTGGTGCGACGGCGCGACCGTCGCGCACGTCACCCTGTGGCTGTTGTCCACCGACAACCTGTCCCGCCCCGCCGCCGAGCTCGACCCGCTGCTGCAGATCATCGAGAACCTGGCCGCCGAGCTCGCCGACGAGGGCAACCCCTGGCAGCTGCGCATGGTCGGCGCGCTGGACCTGCTGCCCACCGCCAGCGCCCAGTCCCTCAAGGCGGCCGAGGAGCGCACCGTCAGCCGCACCGGCGGCGCCCAGGTCAGCCTCGCCGTCGGCTACGGCGGCCGCCGCGAGATCGCCGACGCCGTGCGCTCCCTCCTCCACGAGCACGCCAAGGCGGGCACGTCGATCGAGGAGCTCGCCGAGATCCTCGACGTCGACCACATCTCCGACCACCTCTACACCCGCGGCCTGCCCGACCCCGACCTGGTGATCAGGACCAGCGGCGAGCAGCGCCTGTCAGGCTTCCTGCTCTGGCAGAGCGCCCACTCCGAGTTCTACTTCTGCGACGTCCACTGGCCCAGCTTCCGCCGCGTCGACTTCCTGCGTGCCCTGCGCTCCTACGCCAACCGCCAACGCCGCTACGGCGTCTGAGCCGGCTGTAATTCCCCCCACCGCTGCCGCGGCGGGGCCCGGCAGGGATTCTCACCCGCACCCCGATGCGCCGCTCCGCGACGCACTGCCCGCGCCGAGACGCGAGGCAGGCCAAGCGGCGCATACGCGCCGCATCCGGCGGCCGGCCCCGGCCGATCCATGATCCGGTAAAACTCGTGCACCCAGAGCAACGCAACTTCGTCCAGACCCCGCCAACCACCCGCCCGCCATGACCCCGTGCGATCACGGCCCCCGCCCCGCACTCTTCGGCCTGAACTTCTCGCCCCATGCTCTCTGACCTGCACTTTCTCGGCCTGCGCTCCCTGGCCCGCACTCCCTGACCTGCGCTTCTCGCCCCACGTGCTCTGGCCTGCGCTTCTCGGCCTTGCGCTTCCGGCCCGCGTCTCTTCTTCTCAGTGACGCCCGCTGCCACTTCGACGCTCGGGTCCACCTCTGGACCTATCCCTGCTCGGGCCCACCTCGCCCGGACAGACGTTGGTCAATGCCCCGAAACGCCCCTTTTCGGGATAGACGTTGCGCGATCCACCCGCAATTTGATCTCTGAAATCGAGGCTTATCGCGCAGTGTCGATGGGACAAAGGCCGCAAACCCGGGCATTGATCAACGTCGGTGCCGAGGCGTCTCGTCAGTGTCGAGGCTGCTCGTCGGTGTCGTGTGGCGAAGTGTGCGGCGGTCGGGGCCGACATGATCAGCACGGAAATCATGGGCGAATCTGGCCACGGCTGGCCACCGGATGCGGCGCGTATGCGCCGCTTGCTCTGCCTCGCGTCTCGGCGCGGGCAGTGCGCCGCGGAGCGGCGCACTGGGGTGCGGGTGAGAATCCCCGCCGGGACCCGCCGCGACAACGGTGGGGCGGAAGCACAGCGGGGAATTACAGCATTTACAGCTGGGAGAGCAGGGTGCGGAGGAGGGCGGGGACGTCCTCGGGGGCGTCGACGTGGATGTCGGCGGCTTCGATCAGGGCGTGGCCGCTCTCGGCGTTGGCGACCGCGACCCGCACGCCGACGAAGTCGGGGTCCGCTGCTTCGCGGGCGGTGAGGGCGTCGAAGGCGCGCAGGTCGGCCACGTCGTCGCCGAAGTACCAGGCGCAGCTGTGGCCCTCGGTCTCCTCGCGCAGGACGCTGCCCTTGTCGCGCTGGCCGGGGGGCTTCAGCTCGACGACCATGCGGCCCGCCTGGAGGCGCAGGCCGAGCTCGCCCGCGCGCTCCTTGGCCCACTGCTCGACCTCCGGGGCCAGGTGGGGCGCGTTACGGTAGTGCACGGCCACGGAGAGGCGCTTGTACTCGACCCGGGTGCCCGCTGGCAGCTCCGCCCGGGCGCGGTCGGCCAGGTCGCTCATGACCTGGACGAAAGGGGCCGCTGACGGGTCGGTCTCGACCAGGCCGCCGGGGCGTTGGACCTCCAGCCCGTACAGGCCGAAGACCGCGACATCGGGCAGGTCGGCGAAGCGCTCGCGGAGGAAGCCGGCCGGGCGGGCCGAGACGATGACGACCTTGCCCAGGCGACGGCTGAGCTCGCCGAGGGCCTCGACGATGCCGTCGGCCGGGTGGACCGTCTCGGGATCTTCCTGGATGGGCGCGAGAGTCCCGTCGAAGTCGAAGAAGAAGGCGCAGTGGCCTGCGCGCTCCGCGGTCAGCTGGAGGATGGCCTCGCGCGAGCGTGCAGTGTCAGGGGCCGCCATGTGCCAAGCGTACTGAAGAATTCACGCAGCGGCGTACCTCACAAGGCGGGCAATCAAGGACTCGATCTAGTGGATTTTGCTTGCAGCGGTTAGCGTCTGTGCTGTGGCTTGGGGTTTTCCCGGCCATCCGAGGCCCGGACCGAGCGATCACTGTGAAGCCACGGGGCCAAGCACCCGACCCCGTGCGGGCGTCGGAGGACGCGAGTGCGGGCGGCGAGGTGCCCGTCCCCGGAGATCCCGTGACCGTTCGCCGTAGTCCCTCGGAGTCCACCCCTCCCGCTCCACGCGGCCGCGCCACCAAGGCGCAGCCCGCGGAAGCGCCGCAGGAGGTCGTCAAGCCGGTCCGTCGCACCAGGAAGACGGCCCAGGAAAAAGCCCAGGAGAAAGCCCGGGAGCAGACACCGGACAAGCGCACCTTCGTGCTGGACACGTCCGTGCTGCTGGCCGACCCGGGCGCGTTCCTGCGCTTCGGAGAGCACGACGTGGTCCTGCCCCTGGTCGTCATCTCCGAATTGGAGGGCAAGCGGCACCATCCCGAGCTCGGGTACTTCGCGCGGCGTTCGCTGCGGTTCCTGGACGACCTGCGGGCCAAGCACGGCCGGCTGGACGTCCCGCTGCCGCTGACGGACTCCGGCGGCACCCTGCGGGTCGAGCTGAACCACGCCAACCAGAACGTGCTGCCGGCCGGCTTCCGGGCCGACACGGACGACGCCCGGATTCTCGCGGTCGCGCTCGCGCTCGCCGCCGAGGGCAAGGACGTCCTGCTGGTCACCAAGGACATGCCGCTGCGGGTCAAGGCCGGCTCGGTGGGCCTGGCCGCGGACGAGTACCAGCCGGGTCCGGCGACCAACCAGAGCTGGACGGGCATGGTCGAGCTCGGCATCGCCGAGGACGAGGTGAAGCGGCTCTACGCGGGTGAGGCGATCGACCTCGACGGCGCCGGCGACCTGCCGGTGCACACGGGTCTGGTGCTCACCTCGCAGAACGGCTCGGCGCTCGGGCGGGTCTGTGCCGACAAGTCGGTGCGGCTCGTGCGGGGCGACCGGGAGGCGTTCGGCGTGCGGGGGCGCTCGGCGGAGCAGCGCATCGCGCTGGACCTGCTGCTGGACGAGTCGATCGGCATCGTGTCCATGGGTGGGCGGGCCGGCACCGGCAAGTCCGCGCTCGCGCTCTGCGCGGGCCTGGAGCAGGTCATGGAGCGGCGCAAGCACAAGAAGGTGATCGTCTTCCGGCCGCTGTACGCGGTCGGCGGGCAGGAGCTGGGCTATCTCCCCGGCGACGCCGCCGAGAAGATGTCGCCCTGGGCGCAGGCGGTCTTCGACACGCTCGGCTCGCTGGTGCACGACAACGTGATGGAGGAGGTGGCGGCCCGGGGGATGCTCGAGGTCCTGCCGTTGACCCACATCCGCGGTCGCAGCCTGCACGACGCGTTCGTGATCGTCGACGAGGCCCAGTCGCTCGAACGCGGCGTCCTGCTCACCGTGCTGTCCCGCATCGGCAGCAACTCGCGGGTCGTGCTGACGCACGACGTCGCTCAGCGTGACAACCTGCGGGTCGGCAGGCACGACGGCATCGCCGCGGTGATCGAGGCGCTGAAGGGCCACCCGATCTTCGCGCACGTGACCCTGACCCGTTCGGAGCGGTCGCCGATCGCCGAGGTCGTCACGGACCTGCTGGAGGACCTCCCGTTCGAAAGGTGAGTTGAGCAAAAGAGTCCTAATTGTCACGTGATTAGGATCACATAACATACTGTTTGGGTTCTCACCTGCGAATGCACTAGGCGATGGTGGGGAACGAGCGCATGACGCCAGGCGAACCGGCATCAGGCGCTCACGGTGCGTCATCGGCCCGGAGGGCAGGTCCGCTGCAACGCGTGGACCGCCGTCCGGGCCGTGCGCCGCGTCCTGTCCCCGACGAATGGATACGTTCGTGATCCAGCTGTGGCAGCGGATCGGAAAGATCCGTGCCCTGGCGGCCCTCGCGCTCGTCGCGGCCCTCGCGGGCGGCGTCGTGATCGCCAACTGGGACAGCGGCGAGAAGGCTGAGCCGGTCAACACCGCCGCCAACGCCGCCCTTCCGAAGCCGTCGGAGACGAGCGCCAGCGCCGCGCAGTCGCAGGACCCGCAGAGCAAGGCGCAGGACGCCGCCTCCGCGGCCGCCGCGCAGGCCAAGGCCGCCGAGGACGCCGCGCGCAAGAAGAAGGAAGAAGAGGCGAGCCGGTCCAACACCCGCTCCGCCGGCCCGCCGTCCTACCCGGCCCCCGCCTCGTGCGGCGTCTACTCCGGTCACAGGAACACCGGCTGCACGCTGATGGTCGCCGCCGGCTACGGCCTCGACCAGATGCCGTGCCTGGACAAGCTGTGGACCAAGGAGAGCGGCTGGAACCCCAGCGCGCACAACAACAGCAGCAACGCCCACGGCATCCCGCAGGCCGTCCCCGGCGACAAGATGGCCGCCTACGGCACGAACTGGAAGACCGACGCCGGCATCCAGATCAAGTGGGGGCTGAACTACATCAAGGGCCGGTACAAGACGCCGTGCGGCGCATGGGGTCACAGCCAGAGCACGGGGTGGTACTAGGCCATGGACGTCCTGACGCTGCTGTGGCAGCGGGTCGGCAAGATCCGTGTCCTGGCCACCCTCGCACTGGTCGCGGCCCTCGCGGCGGGTGTCGTGATCGCCAACTGGGACAGCGGTAAGAAGGCCGAGCCGGTCAGTGCCGCCGCCGACGCCACCCTTCCGAAGCCTTCCGACACGAGTGCGAGCGCCAGCGCCGCGCCGACGTCCCAGGAGGCCCAGAGCAAGGCGCAGGACGCCGCCTCCGCGGCCGCCGCGCAGGCCAAGGCCGCCGAGGACGCCGCGCGCAAGAAGAAGGAAGAGGAGGAGACGAGCCGGTCCACCACGCGGACCCTGGGCCCGCCGACCTACTCGATCCCGGCCGCTTGCGACGTGTACAAGGGCAAGAGCGACAACAAGTGGCGCGGCTGCGGGCTCGTGTTCCAGGCCGGCTTCGGGTTCGACCAGATGTCGCCGTGCCTGGAGAAGCTCTGGGACAAGGAAAGCCACTGGACGACGACGGCGCGGAACAAGAGCTCCGGCGCCTATGGCATCGCCCAGGCGCTTCCGCCGTCGAAGATGGGCTCGATCGCGAGCGACTGGTCCTGGAATCCTGAGACCCAGATCAAGTGGGGCCTGGGCTACATCAAGGGCCGCTACAAGACGCCGTGCGCCGCCTGGTCCCACAGTCAGTCCAGCGGCTGGTATTAGCGAGCGAAACCTGTTACCAACGTGGCGTGACCGTCGATGCCACGAGTCCGTCCGACCCCACGCGATTCGGCACGGAGGCGTTCTACGCCTCCGTCGGCCGAGCCTTCGTCGCCATGTGCGCGTTCGTGCCGGTGCTGTTCGCGATCGAGTTCCTCGACCGGCTCACCGGTGAGCGGCTCGACCAGGACGGCGGCATCAAGCCGCACCATCTCGACGGCCTGGACGGCATCATCTTCTCGCCGTTCCTGCACGCCGGCTTCGCCCACGTCCTGGCCAACAGCATCCCGCTGATCCTGCTCGGCACGTTCGTCCTCGCCGCCGGCACCACCCGCTTCCTGCTCACAACCGCCTTCATCGCGATCGTGGCCGGGGTCGGGGTGTGGTTCATCGGTGATCCGGACACCGTCGTGGTCGGGGCCAGCGGCGTCATCTTCGGCTATCTCGGCGTGATCCTGATGCGGGGCGCGGTCGAGCGCAGCTGGTGGCACATCGCCGTCGGTGTCCTCATCGGGCTCCTGTACGGCTGGCAGCTCTTCGGCGTCCTCCCCGGCGAGGAGGGGGTGTCCTGGCAGGGGCACCTGTGCGGGTTCATCGGCGGCCTCGTCGCCGCGGTGATCTTCCGGCGCCGCAAGCCACGCCGCTCCGACGACCCCCTGGCCATCGGCACCGACGCCTGATAGCAAGCCGCGGCGCCGCCTGGCCGTCGAAGCCGGCGCCGCGGCAGGCTGCGGTGTCCTCTGGTCATCGGCACCGGCGCCGCATAGCGTTCCCCGTATGCGGGATGTCGACCTGGCCATCGTCGGCGCGGGACCGGCCGGACTCTTCGGTGCCTATTACGCCGGCTTCCGGGGCCTCAGCGCCGCCCTGATCGACGCGCTGCCGGAGCCCGGCGGCCAGGTCACGGCGATGTACCCCGAAAAGATGATCTTCGACGTCGCGGGGTTCCCCGGCATCCGCGGCCGCGACCTGGTCGCCAACCTCGTCGAGCAGGCCGGGCAGTTCCACCCCCATTACCTGCTCGGCGTGCGGGCCGAGGGCCTCACGTACGACGACGGCCGCCCCGTGCTGACGATGTCCGACGGCACCGTCCTGCGCTGCGGCGCCGTGCTCATCACCGGCGGGCTCGGCAGCTTCACGGCCCGCCCGCTGCCCGCCGCCGACGGGTTCACCGGCGACGGCCTGCTCTTCTTCGTGCCGCACCTGGCCGACCTGGCCGGGCACGACGTCGTCATCGTCGGCGGTGGCGACTCCGCCTTCGACTGGGCCCTCGCGCTGGAGCCGGTCGCCAGGTCGGTGACGCTCGTGCACCGCCGCGAGAAGTTCCGGGCGCACGCCTCGACCGTCGCCCGCGTGCAGGCCCTGCCGATCGAGATCATCGTCAACGCCGAGGTCACCCGGATTCTCGGAGATGCCAGGTGCACGGGCGTCGACGTCGCCGTCCGCGGCGCGGCACCGCGCACCCTCCCCGCCGACTCCGTCGTCGCCGCGCTGGGCTTCACCGCCGACCTCGGCCCCCTCGCCGACTGGGGCCTCGAGCTGGACAAGCGCCACATCAAGGTCGACTCGACCACCGCCACCAACCTGCCGCGGGTGTTCGCCGCCGGCGACATCAGCGAATACCCGGGCAAGGTCCGGCTCATCGCGGTCGGCTTCGGGGAGGCCGCCACCGCCGTCAACAACGCCGCCGTGATCATCGACCCGGCCGCCCACCTCTTCCCGGGGCACTCGTCCGACAACGGGTGAGCAACTTCTCAGTAACCGCAGCGCACCGCCGATCTGCAGAGCGTGGTGGGCGTCCGTCTCCAGGTCCTCGGGGTGGTGCTGCTCGGCCTGCTGGTCTCCGGCGGGGCGGGCCTGCTGATGCACCGCGTCGAGCTGGACAACGCCGGCCAGACCCTCGACCGGCGGGTCGCCGCCGCGCAGGAGGCGGTGGCGTCCACCGCCCAGCGGTACGTCGACGCGGTGCAGCTCGTCGCCGGCGGCCTGGAGGCGCTGCCGAAGATCGACGCCACCTCGTTCACCTCCGCCACCGCCCCGCTCGGCCGGCTCTGGCTGCCCGGCGCCGCGTCCGCCGACTTCGTCGTCGCCGTGCAGCGCTCCGACGTCCAGGCCGCCCAGGACGACTGGCGGGCCCGCGGCGCGGTCGGGCTGACGCTGCGCCCGGCCACCGACGCCGGCCGGCACTACTTCACGGTCCTGCAGCGCAACCTGGCGCAGGACACGAGCGACGGCGTCGGCCAGGACCTCACCACGGCGCCGGAGGCGGCCCGGGCCCTGGAGCGGGCGCTGCGGATCGGGCTGCCGGCGCTCTCCGGCCCGTACCTGCTGCCGCGCGACGCCGACCTGCCGGAGCAGGAGCGGCAGCACTCCGTGGTGCTGCTGCAGCGGGTCGTGGACCAGGTCACCGGCGAGCTGCGCGGGTTCGTCGAGCTGACCGTGCGGATGCAGGCCTTCTTCACCGACACGATGCTCCAGCCGTCCCGCGAGCTGGTGGACGTGACGCTGTCCGCGATCGAGGACAACGCGTGGGTGCCGATGGCCCGCATCTCGCGGCAGCACGTCGGCGGGCCCGACCTGCGCCGCAGCGTCATCGTGCAGGTCGCCGACCAGCAGTGGCGGCTGATGGTCGTCACCGACAGCGAGGCCCTGATGGGCGCCGAGAGCCACCTCGACGCGGGCATGGTGTTCAGCGGGCTCGCGCTCACCGTCGTCACCGCCGTGCTCGTCTACACCCTCGCGACCTCGCGCCGCCGGGCCGAGGACTGGGTCGCCCAGGCCACCGCGGACCTGCGGCACCAGGCGACGCTGCTGTCCGCGGTGATGAACACGATCGGCGACGGCGTGGTGCTCATCGGCCCCGACGGTGCCGCGATGTGGCTCAACCCGAGCGCCCGCGAGCTGCTCGGCGACGACGTCGAGCGGCAACCGCCGGCCGAGTGGGCGCGGCTGCTCGACGCGTACGAGAGCGACGGCGTCACCCCGTTCCGGTTCGAGGACCTGGTGCAGCGCCCCCTCGAGGCGCAGGCCGAGATCATCGTGCGGGGCCGCCGGCTGGACGTGCGGCTCCGGCGGCTGGTCCACCAGGACGGCGACGGCGGCGCGGTCGCCGTGCTGCGCGACGTCACCGACCTGCACGACGCCGACGAGAAGGTGCGCGCCTCCGAGGAGCTGTTGCAGCTGCTGCTGGACGGCGCCCGCGACTACGCGATCTACATGCTGGACCCCGACGGGGCCGTGATGAGCTGGTCCGCCAACGCCGAACGGCTCAAGGGGTACCGCGAGGACGAGGTCATCGGCCGCTCCTACGCGATGTTCTTCACGCCGGAGGAGGCCGCCGAGGGGGTGCCGCAGCACATCCTCGCGCAGGCGGCGGAGTACGGCCGGGTCGAGATCGACGGCCCGCGGGTGCGGCACAACGGCAGCCGCTTCTGGGTGCACGGCACGCTCACGGCGGTGCGCGGCCCCGACGGCTCGATCCGCGGCTTCGTCAAGGTCGGCCAGGACGTCACCGAGCGCAAGACGGCCGAGCGGGCGGTCGAGCGGCTCAACGCGGAGCTGGAGCTGCGCGTCGCGGAGCGCACCGCCGACCTGCGCGAGGCCAACGCGGAGCTGGAGTCCTTCTCGTACAGCGTCTCCCACGACCTCCGGGCGCCGCTGCGGGCCGTGGACGGCTTCGCCAAGATGCTCGCCCTTGATCACGGCGACGCGCTCGACGAGCAGGGCCGCCGGTACCTGTCCCGCATCCGCGCCGGCGCGCAGCAGATGGGCGAGCTGATCGACGGGCTGCTCGCGTTCTCCCGGCTGCAACGGCAGGAGATGGCGAGCCTGCGCGTCCACCTCGACCAGCTCGTCGCCGACGTCTGGGACGAGCTGAGCGTCGAGCGCGGCGACCGCGACATCGTCCTGACCGTGGGGGACCTGCCGGACGCCCAGGGCGACCCGCGGCTGATCCGGCACGTGGTGGCCAACCTGGTCGGCAACGCGGTCAAGTACACCCGCGCCGTCTCCCCGGCCCGGATCGAGGTCGGCCACAAGGTCACCACGGAGGCGGACGCTGCAATGCCGGGCGTCGGGGGCGACGCCGTGTATTACGTGAGGGACAACGGCGCCGGCTTCGACATGCGGTACGCCGACAAGCTGTTCAAGGTCTTCCAGCGGCTGCACCGCGCCGAGGACTACGAGGGCACCGGCATCGGGCTCGCGCTCACCCACCGCATCGTGGTGCGGCACGGCGGCCAGATCTGGGCCGACGCGGCGCCCGGCGAGGGGGCCACCTTCTACTTCACCCTTCCGGCATACGCAGACACGCTGTTGGAGGTGGGCGGATGAAACCGCTGTCGAACAGGGTCCTGCTCGTCGAGGATAATCCCGACGACCTGGAGCTCGCCCGCCTGGCCTTCGAGCGGGGCAGGTTCGCCCGCAACGTCGACGTCGCCCGCGACGGCGCCGAGGCCCTCGACTACCTGTTCGGGCGGGCCGCCGCCGACCCGCCGCAGGTCGTGCTGCTGGACATCAAGCTCCCGCTGGTCGACGGCATCGACGTGCTGCGCCGGGTCAAGGCCGACGCGCGCACCCGCCACATCCCGGTCGTCATGCTCACCTCGTCGGCGCAGGACCGCGACCTGCACGCCTGCTACGAGCTGGGCGCCAACAGCTACATCGTCAAGCCCGTCGACATGGAGCAGTTCCTGTCCGCCGTCAACAGCATCGGCCTGTACTGGCTGGGGCTCAACCTGACCGACCAGCACTCATGAGGATCCTGCTCCTCGAGGACAACCCCGACGACGCCGAGATGCTCGTGTTCGAGCTGCGGCGGGCCGGCTTCGCGCCCACGTGGCGGCGGGTCGAGTCCCGGGCGGAGTTCCAGGCCGCGCTCGACGACCCCGAAGGCCTGCCGCAGGTGATCCTCGCCGACTACTCGCTGCCGCAGTTCAACGCCCTGGAGGCGCTGCACATGCTGCGCGCCGGCGGCTACGACATCCCGGCGATCGTGGTCAGCGGCGCGATGAGCGAGGAGTCGTGCGTGGACGCGCTGCGCCACGGCGCCGTCGACTACCTGCTCAAGGACCGGCTCAGCCGGCTCGGCTCGGCCGTGCAGCACGCCCTGTCGCAGCAGCGGCTCGCCGCCGACCAGCGCCGCGCGGAGGAGACGTTCCGCGCCGCGTTCGACCACGCCCCGGTCGGCATGGCCGTCACCGACCTCGACGGGCACGTGCTGGAGGTCAACCAGGAGCTGGCCCGCATGACCGGGCTGCAGCCCTCGCAGCTGCTGCTGGACATGGTCGCCGAGGAGGACCGGCCGATCGTCGCGGAGAAGATGAAGCGCCTCGTCGCCGGCGAGGCCGAGAAGGTCAGCAAGGAGCTGCGGCTGTGCCGCTCCGACGGCGCGCCCCTGTGGGGGCAGTACTCGGCGTCGCTCATCGGCTCGGGCGGCAGCGCCCGCGGCCGGGGCCATCACGGGGCGCACCACGTGGTGCACCAGATCGCCGACGTCACCGACCGCCGGCGCGCCGAGGAGGCCCTGCAGCGCCAGGCGGCGAAGCTCGCCCGCACCAACAGCGACCTGCAGGAGCTCGACCGGCTCAAGAGCGAGTTCGTCGCGACCGTCTCCCACGAGCTGCGCACGCCGCTGACCAGCATCCGCGGCTACACCGAGATCCTCGCCGACGCGCACGCCAGCTCCCTCGGCGCGACCGAACGCAAGATCGTCGGCATCATCGACCGCAACGGGCGCCGCCTGCTCGACCTCATCGAGGACCTGCTGACCTTCTCCCGCATCGAGTCCGGCACGCTCACGCTCAGCGTCGGGCCGGTGCAGATGCGGCAGATCATCGACGCCGCGTACGAGGCGATCCGGCCCTCCGTCGAGGCGGCCGGCCTCAGCATCACCCTCGACGTCGACGAGCACATCCCGGTCGTGCAGGGCGACGGCGAGCAGATCGAACGCGTCGCGCTCAACCTGCTGACCAACGCGGTCAAGTTCTCCGACGCGGGCGGAGCGATCACGGTGACCGGCCGCGAGCGCGACGGCGAGGTCGTCGTCTGGATCCGTGACACCGGGGTCGGCATCCCCGAGCACGAGCAGAGCATGTTGTTCACCCGCTTCTTCCGTACCGCCGACGCGCAGAAACGGGCGATCAAGGGCAGCGGCCTGGGCCTGGCGATCAGCAAGGCGATCGTCGAGGCGCACGGCGGATGGATCGCGCTGGAGTCCATCGAGGGCAGCGGGACCACCGTCGGCTTCGGCATCCCGACCCCCTAGACCCCCTGGACCCCTGACCTGGATCAGATCCCCACGAACCCGGCCTGCGCCCGCATCTGGTGCTCGAAGAACTCGTCGCGGTGCTCGACGACGTTGTTGAGCTGGCCGAACACCTCGAAGCTGACCAGGCCGAAGAGCGTGACCCAGGCGGACAGGGCGCGGGCCGTCACGGCGTCGGGCACGTCCGGGGCGATCACGGCGCCGGCCCGCCGTACATCCTCCGCGACCGCGTCAGGGACGGGCTCCGGCGGCCCGGGCGGCAGGCGGCGCGCCACCGCGGCGTCCTGGATGATCGTGCCCAGCACGGTGACCGCCCTGGTCGCCGCGGCGACGGTGTCCGTGGGCGCCTGGTATCCGGGCACGGGGCTGCCGTAGATCAGCGCGTACTCGTGCGGGCGCTCCAGCGCCCACCCGCGCACCGCGTCGCAGACCGCCATCCAGCGGCCGGTGAGGTCGTCGCGGCCGACCGTGCGCTCCCGGTCCTCGACGGTCTGCCCGAGGGAGTTGTACGCGTCGAGGATCAGCGCCGTCAGCAGGTCGTCCCGGCTGGCGAAGTACCGGTAGATCGCCGAGGAGACGACGCCGAGGTCGCGGGCCACGGCGCGCAGCGACAGGTTGGCCCCGTCGGTGGCCAGGTGCCGCCGGGCGATCGCCTTGATCTCCTCGGTCATCTCCGCACGGACCCGCGCCCTGATACCTGTCGCCTTCATGCCGTACATAGTCTCATGCTCTTTTGAGAGAGCACTGCTCTTGTTTCGCCCGACGACACGTGCTCTACTGAGAGAGCAGTGCTCTTGAAATCGTCGTCAGGGGAGGCAGTCATGCAGGTCATCGTCGGTGCCGGCGCCGTCGGCTCGATCATCGCGGCGCGGCTCGCGGAGTTCGGTGAGCCCGTCAAGATCGTCAGCCGCTCCGGCGGCGGGCCCGCCCACCCGCTGATCGAGCGGGTCGCCGCGGACGCCGCCGACGCGGCCGCCCTGCGCCGGATCGCCGCCGGCGCCACCGTCATCTACAACTGCGTCAACCCGCTGTACCACGCCTGGACGACCGACTGGCCGCCGATCAACGACGCGCTGATCCGGGCCGCGGCCGCCAACGACGCCGTCCTCGCGATCACCGGCAACCTGTACGGCTACGGGCCCGTCACCGGCCCGATGACCGAGGACACGCCGCTCGCGGCGACGGGTCGCAAGGGTCGCGTCCGGGTGGCGATGTGGCGCGACGCGCTGGGCGCCGGCATCCGTACGTTCGAGGCCCGCGCATCGGACTACATCAGCCCCACCTCGTCGATCATCGAGATGGCGCTGCCGGCGATGCGGGCCGGGACGACCGCGTGGCTGCCCGGCGCCCTGGACGTGCCGCACAGCTACACGTACATCGGCGATGTCGCCGACACGCTCATCTCGCTCGCGACCGACGAGCGGGCATGGGGCAGGGCGTGGCACGTGCCCTCGCCGCCGCCGATGACGGGCCGGTCGCTGCTGGACACCGTGGCCCGCGTCGCCGGCCTGCCCGCCCCGCGCCTGCGCTCCTACCCGGCGGCCGCGGTATGGGCCGCCGGGCTGACCGACAAGTTCGCCAAGGAGTTCCGCGAGGTGCGCCACCAGCACGTCAGGCCGTTCGTCATGGACTCGTCCCGGGTCACCGCGACGTTCGGCCTGACGCACACGCCGGTCGACGAGGCCGTCCGGTCGGTGCTCAGCCTCTCGTCAGCCAGTGCTGGGTAGCGCACCCTCGGGCTCGATCGCCAGCGGCGGCAGGATCCCGTCGAAGTCGACCAGCGAGTAGGCCCGCAGCTTCTCCAGGCGGTGGAACGAGTCGACCACCCGGATCGTGCCCGACCGGGACCGCATCACGATCGACTGCGTCTCCGCCCCACCCCTCCGGTAGCGGACGCCCTTGAGCAGGTCGCCGCTGGTCACCCCGGTCGCGCAGAAGAACATGTTGTCGCCGCTGACCAGGTCGTCGGTGTGCAGCACGCGACCGAGATCGTGGCCGGCGGCGACGGCCTTCTCCCGCTCGGCGTCGTCCTGGGGCCACAGCTTGGCCTGGATCGCGCCACCCATGCACTTCAGGGCCACCGCGGCGACGATGCCCTCGGGCGTGCCGCCGATGCCCATCAGCACGTCGGTCTCCGAACCCTCGCGGGCGGCGCTGATCGCCCCCGCGATGTCCCCGTCGGAGATGAACCGGATCCGGGCCCCGGTCCGCCGCACATCCTGGATCAGCTGCTTGTGCCGGGGCCGGTCCAGGATGCAGACCGTGACCTCGTCCACCCCGGCCCGCTTCACCCGCGCGATGCGCCGCAGGTTCTCCTCGACGCCGGCGTCGATGTTGATCACGTCCGCATAGTCCGGCCCGACCGCCAGCTTCTCCATGTAGAACACGGCGCTCGGGTCGAACATCGCCCCGCGCTCCGCGACGGCCAGCACCGCCACCGCGTTGGGCATCCCCTTGCTCATCAGCGTCGTCCCGTCGACCGGGTCGACCGCCACGTCCACCTCGGGGCCTGTCCCGTCCCCGACCCGCTCGCCGTTGTACAGCATCGGCGCGTTGTCCTTCTCGCCCTCGCCGATCACCACGACGCCCTGCATCGGCACCGAGTTGATCAGCAGGCGCATCGCGTCGACGGCCGCACCGTCGCCGCCGTTCTTGTCCCCCCGTCCGACCCACCGTCCGGCGGCCATGGCCGCGGCCTCCGTGACTCGTACCAGGTCGAGGGCCAGATTCCGATCCATCTCACGACTCATGTGTGTGCTCTCCTCGCGCGGCGTTGCGTGGGCGGGCGGGCCATCCTCAATCGTGTCAGGCCGACGTGTTCCGCGTCGCTAGTGGCCGGGCGGTTGTGGCAACTTCCATCCGATGGTTCACGATGGGGGTGTGGAAACCGCTGCTCCCGCACCCGCTGGCTCCTCGTCGTCGGCTTCTGCCTCGTCGGCCTCTGCTTCTTCGGAGCGCGCCGGTCGCCGTCCGCGCGACATGGCGCTGTCGATGCTGGTCTTGCTGGTGCCGGTCTTCCTGCTGGTCGGCTTCTACCGCTACCTCGGCCACGAGGACCCGCCGGCCGTCGACACCACCGAGGTGTACGGCTCGGTCGAGCGCGCCCGCCAGTTCACCCCGCTGCGCCCCACCGATCTGCCACCGGGCTGGCGGATCGCCTCGGCCACCTACACCGACGGCATCCTGCGCCTGGGCGTGACCGCCCCCTCCGACGGCGCCATGCAGCTCGCCCAGAGCGCCCAGCCAGCCGCCACCCTCATCCCGTCGATCATCGGCCCCGCCGGTTCCGCCGGCGCCCGGGTCTCGATCAACGGCACCGACTGGCAGCGCCACGACGACGCCCGCCCGGGCGAACGCGCCCTCATCCAGTCCACCCCCACCCGCACCGTCATCATCTTCGGCCGCGCCACCGACTCCCAGCTCCAGCGCCTGGCCTCCTCCCTCCGCTGACCGCCGTCCTCCGCTGACGGTCGGCCGTCCGATACCGCAGTGTCGGGCACATGATCGCGGCGGCGCGGGCCCGGGGGATACCGTCCCCGGCATGTTCGGATTCGGCCGGAAACCCGGCGCCAAGGCAGTCAGCGCACGTGGCGAGATCGCTCACGTGGACTTCGGCCTGCAGAGCGTCGACCAGCAGGGCCATACCCGGTCGGCGAGCTACACCGTCCGCGTCCAGGTCTTCCCCGACGGCGCGGCCCCGTTCCTGGCCTCGATCAAGGTCAAGCTCCGCGGCACCGCGGGCCCGATGATCGGCGAGGAGACCTGGGTCCGCTACCAGCCGAACGACAAAGAGCGCATCGACTTCGACCGCGACCAGATCAAGCTCCGCGCCTACGACCGCGTCCGAGCCAACCCCGCCCTCCAACTCGTCGTCGACACCCTCTACACCCACGGCGACCCACCCGTCAGCGTCATCGCCACCGCCCGCTGACCCACCCCCGCGTGATCCGGAAGATCTTGTGTACCCAGGGGTGCGCAAAGTCTTCCGGATCATGAGAACCGAGTGCCAGGCGTCCTCGCGCGGTGGGCGGTCGGCGCTCAGGCGATCACCGGCCCCCTGGTCAGCACGATCTGCCTTGGTCGGCGTTGCGCCAGCTGGGTGGACGTTGTGCGGTGGTCAGCATCCTGGTGATCCGGAAGACCTGTGTACCCAGGACCGCACAAAGTCTTCCGGATCATGAGAACGGAACGGCAAGTCTCCCCGCGCGGTGGGGTAGCCATGGCTCAGGCGATCGCCGACCCCTGCGGTCAGCGTGATCGGCACCCGCTCGGTTCTGCGCCGGCGTCCCCGTGATCCGGAAGAGTTTGTGTACCCAGGGGTGCGCAAGGTCTTCCGGATCACGAAAGCCGAGGGCCGGGCGTCCTCGCGCGGTGGGGCAGGCCTGGCTCAGGCGATCACCGACCCCTGGCCAGCGCGATCTCCCCACTCGGCGTTGTGCCGTCTGGGTGGACGTTGTGCGGTGGTCAGCATCCTGGTGATCCGGAAGATCTTGTGTACCCAGGACCGCGCAAAGTCTTCCGGATCATGAGAAATGCGGACCGCCAGGAGTTGCTGCACGGGTGGAGCGGCCACCGTGCGGAGCGCAGTGCCTACGGGGCGGACGACGTGTTGTGCTGGTCCGGGTTGGGATGCGTCTCGGTCGTGCGGGCTGCCTGGGGTCGCGGTCGACCGTCCGGCCTCGCCGCTGTGCAGCGGCCTCACCTACCTCGACCACGCCCACATGGAGCTGGGTGGTGGTGGCGGGGCGGCGGGGCATCAGCAGCGACGGCGGCAAGCGCCGCGGACGGCGCCGGGTCGGGGGCGGTCGTTACGACAGGGTCTTGGCAACCTCGGCGGCGCGGGCGGTGGCGTTGGCCTTCATGTCGCGCTTGAGCTCCTGGGGCAGGGAGAACACGAGCTTCTCCTGGGCCGTGGTGATCTCGGCGACGTCGGTGAAGTCGCGGGCGGCCAGGAAGTCGAGGACCTCCATGACCAGCTCGTCGGGGACCGAGGCGCCGGAGGTGACGCCGACGGTGGTGGCGCCGGTGAGCCAGTCGTCCTGGATCTCGTGGGCGTAGTCGATGAGGTAGCCCGCGCTGGCGCCCGCGTCGACGGCGACCTCGCGGAGGCGCTGCGAGTTGGACGAGTTCTGGGAGCCGACGACCAGCACCACGTCGCAGTTGGGCGCCATGGCCTTCACGGCGTCCTGCCGGTTGGACGTGGCATAGCAGATGTCGTCGCTGGGCGGGGACATCAGCAGGGGGAGCTTGGTCTTGAGGCGGGCGACCGTCTCCAGGGTCTCGTCGACCGAGAGCGTGGTCTGCGAGAGCCACACCACCTTCGACGGGTCGCGGACGGTGACCTTGTCGACGCCGTCGGGGCCGTCGACGAGCTGGATGTGGGCGGGGGCCTCGCCGGCCGTGCCGATGACCTCTTCGTGCCCCTCGTGACCGATGAGCAGGATGTCGTAGTCCTCGGCGGCGAACCGGCGGGCCTCCTGGTGGACCTTGGTGACCAGCGGGCAGGTCGCGTCGATGGCCTTCAGCGAGCGGGCGGCGGCCTGCTCGTGGACCTCGGGGGCGACGCCGTGGGCGGAGAAGACGACGATGGCGCCCTCGGGCACCTCCTCGTTCTCCTCCACGAAGATCGCGCCCTTCGCCTGCAGCGTGCCGACGACGTGCTTGTTGTGCACGATCTCCTTGCGGACATAGATCGGCGCGCCGTAGAGCTTCAGCGCCTCCTCGACCGTCTGGACCGCACGGTCGACGCCGGCACAGTAGCCGCGGGGCTTGGCGAGCAGAACGCGCTTCGAACCAGTCACCCCGCCATGGTACGTGCCCCCACCGACAACATCCTCCGTCGGAGAAACGGTACAAGCGAGGCAAACGTCGCAAGCAGCGCGCACGCACCCGCCACGGCGGCCAGCGTGGCCCACGGCATGACCAGGGTCACAGGCGCGCCGACCTCCTCCTGCAGCCCGGCCCGCGCCTCGAAGAGGGCCGGCACGGCGACCGCCAGTCCCAGCAGGACGCCGAGCGTGACCGCGAGCAGTGACTCGACGACCACGAAGCGCGCCGTCTGGTCCGTCGTCGCTCCGGTACGGCGCAGCGTCGCCAGCTCCTGCCGCCGCCCGTACGTCGCCATGAGCACGGTGTTGGCCACCGCGAGCCCCGTGTAGCCGACGGAGATGCCGAGCAGCACCGCCAGGAACAGGTTCACCAGGTCGTTCTCGCTCGCGGCCTCCCGCTCGACGTAGGCCCGGGCCGTCATGGCGACGGCGCCCGGCGACGGCACGAACGCGCCCGACAGGTGCACCACCTGCGCCATCGCGGTCGGGTCGTGCCGCCGTACCAGGTCCCGCGGCAGCAGCACCGAGTCGGACAGGCCGGACACGCGCAGCGGCACCACGACCCCATCGGCGAACCGCAGCGCCACCTCCGAACCCACCGGAAACCCCAAAACCGAAGGAACCGAAAAACCCGAAAAATCGGGTACACCAGAAACGGGGATGGACTCACCCGACGGCAGGTAGGCGACGGACGGCAGCTCGGAGCGCCCAGTCTGCGCGGAGACCGCGGCCTCCGACAGGCCCGGAGCGCCGGCGACGCTTGCCGCCACCGATGCGGCCGGGATGGCCCGGGCGTC
Organism: Dactylosporangium sp. CA-152071; assembly: GCF_050936335.1. Taxonomy (NCBI): domain Bacteria; kingdom Bacillati; phylum Actinomycetota; class Actinomycetes; order Micromonosporales; family Micromonosporaceae; genus Dactylosporangium; species Dactylosporangium sp. CA-152071. The sequence continues at coordinate 4,774,265 of NZ_JBNJMZ010000001.1, read as the reverse complement.
CTCGATGTCCACCGCCTCCGAGGCGGTCTGGAACGTGCCGACCAGCAGCACCGCGAACCCCACCGCCGCGAGCACCGGCGCCGCCACCGAGGCCAGCCGCCGCGCCGATACGGCCGCCGCGCCCCGGACCAGCACGCCCGTCGCGCCCCGGCCGGCCGGCGTCAGCCGTACCAGCGGAACAACGACGACAGGGGCCAGCAGCGCCGCCGCGACCAGCAGGAACATCGCCGACGCCAGGACGATGGTCGGCTTGTCCTGCGCGGTCGACCCCGGCAGGAGCAGCGCCAGGCCACCGCCGGCCAGGACGCAGAGGCTCCCCAGGGCCCAGCGGGTCTTCGTCATCGGCCGCCGCTCCGCCGCCGCCTCGCGCAGCGCGTCCAGCGGCGACACCCGCCCGGCCCGGCGCGCGGAGAGCCACACCCCGGCCGTGGCCACGACGAGCCCGGCCAGGACGGACACGCCCAGCGCCCACCACGACACGCCGACGGTGAACCCGGCCGGCTCCAGGCCGACGGCCACGAACGGCCCGGCCAGCAGCGGTGCGGCAAGAGCGCCGAGCAGCGCGCCGGGCACCCCGGCGGCGAGCGCGACGAGGACGGTCTCGGTGAGCAGCAGCCGCCGCACCTGCCCGGGGGTGGCGCCGACGGCGCGCAGCAGCCCGAGCTCCCGCCGCCGCGACGTCACGGCGAATGCGCAGGTCGACGACACCACGAACACCGCGACGAACCCGCCGACGAACACGGTGGCGATGATCAGCTGCGCGCCGATCCACCGCGTCCGCGTGTCCTGCTCCGGCTCGACCGCGGACCGCGCGTCGCCGGTGAGCACCGTCCCGGCCGCCCCCGCGTCGAGCCGCACCGAGGCGCCCGGCTCGAAGCGGACGCCGATCACCCGTACACCACCCGCAAGCTCCGACGCGGTGGCCTCGTCGACGTAGAAGCCCTCGCCGTCGAAGACCCCCGTCACCGTCCAGCTCGCGGGTCCGGCGGCGGTCAGGACCGGCAGCGTCGAGCCGACGGGGACACCCGCCGAGGCCGGCACCGCCACCTCGCCGCGATCGGCCGGCGGTTTGCCGTCGCGGATGGTGTACCCGCCGAGCCCCGCCGACGACCAGGCGCGTCCACTGTGGACCGAGTCGCGGGGGTTCCCGGCCGGCTGCCCGCCGACGAGGCGCTGCACGTAGAACGTCCGGAACGGCACCGCCGCCAGCACCCCGGGTGTCGCGCCGAGGTCGGCGACCAGCGAGGACACCTCGTCCGGCGACCACGGGCGGTACACCGGAAAACCGCCCTCGACGGGATCGAACGACGGCGAGGCGACCACCGCGTCCGTGGCCGCGAGCGCGTCGGGGACCCGCGGCTGGGCGGCCGCCCACAGGGCGAGGCTGCCGGAGATGACGGCGACGCCGAGCAGCAGCGCCGCGAACGTGCCGAGGAACCCGGCCCACCTGTGCCGCACGGAGGCCAGCGTCATGACAGCGCCGCCATGCGGGTCGCGATGTGCTCGGCGCCGCGCGGCTCGTGCAGGTCCTCGACGATCACGCCGTCGGCGAGGAAGAGGACCCGGTCGGCGTACGCGGCGGCGAGTGGGTCGTGGGTCACCATGACCACCGTCTGGGCGTGCCGGTCGACGGCGGCCCGCAGCAGCCGCAGCACCTCCCGGGACGCGGTCGCGTCGAGGGCCCCGGTCGGCTCGTCGGCGAACACCACGACCGGCCTGGTGACGAGGGCCCGGGCGATCGCGACCCGCTGCTGCTGCCCGCCGGACAGCTCACCCGGCCGGTGGGTGGCCCGGTCGGCGAGCCCGACCTCGGCGAGCATCGCGTCGACCTGCCCCGGCTCGGCCCGGCGGCCGGCGAGGCGCAGCGGCAGCTCCACGTTCTGCGCCGCGGTCAGCGACGCGACCAGGTTGAACGCCTGGAACACGAAGCCGATCCGGTCGCGCCGCAGCCGCGTGCGGGCCTTCTCCCGCAGCGGCCCGAGCTCCACCCCGTCGACGAGGACGCGGCCGTCGGTGACCTGGTCGAGGCCGGCCGCGCAGTGCAGCAGCGTGGACTTGCCGGAGCCCGAGGGGCCCATCACGGCGGTGAAGCTGGCCGGGGCGAACCCGACGGAGACCCGGTCGAGGGCGGTCACGGCCTGCTCGCCGGCGCCGTACCGGCGGGTGACCGCGTGCAGCTCGACGGCCTGGCGCAGTTGCAATGTCGTCGTCACGCTGTCGAGCCAACCGTTTCGCCGGCCCCGGCACAGTCGCGCTGCGGCGACAGTCGAAGGTAACGCCAGCCATACCGTGCCCGGGCGGCACGGTCGGTAGCGTCACCTGGGTGCCGGTCCGATCCGCGTTGGAGTCGCTGACGCTGCCACCCATGAAGTTCCTGACGTCCTCGTGGCCGTGGCGGTCGCTGCTGTACCTCGGCAGCGGCGGTCTCTTCGGGGTGGTCCTGGGGGCGGCGCTGTTCGGCCTGCTCGCGTTCGGGGTGATCCTCACGCTGTTCGTGGTCGGCATCGCCGGGTTCCTCGCGTTCGCGCTGTCCGGCGTCTTCGTCGCCAAGGTCGAGCGGTGGCGGCTGCGGCTCGTCGACGCCGTCGACCTGCCCGACCTGCACCGTCCCGTCGAGGAGCCGGGGCTGCGCGCGTGGGTGACGACCCGGCTGCGAGAAGGGGTCACCTGGCGCGAGCTGGGGTACACGATCGTGATCTGCGCGATCCTGGGCTGGCTCGACTCGCTCGTCGTCGCGTTCGTGGTGTGGGCGGTCACGGCGCTGCTCTGCGGCCCGCTCTACATCGACGACACCCCGCTGGGGTGGACGCTCATGGGCAGCGTCGCCGGCCTCGCGCTCGCGGTGATCGCGTTGTACCCGGTGACGGCCTGGGCGGGCGCGCGCGCCGCGATCACCCGGTCGATCCTGGGGCCCCGCGCCGAGGACGACCCCCGGCTGGTGGAGCTGACCAGGTCCAGGGCGCGGCTGGTCGACGCGTTCGAGGTCGAGCGCCGCCGCATCGAGCGTGACCTGCACGACGGCGCGCAGCAGCGGCTCGTGGCGCTGAGCATGCAGCTCGGCCTGGCCCGCCTGGAGCTGCCCGACGGTTCGCCCGCCGCGGATCCGGTACGGCGCGCGCACGACCTCGCGAAAGAGGCGCTCGCCGAGCTGCGGGAGCTGATCCGCGGCGTACACCCGAAGATCCTGACCGACCGTGGACTCGCCGCGGCGGTCCGCGAGGTCGCCGACCGCGCCCCGCTGTCCGTCGACGTCGACATCGCCCTGCCCGCCCGGCTGCCGGAGCCGGTCGAGGTGACCGCATACTTCGTCGTCGTCGAGGCCCTCGCCAACGTCGCCAAGCACAGCGGCGCGCGGCGGGCCAGGGTCGTCGCGTCGGTCGTGTTCGACCGCCTCACCGTGCAGATCCGCGACGACGGCCGGGGCGGCGCCGACCCGGCGCGCGGCACCGGACTCGCCGGGCTCGTCGACCGGGTCGCGGCCGTCGGCGGGACCGTCGCGCTCGCCAGCCCGCACGGAGGGCCTACGGTGGTGCACGTGGAGCTTCCGTGCGGGTCGTGATCGCCGAGGACGGGATTCTCATCCGGGAGGGGATCGCCGGCCTGTTGCGGCGGTTCGGCCATGAGGTCGTCGCCGCCGTCGGCACCGCCGACGAGCTGGTCGCCGCGGTCCATGCCGCACCACCCGACCTGGTGGTCACCGACGTGCGGATGCCGCCGGGGTTCACCGACGAGGGGCTGCAGGCGGCGATCGCGCTGCGGGCCACCTTCGCGAACCTGCCGGTGCTGGTGCTCAGCCAGTACGTGGAGCAGACGTACGCGGCCGAGCTGCTGGACTCCGGGCGGAACGGGTACGTCGGGTACCTGCTGAAGGACCGCATCGGGGACGTGGCCGAGTTCGTCGACGCGGTGGACCGGGTCGCGGCCGGGCACACCGTGGTCGACCCGGAGGTGGTGATGCAACTGCTGGGCCGCCGCCGCGACCCGCTGCAGCGGCTCACCCCGCGCGAGCGCGACGTCCTGGCGCTGATGGCCGAGGGGCGGTCCAACGCGGCGGTCGCCCGCACGCTCGTGGTGTCGGAGGCGGCCGTCTCGAAGCACATCAACAGCCTGCTTGCCAAGCTGGACCTGCCCCCCGACGAGGACGACCACCGCCGGGTGCGGGCGGTTCTCGCGTACCTGCGCGGCTAGGGTGTCTCAGTGACTACTGACGCTCCGTCGTCGACCTCCGACTCGCCCTGGCCGGTCCGGGTCGTCTCGCAGAAGATCGGCGCGTGGATCGGCAAGCTCGGCTGGATCTGGGTCGACGGCCAGGTCGCGCAGATCACCAGGCGCCCGGGCACCAACACCGTCTTCCTCACGCTGCGCGACCCGTCGGCGGACCTGAGCCTCACCGTCACCACCAACCGTGACGTCGTCGACCTCGGCGCGCCCGGCCTCAGCGACGGCGCCCGGATCGTCGTGCACGCCAGGCCCGAGTTCTACGCGGCCCGCGGCTCGCTCAGCCTCCGCGCCGACGAGATCCGCCAGGTCGGCCTCGGCGAGCTGCTCGCCCGGCTCGAGCAGCTCAAGAAGCTCCTCGCCGCCGAAGGCCTGTTCGACCGGGCGCGCAAGCGCCGGCTGCCCTTCCTGCCGTCGAAGGTCGGCCTGATCACCGGCCGGGCCAGCGCCGCCGAACGCGACGTCCTCACCAACGCCCGCCGCCGCTGGCCGACCGTCGACTTCCGGGTCATCAACGTCGCCGTGCAGGGGACTTCCGCGGTACCGCAGATCATCGACGCCCTCGCCGTCCTCGACCGGGACGAGACCGTCGAGGTCATCGTCCTCGCCCGCGGCGGCGGCTCCACCGAGGACCTGCTGCCGTTCTCCGACGAGGCGCTGTGCCGGGCCGTGTTCGCGTGCCGGACCCCGGTCGTCTCCGCCGTCGGCCACGAGACCGACGTGCCGCTGGTCGACTTCGTCGCCGACGTGCGCGCCTCCACCCCCACCGACGCGGCCAAGCGCGTCGTGCCCGACCTCGCCGACGAGTTCCGCCTGATCGGCCAGGCCAAGCAGCGCCTGGACCGCGCGATGTCCGGCCTGCTCGACCGCGAGCAGCACCGCCTCGACGCGATCCGCTCCCGCCCCGTCTTCGCCCGCCCGCTCACGATGGTGGAGCACCGCGCGTCGGACGTGACCCAGCTGCGCGGCCGGGCCACCCGCAACCTGAACCACCGCCTCGACCGGGCGTCGACCGAGCTCGAACACACCCTCGCCCGCCTGCGGACCCTCTCCCCGCTGGCGACCCTGGAGCGCGGCTACGCCATCGTCCAGCGCCCGGACGGCGCCGTGGTCCGCGCCGCCGCCGACGTCACCCCAGGCGACGAGGTCCGCGTCCGCGTCGCGTCGTCTTCCTTCACCGCCACCGTCTCCGGAACCGTCTCCGGAGACTCTGAGGGCTGACATGTCGCAACGGATCCAGGACTACCTGCTCGCCAGCGCTTCCGTGGGCCGCGAGGTCGTGCCCGCCGGCCCGTTCACGGTGACCATCAGCCCGCACGACCCCCTCGTGTACATCAACTACGCGATCCCGTCCGCCGGCGCCGACCCGACGCCCGCGGACATCGCCGCGCTGGAGGAGGCCTTCGTCTCCCGGTCGCGGACGCCCCGCCTGGAGTACCTGCCGGGCCTGGCCCCGCTGGTCGAGCCCGCCCTGGTCGCCGCCGGCTTCACCGTCACCGACCGCCTCCCCCTGATGGAGTGCCCGCCCGGCGCCGTCGCCGACCTGCCCCTCCCGCCGGACATCGAGCTCGTCACCCCCGTCACGGACGGCGAGCTGCGCGACCTGCTCACCGCCCAGCACGAGGCCTTCGGCGAACCTCCGCCGAGCGCCGCCCATCTTGAGAAGGCCCGCACCTCCGGCGGCGTCCGCGTGCTGGCCCGCACCCTGTCGGGCGAGCCCGTCGGTGGCGGCGCGGCGGTCGCGGTGAAGGACGGCATCAGCGAGGTGGCCGGCATCGCCGTCCGCCCCGCGTTCGAACGCCGCGGCATCGGCGCCGCCGTCACCGCCCACCTCACCCGCGCCGCCCACGCGGCAGGCGCCACCCTCGTCTTCCTCACCCCCGGCGGCGACGCCCAGGAACGTGTCAACAGCCGCGTCGGCTACCGCCGCACCGACTCGGTGCTCTTCCTGACCAAGGAGTCCAAGTGACCGACCTGTCGTACGAGCAGGCCAGAGCCGAACTCGCCACCGTCGTCGAAAAGCTCGAGTCCGGCGGCACCACCCTCGAGGAATCCCTGGCCCTCTGGGAACGCGGCGAACAACTCGCCACCATCTGCCAACGCTGGCTCGACAACGCCCGCGCCCGCCTCACCACGGACCGCAGCTGAGCTGTAGTCCCCGCTGTAATTCCCGCTGTAATTCCCCCCACCGCTGCCGCGGCGGGGCCCGGCGGGGATTCTCACCCGCACCCCGATGCGCCGCTCCGCGACGCACTGCCCACGCCGAGACGCGAGGCAGGCCAAGCGGCGCTCGCGCGCCGTATCTGGGTGGTCGCCCACCGCGGTGGTCCGGGTGAGCCTCCACCCGCCCGTTGATCGAATGGCAGTTCTGGCCGTGATGGCGACCAGAACTGCAATTCGATCAACGCGGAAGACCGAGATCAGCGTCCGACCAATCGAGCCCACGAGAACTGCACGGGGATCATGAGGCCCTGGTGTCGGTTGGATAGCACCTCGGGTCCGCGATGACCCCGGCGGCAGCCGTAGCCGACGGCGAGGCTGACCTGAGGGCCGCCGGTGTGGCTCTCCGGCCGCTTTGAGGGGTCGGCGCTGGCAGTGGGCATCAGGTCCAGCGCGCCGACAATGCGCAGCCACCAGGGGTCGCTCTCGTCGGCGAGTTCAGCATCGTGGCACGACGGGCCGGCGGCGGGCGTAGGGCGTCGTGCGAGACAGCACTCCGTCGCGCTGGTGCTCCCCAGATGGGTCGGCGGGGACTGCCGCGTCCCATGTGGGTGTTGGTGCCCTCTGGCTGGCGGCCCGGGCGGCAGGTGCGTAGGTCCGGGACGGTCGGTGGCCGGAGTGCCGTGTGGCCTGCGGAAGTCGTGTTGGCTGACAGGTCGCCCGGTCGGTCCAGGTGGAAGGTGTGGTGGGGGCGGATCGTCGGTGGACAGCGGCTGCAGGTGTGTTGGGCGTGATCGTTGCTTTCGGCCACTCCTGCTGACGGCGGCTTGGAGGACGCTCTGTCGCACCGGTGCTGCGCAGGCGGGTGGCAGGGACGGCTGGGCTCATGGGTGGTTGTTGGGTGGCGCGTGTTGTGTGTGCTGCCCGGCAGATCCAGGCGGATCCGGACGGAGGGTGTGGCGGCGCGGGTTGGCGGTGAACAGCAGCTGTGGGGCGTTGGGTGTGCTCGTTGCTCGCGGCAGCTCATGCCGACGACTCGGAGGAACTGTTCGGTCGCATTGGTGTTGGGGAGTGGGCTCAGCGGGGAGTCGCGTCCGTGAATGGGTGGGTTGCGGGTGTTGTCTTTGCTGGCTGGCCGGTGGGTGGGTCCGGGCGGAGGGGGTGTGGTGAGGCGGGCCAGCGGCGACGGCTGGGGCTGATGGGCTGGCGTGGTGGGTTGGTGTCGTGCTGTTGGCTGGCGGGCACGTCGGCTGGCGGGTCCGGGGCGGGAGCGTGGTGGGCCGGGACGGCTGGCCGGAGGCAGTGGCGGTTGGCGGTTGGCGGTTCGAGTTGGAGCAACGCTCTGTCGCAGCGGTGCTGTGCGGGCGGGCCAGCGACGACGGCGGCCGGGCTCATGGGGTGACGTGGTGGGTTGGTGTCGTGCTGTTGGCCAGAGGGCACGTCGGCCGGCGGGTCCGGGGTCGAAACACGGTGGTCCAACGCGGTGGGCCGGGACAGCTGGCCGGTGGCGGTTGGCGGTTCGGGAGGCGATCGGTGGTGGCCGCGGGTGTCCTGGCCTGCTACTGGGGTGGGTCTTCGCGGAGGGCGGCGAGCAGGATCTCGTACTCCGACTCGGGGGGTTGCTGGGGGGCGTGCGGTCGTTCAGGTCTGGCGGGCGTTGCGTGGTTGCTGTGCTGCGGGACGAAGGGCTCCCGGGAGCCGTGGAACGAGCTCGGGTCGGTGGGGCGGGGACCGGCAGAGGCCTGCGAGGGGTGCGGCACCTGCGAGGAGTCCCGCAAGTGTGAGGGGTCCCGCAGCGGCGAGGTGTGCGGCAGCTGCGAAGAGCCCGGCAGTTGTGAGGGGGTAGGCAGGTGCGAGGGGTCTGGCAGCTGTGAGGGCGGCGAGGTGTCCGACGGGTGCGAAGGGGTGGGCTGGTCGGAGGAGCCCGAGAAACCCGAGGAGTCGGAGGAGTCCTGGGGTTGGAGGTGGCGGGGGGTGAGCTCGACCTGGGACGGGGTGGGGAGGGGGTCGGCGCTGATGCCGAGCTCGGCCAGGCGGCGGGCGCTGACCAGGACGCGGGCCTCCAGGGAGCCGACGGCCTTGTTGTAGGAGGAGACGGCGGTGCCGAGGGCGGTGCCGACCTTGGCGAAGTGGTCGCCCATGGTGGTGAGGCGGGCATAGAGCTCGCGGCCGGTGCGGTGGACGGCCAGGGCGTTGTGGGCGAGGGACTCCTGGCGCCACGCATAGGCGATGGTGCGCAGCAGGGCGACGAGGGTGGCCGGGGTGGCGAGGACGACGTTACGGGTGAACGCGTGCTCCAGCAGGGTCGGGTCGTGCTGGAGGGCGGCGTCGAGGAACGTGTCGGCGGGCATGAAGAGGACGACGAACTCGGGGGCGGGCTCGAAGGCGGCCCAGTAGGACTTGGCGGCGAGGGCGTCGACGTGGCCGCGGAGGTGCTTCGCGTGCTGCCGCAGGTGGGCGGTGCGGCCGGCCTCGTCGCGGGCCTCCATGGCGCTGAGATAACCCTCGAACGGGGCCTTGGCGTCGACGACCACCTGGCGGCCGCCGTGCAGGCGGACCACGAGGTCGGGGCGGACGACGCCGCCGTCGGTGGGGGCGGTGACCTGCTCGTCGAAGTCGCAGTGCTCCAGCATGCCGGCGGCCTCGACGATGCGGCGCAGCTGGTGCTCGCCCCAGCGGCCGCGGATCTGCGGCGCGCGCAGGGCGGAGACGAGCTGGCGGGTCTCGGTGCGCAGCTCGCCGGAGACGTCGTGCATGGCGCGGACCTGCTCGCGCAGCGACTCATAGGCGCCGACGCGGTCGCGCTCCAGGTCGGCGACGCGCCGCTCATAGCGCAGCAGGGCGTCGTGCAGCGGGGCGACGGCGTCGGCGACCGCGTCCTGCGTCTGGGCGCGGGCCTCATAGGTGAGGGAGCGCAGCGACGACTCGAGCCGGGCCTCGCCGTCGCGGGTCGCCTGCAGGGTGGCCTCCAGCTTCGCCACATCGACCGCGGCGCGTGACCGCGCGGCGAACCAGCCGAGCGCGGCGCCGGCGGCGAGCCCGATGACGATCAGCACGAGTTCCACGGCTACCAGCATGCACGAGGGGTACGACAGAAAATGGGTACCGTCGAAGTCATGGGAACGTGGATCGTCCTCGCCGTCCTGCTGGTGGCCGCGGTCGCCGCGGTCGCCGCGTTCGTCGCCGCGGGCAACCGGAAGAAGGCGGACGCCCGTGAGGACGCCCTCCGCTGGTATGAGCGGCTCGGCGGCCAGGTCATGAACCTCTCCGGCGACACCCCCGCGGTGCGGCAGGCGCTCGTCGACGCGGGCGAGCGCTACACCGCCGCCGGCGCGCAGCTGGAGCGTTCGACGTCGGTCCGCCAGTACGAGCTGGCCCGCGAAACCGCCCTCGAAGGCCTTGCGTACGTGCGGGCGGCCCGGGTCGCGCTCGGCATCGACCCCGGACCGGACCTGCCGCCGCTCGCGGGCGCCCGCGCGGGGCAGCTCACCAAGGACCGCGAGGTCGACGTGCAGGGGCACCGGTTCCGGGCCGGTCCGCACCCGGGCGACGCCACCCCTTACTACTACCCGGGCGGGCAGGTGGCGGGCCGCGGCGTGCCGGCCGGCTGGTATTCCGAGCCGTGGTGGAAGACGGCCCTGGTCGCGGGCGCGTGGGGCGTCGGGTCGCTGCTGGTGTTCGACGCGCTGTTCAGCCCGGCGTGGGGCGACTCAGGCTATGGCGCGGGCTTCGACGCCGGCTTCGACCAGGGCTACGACGCCGGCGCAGACCAGGGCTACGACAGCGGCGCAGACCAGGGCTACGACGGCGGGGACCAAGGCTACGACGGCGGGGACGCGAGCGACTTCGGAGGCGGGGACGACTTCGGAGGCGGAGATGACCTCGGCGGGGACTTCTGAAAGGCTCAGTACCGGCTTCCCTGAGTGCCCCTGGCCGCCCGCTCCGCGAGCGCCAGATCCGACGCCGCCGCCCGCGCGAACGGGCTGCTCGCCCCCAGCAGCTGCGCATACACCGACTGCGCCGCCCGGTACTCGGTCACGGCCTCGTCCAGCCGCCCCAGGTCGTGCAGCACGCTGGCGAGCCGGTGCCGCGAGACGGCGGTGTCGAGGTGGACCGGCCCGAGCAGGTGCAGCCGGCTGCCGAGCACGGCCCGGTGCTCCTGCTCCGCCTCCTGCAGCCGCCCCGCGTGGTGCAGCGCGGAGGCGAGCAGGCTGCGCGACATGAGCGTGTCGCGGTGCTCCGGCCCGAGCAGCCGCGCCCGCGCCCGCATGACGGTGCTGTGCTCGTCGATCGCCCGGTCGAGCTCGCCCATGTCCTGGTACACCTTGGCGAGGTTGCTCCGGGAGATCAGCGTCTCCTGGTGGTTGCTGCCCAGGACGCGGGTGCGCGCCTCCAGGACCCGCTGGTGCTCGCCCTCGGAGCGGGTCAGGTCGCCGAGCTGGTGGTAGATCGTCGCGAGGTGGCTGCGGCTGGTCAGCGTGTCGGGGTGGTCCTCGCCGAGGATGCGCATCCGCGCGGTGAGCACCTCGTCGCACTCGACGAGCGCCTCGGCCAGGCGGTCCAGGTCGCGCAGCACGGTCGCGTGCTGGTCCCGGGCGGTGAGCGTGTCGGGGTGGTCCCAGCCGAGGGCGTGCGCGCGGGCGTCGACGATCTCCCCGTACGCCTCCTTCGCCTCCTGCAGCTGGCCCCGCCAGTGCAGGTCGGTCGCCCGCTGCCAGGTCGCGGAGTCGTCGTAGACGCGCGGCGCGGGGGAGGGCCGGCGCCGCGGCTCCGGGCTGGGCCATTCAGCGGGGTCCGGCTCAGGCGAGGCCGCCGCATGCGACGGCGTGGCCGCATGGGACGAGGTCGGGGAGTGCTGCGCCGGGATCGACGGCCCGAACACCGGCGCAGCCGTGCCGAACGTGGGCGCCGGCGGCTGCATGACCGGCGGCCGCGGGGGAGCGGGCGGGGGAGCCGGCGCCCGGGTGGGGATCCGCACCGCCTGCTGCGGCTCGAAGATCTCGTCGTCCACGTACGGATCGGGCTCGGGCTCGAACGAGTCGGGCGAGAACCGCTCGGGCACGAACCTGTCCGCGGGGTGCGAGGCCGGCGCGGCCTGCTGCTGCACCACCTCGGGCACCTCGATCGGCGACTCGAGGCCGCGCCGGCGCAGCTCCCGCTTGAGCGAGACGATCGCGTCGGAGATGCCGTCGCTGTGGTCGCCGAGGCGCCACGCGACCGCCATGACGGGCCGGTCCAGCGCGATGCTCAGCTGCCGGACCGAGCTTAGGATCGAGTCGTCGGGCGAGGCGTTGACGATGACGAGCGCCGCCCGGAACGCGGCCGTCTGGCCGACCAGCAGCGCCTGATACGTGCTCTGCATGCGGGCGATGGAGAACCCGGTGCCGGCCCGGATGTCGACGATGATGTGCGACTCGGACATGGCGATCGGCCCGAGGAAGTAGCCGAAGACGGGCTGCAGCTTCTGCCCCTCGCGCCCGGCCGCCTCGTACAGCGCCGCGTTGGCGCCCTCGTGGTAGGCGATCGCCTGCGGGGCGTGACCGCGGATGAGCTGGACGAAGCGGTCGTACGCCCCCTCGGCGTCGCCTTCGAGCTGGGCCTTGCCGGCGGAGGCGACCCGCTCCTCACGGTCCGCGGAGCGGACCACGATCGTGCCGCCGGACAGTCCCGCGAGCCCGACCAGGACGCCGGCCGCCACGAGGGCGGCGGCGCCGGCGGTGCTGCGGAACTGCATCGTGGTGAGCACGCCCAGTGCGACCAGGGCGAGCCCGACGAGCACGACGGTGAATCGGGTCTGGCTACTCCATCGTCCGCCAGTCATCGGCCCTCTTCTAAGCGATCTACGCCCGCAGCAATGGAAAAGATCCGCAGCGTGACGAGAATCTTCCCACGAACGAACCAGTCCACGGTAGATCGCCTACGTGAACCCCGCCATTCACGCAGTTGAGAAGACAAAACTGTCAATTAAGCGACAGAAGCCTCATGATCGAGCAGCCACCGCTTGACCGGCAGGCCCCAGCGGAACCCGCCGAGGGTCCCGTCGGTGCGCAGCACCCGGTGGCACGGCACGAAGAGGGCGGCCGCGTTGCGGGCGCAGGCCTGCGCGGCGGCCCGGATCGCCGGCGGCCGGCCGGAGAGCGCCGCGAACTCGCTGTAGGTCACGGGTGCGCCCGCCGGCACCGTCCGTAGGACGTCCCAGGCGTGGGTGAGGAACTCGCCGCCGGGACGCTGGCGCACCACGACCTCGTCGATCGCATGCACGTCACCGTCCAGGTAGGACCGCGCGGCCTTCTGCGCGTCGCCGACGTCGCCGACCTGCCGCGACGCACCCACCTCGACGAACAGCGACAGCTCCTCGAGCGAAGCGGTGAAGCCGCTGGCCAGCACCGCGCCGTCGCCGTCCACCACGATCGTGAGCGGACCGGCGGGAGTGGCTGAAACGGAGTACAACATCAGAGAATCCTCCAGAGTCGGATGGCGGCGTAGGAACGCCACGGTCGCCAGCGCTCGGCGTGTGCGGCCAGGGACCGGGGGTCGTCGGGCAGGCCGAGGGCCCGCGCGCCGCGCAGCACCCCCAGGTCGGTGGGCAGGAACGCGTCGGGGTCGCCGAGGGCGCGCATCGCCACATAGGAGGCTGTCCAGTCGCCGATGCCGGGGATCTCTTTCAGGCGGGCCACGGTTTCCAGGCGGTCGCCGTCGCCGTCGAGGCTCAGCCCGTCCAGCACCGCGGACGCCAGCGCGCGCAGCGTGCGCCGTCTGGCGGCCGGCATCGGGAAGGCGGTGTCCGGCAGCTCCAGCAGCGCCGCAGGGGTCGCGAACGCCAGCCGGCGCAGCACGGTCCGGGCCGCCGCGACCGAGATCTGCTGCCCGACGATCGCGCGGACGGCGATCTCGAACCCGTCGACGGCGCGGGGCACCCGTACACCCGCCTCCTTCAACACCAGAGGCGCCAGGAGCGGGTCGTCGCCCAGCACGGCGTCCACGGCCGCGGGGTCGGCGTCGAGGTCGAAGAGGCGGCGGCAGCGGGCCACCGCCGGGGCCAGGTCGCGCAGGTCCGTGAGGCGCAGCGTGGCCGCGACGTGCCCTTCCTCGGGGCGCAGCTCCGCGGTGCCGGTGCCGTGCGGCAGGCGGAGGTTTCGCCGGTACGAGTCGCCGACCCGCTCGTCGATGCCCTCGATGGCCCGGTCGCCGAGGAACGACAGCAGCGCCTCGGCGTGCAGCGGCGCCCGGAACGGCAGCCGTACGGACACCACACCCGGATCGAGCGACGGCTGCGTCCGCCGCACGCGCAGGTCCGACGGCGTGCGGCCGTAGATCTCGCGGACGGTGTCGTTGAACTGCCGCACGCTGCCGAACCCGGCCGCGAACGCGATCTCCGCCAGCCCGAGCCGGGTCGTCTCGATCAGCACCCGGGCCGTCTGTGCCCGCTGCGCCCTGGCGAGGGCGAGGGGGCCGGCCCCGACCTCCGCGGTCAGCATCCTGTGCAGGTGCCGTTCGGTGTACCCGAGGCGCCCCGCCAGGCCGGGAACCCCGTCCCGGTCGACGACGCCGTCGGCGATCAGGCGCATCGCCCGGCCGACCACGTCGCCGCGCACGTCCCACTCCGGCGAGCCGGGCGCCGCGTCCGGCCGGCAGCGCAGGCACGCCCGGAAGCCCTCCCGCTGCGCCGCCGCGGCCGTCGGCAGGAAGCGCACGTTCTCCGCCTTCGGCGTGATCGCCGGGCAGGACGGCCGGCAATAGATCTTCGTCGACTTGACCGCGGTCACGAAGACCCCGTCGAACCGCGCGTCGCGGCTGATCGCCGCCCTGCGGCAGGTGTCGAAGTCCAGTTCCATGCCACCTATCCTCCCCCGCAGGTCCGCCGAGCGGCTGGCGGAAATCGGACCTCGGTGTCCGGCCCGGTCGAAGGCGTGTCAGGTTCCGGACCGGCCACTGGCACGTTTGCGGGATTCACCTGCCCCGCGGGTTGTCTAAGTTGATCCCACCACCGAGAAAAACCGACGGCCCCCCAGCCGAGATGGAGATAGCACCATGAGCGACTACGAGACCGACCCGGCCACCGGCGAGCTCGGCGAGGCCGGCGACGCGGGCGCCGCCTACGGCGAGCCGGAGATCATCACGCTCGAGGGCCAGGACGGCGCCACGATCTACGCCGTCGACGTGGACCACGACGGCGACGCCGAGGCCGCCGGGTACGACAAGGACAACGACGGCCAGCTCGAGCAGATCGCGCTCGACACCGACGGCGACGGCACGCTCGAGACCAGGATGGTCGACCTCGACGGCGACGGCTCGTTCGACGCGGTGCTCACCGACACCGACGGCGACGGCCGCATCGACGTCGCGGCGCTGGACGCCAACGGCGACGGCCTCGTCGACCGCGTGGTCGCGGACACCGACGGCGACGGCGTCATCGACACCGACGTCAAGGACGAGAACTTCGACGGCGTCGCCGACTCCGTCTCGCAGGACGCCGACGGCGACGGCGACAGCGACGTGACGGTCACCGACACCGACGGCGACGGCACGTTCGAGACCGTCCGCTACGACGACCCCAGCACCAACCCCCTGGCCCAGGCCTGACGCGTGTCACGCAGGGGTCCGGCCCGCGGTGATCTCAGCCGGACCCCCTGCGTGACAGCCACATCGCGCCGAAGTCGACCAGCGCCCGCTGCCGCATCAGCCGCGCCGTCCCCGACCCGACCGGCCCCACCCGCTCCCCGCCGGTGATCGCGGCGAAGTCCTTGCCGAGCGGCTCGAACAGCGACGTGTCGTCGGCCAGCTCCCGGTACTCGACCCAGCGCCGCTCGCCGTCCACCAGGATCGGCGAACCCTGCCGGAGCCACCGCGACGAGGCGGACGCCGCGCGGTACTCCGAAAGATGCAGCGACGTGTTGTTGTCGTGCCCGACGCCCAGCAGCAGCACCCACGCGTCCGCCTCGTAGAGCCGCGCGAGCGGCGAGCCCTCGCCGAGGCCGTCGTCGAGCGTGTGCCCCTCGGTGATCCGTCCGGCGTCCGGGCCGAGCGCGGCGAACGACACCGTCGGGTGGTCGCTGCGCCGTACACCTGGAAAATGCCGGAAACACTCGGGCACGGCCCCCATGAAGTTGGTCGGGGTGACGCGCGGGTCGAAGGCCGGCGTCTCCGCCCGGATCACCGCCCACCAGGACTGCGGCACCGGTGGGTTGCCCCAGTCGGCCGGCTCGGTCAGCTGCCGCGAGTGCGTCGGCATGACCAGCGTGCCGTCCGGCCCGATCGCCGCCAGCAGCGCCGTCACGACCGCCTGCGCGCCGCCCGCGACCCAGCCGAGCCGCGACAGCGACGTGTGGACGATGACGGTCGCGCCCGCCGGCAGCCCGAGGGTGGCCAGCTGCCCGACCATGCCCCGCACGGTCCCCGGCACGGCCGCCCTGGCGATGGCGTCCTTCTCCACGTCGAACAATCCTAGTGAGTGAATACTGTTCGGCATGGTCGAGTGGGTACTGTCCGGGTTCGGTGACGAGATCGACGACGATCCACGCGTGCAGCTGGCGGTGCTGCGGGCGCTCGGCGCGTCGCACATCGAGGTCCGCAGCGCCTGGGGCGTCAACGTGGCCGACTTCGACGACGAGCTGACCACGCGCCTCGCCGCCGCGCTGGCGGCCGCCGGGGTGGCGGTGTCGGCGGTCGCGTCGCCCATCGGCAAGACCGACGTCTTCGGTGACCCGGACGCCGAGCTGGCGCGGCTGCGGGCCGTCATCACGCTCACCCGGCGCCTGCGGAGCCGGTACGTGCGGCTCTTCTCCTTCTACCGGCCGCCGGGGGTCGCGGTGGAGGCGACCCGCGACACCGTGCTGCGCCGCCTGCGGGCCTTCGCCGACCTCGCCGAGCGCGAGCAGGTCGTGCTCCTGCACGAGAACGAGAAGGACGTCTACGGCGACGTGCCGGCCCGCGTGCTGGACCTGATCGAGTCGGTCGGTTCGCCCGCACTGCGGGTGGCCTGGGACAACGCCAACTTCGTGCAGGTCGGCGTCCGCCCGTTCAGCGACGGCTACGCGATGTTGCGGCCGCATCTGGAGTACCTGCAGGTCAAGGACGCCCGGTCCGCCGACGGCGCGGTGGTGCCCGCCGGCGAGGGCGACGGCGAGCTGCTCCAGACGGTGACGGCGCTGCGCGACGACGGCTGGACCGGCTTCGCGTCGCTCGAGCCGCACCTCGCCGACGGCCCCGACGCGGCGAAGACCGGCCCCGCGGGGTTCGGCCGGGCGGCGCGCGCCTTCGCCGCCCTCACCGCCGCCGCGGGCGTCACGTTGCGCTAGGACAAGTTGGCGACACCGGCACAGCGAGGGCGTTGCTACGGTCCGTGGTCATGCGCTTGGCGACGTACAACGTGGAGAACCTCTTCGCCCGGGCCCGGGCGCTCGACCCGGCCGACCCGGCGAAGGGCCAGCCGGCGCTGTCGGCGTACGAGACGTTCAACCGGATCGCCGCCCACCCCGTCTACTCCGACGAGGACAAGGCCGCGATGCTCGACGCCCTGGAGACGCTGCGGGTCTTCGTGCGCACCCGGGCCGGCCGGCGGGCCAACCCCGACCTGTTCGGCGACGCGTTCGCGGTGCTGCGGGAGAACCGCGGGGACTTCCTCGCCGCGCCCGCCGACGCCGAGCCGCACGTCGTCGCCACCGGCCGGTCGTCCTGGAACGGCTGGGTCGACCTCATCGTCGACCCGGTCGACGAGGTCGCCACCCGGATGACCGCCCGGGTCGTCGCCGACGTGGCCGCCGACGTGCTCTGCGTCGTGGAGGCCGAGAGCCGCCCTTCGCTGGTGAAGTTCAACGACGAGCTGCTCGGCGGCCGGTACGGCCACGCCATGCTCGTCGACGGCAACGACCCCCGCGGCATCGACGTCGGCCTGTTCTGCGTCGACGGCGTCGAGATCGACTGGGTCCGCAGCCACGTCGATGTCCCCGATCCGGGTTCCGACCGGCGCTTGTTCAGCCGTGATTGTCCGGTGTACCGGTTGCTGCTGCCGAGCGGCGAGGTGTTGTACCTGCTGCTCAACCACCTGAAGAGCCAGTCCTTCACCAGCGGCGACCCGGACCCGCTGCGCACGCGCCAGGCGACCGAGGTCCGGGCCATCTACGACCGCCTCCGGGCCGGGGGTGCTTCGTTCGTCGCGGTCGTCGGCGACTTCAACAAGCGCCCCGACCACCCCTCGCTGCGCCCGCTGCTCGGCCCGGAGTCCCCGCTCGTCGACGCCTACTCGCTGCCGGCCTTCTCGCAGCTGTACGACCCGCTGGACCGCGACCACGAGCGGCCCGGCAGCTTCCAGTCGTGCACGATCGGCAACCGCCTGGACTACATCCTGCTGTCGCCCGAGCTCGCGGCGCGGGTCACCGGCGGCGGGGTCTTCCGGCGCGGCCTGTGGGGCACGCCGTCCAACGTGAAACGGCCGCGGCTGTGGGACGCGTACCCCGAGATCACCAGCGCCCGGCACGCCGCGTCCGACCACGGTGCGGTCTGGGTCGAGGTTGACCTGTAGCTTTTACGCGTGGCACTCAGCATCGGGATCGTCGGCCTGCCCAACGTCGGCAAGAGCACCCTGTTCAACGCGCTCACGAAGGGCGACGCGCTCGCCGCGAACTATCCGTTCGCGACCATCGAGCCCAACGTCGGCGTCGTCGGCCTCCCCGACGCCCGGCTCGGCAAGCTCGCCGAGTTGCACGACTCGCAGAAGATCATCCCGGCGCCGGTCTCGTTCGTCGACATCGCCGGCCTCGTGCGCGGCGCCTCGAAGGGCCAGGGCCGCGGCAACGCGTTCCTCGCCAACATCCGCGACGCCTCCGCGATCTGCCAGGTGGTGCGCGCCTTCGCCGACCCCAACGTGGTCCACGTCGACGGCAAGGTCTCCCCGTCCGACGACATCGAGACGATCAACACCGAGCTGATCCTCGCCGACCTCCAGACGATCGAGAAGGCCCTGCCGCGCCTGGAGAAGGAGGCGAAGGTCCAGAAGCAGCGCGCCGGCGCCGCCGCCGCCGCGAAGGCCGCCGCCGAGCTGCTCAACGGCGGCACCACCCTCTACGCGGGCGCCGCGAAGGCCGGCATCGACGTCGCGGAGCTGCAGGAGCTGCACCTGCTCACCGCCAAGCCGTTCCTGTACGTCTTCAACGTCGACGAGACCGGCCTCGCCGACCCCGCCTTCCTGGACGAGCTGCGCGCCCTGGTCGCCCCCGCCGAGGCGATCTTCCTCGACGCGAAGATCGAGTCGGAGCTCACCGACCTGGACGAGGAGGAGGCCCTGGAGCTCCTGGCGTCGATCGGCCAGCCCGAGCCCGGCCTGCACCAGCTCATCCGGGTCGGCTTCCGCACCCTCGGCCTGCAGACCTACCTCACCGCCGGCCCCAAGGAGACCCGCGCCTGGACGGTCCCGATCGGCGCCACCGCCCCCGAGGCCGCCGGAGTCATCCACTCCGACTTCCAGCGCGGCTTCATCAAGGCCGAGGTGGTCAGCTTCGACGACCTGATGACCGCCGGCTCCCAGAACGCCGCCAAGGCCGCCGGCAAGGTCCGCATCGAAGGCAAGGACTACGTCATGCAGGACGGCGACGTCGTCGAGTTCCGCTTCAACGTCTAGGGGCCGTAGGTGTCGTACGTCGTCGATTTCGAGACCGTCTCCACCACCGGCCTGGAGTCCTCACCGGTCGCCGATACCCTCGCCGGCCTGCGCGCCAACGAGGCCCGCTACTTCCGGAACAAGTACGACCACGTGTTCACGGTCGAGCCGGCGTCGGCGGCGCAGGACGCGGTGGCCTACGTGCACCGCATCCTGCGGGAGGAGCGGGACCTCGTCATCGGCTCCCGCCCGCTGGAGGTGTCGGCCTTCGAGGTCGAGGGCGTCCGCTGGACCTACGTCTTCTACGAGTCGGGCCTGTCGGTCAACGTGCTCTACACCCTCGCCGAGGGCGGGAAACGGGCCGTCGGCTTCAAGCTCTCCGACGGCATGGAGGTCCCGTCCGAGCTGGCCGACCGCTTCAAGTTCGCCCGCCAGCGCTCCAAGCTCGCCGGCACCATCCGCGGCTCGTTCTTCGTCATCAAGGGCGACCACGCCTAGGAGAGCATCGTGTACTTCCCGGTGGGTGCGTCGAGTTCGTAAGCATGCACGGCCGGCGCGCAGTGCTCCTCCTCGACCAGCCAATACCGCGCGATGCCGGCCTCGGCATACTTGCGCGGCTTGACCACCCGATTCCAATGTGCGGACTCCGGCGAGACCATCTCGGCGATCAGCAGCACCTCGTCGGGCGTGAAGCACGTGCGGTTCGGGTCGTGGGCCGCCGTCGTGACGAGAAGATCTGGCTCGAAGCGGTTGCGTTGGTCGAGCCGGATGCTTGCCCCGCGCACGACCCTGGCGCCGGGAGGTGTCTGCTCCGTCAGCGCCGACGCTACGGCGGTGACATGCAGTTCGTGCCTGACCGGCTGCGGGAAGCGCCTGAAGACGAAATTGCCGTGCAGCATCTCGGTGTGTGGCGGTAGCTCCGGGATGTTGTCGAGATCGTCCGCATACCAGCCTTCGATACGAGGCGCATGCATCCAGTTGGGAAGGCCGTCCACCTCATCACCATAAGGTGACGATCGTCAGGCGGCGCCGGCGATGATGGTGCGGTAGAGGTCCTCGATGCGGGCCGCGAGGGTCACTTCGCCGGGGGACAGGTCCGTCATGCCTGGGACGCGCAGGCGGATCTGGGTGCGGCCGTCGAGGCGGCGCACGTCGGGGCGCACCTGGAGCGCGTCGGCGACGATCTTCATGCGCTCGGTCAGTGCCGCATGCTGGGAATCGTCCAAATGCAGTGTCCGGCGAATCTCTTCGCCGTCGTGCGTCCAGCCTTGCAATAACCCCAGCGCGTCGCTGAGATAGTCACGGTGCTGTTCGCTTCGCCTTGCCCGCATAACGACCTACCCTCCCGCGGCATCGTTGCCGGCTTGTGGCCGTTTCGAAGCCTGCCCGTCATCAACGGTGTCTGCAAGTCTGCTGGGCGACTGGTGGATCTGTCCACGGCCACATTTCCCTCGTCTGGTGAACAACAGGGCAGAGCCCGCAACCGGAACTTCATTTCGATCTGGCACCCTGGTCACCCGTGCAGACCGAACGGTTGATGCCAAGGATCATCGTCGGCGCCGCGATCATCTCCGATGGTCGCGTCCTGGCCTGTGAGCGCGCCCTGCCGCCCGAAATGGCCGGAAAGTGGGAGTTCCCCGGAGGGAAGGTGGATCCGGGGGAGACCGAGGAGCAGGCGCTCGTCCGGGAATGCCAGGAGGAGCTCGGGGTCGACGTCGAGGTCGGCGCGCGGGTCGGCGCCGACATCACGATGCTCGGCGGCGCCGCGATCCTCAAGGTCTACCTCGCCCGGCTGGTGAACGGGGCGACACCCGTACCACTGGAACACAGCGACCTGCGCTGGCTCTCCGGCGACGAGCTCGACACGGTCCCGTGGCTGCCCGCCGACGCGCCGATCGTGGTGGCGCTGGCGCCGTTGCTACCTTCGACGGCGTGAACGTCACCTACCCCGAGGTCGGCGCGACCCGCGAAGGCCCCCTGCCGCCCGGCTACCACCACGTGCACCGCCGGGTGAGGGTGGGACAAGGCCATGAGGCCTTCGCCGCCGCAGCGGCCGCCCTGGCCCGCTGGCAGCCCCAGCGCGGCGCCGGTCTCCGGCTGCGCAGCGACGAGGACCGGGTCACGCTCGGCGGCCGGTTCTCCACCGGGATCGGGGTCGGGGCGCTGCGGCTCTGGGTGCCGTGCCTGATCGTGTGGATCGTCGACGAGCCGGAGCGGTACGGGTTCGGCTTCGGCACGCTGCCCGGGCACGTCGAGACCGGCGAGGAGTCGTTCCTGCTGAGCGTCGGGCCCGGCGGCGAGGTGTGGTTCGAGATCAAGGCGTTCAGCCGCCCGGCGAAGTGGTGGGTCCGCCTCGGCAACCCCGTGGCGAAGCTGGTCCAGTCGCGGGTCACGGACCGCTACGCGAAGGCCATGCAAAAGGCGCCCCTCTGAGCGAGGGGCGCCTTCAGACAAGCGGATCTAGTGGCCGTCGCCGGAGGGCGGCGACGGGTGCTGGTAGCGCAGCTGCTCCGGCGGCAGCGGGAACACCTGGTCGTCGCCGAACGGCGAGCCGGCCGCCGCCCGGTCCAGGGTGAGCTCCGCGACCACGAGCTTGCCGTCGGCGCCGACCGGCGCCTCCTGCGCCACGGGACCCTCCTGGTGCCAGTTGCTGCTGGTATCGGACACCGGCAGGTCCCCCTTCGCGGTGGTCGTCGTGGCGCGCGCCGGCACGGGCTCGTCCAGCTGGTCACGACGGAAGATCTTGCGTCCGAGCCAGGTCACCGGGTCGTACCTCCGATCGACAACACGTTCCTTCATCGGGATGATCGCATTGTCAGTGATTTTGATGTGCTCGGGGCAGACTTCGGTGCAGCACTTGGTGATGTTGCAGTAGCCCAGACCCTGCTCGGCCTGCGCCATCTCCTTGCGGTCGTCGCGGGCGTCGAGCGGGTGCATGTCCAGCTCGGCGGCCCGGATGAAGAAGCGCGGCCCGGAGAACGCGGGCTTGTTCTCCTCGTGGTCACGGATGACGTGACACACGTTCTGGCACAGGAAGCACTCGATGCACTTGCGGAACTCCTGCGAGCGCTCCACGTCGACCTGCTGCATCCGGTACTCGCCGGGCTCGACGCCGGCCGGCGGGGCGAACGCGGGCAGCTCGCGGGCCTTCTGGTAGTTGAAGTTGACGTTGGTGACGAGGTCGCGGATCACCGGGAACGTCCGCAGCGGCGTCACCGTGACCGTCTCGGTGTCGTCGAACGTCGACATCCGCGTCATGCAGCCCAGCCGCGGCTTGCCGTTGATCTCCATCGAGCAGGAGCCGCACTTGCCGGCCTTGCAGTTCCACCGCACGGCCAGGTCGGGCGTCTGGGTGGCCTGCAGCCGGTGGATGACGTCGAGCACGACCTCACCCTCGTTGACCTCGACCTGGAAGTCCTCCAGCGAGCCGCCGGTGTCGTCGCCGCGCCAGACGCGGAAGTGGCGTTTGGTGCCCATCACAGCTCCTCGTCGGTCATGTACTTGGCGAGCTCGCTCCGGTCGAACAGGCCCTGCAGCTCAGGGCGCATGACCGGCAGCGGCTTGTGCTCCAGCCGGACGTCCTCGCCGTCGAGCGAGCAGACCAGGTTCACCTGGCGCCACTTCGGGTCCATCTTCGGGAAGTCCTCGCGGGTGTGCCCGCCGCGCGACTCGGTGCGCTCCAGCGCCGCCTTCGCGGTGCACTCCGACACGATGAGCATGTTGCGGAGGTCCAGCGCCAGGTGCCAGCCTGGGTTGTACCGGCGGCCGCCGCTCACCCCGACCTTCTTGACGCGCTCCTTGAGCTCCGCCAACCGGGTGATCGACTCCCGCAGCTCGCCGTCGCGCCGGATGATGCCGACGAGGACGCCCATGATCTCCTGCAGGTCGTGGTGCAGCGTGTACGGGTTCTCCCCGGCGTCTGCCCGCGCGAGCGGCGCCAGGGCCGTCTCGACGGCCGCGTCAACCGCGGCGGCGGATGGCTTGCGCCGGCCGATCCGCTCGGCGTGCGCGGCCGCGTGCTCACCGGCCCGCTTGCCGAACACCAGCAGGTCCGACAGCGAGTTGCCGCCGAGCCGGTTGGAGCCGTGCATGCCGCCGGACACCTCGCCGGCGGCGAACAGCCCGGCCACCGCGGCGGCGGTCGTGTCCGCGTCGACCTCGATGCCACCCATCACGTAGTGGCAGGTCGGGCCGACCTCCATCGGCTGCTTCGTGATGTCGACGTCCGCCAGCTCCTTGAACTGGTGGTACATCGACGGCAGCCGCTTACGGACCTGCTCGGCCGGCAGCCGGCTGGCGATGTCGAGCAGCACGCCGCCCGCCTTCGTGCCGCGGCCCGCCTTGACCTCGCTGTTGATCGCCCGGGCGACCTCGTCACGGGGCAGCAGCTCCGGGGGGCGCCGGTTGTTGTCCGGGTCGGAGTACCAGCGGTCGGCCTCCTCCTCGGTGTCCGCGTACTGCTTGCGGAACACGTCCGGCACGTACTCGAACATGAACCGCTTGCCCTCGGTGTTGCGCAGCACGCCACCGTCGCCACGCACCGACTCGGTCACCAGGATGCCCTTGACCGACGGCGGCCAGACCATGCCGGTCGGATGGAACTGCAGGAACTCCATGTTGATCAGCGTCGCGCCGGTACGCAGCGCCAGCGCGTGCCCGTCGCCGGTGTACTCCCAGGAGTTGGAGGTCACCTTGTACGACTTGCCGACGCCACCCGTCGCGAGCACGATCGCCGAGCTCTCGAACAGCACGAACTCGCCCGACTCGCGGTAGTAGCCGAACGCGCCGGACACCGCGCCGTCCTCGACGAACAGCTCCGTGATCGTGCACTCCTGGAAGACCCGGATCCGGGCCTCGTAGTCGCCGTGCTCGGCGAAGTCCTCCTGCTGCAGCGACACGATCTTCTGCTGCAGCGTGCGGATCAGCTCCAGGCCCGTCCGGTCACCGACGTGCGCCAGCCGCGGGTACTCGTGGCCGCCGAAGTTCCGCTGGCTGATCTTGCCGTCCTTGGTGCGGTCGAACAGCGCGCCGTAGGTCTCCAGCTCCCAGATCCGGTCCGGGGCCTCCTTGGCGTGCAGCTCCGCCATCCGGAAGTTGTTGAGGAACTTCCCGCCGCGCATCGTGTCGCGGAAGTGGACCTGCCAGTTGTCCCGCGAGTTGACGTTGCCCATCGCCGCGGCCGCGCCGCCCTCGGCCATGACGGTGTGCGCCTTGCCGAACAGCGACTTGGAGATGATGGCGGTCTTCTTGCCGGCGAGCCGAGCCTCGATCGCCGCCCGCAGCCCGGCGCCGCCGGCGCCGATGACCACGACGTCGTACGTGTGTCGCTCGATGTTCGTCATGGGTTGTGTCCTCAGTTGAAGAACCGGAAGTCGGTGATCCAGCCGGCCGAGACCGCCATCACGTACGCGTCGGCGATGATCACCGAGAACAGCGATGCCCACGCGTACTGCTGGTGCTTGGCGTTCAGCTTCGAGACGAGCCCCCAGGCGCGGTACCGCACCGGGTGCTTCGAGAAGTGCTTGAGCCGCCCGCCGATGATGTTCCGGCACGAGTGGCAGCCCAGCGTGTACGCCCAGATCAGCACCGCGTTGACCGCCAGGATCAGCGTGCCGAGCCCCATGCCGACGCCGCCGTCCTTGCCGTGCCAGGCGATGACCGCGTCGTACGTCAGGACCGAGCCGACCAGGATCGCGGCGTAGAAGAAGTACCGGTGGATGTTCTGGAAGATCAGCGGGAAGCGGGTCTCACCGGAGTAGGTCTTGTGACCGTCCGGGACCGCGCACGCCGGCGGCGACAGCCAGAACGAGCGGTAGTACGCCTTGCGGTAGTAGTAGCAGGTCAGCCGGAACCCGCCGGGCAGCACCAGAATGATCATCGCCGGCGACATCCACGACGGCAGCTGCGGGATCGGCTGGCCGAGGAAGTGGCTCGACCCTTCCACGCAGCTCTGCGTCAGGCAGGGCGAATAGAACGGCGCGAGGTAGTGCTCGGCACCCGCCCAGTAGTAGTCGTTCATGATGGCGCGGACCAGGCCGTAGACCACGAAGGCCCCGAGACCGAGGAACACCAGCAGCGGCTGCAGCCACCACCTGTCCGTCCGCAACGTTTTCTCGCTGATCGCTGCGCGGGGCCCCGCGCCCGAGGCTGACCGAAGCCTGGCCGGCGTGGTCGTCATGGTGGTTGCTCCCTGGACGGGCCGATGTACCGATCTGTGGTCGGTGCACACGTTACGCCGGAACGCATCCGGCCTTGTGATCGCCCTCACCCGCAGGCCTAACCACCGATTTTCCAGCCCGCACCCCGCCACTTACGTGTCCCCGCCCGCCACCTTTCACCCGCCCTTCACCCCTGCGCACCCCAACCCGCTGCAGCAACGCCCCGCCCACCCGGCCCCACCCCTCTGCAACCACATCGTCCCAGCTCAAGGCCCAATCAAGTGGCCGCCCTCACTGAACCTGCCCATGCGCCGCCGCCCCGCCCACCGCCGCCGCGTTCCTGACCGCCCTCATCCAGACACCCACCGAACCGCCCCCTGTCTTCCACCCCTTCCGAGCCGCCGGCACCGCCCACCCGCACCCCGCCGCCAGCAGTGGCATTTTCCACACCGGGCCCACCCGCCCACCAAGATCACCCCGCCGCGCCACCCACCAGCAACGCGCCGCCCCGAGTCACGGCACCGACCGGACCCGTCCTCTCCGTTCTCACTGTTACGTCAGACAGGCCGCGTCCACATCGGAGCCGCACGGGCCGTTCACCTGCGGACGTGGTCGTCGGTCCTGACTCCGCGGCTCGTCTGCAGGCTGCCGGGAGGGTCGGGCGGTTCATGCCGGACCTGCACTGGCGTTCACTGTGGACGTGCCTGCCAGCGGTTCGTCGCTGGGCTCGGCGGCGCGCGGCCCGTCCTGACGCTGCGACCCGCCCGCTGGCCACCGGCACGTCAGACAGGCCGCGTCCACGTCGGAGCCGCACGGGGCGTTCATCCCGGACGCGGTTGCCGGCAGTCCCACGTTGGGCTCGGTGGCGCGAGGATCTTCCCGACTCCGCACGGGTCCGATCGAGTCTGGCCTGCCGAGGCGTCGCGGCGCGTCGAGGGCCATGCAGCGCCCGCCTGGCCGCCGCTTCGAGACATGCCGTTCCCGGGATGAGCTCTGCGGACGTGGTTGCGGGCGGTTCCGCGCTGAGGCTCGGCGGCGTGAGGATCTTCCCGACTCCGAATGGGTCCGATCGAGGCTGGCCTGCCGAGGCGTCGCGGCGCGTCGAGGGCGTGCAGCGCCCGCCTGGCCGCCGCCGCTTCGAGACACGCCGTTCCCCGGGATGCGCCCTGCGGACGTGGTTGCCGGCGGTTCCGCGCTGAGGCTCGGTGGCGTGAGGAACTTCCCGGCTCCGCACGGGACCGATCGACGCCGGTCTGCCTGGCGCTGCGGCGCGTCGAGGGCGTGCAGCGCCCGCCCGGCGCCGCTTCGAGACACGCCGTTCCCCGGGATGCGCCCTGCGGACGTGGTTGCCGGCAGTTCCGCGTTAAGGCTTGGTGGCGCGAGGAACTTCCCGACTCCGCACGGGACCGATCGACGCCGGTCTGCCGGGCGCTGCGGCGCGTCGAGGGCGCGCAGCGCCCCTACGGCCGCCGCCGCTTCGAGGGCATGCCGCGTCCCCAGCCATACGCCCAGCGGCGTTGCGTCCGGGCGGCGTTGCGTCTGACGGCGGCGCGTCCGGGCGGCGGTGCGGAGTCGGGGGTGCGAGGGGTGCGAGGTCTGAGGGCGTCAGCCAGAGGCGCCGCCGGTGTAGTTCCACGAAGCGAGGCGCAGCGCCGGGGCGGACGCGCCCGACTCCGACCAGGCGCCCGGCAGCTCGACGGCGCGTGGGCCGACGCCCAGCACGGCGCCGGGGGCCAGGGCCTGCGGGTAGGACTGGGTGAAGCGGAAGTTGCGCACCGGGGTGGTCACCACGCCGTCCTCGATGAGCCAGACGCCGTTGCGCGTCAGGCCGGTGACGACCAGGGTGCGCGGGTCCAGGACGCGGGTGTAGTGGTTGTCGGTCACCAGGAGGCCGCGCTCCACGCCGGCGACCAGGCCCGCCACGCCCGAGTCGGCGGCCGGGCCGTCGACCTCGACCGGTGCGGGCCCGTCGTGTGCGAGCAGCCGCAGGCTCGAAGGCACCGCGCCGAAGCTGGCGCCGCCCGGGATCGCGTGGCCCGTCGAGGTCGCGCCCGCCTTCGCGGCCGTGCGCCGGTCGTGCACGAGGGCGGTCGACACGCCCGCGTCGACCAGGACGACCCGCTGCCGCGGGGTGCCCTCCACGTCGAACGGCAGCACCGTCGAGTCGGCCGCCGTCGCGTCCTCGACCAGCGTCACCGCGGGGTCGAACTGGGCCGCGCCCAGCTCCAGGAACGACTGGCGGTCCTGCACCATCTTGGCGTTGAAGCCATACATCGCGAGGAACTGCAGCACGTCGGCGACGGCCGTCGGCTCCAGCACCACCTCATACCGCCCCGGCGGCAGCTCCACGGGGTCGACGCCGGCCCTGGCCTTCGCCGCCGCCCTGGCCCCCAGGACCGCGCCGTCGAGGTCGGCGAGGCGCACCGACGCGAGCCGGGCCAGGCCGTCCGACGTCGCGGTCCGCGCGATGCCGTCCATCGCCGCGCCCGTCCTGCCGCCTGTGACGTGCTGGCCGGCGGAGTTGGCGTAGACGACCCGGGTCGACGACGTGCGGCAATACCCCGCCGCCTCCAGCCCGGCCGCCTCGTCGACGAACGCCCGCACCCTCGCCGCCCGGTCGTCCGGCGACGCCGCCGCGGTCGCCTCGTCGACGTTGCCACCGAAGGCGACGGGTGCCGGCGGGGCCAGGCCCGGCCAGGTCGGGTCGGCCGGCGCGAGCCGCATCCCGGCCACCGTGCGCTGGACGAAGTCCTCGATGCCCTCGATGCCCATGACGACCGTGCTGGTCGCCGTCGCGGTCCGCCCGTCGGCGTGCAGCCTGAGCCGCACCTCCGTGGTCTCGTCGGCGACGTTCTGGTGGATGTACGAATTGGCGAACCTGGTCAGCGCCACCGCCGACCGGCCCACCAGCACCTCGGCGTCGATGCCGTCGCCGACCAGCTTCAGGATCCGCTCGGCGAGATCGGTCTCGCTCATGCCGCCACCTCCGCTGCGCTCCGGCGTCGGCCTGAGCCAACCTGCCATGCTGATTCGCGGCCCGAGCCGCTCCGCTGGCCGCTCATCCCCTGACCCCCACCCGCACGTTTTGGAACCGGGCCGCCGAGGCCGGATGGCCCGTGTGCCCGATCTGGCCCGGCTGGCCCTTGCCACAGTTGGGCGTGCCCCACGCCGTCGTCTCCGAGCCCAGCATGTCCATCGAGCCCCAGAACTTCGGCCCGATGCCGGTGTAGGTCGGGTTGCGCAGCATCCGCCCGAGCTTGCCGTCCTTGATCTCCCAGCCGACCTCGCAGCCGAACTGGAAGTTGAGCCGCTTGTCGTCGATCGACCAGGACCGGTTGAGGTCCATCAGCACGCCGTCGGCGGTCTCGGCGATCATCTCCTCGAGGGTGTGCGGCCCGGGGGTCAGCCCGACATTCGTCATGCGCACCATCGGCAGCCGTGCCCAGCCGTCGGCCCGCACGCTGCCCGCATAGTCCAGGCCCGCGACCGCCGCCGACTCCCGGCCGGCCAGGGTGCCCACCCAGATCCCGTCGCGGACCGCGTGCCGCGGCTGCGCCGGCGTCCCCTCGTCGTCATAGCCGAACGAGCCGAGCGCACCCGGGATCGTCGGGTCGATCGTGATGTTCATGAGCTCGGAGCCGTAGCGCAGCCGGCCGAGCTGCGCCAGGTCGAGCCAGCTCGTCCCCGCGAACGCCGCCTCCCACCCCAGGATCCGGTCCAGCTCGATCGCGTGCCCCACCGACTCGTGGATCTGCAACGCCATCTGCTCGCTGCCCAGGACCAGGGTCGTCTCGCCGGCCGGGCACTGCGGCGCCGACAGCAGCGCCCGCGCCTCGTCGGCGATCCGGGCGGCGTGCGCCGTCAGGTCGAGCTCGTCGACCAGCTCCCAGCCCCTCGTCCCATACTGCCCGCGATACGACGGATAGGACCTGCGCTGCGTCTCCCCGTCGCCGATCACCGTCGCGGAGATGCCCGCCCCCGCTTCGCGGATGTGCTGGTCGATGCGGTGCCCCTGCGACGACACGAACCACTTGCGCGTGTCCCAGATCTGATACAGCCCCTCGGCGATGTCGGCGCCGCCCTTGTGCGCCTCCGCCGTCGCGCCCGTCAGCAGGTCGCCCTTCGTCGACAGCGCCACGCCCAGCGGGTCGACCTCACACGCGCTCGCCCACGAGTCGGTGCGGGCCTCGATCTCCACCAGGTCCACGGGCGGCCCGGGCACCGAGGCCGACGCCCGCGCGATCGCCGTGGCCCGCTCACCCGCCCGCCGCGCGGCGTCGCGCCCCAGGTCGGGTAGGGCGAAGAACCCCCAGCTCGACCCGACCAGCGCCCGCACGCCGACGCCGGCGTCCTCGGACTGGCTCAGGTCCTCGATCGCGCCGTTGCGCGCGCTCATCGACTCGGACCGCCGGTGCATCACCCGCGCGTCGGCATACCGAGCCCCGGCCGCGAGGGCCGCTTCAACCGCCGCACTTGCCACGTCGAAGTGGGTCATGGTTGGACACTACCGACCCGCTACGACATTTTTCGGGCCCGGAACGAAAGCGCCTATCCGATCAGGTCGTTGATCTGGCCGGCGAGGGCGATGTCCCTACTGGTCACGCCGCCTTCGCTGTGGGTGACCAGGCGGAAGGTCACCGTCCGCCAACGGATGTCGATGTCGGGGTGGTGGTCGGCCTGCTCGGCCACGTGGGCCACCTCGGCCACCAGCCGGATGCCGTCGAGGAACGTCCCAGCCTTCACCGAGCGTTCGATGCCGGATGTGTCGCCGGCCCAGCCGTTGAGGTGGGCGAGGGCGGTGGTCACCTCGTCGCTGTCGAGAAGCGCGGTCATGCCGGAAACGCTACGCCTGCCGTAGAAAGAGAGCATGTCGATCGCCGGTGTCACCCGCGAATTGCTCGTGCGCTACCTCGACCTCTGGGTGCCGGGGGCGGTGCACTCGCCGCACGGGGCGACGTTCCTGCACGGCTCCGCGACGGAGCTGGACGGTGACATCGCGGAGGCGGCCCTGAGGGCGTGCGCCGAGTTCGGAGACCGGTTGTCCAGAAAGCGGCTGACACTGCTGTACGTCACGGCGGCGAAGGGACTGGAGCAGCGGCTCAGCGCCGTACAACGTGAGCTGCGGACACCGGCTGAGCTGTCGGTGCACGTCATGTCCGGCGACGTGGCGGTGCTGCTGAAGGCGCTCGGCGCGAGGTCCGGCCCGCTGCTGTCCATGATCGAGGGGATCGACCCGGCGGTCGTCGCCGACGCCAGGCCGGCCGAGGTGATCACCGTCGATGTGCCGCGGGACCGGTTGCGGGACTTCGAGCTCACCACCGCGGTGACGCTGGTCGGACCGCAGGCGGAGCGGACGATCGGCTTCGGCACGCGGTCGGCGAAGAGCCTTGAGGCGTTCAAGAACGAGATGTGGGCCCTCGACGAGTACGCCGGCGTCCGGTACCGCGACCCCAATGACCCCGAGGGTCACCTCATGGACATCACCCTCGACCCGAACCCGGGCGCGCTGCGGCGCGAGCTCCTGACCTACCTGCGCGGGGGCGACAGGTCCGTCACCGAGCTGAAGCGGTTCGCCCTCACTGAGACGGTGTACCGCGCCGCCGACGCCGTCAAGGTGGTCACCGCGCTGCTGCAGAGCGGCGCGGTGACCAGGGAACCGAAGGAGGGCCGCCTCGGCGGCGACGTCAGGATACGGATCGCCGGATGAAGTCCAGCTCGATGCGCAGCAGCTTCTCCGCCAGCCCGCCCGCGGCCATGTGCGTCGCGCCGGTCAGCGGGATCATCGAGTGCGGCCGGCCCGCGGCGAGCAGCGCCGCCGACAGGCGCAGCGTGTGCGCGGCGACCACGTTGTCGTCGACGAGGCCGTGCACGAGCAGCATCGGCCGGGCGTCCTCCGGGCGCACGGGCGGCTCGGCGGCCAGCTCGATCAGCGAGTTGTGGCTGTACACCTCCGGCGCGTCCGCGGGCAGCCCCAGGTAACGCTCCGTGTATGCGGTGTCGTACAGCGCCCAGTCGGTGACCGGTGCGCCGACGACCGCGCAGTGGTAGACGTCCGGGCGGCGCAGCACCGCCAGCGCCGACAGCCAGCCGCCGAACGACCAGCCGCGGATCGCGACCCGGTCCAGGTCCAGGTCGGGGTGCTTCTCCGAGAGCGCCTGCAGGGCGTCGGCCTGGTCGGTGAGGATGACGTCGGAGAAGCGCCGGTGGATCGACTTCTCGAACGTCGGCGACACCCCGGGGGTGCCCCGGTTGTCGATCGTGACGACGGCGAACCCGGCGTCGGCCCACCACTGCTTCTCCAGCCAGCGGGCCCGCGCCGCGACGACCTCCTGGTGGCCCGGCCCGCCGTAGATCGCCACGAGGACCGGCAGCTTCCGCCCGGCGACGTGCCCGCGCGGGTAGAGCACGGCGGTGGGCAGCCTCCGGTCGGTGACCCGCTCCAGCACCGGCCTCGGGGCGAAGGGCGGTGTCGCGGCGAGCGACGCGATGGTGCCGATCTCTGCGTCGTCGTGGCGGATGGTGTACTGCCAGCCGGCGTGCTCCAGCGTCTGCGACCCGATCACCACCGTGCGGGCGGCCGCGTGCGCGACGTGCCAGCCCGGCTCGGAGGTGAGCCGCTGCGCCTGCGCGCCGGCGTGCGAGACGGGGACGCGGAACACGTGCTGCTCGCTCGGCTCGCCCTCGCTGGCCTCGACGATGAGGTCGCCGGCGAGACGGCCGGCGACGCGCCGCACGTACAGGTCGGGCGGCGTCAGCAGGCTGCCGTCGGCGAACAGGCAGCGCGCGTCGTAGCCGTCGTGCGCGAGCTCGCCGCCGACGAGGACCCGGCCGTCGGCCAGGTGCTGCGGGGTGCCGGGGACCGGCTCGACCCAGCGCGGGTCGGCGAGCTCGGCGTGCACCTGCGTCTCACCGGTCCGCGGGTCGACCGCGATCACCAGGCCGTGCTGCTGCAGGCGGCGCAGCACCGTGAGCAGCGGGCCGCCCTGCTCGGTCCACGAGGCCTCCACCAGGTACGGGTACGTCTCCCGGTCCCAGTGCACGTCCACCCAGCCGCCGTCCAGGTCCAGCACGTGCAGGGTGACCTTCGCGTTGGTCGCGCCGGCGTGCGGGTACGCCACCGTCGTCGGCGGCTGGTCCGGCTGCGACGGGTCATGCAGGTGCCAGCGCGGCACCCGCGACTCGTCGACCCGGGCGGTCAGGATGCTGCGGCCGTCCGGCGACCACCAGTAGCCCCGGAAGCGGTGGAACTCCTCCGCGCCGATGAACTCCGCGAGGCCCCAGGTCACGCCCTCCTCGCCGGCCAGCACCGCGTCGGTCCCGTCGGGCTCGATCACACGGAGTGCGCCGCCCGTCACGTACGCCACCCGCTGCCCTGCCGGATCCGGTCGCGGATCGACGGCGGGCCCGGCCGTGCGCAGCTCCGTGAGGTCACCGGTCAGCAGGTCCACCCGGAAGAGGCGCCCCCCGAGCGGGAAGACGGCCATCACGCCGGCGCTGTCCATGGCGTACGAGCCGATGCCGCCCGCCGACAGCCGCAGCCGCTCGCGCAGGGCCCGCTCCGCGGGCGGAAGGTCGGCTTCGACGCTCAGGAGGACGGCGGGGTCGGCGAGGAGCCGCTCCGCCCTGTCAGCCACGTCGAACACCCACAGGGCGTCGCGGCTGTCCTCGGGGCCTGACGAGCGCAGGAACACCACCCGCGCCCCGTCCGAGGTCACCGTCACGGCGCGCGGAGCGCCATAGGAGAAGCGTCGGGTGCGCGCGGCCAACTCCGGATAGTCCACCCCGGAATGTTTACCCGAAGCGGCCCGATTGTCATGCTCCACCGGCGCCGCGCCGCGGGGGAAGTGTCATACGCACGTCGTAGAGTTGGCGCTGTGAGTGCTCGGAGCATCCTTTTCGTCCATGCGCACCCCGACGACGAGTCGATGGGGACCGGCGCGACGATGGCCCACTATGCGGCCGCCGGCGCGCACGTCACCCTGATCACCTGCACGCTCGGTGAGGAGGGCGAGATCCACCGGCCCGAGCTCGCCGGGCTCGCCGCGGGTGCGGCCGACCAGCTCGGCGGCTATCGCATCGCGGAGCTGGAGGAGGCGTGCCGCCGGCTCGGGGTCACCGACCACCGGTTCCTCGGCGGCGCCGGGCGCTATCGCGACTCCGGGATGATGGGCACCCCGCAGAACGATCACCCCCGCGCGTTCTGGGGCGCCGACCTCGACGCGGCCGCGACCGAGCTGCTGGAGGTGATCCGCGAGATCCGCCCGCAGGTCGCGGTCACCTATGACCCCAATGGCTTCTATGGCCACCCCGACCACATCCAGGCGCACCGGGTGCTGATGCGGGCCGTCGAGCTGGCCGACGCCGAGGGCATCGCGCCCGCGAAGGTCTACTGGACCGCGGTCCCGCGCAGCGTCCTGGAGGCCGGCATGCGGGAGTTCCGCGACTCGTCGGACAACCCGTTCGCCGACGTGGAGAAGCCCGAGGACCTGCCCTTCGGCACCGCCGACCACGAGATCGCGGCCCGCCTCGACGGGCACGAGTTCGCCGAGGAGAAGACCGCCGCGCTGCGCGCCCACGCGACGCAGATCCCGCCGACGTCGTGGCTGTTCGCGATCGCCGGCAATTTCGGCGCCGAGTTCATGGGCGTGGAGTATTACCAGCTCGCCCGTGGCGTGAAGGGTCCCGGCGTGGGGCCGCACGGCTGGGAAGAGGACCTGTTCGCGGGCCTGGACATCGAGGCGCCCGCCCCGCAGCTGGAGACCGCGGCGTCGTGACGAAGCGGAAGGCGGTGACCGCACCGCGCGCAGGCCAGTCCGGCGCCGCGCGGGCAGACCTGTCCAAGCCGGCGGGCGCCGACGCCACCGCGGCGGGCGCCGACGCCACCGCGGCGGGCGCCAGCGCTGCCGCGGCCGGGAGCGGCCCGGCGGGCGACGGTGCTCCGGCGAAGGGGAGCGGCCCGGCGAGCGACAGCGCTGCTGCGGCGGCGGCCGGGAGCGGCCCGGCGGGGGACGGTCCGGTGGTCGGGGACGGTCCGGCGGTCGGTGGCGGACCCGTGCTCGGCAGGAGTCCGGCAGCGGGTGATGTCAGTGCCGCCGAGGGCGGTCCGGCCGGCGCCACCGCGGGCGAAACGGCGGTTGGTGGTCGACCCGTGCTCCACAAGGGTCCGGCGGCGGGCGATGTCAGTGCTCCCGAGGTCGGTGGGGACGGTCCGGGCGGCGGGGTGGAGCCCTATGCGCCCGGCAGCGGGTTCGCCGTGCCCGGTGGCGAAGAGGCGCCGAAGCCCGAGGTGGCCGGCGGGCCGCTCGACATCGTGATCACGATCGGCGGGCTGGTCGTCGCGGTGCTGCTGGCGGTGGCGCTGGCGGTGTTCGAGGCGTTCCTGGCGCCGTTGCGGGTGTCCGACCTCGGGCTGTCCGGCACCGGGACGAGCAACATGCGGATCCCGCTCGCGCTGGTGCTGGCGCTGGTGACGAATCCGATGCTCGGGTGGTTCGCGTTCACGACGACGGGCCGGCGGTTCGCGGCGTTGCTGCCGGCGGGTGCCTGGTGCGTCGTCTGGATCTTGGCGGCGGGTCGCACCACCGAGGGCGACCTGCTCATCACCAACGACAACTGGGTGGGGCTGCTGACGCTGTTCGCGGGGCCGCTGGCGTTCGCGATCGGCATCTACGTCACGGCGCTGCGGCAGCGGGTCGCGGGCTCAGCGAACTCGAAGGCAACGCCTCTTGCGCCACAGAGCGTGGGAAAGGTAGACACGTTCCCGCACCGTCCGTGACCCTCGGCGGCGCACGGGGAGCGAACATCAGCGGAGGCTTGTGATGAAGGAGCGTTGGCTGCCCGTCGGCCTCATCGCCGGGGGGCTCTTCCTCGTCAACGTCGTCGCGCGGCTGGTCGTGCGGTTCGCCGCCGGCAACGACGACGATAAGCAGGTCACGATCGGCCTGTGGGCGCTGTTCGCGGTCGGTGCCGTGATGATCCCCGTCGCGTTCTGGTACGGGCGCCGCCACCCCATGCTCCGCCTCGTGGCCGACCTGGGCATCGCCGTGGTGTCCGCGTGCGTGCTCGCGGTGCTGGTCGGGCCGTTCGTGTCGGGCGCCACCCCGTTCGGCGACGGCGTCGGGCTCGTCTTCCGTCAGTTCTTCTACTTCGTCGGCCTCTCCGCCATCGGCGCGGTTCTGGGCGTGCTCGCGCTGATGACGCTCGGCTGGGACTACCGGTCGCAGTCGTGGAAGCGGTACATCGACCGCGCCGGCACCAAGCCCCGCCGCATCGTCCGTCGCTAGCCGACCCGCCCTCGCCCTGCCCGTCGATGTGGCCGGCGGCCCGCAAGCCGGCGGCTCTGGTGCCCGTCGCCGGCCGGCTGTGAGGCAGTCGTGGGGAAGGCGCGGCGGCGTGCCCGGCAACTCGCGCAACTTCGCCCGCCCGCCGTCCGGCTCCGCTGCCTGGATCAAGATCGAAGGACGACGGCTTCGATCTGGGACGCCGTGACCAGTCAGCCGGTGGGCAGGACCCGTGTCTGGTAGACGTGGTGCGTGGTGAAGCCGAGCTTCTCGTACAGGGCGACCGCCCCCGTGTTGCGCTGCTCCACCTGCAGGTAGGCGTCGGTGGCGCCGGCTTCCATGGCCCACGCGGTCAGGGTGCCGAGGACGCGCCGGGCGAGGCCCTGGCGCCGGGCGTGTTCGTCGGTGCCGATCAGGGACAGGCCCAGCCAGCGGCCGTCGGGGTCGGCGACGCAGCCCCGGCCGGTGGCCAGCAGGGTGCCGGCGGGGTCGCGCAGCGAGGCGAACCGGACGGCCGCCACGCCGGTGAGGACGCCGCGGGCGGAGGGGGGCAGCGGGCCCTTCCGGCCGGCGACGGCGGTCAGCCACTCGTCCGACGGCGAGGCGTCGAGCGTCACCTGCGGATCGGCGGCGGCCGGCAGGTCGGCGAGGCGGGCGGTCATGAGCAGCGTCAGCGGCATCGGGGTCCAGCCCCGGCGGTCGAGCTCATCGTCGATGCGCTGGAAGAGCGGCAGCGGGACGCTCATCGCCGGCGGGAGGGCGCGCTGCTCGTACCAGCGCGAAACCGCGTCGACGGCATCGGGCAGCGGCAGGTCGGGGTCGCCGACCGGGAGGGCCGAGTTGCCGCGCATGGTCCAGCCGTCGGTGGCGCGCAGGAGCCAGTCGCCGAGCTGGTCGCGCTCGCCCGCGGGCCAGCCGGCCGCGGCGGCGACCTCCAGGGACTCGGTGGGCGTGAGGCGGCGCCGGTCGGGCACGGGCTTGGCCCTGTGGATCTCAGCGATTGGAACGCGGACGGCGCCGGTCCGCCCACGCACTGTGAGATGCGTCTCGGTGATCTCGACGAGTCGGCCCAGAATGTCCGAGTAGAGGGGTCGATCGCCGCGCTGTCCCACGATGCGGCGCACGACGACCCGACTTCCCACATGCTGTGGACCGAGCACGCTGCACCTCCAGAACGGCGGGATACTAGGCTCGTACCGCCGCGGTAGGGATGCGGCGGGGTTCGCCAACCACGTTGGCAGCCTCAGGTGCGAAAGAGGGCGACCCGTGACATACATCATCGCCGAACCTTGCGTGGACCTGCTCGACAAGGCGTGCATCGAGGAGTGCCCTGTCGACTGCATCTACGAGGGCAACCGCATGCTCTACATCCACCCGGATGAGTGCGTCGACTGTGGTGCCTGCGAGCCGGTGTGCCCGGTCGAGGCGATCTTCTACGAGGACGACGTCCCGGAGAAGTGGAAGGACTTCGTCGGCGCGAACTACTCGTTCTTCGACGAGCTGGGCTCGCCCGGTGGCGCGTCGAAGGTCGGGAAGGTCGAGAAGGACGCGACGTTCGTCGCCGGCCTGCCGCCGCAGGAGCACGACCACTGACCGGCATCGTCTCGCACACGGGAAGTCCCGCCGCCCGGCGCTCGCTCGCCGCCGGGCTTCCGGACTTCCCGTGGGACCGCCTGGAGCCGGCGAAGGCCAGAGCCGCAGAGCACCCCGACGGGCTGATCGACCTGTCGATCGGCACGCCCGTCGATCCGGTGCCCGCGGCGATCCGTGCTGCCCTGGCGGCGGCGTCGGACTCGCCCGGCTATCCGCTGACCGCCGGCACCCCGCAGCTGCGGGCCGCGATCCGCGCCTGGGTGACCCAGTGGTGTGCGCCGGCCGGCGACGGCTTCGGCGTGCTGCCGACGATCGGCTCGAAGGAGCTCGTCGCGTGGCTGCCGACACTGCTCGGGCTCGGCCCCGGCGACACCGTGGTCATCCCGCCGGTCTGCTACCCGACGTATGAGGCCGGCGTGCAGCTCACCGGCGCGACCGTGGTGCGGTCCGACTCGCTGATGGCGCTCGGCCCGGCGCGGGTCCGCCTCGTGTGGGTCAACTCGCCGTCCAACCCGACCGGTCGCGTGCTGCCAGCCGCCCACCTGCGCAAGGTCGTCGACTGGGCCCGCGAGCGCGGCGCCGTCGTGGCCAGCGACGAGTGCTACCTGCCGCTGCCGTGGGAGGCCGAGCCGGTCTCGATCCTGTCGGTCTGCGACGGTCGCTTCGACAACGTCCTCGCGGTGCACTCGCTGTCGAAGCGCTCCAACCTGGCCGGGTATCGCGCGGGCTTCGTCGCCGGCGACCCCGCCCTGGTCGACGAGCTGCTCGCCGTCCGCAAGCACGCCGGCATGATCGTCCCCGCCCCGGTCCAGGCGGCGATGGTGGCGGCCCTCGGCGACGAGGCGCACGTCCAGGAGCAGCGCGACCGCTATGCCGGCCGCCGGGCGGCCCTGCGCGAGGCGTTCACCGCGGCGGGGTTCACCGTCGAGCACTCCGAGGCCGGCCTGTACCTGTGGCTGACCCGCGACGAGGACTCCTGGGACACGGTGGCCTGGCTGGCGGAGCGCGGCATCCTGACCGCGCCCGGCGCGTTCTACGGCCCGGAGGGCAGCCGGCACGTCCGGGCCGCCCTGACCGCGACCGACGAGCGCGTCGCCGAAGCGGTGAAGCGCCTGCAGTAAGGCCGAATCCCATGATCCGGTAGAGATGTTGTCGCCAGAGCGGCGATTTCTCTACCGGATCATGGGGAAGCCGGCGTCAGTTGGCGTGCAGTGCGGCGTTCAGCTCGATGCCGCGGCCCGCCCGCTCGCGGACCTCGAGACGGCCCGAGACCGAGTTGCGGATGAACAGCAGGTTGGACATGCCGGACAGCTCGCGCGCCTTCACGACCCGGTCGTCGGGCAGGGTGAGCTTCGAGCCGGCGGTGATGTAGCAGCCCGCCTCGACGACGCAGTCGTCGCCGAGCGAGATGCCGATGCCCGCGTTGGCGCCCAGCAGGCAGCGCTCGCCCAGCCGGATCACCTCTTTGCCGCCACCGGAGAGCGTGCCCATGATCGAGGAGCCGCCGCCGACGTCGGTGCCGTCGCCGACCACGACGCCCGCGGAGATGCGGCCCTCCACCATCGAGGTGCCCAGGGTGCCGGCGTTGAAGTTGACGAAGCCCTCGTGCATGACGGTCGTGCCGGGGGCCAGGTGGGCGCCCAGGCGCACCCGGTCCGCGTCGGCGATGCGGACACCGGACGGTGTGACGTAGTCGACCATGCGCGGGAACTTGTCGATGCCGAAGACGTTGAGCCGGCGCCCCGCGAGACGCTCGGCCAGCCGCAGCTCGTCGACCTGGTCGGGCAGGCACGGGCCGGCGGAGGTCCACGCGACGTTGGCGAGCAGCCCGAACTGCCCGTCGAGGTTGGCCTGGTGCGGCTGGATGAGCCGGTGCGAGAGCAGGTGCAGCCGCAGGTAGGCGTCGGCCGTGGAGGCCGGTGCGTCGCCCAGGGAGCCGATCTCGACCCGGACCACCTCGACGGACAGCGACGGCAGCGGCGCCGCGCCGGTCGGGGCGAGCGCCGGCACCTCGGCCGGAAGCGCGCCGAGGCCGAGGTGACCGGTGGGGAACCAGGCGTCCAGGACCTGACCCGAGGAGGCCACGGTGGCCAGGCCAAGTCCCCAGGCGGGGGAGTCGATGTAGGCGGTCGTCACGTGACCGAACGCTACCGCATCTAGGGTATGGGCATGCTGACGCG
Organism: Dactylosporangium sp. CA-152071; assembly: GCF_050936335.1. Taxonomy (NCBI): domain Bacteria; kingdom Bacillati; phylum Actinomycetota; class Actinomycetes; order Micromonosporales; family Micromonosporaceae; genus Dactylosporangium; species Dactylosporangium sp. CA-152071. The sequence continues at coordinate 4,735,081 of NZ_JBNJMZ010000001.1, read as the reverse complement.
TGACGTGCTCGAAGACCCGGTGGCCCTGACCCGAGCCCTCGTCGACATCGAGTCGGTGTCCGGCGACGAGGCGGAGATCGCCGACCAGGTCCAGCACGCACTCGCCGGCACGGGGCTGAAGGTGGAGCGCTTCGGGCACACGATCGTCGCGCGCACCGAGCTGGGCCGGCCGGAGCGCGTCGTGCTCGCCGGGCACCTCGACACGGTCCCGCTCAACGACAACTGGCCGTCGCGCACCGAGGGCGGCCTCATGCACGGCTGCGGCACGTCGGACATGAAGTCGGGCACGGCGATCGCGCTGCACCTCGCGGTCACCGAGCAGGCGCCCCGCCACGACGTCACCTACGTCTTCTACGAGTGCGAGGAGGTCGACTCGGCGCGCAACGGGCTGAAGATCCTCGCCGACAAGCGGCCGGAGCTGCTGACCGACGCGTCGTTCGCGCTGCTGCTGGAGCCGACGCACGGCCTCGTCGAGGCGGGCTGCCAGGGCACGCTGCGGGTCCTCGCCCGCACCACCGGCCGGCGCGCGCACTCGGCCCGGTCCTGGCTCGGCGACAACGCGATCCACAAGGCCGCGCCGATTCTGCGGAGCCTTCAGGTGTACGGGCCGCGCACGGTCGTCATCGACGGCTGTGAGTTCCGCGAGGGGCTGAACGCGGTCCGGATCGGCGGCGGCGTCGCGGGCAACGTGATCCCCGACGAGTGCGTGGTCGAGGTCAACTTCCGGTTCGCGCCCGACCGCTCCGAGGAGCAGGCCGCCGCTCATGTACGGGAGGTGCTCGCCGGCTTCGAGCTGGAGATCGTCGACTCGGCGCCGGGTGCGCTGCCGGGCCTGGACGCGCCGGCGGCCCGGGAGTTCCTCGCCGCGATCGGGCAGCCGCCGCGGGCGAAGCTCGGCTGGACCGACGTGGCCAGGTTCGCGACCCTCGGCGTCCCGGCGCTCAACTACGGCCCCGGCGACCCGAACCTCGCCCACAAGCAGGACGAGCACGTCGAGCTCGACAAGATCGTCGAGGGCGCCGACGTGGTGCGGCGCTGGCTGACGGCAGGCGCATAAGGCCGCGCGGGACGCCGTAACCGGCCTCAGCGCTCGTGCGTTGAGGGATCCGGGGGTTCGACCTGCGGGCCCAGGGCGGCCAGCAGGCGGCGCACCGCGAGCACCTCGCGGATCCGCCGGTTCATCTGCCGCCTGCGACGGTCGTGCTCCGCACGAGTCATGCCGGTCACCCCCTACACCTTGCCGTCCGGTATATCGGGAATGACGCGATGAAACCGGCGAACGTTGCCCTCTGCACCTGATTTCTCACCGATGGCCGACGAACGACCTGATCACCGCGGTGCGGGCGGTCCCGTCACAAACGTCCTGCCGTCCGGGTACGGCCACGGGTTCCGCTCGCATCCCTCGAGACCGAACGTCTGCCGCGCCATCACCGGCGCCGGCGCGCCCTTGCGCGGGCAGACCGCGTGGCCGTTGCCGAGGAAGTGACCGACCTCGTGGTTGACGACCATGTCCCGGTAGTCGCCGAGCACCGGATACCAGGGGACGCCGAGCTGCCACCGCTTCAGGTTGATGATCACGTCGCGCCCGCCGCGGCAGGAGACCTCGCCGCGGGTGCGCACGCCCCGCCTCGCGCACATCGAGTCGGTCGTGGCGGGGGTCGCCAGGTGCACGGTCAGCTCGCTCGGCTGCCCGCCGGGCACCCGCTGGAAGGAGACCCGGCCACCGGCGATCCAGCTTCTCGGATCTCCCAGCGTCGCGTGTACCGCCACCGCGAACTCCTCCGGATCGACCCCTGACCCCTGTTCGGTGGCGACCGTGTACCGCACCAGCCGTCCGGCCCCGCCGGTCGGCTCGCCCGCGACGGCGCTGTAGTCGAACTTCCCGGTGCCGCTCGCCGGGACCGCGGTGACCACCGGCGAGGGCGTCGGCGACGGCTCCGGCGATGGCGATGGCGATGGCGATGGCGATGGCGAACGGGACGGCGAAGGGGACGGTGAGTCCGGGGGAGACGGCTGGGCCGCGATCGTGCCGTCCGGCACCGCCGCCGTGCCCAACCCGTACCAGACCGCGCCGACACCGGCGGTGACCGCGACCGCCAGTGCGACGACCAGTCCCCGCCGCCGCCCCATGGCTGCATTGCATCACGACATCCACGTACGGTGGGGACCATGACCGAGGGTAGGACCAGTCAGCCGCGCGAGCGGCACCGCGGACCGGTGACGCTGCGCCGCGACTCGATTCCGCCGAGCACCGCCGACCAGCGGCTGCTCGACTCGCACCTGCGCGGCGAGTGGAAGACGAAGGACGCGTGGCGGGCGCTGCGGATCCTCAGCGAGTTCGTCGAGGGCTTCGACACCCTCGCCGACCTGCCACCGTCCGTGAGCGTCTTCGGCTCGGCCCGCAGCAAGCCCGACAGCCCCGAATACCGGCTCGGCGAGGAGCTCGGCGCGGCGCTCGCCCGGGCGAACTACGCGGTCATCACCGGCGGCGGCCCCGGCGTCATGGAGGCGGCCAACAAGGGTGCCGCGGACGCCGGCGGGCTGTCGGTGGGCCTGGGCATCGAGCTGCCGTTCGAGCAGGGCCTCAACGAGTGGGTCGACCTCGGCATCGACTTCCGCTACTTCTTCGCCCGCAAGACCATGTTCGTCAAGTACGCGCAGGCGTTCGTCGTGCTGCCCGGCGGCTTCGGCACCCTCGACGAGCTGTTCGAGGCGGTGACGCTCGTGCAGACGAAGAAGGTCACCCGCTTCCCGGTGGTGCTGATGGGCACCAGCTACTGGCAGGGCCTGGTCGACTGGCTCCGCGACACCATGCAGGCCGACGGCAAGATCGGCCCCGAGGACCTGGGCCTGCTGTACCTGACCGACGACGTCGACGAGGCTGTGCAGTACATCGTGGACGCCGGATCCGAGGAGATCGAGGTGGCGTCCGCCCGCCGGACCGCGCGGGAGGCGAGCGGCTGATGGCGGCGATCGGTGTGTTCTGCGCCTCGTCGCAGCGGCTCGACCAGCGCTGGCTCGACCTCGCCCACCAGCTCGGCGTCGAGATCGGGCGGCGCGGCCACGAGCTGGTCTCCGGCGGTGGCTGCGTCGGCATGATGGGTGCCGTCGCCGACGGCACCCGCGACGGCGGCGGCCGCACCTACGGTGTCATCCCCCAGTCCCTCGTGGACCTGGAGGTCGCCGACACGAAGTCCGACGAGCTCGTCGTCACCGACGGCATGGCGTCGCGCAAGACGCTGATGATCGAGAAGGCGGACGCGTTCGTGGTCCTGCCCGGCGGCCTCGGCACCCTCGACGAGCTGTTCGAGGTGTGGACGACCGCCATGCTCGACCTGCACCGCAAGCCGGTGCTGCTGTTCGACGCCGACGGCTTCTACGCCGGCCTGCTCGAGTGGCTGCGCGGCCTCACCACCCAGGAGTTCGTCCGCCCGTCGGCGATGACGATGCTGCTGATCTCCCGGGACGTGCCGGAGTCACTCGACCTGCTGGAGGCGAGCCTCCTCGGAGGAATTGTCGGACGGTCGTGATTGCATAGCGGCGTGACCGCGACCGCTGCCCCCCGCCGTGCCTTCCGTCTGGTGCGGCGCCCCGCTCCGGCGGCGGTCGCGATCGAGGCCGACCCGTGGCAGCGGCTCGTCGTGGAGCACACGGCCGGGCCGCTGCTCGTCGTCGGCGGCCCCGGCACCGGCAAGACGACCACGCTCGTCGAGGCCGTCGCCGCGAGGGTCGCCGAAGGGGTCGAGCCCGACAGGATCCTGGTGCTGACGTTCGGCCGGCGCGGCGCGGTGCGGCTGCGGGACACGATCGAGGCGCGGCTGGGCCGCGCGGCGGGCCTGCGGACCACCGCCGAGCCGATGGTCCGCACGTTCCACGGCTATGCGTTCGGGCTGCTGCGCCGCGCCGCCGTCGAGCGCGGCGAGCCGTCGCCGCGGCTGCTCACCGGCCCCGAGCAGGACCTCGTCATCCGCGAGCTGCTGCAGGACTCGCGGGCGCCGTGGCCCGAGGCGCTGCGCGGCGCGCTCGGCACCCGCGCGTTCGCGACCGAGCTGCGCGACCTGCTGCTGCGCGCCGTCGAGCGCGGCGTCGGCCCGCAGGGGCTGGCCCGGCTCGCGGTCGTGCACCAGCGCCCCGACTGGGCCGCCGCGGCCGCGTTCTTCGAGGAGTATCTGCAGGTCCTCGCCCTGCGTGACGCGGCCGGCCGGGGCGCCGTCGCCTATGACTACGCGGAGCTGGTGCGGGCCGCGGCGGGGCTGCTGGCCGACCAGCCCGACCTCCTCGCCGCCGAGCGGCGCAGGATCGAGTGCGTCTACCTCGACGAGCTGCCCGACACCGACCCCGCCCAGATCGAGCTGCTCGACCTGATCGCCGGCTCGGGCGCGCACCTCGTCGCGTTCGCCGACCCCGACTCCTCGACGTTCGCGTTCCGCGGCGCCGACCCGGGGATCGTCGCCGACTTCCCCGACCGGTTCCGCACCGCCGGCGGGCGGCCCGCGCCGCAGGTGATCCTGCCCGGCTCGCGCCGGCTCGGCGACGGGCTGCTCGCGCCGACCCGGCGGGTCGCGTCGCGGCTGCGCGGTCCGTCCCGGCACCGGCTGCTGGAGGCGTCCCGCCCCGGCGGCACGGTGGAGACCGCGACGTTCGGCTCGGAGACGACGGAGGCGGCGTTCCTGGCGCACCGGCTCCGCGAGGCGCACCTGCTGCGCGGCGTGCCGTGGTCGCGGATGGCGGTCGTGGTGCGCTCCACCGCCCGGCAGCTCGCGCCGCTGCAGCGGGCCCTGCACTCGGCGGGCGTGCCGACCGTCACCGAGGCCGAGGACCTGCCGCTGCACCTGCAGCCGGCGATCGCGCCGCTGCTGCTGCTCCTGCGCTGCGCCCTGGACGCCGACCGGCTCGACGAGGACGCCGCGATCGCGCTGCTGCACTCGCCGCTCGGCGGCGCCGACCCGCTCGCCGAGCGGCGCCTCAGGCAGGGCCTGCGCGCCCTCGCGCTCGCCGCCGGCGACCGCCGCCCGTCCGGGGTCCTGCTCCTGCGGGCGCTGCGCGACCCGGGCGAGCTCGCCGAGGTCGAGCGGCGGTGGGCGGCACCGGCCCGCACCATCGGGCAGCTGCTGCGGGCCGTCCGCGACGCCGCGGCCCGGCCCGGCGCCACCGCCGAGGAGGTGCTGTGGACCGCCTGGCAGGGCAGCGGCCTCGCCGACCGGTGGACGGCGCTGAGCTCCCGCGGCGGCCACCGCGGCGCCGCCGCCGACCGTGACCTCGACGCCGTCGTGTCGCTCTTCGACGCCGCGGCCCGCTTCACCGACCGGCTCCCCGGCGCCGGCATCGCCGTCTTCCTCGACCACGTCGAGGGGCAGGACCTGCCCGCCGACTCGCTCGCCCCGTCCGCCGACCGCGGCGACGCCGTCCGCATCCTGACCGCGCACGCCGCGAAGGGCCTCGAGTGGGACGTCGTCGCCGTCGCCGGCGTGCAGGAGGGCGTCTGGCCCGACCTGCGGCTGCGCGGCAGCGTGCTCGGCTCGGAGCTGCTCGTCGAGGTCCTCGCCGGCCGCACCATGGAGACGATCGGCCGGCTGTCGGCGCTGCTCGACGAGGAGCGCCGCCTCTTCTACGTCGCCGTCAGCAGGGCCCGCGAGCAGGTCCTCGTCACCGCGGTCGCCTCCGGCGACGGCGAGGAGCAGCCGAGCCGCTTCCTGCTGGAGCTGGCCGGTCTCGACCCGGACGCCGACGCCGGCGGCGGCGCCGTGTTCGAGCCGCCCCGCGCGCTGACCCTGCCGACGCTCGTCGCCGAGCTGCGGGTGGCCCTGATCGACCCCGACGCCTCCGCCGGCCGCCGCGCCGCGGCCGCCGCGATCCTCGCCCGGCTCGCCGCCGAAGGGGTGCCCGGCGCCGACCCTGACAGCTGGTGGGGCCTGCCGCCGCTGTCCGACGACCGCCCCCTCGTCGACGCCGGCGAGCCGGTGACCGTCACCCCGTCGACCGTGGAGAGCGTCGACCGGTGCAGCCTGCGCTGGCTCCTGGAGCGGCACGGCGGGAAGCTGGCCCCGTCGCCCGAGCAGTCGATCGGCAACCTCGTGCACGCCGCCGCGATGCTCGCCTCCGACGCCACCGCCGACAGGGCCCAGCTCGTCGCCTATGTCGCCGACCGGTTCGACGCGATCGAGCTCTCCGCGCGCTGGCTCGCCGGCCGCGAGCGCGACCGCGCCGAGACCATGCTCGACAAGCTCATCGGCTGGCTCGCCGGCAACCCGCGCCGCCTCGTCGCGATCGAGCAGGACTTCCTCGTCGAGCTCGCCGACCCCGACGGCCCAGTCGAGATCAAGGGCCGCGTCGACCGGCTCGAGCTCGACGAGCAGGGCCGTCTCGTCGTCGTCGACCTCAAGACCGGCAAGTCCATCCCCGCCAACGCCAACCTCGCCGAGCACCCGCAGCTCGCGGCCTACCAGGCGGCGATCGAGCTGGGCGCCTTCGAGGAGTCCACCGTCTCCGGCGGCGCCTCCCTGGTCCAGCTCGGCGGCGAGACCAATGCCGCCCGCGAGCAGGTCCAGGCCCCGCTCGGCGAGTCCGGCGACCCCAACTGGGCGCAGGCGCTGGTCCGCAAGACCGCCCAGACCATGGCGGCCTCCACCTTCAACGCGGTCGTCAACAACAAGTGCCGCGTCTGCCCGGTCAAGACCTCCTGCCCCGTCTCGGGCAAAGGCCGGCACGTCACATGACCCAGACCGAGCACCAGAGCGCCGGCGGCGGGAAACTCGACCGGCGGGTGAGCTTCCCGCCGGTCGAGCTGGCGAAGCTGCTCCGGCAGCCGGCGCCGACCGCCCAGCAGGCGGCGGTGATCGCGGCGCCGGTGGAGCCGTTGCTCGTCGTGGCGGGCGCCGGGTCGGGCAAGACGGAGACGATGGCGGCGCGGGTGGTGTGGCTCGTCGCCAATGGGCACGTGCGCCCCGAGCAGATCCTGGGGCTCACGTTCACCAGGAAGGCGGCCGGCGAGCTGTCGCACCGGATCCGGCAGCGGCTCGGGCAGCTGGTGCGGCGGCTCGGGCGCGACGACCTGATCGCGGGGGAGCCGACCGTCGCCACCTACCACTCATATGCGGCGCGGGTGGTCCGCGAGCACGGTGTCCGGGCCGGCTTCGAGCCGAGCACGCGGCTGCTCACCGAGGCCGCGTGCTGGCAGCTCGCCGACGCGGTCGTCCGCGGGTATGACGGCGACATGACGGCGGTCGCGTCGGCGCCGTCGACCGTGGTGGACGCGGTGCTGCACCTGGCCGGGGACCTCGCCGAGCACCTGCGGGAGCCGGAGGACGTCGCCGCGTGGACCGGGCGGTTCTTCGCCGAGGTGAGCGGCAAGACCGGCAAGATGGCCAAGCCGGTCCGTGACGTGCTGTCCCGGCAGCAGGCCCGGCTGCAGCTGTTGCCGCTGATCCGGCAGTACCAGGAGAAGAAGGCGCTGCTGGAGGCGATGGACTTCGGCGACCAGCTGTCCAGGGCGGCCCGCGTCGCGCTCGCGCATCCCGAGGTCGGCGCCGTCGAGCGGGACCGTTTCCGGGTGGTGCTGCTCGACGAATACCAGGACACCAGCCACGCGCAGGTGGTGCTGCTGCGGTCGCTGTTCGGCGGCGGCCACCCGGTGACCGCCGTCGGCGACCCCTGCCAGTCGATCTACGGCTGGCGCGGCGCGTCCGCGGGCACCCTGGAGCGGTTCCCGACCGAGTTCCCGACCGTGGCCGGCGACCCCGCCGGCGAGCTGACGCTGACCACCAGCTGGCGCAACCGGCCCGAGATCCTCGACGTCGCCAACACGATCTCCGCGCCGCTGCGGGCGCACGGGGCCCGGGTCGCCGAGCTCGCCCCGGCCGACGTGCTCGCCGAGCCGGCGTCGACCGCGACCGTCCACTGCGCGCTGCTCGACACGTATGCCGGCGAGGCCGCCTGGATCGCCGACCGGGTCGTCGCGTCGTGGCGGCTCGCGGCGAAGGTCGCGCCCGACACGTTCCCGCTCGACATCCCCGTCGACGACCGGCCGACGACGGCGGTGCTGGTCCGCACCCGCGCGCAGATCCCCGCGCTGGAAAACGCGCTGCGCTCCCGCGGCCTGCCGGTCGAGGTCGTCGGGCTCGGCGGCCTGCTCGACACGCCCGAGGTCCGTGACGTCGTCAGCGTCCTGCGGGTCCTCGCCGACCCGGCCGAGGGAGCGGCGCTGCTGCGCATCCTGACCGGCCCGCGGTGGCGGATCGGGCCGCGTGACCTCGTCGCACTGTACCGCCGGGCCCGCGCCATCGCCGCCGCCCGCCGGGCAGGGCCGGAGGACGAGGAGCCGGCCCTCGCCGACCGGCTCGACGAGGCGGTCCTGGTGGAGGCCCTCGACGACCTCGGCGACGCGGCCGCGTATTCGGAGCCCGGGTTTGCCCGCTTCGCGGCGCTCGGCACGGAGCTGCGCCGCCTGCGCCGGCGCCTCGACCAGCCGCTGCCGGACCTCGTCGCCGACATCGAGCGCGCCACCGGCCTCGACGTCGAGGTCGCCGCCCGGCCCGGCGACGCCGGCCTGGCCCGCGGGCACCTCGACGCGTTCAGCAACATCGCGGCCCGCTTCGCCGGCGAGTCGGAGGGCGCGACCCTCGGCGCGTTCCTGGCGTTCCTCGCCGCCGCGGAGAACGAGGAGCGCGGCCTCGCGCCCGGCGAGGTCGAGGTCGTCTCCGGCGCGGTGCAGATCCTGACCGCGCACGCCGCCAAGGGCCTCGAGTGGGACGTGGTGTCGGTCGCCGGTCTCTGCGCCGACGTGTTCCCCGGTCCGAGCAACGCCGGCGACCACTGGCTGCGCGGCCTGGGCGTGCTGCCCTTCCCGCTGCGCGGCGACAGCGGGGGGCTGCCGGTCCTGGACCTGTCAGCGGCCGCCGACATCAAGGGTGTCGTGCGGCGGCTGGAGGCGTTCACCGAGGACTGGCGCCACCACGACGTGCGCGAGGAGCGGCGCCTGGCCTATGTGGCGGTCACCCGCCCCCGCCGGCTGCTGCTGGCCAGCGGCTACTGGTGGGGCGACGGCGTCAAGCGGGCCCGTGGGCCGTCGGTCTTCCTCGACGAGATCCGGGAGCGGTGCGCGTCTGGCGCCGGCATGGTCGACGTCTGGGCCGACGCCCCGGCCCCCGACGCGCAGAACCCGACGGCCGAGCAGGTGCCGAGCGCCAGTTGGCCCGCCGACCCCCTCGGCGCCCGCCGGCCTCTTCTCGAAGCGGCGGCGGCGATGGTACGGGCAGCGACCGCCGCTCTCACCGCGCCACCGTCGCCACCAGCGGAGACGGCCACTGCGGAGGCAGGGGCGTCCTCCGCGGCGGTCGTGACGCTCGCCGCGGAGGACGAGTTGGCTCCCGCGGCGGTCGGGACGGTCGCCGCTGAGGACGAGGTGGCTCCCGCGCCGGTGTCGGTGGCACCGTCCTTCGCGTCGGACGTGGACGACCCGCACCCGGTCGGGACGACCGCTGCGGACGAAGGGGACGTTTCCGCGGCGGTCGGGACGGACGTTGCGGACGGAGGGGACGTTTCCGCGCCGGTCGGGACGGACGTTGCGGATGGAGGGGGCGTTTCCGCGCCGGGCGCGTCGGTCGCGCGGGGTGTCGCGTCGGGTGCGGACGATTTGAGCCCGGCCGTGGCCGGTAAGGGCGTCGGGGAGGCGCCAGTCGTACATACGCCGCAAACGCCAAGAGTGGACTGGCCGGACGAGGTCCTGGCGGACGGGTCGGGGCAGCGCTGGGCGGCGGAGGCGGACCTGTTGCTGGCGGAGCGGGCCCGGATCACGCCGCAGCTCAACGCGCCGGTCGAGGTCGTGCTGCCCGGGCACCTGTCGGTGTCGCAGCTGGTGGCGCTGCGCCGTGACCCGCAGCGGCTGGCCCGGACGCTGCGCAGGCCGCTGCCGTCGCGCCCGGATCCGTACGCGCGCCGGGGCACCGCGTTCCACCACTGGCTGGAGCAGCGGTTCAAGGCGGAGCGGCTGCTCGACCTCGACGAGCTGCCCGGCGCCGCCGACGAGGGCGCCGCGCCCGACGAGGCCCTCGCCGAGCTGCAGGCCAGGTTCCTGGCGGGGGAGTGGGCCGACCGGGTGCCGCTGGACGTGGAGGTGCCGTTCGCCTCCGTCGTCGCCGGCGTGGTGGTCCGCGGGCGGATGGACGCGGTCTACGCGTATCCCGACGGCCGCTTCGACGTCGTGGACTGGAAGACGGGCGCCCAGCCCACCGGCGCCGACGCGACCGCCGCGGCGGTGCAGCTCGCCGCGTACCGGCTGGCCTGGTCGGAGCTGCGCGGCGTGCCGCTGGAGCAGGTCGGCGCCGCGTTCTTCTACGTCCGCGACGGGGTGACGGTCCGCCCGGCCGACCTGCTCGACACCGACGGCCTGCTGGCCTTGATCGCGGCCCTGCCCGCGTCCGGTCTCTAACGAACTGCCGTCAAGCTTCCGACACCTCGCTGTCCACGGAACCTCGGCGTCCTCGAAGCTGTCCAAGGGGCATGCGGACGGGCATGCGAGGGGAAGTGCGCACGATGCAGGCATCGCACACGCGCGAGGTGGCACTGGTGGTCGGGGTGGCGACCGCTGGGGTGCTGACCGCCGCCCTGATCGTCCTCGGTCCGGTCGCCGCCGCCGACACGCCCAGATACCCGCAGGTCACCGACGTGCGCACGCCGGCGCAGCCGCAGCCATAGCCGCTTTTGGCAGACTGGCACCGGGCTGCGACACTTGCTGGTGAGATGACCGAGCAGCATTCACCGTGGGCTCAGCCGGACACGCAGGTCGTGCTGGCGCCCGTCGGGCCGGCGCCGACGATTCAGCGCACGGCCGAGCCGCCGCGCGCGGCGCCGGGTTATCAGTCCGGCCGGGTCTCGGGTCTCGGCGTGCCGCCGATCGTCCCACCCCCGTCGTGGGGCACCGGCGGTGGCGGCGGCGACGACGATGACGACCCGGTCAAGCGCAACAAGCGCATCCTGAAGCTGCTCACCGGCGGCGCGGTCGCGGTCGTCGCGATCGGCCTGGTCGTCGTCCTGGTCTCGCTGATGACCGGCAACGCGACGACCCCCGGCGGCCTCTTCGACCGCCGCGCCGAAGGCCCCAGCGACACCCGCCCCGAGCTGGCCCGCCGCTGCCCGCCGCCGACCATCCCACCCGAGCTCCCACCCGGTGGTGATCCGGCGCCCGCCGGCCCGCGGACCGTCGACGAGGAGTCGGGGATCTCCTACAAGGAGTACGGCGCCCCGTGGGAGCCGTGGGACAACGTCTGGGCCGACCAGGGCGAGCTGAAGGTCACCTACCGGACCGGCCAGCACTTCGTCACCGAGCCCGACTACAACGGCGGCAGCGACTACCACGCCACGATCCTCTCCGGCCACGTCCCGGCCGCGGTCAACGACGGCATGGTCCTGGACCTCAGGTGCGTGGGCGACCAGATCGCCGCCGACGTGCGGATCAGCTTCTACCCCAAGGGCAACCAGCTGGAGCAGATCTCCGCGAAGGACCTCACCCTCGGCGGGCGGCCCGGCCGGCTGATCAAGTTCCGCCTGCACTTCTCCCAGCCGGGCCTGCGCGCGAAGAGTGAGCTGGTCTCGATCGCCCTCGTCGATCTGGGCAAACCCGAGGCCGCCATCCTGTACGTGTCGATTCCCGACACCCACCGCCAGTTCGACTACATCGCCGACGAAGCACCCGAGTCGGTCCGGCCCGTCTAGCGCCGGACGGCCGACTGGCGCCGGTTGCGTCTATAGGTCACGCTGGCGCCGTGAAAAAGGCGGCAGTGGTTGCAGGGGTCGTGCTCGCGCTCGTTCCGGTGAGCCCGGCGCGCGCCGACGGCATCCGTGACGATCAGTGGCACCTGCAGTGGCTGCGGGTGAGCGAAGCCAGCGAGAAGACCCGCGGCGAGGGCGTCACGGTCGCGATCGTGGACAACGGCGTCGACCGCAACCACATCGACCTGACCGCCAGCGTGCTGCCGGCGATCTACACCAACGGCTCGCCCACCCCGCCCGGTGACCCCGACGGGCACGGCACGGCGCTCGCCGGGCTGATCGCGGGGCAGGGGCACGGCGCCAACCGGCAGAACGGGGTGCTCGGCATCGCGCCCGGCGCCGACATCCTGCCGGTGGTCCTCGGCAACCCGGCCACCCCCGACCCGGCCGGCGCCCGCACCGTCACCCCGGACCAGCTGGCCGAGGGGATCGAGCTGGCCACCGTCCGCGGCGCGAAGGTCATCGTCGTCGGCTACTCCGTCGGTGGGAGCGAGCGCCTGCAGCAGGCGGTCCGCGAGGCGCAGGCCGCCGACGCGATCGTCGTCGCCGCCGACGGCAACCGGGCCGGCGAGGCGTTCGAGCCCTACCCGGCCGCGTACGACGGGGTCCTCGCCGCGGTGCCGCTGTCGCGCGCCGGCGACGTGCTCGTCGCGTCGGACAGCGGCCGGAAGCTCGGGTTCGGCGTGCCCGGCGAGGAGATCATGACCACGAACACCGGCGGCGGCTACCGCGTCGACGCCGGGAACATGGCGGCCGGCGAGCTGGCCGCGGTGGTGGCGCTGGTCCGGGCGGCGTACCCGAAGCTGCCCGCCGACGAGATCGTGCACCGCCTGACGGTCACCGCCGTCGACGCCGGCGACAAGGGCGTCGACCCGCAGTTCGGCGTCGGCCGGGTCGACCTGGTGCCCGCGCTGACCAGGACGATCCCGCTCGCGAAGCCGCCGGCGCCGTCGGTCGCGCCGTCCCCGTCGGCCACCGCGTCGGCGCCCTCCGCCGGGCAGCCGGTCGCGGAGCCGCTCCCCGCCCGGTCCCGGGGGCCGCTGGGGTGGCTGCTCAGCCTGCCGCTGGTCGCCTTCATCGGGGTGCTGCTCTGGTACGCGCTGCGGGCCGAGCTCCGCCTCCGGCGCGCCGCCGCCACGGGTGAGCCGGCACCCGCCCGCGACGACGAGGCGATGGTGTGAACGCGACGGAACGGGACGAGTCGGCGGTCGGCGACGGCGGATCGCGCGGGAGGGGATAGATTCGACGGGTGCCTCGTCGTAGTCCCGCTGTGCGGATTCCCGCGTCCAAGTATCCGGTCGAGCGCCTCACCCTCCCCAACGGCCTGCGGGTGGTGCTCACGCCCGACCGGGCCGCGCCCGTCGTCGGCGTAGCGGTCGTCTACGACGTCGGCATCCGGTCGGAGCCGCAGGGTCGCACCGGCTTCGCGCACCTGTTCGAGCACCTGATGTTCCAGGGCTCCGAGAGCCTGGAGAAGCTGGCCCACTTCCGCTACGTGCAGGGCTCGGGCGGCACCTTCAACGGGTCGACCCACTTCGACTACACCGACTACTTCGAGACGCTGCCGTCCAACGCGTTGGAGCGGGCGCTGTTCCTCGAAGCGGACCGGATGCGCTCGCCCCGCCTGACCGAGGAGAACCTGCGCAACCAGGTCGACGTGGTCAAGGAGGAGATCCGGGTCAACGTGCTGAACCGGCCGTATGGCGGTTTCCCGTGGCTGCGGCTGCCCCCGGTCATGTTCGACACGTTCGCCAACGCGCACGACGGCTACGGGTCGTTCGACGACCTGGAGTCCGCGACCGTCGCCGACGCCGCCGACTTCTTCGACCGCTACTACGCGTGCGGCAACGCGGTGCTCGCGGTGTCCGGCGACTTCGACGTGGCGACCGCGACCGCGCTGATCGAGCGGCACTTCGGTGACGTGCCGGCGCGCCCGGCCCCGGCCCGCCCCGACTTCGCCGAGCCCGACCTGACGAGCGAGCGCCGCGACTCGTACGAGGACCGGCTGGCCCCGCTGCCGGCGGTCGCCGCGGCGTGGCGGGTGCCGGACCCGATCAACGATCTCGAGGGGTACCTGCCGTACGTGGTCCTCGCGGAGGTGCTCACCGACGGTGACGCGTCCCGGCTGGTGGAGCGCCTCGTGCTGCGCGACCGGACGGTGACCAGTGTCGGCGGGTATGTCGGCTTCATGGGCGAGCCGTTCGCGGTGCGCGACCCCACCGCGCTCGTCCTGCAGGCGCACCTGCCCCCGGGCGGCGACGTCGACAAGGTGCTGCGCACGGTCGAGGAGGAGTGCCAGCGCATCGCGACCGACGGCCTCGCGCCCGACGAGCTCAGCCGCACCCAGGCCCGCATGGCCACGCACCTGCTGCGCGACACCGACGCGGTGCTCGGCCGGGCGCTGCAGATGGCGGTGCTGGAGCAGCAGCGCGGCGAGCCCGAGCTGCTCAACCAGCTCCACACGCTGATCGGTGGCGTCACCGAGGAGCAGATCATCGCCGCGGCGGCCGAGCTGGTCCCGTCGCGGCGCGCCGCGGTCGAGGTCATTGCCGGAGGAGCCAAGTGACTGCCGAAACCCTGTTCCGCACCGTGCCGGTGCTCGGGCCCAACCGCCCGCTGAAGCTGCCGAAGACCGTCGAGCGGACCCTCGACAACGGGCTGACCGTGATCGCGCTGCGCCGCCCGTCGGTGCCGCTGGTCGAGGTGCGGCTGCGGGTGCCGTTCGCGAAGGCGCACCTGGCCCGCGCCGCGCTGCTGACGCAGACGGTGCTGTCGGGCACGACCGCGATGTCGACCGTCGACATCGCCGCGGAGCTGCAGAAGGTCGGCGGCGGGCTGTCCGCCGGCGCCGACCCCGACCGGCTGCTGATCTCCGGCAACGCCCTCGTCAGCGGGCTGGACCGGCTGCTCGACCTGCTCGCCGAGGTGCTCACCGACGCCAACTACCCGGCGGAGGAGGTCAGCACCGAGCGGGCCCGCCTGGTCGACCGGATCCGGGTCGCGCAGAGCCAGCCGAGCCACCTCGCGCGGGCCGCGCTGCTGAAGCGGATGTATGGCAAGCACCCCTATGCGGTGCAGACCCCGGCGCCGGAGCACGTCGAGGCGGTCACCCCCGGCACGCTGCGCACGCTGCACGCCGAGCGGCTGCACCCGGCCGGCGCGACCCTCGTCATCGTCGGCGACATCGCGCCCGACAAGGCGATCGCCGCCGCCGAGCGGATGCTGGCGAAGTGGGACGGCGCGGGCTCGACCGTGGAACTGCCGCCGACCCCGGAGCTGAAGCCGGGGCCGCTGACGCTCGTCGACCGGCCCGGGTCCGTGCAGTCGTCGCTGCGCCTGGCGCTGCCCGCGGTGACCCGCCGGCACCCCGACCACGCGGCGCTCCAGCTGGCGAACCTCGTCTTCGGCGGCTACTTCTCCTCCCGCTGGGTGGAGAACATCCGCGAGGACAAGGGGTACACGTACGGCCCGCACTCCCTCGTCGAGCACGCCGTCGCCGGGTCGGCGCTGGTCGTCGCCGCCGAGGTCGCGACCGAGGTGACCGGCCCCGCGCTGCTGGAGACGCTGTACGAGCTGGGCCGGCTGGCCAGCATCCCGCCGAAGGAGGACGAGCTGGAGCAGGCCCGCCAGTACGCGCTCGGCACCCTCCAGCTGGGCATGTCGACGCAGGCGGGGCTGGCCGGGCTGGTCTCCACGTATGCCGGCTTCGGGCTGCGGCTGGACTACCTGGCCGAGCACGCCGCCCGGCTCGCCCGCGTCAGCCGCGAGGACGTGGCGGCCGCGGCCGCGCAGTACCTGGCGCCGTCGCGGATCGCGGCGGTCGTCCTCGGCGACGCGGAGAAGATCGAGCAGCCCCTGGCCGCGCTGACGGCGGTCACCCGAGCCGCATCATGAGCTCGCTGCCACGTGCCGCCGGCCCGGGCATGACGGAGGCGGGGGCATGACGGAGCTGGCGGCGCCGGCGTCCGTCGCCGCCCGGCCTGGGCCGCCGCTCGCGAGGGGCGTGCTCGACCGGGCGGCGCATCGCCGTACTGACCCGGAATGGCTGAAGGAGGCCTGGTCGCGGGCCCGTGTGGTGGTCGTCGACGACGGGCACATGCTGGTCCGCGGCGACGACCCGCCCGAGCTCGTGTTCGTGGAGCCGGCCGACGCGCCGCCGGGCGAGCGGTTCTTCCTGGGCGAGGACACCGACGGCACCGTGTATTTCGCGGTCGCCGCCGACGTGACGGCGCTGCCCGGCACCCGGCGGGTGTCGCTGCGTCAGGTGGGCCACGCGCTGCCGGACCTGCCGGCCGGGCTGTTCATCACCGCCGTCGGGCTGGCCAACTGGCACTCACGGCACCCGTACAGCCCCCTCAGCGGCAAGCTGACGGTCCCGGCGCAGGGTGGATGGGTCCGCACCACCGAGGACGGCGGGGAGACGCTGTGGCCGCGGACCGACCCCGCGGTCATCATGCTGGTCCACGACGGGGTCGACGGGCCTGACGGGCGGTGCCTGCTGGGCTGCAACGCGCAGTGGGCGCAGGCCGGCGGGGTCCGGCGCTACTCGACGCTCGCCGGGTTCGTCGAGCCGGGGGAGTCCGCCGAGATGGCGGTCGCCCGCGAGGTGCTCGAGGAGGTCGGCGTCGTCGTCGGCGGCGTCACCTACGTGGCGAGCCAGCCGTGGCCCTTCCCGGGGTCGCTGATGCTGGGCTTCCACGCCACCGCACCCGTCGGGGCACCTGTCGTCGTCGACGAGGAGGAGATCCTCGAGGGGCGATGGTTCACCCGTTCCGAGATCGCCGCGGTGCTGGACGGCAGCTCGCGAGCCTTCGGCCTGCCCTTCCCCGCGTCGATCGCGCACTACCTGATCACGGAGTGGCTCGGCTTCTCCTGAGCGCGTCGCGGTGCCACTGCGCGCACCAGCGGTCGAGGACCCCGGCGGCGTGCGCCGGGGTCACCTCGCGGATGTCGTAGTCGATCCTGTGTGAGCCGAACGCCTGCGTCGGGTGCCAGGCCAGGTCGCGCCACAGCGCCTCCTCCGCCACCTGCCCGGCGGGGTCGACGACCCGGCGCAGCAGCGACAGCGGCGCCTCGGGCGTCGTCTCGCCGTCGAGCCGGACGAAGTACGTGATCAGCGGCCGCGGGGCCACCGGCGGCCCGGCCCGCCACGCCCGCAGCGCGTCGTCGGTCAACCGCGGGCCCGGCTCCGGCTCGGGCGCGCGGTAGTCCTGCCGCACCATGTGCCGCAGCAGGTCCGGCTCGGGGGCGAGCCCGTCGTCGAGGACCTCGGCGACGAACCGCTCCGGCCAGACCCACACGCCGTCGGTGTGCAGCACGCCCTGCCCGCGGCCGATCGTGGCGCCGCCGGACAGGTAACCGGCGATGCGCCGCCGGAGCCCCGGGTCGGCCACCCTCGGCCGCTCGGGCGCCATGACGGCACCCAGTGCGTAGTCGCGAGCCACCCGCATGCCGGCCACCGTAGTGAGCCGGCTGCGCGCTGTGAAGGCCTTGGTGCGGTTTTGTCCGTCAGCCGCTGATCGCGTTGGCCAGCTGTGCCTTCACCTGGACGATGGTCGGGTTGGTCAACGCCGTGCCGTCGTCGAACTTCAGGGTCGGCACGGTCTGGTTGCCGCCGTTGACGCTCTCGACGAACTTCGCCGCCGCCGGGTCCCGCTCGATGTCGACGACCTGGTACTGGATGCCCTCGCGATCCATCTGCGACTTCAAGCGGTGGCAGTAGCCACACCACGTGGTCGAGTACATGGTCAGCATCCGGTTGTCTCCTCGTCGGGATCGCTGTCGGTTCCGGTAGGTACTTTGGCGGAAACGTCATACCCGGCTGGAATGATGCCTACCTGTGGCGGACTCCTCAAACCCACTCGCAGGTCTTGACCCGGAGCAGGCTGCCGTGGTCACTGCCCCGGCCGGCCCGCTGTGCGTCCTCGCGGGCGCCGGCACGGGCAAGACCAGGGCGATCACCCACCGCATCGCCCACCGGGTCCGCTCCGGGCACGTCCGTGCCCAGCACGTCCTCGCCGTCACGTTCACCGCCCGGGCCGCCGCCGAGATGCGCGCCCGCCTCGGCCAGCTCGGCGCCGGCGGCGTCCAGGCCCGCACGTTCCACGCCGCCGCGCTGCGCCAGGTCCGCTATTTCGCCCCGCGGCTCTTCTCCGGCCGCGAGATGCCCGAGCTGCTGGACAGCAAGGCCCGCCTGGTCGGCCTCGCCGCCACCCGCGCGGGCGTCAAGATCGACGGCACCGGCGCCCGCGACCTCGCCAGCGAGATCGAGTGGGCCAAGTCGTCGCTGATCGAGCCCGCCGACTATGCGGTCGCCGCGGGCAAGGCGCTGCGCGAGCCGCCGTTCGACGCGGCCAAGGTCGGCGAGGTCTATGCCGCCTATGAGCGGGTCAAGCGCGCCCACGGCGTGATCGACTTCGAGGACATGATCCGGGCCGCGATCTGGGCCATGGAGGAGCACGAGGACGTCGCGGAGCAGATCCGCTCGCAATACCGGCACTTCGTCGTCGACGAATACCAGGACGTCAACCCGATGCAGCAGCGGCTGCTGGAGTCGTGGCTCGGCGACCGCGAGGACCTCACCGTCGTCGGCGACGCCAGCCAGACGATCTACTCGTTCACCGGCGCCAGCGCGTCCTATCTCGTCGACTTCAAGCGCCGCCACCCCGACGCCACCGTCATCCGGCTCGTCCGTGACTACCGGTCCACCCCGCAGGTCGTCGCCCTGGCCAACTCGGTCATCGGCCAGGCCCGCGGCGAGCTCGCCCGGCTGCGCCTGGAGCTGATCGGGCAGCGCCCGCCGGGCGCCGAGCCGGTCCTGCGCTCGTTCACCGACGAGCCGCAGGAGGCCGCCGCCGTCGCCGCCCGCTGCGGCGAGATCATCGCCTCCGGCACGCCGGCCGAGGAGGTCGCCGTGCTGTTCCGGGTCAACGCGCAGTCCGAGGTCTACCAGGAGGCCCTCGCCGAGGCCGGGGTGCCCTATGTGGTGCACGGCGCCGAGCGGTTCTTCGAGCGCGCCGAGGTCCGCCAGGCGATGATCGCGCTGCGCGCCGCGACCCGGTCGCTCGACCCCGACGCGCCCCTGACCGAGTCGGTCACCAGGGCCCTGGAGGGCGTCGGCTGGCGCGCCGACCAGATCCCTGCCGGCGGGGCCTCCCGCGAGCGGTGGGAGGCGGTGTCGGCGCTCGTCACGCTCGCCGAGAGCATGCCGGCGCTCGGCCTCGAGGCGTTCAACGAGGAGCTCGCCCGCCGCGCAGCCCTGCAGCACGTGCCGACGGTCGCCGGGGTCACGCTGTCGTCGCTGCACTCGGCGAAGGGCCTGGAGTGGGATGCCGTGTTCCTCGTCGGCCTCGCCGAGGGCACGATGCCCGTCATCCACGCCCGCACCCCCGACGCGGTCGAGGAGGAGCGCCGGCTGCTCTATGTCGGCGTCACCCGCGCGCGCCACACCCTCTGGCTGTCCTACGCGGGCGCCCGCACGCCCGGCGGCCGCCCCCGGCGCGCCACCCGCTTCCTGCCGGCGCTGGAGCCGGGGCGCGCGTCCGGTGGCGGCTCCGGCTCCGGTTCGTTCGCGAGGAGCGCGCCGGGGATCGGCAAGAGCGAGGTGGCCGCCCGGGTGAAGCGCGCCGTCGCCGTCTCGTGCCGGGTCTGCGGCGCCGGGCTGCTCAGCGGGCCGGAGCGCAAGCTGGGCCGCTGCGCCGGCTGCCCGTCCGACCGCGACGAGGAGCTGCTGGCCAGGCTGCTCGACTGGCGGGCCCGGCTCGCCGCCGTGCAGAAGGTCCCGGCCTTCGTTGTATTCACGGATGTCACTCTCGCCGCGATCGCTGAGCGCCGTCCGGGCCGCCGCGAGGAGCTCGCCGTCATCGCCGGCATCGGCCCCCGGAAGCTCGGTCTGTACGGCGACGACGTGCTCGCGCTGGTGTCCGGCCGCACCGTCGAGGACCTCGTCGGGAGCGACTGATGTCGATGGGCGGAAAACTGACAAGAAGTTTTCCCGGAAATTCGATTGCCCTACCCTGAAGAGGCGACATAGCCTGCGAACACGAACGCCGGAGCCCCGGCGGCCGAGCCATGACGAGTGTGGAGAGAAGGTGCGACCCGTGAAGCTCTATATCTCAGCCGAGCTGCAGCCGGTGTTGCATGCCCTCTGCGCCCCGTCCCTGGCGTCGGCCTCCGCCCTGTGGCAGGAGTCCGCCGTCAGAGGCTCCTCCGCTTCGGCCTTCCCGGTCCCGACCGTTGCCTTCGCTCCGGCCGCTGCCCCGATCGCGTCCTTCGCGGTCACGGGTGGCGTCGCGGCCCTGGGCGGCGTCTTGGTCCCGGGCGGCGTCGAAGTCCAGGGCAGCAGGGTCTCCGCGACCGGTCTGGGCGGCGTCAAAGTCCAGGGCGTTTCGGTTCTGGGCCGCGAGGCCGGCCGAGGCACCACCGGCACCACCAGCACCATCGAGCGCGACCGCACCGTTGAGCAGATGCCCGCCGTTGGCGTCCAGCTGCTCGACCGGCGGGGAGTCCAGGTTCAGGGGACCAGTGGGCTCACCGCGAACGACAAGCACGACCTGACGGCTCCGAAGCCCAACGGCGGAGTCCGCGGCACACCACCTCGAGGCAGGCCGGCCTAACAGACCGACTTACCGGCTCACCTCGAGGCCGCGGAACCCGACACCGGGATCCGCGGCCTCAGTCATTTGCACCGACGATCACCACCAAACGATCGAGAAACAGAAAGGGGTGACCGGGATGAGCCTGGCCTTGGCATCGCGCGATGTGCGCGTTGAGAGCGCCGACGAGCGTCTCCTTGTCGCTGCTCGGGGCGTGAAGTCCGACCTGCCGTGCCGCACCTTCGACCCGGACCTGTGGTTCGCCGACTCGCCGGCGGAGCTCGAGCTGGCCAAGTCGCTCTGCGTGGAGTGCCCTCTGCGTGTCGAGTGCCTGGCCGGCGCCATCGAGCGCGCCGAGCCCTGGGGTGTCTGGGGTGGCGAGATCTTCGAGCGCGGTGCGGTCGTCCCGCGGAAGCGTCCGCGTGGCCGTCCGCGCAAGGAGGACGTTGCTCGCGACGCCGTCCTGCGGGTCGAGGTCGCAGCTCGCACCGCGGCCGTGGCCGCGAGCGTGGCGGCCTGACATGAGTGCACATCCGTTGCCAGCCAGCCGAGGCCTGCGCGCCGCGCAGCCGACCCGGCTTCAACTCACCGACGTTCGCACCATCTCCCTGAGGAGCTTGACCGTGTCTTTGCAACTACTCCACGAAGCACTCTCCCGAGCCCGAATGCGTCAGCCTCAGGCTGTCCGTCACTCTGAGGCTTCTTCGTCCGCCCGTCAGATCGCGATGCGCGCCCGCCGTGAGCAGGAGCGTCAGCTGAGCCGACACTGATCCGACCGCAACACACAGAGCGGGCCTCCCGGTGCCACCGTGGGGCCCGCTCTGCCTTGCTCTGACCGACCGCCGGCGCCGCCACTCACCGTCGTGGTCGTGGGCGTCGTGATCGATGTCGTCTGGTGGCTGTCCGGGCGGCCAGGGGCGTCCTTCGATCATGGTGGTGGCCGGGTTTCGGTTGAGGATCCGCCTGCGGGTCGGCTGACGTCGCGTTGCTGTCCGCGTGTCGTCGTTGGTTTCGCGACCCAGTGCGCGCCACATCGACCTTCGACCCAGCCCGCGTCGACGCTGGCTTTCGCAACCAGCGCAACGCGGCGGACGTCGTACACCCTCGGCCGTTGATGCGCGATCAGCGCGGCTTGCCTCGGCTGCCCCGGTGCCGGCGTTGCTTTCGGGGCGCCGATCTTCGCCCCGTCGCCGTGATCAAGTGACGGTTCTGGTCGTTCCCGCGGTCACTTGTGCTACTCCGACTTGCGGCGGCGGGTGGTCTTCTTCGGTTCGGCGAAGCCGGGCAGCCAGCGTTCGATGATCTCGCGGTACGGGGCCTCGGCCTCCAGCTGGCACAGCACGCCGATCGAGCCGAGCGTCACCCGGTGCGTGAGCATGTACGAGGGCGGGAGGTTGAGCTGACGGCTCATCGCGTACGCGGGGCTCTTCGGGTTGGCGAGCCGGCCCGCCTCGGCGCGCAGCCACGCGCGGCTGAAGCGGAACCTCGGCTCCGCGACCGGGTCCAGCATCGGCCTGATGTAGCTCAGCACCGCCGCCGCGTCGATCTTCGCGTCGCGCTTCACGAAGCCCTCGTCCTGCAGGCCGGACAGGACCGCCTCGGCGTCGCCGGCGAGGGCGAGGCGGGTCAGGCGGCCGATCACCTCGGGGTGGCCGCCGGGCAGACGGGCCACCGCGCCGAAGTCGAGGACCCCGAGGCGGCCGTCGGGCAGCATGCGGAAGTTGCCGGGGTGCGGGTCGGCGTGCAGCAGCTCAGCCCTGGCGGGGGCGGAGAAGTGCAGCAGTGCCATCCGGGTGCCCGCCGCGTCGCGCTCCTCGACGGTGCCGGACGCGATGATCGTCGACAGTGGCACGCCCTCGATCCACTCGGTGACGAGGACCCGGGGGGACGACGCGAGGACCTGCGGCACGCAGATGTCGGGATCGCCGTCGAACGCCGCCGCGAACGCGCGCTGCGACGCCGCCTCCAGCTCGTAGTCCAGCTCCTCGGTGACCCGGTCGCGGATCTCCTGCACGAGCGGCTTCACGTCGAGCCCCGGCTGGATCGCCTTGAACAGCCCGGCGAACCTGGCCAACTGGTTCAGGTCCGCCCGCAGTGCCTCGCCGGCGCCCGGGTACTGCACCTTCACGGCCACGTCGCGGCCGTCGGCCCACACAGCCTTGTGGACCTGCCCGATGCTGGCCGCGGCGGCCGGCTTGTCGTCGAAGTCCTTGAACAGCTCCCGCCAGTCCTCGCCCAGCGACTCGCGCAGCACGGCGTGGACGCTGGCGGCCGGCAGCGGCGGAGCGGCCTCCTGCAGCTTCGTCAGCGCCGCCCGGTACGGCCCGGCGAGGTCCTCCGGCAGCGCCGCCTCGAACACGGACAGCGCCTGCCCCATCTTCATCGCACCGCCCTTGAGCTGCCCGAGGACGCTGAACAGGTGCTCGGCGGTGCGTCGCTGGACGTCGGCGGACACCACGTCGGCGGCCATACCGGTCACTCGCTTGCCCAGGCCGAGCGCGGCCCGCCCGGCCAGCCCGAGAGGAAGCGACGCCAGTCGTGCGGTGCGGGCGACTGCGCCCCTAGGGATCTCGGTCACACGTCATTCTTACCCGTTCTGCGCTGCACGACGACGGCGACGGCAGTCACAGCGCGGATGGGCCACCCATTCCCGGCGTCTCAGCTCACCGGCGCGGGGGATCTCGACGATCGCCGCCTCGGTCCGCGACGCCGCCCCGTCGAGGAACGCGAGCACCTCGTCGGCGGCGAACGCCACCCCCGCGAGCGCCGTCGCCGACGTGCACGGCTCCCCGTCGCCGGACGGCGCCGTGGCGAGCTGCGCGGCGAGGACCGGCCAGATCGGGTCGCGATCCCGCCGGTGCAGGTCCAGGCAGGCACGGCAGGGGGAGGCGGCAGGTCGTACCAGAGGACCGACGAGCACGGTGCCGAGCCGGACGGTCAGCTCCAGCCGCGCGAGGCTCGCCAGCCGCAGCCCCCGGTCGGCGAGCGCGGGAGGATGGCGGTCACCGACCCGCACCACGAGGTCGACGTGGTCCGTCCGGGCCGCGGCCAGGTCCACCCCTGGCGCGTACCTGGCGACGGCGCCGCCTGTCGCGACCGCCCGTGAAACTCCCACCTCGTCGGCGAGCAGGCCGCCGACCAGGACGTCGCCGATCCCGGTGACGCCGTCGACGACGGGGTCGACGTGCCCGACCCCGCTGGCCGCGAGCAGCGCCGCGAGCGGTGCCAGCAGCGGGCCGTCCCCTGCGATGACGACGCGGGAGGCGTACCGGCGGCGGAGCACCTCGGCGGGCGCGGTCCGTTCGGGTTTTCGCCGCGTGCCCTCTTTGTGCCTCGGTGTCCCGGTCGCGTCGCTGGGTGTCGCGTGGGGCGGCGGGGCCTGCCGGCGCAGGCGCAGGGCGATCGCGGCGGCCTCGACGCTCAGCCGGCGGTGCACCGGCGCCGGCAGGCCGGCCGGGACGAGTGCGTGCGCGGCGACGACCAGGCCCTCGTCGCGCAGCGTCTGTACCAGGCTGAGCACCTCCGCCGAGGTCAGGCCGAGCGCCTCCCCGGCCGCGACGACCGCGGCCTCGGTGTGCGCGCCGTCGAGCAGGTCCAGCACCCGGGCCAGCTCGGGCCGGCGCAGGTGCAGCACGACGGCGCCGGCGGGGTCGGTGCCGAGTTGGACGGTCTGCTTGTCACGCCACAGGCGGCGGAGGTTCGGCAGGAGTGTCGGTCGCATGACCGGGAGACTGCCACCGGCGCAGGCTCCGGCCGGGGTGGTTGTCCACAGGGATATCCACCGCCGGCCGGACTTGTCCACAGCCAGCCGCCGAGTTGTCCACAGGGAAAGGCGCAAACGCTGTAAAGCGCGCGGGCCAACCTTGCTGCTCTAGCGCGACGATCTCGGGGCTCACGCGCCGGGCGGGGGCGGCGAGGAGCCGATGTGTACGGCCCGCCGACGGCGGCCGTGTTTGTTTGCGTCTCAGGCCTTACCGAGGATCCGGTTGACCGTGGTGCCGCAGACCGGGCAGGCACCCTTGGCCATCTTCATGCCCGTCTTCGAGATCGCGATCTCGCCCTCGAAGTCCCGCTTCTCCTTGCACTTGACGCAGTAGCCGTTGTACGTCTCGGCCACGATGCCCTCCTCATCTCGGTCCGGTGCACGCACCGGTGTTGACCAGCTAGGTCGACGTGGTGAGTGTGCCTTGTCGGACACTCGGGGAAAGTGCGGTAAGACGGGACACGCCGAGCGTAATCGGAAGATCTTCCTCTAACCGCACGCTACACACTATGCACAGGCTGGGGATAACTGTGTGGGCAACGGTGTGGGTTGCTGTGGATGAATTGCCGCCAAGTGGCCTCACCAGGCCGACGACCGGTGGAATCTTTCCGGCGAGCCGCCACGAATGGGTGACATACGGGCGCCCTCCACAAGATTGGCCCTTGCGGAGGGATGGCCGTTTCCGGCTAGCGTTCCTCCGTGAGCGGTACCCTGAGGGGGCCGGCATGACACGTAAGCCGGTCATCGAGGTGCGGCGCAGCAAGCGCCGCCGACGTACGGTGTCTGCCTACCGTGATGGTGAGCGGGTCGTCGTGCTGATCCCCGCGCAGTTCTCCCGGGCGGAGGAGCGCGAGTGGGTCGATCGAATGCTGGAGCGCCTGGCCGTCCGCGAGCAGCGGGCCCGGCGCACCGACACTGAGCTGACGGCGCGCGCGCAGCGGCTCGCCACCCGCTACCTGCCTGACCACCCCAACGCCGCCCGCCCGACCAGCGTGCGCTGGGTGCAGAACCAGAACGGGCGCTGGGGCTCGTGCACGCCGGCAGACGGTACCATCCGGATCTCGCACCGAGTTCAGGAGATGCCCGACTGGGTGATCGACTACGTGCTGCTGCACGAGCTGTCACACCTGGTCATCGCCAACCACAGTGCCGCCTTCTGGGCGCTGGTCGGCCGCTACCCGAAGTCCGAACGGGCGCGGGGGTATCTTGAGGGGGTGTCAGCGGCAGCGGGTCTCGGGATCACTGAATGACCGGCCCGCTCTCCTCTCCGGCGGTCCCGGGAGTCTCGGCTGCCGTCATCGTCCTCCTCGTGCCCACCCCGTGGTCGCCACCCGGCGTGGACCCGTCCTCGTGGCGCGCCGCCCTGGCCGAGGACGTCGTCGACCTGATCGCCCCGCTGCCGCTCGTCCAGCCGGCGATCGCCGCGCTGCCCGCCGACCTGCCCCTGGCCTCGAAGATCGCGTGGCCGAGCATGCCGCAGTACGAGCTGCCGACCCTCTCGATCCGCGCCGCCCTCTCCGCCGCCGCAGCCGACGGCCACGAGCGCGCCGTCGTGCTCATGGCCGACGCCCCCGACCTGCCGGCCATGCTGATCGGCAAGATGATCCGTCCCCTGTCGACCCGGACGGTCGCGGTCGCCCCCGCCGCGGGCGGCGGCCTGCTGGGCCTGGCGTGCCGCCTGCCGGTCCCCTCCTGGCTGCCTGACCTGGACCCCGAGACCGCGGACGTCGCGACCGCCCGCCGCCCCGCCCCCGAACCGACGATGGTCGCCGCCGCCCCCGGCTGGCACCGCCTCCGCAACCCCGACGACCTCCGCCACCTGGACCTGGCCCTGGACGGCTGGGACGCCACCCGTTCCCTGCTCTCCTGAACCCCACGCCGACCCCTGACGGCCGATGCGTGAGGTTCGGACTGCGGAGAGTGAGACCGCCCAGATCAATTAGGTGACCTGAGGTACGGTGTGATTGACCGGTCAGCGCCGTTCGAACCTGGTCGCGTAACTCTCTTTGACGAGCGCCGCGGGCACATTCAACGCTTGGCCGCTCCCTTGGGGAAGTCGCTGTCCTCCGGCCCGTCACTGCGGTCGCCCGCCCGATAGGGTCGCCTGCGCGTTGGGGTCGCCCGTCCGCGTTGGGTCGCCCGTCGCCGCGGTCGCGTCGCTGCGGTCGCCGGCGTTCGAGTTGTGCTCCGGTCGCTCGGGTCGTGCTGTTCGCCCCTTCCCGCCGGCCGGCCGCAGGGGCAGACGTCGGTTGCGGGTCTGCCCGCCGCGAGGGACCGGGCGGCATGGTGCGGAAGCTGTTCGGCGCAGCGAGGATCGTCGGCGGCGATGATCCGCGGCTGCGCGACGGATCGGCGGCAGCGAGGACCGCTGCTTGGCCAGCTCGTCGCCCCTCTTTGCCAGCTCGTCGCCCTCGTCGCCCTCGTCGCCCGCCGGCAGCAAGAGGTGGTCGTCTCGGCGCTCCGCCCGCCGGGCAGCAGCAAGGGGTGGTCACCTCGGCGCTCCGCCCGTCGGCAGCGAGAGGTCGCCTCAACGCCCTTGCAGCTGCGGCCGGCAGTAGCCGGCAACAGGAGGCCAGCTGGCCGTGCTTGCCGCTCTCGCCGCGCTGTCGGCAGCAGGGGGATCCGCTGGTCGTCAGGGCCGCCGCGGTGGCATCGCGGTCACGACACCGGCCTGGCGGGTGCCCGGTGGCTACAAGGCAGCGGCCCCGCTCAGACTGACTGCGCTGCGTCCCCCGACGGCTGCGAGGGTCGGGTGACTGCGCTGCGTCCCCCGACGGCTGCGAGGGTCGGGTGACTGCGCTGCGGCCCCGGCGGCTGCGAGGGGGCGCCGGTCGCGAGAGAGCGCTCGGGCCGGGCTGCAGGTCGCGCGCGGAGCGGCGCACCACCCGTCGGGCGGCGAGGGTCGGCCGCCGGCGGCGAGGAACCGTGGGACCCGTCGGGCGGCGAGGGTCGGCCGCCGGCGGCGAGGAACCGTGGGACCCGTCGGGCGGCGAGGGTCGGCCGCCGGTGGCGAGGAACCGTAGGGTCGCGTGGAGCGGCGCGCGGCCCGTCGGGCGTGAGGGTTGGGCGGTGGTGAGGGACCGTGAAGGACGCTCGGGTCGTGCCGGAGGGTGGGAGATCGGCACGCGGGCCTGGCAGCGGCGAAGGATCGGTGGCTGCAAGGGGCGCTCGGGCAAGGGCGCGGGGTGTGGATCGGCACACGGGCCGCCGGCCACGCCACGAAGGCACGCCCTGGCCACGAAGGGCCGCCAGTCATGAAAGCCTGCTGGCCTGGGAAGGGGCGCCGACCTGCGGATGTCCCATGGTTGCGAGGGGTCGCCAGGCAGGAAGGCCCGTCGGGCTGCGAAGGCCAGCTGTCGCGAGAGGCCGCCAGTCATGAAGGCTCGCCGGGTTGTGAGGGGCCGGTAGTTGCGCGGGCCTGGGGTGTGTTCGAGCCGTGGGCGGGGTCGGGAGCGGGAGATCCAGGGACTGTTGCCCGTCTTGGTGGATCTCCCGCGGTCGCCTCGCCTGTGATCAGGGCTTGGGCTCGTCGCCCGGCTCGCTGGGGCCGGGGTCGTTGTCCGGTGGGGTGTTGCCGGCCGCGGGGTCCGAGGTGTCCTTCGACGGCTTCTCGTCGGTGAGGCCGAGGCTGCTGAGGTCGTCGGCGAAGCCGAGGTCGCTCAGGTCCAGCTGGGTCCGGGCGAACAGGTCCGGGTCCGCGAACGCCTCCTCGTCGGGCAGCAGGTCGGGGTGGTCCCAGAGCGCGTCGCGGCCCGCGACGCCGCGGTGCTCGGCCAGGGCTGCCCACAGGGCCGTGGCCTCGCGGAGGCGGCGGGGGCGCAGCTCCAGGCCGACCAGGGCGGCGAACGTCTGCTCGGCCGGGCCGCCGGCGGCGCGGCGGCGGCGGAAGGCCTCGGAGAGGCGGACCACGTCGGGGAGGCGGTCGCCGGCGGCGCGGTCCACGACGTGGCAGACCCAGCCCTCGATGAGGGCGAGCGCGGTCTCCAGCCGGGCGAGCGCGGCGCGCTGCTGCGGCGTGTCCTCGGGGGTGAAGATGCCCTCCAGGACGAGCTCCTGCGGGTCGCTGCCGAGGGTCGAGGGGTCGATGCGGCTCATCGCCTCCTCGATCGCCTCGCGGTCGACGTGGATGCCTGCCGCGTACGCCTCGACGGCTGCGAACACGTGGCCGCGCAGCCACGGGACGTGGCCGAAGAGTCGCTGGTGGGCGGCCTCGCGGAGGGCGACGTACAGGCGCACCTGGTCGTCGGGGATCTCCAGGCCACGCCCGTATTCGGCGATGTTGGCCGGGACGAGCGCGGCCGAGCCGGCGGGTCCGAGGGGCAGGCCGATGTCGCCGGCGGAGAGGACCTCGGCGGCGAGGGAGCCCAGCGCGGTGCCCAACTGGCCGCCCAGCAGGGCGCTGCCGAGCGACGCGACCATCGAGGTCATGGGGCCCATCTGGGCGCGCATCTCCTCGGGGACCAGCTCGGTCATCGCCGACACCATCCTGGCGGCGACGGGGTCGCAGAGCTTGCGCCAGACGGGCAGCGTCGTGTTGAGCCACTCGCCCCGGCTCCACGCGGCGGTGGCGCGCACGCCGGACGGCAGGGCGGACTCGGGGTCGATCCACAGGTCGGCCAGGCGCAGCGCCTCGATGACCGCGGCGCGCTCCGCCGGCGTCACGGAAGGGTCACCGACCGGCTTCGCGGCGTCAGGATCGGCCGTGTTCGCTGGTGGCGTAACCGCGGTGCCGGGCATGGCGAAGCCGACGGGAAACTGGGCGAGGCCGCCGGCGGGTCCGCCGCCGGTGAGGTGGGCCTGCGCCAGCTGGCGTGCCAGATCCCAGTTGACCGGGCCGCCGCCGGGCGTGGCGAACAGTTGCTGCAGCTGGCTGAGGAATTGCTGCATCTGGCGCGGATCGTTGGGATCCGGCACCTCGCCGCCGGGCGGACCGAAGCCGAACGGGATGTCTGCGGGCATGTTCCAAAGGTACTCGCTTCCGATGTCAGAAATCGGAGAGCGCTAGGCTCGCCGCCATGAGACGTCGTGGCGTGACCGTGTTGGTCGGCGCGTTGCTGCTGCTGT
Organism: Dactylosporangium sp. CA-152071; assembly: GCF_050936335.1. Taxonomy (NCBI): domain Bacteria; kingdom Bacillati; phylum Actinomycetota; class Actinomycetes; order Micromonosporales; family Micromonosporaceae; genus Dactylosporangium; species Dactylosporangium sp. CA-152071. The sequence continues at coordinate 4,705,894 of NZ_JBNJMZ010000001.1, read as the reverse complement.
TGCTGTCCTGGCAGACGACCGTGTTGAAGGTTCCTTACGTCGAGATGGGCCCCGGACCGACGTACAACACGCTCGGCGCCGGCGACGACGGCAAGCCGATCATCAATGTCAGTGGGGCGACGGTCACGAAGTCGGCCGGGCAGCTGCGGATGACGACGGTGTCGGTGCAGCCGCAGATGACGTTGCTCGAGGCCATGATCGGCTGGTGGCAGAAGGACCGCGCGGTCGTGCCGCGTGAGCTGATCTACCCGCCGAACCGCACGGAGCAGCAGGTCAACGAGGACAACAAGAAGGACTTCCAGGCGTCGCAGTCCTCGGCGGAGACGGTCGCGCTGCGCGAGCTCGGCTATCCGGTCCTGGTCGCCGTCGACGAGGTGTCGGAGGGCTATCCGGCGGTGGGCCAGCTGCAGAAGGGCGACGTGATCACCGCCATCGACGGCACCCCGGTGACGTCCCTGGCGAAGCTCACGGAGCTCATCCGGGCGAAGCCGGCCGGCACGACGCGGCAGGTGGAGTACACCCGCGGCGGCAGCAAGGCGACCGCGAGCATCGCGACGAAGGCCGGCGACGACGGCAACCCGCGACTCGGGGTCGTGGCCAAGACGTCCCAGCCGCACCCGTTCGAGCTGTCGATCCAGCTGGACCGCATCGGCGGGCCGTCGGCCGGGCTGATGTTCACGCTCGGCATCATCGACACGATCAAGGAAGAGGACCTGACCGGCGGGATCGTCATCGCCGGCACGGGCACCATCGACGACGAGGGCAACGTCGGGCCGATCGGCGGCATCCCGCAGAAGCTGGTCGCGGCGAAGGCGGCGAAGGCCAAGGTCTTCCTCACCCCGGCGGCCAACTGCGAGGAGGCCGTCGCCAATGCCCAGCCGGGCCTGCCATTGATCAAGGTCGGCACCGCCGACGAGGCGCTCGCCGCACTTGAGCAGTTGCGGGCCGGTCGTACACCAGCGTTGTGTGGTCCATGACTACGCTGAACGAGTTTCCATACGCGAACGGGCGGAGCCGACCGTGGTAATGCGTAATCCGATGACCAGGGTGAGCCGACGCGGTCGGGTCACGATCGTCGTGCTGGCGATCGTCTTCCTGCTCTTCACCCTCTTCGACCGGATCGTCGGTGCCTGGACCGACTATCTGTGGTTCTCCGAGGTCAAATACACGGGCGTCTTCTCGACCGTACTGACGACCCGCCTGTGGATGTTCGTGATCTTCGGCGTGTCGGTCGGGCTGGTCATCGCCGGCAACCTCTACCTGGCGTACCGGACCCGCCCGCTGCTGCGGCCGCACTCCGCCGAGCAGCACGCGCTGGACCGCTACCGCCTCTTCCTGCTGCCGCACATGACGATCTGGGTCGTCGCGGTCGCCGGGCTGATCGGCCTGTTCTCGGGCCTGTCGGCGCAGGGGCACTGGCAGGACTGGCTGCTGTTCAGCAACAGCACGCCGTTCGGGCAGACCGACAAGCAGTTCGGCGTGGACCTGAGCTTCTACGTCTTCGAATACCCGTTCTGGCGGTACGTGCTGGGCGTCGCCTTCACCGCGGTGGTCTTCTCGCTGCTGGGCGCGCTCGCGCTGCACTACCTGTTCGGCGGGGTGCGGCTGCAGGGCGCCGGCGAGCGCATGACGACCGCGGCACGCGCCCACCTGACCGCGCTGGTCGCCGCGTTCGTGCTGCTCAAGGCCGCCGCGTACTACCTGGACCGGCGCGGCCTGCTGCTGGACAAGTTCCCGACCCAGGACCTGTACGGCGCCGGCTACACCAACATCAACGCGCTGCTGCCGGCGAAGGAGATCCTCGCCTGGATCTCGATCGTCGTGGCGATCGCGATCCTGGTGTTCTCCAACGCGTTCATGCGCAACCTCGTGTGGCCCGGCCTGGCGCTGGGCCTGCTGGCGCTGTCGGCGGTCGCGGTCGGCGGGATCTACCCGGCCGCGGTGCAGTCGTTCACGGTGAAGCCGAGCCAGCTGCAGAAGGAGGCGCAGTACTTCCAGCGCAGCATCGACGCCACGAGGCTGGCGTACGGGCTGAACACGGTCGACGTCAAACCGTACGCGTCGCGGAACCAGGAGCCGCCGACGAACCTACCGTCGTACGACGAGACGGTCGGCAACATCCGCCTGCTCGACCCGACGGTCGTCGGCGAGACGTACACGCAGCAGCAGCAGGTCCGCGGCTTCTACGAGTTCAACCCGAAGCTGGACATCGACCGGTACACGATCAACGGCAAGACCCAGGACTACGTGGTCGGCGTCCGTGAGATCAACTACAACCAGCTGCAGCAGAACAACTGGCAGAACCGGCACTCGGTGTACACGCACGGCTACGGGTTCGTCGCCGCGCCGGCCAACCAGGTCGTCTGCAACGGTCTGCCGTTCTACGTGTCGGGCTTCCTCGGCGAGCAGACCAAGCCGGTCGGCGACCAGGGCCAGCAGTGCGCGTCGCAGCAGGACCTGATCCCGGTGAAGGAGCCGCGGATCTACTACGGCGAGCAGATGGGCGAGGTCTACGCGATCACCGGCCGGGCGCCCGGCACCACCGCCGGCGCCGAGTTCGACCGGCCGACCGCCAACGCCGGCGACCAGTACTCCACCTACGACGGCGCCGGTGGCGTCTCGGTCGGCTCGTACTGGCGGCGGCTGCTCTACGCGGCGGAGTTCCGCGAGACGAACTTCCTGCTCTCGGGCGTGTTCAACGCGAACTCGAAGGTGCTCTACGTGCGTGACCCGGAGGACCGGGTCCGCAAGATCGCGCCGTTCCTGACGCTGGACAGCGACCCGTACCCGGCGGTCGTCGACGGCAGGATCCAGTGGATCGTCGACGGGTACACCACCTCGGCGACGTACCCGTACTCGCAGCGCATCGACTGGAACACCGCGATCCAGGACTCGTCGACCGGCAGCCGGATGTTCCCCGAGCCGCGCCAGGACGTCTCGTACCTGCGCAACTCGGTGAAGGCGACCGTCGACGCGTACAGCGGTGAGGTCACCCTGTATGCGTTCGACGAGAGCGACCCGATCCTGAAGGCGTGGAACAAGGCCTTCGGCAACAAGCTGGTCAAGCCGCGTTCGGCGATCTCGCAGTCGCTGCAGGACCACCTGCGCTACCCGGAGGACCAGTTCAAGGTCCAGCGTGACCTGCTCAGCCGCTTCCACGTCACCACGCCGAACGGGTTCTTCTCCGGCCAGGACTTCTGGGAGGTGCCGAAGAACCCGGCGAACCCGACCGCGGACCAGCCGCCGTACTACATCGTGGCCAAGCTGCCGAACCAGGACAAATCCCGGTTCCAGCTCACGACGGCGCTCGCCCCGCGCAGCCGCGGCAACCTGGCCGCGCTGATGTCGGCGTCGTACGTCGACGGCAAACCGGTGTTCGAGATCCTGGAGCTGCCGCCGGACACGAACATCCAGGGTCCGGCGCAGATGCACAGCACGATGACCGGTATCGGCGACGCCAGACGGGAGCTGACCCAGTTCAGCTCCCAGAACTCCGAGGTCATGTACGGCAACCTGCTCACCCTGCCGGTCGCCGAGGGCATGCTGTACGTCGAGCCGATCTACACGCGGACGAAGAGCGACAAGACGTACCCGACGCTCCAGCGGGTCCTGGTCGCGTACGGCCCGAACTACAAGGCCTACGCCAACAACCTGGCCGACGGCCTAGCCGAGCTGGTGAAACAGGCGACCGGTCAGGCGCCCGTCCCCGGCAGCGGCGACAACGGCGAGCCGACCGTGCCGACGACGGGCAACCAGAGCGGGTCTCCGCAGGTACAGACGGCGATCAACGACATGAACAAGGCGATCGCCGACCTCAAGGCGGCCCAGGTCGCCGGCGACTTCGAGGGGTACGGCCGGGCGCTCAAGGCGCTGCAGGACGCGATCGGCCGCTACGAGGCCGCGGTGAAGGCCGCGACCCCGTCGGCGACCCCGTCGGTGGGGGCGTCACCGAGCGTCTCGGCCGGCGCGAGCCCGTCGGGTTCGGTCTCGCCGGCGCCGTCAGGCTGAGCGACGTCGAGCATCGAGGGGCCGTCGCATTCCGGTGCGGCGGCCCCTCGTGACGCCGGACACGGTCACCCGTAAGCGATTTGGAAGACGCGACAGCCGTGCGCTAACCTGGACAAGCCGACGCGGGGTGGAGCAGCTCGGTAGCTCGCTGGGCTCATAACCCAGAGGTCGCAGGTTCAAATCCTGTCCCCGCTACAACCGCGACGCCCCCTGCTCACGCCGGGGGCGTTTCGCATTGGCGGTCTCCGCATTCCCCGCGCGAGCGGAGCTCGCTCCCCACAGGGGGAGCTTCGCTCCACCCTCGCCCCCTCAAAACCGGCGCGTGAGCGACGGGTTTGCCAGCCTTGGGGTCCGTCGGGGGGATTGCTTGTTCTGCGAACTTCGCCGAATGTCGGTTCCCGACTGATTGCTTACGCCCCCTGCGCCAGCAGAGGGGCGTTTCGTGTGAACGCAGCGACCACCCCCGTCACCCCCGTGCGGGTTGAGGCGGCTGGTGGCTGTGGTTCATGGCCGTCGATCGGACTCCGGCAAGGCGGTGGTCACCTTCCATGCCTACAACCAGACCGACGTGAAGTCGATGACGCGCAACCCGATTGAGGAGAAGAAGAGCGGTGGCGGCGGCACCGGCCCGGCGACGGGACCGTGGTCGGCGAAGACCCAGGACTTCTACTGGACCGAGGTGATCACCTTTCCGGTGGCGCCGAAGACAGAGAAGTAGCCGATCCGTGAAAGGGAGTCGATGAACATCCGGCCATGGGTGGCACCATTGGTGCTCGTGGTGCTGGCCGCGTGCGGCATGGGGCCGTCGGCCAGTACGACCAGCCGATCACGCCGACGCTCAACGGCAGCTGGGGCTGGAAGGTGAAGGACAAGTCCTACGTGACGCTCACGTTCGCGCCGGTGCCTCCCTTCACCAACTCCAGGGTCGAGCGGCTCAGGGTCGCCAACGACGGCGAGAAGATCAGGCTCCTGGCCTACTTCGGTGACTTCGACTCCGGCTACGACTACTCGTTCGAGCGCTGCGCCTGATCTGGGCCTGACCCAGGAGGCGTGTCACGTATGGCCGCCGTCCCGTTCCCGCGGGGCGGCGGCCATGTCGCGTGTGCTGCGAAAACGGGAAACCGTACAGCGGCACGTGTTAGTGTCGACTCCTGCTGTGACGGCGAGGAGCGTCGGAATGTTCGGATCGGCGACGCTCGACGAGCGCGGGGTGCGGCCGGGGACGATGGCCGCCGGGCAGGTGCATCTCGGCGGTGCCCGGGAGGACCTCGCCGTGGACGGGGTGACCGTGACGCTGATGACGGTGGTCAGCGGCGTGGAGGTCGACGTCCTGCGGTGCGACGTGTCGGCGGGGTTCACGCTGGCCGCGGGCCGGAGCCGGGCGATCCCGTTCGGGCAGCCGCTGCCGTGGGAGACGCCGTTCACGCACTTCGCGGGCGAGCACCTGCCGGCCGTGTCGGTGCGGCTGCGGACCACGGTCACCGTCGCGGGGAAGCCTGTCGACGTCGGCGTGACGCCCGTGACGGTGCACCCGACGGGCGGGCAGTGGCTGGTGCTCGACACGCTGCGGCGGCGGGGGTGGACGTTTCCGCGCTGTGAGGTGCGGCAGGGGACGGTGCCCGGGGTCAGGCAGACCGACCCGTTCCTGCAGTGGTTCGAGTGCGAGGGCCCGGACGCGGGCGGCCCGCTGCGGCTGACGTTCGTCGCCAACCCGGTCGGCGTCGACGTCCTGATCGCCGGCGGGGACCATGACGAGCGGTTCGCGGTGCGGCACGACGCCGAGGTGCTCGAAGCGCTCGAGGCTCGCGCCACGGTCCTGAGCGCGTAGCAAAGGCGTACACGCGAAAGGGCGGCCACCGGAGCACCGGTGGCCGCCCGTGTTTCCGGCGTCGCTCAGCCGAGCAGTTCGAGCTCCGCCAACTGGGTCTCCGCGGCCCCGTGGTTGGCCGTGATCTGCAGCCGGTAGCGCGAGAACGACGTGCCGTTGGAGATCACGAACGCTCTGGTCTGCCTGCGGTCGACGAAGTCGATGTTGGTGCGGGTGTCGACCGTCGTCCAGGTGACGCCGTCGTTCGAGCCCTGCAGGACCCAGTTCTTCGGGTCGCGGCCGGGCACGTCGTCGGCGGAGGTCAGCGTGTACTGCTTGACCGTCGCCGACGCGGTGAGCTGGCAGGTGATCGTGGCGGTGGTCGCGAAGGCCAGCCACTTGGTCATCGACGTGTCGTCGACCAGCATCGCGCGGCCCTCGGCGGTGCCGTTCTCCGCGGTCGCGGTGACGGTGCTGCCGGTCGCCTTGTCCTTGAGCTGGACGGGGGCGGCCGTGCCGGTGGTGAGCGAGCCGGGGATGTCCGAGGCGCCGGTGCCCCACGACGACGGGTTCGGGCCCATCACGAAGTTCAGCGTGCCGCCGGCGGTGAGGTCCGCGTGCGTCAGGTAGTTCTTCGTGTAGTTGACGCCGTTGAGGGTGGCGCTCTGGATGTAGCGGTTGGTGTCGCTGACGCCGGGCGCGTTGACCGTGAACGTCCGGCCGTTCTCCAGCGTCATCGTCGTCTTCGGGTGCAGCGGCGCGCCGATCGTGTAGTCGGTCGAGCCCATCCGCGCCGGGTAGAAGCCCATCGCGGAGAACACGTACCACGCCGACATCTCACCGTTGTCCTCGTCGCCGAGGTACCCGTTGCCGGTGCCCGCACCGGAGTTGTAGAGGGTGGTGAGCACCCGCCGGACCTGGTTCTGCGTCTTCGCCGGGGTGCCGGCGTAGTTGTACATGTAGAGCATGTGGTGGATGGGCTCGTTGGAGTGCGCGTACTGGCCCATGTTCGTGTCGTACGCCTCGGACATCTCGTGGATCGTCCCGCCGTAGCAGCCGGGCAGGAAGTCCCGGGACGCGGCGAGCACGGCGTCGATCTTCGCCGACAGCTGGGCCTTGCCGCCGTAGAGGTTGGCCATGCCGTTCGGGTCCTGCGGTGCCGCGGTCGCGTAGTGCCACGGCGCGCCCTCGGTGAACTCGCAGCCCCACTCGTTGGGCTTGAAGTTCGCGTCGGTGGTGCGCCACGCGCCGTTGCTCTGCTTGCCGCGGAAGAACCCGACGGACTGCGAGAACAGGTTGGTGTAGTCGAGGGCCTGGTTGCGGAAGTAGGCGGCGTCCTCGGTGTAGCCGAGCGCCTGCCCCATCTGCGCGATGCCGAAGTTGTTGGTCGCGTCCTCCAGGGTCCACGCCGCCGACTCGCCGAGGACGTCGGTCGCCACGTACCCCTTGAACACCGACGTCTGGATCGCCTTGCGGCCCTTGTTGCCGGCGCCGGAGTAGGTGCTCGCGTTCTTCACCATCGACGCGTACGCCGCCTGGTAGTCGAAGTTGCGGACGCCCTTCATGTAGGCGTCGGCGAACGCCAGGTCCTGGTTGGTGCCGACCATGATGTCGATCGAGCCGGGCCCGGTCCAGCGCGGCGTCCAGCCGAAGTTCTTGTACGCGTTGACGATGCCGTCGAGCATCTCGCCCGTCCGGGTCGGCGTGAGCAGCGCGTACAACGGCCAGACCGCGCGGGACGTGTCCCAGAAGCCGTTGTTCACGTACATCTGGCCGTCGTGGATCGTGTTGTCGTAGGGGCTGTGGTACTTGCGGACCCCGCCGACCATCTCGGAGCGGTTGTTCGGGTACATGAACGAGCGGTACATGTTCGAGTAGAACGTGACCTGGTTGTCGCTGGTCGCGCCCTCGATCCGGACCTTGCCGAGCGTGTTGTCCCAGACCGTCGCGGCCTCTTCGCGGACCGTGTCGAAGCTCTTGCTGCCGACCTCCTGGTTGAGGTTGGCGGTGGCCTGCGCGACGCTCATGAACGAGGTGCCGATCTTCAGGGTCACCTGCTCGTTGGCGGCGGTGGCGAAGCGGACCCAGCTGGTCGCGCCCTGGCCGGTGATGGTGCCCGAGGCGGCGATCGCCTTGTCCGTGGTCGCCGAGATGTACAGCGTCTGGCCGCGGTGGTTGATCGAGCCCTGGATGGTCCGGTTGGCGTTGTTGACGGTGAGCGAGCCGCTGGCGCTGTCGACGGTGTCGAACAGGATCACCGACTCCGCCGCCGACGGGAACGTGAAGCGCATGACGCCGGCATGGTCGGTCGGCGCGATCTCTGCGGTGATCCCGTACGTGTCGAGCCGCGTCTTGTAGTAGTGCGCCTTCGCGACCTCGTTGGCGTGGGTGAATGTCGACTTGCGCGAGTCCGGCGTCGACTTCACCGCGCCGGTCATCGGCATGACCTGCAGCTGCGCGTAGTCACCGATCCACGGGCTCGGCTCGTGGCTGATCGCGAAGCCCTGCACGGTCGTGGCCTTGTACTCGTACAGCCAGCTGTCGTTGTTGCCGTTGGTCACCGGGGTCCAGAAGTTGAAGCCGTTCGGGACCGTCGTGCCGGGGAACGTGTTGCCGCGCGAGTAGCTGAAGCTGGAGTTGGAGCCGCGCCGGGTGTCGACGTAGTCCGACAGCCGGGCCGCGGTGCCACCGTCGGCGCTGATCTGGATGTCGTCGAACCAGCCGCGGAACAGCCCGGTGTTGAGCGGCTGGTCGTAGGCGACCATGATCCGGTCGATCGTCTTGCCGGCCCGGACCGCGCCGATGTTCGACGTGACGTAGTTCCAGGTGTCGAAGGACAGGACCGAGCCGTTGCCCTGGAACGTCGGGTGGACCCGCACACCGTGCTGGTCCACCGCGCCGGAGTCGCGCAGGTTGGTGCCGTCGGTGAACATCAGGTCGACCGCGACGTCGAGGTGCCCGCCGGACTGGGGGTACACCCAGTAGGACAGCGTGCTGGCGGCACCGACCGGGATGTCGACGTCGAAGACCCGGTTGTACGAGAAGGACGTCGTCGCGCTCAGGTCGTTGCCGGAGTACAGCAGCGCGGTCGTCCCGGTGTGGGCCGTTCCGGTGCCCGGGATGCTCTCCATGCCGGTCAGCGCGCAGCAGTAGCCGCCGACGCCGTTGCTGTTCTCGACGCTGTTGGTCCAGGTCGGCTGCGGTTCGCCGGCCTCGAAGCTGGTCGACCAGTCGCCGGCGGCGGCGGCCGCGGGCTCGGTGAACGCGGTGGCGCTGATCAGGCTCGCGGCGAGGGCGGCCGCCGCGAACCAGGCACGTCTGCGGGTGGTGCGGGGGCGGGGGAGTGTCATGCGGCAACCTGCCGTTTCGGTGAGGGTTGTCTCGCCGCTTCCGACATCGTTGTCAGCGCGCGTGCCAGCACCAGCCGTCGACGCTGGGGATGGCGTGCGCACGCCTGGCGGGGCGGCGCTTCTCAAGGGGGCGGGACGTTCACTACGGAGATTCGCGCCGATATCGAGTTTTGTCAACTCTTGACAAATCGCGATGGCGGGGGGCGGCGAACCGCCACCCCCCGCCATATCCACGGTCGTTACTGCTTCAGGAACACCTGCGCGGCGCTGCCGTTGCAGTCCCAGAGCTGGAGCCGGGCGCCGTTGCCGGTGGAGCCGTTCGGCGAGTCCAGGCAGCGGCCCGACTGCGGGTTGCGCAGCGAGCCGTTGGGCTGCGGCACCCACTGCTGGGCCCCGCCGCCGTTGCAGTCCCACAGCTGGATCAGGGTGCCGTTGGCGGTGCCGTTACCGGTCGCGTCCATGCACCGGTTGAGCGTGCGCAGCGCGGTGCCGTCCCACGCCCAGTGCTGGTCCACGGCGTAGGGCTGGCAGCCCCACAGCTGCACGGCGGCGCCGTTGCCACCCGTGTCGTCGGCGGCCACGTCGACGCACTGGCCGCCCGGGCCGTTGACGAACGTGGCGCCGGGGGAGCCGCCGCCCATGCGGAACACCTGCGCGCCGCTGCCGTTGCAGTCCCACAGTTGCAGCCGCGCGCCGTTGGCCGTGGAGCCGCTGGGGGAGTCCAGGCAGCGGCCGGACTGCGGGTTGCGCAGGGAGCCGTTGGTCTGGGGCACCCACTGCTGGGCCCCGCCGCCGTTGCAGTCCCACAGCTGGATCAGGGTGCCGTTGGCGGTGCCGTTGCCCGTCGCGTCCAGGCAGCGGCCCAGCGTCTGCAGCGCGTTTCCGCTCCAGGACCAGTGCTGGTCGATCGCGCTGAGCTGGCAGTCCCACAGCTGCGCCGCGGAGCCATTGCCGCCGGTGTCGTCGGCCGCGACGTCGACGCACTTGCCGCCGGGACCGGTGACCGGCGCCCCGGGCGGCGGGCCGGCGGTGTTGAGCCGCTTCGAGGCCGCGATCATCTGCTGGTTCGCGGCGCGGATGCGGGCCCCGTCGTATTTGAGCACCTGCCGGTCGTAGGTCCAGAAGCCGTTGAACTCGCCCTCGACGTCGAACGGCTGGGTGTAGACCATCCCGGCCAGCCCACGCGAGTAGACCAGGTTGAGCGCCTGGGCCTGGACGGCGACGAACCGGTCGGTGGCCGACGTCCCGTTCGGGTGCGTCTCGTAGGCGAAGTACCCGCCGTTCGGGCTGTACTCGTGCCCGGGGGAGCGCACGCCGAGGCCGCCGTACTCGCCGAGGACCGCCGTGCGGGTGCTGGTCGGCGTCGGGGAGTTGGGCCCGACGTACCAGTGCCAGTCCTGGATGTCGCCGTTGCCGGGGTCGCCCTTCGAGTTGCAGCAGTTGTAGCCGCTGTGCGCGTTGACGAGCCGGGTCGGGTCCTGGTTCTTGACGTTGTTCACCACGCGGGTCGTGTCGGCGAGGTTCCACTCGCCCCAGCCCTCGTTGAACGGCACGTACACGATCACCGCCGGCGACGACCGGTGCTCGTCGACGATCTGCCCGACCTCGGTCTCCCACTGCGCGTGCTGCGCCGCGGTGCCGGGCGCCTCGCCCATGCTCGGCATGTCCTGCCACACCAGCAGCCCGAGCCGGTCCGCGTGGTAGAACCAGCGCTGCGGCTCCACCTTGATGTGCTTGCGGACCATGTTGAAGCCGAGGTCCTTGATCTTCTGCAGGTCGCCGGCGAGCGCCGCGTCGGTCGGGGCCGTGTAGAGCCCGTCGGGCCAGAAGCCCTGGTCGAGCACGCCGGTCTGGAGCACGAACTGCCCGTTCAGCGTGGGCACGAGCTTGCCGTTGACCACGGCCTTGCCGACCTCACGCATGCCGAAGTAGTGCATGGTCTGGTCCACGGTCGCGCCGGCGCCGTTGCGCAGCGAGATCCGGAGGTTGTACAGGAAGGGGTCGTCCGGCGACCACCGCCGCGCGTTGGGCACCGGGACGGTGAAGTCCGTGAAGCCGCCGGTCGCGGTGCCGACCACGGTCGTGCCGTCCATCGCCTCGGCGAGCACCGAGTGCCCGCTGACGTCGCCCCTGGTGAAGACCCGGATCCGCAACGTGTTGTTGGAGATGTTGGGGTACAGGTCGGCACTGAAGATCGACGCCGTCGGCGTCGGCTCCATCCACACCGTCTGCCAGATGCCCGACGACGGCGTGTACATGATGCCGCCCGGGTTGCGCACCTGCTTGCCGCGGGCGATGTTGAGCCCGGGCGTGTCCGACGGGTCGTAGACCCGCACGATCAGCTCGTTGGTGCCCCCGTTGAGCTGCGGCGTGATGTCGAACTCGAAGCGGTCGTAGCCGCCGGTGTGCCCGCCGACCTGCACGCCGTTGACCCACACCGTGGTCTGCCAGTCGACCGCGCCGAAGTGCAGCTGGACGCGCCGCCCGGCCCACCCGGCCGGCACCGTGAACGTGCGGCGGTAGAACAGGTACAGCCGGTTGTCGTTCGCGGGCCGCTTGATCCCGGAGAGCGCCGACTCCACGGGGAACGGGACGTTGACCCGCTCCGGCAGCGTCTGGCCGAAGACGGGGTTGTCGTTGGTGGTCGACTGGCGCAGCTGCCACTCACCGTTGAGGTTGAGCCAGTCCGGACGGGTCATCTGCGGCCGCGGGTACTCCGGCAGCGGCTGGCCGGCGAGCGCCTGGCTCGTCCACGGGGTGGTGAGGGGCGACGGCTGGGCCGGCGCGGCCCCCGCGGGCGGCGCGGCGGACACCGCCGTCCCGAGGCCGAGCACCGCGGCGAGGACTGTGGTGAGCAGCCTCCGCCGGTGACGTGATGCGGACATGAGCGTTCTCCTTGGCGGACGGAGTCCGACACCGCTGGCGGCAGGTATCGGTGGATGCTGAATTCGCATGTTAACGATGTCACACAGAAATCAACAGAACCGCTCAGGAAATAGACTCGATCCAACCCTTTGATCGGAGCCCGAACTAAGGTCCGCGAGGTCGCGGGTCTCGCGTAGCGTGGCGGGGGTGGACGACCTCGCGTTCGACGGTGTGCCGCTGCGCTTCCATGCCTCCGGGCCCCGCACCGCGCCGGCGCCCGTGCCCGTGGCCGGTGGGCTGCGGGTCTCGGGCGGGCCCGGTGCCGACCTGTTCCTGGACCCGGCCGGCGGGTCGAGCCGGCCCGACGCCGAGCGGTTCACCGCCCGCGTCGACGGCGACTTCCAGCTCAGCGCGCACGTCGAGCCGGTCCTGCGGGACACGTTCGACTCCGCGGTGCTGCTCGCCTGGATCGACGACGAGAACTGGTGCAAGATCTGCGCCGAGCTCGACCCCGAGGGCATCCCGCGCGTCGTCACCGTCGTGACCCGCGCCGGCGCCTCCGACGACGCCAACGGCTGGCCCTATGAAGGGTCCGGCATCCACCTGCGGATCAGCCGGATGGGTTCGGTCTTCGCGCTGCACGCCTCCGGCGACGGCGTCACCTGGCAGCTGGCCCGCGTGTTCGCGATGCCACTCGCGCCCGGCGCGCCGGTCGAGGCCGGGCTGCTGGTGCAGTCGCCCCGCGGGCCCGGCACGACGGCCGACTTCTCCGCCGTCAGGTTCGCCCGGACCCGCCTCGCCGACCTGCGCGACGGGTCCTGACCTCCGCGGGCGGACCCGCCTACTTGACGGTCACGTCCAGCTCGGCAACGTCGGTCGGCTTCCGAGCGTCACCCGCGATGTCGACCACGCGCAGCTTGTACGTGCCGGGCACGTACTTGAACTGGAAGCCGAGGTTACGGGCGGGCGCCAGGTTCTCCGAGCCGGACGACATCGCCTCGTTCGGCGCGCTCTTCGGGGCGACCTCGGTGCCGTCGGGCAGGCCGAGCCGGAAGTGCTCCGCGCCCACGTACAGGCTGCTCTTGCCGTTGTAGCGGATGTCGAGCTTGCAGGTGAAGACCCGGTTGTCCTTCAGCGCCTGGCCGTTGTAGTCCAGGAAGCCGCCGCGCACGTCGCAGGTGGTGAACGTGACCTGCAGGTCGTGGATCGTGACCGACTTGTTCTGCAGCACGTTGACCGGCTCGTAGGCGACGACCTCGCCGCCGCCGAGCGGGATCTTGGCCTGGGCCTCCTTGCCGTCGCCGATGAGCAGCGTGCCGGTGCCGATGCTGGCCTTCAGCGGGTCGTACACGGCGAAGGACACGTGGAAGTTGCTCTTCTGGCCGCCGGAGACCTGCGACGTCTCCTTGAACCTGCCCGAGTACTCCTGGCCGTCGATCTGGAACGCCATCCGCACGCCGTAGGACTGCACGGTGTCGTCGCCGAGGTTCTCCATCTGGACCTCGGCGACCAGCGGGTCGTCGTCGGCGTCGGCCTCGTAGGTCATCTTGCCGAAGGTGAGCTTGACCTGGCCGTACCAGACGGCCTTGTTGATGTCGACGGTCTGCTGCTTCGCGCCCGGCTTGGCGTCCTTGGTGCTGGCCGGGCCGGCCCCGGTGGCGCCGCCGCCGGTGCCGCGGTTGCCGTTGCCGGTGCTGACGGTGGGGTTGTCGACGGGCTTGTCGTTGCTCACGGCCCGGTACGTGACGACGCCGCCGATGCCGAGCAGCAGCACGAGCGCGACCGCGATGCCGATGACGAGCCCTGGCCGGGCGCCGCTCGCCGGGCGCGGCGGGGGCGGGCCGAAGGGCGTCGCCCCGGGCGGGCCGCCGGGCGTCGCCGGGCTGCCACCGTGACCGAACTGGGCGGTCGCCGGCGCCTGGCTGCCGAACGCGGCTCCGGCCATGGCACCACCACCGGGCGCGACGAAGCCCTGCTGGCCACCGGGAGGCGCGAAGCCCGGGTGGCCGCCGGGGGCGTTCAGGGGCGGGGCGCTCGCGGGCGGGCCGCTGGACGGCGGGCCGCTCTGCGGGAAGGCGTTCGGCGGGGCCGAGACCGGGGCGCCGGACGCCGGCGGGAGGCCACCGATCCAGGTGGGCGGCGACGAGGGCGACGCGGCCGGCGACATCGGGCCCGTCACGGGCGCGGACACCGGCACGGCGGGTCCGCCGCCCGCGGGCCCGGAGGCGGGCACGGCACCCATCGGCGCACCCATGCCCGGCAGGCGCGGCCCGGTCTGCGGGCCCGAGACGGGCCCCGCGACCGGCCCGGGGCGGCTCGGCATCGCGGCGATCGCGCTGCCCAGGGCCACCACCAGCTCCGGCTGCTCGATGATCGTGGGGGCGACGCCGAGCCGCTGGTGCAGCAGCGTGCTGACCATCGGGATGCGGCTCGACCCGCCGACCAGGAACAGCCCGGCGATCTGGTCGGTGCGCACGCCGGCGCGCTGGAGCGTGTTGGCGGTCAGGTCGACGGTGCGCTGCAGGTAGGGCCGCGACACCTGCTCGAACTCGGCCCGCGTGACGTGCAGGTCGACCTCGAACAGCGGCACGTGCACGCCCGCCGACGAGGTGCGCGACAGCTGCTCCTTGGCGGTGCGCACGTCCTCGCGGAGCAGGAAGCTGCGCCGCCGGGAGATGTCGTCGGTGGGGTCGGTGAGCTGCCGCCACTGCTCGGCGTTGCCCATCGCGAGGCTCTGCCCGACGTCGGCGAGCAGGGCCGCGTCGAGGTCGACGCCGCCGACGTCGGGCAGGCCGTCGCTGGCGAGGACGTCCCAGCCGCCGTCGGGCCGCCGGCGCAGGACGGAGGTGTCGAACGTGCCGCCGCCGAAGTCGTACACCACCAGGACGCCGCCGGGAGCGATCTGCCGCCCCATGACGGTGGTGAAGTAGGCGGCGGCCGCGATCGGCTCGGGCACGAGGATCGGGGCGGGCATGCCGGCGCGCGCGGCGGCGTCGGCCAGGACGGACCGGCGGTGGGTCGCCCAGTTGGCCGGATAGGTGAGCACGGTGCGCACAGGCATGATGCCGAGCACCCGCGACGCCTCGTCGGCGGTGCGCCGCAGGACGGCCGCGAGCAGGTCCGACACCGGATAGTCACGGGGGCCGAGCAGCACCGTGCCGTCGTCGATGCGGCGCTTCGGGTTGGGCTCGAAGCGGCTCGGGTCCAGGCGGGCGCTGCGCTCGGCGTCCTTGCCGGTGAGCAGGTGCCCGTCGACCTCCGCGAACACCGACGACGGCAGCAGGAAGCTCGCGTCGAAGAGCAGGGGCTGGCTGCGACCGTCGGCAGAGGTCAGCGCCGCAACCGTGTGGGTGGTCCCCAGGTCGACGCCCAACTGCGAGTCGGATTGCCTCGTCACGCCGACACGGTATCTCCTTCCATCAACGCCTGGTCCTGGTGGCTTCCTCCGTCCGGACGAGCGGGGTGTCGACGAGGTGCTCGGCCAGGAACCACGCCTGCAGCTCGCCGGTGCGGATCACCTCGGAGACCAGCATGTCGTTGGTGCCGTCGTCGCCCATCGCGCCCGTCTTCGCCGCCGCGTCGTGCGCCTCGGTCAGGATCATCTCGTGCGCCTCGAGCAGGCGCGACAGCATCGCCGGCACCTCCTCGGCCCCGTCCGGCGGCCGCGGCACCCGGGTGAGCTCCGCGACGTGCCGCGGGTCGCCGACCGCGATGCCGCCCAGGGTCTGCACCCGCTCGGCGACCGCGTCGACGAGCTCCAGCTGCTCCCCGGCGTGCTTGTCGAGCAGCAGGTGCAGCTGGTAGAAGGTCGGGCCGCGCATCAGCCAGTGGTGCTTCTTGTAGAGCGCGAACAGGATCTGGGTGTCGGCGAGGATCTGGTTGAGCCGCTCGCAGGAGTACATCCGGGTCTCCGCGGACAGCGCGACCGGGAACTGCCGTACGGTGCCGAACCGCTGGATCTCGGTGCTCTGCTGGTGCAGCCAGGGCTGGCTGCCTTTCTTCTTCGAAGCTGCCTGCGTGCTGGTTTTCGCCGTGGCTGGCGTGGTGGTTTTCGCTGGTGGCATGGTGGCGCTCTGCCCACCGCCGCCGGGGGCAACCTCACCCGAGGGCGGAACCGGAGGGTGGCCCGGTGCGTCAGAGCCGGTATGACACAGCTGCGCGTGCTCGCCGCCACCCTGGCGCTCCCCCTGTTCATGGCCGCCGCCGGCTGCGGCGCCGAACCGGCCGGCGGCGGCACCTCGGCGGGATCGTACGGCGCCGACGACCTCGTCCTGCGCGTCGACGTCTCCGGCGGGCTGGTCCCGGTCGCGATGACCGTCACGGAGGTGCCGACGCTGAGCGTGTATGGCGACGGCCGGGTCGTCACCAACGGGCCCGTGATCGAGATCTATCCGGGCCCCGCCCTGCCGAATGTGCAGCTGCAGCGGATCAGCACCGCCGACGTGGCGAAGCTGGTCGACCGGGCGGTCGACGCGGGCGTGGGCAAGCAGGCCGACTTCGGCATGCCCAACGTCGCCGACGCGCCCACCACGCACATCATGGTCCGCACCGCCGCCGGCGAGCAGGTCAGTGACGTCCCGGCGCTCGGCATCGGCGAGGACGAGCTGTCCGGCTCGCAGCGCGCCGCCCGGGACCGGCTCAAGCGCCTCGTGGAGGCGCTCACCGACCTGCCGTCGACGCTGGGCAAGGGTGCGGTGTCGGAGTCGGCGGCGTATCCGGCGGCGGGCGTCGCGGCCGTCGCCGTCCAGTGGACCGAGGCGGGCGGCGACGAGGGCCTGCAGCCGCAGGCGCCGGTGGCGTGGCCGGGTCCGGCGCTGCCCGGCGAGCCGGTCGCGGACCGGCCGGGGGTGCACTGCGTGAGCGCCACCGACGGGCAGAGCGCCCAGATCCTGGCCGCCGCCGGGAAGGCCAACTCCCGGACCCCGTGGTCGTCGGCCGGCTCGAACTGGCAGGTGACGTTCCGCCCGCTGCTGCCGGGCGAGTCCAGCTGCGCCGACCTGATCCACCGCTGAGCCGGGCGCTAGGCCACCCGGGCGCGGACCTGGTCGGCGTCGGGGTGGCCGAGGTCCTCAAGGATGGTGAGGGCGGCGAGCCAGCAGGCGCGGGCCTCCGCGTCGGCGCCCGCAGCCCGGTGCAGGTCGCCCAGGTGGGTCTGGGTCTCCGACTCGCCGTAGCGGTCGCCGATCTCCCGCCACAGCTGCAGGGCCTGCCGGTAGCACTCGACGGCCGGCTCGTGCTCGCCGAGCTGGTGGTGGATGAAGCCGACGCTGTCCCAGCTGTAGGCCTCGCCGGTCCGGTCCCCGATCCGCTGCTGCAGCTCGAGGGCCTGATGGCAGTGGTCGAGGGCCTCCCGGTGCTCGCCTGACGCGGCGTACAACCAGCCGAGGTTCGCCAGCGCCGAGCCCTGCCCCGCCTGGTCGCCGGTGGCGCGCAGGAGGTCGAGGGAGCGCAGCAGGTGCCCGATCGCGTCGCGGGGGCGGGCCTGCCGGTCGGCGATGAAGCCGAGGTTGCCGTGGACGCGGGCCCGGCCGGCGTCGTCGCCGACCTGCCCGTACCGGTCGAGGGCCAGCTCCAGGTGGGTGGTGGCGGCGTCGTAGTCGCCCATCCGGATGCAGGCCCGCCCGAGCTGGTGGGCGCTGACCGCCTCGCCCGCGGCGTCGCCGGCCCGCCGCGCGGACGCCAAGGCGACCCGCTGCGCGGCGAGCAGGTCCGGCCAGTGACCGCGCCGGTCGAGGTGGTCCACGAGCGTCCACGCGAGCCGCCACGCGTGGCCGTCGTGGCCGGTGGCGGCGGCCTCCCGGACGGCGGCGAGGAGCGTGTGGTGCTCGACGGCGAACCAGGCGAGTGCCTGCGCCTCCGTGCCGGGTGTGGCGGCGGCGGGCAGGCCCGGCAGCGGCGTGCGGTGCGGGTCGAGCAGCAGCGCCGCGGTGTGCGCGGTGTGCAGGGAGTGCTCCAGGAGCCGCACCGTGGCGGCGTCCCGGTCGGCCGGGTCGTCGAGGGTGCCGGACAGCTCGGCGGCGTACGCGCGGAGCAGGTCGTGCGCGACGAACCGGCCGGGCGCGTGCTCGGTGAGCAGGCTCGCGTGGGTGAGCTCGGCGAGGGCCCGCCACGCACCGGCCGGCTCCCCGTGGACCTCGCCGAGCAGTGCGGCCGCGGCGTCCCGGCCCACGTCGGGGCCGGGGGCGAGGGAGAGCCGCCGGAAGAGCGTGGCGGCGGGGGCGCTCAGCCGCTGGTAGGACCAGTCGAACACCGGCCGCACGCCGGCGTCGTGCAGCACCCGCTCGGTCCGCAGCTCGTGCGCGAGGACGCCGAGCGGCAGGTCCGGGTGCGCGGCGGCGCGGGCGGCCACGATCACCAGCGCGAGGGGCAGCCGGGCGCAGGTGGCGGCGATCGCGTCGACGGCGGCGGGCTCGGCCTCGACGCGGGCGGCACCGATCCGGGTGGCGAACAGCCGCCGGGTCTCCCCGGCGGTGAGCAGGTCGAGGGTGACGGGCACGGCGCTGTCGGTGGCGACCAGCCCGGCGAGCTGGTTGCGGCTGGTGACCAGGGCGAGGCTGCCGGAGCCGCCGGGCAGCAGCGGCCGGACCTGCTCCGCGTGGGCGGCGTTGTCGAGCACGACGAGGACCCGGCGGCCGGTCAGGAGGCTGCGGAAGAGCCCGATCCTCGCGTCCAGCTCCGCCGGGACCTGGTCGGGCGCGACGCCGAGGGCGGTGAGGAACGCCCGGAGCGCCTCGTCCGCGGTCACCTCCGCGCCCGCGCCGAACCCCCGCAGGTTCACGTACAGCTGGCCGTCCGGGAACCGCTCGATGACCCGGTGCGCCCAGTGCACCGCGAGCGCGGTCTTGCCGACCCCCGCGGTGCCGATGACGACGACGGTGCCGCCCCCTGGGCCGGCACCAGGAGCCCCGTTGACGGCCGCGTCGAGCCGCGCGATCGCCGCGGCCCGGCCGGTGAAGGCGTCCAGCGCGGCCGGCAGCTGGTGCGGCACGGACGGGTCGGCGGCCTGCGCCGCCGGGCCCGGCTCGTCGGCGCGGGCGTGCTCCTCGACGCGGTCCCGGGCGTCGGTGCGGGTGTGATCCTCGACGCGGTCGCGGGCGTCGGCCCGGGCGTGCTCCTCGACGCGGTCGCGGGCGTCGGCGAGCGCGCCGAGCTCCTCCGGCGCCACGTCGAGCAGCTGGACGAGCTCGTCGAAGCGGTCCGCCGGTGGGACGATCTTGCCGGTCAGGTAGCCGCCGATGCTGCCGTGGGACCAGCCGGTGCGGCCCGCGAGCTCGCGGTAGGTCAGCGGTGGCTCGCCCCGCCGCCGGGCCTGCCGCCGGCGCAGGTGCCGTAAGAGCTCGGCGAGCTCGTCGACGCTCTCGACCCTCGACGCGGTCGCCAGGACCGCCGCGCTGTCGCTGTCCATGATGGAGCGGCAGGATACCAACCCGGCACCAGTCCTCCAGCCGGCGTCGATAGGGTCGCTGCATGCGTGTCGAGGAGCTGCTGGCGTTGGACCGGGCGCACGTCTGGCACCCGTACGGGCCGATGCCCGGGCGGAGCACCCCGCTCGTCGCGGCCTCGGCGGAGGGGGTGCGGATCCGCCTGGCGGAGCCGTTCGAGGGCCACGACGAGCTGGTCGACGGGATGGCGTCGTGGTGGTCGGCGATCCACGGGTACCGGCACCCGGTCCTCGACGCGGCCGCGCTGGGGCAGCTCGGCCGGATGAGCCACGTGATGTTCGGCGGGTTCACGCACGAGCCGGCGGTCTCGCTCGCGGCGCGCCTCGTCGAGCTGACGCCGGAGCCGCTGCGGCACGTGTTCTTCAGCGACTCGGGGTCGGTGTCGGTCGAGGTCGCGGTGAAGATGTGCCTGCAGTACCAGCGTTCGCTGGGCCGCCCCGCGAAGCGCCGGCTGCTGACCTGGCGCGGCGGCTACCACGGCGACACCTTCCACCCGATGTCGGTCTGCGACCCCGACGGCGGGATGCACAGCCTGTGGACGGGGGTGCTGCCGGCGCAGGTGTTCGCGCCGGAGCCGCCGGCGGCGTTCGACCCGGCCTACGCGGCGGCGCTGACCGCGCTCATCCACGAGCACGCGCACGAGCTCGCGGCGGTGATCGTCGAGCCGGTCGTGCAGGGCGCCGGCGGGATGCGCTTCCACGCGCCGGAGTACCTGCGGGTGCTGCGGGACGCGACCCGCGACGCGGACGTCCTGCTGATCTTCGACGAGATCGCGACCGGGTTCGGCCGCACCGGCGCGCTGTTCGCCGCCGACCACGCCGGGGTCTCGCCCGACGTGATGTGCCTGGGCAAGGCGCTCACCGGTGGGTACCTGTCGCTCGCCGCGACCCTGTGCACCGCCGAGGTCGCCGACGGCATCTCGCAGGGGAGCGTGCCGGTCCTGGCGCACGGCCCCACGTTCATGGCCAACCCGCTGGCCTGCGCGGTCGCCGGGGCGTCGGTGGACCTGCTCCTCGGCGGCGACTGGCAGGGCGACGTGAAGCGGATCGAGACGGTGCTCTCCTCCGGTCTGGAGGAGGCCCGCGAGGTGCCGGGTGTCGCCGATGTACGGGTCCTCGGCGGGATCGGTGTCGTCCAGCTCGACCACGAGGTGGACATGGTGGCGGCGACGCGGGCGGCCGCAGCGCACGGGGTGTGGCTGCGGCCGTTCCGCGATCTGATCTACACGATGCCGCCGTACGTGACGACCGCTGCCGATCTGTCGCTCATCGCGGCGGGCGTCGTGGCGGCGGCTGCCGCCGGTTAGCGGCCCTGCAGCGACTTCACGTTGTCGCCGAAGGACCAGCCCTTCGAGCCGTCCCAGTTGATCGACCAGGTCATCAGGCCCTTGAGCTGGGTGTTGTACGCCTGCGACACCAGCGACGGGCTCATGTAGCCGCCACCCGCACCGGTCTGGGCGGGCAGGCCGGGGACCTGCTTGTCGTAGGGCACCCGGATCGTGACGCCCTGGATGGTGAGGCCGCTGTTGAGGCAGTTCGTCTGCACCTGGAAGCCCTGCACGGTGCCGGCCGAGTAGGAGTCACCGGCGCAGCCGTACATGCTGCCGTTGTAGTACTGCATGTTCAGCCACCACAGCCGGCCGTTGTCGACGTACTTCTTGATGATCGGCAGGTACGAGCCCCAGATCGAGCCGTAGGTGACGCTGCCGCCGGTCACGTACGCCGTCTCCGGCGCCATCGTCAGGCCGAAGTTCGACGGCATCTGCGCGAGCACGCCGTCGATGATCCGGATCAGGTTCGCCTGCGACGTCGACAGCGTGTTGATGTTGCCGCTGCCGGTGAGCCCGGTCTCGATGTCGATGTCGATGCCGTCGAAGTTGTAGGTCTTGAGGATCGGCACGATCGTCGCGACGAACCGGTCGGCGACGGTGCTGGAGCTCAGGTCGATGCCGGCCGCCGCACCACCGATCGACATGAGGATCGTCGCGCCGGCGGCCTTCGCCGCGCACATCTCGGCGGGCGTGGACACCTTGACGCCGGCGTCCATGCCGTCCTCCCACAGCACGGTGCCGTCGGACCGGATCACGGGGAACGCGGCGTTGATGACGTTGTACCCGTGCTGCTTGATCCGCGCGTCGGTGATCGGGACCCAGCCCATGCCCGGGTGCACGCCGTTCGAGGCGCCGTCCCAGTTCTCCCAGTAGCCCTGCAGGACCTTCCCGGCGGGCCGCGACTTCACCGCGCAGGTGCTGCCGCCCGGCGACGTCGACGTGGACGGGCTGCTGCTCGGGCTCTTGCTCGCGCTCGGGCTGGTGCTGGGGCTCCGGCTGGCGCTCGGGCTGGTGCTCGGGCTCCTGCTCGCGCTCGGGCTGGTGCTGGGCGTGCCGCCGGTGCACGCGCCGAGGTCCTTCCACAGCGACGGGGTCGACGCCGGGTTCCAGCCCGCACCCACGTACGCGGTGTGCGTGACCAGCGCCTGGTACAGCTTCCCGCCGTAGGTGACCTGCGTGCCGGCCGTGTAGGTGTTGCCCTCCGCCCACGCGGGCGCCGAGCACGCGACGGCGGCGGCGGCGTTGCTGGCGGCCTCCGCCTGGGTGACGGTGGCCATGACCATGCCCGCCACTAGCGTCACCGCCGCGCCGGCAATCAGGGCAAATGTTCGACGTTGCGCTCTCATAGCGAGCCCTCCACATCGATGGGATCGATGGGCAGGGACTGTATCAGTTAAGTTTCTTTCACAAAAGAAGTACCTCTATGTGCGCAGGTCGTAGCGTTGCGCGCTTTAAGGTTCTGTTACGTTACGGGCCGGCTAGCGGGCGCCACCGTTGACGTAGAGGGTCTGGCCGGAGACGTAGGAGGCCTCGTCGCTGGCGAGGAACGCGATCACGGCGGCGACCTCCTCCGGCTGGCCGACCCGGCGCAGCGGGGTGCGGGCGGCGACCTCCTTCTGGTGGTCCTCCGGGGTGCTGCCGACGCGGGAGGCGGTGGCGGCGGTCATCGGCGTGGCGATGTAGCCGGGCGCGACGGCGTTGACGGTGATGTTGTACGGGCCGAGCTCGATCGCCAGGGTCGCGGTGAGGCCCTGGACGCCGGCCTTGGCCGCGGCGTAGTTGACCTGGCCGCGGTTGCCGAGCGCGGAGCGGCTGCTGAGGTTGACGATGCGGCCGGAGCGGGCCGGCACCATGTGCCGCTGTGCGGCGTGGCAGCACAGGAACATGCTGGTCAGGTTGGTGGTGAGGACCGCTTCCCACTCCTCGAACGGCATCTTGAAGAGCAGGTTGTCGCGGGTGATGCCGGCGTTGTTGACGAGGATGTCGAGCGAGCCGAGGTCCTCGACGACGCGGTCGAACGTGCGGTCGACCGCGCCCTGGTCGGTGACGTCGCAGGAGTACGCGGTGCCGACGCCGTCGGGGATGCGGGACGCGTCCAGGTCGAGCAGCGCGACGCGGGCGCCCTGGGCGGCGAGCAGGCGGGCCGTCGCCAGGCCGATGCCCTGCGCGGCCCCGGTCACCAGAGCGATCTTTCCGTTGAATCGCGACATGTCAGTTCTCCACGAGGACGGCGGAACCCTGCCCGACGCCGACGCACATGGCGGCGAGGCCGCGGGTGGCGCCGGTGCGGCGCATGCGGTGCAGCAGGGTGGTCAGGATGCGGGCGCCGGAGCAGCCCAGCGGGTGGCCGAGGGCGATCGCGCCGCCGGACGGGTTGACCAGGTCGGGATCGAGCCCCAGCTGGTCGGTGACGGCGAGCGCCTGCGCGGCGAAGGCTTCGTTGAGCTCGGCGGACTGCACGTCGCCGAGCTTCCAGCCGCTGCGGGCGAGGACCCGGGCGGTGGCGGGGACGGGGCCGATGCCCATCACGTCGGGGTGCACGCCGGCGGAGGCGCCGGCGACGTAGCGGCCGAGCGGCTCCAGGCCGAGCTCGCCCAGCGCCTCCTCGCTGACCAGGAGCAGGCCGGCGGCGCCGTCGTTGAGCGGGGAGGAGTTGCCGGCGGTGACCGTGCCGCCCGCCTTGAAGACCGGCTTCAGGTTGCCGAGCTTGGCGAGGCTGGTGTCGGCCCGGATGCCCTCGTCGGCGGCGACTCCCTCGACGGGGATGATCTCGTCGGCGAAGTGGCCGGCGTCCCGGGCGGCGGCGGCGAGCTGGTGGCTGCGCAGCGCGAACGCGTCCTGCCGGTCGCGGGACACGTCGTAGCGGGCGGCGACCTCCTCGGCCGTCTCGCCCATGCTCAGGACGCCGTGCAGGTCCTTCATGAGCGGGTTGGTGAGGCGCCAGCCGAGGCGGGTGTCGGCGAGGGTCATCGCGTGCGGCAGCGCGTCGTCGGGCCGGGGGAGCACGAACGGCGCCCTGCTCATCGACTCGGACCCGCCGGCGACGACCACGTCGGCCTCCCCGGCGGCGACGGTGCGGGCGGCGACGGTCACCGCCTCCATGCCGGACGCGCACAGCCGGTTGACGGTCGCGCCGGGCACCGACTCGGGCAGCCCGGCGAGCAGCACGGCCATGCGGGCGACGTTGCGGTTGTCCTCGCCGGCCTGGTTGGCCGCACCCCAGTAGACCTCGTCGACGCGGGCGGGGTCGATGCCCTCGACCAGCGTCCGGATCACGGTGGCGGCGAGGTCGTCGGGGCGGACATGGCTGAGGCCGCCGCGCAGCTTCCCGATGGGGGTCCGCCGCGCGGCGGCGAAGTAGACGGCACGCATGCCCATTAAACTAACACTGTTAGTCTGCGTCAGGTAGGTTCGGCACCCTGTACGGCGCGCCACAGCCAGACCCCCGACGCACGCCGGGACAGCAGGCCCGTCACCCGGTAGGGGAACGGGGTGACCGACCCGTCCGGGCGGTGCTCGCTGCCGTCGGCCTCGGCGAGGACGAACGCGCCGCTGGGCACCGAGTGCACCGTCGCCGCGGTGGCCTGCCAGCTGTATGACTCCGGCCGGGCGAAGAGTGTCTCGAGGAGCTTCTCGACCGAGATGCGACCGGTCGCGGACTCGCCGGCCTCGCTGCCCACGTACGTGATGTCGTCGTCGGGGACGAAGCACGCCAGTACCGCGGCGACATCCTGTGAGAGGAACGCCATCCCCAGCCGGTCCACCATCTCGATCGGGTCGCTCATGACGGGCTCACCACCAGTTGTCTGGGCGAGCGCATGCCCGGCAGGAAGAGGAACGCGAAGGTGACGATCGCGCCGAGGACGCCCGCGCCCACGAGGGTGTTCTGCACGCCGATCGCCGAGGCCACGGGGGCGGCCATCGCGTAGGACAGCGGCACGAGGGCGATCGAGATGAACCAGTCGACGCTGGACACCCGGCCGAGCAGCTCCTCCGGCACGAGCTTCTGCTTCGCCGTCGCCCAGGCGATGGTGCCGGCCGCTTCCAGGCCGTTGACCAGGGCGCACGCGATGGCGAGGTGCCAGGAGGCGGTTGCCATGCCGTAGCCCGCGACGGCGAGGGTGGCGAGCGTCCAGGTGATGTAGATGAAGGGCATGTAGCTGCGCGGTACACCACGCTGGCCGACGATCAGGGCCGCCGCGATCGCCCCGATGCCGCCGCTGGCGAGCACCAGGCCGAGGTCGCCGGCGGTGCCGTGCAGCTCGTTCTTCACCACGAACGGCAGCAGGACCTCGGTCGGGCCGATGAAGAGCAGGTAGGCGAAGGTCGCGGCGAGGAAGGTGCCCCATAGCCACACGTTGCCGCGGACGTAGTTCATACCCTCCTTGAACTCCTCCCAGACCGAGCCCGCGGCTTCGTCACCCTGTTCGTTGCGCACCGGCCGCATCAGCCACAGGCAGGTCGCGGAGATCGCGAACGTGACCGCGTCCAACGCGAACGCCAACCCGCTACCCCCGATCGCGATCAGGATGCCGCCGATCGAGGGGCCGGCCATCTGCAGCGCCGCCGGCCGGACGAACTGGTCGAGGGCGTTCGCCTGGACCAGGTCGTCCTCCGGCACCAGCTGCGGCACGATCGAGTCGAAGGCCGGGCCGAAGAAGCCCGAGGCGGCCCCGTAGACCGCCACGAGCCCCACGATGTGCCACACCTGGACCACGCCGGTCAGGCTGAGCACGGTCAGGACGGTGAGCACCGCGCCCCGCACCAGGTCGGTGCACAGCATGATCTTCCGCCGGTCGAACCGGTCGCTGATCACCCCGCCGAACAGCAGCGTGGCGACCTGGGGCAGCGAGAGGGCGAACCCGACGACGGACATCGCCGCGGGCGCGCCGGACAGCGCGTACACCTGCCAGGCCAGGGCGACGAGCAGGATGCCGTCGCCGATCAGCGAGGTGCTCATCCCCGTCCACAGCAGGCGGAACTCCCGCTGCCGGAGGGGGACGAGCAGACCCGGGAGCTGTCGCGGGGCGCGGTGCTTCGCCATCAGGCCGCGTCGCGCAGCTGCTGGCGGTCGGCGAGCTCGGAGAGCACCACGTTGAGCTGGTCCAGCTCCTCGTACGTGTTCGCCGCCGTCACCTGCACGCGGAAGCCGACCTGGTCGCGGGGGACCAGCGGGTAGGCGGCCAGGGTGACGTAGATGCCCCGGTCCCAGAGGAACTGCCCGATCTCCTGGATGTCCTGGCCTTCCGCCAGGGGCAGCTCGATGATGGGCGTGGTGCCGGTGTTCGGCGTGTACAGGCCGAGGGCCCGGACGTGGTCGAGCACATGCATCGTCTTGCGGTAGAGGTCGGCGCGGATCTCGTCGCCGCGCTTCTCGTTGACGTCCAGGCCGGCCATGACGGTGGCGAGCGACGCCGTCGGCGACGGGCCCGAGTACAGGTACGGCGGGGCGGCGACCTTGAGGTGGTTCTTCAGCCACGTCGGCAGCGCCAGGAACGCCATCAGCGACGAGTACGACTTGGAGAAGCCGCCGACCAGCACGATGTTGTCGTAGGTCTCGCCGGCGTACTTGACGATCGCGTTGCCGCGGGAGCCGTAGGGTGAGGTCTCGTCCGGGGTGCGCTCGCCGATGACGCCGAAGCCGTGTGCCTCGTCGACGTAGAGCAGCGCGTCGTTCTCGCGGCAGACCTGCGCGAAGCGGGCCAGGTCGGGGGCGAGGCCGGTCATCGAGTTGACGCCGTCCATCGCGACCAGGCGGGTGACGCCGGCCGGCGCCGCCTTCAGCAGCTCCTCGAGGTGCTCCGGGTCGTTGGCGCGGAAGCGGGTGACGGTCGCGCCGAGGCCCTTGGCGTACATGCAGCCGTCGTAGATCGTCTTGTGCGACTGCGAGTCCAGGAAGATCATGCCCTGGCCGGCGAGGATCGGGATCACCGACATGTGGATGTGGGTGATCGTCGGCAGCAGCAGCGTGTCGGGGGCGCCGAGCAGCTCGGTGAGGCGCTCCTCGATCTCGATGTACGGCTTCGGGTTGCCCAGCAGCCGCGACCAGCTGGGGTGGGTGCCCCAGGTGCGGATGTACGGGTCGACCGCGTCCATGATCTCCGGCTCCAGGTCGAAGCCGAGGTAGTTGCAGGAGGCGAAGTCCGACAGCCAGTGCTGGCCGACCCGGATGCGGCGGCCGCTGATCTCCTCGATCGTGGCGTCGTACATCGGGCTGCTCGTGCGCAGGCGCTCGAGGTCGGCCCACCGCCCGTCACGGCGGATGTAGCTGGCCTTGGTGCTGTGCATCGGGCTGACGGTCATTCGTCCTGCCTTTCGGTTGAAGGGGTGTCGCAATCCATTGCAACGGGCAATTGGTGCGTCATCCGGTCCGGCGCGGTTGCTGTCCGGTTGGGTGACCTGTTGCACTGCGGCGGGGTCGCCGCGCTGGTGAAACGGTGTTTCAGGCCATCGCGGCGAAAGGTGCCGCTTTGGGGATCATGGCGAAGGCGTCCCGCTCGGAGAGCGGCTTCGCGAAGAGGTAGCCCTGGCCGTACGGGCACCCCATGTCGCGCAGGGCGAGCGCCTGCGCGGACTCCTCGACGCCCTCGGCCACGACCGCGAGGTCGAGCGTCTGGGCGAGGGTGACGATGGCGGTGACGACCGCCCGCTGCTGTTTGGACTCCAGCATGTCGTCGATGAACGACTTGTCGATCTTGAGCACGTCGATCGGCATGTGTTGCAGGTACGACAGCGACGAATAGCCGGTGCCGAAGTCGTCGATCGCGAGCCGGACGCCCATCGCCCGCAGCGCGTCGAAGTCGGCCTTGACCTGTTCGTCGTTGCGTAGCAGCAGGCTCTCGGTGATCTCCAGCAGCAGCGTGCCGGGCTCCACGCCCGAGGCCCGCAGCAGCTGCCGGACCTCCTCGACGAAGCCGGGGGTGCGGAACTGCCGGACGGAGACGTTGACGCTGATGTACCGCAATGCGCCCGGCGCCGAGGAGCGCTGCCACCGGCCGACGGTGTTGAGCGCCTGCTGGAGCACCATCCGCCCCATCGGCACGATCAGGCCGCTCTCCTCGGCCACCTCGATGAAGTGGCCGGGCGCGATCATTCCCCTCGTCGGGTGGTTCCACCGGACGAGTGCCTCGAAGCCCAGCGGCGAGCCGGTCTCCAGGTCCACGATCGGCTGGTACTGGAGCACGAACTGCTGCTCCTTGACCGCCTGGTCGAGCGCGGCGCGCAGCTCCAGCCGCTCGAGCACCGCCGTGTGCAGGTCCGACTGGTAGCGCCGCCACTGGCCCTTGCCGGCGCCCTTCGCCACGTACAGGGCGAGGTCGGCCTGGCGCATGAGCTCCTCGGCGGAGCTCGCGTCGACGGTGGTGGACAGCCCGACGCTGGAGATGCCGTTGACGTCCTGGCCGGCGATCTCGAACGGCTCGGCGAGCGCGAGCACGATCCGCTCGGCCGCGAGCTCCAGGTCGGCCATCGAGTCGGTCTCGATCAGCGCGGCGAACTCGTCGCCGCCGAGCCGGGCGACCGTGTCGGTGTCGCGCAGCGCCCCGGTGATCCGCTCGCCGACCGCGATCAGCAGCGCGTCGCCGACGGCGTGCCCCAGCGTGTCGTTGACGATCTTGAAGTCGTCCAGGTCGATGAACAGGACGCCGACCAGGCTCTCGTCGCGCTTGGACCGGGCCACGGACTGCTCCACCCGGTCCTGGAAGAGCACCCGGTTGGCCAGGCCCGTCAGCGAGTCGTGGAACGCCTGGCGGATCAGCTGCTCCTCCAGCTGCCGGCGCTCGGTCACGTCCCGCACCGTGAGCACCAGGCCGCCGACGGTCTGGTCGTCGCGCAGGTCGCGGCAGTCGACCTCGACCATGAGGCCGGCGCCGTCGACGCGCTCCGCGCGCAGGTCCATCTGGTTGTGCGCGTGCATCCCGCCACGGACCTGGGCGAGCAGCTCGGCGAGGCGGGCCCGCTCGTCGGCGGCGACGAACTCCCACAGCTCGTAGCCGGCGAGCCGCTCGTCGCCGAACACGGTGCCGGCGGACGGGCTGCAGTACTGGATCAGGTCGTGCTCGTCGACGATGAGGATCACGTCGGACGTGTTGTGGATCAGGGTCCGGAAGTACGCCTCGCTGCTGCGCCGGTTGACCTCGGCGGTCAGCGTCATGCGCTCCAGGGCCATCGCCGCCTGCGAGGCGAGCACCTCGAACGTGCTCTGCAGCGACTGCAGCGCCTCCGTCGGCGCGCCCACGTACAGCATGCCTTCGATGCCCATCGGGTGGCGCAGCGCCGAGCTGTAGCCGCGCAGCAGCTCCCGGACGTCCGGGTCCAGGCCCGACACGCGGACCAGCCCCGGCTCGTCGACCCGCTCGGCGCGCACCAGCGCGACCGCGTGGGCCACCCCTTCCGGCAGCAGCCGGTCCACGGTGTGCCGCACGGCGGCGAGGGTCTCCGCGGTGTCGGCGGCCGACACCAGCGTGGTCGTCGCCTCGCGGAGCTCCCGCTCGCGGGCCATCGACTGGCGGTGGTTGCCCATGACACCGGCGAGGCGGGTGAGCACCAGCACGAACATGAGGCCGGACATGACGGCGATGACGGCCGCGTCGCGGACCGTGCCGAGGCTCGCCTCGACCAGCAGCACCCCGGGCGCGATCAGCGACGCGGCGCCGAGCAGCGCGATCCGGCGCACGCCGACCTCGCCCGGCCGGGACCGGGCCGGCTCGGTGAGCTCCACCATCGACGGGTGCAGCGCGGCCGCGGCCCACGCCGAGTAGCAGAGCACCCAGCCGAGGTCCGTGGGGCCGCCGACGTGCCAGTCGCCGTTGAGCTGGATCAGGCCGTACACGACGTCGGCGACGAGCAGCCCGGCGGTGCCGGTGCCGAGGATGACGATCGACGGGCTGCGCCGCCCGCCGCCGGTGATCAGGCGGGCGAACACCGCGAGGGTGAGCACGTCGCCGAGGGGGTACGCGATGGAGACCAGCTTCTGCACCAGCGTCAGCTCGGTGCTGCGCACGTACGGGTCGATCAGGAAGATCCACGCCAGCAGGGCGATGCCGATGGTGAGCGTGGCCGCGTCGAGCAGGCTGTCGCGGTCGTTGCGGCCGGTCCTGGACCGGATGAAGCCGAGCAGGCCGCCCGCGACGAGGGGGTACATCGCCAGGTACAGCACGTCGTTGACCGAAGGGAACGGGTTGGTCATCCCGAACACGTCGGTGAGCAGGTTGTAGACGAAGTCGCCGGAGCCGAACGTGAAGAGCGCGGCGGCGAGCAGGTACCACGGCCAGCGGCGCCGGGGGCGGTGCACGGCCACGCCGACGACGACGCCGATGGTGCTGGACAGGCCGATCGCGCCCCACCAGAGCATGTGCTGGCCGGGCCACAGGTAGAACGCCACGGTGAGCAGCGCCATCCAGGCCGCGAACCAGTTGCTGAGCGTGCGTGTCAGCAAGTCCGCCTCCATTCCGCTCGCCGTCGTCAGGAAATTCCCCGCGATTGACCAGATCGGTCGCGCGGGGAAGGTCTGAACAATTACCGGGGTGCGGGTCGGGTCCTCTGAGTTGCCACCCGGGTCGCCCGAACGCCTGACGTCCGGTGCCCTCCGCCCCGCTCCGCCGCGTGCCGGGGGCGTGTGCCGGTCGTCCGGGCCAGCCGGCCGAGGGCGATCAGCGCCGCGAAAGCGCCGAGCACCGGCAGCGTCCGCCCCTCGCGCAGCCACAGTGCCGGCAGGCCCATCTTCGGCACCCGGAGCCGGGCGAGGCCGCGTACGCCGGTCGCCGACACCGCCGGGAGGTCCTCCGTCGAGTTGGCGTCGCCCTTCGTGGTGAGGGTGCCGTCGGCGTTGCGCCGCACGACCCGGTGCACCAGCAGCGTGCCGGGCCGGGCCGGGTCCTCGACCACGACGACCTGCCCCGGCCGGACCCGCTCGGGGGCCACCGGCGCCGACACCACCAGGTCGCCGGGCGCGATCCTGGGTCGCATCGAGCCGGTCAGCACGACCTGGCTGTCCCACCCGAACGCCACCGGCACGAGCGTGGCGAGCAGCATCGCGCCGACGCAGGCCAGCGTTGCGGCGGCGACGCCCCGCACGACGATTCTGAGCAGCTCGAACACAACGTCGTGATGACCCGGCTGGTGCTGCTGCTCGCGCTGCTGGCGCTGGTCGTCCCGGCCGGCGCCGGCGCCGCGTTCACCGCGAGCACGGCCAACACCGGCAACTCCGCCACCGCCGCGGCGACCTTCCCGACCCACCCGGCGGCGGTGACGGGTGACACGCCGTGGGCGTGACACCACGACCGTGGCCGCCGACGCGTCCGGCTCGGCGCACCCCGGCACCTACCAGGCGCCGGTCCAGGGTGCCTCGACCTGGTGGCCGGCCGACGAGAGCGCCGGCACCATGGTCGAGGGCCGCTCCGGCGCCGCGAACCGGGCCGGCCTCGGCGCCGCCGCCGGCTGGGCGACCGGCCGGGACGGGGTCCACTCGGCGATGTCGTTCACCGGCAATGCGGCCACCAGCTATGCCGCCGGTAGCCTGCCGGCCGTGCGCACCGACCAGAGCTTCACGGTGAGGTCCAGCTCGACGGCACCGCGAACGGCGTCGTGGCCGGCACCGCGCCGGGCGTGCGCACCGACACCGCGGTCAGCTTCTCCGTCTGGGCGAACCCGTCGGCCGTCACCCCGAACAGCGCGCCGTGGTCAGCATCAACGGCACCAACGCCGCCGGCGCGCTGCAGGCCGGGCGGCTGTGCACCACGGCGGCCGGCTACGGCGGGGCGTTCAGCGGCGCGGTCGACGACGTGCGGCTCCACGCCCGGGCGCTCAACGCCTCCGACGTGGCGAACCTGTTCGCGAACACCGCCGTCGAGCCGGGCCCGGGAGTCGTGCGAACCCGATCACCGCCGGGCTGCCCGGGGTCATCGACGAGCCGGCGGTGTTTGCGGCACAACTGAGCGACCAGCAGGTCGCCTGGCAGGTTCACGCGAACCACTGAGCACGAGGGTCTTCGCCTCGAGGGTGATCGGGTGGTGGTGCTGCGGCTCGGCGTAGAAGCTGAGCCCGATCACGCTGCCGAGGGTGAGCACGAAGCCGGCCGCCACCAGCCACTCCTTGCCCGGCCACACGCCGTCGCCGAGGAAGAACAGGCCGACCAGGGCGGCGGGCACCGCGCCGGCGGCGTCCATGGCGGCGACCGCGGCGGTGGTCGAGCCGCGCTGCATCGCCAGGCCGAGCAGCAGCTGGCCGACGAGCGAGTGGGCGATCAGCAGGTAGGACAGCGGGTCGGTGAAGAACTGGCCCAGGTTGTCGGCGGAGGCGAGCGGGCGGGACGCGACGGCCGCGGCCCCGAACGCCACCCCGGACAGGGCGCCGAGCGCCACCGAGCCGGGCGCGCCGTGCAGCCGGCCGGCGAAGAAGCCGATGACCGCGATCACCCCGAGCGCGGCGACGAGCCCGGCCACGCCCGCCGTGCCGAGCTGCCGCGACGGGGCGGGCTTCGCGGCCAGCACCAGGGCGGCGAGACCGAACGCGAGCAGCACCAGCAGGGCGAGCTCGGTCCTCGGCAGCCGCCACTTGAGGATGAGGACGCCGAGCAGCGCGGTCACCCCGAGCCCGGCCGCCATCGCCGACTGCACCAGGAACAGCGGCAGGTCCCGGCGGGCGAAGAACGCGAGCGCGAAACCGCCGAACTGGCACGCGACGCCGACGAGGTACGACTTGTGCCGGCCCAGCCGCAGCAGCAGCATCGGGTGGAACCCGTGATGCAGGTCAGTGCGTGCGGCGGCTACGGATTGCAGCAGGTTGGCCACTCCATAGGCAGCGATCATCGCGCCGAGGAAGAGCCAACTCCAAGATGCCACCCGGAGAGGATAGACCCGGTTCGGGGGAGTGGCATGCGGACTATTCGGTTTAGCCCGACAAACCAGACAATCTGGGGTTTCCCAAACGGGTGAGAACGTCCTCGTGAAGGTGACCGTTCGTAGCGATCGCGCTCCCGCCGCCCGGGCCCGGCTCGCCCTGCAGGTCGGTGAACGTGCCGCCGGCCTCGGTCACGATCGGCACCAGCGCCGCGAGGTCCCACAGCGACAGCTCCGGCTCGACCATGATGTCCACGGCGCCCTCGGCCAGCAGCATGTAGCCGTAGAAGTCGCCGTACGCCCGCTGGCGCCACGTCCGGCGGGTCAGGTCGAGGATGGCGTTGAGCCGCCCGGCCTCCTCCCAGCCGCCCAGCGACGAGTAGCAGAAGCTCGCGTCGGCGAGCCGGTCGACACCGCTCACCCGGATCGGCGTCGCCGCGGCCGTGTGTCGTCCGGCATACGCTCCGTGACCGAGCGCGCCCCACCAGCGCCGCCCGAGCGCCGGCGCGGACACCAGCCCGACCACCGGCTGGGCGCCCTCCATCAACGCGATCAGGGTCGCCCAGATCGGTACCCCGCGGACATAGTTCTTCGTGCCGTCGATCGGGTCGATCACCCACTGGCGCGTCCCCGGACCGGCGGCGGCCTCGGTCGCCCCGTACTCCTCGCCGAGGACCCCGTCGCGCGGCCGGGCCCGCTGCAGCGTCGCCCGCAGCGCCTTCTCGACCGCCGTGTCGGCCTCCGTCACGGGCGTCAGATCGGGCTTCGTCGACACGTGCAGATCCTGGGCCCGGAACCGGGGAACGGCGATCGCGTCCGCGGTGTCGGCAAGCAGGTGAGCGAGGGCCAGGTCGTCCGCGTAGCGCGCCATGCGCGGAAACTTAGCCGACGATCGCCACCTTCTGGCAGTACTGTCGCCGTTTGTGACCACCTCGCCGGCCGCCCTGTGTGGCCTCCTTGCCGAAGAGGACCGGCTCCGGGTCTATGCCGCCGTGGTGCTCGGAGCGCCGGGGCTCGCCGCGATCGGGGCGGCGACCGGCCTGCCGGCCCGCGCCGTCGCGGCCGCCGTCGGAAGGCTGCAGCAGGGCGGGCTGCTGACCGGCGGCGATGGTGCCCTGCGCGCCGACGTCGAGGTCTTCAAGGAGTCCGTCCGCGCCCACGCCGCGACCCCGGCCGCGGCGGAGCCCATGGACCCCGACCGCCAGCGCGACCAGATCCTGCGCACGTTCGTCGTCGACGGCCGGCTGACCCAGATGCCCGCCGCCCACGGCAAGCGCCTGGTGGTGCTGGAGCACATCGCGTCGTCGTTCGAGCTGGGCGTGCGCTATCCGGAGCGGGAGGTCAACGCGGTGCTGCGGGCCTGGTTCGACGACCACGCGGCGCTGCGGCGCTACCTCGTCGACAACCAGCTGCTCTCCCGCGCCGACGGCGTCTACTGGCGTACGGGCGGGCCGGTGGCCGTCTAGGCCTCGTCCTTGGCTAGGCCTCGTAGGCCTCGTCCGTCGGCTCGGCGGGTTCCGCGGTGCCTTCCTTGGATGCGAGGAGGCGGCGGAACGAGGCGAGCCGCCTCGGGTCGGCGCCGCCCTCGGCGACCAGCATGTCCAGGCCGCACTCGCCGCCGGCGCCGGTGTGGTCGCAGTTGGGCGCGCACCTGGTCGACGCCTCGACCAGGTCGGGGAACCCGTGCAGCAGACTGTCCGCCGACACGTGCGCCAGGCCGAACGACCGTACGCCCGGCGTGTCGATGATCCAGCCGCCGCTCCTCTTGCTTTCCGGCAGGCGCAGCGCCACGGCGCTGGTGGACGTGTGCCGGCCCTTGCCGACGGCGCTGACCACGCCGACCGCCCGGTCGGTGCCCGGCACGAGCCGGTTGACCAGCGTCGACTTGCCGACGCCCGAGTGGCCGATCATCACCGACACCTTGCCGCTCAGCGCCGCGACGAGGTCGTCGATGGGCTCGCCCGGCCGGCACAGCACATACGGCAGGTCCAGCTCGGAGTAGTAGTCCAGCACCGCCTCCGGGCCCGCCAGGTCCCCCTTGGTGAGGCACAGCAGCGGCTCGATCTCGGCGTCGTACGCGGCGACCAGGCACCGGTCGATGAAGCCCGTCCGCGGCGGCGGGTCGTGCAGCGAGTTGACGATCACGAGCTGCTCGGCGTTGGCGACCACGACGCGCTCGAAGCGCCCCTCGGTCGAGCCCTCCTCGTCGTCGGCGGTGCGCATCAGCACCGACCGGCGGTCGTCGATGCGCACGATCCTCGCGAGGGTGTCGGGCCGCCCGGTCACGTCCCCCACGATCTGGACGTTGTCGCCGACGACCACGCCACGGCGGCCCAGCTCGCGGGCGCGCATGGCGGTCACGACCGCGTCGGTCCCGGCGATGTGGCAGGTGTACCGCCCGCGGTCGACCGCCACGACGAATCCCTCGACCGCGTCGCTGTGCTTCGGCCGGGTGCGCGTGCGGGGTCGCGAGGACCGGCTCGGGCGGACCCGGACGTCATCCTCGTCGTACTCGCGCTTGCGCGTCAGTCTTGTCCTCCAACCGAGCCCGGACCGTGCACCATCGTTGACCATAGCCGGGGGAAGTCCGGCAGTGTCTTCGCGGTGCATGTCACGTCGTCCAGCCGCACCCCGCCGACGGCGAGCCCGACGACGGCGGCGGCCTGCGCGAGGCGGTGGTCGTCCCGCGTGGGGAACGTGCCGCCGCGCAGCGGGCGGGGCCGGATACGCAGGCCGTCGTGGTCCTGGGCGATGTCCGCGCCGAGCCCCGTCAGGCCCTCGACGAGCGCGGCGAGCCGGTCGGTCTCGTGGGCGCCCAGGTGCGCCAGGCCGTGCAGGTGCGACGGGGAGTCCGCGACGGCGGCGAGCGCGGCGAGCACCGGGGCCAGCTCCGCGACGTCGGCCAGGTCGGCGGTGAGACCGCGGACCGTGCCGGTGCCGCGCACGACCAGCCCCTGCCGGGTGACCGCGGGTGAGCCGCCCATCTGGCGCAGCAGGTCCAGCAGCCGGTGGCCGGCCTGGATGCCGGAGCGCGGCCAGCCGGCGACGGTCACGGTGCCGCCGGTGACCAGCGCCGCGGCGAGGAACGGCGCGGCGCCCAGCAGGTCCGGCTCGATGTCCCAGGCGCGGCCGTTGAGCCGGCCGGGCTCGACCACCCACATGTCCGGCCGGCTGTCGTCGATGCCGGCCCCGGCGGCGCGCAGCATCTGCACCGTCATGCGCAGGTGGGGCGCGCGGGGCAGCGGCGGGCCGGCGTGGCGCACGGTGAGACCGCGGTCGAACTCGGGCGCGGCCAGCAGCAGCCCCGACAGCATCTGGCTGGAGGCCGACGCGTCGATCGTCGCCGCGCCGCCGGTGACCCGGCCGATGCCGTGCACCGTCAGCGGCAGCCCGGCGCCGTAGTCGACCCGCGCACCGAGCGTGCGCAGCGCGCCGATCAGGGGCGCCACCGGCCGCGTGCGGCTGCGCTCGTCGCCGTCGAAGGTGACGGCACCGTCGGCGAGCCCGGCGACCGGTGGGAGGAAACGCAGGACCGTGCCTGCGGTGCCGACGTCGATCCGGGCGGGGCCGCGCAACGGGCGGGGGCGCAGCACCCACAGGTTCTCGTCGGAGGTGGACACGTGGCAGCCCATGGCGCGCAGGCCCGCCGCCATCAGCTCGGTGTCGCGGGCCCGCAGGGGACCACGCAGGGTGGTGGCGCCCAGGGACAGCGCGCCGAGGACCAGCGCCCGGGCCGTCATCGACTTCGAGCCGGGGAGCCGGACCGTGGCGGTGACCGGCGCCGAGGCGGTCGGCGCGATCCACGGCAGGGACACGGGGGCGGTCAGGTGAGGCACGCGTACAGTGTGCGGCCCGTGCCGCTGGGTAGCGACTGCTGACAATGCCTCATTCGTCACGGGTACCGTGATGGGCATGTGTGGTCGGTATGCGACATCCCGCAGCAACGTTGACCTGAGCGCGCTGTTCGAGGCCACCGACGAGACGGACGGGCTCGAGCCGGACTACAACGTCGCCCCGACGGACCAGGTCCCGGTGGTGCGCGTCTCCCAGTCCGCCGACGGCCGCGTCCTGAGCAGCGCCCGCTGGGGTCTGGTGCCCCCGTGGGCCGCCGACCTCAAGGTGGGCGCCCGGATGATCAACGCGCGGTCCGAGACGGTCGCGGAGTCGAAGGCGTTCGCGCAGTCGTTCGCGAAGCGGCGCTGCCTCGTGCCCGCCGACGGCTGGTTCGAATGGAAACGCGGGGACGGCAAGGACAAGCAGGCGTATTTCATGACGCTCGGTGACGACGAGCCGTGCGTGTTCGCCGGCATCTGGACGGTGTGGGGGAAAGGTGACGACCGGGTGCTCACCTGCAGCATCATCACCGCGCCCGCCGTGGACGATCTGGCGCTCATTCACGACCGCATGCCGCTGATGCTGCCGCCGTCGCGGTGGGACGAGTGGCTGGCGGCCCCCGTCGATGAGCGGCTGCTGGCCCCGACGCCGTCCGAGCACGTCGCGCGGCTGGAGCTCCGCCCGGTCGGCGCGCGTGTGGGTGACGTACGTAACGATGGCCGTGATTTGCTCGACCGCGTGCCGGCGCCGGCCCTGCGATCGAGTGACGTCGAGCCGATCGATCTGACCATATTTTAGGCTGTACGTCCATTTCCTCCCCGGCAGGTTTTGCCTATCCGCGTGAAAACTCTTGTATTTGCAGGTGTTTGTGCGATAGAACACAGCGCCGGTAGGTCAATGTCGGATGGGGGCATCCCGACGTTTCCCTGCCTTGTGTTCGTTTGACCCACGGGGGAGGTGGGTGTATGACCCGGGCGAGGATGCCACGCCCGCATGAGGTCGCTGCCGCCAAGCGTGATCCGCGTCTGTTGCGCGCGGTGCGCGAGCAACAGGGCGATGATGCCTGGCGGACCCGCGGCGCATGCCAGACAGTTGATCCGGAGACGTTCTTTCCGGCCCCGAGCGAGCCCGCCGACGCTGCCGTCGCGTTGTGCCGCACCTGCGACGTCCAGGGCGCATGCCTGGCCTGGGCGCTGGAGGTCGGCGACTGCCACGGTGTGTGGGGAGCGACCACACCGCGTGAGCGGCGTGCGATGCTCGTCGCATGGCGCAGCGACGCTCCACAACCCGCGTTGACGGGCCAGCCACAGGCAGCCGAGCACCGGATGGGCCCGATGGCATGCCTGCCGTTGGTGCCGATCCAGCGCGTGGGCCGGACCGCGACCGACCGGCGCGATCCGGTCGGCGCCGCCAGCGGCTGACCGACGGGCCGGCCGGCGCCCTTCCAGGCTCCCCGGCCGGCCCTTCTGCTCGCTTACTGGTGGGCTCTTCCGGTGTGCCGGTCGGTCGGCGGAGCAGGTCGCGGGCCAAGCGGTCGCTCGTCGGGCAGGAGGTCGAGACCCCGCACGGGGTCGCGCGCTTCTCGCTCGACGTCCCGGCGGGGTACACGGGGACGCTGCTCGTCCTGGGCCACGGCGCCGGCGGTGACGTCGACGCCGTCGACCTCGTGGCGGTCCGTGCCGCCGTGCTCGATGCCGGGGCGGCCGTCGCCATGGTGACGCAGCCCTACCGGGTCGCCGGCGCCCGCCGCCCACCGGCACCCGCCAGGCAGCTCGACGCCGCCTGGCTCGCCGTCGTCGCGGAGCTGCGCCGCAGGGTGGCGATCGACACCCTCGTCGTCGGCGGCCGGTCCAGCGGCGCCAGGGTCGCCTGCCGCACCGCGGCCGAGGCCGGCGCCGACCGCATCCTGGCGCTCGCCTTCCCGCTGCACCCGCCCGGCAAGCCGGACGTCACCCGCGCGGACGAGCTGCGCACGGGCGTGCCGACCCTCGTGCTCAACGGCGACCGGGACGCCTTCGGCGTGCCTTCGCCGGGCCCGGCGGTCCACGTCGAGGTGCTGCCCGGCGAGACCCACGCGCTGTCGAAGGCCCCCGACCGGCTCGCCGCCATCGCCGTGGCGTTCGTCACCACCGCCGACCCCGCTCGTTGAACAGCGTGTGACCGGTGCAAACCGGACACGCTCTCCACACCGCGGACCGATGTCGTTCCGCAAACTCCCAGGCCCTTCCTGTTCCCGGTGGCCGGCCGGTCCCAATCCAAAAGGCCGGCCGCCGGGGCAGGCGGGTAGGAATTGCGGGGGTGGCGCGGTTGTTACACGGAGCGTGCGACGCTGCCGAGGCGTTGCCTGTGGAGGGAAGTCAACTCGTGGCAACACTTGAGCGCGAGGATCAACGCATCCGCGAGCTGCTGTTCAGCCCGTCGTGGCCGGCGGCGACGGACGCGGAGCCCGATCCGTCCTGGCAACCGATCGCCCGCGAGCGGTTGACGGGCGCCACAAACTCTGAAGTCACTCAGCAACTCGGCGTATCCTCGGCAGGACGGTCGAGGGTTGGAGTCGCACGAGTGGTCAGCAGCGAGAGCGCGGTGCAGCAGCGCATCCGGTTCGAGCACGACGCGTTGCCCTTCATTGATCAGCTGTATGCGGCGGCCCTGCGCATGACGCGCAACCCGGCCGACGCGGAGGACCTCGTCCAGGAGACGTTCCTCAAGGCGTATGCGGCGTTCCACCAGTTCGAGACGGGCACCAACCTCAAGGCCTGGCTCTACCGCATCCTGACCAACACCTACATCAACTCCTACCGTCGCCGTCAGCGCCAGCCCGTCCAGGCGCCCACGGAGGAGATCACCGACTGGCAGCTCGCCGAAGCCGAGTCGCACACGTCCAGCGGGCTGCGCTCCGCCGAGACCGAGGCCCTCGACCGGCTGCCCGACTCCGACGTCAAGGAGGCGCTGCAGTCGCTGCCGGAGGAGTTCCGGCTCGCTGTCTACCTCGCCGACGTCGAGGGCTTCTCCTACAAGGAGATCGCCGACATCATGAACACGCCCATCGGCACTGTGATGTCCCGTCTGCACCGCGGCCGGCGCAACCTCCGCCGTTCGCTCGAGACTTATGCTGCCGACCGGGGTTTCACCCGCACCCCGTCCGCTGAGCCGAGCGAGGTCTGAG
This sequence comes from Dactylosporangium sp. CA-152071, assembly GCF_050936335.1. Lineage (NCBI taxonomy): Bacteria > Bacillati > Actinomycetota > Actinomycetes > Micromonosporales > Micromonosporaceae > Dactylosporangium > Dactylosporangium sp. CA-152071. The sequence goes on along the minus strand of NZ_JBNJMZ010000001.1, from coordinate 4,666,255 downwards.
TCCGATGAGCTGTGGAGACCCGCACGAGACAGACTGCGGCGCCGTCCTCGCCGAGGTGTATCTCTACCTCGACCTCGAGTGCACCGACGACCGCCGTTCGCTCATCCGCGACCACCTCGACGAGTGCTCGCCCTGCCTGCGCGAGTTCGGCATCGAGCAGGAGGTGAAGGCGCTCGTGGCCCGCTGCTGCGGCTCCGAGCTGGCCCCCGCCGACCTCAAGGACCGCCTCCGCTCCAAGCTTTCCGAACTGGTCGTCAACGCCGAAGCCCGCGAGCTCCGCACCGACTGACCCTCGTCCTCCACAACCCCGTGCGGTTCTGGCAGCCCCGGCCCCCGGAACCGCACGGCTCCCGCCCGCGCCCTTGGTAACCCGCGGGTCAATCACGGTCGTGGCCCTCGTGATCGAAGTCGCGTAGTGGCTGTCCAGGCAGCCAGGGTCGTCCTTCGACCATGGTGGCTGTGGTGCTCGGCCGAGGGGTTCGGCATCCGGGTTGGGCTGTCCTGGTTGCTGTTCGCATGCGGGTCCGCTGATCCGTCCGGCCGCAGGTCAGGCCAGCGCGGAGGGCAGGTTCTTCCTGTCCAACTGGAGGCCGAACGCCAGGTCGCATGGCTGCGGTCCGTGCCGTGGTTCGGTGATGTTCCCCGGCCGCCGTCCGCGCATGATCCAGCGCCGTTCGAGGGCGTAATTCGGTGCTTCGACCCCGTCGTTGGCGTTCACAACCAGTCCACATCGCACCGATCGCCGGCGTCGCGCTCGCCGTCATGGTTCACAACCAGTGCTGTCCCACTCTGATCGCTGAACTCGCGCGTGCGGTCTCGGTAGCCCGCGGGTCGATCGTGGCCGTGGTCGCCGTGATCGAAGTCGCGTGGTGGCTGTCCGGGCGGCCAGGGTCGTCCTTCGATCACGGTGGCTGGGTGCTTGGCCGAGGGGTTCGGCATGCAGGCTGGCTGTCCTGGTTGCTGTCCGCGTGCGGGACTTGGCCTCCGCCGTCGCGGTCTTCTCCGCGGGGCGGTCGGGGTCGTGGTTGGCGTGATCGAAGGCGTGTGGTGGCTGTGCGGGCGGCCAGGGTGTTCTTGGATCACGGCGGGTGCGGGTGGTCGTCGAGTCTGGGGGTCAGCGGAGGCGGAAGACGGGGCCTCGGGGGGTGAAGAGGAGGCGGGTGGTTTCTGGGATGAGGAAGGCGTGCTCGCGGCGTACGCGGACGGGGTCGCAGTAGCCGTCGGTGATGATCAGGATCGGGGCGTCGGCGGGGAAGTCCGGGGCGCGTTCCAGGAGCTTGATGGCGGGCTGCAGGATGGTGCCGCCGCGGCCCTTCACCTTGACCCGGCCGGCGATGTCGGCGACGGGGAGGTAGCCGGCGTCGTACGCGGCCGCGTCGCAGAACACGACGCGGGCGGCCGGCACGTCGCGGGCGGTGGCGTAGGAGGCGATCGCGCCGAGGGCCTTGCCGAGCAGGGTGCGGTCCATCGAGCCGGAGGTGTCGAGCACGACGCCGAACGTGGCGTGGAAGGACTCCTCCTCGGGCCAGAGCCAGCCGGGCCGGGGGATGTGCGGCGTGGAGCTCTGCCGGCGGGAGGCGCGGGCGTAGGAGCGGCGCGGGGCGGGGGAGCGGACGTGCTCGGCGAACCAGTTGGCGAGCTGCGCGTCCCACGGCAGCGGCGGGTGGTCCAGGGCGCGGATCTCCTCGACCAGGCCGGACGGCAGGAGGCCGCGGCCGTTGGACTCGTGGAAGGCCAGGCCGGTCGCGAGGGCGCGGCGGTAGTACTCGTCGAGCTCGGTGCCGCGGTGGGTACGGCGGGCGTCGCTGAGGATGTCGCCCATGCCGCGGCCCCGCAGCGTGCCGAGGCGGCGCAGGCGGCGCAGGTCGGTGGCGATGAGGTCGTACACCTCCTCGGCGCCGGCGTCCTTGAAGCGCGGGTCGTACAGGACGCCTTCGGGCAGGTCGCCGACGGCCATCTCGACGAGCCAGCCGTTGATGACGTAGTCGGTGGCGACGTTCCACAGGTACGGGTCGCGGTGCGCGATCCGGTCGCCGTGGCGCAGGGCGGCGTGCAGCATCTCGTGCGCGATGACGAAGCGGCGCTCCTCCGTGGTGAGCGGCGCGAGGGGGTTGACGTAGATCTCGGCGGCGGACGGGTCGACGGCGGCGACGGTGATCGACAGGTCGCGGGCCACGGCGACGTCGCTGACGATGGTGAAGCCCGCGGCCAGGCCGGCCAGCAGCGGGTACGACGAAACGAACCAGCGCCGGGCGACCTCCCACGCCTCGTCGGTCTTGCGACCCGCGACCGGCCGCAGTGCCCCGGCCTCGTCGACGGCCTCGGCCGCGGCCTGGCCGAGGCCCAGGGCGAAGCGGTCCGGCCACGAGAGCGTGACGGCCGGAAGAGACGCAGCGGAAGAAGTCGGGAGCGATGCGGGCGGCACGAGGTCGGGGCCGGCGCCGCCCGCGGAACAGCCGGACAGGCCGGAAGGAATGCCGGAGATCCGCCAGCGCTCGGCGAGCTGCTCCTCGAAAGCGGTCGGCAGCGGCGGCAGCAGCACCGGAGGGCGGCCGAGCCGCAGCTCCGCCTGGAACCGGGCCACGACAACGCAGCGCGCGACGGCAAGCTCGGTGTCGGGCGGTGAAGCGGCATCCGCCGGCCCGAGGCAGAGGTGGCCGAAGCCGAGGTGCAGCGCGCAGTGCGCGAACACCCAGACCCACTCGTCGGGCTCCAGCGGCGAGTGCTTGTTGGCGATCACCGTGCCGTCGGCGTAGACCCGGGCGTGGCCGCGGTCGCGGATCAGCTGCGTGTCCTCCGCCCACTGCATCCGCAGCGCCCGCGGGTCGTTGCCGGTCGGGTCGCTGGCGAGGGCGCGGAACATGGGGTTGCCGGACACGGCGGACCAGGCGTGCTGGGCCGCCTCCAGCCGCCGGTCGACCTTCCTGGCGCCACGAGCGGCGGCACCACGAGCGGCGGCGCCGCCGGCGGCGCTCATGCCCGGGCGGCGACGAGGCGCGGCAGGTCGCGGGTCACCTCGACCAGGAACCACGCGGGCAGCGCGGGCATCCCGGACTCGTCGGCGGCGATGACGAGCTGCGCGCACTCCAGCGAGATCTCGGCCAGCTCGACCAGCAGGCCCTTGGCCCGCACCGAGAAGCGGCGCACGGACGGCGAGGCGTGCTCGCGGCTGGCCGGCAGGTCCTTCACGAGCCGGGCCCGGAAGGCCTCGGCGAAGAAGTACAGCAGGTCGCGGTCGGTCGGGTCGCGGGGCCAGGACGCGTCGCCGCGGACGATGGCGTCCAGGCTGTAGCGGTGGCGGACGGTCTTGACGTACGCGCAGAACGCCGACGCGTGCGAGGGCGTCAGCGTGCCGGCGGTGAGCACCCGGAGAAGGTCCTCGTCGATGTCCTGGCCGAAGGAGAGCAGCGCGTCGGAGAGCATGTGCCAGGAGCGCGGGGTCGAGAACGGCTCCTCGGTCTTCGGCGGCTTGGACCAGAGGTGGTCGGGCCGCTGGGTGAGGTAGTCGGTCACCCACTCGTGCAGGCCGGCGCCGGCCGCCCACAGCAGCCAGTCGTCGGCGCTCGCCCGCAGGTGTACGTGGATGAGCCGGTTGAGCAGCGCGGACGCCATCGGCCGGGCGAGCGCGTTGTCGGAGGCCCGGTTGCCGGCGCCGATCACGATCGATCCGGCGGGCAGCTCGTAAGAGCCGATCCGCCGGTCGAGGATGAGGGAGTAGAACGCCTTCTGCACCTCGGGCGAGGCGGAGTTGAGCTCGTCGAGGAAGAGGCAGTAGGGCTCGTCGCGGGCGATCGACTCCGGTGGCGCGAAGCGGCTGCGGCCGTCGCGCAGCTCGGGCACCCCGATGAGGTCCTCGGGCGCCAGCTGCGTGCCGATGAGGGTGACGCAGTCCAGCCCGAGGGCCGCCGCGAACTCCTTCACCAGCGAGCTCTTGCCGATGCCGGGCTGACCCCACACGAAGACGGGCCGCACCACCGCGACATGCAGCAGCACGCCGGGCAGTCCCGCCGGGGTCACCGTGATGGTCGATTCCACGGGGCCATGATGCGTTCGCCGTACAGTCGAGCGCGACCGGGTTTCGCGCGGATATGCTGCGGTTCGCAATCCGACGTCAAAGGAGACCGGGATGTCCGACGAGATCCGTGCCGAGATGGTGGCCAACGTCTGGAAGATCACGACTGAGGTCGGTGCCGAGGTCAGCGAGGGCGACACCCTCGTGATCCTGGAGTCGATGAAGATGGAGATCCCCGTCGTCGCCGAGTCGGAGGGCACGGTCAGCCAGATCGCCGTCAACGAGGGCGACGTGGTGCAGGAGGGCGATCTCATCGCCGTGATCGGGTGACGCGGCAGCCGCCGCTGGTCCGGCGGGCGGACCCGGAGGACCACGCCGGCGTCGCGCGGCTGACGGTGGCGGCGTATCGCGCCGACGGCCAGCTCGACGACGAGCACGGCTATGCCGACGTGCTGGCCGACGTGACGACCCGGGCGGCGCACTGCGAGATTCTGGTCGCCGCCGATGGTGATGTACTGCTGGGCGCGGTCGCGTTCGTGCTGCCCGGCACCCGGTATGCGGAGCTGTCGCGCCCGGGCGAGGCCGAGTTCAGGATGCTGGCCGTCGATCCGGCGGCGCAGCGGCGGGGGGTGGCGCGGGCGCTGGTCCGCGCCTGCATCGACCGCGCGACCGTCCTCGGCTGCGGGTCGATGGTGATCTGTACGCGGGACCGCAACAGCGCCGCGCTGGCGCTCTACGACACCTTCGGCTTCGTCCGCGAGCCGGCGCTGGACTGGACGCCGGTCGAGGGCGTCACACTGCTCGGCCTGCGCCTGAAGCTGCCGACCACCGCGACCTGAGCCCCGCGGCGCGGGCCGGCCGCCGCGCAATCACCGCGACCCGGGTCCGGCGGCGCGGGTCGGCGGCTGCCGACCACCGCGACCCGGACGTCACTCGCCGGCGGCCGCCAGGCGCATCAGGTCCTCGGCGACCACCAGGGTCGCCTCGCGGCGGTCCTGGGGGCTGAGGTCGTCGTGCCCGCGGAGCACGAAGTGGCCCGCGTGGATCGTAAAGATGGCCATGGCCCGGCGCAGCTGCTGGACCGTGGACTCCGCCGGGTCCATCAGGAAGCCGAAGACGCGCTCCATCTGACCCTTCATGAGCTTGCCCGCGGGCAGGGTGTTGATGAGCGTCTGGTTGCGCTCGAAGAAGCGGATCACGTGCTCGTGCTTGGCGACGTCGTGCAGCACGAAGTACCGCTGAAGGAACTCGATCCGCGTCGCCTCCGTGCGCGGCTGCGCCTCCGCCCACTCCATCAGCGCGTCGACGGCCGCGATGCGGTGCTCGATGAGGCTGTTGACGATGTCGTCCTTGGTCGGGAAGTGGTAGTAGAGCGCGGCCTTGGTGACGCCGAGCTTCTCCGCGATCTCCCGCAGCGAGGTCTTGTCGTAGCCGTCCTCGATGAACATCTCCAGGGCGACCCGCTGGATGTGCGCGCGCACGTCCTCGGTCTCGGCGTCGTCGGTCCGGATCCGGTTCCGCCCCCGCACGACCCGCGCTGCTGCCTGCTGGTTCTGCTCCATCGGGACCATCCTACGTGAACTGACTTGACGAGCGGCTAGTACGAACTTACCGTACGGCTAGTAAGTCAACTAGCCGGCCGACAAGTAAGGTGTGCCACGATGTCTGACAAGCGCCTCAGGGTCGTCCTGCCAGGACTGCTCATGGCGATGCTCCTGGCGATGCTCGACAACGTGATCGTCGGCACCGCGATGCCCCGCATCGTCGGTGACCTGGGCGGCGTCGACCACCTGTCGTGGGTCGTCACCGCGTATGTCCTCGGCTCGACGGTGTCCACGCCGATCTGGGGCAAGCTCGGCGACCTGTACGGGCGGAAGACGGTCTTCCTGACCTCGATCGTGCTGTTCCTGCTCGGCTCGGTGCTGTGCGGCTTCGCCCAGGACATGCCGCAGCTGATCGGCTTCCGCGCGTTCCAGGGCCTCGGCGCCGGTGGTCTCATGGTCGGCGCGATGGCCGTCCTCGGCGAGCTCGTGTCGCCGCGCGAGCGCGGCAAGTACCAGGGCCAGTTCGCCGCGGTCATGGCGGTCGCGATGGTCGGCGGCCCGCTCGTCGGCGGCTTCATCACCGACCACGCCGACTGGCGCTGGGCGTTCTTCGTCAACCTGCCGCTCGGCGGCGCGGCGCTGGCGCTGCTCGCGTTGAAGCTCGACATGCCGAAGAAGCGCACCGAGCACCGGATCGACTGGCTCGGCGCGGCCCTGCTCTCGGCCGGCGTCACCGCGCTGGTCCTGATCACCACGTGGGGCGGCAACCAGTACGCGTGGGGCTCCGCGCAGATCGCCGGCCTGGCCGCCCTGGCCGTGGTGTCGCTGGCCGCGTTCATGGTCGTCGAGCGGCGCCACCCGGAGCCGATCCTGCCCCTGGCCATCTTCCGCAACCGCAACTTCAGCCTGGTCGCGGGCATCGGCTTCCTGGTCGGGTTCGCCATGTTCGGCGCGATCACGTTCCTGCCGCTGTACCAGCAGATCGTGCAGGGCGCCTCGGCGACCAACTCCGGTCTGCTCCTGCTGCCGATGATGGGCGGCCTGCTGGTGACCTCGCTGGTGGCCGGCCAGATGATCACCAAGACCGGCAAGTACCGGATCTTCCCGGTGATCGGCGGGTTCGTCATGATCGTGGCGATGGTCCTGCTGTCGCGGCTGGACTCGGACACCTCGAAGACCGAGTCGGCGATCTACATGGCCGTCCTCGGCCTGGGTATGGGCTTCCTGATGCAGACCTCGATGCTCATCGCGCAGAACAGCGTGGAGCTCAAGGATCTGGGTGTGGCGAGCAGCACCTCGACGTTCGCCCGCTCGATCGGCGGCGCGTTCGGCGTGGCGGCGTTCGGCGCGATCTTCAACCACCGGCTGCACGACCTGCTCGCGGAGAAGGTCGGCGACCAGGCGGCGGACCAGCTCGCCGGCGGCGGTGGCGGTGGCGCCTCGATCGGCCCGGCGACGCTCGGCCAGCTGCCCGCCGGGGTGCGCACCGCGGTGATCGACGCGATCGCCGGCGCGACGTCCAGCGTCTTCCTCTGGGCGATCGCGGCGACGGTGCTGGTGCCGCTGCTCGCGATCTTCATCCGCGAGGTCGCGCTGCGCGGCGGCCCCGAGGCGCCCACCGAGCAGGCGGAGAGCACGCTGGTTGCGCAGGAAGGCTAGTTTCGCGCACGCTGTGCGCGAAGTTGCTCCGAAAACTGGCGTCTGGTGCGCGAAGCTGCCAAACTTTGAGCAGTAACGCGCATCAGACGCCAGCACATAGAGGAGTAGCCGTGACCGAGCAGCCCGGTGCCGGGATGCAGGCGGACATCGCCGAGCAGCCGGCCGTGTTCGCGAGGCTCGTCGACGAGCAGGCGGGCGCCATCGCCGCCGTCGCCGAGCGGATCGCGCAGTGGCAGCCCCGCAACGTGATCTTCACGGCGCGCGGCACGTCGGACCACGCCGCGCTGTACGCGGCGTACCTCACCGAGATCCGCCTCGGCATCCCCGTCGGCCTCGCCTCGCCGTCGGCGATGACGCTCTACGGCGCCCGCCCCGATCTGCGCGACACGCTCGTCGTCGGCGTCAGCCAGAGCGGCGGCTCGCCCGACCTGCGCGAGGTGCTGCGGGTCGCCGGCGAGCAGGGCGCGCACACCCTGGCCGTCACCAACAACGCCGAGTCGCCCCTGGCCCAGGTCGCCGAGCTGCACGTCGACGTCGTCGCCGGGCACGAGATCGCGGTCGCCGCGACCAAGACCTACACCGCGGAGCTGCTCGCGCTGCTCATGCTGGTCGAGAGCATCAAGGGCGGCGGCACGCTGCCCGCCGAGGAGCTCGCCGCGCTGCGGGAGCTGCCCGGCCACGCGGAGCGCGTCCTCGCCGACGACACCGCCGCCGACCTCGCCGCCCGCTACCGGTTCGCGGACCGGATCGTGACCACGGGCCGCGGCTACGCGTACCCGACGGCGCGCGAGACCGCGCTCAAGCTGATGGAGACGTCCTACGTGGCCGGTCTCGCGTTCTCCGGCGCCGACCTGCTGCACGGCCCCCTCGCGATGGCCGACCCCGACGTGCCGGTCCTCGCCGTCGTCGGCGGCGGCCCCGCCGGCGCGTCGATGCGCGACGTCGTCGGCCGGCTCGGCGAGCGCCGCGCCGACGTGGTCGTCTTCGGCCCGTCGAAGGTCGACGGCGCGGCCGGCTGGGTGCCGACCCCCGAGGTCGACGAGCGCTACGCGCCGCTGCTGGACATCCTGCCGCTGCAGCGCCTCGCCCTGTCCCTCGCCCTGCACCGGGGCGAGAACCCTGACGCGCCGCGCGGCCTCAAGAAGGTGACGGCGACGCTGTAACGGCGACATCGACGACGGCGGGGCGGCCTTCGCGCAGCGCCCGCGTCTCGAACGCCACCGGGGGCCGGTCACCGACCAGGATCTGGTAGGTCGGCCGGCTCCCGGACAGGTTCAGCAGCTCGAACGAGAAATTGCAGCGGTACGCCCCGCCCGTCGCCGCCAGTACGCCGGCCGCCAACGTCGTCACGGCGACCACCTTGCCGTCCTGATCAGCCACCTTCACCGTCGCCCCGGAGGCGACGTCCGGCACCGGGGCGAGGCACGGGGTGCCCGGGACGCCGGTCGCCGCGCCCGCCACGCTCACGTAGCCGTGCAGCTGGAACCCGTCAGGCTTGCTGGTCTCGTCGGCGCGGCCCACCCACCCGCAGCCGCCGAGGGTGAGCACGAGGACAAGGGCAGGTAACAGGCGACGCACGGGCCCACCATAGTCTGTAACGGTGTCGACCCTGCGTGACCTCGTCGAGGAGCACACCTCCCTCGCGCCCGAGGACATCGAGCACCTGCACCGCCTCGCCGGCGACTGGCAGATCGTGTCCGACCTGTCCTTCGCAGACCTGCTCATGTGGGTGCCGATCGCGGACCGCGGTGAGTTCCTGTGCGTCGCGCAGGTGCGGCCGACGACCGCCCCGACCGCCTATCAGGACGACCAGGTCGGCCGGGTCGCCGGCGGACCCGAGGTGGCGCACCTCGCGATCGTCCGGGCGCAGGGCAGGATCTGGCGGGAGGGGGATCCCGTCTGGTACGGCGACATGCCCGCCCGCCACGAGGCGATCCCGGTCCGCCGCCGGGGCGAGACGCAGGTCATCGCCGTCGTCGGCCGGGACACCAACCTCAGCACCGCCCGGACCCCGGCGCAGCTGGAGCTCAACTACCTGACCACCGCCGACGACCTGGCGCAGATGATCGCCGACGGCACGTTCCCGCCGCCGCGGCACCCGGGCGAGACCACCAGCGCCCCGCGCATCGGGGACGGCCTGGTCCGGCTCGACGCGTCCGGCAAGGTCACCTACGCCAGCCCCAACGCGCAGTCGGCGTACCGGCGGCTCGGGCTCGCCGCGCACCTCGTGGGCGAGAGCCTCGCCGAGATCACCGGGCGGCTCTGCGACGACCCTCTCGAGGGCAAGGACGCCACGGACCGGGTCCACTCGGCGCTGCGCGGCGACGCGCCCGCCCGCAAGGAGCTGGAGGCGCGCGGCGCGACCGTGCTCATGCGGGCGCTGCCGCTGATGCCGGCGGGCGTGCCGATCGGGGCGCTCGTCCTGGTCCGCGACATCACCGAGGTCCGCCGCCGCGACCGGCAGCTCATGACGAAGGACGCGACGATCCGGGAGATCCACCACCGGGTCAAGAACAACCTGCAGACCGTCGCCGCGCTGCTGCGGCTGCAGGCCCGCCGGGTCGGGGTCCCGGCCGCCCGGCACGCGCTGGAGGAGTCGGTGCGGAGAGTCGCCTCCATCGCCCTGGTGCACGAGACCCTCTCGATGTCGGCGTCGGACACCGCGGACGAGGCGGTCGAGTTCGACGGGATCGTGGACCGGGTCGCGGCCGCGGCCGTCGAGGTGGCCGCCTCCGACTTCACCGTGGCGCTGCGCCGGGACGGCGACTTCGGCGTGCTGCCCGCGGAGATCGCCACGCCGCTCGTCATGGTCCTCAACGAGCTGCTGCAGAACGCCGTGGAGCACGCGTTCGAGCCGCGTGGTGAGCACGACCCGGAGGTCGTCGTCTCCGTGCACCGCTTCCGCAAGCAGCTGCACGTCACCGTCGCCGACAACGGCCGGGGCCTGCCCGACGGGTTCGACCTGGACAGCAGCGAGCGGCTCGGGCTGCAGATCGTGCGGACGCTCGCGACGGGGGAGCTGCGCGGCACGATCGAGCTGCGCACCCGGGCCGGCGGCGGCACGGAGGCTGTGATGGTCGTCCCGCTGGCGAAACGCTGAAACCTACCGCACTGTGGGACCGTCGGCCATTGCCGGTCGGCGGCCTGCCCATTCCGGTCTATATTTCCTATCGGCTGAGTCTTCTTTGGGTTACGTCCCGGTGACGCGGGTTTGAGACAACCCTCACGCCGACGTGGCGTAAGGACCGGTCGACGTGGAAGACTGCACCCTATGCACGCTGCTTCTCTGCGGCTCGTCAGCCGCCGACACGTCGACTACGGTCGCGTGCGCAGCGCCATGTGTCCGGCTTGCTGAACGCCGCCCGTTAATTCTTTCTTCGGGCGCGCGACTCGCGCCGGATTCTTCATGACATTGACGTCATCCATCGCGCATCTTCCGCGATAGGCCGGCGCAGGCTCGCGTGCTCTCAACCCTGAGAGGACGCCGACATGACGGTGAACACCGTCCCGGCAGACAACGCCGCACCCGCTCCCCGTCCCGCCGCCCGCGGCGCTCGGGCCGGAGCCGGTGGGCGCCCTCGCGGCGAGGGGCAGTGGGCGCTCGGCCACCGGGAGCCGCTCAACCCCAACGAGCGCAGCAAGAAGGACGACAACCCGCTCAACGTCCGGGCCCGCATCGAGTCGATCTACGCGCACCGCGGCTTCGACTCGATCGACCCCGCTGACCTGCGCGGACGGTTCCGCTGGTTCGGGCTGTACACGCAGCGCAAGCCCGGCATCGACGGCGGCCGGACCGCGATCCTCGAGCCCGAGGAGCTCGACGACAAGTACTTCATGCTGCGCATCCGCAGCGACGGCGGCCAGCTGAGCCTCGCCCAGCTGCGCACGATCGCGTCGATCGCCACCCGCTTCGCCCGCGACACCGCCGACATCACCGACCGGCAGAACATCCAGCTGCACTGGATCCGCGTCGAGGACGTCCCGCAGATCTGGCGGGAGCTCGAGGCAGTCGGCCTGTCCACGACCGAGGCCTGCGGCGACACCCCGCGGGTCGTGCTCGGCAGCCCGATCGCCGGCGTCGCGGAGAGCGAGGTGCTCGACCCGACCGAGGCGATCAACGAGATCACCGAGAAGTACGTCGGCGACCCGACGCTGTCCAACCTGCCGCGCAAGTTCAAGACCTCGATCTCGTGGCTGCCGGACACCCCGTACGAGGCGAACGACGTCTCCTTCGTCGGCGTGATCCACCCGGAGCACGGCCCCGGCTTCGACCTCTGGGTCGGCGGCGGCCTGTCGACGAACCCGATGCTGGCGGTGCGCCTCGGCGTGTGGGTGCCGCTGCACGAGGTCGTCGACGCGTGGCACGGCGTCATCCAGATCTTCCGCGACTACGGGTACCGCCGCCTGCGCAGCCGCGCCCGGCTGAAGTTCCTCGTCGCCGACTGGGGCGCGGCGAAGTTCCGCGAGGTGCTGGAGACCGAGTACCTCAAGCGCCCGCTGATCGACGGCCCGTCGCCGGAGCTGCCGGAGAAGCCGATCGACCACATCGGCGTGCACAAGCAGTGGGACGGCAAGTACTTCGTCGGCGCCGCGCCCATCGCGGGCCGCAGCTCCGGCGCCCAGCTCGCCAAGGTCGCCGACCTCGCCGAGCGGTTCGGCAGCGACCGGGTGCGGCTCACCCCGTACCAGAAACTCATCGTCCTCGACATCGCCGAGGCCGACACCGAGGCGGTCGTGCTGGGCCTGCGCGAGGCCGGGCTGGAGGCCCGCCCGTCCACCTGGCGGCGCAGCACGATGGCCTGCACGGGCATCGAGTTCTGCAAGCTGGCGATCGTGGAGACCAAGGCCCGCGCCGCGGAGCTCATCGAGCACCTCGAGGCCAAGGTCGCCGAGCTCGACGCCGACATCTCCATCCACCTCAACGGCTGCCCCAACGCCTGCGCCCGCACGCAGGTGGCCGACATCGGCCTCAAGGGCATGCTCGTGCGCGACGACGCCACCGGCGACATGGTTGAGGGCTTCCAGATCCACCTGGGCGGCGGCCTGGGCATGGCGGCGGGGCAGAACGCCGGCTTCGGGCGCAAGCTCCGCGGCCTGAAGACCACCGCCGCCGACCTGCCCTCGTACGTCGAGCGGGTCGCCAACCACTACCTCGCCGGTCGCGAGTCCGGCGAGTCGTTCGCCCACTGGGTCATGCGGGCTCCGGAGGAGGAACTCCGATGAGCGAGCGAATGGCTCCCTTGTACTGCCCGTACTGCGGGGACGAGGACCTACGGCCACACGAGGACACGCACGGCGCATGGGAGTGCCGCAGCTGCGCGCGGGTCTTCTCACTGAAATTCCTGGGGCTTGCGGCACGAATGTTGGAGGCGAAGCGATGAGCACAGCCGTTGCACGTACCCGAGAAGAGTCCATCGCCCTGGCCAAGGAGGCGTCGGCCCAGCTGGAGGGCAAGACCGCCGACAAGATCGTGGAGTGGGCCGCCGCTGAGTTCGGCGACCGGTTCTGTGTGACCAGCTCGTTCGCCGACGCCGTGCTCGCCCACGTCGTGTCGAAGGTCGTGCCCGGCGTGCCGGTCATCTTCCTCGACACCGGCCTGCACTTCGCCGAGACGCTCCGCGTGCGTGAGGTCGTCCAGCGGACCCTCCCGGTGACGGTCCGCTCGATCCGCCCGCGGCAGACCGTCGCCGAGCAGGACGCCGAGTTCGGGCCGCGGCTCTACGCCCGCGACCCCGACGAGTGCTGCTTCCTGCGCAAGATCGAGCCGCTGGAGCGGGCCCTCGAGGACTACGACGCGTGGGCCGCCGGCCTGCGCCGCGACGAGTCGCCGAGCCGCGCCAACACGCCGATCGTGAGCTTCGAGCAGGCCCGCAGCAAGTTCAAGGTCTCGCCGCTGGCGCAGTGGACGCAGGCCGACGTCGACGCGTACATCTCCCGCTACAACGTCCCGGTGAACGCCCTCATGCGGCAGGGGTACGCCTCCGTCGGCTGCTGGCCGTGCACCCGGCGGACCCCTCCCGGCGGCGACCCGCGCGGCGGGCGCTGGCCGATGTTCGACAAGACCGAGTGCGGTCTCCACACCGGGTGAAGGTTCGTAGTGCGAAGCATGGGGGGTGTGGGGTGGCGCAGCCCCCCTCGGAACCGCCGGCGAAGCCGGGGGAGCTAGTAACAGCTGTCTTACTGGTGGCGCACGGGTCCTCCGACCCGCGGGCGGCGGCTTCGACGAGAGCCCTCGCCCGCGCGGTCGCGGCCCAGCGCCCGGGGCTGGACGTCCGGACGTCGTTCCTCGACCATGCCGGCCCCCGTCCGGACGCTGTACTGCTCGACATGCAGCGGCTCGGTCATCGTTCGGCGGTTGTCGTACCGCTGCTGCTGACCTCGGCGTTTCACGGCCGGATCGACCTGCCGGCGGTCATCGACCGGGCGGTCTCCAGCGGTCTGTCCATGCGGGTGTACGTCACGGACGTGCTCGGACCGGTCGGCGGCGTCGTGCCGCCGCTCCTCGTCGCCGCGCTGCGCCGGCAGCTTCCCGCGGTCGAGGCGGACGGGGTCGTCATGATCGCCGCCGGTACCCGCGACGACCTGGCCAGGCACACCGTCGACCTGACAGCGGCCGAGCTCGGGCGGTCGCTCGGGCTGCCGTGCCGTGCGGCGTTCGCCTCCGGGTCGCCGGTCACCGGCGCGGTCGCGGTGTCGGCGCTGCGTGCCGGCGGCTGCGCGCGGGTGGCGGTCTCCTCGTACTTCCTGGCCCCGGGCAAGCTGCACGAGGCCGCCGTCGCCTCCGCCGTGTCCGCGGGCGCCCTCGAACCGGCCGCGCCGCCCCTCGGTCGCGCGCTCGACCTGGCCCGCCTGGTGGTGGCCAGGATCGGCCGGGTGTCCCCGGAGACCGTGGATCTCGCCGCCTGAAGGTGGCCTTGGAACCCGGCGGCTACCGTGGACGTATGCAGATGACATGCCCGAAGTGCCGCGGCGAGATGCGGCAGTACGAGCGCAGCGGTGTCACCATCGACCAATGCCTGGAGTGCCGGGGGATCTTCCTCGACCGCGGTGAGCTGGAGAAGATCACTGACGCGGAGAACGCCTGGCGTGGGCGTCAGCAGCAGCCGGGCGCCCCCGGTGTCCCGCCCGGCACCCCCGGATTCCCGCCGCCCGGCTCGCCGCAGGCATACCCGCAGCAGCCCGCCTATGGCCAGCAGCCGTACGGTCAGCCGGTGCACGGTCAGCCGGTGCACGGCCAGCCTGGATACGGGCAGCCGGCCTATGGTCAGCCCGCATACGGCCAGCCGCACTACCCGCAGCAGCACGGCCAGCACGGCCACTATGGTCACTATGGGCATCACAAGAAGCGCAAGAAGCACCACCGCGAGAGCTTCTTCGAGGAGCTGTTCGACTAGCCACACCGTCCGGGTCGCCTGCGGAAACGGCTGATCTCGCGCTTGGTGGCCGAGGGCTACCTTGGGGGTATGCAGATGACATGCCCGAAGTGCCGCGGCACGATGCAGCAGTACGAGCGCAGCGGCGTCACCATCGAACAGTGCCTGGAGTGCCGGGGAACGTTCCTGGACCGCGGCGAGCTGGAGCGGCTGATCGACGTCGAGTCCGCCGCCATGCGCAACCAGGGATACCCGCCCGGCTACCCGCCGCCCGGATACGGCCAGCCGCCCTACGGCGCCCCCGGCTACGGCGGTTACGGGCAGCCCGGCTACCCGCCGCCCGGATACGGGCAGCCCTACTACGACGGCCCGAACTTCCCGCCGCCCGGCCCCAACGACCCCCATTATCGTGGGTAGGCAGATTGGTCGTGGCCCGCACGTGAAACGCCCCGGCGCATCGGCCGGGGCGTTTTCGTCTTCGCTGCTGCTCGGGTGTTCGATGCGCTTTAGGCTTGGGTGCGCTTCGGTGCCGGGCTGCGTTTTTATGGTGCTGTTATGGCTCAGGCTATGCGGAGTGAGCGCGGACCCGCAGGCCGCCGCGACGCTTCATCAAACGACGCTCGTCTTCGCTCATTCCGCCCCAGACGCCTGCGTCCTGACCGGAGTCGAGTGCCCACTGCAGGCAGTCGCTGGTCACGGAGCAGCGCTGGCAGACCGCCTTCGCCTGCTCGACCTGCAGCAACGCCGGGCCCGAAGTTCCGATGGGGAAGAACAGCTCCGGGTCCTCGTCGCGGCAGAGGGCATGGTGGCGCCAGTCCGACATGGCGGCAACACTCCTTGTTGTTTTCGCGGATCGTTGTTAGTGATTCCCTATGTGCATCTCGCGTAACGTCTCGGCTAGGCGGAGCCTGAAGATCCGTAACGCGTGTGCGGGCAACGCTCAGTGTTCGTATCGCTTGTGAATGCTTTCACGAACTACCGCGATGTCAAGGGGTCCAAACCAAGAAAATCCAAGTCGGTGAGCAAGCTCACGCACTGTTTGTCCGATTTTATTGCGTTTAGGGACCCTGAATCGCAACAGTCAGTTACCAAGGTAGTACGGTTCGGTCAACGATCGGAGGGGTTTCGGAGATGCGGTCGCGGTGTCTCTGTCGCGACTCTCTGCAACTTTCTCCCCCTTCGGTGGACGACCGCCGGGAGTGACTCAACACACTACGCGTAACGCTCCCGGCACGGACGCGAAATCCAACTTGTCGCACTCTCCGAGGTACTCCCCGTCGACCTGGAAAGCGATCGGTTTGGCGGCGGTGAGCGTGAACCCGGCAAGATCGTGCATCCGCAGCACCTGCTTGCCCTTCAAGTCGGCGCCGCGAACCAGCTGCGCCATCGTCCGGGCCGTGCTCCCGGCCTGCATCTGCAGCAGGCCCAGCACGTCGAGCCCCGTGTCGAACGAGGCACGCGGATTCGGATCCACCGGCCGCTCGCCGATGTATGTCCATGGTGCAGTGTTCTGCACCAACATCCACGTTAGCCCGGACTTGGCAGGTTCGCCCGGGAGCTCGAGCGTGAGCAGCGGCACCCGGCGGTTCGTCGTCACGTATTGCTGCGCGATCGACCGGAAATACAGCCACGGCGTCGACGTCGAACCGCGGTGCCGGGCCTGGTCCACGCGCCGTACAACCTCCGCATCAAGGCCCATACCGGCGCAGAACGTGAAATACCGGTCGTCGGCGCGGCCGAGGCCGACGATCCGCTCCCGCCGGTCCCGCAGCGCCTCAAGAATCGCGCCGGTGCCCTCGGCCCAGTCGCTCGGCAGCCCGAGCGCCCGCGCGAACACGTTCGTGGAGCCACCCGGCACGACCGCGAGCGCCGGGCGCTCCTGCGCGCGCCCCTCGGCCGGGCCGGCGTCGAAGGTCATCAAACCGTTGACCGCCTCGTTGACCGTACCGTCGCCGCCGAGCGTCACGACGAGGTCGAAGCGCTCCCGGGCGGCGTCGCGCGCCAGCTCCACGCCGTGGCCTTTGCGCTGCGTGTATGCCACCTCCAGGTCGACCTGGCTGCGCAGCGCACGCACCAGGATGTCCCGTCCGCGCTCGGTGGTGGTCGTCGCGTTCGGGTTGACGACCAGGAGGGCTCGCATGGGCGGCACTGTACCCGCTCTCCCGCGCGCTAAGGTGAGGTGCACGGGACAGGGCCGACTGAAGGGAATGCCAGGTGAGCGGCCAGCGGAGCGGCTCGGGTCGCGAGCCACGCAATGCAGGGTCGGCTCGGGCTGACGCCGGAGGCGGCGACGCGAGCGGCGCGGTGACGTCGGAGCGGGAGCCGGCGACCCTGCGGTGGGCGGTGCGGCTGCTGTTCGCGGAGGGCGTCGGGCTGGCCCTGCTCACGCTGGTGATCGTCTATCTGGATGTCACCAGCAAGTCGACGTTCCTCGCCACGGCGCTGTCCTTCACCGGCTACCTGGCGCTCATGACCCTGCTGTTCCTGGGGATCGCCGTCGCGCTGCACCGCCGTCAGCGATGGGCCCGCGGCCCGGGGATCGTCACGCAGATGCTGCAGATGCCGATCGGCTGGACGATGCTCACCCACGGCCAGCCCTACATCGGGGCGCCGCTCTTCGCGCTGGGGCTCGCCGGGGCGATCCTGCTGTTCGCCCCGTCGACGCGGATCGCGCTCGGCATCCGCTGAACGTACGACCTGTGGCGTTGCTGGTCCCGCCGATGGCAGGCGTGACTTACGCTCGGTGGTCGTGACGGTCGCACCCGCCTATCAGGTCCTCGCCGACCGGCTCCGCGTGGAGATCATGTCCGGTCAGCTCCTACCCGGTGCCCGGCTGCCGACGGAGCCGCAGCTCTGTGAGCAGTCCGGGCTGAGCCGGTCCACCGTCCGCGAGGCGCTCCGCCTGCTGAGCAGCCAGCACCTGATCGTCACCACCCGCGGCGTCAACGGCGGCAGCTTCGTGGCCGAGCCCGACGCCCGCACGCTCGGCGAGTCCCTCACCGACGGCATCGGGCTGCTGCTGGCCAGCGGCGCGGTCAAGGGCGACGACTTCCTCGAGGTCCGCCGGATGCTCGAGGTCCCCGCCGCCGGCCTCGCCGCCGCCCGCCGCGAGCCGTGCCATCTGCGCGACCTCGAGGCCGCGATGTTCGACCCCGAGACCGCGACCCTCGACGAGCGCATCGCCGCACACTCGGCGTTTCACCTGGCTGTCGCCGCCGCGTCGGGCAACACGCTGCTCTGCCTGATGGTGCGTCCGCTGTACACCGTGAGCGACCGCAAAGCCGCCGCCCACAACGCCCCGTTGCCGATGTGGAGGATCATCGACCGGGATCACCGTGCGCTGCTGGCGGCCATCGGGGATCAGGACATCGAGCTCGCGATGGAGATCGCCCGCGGGCACATCGACCACGTCAGGCCGGCGGAGCTCCCGCCGGAGCACGCCCGCACCCCGGTCCCCGGAGTCGCCGCACTGAAGGAGCGCCCTCTGTAGGCGCCGGTTCCGGTGGCCCGGTCCTACTTCAGGCGGCCCCTTTGGTCCGGGCCTACTTCGGGCGGCGCTTGGTCAGGCGGATCCGCGCCTGGAGGCCGTCGACCGACGCCGACACCTCGTCGGCGAGCGCGCTGAGCACCTGCCACGCGAAGGACTCGCCCCCGGGCAGCCGCTCCGTCGGCGACCCGAGCGGCACCGACGTCTCGACCGTCAGCGCGTCCGCGGTGACCGTGAACCGGCAGGCCAGCTCGACCGTGTCGCCGAGCTGCGGCGTCTCGCTCGCCACCGCGAGCAGCATCGCGCACGCCTCGTCGACGGCGATGCGCAGGTCTTCGATCTCGTCGAGCGTGAACTGCAGGCGTGCCGCGAGACCCGCGGTCGCGGTGCGCAGCACCCCCAGGTAGGCGGGCGACGCCGGCACGGCCAGCAGCACGACGTCGTCGGCGTCGGATCCGGACCTCTTCGAAACGACCTGAGTCACGCGATGAACCCCCTTGCCCGCGACTCTACGACGTCGCCGCACGCGCCGTGGCGGCGAGTGCGTCCCCGGTGAGCCGGTAGGGCAGCCAGTCCGACTTGTGCCGCGCGCCGAGCGCGTCGTAGAAGCCGCGGGCCGGGTTCCAGTCGAGCACCGCCCACTCCAGCCGCGGGTAGCCGGACTCCACACAGATCTGCGCCAGCTTCGCCACCAGGGCCTTCCCGGCTCCGGTGCCGCGGGCGGCCGGCCGCACGTACAGATCCTCCAGATAGATGCCGTGCACGCCCTCCCACGTGGAGTACGTCCGGAACCACAGCGCCATCCCCACCGTCTCGCCGCCGGTGCAGGCGACGTGGCAGAACACCGCCGGCGCCGGGGCGAAGAGCACCGCCCGCAGCTGCTCCTCCGTCAGATGGCACTCCTCGAGGGCCTTCTCGAACTCCGCGAGCTCATACACCATCCCGACGATCGCCGGCACGTCCTCGTCCGTCGCCGCACGAACTTCCACGCTCATCTATGCACCTCGTCCATGAAAAAGCCCTCCACCCCGCCGTGACGGGGTGGAGGGCACCTCTGGCAGGTCAGGCCTGCTTCGTCTCCCAGAAGATCTTCGCGATCTCATCGATCTTCGCCAGCAGCTGCTCGGCGACGGCCGGGTCGGCCGAGCCCTTCGCGCCGGACGCGCCCGCGAGCTTCGTCGCCTCGTTGAAGAGGCCGTGCAGCTGCGGGTACTTCTCGAAGTGCGGCGGCTTGAAGTAGTCGGTCCACAGCACCCACAGGTGGTGCTTGACCAGCTCGGAACGCTGCTCCTTGATCACCAGTGCCCGAGTGCGAAACTCGGGGTCACTGTTGGCCTGGTACTTCTCGCTGATTGCTTTGACGGACTCGGCCTCAATACGGGCCTGCGCCGGGTCGTAGACACCACACGGCAGGTCGCAGTGGGCGCTCACCACGGTGCGCGGGGTGAATAGCCGCGACAGTCGCATCGAACCCTCCAGGGTGATTTGCGATGATCCTCAGTTGCTGACCCTACTCCTGTCCAAACTCGGGGATTTCATGCGGCTACCGTGGTTCACGGCACTGGTGCACGGCCCGTCGATGGCACCGACGTTGCGCCATGGTGATCGGATTTTCGTTCGCCGCGTCGGGACAGCGCGGCCCGGCGACGTCGTCGTCGGGTGTTTCCGCAGCCGGCCAGGCCTCTTGGTGGTGAAGCGCGTGGCCCGGGCGGAGGCCGGCGGATGGTGGCTGACCGGCGACAACCCCTTCGGATCCGATGGTTCCGAGGTGTACGGGCCGGCCGACGTCATCGGACGTGTGACATTTCGCTGGTGGCCACAACCGGTGCGGCTGCGGCGCGGCGCAGCGTAAGGTGATGCGGATACCGGGTCACCCCCGCTGAATCGCATCATGAGCGCTTTCACCACCCATGCGCTTGGCGGAAACACCAGCATTGTCAGACGTGGCAAAGGAGCCCCCGTGTCTGCACCCGTGACCAATCACGCCCTTGAAGGGCCAGTTTTCGACCTCCATCAGGGCGGCAAGATGTCCGTCCAGTCCAGCGTCCCGCTCGCGACCCGTGAAGATCTCGCCCTGGCGTACACGCCGGGCGTCGCCCAGGTCTGCGAGGCCATCGCCGCCGACGAGGCGCTCGTCCACGAGCTGACCTGGGTCGGCCGGGCCGTCGCCGTGGTCACCGACGGCTCTGCGGTGCTCGGACTGGGCAACATCGGCCCGCGCGCCGCGATGCCGGTCATGGAGGGCAAGGCCGTCCTCTTCAAGCAGTTCGGCGGGGTGGACGCGGTGCCGATCTGCCTGGACACCCAGGACCCCGACGAGATCGTCGCGATCGTCACCGCCCTCGCACCGTCGTTCGGCGGCATCAACCTCGAAGACATCTCCGCGCCGCGGTGCTTCGAGATCGAGCGCCGCCTGGAAGCGACCCTGCCGATCCCCGTCTTCCACGACGACCAGCACGGCACCGCGATCGTCGTGCTCGCCGCGCTGCGCAACGCCGCCCGGGTCCTTGGCCGCGAGCTTCACGACCTGCGCATCGTCGTCAGCGGCGCCGGCGCGGCGGGCGTCGCCGTCACCAAGATGCTCATCAGCGGCGGCGCCGACGCCGGCGAGATCGTCGTGCTCGACTCCCGGGGCTGCCTGCACACCGGCCGCACCGACCTGAACCCGGAGAAGTCAGCGCTCGCGGCCCGTACCAACGCCGGCGGCATCACTGGTGACATCGTCAACGCGCTCCGTGGTGCCGACGTCCTCATCGGCGTCTCCGGCGGCACCATCGGCGAGGCGGCGCTGGCCGGCATGTCACCCGGCGGGGCGATCTTCGCCCTCGCGAACCCGACGCCCGAGGTGCACCCGTCGATCGCCGCGCGCTACGCGTCGGTCGTCGCCACCGGCCGCAGCGACTTCCCCAACCAGATCAACAACGTGCTCGCGTTCCCCGGCATCTTCCGCGGCGCCCTGGAAGCCGGCGCGACCCGGATCACCGACGGCATGAAGGTCGCCGCCGCGTCGGCCATCGCCTCGGTGCTGGCCGCGGACGAGCTCTCGCTGGGCACGATCGTGCCCAGCGCCCTGGACCCGCGCGTCGCCCCGGCCGTGGCCGCCGCGGTCGCCGCCGCCGCCCGCGTCGACGGTGTGTTGAGATAACCGTCATGCGTGCAGCTTTCGCGTCCAGTTTCAACGACGCCGACCCCCTCGCCGGCCTCACGGTCGGCGAGGCTCCGGCGCCTGTCCCGGGTGACGGCTGGGCCGTGGTGGACGTGCGCGCCAGCGCGCTCAACCACCACGACCTGTGGTCGCTGCGCGGCGTCGGCCTCCGCCCCGAGCAGCTGCCGATGATCCTCGGCTGCGACGCCGCGGGCATCGGCCCCGACGGTGCCGAGGTCGTCGTGTATCCGGTGGTCTTCACCCCGTCGGGCGAGGTCTCGATCCTCTCGGAGTTCTACCAGGGCACCGTCGCCGAGCAGGTCACCGTCCCCGCGTACAACCTCGTGCCGAAGCCGGCGGAGCTCACCTTCGCGGAGGTGGCCTGCCTGCCCACGGCGTGGCTCACCGCCTACCGGATGCTCACCACCAAGGGCCGCGTGGAGCCAGACCAGGCCGTCCTGGTCCAGGGCGCCGGCGGCGGCGTCGCGACCGCCGCGATCCTGCTGGCCCAGGCCCTGGGCGCCCGCGTCTACGCCACCTCCCGCGACGCCTCGAAACGCGAGCGCGTCGCCGCCCTCGGCGCCACGGCCCTGGACTCCGGCGCCCGCCTCCCCGAACGCGTCGACGTCATCATCGAAACCGTCGGCGAGGCCACCTTCGACCACTCGATGAAGTGCGCCAAACACGGCGCCCGCATCGTCGTCTCCGGCGCCACCAGCGGCCACCTCCCGAAGGTCAACCTCCGCCGCATGTTCGCCCTGCAGCTGGAGATCCTGGGCACCAGCATGGGCACCCCAGAAGAGCTGTCCGCCCTGATGGCCCTCCTCGCCAACACCGGCGTCCGCCCCGTGATCGACTCGATCATTCCCTTCTCCGAAGCCCGCACCGCCTTCGAAAAACTCCACTCCGGCGACGTCTTCGGCAAGATCGTCCTAGACCACACCACCTGACCCTCCCACCCACGCCGCAGCCGTGGGCGTGCCCGGCCCACCCCAGGCACGCCCACCAGCGCCCGCCCGGCCCCCCACCCAGCCCACACCAACCTGGCTGGAGCCCGCCCCTGACCAGCGCCAGACCTGCCCTCGCTGGCCTTTGACCCGGCCGGATCTCGCTGGTCCCAGACCTGGCTGGTGTCAGACCTGACCAGCACTGGACTTGACCCGCTGGACTTGAACTCGCTGGCCTTGACCAGGCCGGATCTCGCGGGGTCTCGGCCCTGGCTGGTGTCAGACCTGACCGGCGCTGGACTTGACCCCGCTGGACTTGATCGGCGCTGGGCTTGACCTCGCTGGATCGACCCGGCCGGATCTCACTGGTCTCGGCCCTGACCGGTGCCAGACCTGACTCGCGTCAGACTTAGAGCGACCGGCAGTAGGTGTCACTTGAGCCTGCGGGTGGTGGGTCGGGCGTCCCAGCGGTAGAGGGTGCGGGCTCGGGTGATGAGTTGACGGATTGTGACGATCGCGGCGGCCAGGTACAGGTAGAAGTCGATGATCCGGGCGTCCCGGTCGGTGCAGCGGCGGATCTTGCCGAACCCGTTCATCCAGGGGTTCGTCCTCTC
This sequence comes from Dactylosporangium sp. CA-152071, assembly GCF_050936335.1. NCBI lineage: Bacteria > Bacillati > Actinomycetota > Actinomycetes > Micromonosporales > Micromonosporaceae > Dactylosporangium > Dactylosporangium sp. CA-152071. Next base: position 4,643,474 of record NZ_JBNJMZ010000001.1, on the reverse strand, counting down.
TACCGCCCAGCGTTTGCCGACCTGGATCGGGGCGGGCACGCCTTTACGGGCGATCTGCGCGTTGAAGCCGAGTTCTTCGAGCAGGTCACGGCTGCGGTTGTTGTCGTAGCCGCGGTCCAGGTGCGCGGTGACCTGTTCGGGCCAGTGGTGCCGGAGTTGGGCGCTGCACGCTTCGAAGGTGTCCCGTAGCAGCGGCGAGTCGTGCCGGTTGGCGGTGGCTGCGGTGACCCCGAGCGGGATGCCGTAGCCGTCGACGCCGGTCGAGCGTTTCATCCCGCCCTTGCCGCGGTCGGCCGGGGACCGGCCGGCCCGGTCCCCGCCGCACGGTGCCTTGGTGATCGCGCCGTCGGCGCTGACATCGGCCAGGTCCAGGCCGATCATGCGGTCGTAGGCGTCCAGGGCCAGTTCATGAAGCTGCTCGCCCAGGCCGGCCTCGGCCCACAGTTGCAGGCGTCGGCGGATCGTACGGTCTGAGCAGTGTTCGGTGGCCACGCGCTCGTAGCCCGAGCCGTGCACCAGCGCGGCGATGACATGCTCGAACACGACCCGGTTCGCCGATCAGGCGCCGGTGACAACCGAGGGGATGCGTTGGGTCGAACCCGGGTTGCTCGGGACACAGCGCGGTGAACTGGACCCAGATCGGTTCGAACAGCGATGATGGCAGGGCAGGCACGGGACTCCGTCGGTCACTGAGCGTAGAGAACTCCGATGATCGATGTCTCGTGCCTGTCTGCTACTTCGGGTGCCTACCTGTCCGAATCTTGGTCCCTACTGCCGGTCGCTCTTAGAGCGACCGGCGATAGGTGTCATTTGAGTCGGCGGGTGGTTGGTCGGGTGTCCCAGCGGTAGAGCGTGCGGGCTCGTTGGATGAGTTGACGGATGGTGACGATCGCGGCGGCCAGGTACAGGTAGAAGTCGACGATCGTGGCGTCGCGGTCGGTGCAGCGGCGGATCTTGCCGAAGCTGTTCATCCATGAGTTCGTGCGCTCGACGACCCAGCGTTTGCCGATCTGGATCGGGGCGGGTATGCCCTTGCGGGCGATCTGCGCGTCGAAGCCGAGTTCGTCGAGCAGGTCACGGCAGCGGTTGTTGTCGTAGCCGCGATCCAGGTGTGCGGTGACCTGCTCAGGCCAGCGGTGGCGCAGTTGGGTGCTGCACGCTTCGAAGGTGTCACGCAGCAACGGCGAGTCGTGCCGGTTGGCGCCGGCGCCGGTCATCCCGAGTGGGATGCCGTAGCCGTCCACGCCGGTCGAGCGTTTCATACCGCCTTTGCCGCGGTCGACCGGGGACCGGCCAGCCCGGTCCCCGCCGCACGGCGCTTTCGTGATGGCGCCGTCGGCGCTGACATCGGTCAGGTCCAGCCCGATCATCCGGTCGTAGGCGTCCAGGGCAAGCTCGTGGACCTGTTCACCGAGACCGGCATCGGCCCACAACCGCAGACGCCGGCGGATCGTCCGGTCCGAGCAGGCATCCGACGCGACACGTTCATAGCCGGACCCGTGCACCAGCGCAGCGATGACGTGCTCGAACACCACCCGGTCCGGGATCCGGCGGCGGTGGCAGCCCAGAGGATGCGACGGGTCGAACTCGGGTTGCTCAGGCCACAGCGCGGCGAACTGGACCCAGACAGGCTCGAACAACGAAGATGGCAGCGCAGGCACGGGACTCCATCGGTCACGAAGCGTAGAGAACTCCGATGATCGATGAACCCGTGCCTGTCCTGCATCCCGGGCCTCAACCCGCCCGAATCCTGACACCTATCGCCGGTCGCTCTTAATCCGCACCGGTCCTGAATCCGCACCGGTCCTGACTCCGCACCGGCCCTGACCCCGCGCTGGACGTGGCCCCGTGACCCGCGCCGGACCTGGCCAGCCGGCCCTGGCCCGCGCTGAACCCAGCCTGCGGCGCAAGCGGTGGCGTCGCGGCGATGGGCGTACGACGGCGTCCCGGCTGGCGTCCCGTGGAACAGGCTGTTGCCGCCGGTGGGTGATCGTGGGCGGGTCGTCTTGGTGGCGCTCGATTGCGGACTCGAGCCAGAGCAGGTGTGCGGTTGCCCGTCTTGGTGCCCGCGGTGAGGCTGCCGGTCGGCGACGTGAGGCTGTGACTTGCGAAGCGACGAGTCGGCCGGCGGATCAGCCCCAGGCAGGCCGCACGGCCGTTGTGCGTTGGTGACGGCGGTGCGGGTGGCCGGCCCGGTCGCGGTGGTGCGGCCGGACGTGCTGCTGATCGGACGGCCCGCGATGGCGATAGCGGTGCGAACGCTTGGTGCGCTGGAATGGTTTGCGATCCTGGCCGGGTCGTCGGGCCACTGGGCACTGACACCACCTCGGGCGGTGGCGGCGTTGCTGCCCTGCCGACGGACCGTGGCCGTGGCGGCGTTGCTCCCCTCTGGGTGAGTTGTGGTGGCGGCGTCGCGCCCGCTTGGACGGGCGGTGGCGGTGTCGTTGCTTCCCTGCGGGTGGGTCGCGGCGGAGGCGTTGCGCCCCCGTGGACGGACTGTGCTGGAGGCGGCGTTGCTGCCCTGCGGACTGACTGTGCTGGCGGCGGTGCGGCAGGCCGCGGGTGAGGTGGGGTATCCGGGCGCGGCGCCGTGCTCATGCTTCTGGGCAGTGCGGTCTCCGGCGCGGGACGGGTTGCCGGGGCGGGAGTCTGAACGGTGGGCCGTGCTGGTGGCGGTGCGGCGCAGCCCGGCGACGGCGACCCAATAGCGGCGGCGCCCGGTGGGGTGGGGTGGGGGCCGGCCAGGACGCGGGCGTTGCGCAGGCGGGTCAGCTTGGTCGCATGGCGGGTGGCCAGGCCGTGCCTGCGGGCCTCGGCGAACTCCGCCTTGGCCCGCTGCCGCTCCTCGCGACGGCGGGTGTGCTCGGCGGCCTGGGCTGCCAGGCGGGCGCGCGAGTCGATCTGGCCGGTGATGCAGCGGCTGGCGTCAGGGGCTTCCAGCGAAAAATATGGTCGTGGCACGGCTTGCCTCCCCCCGAGAGCCGAACTCACCGCCTCGATTCCTATGCTAGCATATGACCATAGCGTCTCAGGATCACAGGCGATCGTCGAAGGAGGGGCCTTGCGGGAGTTGTCGGCGGGCCGTGGGGTCTCCGTAGAGCTCGAGGAGCAGGAACGCCAAGGTCACCGAGCGGACCTCGGCGTAAGAGGTGACGTCCGGGCGGAGATAGGGGTCGTTGTGGTTGCCGCCGGGGACGGTCAGCATCGCCTTCGACCAGGGGACCAACTCGTAAGTGGCCTTGCCGGAGGCGTAGGAGACCAAGGGGTCGGCGTCGCCGTGGACGAAGAGGAGCGAGGCCGGGGTGCCGGTGAAGGCGGTGCCCACGCCCAGGCCGCTGCCGGCCAGGACGACGCCGGCGTGGAGGCGGGCGTCGCGGCTCGCGGTGAAGAGGCCGACGGTGGTGATGGCGCCGGCGGAGTGGCCGGCGGCTGCGAGGCGGGTGTTGTCGATGCGTTTGCCGAGTGGGCCGGCGAGCACCTGGCTCAGCACGAAGCTGGCGTCGGCGGGCTGGTTGAGCACGTCGTAGACGTCCAGGCGGGGGGCGCTGCGGGTCGTGTTGGGATACGCGGGGGCGATCACCGCGAAGCCGGCCGACGCCCATGCGGTGAGCAGCGGTGCGAAGGCCTCGGGGGTGCCGTTGAGGCCGTGGCTGAAGATGACCGCCGGCACGCGGGTGGTGGACGAGGGCATCCAGATGACGGTGCGCAGGACGCGGCCTTCACGGCTGTAGGTCACCTCCTGGCGCGACACGTCGAGCGCGGCCTGCGGCACGGGGAGAGGGGGTAGCGGCGTGACGTGGGCGAGTTGTGGGGCGACGGTCGCGGCCGGGGAAGGCGACGGCGTGACCCACTTGGCCGGTGCCGGCTGGCCTGTGCAGCCAGCGAGACCCGGGGTAGCGAGGCCGGCGAGGCCAGCGGTCAGCAGGGCCACGACGAGACGGCGCATGGCATCCAAGGTACGAGGCGGACACCACGAACAAGGCTGGCCCGGCGGGCGATTTACGGCTAGGTTGCGGCGCATGTCCGTCGTCTTCCGGGTGCTCACCGCGGTGAGTGCGCTGACCGGGATCGTCCTGCTGCTCGACTTCACAAACGGCGACGGGGGAGTGTTCGTCTACTTCACCGTGCAGAGCAGTGTGATCATCGCGGTGGTGTCGGCCGTGGCGGCGCTGCGGCCGGTGCCGGGGTGGGTGCGTGGGGCGGCGACGCTGTACAGCTGCATCACCGGCACGGTGTATCAATCGTTGCTGGCGAATCCGTCCAGCCCGTTCCACGTGGTGGATTCGGGGGCGCACGCACCGCACAACCTGCTGCTGCACACGGTGACGCCGATCCTCGCCGCGGTCACCTGGCTGTTCGTCGACAGGGAGCCGGTCCGCTGGTGGTATGCGGCCGTATGGCTCGGCTACCCCTTGGCGTATCTGGCCTTTGCGCTGGTACGAGGTGCGATCGTCGACAAGTATCCGTATCCGTTCGTCGACGCGAACGAGCTCGGCTACGGCGGTGTGACGATCTCGGCGCTCGGCTTCACCGTGGCGTTCTTCCTGCTCGGGCTGCTGCTCATCGGGCTGGGCGAGGGAATCCGGCGATTAACTGGGCAACAGCGCGCCAGGGTTGAGGATCCCGCGGGGATCTAGCGTGCGCTTCGCGGCCCGCAGCACGTCGGTGAAGAGGGGGTCCCGCTCGAGCCACGGCAGGTGGTCCCGGCCGACCGCGTGATGGTGGGTGATGGTGCCGCCGGCGCTGGTGATGGCCGTGCTGACGGCGGCCTTGATCTCGTCCCAGATCATGACCTCGGCGCCGCGCCGGGCCGGCGTGATGATGGTGAAGTAGGGCGCCGGGCCGTCCGGGTACGCGTGAGTGATCCGGCAGGTGACCACGGCGACGCGGGCCGGGGCGGCGGCCTGCGCGGCGGCGATCACGGCCGCGTGCAGTGCCTCGAAGCGGCTCCACGTGCACGCGGTCTCGACGGTTTCGACGATGAGGCCGAGCCTGATGAGGGCATCGCGGGTGTACGGCGCCCGCAGAAACGACGATCGCCAGTTGCCGACATCGCCGCTCCGCCCCGAGCTGCCGCCGGCGACGCCTCTACCTGAACGGCCGGAGCCGGCAAAGCCACCGCTGGACCGGCTGGAGGCACCGGAGCCGCCGCTGGAGAGGCCGCGGCCGGAGCTACCCGGACCGAGGTCGTCGCCGGAGCCGGCAGCGCCGCCGGAGCGTTGATCAGCGCTGTCGGAGTTGGGGGTGGAGCCGCTGGCGTTGTGGGCGGGGCGGTTGGAGTCACCCGGGTCGGGGATGTAGTCGGTGTCGGGGGCGCTGTCGGGGTGTTGAGCGCTGCCGTAGGGGCGGTGAGCGGCGCTGGGGGAGTTGGGCGTGGAGCCGCCGGTGTTGGGGGCGGGGCGGCTGGAGTCACCCGGGTCGAGGGTGTCGTCGGCGCCGGTGGGGCGGTGAGCAGTGCTGGCGGGGTTGGGAGTGGAGGCGCCGGTGTTGTGGGCGGGGCGGCCGGGGGCGGTGGGGTGGGGAGTGTGGCCGGGGGTGCCGCCGTGGTCGGCGCAGAGGGTGAGGGCGTCGTCCAGGAGGGGCACAGTCGGGCCTTCGAAGCCGAGCAGCAGCCGGGCCTGGCCGTCGGTGGCGCCGGCGTTCAGCATCGCCTCCACGGGGTCGAGGAGGCGGCAGTTGCTGGGGCGGAGGCCTGCCTGCAGGAGGGCGCGCATGGCGGCGATGCCCTGGTCGTACGCCGGGAAGGCCACCGACGTCGAGGCCTTGGCCGTTGGGCGAGGCGTGACGCGCAGCCACGCCTCCACGATCACCCCCAGCGTCCCCTCCGAGCCCGCGAACAGGCGGTCCGTCGACGGGCCGGCGCCGCTGGACGGCACCCGTAGCGACTCCACCGGGCCCTGCGGCGTGATCACCCGCAGGGCTGAGACGGCGTCGTCGATGCGGGTCGGGCCGGTCGCGTAGTGGCCGGCGGCGCGGGTCGCGATCCATCCCCCGACGGTGGAGAACTCGAAGCTCTGCGGGTAGTGGCGCAGCGTCAGGTCGTGCGGGCGGAGAGCCTGTTCGAGGGCCGGGCCGGAGACGCCGGCCTGCACCCGGACGGCGTGGTTGACGTCGTCGATCTCGAGGACCCGGCCGAGGCGGGACAGGTCCAGCGAAACCCAGGGGGCGTCCCCGCGGTATTCGACGCCGCCCACGACGGAGGTGCCGCCGCCGTACGGGACGACGGCCGCCCCCACCGCCTCGGCCCAGTCGAGCGCGGCGACGACGTCGTGCCCGGTCCGCGGGAAACAGACCAGGTCAGGAGGGTTGTCGAGCCGGCCGCGCAGCGCTCGGATCACGTCGCGGAAGGCCTTGCCGTACGTGTGCGACGCCCGCGTCATCGAGTCGGCGGCGAACGCCTCCTGCATGATCGACGGAGGAATCAGGCGCGGCGGGGGCAGGACCGGGTCGTACGGCACCGGCAGCACCGACCCGTCGATGGGCATCCACGGCCGCAGCGACGTCTCGGCGAGGCGCCGGCAGGCGTCGTCGTCGAGGGCCTCGTCGGCCCAGCCCCAGCCCCACCACGACCGTTCCCGCCACGCGGTCATTGACGGAGAGTGCCACAATCCGACACGTTCGGCCACTGTCCGAGGGGCAGGTCATCGGTATTCTGTCGGCCATGCCCGATGAGCGCATTGACCCAAGCCAGAACACTCAGGCATTTCAGGCGTGGGTGGACAACAGCAACAACGAGACGGCTCAGCCAGCCGCGACCGGCTCCAAGGTCGGCCTCATCGTGGCCGGCGCCGTCGTCGCGGTCGTGGTGATCGTCGTCGTGGTGTTCGCGCTGCTGTAGATCCCCACCGATTCGAAGCGGGTCACCCCGTCGAGCCGGGCGTCGTCGTCCAGCCTGGCCTGGGCGATCTCGTCGCCGTCGAGCGCCCAGGCCAGGAAGTTCAGCAGCGTCGCCATCGCCTGGTGGTGCCCGCGCTCCGGGTCGTTGGTGGCGGCGCCGTGCTCGCCACCGATGATCGTCAGGAACGCCTTCGGCCACGGGTCCGCGGCGTACGACGTGCGCCCCTGCTCATACGCCACGACCGGGTCCTTGTCGCCGTGCACGAACAGCAGCGGCACCGGGCTGCCCTGGTACTTCCCGGCCGGCCGGCCCGCGAAGATGACCCCGGCCTTGAGGCGCGGGTCGCGGTGCACCGTGAACAGCCCGTCGGTGGTGGTCCCGCCGCCGGAGTGCCCGATCGCCGCCATCCGCTCGGAGTCGATGCTGTCGGCCAGCGGATTCCCGGGCTGCAGCATCTGCGTGATGACGAACGACGCGTCCAGCGACTGGTTGGGCACGTCGAACTTGTTGAACTTCGGCGTGTCCTTCTTCGTGAACGGGTACGCCGGCGCGACGACCACGTACCCGGCCTCGGCCAGGAACTTGGTCATGCCCTCCTGCATCTGCGGGTTGCTGTAGAAGCCGTGGCTCCACAGGATCAGCGGCAGCTTCCCCGGCAGCACCTCGGCGCTGACCTGCACCTGCCCCTTGCTCCGCCGGGAGGAGCCGCGCGTCGGGTACCACACGGTGGTGGGTAGCGGCCGGTCCTTGCCCCGGGCAAAGTCGAAGTGCCGCACGCCGATGGCATGGCCGCTGACCCGGGTCGCCTCGGCGCCGGCTGCGGCGGCCAGGGGCTGCTCCTCCGCTGCCCCTGAGGCCGAAAAAGCGCCGCCCAGAAGGAGCAGGGCGGCGGCCAGGAGCGACACGGTTGCGGATCGGTTGCGACTTCGGGGCACGTACAGAATGTAGGTGCCCCATGCGCTACGCCGGGATCACCCGACTGGGGACAATCGATTGTCTTGCCGGACTACACCAAGTTGTTCCCGAACGACCCAATTGGCGGATGCGCCCCGCAGCCACATTGATTTGCAGCGCCCGATTGCACTGATAAATCGGATATGTCCGTCATTCTGGCGACCGCCAAAGCCGACCGTTGTGGTCGCTGCGGCAGGTGTACGACCAGTGCCCGCGCGGGCGTGGACGGACATCGGTCAGTCCTCGTCGTCGTCCAGGCGGGCCAGGTAGACGGCGAGGCGTTCGATCGGCGTCTCGAACTCGGGGTTCTGGTCGACGAAGTCGCGGAGGCGCTCGGCCAGCCACTCCAGCGTGACCTCCTCCTCGCCCCGGCGCTGGGCGAGCTCCTCGATGCCGCGATCGGTGAAGTACATGGGCACCTCCAAAGGAACCGGGGAGGGCGCGAGCCCTCCCCGGAACGGAACGAACGAACGAACCAAACAAATGGAACCAGCGAAACGACAGAGGGTCAGCGCTTCGGCAGCGCGGCCTCGATGAGCGCCTGCTGCTCGGCGTCGTGGAGCTTGGTGGAGCCGACCGCGGGAGCGGCGGCGGCGGGGCGGGAGATGCGGCGCAGGCCGACGCCCTGGAGGTGCTCCAGGAGGTTGAGCGCGATGAACGACCACGCGCCCTGGTTGGCCGGCTCCTCCTGGACCCAGGCGAAGTCCTCCGCGTTGGGGAACTGTGCCAGCGCCGCGCGCAGCTCCTCCACCGGCATCGGGTAGAGCTGCTCGACCCGGATGATGGCGGTGTCGGTGATGTCCCGCTCGGTGCGCGCCTGCAGCAGGTCGTAGAAGACCTTGCCGGAGCAGAGCAGGACCCGCTTCACCGCGGCGTTGTCCAGGCCGGCGCCCTTGATGCCCGGGTCGCCGAGGACGGTGGCGAAGGTGCCGCTGGTGAAGTCCTCGACGGGGGAGACGCAGAGCCGGTGGCGCAGCAGGGACTTGGGCGTGAAGACGACGAGCGGCTTCTTCTTCGGCGACAGCGCCTGGCGGCGCAGCAGGTGGAAGTGGTTCGCCGGGGTCGTCGGCACGGCCACCCGCATGTTGTCCTCGGCGCACAGCTGCAGGTACCGCTCGAGCCGCCCCGACGTGTGGTCGGGGCCCTGGCCCTCGTGCGAGTGCGGCAGGAGCAGCGTCACGGCGGTGCGCTGGCCCCACTTGACCTCGCCGGAGGAGATGAACTCGTCCACGATGGACTGGGCGCCGTTGACGAAGTCGCCGAACTGCGCCTCCCACATGACGAGTGCGTCGGGGTTCTCGACGGAGTAGCCGTACTCGAAGCCCATCGCGGCGAACTCCGACAGCAGGGAGTCGTAGATGAAGAGCTTCGCGTTGTCCTTGATGAGGGCGGACATCGGCATGTAGTCGCTGCCGGTCTCGGCGTCGACGATGCCGGCGTGCCGCTGCACGAACGTGCCACGGCGGGAGTCCTGGCCGGAGAGCCGGACCGTGACGCCCTGGTTGACCAGCGCGCCGAACGCGATGACCTCGCCGAAGCCCCAGTCGATGTCGCCGGCGGCGGCCATCTTCGCGCGGCGGTCCAGCAGCTGCTGGACGCGCTTGTGCGGGGTGAAGCCGTCGGGGAGCTTGACGTGCGCCTCGCCGATCGCGTGCAGGACCGAGGCGTCGATCGCGGTCTCGACCACCGGCTCCGGCTCGGGCTCGCGCAGGCGGGTGAGGCGCGACGCCGGGTTGGAGGACGCGTCGCGGGTCGCCTTGAACACCGTCTCCAGCTGCTCGTGGTAGTCCTTGAGCAGGGCCTCGGCCTCGGTGATCGGGATGTCGCCGCGGCCGATGAGCTCCTCGGTGTAGATCTTCCGCACCGAGCGCTTCTGGTCGATGATCGCGTACATCAGCGGGTTGGTCATCGACGGGTCGTCGCCCTCGTTGTGCCCGCGGCGCCGGTAGCAGACCAGGTCGATGATGACGTCCTTGTTGAACGCCTGGCGGTACTCGAAGGCGAGCCGCGCGACGCGGACCACGGCCTCCGGGTCGTCGCCGTTCACGTGGAAGATCGGCGCCTGGATCATGCGGGCGACGTCGGTGGAGTACAGCGAGGAGCGCGAGTACTCCGGCGCGGTGGTGAAACCGACCTGGTTGTTGACGACGACGTGGACGGTGCCGCCGGTGCGGTAGCCGCGCAGCTGCGACAGGTTGAGCGTCTCGGCGACCACGCCCTGGCCGGCGAAAGCGGCGTCGCCGTGGATCAGCAGCGGCAGGACCGTGTAGCCCTCGAGCTTGAGGTCGATCGAGTCCTGCTTGGCCCGCACGATGCCTTCGAGGACCGGGTTGACGGCCTCCAGGTGCGACGGGTTCGCCACCACGGAGACGGTCGTGGCGTGCTCGCCGTCGGGGTGGGTGAACTTGCCGGTCATGCCCAGGTGGTACTTGACGTCGCCGGAGCCGTGCGCGGACTTCAGGTCCAGGTGGCCCTCGAACTCGGAGAAGATCTTCTCGTAGGGCTTGCCGACGATGTTGGCCAGCACGTTGAGGCGGCCGCGGTGCGCCATGCCGATGACGACCTCGTCGAGGCCGCCCTCGGCCGAGTTCTGCAGGATCTCGTCGAGCAGCGGGATCAGCGACTCGCCACCCTCGAGAGAGAAGCGGCGCTGGCCGACGTACTTCGTCTGCAGGAACGTCTCGAACGCCTCGGCGGCGTTGAGGCGGTTGAGGATGTGCTTCTGCTCGGCGGTGTCGGGCTTCTCGTACGGCTTCTCGACCCGCTCGGCGACCCAGCGGCGCTCCTCCGGGTCCATGATGTGCATGTACTCGACGCCGACGCGGCGGCAGTAGGAGTCGCGCAGGACGCCGAGGACGGCCCGCAGCTTCATCTTCTGCTTGCCGGCGAACCCGCCGACGGGGAAGACCCGGTCGAGGTCCCACAGCGTCAGCCCGTGCTCGAGGACGTCGAGGTCCGGGTGGCGGCGGATGCGGAACTCCAGCGGGTCGGTGTCGGCCATCAGGTGGCCGCGGACCCGGTAGGCGTGGATGAGCTCGACGACCCGGGCCGCCTTGTCGATCTGGCCCTCGCTGGTGCGGGCGACGTCACGCACCCAGCGGACCGGCTCGTACGGGATCCGCAGCGCCGTGAAGATCTGGTCGTAGAACCCGTGCTCGCCGAGCAGCAGCTCGTGCATGACCTTCAGGAACTCGCCGGACTGCGCGCCCTGGATGATCCTGTGGTCATAGGTGCTGGTCAGCGTCAGGATCTTGCTGATGCCGAGGTCGGCGAGGGTCTCGTCGGACATGCCGGCGTAGGGCGCCGGGTACTCCATCGCGCCGACGCCGATGATGGTGCCCTGCCCGGTCATGAGCCGCGGCATGGAGTGCACGGTGCCGATGCCGCCGGGGTTGGTCAGCGAGACCGTGGTGCCGGCGTAGTCGTCCATGGTCAACTCGTTGCGGCGGGCCCGGCGGACGATCTCCTCGTACGCCGACCAGAACTGGCGGAAGTCCATGGTGTCGGCGGCCTTGATGCTCGGCACGACCAGGGACCGCGAGCCGTCGGGCTTGGCGAGGTCGATCGCGATGCCGAGGTTCACGTGCTCCGGCTGGACCAGGTTGGGCTTGCCGGCGATCTCGGCGAAGGCGTTGTTCATCTCCGGGTGCGCGGCGAGCGCCCGGACCATCGCGAACCCGATCAGGTGGGTGAAGCTGACCTTGCCACCCCGGCCGCGGGCCAGGTGGTTGTTGATCACGACGCGGTTGTCGGACAGCAGCTTCGCTGGCACGGCGCGCACGCTCGTGGCGGTCGGCACCTCCAGCGAGGCGTCCATGTTCTGCACGATGCGGGCGGCGACGCCGCGCAGCGGGACGTGCTTCGCGCCACCACTCGGCGGAGCGGCCTCGGCCTTCGCGGGTGCGGCCTTCGGAGCTGCAGGAGCGGCCTTCGGGGCGGCCTTCGGAGCCGCAGGGGCCGCGGGTGCCGCAGGGGCCGCCTTCGCGGGCGCGGGTGCCGCCTTCGCAGGTGCGGGCGCGGCCGGAGCGGTGGGGGCCGGCGCGGTCGTGGTCACGGCCGCCGGCTCAGCCACCTCGGCGGTCGCCGTCGAGGTGCCCTCGGCGCCATCCCCGCTCGGCTTGTAGTCGGCGAAGAAGTCGTGCCACGCGGGGTCCACGCTGGCCGGGTCGGCGAGGTACCTCTGATACATGTCCTCGACGATCCACTCGTTCGGGCCGAAACCCGCCAAGGGGTTCTCCTGCGAGTTGGTCGCTTGGGTCGACACGGCTGCTGATCGCCTCTTCCAAACGGAGTAGCTGGGGTCACGGATCCGCGTCAAGGCTACGCGCTGCCTAACGCTCGTTCGTCGCCGACGCCGCCGGAGTGACCATGTCGACGACGGCATGGGTCCATCCCATACAACTGTGGCCGCCATTCGGCGGCCACAACTGTCGTAGATCTGCCTGACAGGACGGATCAGGGGATCGGCGTCACGCGATGTCGCGTTTCCGGGTGATCAGCGTGCCGATGGTGCCGAGGACGACCGCCCACACGATGAGCACGACCGCGCCGGCCCAGCGTGGCGGCAGGTCCACCTCGCCGAGCTGGGTGGCCAGTCCGCCGACGACGTGCGACGACGCCAGCGGCGGGATGTAGACCGCGCTCTCCAGGACCCAGTCCTTCTTGATCACCAGCTCGTGGATCAGGGTGAGGACGATGATCGCGGCCCAGGTGCCGACGGTGTAGAGGCAGGCGGCGGTGATCGTCGCGCCGATCTGGCTGCGGATCAGCACCCCGATGCCGATGCCGAAGACCGCCCACAGCACGTACACCAGCAGGTTCAGGAGTACTGCCTGCTGCGCCGTCCAGTTTCCGAGGCTGTTGGTGAGGCCCTCGGCGCCGAAGTAGAGCACCCCGCCGACGACCGAGATCGCGGTGGTGATGATCCAGAACAGCACACCCGCCAGACCCGCGGTGATGAGCTTCGCGGTGATGACCTTGGTCCGCTTGGGAGTCGCGAGGAACGTCGCGGTCGCCGTCTGGTGGTAGAACTCGTTCGTGATGATCAGGATCGCCACGAGCATCACCAGCAGCAGGCCGAAGAACTGGCCCGAGGTGTAGATGTTCGCGGCGAACTTGGCGAGCTGGCCGGCCGCGTGCGCCTTGGCGACCCGGGCCGCCTCCTGCTCCTGGTACTGCCGCTGGTCCGCCTCGAACTGGGCCCGCTGCTCCTCGGTGAGGTTCGACGGCGGGTCACCCTGCGGGTAGGCGGTGAAGTTGTCGGTCAGCTCCGACTTGGTCTGCTCGATGTTGATCCAGAGCGCCAGGCCGGTGAAGACCAGCGAGATCAGCAGGAAGATCCACCACATGTTCGTGGTGCGCACCTTCAGCAGCTCACTACGAATAAGCCGGATCATCGGATGGCCGCCTTTCCCTGGGTCAGTTCGAGGAACACGTGCTCCAGGTCGGGTCGCTCGTTGACCAGCTCGTGCAGCTCGATCCCCGCCTGCAGGGCCAGCCGGCCGACGGCCGGGGCGTCCAGGCCGGTGACCACGTGGCTGTCGTTGCCGTTGGGCTGGATCGAGGCGCCCGCGGCCCGCACCGCATTGACCAGCTCCGGCAGGTTGGGCGTCCGCACCCGGGTGCGCGGCGCGCTGGAGTTGCCGCCGACGATCTGCTCGACCGGGCCCTGGGTGACGAGGCGGCCGGCGGCGATGATGACGACGTCGTCGGCGAGGATCTCCATCTCCGACAGCAGGTGGCTGGAGACCAGCACGGTGCGGCCCTGCTGGGCCAGGCCCTTCAGCAGCCCGCGCATCCAGCGGATGCCCTCCGGGTCGAGGCCGTTGGCGGGCTCGTCGAGGATCAGCACCTGCGGGTCGCCGAGCATCGCCTGGGCGATGCCGAGCCGCTGCTTCATGCCCAGCGAGTAGCCGCGGAACTTGCGCTTCGCGGCGGGGGTGAGCCCGACCAGCTCCAGCATCTTGTCGACCTGGGTGTCCGGAAGGCCGGCGGCGGCCGCGACGATGCGCAGGTGGTTGCGGGCGGTGCGGCCCTTGTGCGCGGCCGAGGCCTCCAGGATCGCGCCGGCCAGCCGGAGCGGCTCGGCCACGTCGGAGTAGCGCTGGCCGCCGATGGTCGCGGTGCCCGACGTCGGGGTCACCAGGTTGAGGATCATGCGTAGCGTCGTGGTCTTGCCGGCGCCGTTGGGGCCGAGGAACCCGGTGACGCGGCCCGGCTCGACCACGAACGACAGGTGGTCGACGGCCGTGACGTTCTTGTACCGCTTCGTCAGGTCGGAGACCACGATCTGTCCGTTGGACAACGTGCCGCTCCCTCCAAGAGAGTGAAGTCGTCAATATGGCACGGCACGCCCACCCGCCGCCGCCCGCCCCAGCAGGGGATCAACACGAGGAAAACTCGCTCATTACGGGCAGTGTCCACGTATACACGATAGGTGGCAATTCGGATCGCGATCGTGGCGCTGCTGCTCCTCCCGGCGATCGTCGCGGGGGCGGCGAAAGACGCCGCGGCCGACATCGTCGACGCGTTCCGCCCCGTGTACTCGGTCAACGACAGCGGGTCGATCGTGCTGCGCGGCAACGCCAACCTGACCTGCGTCGACAGCAACCCGGCCTGCGCGGCGGCGCGGAACGGCACCGGCACCGGCGGCCAGCTCAACAACAACGGCTACAAGATGCGCCACGTGGACGTCGACCAGGACGGGGACGGAGCGGCGACGTTCAACTCCAGCACCGCCGACCTCGCGATCCCGGGCGGCGCGACCGTGCTCTACGCCGGTCTCTTCTGGGGAGGGGACACGGCACCGGGCACGGGCACGCCGGCACCCGACGAGAGCCGCAGGAGCACGGTCCGGTTCAAGGTGCCCGGCGGCGCGTACCGGACGATCACCGCGAACCGGCTCACCGACGTCACCACGTTCCCCGGGCACCGGCCGTACCAGGGCTACGCCGACGTGTCGTCGCTGGTCGCGGGCGCCGGCGGCGGCACCTACGCGGTCGCCGACATCCAGGCCGCCACCGGCGTCAACGACCGCTACGCCGCCTGGTCCCTCGCCGTCGTCCTGCACGACCCGGCGCAGCCGGTGCGCAACCTCGTCGTCTACGACGGCTTCGGCTCGGTACGCGGCATCACCCCCGCCGACGCGACGGTCCGCATCCCGGTCACCGGCTTCCAGACCCCGCCGACCGGGGCCGTCACCACCAGCCTCGGCGCCGTCGCCTACGAGGGCGACGCCGGCAGCGGCGGCGACAGCATCCGCCTCGACGGCACGCCGCTGACCGACGCGCGCAACCCGGCGACGAACTTCTTCAACAGCACCGTCAGCGACCGCGGCGCGGCCGTCACCGCCCGTAACCCCGCCGACACGAACCTCCTCGGCTTCGACATCGACCAGGTCGACGCGAGCGGCCTGCTGGCCAACGGCACGACCAGCGCGACGATCACCCTCGAGACCACCGCGGTCACCGGCGAGACGTTCTACCCGGGCGTGATCACGTTCGCGACCGACCTCTACGCGCCGCGGCTCACCGCGGTCAAGACCGCCACCGACGTCGACGGCGGCGACCTGGAGCGCGGCGACGAGATCCGGTACACGATCGAGGTCGGCAACGACGGGCTCGCCCCCGCCGAGGACGCCCAGCTCGCCGACGCCCTGCCACCCGGGACCACGTTCGTGCCGGGCAGCCTGACGATCGACGGCGCGACCCAGAGCGACCCGGTCGACACCGACCGCGCCGAGTTCAGCGCCGACGTCGTCGTCTTCAGAGTCGGTACGGGCAGCGACGCCACCCACGGAGGCCGCCTGGCGGTCGGCGACAAGGCCGTGGTCGCCTATCGCGTTACGGCGGGCGCCCCCGGCGCCCCCGGCGCCCCCGGCGCCCCCGGCGCCCCCGGCGCCCCCGGCGCGGCGAGCATCCGCAACGTCGCCCACGCGGCCGCCACCGGCACGGACACCGGGGTGAAGCTGCGCGCCCCGTCCAACCCGACCACGCAGGACCTGCCCGCGGCGGGCCCGGCCGCCGACCTGGCGGTCACCGCCGCCGGCCCCCAAGTCGCGCAGGGCACCGGCCAGGTCCGGATCCCGGTGACGCTCACCAACACCGGCCCCGCCACCGCCACCGGCGTCACCCTGACCGCGGTCCTGCCGGCGGGCGTGACCGGCGACCCCGCGGGCGCCGGCCCCTGCGCCTGGGCCGGGCAGCCGCCGGCCGGGCAGACGCTCACCTGCCCCGTGGGGACGCTCACCGCCGGTGCCACGTTCACCGTCGACGTCGTGGCGACCGTCACCGCGGCCGCCGGGCACCACACCGAGGTCACCGCGGCCGTCACGTCCTCGACCCCCGACCCGGTGGCCGCGAACGACACCGCGACCGCCGCCGTCGTGCGCAACTCGGCTCCCGCGGCCGTCCCGGACGCGGCGACCGTCGCCGCCGGCGGCACCGTGACGATCCCCGCCGCGGCCAACGACACCGACCCCGACGGTGACACCGTGCGCGCCGGCGGCATCGCCACACCGCCCACCGCCGGCCACGCCGTCGTCGACGCCACCGGCGCGATCCGCTACACGGCCGGCACCGGCGCGGGCACCGACACCTTCACCTACGTCGCCGCCGACGCCAACGGGGGCACCGCGACCGGGACGGTGACCGTGACCGTCACCGCGGGCGGCCCGCCCGGCCCCGGCACCGCCCCTGTCGCGGCGGACGACGCGGTGACCGTGCCGGCCGGCGCCACGTCCGCGACGTTCGACCCGCTCACCAACGACACCGACGCCGACGGCGACCCGCTCACCGTCATCGGGATCGGCACCGGCGGCGGTGCCGGTGGCGGCGGCTCCGGCACGCCCACCGGGGGGACCGTCACGCTCACCGCGGCGGGGCTGCTCGTCTACACGCCGAGGGACGGCTTCCGGGGCGCCGACGGCTTCACGTACACCGTGGGCGACGGCAAGGGAGGGCACTCCACGGCCACCGTGACGGTCGCCGTGGCCGACCGCGCCCCGGTCGCCGGCGCCGACGAGCGCAGCACCCCGGCCGGCACCCCGATCGACGTGGACGTGCTCGCCAACGACACCGACCCGAACGGCGACCCGCTGACGGTCGGCGCCTGGGACGCCACCACCGCCCGCGGCGGCACCGTCACGCGGAGCGGCGGCCTGCTGCGGTACGCGCCGGCGGCGGGGTTCTCGGGCGACGACACCTTCACGTACACCGTGAGTGACGGGATCGTCACCTCGACCGGCACGGTCACCGTCCACGTCGGCACGGCC
Source organism: Dactylosporangium sp. CA-152071 (assembly GCF_050936335.1). Taxonomy (NCBI): domain Bacteria; kingdom Bacillati; phylum Actinomycetota; class Actinomycetes; order Micromonosporales; family Micromonosporaceae; genus Dactylosporangium; species Dactylosporangium sp. CA-152071. The sequence goes on along the minus strand of NZ_JBNJMZ010000001.1, from coordinate 4,626,411 downwards.
GGAGCGCCGGCGCCACGCGCTGACGCCGCGAGCACCCCGACCGGCACCCCGGTGACCGTCGACGTCCTGGCGAACGACGCGGATCCGGCCGCCACCGTCACGGCCGTCACGCCCGGCGCGCACGGCACGACCGCGATCGGCGCCGGCGGGTCCGTCACCTACACGCCGCGGGGCGGCTTCTCCGGCGTCGACACGTTCGGCTACGCGGTCAGCGATGGCCGCGGCGGGCTCGGCACCGGGACCGTCACCGTCACCGTCTTCAACCAGGCGCCGGTGGGCGTGGACGACACGCTGCGCGCGCCGGCCGGGACCGCGGTGGTCGTGCCGGTCCTCGCCAACGACACCGACGCCAATGCCGACACGCTGCGGGCCGTCGCGGCGACCGGGGCCGCGCACGGCACGCTGGCGATCGTCGGCGGCGCCGTGCGGTACACCCCGGCGGCGGGCTACCGGGGAGCCGACGGCTTCACGTACACCCTGAGCGACGGCAACGGGGGCACCAGCACCGCCACGGTGACCCTCGACGTCGCGGGTGGCGCACCGGTCGCCGGCGCCGACGCCGTGGCCGCCGCCGCCCCAGGCGTCGCCGTGACCGTGACCGTGATCGCCAACGACAGCGACCCCGACGGCGACCCGCTCACGGTGACCGCGGCCGGCCCGGCGGGGCACGGCGGCACGGTGCTCAACGGCGACGGGACCGTCACCTACACCGCCGCGGACGGGTTCGAGGGGGTCGACACCTTCACCTACACGCTGCGCGACGCCACCGGGCTGCAGAGCACCGGGACGGTGACGGTGACGGCCGGGCTGCAGAGCACCGGGCCGGTGGTGGTGACCACGCCGACGGTGACCACGCCGGCCGGGAGCGGCGCGCGGACGATCGCCCCGCTGGACAACGTCAAGGACCCCGACGGCGACCCGCTGAAGGTCGTCGGCGTGACCCAGCCGGCGAACGGCACCGCCGTGCTCAACGCTGACGGGACCGTCACGTACACGCCGGACAAGGGCTTCGCCGGCGCGGACGCCTTCACCTACACCGTCACCGACGGGACCGCCACGGTCGCCGGCACCGTCGAGGTGATGGTCGGCCCGGTCGACCTGCCGGTCACCGGCGGCGCGGTGGCGTCGCACGCGATCGCGGGCCTGCTCATGCTGCTCGCCGGCTGGCTCCTGCGGTTCCTGCCGGCGCTGTCCTTCAGCGGCCCGCGACGCGCGGCCCGCGCCCACCGGCGCGGTGCCTGACGGCGCTGTGCCTCAGGTCCGGTCGGCGACCCGGATCACGTGCTTGAGCCCCGACCAGGTGTCGTCGATGGCGCAGACCTTGACGTCCACCCGGCCGTGCGCCAGGGCGAAGTCGCGGACCCCGTTCTCGTCGAGGTCGGTCGCGATGCCGGAGGAGCGCTTCGGCCAGGCGACCCACAGCGCGCCGCCAGGTGGCGTCTGCCGGTGCAGCACCGGCCAGCGCCGCCGCAACCTGGCCTGATCAGGGCAGAAGCAGACGATCACGTCGTAGAGGCCGGGCGCGCCGCGGCGGTGCAGCACCACGTCGGAGGGCAGGTCGCGCAGCTCGAACCCGGCCGGCGCCCCGTCGAGCAGCACGCGGTGCCCGGCGCTGACGCCGAGCTTCTTGGGCAGTGGAGTCCCTGAATATCCCGCCATGCCTGACCACGGTAGTCATCGTTCACCCGCCAGCCATGCGGGTAACCAGTCACCGTCAGCCAGCCGCAGGGGTCGACCCTTACACCGAAAGCATGACGATTCTCGCCGTCGCCGCCGACCCGGTCGGTGTCGACGAAACCGATCGCTACACCCTGCTGGTGGCCACGGACGGTGACCAGGTCCGGGCCGCACAACGGCTCCGCCACGACGTCTTCGCCGGCGAACTCGGCGCCAAGCTGCAGTCCGGCACGCCGGGCCTCGACGTGGACGCGTTCGACGAGCACTGCGACCACCTCATCATCCGTGACGAGCGCACCGGCGACGTCGTCGGCACGTACCGGATGCTGCCGCCGGACCGCGCGGTGGCCGCCGGCGGGCTCTACGCCGACACCGAGTTCGACCTCGCGGGCCTGCACCAGCTGCGTGGGGGACTGGTCGAGACCGGCCGCTCCTGCGTGCACCCCGACCACCGCAGCGGCGCCGTGATCAACCTCATGTGGGCCGGCATCGCGCGGTACATGCACCTGCACGGCCACCGCTGGCTCGCCGGGTGCGCGTCGGTGCCGGTCGCCGACGCCGCCGGGATCTGGGACCTCGCCCAGCGCAAGCACCTCGTGCCGTCCGCCTGGCGGGTCCGGCCGCGCAACCCCCTCGTGATGGACGGGCCGGTGCCGGCCAAGATCGAGGTGCCGCCGCTGCTCAAGGGGTACCTGCGGCTCGGCGCCTGGATCGGTGGCGAGCCCGCGTACGACCCCGACTTCGACTGCGCCGACTTCTACGTGCTGCTGTCGCTGGACCGGGTCAACCCGCGGTACATGCGGCACTTCCTCGGTCAGGAGTGAGCGCGATGACCGTCGTCGACTCGCTCTGGCTGCCGCGCTCGACCTGCGACGTGAGCTGCCTGCCGGCCCGCTCGGACGAGCACGTCCCGGTCGCGACGATGGTGAAGCGGATCGTCGTGACCGGGTCGGTCGTGCTGCTCGGGGTGCTCGCGGTGCCGCTCCTGGCCCTCCTGCCGCAGCGGCACCTGATCGCCGTGCAGCGCCGGCTCGCCCGCGCGGTGCTCGCCGGGCTCGGGATCTCGCACCGGGCCGTCGGCCGGGTCCCGCAGTCCGGCGCGCTGCTGGTCGCCAACCACGTCTCGTGGCTCGACGTGGTCGTGATCCTGGCGCACGCGCCGGCCAAGCTCCTCGCCAAGCGCGAGGTGCGCCAGTGGCCGCTGATCGGCCGGCTCGCCGCCACCCTCGGCACCGTCTTCGTCGACCGGTCCCGGCCCAAGACCCTGCCGGCCACCGTCGGGCGGATCAGCACCGAGCTCGCCGCCGGTGGCGTGGTCGCCGTCTTCCCGGAGGGCACCACCTGGTGCGGCCGGATGGGCGGCACCTTCCGCCCGGCGATGTTCCAGGCCGCGGTCGACGCGGCCGCCCCGGTCGTGCCGGTGCGGCTCACGTTCGCCCAGAACGGCACGCCGACGACGGTCGCCGCGTTCATCGGCGACGAGACCCTCGCCACCTCGCTGCGCCGGGTCGTCGCCGCCCGCGGGCTGTCGATCGAGCTGAAGGCACACGCCAAGCTGTACCCGGAGCCGACCTCCTCCCGCCGCGTCCTCGCCCGCGCCGCGACCTCGGTGGTGGCCGCCTAGAACATCCGAGACACGACAGTCGCGATGTATCGCGTTTGTCTGCTACCTTCGGTGGCATGACGACGTGGAACATCGCCGAGCCCACGCGGCTCGAGCTCAAGGGGGAGGTCAAGGACCTCCAGGTCACCCTGGTCGGCGGACGGGTCAACGTCGTCGGCGCCGACGGGCCCGCCCGGGTCGAGGTCACCGCGATCGGTGAGCGCCCGGTCACGGTCGCCCTCGACGACGACGGCGTGCTGCGCGTCTCCCACGGGCATCTCCCCAAGTGGCCCGGCTTCCTCTGGTGGCTCTTCCACAGCCGGTTCAAGGTCGACGTCTCCGTCATGGTCCCCGACCGGACCCCGGCCACGCTCCGCGTCGTCTCCGGCTCCGTCATCCTCTCCTCGCTGCGGGCCGGCGCCAAGGTGGACGCGACCAGCGCCCGGGTCACCCTGCTCGGCCTGGACGGCCCCGTCGCCGCCAACGTGATCTCCGGCTCCATCGAGGCGCTCACCCTCGACGGCGAGGTCGACCTGGAGACCGTCTCCGGCGAGATCGTCGTCGCCGACTCCACCGCGCGGAAGGTGCACGCCCGGGCGATCTCCGGCTCGATCACGTGCGACCTCGACAACCCGCCCGTCGACACGGACGTGCGCCTGGAGACCGTCTCCGGCGAGATCACCGCCCGGGTCCGCGAGGACAGTGACCTGCAGGTCCACCTCAGCGCGATCTCCGGACGGGTGGTCAGCGCGTTCCCCGGCCTCGACCAGGTCGGCCGCAGCGCCGTCACCGGACGGCTCGGCGCCGGCACCGGCCGCCTGACCGCCAACGCGACGTCTGGCACGATCACCTTGTTGTGCCGGCCGGTCGATCTGGACGAGGATTCCTGATGAGTGCGGTGTTCAGTCACGGACGGTTGCGGCTGTACCTGCTGAAGCTGCTCAACGAGGGACCCCGCCACGGGTATGACCTCATCCGGCTCCTGGAGAACCGCTTCCACGGCCTGTATGCGCCCTCCGCCGGCACGATCTACCCGCGCCTGCAGCGGATGGAGGCCGACGGGCTGATCAGCCACACCGCGTCCGGCGGCCGGAAGGTGTACGACATCACCGACGCCGGACGGGCCGAGCTGGTGCAGCGCGCCGCCGAGCTGGAGCGCCTCGAGACCGACATCAACGCCTCCCTCGCCGACCTGTCGACCCTGGCCGACGAGGTCGAGCAGGGCGTCCACGGCTCGGTGCGCGACCTCAAGCGCGAGCTGAAGGAGGCCGGCAAGCAGGCCCGCACCGCGCCCGCGTGGGGCTGGGGCTACCCGCCGCGGCCCGGGGCGACCGGCGCCGCGAGGCCGGGCGGCGCCGGTGCCACCAGGCCGTCGCCCGCGCCCGGCGACGCCGCCGCCGAGCTGGAGGAGAAGGCCGCCCAGCTGCTCGCGGAGGTGCGCCGGCTGGCCCGCGCCAGCCGCGCCAGCCAGGAGACGATGCGTGCCACGCTGGTCGTCCTCGACGGCGCGATCGACCAGGTGCGCCGACTTCTGCGCTAGTTTTGGGTGACGGGGCGGGGTGTCCAGGAATTTCCCAGGCAACCATCAGCCCTGCTCCAGCGGGAGGCGGAAGACTATGCGCATGGGGGTACGAGGCGGCGTTGCACAATCCGGGGGTGCCCCGTCGCCAGGCGTTGCGCAGGCTGAGGCGAGACTGCTCGTGGTCGAGGACGATCCGAACATTCGCGAGCTCCTCTCGGCCAGCCTGCGTTTCGCCGGATTTGCGGTTGACGCGGTGACCACCGGTGCCGAGGCGGTCACCGCGGCCCGCGACGCGAAGCCCGACCTGGTCGTCCTCGACGTGATGCTGCCCGACCTCGACGGTTTCGAGGTCATCCGGCGGCTCCGCGAGGGTGGCGTCCGGCTTCCCGTCGTGTTCCTCACGGCCCGGGACGGCACCGAGGACAAGGTCCGCGGCCTGACGCTCGGCGGCGACGACTATGTCACCAAGCCGTTCAGCCTGGAGGAGCTCACCGCGCGGATCCGCGCCGTGCTGCGCCGCACCGCCGGTGACCCGGGGCCCAACCGGCTGGTCTTCCACGACCTGGAGCTCGACGAGGAGACCCATGAGGTGTCCCGCGCCGGGCAGACGATCGCCCTGTCGCCGACCGAGTTCAAGCTGCTGCGCTACCTGATGCTCAACGCGGGCCGCGTGCTGTCCAAGGCGCAGATCCTCGACTTCGTGTGGAATTACGACTTCCGCGGCGACGACAGCATCGTGGAGTCGTACATCTCCTACCTGCGACGCAAGGTGGACATCGCCGAGCCGCGGCTGATCCACACCCTGCGCGGCGTGGGCTACGTGCTCCGCCTTCCCGTCTGAGGCCCGCCGATGGTGCGGTTCATCGCCGACGTGCCGCTGCGGGTCAAGCTGATCGCCGCGGTCCTCACACTCGTCACCATGGCGCTGCTGGTCATCGGCGTCGCCAGCGCCCTGGTCATGAAGAGCAGCATGTTCGACAAGGTCGACCAGCAGCTGCGGACGATGGCCGAGACCGTCGACCTGAGCCGGCTGGCGCTGACCGACACCAGCCAGGACACGATCCTGCAGAGCAACTACTACATCGCCTGGGTCACGCAGCTGCGCACCGGCAAGCTCGAGACCGGCGTCGTCGGCACCCGCCAGGACGCCGACGCGCCACCCATCCCCGGCACGTGGGAGGACCTCGAGAAGCACCTGGGCGTGCCGTACACGGCGACCACCGCGAAGACGCATGAGCGCTGGCGCATCCTGATCATCCAGCGCCAGGACACGCTGCTGCTCGTCGCGGAGAGCCTCTCGATGGTCGACAGCGCCGTCGACGAGCTCGTCGCCGCGGAGCTGTTCGTCGGCGCCGGCGTCCTCGTCGTGCTCGCCGCGGTCGGCGTCGCCATGGTCCGCGCCAGCCTCCAGCCGCTGCGCGAGATCGAGCGCACCGCCGCCGCGATCGCCGCCGGCGACCTCACCCGCCGGGTGCCCGAGAGCCCGCCGGAGACGGAGATGGGGCACCTCGCCGCCGCGCTCAACGCCATGCTCGCCCAGATCGAGGGCGCATTCAGGCTGCGCGAGGCGTCCGAGGAGCGCATGCGGCAGTTCATCGCCGACGCCTCCCACGAGCTGCGCACGCCGCTGACCACGATCCGGGGCTTCGCCGAGCTGTACCGGGTGGGCGCAGTCAGCGAGCCGGGGGACACGCTGCGGCGCATCGAGGACGAGGCCTCCCGCATGGGCCTGCTGGTCGAGGACCTGCTCATGCTGGCCCGCCTCGACCAGGAGCGCCCCCTGGCACTGGCCGACATGGACCTGCGCGTCATCGCCAGCGACGCCGTGGCCGCCGCCCGGGCCGTCGCCCCCGACCGCACCGTCGACCTGGAGATCGAGCGGGACGAGCCGATCGAGGTCAACGGCGACGAGTCCCGCCTGCGCCAGGTCGTCAGCAACCTCATGACCAACGCCCTCACCCACACGCCCGCCGGCACGCCCGTCGCCCTGCGCCTGCGCCGCGACGGCACCGACGCCCTCATCGAGGTCGCCGACCACGGCCCGGGTCTCACCGAGGAGCACGCCGCCCGGGTGTTCGAGCGCTTCTACCGGGTAGACAAGGCACGCACCCGCAGCAAGGCCAGCGGCTCGCACAGCGGCAGCGGCCTGGGCCTGGCGATCGTGGCCGCCCTCGTCTCCGTGCACCACGGCACCGTCTCCGTCTTCAACACCCCCGGCGGCGGCGCCACCTTCCAGGTCCGGCTTCCTCTCACAGGCGGTTCCCAGGCCGCGATCAGTGGTTTGCAAGCTGCCGTCGCCAAGCTCAAATCATGAGCGAACAGCAGGGATGGGCGCCGGACCCGGCCGACCAGCAGGGTCGGGCGTCGAGCCCGGCCGCACAGCCGGCCACCGAGCCGGCCAGCACCACCACCGGGCCTTCGAGCCCCACGCCGCCCGGCGGCTCGCCGGCTGACGGCACCCCGGCGGACGCCGCCTCGTTCGGCACCACGCAGGACCACCTGATGCGGTCCGAGACGCCCCCCACCTGGCCGACGAACCCGGCCGCCACGGCCGCCGGCGCCGCCGACGTCCAGGACCCGGCCCGGACCTGGCCCACCACCCCGCAGGCCCCGCGGGCCATACCGGCCGCGCCGGTCACGCCGGCCGCGCCCACCTCCCGGACCGCCGCCCTCGGCCCGCTGCCCGCCGTCCCTGGCTCGCAGCCCGCTGTCCCTGGCTCGCTGCCCGCTGTCCCTGGCTCGCTGCCCGCTGTCCCTGGCTCGCTGCCCGCCGTCCCTGGCTCGCTGCCCGCCGGTCACGACGCCCAGACCGCCGCCCTCGGCTCGCAGCCCGCCGCGCCCGCCGTCCCCGGCCCGCTGCCCGCCGTCCCCGGCTCGCAGACCGCCGTTCCCGGCTCGCAGCCCGCGGTGCCCGCCGGTTACGGCTCGCAGCCCGCCGCGCATGGCGCGCCCGGCGCGCGGCCCGGCGCCGACGGACCCATCCAGACCTGGCCGGCGTCGCAGCCCGCGGCTCCGCAGGCCGGCAACCTCCGCTCCGTCGCGCAGAGCGGCCCCATCGCGGCCGGGCAGAACGGGCCGTACCCCTTCTCCGGACAGCAGCCCGCCGCCCAGCACCACGCCGGGCAGCACCCCGGCGGACAGCAGCCCGTCGCCCAGCACCACGCCGGGCAGTACCCCGGCGGACAGCACAACGGCGGGCAGCAGCAGCCGCACCTGCCGACGGCGCAGCTGCCCCCGCACGTGCCGCACATGCAGCGGCCGTTCCAGTGGCAGCAGCCGCAGCCCGGGTCGGTGTTCGTGCCGCCCCCCGTGCGCAGGCGCAGCCGGGTCGGGCTCGCCGTGGCGGGGATCGTCGCGGCGATCGGGCTGTCGGCGGTGTCGGCGTTCGGCGGCGGGCTCGCGGCCCTCGAGCTGCGGCCCGCGGCCTCACCCGCGGTCGTCGGCGCCACCAACTCGTCCGGCTCGGCCGGCTCCTCCACCACCCTGTCCGACGTCGCGGCGCAGGTGCTGCCCAGCGTGGTGTCGATCAGCACGGGCAACGCGGTCGGCTCCGGCGTGGTCATCACCGACGACGGGGCGATCCTCACCAACAACCACGTGGTCGCCACGGCCCGGGGCACGTCGGTGCAGGTGACGTTCTCCGGCGGGCGGACCGCCCAGGCGAAGATCATCGGCACCGAGCCCGCCACCGACCTGGCCGTGGTCAAGATAGTGGGGGGCGGCACGTACACGCCGCTCGTGTTCGGCGACAGCTCGACCGTCAAGGTCGGCGACACGGTGCTCGCCGTCGGCAGTCCGCTCGGCCTCGACGGGTCCGTCACCGCCGGCATCGTGAGCGCCGTCAACCGCACGATCGACGAGGGCAACGACGGCCAGTCCGCCGCCGCGAAGATCAGTGGGGCCATCCAGACCGACGCCGCGATCAACCCCGGCAACTCCGGCGGCGCGCTGGTCAACACCGCCGGTCAGCTCGTCGGCATCAACACCGCGATCGCGACCTCGGGCGACACCGCCGGCAACATCGGCGTCGGCTTCGCCATCAGCAGCAACACCGCCAAGGCCGTCGCTCAGCGCCTGCTGAGCTAGAAGCTGGTTTCCCTCCAGAAAGAGAGATCCGGTGGTGCGCCTGGCGGGGCGCCCACCGGATCTCTCTGTGCGGGCCTCAGGCCCAGCCGAACGAGCGCTCCACCGCCTTCAGCCAGGACGCGTGCCCCTTGTCCCGGGTCTCCGCGGACATGGACGGCGACCACTGCCGGTCCACCCGCCACTTCTCCCGCAGCGTCTCCGTGTCGGGCCAGAACCCGACGGCGAGACCCGCCGCGTATGCGGCACCCAGCGCCGTCGTCTCGGACACCGTCGGGCGGACCACCGGCACATCCAGTACATCGGCCTGGAACCCCATCAAGAGGTCGCTGGCGGTCATCCCTCCGTCGACCTTCAGGGTCTCCAGCGGCACGGCGGACTCGGCCATCATGGCGTCCACGACGTCCTTGACCTGCCAGGCGGTCGCCTCCAGGGCGGCCCGGGCGAGGTGCCCCTTGGTGACGTAACCGGTCAGGCCGGTGATGACGCCGCGCGCGTCGGGGCGCCAGTGCGGGGCGAACAGGCCGGAGAACGCGGGCACGATGTAGCAGCCGCCGTTGTCGGCGACGGTGGCGGCCAGGTCGTTGATCTCCGGCGCCGAGCTGATGAGGCCCAGGTTGTCGCGCAGCCACTGCACGAGGGAGCCGGTGATCGCGATGGAGCCTTCCAGGGCGTACACGGCCGGGGCGTCGCCGATGCGGTAACCGACGGTGCTCAGCAGGCCACGCGTGCTCGCCACCGGCTGGTGACCGGTGTTGAGCAGCAGGAACGAGCCGGTCCCGTAGGTGCACTTCGCCTCGCCGGGCGCGAAGCATGCCTGGCCGAAGAGCGCCGCCTGCTGGTCGCCGAGGGCGCTGGCCACCGGCACGCCGTGCAGCAGCGTCTTCGCCTCGCCGTACACGTGCGAGGAGGGGCCGATCTCCGGCAGCATCACGCGCGGGATGCCGAACGCCGACAGCAGCTCGTCGTCCCAGTCGAGCGTGGTGAGGTTCATCAGCATCGTCCGGCTGGCGTTGGTGACGTCGGTGACGTGCCGGCCGGTGAGCTTCTCGATGAGCCAGGTGTCGACGGTACCGAAGTGGATCTCACCCGCCTCGGCACGGGCGCGCAGGCCGGGCACGTTGTCCAGCAGCCAGACCGCCTTCGGCCCGGCGAAGTACGTCGCGAGCGGCAGCCCGCACCGCTCACGGAAGCGGTCGGGGCCGGCGTCGCCGGCGAGGGAGCGGATGAGGGCGTCGGTGCGGGTGTCCTGCCAGACGATCGCCGGGTGCACCGGCTCGCCGGTCTCGGCGTCCCACAGGATCGTGGTCTCGCGCTGGTTGGTGATGCCGATGGCGGCGACATCGGCGCGGGACAGGCCCGCCTGGTCGAGGGCGCGGGTCGACACGGCCTGGACCTGGTGCCAGATCTCGACCGGGTCGTGTTCGACCCAGCCCGGTCTCGGGAAGCTCTGGCGGTGTTCGCGCTGGTCAAGCGCCACGATGGCGCCGTCGGCGTCGAACACGATCGCACGGGAGGAGGTCGTGCCCTGGTCGATGGCGAGGATGTACACGCTGCCATCTTCGCCGAAGAGTTGTCACGTTCGGGACGGAACCTTCCCGTGGTCGCGTTCGCCGCCTACGCTGCCTGCCGGGAAACAGTGGCCCTATCAGGAGCGATCGTGGCCGTCATCGAGACGCGCATCAGTGTCTGGGAGGCCCTCGCCGGGCGCGCCCCAGGAGTTCCGCTGGGCCCTGCCGACCAGGGTCTTTGGCAGGCGGTCACCGACCGGCTCAACCCTGCCCGGGCCCGGCCTGTCCTGCGTAAGGCGGTCGAGGCGGTCACGCTCACGTCCGCCCGCGGCGTCGACTACGTGATGGTGCGCTCGCCCGACCGCGGTGAGGCCTGCTACCTGCGGCTCACGCCGGACGAGTGGAGCCTGGCGCAGCTCATGGACGGCACCCGGACCGTCGCGCGGCTCGTCGCCGACTTCGCCCGCATCGCCGGCCGGCTCGCCCCCGACCAGGTCACCCGGGTCGTCGCCGACCTCGCCGGCAACCGCATGCTCGACGAGCTGCCGGTCGACGCGTTCCACCGGCTGCACCGCGTACACCGGCGGCCATGGCCGATCCGGCTCGGCAAGGCGATCGTCGCGACCGCCCAGGGCCGCCGGGTGGTCATCGCCCGGGTCGACCCGATCGTCACGTTCCTGTACAAGGCCGGCGGCCGGCTGTTCTTCACCCGGGTCGTCGCGGTGCTCGCCGGGCTGGTCGCACTCGCCGGCCTCGGCGTCTTCGTCTTCAACTGGTTCCGCGCCGACCAGTCGGTGTTCCTGACCGACGACTCCTACTTCACCGGCGCCCTGGTGCTGCTGGGCCTCAACGTCGTCGCGCTCGCCTGCCACGAGCTGGGGCACGCGCTGGGGGCGAAGCACGCCGGCAGGAAGGTCCCGGTCGCCGGTTTCCTGGTGTACTTCGGGATCCCGTCCGTCTTCGTGGACACCACCGACGTCTGGATGGCCGGCCGGCGCGCGCGGCTCGTCACCACGATCGCGGGCCCGGCGACCGGCCTGGTGCTCGCCGGCGCCTGCCAGCTCGTCGGGCTGTTCTACCCGGAGCTGGAGCCGTGGACGTTCAAGCTGGCGTTCGCGTGGTACCTCAACGCGCTGTTCAACCTCAACCCGTTCATGGCGCTCGACGGCTACTACCTGCTCATGGACTGGCTGGAGGTGCCCAACCTGCGGGCCCGCGGCCTGGCCTGGGTCATCGCCCGCCTGCGCCGGCGCCCGCCCCGCTTCGGTGAGCTCGACCGGGAGGGCCGCCTCGTCGCCCTGTACGGCATGCTCGCCGTCGTCTGGCTCGCCATCGCCGTCAACCTGATGTACCGGATCTACACCGACCGGGTCGCGGGCGTCGTCACCGGCCTGTGGAACGCCGGCTGGGCCGCCCGCGCGCTGCTCGCCGTCATCGTCGCCGGGCTGCTCGCCCCGCTGGTCTACCTGCTGTTCTCCTGGCTGCGCCGGCGGACCCGGCGGGTGCGGGACCGGATGGGGGAGCGCAAGCTGTCCCGCGACGAGCCGCGCCGGCTCGCCGCCCTGCGCGCGTCCAAGCTCGCCGACCTGCCGCCGGCCGCGCTCGCGAAGCTCGCCGAGCAGGCCCGCTGGGTGCACCCGCGGACCGGCGAGCAGCTGGTCTTCGCCGGCGCCGCGCAACAGTCGGTCTACGTCGTCGTCGACGGCGCCCTGGAGGCCCGCCGCCCCGGCGACCCGACCGGCACCGTCCGGGAGCGGGTCGGCCGCGGCGGCGTCGTCGGCCTCGCCAACGCGATCACCGGCGCGCCCGCCGCGCTCGGCTGGCTGACCGCCGGCACGACCCTGCTCGCGATCCCGCCGTCCACGGTCGCCGCGGCCGTCGGCCCGCTGTCCGGCCCGCCGCCGGTGGAGTGGGCCGAGCTGGAGGCGCTGCTGGCGGAGGCGCCGGCGCTCGCCGACCTCGGCGCGGAGGACCGCCTCGGGCTCATGAGCCGCGCGCACCCGGCGCAGCTGATGCCCGGGCAGCCGGTGCACCTGGAGACCGGCACCGACGCGATCGTCGTCGCGTCCGGGTCGCTGCTGCGGCCCGATGGCGTGCAGGTCGGCCGTGGCGCGATGATCGGCCCGTACGGTGAAGGCCCGCCCGGCCAGGTCGCCACCGCCCGCTCCGCCGCCCGCGTCTGGGTGCTGCCCGCCGTCGCCGGCCTGCCGCTGCTCATCGGCGCATCCACGGCCGGCACTGTGGCTGGCTCTGTGGCCGGCTCTGTGGCCGGCTCTGCCGCCGGCGGTCGCGCGCCGTTGTCGGGCGCCCACCCGCCGTCGGCGTACCCGCCGCTCGCGGCGCCGCCCGGTGTCCACGGCCCGTCCGACGACTCGGTCGACAAGCGCTTCGAGCGCAAGCTGTGGTGGCTGCTGGTGCTGCTGCTGATCTTCGCGCTGTTCCTGACCGGCAGCAATCTCTTCTCCGCGCCCGTGTGGGCCGAGATGCCGACCGACCGGGCACTCATCACGGCCACGCGGGGGCAGACGACGGTCACGATCCACGGCGAGGAGCACACCCTGCGCCGCGACGGCAAGATGTACGTCGAGCTCGGCGACGCCGTCTCCGTCGCGGACCGCTCCACGGCCACGATGACGTTCCGCGGCGGCAGCGTCACGGTCCTGTGCGCCGGCACCCGGGTCGACGTCGGCGAACTGGTCAGCTCGGTCGACCGCCGCCCGATCCAGCCGACCGGCGCGTACACGCTGCGCTCCGGCCGCACCCTGGTCGACACGACGAGCACCACGACGGCCTTCGAGCCGCTGAAGCTCACCGTCACCGGCGCCGGCGACCTGGTCGCCAACGACGGGCGGGCCAGGTTCGCCCTGACCGCCGGCAGCGCGTCACCGGAGGTCGGCTCGGGCGTCGTCACCCAGGGCGGCTCGGCCGTCACGGTGGACCCGTCGGCCGACCTGACCTGCGGCGACGGCATCGCCCTGCCGAAGCCGGGCGGCACGCCGACCGTGTCAGTGGGGCCGTCCCCGTCGGACACGCCGTCGGAGTCCCCGTCACCGTCCGAGTCCCCGTCCGCCTCGGAGAGCGCGTCGGCGACCCCGACGCCCGGCACCACCCCGACGAAGACGAAGGCCCCGACCCCGACGCGCGGCACCACGACGACCGCCGGCCCCCCGCCGACCACGTCGCCGCCGCCACCGCCGGACACCACGGCACCGACCGTGCGGCTGACCTTCGCGACCCAGCAGAACTACGTCTACCCACCTGGTTGCCGCTATGGTGGCCCGTCGACCGTGCCGCTCACCGTCACCGCTGTGGACAAGGTCGACGCCACGTCGACGTTGAAGGTGACGATCAGCGCCAGGGTCGGCAGCGGCTCGGCGAAGTACTCCAGTGGGAACCAGTTCGCCGCCACGTTCGGCGGGGTGACGCTGACCGCCGACGCCAAGATCGTCGTGACCGCGCGTGCGGTGGACCCCGCGGGCAATGCCGGCTCCGCAACGATCACCGTCACCTACTACTCGCAATGCATCGTCGGCTGAGGGAGTTCGAACGTGCTCTGTTGGTTCTGCGCCAAGGCGGCGCGGGGGTCGTGCCGGTTCTGCGCGCGCGGGCTGTGCGAGGACCATGCGAAGTTCGGCCCGTATCTGCTGGAGGTGCACCGGTCGCAGAGCCGCGGCCGGGCCGAGGGGCTCGTCGTGGAGGACGCGGTGCAGTGCGGCACCTGCCGTCCCCGCCCGCAGCCCGTGCCCATGCCTGAACTCGACTGATTTTCACGACCTGTGCCATAACTGGGGGGACTGTTCCGATGAGCGACTTCGACGACGTACTCGAGCGGCTGCTGACCGATCCGGGCTTCCAGGCGCGCCTGGCGGCCGACCCGGCCGGCGCGCTCGCGGGGTACCAGCTGAGCGCCGACGAGCTGGAGCTGCTCCAGGCGCAGGTCGGCGGCGCTGACGCGGGGCAGTCACGGGTCGAGCAGCGCACGAGCAAGGCCAGCATGTTCGGCCTGTTCTCCTCGATCGGCTCGGGTATCGGTGACGTCGTCCACGGCCACGGCGGCGGTCCCTCGTTCGATCATGGCGCCGGGCACAACCTGGGTGACGGCGGTCAGGGCTCCGGCGCGGCGCACAGCGCGGCCCGCGGGCTGGGCGCGCTGGAGCAGTCCGGCGGCCGGCACGCCGCTCCCGAGCCGGAGCAGCACGGCGGGCTGGCCGCGCACCTGCGGGACGCCATCGACCACGGCGCGCACGCGTCGGCCGGCGGTGCCGAGGCGCACGCGGGCCCCGGTGGCGCGTACGCGTCCGCGGGCGGCGTCGAGGCGCAGGCCGGCTACGGCGGCGCCGGGCTCGCGGAGGCGCCGGACCCCCAGGGCGGCGGCTACGACGGTCTCTCCGAGGCGTCCGACGACCCGCGCTCGTACGCGTCGGCGGGCCATGGCGGCGGTCAGGACAGTGGTTACGGCGGCCTGTCCGAGGCGCCCGACCCGCAGGGCAGCGAGGGGCTCGCCGAAGCGTCCCCGTACGGCGTCAGCGAGGTCCACTCCAGCGGCCAGGGCACCGTGTACCGCAGCGCGAGCGCCGGCATCGGCGAGGCCGTCGGCCAGGGCGCGCACGCCGGCACCGGCCACGCGGAAGCCGGCTTCGGAGGAGCCCACGCGGAGGCCGGCCTCGGAGGGGCCCACGCGGAGGCCGGATTCGGAGAGGCGCAGGCCGACGGCGGCGGGCGGCACGGAATCGCCGGCGGGCTCGACGGCATCGTCGGCGGGCAGCAGCCGGGCCACGGGAGCGGGACGGGTGTCGCGGGTGGCATCGCCGGCGCGCTCCGGGACGGTGTGCCCGGCGGGGTGGGTCAGGCGCCCACCGACGGCTACCACACCCGGGTCGACTGGGACGGCGACGGCCGGTGGGACCAGCACACCTACGTGAACCGGGCCGACGGCGGCGTCGACATCGTCGTGGACACCGACGGTGACGGGCGGGCCGAGTTCGTCGGCCACGACACCGACCGCGACGGCCTCATCAACTCCTCCGAGATCGACACCAACCGCGACGGCGTCATGGATCAGCGATACGAGGACCTCAACGGCGACGGCTGGCTGGACCGCCGCACCCGCTGAGTGTAAATCTGCCAGACATCAACAGGTATCGAACTGTTGGGTCGGGTGGCGTGTGCTGTGGGGCATGACTGGAGACCACTCCCATCACCATCACGAAGGCCGTCACGAAGGCCGTCACGAAGGCCGTCATGAAGGCATCGACCGCCGGGGGCTGCTCGCCGCGGGCGCCGGCGGGCTGCTCGTCCTCGCCACCCCGGGTGTCGCGTCCGCCGGTGCAGGCCGGACCGCCCGCGCCGAGACCGGCACGGCCGCGACCGTCGGCGCCGGCCCGGCCGCGCTGACCGGGGCCGCCCGGGCGTCCGCCATCACCGCCGGCACCGGCCTGGTCCACGCCGACCTGCACAACCACACCGTGATGTCCGACGGCGACGGTGACCCCGCCCTCGCCTTCGCCTCGATGCGCTCGGCCGGCCTGGACGTCGCCGCGCTCACCGACCACACCACCCTCTTCGGCATCAGCGGCCTGTCGAAGTCGGAGTGGGACCGCACCGGCGCCCTCGCCAACGCCGCCGACGACCCCGGCAACTACACCGCCATCCGCGGCTTCGAGTGGTCGCACCCGCTGCTCGGCCACGTCAACGTCTGGTTCACCAACGGGTTCACCGATCTCGGCGGATCGAGCAACATGGGCGGCCTGTACAACTGGATCACCGGTAACGGGGGCATCGCCAGCTTCAACCATCCGGGCCGCGAGGTCGGCCGCTTCGGCAACTTCTCCTACTCGGCGGCCGCCCGCGACGCCATGGTCAGCCTGGAGATGTTCAACCGCGGCGACGACTACCTCTTCGACGGCTGGTCAGAAGGCCGCACCTGCGCCCTCAACGCCTGCCTCAACGCCGGGTGGCGGACCGGGCTCAGCGGGGTCTCGGACGAGCACGGCACCGACTGGGGCTTCCCCGAGGGCAAGGGCCGCACCGGGCTGTGGGTGACGCAGAACACCCGCGCCGGGGTCCTGGAGGCGATGCGGGCCCGCCGCTTCTTCGCCACGCGGGTCTCCGGCCTGCGCGTCGACGCCACCGCCAACGACGTCCGGATGGGCGGGGTGCTGCCGCTCGCCCGCGGCGACGTGCGCTTCGCGCTGGACCTCGACCGCGGCCCGGACTGGCAGGGCAAGCCGGTCCGGATCCAGGTCCTGCGGCCCGGTGTCGCCGCCCCGACGGTCGCGGACGTGATCGACACGGTCGCCAATCAGGTGGTGCGCTTCACCGTGCCGCTGGACGTGGCGATGGGCAACTGGGTCGTGCTGCGCGTCTCGGACCCCACCCGACCCAACCCGAGCCCCGGCCCCAACGGTCACCCCTGCAACGACTTCGGCCTCGCCTACACCAGCCCCTGGTGGTTGCAGCCCTGAGTGAGTGGCACGTTTCGGGGATCAGCTGATCGGAGGATCCGCCTACCGTTTTCCAGGTAACCAGACGAGCCGGGAGCGGGCCATGAGCGACTACGACATCGACTGGGAGATGGAGGACGGCCTCCACGTCGACCCCGACGGTGGCGCTGACCTGCTCTCCTCCGACCAGCAGTTCGACGAGCACCACGACGACTTCGGCGTCGACACCGAGGGTCACGACGGCGCGCACGTCGTCGACGGGGACGCGTCGGGCGACTACCACGACGAGCAGCCGAGCTTCGGCGACGTGAGCGACGAGGCGCAGTACATCGACGAGACCGACCTGCCCGAGTTCCACTTCGATCCGGGCTTCACCGACGGGTCCTACGACCTGGTCGGCGCCGACCGGCACGAGGCGGACCTGTGGTCGCAGCTGATGGTCGACATGAACGAGGACGTCAACCCGTACGCGCTCGGTTAGAGCCTGATCGCGGACGGGGGTCCGGCGCTCGCGTAGTACCAACCCTGTGCGGTGTCACAACCGAGGGCCAGCAGCCGGTCGGCCTGCTCCGCCGTCTCGACGCCCTCGGCTGTGACGCTCAGGTTCAGGGCGTGGGCGAGGCCGATCACCGCCGCGATGATCTTCTGGTCGACCGGGTCGGCGCCCTCCGGCGGGCGCAGCCCGGCGACGAACGAGCCGGCCAGCTTCAGGCTGTGCACGGGCAGGTGCCGCAGGTAGGCGAAGTTGCTGTACCCGGTGCCGAAGTCGTCGATCGCGATGCGCGGGCCGAGCGCGGCGAGGGCGTTGAGCGCCTCGGTCGGCTCGCCGCCGCTGCCCATGACGGCGCTCTCCGTCAGCTCCAGCTGGAGCCGGTCGGGGGCGAGGCCGGTCTGCTCCAGGATCGCCTTCACGTCCCTGACGATCGTGCGGTCGCGCATCTGCCGGACCGCCAGGTTGACGCTCATCACCGGCGCCCGGTCGCCGTGCTCGCGGTGCCAGCGGGCGGCCTGCTTGCACGCCTCGTGCAGCACCCACCGGCCGAGCGGCACGATCAGCCCGGTCTCCTCGGCCATCCCGATGAACGCGTCCGGCCCCAGCACCCCGAATCGCGGATGCCGCCACCGTACGAGCGCCTCGACGCCGATCGTCACGCCGTCGCCGAGGCGGACCAGCGGCTGGTACTCGACGAAGAACTCGCGCCGCTCCAGCGCGGCCGGCATGCTCGCCGACAGCTCGTAGCGGGTCACCTCGCGGGCGTGCCGCTCGGCGTCGAAGAGCGCGAGCCGGTTGCGGCCGTCGGCCTTCGCCCAGTACAGCGTCGTGTCGGCGGCCTTCATCAGCTCGCCGGTGCTGGTGCCGCGCAGCGGCTGCTCGACCACGCCGATGCTGGCCGAGATGCTGATCTCGTGCCCGCCCACGTGCACCGGCGCGCGGACGGTGTCCAGCGCCCGCTCGGCGACCGCGACGACCTCGTCGGTGCCGCCGGCCCGCTCGATGAGCACCACGAACTCGTCGCCGCCCATCCGGGCGACCAGCTGGCCGTCGCCGGAGATCGAGCGGGCCAGGCGCCGGGCGACGGTCTGCAGCAGCTGGTCGCCGACGTCGTGCCCGAGCGTGTCGTTGATGACCTTGAACCCGTCGACGTCGAGGTAGCACACGCCGACGCGCGACTCGGGCTCCTCCTCGGCGCCGGCGAGCAGCTCGGCGAGCCGGTCGAAGAACATCGTCCGGTTGGGCAGCTGCGTCAGCGGGTCGTGCAGGGCCTGGTGCCGCAGGCGCAGCTGGAGCAGGTAGCGCTCGGTGATGTCCTCAACCATCGCGACCAGCCACTTCGGCTCGCCGTCCTCGTCGCGGATGATCGACGCGACGAGATCGGTCCACACCTGGTGGCCGTCCTTGTGGATGTACGGCTTCTCGATCCGGAACTGGTCGCGCCCGCCGGACAGCAGCTCCTCGAACATCCCGGCCGCGACCGGCGGGTCCTGCGGGTGCACGAAGTCCTCGAAGGTCATCGCCCGCAGCTCGTCCTCGGTGTAGCCGAGCATGTCGCACAGCGCCTGGTTGACCTCGATGACCACGCCGTCGACGGTGCTCACGCTCATCCCGATCGCGGCGCCGGCGAAGATCGCGCGGAAGCGGGCCTCGCTGACCCGCCGGCTCTCCTCGGCGCGGGCCCGGGCCCACAGCGCCGCGGTGCGGATCTCCTCCTGCTCGTCGAGGATCCGGTCGCGCAGCGCCTGCGCGTAGCCGGCGGCGAGCGCGCCCTGGATCTCCGCGACCCGCCTGGTCGGCGCCTTCGCGAACTGCTCGCTGAGCACCGCGACCGTGCGCTCCAGGGTCGTCGGCTCGGTGAAGTGCGCGGCGACGAGCGTGGAGCCGACCTCGCGCACGTCGCCGAGGTCGAGGGTCTCGGCCGTGAGCGCGTGGATGAGCCGGGTCGACAGGGCGGTGAGGAAGTCCTGCACCTCCAGGCCGCTCATCGACACGTAGCTGGTGCCGGCGATGGCCAGCGACCAGCTGCGGGCGAGCCGCTCGGCGGCTCGGTGCGGGCGGTCCCACGACGTCGGCGTGGGGCTGAGGGCGGTCATGATCGGTGGGTGCACTAGTCCTTGCGGGCGACGGCGGCGCAGCCGATCGCGTTGCCGTCGGGTGGGGTCTCGTCGTCCGGGTCCGGCCGCCAGTCGTAGGTCGCGACCACGCCCGGATCCACGATCGTGAGATCGCCCAGCAGCTTCCTGACCTCGTCGCTGCCGCGCAGGATCAGCGGCGTCGGCGACTTGCGGTAGACCTCCCACGCCGCGTCCTCGGCGGGGGTGAGCGGCCGGTCGAGGCCGGCGTGGGACAGCACGACGTGGCTGCCCGGCACGCCCGCGGCGGCGTACCCGCTGACGATGTCGGCGGGGCGCTCCTCGTCGGGCACGAAGTGCAGCACCGCGGCCAGCACGAACGCGACCGGCTGGGTGAAGTCGATCAGCCGCTGGACCTCGGGGGCGGCCAGCACGTCCGCGGGGGCGCGCAGGTCGGCGGCGACGACGGCGGTGTCCGGCACCTCGGCGAGGATGGCCCGGCTGTGCGCGACCGCCACCGGGTCGTTGTCGACGTAGACGACCTTGCCGCCCGGGACGAGCTCGTGGATGTTGCCCACGGTCGGGATACCCGAGCCGAGGTCGATGAACTGCCGGACACCCTGCGCGCTCAGCATGGACACGGCGCGGCGCAGGAAGGCCCGGTTGCTGCGGGTCAGCGCGGCCACGGCCGGCATGAACTTGAGGACCTGCTCGGCGAACGCCCGGTCGGCGGCGAAGTTGTGCGAGCCGCCCAGGTAGTAGTCATAGACGCGGGCCACGCTCGGCTGATCGAGGTCGATGTCCGCGGGTGCCCAGCTCGGTCGCTCCACCGATCAACGCCTTTCGACCTCGGTCGTGCAGTCCGCACGTGCGTGCTGCGGTTCATCGGGCGCCTGCGAGCATACGTGCGGGCGGGCGGGAGCAAAACCCACCGCCCGCCCACACGGACATCGATCAGGCGATCTTCGTGATTCGGGTACCCGGGCCCGGAGCGATCGGACCGGTCGCGAGGTGCGCGGTGAGGGCGTCGACGTCGAAGCCCGGCGCGTACACGCGGGTGGCGCTCGGCTGGTTCAGGTTGCTGAAGCCGTCGCCGCCGTTGGCCAGGAAGTCGTTCGTGGTCAGCTGGTACGTCGCCGCGGGGTCGATCGGCGTGCCGTTCAGCGCGAGGTCGCTGACCTTCGAGCCGAGCGGGGCCGAGGCGCTGTAGGTGTAGGTGAACCCGGCGGACACCTGCAGGATCTTCTGCGTGGTCTGCCCCTCGAAGCCGGTGAACTGCTGCTCGAGGACCTTCTTCAGCTGGGCGCCGGTGATGGGCTGGGTGACGACCAGGTTGTTGAACGGCTGGACCGTGAAGGCCTCGCCGTACGTGACCTGGCCGGGCGCCTCGCCGCCGGGCGAGTTCGCGTAGATCAGCGACGCCCGGATGCCGCCCGGGTTCATCAGCGCGATCTGCGAGCCCGCGGCGGCGGTGTACTTGAGCTGCGCGTCGGCGATCACGTCACCGAGCGTCGACTCGCCGCTGGCCAGCGCGATGTTGGTGATGTCGGCGGTGATGCCGCCGACGACCTTGTTCGCCAGCGGGGCGACGGCCGTGCGGTACTTGTCGGCGATGACCTTGACCTTCGGGTCGACCAGTGCCGCGTTGCGCACGAAGTTGCCCGCCGCGTCCTTCTGCCACGTGCCGTCGGCGTTCTTCACGCCGTTCTCGACGATGACGTTGGTCGCGGACGCGTCGACGAACTTGCGCGACTTCTTGTCCAGCGTCACGCGGATGTCGGTGACCAGGGTGCCGGCCGTGCCCGCGCTCGTCACCAGCGAGCTGGCGCCCGAGGAGTTCGGCAGCTGGCAGGTGTAGAAGCGGTGCGTGTGGCCTGACACGACGACGCCGTAGGCCGGGTTGAGGCCCTTGACGATGTCGGTGATCGGGCCGGCGAAGTTGGCGCAGCCGGACGGGTCCAGCGGCGCGGGCGGGCTGCTCTGCAGACCACCCTCGTGGATCAGGAGGACCATCGACTTGATGCCGAGCCAGCCCAGCAGCGTCGCGTACTGGTTGGCCGTCTCCACCTCGTCGCGGAAGTCGACGCTCTTGATGCCGGCCGGGTTGACGATGCCGGGCGTGCCCTCGAGCGTCATGCCGACGTACGCGACCGGGACGCCCTCGTAGAGCCTGATGGTGAACGGCAGCAGGATCGGCAGCTTGTTGGACTTGTTGGTGACGTTCGCCGCGAGGTAGGGGAACTTCGCGCCGGCGAAGCCGTCGCCGTCCTGGCAGCCGTCGACGGGGTGGCAGCCGCCGAACTGGATGCGCTTGAGCTCGTCGATGCCCTCGTCGAACTCGTGGTTGCCGACGGAGGAGATGTCGACGCCCATCGCGTTGAGGGCCTCGATCGCCGGCTCGTCGTGGAACGCGGCGCTGACCAGCGGCGTGGCGCCGATGCTGTCACCGGCCACGACCGTGTCGCTGTTGCGCACGCCGTCGGCCTTCGCCGCGGCGCGCAGCTTCGTCAGCCAGGTGCTCAGGTACTCCGCACCGCCGGCGGGAGTGCCGTTGATGAGCCCGCCGCTGCCGGTCGGCGGGTCGATGTTGCCGTGGAAGTCGTTGAACCCGAGCAGCTGCGCGGAGGCCG
The DNA here is from genome assembly GCF_050936335.1 of Dactylosporangium sp. CA-152071. Taxonomy (NCBI): domain Bacteria; kingdom Bacillati; phylum Actinomycetota; class Actinomycetes; order Micromonosporales; family Micromonosporaceae; genus Dactylosporangium; species Dactylosporangium sp. CA-152071. Next base: position 4,604,374 of record NZ_JBNJMZ010000001.1, on the reverse strand, counting down.
TTGGACCCGTCTTCTGGGCGAACGACACGTTGGCCGGCGTGAGCGGCGTCCACTGGTCGGACTGCTCGGGCGCGCCGGACTTGGCTAAGGGCAGCAAGGCGACAACCGCGACGGCGAGCGCCGGCACCGCGAGGTGCTGGGCGATCCGCCGCGCGCGGGCGCGGGGCTGGGCCATGATCTCTCCTTTTGGAAGACATGCGTCGACGGACATCCTTCCGCAGGCGTCGATCCGGCACGAGCGTCGGCGGGATACGGCTGGATTGCATGCGGGTGAATGCGAGGGTCCGTATCCGATCGGGCCGCCAAGTACACACGATCGTCGACGCTCCGCAGTGCTGTGCGGACGCAAGGTATCCGGTAGGTTTTTCGAAAGGAGGCAGACACATGTTGAGGCGAGCCGCGACCGTCATGGTCGTCGTCACGTCCGCGATCTGGGTGGCTCCCGCGCCGGTCCTCGCCGTCGACCAGGCCGACTGGCAGCCGGTCTTCTCCGACTCCTTCGACGATCCGGGCACGCTGCCGTCCGGCTGCGCCGCCTACGACGGCTCGTCGGAGGGCGCCCAGCCGACCTACTTCCGCCCCGAGGCGGTCACCGTCTCCGGCGGTCGCCTGCACCTCGCCCTGCACCGGCGCACCTACGGGGGCAAGCCGTTCGTCACCGGCGAGCTGCGCTGCCTCGGCGCCGCCCAGCAGTACGGGCGCTACGAGTTCCGGGCGCGCGTGCCCGTCGGCGCGGGCATCTCCTCGATCGCGATGCTGCGCCCCGTCGACCAGCAGGCGCCCCAGGACGAGTCGCAGCTGGAGATCACCGCCCGGCCCGGCGCCGAGACCGCCCTGGTGCGCAACGGGTCGGGCACCGGCACCTCGGTGCGCACGCTGCCCGGGCCCTTCAGCGACTGGCACTCCTACGCGATCGAGTGGTCCCCGGCCGGCTTCAAGGTCTTCGTCGACGGCAAGGAGCGCTCCACCGACCCCGGCGCGTCGCCGGCGCAGCGCTGGTTCGGCTTCGCGGTGACGACCAGTGAATCGGGCGCCCCGGGCACATCGACGACGCTGCCAGCGGAGTTCCAGGTCGATTATCTGCGGGTGTACGCGTTCGCTCCGGTCTCCTCGCTGCCGGCGGTGGCGGCGCAGCCGTCGACCGCGCAGAACGGGATGTCGGGCTCGCCGGGCGGCCACCGGTGGTCGCTGTGGCTGGCGGTCGCGGCCACGGTGATGGCGGCGGTGGCTCTCTTCGCCCTGGTGGTGCACAAGACCCGCCCGCACCGGCCGCCCCCGTCGCACCGCGCGTAGCGCGCCGCGACGGCTCCCGTTCGCGTCCGGCTTCTGCCCGCGCCCGGTGCCCGCGCTTCGCCCCGTGCTCACGCTCGTGGCGAACAGGGCTGCCGGATCGGCCCGCGGCGGCGAAGGATCGCCGGATGAGAATCCTCGTACTCGGCGGCACCGTGTTCCTCGGCCGGGCGGTCGCCCGGCAGGCCCTCGCCGCGGGCCACGACGTCATCTGCGCCGCCCGCGGCACGTCCGGCGACCCGGTGGACGGCGCGACGTTCGTCACCGTCGACCGGGAGGAGGCCGGTGGCCTGGGCGCGGTCGAGGGCACGTTCGACGCGGTCGTGGACGTCGCCCGCAAGCCCAGCCACGTCCGGCACATGGTCGCCGAGCTGGCCGGCCGGGCCGGTCACGTGACGTTCGTGTCCAGTTGCTCCGCGTACGCCGACGCCGTGACGCCCGACCAGACGGTCGACACCGCGCCGCTGCTCCCGCCCGCCGACCCCGCGAACGAGGACCCCGCCGCCGGCGCCGAGGAGTACGGCCGGTGCAAGGTCACCTGCGAGGAGCTGGTCCGCGAGGGCTTCGGCGAGGTCCTCGTCAACCGGGCCGGGCTGATCGTCGGGCCCGAGGACCCCACCGGCCGGTTCGACTACTGGGTGGCCCGGCACGCCCGCGGCGGCGAGATCCTCGCCCCGGGCGACCCCGACGAGCGGGTGCAGTACGTGGACGTCCGCGACCTCGCCGACTGGATCCTGCGCTGCGCCGAGGAGGGCCGCACCGGCACCTACGACGGGATGGGCGCCCCGATGACCCGCCGCGAGTTCCACGCCGGGCTGCAGGCCGGGACCGGGGGCACCGGGACCCTCACCTGGGTGCCGCAGGACTTCCTGACCGACCACGCGGTCGTGCCCTGGTCAGGCGCGCGGTCCCTGCCGCTGTGGCTGCCGCTGCCCGAATACGGCGGGTTCCTCACCCGGGACATCACCCGGTCGCTCGCCGCCGGCCTGCAACCCCGCCCCCTTCCCGAAACGGCGGCCGCCACACTCGCGGCATTCAGTGACACTCGCCACATTACTGGTCTCACCGAAGAGGAAGAAGTCGAGCTGTTGCGGGAATGGCACGCACGGTAGGGGGTGGTGTGACGAGCCAGTCAGCATTTCGACAGACCGCTGCCCGCGTCGATTCCTGCGGATACATGTGCATTTGCCTGTCATGCGGGCGACTCTTGCCGATGAACAGCGGTGACCCCGGTCCCATCGAACGTCGTTCCCAGGGAACTCACAGCGAGTTTAGGCGTCTGACGGGCAGGAATACCACGTATCACTTGTTGCAACCGAAGCGAACCGGAGCTGCTCCCGAGTCGTCTAGGTAAGTGGTGCAACTCTCACGGGTCGTCACCGGAATCGCCCGCGAGGGTGGAATTCCGCAGGCCACGTGACCGTTGTGTAGGGGGCATACCCGGGGGGCACCCGTTTTAGCAGGGTGAAACGGGGAAGGCGAAGGATGGACGGGGAGGGGCCCGAAGGTGGAGAACGTGAAAGTGGAGATGCGACCCGATACAGGTGCAGAAGAGCGTGACCTGGTTGGTGTGTACCTGCATGAGATCTCCCGCACGCCGCTGCTCGACGCCGCTTCTGAGGTCGAGCTTTCCAAGGCGGTCGAGGCTGGTCTCTATGCGGAGCACCTGCTGGACGAGGGCCGGCTGCCCGACGGTGTGAGCGCCGCCGAGCTGCAGCGCCTCGTCGACGAGGGCGAGCGGGCCAAGGACCGGTTCATCCGGGCCAACCTGCGGCTCGTCGTGTCGATCGCGCGGCGCTATGTGCGGTCCGGCATGCCGATGCTCGACCTCATCCAGGAGGGCAACACCGGCCTGGTCCGCGCCGTCGAGAAGTTCGACTACGTGCGCGGCTACAAGTTCTCGACATACGCGACATGGTGGATCCGCCAGGCGATCAGCCGGGCGATCGCGCAGCAGGAGCGCACGGTCCGGCTGCCCGTCCACCTCGTCGAAGACGTCAACCGGATGCGCAACGTCGCGCGTCAGCTGACCCGCGAGCTCGGCAACGACCCCGAGCCCGAGCAGCTCGCCACCGCCCTCGGCGTCCCCGTCGAGCGCGTCCACGAGCTGAAGCGCTGGTCCCAGGACACCGTCTCGCTCGACACGCCGGTCGGTGACGACGGTGACACCAGCCTCGGCGACCTGGTCTCCGACTCCGACGCGCCGTCGCCGGAGGACGTGGTCCTCGCCGCCCTGGAGCGCCAGCGCATCGAGGGTCTGCTCAATCACCTCGACGACCGGTCCGCGGGCATCATGCGCGCCCGCTACGGTCTGGAGGACGGCCGCGAGCACTCGCTGACCGAGGTCGCGAGCCGGTTCTCCCTCTCCCGTGAGCGCATCCGCCAGCTGGAGATCCAGGCCCTCGGCCGTCTCCGCGAGCTGGCCCGTGCCGAAGGCCTCCAGGCCGCCTAGCCCGCAGACGACCCGCAGCCCCTGACCGTCCCGGTCGGGGGCTGCTTCCACATGCTGGGACGCTTAGGTCTCGTTTAGGTCACCGACCATCGATCAACGCCCACGTCCCGTAGCGGTGCCGGCTCGCCCTCAACATTGCGGCACGACGCCCCGGGACCGGCCGCCGGCGCCCCGGCCCGTAACGCAGCGTCAGGAGCGGCGCGGGGCGGGTGCCCGGCTGGCGGCGCTGTGCCGGGAATCGCCCGCCGGGTCCCTTCGATGACGCGTCGCCCGGCTCGCCCGCCGACGTGCCTGCCGGCGGCCCGTCCTCCGGCCCGACCGGCGACGCCCCGGCCCGGGTGACAGAGGCGTCCCGTCCGTGCCGAGTCCTGGCCGTGCCGCGGTTCGGGTGGGCGGGGCGTTCCGGCTGGTCGGCGGCGTCCGGGCCGGCTGGGCGGCGCTCCTGCCCTGCCCTGTCCGTGCCCTGCCCTGTCCGTGCCCTGCCCTGTCCGTGCCCTGCCCTGTTCGTGCCGTGCCGCGTCCTGGCCGTGCCGTGCCGTGTCCTAGCGGTGCCTGCCGCGGTCCGGGTGGCGGCCCGGCTGGTCGCAGTGCCAGGCCCCGGGGTGGTGGACCGGCGGTCGGTGGGCGAGGGTCAGGGTCAGGGGCGCCGGGCCACGACGAAGAGGCGCGGGAAGGGCAGGATCGTGCCGAACGGCTCGCGGGGGTAGCGCTCGCGCAGCGCGGCGGCCACCCTGGCCCGGAAGTCGTCGAGCTCCGCACCGGACAGGGCGTCGAAGTAGGGGCGCAGGCCGGTCCCGCTGAACCACTCCAGCACCGGGTCCTCGCCGGGCAGGACGTGGAAGTACGTCGTCTCCCACGCGTCCACGGCCAGGCCGAGCCCGGCGAGGGTGCGCACGTACCAGGCCGGCTCCCGCACCGGCGTCGCGCCGCGCGGCCCCAGGACGGTCGGGTCCAGGATGTCCGCGTCGAGGATCGGCCCGCCCGTCGGGACCTGGAACGCGAGCGTGCCGCCGTCGTCGAGCGCCGCGGCGAGCGTCGGCATCAGCGCGGCGTGGTCGTCGACCCACTGCAGGGAGGCGTTGGCGACGATGACGTCCACGGAGCCGCGCTGCGGCCGCCACCCGGCGATGTCGCCGAGCTGGAACGACAGCTGCGGGGTGCCGAGCGCTGCCGCCTTCGCGAGCATCTCGGGGGAGGAGTCGATGCCGAGCACCGCCGCGTCCGGGTAGCGCGTCGCGAGGGTCGCGGTCAGCGTGCCCGGGCCGCACCCGAGGTCCACGACCGCGACCGGCGCGGTGGTCTGGATGCGCGCCACCAGCTCGTGGAAGGGCCGCGCCCGCTCCTCGGCGAAGCGGCTGTACTGCTCAGGATCCCAAGAGGCCATGCCCCGATCTTGCCGGGCATGGCCTCTTGGACGTGCTGTCGGGGCTTACTTGTGCGGTCTGCCGTAGCCGTACGTGTCGCTGCGGCCGTCGATCGACTGGACCTCGACGTTTCGGCCCGTCGTCGGGGCGTGGATCATCTTGCCGTTACCGATGTAGATGCCCACGTGCCCCAGGCCACGGAAGAACGCCAGGTCGCCGGGGGAGAGCGCGGACCGTGAGATGTGCGTGGTCTTGCTCCACTGCTGCGCCGCGTTGTGCGGCAGGATGACGCCGGCCGCCTTCCAGGCGCCCATGGTCAGGCCGGAGCAGTCCCAACTGCTGGGTCCGGCGGCGCCCCACTTGTAGGGCTCGCCGAGCTGGGCGCAGGCGAAGGCCACCGCCGCGTTCGCCGGTGACGTGCACTCGGCACCGAGCGCGACCTTGACACCCGTGGAGCCGGTGCCGCCGGTGGTGGAGCGGCGGCGGAGCGCCTCGAGCTTCTTGACGTCGCCCTCGATCTTCTTCTTCTTGGTCTCGAGCTCGGTCTTCTGCGCGGTCTCCGCGGCGAGCGTCTCGTCGATCTTCTTCTTCTCTTCGTCCAGCTTCGACTTGGCCGACGTGAAGTCGGCGATCTCGTGCTGCTGGTGCTTGCCGATCTGCTGCAGCGTGGTCAGCTGGTCCATGAGTGTGTCGGACGACCGCGCGTTGAGCACGATGCTGAGGTTCTGCAGGCTGCCCGCGCCCTTGAACGCCGCGACGGCGATGACGTCCACGTTGGCGTTGGCGTTGGCCATGTTGTCGACGTAGGGCTGGAGCTTCTTCTGCAGCTCGGCGGCGGCCGCCTGGGTGGCGGCCAGATCGCCATTGATCTTGTTGTAGGCCTCGACCAGGTCTTCGAGCTCGTCGCCCGCCTTCTGGATCTGGGCGTCGATCTCGGCCGCTGTCGGATCGGCCTTGGCGACACTCGCGGGCGCCACGATCGCCAGCGACACGACCCCGATGAAGAGCGTGCGCAGCAGGGACCGTTTGGTGCGGTGTCCAGCGGACAAGGGATGACCCTTCTTCACCGACCGCCTACCGGGTTAGCTGACGGGTTCGGGCGGGAAGAGTGCGCCCTACCGCGCTGTGCGGATTCACCCCAAGGACCCTGGGTCCCCGGCTCGACAGCGCCAGAGCGGCGCTCGACTCGGCGGCGCTTGCCCGGCGCCGCCCGGGGTGGGCGACGGACTGCCGTGCAGGCCAGGACATAACTTAACGTGATCACCAACGAAGCGAAACCCGCGAGCGTTGTTGAATATCGATTACCCCAAAAGTCCGAATCACGGCGGGTTGTCGCTCCACATCGGACAGTGACGCACCACAGAAGATGGTGTTGACGGACACACAATTGGGGCTTGATTCTGCTCTGAGACCCGGTTAAATACACGTAACTTTATTCACCGTCGATGCACATAGTTCGCCCACTCCGAACACCCCCGGAGGAGCGTCACCGGATGTTGCGTGTCCAGAACCTCGAGGTCGTCTACGACGACGTGATGCTGGTGCTGCGAGGCGTCAGCCTGCAGGTCCCACCAGGACGCATCGTCGCGCTGCTCGGCGCGAACGGTGCCGGCAAGACCACGCTGCTGCGGGCCCTGTCGGGCCTGCTCGGCGTCCACGACGGCGCCATCACCAAGGGCGCCATCACGCTCGACGAGAAGCCCATCCACCGGCTCAAACCGGCCGCCGTGGTCCGCCGCGGCGTCTCGCAGGTGATGGAGGGGCGCAGGACCTTCGCCGAACTGACCGTCGAGGAGAACCTGCGGCTCGGCGCCCACACCCGCCCGAAGGGCCGGGCGGAGGCGATGGACCGCATGTACACCCTGTTCCCCGTGCTCGCGCAGCGCCGCGGCAGCATCGCCGGCTACCTCTCCGGCGGCGAGCAGCAGATGCTGGCGATGGGGCGGGCGCTCATGTCGGACCCGGCGTACCTGCTGCTCGACGAGCCCAGCCTCGGGCTCGCGCCGCGCCTGGTCGAGCAGGTCCGCGACCTGATCGTGCAGATCAACCAGGCCGGCACCGGCGTGCTGCTGGTCGAGCAGAACGCGACCATGGCGCTGTCGATCGCCGAGCACGGATACGTGCTGGAGACGGGCAAGGTCGTGCTCGACAAGCCCGCCGCCGAACTGCTCGCCGACGACGACATCCGCGAGTTCTACCTGGGACGGGCCGAGCGGTCCTTCCGCGACGTGAAGCACTACAAGCGTCGCAAGCGCTGGCTGTCATAGAAAATCAGGAGTCGCCGTGCTGCGTTTCGAAGACGTCCGGCTCAGCTTCGCCGGCGTCAAAGCCATCGACGGGGTTTCGTTCACCGTCGCCAAGGACGAGCTCTTCGCCGTCATCGGGCCCAACGGGGCCGGAAAGACGTCGATCTTCAATGTGATCTCCGGGGTGTACCGGCCGCAGCAGGGCAAGGTGTCCCTCGACGGCGTCGACCTCACCGGACTGCGCCCGGACAAGGTCGCCAAGCTGGGCGTGGCGCGCACCTTCCAGAACGTCGAGCTGTTCCAGCACCTGACCGTGCTGGAGAACCTCATGCTCGGCCGGCACCACCACATCCGCTACGGCACGCTCGCCGCGATCGCGTGGCTCGGCCGGGCCCGGCGCGAGGAGATCGCCAACCGGGCCGTGGTCGAGGACATCGTCGACTTCCTCGAACTGGCGCAGTGGCGCCGGCTGCCGGTGGGGTTGCTGCCGTACGGCGTGCAGAAGCGCGTCGAGCTCGGCCGGGCCCTCGCGATGGAGCCGAAGCTGCTGCTGCTGGACGAGCCGGTCGCCGGGATGAACCTGGAGGAGACCGAGGACATGGCCCGCTTCATCCTCGACGTCCGCGAGGAGCTCGGCGTCCCGATGATCCTCGTCGAGCACGACATGGGGCTCGTCATGGACCTCGCCGACCGGGTGATGGTCGTCGACTTCGGCGTCCCCGTCGCCACCGGCACGCCCGCCGAGGTGCAGAGCAACCCCGACGTCCTGCGCGCCTACCTGGGGGAGGTGGAGCGAGCATGACGATCGCCGAACTGGTCAGGCGGCACGCGGAGCGCACGCCCGGCGCCGTCGCCATACGGGAGAAGCACCGCGGCATCTGGCGCGAGATCACCTGGCGTGACTACTGGAAGACCGCGGAGACCGTCGCCCGGGCGCTCAGGTCGCTCGGCGTCCAGCCCGGCGACCGGGTCGCGATCCAGTCGGAGAACCGCTCCGAGTGGCTCTTCGTCGACGTCGCGACCGTCGCGGTGCGGGCGGCGACCGTCGGGCTGTACCCGACGAACCCGCCGGACGAGGTGCGCCACATGCTCGCCGACTCCGGCGCCCGGATCCTCTTCGCCGAGGACCAGGAGCAGGTGGACAAGGCCCTGGCAGTCCTGGACGACTGCCCCGGGCTGGAGTGGATCGTCTACCTGGAGCCCAGAGGCATCCGCGGCCGGTACAAGCACCCGAAGCTCATCGCGTGGAGCGACCTCCTGGCGTCGCACGCGGACGCGGAGCCGATCGAGCTGGCCTCGGACCCCGGCGACGTGGCCACGCTGATCTACACGTCCGGCACGACCGGGCGGCCCAAGGGCGCGATGCTCACCGTCGCCAACGTGGACTTCGCGATCCGGGTCCTGGTCGAGGGCGGCGGGTTCACCGACCCGCCACCGGGGCCGCACGACCTGACCCTGTCCTACCTGCCGCTGTGCCACGTCGCGGAGCGGGTCTTCACGGTCTGGTTCAACGCCGCCGCCGGCGTCACCGTCCACTTCGGCGAGTCGATCGCGACCGTGCAGGCCGACCTGCGCGAGGTGCAGCCGACGATCCTGTTCGGGGTGCCCCGCATCTGGGAGAAGATGATGGCCGGCATCACCGTCCGGCTCGGCGGGGCGTCGCCGCTCAAGCGGGCCAACGCGCGGCTGTGGCTGCGGGTCGCGGACCGCATCGGCGCCACCCTGGAGGCCAACGGCGGGCGGCACACCACCGGCAGCCGGCTGCGGTACGCGATCGGCTGGCTGCTGTGCTACCGGGCGCTGAAGGACCGCATCGGCGTCCGCCGGGTCCGCTACGCCGCCAGCGGCGCCGCCCCGATCGCCCCCGACGTGCTGCGGTTCTTCATGGGCATCGGGGTGCCGATGCACGAGGTGTACGGCATGACCGAGAACACCGCGATCGGCACCGCCAACCGCCCGGGCCGGATCAGGCTCGGCACGGTCGGCGAGGCGCACAGCGGCGTCGAGATCCGCATCGCCGACGACGGGGAGATCCAGACCCGGCACCCCGGCACGTTCGCCGGCTACTTCCGCAACCAGGCGGCGACCGACGAGGCGATGACGGCGGACGGCTGGCTGCGCACCGGCGACGTCGGCGAGCTGCTCGACGGTACACACCTGAAGATCACCGACCGGTCGAAGGACATCATCATCACGGCCGGTGGCAAGAACGTGGCGCCGAGCGAGATCGAGAACGCGCTGAAGGCGTCGCCCTTCGTCAAGGAGGCGGTCGTCATCGGCGACCGGCGGGCGTTCCTCACCGCCCTCATCGGCATCGAGCTCGACACCGTGGGGGAGTGGGCGCAGCGCCGCGGCATCGGCTACACCACCTACCGCGACCTGGCCGGCAAGCCCGAGGTCATCGCGCTGATCCAGGGCGTGGTCGACGCGGTCAACGCCGGCCACAACCCGGTCGAGCAGGTCAAGACGTTCCGGATGCTGCCCAAGGAGCTCGACCACGAGGACGGCGAGCTCACCGCGACGCAGAAGGTCCGCCGCGGCGCCGTCGCCACGACCTTCGCCGCGCTGGTCGACGACATGTACGGGAGCCTGAACAGGAGCACAGTGTGAAGGACTTCCTCGAGAGCGTCCTGCGCGGCATCGGCACGGGCAGCGTCTACGCGCTGCTCGGCCTCGGGTTCGTGATCATCTACAAGGCGACCCGGGTCATCTCCTTCGCCCAGCCCGCGTTCATGCTGGCCGGCGCGGTCCTGGTGACCTACCTCGCCGGTCCGCTCGGCTTCTTCCTCGCCCTGGCCGCGTCCGCCGTGCTCACCGGCGGCATCGCGCTCGGCGTGGAGCGGCTCGCGGTCCGCCCGATGATCGGCCGGCCGGTGTTCACCGTCGCGATCATCACGCTCGGCATCGACATCGCCGTCCGGGTCGTCGTCAACGGCGCCATCGGCCTGGACGTGCGGCAGGTCGGCGACCCGTGGGGCCTGAAGGTGTGGAAGCTGCCCGGCGGTGTCCAGGTCGAGCAGCGGCACGTCGCGATGGTCCTCACCACCGCCGTGCTCATCGCCCTGCTGTTCGTGTTCTTCCGGTACACCCGGACCGGCCTGGCGATGCGGGCCGCCTCCTACGACCAGGAGGCGGCGCTCGCCCAGGGCGTCAGCGTCGGGTCGGTGTTCGCGCTGTCGTGGGCGCTCGCCGGCGCGCTCGCCGCGGTCGCCGGCACGTACGCCGCCGTCGGCGGAAGCGTCAGCGAGTCGCTGTGGCTGATCGCGCTGACGGCCCTGCCGGTGATCATCCTCGGCGGCCTCGACTCGCTGCCCGGCGCCGTCATCGGCGGCCTCGTCGTCGGCACCGTGCAGGAGCTCACCGCCACCTATCAGGGCTCGGTGCCGTGGCTCGGCGGCAACATCTCGGTCGTCACGCCCTACGTGGTGATGTTCCTGGTCCTGCTCGTGCGCCCCTACGGCCTGTTCGGCACCCGGGAGGTCGAAAGGGTATGAGAAACCGTCCGCTGCTGCGCACCTCGTACAACCAGGAGCTGGCGCTGCTGGACACCACCTCGAAGAAGGTGGCGGTCGGCATCCTCCTCGCGGTCGGGGCGGCGCTGCCCTGGCTGGTCGAGGACCAGCTGCTCCAGCTGATCGGGCTCGCCTGCGTGACCGCGATCGGCGCGATTGGGCTCAACATCGTCACCGGCTACGCCGGGCAGGTGTCGCTCGGGCACGCGTTCTTCCTCGCCATCGGCGCCTACACCGCGGCCGCCATCGCCGGCGACCCGGACGCGCGGACCATCGGGTTCGGGGTCCAGGAGATCCTGATCTGGCTGCCCGCCGCCGGTCTCGTCGCCGCGGTCGCCGGTGTACTGGTGGCGCCGCTCGCCACCCGCCTCCGCGGCCTGTACCTGGCGATCGTGACGCTCGGTCTGGTCTTCATCGGCGGCCACGTCATCAACGAGTGGTCGGAGCTGACCGGCGGGCCCGGCATCGGCCGGCAGCCCCCGGCGCCGAAGCTGCTCGGCTACGACCTGAACGCCTCCGACGCGTTCCTCACGAGAGATCAGAAGCTGTACCTGCTGATGCTCGTGCTGCTCGTCCTCGCGGCTCTCGCGGCGCGCAACCTGGCGCGCTCGCGGGTGGGCCGGGCGTTCACGGCCATCCGGGACCGCGACATCGCGGCCGGCGTGATGGGCGTGAACCTGGCCAGGTACAAGACGATCGCCTTCGGGGTGTCGTCGTTCTACGCCGGCTGTGCCGGTGCGCTGCTCTACGTGGGGGTCGGCTACTTCGACCCGACGACCTTCAACCTGCTGCTGTCGGTGCAGTACATCGCCATGGTCCTCATCGGCGGTGCCGGCACGGTCAGCGGCGCGATCCTGGGTGCCTTCCTCATCACGCTGCTGCCGCGGCTGATCCGTGAGGTGCCGTCATTCCTGCCGTTCATCAGCAACTCTCCCGCGGAGTCCCCCAACGCCTACCAGCTCGAAACCGTCCTCTACGGCGTGTTGATCATCGTGTTCCTGATCTTCGAGCCGCGCGGGCTGTTCGGCATCTGGATCCGGCTCCGCACGTACTGGAAAGCCTGGCCGTTCTCGTACTGACCTCGTCGTAAGGAGCTCCTCAATGAAGAGGTTGGGCATGATTGCCCTCGCCGCGGTGCTGACCGTCGGCTCACTCGCCGGATGTCGCGGCAGTGATAACAGCGACAACACGGACAACAAAGGTTCGTCGGGCCCGAAGTCGGACGTCGGGATCACCAAGGAGCCCTGTCCCAAGTCGGAGCACAAGGACCGGGGCTGCATCTACCTCGGCATCATCTCCGACCTGACGGTCGGGCCGTTCCACGTCCTCGCCGTGCCGATCACCGACGCGCAGAAGGCGTTCTGGAAGCGGGTCAACGCGCAGGGCGGCATCGGCGGCTACGACATCGACGCCGAGACCTACGTGCGGGACAACAAGTACAACCCGCAGACGCACAACGAGGCGTACCAGGAGATGAAGGGCAAGGTTCTCGCCCTCGCGCAGAGCCTCGGCTCGCCGACCACCGCGGCGATCCTGCCCGACATGAAGCAGAACAACGTCATCGCCGCCCCCGCGGCGTGGACGTCGGCGTACGCGTTCGAGGACAACATCCTCGAGTCCGGCGCCAACTACTGCATCGAGTCGATGAACGCCGTCGACTACGCCAACGAGACGTTCAAGCCCAAGACGGTCATGGCGGTGCACCTCGCCGGCGACTACGGCGACGACGCCGCGGCCGGGGCGAAGATCGCCGCGGAGAAGCTCGGCATGACGTTCATCAACGTGAAGACCGACTCCGGCACCGACAAGCAGGCCGGCGCGGTCACCGCGATCGTCACGCAGAAGCCCGACCTGGTCATCCTCACCACCGGGCCGGCGGACGCGGCCGCGATCGTCGGCGGCGCCGCCCAGCGCGGCTTCAAGGGCCGGTTCATCGGCACCAGCCCGTCGTGGAACCAGGGCCTGCTGGCGACCGCCGCGGCGCCCGCGCTGAAGGCGCTCTACGTGCAGTCCTCGCCGTGGAAGTCCTGGGCCTCCGACACCCCGGGGCACAAGGCGATGCGCGAGGCGCTGCCGGGCGTCACGCCGAACGACGGCTACACGTCGGGCTGGGTCTGGTCGTACCCGCTGCTCGCCGCGCTCAAGAAGGCCCAGGCCGACGGTGACCTGACGCGGGCCGGCCTGCTCAAGGCCGCCAAGTCGCTCACCAAGGTCGACTACGAGGGCATGCTGCCCGACGGTGCCGGCAACTACGCCGCTGGCGCGGACGGCATCTTCCGCCAGTCGCTCATCTACAACCCGACCGTCGGCGCGGGCGGTCCCAACGACATCAAGCTGGAGAAGGACTACTTCACCGGCTCGGTCGCGAAGGACTACAAGCTCGACAAGCCCTGCTACGAGAAGCTGTAGACACCCCTGCGATGACGACGACCCGTTCGGCCGGCTGGCCGAACGGGTCGTTTTTTCCGCCGCCGGTGTCCGGAGTGGTCGGATTCGAGGCGAAGTCGCACGTCGCGGGTCGGCAACGCGACATTTCCTCGCCATCTGGCGATCGGTAGGCTGGCGCAATTTCCGGACTCCCGTCTCTCTGTAACCCCCATCGAGAGGACGGTTCATGTCGATGCGTCGACGTACCGTGCGCGCCTTGCTCGCCGCCCTGCTCACCGCCGGCACGCTCGTGCCGATCGCCGGCTCGCCGCCGGCCGCCGCGTCGACGCTCCCGACCGGCTTCCAGGAGCAGGTCGTCTTCAGCGGCCTGACCAACCCGACCAACATCGAGTTCTCGCCTGACGGGCGCGTGTTCGTCGCGGAGAAGCGGGGTCTGATCAAGGTCTACGACAGCCTGTCGGACCCGACCCCCGACGTCTTCGCCGACCTGCGCACCAACGTCCACGACCAGTGGGACCGCGGCATGGTGGGCCTCGCGCTCGCGCCCGGCTTCCCGACGAACCCGTGGGTCTACGTCCTGTACTCCTACGACGCGCTGCCCGGCGGCACCGCGCCGAAGTGGAACGACGTCTGCCCCGACCCCAACAACGGCAACTGCGTCATCACCGGCCGGCTGTCGAGGCTGCAGGCCAGCGGCAACCAGATGGTCGGCACCGAGCAGGTGTTGATCACCGACTGGTGCCAGCAGTTCCCCAGCCACTCCGTCGGCGACCTGCGCTTCGGCGCCGACGGCGCGCTCTACGCCTCCTCAGGTGACGGCGCCAGCTTCAGCGCCACCGACTACGGCCAGTTCGGCAGCCCCGCCAACCCGTGCGCCGACCCGCCGTCGCCGGCCGGCACGGCGCTGAGCACGCCCACCGCCGAGGGCGGCGCGCTGCGCTCCCAGGACGTCCGCACCCTCGCCGACGCGACCCAGCTCAACGGCACGATCATCCGGATCGACCCGGTCACCGGCGCGGCACTGCCGACGAACCCCAACTCCGCCCTGGGTGACGCCAACGCCCGGCGGATCGTCGCGTACGGCATGCGCAACCCCTTCCGGTTCACGTTCAAGCCCGGCACCAACGAGCTGTGGAGCGGCGAGGTCGGCTGGAACACGTACGAGGAGATCAACCGGATCGCCAACCCGGTCGCCAGCACGATCGGCAACTACGGCTGGCCGTGCATCGAGGGGCCGAGCCCGCAGAGCGGCTACGACGGCGCGAACCTCAACATGTGCGAGTCGATGTACGGCGCGAACCCGGCCGTGCCGAACGTCCAGCCGTACTACTCCTGGAACCACAACGCGAAGGTCGTCGCCGGCGAGAGCTGCCCGAGCGGCGGCTCGTCGTCCTCCGGCGTGGCGTTCTACCCGGACAGCGGCCCCTACCCGGCCGCCTACCGCGGCGCGCTGTTCTTCTCCGACTACAGCCGCGACTGCATCTGGGCCATGATGCCCGGGACCGCCGGTGGCCTGCCGTCGACGTCGAACATCATCACGTTCGCCGCCGGCGCCGCCAACCCGGTCGACCTCGCCGTCGGCCCCGGCAACGAGCTGTACTACGTGGACCTCGGCGGCACCGTGCGCCGGATCCGCTACTACAACGGCAACCAGCCGCCGGTCGCGTCGATCACCGCCAACCGCACCTCCGGCGGCACGCCGCTGGCCGTGACCTTCGACGGCTCGACGTCCTCCGACGCCGACCCCGCCGACCAGGGCCTGCTCACCTACCAGTGGGACTTCACCAACGACGGGACCGTCGACGCCACCGGGGTGACCGCGAACTTCACGTACACCACCCCGGGCACCTACACGGCGAGGCTGCGCGTCACCGACACCCTCGGCGCCACCAACGACAAGACGATCACCATCACGGCCGGTAACGACGCGCCGACCGCGGTCATCGACACGCCGGCCTCCTCGTACACCTGGGCCGTCGGCGACGCGATCAGCTTCACCGGTCACGCGAGCGACCCGCAGCAGGGCACGCTGCCCGCGTCCGCACTCAGCTGGACGACCGTGCTGCACCACTGCTCGTCGCCGGGGGTGTGCCACGAGCACCCGCTGCAGACGCTCAACGGCGTCGCCAGCGGGACGCTCACCGCGCCCGACCACGAGTACCCGTCATACCTGGAGCTCAGGATGACGGCGACCGACGCAGGCGGGCTGACCAGCACCACCACCGTCAACGTGCAGCCCAAGACGGTCGACCTGACGTTCGTCAGCAACCCGGCCGGGCTCAACCTGACGGTCGGCGCGACGAGCCAGACCGCACCCTTCACCCGCACCGTCATCCAGGGGTCGACCAACACGGTCAGCGCGCCGACGCCGCAGCTGTACAACAACGTGCCGCAGGCCTTCGGCAGCTGGTCCGACGGCGGGGCGCAGACCCACGTGATCACCGCCCCGGCGACCGCGCGCACGTACACCGCGACCTACGCGTCCTCGTGCAAGGACACCTTCGGCTACGTCTGCTCGGCGTCGCCGCGGGCGTTCGTGCCGGCCGACGGCACCGTGCTGCCGCTGACCGGTGACGACAACATGAGCCAGGTGACGCTGCCGTTCGGCTTCAAGTTCTACGGCACGACCTACACCTCGGCCTGGATCGACACCAACGGCCGGCTGAGCTTCGCCAACCAGGGCTCCTCCACCACCGAGCACGGCGCGATCCCGTCCACGGCGACGCCGAACTCGTCGGTGTACGCCTACTGGACCGACCTCGTCGTCGACGGCTCGGCCAGCGTCCGCACCGCGGTGACCGGCTCGGCGCCCAACCGGCAGTTCATCGTCGAGTGGCGCAACGCCTACCAGTACGGGTTCACGTCCCGGCGGATCAACGCCGAGGCGATCCTGTACGAGAACGGCGACGTCGTCACCAACTACTCCGGCATCGACAACACCGCCGAGGCCGGCGCGTCGTCGACGGTCGGCATCGAGAACGCCACCGGCACCGTCGGCATCCAGTACTCCAACAACACCTCGGCGCTGCAGAACGGCATGGGCGTGCTGTTCAAGGCGCCGGGCGGCGGGGAGGACCCACCGCCCGTCACCGGCACCGTGACCGGCACGGTGACCAACCAGGGCAGCGGCACGCCGGTCGCCGGCGCGACGGTGACGCTCACCCCCGGCGGGTCGACGAAGACCACCGCCGCCAACGGCACCTACACGTTCACCGGCGTGCCGGCCGGGTCCTACACGGTGACCGCCTCCGTCGGGTCCGGCGGGCAGTGCGGCGGGGGCGGCGCCTCGGCCCCGGTGACCGTCGCGGCCGGCACCTCGACCGTCAACCTGGCCCTGACGCAGGGCGCCGACGCGTTCGGCTACACCTGCGCCGACGGGCCGCGCGCGTTCATCGACGCCGACACGCCGCTCACCCTCACCGGTGACGACGCGATCGTCCAGCTGACCACGCCGTTCCCGGTCAAGCTGTACGGCACGTCGTACACCTCCGTCTGGGTCGACACGAACGGCAAGGCGAGCTTCGTGAACCCCGGCGCGGCGAACGCCGACCACACGACCCTGCCGACCACGGCGGCGCCGAACGCGACGGTCTACCCGTTCTGGTCGGACCTCGTCGTGGACGGCCAGTCCAGCGTCCGCACCGGGACAACGGGTGCGGCGCCGAACCGGGCGTACGTCATCGAGTGGCGCAACGTGTACCTCTACGGCAACACGTCGCGGCGCCTCACCTTCGAGGCGGTCTTCTACGAGAACGGCGACATCGCGTTCGCGTACAAGGAGCTCGACAACGCGTTCGAGCAGGGCAGCACGGCGACGGTCGGGATCGAGAACGCGGCCGGGACCGTCGCCTACCAGTACGCCAACAACCAGCCGGTGCTGGTCAGCGGCAACGGGGTGCTCTTCCACCCGCCGGCCTGATCATCCCCTCTTGAGTTCCGCGGCGACCTGCCGCATGAGGTCGATCGAGGCCTCATGCGGCAGGGCCTTCGCCGCCAGCCGGCGCAGCCCCTCGGCGTGCTGGGCGATCTGCTCCGGCTCCTCGATCAGCTGCCCGCCCTTGTGCAGCATGCCGTCGTCGGCGCCGAACTCGAGCACGGTGAACGCGCCGTCCCACCCGACGTGGTAGCCGGCGTTGAACGGCACGATCCGCACGTCGGTGTACTCCCGATGCGCGAACTCCACAGCGTGCTCGATCTGGTCGACGAGGACGGCCTCGTCGTCGTGCAGCGGCAGCCGGCGCAGCACCGACTCGTCGATCAGCGCCTGGAACTTGGACGGCTGGTCACGCTCGAACAGCTCGCTCTGCCGCCGCAGCCGGAACTCGACGCGCTGCTCGTGATCGCCGGCCCTCTGCTCGGCGGTCGTCGCGGTCGCGTAGCGCCGGGTCTGCATCAGCTCGGGGAACTGCATCGGCTCGAACGTGCCGACGAACACCGCCTCCGCCTCGAACCCCACATAGGTGAGCAGGGGACCGGGCAGGGTCGCGCGGTACTCGTCCCACCACATCCGCCGTTTCGCCGCCCGAGCCAGCTCCAGCAGGTCGTCGACCAGCTGGGTGTCGTGCAGCCGGTAGTACGCCAGCAGGCTGCGCAGGTCGCTGACCGAGATGGCGACGGTGCCGTTCTCGATCCGGATCAGCTTCGACAGTGACCACTCCATTTCGGCGGCCACCAGGTCCTGGGTCAGTTCACGTTCTCTCCGGAGCCGGCGCAACTCGGCTCGAAGGCGACGCTTGCCCACGATCGGTCCACTCATGGACTGTTCCCCCAAATCGCGTCCAGATGGCAACGCGGCGTCTCTACCCGATTCGCGGCGAATGCACCTGGTGATTTCAGCCCACGTCTGCTTGTGAGGGGGCGTGCGCCGCCAGGAAGATCTCGGCCATCGCGCTGGCGGGAGCACCGGCGGCGCCGCTGGGTGAGCCGCGGCGGGCGAGGTTCAGGCCGACCAGGACGCCGGCGGCGACCGCGAGCGCGACGACCACCACGCCGACCGCGATCCACCATGCCGTGGTGCTGCTCATCCGGCCCGGTGGCGGCGCGACCTGGGTTGCCTGGGTTGCCTGGGCGGCTTGAGCGGTCTGGGTGGTCTGCGGAGCGGGTGCTCGTTCGAGCGGCTGCTGCTCCTTGGCCGGGCGCTGCATCGGTACAGCTGCCGCCGTTGCTTTTGTGGCTTTTTGTGCTTTTTCCTGGTTCTTCCTGCTTGGTCGCACCGGCGGAGGTGGGGGCATGACCCCCGCCGGTGCGTACGTGTCCTCGTCCAGGAGCTCGTCGCCCTCGGTCGTCGCCCAGGGGGAGGGGCGGACGGTCCAGTTGGACGCCCGGGCGTAGTAGACCGGTGCCTCCGGCGGGTGCGTGTCGCCGGCCTGCCGCCTGGGTGGTGGCTGGCGGGCGGGCGGTGGCGTCCCGGGTGGAGGGGCCGGCGGGATCTCCGGCGCCTGGCGGTCCGGTGTGGTCGGTGCCCAGGGGGAGGGGGCGACCGGCCGGACCTGTGGCGCCGTCCGGGAGCGAGGCACCTCACGCGGCGGCGGGAAGTAGATCCCGTCCTCCGCATGGTCGTCGTCGCGACGTCTGTGGTGCCGGCCCTCGGTCATCGAGTTCCTTTCTCGTCGGCGAGGCCGCTACGCAGCGCAAGGATGAGGAAGCACGCTGCGGTCAACCTAGCACTGGGAACCGTCGATGTGTGACCGCTCGGCTACTCCTTGATCAAAGGTCCTTAGCGGTATCTGAGGATCGCACAATTGGGACATTTTTCTGGAACCTCTCAGATCTGGCGCTGTACGGCCGAATGTCCTGCACGTTCGGGCGGGCGTTCGGTATTGGTGGTGGCTCTGTCGATGTCGGTCGATGTGCGGTCGGTGCGGTCGCATCGTGCGCTGCGCGCCGCCGTGATCCTCGCCGTGCTCAGCACCGGCTGGCTCGCCGCGCAGTGGCCGCACGCGCTCATCCACCCGGCGATCGGCTGGATCCCCGTGCCGCTCAGCGCGGGCCTCGGCGCCGCCGTGTGCTTCCGCACCGCCCGCCTCGCCGGAGAGGCCGGACGCTTCTGGCGCCACCTCGGCATCATCATGCTCATCCTGCTCGCCGGCGTCATCAGCAGCGCCGTGGACAGCCTGGCCGGCCCGGACGCCCCGACCCAGCGCTCCGGCGGCTTCACGATGGTGCTGTACCTCGGCGCCGTCCTGGTCCTCGTCTGGGCCCTGCTGCGCCTCCCCGTCCGGCGTCGCATGATCACCTTCGGCCTCGACCTCGCCGTGGTGGTCTGCGCCACCACGCTCGTCGCGTGGTTCTTCGCCGTGCAGCAGTCGCTGGAGGTCGCCCGGGTCACCGGCACCGTCTGGACCATCTTCGGCATCCTGCTCATGCTGTTCGCCGGCCTGCTCGCGGTCGCGAAGGTCGCCCTCGCCGGCACCGGCGGCCTCGACCGTGCCGCCCTGTGGGTCCTCGGCGGCACCGTCCTCATGGGCGCCGGCCTCGGCGCGATCGCGCCGCTGCTGGAGTCCCGGCCGTACCTCAACGACTGCCAGCTGTCGATCCCGGTCTGCGCCGCCGGCATCGTCCTCGCGGCCCTCGTCCAGCGGCACGCGACCCCGGCCTCCCTCGCCGCCCCGCGCAAGCCGTCGCGGCCGTTCAGCCTGCTGCCGTACCTGGCGGTCATCGTCGCCGACGGCTTCGTCCTGGCCGGCGTCGGACCCGACCAGACCCAGACCCGGATCCTCGTCGGCGGGTCAGTCCTGCTCACCCTGCTCGTCGTCGCCCGCCAGCTGGTCGCCTTCTACGAGAACAGCAGCCTGCTCGCCCGCGTCGACGCCAGCATGCTGGAGCTGCGGCGGCACGAGCGCCGGTTCCGCTCCCTCGTGCAGAACTCCAGCGACATCTTCGCCATCACGGACGCGGCCGGCCGCGTCACGTACGCCAGCCCGAGCCTCATCCGCTTCCACGGCATCCCCGCCGACCGCTTCCTCGGCAGCATCGCCAGCGAGCGGGTCCACCCCGACGACCTGGCGCCGCTGCGCCGGCAACCGGCCGTGCCCGGCACCGCCCGCACCGCGCAGATGCGCCTGCGGCACGCCGACGGCACCTGGCGCTGGTTCGAGGTCGTCACCACCAACCTCCTGCACGATCCCAGCGTCCGCGGCATCGTCAGCAACGCCCGCGACATCACCGAGAGCCGCCGGTATCAGGACCAGCTCGCGTACCAGGCGTCCCACGACGCCCTCACCGGCCTCGCCAACCGCGCCCTCTTCAACGCCGGCACCGTCCAGGCCGTCCGCGACGCCCAGTCCTCCTCCAGCGGGCTCGCCCTCGCCCTCGTCGACCTCGACGACTTCAAGGCCATCAACGACCGCCTCGGCCACGCCGTCGGCGACGCCCTCCTCGTCGAGGTCAGCGAGCGCCTCCGCACCAGCGTCCGCCCCGGCGACACGGTCGCCCGCCTCGGCGGCGACGAGTTCGCGGTTCTGCTGCCCGACGCCACCGCCGCCGAGAGCGCCCGCATCGCGGAGGCCTTCATCGACGCGCTCGCCGTTCCCGTCCGCGCCGCCGGCTACGAGCTGCTCATCCAGGCCAGCATCGGCGTCGCCCGCCACACCGCGGACTGCGACGCCTCCGACCTCCTGCGCCGCGCCGACATGGCCATGTACGCCGCGAAGGAGCTCGGCAAGAGCCGCTGGGTCGAGTACGGCCCCGAGCTCGACGCCCACGCCGTCGAACACGCCCAGGTCGCCGCCGAGCTGAGCCAGGCCCTCGACCGCGACGAGCTCTTCGTCCTCTACCAGCCCATCGTCGGCCTTCCCCACGGCGAGGTCCGCGGCGTCGAGGCCCTCGTCCGCTGGCGCCACCCCACCCGCGGCCTGGTCTCACCGGTCACGTTCATCCCCGTCGCCGAACGCACCGGCCTCATCGTCCCCATCGGCGCCTGGATCCTGCGCTCGGCATGCGCCCAGGGCGCCCGCTGGGCTCGCGAACTGGGCCCCCTGGCCCCCTGGAAGATCAGCGTCAACGCCTCCGCCCGCCAGCTGCTCGAACCCTCCTTCGTCGCCACCGTCGCCTCCACCCTCGCCGACACCGGCCTGGACCCCGCCCGCCTCACCATCGAGATCACGGAGACAGCGGTCTTCGGCGGCGGCCGCGCCCTGGACACCGTCCGCGCCCTGCACGCCCTCGGCGTGAAGATCGCCCTCGACGACTTCGGCACCGGCCACTCCTCCCTCGGCCTGCTGCGCACCTGCCCCGTGGACGTCCTCAAGGTCGACAAGTCCTTCGTCGACGGCGTCACCGGCACCGTCGAACAGGAGGCCATCGCCACCTCCATCAGCGAGATCGCCCAGGCCCTCCGCCTGGAAGCCGTAGCCGAGGGCGTCGAGACCGCCGCCCAGGCCGACCGCCTGCTGGAGCTCGGCTACCACCTGGCCCAGGGCTTCCACTTCGCCCGCCCCCTCCCAGCCGACGAGATCGCCCCCCTCTGCACCCACCCCGCCGTCACAACCACCCTTTCGGGATCACGAGTCTCCGCGGCGCGAAGACCGTAGTGCGCGGATACGCAGCAGTGGGTGAGCTGATCGGGCCGGGGTTCGCACGGCTGCCTCGGGCGGTTCGGGGTCGCCGGGATCTCGCTCCGGTCGTCGCCGGGGTCCCGCGCGGCGGTTTCGGGCTCGACCCGGCGCCCGCGACATGCATGCCATGGCGGGTGGATATCGCGCCGCGGTCGGTCACAGCAGATGTTCGACCGACTGAGGCCGGGGACGCGGAGCGGTCTCGGGCGCAACGGCACGGAACCATGTGCAAGCGGCCAGCACCCATGATCCGGAAGACTTTGTGCAGCCAGGGACCTGCGAGCGAACCCCGCCAACGCCAGGACGCCGCGCCACGGGACGCCACGCCCCCGGGGAGTTCATTTGCGCAGGCACGCAGGGACGGCGCGGGGGCGGGACGGTGCAGGCACGGCGCGGCGCAGGCACGGCGCGGGGCGGGACGGTGCAGAGACAGGACGGCGGAGGCACGCGTGGGGGTGGGACGGCGCAGGGGCGGGGATGTCATTGCGCGGGCACGCAGGGACGGTCGTCGACGCGATTGCCACCGTCACCGCGCGGGCTGCGGCGGCGCTGACTGCGGCCGCCGCCTGCACTCTTGCGTCCCTGGCCGTGCGCCCCCGCGACACCGTGACGGCGTGACGGCGGGGCAGGTGCTGACGGGGACGGCGCAGAGACGGCGCGGCGACGGGACAGCGCAGTCGTGGCGTGGGGAGTGGGACGGCGCAGGGACGGGGATGTCATTGAGCGGGCACCCAGAGACAGCGCGGCGACGGGGCCGGGGCGACGAAAAGCGCGGCAGCGGACCAGGGCGCGCCTGAGGGGAGGCGCGCTCCGGTCCGCTGCCGCTGGTGAAGGAAGCGTCAGGCGGTCGTGCCCCACATCGAGGCGAACGCGGCAGCCTCGCCGGCGAGCCACCGCTCCACCTCGGCCGGCTTGACCGCCGGGTCGGGGCGCAGGACGTCACCGCGGCGCAGGTCGACGAGGACGGCCGTGGCGTTGGGCAGGACCAGGTCCATGTGGCGGGTCATGAGGTGCAGGGTGGCGACCGCGGCCTCGTCCTGCGGCGGGTCCTCGTCGAAGTGCAGGCGGACCGCCTCGCCGTGACCGTCCGCATACCGCAGGCCGAAGTGCGGGTTGATCTTCACGGGGAGGCTGCCCAGCATGCCGAGGGCGTCGCGCGTCGGGGTGACCTCCACCTGCGACAGGTCGCCGATCGACTCGATGTAGCGCAGCGCGCCGGGGACGACCGACTCGTACAGTGGCCGCCACCGCGAATTGACCTGCTCGACGACCGCGTTGAGGTAGGTGCCGCCGGTGCGGAACCGGATGTCGGCCTTCAGCGCCTTGACCAACTGGCCGTGTGGGTTGAAGCCGGAGCCCGACTCTCGCTGACGGCGCAGCCCGCCCACGAAGCTCGCCTTGCGAGGGCCGGTGCGGCC
The DNA here is from genome assembly GCF_050936335.1 of Dactylosporangium sp. CA-152071. NCBI lineage: Bacteria > Bacillati > Actinomycetota > Actinomycetes > Micromonosporales > Micromonosporaceae > Dactylosporangium > Dactylosporangium sp. CA-152071. The sequence goes on along the minus strand of NZ_JBNJMZ010000001.1, from coordinate 4,581,149 downwards.
GACATAGCGCGTGAAACTCAACAGCGTCGCATACGGAACGGACCCCGGGGTGACGGTGGACACGGTCACTTGCGCTCTCCTCCCAGCCAACGAAACCGGCTCAAGAACCCCAGCTCAAGAGCGACTTTCGTACACACATTCTAATCGATCGGCGCCACATTTCCCAGTCTCGGGAGACTGTCGGTGAAACACACCGGTTAAGTAGGTAAGGTGACTGCATGACGACGTTCCACTGGTTCCTGCCGACGACCGGCGACGGTGATCAGGTCGGCGCCGCGACCGTCTCCGTCGGAGCCGCCGCACACGTCCGGACACCCACCGTCGCGTATCTGTCGGAGGTCGCCCGCGCCGCCGAGGAGGCCGGGTTCGCGTCGGTGCTGACACCCGTCGGCGCCGGCTGCCTCGACCCTCTCGTCATGTGTACCGCGATCGCCCAGCACACGACCACGCTGCGGATGCTCGTCGCGTTCCGGGCCGGCTTCACCCTGCCGACCCTCCTCGCCCAGCAGGCCGAGGCATTCCAGTGGATCTCCGGCGGCCGCCTCGCCCTCAACGTCGTCACGGGCGGTGACCAGCAGGAGCAGCGAGCGTACGGCGACTTCGTCGAACACGACGCCCGCTATGCCCGCACCGCCGAGTACCTCCAGGTGCTGCGCAACACGTGGAAGGGCGAGCGGTTCGACTTCCACGGCGACTACTACCACGTCGAGTGCGGCGGCCTCGGTACGCCACTCGCCGACGTCCCACCCATCTACTTCGGCGGTGCGTCGCCTGCCGCCGAGGACGTGGCCGCACGCCACGCGGACGTCTACCTCATGTGGGGCGAGCCGCCGGCCGCGATCGCCGAGCGCGTCGAGCGCATGCGGGCCAAGGCCGCGGCGTACAGCCGGACCCTGCGCTTCGGCCTGCGGATCCACGTCATCGTCCGCGACGACGCCGACCAGGCGTGGGCCGAGGCCGACCGGCTGCTGCGCGGCATGGACCCAGCGAGGATCGCGGCGGCGCAGGCCCGGTTCGCCAGGATGGACTCCGTCGGCCAGGCCAGGATGACCGCGCTCAACGCCGGCACCACCGACGGCCTGGTCATCGCCCCCAACCTGTGGGCCGGCATCGGCCTCGTCCGCGAGGGCGCCGGCACCGCCCTGGTCGGCAGCCCCGAGGAGATCCGCCTGCGCCTCGCCGAGTACGAAGGCGTCGACGAGTTCATCCTCTCCGGCTGGCCCCACCTCGAGGAGGCTCACCGGGTCGCCGCAGCGGTGCTGACCCCGGTCCCGGCCTGACCCACACGTCCGACGACGAAGACCGGCGCTGCGTGTGCGGCGTCTCCCTTTGTACGGCGATCGACGGCTCCCGCTCCGGAGACTGCGCCGGCGCAGAGACACGGGACGCAATCCGCGCGACCGCCGCCCAGGGCCCGCCGTATCGACCAGCCGGCGGCATCCGGACGCGGAATACCGGCTGGCCGGGTCAAGGCGGACCCGAGATCCCGAGCCTCACCCACCACGCAGCGGACACGACCGGGGCGATCGATGCAGCGGGCGGGCGGTGTCCCGTTCCGCACGGCTCACCACGCTGCTTCTGGAGTCCGCAGTGAGCGCCGCGCTGCCCGAGGAGTCCGCAGTGAGCGCCGCGCTGCTTCTGGGCGTCTGCGGTGAGCGCCGCGCTGCCCGAGGGGTCCGCGGTGGGCGCCGCGCTCGCCGGGCGTGACGCTGCCCATCGGCCGTCGCCGTCCGCGATCGACCGGTGTGATGCCTCACCTCAGCGCCGTGGAGCATCGCGTCGATCGCCGGCGGTGCCCGGCTGCGACGGCGCCTTTCCGCCGTCTGATGCCATGGTGCTCGCCGCGAACCGACCGCCATCGCGGTGGGGCGTCGAAGCTAGGTCGATCCGGCCGGCTGCATTCGTGGCGGGGTCGTGGGGGTTGGGTTGAGCAGGTCGGCTGCTGTCGCGGCGCTGGGCCTGGTCCAGGGGCACTCAGCCCCAGACGCGGATCTGGCGCAGCGCCGTCGCCGGAGCGGGTGGGTCGACTGGTCGGTTGCTGTCGTGACGGGGTCGTCGGGATGGGTGGGTCGAGCCGGGCCGGCCTGGAGCAGGTCAGTGACGGGTGGTGGAGGTGTCAGCCCGAGATGAGGTCCGCCACGGGGCCGAGCATGAGCCGGGTGCCGAACGCGAGCGACGCCAGCGACACGATCACGAAGAACGCGACGTAGACGATCGCGGGCACTCGGGTCAGCCGGCCGATCTGGTCGGCGTCGGAGTTGGGTGCCTGGCGGCGGAAGCGTGACTGCTGCAGCTCGAACACGGCCCGCACGCCGCCGAGCAGCATGAACCAGGAGAAGGCGTACGCGAACGCGCCCTGCACCTCCGGCGAGCCGAACCACGAGACCGCGAAGATGATCGCGCCGGCGACCACGACGGAGACCATGCCATAGACGTTGCGGATCATGATGAGCATGGCGACGAGCAGGAGCAGCAGGAGCCAGAGCAGCACTGTGATCCGGCCCACGCCGAGGATAGCGGCCGCGCCGAGGCCCAGCAGCGACGGCGTGATGTACCCGGCGAGCCCGGTGACCACCATGCCGAGCCCGTTGGGCCGGCCCCTCGACAGCGTCAGGCCCGACGTGTCGGAGTGCAGCCGGATCCCGGAGAGCCGCCGGCCGCTCAGCACCGCCGCCAGGGCGTGGCCGCCCTCGTGCGCGATGGTGATGAAGTTGCGCATGACCCGCCAGGCGGGCCGCAACAGGACCGCCAGCAGCGCCACGACTGCGGTGGCGATGACGACCTCACGCGGGGGCGCGGGCAACCGGCTGAATGCGTCGCTCAACACATCGAACACGAATGCAGAGCCTGCCACCTGACGTGTTGAATGAACAGCGTGGAGATCAGGCGCTTTGTCGACGACGACTGGCAAGGCCAGCACTCGGGCCTCTGGGACGTGTGGCACGAGGTCGTGTCCGCCGGCGAGAGCTATGACAACGACCCAAACTCCACCGAGCAGGACGCCAGGTCGCACTGGCTGCTGCCGCCCCCCTTCGAGGTCTGGGTGGCGGTCGAGGACGGCGACGTGCTCGGCACCTACAAGGTCGGTCCCAACAAGGGTCGCCTCGGCGACCACGTGGCGAACGCCAGCTTCATGGTGTCGACCCGCGCCCGGGGGCGAGGCCTGGGCCGTACCCTCGGCGAGCACTGCCTTGACCGGGCCCGCGAGCGCGGCTTCACGGCGATGCAGTTCAATGCGGTCGTGTCCACCAACACCGTCGCCGTGCGGCTGTGGCGCTCGCTCGGCTTCATCATCGTCGGCACGATTCCGGACGGCTTCCGCAGCACGAAGTACGGGTTGGTCGACTTCCATATCATGTATCGGCGCCTGTGAAGGTCCACGCCGCTCAAGGGGTCCCCCACATGGGGAGTACTGCCTGGTAACGGTTGTGACCTTCATCTTGCATTCTGTACGAATAGCCCGATGCGTACTCCCCCCGAAGCGCGCGACGACACCGACGACGGTCTCCGGTCGCTCAGCGAGGACCTCACCGGTTACCGCATCGGTGACGCCTACCAGCTGATCGAGCCGATCGGCGGCGGTGGCACCGGGACCGTGTGGCGTGCCCGCGCGCTCCAGGGTGACGACGAGGTCGCCGTCAAGCTGCTGCGCGAAGACCTCATGGCGGAGCCGAAGGCGGTCAACCGCTTCGTCCAGGAACGCGCGATCCTCCTCATGCTCCGCCACCCGCACATCGTGCGGGTCCGTGACCTGGTCACCGTCGGCACGTCGCTCGGCCTCGTCATGGACCTCGTCGACGGCGGCAGTCTCCGCGACCACCTGCACCAGCGCGGCACGCTGCCGCCGGCCGAGGCCGCGACACTGCTCGCCCAGGTCGCCGACGCTCTCTCGGCGGCGCACCGGCGCGGCATAGTCCATCGCGACCTGAAGCCCGACAACATCCTGCTCGACCGCGACGGCGGCCAGCCGCACACCCGCCTCACCGACTTCGGCATCGCGCGGGTGCTCGACACGCCGAGCATGACGACGCCGGGCGCGCTCGTCGGCACCGCCAACTACATCGCGCCGGAGACCGTCTACGGCGGCCGCCCCGCGCCGGCGGCGGACGTCTACGCCCTCGGCGTGGTGCTCTTCGAGCTCGTCGCCGGGCGGCCGCCCTATGCCGGGGGCCCGGCCTGGGCGATCCTGCGGCGGCACGTGGACGAGTCGCCGCAGCGTGTGGAGGGGATGCCGGAGACCGTCTGGCGGGTCGTGGGGGCTTGCATGGACAAGCGTCCAGGCCGCCGCCCGACGGCGAAGGAACTCGCGCACACGCTGCGCGTGGTGGCGAAGCGCACCGCCGACGATCCCGCTCTGCCGCCCCAGCCAGTGATCCATGAGCTGCTGCCCTCCTTCGAGCCGCCGGTGCCGAAGCCCCGACCACCGACATCATCGCGCTCACGTATGACAGTTTTGGCCGTCGTACTGGCGGCGCTGGCGGTCGTCGCGGTCCCCGCCTGGCGGGTCGTGCACCAGCCCAGCGCGCAGACAGCGGTCCAGCGTCCGGACGCGCTGCCGCCGAGCGTCGCCGGTCAGCCCGCGCTGCCGCAGATCGGTGTCACGCCGTCGGTGGGCGGTGGTCGTACATCTGGCGGCGAGAAGATCAGAGGTGGTGTGCCCACCCGCTCGGCCGGTCCTGTCGAGGCGATCGTGTGGGGTGCGTGGCAGTGCGCCGAGGAGTACACATGGGACATCGGGCATCCGGTCCTCGCGAAGCCGTGCCATCAGACCAGCTCCGCCGCGGTCCGCATGGTGGGGCACGTCTCGGCGCTCCCGGCGATCCAGGCCGACATCTCCATGTCGCTCGTCGACGCTGAGACCAGGAACGTCGTCGACGGCCCGCGCGTGTGCCGTGAGCTGATGTTCACCGACTTCGCACCCAGCCACGACTGCGGTCCGTTCGACGTCACCCCGCCGCGCGGCCGTCAGTACTACGTGGTGGAGAAGTGGGTCTACATAGACCGGGCGATCCTGCTCGGCGGGTCGGTCCAGGGGCCCACGTTCGACTGGTAGGAAAAGCCGCTGGAATTGTCGTACCCATGTGGTGAGGTGTCGGCATGATAGCCATCGAGCCTCCCGGCCTCGACCAACTTCTCGCCGATAGCTGCCCAGACATCGCCGTGCTCGCCCGCCACCTGCGGGACGTCATCGTGGAAGCCCGGCCCGAGTTGACCGAGCGCGTCTATCGAGGCTGGCACGGCTTAGGGTTCCACCATCCTGAGCGGGGCTATGTCGCGGCCATCTTCCCCGGCACCGACTCGGTGTCGGTCGGCTTCGAGCACGGCGCCGACCTGCCCGATCCGCACGGGCTGCTGCAGGGGACGGGCAAGCGGCTGCGCTACCTGCACTTCACACCCGACATGTCCGCGCCGACCCATGAGCACCTGCTCGAGTATCTGGACCTGGCCGTCCCGAAGCCGGCCTCGTAGACGGGCTGCAGCCAGGCGCAGGAAGCGGGTCGCGGAGGCAGGAGCGGGCGCGGGAAGCGGGTCGCGGGCCGGAGTCGGGCACGAGGCGGGTCCTGTGGGCGGGTCGGAGCTGGACGCGAACCGAGCCGCAGGCTGGTGCCGGGCTGGAGCTCGGCGGGTAGCGCTTCGTGGGCCGGAGCCGGGGCGGTGAACTGGTCGCGGCCGGAGCAGTGCCGAGGTCAGGCGCGAGGCAGGACACCGGCAGGATTCGGTGCGTGGAGCGGATCTCGTTGACAGGTGGTGGTCAGTCGGTCGTGGGCAGAGTTGGGTGTGAGGCAGCCACGGGCCGGAGTTTGGCGGAACGGGTCTCGCGGGTGATCCGGAGCCGGGGCGGGGACGCGAACCCGGTCCCGGGGTGGAGTCGGGCGGGGAGCCAGCCCCATGGGCGGGTCGAAGCGTGCCGCGGGCCGGGAGCGGGCGCGAAGCCGGTTGCGGGTGTTTCGTGCTGGGCCGGGCGGCGGGGGTCGCGGTTTGTGGGCCTGTCGGGCGCGAAGCCGGGCGGGCATCCGGTCCCCTCGCGAAGCTGCGCCATCAGACCAGGTCGGCCGCAGTCCGCATGGTCGGGCACGTGCCGGTCGCAGGCTGGAGCCGGGCGGGCAACAGGCAGAGCGTCGGGCTGGGGCCGGGGCGGGTAGCAGGCAATGAGTCGGGCGGGCAGCGGGTCTCGTAGACGGACCGGAGCCAGGCGTGGGATGCGGGCGGCAGCGGGTCTCGTAGACGGGCCGGAGTCAGGCGTGGGAAGTGGGCGGGCGGCGGGTCTCGTAGACGGGCTGCAGCCTGGCGCGGGAAAGCGGGTGGGAGCGGGTGCCGTCGAGGACCTGAGGGCGGTCTGCGATCGTCTCGCCGGGGATGGTCAGGTGCTGGGGGCCACCGGCAGCCCGTCGGAGCGCATCGCGCGGCCGTCTTCGGTGACGACCGCGCACTCGTGGTTGGGGAGCTGGGCCAGCCAGTCGATGCCTGCCTCGCCCATGGCCAGGGCCGCCGTGGCGTAGGCGTCCGCCGTGCCGAGGTCCGGGCCGACCACGGTGACCGAGCGCAGGGCGGCGGCCGGCTCGCCGGTGAAGGGGTCGACGACGTGCAGGCCGCGCTCGTACGTGCCAGAGGTCGCCACCGCCATGTCGGTGACCTCCAGGACCCACGCGAGGGACATCGCCTCCCAGGGGTGGCGGATGCCGACCCGCCACGCCGGACGGCCAGGGGCGGCGCCACGGACGAAGACGTCGCCGCCGGCGTTCAGGCAGTGGTGGGAGGAGCCGAGCAGCAGCAGGCGGTCGCACGCGCGCTGGACCGCCCAGCCCTTGACGTAGCCGGAGGGGTCGAGGCGGCCGCCGGCCATGATGTCGAAGTAGCCCCGGGTCTCGTCCCAGAGCTCGGCGCACCGGTCGAGAACCTCGCCGACCAGCGGCGAGCAGTCGGAGCGGCGCAGCTCGCCGCGGCCGAGGCGGCTGATCTCACTGTCGGCCTGGTAGGTGCTGAAGGTGGTGTCGACCAGGCGCAGCCAGGCGAAGACCTCGTCGGCCAGCCGCTCCAGCTCGGGCACCGGCAGCGGGTCGGCCAGGTCGAGGCTGACCGCCATCCCCATCACGTGCTCGACCCGCACGAGCACAGGTCACGCCTGGAACGCGCGGTCGATCGCCGACTGCAGCGACAGCTTGTAGCCCGAGCTGGTGTAGGTGGCGCCGGAGACGGTGTCGATGTCCGCGCTCTGCTTCGAGAGGGCCTGGGACTTGAGCTTCGGGAGGGCGTTGTTGTTGATCTGCACGGAGCGCGAGTGGTTGCTCGGCGAGTCCAGGACCTTGATGTCGGTGATCTTGCCGCCGGAGACGACGATCGAGAGCTCGACCGAGCCGTATTCGACGTAGACGCTGTTGCCGCCGAAGGTGCCGTCTTTCATCGTGGTGCGGGGTGGCTTCGGCGCCGCCGTCGTGGGCTTCGGCGTGCTGGTCGTCTTCGTGCCGCCGCCACCGGCCGGGGGTGCCGCGGCCGTCGTCGTGGCCGTCGTCGTGGTGGGCGCGGCGCCGTTGCCGGGCGGCATCGTGACCGCCGAGGGCGGGCCCCCGGACGCCGACGGCACGGGGCCGGTCGCGCCGACGGCCTGCGGGTCCAGGGGGCGGTCGGTGGGGCTGCTGAAACCGGCCTTGGCACCCACCAGCAGGACGGTGCCCGCCGCGGTGCCCATCAGGGCGATCATCGCGCGTCTCACGAGGGACCAACTCTCAACAAGAAGCTAGAACTCGAAGGGGTCGAGGTGGATCTGCCGGCGCGGGACCCGCAGCCGCCGCAGCACCTGCAGCGACTGCGTGACCAGCCCGTCTGGGCCGCACAGGTAGATGTCGCGTTCGGTGATGTCGGGCACCAGCTCCCGCATCCCGGCGGGCGTGAACAGGCGCCGGGGGCCGGGGTCGCGCCGGTCGCCGACCACGAACCACAGCGTGGCGTGCCGCAGGTCGGCCAGGTGCTCCAGCTCGTCGCGCAGGTGCAGGTCGTGCACGGCGGACGCCCGGTAGATGACCACCGCGCCGGGCGGCAGCTCCTCCAGCAGCGCGCGGATCGGCCCGATGCCGCTGCCCGCCGCGATGAGCACGGTCCGCGACTTGACCCGGCGGCTCGCGGTGAAGTCGCCCCACGGGCCCTCGACGAAGATCCGCACGCCGGGGCGCAGGTCGCGCATCGCCATCGTGTGGCTGCCGACGGTCTTGACGGTGAGCCGCAGCCAGCGGCCGTTCGGCGCGGCGGAGAGCGAGAATGGGTGCGCCTGCCACCACAGCCCGCGCGACAGGAAGCGCCACCGGAAGAACTGGCCGGCCTGCGCGTCCATGTCGTGCAGGCGGTTGCCGGTGATGTAGATCGACACCATGTCGGGGCCCTCGGCGACCACGTCGGCCACCTGGAGCCGGTGCCGGAGGTTGAACGTCAGCGGCGCCACGATGCGCCCCCAGACGACCGCGGTGACCATGACGACGTAGAAGGCGATCCACAGCGTCCGGCCGAGGCCCGGCTTGAAGAGCTCCTGCCCGTTGGAGAACTGGTGGGCGAAGCCGAGCAGCAGCGCCAGGTAGGCGGTCAGATGCAGGAAGTACCACAGCTCGTAGGGCAGGGCCCGGCGCAGCCCGCGGATGCTCAGCAGGCCGATGCACACCAGCATGCCGGCCGCGAGGAAGGCGGTGACCATGTCCTCGTACTCGGTCAGGATCGTGCCGAGCTCGCTGACGAAACCGACCCGGTCGGCGTACGCGTAACCGACGGTGATCAGCGCCGCGTGGGCCAGGATCATGATCAGGACGGAGCCGCCGAGCTCGCGGTGCCACAGGCCCAGGTGGCGGGCGCCGATCCAGCGCTCCAGGACGGCCAGCCGGCTCATCAGGATCACCTGCACCAGCAGCAGGTAGCCGGCGATCAGGCCGGTGACCCGGCCGGCCGACTGGAAGATCTCCGCGCCGGTGTCGATCGAGCCGGCCTTCGTGCCGAGCCACCAGGGCAGCAGCGCCAGCGCGAGACCGCCCCAGAACAGGGTGCGCAGCAGGAGCCGTCCGGCGCTGTTGTGCTCGACGGGTCGTGCCGCCGGGGCGGCGAGGCTGCTCGCCGGGCGTTGTTGCCGGGGGACGGTCATGGTTGATCGTGTCTCATGTGGTTCCACTGCCATTGGTGGTATCAGAACCCGCTGGTCGAGGACCATGGGCTTAAGCCGGACTTCAACCTGCGCACAAGATGCTCGCACGAGTGGCCGTCGGGCAGGCGCCCCTAGAATGACGCGATGCAGCGCTTCTGGCGAATCGCCCTGATCGTCCTCGCGGTGGTCGCCGCGTTCGCTGCGACGGGCCTCGGCGTGGCATACACGCTCGGTGTCTTCACCGAAGCGGGGCGTTTCAGCGCCGCACCTGACTGCGCGGTGCTCGACGCTTCAGCGGTGGCGGCGGTGGTACCGGCGGCGAAGGTCGAGGCCGACGGCGCCAACTGCACGGCGGGGGACGGCCAGACGCAGCTCAACGTCGGCTTCACGGTCGTGCCCAAGAAGGGCACGGTCGGCGGCCCGGAGCTCGCCTCCCGCTACCTCGAAGTGACCAGCGGCACCGAGAGCGAGCCCCTCGACGGCGTCGGCGACCAGGCGGTCCGCCAGCGGGTCCGCGCCATCGGCCAGCCTCAGATCATCACGATGCGGGTCAGCAACCTGATCGTGGTGCTGTCCGTCGCCAACCTCGGCGGCGGCGAGCTCCCCGCCGCCGCGGACACGGGCCTGGTCGAGGTGGCCAAGACCCTGGCCGCCAAGCTCAACGCCTGACCCGAGGCAAGCGCCTCCGACAAAGCCGCGCCCAAGGAAAGCGGCGACGCTGTGGACAACGGCGCGGCAGCGGAAGCGAATCTCGCCCGCCCTGCACAAAATCACAAAGAGGGCGAAAAGGACATCAGGGGAGTTGTCGCAGGAAGCGCCCCGCCGCGTCGGAGCGGTCCGAATACCCGAGCGCCTTGTAGAACGCGTGCGCGCCCTCGCGGGTCCGCAGGCTGGTCACCTCGACGCTGTGGCAGCCGCGCATGAGGCCGAAGGTCTCCGCCGCCGCGACCAGGCTGGTGCCGATCCCGCGCCCGCGCGCCGAGTCGGCGACGGCGAGCGCGACGATCCGCAGCCACGACCCGTCCTTCTCGAACGACGGGATGATGTGCGCAGCGATGACGCCCAGCAGGCGGCCCCGCTCGTCCCAGACGAACGCGCCCCCCGCGGGGTGGTCGACCCAGGAACGCAGGCGCCCGGCGGTGTCGGTCCCTTCCTGGGGATAGCCCAGCTGCTCCAGCAGCGTCGCCACCTGCTCGGTATCGTCGGTGGACAACCGGCGAACACCGCGGGCGACCTGCATACGGTAGGCGTGCAGCACGTCAGCGCTCATGCAAGCAGCGTAGAACCGGTGACGCGGTTTGTGTCCGCCTGAACGCAGTCATTCACGTCCGCGGTGCACGTGCATCACAAACCTGCCACTTGACTGTGCGCCTGTTGCCTCTACCATTCGCACCCGCAAGTGCACGTGAAGCGATCAGGACCGCAGCGCCTTCTCGAACACCTCGACGGGCTGCGCGCCGGACACGCCGATCCTCTGGTCGAAGACGAAGAACGGCACGCCGCTGATGCCGTACGCGCGGGCCTGCGCGAAGTCCTGACGGACGTCGGCCTCGAATGAGCCGTCGGCGAGAGCCTGCTTGGCCGCCACCTCGTCCAGCCCGACCGTGGCGGCGAGCCCCGCGAGCACCACCTGGTCGCCGACGTCGGCACCCTCGGTGAAGTACGCGTGCAGGAGCCGTTCCTTCAGCTCCGCCTGCAGGCCGTGGGCCTTGGCGAAGTGCAGCAGCCGGTGCGCGTCGAAGGTGTTGGCGGTGCGGGCCCGGGCGAAGTCGTACGCCAGACCCTCGGCCGCCGCGAGCTGCGTGACGTGCTCGAACATGCCGTCGATCTGAGCCTGGGGCAGCCCCAGCTTCGCGCCCAGCGACTCGCCGACCGGCCGCGGGTCGCCCACCGGCGTCGACGGGTCGAGCTGGAAGCTGCGCCACTGCACCGAAACCGCCCCGTCGAACGTCGACAGGGCGGTTTCGAGGCGTCGTTTGCCGATGTAGCACCACGGGCAGACGATGTCGGACCAGACCTCGATCGTGATCATGCGCGCTCCTGTTCGTTGACGGTTCAACAATAGCGCGCACATCAGGCCGGAGGTGTCACCAGTCGGAGTTGCTGCCTCCCGTGCCGAGGATGACCTGGTCAAACGTGTTGCCGTCGTTGTCGTCGGTGTACGCGACGCTGACCTCGCCCCACGGCGACACCGCGACGACCTGCTGCTCCTGCCGGCCCGTCGCCGTCTGGCTGAGGACCTGCGAGGCGAGGCGGCCCGTGCCGGTGCCGTCGGGGTTGAACCCGCGGACCCACACGTCGAGCCCGCCCACAGTCCAGCCGGCGACCGTGTTCGCCTGGTCGTCGATGCCGATCGAGGGGGCGGCGCCACCGTTCGCCGACAGGACCTCCACGTGCCGCGGCGTGCCGTCGGCGAGGAACGAGCGGGTCCACACGCCGGCGGTGCCGGTGTGGTCCGACTCGTACGCGACCGCGAAGGCACCCGAGAACGACGCCGCGATCGCCGCCCGCCGCTGCTGGCCGTCGCCGAGGCTGTTGGCGGTACGGCGGGAGAGGTTGACCGCGCCGTTGGCCTTCGCCAGGCGTACGAGACCGATGTTGTAGAACCCGTTGGCGTCGGCGTCCTCGTCCCAGACGACCAGGGCGTCGCCGGACGCCGAGACCGCGACGTCGGGCTGGTGGTGCGCGCCGGTGGTCTGCGACGCGAAGACCTCGTAGGCCTTCGTCGTCGGGCCCGTGTACCCGGCGGCCTTGACCCTGTACGTGGTGCCCTGCACGTCCTCCCACACGACGCTGAACGCGACCGCCCCGGTGCTGGGCGCGCCGTCCGGGTCGACGGCAACCTTCGGCAGGATCTGGTCGCTGGCGGCGTCCGCGTTGGCCCGGCCGGACGCGGTGACCGTGCCGGTGGGGGAGACGACCCGGTAGACGATGTTGAACGCGCCGTTGCCGTCCGGGTCCTCGGCCCAGACCACGACGGCGTTGCCCTTGTCGTCGAGGCCGACGTCGGGGCTGATGTGCTTCCAGTTCGTGCCGGACGTGCCGCCGGCCGACAGCTTGAGCTCGTACTTCGCGACGCCGTCGGTGAACAGCCGCAGCCAGACGTCGGAGTGGGAGTTGTTCTCGGGCGCGGTGCTGTCCCGGTCGTCCTCCCAGACCACGGCGACCTGGCCGTTGCGGTTGGCGGCGATGGCCGGCGTGTCCTGGTCGCCGGTGGCGACGCTGTTGGCCGTCGTCCACGTCATCGACGTGGCGGCGAGGGTCGCGGCGAGCGCGACCGAGGTGATGGCTGCCATTGAAAAGGTTTCTCCTACAGGGCCCGAAGGCCGGGCTGGCCGTCGAGGATCGCGAACGACTTGAGGGTGGTGGCGGCCGCGCCGTGCTCGGTGACCGAGCTGACCGCGCGGAAGTCGGCCCGCACCTGAGCGGGGCTGATCGTGGTCCGGACGTAACCGCGCAGGTTGGAGTAGAACTTCAGGTGCGGGTTCGTGCCGGAGTTGGGGATCGTGGTGGTCGTCGAGCCGTTGCCGCCGGACGTGATCGACGTGCAGACCAGCTCGGTGCCGATGGTCGCGGAGGAGCTGCTGGCGTAGTCGGCCTTCAGGTCGTTGCCCCACGCCGCGTGGACGTCGCCGGTGAGCACGAGCGGGTTACGCACCGACCGGTCGATCCAGCCCTGCTGGATGCGGGACCGGGACGCGCGGTAGCCGTCCCAGGCGTCCATGTTGGCGGCGCCGCTGGCGTCGTACTGCCGGGCGAAGAACACCTGCTGGCCGAGGATGTCCCAGGTGCCGTAGTGCTGGGCGAGGCCGTCGAGCAGCCACGCCTCCTGCGCCGCGCCCGTCAGCGACCGCGATGCGGTGTCTGCGGCGGCGCACACCTTCCAGCCGTCGCCGCAGGCCTGGTCGTCGCGGAACTGCCGGGTGTCGAGCATGTGGAACGTGGCGAGCGTGCCCCAGCCGACCCGGCGGTACAGGGGGATGCTGTTGCCCGTCGGCGCCTGGCTCGGCCGCAGCGGCATGTTCTCGTAGTACGCGCGGTAGGCGGCGGTGCGCCGGGCGGTCCACTGCGCCGCCGTCAGCACCGGGCTGCTGTCGTTGCGCACCATGTTGGCGTAGTTGTTCTCGACCTCGTGGTCGTCGGGCACGACCAGCCACGGCGCGATCGCGTGCGCCGCCTGCAGGTCCGGGTCCGACTTGTACTGCGCGTAGCGGCGGCGGTAGTCGGCGAGCGAGACGATCTCGGCGCCGGCGTGCTGGCGGACGCCGCTGGAGCCCGTGCCGCCCTCGTAGATGTAGTCGCCCAGGTGCAGGATCAGGTCCGGGCGGTCCTCGGCCATGCGGCGGTAGGCCGTGAAGTAGCCCGACTCGTAGTGCGAGCACGACGCGAACGCCATCACCAGGTTGCGGCCCACGGTGCCGGGCGCGGGCGCGGTGCGGGTCCGGCCAACGGGGGACAGGTGGCCCTGCGCACGGAAGCGGTAGTAGTACTCGGCGTCGGGCGCGAGCCCGCCCGCGACCACGTGCACGGAGTGCGCGTCCGCGTAACGTGCGGTGACCGACCCCGACGCGACGAGCGAGCTGAACGTGTCGGTCGTGGACACCTGCCAGTCGACGGTGACGTCGGCGTTGGCCATGCCGCCCTGACCGTCGGCGTTCAGCGGCGACGGGGCGAGCCGGGTCCACAGCACGACGCTGTCTGAGGCCGGCTCGCCCGAGGCGACGCCGAGCTTGAACGGGAACGGGACGGCGGCCTGAGCGCTGGTCAACGGCAGTGCGACGGCCCCGGCGGTGGCCAGTCCACTGAGGACGAACGTGCGGCGGCTGAGCCTCTTCATGCCGCACACTTTTATCAGAGTCGATGAACGCCCGGTGTCCTTCAGCTAGCCGCGACCTGCATTCGATGTATGGCCGGGCGCGTTCTTGCATTCACTCACGGGCTTCTTTTGGCGTCCGGCCGAACTGTTTGCGGAACGCCCGATGGAAGCTGGCCACGTTGCCGAAGCCCGCCTCCGTGGCGACGTCGATGACCCGCAGGTGCCGCATCGCCGGGTCGGCCAGGTGCCGCGCCGCGCGCTCCAGCCGCAGTCGCCGCACCGTGGCCGCGTAGGACTCCCCCTGCCCCGCTCCTGCTCCCGAAAAGAGTGCGTGCACCGTCCTGACGGAGATGCCGAGGCGCCGTGCGGTCGCCGCCGGTGACAGGTCCTCGTCGGTCAGATGTCCTTCGATGTCGTCGATGCATGTCCGGTACGTCTTGGGCGACCGCACCGGTGTCAGGATCGACGGTTCGAGCGCGATCGACAGCATGCCCGCCGCGTGCGCGGCCAGCCGGTTCGCCGCCGACTCCCGCATCGGCCCCCTGGCGAGGGTCTCCATCGAGTGCCGCACTGCCGCCCCGACCCCGGTGACGGTGTCGATCGCCGTCGCCGTCCGCACCGGGCCGTTGGCTCGCAGTGTCTTCGCCGGTACGAACAGCGACAGCTGCCGGAAATCACCGCCGAACTCGAACCGGAACGGCTCGTCGGCGTCGACCACGGCCAGGCCGCCCGGGCGGAGCGTGGCCACCCGCCCGTGCTGCACCATCAGACTCGTGCCGCTGACCTGCAGATTCGCGTAGTAGCCGCCGATCGGGTCGCTGGCGACGGCGGCTTCCGTCCGGTACACCACCTGCCGCTGCGACTCGATCCTCGCCATGCTGTGCTCGCCCAGCCGCCACTGCGTCACCGACCCGGCGAACCCGTCCCTCAGATCCGACTCCGGCGTCAGCGCCAGAAACGCCTCGCAGATCAGCTCCCGCCAATGCGTGAACTGCTCGGCCGGTGCGAGTGCCGACGTCGTCCAGTAGCTGCGGTTGTCCACTGCACGTCTCCTATGCCGCTCCCAGCAGCCATGCAACGCCCGCTCCCACCACCGCCGACATGGTTGCGACGCCCTTCCGACAGCGTCACCGGTGCTTTCTGAAGTATTGGTTCGCCGACCCGGTGAACATCAGCGGCACGGCCGCCCAGACCGCGGCCACGTGCAACGTCCTGGCCGCCGCGATCGCCCACCAGGTCAGGTCCGCGTCGGCGGTCGCCGCGCTCAGCGAGTTGCCGTCGGCCAGCCACGAGATCGGCTCGATGACCAGCGACAACGTGCCGACGATGCCCAGCACGACGGCGAGGGCGATCCGGGCCCACCGCCGCCCCGCCCGCATCCGCAGCGCGGTCAGCACCGCCGCCGCGTACACCACGCACCGGAACAGCACCCCGAACAGGGGATTCTCGCCGGCCTGGCCGGCCCCCACGACGATCACCGTCTCCACCGCGCCGAGCCCGACGGCGCCGATCCACAACCCGGTCGCCGCGCGCACCGCGACGGGTGGCCGGCCGGAGTCCAGAAGAATCATGCCCTTCACTGTCCGCCGCTGCGCCCCGCCTCACACACCCCCTGACCACCGTCTTCGTGCTGCGGCTAACCCCCGTGTCCGCCTTCGTGTCCGCCTTCGTGGCGGCCTCCGTACCGCCCGAGCATCGCCACCGCGTCGGCCGTCATCGCCTCGATGATCTCCGCCGCCGGCCGCAGCTCGGTGACCAGCCCGACACCCTGCCCGGCGAGCAGCGGCATCTCCTCGAGATCACCGGTGGTCAGCCCGCGCATCGGCACCAGGTTGGAGAACCGGTGCATCGTCACCGTCTCCCCACCCAGCACCGTCTCCCCGATCACCGGCAGCGGCGCGTCGTCCGCCTCCGCCGGCGGCGCGTCCAGCCACTCGCGCACGACCCGGTTCCGCAGCACCCGCATCGGGTTGAAGTCCGGCATGTCCGGCCCGAACATCGACGTGCTCACCGTCTCCGTGGCGTCCGAGCTCAGCAACCGGCTCTTGTACCCGTCGTGCGCCCCCGACTCGCCGCTGGCCACGAACCGCGTGCCGACCCACGCCCCGTCCGCCCCCAGCATCAGCGCCGCCGCCACGCCCCGCCCGTCCGCGATCCCACCCGACGCCAGCACCAACGCCGGCGCCACCGCGTCCACGACCAGCGGCACCAGCGCGAACACCGGCAACGTCGCCGCGTTGTGCCCGCCCGCCTCCTGCCCCTGCGCGACGACCACATCCACCCCGTCGTCAACCGCCCGCTTCGCCGCGTCAACCGAGCTGAGCTGCTCGAACACCCGCACACCCGCCCCGTGCAGCTGCTCGATCCACCTCCGCGGCGGATGCCCCCAGTGAAACGACACCACCGCCACCCCGGCCTCACACACCGCGTCGATCTGCGCCTGCTCCGTGAACACCGTGATGAAGTTGACGTTGAACGGCCGATCCGTCTTCGCCTGTATCGCCGCCACCGTCTGCGCCAACGCCGCCGCCGGCATCAACCCCACCCCGAGCGACCCGAGCGCCCCCGCGTTGCTGACCGCCACCGGCAACTCCGGCGTCATCCCCACGAACGCCATCCCCGCCTGCGCGATCGGCGTCGTGAGCCCGAACGCCTCCGTGAACCTGGTCCTGAGTCCCATACCCCGAACCGTGCCCCACCCGCACCCCGCCGGTGTTGCCTCCCGCGCAGCCCACATCGCATTCCGTGCAGACGTCACCCACCCGACACCCGACCTCGACACGCTGGGCGCCGCCCCCGTACCGCACGGGCCCAGGAGCGAAACTTCACCCCATGACGATCGACGCGTACCGGGCCCACTGGGAATCACACGACGACCGCTATGTCCTGCTGCGAGTGCCCAGCGGCCACGCCATCTTCGACGTACAAGCCCGCGGGACAGTGATCATCGAGGACGACGCCCTCTACCGCGAGGTGAAGCAGCGGATGCTGGACAACGGCGCCGCCGTCGTCGACCGCCCCCCAACCCCTTAGCCGGCACCTAACTCTGGCTGGCTGTCTGGAAGGCGCACCCGCAGGCGCCTCTTCGGTGTACAGCGACCGAACAGGCGCCTGACCAGCGCCGAAGTGGTGCGCCCGGTAGGGATCGAACCTACGACCTTGGGATTAGAAGAAGCTCACCGACACCTGGCCTGCGGCCTCCCGCCCAGGTCAGCGTGTCGGAGAACGTCGGCTGACGTAGGCGGCAACCGGTGGCCTTGGCTGTACGGCTGGCTGTACAGCCAAGGCCACCGACCACAGCAACCACGGGGGATCGGTGGCAAGCCGGCGAAGCCGGCGCGGCAGCCGATCGCCCCAAGCCCCGACGGTGCTCAGCCTCGACGGCGATCGTCCCGCCGCAAGAGGCCCGGCTACCCGGCGATGCCCATGGACCAGTACGTCATCTGTGGCGACCAGATATTGACTGTGATCACGAGGCGGACATGTTCGTGGTCCCCCGGCTCCAACCAACGTGCGGTGTCAACATCAACGCGAGTGACCAGGCGGTCATCGTCGAGCAGGCAGAAGAGCGGCCGTTCGTCCTCGTTCGGCTGCCAACCACTGGGTATCTCCTGCGGATGCTGAGGTCGTTGTAGTCCGTCTAGGAGAGTCTTCAGCCGGTTGTCGATGTCGCCACCGTGGATGATGCCGCCCCCTGGGGCGTCACGGCGCAGCATGAGGATTTGAAGCTTTGCACGCAGGTGGTGGTGGTCGTGGACGAGAGGGGCGAAGCCATGTCCGGCGACGTCAGCCAACAGTTCCCCGGTGGCGCCCGGGTCGATCGAGTCTTTCCGGCTCACTAACGGTTCGGACCTCCATAGAGCCTTCAGCTGGGGGTGCAGTGCTTGGCGGATGTGATGCTTGGCGGAGGCACTTCGATGCGAGCCGCTAAGCGGCCCGTCGTACGTCAACGTGAAGATCATTCTGGGCGTCCCTTGAGCTTCTGGTTTGGTGGGCTTCGCGCACTGGGTCGGCCTGCTGAGAGCCGCCGCGCCGGCCGATGCCGGCGCTTGCGCCGCCAGCAGGCCGAGCGCGAGCGGCGGTCCTGTTGCTGCGTCCGCACCCTGTCGGGCTGGTCGCTAAGCGGAGTCTGCCCGTATGCCGTCGTCCACATTCCAGGGAGCGGGGCGGTGCCGGTGGGCCAGGCTCGCCGTAGGCGAACGAGGAGCGGCTTGGCCTGGCGCGGCCCGGTGCCGGTCTGCTCGGCTCGTCCTGGACGACGGTGCGGGGAGCGGAGCGACCTCCCCGGAGCTAGAGTCCCCGCCGGAGGCGAGAGCGCAACTACCCGCGGAATTGGCAGGGAGCGTAGCGACCGGTGTCGACGGGAGTAGCGGTTCGCACCACGACGGACCTACGAAGGCTTCTTTGAACAGTCTCTGACAGTCCGGCTCGGGCCAAGCGAACGTGGTGTAGGTATACATCGTGTCGACCATTCACGAATTTGTCGCGGAGAGTGTTCTTGCTGACCTGAGGAAGTCGGGCGAAGCTGATGAAGCGCTTGCTTACGCTCGTGACTTCATTCGTTTGCCACAATGGTCATTTCTACTGCATGCAATGGGGCAGCCGGGCCGTGGTTGGTCTGAGATCCAACTCGCAGCATTGTGGGAACTGCTTCTGCTCCATGCTGCAGGCGACCTCGGCGTCGTCCGCATAGCACTGCCGTGCGGGCACGGTCCTCATCGCGACGTGAAGAGAGCTGAAAACCAAGAGCTCTTGGACGGTCTGCCGAGTTCGTTCCGGGCGACCGTTAATCTTACGCAGCGCAATTCAGACGACGACGGCGAGTTCAGATGGTCGGTTCCACTTCTCGCGACAACCGAAGATCGGCCGCAATTGCGTCGACGACTTGTGCCGCCCGGAGTAGCACCGCTCGAAATTGGACAGACACTCGCTAGCCGCACTCTCCAACATCTTGCGTTCGAGCGTGCCGTTGCCCGGTGGGCCTACGACCGCGCAGAGGTGGTACTGCTGTACTCCTTTGCCTGGGAGCGGGTTTGGGGCACACAGAGCGCGGGAGGACGTCCCAAAGAGTCCTCCTCGGAAAGCGCGGCCCCGGAAGGGGGCGCGCCTTGATTCCGTAGAGTGCAATTCGGCAGTCATTGAGACTCTCCGACTGTGCGGCGTCTTGCTTCCTAGGGCGACCCGGTGGTAGAGACCTCTAGCCTTCGGGTACTCGAAGTAACGGTCGAACGTCTGTGCTGGCTTGCGGCGTCCTCTAGATGCTCTCCGGTGGCGCCGTAACGTCTCCCCGTCGTCGACCTGTGGCCGATCGGCTATTTTATGCGCCTCGATATTGCTAAACGTCGACGTTGCCACTACCCTCCGGAAGGTATGGGACACACGTCACACTCGGCAGCGGGGAGTGCTCTCGGGTACATCTACCAATGCCAGTGGGCGTTAGTAGAGCTGATTCAGCGGGGTTTCGATGACCCGAGCGTGCAATTGAGGCTGGAGACGCTTGACGACATTGAGTTTCTGCACGGCGGTCAGCCGAGTGAATTGCTTCAAACCAAGCATCATTCAGTGCCCGCTTCCGATCTAACTGTGAACAATGTCGACTTGTGGCGGACAATTAATTCCTGGATCGACGCCTTAGGTAGTCTTTCAGGTCAAACGTTACCCGTACTGCGGCTGCTGACCACGTCTACCATTCCCGACGGCGGGGTTCTCGCGAAGCTGCGGCCGTTCGATCGTGACGTCGACGCCGTGCTCGCCGATCTAGAGTCCGCAGCCCGCGACAGTAAGTCCGAAACAACCGTAAATTGGCGTAAGAAGTTCATGAACATGAGCGGCAGTGACAGACGTGACCTGGTGGATGCAATAGTTATCTACGATGGAGCACCCGCCGCGCAGGATATTGATGGGCAACTGAAACGGGCGCTTGGGTATGGCCTCCCGCGGGATCATGTAACGCTGTTTTTGGAATACCTCAAGGGCTGGTGGAGCGGAATTTCGGTGCGACTACTCGATCGATCCTTGCCTGCCATCACGGCGGAAGACGTTCGGGTTTACGTCGAAGATAGACTTGATCAATTCAAGCCAGGCAACCTTCCGGTAGCGCCGGTAATTTACGACCCATTTTCGGCCGAAGACGCCGAGTTCTACAGGGAGCGACGTTTTGTTGCCCAACTGCTTTGGATCGCGCTAGACGAGACTCGTCTCCTAAAGGCGATTCGCGACTATCACCGTGCATTTACTCAGCGGTCAGAGTGGCTTCGACGCCATCTGGTTGGTGAGGTCGAGATAGACCGATTCGCTTTTGCCCTGCACGATGAATGGGAGCAGGTGTTCGACGCGGCGGCGGCACGCGTACGGCGCGAGGACAGCGAAGAAGATCTCGCAAGAACGGGCATGGAAATTTTCGAGGAGCTCTGCAAGTCGTCAAAGGCAAGAGTGCGCGAGCGGTTCGACCAGCCTTGGCTGAACAGGGGAACATTCCATCAACTTGCTGACGGGTATGGGCCGTTTCAGATTGGCTGGCATCCCGAATTTGGGAAGCGTCTAGAGTCGCTGTTGGTGGATGTCGTAACAGGAACAGATGTAGATGACAGCGATCACTAGACGCTCGCCAGAGGCTGCAGCGTTATTCAATCCTGCGTTTACCGGCATCTTGCTAATTCATGCGGTCAGGGAGTATGAGAGCGAAGTGTCTGGACCGATGCCGTTGCCCTTTGCCTTCTTGGTGCTGCCTGCCGTCCTTCACGAGGAAACGAGACAGGCGCTGCCTAGGTCTTCACGTAAGAAGCTCGTTGCCTGGATGAATGAACATCCTGTACTTCGGGCTGGGTTCCCCCAGCGTGCGGCAGCGCTTACACAAATTACGCGAGAGGCGTTGAGGTTCGCTTTAAGGTCGGGAGCGCTAGCCATTGAGTCGGGCGGATTGAGCACGGCCAGTAGGTCTCGGAAGTTCTCCAAGTCGCAGGGAGCCGAGGTCGTTGATTGCGGTCGAGCTGCTTCTCTTCTGGGGCGATGGTTTGCATCCGTCGACGTAGTTACGGCGTACGTGCTATTCGGAGTGAGGCCTTGATGCAGCTGTTGGGAATCGCCCTCTATAGTCACGGTGGGCTACGTCGTGACGTCCGCTTCAAACCTAATGCTCTGAATGTTCTTACGGGGCGTTCGGGAACGGGAAAGTCTGCCGTACTCGATATTGTCGAGTTCTGTCTGGGACGATCGACGGTAGCGCTTCCTATCGGCCGAATTACTCAATCAACAGCATGGTTCGCGGCTCTGCTTCAATTTGGTGAGGATCGGCTGGTTCTGGCGCGACCCAATCCCGAGGGTAAGTCCACCTCCGCTGCGATGATAATGGCGGGATCTTCTGACCTAGACTTTCCAAGGTTTGAGGACCTTCGCGAAAATGCGGATCGGGAAGCAATTCGCGAAGAACTTGATGCCAGACTTGGTATAGAAAGTTTTAGAGTGGAGCCTGACGCCAATTCGCTCCGCTATGGATTTGAAGTGTCGGTTGCGCAGGCTCTTCTTCTCTGCTTGCAGAAGCAGGGTGAAGTGGCGAATCAAAATCAGCTCTTTCATCGCCAGACCGAAGGCAGAATCGCTCAAGCTATAAAGGACACATTGCCGTACTTTATCGGCGCTTCGGGTCCTAGGCAGGTGGCGCTAGCGCAGAACCTTCTTTCTGCCCAGCGTGCGTTACGTCGCGCGGAACGAGATCTTTCGGCGGTCGAGAACGAGGCGGAGTCGCAAGACTCGTCGCTTGCAGCGTTGGGCGTATTGGCCGTGAACGAGGGTATAGTTGATCGCGTTGTGCTCGAACTGCCAAATGAGCAGCTCGCGGCTACATTGTTACAGGCAGCCTTCTCGGTAGACGAGCCCACCTACGTCGACGGGCAACCCAGCGAGGAACGCGAGCGGCTAGTTGAGGAGCGAGATGCTCTCCGCAGCGATCTTTCAGACCTTGAAAGCCAGTTGTCTCTGGTTAGGAAGATCGACAGAGAAGAAGAGAGCTTGGCCGGCGAGCTCTCGGCGCATCGAGGTCGCCTGATTTCTCTTCAGTTGCTTCCTCAAATTGAGGCGTCCGAGTCAACGTGCCCGCTATGCCAATCCGCGCTGGAGGAACCTGATGCGAGCGTTTCGGAGATTGCTGCTCTTTTAGAGCGCATCGATTCGGAGCTTTCAAGGACGCAAGGAGTTCGGCCGAGGCACCGGCGGGGTCTGGAAGAGATCCAAGAACGAATTGTACAGATAAAAGATCAGATGCGCCAGAACCTGGCCTCCTTGAATGCCGTCGCCGAGTCGGATCGCGCACTGCAGAGCGAACGAGATCGTGCTGTACGTGCGGCATACGTGCGTGGCAGGCTAGTCCAAGCGTTGGACGGGAGATCCGCAATTTCGTCCGGGGCGGTTGAACAGGCGCGAGCGGCGGTCGCTCGGCATCTAGGTCGCGTGAGTGAGTTGGAAGATCTGATCGCGGCTGAGGATCCAATTGAAGAGATGCGTAGTCGGTTAAATCTAATCGCAAGGGACATGACGGACCTAGCTCGCGCTTTGGGTCTTGAGCATTCTGAACATAATGTTCGACTTGACGTAAAAAATCTGACTGTTGTAGCCGATACTCCTGAGGGGCCGCGCCCGCTTAGTCGGATTGGAAGTGCAGAGAATCACGTCGGCTATCATCTGGTGACCCATCTCGCATTGCATCGATGGTTCGTTGAGCAGCACCGACCTGTGCCGCGGTTTTTGATGCTTGACCAGCCAACCCAGGCGTTCTTCCCTGAAGAGGTGTCGGACGCCTCTGAGGTAGAAGATGCAGATTGGGAAGCCGTGCGGCGAATGTTCCAATTGCTGTTGAATTTCGTATCTGCGACAGAAGGAAGGATGCAGATAATCGTCTGTGACCATGCGAATTTGGCCGACGATTGGTTCCAGGACGCGTTGGTTGACAACTGGCGCGGAGGCCGCGCACTGATACCATCGGACTGGCCTTAGGTTTAATGTGCGAGGCAGGAATGCACGGTGAGGTCACGTTCGGTTGGGTTGTCGGTTGAAGACAATTTGATTTGAACAAAGTTGCTCTGATTCGTCACACTCTGGCGGCGTCGGCTATGAACATCCAGTCTGCGACGCGGGACGGTGACGTACCGACTAGCTTCGACAGACGACTTGCTGCCTCTTCGGGAGGCAGCGCGCTTCTCAGCTTGAGTGCTGCAACTGCCACGTCATAGGCGACTTCTCCGGAAACTCCTCGTGGATCGATGAGCTTCCAGTGGTGTCGGCCGCTGGTGAGAAGATTCCACGTGGACGCGTCGCCGTGACACAGCGACGGTTCGGCGGTCCGGGCTAGTTCATCAAGGGCGGCAAGCGCTGCTACGCGTTCGATGGTCGGTGCTGGCTCACGCCATGCAGGCAGTTCTGTGAGGTTGTCGTCTTCGAGGCGATGTCGTAGCCAGTCGAAGACGGATGGCATGCCTGGCCGGGGTGCTGGCCGGTTGTTCATCTGGGCGAACGGTTCGGCAAGCGCACCGAGGTCGACTGTATTCCGATCCATAAGCGCCAACGGAACCCCGGGCTGCACCTCATCCATAACGGTCCAGAAGCCAGCTTCTGAGCCAATCGTTTCGTACACCACGGGAGCCACCCCGAGGTCGGCGAGTGCGATGGCGACGTCAGCTTGCGTCGACGCGTCTGGGTCGGGGCTGGAACGGAGGACGAGGCAGCCCTGTGGAGTGGTGACAGCCACGACGAACCCGTAGCGAGCAGGCAGAACCCCGCGGGGGGTTGCGTCGTACCTGCTGCATAATTCGCGGAGTTCGGCTTCGACGTGTTTGGCCCAGACGTATGCCCGCTCTGGCCAGCGTTTGGCGATGCTTTCGGCAGTTCCATCTGGGAGAGTCGGCCAGCCGACCATCATGACCTGCTTGCGGCTGCTGCATGCATTGATTCTGCGAGGTCGGTCATTCTGGTGATGACGTAGTCGGGGCCGGCGGTGGTCAGCCGCTCGTGTTTGCCGGGCTTGTTGGCGTAGCCGATGGTTCGCACGCTGGCTGCACGGCCTGCTTCGATGTCGGTAACTGAGTCGCCAACGAACGCAGCGGTGTTGGCTGAGGCGTCCAACCGCGTGAGGGCGAGCTGTACCAGGTGGGGGTCCGGCTTGAGTAGTTGCGCAGGCATGCCGAAGTAGCGGCCCACGACCAGGTCGACGTGCTCGGTGAGGGAGTGGCGCGCGAGGCAGGCGGCTATCGCCTCGTCTGAGTTGTTGCTGACGATCGCGACTCGGCGTCGGCTGGCCTTTGCCGCTTCCAACACCGCCTGAATACCCGGCGTCTGCGTCGCTCCGAGTGCCGCTTCGATCTCGGCTTCCTGTGCTGCGTTACCGACTGCTCGGCTCAGTGTGGGATCACCCGCCCGGTCGACCTCGCGGAGAAGTGCGAGAGGCTCCTTCGCGGTCGCGGTAAGGCCGTGCGATGCGGCAACACTGCGAAGTCTGTCGGCAACGGCGGACGCTGAAAAGGTCGCGAACAGGGCGCACACCGGGCCGTCGAAATCAAGTAGCAGGACCTCAATTCGACTCATGAAGGTGGCGAGCGAGGTCGTCATGCGGTCTGCTTGCGGGCGATGGTGTTCCAGACGCTGTCGAACCAGGCGCGGGCCTGCTGGACGTACTGGGTGGGCATGTCGTCTTCGTCGTCGCCGGCGGCGAACTGGAAGAGCGGGACGTCCTTGCCCATGACGTCGTAGATCGGGACCGATTCGTGGTTGATGGTCACGCTGTGGCGGACGACCGGGTAGAAGCCGAAGAACGCCTCGGCGTTGTTCAGGATGTAGACCTTGAACAGGACCGCGGTGCCGTGTTGGCGGACTTCGCAGCTGGCGGAGCGGACGAGGCCGAGGTCGCCGAGCTCGCGGACCGAGTCGATGATTGCCTCGCTGTGCCGCCTGCTGATCCGCGTCGCGCGGTCGCGTACTGCCTTGTCGGCTTCCGGGCCTTCGGCGGCTGATGGGACCGCAGCAGGCTTGGAGTGGTCGGGGACCAGGATGCGGATCGCGATCGACTCAGGCGTCAGTCGGCCTGCCCGGATCTTGTCGAGCGGTTCGGACAGCGCGCCGTGGAGGGTTTCGCTGGAGAAGCCGGCGAAGTCGATCGACACGTGCTGGCGCTCGAAGGCGGCCTCGATGTGCGGGCGCAGGCCGACGGGGCGTTCTGTCTGGGCGCGAACGAAAGCGCCGCTGCCCTGGCGGGTGACGATGAGGCGTTCTTCGCGCAGGGTGCGGAGAGCGGACTTCACCGTTTCGCGTGCGACGCCGTAGCGGTCGGCAAGCTCGTTCTGCGATGGAAGGCGTTCGCCCGGTTGGAAACGGCGCGTCAGGATCGCGGCGCGCAGCACATTGGCGATCTGCTGAGACGCGGGACGTGGGTCGTCCGGGTCCAGGCCGTCGAGGTCGTCCGCTTCGGCGTTCACGCGATCAGCCTATGACCTGACTAGTCAGGTGAGAAATATCTGGGGAGCGTCCTCTTGTCCGGATCGGCCTGCGGCAATACCGTGAAGCTGACTAGCCAAGCTAGTCAAATCTGCGAACCGGTCTGAACGGGGGACCGGGTCGTGCACGCCAGTGCCGGGGCGGCCGTTGGTGTAGGGCCGACGCTGAACACTCGCTCCCAGGTCCGCAGACCTGGCCGTTCCGGTGCTGCTGCACGTTGTCGCGCTTGTCGCAGCCAAGTCCAGCAGCAGAGGGGAAGTCCCGTGAGCGGAAGCGAAGTCGTTCACCCGCACTGGTGCGAGCGGTCGGAATGCCACGTCGGCGAACCCGGCGTGCTCTACGCGACGCACAGGTCTCAGCCGGTCGTCGGTTGCGCCGACCCGGACACCGGGAGCCTGATCGACGTCACCCTGTGGACCATCAATGGCGGTAAGCCCAACATCCTCCTGGAGTTCCCCGACGGGGTCGAAGAGGGCACCGAGCTGACCGAGGACCAGGCCGCGGACCTCGTCGCCGCGGTGTCCCGAATGCTCGCCGTCGCGCGCGGCTGAGTCGGGTCGTCACAGTGCCGATCGAGTCGGGTGCGCCGAAGTATGTCGAGATCATCAACGCCTTGCAGGCGCGGATTGACCGGCGGACCTACTCGGTCGGCACGCTGCTGCCCAGTGAAGCCCAGCTCGTCCGCGAGTTCGGCGCCTCACGTTCCACTGTCGTCCGTGCCCTGGAATACCTCCGGCTGCACGGCTGGGTCGAGGGCGTCCAAGGCAAGGGTCGGATCGTCCTCGACCGTCCGGCGCCCGGCCTCACGTCGCTGCCTCGTCGGGTCCGCCTGCTGCTCGATCTCGACCAGGGTGCGACCTTGACCGGGGTTGCCCGTGTTGGCGCGACGGGCCGAATCGCCGCGGTGCTCGGATGCGCCGCAGGCGCACCGCTGATCGCTCGAAGGCATGTCCTCGCGGTCGGCGGCGTGCCGTATGGGCTGAGCACCGTCCTCGTGGGTGAGGGCATCGCCGACGGAACGGAACTCGCTGCGACTGCTCCGCTGTCGGAAAGTCTGTTGTCGCACATGGCGCGCCGTCGCGACCTCGCGATCGACCATGTTGTCGAGCGGCTCGGCGCGCGGATGTCGACGGCGTCCGAGGCTGCTTCGCTTCAGCTCGACCGGCGTCGCTGTGTTGCCGTTGCCCTGCTCGCGGTGGTTGATACGAGCGGCCGGCCGCTCCTTGCCGTCGACGCTGTGCTGTCGCGTGACGTGCCGGAGCTGGCTTCCGTCCTCCCGCTGACATAAACGACCTTCGCTCAAAGCTTGACTAGTCATGTTGGCCAAGGCGATACTTGGCTCACTTGGTTAGTCAAGTAGCCAGGGTTCTGGCAACAGCGAAGGGGCAACCGTGGTACCCAACTCGATCAAGATTCCGGTGCCGTTCGAGTACGTGTTCCCGAACGGGGCGCTGTTCCTGAGCGTCGACAAGCTGGTCGACTTCGACCGGCTCCGGCAGGACGACAACCAGGCCCGCGATGAGCAGGGCAACCGCCTGTGGGTCGTCAAGGTCATGGACCAGGACCCGGAGGCCGGGAAGTTCGGCCGGTCCACCGAGGTCAAGGTGAAGATCGCCGCGCCGCATCAGCCCGTACCGCCGGAGGGCATCAACCTCGGGGGCGGGTTCACCGTCACGCCGGTGGCGTTCACCGATCTCACGGTGACGCCGTACAACGACTCGACAGGCTGCAAGGGCGAGCGTCAGCCGCACAAGTGCCGCGCCCGGCTCGCCTGGTCCATCCGCGCCGGTGCCATGGTCGCGCCCGGCGAGATTGCGCGGACGGTCAACGCCGCCGCCTGAAGTTCTGACGCCTGGGGGCGGGCCATCTCCGGCAAGAGTCTCCCGCCCCCGGCGTCCAACCCCACCCCTTGCAGAGGAGAAGGCTGTCATGGCCAAGGTAGTTGACGCTGCCCGGATCACGGCACCGGACGGTGCGGTCTGGCGGAATTGCCCCGCCTGCGGGCGCCTCGCGGCCCTCGCACCCGACGCGGTGCAGTGCGGCGGGTGCACCACCAAGACCCGGGCGGACTCGGCGCGGTTGCTGCCCGCCGACGCGTTCACCGACGTCGACCGGGACGACATCTACGAGGCGGGCTGCACGTTCGCGGCGGCCCTGCGGGACATCACGCATCACGAGATCGGCGACCCTGGCTGC
Organism: Dactylosporangium sp. CA-152071; assembly: GCF_050936335.1. Classification (NCBI taxonomy): domain Bacteria; kingdom Bacillati; phylum Actinomycetota; class Actinomycetes; order Micromonosporales; family Micromonosporaceae; genus Dactylosporangium; species Dactylosporangium sp. CA-152071. Next base: position 4,553,541 of record NZ_JBNJMZ010000001.1, on the reverse strand, counting down.
TGGGACCTGTGGGGGACCTGCCCGGAAGAACTGGGTCGGCTCCACGCGGCGCTGGACCAGATGGTCTCGGCCGTCAAGACGAGCAGGGCGCTGCTCACCGCGGTTGAGCGTCGCGTACGCCGTACTGCCGGCAAGACGTCCGGGCGGTGACCGCGATGCCCCTCATCAACGTCATCCGCGGCGAGCGGATCGAGCCTGCCCCGTTCAACGTCCGCACGCCATACCTCAAGCTGCCGCTCTGGCTGGTCCTGCTCGCCTGGCTGGGCAAGGGTCTGCTGAGCCTGGCGGTCCTCCTCGTGCGGTACTGGGTCGTCACGCTGCCCGGCCTCGCGCTCGCCGCGCTCTACCTCAAGTACGGCTGGCACGTCCCCGTCGTCCTGGTCCTCGTGCTCGGCGCGGTCGGCGCCTGCTGGTGGGGATTCGACCGCACAACCTTCGGCCGCTTCGTCGGCTACCCGGTGCTGGGCCGGTGGCGGCGGTGGATCTACCGGCGCCAGTGGTTTCCGGCGATGGTGACCGCCGGCCTCGGCGTGACCTTTGACGGCCGGACCGTGATCCCGGTCGTGAAGCGGGTCCGCTGTACCGCCATGGCCGACGCCATCACAGTGCGGATGGTCACCGGGCAGATCCCGGACGACTTTGCCAAGGTCTCGGAACGGCTGGCGCACACCTTCGGTGCCCGCGCGTGCCGGGTGTCCGCCGGCTCGAAGCCCGACCTCGTCGTCATCACGCTCCTGCGCGGTGACCCGCTGCTCGCCACGGTCCCGCCGTTTCTGGTGCCGGACGAGCCGGACTTCCGGTCGCTGGAGCTGGCACGGCGTGAGGACGGCGACGTGTACGCGCTGCGGCTGTTCGGCACACAGGTCCTCGTGGTCGGCGCCACCGATGCAGGCAAGGGCTCGGTGATCTGGTCCTTGCTGCGGGCGCTGGCCTCGGGCATTCGGTCCGGGCTGGTGCAGGTCTGGGCGTTCGACCCGAAGGGCGGGATGGAACTCGCCGCGGGGATGCCGTTGTTCGCTCGGTTCGCCTGCGAGGACTTCAGGGCGATGGCGGACATGCTCGAAGAGGCCGTCGCCACCATGCGCGAACGCACCGCCCGGCTGAGGGGCAAGACCCGTCAGCACGTCCCGTCGGTTGGTGACCCGCTGATCGTGATCGTCATCGACGAGCTTGCGGCGCTGACGGCGTACCTCACTGATCGGCAGCTGAAGGACCGGATCAAGGCGGCGCTCGGGGTGCTGCTCACGCAGGGCCGCGCGGTGGGCGTGCATGTCGTCGCGTGCCTGCAGGACCCGCGCAAAGAGGTGCTGCCGTTCCGTGACCTGTTCCCGACCCGGATCGGCCTGCGGCTCACCGAAGAGGCGCACGTCGACCTGACCCTCGGCGAAGGCGCCCGCGACCGGGGCGCGCTCTGCGACCGCATTCCGCGTAGCAGTCCCGGTGTCGCGTACGTCGTCCTCGACGGCGATCCGACGCCGATGCGGGTCCGGTTCTCGTACCTCACCGATGACGACATCACCGACCTTGCCCATGACTTCGCCCGGCTCCGGCCGGTCGCCCGCGGAGGTGCAGCAGCATGAACGCCAACGTCTGGAACGCCGCCCGCAACCTCGCCACCGCGCTGCGCATCGGCCACCGCGAGTCCGCGACCGGCCGGACCTGGTTTCGCCGGCACCGGGAGTGCCCGGACTGGTGCGCCGCCGGCCACCGCTGCACCGCCCGTCTCGGGTACCCGTCGGGAGAGCACCGGTCGGCGCCGATGTCGGTGCGGGCGCCGTACGGCAGCCTCGTCGCAACTCGGATCGAGACCATCAGCGGCGTCGGCCACATCGAACTGCGGCTCTCCGCACGCCTCGACCGTGACGAGGTCACCGCGTCGCGGCAGGCGCATCTCCTCGCCGCAGGTGTCGACCTGACTGCCCGCGCGGTCCTGGAGGGCGCTCGGCGGGCGCTGCCGGCGGGGCAGGTGGCGGCATGACCGCGCGGATCGAAGGCGGCGCGCAGGTGCTGATCCTGCTCGCCGTCGCGGGGATGGCCGGTGCCGCGTCGTTCACCCACGTCCACGACTGGACCATGCACAACTCGCCGCATGGCACCGGCGACTGGTTCGGCTGGGCCAACGCCGCCGTGACCGAACTGATCCCGCTCGCCGCCGGCCTGGAAGCGCGCCGGCGGCGCAGCCGGGGCATCCCGGTCGGCCGGTACCCGATCGCGATGATCGTCGGCGCAGTGACGCTCTCCTTGGCCGGTCAGTTCGCCGAAGCCAAACCCGGACTCTCCGGCTGGATCATCTCCGCCATCCCGGCCCTGGGGTTCCTCGCCCTGATCAAGCTCGTCCTGTCGACCCCACCCGCTGCCTCTGAGGCACCGTCAACGGTCACGCTGCCGACGTCCGTCGACGTGCCAGCCGCTCCGTCGATCGAGCTGCCCGCCGACGTGCCGACGGATGCGCCGACGCCGCGGCTGCAGGTGTCGCCGGACGCGTTCGTGCGGGTGAACGGAGCTGCCCACCGGTGACTCAGACAACCGAACGCCCCGGCTCCCGCGCTGCCCGCTTCGCGATGCCCCGCTCCGTCGACGCCCTGCGGCAGCTCGCCCACGAGTACGGCGTCTGCACCCGCCCGGTCATGCTCCGCCGCACCGACCTCACCACCGGCGTCAGCGAGGTCATCGACCTGCCGTGCGGCGCCACCCGCGAGGACAAATGCCCACCCTGCGCGAAGCGGGCGCGCAGGCTTCGGCAGCAGCAGTGCCGGGAAGGCTGGCACCGCACCGACGAGCCGCTCCCCGAACCCGACGAGCCAACGGAAGGCCAACGCTCCCTGATCGTGCTGCGGGCGCACTTCGTGTTCGAACGCAACCGGGCGGAGCAGGCGGCGGAGTGGGACCAGGTCCGCGAGCTCGAAGCCGCCATCGCCGAACTCGACCAGGCGATCACCGAATCCGGCATGCGCGGCCACCTGACCCCGGTCGGCAAGCCGGAAGGCGACGACCAGGCCGACGCGCCCAAACCGGTCCGCCGGGTCCGCTCGACCAAGCGCCGCCAGGACGCACCCGACCTCCCGCGGCTCAAGGTCGCCCCGACGACGGTGGGTCGCACGTACGAAGGCCGCGACGGGCACGTGTTCCAGCCCTCCACGTTCCTGACCCTCACCCTCGACACCTACGGCCGTGTCCGCAACGACGGCACCCCGGTCAACCCAGCCACCTACGACTACCGCCGCGCGGCGTGGGACGCCGTGCACTTCCCGGCCCTGCTCGACCGGTTCTGGCAGAACGCCCGCCGCGCCGCCGGCTGGTCCATCCAATACTTCGGCGCCGTCGAACCCCAACGCCGCCTCGCCCCACACGCCCACTTCGCGATGCGCGGCACCATGTCCCGCGACCTGCTCCGCAGGATCACCGCAGCCACCTACCACCAGGTCTGGTGGCCACCCGTCGACGCCGTCCACTACCCCGACCATCACGCACCCATCTGGGACCCGGACCAGAAGGCATACGTCGACCCGGACACCCGGGAACCGCTTCCAACCTGGGAAGACGCCCTCGACGACATCGGTGACGAACCCGTCCACGTGGCGCGGTTCGGCCCGCAGGTCCACGCAGAGGGCGTCCTCGGCGGTACCGCTAAGGCCGACAAGCTGATCGGCTACCTGACCAAGTACCTCACCAAGTCCGTCGACACGTGCCACGCCATCGACACCGACCGGCAGCGCACCCACCTCGAACGGTTCTGGCACGAACTCCGGTACACCCCCTGCTCGCCGCGCTGCGCCAACTGGCTCCGGTACGGCGTCCAGCCCAAGAACGCCCGCCCGAACCAGTCGGCCGGGCGCTGCAAGGCCAAGGTCCACCAGCGAACCACCCTCGGCATGGGCGGCCGACGCGTCCTCGTCTCCCGCCAGTGGTCCGGCAAGACCCTCGCCGACCACAAGCACGACACCCGCGCCTGGGTCAAAGCGCTCCTCGGTGTCAGCGACCCCCACGACCAGGTCCCGGCCACCGACGCCGAACCCGGCACGCCCGCGCCCGTCGCTTGGGAGATGGCGCGGCGCGATGACCCGGACATCCCACCGATCCAACACCGGCTGCTGCGGTCCATCTCGGTGCGCATCCAGCAGCGAGCGCAGCTGAACGAAGCGAGGGAGCGACAACGCCAGATCAAGCCAGACCACGACGACGCAACCACGGGGAAGGTAGCGGCTTGATGATCCGCAAGAGTGTGCGGCCCGCCGAAGCGGCACGACTGCTCGGCGTCTCGCGAGACACGGTCTACGTCCTGATGCGCAGCGGCCGTCTGCGCTCGGTGAAGCTCGATCGCGCCCGGCTGATCCCGCTCGCCGCGATCGAGGAACTGCTTTCGGCAACTGAGGAGGAGGCTGCGTGACAGAGAAGCGAAGGCGATCGCAGGGGGAAGGATCGGTCTTCCCGTACAAGGACGGGTACGCCGCGATCCTCGATCTCGGCTGGATCGACGGCAAGCGGACCCGGAGATGGGTCTACGGCAAGACGGAACGCGATGTGCTGGACAAGCTCGCGGACCTCCGCCGCCGGCAGGAGCGCGGGCAGAACCTCGCCGCTGGCTCGCGGACGTTCGGCAAGTGGCTGGACGAGTGGATCGAGCTGAAGCGAACCGACGGCACGCGGCCGACCACCCTTCAGGGTTACCGGAAGATCGTGGAGAACCACGTCCGGCCGGCGCTCGGCAAGGTCAAGCTCGACAAGCTGACGGCGGCAACGATCCGCAAGCTGCTGGCGGCGAAGCTGGAGTCCGGTCTTTCGGCAAGTTCGGTGCGGCACATCCACGGCCTGATCCGCAACGCTCTCGGCGACGCAGAACGGGAGGAACTGGTACACCGGAACGTCGCGAAGATCGTCCGCCCGCCCTCCATGCAGCAGGTGGAGCGGCGCGCGCTGACCGTCGAGGAGGCCAAGAGGCTGCTCGGCGTCATGAAGGGCCACCGGCTGGAGGCGCTGTTCGTCACCGCGCTGACCGTCGGCCTGCGGCGCGGGGAGCTGCTGGGGCTGCGCTGGGCGGACATCGACTTCGGTGGCGGCACGCTGACCGTTCGGCAGACGCTGATGCGGACCAACGGCCGGCTGGAGTTCTCGGCGCCCAAGACCGACCGGTCCCGCCGGACAGTGCCGGTGGCAGTGCAGACGCAGAAGCTGCTCAAGAAGCACCGCAAGGCACAGAAGGCGGCCCGGAAGTCGGCCGGCGACAGCTGGACCGATCACGACCTGGTCTTTCCCGCCCGGCTAGGCACCCCGATGGAGCCGGACAACCTCGACCGCTCCTGGCACCAGCTGCGGGCCGCCGCCGGTCTCGACTGGCTCCGGCTCCACGACCTGCGCCACGCCTGCGCGACGTTCCTGCTCGTCTCCGGCGCCTCGGCCCGCACCGTCATGAAGGTCCTCGGGCACAGCCAGATCGGCCTGACCATGAACACGTACGCCCACGTCCTGCCCGAGATCGAGCGGGCAGCCGTCGACGACGCCGCTCAGCGCCTCTTCGGTGCCTAGGCTGTACAAGTGGCTGTATGAGCGCCTGAGCAGCGCTGAAAGTGGTGCGCCCGGTAGGGATCGAACCTACGACCTTGGGATTAGAAGTCCCCTGCTCTATCCGCTGAGCTACGAGCGCATGTCGTCGGACAGGCTACCGCCTACGGCGGAGGATTCGCTTGTGGGGAGCCAAATCGACGTTCTCAGGACAACATTCCTCGCCTCCCGGCACAAGCGGGTTCCCTTGTCGCGCCACTCGTTTCGCTACGGGTGGCGACAAAGTCACGCTTCGGGTCGTTCGGACCCCTCCCGAACGGTCCACCCCACAGCCCCATTACCCGCAACCACTCCAGCCAACGCATTCGCGCGCACCAACCCCGCACCCCACCGTAGGCGGGCCAGCGCCGCACGGTGCTCAGGACGCTCCTTTCACCGTGTCCAGGTCGGGTCTCGCCTGAGCCGTGCCTGGTCTCGCCCGTGCTTGGCCTGGTCTCGCCCGAGCCGTGCCTGGTCTTGCTTCCTGCGCTCAGCATCGTGCTCAGGCTGGTCAAGGCGGTGCGCGCGACCAGTCCCGTGTCAGGTCTGCCCACCCGCAGGTCCCGCCAGCCGGTGGCTCACCCGGGCGACGGTCCCCACCGTCGGTCCCTTGCCGCGTCGGCCCACGGCAGCGCGCACCGGCCAGTCGCTCGCCGGGTCGACCCGCGCGGCAGCGCGCACCGGCCAGTCCCTGACCGCGTCGGCCCATGGCGGTGCGCACCGGCCAGGTCGCTTGCCGCGTCCGCCTACGCAGCGCGCTCCTGACCGGTCCGCGTGGCTGTTCACGGCAGTGCCGGCGGTGGGTCGTGACGCCGGATGCCTCGGTGCCGCGACCCACTGACCCGTCAGGCGGGAACCGGCACCTTGCCCCGGTTGCGCCGGCGCCGGCCGCCGCTCGACTCCTCGGGCGCGTCCGTCGAACTCTCGTCGTCGCCGGTGGGGGACCCCTCGTCCTCCGAGTCGGAGACCGCCGGGACCTCCGCGGTGTCGGCGTCGGTCGTGAGCTCCGCCGCGTCGTCCGGCGCGGTGAAGCCCTCCATCGCGGCGAACGCCGCGCCGTCGAACGCGGCGTTGATCGCGTTGTCGAGCTCGGTCAGGACGTCCTCCGCGAACGGGTCCCGGTCGGCGTCCGCCGGCTCCACCATGGTCGTGACGAAGCCGCCGAGCTCGGCGTCGTAGTCGCGCTGCCGCGGCAGCGCGTTGATCGCCACCACCGGTGTGCTCGGCTGGCCCGCGATGTGGGCGTCCGACAACTCGTCGTCGATGGAGCTGGTCGCCGTGTTGGCCTTGACCCGGGCGAACTTCGCCCGGCCACGGGCCAGGTCGTGGCCGATGGAGGTGGCCTCCAGCTCGTACGCCACCCGCTTGGCGTGGTCCTCGGTCTCCCAGTTGCGGCTCGACAGCTTGCCGGTGATGATCACCGGGTCGCCGACGTGGACGCTGCGGATCACGTTCTCCGCGAGGTTGCGCCAGCAGGTGACGCGCAGCCGGAGCTGGTTGCCGTCGACCCACTGCCCCTCGCTGCGGTCGTAGCGCCGTGACGTGGCGGCGACCTTGAAGGACGCGACCAGCGCCTTGCTCTCTTCCAGCCGACGGCAGTCAGGCTCGTTGAGCACGTTGCCGACGATCGTCGCAGATCACGAACGCCAATCATGTTGGTTTTGCCGGGCCAGGCGGTGGCTGATCCGCCTGGCCGCAGCGATCACCTGCGGATCGAGCCCGTGCCCTGCGTGCGTGGCGTCAACGCGCCGGCGTCGCTGGGCGATAAGCGCCTGGGCCAGCCACGCGCCGAGCAGGCTGACCGCGGCGCCGGCGGTGATGTGGGGATGCTCCAGGTCGGCGATGACGACGCCCGTGGCGAGCGTGGCAACGGTGCAGGCGCCGACAGCACGAGCCACCTCACGGCGCGGGACAGGCGGGAGGCGGTGGCGGGGATGGCTGGCGGGCTTCGCATCGAGCATGTGGGTCTCCTCCGTGATCAGACCCCCTGACCACAGGCACGATTCCGCTGGCGGTACCGCAGCACTACCAGCCGACTACCTGATCTCAGAATGCCCGCATGGTGTCTGGTATCCGACACGCAGAGCTGATACGTGATCCACCTGCAGTGATGCGGTTTGGGCACACATCGGGGCAATTGCTGCCCCATCGCAACAACCTGTAGTCCTATGTGGACGTCAGACGTGCGCATGTGTCGATGAAGTCAAGGCTACGCGGGGGTGAAATTACAGACTGCGTACAAACAGGCACCCTGCGCGAATCTAGCCAATCGCCCGAAGCGTCGAAGACGAGCCAGCATGCAATTCCACCCGGCCGCCAGCACGCCGCACGACAAAGACCGGCTCACCAATCGGGATCCCCAGCTGGTGCCGCTCCGCCTCCGTCGGCATCCGCGTCTCCACGTCGTCGCCAGCCGCCAGCAGCACCACCCGGCGCTCCCGCTGCTCACGCACCCGCGTCCTCTGCCCCCTCGACTTGGTCAACAACCCCTCGTTGACGAGCAGGTCGATCGCACGCCGAACCGCGGTCCGGCTCATGTCGTGCGTCTGCCCGAGGTACGTCTCGGACGGTAGGTATGCGCCCGGCCGCAGCTGGCCGGCGGTGATCTGGTCGCGGAGCAGGTCGGCGAGCTGCCGGTGCAGCGCCCGACCCTCGTTCCGATCGACCATGCGCGCACGCTAAAGATCGGTAGGACTACAGGTTTACAGGCCCTTGTAGTCCTACCGACCCGCCTCGGCGTCAGGACGGCGGCCGCTCGGCTACGAACACCCCCTTGCCCTGATGGATCTCGATCCACCCGTCGCGCTCCAGGTCCTCCTGAGCGCGGATCACGGGCTCCACCGAGCACCCGTATTCGGCGGCGAGCTGGGGGCGAGACGGCAGGATCGCGCCTGGCGCGTACTCCCCGGTGCGGATCTTCGCCTTGATCTCCTCGGCGATTCGCTGCCTGAACGGCATGCGAACAGCGGACATGGTGGTACCTCCCGGTCGACCCGACCAAGATCCCACGTCACACACTCCCTGCTCAACATGCTCAGCATGCGTACCACTCTTGCACTCATCATGCTCAGCATGTTGAATCACCTCAAGCCCCTCCCGGCCGACACCTCGGAGGCGGCCCCCGCCGGGCGGCACACCGTCGCCCGGCGGACTCCCGACCTGCGGAGGTACGCATGGTCATCGACGGCATCAGGCACCGGCGCCGCTGGTGGCGCCGGGAACACCACTGCGCCGGCTGCGGCTGGGCCTGGCCCTGCAACATCGTCCTGCTCCGGCGCACATGCCCGCCCTGGCGGACCAGCTCATGACCCGCCCCGAGATCGAGACAATCGTCGCTCCTGAGATCGATGCGATCACCACCCTGACCGCCCGGCACGTCGTCGGCAAGACCGTCGAAGACGATGGTGAGCTGCTGTTCTGGATCGAGGACGGCGGCGGAACCGCAGTGCAGATCGATCAAGGCATCGGCGACCCGGAGGCCTCCGCCGCGGCGCTGGACCGGCTTGCGGACGACCTGCGCAAGCACGCTGAGCGGGTCCGCTACCAGAGCCGGATGCACACCGCCGGGTGGACCTGACCGGGCACAGCTTCGGCGGGCGAGGGTCCCGTCGACGAGAGAGGCAACGATGAGCAAGGACGCACTCCGCGCCCAGCTCGGCAACAACACGGTGTGGCGCAAGAGCACCCGCAGCGGTCCGTACTCGGACAACTGCGTCGAGGTCGCCGACCTCGCCGGCGGCCGGGCCGTTCGCGACTCGAAGGACGCCGCCGGCCCGGTGCTCGTCTTCGACGTCGACGAGTGGGCCGCGTTCCGTGAGGGTGTGCTCGCCGGCGAGTTCTGACCCAGGACGCACAAAAGCGGCCCGGCCACCCCAAGGGGCAGCCGGGCCGCGGTCGTGTCTGGGGCGTGCCGGTCAGTACTTGCCGTACCCGCCGCGGCTCATCGCGGCCGCGGACCGCGGCACCAGGTCGTCACCGACGGACTGCGCCGGCGACTTGAGCACGCCCAGGACGCCCAGCGCGGCGATCGCCAGGTTGACCCAGTCGGCGCTCGACATGCCGTCGACGATCGTCGCCGCGGCGACCTGCAACACGGCCAGCACCATCGCCACGCCCGTCTTCGCGCCGGCCGAGGACGGCAGCTGCGGCACCAGCCACACCGACACCGCGGTGGTCACGGCGATCGCGATGCTGATCCCCTCGCCAGCGTCGACGTGGTTGTCCGTGACGGCCGAGGCGAGCACCATCAGCCCGGCCGCGATCGCCGCAGCGATCGCCTTGCCGTACTTCTTGACGAAGTTCTTCATTCGCCCTCCAGGGCATTCGGGGGAGGAACGCCGAACGCCCTGGTCAGGCGTTCGAACGTGTGTACGATGCGGGCATGGAGATCACCTGCGCCGCCACGAAGTTGACGCCCACCGCCACCGGCGACATCCCGGTCCAGTGCGCCAAACACCCGGACCACGTCGCCGGCGGCGACCCCGTCCACGAGGCGCGCGTCGGTGTGTTCCCGGTCCGCTGGGTCAGTGCGGAGGCTGCGCCAGCGACGCCTGCAGAGTGAGCGTCGTAACCTGGGCGCGCAGCTCGACAATCGTCGCGTTCCGCGCCGCCAGGTCAGCGCGGAGCTGATCACGTTCGCGCTGCACTCGCTGCAACTCCTCCGACGCCCGCGCCTCATCGCGGGTCAGCTGCGCGACCCTGGACTCCAGATCGAGGACCCGCTGCCGCAGCTGCTCCGCCTCGGCGGACGTCGTACGCAGCGACGACTGCACCCGCTCCAGATCGGCATGAAGGTCGCGGGTCAGCCGCTGACGGATCTCCTCCGTCTGCGCTTCCAACTGCTCGGTCCGCGCCGCCGACTCATCCGCCTGGGCGTCGCGTTGGCGACGCGACAGGATGTGGATCACGACCGGCGCGGCGACCCCTCCGCCGGCGACCAGGCCGCCGCCAGCGGCGATCAGCGCGGTGACGATCGCCGGGTCCACGCTCAGGCCGCCGGCGGTGCGAGGGCTGCGGCGAGTCGCTGCTGCAGCGCGAGCCGCTGTGCCTCCGACTCGGCCAGCGCCTGCTGCAGCTGGACCACCTCGGCGTGCGTGGCCTCCCGCACCGCGCGGATCTCGGCCAGGATCGGCACCGTGTCGACGGTCCCGCCGCCGGCCTGGATCACCTTGGTCAGCGCCTGGATGGCGGCGATCGCCGCCTGGTCCCGCTGCGCGTCCGCCACGGACGCGGCCCGGGCCTCGTCACGGGCCTGCTGGGCGAGGTGCATGGCGATGTACGCCCGGCGGTGGGCGCCACCGAGGATCGTCGCCACGTCGAGCGTCTCGGGCCCGGTCGGCAGCGGAACGCCGTCGGGCGCCTCGTACAGCGGGATCGTGATCCGGTCGCCGAGGTTCATGTCGTCGTCAGCTCCTGTCATGCGTGCGAAGGGGTCGTACCCGTCGGCGCGGGCGTCGTTGTCGGCGTCGGACCGCCCCGACACGTGCACGTGCCCGCTGTCGGTCGAAGACCTCGTCGTCCGCCGCAGCGGCGCACCGACCGTGGTCCAGCGCTCCTGCCGACAGGCGCCGTCCTCGTCGGTCCAGTTGATGTACTTGATCCACATCGCGCCCGGCACGCCAGCGTCACGATCGCGGATCAACTGCCGGGCGATGTCCGCGTTCTCCTTGCGGTGCGCCCAGGAGTCCGACCGCGGCATGATGTCCAGGCCACGCGCCATCCACCGCGCGTTCTGGCCCGGGAAACCCGTCGCCGAGTAGGGCGTGTGGTCCTCCGGCGGCTCTGCCTTCTGGTGGCCCTCGTCCGGGAAGTCCCAGACGGTGATGCCGTGACGGAGCAGCGCCGCCTGGACCGCTCGCGCCGGACGGATCAGCGTGTACGGCCGGCCAGCCCTGACCCAGTCGCGGTACCCCTGCGAAGCCATGCCGGTCCTCCTAGGCGATCTCGTACGTGAGGTTCACGCGGATGATGTCCGTCGTCGCCCACGCGGTGCCCGGGCCGCCGTTGCCGATCGGCGCGCCCTGGTCGTCGCGCACCACCTGGGCGTGGGTGGTGTCGAACAAGAACACCCGGCAGTTGCGGTAGGCGGAGCCCTGGTCGTTGACCATGGCGATCCCCAAATCCATCGCCAAGCCGTTGACGGACGCGGCGAACGGCAACAGGAAGTTGTAGATCCCGGAACCGGCCGAGAACGTGCTGCCGATGTCGTAGCGGATTCGCACCTGCACTTGCTTCGGCGCCACGAACCGGTACTGCGCCGTCCAGGTCGAGTTGCCCTTGGTCGGGGACGTGGGCGTGGCGGTGATGATGGTGGTGTCCGTGCCGTACGCCGTCCAGGCGCTGGCCGCAGACGCAGACAGCTCCTCAACCTCGTCGAGGCCTTCCTGCCACATCTCAGCCGGGTACACCCCGCCATTGATCAGGATCGGCGCGGTGTAGTTCACGGCGTCCCTCCGAGGATGGTCGAGCCGAGGGCCGTGCCGACGCCGGGCCCGCCAAGCAGCCACTGGTTCCGGGACGGCCGGGCGATGAGGCCGGAGTTGTAGCGGCCGCCGCTGATCGAGTCGGACCGCTGCAGCAGGGTGATAGGGGTGTCGAGCATCAGCCCGTGCCGGTCTTGCACCCGCAGCCGGTCGAGCGGATCCAGCCGGGGGTCGCCAGGGATCTCGATGTCGACGTAGACGATCTGCTCTTCGCGTAGGAGGCCGAGGAGGCCCCAGACGGTGCCGAGCGCCCATCCCTTCGTCTGCGCCCACGGGTTTGCCGGCACATCGAGCGGGCTGTCACCGTAGGCGGCGATCGAGGCCTGGTCTCGAACCTCGACCGGCGGGCCGTCGACCTTGACGACCGAGCTCCCGGTCAGACTGAGGCTCGGTTCGCCGTCGAACGTCGACAGGAAGACGGTCACACCCGCGAGGTTCGTCACTGTGATCGTTGCGCTGGTCGGACTGGTCACCGTCACCCGCCCACGAACCGGAGAGATGTCGGAGACACCCCACTGGCTGCCACCGCCGCCGGTGGCCGAGGTGCTGCCGGTACCCACCAGCGTGGGCGCGCTGACGATCGGCGCAGTCAGCTGGACACTCACGGTCCAGGTCTGGCCAGGGTCGAGCCGCACCAGGCTGCCCAGCTTCCACAGCTCCGTGGACGCCGTGAGTGCCACCGTCGTGTACCCGCACCTGATGATGTTGCGGATCATGGACCGGTCGTCGCGATACCCGAGCGACAGCAGGTCCCGCGACGAGGTCACCGTCCTGACCACGTTCAACGCGTCCGGCATGTTCAGCCGGGCGGCAGTCCACAGCTGCAGCACGCCGTCAACGCTGACCCAGACCAGGCCACGCTCAGCGCCGTAGACGGCCTGGAACAGCGCCCATGCCTGCTGCGGTCCCTCCGGGTAGATGCCGGCCAGCCGCCTGTTCTGCGGCCTGTCGACGACCACGCCAGGAGTCCAGGTCAGCGGCTGCCACGCCGTCCCCGCTGTGAGGCCGGTCGTCACCTGCAGCTCGGCGGCCGGCACGCGAATGTCCGCGAGGTAGCGGACCGCGAGCGACACCGGCAGGTCCGGCGAAGACACGGGCGTGTAGGCCACGACGTCCGAGGTCGAGTCCCGCCGGAACGTGGCCGACCCGGCGACGTCGTCCCAGTGCACGCCGAACAGGTGCCAGGCGCCGTCGTGGGTGTAGGTCGGGCCGGTGATCGTCCGCAGGATGCTCCCGCCGGCGGTGAGCCGGAGCCGTGACGTGCCATCCCGCAGCACCCGGAACTCGATGTTCGGGTCGCTGTTGCCGCCGGTGCCGGCGCCCTCCGCCCACAGGTCCATGTAGAAGGCGATCGTCGCGGTACTCGGCGCCGCGGGGATCTTGCACCACACCTCGATCCGACCCGACGACCGGCCAGCCGAGTCCCACATCGCCGACCCCGTGTCGGCCAGGAACCCCTCCATCAGGGTCTGCGGCGCCGGGGTCGGGTAGTTGGCGGAGTGCGTGAGCGCCATGAAGAACGGTGCGTCCCCACTGAACCGGACCCGCTTGGGGTTGTTCGGGGCGCTGGTGTCCGGCCTGGTGTACGCGTACGTGGGGGCGACGTACTGCCGGCTGATGAACGGCGTGGCGGACCCGTGCATCGGGGCCCACAGGCGGCACCCAGCGCGCGGCGGAGGCGACAACGGGAGCTGGCACTTCCACAGCGCGTACGAGATCGGCCATGCGGCCTCAAGGCCGGGTTTCAGCGGCAGGGTCGATCCGTTGTACGGCCCGTCGGCAACGACGGCCGGCAGGTCGATCGGGGTGCGGAAGCGGTCGCGAGCGTCAAGCAGTTGCAGCTGCGCGCGGCGATCCTTGACGCTGACGGGCAGTGACCTCAGCACGCCCTTGGTCAGCAGCGGCACCGACTGCCATCCAGCAGAGGTCAACAGCTCGATGGCGAGCTTCGCGTCGCGGTTGGCCCGGGGTTTGCCCCACAGCGGCGAGTCAGGGTTGAGCCGGCTCCAGAACTGCACCGCGGCCAGGCGCTCATCGCCGACGAGGCCCTTGACCAGGTTGCTGCTGGCGGTCGCGGCCGAGATGCCCTCGACCACGAGGACCTCATCGGGCAACTGGCCGGTCAGCGCGCGGGTGATGGTGAGGTCGCCGAGTTGGCCGCTGATGTCGTCGATGTTGCCGGTGACGACCCGCAGGTTGTCCCACGTAACCGGCACCGGCAGCGTGTTGCTGTTGCCGCTGTTGAGGCGGGACATGGGCCCGATCAGGGTGCCCGTGGTGAGGCTGCCGTCAACCGCGGTCACCTGCCAGGCCGGCTCCGGCTGGGAGCTGGGCAGCCAGGCCTTCGCCCGAAGCGCGGTGCCGGCGGTTTGGATCCCGATGCGCCACCAGTCGCCGGCGACATGGGCCGCGGCGAGCTGGACCGCGGCCGCGAGCGTGGTCTGCGCGCCGGCGACGAGCTTGTAGAGCGCGAGGGACACCGCGCCGGCGGTGTCGACGTCGAGGCGGGCGAAGTAGCAGTTGCTCGAGTCGGTGACCCGGGCGGCCGCCCACTGGGTGACGGGGGCGCCGGCGGCGCTGGTGATAGCGAGCTGAACGTCAACCGTGTACGAGACGTCAGCCGCTCCGGCGTCGAGCAGCGCGATGCGGCGCACGTTGACGCTGCCGTGGGACTGCACGGCCACACCGGCGCCCACGGAGTGGTCCGACGCCGACCCGCCGGACGTGGCCCAGGCACCGCCCCAGCCACTGACTACCGGCTCGCGGTCGAAGCTGTCCCGCAGCACGCGCGGCGGCGCGGTGCTGGTGTCGTGGCCGTCGCCGTCCCAGTCGACGCTCCCGGTCGCGCGCAGCGTGCGTTCGGTGGCGACGATCGCTGCGGCGAGCTCCGCGCTGACGACCCTCATGACACCTCCTCGAGGAGCAGACCGACCCGGTGCAGCTGCGTGTGCCACGGGGCGTCGTCCAGCTGGGGCAGGCTCACCCGCGGCACCCCGAGGCCCGGCCGCCAGACGGTGCCGTCATCGAACGCGTCGGGCATCGCCAGCTGCAGCCGGTCGACGTGGACGGTGCCACCGCCGACACCGACCGTGGCCGACGTGACGGCCAGCCGCGGCGCCAGGTAGACCGCGCCGGCTGGGCAGGTGGTTGCGCCGATGACGCAGTCGGCCCAGGCGCCGGCCGAGGTGGCTACGCCGGCGCCGGCGTCGAGCTGGACCTGGGCGCCGGCGGCGTCGAGCCACCGCAGCTGAGCGGCGACGGTGATGATCGGGTCGGTGCCGGCGCCACGTACCCGGCCCTGGAGCCGGTAGGTGCGGCCGGGCACGCAGGGGATGCCGGGCCAGTCCGTGTTGGGTGCGGTGAGGGTGAGCACGCCGCCGGCGGGTGCGGCGGGCAGCGACCAGGCGAGCGATCGTGGTCCGCGCTCGAACACGGTTGACGACGAGGTGAGCAGCTCGCCGGCGCCCGGCGCGCTGAACCCGTCCGTGCCGTTGGTGACGCTGGTCGCCCCGCTCTGGTTGGTGGTCAGCAGGTTGGTGCGGCCGGAGTCGAGGAGTACGAACGGTCCCGGACCGGACAGCCCCGCGTAGAGCGCCTCGACGAAGCCGAGCAGCGCCCGGTCGAGCGCCGACCAGGAGAGCGTCCAGGAGCCCAGCACGGTGGTCCCGATGTAGTCCCGGGTGCGGCCGCCACCGATCGTGGTGGCCGCACCGGAGACGCGCAGGCGGCTCGGTGCGACCTTGAGGCCGCGGCCTGGCACCGCCTGCAGCGCTCCGGGACGGCCCAGGTAGACGGTCACGTCAGTCCCCTTAGTTGGCGAAGTCGAGGCTCTTGTCGCCTTCGCGTGCGGCGAGAGCGACCTCTTCGGGGTTGCGTCTCACGGCCTTGATCGTCTCGGTCTGCACGATCTCGCCGTCGACGATGAAGTTGCAGATGATCGTCGGCTCGGCGTGCCCGTCGGCGCCGCGGTCAGCGAGGCTCCGGCCAGCAGCCACGGCCTGGGCAAGCCACTGGGCCATCTTGTCCTCGGGCGCAACGATCTCGCCCTGGCCGCCCTCGGCGACGGTGACGAGCCGGCCGCCTGGGGTGGCCGGGATGTAGCCGCCCTGCGCCAGCTTGGGGATCGTCGGGATGTGCGGGAAGTTCACGCCGGGCACCTTGTTGGCGGTATCGATGACCCTGGTGTTGATCCAGCCGAGTGCCGAGTTGAGCAGCCCGATCACGCCGTTCATGCCGGCCTTGGCATACCCGAGTGCCCGGCTGAAGGCGTCGGCGACGAAGCCGCCGATCGCGCCGAACACGGACTGGAAGACGCCGCCGACGACGCGCACGAGGCTCATGATCTTGCCGAAGACCGGTGCGAACACCTTGTCGTACAACCACGTCGCCGCGCCGGCGATCGCGTCCCATGTCGGCTTGAGGACGGTCTCCCAGAGCCAGACGGCCACGGCTGCAACCGGCTTGAACGCCTGGTTGATCAGCCACAGCGACAGGTTGATCATCGACGTGACGATCTGCGCATACACCTCAGAGGCGGTCATGAACGCGTGCGATACCCACGCCCAGGCGATTGCGATCCCGTCCGCGGCCGGCTTGATCGCGTTGTTCCACAGCCACATCGCAGCGTCGCCGATCGCCTTGCCGGCGGCGAGGAAGAAGTTGCGGAACCCTTCGACCTTGAACCACAGCAGGACGAAGATGGCGATCAGGGCAATGATGGCGAGCACGATCCAGGTCACGGGGAACGCCCACAGTGCAAGGTTCGCGAAGGTCTGCGCGATCGCGTACACCTTCATTGCACCGGCCACGACGGCGATGACGACGGCCAGCGCGGTGAGTCCGGCAACCACTGGCCGGACGACCGCCTCGTGACGCTCCAGGAACCCGACGACCTTCTCGATGGTCGGGATGGCCTGAGCCAGTTGCTCTGTGAACGCCTGCTGCGCCTTGCGTTTGAAGCTCTCCAGCTTGACGCTGGCGTTGCCCTGCAGGGTTTCGCTCATCCTGTTCGCGGCGCCTTCGACGTCGCCGAGGCCGCCCTTCACGCCCTGCAGAGAGGTCAGGAACGCGGGGATCTCGGCCACGCTGAGGTCCTCCAGCGGCGTGCCGAATAGCGCGAGCGCCGCCTGCGACTGCGCCACCGGGTCCTTGATCTTGAGGAGTCCGGCAACGATCTGGTCGAACGCTGCGGCTCCCTCCGTACCGCCCTTGAGCAGTGCGCGGGAGAACTTCTCCTGGCTGAGGCCGAGCGCGTCGTAGCCGGCCTTCGACGCGGTCGACATGTCGGTCGCCCGGATCGTGAACTCCTTGAGGGCGTCGCCCGTCTTGTCGATGCCGAACGCGCCCTTCTCAGCGCTGGCGACCAGCAGCGAGAAGGCCTCCTCGCCCTTGATGCCGATCGCGGACAAGAAAGGCCCGTATTCGTCGATCGCGTCCAACAAATCCTCGCGCACGTTCGCAGGCAGCTGCTGCATCGAGATCGACAGCAAATCGAACGCCTGCTTGGCGTCGCGGACCAGCCCGGACTTGACGGCCTGTCCGGCGACCTGGGCGGAGCGCGACACGTCGACCTCGAACACCTCCGCGAGGGCCGAGGCGTCGGTCGTGATGTCCTCCAGCACGTCGGCCGACGCGGTACGCATCCCATCGATCGAGCTGACGACCGCCCCGACAGCCGCGTTGACGTCCTCCATGCCCTCGCCGAACCCGTCGGCGAACACATTGCCCGCGGTCTTGCCGATGCGGCCAGACTCCTCCGCGGTGAGGCCGAGCTGGGCAGCCAGCTTGTCCTTGCCGGCGTCGATGTTCAGGCTGCTGACAATCCCCGCAGCGAGAGCAGCACCGGCGGCCGCGCCAGCGACGTCGAGGATCTGCCGTGCCTTGTCGCCGAACCGCTGCAGCCTGGTCCTGGCGTCGTTGAGCCCCTCCTCCAGCGGCCGGTCGTCGGCGCGGATGATCGCCGCCAGGTCGCCCAGTACCAGCCCCACGCCGTCCCCTCCTGTCGGATCGATGGATGTCCGCTGTTGCGGCAGGTCGGTACCGTGCCGGGGTCACTGGCCACACAGAGAGGGCAGTCATGTACCCACAGCGACCCGTCCAGCAGGCAGCAGCACGCCGGCGGAAGCCGCCGAACAAGGCGCTGCTGATGGTGCTCGTCTCGGTCCTCGGGGTTTTGGCCCTGTGCGTGGTCGGCGTCGTCGTGTACGGCGTGACCAGCGGCGACAAGACGGATGCCGACAGCAGCGCGACCACGGCGGCCGCCGTCGCCAACGGCATCCCGCCCACGCCGGGCCCAGACGCCTGGAAGGCCTACATCTCAGCGCTCCGGGACATCGACCCGGACATCGTCGCTGGCAAAGAAGAGAGCTTGATCGTCAACCGCGGCCGCGACCAGTGCGGCTCGGTCAAGCAGACGCCGAACGATCAGCCGAAGCTCGTCGAGCTGACGAACAAGCGCTTCACGAGCCCCAACCACCCCGAGGGCTTCGGGGCCGAGAAGTCGACGCGCATCCTGGCCGCGGTGCGGCAGTACATCTGCCCGACCTACTGAGGCACCTCAGGCGCCGGCGCAAGCGCCCGCTGCAGCCGGGTGTCCGCAGCGAGCAGACCCTGGATCCGGACCTGCAGCCACCGCCACGACCGGGCGCGCATCAGCGCCCGGTCCTCGACGTCGACCCCGTACACCTCGTGCAGGTCGGCCTCGACGATCACCCAGTACTCGAGGACCTTCGTCCACGAGGTGCCTTCGCCGCTGTGTTGGCGCTCGACGTCTTCCGGGATCTCGTACCACTCCCAGAGGCCGCTGTGAGGGTCTCGGGTACCGCGGCCGTACTGGTCCGCCCACTGCTGCGTGCTGCCGCCCGGCGCTCCTCCCTGTTCGCCGGGCTGGGAGCTTCCGGGCGGCCGCCGGCGCGGTAGTACGCCTCGACCGTCGGATCGTCGCTGGTGATGATCCACACCATCGCCAACCGAAACGCGAACTCGCAGTAGTGATGCGGCACGCCGGCGTCGACGAGCGCGGCGAGGGTCTCCCCGAGCACCCGCTCCTGCATCGTCAGGCCCTGGTCGCCGGGCGGCGGCGGGAGCTTCTCCACCTCGTCGAGCAGCTCGTCGAGCTCCGCTGGCGACATCTTGGACGGGTCCTTGCGGCCCTTGCGCTGGAGCTGGGCGGCGCGGACGCACCACAGGCCCAGGTCTGCCGCGGGGAGCGGCACCGTGTACTGGCGGCTGACGTCGTCTCGGCCGGTCGCGTAGAACGACAGGCCGGGATCGAAGTACTGGTCGAGCTCGCCGAGCTGCAGGCCCATCAGACGTACAGGTAGTCGTCGGCGGCGGTGTCGACGCTCGGGCCGGCCGGGTTGGTGACGAGCACCTGCACCGCACCGGCCGCGTGTGCCGGCGCGACCGCCGTGATCAAGCTGTCGTTGTTGACGACGTAGCTCGTCGCGTTCGTCCCGCCGAGCTTGACGCCAGCCGCCCCAGTCACCGTTGTGAAGTTTCGGCCGAAGATTTGCACCATGTTGCCGCCGGCGATGCCACCCGTGGTCGGCGTGACGCCCGAGACGGCGGGCAGCAGCGACCCAGCGGGGTTGGTGATCTCGGCCAGCGGGCCCTGACCCTGGATGACGACGGAGATCACGTCCTGGGCGCCGGGGCCGCCGCCCTCCGGAGGCCATGCCTTGACGTAGGCGCGGCCCTCGAAGCTGTCGCCGGCGAGCCCGTTGCGGTCGTACCAGCGGACTCCGAACTCGGCCGCGGCCACGTTGGAGGCCTTCGCCAGGTTGAACATGGTCCGGAGGTAGGCGTGCACGACGTCCTTCGAGGTGCCGGCCACGTTGGTGGAGTGCAGCAGCTTGATTTCCAGCCGCCAGCTGTAGCCGGTGACGGCCTCGCGCATCGCGCCGCCGTCCTCGTGTGACTCGTCGTCGAGCGTCCGCAGCTCCTCGATCAGCTTCACTTCCTGCCGACCGATGAGCTGCTGGTACAGGCTGGCTGGGTAGGTGGCGGTGTCGATGTCGACCCGCATCCGCCGGGCGAGGGCGGTGACGCGGGTGGTGGGGGTCGTCGCCATGACGTCCTCGCTCTCACTCGGATCTGTTGACAGTCGGCCTCATGGCCTCGAAGTAGTAGTTGGAGCTCGACTCCCAGCGGCCGTTGCCGTCCTTGCCGAGAGGCGTGTGCGACTGGCGGTAGACCTGCACAACGGAGACGCCGCCCAGGGTGAGACGGCTGGCGGAGTCCAAGAGATCGAACACCTGGTCGCTGAGGTCCTCGCACACCCTGGGGTCGGTGGTGCCGCGGCAACGGATCTGCACGCCCTGAATGAAGTCAGCCAGGCCAATTGGGCTGGCAACGATGGACGGGGCCAGGGTGATGACCCGGTCGGGCTGCGGCGGCACGTCTCGCATGAGAATGCCGACCTCGTTCGCGGTGTACGAGGGTCCGTTCGGTCGCCACTCGCCGACGCCAGCGGCGGCGAGCAGCTCGGCGGTGCCAGTGATGAGGTTCGTGGTCCACTCGCTCACCGCAGTGCCCGCCGTGCTTCCGCAGCGATCAACTCCAGCATCGTGTCCCGCTCCGCGATGTACGGGTCCTCGAGATATTTGGCCTTGCGTCCGCCGTCGTGCCGGAGGGTCATGTCCTCGTGCTGGCGGGTGGCATAGACGGTGTCGTAGGCAACCGCGGCCGATCGGTCCTCGGCGTCGACGGTGGCCGTACCGGACCGCTCCAGCGTGCCCTCCTCGATCGGCACCTGGGTACGGGACACCTGCAGTAGGTGCTCGGCTGCAGCGGTGAGGCCCCGAACGCTGGCGTCGTGCAGCTCGGCGAGGATCTCGTCACCGTGCCAGGTGATGTCGGCCATCGCTCACTCCAGGTTCAGCTCGACGTATTCCGGCAGGTCGTGGCCGGCGGCGGTGATGTCGGAGACGGCGAGGACCTGGGCGACGCGGCCGGACGGCAGCGTGACCCGCGATTTGGGCGGCGCCACCGTGCCCAGCGGTGCGTAGACGGTCGTCGACGACACCTGCTCGGCGCCGGCGGCGTCCTGCGTCTGCACGCGGACCAGGCGGCGGGTGTCCTCGACCACGCACGGGGTCACCGCGGCCGCGGCGGCGTAGAGGTCGCCGCGGCCGCCGCTGCCCTCGTAGGCCTCGACGGCGATCGTCGCCGGGGCCGGGATGTACAGCGCGCAGAACTCAGCCCAGGTCACGGCCACGTCCGCGTGGGAGCGTTCGGCTGGCGGGGACCTTGGCCGGTGAGTTTGGCCTGCTGCAGCACGGCCCACGCCTGCTCCCACAGCCTGCCGACCTTGCGCGGTGCGCCGGTCGCTGCGCTCGATGCGGCCTGGACGGAGAGCCGGCCGAGAGTGAATCCGCCGCCTCGTTGGACGCCGGTGCCGGTCCGGTCGCCGGCGTCGAGGCCAGCCTGCACCTGCTCCAGCGTCGCCAGCTTGAGCGCGGCTACGTTCGCCGGCAGCGCCGGGTCGTAGACGGCGGTGAGCAGCGCCTGGTCGACGTCGCGGGACGCGCGGTCCAGCAGCTGCTGCGCGTTCGCCGGCGGCGCCTTCGGCAGCATGGCGTTAGTCAGCTCCTGGACCGTCGCGTACGCCACGACCTACGCCTTTTCCTTGGCCTCGTGGGCCCCGCAGTCCTGGCAGCGGGTCACCGTGAACGTGGTGAGGCTGTGGTCGCGGTTGTGCCGGTCGGTGTCGTACTGCTCGACGCGTTCCGGCTTGGCCGGGCAGCCGTCGAGGTGCTTGACCTTCAGCGCCGGCGGCTTGCGCGCGGGCGGCTTCGGGTCGGATGGCGGGTTCTGCGGGTCGTTCTCGGCCACGGCCGTGGCTCCTCTCCGAGAGAGTCGGTCACTGGGGACGGGGTGCTGCGCCAGTCCGGCCCCTCCGCGGGCTGGCGCAGCGGTGTGGGTCAGAGGTTGCGGACGCCAGCCAGACGGGCCGCGCCCTTGCCGAACACGGCGATGGACGCGTACAGCTCGACGCGGGTGCGGAAGACCGGCATGCTCTGGAGCTGGCCGAGGTCGTCGACCATGACGCCGCCGTTCCACAGGCCAGCAACACCGGTGTCGTCCTCGCCGGCCGACCAGCGCACGGCGTAGATGCTGGAGCAGTCGCTGGACGATCCCTGCGTTTCGGTCTGCGGGAGGATCAGGGTGCCGGCGGCGTTGGTACCGATGTCCTCCAGGCGGACGCCGTTGTAGGTCTCGATCGGGCGGCCGAAACCGTCGATCTGCATCTGCCAGCCGCCGATGCGCCGGGCTGCGCTGCGGAACTTGCCCTTGATCAGGTTGTTCATGTACAGCACGTTCGCGCCGCCGGGCACGAGCGAGATCAGCTCGTCGATCTTGTCGAAGAACGCGTGCCGGGTGGTGTCGTCGGTCTGGATCGCCGCACCGTTCGTGCCGGTGTTGATGACCTGGCCGCCGGTCAGCCGCTTCTTCAGTCCGTCCCAGGCCAGGGTGTTCACGGCGTTGTCGCCGTTGATGAAGTTGTCCTGGAACGAGAAGTTCAGGCTCTTGATCTTGAGCGCGGTCTGGGTGGCGCGCTGGTCGTTGAGGTTGCCGCGGGTCTGCTGGATGAACCGGTCGACGTCGGCGTCGCCACCGAACATCCGCAGCTGCTCCGTCTTCGGGTTGACCGTGCCCGTCGACTCGGTGTAGGCGGTGTTGACGTCGCGGAACGCGACGCCGGGGAGGGTCAGCTCCTCGTTGTACGCGTACGCGTTGCCCTGCACGTCGATGAAGTTGAGCTGGTCGAGGACCACGCTCTCCTGCATGAAGATTTCGATGACGCCGCGGCGCAGCTGGTTGAGGCTCAGCTTGGCGCTTTCGGCGAGGGTGACAGCCATCTGGCTTCTCTCCTATGTGGACGGTGTGGTGACTGGCGCCCGCGCCGTGTGACCCGGTGTCAGCTGCCGTAGGCGTTGCGGAGGCGTCCCATGCCCGCGGCAGGCTCGGCCGGTGTGCCTCCGGGCGCGCCGGTGAACTCGCCGCCGGAGCGAGCCGGTGCGGGTGGTGCGGTGGGCGCCCCGGGGATCGGCGGGACGGGCGCTGGCGGTGCCCCCGGGACCCCGGGAGCGGGCGGCTGCAGTTGCGGCTGTGCGCCCGGCATCGCGGCCATCCAGGGGTTGGCCTGCGCGATGGCCTGGATGGTCCAGGCGAGGCGCTGCTGGTAGTCCGGCGCAGCCGGGTCCAGACCGGCGGCGGCCTGCTGCCACGCGGTACTGCCCGTGAGGGCCTGCGGGTTGACGCCGAGCTGCGGAGCGACCAGGTACGCCTGCTGCGAGATCGCGGCGGTGCGCATCTGGACGACGTGCTGCTGCGCCTGCCCGCGCAGCCGCTCGATCTCCTCCCGGGCCGCCCGCGGTAGGCGGGCGAGATCGTAGCCCTGGCCGTCGTCGCCCTCGGCGGGCGGCATCGGCGGGTAGGCGGGCAACGCCGGGACCTGGTACGGCTGGGCCGGGTACTGCTGGGGTGCGGGCTGGGCCTGCTGGGCGGGCGGCTGACCCTGCGCCGGCGGCTGCGGCCATCCCTGCTGCGGGGCGGCTGGCTGCTGCTGGGGCTGGGCCTGCGGCACGTAGGCGGGCCAGGCCTGCGGCTGGGTGTACTGCGGGGCCGGCTGAGCGGGCAGCTGGCTGGGCGGCTGCTGGGCGGGCTGCCCCTGCGGGGCGGCTGGCGCAGCTTGCGGCGCAGCCTGCGACGGCTGGGCGGGCTGGGTCATGCTGAGCCTCCGGGCTCGGTTGGTGGTTCTGCCGCCGCGGAATTGCGGCGGACGTCAAGGGTCGGATTCGCGACCAGGCTGATCAGACGCGGCGAATAGGATCGGCGGACCAGCGGAAGGGGCCGACATGAACAGCTGCAACGACTGTGGAGCGTTGGTTGACAACACGCTTTTGCATCACGTGTGGCACATGAAGCTTGAACAGAGGATCAAAGAAGCAAAGGACGCGGCTGACCGCGCTCGTGAACAGGCCGGTGGCAAGTAGGCCGGGCACTACCGGGCGACGCCGATCTGCTCGCGGCCTGGCTGCCGGATGAGTCCGGTCGCCTTGACGTGGTCGCGGATCTGCGCCTGCGCCGCCCGCACCTTCGCCTCGTGGGCTTTGCGGGCGGCGGGGTCGAGGGCGGCGGCTGCCTTGAGCTTCTCGGCGCGGACCTTCCGCTCGAGCGCGCGGAGCCGCTGCCGGGCCTTGTCGCCTTCGGGGTCCTGGGTGTTCGTCGGCGCCTTCGTGACGCCGGGCAGGTAGGCGCTGAAGCTGTGTCTGCAGTTGGGGTGCATCAGCCCGGCCCGGACGGCCTCCCGGACGGAGCCGGCAACGCGGACGTCGATCTGCCGGCCGTCGATGGTGGCGTGCTCAGCGCGGACGGTGCGCCGGCCGCCGGGGCCGTCGCCGCGGGTCAGGATCTTGGCCTCCCACGGGCGGCACCGCTCGCACTCCTGCGGTGCGTCGGACACGATCACCAGGTCCAGGCCGGCCGCGCCGAGCCGGTCAAGGTGGCCCTCAACGGCGGCCTGCGCAGTGCCGGTCCGAGTCGCCATCTCGACGTAGCTGGACAGCTCCCAGCCGCGGCCGGACCGGTCCACGAAACCAGTGACACCGCGGGTGAGCAGCTCCTCCCAGGCGACCTGCGCTGCACGGCGCCGTGTGGCGAGGCCGAGCAGAACGTCGGGGGTGCCGACCCGGGCGATGACCTCGCGGTAGACGTCGGTGTTCCAGCGCAGAATCCGCAGGTGCGTACCGCGCAGTTGCGACACCAGCGAGAACGTCAGCCGCTGCAGGGCGCCGATGCCCGGCAGTGCCAGGCGGGCCTCCGCCAGCTGGGCGGCGGCGCCGGCGGCCCGGCCCTCGATCATCGCGAGCAGCTGGGCGCTGACGTTGCCGGACTCGGCGGCGAGCCGGGCGTCGAACCTGCGGCTGTTGGCGCGGGCGAGGTCGTCGATCGCTGCGGTGCCACCGCGGACGAAGGCCAGGATCGTGGCCTGGGCGACCTCGTCGGCCATCCTGCTGTCCAGGTCCTGCAGCAGGTTCGCGGCGAAGCGCCGCAGGTTGTTCAGGCCTTCGAGCTTCCGCTCCGCCCAGTCGGGTAGGTCCCAGCCGGAGTCGAGGCGGCGGGCGACGTCGACGGCCAGCCGGGTCTGCGCGTCGGTGTACAGGTCGACGAGGGCCTGGGCGAGGTCCTGGCCGACGGTGCGGTCGACCGGCATGCTGTCACGCTGCCGGCGGCTGGGTGGGGTCGCCGACCTGGCCGGGCAGCTCGGTCGAGGGTGGGCCGCCGCCGGTGAAGGTGCCGGGGTCCTCCACGCTCTTGCCGGTCTCCTTGAGGATCCGGTCGACCTCTTTGCCGATCTGGGTGTCGTCCCAGTCCGGGCGCCGCGTCTTGACCTTCTCCCAGGTGGAGATGGCCTCGGCGGCGGCATACGCCTGCAGTGTGCGGGACTGCGACTCGGGGTCCTGGCTGACGCTGTCACCGAACTCGACGTCGGGCAGCTCGGGCGTGATGCCGCTGTTGAAGATCTTGACGTCGATCATCTGCAGCGTTTCGAGGAGCTCGGCGAGCGGCGACCGCTGGTGCAGCACCTTGGCGTCTCGACCGATGAAGCTCTCCCGCTCGCGGGCGGTGACCTCGGTAGCGGTGGCGTTGCCGCCGCCGTCCATGCCGAAGCTCTGCGCGCTGTAGCCGGCGGACTCGACGATCGTGCGGGTCTGCGCCTCCACCATCCGCAGGTGCTGCTCGACACGGATCTCCGGCTGGATCAGCTCCAGGTTGAGGCCCTTCTCGTCGTCGGCCATCGTCTTGACCGGCGTCATCAGCTCACGCGCGACGTCGAACGTCGCACCCTTGCCCGCGCCGAGCGACGTCAGGTACTCCTCCGGCACCATGAGCCGGGCCACGGCCAGGCGCAGATCACGCATCAGGCTCGACCAGGTTTCGTCGAGCGCGTCCAGCAGCGGCTCGGCGCCGTCGTAGTCGGACCGGCCCAGCGCACCGGCGCCGGGCACGTTCTCCCAGCAGGGCGCCGGTGTCACGTTCGGCACGTACACCGCGGTCAGCCGGTCGATGCTGGTCGTGATGGTGCCGACGTTGTCGGTGACCGTGACGCCGCCTGCGCTGACGAGCCACGCCGTGTCGGGGTAGGCGGCGAGGTCGATGCGCCGGCCGATCCGGTCGTCGGTGCCCTCGTAGACAGCGTGCTGGATGGTCCCCGGCTCGTGACGCTCCAGGTAGCGGATAACGCGCGTGTTGTCGCGGTGCAGCTCACGCCACACGGTGAGCGCGGACAGCCGGTCCCATCGCCACTCGGGCACGGCGGCGGCCGGGTCGACGCGAGCGATCCACGGCCGGCCGAGCAGCGTCTTGTCCCAGACGATGCGCAGGTAGCTGCCGCCCTTGCCGGCGGTGACCTCGGCCGCGGCGAGGAGGGTGGCGTGGACGCCGTCGTCGACGAGCTGGTCGAGTCGCTTCTGCGCCTGGGTGTTGGTGACGGTCAGCATCGGCGGCTCGCTGTACAGCAGCCGGGACGAGGTGGTGGCGATGTCGCGGGCGAGCGGCACGTGCAACTTAGACGGCTGCTCGCCGTCCGGAACACCCTGCCCCCAGAACGTGCGGGGGTGCTTGATCTGGTCGCCCCGCAGCTCGTACCGCTTGGCCAGCTTGACCGGGTCGCCGCGGTACCACGCTGTCCACTCGCCGATCTTGTCGAGAACAGGTGCGAGCCAGGTCGGGGGCCAGGCGCTGTCGGCGTTGTCAGGGAGCGGCACGTGGTCTCCTTCCTGGGTCAGGCAGCGAGGGAAAAGTCTGAGCGGCGCAGCAGCGACCACCAGATCGAGCGGGTGGAGTAGATCGCGTACCGGGCCGCGTCGATGGAGTCGTCGCCAGCCTTGATCGGCTCGTCGCGGCCTTCCAGGGCGGCCTTGGCGTTCCAGCTGTATCCGGGGATCTCCGACAGCAGCCCGACGCAGGACGAGTGGATGCGCAGCCGGTCAGTCGCGATCAGCGACATCATGGTGCGTAGCCCTTCGACGACGTCCTTCTTCGCTGGCTTGTTCGGCAAGCCGTCCTTCGCCATCTGGACGCGGAAGTCGGCGGCGGCCGAGTCGACGAGGACGTATTCGGGGGCGATGGGCTCGCCGGCGTCGAGGGTTTCGAGCCAGTTCCGCACGGCGTGGCTGTACTCGACCGGCGAGAGCCTGCGGCGGGCCTTGACGCTGTCGTGGCGCCACTCGTTGGTCAGGTAGAGCCGGCCGTCCGCGCCGAGGGCCAGCATGACGGCAGCGAACGGGTGGGCGGTGCCGTAGTCGATGCCCAGCGACAGCCAGCGGCGAATTGCCGGCAGCTTCGTGACCACGTGCTTGCGGTCGTCGAACGCATCGAAGATCGCGCCTTCGGCGACGACCCACAGGCCCTCGATGAACCGCTTGTACCAGAGGCCGACGTACTCGCGTTTGATCGACGCGACGTATTCCGGGTCGAGGCCGGGGTTGTCGTCGAGCGTGAAATGCCAGTGGCGGAGCCGGAGGTGGGCGGCGCGGAGGAGGAACCGCTGTCGGAGCCAGTGGTTCGGGTTGTCGGGGTTGCTGGTGCCGAAGAAGCGGGCGCCGGGCACGGACATGCGGCCGAGCAGCTGGTCGAAGAAGACCTCGGGCAGCAGGGTCAGCTCGTCGCCGTAGGCGCCGGCGCAGGTCATGCCGCGTAGCCGGGCTTCGGCGCTGACGTCGTTGGCGGTGATGACTTCGATCTGTCGCCCGAGGATCGTTGCTGTGCCGGCGCCGCGTGTGTACTTGATCAGCGATGCTGCGGGGCCGGTGACTGCTGGGTTCATGAGCGGGGCGAACACGTTGCGGGCGACGGTGTCGAACGTCTTGCCGGTGACGACCAGGTCTCCGCCGCGGGGTGCGTTGGCGACGTAGATGAGCCAGCAGAGCAGGCTTGACACGGTCTTGCCGCTCCGGATCGACCCGGTCCACAGGTTGATGCGGGCGGTGGCGTGCGCGATCGACCGCTCTTGCTTCTCGCTGAGCCGGACGTCGCGCTGCGCCGGCGGTGCGGTGAGCAGGTCAACCATCGATGTCGCCTGGCTCGTCGTCGTCGATGGGGTGTTCGTCGTCGCCGGTGCCGTACTTGCCGGTGAGGCCGCGGCCGATTGTCTCCAGGAGGGAGACGACCTGGCCGAGGTTGGCGCCGGAGTCGTATTCGTCGAGCTTGACGCTGCGGTCGATGGCGGTGCTGACGGCCTGCATGAGGTCGCGCTTGTCGCGGAACGAGGGCTCCTCGATGAGGGCCTGCTCGAAGGTGTTGTCCCGGCCGCCGAAGCTGTACACCGTGCACGGTGCGAACAGCTGCTTGCGGAGGCGTTCGGCGTCGTCGAGCAGGGCGAGGGCGAGGGCGGCGCGGCGGGCCTTGGCGTCGACCTTGCGGGCTTCGGTGGCGGCGGCGACCTCGGGTCCGCGCTCGAAGGTGAGGCCGGCCGCCTTGGCGATGTTGCTGACGGTCTTGCCGGAGCGGCCGATTTGTCGGGCGATCTCGTTGCGGGAGAGGCCTTGGGCGTGGAGCGCGCGGACCTGGTCTCGGTCGTGGTCGGTGACGGGGCGCCGGTCGGTCATGGCTCACCTCGCCGGCGGAAGGGGGTGGGGGTGCGCGGGCCACCGTTCAGGCCGGTGCGTGGTGGCAGCCCCGCGACCGATACCCGCCCGCGAGGGGTCGGGGTGGTCGCTCCCAGCCGCGCACCCCCGATCATCAAAATGGGAGCGGTGAGAGTGCGCCCAGGGGCCGGAGTCCAACCGGTCATGACCTTGGAGGCCCGGGGCGCCCTCAGCTTGAGACGCTCGCAGCCCAGGAGCGACGGGGGACGCTCGACTGGGCTGTGGGCACAGGCCACCTGTAGCAGCCAGTGTGTGATTGCAGCGTACATGATCAGGCGGCCCGGTCGTCAACACGTGCGCTGACCTGCGGTTTCCGGCCACGCCGACGCTCACCAGGCCGCGCAGTCACCTCCAGGACGTGCCGTGCATCGCTCACGCGGTACCAGGCGTCGCCGGTCCGCGCACCCGGCACACGCACCGGCGGCAGCAGCCCGTACAGGCGGTCTCCAGCGGCACGGGCACGGCGCGCCCAGTCCCGGATCCGCTCCGCTGTGATCGTCCGCTCCGGCGTGGTGAGGCGGGCTGCGATCTGCTCGGCGGTGCCGTACTCGTCGAGCAGGTCGCCGAGGTGCACGCGGATGCGGCACTCCAGCTCGGCGAGCCACTGGACCAGCTCGGCGCAGCTTGCCTCGGTGAGGGTGGGTAGGGCGGCTTCGATGCGGTCGAGCGGGTCGCCGGCGCCGGCCGCGCCCAGCTGGCGGGCGAGCCAGTTCAGGGTGTCGGTGACCTGGTCGGCGTACCGTGCGGCGCGGACGGCGGTGAGTTGGGCGCGGGTGACGCCGTCGATGAGGATGCCGGCGGTGGGGTCGCCGTGTCCGCCGCTGCCGGTGCGGGTGCCGTAGCGGGGGGAGCGGAGGCCGTCGCTGGCTGGTGGGGGCACGTTGCGGGCCCACGTCATGGCCTGGGCGGGGCGTCGGGCGAGCGCGGCCCGGGCCGTCCTGAGGGAGTCAAGGGCGGCCTGGGCGCGGTCGTGGTGCGGCTGGGTCACTGGGTGCGGCTCCCGGGGTTGGTGGTGCGGGTGCGGTGCTCGTCGACGAGCTGCTGCGCGGCCGCGGGCGTGAGCCAGCAGCTGCAGGGGTAGGCGGCGACGACGCCGTAGGAGCGCTGCAGCCGGTCGACGGTGGCGCTGCAGGCCGGGCAAGCGGGGCGGGTCATGCGGTTCCTCGGGTGCGTCGGAGGTGGGCTGCTCGGGCGCGCTTGTCGCGGAGGTGGGCGGTGCCCGTGCCTGGGAGGTGGGCGTCGCGGTGGTAGATGGCGCGTGGGTCGCCGCGTTTGCGGGCGCGGGCTACGAGGCGGTCGAGGGCGCGGCGGTCGATGCCGATGCGGCGTGCGATGTCGTCGACGGGCAGGTTGGTGCGGGCGAGGCGGGCCCAGGCGTCGAGGCGGGATTCGGTGGTGGGCCAGGCCTGGTAGGCGCTGCCGGGTTTGCCGCTGGTCACGGGACGGCTCGCCGGCTGCCGCGCCAGCCGAGGTCGGTTTCGAGGGCGCGCCAGGTGGTGTCGAGCCGGTCGAGGAGTGGCTGGATGCGGTCGGTGAGGGCGTCGAGCTCGGCCAGGCGCTCACGACGGGCGGAGACGAACAGCGCCCGGAACCGCTGCTCGGCGGCGTCCCGCTCGGCGCGCTGCTGCTCGACGAGGGCCTCGATGTCGGGGCGTGGGCAGCGGCAGGTGTGGCCGTGGGCGGCGCAGGGGTCGGCTGGCCCCTGCGCGCACTCCTGGGTCTCGTTGACGTAGGCGAAGGAGAGCTTCATGCCGACGCCTGGTCTCCGTTGCAGTCGGCGGCCTGCTGGTCCCGCTCGGCTTCGTCGCGGGCGGTGCAGTCGTCGCAGGTGCAGGCGCTGCCGTGCGGGTGGGCGCGCAGGGAGCGCATCTTGGCGGCTGGAGAGTCGGGGCTCTCGGCCTGCACGCCGGCGCGGCCGACGAAGCCAGGGCACAGGAGCGGGGTGCCCTCGGCGTACCAGCGGTGCCCGGCGTGCGGCTCCTCGATGAAGCACTGGCGCTCAGCGGGCGGCTGCTGCGCCGGCGGCTGCGGGGTGAGGGCGTCCTGCAACGCGGTGTACTCGTGGTGGCGTAGCCGGAGCTCGCCGCAGAGGGCGAGGTGGTCGCGGTCGGGGCCGGCGTACAGGCGGCATTCGGTGTGCGCGCGGGTGGCGTACGGGACGAGCTTGAAGACGACGGCCGGGCCGGCCGTCGTCGCGACGGGCTGCGGCTCGGGCAGCGCTGGCACGGGGCGGCCGCCGTGGTAGATCCGCCGGTGCCCGTAGACGGCGATGATGCACGTGACGCCGTCGGGGCCGGCCTCGCACAGGCCGGAGACGGTGCGGACCTGGGCGTCGGTGAGCGGGGCGTTGTCGGCGGGCTGCGCCGCGGCCTGCTCGACCTCGGGCACGCCGTCCGCGCTGCGGTCCTGCGGAACGCGGCCAAGACCGGTCGGCTTCTGCTGGGAGAGCCGATCAGCGAGGACGGCGTCGACGCGATCGACGAAGCCGCCCAGGTCGAAGTCGCAGCCGCCCTCGGTGCAGGACTGGTCGCAGCTGTGGGCTCGCGCGTCTCGGATCTGGTTGAGGGCTGCGGCGAGCAGGTCGAGTTCGGCGGTCCGGTAGCGCACCACGGGCAGCAGCTCCGACCGCGGCCACGACGCGTCGATGCTCAACGCGTCGGCCAGCTCCGGATCGAGGTCGCCGACCTCAGCCGCGGCAGCATGCAGCGCCGAGGCCCGGTCCACGCCGACCCGGATGCCACGCGAGTACGCGTCACAGATCGCGCTGGCACCGTCGTCGCCGCCGGCGCGGCCGCGGTCCAGGAGCGCCAGCCACTCAGGGTCCGGAGCGCCGGTCACCTCCACCGGCCCGTCTTGCGCGCGACGCGGCAGCGCGGTCGGCGGCTCCAGGTTGCGACCGGCAACCACCACCAGCACGCGCCGACCGGACGGCTGCTCGAACGAGAACACGTCACCCGGCTCAGCACCGGACAGGTCAGCGGTCACGTCTTGCGCGCGACGCGAGGAACCGGTGACGGCGGGCTCCGACGGCGGGGTTCCGGGGCGTAGGCCGAAGTTGAGGTCGATGGGGCGCTGGACGGTGGGCTGGTCAGGCTGCATGGCTCGGCTCCTGGTCGAGGGTGCGGATGGTGGACGCGTTGAGGGAGGCGGGGTCGTGGCGCTGGATGAGCGCTCGAAGATCCGCCAGAAGCGCGCCGGAAACCGGGCCCAGGCCGTCGCTGGCCGCCGTTTCGGGCTTGGTGAGGGCGGCGGGCAGCATCCCGCCCGCCGGGGCGATGTAGCCGGCCGCGCGGAGCAGTTCGACGAGGGCGGCGCCGGTGAGGATGGCGTAGCCGTCGCCGGGCGATGTCTTGCCGGGGCGTTTGGCCCAGACGATGCCGAAGTCGGCGCCGTCGTTGCGGCGTTCGGTCTCGGCTTCGGCGATCCAGGCGGCGAGGTGGAGGGCACCGCTTTTGGCTTCGAAGACGATGCCGGGGACGCCGGCGATGTCGCCGCGGTCGAGGTTGCCTGCGAGTGCGCGCCGTTCGGCGTGCGGGACGCCGACGCTTCGGAGGAAGGTGACGATTGCGGTTTCCCAGCTGGTGCCTTTTTTGCGGGCGGCGCTCATCAGTACGGGATTCCTTCCGTGTCGTTTTCGACGGCGTTTTCTTCTGGTGTGGGTTCGAATGTGCCGGGCGGCCACTGGTCGCCGCATTTGTGTTGGACGAGGGTGGGGCCTTGGATGTTGCGGCTGTTGATTCGGTCGGAGGTGATTTCGACGAGTCCGGTTCGGGTGAGTCGGTAGACGGTTTTTGCGGCGAGGATCGCGGTGATGTGGCCGGCTTTGGTGATTGGGTTGGGGTTGCATCGGGCGCGTACGCCTTCTGCGGTGCCGGTGATGAGTGGCTGGCCGCAGCGGCAGATGGCGGCCCCGGCTGGGGTGGTGATCATGTGGGTGGTGGTGCTTGGAGTGGCCTTCATGGGAGGGCTTCAAGATCTGTTTTTGGTGTCTGCCGCCGGCGACCGTTGCGCGGCCAAGCCCCCCTACTACGTAGGGGCTTGGCACGCAACAAAACGGTGCGTGCTGGTGTTGTGCGCAACGCGACGCAACATGATCTAGTTTTTGTGCTGGTCAGCGCGTTGCGTGTGATCGTTTTGACGCAACGGATGCGCAACGCTGACGCAAGATCATGTTGCGTGGTTTGTTGCGTGGTTATCCACAGGTTATCCACAGACAAGACGGTCATTTCCGGCCTCCGGGTGCGGTGAACGGGCCGGCCTGCCGGGCGTGCTGCGACAGCCCGTACGTCTTACGGCCGTCGCTGCCCTGGGCGGTGGCGAGGCCCTGGGCGACGAGCTTCTCGACCGCCCGCAGGGCCGTCGACCGGTGCTTGATCTCCAGCTCGGTGACGAGCTGCGGCACTGAGAACCGCGCGTTCGGCGTCCTCTGCAGCAGGTCGTAAATGCGGTCGCTGACCGGCTCGTCAGCGTCTTTCGCGTTCGCCGCTTCGATAATGACCGAGTCGAATGCTTCCTTTCGGCGCAGCCATTGCGTTTCTCCGGCGGCGCCTTCCTTGACCTTTTTGCGGGTCATTTCAAGGAGGTCGGAGTCTTTTTCGCCGGACAGGACGATGACTTCGTCGACGTTGGCCTCGAGCTGGTATCCGCCGCGTGTTCTTCCGCTGTCTCCCCAGCCCGGGTGGTGAATCAGTAGGGCGGTGCCGTCAATCCCGGCCTGGAGGTCGGAGAGGCGGCGGGTGATGGTGGCGGCGTCCTTGGTCTCGTCGGCGTCGGGCGCGAGAGAGGAGAACGTGTCGAGGATGACGAAGCGGCAGCCAAGGTCGAGGGCCTGCTCGCGCATGTCCTGCCAGGTGTGCGGGTTGGAGAGGCTGTCGGGTTTGACGGAGAAGACCAGGTCGTCGTCGTCGACGCGGGCGCCGCAGTTTTCTTCCCAGGCGGTGACGCGGGCGTCGAGGCCTGATGCACCCTCGCCGACGACGTAGAGGGTTTTGAGCTGCTCGACGGGGTTGCCGAGCCAGGGTGTGCCGGTGGCGATGGAGCAGGCCCAGGAGAGGGCGACGAAGGTTTTGCCGAGGCCGGTGGCGCCGACGAGGACGGCGGAGACGCGGAGGCTGAGAGCGCTGTGGATGAGGGGGGCGACGCGGGGCAGGTGACGGAGTTGGCTGCGGCGGATGAGGGTGGTCTTGAAGCCGGTCGGGGTGGCTGGGTCGGCGGTGGTGGGTGTGGTGAGGCCGGGTGGCGGGGTGAGGGCGCCGGGTGCGGCGAACGGGCCGGTGGCGAAGGTGGACGCGGCCGCGGCTGGCGGGGTGCCGTAGCCGAGGCGCTGCAGTTGCTGCGCGGCGGCCTTGTGGTCGCCGTCGTGGTGCAGCTGCGCGTACGCCCCGAACTTCGTGTAGGGCGTCTCCGTCTCGAACGGGGTGCTCGAGCTGAAGACGTAGAGCCGGTCGCGGGCCGGGTCGGTGCCGGTGGTGGCGGAGATGCCGAGGTTTTTGCCGGGCCGCCGCCAGGTGGAGTAGCTGCCGGGCTGCCCGGCGACGCGGTGCCAGCCGGCGCCGCCGAGAAGCAGTTGGTCGCCCCAGTCGACGGCCTCGAGCGCGTCGCCGGGCGACAGGTGCCCATCCGGGCCGGTCGGGCGGGCCGGCGCCGCGAACGGGCCCGGCACCGTGGCCGCGACCGGATCGGGTGGAGTCGGGTGCTCGTCGAGAAGCCGCACGAGCCGGAACAGCTGCTCCCGCTCGTCGCCGCTGATGGTCGGCACGGTGCCGGGCTGGCCGGCGACGATGGTCCACGCTTCGCCGGACGGGTGGACGGGGCCGTGTGAGGGCGCGACGACGACGTACCCGCCCTCGCCCCGGGTCTCCGCGAGGACGCGCCAGAAGACGACGTCGGGCCGGTCGGCGCGGACCGACTGTTCGTCGGTGGTCAACTCGTCGTCGGCGGCCGGCCGGCGGGCGAGCTTCTGGTTGCCGGGCACGGGCGCGTCGGCGAGGCGGTACAGCAGGTGCATGCCGCCGGATGGGGTCCACTCGACGTAGCCGGTGCGGGTGAGCCGGGTCCAGACCTCGTCAAGGCCGGCGGCGGTGACCATCTCGATGAGCCGGTCGAGCTGGCCGCCGGCCACCGCCCGGCCCTCGAGCTCGAGCATCTCCAGGCCGCCGGAAACCTGTCCGCAGACGAGACCGAGTCCGGGGTGCCCTTGGCCGAACCAGGCGGCTACGTCCTGCTCCGTGGGCAGGTCGGTGATGTACTTCTTCCAGGTGCCCATGGGGGCTTTTGAGCCGTCGAGACGGGTGGGGACGACGGAGACGCCGGCGGCGCGCCATGCGGTGGCTGCGTCTGCGACGGCGGTTTCGGGCATGGTCTGGGTCACGCTGCCGCCGGCGCGAAGCTGGTGGTCGTCATCGCTGCTCCCCGCTGGGTTGGGCCGCCCCTGCCCGAACGTGGACAGGGGCGGCAGGGTTGGTTCGGTTAGGCGACGGACTGCTGCGCGGCGAAAGCCTGCAGCTGGGCGATGGCCTCGGGGCCGAGGTTCTTCAGCACGTCCGGGTGCAGCCCGCCCGGCTGAGGAACTGCCGCCGGCGCCGCGGTGGGAATGGCGGCGGGGACCTGGGCGACCGGGATGGTTGCTGTCGGGATCGCGGCCGGGGCCGCCGGCAACGGCGCCGGGGTCGGCATGGCAGCGGGGATCGCGGCGGGAACCGTCGGGGTCGGCACCGGGGCCGGGGTGGGGACAGCGGCCGGGGCCGGTGCGGGCTGCGCCGCGGGGGCCTTCAGCGCGGTCTGGAACTCGGGGTGCGCGGCGAGCCACTTGCCGGCGAAGTCGACGGCCTGCGGGTCCTCGACCGCCGACTCGAGCACGAACGGCGGGTTCTGGCCGGGCTTGCCGGTGCCGACCGCCATCCGGCCCAGCACGAGGTCGCCGAGCTGGTTCTTCAGGGAGCCGATGAGCCGGCCGGAGAACCAGAGGACGCCCTCGGCGACGACGCCGTAGGAGCTGTCGAGGTTCTGCTGGGTGAGGACGCAGACGTTGACCTTGATGGCCTCCTTGTCGCCGTAATTGGCGGTCTTGACCATCTCGACGGACAGCGGCCGGACGATGAGGAGGTGCCCGACGAGGTCACGCGGGGGGAGGGTCTCGCCGCCGGTGGACGGGGCGGCGAACGGGTTGGGTGCGGTCATGGTGGTGACTCCTTGGGTTGGGTGGTGCTGCGGTTTGGGTTTGTTGTGGCTGGTCAGGATGGTTTGAGGGGGCCGGGGCAGCCGGTGGCGTCTGCTGGTCCGCCGGGGCGGTAGAAGTCGCACCATGCGCACCCGGCCGGGTCGGGTTGGGCGGGGATGAGGTTGGGTGGGAGGGCTGCGGCGAGTTGGCGGATGGAGTCGAGCCGGTTGAGGGCGTCGAGGGCGATCTGCCGGTCGTATGGCTCGGCCCAGACGTGCAGGTTGTCGAGGTAGTTGGACCGCGGGTAGAACGCGATCGCCACTTCACGGACCTCGTAGCCGGCGTTCTCCCAGCCGAGGCCGTAGATGTGGACCTGCTTGCGGTAGACGGTCGATGGGCCTTGCTCCCGGTACTTCCGGAGCGCCGTCTCGCCGACGATCTTGTGGTCGACGACGCGGAACAGGTCGCGGTCGAAGAGGTCGCAGGACCCGTTGATCCCGTTCTCGTCGAGGGTCACCTGCACCCGGTTCTCGATCAGGTAGCGCAGGTTCTCGCCGGTGCGGCTCAGCACGAGGCGCTGGTACTGGTCGATGGCGTAGGCCAGGCCGTCATGCACGGACGAGCCGACGAACGCGAACCAGGGGTCGGCGGTGTCGTTCGCCGGTTGGGTGCCGAGCAGCTTGTAGGCGATGCGGCGCATGCAGTCGACGCCGATCTCCGACGGGCCGATCTGCCGCTGCAGCGACCGGGGGCTGTTGGACTCGAACCAGCGCACCATCGAGATCAGCTCACCCTTGAGAGGGTGCGCAGGTGGCGGCCCGGCCGGGGCGACGAACGGCGACGCCGGCGCCGCGATGGTGGCAGGCAGCGGGACGGGTTCGTCGCAGCCGATGTGCAGGCCGGTGCCGTCCGGCCGGTCGACGAGCTGCCCGTCGACCGGCAGCGGACAGGCCCGGCAGCGCCCGGCCGGTGCGCCGATTGCACCGAAGGGTGCGGTCAGCTTGGCGGCGAGGTCGGCGGCGGTCACGCGGCATCCGCCAACAGGCCCAGGTCGACCTCTGTGGTGTCGACGGCGGGCGCCGACACGGCCAGCTGCAGCCGCAGGTACTGGCGGCGGCGAGGCTTGTCGAGCCCGGCGAGGTCGTGACGCTGGTACGGGTCGGGCTGGCCGTGGTCGTCGACGGGCTGCATGACGTGCCCGACCACGACGAGGGCAGTCACGGCCAGGTCCAGCTCGGCGTCGGTGCCGATGAGCCACACCTCGAGGCCGTTGACCTTCCCCGGCTTAGCGGACGGCATCGGGTCAGCCCTTCCGCTCGAAGCGGCGGGCCCGGTATGCGGTGTACAGGTCCGGCTGCTCCTTGGCGAGGGTGTCGGTGTCGAGGACCTCGCGGGTCACCGTGTACTTGACGGCCAGGTCCGGGTGGTCGGCGGTGAACCGCTTGGCGCTGAACTGGCCGGACGGCTTGTACGTGACGACGGTGATGCCGCCGATGGTGGCCTCGCGAGCTTCCCCGACGGCGGTCTGCAGGGTCTTCTTCATCTGGTCGGCGAGGGCCTGCCACTTGTCGGCCTCGGCCTGCAGCCGCTTCCATTCGGCGTGGACGGCGGCGAGGTGGTCGAGGGTGACGCTGCTGCCGGCGGGAATCTGGCTGGTCATGGGTCAGTCCTCCTGGGTGCGCGTCGGGTTGTCGTACGACCACCAGGTGCCATCTGCGGCGAGGCGGCCGGTGGTGGGCCAGTTGAGGGAGCCGCGGTCGAGCTGCTCCTGGGCGCGGGTCACCGCGACGTAGGCGAGCATCAGCTCCGCTCGCTCCGGCTTGCTGCCGTCCGCCGGCGGGGCGAAGTCCCCGCCGATGCGCACGCTGGGCCATTCGAGGCCCTTGGCCTTGTGCGCGGTGGAGACGACGACGTCGCATCGCTGCTGCGGCGACAGCCGGTCGACGGTGTCGATGAGGGTGGAAGGCCCGTACCGGTGGCAGAGGTCGACCATGACCTTCAGGTCGCGGCCGGCGGACTCCTCACCGACGTAGGCGAGCAGCTCCCGCCAGGTACGGAATGCCATCAGCTCGGGGTGGTCGCAGCCCTGCCCCTTCATCAGGCTGATCGCGGCGAACGCGAACCGCTTCACGTCCTTGCCGTCGCCGACGAGCGCCACCCGGCGGCCGGCGTCGAGCTGATCCATGACCTGGGCGAACGCGCCGCCGTTGGTGCGGCACAGGATCGCCCGCGGCTGCTCGACGTAGCCCAGCGTCGAGGCCATGGGGTCGTGGCCGGTCAGGCGCAGGTCGGCGTCGAGCATGTCGAGCCACTGGTTGGCTTCGGCGGCGACCGCGGGCCCGAACCTGAACGACTTCGTCAGCTGCAGGCGGAGCCCGTTGAGGTCGGCCATGGCGTCGACGGCGCCGCGCCAGGCGTAGATGGACTGGGCGCGGTCGCCGACGTAGATGAGCTGCGCGTCCTGCTGGGCGGCGACGATCGCGGCGATGACCGGGTTGGCGTCCTGCGCCTCGTCCAACATGACGTAGTCGCCGTGCAGCCGAGGCCCGGTCAGGTGCCAGATCTTCAGGTAGTGGTCGTGGGTGAAGTACAGGCTGCCGCGCGGGTTGACGATGTCCGACCACAGCTTCACTGCGGCTGGGACCACCGCCGTGGCCAGGTCACCGGCCTGCTCCTCCAGGCCAGGCGTGACCGGCACGTGGTCGCTGGTGATCTCGTAGTCGGCGCTGTTGCAGAACCGCTCGACCGTCTCTCCAGCCATGCGGGCGAGGGCGGCCGCGGTGACGTACCGCTCGCCGAGCCGCTCACCATGCAGCCCCAGGACCTTGGCGACTTCGGCGGCGGGGAGCCGGCGGCCGCCCTCGCCGCCGCGGCCACGCGAAGGGAGCCGGTGGGCGTAGGCCTGGCCGACCTGCCGGTAGGCGAAGGAGTGGGCGGTGCGGCAGTCGACGGTGCCAGGGAACTTGCCGGCGGCCTCGTCGGCGATGCCCTTGTTGTAGGCGACGTAGACGCCGCGGCGGGTGGGCCGGGACTGGGCGACCATGCGCAGCGTCGACGTCTTCCCGGATCCGGCGCCGGCTTCGACGACGAGGTGCTGGCCGGTGAAGTAGGCGTCGACGATCGCGGTCTGCTCGCCGGTCGGTGCGGGGCCGCCGCGGGTGATGGTCGCGCCGGGCGCGGCGAACGTGGCGGTGGTCGGCGCCGAGGTCCGGCCGGGTGCGGAGAAGAGGCTCACGCTGCCACCTGCTCGGCCTGCTGCGCGGCGAGGTACTGCTCGACCACGGGACGCGGCACCTTGCCCGCCGGCGCGACCGTGATGCCGTTGCGGGCAGCCCAGGTCCGGACGTCCTTCGGGTTCGGCCCATCTTCGACCGCCGTTGCGACCGCCGCGGCGGCCTTCTGGGCGGCCGGCCGGGCCAGGCTTCGCAGTTCCTCGGTCGCAGCATTCAGCTGGGTTCGCAGCTGCTCAACCTTCCGCTCGGCCTCGACGATGCGTGACACGGCTTCCAGGTCACGGCGCAGGTCGTCGATGAGCGTCCGGATACGGATCGCTCGGGTCTTCAGCCGGGGGATGGCTTCGGCGCGGAGCAGTTGCTGCTCGATGGTGTCCGGCTGCGGCTCGACATGCACGGTGGTCTCCTTGCCGGGCTTGTGCTGGACGAGGGCCGCCTCACGCTGCCGCAGCAGTTCGGCGGCGCGGCCGCGCTGGAATCCGACCGCCTGCGCGACCTCACCGACCCGCTCCTGCGGCACGCCGCACTCCTTGGCGATGGTCGGCAGGTCGCCGCCCGCCGCGTACTTGCGCAGGATCTGCATTTCCTGCTGCGCCGGCGTCACCGGGCACCAGCCAGGGTGTGACGGGCGACGTAGGCGTGCCGGCCGGCGTCGCGGCGCGGGTCGCAGGCGTGCCGCTGCACCGCGTGGATCACGGCGACCAGGACGATGCTGGCGGCCAGCTCGATCAGGACGAGGGTCATGATGACGGCGCCTCCGGCCACACGTTGCGTTCGACGATCTTGGTGAATTCCTCCGTCAGCGCGTCGTCGACGTCGGGCGGCATCGGCATCGACTGCGGCCGCGGATAGCGGTAGCCGGCGCGCTGCGCGTCGAGGAGCTCGCGGACACTGTCGCGGGCGAGGTCACGCTCACCGCGGGTATGGGCCAGTTCGCGTCGCAGATGGCGTTTCATCTGGTGGTAGGCGGTGCGGGACTCGTCGAGCTCGGCCCGATGCATGCGGGTCTGCTGGGCGTGCTCGTCGCGGAGCTGGCGGTTGTCCCGGTCGGACAGCAGCAGCGCGATGAGTGCCGCGGCCAGCAGCAGGCTGACGGCGCCGAGCAGGATCCCGAGCGTGGCGGTGGACATCAGGCACCGTCCTGGCGGAGCGCTGGATCGGGGATCGGCGTGAGACCCAGCGGGCGCGGCAGCGGGCGGTCGTCGCCGGCTTCCGGGCGCCAGTCGCGCGGAAGCCACGGCTGCGGCGATGCCACAGGTGGGGTCGGCGCCTCGAGCCCGGCCTGGTAGACGCTGGACATGCCCTGCGGCAGCAGGCCGAGGGCGACGGCCACGTCGACGGCCTCCTGCACCGAGTCGACGTCGACGTCGGCGGCGATCCGCTGGGTGGAGCCGAGGGCGGTGAGGAGCTTGATCCGCAGGATGCGGCCGGTCTTGCCGTCGACGCTCCACGGGTAGGTCCAGTCGGCGGCGATGCGGGCGCCGCGGTGTTCGGCCTCGTCGCCGTAGACGGTCCAGCCGTCGGCGCGGAGGTGTCGGCGTACGGCGGTGAACAGGTCACGCTCGGCGCGGGTCAGGTGCGGTCGGGTGTCGGGTAGGGTGCGGGACACGAGAGCCTTCCTCTCGTCAGGGCCCCGTTACGCCGGCCAATGGCGTGCGGGGCTGATCTGTGTGCGGGTCGGCGCGAGCGCCGGGTCAGGTGCGCCGCCGGCGGGAGCCGACGACCAGGGAGCCGGCCGCCCAGGCGACCAGCAGTGCGAGCAGGAGCACGGCGGCGCGCTCGTCCGGCGTCGACCGGATGTCGGTGGCCGCCAGCAGGGCCGCGGCCAGGGCGGCGAGGACGAAGGCGATCTGCAGCGCGCGGGTCATGCCGCAGCCCGCTGCGTAGCGGTCGCCCGGCTGGCACGCTCGCGCCGTTCGACGGCGACGAGGATTTCGGCCAGGGCCTGCGACAGGGAGTCGGCGGCGGCGCGCCCGGCGGGGGTGTTCGGGTCCAGCGGGGTAACCCGGCGGCCGGGTGTGGTGCTCATGCCGTCACCGGCTTGCCGCGCACCTCGAAGACGTCTTCGAAGCTGGTGCCGATGTCGACCGCAGCCAAGGCTGCCTCGTTCTGGCGCATGACGTCGAGCAACCGGGCGATGAACTCCTCGCCGATGACGCCTCGACGTGCGCGGTAGATGGTCTTGGGGTCCATGTCGAGCAGCCGCGACCGCGCCACGTCGCTGCCGCAATTGAGGACCCGTGTGATCAGGTCAAAGCGGTCTAGCCGGAGGAAAACCCCGGCCCGCGTGCCCGGCATGTTTCGGGCTTGCGTGTCCAGGCTCATGCGCCCAGGTTAGCGGGGCATGCATGCCGGAACAAGGGCATGCATGCCCGGATTTGCAACTTGCTCTCTGCAATTACGCGAGCTACATTCGCCTTCCCGGGCGTCCGTGCCCCTACTCTCGGGCACACGTGCCCGGTACGCTCACTCTGTGACCGACCGTAGGATCGATCGCGACGCATGGGCAGAGCTCATGACCGCACTGATCGACAGCGAAACACGCGGCAAAAAGGCCGCGTTCAGCCGACTCATCGGCGTGAACACGCGCACGCTGGACCGTTGGCTGGCCCGGGAGGTCGACGTCTCCGAGGAATCAGTCAGATCAGTCGCCAGAGGCACGAACCGCTCGCCGATGGAGCTACTGATCAAGGTCGGCTACTACCGGCAGGACGAGGTCGAACTCGGCGGGCCAAACACCGAGCCGATCGACCCCGACGTGTTGATCATCCTGCGCGCCCTCGCCGACCCGAACACCCCTGAACCGCAACGGGCGACGATCCGGGAGATGCTGAGCTACCTCGCAGACCTCGCCGGCGGCAAGCGCGGCGAGCGCGGCGAGCGAGGCAAGGACGCCAGCTGATGCCACGCCGCATCGTCGCCGCTGTCCCCGACCGGCCCAGCCGCGTCGTCGCCTACGTACGCGTCTCCTCGCTCATGGGTCGAGGAGGCGACGACTTTCACAGCCCCGAGGTGCAGCTCTCCGCAATGCGTCGGGCGACAGCCGGCATGCAGGAGGTCGATGTCGTTGACGACATCGACGAGAGTGGCACGGACTTCAACCGCGAGGGTATCGACAAGATTCGCGCCATGGCCCAGGCACGGCAGATCGACGCGATCGCCGTCTACGACGTCAGTCGTTTCGGCCGCAACGTGCTCGAATCACTCCTGGTGCTCCAGGAGCTCGCCGGGTTCGGGGTCACGATCATCTCCGCCTCCGAGCACATCGACACCTCCACGCCGGCCGGCGAGATGATGCTCATCAACATGCTCAACCTCGCCCAGTACCGGGCGAAGGAGATCGGACGGGGCTGGTCCAACACCATCAACCAGCGGGCACAGAAGGGGCTGCACCACGGTCGGCCGCTCGGCTACACCCGCGTCAACAAGCGCATGGTCCCGGACCCGGTCGTCGGCCCGGCCATGAGCGAGGCGTTCCGCCGCTACGCGCGCGGCGAGGAGATCAGCGCGATCGCCGGGTACCTCGCTGCCGTTCGCGGTCGGCCGGTGCACACCAGCAACCTCAAGAAGGCCTTCCGGAGTCTCGTCTACCGAGGTCATGTCATCGAAGCCGGCCTCGTGCTGCCCGGTCTACACGAGCCGCTCGTCGACGAGGACACGTGGCAGTCGGTCCAGGACCGGCTGGCCGTCGAGACAGGCGCCCCGCCACGACACCTCGCACCCACCTGGTCCCTCGTCGGGCTCTGCGAGTGCCCGAAGGAACACAAGCTGCAACGGCAGCCAGCCAAAGGCCGCGATGGGATCTACGTCGACAGACTCGTCTGCGGCATGGCCCGCAGCGGCGTCAAGGGCAGCACCTGCGCCGGCGTCGGCCGGCCGCTCCTGGACCTGGTCGAGGAGGAGGTGCTGAGCCAGGTCGCGAGCTATGCGGCCAGGCTGCGCAGCGACCACCATGCCCGCGCCGCACGACTGGCCCGGCTCGCCGCCGCCTCAGCTGACCGCGACAGCCTCAGCCGCAGCCTGAAGACGCTACGCACGGGCATGGCGAAGCTGGCCACGGAATGGGCCCTGAGCCAGATTCCCGAGCAGACGTACCGCGACGCCCTCAGCGAGATGCAGACCGCCGAGGGCACGGTCCTCGCCGAGCTCGCCCGTCTCGGGCCGGCCAAGCCCGACCAGGACCCTGCCGTGACCGCCAAGGCCGCAGAGGCACTTCTCGCGCTGTGGCCGCGGATGACGTACGCGGAGCGCGGCAAGGCACTCCGGTCGGTCGTCGACCGGATCGTGGTCCGCGCCGCGGAGCGGTGGCGTGAGCCCGAGGAGGATCGGGTCGAGGTCCTCTTCCGCTGGTAGCGCGCAGCGCGAATCGGCGTCTTTGTGCTGGTCAGGATGATCGGCGTTTGCAGTTGCCGACGATGGTCATCGTCGTCTCGTTCATGTCCGTCTCCCTCCCGTGTTAAGGACTCGGGAGGAGCATCGGTCAGATCGGTCCTGCCCCGCTCGCGGCCGACGCCGGATCTGTGGATAACCGACCGCTTGTGGACAGGCTCGCGTCAGCGCTGATGATCTGCTACGCGCTGGTCGTACACCTCAGAAAGCCGCATGGGCGAGGTTCGAGGTGAACACTTCCCAGACCCCGCGGCGGCGCACCAGCAACTTGCGCGACAGCAGGTGCGGGTCGCCGGCGAAGAAGACCCTGTCGATCGCGCGCCGGACCTTCGCGAGGCCGGGCGGGGACTGGGATCCGGTCACGATCACGACGTCGCGCGCCGGCACGCCGACCACGAGCTCACCGGGCACGGCACGCTCCAGGCCTGCCCAGAACGGCTCGGCGAGCAGCAGCGT
This sequence comes from Dactylosporangium sp. CA-152071, assembly GCF_050936335.1. Taxonomy (NCBI): domain Bacteria; kingdom Bacillati; phylum Actinomycetota; class Actinomycetes; order Micromonosporales; family Micromonosporaceae; genus Dactylosporangium; species Dactylosporangium sp. CA-152071. The sequence continues at coordinate 4,509,629 of NZ_JBNJMZ010000001.1, read as the reverse complement.
CGAGGCGACCCCGTCGAACTGGAGCATCAGCGCGGGCGGCTGGCCGTGGACCTGGGCAGCGCCGAGCCGTTGGTCGAGGTTGTGCGCGGCCTGGCGGCGCAGCATCCGGCGGGGCATCTCCATGCGCTGCAGGTCGGCCCAATTGACGAGGCGTTGCCCGAACGGCGGACCGTAGCTGTAACCGACCCGAGGCCACCCATGAACTCGTCGACCACGGGCGCGAACACATCTTCGCGACGGATGTCGCGAAGCGGCGCGAGAACGGGGAGGAGCATGGGCTGCACGCATGCAAAGTAGGACGCTGACGGATGTGAGACAAGCTCTTGTTTTCGCACCATTTGCTTGCTAGTGCCCCGACGGGCCGCCATGAAAAATTGTCGGTGGGGGTCGGTAGTGTCCCGAGCATGGCGATTCGAAGACTCCACGCCGACGCGATCGGGATGTTGCTGGGCGGTGTGCTGGATTCTGTGTTCGGCGATCCGCGCAGGTGGCACCCTGTCGCGGGGTTCGGGCGGTTCGCAGGGGCGGTCGAGCGGCGCACCTATGCCGACGACCGGGCCGCGGGAGCGCGATTCACTCTGGTCGCCGTGGGTGCGCCTGTACTGGTGGCCGCGGCGACGGCCTGGTTGACCAGGCGAAGGCCGATCGCCCGCACTCTGGTTGTGGCCGGTGCGACCTGGGCCGCGCTGGGCGGCACGAGCCTCGCGCGGGAGGGACGGGTGATGGCCGACCGGCTCGACGGCGGCGACCTGGATTCCGCGCGGGCGCAGCTGCCGAATCTCTGCGGGAGGGATCCGTCCGCGCTCGGTGCGCCAGAGCTGGCCCGGGCGACGGTGGAGTCCGTCGCGGAGAACACGTCGGACGCCGTCGTCGGCCCGCTGTTCTGGGGCGCGGTCGCGGGGCTGCCGGGCATCGTCGGGTATCGGGCGGTCAACACGTTGGATGCGATGGTCGGTCACCGCTCGGCTCGGTATGCGAGGTTCGGCACCGCCTCGGCGCGCCTCGACGACCTCGCCAACCTGGTGCCGTCGAGGGTGACGGCGGCGCTGACGGTCGCCGCCGCGCCGGCCGTCGGAGGGCAGCCCGGCGAGGCGCTGCGGGTGTGGCTGCGCGACGGAGGTCGGCATCCGAGCCCGAATTCGGGGCAGTGCGAGGCGGCCGCCGCCGGCGCGCTGGGGATTCGGCTCGGAGGCCGCAACGTGTACGGGTCCCGGGTCGAGCACAGGCCGCACCTCGGCGACGGCGGGCCACCCGCCCCGCATGACGTCCGCCGGGCCGCGACCTTGTCCGTCGTCATCGGCGCGGCCGCTTTAGGCCTCGCGTGCGCGCTCCGGGCGGGCGCCGCTCGCCGCCGCGCCAAGCCGGCCGGTGTCGGGCTGCGGGGCGAGGGCGCGGCGTGAACGGTCGGGAGCGGAAGCTGCTGTGCTCGGCTCGCGGTGGCGGCGGAGCGTGGCGGGAGACGCCGGCGTGAGTGGCTCGGGGCGGAGTGGAGGGCGGCGAGCGGTGAGTGCAGCGCTTGGTTCACGGTGGCGGCGGAGCGTGGCGGGAGACGCCGGCGTGAGCGGTTCGGGGCGGAGTGGAGGGCTGCGAGCGGTGAGTGCAGCGCTTGGTTCACGGTGGCGGCGGAGCGTGGCGGAGGTGGCGGCGTGAGCGGTCCGGGGCGGAGTGGAGGGCGGCGAGCCGGGGGTGCAGTGCCTGGCCCGCGGCGACGGCTCGGAGCGGAGGTGATGGCGTGAGCGGGCTGCTGGTTGCCGGCACGACGTCCGACGCGGGCAAGAGCATGCTCACCGCGGGGATCTGCCGCTGGTTGCGCAGGCGGGGCGTGGACGTCGCTCCGTTCAAGGCGCAGAACATGTCGAACAACTCGGCGATCGCGGTGGACGGCGGTGAGATCGGCCGGGCGCAGGCGCTGCAGGCGTATGCGTGCGGGTTGGAGCCCAGCGTCAGGTTCAACCCGGTGCTGCTCAAGCCGGGCTCCGACCGGCAGAGCCAGGTCGTCGTGCTCGGGCAGGCGACGGGGTACATCGGCGCCCGTAACTACCACGAGATCAAGGACCGGCTGCGCGGCACGGTGCTGGAGACGCTGCGCGAGCTGCGGGCCAAGCACGAGGTGGTGATCTGCGAGGGCGCCGGGAGTCCCGCCGAGATCAACCTGAGGGCCGGCGACCTGGCCAACATGGGCCTCGCCAGGGCGGCGGACCTGCCCGTCATCGTGGTCGGCGACATCGACAGGGGAGGGGTGTTCGCCGCGCTGTACGGCACGCTCGCTCTCCTCGACGCCGAGGACCAGGCGCTGATCTCGGGCTTCGTGATCAACAAGTTCCGCGGGGACTCGGGGCTGCTCCGGCCGGGCGTCGACTCGCTCACGGAGCTGACCGGCCGGCCGACGCTCGGGGTGGTGCCCTGGTCCACGGAGCTGTGGCTCGACGGCGAGGACTCGCTGGCGTACGACGGGCGGGTCCTCGGCCGGCCCGCGGCGCCGCGTGGCGGACAGTGGCTGCGGGTCGCCGTGGTCCGCCTGCCGAGGGTGTCCAACGCCACCGATGCCGAGGCGTTCGCCGCGGAGCCGGGGGTGCAGGTGCGGCTCACGGTCGAGCCCGCCGACCTCGCCGACGTGGACCTGGTCGTGCTGCCGGGCACCAAGTCCACTGTGGACGACCTGCACTGGCTGCGGGAGCGGGGGCTGGCGGACGCGGTGCTTGCCCACGCGGCGTCCGGCCGGCCGGTTCTCGGGATCTGCGGCGGGTTCCAGATGCTGTCCGAGCGGATCTTCGACGACGTGGAGAGCCGCCGCGGCGCGGTGCCGGGGCTGGGGCTGCTGCCGGTGGAGGTCACGTTCGCGGACCGCAAGACCCTCGGACGCGTGACCGGCACCGGGCTCGGGTCGCAGCCGGTGCGGGGGTACGAGATCCACCACGGCGTGTTGAGCCGGGCGGCGGAAGGCCTTACGCCGTTGATCCGCCTGGCCGACGGCACGGGTGAGGGCGCCGTGTCCGGCAACGTGTTCGGCACGCACTGGCACGGGGCGTTCGAGACCGACGAGTTCCGGCGGGCGTTCCTGACCGAGGCCGCGCGCCTGGCCGGCCGGCACGGATTCCAGGTCGCGCCGGACACGTCGTTCGCGGCGCTGCGGGAGCGGACCGTCGACGTGCTGGGCGACCTGGTCGAGGAGCACCTCGACACGACGGCGCTGTGGCGGCTGATCGAGGGTGGCGCACCCAGCGGCCTGCCGACCGTCGTCCCAGCGCTGAGAGCATCCGCCCCGAGCGCTCCTGGCGCCGAGCCCACATCGGCGCCAGCGGTGCCTGCCGGCGTCGCCGGGACACCGGGCGGTGCGGCGGGACCTGCTCCAAGTGCGCCTCGTGCGGAGTCCGGGGCGGTGCTGTCCGGCAGCGTTCCGGGATCGCCGGACGATGGGGCGGAAAGCGTCCTGAGCGCGCCTCACGACGAGCCTGTGCCGGCGCCGGTGGTGGCCGGCGATCTTCCGGGGTCGCCAGGTGATGCGGGCGGCGGGAGGGTCACGGTGGATCGGGGGGTGTCATGAGCGCGACGGGCGGGGGCATCGGGACGTACGGCGCGCTGGCGAAGGAGGTCCTCGGCCGGGAGGCGCGCCTCGGGGACGTGCGGCTGGTGGCGGTCGACGGGCGGGCGGGGTCGGGGAAGACCACGTTCGCGGGACGGCTGGCGCGGGCGTTGCGGCACGCCGGTGTGGACGTCGCCGAGTTGCACACCGACGACTTCCTGGACGGGTGGGCGGAGCTGGAGGCGTGGCGGCCGAGGCTGGAGCGGTGGGTGTTCGCGCCGTTCAAGGCGGGTGAGGACGCGCGGTACCGGCGGTATGACTGGGTGCGGGAGCGGCTGCGCGACGAATGGGAGCCGTTGCGGCGGCCAGACGTGCTGGTCGTCGAGGGGGTCGGCAGCGCGGGGGTGCAGGACCTGACGTTCGCCGTGTGCGTCCACGCGCCGCGGGCGCTGCGGCTGGAGCGGGGGCTGATCCGCGACGGCGAGGCGTTACGGCCGCAGTGGGAGCGGTGGATGGCCGAAGAGGACCGGTTCTTCGGTGAGGGCGCGGCGCCGCGGACGGTCGACGTGCACGTCGACGGGGCGCCGGGCGAGGAGCACGACCCGCAGAATGAGTACTTCATCCTCGCGGGCGGGTAGACGGGTGTTGCGCAGGTGCGGGACGATCCGGGAGGCGGCCGGACACGATCCGGATGCGACGGGGAGGCGGAGCGAATGACCACGAACGACGTGCAACGCCGGCGGGTGGTGCTGACCGGGATCAGTTCCCGGGCGTGGGAGCACCCGGCGGACAGGGGTGCCCTGGTGGCGCTGCGGGAGTTGCGCGGGTTCGACGACGCGCTGAAGTCGCTGCACGCCCTGTGGAACGAGCGGGCGTGGCGGCTGGAGTTCCTCGGCAACGCGATCCGCGTCGACCACCGGCAGTTCCCGCGGGTGCACCGGCTGATGGCGGAGGCCGCCGCGTCGCTCGACGTCGCGGACCTGCCCGAGCTGTACGTGCACAGCGACCGCTCGATCAACGGCATGTGCATCGGCATGTCGAAGCCGTTCATCGTGATCAACCGGGGCTGTCTGGAGCTGCTCGACGACGAGGAGCTGCGCTGCCTGCTCGGACACGAGCTGGGGCACCTGGTGAGCGGGCACGCGGTGTACCGCACGATGGTGCTGATCCTGACGGACTGGGCGGTGCGGCTCGCGTGGCTGCCGGTCGGGTCGATGGTGCTGCGGGCGATCGTGGCCGCGCTCATGGAGTGGTGGCGCAAGGCCGAGCTGTCCGCGGACCGGGCCGGGCTGCTCGCGTGCCAGGACCCGGCGGCGTCGCTGCGGCTGTCGATGAAGCTGGCCGGCGGCGGTGACCTGTCCGAGGTCGACACGACCGCGTTCCTGGAGCAGGCCGCTGAGTTCGAGCGGGCCGGTGACCTGCGGGACAGCCTGATCAAGATCCGGATGGTGACGGCGCGGTCGCACCCGATGCCGGTGGCGCGGGCCGCCGAGGTGCGGGCGTGGATCGACCGCGGGGAGTACCAGCGCATCCTCGGCGGCGAGTATCCGCGTCGCGCCGACGACGGGGACGCTTCGGTCAGCGAGGAGATCAAGGCGGCGGCCGCGTCGTACCGGGAGGCGTTCTCACGGTCGCAGGATCCGCTGGTGTCGCTGCTGCGCAAGCTCGGCGACGGGGCGTCGGAGGTCGGCGACTGGGTCGGCGCCGGCGCGGGCAAGATGCGCGGCTGGATGCGCGGAAACGGGTCCAACGGCACAGACGACCAGTCGGCGAAGTAAGTTCCGGGTATGACAGTGCTCACCGAAGAAGAGCTCCGCGCCGCGATCCGGCGGGAGATGCCCGGGGTCCGCGCCGATCTGGAGCGGCTCGTGCGCATCCCAGGCATCGCGTTCACGGGGTTTGACCACAGCCACGTCGAGCGTTCCGCCGAAGCGGTGGCGGAGCTGCTGCGCGGCGCCGGGATTCCGGATGTGCGGCTGGTCCGGAAGGGTGGGCAGCCGGCGGTGCTGGGTCGCAGGCCCGCGCCACCCGGAGCGCCGACGGTGCTGCTGTATGCGCACCACGACGTCCAACCGGTCGGCGACCGCTCGCAGTGGCTGAGCGACCCGTTCGAGCCCGAGGAGCGCGACGGCCGCCTGTACGGGCGCGGCACCGCCGACGACAAGGCCGGCGTCATGGCGCACATCGCGGCGCTGCGCGCGTTCGGAGACGACCTGCCGGTCGGCGTGGTGCTGTTCATCGAGGGCGAGGAGGAGTTCGGCTCCGAGTCGCTGGAGGACCTGCTGCGCGAGCACCGCGACGAGATCGCCTCGGACGTGATCGTGATCGCGGACTCGGGCAACTGGGACGTCGGCCAGCCGGCGCTGACGACCGGGCTGCGGGGCATCGTCAACGGGTTCTTCGAGGTGCGGGTCCTCGAGCAGGCCGTGCACAGCGGCATGTTCGGCGGTGCCGTGCCCGACGCGTTGATCACCCTGTCCCGGTTGATCTCGACGCTGCACGACGAGGCGGGTGACGTCGCGGTGGAAGGCCTGGTCAGCACGCAGTCGGCGCCGCTGGACTACCCCGAGGACCGGTTCCGCGAGGAGGCCGGCATGATCGACGGGGTTCAGTTCATCGGCAGCGGGCGGCTGGTCGAGCGCCTGTGGACGCGGCCGTCGATCTCGATCCTCGGCATCGACGCGCCGGCCACCGAAGGCGCACCCAACGCGTTGATCCCGGTCGCGAAGGCCAAGTTCAGCGTGCGGATCGCACCCGGTGACTCGGCGCAGCGGGTGTACGACACGATGGTCGCCCACCTGGAGCGGCACGTTCCCTGGGGCGCGAAGGTCACGGTGACGCTCGAGCAGCTCGGTGAGCCGTGCGTGATCGACGCGACCGGGCCGGTGTACGAGGCGGCCCGCCAGGCGTTCACCGAGGCGTGGGACGGCGTGAGCCCGGTCGACATGGGCGTGGGCGGGTCGATCCCGTTCATCGCGACGTTCCAGGAGATGTTCCCCAAGGCAGCGATCCTGGTCACGGGCGTCGAGGACCCGAGCACCAAGGCGCACGGGCCCAACGAGAGCCTGCACCTGGGCGAGTTCGAGCGGGTCTGCGTCGCCGAGGCCCTGCTGCTGGCGAAGGTGGCCAAGGTCGCCGACACCGCCTGACGCAAACCCCGGAGCGTTCCGGCCCGGCCACTGAGCCGGGCCGGAACATCAGCCCGCCCGCCCAGCGAGGACGAACCACCAGGCCACGAAGGGCAGGCCGCGCCGAGGTGGGACGGGTCGGGTCGGGCCGCGACGGGCCGCGACGGGCCGCGACGGGCCGCGACGGGCCGCGACGGGCCGCGACGGGCCGCGACGGGCCGCGACGGGCCGCGACGGGTCAGGCCGCGACGGGTCAGGCTGGGCCGCGACGGGTCGGTTCGGGACACGACGCGGGCAGGACGCGACGATCCGGGAGCGGTCAGGCTGTGACTCGAGTTGAAGCCGGCGTCGAATCCGGGCCGCCACGCTGACGGGACGGCCACGCCGTACCACCGCGCCTGGACGGCAGACGACAAGGCCGCGGTGCTGAGGGGTCAGCGGCCCGCGGCCGGATCTGTCAGAAGGCGGGGAAGGTCAGCCGCGCGGGGGCAGCTTCACGACGCTGACGAAGAACTCGTCGATCTGGCGGACGACGGCGATGAAGCTGTCGAAGTCGACCGGCTTCGTCACGTAGGCGTTCGCGTGCAGGGAGTAACTGCGCAGGATGTCCTCGTCGGCCTGGGAGGTGGTCAGGACGACGACGGGGATGCGGCGCAGGTCCGGGTCCTCCTTGATGGCCTGCAGGACCTGGCGGCCGTCGACGCGGGGCAGGTTGAGGTCCAGCAGGATGAGGTCGGGCCGGGGGGCGTCCGCGTGCGGGCCTTCGCGCCGCAGGTAGGCTAGGGCCTCCTCGCCGTCCTGGACGACGTTGAGCTTGTTGCGGACCTTGTGCTCCTCGAACGCCTCCTGCGTCATCAGCACGTCGCCCGGGTCGTCCTCAACCAGGAGCACCTCGATCGGCAGGGACGACTCCCTGGGTGCGGTCATTGAACGGACTCCTCAAGCGAAGACGATGACGCAGACGCAACCGAAGACGAAGACGAAAGCGCAGCGGCGGGATCAGATACAGGTACAGGCAGCGTGAACCGGAACAGCGTACCTACGGTCTGCGACGGGTCGATCCAGATCCTGCCGCCGTGGTATTCGACGATTTTCTTCGCGATCGCCAGGCCGATGCCGGTCCCGGGGTAGGCGTCCTTCGCGTGCAGGCGCTGGAAGATGACGAAGACCTTGTCGGCGAACTCGGGCTCGATGCCGATGCCGTTGTCCTCGACGCTGAACTCGTACTCCTCGCCGACCTGCTGGCAGTCGATGAGGATGTGCGGGGTGCGGTCGGGGTGGCGGAACTTCAGCGCGTTGCCGATGAGGTTGCTGAAGAGGGCTCCGAGCAGCGGTTCCTCCCCTCGTACGACGGGCAGGTCGACGAAGGTGATCTCCGCGCTGGTCGACTCGCGCTGCGACTCGAACTGCTCGGCGGAGTCGACGACGACCTTGTTGAGGTCGATGTCGGCGAAGCCACTGGTGAGCCGGCCGATGCGGGAGAAGGCGAGCAGGTCGTTGATCAGCCGTTGCATGCGCTGGGCGCCGTCGACGGCGAAGGCGATGTACTGGTCCGCCCGTTCGTCCAGCTGCCTCGCGTACCGACGCTGCAAAAGCTGACAGAAGGAGGCGACCTTCCGGAGGGGCTCCTGCAGGTCGTGGGAGGCGACGTAGGCGAACTGCTCGAGGTCGCGGTTGGACCTGGTCAGCTCGGCGGCCTGCTGCTCGAGCATCCGGTTGGCCTCCTCGACCAGCCGGCGCGCCTCGACGACGTCCTGCAGCTCGGTGTTGATCCGCCGGCGCATCGTGTCGACGTCGGCGGCGAGCGCGGCCAGCTCCGGGGGGCCGCCGCCGGTGATCGCGTGGTCGTAGTTGCCGCCCGCGACGATGCGCACCTCGGCGGCGAGCTCGGTCACGGGCCGGGTCACCAGCCGCCGCAGGAGCAGCGCCAGCGCGACGCCCGCGAAGATGATCACGACTCCGGCGAAGACGAGCAGCACGATCAGCACGTTGCTGGAGGACCGGACCTCGGCGGCGACGGTGTCGCGCCGGGTGCTCAGTCCGCTGCGCAACGCGTCGATCTGGCTGGAGGCCGCGGTGTAGACGGCCCGTGAGGCGGCGGTCGGCGTCGCGCGTTCGGCGCTGGGGCCCTCCGTGCGGGTCTGCGCGATCAGCGGCTCGGTGATTTCGTGTCGGAACCGTGAGGTCGCCGCCGCGACGTCGTGGACGGTGCTGAGCAGGGCTGGCTCGTCGGAGAGGAGTCGCTCGGTATCGGCGAGGATCTCCGTCTCGGACTGCTGCGCGGCCTTGTACGTGTCGAGGTCACTCTCCCTGCCGGTCAGCAGGAACGTGCGGGCGCTCGTCTGCTGGCGCAGCAGCTGCGAGTTCAGCTGCTCGGTGTTGACGAGCGCGGGCGTGAGCCGGTCCATCACCTTCGTCGTGTCCGCCCGGTTGGCGGCCGCGGTGACGGTGGCGCTGACGGCGATGAGCCCGAGCAGGCCCGCGACGACCGCGCAGAGCGCGATGATCCGGCGCCAGAGCGACCATCTGGTCGGGTTCAACGCGAACTCCTCGGGTCCAGCAGCAGGACGGCGATGTCGTCGGACAGCGGCCCGCCGTTGTGGCCCTCGGCCTGCGCCGCGAGCCAGGCCGGCAGGTCGCGGGGGAGCGCGCGGCCGGGGTCCTTCAGCACGTCGACGATCCCCTCGATGCCGAGGCGTTCGCCGCCGGACGCGTCCGGGCCGGCGCTGCCTTCGATGAGGCCGTCGGTGTACAGCAGGAGCTGCCAGCCGGGTTCGCCCAGGCGCACCTCGGTGGCCGGGCGGGGGACGCCGGGCATCACGCCCAGCACGAGCCCCGGCCGAACGGCACACGGCTCGACCCGGTCGCCGGCGATCAGGATCGGGGGCGGGTGGCCGGCGAGCCGGATCCGGGCGGTGCCCTCGGCGAGGTTGACGGTGGCGACCGCGACCGTGGCGAACAGCTCGTCGGTGCGCCGCTCGCTCACCAGCACCTGCTCCAGCGAGTCCAGGATGTGGTCCTCCGGCACGCCGGCGAGGACCAGCGCCCGCCAGGCGACGCGCAGCGCCACCCCGAGCGGCGCCTCGTCGACGCCGTGCCCGCAGACGTCGCCGATGAGCAGGTGCAGGTGGGTGCCGTCGACGCCGATCGCGTCGAAGAAGTCGCCGCCGAGCAGGCCCCGGTCGCGGCCGGGCCGGTAGATGGACCACAGGTCCGCCTGTACACCCGCCATGATCGGTTTGGGCAGCAGGCCGCGCTCGAGCCGGGCCGACTCCGCCTGCCGCAGCTCCGATTCGCGCAGCAGCCGGGCCTGCTCGTCGGCCCGCTTGCGTTCGACGGCGTAACGGACGGCCCGCGACAGACCGGTACCGTCGACGGCGCCCTTGACGAGATAGTCCTGTGCGCCTTCGGCGACCGCCGCAGTGCCCAGGTGCTCGTCCTCCAGGCCGGTGAGCACGCACACCGCGACCCGGCCGGCGTCGTGCAGCACCTGCCGCAGCCCGTCCAGGCCGCTCGCGTCGGGCAGCCCGAGGTCGAGCAGCACGCAGTGCACCTCGCGCAGCAGCGGCCGGGCCTCCCGCATCGTCTGCGCGACCCTGACGTCGAACGGCGCGTCGGCCTCCGCGAGCAGTTCCTGGACCAGGAACGCGTCGCCGGGATCGTCCTCGACGAGCAGCACCCGGATGCGTTCGCCCGTGTGCAGGCCGAGGCGCCGGTTGCGCAGGTCGGCCGTCGTGCCGACGTCAGGCATGCGCACACCCTCCCGGTGGGTGCGGTAGTTGTCGCGCGGCACACATGGGGACGATCCTTCCCTACCTGACGACTTCGTGCATGTGCGGGTGCAGTGTCTCAGCCGGAGTGGCCGCCGTCACCACACATCCATTGCGTCCTACCGGTGGATAGGCTTCCCGCGTGCACGGGCTCGAGAACATCGTCGGACTGATCGCCGTCGTCGTCGCCACCTCCGTGGTGGCCCGGCGGATCGGTGTGCTGTCACCCATCCTGCTGGTGCTGGTCGGGATCGGAATCTCCTTCATTCCCGGCGTGCTGGAGATCGAGCTGGACCCGGAGATGGTGCTGCTCGGGATCCTGCCGCCCATCTTGTACGTCGCGGCGCTGGAGACCTCGGTTCCCGCGTTCCGCTTCAATCTCCGGCCGATCCTGCTGCTCGCCGTCGGACTGGTCCTGTTCACCGCCGCGGCCGTCGGCTTCACGCTCCACGCGCTCCTGCCGCAGGTGCCCCTGGCCATGTGTTTCGCGCTCGGTGCGGTCGTCGCGCCGCCCGACGCGGTCGCGGCCACCGCCGTCGCCCGCCGCATCGGCCTGCCGCGGCGGATCGTCACCGTGCTGGAGGGCGAGAGCCTCATCAACGACGCGACCGCCCTCGTCACGCTGCGGGTGGCGGTCGCCGCCGCGGTCGGCGAGGCCGTCGACACCTGGTCGATCACCCAGACGGCGTCGCTCGCCGTGCTCGGGGGTGTCGGCATCGGCATCGTCGGCGGCATCGTCCTCGGGTACGTGCACAAGAAGGTCGAGAACCCGCTCATCGACAACGCGATCTCGCTGCTCACGCCGTGGGTGGTGTTCCTGCCGGCGGAGAGCATCCACGCCTCCGGCGTCGTCGCGGTCGTCGTCACCGGCCTCGCCCTCGGGCACAGGATGCCGACGCTCATGTCCGCCGCCTCCCGGCTGCAGATGGACGCTTTCTGGCGGATGGTGAAGTTCCTCCTCGAAGGGGCGGTATTCCTCCTCGTCGGCCTGCAGCTGCGCGCGCTCATCGAGCAGGTCGAGCGGTCGTTCTGGTTCACGCTCGGCTGCCTCGCCGCCGTCGTCGGGGTCGTGGTCGTCGCCCGGATCGTGTGGCTGTTCCCGACCGTGTACCTCGCCCGGCTGATCCCACGGGTCCGCCGCCGCGACCCCTCGCCGACGTTCGCGGCGCCCGCCGTCATCTCCTGGGCCGGCATGCGGGGCGCGGTGACCCTCGCCGCGGCGCTCTCGCTGCCGTCACCGCAGCAGGCCGGCGCCTATCCGCGCGGACTCTTCGTGATCCTGGCCTTCGGGGTGATCGTGGCGACGCTGGTGCTGCAGGGCGCGACCCTGCCGACCGTGGCCCGCTGGCTGAAGGTCCCGGGCGACGACGAGAAGGAGGACGCGCTCGCCGAGGCGTCGGTGCAGCACGAGGCGAGCCGGGCCGGCAAGGCCCGCCTGGAGGAGGTCGCCGACGACGCGCCCGACGGGGTCGTCGAACGGCTGCGGCAGGTCGCGCTCAGCCGCTCCAACCTGGCCTGGGAGCGTCTCGGCCGATCCGACCGGGAAACGCCGTCGGCCGCGTACGCTCGCCTGCGGCGCGAGATGCTGAACGCCGAACGCGAGGTCTTCCGGCGCGCCCGCGACACCGGCAAGATCCCCGAGGAGACGCTGCGCCAGGCGCAGCGCGACATGGACCTGGAAGAGTCACTGCTGGAGCGAGGAGATCTGTGACCTGCCCGCACATTGAAGCCGCGGAGAAGCTGGACATCCCGGAGGTCGAGGGATGTCCGGAATGTATCGAGATGGGCTTCACCGACTGGGTCCACCTGCGCCAGTGCCTCACCTGCGGGCACGTCGCGTGCTGCGACTCCTCCCCGCGCCGGCACGCCACGCAGCACTTCCTCACCACCCATCACCCCGTCATGCGCTCGATCGAGCCCGGCGAGTACTGGCGCTGGTGTTACCTGGACGAGACCATCGGCTAGCTTTTCCCGCCCTTCCTACCTGCGGGTATGCGTTTCTCAGCGGTTTCTAAGGAGACGCCGGACACAATCATCACCAGTTGGGCATGGAACGGGGTGCATTCGTGTTGCCATGGTCAACGGGGAATGGTCGACTGACGACGGGGTAGGGGGCGGACCATGGTGAGCGGGACATGGTAGACGCGGTCATGGACCTGGTGGCAGCTCCCGGTGTCCTGTACGCAACGATTCTCGTCCTCCTCACCGTCGACGCGTTCGTCCCGGTCGTCCCGGCTCAGGCCCTGATGATCGGCGGCGGCATCCTGTCCACCACCGGCCACGTCCAGCTGCTGCTGCTCGTCGCCGCGGGTGCCGTCGGCGCGATCTCCGGCGACCTCCTGGCGTTCCTGCTCGGCCGCCGCCTGGCCCGCCGCGACGCCGGCACCCCGGACCGCCTGACCCGGCGCAAGCCCAGGGCGATCACCCTTCGCCTCAACGAAGCCATGCGCAAGCACATCTTCCTGGCCGTCCTCCTGTGCCGCTTCGTCCCCGCCGGCCGCATGATCACCGCCATCTACGCGGGCCGCAACGGCGTGTCGACCCGCCGTTTCGCCTCGTACGACGTTCTGGCCGCCACCCTCTGGGCCACCTACGGCGCGCTCCTCGGCCACTTCGGCGGCGAGGCGATCGCGGACTCGTCCTGGCTCCCGCTGGTCCTGGTGGCCGCCGCCGCCCTGCTCTTCCTCGCCGGCGCCCCGCTGCTCAGCTTCGTCGGCCGCCTCCGCCGCCGCTCCACGCCGGCCCCGGCGCTCGCGCTCGCTTCCTCCGGTTTCGCGGTGGCGGGGGCTCCTGCCGCCATTCCGGCCGACGCGGACCCGCAGCCCTTGGCCACGGGCGTCATCAGGCCTCGCCGCTTCTTCCGGGGCGCGGGCCTGGCCGCGAAGGTCGGCTTCGTCGGACGCGCCGTCCGCGCCGCCGGCGGCATGCCTGTCGTCGCTGCCGCCCCTCAGCCTGTACGCCGCCGCTGCCGCCGCTCGGCCGTCGAGACCCTCGCCGCCGCCGAGCCCTTGGCCGCCATCGAGGTCCTGGTCGCCGCCGAGGCCGTCGCCGCCGCCGAGTCGGTCGTCGTCCAGGTCAACGGTTTACAGAACGCCAGCTGACCACCCCGAGCGGATGGCTCGGCCGCGGTGAGGCGCGCGCCACCCTGCTCGTGAACCAACGACGACGAGCGCGCCGCCGGCGGTCGGTGTGATGTGGATGGGTTGTGAGCGCCAACGACGGCGCTGGACCATGTGAGGACGGCGGCCGGGGAACATCACCGCGACCACTGCACGGACGGGTGCCCACGCCACCTGGCGCCCGGCCCACAACCGGACGGAAGAACCCACCTCCGCGCTGGCCTGTCCTGTGACCAGACGGATCGGTGAACCCGCACGCGGACAGCAACGCAACGTCAGCCGACCCGCAGGCGGATCCTTCAGCCGAAACCAGCCATCACCATGATCAAAGGACAATCCCGGTCACCCGGACGACCACCACACGAGTTCGATCGAGAGGGGCGGCGTCAGCGGTCGACGCGATCCGCACTGGTCGTGCAACCAACGGCGCAGGACCACGCGAGACCCGCGGCCGCCACCTGACTGCTGGGGCGCGTGTGCGAGTTCGCCGGCTTTTGCGGGTCGATCGTGGCCATGCCGGCGTGATCGAAGTCGCGTGGTGGCTGTGCGGGCGGCCGGGGTTGTCCTTCGATCATGGTGGTGGGTCGGTGCTTGTGGGTGCCGTCTGTGCTGTGGTTGCGGTGATGTTCCCTGGTCGCGTTCTCGCATGGTCCGGCGCCGTCGGGGGCAATCGTTCGGTGGTTTCACGCCGTCGTTGGCTTTCACGACCAGTCCGCAAAGCTGATGGTGCGCTTGCAGGGAAAAGGCAGGGGCGCGGTGCCAGTGGATGGCGCCGCGCCCCTGCCTGATGGTCCTGCCTGAACTACATGCCGATCTGCTGGCCGCTGTCGTTCCAGGTGTTGTTGCTCCACTGGGGGAGCTGGGACGCCTGGAAGGCCTGGGTGCCGTAGTAGCCGCCCTTGGGCCAGAAGCCGCCGCCGGACTGGCGCATGAACTTGTTGTTCGTGATCTTGCCGTTGGTGATCTTGTAGTTGGCGTCGTACCAGTAGAAGGAGTAGCCGCCGCCGTTCATCAGGTTGCTGTCGACCACGACGTCGTTGATGGAGCCGATGTCGGCCTTGAGCAGGATGCACGACGTCTGGGTGTGCTGGTTCTCCAGGCGGTTGTGCAGGATGCGGATGTAGATGGCGTTCGTCGACTGGATGACGTCGTTGTGCTGGGCGGAGCCGGTGCCGCCCGGGTCGTGCAGCCAGGAGTCCTGGACCGTGCCGCGGCCGTCGATGCGCAGGATGTCGCCGGAGCCGTGGGCGTTGACCCGCAGGAGGGTGTAGCCGGTGCGGCCGATGAGGGCGATACCACCGGTCGACGCGTCCTTGAGCTGGCCGTCGATCTCGGTGTCCTCGATGCGCAGGTTGGCGTTGTCGTCGGTGGAGGTCACGGCCTGCACGTTGGCCACGCGGATCCGGCTGTTGCGGATCGTCACGTTCTTGGCCTTGATCTCGATGTGGCCGTTGATGTCCTTGCCGTCGATGACCGTGCCCGCGACCGTGATCGTCATCGGGCCGGTGTACGGCGTCAGCGTCACCTTCTTGCGGGTGTCGCCCGGCAGGCCCTGCGGGTAGCCGGTGTTGTGCGCGGCCGGGTACCCGGCGACCGTGTAGGTCGCCGGCACGCCACCGCCGCCACCGGGCGCTGGCGGCTTGGCGCTGGTCGAGCTGCCGGCGCTCTTCGACGGCGACGCCACGGGAGACGCGGATGTCGACGGCGCGGTGCCCGTGCCGGCCGAACCGGAGGGCTGTGCGCCGCTCGCCGAGGGGCGGGGCGCCGAGCCGGTCGCCGGCAGGTCCTTGCAGGCGCTCAGCGCGCCGGTGGCGAAGAGCGCCGCGGCGACGAAGCCCACGCTCGTGCGTCGTAACGGGCGGCGGTTGGTGGAAGCGTTGTCGTGCGTGCTCATGTGCTGGGAATCCTCCCGGATCAGTCGACATCCGTCAGTCGACGCGGCACGTTGGCCTGTCGGAGCTTTTCGGCGTGAATGCTCGGTTGGTGATTCCGCTCCTTACTTTCGACTGCATATGTCTGGCGAGAAACCGGGCGCGATTCATTCTCGGCAATGCCGTCAAGATCGGCGTTCGGTACGTCGCTCGCAACCTTGCGTAACCGTTTTCCGGGTCGAAGCATCCCACGCTTCGCCAGGGGAGTGAAACCCTACGGAGTGCCGTTGTGGCAACCTTTAGGATTCTTAAGTCACGCCTAAGAAATAGCACGACTGGAAAGCCGCACGATAGCCCCGGATCGGGCATATCGGCGCGCGCCGAGAGTGGTCCAGATCACTCAATCGTGCGCGGTCAGTATGGCGCTCTTCAAGGTCGCCACGTTGCGCTGAACCATACAGCTAGTACGCCGTCTGGCCTAGTCATGACGGGTGTGATCTAGCCGATCACCTCATGCGGCAGCGCCCGGGCGGCCACCCGAGCGCTGACAGAACCGAAATGTCCGAAAAAACGGAGAAACTAGGACGAGAATCGGAGAAGCTAGGAGCGGAACGGGTCGTGGTCGGTCAGCAGCTTGTCCAGGCGCGCCTGATCGACCCGCTGGACGACGCCCGCGGACTCCTGGTGGTCACGGACGCACTTGGCAAGGGTGAACGCCGACGTGACGGTGTAGAGCAACCCGATGGCGAGAAACGCACGCATCCACTGGTTGACCGGCAGGTAGGCGATGCCGATACCGAGGCCGACCACCGCGACCCCGAACGAGACCGCGGACTGCAGGAAGAATGCCGTGGTGGTCTTCGTGGGCACTGGTGTTGTCATGCGGACGAGTCTCGTCCGCCACGTGGCGAAAGGCCTGAGTAGGACTACTCAACCAGGGCAGGTACCGGAAGCTCGATCTTGTGAGCCCGCTGCCACGCCGAGACCACCTCGTCGGTGACGTGCACCCGGAAGTAGTCGTTGGCGCTCAGCCGCGCGGTCACCGGCTCCTCACCCTCGGCCAGCAGGCTGGCGGGCACGAGACGGAACTCGTTCTGCACGGCGGCGCTGAGCCTGCGGTGGCCGTCGATGACGTAGTAGTCCGGCCCGGAGTGCCCGATCGTCAGCGGCTCCAGCGCCTCCGGCCCGGCGTCGCCGATCGAGGCGACGAAGGCGCCGTCCACCGAGTCCAGGGAGTCCAGCGAACGGGTCGGGTAGATCCGCATCGGGTCCAGCAGCAGCAGCGGCGGCCGCTCGCGGAGGATGTCGCCGCCGAGGCGGCCCTCGAAGGCGTCCACGATCATCGCGACGATGTCGTCCGGCCGCGCCCGCGTGCTGTCGCAGACCAGGTCGTAGTTGCGCAGGCGCAGCTTGTCGGCGCCATACCGGGTCAGGAACCGCACCCGCTCGCTCTCGCTGCGGCCGTGCAGGCGCTCCTTGGCCTCCTCCAGCGTCGCGTAACGCTCCACCTCGCTGTGCGGGCGGGCGAGGACGCGGCGGGCCGCCTCGTTGGGCTCGGTGATGAGGTGCACCTTGAACGCGTCGTGGAAGAAGAACCACGCGAGCCGGCTGTCGACGATGAGCTGCTCGCCGGACTTGGCGATGTTGCTCTGCAGCTCGTCCACCGCGCTGTCGATCGCGTCGTCGAGCTCGGCGTGGAGGTTGAGCTGGAGCGCGGTCATGCCGCGTTCCTCGGCCATCTGCCGGTACATGTCGCCGACGCTGATGCGCCGCAGTCCGAGCCGGCCGGCGAGCTCCACCGAAACGGTGCTCTTGCCACTGCCGAGGTCGCCGTTGATGACGACGGACCGGTGATTGCTCATGCGCAACTCTCTAGGTAGACCCGCGGGGCAGTCCAGGTCAGGAGCCTAACACGCCCACGTTGCGCGCTTTTCAAGGCGTCAAGAGCCGAATTCCGAATTGCATTCTGATAGTCAATGGAATCGGCCGTATCGTTCGAGCGCCCGGAGCAGCTCCGGTTCCGGGGGTTCGCCGGTGTACGACGAAAGCTCCGCCTCCAGATATGGCAGCAGCCGCGGATCGCCCGTCGCGGCGGCGAGTTCGCACATCGCCTCGAAGATGACGAGCAGGTCGGCGTCGGGATCCGGGTCCGCCAGGAACGACAGCAGCCGCGGCATGGCCCGCTCGTCCCCGCGGACCGCCAGGCCGTGCACCGCCTCGGCGCGGGTGTCGGTGTCGTCGTCGAGCCGGGCGGCCAGCGCCTCGCGCAGCGCGGGGAAGTCGGCGTCGCTCTGCCGGGCGAGGCCGAACGTGGCCCAGTCGCGCACGCGGGGCTCGTCGTCGGCGGACAGCTCGATCAGCGCGTCGAGGGCGGCCCGGGTCTCGCGGCCCAGCAGCCCGAACACGACGCCGCCGCGCACGTCCGCGTCCGGGTGGGCGCGCAGCCGCACCAGCGGCGCGACGCTGCCCACGCCGGCCATGTGCCCGAGCGCCACGGCGAGGCTGTACAGGACCGCCGGGTCGTCCTCACGCGCGATCATCGCCAGCAGCTGCGCCGTGGCCTCGTCCCGGAACGGCCCGTCGGCGGCACTGCGGCCAGGCGTGGCCCGATGACCAGGAGCGGCCCCGGAATCGGGACCGGGCGTGCCGAGCACGGTGCCGAGCTGGCCGAGGACATCGGCGGCGAGCTCGCGGCGGGACGGCTCGGCGGCCCGCCCGAGCCGGGCGGCGATCCCGAGCGCTTCCCGGCCGCCGTGGACGTGCAGGTGCGTGACGAGCTCCCACCGGCGGTCCTCGCCGGCCCGCAGCGCCTCCTCGAAGACCCGCGCCACGTCCGGTTGCATGACCGCCATCGTGGCCGCCGGGGTCGCGGGCGGGCAACGCGGTTTACGGCACGGGGTCCTTGGTGCCGTGCGGGGTCGACGGGTTGCAGCGCCGGATGCGGGCCGCGGTCAGCCGGGAGCCCTCGACGAGCCCGTACCGCCGGACGGCCTGCAACCCGTAGTCGCTGCAGGTCGGGAAGTGCCGGCAGTGCGTCGGCAGGTGCGGCGACAGCCAGCGCTGGTAGCCGCGGATCGCGGCGACGCCCGCGCGGCCGGGGGCGGTCGTGGTGCGGCGCGGTGCCCGCCGGGGCGCGGCGATCGCCATCAGGCCGAGCAGCGAGCCGAGCATGAACGGGTTGCAGTCACAGGCGTCGCAGTCGCACCCGTCGCCGCTGTCGCGGTTGCGGCGGCGCTGCTGCTGGTTGTGCTGCTGGTTGTTGTGTTGCTGCTGTTGCCGGCGGCGGCGGTCGCGGCGGTGCCGCCAGATCGCCACGGCGTCACCGATTCCGATTCGCGCCATGGGCGGCATTGTGTGGCCGATCGTCCGTGTGATCAAGGACCGGTCGCGTTTCTTACTGAATGAACACCAAAACGCACCCGGATGGCCGACTTCGTTCGGGCGGCCGGGAATGTCCGGACAGTCCCGGACACCCGAACGAAGTCGAACAACCGAGTGCGTAGGTGATCTGAACAGCTCTGGTGGGTCGCCGGCCCCAGGGGCTGAATCCAGGGGCCGGCGCGGTCAACCACACCGTCAGGAGCTTCGGTCGTGCGGAGCTCAGCTGCCCGCGATGGCCGGGCCACCGTTGGTGTGCAGCTCGGTCGCCGAGCCGAACGCGCTGTCCAGGCGGGCCTGCAGGGCCTCGAGCTCGTGGAACTCGCTCGAGGACGCCGACTCGGAGCCCTCCGCGGCGAACACGTGGTCCGTCTCGGCGGCGGAGTGGTCGTAGGAGGTGAAGTCCGACTCCTCGTACTGCGCGCCGCTCGGGTCCGTGATGGACACGTGGTGGCCCTGGTCGAAGCTGGTGTTCTCGGCCGACGCGTGGTCCTGCTCGTAGACGTTGAACTGCGAGTCGTAGTTGTTCTGGCTGGCGTCGACCTGGTGCAGCTGGTCCAGCGCCTCGTGGTTCTCGCCGGTCTCGACGTGACCGTAGTCGGTGCCGCCGTCGTACTCGCTCATTTGGTGCTCCTTCTGGTGTGGGAAGTTCTTCGGTGTGGCCTTGCGATGCATATGACGTTACGGCCGGCCGCACTTCCTCGAATCCCAGAAACGTGCCACCGTCAGGCGGCGCCGAGCGCCGTGCCGAGCGCCGCTGCGGTGGCCGCGTCGGCGGGGAAGAACGACTCGATGGCGAGCTCCGCGACGGTGACGTCCAGCGGCGAGCCGAACACCGCGGTGATGCTGAAGAACCGCAGCTCGACGCCGTCCTGGCGGATCCGCAGCGGCACCACGACGTCATGCGGGGCGGGCGCCGGGCCGTCGCCGCCCGGGTACGCCGACAGCTCCGCGAGCAGGTCGGACAGCGCCGGGTCGCCGGTGGTGCGGGCCTGGCGGTCCAGCCGGCCCAGCAGGTGCGCCCGCCACTCGCCGAGGTTGACGATCCGCGGCGCGAGCCCGTCCGGGTGCAGCGACAGGCGCAGCACGTTGACCGGCGGCTCCAGCAGCGCCGGCGCCACCCCCGCGACCAGCCGGTGGACGGGCGCGTTGGCGTCGAGCATCGTCCACAGCCGGTCCACCACCACGGCCGGGAACGGCTCGTGCCCGGTCAGCACCTGCCGCAGCGACGCCCGCACCGCCCGCAGCTGCGGCGCGTCGAGCCCGCCCTCCGGGTACGCGGGCGCAAAGCCGCCGGCGAGCAGCAGCGCGTTGCGGTCCCGCAGCGGGACCTCCAGGTGCTCGGTGAGGCGCAGGATCATCGCGCTGGTCGGCTTGGAGCGGCCCGTCTCGACGAAGCTCAGGTGCCGGGTCGAGATCTCCGCCTGGATCGACAGCTCGAGCTGGCTCAGCCTGCGCCGCTCCCGCCACTCCCGGAGCAACACCCCCACAGGTTGCGTCATGCGGCGATGGTACGAACCCGGACGGAAGCGTGGCCATTACCTCGCGGGGAATCGACCGGGGGCGCGGGCGCCGGCAGGCTGAACGGCATGAGCGACTACGAGAGCATCGTCAAGCGGTACATCGAGGTGTGGAACGAGACGGACCCGCAGGCCCGCAGGGTGGCGATCGACGCGCTGTTCACCGAGGACGTGACGTTCGCCGACCCGATGGCGGCGGCCCGCGGCCAGTCGGAGATCGACTGGATGATCGGCGGCGTGCAGGCCCAGTTCCCGGGCTTCGTCATCACCCCGCTCGGCGCCGTCGACGGCCACCACGACCAGGCGCGGTTCGGCTGGGAGATGGGGCTGCCGGGGCAGGAGGCGCCGGTCGCGGGCTTCGACGTGGTCACCGTCGCCGCGGATGGCCGGATCAACCAGGTCCTAGGCTTCCTGGACCGGGTGCCGGCCCAGGGCTGACCGCGTCGGGGCGGCGGCCCGCAGGCAGCGCAGCCCCGAATACACCATCCACACCGGCGTCGCGGTGGTGATGACCGCCGCGGCGAGCGCCGTCGGGGACAGGCTGGCGGACGTCGTGGCGTGCCAGGTGGGGCTCAGCGCCGACAGGGCCGCCCCGCCGAGGACGAAGAACGCGCAGACGCCGATCGCCGCCATCCCCGTCGCGCGGGCGAAGCCGCCGCCGACGCTGACGAAGCGGCTGCCGGCCCCGCAGGCGACGGCGGCGAGCAGGCCGAGGAGCACGACGGAGTAGCCGGCGTAGTCGACGGTGCGGGCGAGGACCATGTATCCCCAGCTCGGCTGCCACGACCAGCCGGTGGCCGCGGACCGCCACGCCACCTCGGAGATCACCTGCTGGGCGGCGACGGCGCCGGCGACGAGGAGGGCGGTCCGGCGGGCCTGCAGCAGCGCCAGCTCGCGCTGGTAATCCGCGGCGAGCTCGCGGACCGTGCCGAACTCGTCGACGGCCAGCCGCGCCGCGGCCGGGGCCGGCAGGCCGGCCGACTCGTGGTGCGCGGCGGCGTCGTGCAGGCTGTCGCGCACCTCGGTCAGCAGCTCCCGCTTCGCCGCGCGCGGGCCACGCAGCGCGGCGCCGAGCGAGGTCACGTACGCGTCGATAACCACCCGCCAAGTATCGCGGAGCCCGGGACGGTGCGATTGGGGGTTGTCCCTGAGGTTTTCCCCGATGCGGGGATCGCCGTGAGCAGCGAAGCTACATGTAGCAGAGCTACCTATGACGGCGAACGGTGAAGGGGACGACGGTGCGCAAGTGGCTTCTCGGTGGGCTGGGCCTGCTGCTCCTGCTCTGCGGGGGCGGCGTCGCGGCCGTCGTCTGGCTGGTGTCCGGCACGGCCGTGGACACCGTGGGCAAGGTCGCGTTCGACCGGCCGCTCAAGATCCCGCCGCTCGCGCCGTCGACCGTCGGCGCGGACGGCACCCGGGTCTTCGACCTGACCGCGCAGCCCGGCGCCAGCGACCTCGGCCACGGCGCGAACACCCGCACCTGGGGGTACAACGGCAGCTACCTCGGCCCGACCCTGCGGGCCGCGCGCGGCGAGCGGGTCGCGGTCAACGTGCACAACCGGCTCAACGAGCCGACGACCGTGCACTGGCACGGGATGCACCTGCCGGCGAAGGTCGACGGCGGGCCGCACCACCCGATCCCGCCCGGCAGTGACTACCAGGCCGCGTGGACGGTCGACCAGCCGGCGGCGACGCTCTGGTACCACCCGCACCCCAGTGACCGCACCGAGCGGCAGGTCTACCGCGGCCTCGCCGGCCTGTTCATCCTGGACGACGACCAGCAGCCGGCCGGGCTGCCGCACGAGTACGGCGTCGACGACGTCCCGGTCGTCGTGCAGGACAAGGGTTTCGACGGTGACCAGCTGAGCATGAGCGACCGGTTCGGCAGCGACGTGGGCATCCTCGGCGACGAGCTCCTCGTCAACGGCACCCGGGGCCCGTTCCTGGACGTGCGGACCGCACTGGTGCGGCTGCGGCTGCTCAACGCGTCGACGGCGCGGGTGTACGACTTCACGATGTCCGACGGCCGCCCGCTCACGATGATCGGCACGGACGGCGGGCTGCTCGCCGCGCCGTACAGCACCGATCACGTGCGGCTGTCGGTGGGGGAGCGGGCCGAGGTCGTCGTCGCGATGCGGCCGGGGGAGCGGGTCGAGCTGCGCAGCCGGGCGACGGGCCTCGGCAGGTTCCACGGCGGCCGAGACTCGTTCGACGTGCTGCAGCTGCGGGCGGCCGGCGACCTGAAGGCCGGGACGCTGCCGGAGAGGCTCGCCGACATCCAGCGGCTGGACCCGAAGCAGGCGGCGCAGCGGCGGACCTTCACGTTCCAGGGCCGCGACATCAACGACGACGGGATGGACATGGACCGGGTGGACGCCGTCGTCGTCAAGGACACCACCGAGGTCTGGAACGTCGCCAACGGGCACGACACCCCGCACAGCTTCCACATCCACGACGTGCAGTTCCAGGTGCTGTCGGTCGACGGCGCCGCGCCCCCGCCGGAGCTCGGCGGCTGGAAGGACACCCTGTTCCTGCAGCCCGGCCGGCGCTACTCGGTGATCGCCGCGTTCGCCAACTACGCCGACCCGACGACGGCGTACATGTTCCACTGCCACGTCCTGCGGCACGAGGACGAGGGGATGATGGGCCAGTTCGTGGTGGTCGAGCGCGAGGGCGACAAGCCGAGGCTGGGCCACAACTAGAACAAGCGAGGCTGGGCCACAACCAGGACAAGCGAGGTGCCGGGCCCCCCGTGGCGGCGCGGGGCCCGGCACGTCTCGCAGGCGCGTCCGTCGTCCCCGTGTGCGCCGCCGCCGGGCCCGCGGCGGCGGTCCGGCGTCGGCGGCAACCCAACGAGAGCCGCTCTGTGACGGGCATGACACATGGATCACCGCTCCCATGTCAAGAGCAACGTGGACGGGGGGTGTCGCGGATCACCGTGGCGGGCCGAGGTGGCGTCGCAGCGCGACCGGAAGCTCCCGCTCTGTGCCGGTCCAGGCGGTGTGGCCATCGGGCCGGACGAGGACAAAACGGTCGTTCAACGCGTGCGTCAGGCGGTCGTCGTAACCCACCGGCGCCGAGGGTGCGAGCAGGACGTGCCGTCCGGCCCGCAGCAGCTCGTACAGGCGCGAATCCGGAGGAAGAAGCACGTCGGGCTGCCGGGGCGCGTCGGGGTAGTCGATCCCGATGCCGGACACCGTGCCGGCGGCCTTGCGCATGATCGTCGGCACGTGCAGCAGCGCCCCGCCGAGCAGGTTGCGGCCGGCCCGCGCGGCGCGGGAGTGCAGCATCGCGAGGCGGATCAGCCCGCCGCTGCTGCGCAGCACCAGCTCGCCGACCGGGTGCCGCTCGCTCTGGTACGTGTCGAGGAGCCCGTCGGGGGCCCAACCCTGCGCGACCGCGGCCAGCTTCCAGCTCAGGTTCGCCGCGTCCTGCAGGCCGGTGTTCATGCCCAGCCCGCCCGCCGGGGAGTGCACGTGGGCGGCGTCGCCGGCGAGGAAGACGTTGCCCTGCCGGTACTGCGGCACCTGCCGCTCGTCGCTGTGGAAGCGCGACAGCCAGCGCGCCTCCCGCATGCCGAAGTCGGTGCCGAGCGCCCGGCGGGTCACGTCGCGGACCTCATCGAGCTCCAGCGGTGCGCTGTCGGGCCGCTGCGCGAGCCGGTCCCAGCAGAAGACGCGGAACCACCCGTCGCCGAACGGCGCGACGAACGCGAACGCGTCGCCGACGGCGTTGACCGCGAGCACGTCCCGCGGCGCGTCGGTGAGCCGCACGTCGGCGAGCATGATCGAGCGCAGCACCGCCTTGCCGGGGAACGGCATGCCGATCGCCTCGCGCACGGCACTGTGCACGCCGTCGGCGCCCACGACGTAGTCGGCGGGGTGGGCCCCGTCCTCGGTCAGGACCGCGTCCCCGCGCAGCCCGGTGACCGTCGCGCCGCGCACGATGCGGGCGCCCAGGTCCAGCGCCCGCCGCTCCAGCAGCCGCTCCACGTGGTACTGCGGGGTGATCAGCAGGAACGGGAAGCGGGTCGGCAGCACGCCGAGGTCGACCCGCACGCGGTTGAACAGCCGCAGCCTCGACACCGGCGTCCCGGTCGCGATGAGCTCGTCGGCGAGCCCGCGGGCGTCGAGGTGCTCCAGGGTCCGCGCGTGCACGCCGAACGCCCTGGTCAGGTTGGACTCGTTGGTGCGCCGCTCCAGGACGGTCACGTCGGTGCCCGCGGCGGCGAGGTCCCCCGCGAGCAGCAGCCCGGTCGGCCCGGCGCCGACGACGACGGTCTTCATGGCATCCTCCTCGTCGATGTCAACAACTGTTGGCCAACACATGTTGACCCTGATTCCCGGCACATGTCAACGGGCGATGAAATGTGTTCCGGGACGTGAGCGTTAACATTCAGGGTCTTGACTGAATGTGGGACCGCCTCCAGGCTGACCGCATTGCCCGCCAGCAATCCAGGAGCTCTTCACATGGTCAAGATCCGTCTGCCGCTGCTGTTAGCGGTAACATTGACGGCCGTGGTGTCGGTCGTCACGCCCGCCTTCGCCGCCACCGCCACGCTCACCGTCGACGCCGGCCACACCACCACGGCCGTCGGGCCCTACCAGTTCGGCCACATCATCGAGGACATCAACCACTCGATGGAGGGCGGACTGCTCGCCAACGTGGTCCGCAACGGCACCATGAAGGAGGCACCGCCAACCCGCCCTCGTCGTGGTCGCTGGTCACCGCCGGTGGCGGCACCGGCAGCATCGCCGCCGACACCGCCGGGCCGCTCAACGCGGCCAACCAGCGCGCCCTGCGCCTCACCGTCACCGGCAACGGCCCCGGGCAGCGCGTCGGCGCCGCCAACGGCGGCTTCTACGGCATCGGCGTCCGGCCCTCGACCACCTACCAGGTCGCCTTCTGGGCGCGGGCCACCGCCGGCTTCACCGGTCCGCTCACGGTCACCATCGAGAGCACCGGCGGTGCTGTCCACGCTACGTCGAGCGTCTCCGGCCTCGGCACCGGCTGGCAGAAGTTCACCACCACGCTCACCACCGGTCCGGGCGCGCCGGTGTCGACCGCCAACCGGTTCGTCATCGCCGCGAACGGCGCCGGCGCCGGCCAGTCGGTCTGGCTCGACGTCGTGCAGGCGATCGGCCCGACGTTCCAGGCGACCGGCAGCCTGCGCCGCGACCTGGAGCAGCTGATGGCCGACACCAGGCCCGGCTTCTTCCGCGTGCCCGGCGGCAACTACCTCGAAGGCGCCGTCATCGCCAACCGCTTCGCCTGGAAGAACACCATCGGCCCGGTCGAGCAGCGGCCCGGCCACCAGAACGACGCCTGGGGGTACTGGTCCACCGACCAGTTCGGCCTGCTCAACTACCTGCAGATGGCCGAGCAGGCCGGCGCGGAGCCGATGCTCGGGGTCTTCGCCGGCTACACGCTCAACGGCAGCGTCACCCCGCAGGGCGAGATGCAGCAGTACGTGCAGGAGGCGCTCGACGAGATCGAGTACGTCACCGGCGGCACGAACACCACGTGGGGCGCCCGGCGCGCCGCGGTCACCAGCGTCATCGCCGCGGGCAGCTCCGCCGCCGACAAGCTCGACGCGTCGTTCGTGCTGCGGCCCGGGCTGGCCGGCGCCGCCTGCTACTCCCTGGAGGCGCGCAACTTCCCCGGCCAGTACCTGCGGCACCAGGCGTTCCGGGTGAAGCTCGCGGCCAACGACGGCTCCGCGCTCTTCGCCGCCGACGCCACGTTCTGCGCCGCCGACGGCAACGGGGGACCGGGCGTCTCACTGCGGTCGTACAACTTCCCGACCCGGTTCCTGCGGCACTACAACTCGGAGGTGTGGATCGCGGCCAACGGCGGCACGGCGGCCTACGACAGCGCGACGAACTGGGCCGCCGACACGACCTGGCGGATCGGCACCCCCTGGTTCCGCAGCGACGTGAGCGTCGCCGGCGGCTTCCACTCGCTGCGGGCCACCACGCCCGGCTTCACCGACCGGTACGTGCGGCACCAGTCCAGCCTCGGGGTGCTGAGCCAGATCAGCGCCTCCTCGCCGGTGCTGGACCGGGAGGACGCCACGTTCGACGTGGTGCCGGGCCTGGCCGACAACACCTGCTACTCCTTCGAGTCGCGCAACTTCCCCGGCCGGTACCTGCGCCACAACGACTACCGGGTCAAGCTTGCGGCGAGCGACGGCTCCGCGGTCTTCAACGCCGACGCGACCTTCTGCGCCAAGGCCGGGGTGCGGTTCCAGTCGTACAACTTCCCGGACATGTACCTGCGGCACTACAACAGCGACCTGTGGATCGCGTCCAACGGCGGCGCCCGGCCGTCGGACAACCCGGCCAACTACGTGGCCGACACCACGTGGGTGGTGACGGCGCCGCTGGGTTGACCTCAACCGCTGTTGAAGTTGCACCGTGACGAGGTGCAGAAACGCAACGCGCTCACGGTCGGCATGGTCACGCTGGTCACGTTCGTCGCCTTCGAGGCGGTGGCCGTGACGGCGGCCATGCCGACCGTCGCCCAGGCCCTCGACGGCCTCGCCCTCTACGGATTCGCGTTCGGTGGGCCGTTCGCGACCGGGATCGTCGCCACCGTCGCCGCCGGCACCTGGTGCGACCGGCGCGGCCCGGCCCGCCCGATCCTCGCCGGCGTCGTGCTGTTCTGCCTCGGGCTGCTCGGCGCCGGCCTCGCCACCGGCATCTGGACGCTCATCGCCGGCCGCCTCGTCCAGGGGTTCGGCGGCGGGCTCATCACCGTGGCGCTCTACGTGGTCGTCGGGCGGGCGTACCCCGCGTCGGCGCACCCGCGCGTCTTCTCCGCGCTGTCCGCCGCGTGGGTCCTGCCCGCCGTGGTCGGCCCGGCCATCGCCGGGCTCATCGTCGAGCACCTCGGCTGGCGCTGGGTCTTCCTGCTGATCGCGATCGCGACCCTGCCCGTCGCCGCGGTGATCGGCCCGCACGTGCGCCCGATCGGCGGCACCGCCGGCACCCCGGGCACCCCCGGTGCCCGGGCCGGCGCCCGCATACCGTGGGCGGCCGGCGTCGCGGCGGGCGTGCTGCTGCTGCACTGGGGTGGCCAGCACGGCGGGCTCGCCCTCGTGGCCGGCGGGCTGCTGCTGGTCGCCGTCTGCGGGCCGCGGCTGGTGCCGTCCGGCACGTTCGGCGCCCGCCGCGGCCTGCCGAGCGTCATCCTCGTCCGTGGGCTCGCCGGCGCCGCGTTCATGCAGGCCGACGTGTTCATCCCGCTGCTGCTCACCCGCGAGCGCGGCCTCACCCCGTCGCTGGCCGGGCTCACCCTCACCGCCGGGGCGCTGCTGTGGTCCGCCGGCTCGTGGATCCAGGCCCGCCAGGGCCAGCGCTTCAGCCCCGCCGCGCGGCTGCGGACCGGCCTGTCGGCGATCGCGCTCGGCGTGCTGTCGGCGGTCGCGCTGGTCGCGCCGGCCGTCCCCGTCGCGGCGGTCGTGGCCGGCTGGTGCGTCGCCGGGTTCGGCATGGGGCTGGCGTCGCCGACGGCGTCCACGCTGGTCCTGCAGCTGTCCAGGGCCGACGAGCAGGGCGTCAACAGCTCCGCGCTGTCGGTCGCCGACTCGCTGCTGACGACGGTGGTGCTCGCGGTCGGCGGGGCGGTGTTCGCCGCGCTCGTCGCCGCCGGGCCGGTCGCCTACGTCGCCGCGTTCCTGATCGCGCTGCTGCCGGCGGTCGCCGGCGCGCTGCTCGCCGGCCGGGTGGCCCCCGGGTCGACCGCCACCGCCGTCGGCCCGGACCCGCGCGAACTGTCGTTGTCGCGGGCCGAGTAGGCGCATTGCGCCGCCGCGGTCCGGGTAGCGTCGGGGAATGATCAGCCCGAGCCGCGCCCTGACCCGGGTCGAGGCGCAGACCCGAGCCGCACTCGTCCGCGTCGGGGGATACGCGGTCTCCCTCGACGTCACCGACTCCGCCACGTACGTCTCCCGCACCGTCGTCGACTTCGCCTGCACCTCACCCGGCGCCGCCACCTTCGTGGAGATGAAAGACGTCCGGCCGGAGCGGATCGTCCTCAACGGGCGGACCCTGGACCCGGCCACGCTGGACGGCAACCGGCTGCCGCTGTCCGGGCTGCGCGCCGCCAACCGGCTCGAGGTGACGTTCTCGGCGGCCTACTCGCGGACCGGCGAAGGGCTGCACCGCAGCGTCGACCCCGAGGACGGCGAGGTCTACCTGTACGGGCAGGCGCCGCTCGACGAGGCGCAGCGCGTCTTCGCCTGCTTCGACCAGCCCGACCTGAAGGCGCCCGTCACGCTGACCGTCACCGCACCTCCACAGTGGACGGTGCACGGCAACGCGCCGCTGCGCCAGGCCCGCGACGGCGTGTGGGCCTTCGAGCCGACCCCACCGATCGCGCCGTACCTCTTCACCGTGCTCGCCGGGCCGTGGCACGTCCGTACCGCGGAACACGACGGCATCCCGCTCGGCCTGCTCTGCCGCCGGTCCCTCGCGCCGCACCTGGACGCCGACGCCGGCGAGCTGTTCGCCGCCACGGCCGCGAACCTCGACCGCTACCACGAGATCTTCGGCGTGCGGTACGCGTTCGGCAAGTACGACCAGGCGTTCATCCCCGACTTCCCGGGCGGCGCGGTCGAGAACCCGGGCCTGGTCACGTTCAAGGAGGAGTTCCTCTTCCGGACCGTGGCCACCGACTACGACCGGCTGCGCCGCTTCGTGGTCATGGCGCACGAGCTGGCGCACATGTGGTTCGGCGACCTCGTCACCCTGCGGTGGTGGGACGACATCTGGCTCAACGAGGCGTTCGCCGAGCTGATGGGGTGGCGGGTCGCCGCCGAGACCGGCCGCCACCCCGGCGCCGCCGCGGACTTCGCGGCGTGGCGCGAGCGCTGGGGCATGCTCGCCGACCGGCGGCCCTCCACGCACCCCGTCGCGCCCGACGACGTCGCCGACACCGCCGCCGCGTTCCTCAACTTCGACGGCATCTCCTACGCCAAGGGCGCCGCGGCGCTGCGGCAGCTGTCGGCGCTCCTCGGCGACGACGTGTTCCTCGCCGGGCTCCGCGCCTACTTCGAGCGGTTCCGCTTCGGCAACGCCGGCCTCGCCGACTTCCTCGCCGTGCTGGGCTCGGTGGCGGGCACCGACCTCGACGGCTGGGCCGACCTGTGGCTGCGCAGCACCGGGTTCAACACGTTGCGCCCGTTGCCCGGGCCGTCGGGCCTGACCGTCGAGCAGACCGGTGCGCCGCTGCGGCCGCACCGGTTCCGGATCACGGTGTACGACAGTCACGGCGCACGCGTCCGGGACGCCCCGGTCACCCTCGACGGCGGGTCCGTCGCGGTGGACGGGCGGTCCGGCCTGCCGCCGGGCGGTGTGCTGCTCGTCGACGACACCTACGCGAAGGTGCTCCTCGACCCCGCCAGCCTGGCGGCGCTGCCGTCCGTCCTGCCCACGATCGCCGACTCCCACGCGCGGGCGCTGCTGTGGACCGCGGCGATGGACGCCGCCGGCGAGGGCGAGCTGTCCCCCGAGGCGTTCCTCACCCTGCTGGAGGCCGCGCTGGCCGGCGAGCCGGAGACGAGCGTGCTGGTCGAGGTCCTCGCGTATGCCCGGGACGACCTCGCCCGGCGCGGGCTCGTCGACTTCGGCCCGCTCGCCGCGATCTGCGCCGCGGCCCTGTCGGCGG
This sequence comes from Dactylosporangium sp. CA-152071, assembly GCF_050936335.1. Taxonomy (NCBI): domain Bacteria; kingdom Bacillati; phylum Actinomycetota; class Actinomycetes; order Micromonosporales; family Micromonosporaceae; genus Dactylosporangium; species Dactylosporangium sp. CA-152071. The sequence goes on along the minus strand of NZ_JBNJMZ010000001.1, from coordinate 4,479,651 downwards.
CGCCGCCGGGCAGCGGGCGGCAGGTCGCGCTCGCGACCGCGCTGACGACGGTCGCCGGGCCGCCGCATGTCCCGACGCTCGCCGACTGGCTCGCCCCCACACCGGTCTCGGTGCTCACCGGCGTGGCGGCGCCCGCGTCCTCGCCGCTGCTGCCCGCGCCCACCGGCGCCACGGGCCTCGTCGTCAGCCAGGACCTGCGCTGGGACGCGCTCGCCCGGCTCGCCGCGCTCGGCGCCGCGTCCGCGGCCGACGTCACCGCGGAGTCCCGGCGCGACCCCGGCACCCGCGGCGCCGAGAAGGCCGCCAGGTGCCGCGCCGCCCTGCCCGACGCGGACGCGAAGGCGGAGGCGTGGGAGCTGATCGTGCGCGACGAGCGGGCCGGGATCGCGATGGCCGCCGCGGCCGGCTTCTGGCAGCACGGCCAGGAGGAGCTCACCGACCCCTATGTGGAGCGCTTCTTCGCCGACGCGCCCGCGATGGTGTCCGGCCGCTACCAGCTGTTCGCGAAGCTCATCGTGCGGCAGGCGTTCCCCCGGTACGCCGGCCGGTCGCGACGGCTCGCCTCTGTCATGCTCGCCGAGCGCTCCCTCGACCCGATCCTGCGCCGCGAGGTCGGCGACGCGGCGGCGGAACTCTCGTTCGGCGCCGGTGTCGAAAACCGCGGCCGCCGTTCGACGCGTTGACAGTTGCTGGACCACGACAAGGGAGATCCACGATGCGCTACATGCTGATGCACAAGGTCAACGACGCCGACCCGGCCGCCTGGTCGCCGACGCCCGAGTTCCTGGCCCGGATGGGCGGGTTCATGACCGAGGTGAACAAGGCGGGCGTCCTGCTCGCGGCCGAGGGACTGCGGCCGAGCTCGGAGGGCGCCGCGGTGATCCGCGCCAAGAACGGCACGCAGACCGTGGTCGACGGGCCGTTCGCCGAGGCGAAGGAGGTCATCGCCGGGTTCGCGATCCTGCAGGTCCGCGACCACGCCGAGGCCGTGGAGTGGGCGCAGCGCTTCACCGCGCTGTTCGACGAGATCGAGATCGAGGTCGAGGTCCGCAAGGTGGCCGACTTCGGCTGACGCTACGTTGGTGCCGTGACGCGAGCGGACACCCACCAGGCGATCGAGGCGGTCTGGCGGATCGAGGCGGCCAGGGTCATCGCCGGGGTCGCACGCATGGTCGGTGAAGTCGGCCTCGCCGAGGAGCTCGCCCAGGACGCCCTCCTGGCGGCGCTGGAGCAGTGGCCGGCCGAGGGCGTGCCGCGCAACCCCGGCGCCTGGCTGATGACGACCGCGAAACGGCGGGCGATCGACCAGATCAGGCGCCGGGAGCGGTTCGAGGCCCGGATGCCCGACCTGCTGCACCCCGAGACCGCCGAGGACGAGTTCGAGGCCATCGGCGAGGACACCATCGAGGACGACCTCCTCCGGTTGATCTTCACCGCCTGCCACCCGGCGCTCACCGCCGAGTCCCGGGTGGCGCTGACCCTGCGCGTGCTCGGCGGCCTGTCCACCGACGAGATCGCCCGCGCCTTCCTCGTCCCGGGCGCGACCGCCGGCCAGCGCATCAGCCGGGCCAAGAAGACCCTCGCCGACGCGCGGGTGCCCTTCGAGCTGCCCACCGGCGCCGACCGCGCGGCGCGGCTCGGCTCCGTCCTGGAGGTCATCTACCTCATCTTCAACGAGGGCTACTCCGCCACGGCCGGCGACGACTGGATGCGCCCGGCGCTGTGCGAGGAGGCGATGCGTCTCGGCCGCGTCCTGGCCGGCCTGATGCCGGCCGAGCCCGAGGTCCACGGCCTGCTCGCGCTCATGGAGATCCAGGCCTCCCGTTCCGCGGCCCGCACCGGCCCGTCCGGCGAGCCGATCGTGCTGCTGGAGCAGGACCGCTCGCGCTGGGACCGGCTCCTCATCAGCCGTGGCCTGACCGCCCTGTCGACCGCGGAGAGCCTCGGCGGCGGCACGTACACCCTCCAGGCCGCGATCGCCGCCTGCCACGCCCGCGCCGCCACGGCCGCCGACACCGACTGGCACCGCATCGCCGCCCTGTACGCCGAGCTGCCCCCGTCCCCGGTCGTCGAGCTGAACCGTGCCGTCGCCGTCTCCATGGCCGACGGCCCTGCGGCCGGCCTGGCCGTCCTCGACCCGCTGCTGGAGGAGCCGTCGCTGCGTGGCTATCACCTCCTGCCCACCGTCCGCGCCGACTTCCTGCTCAAGCTCGGCCGCCGGGACGAGGCGAGGGCCGAGCTGGAGCGAGCCGCGTCGATGACCCGCAACGAGCGCGAACGCGCCCTCCTGCTGGACCGGGCGAGCGGCGTCTAGCCCCGTCTTTCGCACATCGTTGTGAGTGGCGGTGTGGGTGTTGGCGGGTTGGGGTGTTTAGGTCGGTGGGTGGGTGTTGGTTGTGGGTCTCGGGGTCGTCGGGTGGTGTCCGGGCGGCGGGCTGAGGTTGTCGCGGTGCCGGTGCTGGAGAAGCGGTTGGGGTCGTTGCCGGTGATCGCGGAGTTCTCCCGTCGTCTGGACATCGCCGGGGTCATCGACCGGGCGTGCCCGATCCGGGATCTGGCCGACGCGACGCATGGTCAGGTGATCGAGGTCCTGATCGCGAACCGGCTGACGAACCCCACGGCGATGGTGGGGATCGCCGGGTGGGCGCAGGCGTGGGCGGTTCAGGAGGTGTATGGGATGCCGGCAGCGGTCCTCGGTGATGACCGTCTCGCCCGGGCTCTGGACGCGATCGCCCCGCACCTGGATCAGATCATCGGGTCGGTCGGCGCGGCAGCGATCACGGCGTTCGGCATCGACGTGGCCCGGCTGCACTGGGACATGACCAGCGTCTCGCTGCACGGCGCCTACGACACTGTCGATGACGGGTTCCCGGCACCCGGATGGGGACACCCGAAGGACCGCCGCACCGATCTGAAACAGATCCAGGCCGGGATCGCGGTCGCTTCCGATGGCGGTGTCCCGATCTTCCACCAGGCCTACGACGGCGGCGCCGGGGAGATCTCCCAGGTCGTCGAAGCGATGCAACGCCTGCAGGCTCTGGCCGGACCCCGCCGGTTCCTGCTGGTCGGGGACTCGAAACTGCTGTCCTACGGCAACATCACCGCCATGGCCGATGCCGGGGTCGGGTTCATCGCACCCCTGGCCGCTGCCCGGGTCCCTGCCGGGCTGTTCGCCGGACTCGACCCGGCCGCAGCCGTGCCGGTGGACTACACCGCCCTACGCGACGCCGCCAAGCCCGCCGACCGGCGCGGCGGCTACCGGGTCATCGAGGACGTCATGGACATCCCCGGCCCCCGCAAACGCGACCCGATCCATCACCTGCGCCGAGTCCTGGTCCACTCCACCGCCAACGCCGCCGCCGCGGTCAAGGCCAGGACGCTGAAACTCGGCAGAGCCGCCACCGAGCTGGACACCCTCACCCGGACCGCCGGCACCCGCTACCACCCCGACACCGCAGCGGTCACCGCCAAAGCTGAGCAGATCAGCCGGCACCGCCGCATCAGCAGCTACCTGCGCACCCGGATCACCGAGCACCCCGACACCGGCAAACCAATCTTCGCCTGGCACTACGACCAGGCCGCAATCGACGCCGAAGCCGCTACCGACGGCTGGTACGCCCTGCTGTCCAACCTGCCACCCGACGAATCCGACGCCGCGGAGATCCTGCGCCGCTACAAGAACCAACCCGCCGTGGAACAGCGCTACGCCACGATCAAAGGCCCCCTCGCGGTCGCTCCCATGTTCCTGCGGCACAACCGGCGCATCGCCGCACTCATCACCGTCATCTGCCTCGCCCTGCTCATCTTCAGCCTCATCGAACGCGAGGTCCGCACCAACCTCGCCCCCGACACCGAAATGATCGGGTTCTACGCCTACGACAACCGCGCGATAAGACCCACCGGCCGGCTCATCCTGCAAGCCCTCCACGACCTACGACTCATCCCCGCACACGACCGCCAGCCACCCAGGATCCCCCAACCCGGATGGCTGCAAGCCCAACTCCTCGCCCTACTCAACACCGACCCAACCCAACCCCGCTGGTGAACCACAAGCCACCGCTCACAACCATGTGCGAAAGACGGGTCTAGCGGGCGCCAGCCGGCACGGCAGGGCGGACACCGGAGCTCGGTGCCCGCCCTGTCGCGTACCTCTAACTCAGCAGTGGCCGAGGTCTTCCCAGTTGGCGGTCCAGCCGGGTTCGGAGCCCTGCGTCCACCACTTGGCGCGCCACAGGTGCTTGCCCTGCCCCGAGGCGGGGCCGTTCGGGTCGCCGTACTTGCTCTTCTCGTGCTTCACGGTCTGGCCCGTGTTGTAGACGGCGCCGATCGACCACTCCGGGGCGGCGTTGCAGCTGGTGGCCGGAGGGGTGGAGACCGACGGCGACGCCGACGGGGACTTGGACGGTGACGCGGAGGTGGTGGGCGTGGCCGAGCCGGTCGGCGTCACGCACGGACCGGCCGAGTCGACCGTGTCGGTGAAGGCGTTGCCGGCCGAGCGGTACGCGCCCGCCTGGCTGGTCACCTGCGCCGGCGTGAGCACCTGGTTCTTGGCGAACAGGACCCAGTCGACCTGCTGGATGTAGGTCGACATCCCACCGGTGTGTGCCGCCGTGTCGATGAACCAGAGGTTCCAGTTGATGGTCATCGTCTGGCGGGGGTAGAACTTGCCGGAGTGGTCGCCCATCTGGACGCCGTCGATGTAGTAGATGACGTGCCCGTTCGCGACGGTGACCACCAGGTCGTGCCACCCGTCGAAGCTGCGCCGCTGCTCCGAGTGGACGTTGTCGGCGAACCAGGGTTCGTTGCGGTAGGTGTACCAGGTCGTCTGGTAGTTGATCGGACCCTGCTCGCCCCAGCCGCCGTTCGGCAGGTACTCCGAGATGTCCAGCTCGCTGTAGGTGGGGTCGAGGTCACCGTTGAGCGGGCTGATGGTGAAGAACGTCTCGTTGATGTGGTCGCCGTCGTTGCCGCTGACGGGCGTGTCGGTGAAGCGGACCCGGCTCGCGTAGGTGCCTTCGAGGTAGCGCTTCTGCGAGGAGTACAGCTCGGCCTGGTTGGTGCCGCCGCCGGTGCCGTCGGTGGAGGCCTGCAGCTGGAGCACCTTCTGACCGCCGTTGGTCGGGAAGGTGATGCTGTTGGCCGACCAGGTCGCGCCGGGCACGCCGGGACCGCCGGCGTAGGTGCGCGGCACCCACCCGTGACTGGTCAGCGTGGGGTCCGACGACGAGCTGTAGTTGAAGTCGTCGAACAGGTAGCCACAGTTGTTCGCCGCGGCCGCGGCGGTGCCGACGGTGGCCGCGGTGACGGCCACGGCACCTCCCGCACCGAGCAGCGCGACGCCGGCCGCGACGGTGGCCAGAGATCGACGTTTGCCAATGGACATGGGCACAGTCCTCCTTGAGGGGAAAGGAGTTTGACGGACCTTACTTGACCGCGCCGGCGGTCATACCGGCTCGGATGTGCCGTTGGAACGCGACGTAGGCGATGAGCACCGGCAGCATTGCGATGGTGAGACCGGCGAACAGACCGCTCCAGTCGCTGCGATACCCCTGACTGACCGACAGGGCGGCCAAACCCTGCGCCAGGACATACCGATCTGGGTCGGGGTTGAGGACCAGCGGAAGCAGGTACTGGTTCCAGAGCCCGAGGAAGTTGAAGATGCCGACGGCGACGAGACCGGGACGGGCCATGGGCAGCATGACGCGGAAGAACACCGCGCCGTGCGAGCAGCCGTCCAGGAACGCCGCCTCCGCCACCTCCGTGGGGAGCGTCTTGAAGAACGCGTGCAGGAAGAAGACCGTGAAGGGCACCGCGTACGCGGCGTAGACCAGGATCAGCCCCTGGTAGGTGCCGAGCAGGCCGAGCTGCTGCACGACGAAGAACAGCGGCACCAGGGCCAGGAACACGGGGAAGAACATGGCCGCGACGAACACGTAGTAGATGAACCGGTTGCCGCGGAACTCGTAGCGCGCCAGGGCGTAGGCGACCAACGAGCCGAGCAGCATCGTGAGCAGCACACCCCCGCCCACCACGATCAGGCTGTTGAAGAAGTACCTGCCGATGTTCGCCTGGCTCCACGCCCTGGCCCAGTTGCCCCACTGCGGATCCGTGGGCAGTGACCAGGGGCTGTTGAGGATGTCGTTGTCCTTCTTGAAGGAGCTGACGATCGCCCACAGCAGCGGCAGCGCGGTGACGACGCCCCACGCCAGCATCGCCAGGTGTACCGGAAAGCGCTTCACGACAGTTCCAACCGTTCTTTACGTCCCGAGCGCAGCGCGAGCACGGCGAGGGTCAGGGTGGCGAAGAACAGGGTGACCCCCATCGCGGAGGCGTAGCCGAACTTGCCGTAGGTGAAGGCGTTGCGGTAGAGCGAGAGCCCGATGACCTCGGTCGCGCCGTCGGGGCCGCCCGGCCCCGCGGTCATGACCTGCACGACCGCGAACCCGTCCAGCGCCCCGATGCTCAGGTAGACGAACGCGACCTGCACGGTGTCGCGGACCAGCGGCAGCGTCACCTTGCGGAAGGTCGCCCATCGGCCGGCACCGTCGAGCAGCGCCGCCTCGAAGAGCTCCTTCGGGATGCTGTCGATCGCCGCGCTGAACAGCACCATGTAGAAGCCCACCGACGACCAGATCAGCACCGCCATCACCGCCGGCAGTGCCAGCTGCGGATCGCCCAGCCAGCTGCGGGCCAGCCCGTCCAGGCCGACCGCCCGCAGCCCCCCGTTGAGCAGGCCGTTGGTCGGGTTGTAGACGAACCCCCACAGCACCGCGACGACCACGAGGGACAGCAGCTGCGGGAAGAAGTAGACGATCTGATAGACGCCCGCCCCGCGGATGGACGACCGGCCGCTGCTCCCGCCGAGGTGCAGCATGCTGGCCAGGAACAGACCCAGCGCGATGGTCACCAGGGGCACGCAGATCAGCATCACCGCGTTGTTGCGCACGGCGTCCAGGAAGAGGGAGTCGCCGCCGAGGCGGGCGTAGTTGCCCGCCCCGACGAAGTGCGCCTCGCCGGCCACGCCGGTCCAGTCGGTGAGCGAGAGGTAGAACGCCTGCCCATACGGTGACAGCACGAAGATGACGTGCAGCACCAGCGCCGGCGCCAGCGCACCGATGAGGAACCGGAGCCGACCGTGTTTCATCAGCGGGTGTACTTCTTGACGGAGCTGTCCTTGGCGATGGCGTCGGCGGCCTTCTGGATGCGGTCGGCCCACTCGGCCGGCGTGGCCCGCTTGTTGATCAGCTCGCCGGTCGCGTCGTCGACGGCCTTGGCCAGTGGCGCGTACCAGGTGCGGAAGCGGAACGTGAAGGCCTCCTTGCCGGCGGCCTTGACCGCGGCGCTGGTGGAGTCCAGACCGCTGGACAGGGTGAGCCCGTCGGTGGCGCCGACGACCGCGGGCAGCGTGCCGGCGCTCTCGGCGAAGCTCTTCGCCGACTGCTTCGAGAACAGGATCCGCAGGTATTCCATGCCGCCGGCGACGTTCTTGGCCTTGGCCGGCACGATGAAGGCCTCGCTGCTGGCGGCCTGGATCGCCGCGCCGCCCATCTTGTCCGAGGCGGTGCGGGCCGGCACGGCGCCCATCACCATGTCGAAGCCCTTGGGCGCGACGTCCTTCTGCTCGGCCTCGAGCCAGGAGCCGCAGGGGATGAACGCGGCCTTGCCCTGGCACCACGCGGCCTGCGACTCGGTGTGCGACAGCGCCTCCGAGCCCGCCATGATGTAGCCCTTCGCGGCGAGCTCGGCGAACGCCTCGGCGGCGGCCTTGAACGCGTCGGACTTCCAGGCGTTCGGCTGCAGGTTGTCCACGGCCTTGAGCAGGTCGGTGCCGCCGGTCTTCGCCGCCATGGTCAGCAGCGGGTCGTTCATGTACTCGGGGTACTTGCCCTGGTAGGTCCAGGGGGCGATGCCCGCGGCCTTGATCGTGGCGCAGAGCGCCATCATCTCGTCCCAGGTCTTCGGGTATGTCCAGCCCTTGCTGGCGAAGAGCGGCTTGCTGTACCAGAGACCCCACGCGGTGTAGGTGAAGTTGAGCACCAGCGTGCTGCCGTCGAAGGTGCCGTCCTCGATGACGCCGGGCAGCAGCGTGTCCTTGACCTTGACCGCCGGGTCGTCGAACGACGGCGCCTCCAGCAGGTCCTTGAGGTCCGACAGCTGCTTCGCGCCGACGAGCGTGGCGAGGTCGAGGCGGCCGGCGCCGGTGTTGTCCACGACGTCCGGCGGAGTGTTGGCGACGAAGCGCGGCTGCAGCGCCTCGCCGACCTTCTGGATGCCCTTGTGGTCGATCGTGGCCTTCGGGTACTTAGACGTGTACAGGCCCTCGGCCTTCTTCGCGTAGTCGTCGCCGTAGCCGCCCTTGAAGATGACGACCTCCAGCGGCGCGTCCTCCTTCACGCCGAGCGGGTTGGTGGAGCTCTTGGCGCCGGTCTCGGCCTTGGCGTCGCTGTCCTTGCCGCTGGTCACACACGCGCTGAGCAGCGGGAGCGTGGCTCCGGCCAGTCCAGCTCCAAGGACCGCCGCACGGAGGACGGTCCGTCTTGTCGGGTACGGTTGGGCGAAGGGTGATGGGTTCATGACTGGGCCTTCTCTCCTAAGCGGTACGCCGGATGCGCCCGGCGTACCGCGCTTCGAGTGCTGCGTTGTGCTCCCGCCCGCCTGGAACGTTGTCGGACAGGTAGACCGGCGGCGTGACGCCGAGTGCCAGCAGCCGCGCCACCACTTCGGTGACGATCTGCTGGGCCAGCAGGGCCGCGGTGATCGAGGAGACGGCGCCGACCGCGCCGCCGCCCGGCAGGGGCAGCGACGCGTCGCCGTAGGGTGCCCCGTTGTCGAGGACCACGTCGGCGAAGTCGCTGAGCTTCATGCCGCTCTCGTGCCGCGAGTCGACGCGCGAGGAGTGCTCGAGCGACGTGATCGCGATGAGGGCGTGCCCGCGCTGCTTGACGAGCTGCGCCATCTCCACCACGGCGCCGTTGACGCCGGAGTTGGAGGCGATGACGAAGGTGTCGTCGGGCTTGACGGGGGCGAGGTCGTAGAGCCGGTGCGCGACGCTCGGCGTGCGCTCCAGCTGCGGGTCGGCGAGGACGGTCGACGGGTCGCCGCCGTAGAGGACGATGTCGCGCAGGGCGATCCTGTTGGTCGGCACGAGCCCTCCGGCGCGGCCGGCGATCTCCATCGCCAGGGCCTCGGAGTGCCCGCAGCCGAACGCCTGGATCACCCCGCCGGCCTGCAGCGTGGCGGTCATCAGGTCGGCGGCGTGCGCCACCTTCTCGCCCTGCGTGCTGGTGACCCGGTCGATGGCGGCGCGGATCACCTCGACGTAGTCCCCACTTCTGATGCTGGTCACAGCGGCTTTTCCCTCCGTGGTCGCTTGCGGTTGCTGTTCGTGTCGGGCACCCGGTGCGCGTCCACAGCGCGCACCGTGAGCTCCAGGGCCTCGGCGGTCCGTTCATAGGTGCGCTGCGCGACCGCCACGTAGATGAGGTCCAGGACCAGCAGTTGCGAGTGCAGTGCGGAGAGGGCCGCGACGCGGAAGGTGGTCTCGTGGACCGACGTCGTGAGCACCACGTCGGCGACCTCGGCGAGCGGCGAGCGGCCGAACGACGTCACCGCCACCGTCAGCGCGCCGTGGTCGGCGGCCTCGGCGAGGGTCTCGATCGCTTCGCGGGTGCGGCCGGAGTGCGACAGGCCGATCGCGACGTCGCCGGGGCCGAGCAGCGCGGCGTTGGTCAGCGCGGTGTGACTGTCCGACCGGTACCAGACCGGGACGCGGATGCGCTCCAGCCGGAAGGCCATCTCCCGGCCGGCGGTGCCGCTGCTGCCCAGCCCGAAGATCTCGACCCGCCCGGCGCCGGCGATCGCCGCGGCGACCCGCTCGACCTGCGCGACGTCGAGGCCGGCGGCGGTCGCCTGGATCGCCCTGGTGTCCGCGGCGGTGATCACGTCGAGCACCCCGTCGAGGGGGTCGTCGGGCGCGATGTCGCCGCTGATGTCGGTCTCCCAGCGGGCCTGCTCGGCGCGGCCGGTCTCGGTCGCGATGGCGACCCGCAGGTTGGCGTAGCCTTTGAAGCCGAGCGTGCGGCTGAACCGGGTCACGGTCGCCGTGGAGGTGCCCGACCGCTCGGCGAGGTCGACGATGCTGGCGTGCGCCGCGGTCTCGGGGTCGTTGAGGATGGTCTCCGCGATCTTCCCGAGGGCATCCGGCATGGTCGGCCCCTCGATGCGCAGCCGCCCCAGCAGCCCGCCGCTCTCACCGGTCACTACGGTCATCCTTTTCATCGTCCCGTCTTGGCGATGAAAATTACGACCACTTCAACTTCTAGTCAATAAGCATTTTCTATGTTTCCATCATCGCCATGGTGCTCATCCTCGGGGTCGATGCCGGCGGTACGGCCTCCAAAGCGGTCGTCACCTCGGCCGACGGGACGGTCCTGGGGCGCGGGGCGGCAGGTGCCGGCAACCCGTCCGCTGTCGGGTCGGCGGCCGCGGTTGCGATCGGCACGGCGGTCCGCGAGGCACTCGGCCCGCACGATCCGGGTGGGGTCGTCGCGGGCGTGGTGGGAGTCGCCGGGGTCAGCATCCTCGCTGATCCCGGCGTCGCCGCCGGCTTCGCCGACCAGTGGGCGGCGATCGGGCTGACCTGCCCGGTCCCCGTGGTCGCCGACGCGGTGACCGCCTACGCCGCGGGGTCCACCGCGGACCGGGGCGCCGTGCTGATCGCCGGCACCGGGGCGGTCGCGGCGCTGATCGACGGCACGGAGGTCGTGCGCGCCGCCGACGGCCTCGGCTGGCTGCTCGGCGACGAGGGCTCCGGCCTCTGGCTGGGCCTGCAGGCGGTCCGGCACGCGGCGCGGCACTGGTCGTCGTCGGGGCTCGCCGTCCGGGTGGCGCTGCACGCCGGCGTCACGTCCGCCGACGACCTCGTGCACTGGGCGCAGCGGCTGCCGCTCGGGTCGTTCGCCGCGCTCGCCCCGGTCGTGTGCGAGTTCGCCGCCGACGGTGACCCGGCCGCCGCCGCGATCGTGGCCGAGGGCGTGGACCGGCTGCTCCGCACGCTCGACGCCCTCGATGCCCCTGATGCGGCGGTGGTACTGGCGGGAGGGCTGCTCACCGGGCCGACGCCCGTCCGGGCGGGGGTGCTGGACGCCCTGCACGACCGTGGCGTCGAGGTCGGCACCGCCCATGACCCCGCCCTGGGCGCCGCCAGGCTGGCCGGTCAGCTCTGGTCGAGGCGCACCGTGACGTCGACCTGAAGGAACGTCCGCAGTCGGCCGGCCTCGGCCAGTACCGACGCCGCATCGTCATCGGTCAGCCGGCGGAACGGCGAGACGGTCAGGGCCTCGGCCGTCACCGACCAGATGCCCGCGACGAACCCGTCGACCAGGAAGGTGGGGTGGACCATCGAATAGCCCGGGCAGACCTTCGCGCGGTCCTCGTCGGCGATGATCCGGGTGCGGTCCTCGTGACTGAGCACCAGGTTGTCGAACTCCGGCAGGAAGCGCACCAGCGGCTCCTCGTCGCCGCCGCACACCGGCAGGTCCGGCAGGTCGAACAGCTCCTGCCCGCGCTCGTCGCGGTGGACCCGCAGCCGGTGCCGGTGCGCCTCGACGTCGTCGCGGAGCCGCTTCATCCCCGACCAGTTCTGCAGGTCGGCGACGCTCGCCGGGCCGCACGAGGCGAGGTACCGCCGCAGCAGCGTCCACACGTCCGGCCGCTGCTCCATCGGCCCGCCCAGCCAGTCCTCGGCGAGCGCGCAGGTCACGTGCCCGCGGCGGCGCCAGACCCCGGACGGCGGCGGGTGCACCAGGTTCTCCTGGAACTGCACGACCCAGGCCAGGGCGATCCCCTTGCGGCCGGGGAACCGCTCGCCGAGCGCCTTCGCCAGCTTGGGCCGGGTCATGGCCTGGCCGCGCAGGATGTCGCGCCCGGCCGCGCCGATGTCGGCGATGTCCAGCCCGGCGAACTCCTTGGCGAACGGCGACAGCCCGCCGGCCCCCAGCCGCTGCTTGAGCATCGGCCGCAGCCAGCGGTAGTCGGCGCCGGTGGTCAGGTGCTGGGTGCGCCGCAGCAGCCCGGCGCGCACGACCCGGCGGTCGGTGAGCGCCTCGACGAGGTCCTCGTGCCGCGCCCGGCGGGTCCTGGTCCACAGGCCGACGTAGGGCGCGTCGACCTCCTGCGCCTGCACCGCGACGAGGTGCGCCACGATCTCATCGACCGGGCGTGGATCGGGTTCGCCGTCGGGTGTCGTCAGCAGCTGGCGCTGCAGGTAGGTGCGGTTGAGCTGCCGCTTCGTGAGGATCACACCGGGTCACGCTAGTCGGCGTTGCGGTCAGGACCTGTCCTGAATCTGGTGATCTTGTCGAAGGCGATCGTGCCGTCGGCGTGCTCGCCCGCAGGGGCGTAGCCGGCCGCCCGCAGCGCCGCCAGGGTCTCCGCCACCGGCAGGACGCTGGCGTAGACGGTCGGGGCGAGCTCGGTCAGGCCCAGCCTGGCGAGGCTCTTCACCCGCGGCAGCTCCGCGAGCAGCGTCGGGTCGTCGCTGCGCAGCACGCACGCGACCGGGCGGACCCGCAGTGCCCCGTGCCGGCGGGCGAGGTCGGTGACCAGGTACTGCAGCGGCTGCGGGACCCGCCCGCCGGCCGCCGTCTCGCGCAGCGACGCGAGGAGCTCGTCGGCCGTCGCGCCGGTGTCGAACGCGCGGCGCACCGACGCCTCCGAGAAGCGCCAGGTGTGCCCGCCGCCGCGGGACTCCCGGTCGGCGGCGAGGTCGAGGAACGCGGCGAGCTGCGGCGCCGGCGCCCCGGTCGCGACGGCGGTCAGGTCGCTCTGCAGCAGCACCGTGCGCTGCGCGGCCGGGATGAGCCGCTCCAGCTCGGCTTGCAGCACGGGCCGCTGCGGGGTGCCGTCCAGGCCGGCCTCGGCGGCGAGGGCCCGGCACAGGGCGGTCGGCGCGTGCAGGGCGCCCAGCCCCATCAGCTCCAGCTCCCGCCACAGCATGGCCGTCGTCGGGTACGCCTCCTCGGCGTCCGCCCCGGTGAGCAGCGGCCGCATGTACATCTGCAGCGCGTTGACCCCGTCCAGCGACGGCAGCGCGTAGCCGCCCGGCAGGCCGTTGAGCAACGAGACGAGGCTGCGCCGCAGGATGCTCACGGCCTCGTCGCGCTCGGTCCGCAGCAGCACCGGCACCTGCGGGTCCAGCGGGATCGCGTCCATGACCAGCCAGGCGGTGAGCAGCTCGCCGTACTGCGCGGGCGGGTCGAGCTTCAACCAGTCGTCGTAGTACGCCGACGGCGCGATCCGGTTGTCCGTCACGCCGATCAGTCCGGTGACGGCGGCGAGCGTGAGCCACAGCCGCATGCCGGTCTCGTCGCCGCCGAGCGCCTTGCCGAGCCGGCGCAGCTCCCGCAGGCCGATCCCGCCGTCCTTCAGCATCGGCACCGGCGCCCGGCCGCACGCCTCCAGCAGGGCGGTGACGTGCGCGAGCGCGCCCCGGACTGCGGCGGCGCCGTCGCGCTCGACCATCTCGACGCTGACCTCGACCGGCACCTGCAGCGGCGGCGCCGGGTCGAAGTCGGCGCGGAAGCCCTCCCGCAGCACGACGCCGACCTCGCTCGGCAGCACCGCGGCCATGCCGACGGGGTTCCACATCAGCAGCCCGTGGTCGACCGCCCACCGCAGCGGCGTGGACCGGTTGGTGCGCAGCGCGCCCATCTGCCGCGGGTCGAAGAAGTACGGGTCGTCCTCGGCCAGCGACAGCAGCAGGTCCTTGGTGGCCTCCGGCGCCTGGGCGAACTTCGCGCGGACGGTCGCCGCGTCGGCGAGGGCGGCGCAGACCGCGCCGAGCAGCGACGTGCGGTCCCGGCCGACGGGCGCGTCGAGGTTGTACGCCATGCGCTGGAGCCGGTCCAGCGGCAGCTGCACGAGCTCCAGGCGGGCCGACGGGCCGAACCCGTAGCCGCCGACGATCACCTCGTGGATCGGCGCGGTGCGGATCCAGTCGCCGTCGGGCCAGGCCAGCGCGTGCCACTCCAGCCGTCCCAGCACCATGCCGAGGTCGGCGTCGTGCCCGGCCACGCCCAGCAGCCCGGCGAGGTCGGCGCGGCGGGTGCCGGCGGCACGCAGCGACAGCGCCTCGGCGACCTGCAGCTCCGGCAGGCTGAGCGCGGCGACCGTCGCCGTCACCGTGGCGGGCTCCAGCAGCAGCGCCGCGAACTCCTTGACGGCCTTCGCCCCGCGCGGCGCCGGCCCGTCGGGCAGGTGGACGGCGGCGAGCTCGGCCAGCCGCGGCTCGGGCAGGCCGGACAGGAAGTCGAGCATCGTCCTCATGGCGACCATCATCAGCGTCGCGGGTGCGCCACGAAAAATCTCCACAGCGTGTCGGTCGCCCCGATCTGCCCCGGCGCCTTGAGCTCGCCCACGGTCGCGCCGAACCACGCGTGTGCACCGCCGTCGATGACGTAGGCCTGCACGTCGCTGCCGTCCCCGCATCGCGTCGTCGTCCCGTGTACGCCCGGTGCCGGGCTCGTCTCTTTTGGTGCCTCGCAGCCGAGGCGCTTGCGCCAGGTGTCGACGCCGGTCGTGAAGGTGGCGGCCTGCGGGTCTGCGGCGCCGATGAGGGTCACCACCGACACCGGGGCCGCCGGCCGGTAGTCCGCCGCCTCGGTCCGGGTCTGTGGTGCAGCGCGACGACCGCGGGCATGGCGCGCGCCGGGTCGTACCCCGGCGGCACGTGGAGCTGGAACGTGCGCTCCTTGTCACCGACGGTGACGGTCAGGGTGTGGTCGCCCTTGCCTTGTGCCGCCGTCGCGGCCGGCGTCGCCGGCGGTGCGTCCTTTGTGGAGCAGGCGGTGAGCATGATCAGCGCGAGCGGTGCGTAACCCCGTCTCATGCCTCGTCAGCGTAAGGGTGGTAGCGCATCTCCACCTGCCCGATCGCCCTCTGTCACGGCGAATTTCATCGATTAAAAGTATTTTCCCGGATGAATCGCCCAAACCCGGACCAGTTCCAAATTTCCTGCCCCACAACGGCTGTCGCTCCCGCCCGCCTTGGTCTTATGTTGTCGGACGTCAAGTTTCGTAAGGTTGGAGTCGTCGTGGAAAACACGCTGTTCAGGAGGGTCGCGATCGGCACCGCCGCCGCGACCGCGGCCGTTGGGCTATCGACCATGTTCGCTTCGCCCGCCAGCGCGCACGCATCGGGGGCGTCCGGCTCCGCCGAGTGCGTTTCCGTCGGCGGCAAGTACGAGGTCACCTGGAAGCTGACCAACGACTACAACGCGATCGTCACGCTCAGTGATCTCAAGCTGGTGCTCGACCAGAACGCCACGACCGTCCTGTCGACCACCCAGGTCCCCACGACGATCGCCGCCAGCACCGGCAACCCGCTCACCCAGGTCTCGTTCACCTCGGTCGTCGAGCGCCCCGCCACCAAGGTCAAGATCACGTACAAGGCCAAGTGGGCCGACGGCTTCGGCGCCGACGTCGCGAGCGGCTGGGTGTCGCTGACCGGCCCGTGCCCGTCGCCCTCCCCGTCGCCGTCGAAGTCCGCCACCCCGTCGCCGACCCCGTCCGCCTCGAAGCCGGCGACGCCGTCCGCGTCCCCCAGCCCGAGCCTGCCGGTGACCGGATCCAGCAGCACGCTGCCCCTGGTCGGCACGGGCGCCGCCCTCGTGGTTGGTGGCGCCGCCCTGGTCGCCACCCTGCGCCGCCGTCGGCGGGTCACCTTCACCGCCGAGTAGCCCATGACGTGGGAAGGGGAGCCTCCGGGCTCCCCCTTCCCGTTCGTCGCGGCGTCTTTCAGAGCGTGAAGTAGTCGCGCAGGTGGGCGATCCGGCCGTCGCGGACGCGGAAGATCTGGACCAGGGACATGCCGCCCGCGCCGGTGAACGCGGTGTCGATCTCGGCGATGAAGACGTCCGGGTCGGCGGTGGCGTGCAGGACGTAGCGCGACCGTGCGACGTCGACGGCGGGGGTTGGGGCGGCCGGTCTTGCGTACCAGGCGGCCATGCCGGCGCGGATCGCGTCGCGGCCCTCGAGACGGTGTGGGTACGGGCCGGCGGGCGGCACGAGCGGCGCCTCGAGGATGCCGTCGGGGGTGAAGAGGGCGGCCAGGGCGTCCGGGTCCCGGGAGAGCGCGCCGGCGTGGATGTAGCGCTGGAAGAGTTGCTCCATTCTCAATCGTAACCGGGCACACGGGGCGTGTGCCCGGTCAGCTCGCCGAGGAGGGTGTCCCGGCGGGCCGGGCCGGGGCGAAGCGGCGCAGGCGCAGGCTGTTCGCGACGACGAAGGCCGAGCTCAGCGCCATGGCGCCGCCGGCGATCATCGGGTTGAGCAGGCCCGCGGCGGCGAGGGGGACCGCGGCGATGTTGTAGGCGAACGCCCAGAACAGGTTGCCCTTGATCGTGGCCAGGGTGCGCCGGGCGAGGCGGATCGCGTCGGGGACGGCGGTCAGGTCGCCGCGGACCAGGGTGAGGTCGCCGGCCTCGATCGCGGCGTCGGTGCCGGTGCCCATCGACAGGCCCAGGTCGGCCTGGGCGAGGGCGGCGGCGTCGTTGACCCCGTCGCCGACCATCGCCACGACGCGGCCCTCGGCCTGGAGGCGGCGGACGACGTCGAGCTTGCCGGCGGGTAGGACCTCCGCGATGACCTCGTCGATGCCGACCTCCGCGGCCACCGCGTGCGCCACTGGGGCGGCGTCGCCGGTGAGGAGGACGGGGCGGAGCCCGAGGTCGCGGATCCGGCGTACGGCGGCGGCCGACGACGGCTTGACGGTGTCACCGACCTCGATCAACCCCCGCACGGCCCCGTCCCAGCCGACGCCGACGACCGTCCCGGCCGAAGGCGCCCGGTCCGCCACTCTGGATGGCGCAGTGTCCGTCGCAGTGTCCGTCGCGGGGGAGGCCATGACGGCCGTCGCGGTGGCGGGTACGGCGGCCGTTGCAGTGGAAGGGGTGGCGGCCGTCCTGGTGGGAGGCGCGGTGGGAGGCGCGGTGGGAGGCGCGGCATCGGAGAACGGCGTCAGGCCTTGTGCGGCCAGGAACGACGGGCGGCCGACCCAGACGGTCCGGTCCTCGACGATGCCGCTGACCCCGTGGCCGGCGTGGCTGGAGAACGACGCGACGGCCGGCCGGGCCGAGGCCGGCACCGCGGCCGCGACGGCGCGCGCGATCGGGTGCTCGGAGGCGTGCTCGACCGCGGCGGCGAGCCGCAGCGAGGACGGGTCGCCGTGGACCGACAGGACGGACATGCGGCCGGTGGTGACGGTGCCGGTCTTGTCGAGCAGGACGGTGTCGACGCGACGGGTCGACTCGAGGACCTCCGGGCCGCGGATCAGGATGCCCAGCTGGGCGCCGCGCCCGGTGCCGACGAGCAGGGCCGTCGGCGTCGCCAGGCCGAGCGCGCAGGGGCAGGCGATGATCAGCACCGCGACCGCCGCGGTGAACGCCGAGGCCGCCGAGCCGCCGGTGCCGAGCCAGAAGCCGAGCGTGCCCACGGCGAGGGCGATCACGATCGGCACGAACACGCCGGCGACCCGGTCGGCGAGGCGCTGCACGTCGGCCTTGCCGCTCTGCGCCTCCTCGACGAGCCGCGCCATCTGGGACAGCTGCGTGTCGGCGCCGGTCCGGCTCACCCGCACGACCAGGCGCCCGGACGTGTTGACGCAGCCGCCGACGACCGGGTCGCCCGGGCCGAGGTCGACGGGCAGCGGCTCGCCGGTGAGCATGCTGACGTCGACCGCGGACGTGCCGTCGAGCACGACGCCGTCGGCGGCGACCTTCTCGCCGGGCCGGACGAGGATCGTGTCGCCGACGGCCAGCCGGTCGACGGGCGCGCGGTGCTCGGTGCCGTCGGCCGCCAGTACCGCGGCATCCTTGGCACCGAGGGAGAGCAGCGCGCGCAGTGCGGCCCCGGCCCGGCGCTTGGCGCGCGCCTCGAAGTAGCGGCCGGCCAGGATGAACACCGTCACCCCGGCGGCGACCTCCAGGTAGATCGCGTCGGCACCGGCCGAGCGGGAGACCGTGAGCTCGAACGGGTGCCGCATGCCGGGCCGGCCCGCGTCGCCGAGGAACAGCGCGTAGAGCGACCAGAGGAACGCCGCCGCGGTGCCGACCGACACGAGCGTGTCCATCGTCGCCGCGCCGTGCCGCAGGTTGCGCAGCGCCGCCCGGTGAAACGGCCAGGCGCCCCACACGACGACCGGCGCCGCGAGCGTCAGCGACGCCCACTGCCACGACTCGAACTGCCACGCCGGCACCATCGCCAGCAGGATCACCGGCACCGCGAGCGCCGCGCTGACCAGCAGCCGCTGCCGCGCCTCGGCGAGCGGGTCGGTTTCTTGTGAGGGCGCCGGCGCCGCAGGAACAGCGGCCGTGTAGCCGGTCTGCTCGACCGTGGCGATCAGGTCCGCCACCACCAGCGTCGGCGGGAAGACGACCCGTGCCTTCTCGGTGGCGTAGTTGACGGTCGCCGACACGCCGTCGAGCCGGTTCAGCTTCTTCTCGATCCGCGCCGCGCACGCCGCGCACGTCATGCCGCCGATGGTGAGCTCAGTTGTGGGCATGCCCGCCCCCGATCGCGGTCACGGTGAACTCCGCGGTGTGCACCGCGCCGCCGTGCTGGAACTGGAAGTACAGCCGGTGGGTCCCCGAAGCGGCGCCCTCGACCGCGAACCTGACCTCCGGTCCGCCGCCCGCGGGGCCGGTGGGGTGGACGTGCAGGTAGGCGAGGTCCCGTTCGGCTATCGCCACGAGGTGCCCGGCCGCCCCGAGATACGGCTGCAGGTCGGTGACCGGCCGCCCGTCCCGCTCGACCCGCAGGGCGACGCCGTCGTGGGTGTCGATGCGGACCGTGTACCCGTCGACGGCCGCGCTCGCGGAAGGCGGCGGCAGCGGCTCCGAGTGCGGCGCGCCGGGCACGGCGAGATCCGCCGTCAGGACGGTCGCCGCCGCGCCGGTCTCGGTGAAGTCGAAGTACGCCCGCCACGGCCCGCCGTCAGGCAGCGCCAGCGCCGCCCGCCAGGTCCCGTCCGCGTCCATGACCGGGTGCACGTGCTGGAACCCGGAGAGGTCCCGGCGCACCACGATCAGATGCAGCGGCTTCTCGTGCACCGTCGCGAACCCGGTGACCGTCCGACCCCCGGCTCCAGCGATCTTGAAGCTGATGCCGCCGCTGTGCGGGTCGACCGCCACCGAATAGCCATGAGCGGCGGGGCCGGACTGACCGGTGCCGGTCGGCGTTGCGGCCGGTCCGCCGTGGCCACCGTGCCCGGCGCCCGGATCGCCGCCGGCCTCCGGATGCGCCATGTCACCGGCCGGCTCGGCGACGGCGTCGGGCCCGGCCAGCCGGCCCACCCCGAACGCCGCCCCGAACACCACCGCCAGGACCGCGCCGAACGTGGCGAGCCGGGCAGGCGTGTTCATGCCCTGAGCCCGACCACTTCGTAGCCGGCCTCGTCGACGGCGACGGCGACGGCCTGCTCGTCGGCGGGTCCGTCGCTGGTCACCGTCACGGCACCGGCCTCCAGGTCGACCCGGACGTCCGTGACCCCGGGCACCTTCCCGACCTCGGTGCTGACCGCCTGCACGCAGTGCCCGCAGGTCATCCCCTTGACGGCGTAGGTCGTGGTGCTCATGTCGGCTCCTCCTGGTACGGATCGGGATACCCCCCACGGGTACCTGGCAAACGTAGCATACCCCCAGGGGGTGTGCGCTAGGATGGGTGACATGACCACCGCCACGCCTCGCGGGTACACCGCCACGAAGGACCAGCTCCAGGGCCGGCTGCGCCGCATCGAGGGTCAGGTCCGCGGCGTGGGGAAGATGGTCGACGAGGACCGCTACTGCATCGACGTGCTGACGCAGATCAGCGCCATCCAGGCGGCCCTCGACAAGGTCGCCCTCGGCCTGCTCGACGACCACGCCCGGCACTGCATGCAGCACGGCGCCGAGGAGGGCAAGGGCGAGGAGATGGCCACCGAGATGATGGCCGCCGTCGGCCGCCTCCTCCGCCGCGGTTGAGCGCTCCCGCGCCGCTTCTGTTTCATCCATGCGTTACATCGGGTAGCCAACCTGTCGATCTCACGGCCCGGGCCGAACGCGTCAAGCGCTTGAACTGCTCTTGACAATCGGTGCGGGCCGATGCTGTGCTGTCCTCCGCTTAGTTACATTGATGTTTCATTTGTTACATCGGTAGCTCCGGGAGAGACGCGATGCCACGACAGGTGTTACGGCTGGTGGCGGCCGGTGCCGCCGTCGCCGTCGGATTGACAGGATTCACGCAGGCGCAGGCCGGTGAGGCCGCTCCGTCGGCGCGGGTGTGGGTGACGACCGTCGACCAGACGGAGCTCATGCACGAGCGGGCCCCGATCGCCTTCACGAAGGCGGCAGCCGGCAACCCGAACGTCACGATCACCGTGGACCCCAGCCGCGAGTACCAGACCATGGACGGCTTCGGGGCGTCGATCACCGACTCCTCGGCCGCCGTGCTGTACCGGCTGAGCGCCACCGAACGCGACAAGGCCATGCGCGCCCTGTTCGACCCGGCCAAGGGCGACGGCGTGAGCTTCCTGCGCCAGCCGATCGGCTCGTCGGACTTCACCGCCGCGAGCAGCCACTACTCGCTCGACGACGTGCCGGCCGGGCAGAAGGACTGGACGCTGTCGAAGTTCAGCATCGCCCGCGACCAGGCGCAGATCCTGCCGCTGCTGCGCCGGGCGAAGCAGCTCAACCCCCAGCTGAAGATCATGGCGACGCCGTGGAGCCCGCCGGCCTGGATGAAGGCCAACGACTCGCTTGTCGGCGGTTCGCTCATCGACGACCCGAAGATCTACGCCGTGTACGCCGCGTATCTGACCCGCTTCGTCCTCGCGTACACCGCCGCCGGGGTGCCGATCGACTACATCACGGTGCAGAACGAGCCGCAGAACGGCGGCGTCAACGGCTACCCGACGACCGCCATGCGGGTCGCCCAGGAGGCCAAGGTCATCGAGATCCTCGGCCCGCTGCTGCGGCTCTTCAGCCCGCGGACGAAGATCATCGGGTACGACCACAACTGGGCCACCCACCCCAACGACGTCGTCAACGTCCCGCCGGGGCAGGACCCTGAGACGGACTACCCGTACCAGCTGCTGCGCAGCCCCGCCGCGAAGTGGCTCGCCGGCACCGCGTACCACTGCTACTACGGCGAACCGGCCGCGCAGACCGCACTGCACGACGCGTTCCCGACCAAGGGCATCTGGTTCACCGAGTGCTCCGGCTCGCACGGCGCGAACGACACGCCGGCGCAGTTCTTCCGCGACACGCTCAAGTGGCACGCCCGGACGATCGCCATCGGCACCACCCGCAACTGGGCGAAGTCCGCGGTCAACTGGAACATCGCGCTCGACTCGACGAACGGCCCGCACCTCGGCGGCTGTGACACGTGCACCGGCCTGATCACCGTCCAGCCGGACGGCACGTTCACCACCAACGCCGAGTACTACACGATCGGGCACCTGTCCCGCTTCGTGAAGCCCGGCGCCGTGCGGATCGCCAGCACCTCGTTCGGCACCACCGGCTGGAACGGCCAGATCATGGACGTCGCGTTCCGCAACCCCGACGGCTCCACGGCGCTGGTCGTGCACAACGAGAACGACGACCCCCGCACGTTCACCGTCGCGGCGGGCGACCGCACCTTCGACTACACGCTGCCCGGCGGCTCGCTCGCCACGTTCACCTGGCCCCGCAACCGGGTGTTCGACGACGGCCTCAAGCTGCTGTCGCTGAAGGGCGCCACCGCCACGTCGCTGCCAGCCTCGGCCTCGGCTGACGCGAAGCTGGCCGTGGACGAGGACGCCTCGACCCGTTGGTCCGCCGGCCAGGCGCAGGAGCCGGGCCAGTACCTGCAGGTCGACCTCGGCAACCGGACCAGCTTCCGCCGGGTCGCCATCGACAGCGGCGGCAGTGTCGGCGACTACGCCCGCTCGTGGGAGCTCTCCGTCAGTGACGACGGCACCTCCTGGCGCGTCGTCGCCTCCGGTACGGGCACCGGCCAGCTCACCAACGTGGACGTGCAGGCCCGCGCCCGCTACGTGCGGGTGACGAACACGGGCAGCAGCGGCAGCTGGTGGAGTCTCGCCGACATCCGCCTGTACGCGTAGATGCCGGACCGGGGTGGGGCCCCGCCCGCCCCACCCCGGTCCTTTCCCCAACCCCCAGAAGGGACCCGCCATGTCCTCTCGGAAACGGCTCCTGGCGACGTGCGCCGCCGGCGCGCTGCTCGCCACCGGCGCCGCGCTCGTGGTCACCCAGGCGTCGCCCGCCCTCGCCGCCACCGACGCGAGCGTCTGGCTCACCACGCCGGACCGCGCCAACCAGCTCACGAAGAAGGCCGACGTCGCGTTCGGCACCGCGGGCAGCGGCTCGACGATCACCGTCAACGCCGGCACCACGTACCAGTCGATGGTCGGCTTCGGCGCGTCGTTCACCGACTCGTCCGCCAACCTGATCTACAACTCGTCGGCCCGCAACAGCATCATGAACGCGCTGTTCAACCCGTCGAGCGGGATCGGCCTGAGCTTCCTGCGCCAGCCGCTGGGCGCGTCGGACTTCTCGCTGAACTTCTACACGTACGACGACGGCAGCGCCGACCCGAGCCTGTCGCGGTTCTCGATCGCGCACGACCAGGCGTACATCCTCCCGCTGCTCACCCAGGCCCGTTCGCTGAACCCGCAGCTGTCCACGATGGTCGTGCCGTGGAGCGCGCCGGCCTGGATGAAGACCAACAACAACCTGGTCGGCGGGTCGCTGAGCACCAACTACGAGGGCACCTTCGCCGACTACCTGGTGAAGTCCGTCCAGGCGTACCAGGCGGCGGGCGTGCCGGTGCAGTACCTCAGCGTGCAGAACGAGCCGCAGTTCTCCCCGCCCGGCTACCCCGGCATGCTGATGTCGGCGTCGCAGCAGGCCGCGATCATCAACAACCTCGCGCCGAAGCTGTCCTCGGCCGGCCTCGGCACGAAGATCCTCGCCTGGGACCACAACTGGGACAACACGTCCTTCCCGCAGCAGGTCCTCGCCGCGACCGGCAACAACACCGCCGGCACCGCCTGGCACTGCTACGGCGGCAACCCCAGCGGGCAGAGCACCGTGCGCAACGCCTACCCGAACAAGGACATCTTCTTCACCGAGTGCTCCGGCACCGAGTCGGGCAACACGGCCAACACGTTCGCCGACTCGCTGCTGTGGCAGGGGCGCAACCTCGCCATCGGCGCCACCCGCAACTGGGCGAAGACCGTGACCATGTGGAACATGGCGCTCAACCCGTCGCACGGTCCCGTCATCGGCAGCTGCACCAACTGCATGGGCGTCGTCACCGTCAACGGCGGGAGCGTCACGTACAACGCCGAGTACTACGTGCTGGGGCACCTGGCGAAGTTCGTCAAGCCCGGCGCGGTCCGCGTCGACTCGACCAACTACGGCCAGGGTGGCATCGAGAACGTCGCCTTCCGCAACCCCGACGGCTCCATCGTGCTCGTCGCGGTGAACTCCGGCGGCGCCCAGAACTTCCAGGTCTCCTTCGGCGGCGCGTCCTTCGGCTACAACCTGCCCGCCGGCTCCATGGCGACGTTCACCTGGCCCGGCGGCCCGGTCACCCCGACCTCGCAGCCGCCGACCTCGCAGCCGCCGGCCACCTCGATCGACCCCACCAAGTGGTACCAGGTGATCAACACCAACAGCGGCAAGTGCCTCGACGACGCCGGCTGGGGCACCGCCAACGGCACCGCCCTGCAGCAGTGGGCGTGCGGCGCGGCCGGCGCGACCAACCAGCAGTGGCAGTTCCGGCCCACCAGCAACGGCTACTACCAGGTCGTCAACCGTTACGCGCCGAGCCTGGTCTGGGACGTCAGCGGCGGCACCGGCTCCACGGGCGACGGCACGCAGGTGCACCTGTGGTCCTACGGCGGCGCCACCAACCAGCAGTGGCTGCCGGCGTCGCTCGGCGGTGGGAACTTCCGCTTCACCGCCCGCAACAGCGGCAAGTGCCTCGACGTCCGTGACGTCTCCACCGCCGACGGCGCGCTGCTGCAGCAGTGGTCGTGCACCGGCGGCGCGGCGCAGTCGTTCCGCCTGGTCGCCCAGGCCTGACCCCGTCCGATCCGGGTGGTCGTCGCCGCTTCTCCAGGCGGCGACCATCCCGGCTAGGTGTCCGGGTCGCCGGGTGTGATCAGGCCGCTCTCGTACGCCACGACCACCGCCTGGGCACGGTCGCGCAGCGCCAGCTTGGTGAAGATCCTCGCCACGTGGGTCTTGACGGTCGCCTCGGCGAGGAACAGGGCCGCGGCCAGCTCGGCGTTGGACATGCCGCGCCCGATCAGCGTCAGGACCTCGCGCTCGCGCGGCGTCAGCCCGGTGATCGTGGCGTCGGTCTTCGGCGCGACGTCTTCCTGGTTGGCGAAGCGCTCCACCAGCCGCCGCGTGATGGACGGGGCGAGCAGCGCGTCACCGGTGCCGACGAGCCGGACCGCGTTGGCGAGATGGTCGGCGGTCACGTCCTTCAGCAGGAACCCGCTGGCACCGATCCGCAGGGCGGCGTACACGTACCGGTCGAGGTCGAACGTCGTCAGCATCAGCACGCGGCACTCCGGCCGGCGCTCCAGGATCCGCCGGGTCGCCTCCAGCCCGTCCATACCGGGCATGCGGATGTCCATCAGCACGACATCCGGCTCCAGCGCCGCGGCGACCTGCACCGCCTCCGCCCCGTCGGCGGCCTCCCCGACGACGTCGATGCCCCGGGCGGTCAGGATGAGGCGGAACCCGGTGCGGATCAGCTCCTGGTCATCCACCACGAGCACCCGCGGGTGTCCTGCGCTCTTGGAAGGCCCTGCGTTCACGGGGGGTTCTGCGTTCACGGGGGGTCCAACGGGATACGGGCCCGGACGCGGTAGCCGCCGCCGAGCCGCCTGCGGGCGTCGAGGTCGCCGCCGTACACCGCCACCCTGGCCCGCAGCCCGGTCAGGCCACGCCCGGTGGTCTTGGCGGGTTTCTCGGCAGGACCCGCCTTCAGCACGCTCGGGCCGGTGTTGAGGACCTCCACCCGCAGCGAACGGTCCGCATACCGCACCGTCACCTCCGCCTTGCCGCCGTCGCCGTACTTCAGCGCGTTCGTCAGGCCCTCCTGCACGATCCGGTACGCGGTCAGGTCCACTCCTGCCGGCAGTGGCCGCGGCTCGCCCGAGATGCGGACCTCGACCGGCAGCCCGGCGAACGCGACCCGGTCCACCAGCGCCGACAGCCGGCTCAGGCTCGGCTGCGGCTCCAGGTCGTGGCCTCTGGTGCCGTACTGGTCCATGACGCCGTTCTGGCTCTTGGCACTGCCCTGGCTCGCGGCGCTGTTCTGGCTTTTTGCGTTGTTCTGGCTCGTGGCGCCCTTCTGGCTCGTGGTGCTGTTCTGGCTCGTGGCACCGTGCTGGTCGTGGGCGCTCGCCTGGCTCGTGGCGCCGTCCTGGCCGTCGGCGTCGGGTGCGAGCAGGCCCAACAGGTGGCGCAGCTCGGTCAGGGCGCCGCGGCCGGCGTCCTGCACGGCCCGCAGCGCGGTCGCCGCCTCATCGGGCATCGTGTCGAGCACCTCCCTGGCCGCGGACGCCTGCACGACCATGACGCTGACCGTGTGGCTGACGATGTCGTGCAGCTCCCTGGCTATCCTGGCCCGCTCGGCGCCGACCGCGGCCCGCGCGGCCGCCTCCCGCTCCCGCTCCAGCAGCCAGCCCCGCTCGCCGAGCGCCGCCGCGAGCCGTTTCCTGGTCCTCAGCAGCGCCGTCAGCAGGACCGCGGCGGCGGCGCACGCGCACACCAGCGCGATGCCGAGCCAGGTCGCCGCTGAGGTCCACACCCGCCCACCTTGGCAGACGCGGCGCTCGTGCCGCATCGGCCAGGTGACCTACGCCCACGGTATGACCGCCCGCGCGGTGGGTGGACCCGTGGAAGGACGCGCCACGGCCGTGCCCGCTCTACGTTGCTTGGCATGAGTGGTGATGGGGACCGGGTCGTGGTGCGGCTCGACGGCGTGCGCAAGGAGTATGGCGACACGACCGCGCTCGACGGGGTGACGCTGGAGATCCGGGCGGGCGAGGCCGTCGCAGTCATGGGCCCGTCCGGCTGCGGCAAGTCCACGCTGCTCAACATGATCGCCGGGCTGGACCGCCCGACGGCCGGCGGCGTCACCGTCCACGACGAGGACCTGGGCCGGCTCACCGAGACCGGGCTCGCGCTCTTCCGCCGCAAGCGCATCGGCATGGTCTTCCAGTTCTTCAACCTGCTCGACGACCTGCCCGCGCTGGAGAATGTGGCCCTCGCCGCCCAGCTCACCGGGGTGTCCGCGAGGCAGGCCCGGCGGCGCGCGCTGGAGCTGTTCGACGAGCTCGGCATCGCCGACCGCCGCAATGCCTACCCTGCCGTGCTCAGCGGCGGCGAGCGGCAGCGGGTGGCGGTGGCCCGCGCCTTGATGAACCGGCCGGCCCTCCTGCTCGCCGACGAGCCCACGGGCGCCCTCGACAGCCACGCCGGCGAGCAGGTGATGGACCTGCTGCTCGACCTCAACCAGATCGGCCAGACCCTCCTGCTCGTCACCCACGACGAGCGCATGGCTGAACGCTGCGCCAGCCGGGTCGTCTCCCTCGCCGACGGCCGCGTCGTCGGCGAGCGCAGCCTGTCCCTCGACGGCCGCGGACTGGAGCGCACCCCGTGACCGCCCCGAAGCGCAGCGGAGAGGCACGAGCCGGAATCGCAGCCGCCGACTCGGCCCGGCGCCCGATCGTGTTTGCCGGCTCGCCTCGGCGCCGGATCGTAGTCGCCGGTTCGGGCCAGCACCGGATCGCAGTTGCCGGCTCGCGTCGGCGCCCGACCGGAGTTGCCGGCTCGGGCCGGCGCCGGATCGTGGTTGCGGGCTCGCGTCGGCGACGGATCGCGGCGGAGGTGACGGCATGAGCGCCGTCTGGCGGGCCGCGCGGGCCGCCGTGCGCCGGCGCCGGCTGCAGACGTTCGTCATCGGCATCGTCGTGCTGTTCTCCGCCGCTACCCTCGTGGTCGCGCTGCGACTGCTGGACGCGTCGACGGCACCGTTCGAGCGGGTCTTCGCCGACCAGGCCGGTGCCCACGTCGTCGCCGTCTACGAGCCCGGCTCCGCCGGCGCCACGCCCACCGCACCGCCGGCCGGCACCACGGCGGCCGCCGGGCCGTTCGAGCAGGCGGTGCTGGCCGCGCCGACCGACGGCGCCCCGTTACACCTGCCCGACTCGATCACCGTCGTCGGCCGGGCCGACCCCGCCGGGCCGGTCGACCGGGTCGAGCTGTGGGACGGCCGCTGGGCGACCGCACCCGGCGAGATCGTGGTGGCGGACCTCCCGCCGGCGGCCGGTTACCACCCGCCGTCGCTGGTCGGGTCCGTGATCCAGCTGCGGGGCGCGCCGCCGCTCACGGTCGTCGGTTTCGGTTACAGCGTCAGCCGGACCGCCGACGCATGGGTCGCCCCCGCGCAGATGGCGCAGCTGCACCCGACCGCCGTCCAGATGCTGTACCGGCTGCCCGGCGAGCCGACCGAGCCGGCCGTCGACGCGTTCACCGCCGCGCTGCCGTCCGACGGCCTGCTCGCCACCAGCTCCTACCTGGTGATCAAGGAAGCGGTGAAGGCAGGTCCGGGTGCCTACGTGCCGTTCCTGATCGTCTTCGGGCTCCTCGGGCTGTTCGTCGCCGTCCTGGTCGTCGCCAACGTCGTCAGCGGGGCGGTCGTTTCCGGATACCGGCACATCGGAGTCCTCAAGGCCATCGGCTTCACCCCGGCGCAGGTCGTCGGCGTGTATCTGACGATGGTGTCCGTGCCGGCGGTGGTCGGCGGCGGGCTCGGCATCATCGGGGGCGAGTTCGCCGCACGGCCACTGCTGACGAACGCCTTCCAGGGCCTCGGCTTCCACGGCGACGTGGGCAACGGGCTGCGCGTGCAGATCGCCGCGCTCGCCGGGATCCTCCTCGTGGTGCTGCTCGCCGCGCTGCTGCCGGCGTTGCGGGCCCGGCGGCTCCCGGCCGCCGAGGCGATCAGCGCCGGCAGCGCTCCCCGCACCGGCCGGGGGCTGCGGGTGCAGCGGTGGTTGAGCGGGGTCCGGCTGCCGCGCTCGGTGAGCCTCGGGCTGGGCCTGCCCTTCGCCCGGCCGGCCCGCACCGCCCTGACCGTCGCCGCGGTCGTGCTCGGCGTGACGACCGTGACGTTCGCGAGTGGTCTCGCCAGCACCGTCTCGAGGTATTCGAGCATCGCCGACCGCAACGAGACGGCCCCGATCGCGGTCCGGCCAGGCAACCCGCGGTTTCAGCAGGCGACGACCACCCGCTCCGACGAGGACATCGAGCGGCTGCTGCGGTCGCTGCCCGGCACCCGACACGTGACCGCCATGCTCGGGATCGACGTCACCGTCGCCGGGCAGACCCAGGCGGTCCCGGTGGACTTCCTGCGCGGCGACCACGACGAGGTGGGGTTGAAGGAGGCCATCGTCGCCGGACGGTGGCTGCGCGCCCTCGGCGAGATCGTCGTGCCCTCGGCGCTGCTGCACGAGCGCGGCATCCACCTCGGCGACCGGCTCACGATCGAGCTCGACGGCCACCGCACCGAGGTGACCGTCGTCGGCGAGACCATGAGCGCCGCCGTCGGCGGCCCCGCCCTGATCACGACCTGGGAGACCCTGCAGCGGCTCGGCCCGCAGCAGCCGATCCCCAACCACGAGGTCATGTACGAGATCTCGCTCCTGCCGGGCACCGACATCCCCGCGTACCTCGCCTCCGTCCGCGCCGCCGACCCCGGCCTCGCCGCGTGGAGCAACGTGGGCGTCAACTCGTTCACGGTCTCGATGATCAGCCTGTCGACCGCGCTGTCGCTGATGCTCGGCGTCGTGGCCGCCTTGAGTGTTCTCAACACCGTCCTGCTCAACGTCCGCGAACGCCGCCGCGACCTCGGCATGCTCAAGTCCATCGGCATGACCCCCCGCCAGGTGGTCGTGATGACGGTGACGTCCATGGCCGGCCTCGGCCTCCTCGGCGGGCTCGTCGGCGTCCCCACCGGCGTCCTCGCCCACCGTCTCGTCGTCCCCATGGCAACCCGCGCCGCGAAGGTGGACATCCCACTGGCCCTGCTCAACGTCTGGCAGCCGGCCACCCTGCTGCTCCTGGCCCTCGCCGGCGCCGCGATCGCCGTCCTCGGCGCCCTCGTCCCGGCCCGCGCCGCCGCCCGTCTCACCATCGCCGAGGTCCTCCACACTGAATAACACCCGCCCACCCCGCTTCCACCTCCGCTCGTTCTCCCCGCCACGTTGCCCGCCTCCGCGGCTGTCGGTGTCTGTCTCAGCCGCGGGAGGAGAGGGCGGCGGCGGGGACGGTGAGGTGCTTCGACAGCCGGTACGACGGCAACGGGCTCCTCGTCACCAACTCCTTGTAGACGACCGCGGCGCGACCCTTGAGGAACCAGCGCCGCGGGGTGTCGTCGGGCCGGGTGAACTGGATGACGGCGTCCCTGCGGCCGAGGGACACCGGCTGGTGGATGTACCCGAACCGGAACGGCTTGGCCGGCTTCCCGGCGAGCACCCGCGCGATGCTGTCCGCCGCGTGCGCTCCGCTGGGAATGCCGCTCTGGCAGGTGCCGTGGATCGTGCCCCACCGCTGCGTGATCGCCGCGGCGTCACCGATCGCGACGATGTCCGGGTGCGACACCGACCGCAACGTCGCGTCCACCACGATCCGCCCGCGCCCGTCCACGGCGATCCCCGCCTCCGCGGCGAGCGGCGACGCCGTGAACCCGGTCGTCCAGAGCGTCGCGTCGGCACCGACGACCTCACCGCCGGCGAGCTCGACCCCGTCCGGCAGGACCTTCGTGACCTCGACCCCGGTCCGCACGCCGACACCGAGCCGCCGAAGCGCCCGGTCGAGATGCGCCCGCGCCCGCGCCGACATCATCGAGCCGGGCACGTCACGGCTGAGCAGCAGCACGCGGGCCGCCGGGTGCCGCTCGGCGATCTCCGTGGCAGCCTCGACGCCGGTGAGCCCACCGCCCACCACCGCGACCGTCGCGCCCGTCCGCGCGGCGAGCAGGTCCGCCAGCCGCGCCGCCGATTCGACGGAGTTCAGCGTGTACGCGTGAGCCTCCGCCCCAGGCACCGTCCCGGTCTGCGCCACACTGCCGATCGCGTAGACGAGCGTGTCGTAGCCCACGACCCGCTCACCGACGCTCACCTCCCGCCGCCCGGGATCGACCCGCTCCGCCCACCCCTGCACGAACTCGATGCCAGTGCCCCGCAACAGCTCCGGAATCCCCACCTCCCGAACGACCTGCCCACTGGCGACCTGATGCATCCGCAACCGCTCGGCGAACCGCTCCGACGGATTCACCACCGTGACGACGACCCCGAGCCGCCGCGCCCTGCGCGCCACACGAATAGCGGCGATCATCCCGGTGTACCCGCCGCCGAGGACAACGATCCGGTGCATGCCCGGCTCCCTTCTGGTTCTCGCGCGCCCGCCGTGCCGGCCGCGCATCACCCCCAGGACGAGCCACTCCACCGATCCGTGAGCCGCCCCGACAGTGACGCCGCTCACCCACCCCACCCACCACCGGACCGGACTGTCCAAGGCCCGCCTCACCGGCATCCGCGCCCGGCACCCGGCTCAACACAGCGGAGCGTCCCCATGCCACTCGCGAACCGACACCGGGCCGGCCATCACCGGCACCGGCAGCCCACCCAACGCACGCCGCACCACCCCCCGCCGCGCCGCCATCAGGCGCGGTCGCAACCACCTCACCACCGCTGCCGGGCCACCGCTGCCGGGCCACCGCCAGGTGCGGTCGTCACGCCGCGCCGCCATCGGGCGCGGTCGCCGCTGCGGCACTGCCCCTGCCACGCCGCCACCAGGTGCGGTCGTCACCGCCGCGCCGTCATTAGGCGCGGTCGCCGCTGCCGCACCGACCCTGCCAAGCCGTCATCGGGCGCGGTCGCCGCTGCGGCACTGACCTGCGGCACTGACCTGCGGCACTGACCCTGCGGCGCCGCCACCAGGTGCGGTCGTCACCGCCGCGCTGTCATTAGGCGCGGTCGCCGCTGCCGCACCGACCCTGCCAAGCCGTCATCGGGCGCGGTCGCCGCTGCGGCACTGACCTGCGGCACTGACCCTGCGGCGCCACCACCAGGTGCGGTCGTCACGCCGCGCCGTCATCGGGCGCGGTCGCCCCTGCCGCACCGCCCCTGCCGCACCGCCGCACCGCCACCACGCGCGTCACCTCCACCGCACCAACCCGATCGCGCCGTCATCAGGCGCGGTCGCCTCCGCCGCGCCACCCAGCGCGACGACACCCACTCACCGCTCTCCGTCTCGCCTGCGCCACTGCCGAAGCACTGCACGACCCGGTCCTCTGTGCGATGCGTCACACGGCACCGGTGTCACCTCGCAACGTCCGTCGTTCGTCGGGCGCGCAGGATCGCCTCCGAACGTGCCGGGGCCTTCCCGCAACGGCGCGGACTGCCTCCTCATGTCGCTGACGGCAGTGGTGGGATGCCGGAGAGCTTCTCGGGGTTGCTGACCAGGTGGATCGAGTGGACCAGGCCGTCGACCAGGTGCAGGAACACGGCCACGGCCGGCGTCCCGGCGGAATACACGACGATGGCGGGGCCGCCGTTGAGCTCCTCGACGGCGATGCTCGGCGCCTCGGGCAGGCGGCCGGCGAACGTCAGCAGCGCCCCCGCCACCAGCTCCAGCCCCGCGATCACCTTGCGCGGCGCAGGTGCCAGGCCGCCGCCGTCGCTGACCAGCTCGACGCCGGGGGCGAGCACCTCGACCAGCCTGCGCAGGTCGCCGCCGGCGCAGGCGGCCAGGAACCGCTGCGTGACCTCGGTCCTCGTCGCCAGATCGGTGTCATACCTGACGCGATGCTCCTCGACGTGGGCGCGGGCCCGCGCCGCGGTCTGGCGGACGGAGACCTCGCTCCGCCCGACGAACGAGGCGATCTCCGCGTGCGAATAGCCGAACGCCTCGCGCAGCACGAACACCGCCCGCTCCAACGGCGACAGCGACTCCAGCACCAGCAGCATCGCCGTGGACACCGAGTCGGCCAGGGCGACCCGCTCCGCGACGTCGGGGCTGGTCAGCATCGGCTCGGGCAGCCACGGCCCGACATACTGCTCCCGGCGCGCCTGGGCGCTGCGCAACCGGTCGATCGCCAGCCGGGTCGTCACCCGGACCAGATACGCCTCGGGGTCGTCGACCGTCGCCGGGTCGACGGTGCTCCACCGCAGCCACGCGTCCTGCACGACGTCCTCGACGTCGCCGACCCGGCCGAGCACCCGGTAGGCGACGGCCTTGAGCCGGCCGCGGTGCTCGTCGAAGACGTCTGCCGGGATCATGGCGTCACTGCTGCAGCACGGACAGGATGTTGCCGGCCGGGTCGCGGAACCACGCGATCAGCGGGCCGCCGGCACGATGGATGCCCTTGGCGTCGGTGGTCTCATACTGCTCGAACGTCACGCCCCGCCGGATCAGCTCGTCGACTGCGGCCTCGATGTCCTCGACAGGGAAGTTGAGCACGGTGAACGTCGCCGGCTGATGATCGGGCTTCGGATAGATCAGCACGTCCTTGTCCCCGGCGAGGCGCAGGTGCAGCATGCCGTGCTCCTCGTCGACCGTGAGGCCGAGGGTCTCGCTGTAGAACCGCTTGGCGGCCGGGACGTCGCCCGTCGAGAACCCGCTGAACGCCTTCGAATCCGTGAGCATCGTTGCCCCTTCCGTCTCGATGCCTTGTTCCTACCACGCGGGTACGACGGTTTCCGTCCAACGTTGATCAGCGGGCGGGCAGTTTTGTCGGTGGTCGTGGTTAGTGTGACGCCGTGACCAGATGGACCACGCCCCAGGCGTCCTCAGCCCCGCTGGAGTGGACCCCGCCGCAGCCGCCGCCGCTCGTGTGGCGCGACGGGATCGCGGTCAGTCCCTGGCTGCGGTCGGTCCTGCATCCGCGCCGCGGCGGCATCGCGACGGACATCAGACCGCTCGCCACCGTGAAGGAGGCATGGGCGGGGCTGCGCCGCGGCGTGTGGTCGGAGGACGCCGCGATCCGCGAGCGCGGCAATCCGTCCAGGGTCTGGGAGCTCGTCACCTCCTCGGAGGCGCAGGAGCGCGCGACAGGGCACCGGCTGCTGGACCACGAGCACCGGGTCGGCACCGCCGCCGAGGACCGCGCGCTCGTGGAGGCGTGCCGGGCCAGGTTCGAGTATCTGTCCGGCCCGGTTCACGACTGGCTCGCCGACTTCCTCGTCGCGGCGCACGGCCTGGTCGAGGGCTGCCGTCGGATCCTCGGTGGGCTGCACGTCGAGCTGCCCTATGTCGGTGTCGGGGTCTTCGGGCGGCTGCGTGAGCTGCTGGTCCTCGCCGACGAGCCGACCTATGCGCAGGCCCGTGACGCGCTGCTGGAGGTCCGCGACAAGAAGGCCGCCGAGCACACCGGCAGCATCCGCGCCGACCTGTTCTGGGCCACCTCGTTCCTGCTGCCGCTGGGCCCCCTAGCCGGCGAGGAGGAGCGCGGCGCGCATCGCGACGCTTTGCGGTATAGCGGCAGATTCGGCAACGTGGACGTCCATGCGTCCGGGCTCGCCGCCGGCGACCTCGGCACGCTGAAGAAGCTCCTCGCCGCCAACGACAAGGCTCGGTGGGAGTTCTTCAGCACGGGCGGCGGCCGGGCCTATCTCGCGAGCGTCCTCGACATCGCCGGCGCCGCCGCGGGTCCCGTCATGGCCACGATGAAGCCGGCGTATCCGTTCGAGGACCACGCCCATCACAACGGTATGTGGTGCAGCCTGCTGGCCCACATCGACGACGACGCGGCGCGCGAGGCGCTGCGGCGGGAGCGGGAGGCCGGGCACCCGTGGGCGACGCTCGGCCCGCTCACCGACCCCGGCGCGTTCGAGCCCGGCCGCGATCCGGCGACCGAGATGGTGGTGCCCGACGGCGTCCCCTGCGACTACCGGCCGCCCGCCGCGGCGCATCCGGTCTGGTTGGAGCCCGCGGTGCCGGTCGAGCCCGAGCTGCGCTGGCGTGACGAGGAGCGGGAGGCGGCCGAGGGGCTGGGCGGCGACGACGGCTCGGTGCGGTGGGACGGCGTGTCGATCAGCCGGTGCGACACGGCCCAGGTGACGGCGTGGCTGGAGCATCGGGAGCACTGGGCGCTGCCGACGACGCTGCCCATGCTCACGCTCGCTCCACTGTGGACACATGAGCGGCTGATGGCGCTCGGCTTCGCGCAGCACTACTACCACGTGCGGTTCACGCTGCCGCTGCTGCTGGCCCGGCACGGCGTCAGCCACGTCGCCCCGCTGCTCGCCGCGTTCTCCGACCGGGCCAGTGTGGAGCACGCATTGGAGGCCGCGCAGCCAGTCGGGCACGTCGCGTTGATCGCGCCGGTCGTGCAGGCGTTCGCCGGCAAGAAGCTGCGCCGCCCCGCCCGGTCCTGGCTGCTGCGCCATCCCCGGCACGCCGCGGCAGGCGCAGTCGCGCTGTGGTCGGCGACGCCGGCGGACACCGCCGTCGGGCGGGTCCTGCGGTATCTCGACGCGCAGGGCCACCGTCCGCTGCTGCTCGCGCAGGCGGGGGAGCGGGCCGGCGACCTCGTCGCGCTGCTCGACAAGGACCCGGTCACGTCGGTGAAGCTGCCGCAGTACGTGACAGCCACGCCGCTGCCGTCCCTGATCGCCACTCTCGACGGCGCCGTCGCCGACCCTGACACGGTCGAGCATCTGCTGGCCAGGCTCTCCGTCTGCAACGCCGACGAGGTGCATCCCGCGGTCCTCGCCGCCCGTGACGCGTGGACGGCGGGGTCGCGGGCGGCGTTCGCGCAGGAGCTGTTCGAGCGGTGGCTCACCGCGGGTGCGCCCGCTCCCGACGGCTGGTGCATGCAGGCTGTCGGGCTCATCGGCGACGACGCGGGCGCGCGCCGCATCGCCGCGCTCGCCAAGCACTGGCCGGGGCAGGGCGCGAGCGCCCGCGCGCAGGCCGCCCTCGACGCGCTGCGGCACCGCGGCACCGACGCGGCGCTCATCGAGCTCAACCTGCTCGCCGAGAAGTCCAGGTTCCCCGTGTTCAAGAGCGTCGCCCGCCAGCACATCGAGGCGATCGCCGACCTGCGCGGGCTCACCTCCGACGAGCTCGCCGACCGGCTCGTGCCCACCCTCGGCCTCGACGACGACGGCGACACGGTCGAGACCGACGCCGGCACGTTCCGGATCGTCTTCGACCACCAGTTGCTGCCCGTCGTCCGTGACTCGACCGGCCGGGTCCACGCCGAGCTGCCCAAGCCGGCCCGCGGTGAGGACAAGCAGCGACACAAGAAGGCCAAGGACCGCATCACCGCGCTGCGCAAGGAGGCCCGCGCGTCGGCGTCGCTGCACGTGTCGCGGCTGGAGCGCGCCATGTGCACCGGCCGCCGCATCCCGGCCGCCATCTTCCTCGACCGCTTCGCCACCCACCCGTGGATGAGCCACCTCGCCCGGCGGCTGGTCTGGGGAGTGTTCGAGGACCCGATGCCGACCGCGCCGGCGGGGGAGGAGCGCGGTGGGCTTGTCACGACCGTCCGGGTCGCCGAGGACGGCACCCTTGCCGGCGTCGACGACGAGCCCGTGCTCCTGCCGGCCGGTGCCGCGCTCGGTGTGCTGCATCCGCTGCAGTTCCCCGAGGGCGGGTTGGCGGCGTGGGGTGAGGTGTTCGCCGATTACGAGCTGCTGCAGCCGTTCGAGCAGTTGGGGCGGCCGGCGCACCGCGTGACGGACGAGGAGCGGGGCGCGCGGGCGATCGATCGCTTCGAGGGGCGGAAGGTGACGGTCGCGGTGCTGCGTGGTCTTGAGCGGCACGGCTGGACCCGCTGGTATGACGCCGTCGTGCAGATGGCCAAGCCGATCGGCGGGGGCGTCTACGCGGTGCTCGACACCGAGCCCGGCTGGCACGCCTCCGACACGGTCGACTCCGCACCGCCGCAGACGGTCGCCGACCTGGTCTTAGTTCGCGCCGACGGCAGGACGTTCGGGGACCTGCCGCCGGTCGTCTTCTCGGAGCTGATCCACGACCTGCGGTTGGTGACCTGACCGGTCGGTGGCTGGCGGCGACGGGTTGACGGCACGACCCTGCGGGTGGTGACCTGGCCGGTCGGTGGTCGGTGGTCGGTGGTCGGTGGTCGGTGGTCGGTGGTCGGTGGTCGGCGGTGGCGACTCGAGCAAGACGGCCTGCGGGTGGCGACCTGGTCGTTGGTGGCCGGTGGCGATGGGTTGAGCGGCACGAAGTCCGGGTGGTGACCTGTCTGGTGAGCGGCCGGTGGCGACTTGAGCAACATGGCCTGCGGGTGGTGATCTGGCCGGTTGGTGGTCGGTGGCGACGGGTTGAGCGATAGGACCCTGCGGTGGTGACCTGACCGGTCGGTGGCCGCCGGGCGGCGACTTGAGCGACACGACCTGTGGTGAGTGGCCGGCGGTGGCGACTTGAGTGATCGGCCGCGCGGGGCGGACTACCTTGACCGGGCCCGGTTCGAAGAACGGATGGGGAGCTGAGATGGCTGACGAGGTCGTCGAGAGGATCACCGTCGGCGTGGCGCCGGAGGTGGTGTTCCGGGCGGTGGCGGATGTGCGGCGGATGGCGAGGCACAGTCCCGAGTGCTTCGGCACCTGGGTGCTGACGCGGTCGCCGGGGCGGGTGCCGCGGCGGTTCGTCGGGTTCAACCGGCGCGGGGCGTATGTCTGGTTCACCACGTGCAAGGTGGTGGCGGCGGAGCCGGGGGTGGAGTTCGCGTTCGACGTGACGACGTTCGGGATGCCGGTCGCCCGGTGGGGGTTCCGGCTCGCGGGGGTCGAGGGCGGGACCGAGGTCACCCAGTATTGGATCGACCAGCGGGTTCGCGGGGCGATGGTCCTCGGCAGGATCTTCACCGGGAAGGCCGCGAAGACGAGACCCGAGGACAACCGGGAGGGCATGCGGATCACCCTGGCCCGGTTGCGGCAGGAGTTAACCGACGGGGCCGGTGGCGACGCGGCGTGAGACCCACAGCAGGTACTTCTTGCGGTTCAGGGGGTTGTGGTCGGAGCGGGGCCTGACGGGCGGCGTTCCGTGGACGGGACGGTGGTGGTCGAAGGCGTACTCCAGGACTCCGAGGCCGTGGCTGATGCCGGGCAGGCGGCGTTCCAGATCGCGGATGCGCGCCGCCGGGATGGTGCCGGTCACCTCGCACCAGTCGCGGCGCTGGTCCTGCGACGACGGCACGGCGCCGAGCTTCGACAGCAGGCCGAGCACCACGCCCGTGGTGGAGGCCGGGATCTCGAGATGGAAGCGGTGGACCGGCTCGCAGACCCGCGTGCCGGCCTGGCGCAGCGCGCGCATGAGCACCAAGGGGGTCAGCTTGCGGTAGTCGGCGGCGGAGCTGCCGGGCGCCTGGTAGCCGGACGTGGTCATCGTGACCCTGGCGCCGGTGACGTTCCAGCCGTGCAGGCCCTGGCGGAGGGTGTCGCGCACGTACGAGGACATCGCGGCCTCGAAGTCGGCGGTCCTGTTGTAGACGTACATCGGCATGGACTCGACGGGCACGTCCAGGTGGAACTCGACACCGCCGTCGGAGGGTTCGACGCGCAGGCCGACCGTGGCGAGGAACGGGTTGTCCGGCGCGCCGAGCAGGTCCACGGCGGAGCCGGTGCCGGCGACCTGCTCGACGTAGACGATCGTCGACTCGCGGAAGTCGACCAGCACGCCGTACTCCGCGGCGAGCGTCGCCTCGATGACCTCCTTCTGGACCTCGCCGTACAACGAGACGGCCAGCGAGACGCCCGGCGAACCCGCCGGCGAACCCGCCGCCGAACCCGACGGCGAACCGGCCCCCGAACCCGACGCCGAGCCCGACGCCGAGCCGGACGGTGCGTCGGACGGTGCGTCGGGCGGTGTGTCGGACAGGCGCAGGTCGATCAGGGGGTCCTGCTCCGCGAGCTGGGCGAGCGCCGCGTGCAGGCGGGCGCGGTCGCGCGGGTTCCGGGGCACGACGACGGTCTCCAGCGTGGGAGGCGCGAAGAGCTGGGCCGCGCCCGCGCGCGGCGGGTCCGCGCCGATGGTGTCGCCGATCCGGACGGTTCTGAGGCCCCACAGCTTGCCGATCTGGCCCGCGGCGACCGACCCCACGGGCACCGCGGTGCCGCCCGAGGGGATGCCGATCGCGGTGACCTTGCCGGCCGGGAGCTGGTCGCGGACGTGGATCGTGCCGGCGAAGAGGCGGACGTACGCGATCTTCTCGCCGGCCGGGCCGCGCTCGACCTTGAACACCGTCGCGGACAGCGGGGCGCCGGGGTCGCCGGTCGCCGCGGGCAGGATCGTAGCGAGACCGGAGACCAGCGCGTCGACCCCCGCGCCGGTCGTCGCCGAGCCGAAGTACACCGGGTGGACCAGCCCCGCCGCGGTCTGCCGGGCGAGCTCGGGCTCCAGCCGTACATCGGCCGCATCGTGCACAAAAGCGGCCATGGCCTGCTCGTCGTGCTCGGCCAGGGCCTCCGCCAGGCGGGCGGTGCCGGGCTCGAAGGCGGCGCCGGGTGTGCCCAGGCCGGTGGGGCGGCCCATCGGGGCGAGCGCGGGCGTCAGCATGGCCGCGAGGTCGGCGAGGAGGTCCTCGTGCCGGGCGCCGCGCCGATCGATCTTGTTGACGAAGATCAGCGTCGGTACGCGCAGCCGCCGCAGTGTCCGCATCAGGATCCGGGTCTGCGCCTGGACGCCCTCGACGGCGGAGACGACGAGGACGGCACCGTCCAGGACGCGGAGCGCGCGCTCCACCTCGGCGATGAAGTCGGGGTGCCCGGGCGTGTCGATCAGGTTGACCGTGACGCCGCCGACGGGGAACGACGCCACCGCGGACTTGATGGTGATGCCCCGCTGCCGTTCGAGGGCGAGCGAGTCGGTCTGCGTGCTGCCGTCGTCGACGCTGCCGATCCGGTCGATGACACCGGCGCGGAACAGCAGCCGCTCGGTCAGGCTGGTCTTACCGGCGTCGACA
This sequence comes from Dactylosporangium sp. CA-152071, assembly GCF_050936335.1. Classification (NCBI taxonomy): domain Bacteria; kingdom Bacillati; phylum Actinomycetota; class Actinomycetes; order Micromonosporales; family Micromonosporaceae; genus Dactylosporangium; species Dactylosporangium sp. CA-152071. Next base: position 4,440,598 of record NZ_JBNJMZ010000001.1, on the reverse strand, counting down.
TGCGCGACGATGCCGAGGTTGAGGACGGTCATGCAGGGTCAGGCCTCCAGCGTCGATGACTCCCTTCCGGATGGACGTGATCCCTGCGCGCATGTCCGCTCCTCGAGTCCTCGACGTGGTCCTCGCCCCATACTGGCTCAACCGGCCGGCGCACGCACCGGCATTTCCGCCGCCGGCGGCGCGGCTTGACCTTGCCCCTTGGGCAGGGCCGACCCTGAATCGCGCCGGGCGGTCCGCCCGGCCCGGAAGGAGCGCAGGTGGACGAGGGGCTGCTCACCATCGGGGTGTTCGCACGGCGGTCGTGGCTCTCCCCGAAGGCGTTGCGGCTGTACGAACGGCAGGGCCTGCTCCTGCCCGCCGCCGTCGACGAGAACAACGGCTACCGCTGGTATCGCGAGGAGCAGCTGGAGACGGCCAGGCTGATCGCCCGGCTCCGCCGCCTCGACATGCCCCTCGCGACCGTCGCCGCGATCGTCGCCGCCCCCGACCCGCGGACGCGGGCCGGCCTCCTCGGTGACTACTGGGCCGCCCAGGAGCACGCGACGGCCGTCCGCCGTGAGCTCGTCACCCACCTGCGCAGCCGGCTGCTCGACGACCGGGAGAGTCTCACCATGTACGAAGTCCAGGTCCGCGACGTGCCCCGACAGACGGTGCTGACCGAACAGCGGCACGTGAACGCCCAGGAGCTGCAGGCCTGGATCGACGAGGCCATCGGCCGCCTGCTCAAGGCCGCCACCGGCCACGGCGACGGCATGACCGGCCCCTGCTTCATCGTGTACCACGGCGAGGTCAACGAGGACAGCGACGGCCCCGTCGAGATCTGCCTGCCGGTCGACCCGTCCGGCCCCCTGGACAGCGCCGTCCGCGTCGAGCCCGCACACCGCGAGGCGTTCACCCGCATCATCAAGGCCCAGGTCGCGTACCCGCAGATCCTGTCCGCCTTCGACGCGGTCGCGCAGTGGGTCGCCGCCCAGGGCCTGCCGGTCAGCTCCTCACCCCGCGAGGTCTACTTCGCCGACTTCGGCGCCGCTGCCCCGTCGGACGAGGTCTGCGACGTCGCCTTCCCCCTCGTTTGATCCGCCTGTACGGATGAGGTGCCCACTACGGGCGGTGGTGGGCACCTGTCGGACGCTGATTTCGTCTTCTACAACCAGCCGACCTCGGCGGACGGGTCGGTGCGGCACCTCGGTGCGAGTGTCACCGAGGGCGGTGTGGAGGAGCGGATCGCGGTCGACCTCGAGTCGGTGCCCGGGGATGTCGACACCATTGCGATTGCCGCGAGTCTCGACCGGGGCTCGTTCGGTGAATTGAGCGGAATGCATCTCGTGGCGCTGGACGACGGGGGAGCGCCGATCGTCCGGTACGACATCACCGACGCCACGGTCGAGACGGCATTCGTGTTCGGTGAGGTGTACCGGCGCAACGGTGCCTGGAAGTTGCGTGCGGTCGGTCAGGGCTGGGACACCGGCCTCGCCGGCCTCGCGACCGACTTCGGCGTCAGCGTCGACGACGAGCCGGCGCCGGACGCCGCGGACCTGCCGGCCCCGATCCTGGACGAGACGACGTCCGTGCTCGAGGAGGCCGGGGCGGAGCTGCTGGACGCGCCCGGCGCGGACGACATGGACGCGGAGCTGCTGGACGAGACGACGTCCGTGCTGGAAGAAGTCGTGGACGTCGGGGACTTCGTGGACGACGCGGGCGCGGACGCGGCCATGCCTGGCGAGCCCGAGCCGCCGCTCGAAGAACCGGTGCCCGTGGCGCCCGTCGGCGCCGCTCCGGCGGTCAGCCGGGCGAAGACGGTGCGCACCAGACAACCCCGGACCACCAGGATCATGCCGCCGGTGCCCGCCCTGGCCGGCGGCACGAACTGGCCGGCGGCCCGGCTCTTCTCGGTCGCCGGTGTCGGCGCGGCCGAGGAGCAGGAGAAGCGGGCCACGTCGGCGCTGCTGGCGACGATGTACGCCGTCCGCCCGTTCGCCCGCGGCATCGTCGCCCGGCTCGGCGCCCCCGCCGGCACCGTGGAGACGTTCGCCGAGGTGCAGTTCGAGCTCGCCGACCGCAAGGTCATCCCGGACGGCGTGATCAGGGTCGCCCGCGGCAGCCGCCTGTGGACGTGCCTGCTCGAGGTCAAGACCGGCACCTCCCAGCTGCGCCGCGACCAGGTCGAGAAGTACCTCGACGTCGCCCGGATCCGCGGCTACGACGTGGTCGTCACGCTGTCCAACGAGATCGCGCCCGGCGCCGGCGAGCACCCCGTCGACGTGGACAAGCGCAAGATCCGCAAGGTCGGGCTGCTGCACCTGTCGTGGGCCGAGGTCCTGCAGGAGGCCAGGATGGTGCTCACGCACCGCGGCGTCGAGACGCCGGTCCAGGCGTGGATCCTGGCCGAGTTCATCAAGTACCTGGAGCACCCCCGCTCGGGCGCGTCCGGGTTCGACGACATGGGCGCCGCGTGGGCGACCGTCCGGGACGCGGCGGTCGCCGGCACGCTGCGGGCCGCCGACCGTAAGGTGCCCGCGGTCGCCGACGCGTGGCTGCGGCTGGTGCGGTTCCTCTGCCTCCATCTCACCGCCGAGCTCGGGGTCACCGTCACCAGCCCGTTGCCCCGCCGGCTCGCCGTGGACCCGGCCGCCCGGCAGGCCGCGGTCGTCTCGAAGCTCGCCGTCGACGGCGTCCTCGACGCGACCTTGAAGATCCCGGGCGCGGCCGGGCTGGTCACCCTCGCCGCCGATGTCGGGCGCGGGCAGGTCAAGGTGTCGGTCCAGGTCGCCGCACCGAAGGAAGGCAGCTCGCAGCGGCGGGTGTCCTGGCTGCTCAGGCAGCTCGACAAGGCCCCCAACGACGTCGTGGTCGAGGTCGGCTTCACCGGCCGCACCGAGACCACCTGCGAGCGGCTCGGCGACGCCCGGGCCAGACCGGCGGTCCTGATCGTCGACCGGGCGCTGGACATCACCACCTTCAAGCTCAGCCGGAGCACCCCGATGGGCGCCAGGCGGTCCGGCGTCAGAGGGGCCTTCGTGCACAGCGTCATCACGGCGCTCGACGCCTTCTACGGCACCGTCGTGCAGGGCCTCAAGCCGTGGCCGTCGCCGGCGCCGCAGCTGCCGGAGGAGACCGTGTCGGAGGCGGCGGCGCTCGACGACCTCACGTGAGGCGCCGCGACCGCGTGGCTGAGTGTGACGCGGTCGCGACAGCGCGAATTGTCGGGCCCGCGCGGACCGTACCGGCGACACAATGGTCTATGGCAGGCTGATGCCGACCGTGTGGGGGAGGAGCGCGCATGGCCGTCGCTGACGGGCTGCTCAACGGCACCGGGGCGCTGCTCTTCATCGCCGCCGCGATCGGGTTCGGCCTGGTGTGCGTCATCGCGTGGGAGTCGCGGGCGCTGTTCCTCACGCCGCTGGGCTGGGTGCTGCTGCCGATCGTGGTGGCCGCCTGGTTCGGCGGCGCCGCCGTCATCGGCCTGCCCGCCGACGTGCTGCTCGGCCACAGCGACGCCGGCGCGATCTGGCCTGGGCTGGTCGCGTCGCCGGTCGTGGCCCTCGTGCTCGGCCGCCGCTTCCGCACGCCCGGCGGAAACAGCGCGGGCCAGATCTTCGTCCGCGCCGGCATCCTGCTCGCGGGCTGCGTCGCCGCCAAGTGCGTCGCCTACGCGCTCGGCTTCCGGGTCTTCGACTTCTGGACCGGCGGCGCCGTGACCCTGGGCGCGCTGGTGGTGTGCATCGCCGTCTGGCAGTTCGCGGACATCGACGGCGTCGTGCACCTGTTCGTGCGGGCCGGGGTGGTGCTCGCGGCCGTCGGCCTGGTCGGGGCGTGGGCCGCCGTCAACCACGTGCCCGTCGCCGGCAACCCCCGCACCGCCTCCACCACCACGGTGGCGATCATGCTGCTGACCCTGCCGCTGCTCGCCCTCGCCGCCGCCGTCCTGACCATCGCGGTGCTGCGCCGCTTCCGTCCTGACGTGGCCCCGCGGCCGGCCCGCGACCCGGCCGTCCGCGTGCCCAAGACGCACGAGGTGTGGAACGCGTTCGTGACCTTCGAGGAGGACGACGAAGGCAAGGACCGCCCGGTGCTGGTGCTGAGCGCCGACACCGGCGGCGCCGACGTGCTCAAGATCACCAGCCAGGACAAGTCGCGCTTCGACGACTACTTACCCCTGCCACTGGAGCGGTGCCGCGGCGTGCTGAGCAAGGAGAGCTGGCTGGAGCTGCGGCCGACCCGGGTGCCGCTGGAGGAGTTCCGCAGCTACCGGGGGCTGTGCCCGCCGTGGATCTGGGCCGAGCTGCGCACCCGCGGCCTGATCACCGCGCCCTCGTCCACCGTCAAACGGCCGGCCGCCGTCAAACGGCCCGCGGCCGTCGTGGGTCAGCGGCCGGCGCCCCGCTCGTTCCTCGCCCGTCTGCGCAACCGGTGAAAGGCCGTCCATGGTGACCGACGCCGATCTGGAGGACTGGGCCGCCGGCTCGCGGAAGAACTTCGCCGCGGTCGCCGAGCTCGTCGGTGCCCCCGCCGACGAAGCCGAGCGCGACCCGGTCTCCGTCGTGCCGTTGCTGCAGGTGTACGTGAACCGGCTGCCTCTGACGGAGTTCCAGACCGACGACTGGGTCACCCTGCACGCCGACCTCGTGTCGTTCGTCGCGCGCGTCATGGCGGCCCGCCTCGGCGCGGCCTGGGAGGTCCGGCCCGCACCGAACGCGCCGCGCGGCTACCGGTACGTGCTGAGCGCCACCGACGCGCAGGGCGCCGTCCACGTCGTCGACCCGTTCCAGGTCGTGGCGATGGAGTTCCGGCAGCCGCGGATCGAGATCGCCCGCATGCTCGCCACCGCCGAGCTGAACCTCGGCGTGCCGGACCGTTAGCCGAAGGTCACCAAGCCCGACAGCATCTCCTTCACGTACCCGCCCGCGGCGTCCGGCTCGCCGCCGGTGAAGACGAACCCGACCGTCAGCTGATCCGCGAACCAGAGGCAGGCCGACGAACCGGCGCCGCTGCCCGTGATGGCCACGCAGTACGCCTGACCGCCGATCAGCCCCGGGTCGACCGGCGACGTCGTCCCGGGCGTGCCCGGGGTGATCGTCAGGGCGCCCTTGACGAACGCCGTGAACAGCTCCTGCGCCGAGTCGAACCGGATGTCCTTGCCGGTCCCGCCCCAGATCGCCGCGGTGATGCCGCCGTTGTCGTACTGGGCCGCGAACGGCTCGTCGATGAGGCTGACGGTGCCGGCGGCGCTCAGCTTGTCGGCGAGCTCCTGACTGCTCGCCTTCTTCCACGACCCGACGGTCGCCGGCGCCGTCAGGCGCAGCCGCTTCTCGCCGCCGCCACCACCGGCCGTGCTCGCCGCGGAGGCGGTCGCGGCCGGCTCGTCGTCGCGGGTGAGCTTGTACGCGACCGTCACCGCCGCCGCGAACAGCAGGACGACGACGACTGCGACGATGCTCACAATCAGCGCCGTACGGTTCTTGGCGGGCGGCGGTGTCCACTGTGGCTGGTGGAATTGCGCCGGTCCGTATTGCGGTTGTGGCTGACCGTACTGGGCCTGCTGCGGTTGACCGTATTGCGGTTGCCCGTAAGGCGTTTGCCCGGATTGCGGCGGCTGTGGCTGCCCGAATTGCGGTTGCTCGTACACCTGCTGCGGCGGCAACGGAGAAGGCGCGGCCGGCGGGTAGGGAGGCTGCTGGGGCAGGGACTGGGATGGATCGGACATGGTGCGCTCCTAGGCCGGACGTCGGGCGAAGCATACGGTCAGGATCAAACCGCCGGGGACCCTCGCCGCCTGGCTAACACACGACTAGTCCCTTCGTCCGATCTTCACGACATGAACACCCGAACGGGGTGGCCGAGAACGGGGTCGTCCACTTAGTCTCTCCATAATTCCGATCACCCTTCTGGCGTGAACCGTCGATGTCCGCCGGGTGATCCTCATGGGGAGGGAATAACCATCAACACAAAGGGCAAGGAAAGGGCTGCGTATGGACGGCTCGTAAGCCGGCCGCGGCGCTGGGCGATGGTGGGCGTCTCGACGCTCGCCGCCGCGGGCGTGGTGCTCGTCTCGGGCACGCCGGCCTCGGCGGAGGTGGTCAACCCGCCGGTGGGCAAGGTTTTCGGTGACACGAACCAGGCTCTGCCGGGTAGCTACATCGTTCAGCTGAAGGGCACCGCCTACAGTGGTCTGAGCACGGCTCAGGCCAAGACCAATGTCTCCAGTTCGGCGAAGGCGCTGACGGCTCGTCACGGCGGCAAGGTCACCAGCGAGTACAGCGTCACGCTGAAGGGCTTCGCGGTCAGCGGTCTCTCTGAGGCGCAGGCCGCGCGTCTGGCGGCAGACCCGTCGGTGGCGTCCGTCTCGCGCGACATGCTGGTGCGCGAGTCGGACACGCAGTACAACCCGGGCTGGAACCTGGACCGGATCGACAGCCGCACCAAGACGCCGAACTACCAGTACACCTACCCGAACACGGCGTCGTCGGTGACGGCGTACGTGATCGACACGGGTCTGTACAAGGAGCACAGCGAGTTCGGCGGCCGGGCTTCGTGGGGCAGGAACTTCGTCGACCGGGCGGTTCGCAAGACCCCCGACCCGTACGGTCGGAACACGCCCGAGCACAACCTGCCGGAGAACGTCTCCGACTGCCGCGGGCACGGCACGCACGTGGCCGGCACGCTCGGTGGCACCACGTACGGTGTGGCCAAGCAGGTGAAGATCGTCGGGGTCCGCGTCCTGGACTGCAACGGCGAGGGCTACACCTCTGAGGTCGTCGCCGGCGTCGAATGGGTCACGGCGAACGCGGCCAAGCCGGCCGTGGTCAACATGAGCCTCGGCTCCACCGAGATCGAACCGCTGCAGGACGAGGCGGTCCGCAAGTCAATCGCGTCCGGGCTGACCTACACGCTCTCCGCTGGTAACGGCGACGGCAATCCAACCAACCCGATGCCGCTCAACGCCTGCGACCATTCACCGGGTCGGGTCACCGACGCGCTGACGGTCGGTGCTTCCTTCATCTGGGAAGGCGACGGGGTTGAGTACCCGGCCGTGTGGTCGAACTACGGGCCGTGCGTGGACATCTTCGCGCCCGGCGTCGACGTCAAGTCGGCATGGATCCCCGACCCGACCGATCCGGAGGTCCCGCCGGGGCCGAACCCCGCGATCATGGCCAACGGCACGTCGATGGCGTCTCCGCACGTCGCCGGCGCGGCAGCGCTGATCCTGCAGGCACACCCGACCTACAGCCCGTCGCAGGTGCGTCAGGCGATCATCCAGAGCGCCACGAACGGTGTCCTGGACATGGTGAACAACTACCCGCCTTACGCTCGCAACACTGCGAACCGGTTGCTGTACATCCGTCAGAACGACCCGCCGAGGATCGCGTCGAAGCCCGTTGGGATCAACAACCAGCGTTTCGGCACGACCGAGGTGTACGGCCGCACGACCGACAACAAGATTGTGTACGCGTACCGGGCCGGCAGTGAATGGTCGGACTGGTCTGACCTGGGTGGCGACACGCAGGGTGACCCGGCTGTGCTGTACAACCCGACGTACGGCACCACTGAGGTGTACGCGCGTCTGGCGAACAACCACCTCGCCTACCGTTACTACTCCAACGGCTGGTCCGGGTGGAACGACCTCGGGGGCGAGCTGGCGGGTAACCCGTCCATCTTGTACAACCCGAAGTACGGCACGACGGAGATCTATGCCCGGTTCGCTGACGGGACGCTGAAGTACAAGTACTACGCCAACGGCTGGTCCGGGTGGTCCGACCTCGGCGGCTCGGTCGCCAGTGACCCGGCGTTGCTGTACAACCCGAAGTACGGCACGACTGAGGTGTACGTCCGTACCACGGACAACAAGGTGAAGTACAAGTACTACAACAACGGCTGGTCCGGCTGGGTCAGCCTCGAAGGGAACGTCTCCGGGAACCCGGGCGTCATCTACAACCCGACCTACGGCACCACCGAGGTCTACACCCGCACGTCGACCAACACGCTCGCCTACCGGTACTACTACAACGGCTGGGCGGACTGGATCGACCTCAAGGGCAGCCTCGCCAGCGACCCGGGCGTGATCTACAACCCGCGCTACGGCACGACCGAGGCGTACGCCGCGACCGCTGGCGGCCAGACCCAGTACGTGTACTACTACAAGGGCTGGTCCGGCTGGAACAACATCGGCGGCGCAGCGGTCTCCGCGCCTTCGGTGCTGTTCAACGTGTCGAACCGTTCGACACAGGTCTACACCCGCTCCGCGGACAACCACGCGAACTTCGCGGAGTACAACAACAGCTGGGCCTCGTTCATCGACATCTCGGCCTAGCCCACACAGCACCAACACCGCCCGGCACCCCCGGTGGAAGGGGGGCCGGGCGGTTCCTTTTCACCGGTCACTCCTGCATCGTCGCCCACCGGCAGCCGCGCGACTCCGCCTGCGCCGTCGTGGCGTACTCGACGTTGAACCGCCGGGTCGGGGGCGCCGCGTCGCCGGGCCCGTCGCGGAACAGCACCACCAGCCCTCGCAGCGAACCGTCACCGCTGACCCGGATGCAGCGCTCGGTGTCCTTCAGGAACTCCAGCGACAGCCACCGCGAGATCGCCGAGATCCTCACGCAGCAGACCGGCGGCACGGGAGTCGGAATCGGCATGGTGGCGTAGTCCGCGACCAGGAACACCCCACCCGGCGTGTCGGCCGAGATGATGAGGTCCTGCCCGATCTGCGTCTGCAGGTCGTAGATCGTGCCGAGCATCGCGTACCCCTTGGCATTCGTGCTCGCCGCGACGAACCGCGCCGGCGAATTGAACGGATGCGGCGTGATGGTCCCCGCCGACTGCCGGAAAATGATCTGGTACGCCGGACTGCCGCTGTAGGTCGTCGTGTTGGCGGTGTACGCACCCAGCGGCAGGTAATGGTTGTTGAGCGCGATGAAGTCCATCCGGGCGCCGGCCTGCTCACTGACCTGCGTCGACCCCGTCTGCGCCAGCCGCACCCCGGCCCGCGTGATGCTCAGGTCCTCGTCACCCCCTTGGTACGGATGCACAAAGACCACATTCCACCGCGGCACCGTCACGTTGAAGCTCCACGTCCACGGGCTGAAGGTGTTGTTGGGAACATCTGGAGTCAGCGCCAGCGCGGCCTGCGCGGCCGAGGGCACAGCCCCCACGACAAGCAAGGAACACAACCCAGCAAGCACCACCCGCCCCAGCCACCGAACGCTGACCGTCATCGATCCTCCTCGAAGTCCATCGAACCTCAAGCGGACCACGCACTCCCCTCGGCGTGACAGGTCACTCGCCGATACAAAAACCGGTCATCCCCGAGGGCGGTGAGGGACCGGACTCGTCGCCGAGCGACGAGCTGTTCCAGTGGTGGTCCGACCGGGTGGGGGCGACGGGCCTGGCGCTGTATGGGCGCAAGCTGTGGGAGGCGATGAGTTCCCACTGGCCGACCGCCGACCAGCGGCCCGGCGCCACACAGGCGGAAATCGAGTACGCTCGCCGCTGGCGGGACATGCCGAAGGTGGTGTTCTCCTCGACGACCAGCACGGTCGACTGGAACACCCGCCTGGTCACCGGCGACGCGGTCACCGAGATCACCCGGCTCAAGACAGAGGACGCCGGCCCGATGGACATCGGCGGCGCGACGCTCGCCGGGGCGGCCATGCGGGCCGGGCTGATCGACGAGTACATGCTGGTCACCGTGCCGGTCCTGGTGGGCGGCGGCACGCCGTTCTTCACCGCGCTGGACAGCTGGGCGAACCTGAACCTCGTGGAGACGCGGACATTTCCCGGCGGCGTCCTGCTGACCCGATACGAGACGAGGCGATGAGCACGGGCCAGCGGCTCGGCTCGTGAGGCCGGGTTCGTCGGGCATCGAGATGCCCCGCCGGCAACGCCGGCGGGGACTTGTCTGATCACAGTGTCGGGGGCAGGTCCAGCCATGGTTTGTCGGTGGCGTCGAATCCGGTGAGCTCGGCGATCTTCCCGTCGACGACGTGCAGGACCGCGATGGCGAACAGCCGGTACTCCGGGTCGTCAGGGGTGCGGAGGTACAGCGCGGCGGCGGGCATGCGGTTGACCGTCGTGGCGATGCAGCGCCAGTCGTCGTGGCCGGGCTGGAAGAGCCCACCGGAGACCCAGCCGTCCACCGCGTCCTTGGCCGTGATGACCGAGGTGCCCGCCTCGGGCAGCATCACGAAGCGCAGGTCGTCGCGCAGCAGGGACATCAGCCCGTCGAGATCGTTGCGCTCATGGGCGTCGATGTACGACTTCACCACGCCGCGCTCGTCATTCGACAGCTCGTGGGCGGCGGGGCTCCGCCAGTCGAGGCGGCGGTCGGGCAGCTGCTCGCGCATCGTCACGCGCGCCCGCTGCAGCGCGCTGGTCACCGATGCGATGGTCAGATCGAGGGCGTCGGCGGCCTTCGACGCCGGCCAGCCGACGACGTCGCGCAGAATGAACACCGCCCGCTGCCGCGGCGGCAGGTGCTGGACGGCGACGATGAACGCCAGCTCGATCGTCTCCCGCGCCACCACCGATTCCTGCGGGTCCTCGGGGAGCATCCGGTCGGGGTACGGCTGCAGGTACAGCACCTCGGAGCCGACGTCCGCCAGCCCGGACGGCACGGGCGTGCGATCGTTGCGCTTCTCCAGGAAGTCAAGGCAGACGTTCGTCGCGATCCGGTACAGCCAGGTCCGCAGCGCAGCGTGGCCCTTGAACGACTCCCGCTTGTTCCACGCTCGCAGGAACGTCTCCTGCGTCATGTCCTGGGCGTCCTCGTAGTTCGCAAGCATCCGGTAGCAGTGCACCTGCAGCTCACGCCGGTGGCGCTCCGTGATGAGCGCGAACCGCGCCGTATCGCCTGAGCGAGCCACCGCGATGAACGAGGCCTCGTCAGCGCCCAGCGGTCTAGCGTCGGTCATGGTCACCAATCCTTCCACCGGTGCGAGGGGGCTACCAGAACCGACGACGTGGCGGAGGAATTCTGATCGGTGAAGCCGCCGACACCGGGCCGTTCGTCAGGGCGGATGGGTCGGGTCGATCCAGGGTAGGTGCTCCAGGTCAGACACAGGCCGCCGTAGTACCCGATGACCAGTGGATTCGCCTGCCTCCGGCGTAGGTCCCTACCCCTGGCCCTTGGGGGCGTATTTGGGCGGACCGTCGATCATGGCGGGAATTAGCCGGTGACAGCCGGACATATGAGCGAAGCCCTTGACCGTAAAACTGCTGGTCAAGGGCTTCGTTTTGGCTGGTCACAGATGCGATAGCAAATGTGCCCCCGGCTAGAGACAAACCTGCACGGCTCGATCGCGGCTTCGTCTATGTTGAGCTGGGCACATAATCGGCCTGACCTGGGATTCGCCTCGCTGATGCAGTTGCAGGTTGGTGCTTCCGGACCCGGCTCCGTTCCCTCGCGATCGGGACGTTGAGGCTCGCGGGTATGGCTCTCGTTGTGCCGGCAACGACTGACCGCACTCATCAGGAGTCGATGAGCGTGCACCTGATCTTGGTTGACGTCCTCGATCTCCGCGCTAGGTATGTGGTCGATATTGATCGATCAAATTCAATGTGGAGGTGTGGTGTTGGCCGCTCAGGTTGGTTGCTCGGGGCGCTACGACGGCTTGGTGGCGGTGCTGGGACCGGCCGGCATCGGTGCGTTTGCCACCGCGCTGGTGCAGCGGTTGCGTACCCGTCGTGCCGACGTCGAGGTGAGCAGACCGGACGGCACCTCGATGAAGGTTTCGGCGAAGCACGTCCAAGCGCTCACGGGCGTCGCGGTGAGTCCGCTCCGCCTTGCAGACAGGATGACAATAGCTGGGTAACGGGAAACTGCTACGCCCCAGATCTGTGAGAGCCGAGCGGTGAGACCCCTCCCGACTACTCGACCTTGTGGCCCGTGATGATCTCCTCGCGCTCTTCGAGTTCGCGCCGGGCCGACTTCGGCGGGGCGGCCTTCTCGATCGGGAACCAGAAGCCCCTCACCGGCGGGGCGAGCGCGCCGACGCGGTTCATCTTTTTCGGCACCACCCAGCCGGCGTACTCCGGGCCGTGCTCCTCCTCGGCGCCGCGGCCGTCGCCGGCCGTCGGGAGCGGCTGGTGGATCTCAACGAAGCGGCCGTCCGGCAGGCGCTGGATGATGCCGGTCTCGATGCCGTGGACCAGCAGCTCGCGGTCGTACTGCTGCAGACCCAGCGCGATCCGGTACGTCACGTAGTAGGCCAGCGGCGGCAGGATCAGGATGCCGATACGCCCCGCCCAGACGATCGCGTTGAGGCTGATGCTGAACTTGTCGGCCACCACGTCGTTGCCGCCGGAGGCCAGCAGGACCATGTAGAAGGCGATGGCCATTGCCCCGAGCGCGGTGCGGGACGGGTTGTCCCGCGGGCGCTGCAGCAGGTTGTGGACAGCCTTGTCCTTCGAGAACCGCTGCTCGATGAACGGATAGAATATCGACAACATCGCCAGGAGACCGGGCAGCACAACCGTGGGCCAGAAGATCGGCGGGAGGGTGTAGCCGTTACCGAACAAGTGGAACCGAATCTCCCACGCCGGGAAGAGACGGGCCGCGCCGTCGAGGAACATGACATACCAGTCGGGCTGGCTCGCCGCCGAGACCACCGCCGCCTTGTACGGGCCGAACAGCCAGATCGGGTTGATCTGGAACAGGCCGGCCAGCGCGGCCATCATGGCGAACACGATCATGAAGAAGCCGCCGGCCTTGGCCGCGAAGCCGGGGAACATGCGCACGCCGACCACGTTGTTGTTGGTCCGGCCGGGGCCGGGCCACTGCGTGTGCTTCTGCTTCACCAGCAGGCCCATGTGCACACTGATGAGCGCGAGCAGCAGGCCGGGGACCAGCAGCACATGCACGATGTAGAGCCGGTCGAGGATCACCTCACCCGGGAACTCACCCCCGAACAGCGAGGTGGTCACCCAGGTGCCGACGATCGGGATGGACAGCATGATCGCGCTGGCGATGCGCAGGCCGGTGCCGGACAGCGCGTCGTCGGGCAGCGAGTAACCGGCGAAGCCCTCCAGGAAGGCCATCCAGAACAGCAGCATGCCGACGATCCAGTTGGCCTCGCGCGGCTTGCGGAACGCGCCGGTGAAGAACACGCGGAACATGTGCACCACGATCGCGGCCACGAACAGCAGCGCGGCCCAGTGGTGCATCTGCCGCATGAACAGGCCGCCGCGCACGTCGAACGAGATCTGCAGCGTGCTGTTGTACGCCTGCGACATCTCCACGCCGCGCAGGGGCGCGTAGCTGCCGTCGTAGACGACCTCGCGCATCGACGGGTCGAAGAACAGCCCAAGAAAGGTACCGCTGAGCAGCAGCACGACGAACGAGTAGAGCGCGATCTCACCCAGCAGGAACGACCAGTGGTCGGGGAAGACCTTGTTCATCAGCCGCCGCAGCGGGGTGGCCGCCTGGAACCGCTCGTCGAGCGCCCCGGCGGACTTGGCCGGCAGGGCCCGGACGTCGGTCTTGCGCCGTTTCATGACCACTCCCCGAGGGCTGGTCTGACCGCAACTTTTGTAGTCCCTTTCGGGGCTTGCGTACGCTCCAGCGGACTGGGACGTAAGCCTCGCCTGAGCATGGCCACAGGCGCTGACGCCAGCATCAAACCCCGACGACGCCGGACTGCTCAAGCAGCCACAATGCCGCAATCGCCATGACAAACCACACCAGTAGCCGCCACCCGGCGGTGTTCAGTATCCCCGCTTGCCAGGCTGCGATCGCTCCTGCGTCGGGTCTTGGGGTTCGTTTTGGGGCTGCTGCGGGTCTACCACGACACACCTCCCGTGATCGGAATGCGACCCCGGCTACATACATTCTACGAGGTCGGCCCCACCTGAAGCTCCTCGCGGACGTGGTTGAGTACTGCCCCACCGCGGCCGTCAACGGTCCATCGCACCCTACAAGATCAAGCGTCCTGTATTGCCGAAGTGAGGATGCGGTTCAGGTCGACCGGTCCACGCGAGGTATGACCGGATCGATGGGTTGAGCTGGGCTGTTCTCGGCCTCGTGCCAGTCGGCGACGTTGAAGACGCTGTGGCAGCTACTGCAGGTTGCGTCGCCGAACAGGTACGTCAACCCGTCCGCGAGGATCGGATCGCCACAGGCGACGGCGGTGTCGTGCATCCATCGCCGGAAACCGTGAAGGGTCTCCGGTTCCATCGGATGTAACGGGGTACGCAGGATGTCGCCCTCGTCGTGATCGCGGATCGCCGCATAGTGGCCGTAGTCGCCGATCACGATCATCAGTGGCGTCGCGCAGTGCGGGCAGTGGGTCCGGTAGTGCTCGTCGGTGAAGTCGAGGCTGATCGTTGCCCAGAACGTGTAGCCGGCGAGCGCACACGCGGCCTGGAACGACCGCAGCAGTTGCCCACCGGACATGCTCGGCAGCCGGGACGCGGCCAGCCGGTGCAGGGTGGCGAGGGCGGCCGGGTTCGCCCGTACGAGATCGTCGTCTCGGTGATGCCGATGAAGCGTCATCGCGATCATTGCGGCGAGGTCGATCGCATGTGCACGGTGTTCCGCGGCGCCGGAGTACGCCAAGGCGCTCAACCGCGGCAGTGCGGCGAAGCCGGCCGAGTACCAGCACTCCGCCTCGACGATGAGCAGCTTGTCGAGTCGCTCCCACACCTCGGTGCTCGGCTCCCGCTCCGCCCGATCCAGCAGCGCGGCGACCTCGACACCCGGGTCTTGCAGCTGCAACCAATCGACCACGGCTACGAGTAAACACGACACAGGACAACCGGCGCGCCGCCACGTATGACCTTGTGTAAGGACAACGCGCACGCGTCCGCTCGTGCCGCGATCCGGGCGCGTTCGGCACCCTACATCGGGGTCAACGCGAGGATGCCCCGGCCGAATGGCCGGGGCATCCTCGATCATCTATTCAAGCGCGAAACCAGCTTCCACGATCAGTAATCGGCCGGTAGCGGTGTGCTTTTGCAGTTCTGTGACGTGCCCCCGGCAGGATTCGAACCTGCGCCCCCGCCTCCGGAGGGCGGTGCTCTATCCCCTGAGCTACGGGGGCCTTGCGGCCTCGCAAAGGATAACAGACCGCCTGTGGCTCCTGAGTCAGGAGGGGAGGGGTTGCGCTCCCAGGTCTTGGAGTTTT
This sequence comes from Dactylosporangium sp. CA-152071, assembly GCF_050936335.1. NCBI lineage: Bacteria > Bacillati > Actinomycetota > Actinomycetes > Micromonosporales > Micromonosporaceae > Dactylosporangium > Dactylosporangium sp. CA-152071. The sequence continues at coordinate 4,425,482 of NZ_JBNJMZ010000001.1, read as the reverse complement.
TCGGTGAGGGCGGTGATGTCGTACTGCTGAGAGACGCGGATCTTCTCGGCGGCGTCGCGGACCTCGGTGGTGGAGGCCTTCTTGGCGGCGGTTTCCGACATGTGGATGCCGCCCAGGTGGTGGCGGAGCATGAGCTGGCACCAGAGGGTGTCGAAGTCCTTGCCGGTGGAGGACTTGAGCTTCTTGAGCTCGTCGTCGGAGGCCATGCCGGGCATGCGGCCGTCCGGCTGGAGGGCGTTCTTGCCGTCGGGCATCCAGGCCATGGGGGCCTTGTCGCTGTTGGTGGACAGGTGCCACTCGTTGAGCCAGGTCTGCATCTGGCCGATCTGCCACTGCTGGCTGAGGGCCATGTCGTAGCCGAGGGTGCGGATGTCGTCGGTGGAGCCGAGGCGGTACGCGAACATCGCCATCTCGACGGCCTGGGTGTGGTGGAGGCTCATGTCGCGGGCGAAGCCGGCGTCCACGGAGTCGTCGCCCGGGGCGCGCAGCGTCGGGATGAGGAACCCGACGCTGACGCCCACGACGAGGAGGAGGACGGCGCCGAGCACGCCCATGGTCAGGCGTGCTCGGGCCGTGAGTTGTGCGAACAGGTCAGCCGCCCGAGGTCATTCCGGTGCCGCCGCCGTCCTTGCCCAGGTCGCGCGGGGTCGTGCCGGTTTCGGTGATGATGTCGCCCTGGGAGCACGGGGTGCCGGGCTCGAGGCTGGCGTTCTGCCGCAGGGCCTTGATGAACTCGTCGATGCGGCCGTCGCTGGCCTTGTCGACCTGGAGCTGGAAGCCCCACGCCTGCAGGGAGATCGGCTTGGCCTGGCCCTCGTAGGGGCTCATGAGCAGGTAGTCCTTGCCCTTGACCTTCTTGGCCAGGGCCTCGACCTGGTCGGCCGGCAGGTTCGGCTGGTACGTGATCCAGACGGCGCCGTGCTCCAGGGCGTGCAGGGCGTGCTCGGTGGCGATCGGCGCCGCGTAGACGTCGCCGAGGCAGCGCTGCCAGTTCTGGTTGTGGTTGCCGGAGACCGGGGGGTTCGCGATCGACAGGTCGTACTTCTGCGGGCCCCACACGTGGTTCCGCTGCTCGGTGTACTCTTTGTTGATCTTGAAGTAGTCCTTGATGCCGTCGATCCGGTCGGCGCGCTCGCGGACGGTCAGCCCGTTCTCATTGACCTGGTAGACGGCGAAGCCCACGATGCCGAGGGCCAGCAGGCCGACCACGGAGAAGAGGATGATCGGGCCCCAGGCGGCACCCTGCTTCACCTTCACCGGGGCGACCTTCTTGGCCGCCGGGCGCTTGCCGGCGGGGGCGGTCTTGCGCGGCGGGGCGGACTTGCGTGGGCTCGCCTTCTGCTTGCCGGAAGCCGACGTCGTGGTCGACTCCTTGCCGAGCGAGACCGGCGCGTCCTCCTCCGAAGCGGCGGCGGCCGCCTCGTCGAGGTCGTCCTCGATGGCCTCGTCGCCGCCCTGCTTCGGCTTGGCGCCGGCAACGGGCTTGGTCGACGGCTTGCGGTTGCCGCCGCCGTGCTGGGTGCTCATGCTCATGTCGTCGCCTCGCAACGCTCAGCGTGGTGCTCGCTCATCGGGCCTCGTCTGGTCAACGGTCGGGGGTCGGGCGGGACGCGCGGTCGGTCAACACCGCCGGAGCGGCCGTCCCGCATTGTGACCAGCAGAACGGGCCTCCGCCAAGTACCGGAGTCTACCCCCGATAGCATTTGTCGGTGACTCCCGCTGAACTCGCCGTAGCAGTCCTCGAAGCCGCCCGGGCGGCGCTTACCGAGCGTGACCTTGACGCGTCCGTTCTTCCTGCGACGACCAGCGTGGAGCGACCGCGAAACCCGGAGCATGGTGACTATGCGTCGAATATCGCCCTGCAGTTGGGCAAGAAGGTCGGGCTGAGCCCGCGCGACCTGGCCGCCGCCGTCGCGAAAAACTTGCAGGAAACTCCCGGGATCGATGCCGTGGAGATCGCCGGACCGGGTTTTCTCAATATCCGGTTGTCGGCGGCCGCCGCCGGTGAGCTGGCGCGGATCGTGGTGGAGGCGGGCCGCTCGTACGGGCGCGGCGAGACCCTCACGAAGGAGAAGATCAATCTCGAGTTCGTGTCGGCGAACCCCACGGGGCCGGTCCACCTGGGCCACACCCGCTGGGCCGCGGTCGGCGACGCGCTCGGCAGGATCCTGTCCGCGGCCGGCGCGGACGTGACCCGCGAGCACTACATCAACGACGCGGGCGTGCAGATGGCCAGGTTCGGCGAGTCGGTGCAGGCCGCGGCCAACGGCCAGCCGACGCCGCCCGACGGCTACCCCGGCGAGTACATTCAGGACATCGCACGGCAAATCGTCCGGGAAAATCCGGACATCCTCGACAAGGACCAGGCGGAGCAGGCCGCAGCCTTCCAGCAGGAGGGCTACACGGCGATGCTCAAGGAGATGCAGGACAGCCTGGAGCGCTTCGGCGTGCACTTCGACGTCTGGTTCTCCGAGAAGACCCTGCACGACGGCGGCGCGGTCGAGCACGCCCTCGACGAGCTGCGCAAGCAGGGGCACATCTTCGAGGCCGACGGCGCGATCTGGCTGCGCACCACGGACTTCGGCGACGACAAGGACCGGGTGCTCATCCGGTCCAACGGCGAGAAGACCTACTTCGCCGCCGACGCCGCGTACTACATCAACAAGCGCGAGCGGGGCTTCGACCGCTGCATCTACATGCTGGGCGCGGACCACCACGGGTACATCGGGCGGCTCAAGGCGATCGCGGCGTGCGCCGGCGACGACCCGGAGCGCAACATCGAGGTGCTGATCGGCCAGCTGGTCAGCCTGCTGCGCGGCGGTGAGCCGGTGCGCCTGAGCAAGCGCGCCGGGACGCTGATCACGCTCGACGAGCTGATCGAGGTCGTGGGCGTCGACGCCGCGCGGTACTCCCTCGCGCGCTCCTCGACCGACTCGCCGCTGACCCTGGACATCGAGGTCATCACGCGGCAGAAAAACGACAACCCGGTCTTCTACGTCCAGTACGTCGGCGCCCGCACCGCCTCCGTCGCCCGGAACGCCGCCGACCTCGGGCTGCACCGGACCGACACGTACGACCCGGCGCTGCTCGTGCACGAGAAGGAGCTCGACCTGCTCAAGGCGCTCGGCGACTTCCCGGCCGTGGTCGCGACCGCGGCCGAGCTGCGGGAGCCGCACCGCGTGGCACGCTATTTGGAGGAGCTCGCGGGCGCCTACCACCGCTTCTACGACAACTGCCGGGTGCTGCCGCAGGGCGACGAGCCGATCTCCGAGACCAACCGGGCCCGGTTGTGGCTCAACGACGCGACGCGTCAGGTCATCGTCAACGGGCTCGACCTGCTCGGCGTCTCTGCACCGGAACGGATGTAAGCCAATGCGCGCACATGAAGCCGGAGCGCTGCACGGGGAACTGGGCTTCAGCGGCCCGTCCTGGCTGCGCACCCCCGACGACGTCAACGCCCTCGTCCCGCAGTTGTGGCCGAAAACGGTCAAGCGCACGCAGGACGGCGCGATCGAGGTCGGATCGGTAGATATCCGAAAGATCGCCGACGAGCACGGCACCCCCGCGTACATCTTCGACGAGGCCGACTTCCGCGAACGCTGCCGGAAGTTCAAGGAGGCCTTCGGCGGCGCCGAGGTCTTCTATGCCGGCAAGGCGTTCATCGCCACCCACATCGTCCGGATCCTTGTCGAGGAGGGCCTCTCGCTCGACGTCTGCACCGGCGGCGAGCTCGCGGTGGCGCTCAGGGGCGGCATGCCGCCGGAGCGCATCGGCCTGCACGGCAACAACAAGTCCGTCGCCGAGCTGACCAGGGCCGTCGAGGCCGGGGTGGGCCGGATCATCGTCGACTCGTTCGACGAGATCGAGCGTCTGAGCGCCATCGCCAAGCGCACGGGCACCCGGCCGAAGGTCATGGTCCGGGTCACCGTCGGCGTCGAGGCCCACACCCACGAGTACATCGCCACGGCGCACGAGGACCAGAAGTTCGGCTTCTCGCTGTCCGGCGGCGCCGCCGCCAGTGCCGTCGACAAGATCCTTGCCGAGGACAGCCTCGACCTGCGCGGCCTGCACTCGCACATCGGCTCGCAGATCTTCGACACGTCGGGGTTCGAGGTCGCCGCCCGGCGGCTGCTGTCGCTGCAGGCGCAGATCAACGAGCAGCACGGCGTCGAGCTGCCCGAGCTGGACCTCGGCGGTGGGTTCGGCATCGCGTACACCACCCAGGACACGCCGGCGGAGCCCGCCGACCTCGCGGCGAACCTGATGCGCATCGTCAAGCAGGAGTGCGCGGCGCTGCACCTCAGCGTGCCCCACCTGTCGATCGAGCCGGGCCGGGCGATCGTCGGACCGGCGATGTTCACCCTCTACGAGGTCGGCACGGTCAAGGACGTCGACGGGATCCGCGCGTACGTGAGCGTCGACGGCGGCATGAGCGACAACATCCGCACGGCGCTCTACGACGCGGCATACTCCGCGACCGTGGCGGGCCGGTCCTCCGCCGAACCGCCGATTCTCGCCCGCGTGGTGGGAAAACATTGCGAGGCCGGGGACATCATCGTGAAGGATGAGTTCCTGCCGGCAGACGTTCAGGCCGGAGATCTTCTTGCGGTGCCGGGCACAGGGGCCTACTGCCGCAGCATGGCGAGCAACTACAACCACGTCCCCCGTCCACCGGTCGTGGCGGTGGTTGACGGGGAATCGCGGGTGATCGTCCGCCGGGAGACCGAGGACGACCTGCTCAACTTGGACGTGGGGTGACCATGAGTGTGAAGGTGGCGCTGCTTGGCTGCGGGACGGTCGGCGCGGAGGTCGTCCGGCTCCTCCACGAGCACGAGCGGGACCTGACGGCCCGCATCGGCGCGCCGCTGGAGCTCGTCGGGGTCGCCGTGCGGCGCGCCGGCCGGGCCCGCGACCTGCCGATCGACCCGTCGCTGTTCACCACCGACGCGCTCGGCCTGGTGAAGCGCGACGACGTCGACGTGGTCGTCGAGGTCGTCGGCGGCATCGAGCCGGCCCGCACCTGGCTGCTGGAGGCGCTGCACGGCGGCAAGAGCGTCGTGACGGCCAACAAGGCGCTGCTCGGCGAGGACGGCGCGACCCTGCACAAGGCGGCCGCCGAGGCCGGCACCGACCTGTACTACGAGGCGTCCGTCGCCGGCGCGATCCCGCTGCTGCGCCCGCTGCGCGACTCGCTGCACGGCGACCGCATCACCCGCGTCACCGGCATCGTCAACGGCACCACCAACTTCATCCTGTCCTCCATGGACAGCACCGGTGCCGGCTTCGCCGAGGCCCTCGAGGAGGCGACCGCGCTCGGGTACGCCGAGGCCGACCCGACCGCCGACGTCGAAGGCTTCGACGCCGCCGCGAAGGCCGCGATCCTCGCGTCGATGGCGTTCCACACCCGGGTCACCGCCGCCGACGTGCACCGCGAGGGCATCACCGAGGTCACCGCCGCCGACATGGCCAGCGCGAAGGCGATGGGCTGCACGATCAAGCTGCTGTGCATCGCCACCAAGCTCGACGACGCCGTCTCCGTGCGCGTCCACCCGGCGATGATCCCGCGGACCCACCCCCTCGCCGGCGTCGGCGACGCGTTCAACGCCGTCTTCGTCGAGGCCGAGGCCGCCGGCCAGCTCATGTTCTACGGCCGCGGCGCCGGCGGCGCGCCCACCGCGAGCGCCGTCCTCGGCGACCTGGTGGCCGTGTCGCGCAACCGGCTCGCCGGCACCCACGCCGCCTCCGAAAGCGCGTATGCCGACCTTCCGGTCCGTCCGATCGGCGACGCGCTCACCAGGTATCACATCTCGCTGGACGTCGCGGACAAGGCAGGCGTCCTCGCCGCCGTCGCGGGCGTCTTCGCCAAACACGGGGTCAGCATCGCGACCGTCAACCAGTCGGGCCGCGGCAACCAGGCCGTGCTGGTCATCGTCACGCACGCCGCCGCGGACCGCGCCCTCGCGGCCACCGTCGCCGAGCTGCGGGCCCTGGACATCGTTCGCGCCGTGGCGAGCGTCCTGCGTGTCGAAGGGGAGTAGCGCCATGTGGCGTGGATTGATCGAAGAGTTCCGCGACCGGTTACCGGTCGGACCACAGACTCCGGTGGTGACCCTGCACGAGGGCAACACGCCCCTGCTGCCGGCGCCGGAGCTGTCCGCCCGCACCGGGTGCGACGTGTACCTGAAGGTCGAGGGCGCCAACCCGACCGGCTCCTTCAAGGACCGCGGCATGACCGTCGCCGTCTCGAAGGCCGTCGAGGAGGGCGCGAAGGCGATCATCTGCGCCTCCACCGGCAACACGTCGGCCTCCGCCGCCGCGTACGCCGCCCGCGCCGGCATCACCTGCGCCGTCCTCGTCCCGACCGGCAAGATCGCCCTCGGCAAGCTGGCCCAGGCCCTCGTGCACGGCGCCCGCCTCCTGCAGGTCTCCGGCAACTTCGACGACTGCCTGGCGCTCGCCTCGAAGCTCTCCCTCGACTTCCCGGTCTCCCTGGTCAACTCGGTCAACCCGGACCGCCTCCAGGGCCAGAAGACCGCGGCCTTCGAGATCGTCGCCGGCCTGGGCGACGCCCCGCACATCCACTGCCTGCCCGTCGGCAACGCCGGCAACATCAGCGCGTACTGGATGGGCTACCAGGAGGACTTCGCGGCCGGTAACGCCACCCGCCGCCCGCGCATGTTCGGCTTCCAGGCCTCCGGCGCCGCCCCGATCGTCAACGGCGCCGTCGTCCGCGAGCCGTCGACGATCGCCACCGCGATCCGCATCGGCAACCCCGCCTCCTGGACCAAGGCCGTCGACGCCCGCGACGAGTCCAACGGCGTCATCCAGGCCGTCACCGACCGCGACATCCTGCAGGCCTACCGCCTGCTGGCCCGCTCGGTCGGCGTCTTCGTCGAGCTCGGCAGCGCCGCCTCCGTGGCGGGCCTGCTCCAGGCCAGCGCCCAGGGCCTGATCGAGCAGGGCCAGACGATCGTCTGCACCGTCACCGGCCACGGCCTGAAGGACCCCGAGTGGGCCATCTCGACCGCCCCGGCCCCCACGACGATCCCCGCCGACGCCCTCGCCGCCGCGAAGGCACTCGACCTCGCCTGATCCTTCTTCATGGCCAAGGTCCGCGGTGGTGCGGACCGCGGCTCCCGCGGTCTCCGGGCCGGGGCCCAGCTTGCGCCGGGCCCTGGCCCTCTCCGTCCGCGTCCACTTCCCCCATGATCCGGAAGACCTTGTGCACCCCTGGCTACACGGACTCTTCCGGATCATGGGAAACGGCGTCGGTGTCGTCGCCGGGAGCGGGGGAGGAGCGGGGCGGCCGGCCGGCCTGGCGCAGGGCCAGGCGCAGGGCGAACTCGATCTGCGCGTTGACGCTGCGCAGATCGTCCGACGCCCAGCGGGCCACGGCGTCGTAGACCTGCGGGTCGAGGCGCAGGAGCAGCTTCTTGCGTTCGGCCACGAGCGGGGACCTCAGCTGTACAGCGAGCCGGTGTTCACGACCGGCTGGACGTTGCGGTCGCCGCAGAGGACGACGAGCAGGTTGGCCACCATCTGGGCCTTGCGCTCCTCGTCCAGCTCGACGACCTCCAGCTCGCGCAGGCGGTCCAGGGCGCTCTGCACCATGCCGACCGCGCCCTCGACGATTTTGAAGCGGGCGCCGACGATGGCGCTGGCCTGCTGGCGGGCGAGCATGGCCTGGGCGATCTCCGGGGCGTACGCCAGGTGGGTGATGCGCGACTCGAGCACCTCGACGCCGGCGAGGGCGGCCCGCTCGCTCAGCTCGACCGTGAGCTCCTCGCTGACCGCGGTGCCCTCGCGGAGGCTGGTGCGGCCGTCGTCGTGCGTCTCGTACGGGTAGCTCGTCGCCAGATGCCGGACGGCGGCCTCGGCCTGGACGGCGACGTACGAGATGTGGTCGTCGACGCCGAAGGACGCCTTGAACGTGTCGACGACGCGCCAGACGACGACGGCGGCGATCTCGACGGGGTTGCCGTCGGCGTCGGAGACCTTCAGGCGGGCGGTCTCGAAGTTGCGCACCCGGAGCGAGACGCTGCGCTTCGAGCTCAGCGGGACGGTCCAGTGGAAGCCGGCGGTGTGGATCGTGCCGACGTAGCGGCCGAAGAACTGCACGACCCGCGACTGGTTCGGGTTGACGACGGTGAAGCCCGTCATGAGCAGCACGGCGGCCGTGGCCGCGACGGCGACCAGCACGCCGGTGTGGTCGACCGCGGCCGCGGCGCCGACCGCGGCGACCAGCACGAGCAGGATCAGGAACCCGGACACGCGGAACGCACGTCGCTCCATGACAGCCTCCCAGCTATCGAAGTGATATCACTACGATACCGCAAAGCGGAGCCGCCTGGTGACCACCGTCCAGCCGGCCGCGTAGATGAGCGTCACGGCGCCGCAGATGGCGGCGAGCAGGCGAGGATCGGCCCGGTCGATGAACGCGCCGACGATCAGCTGCGACGCAGCGACCGACAGCAGCGCGAGCATGACGTCGGTGGCGAAGATGCGGCCCCGCAGCGCGTCGGGGATCTCGGCCTGCAGCGCGAAGTTGGACATCGTCCAGTTGCCGCCGCCGGCCAGGTGCGCGAGGGTGACGCAGGCGAGGACCAGCGCGAACCAGGGTGCGGCGCCGACGGCGAGGTACATCAGCCCGAAGAGCGACATCGACACCGCCATGCCCGGCAGCAGCCACGAGGGGTGGCTGAGCACCCGCCGCAGCACGAACGGGCCGACGAGCGCGCCGAGGCCGCGCGCCGCGAAGAGCAGCCCCACGCCCGTCGAGCCGAACCCGTGCGCCGCGGCGAGCAGCGGGAAGGTGGTCAGCACGCCGTTGCCGAGGCCGGCCGCCGCCTTGACCGTCACCAGCGAGGCCACCCGCGGGCGTTTGCGGATGTACCGCAGCGCCTCCCCGATCTCCGGCTTCGCCGTCGCGACGGTGACCTGCAGCGGCCGGTGGACGCGGACGATCTGGACGGCCGACAGGAAGCACATGGCGCTGGAGAGGGCGAAGCACCAGTACGGGCCGACGACGGCCGACGCGATGCCGCCCAGCGACGCGCCGACGACGAGCGTGGTGCCCCAGGCGGCGCCGGACAGCGCGTTGGCGGTGGGCAGGTCGTCGGCGTCGACGACGTTGGGCAGGGCGGCCGAGGCGGCCGGGACGAAGAACGCCTTCGCCACCGCGATGACGCCGATGAACAGCACCGCCAGCCACGCCGCCGCCGCGGTGCGCACCAGCAGCAGCGCGAGCGTGGCGACGGCCATCGCGATCTCCGCGGCGATGAGGATCCTGCGGCGGTCGAACCGGTCGGCGATGACCCCCGCGTACGGCTGCAGCAGCGCGATCACGCCGACGTCGGCGGCCAGCACGAGCGCGCCCCACAACCCGGAGCCGGTCAGCTGCAGCAGCAGGGTGAGCAGCGGGATCTGCACGAACCAGTCGGCGCCGAGGCCGATCAGGTCCGCCGTGAACAGGCGGCGGAAGTCGCGGTTGCGGACCAGGATCGACAATGTGGGCGGCGCCGGCCCACCCTAGGGGGTGCCGCGACGGGCGTGATCTCATTATTGGTATGGCCCTGCTGTCCACTCCGGTCACCGTCCGCGTGCCCGCGACGAGCGCGAACCTGGGACCCGGCTTCGACGCGCTCGGGTTGGCCCTGTCGCTGCACGACGAGGTCGAGGCGCGGGTGACCGGCCACGGGGTGACCGTCGAGGTGATCGGCGAGGGCGCCGGTGAGCTGCCCGGCGACGAGACGCACCTGGTCGTGCGGGCCATGCGGCGGGTGTTCGACGAGCTGGGGGAGCGGCCGGCCGGGCTGGCGCTGCGCTGCAACAACCGCATCCCGCAGGCCCGCGGCATGGGCTCGTCGTCGGCCGCGATCGTGGCCGGGGTGGTCCTCGCCCGGGCGCTGGTCAGCGACGGCGCGGAGCGGCTCGACGAGCAGGGCCTGCTGCGCATCGCCGCCGAGCTCGAAGGGCACCCGGACAACGTGGCGCCGTGCCTGCTCGGCGGGGTGACGATCGCCTGGACCGAGGATGCCGGTGCCGCCGCCGTACGGGTGGATCCCGCCGCGCCGGTCAGGCCGTTCGTCTTCGTGCCGGAGTCGCGCGGGCTGACCGAGGTGGCCCGGGCCGCGCTGCCGGCGACCGTGCCGCACGCCGACGCCGCGCTCAACGCCGGACGGGCCGCGCTGCTCGTTCATGCGATCACCGTCGATCCGTCGCACCTGTTCGCGGCCACGGAGGACCGGCTGCACCAGGGATATCGGGCGCCGTCCATGCCCGGCAGTGCGGACCTGGTCGCGTCGCTGCGCGCCGAGGGCGTCGCGGCCGTCATCTCGGGTGCGGGGCCGAGCGTCCTGGCGCTGACCGGCGACAACTGGACGCCCTCCGCGGTGCCCGGCTGGCGGGTGCTGCCGCTCGATGTCGATCTGGTGGGTGCCCTCGTCGGTGTTGACCTGGTATGGGGTACGCTGGAACACGCCGATCGGGACCCTGTTGCCGCTGGCTAGCCGAGTTGTTTACTCTCTAGTCCTACAGCAGCCGCTCCGTGCGGCGATCTCATGCGGGGCGGCGTGCTCCGATTTCCGTGGCACCCCTTTGCGCACGCCCGGCCGCCAACCCGCGTTTCCAGTGATCGCGCGCGCACGGCTGGGTCAGGCCGCAGATGGTGGCGCCCGGCTCACCGCACAGCGCTGCAACACCTCCCGCACCGCTGCCAGGCAGCGAGGTGGGAGCCCCCGGGCCGCCCGGCCACCGTGTCTCGTCTCCGGGCATCCCGGCCTAACGAGGGAAGGAATCCATTGAGCGACACCACCGACGTCACGTCGGATGTCTCGAGCGACCGCGCCGCGGTCGAGACCGACGGCGCCGAGACCGGGGCGACGCGTCGGCGCCGCTCTGGCACCGGGTTGTCCGGCATGCTGCTGCCTGAGCTGCAGAGCCTGGCCGCCTCGTTGGGCATCTCCGGCACCGCACGAATGCGCAAGGGTGAGCTGGTGACGGCCATCCAGGAGCGTCAGTCCGGCGAGTCCCGCCCGGCGCCCGCCGCCGCGGCTGCCGAGCAGGCCGCTCCCGCCGTCACCGGTCGGGTCCGTGCCGGGGCGCGTGCCGAGGCGCGCGCCGCCGAGCCGTCGGAGCAGGACTGGCCGTCCGCCACCCAGGGCGCGGCCGAGGCACCCGTCACGCGTTCCCCTCGCCGGGCCACCCGGGCCGCCGGCCCGCCGGAGCCGCGCGCGACCGCCGCCGCCGAGGCCCCCGCGACCGCCGCCGAGCAGGCTCCGGCCGCGGTGGAGAAGGCCGCCGAGCCGGCTGCCGAGACCACCGAGCGCCCGGCCCGCACACGTTCGCGCGCCGCCGCCTCTGCCACGGCCGCCGAGCGCACGGAGCGCACGGAGCGGGCCGACCGCACCGAGCGGGCCGAGCGCGGTGACCGGACCGAGCGCGCCGAGCGCACGGACCGCGCCGAGCGGGCCGAGCGGACGGAGCGGACGGAGCGGAGCGAGCGCACCGACCGCGCCGAGCGCACCGACCGGACGGAGCGGGGTGAGCGGACCGAGCGCGGCGAGCGCACCGAGCGCAACGACCGCGGCGACCGCACCGAGCGCGCTGACCGCAACAGCGGCGCCGACCGCAGCGGTGGCGAGCGCGGCGACCGCGCCGGCGGCGACCGCAACCAGCGCGGCAGCTTCAACGACGAGGACGGCGACGACGACGGCACCGGCCGCCGCGGCCGCCGCAGCCGCTTCCGGGACCGCCGCCGCGGCCGTGACCGCGACGGCGAGGTGCAGCCGACCGGCGCCGCGGGCGCCCGCGGTGGCAACGAGCCGCAGGTCAGCGACGACGACGTGCTCGTGCCGGTCGCCGGCATCCTCGACGTGCTCGACAACTACGCGTTCGTGCGGACCACCGGCTACCTGTCCGGCTCCAACGACGTGTATGTCGCGATGTCGCAGGTCAAGCGCTACGGGCTGCGCCGCGGCGACGCCGTGACCGGTGCCGTGCGCCAGCCCCGCGACGGCGAGCAGCGGCGCGACAAGTACAACCCGCTCGTGCGCCTCGACACGGTCAACGGGATGGACCCGGAGGAGGCCAAGCGCCGCCCCGAGTTCTACAAGCTGACCCCGCTCTACCCGCAGGACCGCCTGCGGCTGGAGACCGAGCCGCACATCCTCACCACCCGCGTCATCGACCTCGTCATGCCGATCGGCAAGGGTCAGCGGGCGCTCATCGTGTCGCCGCCGAAGGCCGGCAAGACGATGGTGCTGCAGTCGATCGCCAACGCGATCACCCGCAACAACCCGGAGTGCCACCTGATGGTGGTCCTGGTCGACGAGCGGCCCGAAGAGGTCACCGACATGCAGCGGTCGGTGAAGGGCGAGGTCATCGCCTCGACGTTCGACCGGCCGCCGACGGACCACGCCACGGTCGCCGAGCTGTCGATCGAGCGGGCGAAGCGCCTCGTCGAGCTGGGCCACGACGTCGTCGTGCTGCTCGACTCGATCACCCGGCTCGGCCGCGCGTACAACAACGCGTCGCCGGCGAGCGGCCGCATCCTGTCCGGTGGTATCGACTCGACGGCGCTCTACCCGCCGAAGCGGTTCCTCGGCGCGGCCCGCAACATCGAGAACGGCGGCTCGCTGACGATCATCGCCACCGCGCTGGTGGAGACCGGCTCGACCGGTGACACGGTCATCTTCGAGGAGTTCAAGGGCACGGGCAACGCCGAGCTCAAGCTCGACCGGAAGATCGCCGACCGGCGCATCTTCCCGGCGATCGACATCGACCCGTCCGGCACCCGCAAGGAAGAGATCCTGCTGGCGCCCGACGAGCTCGCGATCGTCATCAAGCTGCGCAAGGTGCTGCACGCGCTCGACTCGCAGGAGGCGCTCAACCTGCTGCTGGACCGGCTGAAGAAGACCCGGACCAACGTCGAGTTCCTCATGCAGATCGCCCAGACCACACCGGGCGAGTAAGGCGACCATTCGAAAGCCCCCGTGGACGTGATCCACGGGGGCTTTCGGGTACCTGTACATCATGAAACGAGGCGACAAGGTGCGCTGGCGGTCGCACGGCAAGACCGTCAACGGCACCGTCATCCGCAGGATCACCGGCCGCACGCAGGTCGCCGGCCGGGCCGTCGCCGCTTCCGAGCGCGAGCCGCAGTTCGTGGTGCGGAGCGACGAGACCGGGCGCGAGGCCGTACACAAGCCGGAAGCGCTGAACTAGAAGTTGCCCTCCGCGACCTGGAAGACGGTCAGGCCCAGGGCCCGCCACATCCGGACCACCTGCTGACGGTCGTCGAAGACGCCGACCACGTGATACCGGCTGCGGATCTCCTTGTCGAAGATCTCCTGCTTCACGATGCTGTCGCGCCGCTGGTCGCCGGTGACACGCATGAACAGGCCCGCGTACGGGACGCCGACGTGCTCGTCCAGCCACGCCGCCGTGTCGTCGCGGCAGTCGTCGGTGCGGCCGCTGCAGTACACGATCTCGTGCCCCGCCGCGTGCATCGCCCGGACCGCCGCGATCACGGGCGCGTTGGGCAGGTCGGTGCGGACCAGGCTGACGTCGTACGGGCTGCGGTCGGCGATCAGCGCGACCGTGCCGTCGATGTCGACCAGCACCACCTGCGGCGCGTCCGGCGGCGGCTCGTACGTCACACCGGGGTCGGTGTCGAGCACCGGCAGCGACAAGGGCAGGGCGCGGCCCGCCAGGTACCGCTGATGCATGGACCGGATCGCCTCCTCACCGACGTGACCGGGGCTCTCGCGCAGGGCGTCGCGCCGGACGCACTCGTCGACGGGCACGTCGGTGAAGTCGCGCACGGTGAAGGCCGCGCCGTGCTTCGCCGCCAGCTCCGCCAGCTCGCGCACGACCCGGGACCGCAGGTTGGTGTCGTCGCACACGACGTCGGCGCCGCCGAGCAGCAGCGCGTCGATCGCGGCGTGGTGCGCCTGCGTGACCTCCTTCTCGGCCCGGCCGCGCAGCGTGTCGTCGGCGACCCGGCCGCCGTGCATCATCGCGCGGAGGTCGTCGCGGTTCACGCGGACCAGCCCCGCCTGCTCACGCGCCCAGGTGGTCTTGCCCGAGGCGGGCAGCCCCCGGGTGATGGTCAGCGACGCCATCAGCTCTCCTCCGTCACCATGGGCCGGACCCGCTGCCAGAGCAGGCCCCGGTAGTCCTTGTCGTCGAGGCGCAGGAACAGGCAGCCGCGCGCCGGGTGCTTCGCGACCGCGAGCGCGAACTCCTTGCGCCCCCAGCCGTCGGGCAGCGTAGCGACGGTCGCCTCGTACGCCGACTCGACCTCGGCCGCGAGCGCCGCAGCCTCCTCGCGCAGCCCGTCGGCGATCCTCGTGGCCCACACGTGGAACTCGTCGGGCAGCGGCTCCAGCAGCGCGTCGAGCGTGCCGGCGCCGGCGGCCTCCCACACGACCCGCGCGTTGAGCCCGGTCACGATGCGGTGCAGCCGCACGTACTCCGAATACTTGATCTTCAGTCTGGTGTCGGTGCCGGTGAAATGCACGACGAGGCCCTCGCGGTTGTCGCGCGGCGGCGCGGCGAGCGCGTCGGCGAGCGTCGCGTGGTCGAACGTGTCGACGACCGGACCCGGCCAGCCGGGCACCGCCTCCGGGCCGTGACTGCGGCCCGTGGCGATCTCGACCGCGCCGAGGAGCACGAGGTCGTCGAGGCCGTCGTAGTCGAGCACGATCCGGTTCGACGGGTAGATGATCTCCACCAGCACCGTGAGGCCCTCCGGCGGCGTGAAGCGGCCGGCGTACCGCTGGCGGAACAGCGCCGTCGCGTGCCGCGCCTGCTCCGAGTCGAACGAGCCGCGGGTCGCGAACGCCCAGCCGTCCGGCGTCGGGTACATGATGCCCAGCGAGCCGTCGGCCTTGTCGGTGACGCGCACCGGACCGTCGAAGTCCATCTCGGGCACGCCCGGCTGGCCGTGGTTGAAGAACTTCGTGAACGGCCGCGCCAGGACCATGCCGGTCTCGGCGTGCGCGACGAGGCCCCGGCACGCGAGCGTGGCCGCGTTCCAGACGTTCTCGTACTGCGCCTTCTCGGTGTAGTTGTGGATCAGCAGGGGCAGCGAGGGGTGGCGCTGCGTGCGCACGAAGCCGCCGCCGGCCATCTCGGCCAGCAGCGCCGGGTCACACAGTGCGTCGATGTGAAGGCTCATAGCACGGGTCAGGGTAGGTGAGCCGTGCTCGCCTTATTCGCGTGTACTTGGGTGCAGCGCGGTTACCATGCTTCGCTCGCTTCGGCGGCGGGAATGCCGGCGGGGGGAGTGGCGTTACAGACACCGGTTGAGGTGCCGTGACCCGGTCATGGCAGACTTGACCGACGGCCAGACCAGGTTCCGGTTCACGCCACACGGCGACCCGGCGACCACGACGAAAGGACGGCGGCCATGAAGCCGGACATCCACCCGCAGTATGCGACCACCGAGGTCACCTGTTCCTGCGGCAACGCTTTCACCACCCGCAGCACCGCCAAGGGCGGCACGATCCACGTGGAGACGTGCTCCGTCTGCCACCCGTTCTACACGGGCAAGCAGCGTGTGCTCGACACGGCCGGCCGGGTCGCGAAGTTCCAGCAGAAGTACGCGAAGGTCCAGGCCAAGAAGGCCTAGCTGCGCCTCCGGCGCCCGCACCACCTCTGTCTGGCACGGGGGGTCGGTGCGGGCGCCGACTTCGTCTTTGGCCGTTTTCCCCTCGTGGGATTCTCTTGTGGGGCGCGAGACAATGAGCACCGACACCTCTTCAGGGCAGCGACTGCAGGCGCTTCTCGCCGAATACCAGGAGCTCGAGCAGAAGCTCGCCGACCCGAGCATCCACGCCGACCAGGGCCTGGCCCGCAAGACCGGCCGGCGCTTCGCCGAGCTGTCGCCGATCGCGAAGACCTCCGGCGAGCTCGACGCGGCCCGCGAGGACCTCGCGGCGGCCCGCGAGCTGGCCGCCGAGGACCCGGCGTTCGGCGGCGAGGCCGACGAGCTGGAGGCGCGCATCCCGCACATCGAGGAGCGCCTGGCCGAGCTGCTCGCCCCGCGCGACCCCAACGACGCCAAGGACATCATCCTGGAGGTCAAGGCGGGCGAGGGCGGCGAGGAGTCCGCCCTGTTCGCCGGCGACCTGCTGCGGATGTACATGCGCTACGCCGAGCGCCACGGCTGGCAGACCGAGGTCCTCGACTCGCAGGAGTCCGACCTGGGCGGCTTCAAGGACGTCGCCGTGTCCATCAAGACCCGTGGCATCCCCGAGGCCGGCAACGGCGTCTGGTCCAGGCTCAAGTGGGAGGGCGGCGTCCACCGCGTCCAGCGCGTGCCGGCCACCGAGTCGCAGGGCCGCATCCACACCAGCGCCGCCGGTGTCCTCGTCACCCCCGAGATCGAGGAGGCGGGCGAGATCGAGGTCGACGCCAACGACCTGCGCATCGACGTCTTCCGCTCCTCGGGCCCCGGCGGCCAGAGCGTCAACACCACCGACTCAGCCGTCCGCATCACGCACCTGCCGACCGGCATCGTCGTCTCCTGCCAGAACGAGCGCTCCCAGCTGCAGAACAAGGACCGCGCGATGCGCATGCTCAAGGTCAAGCTGGCCGCCCTCGCCGAGGAGCAGGCCGCCGCCGCGGCAGGCGACGCCCGCCGCTCCCAGGTGCGCACCGTCGACCGCTCCGAGCGCATCCGCACCTACAACTACCCGCAGAACCGTATCTCCGACCACCGCATCGGTTACACGGCGTACAACCTGGACCTGGCCATGGCCGGTGACCTCGACGGAGTCCTGGACGCTCTGGCCGACGCCGACCGCAAGGCCCGCCTCGCGGGTGACGACCAGCTCAGCCGAGGGTGATGCGGGTCTAACGCAGACGTCACATAGCGGAAACGGTGCACGGGCAGCCTGGAGTCAGGTAGCGTTTCGAGCCGGATGACCTTACCGATCGTGATTACGCTGCCGAGCCGAGCCTCCGGAGGGACGCCATGCCATCGTCGCCCGTCGACCTGTCCGCAGCCCCACGCGTAGTGGTCGGCACCGCTGCCGACCTGATCTACAAGGTGGGTCTGTCGATGCTCGGCGCCGACCGCATGCCCACCGCCAAGGCCAACGCCTGGGCCGCCGTCTGCGCCGACCAGGAGCGCGCCCGCATCCGCGAGGAAAACGCCCGCATCCTGCACGCCGTCCGCTGACCCGCTCCTAGCTCCTTTCCTCACGCTGCCGCCCCCTCCCAATTCCGAAATATCCGGCACGCAGGGGGAGCTGTCGGCACCCCGACACCTCGCCAGCATCCCACCTGGCCTCTCGCGCAGCGCATCTTCCGGATCATGTGGAACCGCTCCGGTACCGCCCGGAGTTTCCGTGATCCGGTAGAGATCGTGTAGTCAGGGGTGCACAAGGTCTTCCGGATCATGGGGGAGGGCAGACCCGGCCACCGCGGTGGGGCGGAAGCACGGCTCAGCTGGCGGCGCGGGGGCGGGGGGTTTTGGCGCGCAGCATGGCGTGGTCGGCGGCTTCGAAGGCTTCGGCGACCGACTCGAAGTCCTCGCCCGACAGGCCCGCCCAGCCGATGGTGACGCCGACGGGGGTGCCCGGGACGAGGGCGTGCCAGTCCTCGGCGGCGACGGCGGCGACGATGCGGCGCTGGATCTCGCGGGCCTCGGCGGCCGAGGTGGTGGGCAGGACGACGACGAACTCGTCGCCGCCGTAGCGGGCCACGAAGTCGCCCTTGCGCATGACGCGGTTGAGCACGCCGGCGACGCGTTGCAGGACGAGGTCGCCGGAGAGGTGGCCGTGGCGGGTGTTCACCTGCTTGAAGCCGTCCAGGTCGCAGACGCCCAGGACGGCGTGGCCGCCGGTGGCGACGAGCTTGGTGACGTGCTCCTCGAGGTAGCGGCGGTTGGGCAGGCCGGTGAGGGGGTCGGTCTGGGCCTCGCCGCGGTGGAAGTCGACGCGGCGGACCAGGTCCTCGTGGTCCAGGAGCGCGGCGATGCCTTCCACGAAGAGGTCGCGGAGCCGGTCGGGCTGCACGTTGGCGACGTGGAAGGCGTGGCGGTCGGCGTGGTACGCCGAGCGGTAGTCGCCGGTGCCCAGATGGGCCAGGGCGCGGAGGCGGTGCTGCTCGGCGGCGCCCAGGGACTCGTCGCTGACGTGGGCGGTCTCCAGGCGGGCGACGGCCTCGATCGGGCGGCGCTCGGCGATGGCCTTGCAGACGGCGCCGAGGGTGCGCAGGTCGCGGGCGCGGGTGGACATGCCGGCGGACTCCAGCAGCGGCCACGGGTCGACGTCGGTGACGAGGCCCTGGATGCCGAGGGTGCCCAGGCGCAGGACCGCGTAGCCGAGCGCGCCGCGGGCGATGGGGCGCAGCTTGTCGAGGTCGTTGTCCTTGTGCTTGCGCTCGAGGTCGCTCACGACGTCGCGCAGTATGCGCTGGCAGCCCTCGCTGTCGCCGCGGTGGTCCAGCTCGACGGCGTGCAGGAGGCGGATCTGCGGGGTGGCGAAGTCGGTGTTGGCGGTGGCGACCCCGACCTCGGCGGCGACCTCGCGGGCCTTCTCCATGGCGGCGTTCGCGTGCTCGTGGAAGCCGGTGTAGGAGTAGGCCATCGCCAGGTTGTGCCAGCCCCACGCGGTGGTCTCGTCGGTGAGCTCGACGGCGCCGAGGGCCCGCGAGCCGTGCACCAGCGCGCGGACGCAGCGGTCCAGCGAGCCCGCCCGCAGGGCGACGATCGCGGCGAGGGCCTGCAGCTCACCGTACTGCGCCGGGTCCTGCACCTGGCGGGCGGCGGCGAGGCCGGCGTCGAGGGCGGCCGGGTAGTCCTCGGCGCGGCCCATGTTGATCAGGGCGATGAGCCGCAGGGTGAGCGCCTCGACGCGGTCGTGCGGGGGCTGGTCGCCGGTCAGGATGCGGTCGATGACCGTCATCGCCTCGCCGAGGTGGTCGTCGAAGATCAGGCGCCGGGCGCGGGTCAGCTCCGACGTGCGGTCTGCCACCGCCATCGGGCCCTCCTTTCGCGCGCCCCATGATTATGGGGTGCACAGCACCGAAGATGACATGCCGGACGGCGAAACCGCCACGCTTTCCGTGGTGATCGCGGCCGCCACCCGCGCGCTGGACCTCGCGGGGGTGGCGTCGCCGCGGGTCGACGCGGAGCTGATCGCCGCCCACGTGCTGGGAATCTCCAGGTCGCGGCTGCTGACCGCACCCGTGCCGGACGCGGGACAACGGGCGCGGATCAGCGACCTCGTCGGCCGGAGAAGCGCGCGGGTTCCGTTGCAGCACCTGACCGGCACGGCGCCGTTCTACGGGCACGAGCTCGCGGTCGGCGAGGGCGTCTTCATCCCACGGTTCGAGACGGAGCTGCTGGTGGAGTGGGCGCAGAAGGCGCGGCGGCAGCTCGTACAGACGCCGAAAACGACAATCGTGGACCTCTGTGGCGGGTCGGGAGCCATCGCCATCGCGATGCGGGACGCGGGCACCGACGTGTGGTGCGTGGAGCGGAGCCCCGCCGCGCTGCGGTGGCTGCGGCGCAACGTGGCGAGCCTGGCGCCGGACGTCCACGTGGTCGAGGGCGACGTGACCGACCCGGCCACCCTGCGCGAGCTCGACGGCACGGTCGACCTGGTGCTGAGCAACCCGCCCTACGTCCCGGAAGGCGCGCCGGTCGACGTGGAGGTTTCGGTGTACGACCCGCACGACGCCGTGTTCGCGGGCGGCGACGGCCTGGCGCTCATGCCGGGGCTCGTCGACCGGGCGGCCGGGCTGCTGCGGCCCGGCGGACGGCTGGGGATCGAGCACGACGACAGCCACGGCGAGACGCTGCCGGCGCTGATCCGCGCGACCGGGCGCTTCGACGAGGTGACGGACCACCGCGATCTCGCCGGACGCCCGCGCTTCGTCACCGCCCGGCGGGTGGCAGACTAGCCGCGTGATGCTCTACGACTGCAGCCAGCTTGCCGAGCGCGACCGTGGGATCGCCGCCGCGATCGAGGCGGTGGGCCGCGGCGACCTGGTCGTCATGCCGACCGACACGGTTTACGGCATCGGCGCCGACGCGTTCAAGTCCTGGTCGGTCACCGCGCTCAACAACGCCAAGGGCAGCTCCGCGCCGGTGCCGGTGCTCGTCGGCTCCCGGCACACCCTCGACGGGCTCGTCTTCGGGCTGCCGCAGGCGGCGCGCGACCTCGTCGACGCGTTCTGGCCGGGCGCGCTCACGATCGTCGTGGAGCACGCGCCGAGCCTGCAGTGGGACCTCGGCGGCGGCGACGGCACGGTCGCGGTGCGCATGCCGCTGCACCCGATCGCGCTGGAGGTGCTGCGCGAGACCGGACCGATGGCGGTCTCGTCGGCCAACAAGCAGGGCCAGCCGGCGGCGGAGACCGCGGCGGAGGCCCGCGACCAGCTGGGCTATTCGGTGAGCGTCTACCTGGAGGGCGGCCCGTGCCCCGAGCCGGTCGCCAGCACGATCATCTCGGTGACCAACAGCGAGCACCGGGTGCTGCGGGCCGGCGCGATCCCGATCGAGAAGCTGCGCGAGGTCGTGCCGACCCTGATCGGCCTGGAGGACTGAGGCCGCATGGCGCCGTTCAGCGTCCTGTGCGTGTGCATGGGCAACATCTGCCGGTCGCCGATGGCCGAGCGGCTGCTCGTCGCCGACCTCGCCGCCCTCGGCGCGCCGCCTGACCTGGTCTATGTCCACGGCGCGGGCACCGGCGGATGGCACGCGGGGGAGCCGATGGACCCGCAGGCGGCCCGGCAGGTGCTCGCCCGGGGCGGCGACACCGCGGGCTTCCGCGCCCGCAAGCTGCTGGCCGAGCACGTCGACGCCTCGGATCTGGTACTGACCGCGACGGCCGAACAGGTCGACTTCGTGGTGTCCCTGCGGCCGGACGCGGCGAGCCGGACGTTCGTGTGGGGGCAGTTCGCGCGCCTGCTGCCGGCGGTGGTGGCGGACCTGCCCGCGACCGCCGACGTGTACGACCGTGGCGTGGCGCTCGTCGACCTGGTGGACAAGGCCCGCGACGAGGCGCGTGACGAGGACGACCTGGCCGATCCGTGGGGCCGCCCCGACGACTTCTTCGGCATCGTCGCCGACCAGGTCCAGGCGCTGACCCGGCCCCTCGCGGCGGCGCTGCTCAACCGCTGACCGCGTGCCGGCGAACGGCGGCGCTGCTCAACCGCTGACCGCGTGCCGGCGAACGGCGGCGCTGCTCAACCGCTGACCGCGTGCCGGCGCACGGGGAAGCTGGTCAGCCGCTGACGTCCGCGGTCTCGGTCAAGGGCAGGCGCTCGGCCGAGCGGGCGATGTTGCGTGCCATGCCGCCGAAGACGACCGCGTGGAAGGGCGCGACGGCGAGCCAGTACAGGTGGCCGGACAGTCCGCGTGGCAGGAAGACGGCGCGCTGCTCGTACACCAGCCGCCCCCGCTGATCGAGCGCCACGCGCATCTCGAGCCAGGCCTGACCCGGAAGCTTCATCTCCGCGCGCAGCCGCAGCAGCTCGCCCGGCACGATCTCTTCGACGCGCCAGAAGTCCAGCGCCTCGCCGACGTAGAGGCGGTGCGGGTCGCGGCGGCCGCGGCGCAGCCCGACCCCGCCCACGAGCCGGTCCAGCCAGCCGCGGACCGACCAGGCGAGCGGGAAGGAGTGCCAGCCGTTCTGCCCGCCGATCGCCTCGATGACGCGCCACAGCTGGTCCGGCGCGGCCTCGACGGTCCGGCTGCGTTCGTCGCGGTACACCGTGCCGCCGGACCACGCGGGATCCGACGGCAGCGGGTCGCTCGGCGCGCCCGGGATCGCCGCGTTGGCCCAGCGGGTCTCCACGTCCGCGTCGCGGATCCTGCGCAGCGCGAGCCGGACGGCGAGGTCGAAGCCGGTGAGCCCGTCGTGCGGGTCGGGCACGAACGCGGCGATGTCGTGCTCGCGGCAGACCGCCTCGTGGATGAGGCTGCCGACGAGCGGCCGGGCGATCCGGTTGGGCACCGGCGTGACCAGGCCGACCCAGTGCGACGACAGCCAGGGAGTGAGCGCCCGGACCGGCAGCACGGTCCGCGGCGGGAGGCCCGCGACGACGGCGTACCGCCGCATCATCTCGGCGTAGGTGAGCACGTCGGGACCGCCGATGTCGAACGCCCGGTTGAGCGGCACGGGGAAGACGGTGGCGGCGGCGACGAGGTAGCGCAGGACGTCGCGGATCGCGATCGGCTGGATCCGGTTGTGCACCCAGCGAGGAGTGATCATGACGGGCAGCCGCTCGGTGAGGTACCGCAACATCTCGAACGACGCCGAGCCGGAGCCGATGATGACGGCGGCGCGCAGCACGACGGTCGGCACGCCGCTGCGCAGGAAGATGTCGGCGACCTCGCCGCGCGAGCGCAGATGCGGCGAGGCGGTCTTCTCGCTCGGCGCCGGCCCGCCCAGGTAGACGATCCGCTGCACGCCGGCGTCGACCGCGGCGACGGCGAGGTTGAGCGCGCTGAGCCGGTCGACGTCCTCGAACGCCGCCTGCCCGAGCGCGTGGACCAGGTAGTAGACGACGTCGACGTCGCGCATGGCGTCGGTGAGGCGCTCGTCCTGTTCCTCCACGAGGTCGCCCTGCACGATCTCGACGCGGCCGGCCCACGGCACGTCCCGCAGCCGCCGCGGGTCGCGGGTCAGGCAGCGGACCTCGTGGCCCGCGGCGAGGAGACGGGGGACCAGCCGGCCGCCGACATACCCGGTCGCGCCGGTCACGAGGCATCGCATGACTTCATGCTTACCCTGCGCTCATGCCCCCTAGACTCGTTTTCATGGGCGACACCTACTGGGGGCCGGACTTCGACGCGCTCCGCGAGACGGACCCGCAGATCGCCGACGTCGTCCTCGACGAGCTGCACCGCCTGCGCGGCGGCCTGCAGCTCATCGCGAGCGAAAACTTCACCTCGCCCGCGGTCCTGGCCGCGCTGGGTTCGACGCTGACCAACAAGTACGCGGAGGGCTACCCGGGCCGCCGCTACTACGGCGGTTGCGCGGCCGTCGACCGGGCCGAGGAGCTCGCGATCGAGCGGGCCAAGGCGCTGTTCGGCGCCGAGCACGCCAACGTCCAGCCGCACAGCGGCGCGAGCGCCAACCTCGCGGCGTACGCGGCGCTGCTGATGCCCGGCGACACCGTCCTGGCGATGGAGCTGCCGCACGGCGGGCACCTCACCCACGGCAGCAAGGTCAACTTCTCCGGCAAGTGGTTCACCACGGTCGGGTACCCGGTTCGCCGCGAGGACGAGCTGATCGACTACGACGAGGTGCGCGACCTCGCCCTCAGCCACCGTCCCGCGATGATCATCTGCGGGGCCACCGCCTATCCGCGGCTGATCGACTTCGCCCGCTTCCGTGCGATCGCCGACGAGGTCGGCGCCTACCTGATGGTCGACGCGGCGCACTTCATCGGCCTCGTCGCCGGCAAGGCGATCCCGTCGCCGGTCGAGCACGCCGACGTGGTCAGCTGCACGACGCACAAGGTGCTGCGCGGCCCGCGCGGCGGCATGCTGCTGTGCCGGGAGTCCCTCGCGCAGCGCATCGACAAGGCGGTCTTCCCGTTCACGCAGGGCGGGCCGCTCATGCACGCGGTCGCGGCGAAGGCGGTCGCGCTGCACGAGGCGGCGCAGCCGGCGTTCGTGGACTACGCGGCCCAGGTCGTGCGCAACGCGCGGGCGCTCGCCGCCGGGCTCGAGGCGCAGGGGATGCGGCCGGTGTCCGGCGGCACCGACACCCACCTGGCCCTCATCGACCTGCGCGGGCTCGGGATCACCGGGCGCGACGCCGAGGAGCGCTGCGACGCCGCGGGGATCACCCTGAACAAGAACGCCATCCCGTACGACCCGGAGAAGCCGATGACCGCCTCCGGGGTGCGGGTCGGCACGCCGTCGGTGACGACGCAGGGGATGGGCGAGGCGGAGATGGCCGAGATCGCCGAGCTGATCGGCGGCGCGATCCGCGGCGAGCAGGTCGGCGACCGGGTGACCGAGCTGGTCGGGCGGTTCCCGGCGTATCCTGCTCCACTGTGAGGAAGCGACTGCAGCACCTGCCGACCGCGTTGATCGCGATGGGCGGCCTGCTCGTGGCCGCCGCGCCGCTCGCCTGGTGGCGTGACGGCGGCACCGGCGCGCTCGGCGCCCTCGCCGGTGTGGCGCTCGTCATGCTGAGCTACACCGTGTCGAGCCTGATCATCGCGGTGACCGACCTGCGGGCCCGGCACCTGCTGATGCCGGTGGCGCTCGGCACGTACATCCTGAAGTTCGCGATCATCGGCGTCGTCATGTGGATCGTGGCGGAGACCGGCTGGGGCGGCCTGCCGTGGCTGGGCGCGCTGGTGATCGCCGGGACGCTGATCTGGGTCGCCGCCCAGGCGGTCTGGGTGTGGCGGGCGAAGATCCCCTATGTGGAGATCGAGCCGTCCTAGCGGCGCCGTCAGCAGGGGTTGCGGCGCTCGCCGCTGGCTTTCGACAGACCGGAGTTGCGCCGGTTGTCGTACACGTTGGCCTCCACGTGGGTGCGGAAGGTGCCGGCCGCGCAGGCGGTGCCGACCTGCCGGGTCCTGGACGCCGCGGAGTGCTCGCGGGTCGTGTAGGCCGCGTTGGTGACGAACGTGTCCTGGGCCACCGTGACCCAGGTGCCGCCGTCGTTGCGCTGCAGGCGGACGGTGACGGTCAGCCCGTCGGGACCGGGGGGGTCGCAGCGGAACTGCGCGGCGGCGACGATCCTGCCGCCCTTCTCCGCGGGTCGCTGCGGTGAAACCGAACACACGACCCGCTGGCCGCCGCCGCTCGACGCCGCCGGCGACCTGTCGCCGGGGTCGGTCTTGGTGATCACGATGGCGGTCAGAATGACGAAAAACGCGATGACGGCGTTGCGCAAGGTCATCACCCCCATACGCATTGTTATCCTTGACCTTCAGCTAACCCCCTGGGAGTGACCGTGCGCAACATTCACTCACGCATCAGTCGTGTAGTTGACGTTCGCCTGGCGTTAGGCGTAGTAACGTTGACGGCCGTCGGTTGATGGCACCCGACCCCTAGAGCAACCCCCGCGCGACGAGCACGCGGGGGTCGATGCACGGGTGCTCCCGGCAGGCTGATATGGTCACCGCGTCATGGCCGGTAACCAGACACCCAAGCAGTCCGGATCGAGTGGTGCCAACGAAGGTTGGGCCGCCGTCGGATACCTCATCTCGGGCATCGCCGTGTGGGGCTTCGTCGGCTGGCTGATCGATGAGTGGCTCAACGCCGGAGGCATCATCACGGCGATCGGGTGCGTGCTCGGCGCCGCTGGTGGCATCTACCTGGTCGTCAAGCGCCTCGGCGCCTGACGCATCGGTTGAATCGATAACGAGAGGGACGTGGTGAGCGGTCTGGTTTTGGCGGAGACGCCTTTCCCGCCCAGCGTGGAAGACATCTTCCCCCCCCACCTGTTCGGGGTGGAGTGGCTGACCAAGTTCAGCCTGTTCCTGTGGCTGGCCGTGGCCCTGGTGCTCATCTACTTCCTGGTCTCCTACCGCGACCCCAAGATCGTCCCGACCAAGAAGCAGTGGCTCGCCGAGTCGATCTACGGCTTCGTGCGGGAAGGTGTCGCGAAGGACGTCATCGGCCACGAGGGGCTGCGGTTCGCGCCATACCTCGCGTCGTTGTTCGTCTTCATCCTGGTCGGCAACATCTTCTCGATCATCCCGTTCATCCAGGTCTCGCCGATGGCGCACATCGCATTCCCGGCCGGCCTGGCGATCTGCACCTATGTGCTGTACCTGTACCAGGGCATCAAGAAGCACGGCTTCGCCGGCTACATCAAGCACGCCGTCTACCTGCCCGCCCCGTGGTACATGCAGTTCCTGCTGATCCCGATCGAGTTCCTGCAGGCCTTCATCCTCCAGCCGGTCACGCTCGCCCTGCGTCTGTTCGCCAACATGTTCGCCGGGCACATGCTGCTGCTGGTCTTCACGCTCGGCGGCTTCGCGCTGCTCAACGCGGAGAGCTTCTTCCTCAAGCCCATCTCGCTCGTGTCGTGGGCGATGACCATCGGGCTCACGTTCTTCGAGCTGCTGATCGCGGCGCTGCAGGCCTATGTCTTCACGCTGCTGACCGCCAACTACCTGGCCGGCGTTCTCGCCGACGAGCACTGAGCGCATCCCACGCTTCGAATTCGAAAGCGAAACGCACCACTTTTCAGTTGTCCCGCGTGACCGTCACGCGAGATCTCAGGAGGAATTCCAAATGGACCACCTGGCAGCAGTCAACGGCAGCCTCAGCGCCATCGGCTACGGCCTCGCCGCCATCGGCCCCGGCATCGGCGTCGGCATCATCTTCGCGTCGTACATCCAGTCGACGGCTCGCCAGCCGGAGTCGGCCGGTCTGACCCGCACCTACATGTTCCTCGGCTTCGCCGTGGTCGAGGCGCTCGCCCTCCTCGGCATCGCCTTCGGCTTCGTCTTCAAGTAAGCCACCCGCCTCCACCAACATTTAGAGCGGGAGGTTTCCCATGCTGCCTTTCCTCGCTGAAGGGGAAGCTGCACACAACCCGATCATCCCGATCTGGCAGGAGATCGTCGTCGGCCTGATCGCCTTCGGCATCCTGTGCTTCGTGCTGATGAAGTTCGTCTTCCCGCGCATGGAGGAGACCTTCCGCGCACGGGTCGACGCGATCGAGGGTGGCATCAAGCGCGCCGAGGAGGCGCAGGCCGAGGCCAACCGGCTGCTGGAGCAGTACAAGCAGCAGCTCGCCGAGGCCCGCACCGAGGCGGCCAGCATCCGTGACGAGGCGCGCGCCGACGCCACGGGCATCCGTGAGGACATCCTCGCGAAGGCCCGTGAGGAGAGCGACCGCATCATCGCGGCCGGCCGCGAGGCCCTGCAGACCGAGCGGCAGACCATCGTCCGTCAGCTGCGCGCCGAGATCGGCTCGCTCGCGGTCGACCTCGCCGGCCGGATCGTCGGGGAGTCGCTGGAGGAGGAGGCCCGCCGCCGTGGCACGGTCGAGCGGTTCCTCGACGAGATCGGTGACAGTCCTGCCGGCACCGCAGGGCGGCGTTGATGGACACCATCAACCGGGAGTCCTACGGAGCCGCCGCCGACAAGCTCGCCGCATTCGCGGCGAGCGCTGACGTTCAGCGGATCGGTGCCGTCGGCGAGGAGATCCTCGCCGTGGCCGGTCTGCTCGGGCGTGAGCGGCCGCTGCGCCGGGCCCTGGCCGACCCGGGTCGCGCCGGTGAGGACCACGCCGCGCTCCTGCGCTCCGTCCTGGAGGGCAAGGTCAGCGACGAGGCACTCGACATCCTCGCGACCCTGGTCACGGGCCGTTGGTCCGGCCCCGGTGCGCTCCTGGACGGCGTCGAGCTGCTCGGGGTCACCACGCTGCTGTCCGGCGTCGACCGCGCCGGTGAGCTCGGCGACGTCGAGGACGAGCTGTTCCGGTTCGGGCAGGTCGTCTCCGGCGACTCCCGTCTCGCCGCGGCACTCGCCGACGCCTCGTCGCCGCTGGAGGCGCGGGTCCAGCTGGTCAAGGACCTGCTCGGCGGCAAGGCCAAGCCGGCGACGGCGCGGCTGGCGGAGCTGGCGGTCACCGGGTTCGGTGGCCGGGGCTTCGAGAGCTCGCTGACCCGCCTCGTCGAGCTGGCCGCGAAGCAGCGCGACCACTCGGTGGCCTACGTCACGACCGCGGCCCCCCTGACCGAGGCTGACGAGCAGCGCCTGGCCGGTCGTCTTGCTGAGCTGTACGGTCGAGAGGTCTCCCTCAAGATCGACGTTGATCCACGCATCATCGGTGGCATGCGGGTCAAGGTCGGTTCGGACCTGTACGACGGCACGGTGTCGCGGCGTCTCGCCGAGGCCAAGACGGCACTCGCCAACTAATCCCCGAAGCTTGATTCACTTCCAGATAGAAGGTTGAGGAATGGCCGAGCTGACCATCTCCTCGGACGACATTCGGGGCGCACTCGAGCGCTACGTGTCGTCCGTTGATTCACGGATCTCCCGCGAGGAGGTCGGCGTCGTCTCGTACGCCGGCGACGGTATCGCCCAGGTCGAGGGTCTGCCCTCGACGATGGCCAACGAGCTGCTCGAGTTCGAGGACGGCACGCTCGGCGTCTCGCTCAACCTTGACGTGCGCGAGATCGGTGTCGTCGTCCTCGGCAACTTCGAGCGTATCGAAGAGGGTCAGCAGGTCAAGCGGACCGGCCGGGTGCTCTCGGTCCCGGTCGGCGACGCCTTCCTGGGCCGCGTGGTCAACCCGCTCGGCGAGCCGATCGACGACCGCGGCGAGATCGCCAACGAGGGCCTCCGCGAGCTGGAGCTCCAGGCGCCCAACGTCATGGCCCGCCAGCCTGTCAAGGAGCCCCTGCAGACCGGCATCAAGGCGATCGACGCCATGACCGCCATCGGCCGGGGCCAGCGCCAGCTGATCATCGGTGACCGTAAGACGGGCAAGACCACGGTCGCGCTCGACACGATCATCAACCAGCGCGACAACTGGAAGTCCGGCGACCCGAAGAAGCAGGTCCGCTGCATCTACGTCGCCATCGGCCAGAAGGCCTCGACGATCGCCGCCACCCGCGGTGTCCTCGAGGAGCAGGGCGCGATGGAGTACACGACCATCGTCGCCTCCCCGGCGGACGACCCGGCCGGCTTCAAGTACCTCGCCCCCTACACCGGCTCGGCCATCGGCCAGCACTGGATGTACGGCGGCAAGCACGTCCTGATCGTCTTCGACGACCTGACGAAGCAGGCCGAGGCCTACCGCGCCGTGTCGCTGCTGCTGCGCCGCCCGCCGGGCCGTGAGGCCTACCCGGGTGACGTCTTCTACTTGCACTCCCGGCTGCTGGAGCGCTGCGCGAAGCTGTCCGACGAGCTCGGTGGCGGCTCGATGACCGGTCTGCCGATCATCGAGACCAAGGCCAACGACATCTCGGCCTACATCCCGACCAACGTCATCTCGATCACCGACGGTCAGGTCTTCCTCGAGTCCGACCTGTTCAACCAGGGTGTGCGTCCCGCCATCAACGTCGGCACCTCGGTGTCCCGCGTCGGCGGCTCCGCCCAGGTCAAGGGCATGAAGGACGTCGCCGGCCGCCTGCGGCTGGACCTCGCGCAGTACCGCGAGTTGGAGGCCTTCTCGGCGTTCGCGTCCGACCTGGACAAGGCGTCGCGGGCCCAGCTGGACAAGGGCGCCCGCCTGGTCGAGCTGCTCAAGCAGCCGCAGTTCTCCCCGTTCGCGGTCGAGGACCAGATCGTCTCGGTGTGGGCCGGCACCACCGGCAAGCTCGACGACGTGCCGGTCGGCGAGATCCGCCGCTTCGAGGGCGAGTTCCTGCAGTACCTCCGCAGCAACCGCAAGGAGCTCATCGCCGCCATCGCGGAGTCGAAGAAGCTGCCGCAGGAGACGATCGACGGCCTGACCGACGCGATCGCCCACTTCAAGAAGACGTTCACGGCCAAGGGTTCCGAGGCGCCGATCAACGAGGCCCCGGCCAAGGCGCTGCAGGGTGAGCAGGATCGCGAGACCGTCACCCGCCAGGTCCGGAAGTCGGGCTGAGCCATGGCCGGTCAGGTACAGGCACTGCGCCGGAGGATCCGCACGGTCAAGTCGACCAAGAAGATCACCAAGGCGCAGGAGCTCGTCGCCACGAGCCGCATCGGTAAGGCGCAGGAGCGGGTCGCCGCGTCGCTGCCCTACGCCGAGGCGATCACGGGCGTGCTGACGGCACTGGCGACCAACACCAACGTCGACCACCCGCTGCTGGTGCCGCGCAGCCCGGTCCGCCGGGCCGGGGTGCTGCTGGTCACCAGCGACCGGGGGCTCTGCGGCGGCTACAACGCCAACGCGATCCGTCAGGCCGAGCAGCTCATCGCGCGGCTGCGCGCGGACGGCAAGCAGGTCGCGCTCTACGTCTCCGGGCGCAAGGGCGTGGCGTACTACCGGTTCCGCGGTCGCGAGATCGCGGGCAGCTGGACGGGCTTCTCCGAACTGCCGCGCTTCGAGAACGCGCGGGAGATCGGCGAGACCCTCATCCAGGCCTTCGTCAACGGCGCGGACGACACTGCGGACGGCCCCGGCCCGGACGGCATCTACGGTGTCGACGAGCTGTACATGGTCCACACCCAGTTCCGCTCGCTCATGACGCAGACCCCCGTGGCGCGCATCGTCGCTCCGATGGAGGTCGAGGAGCAGCAGGTCGCCGGCCCGCTGCCGGCGTACGAGTTCGAGCCGGAGGCCGAGGAGCTGCTCGAGGCGCTCCTGCCGAAGTACATCAACACGCGGATCTTCGCGGCGTTGCTGGACTCGGCGGCGAGTGAGTCGGCGGCCCGCCGGCGGGCCATGAAGAGCGCCTCAGACAACGCCGACGACCTGCTGAAGCGGTACACGCGGGAGATGAACTCCGCGCGGCAGGCGGCGATCACCCAGGAGATCAGTGAGATCGTCGGCGGCGCCAACGCGCTGGCGGCGGCGGGAAGTGATGTGTGATGACTGCACCAGCCAAGACCGCGGTCGGCCGCGTCGTCCGGGTCATCGGCCCGGTCGTCGACGCCGAGTTCCCGCGCGACGCCATGCCCGCGATCTACAACGCGCTGCACGTCGAGGTGACCCTCTCCGAGGGCGCCAAGAAGCTGACGCTCGAGGTTGCCCAGCATCTGGGTGACAACCAGGTCCGCGCCATCTCCATGCAGCCGACGGACGGTCTCGTCCGTGGCGCCGAGGTGCACGACACCGGCTCCGGCATCTCGGTGCCGGTCGGCGACATCACCAAGGGCCACGTGTTCAACGCCCTCGGCGAGGTGCTCAACGCCGACGAGTCGAAGCTCGAGATCAACGAGCGCTGGGAGATCCACCGCAAGGCTCCCGCGTTCGCCGAGCTCGAGCCGAAGACGGAGATGCTGGAGACCGGCATCAAGGTCCTCGACCTGCTCGCGCCGTACGTGCGTGGTGGCAAGATCGGCCTGTTCGGCGGTGCCGGCGTCGGCAAGACGGTGCTGATCCAGGAGATGATCATCCGGGTCGCCCGGAACTTCGGTGGCACCTCGGTGTTCGCCGGTGTCGGCGAGCGCACCCGTGAGGGCAACGACCTCATCCTGGAGATGGACGAGGGTGGCGTGCTCGACAAGACCGCCCTGGTCTTCGGTCAGATGGACGAGCCGCCCGGCACGCGTCTGCGGGTCGCCCTGTCCGCGCTGACCATGGCGGAGTACTTCCGTGACGTGCAGAACCAGGAGGTGCTGCTCTTCATCGACAACATCTTCCGGTTCACGCAGGCCGGCTCGGAGGTCTCGACGCTGCTCGGCCGTATGCCGAGCGCCGTCGGCTACCAGCCGACCCTGGCCGACGAGATGGGTCTGCTGCAGGAGCGCATCACCTCCGTGCGGGGCAAGGCCATCACCTCGCTCCAGGCGATCTACGTGCCCGCCGACGACTACACCGACCCGGCGCCGGCCACCACGTTCGCCCACCTGGACGCGACGACCAACCTCGAGCGGTCGATCTCGGACAAGGGCATCTACCCGGCCGTCGACCCGCTGGCGTCCTCCTCGCGCATTCTCGCGCCGGAGTACGTCGGCATCGAGCACTACACGGTCGCCCGCGAGGTGCAGCGGATCCTGCAGAAGTACAAGGACCTGCAGGACATCATCGCCATCCTCGGTATGGACGAGCTGTCCGAAGAGGACAAGGTCACGGTCGGCCGTGCCCGGCGCATCGAGCGGTTCCTGTCGCAGAACACCTACGCGGCGGAGCAGTTCACCAACGTCCCCGGTTCGACCGTCCCGCTCAAGGAGACGATCGAGTCGTTCAAGAAGATCTCCGAGGGTGAGTACGATCACTTCCCCGAGCAGGCCTTCTTCATGTGTGGCGGTCTCGAGGACCTCGAGCGCAACGCGCACGAGCTCATGAAGGACTGACATAGCCGTACGGCAAAAGGGCGTCTCCCGCTTCGGGGGGCGCCCTTTCTGCTTGGTTTTCAGGAAAACGCCACCATGACGGCGTGACATACGTCACGCTCTGAAGTGTTGAGTGGCCATCTGCAGCGCGATTGCGGATCGCCGCTCCACCGGCATTTCAGGAGTTGTGCCAACGTGGCGAGGCCCACTGCTCGCCGCGTCGGATCATTGACTACACTCGGCAAAACCGAATCGCGCACACGAGGAGTAACTAGCGTGGCGAGGCAGCTGCACGTCGAGCTCGTAGCCGTCGAGGAAAAAGTCTGGTCCGGTGACGCCGACATGGTCATGGCGCGCACGACGGAGGGCGAGCTCGGTGTGCTTCCCGGTCACGCGCCGCTCCTCGGTCAGCTGGCCGAGGAGGGCCAGGTGCGCATCAAGCACTCCGGTGGGCAGGAGATCGCCTTCGACGTCTCGGGCGGGTTCCTCTCCGTCACGGCGACCGGGGTGACGGTGCTGGCCGAGAGCTGCACCCCCGCCTCCGCGCAAGCCGCGCACTGACCGGCGGGCGGCGTTGGTGAGGATCGTCGAGGGAATTGGCATCGGGGTCCTCATCCTGCTCGCCGCTCTGGCGCTGCTCTTCCTGCGCCGCGTGGTCATCGCCCGGCAGGGCGGCACGATCGAGCTGGGTGTCCGGCTGAGCACCATGCTGCCCGGCCGGGGCTGGTCCGCGGGCCTGGCCCGCTTCGCCGGCGACGAGCTGAAGTGGTATCGCATCTTCAGTTTCTGGCCCGGCCCACGCCGGGTGCTTTCCCGGCGTGGGCTCTCCGTCGACCGCCGTCGCACCCCTGACCCGGCCGAGCTGCTGGTGCTTCCGCCGGACTGGGTGATCGTGCGGTGCGTCAGCCGGCAGTCGCCGGTCGAGATCGCGATGGCGGAGCGGGCGCTGACCGGGTTCCTGTCCTGGGTAGAGGCGGCGCCTCCGGGTGAGTCGACCCCGGAGACCCGGCCGTACAGGTATCGCACAAACTAGGCAGAAATTGACGTTCCTCTTTCTCCTGGTGGAGACTGACGCCGTCTGAGAGCGCTCTCCCAGTGGCCGTCACCCCTAGGAGAACCACGTATGTCCAGATTGCTCGCTGCCGTGGTGATTTCCGCGGCAGTGCTGTTCGTGGTGCCCGCGCCCGCCGCCGCGATTGCCGCGACCTGCGGCACCACCAACATCGCGCTCAACCGGCCCGCCACCGCATCGTCGTCGGAGAACGGCAGCCTGCTGCCGGCGAAGGCGTTCGACGGCAATTCCGCCACCCGCTGGTCGAGCGCCTTCAGCGACCCGCAGCGGCTTCAGGTCGACCTCGGCGGCGCCCAGCAGCTGTGCCGGGTCGTGCTGCGATGGGAGGCCGCCTACGCCCGCACGTTCACGCTGCAGGGCTCGCCGGACGGCGCGTCGTGGTTCGACCTCGTGCCGGCGGCCACCAGTACCGGCGGGACGCAGACGCTGTCCATCGCCGCCATGGCGGCCGCCCGGTACGTCCGCCTGACCGGCCTCACCCGCGCCACCCGCTACGGCTACTCGTTGTTCGAGGTCGAGGTGTACCCGGCGGTGGTGCCCCCGGCCGCTTCGGCGGCGTGGCCCACGTGGGGCGGCGGCGCCGGGCACGCGGGCGTCAACGTGGGGGAGCGGACACTCGGCGCCGCCAACGTGGGGACCCTGCACCGGCTGCGGCTGACCGGCGCCGACATCGAGGCGCCGGTCGTCGCCAGCGGCATCGCCTACGGTCAGGCGAACACCTTGCAGTTCGCCGCCACCGACCTGGCGTCCGGCGCGGTGCGCTGGACCACGCCGCCGGCCACCGAGCCCGCGCTGCGCTACACCACCGGCGGGACCGTCGGCAACGGCCTCGTCTACGCCGGGACGCAGATCGGCTTCATCCACGCGTTCGACGCCATGACCGGGGTCGAGCGGTGGAACTTCCGCATCGACGGCAACCAGCTCTTCAACGCGCCGATCCTGGTCGGCGACACCCTCTACGCCAAGGGTGACGCGCCGGGCGACAACACGCTCGTGTACGCCTTCGACGCCGCGACCGGCGCGGTGCGCTGGACCCGTGAGCTCACCGGCTACACGACGGCGACGGTGGCGTACGACAGCAACCGGCTCTACGTCGCCGGCGGCAACGTCCAGACGCTGACCGCCGTCGACGCGACCACGGGCGCGGTGCTGTGGTCGGTGCCCGCCAGCCAGTCGATGCTGACGCCGGTGGCCGCCTGGGGCCGGGTCTACCTCGGCTTCAACGGGCTGGTCGCCTACGACGGAGCCACCGGACGGACGCTGTGGACCCGCCCGGGCACCTTCGGCTTCCCCGCCGTGCAGGACACGACCCTCTACAGCGTCGACCTGGCCACCCCGCCGGTCCTGCACGCGATCGACCCGGCGACCGGCGCGGACCGCTGGACCTTCACGCAGGCCGGGCCGGCCCAGGTCGACTCGGTCGCCTCATCGTTCCCCGTCGTGGCCAACGGCGTCCTGTACGTCAACCTCGGCCAGGTCCTGGCGCTGAACCTCGCCAGCAGGGCCGTGCTGTGGACCGGCCCCTCTGGCGCCACCGCGGGGCCGATCGTGGCCGACGGCCGCGTGCTGATCCACACCAGCGAAGGGCTGGGGGTCTACGGCACCTGACGGGGGCTGGGGGTCTACGGCACCTGACGGGGGCTGGGGGTCTACGGCACCTGGCGGTTGGCCCCCGGCACCCACTTCACGTCGCCGTCCGGGTTCGCGATGCGGCCGAGGATGAACAGCAGGTCCGACAGCCGGTTCAGGTACTTCACCGCCAGCTCGTTCGTGTGCTCCGGGTCGAGCTCCATCAGCACCCACGCGCTGCGCTCGGCCCGGCGCGTCACCGTCCTCGCCACGTTGAGCAGCGCCGCGCCGGGCGTGCCGCCGGGGAGGATGAACGAGTCGAGCTTCGGCAGGCGCTCGTTGAACTCGTCGCACCACGTCTCCAGCCGGGTCAGGTACTCCTCGGTGACCCGCAGCGGCGGATACTCGGGCTCCGCCGTGATCGGGTTGCACAGGTCGGCGCCCACGTCGAAGAGATCGTTCTGCACGACGGTCAGCACCGCCCGCAGCTCCTCGGTCAGCTCACCCATCGCGACCGCGACCCCGAGCGCGGCGTTGGCCTCGTCGACGTCGGCATACGCGCCGATGCGTGGATGGGTCTTCGGCACGCGGGAGAAGTCGCCCAATCCGGTCGTGCCGGTGTCACCGGTCTTCGTGTAGATGCGGGTGAGATGAATGGCCATGGGCTTCACCGTACGGAATGCACCTACGATGGCGGTCGTGGACGTGATCCGTGTGAAGGGCGGCGCCAGGCTCGCCGGTGACGTGTCGGTGGTCGGCGCCAAGAACTCCGCCTTGAAGCTCATGGCCGCCGCGCTGCTGGCGACCGGGCGTTCTGTGCTCACCAACGTGCCCCGTATCACCGACATCGCCATCATGGCGGAGGTGCTGCGCCGCCTCGGCTGCGAGGTCGAGCAGGACGAGGACCGCGTCATCATCGACGTGCCCGAGCGGCTCGGCACCGAGGCCGACTACGACCTCGTGCGCCGGCTGCGCGCCTCGATCTGCGTCCTCGGCCCGCTGCTGGCGCGCTGCGGGCACGTCCGCGTGGCGCACCCCGGCGGCGACGCGATCGGCTCGCGCGGCCTCGACATGCACGTCGAGGGCCTGCGCCGGATGGGCGCGGACATCTCCGGCGAGCACGGCTTCGTTATCGCCACCGCCCCCAAGCTGCACGGCGCCACCATCTGGCTCGACTTCCCGAGCGTCGGCGCCACCGAGAACCTGCTCATGGCCGCGGTACTGGCGAACGGCCGCACCGAGATCGACAACGCGGCCCGCGAGCCGGAGATCGTCGACATCTGCCGCATGCTCACCGACATGGGCGCCGACATCTCCGGCGCCGGCTCCTCCCGCCTCGTCATCGAGGGCGTCCCCGAGCTGCGCCCCGTCTCGCACCGCACCGTCGGCGACCGCATCGTCGCCGGCACCTGGGCCTTCGCCGCCGCCATGACCCGCGGCGACGTGACCGTGCACGGCATCGATCCGAGCTTCCTGGAGATCGCGCTGGACAAGGTCGCCACCGCGGGCGGCCAGGTCGACACCACCCCGGACTCCTTCCGCGTCCGCATGGCCGACCGCCCCCGCGCCGTCGACGTGGTCACCCTGCCGTTCCCCGGCTTCGCCACCGACCTGCTGCCCATGGCGGTCGGCCTGTCCTCCGTCAGCGAGGGCTCGTCCCTCATCACGGAGAACATCTTCGACGGCCGCTTCATGTTCATCAACGAGATGTCCCGCCTCGGCGCCGACATCCGCACCGACGGCCACCACGCGGTGGTCCGCGGCGTCGAACGCCTCTCCGGTGCCCCGGTCACCGCCACCGACATCCGCGCCGGCGCCGGTCTGGCCATCGCCGGCCTCTGCGCCGACGGCGTCACCGAGATCCGCCACGTGCACCACATCGACCGCGGCTACCCGAGCTTCGAGTCGGACCTGCGCGGCCTGGGCGTCGAGGTCGAACGCGCCGTCGCACCCCCCGACCAGTTCGACTTCTGAGCTGTAGTTCCCCCACCGCCGCCGCGCCGGTTTCCGTGATCCGGAAGAGTTTGTGCTGCTATGACGACACAAAGTCTTCCGGATCATGAGGAGCGGAGATCACTGCGCCAGGAGTAGGCGGGCGCGGTCGTACTCGTCGGCGAAGACGAGGACGCGGACCATGCCGTCGGGGCCGGTGGCGAGGGTGGCGCGCAGGCCGTTGCGGCGGAGGCGGTCGCGGACGTCGCGGGCGAAGGCCAGGTCGCCGATGAGCGAGACCGAGCGGAGCAGGCCGTAGTCGGGGGCGCTGCCGGGCTCTGGCAGGCGGACGCCGGACTGGCTCGGGCGCCGTTCGCCGAGGCGGAGCAGGCGGATGATCAGGATCAGGGTGGCGAGTGCGCCGGCGGACGCCGCCCATCCTGCGAGGTACATGAGGGGCACACTGACAGTCTGCCACTAGATGATCACCCTTCGGAGCCGGATAAGGTCAGCAGGTCAACGACGATGCGAGAGGGAGTCACATGGCGGGTCGACTGGCGGTCATCGGGGCGGGGCTGATGGGGTCTGGCATCGCCCAGGTCGCAGCGCAGGCCGGGTGGGAGGTGACGCTGCGGGACCTGACCGATGAGGCGACACGACGCGGTGTGGACGGCATCGAGAAGTCGCTGACGAAGTTCGCGAGCAAGGGCGTGATCGCCGAGGACGACGTGCAGCAGGCCCTCGCCAGGATCACCACCACCACGGACCTGGACGCGGCGGCGGAGGCGGACATCGTCGTGGAGGCGGTGTTCGAGCGGCTGGACGTGAAGCAGGAGCTGTTCGGCACGCTGGACAAGATCTGCCGGGCGGACGCGGTGCTGGCGACGAACACGTCCGCGATCCCGGTGACGCAGATCGCGACCGCGACGCAGCGGCCCGAGCAGGTCGTCGGGACGCACTTCTTCAGCCCGGTGCCGGTCATGAAGCTGTGCGAGCTGGTGCGCGGCTACAAGACCAGCGACGAGACGCTGGCGACGGCGCGGGCGTTCGCCGAGGAGATCGGCAAGACGTGCATCGTGGTCAACCGGGACGTCGCCGGTTTCGTCACCACGCGGCTGATCGCCGCGCTGGTGGTCGAGGCGGTGCAGCTGGTCGAGAGCGGCGTGGTGAGCGCCGAGGACCTCGACCTGGCGTGCAAGCTCGGCTTCGGCCACGCGATGGGGCCGCTGGCGACGACCGACCTGACCGGCGTCGACGTGCTGTACCACGCGGCGAAGAACATCCACACCGACACCGCCGACCCGAAGTTCTTCCCGCCGGAGCTGCTGGCGCGGATGGTCGTCGCCGGGGACCTGGGGCGCAAGACCGGGCAGGGCTTCTACAAGTACGCCTGAGCGAGCTCCGCCGGGGCTTCCAGCGCGACGGGAGCCCCCGGCAGGGTGAAGCTGAAGCGGCTGCCGCCGCCGGGGTTGTCCACCACGGTGATCGAGCCGCCGTGCCGGTCGATCACGCGGCGGCAGATGGCCAGTCCGAGGCCGGTGCCGCCGTACGACTGGCCGGTGTGCGCCCGGTGGAAGGACTCGAAGACGTAGGGCTTGTCGGCGTCGGGCACGCCGATGCCCCGGTCCGCGACCTCGACCCTCACCCAGCCCGGTCCGGCCGGTGACGCGCTGACGTCGACCTTCGGGATGCGGCCGGGTTGGACGTACTTGAGGGCGTTGCCGATCAGGTTGTCCAGCACCTGCCGCAGCATCGCCGGGTCGGCCTCGACCCACGGCAGCGGTCCGACGTAGATGTCCGGGCGGACCGCGAGGTGGTTGACCCGTTCGGCGACGACCTCGGCGACGAGCCCGCCCAGGTCGAGCGGCCGCGGTTTCAGGGCCGCGTCGCGAGCCGTGGTGTAGGCGAGCAGGTCGTCGATCAGCCGCCGCATCCGCACCACCCCGGCGCTGACCCGTTCGACGCTCGCGCCAGCGTCGCGAAGACCCGCGACGATCGCGTCCCGCGCGCCGGCGTCGCGGGAACCCGCGACCAGCGCGTCCCGGGCGCCGTCGCCGAGCAGGGCCGAGGACGAGGACAGCAGCGCGTCGTGCGCCATCTCGGCGTGGGCGGCGATGACGGTCAGCGGGTTCTTCAGGTCGTGGGCGACGATGCCCGCGAAGGCGGTCAGGTCGCCCTCGCGCTCCCGTACCTCCGTGATGTCGTGGAAGACGGCGATGGCGCCGCGCCGCCCGTCCACGTCGAGGGGCCGCCCGCTGACGGACAGCAGCGTCCCCTCCGGCCGGCCGGCGTTGCGGATGACCATCTCGACGCCGTCGGTCGACTCGCCGTCGAGGGCGCGCACCAGCGGCAGGTCCGCGGTCGGGAACTCGGTCCGGCCGTCGGGCCGGAAGATGCCGTAGTGCGACTGCCAGGAATCCATCCCGGCGGCGTTCGCGTCCATGCCGAGGATCGCCTTGGCGGCCGGGTTGTGGACCAGGAAGGTGCCGTGCTCGTCGACCACGCCGACGCCGTCGCTGATCCGGTCGAGAATGCCGTTGAGCAGCGCGACCTGCCGGCGGGCGGTGCGTTCGGCCTCGCGCAGCCCGGCGGTGGCGGACACGACCCGGGCCTCGGCACGGGCCCGGCCGCCGGCGAGGGCCCACAGCATGACCACGACCAGCAGGGTCAGCATCGTGCCGCCGGCGCCGATCGCGAGCGGGGCGGTGTCGGCCGGGCCGGACAGCCCGGCGAGCCGGCCGGAGTCGGCGGCCAGGACGAGCCGCCAGTGCCGGTTCCCGACCGGGATCGCCACCTCGCGGCGCAGGTCGGTGCCGGGGATGCGGTGCAGGAACGCGACCCGGGTGTCCTGGCCGACGCCGTTGGCGGCCCACAGGTCCGCGTCGACCTTGCCCTGCGTGGCGGCGTCCAGCACGCCGCCGACGAAGTCCTGCCCGCGCAGGCCGAAGACGACCCAGCCCTTGAACGTCTTCGTGCCGGCGGGCGTCGGGTTGCCGTACACGGGCGCGGCGATCGCGAACGAGCGCTGCTGCTGCGCGACGGGCAGGGAGCGGTCGCGCAGCAGGATGTACGTGTCGGACACGGCGGGCGCGCCCGCGCGGC
Source organism: Dactylosporangium sp. CA-152071 (assembly GCF_050936335.1). Taxonomy (NCBI): domain Bacteria; kingdom Bacillati; phylum Actinomycetota; class Actinomycetes; order Micromonosporales; family Micromonosporaceae; genus Dactylosporangium; species Dactylosporangium sp. CA-152071. Next base: position 4,385,928 of record NZ_JBNJMZ010000001.1, on the reverse strand, counting down.
GGGACTCGTTGAGGGCGGCGGTCGGCTCGGCGGACTGCGACAGGTCGGTGCCGGGGAGGGTCGCGGGCGCCCCGTCCAGCGGCCGGGAGAAGATGACGAACAGGTGCTCCCGCCCGCTGCCCTTGGCGGTCAGGTCGAGTCCCATGACGCCGCGGTCCCGCCAGTACGCCTGGACCTGCTCCAACTGGGAGTCCTCGGCGGCCACGACGAAGACCAGCGAGGTGGCCCCGGGCAGTCCGGCGTCGCGCAGCGGGGCGGTGGTCGTGGCGAAGTCGTCGAAGGTCAGCGTCTCGTGCGATCCGACGGCTGCGGCGACGGTGCGCAGCGTGTCGAGGTACCGGTGGACCTCGGTGCGCACGGCCGCCTCGGCGAGCGACGTGTCGCGGTCCATGACGGCGTTGGCCCGGGCCTGCTGGTTGCTCCGCAGGGAGGCGGCCGCGTTCCAGGACGCCGCCAGCCCGAGGGCGAGGACGAGCAGGATCGCCAGGATGCCGACAGCGCCGGCATGCCGGACCGCCGTGCCCAGCCGACCCATCACCCCGCACTGATCGGCAACCTGGTTGCAACCCTGAGCGAAACTATCCCCGGTCGGTCCAGCGGAACGTGAAGATGCACAGCGCCAGCCCGATCACGACCCAGGCGCCGAGCGCCACGGCCACGTGCCCGAGCGCCCAGGACCCGCCGACCTCCCGCGCCGCGAACGAGTCCGGCAGGAAGACCGAGCGCATGCCCTGGGTCATCCACTTCAGCGGGAACAGCGACGCGATGGAGCGCATCCAGTCGGGGAGGCTCGTGTACTGGAAGAACACGCCGGAGATGAACTGCAGGACCAACGCGACCGGGGTCACGATCGCCGGCGCGCCGCGTCCGGAGCGGGCGAGCGAGGAGAACGCGATCCCGCACAGCGTGCACGCGCTGATGCCGAGCACCGCGACCCAGGCGAACGTCGCCCACTTCGCCGCCGTCGCGGGCAGCGGCAGGTCGTAGAAGGCCGCCGCGGTCACGAGCAGCACCACGGTCTCCGCCGCACCGATCGCCAGGACCATGACGACCTTGCCGATGAAGTACGCGGTCCGCGGCATCGGCGTGCCCCGCAGCCGCTTGAGGATCCCCTTCTCGCGCTCCATCGGGATCTGGATGGCGAGGGACTGGAACCCGGTGGTCAGCAGCCCGGCGGCGATCATGCCGGCGGCGAAGTACTGCGTGAACGACACGCCCGGGGCGATCTCGGCGTCGAAGACCGAGCCGAAGATGACGAGGAGCAGCAGCGGGAAGAAGAGCGTGAAGATCACCGACTCCCGGCTGCGCAGGAACTGCTTGATCTCCAGCCCGCCGCGGGCCAGTCCGAGCCGCAACGTGGTCATTCGCCGGCGCCGATCATCCGCAGGTACACGTCCTCGAGGCTGGGTCTGGTCACGGTCAGGCCGGGGACCTCGCCGCCGAACCGCGCGGCGAGCCGGGTCACGACCGCGGTCGGGGTGTCGGTCTGCTCCTGGCGCGGGCCGTCCGGCTCGTCCCAGGTGACGGTCGTGGCGGAGTTGCCGCGGTTGCCGAGCCGGGCGGGGGTGTCGACGGCGATGAGCTTGCCGCCGACGAGCACGCCGACCCGGTCGGCGAGGTTCTCGGCCTCGTCCAGGTAGTGGGTGGTGAGCAGGATCGTGGTGCCGGCCGCGGCGAGCGCCCGGATCAGCCCCCAGAACTCGCGCCGCGCCTCGGGGTCGAAGCCGGTGGTCGGCTCGTCGAGGAACAGCAGCTCGGGCCGGCCGATGATGCCGAGCGCCACGTCGAGGCGGCGCTTCTGCCCGCCGGACAGGATCCGCGTCCGGGCGCCGCGCTTGTCGGCGAGCCCGACCCGCTCGATGACGGCGTCAGGGTCGTCGGCGTTGCGGTAGTACAGCGCGAAGTGGTGCACGACCTCGCGCACGGTCAGGTCGTCGAACTCGCCGGTGCTCTGCAGCACGATGCCCACCCGCTGCCGCCACGCCGCGTCGCCGTCGTGCGGGTCCACGCCCAGCACGGTCGCCTCGCCACTCGTACGCCGGCGGAACCCCTCGAGAATCTCGACCGTCGTCGTCTTGCCCGCGCCGTTGGGGCCCAGCAGCGCGAAGACCTCACCGCGGTGCACGTCGAGGTCGACGCCGTCGACGGCGACATGTCCCCGGTACCGCTTGTGTAGCCCACGCACGGTGATCGCATCCGTCACGGCGTTCACTATAGGCACGAGGGCTCCGGTGAGGATTTTCACCAGCCTCACCAAATTACCGTTCAGTAAGGTGCTTGTATGGCGAAGCTCCCCGAGCGCGACCGCCCGTGGGTCATGCGCACCTATGCCGGCCACTCGTCAGCGGCCGCTTCCAACGCGCTGTTCCGGCGCAACCTCGGCAAGGGTCAGACGGGCCTGTCGGTCGCGTTCGACCTGCCCACACAGACCGGCTACGACCCCGACGCCGAGCTGGCGCGCGGCGAGGTCGGCCGGGTCGGCGTGCCGGTCGCGCACCTCGGCGACATACGCACGCTCTTCGACGGCATCGACCTCGGTCTCGCGAACACCTCGATGACCATCAACGCCACCGCGATGTGGCTGCTCAGCCTGTACGTGACGGTGGCGCGCGAGCAGGGGGCGCCGCTCGCCTCGCTCGCGGGCACGACCCAGAACGACATCGTCAAGGAGTACCTGTCCCGCGGCACGCACATCTTCCCGCCGGGGCCGTCGCTGCGCCTGACCACCGACACCATCGCGTGGACCGTGGCGAACTGCCCGAAGTGGAACCCGGTCAACATCTGCTCGTACCACCTGCAGGAGGCCGGCGCGACGCCCGTGCAGGAGGTCGCGTTCGCCCTGGCCACCGCGATCGCCGTGCTCGACGCGGTCCGCGACTCGGGCCAGGTGGCCGACTTCGCCGCCGTCGCGGCCCGGATTTCCTTCTTCGTCAACGCCTCCGTCCGCTTCGTCGAGGAGACCGCGAAGATGCGGGCCTTCGGCCTGCTGTGGGACCGGATCCTGACCGACAGGTATGAAATTTCCGACAAGTCGGCGAAGCGGTTCCGGTACGGCGTGCAGGTCAACAGCCTGGGCCTCACCGAGTCGCAGCCCGAGAACAACGTGCAGCGCATCGTGCTGGAGATGCTCGGCGTGACGCTGTCGCGCGACGCCCGGGCCCGCGCCGTGCAGCTGCCGGCGTGGAACGAGGCCCTCGGCCTGCCCCGCCCGTGGGACCAGCAGTGGTCGCTGCGCATGCAGCAGGTCCTCGCGTTCGAGTCCGACCTGCTGGAGTACCCGGACCTGTTCGAGGGCTCGCACGTCATGACCGCCCTCGTCGACGACCTGGTCGCCGGCGCGACCGCCGAGCTGGACCGGGTCCTGGAGATGGGCGGGGTCGTCGCCGCCGTGGAGTCCGGCTACCTCAAGAGCGCCCTCGTCGCGTCGCTCGCCGAGCGGCGCGGCCGGATGGAGCGCGGCGAGGACGTCGTGGTCGGCGTCAACCGCTTCCCCGAGACCGAGCCGTCGCCGCTGGTCGCCGCCGGTGCCGCCGCGATCGAGCAGATCGACCCCGCGGTGGAGAGCGCCGCAGTGGAGTCGCTGCTGGCCTGGCGCGCCGCTCGTACACCCGCCGACGTCGACAACGCGCTCGAGCGGCTGCGGCAGGTCGCGGGCGGCACCGGGAACCTCATGGAGGCCACCCTGGACTGCGTCCGCGCCGGCGTCACCACGGGCGAGTGGGCGTCGGTGCTGCGGGACGTGTTCGGTGAGTACCGCGCCCCCACCGGGCTGACCGGCGCCGTCTCCGCAGGGGCTTCGACGGTGCCCGGCTCCGCGCTGGTGGCGGTCCGCGAGCGGGTCCGGCGCACCGCGGAGGAGCTCGGCGCGGGCCGGCTGCGGATGCTGGTCGGCAAGCCGGGCCTCGACGGGCACTCCAACGGGGCCGAGCAGATCGCCGTCCGCGCCCGCGACGCCGGCTTCGAGGTGGTCTACCAGGGCATCCGCCTCACGTCGGCGCAGATCGTCGCGGCGGCCGTCGAGGAGGACGTCGACCTCGTCGGCCTCTCGGTCCTGTCAGGTTCACATCTGGCGGCGGTCGCGTCGGTACTGGAGGGCCTGCGCGCCGAAGGCCTCGATGACCTCCCGGTCGTGGTCGGCGGCATCATCCCGCCGTCCGACGCCGCCACGTTGCTCGCCTCCGGGGTGGCCAGGGTCTTCACCCCGAAGGACTTCGCGATCACCGACGTGGTCGACGAGCTGGTCACCGTCGTCCGGGAGGCGCACAAGCTCCCCATCCTGGTGATCCAGGCGCAGTGACGCGGCTCGTGGTCAGGTCGGCCGGTACCCCTGGGACTGGGCCCACCTGGCCGCGGCCTTCTCCTCCTTGCGCCGCTTGCGGCGTCGCATCAGCCACCAGAACGCCACGAACAGCAGCACGATGAACAGCAGCACCAGCACCGGCAGGATGATCGCGACGAGCGACATCGCCACGCTCGCGATGTCCTCGATCGTGCTCACCACCGGCGCGCCGAAGCCCGCCGTGCTGGCGTTGATCACCGGTCTGGACGCGGCCTTCATGCCGTGCACGCCGAGCGAGATCGCCCCGCCAACCACCAGCGGCACCCATTGATGGCTGCTGAAGAACGAGCCGGGATCGGTCACCGTCACCGTCTCGGAGCTCGACGCCGCGCCGAACGCGAGCCCGCCGGCGGTCGGCCGCACGAACGTCTGCAGCACGTCGTTGACATGGTCCACCACCGGCACCTTGTCGGCGACGAACTCGATCGCCAGCAGCGCCGCGACGATCGTGAGCGTCCAGCCGTTCTCCATCCACGCCCAGTTGTCGGGCAGCGTGATGAGATCGGTGTATCTCGCGAGCACGCCGATGGCGAGCAACGGGATGTAGGCGTTGAGCCCGGCCGACGTGGCCAGGCCGAGCCCCGTCAATGACTCAAGCACGCCACTAGCATGACATCGACCCGCCACTTCGGCGCTGCTGTCCGGGCCCGGCTAGGCTGTCGCGCGTGCGTCTCGTCATCGCCAAGTGCTCGGTCGACTACATCGGCCGGCTCACGGCCCACCTGCCGCCCGCCATCCGCCTCATCATGGTCAAGTCCGACGGCTCGGTCCTGGTGCACTCCGACACCGGTGGCTACAAGCCACTGATGTGGATGACCCCGCCCTGCCGCCTTTCGCAGACCGACGGTCTGTGGAGCGTGGTGAACAAGGGCGGCGAGGAGCTGCAGATCACCGTCGAGGAGATCCTGCACGACACCGACCACACTCTCGGCATCGATCCCGGCCTGGTCAAGGACGGCGTCGAGGCGCACCTGCAGGTGCTGCTCGCGGCCGCCCCGCACACCCTCGGCGAGGGCTACACGCTGGTGCGCCGCGAGTACATGACCGCGATCGGCCCCGTCGACCTGCTGTGCAAGGACGCCGAGGGCGCCTCCGTCGCCGTCGAGATCAAGCGCCGCGGCGAGATCGACGGGGTGGAGCAGCTGACCCGCTACCTGGAGCTCCTCGGCCGCGACCCGCTGCTGGCCCCCGTCCGCGGCATCTTCGCCGCCCAGGAGATCAAGCCCCAGGCCCGGGTCCTCGCCGAGGACCGCGGCATCCGCTGCGTCGTCCTCGACTACAACGCCCTCCGCGGCGTGGTGAAGGACGAGCTGACGCTGTTCTGACCCGCGCGCGTTCAGGCCTACCGTGATCGAATGACGGATCTGGTCGTCATCACAGCCAGATCCGTCATTCGATCTTCACGCCGACCGGCCGGCTACTTGGTGCGGCCGTGGATGAGCTTGACGAGCTTCAGGGCCTGCAGCATCGACTTCTGGGTGCGGTCGAACGTCGTCAGGGGCAGCAGGGTCGGGCCGCGGCGCTTCACGATCGCCTTCGGCCGGGTGAACTCGCGCAGGCCGTCCTCGCCGTGGATGCGGCCGAAGCCCGAGCCGCCCACGCCGCCGAAGGGCAGCGACGGCATACCGGCGAAGGTCAGGGCCGAGTTGACCGACGTCATGCCGGAGCGGATGCCGCGGGCCAGCTCCAGGCCGCGGGACTTGGAGAAGATCGCGCCACCCAGGCCGTACCCGGTGCCGTTGGCGCGCTCGACGGCCTCCTCGGCGTTCGCGACGCGGGCGATCGTGAGCGTCGGGCCGAAGGTCTCCTCCTGCACGGCGGCCGCGTCCTCCGGCACGTCGACCAGGATCGTCGGGCTGACGAACGGCGGCCGGACCGCCTCGGCGCCGCCCAGGACCGCCCGGCCGCCGCGGGTCAGCGCGTCCTCGATGTGCCGGCGGATGATGTCGATCTGCGAGGGCATCGTGATCGGGCCGATGTCGGCCGTGCCCTCCTCGCCGACCGTGAGCTTCGCCGCGCGGGCCACCACGCGGCCGAGGAACTCGTCGTAGACGCGGTCCGCCACGTACACCCGCTCGATGCCGACGCAGGTCTGACCCGCGTTGGTGAGGCCGCCCCAGACGCAGGCCTCGGCGGCGGCGTCCAGGTCGGCGTCGGCGGCGACGATCATGGCGTCCTTGCCGCCGCACTCCAGCAGCACGGGGGTCAGCGACTCGGCGGCGGCCGCCATGACCTTCTTGCCCGTCGCGGTCGAGCCGGTGAACGCGATCTTGTCCACCCCGGAGCGGCACAGCGCGCCGCCGACGTCGCCCATGCCGTGCACGATCTGCAGCACCGGCTGCTCGGGCACCACCTCGGCGAACCGGTCGACCACCCACTGGCCCACCGCCGGCGTGTACTCGCTGGGCTTGAACACCACGGCGTTGCCGGCGGCCAGCGCGTACGCGATGGAGCCCATCGGCGTGAGCACCGGGTAGTTCCACGGTCCGATGACCCCGATGACGCCGAACGGCAGATACTCCAGGTAGGAGCTGTGCTCCGTGAGCAGGATGGAGGAGCCGACCCGGCGCCGCCCGAGCACCTTGCGGGCATGGTTCGCGGCCCAGGCGATGTGGTCGACCGCGGCGATCGCCTCGACGAGCGCGTCCGCGGTGGGCTTGCCGCCCTCGCGGTGCATCAGCTCGGCGAGCTCCTCCAGGCGGTTGGCGATCAGGCTGCGGAACGTCAGCAGCCGCTTGCGGCGGCCGGCGAAGCCGAGTCCGGCCCACCAACCCGCCGCGTCCCGGGCCCGCCGGACCGACTCGGTGACATGATCGGAGGAGGCCACGGGGAAGCGGCCGACCTCTTCGCCGCTGGCCGGGCTGGTCGAGATCAGCGAGCCCTCGTCGATGGCGGGGACGCCGGGAGTTCGCGTGGCGGTCATGGCGCCGAGTGTAAACCCGGAAATTACTCACGAGTAGCCCCGAAAACCGTGTCGAGCGCGCCACGCCCGCAACGACCGACGGTCGAAACCACCGAGGAGGAGTCATGAAGGTCGAAACGCTCGAGGTGCCCGGGGCGACGCTGCGCTACGAGATCCGTGGCAGCGGGCCCGTCCTGCTGCTGATCTGCGGCGGCGTGTACGACGCGGAGGGCTTCGACGGCCTCGCCGAGGCGCTCGCCGACGAGCGGACCGTCGTCACCTACGACCGCCGGGGCAACTCGCGCAGCCCGCTGGACGGCCCGCCGGCCGTGCAGTCGATCGAAGAGCACGGCGACGACGCGTACCGGCTGCTCGGCGCGGTCGGCGTGACCGAGGACGAGCCGGCGGACGTGTTCGGCAACAGCTCGGGCGCGGAGATCGCCCTGGAGCTCGCCGCCCGGCACCCGGAGCTGGTCCGCACGGTGGTGGCGCACGAGCCGCCCGCGTTCGAGCTGCTCAGCGACGCCACGCACTGGCGCGACCTGATGCGCGAGGTCGAGGCGACCTTCCACCGCGACGGCTGGGGCGCGGCGATGCACGTCTTCGGCGCGGGCCTGGAGATGGCCGACGAGAAGGGCGCCGAGGCGTCACCGGACTTCATGGCGCGGATGCAGGGCAACCTGCCGTTCTTCATCGGCTACGAGGTGCCCGCCTTCGGCGTCTGGGTGCCGGACCTCGACTCGCTGCGCGCGGGGACCGCCCGGATCGTGCCGGCGGTCGGCGCGGCGAGCGCGGGGGAGGCGCCGCACCGGGTGGGAGTGGAGCTCGCGGACCGCCTGGGCGTCGACGTCGTCGAGTTCCCCGGCGGCCACGGCGGCCACGGCGATCCGGCCGCTTTCGCCCCGCGCCTGCGCGAAGTGCTGCTCTGACGCGTCGTGGTCATGCCGGTCGTGATCGGAGTCGTGTGGCGGTCGCCCGGACGGCCACGGTTGTCCTTCGATCATGGCCGATCGCGCCGCACTTATCCGACATTTCGTAATTGTCCGGCAGTTGCTCCGAAGGGCGCCCTGTCAGATCACCCGCGCTGCCGGCCTCGCCCACGCGACGGGATCGCGCTCCAGCCCTCTTTGCCGGACGAACCTGCCAGTCCCGTGGCGGCGCCGAGCTTCAGCCCTTCCACCGGACAAGATCGCCCAGGTCGGTCCCATGGCGGCGGCGCCGAGCGCCAGCCATGTCCGTTCGGGCAAGTCGAGCTTCAACCCGGCCCCGTCGGGCAAGCCGAACTCCACCCTCCCCGTCGGGCAAACCGAGTTCCGACCCCCTCGGGGGAGCTGAGTTCCGACCCTCCTCTTCGGACAAATGCGAAATGTCGGATAAGTCTGGCGCTTGCGCCGGACTTATCCGGGGGTGGGTCGGAGTGGTGGACCGTCCGGTGCCGGGTTAGGGGGCGTGCTCCTTGATGATGCGCTCGGCGACGGTGAGGGGGTCGGCGAGGCGACCCTCGGCGTGGGCGTCGAGCCACCGCTGCTGGCCGGGGAAGTAGGTGCCGGAGGCGGCCGCGCGGCGGATGGCGTCCTGCATGCCGGTGTCCATCTGGCCGGGGTCGACGCTGGCGACCGTGACCCGCTCGTCGTCGGCGACCTGCGACGCGACCGCCTCGAAGAACGTCTCGCCGCCGGCCTTCGTGGTGCAGTACAGCGACCAGCCGTCGATGATCCGGTGTGCGGCGCCCGAGGAGATGAACAGCACCCGCAGCCGGGCCTCGCGGGGCGCCGCGCGCAGGAAGCTGTTGGTGAGCACCACGGGCGCGGTCAGGTTGACCGCGATCGCGCGCGTGATCGCCTCGGTGCTGAGCTTGCCGACGGCGCCGATCGGCTCGACGACGGCGGCGTTGTGCAGCAGCACGGCCTCGTCCGCGTCGCGCAGGAACGGTCGCAGCGTGTCGTGGTCGGGCAGCCAGTGCGCGTCGGCGACGTCGGTCGAGAAGAGCGTGATGTCGCCGGGCCGGTCGTCGCGGCTCTGGTGCTGTTCGGGGGTGAAGTGCCGGCCGACCGCGAGGATCCGGTCACCGCGCGCGTTGCACACGTCGAAGAGGGCGGCGCCCAGGCCGCGGGACACTCCGGTGATCACGACCGCACGCATGCGGTCACTCTATTCCTGTCGGACCACGCGCCGACAGGCTCTGTGGTCCCGATGCGGTGACGGCTTTCCGGCTGTCCCTCACAGGCCCTCGATGTCGCGTCTGCGGCAGGTGTACGGCGAGGGCCACGTACCGGCGAAGAGCAGCGGAACGGGAGTCAGGCGCGGGCCTTCGGCACGGGTGGACCCTTGGGCGCGCCGGGGCAGCTGGAGCCGAGGCGGTCGGCGACGGCACCGAGCGCGTCGGCGAGGGCCGCGGTCTGGGCGACGTCGAGGTGGTCGAAGATGAGCCGCCGGACGTCGGCGACGTGGGCAGGGGAGACCTGCTCGGCGAAGCGCCGCCCGGCCTCGGTGACCTTGGCGATGCTGACCCGTCCGTCGCACGCGTCGCCGGACACCTCCACGTAGCCGAGGTCGACCAGCTTGCGCATGCGGTGGCTGAGGCGGCTCTGCGACATGTTCATCTGCGCCGCGAGCTCCGACAGGCGCAGCCCTTCGTCCTCGCCGCTGAGGGCCGCGAGGAGCCCGTACTCCACATGCACCAGACCGTACGGGCGGAACGTGCGCTCCAGCTCCGGGAAGCCGACGAGCACGACGGCCAGCAGCGACAGCCAAGCGCGTCGCTCGGTGTCGTCCAGCCATCGTGTCTCGTCGTTCATGTCATCCATGGTGCCTCGTCCGGTGCTGCTTGCGGTGTCCACCTGCCGTCCGCCGCGGCCGGTGCGACGTCCGATTCGCGTCAGAACCGGCCGATCGCGATCACCAGCGCGAGCGCGCCGAGCACCAGGTTGACCGGGATGACGGAGTACTCCTTGGCGCGGACGTGGTCGACGACCGCGAGCAGCATGATGACGAGCAGGCCCACGGCGGCGAGCGGGGTCAGCACGGGCGCGATGTCGGTCGCCCACGGCAGGATCAGGCCGAGGCCGCCGAGCAGCTCCATCACGCCGATGAATTTGATGGTCCCGGCGCTGCGCCGCTGGGTCCACGTCATGGCGGCGGGCAGCTTCTCCTTCGGCTGGGTCGCCTTCATCAGGCCGGCACCGATGAAGGCGGCGCCGAGCAGGCCCTGCAGGACCCAGAGAACGACGTTCATGGCGATGTCTCCCTAATTGGTTCAAGCTTCAAGTAGATGGTGCGGCACGTGTACTTGAAGCGTCAAGTTCTCATCGCCGTGCATCCGGGAAGGGTGAGCCTGGTTCACCTCTGGGCGGCCCACGGTGGGCCGCATGAGTACGACATCGACAACGGACCGCCAATCCGGCTGGGTCACCGGCTTCGCCGTCTTCGGCGGCAGCATGATGGTCGTCATCGGCATCTTCCAGATCGTGGTCGGCCTGACGGCGATCTTCGAAGACACCTTCTACGTGCTCACCGACAACTATCTGTTCGGCTTCGACGTGGAGACCTGGGGCTGGATCCACCTGGCGCTCGGCGTGGTGGTCGCCGCGGGCGGCGTGGGGGTGCTCGCCGGCCAGGTCTGGGCGCGCGTGCTCGGCATCATCCTGGCCGCGATCAGCGCGATCGCCAACTTCCTGTTCCTGCCGTACTACCCGCTGTGGTCGATGCTCATCATCGCGGCCGACGTCGCAGTCATCTGGGCCCTCACGAAAAACGACCGGAACATGTGGGCCGGCACCATGTGAGGCGGTCGGCCGGGGTGTCACGATGCGGTGATGCACGTCACCACTCGCGGTCCGGTCGACGGCCCTCCGGTCCTGCTCATCCACGGAAACTGCTCGTCATCCGGATATTGGGAGCCCCTGCTGCGCCACCTGCCGCAGGACTGGCGCATCGTCGCGCCAGACCTGCGCGGGTACGGCGCCAGCCCCGCCCTCCCCGTCGACGCCACCCGGGGGGTGCGCGACTTCGCCGACGATCTCGTCCCGCTGCTGAAGGGGTTCGACCGGCCGCCGGTGGTCGTCGGGCACTCGCTCGGCGGTGGTGTCGCGCTGCAGCTGCTGCTCGACCACCCTGATGCCATCGCGGCGCTGGTGCTGGAGGCGCCCGTCTCGCCGTACGGGTTCGGCGGCACCCGGGACCTGTCCGGCACCCCGACCACGCCCGACTTCGCCGGCACCGGCGGCGGATCGGCCAACCCCGACTTCGTGCGGCTCCTCGGTGCCGCGGACCGTGGCACCGAGGAGCAGGCCTCGCCGCGCAACGTCATGCGCGCCTTCTACGTCGCGTCGCCGGACTCGTTCGGCGACGACGAGGAGCTGCTGCTGGACACCATGCTCAGCACGTTCGTCGGCGACGACAACTACCCCGGCACCGGATCGGCCAGCGACAACTGGCCCGGCGTCGGCCCCGGCGACCGCGGGGTGCTCAACACGCTGTCGCCGCGCTGGCTCAACCTCTCGGGCATCGTCGACCTGCCGGTCAAGCCCCCGATCACGTGGATCCGCGGCGACCAGGACGCGATCGTGTCCGACGCTTCGTTCTTCGACCTCGCGCAGCTCGGCAAGCTCGGCCTCGTCCCCGGCTGGCCCGGCGATGAGGAGTGCCCGCCCCAGCCGATGATCGGGCAGACCCGGGCGGTGCTGACCGCGTACGGCCCGTACACCGAGATCGTCTACGAAGGGTGCGGCCACTCCCCGCACGTGGAGCGCGCCGCGGACTTCGCCGCCGCACTGGCGGGTGTCGTCGCCTCCGCTTAGCCTGATCGGCGTGGATGTGACCGACAGCTCCGGCCTCGTGGCCTTCATCTCGGGTGCCGCGGTGCTGATCGGGACCATCGGCGTCGTCATTCCCATGCTCCCCGGCCTGGTCCTGTGCTGGGCCGGGGTCATGGTGTGGGCGGTCTTCGGCGGTCACGGCGCCGTCGGCTGGACCGTCGCGGTCGCGGCCACGATCGTGCTCGGCCTCGGGTTCGCCGCCAAGTACCTCGTCCCCGGCCGCAACCTCAAGCGCGCCGGCGTGCCCAACCTGACCCTCTTCCTCGGCGGCCTGCTGGGCATCGTCGGCTTCTTCCTCATCCCGGTCGTCGGCCTCGTCATCGGCTTCGTCCTGGGCGTCTTCATCGTCGAGCGCATCCGCCAGAAGGACACCAGCCTCGCCTGGCAGTCCACCAAGCACGCCCTCAAGGCCGCCGGCGTGTCGATGCTCATCGAGCTCGCCACCGCCCTGATCATCGCCGGCATCTGGGTGGGCGGCCTGCTGGCCGCCTGAGCCTCGGTGTGACTTTCCGCCGGCGTTTTTTGTCGGGGGGTCGGCTTAGCATGACGGCATGGAAATCGGGCAGCACATCGATGCGTTGGAGCGTGCCGGGCTCGACTTCGTCGACGCCGCCGAGAAGGCGGGCCTCGACGCCCCCGTGCCGACCTGCCCCGACTGGACGGTCCGCGACCTTGTCCAGCACGTGGGCTATGTGCACCGCTGGGCGACGGCCTATGTCCGCGACGCCCGCGCCGCCGTCCTCACCGATGACGAGGAGGAGCAGGCGGTCGGCCCCATGCCGGCCGACGCCGACCTCGTCCCGTGGTTCCAGGCCGGCCACCTCGCCCTCGTCGACCGGCTCCGCGCCGCCCCCGGCGACCTGACCTGCTGGCACTTCCTCCCCGCCGACTCGCCCCTCGCCTTCTGGGCGCGCCGCCAGGCCCACGAGACGATCATCCATCGCGCCGACCTCCACGCCGCCGTCGGCCAGTCCGACGGCGTCGCCCGCGACCTCGGTGTCGACGGCATCGACGAGCTGCTCATGACCTTCTATGCCGCCCGTGGCCGCCGTCTGCGCTGCGACGCCCCCGCCACGCTCGCCGTCGAGGCCTCCGACGCCCCCAACTCCTGGACCGTCCGCATGGGTCCCACCGGCGCCGACATCACCCGCGGCACCGACACCGCCGCCGACTGCACCCTCCGCGGTCCCGCCAGCGATCTGTACTTAGCCCTGTGGAACCGTCGGACCACCGCCGACCTCCACGTCAACGGTGACCCCGCCGTCCTGTCGCTCTGGCGCTCCAGCGCCACCATCCGCTGGACCTGACCGCCCGCTGCAGTGGCGATCCGCGCCGGGGGGAGTGACCAATTCCGCAATTCGATCGGACGGCGGTGCGGTCGGCCTGGAGGGAAGCTGCCGCGCATCGGCGCTGGCAGTGCCGCCGCTGGCGGTGGGGCGGGAGTGCGGCGCAGCAAGATATCCCACAGGGCGCGGGAGCCGGGTGGCGTGGGAGACTCGCCAGTAACCTGATCGGTCGTTAGGGAGGTCGTGCGATGGCGCGCGAGTTTGGTTCCGTGGGCGTGGTCGGGCTGGGCACCATGGGCGCCGGCATCGTGGAGGTGTTCGCGCGGAGCGGGCTCTCGGTGACCGCGGTCGAGATCAGCGACGCGGCGCTGCACCGGGGTGAGTCGACGATGCGCGGGTCGCTGGACCGGGCGGTCGCCAAGGGCAAGCTGTCCGCGGAGGGCCGCGACGCGCTGCTGGAGCGGGTGACGTTCGCGGTCGGGCTGGACGCGCTGGGCGACGTGGACCTGGTCATCGAGGCCGTGCCCGAGCACCTGGACCTCAAGCAGCGGATCTTCGCCGAGCTCGACAAGGTGTGCAAGCCCGAGGCCATCCTCGCCACCAACACGTCCAGCCTGTCGGTCACCGAGATCTCGGTGGCGACCGGCCGGCCGAACCAGGTCATCGGCATGCACTTCTTCAACCCCGCGCCGATCATGAAGCTGGTCGAGGTGGTGCGGACGGTCGTCACGTCGCAGGACGTGGTCACGGACATCGAGGCGCTGTGCGAGCGGCTCGGCAAGGTGGACGTGACGATCACGGACCGGGCCGGCTTCATCGCCAACGCGCTGCTGTTCGGGTATCTCAACCAGGCCGTGTCCATGGTCGAGGCGAAGTACGCGACCCGCGAGGACATCGACGCGGCGATGAAGCTCGGGTGCGGGCTGCCGATGGGGCCGCTGGCGCTGATGGACCTGATCGGGCTCGACACCGCGTACGAGATCCTCGACACGATGTACCGCCGGGGCGGTCGCGACCGGCGGCACGCGCCGGTGCCGCTGATCAAGCAGATGGTGACGGCGGGGCTGCTCGGGCGGAAGTCCGGGCGGGGGTTCTACACGTACGAGAAGCCCGGGTCGCCGGTCGTCGTCGCCGACGAGCTGACGCCGTCCAGCACCGCCGAGCACGGCAGGCCGACGAACATCGCGAAGGTGGGCGTCGTCGGGTCGGGGACGATGGCGACGGGCATCATCGAGGTGTTCGCGAAGGCCGGGTTCGAGGTCGTGTCGGTGACGCGCGGCGCCGAGAAGTCGGCCAAGGTCTGCGAGCGGCTGAAGACGTCGCTCAACAAGGGGGTCGTGCGCGGCAAGCTGACGGAGCAGGACCGCGACGCCGCGATCGGGCGGGTCACGTGGTCGGCGAGCCTCGACCACCTGTCCGACGTCGACCTGGTGGTCGAGGCGGTGGTCGAGGAGCTGTCGGTGAAGAAGGCGCTGTTCGCGTCGCTCGACGAGATCTGCAAGCCGGGGGTCGTGCTCGCCACGACGACGTCGAGCCTGCCGGTCATCGAGTGCGCGGTGGCGACCGAGCGGCCCGCCGACGTGGTCGGCCTGCACTTCTTCAACCCGGCGCCGGTCATGGGGCTGGTCGAGGTGGTCAGGACGATCCGCACCTCCGACGCGACGGTCCAGACCGCCGCCGCCGTGTGCCGGGCGCTGGCCAAGCACGCGGTGGTGTGCGCCGACCGGTCCGGCTTCGTGGTCAACGCGCTGCTGTTCCCGTACCTCAACGACGCGGTCAAGATGGTCGAGGCCTCGTATTCGACGGCGGACGACATCGACTACGCGATGAAGCTCGGCTGCGGCTACCCGATGGGCCCGTTCGAGCTGCTCGACGTCGTCGGCCTGGACGTGTCCCTGGCGATCCAGCGGGAGCTGTACCTGGAGCTGCGCGAGCCCGGCTTCGCCCCCGCCCCGCTGCTGGAGCACCTGGTGACCGCCGGCTACCTGGGCCGCAAGGTCAGCCGCGGCTTCCGCGACTACTCGAAGCGTTGACCACCCGAGCACCAACCCACCACCACTGACCACAACACAACCGCCGCCCCGCCGCGTCACTGCCCGCCGCACGACAGCCCTTCGCGGCGCGGCGGTGCTCGCCGTGTGGCGGTGCTCGCGGCGCGGGCGGCGGTCACTACCGGGCGGTGCTTGCGGCGCGGCGGTGATCGTGTGGTGGGGCGGTGGTCGTGCGGCGGGGGAGTGATCGCAGCACGCGCGGCGGTCGCTACCGGGCGGTGCTTGCGGCGCGGCGGTGATCGTGCGGCGCGGCGGTGATCGTGTGGTGGGGCGGTGGTCGTGCGGCGGGGGAGTGATCGCAGCACGCGCGGCGGTCGCTACCGGGCGGTGCTTGCGGCGCGGCGGTGATCGTGTGGTGGGGCGGTGGTCGTGCGGCGGGGTAGTGATCGCAGCACGCGCGGCGGTCACTACAAGGCGGTGACTGCGGCCGGGCGGCGATTGTGGCGCGGCGATCCGCACTGCAAGAAGGTGGTGCTGCCCGGCGCTGATCGCGGTGGTGTGGTCGCAGTGTGGCGATGGTGCACGGTGGACGGTTGCGGCACAACTGCGATCACGGCACGGCGACAATCACGGCTAGCGGTGGTCGCGGCGCGACTGTGGCTACGGCGGGACGACAGTCACGGCAAGGCGGCGGTCATGGCTGGCGACGGCGTGACGGGTGTGGCGCGACCGGGATCGCGGGGTGGCGGCTGGGTGTGGTGGGGCCGTGATCATTGGTGGGTGGTGGGCGTCGGTACGCTGGAATGGTGAGTCCCCGTCGCAACCATGCCCGGCGCGACGCTGTGCCTGAGCCGATCGATCTGGAGCGGGTCAAGCGTGGCGTTGAAGGGGTGCAGGCGTGGAGTGATGGGGAGTGGCAGGTGCGCAACATTCCGTCGAGTGCGGCGGTGAAGGCGTACCGGTGCCCGGGGTGTGACCAGGAGATCGCGCCGGGGGTGCCGCATCTCGTGGCGTGGCCGGCGGACGGGCGCGGGGATCTCGCGGACCGGCGGCACTGGCACACGGGCTGCTGGCGGGCCCGTGAGCGGCGGACGCCCAACATCCAGCGGTCCAGGAGCGCGCCCCGCTACGGGTGAGGTCGCGCCGCGGCGGGGTCCGGTGACGGCACGGCCGAGATCGGGGCGGGCAGCGGCTGGGTGGGGACGGCCGCGGGGGCGGTCGGAGCGGGCCAGCCGGACAGCCACGTCGCTCGCTGGCGCCAGACGTCGCGCCAGCCTGCGCCGGCGGCGGAGCGCACCAGTACACCGGCGGACATGAGGAGACGGGCAACCTTGGCGCGCCCGGGGGACCAGCGCAGGCGGACGAACGTGGTCTTGCCGCGCAGGACCATGATCCGCTTGTTGACGGTGCTCGAGGCGGCGCCGCCGACGTGCAGGAGCTGGGCCTCCGGGACGAGGACGGGGCGGGCGCCCAGGTCGCGGGCGCGGGCGGAGAGGTCGATGTCCTCGCTGTACATGAAGTAGTCGGGGGTGAAGCCGCCGAGCTGCTCCCACAGCGGCCGGTCGATCAGCAGCAGGCAGCCGGACACGGCCGGCACCTCGCCGCCGATGACGCGGTCGAGGCCGGGCAGCTCGTCGGGGTTGAACAGCTGCGAGCGCCGGCGCAGTGATGACAGGCCGGTCGCGAAGCAGACGTACCCCCAGAGGCTCGGCAGCGCGTGCACCGAGTGGCCGTCGTCGGTGTGGTCGGCGCGGAGCGTGCGACCGGTGTAGATGCGGTACTCGGGGTGGCTGCCCGCGTACTCGACGAGGGTGCGGATCACGTCGCCGACCGGCTCGGTGTCGGGGTTGATGAGCAGGATCCAGCGGCCCTTGGCGTGCGCGGCGCCGAGGTTGACGGCGTTGCCGAAGCCGAGGTTCACGGGCTGGTGCAGCACGCGGACCTCGGGGTAGGCGTGACCGATCGCGGCCGCCGAGTTGTCGGTCGAGGCGTTGTCGACCACGATGATCTCGATCGGCACGGCGGTGCCCGCCTGCAGCCCCGCGAGGTTCTTGAGCGTCAGCTCACGGGTGTTGTACGAGACGAGGACGACGCTGACGAGTGGATCAAGGCTCACTGCTGCGCTCCGACTGCTCCGCGGGTGGACGTGTCGTGGCCCCATCCGACGTCGCGACGGCGGGCGGCGCGCGACGCGGCGACGGTCAGCGCAACGTAGCCCACCGCGGCCGGCAGAAGCCAGGGCCTGGGGAGCACGACGTCGCGCAACCACGAGGAGCGCGCCGCTGGACGGGCGGCACCCGCGGCGCGCAGAGCGGCGTTACCCGCTCGGACCCTGGCCAAACGCTTCACAAGGTCCGAAGTGCGGCGGGGCGTCTCGACGACGGCGACGACCGCGGGCGTCTCGGCCTTCTCGCCGGGGCCGAAGAGGCCGTCGAGGAACAGGTCGTCGGCGACGACCTCGGGGAACGTGTCGAACCGGGCCCGGCCCTCGGCCGACAGCACGATGACGCCGCGGCCGTAGAGGGCGTCGCGGTACGCGGGGAGCCGGCCGTTGATCGCGCTGTGCGCCTTCACCAGCAGCGGCCGGCGGCGGGTGTCGAGGGTCCGGTGCGCGGTCGCGGCGAGCAGCCCGGGCGTCGCCGCCAGGAACGCCGCGAGGGACCGCACGTCCGCGGCGGTCAGCGGGATGTCAGCGTCGAGGTAGACGCGGGGGAAGCCGACCGCGACAGCGTCGCCGGCGTTCAGCGCGCCCGACTTGCCAGGCGTTGGGCGGTCGATGACCCGCACGCCCGGGCGCGAAGCGGCGACCGCGGCGGTGTCGTCGCTGCAGCCGTTGGCGACCACCGTGATGTCGATGTCGGGGGCGATGAGGCCGTCCAGGCAGCGACCGATGACCGCCGCCTCGTTGTGGGCGGCGATGACGACAGAGATCACCGGAACTCCAGGAATTCAGCGTTGGAGGGCGCCGACGGCGGCGCTGCGGGTGGTGCGGGCCGGGTGCGTGAAGCGCCACATCGCGCCGGCGGCACCGAGCTGCAGGGCGAGCACGACCACGAAGGTGCTGAACGAGAACGAGTCGAACGTCAGGCCGGTGAGCGCCGCGATGAGCGGCACCGCCGAGATCGCCGCGCACAGGTGGCGGTCGACCTCGTTCTCCGCCCGGCGGAACGCGATGATCGCGAGGAACACGCCGGAGAAGTGCAGCACCACCATCCCGGCGATGCCGAGGTAGCCGTTGTTCATGAGCGTCATCAGCCACTGGTTGTCCAGGTAGCGGTAGAGCTCGGGGATGAACGTGCCGGTGCCCCGGCCCAGCCAGGGGCGCTCGGAGGCGTACTGGAAGACGATGGCGTAGTCGTCGGTGCGGCCCTTGATGCTGGGGTCGTCCTCGGCGTTGCTGAACAGCGAGCGCAGCGTGCCGAGCAGGCCGGGCCGGACCACGGAGAGCAGGGCGAGCAGGCCGACGCTGATGACCAGGACGTTGAAGCGGAAGCGCCAGTTCCACGCGGGCCACATGCACAGCAGCGCGATGCCGACGGCGAGGATGCCGGTGCGCGACAGCGCCAGCGGGATGGAGCCCGCGATGACCAGCGTCGCGACGAGGAAGATCCGGCGCTCGAGCTTGGTCCGCGCGTAGCGGGCGTAGTGGATGCCGAGCGGCACCGCGAACGCCATGACCACGCTGAACTCGATGAAGTGCCCGGTGGTGCCGGCGACCCGGATGAGGCCGCCGCCGCCGCGGTCGGCGAGGCCGACCAGCTCGCCCTGCAGGGTCAGGCCGGGGATGACGATGCTCTGGGTCAGGTCCTTCTTGGTGATGAACTGCATGATGCCGAGCAGCGCGTTGATGGCGGTGCAGTACACCAGGACGCGTTGCACGTCGTCGAGGCGGTCACGGGTCGGCACGCCGTCGGCGGTCATGAACACGATGCCCATGAACGCGAGCGCACCGAGCAGGGCGCGGTCGGCGGAGTTGGCCTCCAGCACGGGCATGCCGCGGAACTGGCCGGCGGCGTAGGACAGCAGGAGGGTCAGCGCGTAGACCACGAACGCCCAGCGCATCGGCTGCGGACCCGTCATCGCCAGGCGTGGGTGCAGCTTCGACAGCAGCCACCAGAGGGCGAGCAGGAGGCCGATCAGCAGGCCTGGCCGGCCGACCGAGGTGAGGTCCGGGACGACGAGGCGCGACGGGAGCAGCTGGATCAGCACCACGACCAGCACGAGCAGCGACGCGGCGTCGATGTGGCTGCGCCGGCGGCGGGACGCGTAGGTCCGCTCGTCGACGAGGACCGGCAGCAGGTCGGGCGACGGCCGGTAGCCCTGGGGCCGCTTCCGCTTCGGTTTCCCCTTGAAGATCCGCAGGTCGTCGGGCGCCACCGCATCGGGTGGCGCCTGACGTGTGCGGCTCTCGCCGGCGACGGTGCTGGAGGTCAACGGCCGCGCGCCTCAGCGTCCTTGTCGCGCCCCTCCCGGCCGGCCCACGGCGTGTTGCCCAGGGGCAGGATGATCGTCGCGTCGTCGGTCTCGACCCCGCGGCGGTCGTCGTCGGGGGCGTTCTCGGCCTGCCGGTACGCGACGGTGAGGCCCGGACCGGCGGCGTTGCCGCTGTTGCCGCTGCCGCCACCGTTGTTGCCGGACGCGACGGTGCTCTTGATCCTGCCGAGGTTGATCACGGCCGTCTCGTCCTGTTTCGCGACGGCATCCCCGCCGCCGGCGCCGTTGGCCCGGCCGGACGGCTGTTGCCGGTCGCCGTCGGAGATGACGTCGGTGTCGTTGCCGGGCTCGAGGTCGTCACCCTGCTGGCGGCGCCGCTGGTTGCGGGCACGGCGGCGCAGGATGTTGTCGCCGACGATGGTCACCGCGGCGGTGAGCAGCAGACCGACGCCGACGATGACGACCGCGGCGCGCTTGACCTTCGAGGAGACGACCTCGATGGTGTCGCCGGCGTCGAGGACCTGGGTGCTGATCGCGCGGCCCGCCTTGGGCTTGTAGCGCGCCTGCATCTCCTCGACCTCGCGGGTGATCTGCTTCTCCAGCCGCTGCACGGTCGCCTGCGCCGCCTCGGGCGTCGTGGCGGTCGCGGTCACGGTGAGGATGCTGGAGCGGTCCTCGGCGGCCACCTCGAACGCGTCCGAGAAGCCCTCGCCGGCGATCTCCTTGTGGGTCGCGGTGGTGTTCAGCGAGATCGACAGGGCCTTCGCCATGATGTCCTCACCGACCTCGACCCAGGTGTTGGTCGACTGGAGCTCGGCCGGTGTGAGCGGCGTGCGGTCGGCCGGCGGGATCAGCATGATCTGGCCGGTCGAGGTGTAGTCGGGTTTGATCGTCAGCAGCGCCCAGCTGGTCGCGGCGAGGGTCAAGATGATCATCGGCGCCATCAGGTACCAGCGGCGACCCATCAGCTTGGCGAGATCCCAGAGGTCCACGTCATCCCCTCACACAAGCGCGGTCGCCGGGCGGGCGGTATGTAATTGCGCTTATCACTGTCGTTGTTCTGCCTGACTGACGTCCGCTGGTGCGGCTTGCCGAACGATCGCCGATCCCGCTTTGTACCTCTCCCGGCGGGTGGACAGCAACTCATCCCATAGCCGGACATACGCCGCCGCCTGGTGTTCCCAGGCCAAGGTATTACGGAACCGTGCGAGCGCGACATTGCGCATCGACGCGCGTGCAACCGGGTCGTCGAGCAGGCGGTGCAGGGCGACGGCGAACTCCTCAGGGGTGCCGTTCGGGACGTAGACACCGGCGTCGCCGGCGCTGCGCCGGGTCTCCCGCATGTCCACGCCGACGACGGGCAGCCCCCGGGCGAGGTATTCGACAGTCTTGGCCATTGTCGACACCTCGGCGTGCGCGCTGCGAGGATCTGGCTGCAATCCGACGGAAGCGGTGCGCAGCAGCCGGTCGATCTCCTCGACGCCGAGCCATCCGGTGAACTCCACGACGTCCTCGAGCTTGCGCTCGACCGTCAGCGCCTTGAGGCTCTCCAGGCACTCGCCGTCGCCGGCGACGACGAGGCGCCAGCCGAGCCGGCCGCGCAGGTCGACCAGGCGTTCGGCGGCGAGGATCGCGTTGTCGACGCCGTCCTGCGCGCCGAGCACGCCGAGGTAGACGATCGTGTGGTCGTCGACGTCGAGCTGTGCCGCCGCGACCGGCTTGACCTCGGCGGCCGACGGGCCGTTGCGGACCACGACGACCCGCGACGGGTCGCAGCCACCGCGGCTGATCGCGAGCTCCCGGTAGGACTCGTTGGTGGACACGACCGCCGAGGCGGCGCGCTGCGACCACTTCTCGAAGCGCAGCAGGATGCGGTCCAGCAGCGAGCCGGGCCGGCCGCCGCGGGCCTGGTACACCTCGGGGGAGAGGTCGTGGTGGTCGAACACCCACGGGCGGCCCAGCATCCGCATGAGCAGCGCGAGGGGGAAGAACACGTCCGGCGGGTTGCACACCTGCGCGGCGGCGGCCCGGTCGCGGAGCACGGCGGCCATCAGATGCCAGCCGATGCACACGAAGGACCAGGCGAACTCGATCGCGAAGGACACCGCGCCGCCGGACGACTCGTACATCTTGTACGAGCGGACCTTGGCGTCGACGGTACCGGGGACGTGGCTGATCTTGGAGACGCCACGGGGGCAGATCACCGTCACCCGGTATCCGGCCGCTTCGAGGGCCTTCACCTCACGGATGACCCGCCGGTCGCGCTCGACCGGCAGATTCGCCACCGCAATCACGACGTGGAGTCGCGGATCCTTCACCGAGCCACCCTGCCCTCGCGGCGAGCGAATGCCCCGCTACGCTCCGGAATTCTCACCGTGCCACCGATCGGTTGAAGACCACTCCGACGGTCCGCCAGAGGATCGTGATGTCGTACCAGACCGACTTCTTCTCGACGTAGACGACGTCGAGCTCGAGGGCGGCCTTGAAGTCCAGGGTGCTGCGGCCGGACACCTGCCACAGGCCGGTCATGCCGGGCCGGGCCGCGAAGCGCCGCTCCGCCTCCGGCGGGAACAGGTCCGCCTCCCACGCCAGGACGGGGCGCGGGCCGACGAGCGACATCTCGCCGCGCACGACGTTCCACAGCTGGGGCAGCTCGTCGATGCTGGTGCGCCGCAGGAAGCCGCCGATGGGCGTGATCCGCGGGTCGTTGACCAGCTTGTAGACGCCCTGCTCGCCACCGTCGACGTCGTCGTCGGAGGTGAGCATCTTCTTGACGAACTCGCGGTGCTGCGCGTCGCTGTTCTTGTTGCTCATCGTGCGAAACTTGATGATCTTGAACGTGCTGCGGTGCAGGCCGAGCCGCTCCTGCCGGAACAGCATCGGGCCCTCGCTGGTCCACTTCACCGCGAGCGCGACGACGAGCAGGATCGGCGACAGGGCGGCCAGGATGCCCAGCGCCACGAGCCCCTCCACGAGCTGCCGCAGGGACCGCTTCGGGATCAGCGACCGGCCTTCGCGGTGCCCCTGGATCAGGCCCCAGCCGCTGCCGACCTTGCGCAGCACGCGCTGCGGCATCGGGATCTCGACCGTGGCGTCGTCGGACACGGACGGCTCGGCGGGGGCGGTGGGCTGGGGCAGGGACGAGATGACGACGGTGGCGTCGTCGGTCTCGTCCTCCTGGGCGGAAACGGGCGGCGTGGTGTTCAGTGCGGCGTCGACGGCCTGTGGCGCGGTCAACGGCGACACCTCCTCACTGTGCGTTGGTGCGACAACGAACGAGCGAGCTGACGGAAATCAGAGCGCGGCGATCGCCTTGGCGAGGTGGTCCGCGACATAGGCGACCTCTTCGTCCCGCAGGTGGGGGAAGAAGGGAAGGGAGACGATCTCGGTGGCGGCCTGCTCGGCCGCCGGGAGGCTGACGGTCTGGTCGGTAGCGTAGGCGTGCTGGCGGTGACACGGAACCGGGTAATGGACCCCGGTGCCGATCCCGGCCTCGTCGAGCAGGCGGCGCACCTGCTCCCGGCCCGGGACCCGGGCGACGAGCAGGTGCCACGCGCTGTCCACGCCGGGCAGCGGTGCCACCATCGGGATTCCGTGGGCGGCGAGTGCCTCCGCGTAGACCGACGCGACGCGACGGCGCTGAGCGGTGGCCGCGTCCAGGTCGGCTAGCTTGCGGCGCAGGACTGTCGCCTGCAACGCGTCGAGCCGGCTGTTGCGCCCGATGTAGCGGTGTTCGTAGTGGTCGGTGCCCTCGGACCGGCCGTGGTTGGCCAGCGACCGGATCCGCGAGGCGAGCTGGGCGTCGTCGGTCACGACCGCGCCACCGTCTCCCCAGGCACCAAGGTTCTTGCCTGGGTAAAAACTAAAGGTTCCGGCGACACCGTAGGACCCGGCCCGCACCTTCTCACCCAGGCCGTCATGCTGCGTCGGAGCGTTCGCGCCGTGCGCCTGCGCGGAGTCCTCGAGCACTGCCAGGCCGTGCTTCGCCGCGAACGGCAGCACGTCCGCCGGCGGCACCATGTGCCCGTACAGGTGCACCGGGATCACCGCGGCGGTCCGCTCGGTCTTGCCGGCCTCCAGGGTGGCGGGCGTGACGAGCAGGCTCACCGGGTCGACGTCGACGAAGACGGGGGTGGCGCCGGTCGCCGCGACGGCCGAGGCGGTCGCGATGAACGTGTTGGCCGGCACCAGGACCTCGTCGCCGCCACCGATGCCGAGCGCCCGCAGGGTCAGCTCGATCGCGTCGGTGCCGTTGGCGACGCCCACGGCGTGCGTGGTGCGGCAGTAGGCCGCGAAGTCCTGCTCGAAGGCCTCGACGGCCGGCCCGCCGATGAAGCGGGAGTTGCCGGCCAGCGCCCGCACCTCCGCGACGACGTCCTCAACGATCGACGCGTGCGGCGTCGCGAGGTCATTGAACGGGATGCGCACGGGACGTGGTGTTCCTCTCGAGTCAGACGGTTGCGGGCTGGGAGATGTTGACGGTGCGGCCGGTGGCCATCGACTCGGCGGCGGCCTCCAGGACCTCCACCACGGCGAGCCCGCGCCGGCCGTCGACGGCAGGAGTCCGCCCGGTGATCGCCGACTGCACGAAGTCCTTGTCGACCTCGCCGAGCGGCTCGGTCATCGGGATGTGCGGCGAGCTGATGCCGCCGTAGCGGTACGACATCGGCACGGTGCCGTCCAGCGGGGCGCCCTGGACGCCCTTGTCGTAGATGCGCAGCCGGCCCTCGTCGAGCATGTCGTCGTAGACCGCCATGCGCTGGCTGCCGACGACCGTCACGCGTCGCACCTTCGACGGGTCGAGCCAGCTGACGTGGATGTTGGCGGTCGCGCCGATCGCGCCGTACTCCAGGCGCAGGTAGGCGACGTCCTCGAAGGGCGTGCCGGCGTGGCTGGTGCCCCACGCGCTGACCGCGGTCGGCGTGCTGCCCAGCACCATGTTGATGATCGAGATGTCGTGCGGCGCGAGGTCCCAGACGACGTTGACGTCGGGCTGGTAGAGCCCGAGGTTCAGCCGCGCGGTGTCGATGTAGTAGATCTTGCCGAGCTCCTCGGCGGCGACCATGTCGCGCAGGTGCTTGACCACCGCGTTGTGCTCGAACGTGTGCCCGGTGGCGAGGGTGAGGCCGGCCTCGTCGGCCATCGCGACGAGCTCGCGGGCCTCCGCGGTCGAGGCGGTCATCGGCTTCTCGACCATGACGTGCTTGCCGGCGGCGAGCAGCCGCTTCGCCAGCGGCGCGTGCGAGCGCGGCGGCGTGGCGATGATCGCGGCGTCGATGAGGTCGATCACCTCGTCCAGGCTGGTGACGCACAGCGCGCTCGGGTACATCCGGCGCAGTGGATCGATCCGCTCCGTCTGTGCGTCGATCGCGACGACCAGTGACACCTCGGGGAGTGATGACAGCACGCGCACGTGCTTCGCCCCCCAGTAACCACAGCCGATGACGCCAACCTTCATGACCGACCCTGCTCCCCAAGAAAAATAGGTCGCGGCGCCCCCCACGGGCAGTCGCCTAGCGACACTGGCGGATAACGCGTCAGCGGGGCAAGTGGGCACTGGCAAACTCGCCGTGTCGCATTCTTTACATGCCGCTTTTAACGAAACATGAAATGCCGCTTGACTTGTCAAATTGAACAAAAAACCTAATTTGCGCATTCTGTACGAATGCGGCTAAACGGACAAGATTGATCTTCTGTTTCGCAGCTCAGCGTACATGTGGGCCGCAGAAGGTGAATCTCGTTCCGGGGTGTAGAGGGCTCCGTCGTTCCGCCAGGCAACCCTGCCCGAACGGTCGAGGAAATTCATGCTTTAACTCTGGAGTGGATCATAGTTCGCCTGATAATTGCTTGTCCGACGATGGCCCCAATGCCAGAGGGTTATTTTTTGTCGACATAGTCACACGGCAGTGCGACATGCCACCCAGGTGCCGCCAGCGGAGTCACCTCAATACTCACCGTGGCCGCCGGATCGGCGGCGCAGGCCGTCTCCGCGCCCCGCAACCCCGTGTGCCAGGCCGGCCCGTCCGCCCGGGCGTTGTCCACCCGGAAGTTGACCGCGCAGACCACCAGCACCAGCGCCGCGAGGATCCGGACCCCGGTCACGTCGTTGAGCAGGGCGACGAGCGTGACGAGCACCAGCAGGGCCGGCGCCACGTTGTACCGCGGGGTGGCGATGCCGCTGAGCGCGACCGGCGCGAGGTAGACCAGCGCGCTGTGCACGCCCGCCGCGATCACCAGCGTCCACCGTGGACGGACGACCTTGCGCAGCCCCAGGACCAGCACGGCGCCGAGGATCAGCCACGCGAGCGCGGCGAAGATCAGGCTGCGGGCGTTGACCGTCTGGCCGACCCACCGCTCGCCGAACAGCGCCGTCGGCACCGCGCGGAGCACGAAGCCGGTCGCCGCCCGGACCGGGTCCGGCGCCAGGCCCTCCCGCTCGCTCGCCCCGGTGAGCAGGCCGAGCACCTGCACGGCGAAGGGCACCACGAACGCCACGACCTTCGCCACCGCGTACCGGTCCCGGTGGAACCACAGCACGAACGCGACGAGCGGCAGGTAGACGCCGGTCAGGATGTCGCTGCCGACGACGAGCACGATGCCCGCGCACGCCAGCACCTTCCCCGCGACCGAGGCGGGCCGGCACAGCAGGAACCAGAACAGGACGTAGAGACCGGTCCAGTGCAGGTTCGCCGGGGAGTTCAGCACGTCGCCCTGCGCCATCGGCAGCACCGCGACCGGCACCGACACCACCAGCCGGGCCACGGTCGAGGACAGGTACTCCCCGCTCAGGGCATACGCGGCGATCGCGAAGACCGTCGTGACCAGCGCCGCGCCGATCGCGAGCGCCGCGGCGGCCTGGGACGCCGGCAGCAGCGCCGCGACGCCGGCGACGAGCCGGGCGACGAGGTGGTAGTAGCCGGCGTAGGACGTGGTGAACGCCCCGGCGCCGTCACGCGCCGCCTGGGTCAGGAAGATCTCGCCGTCCTCGGCCCAGATCGTGTCCAGCGCCCCGGGCCCGGGCTGCCGCAGGATCGAGGCCGCCGTCCCGGCCACGAGGGCGCCGACGACCAGGGCGGCCTTCACCGGTGTACGGGTGCCGCGCCGGACCTGTTCCCGCTCGAGGACTGCGACCACGGTGGCTCCCCTAGACGTAAGGGCGGAAGACGGGCTTCACGGCGCGACCGACCAGGTAGGCGTCGACGCCGTCGCTCAAGGCCTTCGCGTAGACCGCGAGGGCGCCGTCGACCGCCTCGATCGTGCGGTCGATGTCCGCGTCGGTGTGGGAGTAGCTGACGACGAACGACGGGGCGATCACGCCGCGGCGGACCAGCTCCTGCAGGAACAGCGTCCGGAACGCCTGCGAGCGCTCGCCGTCGCTGTCCTTGGTCATGTAGATGAGGTTGCTGTCGCGGCCGGCCACGCCCACGAAGTCCTGGACGCCGTGCGCCGCCGCGGCCGCCGTCACGCCCTCCGCCAGCCGCCGGCCCTGGCGGTGCAGGTGCTCGATGACCGGTTCGCGCTCGTACACGTCGAGGACGGCCATCGTCGCGGCGAGGGTGTGCGTGTCGGCACCGTAGGTGGTGGACAGCAGGAACACCCGCTCCCGGTCGGTGCGCAGCCCGCCGAGTTCCATGATGTCGGGCCGGCCGACGAGCGCGGCCACCGCGAAGCCGTTGCCGAGTGCCTTGCCGTAGCTGGTCAGGTCGGCCCGCACGCCGTGCACGTGCGACGCGCCGCGCACGTGCCAGCGGAACCCGGTGATGATCTCGTCGAAGATCAGCACGATGCCGTGCCGGTCACACAGCGCCCGCAGGCCCTCGAGGAAGCCCGGCGCGGGCGGCTCGGTCGTCTCGACCTCCTGCACCAGGCAGGAGATCTTCCCGGGGTGCTCGGCGATCAGCGCCTCGACGCCGGCCAGGTCGTTGTAGCGGTACCGGACGGTCAGGTCACGGACCGCGCCGGGGATGCCGCCCGGCATGCCGGTCGTGCCGATGAACCAGTCGTCGGTGGAGAAGAACGGGTGGTCGGCGCAGATCGCGACGAGGTCCCGGCCGGTGAACGCGCGGGCGAGCTTCACCGCGGCGCTCGTCACGTCGGAGCCGTTCTTCGCGAACTTCACCATCCGGTCGGGCACGCCGAGCGCGCCGCGCAGCCGCTCCGCGGCGGTCAGCTCGATCGTCGCCGGGCGGCTGAAGTTGAGCCCGTCCGCCATCTGCCGGGCCGCGGCCTCGACCACCGGCGCGTATCCGTGGCCGAGCGTGACCGAGCGCAGGCCCATGCCGTACTCGACGAACTCGTTGCCGTCGGCGTCCCAGACGTGACAGCCGCTGCCCCGGACGATGAAGCCCGGCGCCTCCTCGGGGAACTGGTCGTCCCCCTTCGCATACGTGTGCGCGCCACCGGGGATCACCGCGTGGGCCAGGGGCCGCAGGCGGTTGGACTCGTCGAACAGCAAAGACCCGCTCCTACTTCTTTCCGAGCTTCTTTCCGAGCAATGGTTGAACCTTGCGCATGACCATCCCGCGGGTACGGGTGTCCAGCGCGAGCAGCAGGCCGCCGGCGATGCCGGTGGCGAGCACGCCGTAGACCAGGAGCTTCAGCACCCATGGCCCGCTGACCAGGCCGAACCGGTCGACGAGGAACGGCACGAGGAAGCCCGCCGAGCCCGCGATGAACGCCGGCACCGTCGGGCCGAGGATCTGCCAGGTGCTGACCTTCAACACCCGCACGAAAGTGATGTACATCATCAGGATCGTGATCGACAGCTCGACCGCCGACATGCCCAGCGCGATCGCGGCGACCTGCGCGCGGTCGTCGGTGGAGCCGTTGAGCCACTGCCCGATGAGGTAGAAGGTGCCGACCCCGACCGCGAGCTGGAACCAGGACAGCGCCGTGTTGATGCCCGGCCGGCCGACGGCCTGCAGGGCGGGGCCGAGCAGCACCCCGTACACGTTGACGATGCCGACGATGCACAGCAGCTGCATGCCGGTGCCGGCCGGCGACCACTCGGGACCGAGCAGAGCGACGAGCGGCTTCGCGACGGCCGCGAGGATGCCCAGCGCGGGCAGTCCGGCGACCGCGGACACGTGCAGCATCTTGGCGAGCCGGTCACCGAGCTCGGCCGGCTTGCGCTGCAGGCGGGCCAGCTCCGGCAGCGACACCTGCTGCAGCGACCGGCTGGTCACCTCGGTCAGCATGTCGGGCAGGCGCTGCGCGATGCGGTACAGACCGACCGCCACCGGGCCGAAGAACTTGGCCAGGACCAGCAGGTCGATGCGGATGGCCAGGAAGACGCCGATGCCGCCGAGCGCGGACTGGGCGGAGAACCCCCACAGGTCCTTGATCGCCTGCCGGGGCAGCCGCCAGCGGGGGCGCCAGTCGGTGACGGTCCACAGCACGACGGCGCCGACGCCGCCCACCACCAGCTGCTGCCCCACCAGCGCCCAGGCCTGGTAGCCGGCGAGCGCCATGGCGATGCCGACCACGCCGCCGATGACGTTCGCGATCAGCGTCCGGATGGCCAGCGGCCGGAACGTCATCTTCCGCCGCATGATCGCCTCGGGGACCACGGTCAGCCCCTGCAGCAGGATCATGGGGGTCAGCGCCACGCAGATCATGGTGACCTCGGGCTGGTTGTTGAACGCCGCCCACAGCGGTGCCGCGGCGGCGGCCACCGCGGTCAGCACCAGGCTGCCGATGATGACGAGCCAGAACCCGGCGTCCAGGTGGTCGCCTTCGAGCTTCTCGCGCTGGATGATCGTGGTGAGAAGCGTCTGCTGGAGCAGCATCTGCGTGATCATCACGAACAGCAGCGCGGTGCCCACGACGCCGAACGCGTGCGGTCCCAGCATGCCCGCCAGCACGAACGTGACGACGGTCGTGGTGCCCAGGCGGCCGGCGGTCAGCGCGTACGACCAGAAGATCGCGGACTTGAGGCGCTTGCGCGGCGCCTCCTCCTCCTGTGCGTCCAGCGTCGTCGTTGTCGCCGGTGGTGTCAGAGCGCTGATCTCGGCGGTACGGTCAAGATCGACGGTGCGGTCGAGCGGGTCGACGCTGCTGTCGACGCTCTGACTCATGCGGACTCCTAGGCCTGCGACTGCTGGTCAGACGACTGCTGATTGGGCTGCTCCCAGACCGGCGGCGCGATCGGCGTGCGGGTGATCGAGCGGCGGATCCGGCCCAGCTTGGCCCGGCCGCGGCGGGTGCCCCACGAGGTCAGGAACGCCCCGGTGGCGACCGCCCGCTCCGTCACCGGCAGCTCGTTGCTCATGAGCGCCTTCGTGATCTCCCAGGTCATCCTGGTGTGGTGGCTCTGGTCCGAGGCTGGCTTGCGCTTGCGGTTCTTGCCCTTCGCCGCGCCCGGCTCCAGCCACTCGAGCACCTCGTCGGTGTCGCGCTGCGCGCCGAACGTGTTGGTCGCGTGCATCCTGCGGTAGAACAGCCGCTGCGGCACCTGGATGAACTCGCCGCGCAGCGCCAGCTCGTGCAGCATCCGCACGTCGCTGGACAGGAACGGCCCGAGCAGCCGCGTCTTGCGCAGCACGTCGGTGCGGACCACGCCGAAGACCTCGTTGCAGAGGTTCCACTTCCGCGCGTACCAGCTGACCCGCCCCCGCGAGCGCAGGGTCTGGGTGTCCATGGCGTCGTCCCACGGGCCGATCTCGTTGCCGTCGCTGTCGATCAGCATCGTCTGCGGGAAGGCCAGGATCGCCTCGGGGTGCGCGTCGAGCGCCTCCACGCACCGGCTGATCAGCGTCGGCGCGGCGAGGTCGTCGTGCGCGGCGAGCCGGAACAGCTCGCCGCGGGCCAGCTGCACGACCCGCCGGAAGTTGCCGGCCTCGCCGAGGTTCTCCGGGTTGCGGTACACCCGGACCCGCTCGTCCTTGGCGGCGTAGCGCTCCAGGATCTCCCAGGTGCTGTCGGTGGACAGGTTGTCGCACACGACGATCTCGAAGTCCGGGTAGTCCTGCGCCAGCATCGACTCGATCGCCAGCGGCAGGTACTTCTCGACGTTGTACGTCGTCATCCCGATCGAAACTCTGGGCATCTAGGCCACCAGGATCTCTGCGGTGACGCCGAGGTCGGCGAGGGACTTGGCGATCTCGTCCTTGTACGCCGGGTTGGTGATCACGACAGCCTTCGGCTGCAGGGTCGTGAGGGTCGACGGCGGGTCGACCCGGTGCCCGGTGACCGGCAGGAAGCGGCCCCACTTGCGCGGGTTGAGGTCCACGACGCCGTGCAGGCCCAGCTCGCGGTCGGCGAGGGTCAGGAACTGCACGCCGCGGGAGCCCGCGCCCCACAGCACCGGCCGCGCGCCGTCGGCGTTGAGCTTCGCGATCGTGCTCCGCCAGCGCTCCCGCTCGGCGTGGTGCCGCTCGGCGAAGCCGGCGATCGCCGCGAGCTGCTTGTCGCGGGCCCGCATCGACGGCAGCTCGCCGGTGTGCGCGACGTGACCGCCGGCGCGGGGGCGGTTGGCCGACACCTCGATGTAGCGGAACATGCCCGAGAACAGCGTGCCCGTCGACTCGACCGTCCAGCCGGCCCGGCCGAAGATGCTCGCCAGGGAGTAGGCGTCGAAGTACGACACGTGCGGGTAGATGACCTCCCAGCCGGCGGTGGCGAGGTCGTACACCGCGTCGGGGACCTCGACGTAGCCGAAGACCTCGCGGCCCTTCGCCTGCTCCCGCAGGTCGACCAGGAACTCGAACGGGTCGTCGAGGTGCTCGAACCAGTGCCGCGAGGTGAAGAAGTCGTACTTCGGCAGGCCGGACCCGCGCGGGGCGAGCCCGCTGTGGAACGTGGTCAGGCCGTTGGTGCCGACCTCGCCCGCGTACATCGCGTCGTAGCCCACGCCGCTGGCGCCGCTGACGTGGGTGAGCTCCTTGAGGAACTCGCCCTGGCCGCAGCCGACGTCGAGCACGAGCTTGCCGCTGAGGTCGTACCGCTCGCTGAGGCTCTGCACCAGGTCCGCGGAGAACCGCTGGAACGCGGGGGAGAAGTGCAGGTTGGTGTCCATCGTCGTGTCGTAGACGAGCTTGTCCTGCTCGAACGCGACGTTGCGCACGTAGGCGCAGCGCGGGCAGTGCGCCAGCTCCATCCGGCCGACGGGGGACGCGACCGCGTCGCCGTGCGCCTCCCAGTGCACCCCGCACAGAACCGGGATGTCACCGAGGTCGGCGAACGGGACCAGCCGCTCCTCGCCGCAGGCGTCACAGATCCGGTCGCTCGTCATGCCACCACCTCCGCTGCGCTCCGGCGTCGTCCTGACTGAACCTGCGCCGATGATGACCGGCCCGAGTCGCTGCGCTGGCCGGTCATGCCGTCCACCGCAGGTCGTTGTCGAGCTTGCCGGCCTCCATCAGCGCCTTGATCCGCTTGATGCGCTGGTGGGTCTGGCTGCCGAACTGCTCGATCGTCAGGCCGTGCCGCTGGTACTGCTCGATCAGCTGCTCGACGCCCAGCTTGACCGTCCACCTCGGCTGGAACTCGGGGACCTCGGCGGCGATCAGGTCGCAGGTGACCCGGTAGTTGCGCAGGTCGGTGCCGGCGCCCTCGGCGAACGTCACCTCGCTGCCCGGCACCACCTCGGCGACGAGGTTGGCCACGTCGCGGATCAGGTAGTTCTCGCTGCTCTTGCCGATGTTGTACGCCTTGGCGTGCACGCGCCCGCGGTCGACCTCCAGCAGCGCCAGGAAGGCGGCGGAGATGTCCTCGATGTGGACCAGCGGCCGCCACGCCTTGCCGTCCGACAGCAGCCGGACCTGCCCGGTGAGCAGCGCGTGCGCGGCGAGGTCGTTGACGACCAGGTCGCCGCGCAGGCGGGGGGAGAAGCCGTAGGCCGTGGAGTTGCGCAGGAACACCGGCGAGAAGTCGTCGTCGGCGAGCTCCAGCAGGCCCTGCTCCGAGAGGATCTTCGACTCGCCGTAGGGCGTCACGGGCTGGAAGCCGGCCGTCTCGTCCAGCGGGGTGTCGTCGGCGCCCTTGCCGTACAGCGAGCAGGACGACGAGAACAGGAACCGCTGGACCCCGGCGGCCTTGGCGGCCTTCGCCAGGCGGATCGTCGAGCGGTGGTTGACGTCATACGTCAGGTCGGGGTTGAGGTTGCCCAGCGGGTCGTTGCACAGCGCGGCCAGGTGCATGACCGCGTCGAACCCGGTGACGTGCGACGGCTCGACGTCGCGGAGGTCGACGCGCAGCGTCTTGACCTCCTCCGGCGCCGGCCCGAGGACGCAGTCCGCGAACAGCCCGGTGTCGAGACCGACGACCTCGTGCCCGGCCTGCCGGAGTATCGGCACCAGCACACTGCCGATGTATCCGTCGTGACCGGTGACGAGTACGCGCATGGCAAAGCTCCCGAACGCTCGGCGGGTGGAAGGCGAGTCTAAGAGGGACCGAAAGTGCCCTCGGTGGTGTGTCGGACTTCTTACTCTGACGTTGAACAGCAGTGTTCCGCGACCGCTAGCTTCTTGGCTTGGATTCTGCCTTAGGCTGACGCGTCCACATCATGCTCCAGCCGTATAGGTGGGAGCCTAGCGCCAACGATTATTTTGGGGGGACGCATGCCCGTTGTCTCGTGCCGGCTCTGTGGTGCCGAGCTCACCGAGACCTTCGTCGACCTCGGCATGTCGCCACTGTGTGAGAGCTACGTGCCCGCAGAGAAGGTCGACGCACCGGAGACGTTCTACCCGCTGCACGTGCGCACCTGCTCTGAGTGCCTGTTGGTGCAGCTCCCGGCCTACGTGGCGGGTGAGGAGATCTTCTCCGACTACCTCTACTTCTCCTCCTATTCATCATCCTGGGTGGAGCATGCGCGGCAGTACTCCGTCGCTATGATCGAGAAGCTCAACCTAACGGCCGACAGCCTGGTCGCCGAAGTGGCCAGTAATGACGGGTACCTTCTGCAGCACTTTGTGGCCGCGGGTATTCCCGTGATCGGCGTTGAGCCAGCCGGAAATGTCGCCGCGGTCGCCCGCGAAAAGGGGATCCGGACAGAGGTGTGCTTTCTCGGGCCGGAAACCGGCGAATCGGTCGCGGCGCAGTACGGCCGTGCGGATCTGGTTGCCGCAAATAACGTCTATGCACATATTCCGGACATTATTGGATTCAGTCAGGGACTCGCCAATTTGGTCAAATCGGACGGATTGGTCACGCTGGAGTTCCCGCACCTGCTGCGCCTGATCGAGCGCCGGCAGTTCGACACGATCTACCACGAGCACTACCAGTACCTGTCCCTGCTCACCGCGTCGCGGGCGCTCGCCAAGGGCGGCCTCACCGTCGTCGACGTGGAGGAGCTGTCGACCCACGGCGGGTCGCTGCGCGTGCACGCACAGCGAAGTGAAACAGCGGGTGAACCTTCGGTGGCCGTCAAGGCCGTCCTCGACGCCGAGGCCGCGGCCGGTCTGCACACCTTCGAGGGGCACAAGGGCTTCGCCGGCGAGGTCTTCACCATCAAGCGCGACCTGCTCGACTTCCTCATGAAGGCGCGCGCCGAGGGCAAGCGGGTCGTCGGCTACGGCGCCCCGGGCAAGGGCAACACGCTGCTCAACCACTGCGGCATCCGCGAGGACCTGCTCGAGTACACGGTCGACCGGTCGCCGCACAAGCAGGGCATGTTCCTGCCGGGCACGCACATCCCGATCCACGCGCCGGAGCGCATCGCCGCGGACCGGCCCGACTACGTCCTGGTCCTGCCGTGGAACCTGCGCACCGAGATCAGCGCGCAGCTGTCGTACGTGCGCGACTGGGGCGGCAAGCTGGTCTACCCGATCCCGGCTCTCGACGTCGAGGAGTAGTTTGTCGTGAAGGTCGTCCTGTTCTGCGGTGGTCTCGGCATGCGGATGCGCGAGGGCACGAGCAACGTCCCGAAGCCGATGGCGATGATCGGCGACCGGCCGCTGCTGTGGCACGTCATGCGCTACTACGCCCACTTCGGGCACACCGACTTCGTGCTCGCCCTCGGCTACGGCGCCGCCGTGGTCAAGGACTACTTCCTGCACTACGACGAGACGCTGTCCAACGACTTCACCCTCGTCGGCGGCAACGGTGACGTGCAGCTCTTCTCGACCGACATCACCGACTGGAACATCACGTTCATCGACACGGGCCTCAAGGCCACGATCGGCGAGCGGCTCATGCGCGTGCGCAAGTACGTCGAGGACGAGCCGATGTTCCTGGCCAACTACGCCGACACGCTGACCGACGCGCCGCTGCCGGAGATGGTGGAGCGTTTCCGGGCGTCCACGGCGGCGGTCAGCATGCTCGCTGTGCCGCCGGTCTCCACGCACCACATCCTGGAGATGTCAGACGACGGGTCGGTGTCGCGGGTCCGGGACTTCCGCGACCTGATGACCTGGGAGAACGGCGGCTACTTCATCATGCGGCCGGAGATCTTCGACGTCCTGCGCGACGGCGAGGACATGGTGCCGCACGCCTTCGACCGGCTCATCCCGGACCGGAAGCTGCTGGCTCAGCAGTACGACGGGTTCTGGCGCGCGGTCGACACGTTCAAGGACCGGGCGGAGATGGAAGAGGCCTACAACCACGGCAACTGCCCGTGGATGCTGTGGGACGCGTCCCGCCGCCCGTCCGCATGATCGGCTTCTCCCTCGCCGGCGTGCGGTCCGTGGTCGCCCTGGGTGCACACCCGGACGACATCGAGATCGCCGCCGGCGGGCTGCTGCTCTCCCTGCCCGCCGGGGTTTCGGTCCACTACGTCCTCGCGACGGGTGTGCCCGCCCGGCAGTCGGAGGCCCGGGCGGCCGCGACGGCGTTCCTGTCCCAGGGCACGGTGCGGTTCTCGCTGGGTGATCTGCCCGACGGCCGGCTCCCGGCGCACTGGGACGCGACGAAGGAGATCGTCGAGGCCGCGGCCCGGCTCGGCACCCCGGACCTGGTCCTGGCGCCGTCGACCGACGACGCGCACCAGGACCACCGGCTGCTCGGCTCGCTCGCCTCGACCGCCTTCCGGAACTCGCTCGTCATGCACTACGAGATCCCGAAGTGGGACGGCGATCTGTCCCGGCGCAACGTGTACGTGCCGCTCACCGTCGAGCAGGGCCGGCGCAAGGTCGCGCTGCTGCACGAGCACTTCCCGTCGCAGAAGGCCCGCGACTGGTGGGACGACGAGGTGTTCCTCGGCCTCGCCCGCCTCCGTGGGATGGAGTGCCGGTCGCACTACGCCGAGGCGTACACCGTCACGAAGGCGGTCGTGACCTTCTAGGGTCCGTGCGTGACGGGCCTGCTCTTGGGCCCGTGCGAGTCGGGCCTGCGCTACGGCCCGTGCGTGACGGGCTTGCCTCCGTCGAGGAAGACGTTGGTGGCCTCCCAGGTGACGCCTGGGAGGTCCTCGTTGGAGGCGGCGCCGTAGCGGCTGTTCTGCACGAACACGTTGTTGCGGAACACGACCTTCTCGGTCTTCGTGTCCGGCCGCAGGTTCACCGTGTAGTTCCCACCGCTGAACAGGTTGTTCTCCACCAGCAGGTCGCTCAGCTTCGGGGCGGTCTCCGAGCCGAGCTGGAAGCCCGCGTTGAACGGGTCGTTGGTGGCCGGGTTGAACGCCTCGAGCGTGTTGTGCCGCACGATCATGCCGGTGCCGCCGGTCGTCTGCAGGATGTCCTGGTGGTCCTTCTCGTCGGTGAAGACCAGGCCGTGGATCCAGCTGTCCTCGATCACCGCGCCGTCGGAGACCCGGGGGCCCTCGTTGAGGTTGTGCATGTTGACGCGGCGCAGCGTGTAGTGGCCGAAGCCGACCCCGAGCCCCTCGCCGTCACCGGTGATCTCGGTGTCCTCGACGAGCAGGCTCGCGTCGGGCACGAGCTCGTCGAACACCCGGATGATCATGCCGCCCTTGTTCTTGCAGTTGATCTTCGACCGCTTGATCGTGACGTTCTTCGCCTTGATCTCGACGCAGTCGGTGAGGATCTTCCCGTCGATGACGGTGTTCTCCTGCGTGATCGCGTACGGGCCGGTGTACGGGGTGAGCGTCGTCCCCGCCGGCACGCCCGTGTTGTCGGGGCCGGGCCAGGGCTTCGCGGCCGGGACCGGCCCGGCGACGAGTCCCGTGCCGGTGGTCGGGTGCTTCTTGCCCTGCTCGGTGAAGGCGTAGCCGGCCTTGTACGGCTTGTCGTCGACCGTCGAGTCGGTGACCGTGGCCGGGGCGCCGGCGTAGTGCTGGAAGCCGACCGCGCAGCCGTGCACCTTGACCTTCGTGGCCGTGTAGCCGCCGTTGCCGACGCCGACCATGTCCTTGCCGTCGCAGAACACCTCGGTGTTCTCCACGACGGTGCCGTGCACGCCCGGGAAGATCCGGATCGCCGCCGTGCCCCGGTGCCGCACGGTCGTGTTGACCACTTTGACGTTGTTGGCCTTGATGTGCAGCGCCGTGGTGAGCTGCTTGCCGTCGACGACGGCGCCGTCGGTGCTGATGACGGTGGCCTTCTCGTCGGTGCTGCTCGACTGGCTCTCGGAGCCGCCGCTCGTGTACGCCGCGGCCGCGATCCCACCCGCGGCGACCACCACGACGATGGCGACGCCGATCGCCACGGTGCGCGCGGACACGCGTGGCTTCTGGGGTGGAACGGAGTGGCGTCCGGGGCGCTCGACCTGCTCCGTACTGCTCACGCTCTTTCCCCCTGAGTGACTAGGCGCGCAGACTCGCGGACGATACGTGATTCGTCATCACGTCCTCAACTTGAGTGTCGGCTTTCCGCACCTGATGCACGGGGTGTTTCGCCAGTTCGGCCCTTACTCGGCCGCGACCTTCACCTTGCCGTTGCCGTTCGTTGCCGCTGGGGTCGCCGTTTCGATGCGGGCGGCCTCGCGGATCGCCTCGGCGGACTGCTCGGCCTCGGCCAGGGTCTGGGCGGCGCGCTCGGCGGCCTCGGTGCCGGCGGCAGTGGCGAGCTGGTCGATCTCCTCGGCCCGCCGCTGCGCGGCCTCGACCCGCTCCTCGGCGAGTTTCGCCTGCTCCTCGGCCTGCTTGGCCTTCTCGACGGCCTGCTTCGCCTGCTGCTGGGCCTGCTTCGCCTTCTCGGCGGCCGCCTTCGCCTGTGCCTCGGCCTGCTTGGCCTTGTCGTCGGCCTGCTTCGCCTTGTCGGTCGCCTGCTGCGCCTGCTCGCTCAGCTTCTCGGCGTCGGCGGTCTGCTGCCGCAGCTCGGCCAGGCTCGCCTCGGCGGCCGCGACCTGGGTGGTCAGCTCGGTCTCCTGCGCCCGCAGGCCGGCCAACTCGCCGCTGAGCGCCGTCTCGGCCTGGGCGACCTTGCTGGTGAGCGCCGTTTCCTGCTCGCGCAGGTCGGCGAGGCGGGCCTCGGCGCCGGCGATCTCATCGAGTCGCTCGCGGGCGGCGGCCTCCTGCGCCCGGGCCTCGGCCAGCCGGCCCTCCGCCGCGGTGAGCTCCGCAGTGACGGCCTCGAGCTCGGCCTTCGCGGTGGCCGCCTGCTTCGCGGTGGCCTCCGCCTCGGCCTTCGCCGTGGCCTGGGCCTTGGCGAAGGCCTCGGCGCCGGCCTTCGCGGCGGCGTCGGCCTTGGCGATCGCCTCCGTCTCCGCCTTCGTGGCGGCCTCGGCCTTGGTCGCGGCCTCCGCCCGGGCGGCGGTCACGGCGGCCGCGGCCTCGGTGCGCAGCGTCTCGGCCTCGGTCTGCGCTGTGCTCCGCAGCGTCTCGGCCTCGGTGCTGGCGGCGGTGCGGAGCTGGTCCGCCTCCGCTGACGCGGCGGTGGTGAGGGTCTCGGCCTCGGTCCTCGCGGCGGCCCGCAGCTCGTCCACCTCGGTCCGCACCGTGGTCCGCAGCGTCTCGGCCTCCGACTCGGCGGTGGCGCGGAGCTGGTCGGTCTCGGCCTTGGCCGCGGCGCGGGCCTCGGCGAGCTCGCGGTCGGCGGTCGTGCGCAGCTCGGCGACCTCGGCGTCGTGGGTGGCGCGCAGGTCGCGCAGCTCCTGGTCGAGCGTGGCGCGGGCCGCGTCGGCCCGCTGCACGGCCTCGGCGTCGGCCTTCCGGGTCGCCTCGTCGGTGCTCTTGCGGTGGGCCTCGGTCGCGACGGCGTGCGCCTCGGCGGCCGCGGCCTCGGCCTTCGCCACGGC
The DNA here is from genome assembly GCF_050936335.1 of Dactylosporangium sp. CA-152071. NCBI lineage: Bacteria > Bacillati > Actinomycetota > Actinomycetes > Micromonosporales > Micromonosporaceae > Dactylosporangium > Dactylosporangium sp. CA-152071. The sequence goes on along the minus strand of NZ_JBNJMZ010000001.1, from coordinate 4,347,088 downwards.
GCTGTCGGCGATGGCCTTCGCCTGCGCGGCGGCCTGCTCGGTGACGGCATTCGCGGCCTGCTCGGCCTGCGCGGCGACGGCGGCGGCCGTCTCCTGCGCCTGGGCGGTGACGGTCGCGGCGTGCTCCTCGGCCTGCGCGGCCACGGCGGCCGCGGCCTCCTGCGCCTTCGCCGCGACGGTCGCGGCGGTCTCCTGGGCCTGGGTGGTCAGCGCGGTCGCCTGCGCCTGTGCCTCGGCCGTGACCGCGGACGCCTTCTGCTGTGCCTCGGTGGTGACCGCGGCGGCCTGCTGCTGCGCCTGGGCGACGATCGCGGCGGCCTGCTGCTCGGCCTCGCTCGTCACGGTCGCCGCGTGCTGCTGGGCGGCGGTGGCGTGCTGGTCGGCCTGGGCGCGGACCTGCGCCGAGTGCTGCTCGGCCGACGCGCGCAGCGCCTGCAGCTCCCGCTCCGCCTGGAAGCGGGCCTGCTCGAGCTGGGCGGTGACCTCGGCGGTGATGCGCTGCGCCTCGGCGTGCGCGTGCGCGACGATCCGGTCGGCCTCGGCCCGCGAAGCGGCGGCCCGCTCCTCGATCGCCCGCGCCTCGGCATCGAGCACGGCGCGACGCTCCGTGACCGCCCGCTCCTCCTCCGCACGGCGGGCGGCGAGGGCGAGCTCGAAGTCCTCGTTGGCCTTGGCGGCCCGGCCGCGGGCGTCGGCGAGGAGCCGCTCGGCCTCGCCGCGCAGGCCCGCGATGTCCTGCACGGCATTGGCGCGGATCGACTCGGCCTGGTCCTCGGCGAGCCCCAGGATCTGCTCGACGCGGGCGCCCAGATGACGGAACGAGACCTCGCCCACAGGACCGCGCCGGCGCAGGTCAGCGAGCTCCATCTGCAGCTCCTGGACCTGGGAGGCGAGCGCCTGGACCTGGCTCCAGACCTCTTCGTTCTCCAGCTTCAGGGCATGGATCTCGTTCTCCGACTGCGTCCAGTACTTGTCGACCTGGCTGCGGTTGTACCCACGCAGTGCGGTCTCGAAGTCGGGCTCTGAAGAGACGCCGCCCGGGCCCGTGTCGAAGAGGTCGCGGTCTGACATGACACCCATCCTCACACGCAACGTCCCGCCACGCGCAATTACACACCGCGCATGACGGGACGTGCGATCGAACTCCCCGTGAATGATCGAGAAGCGGCCGGATCACCGCGCCCCGCGAACGTCAGGCGGAGACCTTCTTGCCGTCTCCGGACTCCTTCTTGGCGTCGGCCGGGCCGGCCTGCTGCGGCGGCTGGACCGTCGGCATGATCCCGGCGAGGCCGGAGAGCATCTGACCCAGCTGCGACGTGACCGCGTCCTTCTGGCGGGTGAGGTCCTCGACCTCGCGCCGGGCCCGCTGCGTGGTCTCCTCGGCCTCGGCACGCGCCTCGCTGAGCTGGCGGTGCGCCTCGGCGCGAGCCTCGTTGACCGTCTTGTCGGCCAGGTTCTTGGCCTTCTCGACCGTCTCGGCGGCGCTGCGCTCGGACTCGACCCGGCGCGCCTCGGCCCGCTGCTCGATCTCCTTCGCACGGTCCTCGGCGGCCCGGGCGCGGCTCTCGGCCTCGTTGACGAGCTTCTGGGTCGCGGCGACCGCGGACTGGTGACGGGCCGACTCGTCGCGCTCCGCCTTCTCCTGCCGCTCGGCGATCTCCAGCGCGAGGGACTGCAGGTCCTTGTCGCGCTTGTCCCGCGCGTCGGTCAGCAGCTTCGTCGCCTCGGCGCGCTTCTCCTCCGCCTCGCGGGCGGCCTTGGCGCGCAGCTGGGTGATCTCCCGCTCGGCGGTGGCCCGCAGCGTCGCCACCTCGCGCTCGACCGTGGCCTTCAGCTCGGCGACCTCGTGTGCCGTGGCCGTGCGCAGCTGCTTGGTCTCGCGCTCCGCGTCGGCGCGCAGCGTGTCGGCCTCGCGTCGGGCCTGCACCCGGACCTCGGCGGCCTCCCGCTCGGCGGCGGTGCGCAGGTTGCCCGCCTCGCGCTCAGCGGTCGCCTTCATGGCGGCGGACTCGGCCCGCGCCTTGTCGGTGATCTCGCGAGCCTCGAGCCGCGCGGCGGAGATGATGCCCTCGGACTCCCGCTTGGCCTCGCCCCGGTGGTCGTTGGCCTGCTCCTCGGCGAGCCGCAGGATCTGCTCGACCCGCGTGCCCAGCCCCGACAGCGTCGGCCGGTTGTTCTCCTCCAGCTGCTTGTTGGTGTCGCTCAGCTTCTGCTCCATCGTGCCGAGCCGCTGCTCGGTCTGACGGATGCGCCGCTGGGACTCGGCGAGCCGGCTCTCGGCCTCTTCGCGAGCCTGGTTGGCCTGCTGGAGCTGCGCGTTGATCCGCTGCAGCTTGGCGTCGACCTGGGCACGGTCGTAACCGCGCAGGACCACACTCAGCTCTTCGTGATCCGAGCCGTTCTGAAAGAAGTCAACCGAGGACTGCTGCTGGGGCATTGGCACATACTTGCAGACCACCGGGGGGCTTTCGCAAGGGTGCAACGGCACTCTTCCGAGATGGTCGCAAGGTCAACTTCACCGGACCAGGACACGCCACGTTTTTGTCATGCTTTGTCGGCGTGTCGAGTGACCGTACGGCCAGGTCGCAATCACCGAAAAGTGCACCCACCGAGACAACGTCCATACCGCCCCTCACCTCGGATGACACACCCCGCCGCCACCTGCCCCGCCGCCCCGCCACCCCGGCGGGTCTTCTTGCTCACTGAACTCAACCACACCCGCCCCCACCCCATTGACGACGTTGATCAATGCCCCGGTTCGCGGCTTTCGTTCCATAGACCCCGCGCGATCCGCCCACAAGATGATCTCTGATTCGGGTCCACATCGCGCACCCTCTATCCGCCGTCCATCCGGAACGGGACGTCTCGGGGCATTGACCAACGTCTGTGGCCCGAGGGGTGATGGCGGCGGCTCGGCGAGCGGGGTGGGGCCGTGGCCGGAGTGGTGGGCCGCGGCGGGAGCCACGACGCTGTGGCGTCCCGTCGCGGGGTCTGGTGCGTACCCGGCTTGAGGGGTGGTAACCGCCGCGGCTGGGTGCGGCGGATGTCGGCCGGCTACTGGTTGCGGAAGCGGTTGATCGCGGTCTCGTGCTTCGCGCGCAGCTCGGGGTCGCGGACGCCGAGGCCCTCGGTGGGGGCCAGGCAGAGCACGCCGACCTTGCCCTGGTGCGCGTTGCGGTGCACGTCGTGTGCGGCCTGGCCGGTCTGGTCCAGGGAGTAGGTGCGCGACAGCGTCGGGTGGATCTTGCCGAGGGCGATGAGCCGGTTGGCCTCCCACGCCTCGCGGTAGTTGGCGAAGTGGCTGCCGATGATGCGTTTGAGGTTCATCCAGAGGTACCGGTTGTCGTACTGGTGCATGAAGCCCGACGTCGACGCGCAGGTGACGATGGTGCCGCCGCGCTTGGCGACGTAGACGCTGACGCCGAAGGTCTCGCGGCCCGGGTGCTCGAACACGATGTCCGGGTCGTCGCCGCCGGTCAGGGCGCGGATCTCCGCCCCGAAGCGGCGCCACTCGGCGGTGTCCTGCGTGTGCTCGTCCTTCCAGAAGGTGAACGACGAGCGGTCGATCACCAGCTCGGCGCCCATGGCCCGGCACAGGTCGGCCTTCTGCGGGCTGGACACGACGCAGACGGGGGTAGCCCCGCCGTTGAGGGCGAACTGCGTCGCGTAGGAGCCGAGGCCGCCGGACGCGCCCCAGATGAGGACGGTGTCGCCCTGCTTCATCTGCGCGCCGTGGTGGGAGACGAGCTGCCGGTAGGCGGTGGAGTTGACCAGCCCGGGGCAGGCCGCCTCCTCCCACGACAGGTGGGTGGGCTTCGGCATGAGCTGGTTGGCCTTGACCAGGGCCAGCTCGGCGAGGCCGCCGAAGTTGGTCTCGAAGCCCCAGATCCGCTGCTGCGGGTCGAGCATCGTGTCGTCGTGCCCGGTGGCGTCCTCCAGCTCGACGCTGAGGCAGTGCGCGACCACCTCGTCGCCGGGCTTCCACTTGCTCACCCCCGGGCCGACCTTCAGGACCACGCCGGCCGCGTCCGAGCCGACCACGTGATAGGGCAGGTCGTGGCGCTTCGAGAGGTCGTTGAGGCGGCCGTACCGCTGAAGGAAGCCGAACGTCGAGACCGGCTCGAAGATCGACGTCCAGACGGTGTTGTAGTTGACGGCGCTGCCCATCACGGCGATCAGGGCCTCGCCCGGACCGACCTCGGGCGTGGGGACCTCCTGCACGTGCAGGGACTTGCGGGGGTCCTTGTCGCGGGTGGCGAGGCCGTCGAACATGTCGGTCTCGTCTGCGCGGACGACCACGCCACGGTACGACGAGGGCACCGGCAGGCCCGCCACGGCGCGGAGCTCGGCCGCGGGGTCCGCCGCCCGCTCCGCCTGCATGATCGCGTCGAGGATCTGCTGCACCGCTGGGCTCCTAACGTCCGGGATGAAGGCATAAAGCGTGGGACCCCGGAAAGCGGGGTGCCTATGGGGATCGGCAACACATCTCGATGCCCTGAAGCGGACGTTACTGAACGGTAGCTAAATCGGGAACCGGCCTGTGAAGAAGTCCACTGACCTCCTCAGGAGTGGTTGCTCGAAGCTGCTCGGAACGGCTCCACCAGCTCCACAAGTACGCCTCCGGCGTCTTTCGGATGCACGAAGTTGATGCGCGAATCGGACGTGCCGCGGCGGGGCGTCTCGTACAGCAGCCGGACGCCACGGGACCGCAGCTCGGCGCAGGTCGCATCGATGTCGCTCACCGTGTAGGCGAGCTGCTGCATGCCCGGACCGCTGCGGTCCAGGAACTTCGCGATCGTCGAGGCCGGGCTCAGCGGCGCGAGCAGCTGCAGGCAACCCCCCTCGGGGGTGGGCCCGACCGACAGCATCGCCTCGCGCACCCCCTGCTCCTCATTCGTCTCCTCGTGCACGCAACGCATGCCGAACACGCGCCCGTAGAACGCGATCGCCTCGTCGAGATCCGCGACGGCGATACCGACGTGATCGATGCGGAGAATGCCGACGGGTGAGATATCCAACTTCGGGTCCGAGGTCGTCATGGCGATAGTCTGAACCCTAGTAATCGTTCAGTCGCGACGGTGCGATGTGAACCATCTCTCGAAAGGCCTCACGATGACTCAAGCGGTGATCGTCAGCGGCGCCCGCACGCCGATGGGGCGGCTGCTCGGCGCCCTCAAAGACTTTCCCGCCACCAGGCTCGGGAGTGTCGCCATCAAGGCGGCGCTCGAGCGTTCGGGCGTGGCGCCCGAGCAGGTGCAGTACGTGATCATGGGCCAGGTGCTGACCGCCGGCGCCGGCCAGATGCCCGCCCGGCAGGCCGCGGTCGAGGCCGGCATCCCGATGTCGGTGCCCGCCCTGACGATCAACAAGGTCTGCCTCTCCGGCCTCGACGCGATCGCCCTGGCCGACCAGCTGATCCGGGCCGGCGAGTTCGAGATCGTGGTCGCCGGCGGCATGGAGTCGATGACCAACGCCCCGCACCTGCTCGCCGGGCAGCGTCAGGGCTACAAGTACGGCGACGTCGTCATCCGCGACCACATGGCCCTCGACGGCCTCACCGACGCCTGGGACCAGGTGTCGATGGGCGAGTCGACCGAGCGGCACGTGTCCCGGCTCGGCATCACCCGCGAGGCGCAGGACGCGTTCGGCGCGGCGAGCCACCAGCGGGCCGCCGCCGCGCAGAAGGAGGGGCGCCTCGCCGAGGAGATCGTGCCGGTGGAGATCCCGCAGAGGAAGGGCGACCCGCTGCTGGTCACCGACGACGAGCAGATCCGGCCCGAGACCACGGTCGAGACCCTGGCGAAGCTGCGGCCCGCGTTCAGCAAGGACGGCACCATCACCGCCGCGACGTCCTCGCCGATCTCCGACGGGGCCTGCGCGGTCGTCGTCATGAGCAAGGCGAAGGCGGAGGAGCTCGGGCTGACCTGGCTCGCCGAGATCGGCGCGCACGGCAACGTCGCGGGCCCCGACAACTCGCTGACCAGCCAGCCGTCCAACGCGATCAAGCACGCGCTCGGCAAGGCCGGCCTGACCGCCGCCGACCTCGACCTCGTGGAGATCAACGAGGCGTTCGCGGCCGTCGGCGTGCAGTCGACCGCCGACCTGGGCATCGACCCGGCGATCGTCAACGTCAACGGGGGAGCGATCGCGCTCGGCCACCCGATCGGCATGTCCGGCGCCAGGCTCGCCCTGACCCTCGCGCTGGAGCTGCGCCGCCGCGGTGGCGGGCTCGGTGCCGCTGCCCTGTGCGGCGGCGGCGGCCAGGGCGACGCACTCCTGCTCCGCGTCCCCAAGCAGTGACCCTGCGGCGACTCGCGCCAGCGGTCCCGGCGGCCGGTCGAACGCCCGGAACGGCGATCGCCGGCCGCCGCCCCGCACATCGAGCGGTGCTCGGGGTGGACGGTCGGCTCGGTCGAGGGGGAGGAACGGGGCTCACCCCCGGGCGCGGAGCGCCTGGAGCGGCGATCATGCCGTACATGAGCGAAAACGGCGACAAGGAACCGCAGCGGTGAGCGTCCGGCGATCGCGGGACGTGCCGGACCTGGTGGCGAAGGCGCGAGAAGGTGATCCCCGCGCCGTCGCCCGCCTGGTGTCGCTGGTGGAGGACGGTGACGAGCTGCTACCGCAGGTGGCCGCCGCCCTCGCGCCGCACGCCGGCGACGCCCACGTCGTGGGGCTGACCGGCTCGCCCGGCGTCGGCAAGTCCACCACCACCAACGAGCTGGTCCGCGCGTTCCGCAAGCAGGACAGGCGGGTGGGTGTGCTCGCCGTCGACCCGTCCAGCCCGTTCACCGGCGGGGCGATCCTCGGCGACCGCGTCCGGATGCAGGACCACGCGACCGACCCAGGCGTCTACATCCGCTCGATGTCCAGCCGCGGGCACCTCGGCGGGCTGTCGGCGGCGACCCCGCAGGCCGTGCGGGTGCTCGACGGCGCCGGCTGCGACCCCGTCGTCGTGGAGACCGTCGGCGTCGGCCAGGCCGAGGTCGAGATCGCGGGGCTCGCCGACACGACGCTGGTCCTGCTCGCCCCGGGCATGGGCGACTCGATCCAGGCGGCGAAGGCGGGCGTGCTGGAGATCGCCGACATCTTCGTGGTCAACAAGGCGGACCGGGACGGCGCCGACGCCACGTACCGCGACATCCAGGGCATGATCGGGCTCGGCGAGCGCGCGCCCGGCCAGTGGCGGCCCAAGGTGCTGCGGGCCGTCGCGGCGCGGGGCGAGGGCATCGACGAGATCGTTGCGACGATCACCGAGCACCGCGAGCACCTGCACGACACCGGCGAGCTGCGCCGGCGTCGCGAGCGGCGGGCCGCGGCCGAGATCGAGGCGATCGCGCTGGGCACGCTGCGTGGCCGGATGGAAGCCCTGCGGGACGGCGCCGTGCTCGCCGGCCTGGCGAGGCAGGTGGCGGACGGTGACCTGGATCCACACACCGCCGCGAGCGAGCTGGTGACCATGACCGAGCGGCGGAACGACCGCTAAGGTCTGCGGGTCAACCTTCAGCTCGACCAGCACAGGGGGCACATCTTGACGGCCTGGACCGTCATGCTGCGTGGCATCAGGTACCGGGCCGGCCGGTCGTTCGTGGTCTTCCTCCTCGCCGTGACGGCGACCACGGCGGCCGTGCTCGCACCCGCGTACAGCCGTGCCGCGCAGCAGTCCGTGCTCACAGACGGCCTGTCCGCCGCGTCCACCGACGCGACCGGGCTGACCGCCGGGGCAAAGGGCACCGCAGACAGCGCCGCGTTCAAGGACCTCGCCGAGATCCGGCTGGCCATGAACACCGCGCTCGCCAAGGACCAACTGCTCGCCGACCGGCTGGACCTGCCGGTCGCGACCATCGACACCGAGATCTCGTTCGGCGACACCAACGCCAAGCTCGCGTACCGCGACAACGCCTGCTACCACCTGACGATCGACGGCACCTGCCCGGACGACCCGGGCCAGATCGTGGTCAGCAAGCGCACCGCCGCCGCCCGGGACCTGAAGACCGGGGACCACCTCACCGTCCACCTCGGGCCGGCGACCGGCGGGCACGACAAGACGTTCACGATCAGCGGCCTCTACACCCCGACCGACGCCGACGCCGCGTACTGGGGCCGCACCTCCTACTTCAGCGCCAGCGACAGCACGGCCGACGCCCTGTTCTCGATGACCGAGGACGACCTGCGGCTGGAGCGCACCGCGACGCTCGCGACCCGCCTGGAGTACCCGCTGCGCGCGGACCGGGTCAGGCTCGACGACGTCGCCGGGCTCCGCGACGGCATCCAGACCCTGGGTGACCGGCTGCGCGGCGAGGAGCTGGAGCTGACCACCACCCTCCCGGCGGTCCTGCGCGATATCGACGCCGACCAGGCCAGCATCGGACGGACGGCGCCGGTCATCGCGGTGCCGCTGCTGCTGCTGTGCTGGTTCGTGCTGTTCCTGCTCGTCGCCTCGCTGACCGAGGAGCGCGCGCCGGAGATCGCCCTGGCGAAGCTGCGCGGCTACCCGTCCGGACGGGCCACCAGGTTCGGCCTCGGCGAGGTGCTGCTGCTGATCGTCGCCGCGGTCCCCGCCGGGATCGCGGCCGGGCTGCTGCTCGTGCAGGTCGCCGCCGGGGCGCTGCTGGCCGAGGGGGTCGGGGTCGAGGTGCGCTGGCCGGTGTTCGCCGGCGCCGCTCTCGCCCTGGCCGCCGGGATCGCCGCCGCGGTGCTCGCCGGCCGGCAGACCCTCGCCCGGCCGATCCTCGGCCTGCTGCGGCGCGTGCCGGAGCGGGGCGGCCGGCGGGCCGGCGTCGCGGACGGCGTCGTCGTCGCGCTCGCCGCGGCCAGCCTCGCCGCCGCCGCCAACGACCGCGGCTCGCCCCTGGCGCTGCTCGCGCCGCCGCTGCTCGCGGTCGTCGTCGGCGTCGCCGCGGCCCGGCTGCTCGGCCTGTGGTCGCAGGCGCGGCTGCGGATCGCCCGCCGCCGCGGCCGGATCGTGCCGCTGCTGTCGGCCGCGCAGCTGTCCCGCCGCCCCGGCGGCCGGCGACTAGTGGTCGTGGTGACGGTCGCGGTGGCGCTGCTGACCTTCGCCGCGACCGCGTGGGACGCGGCCGGGCGGGCCCGCCGCGACACCGCCGACGACACCGTCGGCGCGCAGCGGGTCCTCACCGTCGCCGCCGACCACCCGTCGGCCCTGGAGGCCGCGGTCGACAAGGCCGACCCGGGCGGGCACTCGATGGCCGTCGTGCGGGCCAGCCAGCGCTTCGACAACGCCCCCGTCGAGCTGCTCGGGGTGCAGTCCGGCCGGCTGGCGGAGGTCGCGGTGTGGCGCGGGCACTCCCGGGCCGACGTCAGCGACATCGCCGCGCGGCTGCACCCGGACGTCGCCGCGCCGCTGCGGCTCGGCAAGGACGTCGCCGCGGAGATCTCCGTCGACACGCTGCCGGCCAAACCGGCGCTGCGGGTCGCCGCGGTCGTCGCCGCGCCCGGCCAGCCGCCCCGCACGGTCGGGCTCGGCGGGCTGACGAAGGGGACCCGTTCGTACCATGCGAGCCTCCCCGGCTGCGGGAGCGGCTGCCGGCTCGTCGGCCTCGCGATCGGCCGCGCGGCCGGCGGCAGCGAGCCCTTCGCGGTCACCGTCGCCGTCCGCGGCCTGAGCAGCGACGGCGCCCCCCTCGCGTCCAGCTTCGACCTCCCCGGGCGCTGGCGGGCCCGGCCGGGCGCCGCACAGGTCGTCGTCCGGACGGGCGCGGCGCTCGGCGTCGACGTCTCCGGCAGCGACCCCTCCGACGCCGTCGTCGAGCACTTCGACACCCCGGAGGCGCTGCCCGCCGTCCTCGCCGGTGGCGCGCCCACCGACGACGCGGCCGCGGCGACGTTCAAGCTGCCCGGCTTCTCCGACCAGCCGCAGCCGTTCACGGTCGCGGCGCACGCCGGCAGCCTGCCCAGGGCCGGCCGGCGCGGGGTGCTGTTCGACCTCGACTACGCGACGCGGATGGCCGAGCGCGGTGCGAGCCTCGCCGACAACGCGACCCTGCGCTACGAGGTGTGGGCCTCCTCGGCCGCGCCCGCGGACCTCGACCGGCGGCTCGCGTCCGCCGGGGTGCAGGTGCTGCGGACGGAGACGATCGACGGGCAGCTGGAGCAGCTCGCCCGCCGCGCACCGGCGCTCGGGCTGTGGCTCTACCTGCTGGCCGGCGGGGTCGCGATCCTCCTCGCGATCGGCGTGGTGCTGCTGACCGCCTACGTCGGGGTCCGCGCCCGCCTCTACGAGCTCGCCGCGCTGCGGGTCGCCGGGGTGCGGTCGGGGCAGCTGCGCAGGGCGGTGTTCCGGGAGTACCGGGCGCTGCTCGGCGTCCCGCTCGTCGTCGGTCTCGGCGCCGGACTGCTCGGCGCGATGGTGATGCTGCCGGGGATCCCGCTCGTGACCGTCGGGGTCGCGTCGCCGATCACGTGGGAGCTCGGCATGGGCGCCCTGCCCGTTGCCGTCGCCGCCATCGTGTCGGCGTTGGCGGCCGCTGTACTGATGGCGCTGCGGCTGATGGGTCGCGCCACGCCCGAACGCCTCCGGGACGGTGAGGCGTGAGCGGGCCGGAGCGGAGCGGAGGGCTGCGAACCATGGGTGCAGTGCTTGCGTCAGGCCGGCGCCGGAGCGCAGCGGAGGCGACGGCATGACCGGGCTTTCGGTGACCTGCCGTGGGCTGGTCTACATCTACCGCCTCGAGGGCTACGACGTCGTGGCGTTGTCGGGGGTCGACCTCGACATCTCCGCCGGGGAGTCGGTCGCGTTGCTCGGGCCGTCCGGGTCGGGCAAGTCGACCCTGCTGTCGCTGCTCGCGGGGCTCCTGCCACCGTCGGCGGGCCGGGTCAGCGTCGGCGAGCACGACCTCGCCCGCGCCACGCCCGCCGAGCTGCAGCGGCTGCGGGCCACCGACGTCGGCGTCGTGCTGCAGGGCGCGTCGCGCAACCTGCTGCCGTACCTGACCGCGGAGCAGAACGTGCGCTTCGCCCAGCGCGGCGTCCCCGGTGACCGGCGCCGGGTGTCACGCCCTTCCGGCAGCTCCCGGCAGCTGGCCGATCCCCGCGAGGTGCTCGCGATGGTCGGCCTCAGCGGGCGGGGACGCAACCGGCAGCTGCCGCAGCGACTCTCTCCTGGTGAGCGTCAACGGTTGGCGCTCGCCGTCGGGCTGGCCGCCCGGCCGGGACTGCTGCTCGCCGACGAGCCGACCAGCCAGCTCGACACCCACGCCCGCGACGAGGTGCTCCTCGCCCTGGACGCGGTCCGCCGGGCCGGCACGACCGTCGTCGTCGTGACGCACGACCCGGACGTCGGCCTGCGGATGGGCCGCACCGTCACGATCCGCGACGGGCGGGTCGGCGCCGAGGGACGTCGCGGAGAGGACTACGCGGTGGTCGGTCGCGACGGTACGGTGCACCTGCCGCAGGAGGTGCTGCGCATGCTGCCGCCCGGCACCCTGGTCGGGGTGGAGCCGCAGCCCGACGGCACGGTGCTGCTGGTGCCCGCCCGGTCTCACACGTTGTTGGAGGACATGCAGTGAAGACGTTGACGGTCGACGGTGTCACGGTCGCGTACGAGCGCGACCACCCCGTGCTGCGCGACGTGTCCGTGGTCGTCTCACCGGGGCAGATCCTCGCCGTGACCGGGCCGTCCGGGGCCGGCAAGACGACGCTGCTGTGGGCGATGGCCGGGCTGCTGAAGCCGGCGGCCGGGACGGTGGCCGTCGACAGCACGCCGCTGCGCGACCGCGACCACGCCGTGTCCGAGAAGGTCGTGCTGATCCCGCAGGACAACGGCCTCGCCGCGATCCTCACCGCGCAGGAGAACATCCAGGTGGCGATGATCGCCGGCGGTGCGGCACCGGCCGACGCCCGGCGGGCGACCGTGGCCTCGCTGGAGCGCCTGGGCCTCGGCAGCCAGGCCGATCAGCTGGTCGAGGAGCTCTCCGGCGGCCAGCAGCAGCGCACCGCGATCGCCCGGGGCCTGGCCCTGCACGGCGCCGTGGTGCTCGCCGACGAGGTGACCAGCGAGCTGGACTCCACCAACCGGCAGAAGGTCATGGAGCTCCTGCAGGAGGAGGCCCGCCGCGGCGCGGCGGTCGTCTTCGCCACCCACGACCCGGAGGCCGCGGCCGCCTGCGACCGCGAGCTCCACCTGTCCGACGGAGTTGCCCAACTGGTCCGTTAAGCCTCTGCCCGCGTTCGCCGGGCGCGAGTACGCTCGCGCTCGGCCGACGGACCCAGGGGAGGAGCAGCAATGACCGAGGTGACCGCGGGCATCCCCGCGCAGCGCAATGACGTGGACGATCCCGACATGACCGGCGACGCGCTCTCCATCGAGCCGGCGGCTCCGGGCTCTGTCGCGGGCACCGCCGCCTCCACCGGCGAGCGGGTCAGCGCCTTCGCGTCCGACGCCGCCGAGCGGGTCGGCGAGTTCGCCACCACCACCGCCGACCGGGTCGGTGAGCTCGCCACGACGACCGCCGCCGCGTCGGGGCGGATCGCCTCGCAGGTCGTCGACCGGCTGCGCAACTCCGCCGAGCTCGCCGCCGAGCGGGGCACCACGACCATCGCCGACGAGGTGGTCGAGAAGATCGCCGGCATCGCCACCCGTGAGGTCCCCGGCGTGTACGACCTCGGCGGCGACGTCGCCCGGGTCTTCGCCTCGGTCCGCGACCGCATCGGCCTCGGCGACGGCGAGGAGCGGGAGAACGGCAACCGTGGCGTGCACGTCCGCCTGGAGGGCCGCAGCGCCGCCGTGCGGGTCACGCTCGTGATCGAGTACGGCTTCGTGCTCTACTCCGTCGCCGAGAAGGTCCGCGCCAACGTCATCGGCGCGATCGAGAACCTGCTCGGACTCGAGGTCACCTCCGTCGACATCGTCGTGGACGACGTCCACGTGAGCGACACGCTTCCGGAGTCTGAGGCCGCCTCCGCCGCGTAACGTCGTCGTGAACGGAGGGTGGGACTTGTCCCACCCTCCTTAGCGATCGTTCAGGGAGCGCATACCATCGACGGTGAGACGGACAACCCGATCACGCCGAGTTCTCGAGGAGCGCCGACACCCCATGGACGCCCACGACATCGCCGAGGGCCGCGCCCGCTGGCAGCGCCGTTACGACGAGGCCCGCAAGCGCGACGCCGACTTCACCACCCTGTCCGGGACCCGGGTCGACCCGGTCTACGGGCCGCCGGAGGGTGCCGACGTGCCCGGCTTCGAGCGCATCGGCTGGCCTGGTGAGTATCCGTACACGCGAGGGCTGCACCCCACGGGGTATCGCGGCCGCACGTGGACCATCCGGCAGTTCTCCGGCTTCGGCAACGCGCAGCAGACCAACGCCCGCTACAAGATGCTGCTCGGCGCGGGCGGCGGCGGGCTCTCCGTCGCCTTCGACATGCCGACGCTGATGGGCCGCGACTCCGACGACCCGCAGTCGCTCGGCGAGGTCGGCCACTGCGGGGTCGCGATCGACTCCGCCGCCGACATGGACGTGCTCTTCGACGGCATCCCCCTCGCCGACGTCACCACCAGCATGACCATCTCCGGGCCGGCGGTGCCCGTCTTCTGCATGTACCTGGTGGCGGCCGAGCGGCAGGGTGTCGACCTCGGCGTCCTCGACGGCACCCTGCAGACCGACATCTTCAAGGAGTACATCGCGCAGAAGGAGTGGCTCTTCCCGCCCGAGCCGCACCTGCGCCTCATCGGCGACCTGATGGAGTTCTGCGGCAAGGAGATCCCCCGCTACAAGCCGCTGTCCGTCTCCGGCTACCACATCCGTGAGGCCGGCTCGACGGCCGCGCAGGAGCTGGCATACACCCTCGCCGACGGCTTCGGGTACGTGGAGCTCGGCCAGTCCCGGGGCCTGGACGTCAACAGGTTCGCGCCCGGGCTGAGCTTCTTCTTCGACGCGCACATCGACTTCTTCGAGGAGATCGCGAAGTTCCGCGCGGCCAGGCGGATCTGGGCCCGCTGGCTGCGCGACGTGTATGGCGCCACCAGCGAGAAGGCCCTGTGGCTCAAGTTCCACACGCAGACGGCCGGCGTCTCGCTGACCGCCCAGCAGCCGTACAACAACGTCGTGCGCACGGCGGTCGAGGCGCTCAGCGCGGTCCTCGGCGGCACCCAGTCGCTGCACACCAACGCGCTGGACGAGACCCTGGCGCTGCCCACCGACGAGGCCGCCGAGATCGCCCTGCGCACCCAGCAGGTGCTGATGGAGGAGACCGGCGTCACCAACGTCGCCGACCCGCTCGGCGGCTCCTGGTATGTCGAGGCGCTGACCGACCGCATCGAGGCCGAGGCGGAGGCGATCTTCCAGCGCATCCGCGATATGGGCGGCGACGGCACCATCACCGCCGGCATCCTGCGCGGCATCGAGGACGGCTGGTTCATGTCGGAGATCGCCGACAGCGCCTTCGTCTACCAGCAGGCCCTCGAGAAGGGCGACAAGCGGGTCGTCGGCGTCAACGTGCACACCGGCTCGCTGACCCGGGACCTGGACATCCTGCGGGTCTCGCACGAGGTCGAGACCGAGCAGAACAAGCTCCTCGGCGCCCGCCGGGCCGAGCGGGACAACGCCCTCGTGGAGCGGCGGATCCAGGAGATGGTGGCGGCGGCTCGCACCGGCGGGAACATGATCCCGGCGATGCTGGACGCGTGCCGTGCCGAGGCGACCCTCGGCGAGATCTGCGGGGCGCTCAAGGACGAATGGGGCATCTACCGCGAGCCCGCGCGGTTCTGAGCTGGCAGTTACCTAATCGCAATGCAACCGGCCCCTCTCCCGGTTGGTCTTCTTACGAACGACCTTGACCGACGGGGGAGGGGCCTTGCTGGCACTCGTGCTCGCAGCGTTGCGGGCCAGGCGGACACAGGCGCTGACGCTGCTCCTGCTGAGCACGCTCGCCGCGGCCGCCGCGGCGGCCGCACCCTGGTATGTCCTCGCGTCCACGGAGCGCATCGCGACCCGTCACGTCGAGTCGGCGCCGATCACCGAGCGGTCCCTCGAAACCGTCGGTGAGGGGAAGATCGAGGGCGGCTCCGTCGCGGCGCACCTGGAGGCCAACGCGCAGCTGACGCAGTCGGTCGTGGAGCTGGGCGGGTTCACCACCTACACCGGCGCCTACCTGACGGGCTCGCTGATCTCCGCCGCGGCCCAGGACGGCGGCAGCGCCCTCGGCGTGAAGCGCGAGACCGACTCGCCGCTCATGCTGCGCACCGGCGCGTGCGACCAGGCCACCATCGAGGGCCGGTGCGCCACCGGCGCGGGCGAGGTGATGCTCAGCTACCGCACCGCCCACTGGCTGGGCGTCAAGCCCGGCGACCAGGTCAGCTACGAGGCGACCAGCGTCCTCGGCGCGCAGCAGTTCACCGTCACCGGGATCTACCGGCCGGTCGACCCGGCCGACCCGTTCTGGAGCAGCAACGCCCAGCTGATCGCGGTCGACCTGCCCGCCGGCGCGCCGCCGGAGATCACGGAGCCGGTCGACGACGCGGTGCTCGCCGGCCCGGCCGTGTTCGACAAGCTGCAGCCGGACAAGGTGCGGTTCATCGTCGACATGGTCGCCGAGCCGAAGCTCTTCGTCGAGAACACCCCGTCGGAGGTCCGCGCGTTCCTCGCCGCGGCGACGGTCAAGGCGGCCAACAACCGGCTCAGCATGTACACCAGCCTCACCGTCACGGCCGACCGGGTCGAGCGGGACCGGCAGCTGCTCAGCCTCGGCGTCCCCGTCGGCGCGTTCCAGCTGCTCCTGCTCTGCTGGTTCGCCCTGTACCTGGCGGTCAAGTACACCGGCGAGGAGCGCCGCCCCGACGTCGGCCTGGTCAAGCTGCGCGGCGCCACCCGCGGCCGCACCTGGGCCCTCGTCGGCGGGCAGAGCGCGGTGCCGATGATCGCCGGGGCTCTGATCGGGCTGCCGCTGGGGTATCTGGTGGCCACCGCCGTCACCGGCGCGATCCAGGAGCCCGCGGTCGTCTCGCAGGCCGCTTCGCTGTCCGTCGGCGCAGTGGTCGTCGCGGTCCTCGGCGCGCTGCTGGCCGCGCTGCTCGCGGAGCGCCGTGCGCTCGGCTCGACCGTCGCCGAGCTGCTGCGCCAGGCCCCGGGCCGGGCCCGCGCCTGGCGGGACCTGTTCGACCTGGTGCTGGTCATCGTCGCCGGGATCGCCGTGTACCAGGTGAAGCACCGCGCCTCCGGGGACGCCGCGGGGCTCGCGTTGCTGGCGCCCGGCCTCGCCGCCCTCGCCTGCGCCCTGGTCGCGTCCCGCGCGATCACGGCGATCGCCGGCCGGATGGTCGAGGGCGCGCTGCGGCACGGCCGCCCGGCCCGCGCGCTCACCGCCATCTACCTGGCGCGCCGGCCCGGCGTCCACCGGCTGGCCGCGCTCATGATCGTCACGGTCGCGCTGCTCGGCACCTCGTACATCACCTGGAGCGCGGGCGTCGATGCCGGGCGCGACCGGGCCGAGCTGGAGGTCGGCGCCGACCGCGTGCTCATCGTCCGCGCCGAGAACCGGCTCGCCCTGCTCCGCGCGGTCCGCGCCGCCGACCCGTCGGGCAAGCAGGCGATGGCGGTCGTGCAGTCGCTGCGCTCCGCCCAGGACCGGGTCCTGCTCGTGGACAGCCCGCGGCTGCCAGCCGTGGCGGCCTGGCGCCCCGAATACGGGATGACTGCCGAGCAGGCCGCGGCCACCCTGCACCCGCAGGCGCCCGACCCCGTCATGGTCACCGGCGGGGAGCTGACGTTCGACCTGGACGTGGCCATGACCGCGCCCGAGCGGGGCCGGACGCTCTTCTTCGAGGCCGTGCTCGCCGACCCGGCCGGTGCCCGGCTGGTCGCCAGGGTCGGCCCGCTCGTGGCGGGCCCCGCGACGCTGAAGGCCCAGGTGCCCGCCTGCGCCAAGGCGCCGGGCTGCCGGCTGAGCTCGCTGGCGATCACCCAGAGCACCCTCGACCAGAAGGTGTTCTTCGCCGCGCGCCCCGGCATCGAGGTCACCGTCCGCGGCCTGTCGGCCGGGTCGCCCGTGCTCGGCAAGGAGACCCTGACCGACCGGACCCGATGGCGCCTGTCCGTCTCGCCGGCGCCGCCCAACCTGATCGTCGCGCCGGCCACCGCCGGCCTGCTGCTGCGGGTGGCGCCGATCAGGCCCGGTCCGGCGACCGACCCCGGCGTCTACCCGATCGACACGCCGGCGCCGATCGCCTCCATCCGGGCCAAGCGGCTCCAGCAGCGCATCGCCGGCGACCAGCGGGTCACGTACGGCTCGGCATCCATCTCCGAGCGGATCGCCGGCTCCGCGACCCGGCTGCCGCGCATCGGCGACCAGGGCGTGCTCGTCGACCTCGAATTCGCCGACCGGCTCGGCGCCGACTTCGGCGCCGGCGAGTCGATGCAGGTCTGGCTCGCCCCCGACGCGCCGCGCGACGTCGTGGGGCGGCTCGAGGCGCAGGGGCTGATCGTGCAGGGCGAGGAGACGATCGACGGCACCGCCGCCCGCTACGCGTCCTTCGGCCCGCCGCTGACCCTGCAGTTCATGCTGCTGTCGGCGATCGTCGGGGTCGCGCTGGCGATCGGCTCGGCCACCGTCGTCGCCGCGGTCGAGCGCCGGCCGCGGTCCGCGGAACTCAGCGCGCTGCGCAACCAGGGCGCACCGGCCCGGCTCGTGCAGCGCGTTGCCGTCGAGGGCTACCTGATCCTCGTCGGCGCCTCCCTCCTCACCGGGTTGCTGCTCGTCGTGCTCATCCGCACCTACATCGGTGACGTCCTGCCCTACTTCGCCGACGGATGGAGCACTCCGTGAGCGAGCCGGAGCGCAGCGGAGGGTCGCGAACCATGGGTGCAGTGCTTGAGTCAGGCCGGCGCCGCAGCGAAGCGGAGGCGGCGGCATGACCGAGCCGGAGCGCAGCGGAGGGTCGCGAACCATGGGCGCAGTGTCTGGATCAGGCCGACGCCGGAGCGAAGCGGAGGTGGCGGCGTGATCGGGCTTGTGCTGTCGATGATCAGGGCGCGGCCCGGGCAGGCCGTGACCGCGTTCGTGATGGCCATGTTCGCCATGGCGGCCGCGGTGAGCGCGCCGGTCTACATCACCACCGCCGACCGGGCGGTGGTGGCGAGCGAGGTCGCCGCCGCGCCCGTCAACGAGCTGGTCGTGCAGGCCCGCCGGGAGACGAAGGCCGGTGACCGCGCCTTCGAGGACCTGGCGCCCAAGGTCTTCGTCTTCCCCGGGTTCTCGACCGTGTTCAGCGCCGAGACCAACACGTACGTGACCGGCCCGGTGCCCGGCGTCGAGCCGGTCGCGCCCCGGTTCGTGTACCGCGACGGCACCTGCGAGCACGTGCGGATCGTCGAGGGTCGCTGCTTCATCAGCCCGAGCGAGATCATCCTCAGCAAGCCGACGCTCGACCTGCTCAAGGTCGGCATCGGGACGGTGCTGGACGTCGACTGGTCCACGTTCGACGCCGAGGGCCAGGAGTGGGTGCCGTCCGGCAAGCCCACGGCCATGTCGGTCGTCGGCGCGTACGAGCCGATCGACGTGACCGAGCAGTACTGGGCCGACTTCGGCTACTTCGACAGCCGGGAGTCCGCCCGGCGCGTCACCGCACCGATCTTCGCCAGCCGGCTCTCGCTGGAGTCGATCGAGCGCCTGACCGAGCGTCAGGCCCTCGACGTCGTCATCGACCACGACGCGATCACCGGCGAGAGCCTCGCCGCGGTCAACGGCGCCGTCGAGAGCGGCCGGTCCCAGCTGCAGGGCCTGTCCGGGTCGCCGACGGTCAAGGCGGACCTGCCGCACCTGCTGACCAGGATCGAGCGCGACCGCGGCCTGGTCGCCCAGGTCGTGCCGGTCGCCGCGGTGCCGCTCGTGCTGCTGTGCTGGTTCGTGCTCTTCGTCGCCGTCGCGTCCGCGACCGCCGAACGCCGGCTCGAGCTCGGCCTGATGGCCCTGCGCGGGGTCACCTTCCCGCGCCGCTGGTGGCTCGCCGCCGGCGAGAGCATCGTGCCGATCCTGTTCGGCGCCGCCGCCGGTTTCATCGCCGGCAACTACCTCGTCCGGCTCGCCGCCTGGCTGCTGCTGGGCGCCAGCGGCGACGTGCCGCTGTCCGAGGGAGCCAGCGCGTGGGCGCTCGTCGCCCTCGTCGGCGCCCTGTTCGCGGCGGTGCTCGCCCAGCGGGCGGAGCTGGCCAAGAAGACCATCGACCTGCTGCGCAACGTGCCGAGCCGGCTGTCGCGCTGGGGCGCCCCGGTCTTCGAGGTCGCGGTGGTGGTGCTCGCCGTCGTCGCCGTGCTGCAGCTGCGCGAGGGCGACAACGGCCTGACCGGCTTCGCGACGTTCGGCCCCTCGCTGGTCGTCATCGCGGCGGGCCTGCTCGCCGCCCGCGGCGTGCTGCCCCTCGCCGAGCGCAGCGGCCGGCGCGCCCTGCGCCGCGGCAGGATCGGCCCGACCCTCGCCGCGTACGCGATGGCCCGCCGCCCCGGCAGCCAGCGCATCCTCGCCCTGTTCGTGGTCGCGATCGCCCTGGCCTGCTTCGCGGCGACCGCGGCGACCGCCTCCGACGACAACCGTGACCTGCGGATCAGGGTCGAGCAGGGCGCCGACCGGGTGCTCACCGTCGAGCCCGTCAGCCGCACCGAGCTGCTCACGAAGGTCCGGGCGCTGGACCCGGCCGGCGACTTCGCGATGGCGGCGGCGATGCTGCCGAAATCGGAGGACTCGGCGGTCCCGCCGGTGCTCGCCGTCGACTCCACCCGCCTCGCCAAGGTCGCGCTGTGGAACGACGCCCATCTCACCGCCGCCGAGGCCGCCGCCGTGCTGCGCCCCGACGTCCCGCGGGAGAGCATCATCCTGGACAACAAGGACGTGAGCCTCGACATCACCGTCGACAAGCTCGCCGACGCGTTCCGGGTCAGGTTCATCCTGGCCGTGGTGCCTCTGGACGGGGGCGCCGCCGGCGCCGTCGACTTCGGTGCGCCGCAGCTGGGGCGCCACACGTACGTCAAGAACCTCCCGATGTGCGTCAACAAGTGCCGCCTCGCCGCGCTGCGCATCGACCAGCCGGAGGACCGCGGCTTCGACGCCACGATCACCCTGCACTCCATGGCCCAGCGCGGCCAGACCGTCACCGACTTCAGCCAGGCCGACGAGTGGCGGGTCCCGGAGACCCCCGGCCCCAAGCTGCTCGTGCCGCAGGTGTCCCTCGCCGACGGCGGGCTGCGCCTGGAGGTGGCCAACTACAAGGGCGCTGACGTCGCCTACCGGCTCATGCCGGCGGACGTGCCGTCGCCGATGCCGGTCGTCATGGCCCGCACCGCGGGCATGGGCGACCACATGGCGACCTTCGACGGGTCCCAGACCGCCGTGCAGGTCGCCGGCGAGGTCGTCCAGGTGCCCCGCCTCGGCTCGCGCGGCGGCATCGTCGACCTCGACTACGCCGAGCGGCTCTCCACCGAGCCCGTCGACACCATCACCCCGCAGGTCTGGCTCAACGCCAACGCCCCGGCCGACGTCCTCGACCGGGTGCAGGCGCAGGGTCTGAAGGTGATGAAGGACCAGCGCATCGGCCCGCTGCGGGACGCCCTCGACGAGCAGGGGCCGGCCGTGGCGCTGCGCTTCCACGAGCTCGCCGCCGGCCTCGCCGTCGTCCTGGCCGGCGGTGCGCTCTGGCTCGTCACCGCCCTGGACCGGCAGCGCCGCCGCGGCGAGCTGCGGGCGCTGCGGGCGCAGGGCGTCGCCCGCCGCGACGCGTCCGCCAACGGCTACCTGACGCTGGTCGGCACCGCGGCGGTCATCGGGCCGTTCGCCGCTCTGGCAAGCTGGCTGCTGGTGCGCGAACATCTTCCGGTGTTCACCGACGACCCCGGCACCTTCCCGGTGCCGATCTGGCCGTCACCACTTCCGGTCGCCGTCGCCTGGGCGGCGGCCGTGCTCATCCTCGCCGGCGTGGCGCTCCTCGCCGGTGCCCGGCTCCGTGCCGCGACCAGACAGCGATAAGGGGACTGCTCATGAACGGGTTGGCGGTGGCCTGCCGGCGGGTGGTGCACATCTACCGGGCCGAGGCGGGTGACGTCGTGGCCCTCGCCGGCGTCGACCTGTCGATCGGGCCGGGGGAGACCCTCGCCCTCGTCGGGCCGTCCGGCTCCGGCAAGTCGACGCTGATCGCGCTGCTCGCCGGGCTCATGCGGCCCTCCGCCGGCAGGGTCAACATCGGCACGTACGACATGGGCAAGCTCTCCGACGGCGAGATCGCCCGCCTCCGCGGCACCGAGATCGGCGTGGTGCTGCAGGGCGCCGCCCGCAACCTGCTGCCCTACGCGACGCTGCACCGCAACATCTGGCTCGCCCAGCGCCGCGCGGCCCGCACCGAGGGCATCAAACTCGACGACCCGGACCGCATCCTGGACCTCGTCGGCCTGCCCGGCCTCGGCCGCGCCCGCATCGACGAGCTCGCGCCCGGCGCCCGCCAGCGCGCGGCGCTCGCCGTCGGCATCGCCGCCGGGCCCGGCCTCCTGCTCGTCGACGAGCCCACCAGCCAGCTCGACACCGCCGGCCGCGACGAGGTCCTCGAGGCTCTGGAGACCGTCAACCAGGAGCGCAACACGACCATCGTCGTCGTCACCCACGACGGTGACGTGGGCACCCGCCTCGGCCGCGCCGTCACCATCCGCGACGGCCGCGTCGGCGCCGAAGGCCGCGACGGGCAGGACTTCGCCGTCGTCGCCGGGGACGGCACCGTCCAGCTGCCGCCGGAGGTCCTCGGCGACTTCCCGCCCGGCACCCTCTTCACCGTGGAGCACATCGACGGCGCCGTCACACTGGTGGCAGGGGGATCCGACCGGTCACTTGCGGCGGACCACTTGGGGCACGTGCAAAACTAGCTCCATGAGCGACCCAAGGCAGACCCAGTCGATCTTCACCCGCGGGGCGGTGGACCTCGGAGCCCTGGCCCGGAGCAATCAGGCCGCGGCGCAGCGATCTGCCCAACCCTCCGCCGCGCCGAGCTCGGCGTTCGTGTTCGACGTCACCGAGGCCAATTTCCAGGACGCCGCCCTGCAGCGTTCGGTCACGACCCCGGTCGTCCTGGACTTCTACGTCGCCGGCAGCCAGCCGCACCAGCAGTTCTCCCCGCTGCTGGAGAAGCTCGCCGCCGAAGGTGATGGCACCTGGCTGCTCGGCCGCGTCGACATCGAGGCCAACCCGCGGCTCGCCCAGATGTTCCGCATCCAGGGCATCCCGTTCGTCGTCGCGATCGTCGGCGGGCAGCCCGTCGACGCGTTCAACCAGATGCTGCCCGAGACCCACCTCCGCCAGTGGATCGACGCGGTGCTCAAGGCCGCCGGCATCGAGGTCCAGCGCGGCGACGACCCGCGCCTGCTCGCCGCCGACGACGCCCTCATGGACGGCGACCTCGACGGTGCCGAGGGGGCCTACCGCGCCATCCTCGCCGACACCCCGGCCGACCCGATCGCCGAGTCCGGCCTGGCCCAGGTCGCCCTGCTGCGCCGCACCTCCGGGCTCGACCCGGCGGCGGTCCTGGCGGCGGCGGGTGAGGACATCCCCTCCCAGCTGCTCGCCGCCGACATCGAGGTGCTCACCGGCCAGGCCGACCTGGCCTACAAGCGCCTCATCGACCTTGTCCGCCGCACCCCCGGCGACGACCGCGAGACGGTGCGCAAGCACCTCGTCTCGCTGTTCACCGTCGCGGGGCCCGACGACCCCGCGGTCGCCAAAGCCCGCCGGGCGCTGGCGAGCGCGCTGTTCTGAGCCGGGGCGGGATGCGCCGGATCGCCGTCGTCGACGCACCGAGCAACCTGGGGTTGCGGCCACCGACCGCAACCTCGGTCCCCGGCTGCGCGAAAGCTCCCGGCGCGCTGCGCGACAGCGGCCTGCTGGCCCGGCTGGGCGCCCGCGACGCGGGGTGCATCACCCCCTCGCGGTATGACCCGGCCGGCTGGCAGCCCGGCGACGGCGTCGCGCAGGCCGACGAGATCGCCGTCTTCGTCCGCCGGCTGGCCGACCGGATCGGCGCCATCCTCGCCTCCGGCGACTTCCCGGTCGTCGTCGGCGGCGACTGCTCGATCCTGCTCGGCGCGGGGCTGGCGATGCGGCGATACTCGGCCGACCTCGCCGGCCGGATCGGCCTGGTCTACGTCGACGGCCACTCCGACTTCCGCCACGAGGGCAACGCCTCCTACGTCGGCGCCGCCGCGGGTGAGGCGCTCGCCCTGGCGACCGGCCGCGGGCAGAGCAACCTCGCCTCGATCGAGCAGCGCCGGCCGTACTTCCGCGACGTCGACGTCGTCCTGCTGGGCATCCGCACCCACGACGAGTACCGCCTGGATCTGCAGGCCGCGGGGATCGTCGCCCGGGCGGTGCCGGAGCTGCGCTCGCACGGCGCGGCCCGCTCCGCCCAGTGGGCCCGCGACCAGCTGCGCGACTGCGCGGGCTTCTGGGTGCACGTCGACGTCGACGTCCTGGACCCGGCGGTGATGCCGGCCGTCGACGCGCCCGACGTGGGCGGGATCGCCTACCGGGAGCTGGAGATCCTGCTCAGCGGCCTGGTCTCCGACCCACGCTGCGTGGGCGTGCAGGTCACCGTCTTCGACCCGGACTACGACCCCGACGGCCAGTACGCCCGCGAGGTCACCGACGTCCTCGTCGCCGGCCTGGAGCCCCTCGTCACGTCGTCGGCCCTGGCCGCCACCGACCTCACCCCGGTGGTGTCGGCCCCGCCGCTGCACACGGACCTGCTCACCCCGCCGCTCCCCACCCCACCGCCGCCCGCCGCCCCGGAACCAGACCAGGAGCTGGACCAGGAGCTGGACCAGGAGCCGGACCTGGAGCCAGCGCTGGACCCGGACCTTGACCTTGACCTGGGCCTGGATGTGGACCAGGAGCCGGACCTGGACCAGGAGCCGGACCTGGATGTCGAGCCGGTCGGCGCCGCGCTGCCCCACGACGTCGCCGAGGACGGGGCGGAGCCGGAGTTCGAGTCCGACGCAGAGCCCGAGCCAGCCAGCGAGCCGGAGCCGGACGTGGAGTTCGGGCCGGAGCTGCAGTTCGAGCCGGAGCCGGACCTGGAGCTCGGGCCGGAAGCCGGGCTCCTCCCCCCGATCAAGTTCGTCCACTTGGATGAGAACGGCGAGCCGTCGGATGCCGCAGGGTTGGAGCCGGCCTCCCCGGAGCCCGGCGACACCGCGACGGTCGGGGTCGAGCTGCCGCCCCTCGGCTGGGTGGACGTGCGGACCGGGGCGGTGGTCGACCTGGCCGCGGGCCGGAGGGCCGGGCGCACGGAGGAGGGGAAGGCCGACACGCCGTTGCTTCCGGCGTACAGTCGCGGCGCCGTGATCGGGATCACCACCCGCAAGCCGATCGACGTGGATGCCGAGGCGGTGCCCGGCGAGGTGGACGACGACTGGGTGGCTGTCGGCGGTGCGGCCGAGGCGGCGGAGGTCGTCGAGGTCACCGAGGTCACAGAGGTTGTGGAGGTCGCGGGCGAGCCCGTCGAGCAGCCCGCCGAGGAGCCGGTCGAGCAGGGCGGTGCGCTGCCGTTCGGGCGTCCGGGGCGCAAGGGGCGCCGGGCTCCCCGGCTGGCCCTGACCCTCGCGCCGATCTCCGCGCCGCCCGCGTCGGGGCGGCTCGCCCGGCGCGCCGACCAGCCCGAGGACGCCGCCGCGCCCGCCGGCCATGGCGCCGTCGTGCCGTTCGTGCCGGCGCAGTCCAGGACGCCCGTCGAGGGGCCCGAAGGGCCGCTGACCGATGTGGTGCCTGCCGCTCGTACACCCGAGGAAGAACCGACACCGAAGCAGCATTGACACGACGCGGCCCCACCCGCGGTGGCGAGTGGGGCCGGTCGGTTGTCAGCCGATGGTCTGGAAGAACTTCCCGGCGATCGGGACGGCCGCCGCGGTGCTCGCGCCACCGTTCTCCACGAAGACGCAGAAGGCGATGTCGCCGCGGTACCCCATGAACCACGAGTGCGTGTGGGCGGGGTCGTTGTCGTACTCCGCGGTGCCGGTCTTGCCCCGCAGGTCGCCGGGCAGGTTCTTGAGCTGGTCGGCGGTGCCGACGGTGACGACCTCGCGCATCATCTGCCGCAGCGGGTCCAGCGCGGCCTGGCTGAGCTGCGGGCCGTCCTGTGCGGGGTTCTTCGGCGCGGGGTCGAGCACGAGCTGCGGCTGCTTCCACTGGCCGCGGGCGATCGCGGCGGCCGCGCCGGCCAGCGCGACCGGCGAGGACAGCGTGGTGCCCTGCCCGAACGCGGCCGCGGCCTGCTCGGACTTGGAGCCGTTGGCGGAGACCTTGCCGGTGAAGACGTCGACGCCGAGGTCCCACGGGATGCCGATGCCGACGCTCTGCGCGGTCTGCGCGAGGCCGTCGGGGGCGAGCTGCGGGGCGAGGGACGCGAACGCGGTGTTGCACGACTTCGCGAAGTCGGTCCGCAGCGGCACGTTGCCGAGCTCCATGTCGTGGGAGTTCTTGAACGTGCGGCCGTCGACGGTGAGGGTCTTCGGGCACGGGACCACCGTCTCGCCGGTCGTGCCCTTGTTCAGCACGCCGAGCGCGGTGATCGTCTTGAACGTCGAGCCGGGCGGGGTCTGCCCGACGAGCGCGAAGTTGTTGCCGGCCGCGCCGGGTCCGTTGGCGACCGCGACGATCGAGTTGTCGCTGATGCGGATCGCGACGAGGGCGGACCGGCGGGTGTCGAGGGCGAGGGCCGCCTCGGCCGCGTTCTGCATGTTGACGTCGAGGGTGAGCTTGATCGCGGCCCCGGGCGCCGCTTCGGTGGTGAAGAGCTTCTTGTCCGGGGTGCCGGTCGGCATCGGGACGATGACGGAGACGCCGGGCTTGCCCTGCAGCGCCGTGTCGTACCTCTGTTGGATCCCGGACAGTCCGACGACGTCGCCGACTTTGTACTTGCCCGGGTTCTTGTCCATGATCTCCTTGGTCACCTCGCCGGACGTGCCGATCAGCGCGCGGGCGAACTGCGCCGAGGGCCCCAGGGTCTGCGTCGAGTTGCGGGTGACGATGCCCGGCGTCGAGTTGAGCTTGTTGGAGATCGTGTCGTAGACCTCCTTGCGCAGCGTCACGATCTCGACGAACGCGTCGGGCTTGGCGTTCTTCACCTTGTTGGGCAGGGTCGACAGGTCGACCTGCACCTTGGCCGCGGCGAACGCGTCGGTGAGGTTCTTCGTCACGATGTTGATGTCGGTGACGGAGCGTGGCTGGACGCCGATGATGACCACGGGCTTGCTGCTCACGATCGGCTGGCCGGAGCCGTCGAGGATGCTGCCGCGCGGACCGGCCGACTTCTTCACGGTGAGCTTGTCGGTGGGCTCCAGCTCCGGGTTGATGGTCTTGGCGCCCCAGACCACGGTCCACTGCTTGTCGACGCGCTTGGCCTGGACGGTGGTGTCGTACTCCCACGTCGACTCGGCGACCGGCCACTTCACCGTCACGACGGCGCTGGCCTCGTCCTTCTTGACCGCGGGCGCACCCTTGATCGTCAGCTTGGGCGGGGTGGCGGCGAGGTCGCCGGCGACGGTGGTCCACAGCTTCTGCGCCGCGTCACCGCTGAGCGCTTTGCCGTCCGTGCCCACGAACTTCATCCCGGCGATGTTGCCCTTCTCCCACGCCGCGAGGAACGTCTTCAGCGCGTCGTCCGGCGGCTTGCTGGAGCAGGCGGGCAGGGCGCCGAGCATCGCCAGCCCGGCGAGGAGGGCGATCATGCGACGAAATGAAACGGCCATGGGGGCGATTCTGCGTCATGAAAGCCACGATCCGCACGCCCCAAGATCGGAAAAGTTGGACAATTGGTATGGGGCGTACTGGTCGATCGGCTAACCGACGCTGGGCCGATCAGAATTGTCGGGGGTACGTCTTACGCTGTTCGGGACAACCCACAGCGTCGTGGGTGAGGGGAGAACAGACCGATGAACCGGCCCACGGCAACGGTGCGCACTGCGGTCGCCGAGCCAACGATCGAGGACGACGAGTTAGAGCAGCCAGTGCCCAACGCTGAGCACCTCGTCGCCGAGGCGGTAGTCCTCGCAGCAGCGCAGGACACCGATCCCACACTCGTCGCGCACTACTGGCGACTCGTCCCCGACGAGGAGCTGGCCAGCTGCCAGGTGGCGAAGATGGTGGCGGCCACCCGGTCGCACCTCGAGCTCGCCCAGCAGCGGGTGCCCGGCGAGCTGAAGCTCCGCATTGGGCTCAGTGTGACCGGCGGCACATCGCTGGAGATCGTGACCGACGACATGCCGTTCCTGGTCGACTCCGTCACCAGCGCGCTGTCGGCCCGCAATCTCGACGTCAACCTGCTCGTCCACCCGCTCGTCGTGGTGCGCCGCCAGCCGCTGGGCGCACTGGAGGAGATCCGGGGCGGGGTGGAGCCCGAGGACGCCGCCCCCGGCGACATCGTCGAGAGCTGGATCCGCATCGAGATCGACCGCATCCGCGACGAGCAAGACCTCGAGATCGTGCGCACAGACCTGGCCCGCGTGCTCAACGACGTGCGCGAAGCGGTCGAGGACTGGCCGAAGATGCGCACCCAGGCGCTCACGCTCGCCGACGAGCTCGGCAGCGCGCAGCTGCCGGTGCCCGACAAGGACATCACCGACTCGGTGGAGCTGCTGCGCTGGCTCGCCGACGACCACTTCACGTTCCTGGGCTTCCGGCAGTACAAGCTGGTGAAGGGCGAGCACGGGGAGGACCTGCTGCAGGCCGTCCTCGGCTCCGGCCTGGGCATCCTGCGCGCCGACCAGCCGCACCCGCGGGTGCTGAGCTCCATGACCGCCGAGGCCTACGCCAAGGCTCTGGAGAAGCGCCTGCTGATCATCACCAAGGCCAACTCCAGGGCGACTGTGCACCGCTCGGCGTATCTGGACTACGTCGGCTTCAAGATCTTCGACGCCGACGGCAACGTGACCGGCGAGAAGCGCTTCCTGGGGCTGTTCTCCTCCGCGGCGTACCGCACCAGCGTGCAGGACCTGCCGGTGGTCAAGCGCAAGGTCGCCGAGGTGGTGGAGCGTTCAGGCCTCTCGCCGCGCTCCCACTCCGGCAAGGACCTCATGGAGACGCTGGAGACCTACCCGCGCGACGAGCTCTTCCAGATCACCACCGACGAGCTCTACCGCTCCGCGATGAGCGTGCTGCGCCTCGCCGGCCGGCGGCAGCTGCGGCTGTTCCTGCGCCGCGACGCCTACGGCCGGTTCATCTCCTGCCTGGTCTACCTGCCCCGGGACCGGTTCACCACCGCCAACCGGCTGCGCATCCAGCAGATCCTGCTCGCCGAGCTCAACGGCATCGGCGTCGACTACGCCACCCGGGTCGGCGAGTCGAAGTTCGCGCGGGTCCACTTCATCGTGCGCACCGAGCCCGGCAACCCGCCCGGCGACATCGACGTCGACGACCTGACCGAGCGGCTGTCGGAGGCGACCCGCCTGTGGGACGACGACTTCCGGCTCGTGCTGGAGCGCAAGCTCGACGACGAGCACCAGGCGAAGGATCTCTACCAGCGCTACGGCACGGCGATCTCGGAGACCTACAAGGACGAGCACACGCCGTTTGAGGCGGTGAAGGACGTCGCGAAGCTGGAGCTGCTCGACGAGCCGGGCCAGCTCGTCATGCACGTCTACCGGCGCCGCCAGGACGAGAGCGACATCCGGTTCAAGGTGTATCGCTACGGCGAGCCCATGATCCTGTCCGCCGTCCTGCCGGTGCTGCACTCCCTCGGCGTGCGGGTCACCGACGAGCGGCCCTACGAGGTCGTCCGCTCCGACGGCACCATCTACCTCTACGACTTCGGCCTGCAGCTGCCCGCCGACTCGCGGGCGATCGCCGAGGTGCGGCCCCACCTGGAGAACGCGTTCTCCGCCACCTGGCGCGGCGAGGCCGAGGTCGACAACTTCAACACCCTCGTCATCAAGGCCGGCCTCACCTGGCGCGAGGTCGTCGTCCTCCGCGCCTACGCCAAGTACCTGCGCCAGGCCGGCACGGTCTTCTCGCAGGACTACATGGAGACCACGCTGCTGCAGTACCCGGCGATCGCCTCCAAGCTGGTGGCGCTGTTCGCGGCCCGCTTCGACCCGCGGCTGCAGCTGTCGGAGGAGAGCCGCGCCGTGCAGTCCAAGGAGCTGGTCTCGGCGATCCACGCCGACCTCGACGAGGTGACCAGCCTCGACCAGGACCGCATCCTGCGCTCGCTCCTGACCCTGATCCAGGCGACGCTGCGCACGTCGTTCTTCCAGCGCGGCGAGGCGGGCCGGCCGAAGTCCTACACGGCGTTCAAGCTCGACCCGCAGTCGATCCCCGACCTGCCGGCGCCCCGGCCGAAGTTCGAGATCTTCGTCTACTCGCCTCGGTTCGAGGGCGTGCACCTGCGCTTCGGCTCGGTCGCCCGCGGTGGCCTGCGCTGGTCCGACCGGCGCGAGGACTTCCGCACCGAGATCCTCGGCCTGGTCAAGGCCCAGATGGTGAAGAACGCGGTCATCGTGCCGACCGGCGCCAAGGGCGGCTTCGTCCTGAAGCAGAACCCGGGCGACCGCGACGAGGCCGTCGCCTGCTACCAGCTGTTCATCTCCGCCCTGCTCGACGTCACCGACAACCTCGACGGCGGCAAGGTCGTGGCACCGGCCGACGTGGTCCGCCACGACCCCGACGACCCGTATCTCGTGGTCGCCGCGGACAAGGGCACCGCCACGTTCTCCGACATCGCCAACGAGATCTCGGTGAAGTACGGGTTCTGGCTGGGCGACGCGTTTGCCTCGGGCGGCTCCGCCGGCTATGACCACAAGAAGATGGGCATCACCGCCAGGGGCGCCTGGGAGTCGGTCAAGCGGCACTTCCGCGAGCTCGGCGTCGACACCCAGACCACCGACTTCACGGTCGTCGGCGTCGGCGACATGTCCGGCGACGTCTTCGGCAACGGGATGCTGCTGTCCCGGCACATCCGGCTCGTGGCCGCGTTCGACCACCGGCACATCTTCATCGACCCCACGCCCGACGCCGCGACGTCGTTCGCGGAGCGGCAGCGGCTGTTCGAACTGCCCCGCTCGTCCTGGGGCGACTACGACAAGTCGATCATCTCCGCCGGCGGCGGGGTCTACCCGCGCACCGCGAAGTCGATCCAGCTCACCGCGGAGGCGAAGGAGGCGCTGGGCATCCCGCCGTCGCTGACCTCCATGACGCCCAACGAGCTGATGCACGCCATCCTCGCCGCCCCCGTCGACCTGTTCTGGAACGGTGGGATCGGCACCTACGTCAAGGCCACCGGCGAGTCGCACGCCGACGTCGGTGACAAGGCCAACGACTACCTACGGGTCAACGGCCGGGAGCTGCGGGTCAAGGTCGTCGGCGAGGGCGGCAACCTCGGCCTGACCCAGCGGGGCAGGATCGAGTTCGCGCTCGGCGGCGGCAGCATCGCCACCGACTTCATCGACAACTCCGCCGGCGTCGACTGCTCCGACCACGAGGTCAACATCAAGATCCTGCTCGACCGCGCGGTTGCCGCCGGCGAGCTCGACCAGGCCGAGCGCAACCCGCTGCTGGCCCAGATGACCGACGAGGTCGGCGAGCTGGTCCTGCGCGACAACTACGACCAGGCCACCGCGCTGGGCAACGCCCGCGCCCAGTCCCGCTCGCTGCTGCCGGTCCACAAGCGGCTCATCGCCGACCTGGAGCGCCGCGGCCAGCTCGACCGGGCCCTCGAAGGGCTGCCGACCGACGAGGAGCTCGACTCCAGGGCGGCGCTCGGCGTCGGCCTGACCTCACCCGAGTTCGCCGTCATGCTCTCGTACGTGAAGATCGTGCTCGAGCACGAGATCCTCGACTCCGGGCTGCCCGACGAGGAGTGGACCAACGAGGTGCTCGTCGGCTACTTCCCGACCGCGCTCCGCGAGCGCTTCGTCGAGTCGATGGCGGAGCACCCGCTGCGCCGCGAGATCGTCACCACCGCCGTCGTCAACGAGGCGGTCAACCGCGGCGGGACGTCCTTCTTCCACCGCGCCTCGGAGGAGACCGGCGCCGGCTCGGCCGACGTGCTGCGGGCCTCCGTCGTGATCCGCGAGGTGTACGGGCTGAACGCCCTGCGCGCCGCCGTCGAGGACCTCGACAACCAGATCCCGACCGAGTCGCAGACCGAGGTCTATCTGGAGATCCGCCGGCTGCTCGACCGCGCCGTGCGCTGGCTGGTCTCCAACCGGCGCCTGCCGATCGACGTGCCCGGCGAGATCGCCCGGCTGCGGCCCGGCATCTCGCGCCTGCTCGGCGAGCTCGACACCCTCTTCCGGGGGCGCGAGCGCGACGTCCTGACGGCCAACACGGCCCGGCTGCGCGACCTCGGCGTGCCCGAGGAGCTGGCCGAGCAGACCACCCGCATCATGTACGGGTTCGGCCTGCTCGACATCGTGGAGGTCGCCTCGCAGACCGGCCGCGAGGTCAACGAGGTCGCGACGGTCTACTACGTGCTCTCCGAGCGCTTCCGCATCGACAACCTGCTGTCGAAGATCTCCAACCTGCCGCGCGAGGACCGCTGGCAGACCCTGGCCCGCATGGCGCTGCGCTACGACCTGTACGCGGCGCTGGCGGCCCTGACCGCGGAGGTCCTCAACGGCACCGCCCCCTCCGACGACGCGGAGGCCCGGGTCGACGAGTGGGAGCAGAGCAACGCGACGTCGATCGCCCGCACCCGCAACGCCATCGGCGAGTTCGCCGAGTCCCCTGGCGACCTCGCCGCCCTCTCCGTCCTCCTCCGCCAGATCCGCACCCTGGTCCGCGCCTCCGCCGCCTGACCCGCCTCATGATCCGGAAGACTTTTTGTCGCTCTAGCAGCAAGAAGTCTTCCGGATCATCGGGGGAGTTATCCACAGGCGCCAGCTGAGGCTTCCCGCGGCGGTGGGGTGGTCGCAGGCTGGGGTAGGTGTGGGATGAGCTGGTCGAGGCGCAGGCCGGGGTCGTGACCCGCAGCCAGGCGCTGGCGGCGGGCTGGACCCCGTCCGCGATCCGCGCCCACCTCGACGCGGGACGCTGGTTGCCGGTCCACCACGGGGTCTACCGGACCTTCACCGGCGAGATGCCCCGCCGCGCCTTGCTCTGGGCGGCGGTGCTCGGTGCCGGCCCGGGCGCCGCGCTGAGCCACCGATCGGCCGCCGAGCTGCACGGACTCGTGGACGGCCAGTCCGACCCGATCCACGTCACCATTCCGGGCAACCGTCGGATCCGGCCGCTGCCGGGCGTGGTCGTGCATCACCGGGCCCGGCTCGTCGGCACGGTCCACCCTGGTCCGGCCCTCCGGCGCACCCGGGTCGAGGACACGGTGCTCGACCTGGCCGAGCAGGAGCGGCGCCTCGCATCGGCGATCGGATGGCTCACCGCGGCGTGCAGCCGCGGCCTGACCACGCCTGATCGGCTGGCGGCCGCGCTGCGCCGTCGCAAGAAGATGCGCTGGCGGCGGCTGCTGGAGGCGACGGTCGACGACGCCGCCGTGGGCGCCCGTTCCGTGCTGGAGCTGCGCTACCTGAAGGACGTGGAGCGGGGGCACCGCCTGCCCACCGGCCGGCGGCAGGTCCGTCGACGGCAGGCGGGCACGACGCAGTACCGGGACGTCGAGTACAGAGCATTCGCCACTGTCGTCGAACTCGACGGCCGCGCCTATCACCCCGACGAGCACCGCCGGCGCGACCAGCGGCGTGACAACACGACGGCCTCCGACGGGCAGCGAACGCTCCGCTACGGCTGGGCGGACGTGGTGGCGCCCTGTGTGACCGCGATCCAGGTCGCGCGGGCGCTCCGCGCCGGCGGCTGGCGGGGCAGGCTCCAGCCGTGCCGCCGCCCCGACTGCCCGGTGCGCCGCACCACTCGCCGCCGACCCTTGTCATGATCCGGAAGACTTTTTGTCGCCAGGGCGACCACAAGTCTTCCGGATCATGGGGGAGGTTAGGCGGCGAGGCCCAGGGTTTCGGCGGCGGCGCGGCCGTTGGCGTGGCTGGCGCCCCAGGTGGTGATGAAGGCGCGGGCGTGCGCTGGGCGCCAGGAGGACGGCCAGCCCATCTCGACGACGGTGACGGGGTGGGCGGCGGCCAGGGTGTCGACCAGGGTGCGGGCACCCGGCAGGCGGTGGACGTTGCGGCCCACGACGACGATCGGGCGGGCGCCGGCCCTGGCGCGCAGCTCCTCGGGGGCGGTCTGCTCGGCCACGACGCGGATCTGCTCGGTGCCGTTGACGTGCGGGCCGAGGCCCCACGGGACGCGGCCGGCGGCGATCGACGACTCCGACTCCAGCTGGACGATCAGCGGGGCGTCGGAGCGGTCCACGGAGCCCTCGATGCGGACGGCGCTGAGCGCCGCCGGGTACCCGAGGCCGGGCTCCTCCCGGTCGGTCCGGTCGCCCTGGCGGGTCCAGTCGGACAGGGCCTGGACGCGGGCGACGGCCTCCTCCAGGCGGGCCAGGGGCAGGCGGCCGTCCTGGACGGCGGTGACGATCTCGTCGACGCAGGCGAGGGTCAGCTTCTCGTCGACCTCGGCGCCGATGCAGAGCAGGTCGGCGCCGGCGGCGAGGGCGAGGACGGCGCCCGCCTGGGTGCTGCCGGCAAACCGGGCGGCGCCGAGCATCTCCAGGGCGTCGGTGACGACGACGCCGGTGAAGCCGAGCTCGGTGCGCAGCAGGTCGACGAGGACGGCGCGGCTGAAGGTGGCCGGGGCGTCGCCGGTGAGGGCGGGCACGCGGATGTGCGCGCTCATGATCGACTTGGCGCCGGCCTCGACGGCGGCGACGAACGGGGGCAGCTCGCGGCCGCGCAGCTCGTCGAGGGTGATGTCGACGGTCGGCAGCTCGAGGTGCGAGTCGGCGAGGGTGGCGCCGTGGCCCGGGAAGTGCTTGGCGCAGGCGGCGACGCGGGCGCTCTGCAGGCCCAGCACGGCGGCGGCGGTGTGCGCCGCGACCAGGTGCGGGTCGGCGCCGAAGCTGCGGGTGCCGATGATCGGGTTGTCGTCGGCGGTGTTGACGTCGACGGTGGGCGCCAGGTTCAGGTTGAGGCCCAGCTGGTCGAGCTCGGCGCCGATGGTGCGGTACACGCGGCGGGTGATCGCCGGGTCGCCCAGCGCGCCGAGTGCGGCGTTGCCCGGGTACGGGCTGCCGAGCCGGTGCGCCAAGCGGGTGACGTCGCCGCCCTCCTCGTCGATCGCGATGAGCACGCCGTCGCGGGCCGCGTGCAGCTGGGCGGTCAGCGCGGCGACCTGGTCGCGGTCGACGATGTTGTAACCGAACAGCAGGTGACCGGCCATGCCCTCGCCGAGCAGGTCGACGGCCCAGGCCGGGGCCTGCGCGCCCGGGAACGCGCCGAGCAGCGTGCCCAGCGCCAGCCTGCGGAGTCCTGGATCGTTCGCCACGGTGTTCCCCCCTCAGCGCGAACCAGTGCGAAACTGATGCGCTATCCACGATCGTAGGAGCATCTTGACCAGATGTGCGTAGGCCGTGTGGGTGGTGTGACCGTACGCTTTCCGGTATAGGTTGCCCGAGGCAATCTAATAGGAAAGTTTCTTAAATACTAGGGGTGTTCGTCACCATGAGTTCTGCTCGCCTTCCAGGCACCCCGAGGTTGCTGCGCGCGCTCAACGACCGCGCCGCCCTCGAGCTGCTGCTGAGCAAGGGACCACTGACCCGCGCGCAGCTCGGGGAGCTGACCGGGCTGTCCAAGGTCACCGCATCGCAGCTGGTGGAGCGGCTGGAGGAGCGCGGCCTGGTGGCGCGCGTCGGCGAGCAGGCGGGCGGCCGCGGGCCGAACGCCCAGATGTACGCCGTGGTGCCCTCGACCGCGTATGTCGTCGGCGTCGAGGCCGGCCCGCAGCACGTGGTCGCCGGCGTGGCGGACATCACGGGCAAAATCGTCGGGCGGACCGACGTCTCCATCGGCGAGGGGGACGACCCGGTCAAGGTCGTCCACGCCGCCGTGGTCGAGGCGGCCGCCGAGGCCGGTGCGCCGATCGAGCGCATCCGCCGCATCGTGCTCGGCACGCCCGGCCTGGTCGACCCGAAGAGCGGCGAGATCACGTTCGCGTGGGACCTGCCGCGCTGGCACCGGGGGCTGCTCACGGCCCTGCGGGAGGACCTCGGCCGGCCCGTCGCGTTCGAGAACGACGTGAACCTCGCCGCCATCGCCGAGCAGCACAGCGGCGCCGCGATCGGGGCGAAGGACTTCGTGCTGGTCTGGCTGGACCGCGGCGTCGGCACCGCCGTCGTGCTCGGCGGGCGGCTGCACCGCGGCAGCGTCGGCGCGGCCGGCGAGATCGGCTACCTGCCCGTGTCGGGCACGCAGGTCAGCCGCGACGCGACCCGCCGGGCGAAGAGCGGCTTCCGCATGCTCACCGACGCGGCGGCGGTCAAGACGGTCGCCAAGTCCCACGGGTTCAAGGCCGCCGGTGCGGGCGACGCCATCAGAGCCGCGATCGCCGCCGGTACCGACGGCAGCCCCTTCCTCGACGAGCTGGCCCGCCGGATCTCCCTCGGGGTGGCCTCGGTGGGGCTGGTGCTCGACCCTGAGCTGGTCGTCCTCGCCGGCGAGATCGGCCAGGCGGGCGGCGCGGACCTCGCGCAGCGGGTGCAGCACGAGGTCGCCGCGATCGCCGTGGTGTCGCCGCGGGTGGTCGCCACCGAGGTGTCCAGCGAGCCGGTCCTCAACGGCGCCATCCTGACCGGCCTCGACGCGGTCCGCGAAGAGGTCTTCGGCGACACGGCCTGACCGCCCTCGACGCGGTCTTCGGCGACGCCGCCTGATCGCCGGCCGGCGCCTCAGTCGGCGTCGCGCCGGCGCCTCAGTTGGTGTCGCGCCGGCGCCTCAGTTGGTGTCGCGCCGGCGCATCGAGGCGAAGGCGCCGGCCAGCACGACCGCCACGACCGCGCCGATCACCAGGCCGCCCTGCTGCCAGCTGCCCCAGAAGGTGTCCTGCGGCACCACGCAGCCGGACTCGGTGCAGTACCCCGACGTGCCCTGGAACGTGTAGGACTTGTTCAGCCAGGCGGAGACGTAGCTGGAGAGGCGGTACTTCTCGGAGTGGTCGGTGCCGCCGATCAACCCGAAGATGATGATCGCTCCGAGCTCGTAGATCAGCAGGTACGCGATGCCGACGCCGAGCGCCGCGGACGTGTGCCGCCCGATGGAGGCGATCGCGAAGCCGAGCGCCGTGCCGGCCATCGTCAGCAGGATCACCCGCAGGGCCGTGATCAGCAGCGACGACCAGTCCGCCAGGCCCATGGTGCTGACGGTGTCGTTCGTGGCGGCCACGGCGACGAACGCGCCCGTCCAGACCGCGAGGTACACCACCGCCACCAGCGCCATGCCGGCACAGGCCGCGATCAGCTTGCTGCCCAGGACGGCGCCGCGGCGGGGGGCCCAGAGCAGCAGGTTGAGCATGCCGCCGGAGCTCCACTCGACGCCCACGAACGACGCGCCGAGCACGAAGCCGGCAACCGTCAGCACGATCGCCGCGGTCGTGAACAGCTCCGGCCACTGGCGGGCGAACGAGAAGCCGTAGTCGAGCATCGAGTCGGCGGTGGGGCGGGGGCCGTAGTCGCAGTTGCGCGGGAACTTCATGCCGGCCGGGCCGGTGCGCACGCCGCTCTGCACGTCCTCGCACAGCGCGACGTTCTCGTCGTAGATCGCCGCGGCGGACGCGGCGCGCTCGGTGGCGGTGCGGTACTCCTCGCTGGACGGGTTGCTGCGGGTCAGTGAGAACCCGAACGTCAGGAAGGCGAGCAGGCCGGCGATGAGCACGAGGGTCACCAGCGTGACCCGGCGGCTGAACAGTCGGGTCCACTCGGCCCGCAGCAGCTGGTTCATGCGGGCCGTCCGTTCTCGATGATCTGACCGTTGTCGTTTTGCGGGTGTTGTACGGGTATGTCCTGCTCAGGCCAGTCGGAGTTGTCGACGGGGCGGAACTGCCCGCGCTGGGGCCCGCCCCCGGTGAGCTGCAGGAACGCGTCCTCCAGCTGCTGGACCGGGGCGAGCTCGCGGACCCACAGGTCGTTGACGCCCAGGGCCCGCGAGACCCAGGCCGGGTCGGCGAGGTCGTGCACGATGATCTGGTCGCCGGACAGGGTGACCTGCGCGCCGGCGTCGGCCAGCACCTGCGCGGCCCGCTCGGTGTCGTCGACGCGGACCCGGTACGTGCCGCGGTCGTTGGCGGCGAGCACCTCCGACACCGGCCCGGCCGCGACCCGCCGGCCGCGGGAGATGATCGTGACCGAGTCGCAGATCTGCTGGATCTCGGCGAGGATGTGGCTGGAGATCACCACGGTCGTGCCGCGGTCCGCCTGCTCGCGGAGCAGGTCGCGCATCTCCCGGATGCCGGCCGGGTCGAGGCCGTTGTTCGGCTCGTCGAGGATCAGCAGCTCGGGGTCCTTCAGCAGGGCGGAGGCCACCGCGAGGCGCTGCCGCATGCCGAGGGAGTAGGACTTGACCTGGTCCTCGGCACGGTTGGCGAGACCGACCTGGTCCAGCACCACGTCGACGCGCTGCTTCGGTACACCACCCGCCTTCGCCAACACGCTCAGCGTCTTGTGGCCGGTGAAGTTGCCGAAGAAGGCCGGCGCCTCGACGATCGCGCCGACCCGCGACACGACCTGCGGCAGTGCCCTCGGCACCGGCTGGCCGAGGATGCGCATGTGACCGGACTCGGCGCGCAGCAGCCCGAGCAGCGTCTTGAGCGTGGTGCTCTTGCCGGATCCGTTGGGTCCGAGGAACCCGTGGATCTGGCCCTGGTGGACCTCCATGTCGAGGTGGTCCAGTGCGACGCGCGGCTTGCCGAACAGTGTCTGGTAGGTCTTCACCAGACCGGCGATTTCCAGTACGGCACTCATCCCCGCGCACGATACGGCTTTTGCCCTGAGCGTGGGGGGCCGGACCTTCCGCGCTTCGGGCACGTGGTTGGATTGGGCCGTGTCAGATGACCTTGTCATCGCGGTGGACAAAGCGACGGTGACCCGCAACCGGTCCGATCTCATCCGATCGGTGAGCTGGCAGGTGGAGCTCGACGAGCGCTGGGTGGTGCTCGGCCCCAACGGCGCGGGCAAGACCACGCTGCTGAATCTCGCCGGGGCGCGGCTGTACCCGACCCGTGGCACGGTGACCGTGCTCGGCGAGCGGCTCGGTCGCACCAACATCAACGAGCTCAAGACCCGCCTCGGGTTCTCCTCGGCCGGGCTGCAGCTGCCACCCGACGAGACGGTGCGTGACGTGGTCGTGACCGCGTCGTGGGCGGTCGTCGGGCGCTTCACCGAGCGGTACGACCGCATGGACGAGGCTCGGGCGCAGGCGCTGCTGGAGCAGTTCGGCGTCGGCGCGCTGGCCGACCGGCTCTACGGCACCCTGTCGGAGGGCGAGCGCAAGAGGGTGCAGATCGCCCGGTCGCTGATGGTCGACCCGGAGCTGCTGCTGCTCGACGAGCCGACCGCCGGCCTGGACCTCGGCGCCCGCGAGGACCTCGTGCGGCGCCTGTCGGCGCTGGCCGCCGACCCCGACTCGCCGGCGATCGTGCTGGTCACGCACCACGTCGAGGAGATCCCGCCGGAGTTCACGCACGCGCTGCTGATGCGCGACGGCGGCGTCGTGGCGCAGGGCCTGCTGCACGAGACGGTGACCGCCGAGAACCTCTCCGCGGCGTTCGGCCTGCCGCTGCGACTGTCGATCGTGGACGGTCGCTACCACGCTCAGGCGGCCTAGAAAACTGTCGTACCCCAGCGGTACCGTTCGATGTAACTGAACGGGGGGTTCGACGGTGGCTGATCCAGTTGTTGATCCACCCGATGATCCTGGCCCTGGTCCGGACCCTGTGCCGGTGCGCCGGACCCGGGTCGCGCGGCTGGTCGCGTGGGTCGTGGTGCTCGTGGCGGTCATCGTCGTCGCGGTCGTCGTGGTCGTCGACGTCGGGCCGCCGTCGGAGGCCGACCTGCGCCAGCGTGCCATCGGCGGGCGCGGCGAGCTGCTGATCGGGGTCAAGGACGACACCCCGGGCGTGAGCCTGCGCGACAGGACCACCGGCGAGTATGCCGGTTTCGACATCGACATCGCCTATCTCGTCGCGGGCGATCTCGGGTTCCGCCCCGACCAGGTCAAGTTCCTGTCGATCGAGACCGAGGACCGGGCCAGGATGCAGGCCCGGTCGGGCGACGGCAAGTTCGTCACCGTCGACCTGGTCGTGGCCAGCTTCAGCATCACCAAGGAGCGGTCCGAGCAGCCGGGGGTGCGCTTCGCCGGGCCGTATCTGAGCACCCAGCAGTCGGTGGTGACGCTCAAGGCGCACAAGCCGGTCAGCAGCCTCGAGGACCTGCGCGGCGAGCGGGTCTGCACCCTGGCCACCTCCACCTCCAGCGAGGTCGCCAGGTCCGCCGGCGTGACCCTCTCGGGCAAGAACGAGATCAGCGCCTGCGTCGCCGGGCTCAAGGCGGGTGAGTTCGACGCGGTCACGACCGACGCGGCGATCCTCGCCGGCTTCGTCGCGGAGGACGGCGGGCAGACCCTCGTGCACCACGACGTCGGGCTCACCGGCGACGAGCGGTGGGGGATCAACTGCGGTGACAACGAGGCCTTACAAACCCTGGTGAACCTGTACCTGTACCGCTCGGCGCACGACGCCACCGACCGGCGGTGGGAGCAGGCGTATGACAAGTACCTGCGCAGCGAGCAGCGGTTCAGCCCGAATCAGCAGGTGGCGATCGACCACCAGCCCGAGGTGCCGAAGGTGGACGTCCGTCAGTGGCCGTGGGAGAGGTAGGCGACCGGCAGTGGCTGCTGCCGTTGCTGCCCACGTTCCCGATCGTCCTGCTGGTGCTGCGGCTGTGGTATCTCAGCCGGCAGAACGTGCAGACCATGCTGCTCTTCGTGCAGTACGTGAGCCCGCTGGGCCTGCTGAGCACGCTGGTGATCGCGCTGCTGTGGGTGTTTCCGGCGATGCTGCTGCTGACCCGGGTGCTGGGCGCGCTGCTGGAGCTCAGCGACCCGGCCGCCGCGGCGACGTCCCGGCTGGCCGCGGCCGCCCGGCGGATCCCCGACTGGGTGGTCGTCGTGGCGCTGGTGATCGGCGGGCTGACCTGGCAGCTGCGGTTCCTGCCGCTGCTGGTCATGGTCGCGCTGTCGATCCTCGGCCTGGTCGTGCGGCAGCGGGCGGCCGGCGTGGGCGCGGCGGCGGCCGCCACGGGCGTGGTGCTGCCGTTCGTCGCGGCCGTGCTGGAGTACGCGTTCCTCGGCCCGGCTATCGTCGCGGCGCTGCGGGAGGGTGAGCCGGTCACGTTCGTGCTGCTGGCGCTGCCGCCGCTGGTGACGCCGCTGCTGACCGGGCCGGTGCCGGCGTGGGCGGCGCGGGCCGTGACGCACTGGCCGGCCGTGGTGGCCGCGTTCGCGGCGCCGTTCCTGGTCGGGGTCGTGTTCCTGCGCGCCCCGATCCTGCCGACGGTCGCCGTCGACACCGACGACGGGCTGCTCGTCGGCTCGGTGATCACCGTCGACGACCGGATGATGACGCTGCTCGACACGAGCGGCACCGTCCACTTCGTCCTCAACGACAGCGTCCAGGCGAAGGTCCTCTGCGACGCGGGCGACCGGCCGCCGGCCAGCACCGTCGACGCGCACGGCTGGTCGGTGGAGCAGACGGCGCTGAGCTGGATCGCCCCGGCCCGCCGGCCCACCCCGCCCGACCCCCGCTGCGAGGGCCGCCGCTGACCTGCCCTCCGTACCGGTCGCGCCTTCCCGCTGGGTTGACGGTCTTGGTGGTCGCTGTCCACGTGCGGGGATCCGTCGAGGGCGTCGTTCGGCGCTTCCACACCGTCGTTGTCTTTCACAACCAGTCCACATCCCACCGACCGCCGCCGCAGCACCTGCCGTCGTTGGTTTCACGACCCGTGCACGTCGCACCGACCGCCGATGTCGCACTCGCGCCCTGGGCTTCACGACCAGCGCAACGCACCCTGACCGCGGACTTGGCCGCCGCTGCGGTCTTTCTCTGTGAGGCGGTCGTGGCCGTGTCGACCGTGATCGAAGTCACGGGGTGGCTGTGCGGGCGGCCAGGGCTGGCCTTCGATCATGGTGGCGGGCGGCGCTCGTGGGTGCCGTGCGTGCCGTGATCGCGGTTCGCCTCGTGATCCCGTGCGGTTCTGGTGGTCCTGGCGGTCCTGGCTACCAGAACCGCACGGGATCATGAAGTGAGGGTCAGGCGAAGTTGGGCTTGCGCTTCTCGATGAAGGCGGTCATGCCCTCGTTCTTGTCGTCGGTGCTGAACAGGGCGGCGAACAGCTGGCTCTCCCAGGCCAGGCCGGAGGCGAGGTCCATGTCCAGGCCGTTGTCGACGGCGAGCTTCGCGGCGCGCAGGGCGAGGGCCGGGCCGTGGACGAACGGCTCGACCATGGCCTTCGCCGTCGCGTACACCTCGGCGGCGGGGACGACCTTGTCGACCAGGCCGATCGTCAGCGCCTCGGGGGCCTTCACGAAGCGTCCGGTCATGATGAGGTCCTTGGCGCGGGCAGGGCCGATGAGGCGGGCCAGGCGTTGCGTGCCGCCCGCGCCGGGAATGACGCCGAGAGTGATCTCCGGCTGGCCCAGGGTCGCGTCCTCGGCGGCGACGCGCCAGTCCGCGGTCAGGGCGAGCTCGCAGCCGCCGCCCAGGGCGTACCCGTTGACGGCCGCGACGACGGGCTTCGGGATGCGCGCGACGGCGTCGAAGGCCCCGGTGAGCGCGGTGGCCCTGGCGGCCATCTCGGAGTAGCCCATTCCGGCCATCTCCTTGATGTCGACGCCGGCCGCGAAGACCTTGTCTCCCCCGTACAGGATGACCGCCCGCACCGAAGGATCCGTGGTCGCGGCCGCGGCGGCCTCGCGCAGCTCCTCCTGGATCTGGAGGTTCAGCGCGTTGACCGGCGGCCTGGAGAGGCGGATGGTGCCGATACCGTCTTCGATCTCCAGCTGGACCAGCCTGGTGTCGCCCACTGTGTCTCCTCAACGTCGTTGTCGTTGCCCGCAGCGTATTCCGGCGTACCGTCAGATGTGCCATGGCGACGACGTTCTACCGCGATCACGAGGTGCACATCAGCTCCGCCGGTGTGCAGGTCGACGCCGCCTGGTATCCGCTGGAGACGCTGACGTACATCTGGCACCGGCGATCCGGGCGGTTGGTGCAGGGCGCGTACATGCTCGCGACCCGCGGCGGGGCGGTGTTGCTGATCATCGGGCTGCTCATCGCCGCCGGCACGGCCGCGCGCCGGATCGACTTCAACGGGCCGGACTCCACGATGTACATCGCGGGCGGCATCCTCGGGATCATCGTCATCGGCGGGATCGTGGCCTTCAGCGTGGAGGGGCTGCTGGACCTGCTCGACCGGGCGCACGACCACGGCAAGGGCGTGCACGAGATCTGGGTGCGCACCCGGCAGGGCGAGTCGATGATCTACTCGACCACGGACTCGCCGAAGTTCGGGCAGATCTACCGCGCCTTGCAGCGGGCAGTGGAGCAGTCCGCGTAACCCTTAGGATTCCGGGCATGGTGGCCCTGGGCGTGGACTTCGGCACGTCGCACACCGTCGCCGTGGCCCGCTGGCCCGACGGCCGGGCCCGGCCGCTGCTCTTCGACGGCACCCCGTTGCTGCCGTCGGCGACGTTCTGGGAGGACGGCGAGCTCGTCGTCGGCCGCGACGCACTGCACAGCGCCCGGCGCGCCCCGGCCAGCTTCGAGCCCAACCCGAAGCGCCGCATCGACGACGGTCACGTCTTCCTGGGCGAGCAGGAGGTGCCGGTCCACGACCTGCTGGTCGCCGTCTTCCGGCGGGTGCGCGCCGAGTTCGCCCGCACGGCCGGTGGTCCGCCCGAGGCGGTCACCGTGACGCACCCCGCCAACTTGGCGTCCACCCGTCGCAAGGCGTTGGCGGCCGCGGTGCGGGCGGCGGACCTCCCGGCCGCGACCCTGGTCCCCGAGCCGGTCGCCGCCGCCACCTACTTCGTGCGGGTGCTGCGCCACATGGTGCCCGTCGGCTCCGCCGTCGTGGTCTACGACCTGGGCGCCGGCACGTTCGACGGCAGCGTCGTCGCGCGCACCGCGGACGGCTTCGAGGTGCTCGCCGTCGACGGCCGCGACGACCTCGGCGGGCTCGACTTCGACGAGGTCGTCCTCGCGATGATCGGCCGGACCCTGCCGCCGGAGCGCTGGCAGCGGCTGGTCGCGCCGTCGACGATCGAGGAGGCGCGGGCCGCCCGGCTGCTGCGCGACGAGGTCCGGGAGGCGAAGGAGCGACTGTCGCGCGCCTCCTCCGTCACGGTCCTGGTCCCGCTGCTGGACGTCGACGTGCAGCTCACCCGCGACGAGTTCGAGGCGGCGGCGCGGCCGCTGGTGGAGCGCTCGGTGCGGGTGCTGACCGAGACCGTCCGGCTGTCGCGGGTCACGGCCGGGCAGGTCGCGGGCATCTTCCTGGTCGGCGGGGCGAGCCAGATCCCGCT
This sequence comes from Dactylosporangium sp. CA-152071, assembly GCF_050936335.1. Classification (NCBI taxonomy): domain Bacteria; kingdom Bacillati; phylum Actinomycetota; class Actinomycetes; order Micromonosporales; family Micromonosporaceae; genus Dactylosporangium; species Dactylosporangium sp. CA-152071. Next base: position 4,303,640 of record NZ_JBNJMZ010000001.1, on the reverse strand, counting down.
GGTCGCCACCGAGCTGCACCGCGCGTTCGGCAAGCCGCCGGTGACGATCGAGCAGCCGGAGATGGTGGTCGCCGAGGGCAGCGTCCTGGTCGGCGCGCGGATCGACAAGCCGTCCGCCGCCGTGGTCCCGGCCGCCCGCCCCAGGGGTTCGGCGTCCGTCGCGTCGCCGTCGCAGCCTCCTGTCGCGGTTGTTTCGCCGGTACGGCCGGCGCCGTCGCCCGCCGTCGTGGTCCCGCCCCCGGGGTCGCCGGTGACCCCGTCCGTGCCACCCGTGCCGCGTGGGCCGCTGCCGCCGGTCGGGTCGCCGGTGCCGCCGCCTTCTGGGTTGCTCCCGCCGGTCGGGTCGCCGGCCGTGACGCCGGCCGTGACGCCTCCGGGCGTGCTGCCGCCGGCTGGGTCGCCGGTCGTGATGCCGGTGTCGCCGGCCGGTGCCGGGCCGGGCGTCGCGCCGGTCTCGGGTGCGAGTGGGCCGGTCTCGCCGGGTGCCGTGCCGTTCAGCCCCGCACCGCCGGTACACCGGATGCCGCCGCAACAGGTGTATCCGCCGCGGCCCGTGTTCTACCAGCCGCCTCCGCCGCAGGTCGTCTACGTGCCGCAGTACGTCATGCCGCCCGTGCCGCCACCGCCGCGCCGGATCGCGCCCGGTGCGATCCGCTGGCCCGCGGGCTTCCTGACCCTGTACGGCGTGCTCATGTACATCTCGACCGGCCTGGTCGCCCTCGTGCTGGTCGTCTACAAGGTGAGCGACACGGAGGAGCTGACGGCCGCGGGCTGGCAGGCAGGCCTGTACGCCGGGCTGGGCTCGCTCGCGTTCGCGATCCTGTACACGCACGGCGCGCGGCGGCTGCGCCGCGGCAGCAACGGGCACCTGTGGTATCCGATCGCGCTGTGCGTGCTGCTCGCGTTCGGTGGCGCGTACACCGCCTCGGGGGCGCACCAGCCCGCCTGGCTGGCGGTCACTGGTGTGTACCTGGGATCGGCGCTGCTGCTCCTGCTGCCGAGCGCCCGTGCCTGGGTCCGTCCGCTGCGTCCACCAGCGCCTTCAGTCGGCAACGCGACGGCAGACGCCGAGGAGTGAGAACCGTCGTACCCGGCGCCTAGACTTCGGGGCATGCCAACGCCAGGGATTCGGCTCGGTGTCGACTTCGGCACCTCCAACACCGTCGCCGTGGTGCGGTGGCCAGACGGCCGGTCCCGTGCGCTGCTCTTCGACGGCTCTCCGCTGCTGCCCTCCGCTGTCTATGCCGAGCCTGGCGGCACCGTCATCGTCGGTCGCGACGCGGTGCACAGCGCCCGCCTGGAGCCGGCCCGGTTCGAGCCCAACCCGAAGCGTCGCATCGACGAGGGCACGGTCCTGCTCGGCGACCGGGAGATCCCCGTCAACGAGCTCGTCGCCACCGTCCTGCGGCGGGTCCGCGACGAGTGGACCCGCACGGTCGGCGACGTCGCGTCCGAGGTGACCGTGACCTTCCCGGCGTCGTGGGGCGCCACCCGCCGGCTCGCCGTCTCCGACGCCGCCCAGGCCGCGGGGCTGGGCCGGGTGCGGCTGGTGCCCGAGCCGGTCGCGGCCGCGGCCTACTTCACCCAGGTGCTCGGCAAGGACGTGCCCGTCGGCTCGGTCGTCGTCGTGCACGACTTCGGCGCCGGCACGTTCGACGCCAGCGTCGTCGCCCGCACCCAGGGTGGCTTCGAGGTGCTCGCCGTCGACGGCCGCGACGACATCGGCGGCATCGACGTCGACAACGCGATCGTGGCGCACATCGCCTCCATCTGCGAGCCGCAGGCGCCGCAGGAGTGGCAGCGGCTGATGAGCCCGCAGACGGTCGAGGACCGCCGGGCCCGGCGGCTGCTCTTCGACGACGCGCGGGTGGCGAAGGAGCGGCTGTCCCGCCAGCCCGCCTCGGACCTGACGGTGCCGCTGCTCAACATCGACGTCCACCTCACCCGCGACGAGCTGGAGCGCCTCGCGCAGCCGCTGCTCGAGCAGACGGTCCGCGTCACGCAGGGCGTCATGCGCTGGGCCCAGCTGAGCGAGGGCAGCATCGCGGGCGTGTTCCTGGTCGGCGGGTCCAGCAGGATGCCCCTGGTCGGCACGCTGCTGCACCGCGCGCTGGGCACGGCCCCCGTGGTGATCGAGCAGCCCGAGCTGGTGGTCGCCGAGGGCAGCATGCTGACCGGCTCGACGGAGATCCAGGTGACGGCGGCGCCCGCGCCCGGCCCGGCGACCGGGAGGATCTCGCAGGTGCAGGGCCTCGACTGGCAGCCTCCGGCGCCGACGTCCGGCGGCCCGCAGGCGGGTGCGCAGTTCGGCGCGGCGGGCGGGCCGTCGGGTGCGGGCCAGTTCGGCGCGGCGGGCCTGTCGGGTGCGGCCGGGGCGGGGCAGTTCGGTGCGGGGCAGCCTGCCGGCGGGGGGCCTGGTGACGGGCAGTTCGGCGCGGGTCAGGGCGGTGCCAGCCAGTTCGGTGCGGGCCAGGGCGGTCCGGGCCAGGGCGGTCCGGGTCAAGGCGGTGGGGTTCAGCCTGGTGCCGGCAGCGGTCAGGGCGGCGGGGCCGGCGGTGGGCAGGGCGGTGCCGGGCAGGGCGGCGGTGGGTTGCAGGGGGCGGATACGCCGTTGTGGCCCGAGGTGGGGACGTTCGCCACGGAGCCGGCCGGGAGCAACGCGCCGATGTCTGGCGTGCCGATGTCGGCGCCGCCTGTTTCGGCGCCGCCCGGGGCCGGCGGTGGTGGGTATCCGGCGTATCCGGCGTCGGCCCCGCCGGGCAACTACGCGGGTGGGCAGGCCACGGGCACGCAGGGCGGCTATGGCGTGCCGGCCTCGGGGCCCCAGGTCAACTACGGGCCGCCGGTGTCCGCGCCCCCGGCCGGCTACGGTCAGCCCGCGTCGGCTCCGCCGGCCAACACCAACCAGCCGATGTCTGGGCCGCCCGCGACGTATGGGCGCAACCAGCCGTCCTCCGCGCCGCCGGCGACCTATGGGCAGCCGGCGGGCGGCCAGCAGGCCTTCAACCAGCCGATGTCTGGGCCGCCCGCGACGTACGGGCGCAACCAGCCGTCCTCAGCGCCGCCGGCCAACTACAACCAGCCGATGTCCGGGCCGCCGGCCAACTACGGCGGGCCGCCGGTGTCGGCGCCCCCGAACAGGGCCGGTGGCCAGATCTTCGTGTCCGGGGGCGCGTCGGCCGAGCCCGCGACGCGCTATGACGAGTACGGCGGCCCGATCCGCCAGGCTTCCGGCGGCCAGCGCCCGGTGCAGGAGCGGCAGGCGCAGTCACGCCCCACGCCGCGCGACGATCGGCGGCCGCGCCGGCGTGAGCGGCGGGGTCCGCTCGCGCGTGCGATGCTCACCCTGCTGGTGCTCGTGCTGCTGATCGTGACCCCGGTCGTCGCCGGGTATGTCTCCTACTACCTGACCACCGACCACTGGCCGCCGCCGGTCGCCGGGTGGCTCGACCCGAGTGTGCGGTGAAGCCCCCGCCGGCGGGCGAAAGTGAGTAACATTCGCGTCGGTCGGAGCTGATCGAGGAGGGTGCATGACGCAGATCGACGGGCACGGCGGGGACCTGGCTCTCGCGGCACTGCGGGGGTTCGGGGTCGAGGAGCTGTTCACGCTCTCCGGTGCGCACGTGTTCCCGCTGTACGACGCCGCCCACAAGACCGGCGTGCGCATCGTCGACGTCCGGCACGAGCAGTCCGCCGTGTTCGCCGCGGAGGCCGTCGCCAAGCTCCAGCGCCGTCCGGGCCTTGCCGTCCTGACCGCCGGCCCCGGCGTCACCAACGGCGTGTCCGGGCTGACCAGCGCGTCGTTCAACGGTGCTCCGGTCGTCGTGATCGGCGGCAGGGCGCCGCAGTTCCGCTGGGGCTCGGGCAGCCTGCAGGAGATGGACCACCTGCCGATCGTCCGCGCGGTCACGAAGCACGCGGAGACCATCTTCGCCACCGACGAGGTCTACGCCCGCATGCAGGCGGCGGCGCTCGCCGCGCTGACCCCGCACCGCGGCCCGGTCTTCGTGGACCTGCCGCTGGAGGTGGTGTTCTCGCAGGCGGACGGCGTCGAGTTGGCGCCCGCGCCGGCGGTACCGGCTGAAGAACCGGATCCGGACGAGGTCGCGCGGGCGGTCCAGCTGCTCGCCGCCGCGCAGCGGCCCGTGATCATCGCAGGCTCTGACGTGTGGGCCGGGCACGCGACCGCCGCGCTGCGGGAGGCGGCCGAGGCGCTGCGGATCCCCGTGTTCGCCAACGGTATGGGCCGGGGCACGCTGCCGCCGTCGCACGCGCTGGCGTTCTCGCGGGCACGCAAGGCGGCGTTCGGCGGCGCGGACGTGATCGCCGTCGTCGGCACCCCGCTCGACTTCCGGCTCGGGTTCGGCGACTTCGGCGGCGCGCAGGTCGTGCACGTCACCGACGCGCCGTCGCAGCGGGCCGGGCACGTCACCCCGGCGGCCGCTCCGTCGGGCGACCTGCGCGCGATTCTGGGGGCGTTCGCGGCGCACGGTGGACCGGTCGCCGACCACGAGGAGTGGATCGAGGCGCTGCGGGCAGCGGAGGACGCCGGCCGGGTCAAGGAGCAGACGGCCCTGGAGGCGGACACCGATCCGATCAAGCCGAGCCGGGTCTACGGCGAGCTCCGCAAGGTCCTTGCCGACGACGCCGTCACGATCGGCGACGGCGGCGACTTCGTCTCCTACGCGGGCAAGTACCTCGAGCCGTCACAGCCGGGCACGTGGCTGGACCCGGGGCCGTATGGCTGCCTCGGCACCGGCATGGGCTACGCCATGGGCGCCCGGGTGACGTACCCGGACCGCCAGATCTGCGTCCTGATGGGCGACGGCGCCGCGGGCTTCTCGCTGATGGACGTCGAGTCGCTGGTCCGCCAGCAGCTGCCCGTCGTGATCGTGGTCGGCAACAACGGCATCTGGGGCCTGGAGAAGCACCCGATGCGCAACATCTATGGCTACGACGTCGCCGCCGACCTGCAGCCCGGCCTCCGCTACGACGACGTGGTCAAGGCCCTCGGCGGCGCCGGCGAGACCGTCGAGAAGCCGGCCGACCTCGCGGGCGCCTTCGAGCGGGCGTTCGCCTCAGGAGTGCCGTACCTGGTCAACGTCCTCACCGACCCGGAGGACGCCTACCCCCGCTCGTCCAACCTCGCCTAGCGCCCGCCATGATCCCGAAGACTTCGTGCAGTCTCATGATCCGGAAGAGATTTTGTCGCTCTAGCGTCGATAAGTCTTCCGGATCACGGGTTTGAGGGCGTCGATCAGCGCCGCGGGAGTGCGGTCACGGCCGAGCTGCGGGTTGCGGTGCGGGTGTCGCTGTTGGCCGTTCTCGTGATCCGGAAGACCTTGTGCGGTCATAGGTGCACGAGGTCTTCCGGATCATGTGAGGCGGGTGTCGATCGGCGCTGTTCCCGTGATCCGGAAGAGATTTGTCGCTCTGGCGTCGAAAGTCTTCACAGATCATGGGGGAGGCGAGGGGTGGGGCTACTCCAGGCCTAGGAGGCGGGGGAGGGAGCCGATCGAGCCGATCACCTCGTCCGCGCCGGAGGACTGGAGGGCCTGGCGGTCGCCGGCGCCGGTGAGGACGCCCACGAGGAGGCCGGCGCCGGCGCGGCGGCCGGCGATGAGGTCGAGCGGGGTGTCGCCGACGACGAGCATGCGGCGGACGTCCTCGACGCCGAGCTTCAGGGCGGCGACCAGCATGAAGTCGGGGAAGGGGCGGCCGCGGCCGGCGTCGGCGGGGGAGAGGACCAGGTCGACCTGGCCCCACCAGCCCAGGGCGTCCATGATGGCTTCCTGGGTGGCGCGGGCGAAGCCGGTGGTCAGGGCGACCTTGATCCCCGCCGTGCGGAGCGTCTTGATGGCCTCCAGCGCGCCGGGGATGGGCAGCACGGCGCCTTCGTCGACGAGCAGGCCGTAGGCCTCCTCGAAGGTCTCGTTGGCGGCCTGGGCGCGCTTCTCGTCACCGTCGAGGAGCAGGCGGAAGACCTCGATGCGGCTCTGGCCCATCGTCTTGCGGACGACGGCGAGCATCCGCTCGTGCTGCGGGGTGCCGGGGGCCACGCCCTCGCCCGCGAAGGCGACCGTGAAGGCCTGCTCGACCAGGCCGTCGTCCCGCACCGTCGTCCCCGCCATGTCGATGCAGGCGAGCTGCCACGCTGTCATCGCGCAATATGAGCATGCCGACAAGACGGCTTGGTGAACGGCGCAAAACGCTCAGAAGGCACCCTCCCGGCGCAGCCGCCGTGGCCTGCCATCCGGGTCGTGGATGGTGTTGTACACCACACGCGCCCAGGTGACGGTACGGCGCGGAACCGTGGGCGGGCGGTACGGCAGCAGCCGCCCGGGTGGGCGGGGACCGATCCGGCCGCTGTCGTGCCACGCCTGCAGCGCCTTCGCGGAGGCGTCGAAGACCTCCTCGATCGGGCCCTCGGGCAGGTCGTCGAGCTCCAGGTGCTCCCGGCACAGCCGTTCGCGCAGGTCCCGGGCGTAGCTGCCGGCGGGGTCGAGGACCGCGCAGGTCAGCTCCGAGTCGTGGGTCCAGGAGCGCAGCGACACGTTGTCGGAGCCGGTGGTGGCCCAGGTGTCGTCCACGACGCAGACCTTGGCGTGCACGTAGATGGGGGTGCCGGCGGCGTTCTCCGGGCTGAAGACGTGCAGCCGGTCGCCGCCCGCCTCGCGGAGCATGGCGAGGGCGCGCTCCCGGCCGTACAGCTGCGGCATGCTGCCGAGTTTGTCGGGCCGGTCCGGATGGCGCGGGACGACGGCGATCAGGTGCAGCTCCGGGTGCTCCCGCAACGCGTCGGCGAAGCAGCTGGCGACCTTCGGCGACCAGAGGTACTGGTCCTCCAGGTAGATCAGCCGCCGCGCGCGCCGGACCGCCTTGCCGTAGCCGCGCGCGACGCTGAACTCGCCCTCGGGGGCGAACGGGTAGCCGCCGCGCCGGTAGGGGTATGTCCGGAGCAGCTGCACGCTCAGTGAGCCGGCCGGCGGCGGGTCGGGAAGCTGCGGCGGCAGCCGGTCCGGGTCCAGGTTCTCGTCCTCGACCTTGCCCTGGAACCAGTGCAGCGGGTTGCGCGACAGCGCCGACGGGTCCTCCCAGCGTTCCCGGAACGTGGCCTCGACCTGGCCGACCACCGGGCCGCGCAGCTCCAGCTGCACGTCGTGCCACGGTGGGCGCTTGCCGTACTTCGGGGTGATCTCGACCGCCTGCGGGTCGCCCTCGTGGGACTGGGTGTCGCGGCGGCCATGGCAGAGGTCGATGCCGCCGACGTACGCGCGGTCCAGCTCCGGCCGGCCGGGGTGGCGCAGGACGACCAGCTTCTGGTGGTGCGAGCCGCCGACGAGGACCCGCATGTCGCGCAGGCACTCGCCGCCGGCCGCCTCGATCTTCCGGGCGAAGCGCCGGTTCTCCGCCGCGCTGAACTGCAGCGCGTTCCAGTGCGAGCGCCAGATGAGCCCCTTGACGCGCACGCCGCGGCGGGCGGCGTCGCACAGCACGTCGCCGATCGACGGGCCGTTCCTGGTGACCCTCTGGCTGACGTCGCCGCGCCAGTCGGTGAACAGCAGCAGGTCGCCGCGCTCCATCCGTTCGATCGCGGTGTACAGCTCGGCGAAGTACGCCTTGCCGTCGATCAGCGGCCGGACGGCGTTGCCGTCGGTCCACGCTGTGATCCTGGTGTGCGGGTTGCCCCGCTCCTCCTCCGTGAGGAACCAGTCCGACTTCATCGTGACGCACCCGCCGCCTTGGAGACGGAGGCGCCGGAAGCGGGTGGACCGGGTGGGCCGGATCGGGCTGGTGGAGCGTCCTGTAAGTCGCTGGCCGGCTCCGCCAGGTCCTCCTCGCACGGCTGCTCGGCGAGGTCGCAGTTGGGCGTGACCAGCCAGTACATCGCCGAAAGCCACAGCGCTGCCAGCAGGACGCTGCCGACGATGTCGGTCGGGTGGTGCATTCCGCGGTACATGCGAGAAACCGCGACCCACAGCGGCATGGCGACCGCGAGCACCGGCAGCACCCACCGCCACCAGGCGCGGGTCCGCGGGAAGACCAGCAGGGCCGCGGTCGCCCAGATCATGATCGTGGCGGCGACGTGCCCGGACGGGAAGCTCGACGTCGGCATCGGCCCGTCCATGTTCTCCACGTCGGGCCGGGCCCGGCCGACGATCGCGGCGCTGGCCAGGAACAGGCTCAGCTCGCCGAACATGACCGCCACCAGGAAGATCACCGGCCGCCAGCGGCGGATCGCGGCGAGGGACACGGCGCCGATGACGAGGCCGATCGCGAGGATCGCGTGGGTGTTGCCGACCTCGCTGCCGACGATCGACACGTGGCCGAGGACGTCGCTGCGGTGCGCGGCGAACCAGTGCGGGATCGTCGAGTCCCACAGGACGTTGCCGTTGCCGTCGCGGTACCGCGCGAGGGGCAGACCGAGCGCGACGAGCGTGCCGAACGTGAAGACCCAGGCGACGGCGCCCAGGGCGAGGGTCCGCGCGGTGCCCGGCCGGTGCACGTGCGGCTCCGTGGGGCGCAGGTCGTCGGCGGCCTCCGGCTCCAGGCCCTCCTCGAGCGGCTCGGTGACCCGCAGGCCCTCGTGGTGCCGGATCAGCTCGAACGCGGTGGCGCACAGCCCGAGCCAGGCGATGCCCAGCGACCAGCCGCCGATCACGTCGGACAGGAAGTGCACGCCGAGCGCCAGCCGGCTGAACCCGACGAGCGCGACGACGAAGCCCACCGCGATGACCGCCGGCCTGCGCCAGCGGGGCCGCAGCGCCGGCAGGAACACCAGCAGCAGCGCCGTGTAGCAGATCAGCGAGTTGAGCGAGTGGCCGCTGGGGAAGCTGTTGCCGCCGCCGTGCGCGACGGGCTGCTCGACGACCGGCCGCAGCCGGCCGACGGCCAGCTTCAGCGTCGGGTCGAGGATGAGCCCGCCGACGGTGGTCGCCACCAGGAACGCGGCGAGCTTGTACTGCTTGCGGACCAGCACGAGCGTCGTGCCGATCGCGACGAGCCAGGCCATCACGCCGAAGCTGCCGATCCTGCTGATACCGCCCATGAGCGTCACCAGGAAGTCACTCGGGGCGACGGCCTCGTTGAGGCTCTCGGCGACGCCGCGGTCGACCGACTCCAGCGGCACCCAGCGCACGCGCACGGCGATGATCAGGAGGCTGAACAGCAGCGCGGCGGCACCGAAGCCGGCCATGCGCCAAAGAGCGGATCTCTGCGTCCTCACGTTTGCCAACATGCCCAGTCGGGGGAGAACGAGAACATGACCCCCGCCGATACAGCACACCGCGCCACGCAGAGTGACCTGTTCAAGAATTTGACCAAGGTCGGGTTCGTCGGGTACGGCCTGCTGCACCTCGCGCTCGCCTGGGTGGCGGCACAGATCGCGTTCGGCGAGGCCGGGCAGGAGGGCGACCAGTCCGGCGCCTTCCAGAAGCTCGCGGAGCAGCCGTTCGGCAAGCTGCTGCTGTGGTTCGTGCTCATCTGCCTGGTCGCGCTCGCCATCTGGCAGGTCGCCCTCGCGATCTGGGGTCACCGCGACGTGCAGGGCAAGGAGCGGATCTGGGAGCGGGTCGCCTCGGCCGGGCGGGTCGTGATCTACGCCGCACTCGCGTGGACCGCCGGCAAGGTCATCACCGGCGCGCCGTCCTCCAGCGCCAACCAGCAGCAGCAGTTCACCGCCGGGATCATGGCGAAGCCCGCCGGGGTCTGGCTGGTGGGGCTGATCGGGCTGGGTGTGCTGGCCTTCGGTGCCGGGATGCTCTGGTACGGGTGGAAGCGCAAGTTCGAGCGGAAGCTGAACTTCGGCGCGGCGAACCCGAAGACCCGCAAGGCGGCGACCAGGGCGGGCCAGATCGGCTACATCGCCAAGGGGGTCGCATTCGGCATCGTGGGTGTTCTGCTGCTTCAGGCCGCGATCACCAACGACCCCGCCAAGTCCCGCGGGCTCGACGCGGCGCTGCACACCCTCGTCGCCCAGCCGTTCGGCAAGTTCCTCCTGCTCGCCGTCGCTGTCGGCGTCGCGGCGTTCGGGGTGTACTGCTTCTTCCAGGCACGCTTCCGCAAGGTGGGTACGTGAGCGGCCAGCGGAGCGGCTCGGGCCGCTCACCGGTATTGCAGGTCGGGTCGGGCCGACGCCGGGGCGCAGCGGAGGCGGCGGCGTGACCAGCAGCGCGGTCATCGTCAACCCGTCGAAGGTCATCGACCTGGACGAGCGGCGCAGGGAGATCTGCGACCTGCTCGGCGCGGCGGGCTGGCCGGAGCCGCTGTGGCTCACCACCACCCCCGAGGACCCCGGCTGCGGGATGGCGGTCCAGGCGGTGGAGGCCGGCGTCGACGTGGCGTTCGTCTGCGGCGGCGACGGCACCGTGATGGCGGTCGCGTCGGTGCTCGCCGGCACGGACGTCGCCCTGGCGCTCGTCCCGTCCGGCACCGGCAACCTGCTCGCCACCAACCTGGGCATCACCCGCGACGTGCGGGCCGCGGTCGAGGTCGCGATCCACGGCGACCGGCGCCGCATCGACGTCGGCATCGTGGACGGCGCCGACACCAGCACCGGGCACCCCGGCACGTTCACCGTCATGGCGGGCATGGGCTTCGACGCGGAGATGCTCGACGCCACCCCCGACACCGCGAAGCGCCGCTTCGGCTGGCTGGCGTACGTCGCGGCGGGCGCCCGGAGGCTGAGCCGCAAGCGGGTCCTGATGCGGATCCGGCTGGACGGCGGCCGCTGGATCCGCCGCCGGGCCCGCAGCGTCCTCGTCGCCAACGTGGGCCGCCTGCAGGGCGGGATCCCGCTGCTGCCGGACGCGCGGCCGGACGACGGCTGGCTCGACGTGGCGGTCCTGACCCCGCGCGACCTCACCGACTGGATCATGCTCGGCTGGGGCGTGGTCATGCGCCGGGGCGGGACCCGGCAGCTGGAGACCTTCCGGGCGCGGAAGGTCGAGGTGCACACCGGCCAGGACCAGGCCCGCGAGCTGGACGGCGACGTGGTCGCGCCGGCCCGCATGCTCGTGGCCCGGATCGCGCCCGCCGCGCTGACACTGTGTGTACCGAGGACGCCCGCGCCGCTGGAGCCGCCGGAGTCGCCGGCAGCACCGGAGGCGGCGCGGGTTACTCGTCCTCGCGGCGCTTGAGGTCTTCCTCCCAGCGGCGCAGGAGCTCGGCGTCGTTGCGGGCCCGGGTGGTGTCGATGTTGCGCAGGAAGTCGGGGTCGTCGTCGGGGGCGACGGGCCTCGACGGCCGGCGACGGGTCCCGCCCGCGGCGGCGACGCCGGCGTGCTGTTCGGTCGTGAAGGGCCGGCCCGCGAAGAACCAGGCGATCACGCCCACGACGGGCAGCAGCAGGATGACGAGACACCAGACGGTCTTGGGCAGTCCCCGGACGTCGTCGCGGTCCGTGGACAGGCAGTCGATCAACGCGACCAGCGTCGCGACGAGAACGATGAGAAAGGGCAGCGCACGTCCCATTTCGCCATCATGACGCAGTGGGGCGCCCTATGACACCAGCAAGAGGGTGCCCGTCAGGCTGTACAGGAGGATGAGCGTGACGACGAGGGGCAGTGTGCGGCGCACAGGGCGGGTGAGCCCGGCGATTCTCATCCTGATCAGGTGAATCGCGACGGCCCAGGTGAGGCCGACGGCGGCGACCGCGGCGAGGGCGACCGGCCGGGGTGCCTCGATCACGGCGAACCTCGCCAGGAGCAGCGCCACGGCGGTGAAGGACACGGTCGTGCGGCGCCACGAGAGCATGGTGCGCTCCAGCTGAGCGCCCGGCGGCCCGTCGTCCGAGGGCTGCACCGTGTGTGGGCCGTCGTCGGAAGGTTCGGGCGGTCTCGCGGGCGGGCCGGAGGGCGTCACAGGAACGTCGCCACCAGCAGCGCGACCGCCCCCACCGCGACGATCAGCGCCAGGATGCCGGGGAAGCGCGACGGTGGCAGCGCCTCACCCAGCCGCATCGCCCGTTCGCTGCGGGCCCAGTGGTCGACCGCGCGGATCGCGACCAGCCCGCCGAGCGCGAAGAGTGACACCGCGATGATGATCCGCAGCCGGTGCCCGGGCAGGAACTGCGCGACCGCCAGCCCGCCGCCGACCAGCGCGAGCGCCGTGCGCAGCCAGGCCAGGAACGTGCGCTCGTTGGCCAGGGAGAACCGGTAGTCGGGCGTGGTGCCGACGGAGCGCACCTCGTCGGGGTCGAACCAGCGCCGGATGAGTGCCCACATCGACACCATTGTCAGACTCCCCTCAGCTGCTCTGGGTACAGTCGCGGCCGATGCTGCGTACAACTCTCGCCGGGCTCCGGGCGCACAAGCTCCGGCTGCTGCTGACCGCTACGGCCATCATGATCGGTGTCGGCTTCCTCGCCGGCACCCTGGTCTATGGCGATACGGCCAAGGCCGCCTTCTACGACGATCTCGCGCGCGCCGCGAAGCACGTCGACGCGTCCGTGGGCTCGTCCGGGTTCAGCGAGTCGGGGCAGCGCTTCGAGACCGGCATCGTCGAGGAGGTCAAGGCCGTGCCCGGCGTCGCGCACGCCGACGGCAGGATGGCCGAGCGGCTGCCCATGCTCGACCGGAACGGCCGGCTGATCTCCTACCTGGGCCGGATCGGCTGGGCGCTGTCGACCCCCGGCGACGAGCACCTGTCGATGTACGACATCGGCACCGGCCGGCAGCCGCAGCGGCCCGGCGAGATCGCGGTCGACGACACCACCGCGGAGATCTACGGCTTCAAGGTCGGCGAGCAGGTGTCGGTGGTCGGCCTCGACCAGAAGCCGGTCGCGCTGACCCTCGTCGGCATCATGGATCTCGGCGCCAACAAGCGCTTCGCGGGCTTCACCGTCGCCGCGCTCACCCCGGCGGACATGCGCACGCTGACCGGCGCCGACGGCTACGCGCAGGTCGTGGTGTCCGCGCAGCCGGGCGTGTCGCAGGACGAGCTCGCCGGCCGCCTGGAGTCGGCCCTCGGCGGCCGGGCCTGGGTGACGACGGGTGCGCAGATGCGCGCCGAGTACGCCGTGGCCGCCGCCAAGTACGTCGACGGCTTCCTGATCGTGATCTTCGGCTTCGGACTGATCGCGCTCGCCGTCTCCGTGTTCGTCATCTACAACACGTTCGCGATCCTGGTCGCGCAGCGGATCCGGGAGCTGGCGCTGCTGCGCTGCGTCGGCGCGTCCAGGCGGCAGCTGTTCGGCTCGGTGATCCTGGAGGCGGTGGTCGTCGGCGTCGTCGCCTCCCTCGGCGGCCTGCTGGTGAGCACCGTCGTCGGCGAGGGGCTGCTCATCGGGCGCAACACCGTCGGCAGCGGGGTCCGCGTCGACCGGCTGATCGTCACGCCCACGACCGTGCTGGTCGGGGTCTTCGCCGGCACGCTCTTCACGGTGATCGCGTCGCTGCTGCCGGCCGCGACCGCGAGCCGCATCCCGCCGATCGCGGCGCTGCGCACCACCGCCCTGGCCGAGGTCGCGCCCGGCCGGCGGCTGCTGCGGATCGTCCTGGCCGGGGTGCCCGCGGCCGGCGGTGCGCTGCTGATGCTCGCCGGCACGAGGGTGCCGGGGTTCAGCGGCGTGCCCATCGTGTTCCTGGGCGCCATCTTCGTGTTCACCGGCATCGTGATCGCGGCGCCGCTGATCGTGTCGCGGCTGACGGCGTGGGCGGGCTGGGCGCCGGCGAAGGTGTTCGGCGCCGCCGGCCGGCTCGCGGTCACCAACGCCCTGCGCAACCCGAAGCGGGTCGCGGCCACCACGAGCGCCCTCATGGTCGGCCTGGCGCTGATGAGCGTCTTCAGCGTGCTGCTGGCGACCGCGCGGGCGCAGGCCGAGCAGGAGCTCGATGAGAACTTCGCGGTCGACTACATCATCAGCGGCGTCTACACGCCCAACGGGCAGAGCCGGAAGGTGCCCCTGGCCGTGACGACGACCCTGCGCTCGCACGGCGAGCTGGCCGCGGTCGCCGCGTCCCGCAGCCGCGAGGGCGACGTCGGCGGCCGGTTCACCCAGATCTGGACGATGGAGCCCGGCGCCCTCGACACCGTCCTGCGCCCCGAGATCACCGCGGGCTCGGCCGGCGCGCTCAAGCCCGGCACGGTCGCGCTCAACCGGTTCTTCGCCGACGAGATCGGGGCCCGCGTCGGCTCCTCCGTGCAGGTCCGCACCCTCACGTTGACCGTCGCCGCACTGTACGACGACGCGCCGACCGACGGGCAGGCGCTGCTGGACTGGAGCGACTACGCGACCGTGTTCGGCGCCGGCGACCCCGACCAGGTGCTGGTCAAGGCCGCCGAGGGGGTCGCGCCGGTCGACTCGCGGGCGGCGGTCGACGCGGCGCTGAAGGAGGCGCCGCTCACCCAGGTCAGCAGCCAGGCCGAGTGGCGGGCCCGGATCACCGGCACGCTCGACGAGCAGCTCGGCGTGTTCTCCGCGCTGCTGGGCATGTCGATCGTGATCGGCCTGACGGGCATCGCCAACACCCTCGCCCTGTCGGTGCTGGAGCGCACCCGGGAGTCGGCCCTGCTGCGGGCGCTCGGGCTGTCCCGCGGCCAGCTGCGCGGGATGCTGGTGCTCGAGGCGATGCTCATGGCCTTCGTCGGCGCGGTGGTCGGCGTCGGGTTCGGCGTGCTGGTCGGCGTGGCCGCGTCGGTGGGGCTGATCCGGCAGTTCGGCCATGGGTACCCCGTCGTGCCGTACGGCCAGCTGCTGCTCTACGTCGTCATCGCCGCGGCCGCCGGTGCGGTGGCCGCGCTGCTGCCCGCCCGGCGGGCGGCGCGCACCGAGGTCGCCGCGGTCATGGTCGACGACTGAGCCGCGGTCATGGTCGACGCCTAAGCTGCGGGAAGGCGGCGGCCGAAGGGCTAGACCGGCATGTGCCAGAGCGCGCGGATGGTCTCGGTCACGCAGCGTTCGCGGGGGTGACCGCACGTGCACCGGTGCTCATCCGGTGGCTCGCAGCGACGGTGTGTGACCTTTTCCGCAGCGTGTTTGGCGACCGCCGCGGAGAGCTCACGCGCCGGCTCGACAAGTGCGGTGTTCTGTGACATTTCACCCACCCCCTGATTCAGGGTGAGCGCTCCGGTGACACTTTTCACGACACTTTCGAACCTACTCTTGAGTAACGTACGAGAGGCGAACCTGTTCGCGACCAGGATGAGCCGTAACGTGGGGCGCAAGTCGGCCGCGATGGCGCGGTGACTGTCAAGCAGGAGGACCTCGGACCACGATGAAGATCGTCGTACTCGTCAAGCAGGTGCCGGACTCCGGCGCGGACCGCAACCTGCGCAGTGACGACAACACCGTCGACCGCGCGTCGGCCAGCAACGTGATCAACGAGATGGACGAATACGCCATCGAGGAGGCGCTGAGCCTCCAGGAGGCGCACGGCGGCGAGGTGGTCGTCCTGACCGTCGGCCCCGACCGTGCCACGGAGTCGATCCGCAAGGCCCTGTCGATGGGCCCGGACTCCGCCGTCCACGTCGTCGACGACGCGCTGCACGGCTCGTGTGCCGTCGCCACCTCGAAGGTGCTCGCCGCCGCCATCGCGCAGCAGCAGGCCGACCTGGTCATCTGCGGCGCCGAGTCGACCGACGGCCGCGTGCAGGTCATGCCGCACATGATCGCCGAGCGGCTCGGGATCGCGGCCTTGACCGGTGCCCGCAAGCTCACCGTCGAGAAGTCCTCGGTCACCATCGAGCGGCAGACCGACGAGGGCTACGAGGTCGTCACCGCTTCCACCCCTGCCCTGGTCAGCGTGTGGGACACGATCAACGACCCGCGCTACCCGTCGTTCAAGGGCATCATGGCGGCCAAGAAGAAGCCGCTGCAGACCCTGTCGCTGGGCGACCTGGGCATCGCCGCGAGCGAGGTCGGCTTCGAGGGCGCGACCAGCGCCGTCGTCGAGCACAGCAAGCGCCCGCCCCGCCAGGCCGGCAACAAGATCGACGCGGGTGACGACGGCGGCAGCAAGCTCGTCGAGTACCTGGCCTCCGAGAAGTTCGTCTAAGGGAGTTCGGAACCATGGCTGAAGTACTGGTCGTCGTCGAGGCCTCCCAGGGCGCCGTCAAGAAGGTCACCCTCGAGATGCTGACCCTGGCCCGGACCCTCGGCGACGTGTCCGCCGTCGTCCTCGGCGGCTCCGCCTCGGCGGTCGCCGACAAGCTCGGCGAGTTCGGCGCCTCGAAGATCTACGCCGCCGAGAGCGAGGACCTCGACGGTTACCTCGTGGCCGGCAAGGCCACCGTCCTCGCGTCGCTGATCCAGCGCGTGTCGCCCGCCGCGGTGCTCGTCGCCTCCAGCCAGGAGGGCAAGGAGATCGCCGGACGGGTCGCCGTCAAGCTCGACAACGGGCTGCTCACCGACGTCGTCGCCCTCGACGCCGAGGGTGTCGCCACGCAGGTCGTCTTCGCCGGCTCGACGATCGTGAAGTCGAAGGTCAGCAAGGGCCTGCCGATCGTCACGGTCCGGCCCAACTCGCTCACCCCCACCCCCTCGCCGGCCACCCCGTCGGTCGAGCAGGTCGAGGTCGCGCTGACCGACAAGGACAAGCTGGCGCAGGTCGTCGAGCGCAAGGTCGAGGCGAAGGGCGCCCGCCCGGAGCTCGCCGAGGCCTCGATCGTCGTCTCCGGCGGCCGCGGCGTCGGCAGCGCCGACAACTTCAAGCTCGTCGAGGAGCTGGCCGATCTGCTCGGCGCCGCCGTGGGCGCGTCCCGGGCGGCGGTCGACTCGGGTTTCTACCCGCACCAGTTCCAGGTCGGCCAGACCGGCAAGACGGTGTCGCCGCAGCTGTACGTGGCGCTCGGCATCTCCGGCGCGATCCAGCACCGGGCCGGCATGCAGACGTCGAAGACGATCGTCGCGGTCAACAAGGACCCCGAGGCGCCGATCTTCGAGCTGGCCGACTTCGGCGTGGTCGGCGACCTGTTCAAGGTCGTCCCGCAGGCCGCCGAGGAGATCCGCAAGCGCAAGTAATCCCGCCCTGACGAGAGCGCCGCCCGCCGTCTCCGGCGGGCGGCGCTCTCGTGCTCCGGAGTACTGGAGCTACGGGAGCGTGCCGCGGAGCAGGCTCTTGCCGGAGTGGGTGGCGTCGCCGTCGTGCGGCTCGGCGGAGATGTCGACGATGTTGAACTTGCGCAGGTCGAGCGTGCCGGGCACGGTCAGCTGCTGGTCGGGCTTCGCGCCCATCACGCCGAGCGCCTGCATGCGCAGCACGGGGGCGTCCAGGCTGGTCGAGTCGAGCAGCCAGGCCTCGTAGTCGCCGTCCGGCTGGTCCGGCATCCCCTCGGCGTGCACGAACAGCTTCCGTTCCCCGTCGACGCTGACCAGGCAGGCGTAGCCGCCCGCCCCGGCCGGCGCGCCCGGCAGCGCCTCCAGCGACACCCGGGGCGAGCCGGCCGGACAGGAGGCGACGGCCGGGTCCGCGGGCCCGTCCCGCAGCACCAGCGCGGTCCCGGCCGCGGCGGCGATCGCGGCCACGACGGCCGCCGCCGCCGCGACAGCGGCGGTGACCCGCCAGCCGTGCCGACGACGGACGGTGACGTCGGCGGGCAGTACCGCAGCCGCTGAAGCGACACGAGGACGTGTGGCGGTCGGGGGTGGGTCGGTGTGCAGCGTCACGGCGGGTGGGGGTGTGGCCCGGTCGGTCGCCGCCAGCTCCGCCCGGATCCGCTGC
Source organism: Dactylosporangium sp. CA-152071 (assembly GCF_050936335.1). Classification (NCBI taxonomy): domain Bacteria; kingdom Bacillati; phylum Actinomycetota; class Actinomycetes; order Micromonosporales; family Micromonosporaceae; genus Dactylosporangium; species Dactylosporangium sp. CA-152071. The sequence continues at coordinate 4,285,980 of NZ_JBNJMZ010000001.1, read as the reverse complement.
CAGACGTGCTCCGGCGGGGGCGGCAGGTCGCGCAGCCGCTGCGTCTGACGGCCGAGGCCGGCGACGTCGCGCAGCTCGTCCACCTCGGTGCGGCACCGCCCGCAGGTGTCGAGGTGGCCGGTCTCGTGCTGGTCGAGGGTCTCCTCACCGAGCGCCAGAAGCACCAGCCGCTCGGGCTCCAAATGTGACACCGTCCACCTCCCATCGACTGCGAAGTCTCGCCATCCCGCGCCGCAGGTGGCTCTTCACCGTGCCCAGCGGCAGGCCCGTCACCGCCGCGATCTGCGGGTGGGTCAGGTCGTCGTAGAACGCCAGCTCCAGCACCCGCCGCTGCTCGCCGGGCAGCTGGGCCATCTCGTCGGCGACGACCAGCCGGTCGACGACCCGGTCCGGCGGCGCCTCGACCTCGACGGCGGGCGCGAGCCGGCGGACCGAGTCGGCGATCCGGTCGTCGCGGGCCGCCGCCCGGATCTGGTCGACGACCTTGCGCCGGGCGATCCCGAGCAGCCAGCCGAGCATCGACCCGCGGGCGGGGTCGAAGCTCTCCCGGCCCAGCCACGCCGCCACGAACGTGGCCTGCGTGACGTCCTCGGCGTCCGTCGTGCTCGCCAGCCCACGGGCGGCGAGGTGGAACACGGCCGGCCCGAACCGCTCGTACGCCTGCCGCAGCGCGCGCTCGTCACCGGCGCGGAACAGCTCGGCGAAGCCGTCCTCGCCGTCCGCCGGGTGCCCGGCACTCACCGGGCTCGCCGTGGTTGTCGCCGTCGCACAGGCACGTCCTGAAGCTATCGCATCTCACAGGGGACTTCCGTCTACGTGTTCGGCGCGGGAGGGGGTGTTGGATGCAGTGCAGGGGCAAGAGCGCGTTTTTTCATACTGCGCGAATCGGCTCCGCGCGACCCGCTGATCGTCACCGGCAGTGACGGGACGCGACGGGTGCATGCCGTCGAGACCGCCGTCCCGCTGGAGCGATGCCCCGCGCGGGGCGGCGGCCCCTGATCACGTGCGGTGGCCCGGTCCGACGCGAAGACCGCCACCGCCGGGACCCCGTGGTGATCACCGCGCAACCGGCGGCGCGGTAAGGAGCGGACGGCCGTTAGGCTTGGGTCCGATGTCGTACCTCGACCATGCCGCCACTACGCCGATGCTCCCGGAGGCGCTCGACGCCTTCGTCGTCGCGGCGCGTGCAGTCGGCAACGCCTCGTCGCTGCACGCTTCCGGCCGCCAGGCCCGCCGCCGGGTGGAGGAGTCGCGCGAGCAGATCGCCGCCGCGCTCGCCGCCAGGCCGTCCGAGGTGATCTTCACCGGGGGCGGCACCGAGAGCGACAACCTCGCCACCAAGGGCATCTTCTGGGCCCGGCGGGCCGCGGACCCGCGGCGCAACCGGATCGTGGCCAGCTCCGTCGAGCACCACGCGGTGCTCGACGCGGTCACCTGGCTGGAGGGGCACGAGGGCGCGGCGGTCACGTGGCTGCCGGTCTCCTCGTCGGGCCGGGTCTCGGTCGACGACTTCGCGCAGGCCGTGTCCGGCGACGACGTGGCGGTCGCCACCGTGATGTGGGCCAACAACGAGGTCGGCACGATCCAGCCGGTCGCCGAGCTGGCGGCCCTCGCGGCCTCCGTGGGGGTGCCGTTCCACACCGACGCGGTGCAGGCCGTCGGGCAGGTCCCCGTCGACTTCGCCGCCAGCGGCGCCGCCGCGCTCACGGTCAGCGGGCACAAGCTCGGCGGCCCGATCGGCGTCGGTGCGCTCCTGCTCGGCCGCGAGGTCGCCTGCACGCCGCTGCTGCACGGCGGCGGCCAGGAGCGCGACGTGCGCTCCGGCACCCTGGACGTGCCCGGGATCGTCGCGCTCGCCGTCGCGGTCGAGCTGTCGGTCAAGACCCAGCGCGAGACCGCGGAGCGGATCGGGCGCCTGCGCGACGACCTCGTCGCCCGGGTCCGCGACGCCGTGCCCGGCGCGATCCTCAACGGCGACCCCGCGGACCGGCTGCCGGGCAACGCGCACTTCTCGTTCCCGGGCTGCGAGGGCGACGCGCTGCTGCTCCTGCTCGACGCGCAGGGCATCGCGTGCTCGACCGGCTCGGCCTGCTCCGCCGGTGTGGCGCAGCCGTCGCATGTACTGATCGCGATGGGCGCCGGTGACGCCGAGGCCCGTTCGTCGCTGCGGTTCACCCTCGGGCACACGTCGACCGAGGCCGACGTCGACGCGCTCGTCGCCGCGCTGCCCGCCGTCGTGGAGCGGGCGCGCCGGGCCGGCGCGGTCAAGTCGCGCCTCTAGGTAGGCTTTCGTTGTGAGAGTGCTCGCGGCGATGTCAGGTGGGGTCGACTCGGCGGTCGCGGCCGCGCGGGCGGCCGAGGCCGGTCACGACGTGACCGGGGTCCACCTCGCCCTGGCGCGCAACCCGCAGACGTATCGCAGCGGCGCCCGCGGCTGCTGCACCCTGGAGGACGCCCGCGACGCGCGGCGCGCCGCCGACGTGATCGGGATCCCGTTCTACGTGTGGGACATGGCCGAGCAGTTCCACGACTCGGTCGTGGACGACTTCGTCGCCGAGTACGCGGCCGGGCGGACGCCGAACCCGTGCCTGCGGTGCAACGAGAAGATCAAGTTTGAGGCGGTGCTGGACCGGGCCGTGGCGCTGGGGTTCGACGCGGTCGTCACCGGTCACCACGCGCGGCTCGGCGCCGACGGGCTGCTGCGGCGCAGCGTCGACTACGCGAAGGACCAGTCCTACGTGCTGGCGGTGCTGACGGCCGCGCAGCTGTCCCGGGCGATGTTCCCGCTGGGCGACTCCACGAAGGCCGTCGTCCGCGAGGAGGCCGCCGCGCGCGGCCTGGCCGTGGCGGACAAGCCGGACAGCCACGACATCTGCTTCATCGCCGACGGTGACACGCGGAAGTTCCTCGCCGACCGGCTGGGGTCGCAGCCCGGCGACATCGTGGAGGCCACCACCGGGGCGGTCGTCGGGCGGCACGAGGGGGCGTTCGCCTACACGGTGGGCCAGCGCCGCGGGCTCGACCTGCGGGTCTCGGCGCCCGACCGCAACCCTCGCTACGTGCTCTCGATCACGCCCGCCACCAACACGGTGACGGTGGGGCCGGCGTCCGCGCTCGAGGTGTCCACCGTGGTGGGTGCGCGGCCGGTGTGGCACGGATCGGCGTCGGCCCTGGACTGCTCCGTACAGCTCCGGGCGCACGGGTCCGTGTTCCCCGCCTCGGTGGTGTTCGACGGTTCGTCCCTGACGGCCGCACTGCATTCGCCCGCCCGTGGCGTCGCCGCCGGGCAGGCGATCGTCTGCTACCAGCCATCTGACGAAGGCGACATCGTGCTCGGTTCGGCGACTATTTCGGAAACTTCATGACATTTCCCTGGCCGGTGGGGTCCGCCACCGGGATCGGCTCCATGCCGGGCACCGACATCGCCGAGGCGCAGAGGATCGTGCTCGGCGAGCTGCCGGACCTGCCCCACCTGCCGGAGCTGCCCGGCCGCGGCCCCGGCGCCGACATGATCGGCAGGGGCGGGGCGCTGCTGACGGAGCTGCCGATCGAGCTGTACGCGGGGCGCTGGCGCGTGGCCTCCCGGCCCGGCCACGACCTGCGGGTGGCCCTGGACTTCCTCGAGCGCGATCTCGACACGATGACCGAGCAGGCGTCCTCGTTCGCCGGCACGTTCAAGGTCCAGGTGCCCGGCCCGTGGACGCTCGCGGCGTCGCTGCAACTGCCGATCGGCGGGGCGGTCCTGCGCGACCACGGTGCCGCGCGCGACCTCGCCGGGTCCCTCGCGGACGGCGTGGCCGCGCATGTCGCGTCGGTGCGGGCCCGGCTGCCGCACGCCACGATCCTGCTGCAGATCGACGAGCCGTCCCTGCCCGCGGTGCTGGCCGGCCGGGTGCCCTCGGAGAGCGGGTACGGCACGCTGCGCGCCGTGGACGTCTCCGTCGCGCGGTCCGCGCTGTCGTCGGTGGTCTCGGCGGCCGGCGTGCCGGTGGTCGTGCACTGCTGCGCCCCCGGCGTCCCCTTCGCGCTCCTGCGCGAGGCCGGGGCGGTGGCGGTCGCCGTGGACCTGTCGCTGGTCGCTGACCTGGACGCGCTCGGCGAGCTCCTCGATGGCGGCGCGGGGCTCTTCGCCGGCGTGTCCGGGCCGTCGCCCGCTTCGACCGTGACGGATCTGTGGCGCAAGCTGGGCTTCCCGCTCAGCTCGCTGCCGGCGCAGGTCGTCGTCACGCCACCGTGCGGGATCTCGGCGCCGCCGGTGAAGGTGCTGCGGGCGCTGCGCGACGCCGGCCGGCGGCTCACGGATCATCTGTAGCCATTTTTTGTCGTACCCGGGCGGTAAGTTCGTGGCATGAACGACGCAGGGACCGAGCCCACCCTCGAAGCGCGCGAGCGGCACACCGAGCTGTCCCGCGAGCTGGACGAGCATCAGTATCGGTATTACATCCTGCAGTCGCCGGCCGTCGACGACTCGGTCTATGACACGCTGATGCGGGAGCTGGAGGCGATCGAGGCCGAGTTCCCGGCGCTCGTCACGCCCGACTCGCCCAGCCAGCGGGTCGGCGGCACCTTCTCCACCGACTTCGCGTCCGTGCAGCACGCCGAGCGCATGCTCAGCCTCGACAACGCGCTCAACGACGAGGCGCTCGCCGCCTGGGTCCAGCGCATCGAGCGCGACGCCGGCAGCGCTCCCCGCTACCTGTGCGAGCTGAAGATCGACGGCCTCGCCGTCAACCTCACGTATGAGCGCGGGCGCCTGGTGCGCGCCGCCACCCGCGGCGACGGCCGCACCGGCGAGGACATCACGCTCAACGTGCGGACCATCGCGGGCATCCCGGAGCACCTCACCGGCACCGACCTGCCCGACCTGCTGGAGGTCCGCGGCGAGGTGTTCTTCACCCTGGCCGGCTTCGAGGAGGTCAATGCCGCCCAGGTCGCCGCCGGTGAGCCGCCGTTCGCCAACCCGCGCAACGCGGCCAGCGGCAGCCTCCGCCAGAAGGATCCACGGATCACCGCGTCCCGCCCGATGCAGATGCTGGTCCACGGCTTCGGCGCCCGCGAGGGGTTCAATCCGGCCACCCAGTCCGAGGCCTATGAGCTGATGCACGCCTGGGGGCTGCCGACCTCACCCCGGTGGAAGGTCCTCGACGACCTCGACGGCGTCCGCGCCTACATCGCCGACTACGGCAAGCGCCGCCACACCATCGAGCACGAGATCGACGGCGTGGTCGTCAAGGTCGACCAGATGTCCATCCAGCGCCGCCTCGGCTCCACCAGCAAGGCGCCCCGCTGGGCGATCGCCTTCAAGTATCCGCCCGAGGAGGCGATGACCAAGCTGCTCGGCATCGAGGTCAACGTCGGGCGCACGGGCCGCGTCACCCCGTTCGCCGTGATGGAGCCCGTCGCCGTGGGCGGCGTCAAGGTCGCGCAGGCGACGTTGCACAACGCGCAGGAGGTCGTCCGCAAGGGCATCCTCATCGGCGACACCGTCGTCATCCGCCGCGCCGGCGACGTCATCCCCGAGGTCCTCGGCCCGGTCGCCGACCGCCGCGACGGATCCGAGGTCGCCTTCGTCATGCCGACGCACTGCCCGTCGTGCGGCACGGCCCTCGCTCCCGAGAAGGAGAGCGACAAGGACATCCGCTGCCCCAACTCGCGGGTCTGCCCGGGCCAGCTCCGCGAGCGCCTCTTCGCCCTCGCCAGCCGCAACGCCCTGGACATCGAGGCCCTCGGCTGGAAATCCGCCGCCGCCCTCCTCGAGTCCGTCCTCACCAACGAGGCCGAGCTCTTCGACATCGACGCCGACATGCTCGCCAAGTCCCCGTTCTTCGTCAACAAGGACGGCTCGCTCAGCAGCACCGCCCAGCTGCTGCTGGTCAACCTCCAGGAGGTCAAGGAGCGCCCTCTCTGGCGCATCCTGGTCGCCCTGTCCATCCGCCACGTCGGCCCCACCGCCGCGCAGGCCCTGGCCAACTCCATCGGCTCCATGGAGACCATCGCCACCGCCACCCCGGAGGAGCTCGCCGCGGTCGAGGGCGTCGGCCCCACCATCGCCCGCGCCGTCCACGACTGGTTCACCGTCGACTGGCACCGCGAGATCGTCGACCGCTGGGCCGCCGCCGGCGTCCGCATGGTCGAGGAGCAGGTGGCCTCGGGCCCCCGCCCCCTCGACGGCATCACGGTCGTCGTCACCGGCTCCCTCGACCGCTACTCCCGCGACCAGGCCGCCGAGGCCATCGCTTCCCGCGGCGGCAAGGTCTCCGGCTCCGTCTCCAAGAAGACGCACTTCGTCGTCGTCGGCGAGTCGCCGGGCTCCAAGGCCGAGAAGGCCGCGACCCTGAAGGTCCCGATCCTCGACGAGGCCGCCTTCGAGGTCCTGCTCACCGAAGGCCCCGACGCCGCCCGCGCCCTGGCCCAGCTCGCAGACCCCGTTGCCGAGGACGCGGCTCCCGCGGTCGGCTGATCGGGGACGGCCCCGGTCGTCCCTCGCCTGAGTGGCTTACGGAACGTTCGGGTATCGCTACGCAGTAGTGATATTCGATGGGACGTGATCGCCCGGTCGGTGGAATGGCGGGGGTTTTGTGCATCGATTCAGCATCCTTTCCGGTTTGGGTGGCGGTTGAGGTGCACGCTCGCAGGGCGTCTCGACGGAGTGGTCGATGGCACCCGAGCGGGGGAGTGGATGGAGCAGAGCGCGCTGCGTAACGTCGCGCCGCCCAGGCATGCTCATCGGTTCTTCGCCTATGTCGCGGTGGTGGTGGGGGCCGGCGCGATGCTGCTGGTGGGCAGCCTGCCCGGCGGGTTCCCGGCGAGTCTTCCGGCGGCGTTCTGGGTGCTGGCGGGGTGTGCGGTCGTCGCTGACACCAAGCCGTTCGTGCAGGTGGGCCGCGACGACGCGATGATGGCCTTCCCGTCGGTGTGCTTCACGTTCGCGATCATGCTGGCGTTCGGGTTCGCGCCGGCGGCGCTGGTGCAGCTGGCGGCGGTGGCGATCACGGCGGGGTGGTTGCGGCACACGGTGTGGCGGGCGGCGTTCAACGCGGCCCAGTACTTCGTGTCGTTCGCGGTGGCGGATCTGATCCTGCGCGGGTCGCATCACGTCGGGTGGATCGTGGTGGCGGCGGTCGCGTGGTTCGTGGTCAACAACCTGCTGGTCTCGACGGCGGTGTGGTTGCGGTTCGGGCAGGGGTGGCGGGCGCGGTTCGCGCGGGCGGTCAGGACCGACGCGCTGGCGACCGGGGCCCTGCTGCTGTCGGCGCCGGGGCTGGTGGCCGCCGCCGGGGTGGACGTGCTGCTGATCCCGTTGGCGCTGGTCACGCTGTATGCGGTGCGCCGGATGACCTCCCTGTCGGCGCAGCGGGCGCTCGAGGCGCGGCGCGATCCGCTGACCGGGCTGGCGAACCGGAAGGGCCTGGAGCGGGCGGTCGAGCAGCGGCTGGAGGAGCACGCGGAGCGGGCCGCGAACCGGCAGGCGGCGCGGCGGCTGGCGCTGCTGCTGCTGGATCTGGACGGGTTCAAGCAGGTCAACGACTCACTGGGGCACCGGGTGGGCGACCGGCTGCTGATCGAGGTGTCGCGCCGGCTGAACGAGCGGGCCGACGCGGAGGTGGCGCGGCTCGGCGGCGACGAGTTCGCGATCGTGGTGCCGCACCTGAGCGACGTCGCCGAGGCCAGGGTCCACGCGGAGAAGATCATGGACGCGTTGCGGGAGCCGGTGCTGCTGGACGGGTTACCGATCGACGTGGGCGGGTCGGTGGGGGTGGCGGTGTACCCGGAGCACGGCACGGGCTTCGAGGAGCTGATGCAGCACGCGGACGTGGCGATGTACGACGCGAAGGGGCGCGGCGACAACCTCGCGGTCTACGCGCCGGAGGCCGACCACAACTCGCCGGAGCGGCTGAGCCTGCTCGCCGATCTGCGCAAAGCGCTGGAGACCCCCGGTGACAGGGGGATCGCGCTGTACTACCAGCCGCAGGTCGAGCTGGCGACCGGCGACGTGGTGGGGCTTGAGGCGTTGCTGCGGTGGCACCACCCGCAGCGGGGGCTCGTCGACCCGGAGGAGCTCATCAAGGTCGCGGAGCACAGTTCGGTGATGCGGCTGCTGACGTTCCGGCTGATCGACGCCGCGATCGACCAGCTCGCGGCATGGGGCGACCGGGCCGGGCGGGTGCGGGTGGCGGTGAACGTGAGCGTCCGGGACCTGCACACCGGCGAGATCGCGGACCGGATCGAGGCGAAGCTGCGGCAGACGGGGATCGAGCCGGAGCGGCTGGAGCTGGAGATCACGGAGAGCGCGCTGATGGCCGATCCGCGGCGGGTGCTGGCGACGCTCGCCCGACTGGAGCGGCTCGGGATCGCGATCGCGCTGGACGACTTCGGCACCGGGTACTCCTCGATGCTGCACCTGCGCCGGCTGCCGCTCAAGGAGGTGAAGATCGACCGGTCGTTCGTGCTCGGGGTGGCGACGGACCCCGACGACGCGGCGATCGTGCGGTCGATGATCGACCTGGCGCGGGCGCTCGGGCTGCGGATCGTGGCGGAGGGCGTCGAGGACGAACGGACCTGGCGGATGCTCGTCGAGGCGGGCTGCGACCTGGCACAGGGCTGGTACTTCGCCCGGCCGATGCCGCCGGACGGCCTGCTCGACTGGCTGACCCGCCACCGCCGTTCCGCGGTCGCCCACAGCAGCTGAACGAAACTGTCACACCCCCCGAGTAGGTTCAGTGGCAGATCGAAGCGCGACGGCAGTGGCAGTTCGAAGATCGCGCGGGAAAGACTGTGGGGGGACACGGTGAAGGAATGCCGTCCGGGTGAGAGCGCCGCGGCGTTGGGTACACCCGCCGGAAACGCCATTGGACAACGGCGAGCGGACCGTCGCGCACGGCGACCGCGGGGGACGAAATAGACTGCGTCGAGCCGACTGTTGAAGGAGCATCGCACCCATGGCCACCATTTCCCGCGAAGAGGTGGCGCATCTCGCCCGCCTCGCGCGGCTTGCAGTCACCGATGACGAGCTCGACACATTCGCCGGGCAGCTCGACGTGATCCTGCAGGCCGTCGCCCAGGTGGGCGAGGTCGCCGCGGTTGACGTGCCGCCGACGTCGCACTCCGTGCCGCTGACCAACGTGTTCCGCGACGACGTCGTCGTGCCGGGGCTGACGCGCGAGGAGGCGCTGTCGGGCGCGCCCGACGCCGAGGAGAACCGCTTCCGCGTCCCGCGGATCCTGGACGAGGAGGCCTGAGCGATGTCTGACGTCACCAAGCTGACCGCGGCCGAGCTCGGCCGCAAGCTCGCCGCGAAGGAGCTGTCCGCGGTCGAGGTCGCCACCGCCCACCTGGAGCGGATCGAGGCGGTCGAGGGCAAGGTCCACGCGTTCCTGCACGTCGACCGCGACGGCGCGCTCGCGGAGGCGAAGAAGATCGACGACGCCCGCGCCAAGGGCGACGAGGTCCGCCCGCTCGCCGGCGTGCCGGTCGCCGTCAAGGACGTGATCACGACCAAGGGCGTGCCGACCACCGCGGGATCGAAGATTCTCGAGGGCTGGCGGCCGCCGTATGACGCGACGATCATGACGCGGATGCGCGAGGCCGGGCTCGTCATGCTCGGCAAGACCAACATGGACGAGTTCGCGATGGGCAGCTCGACCGAGTATTCGGCGTATGGGCCCACGTACAACCCCTGGGACACCGGCCGGATCCCCGGCGGCTCCGGCGGTGGCTCGGCCGCGGCGGTCGCGGCGTATGAGGCGCCCCTGGCCATCGGCACCGACACCGGCGGCTCGATCCGCCAGCCGGCCGCGGTCACCGGCACTGTCGGCGCGAAGCCGACCTATGGCGGCACGTCGCGCTACGGTCTCGTCGCCTTCTCCAGCTCGCTGGACACCCCGGGCCCGTGCGCGCGGACCGTCGAGGACGCGGCGCTGCTGCACGCGATCATCGGCGGCCATGACCCGCGCGACTCGACGTCGATCCCGCAGCCGATGCCCGACGTGGTCGGCGCGGCCCGGCTCGGCGCGACCGGTGACCTCAGCGGGGTCCGGCTCGGCCTGGTCAAGGAGTTCGCCGGGGAAGGCGCCGAGCCCGGCGTCGCCGCCGCGTATCGCGAGTCGGTCGACGCGCTGGTGAAGCTGGGCGCGGAGATCGTCGAGGTCTCGTGCCCCAACTTCAAGTTCGCGCTGCCGGCCTACTACCTGATCGCGCCGAGCGAGTGCTCGTCCAACCTGGCCAGGTTCGACGGCGTGCGGTTCGGGCTGCGCAGCGGCGACGACGGCAAGCGGTCGCTCGAAGAGGTCATGCAGCTGACCCGGGAGGAAGGCTTCGGCCCCGAGGTCAAGCGCCGGATCATCCTGGGCACCTATGCGCTGTCCGCCGGCTACTACGACGCCTACTACGGGCAGGCGCAGAAGGTGCGGACCCTGATCTCCAGGGACTTCGAGCAGGCCTTCGGCAAGGCGGACGTGCTGGTCGCGCCGACCACGCCGTTCGTGGCGTTCCCGCTCGGGTCACGCACGTCGGACCCCTACCAGATGTATCTGGCGGACCTCTACACGATCCCGTCGAACCTGTATGGCGGGCCCGCGATCTCCGTGCCGGCCGGTCTGTCCGAAGGGCTGCCGGTGGGGCTGCAGATCATGGCGCCGACGATGGCCGACGACCGGATGTACCGGGTCGCCGCGGCCCTCGAGTCGGCGCTGCCGCCGCTGACCCCGCCCGCGCTGTAACCGTCGAAGGGCGGCCCTGTGAAGAGCCGCCCTTTCACCGGGGTTCAGCCGCGGCTGCCCTGGCGCCACGAGAAGGGGCCGGGGAGGTCGACGCGGTTCTTCTTGGTCCGCGAGTTCCACGACCAGGGGCCCAGCTTGAAGCTCCAGGAAGAGAACCCTTCCTGGGTGAAGTGGAAAATGAACGGGCCGAACTTCTTGCTCTTCCGAAACTGCACCGGCATGGCGTTCTCCTCTCCAGGTGAGCAGTTGGTACCCAATGCCGGGCATGGATACACCAGAGGCTGAAAGTAGGCGTTAGATGAGCACCGCGACCCAGCTGTCGTACGACGAGGCGGTGGCGCGCTTCGAGCCGGTCATCGGCCTGGAGACGCACGTCGAGCTCGGCACCAACACGAAGATGTTCTGCGGCTGCCCGACCGAGTTCGGCGCGGAGCCCAACACGCAGGTCTGCCCGGTCTGCCTCGGCCTGCCCGGCTCCCTGCCGGTCGCCAACCGTGCCGCGATCGAGGCGACGATCCGCATCGGGCTCGCGCTCAACTGCTCGATCGCGCCGTGGGGCCGCTTCGCCCGCAAGAACTACTTCTACCCGGACATGCCGAAGAACTTCCAGATCAGCCAGTACGACGAGCCGCTGTGCGTCGACGGCTTCCTTGAGGTCGAGATCGACGGTGAGCTGGTCCGCATCGGCATCGAGCGGGTCCACCTGGAGGAGGACACGGGCAAGTCGCTGCACGTCGGCGGCTCGACCGGGCGTATCCACGGCGCCACCGAGTCCCTCGTGGACTACAACCGCGCCGGCATCCCCCTCGTCGAGATCGTGACCAAGCCCGTGCCGGGCACCGGGGCCCGGGCGCCGCAGATCGCGAAGGCCTATGTCACGGAGCTGCGCGACGTCATCCGTTCGCTGGGTGTCTCCGATGTGCGGATGGAGCAGGGCTCGATGCGCTGCGACGTGAACACGTCGCTGAACCGGCCCGGCGAGGAGTGGGGCACCCGCACCGAGACGAAGAACGTCAACTCGCTGCGCAGCGTCGAGCGGGCCGTCCGGTCCGAGATCATCCGGCAGTCCGGGGTCCTCACCGACGGCGGGACGATCATCCAGGAGACCCGGCACTTCCACGAGAACACCGGCGAGACCACGTCCGGCCGCAGCAAGGAGACGGCGACCGACTACCGGTACTTCCCGGAGCCGGACCTCGTGCCGCTCGCGCCGTCCGCGGAGTGGGTCGCGGAGCTCAAGGCCGCGCTGCCGGAGCTGCCGCGGGTCAGCCGCCAGCGCCAGCAGGCCGAGTGGGGCTTCTCCGACCTCGACATGCAGTCGGTGCTCAACGCCGGCGCTTGGGAGTTGATCGAGGCGACCGTCGCCGCCGGCACCAACGCGGCCGCCGCCCGCAAGTGGTGGCTGGGGGAGCTGGCCCGGCACGCCAACGAGACCGACAAGGAGCTCGACGCGCTCGGCGTCAGCCCGGAGGCGGTCGCGCAGCTGCAGGGCCTGGTCGACGCTGGCAAGATCAACGACAAGCTCGCCCGGGTGGTGCTGGAAGGCGTCATCGCCGGTGAGGGCACGCCCGCCGAGGTCGTCGCGGCCCGCGGGCTGGAGGTCGTCTCCGACGAGGGCGCGCTGACGAAGGCCGTCGACGAGGCGATCGCCGCCAACCCCGACATCGCCGCGAAGGTCCGCGACGGCAAGGTCGCCGCCGCTGGTGCGCTCGTCGGCGCGGTCATGAAGGCCACCGGCGGCAAGGCGGACGCGAAGACGGTCCGCGAGCTGGTCATCGCCCGCTTGTCGTAGACGGCGGGGGCACGGACGAGGGCGGCGCCGGCATCCCGGAGGGTGCCGGCGCCGCTTTGTCGCTGCTCACGAAGTCGAGCTGGTCACCGCGTTCGGCGTCGGCACCGCTTGTCGGCGGTCACGAAGTCGATCTGGTCGTCGCGCTTGCCGTCGACGCCGGGTCACGGACGGCGTCGGCGCCGCTTTGTCGGCGACCGCGATGTCGAGCTGGTCGTCGCGCGCTTGGCGTCGGCGCCGCTTGTCGGTGGTCACGATGTCGAGCTGGTCGTCACCCCGATTGCCGTTGGCGACGGGGTCACGGACGCGGATGGCGTCGGCGATGGGGACGGTGGTGGCGCCGCCTTGTCGGGGGCCACGATGTGCCGCTGGAGCGACACCTCCGTCAGGCCTGTCCCGCCGACCTGGATGTCGTCGTACGCCGTCAGGTGGCGGTCTTTGTCGAAGTACAGGATGGACAGCGCGAGCGGCAGCGGCTTGGCGCTCTCCAGGCCGCGCAGCCCGGCGCCGCCGGTGGAGCCCTCGACCATCAGCAGGGTGCGCTCCGGCTGCGTGACCGCGGGCGACGCGCCGTCGGACGGCAGCACGACCGGAATGGTCGGGTCGAGCCGCGTGATCGAGCGGGCGTGCCGGTGCCCGGCCAGGACCAGCGGGCAGATCCCCGCGAGGGGCTGCGCGGCCACCGGGTCGTGGACCAGGGCGACGTCGACGGGCTTGGGGTTGGCCAGGATCTTGTCCGCGAGCAGCTGCCCGGAGGAGACGACCGCCGCGTGCTGCTCCTCGTTGGTCGCGTCGGTCGACTTGTCCGGGGTGAACCGGGGGTCGCCGATCCCGGCGAACGTCAGGCCCTTGACCGTGGTGATCGAGTTGTCGAGCACGGTCGCGTTGGGCTGCTTCGCGACCGCGGCGGCGGTGACCGCCGAGTCGTGGTTGCCGCGGATGTACAGGTACGGCACCCGCAGCTTGCTGATCTCCCCGACGTAGGAGGCCTCCGGCTCGCTGCCCCAGTCGTTGATGTCGCCGGTGTCGACGACGACGTCGACGCTGAACTGGTCGGCGACGGTGCGGACCACGCCCCACGCCGCCGGGTTGAGGTGCATGTCGGAGATGTGCAGGACCTTGGTCGCGCTGGTGTCGGGCTCGTACACGGGCAGCGCGGAGATCGTGCCGTACAGCTTGGAGACGTTGAGGACCAGCTTCTGCAGCTGCGCGCGGTACTCCTCGTAGCGGTCGGTGATCCGGCGGGCGTCACCGATGATCGCCGGCGCGTTCACCAGCAGGCCGCGGTAGGTCGGCTCCTGGATCGCGGCGGGCTTGAACGTCAGCGCGGTCGCGCCGCCGACCGAGGCGAGCACCGCCACGACCACCAAGCCGCCGATCGCCGTCTCGCGCCGGGCCCGGAACACCAGCCCGACGAGGATCAGCGCGCCGAGCAGCCCGGAGCCGGCGGTCTGCAGCGCCAGCCGGCGCACGCCCAGGTTGAGCTGGTCGACGGCGTCGTGGCTGACCTGCTCCAGGTTGCCGCCGCCGGCGACGACCGCCCTGGTCCGCGCCTCGTCGAGCGACTCCAGGCGGATCTCCAGGTGGGCCGGGCCGTCGTGGCTGTCCAGCTCCAGCGACCCCAGCGGCGGGATCTCCACCGACGTGTCGCCGTGCCACGACGGCGTCAGTGACAGCTGCGCCTGGAACGGCCCGATGTCCTGGGTCGTGTGCCCGCCGAGCTCGACGCCGATGAGCATGCCGACGATCGCGACGACCCCGAGCAGCGCGCCGTGCAGGATCCGCCGCCATACCGTCTGGCTGGTGCGGAACGTGCGGCGTTGCCGCCGGGCGGCCGCCATGATCGTCCGGCGCTGGATCCGGCGGGCGGCCAGCGCGGCCCGTCGGTGGAACGGTGAGGTCAACTCTTTCCGGCCCCGCCCACGTTGCTGATCACGATCCGCAGCAGCTTGTCATCGTCGGCCTTCGGCGTGCCGCGGCCGTCCTTGTTCGACGTCGAGACCCAGATGCTGTTGTCCGGCGCGGCGACCGCGGCGCGCAGCCGCCCGTGCGTGTCCTTGAGCAGCGCGCTCGGCTCGCCGAGGAGGCCGCCCTTGTCGGTGAGCTGCATCACGTACAGCCGCTCGCCCTTCAGGCACGAGGTGACGAGGAACCCCTCCATGGCCGCGAGCCCGGAGCACGACGCCTCGGACGTCTTCCACACCTGGATCGGGTCGACGAACTTCGGGTCGTTGCCCTTGCCCTCGTACGTCGGCCAGCCGTAGTTCTTGCCCGCCTCGATCACGTTGATCTCGTCCCATTCGCCGGCGCCGAACTCCACGGCATACAGCCGGTTGTTCTTGTCCCAGGCGAACCCTTGCACGTTGCGATGTCCGAAGCTGTACACGGCGGTTCCGAACGGGTTACCGGGGGCCGGCTTCCCGTCGGGCTGGATCCGCAGGATCTTGCCGCCGAGGCTGTTGAGGTTCGGCGCGTTCTCCGGCTTCGACGCGTCGCCGGTCGACACGTACAGGAACCCGTCGGGTCCGAAGTGGATCTGGCCGCCGTTGTGGATCCCCGCCTTCGGGATGCCGGTCAGGATCGGGGTCGGCGGCTCGCCGAGCGTGAGCTTGGCGACCCGGTTGTCGTCCTTGGCGGTGTAGTAGACGAACACCGTCTTGTCCGTGTCGTACTGCGGCGACACCGCGATGCCCATCAGGCCGCCCTCGCCGCCCGGCACGACTTCGTCGATGGTCTGCACGGTCGTCACGGTGAGCCCGTCGGACGTGGACTCCTTGCCGACCTTCAGGAGCTTCTTGCTGTCACGCTCGGTGACCAGCGCGGAACCGTCCGGAAGGAACGCGATGCCCCACGGCACCGCCAGGCCCTTGGCCAGCACGGTCGTCGCGACCTGCGTCTGGCCGCCCTCCTCCTCGCCGCCGGACGTCGACGCGCTCGGATACGGCGACAGCTTCGGCGGGGAGCCCAGCTCATCAGGGGGCGGCGGGCCGAACGAGCAGCCGGCGAGGGCCAGCATGACCGTGGCGCTCGCCGCCAGGCACTTCGCGTACGTCCGGGCTTTCACCCGCCCAAGACTAGCGTTGCGATACATCTTCTTCCTTTCAACCTTTGTCCGCGGGTCGGCGTCTGCTGGTGTGACGGTGCGTTGCGACCTTGTGCAGAGGAGCCATATGGCGGCCGAGGAGTTCCAGGACTTCGTCGAGGTTCGATACGGCGACCTGCTGCGCACGGCGTTTCTGCTGACCGGCAGCCGGCACGCCGCCGAGGACCTGCTGCAGAGCAGCCTGCTGAAGGTCATGCGGCACTGGGACCGGGTCGACGAGCCGTTCGCCTACGTGCGGCGGGTCATGGTCAACCAGCGCACCAGCATCTGGCGGCGGCTGCGCAACGCCGAGGTCCTGACCGGCGATCCACCGGACCGGCCGGGGGTGGATCCGTCCGATCAGGTCCTCGCCCGGCGGATGCTGCTGGAGGCGCTGGACGGGCTGCCGGCGCGGATGCGTGCCGTGCTGGTGCTGCGGTACTGGGAGGACCTGACCGAGACGGAGACCGCTTCGCTGCTGGGCATCTCGGTCGGATCGGTGAAGAGCCAGGCGTCGCGCGGGCTGGTCCGGCTGCGCGGCGTGCTCGGTGTGGATCTGCTGGCCGGGAGGGCGTCATGAGCACCGAGCTGGAACAGGCGCTCCGCGACGCCTTCCGCGACGCGGCCGGGACCGTCGTGCCCCGGCCGGAGCCGATGCGCCGGCTCCTGCGCCGCCGCCGGCGCCGGTGGGCCGGACTGCTGTCGCTGCTGGCCACGGTCGCCGTCGCGATCGTCGCGGGGGTGGTCCCCGCCGTACAGCCGGCGACGTCCGAGAAGCAGCGGCCCTATCCGCCGCTGTCGACGTGGACGCGGGCGCTGCTCGACTCGCCGACCCGCGGCTCGCTCGCCGGCGACGCGGACCTGCTGCGCGCCGTCGAGTCCTCCTTCTCCGACGGCGTCAAGGTGCTGTTCCTCGGCGACGTGTCGGGGCGCCGGTTCCTCGTGTACGTGCGCTACGGCGAGCGCTCGGCGACGCTGTACCACAGCGACATCCCCATCCAGGGCGCCGTGGAGGACCTCGTCGGCGGCGCTGTCGCGGGGCCGCTCGGGCCGCTGGTCACCGTCACCAGCACCGCCGTGCCGGTCACCATCGGGCTCGCCCCGGCGGCCTGCGCGATCGAACGGTCGATCGGCGCCTCCGCCAGCCCGGAGAACACCGTCGAGCACAAGTGGGCGGGCGCGCCGGACGGCAGCTGGACGGCCTGGGCGGCGCCCGACCCGCAGGAGCGCTGGCGGGTCGGCTGCGACGGCAAGATCCGCTCGGAGGCACCGGCCGTGCTCGACACCTCCTCCTACGAGCACCTGATCTCCTCCGCCGGCATCCAGCACGAGCCGCTGCGGCAGCGCTGGAGCGGTCCGATCGAGGGATCCGCCGGGACGTGGACGCTGTCGACCGCCCGCCTGCCCTCCGGCGCCGTCGCGGTGGTGCTCGCCGACGCCCCCGCCGCGGCGACCGTCGCGACCACGTTCACGGCGGCGCCCGGTCGCGGAGGCTCCGGAGTGGTGTCCACCTCCATCAGCGCCGACCCGGACGTGATCGTCATCCGGGTGCCGTCCCCTTCGGGCCAGCTCGGCGACCGGGTGCTGATCTTCACGGCGCAGCCGGGCGCGACCCAGGCCTACGTCCGGGCGGAGATCGGCGGCCTCGGCGCGGCGCTGACCGGCGGCGTCGCCGTGACGAACGCCCGGCCCGGGCCCGTCGCCGTCCGGGACGCCACCGGGGCGGAGCTCGGCTCGACGTGGCTGCTGGAAGAGGTGCCGCAGCTGTTCGGGGAGAGGCTCGTCTCGGACTGGGGGTCCTGATCGCTACTGTTCGCCGGTGAAGGTTTGCATCCCGCACGAGGACGGGCTGGCGCTGCTCGGCCCGCTGCCTGCCGCGGTCTCGGTCACCGTCTCCGTCACGCCCGACGACGTCGAGTTCTGGGTGCCGCCGTTCCTCGCCTCGCCGGACGTGGTCGAGCTGGCGGCGTCGCTGCCGCGGCTCGCGGTCGTGCAGCTCATGAGCGCCGGCGCCGACCGGTGGGCGGGCCGGCTGCGCCCCGGCGTGCAGCTGTGCGACGCCCGCGGGGTGCACGACTCGTCCACGTCGGAGTGGGTGGTGGCGGCGATCCTGGCCTATCTACGCGATTTCCCGCATTTCGTGCGGACGGGACGGGAGTGGTCGTATCGGCAGACCGACGAGTTCGCGGGCAAGCGGGTGCTCATCGTCGGTGCCGGCTCGATCGGCGCCGCGGTCGAGGCCCGGCTGGCGCCGTTCGAGGTGTCGGTGACCTCGGTCGCCCGGCGCGCGCGGGACGGCGTCCACGGCGTGGAGGAGCTGCCGTCGCTGCTGCCGTCCGCGGACGTGGTGGTGCTGCTGGTGCCGCTGACGCCCGAGACGACCGGACTGGTCTCGGCCTCGTTCCTGGCGGCGATGCCGGACGGGGCGCTGCTGGTCAACGCGGCCCGGGGACCCGTGGTCGACACCGCCGCGATCCTCGCCGAGACGGCGTCGGGGCGGCTCGGCTATGCGACGGACGTCACCGACCCGGAGCCGTTGCCGGCGTCACATCCGCTCTGGGACCTGCCGAACGTGCTGATCACTCCGCACGTCGCGGGTTCTGTACGAGGTCTGCTCCGCCGTGCCTATGCGCTGGCAGGAGACCAGGTGCGACGGTTCGCCGCCGGGCAGCCGCTCATCAACGTGGTGGTCGACGGCTACTGAGTCATCGCCGTGATGCGCTCGACGTCCTGCGGGCGGACCGCGTCGAGCTTCACGAAATGTCCGTTGGCGAGGCGGGCCTGGACGACCCCCTCCTGACTGACCAGGCCGTCGACCGCGGCCCACGGCACGCGGCGGCTGCCCAGCAGCGCCCGCACCGTGAAGCCGTCGTCGTCCACGTCGGTGCCGGCCCGCCACGCCCACACGGCGATCGCGATCGGCACCAGCAGGACGGGCAGGAACCAGAGGCTCTCGGCCAGCAGCGGGATGGCGCCGATGGTGGCGATGCCGGCCGCCACGGCGAGCGATGCGCTGCGCCGGAACCTGACCTTGGGACGCGTGGTTCGGGTGGTCACAAGGACAAGTCTCGCACCTTTCGTGGAACTGCTTCTTGTCGGTGGGTCGGGGCATACTGGCGCGGTGGGGGAGCAGGATCGGGACGGGCGGCTCTCGCCCGGCACAGCGCTCAGGGTTACGCTCGGTGCCGTGTTCGTCGAGATCGCGACAAGTCGGCGTGCCGGTGGTCGCGGCTGCTTGGAGGCCCGGATTTGACCGGCAACACGTGGCACTCCGGCGTCAAGAGCAGCCGCCGGGTCGGCGTGCGCCCCACCGGCGTGCTCGCGGGTGCGTTGATCGTCGCGGCGGCCCTGCTCGCCCTCGCCGTCGCCGGCTGGGGCGTCATGGAGCTCAGCATCATCTGGAGCGTCGCCGCGATCCTGGCGCTCATCGGTGTGCTCGTCCTCACGCTGCGTGGCTTCCCCATGTTCGCGATCCTCGCCGCGGTCACCGGCGCCGTCGCCTGGGGCGCGGCCACCCGCACCTGGCTGCCCGGCGGCTGGACCGACTTTCTCGGCATCATCAAGTTCATCGGCGTCAACCTCGGCTTCGACGTGCCGCTCATCGGTGCCTTCCTCGCCGCGCTGATGCTCGACGCGCGCCGGCTGTCCCGCGCCGCCATCGACGAGGCGGTCAGCGGCCGCCGCTGGTGGGGCAAGCCCGACGACCACCTGCCGCGGCTCAAGGAGCTCGAGGTGCTGCCGTCGGCCCGGTTCTTCGCCCTCGGCGAGGGCGGCTGCACCCATCTCGTCGTCGCCGGGCGGCGGGTCGCCCTGTTCCTGCCGACCGTCTGGCCACACGGCGAGTTCTCCATGGACGCCTCCGGCCAGGTCCTGCGCGGCGGCCGCCTCTTCGTCCCCGGCTCCGAGGACGTCGACGGCCTCGCCGCCGAGGTGCACACCTGGCGCGAGCAGCTCGGCAAGGTCGGCGGCGCCGTCCGCGGCTACCTCGTCGTCGCCCCCTCACGCGGCGACGTCAGCGAGGATCTCGTCATCTCCGTCGCCCCCGGCGAGCACCTCCACCTCGTGCACGCCCACGAGATGGTCGAGGCCGCGGGGCGCTGGCTCGCCGCCGAGCCCTACCGGGTCGAGCTCTCCGTCATGGAGCGCCTCCTGGTGATCGCCGCCGGCAACAAGCTGCCCGAGCCGTCGCCCCTGGCCCGCTCCTTCGCCCGTATGACCACCGGCTCGCACCCCACCGTCCCGGCGTCGCCCACCGTCGCGGACGCCGCCTTCGCTGCGGCCGCCGGCACGTCCACCGACGCGGAGCCCGCCTCCCTCCGCGACCGGCTCACCCGGGGCCGCTTCGGCCGCTCCGCCAGTTCGGCCAACCCCACTTCCCCGCCGGCTTCCCGCCGCGGCGACCATGACGAGGACGGCTCGGTGCGCGACCGCTTATCCGACGGCGACGGGTTCTCCTCCCGCCGCGGCGACTACGAGGAGGACGGCTCGGTCCGCAGCCGCTTCGGCCGCTCGTCGGACCTGTCTTCCTCTTCCTCCTCCGATCCTGAGTCGGCCGACCCGGCCAGCGACTCGTGGGAGTCCCGCACCACCCGGGAGCTGGTCGGCTCGTGGGACAGCGAGTCGGCCAACAAGCTGGCCGCGTGGGCGGCGGCGGGCTCCGACCCCCGTGCCGACGAGGACTCTGACGACCACGTGCCGCGTGAGGACTTCGGCAGCCAGCCGGCCGCTGACCGCCGCTGGTCCTCCTCTTCCCCGTCGTTGTCCGACAGCGACGGGGAAGACCGGTTCTCGTGGTCGTCGGACCGGGCCGAGCCGGCCTTGGCGGAGTCGGATGCGCCCAGGGGCGTCGGCCGCCGCCGCGCTCCTGAGGAAGAGCCCTTCCCATCCCGGCCGTCGTCCCCGCCGCCCTCGACCTGGCCCGCCGCGTCGGCCCAGCCGCCGTCCCCCGCCGCGTCGACGCTGCCGCCCGCACCCGAGTTCCGGCCCGCTCCTCCGGCGCCGGAGCCGTCGGCCGACCGGTTCGCGTCGCTGATGTCCGAGTTCGACCAGATCGCCAGCGACCCTGACCGGTTCGGGTTCGCCCTGGACACCCCCGCAGGCCCGGACACCCCGCCCTCGACGTCGCCCAGCAGCTCCACAGACCGTGCCTGGTCCTCGTCCCGTGGTTCGTCGCCGGACCTGACCGATGGCTCATCGGACCGTGCCTGGTCCTCGTCCCGTGAGCCGTCGTCGTCTCGTGGGCCGGCGGCGGAGATCGGTGATTCGTCGGACCGTGGCTGGTCGTCGTCTCGTGGGTCGTCGGACCTGGCCAGTGGCTCGTCGGATCGCAGCTGGTCCTCGTCCCTTGAGTCGGCGGCGGAGCCGGTTGGCTGGTCCTCGTCGCGTGAGTCGGCGGCGGATTCGATCGGTGATTCGTCGGATCGTGGTTGGTCGTCGTCCCGTGGGTCGTCGTCGGATCTGGCTGGTGGCTCGTCGGATCGCGGCTGGTCTTCGTCCCGTGAGCCGTCGTCGGACCTGGCCGGTGGCTCGTCGGACCGTGGTTGGTCGTCGTCTCGTGAGTCGGCGGCGGAGTCGGCTGGCAGGGCTTCGGACCGTGGTTGGTCGTCCGAGCCTGGGCCGGCGTCCGATCTCGGCGGCCGGACGTCGGATCGCGGTGGCTTCTCCGACCTGGACAGTCCGGGCCGGACTCCGGCAGACCCGGCGCGTTTCGGCACGCCGGCGAGTGACCGCCCGGCCCGGCGCCCCGTCGAGCGGCCGGCCGAGCGGCCGGCCGAGCGGCCAGCATGGACCGGCAGTCTGTTCGAGGGCGAGAAGCCCGAGCTCGTCGCCGAGCCCCTTGAGCTCAGCCGCTCCTGGCAGGCCGACGCCGAGGCCCGCTCCCTCCGCCGGCGCGAGCGCCAGCAGCCCTCCGCCACCCACAACTCCGCCGACGACCCCGTGTCCAGCGCTCCGACATCGGGCGTTCCCACCTCCGGCGTCCCGACGTCGGGCGGACCCACCTCCCGCATCCCCACGTCAGGTGCTCCGGCCTTCGGCGGCCCCACGTCGGGTGCTCCGGCCTACGGTCGACCCACGTCAGGCGCTCCGGTCTCCGGTTTCCCGGGGTCGGGCGGCTCGCGGTTCGACGGCTCCGCGTTCGGGAGCTCGTCGGACGGTCCCTCCGGTGCCTGGCCGGTGTCCTCGCCTGCCTCTGCCGGCCCGGCCCCCTCCGCCAGCCCTGTCGAGCGGCCTTCCGTCCCGCCGTCGACGCCGTCCCGGGCGGACGCGTTGCCGGAACCTTCGTGGGGACGTGACTCTTGGTCGCAGGGTTCGTCCGCGGGGCCGGCACTGACGGAGCGATCGTCTTCGGGCTCCTCATGGTCGGACTCCGCGCGGCCGGCGCAGGGCCGTTCCGAGGACTCGTGGTCGGGCTCGTCCTGGTCTGACTCCTCGCAAACGGATCATCTCCGCTCTGATCGGAACTGGTCAGACGCTCCGAGCTCGGATCGTGCTGCTTCGGATGCGGCTGGTTCGGATCGCGCCTGGTCGGAGCCTTCGCGTCTGGAGTCTTCGCGTCCAGAGTCTTCGCGCGCTGATTCTTGGCGGTCGGAGTCTGCGCGGTCGGAGCAGGACCGGTCGGATCGGGCGGGGTCGGACGAGGGGCAGGTGGGGGTTCCGAGGGCTGGGGCTTCGGCAGCCACGTGGTCGGAGCAGGGGCAGACCGGCGTATCGCGAGCGGGTGGACGAGACGACGACCGGGCCGGCGCGCAGCCGGGCACGAGGGCGGCGGGTGCCGCTGAGGACGGCGCTGACTGGTGGGACGCCGAGGCGGCGGCTGGCTCCCGGGCCGGTGTCGACGAGGCGCCGGTGGAGCAGCCTGCCAAGCGGTCGCGGTGGGGGTTCTCGAAGGCGGGGAAGGGCAAGAAAGGCCAAGCTGCTGCGGGCGATGCCCCGGCCAGGCGTCCCGGGTCCGGAGCGCCTGCGGCCGGGAGTGACTGGGCCGCAGGGACGGACGCCGGGCAACGGGCCGGGGCGACCGATCCCTCGACGCCCGCTGGACGGCCTTCCTGGGCGACCGACCCGACGACCGGCTGGGAGAGCGACCCGAGTGGGGAGTTCACGTCCGAGCGACGTGCCGGCTCCGCGTCGCGCACCACCGGCACCGCCCGTCCCGACCACACCGGCGACTGGGCCGCCGGCTTGGACCGCGGAGACAACGGCCGAGGCGGCGACGACTGGGCCAGTGGTTCGGGGCGCGGTGCTGACAACGGCCGGGGCGGCGACGACTGGGCCAGTGGTTCGGGGCGCGGTGCTGACAACGGTCGGGGTGGCGGTGACTGGGCCAGTTCGGACCGCGGCGGTTCGGATCGCGGTGGGGACTGGGCAAGTGGGGCGGACCGCGGCGGGCTGAGTGGGCGCGGTGAGGACCGGGGCGGGCTCGGTGGCCGCAGTGACGACCGGGGTGGGCTCGGTGGGCGCGGTGAAGACCGCGGCGGGCTGAGCGGGCGCGGTGAAGACCGGGGCGGGCGCGGCGAGGACTGGGGCGGGCGCGGCGAGGACCGGGGCGGGCTCGGCGGGCGCGGCGAGGACGTCGAGCGGGCCGGGGACCGTGGCCGGGGGGAGCGGGGTGGGTTTGGCGGGGGTGTGCCGGGGCAGCGGCAGCGCGCGCGGGACATGGTGTTCGACGACGATGTGGCGCCGTTGGAGCTCAACCTCGACGAGGAGCCCAAGAATCCCGACCAGAAGTCACGGCGGTTCCTGCGCCGCGGCAAGTAGCAACGAACGCCGCAAGTAGCGACGAACAACCACACGAGGGGCGGATCCGGGCACCCGAACCGGAGCCGCCCCTCGCGTGTTGTGGGGTCAATGCCAGCCGGGCATCGGGTACGCGGACAGCAGCTCGCGGACCTCGGCGGCGATCGTGTCCAAGGCGTCGTCGTCGGACTTGATGGCGGCGTCGACGGCGCGGGAGATCCAGTCGGCGACCTGGGGCATCTGGGTCTCGGTGAGGCCGCGGGTGGTGAGGGCGGGCGTGCCGATGCGCAGGCCGGAGGGGTCGAAGGGCTTGCGGGTGTCGTACGGGACGGTGTTGTAGTTCGTCTCGATGCCGGCGCGGTCGAGGGCGCGGGCGGCGGGCTTGCCGCCGATGTTCTTGCCGGTGAGGTCGATCAGGATGAGGTGGTTGTCGGTGCCGCCGGAGACCAGGTCGAAGCCGCGCTCCAGCAGGGCGGCGGCGAGGGCGCGGGCGTTGGCGACGATCTGGTGGGCGTAGGTGCGGAACGACGGCTGGGCCGCCTCGCGGAGCGCGACGGCGATGCCCGCGGTCGTGTGGTTGTGCGGGCCGCCCTGCAGGCCGGGGAAGACGGCCTTGTCGATCGCCTTGGCGTACTCCGCGGTGGAGAGCAGCATCGCGCCGCGCGGGCCGCGGAGGGTCTTGTGGGTGGTGGTCGTGATGACGGAGGCGTGGCCGACGGGGGAGGGGTGCGCGCCGCCGGCGATGAGGCCCGCGATGTGCGCGACGTCGGCGACGAGGACCGCGCCGACCTCGCGGGCGATCTCGGCGAAGCGCGGGAAGTCGATGGTGCGGGGGATGGCCGTGCCGCCGGAGAAGATCAGCTTCGGGCGTTCCCGCAGGGCGATGTCGCGGACCTCGTCGAAGTCGATGAGGCCGTCGGACCGGCGGACCGTGTACTGCACGGGGCGGAACCACGCGCCGGTCGCCGAGACGGACCAGCCGTGGGTGAGGTGGCCACCCATCGGCAGGGCCATGCCCATGACGGTGTCGCCGGGGGCGGCCAGGGCCATGTAGACGGCGAGGTTCGCGGGGGAGCCGGAGTAGGGCTGCACGTTGGCGTGCTCGACGCCGAAGACCGACTTGGCGCGGGCGATCGCCAGCTCCTCGATCGGGTCGATGAAGCGCTGGCCCTCGTAGTACCGCTTGCCGGGGTAGCCCTCGGAGTACTTGTTGGTGAGGACGGTGCCGGTCGCTTCGAGGACGGCCTGGGAGACGTAGTTCTCAGAGGCGATCATCCGCAGCGTGTCGTGCTGCCGGGCGGCCTCGCGCTGGATCAGGTCCGCGAGGTCGGGGTCGGCCGAGGTGATCGACGGCAGGGCGGGAACATGCATGGGGCTTCCTCCCATACGGGTGACCGTGGCACCCAGGCGCGCGGTGCCAGCGATGCAGGAAGCTCCCCGGTGGTCGGTTCCACCTTGATGTGCGCCAGTCGCAGTACCACCGATGCTAGTGCACGACCGGGCAGAAACCCCGGGCCGATCCGATCGAACTGGCCCGGGGTGACGACCGTTACGGCACCTTGCGGTAGGCGCCGTCGCTGGCCGCGGTGGCCATCGACGCGTACGCGCGCAGCGCCGCCGAGACGGGTCGCTGCCGGTCCAGCGGCGTGTACGGCCGCTCGCGCTTCTCCTGCGCGACGCGGCGCGCGGTCAGCACGTCCTCGTCGACGATGAGGCTGATCGAGCGGTGCGGGATGTCGATCTCGATCCGGTCGCCGTCCTCGACGAGGGCGATGAGCCCGCCGCCGGCCGCCTCGGGCGAGATGTGACCGATGGAGAGGCCGGAGGTGCCGCCGGAGAAGCGGCCGTCGGTGATGAGCGCGCAGGCGCGCCCCAGGCCCCGCCCCTTCAGGAACGACGTCGGGTAGAGCATCTCCTGCATGCCCGGCCCGCCCTTCGGGCCCTCGTACCGGATGACCACCACGTCACCGGGGACGACCTCCTTGGCGAGGATGCCGTCCACCGCGGACTCCTGCGACTCGAAGACCCGTGCCGTGCCGTGGAAGACGAGGTTCTCCTCGGGCACGCCGGCGGTCTTGACGACGCAGCCGTCGGGGGCGATGTTGCCGAACAGGATCGCGAGGCCGCCGTCGGCGCTGTAGGCGTGCTCCTTGGAGCGGATGCATCCCTCGGCGGCGTCGGTGTCGAGCGTCGCCCAGCGGTTGGACGTGGAGAACGGCTCAACGGTGCGGACCCCGCCGGGCGCGGCGTGGAAGAGCTCGAGCGCGGTTTCGGAAGCGTTCCCGGAACGGATGTCCCATTCGGCCAGCCAGCTGGACAGGTCGGGCGAGTGGACGCTGCGGACCCCATCCCGAAGCAGGCCCGCGCGGTTGAGCTCGCCGAGGATGGCGGGGATGCCGCCGGCGCGGTGGACGTCCTCCATGTGGTACTTGGGGCTGTTGGGCGCGACCTTCGACAGGCACGGCACCCGGCGGGAGATGCCGTCGATGTCGGCGACGCTGAAGTCGACCTCGGCCTCGCGGGCGGCCGCGAGCAGGTGCAGGACGGTGTTGGTGGACCCGCCCATGGCGACATCGAGGGCGACCGCGTTCTCGAACGCCTCGCGGGTGGCGATCGCGCGCGGCAGTACCGACGCGTCATCACCCTCGTAGTACTGCTTGCACAGCTCGACGACGAGCGAGCCGGCCCGCTCGAAGAGGGCCTTGCGGGCGCTGTGGGTGGCGAGGGTGGAGCCGTTGCCGGGCAGGGCGAGGCCGATCGCCTCGGTGAGGCAGTTCATCGAGTTGGCGGTGAACATGCCGGAGCAGGAGCCGCAGGTCGGGCAGGCGGAGCGCTCGATCTGGCCCAGCTGCTCGTCGGTGACCGCCTCGTTGGCGGAGGCGATCATCGCGTCGATGAGGTCGAGCTTGGCGTGCACGACGCCCTCGATCGCGACGGTCTTTCCGGCTTCCATGGGGCCGCCGGAGACGAAGACGGTGGGGATGTTGAGGCGGAGCGCGGCGAGCAGCATGCCGGGCGTGATCTTGTCGCAGTTGGAGATGCACACGAGCGCGTCGGCGCAGTGCGCCTGCACCATGTACTCGACGGCGTCGGCGATGAGCTCGCGGCTGGGCAGCGAGTAGAGCATCCCGCCGTGGCCCATGGCGATGCCGTCGTCGACGGCGATGGTGTTGAACTCCTTGGCGACCCCACCGGCCTCGGCGACCGCGTCCGCGACGATGATCCCGAGGTTGCGCAGGTGGACATGGCCCGGCACGAACTGCGTGAAGCTGTTGGCGATGGCGACGATGGGCTTACCGAAATCTGCGTCGGTCATGCCGGTGGCGCGCCAGAGGGCGCGTGCGCCGGCCATGTTGCGACCAGAAGTGGAGGTTTTGGATCGCAGCTCGGGCATACTTGTGAGTCTGACACGTTCCAGATCGTGGGACCGGTTGACTCGGGCGGTGAGATGCGCAAGAGTGGGGGAATGTCGTCGAGGTCGCTGCGAGTACTTATCATCTAGCGCGCCGACGCCTGCCGTCAGCGCGCTAGCCCCTCGTGCATCGCACGGAGGGGTTTTTTCATGTCCAAGCCAGTCCTAGCCGCGACCAAGACACCATTCGAGCGAAAGTGCGAAATGCGATGACGAGACCCACGCCTGAAGTCCTCGCCCACCGAGCGCACCCGGCCGCACCCGCCGCTCCGGCGACGCCGCCGGGCTCCACCGCGCCGGCCGCCGCCGACCGGTCGGACAAGACGGCCGTAGAGAAGAAGCCGGAGCTTCTGACCGGCGCTCAGGTGCTGGTGCGGTCGCTCGAGGCGCTCGGCGCGGACGTCGTCTTCGGCATTCCCGGCGGCGCGATCCTCCCCGCGTACGACCCGCTGTTCGACTCCGAGTCCGTCCGGCACATCCTGGTCCGCCACGAGCAGGGCGCCGGGCACGCCGCGACCGGCTACGCGCAGGCCACCGGCAAGGTCGGCGTCTGCATGGCGACGTCCGGCCCGGGCGCGACCAACCTGGTCACGCCGATCGCCGACGCATACATGGACTCCGTCGCGATGGTCGCGATCACCGGCCAGGTCGCCTCGGCCTCCATCGGCACCGACGCGTTCCAGGAAGCCGACATCGCCGGGATCACGCTGCCGATCACCAAGCACAACTACCTGGTCAAGACCGGGGAGGAGCTGCCGCGGATCCTGGCCGAGGCGTTCCACCTGGCCTCGACCGGCCGCCCCGGCCCGGTCCTCGTCGACATCCCCAAGGACGTGCTGGTCAAGCAGACGACGTTCAAGTGGCCGCCGACGCTGGACCTGCCCGGCTACCACCCGACGCTCCACCCGCACGGCAAGCAGATCCGCGAGGCGGCCCGGCTCATCGCCGCCGCGAAGCGGCCCGTGCTCTACGTCGGCGGCGGCGTCATCAAGGCGCACGCGTCGGAGGTGCTGCGCAAGCTCGCCGAGCTGACCGGCGCGCCGGTCGTCACGACGCTGATGGCCCGCGGCGCGTTCCCCGACTCGCACCCGCAGCACCTGGGCATGCCCGGCATGCACGGCAGCGTCGGCGCCGTCTACGCGCTGCAGAAGGCCGACCTGCTGATCACCCTCGGCGCCCGTTTCGACGACCGGGTCACCGGCGACCTGAGCACGTTCGCGCCGAACGCGCTGATCATCCACGCCGACATCGACCCCGCCGAGATCGGCAAGAACCGGGTGGCGGACGTGCCGATCGTCGGCGACGCCAAGCACGTCATCGAGGAGCTGATCGGCGCCGTCACCGCCGAGCACACCGCGGGGCACAAGGTCGCGCTCACCGACTGGTGGGCGACGCTGGACGACATCCGCGGCCGGTACCCCCTCGGATACGAGGAGCCGTCCGACGGCACCCTTGCCCCGCAGTACGTCATCGAACGCATCGGCGCGATCGTCGGTCCCGAGGCGATCTACACCGCCGGGGTCGGCCAGCACCAGATGTGGGCCGCGCAGTTCGTGAAGTACGAGCACCCGGCGACCTGGCTCAACTCCGGCGGTCTCGGCACGATGGGCTACGCGGTGCCCGCCGCGATGGGCGCCAAGGTCGGCCGGCCCGACAAGGTCGTCTGGGCGATCGACGGCGACGGCTGCTTCCAGATGACCAACCAGGAGCTCGCCACCTGCGCCCTGGAAGGCATCCCGATCAAGGTCGCCGTCATCAACAACGGCAACCTGGGCATGGTCCGGCAGTGGCAGACGCTCTTCTACGACCAGCGGTACTCCAACACCGAGCTGGGCACCCACAAGCACCGCATCCCCGACTTCGTGAAGCTCGCCGACGCGCTCGGCTGCGTCGGCCTGCGCTGCGAGAGCAAGCAGGACGTCGACGCCACGATCGAGGCGGCGATGAAGGTCACCGACCAGCCGGTCGTCATCGACTTCGTCGTCGGCAAGGACGCCATGGTGTGGCCGATGGTCGCCGCCGGCACCAGCAACGACGAGATCATGTTCGCCCGCGGGGTCGCGCCCAAGTTCGATAAGGACGACGTCTGAGATGACCACCCACACCCTGTCAGTCCTGGTGGAGAACAAGCCGGGCATCCTCGCGAGGGTCGCCGGCCTGTTCGCCCGCCGTGGCTTCAACATCGACTCCCTCGCGGTCGGTGAGACCGAGCACCCCGAGGTCTCCCGGATGACGATCGTCGTCAACGCCGAGGACAGCCCGCTCGAGCAGGTGACCAAGCAGCTCAACAAGCTGGTGCAGGTCCTGAAGATCGTCGAGCTCGACGGCAACGCCAGCGTCCAGCGCGAGCTGCTGCTGGTGAAGGTGCGCGCCGAGCGGCCGGTCCGCTCTCAGGTCCTGGAGACGGTGAACCTGTTCCGGGCCCGCGTGGTCGACGTCTCGCCGGACGCCCTCACGATCGAGGCCACCGGCACGTCGGAAAAACTGGACGCACTGCTCCGGGACCTGGAGCCGTTCGGTATCAAGGAAATGGTCCAGTCCGGCGTCGTGGCCATCGGCCGTGGCTCCCGCTCCATCACCACGGGCCCGGCGCTGCGCGCCGCGTCCTGACAAATGTTGAAAGGAAACACAATGTCCGCCGAGGTGTTCTACGACGACGACGCCGACCTGTCGTTGATCCAGGGCCGCAAGGTCGCGGTCCTCGGTTACGGCAGCCAGGGCCACGCCCACGCGCTGTCCCTGCGTGACTCCGGTGTCGACGTCCGCGTCGGCCTTCCGGAGGGTTCCAAGAGCCGGGCGAAGGCGGAGGAGCAGGGCCTGCGGGTCCTCTCGCCGGCCGAGGCCTCCGCCGAGGCGGACGTCATCATGATCCTGGCGCCCGACACCGCGCAGCGCTCCCTCTACACCGAGTCGGTCGAGCCGCACCTGACCGCCGGCAAGGCGCTGTTCTTCGGTCACGGTCTCAACATCCGGTACGGGTTCATCACGCCCCCCGCCGACGTCGATGTCGCGATGGTCGCCCCGAAGGGCCCGGGCCACCTGGTCCGTCGCCAGTTCGTGGACGGCAAGGGCGTGCCGTGCCTCGTCGCGGTCGAGCAGGACGCGACCGGCAACGCGTTCGCCCTCGCCCTCGCGTACGCGGCCGGCATCGGCGGCACCCGCGCCGGCGCCATCAAGACCACGTTCAAGGAGGAGACCGAGACCGACCTGTTCGGCGAGCAGGCGGTCCTCTGCGGCGGCGCCTCGGCGCTCGTCCAGACCGGTTTCGAGGTGCTCACCGAGGCGGGCTACGCCCCGGAGATCGCCTACTTCGAGTGCCTCCACGAGCTCAAGCTGATCGTGGACCTCATGTACGAGGGCGGCATCGCCCGGATGCGTTACAGCGTGTCCGACACCGCCGAGTACGGCGACTACTCCCGCGGCCCGCGCGTCGTCGACGCCCGGACCAAGGAGGAGATGAAGAAGATCCTCGCCGAGATCCAGTCGGGCGAGTTCGCCCGCGAGTGGATCGCCGAGGACGACGCCGGCCGCCCCAACTTCACCAAGCTCCGCGAGCAGGGTGCGGCGCACCCGATCGAGGAGACCGGCCAGAAGCTGCGCTCGATGATGAGCTGGGTCGACCGGCCCATCACCGAGACGGCCTGACATCTGAGAAGGGGGGCCTCGGCCCCCCTTCTTCGTTACGCGCGCGCCGCGTTCGCGTGGATCGCGTCCCGGATGAACTGCGCCAGGCCCGGGTGGTCCGTGTCGTAGTTCGCCGTGAAGCGCGGGTCCGCGACGTACATGTCGCCGAGGCCGCGGTGGAGCTCGCTGCCGCAGTCGTAGAACCAGCGGCTGATGTGCTGCCGGTGCGCCTCGGCCAGATCCATCGCCGGCTCCCCCTGCGCCGGCTCGCCGTCGACGA
The DNA here is from genome assembly GCF_050936335.1 of Dactylosporangium sp. CA-152071. Lineage (NCBI taxonomy): Bacteria > Bacillati > Actinomycetota > Actinomycetes > Micromonosporales > Micromonosporaceae > Dactylosporangium > Dactylosporangium sp. CA-152071. The sequence goes on along the minus strand of NZ_JBNJMZ010000001.1, from coordinate 4,255,341 downwards.
ACGCCCTGGTGAACGCCGCCGTGTTCGCGGCCGCCTCGGCCTTGATGCGTTCCCAGTCCTGCGGCGTGTACTTCGCGGTCCGCTCCGCCGACTGCCGGTAGGCCTCGGTCTGGCCCCACCGCTGCTCGGCCTCTTCCGCGTAGGGATTCTCCATCTTCGTCTCCTTTGCTGCGTCGGTACGACCAGCGTCAGGTCTCCAGTGGCGGGAGAGTCAAGCGGGCCCTTCGGGTGCGTCAGGGGTTCAGAAGGGGCAGGTCGGGTCGCTGCCGGCCGGTCACCCGAACGGGCAGCTGTGATCGCGCTCACGTCCGCGCGGGGACGGGCGGTCGCGGCCCCGGGCCTACCATCGGCGGAAGAGGCCGCCCCGCCCGGTCCCGTCGCCGTTCCAAGTGCGTGGCGTGCAGTGCCGCGCGCCTCGCATCGACGCCAGCCGAAGCCCGAGAGTCGAGGTCCGTATGACCCTCCCTCCTGAACGCCCGGTGGTGCTGATCGCCGAGGAGCTCGCTCCTTCCGCCCTAGAGGTGCTCGCCGACGACTACGAGGTCCGTCACATCGACGGCACCGACCGTCCGGCGCTGCTCAAGTCACTCGCCGACGCCAGCGCGATCATCGTGCGCAGCGCCACCCAGGTCGACGCCGAGGCCGTCGCCGCCGCACCGAGGCTCAAGGTCGTCGCCCGTGCCGGCGTCGGCCTCGACAACGTCGACGTCCCCGCCGCCACCGCCCGCGGCGTCATGGTCGTCAACGCGCCGACGTCCAACATCGTCTCCGCCGCCGAGCAGGCCGTCGCGCTGCTGCTCGCCGTCGCCCGCAACACCGCCGCCGCCTCCGCCGCGCTGAAGGCGGGGGAGTGGAAGCGGTCCAAGTACACCGGCGTCGAGCTGTCCGGCAAGGTCGTCGGCGTCGTCGGCCTCGGCCGCATCGGCGTGCTGTTCGCCCAGCGGATGGCGGCGTTCGGGGTCCGGCTCGTCGCGTACGACCCCTACATCCAGCCGGCCCGTGCGGCCGCCCTCGGCGTGCGCCTGCTCGGCCTCGACGAGCTGCTGCGCGAGAGCGACTTCATCTCGATCCACCTGCCGAAGACCCCGGAGACCGTCGGCCTCATCGGCGTCCGTGAGCTGGGCATCGTCAAGCCGGGTGTGAGGATCATCAACGCGGCCCGCGGCGGCCTCGTCGACGAGCAGGCGCTCGCCGACGCGATCGCCGACGGCCGGGTCGCCGGCGCCGGCATCGACGTCTTCGCCAAGGAGCCATGCGTCGCTTCGCCACTGTTCGTGTTCGACAACGTGGTCGCCACCCCGCACCTGGGCGCGTCGACGGTCGAGGCGCAGGACAAGGCCGGGCTGGCCGTCGCCCGCAGCGTCAAGCTGGCGCTCGACGGCGAGTTCGTCCCCGACGCGGTCAACGTCCAGGTCGGCGGCGTCGTCGCCGAGGAGGTGCGGCCGCTGCTGCCGCTCGCGGAGAAGCTCGGCCGGGCCTTCACCGCGGTCGCCGGCGGGATCGCCTCGGCCGTCACCGTCGAGGTGCACGGCGAGGTGGCACATCACGACGTGTCGGTGCTGAAGCTCGCCGCGACGAAAGGCCTGTTCAGCAGCGTCGTCGCAGAGCAGGTCACCTATGTGAACGCACCGCATCTGGCGGCCGATCGGGGGGTCGAGGTGGCCCTCGCGGTGTTCACCGAGTCCGCCGATCAGACCAACCTGGTGACCGTGCGCGGTGTACTGCCCGACGGCAGGGTAGCCTCCGTGTCCGGCACGTATGTCGCGGGACCGCGAGAGGCCCTGAAGCTGACGGAGATCGACGGCTTCAGCCTCGAGCTCGCCGCGGAGGGCGTGCTGCTGTTCTTCCGATATGCCGACCGCCCCGGCGTCGTCGGATTGGTGGGGTCGATACTGGGGACTGCGGGGGTCAACATCGCGGCGATGCAGGTCGCCCGGCGCGAAGCCGGCGGCGAGGCGCTGATGACGCTGACCGTCGACCAGTCCGTGCACGCGGACCTGCTCAACGAGGCCCAGCAGGCCATCGGCGCCACGGCGGCGAGCACGGTCGACCTGTCGGGCGAGTAAGACGTTCCTCCTAGGGGGCGGGGAGAGTGGCGGCTCTCCCTGCCCCCGTCTTATTTTCATCCGCTGTCCATTGTTTGAGATGCGCGTCCACGCTCTAGGACAAGCGCGTACCGTGGGCAGGTCCGAGGAAAGGGGCACAGTGGTGGCGAAGATCGCGGTCGTGGCCGGGGACGGCATCGGGACCGAAGTGGTGGCGCAGGCGCTCAAGGTCCTGCGGGTCATCCTTCCGGACGTCGAGACGACCGACTATGACCTCGGCGCCGCCCGCTACCACCGCACCGGCGAGGTGCTGCCCGACAGCGTCCTGGAGGAGCTGCGCGGCCACGACGCCATCCTGCTCGGCGCCGTCGGCGACCCGACCGTCCCGCCGGGCGTGCTGGAGCGCGGCCTGCTGCTGAAGCTGCGGTTCGACTTCGACCAGTACGTGAACCTGCGCCCGTCGCGCCTGTGGCCCGGCACCACCAGCCCGCTCGCCGGCGTGAAGCCCGGCGAGATCGACCTCGTGGTCGTCCGCGAGGGCACCGAGGGCCTGTACGTCGGGGCCGGCGGCAACCTGCACCCGGGCACGCCCGCCGAGGTCGCCACCGAGGAGAGCCTCAACACCCGCCACGGCGTCGAGCGGGTCATCCGCGACGCGTTCGCCCGGGCCGCGAAGCGTGAGCGGCGCAAGGTGACCCTGGTGCACAAGACCAACGTGCTCACCCACGCCGGCGGCCTGTGGGCCCGCACGTTCAACGCGGTGAAGGCCGAGTTCCCGGACATCGAGACCGAGTACCAGCACGTCGACGCCGCCGCCATGTTCCTGGTGAGCAACCCGCAGCGCTACGACGTCGTCGTCACCGACAACCTCTTCGGCGACATCCTCACCGACATCGCGGCCGCCGTCACGGGCGGTATCGGCCTCGCGGCCAGCGGCTCGATCAACCCCGAGCGCGCCTTCCCGTCGATGTTCGAGCCGGTCCACGGCTCCGCGCCGGACATCGCCGGCAAGGGCATCGCCGACCCGTCCGCCGCCGTGCTGTCCACGGCGCTGCTGCTGGACCACCTCGGCCACCCCGACGCGGCCGCCAAGGTCACGTCCGCGGTCGGCGCCGAGGTCGCCGCCCGGACGCCCGGCTCGGCGCTGTCCACGGACGCGATCGGCGACCGGCTGGCCGCCGCGGTCGCCTGACCCTCCGTGCAGTTGAACGACCGTTCGGGGTAAGTTGCAGACACGACGCGCAACTGGAGGCACGCCATGAACGGCGGGGAAACGCTCGACTTCGAGATCCGTCCCAACCCGGCGCCGGTCAGCGCCGCGGAGCGGTCCGCGCTGCTCACCAACCCCGGCTTCGGGCGGATCTTCACCGACCACATGGTCACGGTGCGCTATGCCGAGGGCAAGGGCTGGTATGACGCCCGCGTCGAGGCCCGCGCGCCGATCCCCATGGACCCGGCGACTGCCGTCCTGCACTACGCGCAGGAGATCTTCGAGGGGCTGAAGGCCTACCGCGCGGCCGACGGCGGCGTCACGCTCTTCCGCCCCGACGCCAACGCCGACCGCTTCCAGCAGTCGGCGGCCCGCATGGCCATGGCGCCCGTGCCGCAGCAGCTGTTCCTGGACGCGCTCAGCGAGCTGATCCGGGTCGACCGCGACTGGGTCCCCTCCGACCCCGAGGGCAGCCTCTACCTGCGTCCGTTCCAGTACGCGAGCGAGGTCTTCCTCGGCGTCAAGCCCTCCTCCGAGTACCTGTTCCTGGTCATCGCCTCCCCGGTCGGCAGCTACTTCAAGGGCGGCGTCAAGCCCGTCAGCGTCTGGGTCTCCCGCGACTACACGCGCGCCGCCCCGGGCGGCACCGGCGCGGCCAAGTGCGGCGGCAACTACGCCGCCAGCCTCGTCGCCCAGGCGGAGGCCATCGAGCACGGCTGCGACCAGGTCGTCTTCCTCGACGCCGTCGAGCAGCACTACGTCGACGAGCTCGGCGGCATGAACGTCTTCTATGTCTTCGACGACGGCAGCCTGCTCACGCCGCCGCTGACCGGCACGATCCTGCCGGGCATCACCCGCGAGTCCGTGCTGCGGCTCGCCGCCGACCAGGGCATGACCGTCCGCGAGGAGCCGTACTCGTACGAGCAGTGGCAGGCCGACGCGCGCAGCGGCCGCCTGCGGGAGGCCTTCGCCTGCGGGACCGCCGCCGTCATCACCCCGATCGGCGTCGTGCGTGACCGCGACGGCGAGTTCACGATCGCCGACGGCACCGCGGGCAAGGTCACGATGGACCTGCGGGAGAGCCTGGTCGGCATCCAGCGCGGCACCGCCGCGGACCCGCACGGCTGGGTGCACCGCGTCCTGTAGCACCCGCGTGTTACGGGCGTTCGTACTGTCGGGCTTCTGTCAGGCGCTCTTGGGCTTGCCGGCCGAGCTTCGTCACGCTGACCAGCGGCCCAGGTTGGACGTCCGCCCGTAGCTGGGGCGGACTCCGCGTGGGGTCGGCCGCTCGTACGCCAGCAGCAACGCCTCCTCGGCGAGCTGCGCGTCCGGGCACGGCCAGAACGCCTTGCATTCGCAGAAGTTGTCGGTCCGCGGCTTGTGCGCGTCGTGCAGCGCCCGCGCGACGCGCCACAGCATCGGATCAGCGCAGCCGAACGGAGGCTCGAGCGGCGGCTCACCCCCCGCCTCGCCACCGGACCCCGGCGGAACACCCTCGTCGATCATTTTCTGTCGCCCCCAGGCTCCATGTCCCACCGCCGCCGGCCCGCGTTCCGGCGACTGCTGCCGAAACGGTAACCGCCGATCCCGCCCCGGCGCAGACACGCTGTGCGCAACTTGCACGACCGGGCGACACCGTCCCCTTGCGCTACCGGGTCCGACCAGGACAAACACCCCACGGCCCGACCAAAACCCCACCCGAACCGGCAGCCCACAACAACCCGAAAAGTGTCATACCTCGGCGATAGGTTCGATGCCATCGGGGGCGCTCTTACGGGAGGCGGTGGTTGCTGTCCGCGTGCGGGTTCGCCGAAGTGCCGTGGCTGGGGTGCTGTTCTCCGGTCGCCGTCCTCGGATGGTTCAGCGCCGTCGTGGTTCGCAACCAGCGCCGTCCCACTCTGATTGCCGACTCGCGCGTGCGGTCTTGGTAGCCCGCGGGGCGGCCGTGGTCGCCGTGGTCGAAGTCGCGTGGTGGTTGTCCGGGTGGCCAGGGTCGTCCTTCGATCATGGTGATGATCGGCTCTCGTAGTCACCGTCCGTGCCGTGGTCGCGGTGATGTTCCCCGGTCGCCGTCCTCACATGGTCCAGCGCCGTCGAGGGCGTCATTCGGTGCTTCCACACTGTCGCCGGCTTTCGCAACCCACCCACATCACACCGACCGCCGACGCCGCCGCGCCCGCCGCCGCCGGGCCCGCCGTCGTTGATGCGCGATCAGCGTGGTCGCCGGAGGTGTGTGGCTGGTTGCCTTGGGGCGAACCTGGGCGGAACGCAGAGTACGGGTGCCGGAGCCGCCACTCCGACACCCGTACAAGAGGAAAGCCCCTAGACGGAAGCTGCCTCTGCATCGAGGGTCACGGCCAACGCGTGAACTACCGCGGCGACGCGCAGACCCTCGTCGACCACTTCGCGGGACACCCCTGCACCGCGAAGTGATCTTTCGTGCGATTCCAGGCACACCCCGCACCCGGTGATCGCGGATACTGCTATGGACCACAGCTCGGTGTCGACCGTGCCGACGCCGGGCCAGGTGGTCACCTGGCGGCGCAACCGCGCCGGCAGGTGCTGGTACGCCTCGTCACCGATCAGGTGCTTGGCGCGGAAATATACGTTGTGGACGGCCATGCGCGCGGCGACCGCCTTGGCTGCTTCAACAGCCTCAGGCTTCAGATGATTCCCGGCCTCGGCGACGATCGAGCGGAACACGAAGGCGCTCCGTGTGGTCATCGCGCAGGAGAGCGCGGTGCCCCACAGCTGCTGCTTGGTGAGCAGCGTGCCGGCGAGGGCGGCGTCGAGGTTCAGCTCGACGTCCTTCGCATACGACGGCAGCGCGGCCTTCAGTGCCTCGATCGACATCAGACCGACGGCCTACCCGGACGGGCCTCACCAACGGTGAGCACGGGAACCTCCTTGGTGCGTTCGCTTGACTGGTTCCAACCTTGACCGACGCTCGTTACGGGGACATGACGAACAGGGTGAATCGTGAAGCAGATCACCTGGGTTCTCAGAATTCGGAATCACATGCCACGGATCGCGCGGTCGTGGCAAGCTACCCAACGTGACTCGGCTCATTATTGGCCCTTAGCGCGACCAGCATCCCCTCGCTGGCCGCGCAGACCTCTCGCATTCGCGAGGGGTCTTTTTGTTGGTCCACCCGCCGGTAGCCGCCAGGGCCGCCCAGGGCCGCCCAGAAGCCAGATCCCCAAGCCCAAAGCCAGGAGAAGACCATGCAGGTGTACGACACCACGCTGCGCGACGGGGCCCAGCGCGAGGCGATCAGCTACTCAGTCGTCGACAAGCTGGCGGTCGCCCGGCTGCTCGACGAGTTCGGCGTCGGGTTCATCGAGGGCGGCTGGCCGGGAGCGATGCCGAAGGACACGGAGTTCTTCCGGAGAGCCAGGACCGAGCTGGACCTCAAGCACGCGGTGTTCGTCGCGTTCGGGGCCACCCGCAAGGCCGGCGTCCGGGTGCAGGACGACCAGCAGGTGCGGGCGCTGCTCGACGCGGAGACGCCGGCCGTGACCCTGGTCGCCAAGTCCGACCTGCGGCACGTGGAGCGGGCCCTGCGCACCACGGCGGAAGAGAACCTGGCGATGGTCCACGACACCGTCGCGTACCTGGTGGCCGAGGGGCGGCGGGTGTTCCTGGACCTGGAGCACTTCTTCGACGGGTACACCTTCGACCCGGAGTACACCGCGAAGGTCGCCGCGACCGCGCTCGCCGCCGGCGCGGAGAAGGCGGTCATGTGCGACACGAACGGCGGGATGCTGCCGTCGCTGATCACCAGGGCGATCGGCGAGGTCAAGGGCAGGCTCTCGGTCGCGCTCGGGATCTCCGAGGCCGAGGCGGTCGACCGGCTCGGCATCCACTGCCAGAACGACACCTCGTGCGCGGTCGCCAACACGGTCGCCGCCGTCGAGGCGGGCGTCCCGCACTTCCAGTGCACCGCGAACGGCTACGGCGAGCGGCCCGGCAACGCCGACCTCTTCGCCGTCGTCGGCAACCTCCAGCTGAAGCTCGGCATGCCGGTCCTACCGGACGGGTGCGTCGAGCAGATGGTGCGCGTCTCGCACGCCATCGCAGAGATCGCAAACATCGCACCCGACACCCACCAGGCTTATGTCGGGTCGTCAGCGTTCGCTCACAAGGCGGGCCTGCACGCGAGCGCGATCAAAGTGGATCCCGTGCTCTACAACCACATCGACCCGGTCGTCGTGGGCAATGACATGCGGATCCTTGTCACCGAGATGGCCGGACGGGCCAGCATCGAGCTCAAGGCACGCGAGCTCGGCGTCGACCTGTCCGGTCATCCGGAGGCGCTGTCGCGGGTCACGACCCGCGTGAAGGACCTGGAGGCGCGGGGCTGGTCGTTCGAGGCCGCCGACGCGTCGTTCGAGCTGCTGGCCCGCGCCGAGCTCGCCGACGGTGCGGTGCCGAAGCCGTTCGCGCTGGAGTCGTACCGCGTCATCGTCGAGCACCGCGAGGACGGCGCCGTGGTGTCGGAGGCGACGGTGAAGGTCCGCGTCCGGGGTGAGCGGATCATCGCGACGGCGGAGGGCAACGGCCCGGTCAACGCCCTCGACGAGGCGCTGCGGGTGGCGCTGACCCGGCACTACCCCGAGCTGTCGCGCTTCGAGCTGGCCGACTACAAGGTCCGCATCCTCGAGGGCAGCCACGGCACGGGTGCCGTCACGCGGGTGCTGGTCGAGACGCGCTCGACGGGGGAGGACTGGACGACCGTCGGCGTCCACGAGAACGTCGTGGAGGCGAGCTGGACCGCGCTGGTCGACGCCCTGAGCTACGGCCTGTCCCGCCAGGTGCGGGTGTAGCTGACCCGAAGGGTGGGGCCGTCAGCGGCCCCACCCGTCACGGGCACTTGTTCTGCCGGAAGGCGGTCAGTGATGCTGCGTCCGGCTCGAACTTCCACTGGCCGTTCTGATACTTGATGGTGTTGGTGCCGCTCGCCGCGGCCCCGCTCGCCGGCGTCCGCGTCCACTTGACCGTGGCGGTGGACTCGTCGACCGGTGTCACGCCGGTGACCAGGTAGTCGCCCTGCAGCCCGGTGCAGGTCGAGACCAGGTCGACGTAGGCGTCCTTGTTGATGGCCGACTGCGCGGTGTCGGTCCAGAGCTCCCAGGCTCCGGCCCAGTCGCCGGATGACAGGTTTTCGAACACCTGCTCCGCCGTGACCTGCGCGGTCTGTTGGTCCTGCGGCTGTGCGGTCACCTCTACCGTCGGACGGTCGGCGGACGGTGACTCGCCCGAGTCATCCTTCTTGTCCGAGCAGCCCGCAAGGACGCTCGTCAGCACAACCGGCGCAATGACGGCGAGCGCGATGCCGCGGAAGGTTCGTGTCACCCATCTGCTCCAACGTGGTTCTGTCGGGGCGTTCCGCCCGATCCGTACGTGAAGGTACTCCCGGCCAACGAACCGCGTATAGCCGGAGGTACGCGCGAGTGATCTTTCGGGCGCCATTCGGCATGATCGGACAGGTCAGGCGTCGGCCTTTGGGAGCACCAACTCGGCGAAGACGGCCTTGTGGTCGGTCCCCGCGATCTTGTGGATCACGACCTTCCGCACCCCGACGCGCTCATCGGTCAGCACGTGGTCGAGCGTCACGCCCGGGATGAACCACCGATCGTCGTAGGGCCACGACGTGTCGAGCCCGGCGCCGACGACGTCCGCGGCGTCGTGGTAGCCCTTCTCGAGCACATCGCGGAACGCCTCGTGGTCGAGCGTCGCGTTGAAGTCGCCGATGAGCAGGTTGACCGGTCCCGTCGGTGTCGCGGCCGGCTGCGCGGCCAGATCCGACACCCAGCAGGAGTCCCGGGAGCCGTCCGACGGGGCGCACGGGTGCACCGACTCGACGTGCAGCTCGAGGGCGCCCGGGACCCGTACACCCGCCTGCGCCTGACCGAAGTCGGACGTGAACCGCCGGTATCCCTTGTCGGTGAGCGGGAAGCGGCTGTAGACGGCCGAGCCGCTCACGCCGGGGCGCGGGTAGGACACCGCGTTGGGCAGCAGCTGCTCCAGGCCGGCCCGGCGCAGCGCGGTGCGCGCCTCGTCGGTGTACTCCTGCACGGCGAGCAGGTCGACGGAGCCCGCGCGCACGAGGCCGACGATGCGGTCGGGGTCGGCGCGGCCGATGAGCATGTTGACGCTCATGACCCGCAGCGTCGGCCCCTCGGTCGTGCCCGCGTCGCCGTCGGAGATCCAGCGGGGCAGCACGCACGCCGCGAACGCGACGGTCACCACCGCCGCCGCGACCGCCGGCCAGATCCGCTTCGTCAGCAGGGCGATCGCCAGCGGTACCAGCGAAACAACCGCGACATAAGGGGTGAACGCGATCAGCTGGACCGTCGGGAAGCCACTTTCCAGGCCGAACACCCGTGCCGTCGCCCACGCCGCGAAGGGCGCGATGAGCAGCCACAGCAGCACGGTCAGCCACGGCCGCCGCCGCCGGGAGATCTCCGCGGCGGGCGCGAACTCCTCGGTGCCGACCATTCCGCCAGGGTAGGCGAGGCGCGCCAGCCGGCCCGGTCCCTGCTGAGAATCTTCACAGAACCCGCCGGCGGCCTACTACGCTGCGCAGGTGTATCCGGTCATCGTGCGGCTCGGCCCGGTCGCGATCCTGACCCACGACGTGTGCGTGGCGGCCGGCATCGCGGTCGCGGCGCTGGTCTTCCTGTGGGAGGTCCGCCGCCGCCGGGCGCAGGACGACCGGCTCTGGTACGTGCTGGCCGGCGCGCTCGTCGGCGGCGCGCTCTTCGCCCGGCTCGGCACGTGGGCGCAGCACCTCGACCCGCGGGACAACGCGTCGCTGCTGGAGCAGTGGGCGTACGGCAACCGCAGCATCCTGTCCGGCCTCGTCGGCGCGTACGTCGGCGCGATCGTGGCCAAGAAGGTGTCCGGCTACCCGTGGCGGACCGGCGACCTCTTCGCCCCCGCCGTCGCGGCCGGGATGGCGGTCGGCCGCGTCGGCTGCCTGCTCGCCGAGCCGCCCGGCACCCCGACCGGCCTGCCGTGGGGCATCACGCTCGACGCGGCGCAGGCCGAGGCGATGCACACGCCCGTCGGCGTGCCGCTGCACCCGTCCTTCGCGTACGAGATCCTCTTCCACGCCGTCGCGTTCGGCGCGCTGCTCGCGCTGCGCCGGAAGGTGACCGCGCCGGGCGCGCTGTTCAAAATCTATCTGGCCGCTTACGCCGCGTTCCGTTTCATGGTGGAGTTCGTGCGGGGCAACGAGGTGGTGTGGGCCGGCCTGACCCGGCCGCAGCTGTTCCTCCTGGCCTGCCTGCCGCTCATCGTGGCGGGCATCATCAAGGATCTGGTGCGACAGAAGGAAACGGTGGCGGCATGAGCGGCCAGCGAAGCGGCTCGGGCCGCTCATCATGTGGCAGGTTCGGTTCAGGCCGACGCCGGAGCGCAGCGGAGGTGGCGGCATGAATCCGAACTGGACGGTGCCGACGCCGCCACCGGACGGGGAACGCCCGATCCGCGGCAGGAAGGTCGCCGCGGGGCTCGGCATCGCCGCCGCCGCGCAGGTCCTCGTCATCATCATCGGCGTGGTCGTGACGATCGCCTTCGGCGCGTCGGACAACAGCGAGAACGCGCTGCTCGGCGTCTACCTGGAGATGCTGCTGCAGGTGGTGCTGTTCGTCGCGTGCCTGGTGGTCGGCATCGTCTGGATCGTGCGCCGCGACCGGGGCCTCGGCATCGGCATCCTCATCGGCTGGGCGGTCAGCGTCATCGTCTTCCCCATCGCGGGGATCGGCGTCTGCATCGCCATCGTCAACGCGAACACGGGGACCGCATGAGCGGGCCGGAGCGCAGCGGAGGGCTGCGAATCGGAGTTGCAGGTTGGAGCTCAGGCCGGCGCCGGAGCGCAGCGGAGGTGACGGCATGAGCAACGGAATGCAGCTTCGCGGGGACCGAATCCACCGGTACGTCAACGCCTTCTGCCCGCAGTGCCACGACGAGCGCCCCGACCGTCCACTGGAGACGGTGCAGCGGCTGTCGGGCTGGCTCGCCGAGCGCGACGGCCGGATCTGGCTGGAGCGCGGCTGCCCCTCGCACGGTCTCGTCCGCACGCTGTACGACGAGTCGCCGGAGATCCTCCGGTACCTGGAGCAGTGGACCGCCCCGACGAAGTCGCACGTGCCGGACCTCGCCGGGAACTTCGCGCCAGTGCCGTCGGCGTACCTCGCCGGCCTGCCGGAGATGCAGACCCAGCACACCTGCATCCTGCTCGCCGACCTCACCGACAGCTGCAACCTGCGCTGCCCCACCTGCTTCACCGACTCCTCCCCGGCGATCGAGGGCGTCGTGCCGCTCGCCGAGGTCCTGGCCAGCGTCGACACGAAGCTGTCCCGGGAAAACGGGCGCATCGACGTGCTCATGCTGTCCGGCGGCGAGCCCACGCTGTACCCGCAGCTGGCCGAGCTGCTGCGGGAGGTGTCCGCCCGCAACGTCGTGCGGATCCTCATCAACTCCAACGGCGTGAAGATCGCCCGCGACGACGCGCTGCTGGACCTGCTCACCGAGCACCGCGAGCGGGTCGAGGTCTATCTCCAGTACGACGGCGTCTCCGAGCGCGCCGCCCGCCACCACCGCGGCGCCGACCTGCGCCGTCTCAAGGACCAGGCGGTCGACCGGCTCTCCTCCCGCGGCATCTTCACCACCCTCACCATGACGTGCGCCCTCGGCGTCAACGACGACGAGATCGGCGCCGTCGTGAAGCGCGCGCTCGACACCCCGTACGTCGGCGGCGTCTCCCTGCAGCCGCAGTTCGGGTCCGGTCGTTCGGGTGCTATCGACCCCCTCGACCGTCTCACCCACACCGGCGTCCTGGCCCGCCTCGGCCCGCAGACCGGCGACCAGGTCACCTGGCGCGACCTGACCGCCCTGCCCTGCTCGCACCCGCACTGCTGCTCCGTGGGGTACCTGCTGCGCGACGACGCGGGGGAGTGGCAGTCGATGACCAAGCTCATCGGCCACGACCGCCTCCTGACGTTCCTGGACCTCTCCCCGGACCTCGTCGCCAACCGCATCGCCGACGTCCAGCTCCCGCTGGCGCTGCGGACCGCCGTCAAGGACTCGCTGCTGGGCCTGCTGTCCGAGCAGTCCTCGCTGTCCCACCCCGACGTCGGCTCGCTCTGGCGCGACATCTGCGAGAACTGCGACCTCGGCATCTCGACCCTCACCACGCTGGTCTCCTCGTCCCTGCCCGGCGGCCGCAACCGCCTGCGCAAGATGCTCGGCGAACGCGTCAAACGGATCACGGTCAAGCCCTTCATGGACATGCACACGATGATCGAGGAGCGCCTCCTGCAGTGCTGCGTGCACGTCGCCACCGTCGCCGCCGCCGCTGACGGCTCCCCGGCCCACCAGTGCGCCCCGTTCTGCGCCGTCCAGGCCTGGCCCGCCCTCTCCGCCCAACGCCTGCCCAGGGCGCTGTGACGACCCCGCCCGCGCAGCCCTACGATCCGCTGCGCCTCTGCGTGTACGCGACGATCGCCGCCCTCGCGTGGCTCCTGGGCCCGATCGCCCTGCTCGGCTTCGCCCTGCTCGGCTTCTTCGGCTACCTCCGCGCCCGCCGCCAGGGCCTGACCCGCTCCAAGTGCGTCCTGCGCGACACCCGCCTGGTCCTGACCTACCTGGCCGCCCTGACCCTGGCCGCCACCGCCGGCATCACCTGGAACGTCTACACCTGGCTCACCTGACCCCACCGCCGGGCCTCGTGAATGGCGTCGGCGATCTGGGTCGCCAGCAGCGTGGCTTGCTCGAGGGAGAGGCCGTGGGCCGGCTCGGCACCGGACCGGGTCCTGCCAGGTGCCATCGCCGGGACAAGGAGTTGTCACCGGTTCATGTCGTCCGGATGGGCGGATACTCGACGCATGGCCTTGAAGCACGGCGATGCTTCCGATCTCCCTGCTTGGGCCTGCCGGATCCGTGCGGAGCGGGCCGCGCGGGGATGGTCGCAGCGGCAGGCGGTCGAGGCGCTGCGCGCCCACGCCGGCGAGGACACGCACCTGGCCGAGACGGTCAGCCTTCTGCGCAACTGGAAGCGTTGGGAGGCCGGCAATACAGAGCCGGACGCCTTCTACAAGCCGCTGCTCGCCGAGACATTCGGGACGGTGACCGCCGCCGGGTCGAGGTCGCGTTGGACAATGGTCGCGCCGTTTTGGAGGCTCTGCCCTACCCAGAGAACCCCGGTAACCACTTCGTCATTGACCCGTCGAAGTGGGACCTCTACACCATGGACTGCTACCGCCACGTGGGCGAGGATCGCCTTGCGGCGACATATGCAGAAGAGGTCATCCGATCGGGCACCACTCCCGACGGCATTGTTCGCAGGCCAATGCGGGTGGCAGAAGCGCGCATCACTCGCGGAGTTGTCGCTGCGAGGCAAGGCGAGCCCGAGGCCGCAGTATCCGCGGGTCTCCGAATATCTCGCCGAACTAAGGTCGCTAGATTCCTGAGTGCCCCTGGTGTCAGAATGTCATGATGCCACTCGGTCTCACTAGCGTGACGGGTTGAAAGAATGAGCAGCCACTCGATTAGTCCCGAAGACCTTCGCCAAGAAGTCGTCGAACTCACCGAACTCCTGCGGGACGACGAGTCCTTTCGAGATGTTTACAACTTGGTCATCTCAAAAGGCCTGACCATCGGAGACGTGCTTCTGGCTGGCCTCGTTGAAAACGAGGACACCGGCGATCAGTACGGTCTTCTTGTTGTGGAGGACGGTCAATGTGTCGTCTTCGAGCTTGACCGCTACGGTTCGGTGAAGCACTGGGAGCGGATCGATGACGTTTCTGTCTTGGATGATGAGTTCTTCACCGTTGCCGTAGCGGTCGCCATGAAGAGAAGCGGGGACGTTCCTTAGGTCGAGTAATCGGCTAACGGCACGCTCGGACCTTGGATGGCATGATAAGTCTGGCAAGGCTGGAGGCTTGTGCAAGGCAGCCGCGACCTCCGGGACTCCCAGGCCTACAGGAAGGACGGGCTGTCTTGGCGGGGGGCTGTGAAGGTTCGACGGTGCAACCGCAGTCAGCGGATCGTCAGCAGAACGCCTGATACTGGTTGATAGCCGATGCCTGAATCAGCGGTGCGCTACCCCGTTCGCGGCTCGTCAACGACCGCTGCCTTGAGGTGCTAGCGCCGAGGCACCGCGCTCTCAAGGCGGTAGCGCCGGTTCGAATCCGGTCGGGGCTACAGTCCAATGGGTCCACCCTGTTCACGGGGTGGACCCGTTCGCGTTGGTGGACTTCCGCATCCCCCGCGCAGCGGCTCCGCCGCCGCTCCCCAGTGGGGGATTCTCACCCCACACCCCCAATGCTCCGCTTCGCGTCGCACCGCTCGCTGCGCGTCGCGGGGGCGGGGCTTGCTTCGCATCGCCCCGCTTTGGGCGCCCGACCCGCCGGAACACCCCCGCTGCCCGACCCGGTCCCACGCCACCGGCACCCGGCCCACGCCACACAGGCCAATGCCGCACGGGCCGGAACGCCGCACAGGCCGTGCTGCACCGTCACGGCCCATTCGCGACATGGACGTGACGCCGGACAGCCCGCCTGCACCAACACACACGTCATCGCGCCCCGACCTCGCCGCGCGGAGCGCTGCGCTGCGCTGCGCCGGATCGTCTGACACTCGACCACCACCGTGCCGGCGCGCGTCGCACGGGCCAGCACGCCGCACAGCCCACCCCGCACCATCACGCCGGCCGCCCCATCCCGCACGGGTCACCGGGCCGCTCGGTTGGCTTCCGGGGCGACGATCGCACCGCCGTATCAGCACCGCACGGGGGCGTCATGCCGCGTGGGGCAGCATCTGACCACCACGGCGTCGGCGCTCGCCACACGAACCATCGCGGCACAGAGCATCGCGGCGCGGGCCGGCACAGCGCAGATCAGCACAGCGCATAGCCGCGCAGAGCATCATGGGATCGTCCGCTCAATCCAGGTGGGCTGTCGTGCCGTCCCTGCGCCTGACGTGATCCATCCACGCCGGGCCCACTCCACACGGGTCACCGCGTCGCCTGGCCGGCTCTGTATGGGTCATCGCGCCTCTGAGCGGTTTCAGGCCGAACGGTCACGCCGCCGACCCGTCACCGCACGCCATGCCGCTGCCCGGAGCCGGCGGCGGCCGGGGAACCGATCAAGCGGACTGCCCAGAGGGGGGCTCCGAGGTCACGAGAAGCTCACGACCTCATGTTCGCCAAGCTCGATGCCGTACCGCTTGTAGACCTTCGTAGTGTTCTCGCTCGTGAGCTGCGACTCCTCGTACCCGAGAAGGGCGGCGACGCGGCGCACCTCCTCCGGCGAGGAGGCCTCGATCTCCAGGTACGGCGGGATCATCGGCCATTCGTCGATCTCCAGTTGAGCGCCGTCGAGGGTGAAGCTCGTTCTGCGGTTCTCCTGGTAGGACTTCGGGTGGAAACCGAGGAAGCCCAGGAGCTCGTTCGTCGCGTCCAGGTCGTCCACGGTGACCTCGACCTCGTAGGTGCCGTCGATACCGTCGTGGGAGATCTCCTTGACGGCGAGCGTGGTCTTCGTGCCGTTGTCGCGCAGCCGGATCCACTTGCTCTCGTCGCCCGCGACGATGTCGTACACGTAGCGGCGCTGGAGCGTCGGGGTGCTGACCTCACTGCCGTTCATGGAAAGAATCAGGTCCGCCATCGCGGCCGGGTCGATGTCGAGCACCTTCGCCTCAAACTCTGCGGGCACGTCGAGTCCTTTCACAACAAATCGGTCGTCGGGCAACTGGCGGCGCTTGGGTCCTGCCGTGCCGCTCAGCGCCGCTGAGGACGCCCTGCACGACCTGGGCAAGCCCAACACCGCGATTTGGGTTGCGCGCAGGCAGGGCGTGACCGCTGCCTCGGTGCGGACTACTGGTCCGCGGTGTGGGGCAGGGCGGTGTCGCAGTGGGTGATGAGGGCGGCGCGTAGGGGGGTGGCGCGGTCGGACAGGTCGCGTTGGCGGCGGGTGTACTCGGCGCGGCCCTCGGGGGTTTCGATCGGGACCGGGGGGTAGCCGAGGGCGGCCAGGTCGTACGGGCTGGCCTGCATGTCGAGGGTGCGGATGTCGGCGGCCAGCTCGAAGCAGTCGGCGATCAGTTCGCCGGGGGTCAGCGGGCTGAGCTTGTAGGACCACTTGTACAGGTCCATGTTGGCGTGCAGGCAGCCTGGCTGCTCGTTGGCGAGCTGGGTTTCGCGGGTCGGTTGCAGGAGGTTCAGCGACCGGGCGGGGGCGGTGTAGAAGCGGAAGGCGTCGAAGTGGCTGCAGCGGATGCGGCTCGCCTCGACGACGGCGTCGGTGCCGGTGGGGCCGAGGCGCAGCGGCCAGGCGTTGTGGCGGAGCTCGTCCTGCGTCTGGCGGTAGACCATCGCCCACTCGTGCAGGCCGAAGCAGCCCAGGTGCGGGGGTCTGGCCGCGGTCGCCACGAGCAGGTCCCGGACCCAGGCGACGGTCTCCGGCCGGCGGTGCGGGGCGCCGCCCGGACGCCACTGGCGCAGCTGCGCGGGCCGGAACGAGTAGTACGTGAACAGGAAGTCGAGCACCGGGTGCTTCTCGCCGCGGCGGCGGCGCTCCAGGTGCGGCACGATCCACTGGTCGACCCGTGCCTCGTGGGCGGCCCTGCGGGCGTCGTCTGAGAGCACGCGACAAGCTTAGGTTGTACCGTCACACGCATGCGCAAGCTCGGTGCACTGCTCGTCGCGACCACGGCCTGCACATTGCTGCTCGCGGGGTGTGGTGGCGAGCCGGAGGAGCGGAGCCAGCCGGCGGCGCCGACCTCGTCCACGGCGGGAGGCGCCTCCACGGGGGCGCCGGCGCTGGCGCTCGGGAAGCCGACGAGCGTCAAGGTCGCCGTGGGTGCGGGGGTGAACGGGGCGCCGTTCGACGTGGCGCGCAACGTGACGATGCCGGCGGGGTGGAGCGCGTCGGTCTACGCACGGGTCGAGAAGGCCAGGTTCCTGGCGGTCACGCCGAGCGGTGACCTGCTGGTGTCCCAGCCCGCGCAGGGCAAGGTCCGCGTGGTGCGGGGCGGGAAGGTCACCGAGTTCGCGTCCGGGCTCAACCGGCCGCACGACATGGTGTTCGCCGAGGTCGGCGGGGCGACGTGGCTGTTCGTGGCCGAGGCGGACAAGATCGTGCGCTACCCGTACCAGAGCGGGGACCTCAAGGCGCACGCCGGCCAGGTGGTCGTCGACGGGCTTCCCGACACCAGCACGCCGGAGCTGCGCGGCAACTACGCGCACGTGCTGAAGAACATCGCGGTGAAGGACGGCAAGCTGTACGTGTCGATCGCCTCCACCTGCAACGCGTGCGTCGAGGACACCGTCAGCGACCCGCAGCGCGCCGCGATCTACACGTTCGACGCCGCGGGGAAGAACGCGGGCAAGCACCTGCTGGCGCGCGGCATCCGCAACGCCGAGGGGCTGGCGTTCCGGCCCGGCACCGACGAGCTGTGGGCCGTGGTCAACAACCGCGACAACACGCTCGTCCCCGACGACCGCGACGTCGACGGCGACGGCAAGTCCGACAAGGGCAAACGGATGAGCCAGTTCGTCGACCAGTACCCGGTCGAGGAGCTCATCAAGGTCCGCGACGGCGGCTTCTACGGCTGGCCGTTCTGCAACCCCAACAGCGACAACGGCACCCACAACCTGCCGTTCCACCGCGACTACGAGCTCAACCGCGACGGCCAGAAGGCCGACTGCGCCAAGGCCGACCCGATCGACCTCGGCCTGCCCGCGCACACCGCGCCGCTCGGCCTGACCTTCGTGCCGGCCCTCGAGGGCGCCGTCGTGCCGCTGCACGGCTCGTGGAACAGCACGAAGCCCGTCGGCTACAAGGTCGTCTTCGTCCCGTGGACCACCGGCGGCCCCGGCGACCCGGTCGACCTCCTCAGCGGCCTCGTCGACACGAAGGCCGGCAAGCCCTGGCTCCGCCCCGTGGACGCCGCCCTCGACGCCGACGGCTCCATCCTCGTCAGCGACGATTTCGCCGGTACGATCCTGCGCCTCACCCCACCGAAGTAGACCCGATCCTCGCGGGGGTGCCGTCGGCGAGCAGGAACGCGACGCCGACGGGTCCATTGTGGACCGTGACGGCGCCGTCGGTGGAGACGGAGACGTCCAGCAGGCCGTCGGCGACCTTCAGCCCTCTGACGCGGAACGCGCCGACCGGCGACGGGGTGAGCGGGTCGAACGTGACGCGGCCGGCGGGGATGTCGACGTCCAGGCCCAGCAGCGCCACCAGCAGCGCGGGCCCCGCGGCGGCGGCCCAGGCCTGCGGGCGGCACGCCGCCGGGTACGGCGTCGCGGCGTCGTCACCGCCGTACAACTCGGGCAGCCGGGAATCGAAGCGCCCGGCGGCGTCGAGGAGGGCGCCCACCAGCGCCGCCGCCTCCTTGCGGTGGCCGTCGCGGGCCAGGCCGAGCAGCGCGATCGCGGTGTCGTGCGGCCAGACCGAGCCGGCGTGGTAGGAGCCGGGGTCGTAGCCGGCCGAGGACCGGGCGAGGGTCCGCAGCCCGAACGGGGAGCGCAGGCGGGTCAGCCAGCCGGCGACCGCGGCGCTCTCGGCGGGTGACAGCAGGCCGGTGCCGAGCAGGTGGCCCATGTTCGACGCCACCGCGTCGACCTGCTCGCCGGTGCCGGTGACGGCGAGCGCCGGATAACCGCCCGGGCACCAGAACGCGGCCCGGAACCGGTCCGCGAGGTCGGCCGCCGCCGAACGCCACCGCTCGGCGCCCGGGCGGCCGAAGGCGTCGAGCAGGCCGGCGCCTTCGCGGAACGCCTGGTACGCGTACGCCTGGACCTCGCACAACGCCAAGGTCCCGCTCGCGACGCGCCCGTCGGCGAACTGGATGCCGTCCGCGGAGTCCTTCCAGCCCTGGTGGGTGAGGCCGGCGCCGGTGGTGCGGTAGGTGACGAGACCACCGTGCCCGGCGAGCCACGCGAGGGCCGCCTCCGCGGCGGGCAGCAGGGCCTCCACGGCGTCGGGGCGCATGCCCCAGCGGTACGCGTCGGCGAGGGTGCAGACGAAGAGCGCGGTCGCGTCGACGGTGCCGTAATAGACCGGCGGCAGTCTGTGCGCGGCGTCCTCGCGCCGGATCTCGTGCGGGATCCGGCCGGGCTCTTCTTCGGTTTCGCCGGTGTACGAGGTGTCGTGGCGGCTCGACGAGCCTTGCTGCGCCGAGGTGTCCTGCCGGCCCGAGGTGCCTTGCTGCGCCGAGGTGTCCTGCCGGCCCGAGGTGCCTTGTTGCGCCGAATCGTCGTGGGGGGTCGCGGTGCCCTGGTGGGCGGCGAGGGTCCGTAGTGTGCCGGCGGCGACGTCGGTCCCCAGCGGCAGTGCGAGCCGCGCCGACCAGAGCGCGTCCCGGCCGAACAGCGTCAGGTACCACGGGCTGCCGGCGCTGTAGTACAGGTCGCCGCGGCGCAGTGCGTCGAGGTCCTGGACGCCGGTGCGCACCAGCGCGTCGAGCCGGGCGTCGCCGGCCGCGACCCGCAGCGTGCTGAACCGCTTGGCCCGCGGGATCGGCGGGACGTCGGTGCGGGTGAAGCGCAGCTCGACCGTCCACTGTGCCCCGGGCGCCAGCGTGACGGTCCATCGCAACGCGTCGCCGGCCTCATCGGGCGCCGGCGTGGCGTCAAGGCGGACCGACATGCCGTCCCCGGACCGCGCCTCGGCGAGCAGCGGCACGATGTCCACTGTGGAGCCGTCGCGGACCGCACCGGTGGTGGCGAAGTCCGTCGCGGCCGCCACCGCCAGCGTGACCACCCGCGGCTCGCCGGCCTTGTTGGCCAACGAGATGGTCTCGGTGCCACCCAGCGGCTCGGCCAGCCGGTTACGTGCGATGGCGAGGTTTCCCCGTACATCTGCGAAAACCGCTGAAGCAGCACCGGTGCGACGCACGTCCCGCGCCGCCACGGCCACGCCGTCGACCGTGACCTCCAGCCGGGCGAGCACCCGGCGGTCCTCGACGTAGAGCCCGTCGGCGCCGCCGGTGAGCTGACCGGACGGCCCCGACAACCACGTCGCCGGGGCGGCCACACAGGTCACGTGTGCGTGCAGGTCGTGATTCGCCACACGTCGCACGGTACGTTAGCCGCGTGAGCAGCGATGCGAGACCGGGTTGGCTGCGGCGCACCGAGGCCGAGCAGCGGTGGCCCGCCGCGCTCGCGATCGCCGTCGCGGTGGCCGTGCACCTGCTGCTACCGGCCGACCTGGCGCCCCGCCCGCGCTGGCTGCTGCCGGGCCTGGAGGCGGCCCTGCTGATCAGCGTCGTCGTGGTCAACCCGCTGCGGATCAACCGTGAGACCCGCATCCTGCGGCCGCTGAGCATCGGCCTGGCCGCGTTGCTCGGCGTCGCGACCGCGTGGTCGGCGGCGCTGCTCGTGCGGGCGCTGTTCGGGCAGGGGCACATCGCGCCGTCGCACCTGCTGCTGTGGGCCGCCGCGATCTGGCTGACGAACGTCATCGTGTTCGCCCTCTGGTTCTGGGAAGGCGACCGCGGCGGCCCGGCGGCGCGCGCCGAGGGGACCAACCCGCACCCCGACTTCCTCTTCGCCCAGATGACCGCCGGCGACCTCGTGCCCCGCGACTGGGAGCCGGGGTTCTTCGACTACTTCTACCTGTCGTTCACCAACGCCACCGCGTTCAGCCCGACCGACACCCTGCCGATGTCCACCTGGGCCAAGGCCGGCATGCTCGTCGAGTCCGCCGTCTCGCTCGCCACCGTCCTGCTCGTCGTGGCCCGCGCGGTGAACGTGATCGGCTGAGGCCCGTCTCAGGCCCGTCTCAGGTCTTCGTGGTCGGCTGAGGCCCGTCTCAGGTCCTCTCACCCTCGCCACAGCAACACTCGAATACCTTCCGCTGCAGCTACAACGGGAGGCACACCATGATCGAGGCTGTCGGCCTCACCAAACGCTACGGCGACCGCGTCGCCGTCGACCAGCTGTCGTTCACCGTGCGGCCGGGCCAGGTCACCGGGTTCCTCGGCCCGAACGGCGCAGGCAAGTCCACCACCATGCGGATGATCCTCGGGCTCGACGCCCCCACCAGCGGCCGGGTCACCATCGACGGCCGCCCGTTCGGCCGCCTCAACAACCCGATGCTCGAGGTCGGCGCGCTGCTGGACGCCAAGGCGATCCACGGTGGGCGCAGCGCGTACCACCACCTCCTCTGCCTCGCGCAGACCAACAACATCCCGCGCCGCCGCGTCGACGAGGTCCTGGAGATCGTCGGGCTCACCGCCGTCGCGCGGAAGCGGTCGAAGGGCTTCTCGCTCGGCATGGGCCAGCGGCTCGGCATCGCCACGGCCCTGCTCGGCGACCCGCGCATCCTCATGTTCGACGAGCCCGTGAACGGCCTGGACCCCGAGGGCATCCTCTGGATCCGCAACCTCATGAAGTCCCTCGCCGCCGAGGGCCGCACCGTCTTCGTCTCGTCGCACCTGATGAGCGAGATGTCGCTGACCGCCGACCACCTCCTCGTCATCGGCCGCGGCAGGCTGATCGCCGACTGCACGGTCCAGGAGTTCATCGAGCAGAACTCGGTCCTGGCCACCCGCGTGCGCACGCCCGACGTGTCGACGTTGGCGGCGTTGGTACGAGCGGCCGGCGCCACCGCCGTCGCCGAGCCCGACGGTTCGCTGCTCGTCACGGAGCTGCCGATGCGCGACATCGGCGACCTGGCTTTCGCGCACGGCCTGCGGCTGCACGAGCTGGCGCCCCTGCAGGCGTCGCTGGAGCAGGCGTTCATGGAGCTCACCAAGGACAGCGTCGAATACCGGGGGACCCGATGACGACTTTGACGGCCCGCCGCGCCGGCTTCGACGGCCTGCTGCGCTCCGAGTGGACGAAGCTGCGCACCGTCCGCTCCACCACCTGGTCCCTGGTGGCGATGGCCGCCATCTCCGTCGGCCTGATGTCGCTCATCGCCTGGCTCCTCATGCGCCAGTGGCCGCAGTTCTCGCCGCAGGACCAGGCCGCCCTGGCCGCCGAACCCCTCCAGATCATCATCGACCAGCCCGTCTTCATCTCCCAGCTCATCGTCGCCGTCCTGGGCGTCATGGTCGTCTCCGCCGAGTACACCACCGGCATGATCCGCTCCACCCTCCAGTCCCAGCCCCGCCGCCTGCTGGTCCTGTCCGCGAAGGTCCTGGTCTTCGCGCTCCTCATGTTCGCCGTCGGCGAGCTCCTGAGCTTCGCCGCCTTCTTCACCGGCCGCTGGATCATGTCCGACCACATCCCGGTCACCCTCTCCGACCCGGGCATCACCAGATCCGTCTTCGGCGCCGGCCTCTACCTGACGGTGCTGGGCCTCTTCGCCCTCGCCTTCGGCGCCATCATCCGCCACACCGCGGGCGCCATCACCGGCGTGCTCGGCCTGATCCTCGTCGTCTCCAACCTGACCGCCCTGCTCCCCAGCACGTGGGGCGCCCACATCCACGCCTGGATGCCCACCAACGCGGGCCAGCTCATCTACAAGCCGACCCTGCCCCCGGACCCGCTGCTGACCCAGTGGCAGGGCCTGGCCGTCTTCGCCGGCTGGACCGCCCTGCTCCTGCTCGTCGCCGCCTACCTGTTCAAGAAGCGCGACGCCTGACCCCACCCACCAACACCAGCCAGATGCCGCCCGCCCCCTCCGGTATCGGACCGGCCGGGGCGGGCCCTCGGTTGAGCGGACCAGTCGGGCTCTACGGTGTTGGCCCCAGCAGCGCGCAGCGGCCATACTGCCCAGGCGAGTGCGACGCCCCCGCCGGCGCGGTGCGGTGTGGTGCAGCGTTGGCTGGCGACGGCATGGTGGGGTTGATTCCCCCGGCCCACAGCGGCCTCAGCCAGGCCGTACGCCGTCACGGACGGCCTGGCTCATGTCACCGCCCTCAAACGCCGCCAGACGGCGCGCCAGGCGATCTGAGCGACTGCGCGCCACGCGACCCGGCACGCCGTGATCGTCGCTCCCGGACGCTCCAGGGCAACACAGTCGCCGGTCCTGGACCCGCTGAGCGGCGTGGCCGGCCATGCGGGACGGGATGGATCACGCCGGACGGAGCGCCGTCACAACGGCCCGTCTGGACTTGGGCAAGCGCTCCCACGCTCTGCGCTGCGCCGCCCTACACTGCGAGGCCCGCCGCCGTGCCACCCTGCGCGGCGACGCTCCGCGCCGTGATGGTTCGTGCGGCGTGGTGTTCAGGTTCTGCCCGGCGCGGCGTGCGGTGTTGGGTGCGGCGGCGTGCCAGTTCGGCCTGAAACCGCTCAGCGGCGCGATGACCCATGCAGAGCCGGCCAGGCGACGCGGTGACCCGTGTGGAGTGGGCCGCGGCGTGGATGGATCACATTGGACGCAGGACGGCACGACAGCCCACCTGGATTGAGCGGACGATCCCATGATGCTCTGCGCGGCGATGCGCTGTGCTGATCTGCGCTGTGCTGGCCCGCGCCGGGGTGGTTCGTGCGGTGAGGGCCGATTCCGTGGTAGTCCGATGTTGCCCACGCGGCATGACGCCCCCCGTGTGGTGCTGGTGCAGCGGTGCGATCGTCGCCCCTGAAGCCAGCAAAGCGGCCCGGTGACCCGTGCGGGATAGGTCAGCCGGCGTGCTGGCCCGTGTGGAGTGGGCGGGGTGGCGTGTCCGATACCGGGTGGCGAGCCGGCCGTGATGGTGCGGGGCGGTGGCCTGGCCGTGATGGTGCGGAGCGGCCTGTGCGGCGTGCTGCCCCCTGCGGTGTGGGCTGGGTGGCGTGTCCCATCCCGGGCGGGCCAGCCGCGACGGTGCCAGGCGGCCCGGCCAACGCGATGACCAAAGAACGCGGACAGGTTGGCGACGTGGGGAAGACCGGGCGGGAGGGGGCGTTCCGGCGGGGCGGGCGCCCAAAGCGGGGCGATGCGAAGCAAGCCCCGCCCCCGCGATGCGCAGCGAGCGGTGCGACGCGAAGCGGAGCATTGGGGGTGTGGGGTGAGAATCCCCCACTGGGGAGCGGCGGCGGAGCCGCTGCGCGGGGGATGCGGAAGTCCACCAACGCGAACGGGCCCACCCCGTGAACAGGGTGGACCCATTGGACTGTAGCCCCGACCGGATTCGAACCGGCGCTACCGCCTTGAGAGGGCGGCGTCCTGGGCCGCTAGACGACGGGGCCCCAGGTCTTGCTCTTTGTTGCTGTGTCGTGCGGTGGAACAATACAGCACCGCGATCTTGCTGCGGTGCTGGGGTACCAGGACTCGAACCTAGACTAACTGAACCAGAATCAGTTGGGCTGCCAATTACCCCATACCCCATCGGCGCTGTTGGCGCCGGTTGAGAACTTTACCGGAGCGAACGCACCAGGCCAAATCGGTTGTCGCAAAAACGCCTATTCCAAGGTCAGGACCTTGTTGGTGAGCGCGCCGACGCCCTCGATCGTGACGGTCACCTCGTCGCCGGCCACCATGCGGGAGACTCCGGCGGGGGTGCCGGTGAGGATCACGTCGCCGGGGAGGAGGGTCATGACGTGTGAGACATATGACACAAGGGTCGGCACGTCGAAGACCATGTCCTTGGTGCGGCCGAGCTGGCGGACCTCGTCGTTGACCTCGCAGCGGACCTCGACGTCGCTGACGTCCAGGCCGGTGACGATCCAGGGGCCGATGGGGCAGAACGAGTCGAAGCCCTTCCCGCGCGTGAACTGCACGTCCTTGCGCTGCAGATCGCGGGCGGTGACGTCGTTGGCGGCGGTGTAGCCGAAGATGGCCGCGGCGGCGCCGGCCCGGTCGACGCGGCGGGCGCCTGTGACACCGATCACGACGGCCAGCTCGGCCTCGTGCTCGACCTGCTGCGACTGCGGCGGGATCCGGATGGCGTCGTTGGGGCCGATGACCGACGTGGAGGGCTTCAGGAAGAGCAGCGGCTCCTTCGGCACGTCGTTGCCGAGCTCCGCGGCGTGGTCGGCGTAGTTGCGCCCGACGCACACCACCTTGCTGGGCAGGATCGGCGAGAGCAGCCGCACGTCGGCGACGGCCCAGCGCTGACCGGTGAACCGGAGCTCCCCGAACGGGTGACCCTCGATCTCCGCGACGGTGAGCCCGGCGAGCCCGGCCGAGGGCTCGCCCTCGACGACTCCGAACGACATGCCACTGCTGTGGGCGAAACGAGCGATACGCACGCCGTGAAATCTACTCCGCCGCCAGATGCCGCTCCACGAACGCATTGCTGAACTTGCGGTCCGGGTCGAGCCGGTCACGCAACGCGAGGAGGTCGGCGAGGCGCGACGGGCGCGCCGCGTGGTGGAACACCTTGCCCCAGTGCGGCCGGGGCGACAGCGGCGCCAGCGCCTCCTCCAGGGCCGCGACGACCGGCTCGACCCGCGCGGCGTCCTTGATCCAGGTGAAGTGCAGCGCCACGCTGTCCCGCCCGTACGTCGGGCTCAGCCACAGATCGTCGGCCGCCACGACCCTGATCTCGGAGATCTGCAGCACGGGCGTCACGAGGTGCCGCAGCCGCTCGACCGCGGCGAACGCCTCCACCGCGTCCTGCCGCGCCACGAAGAACTCGCTCTGCAGCTCCTCGCCGCTGCTCGGCGTGAACTCCAGCTTGAAGTGCGGCAGCCGCCGGTGCCACGGCCCGGGCACGCCGCCCTGCTCGGTGCAGCTGACCGCGGGCATCGCGGCGATCGGGTGCATCGGCCGCGTCGCCGGCACCGCGCCGAACCCGTCGGGCTCCTCCCCGTCGGCGAGCTTGAGCCACAGCTGATCGACCGTGTCGCCCGTCCAGGTGGTGAACAGGCTCACCGAATAGCCCGCGGTCGCGATCTCGTCCCAGCGGGCGTCGAGGACCTTCCGCGGCAGGTGCTCGAAGATGTGTTGGCGGATGGTGTACGACTGCCGCACCTCCAACGTCACACCCACCACCACGCCGAGGGCGCCCAGCGCCACGACGCTGCCCGCGAAGTCGGGGTCGCCCCGCTCCAGCCGCACCAGCTCCCCGCCGGCGGTGACCAGCTCGACCCCCGCCACGGCCGTCGCCAGGCTGCCCAGGGCCGCGCCGGACCCGTGCGTGCCGGTGGCGACCGCCCCCGCCACCGAGATGTGCGGCAGCGACCCGAGGTTGTGCAGGGCGAGACCCTCGGCGTCCAGGAACGTGGCCAGCTCGCCATACCGCACCCCGCCGGCCACGGTGACCGTCCCCGCCGCCGCGTCGATCCGCGGCTCGGCCGGCAGCCCCGCCACGCTCACGAGATCCGCCGGCGTGTCGGCGATGTCGTTGAACGAGTGCCCCGACCCGAGCACCCGCACCCGCTCCGCCCCCGCCACGATCTCCCGCACCGCGTCCACCGTGGACGGTCGATGCACCCGGGCGGCGCCGAACGTCAGATTCCCCGCCCAGTTGGTCATGCTCATGTGCCCGAGTCTATGCACGCCCCGCCGTTCGCGGCCGCGACCAGCCGTCGATCTCACCAGACGCGTCCGTTCGGCTACTGTCCGCCAGATGGTGCCGGCAGCAGACTTCGCGAGGTGACTCAACCGCCGATCAACCAGCGGGGCCAGCGCTCCGGCCGGGCCCCGACCATCGCGATGGTCGCCTTCGTGGTGTTCGTCGTCGGTATCTGCGGCATCGCCGCGATCGGCGCGGGCGCCGAGCGCCCGGAAGACACCCGCGACGTGGCCCGCACGGGCGCACTCGCGCTGCCGCAGACGTCCGCGGCCGAAACCACGCCCACCACGACGAGCGCCCCGGCGACGACGCCACCCGCGACGACCGCACCGCCGCCGACCACCAACCCGGCGACGAACCCCGCCACAAACCCCGCCACAAACCCCGCCACAAACCCGGCCACCAAAGCGCCGACCAAGGCGCCCACCAGGCCACCCACCACGAAGGCGACCACGAAGCCCGCCGGAAACTGCAACCCGAACTACACCCCGTGCGTGCCGAACGACCCGGTCGACGTCGACTGCAAGGGCGGCAGCGGCAACGGCCCGTCATACGTCCAGGGCCCCGTCCGCGTCATCGGCGACGACGTCTACGACCTCGACCGCGACGGCGACGGCATCGGCTGCGACTAAGGACGGGAGCGGTCAGCCGGTCCGGATCTGCGAGCCGGTGGCGCCGTCCACGACGGTGCGGCGGTCGAGCGGGGCCTTCAGGGGGACCGGGGTGGACGTCGTCGTGGTCGGGACGGTGCCGCAGGAGCCCGGGGCCCTGGAGCGCAGGTGGGCGGTGAGGGTGACGGTCCGGGCGTCCTCGGCGACGTCGATGTGGTCGAGCGCGTCGCAGCTGGAGTACGTGAGCGACACCTCCAGCTCAGGGCTGTTGCCGGAGGCGGTGGCGACGGACGCGATCGGCGTCGTGGTCGTGGCGGGGCCGCGGGTCAGCCACCGGACCCCGAGCCCGGCGGCCAGGCCGATCACCGCGACCGCCGTCGCGACCAGCCACACCTTGCTTCGTGTCAGCATTGCAGACCCCCGTCCGCCGAAGCCGTCGTCGACACCC
This sequence comes from Dactylosporangium sp. CA-152071, assembly GCF_050936335.1. Lineage (NCBI taxonomy): Bacteria > Bacillati > Actinomycetota > Actinomycetes > Micromonosporales > Micromonosporaceae > Dactylosporangium > Dactylosporangium sp. CA-152071. The sequence goes on along the minus strand of NZ_JBNJMZ010000001.1, from coordinate 4,227,621 downwards.
AAGGTAATGGGCGTCGATACGCGGCGGGGTCCCGGGAGTGTTACGGGGATTCCAGATAGCGCAGCATCTGCTGGATCTCGGCGGTGCGGGAGTCGGTGATGCGCTTGGCCAGGTCGAGGGCGCCGGGGTTGACGCCGGAGCCGGTCTCCATGCGGGCGATCTCGACCGCGTTGTGCTGGTGGGCGACCAGCATGTTGAGGAAACGCTGCTCGAACGCGGTGCCGTCGAAGGTGGCGAGGGCGGCGATGTCGTCGGCGTTCGTGCCGTGGGCGCCGCCGTGGCCCGCGTGGGAGTCGGGGGCAGCGGTCGGGGGCTGGTTCCACGACTGGAGCCAGACCTGCATCGTCTTGGTCTCGTCGGCCTCGGTGACGTCGATCGCGGCGGCCAGGGTCCGCACGTCCTCCCGGACCGCCTTGGTGCGCGCCAGGCGCACCATCGCGAGCGCCTGCGCCTGATGGGCGACCATCATCTGGGCGAACATGACGTCGGTGTCGTTGAAGACCCGGGACGAGGCTGTGGCCCCGGCGGCACCGGCGGCGCCGGGAGGGGCCGGCTGCGCCGGGGCGGCGGCACAGCCGGCGAGGAGCAACGCCGAGACCAGCACTAGGAATCGCATCCGTTCCTCCTCCAGGAACCGGGGGTGCCCGGCGGACGGGCACCCCCGCGAGCATCGAGCTAGACGCGCTGCCAGAGCGCCGGGACGTTGGGCGGCTCCCAACCGGCGATGGCGGTGTGTGCCTGGCGGCACTGGTAGGTGGCGCCGCCGTACGTGACGCGGTCACCGGCCTTGTACGCGGTCCCGGCCGCCCAGGTGCCACCCGCGGGCGGCGTGGTCGGGGTCGGGGTGGGGTTCACGGTCGGCGTGGGGGAGGGCTGGGTGGGCGTCGGGGTGGGGTTCCCGCCACCGCCGCCGACCTGCAGGTCCACGCAGGAGTAGAAGGCGTTGGGGGTGTCGGCGATGTTCCACCGGGCCAGGACCATGATCCGGCCGGTGCGCCCGCCGAGGCTCACCGTGTGGGAGACGGTCGCGCCGGGCTGGCGGCCGCCGTCGTCGATGACCGCGATGCGCGTGCCGCCGACGAAGTACTCCCAGGTGCTGGTGGAGTGCCGGGCGGTGAGCACCCAGTTGAATGTGACCGAGTTGCCGACGGCGGTCGCCGGCCAGCCCTTGTTGGGGTCGTCGAGCTGGGAGAACCGGCTGTTGCCGCCGCTGCAGCTCATCAGGCCCTTCGGGCCCTCGACGCTCTGCGGCTCGTAGACGATCTCGCCGCAGTTGGCGACCCGGCCCTGGGCGCACATCGCCTGGCGGCTGGCAGGGGAAGAAACGTAACCGTGAGCGGCCGCCGGCTGAGCGGACGCGAGCAGTGACGTGGCGATGGCGCCGAGCGCCAGTGGAACCAGCGCGATCGTTCTTCGCATCGATCGCTCCCTTCGTGCAGTGGGGGTGATGCGGCCAATGTAAAGGAAGGATTGTTAACAGTAAATAACCTTTATGGAAATCGGTCGATAGAGCGCTCTCACTTAAGGTAGGGTCCAGCCGGACTTAAGGTGACAGGAGCGCGACCAGGGCGCGGACCGCCGGATTCTTGCTGGAAGCGGCCCACGCCAGGCCGATGTCGACGGTCGGTGGCGCCCCGGTGAACCGGCGCAGGACCACGCCGGGCACCCGCAGCGCCGTCGCGCGCCCCGAAGGCACCGCCGCGATCACACCGCCCGCCGCCACGGAGCGCAGCAGCTGCTCGTCGTCCGGCTCGTGCCGGGCGAGCACGAAGCCGCCACCGGGCCAGACCTGCGCGACGATCCGGTCGTACATGCCGGGGCCGTTGTCGCGCGGCCACATCACCGCCGGCTCGCCGCGCAGCAGCTCCCGCGGCACCCGGTGGCGCGCGGCCAGGGGGTGCCCGGTGGGCAGCGCGAGCAGCAGCTCCTCGGTGCCGATCGGCAGCCACCGGATGCCGGGGTCGTCGACCGGTGGCCGCACGAACGCCGCGTCGTAGCGCCCCGCGAGCAGGCCGGCGACGTTGGGCGCGGTCCAGCCGGTCTCCGGCACGACCTCCACGAGGGGGTGCGCGGCGCGGAACCGCTCGACGAGCTCGTCGACGCTGCCGCCGCGGGCCGATCGCGTGTACGCCAACCGCAGCCGCCCGCCCTGCCCGCGCACCGCCGCGGCGATCCGCTCCTCGGCGGCGGCGACCTCCGCCAGCAGCGTGACCGCCTCCGCCGCGACGACCGCGCCGACCGGGGTGAGCGCGCAGCCGCCGCGGCCCCGCTCGACCAGCCGGGCACCGATCTCCCGCTCCAGGACGCGGATCTGCTGGCTGAGCGCCGGCTGGGCGATGCGCAGCCGGGCCGCCGCCCGCGTGAAGTGCAGCTCCTCGGCGAGGACCATGAAGTACCGCAGCCGCCGCAGTTCCATAAGCCAGGCTTATCAGACCGCAGCGAACCGGTCTTGGACGGCGCGGCGGGGAGGAGCACACAGTGAAGGCATGAGCGACGTGACAGTTCTCGGCGCCGGGATCATCGGGCTCACCTGCGCCGTCCGCCTGCAGGAGCACGGGCACACCGTGACGGTCGTGACCGCCGACGAGCCGGGGAGCACCGTGTCGAGCCTGGCCGCCGCGGTCTGGTACCCCACCCGTACCGACGGCGACCCCCGCGTCCTGAGCTGGGCCGGCCGCACCTTCGACGAGCTGACCGCGCAGGCGGCGCGGGGCGTGCCCGGCGTCGTGCCCCGGCCCACCCGCATGATCCTGCGCCGCCCGCACGAGACGCCCTGGTGGGCCCCGGCCGTCCCGGACTTCGCGGAGGGGCCGGGCGAGTGGCGTTTCACCGTCCCTTCCGTGGAGATGCCGGTGTACCTGCGGAGCCTGCTGGACCGGTTCGGCACGGCCGGCGGGCGGCTCGTGCGGCACCGGGTCGAGCGCCTCGCCGACGTGCCGCGGCTCGTGGCCGGCGCGCGGGTCGTGGTCAACGCGACCGGGCTCGCCGCGCGCGACCTCGCGGGCGACCCCGCCGTGCACCCCGCCCGCGGCCAGATCGTCGGCGTCGCCAATCCGGGCCTCGTCACCTCGGTGCGTGACGAGGAACACCCGGCGGGCATGACGTACATCCATCCCCGTAGCCGGGACGTGGTCCTCGGCGGCACGTTCCAGCCCGGCGAGTGGGACACCGCCGTCGACCCGGCGACCACGGCGGCGATCCTGGCCCGCTGCGCCGAGCTGGTCCCCGAGCTGGCCGGGGCGCCGGTGCTGTGGCGGGCGGCGGGGCTGCGGCCCGCTCGGCACGGCGGCGCCAGGGTCGAGGCCGACCCGGTGGGGCTGCCCGGCGGCGTCCGCCTCGTGCACGCGTACGGCCACGGCGGCGCCGGCGTCACCCTCTCCTGGGGCTGCGCCGACGACGTCGTCACCCTCGCCGGTGGCGCGGCAGGCGCATGATCGAAGCATGATTCGCTTCGTGCTGAACGTGCTGTGGCTGATCTTCGGCGGCGGCTTCCTGTTGTTCGTGGGCTATGCCTTCGCCGCGGCGATCTGCTTCGTGCTCATCGTGACGATCCCGTTCGCGGTGGCGTCATGGCGGCTCGCCCTGTATTCGCTCTGGCCGTTCGGTCGGACGGTGCAGGCCAAGCCCGACGCCGGGGTGGCGACGGGCCTGGCCAACATCCTGTGGGTCGTGCTCGCCGGCTGGTGGCTGGCGCTCAGCCACGTGACGGCCGGGGTGGCGCTGTGCCTGTCGATCATCGGGATCCCGTTCGGGATCGCCCACTTCAAGCTCGTGCCGGTCGCCTTCTGGCCGCTCGGGCGCGAGGTGGTGGAGGTCTAGCCGATCAGGACCCGGGCCATGACGACGGTGTCGGTGCCGTCGTGGCCGACGGTCACGCCGATCCCCTTGGCCGGGGCGGTGCCGCCGCGCTCGCCGTCGACGTAGAACGCCGCGGTGGCGCCGGGGACCCCGCCCGCGGTCGCGGCGCGGAAGCGCTCGCTGTCGGCGAGTTTTCCGCCGGTACCGGCAGCGAACGTCTTCGTCCGCAGGACCACGTGCTCCTCGTGGACCTCGCACACCGTCCCGCCGGCCTTCAGCAGCGCGGCGAGGTCGGCCTGCAGCTGCTTGGCCGCGGCGGCGTCGGCGAGCCGCAGGTCGACCTGCAGCGGCTCGCCCAGCTCGTGCTCCTTGGGCTCCGGCCCGGCCACGGCGAACGTCACCGACGTCGCGGCGGCCATCGCCTTGTCCAGCGCCTGGATGGCCTTCTGGACCTCCTCCGAGCTGGGCTGGGTCGTCGTGAACGACCGCACCACGGTGCCGTCGCCCAGCTCCGGGTGCTCCCGGAAGTACTTCTCGATCGCCGCCGGGTCGGTGAGGTCGACGCCCGGCGGGAGCGTGATCACCTTATTGGGATCGACGCCCGGCGGCGGGGGGAGGTCGGCCAGGTCGATGTCGTCGGCGAGGCCGCCGAACCGGGCGAGCGGGAACAGGGTCGAGGACAGGATCACGCCGGCGCCGCCGAGGAGCGACAGGTCGCCGAGCGGGCCGCCGGCCGCGCCGGCCGCGGTCGCGTCCGCCGGCAGCGCGCCCAGGAGGGCGAGCGCGTCGGTGCCGGTGGAGGTGGCGGTGAGCGGCAGGCCCGAGCCGCCCGACACGCGGGCCCGCAGCTCCAGACCGTCGTCACCGGCCTGGACGCCGACGACGACCGTGCCCTTCAGCTCCGGCAGCGCGACCGGGGGGCCGGCGGCCTCGGCGTCGGTCTCTTCGCCTTCGACGTCGCCGTCGACGCCGAACGCGAGGAACTCCTGCGCCAGGTCGTCGGCGCGGGCCAGGTCGGCCCACGCGAGGCCGGGCTGGCCGGCGGGGAGCTTCGCCACGGCGGCGGTGAACGCGGGATCCTTCGACAGCGGGGCCTTCGCCGCCGCGGCGGCCGCCGCGGCCGCGGCCCGCTGGAGGTCCTTGCCGTCGAACGCGAGCAGCACGTGCCCGTCGCCGACGACGAAGCCGAGGTCGTCGGTGCCGGCCTTCTGCTGGGCGGCGGTGAGCGCCTTGCGGGCCTTGGCGTCGTCGCGGGAGGAGGCGACGACGAGGGTGACGGCCTTGGCGCCCGGCTCCGGGGCGGCCCACATGGCGACGCCGATCCGGTCGTCGAACCAGGAGGCCACGTCGTCGTAGCCGATGGGCGCCTCGAGGTCGGCGAAGATGTCGCGCTTCGTGTCGTCCAGGGTCTTCGGGCCGTTGCCGCCGGCCTTGCGCAGCAGCGTCTCGACCTTGACCCGCTGGCCGATGCCGGGGGAGAGGTCGATGCGGGCGAACGCGGCGACAGAGGCGGGCACGAGGTCCTCCGGCAGGGTGCCGGTCGGGCCGTTCCACATCCTGGCGAGCGCGAAGGCGCCGCCACCGAGCAGCACGGCGACCGCGACCGCCGCGGCGCTCAGGACCACGGCGAGCCGCCGCCGCGGCCGGACCGGCACCTCGGTGAGCTCGTCACCGGCCGCAAACGCCGGGGCGTCACCGTCGAGCGCGACGGTGTCAGGGTCCGCCTGGGAAGCGTCGACGGCGTCAGCGTGGGACGCGTCGACGGTCTCAGCGTCCGCCTGGGACGCGTCGACGGTCTCAGCGTCCGCCTGGGACGCGTCGACGGCGATGTCCGTCCCGGTGTCCGCCGCGGGCAAGGGGTCCTGGGGCAGCAGGGAATCGTCGGGCGATCGGGTGCTCTCGGACATGTGGCGTTCCTCCCCGTGGATGTCGTCGCGCATCGTAGCGGGAGGGCGGCGCCCGGGAGCACCCGATAAACCGGCTAGAACTGGGCGGCGATGCCCAGCAGCGCGGCGACCAGGACGATCAGGCCGAGCATGGCGGTCATGCAGCCGCCCCGCCCGCCGCTGCCGCCGCTCGGAGCCGGTGGCGCCGGCGCGGTCGGTGCGGTGGGGGTGTCGGGGCGCTGCGGGCCGTCCGGGGTCGGTGAGCCCGGCGCGTGCGACGGCCGGTCCGGGGCACCCGAGGGGGCCTGGCCGACGCCGGACCCCTCACCTTCCGGGGTGTCGGGTGCCTCGGAGAGGCCGTCGTCAATGGGCTCCGGGCTGGCGGGGGTGGACTCAGGCACGGGGGGCTCCTCAGTCAGACGGGCTCGATGTGCCGCACGCTACAGGCCCCCGATGTGCCGCACGTTACAGGCCGGAGAGGCGCTGCCCGGCCCGCACCACGGCCATCGCGTGGCGGTCGCCGGGGCGCCGGCCGAGCCGCTCGATCGGGCCCGACACGCTGATCGCGGCGATGACCCGGCCGGTCCGGTCGCGGATCGGCGCGGAGACGCTGGCGACACCGGCCTCGCGCTCGGCGACGCTCTGCGCCCAGCCGCGGCGGCGGACCTCGGCGAGGGTGCGGCCGGTGAACTTGCAGCGCGGCAGCAGCGGCATCACCGCCTCGGGCGGCTCCCACGCGAGGAGCACCTGGGCGGCGGAGCCGGCGGTCATCGGCAGCACCGAGCCGATCGGCACCGTGTCGCGCAGCCCGCTGGCGCGCTCGGCGGCGGCCACGCAGAGCCGCTCGTCGGCGCGGCGGAGGTAGAGCTGCGCGCTTTCGCCGGTCGCGTCGCGCAGTGCGGTGAGCATCGGCTCGGCCGCGGTCAGGAGAACGTCCGGTGCCGCGTTGGCGAGCTCGCCCAGACGCGGGCCCGGCCGCCAGCGTCCTTGCGCGTCACGAACAAGCAATCGGTGGATTTCCAGGGCCTGTGCGAGCCGGTGCGCCGTTGCCCGGGGAAGCTTGGTCCGGTCCACCAGTTCGGCAAGGCTGGCGCCGTCGACACAGGCGGCCAGAATGACCACCGCCTTGTCGAGCACGCCGACACCGCTCATACTGTGTCCCACAGACCGAAACATACCTCCCAAACTTTAGGATGTCCAGATGGTGGGAGAAGCACGACCGCGGACGCTCGCAGAGAAGGTGTGGGACGCACACGTCGTCCGTTCCGCCGCAGGCGAGCCGGATCTGCTGTACATCGACCTGCACCTGGTCCACGAGGTCACCAGCCCGCAGGCGTTCGACGGCCTGCGGATGGGCGGGCGGCAGGTGCGCCGACCCGACCTGACGATCGCGACCGAGGACCACAACACGCCGACCGACAACCTGCTGACGATCAGCGACCCGGTGTCGCGCACCCAGATCGAGACGCTGCGGCGCAACTGCGACGAGTTCGGCGTGCGCCGGCACTCGCTCGGTGACGCGCAGCAGGGCGTGGTCCACGTCATGGGACCGCAGCTGGGCCTGACCCAGCCGGGCATGACGATCGTGTGCGGGGACTCGCACACCTCCACCCACGGCGCGTTCGGCTCGATCGCGTTCGGCATCGGCACCAGCGAGGTCGAGCACGTCCTGGCGACCCAGACGCTGCCGCAGCCGCACCTCAAGACGATGGCGGTCAACGTCGTCGGCGAGCTCGCCCCCGGCGTCACGGCGAAGGACCTGGTGCTGGCGCTCATCACCCAGGTCGGCACCGGCGGCGGCCGCGGCCACGTGGTGGAGTACCGCGGGCCCGCGATCGAGAAGATGTCGATGGAGGGCCGGATGACGGTCTCCAACATGTCCATCGAGTGGGGCGCCAAGGCCGGCATGATCGCGCCGGACGAGACCACGTTCGCCTACGTCGAGGGCCGCGAGTACGCGCCGAAGGGCGAGGCGTGGGACCGCGCGAAGGCGTACTGGCAGACGCTGCGCACCGACGAGGGCGCGAAGTTCGACACCGAGGTGACGCTCGACATCACCCACCTCACCCCGTTCGTCACCTGGGGCACCAACCCGGGCCAGGGGGCGCCGCTGGGCGCGAGCGTGCCGGACCCGGCCGACTTCGCCGAGGACGCCGACCGCGTCGCGGCGCAGAAGGCGCTGGAGTACATGGACCTGACGCCGGGCACGCCGCTGCGCGACGTCGCGGTGGACGTGGTCTTCCTCGGCTCGTGCACCAACGGCCGGCTCGAGGACCTGCGTGCCGCCGCCGACGTGCTGCGCGGGCGCAAGGTCGCCGACAGCGTGCGCATGCTCGTCGTGCCGGGATCCGCGTCGGTCCGCGCCGCGGCCGAGGAGGAAGGGCTCAACGAGGTCTTCACCGCGGCCGGGGCCGAGTGGCGCTTCGCGGGCTGCTCGATGTGCCTGGGCATGAACCCGGACACGCTGAAGCCGGGCGAGCGCTCCGCCTCGACCTCCAACCGCAACTTCGAGGGCCGGCAGGGCCGTGGTGGGCGCACCCACCTGGTGTCGCCGCAGGTCGCCGCCGCAACCGCCGTCGTCGGCCGCCTGGCGGCCCCCGCGGACCTGAACTGACCGAGAAGACAGGCAGGAATCCGACATGGAGAAGTTCACCGTCCACACCGGCACGGCCGTCCCGCTGCGCCGGTCCAACGTGGACACCGACCAGATCATCCCCGCCGTCTACCTCAAGCGCGTCACCCGAACCGGGTTCGAAGACGGGTTGTTCAACGCGTGGCGCTCGGATCCCGCATTCGTGCTCAACAATCCCGCGTACACGGGCGCCTCGATCCTTGTCGCCGGGCCCGACTTCGGCACCGGATCGTCGCGCGAGCACGCCGTCTGGGCGCTGCAGAACTACGGCTTCAAGGCGGTCGTCGCGCCCCGTTTCGGCGACATCTTCCGGGGCAACGCGCTCAAGGCCGGTCTCCTGCCCGTCGAGCTGGACCTGAAACTCGTCGAGGAGCTGTGGGCCGCGATCGAAGCGGATCCGCAGTTGGCGGTAACGGTCGATCTGCAGGATCGGCAGTTGCGTGCGGGGGACCGTGAATGGGCCTTCCCGATCGACGATTTCAGCCGTTGGCGCCTGCTGGAAGGCCTGGACGACATCGGTCTGACGCTGCGCCACGAGGAGGCCATCACCGCCTTCGAACAAGGCCGTCCGGAGTGGACACCCGTCGTTCACTAGGCCCCGCCTGGGCGTCTCGATGAGCCACCGGCCGAATCCGTTGCTCCACAACGATTTCTTTTCCGTCTAATGTTTGTATTCTGTGAGCGTTGGGATACCTTGCCCACAGGGACTTCATTTCTGGTACGGGAGGAAACAACGTGAACAAGGCCGAGCTCATCGAGGCGCTCAGCGCTCGCCTGGGCGACAAGAAGTCGGCAAACGCGGCGCTGGACGCGGTGCTCGCCGAGATTCAGGCCGCCGTGACCAAGGGCGACAAGGTCGCCATCACCGGTTTCGGTGTCTTCGAGAAGCGCGTGCGTGGTGCGAGAACCGCGCGTAACCCGCGCACCGGTGAGGCCGTGAAGGTGAAGAAGACGTCGGTTCCCGCCTTCCGGGCCGGCGCCAGCTTCCGCGAGATGGTCGCCGCCGGCAAGGTGCCGAAGGCCGCGCCGGCCAAGAAGGCAGCCGCCGCCACGAAGACCGCCGCCGCGAAGGCGACGACCGCCAAGGCCACGACTGCCAAGGCCACCACCGCCAAGGCCACCACGGCGAAGGCCACCACGGCGAAGGCCGCCCCGGCCAAGGCCGCCACCAAGGCGACCGCGACCAAGGCGGCGGCGAAGGCCGCTCCGGCCAAGGCCGCCGCGACCAAGGCCGCCCCCGCCAAGAAGGCCGCCGCGAAGACCACGCGCGCCGCCGCGTCGACGACCGCGCGCAAGACGGCCACCGCCGCCACCACGACGGCCGCCAAGAAGGCGCCGGCCAAGAAGGCCGCCGCCAAGTGAGGTAAGGCAACGGAAAAGGGGCGGCGCCGCGAGTTCGCGGCGCCGCCCCTTCCGTTTTTGTGCGTCAGACCCGCAGCGGGCGCACCGGATCCCAGCCGAGGAGCCGGTCACCGCTGAAGGTGAGCATCCAGCCGGCGCCCTTGCGGGTGTGGAAGTCCACATTGGTGCGTCCGGTCAATGCGGTCAGCAGCGGCGGCATCAGCTTGCCCTGGCTGCACACGACGCTCGCCCCGCCCCGCGCCGCGAGGGCCCGCAGCGCGGCCGCGGCCGCCTCGGGGGACCGCCCCTCGTCGAACGCGCCGTCCAGGTCGAACGGCAGCCCCAGCGGCTCCACCGTCTGCCGGCACCGCAAGGGGGTGGCCGACACCACCCACTCGGGCCGCAGGAGCCGCAGGAGGGCGCTCAGCGCCGCCGCGTGGCCCACGCCGGCCGTGTCCAGCGGGCGCTCCGCGTCCGGGCCGGCCCATTCCTTGCGCTTGCCGGCGTGCGCGTGGCGGACCAGGGCGACCACCGCCGTCACGGGCGGCAGGTCCAGGAACGCCTTCACCACACCCCGGTCGTGCGCGTAGCTCAGCAGCGCGGGCGCCTGCGCGACCGGCACCCAGCGCGCCTCCTCGATCTCGTCGTCCGCCGGCCGGTCCTGCCACAGCAGCGCCCGCATCGACCAGTAGTCGACGACCTTCTCCACGCCCGGCTCGCTGGTCAGGTAGCGGATCGAGGGCAGCCGGGCCTGCGGCACGCCCCGCACCAGCGTCTCCTCGTGGACCTCCCGCACCGCGGCGGCCAGCTCGTGCTCGCCGGGGTCGACCTTGCCCTTGGGCAGGGACCAGTCGTCGTACCGCGGGCGGTGCACCAGCACGATCTCGACACCGTCCCGCGCCGGGCGCCACACCACGCCACCCGCCGCGCGGACGACCGTGTTCACTTCAGCCATGCTGTGGTGTTCTCCTCGCAGACCGCGGCCCACACCGCCGGGAACGCGGCGCGTGCCCGGGTGACCGCGGCCCGCTCCCGCTCGAACAGTCTGCCCGCCGTGACGGCGAGACGGTGGTCGCCACGGTCGAGGAACCGCGCCACGAAGAGCCACGTGTCGGCCGCGGTCGCCGCGTCCTGGTGCTCGCCGAGCACCTTCTGCGCCTTCGCGACCCGCTTGGCGAGCACCGCGGCCTCGGGGCCGGGCACCCAGGAGAACGCGTACCGGGCCCGCTTGGCCAGCTTGCGCACCTCGTGCCAGTCGTCGTCGGGCAGCTCGGGGGTCAGCGCGTCAGCGCCGGCCACCAGCTGCCGCCACGGCTTGCGGACCAGACCCGGCAGCACCCGCCCGGCGGGTGCCCCGTGCCGGCCGACGAGCCTGGGCGGGCGGGTCAGCGCGTCGAGGAGCTGGACGTAGCGCGGCGAGCGCAGCGCCTCGTCCAGCGCCGACAGCGCCGTCTCCTGCCGCCCGGCGAGCGCGGCGTCGATCCGGCCCACCGACTCGGCGTCCACCGCCACGAGCGGGTCGGCGGCGGCGGTCACGTGCAGCCGGGCCCGCATCACCTCGATGTCGCGGGCGCCGCCGAGCGCGCCGGCCAGGCGGCCCAGCTCCGCCCGCAGCGGCCGGCTCCAGGCCGGGTCGAGCAGCGCCTGGAACGTCTGCAGGTCGCTGCGCAGCCGCCGGGTGCCGACCCGCATCTGGTGCACGGGGGTGTCGCCGTTGGGCATCGTCTCGCGCAGCCGGGCGAACGCGTCGTGCCGCAGGATCCGCCCGACGCCGTCGCGCAGCGCCTCGGTGAGGACCGCGCCGGCGCTGTCGTCGGGCTCCGGCGGGGGCGCGGCGCCGTCCGGGTCGGGCACCGCGCCGGCCGCGGTCAGCGCGCCCGCGATGCGGGCCAGGTCCTCGGGCGTGCCGTCGACCGGCAGCACCTCGACCCGCCGGGGGCGGCGGCCCGTCCCGCGCTCGGACAGGAGGCGGACCTCAGCCAGTACACCACCCGCCGCCGAAGACACGTGCACGGCTGAGCGGACCGTCCTCACGGCGCCGAGGTCCGCGCCGCGGCGGAAGGCGGTCACCGCGTCGAGCAGGTCCGCCGGGACGACGCCGGCACCCGCGGCCTGGCTGTGCAGCTCCCGGCCCCGCCGCGGCAGCAGCAGCGTCCACGTGCCGTCGCGGTGCTGGCGCAGCGACACCCCGGCGCGGGCGAGGGCGCCGTCCGGGGTGTCGTGGAAGGTGGCGTCGACGTCGCGGCCGTCCAGGTCGGGCAGCGTGAACCCGTCCCCGACAATGAACTTCACGCCGCCGGCTCCACGCGGTCGACGATGCGGCGCAGCAGGGCCTCCTGCGGGTTCTTGCCCTGCCGGCGGTGCCAGGTGCCGTCCCCGGCCAGCTCGAACGCGCCGGTGTCGTCGCTCATCATCAGCTTCAGCACCCGGTCGAGCTCGCCGGCCGCGACCGGGTCGGTGACCTTGACCAGCGCCTCGACCCGGCGGTCGAGGTTGCGGTGCATGAGGTCCGCGGAGCCGATCCAGTACTCGGCGGAGGCGTCGCGGCCGAACCGGAACACCCGCGAGTGCTCCAGGAACCGGCCGAGCACCGACCGGACCCGGATGTTGTCCGACAGGCCCGGCACGCCCGGCCGTAGCGCGCAGATGCCGCGCACGATCAGGTCGACGCTCACCCCGGCCTGGCCGGCGCGGTAGAGCGAGTCGATGATCTCCTCGTCGACCAGCGAGTTGACCTTCAGCTGGATCAGGCCCTGCTCGCCGAGGGAGATCTCCCGGTCGATCCGGTCGATGATGCCGCGCCGGACGCCGTGCGGCGCGACCAGCAGGCGGCGGTAGGAGGTCTGGCGGCTGTACCCGGTGAGCACGTTGAACAGGTCGGTGAGGTCGGCGCCGACCTCCGGGTCCGCGGTGAGCAGCCCGTAGTCCTCGTAGAGCCGGGCCGTCTTCGGGTGGTAGTTGCCGGTGCCGACGTGGCAGTACCGCCGGATGTGGTTGCCCTCCTGGCGCACCACGAGGGCCGTCTTCGTGTGGGTCTTGAGCCCGACGAGGCCGTAGACGACGTGGCAGCCGGCCCGCTCCAGCGTCCTCGCCCAGCCGATGTTGGCCTTCTCGTCGAACCTGGCCTTCACCTCGACCAGCACCACGACCTGCTTGCCGGCCTCGGCCGCGTCCACGAGCGCGTCCACGATCGGGGAGTCGCCGCTGGTCCGGTACAGCGTCAGCTTGATCGCCAGCACGTTGGGGTCGGCGGCGGCCTGCTCGACGAAGCGCTGCACGCTGGTCGAGAACGAGTGGTACGGGTGGTGCACCAGGATGTCGTGGTCGCGCAGCCGGGCGAAGACGCTGCGCGGGGTCTCGCCCTCGGCGAAGTGCGGGTGGGTCGCCGGCACGAACGGCTGGTCCTTCAGCGACGGCCGGTCCACGCCGTTGTAGATCTCCCACAGCGCGGTCAGGTCGAGCAGGCCCGGCACCCGAAGCACGTCGTGGGAGTCCATGTCGAGCTCGCGGACCAGCAGCTCCAGCACGTGGTCGGAGATCGAGGCGGCGACCTCCAGGCGCACCGGCGGGCCGAAGCGGCGCCGCGCCAGCTCCCGCTCCAGGGCCTGCAGCAGGTCCTCGTCACGGTCCTCGTCCAGCTCGACCTCGGCGTTGCGGGTCACCCGGAACAGGTGGTGCTCGACCACCTGCATCCCCGAGAACAGCTGCCCGAGGTGCGCGGCGATCAGCTCCTCCACCGGCAGGAACCGCACCGTGCGCACGCCGTCGCGGGTGGTCCGGTCCAGCGCGTAGAAGCGCGGCACGTTGTTGGGCACCTTGATCCGGGCGAACAGCTCGGGGCCGCCGTCGTGCTCCCGCACCACGACCGCCAGGTTGAGCGACAGGCCGGAGATGTAGGGGAACGGGTGCGCCGGGTCGACGGCCAGCGGCGTCAGCACCGGGAAGATCTGCTCGCGGAACGACGTGCGCATCCGCTCCCGCTCGGCCGGGTCGAGGTCGCTCCACGGCACGATGTGGATGCGCTCCTCGGCCATCGCCGGGGCGATCTCCTCGGCGAAGACCCGCGACTGGCGCGCGACCAGCGCGGTGGTGCGCTCGGCGATCTGCTCCAGCTGCTCCGTCGGCGGCAGGAACCCGGGGCGGCGCACCGGGATGCCGGTCTGCAGCCGCCGCTTCAGGCCCGCGACCCGGACCATGTAGAACTCGTCGAGGTTGCTGGCGAAGATGGCGAGGAACTTCGCGCGCTCCAGCAGCGGGGTCGCGGGGTCCTCGGCCAGGGTCAGCACCCGGGCGTTGAAGTCCAGCCACGAGAGCTCCCGGTTGAGATACCGGTCCTCGGGCAGCGGTTTCTCGGATGGTACGACCAGCGCGTCGGACTCGGCGTGTGTCTCACCGGGGGACTTCTGGGTGGGGACCAGCGGGGGCTGCTCCGTCACCGTCTCGCTCATGGTGACCTCCTCGGGCTCGGCCTGATTCGCCTGCACGTCTTCACCGGGTGCTGGTGCCGCGGCCTTCGTCGCCCGCCGGACCCGTGGCGCGGTGCCGCCCGCCGGAGGGGCCGCCCGTCGCGGTGCCGCCTTGCGCGGGGCGGCCTTGGGAGGCGCGCTCTGCGGGTCGGAGCGTTGCGCTGCGTTACGGGGGCGGCTGCGACCGGTCGGCGTCTCGTCCACAGGATCATCATGGCCCGTTTGTGCCGATCTGAACATGAACTTCCCGCTGCTTGGCCACTACGGGAAGGTGGGCAGCGTGACCTTGACGACGGCCCCGGCGGCGTCCCGGTCGATGCGGACCCGCTGCCCCAGGCGGAGGTGGCGCAGGCCCGACGCGTCGAAGGCAGCAGCGGGGAATCGCAGCTCAGCGCCGTCGTCGAGCAGCACCGTGCCGGTGCGGGTGTCGTCGTCGAACGTCGCCACGGTCCCCTGCATCAGTCCACGCTACCGCGCATCGATTTCCGGCGCGTGTCTCGCGTCACCGCGGCGCCGTCGCTGCCACCCGCGGCCGGCCTGCTCGACGGCACCGGGGTGCTTTTCGTCACTCACCGGTGCCGGCCGTCCTGCGCGGGGCGGCGCAGGGGTGGTCGTCAGGCGGGCGTGTCGTCAGGCGGGCGTGCAGAGGATCTCGCCGGTGTGGGGGCCGAGGCCGAGGTCGGTGGCGGCGTCGAGGTCGGCGGCGGTGTCGACGTCGCGGCGCAGGCTGGGCCAGTCGCCGTCGAGCCGGACCGCGCCCGAGCGCAGGTGCGCCGCCGCCGAGCCGGGCCCGAAGTGCGGGTCCAGGGCCACTCCGGCGGGCGCGGCGAGCAGCACGGTGCCGCTGCCCTCCAGGTCCGGCACGAACGCGCGGCGGCCCAGCGCCGCCGCCGCGGCCAGGGCGACCGCCAGGTCGGCGGGGCGCATCGCCGGCAGATCGGCGGTCAGCGCGACCACGGGCGCGCCACCCGCGGCCCGCGCCCCGAAGGTCAGCGCCGCGTTGAGCCCGGCGGCCGGGGTGTCAGGCAGACAGGTGGCGCCGTCGGCGACGAGCTCCGCCCGCACCAGCGGGTCGTCGCAGACCGCGACGACCCCGGCCACCGACGGGCAGGCGAGCGCCGCCGCGACCGTGTCACGGGCCATGGCCAGCACCAGGCCGGGATGCGCGGGCCGCGGGACGGCGCCGCGCAGCCGTGTCTTCGCCGCACCGAGCGGCTTGACAGGCACGACCGCCACCCAGGTGCAGAGCATGACCCATCCTGACACGGCGCCACGGCGCCCGGCAGTGGCATGATTCGCAGCAGAACCGTGAGGGGAGGGTGAGATGAAGCGCCGGAGGCTCGGCTTCTGGCGGCGTTTCGCCGTCATGACCGTGAAGCCCACGATCCAGATGCTGACCCGCCGGACCTGGACGGGCATGGAGCACATCCCCGCCGATGGTGGGGTGATCATGGTCGTCAACCACATCTCCCATGCCGACCCGCTCGCAGTCGCGCACTACATCTACGACGCCGGCCGATGGCCGTCGTTCCTGGCCAAGGCCAGCCTGTTCAAGGTGCCGGTGCTGGGTTACCTGCTGCGGGCCAACCACCAGATCCCGGTCCACCGCGGCACCACCGACGCCGTGAAGGCCCTGGAGGCCGCCCGGGCGGGTGTCCGCGGCGGCGAGGCCGTGGTGATCTACCCCGAGGGCACCACGACCCGCGAGCCCGACCTGTGGCCGATGCGGGGCAAGACCGGCGCCGCCCGCCTCTGGCTGGACACCCACGCGCCGATGGTCCCGATCGTCATGTGGGGCCCCGAGCGGATCTACGACCCGCGCACCAGCAAGCTGAAGCTGCTGCCCCGCGCCGACGTGACGATCATCGCCGGCGCCCCGATCGACCTGTCCGCCTGGGACGAGGCGCAGCCGACCGCCCAGACGCTCAACGAGATCACCGACCACATCATGCTGCACCTCCGCGACATGCTCGTGGAGATCCGGGGCGGCACCCCGCCGCCGCTGTGGACACCGCGCAAGACGCTCGCATGAGCGCGCCGGAGCGCAGCGTCGGCATGAGCGGCCCGAGCGCAGCGCAGGACCGTACATGAGCATGACGGAGGGCATATGAGCATTCGACGGGCCGCGGTGCTCGGGGCCGGGTCGTGGGGCACGGTGTTCGCCAAGCTGCTCGCCGACGCCGGCACCCCGGACGTCACCGTCTGGGCCCGCCGGCCCGCCGTGGCCGAGGCGATCCGCGAGCGGCACATGAACCCGGACTACCTGCCCGGCACGTGGCTGCCCGGCGCGATCACCGCGACCGACGACGCCGCCGAGGCCGTCGACGGCGCCGACCTGGTCGTGCTCGCCGTGCCGTCGCAGACGCTGCGCCACAACCTGGGCTCCTGGGCGGGCACGATCCGCTCCGACGCCACGCTCGTCAGCCTGATGAAGGGCATCGAGCTGGGCACGCTCAAGCGGATGAGCGAGGTGATCGTCGACTCCGCGGGCGTCGAGCCCGACCGCATCGCCGTCGTCACCGGGCCCAACCTCGCCCCCGAGATCGCCGCCGAGCAGCCCGCGGCCACCGTGGTGGCGTGCACCGACATCCGGCGCGCCGAGCTCGTCCAGCGCGCGATCAGCACGCGCTACCTCCGGCCGTACACCAACGACGACGTCATCGGGTGCGAGCTCGGCGGCGCCGTCAAGAACGCGATCGCGCTCGCCTACGGCATGGCCTCCGCGCTCGGCTTCGGCGACAACACCCGGGCGACGCTGATCACCCGCGGGCTCGCCGAGACCACCCGCCTCGGCGGGGCGCTCGGCGCCAACCTGATGACGTTCGCCGGGCTCGCCGGCCTCGGCGACCTCGTGGCGACCTGCTCCTCGCCGCTGTCGCGCAACCGCACGTTCGGCGAGCACCTCGGCCGCGGCGAGACCCTGGAGCAGGCGCAGGCCGCCACCCGGCAGACCGCCGAGGGCGTCAAGAGCTGCCTGTCGATCCGCGATCTGGCGCACAGCGTCGGCGTGGAGATGCCGATCACCGAGCAGGTCGAGCTGGTCTGCCACGAGGGCGTCGACCCGCTCAGGGCGCTCGCCGCGCTGATGTCCCGCGAGACCAAGCCGGAGCGGCCCGGCGTCCCGTCGACGGCGGAGCATCAGTAGGGTTTTCCGCATGACCGGCCCGCAGCGCGGCGGGGAGGCCGGGCATCGGGTGCGCTGGTTCCGACTCAGGGCGGCGCCGGAGCGCAGCGGAGGCGACGCCATGACTGGTGACGGCACGCGGGTCGTGCACGCCGGGGTGCCCGAGGCCGTGCCCGGCCGGCCCTTCCTGCCCGGTCCGGCCTTCGGTGCGCCGTACCACCTCGAGCCGGTGCTGGGGCCGCAGCCGGGCGTCGACGGTTACGGGCGCACCGACAACCCGACCTGGCGCGCGCTGGAAGGCGCGATCGGCGAGCTCGAGGGCGGCGAGTGTGTGACCTTCGCCTCGGGCATGGCCGCCATCAGCGCCGTGCTGCTGAGCGTGCTGCGCCCCGGCGACACCGTCGTCGTGCCCGCCGACGGCTACTACAAGACCAGGGCGTTCGCGGCGTCGTACCTCGGCGAACGCGGCGTCACCGTCGTCGAGGCGCCGACCGCGGGCCCCTACCCGGCGCTGGAGACCGTCCGGCTGCTGCTGGTGGAGACCCCCGCCAACCCGGGCCTCGACGTGTGCGACATCGCCGAGCTGGCCGCGCGCGTGCACGCCGGCGGCGGGCTGGTCGCCGTCGACAACACCGCGGCCACCCCGCTCGGGCAGCGCCCCCTCGACCTGGGCGCCGACATCTCCGTCGCGTCCGGCACCAAGGCCCTGACCGGCCACTCCGACATCCTGCTCGGCTACGCGTGCACCCGCGACCCGCAGCTCGCCGGGGCCCTCACCGGCTGGCGCGGCGCCACGGGCGCGGTGCCCGGCCCGTTCGAGGCGTGGCTCGCGCACCGCTCGATCGGCACCCTCGACCTGCGCCTGGCCCGCCAGACCGCCAACGCGGCCGCCGTCGCCGAGGTGCTCGCCGCGCACCCGGCGGTCGTCTCGGTGCGCTGGCCCGGCCGGCCCGAGGACCCCGCCCACGAGGTCGCGTCCCGGCAGATGCGCCGCGTCCCGGGCGTGGTCACGTTCACGCTCGCCGGCAAGGCCGCCGCCGACCAGTTCCTGCAGGCCGCGACCCTGGTGTTCGCCGCCACCTCGTTCGGCGGGCTGCACACCTCCGCCGACCGGCGGGCGCAGTGGGGCGACGACACCCCCGAGGGCCTGATCCGCCTCTCGTGCGGCGTCGAGGACACCGATGACCTGGTCGCCGATGTACGGAAGGCACTCGACGCGATCGGCGCCTGACGCAGGGTGGGGTGCTGACCAGCCGACAGCGCGAGCTTGACCTTGCGGTTAGGGTCGGCGCGTGGAAACGCCAGAGAAGACCCGGGTCGCCGTCGTGTTCGGCGGCGGCAGCACCGAGCACGCCATGTCCAGCGTCGGCGCCGCCGACCTCCTCGACGCCCTCGACACCGACGAGTTCGAGATCGTGCCGATCGGGGTGACCCAGGAGGGTCGCTGGGTGCTCGGCGCCGCGGCAGCGGGCTCCTCGCCGGCGTCCACGGATCTGGTGCCGGCCGGCGCCGCCGTCACCGTGGTCGACGCCCGCGACGGGGTGGCCCGGCTCGGCGGCGTCGACGTGGTGTTCCCCGTCCTGCAGGGCGCCTTCGGCGAGGAGGGCACGATCCAGGGCCTCCTCGAGATGGCGGACCTGCCCTACGTCGGCTCCGGCGTGCTCGCCGCGTCGGTGGCGATGGACCACGACTTCCTGCGCAAGCTGGCCGTGGCGTCGGGGCTGCCCGTCGCGCCCTACGTGGTGCTCAGGGACTCCTCGGACGTCGCCGGTGCCGACCGGGAGCGGCTCGGGCTGCCCGTCGTCGTCCGGCCCGCCCGCGGCGCCGGTGGCATGACCGAGATCACCGACTGGGCCGAGCTGCCCGCCGCGGTCGCCGCGGCCCGCGCCGTCGACGCGAAGGTGGTCGTCGTCGCCGCCCCCGCCGGCCGCAGGGTCACCGTCGGCGTCCTCGACACCTCGGGGCAGCCCGAGTCCAGCGTGCCCGGCGAGATCGTCGACGGCCGGGTGACCGCGCCGGCCGACCTCGACCGTGCCGTCGAGCGCCGCGCCCGCGACCTCGCCGTGAAGGCGTTCGTCACCCTCGACTGCGCCGGGCTCGCCATGGTCGAGTGCACGGTCACCTCCGGCGGCGACGTCCTGTTCGACCGGATCGACACCATGCCCGGCTTCGACCCCGGAGCGGCGTTTCCCGTGGTGTGGCAGGCCAGCGGCGTCGCGTACACCACCCTGATCACGCAACTGGTCAAGGCGGCGGTGCGGCGGGGGACGGGCCTGCACTGACCTGCGTCAGGCGCTCCGCGTGGCGTTCAGCAGTGCGTCGTGCCCGGGTCCTCGTAGGGCACCGTCTCGGTGATCGGCGCCGACAGGTGCGACAGCCACGAGCCGTCGGCCTTCTTCGGCACCACGACCCGCAGCGGGACCTGGCGGTCGATCGTGGTCCAGACGGTCTCCTGCTTGTGCTCCTCCGGATACCAGCAGACGCCGGAGACGCCCAGCAGCTGGGCGTCGCGCGGGACCGCCCGCTTACCGACCGTGCCGCAGGACAGCACGATCGCCGGGTCGCCGAAGGCCGCGTGCTGCTCGGTGCCGGCGCTGACCGGACGCCGGTGCAGCCCGCCGAGGGTCTCCGGCATGCGTGCCACCAGTGCACGGCAGACCACCGTCGTGGCCTCGTCCATGGCCACGGCGTCGGTGCGGACGGTGCCGGTGGCCTCCGCCTTGGGGAAGCCGCCGAGCAGCCAGAACGCCAGGACGCCGACCAGCAGCGCGACGGGGATCGCGGCGACGGTGGCGACCCTGGCGGGGCTCTTCGCCGTCATCTATAAGTGCACCACCGAGCACGTCAGCGTGCGGGTGATGCCGGGCACCAGCTGCACGTTGCTGACGATCAGTTTGCCCAGCTCGTCGACGCTGCGCGCCTCCGTGAGCACCACCACGTCATACGGCCCCGTGACCGCGTCCACCCGGACGACCCCGGTCAGCTCCTGGATGGCGGTCGCCACATCGCGTGCCTTGCCGACCTCTGTTTGGATCAGGATGTATGCCTGTACCACGACACGACTCCTTCCTGCGCCGCGCGAGCGCTGATCAGCGCTGAACCTACCGCACCATGGGATACAGCGGACCAGCAGCCGTGCGTGATCGTGCCACAACACGCTGCGTTACCCGCAACATCGCGCATTCAATGTTCAGTTTTCTGTTTGCTTTGGAGGACGGGTGACCGTTGCAACCGCCGGGGAGTTCGGGCTCATCTCACGGGTGACGGCCCGGCTCGGGGCGCCCTCACCCGTGGTCCTGCTGGGGCCCGGCGACGACGCGGCCCTGGTCGCAGCGCCTGACGGCCGGGTCCTGGCCAGCACCGACGTGCTCGTGGACGGCCGGCACTTCCGCCGCGACTGGTCCTCCGCCCGCGACATCGGCCACCGCGCCGCCGCCGCCAACCTCGCCGACATCGCCGCCATGGGGGCCCGGCCGACGGCGCTGCTCGTCGCGCTCTGTACCCCTGCGAACCTCGAGATCACCTGGGCGGAGGAGCTCGCGGACGGTCTCGCCGCGGAGGCGGGCAAGGTCGGCGCGGTCGTCGTCGGCGGCGACATGTCCGCGAGCCCGACCCTGACCATCGCGGTGACGGCCCTGGGCCATCTGGAGGGCCGCGATCCCCTGGTGCGCACCGGCGCCCGCCCCGGCGACGTGGTCGCGGTGTGCGGCCGGATCGGCTACGCGGCAGCCGGGTACACCATCCTCTCCCGCGGCTTCCGCTCCCCGAAGCTGCTGGTGGAGGCGCACCGCCGGCCGCAGGTGCCCTACGCCGCCGGGCCGTCGGGCGCCCTCCTCGGCGCCACCTCCATGATCGACGTCTCCGACGGGCTGCTCGCCGACCTGGGCCACATCGCGACCGCCAGCGGCGTCGGGATCGACCTGCGCCGGTCCGCGTTCGTCGTGCCCGAGCAGATGCGTGACGCGGCGACGGCACTCGGCGTCGACCCGTACGGCTGGATCCTCGCCGGCGGGGACGACCACGCGCTCGCCGCCACCTTCCCGCCGTCCGTGGAGCTGCCCGACGACTGGCGCGTCATCGGCGAGGTCCTACCGGCCAGCCTGTTCACCGCCGGTGACGGCGTGACCGTCGACGGTAGGCGGTACACCGGTGGAGCCCCAGGCTGGGACCACTTCCGGTAACGAGTGATCGCTTCTATACCCTTTACGCGTGACTGAGCTCGACATTCGACTGACCCGCTACGGCTCGCGGGTCGCCACCGAACTCATCAGCGCCACGCTCGCCGACCTGAGCGTGCGCTACGGCGGATCGGGGGACACCACCCCTATCGAGCCCGGTGACTTCGACCCGCCGCTGGGCGGCTTCTTCGTCGCGTACATCGACCACGCGCCGGCGGGGTGCTGCGGCTGGCGGACCTTCGCCGAGGACGAGAGCACCGCGGAGCTCAAGCGGCTCTACGTGGACCCGGCGTTCCGCGGGCTCGGCCTGGCCCGGCGGCTGATCGCGGCGGTCGAGGACTCGGCCCGCGCGGCCGGGAGGAAGCGGGTCTGGCTGGAGACCGGGACGGCGCAGCCGGAGGCGATGGCCCTGTACGAGTCGGCCGGCTACGCGCTGATCCCCGACTTCGGGCACTACAAGGGCTATCCGAGCGTGCGGTCGTTCGGGCGGTCGCTGTAGCGCGTTGAAAAAGGCCCCGCCGACGGCGGGGCCTTTTCGCTGCTGGTGCTTTGCTTGTGGTGCTTTGCTGCTGGTGCAGGCGATCAGCCGCGAACGACCTTGCCGGCCTTGAGGCAGGAGGTGCATGCCTGCACCTTCCGCGTGGTGCCGCCACCGGCCGGGGTGCGCACCGTCTGAATGTTGGGGTTCCAACGGCGGTTGGTCCGCCGGTGCGAGTGGGACACGTTGTGGCCGAAGCCCGGTCCCTTGCCGCAGACGTCGCACACGCTAGCCACGGGGATCTCCTGGGATTGATTGCGTCTCGGGCTGGACCCCTCCACCGGCCGGGCCGGGGGCGGGCTCCAGGTGTCGCCGACCGGTCGACCGGCGGGCAACCCCGCAAGGTTACCTGATGAGCCCCGCTGACTCCCAATCGGGCCTTGCCGGGGTCGCTTTCCTGGGGCTCGGGTGGCGAGCGGGGAAATTGTCGGTGGTCGCCGATAGGCTCGGCGCGTGCCAGTGAATGTCGATGCTGCTGCTGTTCGCCGGTGGTGTGCCGCCGGCCTCGACGCGCTGCGCCGGCACCGGTCCGAGATCGACGCCCTCAACGTCTATCCCGTGCCTGACGGCGACACGGGGACCAACCTGGCGTTGACCATGTCCGCCGCCACGGCCGCCGTGGAGGCCGCGCCTGGCTCCTCCAGCGCCGGGGAGCTGCTCGCGGTCGCGGCGAGGGGCGCGCTGCTGGGCGCCCGGGGCAATTCGGGCATCATCCTGGCTCAGCTGCTCAAGGGCCTCGCCACGTCCCTGGCCTCGACGCGGGCGATCGGGCCGGCCGAGCTGGCGGCGGCGCTGGAGCGGGCCGCGGCGTCGGCGTATGCGGCGGTGGCGGCCCCCGTGGAGGGCACGGTCCTGTCGGTGGCGTCGGCCGCGGCCCGGGCGGCTGCCGGCGCGTCGTCGCGGGTCTCGGCCGGCGAACCGAGCGGCCCCGGCGGTGAGCCGTCTGCGGCGGGTGGGTCGTCACCTGGGGTCGGCGGCGGGTCGCCGGGGGCCGGGGGTGGGTCGCCGGGGGGCGGGGACGGGTCGCGGGGTTCCGGGGGGTCGTTGCGGGGTTCCGGGGGTGAGCTGGTGGGGTCCGGCGGGTTGTCGGCGCGGGGCGGTGGTGAGGCGGCGGGCTTCGGTGGGTCGTCGCGGGATTCCGGCGGTGAGCTGGTGGGGTCCGGCGGGTCGTCGGCGGGGTTTGGCGGTGAGTCGGGAAACTTTGGCGGGTTGTCGGCGGGCCCCGGTGGGTCGTTGCCGGGGGACGGTGGTGAGGCGGCGGGTTCCGGTGGGTCGTCGGCGGGATCCGTGGCCGGGGCGGCGTCGGTTGGTGCCGGCGGGGCGTTGTGGGAGCTCGGGGGCGGGGCGGGTTGGGGCGGAGTGGTGGAGGTGGCGCGGGCGGCGGCGGAAGGGGCCCGGGTGGCTCTCGCGCGCACGCCTGAGCAGCTGCCGGCGCTGGCCAGGGCGGGGGTGGTCGACGCCGGGGGGCGCGGGCTGGTGGTGTTGCTGGAGGCGTTCGTGACCTCGCTGACGGGGGAGACGCCGCCGGTGCCGGTCGACGTGCCGGCCCGGGTCGCCGATCCGGGTGGGGTGATGGAGCGTGAGGCGGGGTCGGTCGAGTTCGGCTATGAGGTGCAGTTCCTGCTGGACGCCCCGGCCGCCGCGATCGAGCCGCTGCGGGAGGCGCTGAGCGCCCTCGGCGACTCGCTGGTCGTCGTCGGGGACGAGCCGACCTGGCACGTGCACGTCCACGTCAACGACGTCGGGGCGGCGATCGAGGCAGGGATCGTGGCGGGGCGGCCCAGCAGGATCACCGTGACGCGGTTCGCCGAGCAGATCGCCGAGCGGCAGGCGGCCGACGCGGCAGCGCCGTCCGGTCCGGTGGGCGCGATCGGGTCGGAGGGCACTGTTCGTACGCCGGCCGCGACCGAAAACGAGAGTGCCAGCTCGGGGATCGTCGTCGTGTGCACTGGGCGGGGGCTCGCTGAGCTGCTCGCGGCCGAGGGGGCCACGGTCGTGACCGGGACGCCGTCGATGGCGGAGGTGCTCGCGGCGATCCGGTCGACGGGCGCGGGCAGGGTGGTCGTCCTGCCCAACGACGCCAACGTGCTCGCCGTCGCCACCGCGGCGGCGGCCGAGGCAAGGACGGCCGGGATCCGGGCGGGTGTCGTGCCGACCCGGTCGCCGGTGCAGGCGCTGGCGGCGATGGCGGTGCGGGACACCGGCCGCAGGTTCGAGGACGACGTGATCGCGATGGCGGAGGCCGCGGCCCGGTGCAGGTCGGCGGAGCTGACGGTCGCGGCCCGGGAGGCGCTCACCGTCGCCGGGCGGTGCCAGCTCGGTGACGTGCTCGCCATCGTCGACGGGGAGGTCAACCTCATCGGGCAGGACCTGGAGCGCACCGCGTGCCTGCTGCTCGACCGGATGCTGCTGGCCGGCGGGGAGCTCGTCACCCTCATCGCGGGGCAGGGGGCGCCGCCGGGGCTGGGGGAGACGCTGCGGCGGCATGTCGCGGGGGCGTGGCCGTTCGTCGAGGTGCAGTGCTATGAGGGAGACCAGCCGCACTATCCGCTGCTGGTCGGGGTGGAGTGAGACCGGTGACCGAGATCGACCTGACCACGCCGCTGCAGAAGGTGATCGGCAACGGCGCGAAGCTGCTCGCCGACAGCCTCAACCTGCACACCGTGGGTGACCTCGTGTATCACTTCCCGCGGCGGTACGAGGAACGCGGCGAGCACACCGACATCCGCTCCCTGGAGATGGACACCGAGGTCACGGTGTTCGGGCAGGTGAAGCGGGTGTCGTCGCGGACGTTCGTGCAGCAGCGGGGCAAGACCGCGGGCAAGCGCGGGTCGCTGCTGGAGGTGGTCGTCGGCGACGACAGCGGCGGCGAGCTGAGCGTGACGTTCTTCAACCAGCCGTGGCGGGAGTCGCAGCTGCGGCCCGGGCGGTGGGGGCTGTTCTCCGGCAAGGTCGGCCGGTTCCAGAGCAAGCTGCAGCTCAACCAGCCCGACTACATCCTGCTCGACGGCGCCGAGGGGGAGGAGAGCGTCGAGGAGTTCGCGGGCGCGATCATCCCGGTGTATCCGGCGACGGCGAAGGTGCCGACGTGGCGGATCGCGGCCGCCGTGCGCACCGTGCTGGACGTGCTGCCGCCCACGCCGGACCCCGTGCCGGCGACGGTGCGTGTCAAGCGGAAGCTCTCCTCCCTCGACAAGGCCCTCCGCGAGATCCACCGGCCGGAGTCCCGCGAGTCGCTGCACTTCGCCAGGCGGCGGCTGAAGTGGGACGAGGCGTTCGCGCTCCAGCTGACCCTGGTGCAGCGCAAGCACCGCGCCGCCGACTGGCCCGCCCGGGCCCGGCCGCTGCGCGAGGACGGGCTGCTGGCGACGTTCGACGGGCTGTTGCCGTATGAGCTGACCCGCGGCCAGCGTGACGTCGGCGACGAGATCGCGGCCGACCTGGCCCGCCCCCACCCGATGCACCGGCTCCTGCAGGGTGAGGTCGGCTCCGGCAAGACCGTCTGCGCCCTGCGGGCCATGCTGCAGGTCGTCGACGCCGGCGGGCAGGCCGCGATGCTCGCCCCGACCGAGGTCCTCGCCGCCCAGCACCACCGCAACGTGATCAACCTGCTCGGCGGCATGGCCCGCGCCGGCGAGCTCGACGCCGCCCCCGACGCGACCCGGGTCGCGCTGCTGACCGGCTCGCTCGGCGCCGCCGCCAAGCGCAAGGTCCTGGAGGAGATCGGCTCCGGCGCCGCGGGCATCATCGTCGGCACGCACGCGCTGCTGTACGAGGGGGTCGCGTTCAAGGACCTGGGCCTCATCGTCGTCGACGAGCAGCACCGCTTCGGCGTCGAGCAGCGCGACGCGTTGCGCGCCAAGGCCGACCAGCCGCCGCACGTGCTGGTCATGACGGCGACGCCGATCCCGCGCACCGTGGCGATGACGGTCTTCGGCGACCTGGAGACCTCGGTGCTCAGCCAGCTGCCCAACGGCCGCTCCCCGATCGCCTCGCACGTCGTGCCGGCCACGGACAAGCCCGCGTTCCTGGACCGGGCGTGGCGCCGCATCCGCGAGGAGGTGGCGGCCGGCCACCAGGCGTACATCGTCTGCCCCCGCATCGGCGACGCCAAGTCCGACGGCGAGGACCTGGCCCTCGCACCCGGCGACGACGACCGCCGGGCGCCGCTGGCCGTGCTCGACGTCGCGCCGCAGCTGGCGGAGGGCCCGCTGCACGGCCTGCGGATCGGCATCCTGCACGGCCGCCTGCCCGCCGACGAGAAGGACGCGGTCATGCGCTCGTTCGCCGCCGGCGACCTGGACGTGCTGGTCGCCACCACGGTCATCGAGGTCGGCGTCGACGTCCCCAACTCGACCGTCATGATGATCCTCGACGCGGACCGCTTCGGCGTCTCCCAGCTGCACCAGCTCCGCGGCCGGGTCGGCCGGGGCAGCGCCGCCGGCCTGTGCCTCCTCGTCACCGAGTCCGTCGAGGGCACCCCGGCCCGCACCCGCCTGGACGCGGTGGCCTCCACGACCGACGGCTTCAAGCTCGCCGAGCTCGACCTCGAGCAACGCCGCGAGGGCGACGTCCTGGGCGCCACCCAGTCCGGCCGCCGCTCCCACCTGAAGCTCCTGTCCCTGCTCCGCGACGCCGAACTGATCGGCGACGCCCGCGCCGAGGCGTTCGAGCTGCTGGAGGACGACCGCGAGCTGACCCGCCACCCCGGGCTCGCCGCTACCGTCACCCAACTCGTCGACGAGGAGCGCGCCGAGTACCTCGAGAAGGGCTGACCCGCCCCTCCTCTCCTCCCGCTCTCCTCCCGTCGGAGCAGGCGATCGGACAGGAGGCCGCGCCCCACCAGCCCACCACGCCGGCGCGGGCCTCCGGTGTCCGTGGTCGGCCCTGCGCTCGCGGTGTCGGTAGCGGGGGTGTGCGTCCGGGGCGGGCGTGCCGGGGCTGCACCCGCGATGGTCATGGCCGGCCTTGTGCTTGCCGTGTCGGTGGCGGGGTGTGCGTCCGGAGAGTGCGTGGTGGCGCGGTAACTGTGGTGGTTGTGCCGGGGCGCTTCGGGCGTGACGGGCTGTGGTTGTGGTCGGTCGCGTGCTTGCGTTGTCCGTGGTGGGTGTGGCGGGGCTGCGGCGGTGAAGGGGTTGTGGTCGGTCCCGTGCCTGCGTTGCCCGTGTCGGGTGTGCCCGGGAGTCGCGGGGGTGCGGCTGCCGTGCCCGAGCCGGCCATGCGTCTGCGGTGTCTGTGGCCGGCCTGCGCGTGCGGTGCTGGTGGCGGGGTGTGCGTCCGGGCAGGGGTGACGGGCTGCGCCTGTAGTGGTCGGGTCGGCGCCTGTGTTGCCCGCGGCGGGGTTCGCGCCTGGGGAGGCTGTGGCGGGGCCTGCGATTGCGTTGCCCGTAGCCGGGTGTGCCCCGGGGGACGTCGTAGGGCTGCGACTGCGATGCCCGGGCCGGTTCTGAGCTATGTGGTGTCGGCGAGGGCATCCGGGGTTGTGTCTGCGGTGCTCGTGGCTGGGCCGGCGCTTGCAGTAGCAGGGTGTCCGGGGACGGCGTGGCAAGGGGCGGGTCTGCCGGGGGTATGGATTTGCCTCCAGAATGGTCTGCCGAACGTGTGGGTGGGGCAGGTGGCCGGGACTGCGCCGGTGGCGGCGCGGTGTTGTTGCCTCATCAGCGGGCATCCACACAGTGGTCCGGTACTTGGGCTCAGGTAGCCGCCGTGGACCGGGCCGGCCGGATCGGCGTGGCCGGCGTGGCTGTAGACGTTGGTCAATGCCCGGATCTGTGGCTTTTGGGAAATTGACGTTGCGCGATCCACCCACACTTTGATCTTCAAAGTGTGGGTGGATCGCGCGGCGTCTATGGAGGGAATGGGGTATTTCGGGGTATTGATCGACGTTTTTGTGGGGCGGGTCAGGCGGCGTGGCGGCCGCGGTGGGGGCGGCGGCTGAGGAGGATCAGGCCGCCGCCGAACGCGATCATGAAGATGGCGGCGCCGCCGAGGACGGTGGCGTTGGAGCCGGTGACCGGGAGGCTGCTCGAGGTGTCGGGGGCGGTCGTGGTCGGGGTCACGGTGTTGCCGTTGCCGTTGCCGTTGGTGGGGGTGATCTCGGTGACGGTCTCGACCGGGTTGTTCGTCTGCGGGGTTGAGGCGGACGGGGATGCGGTCGGGGAGGTGGAGGTCGTCGCGGTGGGGGACGGCGTGGCCGGTGAGGTGGGCGGAGCGGTGGTGGTCTCGGACTCCGACGGTGAGGTGGGGGTCGACATCGACGCGGACGGTGTGGCGGTGGCCGGATCCGACGCGGTCGCCGACGGGGCGGCGGATGTCGACGGGGAAGTGGGGATGGAAGCGGACGTCGACGGGGAGACGGACTCTGAGGTGGAAGGCGAGGCGGTGGTCGACTCGGAGGTGGACGGAGAGGCCGCCGGGGAGGTCGAAGACGGCGTCCACGTTGGCGGTGGGGGAGTTGGCGAGGTGGGCGGTCAGGGTGCCGTCGCAGTCGCCGGTGAAGGTCGCGGCCGGCTGGGGGCAGGTCGTGGTGCCGCCGTTGTACCAGGCGCGCACGCCCGCCGAGCGGCTGCCGGGAGCGGCGGTGTCGCCGGGCTTGGTCGTGCCGTAGCGGGGGCCGCCGTCGACGATGGGGTTGATCACATTGGTGCCGAAGACGGTGTCGACCTGGGTGTAGCAGCCGGGGACGTCGACGCGGAGGGTGATCGACGGCGTGGTGGCGGTGATCGCGGCGGTGTCGGTGGCGTAGACGAACTGCGGGTTGCCGAAGGACTTCGACGGGGCGGTGTAGGAGACGAGCGTGAAGGCCTGCCGTTCGCCGGGGCACAGGGCAGCGGTCGAGGTGATCGTCGCGGTGCCGGCCGGGCCGTCGAACGTGTGCCGGTAGGTGGCCGAGGACGCCGGGGTGCAGAACGTGCCGGAGATGGCCGACGAGGCGAAGGCGGTGCCGGCGAAGGCGCCGCCGAACAGCAGCGTGCTACCGAAAACGAGCAGGGTCTTACGCAAGACGTGCCCCCAACATCGCAAGTCTGGGGGCGGTCTCACCACTGACTCCCCGGGCCGCAAAGCGGTGACCGATTGTGCTCGGCCCGAATCTACGTCTCCCCAATTCATGGGTAGTCGTGATGGTTTGTCGCGACTGCAAACAGCGTAAGAACAGCTACGCAACGCTGAAAAGCCCTGCTGGACGGCAAGCTACTCTCCGTAATCAAGCACGCAGAGTAGTCATGCCGGATTGAATCGCAGTACACAATGAAAAATCGGAAAAGTCTGAATTGGGAGTGGCGCGGGTCACGTCGACGGCGAGCCTAGGCTGGACGGCGTGACACGCATCGTGGCCGGCGCGCTCGGCGGCCGGCGCCTGACGGTCCCCGCGGGACAGGGGACCCGGCCGACCTCCGACCGGGTCCGGGAGGCCCTCTTCAGCAGCCTGGAGGCCATGGTCGACCTCGACGGGTCCCGGTTCGCCGACCTGTACGCGGGATCCGGTGCCGTCGGGTTCGAGGCGTGCTCGCGCGGCGCCGCCCACGTGCTGCTGGCCGAGAGTGACGCCAAGGCTGCCAGGATCGTGCGGGCCAACATCGCCACCCTCGGCGTCGGCGGCACCGTGAAGCTGGTCGCGGACAAGGTCGAGCGGCTGCTCCAGCAGGAGCCCGACGAGCGCTACGACGTGGTGTTCGTCGACCCGCCGTACGCCGTGACCGACGAGAAGGTGGGTGCGGTCCTGGACGCGCTGGTCGCGCGCTGGCTCGCCGCCGGCGCCGTCGTGGTGGTCGAGCGCAGCAGCCGCGGCGCCCCGATGCGCTGGCCCGAGGGCCTGCGGCAGCGCGCCGAGCGGCGCTACGGGGAGACGACGCTGTGGTATGCGGAACGCGAGCCGGGCACGTGAAGCGGGCGGCCGGGCGGCTTTGGTACGGTCCCCGCTCATGAGGCTTGGGCTGGTGCAATGAGGCGCGCGGTGTGTCCGGGTTCGTTCGATCCGGTGACCAACGGACATCTGGACATCGTCGGACGCGCGTCGAAGATGTTCGATGAGGTCGTCGTCGCCGTGCTGATCAATACGAGCAAGGCGGGGCTGTTCACGGTCGAGGAGCGGCAGGAGATGCTCGCGGAGGTGACGGCGCCGTACACGAACGTGCGGGTCGACGTCTTCCAGGGGCTGCTGGTCGACTTCTGCCGGGCCAACGACGTCAGCGCGATCGTCAAGGGTGTGCGGGTCGCCGGCGACTTCGACTACGAGCTGCAGATGGCCCAGATGAACTACGGGCTCGGCGCCATCGAGACGCTCTTCATGCCGACCAACCCGAAGTACTCATTCGTCTCGTCGAGCCTCATCAAAGAGGTCGCGAAATGGGGCGGCGACGTTTCGCCGCATGTGCCCGACCTTGTGGCAAACCGGCTGCGCGAGCGGCTCGCGAAACCCGGAAACTGAAAGCTTTCCGTGTGGCGATGGAGCGGCATCATGGTTTGGGCCGCATGATGGTGTCGTTGTTTGCCGTGGGGACAGGGAGTGACCGCAAGTGGATCCGCTCGAGAGCATCGACCAGATCATCGCGCTGGTCGAGGGTGCACGGTCGGCACCGATGTCGCGGAGCAACTTCGTGGCCGACCGCGCCGAGATGATCAACCTGCTCGACCAGCTGCGCGCCGACCTGCCGGGTGAGCTTCGGCGTGCCACCGCGCTGCTCGACGAGCGGGACAAGATCGTCGACGCGGGGCGCCGCGAGGCCGAGCGGATCATCACCGAGGCGGAGCAGGAGCACAACCGGCTCGTGTCGATCAACGAGATCGTCGTCTCCGCCGAGCACGAGGCGTCCCGCATGATCAACGAGGCGCGGGCCGAGACCCAGCGGCTCCGCGACGAGGTCGACGACTATGTCGACACGGCCCTCGCCAACTTCGAGCAGTTCCTCACCCGATCGCTCGCCTCGATCGAGCGTGGCCGCGACAAGATGCATGCGCTGCGCGAGATAGGCTCTTTCACACCGTCCGGCGACGACGACCGGCCGCTGCCTTTCTGACCCGACGGGCAGGGGCGATTCGACGGGAGATCTGCCGCTCGGGTAGCCTTGTCCGTCGGCCCTGCCTGGCCGGAGTCTGAAGATGCCACATCAACCGCACCCGCAACTGGATCCCCGGAAGCCGCTGGTCCTCGAGACGAGAGACCTGCCGCGACGACCGGGCGCTCTTCATGCGGTGTCGCGCCAAGTGCCGGCACCCGAGGACCTCGGTCTGGAGCTGATCGGCGTGCCTGCGGGCGCCGAGCTCGACCTCCAGCTGCGGATGGAGTCGGTGTCAGAAGGCGTTCTCGTCTCCGGCACCGTCACCGGCCCGCTGGTGGGCGAGTGCGGACGCTGCCTGCGCCCGATCAGCGACACGTTGGAAGTCCCGATCCAAGAGTTCTATGCCTATGAGCACAGCACCACGGACGAGACGACCGACGAGGACGAGGTCGGAAGGCTGCAGGGCGACCTGATCGACCTGGAGCCGGCACTGCGGGACGCGGTGGTGCTCTCCCTGACCGCCAATCCCGTGTGCCGTGAAGACTGCCCAGGGCTGTGCCCCGACTGCGGGGTGCCGCTGGATGAGTTGCCCGCCGGCCACGGCCACGAGCAGCTCGACCCGCGCTGGGCCGCCCTGACCCAGATCCAGCACTCAGAGGAGTAAGACCCGTGGCCGTTCCCAAGCGGAAGATGTCGCGCAGCAACACCCGGTCGCGCCGGAGCCAGTGGAAAGCCGTCGCGGTGCAGACGCAGCCGTGCCCGCAGTGCCGCTCTCCGAAGCTGCCCCACGCTGCGTGCTCGGTCTGCGGCACGTACAACGGCCGTCAGGTCATCGAGGTCTGATTTCCGGATCCGGGTGACGCGATCCGACAGGTCGCCGCACGGCGGGCAGCCCCCGTCCGGCACCGCGCGGATCGCCGTCGACCTCCTCGGCGGGGACAGTGCTCCCGCCGTCGTGGTTGACGGCGCTCTGCGCGCGTGCAGCGCCGATCCAGACCTGCATCTGCTCCTCGTAGGGCCGCGCGAGTCGGCCGACGAGGTCATCGGCGCGCTCGCGGTCCATGACCGCGAGCGCGTCAGCGTCAGCGTGGTCGACCGCACCGTCGGCATGGGCGACGCCCCGATGCGCCACGTCAGGCGGGAGTCCACCGTGCGCGCCGCGGCGGAGGCCGTCTACGCCGGCCGCGCCGACGCGATGGTCTCCGCCGGATCCAGCGGCGCCGCCGTCGCCGCGTCGGCCCACGTGCTGGGGCGGCTCCGCGGTGTACGACGCCCCGGCCTCGCCGCGCACGTGCCCACCCCGCACGGCCCAGTGCTGCTGCTCGACGTGGGCGTGACGATCGACGGCACGATGCTGGAGCTCGTCCAGCACGCGGTTCTCGGCGCCGCCTACGCCAAGGTGGCCCTCGGCGTGACCGACCCGCGCGTCGGGCTGCTGTCGATCGGCAGCGAGCCCGGCAAGGGCGACCGGCTCCGCCGGGCCGTCGCCGTCGCGCTGTCCGACACCGTCCTGCCCGCCGGCGGGCGCTACATCGGCCTCGTCGAGGGCCACGACGTGCCCCGCGGAGGCCCGGCCGACGTGATCGTCACCGACGGTTTCACCGGCAACATCCTGCTCAAGGGCATAGAAGGCGCGACGGCCGCCAGTACAGCCGCCGCACACCACACAGGAGCGGTCGAAGCGCCACATGTGGTGGCCGCTAGCAAAGGCGCCGCACTGCTCGGCGTCACCGGCGCCGTCGTGGTCTGCCACGGCTCCGCCGACGGTCCCGACATCGCCTCCGGCATCGCCCTCGCCGCGCGCCTGCACCGCGAGCGGATCATCCCCGCGGTCGCCGGGCTCGCCGACGAACTGCTGACCGAACTCTCCTCGGCCGGCGGCCTCACCATCCGTGACGCATTGGGAGAGCGCTCGTGAAAAACCCGACCCCACTCGAGTCCGCCTTCGAGGTGGATTTCGACCCCGACATGCTCCGCAGGGCGCTGACGCACCGCTCGTACGCCTACGAGAACGGCGGCCTGCCCACCAACGAGCGGCTCGAGTTCCTCGGCGACGCCGTGCTCGGCGTGGTGATCACCACCGCGCTGTTCAAGAACCACCCCGACCTCGCCGAGGGCCAGCTGGCGAAGCTGCGCGCGAGCGTGGTCAACATGCGCGCCCTCGCCGACGTCGCCCGCCGGCTCGGCCCCGAGGGCATCGGCCCGTTCCTGCTGCTCGGCAAGGGCGAGGAGGCGACCGGTGGGCGCAACAAGGCCAGCATCCTCGCCGACACGCTCGAGGCGCTCATCGGCGCGATCTACCTCCAGTACGGCCTGGACACCGCCGCCACGGTGATTCACAAGCTGTTCGACGAGCTGATGGCCGAGGCCGCGCTGCGCGGCGCCGGTCTCGACTGGAAGACCAGCCTCCAGGAGCTCACCGCCGGTCGCGGCCTCGGCGTCCCCGAGTACCGCATCGACGAGGAGGGCCCCGACCACGCCAAGCGGTTCACCGCCTGGGTGATCGTCGCCAAGCGCCGCTACGGCGGCGCGCAGGGCGGCAGCAAGAAGGAAGCTGAGCAGCGGGCCGCCGAGGCAGCCTGGCGGGAGCTGTCGGCGCGGCCCCCGGAGCCCCCCGGGGCGCTGAAGGGTGACGATGACCGCGGTGACTGAGGTGGCGCGGCGGCCGAGGACACAGTTCCTGTGGGCGCTGCCGCTGGCGGTGTACGCGCTGAGCCGTCTTGTCCAGCTGCTGCTGGTCTGGTGGATGGCCGACAACGGCGAGGTCCGCAGCCGGTTGCTCGCGTGGGACGGCGGGCACTTCGTCCGGCTCGCCGAGGAGGGGTACCCGACCGGGTACAGCTACACCGCCGATGGCCAGCTCACGGGCAACGGCCTGGCATTCTTCCCCGGCTACCCGATGCTGGTCCGCATCGTGCACCTGGCGACCGGCCTCGAGGTCGGCACCGCCGCGATCACGGTCGCGTGGATCGCCGGCGCGTTCGCCGCGATCCTCGTGTGCGCGCTGGGCACCCGCCTCTACGACGAGCGGGTCGGCGTGGCCCTGACCGCGCTCTTCTGCACCCAGCCGATGTCGATGGCGCTGTCCATGGCGTACTCGGAAGCGCTGTTCGTCGCGATGGTCGCCGGCATGTTCCTGTTCGCGCACCGCGGCGACTGGCTCTTCGCCGGCCTCTTCGGCCTCGGTGCGGCACTGTCCCGGCCGACCGGCGCCGCCGCCGCACTCGGCCTGGCGGTCGCCGCCGCGATGGCCGTGTACAGAATCCACAAGTCGGACAAATCGGATTCGTCGGATAGTCCGCCGATCTGGCATCCGATTCTCGCGGCTGCCGTCGCGCTCGCGGGGGTGCCCGGCTATCTGCTGTGGGTCGGCATGCGGGTCGGCGACCTCGGCGCGTGGTTCGACATCCAGACCGCCGGCTGGGGCACCACGTTCGACTACGGCACGTCCACGTTCAACTTCGTGCGCGACGCGTTGCGTACCGGCGAGGGCTGGATCCAGGTGAGCGTCGCCTGGATGGTCATCGGGGTCGTCGCGCTGGCCGCCATCGCGGTGGCGCAGAGGGTGTGGCCGCCGCTGCTCGTGTACGGCCTGATCGCGCTCGTCCTGGTCCTCGGTCAGGGCGGCTACTACCACTCGAAGCCGCGGCTGCTGGTCCCCGTGCTGGTGATCCTGGTCCCGCCGGCGATCGCACTCGGACGGGCGAAGCCGCGGACGGCGGCGCTAGTGTTGTCGGGCTGCGCGGCGTTCGGGCTGTGGTACGGGTCCTACCTGATCACCGTCTGGCACTACGCCATCTGATCCCTCTTGTCGCCCTTTTGGGTTTTCGTCGCATTGGAGCATGATGCCCGAGTTGCCCGAGGTTGAGACCGTCCGCCGCGGCCTCGACAAGTGGGTCTCCGGCCGGCGCATCGCCACCGTCGAGGTGCTGCACCCGCGCGCGATCCGCCGCCACCTGCCCGGCGCCGTCCACTTCGCCGACGTCCTCGCCGGCCGCCGCGTCGGCGCGGTCCAGCGCCGCGGCAAGTACCTCTGGCTGCCGCTCGACGACGAGGATGCGCTCGTCGGCCACCTCGGCATGTCGGGCCAGCTGCTCATGCAGCCAGTCGATGCGCCCGCCGAGGTGCACCTGAGGGTCCGGTTCACGTTCGACGACGACGGCCCCGAGCTGCGCTTCGTCGACCAGCGCACCTTCGGCGGCCTCGCGGTCTCCGCCGGCGGCGCGGTGCTGCCCGTGGAGCTCATTCACATCGCGCTCGACCCGGTCGACCCGTCCTTCTCCGACGAGGCGTTCGTGGAGAACCTGCGCCGCCGCCGTACCGACGTCAAGCGCGGACTGCTCGACCAGACCCTGATCTCCGGCGTCGGTAACATCTACGCCGACGAGGCACTCTGGCGCGCGAAGCTGCACGGCGCCCGCCCGACCGACCAGATCTCCCGCCCCGCCGTCCGCCGCCTGCTCGGCCACGTCCGCGACGTCCTCAACGAGGCGATCGTCCAGGGCGGCACCAGCTTCGACGCGCTCTACGTCAACGTCAACGGTGAGAGCGGCTACTTCGACCGCTCCCTCAACGCCTACGGCCGCGAGGGCCTGCCCTGCCCCCGCTGCGGCACCCCGATCCGCCGCGAGTCGTTCATGAACCGCTCGTCCTTCTCCTGCCCCCGCTGCCAGCCCCGGCCCCGTGCCGCCGCGCAGCGCTCGCCGCGCTGACCCCGCGTCCGCGTTCACCCCGCTGACTTCCCCCGCCCCCGTGCCGCCACGCAGCGCTCGCCGCGCTGACCCCGCGTCCGCGCTCACCCCGCTGACTTCTCCTGCCCCGCTGCCAGCCCCGCCTCCGTGCCGCCACGCAGCGCTCACCCCGCTGACCCCGCGTCAGCGTTCACTCCGCTGACCCCGTGTCAGATCTTGGTCCCTGCCTGGAACCGGCGGCCCGGGTTGCGGCGCTGGCCTGACCGCGTTCGTCGGTTCCCGTGCCGCGCCGGACGGCGACCAGCGGTTACCGCGCGCCGCGGCGGGTGGGCGGCGGTCGCGGGCGCGCGAAGGGCTTGATCAATTCCGTCGACGAGGCCGGGGAGGGGCCGGTCGCTGGTGGAGAGGCAGCGGGGGGAGGCCTGTGCCGTGCCTGGCAGTTCTCACTGCACCTTACATCGGGCGATCTAATTGACCATGGAACTATCGCTCTGCGTAGCCTAACCCGTGCGGCCTGTTCTGGCGGCCGCGGTGGTGGCAGCGGTGGCGGTGTTGGTGAGGCGGTGCGGGCGAGGGCGGCGGGGGAGAGGGGTCGGCGGGTTGAGGTCGGCGAGGCCGGGGACCTGGCCGCACCAGGCGGGCAGGTCGGAGTACGGGTCCGGGGAGCCCAGGTCGGTCACCATGCCGAAGCCGGCCCCGCGGGCGACCTGCAGGCGGGCGGCCTCGTCGAGCTCCCACGGCGGCACCGCGTGGACGAGGTGGCCGTCGCCGGGGAGGGCGCCGGCGCCGTTCCAGCGGCGGTAGTCGCGCCAGCTGCCGTCGAAGACGCAGATGGGCAGGCCGAGGTCGCGGTAGGTCTGGTCGGGCGGGCCGCCCGGGTTGAGGACCACGTCGGGCAGGTCGGCGCGCTGGGCGAACCGGGCGGCGATGGCGACAGGGCCGATCGAGTGCGGGCTGACCGGCACCCTGTCGAGGAAGACGCCGCGGACCGGGTAGCCGGCCCAGCGGTACACGTCGGCGCGGATCTGTT
This sequence comes from Dactylosporangium sp. CA-152071, assembly GCF_050936335.1. Taxonomy (NCBI): domain Bacteria; kingdom Bacillati; phylum Actinomycetota; class Actinomycetes; order Micromonosporales; family Micromonosporaceae; genus Dactylosporangium; species Dactylosporangium sp. CA-152071. The sequence goes on along the minus strand of NZ_JBNJMZ010000001.1, from coordinate 4,190,938 downwards.
CGATCGGCCTGGTGGACAGGTCGACGTCGACGTAGCCGAGCAGCCGGACGCCGGCCGCGGCGAGCCTGCTCATGGCGGCCGTGTAGACGGGGTCGCGCCCGCTGCCGGGGCCGCCCGCCACGTCGACGACGACGGTGAACGCGGAACCGTGTCCCGCGACGATCTCCCATGCGTGTGGCCGGGCGAGGGGATGCGCCCGCAGTGGCAGGAGCGTCGGAACCCGGTCCACGACCGGACTAACGATGCTGGGCCCCCTCAAGCACGGCCGGTGTCCACGGTCCAGTAGGGCGTCTTGCCGCGCATGGCGGCGCCGACGCCGATCGACTTCGTGGCGCAGTCCAGCAGGATCTCGCGGTCGCTCTTGTCGCGCAGCCAGCCCTTGACGACGTCACCGGGGTCGCCGCCCTTGGCGACCAGCTCGCCGGCGAAGGCGTTGTAGCCGGCCTGGCGGGCGCGGTCGGCCGGGGAGCTGCCGTCGCTGCCCTGTGACCGGCTGAAGTCGTGGGTGAACATGTCGGCGCTGTGTGCCCTGGCCGCGGTACGCAGCTGCGGGTGCATCCGCAGCGCCTCACACCTGGCCTTGCGGCGCTCGCCGTTGACGAGTTGCACGACCCGGTCCTCGTAGCCGCTGTTGAAGCTGGCGTTGAGGGTCGGGGTGGCCTTCGCCGAGGTGGGGGCGGCGGAGGTCGGGGCGGCGCTGGTGGCCGCGTCCGCGGGTGAGGAGGTGTCCGCCGCGGGGGCGGGGGGCGCGGGCTGGGCGGCCGCGGCGGCGGCCGAGGGCTCGCTCCCGCCGTCGGTCAGCGCGGGCACGATCATCGCGCCGATGCCGAAGAGGATCAGGACGGCCGTGACGGCCGCGGCGATGCCGGTGGGTCCGAGCCGGGCCAGCAAGCCAGGCTGCGGCGCGGTCATCGGGGATCTCCTTCAGGTGGGGGGCCGAGCAGTGCGAAGCGCCGGACGCGGGTGAGGCGGAGCGGGTGATCTGAAACGGGTGAGACGGAATTTCTTCGACACGACGCTACTTTGCAGTGGCGCTTGCGGGCAACTGGTGGCACACTGCCACGATCGGCTTCAGGGGTGTGATCACGCACCCGGGTGAGTGAGAACACCCTGGCCAGGACGTTTGGCGTGCCGGTTGGCTTGACGAAGTCGCCGACCGGGGGCGAACATAGAGGTGTCGCCAGTCGCGCCCAATCATGCCCTAGTGCTTCGGTCGCGGGTGCTGGGCGCGCGTTTGCCGGAATCCGACCGGCTGCGCTTATCAAGGAGACGATATGGCTAAGGCCCTCTTCGGCCACGTGGGCGGCGCGCCCGATCGGCGCCTCGTAGACGAGGTCACCCAGCTGCGTGCCAAGGTTCGGGCGCTCGAGTTCGAGGTTGTCCGGCTGCGCGCCGAGAATGACCGGCTCGCAGCGGCGGCCGCAGAGACGGACCACCTGGTCCGGCTCGTCGAGCCGGCGATGGCCTGACCCAAGGCCTTCGCAACCACGTAAGGAACGCCGGAGAAATCCGGCGCTCTGCACTGGAACCTACGCAGAACTGAACAGTAAACCCGCGCGCCGATCATCCTCTGGGTATCGGCGCGCAGTCATGTCATTACGCACCGCAAAGCAGCGCCAAGAAAGCAGCAACATCAAGAAAGCGCCGTGCAGTCGTGTAACGACGCAGCGTCGACAATGGTTGCGAATGACTTCCGGGTGACATTTTCGCGGGTGCGCAGCAGCGCATTATGGTGTGCGGCACTGCCGGATTGGGTATCCTGCCGGGCGATAGTCTGCCCAGTACAAGGCCCAAGACAAGCCCGAGACAGGCCCGAGACAAGCCCGAGCGGCGAACCCCGAGCGACGCCCAACCCAAACCCGTGGAGATCCGTGCATCTCAAGAGCCTGACGGTCAAGGGCTTCAAGTCCTTCGCGTCCGCGACCACGCTGCGTCTCGAGCCGGGCATCACCTGCGTCGTCGGCCCCAACGGGTCGGGCAAGTCCAACGTGGTGGACGCGATCTCCTGGGTTCTGGGCGAGCAGGGCGCCAAGGCACTGCGCGGCGGCAAGATGGAAGACGTGATCTTCGCCGGGACGGCCGGCCGGGCGCCGCTGGGCCGGGCCGAGGTCACGCTCACGATCGACAACACCGACGGCGCGTTGCCGATCGACTACACCGAGGTCTCGATCACCCGCCGGATGTTCCGTTCCGGTGAGAGCGAGTACGAGATCAACGGCAACCAGTGCCGGCTGCTCGACATCCAGGAGCTGCTGTCGGACTCCGGCATCGGCCGCGAGATGCACGTGATCGTCGGCCAGGGCCGGCTCGACGGCGTGCTGCACGCCCGGCCGGAGGACCGCCGCTCGTTCATCGAGGAGGCCGCCGGCGTCCTGAAGCACCGCAAGCGCAAAGAGAAGGCGATCCGCAAGCTCGACGCGATGGCCGCCAACCTCAACCGCCTCGGTGACCTCACCACCGAGCTGCGCCGCCAGCTCAAGCCGCTCGGCCGGCAGGCCGAGGTCGCCCGCCGGGCCGCCGGCATCCAGGCCGACCTGCGCGACGCCCGGCTGCGCCTGCTCGCCGACGACCTCGCCACGCTGCGCACGACCCTCGACAAGGAGATCGCGGACGAGACCGCGCTGCGGGCCCGCCGCGAGGAGGTCGAGGCCGAGGTCGAGTCGATCAACGAGCGGCTGGCGACCCTGGAGGCCGAGCACGCCGCCGACGCGCCGGTGCTCGCCGAGGCGCAGGAGACCTGGTTCCAGCTGTCGACGCTGCAGGAGCGGTACCGCTCGCTGCACCAGCTGGCCTCGGAGCGGCACCGCAACCTGTCCGCCGCCCCCGTCGACGAGCGGCCCGGCCGCGACCCCGACCAGCTGACGGCCGAGGCGGAGAAGGTACGGGAGCAGGAGGACGAGCTGCGGGCGGCCCTGGAGGCCAGCCAGGAGCGGCTCGCCGAGGCCGTCGACCGGCGGCAGGACCTGGAGCGGCGGCTCGCGTTCGCGGAGAGGGCGATCGTCGCCGCGCACAAGGCCATCGCCGACCGCCGCGAGGGCCTGGCGAAGCTCGCCGGCCAGGTCGAGTCCGCGCGCAGCCGCGCGACCGCCGCCGCCGACGAGATCGAGCGGCTGTCGGTGCAGCTCGCCGAGGCCGAGACGCGCTCCGAGCACGCCCACGCGCTGTACGAGGAGGCGAGCGCCGGCGCGAGCGTCGCCGACCACGCCAACGCCGACCTGGAGATCCGTCACCAGGAGGCCACCCGCGAGCTCGATGCGATCAACAACGAGGTCAAGCAGCACAGCGACGCCGAGCGGGCGGCCGAGAAGGACGCCGCGCAGTGGAAGGCCCGCGAGGAGGCCCTGGCGACCGGCCTGCGCCGCAAGGACGGTGCCGGCACGCTGCTCGCCCGCGCCGACCGGATCCCGGGCATGCTCGGCAGCGTCGCCGCGCTGCTGTCGGTGCAGGCCGGGCACGAGGCGGCCCTCGCCGCCGCGCTCGGTGCGCTCGCCGACGCCGTCGCGGTCGCCAACATCGACGGCGCCACCGCGTCCGTGGAGATGCTCAAGCAGGACGACGCGGGCCGGGCCGCGCTGCTGATCGCGTCCGCGCCGACGCACAGCGCGCCGCCGGTCGAGCGGGTCCCGCTGCCGCCCGGCGCCGCCTGGGCCCTGGACCTGGTCCGCGCGCCCGACGAGCTGCGCCCCGCCCTCGAACGGGCGATCGGCGACGTGGTCTTCGCGCCGGACCTCACGGTCGCGAAGCGGATCGTGTCGTACGCGCCCAACCTGCGCGCCGTCACACCCGAGGGTGACGTCCTCGGCGCGTACGCGGCCGCCGGCGGGTCGGGCAAGCAGCACAGCTACATCGAGGTCCAGGCCGCCGTCGAGGAGGCCCGCCAGCAGAAGGTCGATGCGGAGCGTCGCGTCGCCGAGGCGCGCGAGCTGCTCGCCCTGGCCCGGCACGCCGCGACCGGCGCCAAGCAGCAGGTCGCGGAGGCCGCCGCGGCGAAGAAGGAGGCCGACAGCGCGCGGAACGCCGCCGCCCGCCGCCTCGCCGAGTTCGGCGCCGCCGCCAAGTCCGCGAAGGCCGAGGTCGAGCGGCACGCCGCCGCCCGCGCGAAGGCGGAGACGGCCCGCGAGTCCGGCGTGACCAGCCTCGCCGAGCTGGAGGAGCGGCTCGCCCTCGCCGAGGAGACGCCGATCGACGAGGACCCCTCGACGATGGAGCGCGACGACCTCGCCGCCGAGGTGCCCGTCGCCCGCCAGCAGGAGATGGAGGTCCGGCTCGCCGTCCGCACCGCCGAGGAGCGGGTCGGCGCTCTCGCCGGCCGGGCCGACGCGCTGCTGCGCCAGGCCGCCCAGGAGCGGGCCGCCCGCGAGCGGGCCGCCGCCCGCAAGGCCACCCGCGCCCGCGGCGCCAGGGTCGCCGAGACCGTGGTCGGCGCCGCCCAGCTGGCGCTGGACAATCTCGCCGAGTCGATCGCCGAGGCGCAGGAGACCCGCGACGCGCTCGCCGAGACCCGCGCCGAGCGCGAGTCGACGCTGACCGAGGTCCGGGGCCGCGCGAAGCAGTTCACCGCCGAGCTGGACCGGCTCACCAACGCCGTGCACCGCGACGAGGTCGCCCGGGCCGAGCAGCGGATGCGCATCGAGCAGCTGGAGGCGCGCTCCGCCGAGGAGTTCGGCCTCGACGCCGACACGCTCGTCGCCGAGTACGGCCCGCACCTGGAGGTGCCGCCCACCGCGCCCGAGGTCGCCGCCGCGGAGGCCGAGGGCAAGCCGGCGCCCTCGCCGGTGCCCTTCGACCGGGCCACGCAGGAGAAGCGCGCCGCGAAGGCCGAGCGCGAGCTCAACCTGCTGGGCAAGGTCAACCCCCTCGCCCTGGAGGAGTTCGCGGCGATGGAGGAGCGTTTCAAGTTCCTCTCCGACCAGCTCGAGGACCTCAAGGCGACCCGTCGTGACCTGCTCACCGTCGTGAAGGATGTCGACGACCGCATCCTCGAGGTCTTCACCAGCGCATACCACGACACGGCGCGCGAGTTCGAGCAGGTCTTCTCGGTGCTGTTCCCCGGCGGCGAGGGCCGCCTGGTGCTCACCGACCCCGAGGACATGCTCACCACCGGCATCGAGGTCGAGGCCCGCCCGCCGGGCAAGAAGATCAAGCGGCTGTCGCTGCTGTCGGGTGGCGAGCGGTCGCTGACCGCGGTCGCGCTGCTGTGCGCGATCTTCCGGGCCCGCCCCTCGCCGTTCTACATCATGGACGAGGTCGAGGCGGCCCTCGACGACGTCAACCTCGGCCGCCTGATCACGCTCTTCGAGCAGCTCCGCGAGAAGAGCCAGCTGATCATCATCACGCACCAGAAGCGCACGATGGAGGTCGCCGACGCCCTCTACGGCGTCACCATGCGCCAGGGTGTGACCGAAGTCATCTCTCAGCGCCTCCGCACGGAAGAAGCCGCATGACGACTCGCCCCACCGCTCTGTTGATCGATTTCGACGGTGTACTGCGCCGCCACGACCCGGCGATCGCCGAGCTGGTCGAGCTGCGGCACGGCCTGGAGCCCGGGGCCATCCTCGCCGCCGGGCTCGAATGGGACCGGCAGCTGCCGGCGATCACCGGGCAGATCAAGCGCGACGAGTGGCTCGAGAGCATCGCCGAGGCCCTGGGCGTCGACGGGTCCGTCGTGCAGGAGTGGGACGCGTACAAGGGCGAGATCGTGCCCGAGGTGCTGCGCTTCGTGAAGGACGTCAGGGCCGCGGGCATGAAGGTCGGCCTGGCGACCAACGCCATGGACGACCTCGGCGACATCCTCGCGCTGCACGGGCTCACCAAGCAGTTCGACGCGGTCGCCAACTCCTCGGAGATCAGCGTGCACAAGCCGGCGCCGGGCTTCTTCCGCGCCGCGTGCGCGCTGATCGGCGCGCACCCGAAGCAGTGCCTGTTCATCGACGACACCGACCGCGACATCCGCGCGGCGCGAGCGGCAGGCCTCTCGGCCTACCGCTACACGCCCGGCGACGACCTGAGCTACGCGAGGAAGGCTCTGGGGATCTAGAGCGAGGCCTCGATCGCCTTCACGACCTCATCGGACTTGGGCGTGTCCCGCGGCGAGAAGCGGGCCGCGACCGTGCCGTCGGGGGCGATCAGGAACTTCTCGAAGTTCCACCGGATGTCCCCGGTGTAGCCCTCGGCGTCCGGGACGTCGACCAGGTGCTGGTAGAGCGGGTGCCGGCCGTCGCCGTTCACCTCGACCTTCTCCGTCATCGGGAAGGTCACGCCGTAGGTCGTGCTGCAGAACTCGGCGATCTCCTCCGTGGTGCCCGGCTCCTGCCCGCCGAACTGGTTGCACGGCACGCCGAGCACGGTGAACCCGCGGTCGCCGTACTCCTTCTGCAGCGCCTCCAGCTCGGTGTACTGCGGCGTCAGTCCGCACTTCGAGGCGACATTGACGACCAGCACGGGGTGCCCGCGGAACTGGCCGAGGTCCAGCGGATCGCCCTGCAGCCCGGCGATCTCGACGTCGTAGATGCTCATGGGGTGATCGTATGCCGACCTTGACTTCGGGGGTTCGTTCGGTACATTAACAAAGACCGATCCCGGTGAGCCCACCCTCACTCACCGCGGTCTCGCCCGTGATCCTCGCCGGACGGCGCCGGTGGACCTGCCCTTGCGCGCATTGCGTGAGAGGCACGCCCGCGACCGCCGTACCCCCGAGGAGGGCCCAGCCATCATGGCCGTTGTCACCGTGCGCAATCCCGGCACCGGCGAAGTGCTGGGGGAGGTGCCCGAGACCGGCGCGGCGCAGGTCGCCGCGACCGTCGAGCGGGCCGGTAAAGCCCAGCGGGCGATGGCCGCCACCCCCGCGCACGAGCGCGCCGCGCTGCTGCGCCGCGTCGCCGACCTGATCGAGGCCGAGCTCGAAGGCCTCGCCCGGCTCCTCGCCGCCGAGAACGGCAAGCCGATCCAGCAGACCCGCGGCGAGGTCGAGGCCGCGATCCGCATCTTCCGCGCGACCGCGGGGGAGGCGACCAGGCTCTTCGGCCGGCAGATCCCGCTGGACGCCGTGCCGGGCCTGGAGCGGCACCTCGCGGTCACCATCCGCGAGCCGCTCGGCGTCGTCGCCGCGCTCGTGCCGTTCAACTATCCGGTCGAGCTGTACGCGCACAAGGCCGCCGCCGCCCTCGCCGCCGGCAACGCGGTCGTCGTGCAGCCCCCCGCCCGCTGCCCCCTGGCGGTGCTGCGGATCGCCGAGCTGGTGGAGCAGGCGGGAGCGCCCCGCGACGCGCACCAGGTCGTCATCGGCGGCGCCGAGGTCAGCCGGCAGCTCGCCGAGATGAGCGGGATCGCCGCCGTCACCCTGACGGGCAGCACCGCCGCCGGCCGCGAGATCGCCCGCCTGGCCGCGGGCACGCTCAAGCAGGTCCACCTGGAGCTCGGCGGCAACGACGCGCTGATCGTCTGCGCCGACGCCGACGTCGAGGAGGCCGCCCGCGCCGTCGTGCTGGGCCGGCTCGCCCGGGGCAACGGGCAGATCTGCTGTGCGGTCAAGCGGGTGTACGTCCAGACGGCGGTCCACGACGCGTTCGTCGACACCCTGGTCGCGCAGACCGCGAAGCTGACGGTCGGCGACCAGCTGCTGGAGTCCACGGACGTCGGCCCGCTCATCGCCGAGGAGGCCGCCGGGCGGGTGCTCGACGCCGTCCGGACGCTCGTCGGCGACGGCGCCCGGCTCGTCGCCGGCGGGGTCCGCACGCGGGCCTTCATGGACCCGACCGTGCTGGTCGACGTGCCCGCCGCCAGCCCGGCGTTCGCCGAGGAGATCTTCGGGCCGGTGGCGCCCGTGGCCCGCTTCGACGACCCGGCGGAGGCGGTCCGGCTCGCCAACGACTCCCCGTACGGCCTGCACGCCGCCGTCTTCACCCGGGACATCTCCCGCGCGCTGAGCATCGCCAGGCAGCTGGACGTCGGCGGCGTCGTCGTCAACGGCTCGACCGCGCTGCGGGCGGAGAACCTGCCGTTCGGCGGCACCAAGGACACCGGCGGCTACCGCGAGGGCGTCCACGACACGGTCCTCGACCTGACCCGGCAGAAGACGGTCGTCGTCATGGACGCCTTCCGATGACGCTGCGGCTGCGCGACGTCCACAAGTCCTACGACGGCGTCGAGGTCCTGCACGGGGTGACGCTGCACGGCGAGCCCGGCGAGGTCCTCGCGATCGTGGGCGCCAACGGCGCCGGCAAGTCCACCCTGATCAAGGTGCTCGCCGGAGTCGTACCGATGAGCTCCGGCACCCTCTCGTGGGACGACGCCGAGCTGACCCTGCGCACCCCGCACGACGCGCACGCCGCCGGCATCCGCACCGTGCACCAGGAGCTCTCCCTGGTGCCCGAGCTGTCGGTCACGGAGAACCTGCTGATGGGCGACTTCCCGCGCCGGTTCGGCCTGATCGACTGGCCGGCCGCGCACCGGCGGGCCGGTCGGCTGCTGGAGGAGATCGGCTTCGGCGGCATCGACCCGCGGCTGAAGGCGGCCACGCTGTCCGTGGCCCGGCAGCAGATGGTCGAGATCGCCAAGGCCCTCGTCAGCGAACCCCGCGTCCTCGTCCTCGACGAGCCGTCCGCGGTCCTCGCCGGCGCGGATCTCGACGCGTTGTTCGCGGTGATCCGGCGGCTGCAGGAGCGAGGGGTGCTGGTGGTGTACGTGTCGCACCGCCTCGCCGAGGTCCTGGAGCTGGCCACCCGCATCGTCGTGGTCAAGGACGGCCACGTCGTGGCGACCACCACCCCGGACGCCACCGACGAGGGGACCCTCATCCGGCTCATGGCGGGCCGGACCGTGGACCGGATCTACCCGGAGCGCCGGCCCGCCCTCGGAGCGCTGCCAGGGGAGCCGCTGCTGACCGTCGACGGGCTCGGCAGGACGGGGGAGTTCGACGGCGTGTCGTTCACGCTGCGGGCCGGCGAGATCGTGGGGCTCTTCGGCCTCGTCGGGTCGGGCCGCAGCGAACTGGCCGCGTGCCTGTTCGGAGCCGCCCGCCCGACCGCGGGCGCGGCGTTCCGCAGCCCGAAGGAGGCGATCCGGGCGGGCGTCGCGATGGTGACGGAGGACCGGGCCGGCAGCGGCCTGGTGCTCGGCATGACCGTCCGGGACAACATCGGCCTCACCACCTGGCGGTCGACCGCCCGCGGCCCGTTCATCGACCGCCCCCGGCAGCAGGCTTCCGTGCACGGCATGATCGAGCGGCTCGGCATCCGCCCCGACCGGTGCGCGGGCATGCCGGTCGTACACCTGAGCGGCGGCAACCAGCAGAAGGTCGTGCTCGCCAAGTGGCTGCTCACCGGCCCCCGCGTGCTGATCCTCGACGAGCCGACCCGCGGGGTCGACATGGCCACCCGGGTCGAGATCTACCGCACCGTGGACGGGCTCGCCCGCGAGGGAATGGGCGTGCTGCTCATCTCCTCCGACCTGACCGAGGTGCTCGGCGCCACCGACCGGGTCCTCGTCATGCGGCAGGGCCGGCTCGCCGGTGAGCTGCCGTCCGAAGGCACCACCGAGGAACAGGTCCTGGAGAGGGCGATCGCGTGACAACGTTGGCGCTTCGGATCCGAAACCGGGACGTGACCGTCGAGGCGGCCTTCACGCTGCTGATCGCGGCGCTGATCGTCGTCGCGGCCACCACGTCGGACAGCTTTCTCAGCGGCACCAACATCACCAACCTCCTCAAGCAGATGGTCACCACGGGGCTGCTCGCCTTCGGCATGCTCGTCGTGATCCTCACCGGCGGGATCGACCTGTCCGTCGGGTCGGTCGTGGCGTTCGCCGGGATCGTGACCGCGGGCCTGGCCGCCGACCTGCCGATCCCGTTGGCGATGGCGGCCGGCGTCCTGTGCGGGCTCGCGTTCGGCGCCGTCAACGGCGTCCTGGTGGCCCGGTTCGAGCTCGCGCCGTTCGTGGTCACCCTCGCGACGCTCACCACGGTCCGCGGGCTCGCGTTCGTCTACTCGGAGGTGCCGATCGCACCGGCCGACCCCGCGTTCCTCACGCTGGGCTCGGCCATGGTCGGCCCCGTCCCCCTGATCACGCTGATCATGCTGGCCGTCTTCGCGATCGGTGGCGTGTTCCTGGCCCGGACGCCACCCGGGCGCTCGATCATCGCCATCGGCGGCAACGCGGAGACGGTCCGCCTGGCGGGCATCGACGTGCGACGGCACATCGTGCTCGCCTACTGCGTCAGCGGCTTCTGTGCCGGACTCGCCGGGGTCATCCTGACCAGCCGGGTCGGCATCGCACAACCCAGCGTCGGGGTCGCCTTCGAGCTCGACGCGATCGCGGCCTGCGTCATCGGCGGCGCGAGCCTGTCCGGAGGCCGGGGTTCGGCGAAGGGTGCCTTCGGCGGGGTGCTCGTCCTGGTCCTGATCAACAACCTGCTGAACCTGTACGGCGTGCAGTCGTTCTGGCAGCAGGTGCTCAAGGGACTGATCATCATCGCGGTCATCCTCGTGCAGCGCTCGAGGCGGCCGCGCTCCGTCGCGAAGGGACGCGCATGAGAAGAGCCTTATCCCTGCTTCTGGTGGCGGCGCTGGGCCTCACCGCCTGCTCCGACGACCCTGCGGGGAAGGACGGGTACACCGTCGGCGTCGCGAACTTCCTGCTCAGCGGGCCGTACTTCAGCGGCATGGACGCCGCGATCGCCGCGCAGGCCAAGACCAAGGGCAACGTGAAGATCGTCAGCACCGACGCCGGGGGCGACGCCGCCAAGCTCGCCGCCAACGTCGAGGACCTGCTCAGCAAGAACGTCGACGCGATCATCATCTCGGGCGGCCCGCTCGAGTCGGCGCCGGCCGCCCTGAACGCGATCAAGGCGGCGGGCAAGCCCGTCGTGCTGGTCGACCGGAAGTTCGCCACCGGCGAGTACACCAGCTGGATCGGGCCAGACAACGAGGCCATCGGCAAGCAGGACGGCGAGTTCCTGGCGGGCCGCGTCAAGGGCAAGGTCGCGATCATCAAGGGTGGGCCGGCGGACAACTCGATCGGTCTGGCCCGCACCAACGGGTTGAAGTCGGTGCTCGGTACCAAGGCCGACATCACCCTCATCGAGGCCCCCGACTTCGGCAACTGGGGCTCCGACGGCGGGCTCACCGTCATGGAGGGGCTGCTCGCCAAGCACCCCGACCTCGTCGCCGTCTTCTGCGAGAACGACGCGATGTGCCTCGGCGCGCAGCGGGCGGTCGCCGCCGCAGGCAAGGCCGGGCAGATCGTGCTCGCCGGCGTCGACGGGCAGGCCGAGGCGCTCAAGGCGATCCTCGACGGCACCAACTACGTCGTCACCGGCCTCAACAGCCCGAAGGTGATCGGCTCGCTCGCCCTGGACCGCACGGTCGAGGTCCTCGGCGGCGCCAAGGTCGAGAAGGACACCGTCGTGCCCTCGCCGCAGATCACCAAGGACAACGCGTCCCAATACCTCTAGGAGCGTCCACATGAGACGACTGCTCGTAGGTGCCCTGGTCGCCGGTTCGCTGGTCGCGATCCCGGCCGCCCCCGCCGCGGCGGCACCGACCTGGCGGCTGCTCTACTCCGAGAACTTCGCCCAGCCCATCAACACGGGCAACGCGCCGTGGGTCCGCGAGACCTACGCCAACCCGTTCGACACCATCACCGACGACGCCGGGCAGTGGTACCGCAACGACTACGGGCCCGCCTGGACGACGCAGTTCAACTCGTTCGACACCTACCGCAAGGAGTTCACCGTCGGGCAGAACGGCTGGCTCACCGCCTCGCTGTCGGCCCGCGACTTCAACAAGGACGGCGTGCTGGAGGCGCCGCCGTCGATCACCACCGCCACGGTCGGCGGGTCCAGCGCCGCGGTCCTCAACGTGCCCGAGAGCACCGGTGGGGCGATCTTCCGCCCGACGCAGGCGCTGCCCGACCAGTACCGCATCGAGTACAAGCTCAAGACGATCGACTTCGGCGGCAAGCGCAACGGCACCATCAACTACAACGGCCGGGTCAACGGCTACTCGACCGCGGGCTGCAAGACCCAGCACCCGTGGGGCGAGGGCTCCAACAGCCCCGGCTGGAGCGGCGACGCGTCGGTGCCCTACTGCGAGTGGCAGGACGTGCGGGCCGGACCCTACGGGTACAACGGCTTCCACTTCCTGTCGATCGTCGACTTCGCCAACCCCGCGCCGCGCAACAACCACTTCTGGCACTACCACCGCAAGGTGCTGATGGACTCGTTCTCCCAGCACCCCGACCGGGTCGGGTCCGGCACCGGCGGCCGGGTCTGCAACGCCGCGAACAACACGTACTACAACTACCGCGACGGCAACTTCAACACCGTCAACATGTGGATCTCCGGCATGCCCAACTGGAACCCGGGTGCCGGCGGCCTGCCCGGCAACTCCCAGTGGTTCATGACCAGCTGCTCCGGCGGCGCCGCGGAGAACCAGCTGTCCAGCGCCGCGGAGCTTCAGCCGGAGCTCATGCCCAACGAGTACTACACGTTCGCGATCGAGCGCGACGCGACCGGCTACACGCTCGAGGCGAGCGGCAACTTCGCCCGCTCCGGGCAGCGGACGCTGCGCTTCCACCGCGACTTCGTCGTCAACAACGTGCCGATCTGGCACTACAACACCACGGCCGCCGGGTACAACGGCCAGTTCAACGGCAACCTGGTGCAGAACGACGACTTCGGCAGCACCACGTGGCCCAACCAGTGGCCGTCCGGCTCGGCCTACCCTGACTCGTTCGTGATCGGTGACCTCTACACCAACGTGTACGAGGGCTCCGCCAGCCTCACCGACATCAAGCTCTTCGTGCCCGACACCGCGCCCGCGCCCAACCTGGCCCTGAACAAGGCGGCCACGGCGTCGTCGCAGTGCGCGGCGGCCGAGGCGCCGGCGAAGGCGGTCAACGGCACCTGGACCGGCGGCCTGTCGGACAAGTGGTGCGCGCTGGGCGCGAACAAGTGGCTGCGCGTCGACCTGGGCTCCAACCAGCAGGTCGGCAAGATCGTCCTGCGACACTCGGGGGCGGGCGGCGAGAAGGCCAGCTGGAACACGAAGGACTTCGACCTGCAGACCAGCCTGGACGGCAACACCTGGACGACCGTCGCCCAGGTGCGGGGCAACACCGCGAACACCACCACGCACACGTTCACCCCGCGGACGGCACGACATCTCCGCCTGAACGTGATCACCCCGACGAACGACAGCGACACCGCCGCCCGGATCTTCGAGCTGGAGGCGTACGCGGCCTAGCCGGGAACCCGATCGAGGACCCTGGGCAGGGTCAGCTGAGCTGCAGCGACGCGACCTTGCCCAGGGTCTTGTCCGGGCGGGTGCCCTCGACCGTGACGTGCGCGGAGCGGCCGTCGAGCAGGAGCACGCCGACGGCGTTGCCGAAGTACGGGTCGGCGGTCTTGTCCCAGCGGACCGGCGGCGGGGGCAGACCCACGGAGCGGGCGAGGGCCCGCATCAGCTTCGCGGCGGGCGGGTTCCAGCCGAACTTCATCGCCGGGCGGATGTACCTCGGCATGTCGTTGTGGACCGGCGAGCAGGTCAGCTGGTGCACCGGGCTGACCACGGAGCTGTCGAGGTCCGCCCGGGCGGCGTAGGAGTGGTGAACGTCACCCGACAGCACGCTGATCGATGCCGGGGGCGGCGAGACGCCGCCCTGGCCCGCGCCGACCTTGCTCAGCAGCTCGGTGAGGCCGTCGAACGACCGCGAGAAGGCCGCCCAGTGCTCCAGGTCGACCGCCTGGCGGAGCTTCTCGCCGAACTTCGACACCCAGTCACGTGGCGACTCGGCGATCCGCTCGGTGGCGGCCTCCAGGTGGTGGATCGCCGGCGGCAGCAGCCACGGCAGCGAGGAGCCGATCAGCAGGTGGTCGTAGTCGCCGGGGATCCGCTCGGTGAGCCACTGCCACTCCGACTGCCGCAGCATCGCCCGGTGGCCGCGCTCCAGCACGCGGGCGGCGCGGTTGTCGACCACGATCAGCCGGGTGCGGTCGATGTCGATGGCGTAGCTCCACCGGTACGCGGCGGGCTCGTGGTCCGCGCGGGTGCCGAAGGCGTCCAGGACCCCGGTGGCGTCGCCGCCGGCCCGCATGACCGCGGCATAGACGAAGTCGTCGTCGAGGCCGCTGGGCGCGATGTTGCCCAGGTGCTGGTAGACCCAGTAGGAGGAGAGGCCGGCCTGGATGCGCTGCTCCCACCAGGACAGGTCGGCCATCTTGGCGCGCCACCGGTCGGAGGTGTTCCAGTCGTCGATGATCTCGTGGTCGTCGAAGATCATCACGCTCGGGACGGTGGACAGCAGCCAGCGGATCTCCGGGTCGCCCCACGAGTCGAGGTAGAGCTTCGTGTATTCGTGGTAGTCCACCACCTGCTTCTTCGGCGCGTCGGCGCGGCGCTTGCGGCGGCGGAGCCACTTCTGGATCTTCTCGGGGGTCTCGTCCGCGTACACCTGGTCGCCGAGCAGCACGAGCATGTCGGGCCACTCGGTGGGCGCGTCGGCGTTGATCGACTCGATGAGCCGCCCCGCGTAGGCGTCCAGCGCGTCGGGTGGGAACCGGGTCACGCTCAGTGGGCTCGACTCGCGGCAGGAGCCGAAGATCAGCCGGACCGGCGCGCCCGAGGGCCGCGTGCGGATCGCCGAGGGCGGTGCGTCGCTGTCCGGCGGCGGCCAGACCACCGTGCCGTCGATGCTCACCCTGTACGGCGTGACCGCGTCCTCCGGCAGCCCGGACACCACGACCAGGGCGTAGTGGTGCCCGTGGACGGTGAAGGTGCGGGCGGATCCGCCGGCGGGCGCGGCGTCGACCTCGACGGTCGCCGGGTGTGACGTCTCCACCCAGATCGTGGCGCGGTCGCCCTCGACGCGGCGGAGCACGGGTCCCAGCAGCAGCGGGCCGTGGTCCTGGTCGAGCGACTGGGAGGGGTCGTCGTCCGGCATGTCTGTTGACCTCCAGGACGCCGCTGGGGCGCTTCGGGGCAGGGGCGAACAGTACGGGGGGTGCTTCGGGTGGTGCTTCGGTGGTGCACTGAAGATGATCCTGCGTGGGCCGACCTGGCGCCACTGCAGGCCCCGGAGCGCGTCGTCTGGGAGGATTCCTGCCATGGAGTCGTACATCGTCTTCGGCCTGGTGCTGCTCGTCGTGGTGATCGGGGCGACCCTCGCGCTGGTAGCGCCCCGTTTCCGCAAGCCACCGACCCTCCCACCGGCGCAGAAGCCGACCGTCACACCTCCCACCAAGCAGGTGCCGCCCGCCCCGCCGAAGGCGCCGCCGGTGAAGACCGTGCCGCCGCCGGTGAAGGCTCCGCCGCCCGTCGTGCAGGCGCCGCCGCCGACCGTGGAGGCGCCGCCGCCGGTGGTCGAGGCCCCGCCGCCCGTCGAGGTCCCGCCGGTCGAGGTGCCCGAGCCGACCGCCGGGCGGCTGGTGCGGCTGCGGGCCAGGCTGTCGCGCTCGCAGAACGTGTTCGGCAAGGGGCTGCTCGCGCTGCTGTCGCGGGACAAGCTCGACGACGACACCTGGGACGAGGTCGAGGAGACCCTGATCGGCGCCGACGTCGGCGTCGCCGCGACCACGGAGATCGTCGGGAAGCTGCGCGAGCGGGCCCGGGTGCACGGCACCGCGACCGCCTCGGAGCTGCGCGGGATGCTCGCCGACGAGCTGGTCACCGCCCTGCAGCCGGACCTGGACCGCAGCCTCGCCGCCACCGCCCGCGACGGGCGCCCGGCGGTGCTGCTCGTCGTCGGCGTCAACGGCGCCGGCAAGACCACCACCTGCGGCAAGATCGCGCGGGTGCTGATCGCCGACGGTCACACGGTGCTGCTGGGCGCGGCCGACACGTTCCGCGCCGCCGCCACCGAGCAGCTCGCGACCTGGGGCAGCCGGGTGGGCGCCGAGGTGGTCCGCGGCCCGGAGGGTGCGGATCCGGCGTCGGTGGCGTTCGACGCGGTCAAACGGGGTATCGATACGAGTGTGGACACCGTGCTGATCGACACCGCCGGCCGGCTGCAGAACAAGGTCGGCCTGATGGACGAGCTGGGCAAGGTCAAGCGCGTCGTGGAGAAGCACGGGCCGGTCGACGAGACCCTGCTGATCCTCGACGCCACCACCGGGCAGAACGGGCTGGAGCAGGCGCGGGTGTTCACCGAGGTGGTCGATGTCACGGGTGTGGTGCTCACCAAGCTCGACGGCACC
Organism: Dactylosporangium sp. CA-152071; assembly: GCF_050936335.1. Lineage (NCBI taxonomy): Bacteria > Bacillati > Actinomycetota > Actinomycetes > Micromonosporales > Micromonosporaceae > Dactylosporangium > Dactylosporangium sp. CA-152071. Next base: position 4,174,749 of record NZ_JBNJMZ010000001.1, on the reverse strand, counting down.
GCCAAGGGCGGGATCGTCATCGCCGTCCAGCGCAAACTGGGCATCCCGGTGAAGCTGGTCGGCCTCGGCGAGGGCCCCGACGATCTGGCGCCCTTCGATGCCCGGCAGTTCGTCGACGCACTCGTTGGCACGGACGCGTAACCTCGACGGAAGCACAGTCGGAAAAGCTCGGCAAGGCGAAGCTCGATCGGGACGCGAAGGACGACACGTGACGCAGCAGGAGATCCCCCTCCACGGCGGAAACACCTCCGTCGTGGTGCGCTCGGGAGACACCGTGCGCCGCAACGCCGGACCCTGGACGCCGGCGGTGCATGCGCTGCTGCGGCACCTGGAGTATGTCGGGTTCACCGGCGCGCCTCGGGCGTTCGGCATCGACGAGCGGGGCCGCGAGGTCCTGTCCTACCTGGAGGGCGAGCCGGGTAGCTATCCGCTCGCCCCGCACTGGGTGACCGACGAGGCGATGGTCACCGTGGCGACCATGCTGCGGATGTTCCACGACGCGCAGGCCGGGTTCCGCCCGGCGCCCAACGCGGTGTGGCGCTCCTTCGGCCCGCCGCCGCCGGACACCGAGGTCATCTGCCACCACGACGCGGCGCCGCACAACGTGATCTGGCGGCCCGACGGGACGCTGTCGCTGATCGACTTCGACCTCGCCTCGCCGGGCGCCAGGATCTACGACGTCGCCTATGCCGCGTGGACCTGGGTGCCGCTCTTCTCCGACCGCGACTCCTACACGCTCGGCTGGAAGCGGCCGAACCGGCCGCGGCGGCTGCGCATGTTCGCCGACGCGTATGGGCTGACCCCGCGTGACCGGCACCGCCTCGTGCGCGTCATCCGGAAACGGATCGTCGATCACATCGAGGGAATTCGACGCATGGCGGCCGCGGGAGACCCCGCTTTCGTGCGGATCGTGCACAAGGGACATCTCCGTCGTCCGGTCCGTGACCTGCGGCTCATCGACTATGAACGGCACACGCTCGAATACGCCCTTCGATAGGGCTATTTGTGTGTGTGAGCGTTTCTTCACACGCTGGAAACATGACGTGACGCCTTAGAAATCGCTCAGCGCCGGTGCGCGAAACGTGAGCCCTGGAAGCTCTCGCGCAACCGGCTGGAAGGGCGACGCTGCTTCTTCAGGTCGGGAGGGAGGATCTCGACTACTAGGAGGCCAGCGTGCCTGAAGCGACCATCGATACCGGCAACACCGCTTGGTTGCTGGTTTCGACAGCGCTTGTGCTGCTCATGACGCCGGGTCTGGCACTGTTCTATGGTGGCCTGAACCGTTCCAAGGGCGTCCTCAACATGATGATGATGAGCTTCTCGACCATCGGGCTCGTCAGCATTCTCTGGCTGTTCTACGGCTTCTCGGCCTCGTTCGGCACGGACAGCCTGGGTGGCTTCATCGGTAACCTCGGCGACTACATGGGCTCCAAGACCTACACGGACCTGTTCTGGGGCGCCACGGACGAGAACCCGTCCGGCATCGGCATCCCGACCTACGTCTTCATGGTCTTCCAGATGACGTTCGCCGTCATCACGGTCGCCCTGATCAGCGGCGCGATCGCCGACCGGGCCAAGTTCGCCGGCTGGCTGCTGTTCGCGTTCGGCTGGGCCACGCTCGTCTACTTCCCCGTCGCCCACAACGTGTGGGGCGGCGGCTGGATCTTCCAGAAGCTGCACCCGCTCGACTTCGCCGGTGGCACCGCCGTCCACATCAACGCCGGTGCGGCAGCGCTCGGCGTGGCGCTGGTCCTCGGCAAGCGCATCGGCTGGCCGCGGGAGAGCATGAAGCCGCACAACGTGCCGTTCGTCGCCCTCGGCGCCGGTCTGCTGTGGTTCGGCTGGTTCGGCTTCAACGCGGGCTCCGAGCTCACGGTCGACGGCGTGACCGGCCTCGCGTTCGTCAACACCCAGGTCGCGACCGCCGCAGCGGTGCTCGGCTGGGTCATCGTCGAGTGGATCCGTGACCGGAAGCCGACCCTGGTCGGTGCCTCGTCCGGCGCCATCGCCGGTCTGGTCGCGATCACCCCCGCCTGTGGCTTCATCGACTCGTGGGCCGCGGTCCTGCTCGGCCTGGCCGCCGGTATCGTCTGCGCCCTCGCGGTGAGCCTCAAGTACCGCTTCGGCTTCGACGACTCGCTCGACGTCGTGGGCGTCCACTTCGTCGGCGGCTGGCTCGGCTCCCTGGCGCTGGGCTTCTTCGCCAACTCGGACATCAACTCGGCGATCACCGACGTCGTCGGCGCCAAGGACGGCCTGTTCTTCGGCGGCGGCGCGGCCCAGCTCGGCGCGCAGGCCGGGGCGAGCGCCATCGTCACGGTCTACTCCTTCGCGATCGCCTTCGTCCTCGCCTTCATCATCGAGAAGACGATCGGGTTCCGGATCAGCGCCGAGGCCGAGGTCGAGGGCATCGACATCTCGGAGCACGCCGAGAGTGGCTACGATCTCAACAACCCGGGTGGTGGTGGCGGTTCGGCCGGTGCCTTCGCCCTGGCGGGGATCGGTGGTAGCGCAAGTGCACCGGCGGCACCGGCGGCGCCGGCCCCGGTGGAAAAAGTTGTCGGTTAGCGTCGAGGGATGACGGAGGGAATGGGCATGAAGCTGGTGACCGCGGTCATCAAGCCGTATCAGCTCGACGCGGTGAAAGAGGCCCTGCACGCGCTTGGCGTGGCCGGCCTGACCGTGAGCGAGGTTCAGGGATACGGGCGTCAGAAGGGCCACACCGAGGTCTACCGCGGTGCGGAGTACACGGTGGAGTTCGTCCCGAAGATCCGCGTCGAGATCGTCACCGACGAGCTGGACTTCGAGAAGGTCGTGGACGCCATCGTCACCGCCGCCCGCACCGGCAAGATCGGTGACGGCAAGGTCTGGGTCACCTCGGTCGACGAGGTCATCCGGGTCCGCACCGGCGAGCGCGGCCTCGACGCGCTGTAGCCGGCACACGTGACGCAACTTCCGGCGCCCGCCCCGGTTCTTTCCACCGGGGCGGGCGCCGCCGCGCGAGCCTCGCGCTCGGCGGCCCTCGACTCCTGGCTCGCGGATGTCTACACGTCGGCGGGCGGTGCCGCTGAAGGCGCCGCGCTGGTCGCCGTCGGCGGCCTCGGCCGCCGCGAATGCGCCCCGCGCAGCGACCTCGATCTCGTCCTGCTCCACTCCGCCGGGGCCGCCGGGGCCGCCGGGGCCGCGGACGAGGTCGGCACGCGGATGTGGTACCAGATCTGGGACGCCAAGTTCGCGCTCGACCACTCCACCCGGACCCCCGAGCAGGCCCTGGAGCTGGCCCAGAAAGACCTGAAGGTGGCGCTCGGGCTGCTCGACGCCCGGCTCGTCGCCGGCGACGGCCGCCTGCTGGACCGCCTGCACGCCGACGCCGTCGCGCAGTGGCGGCGCGAGGCCCGGCACCTGCTGCCCGCGCTGCGCGCGCTCACCCAGGCCCGCTGGGACGCCCACGGCGAGCTGGCCTTCCTGCTCGAAGGCGACGTCAAGGAGTCCCGGGGCGGCCTGCGCGACGTGGGCGTGCTGCGCGGCATCGGCTTCGCCGGCGTCGCCGACGGTCCCCGGCCGGCGGTTCGCGGCGCGTACCGCACCCTCCTCGACGTCCGCGACGCGCTGCACGCCGTGCGGGGGCGCCGCGTCGACCGGCTGCTCGCCCAGGACCGCGACGAGGTCGCCGAGCTGCTCGACCTCGGCGACCGTGACGAGGTGCTGCGGCGCATCGCGGAGGCGGCCCGCACCATCGCCTACGCCAGCGACGACGCCTGGCGCGCGGTCGAGCGCTGGTCCTCGCCGGCCACCCGCGGCCACGCCGGGCGCCGCCCCCTCGCCCGAGACGTCGTCGAGCAGCACGGCGAGGTCGTCCTCGCTCGGGCGGCCGTGACGCCGCGGCCCGACCCGTCGCTGCCGCTGCGCGTCGCCGCCGCCGCGGCCCGCGCCGACCTGCCGATCGCGCACGCGACGCTGGAGTGGCTCGGCCAGTTCGCCGCGCCGATGCCGCAGCCGTGGCCGGCGCCGGCCCGCGACGCCCTGCTCACGCTCCTGGGCAGCGGCCCGTCGATGATCTCGATCTGGGAGGCGTGCGACCGGTACGGGCTGGTCGTGAACTGGCTGCCCGAGTGGGCCCGGATCCGCAGCCTCCCCCAGCACAACCCGGTGCACCTGTTCACCGTCGACCGGCACCTGGTCGAGACCGCCCGGCACGCCGCGAAGCTGTCCCGCGACGTCGACCGCCCCGACCTGCTGGTGCTCTGCGGCCTGCTGCACGACATCGGCAAGGGCCTGCCCGGCGACCACAGCACCGTCGGCGCGCCGATCGCCGCCGACATCGCCGCCCGCCTCGGCCTGCCGCCCATCGACGTCGACCTGGTCGAGAGGGTCGTCCGGCTGCACCTGCTGCTGCCGGACACGGCGACCCGCCGCGACCTCAGCGACCCGCGGACGATCGCCGGGGTCGCCGGGGCCGTCGGCGACCACTCGACCCTGGCCGTGCTGCACTCGCTCGCCCGCGCCGACGCCGCCGCGACCGGGCCCGCCGCCTGGTCCGACTGGAAGGGCCGGCTCATCACCGAGCTGGTCCGGCACGTCGAGCGGGCCCTGGACACCGGGGTGGTCGCGGCGCCGCCGTCGCCGGCCGCCGCGCTGCCCGTCGCCGGGAAGCTGCCCGCGGTGCACGTCGACACCGACGTCGTGTCGGTGACCGCGCAGGACCGGCGCGGGCTGCTCGCCGCGGTGGCCGGCTGCCTGTCGCTGCACCGCCTCGACGTGGTGGCCGCCGACACGGTCAGCACGGGTGACCTGGCCAGGATGGTCTGCGCCGTCCAGCCGCGGTACGGCGGGGAGGTCGACCGGGAGGCGGTCGCCAGCGACCTGCGCCGCGCCGTGCTGGGCGAGCTGCCCGTCGCCGAGCGGCTCGCGGCCCGGGAGCGCTCCGCCAGGCAGCGCAACACCGTCCCGCCGCGCGTGGTGTGGCAGCCGGCGAGCGCCGCCACCGCCGCCACCGTCCTGGAGCTGCGCGCCTCCGACACCCCGGGACTGCTCTTCCGGGTCGCGCACGCCCTGGAGGACGTCGGCGCCGACGTGCGCTCGGCCCGCATCTCGACCCTCGGCGGCGAGGTCGTCGACGCCTTCTACCTGGCCGGGGAGCTGTCCGCGGACGACCGCGCCCGGGTGGCGGACGCGGTGCTGCAGGCGGCGACGCCCGGGTAGCGTCGGTTACCCTTTGCAGCAGCGCCTACCTCGAGGACGGATTCGTCGTGTTTGACACCCTGAGTGATCGGCTCTCCGGCATCTTCACGAAGCTGAAGGGCAAGGGTCGGCTCACCGAGGCGGATGTCGACGCCACCGCGCGGGAGATCCGCCTCGCGCTGCTCGAGGCCGACGTCGCGCTGCCGGTGGTGAAGGACTTCATCGCCCGGCTCAAGGAGCGCGCCCGCGGCGCCGAGGTGTCCAAGGCCCTCAACCCGGCCCAGCAGGTCATCAAGATCGTCCACGAGGAGCTGGTCGCGACGCTCGGCGGCGAGGCGCGCCGGCTGCAGTTCGCCAAGACCGCGCCGACCGTGATCATGCTCGCCGGCCTCCAGGGCTCCGGCAAGACCACCCTGGCGGGCAAGCTCGCCCGCTGGCTCAAGGCACAGGGCCACCAGCCGCTGCTCGTCGCCTGTGACCTCCAGCGCCCCAATGCCGTCAACCAGCTGCAGGTCCTCGGCGGCCGGGCCGGCGTCGAGGTCTACGCGCCGCAGCCGGGCAACGGCGTCGGCGACCCGGTCAGCGTCGCCCGCGAGTCGATCGAGCACGCCCGCCGCCAGATGCGCGACATCGTGATCGTCGACACCGCCGGCCGGCTCGGCATCGACGCCGAGATGATGCAGCAGGCCGCCGACATCCGCGACGCCGTCGACCCCGACGAGGTCATCTTCGTCATCGACGCGATGATCGGTCAGGACGCGGTCACCACCGCCCAGGCCTTCCGCGACGGCGTCGGCATCACCGGTGTCGTCCTGTCGAAGCTCGACGGCGACGCCCGCGGTGGTGCGGCGCTCTCCGTCCGCCACGTCACCGGCCAGCCGATCATGTTCGCGTCGACCGGTGAGAAGCTCGAGGACTTCGACGTCTTCCACCCCGACCGGATGGCCTCGCGCATCCTCGGCATGGGTGACGTGCTCACGCTCATCGAGCAGGCCGAGGCCGCCTTCGAGGACGACCAGAAGGAGCGGATGGCCGCCAAGCTCATGGGCGGCGAGACGTTCACCCTGGAGGACTTCCTCGAGCAGCTGCAGGCCGTGCGGCGGATGGGCCCGATCGCCAACGTGCTGGCCATGATGCCGGGCATGGGGCAGATGAAGGACCAGATCGCCGAGATCGACGACAAGCACTTCGACAAGGTCACGGCGATCATCCGCTCGATGACCCCCGGCGAGCGCACCAACCCCAAGATCCTCAACGCGTCGCGCCGGGTGCGCATCGCCAACGGCTCCGGCGTCACCGTCACCGACGTCAACCAGCTGCTCAACCGCTTCGCCGACGCGCAGAAGATGATGAAGCAGATGAGCGGCATGATGGGCATGCCCGGCATGCGCCGCAAGGCCACCAAGTCGCCGAAGAACAAGCGCAAGGGCGGCAAGAGCGGCGGTGGCGGCGCCCGCCAGCCCCGGCTCGGCGGCGTGCCGCAGCTGCCGCCCGGCTTCGACCCGGCGGCCATGGACCCGAATGCGGCGGGCCTGCCGGCCGGCTTCAAGCTGCCGAAGCTCGACTTCTCGAAGCTGCAGAAGCGTGACGGACAGTCCTGAGGCGCTGCACGTCCGGGGCGTTCTCCTCCCAGACGACACGCAGACCGACATCTGGCTCGTCGGCGACCGGGTGACGCTGTCACCCGTGCCGGGTGCCGTGACCGTCGCCGACGGCGGCTTCGTCCTGCCGGGGCTCGTCGACGCGCACTGCCACCTGGGCATCGCGCAGGGCGGGCACCCGTCCGCCGGCGTCGACGCCGCCCGGGAGCTGGCGCTGGTCGACCGTGCCGAGGGCGTGCTCGCGATCCGTGACGCGGGGTCGCCCATCCCGTACCCGATGCTCGACGACGACCCGGAGATGCCCCGGCTGGCCAGGGCGGGCCGGCACGTGGCGCCGCCGAAGCGCTACCTGCGCGACATCGGCGTCGAGGTCGGCGCCGCGTCGCTCGCCGAGGAGGTCACCCGGCAGGCCGGGCTCGGCAACGGCTGGGTGAAGCTCGTCGGTGACTGGATCGACCGGGGCGTCGGCGACCTCGCCCCGGCCTGGGACCTGGACGCGATGGCCGGCGCGGTCGCCGCCGCGCACGCCGCCGGTGCCCGCGTGGCCGTCCACACGTTCGCCGAGGAGTCCGTCGCGGCGCTGGTCCGCGCGGGCGTCGACTCCGTCGAGCACGGCACCGGCCTGTCGCTCGACGACATCGATCTCATGGCCCGGCAGCGGACCGCGCTCGTCCCGACGATGATCAACATCGCGACCTTCGGCGGGATCGCCGCGACCGCCTCCGCCAAGTTCCCGGCGTACGCCCAGCACATGCTCGACCTGAGGGACCGTTTCCCATCGGTGGTGCGGGCGGCGCACGAGGCGGGAGTGCCGATCTACGTCGGCAGTGACGCCGGTGGCGGCATCGCGCACGGGCTCGCCGCCCAGGAGATGCTGCTCCTGCACCGCGAGGCCGGCATGCCGGCGCTCGACGTGCTGCGGGCCGGCTCCTGGGGTGCCCGCGAGTGGCTGGGCTTCCCGGGCCTCGTCGAGGGCGGCCTCGCCGACCTGGTGGTCTACGACGGCGACCCCCGCGCGGACCTTACGGAGCTGCTCCGGCCCCGCCGGATCGTCCTCAAGGGCCGGGTCGTCAGGTGACGCTGAGCCCCGGACGGGCCGTGCTGCACCGGCATTTCGCCCGTGACACGCTCGTCTGGGCGCCGCTGGCCAGGGTCGTCGCCGACGACGAGCTCGGGCTGCGCCTGTGGATGGCGACCGGCAGCCCGCTCATCCGCGAGGTCACCACCGACGGCCGGGGGCCGCAGGACATGCCCTTCGCCGAGTGGGTGCTCGCGCCGAAGAAGATCATCCAGGATGTGTACCGGGGGCCGAGCACGCTCAAGTTCAACCCGCGTGGCGCCGCGTACTCGGTGTGGTGGCTGTTCGACCCCGCCGGTCGCTTCCGGGCCTGGTACGTCAACCTGGAGGAGCCGTCCGTCACGTGGGACGACGGCGCCGTGGCCGGCGTCGACCTGACCGACCAGGACCTGGACATCTGGGTCTGGCCCGACCGGCGCTGGGACTGGAAGGACGAGGACGAGCTCAACGAGCGCCTCGCCTTCCCCGAGCACTACTGGGTGGGCGACGCCGAGGCGGTCTGGGAGCAGGGACGGCAGGTCGTGCCGGCGATCGAGGCCGGCGCGTGGCCCTTCGACGGCACCTGGACCGACTTCCGGCCGCCCGCCGGCTGGAGCATCCCCCCGCCCGTCGCCGAGGGCTGGGACCGACCGAGGGAGCGTCGTTGAGCGTTCAGCGGGGGCCGACCGACGCAGCGCCGCCGAGCGTCAGGTTCACGCCCGGGCAGGTCATCGTGCACCGCAACGTGCGCCTGGGCCGGATCGGCTGGGTCCGGCCGGCCCGGGTCGTCTCCGACGACGAGCGCGGCCTGCTGCTGTGGGTCGCCCGGGGCACCCCGGTGGTCAACGAGGTCTCCGGCGACGGCTTCGGCATGCGCACGATGCCCTTCGCCGAGTTCGTGACCCGGGGCACGGCGCTGAAGCACGGCACCTGGGACGGGCCCGGCGTGCTCAAGCTGCACCGGCCCGGCGACCCGGCGCACTCGGTCTGGTGGTTCCACGACGAGCGGGACCGCTTCAAGAACTGGTACGTCAACCTGGAGCGCCCGGCGGTCCGCTGGAGCGACGAGGACGGCGCGTCCGGCGTCGACGTCACCGACTGGGACCTCGACATCGTGGCGGCCCCGGACCGGACCTGGCACTGGAAGGACGAGGAGGAGTTCCTGGAGCGCCTCGCGCTGCCGGAGCACTACTGGGTGCCTGACGAGGCCTTCGTACGGGCCGAGGGTGAGCGGGTCGTGAAGGAGATCGAGGCGGGCGACTTCCCGTTCGACGGCACGTGGACCGACTTCACCCCGCCGGCGAACTGGACGGTCCCGGACCTTCCGCGGGGTTGGGACCGCGGTTTTTGCGGTGGGTAGCGGGTCTGGCACAATGGACTGCTGGTATCAGGTTTCGCGTCGAGCCCTCTAACCCGGCGTCGGGTCCTTTCCATCAGAGCAGCCGAAGGCGCCAATCCCCACGGTGTCCGGACGTTCGCTCGGCTTCCACACAGATCCAGGAGCGAGCAACCAAGTGGCCGTCAAGATCCGGCTCCTGCGGATGGGCAAGATCCGCAACCCGCAGTACCGCATCGTCATCGCCGACTCGCGCACCAAGCGTGACGGTCGGGCGATCGAGTTCGTCGGGCTCTACCACCCGAAGGAGGAGCCCTCGCGCATCGAGGTCAACTCCGAGCGCGTCCAGCACTGGCTGTCGGTCGGCGCGCAGCCGAGCGAGGCCGTGCAGGCGATCCTCTCCAAGACCGGTGACTGGCAGAAGTTCAAGGGTCTGCCCGCGCCGGCCGAGCCGCTGAAGGTCAAGGCCGTCGCCGCCGACCGCCGCGCCACCTACGAGGCCGAGGCGCAGGCCGCCGCCGGTCTCGCCGAGGCGCCGAAGGCGAAGAAGGCCGAGCCCAAGAAGAAGACCGAGGCCGAGGCTCCGGCCGAGGCCCCGGCCGCGCAGGCTGAGGAGCAGACCGGTGCCGGCGCCGGCGCGGAGGCCTGACGTGTTGCGCCCCGCGCTGGAGCACCTGGTCAAGGGCATCGTCGACAACCCTGACGATGTCCGCGTCCGCATGGTCGACTCCCGTCGCGGTCAGCGCCTCGAGGTCCGGGTCAACCCGGAGGACCTCGGCACGGTGATCGGTCGCGGTGGCCGCACCGCGAAGGCGCTGCGCCAGGTGATCACGTCGATCGGTGGTCGCGGCGTCCGCGTCGAGATCGTCGACGCGTACTGATCCATGCTCCTCGTCGTCGGTCAGATATTCCGTGCGCACGGCATCCGCGGCGAGGTCGTCGTGGACATCCGCACGGATGATCCGGCAGATCGTTTCGCCGTCGGGTCGGTCCTGGTGACCGACTCGACGGCGGTCCGGCATCTGCAGAAGGTCCCGGCCGGTGCCTGGCGCCCGCCGGCGACCCTCACCGTCGAGTCGGTCCGCCCGCACCAGGGCCGGCTGCTCGTCGTGTTCGAGGGCATCTACGACCGCAACCTCGCCGAGGACATGCGCGGCGTGCTGCTCTGCGTCGACAGCGCCGACATCCCCGCCCCGACGGACCCCGACGAGTTCAACGACCACGACCTCGTCGGTCTCTCGATCGTCGACGCGGCGGGGGAGAAGGTCGGCGAGCTGCTGCGCATCGACCACGCCCCGGCGCACGACCTGCTCGTCGTGCGGCTGGTCGACGGGCGGACCGGCCTCGTGCCGTTCGTCCGCGAGATCGTGCCCGAGGTCGACGTGCCGGGTGGGCGGATCGTCATCACCCCGCCGGAAGGCCTCTTCGACCTATGAGGGTCGACGTCGTCACGATCTTCCCGGAGTATCTCGCCCCGCTCGACCTGTCGCTCATCGGCAAGGCCCGCCGCACCGGGATCCTCGAGCTCGCCGTGCACGACCTGCGGACCTGGACGCACGACGTGCACCGCACCGTCGACGACACGCCGTATGGCGGCGGTCCGGGCATGGTGATGCGGCCCGAGCCGTGGGGGCAGTGCTTCGACGACCTCGCGTCGCCTTCCACGCATCTCGTCGTTCCCACGCCCGCCGGTGCGCCGTTCACACAGGACCTCGCACGCGCGTTTTCTTCGGACCCGCACCTTCTGTTCGCTTGTGGGCGATATGAGGGGATCGACCAGCGGGTGATCGACCACGCGGCCACCCGGATGCGGGTGAGCGAGGTCTCGCTCGGCGACTACGTCCTGTTCGGCGGCGAGGTCGCCGTGCTGGTCGTCATGGAGGCGGTGACCCGGCTGCTGCCCGGTGTGCTCGGCAACGCCGACTCCCTGGTGGAGGAGTCGCACGCCGCCGGTGTACTGGAGGCGCCCATGTACACGAAGCCGCCGACCTGGCGGGGGCTGGACGTGCCCGAGGTGCTGCGCTCCGGCGACCACGGCAAGATCGCCCGCTGGCGGCGCGAGGAAGGCCTGCGGCGCACCGCTTCCCGACGGCCGGACCTGCTCGAGGGGACCGGATTTCAGGTTCCGGGTGTCGATGTGGCAAAGTAGTGGGGTTGCTGCGGGCTGATGCCTGCGCACCTCCTGATCATCTTTACGTTCGCGCGCCATGGATTCGGGCGTGCCTTGAGTGACGAGGAACTGCCGCGATGAACACGCTGGACGCGCTCGACGCAATGTCGCAGCGGACCGATCTCCCGAGCTTCCGCGCCGGTGACACCGTCAAGGTGCACGCGCGGGTCGTCGAGGGCAACCGGTCCCGGGTCCAGGTCTTCCAGGGCGTCGTGATCCGTCGCCAGGGCGACGGCCTGCGCGAGACCTTCTCGGTCCGGAAGGTGAGCTTCGGCGTCGGCGTCGAGCGCACCTACCCGGTCAACAGCCCCGCCGTCGACCGCATCGAGGTCGTCACCCGCGGTGACGTGCGTCGGGCCAAGCTCTACTACCTGCGCGACCTCCGTGGCAAGAAGGCCAAGATCAAGGAGAAGCGCGAGACCAAGGTCGGCTGAGCCGCACCCTGATCGACTTCCGGCGAGGAGGACCCGTGCACGGGCCCTCCTCGCCGTCGTTCGCCAGAAAGCTCGCTTTCCGGTCAACCGGCGCCGGGCTCCCCATTTTGGTCTTGTGCCTCTAGGCTGACGCCGATGGCAAGCGACTACGGCCGCGATGGTTACGACGATCGCGGCGATGACATACACCCACGCCGCCGCCCCCTGGATCAGGAGGGCGGGGAGCGTGGGCGTCCTGGTTTCGGCGGCAACACCTACCCGGAGCACGACTACTGGGGGCAGACGCAGGCGGGGCAGTCCCAGCAGGCGTTCGACGCCTGGGGGCGGCACCGTGGTGGTGACCCGGACCGGGACGATCAGCGCGGCGGTGACTGGAACCGGCCCGCCCGGTCCTGGGAGGACGACCCGCACGGCGACCGCAGTCGCGACTCCGGCCGGGGCCGGTGGGACCGTGACGAGCCGCCGGTCGTGCGCGACCGCGCGTTCGAGGACCGGGGCTACGCCGACCAGGGCTACGGCGACCGTGGGCGCGACGGCGGGGGCAATGACGACCGCGGCTACGACGACCGCGGCTATGACCAGCGGGGCCGCGACGACCGCGGCCATGACGCGCAGGGTTACGACACGCGCGGCTACAACCGCCGCGGCTACGACGACCGTGGCTATGACGACCGCGGGTACGACGACCGCGACGGCTACGACGACCGCCGCTCCGGCGAGCAGGGCTCGTACCGGGGCCGGGGCGCGTCCGCCGGCCGCCGCGGCGCCTACGACGACGACAGCTCCGCCGCCTCGTGGAGCAGCAAGGTCCGCAAGAAGCGCAAGAACATGCCGCTGTGGCAGGAGCTGCCGCTGCTGCTGATCGTCGCGTTCTGCCTGGCGGTGCTCATCCGCACGTTCCTCGTGCAGGCGTTCTTCATCCCGTCCGGCTCGATGGAGAACACCCTCCTCGTCGGCGACCGGGTGCTGGTCAACAAGGTGCTCTACGACGTCCGCGAGCCGCAGCGCGGCGAGGTCGTCGTGTTCGAGGGCCCGGCCAACTGGGCGCCGGAGAACCAGGTCGACAAGGATGCCGGCTTCTTCGCCGAGCTCGGCCGCACGGTCGGCGACCTGGTCGGCTTCAGCCAGCCCGGCGAGAAGGACTTCATCAAACGGGTCATCGGCCTGCCCGGCGACACCGTCTCCTGCTGCGACGTGCAGGGCCGCGTCTTCGTCAACGGCTACCCGCTGGACGAGTCCGCGTATGTCTACGAGGACTCGCCCCTGGACGCCACCCCCAACCCGAAGCAGTGCACGGCGCGCCGCTTCGGCCCGATCAAGGTCGAGCCGGGGCAGATGTTCGTGATGGGCGACCACCGCGGCGTCTCGCAGGACTCCCGCTGCCAGGGGCAGGTGCCGATCGACAACGTCATCGGCCGGGCCTTCGTCATCCTGTGGCCGAGCGGGCGGTGGGCCTGGCTGCCGGTGCCGGACACATTCAAGAACGTGCCGAAGAGCGCTTCGGCCTCGGTCGGCCCGCGGGTCACCAGAACGCCTGATTTACCTTTGGTGCCCGATATGGTGCTTGCACCACTCGCGGTAACTCTCACGGTTTCGACCCGTTCGGCGCGTCAGGAGCGGTTGAGACGTCGCCAATGGTGACGAGCACGTACCCTTCAGGGCGTGATTGACGAGCAGACCAAGCGCCCCAACACGTTTTGGCGCGAGTTGCCAGTGCTGCTGGGCGTGGCGATCATCGTCGCCGTCGTGGTGCGGGCATTCGTCCTTCAGACGTTCTACATCCCGTCCGAGTCGATGGAGAACACCCTCCTCATCCGCGACCGCGTGCTCGTCAACAAGCTCGTCTACGACTTCCGCTCCCCGCACCGGGGTGAGGTGATCGTCTTCGAGGCGCCCGCGTCGTGGCGCAACGACCCGTCCGAGGAGGACTTCATCAAGCGGGTCATCGCGACCGGCGGCGACCACGTCGTGTGCTGCGACGACAAGCAGCGCATCACCATCAACGGCAAGGCCCTCGACGAGACCTACATCTACGCCGACGAGAACGGGCTGCAGGATCTCCCCAGCGAGGAGCAGTTCGACGTCACGGTGCCGGCCGGGCGGCTGTGGGTGATGGGCGACCACCGGTCGAGATCGGGCGACTCGCGGTACAACTTCGTCCGGTACAAGGACCCCGTCCAGGCGACGATCCCCGAGGACAACGTCGTGGGCAGGGCGTTCGTGGTGTTCTGGCCCTTCTCGAGGGCGAAATGGCTCAGCGTGCCGGAGACCTTCGACAAGGTGCCGGCGCCGACTGCGAAGTGAGACGTCGTAATCTCGTCGTATGACCCACGGCGGGGGACGACACATCGACCGCCGGGCCGCGCGGGTGCTCCTGCTCGACCCGGACGGCCGCGTGCTCATGCTGCACGGGTGGGACCCCGCGCGCCCGTCTCACACGTACTGGTTCACCGTGGGCGGCGGCGTGGAGCCGGGCGAGACGCTGCTGGACGCCGCCGTGCGGGAGCTGTTCGAGGAGACCGGGCTGCTGTTCGCGGCGGCGGACCTGGTCGGCCCGGTGCGCAGCGACACGGTGTCGTTCCCGTTCGACGGTTCGTGGTTCTCGCAGGAGCAGTCGTTCTTCGTGGCCCGTGCTGTTTCCACGGCGGTCGACCTGTCCCGGCTCAACGAGGTGGAGCAGGGCTGCATCGACGAGGCCCGGTGGTGGTCCGTCGACGCGCTGTCCAGCTCGGGCGAGCGCTTCTACCCGCCGGACCTGCCGTCCCTGCTGCGGGAGGTGGCGTGATGCTGGCGCCTCCCCGCACCGTCGTGCACCGAGCCGCCGGGCTGTGGGCCCTGGAGCGGGCGCTGCAGCGGCGCGGCTTCGAGCGGGTCGCCGGCGCCGACGAGGCCGGCCGGGGCGCCTGCGCCGGGCCGCTCGTGGTGGCCGCGGTCATCCTCCCGCAGGGCCGCCGCGGCGAGATCGACGAGCTCAACGACTCGAAGCTGCTCACCGCCGCCGCCCGGGAGCGGATCTACGCCGAGGTCGTCGCCCGGGCCCTCGCCTGGTCCGTGGTGATCATCCCGCCGGGTGAGATCGACCGCCGGGGGCTGCACGTGTCCAACCTCGCCGGCATGCGGCGCGCCCTGGCCGGCCTCGCCGAGCGCCCCGACTACGCCCTCACCGACGGCTTCCGGGTCGACGGGCTCGGCACGCCCGGCCTCGCCGTGTGGAAGGGTGACCAGGTCGCCGCCTGTGTGGCGGCGGCGAGCGTGGTGGCGAAGGTCACCAGGGACCGGATCATGCGGGGGCTGCACGCCACGCACCCTGAATACGGCTTCGACGAGCACAAAGGGTATTGCACGCCGGTGCACCAGGCGGCGCTCGTTGCGCACGGGCCGTGCACCGAGCATCGTTTCTCCTACGCGAACGTGGCGGCGGTGGGGCAGCGGAGGCAAAGGCGCGGTAACGTCGGCGTGGCGCCCGGCGAGGCCGCGACGGTGCCGGCGCAAGTGGGCGACAATGTGGCTATGGAAGGCGGACCGCGATGAGCGCCGAGGATCTCGAGAAGTACGAAACCGAGATGGAGCTCCAGCTCTACCGGGAGTATCGCGACATCGTCCGCCAGTTCTCGTACGTGGTGGAGACCGAGCGCCGGTTCTACCTGGCCAACCAGGTCGATCTGCACGTGCGCAACTCCGACGGCGAGGTCTACTTCGAGGTCGAGATGCACGACGCGTGGGTCTGGGACATGTATCGTCCTGCCCGGTTCGTGAAGAACGTCCGGGTGATGACCTTCAAGGACGTCAACGTCGAGGAGCTGGAGAAGCCCGACATCTCGCTGCCCGACAACGGCTTCGGAGGCTGATGCTGCCCGCCCGCTTGTCCACAAGGCCTCTGTTGTCCACAGGTCGGTGGGCCGGCGGGTGAGGGGGCGGGTGGGATCGGCATAGCTTCGTCGCATGCCGTTCCGCTTCTTGGCGCTGGTACTGGTAGCGCTGTCGTTCGCTGTTCCCGCTGTCGCCCCTGGCGCTCCCGCGCGTGCCGCACCGGCGGTGCCCGACGGTGGCCCGGGGGCGTTTCGCTGGCCGCTGGGGCCGCCGGTGGCGGTGGTCCGCCGGTTCGAGCCGCCACCCGGACCGTATGGTGCCGGACATCGCGGCGTGGATCTGCGCGGCTCCCCGGACGCCGTGGTGCACAGCGCGGGCCCCGGGGTGGTCGCGTTCGCCGGGATGGTCGCCGGGCGGCCGGTGGTGAGCGTGTCGCACCCGGGCGGGCTGCGCACGACCTACGAGCCCGTGGACCCCTCCGTGAAGGCCGGCACCGTCGTCTCCGCCGGCACCCCGCTCGGCACGCTGCGGCCCGGCCACGCCGGCTGCCCGGCGGCCGCCTGCCTGCACTGGGGGCTGCGCTCCGGGGAGGTGTATCTCGACCCGCTGACGCTGCTGCGCCGCGGCCGGGTCCGGCTCCTGCCGCGCTAGCGGCGCAGCAGCTTGGGCAGGCCCTCCACGAGGCGCTGGAAGTCGTCCTCGCGGTTGTAGACCTGCGCCGACAGTCGCAGGTAGCCGCGGCCGCGCCAGGCGGCGAGCCCGACCTCGGTGGCGAGCTCGTCGGAGATCCTGCGGCGCAGGGCGGTGGCCGCCGCGGGCTCCGTCACCGCGCCCTGCGGCAGCGGCACGACGGTCATCGGCAGCCCGGTCCGCGGCGGCACGGCCTCGCCGAGGGCCTCGGCGAGCAGTGCCTGGCCGTGCTCGGCGAGCGCGGTGTTGTGCCGGTGCACCGCGTCGAGGCCGAGGGAGCGCAGCACGAAGAGGCCCGTCGGCGCGGCGAGCCACGGCGTGTAGTCGCGCGCGCCCAGCCACTCCAGGCTGTCGGGGAAGCCGGCGTCCTGGTTCCAGGACACGACCAGCGACTGGAGCCGCTCCCGCCAGCGCGGCGCCACCGACAGCAGTGCCGTGCCGCGGGGTGCGTAGGCCCACTTGTGCAGGTTGCCGACCCAGAAGTCGGCGTCGATGCCGGCGACCGGGTCGGGCAGGATGCCGGGCGCGTGCGCCGCGTCGACCAGGACCGCGGCCCGCTCGCCGGCGCGGCCGCGGACCGCCTCGACGATCCTGCGGACCGGCAGGACCCGCGCGGTCGCCGCGGTGATGTGGTCGACGACCACCAGCCGCGTCCTGCCGGTGACGGCGTCGAGGACCGCATCGACCGCGGCGTCGTCGTCGGGGGCGAGCGGCATGCGGGCCACCCTCCGGCTCGCGCCGGTCCGGCGGCAGAAGGCGTCCACGGCGAGGTCGACGGCGCCGTAGCCGTGGTCGGTGGTGACGATCTCGTCGCCGCTGCCGAGGCTCCCGCCATCGCCGCCATCGCCGCCGCCGCCGAGCGCGGCGAGGACCGTGGACGTGCCGGTCGTGGCGTTGTCGACGAGGGCCGTCAGGTCGGGGTCGGCGCCGACGAACGCGGCGAGGTGCCGGCGCACGTGCGCGATGCGCTCCTCCAGGCCGACGCTGAAGAACCGTGGCGGGTTGGCCTCGACCTCGTCGCGCAGCCGCTGCTGGGCCCGCTGCACCGGGATCGGCACCAGGCCGAAGGAGCCGTGGTTGAGCTGCGCGACCGCCGCGTCGTTGGAGAACAGCAGGCGTGCGCCGGGAATCGGCTCCGGAGCGGACATATCCACGATCTTAAGGTCCTGCGCCGCACTTCCGGGTCGCGTTGCCGGAGTCAGGCGCGGGGGTGGGCCTGCTCGTACGCGGACCGGAGCCGCTCGATCGACACGTGGGTGTAGATCTGGGTGCTGGCCAGCGAGGCGTGCCCCAGCAGCTCCTGCACCGAGCGCAGATCGGCGCCGCCCTCGAGCAGGTGGGTCGCGGCGGAGTGGCGCAGGTCGTGCGGGGAGGTGTGCGGCAGGCCGGTCGCCCTGGCGTGCCCGTCGACGAGGCGCCGGGCGGCCGCGGGCTGCAGGCGGCCGCCGCGCGCGCCGAGGAGCAGCGCCGCGCCGCTCGCGGGGCCGGCGAGGGCCGGGCGGCCGCTGCGCAGCCACTCGGTCAGCGCCTGCTCGGCGGGCAGCCCGTAGGGCACCGCGCGTTCCTTGTCACCCTTGCCGATGACCCGCACGACGCGGCGCATCCGGTCGACGTCGCCGACGTCCAGGCCGCACAGCTCGCTGACCCGGATGCCGGTGGCGTACAGCAGCTCCAGCACCAGCCGGTCGCGCAGCCCCACGGCGTCGTCGCGGCCCGCGGGGGCGGTCACGAGCGTCTCGGCCTGGTCGGCGCGCAGCACGGTCGGCAGGTCGCGGTGCGCCTTCGGGCTGGCGAGGCGCTGGCCCGGGTCGGTGGCGAGCAGGCCCTCGCGGTGGGCCCAGGCGGTGAACGTCCGCGCGGCGGCGGCGTGCCTGGCCAGGCTGGCACGGGCGGCGCCGGCCGCGCGCCGGCGGGCGAGCCAGCCGCGCAGCACCGCCAGCGTCAGCTCGCCCGGGGCGGTCGCGCCGGCGCGGGAGGCGTGGTCGAGCAGGGAGACGACGTCGCCGACGTACGCGCGGACGGTGTGCTCGGAGCGGTTGCGCTCAGCGGCGAGGTGGCGGGCGAAGTCGTCGACCGCGGTGCGCATGCCGTCCGGCAGCGCTTCGTGCTGTTCCGCGACGCCGGTCGTCTGCGGCGGTGCTGGCTTGCGGCTCATGTGCGGCTCTTACGGCTCATGTGCGGCTCTTACGGCTCACTTGCGGCGGAGCTGGTCTTCGAGGAACCGTTCGATCAGGCCCCGGACCACCGCCGCCATCGTGAAACCGTGCTCGGCGCACCAGGCGCGAAGCTCGGCATGCCGCTCGGTCGGCAGGCGAAACGTGACGAGCTGGCTCTCCTCGCCCGCCGGCAGGGCGCCGCCGAGGGCGTTGTTCAGCACGCCGGCGCGCATCTCGACGGCTGCGGCGAGCAGGTTGCCGCCGCCGACCTGGGCCGGCGTGCCACGGTCGAGGAGCCAGACGGTGATCTCCTGGCGGGTTGGGGCGGGGAGCGTCTCGAGCAGCTCCACGAGCTTGTCGGCAGGGGCAGTCATGCCACCAACGATAGTGCCCGCTATCGCTGTGCGATATCGCCTTGAGTTCTTTGACTCCGTCAGGAAAATTGTTGACTATGTCAACTATGACTGTCGCGGCCGTACGGGAGTTCAACCGCTACTACACGAACCTCATCGGGGTGCTGCGGGCCGGCCTGCACGACTCCGCATACTCGCTGGCCGAGGTGCGGGTGCTGTACGAGCTGGCCGTGGACAGCGCGCACGACACGGCCGAGCTGCGGCGGCTGCTCGACATCGACGCCGGGTACCTGAGCCGGATCCTCGGCAGGCTGGAGGCCGATGGGCTCGTCGCGCGGTCCCGGTCCGCATCGGACGCGCGCCGCCGCCGCATCGAGCTGACGCCGGCCGGGCGGGAGGCGTTCGCGGCGCTGGACGCGCGCTCCGAGGAGCAGATCGCCGGGCTGCTCGCCTCCGTCGGCGAGGTCGACCGGCGGCGGCTGGTCGGCGCGATGGACACGATCCGGTCGGTGTTCGAGGGCGTCCTGCCGCCGCGCGCCGTGGTCCTGCGGCCGCCGCTGCCCGGCGACCTGGGCTGGGTCGTGCAGCGCCACGGCGCGCTCTACGCCGCGGAGTACGGGCTGGACGCCACCTTCGAGGCGCTGGTGGCCCGCATCGTCGCCGACTACGCAGCCTCGCACGACCCGCGGACCGAGGCGGGGTGGATCGCCGAGGTCGACGGCGCTCCCGTCGGGTCGATCTTCTGCGTACGGGCGGACGAGGGCGTGGCGAAGCTCCGGCTCCTGTTCGTGGAGCCGGCGGCGCGGGGGATGGGCGTCGGCGGCACGCTGGTGGACGAGTGCGTGCGGTTCGCGCGCCGGGCCGGGTACCGGGAGATGGTGCTCTACACGCAGGACGTGCTGCTCGCCGCCCGGCGCATCTACCAGCGGGCCGGGTTCGTGCTGGAGAGCGCCACCCCGGCGTTCGTGTACGGCGTGGACGTCGCCGAGGAGCAGTGGCGCCTGTCGCTGTGACGTTCCCGTTTTCCACAAGCGGCCCGTTGTCCACAGGTTGCCCGCTCGCGTCGCGCCCCGTTTCGCGAAACGCGGCAGGCTCCCCACATGACCAACACCAACCAGATCGTGGGCCGCTTCGGCGAGCGCCTGGCCGTGCGGCACCTCATCGCCCGTGGCCTCGTCCCCCTCGACCGCAACTGGCGCTGCCCGTCCGGTGAGATCGACGTGGTCGCCCGCGACGGGCCGGTGCTGGTGTTCGTCGAGGTGAAGACCCGCCGGGGCGCCAAGTTCGGGGCGCCGGCGGAGGCGGTCAGCGCGGACAAGGCCCGCCGCGTGCGCCGGCTCGCCGCCCGCTGGCTGGCCACGCACGGCGCCGACGACCGGCGGCAGGTCCGCTTCGACGTGGTGGCCGTCCTGCTCGGCGCCGACACCGTCGGCGTGCGGCACCTCCGCGGGGTCTTCTGATGGGCTACGCGAAGATCCGCTCCGTCGCCCTGCAAGGGGTGGCCGGGCAGGTGATCGTGGTCGAGGCCGACGTCGCGCCCGGGCTGCCGAGCCTCGTCGTGTCGGGCCTGCCCGACGCCGCGCTCACCGAGGCCCGCGACCGCATCCGGGCCGCCGTGCACAACTCCGGGGCCACCTGGCCGCAGCAGCGCATCACGGTCAACCTGTTGCCCGCCCACGTGCGCAAGCACGGCTCCGGGTTCGACACCGCCATGGCGCTCGCCGTGCTCGCCGCCGGCGCCGACCTGCCGACGCGCCTGCTGGTCGACGCGGTCATCCTCGGCGAGCTCGGCCTCGACGGCACCCTCCGGCCCGTCCGTGGGGTGCTGCCCGCCGTGCTCGCCGCCAGCCGCGCCGGCGCCGGCCTCGTCGTCGTCCCACCCGGCAACGTCGACGAGGCGCGGCTCGTGCCCGACGTGCGGGTCCGCGCCGCCGACTGCCTCGGCCGCATCATCGGCTTCGTCCACGGCACCGAGACGCTGCTCGACCCGCCCACGCAGCCGCCACCGGCGCAGCGCCCGCCGGCCGACCTCGCCGACGTCCTCGGTCAGGAGCGCGGCCGCCGCGCCATCGAGCTGGCCGCCGCCGGCCGGCACCACCTGGCGATGTTCGGCCCGCCCGGCGCCGGCAAGACGCTGCTCGCCCAGCGGCTGCCCGGCATCCTGCCCGAGCTCACCGAGCGGGAGTCCATCGAGGTCACGGCGCTGCACTCGGTCGCCGGCGAGCTGCCTGCCGGCGCCGGCCTGATCCGCCGGGCGCCGCTGCAGGCGCCGCACCACACGTCCTCGATCGCGGCGCTCGTCGGCGGCGGCTCCGGCATCGCCAAGCCCGGCGCGATCAGCCTGGCCCACCACGGGGTGCTGTTCCTCGACGAGTGCGCCGAGTTCCAGGCCAGCGCCCTCAATGCCCTGCGCGAGCCGCTGGAGCACGGCGAGGTGCGGCTGCGCCGGGTCCACGGCGAGACGGTCTATCCCGCCAGGGCCCAGCTGGTCCTCGCCGCCAACCCGTGCCCGTGCGCGAGGCCCGGCGGCGACGCCATGTGCCAGTGCCCGCCGGGGGTGCGCGTCCGGTACCGGTCCAGGCTCTCCGGCCCGCTGCTGGACCGGGTCGACCTCCAGGTCGACGTGGTGGCGGTGCGCGCGGCGGCGCTCTTCGGCACCGAGCCGGCCGAGTCGTCCGCGACCGTCGCGGCGCGGGTCGTGCGTGCGCGGCAGGCGGCGGCGAGCCGGTGGGCGCCGCACGCCCGGTCCAACGGGGAGGTCCCCGCCGCCGTCCTGCGCGACCGGCGCTTCCGGCTGCCGCGCGCCGTGCTGCACCCGCTGGCCACCGCGATGGACCGCGGCCAGCTGTCGGCCCGGGGCATGGACCGCGCGACCCGCGTCGCGTGGACCGTCGCCGACCTCGACGGCCGCGACCGCCCCACCATCGGCGATGTCCACGAAGCCCTCGAGATGCGGTCAAGGAGAGGCCGATGAGCACCATCGACCGGGCGGCGCGGCTGGCGCTGGCCCATCTGGTGGAGCCCGGCAGCCGGGAGCTCGGGCTGCTGGTGCGGGCTGTCGGGGCGCCGGAGGCGCTGGTCATGGTGCTGCACGGGCACGGCGTCACCGAGGCGCTCGCCGGCGCGGTCCACGCCCGCCTCGACGCCACCCTGCTCGACGCGCGCACCGGCTCCGCCGACGCGTGGGCCGAGCGGGTCGCGCTCACCCTGGCCGGCGAGATGACCGAGCGGGCGGGCCGGCTCGGCGCTCGCATGGTCACCGCCGTCGACGAGGAGTGGCTCACCGCGCTCGACGACCTCACCCGGGTCAGCCGCGACGGCGCCGACGCGCTCCGCCGCGACACCGACCCGCCGCTGTGCCTGTGGCTGCGCGGGCCCGTCCGGCTGGAGGAGGCGCTGGAGCGGTCGGTGTCCGTGGTCGGTGCCCGGGCCATCACCCACTATGGCGAGTTCGTCGCGTCGGAGCTCGCCTTCGGCCTGGCGGAGCGCGGCTGGGCGGTGGTCTCCGGCGGCGCGCTCGGCGTCGACGTCACCGCCCACCGGGGCGCCCTCGCCGCCGGCGGGGTGACCTGCGCGGTGCTCGCCTGCGGCATCGACCAGGTCTACCCGGTCTCCAACGCGGCCGTGTTCGAGCGCATCACCGAGGAGGGGCTCCTGCTGACCGAGTGGCCACCGGGCACCCGGCCGCACAAGACCAGGTTCCTGACCCGCAACCGGGTCATCGCCGCCGCCACCCGCGGCACCGTGATGGTCGAGGCCGGCTCCCGCAGCGGCGCCCGCAACACGCTGTCCTATGCCCGCCGCCTGGAGCGCTCCGCCATGGTCGTCCCCGGCCCGATCACCTCGGCGATGTCGGTCGGCTGCCACGTCGAGCTCCGCACCCCCGGCACCGTCCTCGTCACCCGCGTCGACGAGATCGTCGAGGAGGTCGGCCGGCTCGGGGAGCTCGCCGACCCCATCCACGGCGAAGAGCGCCCCGAGGACGCCCTGGACGCCACCCAGGCCAGGGTCCTCGACGCGGTGGCCCCTCGCGCCGCCCGCTCGGCGGAGGAGATCGCCGCCATCGCGGGCGTCGCCACCCGCGCCGCCCGCCGGACCCTTCCCGTTCTGGAGCAGCACGGCTTCGTCGTCAGCACCGAAGCCGGCTACCGCCTCGCCCCGAAGGCCCGCTCGTGACAGCATCCCCGGGCGGCACGCCGTCAGCCGGCCGTCCTTGCCACCGCGCCCGCCGGCCGCGTCCGCACTGGTGCGCACCCCGAGCAGTGGCCAGACCGCCCCCGCGGAAGGAGCGCCGGGCCGCCCGGGATGCCCTGCCTGGGTTGCGGACGCCTGGGTTGCGGACGCCTGGCCCGCAGCCCTGGCCCGCAGCCCTGGCCCGCAGCCCTGGCCCGCAGCCCTGGCCCGCAGCCCTGGCCCGCAGCCCTGGCCCCCGGCCGTCGCCGATTCGCCCCGCGCCTCCGGGCGGCGTCACGTTCGGGCGGCGTTGCGGCTGGGCGGCGTTGCGGCTGGGCGGCGTTGCGGTTGGGCGGCGTCGCGTCCTGCGGGGTCGGGTCTGGGCGGAGGTCGTGCCCGGGGTTGTCGTGTCCGGGGTTGTCGTGTCAGGCGGGGTCGGGTCTGGGTCGGGTTGCGTCTGGGCGGCTCGTGTCCGGGGGGCGTCGTGTCTGGCGGCGTCGGCAGTCAGATGTGTTCTCTGATCAGTCGGGTCGGCCGGGTTCGTGGATGTTCAGCGCTCTGGGCGTGGTGCTGTGCCGCTTGTCGAACGGCTGCTGTGGCCGCCCACACCCACGATCATGCGATGACGGCGGGGTCAGAGGCGGCGGAGGCGGGTGATGGCTTCCTCGATGACCTCGTCGCGCTTGCAGAAGGCGAACCGGATGATGTGGCGGCCGGCGGTGGCGTCGTCGTAGAAGACCTGGGTGGGCACGGCGACGACGCCGCAGCGGTCGGGCAGGGCGAGGCAGAAGTCGACGCCGTCGGTGCCGCCGAGGGGGGTGATGTCGGCGGTGACGAAGTAGGTGCCCTCCGAGCGGAGGACGGCGAAGCCGGCGGCGGTCAGGCCCTCGCAGAGGCGGTCGCGCTTGCGCTGGAGGTCGTCGCGGAACTGCTCGTAGTAGGAGGGCGGGGAGTTCAGGGCCACGGCGATCGCGGGCTGGAGGGGGCCGGCGTTGACGAAGGTGAGGAACTGCTTGACGCGCAGGGCGGCGGAGACCAGGTCGCGGGGGCCGCAGATCCAGCCGATCTTCCAGCCGGTGCAGGAGAAGGTCTTGCCGGCGGAGGAGATCTGCAGCGTGCGGGCGCGCATGCCGGGCAGGGAGGCGATCGGCACGTGGGGGTTGTCGGCGTCGGTGAAGACCAGGTGCTCGTAGACCTCGTCGGTGACGGCGACCGCGTCGAACTCCTCGCAGAGGGCGGCGATCTGCGCCAGCTCGTCGGGGGTGAAGACCTTGCCGGTCGGGTTGTGGGGGGAGTTGAGCAGGACGAGCCGGGTGCGGGGGCCGAAGGCGGCGCGCAGCTCCGCCGGGTCGAAGGCGTAGCCGCCGTCGTGGGCGCGCAGGGTCACCGGGTGGCGGACCGCGCCGGCGAGGGCGATGGAGGCGGCGTAGGAGTCGTAGTAGGGCTCGAAGCAGACGACCTCGTCGCCGGGCTCGCAGAGGGCGAGGATGGTGGCGGCGATCGCCTCGGTCGCGCCGGCCGTGACGATGATCTCTCCGTCGGGGTCGTAGTCCAGGCCCCAGAACGCCTTCTGGTGGGCCGAGATCGCCGCGCGGAGCTCGGGGACGCCGGGGCCCGGCGGGTACTGGTTGCGGCCGGAGCGGAGGGCTTCGGCGGCGGCGTCGAGCATGGCGGTGGGGCCGTCGGTGTCGGGAAAGCCCTGGCCGAGGTTGACCGCGCCGGTGCGGACCGCGAGTGCCGACATCTCGGCGAAGATGGTCGTGCCGAAGGGGCGCATCCGGGCGACGAGTTGATCACGCGAGGCGTCAGTCACCCACCGAGTATGCGACGCCGGTCACTGCTGGAGTTGCCCAGGACCGTCACCGGCGGATATCCGGCAGTGCACCGGAGTGGCGGGGATCATCCGGACCGCCTACCGTGACGGACCGTGGATGGACGCCGGAACTACTCCCCGGACCCGGATGCGGAGCCCCGCTGGTACCCGGACGACCGTGGATACGACGAGCCTGGCCGCGGCGAGCGCCGCGACGACCGCCGGGAAGACCGGTCGCGCGACGACCGGGGCTACGGGGACGACCGCGGCTACACGCCGACGCGGTACGCCGACGAGCGCGAGTACGACGACGGCTACCGGGTCCCGGAGCCGCGCAGCGCGTCCCGCGGTTACGGCGGCGACCCCCTGCCGTACGGCGACAGCCCGAGCGGGCAGTTCAGCGCCCCGCTCCCGCCGGCTCCCGAGCACCCCGACGCCGCCGAGTCGGTCTCCAGGTCGCGGCGCTCCGAGGCGATCGACCGCAGCGCGCTGCAGCGGCCGGTGTCAGGCGGTGCGCCGAGCGCGCCCGTGAGCGCTCTGTCGTCGCCCGTGGTGACGGTGCCCACGGTGCCGGCGCCTCCGGCGGCGCCGCAGGGCGGGTACGGCCAGCAGGCTCAGCAGAGCCAGCAGGACGCGTTCGCGGCGCCGACGACCCTGACCGCGGCGATCCCGCCGCCGTCGGCAGCGCCCGCGGCCGCTGCCGCGGAGCCGGGCGGTGCGGTGTACCGGTCGAAGCGGCCGGGGCTGGCCGTCGTGCTGGTGCTGCTCACGATCGTCTTCGAGGTGCCGGTGCTGCGGTTGTTCCTGACCGCGATGACCGCCGACAAGATCGAGGCCACCGGCACGCTTGCGAGCATCTTCATGATCCTTGGGCTGCCGATGTTCGCCCTCGGCCTGTACGGGCTGATCGGTGGCGCCGCGGCCGCCGCCTCGGGGGCGCGGGCCTGGCTGCGCACGCCGCTGGCGTACCTGCCGATCGCGGTGCTGCTGTTCATCGCCGCGGCCCTGTCCACCTGACCGGCCGCGCCGTTCCCGCGTGACGAGCCGCGGCCGGTCCAAGTGACCAGCCGCGGCCTGTCCACCGGACGAGTCGCAGCCCTGTCCGCGTGACGAGCCGCGGCCGGTCCGCGTGACCAGCCGCGGCCTGTCCACCGGCCGCGCCGCGGCTTGCGCACGTGACCAGCCTCGGCTTGTCCGGCCCGACGGGCTGCGGCCCTGCCCACGTGACGAGCCGACGACCGGCTGACCGGCGAGCGCTGAACCGGCGACCGAGGCCCTCCGCCGCGGTGGGCGGACGAGGCCCTGCCGGGTGACGGATCGGCCTGGTCGGCGCGGCAGCCGGGGGCGGATTCGTGGGTCGGCGGCGACTGCGCGTACACTTCCGGACGGCGACCGTGCACGCACGGTCGACCTCGCGCGCCCTCCCGCAGCCCGCCGCTTTCTCGCGCCGGGCCAGAAACCAGGGCGGCGGCCGCCCTGGTCCCGATCCGCAGCCACGCGCTGGGTCGGGTGAGACGGCCGACGACCGGGCGCCAGGACGGCGGACCGACCGGACCGTCGTGGAAACCAGGATCGAAAGGATCCCACGAACATGGCTGTGACCATGCGTCAGCTGCTGGAAAGCGGCGTGCACTTCGGACACCAGACCCGCCGTTGGAACCCGAAGATGAAGCGCTTCATCTTCACGGAGCGCAACGGTATCTACATCATCGACCTGCGCCAGACGCTGGACTACATCGACAAGGCCTACGACTACATCCGCAACACCGTCGCCGAGGGTGGCTCGGTGCTGTTCGTGGGCACGAAGAAGCAGGCGCAGGAGGCGATCGCCGAGCAGGCGACGCGTGTCGGTCAGCCGTACGTCAACCACCGCTGGCTGGGTGGCATGCTGACCAACTTCCAGACCGTCTACAAGCGGCTGCAGCGGATGAAGGAGCTCGAGTCCCTCGACCTCACCGGCACCGCGCAGGGCTACACGAAGAAGGAGACCCTGCAGCTGTCGCGCGAGCAGACCAAGCTGAGCCGCACGCTCGGTGGTCTGCGCGACATGCAGAAGCTCCCGTCGGCGATCTGGGTCATCGACACCAAGAAGGAGCACATCGCGGTTGACGAGGCCCGCAAGCTGGGTATCCCGGTCATCGCCGTGCTCGACACCAACTGCGACCCCGACGAGGTCGACTTCCCGATCCCGGGCAACGACGACGCCATCCGCTCCGCCGCCCTGCTGACCCGCGTGGTCGCGGACGCGGTCGCGGACGGTCTCATCGCCCGGTCGGGCCGCGCCACCCGTGCCGACCAGAAGCCCGAGCCGGGCGTCGTGGCCGGCGACGAGCCGCTCGCTGAGTGGGAGCGTGAGCTGCTCGAGGGTGCCAAGCCCGACGACGCCGCTCCCGCCGCCGAACCCACCCAGGCCTGACACGAGCCGTCAAGGCGAACTCAAGCGAGAGAGAGTCATGTCCAACTTCACCGCCGCGGATGTCAAGCGACTCCGCGATCTGACCGGCTCCGGCATGATGGACTGCAAGAAGGCGCTCGAGGAGGCCGAGGGCGACTTCGACAAGGCCGTCGAACTGCTGCGTATCAAGGGTGCGAAGGACGTCGGCAAGCGCGCCGGCCGCACCACGGCCAACGGCCTGGTCGCCCACGTCGGCTCGGGTCTGGTCGAGATCAACTGTGAGACCGACTTCGTCGCCAAGAACGAGGCGTTCGTCGAGCTCGGCCAGAAGCTGGCCAAGCACATCGACGAGACCAAGCCGGCCGACGTCGAGGCCCTGCTGGGCTCGAAGCTCGGCGACAGCACGGTGGCCGAGCTGATCCAGACCGAGTCGGCGCGCATCGGCGAGAAGCTCGTCATCAACCGCCTCGCGGTCCTGGGCTCGCCGGTCGCGATCTACATGCACCGCAAGAGCCCGGACCTGCCCCCGCAGGTCGGCGTCGCGGTCGAGTTCACCGGCAAGGACGACGAGGCTGCCCTCGCCGACGCGCGTGGCATCGCGATGCAGATCGCGGCCATGCGGCCGAAGTACCTGACCCGCGAGGACGTCCCGGCCGACACGGTCGAGTCGGAGCGCCGCATCGCCGAGCAGACCGCTCGCGAGGAGGGCAAGCCGGAAGGCGCCCTGCCGAAGATCATCGAGGGCCGGGTCAACGGCTTCTTCAAGGACTTCGTCCTCATCGAGCAGGCGTCGGTCAGCGACAACAAGAAGACCGTCAAGCAGGTGCTGGCCGAAGCCGGCATCGAGGTGACACGGTTCGTCCACTTCGAGGTCGGCCAGGCCTGATAGCAGGGCGCGGAGGGGGTCACGGAATCCACACTGGATGCCGGGACCCCCTCGTCATATCCCCTTCCAGCGGCAGAACGGACACGGAGAGGTTGCCCAGATGACGCACACCGCTGTGGAAGCGGCAAGGCAGGCATTGACGCCGGCCCCGATCGGGGTGCGACGCGTCGTGCTGAAGCTCTCCGGCGAGGTGTTCGGCGGTGGCGCCGTCGGCGTCGACCCGAACGTGGTGCGGCACATGGCCCGCCAGATCGCGGCCGTGGTCCGCCGCGGTGTCCAGGTGGCCGTCGTCGTCGGTGGCGGCAACTTCTTCCGGGGCGCCGAGCTGTCCCGGGCCGGCATGGACCGGTCCCGCGCGGACTACATGGGCATGCTCGGCACCGTCATGAACTGCCTCGCGCTGCAGGACTTCCTGGAGAAGGAAGGCATCGACACGCGGGTGCAGAGCGCGATCAGCATGGCGCAGGTCGCGGAGCCGTACATCCCGCGCCGCGCGATCCGGCACATGGAGAAGGGGCGGGTCGTGATCTTCGGCGCCGGCGCCGGCATGCCGTACTTCTCGACCGACACCGTCGCCGTGCAGCGCGCCCTGGAGATCCACGCGCACACGGTCCTGATGAGCAAGAACGGCGTCGACGGTGTGTACACGGCCGACCCCCGTACCGACCCGACGGCCCGCAAACTCGACAGCCTGACGTTCGCCGATGCCCTGCTGCAGGGCCTGCGGGTCGTCGACCAGACCGCGTTCAGCCTCTGCCAGGAAAACGCGCTGCCGATGCTCGTGTTCGGCGCCGAGGGGGAGGACAGCGTGGCTCGCGCGTTGAGTGGTGAGAGGATCGGCACGCTCATCACCGCTGAGCCCATCCCGGACCGAGGAGGAAAGACCACGTGATCGAAGAAGCTCTCTTCGAGGCCGAAGAGAAGATGGAGCGCGCGATCGAGCACGCCAAGGAGGAGTTCGCGGTCATCAGGACCGGCCGAGCGACCCCGGCGATGTTCGGCAAGGTGATGGTCGACTACTACGGCACGCCCACCCCGCTGCCGCAGATGTCGTCGATCGCCATCCCGGAGCCTCGTATGGCGATCATCAAGCCGTACGACGCCTCGGTGATCGGTGCGATGGAGAAGGCGATCCGCGACTCGGACCTCGGGGTCAACCCCAACAACGAGGGCACGCAGATCCGGATCAACCTCCCGCAGATGACCGAGGAGCGGCGCCGCGAGATGATCAAGATCGCGCGGCACAAGGCCGAGGACGCCCGGGTCGCCGTGCGCAACGTGCGCCGTAAGGCGAAGGAAGAGCTCGACCGCATCGTCAAGGACGGCGAGGCGGGCGAGGACGACGGGCGCCGCGGCGAGAAGGAGCTCGACGACCTGACGCACAGGTTCGTCGCCCAGATCGACGAGCTGCTCAAGCACAAGGAATCAGAGCTCCTCGAGGTCTGATGACGCCCCCCGGTAACCCTTCGACCAGGGCGCGGCACGTTGATGCCGCGCCCGAGGCGTCTATGCCAAACGAACAAGTGCCGGCCGGCGAGAAACCCAAGCGCCGCGCCGGCCGCAACCTTCCCGCCGCGATCGGTGTTGGCGTGGGCCTGGGCGGTGCGGTCATCGCCTCGCTCTTCGTGTGGATCCCGGCGTTCCTCGGTCTGGTGGTGCTCGCCGTCCTGGTCGGCATCTGGGAGATGGTCCGGGCCGTCAGCGTCAACAAGGCGAGGCCGCCGCTCGCACCGCTGCTCGTCGGCGGGTCGGCCATGGTGGTGCTCGCCTGGTTCGGCGGCGCCGAGGTCCTGCCGGTCGGCCTGCTCCTGACGCTGCTGGCGGTGTTCGTGTGGCGGTTCGCCGGCGGTCCCCGCGACTACCAGCGGGACGTCACGGCCGGTGCCCTGATCGCGGTGTACGTGCCGTTCCTCGGCGCCTTCGCGGCGCTGCTCGCGCACCCCGGCAAGGACGTCTCCGACGGCGCGGTGCGGGTCCTGGTGACGATCGTCGCCGTGGTGCTGTCCGACACGGGCGGATATGTGACCGGTGTCTTCCTCGGCAAGCACCCGATGGCACCTTCCGTCAGCCCGGCGAAGTCGTGGGAGGGCTTCGCGGGGTCGGTCGTGTGGACCGGTGCCGGCAGCGCGGTGGCGATTCCGCTGCTCCTGTCCGACGCCGTCTGGTGGCACGGGGTCGTCTTCGGGGTCGCGGTCGCGGCCGCGTCGGTGCTCGGTGACCTCGGCGAGTCGCTGATCAAGCGCGACCTGGGCGTCAAGGACATGAGCAACCTGCTACCGGGTCACGGTGGGCTCATGGACCGGCTGGACTCGATCCTGCTCGCCCTGCCGACCGCGTACGCCGTTCTGGCGTTCCTGGTGCCCCCGTCCTAGTGCCCTTGGCCAGCGGTACTGAAGATCACGCGACTCGGCATGGGACACTTGAAGACGTCATGACACAGCTTCCCGTTCTGAACCTCGAATCCACCGCGACCGGCACGACGAGTGACGGCCGCCGGGCGACCATGCCACCGCGTCACCTGGCCGACCTCGATCTCGCCGGGCGCCGGGCCGCCGTCGCCGAGCTGGGGGAGCAGGCGTTCCGCGCGGGGCAGGTGTCGGCGCACTACTTCGGCCGGCTGGTCCGCGACCCCGCCGACATGACGGACCTTCCCGCCAGGAGCAGGGACGCGATCGCGGAAGCGCTGCTGCCGCGCCTGCTGCACCCCGTACATGAGAAAGCCACCGACGACGGGGCGACCCGCAAGACGTTGTGGCGGCTTCACGACGGCTCCCTCGTCGAGAGCGTCCTCATGGGATATCCAGACCGCGTGACGGTGTGCGTGTCGAGCCAGGCGGGCTGCGGGATGGCGTGCCCGTTCTGCGCCACCGGCCAGGCCGGGCTCACCCGCAACCTCTCCACCGCGGAGATCGTCGACCAGGTCGTCTGGTTCGCCGGGATGGCCGCCCGCGGGGTCCTGCCCGGCAGCCCGGACCGGCTGTCGCGGGTCGTGTTCATGGGCATGGGCGAGCCCCTCGCCAACTACAACCGGGTCGTCGCGGCGGTCCGCAGGCTCACCGACCCCGCCCCGGAAGGGCTCGGGCTCTCCCAGCGGCACATCACCGTGTCCACCGTCGGGCTGGTCCCGGCGATGCGCCGGTTGACGCAGGAGGGGCTGTCGGTGACGCTTGCGCTGTCGCTGCACGCACCCGATGATGATCTGCGCGACACGCTCGTGCCGGTCAACCAACGTTGGAAGGTCGCCGAAGTGCTTGATGCCGCGTGGGAGTATGCGGCTCGCACTGGTCGGCGCGTGTCCATTGAATACGCAATGATCCGGGATGTGAACGACCACCCGTGGCGGGCGGATTTGCTCGGCCGGCTCTTGTCCGGCCGTCTCGCGCATGTCAATCTCATCCCGCTCAATCCGACACCCGGGAGTAAGTGGGACGCTAGTCCCAAGCCGGTGGAGCGAGAGTTCGTCCGGCGCCTCCGGGCGGCAGGGGTCGCGACCACGGTGCGCGACACCCGCGGCCGGGAGATCGACGGGGCCTGCGGGCAGCTTGCCGCCTCAAACGGTGGCAAGGTGGGAGAGCGTGAAACAGGCTTGCTAGCACGGCGAGCGAACGAGGAGACACAGTGAGTCAGGGTCAACGGTTCCGGCGCCGTGCGCTGCGGCGGGGATACAAGGTCGACGAGGTCGACTCGTTCCTCGACCGGGTCGAGGCCACCCTCTCCGGTGACCCGATGGGCGCGCCGGTGAGCGCTCAGGAGGTCCACGATGTGGTCTTCCGGGTGCGCTTCGGCGGATATGACGAGTGGCAGGTGGACCTGCACCTCGACCGGGTCGAGCGCCAGCTGGCCGAGCTGGAGGAGCGCGGCGGCGGTGGCTTCGGCCGCGCCCTCGACTCCCGCGGCGGCGAGATGCGCAGCGGCGAGATGCGCATGGCCCCCGAGCGGATGCCCGAGCGCATGCAGCCCGAGCGCATGGGCCCGCCCCCGATGGAGCGGATGCAGCCCGAGCGCATGGGCCCCCCGCCCATGGAGCGCATGCAGCCGGAGCGGATGGGTCCGCCCCCGATGGAGCGGATGCAGCCCGAGCGGATGGGCCCCCCGCCGATGGCGCCGCCGCCGCCCCTGCCGCCGCGGCCGGCCCCCGCTCCCGCCGGCCCGCCCCGCGACCCGAACTACGGCCGTTACGACGAGCCCACGTACGGTGGCGCCTTCGACGACGACCGGGGCTACGAGGCGCCGCGCCAGCCGCGCGCGGACATGACCGCCGAGATCCGCATGGACCGCGACCGGCCCGAGCCGGCGGCCTACGGTGGCGCGCCCGACCGTGACCGCGACCCGTATGGCGGCGGCCCCGACCGCGACCCGTACGGCGAGCCCTACGGCGGCCCGCCCCAGGGCGCGCCGGTGCAGCACCAGTCGACCGAGGTGGCCCGCATCGACCAGCTGCGCCGCACGTTCCAGCTGCGCCGCTTCGGCAGCGGCTACGACCGCGCGCAGGTCGACCGGCTGTTCGAGGGCGTCATGGCGTCACTGTCCGGCCGTGGTGGTCCGCTCACCGACGGTGACCTCGACCCGTCGCACTTCAACCTGGTGCCCGGCGGCTACTTCGAGGCGGAGGTCGACGCCGCCCTCAAGGAGGTCCGTGACCTTGTGATGCGCCGCCGCTGAGCGCAGACGCGAAAAGGCGCACCGGTGCTTCCGGTGCGCCTTTGCCGCATGTACGACCGGCGACTACCGAAGGCCGTTCCGGCGCAGCACCCAGTCCCCGACGAGGGCGAGCACCAGTACACCGGCGGTCACGATCAACCAGATGTCCTCGACCCGGCCCTGGTGGTTGCCGACCAACATCCCCAGGATGAGCAGCGCGGTGACGGCGGCACCGAAGCGGGCGGCCCGCGGGTGTCCCGGCTTGTGCTGGTCGGGAGAGGTCACAGGCTCGTGCTCGGCCACGACGCGTCCTTTCGCTGCAGGTGTGCTTCGCGACAAAGTCTGGCATGCGGCACCCGGACCGACGGTTGCGGGTCGGTCGGGTAGCGTCGGAGCGGCATGCCAGTTGTAGTTCGAGGGAGGAACGCGGTGCGGATCACCGGGACGGGACACGCCAGCCTGCGCATCGACACCGATGCCGGCAGCATCCTCTGTGACCCGTGGGTCAACCCGGCGTACTTCGCGTCGTGGTTCCCGTTCCCCGACAACTCCCTGCTCGACTGGGAGACGCTCGGCGACTGCGACTACCTCTACGTGTCCCACCTGCACCGGGACCACTTCGACGCGGAGCACCTGAAGCGCTTCGTGTCGAAGAAGGCGACGGTGCTGCTGCCCGAGTTCCCCACGTCGGAGATGCGCGACGAGCTCGAGGCGCTCGGCTTCACCCGGTTCCTGGAGACCAGGAGCGACCACGTCCACGAGCTCGACGGCGGCCTGAAGATCATGATCCAGGCGCTCACCTCGCCGACCGACGGGCCGATCGGTGACTCCTCACTGTGGGTCGAGCACAACGGCGTCCGCATCCTCAACCAGAATGACGCCCGCCCGACCGACCTCACCACGTATGCCGAGCTCGGGCACGTGCACGCGCACCTGCTCCAGTTCTCCGGCGCCATCTGGTACCCGATGGTCTACGACCTGCCGCAGGCCGCGAAGACCGCGTTCGGCAAGCAGAAGCGCGACCGGCAGTTCGACCGGACCTTCCGGTACATCGACGATCTCAAGGCCTCGCACGTGGTGCCCATCGCGGGGCCGCCGTGCTTCCTCGACGACGAGCTCTGGCAGTTCAACGACATCTTCGGTGACGAGGGCAACATCTTCCCCGACCAGTGGGTGTTCCAGCAGGAGTACGCCAAGCACGGCGGCACCAACTCCACGGTGCTGCTGCCCGGGTCGGTGATGACGGTGACCCCCGACTCGGTCTCCACCGTGCACCCGGTCGACGTGGAGGAGTTCTTCGCGCACAAGCGGGAGCACCTGGAGGAGATGCGTGACCGGAAGCGGCCGATCATCGAGGCCGCGAAGGCGTCCTGGCGGCACCCCGAGGTCGACGTGCTCAAGGAGATGAAGCGGCGCATCGAGCCGCTGCTCGACGAGTCCGTCTACCTCGCGAAGGGCGTCGGCGGCCCGGTCCGCTTCGACCTGGTGGGGTATGACGGCACCTCCGTCGAGTCGATCGTCGTGGACTTCCCGGGCAAGCAGGTCCGCCAGTACGCCGACGAGAAGGTCCGCTACCGCTTCCGCACCGAGCGCGCCCTCATCGAGCACCTCCTCTTCATCGAGGAGGTCGACTGGGTCAACTCGCTCTTCCTGTCCTGCCGCTTCACCGCCACCCGCATCGGCCAGTACAACGAGTTCGTCTACTCGTTCTTCAAGTGCCTTTCGGAGGAGCGCCTGCAGTACGCGGAGGGCTGGTTCGCCGAGCAGAAGCCCGACGCCGAGGACATCAAGCTGGGCGACTGGATCGTGCAGCGCCGGTGCCCGCACCTGAAGGCCGACCTGACCCGCTTCGGCATCGTCGACGGCAACACGCTCACCTGTCAGCTGCACGGCTGGAAGTTCGACCTGCCCAGCGGGCGCTGCCTGACGAGCGTGGGGCACGAGCTGCGCTCCCGTGCTGCCGGTGCGCCGGCGTCGGCCTCCGTGGACGGCGCTGCGGCGGAATTGTCGTAGGTCGGCGGTAGCCTCTGTTCGTGTTGGAGAAGGTTCGGAAGCTGCTCGCCAAGGCCGAGGATCCCGCGTGCACGCGGGAGGAGGCCGAGGCGCTGACCGCCAAGGCCGCCGAGCTCATCGGCAAGTACGGCATCGATCAGGCACTGCTCGCCGCCACCGACGGCCTGCGCCCGCAGACCGTCGGCAACCGGCTGGTCGAGCTGCACCCGCCGTATCTGCGCGAGAAGGCCCATCTCCTGCACGTGGTCGCCACCTCCCTGCGCTGCCGCTCGGTCCGCCTGCAGCACCGCACCCGCGACGGCCTGCGCATCTCCATGCACCTGTTCGGCTTCGAGTCCGACGTCGCCGGCGTCGAGCTGCTGTTCGCGTCCCTGCTCGTCCAGGCGGCCCGCGGCGTCCTCACCGAGCCCGTCCCGCCCGGCGAGCAGGTCGCCGCCTGGCGCCGCTCCTGGCTCATCGGCTTCGGCTCGGCGGTCGCCCACCGCTTCGCCGAGGCCGACGAGCGCAGCCGCGCCGCCACCCCCGACCAGCCGGGCATGGCCCTCGTCCTGGCCGACCGGGGCCGCGCCGTCGACGTGGCGGTCGACGAGCAGTATCCGGACCTGCGCACCGCCCGCCCCCGCCGCTTGACGGGCGGCGGCTTCGACGCGGGCAGCGCCGCCGGCCACCGCGCCGACCTCGGCAACCCCCGCGTCCCCACCGCCGCCCGCCAGCCCTTACCAGGCTGACCTGCCCCACCCGGGACTCACCCGGGATCTCACCCCCACCGCCTGACCTGGCCGCGGCGTTCCCGCTCGGCGTGCTTGGGGTGCTCAGCGTGCTTGGGGTGCTGGCTGGGCGTGCTGGCTGGGCTCCTGGCCGCCAGCTGGGCGACTGGATCATGCAATGCCGGTGCCCGCACCTGAAGGCGGACTTGACCCGCTCCTGACCGCTCCCCGGCTGTCGCGGGGGTCGGCGGCGGCGTTCCCGTGTTCCGGTCGCTGTCTGTGGGTGTTCGCCTGACTTGCCCCGCGCCGGTCTGGGCTTGTCCACGGGTTGGCCGTCGCGGGTGGCAAGGAGGGGCCGTCTGCGCTGGGCCGTTGGCTGCGGTGGTGTGTTCGGCTGCCTGCGGGGTCGTCGGTGGAGACCTTCCCGTGTTCTGGCTGGTGTCCGTCGGTGTTGCCTGATTCGTCCCGCACCAGCCTGGGCCTGCCCACGGGGCTGAACGCCGCGGACGCCGAGGGGGGTTCGTCTGTGCGGCACCGTTGGCTGCGGTGTTGTCGTCGGCTGGTCGCGGAGCTGCCGGTGGCGGCAACCCCTGTGTCCCAGCTGGTGGCTGCCAGCCGCTCGCCTGGTTGGTCGCGTCAGCTTGGGCTTGTCCAGGGAGCGTCCGAGTTGGGGTATCCGTCGTGGCACGGCTGCTGGCTGCTCTCGGGTTCGCGGACTCCGGTTCGGGGCGCCGGAGGCGTCGTCGTTGGTTGGCTCGCGCTGATCCTGGCTGGGGTCCGAGGACGAAGGGGAAGCGGCGTTGCTGCGCTGGTCTTGGCCTGCTGCGGCAAACCAAGCCCTTGCCGGTCGGCTCGGGGTCCCGCTTCCACAGCTCATGATCCCGGATGGTTGTGGTGGTTCTGGCTGCCGGAATCGCTTGGGAGCAGGGGAGTCAGCGGGTGGGGGTGTTGAGCTGGTTGTGGGCGAAGGCCTGGGGGTCGGTGTCGGGGTCGCGGTCGAGTTGTTCGTCGACGGGGACCCACTGGTCCTCGACGACGGGTTCGGGGACGCCGACGCGCAGGGCCTCCAGCTGGGCGCCGAAGGCGATCCCCAGGAACAGGGCGATCCCCGTCAGGTTCGCCCACAGGAGGAGGGCCATGATGCCGGTGAGGGCGCCGTAGGTGGCGCCGAAGGCGTCGCTGCTGCTGACGTAGAACGCCAGGAGGGCGCTGATGAGCCACCAGAAGGCGGTGGAGAGGGCGGCGCCGAAGAGGAGCCAGGAGAAGGCGGGCTGGCGGCGGCGCGGGGCGAAGCGGAAGATGGCGGCGACCGCGGTGACGACGAGGGCGACGCTGAAGGGCCAGCGCAGGAACTGCCAGACGGCGTCGACGGGGGCGCCCCAGGAGGGGTAGTGGGCGCGGACGGAGCGGCCGAGGTCGCCGCCGGCCACCAGCATGAGGAAGCCGGCCAGGGCGGGGATGCCGGCGCCGGCGGCGAGCAGGACCGCACGGCCGTACTTGAGGTGGGCGGGGCGGTCGCGTTCGACGCCGTAGATGCGGTTGGCGCCGCGCTCGATCTGGGCCATGGCGGTGGTGAGGGCGGCCATCCCGGTGAGCAGACCGGCGGTGAGGGCGAACTCGCCGATGTCCTCGGCGCGCTCGGAGTCGGCGAGCAGGTCGTGGACGAGCTGGTCGCTGGCGCCTGGGGTGAGGGCGAGGACGGTGTCCGCGACGACCTCGCCGCCCTCGGCGACGCCGAGCTTGCTGACCAGACCGGTGAGGGCGATCAGGAACGGCACGATCGCGAGGCAGAGCTGCAGCCCGAGGGCGCGCGCGTGGCTGAAGCCGTCGCCGTACCGGAAGCGCAGGAAGGCGTCGCGCAGCAGGCACCAGCCGCCGTGTCGCCGCAGCGCGTGCCAGGCGTCGTCGGCGGAGAGGTCGTCGCGGGACATCAGGCGCGTTTCGGGGACCTGCCGGGTGCTGCTCACGCGGGTTGATTTCCCGTCGCGGCGGAACCGAAAACTTGCTTATGATCGATGGGTACGGCGATGAGGCGGACGCATCCGCGCCTGACGAACGCATGGTGGTGCTGCCGCTGAGCCGTTGCATCGAGGTCACGGCGGCATGCCGTGGCGAAGGTGTGGTGGCACCGCGACCGGCCCCATCGCCCACACCTCCGGGGAGCGGAGTCTCTCGGGAGGTGTCATGCATCGCATCCTGTCCAGCCAGCTTCCTCAGTACGTCGGCGAAACGGTGAACGTCGCAGGCTGGGTCCATCGGCGGCGGCTGCTCGCCAAGGTCGCGTTCGTGGTCCTGCGCGACCGCGAAGGCCTGCTGCAGATCGTGTGCAAGGAGTCGGCGGTGCCGGCGGAGGAGCAGGTCGTCGCGGTGACGGGGCGGGTCGTCGCCAACGAGGCGGCGCCCGGCGGGGTGGAGCTGGTCGAGCCGGTGTTCACCGTGTTGGGGGAGGCCGAGCCGCCGCCCGTGGAGCTGTTCCGGCCGGAGCTCAACGCGTCGCTGCCGATGCTGCTGGACCACGCCGCCGTGACGTTGCGGCACCCGCAGCGCAAGAAGGTGTTCGCGGCGTCGGCGAAGGCGGTCGGCGCGTTCCGCCGGGCGCTGGACGAGCGGGGCTTCACCGAGGTGTTCACGCCGAAGATCGTCGGCAGCGCCACGGAGAGCGGCGCCAACGTGTTCGAGATCGACTACTTCGGCGCGAAGGCGTACCTGGCGCAGTCGCCGCAGTTCTACAAGCAGACCATGGTCGGCGTCTTCGAGCGGGTGTACGAGGTCGGCCCCGTCTTCCGGGCCGAGCCGCACGACACGTCCCGCCACCTGGCGACGTACACGTCCCTCGACGCCGAGCTGGGGTTCATCGAGAACCACCGCGACGTCATGGCCGTGCTCACCGAGGTGATCCGGGCGATGGTCGGCGCCGTGCAGGAGTTCGGGTTCCAGGCGGCGGTGCCGGAGCGGATCCCGGTGCTGCACTTCCAGGAGGCGCTCAAGATCGCGGGGGCGCCGGAGGACGAGCCCGACCTCGCCCCGGAGCACGAGCGTGCGCTGGGGGAGTGGGCCGCGCGGGAGCACGGTTCGGACTTCCTGTACGTGGAGGGGTACCCGATGCGCAAACGGCCCTTCTACACCCACCCGCAGCCGGGTGAGCCGCGCTGGTCCAACTCCTTCGACCTGCTGTTCCGGGGGCTCGAACTGGTCACGGGCGGGCAGCGGCTGCACCGGTACGAGGACTACCTGGCCGCCTTGGAGGAAGGGACCGCGGGGACGCTGGAGA
Organism: Dactylosporangium sp. CA-152071; assembly: GCF_050936335.1. Taxonomy (NCBI): domain Bacteria; kingdom Bacillati; phylum Actinomycetota; class Actinomycetes; order Micromonosporales; family Micromonosporaceae; genus Dactylosporangium; species Dactylosporangium sp. CA-152071. The sequence goes on along the minus strand of NZ_JBNJMZ010000001.1, from coordinate 4,136,062 downwards.
CCTACCTGGAGGCGTTCCGGCACGGCATGCCGCCGCACGGCGGGTTCGCGATCGGGCTGGAGCGGTTCATGGCCCGTCTGACCGGTGCTTCGAACGTCCGCGAGACCACGCTCTTCCCGCGTGACCTGCACCGAGTGGCTCCGTAATTCGATTGCTCGGTGGCAAGTGATGATCTATAATTGGTACATGTGTACTAACGGGGATGGCATCTGGGATTCACCGCGATGACGGTCGGTCGCGGGGGCGCACCACTGTGTGCCCCCGCGGCATCGGCACCCGGTCGGCCACCTCGACACGTGCACGCCTGAGACAATGGACGGGTGACTCCCCGCGAGATCGTTCTGCTGGGCTCGACCGGCTCGATCGGCACCCAAGCGATCGACATCGTCCGTCGTAATCCCGACAAGTTCCGAGTGGTCGCGATCGGCGCCGGCGGTGGCAACGTCCGCCTGCTCGCCGAGCAGGCGCTGGAGCTCGGCGTCGACGCGGTCGGCGTGGCGAAGGCCACCGCCGCGCAGGACCTGCAGCTCGCGTTCTACAGCGAGGCCGCCCGCCGCGGCTGGGCGACCGGCGACTTCCGGCTGCCGAAGATCCTCGCCGGGCCCGACGCGATGACCGAGCTGGCGCACTGGCCGTGCGACATGGTCCTCAACGGGGTCGTCGGCTCGCTGGGCCTGGCCCCGACGCTCGCCGCCCTGCGTGCCGGCCGCATCCTGGCCCTGGCCAACAAGGAGTCCCTGGTCGCCGGTGGTCCGCTCGTACGAGCCGCCGCCCGGCCGGGCCAGATCGTCCCGGTCGACTCGGAGCACTCGGCCCTCGCGCAGGGGCTGCGGGGCGGCACGGCGAAGGAGGTCAGGCGCCTGATCCTGACCGCGTCGGGCGGCGCGTTCCGCGGCCGGACCCGCGAGCAGCTCGTCGGGGTCACCCCGCAGGAGGCGCTCGCCCACCCGACCTGGGACATGGGCCCGGTCGTCACGATCAACAGCGCCACGCTCGTCAACAAGGGCCTCGAGGTGATCGAGACGCACGAGCTGTTCGGGGTGCCGTACCGCGACATCCACGTCATGGTCCACCCGCAGTCGGTGATCCACTCGCTGGTCGAGTTCCACGACGGCTCGACGCTCGCCCAGTGCAGCCCGCCCGACATGCGCCTGCCGATCGCGCTCGCCCTCGGCTGGCCCGACCGGGTCGCCGACGCCGCGCCGGGCGTGGACTGGACCAAGGCCCACACGTGGGAGCTGCGCCCGCTCGACGAGGAGGCGTTCCCCGCGGTCGCGCTGGCGAAGGCGGCCGGGGAGGCGGGCCGGTGCCGGCCGGCGATCTACAACGCCGCCAACGAGGAATGTGTGGCCGCGTTCACAGCGGGTGAGCTTCCATTCCTCGGAATTGTGGAGACTTTGGAGCAGACCCTTACGGACGCACCGGACTTTGCCGAACCAGGTACCGTCGATGACGTGCTCGCCGCCGAATCCTGGGCGCGGGCCTATGCGCGCGAGCGGATCGCGGGCGGGAAAGGGGCCTGATGGCGTTCACGGTGGGGATCGTCCTCTTCGCGGTGGGGATCCTGTTCGCGGTGTGTCTGCACGAAGCGGGGCACATGCTGACCGCCAAATGGTTCGGCATGCGGGTGACCAAGTACTTCGCCGGGTTCGGCCCGACGATCTGGTCGTTCAAGCGCGGCGAGACCGAGTACGGCATCAAGGCGCTGCCGTTCGGCGGCTTCGTGAAGATCGTCGGGATGACCCCCCAGGAGGACGACGTCGACCCGGTGACCGGCGTCGCCGGCGCCGACGACCCGCGGGCCATGTGGCGCTTCCCGGTGTGGAAGCGGACGATCGTGATGAGCGCGGGCTCCATCACCCACTTCGCGATCACCCTCATCACGCTGTGGGTGCTCTTCTCGTTCGTCGGCATCCCCGACCCGGAGACCAAGCAGGACTCATGGCCGGTCCGCGTCGGCCCGGTCACCGAGTGCATCGCCACCAAGTGGGAGTACGACGCGAGCACCAAGCTGCCGAAGGCCTGCGACCCGGCCAAGGACCCGAAGAGCCCGGCGGCGCAGCTCGGCCTCAAGTCCGGCGACCTGATCACGTCGGTCGACGGGGTCGCCACACCCAGCTCGGCCGTGCTGCGCGAGGAGCTCAAGAAGGCGACCAACAAGACCGTCACGGTGACGTGGACCCGCGACGGCAAGGCGCTCAGCGGCACCGCCAGCATCCCCGAGGCGCAGCGGCTCAAGCCCGACGTGGACAAGTCCAAAACCTACGACAAGATCACCGCGGCCGACCTGGAGCAGGGCGGCCTGCTGGGCATCAGCATCGCCCCGCGGACCTCGGACATCCCGCACGTCTCGTACGGCCCGGTCGAGGGCGTCGACAAGACGTTCACCATCACCTGGTCGCTGATCGACCGCACGTTCGCCTCGTTCAAGGACATCCCGGAGAAGGTGCCCAACCTGTTCAAGGCGATCTTCGGCGAGAAGCGCGACCCGGAGACCCCGGTCAGCGTCGTCGGCGCCAGCCGGATCGGCGGCGAGCTGTTCGAGCTCGGCGACTGGGCCTCGCTGCTGCTGCTCTTCGCCAGCCTGAACCTGTTCTTCGGCATCTTCAACCTGTTCCCGCTGCTGCCGATGGACGGCGGTCACATCGCGATCGCCTGGTTCGAGCGCGTGCGGTCCTGGTTCGCGGCCAAGCTGGGCAAACCCGACCCAGGTCGGGTGGACTACTACAAGCTGGCGCCCATCACGCTGGGCGTGATAGGCATCCTCGGCGTCTTCGTCCTGCTGACGGTGACCGCCGACTTCGTGAACCCGATCAGCCTCAAGTAGACGATCACAAGACCTGAAACAGGTGGCGCATTCCATGACCGCTGTCAGCCTCGGCCTGCCGGCCGTCCCCCCGCCGGCGCTCGCACCGCGCCGCAAGTCACGCCAGATCATGGTCGGCTCCGTGCCGGTCGGTGGCGGCGCGCCGGTGTCCGTGCAGTCCATGGCGACCACGCTCACCGCCGACGTCAACAGCACGCTCCAGCAGATCGCCGAGCTCACCGCCTCGGGCTGCCAGATCGTGCGGGTCGCCGTGCCCAGCCAGGACGACGTCGAGGCGCTGCCGGCGATCGCGAAGAAGTCGCAGATCCCGGTCATCGCCGACATCCACTTCCAGCCGAAGTACGTGTTCGCGGCGATCGACGCCGGCTGTGCGGCCGTCCGGGTCAACCCGGGCAACATCCGCCAGTTCGACGACAAGGTCAAGGAGATCGCGAAGGCGGCCTCCGACGCGGGCATCCCGATCCGCATCGGCGTCAACGCCGGCTCCCTCGACAAGCGCCTGCTGGAGAAGTACGGCAAGGCGACGGCCGAGGCGCTGGTCGAGTCGGCGCTGTGGGAGTGCTCGCTGTTCGAGGAGCACGGCTTCCGCGACATCAAGATCTCGGTCAAGCACAACGACCCCGTCGTGATGATCCGCGCGTACCGGCAGCTCGCCGAGCAGTGCGACTACCCGCTGCACCTGGGCGTCACCGAGGCCGGCCCGGCGTTCCAGGGCACGATCAAGTCGTCCGTCGCGTTCGGCGCGCTGCTCGCCGAGGGCATCGGCGACACGATCCGCGTCTCCCTGTCGGCGCCGCCGGTCGAGGAGATCAAGGTCGGCAACGCGATCCTCGAGGCGCTCGGCCTGCGCGAGCGCGGCCTGGAGATCGTCTCGTGCCCGTCCTGCGGCCGCGCCCAGGTCGACGTCTACACCCTGGCCGAGCAGGTCACCGCCGCGCTCGACGGGTTCCCGGCACCGCTGCGGGTCGCGGTCATGGGCTGCGTCGTCAACGGTCCGGGTGAGGCGCGCGAGGCGGACCTCGGCGTCGCGTCCGGCAACGGCAAGGGGCAGATCTTCGTCCAGGGCAAGGTCATCAAGACGGTGCCCGAGTCGCAGATCGTGGAGACCCTGGTCGAGGAGGCGCTGCGCCTCGCCGAGGAGATGGGCGTCGATCTGCCCGAGGAGCTGCGCGGCCTCGGACCCTCGGTCACGGTCCACTAGTGCCTGACACGGGGACGGCGGCGGCGGGTATGTGCGGCTGTCCCCGGGTGGATCTGGCAGGCTTGTACGCATGCTAACGGTGGCGGCGAGGCTCCTCGGCGACGCCGAGCGCGGCGCGGTCGAGCGGCTGCTCGACGGCGACCCGTTCGGCGGCGCCCAGGTCGCCGAGCGGATCTCGATGGCCGGGCTCGCGTGGTGGCGACAGGACGCCCGGATCTTCGGTTACGGTTCGCGCCGCCACCTGGAGTCGCTGTGCTGGCTCGGCGCCAACCTGATCCCTGTCAACGCCTCGGCGCCGGCCGTCGCGGCGTTCGCGGACATGGTCGCGGGTGAGCCGCGCGGCTGTTCGTCGATCGTCGGGTCCGCCGACGCGGTCCTCGGCCTGTGGAGCCGGCTGGCACCCTCGTGGGGGCCGGCGCGTGACGTACGGCCGAACCAGCCGCTGATGGCGACCTCGTCGCCGGCGCCGGTGCCCGCCGACCCGGGGGTGCGCCTCGTCCGGCCCGACGAGATCGACCTGCTCTTCCCGGCGGCGGTCGCGATGTACACCGAGGAGGTCGGCGTCTCACCGACCGCCGACGGCGGCGAGCGCTCCTACCGGGAGCGGGTCGGCGAGCTCGTCCGGGCCCGCCGGGCCTACGCGCGGGTGATCAACGGCAAGGTCGTGTTCAAGGCCGAGCTGGCGGTGGTCACCAAGCACACCGCGCAGATCCAGGGCGTCTGGACCGCGCCGGAGTGGCGCGGCCGGGGGCTGGCCCGGGGCGGGATCGCCACGATCGTGCGCGACGCCCTGCGGCGGGTGGCGCCATCGGTCAGCCTGTATGTCAACGACTACAACACCCCTGCCCGCGCGGTGTACGAACGGTGCGGGTTCCAGCAGGTGGGCACCTTCGCGACCGTACTGTTCTAAACCGCCATTTCCCCGCAAACTGCCCCCGCGTGCAGGATGATCAAGAGGCCACCCGGCTGAACAAGGGAAGCTTCGCATGGGCCACATCATCCGGCAGCTGACGCCCAACACCACGCGTTACTACTGGTACCCGGGGGACAAGAAGGAGTGGCTGCGCGCCCTCGTCGCCTGCGGGGCCGGCGGGGCGGTGTTCGGGCTGACGGTCCTGCTGACCAGGAGCGTCGTCGCCGCGACGGTGCTCGGCGTCTCCACGAGCGTCGGGTGTGCCTGCTTCAACCTCGGCCGCCGCGACACCAGGGCGCTCGACGGCCTAGACACCGCCACGATCACCCGCCGCGAGGCGGTCGCCGCCTCGGGCCGGGGCGCCTGGCGCGGCATGGTCGAGGGGGTCGCGGTCGCGCTCGCCGTGCTGCTCGTCGCGTACCTGCCGGCCCGTGGCCTCCTGGCCGACTGGCTGCTGCCGCTGGTGCCGGCGCTCGCCGCGGGGATCGCCCGCCAGGGCGGCCTGCTCAGCGCCCGCCTCACCCACGAGTCGGCGAAGGCCTCGACCCTGGGCCCCGGCTTCCGCAACCAGATCGCCCAGGCCGCCCGCCACTGACGGCGGGTCAGCCCGCGTACGCGGGGCGCTGGCGCAGCGAGCACAGCACCCACGCGCTGTGCGAGCCCGCCTCGGCGGTGTAGAAGATCACCTTCTGGCCGGCGTCGGCGATGTCGAGCACCTCGCAGTCGAAGACCAGCTCGCCGTGGACGGGGTGGTCGAGGCGCTTCGTCGTGGTGCGGCGGACGCCGACCTGGTGCTCGTCCCAGCGGCGGGTGAACTCCGGGCCGGCCGAGCGCAGCCGCGCGATCAGCGACTGGATGCCGGGGTCGCCGGGGTACCGGACGGACGCCGCCCGCAGGTCCGCCACGCACTCGTCGGCGAACTGCGACGTCTCCGGCGCCGTCAGGTCGGCGGGGCCGGTGAACAGGTTCCAGATCATGTTGCGCGAGGCGGACATGACGGCGGCGGGGTCACCCATCAGGGCGACGGCCATCGGGTTCCAGGCGAGCAGCTCGTACTTCGCGTCGATCACGAACGCCGGGGTGTCGTCGAGCCGGTCCAGCAGGTGCAGGATGCCCGCCGACACGTGCGGCGACGGCCCCGCGGGGAGGGCGGGCTGCTCGCCGGCGACCTGGAAGAGGTAGGTGCGCTCGTCGTCGAGCAGGCGCAGCGCCCGGCCGAGCGCGCCGAGCACCTGCCGCGACGGGCGTGGCCCGCGGGCCTGCTCCAGGCGGGCGTAGTAGTCGACCGAGATGCCCGCGAGCCGGGCCACCTCCTCGCGGCGCAGGCCGGGGGTGCGCCGGCGGGCGCCGCCGTCGATGCCGACGTCGGCCGGGAGGACCTTCGCCCGGCGGCTGCGGAGAAACGCGGCGAGCTGTTCCCGGTCCATGCGCTCCATGCTGCCGGACCGCGCGGCGGCAGGCCAGGCGCCAACCAGGGACCGCCGATCCGATGTTCGGCACGGCTCTGCCGCGATCGCCGCCCGGCGGGCAGCGTGGCGGGCATGGACGAACCACGCGTCGCCCTCGTCACGGGCGCGAACAAAGGCATCGGATTCGAGATCGCGAAGCTGCTCGGCACCAGGCACGGCATGAAGGTCCTGGTCGGCGCGCGGGACGCGGTGCGCGGCAAGGAGGCGGCCGCGGCGCTCGGCCCGTTCGCGACGGCGATCACCCTGGACGTGACCGACGAGGACAGCGTCGGCCGGCTGGCGGCCCTGGAGCGGCTCGACGTGCTGGTCAACAACGCCGGCGTGCTGCTGGAACGGGGCGCGCCGCCCAGCGGGACCCCGGTCGACCTGCTGCGGAACACGTTCGCGACGAACGTGTTCGGCGTCGTCGCGGTCACCAACGCGGCGCTGCCCGCGCTGCGGCGCTCCGACGCGGGGCGGATCGTGAACCTCAGCAGCGGGCTGGGGTCCCTCGCGTTCACCACGGAGCCGTCGCACGTGTACGCGCAGAACCCGCTGCTGGCGTACAACGCGTCCAAGAGCGCGCTGAACGCGGTCACCGTCTCCTACGCCAACGAGCTGCGCGCGACGGCGATCAAGGTCAACGCCGCCGACCCCGGCTACTGCGCGACCGACATGAACGGCCACGCCGGCCCGCGGACCCCGGCGCAGGGTGCGATCGCGGCGGTCCGCCTGGCCACCCTCCCGGCGGACGGCCCGACCGGGGGCTTCTACGACGAGGACGGTCCGGTGCCCTGGTGATCAGGCACCGTGATCAGGCACCGTGATCAGGCGCGTGATCAGGCGCCGTGGGACGGGAAGCGGGCGAGGAACGCCGCGGCGGCGGCCGAGCGGGGGCCGGCGCGGCGCCACGCGAGGCCGAGCCGGCCGCTCAGCGCGGGGCGCGTGATCCGCAGCGCGTGCAGCCCGTCGAAGCCGCGGGCGATCGACGCCGGCAGGATCGCCACGCCCAGCCCGCGCGCGGCCAGCCGGGCCACCACCTGCGGCGTTCCCGCCTCGAACGCCACCCGCGGTGCGAACCCGGCGGCCGCGCACGCCGACTCGAGGATGCCGCGGATGCCGGTGCCGCCGGGGAGGCAGACGAGGGGCCGGTCCCGCAGGTCCGCGATCCGCACCGCCGACCGCCGGGCCCAGGCGTGACCGGTGGCGACCGCGGCGTCGATCGCCTCGTCGGTGAGCATGCGCACGTCGAGGTCGGGCGGCGGGGTGTCGTACGCGATGACCGCCGGCGAAGACACCCGAGGACCTGACCCGACTCTTCGTCGAGCGTGCCAACGCCGGCGACGCGGAGGGGCTCGCCGCGCTGTACGAGCCGGACGCCGTCCTGGCCTACCCGCCGGGCGGGACCACCGTCGGCCGCGACGCCATCCGGAAGGTCTGCGAGGCGATGATCGAGCACGTGCCGCACTTCGCGCTGGAGCCGCTCACGCCGACCGTCCTCAACGGCGACCTGGCACTGACCGGGACCCGGTCCGCCGATGGCAAGGGCGGCCGCGTCCAGGTCGTGCGCCGCCAGCCCGACGGCTCCTGGCTGCGCGTCATCGACAGGCCCGAGCAGCCCTGACCGCACCCGCGTCCGCGAAGCAGGATCAGGCGCGCACCCGGAGCATCTTCGGGTCGTAGAGGGGCTCGGCGCGCACGACGGCGGGGGACCAGCGGTCGAAGACGGAGATCTCGACGGGGGTGCCGATCGGCGTCGCTGCCGGCAGGTACGCGTAGGCGATCGACGCCCCGACCCGGTAGCCGAACCCGCCGGACGTGACCCGTCCGCACGGCACGCCGTCGACGCGGACCGGCTCGCCGCCGAGGCAGACGGTGGTGGGATCGTCCAGCACGAGGCAGCGCAGCACCCGGTCGGGGGCGTCGGGAAGGGCGTCCCGGCCGATGAAGTCCTTCGACCGCGCGACGAACGGGCCGAGGCCGGCGGAGATCGGGTCGGTGTCGGTGGTGAGGTCGGCGCCCCAGACGCGGTACCCCTTCTCCAGGCGCATCGAGTCGATCGCCCGGTAGCCGCCCGGCCGCAGCCCGAGCGGGGCGCCGGCCTCCATCAGCAGGTCCCACAGCGTCAGCGTGTACTCGGCCGGCGCGTACAGCTCCCAGCCGAGCTCGCCGACGAAGGTGACCCGCTGGGCGAGGACCGGCACCGGGCCGACCGTGAGCCGTGCGGCACGCATGAACGGGAAGTCCGCGTTGGCCAGCGACGCGTCGGTGAGCGGCTGGAGGATGTCGCGGGCCGCCGGCCCCCACAGGCACAGGCAGCCGTGTGCCGACGTGACGTCGTCCACCAGCACGTCCGGACCCGCGAACCGGCGGATCCAGGCCGCGTCCCGCACCCCGCTCGCGGTGCTGGTGACGATCCGGAAGTGTGCCTCGCCGAGTCGCGTCACGGTCAGGTCCGCCTCGACCCCTCCGCGGGCGTTGAGCATCGAGGTGTACGTGAGCCCGCCCGCCGGACGGTCGACGTCGTTGGCGCACAGCCGTTGCAGCAGCCGCAGCGCGCCCGGGCCGCGCACGTCGAGCTTCGCGAACGACGACTGGTCGAACAGCCCGGCGGCGGTGGCGGTCGCGGCGACCTCCGCGGCGATCGCCGGCGACCAGTGTCGCCCGGCCCATCCGCGCGGCGCGGTGACGCCGGGCACGGCGAGCGCCGCGTTGACGCCGAACCAGTTCGCCCGCTCCCACCCGGCCTTCTCGCCGAGCGCGGCGTCGAGCGGGGCCAGGCGCGGCCACACGGGGGAGCGCCGCAGCGGGCGGCCGGCGGTCCACTCCTGCCCGGGGTACACCACGTCGTAGTAGCGGGAGTAGCCGTCGAGCGCCTTCGCCGCCGCCCAGGTGCGGCTCGCCGCGTGGGCGCCGAAGCGGCGGACGTCCATCGTGGACACGTCCCACTCCGGGGCGCCGCCGACGATCCACTCGGAGATCACCTTGCCGACGCCGCCGGCCGCGGCGAGCCCGTGCACGCAGAAGCCGGCGGCGACCCAGAAGCCGGCGACCGAGGTCTCGCCGAGCAGGAACTCCCCGTCCGGGGTGAACGCCTCCGGCCCGTGCACGATCCGGTCCATGCCGACCGTGCGCAGCGCCGGGACGCGGTGCCGCGCGTTGCCCCACGACTCGGCGAACGTGTCCAGGTCGGGCTCGAACAGGGTCCGCGCCGCCGACAGCGGGTCGGGGTCGTCCCACAGCGCCGGCTGCCGCACGTAGCCGCCGACGAGCAGGCCGCCGACCGGCGCGGGGGCGCCGCGGAAGTACACGATCCGGTCGGGGTCCCGGACCGTCGGGATGTCCACTGTGGAGCCGGCGCCGTCCAGCGCGCCGGTGACGACGTACTGGTGCTTGATCGGCACGATCGGGATGTCGACGCCGGCGAGCCGCCCGACGTGCCCCGCGGCGGCGCCGGCGGCGTTGACGACGACCTCGGTGGCGATCCGGCCGGCGCTCGTCGTGACCGCGGCGACCCGGCCGGAGACCGTCTCGACGCCGGTGACGCGGACCCCGGTGACGATCCGGACGCCGAGCGCGGTCGCGCCCGCGGCGAGCGCGGCGGCCAGCTGCGCGGGCTCCAGCCAGCCGTCGCCGGGCAGCCAGCCGGCGGCGAGGACGTCGCCGACGTCGAGCAGCGGCAGCCGCTCCTTCGCCTGCGCGGCGGTCAGCAGGTCGAGCTCCAGGCCGTACGTGGTCGCCGAGCTGACCTGCCGGCGCAGCTCCTCGACGCGCGAAGGGGTGGTCGCCAGGCGCAGCCCGCCGACGCCCCGCCAGCCGGGGTCCAGCCCGGTGAGGGTGCGCAGCTCGGCGTACAGGCCGGACGAATACATGATCATCCGGGTCTGGCTGATCGTGGAGCGCAGCTGCCCCACGAAGCCGGCCGAGTGCCAGGTCGTGCCGTCGGTGAGCTCGTGCTGTTCGAGCAGCACGACGTCGGTCCAGCCGAGTCGCGCCAGGTGGTAGGCCACGCTGCAACCGGCGACGCCGCCGCCGACGACCACCGCGCGGGCGGCTGCTGGAAGGTCCGACATTGCATGATTGTGATCCCGCGTGCCGGGCTTGTAAAAGGTCTGAAGCGATACCGGTAAACGCGAAGATCCCTCTTGACGACCGGCCGTGGCAGGCGTTAACTGTGCCCCACTATGACGTCGGTCACTACAGTCCCCGGGGTGTAAAAGGTCTGTAACCGGCGTGGACCGCGCGGCGAAGGGGCCGGGTGCCATGACTGCGGTGCCGTCCATCGCGGACCTGCTGGAGCGGGTCCCGTCGTGGGTGGGCCGCGCGGTCGAATGGCAGCGGCTGCAGGGCGGGCTGTCCCATCACATCTACCGGGTCGACGTCGACCGGGTGCCCTACGTGCTGCGGGTGCTGGAGCCCGCGGTGTCCGCCGCCGGCCTCGGCGTCCCGCCGGAGCAGGAGATCGCCAACACCGTGCTCGCGGCGCGGACCGTCGGCGCGCAGGTCTACGAGGTCCTGCCGGACGTCCCGGCGGTCGTCATCGAGTACCTCCCGGGCCGGACCCTCGGCGCCGCCGACGTGCGCCGCCCCGAGATCGTCCCGTCCATCGCGACCGCCTGCCGCCGGCTGCACGCCGGCCCGGCGTTCGGCAACGAATTCGACATCTTCGCCAAGCGGGCCGAGCTGCTCGGCGTCTGTGCGCGGCACGACCTGCCGCTGCCGGACGGCTACCTGGACCGCTCGTCCACAGTGGATGCCCTGGAAAGGGCACTGGCGGCGCGGCCGCTGCCGCGCGTGCCGTGCCACAACGACCTGCTCGCCGAGAACTTCATCGCCACCGGCGACGGTGTGCGGATCATCGACTACCAGCTGTCCGGCAACAACGACCCCGCATTCGAGCTCGGCGACATCGCCGCGGAGGCCGACTACGACCCGGATCTGGTCGGCCTGCTGGCGGGGGAGTACTTCGCCGAAGCCGACGAGGCCCTCCGCGCGAGGGTCCGGCTGTATCAAGTCGCGTCCAACGTCACCTGGACGCTGTGGTTCACCGTCCACCATGGACTGTTCAAGTCCGCCGCGTTCGACTACGCGGCGGAGGCGGCCGAGAAGTGGGGCCAGGCCAAGGATGCCTTGGACGACGACCCCGGCCTCGGCAGGCTCCTGGCGGCGGCCAACGGAAGGAACCCCCACCCCTAAAAACCGAGGAGGTGCCCATGGCATCACCGACCGTCGACGCAGACGAACAGCGGCTCGCCGAGCTGGGCTACAAGCAGGAGCTGCGCCGCAAGTGGAGCGGCTTCTCCAACTTCGCCATCTCGTTCTCCATCATCTCGATCCTTGCGGGCTGCTTCACCACGTTCGGCCAGGCGTGGATGAACGGCGGCCCGGTCGCCATCTCCTGGGGCTGGCCGCTCATCTCGATCTTCATCCTGATCATCGGCTTCTGCATGTCGGAGCTGGTGTCGGCGTACCCGACGGCCGGCGGCATCTACTGGTGGGCCGCCAAGATGGGCAAGCCGATCCACGGCTGGTTCACCGGCTGGCTCAACCTGATCGGCCTGATCGCCGTGACCGCGTCGGTCGACTACGGCTGCGCGACGTTCCTGAGCCTGGTGCTCGACGCGTACACCTCGTGGGACAGCGGCAACCTGTACCTGACGTTCCTGCTGTTCGTGGTGATCCTCGTGCTGCACGCGGCGATCAACATCTTCGGGCACAACGTCATCGACGTGCTGCAGAACGTCTCGGTGTGGTGGCACGTGTTCGGTGCCGCCGCGGTCGTGCTGATCCTGGTGATCGTGCCGGAGAAGCACCAGAGCCTGCAGTTCGTCTTCACCGAGCGCTTCAACAACTCCGGCTACTCCGACGGGCTGTACTGGTTCCTGGTGCTGCCGTTCGGCTTCCTGCTCACCCAGTACACGATCACCGGCTTCGACGCGTGCGCGCACGTGTCGGAGGAGACGAAGGGCGCGTCCACGGCCGCCGCGAAGGGCCTGTGGCAGTCCATCTTCTACTCGGCGATCGGCGGCTGGATCCTGCTGCTGTCGTTCCTGTTCGCGGCGACCGACGTCGACGCGATCACCGAGGCCGCCGGCTTCTCCGGCGCGATCTTCGAGACGTCGCTGAGCTCCGGCTTCTTCAAGGCGGTCATCCTCATCTCCACCATCGGGCAGTTCTTCTGCGGCATGAGCTGCGTGACGAGCATGTCCCGGATGACCTACGCGTTCAGTCGTGACCGGGCCGTGCCGGGCTGGCAGCTGTGGTCCAAGGTGGACCGCAACGGCACCCCGGTGAACGCGATCCTGGGTGCTTCCGCGGCCGGGCTCGTGCTCACCCTGCCCGCGCTGTACAAGAGCCCGACGGGCGCGCCCACCGCCTTCTACGCGGTGGTCTCGGTCGCGGTCATCGGCCTGTACCTGGCCTTCCTGATCCCGATCTACCTGCGCCTGCGGATGGGCGACAGGTTCGTGCCCGGCCCGTGGACGCTCGGCTCGAAGTACAAGGTGCTGGGCTGGATCGCGGTCATCGAGATCGCCGTCATCTCGGTCTACTTCGTGCTGCCGCTGTCGCCGGCCGCGATCCCCGGCAACAAGGACTTCTCCTGGCTCAACGTCAACTACGCGCCGCTGGCGATCCTGCTGGTCATCGGCGGCGCAGCGCTGTGGTGGACGCTGTCGGCGAAGCACTGGTTCAAGGGCCCGATCCGCACGATCGACGAGGCGATCGCGGAGGACACCGCGGCGTCCGTCGACTAGGGAATGATGTGGTCCGGGCGGCGCGCGAACGCCGTCCGGACCCATCGAGGCGAGGAGGGCGGATGCCGGTGGCCACTGAGCCCCTGTCAGGTGTGCCGATGTGGCGTCCGGTCCGGGGCGGCAACGCCTTCGAGATCACCGTGGCACGCCTGGCCCAGGCGATCCGGCTGGGTCTCGTGCCGGTCGGCGAGCGGCTCCCGCCGGAGCGCGAGCTGGCGGAGCGCCTGCAGGTGAGCCGGGTGACGCTGCGCGAGGCGATCGCCGCCCTGCGGGAGGCCGGCTTCCTCGAGTCGCGGCGCGGGCGCTCCGGCGGCACGTTCGTGGTGCGCTCCACCGGCGACTCGCACCCCGACGCCGCCGAGCAGGACGCCGCCGCCCTCGCCCGCGAGATGGGCGACGCGCTGCACGACGCGCTGGACTTCCGGCGGGTCCTGGAGCCGGGCGCGGCCGCGCTCGCCGCGACGAGGTCGCTGTCCGCCGCGGACCGGGCGCACCTGGTCGCCTGCCTGGCCGCGGCCCGCACCCGCGACCCGCGGACCCGGCGGGTCAACGACTCCCGGCTGCACCTCGCGATCGCCTCGGCGAGCGGCTCCACGTCGGTGGCCGCCTCCATCGCCGACGTGCAGCTGCGCCTGGACCGGCTGCTCGCCGCGATCCCGGTGCTGCGCCGCAACCTCGACCACTCCGACGCCCAGCACGAGCGGGTCGTCGAGGCGATCCTCGGCGGTGACCCGGTCGTCGCCCGCACCGAGATGGAAGAGCACTGCGACGCGACCGCCGCCCTGTTGCGCGGTCTGCTCGGTTGAGTTTATGGTTTGTTTCTAGACCTTTAGGGGATGGGCGATGCTGACGATCGAGCAGCTGCGCGTTGCGGTGAGCGAGGGTGAGATCGACACGGTCGTCGTGGCGGTCACCGACATGCAGGGCCGGTTGCAGGGCAAGCGGTTCTACGCCCAGCACTTCCTCGACGAGGTCGTCGCCCACGGCACCGAGGGCTGCAACTACCTGCTCGCGGTCGACGTCGACATGAACACCGTCGAGGGCTATGCGATGTCGTCCTGGTCCTCCGGCTACGGCGACTTCGCGATGATCCCCGACTTCGCCACCCTGCGCCGCATCCCGTGGCAGCCCGGCACCGCCCTGGTCCTCGCCGACCTGCGCTGGCTGGACGGCGAGTCGCCGGTGGCCGCCTCGCCCCGGCAGATCCTGCGCGCGCGGCTCGCCGGGCTCGCCGACGCCGGCCTCACCGCCTACACCGGCACGGAGCTGGAGTTCATCGCCTACCGGGACAGCTACGAGGAGGCGTACGCCAAGGGGTACCGCGACCTCATCCCGGCCAACGTCTTCAACGCCGACTATTCGCTGCTGCAGACCGCCCGGATCGAGCCGCTGCTGCGCCGCATCCGCAACGACATGGCGGGCGCCGGCCTGGTCCCGGAGAGCGCCAAGGGCGAGTGCAACCTCGGCCAGCACGAGATCGCGTTCCGCTACGACGAGGCGCTGCGCAACGCCGACGGGCACGTGCTCTACAAGAACGGCGCCAAGGAGATCGCGGCCCAGGAGGGCGTGTCGATCACCTTCATGGCCAAGCCCAACGCGCGCGAGGGCAACTCCTGCCACATCCACTTCTCCCTTCGCCGTACCGGAGACGGGCAGCGGGTCGACGAGCCCACGTTCCACCACGCCATGGCCGGCCTGCTGGCGACCATGCGCGAGTTCACCCTCATGTACGCGCCGAACATCAACTCCTACAAGCGCTACCAGGCGGGCTCGTTCGCGCCGACCGCGGTGCGCTGGGGCAACGACAACCGCACCTGCGCGCTGCGCGTCGTCGGGCACGGCCCGTCGCTGCGGGTCGAGAACCGGGTGCCCGGCGCCGACGTCAACCCCTACCTGGCGATCGCCGCGATGGCCGCCGGCGCGCTGCACGGCATCCGCAACGAGCTGCCCCTCGAGGACATCTACACCGGCAACGCGTACCAGGACGACACCGCGCCCCGGGTGCCCGCGACGCTGCGCGAGGCGCTCACCCTGTGGGAGGGCAGCGACCTGGCCCGCGCGGCATTCGGTGAGGACGTCGTCGCCCATTACGCCAACAACGCCCGGGTCGAGCTGGCAGCGTTTGACGCGGCGGTCACCGACTGGGAACTCCAGCGCGGCTTCGAAAGGCTCTGAACACGCATGCATGACGTCATTTCGCCGGTGACCGAGGAAGTGGTCGCCACGGTGCCATCCCTGGGCGTCGAGGAGACCGACGCCGCGATCGAGAAGGCCCACCAGTCGTTCCAGGCATGGCGGGCCGTGGCGCCGGGCGACCGGGCCCGGCTGCTGCGCCGCTTCGCCGCGCTCGTCGACGAGCACAACGAGGAGCTCGCGCAGCTGGAGGTCCGCAACTCCGGGCACACCATCGGCAACGCCCGCTGGGAGGCCGGCAACGTCCGGGACGTGCTCAACTACTACGCCGGGGCGCCCGAGCGGCTGAGCGGGCGGCAGATCCCGGTCGCCGGCGGCATGGACGTCACGTTCTACGAGCCCCTGGGCGTCGTCGGGGTCATCGTGCCGTGGAACTTCCCGATGCCGATCGCCGGCTGGGGCTTCGCCCCCGCGCTCGCCGCCGGCAACACCGTCGTGCTCAAGCCCGCCGAGCTCACCCCGCTGACCGCCCTTCGCCTGGGCGAGCTGGCCCTGGCGGCCGGTCTGCCCGAGGGCGTGTTCACGGTGCTGCCGGGCAAGGGCTCGGTCGTCGGGGAGCGGTTCGTCACCCACCCGCTCGTGCGCAAGGTCTGCTTCACCGGCTCCACCGAGGTCGGCAAGCGCATCATGGCCGGCTGCGCGCAGCAGGTGAAGCGGGTGACCCTGGAGCTGGGCGGCAAGAGCGCCAACATCGTCTTCGCCGACGCGGACCTCGCGAAGGCGGCCGCCGGTGCGCCGGGCGCGGTCTTCGACAACGCTGGCCAGGACTGCTGCGCCCGGTCCCGCCTGCTCGTCCAGGCCAGCGTGTACGACGAGTTCATGGGCCTGCTGGAGCAGTCGGTGACGGCGTTCCGGTGCGAGGACCCCGCCCTGGAGACCGCGCAGATGGGGCCGCTGATCTCCGCGGGGCAGCTGGCATCGGTGCGGTCCTATGTGGACGACGCGCTGATCACGGGCACCGCGCCCGGCGGACCCGGCTACTGGATGGCGCCGACCGTGCTCGCCGCGGAGTCGACGCAGGACCGGCACTGGCGCGAGGAGATCTTCGGCCCGGTCCTGTCGGTGCTGCGCTTCGACGACGAGGCCGACGCGATCCGTCTCGCCAACGACACCGAGTATGGCCTGTCCGGCTCCATCTGGACCGGCGACCTGGGCCGCGGGATCCGCGTCGCCCGCGGCGTCGAGGCCGGCAACCTCAGCGTCAACTCCAACTCCTCGGTGCGGTACTGGACGCCGTTCGGCGGCGTGAAGCAGTCCGGCCTCGGCCGTGAGCTCGGCCCGGACGCGGTCGCCGCGTTCAGCGAAGTCAAGAACGTCTTCTTCAGCACGGAGGTCTAAGTGCAGGCTCGTCTCCAGGACCGGGTCGCGGTCATCACCGGCGCCGGCAGCGGCATCGGGCTCGCCACGGCGCGCCGGTTCGCGTCCGAGGGCGCCAAGGTCGTCGTCGTGGACCTCAACCCCGACGCCGGCAAGGCCGCCGCCGAGGAGGTGGGCGGCGAGTTCGTCGCCGCCGACGTCTCCGACGAGGAGCAGGTCAGGGCGCTTTTCGACGGCGTCGCCGAGCGGCACGGGCGGCTCGACATCGCCTTCAACAACGCCGGCATCTCCCCGCCGGACGACGACTCGATCCTCGACACCGGCCTCGAGGCGTGGGAGCGGGTGCTGAAGGTCAACACCACCAGCGTCTACTTCTGCTGCAAGTACGCCATCCCGCACATGCGCGCCCAGGGCAAGGGCTCGATCATCAACACCGCGAGCTTCGTCGCGCTGCTCGGCGCCGCCACCTCGCAGATCGCCTACACCGCGAGCAAGGGCGCGGTGCTGTCGATGACCCGCGAACTCGGCGTGCAGTTCGCCCGCGAAGGCATCCGGGTGAACGCGCTGTGCCCCGGGCCGATCGCCACCCCGCTGCTCATGGAGCTCTTCGCCAAGGACCCGGAGCGGGCCGCCCGGCGCCTCGTGCACGTGCCGATGGGCCGCTTCGGCGCCCCGGAGGAGATCGCCGGCGCGGTCGCGTTCCTCGCCAGCGACGACGCGTCGTTCATCACCGCCTCCACGTTCCTCGTCGACGGCGGCATCACCGGCGCGTACGTGACGCCGCTGTGACCGCACTGGTCGGGATCACCGCGTACGTCGAGCCGGCCCGCTGGGGCGTGTGGGACACGCGGGCGGTGCTCGTCCCCGAGGGGTACGTGCGGATGGTGCGGGCGGCCGGCGCCCGGCCGGTCATCCTGCCCCCGTCGGCGGACGACGCCGCCGACCTGGTCCGCCGCCTCGACGGCCTCGTCCTGGCCGGCGGTGCCGACATCGAGCCGGCGCACTACGGCGCGCCGGCCCACCCGTCGACGAAGACCCGCCCGGACCGCGACAGCGGCGAGCTGGCCGTGCTCGCCGCGGCGCTGGACGCCGACCTGCCGGTGCTGGGGGTCTGCCGCGGCATGGAGCTGCTCGCCGTCGCCTGTGGCGGCACGCTCACCCAGCACCTGCCCGACGTCCTGGGCAACGAGCGGCACCAGCCGAGCCCCGGCGTCTACGGGGCGCACCCGGCCCGCTTCGCGCCCGGCTCCCGGGCCGAGGCGATCTTCGGCGGGACGGCGGAGGTCAACTCCTACCACCACCAGGCCGTCGACGACGCGGGCGCGCTCACCGTCACCGGATGGGCCGACGACGACGTGATCGAGGCCGTGGAGCACCCGGAGCGCCGCTTCGTCCTCGGTGTCCAGTGGCACCCCGAGGAGGCCCTGGACGTCCGCCCGTTTGCCGCCCTCGTGCGGGCGATTCCTGGGTAGGTTGGGAGCCATGCGCATCGGGTGCGGACTGCCGGTGTCCGGGTCGTGGGCCACGCCGGAGATCCTCGCGGAGATCGCCACCGAGGCGGAGCGGCTCGGCTACGACTCGCTGTGGACCTTCCAGCGGCTGCTGTCGGCGGACGGTCCGATGTACCGCAGCGTCCTCGACCCGATCGTCGCGCTGACCTTCGCCGCCGCCCGGACCAGCCGGATCCGCCTCGGCGTGGCCGTGATCAACCTGCCGTTCGTGTCGCCGGTCGTGCTCGCCAAGCAGGTCGCCACCCTCGACGTGCTCAGCGGCGGCCGGGTCGATCTCGGGCTCGGCGCCGGCTGGTCGTCCGACGAGTTCACCGCGACCGGCGCCTCGATGGCGCGGCGGGCGGCGCGGACCCGCGAATACGTCGCGGTGCTGCGGGCGCTGTGGTCGGGCGCCGCCTCGTTCGACGGCGAGTTCTACACCGTGCCGGACGGCCGCATGGAGCCCCGTCCGGTGCAGCGCCCCGGCGTGCCGATCCTCCTCGGCGGCGCCGTCGAGGCCGCGATCCGCCGGGCGGGTGAGATCGGCGACGGCTGGGTCAGCCGCTCCGCCACCGACCTGTCCGACATCGCATCGGATGTCGCTCTTGTACGGGAGGGCGCCAGGTCCTCCGGTCGCGCTTCGCCGAGGATCGTCTGCCGCGGTGTGGTCAAGCTCACCGAGACCGAGTTGGACTCCGACGGCCGGCCGCCGCTGTCCGGCAGCTACGAGCAGGTCCGCGAGGGCGCCGCGTGGCTCGGCACGCAGGGCGTCACCGAGGTCTTCTACGACCTGAACTGGGACCCGCTCATCACCCTCGCCCCGGAGGACGCCCGCGACAGGGCACTCGAGATCCTCCACAACCTCGCCCCGGTGGGATTAAGTTGATGGGCATGTCGCGACCGGTGATCGGACTGACCACCTACGCCGAGGAGACCCGCTTCGGGCTCAACGACACCTTCTCGGCCGTGCTTCCACTGTCCTACGTGCACGCGGTGCACTCCTCCGGCGGCCGGGCGGTCCTCGTGACCCCCGACGACCCCGACATCGACGTCCTGGACGGCCTCGACGGGATCATGTTCACCGGCGGCTCCGACGTGAACCCGGACCTCTACGGCGAGCCGCCCCACGCCACCACGAAGGTCAAGCCCGAGCGCGACACCGCCGAGCTGCTGCTCATGCGCGCCGCGCTCGCCCTGGATCTGCCGCTGCTGGGCATCTGCCGCGGCATGCAGCTGATGTGCGTCGCGTATGGCGGCCGCCTCCACCAGCACCTGCCCGACGTCCTGGGCCACAACGACCACCGCCCCGTCAGCGGCCCCAAGTTCGGCGAGCACCCCGTCGTCCTGACCGGTGGCACTCTCGCCGCCAAGATCCTGGGCGACTCGGTGATGGTCAACTCGTTCCACCACCAGGGCTGCGCCGACCCCGGCACGCTGACCCCGACCGGCTGGTGCCCCGACGACAACCTCATCGAGGTCGTCGAGGACCCGTCGAAGCCCTTCGCCGTCGGCGTCCAGTGGCACCCCGAGGACACCACCGACTTCCGCGTCTTCGCCGCCTTCATCGAAGCCGCCCGCGCCTACCGCGCCTCGGCGTACGCGCGGCCGTGAGCCGGCGCGGCTACTCGCCGGCGGCGGCCTCGTCTCCGGTGGCGGCGGCCTCGTCCGAGGTGCGGTGGTCGATGCGCAGGTCGGGGGCGGTCTCGCGGTAGTGCTCGCGGTCCTCGGAGTCGGCGAGGAGGGCCTCGGCCTGGGCCTTCGGGTCGTCGCTGCCGGCGGCGAGCTCTTCGGGCAGGAGGTCCTCGGCGCGCTGGGAGACGCGGTCGTCGTCGATCATGCTCAGGGGGTTACCCAGACCATGTCGTGTTGATGCGCGTTAGGCTTTTCGGCATGACCGTCCGCGCACCGCTCGCCCCCGGCACGCAAACACCCTGGCGTCAGGTTCCGGCCTCGATCGCGCGCCCCGAGTATGTGGGGAAGCGCGGGCCGAGCAAGCAGCGCGGGTCGGATGTGCAGACCCCGGAGATCATCGAGCGGATGCGGGTGGCGAGCCGGCTCGCCGCGCAGGCGACGGTGCTGGCGGGGGAGCACGCCAAGCCGGGGGTGACGACCGACGAGATCGACCGGGTGGTGCACGAGTTCCTCTGCGACCACGGGGCGTATCCGTCGACGCTGGGCTACAAGGGGTTCCCGAAGTCGTGCTGCACCTCGCTCAACGAGGTGATCTGCCACGGCATCCCCGACTCGACGGTGATCGAGGACGGCGACATCCTCAACGTGGACGTGACGGCGTTCATCGGCGGGGTGCACGGCGACACCAACCAGACGTTCTGCGTCGGTGACGTCACCGAGGAGGCCCGGCTGCTGGTCGAGCGGACCCGCGAGGCGATGATGCGGGGCATCCGGGCCGTCGCGCCCGGCCGGCCGATCAACGCGATCGGGCGGGTCATCGAGGCGTATGCGAAGCGCTTCGGCTATGGCGTGGTGCGCGACTTCACCGGCCACGGCATCAACGAGGTGTTCCACACGGGCCTCTACGTGCCGCACTACGACAACCCGCGGCTCACCACGGTGATGGAGCCCGGGATGACGTTCACGATCGAGCCGATGATCACGCTCGGCACGCACGACTACAACATCTGGAAGGACGGCTGGACGGTCGTCACCAAGGACCGCAGGTGGACCGCCCAGTTCGAGCACACCATCGTGGTGACGGACGACGGCTTCGAGATCCTGACCCTGCCGTGACCGGCCCGGAGCGGAGCGGAGCGGCCGGGCACCATGGGCTCAGTCGTTGGTCGCGGCGCCGGAGCGGAGCGGAGGCGTCGTGACGAGCCCTGCGGGGCATCCCGCGGCGCATCCTGCAGCGTTGGACGCGCATCACCATGCCGACGTCTCGGGCGGGTGGTTGCGGGCCGCGGTGTTCGGGGCGATGGACGGGCTGGTCACCAACATCGCGCTGATCGCCGGGGTCGGCGGTGGCGGGATCGCGCCGCGGACGATCGTGCTGACCGGCGCGGCGGGCCTGGTCGCCGGGGCGATCTCGATGGGACTGGGGGAGTTCACCAGCGTCCGCGCGCAGAACGAGCAGGTCGCCGCGGAGGTCGCGAAGGAGCGGCGGGAGCTGACCCGCTTCCCCAAGGAGGAGGCCGAGGAGCTCGCCAGGATCTGGGAGCGCCGGGGGCTGCCGCCGGACCTGGCGCTGGAGGTCGCCTCGACGCTGGGGCGGGACATCGACGAGGCGGTCCGGGTCCACGCGCAGGAGGAGCTCGGGGTCGACCCGGACGATGCACCCAGCCCGTGGGTGGCCGCCGGGTCGTCGTTCGTGTGCTTCTCGATCGGCGCGCTGGTGCCGCTGCTGCCGTATCTGCTCGGCGCCACCAGCCTGTGGCCGGCGCTGGCCGCGGGCGGTGGCGGGCTGTTCGTCGCCGGGGCGTTGATCGCCCGGTACACCCGCCGGCGCTGGTGGGCGTCGGGTGTCCGGCAGCTGCTGCTCGGTGCGGCGGCGGCCGGTGCGACGTATCTGGTCGGGAGGGTCATCGGAGTGTGAGACCTGATCGTCCGGGAAGGCGCAGGTGGTGCTCTTCCCGGACGGCAGGGCTCACGAGACGGTGTGTTTAACGACGCGGCTGCATCGTCGGACCGGCCCAAGCGGTGCGGCGCATGTCGGTCTCCTCTCGTTCGGACGCTCGTGGCGTGATGCAACGATCGTCGCGGAGCGGACACGTCCGTGGGGTCCTGCGCCCTTGCGATGGCACGCTTTCGGGAGTACCGGAGGTTTCAGATCTCGCGAGGCCGGATCGCCCTGTTTGTCGGGTTTCTAAGCCTTGCCGGGGAACGCGCTGGTCAGCGGCGTCGTGCCGGCCGCCTGGCGCAGGGCGGCGCCCCGGGTGGCGCAGTCGACGAGCGCGTCGACGGCGAGCTTGCGCACCTCGCCGGAGGTCGGCGGCAGCGCCAGCCGCCACTGTGCGGCCGTGCGGTCCTCCACCATGGCGAGGAGCTTCAGTGCCGACGCGCGGTCGGTGACCGGGAACGGCAGCGCATACGCGGGCGCCGCGGGCGGTGGCGTGACCCCGGCGCCGGACAGCCGGACCACGAGGTCGTCGCGGCGGGCGCGGTGGGCCGACTCGGCGTTGCGGGCCAGGCCGACCGTCCCGCCGTCGAGCTTGGCGCCGGCGGTGCCGTAGGCGTAGATGGCGGCGTGCTCGGCCTGCAGCGCCGCCACGAGCCGCTCGTCGGCGGGCGTCGTCATGTCAGGATCTCCACGTGTGCGGCACGGCAGGCGGCGATGGAGCCGAGCAGGGCCGCCCGGTAGGACGGAGCGGCCAGGCAGGCGCCGGTCGCGTCGTCCTGGCCGGTCTTCTCCAGCCCGACGAGCTCCTTGATCGCGGCCGCCTGGTCCTGCACGACCGGCCCGGCGGACGCGCTCGCCGCCGGCATCGGGCCGTGCTCGTCGATGCCGATCTCGCGGGCCAACGCGACGACGTGCGCGGCGTGGTCGTCCTTGAGCGGGCCGAGCCGGTCCTGCAGGGCGGGGAACGCGGTCAGCACCTCGGCGTAGCGGTCCCGCAGCGCCACCGTGCGGGTGAGCAGCGGCAACAGCACATCGGGCGCCGGGTGCCAGGTCGCCGCGGACCGCTTCGGGACGTCGCAGGCGGCGAGGGTCGCCACCACCCCGGCTGCGGCGGCGAGGACGGCTCTGCGGGAGGACACGCGCACAGTGAACACCATTCAGCGCGATTTAGGGGAACAAGACCCGCGGTTGTGGCCCCTCCGGCGCGGTCGGGGTGGGGACACGGGTGAGACCTCGGGTGGAGACACCGTGGGGACACGGTGGGGACACGGTGGGGACACGGTGGGGACACGGTGGGACCCGGGTGGTGACACGGTGGGAGCGCCGCCGGAACGCCGGAGGTCACGTCGCGTTACGCTCTGCGGGGAGCCGCCCGTGGGTATCGACGCGGGCGGCGTGAGGCCGTGCCAGAGCTGCCGGATGGGCGTGACGCGCCCATGGCGGTGCAGAGAGAAGGTGTCGATCATGGCTCAGCAGCGGGATCGCCGCAGCGGCGGTTCGCGGGATGCTGGGGCCCGTGACGCCGGTGCGCACCGCGAGCGTCTGCGGAAGGTCGTCGAGCCGGTCGTCGTGGCGGCGGGCTTCGACCTGGAGGAGCTCGAGGTCAGCCGGGTCGGGCGGCGGCACCTGCTGAGGGTCGCGGTCGACAGCGACCGGGGTGTCGACCTGGACGCCGTCGCCGAGGTGTCGCGGGCCGTGTCGGCCGCGCTGGACGAGGCCGAGACGGGCGGCGACGAGCTGATCGCGGGGGAGTACGAGCTGGAGGTCGGCTCCCGCGGGGTCGACCGGCCGCTGACCGAGCCGCGGCACTGGCGGCGCAACCGGACCCGCCTGGTGCAGGTCGACGCGGCCGGAGTGCCCGTCACCGGCCGGGTGACGGCGGTGAGCGACACCGGGGTGACCCTGGACGTGGAGGGCGCCGCGCGGACGGTCGCCTTCGAGGACCTCGGCCCCGGCCGGGTGCAGGTAGAGATGAAGCGCCTGGCCGAGCTGCCAGAGGACGAAGACGACGACTTCGCGGATGACGAAGACGATGACGACGACGAGGAAGGGGAGGACGAGGCGTGAACATCGACCTGGCGGCGCTCCGCGCGCTGGAGCGTGAGCGGGAGATCCCGTTCGAGACCATCCTCGCGGCGATCGAGACCGCACTGCTGACCGCGTACCGGCACACCGAGGGGGCCAACCCGCACGCCCGCGTCGAGATCGACCGCAGGAGCGGCGCGGCGTCGGTGCTGGCGCAGGACCTCGACGAGGACGGCACGATCGTCCGCGAGTACGAGGACACCCCGCACGACTTCGGCCGGATCGCGGCGATGACCGCCAAGCAGGTCATCCTGCAGCGGCTGCGCGAGGCGACCGACGAGGTGCACTTCGGCGAGTACGTCGGCCGGGACGGCGACCTGGTCACCGGCGTGATCCAGGCGCACGACGCACGCGCCGAGAAGGGCATCGTCTCCATCGACCTCGGCAAGATCGAGGGGCTGCTGCCCGCGGCGGAGCAGGTGCCGGGCGAGCGGTATGAGCACGGCCAGCGCATCAAGTGCATCGTGGTCCACGTGGTGAAGGGCTTCCGCGGGCCGCAGGTGACGCTGTCGCGGTCCCACCCCAACCTGGTGAAGCGGCTCTTCGCCCTGGAGGTCCCGGAGATCGCCGACGGGACCGTCGAGATCGCCGCGATCGCACGTGAGGCAGGTCACCGTACGAAGATCGCGGTGCGCACCACGGTCGCCGGGGTCAACGCCAAGGGTGCCTGCATCGGCCCGATGGGTCAGCGGGTCCGGGCCGTCATGAGCGAGCTGCACGGCGAGAAGATCGACATCATCGACTGGTCGGACGACCCGGCCCAGTTCGTCGGCAACGCGCTGTCGCCGGCCAAGGCGCTCAACGTGGAGGTCGTCGACGCGGGTAACCGGGCCGCCCGGGTGACCGTCCCGGACTTCCAGCTTTCCCTGGCCATCGGCCGTGAGGGCCAGAACGCGCGGCTCGCCGCGAGGCTCACCGGCTGGCGCATCGACATCCGCCCGGACAATGCCACGGACGGCGCCGCCGACAACGGTTCGGCCGGCAACGTCGATCACGTCACGGGACCGGGCGCGGCACAAGCCGAAAGCGCAGGGTAGACTTCTTGACGGTTCGTCGCACGCCCCCGGTCCGCACCTGTGTTGGTTGCCGGTTGCGTGCGTCATCCTCCGAGTTACTGCGGTTTGTCGCGATCGAGTCCGGCCCTGACCAGTTCATGGCCGTCCCCGATCCGGCCCGCAGACGGCCGGGTCGGGGAGCGCACCTGCATCCTGATCCGGCTTGCCTGGCGCTAGCGGAGCGTCGGCGCGCCTTCGGGCGGGCCTTGCGTATCGCCGGAGTCCTCGACACCGGCCCGCTGGCCGAAGCCGTCACCCTGGCGGCAGCGGAGCAATCGCAGTGATCGGAACCGCCGATGGTGGGCGCGAGATGCCCCACCCGGACACGCAAGGTAGGACGACGGACATGAGCACACGATGAAGTCCCTGAGATGACCAGGCTTCAAGTGCACGAGTGAGGTCGGCGCGGACCCATGCCGCCCGGCCTCGAGGTGAGGAGTGTAGTGGCAGGCAAGGCCCGCGTACACGAGCTGGCAAAAGAGCTCGGGGTCGAGAGCAAGACCGTGCTCGCAAAGCTGCAGGAGCTTGGCGAGTACGTGAAGTCCGCATCCAGCACGGTCGAGGCGCCAGTGGCGCGCCGGCTGCGAGCGAGCTTCGAATCCGGAGGGGCCGCACCGGCACCCTCGGCTCCTCCTGCGCCGGCATCGTCGGCTCCCTCGGCCGCGCCAGTGCCCATGGCACCGCGTCCGGGCCCGGCAGTCCCGGCAGCCAAGCCCTTCGCGCCCCCGAAGCGGCCGCAGCCGCCCGCGGGTGGCGGACCCGGTGGCGGGCGTGGCCCGATCCCCGGCCCGCCGCGCCCCGCGGCTCCCGCGGTCAAGCCGACGAGCGCGCACGACATCGAGGTGGCGGCCGCCGAGCAGCGCGCCGCCGCGCTGAAGGCGGACCAGGACGCGGCCCTGAAGGCCGCGAAGGAGGCCCGCCAGCGGGAGACCACCAGGCGTGAGAGCACGCCGCCGCCCAGCGGTGGTGCGCCGACGCCCGGCCCGCGTCCCGGTCCGGCGACGCCGGCGCCCCAGCCGGGTGCCGCGCCGACCCCGGGTGCCCCACGTCCAGGCCAGGGGCCTCGTCCCGGCGGCGCCCGCCCGCCGGCGCGCTCCCCGGGCAACAACCCGTTCGGTGTCTCCGGCGGCGCTCCGGCGCGGCCCGCACCGGGTGGCGGCAACATCCCGCGGCCCAACCCGGCCGCGATGCCTCCGCGGCCCAACCCGGCCTCGATGGGCGGCCCCCGGCCCAACCCGTCGCAGATGCCGAGCCAGCGTCCGGGTCGCCCGGCCGGTGGGCCCGGTGACCGTCCCGGTCGTCCGGGTGGCGGTCCCGGCGGTGGCGGCGGTGGCTTCCGCTCCGGCGGCGGCGGCGGCGGTCGTCCCGGCGGTCCCGGTGGCGGCGGCGGTGGCGGTTTCCGTCCCGGTGGCGGCGGCGGTGCCGGTGGCGGTTTCCGTCCCGGTGGCGGCGGCGGTGCCGGAGCCGGTGGTGGCTACCGTCCCGGTGGCGGCGGCGGCGCGCCCGGCGCGGGCGTCGGCGGTGCCGGTCGTCCCGGTGGCGGCGGTGCCGGTGGCCGTGGTCGCGGCGGCGGTGCCGCGGGTGCCTTCGGGCGTCCCGGTGGCCGGCCCACCCGTGGCCGCAAGTCCAAGAAGCAGCGCAGACAAGAGTTCGACAACCTGTCCGCGCCGACGATGGGTTCGGGCGCTCCCCGGGGTCAGGGTCAGTCGATCCGGCTCCCGCAGGGTGCCTCCCTGTCCGACTTCGCGGACCGGATCAACGCCAACCCGGGCTCGCTCGTGCAGGAGATGTTCAACCTGGGTGAGATGGTGACGGCGACCCAGTCGTGCACCAACGAGACCCTGCTGCTGCTCGGTGAGCACCTGGGCTTCAACGTCGAGATCGTCAGCCCCGAGGACGAGGACCGCGAGCTGCTCGCGCGCTTCGACATCGACATCGATGCCGACGTCGACGAGGAGCGCCTGGTCATCCGGCCGCCGGTCGTGACCGTCATGGGTCACGTCGACCACGGTAAGACGAAGCTGCTCGACGCGATCCGCTCCACCAACGTCGTGGCCGGCGAGGCCGGTGGCATCACCCAGCACATCGGTGCCTACCAGGTGCACGTGCCGCACGGCGAGGACGGCGAGGACCGCGCGATCACCTTCATCGACACCCCGGGTCACGAGGCGTTCACCGCCATGCGTGCCCGTGGTGCGCAGGCCACGGACATCGTGGTCCTGGTGGTCGCGGCCGACGACGGCGTCATGCCCCAGACGATCGAGGCGTTGAACCACGCCCAGGCGGCCGAGGTGCCGATCGTGGTCGCGGTCAACAAGATCGACAAGGAGAACGCCAACCCGGCCAAGGTGCGTCAGGAGCTGACGCAGTACGGCCTGGTCGCCGAGGAGTACGGCGGCGAGACCATGTTCGTCGACATCTCCGCGAAGAGCCGCATCAACATCGAGGGTCTCCTCGAGGCCGTGCTGCTCACCGCCGACGCCGCGCTCGACCTGCGCGCGCCGATCGACGGTCCGGCGCAGGGCATCGCGATCGAGTCGCACCTCGACCGTGGCCGTGGTCCCGTCGCCACCGTGCTGGTGGAGAAGGGCACGCTCAACGTCGGTGACTCGATCGTCGCCGGCCGTGCCTACGGCCGCGTCCGGGCGATGCTCGACGAGAACGGCACGCCCGTGCCGTCCGCGGGGCCGGCCCGTCCGGTCCTGGTGCTCGGTCTGACCTCGGTGCCCGGCGCCGGTGACACGTTCCTCGCCACCGACGACGACCGCACCGCGCGCCAGATCGCCGAGCAGCGGCAGGCCCGCCGCCGTGCGGCCGAGATGGCCTCGCGCACCGGCCGGGTCACCCTGGAGAACCTGTTCGACCAGCTCAAGGAGGGCGAGAAGACCACGCTCAACCTCATCCTCAAGGGTGACGGTTCGGGTTCGGTCGAGGCGCTCGAGGACGCACTGGTCAAGATCGTCGTCGCCGACGAGGTCCAGCTCCGGATCATCCACCGGGGCGTGGGCGCCGTCACCCAGGACGACGTCAACCTGGCGAGCGCGTCCGACGCGATCGTCATCGGGTTCAACGTGCGGGCCGAGGGTCGCATCCGCGAGCTGGCCGACCGCGAGGGCGTGGAGATCCGGTACTACACGGTCATCTACCAGGCCATCGAGGAGATCGAGACCGCGCTCAAGGGCATGCTCAAGCCCATCTACGAGGAGGTCGAGCTCGGCACGGCGGAGATCCGCGAGGTCTTCCGCTCGTCGCGCTTCGGCAACATCGCGGGCTGCATCGTCCGCACCGGGCTCATCCGGCGCAACAGCAAGGCGCGCCTGCTCCGCGACGGGGCTGTCATCTCCGACAACCTCACCATCGCGGGCCTGCGCCGCTTCAAGGACGACGCCACCGAGGTCCGCGAGGGCTTCGAGTGCGGTATCACGCTCGGCAACTTCAACGACATCCAGCTCGGTGACGTCATCGAGACCTGGGAGCTGCGGGAGAAGCCGCGCGGCTGATGCCGTCCAGCTGAGAGGGGCCGCCGCGGGTTCGCGGCGGCCCTTTCTTTGATGTTGGTTTCGGGCGTACCGTCGATGCGTCATGAACCTCGTCTGGTGGTCGATCGAGGTCCGCGACGGGGCTACCCCGGCGCGGCAGTGGCGGGACGCCTGGTCGCGGTCGCTGCTCGAGGCCGCTGTGACGCACGGAGCGCATGACTTCATCTGGCAGGCCGAGCCGTTCGGGGTCGTGCTGGAGCTCGGCTTCGCCGAGACCGGCGACTGGGACCGCTTCCGGAGCCTTCCGGCCGTGACCGCCGCCGTCGACGCGGTCGACCCGACGTCGATCTACGTGTACCCGGGCCGCGGCGGCGGCGCCGGCGCCGGGCTGCCCCGGCGCAGCCCGCGCCCGATCGTCGAGGACGCCGCACCACTCCCGGTCTCACCTGCTTTTATCTTGGTGGCCAGACTTCCGTAGAGTCGTTAGGATCTTGGGCCGTGTATACCGGAACCGCGGTCTTCGACATGCTTCTGCCCGGTGACTCCCGTTCACTGAAGGCCAAGCGCGCCTACGTGCGGCCGCTGGTGGCCTACCTGCGCAAGTTCGAGGTGTCGGTCGCCGAGGTCGGCGCCCTCGACCTGCACGGACGCGCCGAGGTCGGCGTCGCGGTGGTCGCCGCGGAGGCCGGGCACGTGCGGGAGGTCCTGGACACCATCGAGCGGGCGGTCGCGGGCCGCCCCGAGATCGAGTTGCTCTCCGTGCGCCGCCGGCTGCACGGTGACGATGACGAGTAGACCCGCGCCTGGTCCGGGGCGCTGGACGCGGCCTCCAGGTCGCGGCGCGGGTAGTGTCAGAGCGTTGGTCAGATCGTTTTGGCTGCGGAGGTGTTCGAGATGACGGATCCGGCAAAGGTGCGCCGGCACGCCGAGCGGGTGAAAGAGCTCGTCGCATCGGTGGTGCGGACGCAGGTCAAGGATCCTCGGCTGGGGATGATCACGATCACCGACGCGCGGATCACCGCTGATCTGCGTGAGGCGACCGTGTTCTACACGGTGCTCGGTGACGCGACGGCACAGTCGGGCACCGCGGCGGCGCTGGAGAGCGCCAAGGGGCTGCTGCGTTCGACCGTCGGCAAGGCACTGGGGCTGCGCCACTCGCCGAGCCTCACCTTCGTGCACGACGACGTGACGGAGCACGTGAAGCACATCGACGACCTGCTGGCGACCGCGCGCAACGCCGACGCGGAGGTCCAGCGACAGGCCGCCGGGGCGCACTACGCGGGCGACGCCCAGCCCTACAAGGTCGACGACGAGGCGGGGGCCGAAGGCGCCGACGACGAGGTCGTCGTCGGCCAGGACCGTCGGTGACCGCACCGCAACCGTCGCCCGGGGAGTGGGCCGCAGCGGTCTCAGCGCTGCGCGGCCTGCCCCCGGGCGCTCGCGTGCTGCTCGCCTGCCACGTCAACCCCGACGGCGACGCCCTCGGCAGCATGCTCGGCTTCGCGCTGGGGCTGCGCCGCTTCGCCCCGTCACTGGTCGTCGAGGCGACCTTCCCCGGCCCGCTGACCGTGCCCGCGCCCTTCGACGAGCTGCCGGGCGTGTCCATGCTGGTCCCGGCGGCCACCGTCACGCCGCCCGCGCCCACGCCCGACGCGGTGCTGGTCTTCGACGCCGCCAGCGTCGAGCGGCTCGGCGACCTCGCCGGCGTCCTGGCCGCCGCCCCGGTCGGCATCGTGCTCGACCATCACGCGTCCAACCCGGGCTTCGGGGCGGTCAACCTCATCGACCCGTCCGCCGCCGCGACGTCGGTCGTCGCCGAGGGGCTGCTCGGCCGCCTCGGCGTGGTCCTGGACGCTGAGATCGCCGAGTGCCTGTACGTGGCGCTCGCCACCGACACGGGCTCGTTCAAGCACGGCTCGACCACGCCGGCGGTGCACGAGCTCGCGGCCCGGCTCGTCGCCACCGGCATCCCCGTCGGCGACATCTCCCGCCGCCTGTTCGACACCCGGCCCTACAGCGCGGTCCGGCTCTTCGGCGTCGCCCTGGCCCGCACCGCGTTCGAGCCCGCCGGTGGTCTCGGCCTCGCGTGGACCTACGTGACGCCCGCCGACCTCGCCGAGTTCGGCCAGCCCGCAGGCGCGGTGGAGGCGCTCATCGACTCCGTGCGCTGCGTCGCGGAGGCCGACGTCGCCTGCGTGGTGAAGCCCATCGGGCCGCACGAGTGGTCGGTCTCGCTGCGCAGCAAGGGCGCCGTCGACGTCAGCCGGGTCGCCGTCGGTCTCGGCGGCGGCGGGCACCGCTTCGCGGCCGGGTTCAGCGCGACCGGCACGGTCGACGAGGTGATCGCCGCGATCCGCACCGCGCTCACGGAATCGGACGTCCTGGCAGATCAGGGTTAAACGGGGGCTGACATCGCTGGCACACCGGGTGTCGCGCCGGTGACAATCGATGGATGGACCGACCTGAGCTGGTTGCGGAGGTCGACCGGGGCTGGGCCCGCCCGGTTGTGCTCGCCCCGGTCTTCGCCCTGATCGCCCTGGTGGGCGGGGCGCTGCCGTCGTTCTCCCTGCGGGCCAACCTGCTCGTCCTCGGCGCCGGGGGAGCGCTGCTGTGGCTCGGCATGTCCGCCACCGTGCCGAAGCGTCCCGCGCCGGCGCGACTGCCCCGGGCAGCGGCGTGGTGGCTGCTGCCGGTCGGGCTCTTCGCGGTCGTCGAGGGCGTCACGTTCCTGATCGGGTCGCGGGCCTATCCGACGCTGTCCCGCCTCGCCGACCCCTTGCTGGAGCACTACCTTGCCCGCGCCGCCGCCTACTTCGGCTGGCTGTGGGCCTTCTGGGCGATGGTGCGGCGATGATGGTCGCGCGGGCGGGGAAGGCAGCGATGGCGGGGGTGCGGCGATGACGGTCGCGCAGGTGAGCATCGCGGCGGCGTTCGCCGTGTCGCTGGGGCTCTTCGCGGTGGTCGAGATCGCCGCCCGGCGGGAGGGCTCGAAGGTGCCGACGCTCGGCGAGGTCTGCGGCGTCGTCATGCGCTACCGGGTCGGCCCGCTGCCGGTCGGCCGGATCGCGATGTTCGGCTTCTGGTGGTGGCTCGGCTGGCACTTCCTGGCGCGTTGACGAGCGCCCTGACGTACGCCCCGACGAACGCCCTGACGGACTTCCGACAGGTGAACCCGCCGGTAACTGCGTCCAGATCGCGGGATGACGTCGCACATCGTGGAACTGAACGATAGCTTAGGAATATGCGCATCGTACGAATTCTTCGCTGCCCGTCCCGGGGCTGACCGCTTCCAGCGGAACCCGGCGGCGGGCGTCTCACGGCCCAGGAAACACCACAGCCGCCAAGCGAGGAACAGATGCGCCAGACCCACCGATCCACGTTGCAGGCCGACACCACCCACAGTCGGTCTCCTCGTCGTGTGTTGGCGTGGCCGCCGGTGACCCCGGCGCCCCTGCGATCGGACCGTCGATACTCCAACCGCGTCACCGAGTCAGGAGACCGTCATGCCTGAGCAGCCGAAGTCCCAGCCCAAGCCGCAGGAGCCCACCACCGAGACGCGTGAGCGCGCCCGTGCCGCCCTGCAGATGTCGATGGACCGCCGGGGCTGATCACCCCTGTAAGTAGCGTGTAGGGAGGCTTCTCCTTACGCTGTCGCGGTGACCCCGATGCGTCGTGTCGCCGCCCTCGCCCTGCCTGCGCTCGTGGTGCTCGCCGCCGAGCCGCTCTACGTCCTCGTCGACACGGCGGTCGTCGGGCACCTCGGCCGCGAGGAGCTGGGTTCGCTCGCCATCGGCGGGCAGATCATGGCGCTCGCCGTCTGGCTGGGCAACGTGCTCGCCTACGGCACCACCGGCCGCGCCGCGCGCCGCTTCGGCGCCGGGCAGCGCGGTGCCGCGGTCGCCGAGGGCGTCCAGGCGTCCTGGCTGGCCTTCGCCGGCGGGGTCGTCATCATGGTGGTCCTCGAGGTGTTCGCCGGGCCGCTGACCCGTGCCGTCGCGGGGTCGCCCGGCCCGGTCGCCGACGGCGCCGCCGACTGGCTGCGCATCGCCGCCCTGGGCGCGCCCGGCCTGCTGCTCGGCACCGCGGGCAACGGGTGGATGCGCGGCGTGCAGGACACCCGCCGCCCGCTCTACTACGTGCTCGGCGCCAACGCGCTGTCGGCCGTGCTCTGCCCCCTGCTCGTGCACCCGCTGGGGTTCGGCCTGGCCGGCTCCGCGATCGCGAACGTCGTCGCGCAGACGGCGGCCGGCCTGCTGTTCGTCCGGGCGCTGCTGACCGAGCGGGTCCCGCTGCGGCCGCACCTGGACGTGATCCGCCACCAGCTGGTGCTCGGCCGCGACCTGCTGCTGCGCGGTGCGGCGTTCCAGGCGTGCTTCCTGTCCGCGTCGGCGGTCGCGGCCCGCTTCGGCACCGCCAGCCTCGCCGCGCACCTCATCGCGATCCAGCTGTTCTTCTTCACCGCGCTCGCCCTGGACGCCGTCGCGATCGCCGCGCAGTCCCTCGTCGGCGCCGCGCTCGGCGGCGAGCAGGTCGACGAGGCACGCCTGCTCGCCCGCCGCATCACCGCCGCCGGGCTGGTCTCCGGCGCCGTGTTCGCGGTCCTGGTCGCGGCCGCCCTCGCCACCGTCCGGCCCTGGTTCGGCGCCGATGATCAGGTGTACGCCCAGGCGAAGACCGCCTGGTGGTGGTTCGTCGCGATGATGCCGGCCGCCGGCGTGGTCTTCGCGCTCGACGGGGTCTTCCTCGGCGCCGGCGACGTGCGGTACCTGCGCAACCTCACGTTCGTCTCGGCGCTCGGCGGCTTCCTGCCCGGCATCTGGCTGGCGTACCTGCTCGACGCCGGCCTGCGCGGGGTGTGGGTCGCACTGTGCCTGTTCATCGCGCTGCGCCTGGGCGGCCTGCTGTGGCGCCTCACCGGCGACAAATGGGCGGTGGCCGGCGCGGTCCGCTGACATACTGCGCGCCGTGGACGCACAGCTCACGGCCGCGCAGCTGGAGGCGCTCGGGCACGTGCGGGCGGCGGCCGGCCCGCGCACCGACCCGGTCGACGCCGTCGTGACGATCAACTTCCATCCCGACCGCATCGACGCCGGCGGCCGCACCGTGATCGCGGGGCTGCTCGCCGACGGCCGGTTCCGCAGCCAGTTCGAGACCGGAATCTCCAACGGCGGCCTCACGGCGCACCCGGGCGGCGACCGCGACCGCTGGGAGGAGCGCATGTTCGGCGGCGCCTACCAGCGGCCCGGCGTCGTGCCCGCCGACCGGCCCAAGTACGGCGCCCTCGACCTGCGCCGCCACCCGGCCGGCGCCGCCCGCCGCTTCGGCTCCGCCCACCTGCGCCTGCGCCCAGAGGTCAACACGCGCGCCACGTTCACCCTGGGGGACAGCTTCCACGAGCCCCGGGAGGCGGGCGTGTTCGACGCGTTGGCGCCGGTACTGGCGGGCCTCGCCGACCACGTCGCCGCGGCCGGACCGCTCGACGACTACGTCGAGGCGCAGGTCCACGGCCCCGTCGACCTCGCCCGGGACGTGGCGGCGCTCGTCCTCGACGACAGCTTCGCCGGCCACCTGCCCGCCGCGGAGACGCTCGCGGACCGGCACGGCATCAAGCTCGAATGGCGGGCGGGGCCGCGCCTGAGCCCGGACGAGATCGACGACGAGTTCCGGGGTCCCGAGGTGCGCCCCCTGGCGGTGCTGCTGTGTGAGCGCTGGTCGCGGCCCTTCGTCGACGCCGAGCTGATCGGCCGCGCCGCCCGCGCCGCCCACGCCGATCCCGAGCGGCTACAGCTGTTGAAGTACCTGTGGCACACCCTCACTGTGCACGGCAGTTAGGCTGACCCGTCGTGGCGCAGAAGGCAGCAACGCAGGGCGGGCTCGTCGTCGTCGACAAGCCCGGCGGGATGACCTCGCACGACGTGGTGTCGCGGATGCGGCGGCTGGCGAAGACCCGCAGGGTCGGGCACGGCGGCACCCTCGACCCGATGGCGACCGGGGTGCTCATCATCGGCGTGGAGAAGGCGACCCGGCTGCTCACGTACGTCATCGGCAGCACCAAGGAGTACCGCGGCACGATCCGGCTCGGGCAGGCGACCGTCACCGACGACGCCGAGGGCGAGATCGTGTCCACTGTGGACGCGAGCGGGGTCACCGACGGCGACGTGCACGCCGGGCTCGCCCCGCTGCGCGGGGAGATCCTGCAGGTGCCCAGCGCCGTGTCGGCGATCAAGGTGAACGGGGTCCGCTCCTACCACCGGGTCCGCTCCGGCGAGGAGGTCGCGCTGCAGGCCCGGCCGGTCACCGTCGCCCGCCTCGAGGTGCTCGGCATCAACCGCTCGGACACGTGGGTCGACGTCGACGTCGACGTCGCGTGCTCGTCCGGGACGTACATCCGCGCGCTCGCCCGGGACCTCGGCGCGGCGCTCGGCGTCGGCGGGCACCTGACCGCGCTGCGCCGCACGGCCGTCGGCGCGTTCACCCTCGCCGAGGCGGCGACCCTGGACGAGCTGGCCGAGCGGGACGACCCGGTCACGATGCCGCTGCCGGCCGCCGCCGCACGGTCCTTCCCCCGCCGCGACGCCGACGAGGTCGAGGCGAAGACGCTCTCGCACGGCGGGTCGCTCGCCCCGATCGGGGTCGCCGAGCCGTACGCGGTCTTCGCGCCGGACGGCAGCGTGCTCGCCATCGTCCGGGAGAAGGACGGCCGGGCGCGGCCGGAGATCGTGCTCGTGCCCTGACACCACCGGTACACCTGCCGCAAACGTCACACGAGCGCCCGCCGCGACCCGTACACCTGCCGCAAATGTCACACGAGCGGCTGTCGCCACCCGTACACCTGCCGGAAACGCCACAAGAGTTAGGCTCGCAACCATGCAGCGGTGGCGGGGAACGCAGGCAGCGCCGGGTGGATGGGGGCGCGCGGTCACCACGATCGGCGTCTTCGACGGCGTGCACCGGGGGCACCAGCAGGTGATCGGGCACGTCGTGAAGCGGGCCGGCGAGCTGGGCGTGCAGTCGGTCGTGCTGACCTTCGACCCTCACCCGTCGGAGGTGGTCCGGCCCGGGTCGCACCCGGCGGTGCTGAGCGAGCCGTCCCGCAAGGCGGAGCTGATCGAGGCGCTCGGCGTCGACGTGCTGTGCGTCATCCCGTTCACTGTCGAGTATTCGCACCTGTCGCCGGAGGCGTTCGTCCACGACGCGCTGGTCGAGCACCTGCACACCGCGCTGGTCGTGGTGGGGGAGAACTTCCGGTTCGGCCACAAGGCCGCCGGTGAC
This sequence comes from Dactylosporangium sp. CA-152071, assembly GCF_050936335.1. NCBI lineage: Bacteria > Bacillati > Actinomycetota > Actinomycetes > Micromonosporales > Micromonosporaceae > Dactylosporangium > Dactylosporangium sp. CA-152071. The sequence goes on along the minus strand of NZ_JBNJMZ010000001.1, from coordinate 4,100,453 downwards.
CTGCAGCTGCTGCACCGGCTCGGGCGCACGTTCGGCTTCGGGGTGGAGGGCGCGCCGCTGGTGGCCGACGAGGGCACCGTGTTCTCCTCGACCTACATCCGGGCCTGCGTCGACGCGGGTGACGTGGTCGCCGCCGCCCGCGCGCTGGGCCGCCCGCACCGCGTCGAGGGCGTCGTCGTGCGGGGCGACCAGCGCGGCCGTGAGCTGGGCTTCCCCACGGCCAACCTGCTGACCGCGCCGAACACCGCGGTCCCCGCCGACGGCATCTACGCCGCCTGGGTGACCCGCGACCGGGACGGCGAGCCGCACCGCGCGGCGGTCTCCATCGGCACCAACCCGACGTTCTCCGGCAAGGAGCGGCGGGTCGAGTCCTTCCTGCTCGACTTCGCCGGCGACCTCTACGGCGAGCGGATCGCCGTCGACTTCGTCGAACGCCTCCGTGAGCAGCGGGTGTACACCGGCGTCGAGCCGCTGGTCGAGCAGATCCACGACGACGTCGCACAGGCCAGACGAGTGCTGGACCGTCCCGTCTGTTAGCCTTGTGTCGACGCCGGGTGACCGGCGGGGGTCAGGCTGCCTGCACGACGCCGCGGGGCTGGCCCGTTCAGATCCAACCTTTAAGGGAGAACATGGCGCTCGACTCTGCGCAGAAGACCGAGATCATGGGCAAGTACGCGACCGGCGAAGGGGACACCGGCTCGCCGGAGGTCCAGGTCGCGATGCTGACCAAGCGGATCGCGGACCTCACCGAACACCTCAAGAAGCACAAGCACGACCACCACAGTCGGCGCGGCCTGCTGCTGCTGGTCGGCCGTCGCCGCCGCCTGCTCAACTACCTGCAGCGCAGCGACATCGCCCGCTACCGCTCGTTGATCGAGCGGCTCGGCCTGCGGCGATAACGACTCGCACGGTGGGGAGCGGCGTCCATGCGTCGCTCCCTTCGTGTAGTGACACACTGGTATGGAGCAGTCGCCCCGCCGAGCGTGTCGGCGCACCGGTCCTCGGTAGTGGCTTCCGGGCAGATCAGCCCCGTGAGCTTCGATCGAAGACCGGCCGCAGACAGCTCCGCCTGGGCGCACCACAACCCGAAGGAGCACCACAACACATGACCGAGCAGAGCAATCTCGGTACGCACTCCAGCACCGCGGTCATCGACAACGGCGCGTTCGGCACCCGGGAGATCACGTTCTCCACGGGCCGCCTCGCCCGTCAGGCCGCCGGTTCCGCGCTCGCCCAGCTGGGTGAGACGGTCGTGCTGTCGGCGACGACGGCCGGCAAGTCGCCGAAGGACCAGTTCGACTTCTTCCCGCTGACGGTCGACGTCGAGGAGCGGATGTACGCCGCGGGCCGGATCCCCGGCTCGTTCTTCCGCCGCGAGGGCCGTCCCAGCGAGGACGCGATCCTCACCTGCCGCCTGATCGACCGGCCGCTGCGCCCCAGCTTCGTCAAGGGCCTGCGCAACGAGGTCCAGGTGGTCGAGACGATCCTCGCCCTCGACCCGGCCCACCCCTACGACGTCGTGGCGATCAACGCCGCCTCGATGTCCACCAAGCTGTCCGGTCTGCCGTTCTCCGGCCCGATCGGCGCCACCCGCATGGCCCACGTCGACGGCCAGTGGATCGCGTTCCCGACGCTCGAGGAGCTCGGCCGCGCCACGTTCGACATGGTCGTCGCCGGCCGCACCCTGCCCGACGGCGACGTCGCGATCATGATGGTCGAGGCCGAGGCGACGGAGCACACCGTGGCCCTCGTCGCCGGCGGCGCGCCCGCGCCGACCGAGGAGGTCGTGGCCGGTGGCCTCGAGGCCGCCAAGCCCGCCATCCGCGAGCTGTGCCGGGCCCAGTCCGAGCTGGCGGCCGTCGCCGCGAAGCCGGTCCAGGAGTTCCCGACCTTCCTCGACTACCAGCCCGACGCCTACGAGGCCGTCGCCGGCGCGGTCAAGGACGAGGTCTCCGAGGCGCTGCGCATCTCCTCCAAGGCGGAGCGCGAGGAGGCCCTCGACCGGATCAAGGAGGCCGCCTTCCAGCGCCTCGCCGAGGGCTTCGAGGGTCGCGAGAAGGAGATCGGCGCCGCGCTGCGGTCGCTGACCAAGAACGAGGTCCGCGCCCGTGTCCTGCGCGAGCAGGTCCGCATCGACGGCCGCGGCCCGCGCGACATCCGTCCGCTGACCGCCGAGGTCCAGGTGCTCCCGCGGGTGCACGGCTCGGCCCTCTTCGAGCGCGGCGAGACCCAGATCCTGGGCGTCACCACGCTCAACATGCTGCGCATGGAGCAGACGCTGGACACCCTGGCGCCGGAGAAGTCCAAGCGCTACATGCACAACTACAACTTCCCGCCGTACTCGACCGGTGAGACCGGCCGGGTGGGCTCGCCGAAGCGGCGCGAGATCGGCCACGGCGCGCTCGCCGAGCGGGCCCTGATCCCGGTGCTGCCGGCCCGCGAGGAGTTCCCCTACGCGATCCGCCAGGTCTCCGAGGCGCTCGGCTCCAACGGCTCCACCTCGATGGGCTCCGTCTGCGCCTCGACGATGGCGCTGCTGTCCGCCGGTGTGCCGCTGAAGGCGCCGGTCGCGGGCATCGCGATGGGCCTCATCTCCGACGAGGTCGACGGCAAGACCGAGTACGTGACGCTCACCGACATCCTCGGTGCCGAGGACGCGTTCGGCGACATGGACTTCAAGGTCGCCGGCACCCGTGACTTCGTGACGGCCCTGCAGCTGGACACGAAGCTCGACGGCATCCCGTCGGACGTCCTCGCGGGCGCCCTGCAGCAGGCCCACGACGCGCGGCACGTCATCCTCGACGTGATGGCCGAGGCGATCGAGTCGCCGGCCGGCATGAGCCAGTACGCGCCCCGCGTGACCACGGTCAAGATCCCCGTCGACAAGATCGGCATGGTGATCGGGCCCAAGGGTCAGACCATCAACGCGATCCAGGACGAGACCGGCGCCGAGATCAGCATCGAGGACGACGGCACGATCTACGTCGGCGCGACCAACGGCCCGTCGGCCGAGGCCGCGGTCGAGCGGATCAACGCCATCGCCAACCCGACGATGCCGAAGGTCGGCGACAAGTTCCTCGGCACCGTGGTGAAGACGGCCGCGTTCGGCGCGTTCATCTCGCTGCTGCCGGGGCGCGACGGCCTGCTGCACATCTCGAAGGTGGGCAACGGCAAGCGCGTCGACCGGGTCGAGGACTTCCTCAACGTCGGCGACAAGGTCGAGGTGCAGATCGCGGACATCGACAACCGCGGCAAGATCTATCTGGACAAGGTGCTGTCCGAGGCGGAGGCCGCCGCGGCGGCCGAGGCCGCGGCCGCGGGTGGCGGTGCCCCCGCGGGCGGCGACCGGCCGGCCGGTCGGGACCGTGGTGACCGTGGCCCCCGCTCGCGTGAGCGCGGCGACCGTGGTGACCGCGGCGGCGACCGCGGCCCCCGTCAGTCGTCGGCGCCTTCCTCGTCGGAGGGCGGCTCGGACGAGGGCGGCCCCGCCGAGGGCGGCGAGGACGGTGGCGAGTTCCGTCGTCGGCGGAACCGGCACAGCTGAGACATGGTGAGTCGACCGCTGACCCAGACGTTGGCAGATGACCCGCTGGGTGGCACGGTGCGCCGCACCGTGCTGCCCAACGGGCTGCGCATCCTGACCGAGGCAATTCCGTCGATGCGAAGCGTGTCGTTCGGCGTCTGGGTCGGCATCGGCTCACGGGACGAGACCCCGGCACTGTCCGGGGTGTCCCACTTCCTGGAGCACCTGCTCTTCAAGGGCACCAAGCGGCGCAGCGCGCTGGAGATCTCCTCGCAGATCGAGGCGGTCGGCGGGGAGACCAACGCGTTCACCGCCAAGGAGTACACGTGCTACTACGCGCGCGTGCTCGACGCCGACCTGCCGCTCGCCATCGACGTGGTGTGTGACCTGGTCATCGACTCGGTGCTGACCGACGCGGACGTCGAGACCGAGCGTGGCGTGATCCTCGAGGAGATCGCCATGCACGACGACGAGCCCGGCGACGAGGTGCACGACGTCTTCACCGAGGCGATCTTCGGCAACCACCCGCTGGGCCGGCAGATCTCCGGCACCGTGTCGAGCATCTCGGCGCTGACCCGCAAGCAGATCGACGGCTTCTACCGCCGGCGGTACCAGCCGTCGCAGATGGTCGTGGCCGCCGCCGGCAACCTCGACCACGCGAAGGTCGTCAAGGCGGTCCGGGCGGCGTTCTCGGGCCTGTCGGACGCCATGGACCCGGCACCGCGGCGCTCCCGCACCACGAGGGTGCCGTCCCGGTCCGGGCAGATCGTGGTCCGCGCCAAGGACACCGAGCAGGCGCACGTGGTGCTCGGCTGCGTGGGGTACCCGCGCCAGCACGACAACCGCTTCGCCCTCGGCGCGCTCAACAACGTGCTCGGCGGCGGCATGTCGAGCCGGCTGTTCCAGCAGATCCGCGAGCAGCGCGGGCTGGCCTACTCGGTCTACTCCTTCACGTCGCAGTACAGCGACGCCGGGCTCTTCGGGGTCTACGCCGGCTGCGCGCCCGGCAAGGTCGAGGAGGTCCTCGCCATCACCCGGGACGAGCTGACCAGGGTCGCGGAGGAGGGCGTCACCGACGCGGAGGTCGAGCGCGGCAAGGGCATGCTCAAGGGCGCCGTCGTGCTGGGCCTGGAGGACACCGGGTCCCGGATGAGCCGTCTCGGCAAGGGTGAGCTGCTGTATGACGAGCTGCTCTCCGTCGACGAGGTGTTGCGCCGGGTCGACCTCGTCACGCCGGAGATGGTCCGTCAGGTGGCCGGTGAGCTGCTGTCGCGCCCGATGTCCCTCGCGGTGATCGGGGAGTTCGACGACAACGCCTTCGCGGGAGCTTTGGGATAAATTATCCCGCGTGACTTCGCAGATCAGGGTCGGCGTGCTGGGCGCGCGCGGCCGTATGGGCACTGAGGCCTGCCAGGCCGTCTCCGCCGCTTCGGATCTCTCGCTCGTGGCGTCGCTGGACGTCGGTGACGCCTTGGCGCCCGATTTCGACGTGCTCGTCGACTTCACCACGCCGGACGCGGTGATGGACACATTGCGGTGGTGCGTCTCGCATGGCGTGCACGCGGTGGTGGGCACCTCCGGCTTCACCACCGAGCGGCTGGACGAGGTGCGGTCCCTGCTGGCGTCCGCGCCGGGCGTCGGCATCGTCGTCGCGCCGAACTTCGCCGTCGGCGCCGTGCTGATGATGGAGTTCTCGGCGCGCGCCGCCCGCTACTTCGAGTCGGTCGAGGTGGTCGAGATGCACCACCCGCAGAAGATCGACGCGCCCAGCGGCACGGCGCTGCGCACCGCCCAGCTCATCGCTTCGGCGCGGGCCTCCGCGGGGCTCGGACCGGTGCCCGACGCCACCACCGAGGAGATGGCGGGGGCCCGCGGCACCGACGTCGAAGGCGTCCCGGTGCACTCGCTGCGGGCCCGCGGGCTCGTCGCGCACCAGGAGGTGCTCTTCGGCGCCGCGGGGGAGACGCTCACCATCCGGCACGACTCGTTCGACCGGAAGTCCTTCATGCCGGGGGTACTGCTCGCCGTCCGCGCCGTCGTCACCCGGCCGGGACTGACGGTCGGGCTCGGTCCGCTGCTCGACTAGCGTCACGTTGCGTAACCGATTCGCGTTTCGTCTGATGATTCCAGATACTGGGATCCGGAAGCCCCAATTCGGGCGCAACAGGGTCACATCGAGGTAACGACGGGGTCTTCCTGGGCCTCGAGTGACGTGTGCCAACGGACCTGCGGGACGAGCAGATCATCAACATCGAGTGACCGGCTGACCCCGTCCGGGGCCCAGCCGGAACTCTCCAGAAATCGACGCGTAACACGGTCTTCAGCGAATGTCCAGGCAAGCGCTGTCGTGAATCCGTCAGTACGCCACAAATCCACACTAGCCGCCAGCAATCGGCTGCCGTGGCCGCGCCGTCCCCACCTCGGTTCAACCAGGACATCGGTGATCGCGGCGGCCTTCGTCAGGACGGTGTGATCTTCCTCCGGAGCCAGTGCGGTGTCGTCTGCCGGACCTGACGCGGCAAAACCCACGACGTATGCTGAGGTCGGTCCGGCGCTGGGCGACTCCTGTTGCTCCACCGCGACCAGGACCCGGTGCTCGGGGGTCGGCGGCTCCGTGATTGCGTCCCGCCACCTGCGGGTAATCCAGTCCTCGTCCAGTTGGTCGAGGATGTGTTGGGGCAGGAGTCGCCGATAGGCGACCCGCCAGGTCGTGAGTTGGATTCGCGTGATCTCGACGACGTCGTCGAGTCGCGCCGGTCGGACGAACCCGAGCGTCATGACGCAGCAGCCTACGGATGTGTGTTCCGCGCCACGGAGTGGCTACGGAATTTGTGTGAAGAGCCACGTGGCTGGGTAGCGGCGGCTCGTCACAGTTGGACCCGAGCAACCGTTGAGTCAGGCAGCAGGTAGCCAGCAACGAGCGAGTGGAGGGCAGCACAAGTGGCGGAGCGAGGACGAGTCGCCGTGTTGACGGCCGTCCGGCCCAAGCTTCGGCCCCGGGTCAAGCAGGTGCTCATCGTGGTGGCCGTGTGGGCCGTCGTGTGGGCCTTCTTGTACGTGGCCGCGGCGAGAAACGGGTATTTCGACCTCAAGGTCTACTACGGCGCCATGGACTACTGGGTGAACAAGGGTGGCGACATCTACGACTACCTGGTGCCCGGCACGCCGTACGGTTTCACCTACCCACCGTTCGCCGCCGCGCTGATGTCGCCGATGGCGCTGATCGGGTGGCACACCGCGATCGCGATCAGCGTAACGATGAACGTCGTCGCCCTCGGCTGCATCATCACCTGGCTCATCGGCCCGGTCATCAAGCGTCAGGGCTGGCAGTTCTGGTTCTCCCTCGCCATCGCGATGGGCATCGTCGCCGCCTTCGAGCCGGTGCGCGAGACCGTCAACTTCGGCCAGGTCAACATCCTGCTGCTCTTCATGGTCGTCGGTGACCTGCTGCTGCTGGTCCGCGGGGGCTCGCGCCTCGGCGGCATCGGCGTCGGCCTGGCCACCGCGATCAAGCTCACGCCGGGTGTGTTCATCCTGTACCTCGTGGTGACCCGCCGCTGGCGCGCCGCCGCGGTCTCCACGGCCACCGCGGCCGCCGCGACCTGGGCCGCGGCGACCTTCGCGCCGGACGCCTCGCGGGTCTTCTGGACCGACGCGATGTGGAACACCGACCGCGTCGGCTCCGCGACGTTCGTGTCCAACCAGGCGCTCAGCGGCCTCGTCGCCCGCCTGTTCAACCCGGACCCGATGAAGCCGCTGTGGGCGCTGCTCGTGCTCGGTGCGCTCGCCGTCTGGGCGTGGCGGGTCCGCAAGGCGGTCAAGGCCGGCGACGAGCTCGCCGGGCTGGCGCTGACCGGTCTCGTCGGCTGCATGATCAGCCCGATCAGCTGGATCCACCACCTCGTGTGGGTCCTGCCCTCGATGGCGGTCCTGCTCGACCACGCGACCGACCGCAGCACCGAAGCCCGCCGCCGGCGCCACATCATGATCTTCGGGATCTTCTCGTACCTGCTGCTGTGCAGCCGCACGCCGTGGGCCTTCCACATGAAGTTCGACGGCCTCGGCCTCATCGGCGGCAACGCGTACATCCTGCTCATGATCGCCCTGCTGATCACCCTGCCGATCCGGGAGCCCGCCTCGGAGAGCTCCGGCCCGGCGCGCCGGGCCAACCCGGCCACCTCCACCGGCCCGGTCGTCGAGGACGTGCCCGACCCGGACCTCGTCGAGATCGACCGGCGGGTGAGCGCCGCCTTCGACGCGAAGGACGCCGGGGAGCCGTCCCGGCCGCTCGTCGGCGCATAGATCGTTCGTTCCAAGGGGCGGCCTTCGGGCCGCCCCTTTTTGTCATACCCCCGGGTTAGCCTCGCGGGGTGCTGACACTTACGCAGGCGCGGAGGATCGCTCTCGCCGCCCAGGGCTTCGCCGACAGGGTCCCCACCGGCGTCCCCGAGCGGCGCCACCTGAAGCGGGTCCTCGGCCGCACAGGTCTGCTGCAGATCGACTCGGTGAATGTCGTCCAGCGCGCGCACTACCTGCCCGCCTACAGCCGCCTGGGCCCCTACCCGACCGAGCTGCTCGACAGGATGGCCTACCGGCGCCCCCGCGAGCTGTTCGAATACTGGGCCCACGAGGCGTCGCTCGTCCCGGTCCACCTGCACCCGGCGCTGCGCTGGCGCATGCAGTCCGGCGCCGCGTGGGGACGGATGGTCCGCCTGGCCCGCGAGCAGCCCGACCTGATCCGCCGGGTCCTCGAAGAGATCCGTGCGAAGGGCCCCATGACCGCCAACGAGGTCGAGGGTGACCTGGCCAAGCCCCGCAGCAAGGACCACTGGGGGTGGAACTGGTCGGACACCAAGACCGCGATCGAGTGGCTCTTCTACACCGGCGAGGTCAGCGTCGCCAGCCGCAACTCGTCCTTCGCCCGCGTCTATGACGTCCCCGAGCGCATCTTCCCCGCCGCGGTCCTCGCCGCCCCCACCCCCGACCCGGCCGACGCCTACCGCGACCTGGTCCGCGTCGCGGCCCGCTCCCTCGGCATCGCCGCGGAGGCCGAGCTGCGCGACTACTTCCGCCTGCCCCTGGCCGGCGCCCGCACCGCGATCGCCGAGCTGGTCGAGTCCGGCGAGCTCATCCCCACCGAGGTGGAGGGCTGGCAGCCCCGCGCCTACCTGCACCACGAGGCCCCCACTCCCCGCCGCATCGGCGCCGCCACCCTCGTCAGCCCCTTCGACCCGCTGATGTGGGAGCGGGCCCGCGTGGCGCGGCTGTTCGGCTTCACCTACCGCATCGAGATCTACGTGCCGCCGCTCCAGCGCCTCTACGGCTACTACGTCCTGCCGTTCCTCCTGGGTGACCGCCTGGTGGCCCGCGTCGACCTCAAGGCCGACCGGCGCTCCTCGACCCTGCTGGTGCCGGCCGTGTGGGTGGAGCCCCTGACCGGGCGCGGCGCCCCTTCGCGCCCCGAGGTGGCCTCGGCGCTGTGGGCGGAGCTGCGGCGGTTCGCGGGGTGGTTGGGGCTGGAGCGGGTGGACTTACCGGTCGCGGGTGACTTCGCCGTGGACCTGGCCAAGGCGATGACCGCCTGACCGCCCGGCCTGACGACTGCGCTGCCGCCGCATGATCGTGGGCGTGCTCGGCGGCGGGGATGGTGGCTGGGACGGTGTAGCGTGAAGAGCGTGACGTCACCCCTTCAGGCCGTGCCCGCCAGTGACGGGATGGCCGCGCACCTTCTGCCCGGTGGGTCCGCCGCGGACGTGGTCCAGCCTGGCGCGGGTGGTCACGAGGTGCCGCCGTATGGCTACCAGTATGCCTACGTGACACCGCCGAAGGGGCGGCTCGCGAGGCTGGCGGAGCGGACGCCGAGGTGGGTGTCGCCGCTCGGCCTGACCGCGCTGGTGTCCGGCGGGGTGGCTTATACGCTGCTCATGCGGCCGACGCAGGCGGGTGCGACCGACGCGCCGACGTGCGTGATGAAGCTGTTCACCGGGTTCGACTGCCCGGGGTGCGGCGGCACGCGCGCGGCCTGGTATCTGCTGCACGGTGACATCCCGGCCGCGGCGCACCACCACGCGATGCTGGTGTTCGCCGCGCCGTTCCTCGCGTACATGTACGCGAGCTGGACCATCAACCGGCTGGCGAACCGTAAGGTGCTGCCGATGATGCAGCTGTCCAGCGGCACGCTGATCGGATTCCTCGTGGCGTGGCTCATATTCTCAGTGGTCAGGAACCTGCCGTGGGCGCCATTCGACTGGCTGTTCGTTTAGTAGGCTCCTGAAATGCTCGAAGCCAAAGCCATCGCCTGGACCCATTTCGAACCGCCCGCGGACGTGCCGTGGGACACGGACGCGGATGGCGGTCAGGCGCTGGCGGAGTTCGCGGGCCGGGCGTGCTACCAGTCGTGGAAGAAGCCCAACCCGGCGACCGCGACCAATGAGGGCTACCTGCGGCACATTCTCGAGGTCGGGCACCTGTCGGTGCTGGAGCACGGCACCGTCACGTTCTACCTGACCGGGGTGTCCCGGTCGTTCACGCACGAGCTGGTCCGGCACCGGCACTTCTCCTTCTCGCAGCTGTCGCAGCGGTATGTGCCGGGTCGCGAGGCCCAGATGGTCGAGCCGGACGTGATCGCCGAGGACCCGGCGCTGCACAAGGTGTTCGTCGAGGCCTCCGAGGCGGCGCTGCGCGCGTACAACGAGCTGCTGGAGGGCCTGGAGGCCAGGTTCAGCGAGGTCGAGAACGGCACCAGCCGGCGCAAGCAGGCCCGGCAGGCGGCGCGGTCGGTGCTGCCCAACGCGGCCGAGACGAAGATCGTCGTGACCGGCAACTACCGGGCGTGGCGGCACTTCGTGACGATGCGGGCGACGGAGGCGGCGGACGTCGAGATCCGTGAGGTGGCGATCGCGTGCCTCAAGGAGCTGCAGCGCGTGGCGCCGAACGTATTCGCGGATTTCACCATCAGTACGCTGGCTGACGGCACCGAGGTCGCCGCCGCTCAGTACAGCTGGGAATCTTGAGCTGAGCGACCGGAAGGCGTCCGCTAGGTTGTGCGTATGACACGCACCGGTTCCGACCCCGGCCGGCCGTTCGGCCGGCTGCTCAGCGCGATGGTCACGCCATTCCGCGCTGACGGTTCGCTCGACGTCGACGGTGCGGCGCGGCTGGCCGCTCACCTGGTCGACAACCAGGACCATGACGGCCTGGTGGTCAACGGGACCACCGGCGAGTCGGCGACGACCAGCGACGCCGAGAAGGACCAGGTGCTGCGGGCCGTCATCGAGGCCGTCGGCGATCGGGCCACGGTGATCGCCGGCGTCGGCACCAACGACACGCACCACACGATCGAGCTGGCCCGCGCCGCGGAGAAGGCGGGCGCCGACGGCCTGCTCGTCGTCACCCCGTACTACAACAAACCCCCGCAGGCGGGCATCCTCCAGCACTTCCGGTCGATCGGCGACGCCTCCGGGCTGCCGGTGATGGTGTATGACATCCCCGGCCGGACCGGTGTGGCGATCGAGACCGACACCATGTGCCGGATCGCCGAGCACGACCGGGTCGTCGCGGTGAAGGACGCCAAGGGCGACCTCGGCGAGAGCGCCTGGGTGATCAAGCGCACCGATCTGGCGTATTACTCGGGTGAAGACAAGCTGACCCTGCCGCTGCTGTCGGTCGGCGCCGTGGGCGTGGTCGGCGTGCCGACGCACGTGTTCGGGCCGGAGACGAAGCGGATGATCCTGGCGCACGAGGAGGGCGACGTCGCCCGCGCCCGTGCGCTCCACCTGCAGTTGCTCCCCGCGTTCTGCGGGTTCTTCCGCACGCAGGGAGTCATCCTCACCAAGGCCGCCCTGACGCTGCTGGGCCTGCCCGCCGGGCCGGTGCGCCCGCCGCTGGTGCCGGCGAACGCGGCGGAGCTCGGCCGGCTGCGGGAGGATTGCGCTGAGGCGGGCCGCACGATTGGCACCGCAGACCAGATGGCACATCACAACGACCTCGGAGTGGCCCTATGACGGTGGCACACATCGAGCTCGAACCACCGCCGCCCCTCACTCCAGGAGCCCTGCGGGTCACGCCGCTGGGCGGGCTGGGCGCCATCGGGCGCAACATGACGGTGTTCGAACTCGACGGCAAGCTGCTCATCATCGACTGCGGGGTGCTCTTCCCCGACGTGGAGCAGCCCGGTGTCGACCTGATCCTGCCCGACTTCTCGTCGATCCTCGACCGGCTCGACCAGGTGCAGGCGATCGTGCTCACCCACGGCCACGAGGACCACATCGGTGCCGTGCCGTATCTGCTCGCCCACAAGCCCGACATCCCGCTCGTCGGGTCGAAGTTCACCCTCGCGCTGGTCGAGGCGAAGCTCGCCGAGCGCCGCATCGAGCCGTACACGCTGACGGTCAAGGAAGGCCAGGTCGAGCGGCTCGGGCCGTTCGAGTGCGAGTTCTTCGCGGTCAACCACTCCATCCCGGACGCGCTCGCGGTGGCCGTGACGACGACGGCCGGCACCGTGCTGCACACCGGTGACTTCAAGATGGACCAGCTGCCGCTCGACGGCCGGATCACCGACCTGGCCGGGTTCGCCCGGATCGGCGCCAAGGGCGTCGACCTGCTGCTGTCCGACTCGACCAACGCGGAGATCCCCGGGTTCGTCACCCCGGAGCGGGAGATCGGCCCGGTCCTGGAGCGAACCTTCGGCCGGGCCAAGGGACGGATCATCGTCGCGTCGTTCGCGTCGCACGTGCACCGGGTCCAGCAGGTGTTCGACGCCGCGCACCTGCACGGCCGCAAGGTCGCGCTGATCGGCCGGTCCATGGTGCGCAACATGGGCATCGCCCGCGACCTGGGGCTGCTGCGGATCCCCGCGGGGCTGCTGGTGCCGATCGACGAGGCGATGGGGCTGCCCGAGGACCGGGTCGTGCTGATGTCGACCGGCTCGCAGGGTGAGCCGATGAGCGCCCTCGGCCGGATGGCCAACGGGGACCACCGGCACGTGCAGATCGGCGAGGGCGACACGATCGTGCTCGCGTCGTCGCTGGTGCCGGGCAACGAGACCGCGGTGTACCGCGTGATCAACCAGCTGTCCCGGGCCGGCGCGCTCGTCGTGCACAAGGACGTCGCCAAGGTCCACGTGTCCGGGCACGCACCCGCCGGTGAGCTGCTCTACCTGCTCAACGTGGTGCAGCCGCGCAACTTCATGCCGGTCCACGGCGAGTGGCGGCACCTGCGGGCGCACGCCCAGCTCGCCCGCGACGCCGGCGTCCCCGACGACCGGGTCGTGCTCTGCGAGGACGGCGACGTCGTCGACCTCGTCGACGGCAAGGCCTCCCTCGTCGGTCACATCCGGTCGCGGTACGTGTACGTCGACGGCCTCGCCATCGGCGACGTCGGCGAGTCGCTGCTCACCGAGCGCCGCATCCTCGGCGACGGCGGGTTCATCGCGGCGACCGTGGTCATCGACTCGGTGACCGGCAAGGTCGTCGCCGGCCCGACCGTGTCGGCGAAGGGCTTCTCCGACGACCCGGCGGTGTTCGCCGCGGTGCTGCCGCTGGTCACCGATGCGCTCAACAAGGCCGCGACCGAGGGCATCACCGATCCGCACCAGCTGCAGCAGATCGTGCGGCGCACCGTCGGACGCTGGGTCAACGAGGCGTACCGGCGCCGGCCGATGATCGTCCCGACGGTGGTGGAGGTCTAGCGAGATGTACGAGGTGCTGGCGTCCACCGTGCTCGTCGTGCACTTCGGCTATCTCGCGTACGTGGTGCTGGGCGGGTTCCTCGCCTGGCGCTGGCCCAGGGCGTTGTGGCCGCATCTCGCGGCCGCCGCCTGGGGCCTCGCCGTGGTGAGCATCCCGCTCACCTGCCCGTTGACGCTGGTCGAGCACTGGGCCCGCCGCAAGGCCGGCGAGACCGGCGTCGGGCGCGGCTTCATCGACCAGTACATCGAAGGCGTCCTCTATCCGGAGCGCTACACCCATCTGTTGCAGGTGTTGGTGGGTGTACTGGTGGCGGTGTCCTACGTCGGGATCTACGTGCGCTACAGAAAGCGCCGGAACACGACCCGCCGCTCCGAAGAAATGTCGGAGCCTACCGCTACGGTGTGACCATGGCGGGCCGCACCTCTCAGGCCGGCCGCGGTGGCACCCCCAGCGCCCGCGGCGGGTCGAGCACGCCGTCCAAACGGACGACTCCGGCGAAGCGGACGGCTGCGGCCTCGACTGGCCGCTCGACCTCGGCTTCGACCTCCCGGGCCGCCGCCAAGCGGGCTCCGGCGGCGCGCCGCACGGTGACGCCACGGGCGCGCCGGCGCGGCGGCGCCGTGGTCGCCACGCCGCTCGGACTGCTCGGGCGGGGCATGATCGCGGTCTGGATGGGTGTCGCACACGGCGTCGGCTGGGCCGCGCGGGCCGTGGGCCGCCAGGCGGCCAGCGCGCGCGGGCTCGACCCCGAGCACCGCCGCGACGGCGCCGGCCTGGGCCTCATCGGCCTCGCCGTGCTGCTCACCGCCGCGCTGTGGTTCCAGTCCGCCGGGCCCGTCGGGCACTGGCTCGCCGGCATCTGCCACACGTTCATCGGCGGCGCCGCGGCGATCCTGCCGGTGCTGCTGGTCGTCGGCGGCATCCGGGTCATGCGCTCCGACCCCGAGGAGGACCACCGCGGCCGCGGCCTCGTCGGCTGGAGCGCGCTCTTCCTCGGCGGCACCGGCCTCATGCACCTCGCGGCCGGCAGCCCCGAGGCCCCCCAGCTCATGGACAAGGCCGGCGGGCTGCTCGGCCGCGCCGCCGGCGGCCTGCTGGAGAAGGCCGTGACCTCCTGGGTCGCGGTCCCGCTGCTGCTCCTGCTCGCCGGGTTCGGCCTGCTGGTCGTCACCGCCACCCCGATCAGCCGCATCCCGCAGCGCTGGCGGCAGCTGCGCGACCTCGCGCTCGGCCGCGTCGAGGACCCGACCCTCGACGTCGACGAGGAGTTCGAGGAGCTCTACGAGGAGCCGGAGCCGCGCCCGGCGCGCCGCGCACCGGCCCGCCGCCGGCAGGCCGCGCTGCCGCACCCGCTCGACGACGAGGAGGGCCCGCTCGGCTACGACGCCTCGGCGCCCGACCTGGGCCCCGACCGAGGCCCCGGCGGGGGCTTCGGCGACGACGCGATCGTGCACGATACCGTCGTGCTGCCACGGCCCGCGGCCGCCTCGCGCAAGAAGGCCAAGGAGAAAGAGAAGGAGAAGGACCCGCCGGAGCACTCGCCGCTGCCGACCCGCGCCGAGCAGCTCGCGCTCACCGACACCGACTACAAGCTGCCGCCGCCGGACCTGCTCGGCACCGGCGACGCCCCGCGCGGCCGCACCCGGGCCAACGACGAGGTGACCGCGGCGCTGCAGAGCGTGTTCGAGCAGTTCGGCGTCGACGCGCTCGTCACCGGCTTCACCCGCGGCCCGACGGTCACGCGCTATGAGGTCGAGGTCGGCCACGGCGTCAAGGTCGAGCGGATCACCGCCCTGTCGCGCAACATCGCCTATGCGGTGAAGTCGCCCGACGTGCGCATCCAGAGCCCGATCCCCGGCAAGAGCGCCGTCGGCGTCGAGATCCCCAACCCCGACCGCGAGAATGTCGCGCTCGGCGACGTGCTGCGTTCGCGCGTCGCGGCCGGCGACCATCACCCGCTGATCGTGGCCCTCGGCAAGGACATCGAGGGTGGCTATGTGTTGGCCAACCTGGCGAAGATGCCGCACATCCTGATCGCCGGCGCGACCGGCGCGGGCAAGTCGAGCTGCCTCAACTCGCTGCTCGTGTCGCTGCTGACCCGGGCGACGCCCGACGAGGTGCGGCTGCTGCTGGTCGACCCGAAGCGGGTCGAGCTGACCAGCTATGAAGGCATCCCGCACCTGGTCACGCCGATCGTCACCAACCCGAAGCGGGCCGCCGACGCGCTCGACTGGGTCGTGCGCGAGATGGACATGCGCTATGACGACCTGGCCGCCGCCGGCGTCCGCCACATCGACGACTACAACCGCAAGGTCCGCGCCGGGCAGATCACGGCGCCGCCGGGCAGCGAGCGGGTGATCCGCCCTTACCCGTATCTGCTGGTCGTCGTCGACGAGCTCGCCGACCTCATGATGGTCGCGCCGCGCGACGTCGAGGACTCGGTGGTGCGCATCACGCAGCTGGCCCGCGCGGCCGGCATCCACCTGGTCCTCGCCACGCAGCGCCCCAGCGTCGACGTCGTCACCGGTCTCATCAAGGCGAATGTGCCGTCGCGGCTGGCGTTCGCGACGTCGTCGCTCGCCGACTCCCGCGTCATCCTCGACCAGCCGGGCGCCGAGAAGCTCATCGGCCGCGGCGACGGACTCTTCCTGCCGATGGGCGCCTCGAAGCCCATCCGCATCCAGGGCGCCTGGGTCAGCGAGACCGAGATCAACGACATCGTCAAGTTCTGCAAGGAGCAGCGCGAGCCCGAGTTCCGCGACGGCGTCACCACCAAGCCCGAGGACACCAAGAAGAAGGTCGACGAGGAGATCGGCGACGACCTCGACCTCCTGCTCCAGGCCATCGAGCTCGTCGTCACCAGCCAGTTCGGCTCCACCTCCATGCTGCAGCGCAAGCTGCGCGTCGGCTTCGCCAAGGCCGGCCGCCTCATGGACCTGATGGAGACCCGCGGCATCGTCGGCCCCTCCGAGGGCTCCAAGGCCCGCGACGTCCTCATCAAGCCTGATGAGCTTCCTGAGGTCCTCACCGCGCTGAAGGACTCAGAAGACGACGCCTGACCCCGCTTGCCGCGCAGAGGCTGCCACTCCCGCGGCGGTACCCTGCGAGCTGCGCGCCGGCCTCGTCAAGCCCGGCCGTCCACGTGGGCTTTGACGGAGACCCGCGGCGTTGTCGACCTTTTCCGGGGGCTCCAAGGCCCGCGATGTCCTCATCAAGCCTGATGAGCTTCCTGAGGTCCTCGCCGCTCTTCAGGAGTCAGAAGACGGCGCCTGACCCCGCTGCTACGCAAGCGGCTGCTGCTTCTGCGGCGGGGGCACGTGAGCTGCGTGTCGGCTTCGTCAAGGCCGGCCGGCCATGTGGGCTTGGTGAAGACCCGCGGCGTGGCCTTCCGGGGGCTCCGAGGTCCGCGACGTTCTCCCTGAGGTCCTCACCGATTGAAGGACTCCGAAGACGGCGCCTGACCCCGGTGCCGCGCAAGCGGCTGCCACCTCCGCCGCTGGGTCCTGCAAGCTCGGCGCCGGCCTCGTCAAGGCTGGCCGCTTTCGTGGGCTTCATGGAGATGTGCGGTGTCGCCGGCTCTTCCGAGGGCTGTCCGAGGGCCGTGACGTTCTTCTCAAGCCCTGACGAGCTTCCGAGGGGCGCACCGTTCAAGGCCGCCGAAGTCGACACCTGACCCCGCTGTCGCGCAAGCGGCTGCTGCTCTCGTGGCTGGGGACGCGCGAGGTGCGCGGCGGCCCCTCCCAGGCCGGCCAGCTGCCTCATGGAGTTCCTGGAGACCCGTGGCGTCGTCGGCTCTTGGAGGGTTGCAAGGCCTGCGACGTTCTTGTCAGGGCCTGATGAGTTCCTGAGGTCTCGCCGCTCTCCAGGACTCCGACGACGGCGCGTGACTCAGTTGCGCGTTGGCTCCACCAAGGCAGGACGCCTTATGGACCTCATGGCCGCGAGTCACGGTGCGCGGGGACGGGAGGTGTGGGGCGAGGCGTGATCGCGCGGTTCCTGCGGGAGGAGCTCGGTGGCTGCCGTGTTGCTCTTGCTGCGTCCGGGTGGCGCCAGTTGGTCGGGGGGCGGCGGTGCGGTGGGTGTCCCCAGGCTGTCGCCGGTTGGAGGCCGCTGATCTTCGTGGGCGTGGGCGTGATCGAAGGATGGGGGTGGTCGCCATCGTGGCCAGGTCTGTCCTTCGATCAACGGGCGGGCGGAGGCGGCGGTCAGGGGTCGTGGGTCGTGGGTCGTGTGCTCAAGGTGACGCTGCGGGCGGGGTGGTGTTGGGGGGTGAGGGGACGATGCGACAGTCCGAGGGAGGACCGGCGCGCGGGACGGGTGGGTGACATGGGTGAGCGGGTGAGGGTGGTCGTGCTGGGGGAGGGCGCCGTGGTGAGGTGGGGGTGTTAGCGGCGTTCGTGCCGATCTGGGCGCTTACCGCTGTCGGTTACGTCGCCGGGCGGACCGGGGTGCTGGGGCTCGGGGCGGTGGACGTGCTCGGGCGGTTCGTGTTCTACGTGGCGATGCCCGCGGCGCTGCTCGACACGTTGAGTCGGCGGCCGATCGCCGGGTTCGCGGGGGAGGGGGTCGCCGCGTTCGTGGGTGCCACGGTGGTGGTGGGCGCGGTCGGGTTCGGGGTGGCGCGGTGGGTGTTCCGGCGGTCGTTGGGGGAGCAGACCATCGCGGGCATGGCGGCCGGGTACGTCAACGCGGGGAACCTCGGCATACCGGTGGCGGTGCAGGTGCTCGGGGACGCGTCGTTCATCGCGGTGGTGCTGCTCATCCAGACGACCATCCTCACGCCGGTGATCCTGGGGACGCTGGACCTGGCTCGGATCGAAACAGCAGATGGGCGGGCGTGGCGGCGGCTGGTGACGGTGCCGCTGCGGAGTCCGGTGATGCTGGCCTGCGTCGCCGGGGTGGCGCTCGGGGCCGCGGGGCTGAAGCTGCCGCCGCTGCTGGCCGGGGTCGCGGCGCTGCTCGGCGACGCCGCGGTGCCGTCCGCCCTCGTGGCGCTGGGGTTGTCGCTGGTACGCGCGAACGACCCCGACCAGGCACCCGCCCGCCCGGTCGAGGTGGCGTTGTCGGTGGTGCTCAAGTCGTGCGTCCAGCCGCTCGTGTGCTTCCTGCTCGCCAGGTACGTCCTCGGGCTGCACGGCGCAGGGCTGTTCGCGGCGGTGCTGTGTGCCGCGCTGCCGACCGCGCAGAACACGTTCGTGTTCGCCCGTGCGTACGGCGTGGACGGGCGCTTCCCGCGGGACGCCGTCGTCGCGTCCACGGCGGTGTCGATGGTGACGCTGACGGTGGTGGCTGTCCTGCTGGGATGATTGGTCGGGTGGATGCCGATGCGATCGCAGCGCTGGCCGAGCCGCAGCGCCGGGCCGTGTACGAGTACGTCGCCCGCAGCGGGGAGGCGGTCAGCCGGAACGCGGTCTCGGACGGGCTGGGCATCGGGCGGACCCTGGCCGCGCACCATCTGGACCGGCTGGCCGAGGCGGGACTGGTCGAGGTGTCGTTCGCGCGGGTCAACGGGCGCAGCGGGCCCGGCGCGGGGCGGCCGTCGAAGCTGTACCGGCGAGCCGCGGCCGAACATGAGCTGAGCCTGCCGCCGCGGGACTACCGGACCCTGGCCACGGTGTTCGCCGACGCCGTCGAGGAGGCCGGGGTGGAGCCGGTCCTGTACGAGGCGGCCCGGCGGCAGGGCGAGCGCCTGAAGCGGGATGCGACCGGCGACGAGGAGCTGCTGCGGGGGCTGGGGTACGAGCCGTACGAGGACGGTGCGGTGTGGCGGCTGCGGAACTGCCCGTTCGACGGGGTGGCGAGGACGCACGCGGCGCTGGTCTGCGGGGCGAACCTGGCGCTGCTGGAAGGGGCGCTCGGGGAGCGGGTCCAGATCGACCCCCGGCCGGACGGGTGCTGTGTGACCGTTAGGCGGTACCAAAAATAACCACGGTTAGTTTTAGAATGACGCCATGACCTTCCACCTCGCGCAGCTGAACGTCGGCCGGACCGTCGGGCCGAAGGAAGACCCCCGCATGGCCGGCTTCTACGGGGACCTCGACCGGATCAACGCCATCGCCGACGGCTGGCCGGGGTTCGTCTGGCGGCTCGTCGACGACGGCGGGGCCGACGCGACCTCGCTGCGCCCGTTCGGCGGCGACCTGCTCGTCAACCTGTCCGTGTGGGAGAGCCTCGAGACGCTGCGGGACTTCACGTTCCGCAGCGGTCACCTCGACGTGCTGCGACGGCGGCGCGAGTGGTTCGTGCCACTCGGGGACGTGTACGCCGTCAACTGGTGGATCCCGGCGGGGCGCATCCCGACGGTCGAGGAGGCGGGAGAGCGGCTGGACCTGCTGCGACGCAAGGGCCCGTCATCCGATGCGTTCACGTTCCGCGACCCCTTCCCCGCAGCCTGAGCCCCGATCGGCCCGGTACCCTCGGAGCATGCCCGCCAATGCTGACCGTCGCGTCGCCCTGCTCACCCTCGGCTGCGCTCGTAACGAGGTGGACTCCGAGGAGCTGGCCGCCCGCCTCGCGGCCGGCGGCTGGGCGGTCACCACCGACGGCACCGACGCGGACGTGGTCGTCGTCAACACCTGCGGGTTCGTCGCCAAGGCCAAGCAGGACTCGATCGACACGCTGCTCGCCGCCGCCGACACGGGCGCCAAGGTCGTCGCGACCGGGTGCCTCGCCGAGCGGTATGGCGAACAGCTGGCCGGTGAGCTGCCCGAGGCGCACGCGGTGCTCGGCTTCGACCACTACCCGGACATGGCGGCGCGCCTCGACGCGATCATGGCCGGCGAGACCATCGCCTCGCACGCGCCGCGCGACCGGCGCACGCTGCTGCCGCTGACCCCGGTGGCGCGCCGCGAGGCGGTCGAGGTGGTCGTGCCGGGCCACCTGCCAGCGCACCTGCGCGGCGTGATGCGGCAGCGGCTCGAGAAGGGGCCGGTCGCGCCCCTCAAGCTGGCCAGCGGCTGTGACCGGCGCTGCTCGTTCTGCGCGATCCCGTCGTTCCGCGGCGCGTTCGTGTCCCGGACCCCGGACGAGGTGCTCGCCGAGGCGGAGTGGCTGGCGTCCACCGGCGTCCGCGAGCTGGTGCTCGTCAGCGAGAACTCCACCTCGTATGGCAAGGACCTCGGCGACCCGCGCCTGCTGGAGCGCCTGCTGCCGCAGCTGGCGGCGGTCAGCGGCATCGTGCGGGTGCGGGTGTCGTACCTGCAGCCGGCCGAGACCCGGCCGGGGCTGGTCGAGGCGATCGCGACCACGCCGGGCGTCGCGCCGTACTTCGACCTGTCGTTCCAGCACTCCAGCGAGCCGGTCCTGCGGCGGATGCGGCGCTTCGGGTCGACCGAGCGGTTCCTGGAGCTGCTCGAGTCGGTGCGCAAGCTCGACCCGGAGGCCGGCGCCCGCAGCAACGTGATCGTCGGCTTCCCGGGCGAGACCCGCGAGGACGTCGACGAGCTGGCCCGCTTCCTCACCGAGGCCCGCCTCGACGCGGTCGGCGTGTTCGACTACAGCGACGAGGACGGCACCGAGGCCGCCGACCTGCCCGACAAGGTGTCCGAGAGCGACATCAAGAAGCGGTACGACTGGATGAGCGCCCTCGCCGAGGAACTCTGCGCGCAGCGTGCCTCCGACCGGATCGGATCCCAGGTCGACGTCCTCGTCGACTATCTCCTCGACGACTCGGTCGAGGGGCGCGCCGGTCACCAGGCGCCCGAGGTCGACGGCTCCACGACCCTCGTCGCCGGCGACGGGCTCGACCCGTTCTCGCTGCGCCCCGGTGACCTCGTCCGGGCCAGGGTCGTCGACAGCGTCGGCGTCGACCTGGTCGCCGTCCCGATCGAGATGATCAGTCCGGCGGCCTCATGACCGTTCTCAAGCCCGTCCCGTTGCTCAACGCGGCCAACGTCCTGACCGTCGTGCGGATGGTGCTCGTCCCGGTCTTCGTCTTCTTCGTCGTGGCGGGCGGGCTGACCGACACCGGCTGGCAGCTCGCGGCGGGCATCACGTTCGTCGTCGCGTCGGCGACCGACTATGTCGACGGGTGGATCGCCCGCACGTACAACCTGGTCACCTCCTTCGGGAAGGTCGTCGACCCGATCGCCGACAAGGCGCTGACCGGCGCGGCGTTGGTGCTGCTGTCGCTGTACGACCGGCTGCCCTGGTGGGTGACCGTGCTCATCCTCGTGCGCGAGTGGGGGGTCACCGCCCTGCGCCTGTGGGTGATCAGGCACGGCGTCATCCCCGCGAGCCGGGGCGGCAAGGCGAAGACGGCCCTGCAGATCCTGGCGATCGGCTGGTACCTCACGCCGCTGCCGGACGGGCTCGCCGCCGTGGGACCGTGGCTGATGGCGGGCGCCCTCATCGTGACGGTCGTCACTGGATTGGATTACGTCGTGCGGGCGTACCGGGTGCGCCGCGACTCCCTGCGCCGCCGCCGCGCGAGCGCCGCGAGTGGCGGGCCGGACACGTTCGGCGAGGCCGACCGGCTGGCCGCCCAGGACCAGATGCTGAGCACGCCGATCGCCGCGCCGGCGGTCGCGCCCGTGGCGGACGAGCCGGTCGCATGAGCGGACCGTTCGCCCTGGACCCACACGGCCTCGCCCTCGGGGTACGCGGGCTCGCCTTCGGTGCGCGCGGCGCCGGGACGTGGCGGAGGTGACGGCGTGAGTGCGGCTGAGGTGCTGGCGACGCTGCAGGGGCGGGGCGAGACGCTCGCGGTCGCCGAGTCGCTGACCGGAGGGTTGCTGGCCGCCGAGTTCGTCGCCGTGCCCGGGGCGAGCGTGGTGTTCCGCGGCGGGATGGTCGCGTATGCGACGGATTTGAAGGCGGCGTTGCTGGATGTACCGCCGCCGCTGCTGAACTCGCATGGACCGGTGGATCCGTCCGTCGCGGCCGCCATGGCCGCCGGGGCGCGGGAGCGTTGCGACGCCGACTGGGCGGCCGCCACGACCGGCGTCGCGGGCCCGGATCCGCAGGGTGGCCAGCCTGTCGGCAGGGTGTACGTCGCCGTCGCCGGACCCCTGCCCGAGCACGCCGCCGTCCGGGAGCTCACCCTGCCGGGTGACCGCTCCGAGGTCCGCGCTGGCGCCGTCGAAGCGGCCGTCACGCTCCTCGCCGAGGTGCTGGCGACCACCATCACCTCGCGATAACGGCGGGGTAGGGTGTCGATCGGCGCCGCACCAGGTACCGTGGCGGGTACCAGTTTTCGCGGGGAACCCATTCGCGGACTGCCTCAGAGGGGGTGCCAAGGTGCTGCTTCGTCGAGTGATCGGTGACGCGCTGCGTGCGCGGCGGCAGGCCCAGCACCGGACCCTGCGCGAGGTGTCGACCGCCGCCAACGTCAGTCTCGGCTATTTGTCCGAGATCGAGCGCGGGCAGAAGGAGGCGTCCAGCGAGCTGCTGGCCGCCATCTGTGAGGCGCTCGGTGCCGCGCTGTCCGAGGTGCTGCGCGACGTGAGCGACACGCTCGCCACCGCGGAGGACCTGCCACGCGTGCTCGTCCCGGTCGGTGCGCCCGAGTCCACGCAGGACGCCGCGCCCGCATCCGACCCAGCCGCCGCGGGAGCAGGCCCGTCCGCGCCGGAAGCCCGGCTGTCCGGCCGCAGCGGCCCGAAGACCAAGGTCACCACCGACGCGAAGCTGTCGGTAGCGGTGCGCCACGACGGCCCGCTCCGCACGACACTGCGCGCGACCCGCAACCCGCGCGAAGTCGTCTACGCCGCCTGACGCCTTCGCCCGCCACCGGTCGTCACCGCGACCATCTGCCCCTCCATGCTGCCCATAGCCAGAGGGCCACTGGCCCGTCGGCCGTGCTGTAGGCCGCCGTTCGGGTCCTTGCCGTGCCTCCGTCGAGCCGCCGCCCGTGTCTCCGCTGTGCCGCCGCCGCTCGCCCATCGCCGTCGGGCCGCCGGCCGTGCGTTTCGGCCGTTGCTCGGGTGGCCCGTCCGGCTGCCCGCGGAGAGTGAGGGGCGGCGGGGCGTACCGGCGACGCCGCGGCGAAAACGGGAGGCGCGGCGGACTCGATCGGGCCTGCCACACTGGGGGCCGGGTGTGCTTGGTGGCTTCTGACAGTCGGATTGACTTCGGTCTTGTTCGGTGCTCGTCAGTGGAAGGCAGACTTGCAGTTGTGGGTGTGAAGGAGCAGCTGACCGAGCCCTGGGGGCTCGTCGCGGCCGGTGTGCTGGGTGGAGTGGGTGGGGCGGTCGGCGCCGCGCTCGCTCCGGCTGGGGTGCTTGCCGGGATTCCGGTGGGGCTTGCCGTTGCCGGCGTCGTGTACGGCGTCCGGATCGGCGTCGGTGCGCTGTTCGGGCGGAGGTCGGGTAGGCGGTCCGCGCGGCGTCTGCCGGCGCCGGCGCGTGGTGGGGACGCTGAGCGGTGGTTGCGGAGGGCCGAGTCGGCGGTACAGACGCTGCATCGGCAGGCGGAGACGCCCTCCGACGCCGTCCTGCGGGTGCAGGTGGCCGGGGTCGACGAGCGGGCGGCCGAGGCGCTGGGAGATCTGGTCAGGTTCGCCGGTCAGGTGACGCTGATCGAGCGGACGTCGGCGGGCATCGACGTCGCCCGGCTCGAGCACGACCGGGCGCAGCTGGCGCAGGGGATCGACGGGCTGCCGGCGGGGCCGTTGCGGGCGGAGCGGGAGCGGGCCCTGCGGGCGGTGACCGATCAGCTCGGTGTGGCACGGCGGCTGCACGACGCCCGCGAGATGCTGCTCGCGCGGATGCAGTCCGCTGTACTGGGTCTCGAAGGGCTGGTCGCGCGGATGGCCGAGCTGCTGGCCCTCCACTCGGCGTCCGACGTCGGCACGTCGCTCACGGCGGTGAAGGTGGCAGAGCTCGCCGCGGGACTGGAAGGCATGCGCGACGGTCTGGCGGAGGCGGAGCGGCTGTCACGCTCGGCGCTCACCGGGGAGCAGGTGCAGTAGTGCGCATCCCTGAGATCACCCTGAGTCGCACGTGTTTCACACCGCTTTGTCCGCATTATCCCACCGTTTGAGTTGACGCTGGGCGTGACGCTCTCGCGCTCGCCTGACACGATGGAAGCCGCACGTTTGTAGTGCCGGCGCAGAGAGGACCGCGAGATGGCGAATCCCGCCGTGAAGGGCTGGAAGTACCTGATGGCGCTCTTCGGCGCCAAGATCGACGAGCACGCCGATCCGAAGGTGCAGATCCAGCAGGCGATCGAGGAGGCGCAGCGCCAGCACCAGGCCCTGGTGCAGCAGGCCGCGGCCGTGATCGGCAACCAGCGGCAGCTCGAGATGCGGCTGTCCCGGCAGATGGGTGAGGTCGAGAAGCTGCAGGCCTCGGCCCGGCAGGCGCTCACCCTCGCCGACAAGGCCCGCGCCGAGGGCAACGAGACCAAGGCCGTGGAGTACGAGCAGACCGCGCAGATCTTCGCCACCCAGCTCGTCGCGGCCGAGCAGGGCATGGAAGACATGAAGACGCTGCACGACCAGTCGCTCAACGCGGCCGCCCAGGCCCGCCGCGCGGTCGAGAACAACGCGATGCTGCTGCAGCAGCGCCTCGCCGAGCGCACCAAGCTGCTCAGCCAGCTCGAGCAGGCCAAGATGCAGGAGACCGTCGCCAAGTCCCTCGAGTCGATGAGCGGCCTCGCCGCGCCGGGCAACACGCCGTCGCTCGACGAGGTGCGCGAGAAGATCGAGCGCCGCTACGCCAACGCGATGGGCCGCGCCGAGCTCGCCTCCAACTCCGTCGAGGGCCGCATGCTGGAGGTCCAGCGCACCACGCTCGACATGGCCGGCAGCTCCCGCCTCGACCAGATCCGCGCGAGCATGGCCGGCGACCAGCTCGCCGCCGCGCCCGCGACGCCCAGCACGCCCGCCGCGGCCTCCCCGGGCCCGCGGGACGCCGGCGTCGCCCGCCTCGACGAGATCCGGGCGAGCCTGAAGGACAAGCAAGCGGGGGACACCGCCAGCGCCGGCTGACGAGTTCAAGGTCTATTGGGGGGAGTGCCGGTCATGGCGTCGGAGCGGGCGAAGCATCTGAAGCGACTGCGGCGGCTGCACCGCTCCGCGCGTGGCTGGTCCGTGCGGGCCGGCCTGCTGACCGGCGCCACCGCGATTCTCGTGCCGTACAGCGGCCTCGGGCTGCCCGACGCCTTCTGGGCGGCCGGCGCCGGCGGCTCCATCGCGATCGCCATCTGGCGCTGGATGGACCTGCGGGCCTTCCGGGCCCTGCCGGTGCCGCCCGAGCCCGACCCGGCCCTCGTCGGCGCCCAGGCCCGGGAGAAGCTCGTCGGGATCGTCGCCAAGCTGCCCGCGGGGCGCACGGCGATCGCGGAGTTCGGCCGGCAGCGCGAGTCGTTCAAGCTCCGCGGCCTGACGGTCGCCGAGCCGTGGCGGCGCCTCGACCGTGCCTCGGCCATGCTCGCCGGGCTGGTCGGCCGGCTCGGCCCGCACGCGGAGGCCGCCGTGCTGGACGCGACCGTCGCCGAGCAGTCGCTGCGCGACCTGGCCCAGCGGACCGCGTCCGTCGAGCGTGCCATGAGCCTGGGCCCGGCCGGCGACTCGCTCCGGCCCGCCCACGCGTCCCTGGCGGCGCAGCTGGAGCAGGGCGTGTCGGCGTATGAGCAGTTCGTCACGGCGGCGGCCGGCTGTGTCGCCGAGGACAGCGCCACGATCGGCAACCTGGCGGATGCGACAGCGTTCCTGAAGGGCGTCGCCGAGGCGATGTCGGACCTGCGCTCGACCCCGCGGGCCAGCACCGCCTGAAGCGCGCCGCGTCCCGTGCGCCATGTCCCGTGCGCCGCGCGGCGGTTACTCGTTGGGGAGCAGGTAGCGCCAGCTGGCTCTGACCGTGTCGCCGGACGCCGACGTGTACGCGGGCCAGGCGCCGCGCTGGTCCAGGTCGCGGGTCAGGGTGCGGACCACGGCCCGCGCGTCCTCGCCGGACAGGTCCGCCTTGCGGAGGCCGCCGGCGTCGGGGGCGGGCAGCTTCACGTCTGCCGGCCACGGGTTCACGGTGGCGGGCTCGCCGTCGACCGGCATCGCGACCAGCCTCACCCGGTCCGCCAGGTACGGCTGGGCCGTCGCCGCCACCGACTTGTGCACGGCGGCGAGGCGGTCGCGGGCGTCGTACAGGACGTCGGCGTAGACGTGGTCGGTCTTCAGCTCGTCGAACCCCTCGGCGGTGAACGCGAGCGGCCCCGACGGCGACCACGTGCTCACCCTCGTCACGGGCGCGTTGAGGATCGTCGGCGCCGCGGACCGCGGCTTCTGCGCGTCGCTGGAGCCCAGGTCGGCGAGCAGGCCCGCGGCGAGGGTCTGCAGCGCGTCCGGGTCGAGGCGGGACCGGTACGCGGCGTCGGCGATCGCGTCGCCGTCACCGAAGACGACGAGGCGGGGCGCGCGCAGGGCGAGCATCGCCGTGCCGACCAGGCCGCCGGTCAGCTCCCAGACGGCCAGCGGCGTGCCGTCGGGCGGTCGCAGGGTCGGGGCCGGGGTCGCGGAGGCGAGCGGAGTGCCGTCGCAGGCGCCGAGCGCGGAAGCCACGAGCGCGGCGGCCGAGGCGGCGAACAGCCCCCGCCGGCTCAGCCGGTGATGCACCGGTACAACACCACACCCAGCGTCACGCCCAAGACCCTACCGCGTGCCCGCAACGATCAGTGCGCGGGCGTGAGCCTCACGACAACCGACTCCACAGCGCGGGAGCGGCGGGCGGTGACCAGTCCGACTGTGATCTGTGCGCCTGCCTGCACGCATAGACGCCGCCCTGGTACGTCACCTGCGCCCCGACCGTGTAGGCGACGCCCACGGCCCACGCCGGGACGGTCTTCTTCGCCGCCGGAGCCGCCGGAGACCGCGAGGCGGCGGTGCCCGTCGGCGGTTTCGAGGTTGGCGAAGGCGGGACGGCAGGCGAGCGGACCACCTCAGCAGGGGCGGTGGCTACGGGTGACGATGCAGGCGCTGACGGTACAGTGGCGTCCTCGAAACCGGTGGGAGCCGGCGGCAGGCAGGCGGCCCCGACGCCCGCGGAGTTGTAGCAGAGGTGGGTGTCGTCGGCGCCCACGACCGGTCCGCCGTTCGAGCGCGCGACCGTGACGGCACCCAGCGTGAACACGATCAGCGCCGCCGTGCCCCACAGCAGCGTCCGATCCGTCGGACCCAACCGGTGAACTCCGTGCACGCCCAGCACTCCCTCGCCTGACCAGCGAGTTCGCAGCCTACGGGCCAGGTGTCGCGGAGACAACCGGCTGGCAGCGCGGGCACCAGTACGTGATCCGGTCGTGGTCGCCGCCGGTCCAGCGCTCGATCCGGGTGCCGCATCGACGGCACTCCCTCCCGGCGCGCTCGAACACCCAGTTGGTCTCGCCGCGGCGCAGCGAACCGGTCGTCGTCTGCGTCCAGCGGCCCCGGTTGGAGTTCAGCAGCCGGTGCGCCAGGTCCACCATCGCGGGCAGGTCCGGCACCGCGCCGACCTCGGTCCACGGGTTGACACCCCTGAGGAACAGGACCTCCGCCTTGTACAGGTTGCCGATGCCGGCGAGATTGCGCTGGTCGAGCAGGGCGTCGGCGATGTGCCGGTCGGGCCTGGCGGCGAGCCGCGCGACCGCCTCCGCCGGGTCCCAGCCGTCGCCCATCAGGTCGGGCCCGAGGTGCCCGATCAACTGGCGCTCGTCCCTGGTCGGCACCAGCGCGAGCTCGTGCAGGTGGAAGCCGACGGCGACGGCCGTCGGGGTGTGCAGCGCGACCCGGATCAGGTGCGCGGGGCGGCCGGTCCAGCGCTCGCCCGGGCGGTACGTGCGCCACGCCCCGTCCATCCGCAGATGCGAGTGCAGCGTGTAGGCGCGGTCGGGGTCGCGGGTCAGACGGAGCAGCAGGTGCTTGCCGTAGCTGGCGGACTCGTGCACCCGCCAGCCGGCGAGGTCCGTGGTCGCGAGCTTCGGCACCCGGAAGTCGCTGCGGGTCAGCTCGTGACCGTCCAGGGCGTCGGCGAGCACGCGGGCGGTGTTCCAGACGGTGTCGCCTTCGGGCACCGGCCTAGCTTATGGGAGCAGCGGCGCCACTTCCGTGGCGAGCAGGTCGAGGTGCTCCAGGTCGTACAGGTCGAGCACCTGCAGGAACGCCCGCGACGCGCCCGCCTTCATGAAGTCGGCCAGCTGCTCCGCCACCCGCGCCGGCGTGCCGTAGAGCTGCCCGCCCGACACCGGCGGCCCCTTCGGGTCGAGCCCGGACGCCTCCGCCCGCCGCCGGACCTCCGCCTCGGTCGCGCCGCACACGATCGTCTGCGCGAACGAGAACACGATCGGCGCCCGCCCGTCGCGCCCCTCGGCCTCGATCGCGGCGACGACCCGGTCGTAGGACGCGGTGGTCTCCGCCAGGCTCGAGAACGGCACGTTGAACTCGTCGGCGAACCGCGCCGCCAGCAGCGGGGTCCGCTTGAGGCCCTTGCCGCCCACGATGATCGGCGGGCCGGGCCGCTGCGCGGGCTTCGGCAGCGCGGGCGAGTCGATGAGGTCGTAGTGGCGGCCCTGGTAGCTGAACGTGGCGCCGTCCGGCGTCGCCCACAGCCCGGTCATGATCTCCAGCTGCTCCTCCAGCCGGTCGAACCGTTCGCCGACCGGGGGGAACGGAACCCCGTACGCCAGGTGCTCCCGCTCGTACCATCCGGTGCCGAGCCCCAGCTCGACCCGGCCACCGCTCATCGCGTCGACCTGCGCCACCGCCACGGCGAGCGGCCCCGGAAGCCGGAACGTCGCCGAGGACACCAGCGTGCCGAGGCGGATCGTGGACGTCTCGCGGGCGAGCGCGCCGAGCGTCACCCACGAGTCGGTCGGGCCGGGCGCCCCGCCGCGGGTCGCCATGTAGTGGTCCGAGCGGAAGAAGCCCTCGAAGCCGAGCCGCTCGGCGTGCTGCGCGAAGGCGAGCTGGTCCTCGTACGTGGCGCCGAGCTGAGGTTCGATGAACACGCAGAGCCGCATGCGTCCGACACTATCCTGATGGACCCCTGGATCTCCTTCACCACCGACTACGGGCTCGAGGACGGGTTCGTCGCCGCCTGCCACGGGGTGATCGCCCGCCTGGCGCCCGCCGCGCGGGTCATCGACGTGACGCACCTGGTGCCGCCCGGCGACGTCGGCCGAGGGGCGCACGTGCTGGCACAGACCGTGCCGTCGCTGCCGCGTGGCGTACACCTCGCCGTCGTCGATCCCGGGGTCGGCACCGCCCGCCGGCCGATCGCGATCGAGGCCGCGGACGGCGGGTTCCTCGTCGGGCCGGACAACGGCCTGCTGATCCCGGCGGCGGAGGCCCTCGGCGGCATCCGTCGCGCCGTCCACCTCACCAACGCGGCGTGGTTCGCGCCGGACGTGTCGCGCACCTTCCACGGCCGCGACGTGTTCGCCCCGGTGGCCGCCCGCCTCGCCGCCGGCGCCGACCTGTCCCTGGCAGGAAGTGCCACCGCGGCTCTTGTACGACTACCGCCGCCGTTCCTCGACGTGACGCCGGCCGGTGTGGTGGCCTCGGTACTGACGGTCGACCGGTTCGGCAACCTGCAGCTGGCTTCGCCCGGTTCCTTCCCCGGGGGCGTGGTCACCGTCAACGGCGCGCCGGCCGTCTCGGGCGGCACCTTCGGCGACGCGCCCGCCGGCGGGCTCGTCGTGTTCACCGACTCCGCCGGGTACCTGGCCGTCGCGGTCAACGGTGGCAGCGCCGCCGAGCTGCTCGGCGTCCGGGCCGGCGACCGCGTGACCATCGTTCACGCCACGTAGTCGCATCGTTGCCGCATGTGGTCGAGAGTGACGGAGGGTGATGTCCCGGCATATGATCCAGCCGTCCGATCGATCACACATGGCATCACAACTGGCGGAGAGTGGGACATGTCAGGCGCCGACTGGATGAAGCCCAAGCCCGACGAGGCCCACGAGCCGGTCGACCTGCAGACGGACCGGCCACACCCGGCCCGGGTCTACGACTTTCTGTTGGGCGGCAAGGACAACTTCCCCGCCGACCGGGGCGCCGCCGAGGCCGGCCTGCGGGCCAACCCCAACAGTCGCATCCCCCCGCGCGAGAACCGGGCGTTCCTGCGCCGCGCGGTGGAGTACCTGGCCCGCGAGGCGGGCATCCGGCAGTTCCTCGACATCGGCACCGGCATCCCGACGTCACCCAACGTGCACGAGGTCGCCCAGGCGATCGCGCCCGACTCCCGGATCGTGTACGTCGACAACGACCCGATCGTCCTCGCCCACGCCCGCGCGCTGCTGACCAGCAAGCCCGAGGGCCGCACAGAGTACATCGACGCCGACCTGCGCGACACCCGGCGGATCCTGGACTCGCCGCAGCTGCGCGAGGTCATCGACTTCGACCAGCCGGTGGGCCTGCTGCTGATCGCGATCCTGCACTTCGTGGGCGACGCCGACGAGCCGTACCGGATCGTGCAGGAGCTCGTCGACGCCCTGCCGTCCGGCAGCTACCTCGCGCTGTCGCACCTCACCGGCGACTTCGACCCCGTCGCCTGGGAGCACGTCGCCGCCATCTACGCCCGCCAGGGCGTGACGATGCAGGTCCGCCCGCACGCCGACATCGCCCGGTTCTTCACCGGCCTGGAGCTCGTCGACCCCGGCCTGCCCCTCGTCACGAAGTGGCGCCCCGACGCCGAGGTCTCGCCCGACGTCACCGACACCCAGGTCTCCGTCTACGGGGGTGTGGCCAAGAAGGCCTAGGCCCTGCCCATGAGCTGCTTTTCGGGGTTCCCGAGGGTGTGACCCGGGGGCGGTCGGGCAGTGGCGTGCGGTGGCTCGCAAAGCTCCGGCGCTGGCGATGGTGCTGCTGCTGCTCGTGACGGCGCTGGTGGTGCCGGTGTCGTGGCCGCGCGCGCTGCAGACGGTGTGCACCACGGACATCGTCCAGGCCAGGGCCGTCGCCGGGCTGGCCAACTTCTCCGCCTGGCTGCGCCGCAACAACGCGACCGGGTTCATCGGGGAGATCGGCTGGCCCGCCGACCGCGACGCGGCGCAGTGGTCCGCGGTCGCCGAGGCCTGGTACACCGCCGCCGACGCCGTCGGGCTGCCCGTCACCGCCTGGGCGGCCGGCACCTGGCCGGCCAACTACCCGATGGCCGTCTACCGTCCGGTCGCGCACGGCATGGACGTCGACGTCGTCGGCCCGCAGGCCCACGTCGTCGAGCGCCACGGCACCTCCGCCGGCTACCTCCGCGGCGTCAACCTGGCCGCCGGCTCCTTCGCCACCTCCGAGGTCAACGGCGGCTTCGGCAGCGCCAACCCCGGCCGGTACGGCGACGACTACACGTACGAGACCCCCTCCAGCTACGAGTTCCTGGCCTCGCGCGGCATCCGCCTCGTCCGTTTCGCCGTCAACTGGGAACGCCTCCAGCCCGTCCCCTTCGGGCCCTTGTCCTCCGAGGAGGTCGCCCGGGTCCGCCTCGCGCTCGACCACGCCAGCGCCGCCGGCCTCCTCGTCGTGCTTGACCTGCACGGGTACGGAGACTTCGCCCTCGGCGGCGGCCGCCACCAGCAGACCCTCCTGCGCCTCGGCGCCCCCGGCCTGCCGACCACCGCGCTGGCGGACTTCTGGCGCCGCATGGCCCCCGCCGCCGACAACCCCGCCGTCATCGGCCTGGGCCTCCTCAACGAGCCCACCCGCCTCGCCGCCGACGGCCGCGCCGGCGCCCTGATCTGGGAACGCGCCGCCCAACAGACCGTCGACGCCCTCCGCGCCATCGGCGACCGCCGCGCCCTGCTCGTCAGCGGCTACATGCCGATGGGCCCGCCCTCGTGGGGCCTCATGCACCCGCGAGCCTGGATCCACGACCCGCTGCACCGCGTCGCGTACGAGTCCCACGCCTACTTCGACCACGACGGCAGCGGCCACTACTGGAGCTCCTACACAGACGAGCTCCGCGACGTCACCTGGCCCCATCCCACCCTCTGCCAGCGACTGACCCCACTGACCCGTCAGGTGCTTCAATCGTCCGAGTGATCGCCGTCCGCTCTGCGCACCCCGCCGACCTGCCCGCCGCAGCCGACGTCTGGCACGCGGCGAACGCCGCCCGCGGCCTCCCGCCAACCCCACAACGCCTCGCCCGCGTCCGCGAGAAACTGGCCGCCCCGGACGCCCAGGTCCTGATCGCCACCCTGCCCACGCCTGCGCCTGCCGGTCCGGTGGCTGCTCCAGCTATGTTCGGGTCGGCGCCCACCGAGCCCGCACCGCACCTCGCCGGTTCCGTGGCCGGATCTGCCCATTCCCCGACGGAATCTGTGGCTCCGGCGGACGTGCTCGCCGCGCCCGGACCTGCTGGACCGGTGGCTGTTCCAGCTCCGTCCGAGCCCGCACCGCCACTCGCCGGACCTGCCTGCTCCCCGACCGGACGCGCGGGTGCTGCGGACGGGTCGGCACCCGCTGGTTCGACGGCCGGACGGGGTGAGTCCGAGGTCGCTCCGGCGCGGGTCGCGGCGGCGACGAGCGGACCCGGGGCGATGCCTGCCGAGGCCGGGACGGTGGTCGGTATGGCCTTGGTCGAGCCGGGGCGCGCCGACGACGGCGAGGGTGCGTTGATTCCCGGGTACGGTCACGTGTCGATGGTGTTCGTCCACCCCTCTCACTGGTCGAACGGCTACGGACAGCACCTCCTCCGCGCGGTCCACGCCCTCGGCTACACCCGCACGACGCTGTGGACCCGCCGATCCAACGAACGCGCCCAGCGTCTCTACGCCGCCGCCGGCTACGTCCCGAACGGCCGCACCACCCACCTCCTCGACGGCGACGAGATCATCCAGCTGGAGCGCCGCGCCGAGCCGGTCTGACCCGTGCCGCCGGGCCGGCTCACCGCGGTCCGTCCCAGGTCCAGTGCGGCATCGTGACGTCGGCGGGCACCTGGGAGTCCGGCGGCGAGTACTGCATGACGTCCGCCGCCGCCCAGGTCATGTAGTCACGCAGGGCCGCCCGGAACTCCGGGTCCGCGGGCAGGCCGGCGTCGTCGCACGCGAGCACGAAGCAACGCACGAACCGCTCTCCGAGGTCGTCCTCGGCGCCCATCCGCGCGTGCAGGTCGAGCACGCCGAAGTGGGTGCCGCACGTCTGCGAGTACGCGGGCGGACCGCCGAACACCTCGGCCAGGTACGTCCCGAGCCGCTGCACATGCTCAGGATGCTGCCCCGGATGCCCGAACGGATGGTTGAGCACCGGATCCGCAAGGCACCGCTCATGCAACGCCGCCGCCAGCGCCTGGAACGCCGGAGCGCCACCGGCGTGCTCGAACAGCGAGACCCGCCGCTCGCCTGCGAGTTCACTCATCGCGCCGTCTCCTTCCGTGGTCACACGCGATGGTCGCGTGCCGGTCGCCAGCTCCGCAGCCGAAGCGTTCAGCTGGGTGCGGTTCAGCTCTGCGGGTGGAGCGCCTGATCTGGTGTGTGGCTCAGTTCCGTGGGTGGAGCGTTCGGTCGGGCGTGTGGCTCAGCTCCGCGGGGGAGCGTTCGGTCGGGTGTGTGTGGCTCAGCTCCGTGGGTGGAGCGCTTGATCGGGTGTGGATCAGTTCCGCAGGCGGAGTCCCTTCGGGGTGGTCCGGAACCCTGCCGCCGACAGCGCGTCGCCGAGCGCCGACGCGTGGATGGA
This sequence comes from Dactylosporangium sp. CA-152071, assembly GCF_050936335.1. NCBI lineage: Bacteria > Bacillati > Actinomycetota > Actinomycetes > Micromonosporales > Micromonosporaceae > Dactylosporangium > Dactylosporangium sp. CA-152071. The sequence continues at coordinate 4,066,669 of NZ_JBNJMZ010000001.1, read as the reverse complement.
CTCCCCGTCGGCACGCTCGACCGACATCGCGCCGAGCGCACCGCCGTGGACGGCGTCGGCGAGGGCCTTCGCGGCGAGCGCGAGCAGCTCGGTGTCCTCGACGTACGACAGCAGCGTCCGCCCTCCGCGCTCCACATAGATGACGAGGTCACCGCCGACCGTGACGACGAGCGCGCCCGCCTTGCGCCCCGGCCGGTGCCCGGATCGCTCACCGTCACCGGCGTCGACGACCCGCTCGGGCCAGGGCAGCGCGGCCCCGTACGGATTGGCTGGATCGGTCGAGGCGAGCACCAAAGCGTCGCGGGTGTCGGTGCCGCCCCGCAACCGGTCGACGGCCCCCGGCAGCGCGAACTGTGCCGCGCCCAGACCTTCGACGAAGTAGCCCCGCCGGGCGGCGCCCCGCTCCTCCATCGCCGCGAGCACGGGATACACGCCGGCGAACGCCCCCGGCAGATCCTCGGCCATCACCGCCCCACGGGTGACGATCCCGTGCCGGTCCAGGAGCAGCTCGGCGTTGGCGGTCGCCCGGCGGGTCGGGTCGAGGTCCCGATCGGGCAGCCGGTGCCACCGCCCGGCCCCGGTCGGCGGCCCTGACCGCCCACCGGCGAGCGACGCCCGCGCCGCCGCGATGCCAGCGCGCCGGTACCGCGACCGCGGCGCCGCCGGCTTCGCCTTGTGCGCTCCACCACCACCGAGCTTCGCCCGCAGAGGACCGAGCGTGTCGTTGGACAGCTGCCCGGCCCACACCAGATCCCAGACCGCGTCGAGCACCTCCGCCTCGCTGACGAACCCCGGCGCACCCCAACCGTCCGAGTCCCCACCCGGACCGCCGGCGTCGCGTGAGCCAGCCGACCCGGCGTGGAGCGACGCTTCGACGCCGCGCAGGGTGTCGCTGATCGAGCCAGGTGCCGCCTTCGCCCTCCGCAGCCTGGCGACCGGAACCGGCGGCGGCACGACCGCATCAGGCTCCGCGCCACCGGCGGCACTGCCCACACTCCGACGCCCCCGCGCGGTGTCGACATCGTCCGCTCCGGGCAAGGTCACGGATCCATCGCCAGGCTCAGACAGAGGCTCTGACCCGCCGCGCCCCGATGAGACCACGGACCCGTCACCGGATGCCGGCACCACCCCGGACTTGCCGCCGGATGCCGGCATTGCCCCGGACCCGCCGCCGGGCGCCGACCAGGGCATCGACTCGCCACCGGATGCCGATGACCTGACACCCTTCCCGCCCAGACGCGCCCGGCCCTCGGTCGCGGAGGCCCCAGCCGCGGACGACGAGCTCGCGCCGCCACTGGACGACGACCCAGCCGCAGAGGGCGAACTCGCGCCTCCCCTGGACGACGACCCGGCCGCGGGCGGCAGCTCCCTGCCCACCGCGGAAGGCGGCGGAGCGGAGGCGAGGATCTCGTTGACCCGCTCCGCCAGCGTCCGCAGGAACAAGGCCTGCCCACCCGCGAGCGCGGTGAGGATCGCGGCGTGGACAGGGCCGCCGACGTCGGCGGGCGGCGGGAGGAGCAGCGACGCGGTGTCGGCGAACGCGAGACTGACCCACCCGTCGTGCTCGCCGATGGCGCCGCCCCCGGACCAGAGCAGGTCGCCGGACGCGCACAGCTCGTCGAGGTAGGCGGGCGTGTAGTCGGCGACGCGGGCGGGCAGGATCAGCCGCTCCAGGGCGGATGCCGGCATGGCGATGCCCTGGAGCTGCTCGACCGCGGCGGCGACGGCGTCGATGCCCCGGGCCCGGGACGAGCCGACCTGGTGCCACTGCGGCAGGAAGCGGGCCAGCGCGCGGGGCGGCACGGGCTCGATCTCGCGGCGCAGCGCGGCCAGGGACCGGCGGCGCAGCAACCGCAGGATCTCGGCGTCGCACCACTCGGTGCCGGCGCCGCCGGGCGTGAACTCGCCGGAGACCATCGCCGGCAGGCGGCGCAGCGCCTGCTCGACGACGAAGACGCCGAGCCCGAAGCGGGCCGCGCAGGTCGCCGAGGTGAACGGTGCGCGCGTGCGGCCATAGCGGGTGACGAGGTCGCCGAGCGGGTCCGCGACCGGCTCCAGGTAGGCGGTGGGGAGGCCGACGGGCAGCGCGACGCCGAGGGCGTCGCGGAAGCGGGCCGCGTCCTCGACCGCGATCCAGCGGGGCTCCCCGGCGACGCGGACCTGGATGGCGCGGCGCTGCGCGCCCAGCTCCGCAGCCCAAGCGGGGTCGGCGCCGCGGGCGGTGAGCTCGGCGTCGGACAGGTCGCCCAGGACGCGGAGCATCTCGGCGACGTCCTCGGCGTCGCGCGGGGTGCGTTGGTCGCCGAGCCACTGCAGGGTGCGCTCGGTCTCGGAGACGACCTCGGGGTCGAGGAGGTCGCGCAGCTCGACCCGGCCGAGGAGCTCGGCGAGCAGCGTCGGGTCGAGGGCGAGCGCGGCGGCCCGGCGCTCGGCGAGCGGTGAGTCGCCCTCATACAGGAAGGCGCCGACATAGCCGAAGAGCAGCGACCGGGCGAACGGTGACGGCCGCGGCGTCTCCACCTCGACGAGGCGCAGCTTGCGCCCGGCGATGTCGCGCATGACGCCGACGAGCCCGGCGACGTCGAACACGTCCTGCAGGCACTCCCGCGCGGCCTCGAGGGTGATCGGGAAGTCGGCGTAGTCGCGGGCGACGTCGAGCAGCTGGGCGGAGCGCTGCCGCTGCTGCCACAGCGGCTGGCGGCGGCGCGGGTCGCGGCGGGGCAGGAGCAGGGCGCGGGCGGCGCACTCGCGGAACCGGGCGGCGAACATGGCCGACGTGCCGACGGTCTCCTCGACGATGCCGGCGATCTCGTCGGGGTCGAACGCGACCAGGTCGGCGCCGGGCGGCTCGTCGGCGACGTCGGGCAGGCGGACGACGATGCCGTCGTCGCTGGGCATGACCTGCGCGTCGACGCCATAGCGCTCGTTGAGCCGGCGGGCGATCGCCAGGGCCCACGGCGCGTTGACCCGGGCGCCGAGGACACAGTGGACGGTCATCCGCCAGTCGCCGAGCTCGTCGCGGAACCGCTCGACCAGCACGGTGCGGTCGTCGGGCAGGTGACGCGTCGCTTCGCGCTGCTCGCGCAGGTAGGCCAGGAGGTTGTCGGCGGCCCACTCGTCGAGCCCGCCGCTGCGCAGCTGCTGGTGGGCGGCCTCGTCGCCGGCCTTGACGAAGCCGCGCAGGCGGGCGCCGATCGCGCGGCCGAGCTCGACGGGGCGGCCGGGGGAGTCACCCTTCCAGAACGGCATCTTCGCGGCGGCGCCCGGCGCGGGGGAGACCAGCACCCGGTCGGGGGTGATGTCCTCGATGCGCCACGAGGTCGAGCCGAGCAGGAACACGTCGCCGACGCGGGACTCGTAGACCATCTCCTCGTCGAGCTCGCCGACGCGGGCGGCCTTCTCCGCGCCGGCGAGGAACACGCCGAAGAGCCCGCGGTCGGGGATGGTGCCGCCGCTGGTGACGGCGAGGCGCTGGGCGCCGGGGCGGGCGGTGAGGACCCCGTCGGTGCGGTCCCACACGATGCGTGGGCGCAGCTCGGCGAACGCGGTCGACGGATAGCGCCCGGCGAGCATGTCGAGCACCGCGAACAGCGCCGACTCGGGCAGCTCGGCGAACACGGCGGTGCGGCGCACCAGGGCCGCCAGCTCGTCGACGTGCCACGGCTCCATGGCGACCATCGCGATGATCTGCTGGGCGAGCACGTCCAGCGGGTTGCGCGGATAGCGCAGCTCCTCGATGCCGCCCTCGACCATCCGCTCGGCGACCACGGCGCACGAGACGAGGTCGCCGCGGTGCTTCGGGAACACCACGCCGCGGGACACGGCGCCGACCTGGTGCCCGGCGCGCCCGACCCGCTGCAGTCCTGCGGCGACGCTCGGCGGCGCCTCGATCTGCACGACCAGATCGACGGATCCCATGTCGATGCCGAGCTCCAGGCTGGAGGTGGCGACGACCGCCGGCAGCTGGCCGGACTTGAGCGCCTCCTCGATGTGCTTGCGCTCCTCGCGGGAGACGCTGCCGTGGTGGGCGCGCGCCACGACGGGCGCGGCACCGTTGGCGGTGCCGGCCTGCGCCATCATCTCCGCCGGCGTCCGTGGCGGGGTGGGTGCGGGGACACCGGCACGGGCAGAGGACAGCTCGTTGATCCTGGCGCAGAGGCGCTCCGCGCCGCGTCGCGAATTGGTGAACACGATCGTGGAGCGGTGGCCCTCGATCAGGTCGAGGACCCGCTCCTCCACGGCGGGCCAGATCGACGCCTGCCTGGGCGCCCCGTCGTCGTCCTGCGAGGGGTCGGCCTCGCCGAGGGCGGTCATGTCCTCGACGGGCACCTGCACCTCGACCTGGATGGTCTTGGCGCTGGGCGGCTGCACGACCTCGACGGGCGCGGACCCGCCGAGGAACCTGGCGGTCTCCTCGATCGGGCGGACGGTCGCGGACAGGCCGATCCGCTGCGCGGGCCGCTCCAGCAGGGCGTCGAGCCGCTCCAGCGACAGCGCCAGGTGCGCGCCGCGCTTCGTCGCGCAGACCGCGTGGACCTCGTCGACGATCACCGTCTCGACGCTGCGCAGCGACTCCCTGGCCTGCGAGGTGAGCAGCAGGAAGAGCGACTCGGGCGTGGTGATCAGGATGTCGGGCGGGGTCTTGGTGAACGCGCGCCGCTCGTCGGCCGGGGTGTCACCGGTGCGCATGCCGACCCTGATGTCGGGCGGCTCCTGCCCGAGTCGCGCCGCCGCCTGCCTGATGCCGGCGAGGGGGGCCCGCAGGTTGCGCTCGACGTCGACCGCCAGCGCCTTCAGAGGGCTGACATACAGCACCCGGCAGCGCTTCGCCGCCTCGAGGTCTGGTCGGGCCGCCAACTGATCGAGGGACCACAGGAACGCGGCCAGGGTCTTGCCGGAGCCGGTCGGCGCGACCACGAGGGCGTGCCGGCCGGCGCTGATCGCCTGCCACGCGCCCGCCTGCGCGGCGGTGGGCGCCGCGAACGCCGCACCGAACCACTCCCGCGTCGCCGCACCGAACCGACCCAGCTCATCCATGCCTCCATCCTGCCCCCGGGGTACGACACTTTCCCCCGCCCGGCCGACGCCGCCGATCGGATTAGTCCGATTTGTACGAAAGGGGGAATTTGGCTAAGATGCACCAATCCCCAGAACACAGGAGCAGCCGGTGGCAGCACAGCGCACGATCGCCCAGCGGGCGATCCGCCAGGAGTCGGAAGTGCTGCTGCGCCAGCTGGACGCATACCTGGCCGCCCTGCGCACCGGATGCGGCACCACGGACGTCGGGCATGCCGAGCGGATGGCTGAGGCGCTGCGCCGCCTGATCGCCGACACCGCCAGGTCGAGCGCGGTCGACCGGGCCCGCGTCCGCGCCGCCGTGCACTACTTCGTCTACCGCGGCGCCGCCGGCGACGGCCCGGCCCGCACCGGCGGTGGCGCCAGGCTGGCGCTGCTGACCGGCGGCCGGGCCCCCGCCGACCGGCGCCGCCAGGGTGACGACGACCGCGTCGTCAACGACCTGCTCCGCGACCTCGGTCGCGCCGACCTGATAGTCGAGCACTGATGACTTGCCTGGCCGGGCAGCGAAGAGGGTCCCCCATAACCAGTGGGGGACCCTCCATGCGTTACGGGACCAGTCGCAGCGCTAGGAGATGCTGGCCGTCGCCAGCTTGATGCTGAACGCCAGGAACAGGCCGCCGACCGAGGTGCTCAACCCGGCGGCGAGCTTCCGCCGGGAGCGGAACTGCTCGGCCAGATACCGCCCGGCGAAGATGAGCACGGACAGATAGATCGCGCTCAGCACCTCGGCGACGATCCCGAGCAGCAGGAAGCTCACCGCCGGGTGGGCATAGCCGGGGTCGACGAACTGGATGAAGAACGACACGAAGAACAGGATCGCCTTCGGGTTGAGCAGGCTGATCACCAGCGCGCGCCGGAACGGGCGGTCGGCCGGCGCCTCGGGCTGCGGCGCCGAGGCGGGTGCCCGTAACCGCCGGACGGTGTCGACCACCAGGCGGATGCCGAGATAGGCCAGGTAGCCGGCACCCGCGTACTTCACCAGGAGAAACAGCCAGGGATAGGTGTGCAGCAGCGAGGCGACGCCACCGGCCGAAAGGACCATGAGCACCGCGTCGCCGAGCCAGACCCCGGCCGCGCCCCGATACCCGTCCCGCACGCCGCGACGGGCGGCGACGGACAGCACGTACAGCGAGTTGGGGCCGGGCAGGAGCACGATCGCGGCCGTGCCCAGCAGATACGTCCAGGGGTTGGTCACGCCGAGCATCAGCGCCCGCCCGCTTCCAGCGCCGCGGTCAGCCGGTCCCGCGCCGCGGGCCACTCGTCGGCGAGCATCGAGAAGCAGGCCGTGTCGCGCCAGCTGCCGTCGGGACGCTGCCGGTGCGCGCGCAGCAGACCCTCGCGCTGCGCGCCGAGCCGCGCGATCGCCTGCTGTGAGCGCTCGTTGCGGATGTCGGTGTGCCACTCGAGCCGGACCGCGCCCAACGTGTCGAACGCGTGCGCCATGAGCAGCAGCTTCGACTCGGTGTTGATCGCCGTGCGCCAGTGCGGGCGGCCGAGCATCGTGTGCCCGATCGCGATCGAGCGGCGCGCCTCGTCGATCGCGTAGAAGGAGGTGCTGCCGAGGATCTCTCCCGTCGACGGATTCCGCTGTACGAAGGGAGTCCGCGCCGGATCCTTGATCGCCGCGTCCACGATCGCGGCCATCCCGGCGGCCGAGGCGGGTCGGGCGACGGCGAGGTGCGTCCAGACCTCGGCGTCGTCGAGCGCCGCGAACAGGCCCTCCGTGTGCACGTGGTCGAGCCGCTCCAGCACGACGTGCCGTCCCCGCAGCGCCGGCGCGCCCCGCCAGCCGTCCTCGGCAGGGCGAAGATAGCCGGGCAGCGGCACGAGCACGCCGGGTGCGGGCTCTGGCTGCCCGGCGACGAGCTTCAGCGGTACAACACCCGCCCAATGCGGCAAGAGCAGGTCTTCCTCGTCGTCGCCGACGCCGCCGGTGCGGACCTTCGCCGAGACCTCCTGCAGCGTCAGGGCCAGCACCGCGGTCTTGGCCAGCTCCTTCGTGTCCGGCGGGCGGCTGTCGGCGGCGCGGCCGGGCATGATCTTGTCGACCAGCGCCGCGAACGCCCGGTCGCGCTCGCCGGGGTCGGTGACCAGCCGCGCGGCGCCGTGCGCGACCACGGAGCGGTAGTTGGCGCTGTGGTGGAACTGCGAGCGCGCGAGGACCAGCCCGTCGATCAACGTCACCGTCACGCAGATCGGCAGGCCGCCGGGGCGGGCCGCGAGCGCCGAACTGCTCCCGGTCGAGCCGTGCAGGTAGACCGTGTCGCCGATGCGCGCGTGCAGGTTCGGCAGGACCCGCGGCTCGCCGTCGACGACGAATCCGACGTGGCAGACATATCCCTCATCGAGGACCGAGTGCACCAGATCGGCGTCGTACGACGCGCGCTCGCTCATCCGTCTCGGCGTCGTTTTCGGCGTTCGCAGGTAGGTTTCCACCATGACCTCGTTTGTTCTAGTACAATCCCTGAACTGTGGCAGTACAGTACCAGCCGACGGGCGCGACGGCAGCCCAGATTTCGGCCAGCGTCGAGCGCGGCATCCGCACCGGCGAGCTCGATCCTGGCGCGGCGCTGCCGTCCGTCCGCGCGCTCGCGGCAGGCCTCGGTGTGAGCCCCGCCACCGTCGCGGCCGCCTATCGGTCGTTACGCGAGCGGGGCCTGGTCGAGACGGCGGGCCGCGGCGGCACGCGGGTCCGCCCGCGCCCCCCTGTGGCCAGGCGCGGCCAGCACGGGTTGGCGGTGCCCGCCGGCGGCCTCGACCTGGCCAGCGGAGCCCCCGATCGGGCGCTGCTGCCGATGTACGCGCCGCATCTGATCCGATTAGCCGAGACCATGCCCGCGGTCGGCTACTCCGGGGGAGGCCCGCTGCCTGAGCTGCTCGACCTGGCCGGTGAGCGGTTCGCCGCCGACGGCATCCCGTCCGGGCGCCTCACCGTCGCGGGCGGGGCCCTCGACGCGATCGAGCGCGCCCTCGTCGCGCACCTGCGCCCCGGCGACAAGGTCGCGGTCGAGGACCCGGGCTGGGCAAACCTCCTGGACCTGGTCGCGGCGCTCGGCTACACGCCCGTGTCCGTGCCCGTCGACGACGAGGGCCCCACCGAGGAAGGACTGCGGGCGGCGCTGAGCGCGGGGGTGGCCGGACTGGTCGTGACGTCCCGCGCCCAGAACCCCACCGGAGCGGTGATCTCCGGGCGGCGATCCGCTGCGTTGCGGCGTCAGCTCAGCATGTACCGGCAGCTGCTGGTCCTGGAGGACGACCACGCGGCGGAGCTCGCGCACGACCGGGCGCATCCGTTGGCCGGCTCGACCGGTGCATGGGCATACGTCCGGTCGCTGTCCAAGCCGTACGGGCCGGATCTCCGCGTCGCGGCGGTCGTCGGCGACGAGGTGACCATCGCAAGGATCGAAGGGCGAATGCGACTCGGCGCGGGCTGGGTCTCCACCGTCCTGCAGCGCCTGGTCGTCGAGCTGTGGAAGGACCCGGACGCCACCGCGACGGTCGACCGCGCCCGCGACGTCTACGCGACCCGCCGGGAGGCGATGCGCGCCGCGCTCGGCGATCTGCCGGCCCGCGGCGTCAGCGGCATCAATGTCTGGCTCCCCGTGCCGGACGAGACGTCGATGGTCGCAGGGCTGCGCGAGGACGGCATCGCCGTGGCGCCAGGATCCATGTATCGGCTGCTCACACCCCCTGGGATCCGTATCACGACGGCCTGCCTCGACCCCCGTGACGCCGGACGGGTGGCCGGCGCGGTGATGCGCCGCCTGGCCGGCACCTCCCGGCTGCAGGCGTGACCCGCGGGGCGGAATTGTCGGACCCGGCGGTTAGTCTCCGTGGGTGGCTGCGGGGTTCTGCGGCCATCGACGCACCCGAAGTCGTCTGCGCGCTGTTGGGCAGGGAGCAGCGTTCTCAGGGCGCGTCATCAAGGAGGGAATGGCATGCGCAGCAGCACGTTCAGGACGTTCGGCATCGCCGTCGCGACGGTCGCACTGGCACTGGTGACAGCCTGCGGGGGCGGCGACGACAACACGACCAGCAACGCCTCGAAGGGCTCCAGCGGCAGCGCGTCGCAGGCACCGTCCGCGAAGGACACGCTCGCCGCGGCCGTCAAGGACCTCAACGCGGGCGCCTACAGCTACACGATGAAGATCCCCGAAGGCACGTTCACGGGCTCGATCGACCCCGCCGGCAAGCAGCAGGTGAAGGTCGACGGGGTTGCCGCCGGCGGCGTCAAGTACACGATCGAGGGCATCACGCTCGGCACCGACTACTACTTCAAGACCAGCATCCCGACCACGGGCATCAACGCCAAGAAGTGGTACAAGCTGGATCGCTCGAAGGTCAAGAAGGACGCGATCATCGGGCTGATCGAGGCGAAGGACCCGACCGTCAGCCAGGGCCTCATGTCCCGCGTCGCCACCGCCACGCAGAGCGACCCGGCCACCATCACCGGCACCTATGACCTCAGCAGCGGCGGCGACCTCGGCATCGACGACGCCGCGGTGCTGCAGGCCCTCGGCGACAAGGCCAAGTCGGCCCCGTTCACCGCGACCCTCGACGGCAAGCACCTGGTCTCCTTGAAGATCACGGTCCCGGCCTACGGCACGGTCGCCGAGCAGGCCCTGACGGTCGACTACACCGGCCACGGACAGCCGGTCGCGGTCGCCGCGCCCAAGGCCGCCGACGTCGCCGCCGCCCCCGCCGCCGTCTACGGCCTGCTCAACGGCTGACCTCCATGTCACGACAACAGCCACTCCGGCCATCCGCCCCGGGCCAGTCGCCTGCACCGGCCCGCCTGTCCGCGCGGCTCGTTCGGGCGGCGGGCCTGCCGGGTGGCGGGCGGCTCGTTCGGGCTGCGGGCCTGCCAGGTGGTGGGTGGAGCGTTCGCACTGCGGGCCTGCCGGGCGGTGCGTGGAGCGTTCGGCCGGCGGGTTCGCGGTGTGGTGCGCGGCGCGGCAGGCTGGTGGGCGCGCTGGCGGTGGGGCTGGTCGCGGCGGTGGCGTTGGCAGGGTGCTCGTTCGGCAAGAGCGACCCGCCGAAGCCGACCGCCGGCCCGTCGGTCGCGCCCTCGCAGAGCGAGCTGGCGAAGAGCCTCGGCGCGCTGATCAACGGCGGCTACCGGTTCAAGGTGGTGGCCAAGGAGGGCAGCTACACCGGCGGCATCGACCCTGTCGCGGATCTGCTCGACGCCACGGTCAGCGTCACCTCCGACGGCGCCACCCTGAAGATCGACACCGTGGCGGTGCGCGGGACCGCGTACACCCGGCTCACCGGCCTGCCCCTGCCGGGCTTCGACGGCGCCACCTGGTTCCGCGTCGATCCCGCCCGCATCACGCGGCCCGGCTCGCTCGGTCTCAGCACCGTCAAGGACCCGACCGGCATCCAGGCGCTGATCGCCGCGACGCACGACGTACGCCGCGAGGACCGCTCCTACAACGGCACCGTCGACATGACCCGCGTGACCACCTGGGGGCCCGTCAACATCCCGCAGGTGATGCAGCTGGGGCAGGTCGCCACCAGGATCCCGTTCGAGGCGACGGTCGACGACCACGACCGTCTCGTCGCGATGAAGGTCGAGATCCCCGACAACCCCGTCACCGCCACCTACTCCGACTTCGGCACCAGCCTGACCACCACCGCGCCGGCCGGCGCCGAGCCGTTACCGGACCACCTGTACGGCATGCTCGGCCTCTGATTCCCGCCCGCCGGGCAGAGCACGATGGGGGTAGGCGAGACCGCGTCTCACGGAGAACACTGCACGTCATGGAACAGCACCTGTACGAAGCCGAGCACGAAGCCTTCCGGGAACTGTGCAAGGCGTTCCTGGCCCGCGAGGCGGTGCCGTACAACGACGAGTGGGACAAGGCCGGCATCGTCGACCGGGAGGTCTGGCGGAAGGCGGGCGCGGCCGGGCTGCTCGGGATGGACGTCGACGAGGAGCACGGGGGCGGCGGGCAGAAGGACTTCCGCTTCAACGCCGTGCTCGTCGAGGAGATCGTCGCTGCGGGGGCGTCCGGGCTCGGGTTCGGGCTGCACAACGACGTCGTGGCGCCGTACCTGACGGACCTGGCGACGGAGGAGCAGCGGAAGCGGTGGCTGCCCGGGTTCTGCTCCGGGGACATCGTGACCGCCATCGCGATGAGCGAGCCGGGCGCCGGGAGTGACCTCGCCGGGGTGCGGACCTCTGCGGTGCGGGACGGGGACCAGTGGGTCCTCAACGGGCAGAAGACGTTCATCACGAACGGTGAGCTGGCGGACCTCGTCGTCGTGGTGGCGAAGACCGATCCCGCGCTCGGGGCGCACGGCATCAGCCTGTTCGTGGTCGAGTCGGGGACGCCCGGGTTCACGCGGGGGCGCCGCCTGGAGAAGGTGGGCCTCAAGGCCAACGACACCGCCGAGCTGTTCTTCGACGACTGCCGCATCCCCGCCGACCACCTGCTCGGGCAGGAGAACTCGGGCTTCTACCACCTGATGGCGAACCTGCCGCGGGAGCGGCTCGGCATCGCCGTCGCCGCCGTGGCGTCGGCCGAGCAGGTGCTCGCGATCACGCTCGACTACGCGAAGACGCGGCAGGCGTTCGGCAAGCCGATCGGGTCGTTCCAGCACAACCGGTTCGTGCTCGCCGAGCTCGACACGGAGGTGACGATCGCCAGGACGTTCCTGAACCAGTGCATCGTCGAGCAGAACGCGGGGCGGCTCACGGTCGCCGACGCGGCCAAGGCGAAGTGGTGGACCACGGAGCTGCAGAACAAGGTGGCGGACCGCTGCGTCCAGCTGCACGGCGGGTACGGCTTCATGATGGAGTACCCGGTCGCGAAGGCCTGGCTGAACAGCCGCGTCCAGACGATCTACGGCGGCACGACCGAGATCATGAAGGAGATCATCGGGCGCAGCCTCGGAGTCTAGGTCACGTCGGCGAGAGCGGCGAAGATCAGCGCGGTGGACGTGGCGCCCGGGTCCTGGTGGCCGACGCTGCGTTCGCCGAGGTAGGACGCCCTGCCCTTGCGGGCCTGCAGCGGCGTCGTCGCGGCCGCCCCGTCCGCCGCCGCCGTGGCCGCCGCGGTGGCGGCGGCCACGAGACCGGACGAGGTCGCGGCCTCGAACGCGGCGACGGCCGGGGTGAGCGCGTCGACCATGGTCTTGTCGCCGGGCTCGGCCTTGCCGAGCCGCACGATCGCGTCCAGGCCCGCTCGCAGGCCGGCACCGAAGGTGGTGACGGACGAGTCGTCGGACAGGGTCTTGCCGAGGGCGCGGAAGAGGCTGCCGTACAGGGGGCCGGAGGCGCCGCCGACCTTCGACACCAGGGTCGTGCCGGTCTTCGTCAGGACCGCGCCGGCCGTGTCCGCCTCCAACGTGGCGAGGGCCGCGACCACCGCGTCGAACCCGCGGCGCAGGTTGACGCCGTGGTCGCCGTCGCCGATGGCGGCGTCGAGGTCGGTCAGCTCGGCGGCGTGCGCGGCGACGGAGGCGGCGACGGCCGCGACCCACGCACGAGCCAGCGCGGCGTCCACCCCGGGTGCCCCACCGGACGGCGGTGCCGCGTCAGAGCCGGACGGCGGGGCGACGTCAGAGCCGGACGGCGGGGCGACGTCAGAGCCGGACGGCGGGGCGACGTCAGAGCCGGACGGCGGGGCCGCGTCGGAGCCGGACGTCAGGCCGCCGGAGGCCGGGGTGGCGTCCCCGCCGGGCACGCCACCGGAGGTCGGGGTGGCATCCATGTCAGGCACCCCACCGCAGGCCGGGGGTGCGGACCGGGGCGTCCCAGAGGCGCAGGAGCCGCTCGTCGGCGCGGCACACCGTGAGCGAGATCCCGGCCATGTCCAGGCTGGTGACGTAGTTGCCGACGAGGCTGCGGGCCACCTGTACACCAGCATCGGCCAGCAGACGGCTGACCTCGTTGAACATGAGGTAGAGCTCCAGCAGCGGTGTCCCGCCCAGCCCGTTGACCAGCATGATCACCTCGCTGCCGGGCGCGAGCGGCTTGGCGGTGAGGATCGGCTCGACGATGCGGGCGGCGAGGTCGCGGGCGGGGCGCAGCTGCTCGCGGGCGCGGCCGGGCTCGCCGTGGATGCCGACGCCGACCTCGATCTCGTCCTCCGGCAGGTCGAACCCGGGCTTGCCGGCGGCCGGGGACGTGCCGGCGGTGAGGGCGATCGCGAACGAGGCCGACCGCTCGTTGACGTCACGCGCCACGGCGGCGACCTCGGCGAGTGCCGCGCCCTGCTCCGCGAGCGCCCCGGCGATCTTCTCGACCAGCAGGGTGGCGCCCGTACCGCGGCGGCCCGCGGTCCAGGTGGAGCCGTCGACCGCGACGTCGTCGTCGACGAGGACGCTCTCGATCGGGGTTTCGGCGTCCTCCGCGGCCATCTCGAAGTTCATGACGTCGCCGGTGTAGTTCTTGACGATGTGCAGGACCCCCGCGCCGCCGTCGACGGCCCTGGTGGCGGCCAGGATCTGGTCGGGGACGGGGGAGGTGAAGATCTCGCCGGGGCACGCGGCGTCGAGCATCCCGAGCCCGACGAACCCTCCGTGCAGCGGCTCGTGGCCGGAGCCACCACCCGAGACGAGGCCGACCTTGCCGGGGCGGGGCGCGTCGGCCCGGACGATGATCTGCTCGTCGAGGTCCACGCGCAGCTCAGGGTGCGCGGCGGCCATCCCGGCGAGCGCTTCCCGGACCACGTCGTCCGGATCGTTGATGAACTTCTTCATGCCTAGCATTTTGGCGGTACAGCGGCTGCATAGCATTGCTCACGTGGCACACATGGTGGGAATCGTGCTGGTTTCACACAGCGAACGGCTCGCGCACGGGTTGCGGGACATGCTCGTGCAGGTCGCGGGGGAGGAGGTGCCGATCGAGGCGGCGGGTGGCACGGACGACGGCGGGCTCGGCACGAGCTACGACCGGATCCTGGTCGCGATCGACCGGGCCGACCGGGGCGCCGGGGTGCTGGTCCTGACGGACCTGGGTAGCGCCGTCCTCACCGCGCAGACCGTGCTCGAGGACCGGGTCGCCAACACGGCCACCCTGGTGGACGCGCCGTTCGTCGAGGGAGCGGTGGCTTCGGCTGTACTGGCCGGCGCCGGTGCCGACCTCGCGGAATGCATCCGGGCGGCGACGGAGGCCCGCGATGTCCGCAAGCTCTGAGGCGACGGTGGTGTTGCCGGCGGACCTGCACGCACGCCCCGCCGGCGCGCTGGTGCGGGCAGCTGCGGGGTTCACCAGTACCGTCGAGATCACCGCAGGCGAGCGGCGGGTGAGTGCCCGCAGCGTGCTCGGCGTGATGGGGCTGAACGCCCGCGCGGGCTCCTCGGTGGTGGTGTCCGCCACAGGCGCCGACGCGGCCGACGCGGTATCCGCCCTGGCGGCGCTGTTGGCGGAGTACGAGTAGCCGTCCGCCTCCGCGGTAAGGAGTGGTGCGGGCTGCGGTGCCTACGCCAGGATGACGGCGTGATCGACGCACCCGCCGTCCTCCAGCGGCGCACCCTGGGCCTGCTCGTGTCCACGCAAGTGATCGGCGGGCTCGGCGTCGCCAGCGGGGTGTCGATCGGTGCGCTGCTCGCCGCCGACATGGCCGGCCCGAGCGCTGCGGGACTCTCCGGCAGCGCCGCGGTCATCGGGGCGGCGCTGATCGCGATCCCGGCGACGCGGCTGATGCGCACCGGCGGCCGGCGGCCGGGGCTGGTGTTCGCGTACGGCGTGGGCGTGCTCGGCTCGCTCCTGGTGGTGGCCGCGGTGTCGTGGCGGCTCGTGCCGCTGCTGTTCGTGGGCACGTTCCTGTTCGGCGGGGCTTCGGCGGCCAACCTGCAGTCGCGGTACGCGGCCGTCGACCTCGCCGACAACGACCGCCGGGCGCGGCACCTGTCGCTGGTCGTGTGGGCGACGACGCTGGGCGCGGTGGTCGGCCCGAACCTGGCACCGTTCGCGGACAGGGTGACGATGCCGTGGGGTGTGCCCGAGTACGCGGGGCCGTACCTGTTCAGCGCGCTGGCGTTCCTTGCCGGCGCCGTCACGCTGTTCGTGCTGCTGCGGCCCGATCCGCTGCTGACGGCACGATCGATGTCCTTGTCGGATTCATCGGACAAGTCGTCTTCCTGGTCGTCGGCCTTCGCGGCGATCCGGGCCAGTGTCGGGGCGCGGCTCGGCGTCTCCGCCGTCGCGGTCGGGCACGTGGTGATGGTCGGCGTCATGTCGATGACCCCGGTGCACATCGGTGAGTACGTGCACGCGCACGGTGACCTGCTGCGCATCGTCGGGCTGGTGATCAGCATCCACATCACCGGCATGTACGCGCTGTCGCCCGTCGTCGGCTGGGCCGCCGACCGGTTCGGCCGCCGCCCGGTGATCCTGGCGGGCGTCGTGCTCCTGGCGTCGGCGTGCGCCCTGAGCGGCACCGCCGGCGACGACACGGTCCGGCTGGCGGTCGGGATGGGCCTGCTCGGGGTGGGTTGGGGCTGCACGATGGTGGCCGGATCGACGCTGCTGTCGGAGTCCGTGCCCGTCGGCGAGCGCGCCGGCGTGCAGGGGCTGTCGGACGTCATCATGGGCGTGTCGGCGGCCACCGCGGGCGCGCTCGCGGGGGTCGTGGTCGACCTGTTCGGGTTCGCCACCTTGTCGGTGCTGGCGGGGATCGCCGTGGTGCCGCTGGCCGCGCTGGCGCTGCGGAGGTCTTAGTCTTGGCCGCGTGCGACTGACGGATTTCTGGCAGCGGTTGGAAGAGGCGTTCGGCGCGGCGTACGCCGGCAGCATCGCCAACGATCAGGTGCTGACCCAGCTCGGCGGCAGGACGATCAAGGAAGCCCTCGCAGGTGGCGAGGATGCGGCCGTGGTATGGCGCGCCGTAGTCGCCGCATACCCGGAGCGTGTTCCTAGCAGGTTAAGGTGACTTTTTGGCGTGTCGGCTCGTTGATCGTACAGATGTACGGGTAATCTCCTCAGGCGTCGGCGCCGATTTTTTGTCATACCCGGCGCTTACCTTGTCAGCGTGAATAAACGAACGCCGACGAAGACCGCGAACTCAGGGGTGACGGACATGGCAGTGCAACCTGACCGGGAGAAGGCGCTCGGGCTCGCCCTCTCGCAGATCGACAAGCAGTTCGGCAAGGGCTCGGTCATGCGGCTCGGTGAGCGGGTCATCGCGCCGATGTCCGTGATCCCGACCGGATCCATCGCTCTCGACGTGGCGCTCGGCATCGGCGGGCTGCCCCGCGGCCGGGTCATCGAGGTCTTCGGGCCTGAGTCCAGCGGTAAGACGACCGTCGCGCTCCACGCGATCGCGAACGCGCAGGCCCAGGGTGGCATCGCGGCGTTCATCGACGCCGAGCACGCCCTCGACCCCGACTACGCCAAGGCCCTCGGCGTCGACACCGACGCGCTGCTCGTCTCCCAGCCGGACACCGGTGAGCAGGCCCTCGAGATCGTCGACATGCTGGTCCGCTCCGGCGCGCTCGACATCATCGTCATCGACTCCGTCGCGGCCCTCGTGCCCCGCGCCGAGATCGAGGGCGAGATGGGCGACAGCCACGTCGGTCTGCAGGCCCGCCTCATGAGCCAGGCCCTGCGGAAGATCACCGGTGCCCTCAACAACTCCGGCACCACCGCGATCTTCATCAACCAGCTCCGCGAGAAGATCGGCGTCATGTTCGGCAGCCCGGAGACCACCACGGGTGGTCGCGCGCTGAAGTTCTACTCGTCGGTCCGCCTCGACGTGCGGCGCATCGAGAGCCTCAAGGACGGCACCGACGTCGTGGGCAACCGGACCCGCGTCAAGGTCGTGAAGAACAAGGTGGCCTCGCCGTTCAAGCAGGCCGAGTTCGACATCATGTACGGCAAGGGCATCTCCCGCGAGGGCTCCCTCATCGACGTGGGCGTCGAGCAGACGATCATCCGCAAGGCCGGCGCCTGGTACACCTACGACGGCGACCAGCTCGGCCAGGGCAAGGAGAACTCCCGCAAGTTCCTGCGGGAGAACCCCGACGTCGCCGCCGAGATCGAGAAGAAGATCAAGGAGAAGCTGGGCGTGGGTGTCGGCCAGGCCACGGACGCCGCCGGCGGCCCCGAGGTGGCTCCGGTCGACTTCTGACCGTTCCGGGCGCTGTTCCCCTGGCGCTGGGTCCCACGCGCTCGGGGGCCTTGCGTCCGGTTTAGCGCGGCTCACGCGGCGATCGGTGCCGGTTCGTGGGAGGTCTCCTGGTTTGGAGGTCCGTCCCACGGCCGGCCCGCCCGCGCTGTTCATGGTTTTTCGGAGGTGTGCTCGTGCCGGGCAGGCGGCGGTCCGACGATCCCAGCCAGCAGTCAACGGAACCCGAGGACGCTGAGCCCTCCTTCGCCGGTCCCGACCCGGCGGCGGGTGCGTCCGCTGGTCCTGATCCGGCGGCGAGTGGCGTGCCTTGGATCCTCGCCGACATGAGCGACGACAACCCGTGGCTGTCCGCCGAGGCTCAGCCGGGCGGCGCCGTGGCCGCGCCACCGGCGCCCATGGCAGGAACGACGCCACGAGACCCGTCCGGCGACGCCTCGACCTCAGCCGGGCCGGGTGTGAGCACTGACAGCGCTCCGCCGCCGTGGCCGACGACCGCCCGGGAGCTTCCGCCCGGCTGGCCGACCGCTCCGGGGCGCGGGGTTCCCGCCGGCGAGCTCCCGCCGGGCTGGCCGGCGGCTCCGGCCGGTGCTCCGCCTGGTCAGACCTTCGGCTCCGGCTCCGGCTCCGGCTCCGGCTCCGGCTTTGAGCGCGGCGCCCGGCGCGGCCGGGCATCCGCCGCGCCGCGTGGTGCCGCCGGGGAGCGGCCGTCCACGTCTCCGCTCGACGCCGCCGGGGATCCCTGGAGCGGCAGTCTTACCGAGGACCTGCCGTCCACCACCGCACCCGCTTCGGACCGCGACACCGGTGGCGGCTCCGGTCGCGGTCGCCGATCGGGTCAGAAGCGCGGGGCGCGCAGGCAGTCCCAGGACGGTCCCGGGCACGACTCGATCCCGGAGCGGAAGGGCGGGTCCGGGCCGTGGGGAGACCCTGCGGAGGCCGGGCCTCAGTCCGACCCTCAGCAGGACGGGTCCGGGCCGTGGGGCGACGGTTCGGAAGGCCGGTCGGGCCGGCGGGGCGGCTCCCGCCGTGGTGGGCAGCCGGCGGCGCCGCTCGATCCGAGGGAGGCGGCCCGCGAGATCTGCCTGCGGCAACTCGCCGTCCGGCCGAGGACCAGGCTCGAGCTCGCCACCGCCATGCGCAAACGTGGCGTCGAGGACGAGATCGCCGACGAGATCCTCGACCGGTATGACGAGGTCGGCATCATCGACGACGCCGCGTTCGCCCGGGCGTGGGTGGCCAGCAGGCACCACGGGAAGGGCCTGTCCCGCAGGGCGCTGGCGGGGGAGCTGCGCCGCAAGGGCGTCTCGTCCGACGAGGTCGGTGAGGCGCTCGACGAGCTCGACCCCGACGTCGAGGAGCAGACCGCGAGGGCTCTGGTCGCCAGGCGCCTCCGCGTCGAGTCCAACGCCCCACCCGAGGCGGTGTTCCGCCGGCTGGTCGGGATGCTGGCGAGGAAGGGGTACCCCCCGGGTATGGCCATCCGCCTGGTCAAGGAAGGCATGGCGGCCCGGGACGACGCCGCCGAGTTCGCCGACGGCATCGACGCCGACGCCCTGGCCGACGCCGCCCTCGACCCCGACCAACGCTGAGCCCGCACGGGAGGGGCGCCGCTGAGCCCGCGGACGGAGCTGACCCGGACGCCCCGCCGACGCTGCTCTCAACCCCGACCAAACGCTGAGCCCGCCGGAGAGGCGCCGGCATCAAAGCTGATGGCGCCTCAGCCCGCGCTGAAAGCTGAAACCCGGGAGCACCACCCACGAGGTCGGCTGGCCCGGGAGCGCCCCGCGCGGTCGGCTTGATCGAAGGACGGGTCTGGCCGCGATCACGGCCAGATCCCTCCGTTGATCACGCGCCCCGGCCCGGTCGCCACCCCGAGAGAAGCGTCACCGCGTAGAAACGGACGCCGGAGGGTACGAGCGGGGCACCCGGTGTGGTCCGGGAGTCGGCGAGGTGGGGGCAGCTGGCAGAACGCCACCTGGCGTCGGCGGCGCGGCGGAAGGGTGGAGTGCGACGAGCTTCGATGGTGTGGTTGGTGGGCGCACGGTCTGTGGTGGAATGATTGCAGCAGGGCCGATGCCGAGGTTGAGCAGCTTGCGAACAGACGACTACTGGCGGTCGACAATCTTGGGGTGAGTGCGACCGACATGCCGGAAAGGTCTGGTCAAATGTCACTGGTAGGGTGTTTCGCCTGGCGGGGGTCTTGACGGACTTAAGTCCCGTATGGTGCCCGATCATGAGTCCTTGACCGAAGCGCCCTTCACGACCTAGCCTCGGCGTTACCAGATGGAGACCGCCCAACCACCGCGGGTTTACCGCACAACATAGATCGCGTCACAGATCAGCAACGTTTATGCACGACATATAAGCGCCACGCCTTGCGGGAGGTGTGGTGTCGACCGGTCTTCGGGGCACCCTGTGTCCCGATATTGATACATCTTGATGGCAGGCTGTGGTCGGGCGTCTCCTCCACAACATCCCGCGTTGCGCCACCCTGCGCAGCGCCGAGCGGAGCGAGGTGACGTCGTGACGGAGTGCGCCCCTGCCATCCTCCGCGAACGACTCGCAGGTCGTCAGCACGCGACCAGTGCCGCCGAGGTGACCGCGTGACCGGCCTACAGGTCGTGCTCCTCGTCGTGGTCGTCGTCATCGGCCTCGGCGTCCTCGCCGCGCTGCTGGTCTCGCTGAAGATCATGCGCCGGCTGCACGCCACGGCCGCCGCGCCCGCTCAGTCTGTCGCCGAAGATCCCGCGTTCCTCGCCGAGAAGGACCGGCAGGAGCACTCGCTCGCATCCCTGCGCACCGCCGCCGAGGACGCCACCGCCGCCGTGGACGAGGCGAGGGCCGTGGCGGCCGCTGCGCGTACAGAAGCCGCCGCCGCGAAAGCAGAGGCCAGCTCCGCCAGGTCGGAGGCGCGACGCATCCTCGACGCGGCGCGGGCCGAGGCCGACTCGCTGCTGGAGCGGGCGCACCGGCAGGCCGAGGTCGACGCGGAGCAGGCCAGGGCGGCCGCGCGCCGGGCGGGGGAGCGGGAGGTCAGCCAGCTGACCACGGTCGCGAAGGAGCAGTCGCAGGACGCGGAGCGACGCCAGCGCCGGCTCGACGAACGGGAGCGGCTGCTCGCCGAGGAGGCCGAGCGGCTCGCCGAGCGTGACCGGCGCATCACCAGCACCGAGGCCGACCTGCTCGAACGCGAGGCGGCCTTCACCCGCCGCGAGGTCGAGATCGCCGCCGGCGAGGAGCGGCACCGCGAGGAGCTCGAACGGGTCGCGGGCCTGACGACCGACGCCGCCCGGGTCGAGGTCATCGAGACGATCGAGGCGCAGGCGAAGCGGGAGGCCGCCCTCCTCGTCCGCGACATCGAGAACGACGCCCGCAACACCGCCGACCAGCGGGCCCGGCACATCGTCGTCGACGCCATCCAGCGGGTCGCCAGCGAGCAGACCGCGGAGAGCGTCGTCAGCGTCCTGCACCTGCCCAGCGACGAGATGAAGGGCCGGATCATCGGCCGCGAGGGGCGCAACATCCGCGCGTTCGAGTCGACGACCGGGGTCAACCTGATCATCGACGACACGCCCGAGGCGGTCCTGCTGTCGTGCTTCGACCCGGTCCGGCGCGAGATCGGCCGGCTCACGCTGGAGAAGCTCGTCCTCGACGGCCGGATCCACCCGCACCGGATCGAGGAGGTGTTCGAGCAGGCGAAGCACGAGGTCGAGCGCCTCTGCCTGCGCGCCGCCGAGGACGCCCTGGTCGAGGTGGGGATCACCGACCTGCACCCGGAGCTGATGGCGCTGCTGGGGCGGCTGCGCTACCGCACCTCCTACGGCCAGAACGTCCTCAAGCACCTCGTCGAGACCGCCCACATCGCCGGCATCATGGCCAGCGAGCTGCGCCTCGACCCGAAGCTCATCAAGCGCAGCGCGTTCCTGCACGACATCGGCAAGGCGCTCACGCACGAGGTCGAGGGCAGCCACGCCCTGATCGGTGCCGACGTCGCCCGCAAGTACGGCGAGTCCGAGGACGTCGTGCACGCCATCGAGGCCCACCACAACGAGGTCCTCCCGCAGACGATCGAGGCCGTCCTCACCCAGGCCTCCGACGC
This sequence comes from Dactylosporangium sp. CA-152071, assembly GCF_050936335.1. Taxonomy (NCBI): domain Bacteria; kingdom Bacillati; phylum Actinomycetota; class Actinomycetes; order Micromonosporales; family Micromonosporaceae; genus Dactylosporangium; species Dactylosporangium sp. CA-152071. The sequence continues at coordinate 4,045,411 of NZ_JBNJMZ010000001.1, read as the reverse complement.
CTGCTCCGGTGGCCGTCCCGGCGCCCGCCGCGAGAGCCTGGAGGCGTACGTCAAGCGCCTCGAACGCATCGAGGAGATCGCCGCCGGCAAGTCGGGCGTCGAGAAGGTCTTCGCGATGCAGGCCGGCCGCGAGATCCGGGTCATGGTCCGCCCCGACGACGTCGACGACATCGGCGCCGCCGTCCTCGCCCGCGACGTCGCGAAGCAGATCGAGGAGGAGCTGACCTACCCCGGCCAGATCCGCGTCACCGTCGTCCGCGAATCGCGCGTCACCGAGATCGCCCGCTAGGAAGAACCGAGAGCGGAGGGGCATGGCCCCGGCCCGCCGAAGGAACGGCCTGCCGAAAGCGCCCATGCATCCCCCGACACAGGCCGCCGGCTGTGTGGGGTGCCGGCGGCCGGACGTGGGCGGGGGACGCTGCGGACGCCCGCAGCGTGCCGTTACGGGGCGATCGAGCTCTCCGACGACGCGTAGCCGCCGCCGATCTTGTAGGACCAGATCAGGGGGTCGGGGACCGAGAGGTCGCCGTTCGAGGCGAACTTGTACGACCGGGCGATGCCCTTCGCGTCGTACTTGTTGACGAAGGCGAGCATGTCCTCGCGGGTGGCCTTGCCGGCCGTGAAGCCGGCCAGGATGATGCTCGCGCCGTCGTAGGCCTCGGGGCCGTAGTAGCCGGCGCTGGTCTTGTACGCGGCCTGGTAGCGCGACGCGTAGTCGTTGCCGGCGTGGTCGCTCGGGATGCAGGGGCAGGTGACGACGATGCCGTCGGCGGCCTTGCCGAGCGTGTCGACGAACAGCTGGGTGAAGAGCCGGTCGCTGACGACGACCGCGATGGCGGGCTTCGCGGCGCGCAGGGCCTTCAGGAACGCGGTGCCGTCGTCGGCCTCGCCCGCGTAGTACACGGCCTCGGGGGCGGCGTTCGTGACCTGGGTGACGGCGGCGGAGAAGTCGGTGGCGGTGCGGCGGATCGGGACGCTCGTGGTGACGCTGCTGCCGAGCGTGGCGCTGACCGCCTGCCGGGCGACGCCGCCGAAGTCGGAGTCGTCGTAGACCAGGACGACCTTCGAGGCGCGCAGCGTGTTCTTGATGTACCGGGCGCCGGCCGACGCCTGGTCCTTGTCGTTGGCGATGAGCCGGTGGAACGTGGACCAGCCCTTCGCGGCGAGGTCGACGTCGGGCGCGTACGTCGTGAAGAACGGGATGCCGGCCTTCTCCAGGACGGGCGCGGCGCCGAGGACCTCCGTGCGGTACGAGGGACCGACGACGCCGATCACCTCGCTGTCGGCGACCAGGCTCTCCGCGGCGGCCTTGCTGCCTTCCTCGGTGCCCTTCGTGTCGAACTCGACGAACCCGACGTTGCAGCCGGCGTGCTTGGCGTTGTAGTCGTCGACGGCCAGCTTGGTCGCGTTGCGCATGCCGTTGCTGTCCTTGGAGCCGGTCCCGGCCAGGATGCCGAGGAACCCGACCTTGTGCCCGCAGGCCGGCGAGACCGCGGGCCCCGCCTGGTTGGTCGGGCTGCTGCCGCCGCCGCCCGGCTCGACGTCGTCACCGTTGCGGTTGACGGCCCAGACGATGCCCGCGACGACCAGCAGCAGGGCGAGCACCCCGCCACCGACGGCGGCGACGAGCGTCTTGCCCCCCCGGCCGTTCGCCGAGGGCGGCGCGGACGACGGGTAGGCGGGCGGCCCGGACGCCGGCGGACCCGACGTGGGCGCCCAGCCCTGCACGGCGTTGACCGGAGGCCCGGCCGCGGGCGGCGCGCTCACCTGCGGCCGCTGTACAGGTGGCGCCTGCTGGAACTGCGCCGGCGGGACGACCGGCGGCCGCTGCTGCACCTGCGGCTGGACCGGCTGCTGGTACTGCGCGGGCGCCTGCTGCGGAACGACCGGCGGCACGGGCTGCTGAGGAACCGGCGGCACGGGCTGCTGCGGGACAACCGGCGGAACAGGCTGCATCGGCTGCTGGTACTGCGCGGGCTGCTGCGGCACGGGCTGACCAACGGGCGGCCGCTGGACCGGCGGCTGCTGCGGCACCGGCGGCCGCTGGACCGGCTGCTGCGGCACGGGCGGCTGCTGCGGAGGAACAGGCGGCTGCTGCGGCACGGGCGGTCGCTGCTGCGGTGGCTGCGGCTGCTGGTACACCTGCGGCGTCTGCTGACGGCTCGGCACCACCGGCATCGATCCGGTCTGCAGCAGCGGCGGCAACCCCGGGTTCATCGACGGCATGCTGAACCCCGGGGACACCGGCGTCGCCGACACGGGCTGCGCCGAGACGTCCCCGCTGACCTCATGCGAAGGCCCACCAGAAGTCGGCCCACCGGAGGACGGCGCACCGGACGAGGGAGCACCGGACGACGGCGCACCGGACGACGGCCCGCCAGAGGACGGGACCGGCACCGGGCCGAACGGCCCCGACGCGACCGGCGTCGGCGCGCCTCCGACGTGCGCCCGCCCCGTCGGCGGCGCGAGGTGCAGCGCACCCTCGGCCACCACCAGCTCGGGCTGCTCGATCGCCGTCGGTGCCAGCCCGAACGCCCGGTGCAGCAGCGTCGCGGCGAGCGGGATGCGCGACGAGCCGCCGACCAGGAACACCGCCGCCAGGGGCTGCCCGGCGACGCCCGCCGACGACACCGCGAGCTGCGTCGCCGTCACGGTCCGGTCGAGGATCGGCCGGGCGAGCTGCTCGAGCTGCTCGCGCCCGATCGGCACGCTCTCGTCGTACAGCGGCACATGCACATACGTGGTCGCGGCGCGGCTGAGCATCTCCTTGGCGAGCCTGGCGTCCTCCCACAGCTGCCAGGCGGCGCGCCGGTCGGACTCGCTCTCGGGGTTGGTGAGGCGGCGCCACTGGTCGCCCTCACGGCCGGTGAACGCGCGGCCCAGGTATGCCACGACCGCGGCGTCCACGTCCAGCCCGCCCGCGTCGGGAAGGCCCTCGCTGGCGAGGACGTCGAAGCCGCCGCCGGCGTTGCGGCGGACCACGCTTGCGTCGAAGGTGCCGGCGCCGAAGTCGTACACGACGGCGATGCCGCCGACAGGGACGTGGGTGCCGACGGTACCGACGAAATAGGACGCGGCGGCGACCGGCTCCGACGAGAGGAAGGGGCTCGGGAAGCCCGCGGCGACGGCCGCCTGCGACAGCGTCTGGCGGCGCTGCGGCGGCCAGGTCGCCGGGTGGGTCAGGTTGACCTCGTTGGGGTACGCGCCGGCGACCCGGTACGTCTCGGCGGCGACCCGGCGCAGGACGGTCGTGACGAGGTCGAGGACCGGGACGTCCTGCTCGCCGAGCCAGACGGTGCCTTCCTCGACGCGGCGCTTCGGGTACGGCTCGAAGCGGTGCGGCTGCAGGCGCGCCGAGTGCACTGCGTCACGGCCCGTGAGGATGGTGCCGTCGGCGTTGACGTACACGGCGGAGGGCAGCAGCGGCGAGCCGTCGAACAGCAGCGGCTTCGTGCGCCCGTCCGGCCAGCGGAGGACGGCGACGGTGTTCGAGGTGCCGAAGTCGATGCCCAAACGAAAGCCGGTGTCCGCCACCCGCGCAGCGTACGTACTACGCGCAACGTTGCCAATCAACCAACGGCCTAGCTCACACGGCCTGGTTGACGTCGGCCAGCTTGACGGGGCGCGCGGCCGTCTTCACCTGCTTGGGGCCGCCCATGAGCCGCTTCTGCAGCCAGAAGGCGAACCACGACAGCAGGCCGCAGGTGCCGATGTAGACGGCGGCGACGACGAGGTACCCGGGGACGTACGGGAAGCCGAAGAGCAGCCGGCCGCCGAACTGCTTGCCGTAGTACAGCAGCTCCGGCAGCTGGATGATGAACCCGAGCGCGGTGTCCTTCAGCAGCACGACCAGCTGGCTGACGATCGCCGGGAGCATGGCCCGGACCGCCTGCGGCAGCAGGATCGACGTCATGACCTGCGACTTGCGCATGCCCAGCGCGTACGCGGCCTCGGACTGCCCGCGGTGCACGGCGAGGATGCCGGCCCGGAAGATCTCGGACAGGACCGCGCCGTTGTACAGCGTGAGGCCGATCACGAGCGGCCAGAACGGGCCGACCTTGTAGCCGAGCTGGATCGGGCCGTAATACGCGAAGAAGATCAGGATCAGCAGCGGGATGGCGCGGAACAGCTCGACGAAGCCCGACGCCGGCGCGCGGAAGACCGCGTGGTCGCTCAGGCGCGCGGTCGCCAGCAGCGCGCCGAGGAGCAGCGCGAGCACGGCCGCGGCGCCGGCGGCGCGCAACGTGGTGAGGTAGCCGTCGAGGAGGTCCTGCTGGATCTTCGTGTACTGGAACTGCTCCCAGCGGAGCGCCTCGAACTGGCCCGTGTCGTAGAAGCGCCAGACGACGTACGCGAGCAGCGCGACGATGCCGAGTGCGCTGACGATGCCGATGATGCGGTACCGCACGCGGGCCTTAGGGCCGGGCAGGTCGTAGAGGACGTTGCTCATCGGGCGACCTTCCAGCGTCGTTCGAGCATCCGTTGCAGGGTCACCAGCGGCACCACGAGGATCAGGAACCCGATCGTGATCCACAGCAGGCCGTAGATCTGGTTCTCGCCGCGCTCCGAGAGGTAGAACGTGATCGCGCCGGCCTCGGCGACGGAGAAGCCGGCCGCGACGGTGGTGTTCTTCAGCATGGCGTTGAGCACGCTGACCAGCGGCGGCACGACGGTGCGGAACGCCTGCGGCAGCACCACGTTGGTGAGCACCTGCAGGAACGTCATGCCCAGCGCGCGGGCCGCCTCGGCCTGCCCGACGGGCACCGTGTTGATGCCGGAGCGCAGGGCCTCACACACGAACGCGCTCGTGTACGCGGTCAGCGCGACGCACGCGCCGGTGAAGAACTCGAAGTTGACGCCGAGCTTCGGCAGCGCGAAGACCTGCAGCGCGAAGATCAGGGTGAGTGGTGTGTTGCGCAGCAGCAGCACGTAGGAGCTGCCGAACGCGCGCAGCGCCGGGATGGGGGAGACCCGCATCGCCACCAGCAGCGTGCCGAGGACGATCGATCCGACGGCGGAGATCAGAAAGAGCTTCACCGTCTCCCAGAAGTGGGAGCCGATGACGTCCCAGTTGTCCGTCAGGACATGAAAAAAGTCGCTCACGCCGGGGTGACCTCCACTTCCGCCCTTTGTTGCTCGTCCACGGCACGCGCTTTGTTCGCGGGACGCGCTTTTAGTTCATGGGACGCGCTTGAGTTCATGGGACGGGGCGCCGCCGTTCGGATTGGCGGCGCCCCGTCTGTGGCTGGATCAGTACTTCTCGAGGGTGGGCGGGCTGCCCGCCGAGCCCGACTTGCCGAGCGTGCCGTCGTAGATCTTCTGCCAGGTGCCGTCGCTGAACGCGGCCTCCAGCGAGGCGTTCACGAAGTCGCGCAGGGCCTTGTCGTCGTGCCCGAGGCCGATGCCGTACTTCTCCGGGTATGCCTTGCCGGTGGCCGGGTCGAGGAACGGCTTGCCGACGACCTTCAGCTGCGACGGCGCCTGCGCCGCGAAGCCCTTCAGGATCGCGTCGTCGGTGGTGACCGCGTCGACCTTCTTGTCCAGCAGCTGCGACACGCACTCGGAGTAGGTCTTGAACTCCACGATCTTGTCGGTCAGCTTCTGGTCACGGACCCGCTGGATCGGCGTGGAGCCGGTCGCGGAGCAGACCGTCTTGCCCTTGATGCTGTCGGAGCCCGTGATCGACGAGTCGTCCTTGCGGACCAGCAGGTCCTGCGCGGCGACGAAGTACGGGCCGGCGAACGACACGTCCGCCTTGCGCTTGTCGGTGATCGAGTAGGTGCCGACGTAGTAGTCGACCTCGCCGCCCTTGATCGCCGTCTCGCGGTTGGCGGAGGCGATCTCCTTGTACTCGATCTTCGCCGGGTCGATGCCGAGCTTCGACGCGATCAGCTGGGCGATCTCGATGTCGAAGCCGCAGCGCTTGCCGGCGGCGTCCTTGTAGCCCAGGTTGGGCTGGTCGAACTTGACACCGATGACGACCTTGCCGGCCGCCTTGATGCGGTCGAACGTCGGGCTGCCCGTGATCGCCACGCCGGTGGCCGGTGTGAACGTGGTGCCGGACGAGGTGCAGGTGTCGCTGGCCGGTGCCGCCGCACCGGAGCTACCGCCCTCGGCCGACGGCGTGGGCGTGCCGTCCTTGCCGCAGGCGGCCAGGCCGAGCGCGAGCGTGACGGCGGCGGCTGCCGCTGCGATCCGCGTGATGCGCATGATGGTCGCTATCCCCTTTCGTGGGTTTCTAGTGCGTCAGGATCTTTGACAGGAAGTCTTTGGCGCGGTCGGTGCGCGGGTTGGCGAAGAACGTCTTCGGGTCCGCCTCCTCGACCAGCTGGCCGTCGGCCATGAACACGACCCGGTTGGCGGCGTGCCGCGCGAAGCCCATCTCGTGCGTGACGACGACCATCGTCATGCCCTCGCTCGCGAGGCCCGTCATGACCTCGAGCACCTCGCCGACCATCTCCGGGTCCAGCGCGCTCGTCGGCTCGTCGAAGAGCATCGCCTTGGGCTGCATGGCGAGGGCCCGGGCGATCGCGGCGCGCTGCTGCTGACCGCCGGACAACTGCGCCGGGTACTTCTCCGCCTGCGCGGCGATCCCAACCCGGTCGAGCAGCCCGAGCGCGCGCTCCCGCACGACCGCCGGCTTCTCCTTGCGGACCTTCACCGGGCCGAGCATCACGTTCTCGAGAATGGTCTTGTGCGCGAACAGGTTGAACGACTGGAACACCATGCCGACCTCGCTGCGCAGCCGCGCCAGCGGCCGGCCCTCCTGCGGCAGGCGGGTGCCGTCGAAGACGATGTCGCCGTTGTTGATCGGCTCCAGGCGGTTGATCGCCCGGCACAGCGTCGACTTGCCGGAGCCGGACGGGCCGATCACGACCACGACCTCGCCCCGGGCGATCGACAGGTTGACGTCCTTGAGGACGTGCAGCTCGCCGAACCATTTGTTGACGCCGCTGAGCACGATCAAAGGCTCGTTCGTCATCATCCGCCCCATCGCAGTGCTTGGCTCCGTCGGTGCGCTCGACGTTAGCGGTGCTCATACCCACGAACAGCCGCATAGCGGTCACGGACGGATAACGGCCGGTGGTTGTCACAATGATGACCATGCGCATCCTGGTGACCAACGACGACGGCATCGACAGCCCCGGCCTGCACGCGCTCGCCGCGATGGCCGTCCGCCAAGGCCACGACGTGGTGATCGCGGCGCCGGCCCGTGAGGCCAGCGGCGCGGGCAGCTCGCTCACCGGTGTGGAGGCCGACGGCCGCATCGCCACCGAGACACGTGCCGCGTTGTTCGCCGATGTACCGACGTACGCCGTCTCCGCGTCGCCCGCGTTCATCGCGCTGATGGCGACGCGCGGCGCGTACGGGCCGGAGCCGGACGTCGTGCTCTCCGGGATCAACCGCGGCCCCAACACCGGCGCCGCGGTCCTGCACTCCGGCACGGTCGGCGCCGCGTTCACCGCCGTCGCGAACGGCTGCCGCGCCATGGCGGTCTCCCTGGACGTGCCGTTCCGCGCGACCTCCGGCGAGCCCGAGGAACGCTGGGACACCGCCGCCGAGGTCGCCGGCGACCTGCTGCCGCTGCTGGCGCCGGGGTTCGTGCTCAACGTCAACGTGCCCAACCTGGACGCCGGCGACCTGCGCGGCATCCGCCGGGCGACCCTGGCCCAGTTCGGCACGGTGCAGATGGTCCTGATGGAGCAGGGCCACGGGTACGTGCGGATGTCCCTCGAACAGAGCGACCACGGCGCGGAGCCCGGCAGCGACGACGCGTGGCTGCTGGACGGCTATGTCGCGGTCACGCCGATCCGCCCGCCGCACGAGGCCCGCGACGTGCTCCTGCCGGGGCTGGTGGATACCGCCGGAGAGCACGTCGGCGGCTAGACTTCTCGCTGCTATGACTGAGACCCCTCGCAGCTTCAAGGTCATCACCTACGGCTGCCAGATGAACGCGCACGACTCCGAGCGCATCTCCGGCCTTCTCGAGGACGCCGGCTACGTCCCGGTGCCCGCCGACGCCGAACCCGACGTCGTCGTGTTCAACACGTGCGCCGTGCGCGAGAACGCCGACAACCGCCTCTACGGCAACCTCGGCCACCTGCGCCCGACGAAGCTCGCCCAGCCCGGCATGCAGATCGCCGTCGGCGGCTGCCTGGCGCAGAAGGACCGCGGCGACATCGTCAAGAAGGCCCCCTGGGTCGACGTCGTCTTCGGCACCCACAACATCGGCTCGCTGCCGGTGCTGCTGGAGCGCGCCCGCCACAACGCCGCCGCCGAGGTGGAGATCCTCGAGTCGCTGGAGGTCTTCCCCTCCACGCTGCCGACCCGGCGGGAGTCCACCTATGCCGGCTGGGTCTCCATCTCCGTCGGCTGCAACAACACCTGCACCTTCTGCATCGTCCCGGCCCTGCGCGGCAAGGAGAAGGACCGCCGCCCCGGCGACATCCTCGCCGAGGTCCGGGCCCTGGCTCTTGAAGGGGTCCTGGAGGTCACCCTCCTCGGGCAGAACGTGAACTCCTACGGCGTCGAGTTCGGCGACCGGCTCGCCTTCGGCAAGCTGCTGCGGGCCTGCGGCGACGTCGAGGGTCTGGAGCGGGTCCGCTTCACCAGCCCGCACCCGAAGGACTTCACCGACGACGTCATCGCCGCGATGGCCGAGACGCCCAACGTCTGCCACTCGCTGCACATGCCCCTGCAGTCCGGCTCCGACGCTGTTTTGAAGGCGATGCGCCGCTCGTACCGCGCGGACCGCTACCTGGGCATCATCTCCAAGGTGCGCGACGCCATGCCCGACGCCGCCATCACCACCGACATCATCGTCGGCTTCCCCGGCGAGACGGATGCCGACTTCGAGCGCACCCTCGACGTGGTCCGCGCCGCCCGCTACTCCAGCGCCTTCACCTTCCAGTACTCCAAGCGCCCCGGCACCCCCGCCGCCACCATGGACGAGCAGGTCCCGAAGGCGGTCGTGCAGGAGCGGTACGACCGGCTGATCGCCACCCTGGAAGAGATCAGCTGGGACGAGAACAAGAAGCTCGTCGGCACCCCGGTCGAGGTCCTGGTCGCCGTCGGCGAGGGCCGCAAGGACGGCGCCACCGGCCGCATGTCGGGCCGCGCGCGCGACGGGCGCCTCGTGCACTTCGCCACCGACCCGTCGGTGACGCTGCGCCCCGGCGACATCGTGCACACCACCGTCACGTATGCCGCCCCGCACCACCTCAACGCCGACGGCCCCCTGCTGTCCCACCGCCGCACCCGCGCCGGCGACGCCTGGGAGGCCGGCCGCGTCACCCGCACCCCCGGCGTCTCCCTCGGCATGCCCACCATCGGCACCCCACCCCCGTCCCCCTCCCCGGCCAGCTCCTGCTGATCCCGACGCCGCTCGCTCATGATCCGGAAGACTTCTTGTCGCCATAGCCACAACAACTCTTCCGGATCACGAGAACCGAGGGGGCAAAGGGCAGGGGCGCGGGGTCAGCGGTGGGGGGCGTAGCCGCGCTCGTAGCCGTCGTGGTCGCCTGGGTGGCCGGAGCCGTAGGCGCCGCGCTGGTCGTAGCCGGGCTGGGGGGCGCCGTACATGCCGCCGCCCTGCGGGGCCGGGGGCGGGAAGCCGCGGGGCTGGTCGTAGGACGGCGGGGCGAAGCCGGGCTGGTGGTTGAAGTCGCGCGGGTCGGACGGGTGCGAGCCGCCACCGAAGCCGCCGTTGCCCGCGTTGCCGCCGCCACCGAAGCCGCCGTCGTTGCCGCCGAAGGGGCCGGGGTCGTTGGAGAAGCCGGCGGGGCCGGACGCGCCGTAGACCGTGCCGCCGGGGGCGGATGCGCCGCGGGCGGCGGAGGCGCCGGGGCGGGCGCCGTAGACGGTGCCGGTGGTGTTGTCGTCGGACGGCGGGGCGTCGTCGTCGCCGGGGCGGGGAGCGGAGCCGCGGATCGGGCCGGAGGTCGCGGCCGCGAGGCGGCGGGCGGCGCGGGAGCGGCGGATGCCGATGATGCCGGCGACCACGAGGATCAGGCCGAGGATGCCGACCGCGGCCACCATGTACGTGATGTCCTGCAGCGTCAGGTCTTCCAGGAACGACCGGTCGTCGGGCTTCGGGGTCGGCAGGACCGCGCCGCCGGCCTTGCCGGGCGTGACGTTCTGCGGGGTGTACCGGAGGATCGGCGCCCTGACGTCGGCGGGGACGTCGGAGGCGGTGATGTACTGCTTGCCGTCGGTCGAGTAGGTGATCGCCTCACCGCGGGCCTCGTTGGGCAGCGGGGTGATGCGGGGCTTGCCGCTGGTGATCGCCTTGACGACGTCGCCGTCCTTGACGTCGAACTCGTAGGCGTCGGAGTAGGTGCGGATGACGACGCGGGTGCCGTCGGGGGAGGAGGCGGCGCCGGTGATCGCCTTATAGCCGAGGAAGGAGAGCGGGTTGGGCGTCTTCGTCTCCTGGGGCGTGAACGTGCCCACCTGCTTGAGCTTGACGCCCTTGGTGGTGTTGGGCTGCAGGGGGCCCTCGGGCACCCAGACCTCGCCGACGGGCTCCTTGGTGATGATGATCGGCGTGCCGTCGCCGTTGAGCAGCAGGGCCTCGGCGTCGCGCTTCTTGCCGTCGGGGTACGCGAGGCGGTTGATGACCGGGGCCTTCGCGCCCTTCGCCAAGGTCCAGACCGCGACCGTGGGGCGCGGCGCGGCGCTGCCGCCGGACGCTTCCGTGTTGTCACCGATGTCGGCGATCCACAGCGTCTCGTTCTTGTCGATCGCGAGGTCCTCGGGGTCGCGGGCGACCGGGTCGTAGTTGATCGGGGTGCCGACGACCTTGCAGCTCGCGTCGAGGGTGAAGATCCTGGCCTTGCCGCCGGCGGGGGCGCTGTCGTTGATCGCGTAGTAGCCGGTGGCGGTCGCGACGAGACCGGAGATCTCGTTGATCTTCGAGGAGTCTGGGGTGCAGATGGGCTGGCCCGCGCCCGCGGCCGCGGCCTGGCCGGTGGTGGCGGACGGGCTCGGAGCGGCCGCGGCGGGGGCTCCGAGCCCCAGGAGCTGACTCGTCACCACGCCACAAGCCGCACTCAAAGCCAGGCCCACCCGCTGTCGCATCGCACAAGTTTGGCAGAGCCGGACCAGATGTGGGTGCGCCCGGTCCGGCTCTCACTCGCAGTGATCGGATAAACCTACGACTTCACGGCAAATGGGGCCAACTCCGCTGCAAGGGCGTCGTTGATCCGCGCCCGGATCCGCGTGCCCTCCGCGAGGTGGGCGGTCTCCAGCACCTCACCGATGGTGTGGACCCTGGCGACCAGGTCGCCCCGCTCGTACGGCACGACGGCCGTCAGCTCGATCGCCGGCCACGGCAGCCGCTGCTCCAGCGCGGCCTTGACCGCGTCGATGCCCGAGCCGGTGCGCGCGGAGGCGAACACGGCGTCCGGCCAGAGTGACTTCAGCCGCAGCTGGGTCTCCTCGTCGGCGGCGTCGATCTTGTTGACGACGAGCAGCTCCGGCACGGTGTCGGCGCCCACCTCGGCGAGCACCTCGCGGACCGCGCGGACCTGCTCCTCGGGGTCGGCGTGCGAGCCGTCCACGACGTGCAGGAGCAGGTCGGCCTCGGCGACCTCCTCGAGCGTGGAGCGGAACGCCTCGATCAGCTGGTGCGGCAGGTGCCGGACGAACCCGACCGTGTCCGACAGGGTGTAGAGCCTGCCGTCGTCGGTGCGGGACCGCCTGGTCGTCGTGTCCAGGGTGGCGAACAGCGCGTCCTCCACCAGCACGCCGGCGCCGGTGAGCCGGTTGAGCAGGCTCGACTTGCCGGCGTTGGTGTACCCGGCGATCGCGACGCTGGGCACCCGGTTGCGGCGCCGGGTGGCGCGCTTGGTGTCGCGGATCGTCGCCATCGCGGCGATCTCGCGCTTGAGCCGGCTGATCTTCGTGCGGATCCGGCGCCGGTCGGTCTCGATCTTGGTCTCACCGGGGCCGCGGAGGCCCACGCCGCCGTTGCCGCTGGCGGAGCCACCGGCCTGCCGGCTCAGCGCCTCACCCCAGCCTCGCAGCCGCGGCAGGAAGTACTGCAGCTGCGCGAGCTCGACCTGGGCCTTGCCCTCCTTGCTCTTCGCGTGCTGGGCGAAGATGTCCAGGATCAGCGCGGTCCGGTCGATGACCTTGACGTTGACCTTCGCCTCCAGGGTCCGCAGCTGCGAGGGGGACAGCTCCCCGTCGCAGATGACGGTGTCGGCGCCGCTGCTCTGCACCACGGCCCGCAGCTCGTCGACCTTGCCGGAGCCGATGTAGGTGCTGGAGTCGGGCCGGCTGCGGCGCTGGATCAGCCCGTCGAGGACCTGCGACCCGGCGGTCTCGGCGAGCGCGGCGAGCTCCGCGAGGGAGTTCTCCGCGTCGGTGGCGGTGCCTTCGGTCCACACCCCGACGAGCACGACCCGCTCGAGGCGCAGTTGGCGGTATTCGACCTCGGTGACGTCGGCGAGCTCGGTCGACAGACCTGCGACACGGCGAAGCGCATGCCGCTCCTCGAGCTCCAGGCCGTCGCCGTCCTCGGCGAGATCCCAGGATTCTGCGGCAGTCACTCGCAACATGTTCTCCTAAAGTCGATCAGTACAACCCTCCAATCGTGACACTTCATCGGCCATACGGCACTTGATATGTCCCGGTGCGCCGCCGGGTGAACGTGCGAGTGAGAATGGGGTACGTGACGACTGCCACGCACCGATTGCCCAGCGCCGGGTTCTCAATCACGATCCGTGTCTCCGTCCGTGCCGACGCCTCGGCGATCGGGCGCCTCACCACCGCGGTCGGCGAGGCAGGGGGTGTCGTCACCGCGGTCGACGTCGTCGACTCCGACAGCACCGCCGTCGTGGTCGACCTGACCTGCGACACCGCCGACTCCGCGCACGCCGAGCAGGTCGTCTCCTGCCTCGAGAAGCTCGACGGCGTCGACGTGCGGAAGGTGTCCGACCGCACGTTCCTGCTGCACCTCGGCGGTAAGATCGAGGTCACCCCGAAGGTCGCCCTGCGCAACCGTGACGAGCTGTCACGGGCGTACACGCCGGGGGTGGCCAGGGTCTGCCTCGCGATCGCGGAGAACCCGGACGACGCCCGCCGCCTCACCATCAAGCGCAACACGGTGGCGGTCGTCACCGACGGCTCCGCCGTGCTCGGCCTCGGCAACATCGGCCCGGCCGCCGCGATGCCCGTCATGGAGGGCAAGGCGGCCCTGTTCAAGCGGTTCGGCGGCGTCGACGCGTGGCCGGTCGCCCTCGACACCCAGGACACCGACGAGATCATCGCGATCGTGCGGGCGATCGCCCCCGCGTACGGCGGCATCAACCTCGAGGACATCGCCGCGCCCCGCTGCTTCGAGATCGAGGAGCGGCTGCGGGCGATGCTGGACATCCCCGTGTTCCACGACGACCAGCACGGCACCGCGATCTGCGTCCTCGCCGCGCTCACCAACGCGCTGCGGGTGGTCGGCAAGTCCATCGGCGACATCAGGGTCGTCGTGAGCGGTGCCGGCGCGGCCGGCACGGCCATCATCAAGCTGCTCCTGCACCAGGGCGTCGGCGACGTGATCGCCACCGACCGGCCGGGCGCCCTGCACCGCGGCATGTCCGGCCTGTCGGGCGCGTGGCAGTGGCTCGTCGACAACACCAACAAGTCCGGCTACTCGGGCGACCTCAAGGGCGCGCTCCGGGGCGCGGACGTGTTCATCGGGGTCAGCGCCCCGAACCTGCTCACCGGCGACGACATCGCGACCATGGCGCCAGGCTCGATCGTGTTCGCCCTGGCCAACCCCGACCCGGAGGTCGACCCGCGGGAGGCCCGCGAGCACGCGGCGATCGTCGCGACCGGCCGCTCCGACCAGCCGAACCAGATCAACAACGTGCTCGCCTTCCCGGGCGTGTTCCGCGGGATGCTCGACGCGCAGGCGCGCGAGTTCACCGAGGCGATGGCGATCGCGGCGGCGCGGGCGATCGCGGACACCGTCGGCGAGGACAAGCTCAACCCGAGCGTCATCGTGCCCAGCGTCTTCGACGCGAGGGTCGCCCCGGCCGTCGCCGCCGCCGTCAGGGCCGCCGCCAAGGGCGTCCACCTGGACAGCACCGTCGACGGCGCGGCGGAGGCGGAGCCGACGCCCGTCGAGCAGCCGTAAGGCCGCCAGGGCCGGCCCGGGGCGAACCACCCCCTGGGCCGGCTCAACGGCCGCGGAGCCGGCGGAGCGGGGTCAGAAGGTCGGGGCCAGCTGCCGGATCGCCTGGGCGTCGACGTCACCGTGCGCGACGATCACGGCCGGCCCGGCGAGCAGGAACTCCGAGCCGGTCTGCGTGATCGTCAGCCGGCCGCCCGCCACGTCCACGACGACCACGCCGGTCTCCAGGCCGGCGTGCTCGAGGGCGACCGCCGCCACCGCGCACGCGCCGGAGCCGCACGACTGGGTCTCGCCGGAGCCGCGCTCGTAGACGCGCATCCGCCGGTACAGGTCGGCGCCGGCCGGAGGCGACCCGGCCGCGGCGAACTCGACGTTGACGCCGGCGGGGAAGATCAGCGGATCGATCCCGGGGGCGCGGCTCAGGTCGAGCCGCTCCAGGGTCGGCTCGTCGACCGGGCACACCAGGTGCGGGTTGCCGACGTCCACCGCCGTGCCCTCGAAGACGCGTCCCTCGCTGGTGGCCTCGCTCTGCACGTACACCCGCGGCATCGGCATCCCGGCGGCGATCTCCTCACCGATGGTGACCGGCACCACCCCCGCGCGGGTGACCAGGTTGAACGACCCCTCCGGCGCGACCAGGCCGGCCTCGGCGAGGTAGCGGGCGTAGACGCGCACACCGTTGCCGCACATCTCGGACTGGGAGCCGTCCGCGTTCCAGTAGTCCATGAACCACTCGGCCGTCCCCGCGGACGCCTCGGCGTCGGGGTGGGCGGCGCTGCGGACCACGCGCAGGACGCCGTCGGCGCCGATGCCCCGCCGGCGGTCGCAGAGCGCGGCGACGAACGTGGGCGTCAACGGCAGCACGCCGTCGGGGTCGGGCAGGATGACGAAGTCGTTGCCCGTTCCATGTCCCTTGGCGAAGCGCATGGCGTCAATCTTGCCGCACGAGCTCCAGCGCCGTCGCAGTGATGTCACCAGCACCACCATCGAGCCACACGATCCGGTCATCCCGGCGGAACCATGACCGCTGCCGCCGGACGAACCGCCTGGTGGCCCGGACCGTCTCGGCCTTGGCCTCCGGCTCATCCGACAAACCGGAAAAGTGGTCCAATACCTGTTTGTAGCCCAGCGCGGCGCCGGCGGTCCGGCCGTCGCGCAGGCCGACCTTCTCCAGGGCGCGCACCTCGTCGACCAGGCCCGCCGCCCACATCGTGTCCACCCGCGCCTCGATGCGCTCGTCGAGCACCGCCGTGTCGACGTCCACGCCGAGCTGCAGCGACTCGTACACGGGACGCGGTTGTGACGGCAGGCGCGCGGTGAACGTGGTGCCGGTCAGCGCGTTGACCTCCAGCGCGCGGACGATCCGGCGGCCGTTGCCGGGCAGGATGCGCTCCGCGGCCTCCGGGTCGGTGCTCCTGAGCCGGGCGTGCAGCGCCTCCGGGCCCACCTCGGCGAGCTCCTGCTCGAGCGCCGCCCGCAGCGCCGCGTCCGTGCCCGGGAAGTCGAAGTCCTCCAGCACGGCCCGCACGTAGAGGCCCGAGCCGCCGACCAGCAGCGGAACCCGTCCGCGGGCGGCGATGTCGTCGATCGCGGCGCGGGCGAGCCGCTGGTACACCGCGACGCTCGCCGGCTCCGTCACGTCCCAGATGTCCAGCACGTGGTGCGGCACCCCGTCACGCTCGGTGACGGAAAGTTTCGCGGTGCCGATGTCCATGCCGCGGTACAGCTGCATCGAGTCCGCGTTGACCACCTCGCCGCCGAGCTCGTGGGCGAGCCGGAGGCTGAGCGCCGACTTGCCGGCTGCGGTCGGGCCGACGACCGCGACGACCCGGGTCACCGCCAGCTCGCGACGAGGTAGCCGACGCCGTACGGGGCGGAGCGGTGCAGCAGCTCGGTCGTCTCAGGCCTGCCGGCCGCGCCCGCGAGGACCTGCCACGGCGCCCGGCCGACCGCGAGCAGCTCGGTGGCGAGGGCGGGGTCCAGGTCGAGCAGGGCCGCGGTGTCACCCTTGGCGAGGGCGTCGGCGACGGCCGCGTCGAAGCCTTCGGCCCGCGGGTCGTCGTAGCCGGGCGACTTCTCGCCGTGGCACGCGGATCCGTCTCCGAGGATCAAGAGCGCGGCGTCGGTACTGGTGAGCTGCTGCCCCAGTGCTGCGCACTCGCCGGGGGTCGCGTCGGCGGCGACGCTGTAGAACTGGATATTTCCGAAATGTACGTCCTGGAGCAGCCAGGCGCCGATGAGCAGGCTGAGCGGCAGGGGGCTACTGGTCTCCTCGCCGACGCGTTTGTCGATGCCCCACGGGGCCAGGGTCCCCCCGAACGGTGGCTCACGGCGTACCGTCGACGTGTCGGCACCGACCACGACCAGGGACTCGGCGCCGGACAGGTGCGCCACCGCCACGCGGCAGGCGGCCCGCAGCTCGTCGAGCTCCCCGGCGGCCCCCGCGGCCACCTCCGGCACGAGCATCGGCGGATGTGGGCAGACGGCGGCGGCGACGAGTGGCACGGTCTTAACGTTATCGGGGACGGTCTTTGTGGCATCCTGCGGCCCGTTCGGCACCGGAATGGTCACGGTTCGGCCGCAGGCCCTCGACCGCCCCCGGGGCGCACCTGTGAGAATGCCCTGGGGAACTTTGCTGTGCGATGGCGGCGTGACAGTGGGATACCCGATCCCACGGACGCCGGGAGCGAGGATGGCAGATGAGCGAGCCTACGACGTTTGGACGGATCGACGCTGACGGCAACGTCTTCGTGAAGACGGCAGCCGGAGAGCGGGCCATCGGATCGTGGCAGGCCGGCACGCCGGAGGAGGGCCTTGCCCACTTCGCCCGCCGGTTCGCCGACCTGATGACCGAGGTCGACCTGATCGAGGCCCGCCTCGGCAGCGGCGCCGCCGACGCCGGCCAGTCGCTGTCCACCATCAAGCGGCTGCGCAGCGGCCTCGACGAGGCCCACGTGGTCGGCGACATCGACGGGCTCGCCGCCCGCCTCGACAAGCTGACCTCGATCGCCGAGGAGAAGGCCGGCGCTGCCCGCGCGGCCCGCGACGCCGCCCGCGCCGAGGCGCTCACCCGCAAGACCACCCTGGTCGAGGAGGCCGAGCAGATCGCGGCCGACGCGACCGGCTGGAAGACCGCGGGCGACCGCCTCAAGGAGATCCTCGACGAGTGGAAGTCCATCCACGGCGTCGAGAAGAAGGCCGAGAGCGAGCTGTGGAAGCGGTACGCGGCAGCCCGCGACGCCTTCACCCGCCGCCGCGGCGCCCACTTCGCGACCCTCGACGCCAGCCGCAAGCAGGCCCAGGGTCGCAAGGAGGAGCTCGTCGTCGAGGCCGAGCAGATCGCCGAGTCCACCGAGTGGAACGCGACGGCCGCCCGCCTCAAGGAGCTCATGACCGAGTGGAAGACCGCGCCCCGCGCCGCGAAGGAGACCGAGCAGAAGCTCTGGGAGCGGTTCCGCGCCGCCCAGGACTCGTTCTTCAAGCGCCGCAGCGAGGTCTTCAGCGCCCGCGACGCCGAGTTCAAGGGCAACCTGGACGCCAAGCAGGCCCTCCTGGTCCAGGCGGAGGCGCTCGACGTCGACGCCGACCCGAAGGGTGCCCAGGCGAAGCTCCGCGACATCCAGGCGGCCTGGCACGAGGTCGGCCGCGTGCCCCGCGAGGCGCAGACCGGTCTGGACCGGCGCCTCCGGGTGGTCGAGGACAAGGTGAAGACCGCGATGGACGCCGCCTGGCGCCGCACCCCGCCGGAGGCGAGCCCCCTGCTCGCCCAGATGCGGGAGCAGGTGGCCCGCGCCGAGCAGCAGCTGGCCTCGGCCCAGGCCGCCGGCGACCAGCGCCGCATCAAGGAAGCCGAGAAGGCTCTGGAGAGCAAGCGCAAGTTCCTGGCGATGGCCGAGCACACCGGCTGACCCTCGAGACTTCTCCAGTGACGGGCCCCCGAGCCCGTCCGACATAGAAAGTTGACCACTACACGCCGCGGCGTGTAGTGGTCAACGTCGTTTATGCCCCCGCGATGATCCGGAAAACTTCTGGTCGCCGGAGCAGCAATAAGTCTTCCGGATCACGAGAAATGGCTCCGCGGGCTGCTTGCCTGCCGAGGTGCCGCTGGCGGCGGGGTGTCGGTGAATGCTGACCGGCAGGCGCTCTTTCCGTGATCCGGAAGAGTTGTGGTCGCTCAGACAACAACAAGTCTTCGGGATCATGAGGGTGGGCTGCTCGCATGTGGGGGTGGTGATGTCCCGCGATGGTCGGCGGGGTGGTGGGTGCTGGCTGGGTCGGGCGGGGTTTTTCCGTGATCCGGAAGGGTTTTGGTTGCTTGGGCGGCAACAAGTCTTCGGGATCATGAGAGAGGGCGGCTGTAGGTGGGGGAGCGGAGACGAAGGGGAGCAAGGCGAAGGCCCGCTCAGCCTGGTGGCTGGGCGGGCCCTGAGGCGGGGTGGTGCGGGAAGGGGGAGGGAGGTCAGATGCGGCGGACGACGGTGACGACGCGGCCGAGGATGGTGGCGTGGTCGCCCTCGATCGGGTCGAAGGCGGGGTTCTGCGGCATGAGCCAGACGTGGCCGTCGCGGTTGCGGTAGGTCTTCACGGTGGCTTCGCCGTCGATCATGGCGGCGACGATGTCGCCGTTGTTGGCCGTCGGCTGCTGGCGGACGACGACCCAGTCGCCGTCGCAGATGGCGGCCTCGATCATCGAGGAGCCCTTGACCTGGAGCATGAAGAGGGTGCCCTCGCCGACGAGCTCGCGGGGGAGAGGGAAGACGTCCTCGACGGCCTGCTCGGCCAGGATGGGGCCACCGGCGGCGATGCGGCCCAGGACCGGCACGTAGGCGGGGGCGGGGCGGGCGGCGCGCTCGGCCTCCTCGTCGACGGCGACGAGCTCGCTCGGGGGGCGGACGTCGACGGCGCGGGGGCGGTTGGGGTCGCGGCGCAGATAGCCCTTCCGCTCCAGCTCCTTCAGCTGGTAGGCGACGCTGGAGGGGGAGACCAGGCCGACGGCCTCGCCGATCTCGCGGACGCTCGGGGGATAGCCGTTGCGGTCGACGGCGCTGCGGATGAACTCCAGGATGCGCCGCTGGCGGACGGTCAGGTCGGCGGCGAACAGGTCGGGGAAGGCGCTGACCACCGCGGTGACCGCGCGCATCTCCGGCTCGCCTCCGCGGCGGCGGGTGCCGGCCCGGCGGCTGCTGCCGCTGCCGATCGCGGTGACCTCGGCGGATTCGGCGGATTCGTCGGTGCGGTCGTCGGCTGACACGTCGTCCTCCCTCTTGTTGGCACCCGCGGTGGGAAGGCCGCGGGTGCGGACGGGCCTTGAGGGGCCCGCCACCTGACCGCCACCGGGTGTGGACGGCGCCGGCTGTCGCAAATTTCGGGTATCCCGATCAATCGTCTCGATCGTGTGTGGATCACCGTATCGCCGAGGTGTGACAGTTTCAAACATCTGTACTACGTGGCGCGCCGATTTTTCGGCGTGTTGCTGGACTCGGGTCTTCCCGCTCTGGTAGACCATCGTACGTCCGTTCGATCGAACGGCTGTACGGAATCGAGGGCTGAGATGCGACAGCACCCGCGAAACCCACCCATCCGGCTCACCCGGCGCGGCCGTGTCGTGCTCTTCTGCCTGCTGCTGGTGGTCGCCGGCGGGCTGTTCACGCTCGTCGCGGTGCCCGGGCAGGCGGCCGACCAGCCGGGACCGGCGCCGGTGGTGATCGTGCAGCCGGGCGACACGCTGTGGGACATCGCGACCCGGCACGCGGGGGGTCGTGGGCGCGACGCGACCATGGAGGAGATCCGCCGTCTCAACAACTTGGACGGCTACAGTGTCGACGCCGGACAGCGGCTTACCCTG
Organism: Dactylosporangium sp. CA-152071; assembly: GCF_050936335.1. Lineage (NCBI taxonomy): Bacteria > Bacillati > Actinomycetota > Actinomycetes > Micromonosporales > Micromonosporaceae > Dactylosporangium > Dactylosporangium sp. CA-152071. Next base: position 4,025,432 of record NZ_JBNJMZ010000001.1, on the reverse strand, counting down.
CCCCGGCAGCGCTGATCAGGACAAATGTGCTGCGGCCACTGAGAGCCGCGACACGCAGGGGGCGGAAATCGCCGTTCAACTTGCGTCCACGTAGCGGTCAGGCATAGCGTCTACCCCTAGATGTAGTAGTTACAGGGCTGTAAGTCGTCCACAGGTTGTGGATTCGACAATCACCCTTACTTACGGTGAAGAACCAGCGGAGGTCAGCATCCAAGGCCGACCGTTGGGCATTCGCGTGCGTTTTGTCAGGACATATCCGACGTAGACTGGAAGGCCATCGCATGCGCTGCCCGTACTGCCGCCACGCCGACTCCCGGGTGGTCGACTCCCGGGAGGCCGAGGACGGCCAGATCATTCGCCGCCGGAGGTCCTGTCCCGAGTGCAGCCGGCGGTTCACCACCGTCGAGGAGGCCGTCCTCGCGGTCGTCAAGCGCAGCGGAGTGACCGAGCCGTTCAGCCGAAGCAAGATCATCGCCGGGGTCCGGAAGGCCTGCCAGGGCCGGCCGGTCGACGAGGACGCGATCGCCGTCCTCGCGCAGAAGGTCGAGGAGACCGTGCGCGCCAGGGGTGCCGCCGAGCTGCCGAGCCACGAGGTCGGCCTCGCCATCCTGGCGCCGCTGCGGGAGCTCGACGAGGTGGCGTATCTCCGCTTCGCGAGCGTCTACCGATCGTTCGACTCGCTGCAGGACTTCGAGCGTGAGATCGCGTCGCTGCGCGCGGCCTCGAACCGCCCGGCCAGCGCGACACAGCACCAGAGCACCGCGCAGGGCGCCCCGCAGCACCAGGCGGCGCCGCCACAGGGGGAGCGCGCCGCAGAACCGGTCGGCTGAGCGGCGCCAGTACAAGCGACGAGACACGAACCAGAACACCACCGAAGACAATGAGGGGGCCGCGGATGGCGGGGGAGACGAAGACCAAGGCAGCGTCGCGCAAAGAGGCACAGGGCCTGCGCGTCGAGCGGGTGTGGACGACCGAGGGGGTCCACCCTTACGACGAGGTGACGTGGGAGCGTCGCGACATCGTCATGACCAACTGGCGCGACGGCTCGATCAACTTCGAGCAGCGCGGCGTCGAGTTCCCCGACTTCTGGTCCGTGAACGCGGCGAACATCGTCACCACCAAGTACTTCCGCGGCGCCGTCGGCACCGACGCCCGCGAGCGGTCGCTGAAGGAGCTGATCGACCGCGTCGTGACGGTGTACCGCAAGGCCGGCGAGGACCACGGGTACTTCGCGACGTCCGCCGACGCCGAGGTGTTCGCCCACGAGCTGACCTGGATGCTGCTGCACCAGGTGTTCAGCTTCAACTCGCCGGTGTGGTTCAACGTCGGCACCCAGTCGCCGCAGCAGGTGAGCGCCTGCTTCATCCTCGCCGTCGACGACTCGATGGACAGCATCCTCGACTGGTACAAGGAAGAGGGGCTGATCTTCAAGGGCGGGTCGGGCTCGGGCGTGAACCTGTCCCGGATCCGCTCCTCGAAGGAGCTGCTCAGCAGCGGCGGCACCGCCAGCGGCCCGGTCAGCTTCATGCGCGGCGCCGACGCGTCCGCCGGGACGATCAAGAGCGGCGGCGCGACCCGCCGCGCCGCGAAGATGGTCATCCTGGACGTCGACCACCCGGACGTCGAGGAGTTCATCGAGACCAAGGCGCGCGAAGAGGACAAGATCCGCGCCCTGCGCGACGCCGGCTTCGACATGGACCTCGGCGGCAAGGACATCGTCAGCGTCCAGTACCAGAACGCCAACAACTCCATCCGGGTCTCCGCGGAGTTCATGCAGTCGATCGAGGAAGACGCGGAGTTCGCGCTCCGCTCCCGCCTCGACGGCAGCGTCGTGTCGACGGTCAAGGGCCGTGAGCTCTTCCGCAAGCTCGCCCAGGCCGCGTGGGAGTGCGCCGACCCCGGCATCCAGTACGACGACACGATCAACGAGTGGCACACGTGCCCGGAGACCGGGCGGATCACCGCGTCCAACCCGTGCAGCGAGTACATGCACCTGGACAACTCCAGCTGCAACCTCGCCTCGCTCAACCTGATGAAGTACCTCAACGCCGACGGCTCGTTCGCGGTGGAGAAGTTCGTCAAGTCGGTCGAGTTCGTCATCACCGCGATGGACATCTCGATCTGCTTCGCCGACTTCCCGACCGAGAAGATCGGCGCGACCACCCGCGCGTACCGGCAGCTCGGCATCGGCTACGCCAACCTCGGCGCGCTGCTCATGGCCAGCGGCCTCGCGTACGACTCCGACGGTGGCCGCGCGGTCGCCGCGACGATCAGCAGCCTCATGTCGGGCACCGCGTACCGGCGCTCGGCCGAGCTGGCCGGGATCGTCGGCGCCTACGACGGCTACGCCCGCAACGCCCTGCCGCACCAGCGGGTCATGCAGCAGCACGCCACGGCCAACGACGCCATCACCACCGTCGGCGGGGTCGACGTGGCCATCAAGGTCGCCGCGACGGCGGAGTGGGCCCGGGGCAACGAGATCGGCGCCCGGCACGGCTGGCGCAACTCGCAGGCCAGCGTCCTCGCCCCGACCGGCACCATCGGCCTGATGATGGACTGCGACACCACGGGCGTCGAGCCGGACCTGGCGCTGGTCAAGTTCAAGAAGCTCGTCGGCGGCGGCTCGATGCAGATCGTCAACCAGACCGTCCCGCGCGCCCTGCGCAACCTGGGCTACCAGGAGGAGCAGGTCGAGGCGATCGTCGAGCACATCTCCGAGCACGGCCACGTCGTCGACGCCCCCGGCCTCCGCGCCGAGCACTACAGCGTCTTCGACTGCGCCATGGGTGAGCGGACCATCGCCCCCATGGGTCACGTACGGATGATGTCGGCGATCCAGCCGTTCATCTCCGGCGCCATCTCCAAGACGGTCAACATGCCGGAGGCGGCCACCGTCGAGGACGTCGAGGAGATCTACTTCCAGGGCTGGAAGCTCGGCCTCAAGGCCCTCGCGATCTACCGCGACAACTGCAAGGTCGGCCAGCCCCTGTCGGCCGTCAACAAGTCGAAGAAGGAAGAGCCGGTCGCGGAAGCGCCCGTCGTGCAGGAGGTCGTGAAGACCGAGAAGGTCATCGAGTACCGCCCGGTCCGCAAGCGGCTGCCGAAGAAGCGCCCCAGCTCGACCGTGTCGTTCTCCGTCGCCGGCGCCGAGGGGTACCTGACCGCGTCGTCGTACCCGGACGACGGCCTCGGCGAGGTCTTCCTGAAGATGTCGAAGCAGGGCTCGACCCTGGCCGGCGTCATGGACGCCTTCTCCGTGGCGATCTCCATCGGCCTGCAGTACGGCGTCCCGCTGGAGACCTACGTCAGCAAGTTCGTCAACATGCGGTTCGAGCCGGCGGGCATGACCGACGACCCGGACATCCGCCTGGCCTCGTCGGTGATGGACTACATCTTCCGGCGGCTGGCGCTGGACTTCCTGGACTTCGACACCCGCTCGGAGCTGGGCATCCTCACGAGCGCCGAGCGTGCCGCACAGCTGCGGGCCGAGGCGGGCGAGCCGGACGTCGACCTCACCGAGATGCGCAACTCCGCCCCGGTCGCGGCCGCCACGAAGCCGGTGGCGAAGCCGGTCGAGGTCGGGACGCCGGCGCCGCGCAAGGTGGGCTCGTCGACCGAGCTGCTCGAACTGGTCCAGGGCAAGGCCGCCGACGCGCCGCTGTGCTTCACCTGCGGCACGAAGATGCGCCCCGCCGGCAGCTGCTACGTGTGTGAGGGCTGCGGCTCCACCAGCGGCTGCAGCTGACCTTCCGCAACAAAAGGGGGGAGCCGGGTGTCCGGCTCCCCCCTTTCCATGCGCTCAGGTGGCGGCGAGGTCCCGGAGGACGGCCAGGAAACCGGTGACCGTCGCGGGCTTCGTCCGGCCGGCGAGGGTGGCGGCCAGGACGGTGCGGGGTGGGACCTCGGCGGGGTCGAGGGGGAGCAGGCGGACGTCGGCGGGGGCGGCGCGGGCGGCCAGGGCGGGCACGAGGGTCACGCCGAGGCCGGCGGTGACGAAGCCGAGCTTGGCGGTCCACTCGGCGGCGACGAAGTCGATCCTGGGGCGGAAACCGAGCCGCACGCTCGGGCCGAGCAGGGTCTCCTCCGGGGCGGCCGAGCCCGCGATCCACGCCTCGTCCGCCAGCGCGGCCAGCGGTACCGACGCCGCTGACGCCAACTCGTGGTGCTGGGGGACCGCGAGGAGGACGGGTTCATCCAGGATGTGGTGGGTCGTGAAGCGCGGGTCGTCGAACGGGCGGTCGGCGCTCGTCGTCACCAGCGCCACGTCGGCGTCGCCGGCGAGGAGCGCGGCCAGGAGACGGCCGGTGACGCCCTCGATGAGCGACAGGCGGACATCCGGGTGGCCGGCGCGGAAGCGGGCCAGGGCGCGCGGGACCAGCGCCGCGTCGGCGGTCGCGAACGCGCCCACCCGCAGGCGGCCGGCGGTGCCGGCGTGCACGGCGGTGACCTCGCGCCGGGCCAGGGCGAGCCGGTCGAGGACGGCGGTCGCGTGCTCCAGCAGGCAGCGGCCCTCCTCGGTGAGCGCGACCCCGCGCGGCAGCCGGTCGAACAGGCGCGCCCCGACCTCCAGCTCCAGCGCCGCGACCTGCCGGGACACCGCCGACTGCGTGTAGCGCAGGGTCGCCGCGGCGGCGGTGATCGAGCGCTGCCGGGCGACCTCCCGGAACACCTCCAGCATCTCCGTCTGCACGCTCCAGACATTCCCACACCGCATGGCGGCGATGCCAGACATTCGTTGGTCGCATCGGTCGTGCGCCAATACGGTCGGACGCATGCAGAAGATCGCTGTGCTCGGGCTCGGCAGCATGGGGGCGCCGATCGCCCGCCGGCTGGCCGCGCACGGGTTCCCCGTCACGGGGTGGAGCCGCACGCCGCGCCCCGTCGAGGGCGTCGCCGTCGCCGCGTCCGCGCGGGAGGCCGCCCGGGACGCCGACGTCGTCATCACGATGCTCACCGACGGCCCCGTCGTCATGTCCGTCGTCGGTGCCGCGGAGCTGCCGCCCGGGGCGACGCTCGTCGAGATGTCCACGATCGGCCCGGACGCCGTCCGTGAGCTCGCCGCCGCCCTGCCCGCCGGCGTGGACCTGGTCGACGCCCCCGTGGCCGGAAGCACCGGCGCCGCCGAGGGCGGGACGTTGAGGATTTTCGCCGGCGGCACGGACGCCGCCGTCGACCGGGTCGCACCGGTGCTCGCCACGCTCGGGGACGTCCGCCGGTGCGGCCCGTCGGGCGGCGGCGCGGCGATGAAGGTGGTGCTCAACACCGCGCTCGTGACCGCGCTGGCCGCGCTGGCCGAGGCGCTGCAGGTCGCCGACGACCTGGGGGTGCCCCGCGCCGACGCCCTGGACGCGCTGGCGTCGGGCCCGCTGGGCAACGCCGTCCAGCGCCTGTCCGGCAAGGCTCGCTTCCCGGTCCGGCTGGCGGCCAAGGACCTCGCCCTGAGCGTCGCGGGCCGGGACCTGCCGGTCGCGCTCGCCGCCGGCCGGCACCTCGCGGCCGCCGACCCCTCGGCGGACCTGTCCACGATCGCCGTCTCATCCCCGAAAGGAACCTGATGCTCGTCCTTGACAACCCGTCCGGCGTGGCGGCGCCCGTCGGTGCGTACTCGCACGTCGCCCGCATCGACGCCGGCACCGGCGCGCTGCTGTTCCTGTCCGGTCAGATCGCCCTCGACGACGACGGCGCGCTCGTCGGCCCGGGTGACATGGTCGCCCAGGCCACGCGCGTGTTCGAGCTGATCGGCGCGCTGCTGTCCGCACACGGCGCCACCTTCGCGGACGTCGTCAACGTCCGGACGTACCTGACCGACATGGCGATGCTGCCCCTGTATGGCCAGGTCCGCCGCGCCGTCTTCACCGGCCCGCCGCCGACCAGCACCACGGTCGAGGTGTCCCGGCTCTTCCGCGACGGGGCGCTGCTGGAGGTGGAGGTGGTCGCGGCGCTCTGACCTGATCCTTACGTTGTCCCGCGGGGTGCGCTTACCCGCGGGACGCACCATGTCCCCCATGAGACGAACCATCGCCGTCGCGCTCGCGGTCGTGCTGCTGTTCGCCGGCGGGTGCGGGCGCCAGCAGCGGCGCGGCCATCAGCCAGCCGCGGTCTCGACCCAGACGCCGGCCGTGCCGGCCGCCGCCACCACCTCGACCGGCACCGCCGGCACCGCCGGCACCAACGGCACCGCCGGGGATGTCGACCAGCTGCTCGACCAGGTGGAGCAGCAGCTGTCCGGCGACGCCCAGCCCGCCGACGACGAAGACTGAGAGGGACCTTGATGAAGCGCACCCTGATCGCCCTGACCCTTGTGCTCGCCGCCGTCTTCGTCCCGGGCGCCGCCTGGGCCGAGCCGTCCGCGCGCGCCGCGACGCTGGAGGGGGCCAAGACCGCAGTCGCCGGCCGCATCGACAAGCGGCTCGACGCGCTGAAGAAGTTCGAGACCAACCTGGCCGGCGCGAAGCAGGTCCAGTCCGGCCACCGCGACACCCTCACGAAGCTCATCGCCGACCAGCGCACCGGCCTGACCGCCCTGCGCACGAAGGTCCAGGGCGAGACGACCGCCGCCGCCGTCAAGGCCGACGCCCAGTCGATGGTCTTCGACTACCGCGTCTTCGTCCTCACCGGCCCGAAGGTGCGTCTCACCGCCGCCATCGACACCGAGCTCGCCGTCATCGCCGCGCTGCGCTCGCGCCCCGGCGCCGACACCGCGAAGCTGGACGCGGTCGAGGCCACCCTGAAGGGCAAGGTCGACGCCCTCCTGGCCCTGAAGCCGGGCTCCGACGGCGACGCCCTGCGCTCCCAGGTCCAGCCGGTCCGCGCCGCGGCCAAGTCCGCCCACGCGTCGCTGAAGGCGCTGCGCAAGCCCACGAAGTAGGCCGCACCCCGTTCCGCGGCGGTCACGCCGCGGAACGGGGTTCAGGGGCGGACGATGTCGATCGCGAAGGCCGGGTGGCGGTCGCGGAGTGCCTCGGCGCGGGTGTACGCGTCGTCGGTGAGGGCGAGCAGGCGCATCGGGCCCGGCATCCGCACCACGACGGCGTCGAGTCGGTCCGGGGAGTTGATCGGGCCGATGTGGTAGGTGGCGCCCGCCATCTCGCCGGAGGTGCGGTGCAGGGTGGAGATGAAGAGGGTCAGGCGGTAGGAGTCGTAGCCGGGGTCGTCGCCGATCACGACGGTCGGGTCGCCGGGGGCGAGGGCCAGGGCGGCCCTGGCGTAGGCGACCTGGTCAGCGGCCGCGCCGGCGAGCCAGGTCCGCTGGGTGTCGAGGTGGTCGCGCTGGTCGCCCGCCCGTTCGCCGCCGATGAGGGCGACGATCGCCATCAGCACCGACGCGGTCCGCAGATGCGGCGAGCCCAGCGGCCGCCGGGGGAGGTGCAGGGCCAGGGCGCCGAGGCCGGCCAGTAGCAGCACCAGGACCAGGAACAGGGCCTTGTTGGCGTAGTAGCCGCTGCCCGAGCCGAAGACGCGCTGCACCGCCAGCATCCCGGTGGCGAAGCCGGCCACGGGGACGAACGTCAGGGCGTACGAGCGCCAGATCCGGCTCCTGCGGCCGCGCCTGGTCAGCAGGCCCGACGCGACGACACACAGCAGGACGGCGAGGCCCTCGCGGCCGACCCGGAGGGAGCCGACGCTGAGCAGCGCACCCGCCTGGCCGGCGACGAGGACGCCGATGGCGAGGGGCACGGCGCTGGTGACGGCGATCGCGAGCGCGACGGCGGGGATGCGGCGCATGCGGTGGTTGCGGCGCTCCCGCATGAGCCACAGGATCGCGGCCAGGCCGACCGGGGGCAGGTACAGGTAGTACGTGAACCCGACCGCCGCCAGCAGCGCCGCGACGAGCAGCAGCTGCTGCCGCGCGCGGGGCACGGGCCGGACGAGGACGGTGAGGAGCATGAGCGCCTCCGCCAGGCCGAGGACCTGGCTCGGGTAGCCGAACCGGACGAGGTCCAGCGGCTCGCCGAACGCGCACAGCCCGGCGATCCCGGCCGCGAGCACGGCGGTGCGCGCCGGGGTCAGGCCGCCGGCGCCGATCCACTGCGCGGCCCAGACGATGGTCGCGACGAGCAGCAGGTAGCCGCCGGTGACGAAGGCCAGGTAGTGGTCGAACATGCCGGTGCCGGTGCCCATGCCGACGGCGGACGACCTGGCGAACCCGTCGAGCAGTGCGGCGGTCAGGTGCGAGCCCTGCGGGTAGGACACCATCCCCTCGTAGACGAGCGTCCTGCCCTGGCCGGGGTGCTGGAAGAGGTACCCGCCGGCGTGGCGGATCGCGTCGAAGAGCGCCGCGTGCCGGGCGAGGTCCTCGCCCTCCATGACCTGCGCGAGGCGGCCCGTCCGGCCGTCGCGCAGCAGCGGCCAGGCGACGATCGCGCCGACGGCGGCGACGGCGAGCGCGGCGATCGCGTCGGTGGGTCCGAGGCGCGGCAGCCGCGGGCGGCGGCCGGTCTTCGCGGCGGCGACGATCAGGGCGGTGGCGGCGGTGCCGCCGGCGGTCACCGGGTGCAGGCCCCACGGCCAGACGGCGAAGACCAGCGCGCCGAGGCAGGTGAGGCCGAGCAGCAGGCCCATGGCGAGCATGATCCGGTCGAGGACGGTCCGGCCGCCGCGCAGGAGCGCCGCGGTGGCGACGAGGAGCAGCGGCGGGACGACGTACGCGACTCCGGCGAGGTACAGCAGGGCGATGACCAGCCAGGCGGCCGCGACCAGCGCGGCGGTGACCAGTTGCTTGGGTGTGGCGTCCGGCTTCGGCGACGTGTGGGGGAGAAGGGTGTCCGTCTTCGGGGGTGAGGATACTGACACAACTCACTTAACGACGAAGTCGGGCATCTGGTCGTTTGTCAGGATGTGTTGGCTGATCGGTACTCGCCCCGCTCGAATGCGCTCGGCTTCCTGCGGCTGTGCCTGGCCCTCGCGGTCCTGGTAGGACACTCGTGGCCGCTCGGGCTGGGGCGGGCGACACCGGGGCTGGGGTTCACCGGCGGTCAGGCGGACCTCGGCGCCCTGGCGGTGGACGGGTTCTTCGTCCTGTCGGGCTTCCTCGTCACGGCGAGCGCCGGCCGCCTGGGCGCCGTCCGGTTCGCCTGGCACCGGTGCCTGCGGATCTTCCCCGGCCTGTGGGCGTGCCTGCTGGTCACCGCCGCCTGCGCCGGCTGCTTCGCGACGTTCCCCGCGGCGCTGGCGTTCGCCCGGCACAACGCCCTCGGGCAGCCGCACCAGTGGGGCATCGGCACGCTGTTCACCGACACGCCCTACGGCCGGCTCACCGGCGGTGTCTCCGTCGTGAACGGGTCGCTGTGGAGCCTGTCGTTCGAGCTGTTCTGGTACGGCGTGCTCACCGCCCTCACCGCCTGCGGCGTGGTCCGCCGTTCCCCGCGACTCGTCCTGCTGCTGACCGCCGGCACCTACTCGGTCCTGCTCAGCGACCTCCTCCACCAGCTGCCCGAGACACACACCGTCCCGCACCCCCGCGGGTCGTTCGGGCCGATCCCCTTTTTCGGGTCGCTCGACACCCAGCTGCTCATCTACCTGGGCTTCCTGTTTCTCCTGGGTGCGTCGGCGCAGCTGTACCAGGACCGCATCCCGGCGCACCCGGCGCTGGCGGCGGCCGCGGCGGCGCTGCTGCTGGCCACGCTCCGGTTCGGCGCCTTCCCCGTGCTCGGCTACCCGGCGCTCGCCTACCTGCTGCTGTGGGCCGCCTGCTCCCTGCCGTCGTGGACCCACCGGATCGGCCGGACCCACGACTACTCGTACGGCATCTACATCTACGCCTTCCCGACCCAGCAGACCCTCGCCGCCCTCGGCGTCCACCAGTGGGGCATGCCCGCGTACGTCATGGCGTCGGCCCTGGCCACGGCCCTGCTCGCGGCCGCCTCCTGGCACCTCGTCGAGCGCCCGGCCCTGCGCCTCAAGCACTGGACCCCGCCGCACCCCCGGCGCCCGGTGGCCGCCCCGCCGGTCCGCCAGGTCACCCGCGACGTGGTGACCGCCGACCGCTGAACCCGGTGGTCAGCGCACGTGCCGGACCGTCACCTCGGACAGCAGGCGCCCGAACGGGGCGGGCCGCAGCGGCGCGTAGGTCTGGCAGCCGAACTCGGTGGTCGCCAGCGAGCCGATCGCCGTCGCGGTTGCCAGGCACTCCGGCAACGGCCGCCGCTGGGCGTACAGGGCGCAGAACGCCCCGGCGAACGCGTCGCCCGCGCCCGTCGAGTCGGCGACCGTCACCGCGGGTGGAGTGGCGGTGCAGCGGGTGTCGCCGGCCGCACAGTACGTCACGCCGGGGCCGTCCGTCACGACCACAACGCCGGCGCCGAGGCGCTGGAGGGCCTCGGCCGCCGCCGCGGCGCCGGACAGCCCGGCGGCACGGACGGAGTCCATCTTCATGAAGACCACGCCGGCCGACCCCATCATCCGGACGAAGTCCGGCGTGTCCCAGGCGGACGCGACGAAGTACGGCTCGAGGTCGAACGCCACCAGCGCGCCGGCCTTCCGTGCGGCGGCGCCGATCTCGCCGCACCACGCGGCGTCCAGGGCGACCGGATAGACGACGTCCCAGTCGCCGCCGGCCGCCTCGGACACGCATGCCTCCACATCGGGCAGGGGCAGCCCGGGGTCGAGGATCACCATGGACTTCTCGGCGCGGTCGTCGATCGTCGTCACCGCCGTGAGGCTCCCGCAGCCGGCGGCCTCGGCGGAGCCCCGCAGGTCGATCCCCAGCGCCTCCAGCCGGCGGCGGATCGCCGCGGCCTCGGCGTCGTCGCCGAACGTGGTGACGAGACGGGTCCCGGAACAGAACTGCCTGGCGGCGACGGCGAAGTTGGCGGCCATTCCGCCCGCGAACCAGCCGAGCCGTGCCCCATGGACTTTCTCGTCCCGCTCCGGCAGTGACGCGACGCGCAGATAATGGTCGGCGGACACCATGCCGATCGCCAGAACGGTCGGTGAATCCGTGCGGTCCGCGGACATTCACGCCGCCTTTCGGTATCGACATCAGGCGTGATTACTGGACGTTTTCCCGACAGCGGAAGAATGCGGTGTGCGGGCGATCTCAGATGCCGCGAACTGCGGTGATGAGCGCGGCGAGGGCCGACAGGAGTGCCGCGAGCGTCAACCAGTTCACCTGGTAGCGCCGCACCCGCCGGGTCGCCTTCCGGTCTGCCATGCTTACCTCCTCGGAAGCGACGGATCATCGTGAAGACAATTCTTCCGTGCCGGCCGAGCGGGTGTCCGGAAATTGGTTGACCATTGGCGGGTATTGACCCTTCTTGACCGGCCGTGCTCAACTGGGGAACAGGTTGACCCGGGGGGAGATCAGATGCCGCTGCAGCCGCCGTCGAGCCGCGCGCTGCCGGACGGCCCGCTGCGGACCCTGGTGGTGGAGCTGCACCATCTGTACCGGCAGGCCGGCTATCCAGGGGTCAAGAAGATCAGCGGCGAGATCCGTGACCGCGACGACCTGCCCGACGCCGTCAGCCACGAGACCGTCAGCAAGATCCTCCAGGGGGAGGTGCTGCCCCGCTGGAGCAAGCTGGAGAGCCTCGTGCGGGTGCTCGCCGGGTGGTCGGTCGACCGGCCGGTGCCCGACGAGGAGGCCAAGCGTTTCCAGCGCCTGTGGCACGTGGCTGGTGGCTCGCCCGACGACGAGGCGGCGAGCCGGCTGCCCGCGCAGCGCACTGAGCCACGACCAGGGCCACGACCGGAGCCGCGCCCCGAGCGGGAGCCCGCGCCGGCACCCGGCGAGCACGACCTCGTGGTGGAGTGGGAGGACGCGCACCTGTCGTATGCGGACGGCGTGTACCACTGCAGCATCAGGCGGGCGCTGTACAACGGGATCGACGAGCCGATCACGCAGTTCCCGATCGAGATCTGCGCCGACCGGTACCCCGACGACCCGGAGCTGTCGAACCGGCACCACCACGCCAACCCCATGACGTGGGACGAGCTGCGGCTCAGCGCAGCCTGCGGCGACGAGCCCATGAACTGGCGGCCGTACACCGACCGGGAGGCGCTCAAGGAGGTGTGGCTGCTGTTCGAGAACGCGCGGGGACAGTTCCCGCTGTATCCGGGGCAGCGCACCGTCATCGCGTACTCGTGGAAGGTGAGCGACCGGCAGTGGGGGCCGTGGCTGCAGCGCAACATCCGGCTCCCGACGCGGCGCCTGAGCGTGGTCGTCGACTTCCCGGAGGACGTCGACCCGGTCGTGTGGGGCGTGCGCAGCTCCCTGTGGCACCGGGACGTCCCGCTGCGGACCGCCATCGTGCGGGAGACGCCCGGGGACGGGCGGGTGACCTTCTCCTGGTCGACGGACCGCACCGCGCTGCAGGACCGGTACCGGATCGAGTGGCGGTTCCGCGGCGAAGGGACCTGACCACCGGCCGGTCAGAGGCTGCTGAGGTCGATCAGCTTGGCGAGGTCCACGAGCTTCGGCAGGAGCTCCGCCGCCTTGTCGTCGCCGGTGCCGGCGGGGAGGTGGACCGTCAGCTGGATGATGCGCTTGTTGCCGGCCAGCCAGCCGACCTCGACGGCCGGGCCGGTGCCCTCCGCGGCGGGGGACTGCCGCTGGTACGCCGCGGCGCCGAGGCCCTGGACCGGGGCGGCGCCCTTCGGCTGGACGGCGGTGGCGTAGATGTCGGGGCCGATGGTGGTGGCGCTGACCGACAGGATCAGGTCGGGGAGCGGGGCCTTCTGCGGCTGGAGGACGCAGGTGAACGTGTTCTCCAGCGTCGCCGCGGCGGCCACGCCGTACTGCAGGCCGAGCTTCGCGTTGACGACCGGGAAGTCGAGCAGCTGGCAGGCGCCGCCGGAGGCCGCCGCCGGGGCGGTGGACGGGGTCGCGGCGGCCGGGCTCGCGCCGGCGTCGTCGCAGCCGGTGAGCACGAGCAGCGCCGTGAGCGCCGCGACAACCCTTCGCACGACGCGCACCCTACCGCCTACCTCGGCAGGCGGTAGACGATGTACTTCGCGATCTCCAGGGAGCTGGTCGCGGCCGGGGAGGGGGCGTTGAGGACGTGCACCTGCCTGCCCTCGGCGACGATGAGGAAGTCGTCGACGAGGGCGCCTTCGCGGGTGATGGCCTGTGCCCGTACACCTGCCGACGCCGGAACGAGATCGGCGGTCGTCACCGCGGGCACCAGGCGGGCCAGGCTCTCGGCGAACCGCTTCTTCGACAGGGAGCGGCGGACCTCGGTGAGCCCGTACCGCAGGTGCTTGCGGGCCAGCTGCCACATGCCGGGGTAGGCGATCGTGTCGGCGACGTCGCCGGGGCGGACGCGGGACCACGAGTAGCCCTCGCGGGCGGTGGCGAGGACCGCGTTGGGGCCGGCGTGGACGCTGCCGTCGACCATCTTCGTCAGGTGCACCCCGAGGAACGGGAACTGCGGGTCCGGCACCGGGTAGATCAGGCCGTTCACCAGGTGGCGGCGCTCGGGTCGCAGCTCGAAGTACTCGCCGCGGAACGGGATGATCCGGGCGGGCGGGGTGATGCCGGCCATCTTCGCGACCCGGTCGGCGTGCAGGCCGGCACAGTTGACGAGCACGTCGGCGAAGATGTCGCCGACCTCCGTGTGCACGACCGTCTCGCCGTGCAGGGTGGAGATGCCTCTCACCCGCGCGCCGAGGCGCAGCGTCGCGCCGGCCTTCTCCAGCAGGGTCGCGAGGGTCTCGCACACGGCGCCGAAGTCGGCGATGCCCGTCGAGGCGACGTGGATGCCCTGCACGCAGGCGACCTCGGGCTCGAGCTCCCGCGCCTCGGCGGCGTCGACCAGCCTCGCCGGCAGCCCGTTGGCCACGGCCCGCTCGTGCAGGCTGCGCAGCCGCGGCAGCTCGGACTCCTCCGCCGCCACGATCAGCTTGCCGGTCACCTTGTGCGGGATGCCGTGCTCCCGGCAGAAGTCCACCATCGACGCGCTGCCCGCCTTGCACAGCGTGGCCTTGAGGCTGCCGGGCTTGTAGTAGACGCCCGCGTGGATGACGCCGGAGTTGTGCCCGGTCTGGTGCGCGCCCCAGCGCTGCTCCTTCTCCACGACCGTGACCTCGGCGTCCGGGTGCTCCAGGGTGATCCGGTGCGCCGTGGCCAGGCCGACGATCCCACCACCGATGACCACGAACCGCACGCTGCCTCCTCAAGCCCCTGATTGGCGCTGGGTACCTCGCATCCTAGCCGTGCTAGCGTTCCCGACCGTGGGTCAGCCTGTCGTCGAAGTGGCACCAGCCAAGCCGTGGCGGGCCCGCCTGATCACCGCCGTGCGCATCCTCGCCGCCGCCGGCATCGTCTACTTCATCGTCGCCACCACGGTCCGGCAATGGTCCGATGTGGCGGCGACGTTCCGCGCCCTGTCGTGGCCGTCGCTGATCGCGTCGCTCCTCGCGGCCGTCGTCTCCCTGTGGACGACGATGATGGCGTGGCGGGCGATGGTCGGCAGCATCGACCACCCGCTGCGGGTCCGCGACGCCGCCCCCATCATGCTCGTCGGCTCCCTCGGGAAGTACCTGCCCGGCTCGGTGTGGGCATATGTCGTGCAGATGGAGCTCGGCCGCCGCGCCGGCGTCTCCCGCTCGAAGGTGTTCATCGGCTCGGTGCTGGTCAGCGGCCTCGGCGTCACGTCCGGGCTGATCCTGACCACCCCCGGCTTCGGCACCGCCCTCGACGGCGTCAAGGCCTCGGGACACGAGGTCTTCGGCTCCGTCGCCGTCTGGGCGTCGGTGATCCTGCTGCCGTTCGCGGTCGCCTGCTGCTACCCGCCGCTGCTGACGTGGATCGTCGGGCGGGCCATGCGGGTGCTGCGCCGCCCGCCGCTGGACCGGCCGATCACCTGGCGCCCGATCCTCTCCAGCGTCGCGTGGTGCGTGGCCGGCTACGTCACCGCCGGCCTGCACGTCTGGCTGCTGGTCCGCTCGCACCTGCCGGGCCTGTCCGGCCTCACCGGCAGCGTCTTCGCGATGGCCCTCGCGATGAGCATCAGCACGTTCGTCATCGTGGCCCCCTCGGGCCTGGGCGCCCGCGAGTTCCTGATGGCGATCGCCCTGGCCGGCCTGGGCGTGCCGTGGGCGACGGCGTGGGCCCTGACGCTCGTGTCGCGCCTGCTCTTCACCGTCGCCGACGTGGCCGCCGCCGGCGTCGCGGGCGCCGTGGGCCTGCGCCGCATCCGCCACGCGACGTCACCCTCGCCGGCGCCGGCACCCTCGCAGGCACCCGCGCCGCCGTCGCAGTCGCCGTCGCAGTCCTGAGCCTCGTGGGGCTGGGCCGCGGTCACAGCTTCCGGGCCAGGTACTCCTCCCACGTGCCGGTGCCGCCGCCGGGGCCCGTCCCCGCCCCGCCGCGCAGCGCCCGGAACGCCTTGCCCGGCAGCCTGACCGGGATCAGCAGCCGCCGCTTCCCGGCCCGCCCGAGGTACACCCGCCACAGGTCGCGGGCACTGCGCCGCTGGGGCCCGGACAGGTCGGCGGGCGTCGCCGGCAGCTCGCCCTCGACGATCTCCGCGAGCCGCACCGCCACGTCGTGCACCTCGACCGGCCTCAGGTCGAACGCCGGATAGAACCCGACGAGCGGCAGCCTCGTCATACCCTTCGCGATCGTCAGCACCAGGTCGTGGAACTGGCTCGCCCGGAAGCTCGTCCCGCCGTACTCCGCCACCATCTTCTCGATGGCCACCTTGGCGTTGTAGTAGCCGAACGGGATCCGGTCGACCCCGACGATCGACACGAACACCAGCTCCGGCTTTCCTGGAGCCCGCCGCATCGCCTCGATCAGCTTGCCCGCGGCGGCCACGTCCCGCCGCCCGTCGGTGGCCGCGTGCACGACCACGTCGACCCCTTGGAGGGCCTCGTCGATTCCCGCCCCGGTGAGCAGGTCGCCGTGCACGTAGCCCGGCTTCGACCGGCTGAGCCCCCGCACGTCATGTCCACGTTCCCGCAGGACGGCAACCACGTCCCGCCCGAGCGTCCCGGTCGCCCCGGTGACGAGCACTGTTCGCTTCATGGCCTACTTGACGCCCCAGCTCCGAGAACGTGACACGGTGTGGCAGGCGTCTCAGCCCAGCTCCGGCACCTCACCGGCGAGCAACTCGTCGAGCGGCTCCCGGCCGATCTCCTTGTACGCCCCGTCGACGAGCTGGAACCGCAGCACCATGTCGTCGGGCTCGACCCGCCAGAAGTGCTCGATCCCGACCTCGGCATACTCGACGGGCTTGAGCCACCGGTCGGTGCGCTCCGAGCCGGGCGACACGACCTCGACCGCAAGCAGCAGCGCCGCCGCCTCCAGCCACACCGCACCCCGCGGCGCGGGGTCCTTCGTCACCATGAGGTCGGGAATGCGACCGCTGCGGTTGTCATCAGCAGTTTGGATGCCGGAGTTCAGGTTGATCCGCCCGCGGAAACCGTGGGACAACAGCCATGCGAACAGGAGCCCGCCGATTTCGTTGTGTCTCCACGTGCCGGGTGGCATGACGATGAGATTCCCCTCGGCCAGCTCGAACCGGTGCTGATCGTCAGCGGCGGCGAGCGCTGTCACGTCGTCCAACGTGAGCGGCCCGAGCGGCAGATTCGGGGCGGCGGTCATGCCGTGCTCCTCACTCATCCAGTCCAGTCTAGGGCACATCACGCGCCGTCGAACCTACATGTCCCCATATGCGCATGCAAGTTGAAGCTGCGTTCATATAGCCATACGGCATGCACCTGCGCTAGCGTCCGTACGTCACGTACTTGACGTACTTCGCCGGAGGGTCGATCGTGAACTGCGTGCACTACACCAGCTATTCCGAGGCCAGAGCGCATTTCAAGGACCTCCTCGACGACGCCGGGCGGGGGCGGGTGGTGACGGTTCAGCGGGAGCACCGGAGCGCGGCGGTCGTCGACCAGGAGCGCCTGCGGGCACTCCTCGCCTCGTCGGTGCCGGCCAGGGCCGAGGTCGTCGCCGAGGCCGGCGGGTGGTCGATCTTCATCCCCGGACTCCCGCTCGCCGCCGACGGGGCGACGTTCGGGGTGGCGGTCGACGAGATGGTCGATGCGTTGCGTGAGTACGCCGAGGACTGGCAGGACCGGCTCCTGGACGCCCCGAACCACGCCGGCAACTGGGGGCTCGTCCAGCTCGTCGGCCTCAGCACCGACGAGCAGCTCCGGGACTGGCTGGTCGGACCGGGAAGATGAGGCATCCGGCGCCGACCCGGCAGGACCACGAGCGGTTCTGTCAGGTGGACGGATGGGTGCGCGTCCGCGACGCACACGGACGCACCGGGACCCATCACCTGATCTATGAACTGACACTCAAGGACGGGCGGACGCTGCGGACCAGGATCTCCCACCCGCCGGACCGCACCGGATACGGGCCCGCGCTGTGGGCGCACATCCTGCGCGATCAGCTGCAGGTGTCGGAGGCCGAGTTCTGGGCCTGCGTGCGCGACGGCGCCAGGCCGGACCGGGGGGAGCCGGTCCGCCGGCAGCCGTCGCTGCCGGCCGACCTCGTGCACCTGCTGATCACGCGGGTCGGCGTGGATGAGCGGGCAGTGGCGGCGATGACCAGGGACGAGGCGCTCGACCGGCTGCGACGGTTCTGGTCGGAGGGTGGCTAAGCGGTGGTCCGGGCGTCGTAGTGTTCGCGGGCCTGGGCGACGTCGGCGCGGTGGCGTTCCGCCCAGGTGGTGATGGCGAGCAGGGCGGCGTGGAGTTCGGCGGCCATGGGGGTGAGGGAGTACTCGACCCGTGGCGGGACCGTCGGGTAGACGGTCCGCACGAGCATCCCGTCACGCTCCAGGTTGCGCAGCGTGAGGGTCAGCATGCGGCGGCTGATGCCGGTGATGGCCCGCTCCAGCTCGGTGAACCGGATCGGGCCGTCGGCGGCGGCCACCATGATGCACACGCTCCACTTGCCGGCGACGCGGTCGACCAGCTCCTGGACCGTGCACCCGGGATGCATCAGTGGGCCGCGACGAACACCCGCGACGCGACCTCCCGGGGCAGCCGGATGCGCTCGCCGGCCCGGTCGATGCTGACGCCGTCGCGCTCCTGGGCCACGGTGACCGTGGCGCCGGGGTCGATGCCGGCGGTGTGGAGCTGGCGCAGGACGTCGGCGTCGGTCTGGACGCTCTCGCAGATGCGGCTCACCACGACGGCCCCGGCGAGGCCGGGGAAGGCGAGGTTGCGCTCGGGGTCGGACAGGTCGTGGGGCGTGGCGCTGCCCTCGAGGCTCTCCAGTCCCGGGATCGGGTTGCCGTACGGCGAGCGGGTCGGGCGCCCCAGCAGCTCATACACCCGCTGCTCGACGGCGTCGCTCATGACGTGCTCCCAGCGGCACGCCTCTTCGTGCGCCTCCTCGTAGGGCAGGCCGATCACGTTGACCAGCAGCAGCTCGGCGAGGCGGTGCTTGCGCATGACGGCGACCGCGTGCACGCGGCCCTCGTCGGTCAGCGCGAGGTGGCGGTCACCCTCGACGATCAGCAGGCCGTCACGCTCCATGCGGGCGACGGTCTGGCTGACGGTGGGTCCGCTCTGGTGGAGTCGCTCGGCGATGCGGGCGCGCTTGGGGACGACGCCCTCCTCCTCGAGCTCCAGGATCGTCTTCAAGTACATCTCGGTGGTATCGACCAGGTCGTTCACTGCCTTGCCCTCCCGGTACGCGATAGTACTCGTCGCGTACGTCAAGATTGGAACGTGACAGCCAACCAGGCGATCTTGGACGGTGCCGTCGTCGCCGAGCTGGTGTGGGAAGCGGGGGTCACCGCTTCACGCAATCCTACCGGCGCGCGCAGGGTACCCGCGCACAGTGGAATGGAGGGGCCGGTCACGTGAACACACTGGTCATGTGGGACGACGCGCTGCTGCGGTACGACATGGGCGAGCACCCCCTCGATCCGGTGCGGGTCGAGCTGACCATGGCGCTCGCCCGTGAGCTGGGCGTCCTCGACCGTGAAGGGGTCACGCTGCGGGCGCCGGAGCCGGCGAGCGACGACGTGCTCGGCACCGTCCACGACCCGGACTACATCGCCGTGGTCCGTGCCGCGTCGACCGGCCGGCGGCTGAGCATCATGGGGCTCGGCACGTCGGACAACCCGACGTTCCCCGGCATGCACGACGCCAGCGCCCTCATCGCGGGCGCCACCCGCGCCGCGGCGGAGGCGGTCTGGCTCGGCGAGGCGGACCGGGCCGTCAGCATCGCCGGCGGGCTGCACCACGCGATGCCCGCCCGCGCGGCCGGCTTCTGCGTCTACAACGACCCCGCGGTCGCGATCGCGCGCGTGCTGGAGCTCGGGGCCGAGCGGGTCGCGTACGTCGACATCGACGTACATCACGGCGACGGGGTCCAGGAGATCTTCTACGACGACCCCCGGGTCCTGACCGTCAGCCTCCACGAGTCGCCGCGGACGCTCTTCCCGGGGACCGGGTACCCCGACGAGACCGGCGGGCCGGGCGCGGAGGGCTCCGCGGTCAACGTCGCGCTGCCGCCCGGCACCGACGACGCCGCCTGGCTGCGCGCGTTCCACGCCGTCGTGCCCGGGGTGCTGCGCGCGTTCCGGCCGCAGCTGCTGTTCACGCAGTGCGGCGCCGACACGTACCGGCACGATCCCCTGGCCAACCTGTGGCTGACGGTGGACGGGCAGCGGGCCGCGTACCTGGCGCTGCGCGACCTCGCCACCGAGGTGGCCGGCGGCAAGTGGGTCGCCAGCGGCGGCGGCGGGTACGCGCTCGTCGAGTGCGTCCCGCGGGCCTGGACGCACCTGCTCGCGGTCGTCACCGGCGAGGCCCTCGACCCGCAGACGCCGATCCCGGCGTCGTGGCAGTCGCTCGCCGCGAGCAAGCGCTCCAACAACCCCGTGCCGACGTCGATGACCGACGGAGGGTCGGGGGAGTGGACGCCGTGGGTGCCGGGCCAGACCCCCGACGCCGTGGACCGGGCGATCATGGCGACCCGCGCGGCGGCGTTCCCGTTCTTCGGCCTCGACCCCCACGACCCGCGCGACTGACGCCGAACAGCAGGACCGTCACCGTCAGGCCGCCGCTGTACGCCGGACCGTCACGGTCAAGCCGACGCCGACGGCCGTGGCCGACGTCGTACGGCCGGACCTGCACGCCGACGCCACAGGCCGTGGCCCACGCCGTACACCGGGCGGCAAACGGCACAAGGTCGAGCTAATGCCGCACGACGGCCTCGAGCCTGGTCAGGCGCTGCTTGATCCGGTCGAGCTCGGCCAGCATCGCCGACTCGGCCGCCGTCGACGTGCCGAACGAGGTCTCCGGCGAGGGCGTGCCCCGCAGCGTGGACAGCTCGTCGTGCAGCGCGGTCAGCGCCTGCGCGACGACGTCCAGGAACGCGTCGACCTCGTCCTCGTCATAGCCGCGCTTGCCGAACGCCGCCTTCGTGAACCGGACGGCTTGCACGTCGGCCGGGGTGAGCATCATCCGAACACCGTACTAAACCCGGCAGTGCGAACATGAAGGCGTGACCGAATCACCGGAGCGGGCCGCGGACGTCCTGCTGTCGGACGGCACGACCGTCCACTTGCGACCGATCCGGCCCGACGACGCCGACCGGATCGTCGCGCTGCACTCGCGGTTCTCGGAGCGGACCAGGTATCTGCGGTACTTCTCCGCGTACCCGCGGATCCCGCAGCGGGACCTCGACCGGTTCGTCAACGTCGACCACCACGACCGGGAGGCGTTCGTCATCGAGCACGGCGGCGAGCTCATCGCCGTCGGCCGCTACGAGCGGCTCGGCGCCGGCTCGCACCAGGCGGAGGTCGCGTTCGTCGTCGAGGACGTGCACCAGGGTCGCGGCATCGGCTCGGTCCTCATCGAGCACCTCGTCGCCGCCGCGTCGCAGGAGGGCATCACCGAGTTCGAGGCCGACGTCCTGCCGGTCAACCAGGCGATGCTGCGCGTGTTCATGGCCGCCGGCTTCTCCATCGAGCGCGAGTTCGCCGACGGCGTCGTGCACCTGTGGTTCCCGATCGCGGCGACCCCCGACTCGATGCGCGTGCAGTGGGCCCGCGAGCAGCGCGCCGAGACCCGCTCGATCGGCCGGCTGCTCAACCCGCGGGGCGTCGCCGTCTACGGTGCCCGCGCCGACGGCTCCGGCATCGGCGCCGCCATCCTCGCCCACCTCAAGGCGGCCGGGTTCACCGGCCCGATCATCCCCGTGCACCCGTCGGCGCCGACCGTCGGCGGCCTGCCGGCGGTGCCCGTCCTCGCCGGCCATCCGGAGCCCGTGGATCTGGCGGTGGTGTCGGTACCGGCGGAGGCGGTGCCCTCCGTCGTCGCCGACTGCGCCGCGGCCGGGGTGCACGGGCTCGTCGTCGTGTCCGCCGGGTTCGCCGAGGCCGGACCCGCCGGTGCCGAGGCGCAGGCCGCCCTGCTGCGCGCCGTCCGCAGCCGCGGCATGCGCCTCGTCGGCCCCAACTGCCTCGGCATCGCCAACACCGACCCGGGCGTCCAGCTCAACGCGACCCTCGCGCCGCTCCTGCCGCGCCGCGGCCGGGTCGGCTTCTTCAGCCAGTCCGCCGCGCTCGGCACCGCGCTGCTCGCCGAGGCCGACCGCCGGGGGCTTGGCCTGTCGACCTTCGTGTCCGCCGGCAACCGCGCCGACGTGTCCGGCAACGACGCCCTCCAGTACTGGCGCGAAGACCCCCAGACGGACGCGGTGCTGCTCTACCTGGAGACGTTCGGCAACCCGCGCAAGTTCGCCCGCATCGCCCGCGAGCTGGCCCGGCGCAAACCGGTCGCCGCCGTCGCGAGCCCCGTGCGGCCGCCCGCCCTCGACGCCGTCGCCACCGGCCCGGACGCCCGCGGGGTCGCCGCCCTCTTCGCCAGCTCCGGCGTGATCCGCGTCGACACGGTCGCCGAGCTCTTCGACGTCGGCCTGCTCATCGCCGGCCAGCCCCTGCCGACCGGCGACCGCGTCGCCGTCGTCACCAACGCCGCCGCCCTCGGCGTCCTGACCGTCGCGAAGGCGCCGGCGGCCGGGCTGCGCGTCGCCTCCGTCCGCGACCTCGGGCCTTCCGTCGGCGACGCGGACTTCGTCCAGGCCGTGCGGGAAGCGCTCGCCGACGACTCGGCCGACGCGGTCATCGCCGCCTACGCGCCCGCTCTGGCCCTCCCGGGCGAGCTCGGCGTCGCGGAGCTGCTGCGCGCGCTGGAGCCCGGCCGTCCCCTCGCGGTCGTCCTGCCGGCCGACCCGTCCTTCGCCGTCGCGCCCGCCTACCGCTCCGGCGACCCGTTGGCGCTGCCGACGTATCCGGCGGTGGAGGAGGCGGTGCGTGCCCTGGGCCGCGTCGCCCGCTACGCCGCCTGGCGCCGCGAACCCGTCGGCACCGTGCCGTCGTTCCCGCCCGCCCCGGCTGCGTCCTCTGCGGACTCTGTGGACGAGCTGCTCGCGGCGTACGGCATCCCGGTGGTCCCGTCCTTGCGCGCTTCCGGCGCGTCGGTCCCGGCGGTCGCCGAGTCGCTGGGCCTGCCCGTCGCCCTGAAGGTCGCGACGAAGCCGTGGCGGCACCGCATCGACCTCGGCGCGGTCCGGCTCAACCTCACGTCGCCCGGCCTGGTCACGGAGGCCTACCAGGAGCTCGAACGCCTCTTCGGCGCCGGCGTGGAGGTCCTCGTCCAGCCGATGGTCGCCCCCGGCGTCGCGTGCGTCGTCGAGGTCGTGGACGACCCCGCCTTCGGCCCGGTCGTCGGCTTCGGCCTCGGCGGTGAGGCCGCGGACCTGCTCGGCGACCGCGCATGGCGCCCCGCCCCGCTCACCGACCGCGACGCGGCCGCCCTGGTCCGGGCCCCGCGCGCCGCGCCGCTGCTGACCGGGTACCGCGGCTCCGCACCCGTCGACCTGGACGCCCTCGCCGACCTGCTGCTGCGCATCGGCCGCCTGGCCGACGACCAGCCGACCGTGTCGTCGCTGTCCCTGAACCCGATCCTGGCCCGCCCCGAAGGCCTGGCGGTCCTTCACGCGACCGCCACGTTCACGTCCCCGCTGCCACGCCCCGACAGTGGCCCCCGCCGCCTGTACTGAGGCGCTGTACTTCCGCCCCACCGCTGCCGCGGAGAATCCCAGTGCGCCGCGCTGCGGCGCACTGCCCGCGCCGAGACGCGAGGCAGGGCCAGCGGCTGCGCCGCATCCGGTGGCCGCCCCCCCGCCTGCGTCCAGCAGCGGGGTGCCCCGGTCCCGTGATCCAAGGACGGTTCTGGTCGTGCGGGCGGCCGGATCCGTCCTTCGATCACCGCGAAGATCGATCTGGGCGCCTGGTGCCGGGGCGGCATCCGGCCGCATGCCGTCGCGTCGCTGCCGTGATCCGTAGAACGACGGCGCCTTGGTCGACAGGGACGTCTGGCTGTCGCCGCAGCCACAGGTTCCTGTCGATCAAGGCGCTGAGGTGCGCGGATGCGGAGCTCAGCTGGCGTAGGCCTCAAGGCGCTTGGCACGGGACGGGTGGCGGAGCTTCAGGAGGGTGACCTTCTCGATCTGGCGGATGCGCTCGCGGGACAGGCCGAACTCGCGGCCGACCTCGTCGAGGGTGCGCTGGCGGCCGTCGTCGAGGCCGAAGCGGAGCCTGATCACGGCCTGCTCGCGCTGGGAGAGGGTGGAGAGGACGATCTCGACCTCGGACTTCAGCATGCCCTGGGAGACGCTGTCGCCGGGCTCCTCGCGCGGGTCGATGCGGGCGACGAAGTCGCCGAGGGCGCTCTCGCCGTCCTCGCCGACGGCCTGGTCGAGGCTGACCGGCTCCCGGTCGTACGAGATCAGCTCGATGACCTGGTACTCCTCGATGCCCAGGGCGGCGGCGATCTCGGCGACGACCGGCTCGCGGCCGAGGGTGGCGGAGAGGTCGCGGCGGACCCGGACCATGCGGTTGACCTGCTCGACCATGTGCACCGGGATGCGGATGGTGCGGGCCTGGTCGGCCATGGCGCGGGTGATGGCCTGCCGGATCCACCAGGTGGCGTACGTGGAGAACTTGTAGCCCTTGGTGTAGTCGAACTTCTCCGCGGCGCGGATGAGGCCGAGGTTGCCCTCCTGGATGAGGTCCAGGAACGCCATGCCGCGGCCGGTGTACCGCTTGGCGATGCTGACCACCAGGCGCAGGTTGGCCTCGAGCAGGTGCGCCTTGGCGGCGCGGCCCTCGCGGACGACGACCTCGTAGGTGTTCATCCAGGCGGGGTGGACGTCGCCCGCGCTGAGCTTCTCCTCCGCGTAGAGCCCGGCCTCGATCCGCTTGGAGAGGTCGACCTCCTGCTCGGCGGTGAGCAGCTTGGTCCGTCCGATGGTGTTGAGGTATGCGCGAACGAGGTCCGCTGAGACGCCCGTGTTGTCGATCTGGGGCTCGTGCTGCTCGTCGGTCTCGACGTCGACTGCGTTGAACTCCGTGGTGTCACTCAGCGGCTGGGCCACTTCGCTCGCCTCCCGTGTGCAAGTGGCGCGATCATTCCTACGGGAGAAGCTTCGCCCAGCGGGCGTGAAGTGGCGGTGAGGCGGCCGAGCCGTGGCACGAATCCGTGAGTCCTAGATTTCGAGCATCACCGTGTGGGGTCCGACGTTCACGCTCTCGACCAGCATGTGGGTCCGGAAGCGCCCGGTTTCCACCACTGCGCCCCGGTCTCGCAGGTGCTGGCAGAACGCCTCGATGAGCGGCTCCGCCGCCTCCGGGCGGGCGGCGGCGATCCAGGTGGGGCGGCGGCCCTTGCGCGCGTCGCCGTACAGCGTGAACTGCGAGACGACCAGCAGCGGCGCGCCCAGGTCGGCGGCGGACTTCTCCTCGGGAAGGATGCGCAGCTCGTGCACCTTCCGGGCAAGGGTCGCAGCCGTCGTCAAGTCGTCGGTGTGCGTGACACCGACCAGGACGAGCAGGCCGGAGCCGATCGACCCCACGACCGCGTCGTCGACGGTGACCGATGCGCGGCTCACCGTCTGTACGAGCGCCCTCACGAGGCGGGCAGCAGGATGCCGCGCTCCACGAGGTGGGCGACCAGGGGGACCGCCACGTCGG
Organism: Dactylosporangium sp. CA-152071; assembly: GCF_050936335.1. Lineage (NCBI taxonomy): Bacteria > Bacillati > Actinomycetota > Actinomycetes > Micromonosporales > Micromonosporaceae > Dactylosporangium > Dactylosporangium sp. CA-152071. The sequence goes on along the minus strand of NZ_JBNJMZ010000001.1, from coordinate 4,000,479 downwards.
CGAGGACGTCCGGCGGTACATCGTGCGCGGCCGCCAAGACGTCGACCTGGTCGCGCAAGGTGACGGAGCCGTTGCAGGCGCCGACGAGGGTGAGGGCCACCGGGTCGACCTCCTCGCGCCACCGCAGCCCGTCGGGCAGCGCGAGGACCTGGCGGCCGACCTCCCATCCGTCGGGCCCCTGGGTGGCCTCCTGCCGCAGGGTGAGGCCCGGCGCCGCGGCGAACCGCGTGCCCAGCAGGTCACCCGACCGCAGGAAGTCCTGGCGGGCGAACCAGTCGCCGATCAGCGGCCCGAGCGGCCCGTCGACGGTCTGCCGCAGGTCCTCGATCCGCACCGTCGGGTCGTCGTGGCCGCCGGCGCGCAGCGTGATGAGGCCGAACCCGACCGCGTCGACCTTCCGCGCGTCGAACCAGTCGAGCCAGGCCGCCGCGATGGCCGGCTGTTGCACGGGGTCGACGGAGGCGTCGGAGAGCCACAGGTTGACGTACGCGACCGGGTCGGACACCTCCCGCTGGATCACCCACGCGTCGAGGCCGGTGCCGGCGAGCCAGTCGGCGACCCGGTCCTCCCACGACTCGCCGCTGACGTGCAGCCAGTTGGCCAGGAACTGCATGTGACCGCCGTCGGTGAGCAGGCCCGGGGCGGCGGCGACGAGCTCGGCGCAGACCGCGTCCCCGGGGCGGCCGGAGTCACGGTACGTGTGGTCCGTCGTCCCCGGTCCGGCGACGAACGGCGGGTTGCTCACGACCAGGTCGAAGCGGCGCCCGGCGACCGGTGCGGTCATGTCCCCGTGCAGCAGCTCCCAGTCCAGGCCGTTGAGCGCGGCGGTCGTCGCGGCGAAGCGCAGCGCGCGGGGGAGCAGGTCGGTGGCGGTGACCTTCGCCGCGTGCGTCGACAGGTGCAGCGCCTGCACCCCGCAGCCGGTGCCCAGGTCGAGCGCCGTGGCCACCGGGTCGCGCAGGGCGGCGGCGGCGAGCGTGGTGGAGGCGCCGCCGATGCCGAGCACGTGGTCGCCGGGCAGCGGCCGCCCGGGTCGCATCCCGGCGGACAGGTCGGCCACGACCCACCAGTCGCCGTACGGCTCCAGCTCGACGGCCGCCCGTACGCCGTCCCCATCCGCTTCCAGCAGCGGCAGCGCGGCGGCGAGCGGCAGGGGATCGAGCGCCTCGGCGACGGCGGGCAAGGGCAAGGTCTGGCCGCACACGAAGAGCCGCACGAGGGTGGCGAGCCGGCCGGGCTGCTCCTCGGTGCGCTTGAGCGCGGCGCGGAAGTCGTTGCGGGCGAGGGCGGCCGTCGCGGCCTCACCCAGCAGGTCCTTGATGCCCTGGGAGGTGTACCGGGCGGAGGTCAGCGCCTCGCGGAGCCGGGCGAGACCGTCGGCGTCGAGCAGTGCGTCCACCCTGACATCCTGCTACGTCAACGTTGGTCGATTCCTAAACAGGCCACGACGCGCGTGGCGTCGGCGGTGAGGAAGAGCTGGAAGTGCGTCGGCGGGTCCTCGACCTTCGCCTCGCCGATGCGCAGCGGCCGGCCGCCGGCGATCTGCAGCCGGGCGATCGCGTCGTCGCCGCCGAGCATCGGGGTGCCGATCTTCGCCATGTGCTGGGCCCGCCGCGAGTAGCTGCGCGCGAGCTGATCGGCCGGCACGGTGTCGTCCCACACGACGTATTCCGCGCCGGCCCGGATCGCGTCCTTGCAGGCCACGAACGCTTCCCCCGGCACCTCGTCGAGGAGCCGGAGCAGTGCTTCACGCTCCATGACCTATGTGACCATAAAGCCGGACTTTTCGTTAGCCCCCCGCACGAACTCCGGTGTCAGCTGACGCAGTTCTTCAGCTTCTTGACCACCGCGGCCGGCACGTGCGACCGGCAGGCGCCGTCGGTGCCGCCGGCGATCGCCAGCCACTGCTTCTTCCCGGTGTCGTACTGGAACAGGACCGTCGCCTTGTCCATCGCCTCGGGCTGGGTCACCGCCGTCGCCCAGTCGTCGGCGCAGCTGATGTCGGTCAGCCCCTTGCCGATGTCGACCGCGTTGGAGACGTCGAGGTTCGCCACGAACGCCTTCTCCAGCGTCGCCGCGTCGACCGGGCACCCCGCCTGCGGGCTCGCGCCGGGCTTGGTCGGCGCCGGGCCGGTCTGCGGCGTCAGGGACTCTTGCACGCTGGGTGCCGCGACCGCGCCGTTGTTCGTCGGCGCGTCGTCGGAGCAGCCGGTCAGTGCGAGGGCCGCGGTGGCGGCGACGCACACGAGAAGTCGCTTCATCACACGCGGAATCCTCGGCCCGCCCGCGCGCTGAGACAACCCTCTATCTATCGAGGAACAGCCCTACTGCCTCGACGACGAGCGCGTGGTCCTCGGCCTGCGGCAGCCCCGACACGGTCACGACCCCGACGACGCCGACGTCCACGACCCGGATCGGGAACGCGCCGCCGTGCGTGGCGTAGTCGGCCGGGTCGACGCCGTACGCCGCGTCCATCGCCTTGCCCTGCGCGGCCATCCGCCGCCCCACCAGATACGAGGACGCGTTCAGCCGCTCCACGACCCTGATCTTGCGCTCGATCCAGCGGTCGTTGTCGGGCGCCGTGCCGGGCAGCGCCGCGTGGAACAACTGGTGACCGTGCCGGCGGATGTCGATCGTGATCGGCAGCCCGCGCTCCTTGCCCAGACGCACCAGCAGCGACCCCAGCGTCCAGGCGTCGTCGTTGTCGAACCGCGTGAACCGCAGCCGCTCCTCCTGCGCCTCGAGCTCGGCGATCAGGTCTTCCACGCAAGGCTCCTCGGTTCGTCGTCGCGGCCACTGTACCGGTGGGCCTGCTGCTGCTCGGGTTGACGTCGCGGCCACTGTACGGGCGGCGGGGCCAAGTCGGGCGCAAGCGCCTCCCAAGTCACCCCGGCACGATACGGGTATGAGGACTTCGACCTGCAGCCTGTACATCGCCGCCGACCCGGCCCGCGTCTGGCAAGCGATCACCGAGCCCGCCTTCACCCGGCGCTTCTACCTCGGCCTCGCGGTCGACTCGCAGTTCATCCCGGGCGCACCCATCGTCTACCGGGCCGCGGCCGGCCCGGTCCCCGACGTGCTGCACGGGCACATCGTGCACGTCGAGGAGGGGCGGCTGCTGGTGCACAACCTGTACACCGGCATCGGCGCGGAGCAGGAGGTGCACTGCTGGCTGACGTGGGAGATCACCGCCGCCGAGCCGGGACTCTGCCGGGCCTCGCTCACCTGCGACGACCTCGACCGCGAGCCCGACCCGGAGCGCGACGACGCCTGGTCGCGGATCCTGAGCCGCCTCAAGTCGGTGCTGGAGGCGGAGCGGTTCACGCCAGGTTCGTGAAGCTGGCCGCGACCTCTCCGCTCGCGTCCAGCACGTCGAGGCGGCCGTGGCTCAGGTTCGCGCTGCGGAACGAGAACGTGCGCACCCCCGCGTCCGCCTCCAGCAGCGGGATGCTGCGGGCCGCCCCGCCCGGCGCCGAGGTGTACCGCAGCCCCGCCACCTCGGTCCCGACCACGCCGTTGACCCGGACCTTCGTCTTCTCCCGCCGGATCATGTACGCGATCGGCTCACCCGCGGCCGGCGTGCCGGTGAAGTAGAAGTAGCGCGGGTTGGTGAGGTCGCCGGCCGAGTACGCCTTGAACGTCGGGTCGGCGCCGGCCGGCAGCGGCGTGAGCGCGAGCGCGGCGAGCCCCGCCACGGCCGCGACCGCGATCCGCCTCGTCGTGCGGAGCCGCGCGCTCCGGTCGAGCCGCAGCGCGGCGCCCCCGACCCCCGCGACACAGACGGCGACCAGCCCGAGCGAGCGGGCGTTCTCCAGCAGGAACTGCCAGCCCGGGTACAGCGCCACGCCGCGCAGCACGACTCCCAGCGACAGCGTCATCACGACCAGCAGCACGACCCCGGCCACCCGCCGCCACGCCCCCTCGGCCGCGACCAGCAGCATCGCCGCGAGCACCGTCCACACCTGGTGGTGCGTCCATGACACCGGCGACGCCGCCACGGTCGCGCAGCCCACCAGGACCGCCGCACGCACCGGCTCCCCGTGCAGGTGCAGCGCCCTGGCCCGCAGCAGCGCGGCCCCGCAGATCGCCGCGATCAGCACCGCCCACACGACCGGCAGCGTCGCGGGCGACAGCCCGATCCGCAGCAGCATCCCGTGCACCGACTGGTTGCCCAGCGAGGCGAGGTCGCCGATGCGCGACGTCTGGAAGATGGTGCCGCCCCAGTACCGCACGCTGGCCCCCGGCATGAGCACCGCCGCGACCCCCGCGCACGCCACGAACGCCGCCCCCGCCCGCGCCGCGTCCTTGTACCGCCGCGCCACCAGGAAGTACACGACGAACAGCAGCGGCGTGAGCTTGATCGCCGCCGCCACCCCGACCAGAATCCCCCGGAACCGCGCCGGCACCACCTGCCCCGCATCGACCAGCGCCAGCAGCACGATGAAGATGCTCACCTGCCCGAACCGCAGGTTGCTCTGCACCGGCGCCGACACCAGCAACGCCGTGGCCACCCCGGCCGCCATCAGCCCCCGCGTGAAGAACCGGCTCCCCACGCCTCCGCCGCTCTGCGCCGCGGTGCCTGTCACGGTCGAGGTGCCTGTCGCGGCGTCGGTCGGGGTCGCGGTGCGGGCTGCGGTGCCGGTCGAGGTGCCGGTCGAGGTGCCGGTCGCGGCGCTGGATCTGGTCACCGTGCGGGCGATGGCGATCACGGCCGCGCAGGTCATCGCCAGCCACAACACGCCGAGGGTCGCCTCGGGCAGCATGCTCAGCGGCCGGAAGAGCACCATCGCGAACGGCGGGTACGTGAACGGCCCCCCGTTCTCGGCCACGTAGTCGTAGAGCGGCCCGTCGAACTTCGCCGTCCCGTAGTAGATGTGCAGGTCCGACAGGCGCTGCGCATCAGGCCGCCGCCACACCAGCGCGGCCGACACCGCCGCGATCCCCCCGAACACGGCCCATGCCGCGACCACCCTGCGCTCGAACATCGCACCAGGCTATGGCGCCCGATCAACCCTGGCGGCCCCGCTCATCAGCGTTTCCCGAGGTAGCGGCCCTGTCCCGGCGCCCAGACGCCCTGTCCTTGTCCGGAACGCTACAACCACCCGGTGTCCGCGCTCACAGGACGAGCGCCGAAGGCTCGGGACCGGCGGTCAGAACGGAGGCTCCGATGTGAACTGCGAGACCCAGCGCTCGACCTCGTCAAGGGTTGCCGGCCGCGCCGCACCGAGCGCGCGACCGGTGAGGCGTTGTCGCGAGATCGCACGTACGTACTCCGGCATGACGAAACTCGTCTCGGTGCGCAGGCCGGCCTCACGCCCGAGAGGGATGTGGTGTCGGAGTCGACGGTCGCGCGAGGTGATCGGCGCGACGACCGCCATCTCGATGGGCCACGCGTGATAGCCCGCCGGGGACAGCACCAGCACCGGCCGCCGCCCGCCCTGCTCATGGCCGATGACGGGACTCAGGTCGGCGATGAGCACGTCGCCCCGACGGATCACGGGTTGAGCTCCGGGAACTCGGCCCGCGCGTCGCCGAGGCCGTCGCCCGAGGTCAGGTCCCACAGGCGACCCTCGGCGAGATACTCGGCGAAGCCGGCCGGGTCCTCCTTCTCCAGCCGCTCGTAGTCGAGCGTGGCCTGGCGCATCGCCTCTTCCCGCTCCAGCCTCCGCGCGGTCTCTTCGAGCAGGGCGAACATCGTCGTGTTGCGACTCGCGGCGACGGCCGCGAACACGTCCCTCGCCTCGGTCGACACGCTGACCGTCGTCTTCGCCATAGTCAACACTATAGCGTTCCCCATATGTATGGCCACATGGCCACTGATCCTGGACATTCAGCGTTTCTGCGGTCAACTTCGATCAGCCGTCGTCGAGCAGGGCGCCGTCGGCGACACCCTGCTCCCTGTTCCCGCCGGGCCCTTCAGCATCCGGGGAGGGCCCGGTACAGCTTGACGGAGACGGCCGCGAGCCAGGTCCAGATGACGATCACGGCCGCGACGAAGCCCAGGGTCAGGGTCGGCGCGCTGTTGCCGGAGGCGATGCCGGCGAAACCGGCGAGGAACAGCACGCCGGAGACCCGGCTGTACAGGGCCCAGCCCTTGCCGCCCTCGCGGCCGAAGCGGCGGGCGACGACGAAGCACGCCACGATCACGCAGAGGAAGCCGATGCCGCCCGCGGCGAGGTGCCCGATGCCGTGCCAGCTCACCGTTCCCGGTCCTTCAGGTGTACCGGCGGGGAAGCCCATCGCCGGGTCGGCCCGCAGTGCGCCGGCCGCCACGAGGCTCGCCCCGTAGACCGCCACGAGCCGCGCCGCCCACGGACTTCCCGGCAGCGCGCGGTGCAGCCCGACGGCGGCCGCGATCACCATCAGGCCGGTCAGGACGAAGTTGGTGATCTGGATCCAGCCGAGACCGCCGTTGGACAGCAGGCTCCAGGCGTGCCGGGTCAGATCGAACCCGTCACGGGTCAGCGCCTGCGCGAGGCTGACGCCGACGTAGAACGGCCCGGCGAGCACGCCGTAGCCGAGCAGCGACCGGGTGACCCGGTTGGCACGGATGTGGTCCGGAACGGTGGTGGTCATGGCGGGGGTCCTTCCTTCGTGGCGACCTGTCACCCGTCTCTCGAACGACCGCCCCGCGATCCGACACGACGCCGATGTGACGCCGGTCACATCGCATGCTGCGATCGTGACACCCGTCCAGCTCGGGAGGATGACGACATGCCGTTCTCATTTCTCGACGAGATGCGGGACCGTCAAGGACGCCGCGGCGGTCATCGACGCGCGGTGGCCCGTGGAGAAGCGGGCCAATACCTGGATGCGGGACAAAGACTCGTACAACCCGGAGCTGCCACCGTTCTGAGACGGGCCGGCAAGGCAAGATGTACGCATGCCGTTCTCGTTGCCGATTCCCGCTGAGGCGAATGCGCTGCTCGACCGGGACCCGCTGGCGTTGCTGGTCGGGATGACGCTCGATCAGCAGATTCCGCTGGAAAAGGCGTTCTCGTCGCCCTGGGTGCTTTCGCAGCGGTTGGGGCATGAGCCGACGGCGCAGGAGCTGGCGGAGTTCGACCCTGACGCGCTGGTGGAGATCTTCGCGACGCCGCCGGCGCTGCACCGGTTTCCGAAGGCGATGGCGGCCCGGGTGCAGGAGGTGTGCCGGGTGCTCGTCGACCGGTACGACGGGGACACCGCCGCGATGTGGACCGGTGTCGCCTCCGGGGGCGAGCTGCTGCGGCGGGTGCAGGCGCTGCCGGGCTTCGGCAAGCAGAAGGCGCAGATCTTCGTGGCGCTGCTCGGCAAGCAGTACAGCGTGCAGCCCGACGGCTGGCGCGAGGCGGCCGGCGGATACGGCGAGGTCGGCTCGCACCGCTCCGTCGCCGACATCGTCGACGGCGACTCCCTCGGAAAGGTCAGGGAGTTCAAGAAACAGATGAAGGCGGCGGCGAAAGCACCGGGTGCGCCGGGGCGGCCAGGGTCGTAGTGTGCCTACCGTGCTGAAGGGTTTCAAGGACTTTATCTCGCGCGGCAATGTCATCGAGCTTGCCGTCGCCGTCGTCATCGGGGCCGCGTTCAACGACGTGGTCAAGGCGTTCACGGACGGCTTCCTGCAACCACTGATCAAGCTGACCGGCGGCATCGGGGTCGGCGACAAGAACCAGGGGCTGAAGATCGGGTCGCAGTTCCTGGCGTGGCCGGCGTTCCTGAACTCGGTGATCGGGTTCCTGCTGACCGCGGCGACCGTCTACTTCCTCGTGGTGCTGCCGATGAACAAGCTGGCCGAGCGGCGCAAGCGGGGCATCGAGCCGGAGCCGTCCGCGCCCGCCGAAGACATCCGGCTGCTGACCGAGATCCGCGACCTGCTCGCGACCGGCAGCGTCAACCGGCCGACGGACCCCAGCGGCGGCGCGCATGCGGCGCCGGTGAAGCCGTCGGACACCTGATCCGCGAAACGTGGCAGACTCGGTGGTGATGATGGGACGCAGGCAGAAACCGCAGCTGATCACCACCGCCGAGCGTTCGCCCGAGCAGGAGCTTCGATCCCGCGAGCGGCGGTATGTGGCGATGATGCTGCTGCGCGGCCTCTGCGTGATCGTCGCGGCGGTGCTGGTCACGGCGAAGGTGCCGCTGCTGTGGCTGTGGCTGAGCCTGCTGGTGGCCGGGGCGCTGGTCCTGCCGTGGGCGGCGGTGCTGCTCGCCAACGACAGGGGGCCGCGGCCCGAGCACCTGCTCCGCAACAAGCTGCAGTCCCGGCGGCAGCCGCAGCAGTCACACCCCGATCCGGGCCACGCGCTCAGCGACCGTGACCACGCGGAGCCCAAGGAGCCCAAGGTCATCGACGGCTGAGGCGACGGCCCCTGGGCGGCCAGGGGCCGGTCGCGAGGCTACGGGCGGCCGCCGATCTTGGACACCGCCAGGTCGCGGAGCTACGGGCGGCCGCCGACCTTGGACACCGCCAGGGCGCCGAGCCGGGCGCCGCCGGCCAGCGCTTCCGCGGGCGACGCGCCGGTGAGCCACGCCGCTAGAAACCCCGCGGCGAACGCGTCGCCCGCGCCGGTCGGGTCGATCACCCGTGCGACCGGCGCCGCCGGTACATGGACGGGTGCGGCGGAAGGTCCGGCCCAGGTCGCCCCGGCGGCCCCCGACTTCACCACCACCGCGCCGGCCCGGTCCAGCAGCGCCGTCGCCAGCGAGGCCGCGGTGCCGTCCCCGGCGAGGACCTGCGCCTCGTCCAGGTTGGCGAAGAGCAGGTCGACGTCCGGTACCGACGCCCAGAACGACGACCCGAGGCGCTGCAGCGGCGCGGCCGACGCGGCGTCGAGGCTGGTCGTGAGGCCGCGGCGGCGCGCCTCGACCAGCGCGTGACGGCCGGCGGGCGCGCAGTCTGGGTCGAACAGGACATACGCGGACAGGTGCAGGTGCCTGGCGCCGGGTGTCGCGGCGAGCGCCAGATCGAGGGCGCGGTCGACGTCGGCGGGGGACAGGAGCTGGTTGGCGCCCCGGTCGGTGAACATCGTCCGCTCCGCGTCGGAGGCGAGCACGACCACCGTCCCGGTCGCGACCTCCGGCACGCGGCGGACGGTGGTCGTGACGCCCGCCGCGACCAGTTCGGCCAGGCGCGCGGAGCCGGGCTCGTCGTCGCCGGCGACCCCCGCGAACACCACCGGGTGCCCGACGGAGCCGAGCCAGGCGGCCGTGTTGGCCGCGGACCCGCCGCCCCGGATCGCGACCGAGGCGAGCGTGTCGGAGCCGATGGCGAGGGGCCCCTCGTGGACCGTGACGATGTCGGTGACCACGTCACCGACGACGACGACCGTCACAGCGCCGCGGCGATGCGGGCCGCCAGGTCGGCGTTGCGCAGGATGATCCTCACGTTCACGTCCAGCGAGCGGCCCTCGGTGGCGGCGTGGAAGTGCGACAGCAGGTGGGGGGTGACGTCCTTGCCCGTCACGTGGTCGCGCTCCAGCCCGGCGAGGCCCTCGGCCAGGACGCGGTCGTGCAGGTCGGGGTCGAGCTGCTCGTCGACCGGCAGTGGGTTGGCGATGATCGTCGCCCCCTGGTGTACTGCCTGAGCCCGGGCCGCCCGCACGATGGCCGCCGCGCCGGCCGGGTCGTCGACGGACCAGTCCAGATCGAACCCGCCGTCGGTGAGGTAGAAGCCGGGGAAGCGGCGGGTCCCGTACCCCACGACGCTCACGCCCAGCGTCTCCAGCCGCTCCAACGTGGCGCCGACGTCCAGGATCGACTTCACCCCGGCGCAGACCACGGTGATCGGCAGCCGGGACAGCGCCGTCAGGTCGGCCGACTCGTCGAACGTCGTGCCCGCGCCGCGGTGCACCCCGCCGAGCCCGCCCGTGGCGAAGACCGCGATGCCGGCCGCGATCGCGATCGCCGAGGTCGCCGCCACCGTCGTCGCGCCGTCGGCCCGCCCCGCCGCGGCGGGGGCCAGGTCGCGCACGGAGAGCTTCACGACGTCGTCGCTGCCGGCCAGGTGCACGATCTCCTCGTCGGACAGGCCGACCACGATCTCGCCGCCGAGCATGCCGATCGTCGCGGGGACGGCACCCGCGGCCCGCACGGTCGCCTCGATGTCCCTCGCGACGGTCAGGTTCGACGGCCGGGGCAGCCCGTGCGAGATGATGGTGCTCTCCAGCGCGACGACCGGCGCGCCGGCTTCCCTGGCGGCCGCGACCTCGGCTCCGTAACGGATGGCATGGTTGATCACCACGCAACGATAACCCCGCTCGCCGTGCGGCATCGTGGCCGTCGGCCTGGCAGACTGGGACCGTGACAACGACTCCCGAGACTCCAGGCGGTGGCGGCTCGACGCTCACGGACGAGCGCGTCGAGGAGCAGACCGACTATCGCTATGACGCCGGCGACCACGAGAAGTTCTCGCACTATGCGCCCAAGGAAAAGATCATGCAGGCCATGATCGAGGGCACGCCGGTGCGGGCGCTGTGCGGCAAGCTGTGGGTCCCGTCGCGCGACCCGAGCCGGTTCCCGGTTTGTCCGGTCTGCAAGGACATCTACGAAAACGTGGTGCAGAACGACGACCCGTCCTGACGGTCGTCCTCCTCTCACAGTGACGTTCGGCGCGGATCGGCACCTTGCCCGTCCGCGCCCGCTAGGCTGAGCAACGCCTTCGCGGTCCACCAAGACCCGGAGGCGTTTCCGTGTGGGTTCATGGTCCTCGAGGGGGTGCCGCATGCCGCCGCGTCCGGTGGTGCAGGCAGGACAGACGCTCCGGGTGTGGCAGCGCAAGGCCTTGATGGAGTACCTGCGCGGCAAGCGCGATGACTTCCTCGCCGTCGCCACGCCCGGCGCCGGCAAGACGACGTTCGCCCTGCGGATCGCCCTGGAGCTGTTCGCCGACGGCACCATCGACAACGTCACGGTCGTCACGCCGACCGAGCACCTGAAGAAGCAGTGGGCGGAGGCCGCCGCCCGCGTCGGGATCGACCTCGACCCGGGCTTCCGCAACGCCGACGTGCACACGTCCTCCGACTTCCACGGGACGGTTGTCACCTACGCGCAGGTCGGCATCGCTCCGGAGGTACACAAGCGGCGGACGATCACGAGAAAGACCCTTGTCGTCCTGGACGAGATCCACCATGCCGGCGACTCGAAGTCGTGGGGCGACGGCGTCAAGGCCGCGTTCGAGCCCGCCGTGCGGCGGCTGATGCTGACCGGCACCCCGTTCCGGTCCGACGAGAACCCGATCCCGTTCGTGCAGTACGAGCGGGGCAACGACGGCATCGCCCGCTCCCGCTCCGACACCACCTACGGCTACGCCGAGGCCCTCGCCGACGGCGTCGTGCGGCCCGTCATCTTCCTCGCCTACTCGGGTGAGACGCGCTGGCGCACCTCCGCCGGCGACGAACTGGCCGCCCGCCTCGGCGAACCCATGACCCAGGACCTCATCGCCCAGGCGTGGCGCACCGCCCTCGACCCGACCGGCGACTGGATGTCGCAGGTCCTGCGCGCCGCCGACGCCCGCCTGCAGGTGCTGCGCGGCGGCGGCATGCCCGACGCGGGCGGCCTCGTCATCGCCAGCGACCAGACCGCCGCCCGCGCCTACGCGAGGGTCCTCGGCGAGATCACCGGCGAGAAGGCCGTCGTGGTCCTCTCCGACGACCAGGGCTCCTCCGGCCGCATCGCCTCGTTCGCCGCGTCGCAGGAGCGCTGGATGGTCGCCGTCCGGATGGTCTCCGAAGGCGTCGACATCCCGCGTCTGGCCGTCGGCGTGTACGCCACCAGCGCCTCCACCCCGCTCTTCTTCGCCCAGGCGATCGGCCGCTTCGTGCGCGCCCGCGGCACCAACGAGACCGCGACCGTCTTCGTGCCGAGCGTGCCGCACCTGCTGGAGCTCGCCTCCGAGATGGAGGCGCAGCGCAACCACGTCCTCGGCGCCCCGAAGACGAAGGAAGGCTTCGAGGACGACCTGCTGGAGCGCGCCCAGCGCGAGGAGAAGGCCGGCGACGACCTGCTGAAGAGCTTCGAGGCCCTCTCCGCGACGGCCGAGCTCGACCAGGTCATCTTCGACGGGACCGCCTTCGGCGTGCCGGCGCAGACCGGCTCCGCCGAGGAGGAGGAGTACCTGGGGCTGCCCGGCCTCCTCACCGCCGACCAGGTGTCCACGCTGCTCAACAAGCGCCAGGCCGAGCAGCTCGCGGCCGAGAAGCGCCGCGCCCCGGCCGCCGCCGCCACCATGGCTCCCGAACCTCCGAAAACCGCCGGCGAGCGCCGCATCGTTCTGCGCCGCCAGCTGAACACCCTGGTCGCCGCCCATCATCACCGCACCAACCTGCCCCACGGCAAGATCCACGCCGAACTCCGCCGCCTCTGCGGCGGCCCCCCGAGCGCCCAGGCGACGATCGAGCAGCTCGAGGAGCGGATCGCCACCATCCAGACCATGTAACCCGCCCTCGCTCCAGCCCGCCGTTGATCAAATAGCGGATCCGGCCGCGATGACGACCGGATCCGCCATTCGATCAAGGCGGCCCCTCGGCCGCGGCGGTTCTCGTGCCGCTGAGCCCGGGTGAAGATCCGATTCGTCGCGTTTGAGCCGTCGGCCGCCGGTGAGAATGCGCGCTGGGGGACCGAACAGCGGCACGGCTGGGTTCTCGCCGTTGCTGGTGGTGATCGAAGGACGGGGCTGGTCGTCCGGGTGGCCACGACGATCCTTCGATCATGGTGGTGGCCGACGCTGTGGTGGTTCTTGTGCCGTCCGGTCCGGGTGGTGATGCGATTTGTCGCGTTTGGGACGATGCCGCCGCTGGGGTAGTGCGCGCCAGGGGAGTGAGTGGCGGTGCGGTGTTGGTTGTCGGCGCTGCTGGTGGTGATCGAAGGACGCGGCTGGTCGTCCGGGTGGCCACGGCGATCCTTCGATCATGGCGGCGGCGGGTGTCGTGGTGGTGCTTGCCGGGTGGTGAAGCGATTGGTCGCGTTTGGGGCGAATCTGCCGCTGGGGTCGCGCGAGTGAGTGGTGGCGCGGGTGGTCCGTGACGGTGAGTGCGGCAGTGGCGGTTGTCGAGGGGACCGAAGAAGGGCGCTGGGCGGGCCGATCTTTCCGTTCACGGGTGGTCGGACTGGTCGCCGATCATGGGGGTGGTGGGCGTGGGCCGGGGCTTCAGCGCGGCCCGTGATGGCGGGACGGCACGCGGCGGCACCAGCACGCGCGGCCGTGGGTGAGAGGGTGGCCAGCGCAAGAGCGCGTGGCCGCCGGGAAGGAGCCCGCTGCCGGCGGGAGGGCGCGCAGCGTCAGAAGAGGCGGCCAGCCCGAGCCGGGAAGGAGCACGGTCGCCGGGAAGAGCCTGCCGTCGGCGAGGGCGAGAGTGCGCAGCGTCAGAAGGAGCGGCCAGCCCGAGTCAGGTAGGGGGCGGCGCGACCGGCGGGAGAGTGCGCAGTTGTCAGAAGAAACGTCGCGGCCGGCGAGAGGTGTGCGTGGCTGTCGGGAGGAGGGGGAGAGCGCGCGTGGGTACCCAGAGGGGCGCGGTCGCCGGTACGAGCGTGGTCACCGGACGGAGCGCGTGGTCGGCGGGCGAGCGCGCGAGGGTCAGGTGAGCGCCGGGAACGGGGCCGGGCCTGGAGATGGCCGTAGGGCGCCCGGAATGCCGGGACGCCCTACGTGCGCGGTATTGGTCAGCTGGCCGTGATCTCGGTGCCGCGCCACGTGAAGTCCGGGGCGACGGCCACCTCCACCGCGATCTTGACCAGTTGGTCGGCGTACTTGTTTGCGTGATGTCCACAGAAGATCAGGTCGCCGCCTTCGGCGAGCCGAACTCGTAGTTTGCCTGCCGCGCTGCAGCGGTCGCACCGTTCCTCGGCGGCTGGGGGCGCTGCCGTCTCCGGCGGCGGCGTGAGGGTCGGGGTCATCGCCTTCCTCCTCTGATCGTCACCGACGAACGCTTCCTTGCGTCGTTCACAGATGGTTCAACACCGTGTTGCCCGACATCGTTCCCACCTCGCGTGCGGGACCGATGTCACATTTCTGTCGTGCCCGCGGGAGCCGGAACTGCAACACCCGCTACGTGCTTCCTATCGCGCCACGGCGGCGATCACAAGTGGGTTGAGGCGGCGGCGCCCCTCCCTCATGCCCTCGGTGACCGGAAACACACCCGGGCTGCCCCAAAAGGGACAGCCCGGGTTCGCGCACAGCGGAATGCGAGGATCAGTCGAGGTAGTCGCGCAGGACCTGCGAACGCGACGGGTGGCGCAGCTTCGACATGGTCTTCGACTCGATCTGGCGGATGCGCTCGCGGGTCACGCCGTAGACCTGGCCGATCTCGTCGAGGGTCCGCGGCTGGCCGTCGGTGAGGCCGAACCGCAGCCGCACCACGCCCGCCTCCCGCTCCGAGAGGGTCTGCAGCACCTGCTGGAGCTGGTCCTGCAGGAGCGAGAAGGACACTGCGTCGACCGCGACGACCGCCTCGGAGTCCTCGATGAAGTCGCCGAGCTGGCTGTCGCCCTCGTCGCCGATGGTCTGGTCGAGGGAGATGGGCTCACGCGCGTACTGCTGGATCTCCAGCACCTTCTCCGGCGTGATGTCCATCTCCTTGGCCAGCTCCTCCGGGGTGGGCTCGCGGCCCAGGTCCTGGAGCAGCTCGCGCTGGATGCGGCCGAGCTTGTTGATCACTTCGACCATGTGCACCGGGATGCGGATGGTGCGGGCCTGGTCGGCCATGGCGCGGGTGATGGCCTGCCGGATCCACCAGGTGGCGTACGTGGAGAACTTGTAGCCCTTGGTGTAGTCGAACTTCTCGACGGCGCGGATGAGGCCGAGGTTGCCCTCCTGGATGAGGTCCAGGAACGCCATGCCGCGGCCCGTGTACCGCTTCGCGAGCGAGACGACCAGACGCAGGTTGGCCTCGAGCAGGTGGTTCTTGGCGCGCTCGCCGTCGCGGGAGATCCACATGAAGTCGCGGCTGGCCGGCATGACCATCGGCTCGCCCGCGTCCTCGGCGGCCCGCAGCCGCTCGGCCGCGTAGAGGCCGGCCTCGATCCGCTTGGCCAGCTCGACCTCCTGCTCGGCGTTCAGCAGGGGGACCTTGCCGATCTGCTTCAGGTAGGCACGGACCGAGTCGGCCGACGCCGTCAGCTCCGCGTCGCGGCGGGCCTGCTTGAGCGCCTCGGACTCCTCGTCGTCCCACGCGAAGTCGTCGTCGGTCGCGGTGGCCTCGGCGTCGGCCTCGACGGCCTTCACGACCTCGACCGGCTCCTCGGCGACCACGTCCTCGATCTCCGCCGCGAGCGCGGCGTCGTCGATCTCCTCGAGCTCCGGCTCCTCGCCGGCGGCGCCCTTCGGGGCGGCCGGGTCGGCGTCGCCGGGGGCGGCCTTCTTGACGGGTCCGGCGGCCTTCTTCGCCGGCACCGCCTTCTTGGCCGGCGCGGCCTTCGCCGGAGCGGTCGCTGCCGCGACCGGGGCGGCCTTCTTGGCGGGAGCTGCTGGTGTCGGTGCCTTCTTCACGGGCGCCCTCTCCACCCCCGAATCCGGTGTGGACTCGACGGCTGTCAGCGGCTTGGCGACCGGCGCCTTGCGCGCGGGTGCGGCCTTGGCGGTGGCCGCCTTGGATGCAGGGGTCGCGGACCGTGCCGCCGCGACCCGGCGCCGCCCGTTGGCGGAGTCGTCGACGACGACGGTGACTCCCGCCTCGGCGAGACTCCTGAGCAGCTTCTTGGCGTGTGCGGGGGTCACATCTGCGGTGTCGACCGCCTGCGCGACCTCCGCCGACGTGAGGTGGCCGCCATTGGCGGCCGCACGCGCGATCAGCGAGTCGGCGAGCGAGCGTACGTCGACGCTGGGCTGGTGAGCTGCTGTCACGAACGACCTTCCGGTGCGATGAGCGAGCGACGGCCGGTGCGGCCGAGTTCGCGCACGGCGCGGCCGTGCTGAGTGGGCCTGGGTGCTTTTGGTGGCGCCCGTGTGCCGTGCGTCCGGGGCGGATTCACGAGCGACAGCGGGCAGCGCGTGAATTGTAACGCTCTCTCGCCCCAACATCCCGCCTAGCGGGCCTAGACGCCACGTTGTGACCGAACGGATGGGCGGATCAGGGCCCTGACAGGATGGGTCGTATGGATCGCGGACACGAACTGCTGGCCCTCGCGGTGCCGATCGCCCGGGAGGCTGCGGCCCTCGCCAAGGCCATGCGCGCCGCCGGCGTGGACCCCGTGGCGACCAAGTCCACGCTCACCGACGTGGTCACGGCCGCCGACCAGGCGGTCGAGCGGCAGGTCCGGGAGGCCATCCGGCACGCCCGGCCGGGCGACGCCGTGCTGGGCGAGGAGTACGGGGACTCTCAGCAGGCGAGCGCGGTGCGCTGGATCCTCGACCCGATCGACGGCACCGTGAACTACCTCTACGACCTGCCGCAGTACGCTGTCTCGCTCGCCGCGGAGGTCGACGGCGTCGTGGTGGCGGGGGTGGTCATCAACGCCGCGACCGGTCGCGAGTGGACCGCGGTGCTCGGCGGCGGCTCCCACGCCGACGGCCGGCGGCTGTCCGGCTCCCGGCAGACCGATCTCCGTCAGGCGCTCGTCGGCACCGGCTTCGGGTACGCCGCCGACCGCCGCCTCCACCAGGCGGCCGTGCTCGCCGGTCTGATCGGCGACATCCGCGACGTGCGTCGCCTCGGGGCCGCCGCGATCGACCTGTGCCTGGCCGCGGAGGGCAGCCTCGACGCGTACTACGAGAAGGGCCTCAACGCCTGGGACCACGCCGCCGGTGGCCTGGTCGCCGCGGAAGCGGGGCTGCTCGTGACGGGCCTGGCGGGCGCCGTGCCCGGCCCGGACATGGTGGTGGCCGCCCCGCCGGCGCTGCACAAGGCCCTCCACGACCGCCTGGTGGAGCTGGACGCGGATAAGGGCCCCTGAGAAGGCACTGAGGGGCACTGAGAGGCCCTGAGGAGCCGCTAGGCCTCGGCGCAGGTGCCCTCGGGCAGCTCGGGGTTGCCCAGCGCGCCGATCGACTGCTTGACCTCGGTCACCGTCGGCAGCTGCTGGAACTTCGCGCCCAGGATGACGTCGACCTTGTCGTCCTGCCGGTTCTTGTCGAACTCGTCCTCGGACTTGTCGAGGAAATACGCCCGGACGAGCCACGCGGCGCCGACGGCCTTCGGGCCGAAGCGGAGGACCGCGACCTTCGTCTCGGGCTTCTTCACCGCCGGGTTGGGCGCCGCGTTCTGCACCGTGGCCTTGAACCCTCGGCTGGCGAAGTCATTGGTGATCTCGCCGGCCAGGCCGGGCTTCGAGGTCGCGTTGAAGACGTTGAGGTTGACCTGCTTCTCCTCGGGCAACCTGTTGTTGACCATCACCGCGTCCTGCGCGCATTCGTTGGCCGATACCGGACCGGTCTGGCGGTCCTTGATCAACGCGATGGTCACGAACACCGCCGCGGTGACCACGAGCAGCCCAACCAGGGCCAGTGCCCTTACCCGCGCGAAACTCATGGCCGTGTTATCTCCCCGCCCCAGAGCGACTCCGTCACCAGATAGACGCTCTGGCTGCCGGGAAGGTTAGCGCCTGTCGGAGATCCATGTTGAAGTCCCCACCCGGCATACCGCAAAGTTCCTACTCGCCGTTGCGGGATGACTCCCCACGGAAACCGTCAGGTGGAGGTAAGGTCGCATCCGCTGAGCCCGGCGGGCAACTTGTCGGGACGACGTTGTGTCGCATGGGTCACATTGGGAACAAGTTTCCGCGAGTGGGCGTACAACAAACGCACGAGGGCGGTAAGGTACGCCGCCCGTTGGACGTTACACCGGGCGCGACACCTACGGGCGAATGAATTGGGAGTGTGAACACCGATGGCCACCGACTACGACGCGCCGCGTCGCGACGAGGTCGACCTGGGGGAGGACAGCCTCGAAGAGCTGAAGTCCCGCCGGACCGATGCGCAGTCGGCGATCGTCGACGTGGACGAGACCGACCTGGGAGAGACGTTCGAGCTTCCCGGCGCCGACCTCGCCGACGAGGACATGACGGTCAAGGTCCTGCCGATGCAGGCCGACGAGTTCCGCTGCTCGCGCTGTTTCCTGGTGCACCACCGCAGCCAGCTCGCCGCCGAGCGCAACGGGGAGCTGATCTGCCGGGAGTGCGCCTGACCGCAAGTTGATCACGCGGATCTGGCGAAGGCGTGCTTGAGTCGTAGGCGGCACCGTTTCACACCTGCGGAGGTAGACGATGGCCCAGCCCGACGAGCTCGCCGAGAACCAGCCCGTGGAGGGCACGCAGGGCGAGGCGGCAGACGAGGCCGAGCTGTCAGCCGCCGTGACGGCCCTGACCGACGAAGGCGTCGAGCAGAAGGAGCGCCGGCGCCTGCTCGGCCGGCTGGTGCGCCTCGAGATCCGCGAGCGGGGCGTCAAGGACCTGTTCCGGCCGAAGAAGGCGATCGCCTGGATCACGGACAGCGTGACGAGGGTCGCACCGCACATTCCCGTGCGCGACCTGGACACACTGGTCGCGCACCACGGCGGGCTGACCGGCGACGCGCTCGCCGAGCGGCTCATCCGCAACGCGTCCCGGGTCACCGCCGGCGTCGGCGCCGCGGGCGGCGGCGTGGCCGCCGTCGAGTGGGCCGTGACGCCCAGCCTGCTGTCCGCGCCGGTCCTGCTGGCCGCGGAGACGGTCGCGGTGGTCGCCGTGGAGATGAAGCTGATCGGCGAGCTGCACGCCGTCTACGGCCGCCCGGTGGAGGGCACCGGCGCCGAGCGCGCCGTGGTGCTGGTCCAGGCCTGGGCGGAGCGCCGGGGCGTCAACCCGCTGCGGGTCGGCGGCAGCGTCGCGGCCGCCATGGGCACCGCGCTGCGCAAGGAGCTGCGTGACCGGCTGCTCAAGCGCTTCGGGCGCAACCTGAGCACCCTGGGGCCGTTCCTGACCGGGGCAGCCGTCGGCGGGTTCCTCAACCGCCGCGCGACCATGTCCCTCGGCGCCGACATCAAGAAGGACCTGCAGCCGGGCCGGAAGGTCATCGAGGGCTGAGCGCCGCCGCGAGCTTCTCCGGGTGGCGGGTGCTGATCAGCCAGTACGGCGTGGGATCGGCGTCGTCCGCGACGTCGACGCGGACCGCACCGGCGACCCACGGCCGCTGGATCACGAACGCCTCCGGGTCCGCGTAGGGCCCCAGCAGGTCGCGCTTGTCCGCGGCCGACAGCGCCGTCACCTCACCGATGTATCGCAGCGGGATGTGCGCGTCGTCGACCCGCAGCTCGCCGTTGGACACCTCGACACGGATGCGGCCCAGCCGCCACAGCCCCACGGTGGCCAGCGGCAGCAGCACCACGTACGGGATCCAGGTCGCCAGGCCGGGCGCGCCGAGCTTGACCTCGGCCGCGAGGAGCGCTGCGACCGCCACCGCGGGCAGCCAGAGCCACCACGCGACGGTGAGACGCTCACGGTACGAAGTCACGTGTGCGAGGGTACGTGTCCGGAGCCCGGGGGCACCCGGCAGGATGGAGGCATGACGGTGGAGGTTCACGTCCGGCGGCTCGACCCCGAGCTGCCGCTGCCGGCGTACGCGCACCCCGGCGACGCCGGCGCCGACCTGGTCGCGGCATGTGACCTCGACCTCGCACCCGGGGAGCGGGCGCTGGTCCCCACGGGGATCGCCATCGCCCTGCCGGACGGTTACGTCGGGCTCGTCCACCCGAGGTCGGGTCTCGCGCACCGCCTCGGTGTGACGGTGCTCAACGCGCCGGGCACCATCGACGCGGGGTACCGCGGGGAGATCCTGGTGAACCTGGTCAATCACGATCGGGTGATCACGGCAAAAATCAGCCGGGGTGACCGGATTGCCCAGCTTGTGGTCCAGCGCGTGGAGCGGGCACACTTCCACGGCGTCGACCATCTTCCCGATACTGTGCGCGGAGCCGGCGGTCACGGATCAACCGGTGGTCATGCTGAACTGGAGGCAGAGCAGTGATCTTCTCGCGCAAGAGCGGGAGCGGGCGGCACGCGAAGGACGACACCCGCGCGGGCGGTGCCCGCAGGCTCGAGGAGGAGCTGGGCCTGGTCGACGACGACCCTGAGGAGCCCGTCGCGTCCAAGGCCGACCGGCCCGAAGGCCCGTACGACATCACCGAGGCGCCCGCCGGCATCCCCCAGCTCGACCTGGGTGCGCTCAAGGTGCCCGCGGTCGACGACGTGGAGGTCCGCGTACAGGCGGACAACGAGGGCAAGATCCAGCAGATCGTGCTCGTCAACAACGACAGCGCGCTGCAGCTCGGGGTCTTCGCCGCACCGCGCAGCGAGGGCATCTGGGACGAGGTCCGCGGCGAGATCCGCAAGCAGCTGTTCACCGACGGCGTCGCGGCCGAGGACGCCGACGGCGAGTGGGGCACCGAGCTGCGCGCCCGCGTCCGTACCCCCGACGGCCTGACGGACATCCGCTTCGTCGGCATCGACGGCCCCCGCTGGCTCGTGCGTGCGGTCTTCCAGGGCCCCGCCGCCGTCGACCCGGGTGTCGCGCCGCCGCTGGTGGCGTGCCTGCGCAACCTGGTGGTCGACCGGGGTCACGAGGCCATGCCGGTCCGCGAGCCGCTCCCGCTGCACCTGCCGAAGGAGGTCGCCGAGGCGACCGCCAACGACGGCTCGGCCGAGGTCGCGCTCACCGACGCGGCCAACGGTGCCGATGAGGCAAACGGGGCGGACCGCAGAAAGCCGTCACCGAGGCCCCGGCGCAAATAACACCCGTGAGCTGTACCGTCGTAGTGGGTGTCATGTCTGGCCGAGGAGGGTGGCACCGACGTCATGACCACGGACAGTGAGAAAGTCGTCGATCCGTCCGTCGAGCAGGCGCGCGGGCTGCGGAAGTTCTTCCGCCGCCTCACCGCCAGCGAGGCGGAGCTCGACGCCGAAGAGCTGCAACGCGACGCCAAGCAGTGCGGCAGCATGCCCGCGCTCGCCTGCGTCCGCGGTCAGGTCGTGAGCCTGAAGGGCCGGTTGCGCACGGTGGTCTACACCCCGCGCACCAACCTGCCCACCCTCGAGGCGGAGCTGTTCGACGGCAGCGACCTGGTGACCCTGGTCTTCCTGGGCCGCCGGCACATCGCGGGCATCGAGCCGGGTCGAGCGATCACGGCGAGGGGGCGCATCGCGGTCCGCGACGGCCGTAAGGTGCTCTACAACCCGTATTACGAGCTCGACACACCCAGATGAGGCCGGATGCAACCAGGTAAGACCGCGGAGACCGACCCTGACGAGGAAGCCCCGCTGCCCCCGTTCTCGGTGCAGATGTCCGAGCAGCTGGGCGGCGTGCGCGGCCTCATCGAGTCGAGCATCCCGATCACGCTCTTCATCGTGGTCAACTTCCTGGGCGACCACTTCGGCTGGTGGTCGCTGCGGACCTCCCTGATCGTCGCGGTCGCCGCCGCGCTCTCCATGGCCGTCTACCGGCTCAGCCGCCGCGAGTCGGTCCGCCACGCGGTCAACGGCGTCGTCGGCATCGCGATCGGCGCGTATCTGGCCTGGAAGAGCGGCGACGCCAAGGACATCTACCTGCCGGGCATGGCCCTCACCGCCGCGTACGCGGTCGGCATGCTGGCCTCCGTCGCCTTCCGCCGCCCGCTGGTCGGGTGGCTCTGGTCCGTCATGCTCGACAAGGGCGGCAACCGCTGGCGCGAGAACCCCCGCCTGCGCCGCGCCTTCGCCTGGCTCACCGTCCTCTGGGCCGTCGTCTACCTGGCGAAGCTCGGCGTGCAGATCCAGCTCTGGCGCGCCGGCGACGCGGACCTGCTCGGCGTCGCCCGCCTGGCGCTCGGCTGGCCGCCGTACGCCCTGCTGGCCGCTTTGACCGTCTGGCAGGCCCGCCGCATCATCCGCGCCTCCGAACCCGAGCCCGACCGGCCCGAGCCCGCCCGCCCGGAGGTCCGCCCCGCCGACTGACAGCGCCGGCAGCCAAAGCCGCTGAAGTTCGTGTTTTCCGTGATCCGGAAGAGTTTGTGTCGTCATAGCAGCACAAAGTCTTCCGGATCATGAAAAGGCGCGGGGCGGGTCAGAAGAACTGGGGGCCGCGCTTCTTGCGGGTGTTCTCGACCGAGTCGGCGCCGAGAATGACGGCGCGGACCGCGTCCTCCATCTCCGACGTGACGACGAACACCAGCTCGTCGCCGGCCTCCAGCGGGTCGTCGGGGGTCGGGACGAGGACGCGCTTGCCGCGCAGGATGGCGACCAGCGCGGAGTCGTGCGGCAGCGGCACCTCGCGCACCGGGTGGCCGACGTACGGCGCGGTCTCCGGCAGCGTGATCTCCACCAGGTTGGCCTCGGACTGGCGGAAGGTCATCAGCCTGACCAGGTCGCCGACGGAGACGGCCTCCTCGACGAGGGCGGCCATGAGGCGGGGCTTGCTGACGGAGACGTCGACGCCCCACTGCTCGTTGAAGAGCCACTCGTTCTCGGCGCGGTTGATGCGGGCGACCACCCGCGGCACCGCGAACTCGGTCTTGGCCAGCAGCGAGACGACCAGGTTGACCTTGTCGTCGCCGGTGGCGGCGACGACCACGTCGCAGGAGGAGAGGTCGGCCTCCTGCAGCGAGGACAGCTCGCACGCGTCGGCGAGGATCCACTCGGCGGCGGGGACCCGCTCGGGGCGGACCATGCGCGGCACCCGCTCGATGAGCATGACCTGGTGGCCGTTGTCGACCAGCTCGGTGGCGATGGAGCGGCCGACGTTGCCGGCACCGGCGATGGCGATCCGCATGATCAGTGTCCCCCTTCGGGTGCGGAGCCGGTGACCTTCGTCACGGACGCGATCATCTCGTCGGTCACGAGCATGAAGGCGAGGTCGCCGTCCTGGATCACGGTCGACGAGGTCGGGAGCATGGCGAGGCCGAAGCGCATCAGGTACGCGAGCCGGGTGCCGCTGCGGGCCTCCAGGTCGCCGACCGAGTGGCCGATCCAGTCGGGGTGCATCGGGATCTCCATGATGGAGACCGTGCTGGTCGGGTCGCGCCAGATCTCGACGTTGCCCTCGGGGACCAGGTGGCGCAGCATGCGATCCGCCGTCCACCGGACGGTGGCGACGGTCGGGATGCCGAGCCGCTCGTACACCTCGGCGCGCTTCGGGTCGTAGATGCGGGCGACGACCCGCTCGACGCCGAAGGTCTCGCGGGCGACCCGGGCGGAGATGATGTTGGAGTTGTCGCCGGAGGAGACGGCGGCGAAGGCGTCGGCGCGCTCGATGCCCGCGGACAGCAGCACGTCGCGGTCGAAGCCGATGCCGGTGACGGTCGCGCCGGTGAAGTCCCCGCCCAGGCGACGGAAGGCGTCGGCGTCGGAGTCGATCACCGCGACCGAGTGGCCGCGCTGCTCGAGGCTGATCGCGAGGGTCGAGCCCACGCGTCCGCACCCCATGATCACCACGTGCACGTAACGCCTCCGATGTGTGCGGCTCTCGTGTTGAGGATGCCATGCGCGGGTCGGACCGGTGTATCCGGCAGGCGCGCGACCCGTACGCTTAGCGGTCGTGGCCAGTCCCACCTCCCTGATGAAGCGGCTGCTCCTGGGCCGACCGTTCCGCTCGGACCGGCTGAAACACACGCTGCTGCCCAAGCGCATCGCTCTCCCGGTCTTCGCCTCCGACGCGCTGTCGTCGGTCGCGTACGCGCCGGACGAGATCCTGCTGACGCTGTCGATCGCGGGTGCGACCTCGCTGCTGGCGTCGCCGTGGATCGGTCTGGCCGTCGCTGTGGTGATGCTCACCGTCGTGGCGAGCTACCGGCAGAACGTGCACGCGTACCCGTCCGGTGGTGGCGACTACGAGGTGGCGTCGGTCAACCTCGGCCCGCGGTTCGGCGTCGCGGTCGCCAGCGCGCTGCTCGTCGACTACGTGCTGACCGTCGCCGTGTCGACCGCGTCCGGCGTGGCGAACCTCGGGTCGGTGCTGCCGTGGGTCGCCACCCACAAGGTCGCCATCGCGATCATCGCGATCGCCCTGCTGACCGCGCTCAACCTGCGCGGCATCCGCGAGTCGGGCAGCGCGTTCGCGATCCCGACCTACGGGTTCATGATCGTGATGATCGGCATGATCCTCACGGGCTTCTTCAAGATCTTCATCCTGGGTGACGAACTGCGGGCGCCGAGCGCCGGGCTGCAGATCGCGGCCGAGCAGGTGCACCTCAACCAGTGGGCGATGGCGTTCCTGCTGCTGCGGACCTTCTCGTCCGGCTGTGCCGCGCTCACCGGTGTCGAGGCGATCTCCAACGGCGTGCCCGCGTTCAAGGAGCCGAAGAGCAAGAACGCGGCGACCACGCTGCTGCTGCTCGGCAGCATCTCGATCACGATGCTGCTCGGCATCATCCTGCTGGCCCGCAAGACCGGCCTGCAGTTCGTCGAGGATCCCGCCCGCCAGATCATCGGCGGCCCGCACGACTACGTGCAGAAGACGGTCACCACCCAGCTCGGCGAGACGGTCTTCGGGTCCGGCTCGATCATGCTGTACGTCGTCGCCGTCATCACCGCGCTGATCCTGTTCCTCGCCGCCAACACCGCCTTCAACGGCTTCCCCGTGCTCGGCTCGATCCTCGCCCAGGACCGCTACCTGCCACGCCAGTTGCACACCCGCGGCGACCGGCTCGCCTTCTCCAACGGCATCATCCTGCTGGCGCTCGCCGCGATGGTGCTCATCATCGGGTTCCAGGGCGAGGTCACGCGGCTGATCCAGCTGTACATCGTGGGCGTGTTCGTGTCGTTCACGCTGTCGCAGGCCGGCATGATCCGGCACTGGAACCGGCTGCTGCGCACCGTCCGTGACAAGAGCACCAGGTCCCGCATGATCCGGTCCCGGACGATCAACATGATCGGCCTGAGCATGACCGGCGCGGTGCTCGTCGTCGTGCTCATCACGAAGTTCCTGCTCGGCGCGTACATCGCCATCATCGCGATGATCGTCATCTACTTCCTGATGGTCGGCATCAAGAAGCACTACGACACGGTCGCCCGCGAGCTGACCCCGTCGGAGGACCGTCCCGTCCTGCCGTCGCGCAACCACGCGGTCGTCCTCGTCAGCAAGGTGCACCGCCCGACGCTGCGGGCCGTCGCCTACGCGCAGGCCACCCGGCCCGACTCGCTCACCGCGCTGACCGTCAACGTCGACGATCACGACACCCGGGCGCTGCAGGCCGAGTGGGAGCGCCGCGGCATCCCGGCGCCGCTGACGGTCGTCGACAGCCCGTACCGCGAGATCACCCGCCCCATCCTGGACTTCGTGCGGTCGAAGCGGCGCGACTCGCCCCGCGACGTGGTCACCGTCTTCATCCCCGAGTACGTGGTCGGGCGCTGGTGGGAGCACCTGCTGCACAACCAGAGCGCGCTGCGGCTGAAGGGGCGCCTGCTCTTCGAGCCCGGCGTCATGGTGACCAGCGTGCCCTGGCAGTTGAGCTCCATCGACGACGTCGACATCGCCAAGCTCGACGCCGCGTTCACGCGCGGGCCGCAGCGAGGCCCACGCCGTACACAGGAAACACCCCCTGAATGAGCGACTGGATGACACTGCTGGAGCTCGAGGTCGGCTCGGTCGCCCACGGCGGGCACTGCGTGGCCAGGCACGACGGCCGGGTGATCTTCGTCCGGCACGCGCTGCCGGGAGAGCGGGTCCTCGCGCGGATCACCGACGAGCGCAAGGGCTTCCTGCGCGCCGACGCCGTCGAGATCCTGCTGCCGTCGCCGGACCGCGTCATCCCGCCGTGCCCGTTCTCCGGCCCCGGGGCCTGCGGCGGCTGCGACTGGCAGCACGCCGACCCCGCCGCGCAGCGTCGCCTGAAGTCCCAGGTCCTCGGTGAGCAGCTGGCGCGACTCGCCGGTGTTTCCGCGTCGGTACCGGTGGAGGCCCTCCCCGGTGGCGCGCTCGGCTGGCGCACCCGGGTCCAGTACGCCGTCGACGACGAGGGGCGGGCCGGGTTTCACCGGCACCGGTCGAGCGAGGTCATCCCCGTCGACCGCTGCCGGATCGCGCACCCGGCGATCCAGGCGCTGCCCGTCACCACCCGCCGCTGGCCGGCCGGCTCGACCGTCGAGGCCGTCGCCGCGTCCGGCGGCGAGACCGCGGTGCTGACCCGGGCCGGCCGCAGCGGCGCGCTCACCGGACCGCCCGTCCGCGTCCGCGAGGTCGCCGCCGGGCACGACTGGAGCGTCGACGCCGGCGGCTTCTGGCAGGTGCACCCGCACGCCGTCGCCGCCTTCACCGGCGCCGTGCTGGAGATGCTGCGGCCGGCGGAGGGGGAGCGGGCCTGGGACCTGTACGGCGGGGTCGGCCTCTTCGCCGCCACCCTCGCCCCGCACTGTGGCCCGGTCACCGTCGTCGAGGGCGACCGGCGGGCCGTCGCCGCGGGCCGCAAGGCGCTGCGCTCGGTGGCCAACGTCCGGTTCGTCAACGACGACGTGGCGGCGGCGATCGGCAACCCGCGCTGGCGCAGCGTCGACCTGGTCGTGCTGGACCCGCCCCGGGCGGGTGCGGGCCGCGAGGTGGTCACGGCCGTCGCGGCCAGGTCACCGCGCGCCATCGCCTATGTCGCGTGCGACCCGGCCGCGTTCGCCCGCGATGCCGGTCTGCTGCTGGGCCTCGGGTATCAGCTGCCGGAGATCCGTGCCTTCGACAGCTTCCCGATGACCCAGCACTTCGAGACGATCGGGCTCTTCACCCGGACCTAGTCGTTGTTCAGAACGGCCATGTCCCGCGCTCGCCGGCCTCCAGCAGGGGGATCATGCCGAAGCCCGCGTCGGTGAGGCCGCCGAACGTCCAGCGGTTGCGCTCCTGCGGGGTGTGACCCATGCGGTATCCGGCGAGGTTCCACGTGAACAGCGGCGTGCCCGCCGGCAGCGACGTCGACACGTCACCGTCGAACGACGCATGCTCGTCGGTCAGGATCACCACCCGGTCCTGCTTGCGGTAGTGCCCCCGCA
Source organism: Dactylosporangium sp. CA-152071 (assembly GCF_050936335.1). Lineage (NCBI taxonomy): Bacteria > Bacillati > Actinomycetota > Actinomycetes > Micromonosporales > Micromonosporaceae > Dactylosporangium > Dactylosporangium sp. CA-152071. The sequence goes on along the minus strand of NZ_JBNJMZ010000001.1, from coordinate 3,973,593 downwards.
CCGCCGAGGCCGTGTTGGTACCGCCGTTGTGGAAGTGCCCCTTCGCCTTGAACCGGTCGATGCCGCGCAGCAGCGACTCGCCCGGTTCGACCGGGAACACCGTGGTCCGGGTCGAGAACGACACGACCTTCGCCCGCTCGCACCGCAGCGCCAGCGCCAACCCGAAGATCACCGCCGCGTCCCACCGCATGAGCGTGCCGTCCTTGGAGAACACCGAGTGCATCGACCCCGACGTGTCGATCAGGATCAGCGTGTCACCGGGCAGGAACGGGATGCTCGCCAGGCTCTGGTTCAACGCCCGCTCCAGCGCCCACGCCCACCGCAGCGACGGCGCCGCCCGGTACGCCGACAGGAACCGCATCGGCAGCTGCCGCGACCGCGCCACCTCGCCCGGATCCGCCAGCTTCGCCGCGACCTGCCCCGCGACCGCGTCCGACACCCCGACCTGGTCGAAGTTCCGCAGGTTCCGGAGCAGGGCCATGTACCCCATCGACGGGATGAGGGCTTCCCACAGGCGGTTCTTCGGCAGCCGGGAGCCGCCCAGTGACAGCGCGTCCTCCCAGGTCATGCCGGCGGCGCGCAGGCGCCCGGCGTCGAGCAGCACGGACGGGTCCCCGGCCGCGTCGGCCCGCAGGCGGGCGTTGGCGGCGATCATCGGGAGCGACTCGGCCACGCGTGGCTCGGGCCGGTTGTGCCGGCGGTCGAGCGCGAACGTGAACAGGTCGCCCTGCGCCGGTCCGGCCGGGGCCGGGTGGGTCAGGTCGAGCACGTCGGCGAAACGGAACGCGTGGCTGGCGGTGTCGTACTTGAGCAGGTTGCGCTCCGTGTACAGCCGCTTCGCCGCGTCGGCGACGCCACGCTTCACCGGCTTCGGCACCGACCGGCCGTAGCGCGACGCCCAGTACGCGAGGAGCTCACCCGGCTCGTCGGCGCGCTGCAGCACGTCGGCGACGACCTGCCGGTGCTCGCCGGTGCCGTTGACCAGGCCGGCGGCGAGACGGGCGCGGACGTACTCGGCGGCGCCGACCAGCGACGCGGAGCGCAGGTTCGCCCCGCCGCGCAGCCAGCGCAGGAACCGGGCGGTCCACTCCGGGTGGCGCACGGCGGCGGCGCCGACGAGCTCGCGGTAGCGCTGGTCGCGGTCGCCGGCCGACTCGTAGAACGTCTGCTCGCCGACCATGTTGGCGACGGCGAGCAGGAACAGCTCCGACCGCAGGTCGCGCGAGTAGCCCGGGCCTCCCTGGTAGGTGACCCCGTCGGGGCGCCGCTTCGTCTGCTGCGAGTTGAACTTGGCCATGAGGAATCACCGTCCCTTTGCGGAAAAAGACAGAGATGTCCCGTCGTGGTGACCCGAGATCCAGGCGGCGCCGGCACAAAGTGCTCTGTCCGCTGAGCTACACCCCGATGAGCCGGGGCGGCAGGATTCGAACCTGCGACCTCTCGATTAACAGTCGAAGTATCCGGTGCCTGCGCACCGGGTCACCACGGCGGGACATCTTGTGCCGGGAACCGTAGCAGCGGTTAATCGCGTGCCGCGCCGTATTTTCCTGCCCGATGATGTGGCGATGTTCGATGTCCGTGCCGTCGATCTGCGGCTGCTCAACTCGCTGACGAAGTACCCGTCGATTCCGACGTACCACACCCTGGATCCCCGCAACGGGGGTCTGACCTCCCCTGCCACGGTGTTTCCCGGCGACGTCATCGCGACGGAGAAGGTCGACGGGACCAACAGCCGGATCGTCCTGCTGCCCGACGGCTCATACCTCATCGGATCGCGCGAGGAGCTCCTGTACGCGAAGGGCGACCTCATCGGTAACCCTGCCCTCGGCATCGTGGAGCAGCTGAAGCCGGTCGCCGCGGGTCTGCCGGCCGGGGACGGGATCCGTGTCTACTTCCTGGAGCTCTACGGCGGCAAGGTCGGCGGGGCGGCCAGGCAGTACACGAGCGACTCCACGCTCTTCGGCTGGCGGCTCTTCGACGTGGTCGACCTGCCTGACTGGTCCACGCCGCTGTCGCTTTCCTCCGCCGCTGTGTCCGCGTGGCGAGAGGCCGGCGGGCAGCCGTTCGTGCCGGAGTCCACGCTGGCCGCGCTCGCTGCCGCCGCGGGGCTCTCGCTCACGCCGCGGCTGTGGCACAGGGCCGGCTCCTCGCTGCCGTCGGCGATCGCGGAGATGCAGGAGCTGCTGACCGACTCGCTGCCGGCGACGCTGGTGGGGCTCGACGGTGCGCCGGGCCGGGCCGAGGGGATCGTGCTGCGCGCGCCCGACCGGTCGGTGATCGCGAAGGCCCGCTTCCAGGACTACGAGCGGACCCTGCGCCGGCGGGGATCTGTCGTACCGCGCACGTAGACTCCCCCTGTCGCTTCGCTTGAGGCGGACGGTGGGGGGAGTGCTGCATGGCAACGCTGCGGGAGCGGCTCGCCGAAGAGGTGCCGCTGGTCGCGGTCAGCTTCGGCGACGAGGACGCCGGGCGGGACGCGGCGCAGGCCCGTGACCTGCGCGTCGACGTCGCCGAGCTGCGCGTCGACTGGTTTGCCTCGACCGACCCCGAGCACGTGCTGCGCCAGGTCCGGCCGTTCGCCGGCATGCCGACGCTCGCCACGATCCGCTCGAAGGACGAGGGTGGCTACTGGGCGGGCGACGAGCCCTCGCGCCTGCGGCTCTACGAGACCCTCATGCCCGAGGTCGACGCCGTCGACGTCGAGCTGGCCTCCACCGAGATCCGCGCCGGTGTCGTCGCCGCCGCCCGCTCCCACGGCACGGTGGTCGTGCTGTCGCACCACGACTTCACGGCCACCCCGGCCGCGGCGCGCCTGGACGAGCTCGCCGAGGAGGGCTTCGCCGCCGGCGCCGACCTGGTCAAGATCAGCACCATGGCTCAGGGCCCCGACGACCTGCGCACCCTCACCGACTTCACCCTCCGCCATCACCACCGCGGCGTGATCGCCATCGGCATGGGCCCCGAGGGCGCCGTTTCCCGGCTCATGCTGCCCGTCCTCGGCTCGCGGATCACCTATTCGTCCATCGGCGGCCGCCCCGCCCCCGGCCAGCTGCCCTTCGAGGAGACGGTGCGGCTGCTGGAGCTGTTCTCGCCCCGCTTCGCCGACCGGCGTGCCGCATGACCGAGCCGGCCGACCCTCAGCGCCCGTCCCAGCCTTCCTCGCCGGATCCTGCGGCATCGCCGGAGTCTCCACTGTCGGCCGGGTCGTCAGACGCGGCCGGGGCCGGGGAGTCTGGTGCTGCGGCGCCCGGGGGTTCGCCGCCCGGGGCCGCGGGAGCCGGGGCGGGTGGCGGCGAGGGCCGGCCGCGACGGGATCAGTGGCGGCCGGTGCGTCGGACGGTGGCACAGGTGACGATCGCGTTCACCGTGCTGTTCCTCGTGCCGCTGATCAGGCTGGTCCTGGGGCTCGACTCCGGTGGGCCGAAGGTCGAGCGGAGCCCTGCCGCCTGGACCGTCTGGATCGCGAGCCTGACGGTGATGGTCGTGGCCGCGCTCGTCGCGGTGAAGGCGCTGCGGACCGACGACAGGAGCACCGAGGTCAAGCTGTCGTGGTGGTGCGGCGGCTTATGGCTCGTCGGCTTCGTGCTGACGATCGTCTACTCAGGCATGCTCGGCTGACCGAGCCCGAGTTCGCCGGTCACGGTTGGTCCGCTGACAAGGCCAGCGAGTCGCCGGTCACGGTTGGCCAGGCGGCGGTTGTCGCTCGGGGTGGGTGGCTGGTCGAGCGGCGGGTTGGTTGGTTGGTCGATCGGGCGGTGGGGTTGTTGCCTGGGGTAGGTGCTGGTCGGGCAGTGGGTCGCCGGTCGGGGTTGGTCGGGCGGTGGGGTTCGCTCCGAGTGGGTGGCTGATTGGGCTGCGGGTTTGCTGGTCGGGGTTGGTCGGGCGGTGGATTGGCTCGGGGCGGGGTGACTGGTTGGGCGGCGGGTTTGTTTGGCGGGGGTTGGTCGGCTGGTCGGGCGGTGACTGGGCGGTGGGGTTCTCCGGGGACGGTCGGCTGGTCGGGCAGTCGGTTTGGCGCCTGGTGGGGCGGCGGGGTGTGCGGCGGGGCCCTATCTTCTGTGTCGTGCCGCATGGCGCAGTCCGCGATACGGAGGAACCATGACCCAGCCGCCTGGGCCCGACGAGTCCACGGGACCGGCCCAGCCGTCCGAGCCGGTGCCGCCGGTGGATTCCGGGCAGCCGCGCACCGTTCCGCTGCCGGGGGAGTCCGGCCCGGAGGCTGGGGGTGTCGCTCCTTCTGTGCCGGGTGCGGTTGCCGGGGAGACGGGCTCGGCCGGTGCCGCGTCGGCGGACGGCGGCGAGGCCGGCGCCGGAGATGGTGCGCGGATCAGGCCGCCCGTCCCCGCGGCGCAGGAGCACGGGGCGGGCGCGTACGGGCAGCCCGGCCATCCGGGTCAGCCGCAGCAGCCCGGGCAGCCCGGCCATCTAGGACAGTCGCCGTATCCGGGGCAGCCCGGGTATCAGGGGCAGCCGCCGTATCCCGGGCAGCCCGGGTATCAGGGGCAGCCGCCGTATCCGGGGCAGCCCGGCTACCAAGGGCAGCCGCCGTATCCGGGGCAGCCGTACTACCCGGGGCAGGCGCCGTATCCAGGGCAGGCGCCTTATCCGGGGCAGGGGCAGTTCGGTTACCCGGGGCAGCCTGGTGCGTATGGGGCGCCGCAGTATCCGGCTGGGGGGTATGACCAGTCGCAGGGATACGGGGGTGTGTACGACCCGGCGCAGGCGTACGCGATCTATCAGATGGTGCCCGTCGCGGGGGTGATCGGTGAGGGTGACCCGCTGGTCAGTCCCGACTTCGCGGGCTGGTGGCGGCGCAGCATGGCGATCCTGCGGCGGGGCTGGGACAAGCTCGCGTTGCTGCAGCTCATCGGGTTGGTGGTGATGCTGGCGTACAGCGTGGCGCTGTCGATGGTGAGCCTGGACGTGTCGGACGACCTGAGCCAGACGGACCCGGTCACGGGGGCGCCGGTCCCGTCGGATCCCGGGCAGTTGTTCGCGGCGTTGGGGCTGATCCTGCTCGGGTCGTTCGTCGGGGTGTTCGTCTCGTTCGTGGTGTCGATCGCGTCCAACCATGTGGCGGTGACGATCGCGGCGGGGTTGCGGCCGCGGCTCGGTGCGGCGCTGCTGCTCGCGGCGCGGCGGGTGTTTCCGCTGCTGGGGTGGCAGGTGCTGGCGGTGCTGATCATCTGCGTCGGGTTCTGTGCGTGCTTCCTGCCGGCGATCTACCTCGCCGCGGTGTTCACGCTGTTGCCGGCGGTGGTGACGTTCGAGCGGGGCGCGTCGGCGATCTCCCGCTGCTTCAAGCTGTTCCACCAGGATCTCGGGGCCTCGATCAGCCGGATTGCGACGGCGCTCGCGCTCGGGTTCGCCGCCGCGTTCGTCGGGGCCATCGTCGGCATCATCGTCCAGGGTGGGACCGGCGGGGCGTCGTCGCTCTCGCTGGAGCCGGTGAGGGTCACCGGGGCCGACGGGAAGATCGTGCTCGGGATGGTGCTCGCCTCCGTCGTGTCGGAGGTGATCGCCCGGGCGGGTGCGGTGGTGACGGCGCCGATGTCGCTGGCGACGTACGCGGACATGCGGGCCAGGGTCGAGGGGCTGAGCACGGCGACGCTGGCGAACGAGATCGGCCTGGCACCCGAGGCCGCCCAGTACAACGGCCAGCATCCGGGCCAGCACCAGGAGCAGCCGCCGGTGCCCGTACAGGAGCAGCGGCCGGGACAGGGGTCGGACCAGGACTGGATGCCGCCGAACCGCTGACGAGGGCGCAAACGGCGAAGATACTGAAAAAGTGGGATTTAGCCGGAGAACGCTGCTCGTCGCCGGCGGGCTGACCGTCCTCGGGCTGCCCGGCTGCGCGGTCAGCGGGGACGAGATCGGCGAGGACGGGTCGGGCAAGGTCGAGGTGTTCTCGTGGTGGGCGGGGCCCGGCGAGAAGGAAGGGCTGGAGGCGCTCGTCGCCGACTTCCGCCGGGTCAACCCCGGGGTCGAGTTCGACAACGCCGCCGTCGCGGGCGGGGCGGGCACGGTCGCCCGGACCGTGCTCGCGACCCGGCTGGAGAACGACGACCCGCCCGACTCCTACCAGGCGCACGCCGGTCTCGAGCTCGACAACGACGTCGCGGCCGGCTACCTCGAGGACGTCCGCTACCTGTACGACCAGCAGCGCTGGCGCGAGCGACTGCCGAAGGGCCTGGTCGAGGCGCTGACGTTCGACGGCAAGATCTACTCGGTGCCGGTGAACATCCACCGCGCCAACCTGCTCTGGCACAACCCGGCGGTGCTGAAGGCGCACGGCCTGACGCCGCCGATCAGCTGGTCGCAGTTCCTGAGCCAGGCGGCCGTGCTGCGGGGCAAGGGCGTCCTGCCGCTGTCGATCGGCCCCACCTGGACGCAGAAGCACCTGCTCGAGTGCGTGCTGCTCGGCGAGCTCGGCGCCGACGGGTACACCGGACTCTGGAGCGGCGCGACGGACTGGAAGAGCGCGCCGGTGCAGGAGGCGTTGACGCTGTTCGTGCGGGTCCTCGACCAGTCCGACGTCGCGACCGCCGCCGGGGACTGGCAGCCGGCGCTGGACAAGGTCGTCGCCGGCACCGCCGCCTACAACGTGATGGGGGACTGGGCCGACGCGTACCTGCGGACCAAGGGCCTCGCGTTCCAGCAGGGCTACTCGGTGGTGGCGAGCCCCGGCTCGGAGAAGGTGTACGACTTCCTGTCCGACTCGTTCACGCTGCCGCGCGGGGCGCCGCACCGGCGGGCCGCCGAGCGGTGGCTGATCGAGTGCGGCTCGGTCAGCGGGCAGGACGCGTTCAACCCGCAGAAGGGGTCCGTGCCGGCGCGGCTCGACGCCGACAAGGCGAAGCACACCGGCTATCTCGCGCAGGCGATCGCCGAGTGGACCGACAGCTCCACCCGGGTGGTGGGGTCGCTCACGCACGGTGTCGTCGCCGGGACGAAGCGCAGCGCGGCGATCGACGCGGCCCTGACGCTGTTCGTGCAGGACAGGGACACCGTGAGGTTCGCCGCGGCGGCAAGTGGTTGAAGCCGTGTGCGACAGCCGGTGACCAGGTAACGAGCATGTGTGGAAGCTGTCAAGATTCGTCCGGCCGACGTGCGCCGATGCGCGCCCCCGTTAGAGTTGAGCCCCATGAGCACTGAAGAGACCGAGGCCGCCACCCTGCTGAGCTCCATCCGCAGCCCGGGTGACCTCCGTGACCTCTCGACGGAGCAGCTGGAGGTGCTCGCGGCGGAGATCCGCGACTTCCTCGTCGCCAAGGTCTCCCGCACCGGCGGCCACCTGGGCCCCAACCTCGGTGTGGTGGAGCTGACCCTCGCCCTGCACCGCGTCTTCGACTCGCCGAAGGACCGCATCCTCTTCGACACCGGCCACCAGGCCTACGTCCACAAGATCGTGAGCGGCCGCCAGGACGGCTTCGACCTGCTCCGCCAGCGCGGGGGGCTCACCGGCTACCCGAGCCAGGCCGAGAGCGAGCACGACATCATCGAGAACTCGCACGCCTCGACCGCGCTGTCCTATGCGGACGGCCTGGCGAAGGCGTTCGCGCTGCGCGGCGAGCCGCGGCACGTCGTCGCGGTCGTCGGTGACGGCGCGCTCACCGGCGGTATGTGCTGGGAGGCGCTGAACAACATCGCCGGCGCGAAGAACCCGCTCGTCATCGTCGTCAACGACAACGGGCGCTCCTACTCCCCGACGATCGGCGGCCTCGCCGACCACCTGTCCAACCTGCGGCTCAACCCGAGCTACGAGAAGGTCCTCGACCTGGTCAAGGACTCCCTCGGCCGGACGCCGCTGGTCGGCCCGCCGCTGTACGAGGTGCTCCACGCGGTCAAGAAGGGCATCAAGGACGCGGTCGCGCCGCAGGCGATGTTCGAGGACCTCGGCATCAAGTACGTCGGACCCGTCGACGGCCACGACCAGGTGGCGGTCGAGTCGGCGCTGCGCAAGGCGAAGTCGTTCGGCGGCCCGGTGATCGTGCACGCCGTGACCCGCAAGGGCTTCGGCTACCGGCCCGCCGAGGAGGACGAGGCCGACTGCCTGCACGGCCCCGGCAGCGCCTTCGACATCGAGACCGGCAAGCTGCTCGCCCCGGCCGCGGTGAAGTGGACCGGCGTGTTCGCCGACGAGCTCGTCGCGATCGCCGACGAGCGCGCCGACATCGTCGGGATCACCGCCGCCATGGCGGAGCCGACCGGCATCGCGAAGCTGATGAAGAAGTACCCCGAGCGGGCGTACGACGTGGGCATCGCCGAGCAGCACGCGGCGACGTCGGCGGCCGGGCTCGCGATCGGCGGCCTGCACCCGGTGGTCGCGGTCTACGCGACGTTCCTCAACCGCGCGTTCGACCAGGTGCTGCTCGACGTGGCGATGCACAAGCTGCCCGTGACGTTCGTGCTCGACCGGGCCGGCATCACCGGCCCCGACGGCCCGTCGCACTACGGCATCTGGGACATGGCGGTCTTCGGCGTGGTCCCCGGCCTGCGGCTGGCCGCGCCCCGCGACGCGCAGACCGTCCGCGAGGAGCTGCGCGAGGCCGTCAGCATCGAAGACGGCCCGACGATCGTGCGCTTCCCGACCGGCGCGGTCCCCGCGGACCTGCCCGCGGTGCGGCGCGTCGGCGGGGTCGACGGCTTCGGCGGCGTCGACGTGCTCAGCGAGCACGAGCGCAAGGACGTGCTGCTGGTCAGCGTCGGCGCGTTCGCGCACCTGGCGGTCGACGCGGCCGCCCGCCTCGCCGAGCAGGGCTATGGCGTCACCGTCGTCGACCCGCGGTGGGTCCGGCCGGTGCCGGTCGAGCTCGTCGCCCTGGCCCGCGAGCACCGCCTGGTCGTCACGATCGAGGACGGCGTCCGCACCGGCGGCGTCGGCGACGCGATCGCCAAGTCGCTGCGCGACGCCGACGTGTGGGTCCCGCTGCGCGACCTCGGCGTCCCGCAGGCCTGGCACCCGCACGGCACGCGCGCCGAGATCCTCTCGGAGCTGGGCCTGACCGCGCAGGACGTGTCCCGCCAGGTCACCGAGTGGGTCAGCCGCCTCGACGAGACCGAGCAGCCCACGGTCCCCGCCCGCGCCCGCACCTGACCCCAGCGCCACCGGAACGGCGGATCCTTCTTCGGATCCGCCGTTCCGCCTGTGTACGACCTGAGCCCGCACCTCGCGAAGCGCAGGGCGACGGGAACGCCGGTCACGTGGTCCGCGCAGCGGTGGGGGCGGAGGCACAGCCCACGGGCACGCAACCGGGGCGGCGGCATGGGACTCTGACTCACATGGCTGAGACCGTGATCGAGCTCGACCTCAGCAGCCCGTGGGAGCCGCCGGAGGTTCCCGCGCCGCCACGGCGTCGGCTGAGGACCCGGTTGGTGGCGGTCTGTGCGGTGCTCGCCGCCGCGCTCGGCTCGCTCGGCGCGGCCGGTCCGGGGACGCGGCTCACCCCGCTCTACCGGATCGGGGACCAGGTGCGCGGCGTCACCGTCTTCGGTGACATGCTGTTCATCGACCGGTTTCAGCAGTCGGTCTCCGACCCGCGGATCGAGGGGCACCGCCGCTCGGACGGTGCGCGCCTGTGGGACTTCCCGACCACTCCGCAGCAGCAGCCGGCGAGCGCCAGCGACGGCGCGCTGATCCTGATGCGGTACTCCGACGAGGACGACGGGTTCAGCACCACGCTGACGGTGGTCGACTCGGCCACCGGCCGGCAGCTGTGGTCCCGGCAGAATGCGTCGTTCATCGGTACCCGCGACCACCTCGTCATCGTTGAGCAGCAGCCCGAACAGCGCAGGATCGTCGTGTCCACGCCGGAGGAGCAGCCCGACCCGAGGGTCAACCGAGCCTGGGACGGGGCGCCGCGGCACGTGCTCGTGCTCGACGAGCGCACCGGGGCCACGGTCTGGGAGCACGAGGCGCCGCCCCGTGCCGCGCTCAGCTACACCTGGGAAGGCCGGTACCCCACCGGCCGCGTCACCGGCGTCTACCAGGTCGACCAGTCGGGGCTGGTGACCCATCGGGACATCCGCACCGGGGCCGTGCTGTCGACCGTGCGGCTGGCCTGGTCGGGCGTGCCGGCCATGTTCGGCACCGGGGCCGGCTGGCAGTTCGCCCCCGACGCGGTCCCGCACCGTGCCCTGGTCTACCCGGACGGGGAGCGTGGCGCGATCGTGTTCGACCTCACCGACGGGCGGGCACTGTTCCGCACCGACGCGTCCCTCGACGAGGGTCTGTACCCGTGCGCGGCCGACCTGTTCTGCGCGGCCGACGAGCGCGGCATCGTCACGTACGACGGCACCACCGGCGCGCCCAGGTGGCGGCTCGGCCCGTACCGGGAGGTGATCGGCGGGGCGGGCGGCCGGCTCCTGGTCAGCACGTTGGAGCAGGCGACGGGCGATGCGCCCCCGCTGGCCGTCGTCGACGCGCGGACCGGGAAGATCGTCACGGACCTCGCCGGCTGGCGGCTGATCCGCGAGGTGAGCCCGCAGCGGCTCCTGCTGTGGCGCCCGCTCGACCAGCGCACCGCGGTGCTCGGCCAGCTCGACCCGGCGACCGGGCGCATCACCGTCTTCGGCCGGTCCGGGGACTGGTACGGGCCACCCAGTTGCAGCGCGGACGGCGACACCCTCGCGTGCGTCATGGTGGGTGAGCTGACCGTCTGGCGCCTGCCGCCCCGCCCGGACACTGACGGGTGACGCGACAGGGGGGTCATGGCACCCTGGGGCCGTGGCGGAGACCGTGATCGAGCTCGACCTCAGCGTCCCGTGGCAGCCGCCGGAGCCGCCCGAGCCCCGGCGCCGGCTGCAGGGGCGGTGGGTCGCCGTCGCCACGGTCCTCGCCGTGACCCTCGGCCTGCTCGTCTCGGCCGGCCCACGGTCCGGGGCGGGTCTGCTCTACACGATCGAACAGCAGGTCCTCCGGGCGCAGACCGCCGGCGGGAGGCTGTTCTTCGCCCGGTACCAGGGAACCGACCCCGGACCGATGATCGAGGCACACGACCTCATCGACGGCGAGCTGCTGTGGCACCGCTCGGCCGAGGCGCAGCAGCAGCTGGTGACCGCGGGCGACGACGTGGTCCTGCTGATGAGCGAGGACCGGACCGGCGCCGGCGACTCCAGCGCCCTCGTCGTGCTCGACGCGGCCACCGGCCAGGAGCTGTGGAAGCGCTCGCACGTCACGTTCACCGGCACGACCGGCGACGTGTTCGTCGTCGAGGACGTGCCCGACGAGCGGCGCGTCGAGGTCGTGTGGCCGGACTCCGAATCGGACGTCAACCGCGCCTTCGCGCAGCCGGAGCGGCGGTTCCTGGGCCTGTCCGCGCGGACCGGGGCGCAGGTCTGGGCAGTCACGGTCCCGCAGGGGTCCGACGTGAACGTCAGCTATTCCAACATGTACCAGTCGCGGCTCGACCGGCTCGACGTGCTCGGCCGGGACGGGCGGCTGACGCGGTGGGACAGCCGGACCGGCCAGGTGCGCGCGACCCATCAACTCGCCTGGTCGGGCGTCTCGGCCATGTTCGACGCCGGATGGCACGACGAGACGGGCCGCGCCGCCGACCGGGTCGTCGTCTACCCCGACGGTTCGCCGGGTTCGCAGGTGTACGAGCTGCCGACCGGCCGACTGCTGTTCCACTGGCCCGGCGCGCAGGGCAGTGGCCTCTTCCGCTGCGCGGCCGACCTCTTCTGCGCCGGCGACAGCGGCGGCATGGACGCCTATGACAGCACCACCGGCCAGCACCGCTGGCACCTCGACGAGCAGACCCACGTGCTCGGCATGGCCGGTCGGCGCCTGATCACCGGCTCGCGCTTCGACCCGTCGGATCCGGGGCCCGTCGCGCTCGTCGACAGCCGTACCGGCACCGTCTTCAAGCAGCTGGCCGGCTGGCACGTGCTCACCACCGGCCGGCGGCCGCTGCTGTGGCGGCTCGTGGACATGCGCACCGCCATGCTCGGCGAGCTCGACCCGGCGACCGGTGTGGTCGCCGTCTTCGCCCGCGCCGAGAACTGGTTCGGCAACCCGGAGTGCTCCGTCGACGGCGAGGCCCTCGCCTGCATCGTGGTCGGCGGCCTGTCCGTGTGGCGCCTCCCGTCCCGGCACTGACCGCCCACTTACCCGTACGCGGTCTCCGGACCGCCCCTCGTCCGGCGGCCGGTCCGAGTGGCGGTGCGGTCCACCGTTGTCCGTGTGGCGGCTGCCGGGCCGGTGATGATCGGCGCACAATGGAGCCGTGCCGGTGAGCACGGTCACCATCGATCTGGGCGTCATCGACGGCGGTTGGGACCACGTCGACGACGACACCGCCGGGCTGCCCCGCGGCTGGGGGCTGGCCGCCGTCCTGGCGATGCTGCTCTCCCTGGTGTCCGCCGCGCCGGCGCCGGGGCGCCCGCACGAGGTGACCCGCCAGCCACTGCGCAACGGCGACTACCACGTCGCCGGCGGGGCGCTCTTCGTGCTCGACAGTGACCGCACCCCGACGCCGGTGGAGGCCTACGACGCCACCGACGGCACGCTGCGGTGGATGTTCACCCCCGAGGGGCTGGCCCAGCTGTCGTACGTGGACATCCGCGGCGAACTGGCGGTCCTCTCGCCGGACCTGTGCCGCTCCGGCGTCACCGGCACCACCGTCGCGGTGACCAGAGCGACCGGGCGGGAGCAGTGGCGGGCCGTCGGCGTGCCCGTGCGCACCCCGCCCGGCGGCACCGGCACCGTCGTCATGCGCAGCCTCTGGTCCGACGGCTGCCGTGCCCTCGCCGACAACACGCCCACCGCGGGAGTGCTGCGCTGGCAGCTCATCGACACCGCGGGACTCGTCCAGTGGGACACCGCCGTCGACCCCGGCACCCGCGTGGCCGTCGACGCCGCCTCGACCGGTGCCACGTGGGCGGCGCTGCTGGACGGCGTCGGCGGGCTCAGCACCGTCGACCTCGTCACCGGCGCGCGCACCGCCCCGGTCCAGGGCATCGCGGGGCACGCCGACGACCTTGTCGCCGTCGTCGGCGACCTGCTGCTCGTCGCCCGGTCGGACGTGCCGACCGGCAGCACCCGGATCACGGCGTACAGTCGCGGCCTCGTCGAACGCTGGAAGGCCCAGGTGCCGACCGGCATCGGCAGCCCGCTCACGATCCTGCCGTGCGACGCGGCGCTGTGCGTCAGCGGCGAACGCACCGCGGCCGTCGACCCGTCCGACGGCGCGCTGCTGTGGATCGTGCCGAGGGCGCTGCCGGCCGTCGCACCCGGCGGCGCCCCGGCCATGGCCGCCGACACCGGCATCACCGTCCCGCCCGGCTGGCGCTTCCTCGCCGCCGCCGGCCCCCGCGTCCTGATCGGCCTGCAGACCGACCGCGACACGCTGCTCGCCTGGTCCGACCGCGGCCCGGCGCCGGCCCCGTCGGTCTCGGTCCCCGGCGCCCTCGTCTCGTGCGAGATCGACGCGGCCCTCGTCGCCTGCGCCACCGAAAGCGACGAGGTCGTCCTGCTCCGCCTGCCGTAGACCCGCGGGCCGTCGCTTTGTCCGGCTGCGCTCCTCGCGGCTCGCTCGCAGCTGCCGTCGCGGCTGACCGGCGCGCTCGCGGAGGCGGCCCGCGGCTTCGGCCGTGGACGGTTCACAGCCGCCACAGGCGGAGGCTGTCGCCGTCGGCCAGGCACGACAGGCGGTGGCCGCGCAGCGCGCACCGGGAGGGGATCGGGCTCACCTGGCCGAGGATCTCGACCTCCCCGGTGCGCAGGTTCACCCGCCCGATCCGTGAGCCGTTGCCGTCGGGCTTCTGGACCAGCGCCCACGTGGCGCCGGCGGTCGCGGCGGTCCCGGCGGCGTCGTCGCTGCCGTCCGTGGCCGTCGGGATCAGCCCCCAGCCGGTCAGCTCGCTGCGGTCGATGCCGGTCTCCCAGTCGACGATGCGGATCCGCATGAAGTCCTCGCGGTCCCGGGCGACCAGTACACCGGAGCCGACCGCATCCATCTGGATCTGCCGGCGCCAGCGCTGCACGCCGGTCCGCGGGTCGATGACGGCGATGTCGCGCCAGTTGGGCACGCACACCATCGGGCCGCACGCGACGACGACCGGACCGTAGGCCAGCTCGGCGATCGGCACCGGCTCCGCCGACTGGAAGAGCAGCCGCCACCGGAACTCCAGCGGCGTGTGCCCGTAGCTGGTGATCATCGCCCCGTCGAGGCCGACGGCGACGACGACGAGCATGTCGCCGACGATGCGGACGCTCTGCGGCGGGCCGTCGGCGAGCTCGGGCACCTCCGCGGCGCTGAGCACCGCGCCGGTCGCGGCGGCCCGGATCTCGGTGTGCCCTGTCGTATACCAGATCGCGAACCAGTCGCTGCCGGGCACGTCGGGGGAGACCAGCCGGCCGCCGGCCGGCATCTGGAACTGCCACCGCACGATCCCGGTCTCCGCGTCGATCGCCGCCAGGTGGACCGGCGTCTGCGGGGTGTTGCGCTGCGGCACCGCCGGGGGGCACGTGCCGGTGCGCTCGTCGACGAGCAGCAGCCCGGGCCGGTCGTCGATGCGCAGCACCGCGACCGGTGCGCCCGCCGCGTACCACTGCTGGCGGCCGTCGGCCGGGTCGAGCCGCTCCAGGCTCCAGCCGGTGGCATCGGTGCACGGGCGGTGGCGGATGTAGGCGCGGTCCGCGGCGAGGTAGACCTGGCCGGAGTTCGGCAGGATCCTGCGGCTCCAGCGCTCCTCGCCCGTGCCCCAGTCGTACGCGGTGACGGCCGGGTCCTCCCGCAGCGCGTACAGCATGCCGCGGTCGGCGACGAACCCGACGGTGTGCTCGGCCAGGACGCCGAGGTCCTCCACGGACGAGCCCGCGCCGGAGCCGCCGGTGAACGTCGCGAGCAGCGCCAGCACCATCACGAACGGCCACTGCCGCCGGCCAGGCACCGCCGGTGGCGGCCCGGCCTCCAGCCGATCGTCCTGGTCGTTGACGACGCCGAGATCGATCAGCCGCTCTTCCACATGTTCAGGGTGCCCGGCACGGGCCATGGTCGCCAACGGTCCGGTATACGTTGGCTGACGCCGCCGCTTCCGACGACGGCTGCCGCCGCCTTCCGGCGGCGGTGCGAGCCGCTCCGCGGCGGCTCACGCGGACTTCACAGCCGGTGCCTGACACTGGCCCGACCGGGTGGGGGTGATGTGGCGTGCGCGTGCTGGTGGTCGAGGACGAGCGGCACCTCGCCGACGCGATCGTGCGAGGGCTGCGACGACAGGGCATGGCGGTCGACGTCTCGTACGACGGCACCCAGGGCCACGAGATGGCCATGGTCACCCGCTATGACGTGGTCGTGCTGGACCGCGACCTGCCCGGCGTCCACGGCGACGACATCTGCGCCGACCTGGTCGCGTCCGGGGCGCTGACCCGGGTCCTGATGCTGACCGCGAGCGGCAGCGTCGCCGACCGGGTCGAAGGTTTACAGATCGGTGCCGACGACTACCTGACGAAGCCGTTCGCGTTCGACGAGCTGGTCGCGCGGGTCCAGGCGCTGGGCCGCCGGGCGACCCCCGCCGCCCCGCCCGTGCTGACCATCGCCGACCTCGTGCTCGACCAGGCCAAGCGGGTCGCGACCCGGGGCGGGCAGCCGCTCGACCTGACCCGCAAGGAGTTCGGGCTGCTGGAGGAGCTGCTGAAGGCCCGCGGCGCCGTCGTGTCCAGCGAGGAGCTGCTCGAGCGCGTGTGGGACGCCAACGCCGACCCGTTCACCACGACCGTGCGGGTCACGATGATGACCCTGCGCAAGAAGCTCGGCGACCCCGCGCTCATCGAGACCGTCGTCGGCGCCGGATACAGGACCAGGCCACCCGAATGACGATTTACGACGCCCGCCGCGCAGCCGTGTTCCGCCCGACGCTGCGGCTGCGGCTCACCCTGCTCAACGGCATCCTGCTCGTCGGCGCCGGGCTCGTGCTCGTGGTGCTGGCCTACATCCTCGTCGACAGCGCGATCCGGCCCGCCGACGAGCTGCAGCCCGGCACCCGGATCGTCCTGCAGGACGGCAGCGAGGTCGACGCCCGCCAGTGGCAGACGGAGCTCGCCGACGCCGCCGAATGGGAGCTCGTGACCCGCGGCAGCCTCGCGCTGCTGCTCATCGGCGCGGTCGGGGTCGCCGGCGCGTACGTCGTCGCCGGCCGGGCGCTGCGCCCACTGCAGAAGGTCACCACCACCGCGCAGCGGCTCACCGGCGAGACCCTCGACGCCCGGATCAACTACGACGGCGCCGACGACGAGGTGTCGGAGCTGGCGAAGACGTTCGACGCGATGCTCGACCGGATCAGTGAGGCGTTCGACACCCAGAAACGCTTCGTCGCCAACGCCTCGCACGAGCTGCGGACCCCCCTCGCCGTCATGCGGACCGAGGTCGACGTCACCCTCGACGACCCGGAGGCCGACGTCGAGGAGTTCCGCCGGATGTCCAACGTCGTGCGCGACGCGTCCATGCGGGCCAACGCGCTCGTCGAGTCGCTGCTGCTGCTGGCACGTACCGAGGCGCAGGCCGGCCGGCGGCTCGGGCGGAAGGTCCCCACCGACCTGGCCACCGGCGTCACCGTCGCCATGTCCGCGATGGGCAAGGAGATCACCCGGCTCACCCTGGACGTGACCACCGACCTGGCGCCGGCGCGGGTCGTCGGCGACCCCGGGCTGCTCGAACGGCTCGCCGGCAACCTCGTCGAGAACGCCGTCCGGTACAACCACCTCGGCGGGCGCATCTGGGTCCGCACCGGCACGGACGAGACCCTCGCCTGGCTCGTCGTGGGTAACACCGGCTTCGAGGTCGCCCCGGCCGACGTGCCCGTGCTCTTCGAGCCCTTCCGGCGCGGCGGGCGGGAGCGCACCGGTGCCCGCGGCTCGGGGCTGGGCCTGTCGATCGTCCGCGCGGTCTGCGAGGCGCACGGGGGAGGGGTCAGCGCCGTCGCCCTGGACGGCGGCGGCCTCGAGGTGACGGTCAGCCTCCCCGCGGCGGCGGTCACGCCGGTGCTGACGGGCACGGCGCCGGTCAAACCTCAGTGACGCTGTGATCGCGGGCACAGTTTCTCAGTTCCGCCCTCTTCGCCGCCGATGAGACCTCCACAGACACGTCGGAGGAACGCGGATGCGGCTGCGCAGTTGGCTGGTGGTGGGCATCAGCGCCGCCCTGCTGCTGGCGATCGGGGCGGTCGGCATCTCGGTCAACCGCTCGGCGCTGCGGGCCGCGGAGACCGTGCACCGCGCCGACACCCTCGCCCTCGCCACCAACAACGGCGGCCTGGTCGAGCAGCTGCTTTTCCTCTCGGCGAAGGAGCTCAACGACTTCGTCGCGAGCCACCCCCTGTCGCTGACCCCCGGTGACGCGGGCGACCGGGCCGCGCTCGTCGAGTACGCCAAGAAGTCGACGTTCTTCTCGTACGGCGTCGTCCTCACCGACCTCACCGGCAACCCGGTCAACGCCACGAAGGCCGCGAACCTGTTCCCCGACCAGGCGGCGGTCGGCTGGAAGCCGCTGATCTCCGGGCTGGCGCTGGGCAGGCCCGGCTTCTCCTCCCTGATGACGGTCAAGGACACCCTCGTCCAGGCGGTCGCCGTGCCCATCGTCGTCGGCAGCGATCCCGTCGCGCTCATCTATGGCTTCATCCCGGTCCTGAAGGGGCAGCTCCAGGTGTACCTGGAAAAGCTCAGCGACCCGTCGCACCTCTCCCTTGTCGTGGACGCCGGCGGCACCGTCGGCGCATCCAGCGACCCTTCGGCGGTCGGCACCATGGTCGACTCGGAGATCATCAAGAAGATCGGCTCCGAGGAGTCGGTGTTCGTCACGTACCGCTCCGGCGGCAGGTCCATGATCGCCGCCGTCCACGGTGGGCTGCCCGGCGGCTGGGCGTACGTGCGGACCCAGTCCACCGCCACCTTCGACGGCCCGGTCCGCAACCGCAGCCTCACCATCAACCTGGCGCTGCTCACCATGCTCCTCGTCGGCGTCGCCGGGCTCGCCGTCCTCGGGTACCGCTCGCAGCTCGTCCGACGCCGTGCCGAGGAGCGCTTCGCCGCCCTCGTCGAGCACGCCCCGGACGTCGTCACCGTCCTGGACGACGACGGGTCCGTCGTGTACTCCAGCCCCAGCGGCAAACGGATACTCGGCTTCGTCGCCGTCGGCACGTCCGTCTTCGACCTGCTGCACCCCGACGACCGCCAGCACGTCCGCGAACGCTTCGCCGCGCTGCTGAGCGAGAAGGGCGGCCTGGAGCGCATGCAGGTCCGGGTCTTGCAGGCCGACGGCAACCACCGCTGGTTCGACTTCACCGCCTCCAACCAGCTGCACAACGCCGCGCTCAACGGCGTCGTCATCAACGCCCGCGACATCACCGACAGCCGCGAGATGCAGGACCGCCTCGCCCACGACGCCCACCACGACCCGCTCACCGGCCTGCCCAACCGCCGCCGCCTGCAGGAGCGCCTCACCGCCTCCCTGCAGCACACCCCCGTCGGCGTGCTCTTCGTCGACCTCGACGGCTTCAAGCCCGTCAACGACGAGCTCGGTCACGAGGCGGGCGACGAGCTCCTGCGCCAGGTCGGCGGGCGCCTCTCCCTCTGCCTGCGCCCCACGGACGTGCTGGCCCGCGTCGGCGGC
Source organism: Dactylosporangium sp. CA-152071 (assembly GCF_050936335.1). NCBI lineage: Bacteria > Bacillati > Actinomycetota > Actinomycetes > Micromonosporales > Micromonosporaceae > Dactylosporangium > Dactylosporangium sp. CA-152071. The sequence continues at coordinate 3,954,985 of NZ_JBNJMZ010000001.1, read as the reverse complement.
GACGAGTTCGTCCTGCTCCTGCCCGGCGTCGTCACCCCCGACGACGCCGCCGCCCTCGCGACCAGGCTGCGCGCGTCGCTGTCGGAACCCTTCGACGTCGTGGGCAACGAGGTCCGCATCGGCGCCAGCGTCGGCCTCCACCTCGCCGGCCCGGGCGAGGACCCGGACGAGGTCCTCCGCACCGCCGACCAGGCCATGTACGCCGCCAAACGCGGCCCCGACCGCCCCGGCCGCCACCGCGCCCTGTAGTGCCGCAATTCCCCCCACCGCTGCCTCGGCGGGGCCCGGCGGGGATTCTCACCCGCGGCCCCAATGCGCCGCTCCGCGCCGCACTGCCCGCGCCGAGGCGCGAGGCAGGCCAAGCGGCGCATGCGCGCCGCATCCGGTGCGCACTCCCGCGCCCCTGTCCGGGTCGCCGATCTTCGCTTGCTCCGCGGTGATCGAATTGCAGTTCTGGTCGTCATGACAGCCAGATTCGTCATTCGATCAACGTGCAGATGGGCCCGCGCACGGAACGCGGCCCGTACAGGCGTTGGTCAATGCCCGGATGTGCGGCTTTCGTCCAATGGGAGTTGCGCGATTCGCCCCACTTCAGGGGGACCGGCCGCTGGATGCGGCGCGGTGGGGAGTTGCAGCGTCAGCCGATGGGGGCGCCGTGGGTGCGCATGAAGGGGAGGGGGTCGATGGCGTTCTGGGGGCCGGTGGGCGGGGCGTTGATGTGGACCTCGAAGTGCAGGTGCGGGGCGGAGGAGTTGCCGGAGCTGCCGACGTAGCCGATGACCTGGCCGGCCTTGACCTGCTCGCCGGGCTGGACCAGGGCCTTGCGGACCATGTGGCAGTACAGGGTGGCGATGCCGCCGGGGTGCTGGATCTTCACGTACCAGCCGCAGCCGCCGACCGAGGCGCTGCCCGTCTGGTCGCAGCTGTGGCCGGCCTCGATGTTGCAGACGACCTCGGCGACGGTGCCGGCGGAGGCGGCGTGGATCGGGGTGCCGGTGAAGGACATGATGTCGACGCCGATGTGGCTGGGGTTGTTGGCGGTACGGAAGCCGGGGCGGGCCCGGAAGCCGGGCAGCGGGTTGGTCCACGCGCCGAAAGCCGGTGCGGCGGGGGCGGCGACGGGCTGGTTGGCCGCGGTGCACGGGGGCGGGGTCGCGGTGCGGCGCACGTAGGCGTCGGAGACGAACGTGCCTTCCGGCAGGCGGTTCCACATGGGGGTGACGCGCTGCGTGCCCACGATGTTCTCGCCGCGCTGCTGGCAGACGAGCGTCAGCGGGGTGCCGTCGGCCAGGGCGGCGATGAGCGGGGCGCCGTGCGCCGGGCCGGTGCGGGCCTTCAGCGGGATGGAGCCGGAGGCGACGGTGCCGGTGGTCGTGTTCGCGGCGGCCGGCACCGCGGCGGGGGCGACGGGGGCGACCGGGCCGCAGGCGGGGATGGCACCGCCGCGGCGGATCCACGCGTCGGAGACGTAGGAGCCGTCGGTGAGCCGGTCCCACAGGTCCGTGACCCGGACGCTGCCCTGGTTGATGAGCTGGCCCTTGACCTGGCAGTCGATGGCGACGGAACTGCCGTGCGGCAGGGTCCGTAGCGGTGCCGTCCACACGGCGCTGCCGGCCCGGACGTTCAGCGGGCGTTTCGGGGAGACCACGGTCGCCGTCGAGGCGGCCTGCGCATCGACCGGATACGCCAGCGTCAGCAGGAACAGCGCGGCGACGGACATGATTTTGCGCATGGTGCACCCCCGGGGACGAGTGAGCCGTGCAGCCGGGGGGACTGCGAGCGAACCCCGCCAACGCTAGGCGTCGACGGGGTCCAAATCCGATATTTACCGAAACATCTGCTCGATAGGGTGAACTTACGGCGCGTTGGCCACGCCCGGTGGGAGGAAGCGGGCGCCGGTCACCTTCTCGGAGATGCCTTCGCGGTCGAGGTACGGCGTGACCCCGCCGAGGTGCAGCGGCCAGCCTGCGCCGAGGATCATGCACAGGTCGATGTCGCGCGGGTCGGCGACGACCCCCTCGTCCAGCATCAGCCGGATCTCGCGGGCCAGGGCCGCCGTCGCCTCGTCGCGCAGCTCCTCGGCCGTCAACGGTGAGGAGCCGACCTCCAGCAGCGCGAGCACCTCCGGGTCGGGGTTGCCCTCGGCGTCGGTGAAGCCGCGCTTGCCGGCCGCGACGACCCGGCCCAGGTTGGCCGACACGCCGAACCGGTCCGGGAACGCCGCGTGCAGCGTCCCCGCCACGTGGTGCGCGACGGCCGGGCCGACCATGCCGAGCAGCGCCATCGGCCGCATCGGCAGGCCGAGCGGGTCGAGGGCGGAGTCGGCCACCTCGATCGGGGTGCCGTTGTCGACGGCGGCGGTGACGACCCCCAGGAAGCGGGTCAGCAGCCGGTTGACCACGAACGCCGGCCGGTCCGCCACGAGCACCGAGGACTTCTTCAGCGCCTTGCCGACGGCGAACGCGGTCGCGAGCGTCGCGTCGTCGGTCTGCTCGGCGCGGACGATCTCCAGCAGCGGCATCATCGCGACCGGGTTGAAGAAGTGCAGCCCGACGACCCGCTCGGGGTGGGCGAGCCCGGCGGCCTGCTCGCTGACGGACAGCGAGGAGGTGTTGGTCGCCAGGACGCAGTCGTCGCGGACGATCTTCTCGACCTCGGCCCAGACCTGCTTCTTGACGCCGAGGTCCTCGAAGACGGCCTCGAGCACCAGGTCGGCGTCGGCGAAGGCGGCCTTGTCGGCAGAGCCGCTGACGAGGCCCCGGTACTTGGCGGCCTTGCCCGGGTCGAGGCGCTTCTTCGACACGAGCTTGTCGATCTCGGCGAGCACGTAGCCGACACCCTTGTCGACGCGGGCCTGGTCGAGGTCGGTGAGCACGACCGGGACCTCGAGCCGGCGCACGAAGAGCAGCGCCAGCTGCGAGGCCATCAGGCCGGCGCCGACGATGCCGACCTTGTTGACGTCGCGGGCGAGGCCCTTGTCGGGCGCGCCGGCGGGCCGCTTCGCGCGGCGCTGCACGAGGTCGAACCCGTAGAGGCCGGCCCGGGACTGGTCGCCCATGAGGAGGTCGGCGAGCGCCTCGTCCTCGGCCGCCGTGCCCTCCTCAAACGTTGCACTGCGAGCCAGCGCCAGCAGTTCGAGGGCCTTGTTGGCGGAGTTGACGGCGCCGTGCAGCCGCTCGTCGAGCTGGTGCTTGGCGAAGAACAGCACGCCGTCCCACATGTCCCGGTCGATCTCCGGGCGCGTGACGGTGACCGTGCCGTCGACGACACCCTCCGCCCAGGCGAGGGACCGCTCCAGGTAGTCGGCCGGCTCGAAGATCTCGTCGGCGATGCCGAGCTCGCGGGCCTGAGCCGGCTTGAGGGTCTTCTGGGTGAGCGGGTTCTGGATGATGACCTGCGCGGCCGGGGCGATGCCGATGAGGTTCGGCAGCAGCTGGGTGCCGCCCCAGCCGGGCACGAGACCGATCGCGACCTCGGGCAGGGCGAGCGCCGCGGCGCCGGCGGAGACCGTCCGGTAGTGGCAGTGCAGCGCCACCTCCAGGCCGCCGCCCATCGCCGCGCCGTTGATGAAGGCGAACGTCGGTACCGTGGAATCCTTGAGCTTGCGGAACACCTTGTGGCCGTAGCGGCCGAGCTCCAGGGCCTGCTCGCGCTCGGTGAGCAGCGGCATGGCGGTGATGTCGGCGCCGACGCAGAAGATGTACGGCTTGCCGGTGACCGCGATGAACTTCGGCGCGGCCGCGACGGCCTCGTCGATCGCCGCCTCCAGGCTGGCCAGCCCGCCCGGGCCGAACGAGTTGGGCTTGGTGTGGTCGAAGCCGTTGTCGAGCGTGATGACCGCGGCGCGGTCCCGCGAGGGCAGCGTCACGAAGCGCAGCAGCGCCTTGGTCACGACCTCGTTCGGGTTGCTGATGGTCGTGCTCACTTGCCGCCCTCCCAGTTCGGGTTCTCCCAGATCACGGACGCGCCCATGCCGATGCCGACACACATGGCGGTGAGGCCGTAGCGGACCTCGGGGTGCTCGGCGAACTGCCGCGACAGCTGCGTCATGAGCCGCACGCCGGAGGACGCCAGCGGGTGCCCGACGGCGATCGCGCCGCCCCACGGGTTGACCCGCGGGTCGTCGTCGGCGATGCCGAAGTGGTCGAGGAACGCCAGGACCTGCACGGCGAAGGCCTCGTTGAGCTCGAACAGGCCGATGTCGTCGATGCTCAGGCCGGCCTGGCGCAGCGCCTTCTCGGTCGCCGGGACCGGGCCGAAGCCCATGACCTCGGGCTCGACGCCGACGAAGCCGTAGGAGACGAGGCGCATGCCGACCGGCAGGCCCAGCTCGCGGGCGACGTCCTCGGCAGCGATGATGGCGGCGGTGGCGCCGTCGTTGAGGCCCGCGGCGTTGCCGGCGGTGACCTTGCCGTGCGGGCGGAACGGGGTCTTGAGCGTGCCGAGCTTCTCGAGGCTGGTGTCGCGGGGCGCCTCGTCGACCGTGGCCAGGCCCCAGCCGGCCTCCGGGTCGCGGGTGGCGACGCTGACCAGGTCGGGCTGCAGCTTGCCGGCCTTGTAGGCGGCGGCGGTCTTGACCTGCGACGCGTAGCCGAACTTGTCGGCGCGCTCCTTGGTGATGCCGGGGAGCCGGTCGTGCAGGTTCTCCGCGGTGGCGCCCATGACGAGCGCCGAGGGGTCGACGAGCTTCTCGGCGATGATGCGCGGGTTGGGGTCGACGCCCTCGCCCATCGGGTGGCGGCCCATGTGCTCGACGCCGCCGGCGATCGCGACGTCGTAGGCGCCGAACGCGATGCCGCCGGCGACGGTGGTCACCGCCGTCAGGGCGCCGGCGCACATGCGGTCGATCGAGTAGCCGGGGACGGTCTTGGGCAGGCCCGACAGCAGGGCGGCGGTGCGGCCGATGGTCAGGCCCTGGTCGCCGATCTGCGTCGTGGCCGCGATCGCGACCTCGTCGACCCGCTCCGGCGGCAGCTGCGGGTTGCGGCGCAGCAGCTCCCGGATACAGCGGATGACGAGGTCGTCGGCGCGGGTGTTGGCATACATCCCACCGGCCTTGCCGAACGGGGTGCGCACGCCGTCGACGAAGACGACGTCGCGGACGGGACGGGGCACGGGTGTCCTCCTAGCGACGAATTACCGGCAATGTTACTCGCCAGTAAGTCCGCTGCGCCTGTGGATCCGCCCACACCCCGCCGCCCTGCTCGGAAGGCGCCCTACTCGGAAGGCGCCTCCAGCGCCGCGGTGAGGCCGGGCGTCACCAGCGCGACCTGCCACGGGCGCGCGCCGTAGCCGGACAGCACCGCGCCGACCGCCTCCTCGGTGAGCTCCTCCGGAGGGGACCAGGCGAGCCGCCGTACCGAATCCGGGGTGATCAGGTTCTCCGGCGGCACCCGGTTGGCGGTGGCGAGGCTGGTCACCAGCTCGCGGCAGCGCGCCAGCCGGCCCGCCGCGACCGGGTCCCGCTCGGCCCACCGGTGCGGCGGTGGGGGGCCGTCCGAGGGCGGGGTGGTGGGCAGCTCCCGGTCGGTCAGCGTCCTGGCGTCCGACAGCGCGGCCAGCCACGTCGGCGCGAGCCGGCGCACCGACCGCCCGCCGAACCCGGACAGGGCCAGCAGCGTCCGCTCGTCCTTCGGGTCGGCCTCGGCCGCCGCGATGATGGCCGCGTCGGCGAGGACCCGGCCGGGGCTCGCGTCGCGCCGGGCGGCGATCTCGTCGCGGGCGTGCCACAGCGCGCGGACCCGGGCGAGCGCGCGGGCGCCCCGGACCCGGTGGATGCCCGACGTGCGGCGCCACGGGTCGGCCCGCACCCGCGGCGGGTCGCCGGCGGAGGCGACCAGCGCGGCGAACTCCTGCGCCGCCCACTCCGTCTTGCCCTGCTCGTGCAGCTCCTCGGCGAGCGTGTCGCGCAGCTGCAGCAGCAGCTCGACGTCCAGCGCCGCGTATGTCAGCCAGGATGTCGGCAGCGGCCTCGTCGACCAGTCGGCCGCCGAGTGGTGCTTCTCCAGGGTGTACCCCAGCAGCGACTCCGTCAGGGCGGCCAGGCCGACCCGTTCGAAGCCGCACAGCCGCGCCGCGAGCTCCGTGTCGAAGAGCCGGGTGGGGCGTAGCCCGAGCTCCGTCAGGCACGGCAGATCCTGACTGGCGGCGTGCAGGATCCACTCGGTGGGCGAGATCACCTCGTCGAGCTCTGGCAGCTGTCCGAAGGGCAGGGGGTCGATCAGGACGGTGCCGGCACCGGCACGGCGCAGTTGCACGAGATAGGCCCGGTGCGTGTACCGGTAGCCGGAGGCGCGCTCGGCGTCCACGGCCACCGGGCCGCTGCCCTGAGCGAACCGCTCAACGGCACGCGCGAGCTCGGCCCGGTCGGTGATCGGCTCGGGCGTCCCGTCTCGGGGGGCGGTCAGCAGGACGGGCTCGGTCTTGTCGTCCGGTTTGTCCGGACTGTCTGGCTCCTCGTCCCGACGCCGCGCGGGGGGTTCGTCGGTCACCCGGACCACGGTACGTTGCGGCACCGGAACGCCGATGCAGCCGGGTCCGGCGCGTCGGTTTCCGTCCGCCCGCGGACCGCTCCGGCGACCGGTTCACGGATCGTTCCGGCGGCCGGTTCACGGGCCGTTCCGGTGGCCCGCGACACGTCATTTCGGGACGGACAAAGCCCGCCCGTGCCGGTACGGTCGCGAGCGCGGGCGGAAGTGGTACTTCCGGTTCTGTCCGTTGGTTGCCTCGGAGGTCGCGGGGCTTGTGTGAGCGGTTTAGGGTGGGGCCGACTGCGAGGCCGCACATCGACCGGGTCGCAGGACAAACGGGTGGAAAAGTGACAGGAAGGAAACGAGAAGCATGACGGCCGGGTATGACCCTTCCAACCCGGTGGCTTCCGGAACCTCCGATTCGTACGATCGTCCGCGGCACACGGACCGATTCGGCGAAGATTCGGAGCGGCTCGGTCCACTTCCTCCACGTATGACCCAGACCGGAGCGTTCCCGGCCGCCGGCGTGTCGCCCGCGGACGGGCCGGCCACCGGTGGCTTCCCGGCCCAGCCGACCAGCGCCTGGCCGGTCTCGGCACCCGCCGGGCCGGCGCCGCACAGTGGGCCGCCGCACCTCGTACAACACCCGCAGCAGCCGGCCGCGGGCCGTGGCCGCAGCGGAGTCCTCGCCCTGGTCATCGCCGTGGTCCTGCTCGTGGTCGTCGGCGTGCAGGCGGCGTTCATCATTCGTCTCGAGTCCCGCCTGGACAAGGCCGAGAAGGCTGCCACCGCCGCGAAGACCACGGACGAGACCCGCCTCAAGGCGCTCGAGGACCGCGCCGACAAGCTCGAGGCGAAGACCGGCGGCAACCTCGACGCCGCCGCGGTCGCCGAGAGCGTCCGCCCGAGCGTGTTCCGCGTCACCACCAAGTACGCGACCGGCACGTCGTTCGCGCTCGGCAAGGCCCCCTCGGGCGGCGGCACGAACCTCATCACGAACTACCACGTCGTGCAGGAGGCGTACGAGAAGGGCGAGCGCGACGTCAGCATCGAGCGGACCAACCAGCGCTTCCCGGCGAAGATCATCGAGGCGCACCCCGACAAGGACCTGGCGCTGCTGCACACCGACGAGGAGTTCGCCCGGCTCGTCCCGGCCGCGCAGGTGCCGAAGGTCGGCGAGCCCGTGCTCGTCGTCGGCGCGCCGCTCGGCCTGGAGGACACCGTCACCACCGGCGTCGTCAGCGCGTTCCGCTCGATGAGCGGTGAGGACCTCATGCAGTTCGACGCGGCGATCAACCCCGGCAACTCCGGCGGCCCCGTGTTCAACGCCAAGAAGGAAGTGGTCGGCGTCGCGACGCTGAAGGCGCGCGAGGCCGAAGGCATCGGCCTGGCCATCCCGATCTCGGTGGTCTGCCAAACGATCAGCATCTGCTGACAGCTGCACCACGCCGCCGCGTCCCGGTCGCGACGGCAGCTACACCCCTGGCCGGGGCGCTTGCCCGGAAGGATTCTCAGGAGGAAAACGACCATGACATACCCCGGCAACCCCCAGGGGAACCCGAACGAGGGCTACGCCTACCCCGACCCGAACGCGCCGCAGGGGGCCTACCCGCCGCCGGCCGCGCCGCAGAACCCGTACGGAGCCCCGGTGCCGCCGCAGCCCGCCCCGACCCACGACCAGGGTTACGGCCAGCCGCAGTTCAACCCGTACGACCAGGGCACGCAGCAGATGCCGGCCTACGGCGAGCCGCAGCCGGCCGCCTACAACCTCGAGCCGTCGGTCTCCGCGCCGCCGACCTCGCCGATGATGGCGAACCCGCCGATGTCGGCCCCGCCGATGTCCGGCCCGCCGATGTCGGCGCCGCCCACCGCGTACGGCCCCGTCTCCGGCCCGCCCGGGTACGCCCAGGGCGGCTACCAGACCCCCGGCCCGGCCCCGAAGAAGAGCGTGGCGGTGCCGATCCTCGCCAGCCTGCTCGCCCTCGCGGTCATCGCCGCCGGCGTGTTCGTCGGGCTGTACTTCGACAAGAGCGGCAAGCTCGACAAGTCGGAGAAGCTCGCGTCGCAGCGCCAGGACACCATCACCTCGACGCAGGGCGAGCTGGACAAGACCAAGGGCGACCTGAAGTCGAAGGCCGACGAGCTCGCCAAGGCGCAGCAGGAGCTGCGCGGCGTCACGGCCGACAGCACCGAGGCGAAGCGTCAGCGCGACGTCATCGGCAAGTGCCTGTCGCTGCTGATCGAGGCGCTGGACGCGTCCAACAAGGGCGACAAGACGACGCTGCAGAACAAGATCACCGAGATGAAGAAGCCGTGCGACGAGGCCGACACGCTGCTCGGACTCTGATCCCTGTCATGTGAAAGGGCGCGCCCCCTGGGCGCGCCCTTTTCATCGCAGTGCTGTCACGCCCGGCGGGGGCAGGCCGGCCGTCGAGGCGAGCAGCGCGCACCAGGCGCTCACGTGGGACTGCAGGTCGCCGTCGGTCGGCGTCCATGACGCCCGGATCTCCAGGTCGGCCGCGGTCGGCGGGCCGGCGAGGTCGCCGAAGCGGGTCGACAGCGTCTGCGTGACCGTCCCGCCGATCGCCGTGTAGGACGCGCCGTGGCTCTCCAGGGCGTCGGTCAGCCAGCTCCAGCCGACCTGCGGCAGCAGCGGGTCCGCGGCGAGCTCCGCCTCCATCTCGGCCGTCACGTACGTGACGAGCCGCATCGTGCCGTCCCACGCGTCGTGGCCGGCCGGGTCGTGCAGCAGGATCAGCCGCCCGGTCGCGACCTCGTCACCGTCGCGCAGCACGGTGCCGCTCATCGCGTGGGCGAACGGCGCGAGCCGCTGCGGCGCCGGCATCTCCTCGAGCTCGATCTCGGGCCGCGCCGTGAACGCGCGCAGCTCCTCCACCGCCCGGGTGAACGTTGGGGGAGTCGCGGTCGATGGCGCCATACCGGAAGAGTAAGGCCGCGGAGCCGCTCGGGGGGTGCCGCCGCGCCGCCGAAGTGCACGCAGTGAAACGATGACCTCGCTATGACTGACAATTTGCTGAGACTCGCCGCCCGCGGGCAGGCGGTGCCGCACCCGCCCGTCTGGTTCATGCGCCAGGCCGGCCGATCCCTGCCTGAATACCGCGCGGTGCGCGCCGGCATCGGCATGCTCGAGTCGTGCCGCCGCCCAGACCTGGTCTGCGAGATCACCCTCCAGCCGGTCCGCCGCCACAACGTCGACGCCGCGATCCTCTTCAGCGACATCGTCGTGCCGCTCCAGGCCGCCGGCGTCGACCTGGACATCGTCGCCGGCACCGGCCCCGTCGTCGCCTCACCCGTCGCCACGATGGCCGACGTCGACTCGCTGCCCGCGCTGGACCCTCAGGCGGTCGGGTTCGTCGCCGAGTCGATCCGGCTGCTGCTCGCCGAGCTGGGCGACACCGCGCTGATCGGTTTCGCCGGGGCGCCGTTCACGCTCGCCAGCTACCTTGTGGAGGGCGGGCCGTCACGACACCACGTGAAGACGAAGGCCCTCATGTACGGGGCGCCCGACGTCTGGCACGCCCTGTGCGCGCGGCTCGCCGACATCACCCTCACGTTCCTCCAGGTGCAGGCCGAGGCGGGCGTGCACGCGGTGCAGCTCTTCGACTCGTGGGCCGGGGCGCTGTCGGAGGCCGACTACCGGCGCTTCGTCCTGCCGCACTCCCGTCGCGTCCTTGACGGGATCGCCGGCATCCCGAAGATCCATTTCGGCGTCGGTACCGGTGAGCTCCTGCCCGCCATGGCGGAGGCCGGCGCCGACGTGGTCGGGGTGGACTGGCGCACGCCGCTGGACGTGGCCGCGGGCCGGGTGCCGGGCAAGGCCCTGCAGGGCAACCTCGACCCGTGCGTGCTGTTCGCGCCGTGGGAGGTCGTGGAGGCCGAGGTGCGCCGGGTGGTCGCCGAGGGCCGCAAGGCGCCGGGACACATCTTCAACCTCGGGCACGGCGTCATGCCCGAGACCGACCCGGACGTGCTGACCAGGGTCGTCTCACTCGTGCATTCCCTCTAGTACGTCCTAGCTGGTACGTCCTAGTACGTCGGGCTCCAGCGCCACCAGCCGTGGTCGCCGGCGAGCTGGGCCAGTCGCGAGCCGAGCATCAGCGACGTGGCGCGGGCCTCGCCGGCGAGCCGGGCGTGCACCTGCTCGGCGATCTCCGGCGCCCGGTACTCGGCGTGCTCCAGCAGCTGGAGCGTCACCGACCACCAGTAGCGGTCCTCGTCGCTGGCGTGCGGGGCGCCGCAGGTGAACCACTCGGCCAGCCCGTCGAGCAGGTCGTCGCCGACGCCGTCGGGGTCCGTCAGCCGCAGCGCCGCGCACACCCGCGCCACCACGTCGTCGTCCCAGCCCGACAGGTGCCCGCGGACCAGCGTGTGCAGCGACGGGTGCCCGAGCGCGCCGGCGGCGTCGATCTCCAGCGAGAACACGTTGTCGCGGGCGAGCCGCTCCTGCAGCACCGGCAGGATCCGCTCGTCGCGGCGCCGGGCCAGGCCCAGCAGCGCCTCGCACCTGGTGTCGTCGTGCGGGTCGTCGAGCCGCACGACCAGCGCGTCGCGCAGCACCGGGGCGTCGACCTCCGACAGCTGGGTGCCGAGCGCGAAACACGCCCAGTCGCGCACGTCGTCGTCCGGGTCGTTGCTCAGCACGAGCAGCGCCCGCACGGTGTCGTCGGGCGGTGCCTCACCCAGGACGCTCGGCAACGCCTGCGCGACCGCCCGCCGCACCCGTGCGTCCGCGTGGTGGATCAGCGGCAGCAGCAGGGGCAGCGCCTCGTCGTCGTAGCACCAGGCGACCGCGTCGGCGAGCTCGGCCGGCGTCGTCGTCGTGTCCGCCAGCAGCGCCGAGATCGTCCTCGCGGTCGGCTCCACGTCGTCGACCGGCACCGCCCGCGCGGCGGCCGCCGCTGCCGCCGCCGCGGCGGCCACGGCCGGGTCGGCCGGGTCGGTGGGGTCGGCCAGGTGGTCGGCCAGGTCGGCGATGACGTCGGCGAGCGGGTCCGAGCCGCCGTTGCCCGATTCGAGCTGGCCGGTGCCGATCTGCCACGGGTCGGTGGTCCAGGGCTCGGCGGTCCACGGTTCGGCGGACCACGGTTCGGCGGACCAGGGCGTGTGGCCACCGCCGGGGGCCGGCGCGCGGTCGCTCGGCTCGTCCGGGGACGGTCGGGAGGACGCGAGGTCGCTCATCCGAGAGAGTGTGCTCGCCTCCGGCGAGATCTTCCAGAGGGGTTCGTCCCACAGATGGACATCTCGCTGGTCAGAATCGCCCGACCCGACGACATATCGACGCACTTCGGGTGTACGTCCCAGGGCTCACCGTCCCCGGCTGTCCAGTCGCAGCGACTGCCACGAGCCGTCCACCGCCCACCCGCCGTCGACGGAGAGCGCGGCGCCGTTGACGAACCCGGACCGCTCCGGGTCCGCGAGGAACGCCACCGCCTTGGCGATGTCCCCGGGCTGCGCGAACCGTGCCATCGGCACGTGCTCGGTGATGTCGGTGTCCGCGTACGCCCCCGACGCCTGCGACTCGTCGTCCATCTCCGTCTTCACCCAGCCGGGGCAGACGGCGTTGACCCGGACGCCACGCCCGCCCCATTCCACCGCGAGCGTGCGCGTCATGCCGATCAGGCCGTGTTTGCTCGAGTTGTACGCCACCCGATCGGCCACACCCATCAGCCCGGCGACCGAGGCCACGTTGACGATCGACCCCGAGCCGCGCACGAGCATCCGCCGCCCGAACGCCTTGCACAGCAGGAACGGGCCGGTCAGGTTCACGTCCAGGACCCGCCGCCACTGCGCCGCGTCGGTCTCCTCGGCCGGCGCGATCGACGCGATGCCGGCGTTGTTCACGAGGACGTCGCAGCCCCCGTACACCGACTCGACCTCGGTCACGAACCGCGCCACGGTCGCCTCGTCCGACACGTCCCCTTCGAACATCAGTCCGTCGAGGTCCGCCGCCCTCGTGTCGATGACCGCCAGCTGGTACCCCTCCTCGGCCAGCAACTCAGCGGTCTTCCGCCCGATGCCCTGCGCCGCACCCGTGACGACTGCCACTCGCGTTTCTGTCATACGCCGACCATAGACTCGGGGACATGAGCGGGGCGGCACCTGATCGGGGGGCGAGGGCGTGACCGAGGGAGCGCGGCGGCGGGTCGTGGTGATCGGCGGCGGCATCGCCGGCCTGGCCGCGGCGCACCGGCTGCGCGAGCGGGCCCCGCACCTCGACGTGATCCTGGTCGACCAGAGCGACCGGCCGGGTGGCAAGCTGCGCACCGTCGATCTGGCCGGCGGCCCGGTCGAGCGCGGCGCCGAGTCGTTCCTGTCCGGCGACCCGGCCGGCGGCCCGAGCGCCGCCGTCCGCCTGGCCGAGCAGGTCGGCCTCGGCGACGCCATCGTGCACCCCGCCACCTCCAAGGCCGCGGTCGCCGCCGGCGGCACCCTCCACGACCTGCCGCCCGGCACCCTGATGGGCATCCCCGTCGACACCGACCCACCCGAGCGCCCCGCCGCCGCGCCCCTCCTGCGACCAGGCGAGGACGTCACCGTCGGCGCCCTGGTCCGCCCCCGCCGCGGCGACCTCGTCGTCGACAGGTTCGTCGAGCCCCTCCTCGGCGGCGTCTATGCCGGCCGCGCCGACCACCTGTCCCTGCGGATGGCGCTGCCCGCCCTGGCCGACGCCGCGGAGCGCTCCGACACCCTCACCGGGGCGGTCAGGGCCGCCCTGGCCGCCCGGCGGAGCACGCCCGGCGCGCCGGCGTTCAGCGCGATCCGCGGCGGCATGAGCCGGCTGGTCGACGCGGTCGCCGCCACCCTGCCCGACGTCCGGCTCGGCCTTCCCGTGCGGGACCTGCGCCGGGACGGCTCCCGGTGGCGGCTCACCATCGGCTCGACCCACTCGCCGTCCACGCTGGCGGCCGACGCCGTCGTCCTCGCCGTGCCCGCCACCCCAGCGGCGCGCCTGCTGTCCACCGCCGGCCTGCGTGGCGTGCCGCTGGACTATGCCAGCGTCGGGCTCGTCGCGCTGGCGCTGCCGGCCACGAAGCTGCCCGAGCTGTCGGGGCTGCTGGTGCCGGCGACGGAGGGGTTCGCGGTCAAGGCGGTGACGTTCTTCGACCAGAAATGGTCGCACCTGCGGCGGTCCGGGCTCACCATCGTCCGCGCCTCCGTCGGCCGGGCCGGCGACGAGGCGCAGCTCCAGCGCTCCGACGCCGATCTGCTCGACCTGGTCCGTGCCGAGGTGGCCCGGCTGATCGGCGCCGACCGGCTGCCCGACCCCGTGGACGCGGCGGTGTTCCGGTGGGGAGGGGCGCTTCCGCAGTACGCGCCGCATCATCGCGACCGGGTCGGGCAGCTGCGGGCGGAGCTGACGGCCCACAGCACCGCGCCCGGACATCCGCCGCTCACGGTCGCCGGCGCCGCCTATGACGGTGTCGGGATCCCGGCCTGCGTCACGTCGGGGCGGACTGCTGCCGACGCCCTGCTCGAGGCACTGGAAGGATAGGGACATGACCACCAACGCCACGCGCATCCGCGAGCTGAATGACTCGATCCGCTACACGATGTGGTCGGTGTTCCAGGCGAAGACCCCGCTCGACCCGTCGGCCCGCGCCGAGGTCGCCGCGGAGGCGGCCGGGTTCCTCGCCGACCTGGCCGCGAAGGACGTCGTGGTCCGCGGCACCTATGACGTGGCGGGGCTGCGGGCCGACGCCGACCTCATGATCTGGTGGCACGCCCCGAGCGCCGAGGCGCTGCAGGAGGCGTATGCCGCGCTGCGCCGCACGGCCCTCGGCGCCCACCTCGCGCCCGTCTGGTCGCAGATGGCGCTGCACCGGCCCGCGGAGTTCAACAAGAGCCACATCCCGGCGTTCCTCGCCGACGAGGAGGCCCGGGCCTGGGTCTGCGTGTATCCGTTCGTCCGGTCGTATGAGTGGTATCTCCTGCCCGACGAGGAGCGCCGCGCCATGCTCGCCGAGCACGGCAAGATGGCCCGCGGGTATGCCGACGTCCGCGCCAACACGGTGGCCAGCTTCGCGCTCGGCGACTACGAGTGGATGCTCGCCTTCGAGGCGGACGACCTGCACCGGATCGTCGACCTGATGCGGGAGCTGCGCGCCTCGACCGCCCGGCGACACGTCCGCGAGGAAGTCCCCTTCTACACCGGCCGCCGCCGGGACATCGCCGACCTGGTCGCCAACCTGCCGTAACCCACCCGGGGGGACGGCCGCCGCGCGACCCGGAAGCCCTGTGCCCGCCCGGGCCGCGGCGCGCCGCCGCGTGCGCGCCGCCGAGCGATGACCGCGCGACTCAGAGGACCTTGCGCTAGCGCGTCTGCGGTCCGCGGCTGGGGTGCGGCGTGGGGTGGTGGTCGCGTGATCCGGAAGACCCTGTGCTCTTGCGTCCGCGGTGCGCCGCCGGGTGCACAATGTCAGCAGTGGTCGCGTGATCCGGAAGACCCTGTGCTCTTTGTGTCCGCGGTGCGCCGTCGGGTGCGCAATGTCGGCGGTGGTCGCGTGATCCGGAAGACCCTGTGCTCTTTGTGTCCGCGGTGCGCCGTCGGGTGCGCAATGTCGGCGGTGGTCGCGTGATCCGGAAGACCCTGTGCTCTTTGTGTCCGCGGTGCGCCGTCGGGTGCGCAACGTCGGCGGTGGTCGCGTGATCCGGAAGACCTCGTGTTGTGCGTCTGCGGGGCGGGGCGTGGGGTGGTTGTCGCGTGATCCGGAAGACTTTGTGCGTCGGGATGCGGCGTTGGATGCGGGAGGTCGGCAGCTGGGGGAGTGTGGCTGGGGTGTGCCACGGCGTTGGCGGCGTCCGCACCGTTCCCACGTCCTTCGAGATGCCGTCGCGTGATCCGGAAGGGCTTGTGTGTCCCGGAGGCGGTGTGGGGGCGGGAGGCTGGCGGATCATGGGGGAGCGGCTGGGGCATGCCCGGGGCCAGAAACAGCTAGTGTGGCAGGGTGGATCTGCCGGTGATGCCTCCCGTCGAGCCGATGCTGGCCAAGAGTATTCCCAGCCTGCCGAGCGCGGAGGGGATGAGCTACGAGCCGAAGTGGGACGGGTTCCGCTGCATCGTGTTCCGCGACGGTGACGAGGTCGAGCTCGCCAGCCGTGGCGGCAAGACGCTGACACGTTACTTTCCCGAGGTCGTCAAGCAGGTCCTGGCGCAGCTGCCGGAGCGCTGTGTCGTCGACGGCGAGATCATCGTGATCCGGCGTGGCGAAGGCGAGCCGAAGCTCGACTTCGAGCTGCTCGGGCAGCGGATCCATCCGGCGGCGTCGCGGGTCAACCTGCTGGCGGAGCAGACGCCGGCGTCGTTCGTCGCGTTCGACCTGCTCGCGGTCGGGGACGAGGCGCTGGTCGAGGTGGGTTACGCGCAGCGACGCGCCAGGCTGGTCGAGGCGCTGTCGGGCGTCGTGGCGCCGGTGCACGTGACGCCGGTGACGACGGACATCGAGGTGGCGCGGG
The DNA here is from genome assembly GCF_050936335.1 of Dactylosporangium sp. CA-152071. NCBI lineage: Bacteria > Bacillati > Actinomycetota > Actinomycetes > Micromonosporales > Micromonosporaceae > Dactylosporangium > Dactylosporangium sp. CA-152071. Next base: position 3,939,041 of record NZ_JBNJMZ010000001.1, on the reverse strand, counting down.
ACTGGTTCGCGCGGTTCGAGGGCGCCGGGCTCGACGGAGTGATCGCGAAGCCGGCCGGGGGTGCCTACGAGCCAGGCAAGCGCAGCATGTTCAAGATCAAGCACGCGCGCACGGCTGACGCCGTCGTGGCTGGGTTCCGGTGGCACAAGGACGGGCCGATCGTCGGGTCGCTGCTGCTCGGGCTGTATGACGAGGAGGGCCGCCTGCACCACGTCGGGGTGGCCGCGTCGTTCACCCGGGAGCGCCGGGCCGAGCTGGTCGAGGAGCTCGAGGCGTACCGGGAGGGCGTCGTCGACCACCCGTGGAACTGGGCGGGTCAGATCCCCGGCGCCGCCGCCGCGAGCCTCGAGTCGGTGCCGGCCGGCGACGCCGCGACCAGGCTCCCGGGCGGTGTGAGCCGCTGGACCGGCAAGAAGGACCTGTCGTTCGTGCCGCTGCGGCCGGAGCTCGTCGTCGAGGTCGGCTACGACGCGATGGAGGGCGACCGCTTCCGGCACACCGCCCAGTTCAAGCGCTGGCGGCCCGACCGCGAGCCGCAATCGTGCACGTATGAGCAGCTCGACCGGCCCATCCGCTTCGACGTGGAGTCCGTGCTGGCAGGGCGGCCTTGAGCGCTCGCGTCGCACGGCGTTCACTCGCGGTCCTGCTGGTCACGGCGCTGCTCGGCGGGTGCGGCAGCCTTCCCACGGACCCGTCGCAGGAGGCGCGGCGGCTGGACCGGCCGGCGGCCGCGCCCACGACCTCGTCCGGCGTGAAGGTCGAGCCGGCACAGTGGAAGCCGTGCCCCGACGTCTACAAGGGGATCTTCTCCAGCCCGCCGCAGAACGTGAAGTACGACTGCGCCACGGTCAAGGTCCCGCAGGACTGGCACAACCCCGAGGGCTCCGGCACGTTCGACGTCGCGATGGTCCGCGGCCGGTCGACGACGCAGCGGGACCGGGTGGGGTCGCTGTTCATCAACCCGGGCGGGCCGGGGGCGTCGGGCGTCGAGTATGCCGTCTACCGGTCGGTGTACCTGCCGGCCGAGGTCGTCCGCCGCTTCGACGTGATCGGCTTCGACCCGCGCGGCATCGGCAGGTCGTCGCCGGTGAAGTGCTTCTCCGACGCCGACCTGGACGCCAACTTCGGCATCGACCCCGACCCGCAGACCGACGCGACGTTCGGTGAGTCGGTCGCGCTGACCCGCAAGCTCGCGCAGAGCTGCGGCGACAAGTACGGCGACAAGCTGCGCTACTACTCCACCGAGCAGACCGCCCGGGACATGGACGCGCTGCGGGCGGCGGTCGGCGAGCAGCAGATGACGTACCTCGGCTACAGCTACGGCACCCTGCTCGGCGCCGTCTACGCGCAGCTGTTCCCGAAGAACGTGCGCGCGTTCGTGCTCGACGGGGCGGTCGACCCGACGCTGTCGATGCAGGACTCCGCGGAGAAGCAGGCCGCCGGGTTCGAGCACGCCTTCGACAACTTCACCACCTGGTGCAAGGCCAACGTGACCGCCTGCCCGATCGGGCCCGACCCGCGGGCCGTGGTCACGAAGGCGATCGCGGACGCCCGGACCAGCCCCGTGCCGGGCAACGGGCGCAACGCGACCGCAGGCTGGGTCTTCACCGCGGTGGTGTCGTCGCTGTACAGCGAGTCCGGCTGGCGGGTCCTCGCGCAGGCGATGCAGGACCTGCGCAACGGCAAGCCGGAGAAGATGTTCCAGCTCGCCGACTCGTACGCGGAGCGCGACCCGGAGGGCAAGTACACCAACATGTTCGACGCCAACGCCGCCGTCGGGTGCGCGGACAGCGACGACACCCCGACGGTCGAGCAGGCCAGGGCGTTGCAGCCGCAGTGGCGGCAGAAGTACCCGCTGTTCGGCGGGGCGCTCGCACTCAACCTGATCTGCGCGCAGTGGCCCGGCAAGCGCGACCCGTACCCGACGGGCGCGGCGACCGGCTCGGCGCCGATCGTCGTCATCGGCACGCTCGGCGACCCGGCCACCCCGTACGAGCAGGCGCCGGCGCTGGCGAAGATGCTGGGCGTCGGCACGCTGATCACGTGGAAGGGCGAGGGGCACACCGCCTACCCGAAGACCGGCTGCGTGATCGACGCCGTCAACCGGTACCTGATCGACCTGCGCGTCCCGCCGGCCGAGCTCACCTGCGAGAAGTAGCTACTGCTCCACGTTGTTGCGGGCCCGGCTCGGCTGGACCCGCATCGGCTCGCCGGGCATCTTCGGGTACTCCGGCGGGTACGGCATGTCGCCCTCGCCGTTCGCCGCGTCACGCTCGGCCCACTCCAGCAGCGGGGTGATGTCGTGGGGCGACTCGTCGATGCCGGCGTGGGCGTCGCCGAGCTTCGCGATCCGCTCCGGCACCGTCCGCAGGTCGAAGTCGTCGGGCTCGACGTCCGGCAGTTCCTCCCAGCGCAGCGGCGTCGACGCGGTGGCCCGGGCGTTGGCGCGCAGCGAGTACGCGCACGCGATCGTCCGGTCGCGGGCCATCTGGTTGAAGTCGACGAACACCCGCGCGCCCCGCTCCTCCTTCCACCACTTGGTGGTCACGAGGTCGGGCCGGCGCCGCTCCACCTCCCTCGCCAGGGCGATCACCGCCCGGCGCGCCTCGACGAACGTCCATTTCGGCTCGATCCGCACGTACACGTGGACACCGCGCCCACCGCTGGTCTTCGGCCAGCCCTTCCAGCCGAGCTCGTCGAGGACGGCCTTGAGCTCGCCCGCCACGACGGCCGCGTCGGCGAAGTCGGTGCCCGGCTGCGGGTCCAGGTCGATGCGCAGCTCGTCGGGGTGGTCGACGTGCGCCTTGCGCACCGGCCACGGGTGGAACACGATCGTGCCCATCTGCGCCGCCCACGCCACGTGCGCGAGGTCGGCGGGGCACAGCTCGTCGGCCTTGCGCCCGCTGGGGAACGCGATCTGCGCCGTCTCCAGCCACGGCGGCACGCCCCGGGCGGGGACCCGCTTCTGGAAGAACATCTCGCCGCCGATCCCCTCGGGGAACCGCTGCAACGTCGTCGGCCGGTTGCCCAGCGCCCGCATGATCCCGTCGCCGACGGCCACGTAGTACTCGAACACGTCGCGCTTGGTGAAGCCGCGCTCCGGGAACATGACCCTGTCGGGACTGGTCAGCCGCACCGGCCGCCCAGCGACCTCGATCTCCAGCGCATCGGCCATGCCAAGCACCCTACGCGCCGCGGCTCTGTCGTGCGGGTAGCCTCGCGGTCACGGCCTGCGGGTCGTCTGAGGGCTGGGCCTGCGCCGCGGCATCGGCGCCGGTGCCCGGCCCGCGCGGCCGCGGTTCGCCGGCGTTCTGCGCGTCGGCTCCTGCTCCTGGGCGGTGTCCTCGCCCCGGTCGCCCAGCCTGGTGAAGTACAGGATGCCGGCCCCGCCGATGATGAACGCGAACCCGATCGTCGTCATCATCGACGACGTGCCGGTCACCGGCAGCGTGCCGGCGGACGTGCCCACACCCGAGCCCGCGGCGCTGCCGCTGCCCGATCCGGTGCCGCCGGGCGTGGTGCCACCGTTGGCGTTGCCACCCCCGCCGCCCGGGGTCGTGCCGCCGTTGGCGTTGCCCCCGCCACCACCGGGCGTCGCCCCGCCGGGGGTCGTCCCACCGCCGGGCGTGCCCCCGCCGCCGGGGGTGCCGCCACCGCCGGGCGTCGTTCCACCACCGCCGGGTGTACCGCCGCCACCGCCAGGCGTGTTGCCACCGTTGCCATTACCGTTGCCGTTGCCGTTGCCGTTGCCGTTGCCGTTGCCGTTGCCGCCGCCGCCGGGCGTGCTCGGCCCGCCCGATCCGGTCCCGTTGCCGCCGCCGTTGTGCGAGCCGCCGGGTCCGCCGCCGTACCCACCGCCGCCGTTGCCCTGGCCACCGTTGCCGGAACCATTGCCGCCGCCGCCGTGATGCCCGCCGCCGTGACCGGCATTGCCCCCGCCGTTGCCGTTGCCGCCACCGTGCCCGCCGTTGCCGTTGCCGCCACCGTGCCCGGCGTGGCCGTGGCCGCCACCGTTGGTCGAGCCGCCGTTGCCGTTGCCGTAACCGCCGCCGGAACTGTGCCCGCCGTTGCCGGAACCATGCCCGCCGGTGCCGTGGTGCCCGCCGCCCTGACTGTGGCCGCCGCTTCCGTAGCCACCGCCAGCCGAACCGCCGTAGCCGTCGCCGGAGCTGTGCCCGCCCTGACCGTGCCCGCCCTGACCGTGGCCGCCGTGTCCGTAGCCGCCGGCCGAGCCGCCGCCGCCGTTGCCGCCGCCGTTGCCGCCGCCGTGCCCGCCCTGGCCGTGGCTGCTGTTGCCGTAGCCGCCGCTGGCCGAGCCGGCCTGGCCGTGGCCGCCGTTGCCGTGGTCGCAGCCGCAGCCGGGGCCGGGGCCGTCGTCATCGCCGCCGGTGGAGTGGCCCGCGTAGAGGGGGCCGCCGGTGCCGGCGTGGGTGGGGGCGTCGTACCGCCAGTCGCGGGTGTCGCCCGGGCCGTAGCCGGCGGGGCCGCTGCCCGGGTGGGAGGTCTCGCCGCACAGCTCGAGGGTGCCGCTCCACGACGTGCCGCAGCCGTCGACGCGCATCTCGGTGGCCGAGGACGCGGCGTGCGCCGCGGTGGCCAGCGGCGTGATGCCCGCCGCGCCTGCCGCGCCGACCGCAACCGCCGTGTAGAGCAACCTCATCGTCGTGTCCCGTCCACTCGCCCGCTGTGTAACAAAAGTCCGAATCGTGGCTTTCGTCGGTCCAACGAGGTGAGGGCGGAGACGTCGCGGGCCAGGGGGCGTCACGTTCTCGGGCCGTAATGGTCGTCCGGCGTGGGGCCGCCTACCGTTGAGGCATGACCGAGCCACTTGTCGACCTGCCCACCACCGACGCCGAGTGGCGCGTGCGGCTGTCCCCGGAGGAGTTCCGGGTCCTGCGCCGCGCGGGCACCGAGGCACCCTGGACCGGCGAGTACGTCAACACCAAGACCGCCGGTGTCTACAACTGCCGGGCGTGCGGCGCCCAGCTCTTCGAGAGCTCGTCCAAGTTCGACTCGCACTGCGGCTGGCCGAGCTTCGACGACGCCATCCCGGGCACCGTGAAGGAGATCGAGGACGACAGCCTGGGCATGGTCCGCACCGAGATCCGCTGCGCCAGGTGCGACTCCCACCTGGGCCACGTCTTCCGCGGTGAGCGCATGACGGACAAGGACACCCGCCACTGCGTCAACAGCCTCTCGATCAGGCTGGATCCGGCTTCTAGCTAGACACTCACCGATCTGCCATGATCACCGCGTGCCCCGAAGATCGACGTGGGCCAGGGTGATCATGGCGATCCTGGCCTTGCCGCTGCTGCTCGGCTGCCTGAACTGCTGCGACGCCATCCCGTCCTCGGTCGACGACGTCCTGCCCGAGAAGGGCCGCCCGCAGTTCACCCAGGACCAGGTGGCCGGGGTGTGGACGAGCGAGTGCGGCGGCAAGGTCAGCATCCGCGACGACGGCACCTACCACGCGGAGGGTCTCGTCCTGGACGACGACGGGGACGTGCCGCCCTTGACCGGCGACGGCAGCTGGTCCATCGTCGCGAAGGACGAGCACAACGACCAGCGCATCTTCCTGAACTTCGGCGAGCACTCCGCCGTCCAGCTCAGGGCCGAGCGCGCCGACCGGTTCGAGCACCTGGAGATCCAGGTCGACGACGCCCAGGACGCCCACGACTGCCGGATGAACCTCTAGGCACGGGTCTTCGAGCGGAAGAGCAGGGCCGCCGCGACCATCGACACGGCCATGATGGCCACGCACCAGGCGGCCGCCTTCCACGGGGCGGAGCCGACCGGCTGGTCGAGCAGCAGGCCGCGCAGGCTCTCGGTGATCGGTGTGACGGGCTGGTTGCCGGCGAAGCCGCGCAGCCACGAGGGCATGGTGTCGATCGGGACGAAGGCGCTGCTGGCGTACGGGAGGAACGTGATCCCGAACGTGTAACCGCCGGCCGCCTCGGGGGAGGACGCGAGCAGGCCGAGCGCCGCCGCCAGCCATGACACGGCGGCGATGGTGAGCACGAGCACGCCAAGAGCGGCGAGCCACTGCGCGGCGGAGGCGTGCGGGCGGAACCCGATCGCGAACGCGACGCCGAAGACCAGCGCGCTGGAGAACACGTTGCGGGCGAGGCTGGCGGCGACGTGGCCGGCGAGGACGGCCGGGCCGCCGACGTCGAGGGAGCGGAGGCGGTCGATGATGCCGCCGGTCATGTCGCTGGCGACGGAGCCCGCAGTCATGGCGGAGCCGAACGTGACGCAGAGCAGCATGACGCCGGGCACGACGTAGGTGACGTAGGCGGTGCCGGTGTCGATGGCGCCGCCGAACAGGTAGACGAAGACGACCATCAGCATCACCGGCAGCACCAGCGACATGATGAGCGCCTCGACGTTGCGGCGGCCGAGACGCAGCGACCTGCCCCCCATGGTCAGCCACTGGACCGGGGCGGTGGCGAGGCTAGACATTGGCGGGCTCCTTCACTGACGCGGACGCAGAGGTGAGGGCGAGGAAGACGTCGTCGAGCGTGGCGCTGTGCAGCGAGAACCGGAGGACGTCGGCGCCGTGGGGGTCGATCTCGTCCAGGACGGCGCGGACGTGCGCGGCGCTGCCGTCGGTGGTGACGCCGACGGTGAGACGGCCGGCGTCGTGCTGCACCACCCGGGCGCCGAAGTGGGCCAGCGCCGTGTCCCAGGACGAGCGCGACGCCATCTCCAGGTCGAGGCGCTGGTCGCCGAAGCGCGCCTTCAGCTCGGCCGGGGTGCCTGAGGCGACGACCCGGCCGTGGTCGACGACGGCGATGCGGTCGGCGAGCTGGTCGGCCTCCTCCAGGTACTGCGTGGTGAGGAAGACGGTGACGCCGGTGCTGACCAGGCCGGCGATCACCTGCCACATCGCCTGCCGGCTGGTGAGGTCCAGGCCGGTGGTCGGCTCGTCGAGGAAGATCACCGACGGGGTGCCGACGAGGCCGGCGGCGAGGTCGAGCCGGCGCCGCATGCCGCCGGAGTAGGTGCCGGCGCGCCGGTCGGCGGCGGCGGTCAGGTCGAAGCGCTCGAGGAGCTCGCCGGTGCGCTTCCTGGCCGCGGCGGCGGTGAGGCCGCTGAGCCTGCCCATCATGCGGAGGTTCTCGGCGCCGGTCTGCAGCTCGTCGACCGCCGCGTACTGCCCGGTGAGGCTGACCGCTGCGCGGACCTGCCGGCGCTGGCGGACCACGTCGTAGCCGGCGACGCGGCACCGGCCGCCGTCGGGGCGCAGGAGCGTGGCGAGGATGCGCACCGTGGTGGTCTTGCCGGCGCCGTTGGGTCCGAGCAGGGAGAACACGGTGCCGGCCGGCACCGCCAGGTCGACGCCGGTGAGGACGTCGAGCCTGCCGTACGACTTCGTGAGGCCGGTCGCCTCGACGGCGAGGGTCATGAGGCACGCTCCAAGATTGTTTACTGCGTATGTCGTACGCACTACTGCGTAAGTTATACGCAGAAGTAGGATCTGGGTCAATGGAGAAGGAACTGCCCTCGAGCCTGGCCGTCGCCTGGGGCCTGCGCGCCCGGCCCGGCAAGGGGCCGCGACCCGGGCTGACGCTGGATCGGATCGTCGCCGCGGGCGTGCAGGTGGCCGCGGCGGAGGGCCTCGGCGCGGTGTCGATGAGCCGGGTGGCGGCCGAGCTCGGTGCGGCCACGATGTCGCTGTACCGCTACGTCGCCGCGAAGAACGAGCTGCTCGACCTGATGGTCGACGCCGCGGTCGGCCACCCGCCGCCGATGCCGCCGGGCGAGGGCTGGCGGGAGGGGATGCTGCGCTTCGCCCGCGCGCACCTGGAGATCCTGCGCCGCCAGCCGTGGATGGTGCGGGTGCCGATCACCTCGCCGCCGCTGACGCCCAACCACGTCGCCTGGATGGACCACGGCCTCGCGGTGCTGGCGGAAACGCCCCTCGAGGAGCACGAGAAGCTCTCCACGATCATGACGGTGAGCGGCATCACCCGGAGCTGGGCGCTGCTGACCGCCGACATCACCGCGGCGGCGCAGGCGTCGGGGAGGACCGCCGACGAGGCGATGCTGACCTATGGCCAGCTGCTCGGCAGGCTGGCCGACCCCCAGCGGTTCCCCGCGATCGGCAGGCTTCTTGCGACCGGCATACTCGACGTGCCCGACGAGACGCCGGACACCGACTTCGAGTTCGGCCTGGCGCGCGTCATGGACGGCATCCAGACCCTGATCGACCGAAGGTGCGCCGGGGACACCTGCTGACCGCAGGATGCCGCGAAACGGGTGCTCCCTGTAAGCGTTGATAATGTGCGACGGTCATCTCGGGAGAACGGCGGAGCATGTGGCGGTAACCGTGGAACAGCCGACGTCGGCGACACCTTCGCCAGCCCGCGCCCGGCGAAGGCCGCCCGCCTGGGTGCCGCCTGTCACGCTCGGTGTTCTGATCATCATCGGACTGCGGTTCTACGGGGTCCCGGTCTGGACGACGGCGATCTTCGCCGGCTACGTCGCCCTCGGGATCGCACTGCCGGGCATGCTGCTCTGGCGGGCGGTCCGCGGCCGGTCCGGCTGGCTCGTCGAAGACGTCGCGGCGGGTCTCGCCGTCGGCTACTCGTGCGAGGTGATGACCTACATCACCGCCAGGTGGATCGGCGTGCCCCTGCTGACGGCCGCATGGCCGGTCGCGACGATCGCGGTCTTCCTGCTCGTGCCGAAACTGCGGCGCTACTGGCGTGGCACCGACCGCGCCGATGAGAAGACGCCGTTCTGGTTCTCGGCGATCCTGTCGGGCGGCGGGCTGGTGCTCTTCTACTGGAGCATCATCCGGTTCTTCCGCACGCACGGTCTGGTCGAGCCCGGCTCGCTGAGCCCCGACATCGACTCCCCGTTCCACCTGGCGCTGCTCGGTGACGCCAAGCACCACATGCCGCTCGCCTCGCCATGGCTGCCGGAGCAGCCGGTGCTCTACCACTGGTTCGTCTACGCCGAGATGGCCTCCACCTCCTGGATCACCGGGATCGAGCCGGAGGTCCTGCTGCTGCGCCTGTCGCCGCTGCCGATGATCCTCGGGCTGCTGGTGTTGATGGCCGTCCTCGGCAAGCGGCTCACCGGCCAGTGGTGGTGCGGGGCGGCCGCCGTGGTCATCACCTTCTTCGTGCTCACCCCGACGCCGTACCAGTGGCCGCTGAACACATGGTTCTCCGCCTACGGCACCAACGTCTACGAGGACGGCTCGTCGCTGCGCGCCCAGCTGTGGACGAGCCCGACACAGACGTTCGGCGCGATTCTGTTCGCCGCGCTCGTGCTCGTGCTGGTGGACGTGCTCACGGAGAGCAACCGGAAGCGCTGGCTGCTGGTGGTCCTGCTGATGGCGGCGATCACCGGCGGCAAGGCGACGTTCCTGCCCATGCTGCTCGCCGGCGTGCTCCTGGTCGTCGCGGTGCGCCTGCTGGTCCGTCGCCAGGTCCGCCCGCCCGCGCTGATCGTCGCCGGCGTCGCGTTCCTCGCGCTGCTGTTCGCGCAGTTCGTCCTGTTCGGCGGGGCGGCGCAGGGCCTGGCGATCGACCCGCTGCACTTCGCCCAGATCTCCGGCGCGCCTTTCACGGCCAAGTTCGCGGTGCCTGGCCAGGCCGGGCTGCTGCGGCTGCTGCTGGTCGCGGCGATCACGGTCGCCTGCTGGGCCTGCATCTGGCCGGGCCTGGTCGGGCTGACGCGGTTCGTGTGGCGCCGCCGTCCCGACCTGCAGATTCCAGCCGAGCCGGTCGTCCTGGTGCTCGGGATCGGCCTGTCCGGCATCGGCGCGCTGTTCGTCTTCGGGCACGAGGGCGGCGCCGAGGGGTGGTTCATGGTCTCCGGCCGCCCATACCTGTCGCTCGCGGCGGTGGTCGGCCTGGCGATGATCACGCCGTCCGGCGTGCCCACCCGGCGGATGCTGACCTGGGTGTACGGCGCGATCGCCGTCGGCGCCGCGAGCCTGATCGTGATCCACCAGCTCGGTCAGACGTGGGTCCCCACGGCGGCCCGCGCCGGCAGCTCCGCCAAGAGCGCGTTCTACCTCGTCTGGCCATATGCGGCGGTGTTCGGGCTGCTCGGCATCGCCGTGCTGCTCGTGATCCGCTCGTCCTTCCCGGCCAAGGGCACCGTCGTCGTCAGCCTGCTGGCCGGCGTCTGCCTGGTCACGACGCCGCTGCACCTGCACGAGACGACCCGCCAGGCCGAGGACACCGGCTGGCGCGACATCAACCAGTACCAGCAGTTCATCCCGGCGGGCACGATGCAGGCCGGGCGGTGGCTGCGTGACCACTCCGGCCCCGACGACCTGGTCGCCACGAACGCGCACTGCTTCGTCCTCGCCGGCGAGAACCCCACCCAGTGCGACAACCGGCATTTCGCCTTCGCTGCGTACAGTGAGCGCCGCTTCCTCATCGAAGGCTGGGGATTCACGAGCCGTGCCCATGAGGTGGCCGCCGAGATCGGCGTGAACGACGTGGTCGTGCCGTACTGGAACCAGCAGCTGCTCTCCGACAACGACGCGGCGTTCATTTCGCCGTCGGCGGCGACGATCGACAAGCTGCGCGACCAGTATGGTGTGCGGTGGCTGTTCGTCCTCGAGGCCTCGGACCCCTCCGCAGTCTCAGCCTCGCCGTCGCTTGGTGAGTTCGCGCAGCTCAGGCACCGTGCAGGGAAGATCGCTGTCTACGAGATCCGCTGAGGGATGATGAACGACACTGTGACTGACGCCCCCGCGATGGAGCCGACCGCCGCGGGCCGCCAGGCCCGCCTGGCACAGGTGCTCGCCTGCCCCGCCTGTCACGCACCGTTACAGCTCGATGGCGGCGAGATCGTCGCCTGCGCGGCCTGCGGTCACACGGGCAAGCGCCTCTGGAAAAACGGAAGTGGTCAGCTGAAGTTCGGTGGGTTCGACTCCGAGGAGCTCACCGCCGACGCGCTGAACCGGATCAAGGAGCACGTCAAGAAGCGGTTCAACAAGGTGTACCCGACGGCGATCAAGGTGCTGTCGCCGGTCATGGACCGCAACCTGATCATGCCGTTCCTGCGCAGCTTCAACCTGGAGCACGACCTCGTCGCCGACTTCGGCTGCGGCACGCACCGCCGCGACCAGCGGGTCATCTGCATGGACGGCGGCACCTACCCCAACGTCGACATCGTCACCGACCTGCGGCGCCTGCCGCTGGCCGAGGGCAGCCTCGCCGGCGGGATCAGCATCGCCGTCCTGGAGCACGTGCCCGACCCGGCGGCGCACATCGCCGAGATGCACCGCGTGCTGCGCCCTGGCGGCCGGATGCTCGTGTTCGTGCCGTTCATGCAGCCGTTCCACGCCTCGCCGTACGACTTCCAGCGCTACACCGAGGTCGGGCTGCGCGAGCAGTTCCCGCAGTTCGAGGTCCTCAGCGTCAAGGTCGGCGCCGGCCCCACGTCCGGCATGCTGTGGACGCTGCAGGAGTGGCTGGCGATGCTGCTGTCGTTCGGCAGCATGCGGCTGTACCGGGCGATCCTGCCCCTCACCTGGATCCTGTCCCCACTGAAGCTCCTCGACCTGCTGCTGGCGCACCACCCGGCGGCCGCGGTGACCGCGAGCGGCTTCGTCATCGAGGTCCGCAAGCCGGCATGAGGGAGTCGCGACTTTTCGGCGGCCGGGGCCCCTCCTCCGGGGACCTGACCGGCAACCCGTTCCGTGCGGACCGGGACCGGATCGTCGCGTCCCCGTTCTTCGCCCGCCTCGGCGGCGTCACCCAGGTGATCAGCCCGGGCGGGTCGGGGCTGCTGGTGCACAACCGGCTCACCCACAGCCTCAAGGTCGCGAGCGTCGCCCGCGGCATCGTGGAGCGGCTGTGCTCGCCCCAGTGCGGGGCACAGCCGCTGCTGGACAAGCTCGGCGGCTGCGACGCCGACGTCGTGGAGGCGGCGGCGCTCGCGCACGACCTCGGGCACCCGCCGTTCGGGCATCTCGGCGAGCGGGTCCTGGACCGGCTCGCCCGGCAGCGGCTGGGGCTGCCGGACGGGTTCGAGGGCAACGCGCAGTCGTACCGCATCGTCACGAGCACCGAGATCAGCGGCTCGACCGTCGGGCTGGACCTCACCGCCGCGGTCCGGGCGGCGATGGCGAAGTACCCGTGGACCCGGCGGACGTACCCTTCGCCACACGTACACCTGATGCGTCCGACACCTCGTGGTGCCGGGGTGGACCCGGAGGACCCCTCGGCGGGGTCGCTGAAGTTCGGCGCCTACGTGACCGAGCTCGCCGACCTGCGCCAGGCCCGCGCGCCGTTCGACGGGCTGCTCGCGCAGTGGCAGCAGACCGCGGAGGCGTCCGTGATGGACACCGCCGACGACATCGCCTACGCCATCCACGACCTCGAGGACTTCCACCGGGTCGGGGTCCTGCAGCAGGGCGCCGTCGCCACCGAGCTGATGGCGTGGCAGCGCGACGCGACCGCGCTGCGCTCGTCCGACCTCAGCCTCGCCGAGCTCCGTGCCTCCGCCCGCCGGCCGGGGCACTCGGTGGAGCTGCTGCGCCGCGACCTGTTCCGCAAGGACGGCTGGATCAGCGACGACGACGCGTTCTGGGCGGCCGTCGAGCACGTGCGGCACGAGCTCGTCGACGGGCTGCTCGCGGCGCCGTTCGACGGCTCGATCGAGGCGGAGCAGGGCGTCGCGCGCTTCTCGGCCCGCTGGACGCGGCGGCTCATCGACGCCATCAACGTGCTCCCGGATCCGCCGATGCGCGCCGGGCACGTCGCGCTCGGGACCGCGCAGTGGCACGAGGTGCAGGTGCTGAAGTTCGTGCACCACCGGTTCGTCCTGGAGCGGCCCGACCTGGCGCTGCACCAGCGGGGGCAGGCCCGGCTGCTGAGCGCGCTCGTCGAGGCGCTGCACGCGTGGCTGGTCGACCCCGACGAGGCGGCGCGGCTGCCGCGGCGGCTGCACGACCTGGTCGACATGGCGTATGCGGAGGTCCGCGACCTGACCGCGGCCGACTACGGTCTCGCCTCGGGGGATCTGGACCGGATGGCGATGGCCCGCGGCCGGGCGATCGTCGACTTCGTGGCGGCGCTCACCGACGGGCAGGCGGTCGGGCTGCTCGACGCGCTGTCCGGGCGGTCGCGGCAGCTGTGGACGGACGCCTTCGTATTGTGAGCGTCATGCTCACGCTGCGCCCGCTCACCCCGTCCGAGTTCACGTCCTTCACCGCCGCGCTGAAGGCGGCCTATGCGCTCGACGAGGTGCGGGCGGGGCGCGGCTCCCCGGCCGAGGTCGAGGCGCGGATCGAGCGGCAGTTCGCGACGTGGCTGCCCGACGGCCTCGCCACCGAGGGGCACCTGCTCTACGCGGGCGTCGTGGACGGCGACGTGGTCGGGCACCTGTGGATCGGGCTGCCGACGCCCGACCGGGCGCAGGCGTGGATCTACGAGATCTCCGTCGAGGAGGCGCACCGCCGCCGCGGCCACGGCCGGGCGCTGATGCTCGCCGCCGAGGAGGAACTGCGCGCCCGCGGCGTGACCCGGGTCGGCCTCAACGTCTTCGGTCACAACCCGGGGGCGCTGCGCCTGTACGAATCGTTGGGGTTCGAGACGACTTCGCGGCAGATGTCGAAGACACTTCCGTAAACACACGCATCAATAGGTGGACAACGTCACTCTGGTACCACTAGAAAGGGTCAGTGACCACCGAGAGTGATCTTCCGGCGACTGGGCGACGCGTGGACTGGCGCCGCTTTCACTGGGGGCCGATCGGCGTCGCGGTCGCCGGCGTCGTGACGGTGACACTGACGGCGATCATGGTGTATCCGTTGACGCAGCCCGATCGCCGGGCATCCGTGGACGGCCTGACCCCCGAGGAGCGCCGCTCCGCGGAGCGGGCGGGGCTGCCCGGCTCCGGTGCCTCGCCGTCGCCCTCGGCGTCCCGGTCCCCGTCACCGTCGGTGTCGGCCGGCGCGTCGCCGTCCGCCGTGCCGAGGGTCGTGTCGCGGGGCGGTGGGAAGCCCGCCGCCGTCAACACCGGCGTGATCGCCGGCACGGCGCTGACCGTACTCACGGGCGACCAGACGCTGTCCGTCGACAACGCCGTGGTCTCGAACGCCGACATCCGCGGGTACGTCCGCATCACCGGGAAGAACGTGACGATCCGCAACTCGATCGTGCGGGGCGGGGCGGCGCGCTGCTCGGCCGCCGTGATCGAGGTCGTCGGCAGCGCGGTCATCGAGGACGTCGAGATCGCCCCGGCCAGCCCCAACGCGTGCCTCGACGGCGTGTGGGCTACCGCCACGACCCTGACCCGGGTCAACATCCACGGCACCGTCGACGGCGTGAAGGCCGGCAACGACGTCGTCATCCAGGACTCCTGGATCCACGACCTGACGTTCTTCAGCACCGGCGCCCCGGGCGCGACCGTCAACGACGCCGTCGACACCCGCGGCAAGCGCCGCATCACGTTGCGGCACAACGTGCTCTACCCGGGCGCCGAAGCCAACGCCGCCTTCCAGATCACGCAGGAGGGCGGCGCCAGCGGTGACGTGCGCGTCGAGAACAACTGGCTCGACGGCGGCTCCTGCGTGCTCAACTTCGCCCACCGCGGCGGCGGCCCCACCCCGATGACCGGCATCGCCGTGGTGAACAACCGCTTCGGCCGCAACACCAGATACGTCTGCCCCATTCTCATCAGTACGCAGACCACGCTGAGCGCCAATTCCGGAAACGTCTGGGACGACACCGGCGCGCCGATCCCCGCGCCGGACAAACACGATTAAATGATCTGGTGACCGCTTCACTGGAACGTCTGGTCGTCATCGGCGGCGACGCCGCAGGGATGAGCGCCGCCTCGCAGGCCCGCCGCCGCCGACCCGCCGCCGACCTGCGGATCGTGGCGTTCGAGAAGGGGCAGCACGTCTCCTATTCGGCGTGCGGCATCCCGTACCTGGTGGCCGGCGACGTCTCCACGCCGGACGACCTGGTCGCCCGTACGCCCGAGGAGTTCCGCAAGCTCGACATCGACCTGCGCCTCGGCTGCGAGGTCGTGGGGATCTCGCTGCCCTCCCGCTCCGTGACCGTCCGGTCCGGGGAGCGCACCTACGACGAACCCTTCGACCAGCTCGTCATCGCCACCGGCGGCGTGCCGGCCCGCCCCGACGTCCCGGGCGCCGACGCGGCCGGCATCCACGGCGTACAGACGCTGGAGGACGGCATCCGGCTGCTGTCGTTCCTGGAGGACCGTGCGCCGAAGCGCGCGGTGGTCGTCGGTGCCGGGTACATCGGCCTCGAGATGGCGGAGGCGATGATCCGCCGCGGTCTGGAGGTCACCCTCATCGACGCCGCCGACCAGCCCATGCGCACCCTCGACCCCGACATGGCCGGCCTCGTCGCGAACGCGCTGCGCGACCTCGGCGTCGACCTGCGGCTGTCATGCCGCCTCTCGGGCTTCTCGTCGGACGCCGGCCGGGTCACCGCGGTCCGCACCGACGCCGGGACGCTGCCGGCCGACGTCGTCATTCTCGGCCTCGGCACGAAACCCAACAGCGCCCTCGCGGCCGACGCGGGCATCGCGGTCGGCGCGTCCGGCGGCATCGTCGTCGACCGCCGCCAGCGCACGTCCGCGGAGGGCGTCTGGGCCGCCGGCGACTGCGTCGAGGTGCACCACCTGATCTCGCAGCGCCCCACCGCGATCGCCCTCGGCACCCACGCCAACAAGCAGGGCCGCGCCGCGGGCATCAACATCGGCGGCGGCTACGCCACCTTCCCCGGCGTCGTCGGCACCGCCGTGTCGAAGATCTGCTCGCACGAGGTCGCCCGCACCGGCCTCACCACCGCCGAGGCATTGGGTGCGGGCTTCGAGGTGTTCTCCGCCGTCACCGAGTCGACCACCCGCGCCGGCTACTTCCCCGGGGCCCTCCCCATCACCACGAAGCTGATCGCCGAACGCACCACCGGCCGCCTCCTGGGCGCCCAGATCGTCGGCCAGGAAGGCGCCGCGAAGCGCATCGACGCCCTCGCCGTCGCCCTCTGGCACGGCATGACCGTCGAGGAGATGACCGGCCTGGACCTCTCCTACGCCCCGCCCTTCGCCCCGGTCTGGGACCCCGTCCTCATCGCCGCCCGCAAGACCGCCGAGCAGCTGGCTAGGCTCAGGCCGTGATCATCCACAGCGCGCCCTTCGCCTCGTTGGACGTCTTCACCCTGTACGCCATCCTCCGCCTCCGCAGCGACGTCTTCGTCGTCGAGCAGGCGTGCCCCTACCCCGAGCTGGACGGCCGCGACACCGAACCCGCCACCGTCCACATCTGGCTCAGCGACCCCGCCGGCGCCGTCACGGCCTGCCTGCGCGTCCTCACCGACCCGGACGGCACCGCCCGCATCGGCCGCGTGGTCACCGCCGCCACCCACCGGGGCCAGGGCCTCGCCGCCCGCCTTCTCGCCGAGGCGGTCGCCCTGATCGGCCCCCGCCCCGCGGTCCTGGACGCCCAGACGACGGCCGTCCGCGTGTACGAACGGTTCGGCTTCGTCGCCACAGGCACCCCCTACCTCGAGGACGGCATCGAACACATCACCATGCGCCGAACCTGAGCTGCAATTCCCCCCACCGCTGCCGCGGCGGGGCCCGGCGGGGATTCTCACCCGCACCCCAATGCGCCGCTCCGCGCCGCACTGCCCGCGCTATGGCGCGAGGCAGACCAAGCGGCGCATGCGCGCCGCATCCGGCGCCTACTCCCCGCGACCCTGCCGGCCGCCGATCTTCGCGTGCTCCGCGGTGATCGAATTGCAGTTCTGGTCGTTATCACAGCCAGATCCGTCATTCGATCAAGCGGCGGCCAAGGGGAGATCGGGGGCCGGGCGCAGATCCCCATGATCCGGAAGACTTTGTGCTGCCATGAAGACATGAACTCTTCCGGATCACGCTGTGGGGCGGTGGACGAGCGTTCGGCTGAGGTCGTGCTGCGAGCTGGCCGGCATGCTACCGCGAGCCGAACGATTGTCGGCGGGCCACTCCGGGTGACCGAGTCGCAGCGACCGAGCAGCTGGAAGTCTGCCGCCGTTCCGGTTTCTCGTGATCCGGAAGACTTTGTGCTGCTCTGGCGACACAAAGTCTTCCGGATCATGGGAGGGCACACAGCTAGGTCAGAAGCGGGCGAAGCTGCGTAGGGGCATGCGGGGGCCGAACTTGGGGGCGGTGATGCCCGCGGCGGCCAGCAGGCCGCAGACGCGGCCGCGGTGGCCGGCGTACGGGGCGAGCAGCTCCAGCATGTGCTCGTCGGTGCCGCGGGCCGCGCCGGTCAGGGCGTAGGCCACGACGTTCTTGACGTGGTAGTCGCCGACGGAGACGGCGTCGGGGTCGCCGTAGGCGGCGCGGGTGACCTCGGCGGCGGTCCAGGGGCCGATGCCGCGGATGGTGAGCAGCCGCGCGACGGCGTCGGCGGCGGTGGTGCAGCGCTCCAGGCGGGATGCTTCGGCGGCGACGCGGCGCAGGGCGTCGGCGCGTTTCTGTTCGATGCCGAAGGGGTGGAACACCCAGTAGGGCGCGGCGGCGATCGCCTCGGGTGGAGGGGGCAGGCGGAGCCGGGGATGGGGGCCGGGGGCGGGGTCGGTGCTGAAGTGGCGCAGGAGGCGCACGTAGCCGTCGCGGGCCTCCTTGCCGGTGACCTTCTGGCCGAGGACGGCCGGGACCAGGTGGTGGAAGACCCGGCCGGTCGCGCCGATGCGCAGGCCCGAGTGCTCGCGGGCGAGGCGGTACAGGAGCGGGTGCTGACGGGCGAGGTCGAGGAAGCCGGTGAGGTCGTCCCGGAGCCCGGCCACGGCGTCGGCACGGTCGAGGAGCCAGTCGGCGCCCGGGCCGTAGGCGGTCGCGACCAGCGAGGAACCAGCGGCCGCCGAGGAACCAGCGGCCGCCGAGGAACCAGCGGCCGCCGAGGAACCAGCGGCCGCCGAGGAACCAGCGACCGGCGAGGAACCAGCGACCGGCGAGGCTCCCGTGAGCGTCAGCTGGAGTGTGCCCGGGCCGTCGGGTGTACGGGTGGCGAACCAGCCCTCCCGCGCGCCGACGGACAGCGTCGGGTCGCCGTTGATGAGGCACAGGCCGCGCAGCGTCCCCGCCAGGTCGTAGCGGGGCGGGCAGTCGAACGTCCTCACCGGGCGGCCTTGGCGAGGGCGCGGTGCAGGAGGCGGGCGTCGCCGAGCATGGCGCGCAGCTTACGCTCCAGGCCCGCGATCGGGATGAGGTTCTGCGGGGCCCGCGGGTCCTTGTAGGCGCTGGAGGCGAAGCGGGGGAGGGTGACCGCCGACAGGTGCGCGAGGGCGATCGCGTCGGCGGGGAGCAGGTCGGCGGAGCACTCGGCCCGCACGATGCCCGCCCACGGCGACCCTTCCGGTCCCGGCAGCCGCAGGTACCAGGCGAACCGGTGCCACGAGGTGCCGAGGAGGAACACGGGGGAGCGCTGGCCGCCGCGCAGCCCGGTGACGACGGCGGTCAGGTCCGCCGGCAGGTACTCGACGCGGTGGGTCTTGATGTAGCCCAGGGCGCGGGGCAGGTGCGCGCGCTCCTGCAGCGGGCCGTCGACGATGAGCAGGTCGCCGTCGTCGCGCTCCTCGCCGGACACGCCGACCTCCAGTGCCCGCATGTGCCGCTGTACGCCCAGCGCCAGGTCCTTCGGCTCGCCCCGGGAGACCCGGATCGCCGGGTAGCGGACGGCGCCGGCGACCAGGGGCGGGGCCAGCTCGAACGGGGTGAACAGGCCGCGCTCGATGCGGGTCGTGGCGATCGCGGCGGCGCCCCGGTCGAGGTCGCAGCGCACGACGCCGGCCGCGTAGGAGGCGGCGACGCCGGGGTATGTGACGCCGTCGTCGTCGGTGGCCCAGACCCGCGCGTCGATGCGCTGGACGCCGTCGACGACGAGGACGGTGCCGGGCGGCCGCAGCCCGGCGGGCGCGTCGACGCCCCGCCAGGCCTGGGCGGGCAACTCGACGTCGGGCTGGATCTGCGCGCTGCTCTGCGCCTGCGGACCGTCCGCGGCGGCGGCCTCGAACGCCACCCCGTAGGACGGGTCCCACGCGTCGACGTGAAACTTCACAGTCCGACCCGTTCCACCCGGGCGGTGCGCGCGTCCCTGCGCACCTCGAACCTGACGGGGATGCGCTCGGCGAGCGCGCCGACGTGCGTGACGACGCCGACCATCCGGTCGCCGCGCGCGGCGAGGGCCTCCAGGGTCGCCGCGACGGTGTCCAATGTGGACTGGTCGAGGGTGCCGAAGCCTTCGTCGAGGACGATCGACTCGAGGCTCGCCGACGCCGTCGACAGGCCGGCCAGCTGCTCCGACAGGGCGAGCGCGAGGGCGAGGGACGCCTGGAACGTCTCGCCGCCGGACAGCGTCCGCACCGCGCGCCGCAGGCCGGCGTCGTGGTGGTCGACGACGTAGAACTCGCCCTTCTCGTGGCCGAGGTCGTACTGCCCGCCGGACAGCTCCCGCAGCGTCCGCGACGCGCCGTCGACGAGCGTGTCGAGGGCCTCGGCGAGCAGCCACCGCTCGAAGCGGTCAGCCCGCAGGTGCTGGGCGAGGGCCTTCGCGACCTGCGCCTCCCGCGCGACCTCGTCGCGCTGCGCGGTCAGCCTGGCGGCCTCGGCGCGCCGCTCCTCGATCCGCCGGTGCGCCGCCTCGGCCCGCTCCACGGCGACGGCGGCCTCGCGGGCCGGGTCGGCGCCGGGCGCCGGCAGCCCCGCGTCGGCGAAGCGCGCCCGCAGCTCGTGGCGGACCGCGGTGACCCGCGCCTCGGCGTCCTGGACCGCCTCGGCGGCCGCGGGGCGGCGGGCCTGCCGCTCGCCGGCTGCGGTGCCGGCCCAGCCGGTCAGCGCCGCCCACGCGTCGGCGAGGTCGTCGCGGTCCGCGGGCGGCGGGCCGAACGCGGCGAGCGCGTCGCGGGCCGTGTCGAACGCCTTCCACGCCGCGCGCAGCTGGTCCTCGGCCCGGTCGGCGGCGCCGGCGGCCCTGCGGTGCGCCTCGCGCGCCTTGCGGACCTCGGCGCCGGCCTTCTCCAGTCCACTGTGGAGCTTCGCGATGGTGTCGAGGTCGCGGCGCAGGGCGTCGGGCGCCGGCGCGCCGTCCAGCGCCCTGTCCAGTGTGGACATCCGGGCGTCGACCTGCTCGGCGTGCGCCCGCGCCGCGGCGAGCCCCCGGTCGAGGTCGCGCACGATCTTGTCCTGGTCGGCGACGACCCGTTCGGCGGCGTCGCTGCGCTTGCGGGCCGCGTCGCCGGCCGCCTTGGCCGCCGCGACCGCCGGCTCGAGCGGCGTCTCCGGCAGCGTCCGCACGGTCTGGGTGCACACCGGGCACTCGTCGCCGACCCGCAGGTGCGGCCGCAGCGCGGTGGCCCGGTCGACGGCGACCGCGGTCTGGTAGGCCTCCCTGGCCGCCTCCAGCGCTCCCATCGCGTCGGCGGCCTTGGTACGAGCCACCCCCAGCGCGGCGGTGGCCTTCCCGTGCTCCTGCTCGGCCGCCGCGACGGTCGCATGGACGGTGGCGGCCTCGCCGGCGAGCCGGTCGCGCTCGGCGTGCGCGTCGAGGAGCCGCCGCAGCGCGGTCTGGTCGCCGGCGCCCTGCAGCTCGCCGCGCAGCTTCTCCTCCCGCTCCTCCACGGTGCGGACCGCGTCGGCGGCGGCCGTGACCGCGGCGCGGGCCTGCGCCGCGCCCGCCGCCAGGGTGCCCGCGTCGGCCGGCACCCGCAGCCGGGTCAGCCGGTCGATGTCGGCGTCCAGGTCGGTGAGCGTGGCCGCGGCGGCGACGGCGAGCTTCGCCGCGTCGGCCAGCTGCGGCCCGATCCGGTCGACGTCGCCGGCGAGCGCCCGGAGCGTCTCCGCCCTCGCGACCGCCGCGGCGAGGGCCGCGTCGTCCACGTCGGACATGCCGCTGAGCTGCTCCCCGAGGACCTTCAGCTTCGCGTCGGCGGCGCTGCCGCGCAGGTTCGCGCGCTCGCGGATCTGCCCGTACACGTCGAGACCCAGCAGGTTGACGAGGATCTTCTGCCGCTCGGCCGGCTTGGCGTGCAGGAACGCCGCGAACTCGCCCTGCGGCAGCACCACGCACTTGGTGAACTGCTCGTAGGGCAGGCCGATCACGCTCTGCACCGCCAGGTCGACCTCCATGGGCGTGCCGGCGAGCACGGTGCCCATGTCCTCGGCGCTGAGCCCGCTGTCGAAGCGCGACAGGTCGAAGCCGTGCGGGAGCGCCTCCAGGCCGGCGTGCTTGGTGCTGACCGCGCCCTTGCCGTCGCGGCGCACGACCCGGGCGAGGACGTAGCGCACGCCCGCGGACTCGAACACGAACCGCACCCTCGCCTCGGTCGCCGACGGGGCGAGCGCGTTGGCGATCGCGCGCCGGTCGCCCCAGCGGGGGACGGTGCCGTAGAGCGCGAACGTGATCGCGTCGAGGATCGTCGACTTGCCGGAGCCGGTCGGCCCGACGAGCGCGAAGAAGTCCGTGTCGGTGAAGTCGACCGTCGTCGGCCGCCGGAAGACGGTGAACCCGTCCAGGTCCAAGCGAATGGGCCGCATGTCAGTTCCTCGCCTCCTGGACTTCGTCGTGCAGCTGGTGGAACAGCTTGACCGTGGCGTCGTCCGCGTGGCCCTTCTGGCCGAGGTAGTCGGCGAACAGCTCGCCCGCGGACCGGCCGGCGCGCGCCGCGGCCCGCTCGGCGGCCTTCGGGTCGGGCAGCAGCTTCGGGTCGATGCGCACCTCCAGGGCCTTCGGCAGCAGCTCCTGGACCTCCTCGCGGAGGCCCGCCCGGGGCTGCTCCGACACGTACACCCGCAGCCACGCCTCACCGGTGTCCAGGGTGGCCAGCTGGGCGAGCGTGCCACGGACCGTCCGCAGCGGGGTCGCGACCGGCAGGGGCACCTCGCGGACCCGCGCCGCGGTGCTGGTGGTCACGTCGACGACCGCGACGGCGGAGAAGTTCTCCTCCTCGCCGAAGTCGATCGGCAGCGGGCTGCCGCAGTAGCGGATCGGGCAGGGCCCGTTGACGGTCTGCGCCCGGTGCAGGTGGCCGAGCGCGACGTAGTGCGCCGAGGACGGGAAGACCGACGCGGGCACGGCGTAGCCCATGATGGTGTGCGCCTCGCGCTCGCCGCCGCCCATCGTCGCGCCGATGACCGTGAGGTGCCCGGTGATCAGGTTGACGGTGTCGCGCCCGAACCCCTTGGCGAGGGTGGCGAGCAGGCCGCCGATGTGGTGCGCGTAGCTCTGCGCGCTCTCCGCCGCGCTGAGGTCGAACATCTCCGCCGCCCGCAGCGCGTACCGCTGGGACACGAACGGCAGCGCGGCGAGCCGCCACTCCTCGCCGTCCCGCGTCCGCCCCTCCAGCAGCAGCTCCTCGGGCTTCGTGAGGGCGCCGCGGATGGTGATGCCGGCCGCGTCCGCCCACGGCCGGAGCGCGTCGAGGGCCTGGCCGTTGTCGTGGTTGCCGCCGATGACGACGACGTCCGCGCCCGTCTTGCGCAGCGCCGACAGCCCCCGCGTGACGATCTTCGTGGCGTCGGCGGGCGGGCTCGCCGAGTCGTACAGGTCCCCGGCGACGATCACCAGGTCGGGCTGCTCGGCCTCGGCCACGTCGACGAGTGCCTTGAGGGCCGCGATGTGGTCGTTGGCCCGCGACTGTCCTTTGAGGACCTTGCCGACGTGCCAGTCCGAGGTGTGCAGGATCCGCACCGGTGCAGTCCTTTCGCAGTGGCTAGAAGGGGATCTCGTCGTCGGTGATGCCGCCGCCGACCCGCGCGACGACCGCGAACGAGTCGTTGGCCTGGGCGATCGAGCGCAGCGTCGCGCTCGGCGCGGCGCCCGCCTCCGCGGGCCGGGTCGCCCACGACGGGAACGGGAACTCGATGCACAGCGGCACCGGGATCTCCGGCTGCGACACGAACATGGTGCCGGGCTTGGCGAGCAGGGCCCGCTGGCGCTGGGCCGGGGGCAGGAACCCGTACTCCGGCCGGGACGCCTCCGCGGGGTCGAGCCGGCCCACGACCCGGATCGCGGAGTTGGCCACGATGCGCCGCTCGACCTCGCTCGCCGTCTGCTGCGCGCCGATCAGCACGACGCCCAGGGACCGCCCGCGCTCGGCGATGTCGAGCAGCACCTCCTTGATCGGGCTGGTGCCCTCCCGCGGCGCGTACTTGTTGAGCTCGTCGAGCACCACGAACAGCAGCGGCTTCGCCGTGCCCGCCTTCTCCTTGCGCTCGAACTCGCTGCGCAGCGTCACGCCGACCACGAAGCGCTGCGCCCGGTCCGGCAGGTTGTGCAGGTCGACCACGGTCACCTGGGCGCTCTCGGCGGTGTTGACCGCGTGCGGCCGGCGGGTGGCGAGGTCGCCGCGGATCAGCCGGGACAGGTCCTTCTTGCTGCCGATCAACCGGCGGGCGAACGCGTTGACCGTGCCGAGCCCGACCGCGCTGCCCGCCCACTGCCCGCGGGTCGCGTCGTCGTTGAGCTGCTCCACCAGGTAGTCGACGAGGTCGGCGTACGAGTTGAGGCGGGTGCCGTCGACGGCGACGCCGCCCTCCGCGGGCTGCGCGATGCGCGCCAGGTGGGCTGTGACCGAGTGGACCACCATCGTGTACTGCTGGCGCTCGTCGTCCGCGTCGGCGAACACGTACGGCAGCAGGCGGTCGGTGCAGAACTCCTGCAGCGTCCAGTAGAAGCTGTCGACCCCGGTCAGCCGGCTGCTGACGTCCGGCGTGCCGGAGGAGTCGCCGGCCCTTGGCGGCGCGTAGACCCGCACGTCGGGGAACGGGCCGGCGACCAGCCCGAGCCGCGCGTAGTTGGCCTCCGTCGCCGCGTCGAGGCGGCTGTTGGGGTGGTCGAGAAACAGCAGGTCCTCGCCCTTGACGTTGAAGATGAGCGCGCGGGTGTTGGCGGTCTCGCCGGCGCCGCCCAGGACGCCGGACCGGAACACCGAGTAGAGCAGGAACGTGGCGAAGCTCGTCTTCGTCGCCACCCCGGAGATGCCGGAGATCGACACGTGGGCGCCGCGGCTGCCGTCGAGGAAGTCCGCGTTGATGAACATCGCGGCGCCGTCCCGGCCGAAGCCCATCGGGATCGTGCGGTCCATCCGGTCGAAGTAGAGGGCGCCGGCCCGCGCGTCGCCCTGCGCCCGGTGGACGACGGCGCCGGGGGTCGGCGGGACGTACACCTCGGGATCGACGCGGGTCGTGGTGATCTCGGCCGCCTCCTGCACCGTCGCCGGCAGCGTGCCGTCGGCGACGAGGAACACGTCGGAGTCGAACACGACGCCCTCGTGCCGGGCCCTGACCGCGGTCACCACGCCGGCGATCTTCACCGGTGGCTGGCCGGGGAGCTCACGCTCGGTGACGACGACGTCGTCGAGCTGGAGGTAGGCGTCGTCGTTCACGGCGACCCAGAACGTGAGCGGGGTCGCGTCGGCGGTGCCGAGGACCCGGCCGACGACCGGCCCGTCCTTCGTATCGTCCGTAACGTCCATCCGGTCGACCCCCAGTACATGTGTTCGCCTGTGCATCGTGCCCCAAGACCACCGGCGGATCGAAGCCACCACGCCCACCTGTGGACGCGTTCACGTTCGTTCACACGGCCAAACCACCGCAAAACAGTCGCAAGGCGATCGCGCGTCCACAAGTTGGGGACACTTGTCCACAGGCCTGTGGACAGCGGTGTGGATTCGGTTCAGCGCCCGTACCGCAGCAGCAGCTGACCATCGGCCAGCAAGGCGTGACGCAGCGTGAGGTGCTCGGGGGTCGGTGCCAGGGGTCCGGCGGTGATCCTGCCCGCTCCGGGGCCGGCGAGCAACGGCGACACCGTCAGGCACAGCTCGTCGACGAGGCCCGCCGCGGTGAGCGACCCGAACAGTCGCGGCCCGCCCTCGCTGAGGATCTGGGCGTGGCCGTCCGCGCGGAGGCGTCCGATCGCCGTGGCCAGGTCCACGTGGTGGTCACCCGCCCGGATGACGTCCGCCACCGGCTCGAGGTGCGCGGTGTCCGTCCCGTGCCGAGTGACGACGACCGGCCGGACCGGCGCGTCGGCGAGGGCGGGCTGTGCGGGGTCGAGGTCCGCCCGGCCGGAGACGATGACCAGGGTCGGGTACTCGCTCAGCCCGTGCTCCAGGCGCCACCGCCGCCGCTGCTCGTCCAGGCGCAGCGCGCGGTAGCCCTCGTCGCGGACCGTGCCGGCGCCGACGAGCAGCGCGTCGCAGCGCATCCGCAGGATCCCGAAGACCCGCTTGTCCTCCGGCCCCGACAGGCCCGCCGATCTGCCGTCGAGCGTCCCCGCGCCGTCGAGGCTCGCCACGAAGTTCACCCGCACGGAGGGCTCCGGCGGCGGCGCGTACAGGTCGACGAGCGTTGCCTGGTCGACGTCTCCCGGATGCGGGTACAGCTGCTGCACCAGCCAACCTTAGGGCCCCGGCGCACCCGTCACTGGAGGGGTGGGCGCCGGCTCGCGGTGCTGGCAGTCGCACCGGTTGCCGCCGGGGCAGTCGGCGTGCCGTTTCTCCCGACACGCAGGACAGATCACCACTTCAGGGTGCGCCGCCATACCGCCTCGGTCAACAATGACTGCACCATGGCGCGCGCGATCATCCAACTCCGCATCACGCTCGACGGCGTCGAGCCCACCGTGTGGCGACGGGTCCTCATCCCGGGCGGCTTCACCCTCGACCGTGTCCACCGTGTCGTGCAGTTCGCGATGGGCTGGGGCGACCGTCACCTGCACGTCTTCGACATCGACGGCGTTCAGTACGGGGTGCCCGACCCCGACGGCCTGCTCGACGTCCGGGACGAGCTCGACACCCGCCTGGACGCGGTCGCCCAGAAGGACGCCCGCCTGCGGTACACCTACGACTTCGGCGACTGGTGGGAGCACGACCTGACGGTCGAGGACGTGTTCCCCGCCGATCCGGACACGGCCTACCCGGTGTGCACCGCCGGCGAGCGCGGCTGCCCGCCCGACGACGTGGGCGGGCCCGAGGGCTACCGCGACCTGGTCGCCGTCCTGGCCGACCCGGACCACCCGGACCACGCCCCGATGCGCGAGTGGCTCGGCCGCTCCTTCGACCCGACGTCCTTCGATCCCGCCCGGGTGAGCACGCTCCTGCGCCGCATGACGTAAGCCCGACGACCGTCGATCGATTACATCGATCCATGACGCTTTCATGGAACTGTCGTGCGACGACAGCTGTCGATGGCGCGCGTCCGCGTGTCCGGATTGACTTCCGTCGCTGAGGTCGCCGCGCTGGAAGCGACCATGTCGCGGTAAAGGCGGACAAAACCGCTCGTCGAAATCTTGCGGTAACGAAATGGGAACGCTCCCACTGCCCCATTGACACCTGGCGGACGAGACGCCAGTCTCATGGGAGCGCTCCCGTGGCTGTGGCCGGTGACACACCCCGCGGCCACGGGGCCACTCAAATGCTCGACCCGCCATACCCCGCGACACCCGAACGACGGACTTCACACCCGGGTCCGCCGTCGATGCATCACACCCCCACCACACACCCATCACGACCTGAGAGAGGGGTCAGGATGAGCGTCACCTCACGCCGTCTGCGTTCGATCGCCGCGGCCACGCTCGCCGTGGGTCTTACCCTCGGTATGACCACCGCGTGCAGTGCGAAGAAGGACGACGAGCCCAGCGCCGACGGCACGGGCCCGGTCACCATCTCGCTGTCCTACTTCGGCACGCCCGGCTTCAACCAGGCGGTCAAGGACTTCGAGGCCGCCAACCCGAACATCAAGGTCGACGTGAAGAACGAAGGCCAGACCAAGGACTTCGCTCCGAAGCTCGCCCAGTGGATCTCCGCCGGCAGCGGCGCGAGTGACGTGGTCATGCTCGAAGAGGGCATGCTGCTGCAGTACCTGAAGGACAACAAGGGCTTCGCCAACCTGCTGGACCTGGGTGCGGCGTCGCTGGAGAAGGACTACCTGGCCTTCAAGTGGAAGAACGCCTTCACCGCGGACGGCAAGAAGCTCGTCGGCCTCGGCACCGACGTCGGCCCCCTGGCGATGTGCTACCGCACCGACCTCTTCCAGAAGGCCGGCCTGCCGGTTGACCGCGACGCGGTCAGCAAGCTGTGGCCGACCTGGCAGGAGTACGTCAAGCAGGGCGAGATCTTCAAGTCGAAGAACACCGGCGCCGCCTGGACCGACTCGGCGACGAGCATCATGCAGCCGTACATCATGCAGAACGCGGACAGCTGGTTCTACGACAAGAGCGACAAGTACATCGGCGACACCAACAAGGCCGTCAAGGACGCCTACGACCTGGGCATGGACATGGCCGCCAAGGGCCTGACCGCGAAGCTCGCCCGCTGGCAGGCGGACTGGGACGCCGCGTTCAAGAACGCCGCGTTCGCGACCGTGCCGTGCCCGCCGTGGTACACGGGTGTCATCAAGGAGCGCGCCGGCGACGCCGGCAAGAACAAGTGGGACATCGCGACCATCCCCGGTAAGGGTGGCAACTGGGGCGGCTCCTACCTCGCGGTGCCCGAGCAGAGCAAGCACAAGAAGCAGGCCTTCGAGCTGATCAAGTTCATCACCGGCAAGCAGGGTGGCCTGGACGCGTTCGCCGAGGCGGGCCCGCTGCCCTCGTCGATCGCCGCGCTGGACGACCCGAAGATCACCGAGGCGAAGAACGACTACTTCAACAACGCCCCGGTCGGCAAGATCTACGCCGGTGCGGCCAAGGACCTCAAGCCGATCTACCTCGGCCCGAAGCACCAGGCGCTGTGGGAGAACGGGTTCGAGCCGGCCATGCAGGCCGCCGAGCAGGGCAAGCTGAGCGCCCAGGCGGGCTGGGACAAGGCCATCAAGGACAGCAAGGCACTCGCCGAAGGCTGACCGATGCGTTGACGGCGGAGGCGGCGTCGAACCTGACGCCGCCTCCGTCCTCCACATAGCCCGTTGATCGGAAGGGATCCACCCCCCATGGCTACCAACGTCGGCGAGGTCACCGGGCCTCGCCACGGGCGCGCCCCCGCCGGGCCACCGAAACCAGCGTCGCGGCGCTCCGTGCGGGTCGGGCGGCTCGACCTGCGACTGTCGCCGTACCTGTTCGTCGCGCCGTTCTTCGTCCTGTTCGCGGTGTTCGGCGCGTACCCGCTGGTCTACACCGCCATCCTGTCGACCCGGAAGAACACCCTGACGGGTGGCGACGCGGGCTTCGTCGGGCTCGAGAACTACCGCAAGGTCCTCTGGGACGAGCACTTCTGGATCGTCATCTTCAACACGTTCGGCCTGTTCATCGTCGCGACCGTGCCGCAGCTCATCTTCGCGCTGCTCATCGCGAGCTGGCTCAACAAGAAGATGCGGGCCCGCACCGCGATCCGCATGGGTGTCCTCATCCCCAACATCACCTCGGTCGCCGCCGTCGGCATCGTCTTCGGCCTGATCTTCGCCGACCGGTACGGCCTGGCGAACTGGCTGCTGCAGAGCCTGCACCTGGACCCCGTCGAGTGGCGCAACCACCGCTGGTCGTCGTGGACCGCGATCGCGTTCATGGTCGACTGGCGCTGGACCGGCTACAACGCCCTCATCTACCTGGCGGCGATGCAGGCGATCCCGAAGGAGCTGTACGAGTCGGCGTCGCTGGACGGCGCGTCCGCGGCCCGCCGGTTCTGGCGGATCACCGTGCCGCTCATCCAGCCGACGATCCTCTTCACCGTGATCATCTCGACGATCGGCGGCATGCAGCTGTTCACCGAGCCGCTGCTGTTCAACTACGGCCGCATCCAGGGTGGCTCGCTCAACGAGTTCCAGACCGTCGCGATGTACATCTACGAGACCACGTTCACGAACAACTACAACGTGGGCCGCGGCGCCGCGATCTCCTGGCTGCTGTTCGTGATCATCCTGATCTTCGCGCTGATCAACTTCGCTCTGGTGCGCCGATCCGTCAAGGGGCAGACCTCATGAGCACGACTATGACGCGGCCAAGGAGCATGCCGGGCACGCCGCCGCCGGGGAAGAAGGGCAGGGTCCGCAGTGCGTCGTCCGCGCTGTGGGACGCCAGCCCGCTGACGTACCTCGCGCTGATCATCACGATCGTGCTGTCGGTCTTCCCGATCCTGTGGTCCTTCATCGTGGCCTCGCGGGACAACAGCGCGGTCACCGACATCCCGCCGCCGCTCACGCCCGGCCCGAACTTCTTCGACAACGCCTCGCGGGTGCTGGCCAACACCGACGCCAACTTCGTCTACGGCCTGATCAACTCGGCCATCGTGTCGTCGTGTGTAACCTTGTCAGTGGTGTTCTTCTCCACGCTCGCAGGCTTCGCCTTCGCGAAGCTGAAGTTCCGCGGGAAGAACGCCCTGCTGCTGATCATCATCCTCACGATGATGATCCCGACCCAGGTCAACATCATTCCGCTGTACCTGCTCATGGTGAAGTTCGACTGGACGAACACCCTCCAGGCGGTCATCGTGCCGTTCCTGGTCAAGGGCTTCGGCGTGTTCATGATCCGGCAGTACGCGGAGTCCGCGATCAGCGACGAGCTCATCGAGGCCGCCCGCGTCGACGGCGCCTCCACCTGGCGGACGTACTGGTCGGTCGTGCTGCCCGCGCTGCGTCCGGCGGCGGCGGTGCTGGGCCTGCTCACGTTCATGGAGACCTGGAACGACTTCCTCTGGCCCTACGTCGTGCTCAATGGCGACACCCCGACCGTGCAAGTTTCACTGAACATTCTCGCCACCGGTTATTACAAGACCGACTACGTGCAAGTCTTTACCGGGACAGCTCTTGCGATCGTGCCGCTGCTCCTGGTGTTCATCGCATTCGGCCGTCAGATCATCGGCGGCATCATGGAAGGTTCGGTCAAGGCGTGACCAGCATCGACCCGCTGACGTTCCCACCCGGTTTCGTGTGGGGTGCGGCGACCGCGTCGTACCAGATCGAGGGGGCCGCCCGGGAGGACGGCCGCACCCCCTCGATCTGGGACACGTTCAGCCACACCCCGGGCAAGACACTGGGCGGGGACACCGGCGACGTGGCCTGCGATCATTACCACCGCTTCCGCGAGGACGTGGGACTGATGAAGGACCTGGGCATCAACGCCTACCGGTTCTCCGTCGCGTGGCCGCGCGTCCAGCCGGGCGGGTCGGGGCCGGCCAACGCCAAGGGCCTGGACTTCTACCGGCGGCTCGTCGACGAGCTGCTGTCGCACGACATCACCCCCTGGGTGACGCTGTACCACTGGGACCTGCCCCAGGAGCTGGAAGACGCGGGCGGCTGGCCCGCCCGCGACACCGCGGCCCGGTTCGCCGACTACGCCACGCTCGTGCACGGCGCGCTCGGCGACCGGGTCCGCCACTGGACGACGTTCAACGAGCCGTGGTGCTCGGCGTTCCTCGGCTACGCGTCGGGCGTCCACGCGCCGGGCCGCCAGCACGCGCCCGACGCCCTGGCCGCCATGCACCACCTGCTCCTCGGCCACGGCCAGGCGATCGAGTCGATCCGCGCCGCGGATCCCACCGCGCAGCTCGGCATCACGCTCAACCTGTACGCGATCTCCGCGGCCGACGAGACGAAGCCCGGGGACCTCGACGCGGCCCGGCGCATCGACGGGCTCGCCAACCGGATCTTCCTCGACCCGGTGCTGCTCGGCTCGTACCCGGCGGACGTGATGGCCGACCTGCGGGGGATCAGCGACTTCGGCTTCGTCCGCGACGGCGACCACAAGCAGATCGCGCAGCCGCTGGACCTGCTGGGCATCAACTACTACAGCCGCCACGTGGTGGCCGGCGAGGACCCCGACGTCCCCGCCGAGCCCTACTGGCGGGCGCCGACGTCGTGGCCCGGCAGCGAGACCGTCCGGTTCCTCAAGCGGCCCGGCGTACCCGTCACCGACATGAACTGGGAGGTCGACGCCCCGGGCCTCACCGAGACGCTGACCCGCGTCGCCCGCGACTACCCGGCGGTCCCGCTGTACATCACGGAGAACGGCGCCGCGTACATCGACACCGTCACCGACGAGGGCACGGTGGAGGACACCGACCGGGTCGCCTACTTCGACGCGCACTTCCGGGCCTGCCACGACGCGATCGCCGCCGGCGCACCATTGAGCGGTTACTTCGCCTGGTCGCTGCTGGACAACTTCGAATGGGCGTGGGGCTACACCAAGCGGTTCGGCATGATCCGGGTCGACTACGACACGCAGCAGCGCACGGTCAAGGCCAGCGGCCACCGGTTCCGCGAGGTCATCAAGCACAACGGCCTCGGCGAGTAACGTGCGCCGCCCGACGCTGGACGAGGTGGCCGCGCGCGCCGGCGTCGGGCGCGGCACGGTCTCCCGGGTGATCAACGGCTCGCCGCAGGTCAGCCCGGAGGCTCGCGCCGCCGTCGCCCGTGCCGTCGAAGAGCTCGGGTACGTGCCCAACCGGGCCGCCCGCGCCCTCGTCACCCGCCGCACCGACTCGGTCGCCCTCGTGGTGTCCGAGTCGGAGGAGCGGGTCTTCGGCGAGCCGTTCTTCGCCGGCATCGTCCGTGGCGTCAGCAACGTGCTGGCCGACACGTCCCTGCAGCTGTGGCTCGCGATGGCGCAGTCGCCGTCGCAGCGGCTCATGGTCGAGCGGCACCTGTCCGACCAGCACGTGGACGGGGTGCTGCTGCTCTCCCTGCACGACGACGACCCGCTCCCGGCGCTGCTCGGCAAGCGGGGGCTGCCGACCGTCCTCGGTGGGCGGCCGGCGCACATGCTCGAGATCGAGCAGGCGGGCGGGGGCGACAACGAGGTCGCCTACGTGGACAACGACAACGAGGGCGGCGCTCGCACCGCCGTCGAGCACCTGATCGGCCTCGGTCGCCACTGCATCGCGGTGATCGCCGGCCCGCAGGACATGGCGGTGGGCATCGCCCGCCTTCGCGGTTACCGGGAGGCGCTGCGCCTGGCGTCCCTCCCGCACGATCAGCGACTCATCGCGTACGGCGACTTCAGCGAGGCGAGCGGGGCCGACGCGATGCACCGCCTCATCCATCTCAACCCCGGACTCGACGCCGTCTTCGCCGCCTCCGACCTGATGGCCGCCGGCGCCATCCGCGCCCTGCGTGAGCTGGGCCGGCGGGTGCCCTCCGACGTGGCCGTGGTCGGGTTCGAGGACTCCGCCGTGGCCCGGCAGACCCAGCCGCCGCTCACCACCGTGCACCAGTCGGTGGAGGGCATGGGGCGCGAGATGGCCAGGCTCCTGCTGGCCCGCATCGCCGGCGGGCCGGCCCACTCGACTGTGCTCGACACGCACCTCGTGGTCCGCGAGTCCGCCTGAAGCAGCGCAGTCTCAATCCCCCCAGCAGGAGGCACACCGTGCGCTTCGGCCACTTCGACGACGAACGCCGCGAGTACGTCATCGACCGACCAGACACCCCGCTGCCCTGGATCAACTACCTCGGCACCGAGGCGTACTTCGGCATCATCTCCAACACCGCCGGCGGCTACTCGTTCTACCGCGACGCCCGGCTGCGCCGGCTGACCCGCTACCGGTACAACAACGCGCCGATGGACCTCGGCGGCCGCTACATCTACCTGCGCGACGAAGCCGAGTTCTGGTCGCCCACCTGGCAGCCGACGCAGACCGAGCTCGACGACTACGAGTGCCGGCACGGGCTGTCCTACACGCGTGTCGCCTCCCGGTACCGCGGGATCAAGGCCGAGACGCTCTACTTCGTGCCGCTCGGCGAGACCCTCGAGGTGTGGCGGCTCAAGGTCACGAACGAGCGGGACACGGCCGTGTCGCTGTCGGCGTTCTCGTCGATCGAGTTCTGCCTGTGGGACGCGCAGGACGACGCCACCAACTACCAGCGCAACTTCAACACCGGCCAGGTCGAGGTCGTCGACGGCGTCATCTACCACAAGACGGAGTACCGGGAGCGCCGCGACCACTTCGCCTACTTCGCGTGCAGCGAGCCGCTCGCCGGCTTCGACACGTCCCGGGAGGCGTTCCTCGGCCCCTACCGCTCCTGGGACCGGCCCCTCGCCGTCGAGCGCGGCGAGTCCGGCGACTCGATCGCCCACGGCTGGCAGCCGCACGGGTCGCACCACGTGAAGCTCACCCTCGAGCCGGGGGAGACCCGCGAGATCGGCTTCGTCCTCGGGTACTGGGAGAACCCCCGCGACGCGAAGTTCGACCCGCCGGGCTCGCAGACGATCAACAAGGCCGGCGCGCAGGCGAAGGTCGCCACCTGGCTGGCCCAGGAGACCGTCGACGCCGGCCTCGCCGCGCTCGCCGCGCGCTGGGAGGAGCTGCTCGGCGGGCTGCGCGTGCAGACCCCCGACGCCGACACCGACCGCATGGTGAACATCTGGAACGCGTACCAGAACATGGTCACGTTCAACATGAGCCGGTCGACGTCGCTGTACGAGTCGGGGATCGGCCGCGGGATGGGCTTCCGCGACTCGAACCAGGACCTGCTCGGCTTCGTCCACATGATCCCGGAGCGGGCCCGCGAGCGGATCCTCGACATCGCCGCCACGCAGCTGCCGACCGGTGGCGCATACCATCAGTACCAGCCGCTGACGAAGCGCGGGAACAACGACATCGGGTCCGGCTTCAACGACGACCCGCTGTGGCTCATCCTCGGCGTCTCCGCGTACATCAAGGAGAGCGGCGACTGGAGCATCCTCGACGAGCCCGTGCCGTTCGACAACGCGCCCGGCAGCGAGCAGTCGCTGTACGAGCACCTCAAGCTGTCGCTCCGGTACACCACCGAACGCCTCGGGCCGCACGGCCTCCCGCTGATCGGCCGGGCCGACTGGAACGACTGCCTCAACCTCAACTGCTTCTCCGACACGCCCGGCGAGCCCTTCCAGACCACGGAGAACGCCACCGGCGGCGTGGCGGAGTCGGTGTTCATCGCCGGCCAGTTCGTCCTCGCCGCCCGCTCGCTCGCCGAGCTGGCTGTTCACAAGGACGACGATCCGGCGGCCTACCTGACCGCCGCGGAGAAGATGACCGGCTCGATCGCCGAGCACGGCTGGGACGGCGCGTGGTTCCGCCGCGCGTACGACTTCCACGGCAACGTCATCGGCTCCGCGTCCAACGACGAGGGCCAGATCTTCATCGAGCCGCAGGGCATGTGCATCATGGGCGGCGTCGGCCTGGACGACGGCACCGCCGTGCGCGCCCTGGCCAGCGTCCGCGAGCGGCTCGCCACCCCGCACGGCATCGTGCTGCAGCAGCCGGCGTTCTCGTCGTACCGCATCGAGCTCGGCGAGATCTCCTCCTACCCGCCGGGGTACAAGGAGAACGCCGGGATCTTCTGCCACACGAACCCGTGGCTCATGATCGCCGAGGCGATGGTCGGCAACGGCGACGGCGCGTTCGACTACTACAAGCGGATCAACCCGTCGGCCCGCGAGGAGATCGGCGACCTGCACCGCTGCGAGCCGTACGTCTACGCGCAGATGATCGCCGGCCGCGACGCGCCCACCCACGGCGAGGCGAAGAACTCCTGGCTGACCGGGACCGCCGCGTGGAACTACGCGGCCGTGACGCAGTGGATCCTGGGCATCCGGCCGGAGCTGTCCGGCCTGCGGATCGCGCCGGTCATCCCCTCGTCCTGGTCCGGTTTCTCGGCGGTACGGCGCTTCCGCGGCGCGACGTACACCATCACGGTCCACAAGGAGCCCGGCGTCCCGGCGACCTCGTGCTCGCTCGTCGTCGACGGCGTGCCCGTCGACGGCGGCGTCCTGCCGGTCGCCCCGGCCGGCAGCTCGGTGCAGGTCGAGGCGCTTTTGTCGTAGATCGTTTGGTTTTGCTTTGGCTTTGCCGCCGCGGTGTCGCGATTCCGGGGCACCGCGGCTGCAAGATCGCGAACGTGTGCGCACAATGGGGCGTGTCTTCCACCAACAGCCGCCCCCGTTCCGCGGGCCGCCCCACCCTCGACGAGGTCGCCTCGCGCGCCGGCGTGGGGCGGGGCACGGTCTCGCGGGTCGTCAACGGCTCGCCGCAGGTGAGCCCGGAAGCGCGGGCGGCCGTGCAGAAGGCGATCGACGAGCTCGGCTACGTCCCCAACCGCGCTGCCCGAGCCCTCGTCACGCAGCGCACCGACTCCGTCGCGCTCGTCGTGTCGGAGTCGGAGGAGCGGGTCTTCGGCGAGCCGTTCTTCGCCGGCATCGTCCGCGGCGTCAGCTCCGCCCTCGCCGACACCCAGCTGCAACTGTGGCTCGCTATGGCCCAGTCCCCGGCGGAGCGCCAGCGCGTCGAGCACCACCTCACCAACCAGCACGTCGACGGCGTCATGCTGCTCTCCCTGCACGACGCCGACCCGCTGCCGCAGCTGCTGGAGCAGCGCGGCCTCCCCGTCGTCCTCGGCGGCCGCCCCGCCCGCATGCTGTCGTCCTCCGGCGGCGCCTCTTCCGACGTGGCCTTTGTGGATGCCGACAACGAGGGCGGCGCGCGCCTGGCCGTCGGCCACCTCCTGGACCGCGGCCGCCGCCGGATCGCCGCGATCGCCGGCCCGCAGGACATGGCCGCCGGCGTGTCCCGCCTCGCCGGCTACCGCGAGGCCCTCGACCGCGCCGGCCTGCCCGCCGACGAGTCCCTCATCGCCTACGGCGACTTCAGCGAGGCCTCGGGCGAGGTGGCCGTCCGTGAGCTGCTCGCCCGCGACCCCTCGGTCGACGCCGTCTTCGCCGCCTCCGACCTGATGGCCGTCGGCGCGCTGCGGGCCCTGCGCGAGCTCGGCAAGCGCGTCCCGTCGGACGTCTCCCTGGTCGGCTTCGACGACGTCGCCATCGCCCGCCAGACCGACCCGCCCCTGACCACCGTCCACCAGCCCGTCGAGGCCATGGGCCGCGAGATGGTCCGGCTGCTGCTCGCCCGCATCGCCGGCGCCGCCCCCACCGCCGTCATGGTCGAAACCCACCTGGTCGAACGCGCCAGCACGCTGTAATTCCCCCACCGCTGCCGCGGCGGGGCCCGGCGGGGATTCTCACCCGCGGCCCCAATGCGCCGCTCCGCGCCGCACTGCTTCTCGTGATCCGGAAGACTTTATGTCGCCAGAGCAGCACAAAGTCTTCCGGATCACGGAAACCGCGCCGCCCGCGATCACCCCGGACGGCTGCCGTCAGCCGTGATCCCGAGCGGTTGTGGTCTTCGCGCATCACGTGATCCGGAAGAGTTCTTGTCGTCATAGCAGCACAAAGTCTTCCGGATCATGAGGATGCGCGCCGGTGGGCCGGGCAGTGGGGTGGTGTCGCCCGGGTGCCGGTCTTTCTTGGCCGCCGCTTGATCGAATGACGGATCTGGCTGTGATGGCGGCCAGAACTGCAATTCGATCAACCGTGGGAGCGGCGTGAAGGTCGGTGGCCGGCAGTGCGCCGCGCAGCGGCGCATTGGGGTGCGGGTGAGAATCCCCGCCGGGACCCGCCGCGCAGCGGTGGGGCGGAAGCACAGCGCAGTTTGCGGGAGGTGGGGATCGGGAAAGCGGTCAATGGAGGAGAGGTGGCTGAGATGACCGCACAGTGGAAGAAGGGTAAGCGGCGCGCGGAGAGCGTGGCTGAGGACGCCTGGGACTATCTGGTGTCCGCGGTCGAGTCGGCGCGTTCGGTCGGCGGGTCGGTGAAGGACCGGGCGTATGACCTCGCGGATGAGGCGTCGAGCCGGTACGGCACGGCGTCGGACCGGGTCGGGTCCGCGGCGGACGAGGCGTGGCACCGGGCGAGCCTGGCGTTCGACGCGTTGTCGGGGCGGAAGCAGCGCAAGCCGTGGGGCTGGATCGCGATCGCCGTGCTCGGTGGGATCGCGGTC
Source organism: Dactylosporangium sp. CA-152071 (assembly GCF_050936335.1). NCBI lineage: Bacteria > Bacillati > Actinomycetota > Actinomycetes > Micromonosporales > Micromonosporaceae > Dactylosporangium > Dactylosporangium sp. CA-152071. The sequence goes on along the minus strand of NZ_JBNJMZ010000001.1, from coordinate 3,902,313 downwards.
GGCTGGGCGGCCGCCGCTTCGGCACCGAAGGCGATCCAGGCGGCGCAGGAGCGCTTCGAGGACGTGGAGGACCTGCCGTCCGCCACGTACGAGGCACCGGCCCCGTACCGCGTCGCGGAATGAGCGAACGGGCCGCCCCCGGAGGCAGGGGGCGGCCCGTTTTCAAGCCCGTCTCCAGGCCCTCTTCAGGCCCTCTTCAGGCCCGTCTTCAGGAGCTCAGCTGTACTTGCGCAGCTCACGCTTGGCGAGGGACGCGCGGTGCACCTCGTCGGGGCCGTCGGCCAGGCGCAGCGTCCGGGCCTGTGACCAGAGGGCGGCGAGCGGGGTGTCCTGGCTGACGCCGGCCGCGCCGTGGGCCTGGATGGCCTTGTCGACGACCCATTCGGTCATCTGCGGCACCGCGATCTTGATCGCCTGGATCTCGGTGTGGGCGCCCTTGTTGCCGACGGTGTCCATCAGCCAGGCGGTCTTCAGGACCAGGAGCCGGGCCTGTTCGATGCGGACGCGGGACTCGGCGATCCAGTCGCGCACCACGCCCTGCTCGGCCAGGGGGCGGCCGAACGCGATCCGCTCGCTGACCCGCTCGCACATCAGCTGCAGGGCGCGCTCCGCCATGCCGATGAGCCGCATGCAGTGGTGGATGCGGCCCGGGCCGAGACGGGCCTGCGCGATCGCGAACCCCGAGCCCTCCTCGGCGATGAGGTGGTCGGCGGGGACCCGTACATCGGCGAACTCCACCTCCGCGTGACCGCCGTGGGCGGCGTCGGTGTAGCCGAACACATGCATGCCGCGCTTGACGGTGACGCCCGGGGTGTCCCGCGGGACGAGGATCATGCTCTGCTGCCGGTGCCGCTCGGCGGAGGGGTCCGACTTGCCCATCACGATGAAGACGGCGCAGTTGGGGTTCATGGCGCCGGAGGACCACCATTTGCGGCCGTTGATGACGTACGAGTCGCCGTCGCGCTCGATCCGGGTGGCGATGTTGGTCGCGTCGGACGAGGCGACGTCGGGTTCGGTCATGCAGAACGCGGACCGGATCTGGCCTTCCAGCAGGGGTTTGAGCCAGCGGTCCTGCTGCCCCGGCGAGCCGAACCCGGCGAGGACCTCCATGTTGCCGGTGTCGGGCGCGGCGCAGTTGAGCGCCTCGGGCGCCAGGTGCGGGCTGCGGCCGGTGATCTCGGCGAGCGGCGCGTACTGCAGGTTGGTGAGGCCGGCGCCGAAGCGGTCGTCGGGCAGGAACAGGTTCCACAGGCCGCGGTCGCGGGCCGACGCCTTCAGCTCCTCGATGACCGCGGGGCGCGCCCACGGGTCGCCTGAACCCGCGCTGAGCGCGGCCAGCTCCGCCTCGAAGCGGGGCTCGGCCGGATACACCTCCTCCTGCATGAAGTCGGTGAGCTTCTCGTGCAGCTCGGCGGTGCGCGTGTCGAAGCGGAAGTCCATCAGCTCTCTCCGTTGATCGCTGCGAGACCCTGCGCGAGCAGGGGCGGGACCAGCGCGCCGATCTGGTCGAAGCCGGCGCCGACCGTCTGGCCGCTGGTGTAGCGGAAGTGGATGCCCTCGAGGATGACGGCCAGCTTGTAGCAGGCCATCGCGACGTACCAGTGCAGGTCGTCCAGCGCCGCGCCGCTGGAGACGGCGTAGCGCTGGAGCAGCTCGTCGCCGGACGGGAACCCGGCGTCGGCCCCCAGCCCGTCGGCGATCGGGTTGAAGCCGAGCTTCAGGCGGTCCAGCACCGTCCAGTACGCCAGCAGCAGCCCCAGGTCGGTGAGCGGGTCGCCGATGGTGGCCATCTCCCAGTCGAGGACGGCCGCGACCTTCAGGCGGGCGGGGTCGACGATGAGGTTGTCGAGCCGGTAGTCGCCGTGCACGATCGCGGTGGTGGCGGAGACGGGGATCGTGGCGGCGAGCCGGTCCCGCAGCTGTGCGGCGTCGGGCAGGTCGCGGCTCGTAGACTGGGCCAGCTGCTTCGACCAGCGGCGGACCTGCCGCTCCAGGAAGCCCTCGGGCCGGCCGAAGTCGCCCAGGCCGATCCCGGCGGGGTCGACGCGGTGCAGGTCGGCGAGGGTGTCCATCATCGCGAACGCGACCTCGCGCCGCGCCTCCTCGCCGAGCGCGTCGGTCTGCCTGCGACTGCGCAGCACCACCCCGGGCACCCGGGACATCAGGTAGAACGGCGCGCCGAGGACGCTGTCGTCCTCGCACAGCAGCAGCGCCTCCGGGACCGGCACGGTCGTCGGGCCGAGCGCGGAGATGATCCGGTGCTCCCTGGCCATGTCGTGCGCGGTGGCGAGGACGTGCCCGAGGGGCGGGCGGCGCAGCACGAAGACCTCGTTGACGATGTAGGTCAGGTTGGACCGGCCGCCGGCGATGAGCTCGGCCTGGATGGGTTCGGTGACGAGCCCAGGAGCCTTGTCCTGGAGGTACGCCGCGAGGCGGGCGAGGTCGAGACCGGGCGGGGTGCTCATCCGGCCAGTCCAGGGGTGAGACGCGTTCTCTGTCAAGAGTCGAGCCAGGTATTTCACCGCCAAATGTCCGTTTCCCTGGGGCTTTGGGAGGACCCGGAGACGTTCCGGCATCGATACGGCGGCGAAACGGCGCGGAAACCCGGGATCGGCAAGCTGTTCTCAGCACCAAAGAACGGCAGTACCGGAGAAACAAACAGGTGACGTACACCAACGGCGGCGTACACGTCAGCCAAGGACGAACAGGGAGGTCGACGTCGATGCTGTTGCGGCTGAGAGTGGCGCTACCTGACCGTCCCGGCTCACTCGGGCAGGTCGCCCGGACGCTGGGTGTGGTCGGCGCCGACATCGTTTCGGTCGTTGTGCTGGAACGGGTCGGTGGCCGCGCGGTGGACGACCTCACCGTGGTGTGGCCGGCTTCGGCCCCCGTCGATCGTGTCCTCACCGGTCTTGCGGCGATCCCAGGCGTTCGCGTGGACGGTGTGTGGCGCGGCACGGAGCTGTCGGAGCCGAGCAGTGGCCGCGAGGTCGCGCTCATCGGACAGGTGGCGGCGAACCCGCAGCACGGCCTGGCAACGGTCGTGGACGCGGCGCCGGCACTGTTCGGAGCGGACTGGGCGGTCGCGATCCTCATCGGATCGGACTGGGCGGGCGGCGGCGCGCGAGCCCAGGCATGGTCCGGCTCCTCGGTGATCTGCGCCAGCTGGCGCACTCCGGATGTCCCCCCACAGGTGGACATCGCACCACTCCGGCCTCGCGCGATCAGCGCTGCTGACGGCATCCATCTTGCTGTCGCGCCTTTTCAGCGTGGAGGTCTGGTCCTTGTCGTCGCCCGCGGCGGGGCGGACGGCGACGCTGGAGCACCACCGTTCCACGGTTCCGAGGTGGAGCGGCTGGCGCAGCTGGTCGGTGCAACCGCATCTGTGCTCGGGGATCGGCTGGCGGGGCCTGGCTTGGCGGAGCTGGGTAAGGCGGGAGGCTCCGTTGCAGGAGCCCCCGCGCCCGCCGGCGCAACCATCCCCAGGGTGGCGTGAGATGACCCTCTGGCGCATCCGCGCGACGGTCGACGACCGTCCCGGTTTCCTGTCCGTGCTGACCGCGAGCCTCGCGCTGCGCAAGGTCAACATCCTGTCGGTCCAGGTGCACACCACCGAGTCCGGCGCCGTCGACGACTTCCTCGTGGAGGCGCCCGACGAGCTGACCGTCGCCGACCTCACCGAGGCCGTGCGGCGCGGCCGGGGCCGCGACGCGTGGGTCGCCCAGGCCGACGTGCGGGGCCTCATCGACGAGCCGACCCGGGTCCTCGCCCTGGCGGGGAAGGTCCTGGACGGCTCGGCGACCCTGGAGGAGGCGATCGCGGCGCTGCTCGGCGACTGCGACATCTCCTGGCGGGCGGACACGTCCACGGGCGCCGAGGGCTACACGTCGACCGGCATGCAGCTGCAGGACCCAGCCGGCGGCACCCTGTACGTCCGGCGCCCCGCGCCGGCCTTCACCCCTGCCGAGTACGCCCGGGCGCACGCGCTCGTCGCCCTGGCCCGCGTCGCGGGGAAGCGCAACACGGCAGCCTGAGACGTTCCTCAGCAGCGCTCGTCCTTGGCGGAGGACGGGCGCTGCTTTTTTGTGCCCTGACATGTAGTCTGCCGATATGTTGGTCGGGTACATGTCGGGGGGCAACCTATGAATGCGCTGGATGCCGCGCGGTGGCAGTTCGCCGTGACGGCCTCGCTGCACTTCCTCTTCGTCGCGCTCACGCTCGGTCTGGTGTTCTTCGTGGCGTCGGTGCAGACCCGCTACGTGCGGACCGGCGAGGAGGTGTACGGGCGGATGGCCCGCTTCTGGGGTGTGCTGTACGCGATCAACTACGCGGTCGGCATCGCCACGGGACTCGTCATGGAGTTCGAGATCGGGCTGAACTGGAGCGGCCTCAACCGGCTCACCGGCGACGTGTTCGGCGCGCCCCTGGCGATGGAGACCCTGATCGCGTTCGTGCTCGAGTCGACGCTGCTCGGCATGTGGCTCTTCGGCTGGGGCAAGCTGAACAAGAAGCTGCACCTGGCCCTGATCTGGGGCGTCGCCGCGACCGCGCTGCTGTCCGCGTTCTGGGTCATGGTCGCCAACTCGTTCCTGCAGCACCCCGTCGGCTACGCGCTGGACGCGGCCGGCACCGTCCGGCTCACCGACTTCGGCGCGCTGCTCACCAACAGCGCCCTGTGGTTCGCGCTCGGCCACACGGTCTCGGCCGCCATGCTGACCGGCGGCATCTTCGTCGCCGGCGTCAGCGCCTGGCACCTGCGCCGCCGCGACACCGAGGACGGCTTCTTTCGCAGGTCGTTGCGCAACGGCCTGCGCTCCGCGCTGGTCGGCGTGTTCTTCACCATCGGCTTCGGCTACGTCCAGTTCGGCCCGCTCACCGACAACCAGCCGACGAAGCTCGCCGGCGGCGACGAGGCCGCCGCCCAGCAGGCGGCGATGGTCGCGAAGCACGGCCCCGGCGACTACATCCCCAGCAGCATCGTCGGCGCGTCCCTCGGCGTCATGATCATGGTGGCCAACCTGCTGTTCCTGATCCTGCTCGCGGCGCAGCTGCTCACCATCCGCGACACGATCATCAAGCGCCGCTGGGCCCGGCCGATGCTGTGGGTGCTCACCGCCCTCATCCCGGTGCCGTTCCTGACCGCGATCGCCGGCTGGATCGTGCGCGAGGAGGGCCGCCAGCCGTGGGCCGTCTACGGGCTGCTCAAGACCGCCGACGCCGTCTCGCCGATGAGCGACCGGGCGCTGACGCTGTCGACGATCGGCTTCACGGTGCTCGTCGCCGGGCTCGCCCTCACCGACTGGTGGCTGCTCGCCCGCAGGGCCAGACGCGGCCCCGGCGACGAGTTCCTGCCCGAGACCCTGCCCGCACGCGAGGAGGTGCTGGTGTGAGCACGTTCTGGTTCGCAGTTCTGGGGCTGCTGTTCGCGACGTACTTCGCACTCGGCGGGCTCGACCAGGGCGTCGCGCTGCTGCTGCCGCTGTACAGGAGCGACGACGCCAAACGGGGCGCGCTCAACGCCATCGGGCCGATGTTCCTCGGCAACGAGGTGTGGATCGTCGGTGCCGTCGGCGTCCTCGTCGCCGCGTTCCCCCGGCTGGAGGGGGAGCTGTTCGGCGCCGCGTACCCGGTGATCGTCGCCGTGGTGCTCGGCCTCATCGCCCTGAACGCCGGCGTGCAGCTGCGCGGCCGGGCGGTGCGCCGCGGCGGGTTCGACGCGCTCATCACCGGCGGCGGCCTGGTCCTCGCCGCCGGCTGGGGCCTGCTGCTCGGTGTCGTGTTGCACGGTGTACCGGTGGACGCCGGCGGCCACGTGCACGGCTTCGCGCCCCTCGCGAGCCCGGCCGTGTGGCTCACCGCGCTCGCCAACGTCGCTCTCGTCGTGGCCAACGGCGCGGCGTACCTCAACTGGCGCGGCGTCGGCGCACCGTCGAGGACCGGGCCTGCCGCCGCGGCCCTCGTGGCGCTCGCGGCCGGCGCCTGGTATCTGCAGGGCCCGCCGGACATCCGCAACCCGCTGCTCGCCACCGTCCTGGCCGCGGTCGTCGTGGCCGCGCTGGTCTTCGCCGGCGTCGCGAAACGTCCGGGGCGGGCGTTCGTGGCCACGCTTGTGGCGTGCGCCCTACCCGTGATCGCGGTGGCCCTGGCCAGGTACCCGGGCGTGCTAGCGTCCACGATGGACCCGGGTGCGACGGTGACCGTCGAGAGCGCGGCCGCCGGTGGGGACACCCTCCGGCTGCTCGCCATCGGCGCGGCGCCGCTGCTGCCCGTGCTGGTCGCCGTGCAGATCTCCTGCTGGTGGCTGTTCAGGCGGCGGGAGAGTCAGCCCACCCCTCTCTACTGGTAGGGCGCGCGGACGTTCATGGACAGAAGACTGCTGCGGCTCGGGCCGGTCAGGCACTATGCGACGGTGCTGGCCGGCTCGGCCGTCCTGGCCGCGATCCTGATCGTCGGCCAGGCGGTCAGCCTCGCCACGTTGCTGACGGGCTTCACCACGAACGCCGCCCTGACCTGCCTCGCGTTCGTCGTGCTGCGCGGCGCGCACGGCGCCGTCGCGGGCGCGGTCGCCGGGCGCGCGACCGCCCGCGTCAAGGCGCACCTGCGGGCGGAGCTGCTCGGCGCCGCCACCGCCCGCGGCCCCGGCTGGCTGGGCGGGCAGCGCGCCGGCGAGCTCGCCACCCTCGCCGGTCGCGGCGTCGACGGGCTCGACGGGTACCTCTCGTCCTACCTGCCGCAGGTGTTCCTCGCCGTCACGGTCCCGCTCGCCACGCTCGGCTGGCTCGCGTTCACCGACCTCACCTCCGCGATCGTGGTCGGCGTGACGCTGCCGCTCATCCCGGTCTTCGGCGTGCTCGTCGGCAAGCAGACCGGCGCCCGCACCAAGCACCAGTGGCACCTGCTGCAGCGCCTCGGCGGCCACTTCCTCGACACCGTCATCGGCCTGCCGACGCTGCGCACGTTCGGCGCCGAACGGTCACAGGTCCGCCGGGTCCGGGCCATGGCCGACGCCTACCGGGTCGCGACGATGCGGACGCTGCGCCTGGCGTTCCTGTCCGCGCTCGTGCTGGAGCTCGTCGCGACCGTCTCGGTGGCGCTCGTCGCGGTGCCCGTCGGCCTGCGGCTCCTCGACGGGAAGCTGACCCTGGCCGCGGCGCTGGTCGTGCTGCTGCTCGCCCCGGAGGCGTACCTGCCGCTGCGGGCGCTGGGCACCAAGTTCCACGCCAGCCAGGAAGGGCTCGCAGCCTCCGCCGAGATCTTCAAGGTCCTCGACGCCGCGTCGGTTCCGCCGGTACGGGCGGCGCCCCGCCTCCCGGACGCGCGCTTCGCGGGTCTCGTGTTCGACCGCGTGGAGGTGCGCTACGGCGACGTCGTGGCCCTGCGCGACCTCACCCTCGAGGTGATGCACGGCGACAGGGTCGCCCTCGTCGGCCCGAGCGGCGGCGGCAAGTCCACGCTCCTGTCCTTGGTGCTCGGCTTCGTCACGCCGGCGTCGGGCCGGGTGCTCGTCGACGGCGCCGACCTCGCGGACCTCGACCTCACCGCGTGGCGGGCCCGGCTCGCATGGATGCCGCAGCGCCCGCACCTCTTCGCCGGCACCGTCACCGACAACATCCGCCTCGGCGCTCCTCCCGGCGCGTCAGGGGCTTCTCCTGATTCGTCAGGCGCGCTTTCCGGTCTGCCGGGCGCTGCTTCCGGTCCGCCGGGTGCTGCTCCGGATTCGTCGGGCGCTGCTTCCGGTTTATCAGGCGCTCCGCGCCCGCTGAACCGGAAATATCAGCATTCGCCGGTGCTGGCCCAGGATGTCGTCGACGCCGCCGTCGCCGCGGACGCCGACGCGTTCATCCGGGCACTGCCTCAGGGGTACGACACCGACCTCGGCCGGCACGGGCTCTCCAGCGGCCAGCGGCAGCGGCTCGCCATGGCCCGGGCGTTCCTGCGGCGCGACACGGCGGACCTGCTGCTGCTCGACGAGCCGACCGCCCGCCTCGACGCGGCGAGCGAGGCGGCGGTGATCGACGCCGCCGCCCGGCTGGCGGCGGACCGCACCGCCCTGCTCGTCGCGCACCGGCCGGCGCTGCTGTCGATCGCCACCCGCGTCGTCGAGATCAAGGACGGCGTCGCGTCCGCGGTGGTGGCCGCGTGAGGCTCATTCCCGCGTCCGCGCTCGTCCGGCTGGTCCTCGCCGGGCTCCTCGGCGTGCTGACGGAGGTCGCCGGGATCGGCCTCGTCGGCACCGCCACCTGGATGATCGTCCGGGCGGCAGAGCAGCCACCCCTGGCGGCGCTGTCGGTGGCGATCGCGGCGGTGCGTGGCTTCGCTCTGGTCAAGGGCGGTCTGCGGTACGCCGAGCGGCTCGCCGGCCACGACGCCGTCCTCCGGGTGCTGGCCGATCTGCGGGCCCGCGCGTTCGCCGCGCTCACCGCGTCCCGCGGGCGGGTGTCGTCCGGCGACGTGCTGAGCCGGGTCGTCTCCGACGTCGACGGGGTGCAGGACGCCGTCCTCCGCGGGGCGCTGCCGGCCGGGGTCGCCGCCGTCGTCGGCCTCGGCGGGGTCGCGGGGCTCGCCGTCGCCGACCCTGCCGCGGGGCTGGCGCTGCTGGCCGGGCTCGTCGTCGCCGGGGTCGTGCTGCCGTGGGCCGGGCACCGCCTCACCGCCGCCCGGAGCGGGGCGATCGCCGCGGCCCGGGGCGAGCTGACGGCCGCGACCGTCGACGTGATGCACGGGGTGGCGGAGCTGTCCGCGTTCGGGGCGCTGCCCGCGGCGCTCGCCGACGCCGAGGCGCGGGGCCGCCGGCTCGCCGCGCTGGAGGCCCGGTCCGCGACCGTGGCCGCGGTCGTCGGCGGGATCGCCGCGGTCGTCCCGGCCGCGGTGGCGGTCTGGGTCGGCGTGGTCGCCGGCGGTTCGTCGGCGGCGGTGCTCGCGCTGGTCGCGCTCGCCGTCGGGGAGGTCGTGGTGCCGCTCGCCGCGGCCGCCGTCCGGCAGACCGAGCTGCGCGGCGGCCTGCACCGGGTCCGTGCCCTGCTCGCCACCACCGTCGACGACCTGCCTTCGGACGAGCACGACGGGCCGCTGGCCGGCACCGTGGACCTGGCGCTGCGTGGCGTGACCGTCCGGTACGGCGACGACCTGCCGCCCGCCCTCACCGACGTCGACCTCGCGCTGCCGGCGGGGAGCCGGGTCGCGGTCGTCGGGGCCAGCGGGTCCGGCAAGTCGACGCTCCTCGCCGCGATCGCCGGCCGGGTGCCCCTCGCGTCCGGCACCGTCGACGGCATGCCCGGCGGGGCAGCGGCGTGGCGGGTGGCCGGGGGCGTGTTCGCCGACGCGCACGTCTTCCACGCGACGGTCCGCGACAACCTGCTCCTCGGCCGCGACGGGTTCGACGACGCGGCGCTCCGGCAGGCGCTCGTGGACGCCGGGCTGCCCGAGTACGCCGACCGGCTCGACGACCTCGTCGGCGAGGACGGCGGGAAGCTCTCCGGCGGCCAGCGGCAGCGGCTGCTCCTGGCGCGGGCGCTGGTGGCGGCGCCGCCCGTGCTGCTGCTGGACGAGCCGACCGAAGGCCTCGACGCCGGCGCGGCCGACGCCGTCCTCGACAGCGCGCTGCGGGCGGCGGGGGAGCGGACCGTGGTCGTCGTGACGCACCGCGCGGCGGAGCTCGGCCGGTTCGACCGCGTCGTGCGCGTGGAGGAAGGCCGGACGACCAGCGGCTGACGCCGCCGGGACCGTGCGCGTCAGCAGAATGCCTGACGAGCGGCGGGTGGGACGTGCGGGTCAGGAGAAGGCCGGACGAACGGCGGTTGACGCCGGACAACCACCATGTGGGAACCTTGAGCGGTGGACGGGGTGACCCATGGAGCCGGCCCGATCGACGTCTATGTCGACGGCCTCGCCGCCGCGCTGCGTGGGCCGCGCCGGCACCGGCAGGAGATGATCACCGAGGCGCGGGACAGCCTGTTCGACGCCGCCGAGGCCTACGCGGACGAGGGCCACGAGCCGCTCGACGCGCAGCGCCTGGCCGTCGCCGACTTCGGCACCCACCCGCAGGTCGTGCCCGGCTACCAGACCGAGCTCGCCGCGCTGCAGGGCCGCCGCACCGCGACGTGGATCGCGCTCGTGCTGCCGGTCATGACGCTGCTCGAGCCGCTCATGTGGTGGGACACGAAGTGGAGCACCGACGAGCGCGCCAGCCACGTCTACTGGGTGCTCGTCGACCACTTCCAGTACACGTCGTTCCTCGCCGCGGCGGCCGCCGGGCTCGCGATCGTCGGGTTCGGGTGGGGCAGCCGGTTCCTGCGCGACGGCATGCGGTATGCCCGCCTCGTCGGCCAGGCGACGGTCGTGTTTCTCGGCATGCACGCGCTGCTGGGCCTGACCGTCTTCGCGTTGAGCCTCCACCAGTGGCCGGCCGCCGCGACCTGGCCGCCGGTGCTCGTCGGCATGGCCGTCAACACCGCCGCGTTCGGCTATGCGGGTTGCCTGGCGATCCGGTGCGTGTCGGCCACCAGTACATCGGCGGCAAGGGCCTGAGGGTCAGGCCGTCGCGGGCGGTGGGAGCAGGACCGCGCCGATCGTGGCCGTGAACTCCTGCCACGCCGACCGCTCCTCCGCCAGGACCTTCCGGCCGGCGCTGGTCAGCCTGTAGGTGCGGCGCTCGCGACCGCCGACCGTGGACCAGGCGCTCTCCACATATCCCGCGCGCTCCAGCCGGCGCAGCGCGGGATAGACCGTGCCCGTCGGCAGTGCCAGCGAGCCGCCGCTGCGCTCCTGGAGGGCCTCGATGATCGCATAGCCGTGGCGGGGCTCGCCGTCCAGCACCGCGAGCAGGAGTGCGTCGAGATGCCCGCGCAGCGCGTCCGCCTTCATGTGTAGCGAGTCTACGGGTTTGGCGCCCCCGACGCCATTTCCCGGCGCCCCCGGGCCTGGCCGTTCCCGGCGCCCGGGACCGGCCACCTGGCTTGGCCGGACGTGGTTTACCGGGGGCGCGTCTGGGAAGACCGCGGTTGGGTGATCGGGTGACCGGTGGACGGACCGGAGGTCGAGGAGCGGTATGAGGCGGCGGGTCGAAGCCACGCAAGACGTCGAGGCGCTGTGGCCGAACGGGCTGGGCGCCACGCTCGCCATCGCGTCGGGCCGCGCGCTCGCGTACCGTGGCGGCGTCGCCCGCCCGGTCGTCGCCGCTCCACAGTGGACAATGGATCGGTCGGGCCGGATCGGCGCCCCGCCGGGCAGCCGGTCCGACGGCGCCGGCCGGCACGCCCGCCGCGAGCTCGACGCCGAGGACGTCGCCGCGTGGTTCGTCGGCCAGCTCCCCGAAGGCTCCTACAACGGCCTCGTCGTCGGCTCCCCGCACGGGGCCGCCGTCCACCTCGCGATGGCCCTCGGCGTGCCGTGGCTGCCGGTCGCGTTCGAGGTGCCGACCCCCGAGGTCGCCGCCGGCGAACGACCCGCGCAGGACGGTGAGCGCCTCGCCCGGGACATCCTCACGGACAACCCCGATGTCGGCATCCGGCAGGTGTACGACCCGGTGTGGCGCGGCTGGTCCGGTGCCGCGACCGCCTACGCGGTGGTGCGCTGGCGCCGGCTGCCGCTGGCGTACCGCCGGCTCATCGCCGAACGCCTGAACCCCGACGCCCCGATCGTCGTGGTCCGGGACGTCAGCCGCTGGCAGACGTCCGCCGGTGACGACGGCTACTCCTTCCAGCTCGGCAGCCGCGCCAGCGGCCTCGGCCCCGGCGACTACCGCGACGACCGGTCACTGCGCGGCCGGTCCCCGCGCGCCGACAGCGACGGCGAACGTGCCGTCGACCGCGGCCTGGTCGAGGACCTTCGCCGGTACGGCTCAGCGCACGGCCACCCCATCCGCCAGGTCCTCTACCGCCACCCCGACGTGCTCAGCGGCGCCGTCGCCGACCTCTACCGGGGCTGGCTGCGCGCCGGCACCCGCACCGCCGCCCGCCTCGTCGTGGAATGCGGCCGGCTCCTGGACCCCTGGCACGTCCTGCGCGCCGGCCTCGTCCCGTACTGGTGCGAGCACCCCCTGCGCTCGGCGGTCCGCTCCCTGTCGTGGTGGCTGGCCGGCAGTGAACCCTTCACCTCCGTCGACGTCTTCGCCGAACCCCCGGGCATGCCGCTGCCGACCGTCGCGCGGCTGGAGGAGTGGCAGGCCGTCGCGGCCTTCGCCACCCGCCACGGCCTCGTCGACCGCCGCTGCGCCCGCGCCTACCCTTCGGGCGTCGTGCCGGGCCACCACGCCACCCAGGTCCTGCGGATGCACCCCTACGACCTGCCCTACCTGCCGTTCCTGACCGTCCCGGCGGCCCTGTCCGCCATGACCCACAGCGCCCAGACCGACGGCCTCCTGGTCCTCTGACCGCGATGCGTCAGGGGGAGTCCTCGGACTTCTCCTTGTTCTTCTGGACCTTGCTGATGACGTCGTGGAGGGGCTTGGTGCCGCTGCCGACGACGATGCCGGTGACGATGGCGTCGATCCAGACGGGGATGCCGTCCCAGGACTCGCCGGCGATGGAGTGCAGCAGATACAGGCCGCCGGCCGAGGACGCGACGGTGGCCACGGCGGTGGCGATGCCCCAGGAGACGAGGCCGCGGCTGGCCCGGCCCTTCTCCACCATGGACTTCGCGTGGGCGACCTGGATCAGGTCGTCGAGGGTCGCGTCGTGGTACTTGTTGGCGAGGTTTGCCACGGCGGCCTCCAGCTCGCCGCGGGCGTGCTTGCCGGGCAGGAACCTGGCGAACGGCTCCAGGATCCGCTCGACGGCGGTGGCGAACGCGAACAGCACCGCGAAGAACGTCGTCGCGTCGGGCAGGTGGATCGCCTGGGCGTTGATCTTGTAGTGCCAGAGCGCCCAGGAGCCGAAGCCGCCGGCGGCGACCAGGAGGAACGCCGACACCAGGGAGAGCACCGACGCGGGCTGCGGCGGGACCGCGGCGGCCTCGCCGCCCGGCGTGGGCTCGGGCGGGCCGGCCGCGGCGATCGCGATCCCCACCTCGTCGCCCTGCACGGCGGCCCCGGCGCCCTGCACGGCGGCCCCGGCGCTCGCGGACTGGGTGGAGGCGCCCGGTGAGAACGGGGCGGACTGGGCGGGCACGTGGGCCCGGCCGACGGCGGGAGCCTCGGCGGCGGGCGTCACCGAGGCGGCCGCGACGACGCGGCTGGAGTGGGGACCGAGCACGTTCGTGCGACGGACGAGAGCCATGGCCGAGACGCTAGCGCCGCATCGATCAGCATGCGATATCCGATTGCCGATATCGACCCGGCGCTCACTCCGGCGTCGCGCTGCGTAACGTCAGCGGCCCCGGGTTGACAGCCGGCGAGGCAGCAGGCGAGGCAGCCGGGGCGGCGGCCGGGGCGGCGGCAGGCGAGACGGCGGCAGGCGTGGCGGCCGGTGCGGGGGCAGGCGATGGAGGCCGGCGTTCGACCCACCGCGCCACCAGCGGCCCGGCGACCAGGGCGGCCACGTCGAACACGGCGTGCACGACGATCGGCGCGAAGAGCCCCCCAGTGAGGTCGTACAGCAGCGTGAACAGCGACCCGAGCACCGTCGCGCCCAGGGCGCCGCGCCAGCCCTGGTACAGGTGGGCGGCGCCGAACAGCAGCAGCGACAGCCCCGCGGCCACCCACGCGTCCAACCCGAGGATCCCGACGCCGGCGGCGATGAACAGCCCCCGGTACACCACCTCCTCGCCGATGCCCACGGACACGGAGAGCAGGCCCGCCAGCCAGCGCTCGGCCGCCGTGACCGGCTGCAGGAACCGGATCCGGGCCAGGGCCTCCTCGCCGCCGCGCTGGCCGAGCGTGCGGGCGCCGTCGCGGCGGGCCCGCGCGAAGCGGGCGTGGTTGACGACCACGACCAGCGCGAACCACGCCGAGAAGCCGGCCGCGAGCGCGACGTCGCCGGCCCCGATCGGGCGCAGACCCAGGGCGGCGAGGCTGACGCCGTCCGTCGCCGCGACGGCGGACGCGGCCAGCGTCAGAGCGATCGAGGTGATGATGCCGCCGCGGTACAGGCGGATCCTGCCGCCCGGGGTGGCGACGAGGCGTTCGCGGGCGGCGCGGGCCTTCGCCGTCGCCGCGCGGATGCCGCCGGCGGTGGTCACGAGCGCGACGAGCAGCACCAGGACGGTGGCGGCCGGATCGAACCCGGGGGTGACCCATTCGAACATGCCGTTCATGATGCGGCCGCCCGCCGGGCGAGCAACATCGGCACGAGCAGCAGCGACACCAGATCGACCGTGATGTGCAGGGCGATCGGCACGAGCAGGTTGCCGGTCAGCGCGTAGAGGACGGTGAACACGACCGCCGCCCCGGTGGTGGCGACCACGCCCCGCAGGCCCTGGTAGCGGTGGCCGAGCCCGAACAGCAGCGCCGAGAGGACGGCCGCCGCCCACGCGGGGAGGCCGAGGACGCCGACGCCGGCGGCGATGAACAGGCCACGGAACACGATCTCCTCGCCGGTCCCGGCCGCGACGGCCCCGGCGGCCGCCCAGCGTCGCTCCAGCGGCGTCGTGGGCCGCAGGAACGCCAGCGGATCGTCGTCCGGGTCGATGGGGCCGGCGCGGACGGTCAGCACCGCGGCGGTGCCGGCGGCCGCGGCGGACAGGGCCAGCGCGATCGCGGCGTCGCCGAGGGTCACGGGCCGCAGGCCGAGGTCGGTGAGGGTCAGGCCGGGGCCGACGAGGACCGCCTCGAGGGCGATGAGGGCGGTCAGGGTGTTCGTCGCCGCCGACCGGCGGAACGCCGTGACGAGGCCGCCGGCGGCGATCCGCGCCCGCATCCGGTCCGGTGACGCCCGCAGGACCGTGACGGTCAGGACGGCGATCACCAGCACCGTGAGGATCACCTCGGTGGCGCGGAACGTCGGGTCGATCCAGTCGAGCACGGCAGCCATCATGAGACAGCGAAGGGGCCGCTGTCAGCCCACCGTTTCGGTGGGCGGGGACAGCGGCCCCTTCAAGGCGTCACGCGGAGGGCGACACGGTCACCGAAGGACTGGCGCTCGGGTCCGCGGCCGGCGCGGCCGGCGGCGGGAGGGCGCTGCCCTTGACGTACTCGTCCCAGGTCTTGTCCCAGTCGGTCCAGCCGTTGCCCCAGGCGAGCTTGCGCGGGGTGTTCTTGACGATGTGGATGTCGCCGATCTTCGTCAGGTCGAACAGGAACTTCGCGTTCTTCTGCGAGACGTTCGTGCAGCCGTGCGAGACGTTGCGCTTGCCCTGGTCGCCCTCGGACCACGGGGCCGCGTGGATGTACTCGCCGCCGCTGGTCATGCGCTGCGTCAGGTACACGGTCTCGCGGTAGGGGTCGGACGGGTCGGTCGACACGAACAGCTCGGACTGCTGTTTGTCCATGATCACCATGGCGCCGCTGGAGCTCGGCGTCTTGGCCTTGCCGAGGCTCACCGGGATGGTCTTGATGACCTCGCCGTTCTTCTCCACCGTCATCTGGTGGGTCTTGTCGTCGGTGACCATGACGATCTTGTCACCGATGGTGAAGTTGGTCGTGACGTCCTTGGTGCCCCAGCCGGTCTTGGTCAGCTGCAGGCCACCCGTCGCCAGGCGGACGCTGACCTTCGTGCCGGTCTGCCAGTACTCCTTCGGGCGGAAGTGCACCTCGCCGCCGTTGAACCAGTACCAGGTGCCGACCTGCGGAGGCGTGCTGGTGACGAGCAGCCGCTTCTCGACGCTCGCCCGCAGCTCCTGAGGGACGCTGGAGCCGAAGCGGACGACGATCGGGATGGCCACCCCGTAGACCTTGTTGTCGGACAGGGCGGTCGACACGTTGACCGTCTTGCCGGGCTTCGCCATGGTCGTGAACGTGACCTTCTTCCCGGCGGTGTCGCCGGCCGAGGTCACGGTCGCCGTGTACTGCGTGCCGTATTTGAGCTGCTTCGCCGGGATCCAGGTCGTGCCGTCGGAGCGCAGGCCGCCGTCGACCGCCGCACCGGAGGCGTCCGTCAGGGTGACCGACGCATTCGCGCCGGGCGCCGCCTGCAGGGCGAGCTCGGTGGCGGTGGAGACGCCGGTCGCGCCGTCGGCGGGCGCGGTGAGGGTCGCGGTTGGCTGCGCGGCGGACGCGGAAGCCGAGGGGCCGCCGGCACTGTTGCTGTTGTCGCTCCATTTGGGCTTTTCGTCAGCGCTGCAAGCAGAGAGAGCGATCAGGCCGGCAAGGGCGGTGATCGTGGCCAGTGCGCGTGCGGAGACTCCCATGTCCACACCTCCTTCGTTGGGCTAGCGTTGTTGAGGTCGAGCATGCGCCGGTGAACTACGCCGGTGTATCCCAGGTTTGTGCCAGCCGGTTCAACTCGTCGCCGAACTGGTGGCGGGCGATCTTGCCGTGCATCATCGTAGGAAGTAACGGACGGCCCGAGCCATCCGCTCCTTGGACGTGTTCCAGACTGCCGGAGGTTGCGTCCCGATTCGGTAACGGACCATCCGCAGCGCCCCTACCTGCGGCTCGTGGGATTTGTCACGATCTCACGTTGTAGGCCGTCCGGCGGTACAGGCGGTACGTTGGTCGGCATCGTGCGTGGCGGCCGGTCGGGACAACACATGAGGATCGCGCCGCAATCTTCGCGTACACTGGCAAGACTGCTCCGTAAGGTGTTTTTAGGGCCGACGTTGTCCCGACTCGCAATCGATGACGTCAGGAGGCCCGATGGGTTACCCGGGACCGCAGCCGCAGGGTCTGTACGACCCTGCTTTTGAGCACGACGCCTGCGGGGTCGCGTTCGTGGCCGATATCCACGGCCGCCGGTCCCATGACGTCGTGCACAAGGGGCTGTCCGCGCTGCTGCGCATGGACCACCGAGGTGCCCGCGGGGCCGAGCAGAACACCGGCGACGGTGCCGGCATCATGATCCAGATCCCGGACGCGTTCCTCCGGGACGTCACCGCCGGGACCGGGATCGACCTGCCGCCCGCCGGCTCCTACGCGACCGGCCTGGCGTTCCTGCCCGTCGACGACGAGGCCGCCCAGCGCGCGATGCGCGTCCTGGAGAAGTACGCCCTCGTCGAGGGTGCCCACGTGCTCGGCTGGCGCGACGTCCCGACCGACGCCTCCGACCTCGGCGCGACCGCGCTCGCCGCGATGCCGCGCATCAAGCAGGTCTTCATCAGCGCGGAGAGGCTCGGCGCGCCCGGCGCCGTGCTGTCCGACCTGGACCTGGACCGGGTCGTCTACTGCGTGCGCAAGCAGACCGAGCGGGAGACCCGCGAGCGCGGCATCCAGCTCTACCTGCCGTCGCTGTCCTCGCGCACCATCACCTACAAGGGCATGCTCACCCCCGACCAGGTCGTGTCATTCTTCCCCGACCTGTCCGACGAGCGCGTCACCTCGGCGATCGCGCTGGTCCACTCCCGCTTCTCGACCAACACGTTCCCCTCGTGGGAGCTGTCGCACCCGTACCGGCTGATCGCCCACAACGGGGAGATCAACACCATCCGGGGCAACCGGAACTGGATGGCGGCCCGCGAGGCCCTCCTGTCGACCGAGAACCTGCCCGGCAACATCCGCCGGCTCTTCCCGATCTGCACGCCCGAGGCGTCCGACTCCGCCAACTTCGACGAGGTGCTCGAGCTGCTGCACCTGGCGGGCCGGAGCCTGCCGCACGCGGTGCTCATGATGATCCCCGAGGCGTGGGAGAACGACCCTCGGATGGACCCGCTCCGCAAGGCGTTCTACCGCTTCCACGCCTGCCTGATGGAGCCGTGGGACGGCCCGGCGAGCGTCGCCTTCACCGACGGCACGGTCGTCGGCGCGGTCCTGGACCGCAACGGGCTGCGCCCCGGCCGCTGGTGGCAGACCGCCGACGGCCTCATCGTGCTCGCCAGCGAGGCGGGCGTGCTCGACCTCGACCCGGCGACGATCGTGGCCAAGGGCCGCTCGGCGCCCGGCAAGATGCTGCTCGTCGACACCGCCGCCGGCCGCATCAAGACCGACGACGAGATCAAGTCCGAGCTGGCGCAGGCCGAGCCCTACGAGGACTGGCTGCACGCCGGGCTCATGGACCTCGACACGCTGCCCGAGCGGGAGCACGTCGTCTACACGCACGACTCCGTGCAGCGCCGCCAGCAGACCTTCGGCTACACCGAGGAGGAGCTGAAGATCCTCATCGGGCCGATGGCGCGGGCCGGCGCCGAGCCGCTGGGCTCGATGGGCACCGACACGCCCGTCGCCGTGCTCTCGACGCGGCCGCGGCTGATGTACGACTACTTCACGCAGCTCTTCGCCCAGGTCACGAACCCGCCGCTGGACGCGATCCGCGAGGAGATCGTCACCAGCGTCGCCGCGACCATCGGCCCCGAGGGCAACCTGCTCAGGCCCGGCCCGGCGTCCTGCCGGCAGATCGCCCTGCCGTACCCGGTCATCGACAACGACGACCTCGCGAAGCTGCTGCACATCGACGACGACGGTGACCTGCCCGGCTTCAAGGCCGTCCGGGTGTCCGGCCTGTACCCGATCCGCGACGGCGCGACCGGTCTCAAGCGGCGCCTCGTGGAGATCATGCGCGGCGTGTCCGAGGCGATCGAGGACGGCGTGCGGGTCCTGGTCCTGTCCGACCGCGACTCGACCGTCGACCTGGCGCCGATCCCGTCGCTGCTGCTCACCGCCGCCGTCCACCAGCACCTGGTGCGCGAGCAGACCCGCACCCAGGTGTCGCTGGTCGTCGAGTCCGGCGACTGCCGCGAGGTGCACCACGTCGCGCTGCTGTCCGGGTTCGGCGCCTCGGCGGTCAACCCGTACCTCGCCTTCGAGAGCGCCGAGGACCTCATCGCCACCGGCGCGCTGCCCGGCGTCGACCCCGAGAAGGCGATCTACAACTACGTCAAGGCGCTCGGCAAGGGCGTCCTGAAGATCATGTCGAAGATGGGCATCTCGACCGTCAGCTCGTACTGCGGCGCCCAGGTCTTCGAGGCCGTCGGTCTCGACCCGCGCCTCGTCGAGCGGTACTTCACCGGCACCCCGAGCAAGATCGGCGGCATCGGCCTCGCCGAGATCCACGCCGAGATCGCCGCGCGGCACGCCCGCGCCTACCCGGCCAACGACGCCGAGCGGGCGCACCGCCGGCTCGAGGTCGGCGGCGAGTACCAGTGGCGCCGCGAGGGTGAGCTGCACCTGTTCAACCCGGAGACGGTGTTCCTTCTCCAGCACGCGACCCGGTCCAAGCAGTTCGACGTCTTCCAGCGGTACACCGCGAAGGTCGACGAGCTCGCGGGCCAGGCCGGATCCCTGCGCGGCCTCTTCGAGCTGCGCACCGGGGTCCGCCCCGCCGTGCCGATCGAGGAGGTCGAGCCGGCCACCGAGATCGTCAAGCGCTTCGCGACCGGCGCCATGTCCTACGGCTCCATCTCCATGGAGGCGCACGAGACCCTCGCCATCGCGATGAACAACATCGGTGGCAAGTCCAACACCGGCGAGGGCGGCGAGGACGCCGAGCGGCTGCACGACCCGCGCCGCCGCTCCGCCATCAAGCAGATCGCCAGCGGACGCTTCGGCGTGACCACCGAGTACCTGGTCAACGCCGACGACCTGCAGATCAAGATGGCCCAGGGCGCCAAGCCCGGCGAGGGCGGCCAGCTGCCCGGCAACAAGGTGTGGCCCTGGATCGCCAAGACCCGCCACGCCACCCCCGGCGTCGGGCTGATCTCCCCGCCGCCGCACCACGACATCTACTCCATCGAGGACCTCGCCCAGCTGGTCTTCGACCTGAAGAACGTCAACCCGGCGGCCCGCGTCCACGTGAAGCTGGTCTCCGAGGTCGGCGTCGGCACCGTCGCCGCCGGCGTGGCGAAGACCAAGGCCGACGTCATCCTCATCTCCGGCCACGACGGCGGCACCGGCGCCTCGCCGCTCAACTCGCTCAAGCACGCCGGCACGCCGTGGGAGCTCGGCCTCGCCGAGACCCAGCAGACGCTGCTGCTGTCGGGGCTGCGTGACCGGGTCAGCGTCCAGGTCGACGGCCAGCTCAAGACCGGCCGCGACGTCGTCATCGCGGCGCTGCTCGGCGCCGAGGAGTTCGGCTTCGCGACCTCGCCGCTCATCGTGTCGGGCTGCATCATGATGCGCGTCTGCCACCTCGACACGTGCCCGGTCGGCATCGCCACCCAGAACCCGGCGCTGCGCAAGAAGTTCAACGGCTCGCCCGAGTTCGTCGAGAACTTCTTCTGGTTCATGGCCGAGGAGGTCCGCGGCTACCTGGCCGAGCTGGGCTTCCGCACGCTCGACGAGATGATCGGCCACACCGAGCTGCTCGACGTCCGCTCGGCCGTCGACCACTGGAAGGCCGGCGGGCTCGACCTGACCCCGCTGCTGCACGTTCCTCCGCTCGCCGACGACGCCGCCCGGCGCCAGACCACCAAGCAGGACCACCGCCTGGAGCGGGCGCTGGACAACCAGCTCATCGCCGCGGTCACGCCCGCCCTCGACGAGGGCACGCCGATCAAGCTGGAGATCGCCGTCCGCAACGAGCACCGCTCCGTCGGCGCGATGCTCGGCGGCGAGATCGTCCGCCGGGTCGGCGGCGCGGGCCTGCCCGACGGCACCGTGGACGTCACGCTGCGCGGCACCGCCGGGCAGTCCTTCGGTGCCTGGGTCCCGCACGGCGTCACCCTCCGGCTCCTCGGCGACGCCAACGACTACGTCGGCAAGGGCCTGTCCGGCGGCAAGCTCGTCGTGACCCCCGACCCGACCGCCACGTTCGTCGCCGAGGACCAGATCATCGGCGGCAACACGGCCCTGTACGGCGCCACCGGCGGCACCCTGTTCATGCGCGGCAAGGCGGGGGAGCGGTTCGCCGTGCGCAACTCCGGCGCGACCGCCGTCGTCGAGGGCGTCGGCGACCACGGCTGCGAGTACATGACCGGCGGCACCGTGGTCGTGCTCGGCCCCACCGGGCGGAACTTCGCCGCCGGTATGTCGGGTGGCGTCGCGTACATCTGGAACCTCGACCAGACGCTGGTCAACGCCGAACTGGTGGACCTGGAGCCGGTCACCGACACAGCCCTGCTGCGGTCGCTGGTCGAGTCGCACCTCGCCGAGACCGGTTCTGCGGTGGCCGGGCGCATCCTGGACAATTGGGACACTTCCGTGGCAGCCTTTACGGCGGTTGTGCCGCGCGACTACAAGCGCGTCATGGAGGCCAGGCGGTCCGCCGAGGCGGCCGGCCGCGACGTCGACGAGGCGGTCATGGAGGTGGCGCGTGCCTGACCCGAACGGTTTCCTGCGGTACGAGCGGCGCCTGCCCGCCCGCCGCCCCGTCCCGGTCCGGCTGCGCGACTGGCGCGAGGTGTACCCGCCCGCGTCCGACGAGCTGATCGCCGAGCAGGCGACCCGCTGCATGGACTGCGGCATCCCGTTCTGTCACGACGGCTGCCCGCTCGGCAACCGCATCCCCGACTGGAACGACCTCGTCCGCACCGGCAACTGGGACTTCGCCATCGAGGCCCTGCACGCGACCAACAACTTCCCGGAGTTCACCGGGCGGCTGTGCCCCGCGCCGTGCGAGGCCGCGTGCGTCCTGTCGATCGCCGGCGGCCAGCCCGTCACGATCAAGCAGGTCGAGGTCGAGATCATCAACCGCGCGGTCGCCGCCGGCCGGGTCACCCCCCGTCCGGCGCCCGAGCGGTCCGGCAAGAGCGTCGGCGTCGTCGGCTCGGGCCCCGCGGGGCTCGCCGCCGCGCAGCAGCTGGCCCGCGCCGGTCACGACGTCGTGGTGTACGAGCGGGACGACGCCCTCGGCGGGCTCCTGCGCTACGGCATCCCCGACTTCAAGCTGGAGAAGGGGCACATCGACATGCGGCTGGACCAGCTGCGCGCCGAGGGTGTCCGCTTCGAGACCGGCGTCAACGTGGGCGTCACCGTCTCCGTCGACGACCTGCGGGCCCGCCACGACGCGCTCCTGCTCGCCTGCGGCGCCCTGGCCGCCCGCGACGTCGAGATCGAGGGCCGCGGGCTTTCCGGGGTACACCTCGCGATGGAGCACCTCGTCGAGGCCAACCGGGTCGTCGCCGGGCGCGTGCCGTCCGCGTCGATCTCCGCCTTCGACAAGAACGTGATCATCATCGGCGGCGGCGACACGGCGGCCGACTGCCTCGGCGTCGCGCACCGGCAGGGCGCGAAGTCCGTGCTGCAGCTCGACCAGTACCCGGTGCCGCCGTCGACCCGCGACGAGGCGCGCGACCCGTGGCCGACGTGGCCCTGGATCCTGCGCAACTACCCCGCGCACGAGGAGGGCGGCGCGCGCGCCTTCGCGGTCGCCGTCACCGCCTTCGAGGGCAACGACGACGGCGAGCTCACCGGCGTGCGCATCGCCGAGGTGCAGGTGTCCAGAGTGGACGGCCGGCGGGTCGTCACCGAGATCGCCGGCACCGAGCGGCTCTACCCCGCGGAGCTGGTCCTGCTCGCGATCGGCTTCGAGGGCACCGAACCCGGCCCGCTGCTGACCAACCTCGGCCTGACCCGCAACCGCCGCGGCGGCATCGACACCGACGCCGACTGGCAGTCGGCCACGCCGGGCGTCTTCGTCGCCGGCGACATGCACCGGGGCGCGTCACTCATCGTCTGGGCCATCGCCGAGGGCCGCTCCGCGGCGGCGTCGATCCACGCCTACCTCGGCGGCGACGGCACCCTGCCGGCGCCGGTCGAGCCGAGCGCGGGCGCCCTGACCGCCTGACGGGTTGCTAATCGGGAGCGGTCCTGTTCGCGGGGCCGCTCCCGGGTACCCCTCGGCCATGAAACGCCCGCTCATCCTCTCGCTGCTCGTCGTGGGCCTCGCGGTGCTCCCCTCCGAGGCCGCCTTCGCCGACACCACACCGTTCTGGGCGCCGACCGTTCCGTCCGCGCCGCCGTTCCCCGCTCCGCGTCCCTCGTCCACGCCGGGTTATCCGGGTTATACGGCGCCCACTTACTCCTCCCCGCCACCCGTGCGGGCCGCGGCGCCCGACTCCACGTTCGCCAACGACGTCCGCATCGCGGTGAAGGTCGTTGAACGCTACTGGAGCTCCCGGATCGTCGGCTTCAAGCCCGTCTCCCGCATCGTGCCCTACCGCATCGACGGCGAGGTCATGTGCGGCTCCCAGCCGATCCCGACGCAGAACGCCGCCTACTGCCCCATCGGCGACTTCATCGCGTACGACGTGAACTGGTCGGAGGAGGTCTACAAGGACCTCGGCGACGCCTTCGTCTTCTACCTCCTCGGCCACGAATACGGCCACGCCATCCAGCAACGCCTCGGCATCGAGTACGCCTTCACCATCTACCAGGAGCTCCAGGCCGACTGCTTCGCCGGCGCCTACATCGGCGACTCCATCAAGGTCGGCGACTTCACCCTCGAGGACGGCGACCTGGACGAGCTGCGCAACGGCCTCCTCTTCGTCGCCGACCCCGACGACGAACCCTGGTTCCAGGAAGGTGCCCACGGCTCCGCCGCCCAACGCACCGGCGCCTTCTTCGACGGCTACGAGCAGAGCCTCGAAGCCTGCGACATGCCCTCCTCCTACCACGGCTGACCCTGCGGTACCGTCACGACTGTCAATTGCACATCGTGGCGGGGAGGACGCGATGAGTGATCACCATCCGGTGCCGGTCTGATGGCCGAGACCTACCACCGATGGCGCCTGCCCCAACTGTGGGAGATGGTCGCCGCCGACAACGCCACGGACGCCCACCTGCACCTGGCCACCTTGCGCCGCCAGCAGACCGCCCTGGAGACGCAGCGCGACCACCTGCGCTCCCTACGAGACCACCTCGCCAACTCCTGGCCCCCATCCAAGAGCGAAGCCGCCACGGCGTTCATCGATGCGTTGAACGACATGATCGACGCCATGACGGGTGCGGCTCGTGGAGCGGGCGAGGTCCGCGCAGGCCTCACCCACATCGTCAACGTGATCCAGGAGTCACGTTCGACCCTGGCGTCGCTGGTCACGGAGTACGACAAGGTCTCCAAGGTCGCCGATCCCAGAATTACGCAGCATGCGAAGAGTGCATTGGATCAACGGGCGCGAGACGCGCTCATCGCGGCTGACGCCACGGTGGTGCACGCCCTGGGGATGCTCGATGTGCCCCTGCCGACCTACACCCGATTCAGTGCTCAAGAGGCGATTCCGGCAGCCGCACCCGGTGCGACGCAACCTGGCGGCGCTGGAAACGGAGCAATGAACCTCACGTCAGGCGGACGCGACGCACTCGTGTCGCTGCCGGCACCGCGATTCGAACCGCCGATGCCGGTGCCTGACGGCGATGTCGGCCTTGCCGGCAGTCAAACCGGCAACACTCCAGGACTTGCGGTGTCCGGAAGCACGTCGGTACCTGCCTGGTCGGCCGGCGGCGAACCGCTGACCTATCCCGTCATCGGCTCACGCGGCGGGCTCGGGGTGCCCGGCCCTGTCGCGGAGGGCGGATCTGCGGTTCGCCCGCTGGGCACGCCGATGATCGGTGGGTCGCCGCCTGCTGGATCGGGGCGTGCGGGTGCTGCACCTGCTGCGGGCATGCGACGTCCGGCGGCCATGACCAGCGGACATGGGGATCAGTCGTCCGATCAGTACGCCGCGCGTCGCCGAACACCGCAGGCAAACGGTGAAGGCACCTGGACGGTCCTGGAAGGGGTGCCACCCGTGCTCGAGGCCAAGCCGCCGGCCACGCACGACCCCGGTCCGGGCGTGCTCGGGATCGACCGTTGAAGCTCACTGCCCGTGTTGTCGCTTTGGTGTTGTCGATCGCGGTCATGCTGGCGTCGCCGGTCGGTGCCGCCGCAGACGAGATTCGCGACCGCCAGTGGCACCTGGCCGCCCTAGACATCCCAGCCGCGCAACGCCTGAGTCAGGGTGAAGGCGTGCTGGTGGCGGTCGCGGACACCGGTGTCGACGCGCGGCGCGGTGAGCTTGCCGCCGCGGTGGTCGCCGGCAAGGAGTTCGGCGAGCAGGCCGGCGGCGACGGCAGGACCGACACCGACGGCCACGGCACGGCCATGGCTGGGCTGATCGCCGGTCGTGGACTCGCCTCCAACGCCGGGGTGCTCGGCGTGGCCCCGAAGGCGAAGATCCTGCCTGTCCGCACCATTCGCAGCGAGTTCGGCGGCTCGCCCGTAAACCTCGGTGCGGGCATCGACTGGGCCGTCTCGCAGAAGGTCAAGGTCATCTGCATCGCCGCCGGCACCAGCGAATACCCGGAGGTCAGGCGAGCGGTGGAGGCTGCCATCGCCGCCGACGTGGTCGTCGTCGCCGCCGCCGGCAACACGACGAACACGCGGCAGGTCGCGTTTCCGGCGAACGTCCCAGGTGTCGTGGCGGTCGCCGGGACTGACAAGAGCGGCAATCACGCCGCCATCTCCACCACCGGGCCGGAAGTGCTGCTCGCCGCGCCGGCGGTAGCCATCGTCTCGACAGGCGCCTTCGACGGATATGTAAGCGGTGAGGGCACGAGCAACTCGACGGCGATCGTGGCTGGGGTGGTGGCGCTGGTGCGGTCGAAGTTTCCGCAGTTGCCGGCTGCGGAGGTGGTACGACGGTTGACGGCCACCGCTGTCGACCGGGGTAAGCCGGGACGGGACGATGAGTTCGGGTACGGCATCGTCAATCCGGTCGGGGCGTTGACGGCTTCTGTCCCGGCGGCCTCGTCCTCCGCCTCGGCATCGCCTTCGCCTGGGTCGTCTCGGCGGCCGGGTAGGTCGCCTGTCGTGTGGGTGGTCGTTGGCGCGGGGCTGGTGCTCGGGTGTGCCGGTCTCGTGGCTTCGCGTCGGCGGCGGCGGTAGGTGTTGTCACGCTTTGCGGTTGGTGCGAAACGGGGCGTCTCGAGGGTCTGAACGTGCGGTACCGTCACGTCTGTCTATTGCACATCGTGGCGGGGAGGACGCGGTGAGTGATCATGCGGCGGGGTTCAGCGTCGACCTGGAGGCCGTCCGGTCGTTCGGAGCCGGCTTGCGGGCCGACCTGAGCGGCCATCTGTCGCCGGAGCACGACCAGATCCTGCGCACGTTCGTCGACACCCCGACGTTCGGGACCCGCACGGCCAGCCCAGACGTGCAGGCGGCGGCGACGCTGTACCACCGGAAGCTCATCGAACTCCTGGACCTGATGGACGCCTTCATCCACAACGGCGCGGTGTTCGTGCAGGCCGCCGAGGAGGTCGCGGCAGCGTACTCCCACGCGGACACACTGAGCGGCGACCAGTTCAAGACCGCGCTGGCCGTCGCCTCAGCCAAGGTCGACGACGCGCTGTGGGCCGCCCAGCACGACCCGAGGACTGGCAGGTCGCTCTGATGGCCGAGTCGTACCAGCGCTGGCGCCTGCCCCAACTCTGGGAGATGCTGACCGCCGACGACCCCGAACATGCCCACCTGCACCTGGCCACCTTGCGCCGCCAGCAGACCGCTCTGGAGACGCAGCGCGACCGCCTGCGGATCCTGCGGGACCAGCTCGCCGAAGGGTGGCCACCTGAGAAGAGCGAAGCGGCGAGCGCGTTCATCCAGCGACTCAACGACACGCTCGACGCGTTGACCGCAACAGCACGAGGCGCCGCCGATGTGCGGGTTGCGGTAGCGCTGACTGTCAATGCGATCGAGGGTGCGCGGCATCAGTTGGCGCCGTTGGTCGAGCGGTATGCGAAGGCCGAGGCGGTCGCCGACCCGCGGGTTTCCCAGCAGGCGAAGAAGGTGCTGGATCAGGAGGCGCGCCAGATCCTCATCTCGGCAGATGGCACGGTGCGTGACGCGAACACGGCGTTGCAGGTGGCGCTTCCCACGTATGCGCGGATCGGCATGCTGGCAGACGTCCCACCCGTGAACGGTGGCAGCGATGTAACTGGCGGAGGTAGTGGCGGAGGCGGCGTGAAGCGAGCCTCGGAGCGCTCGGGTGAACTGCGTCCGCCGCCATTCGACCCACCCGCTCCGGTTACCGCCGACATAGCCGGCGACGACGTTGTCCTCGCTGAGGAGCCGCGCGGAGTGCAGGCGACCGGCTTGCGGCCAAGTGAGACGGGAATTGGTTCTTCAGGCGGTGTGCCACCTCGTGGTTCGCTCGAGATGAATCCGACCGTTGGTCGAGTCCTCGGTGTCGGTCCGGTGAGTGGAATGCCTGTGTCCGTGAACGATGGGATCACCCGAGGCGTCGGCGGGGGAATGGCGCGGGGAGTTCCGGCTGGGGTGATCGGCGGCGCGCCGCCGACGTCAGCGCGTGGCGGCGTCATGCGCACGGCTGGGGCGCCGGCGCGGTCCGTGCCTGCTGGAGTTCGTCCGTCCGGAGCGGGCGGATACCAGGACCGGTCGTTCGAGGAGTACGTCGCGCGGCGGCGGGTGCAGGACACGGGGTATGACGAGCAGTGGGCGGTGAATCAAGGAGTGACGCCGCTCCTTGAGGCGCTGCCGCCAGTCCGGACGCATGACCCAGGCCCAGGCGTGATCGGACTTGATCGTTGAGCCGGGTGCTCCGCTCGATCGCTGTCATCGCGGTGACGATGGCGACGCTTGTTTGGCCAGTACCCGCTTCCGCAGATGCCATTCGCGACCGGCAGTGGTACTTGGCCTCACTCGGCGTCCTTGATGCCCATCGGTGGAGCCTCGGCGAAGGAGTGCTCGTCGCAGTGACGGACACCGGCGTCGACGATCGTCGTGGCGAGTTGGCCGGTGCCGTGATCGAAGGCAGAGAGTTCGGGGAAGGTGCGTCAGGCAACGGGAAGGCTGACACCGACGGGCACGGCACGGCGATGGCCGGCCTGATTGCGGGGCGTGGCCTTGCGAATGACGGAGGTGTCCTCGGCATTGCTCCGAAGGCGATCATCCTGCCGGTGCAGACGATTCACAGCGAATTCGGGGGCTCTCCGACGAACCTCGCAGCGGGCATCGAATGGGCGGTCTCGCAAGGCGCGAAGGTCATCTGCGTGGCTGCCGTCACCGGCGAGTATCCCGAGGTGCGTGTGGCGGTCGAGCGTGCGATCAACGCCGACGTCGTGGTGGTGGCGGGGGTTGGTAATGCGCCGAAGAGCAAACAGGTGGGTTTCCCTGCGAAGCTGCCCGGGGTGGTGGCGGTGGCGGGAACGGACAAGGACGGCAACCATGCGGCGATCTCGGCTACCGGGCCGGAGGTAATGCTGGCGGCTCCGGCGGTGGACATCGTTTCGATCGGGGCGTTCGGGAAGTACGTGGCAGGGGATGGGACGAGTAACTCGACGGCGATTGTGGCTGGGGTGGTGGCGTTGGTGCGGGCGAAGTTTCCAGGGTTGTCTGCGGCCGAGGTGGTCAACAGGTTGACGGCGACCGCGACGGATCGGGGGAAGCCGGGGCGGGATGAGGAGTTTGGGTTCGGGATTGTCGATCCGGTGGCGGCGTTGACGGCTTCGGTGCCGAGTGTGGTGCCGTCGGTGTCTTCGTCTGGGGTGGGGGTGCCGGAGGGGCGTGCGGGGTGGTCGGGGGTCGTGTGGGTGGTTGTCGGTGGTGGGGTGCTGCTGGTGTTTGCGGGGCTGCTGGTCAGGCGGCGGCGGTAGCGGGTGTCGTGCTGTGCGGGTGGTGCGAATCGACGGCGTTGTGAGGTTCTGAGTGTGCGGTACCGTCACCGTTGTCTATTGCGCATCGTGGCGGGGAGGACGCGGTGAGTGATCATGTGCCGGTTGGGTGGTGTGTGGTGGGGCCGGTCTGATGGGTGAGACGTACAAGCGGTGGCGGTTGCCGCAGTTGTGGGAGATGGTCGCGGCGGACGACGAGGCCGATGCTCACGTGCACCTGGCGACGCTGCGTCGTCAGCAGACCGCTCTGGAGACGCAGCGCGACCGCCTGCGGATCCTGCGGGACCAGCTCGCCGAAGGGTGGCCACCCGAGAAGAGCGAAGCGGCGATGACGTTCATTCAGCGCGTCAACAACATGATCGATGCAATGTCGTTGGTTGCGGGTGGGGCGGCGGAGGTTCGCGTCAACTTGAACCTGATCGTCGAGGCGATCGGGAAGGCACGCGGTGAGCTGGAGCCGCTTGTTGAGGAGTACCGGCTGACGGCCAAGGTGCCGGATCAGCGGATCGGGCAGCAGGCTCGCGGACTGCTCGATGAGCACGCTCGTCGCATTCTCATGAACACGGACGCGGCTGTTGCGGAGCCTGCGGCTGGGCTCGATGTGGTGCTTCCCGATTACCAGCGGATCAGGTTGGCGACCGAGGTCGTCGATGTGCCGGTCGTTTCCGGCCAGCCGAAGTCGAGCGGTCAGGCGGGCGGGGGAGGAGGCCGGTTGATCGCCGCCGGGTTTCCGGCTCCGCGGTTCGATCCGCCTAGGTCGTCGGTCGGCTCGGAGCAGGACGACACCGTTGGGTTGGCCGGAGAAAGGGCTGGGTTGGCCGGAGGCGGTAGCCAGCCGGTGCCGAGCGGTGCGGTTGGCGGGGGCGGGTCGGGCAGCCGGGTGGGAGGTGCTGCCGTGCTCGGTCCTGGCCGCGTGCTGGGCGCGAACCCGGTCACCGGACTCGCCGCGCCCCGTGGCAACAGCGGAGGGTCCGCCGCGGCCGGTGGGTCGACCGGAGCTCGCGGGCCGGTTGCGCCGCCGATCGGCCGGGCCGGGAGCCACCGAGACCCCGAGACGGTCAGCCGTCGACGTGGCGATCAGGGCGGCGAGGCGTGGTCGGTGCCTCATGGCGTGAGTCCGGTCATTCAGCCGCCCGCGACCTGGCCTCACGATCCGGGACCGGGAGTCATCGGGATCGACCGTTGAGCGGGATCCGGTCGGTGGTCGTTGGTTGCCTCGCCATCGTGGTCGTCGGAATGTCGGCGCCGGCTCCCGCGGTGGCTGACAGCATCCGTGACCGACAGTGGCACCTGGCCGTGTTGCGAATTGCGCAGGCGCAGCAGCTCAGCACGGGCGCAGGGGTCCTGGTGGCGGTCCCGGACACAGGTGTTGACGACCGTCATGGGGAGCTGGCGGGTGCCGTGGTGCCGGGCAAGGTGTTCGGTGAGCAGGCGAAGGGCGACGGCAAGGCGGACACGGACGGGCACGGAACAGCGATGGCCGGTCTCATCGCCGGGCGTGGGCTGCCCAACGGTGCCGGCGTGCTCGGTATCGCACCGAAGGCGATGATCCTGCCGGTGCAGACGGTCTACGGAGGTTTTGGTGGGTCTCCCGTCAACCTCGCGGATGGCATCGCCTGGGCGACTTCGCAGGGTGCGAAGGTCATCTGCGTCGCGGCCGTGACGAGCGAATACCCCCAGCTGCGGGACGCGATCGCCGCCGCAGTCAACGCCGACGTCGTCGTGGTGGCGGGGGTCGGGAACACGCCGAAGAGCAAGCAGGTCGGGTTTCCGGCGAAGCTGCCCGGGGTGGTGGCGGTTGCGGGGACGGACAAGGACGGCAACCATGCCGCGATCTCCGCTGTCGGGCCCGAGGTGGTGCTGGCGGCTCCGGCAGTGGACATCGTTTCCACCGGGGCGTTCGGGAAGTACGAGACGGGGGATGGGACGAGTAACTCGACGGCGATTGTGGCTGGGGTGGTGGCGTTGGTGCGGGCGAAGTTTCCGGGGTTGTCTGCGGCCGAGGTGGTCAACAGGTTGACGGCGACCGCGACGGATCGGGGGAAGCCGGGGCGGGATGAGGAGTTCGGGTTCGGGATTGTTGATCCGGTGGCGGCGTTGACGGCTTCGGTGCCGGCGGGTGGGGCTCAGGTCACGGGGGTGCCAGAGGCGGGTCGGGAACGAGGGCCGACGGGTGGGGGTGGAGGTGTCGGGTGGGTCGTGGTGGCGGTGGTGGCGGTTGGCGGGGTGGTTGGCTGGTGGGTGCGACGCAGGACACGTTAGGCGGCCAGGGGGCCCGGGTACTTAGCGCCGAATGCGAGACACGCTCATCGACACGCTCAAGCCGCTGGGGATTGCGCTCGGGGCGGCGCTGGTTGCGTTGGTGGTGGTGCAGGGGGTGCATCTGGTCCTGCTGTGGGTGGGGCGGCGGTCGGGGTTGCTGACCGAGCTGGCGAACAGGGCGCACCGGCCGACGCAGTGGGTGGTGGTGCTGTCGGCGATCTACTTCTCGGTTCGGTGGACGGCGGACGGGGCGGACTGGCGGCCCACGTTCCTGCACGTGGAGCAGCTGCTCATCATCGGAACGGCGGCATGGCTGGTCGCCGGGTTGCTGGTGGTGGCGGAGGATGCGGCGCTGGCGCGGTTCAGGACGGACGTGCCGGACAACCGGCAGGCGCGGCGGGTGCACACGCAGGTGGTGATGATCCGGCGGGTGACGGTGGCGACGATCGCCGTGATCGCCGGTGCGGTGATGCTGATGACGTTCCCGCAGGCGCGGATCCTCGGGACCAGCGTGCTGGCGAGTGCCGGGTTCATCGGCATCATCGCGGGTCTGGCGGCGCAGAGCGTGCTGCGGAACCTGTTCGCGGGGCTGCTGTTGGCGTTCAGCGACGCGGTGCGGCTCGGGGACGTCGTGATCGTCGAGTCGGAGTGGGGGCGGATCCAGGAGATCACGCTCTCGTACGTCGTGGTCCACGTGTGGGACGACCGGCGGCTGATCCTGCCGACGTCGTACTTCACGGAGAAGCCGTTCCAAAACTGGACGCGGACGGAGGCGGCGCTGCTCGGGGACGTCATGCTCGACGTCGACTGGTGGCTGCCGGTGCCGGAGGCGCGGGAGGAGCTCCGCCGGGCGCTGGAGTCGACCGACCTGTGGGACGGGCGGGTGTCGGTGCTGCAGGTGGTGGAGGCCACCGGCACCGCGATGCGG
The DNA here is from genome assembly GCF_050936335.1 of Dactylosporangium sp. CA-152071. Taxonomy (NCBI): domain Bacteria; kingdom Bacillati; phylum Actinomycetota; class Actinomycetes; order Micromonosporales; family Micromonosporaceae; genus Dactylosporangium; species Dactylosporangium sp. CA-152071. The sequence goes on along the minus strand of NZ_JBNJMZ010000001.1, from coordinate 3,870,619 downwards.
CTGCGGGCGCTGGTGAGCGCGACTGACGCGCCGAAGCTGTGGGACCTGCGGTGCTTCATCCGGGAGCACATGGTGACGTGGATCCGGGACGCGCACCCGTCGTCGCTGCCGCGGACGCGGGCGGAGGTGACGTCGGCGCTGCCGCTGCACGCGACGCTGACGGGGCAGACGCACACCGCCGACGGCGACGCGCGGGTCTTCAGTCACAGTGTCGACGGCCGGGCCCGCGCGGAGGCGTTCACCGGCGGGGAGCGCGAACACTAACAGCGCTGGGCGACGCGCGAGCGCAGCAGGATCAGCCGGGCGGCCACCAGTACCGACGCCACCACTGCTGTCACGACCAGCGACGGTCCCACGAAGGTGGCGGCCAGGATCAGCGCCGCGGCGGTGGGCTCCAGCCAGGTGCGTGGGCGGATGTGCAGGAACCACAGCGCCATCAGCAGTGTGGCCACCGGGATGGTGACGGGCGCGCCGGAGAGGTCGGGCCGGTCGACGATGACCGCGATGCCCGCCCCGATCGCCGCCGCCGACGCGAACACCACGTAGTGCCCGTATCCCCAAACGAACGCGTGCCGGTTGTCGACGAGGATCCGGTGGGCGGGCTGATCGAAGTACAGCCACCAGAACGCGAACACGATGACCAGCCCGCTCGCGGCCACCCACCACAGCCGGTCCTGCACGAAGCCCGCCTGGACCGCCACGGTCGTGGACAGCACGATCTCGCCGAGCACGATGATGAACAGCAGCCCGTAGCGCTCGGCGATGTGGTGCGGGTGCCACGGGGTGGGGTGGTAGCGCTCCGCCCACATGGGCACGGCCAGCTCCGCGGCGACCATGACGGCGAAGAGCACCAGGTGCAGGGTGCCGTGAGTGAGCAGGATCAGCGACCAGCCGACCATGCAGGCCGTCACGCCGAACGCCATCCGGCGGGCCGTGCGCTGGGTCTCGTCCCGGGCGGACGCCCTGAGCCACTGCGTGACCAGGGCGGCGCGCATGATGACGTACCCGACGGTGACGGTGCCGAAGTGCCCGTGGAACGCGTCGGTGACGCCGGCGGCCAGGACGAGCACCCCGGCGATCTGCACGAGGGTCGTCAGCCGGTACGCGACGTCGTCGGTGTCGTACGCGGACGCGAACCAGGTGAAGTTCATCCAGGCCCACCAGATGGAGAAGAACACCGTCAGATAGGCGACGATCCCGTGCGCCACGTCACCCTCGGTGATCGAGTGGTGCAGCAGCTGCCCCGCCAGCGCGATGGCGACGACGAAGCAGAGGTCGAACAGCAGCTCGAGCGGCGTCGCGACGCGGTGCGGCTCGTGGGTGTCGCGGGTGCCCATCGGCCGGTGCCACTGGGAGCTGGATGACATCGTCCGATTATCTCCGGGAACGGCAGGTGGACAGTGTCTCAACTGATGGCGCCACCGTGGGTCGGACGAATCGTCACCGGGTGGAGGGGCTAGCCTCAACGTGTGACTCGACGCGCAAAAATCGTCTGTACGCTCGGACCTGCCACATCGTCGCCCGAGCGGATTCGCGGCCTCGTCGACGCCGGGATGGACGTCGCGCGGCTCAACTTCAGCCACGGCAGCCATGAGGACCACGCCGCGGTGTTCAACCTCGTCCGTGAGGCCGCCGCTGCCGCCGGCCGTTCCGTGGGCATTCTCGCCGACCTCCAGGGTCCCAAGATCCGGCTCGGTCGCTTCGCCAACGGACCGCACGAGTGGCGCACCGGAGACACGGCCGTCATCACCAGCGACGACATCGTCGGCACCGCCGACCGGGTCTCGTGCACCTACACCAAGCTGCCGCAGGAAGTGAAGGCCGGCGACCGGCTGCTGATCGACGACGGCAAGGTCGCCGTCGAGGTCACCAGCGTCGAAGGCAACGACATCGCCGTCCTCGTCACCGAGGGCGGCATGGTCTCCAACAACAAGGGCGTCTCGCTGCCCAACGTCGCGGTGAGCGTCCCCGCCCTGTCCGACAAGGACGCCGAGGACCTCCGGTTCGCGCTCCAGCTCGGCGCCGACTGGATCGCACTGTCGTTCGTGCGCTCGCCCGACGACATCAAGCTCGTCCACGAGATCATGGACGAGGAGCGGGTGCACCGCCCGGTCATCGCCAAGGTCGAGAAGCCGGAGGCGGTCGCCGCCCTCGAGCAGATCGTCTCGGCCTTCGACGGCGTCATGGTCGCCCGCGGCGACCTCGGCGTCGAGATGCCGCTCGACCAGGTGCCGCTCGTGCAGAAGCGGGCCGTCCAGCTGTGCCGCGAGTCGGCGAAGCCGGTCATCGTCGCCACGCAGATGCTCGACTCCATGATCGAGAACGCCCGCCCGACCCGCGCCGAGGCGTCCGACGTCGCCAACGCCGTGCTCGACGGCGCCGACGCCGTCATGCTCTCCGGCGAGACCAGCGTCGGGCGCTACCCGATCCTGACCGTCTCCACGATGGCCCGGATCATCGCGACCACCGAGGGCGGCTCGCTGTCGGTGCCGCGGCTGCAGCACGACCCCCGCACCCGCGGCGGCGCGCTCACCTCGGCCGCGTCCAACATCGCCCGCAACATCGGCGCGAAGGCGCTCGTCGCCTTCTCGCAGACCGGTGACACGGTCCGCCGCCTCGCCCGGCTGCACTGCGAGCTGCCGCTGCTCGCGTTCACGCCCGAGCCGACGGTGCGCAACCAGCTGGCCCTGTCGTGGGGCGTGCAGACGTTCGACGTGCCGTTCGTCCAGCACACCGACGAGATGTTCCAGCAGGTCGACATGGCCATGGTCGGCCTGCCCTGGCTCAGCGCCGGTGACGACGTCGTCATCGTCGCGGGCTCCCCGCCCGGCACCCCCGGCTCGACCAACACGCTGCGGGTCCACACGCTGGGAGCACTGTCACACGAACAGAGCGAGTAGGAACCTCTAGATTGCAGGAGTGGACGAGCATGCGACTGGACAGGCGGCGGTAGACGCCCTCGTCCGACTCCTTGACCTGGAAGCGCTGGGGGACGACCGGTTCCTGGGCATGAGCCCGCCGGTCGGCCCCCAGCGTGTGTTCGGCGGGCAGGTCGCCGGCCAGGCGCTCGTCGCCGCCGGCCGCACCGTCGACCCGGAGCGCCAGGTGCACTCGCTGCACGGGTACTTCGTCCGCCCCGGCGACCCGGCGGAGCCCATCACATACGCGGTGGAGAACATCCGCGACGGCCGCTCCTTCTCCGTGCGCCGCTCCGTCGCCCAGCAGCACGGCAAGGTCATCTTCTTCATGTCGGCGTCGTTCCACGTCCCCGAGGACGGCCTGGACCACCAGGAGGCCGCGCCCGCCGACGTGCCCCCGCCGGAAGAGGTGCCGACCATGGCGGAGCGCCTCGCCAAGTACCCGGAGCGCGCCGGCATCTGGTCGATGATCCAGCGTCCGATCGACGTGCGCTATGTCGGCGAGCCCGGCTGGGTCCGCCCCGGCGACCGCCCCGCCTCCCCGACGCAGCGTGTCTGGATGCGGCTGGACGGCAAGCTCCCTGACGACCCGCTGCTGCACGCGTGCGCGCTCACGTTCGCCTCCGATCTCACCCTGCTGGACTCGGTGCTCGCCGTGCACGGCGCCGTCTGGGGCCCCGGCGGCTACGGCGGCGCCAGCCTCGACCACGCCCTGTGGTTCCACCGCGGCTTCCGCGCCGACGAGTGGTTCCTCTACGACTCGATCAGCCCGTCGGCCTCCGACGCCCGCGGCCTCGCCAACGGCCGCATGTTCACCCGCGACGGCCGCCACATAGCGACCGCCGTGCAGGAAGGCCTGTTGCGGCGCGTGGGAGGATGAGTCATGCGCCTTTCAGCCCGGGTCGACTATGCCCTCCGCGCGGTGGCGGAGCTGGCGTCCTCGGCCGGTGACGGCAAGCTGGTGACCGCCGACCGTCTCGCGTCGGCCCAGCAGATCCCGCCCAAGTTCCTCGAGAGCATCCTCCTGCAGCTGCGACGCGGCGGCATCGTCGTCGCCCAGCGCGGCCCCGAGGGCGGCTACCGGCTGGCCCGCCCCGCCGGCGAGATCAGCCTCGCCGAGATCATCCGCGTGATCGACGGCCCCCTCGCCAACGTCCGCGGGCAGCGCCCCGAGGACCTCGGCTACCACGGTGCCGCCTCCGCCCTGCAGGACGTGTGGATCGCCCTGCGCGCCAACGAGCGACTCATCCTCGAAACGGTCACCATCGAGGACGTCGTCACCGGCGAGCTCCCCGAGCGCGTCCGCGACCTCGTGGCAGACCCGAGAGCCTGGGTCTGATCGCTTTTCCATGATCCGGAAGACTTTGTGTCGTCATAGCAGCACAAAGTCTTCCGGATCATGAGGAGGAGGCCACAAACGGTAGACGCTATTTCCGATCGGTGCGGTAGGAGATAGGATCGGCGGCATGATCGTTGTGCTTTCGGGGAATCCGCGGCCGCACTCTCGTACGTTGCACCTGGCGGAGGAGGTCGGAGCGGCGCTGGCGGAGCGGCTCGGGCAGCCGGTGCCGCACACCATCGACGTGGCCGCCCTGGGCACGCGGCTGCTGCAGACCGGGGACGGCGCGGTCGCCGACGCACTCAGCCGGCTCCGGCGGGCGAGCGTGCTGGTGGTGGCGACGCCGACGTACAAGGGCACGTACACGGGCGTCCTGAAGGTCCTGCTCGACCAGCTGCCCGCCGAAGGTCTCAAGGACGTCGCCGCGGTGACCGTCGTGACCGCCGGCGTCCGCCCGCAGGCCGACGCGACCGAGCGGCACCTGCGCGAGCTGCTCGGCGAGCTCGCCGCGGTCCCGGTGACCCCCGGCCTGGCCGTCGTCGAGTCGGAGCTGGCCAACGCGGGCGCCGCCGCCGCCGAGTACGTCACCCGGATCGCCGACGAGTTCACCGCCGACACGACCGCCTGAGCGCCGGAAGACGACGCGGCCGGGAGGCGCGGGTCAGCGGCTGATGAGGTTGCCCGCCATGGCGAGCGGGGAGTCGTCGGCGGTGTCGGCCTGGTCGCTGAGGACGTTCAGCGAGCGGGCGATGCTCACCAGCGCGTAGGTCTGCGTGACCTGCAACGTCCGGTCCATCTTCAGGTCGTCGGCCATGTCCAGCTCGTCGCGGATGGCGTGCAGGAAGCCCTCGGCCGCCTGCAGGTAGGGGTCGTGCGCCTTAGACATGACCTGAGCGTAGGGCGGGAACCCGCCGCTCACCCGCTGTTCAGGAGTTTCAGCGCGGCTGCCAGGCCTGCGGCGGGGTGGTGAGCCGCCTGATGTGGGCGGGCATCCGGCCGCGGACGACGTCGGCGAGGCTGACCTCGTCGAGGACGTTGCGGACGGCGGCGCGGACCGCGACCCACAGCTGCTGCAGGTGCTCGGCGGTGCCCGAGTACATGGCCTCCTCGGGCCGCACGCCACGGACCTCGGCCAGGGGGCCGTCGACGGCGCGGAGCACGTCACCGACCATGATCTCCGATGGCTGGCGGGTCAGCACGTACCCGCCGTCGACGCCGCGCTGGCCGCGGACGAGGCCGGCCCGGCGCAGGTCCCCGAGGACGGCCTCGAGAAACTTTCGTGGCATCTCCTGCTCGTCGGCGAGGCCGGCGGCCGAGACGACCGCGGGGTAGGCGGCCGCCAGGCCGAGCGAGGCGCGCACCGCGTAGTCGCCGCGTGCCGAGATGTGCATGACTGAGACTGCCTTCCCGCAGAGAGTGTCGCCGTGCCCGCGACGGGCCGTCGGAGCCTGCCGCGGGGCCAGCTTTTGTGGAGCTAGCCGGTGGGGAATGTCCGATACCAATGTAGGGTGCGCGCCTCCGGGTGATCGCCGGGGTAGCGTTGTCGGATTATGCGACCAGACGAACGTGTGGGTGAGCGCTCACCCGAGCCCCGCCGCGGTGCCGATCACAACGTGATGCGCGAGGTCAACCGTTCGCTGGTGCTGGCACTGGTCAAGGAGGGCGGGCCGGTCTCCCGCGCGAGCATCGCCAGGTCGACGACCCTCGCGAAGCCGACGGTGTCGGCGATCGTCGACGAGCTCATCGCCGACGGGCTGGTCCGCGAGATCGGGCCGGGGTCGACCGCGGTGAGCGGCGGGCGCCCGCCGATCCTGCTGGAGTTCAACGCCCGCTCCCAGCTGGTGGTCGGCGCCCACATCGGCGCCCGGCGCACCACGGTCGCGATCGGCGACGCCGCGGGGGAGGAGATCGCCCGGCGGGAGTTTCCTACTCCGACTGCGCTCGCGGCCGGTACCGACGCCGCAACCGCGACAGGAGGCGGGGTGGCGCCCGCGGAGGCGCTGCGGATGGTGGCGGCCGAGGCGCGCGCCGCGATCGAGAGCACGGCGCTGCCGTCGGCCCGGCTGGCGGCGGTCGGCGCGGTGCTGCCCGGGCTCACCGACTTCCACACCGGCGTCTGCCTGCTCGCGCCCAACCTCGGCTGGCGTGACGTGCCGGTCCGCGACATCCTCGCCGCCGAGCTCGGCGCCCCCGTCTACGTGCACAACGCGGGCCAGGCCGCCGCCGTCGCCGAGAACCTGGAGGGTGCCGGCGGCCGCGTCGGCGATCTGGCGCTGCTGTACGCCGGGACCGGCCTCTCCGCCGGCGTCCTGTCCGACGGCCGGGTGTTTCACGGCGTCGGCGGCACGGCCGGCGAGATCGGCCACAACGCCGTCCCCGGCAACGAGGAGCCCTGCAACTGCGGCAACGTCGGCTGCCTGGAGACGGTCGCGTCCGGCCCGGCGATCGTCCGGGCCGTGCGGCGGGCGCTGAGGGACGGCGCGACGTCGAGCCTGGCGGACCTGGAGACGTTCGACGCGCGCGACGTGACCGCGGCGGCCCGCGCGGGCGACGCCCTGGCCGCGTCGGTGATCGCCGAGGTCGGCGCGCACCTGGGCCTGGCCGCGTCATGGCTGATCAACGCGTACAACCCGGCGGTCGTCGTCGTCGGCGGCGGTCTCGCCCCGATCGGCGACCTGCTGCTGGACCCCCTGCGGGCCGCCGTGGCCCGGCACGCCCTGGCACCGGCGCTGCGCGGCGTCGAGATCCGCGCCTCGGTGCTGGGCCCGGACGCCGAGGTGCGGGGCGCGGTGCTGCTCGCGTTGCAGCACTCGGAGACGTACTACAGAGTCGTCTTTCGGGCCTGAAACGCGGTAAAACCCGAAAAAAGGGATAGTGGGAGACGTCTGAAACAGGTTAGTTCTGTTATTGAACTAACCCCGTCCGGCGGCGTAGGGTGCAAGGCGTCCGCCAACGAACACCCCCGCTAAGAGGTAGCGAATGAACGATTACCAGCCCACCCGTGACGACAAGTTCTCGTTCGGGCTGTGGACCGTCGGCTGGCAGGCGCAGGACGTCTTCGGCGGGCCGACCCGGGCGCCGCTCGACTCGGTCGAGGCCGTGCACCGCCTGTCCGACCTCGGCGCCGCGGCCGTCACGTTCCACGACGACGACCTGTTCCCGTTCGGCAGCGACGACGCGACCCGCGACCACCTGATCAACCGGTTCAAGGACGCGCTCAAGGCGACCGGCATCCGGGTCGAGATGGTCACCACGAACCTCTTCAGCCACCCGATCTTCAAGGACGGCGGGTTCACGTCCAACGACCGCGCGGTCCGCCGGTTCGCGATCAAGAAGGTGCTGCGCAACATCGATCTCGCGGCCGAGCTCGGCGCCGAGACCTACGTGCTGTGGGGCGGCCGCGAGGGCGCCGAGTCCGGTGGGGCCAAGGACGTGTCGGCGGCGCTCGACCGGTACCGCGAAGGGCTCAACCTCCTCTGCGCGTATGTGCGCGACCAGGGCTACGACATCCGCTTCGCTCTCGAGCCGAAGCCCAACGAGCCCCGCGGTGACATCCTGCTGCCGACGATCGGTCACGCCCTCGCGCTGATCTCCACGCTCGACGAGCCGGACCGGGTGGGCCTCAACCCCGAGGTCGGGCACGAGGAGATGGCCGGGCTCAACTTCGCCCACGGCATCGCCCAGGCGCTCTGGCACGGCAAGCTCTTCCACATCGACCTCAACGGCCAGCACGGTCCCCGCTTCGACCAGGACCTGCGCTTCGGCGCCGGCAACCTGCGCGGCGCGTTCTGGACCGTCGACGTGCTGGAGACCGGCGGCTACACCGGCTACCGCCACTTCGACTACAAGCCGCCGCGCACCGAGGACTACGACGGCGTGTGGGAGACCGCGCGGGCCTGCATGCGCAACTACCTGATCCTCAAGGAGCGGGTCGGGTCGTTCCGGGCGGACCCGGAGGTCGCGGCGGCGCTCGAGGCGGCGCGGGTCAACGAGCTCTACGAGCCGACCCTCGGCGAGGGCGAGACGATCGAGTCGCTGCGGGCCGAGGAGTTCGACGTCGACAAGCTCGCCGCCCGTGGCGGCGCGTTCGAGTACCTTGACCAGCTGGCGATGGAGCACCTGCTGGGCGTCAGGTCATGACGGCATGACCCGACGTCTCGTGGCGGGCGTCGACACGTCCACGCAGTCGACGAAGGTGCTCGTCTGCGACGCCGACACCGGTGAGGTCGTGCGGGAAGGTCGCGCCGGGCACCCCGACGCGACCGAGGTCGACCCGGCCCACTGGTGGCGGGCGTTCGGCGAGGCGACCGGCGACGGACTCCTCGACGACGTCAAGGCGATCGGCGTCGGCGGGCAGCAGCACGGCATGGTGCTGCTCGACGAGGCCGGCGACGTCGTCCGCGACGCCTTGCTGTGGAACGACACCAGGTCTGCGGCGGCCGCCACCGACCTGATCGCCGAGCTGCCGGGCGGGGCCGCCGACTGGGCCGCCGCGACGGGGCTCGTGCCGGTCGCCAGCTTCACCGTCACGAAGCTGCGGTGGGTCGCCGAGCACGAGCCGGACAACGCCGCCCGCGCGGCGAGCGTCCTGCTGCCGCACGACTGGATCACCGACCTGCTGCGCGCCGACCGCGGTGCGGGTAGCCCGACGACCGACCGCGGTGACGCGTCCGGGACGGGGTACTGGTCGCCGGCGGACGGCTCGTACCAGATGCGGCTCCTGCAACTCGCGTTCGGCAGGGAACTGGCCGTGCCGCGGGTCGCCGGGCCGGCCGAGGTGGTGGGTGAGACGGTCGCCGGTGCTCTTCTTGCGCCGGGCACCGGCGACAACATGGCCGCGGCGCTCGGGCTCGGACTGCGCCCGGGCGACGTGGTCGTGTCGCTGGGCACCTCGGGCACCGTCTTCGGGGTGTCGGAGCGGCCGGTCACCGACGTCAGCGGGACGGTCGCCGGGTTCGCCGACGCGACCGGCCGGCACCTGCCGCTCGTCGCGACCCTCAACGCGGCCCGGGTCCTGTCGACCGCCGCCGCGCTGCTCGGGGTCGACCTGTCCACATTGGACCGGCTGGCCCTCTCGGCGGCGCCGGGGGCGGGCGGGCTGACGCTGCTGCCCTACCTCGACGGCGAACGCACCCCGAACCTGCCCGACGCCCGTGGCCTGCTCAACGGCATCACCCGCGGCAACGCGACCCCGGCGAACCTGGCCCGGGCCGCGGTCGAGGGGATGCTCTGCGGGCTCGCCGACGGCATCGACGCGGTGCGCGCCCTGGGCGTGCCGGTGGAGCGGGTCCTGCTCATCGGAGGCGCGGCGGCGTCGGCGGCGGTACGGGAGGTCGCTCCCGCGCTGTTCGGGGTGCCGGTCGGCGTGCCGGATCCGGGGGAGTACGTCGCGCTGGGAGCCGCCCGGCAGGCGGCGTGGGTGCTGGACGGGGGCGCGGAGCCGCCCGCCTGGCGTGTTCCGGGAGCGGCCTCGGCCGATGCACCGGCGCCGCAGTCGGCGGAGACCCGGAAGGTGTACGCCGACGTCCGGGACCGGGCTCAGGCGCTGCTGCGGTAAGCGGTACTGCCCGCGGGTGTTTGGTGAGGCACCCGATGGGGAGGCGGGCCGGGACGGTTTGTTGGGGCGTCCCGGCCCGAGCCGCGCGTCTGGCCGGCCCTGTGTCTTCCTGCCCGACCCGCCGGACCGGTGGTGCCGCGTGTCTGGGGTTCCGGTGCCGGACCGTCCGCCCGAACGGCCCGGCACCGGACTCCCGCGCACCGGCACCGCTCCCTCGTGCGGTGCCGGCGCTGGATCACGCTTGCAGGACAGACTCTGGGCCGCTCGTGTTGCGCGGGACGGTTCGAGGACGGGAGTGCGTGCGTTGCCGGCCTCTTCGTGTCCTCCGGACGGTGGACACGAAGAAGGGCCTCCCCGCCCGGGGGAGACCCTTCTCACGCATGCTTCTTCGATCGCGGCAGTCGCCGGTTCGGTCGCTGGTTCAATCGGGCCAGTCGCCGGTGAGGCGCCGTACGCCCGCCGCGCCCCCGCGGTCGATCGCGGCCTTCACGACGGCGAAGATCGCGCCCTGCAGCGCGGCCGCGGCGAGCACCTCGCCCCAGCCGTAGTCCCGCGAGGTCGCCTGCGGTGCCTCGTCCTCACCGGAGAGCCGCTTCCAGATCTGCTTGAACACGATCCCCGCCGCGACGCCGCCGGCCACGCTGAACGCGATGCTGAACGGCTTGTACAGGACCTTGTTCACTCGTTCCCCTTCCGGTAACCGACCAGCGCGGCCAGGATGAGCAGCCCGGACGCCACCACCCACGGCGCGGGGCGATCCCGGACCGACTGGACCATCCGCTGCAGCGTGAGCTCCAGCGTCAGGCGAGGGTTGGTCCGCAGCTCGCGACTGGCGTACGCGGCGTTGACCGCGACCTGCTCCACACCCTCCCGCATCCGCAGCTTCGCCGCGTTCACGGAGGTGGAGACGGCGTCCTGCGCGCGGGACTTCACGTCGGCCTTGGCCGCGAGGGCCTCGACGGTCTCACCCAGCCCCGCCCGGGTCCGGGCGATCTCCTGCCGGAGCGCCTCGGGATCGGTGGGGGCGTGCCCGTTGTGACTGTTCTTCGAGTGCGTCGCGGTCATCGGTGCCCCCCGTTCTTCACGGAGTGCGTGATCGTGTCGATGTCTGCCTTGACGCTGGCGACCGCGTCCTGCGGCACCGGCGACCCTGCCTTGCTCACCTGCGACTTGCCGAGCAGCGCGAGGACCCCGGCGACGGCCAGCAGGACCACACCGACCAGCAGAGCCGACAGCCACGCCGGAATGACCGCGGCGAGAGCGATGATGACGGCGGCGAGGACGGCACCCACGCCGTAGAGCGCGACGAGGCCGGCTCCACCGAACATGCCGACACCCATCCCGGCCCGCTTGCCCTTCTGCGCCAGCTCGACCTGGGCCAGCTTCAGCTCGTCCCGCACCAGGGTGGAGATCTGTTCGGCGGCAAGCTTGACCAGGTCCGCCGTCGAGCGGTGGTCCGTTGCCGAGGTGGCAGTCCCCGCGATGGTCGGGGGTTGCACGCGCGGCGCGGTGGCCGGCCGGTCGTTCACGGTGTACGTCATGGCTTCTCCTCTCGCCCGCATGTACGTGTTTCCCCGCGAACGCCCGGGTTAACCCACGTCACGCCACCTCCCGGACCGGACGGGGAGCCCCTGTCCGAGGTCGCCACGCCGCCCCTCCGGACGATGAGCAGGCCGCTCAGGCAGGGCGTGGGCGGGCGCCTCGGACCGGGTGAGGCAGCCCGCTCGGTGCGGGTGAGGCATGCGCCTCCAGCCGGGTGTAGGCCGGCGTCTCGGACCGGATGTGGGCGTGGTCCGGCGCCTCCGGCTAAGTGCGGGGCCTTGCCCGCCGCCGATGTCCTGGGCCAGCCGGCATCTCGGGCCGGGCGTGGGCCGGCAGGAAGAACGACAGGTCCGCGGCGAGTGCCGGCAGCCCGAGCTCCAGCCACAGCACCCGCCGCAGTCCCCAGATGTCCCCGTGAATGTCGGGGTTACCCACGTCACGCCACCTCCGTGCCCGCCTCCCGGACCGGGTGGGGAGCCCCGGCCCGAGGCCGTCGCGCCCGCCGCCTCCAGACTCGGGCCGGGTGAGGGCAGGCCGTTCGGGCCGGGCGTGGCTGGCGCCTCCGGCGACGTGCGGGGGACCTGCCCGCCGCCGATGGCCTGGGCCAGCCGGCGCCTCCGGTCGGGCGTGGGCCGGCGCCTCCGGCTAAGTGTGGGGAACCCTCGGGCTGCGTGTGGTCCGGCGTCTCGGGCCGGGCGCGGGCGGGCAGGAGGAACGACAGGCCCGCGGCGAGTGCCAGCAGCCTGAGCTCCAGCCACGGCACCTGCCGCAGCTCCGACTCTCCCGTGAATGCCCTGGGTTAACCCACGTCACGCCACCGCCCCGCCCGCCTCTGGACGGGCGGGGAGACCCTGTCCGAGGTCACCGCGCTGCCCCCTCCGGACGAGGGCCGGTCGTCGGCAGGCGCCTCGGACTGGGCGTGGGCAGGCCGCCTCGGACCGGGTGAGGGCCGGCGCCTCCGGCTCAGTGTGGGGACCTGCCCGCCGCCGATGGCCTGGGTCAGCTGGCGTCTCCGGCTAGGTGTGGGCTGGCGCATCCGGCCGGGCTTGGGTGAGCGCCTCGGGCTCGATGTGGTCAGGGGTCTCGGGCCGGGCGCGGGCGGGCAGGAGGAACGACAGGCCCGCGGCGAGCGCCAGCAGGCCGAGCTCCAGCCACAGCACCTGCCGCAGCCCCGAGTCGAAGTCGCCGCCCGCCCAGGCGAAGAACGCCGTGCCGAGCGCGGCCACGCCGATCGCGCCGCCGACCTGCTGGGCGGCGGTCAGGGTGCCGGACGCCGAACCGACCTCGTGCTCGTCGACGGCGGCCAGGACGATGTCGAAGTACGGCGCCATCGAGCAGCCCATGCCGACGCCCAGCACCAGCAGCGAAGGCAGCAGCGCCACGGACGACACCGGACCGTCGGTGACCGTCAGGGTGACCAGCAGCGCGACCACCCCCGCGGCCAGCACGGCGGTGCCGCCGACCAGGAGCCGCCGGCCGCCGAGCTTGGCGCTGAGCACGTGCCCCGCCACCGCGCCGACGGCCGTGCCGAACGCCCACGGCGATTGGGTGAGACCCGCGCGCAGCGGCGAGAAGCCGAGGCCCAGCTGCAGATAGATGCTGAGGATGAGGGTGAGGCCCATCAGGCCGGCGAAGAAGATCAGGCCGACGAGCAGGCCGGCCGTGAACCGTTGCTTGGCCAGCAGGCTGGGCTCGATGAGCGGGCTGCGTCCCTCGCGGTGCAGGCGCTGCTGGTACCGCTGAAACACCCAGAACATGGGAACGGCCAGCGCCATCATCGCCCAGGCCCACCAGGGCCAGCCGAGCTCGCGCCCCTGCACCAGCGGGAAGACGAGCAGCAGTAAGGACGCGCTGAGCAGGACCGTGCCGGTCAGGTCGAGCCGGAGCTTCGCCTCGTCGCCGGGGGTGGGCCGCGGCAGCACCAGCCAGGCGCCGATCAGCGCCGCGACGCCGACGGGCAGGTTGATGAGGAAGATCATCCGCCAGCCGGTGCCGAACAGGTCGGCGTCGACGAGGACGCCGGCGAGGATCGGGCCGCAGACTGCGGACAGGCCCATCACGGGGCCGAACGCGCCGAACGCCGCGCCGATCTGCTCCGGCGGGAACGCCGCCTTGATCAGCCCCAGGCCCTGCGGGATGAGGACGGCGCCGGCGAGGCCCTGCAGGATCCTGCACACCACGAGCGACGCCGGGCCGGGCGCGATGGCGCACAGCAGCGACATCAGGGTGAATCCGGCGGCACCAGCGAGGAACATGCGGCGGCGGCCGAAGATGTCGCCGAGTCTGCCGCCGGTGACCAGGCCGACGGCGAACGCGAGGGTGTAGCCGGCGGCGAGCCACTGCAGGAAGGCGGTGCCGCCCTCGGGGCCCACCAGATCGGCGCGTATGGACGGGCCGGCGATGGCGATGATCGTGGCGTCGAGAAGGTCCATGACCTCGGCGGCGAGGACCACGGCGAGGACCGCCCAGCGCCAGCGGTACGTTTTCGAACGCTGTTCGTTGTTCACGAACACCGTTCTACTCGCGAACACTGTTCGTGTCAAGTACGATTGGCGGGTGCCATCCGTCCCCGATTCCAGTGCCGTGCCCTCGTCCAGCGCCGTGGTGGAGACCAGCGCTCTGCACGGATCGGCGGTGCCGGCGCCGCCCTGGCGGACCCGGCGGAAGGCGCCTGCGGCGCGGCAGCCGCTGAGCGCGGAGGCGGTGATCGAGACCGCGCTGCGGCTCGTCGACCGGGACGGGCTCGACGCGCTGAGCATGCGGCGGGTGGCGCAGGATCTCGGGACCGGACCGGCCTCGCTGTATGCGTATTTCGCCAACAAGGATGAGCTGCTGGAGCAGCTGCTCGACCGGGTCGTCGGCGAGATCCCGCTGCCGGTGCTCGACGCGTCCGGCGATTGGGCGGCGGTCGTGAAGCGCAGCTGCTGGGACAGCCGGGCGGTGTTCCTCGCCCACCGCGACCTCGTCAAGGTCGCCCGGGCCAACATCCCCGTGGGGCCCAACTCGTTGCGCTACACCGAGGCGATGCTCGCCGTCCTCCGCGGCGCCGGCATCCCCGACAAGGTCGCCGCGTGGGGCATGGACCAGATGTCGCTGGTGATCGTCGCCGACGCCGTCGAGACCTCGATCCACGTCAGCCACGGCCGGCAGTCGGAGGCGGACGCCGCGCCGTACCTCGCGCAGATCCGGGACTACTACGCGTCACTGCCGGTGGATCGCTTCCCCAACCTGGTCGCGATGGCGCCGACGATGACCGAGGGGAGCGGCGACGAGCGGTTCGCGTTCGCGATCGACCTCATGGTGGACGGCCTCGCGCGGCACGCCACCGGGCGTGTGGTTGAGTCGTCTCGGGTCTCGGGTTTCGTGGGCGGGGGCGGGAAATGACGGCGATCGTGGGGCTGGTGCACTCGGGCACCGTGTACATCGGCGGCGACAGCGCGGGCGCTTCGGGGTGGAGCCTCACCGTCCGCGCCGACAGCAAGGTGTTCCACAACAACGGCTACCTCTTCGGGTTCACCACCTCGTTCCGGATGGGGCAGCTCATCCGGTATGCGCTGAAGCCGCCGAAACCGGTCGGCGACATCGAGCGGTTCATGGCGACGCGCTTCATCGACTCCGTCCGCGAGGCGCTGAAGGCCGGCGGATGGGCCCGCCGGGACAGCGAGCGCGAGGAGGGCGGCACCTTCCTCGTCGGCGTGAAGGGGCGGCTGTTCACCGTCCACGACGACTACCAGGTCGCCGAGGCCGCCGACGGGTATGCGGCGGTGGGCGTCGGCGACGAGATCGCCCTCGGGGCGCTCTTCGCGACCGCCGGCTCCCGGATGGCGCCGCAGCGGCGGGTCGAGGTGGCGCTGCGGGCGGCGGAGCGCTTCAGCGCCGGGGTGCGGGGGCCCTTCGTCTGCCTCTCCCAGCCGCCGGGCGCGCTGCCGACCTGAGCGTGTGCTGCGGACCGCCATGCCGTTCTGCTTGCGGTTTTTCCGCATGTACGGCGGTTCGTGGCCGGGCGGGCCGGTTGTCAGTCCGGCTCACGGCGCCGTTCGAGGTGCGATCGGGCCGGGGTCTTGCCGGTTCCGTTACGGTGTGCGCCATGACGTTCTCGATCGTCGGCCGGTCCGCTGACGGGCAGTCCCTCGGTGTCGCCGTGGCCAGCAAGTTCCTCGCCGTCGGCGCGGCCGTCCCCGCCGCCCGGGCCGACGTCGGGGCGCTGGCCACACAGTCGTTCGCGAACCTGGCGTACCGCGTGCAGGGCCTGGCGCTGCTCGGCACCGGCACGACGGCCGCCGACACCGTCGCCGGGCTCACCGCCGCCGACCCGGGCCGCGCGTCCCGGCAGCTCGGGGTGGTCGGCCGGTCCGGGGACGGGGCCACGTTCACCGGCGACGAGTGCTTCCCGTGGGCCGGTGGCGTGGCCGGCGACGGGTACGCGATCCAGGGCAACATCCTCACCGGCGCCGACGTCGTCCGCGACATGGAGGCCGCCTGGCTCGCCGACCCGGCCGCCCCGCTCGCCCGGCGGCTGCACGCGGCGCTCGCCGCGGGGGACCGGGCCGGCGGCGACAGTCGCGGCCGGCAGAGCGCGGCATTGTTCGTCGTCCGGCGCGGTGCCGGGTACGGCGGCCTCAGCGACGTCGAGGTCGACCTGCGCGTCGACGACGACCCCGACCCGGTCACGCGGCTGGGCACCCTGATCGGCCTGTGGGAGCTGTACTTCCAGAAGCCGGACCCGGCGACGCTGCTGCCGCTGACGGGCGAGCTGGCCGCCGAGGTGGCGGAGCGGCTGGCGGCGCTGGGCTTCGCCGACCTGGCCGGCTGGGCCGGCGTGGAGAACCTGGAGGAGCGCCTCGTCGACGACGCCATCGACCCGCTCGTCCTGGCCCACCTGCGTGCCGGTTCCCCGTCGTCCTCACCTTCACAGGATCGTCCGTAGGGGTCTTTTGTCAGGAGGCGGCGCGGCGGAGGCTCTCGACGACCGTCGCGACCGAGGGCCGCGCCGCGGAGCTGCGCCGGACGGCGGCGGTGATCCGGCGCCGCATCGGGTCGCGGACCGGCCGCGCGGCCACCCGGTACCGCGGATCGACGGCGAGCTCAGGCAGCAGCGTCACCGACAGGCCCGCCTCGACGTGCGCCAGCAGCGGACCGTAGGAGGCGAAGCAGCCCACGATCTCGGGCTCGAACCCCGCCCGCCGGCAGGCCGTCGTCACGAGGTCGAACGTCCACGTGCCCGGCAGCTCGACGCTCCACGGGTGCCGCGCGAAGTCGGCCAGGTCCACCGTCCCGCGGCTCGGCCCCGCCGTGACCAGCATGATCTCGTCGGTGGCGAGGACGGTGTGGACGACGTCCGGCACGATCGCGGCGTCGCCGGAGCCGAGGTCGGCCGTGACCACGACGTCGCACTCGCCGCGCTGCAGGGCCGCCACGCTCTCGGCCGGGTCCAGCTCCCACACCGTGACCCGTAGCCGGGGATGGTCCCGTCCGAGGTCCCGCACCGCGCCGAGGACGAACGTGTTGAGCGCACTCGTGAACGCGCCCAGCCGGACCCGTCCGGCCAGCCCACCCTCCACGGCGTCGAACGCGGCCAGCTCCTCGTGCGCAGCGCCCATCTGGTCGAGGATCACCCGCGCGTGCCGGGCCAGCGCCGCCCCCGCCGGCGTGAGCCGCAACCGGCGCCCCGCGCGCTCGAACAGCTCGGCGCCGGCCTCCCGCTCGAGCACGGCCAGCTGCTCGGACACGTTCGACGGGCTCAACCGCGCCGCCTCGGCCACCGCCCGCACCGTGCCCAGGCTCTCCAGCAGCGTGAGCAGCCGCAACCGCCACGGATCCAGCACGCCGGCCTCCTGTTGTCCGGTGGTCCCGAACAGTATGTGCGGAATGATGCGCTGGAGCCTGACAATGCGCGCGCCTACCGTCGACCCATGAGCGACGACGACTTCTGGCAGGACGTGCGGCGGCATGTCATCCGGTACGGCGGAACGTTCACGCCGGAAATCATCGACCGAGCCGAAGGCAGCTACGTCTACACCGAGAGCGGTCGCCCGATCCTCGACTTCACCTCGGGCCAGATGAGCGCCATCCTGGGCCACTCCCACCCGGACATCGTCGCCACCGTGCGCCGCCAGGTCGGCACGCTCGACCACCTCTTCAGCGGCATGCTGTCCCGCCCGGTCGTCGAACTCAGCCGCCGCCTCGCCGCCTCCGTCGAAAAAGCCGCCGCCTCAGCGCTGCTGGACGGCTCGCCCGCTGGCGTCTCGGCGTTGTCGGACGGTTTGACTGCCGGGGGCACGGTGCTGCTGGACGGGTCGTCGGCCGGGGCGTCGGGGCTGCCGGGCGCGTCGGTCAGCGGCGGACCCCTGGACAAGGTGCTCCTCCTGACCACCGGCGCCGAGGCCAACGAGGCCGCCGTCCGCATGGCGAAGCTCGTCACCGGCGGCCACGAGATCGTCTCCTTCGCCAAGTCCTGGCACGGCATGACGCAGGCCGCCGCCGCCGCGACCTACAGCGCCGGCCGCAAGGGCTACGGACCGAACGCCCCCGGCAACATCGCCATCCCGACACCGAACGCGTACCGGCCGGACTTCACCACGCCGGACGGCTCCCACGACTGGCGCCGGCAGCTGGACGTCGCCTTCGACCTCGTCGACGCCCAGTCCGTCGGCAGCCTCGCCGCCTGCCTCGTCGAGCCGATCCTCAGCTCCGGCGGCGTCATCGAACCACCGCTCGGCTACTTCGCCGCGCTGCACCGCAAGTGCCGCGAGCGGGGGATGCTGCTGATCCTCGACGAGGCGCAGACCGGCCTGTGCCGCACCGGCACCTGGTACGCCTTCCAACGCGACGGCGTCGTCCCCGACATCCTCACCCTGTCCAAGACGCTCGGCGCGGGGCTGCCCCTCGCGGCGGTGCTCACCAGCGCCGAGATCGAGGAACGCGCCCACGACCGCGGCTACCTCTTCTACACCACCCACGTCTCCGACCCGCTCGTCGCCGCCGTCGGCAACACCGTCCTCGACGTCCTCGAACGCGACCAGTTCGACCTCCGCGCCGCGACCCTCGGCACCCGCCTGCGCAACGGGCTCCTGGACATCCAGCGCCGCCACCCGGTCGTCGCCGACGTCCGCGGGCGGGGACTCCTGCAGGGCATCGAGCTGAAGGACGAGGGCGCCGGCGCGGACCGCATCGGCGCCGCCGTGACCCGGCGCTGCCTGGAGCTCGGCCTGCACGTCAACGTGGTGCAGCTGCCCGGGATGGGCGGAACCTTCCGGATCGCGCCGCCACTGACCAGCACCGACGAGGAGATCGACCAGGGCCTGGAGATACTGGACCAGGCGATCGGCGACACCGCGCAGCATTAGGCACCATCCAGGCCGGAGCGGACGGCGTACAGGGCGGCCTGAGTGCGGTCCTGCACGCCGAGCTTCGTGAGGATGGCGCTCACGTGGGTCTTCACCGTCTTCTCCGCCAGCCCGAGGACGCGAGCGATCTCCCGGTTGGACCGGCCACGGGCCATCTCGGCGAGCACCTCCCGCTCCCGGGCGGTCAGGTGCGCCAGCTCCGGCGCCGGTCCGCTGTCCGCCAGCAGCCGCGCGACCTCTGGATGCAGCAGCACGTGCCCGGCGTGGACGGCCCGGATCGCCGAGGCGAGCGCCGGCGGGTCGATGTCCTTGTACACGTATCCCGCCGCCCCGGCCCGGATCGCCGGCAGCACCGCCGACGGGTCGGTGAAGCTGGTGATGACGAGCACCTTCACCCCACGCAGCCCAGGCAGCGCCTCGACCCCGTCACCACCGGGCATCTTCAGGTCCAGCAGCACCACGTCAGGCGACGTCTCAGCCGCCGCGGCAACGCACGACGCGCTGTCCTGCGCCTCACCGACCACCACGATGTCGTCCTGCAGATCGAGGAACGTCCGCAACCCCTGCCGCACCACCGGATGGTCGTCGACCACAAGCACCCTGATCGGATCAGCAGCCACCGGGCACCTCCATGGTGACCGTCGTGCCGGCCCCCGGCTCGGACGACACCGTCAACCTGCCGCCCACGCTGCGGGCCCGCTCCCGCATCGACGCGAGCCCGAGCCGGCGCTGAGCGCCGGCGCCCGCGGTGGAGCCGCCGCCGTTGCCAGACCTGGCCACGCCAGCCCCCTTGCCGGCATCAGCACCAGCGCCGACTGCTCTGCCTGTGCTGACTGCTCTGCCCGCGTCGACCGCTCTGCCTGTGCTGACTGCTCCGCCCGCGTCGACCGCTCTGCCTGCGCTGACTGCTCTGCCCGCGTCGACCGCTCTGCCTGCGCTGACTGATCCACCCGCGCTGACTGCTCTGTCTGTGTCGGCTGCTCTGCTCGCGTCGGCTGCTCTGCCTGTCTCGGTGGCACTGCCTGCGCCGGCTGCTCTGCCTGTCTCGGTGGCACTGCCTGCGTCGGCTGCTCTGCTTGCGCCGGGCGATCTGCCTGTGCCGGAGCCGCTGTCGAAGCCCGCGCCGTCGTCCGTGATGCGCAGGACGAAGCCGCGGCCGGAGCGGCGCAGGTGGATGTCCACGTGGCGGGGGTCGCCGTGGCGCAGTGCGTTGTGCAGGGCTTCCTGGGCAACCCGGTACGCCGCCTCCTGACGCTCCCCGGACAACTTCGGCAGCTGGTCGCCGGTGAACCGGATCCTCGCGGTGTGGACCCGGTCGAGCAGCTCTGCCTGCCGCTGGAGCGCCGCCGCGAGCCCGTCGCCGTCGAGGTCGGCGGGGCGCAGACCGACCACGATGGCCTTGAGCTCGGCGGTCGCGTCCGCGGCGAGCCGGCGCACGGTTTCCAGCTCGGCGAGAGCCCGCTGCGGGTCGCGGGCCACCAGCGCGGCCGCCGCGTCGGTGGTGAGCCGGAGGCTGAACAGCTTCTGCGTCACCGCGTCGTGCAGCTCCCGTGCGATCCGTTGCCGCTCCTCCACGATGGACAGCTCACGGCTGCGCTCATACAGCCGCGCGTTGACGATCGCGATGGCCGCGTGCGCGGCGAGCAGGCGCAGCAGCTCCTCGTCGCGGGCGTCGAAACCACCGAACCGTGGAAGGCAACGCTTGTTGGCCAGGAAGATCTCGCCGAGGATCTCGTCGCCGTCGACGATCGGCATGCCGAGGAAGTCGGACATCACCGGGTGCGCGGCCGGCCAGCCCTCGAACTGGGGATGCGTGCGGATGTCCGCCGAGCGGACCGGGTTCGGGTCGTGGAGCATCGCGCCGAGCAGCCCGTGGTGGCGGGGGATCGGCCCGATCGCCCGCCACTGGTCGTCGGACAGCCCGTCGGCGAGAAACTCGCGGAACGAGCCTTGGCCGTCGGGGATGCCGAGCGCCGCATACTCGGCGTCCAGGAGCCGCCGGGCGGCGGAGACGATCGTCTGGAGCACCTCGCGGACCGACAGGTGCGCGGTGACGGCGAGAACCGCAGCGCTCACCTCGCGGAGCTCATCGCGGTCGTAGGTGCTCATGGCTTCGACAGTACCGACGTCGGCGCGCTCTCCGCCTCGGCTCATGGACCTAGGTCGAAAGACCGGGACCAGAGCCCGTCCGATGCCCGATGTCGCCGGCCGCGGCGCTGCATAGCGTCGGTGACATGCCAACTGCCATCATCACCGGCGCCTCCCGGGGGCTCGGACAAGCGCTCAGCACCGCCCTGATCAAGGCCGGCTGGACCGTCGTCGCCGACGGCCGCACCCTGGCGGACACACCGTCGGATGCGCTGCCCGCCGAGGTGATCCGGGTGCCCGGCGACGTCACCGACCCCGCGCACCGGGCCGCACTCGTCGAGGCGGCGCTCGCCACCGGCCGGGTCGACCTGCTCGTCAACAACGCAGGCATTCTCGGCCCCAGCCCGCAGCCGCCTTTGGCCGACTATCCACTCGAGACGCTGCGCGAAGTCTTCGAGGTCAACGTCGTCGCGCCCCTCGCCCTGACCCAGCTCGCGCTGCCCGCGCTGCGCAAGGCCGACGGCGCGGTCGTCACCATCACGTCCGACGCCGCGGTCGAGGCGTATGCGGGGTGGGGCGGTTATGGAGCGGCCAAGGCCGCCGCCGAGCAGGCAAGCAACGTGCTCGCCACCGAGGAGCCCAACCTGCGCGTCTGGTGGGTCGACCCGGGAGACCTGCGCACCCAGATGCATGCCGAGGCGTTCCCCGGCGAGGACATCAGCGACCGTCCGCTGCCAGAGACGGTGGCCCCGGCGTTCGTCGACCTCGTCACCACGCGCCCCGAGTCGGGGAGGGTCCGGCTGTGACGGCCGCCGAGCTCGCCGCACCCGGCATGGACTTCGAGCTGCCGCCCGAGCTCGAAGCGCACGAGCCACCCGAGGCGCGCGGCACTCCTCGAGACGGTGTGCGGCTGCTGCACGGCCAGGGGAGCACGGTGTCGCACCACCGCTTCACCGACCTGCCCGGCCTGCTGCGTGCCGGCGACCTGCTGGTCGTCAACACGTCCGGCACGCTGCCCGCGTCGGTGCCGGTCGCGGGTGCGCCGCTGCGGGTCCACTTCTCGACCGAGCTCGCCGACGGGCGGTGGCTGGTCGAGGTCCGCGGCGCCGACGACCTCGGCCGGCGCCCGGGGCAGCCCGGCCCGCTGCGACTGCCCGGCGGCGGCACCGTCACGCTGGAGGAGCCTTACTCGCGGGGCAGGCTGTGGTTCGCCTCCGTCAAGACCCGCACCTCCGTCATCGACTTCCTGCATCGGCACGGGCAGCCGATCCGCTACCCCTACGTGCGGCGCCAATGGCCGATCGAGGCGTATCAGACGGTGTTCGCGACCCAGCCGGGCAGCGCCGAGATGCCGAGCGCGGCGCGGCCGTTCACCGACCGGGTGGTGACCAGGCTCGTCTCGGCAGGCGTGCAGATCGCGCCACTGGTCTTACACACGGGGGTGGCGTCGCCTGAGGCGCACGAGCGGCCGTATCCGGAGTGGTTCCGCGTGCCGCCAGGCACGGCGCGGCTCGTCAACGAGACACGGGCCGCGGGCGGCAGGGTCGTCGCCGTCGGCACCACGGCCGTCCGCGCCCTGGAGACGGTCGCCGGCGAGGACGGCCGGGTCGCCGCTGGCGAGGGCTGGACCGACCTCATCGTCACGCCCGCCCGCGGTGTTCGTGCGGTCGACGGTCTGCTCACCGGCCTGCACGAGCCGAAGGCATCGCACCTGGACCTGCTCGCCGCAGTCGTCGACCGCGACCTGCTCGCCCGCTGCTACGCCGAAGCGGTCCGCGCCGGCTACCTCTGGCACGAGTTCGGCGACGTCAACCTCCTGCTGCGATGAAGGAGACACGACGTCCTGCTGCGATGAAAAGAGACACGACGTCGCTGCGGCGCGGACGTACGGCGGGTCCCGGTGGCGGCAATGCGGCGCCGACCTGGAGCCCGGCGTCGGCTCGGCGCGGTGTGGCTGGAGCAGCGGGGGTGGGTCGGAGGGCGCGAGTGGGTCAGAGCGGTGGTCGGAGCGGCGGGGTGGGTCGGACTGCGTGGGCGGGTCGGACTGCGTGGGCGGGTCGGAGCGGCGCGGGGTGGGTCGGAGCGGTGGGGTAAGTCGGGCAGCGTGGGGCGGGTTGGAGAGGCGCGGGTGGGTCGGGGCAGGTCGGGGCAGCGCGGGTGGGTCGGAAACGGCGCGGTGGGTGGGTATGTCGTGGCGCTGGGTGGCGTGGACCTGGTGCTGTGGGACCGGGGTGCGGGTTAGGGTCGCTGGATGACGGTGCGGTGGTCGGGCGCGACGGTCGGTGAGGTTGCGGCTGCGGTGGAGGAGTTCGCTCGCAGGATCGCGGTGTTCGACGCGCCGTCCGACGGCGGCCACGGTGGTCATGGCAGCGGCCGGGGCTATGACGGGCACCGTGGGGACGGTGGCTACGGCAGGCACAGCGAGGACGGTGGCTACGGCGAGGACAGTGGTCACAGCGGGCACGTGGATCGTGGCAGCGACCGTGGCCTTGAGGGGCACCGTGGGGACGGTGGCAATGGCGGGGATGGTGGCTACGGCGGGGACGGTGGCAATGGCGGGCACAGGGAGGACGGCGGTTTCGGCAGGCACCGCGGGGAGGGTGGCTACGGCGGGGAGGATGGCTACGGCGGGAAGAGTGGGCATGGTGAGGGGGCCGGTAATGGCGGGGGTGGCGGTGGTGTGTCGGGGCGTGGAGCGGGTGGTGTTGAGGTGAAGGTCGGCGATGCCGTTGTGCGGCTGTCGCCGGGGGTGGCGCGGGCGTTTGTGGAGGCGTTGGTTTCGTATCAGGACCCGCGGGATCGGGGGGCCTGTGATCACTGTGGTGGGGCGCGACTGGACGACAACTTCGTCTGTGCGGACTGTGGGCAGCCGAGTGGGTTGTTCGGACAGTTGCTGCGGGAGCGGGCTGCCAGGTTTGAGGGGCCTGTCGGGGAAGTGGGGTCGGCGTTGTGAGACGTGTGGGTGGCGGGCGAGCGACGGCTCTGGTCAGTGAACGCTGCGGGCAGCCGAGTGACGCTGCGGGTGGCCGAGTGAGGGTTGGTCAGGGGGAGCGGGAGGGGCCGGAGCGTGGGGACGGGTCCGTAAAGCAGCGGGCGGGTTGGCGTTCAGGTGCGGTGGGGGTGGGGGCGACAGGGCAGCGGGTGGGTTGGTGTCGGGTGCGGTCGGGGCGGGGTGTCAGGTTTGGCGGGGCGGGCGGTGGGGCGGGGGCGCGTCGGAGGAGGTCGGGCCGGCGGTGACGGACCGGTGCAGGGTGGCGAACTCGGTGGCGAGCTTGTCGAGGGTGAAGTGGGCGTTCAGGCCGCTCGAAGTGCGGAGAGTTGCACCCAGTGTGGGCAGTTACCATCCTTCGATGGACATGATCGCCCGTAATCCTGCAGACGGTGTGTACCCGGCGACCGGCGATTATGTGCACGCCATCGAGGTGCGGGGGGCGGAGCGGCTGCTGTTCGTGGCGGGCACGATGGGGCTGGACGCCGCGGGAGTGCCCGGCGCCACGCTTGCTGAGCAGCTCGACCTCGTCTGGGGCAACATCCGCGCGATTCTGGCGTCGGCTCAGATGACCGTCGACAACATCGTGCGGCTGACCAGCTACCTCCGTGATGCGGCGTACGCGGAGGCCAACGCGGCTGCTCGGGTCGCGGCGCTCGGTGGCCGGGTTGTTCCGACGACGGCGATCGTCGCGCAGACCCTCGACACCAACTGGCTGGTGGAGATCGAAGTCGTCGCCGCCGCGTGATCAGCCCGAGGTCACCACGTCGTGGAGGCGGGCGAACTCGGTGGTGAGCTTGTCGAGGGTGAAGTGGGCGTTCAGGCCGCTGGGGTTGGGCAGGATCCACAGGCGGGCGCCGGCGAAGTGCTGGGCCTGGGGGCCGACCTGGACCCGTGCGGCGCCGAAGGCGGTGCGGAAGGCGGTGACGCCGAGGACGGCGAGCCACCTCGGGGCGAAGCGTTCGACCTTGTCGCGGAGGATCGCGCCGCCGGTGGTGAGCTCCTCGCGGGTCAGTTCGTCGGCGCGGGCGGTGGCGCGGGCGGCCAGGTTGGTGATGCCCAGGCCGTAGCCGGGGAGCAGGCGCTGCTCGTCGGGGCGTAGCTGGCGAGGGGTGAAGCCGCCGAGGTGCAGGGCGGGCCAGAAGCGGTTGCCGGGGCGGGCGAAGTGGTGGCCGGTGGCGGCGGACCAGAGGCCTGGGTTGATGCCGCAGAGCAGGACGTCGAGGCCGGGTGCGATGACGTCCGGGAGGACCTTGTCCGCCGCGGCGGTCAGGTCTGCACGGCTCGGCCGGTCGGGTCGGTTCAATGTCGACGCCATGCGGACAAGGATGCCAGCGGGGCGTTCGGGGCGGGCAGAGTGGCGGGGTGGAGAACTCTTCGAAAGCTGTCGACCTCGATGCGGTGCTGGCGCTGTGGGATCAGCCTGTCGGGAGTCGTACCGATGCCGCCGACGACTTCAGGAAGTGGTATGCCGATCCGGTGCCGGTGAACGGCAGCCCGACGAGCGCTGAGGCGCTTGCGGAACGGGCGCGGGTGTTGCAGGTGGCGTTCGCGGATCGGCGGACCGAGCTGGTGCATCGGGTGGAGACCGCCGGGCGGCTGGTGATCGGGTTCTTCATGCATGTGCGGCATGTGGGGCCGTACGACACGCCGCTCGGGCGGGTGGAGGCGACCGGGCGGCAGTTGAAGATCCGGGTGACCGACATCCTGACCGTGGAGGACGGGAAGATCACTGAGATCTGGGTCATGTCGGACGAGGTGGACGTGATGCGGCAGCTCGGTGTCATCTGACGCTAGCGTGTGCGGCATGAGTGAGCGGCGGTTGATCTCCAGCGGGTCGACGTTCGAGCGGGAGATCGGGTACTCCCGGGCGGTCGTGGACGGTGACTGGGTGCACGTGTCGGGGACGACGGGGTTCGACTACTCGTCGATGACGATCTCCGACGACGTTGTGGCGCAGGCGCGGCAGTGCTGGGTGAACATCGACGCGGCGCTGCGGGAGGCCGGGGCGGGTGTCGGGGACGTGGTGCGGGTGCGGTACCTGCTGCCGGACGCCGCCGACTTCGAGCCCTGCTGGCCGGTGCTGCGCGAGTGGCTCGGCGACGTGCGCCCAGCGGCGACGATGCAGGTGTGCGGGCTGTCCGACCCCCGGATGCGGATCGAGATCGAGGTGACCGCCCGCCGCCGGAAGGGCGGCAACCTCGGCTGGCCCAGCTGAAAGCGCCCAGCTGAAAGCGCCCAGCACGCGAAGACGACCGGCGAGAGGGCCAAGAGAGCTAGTCCGAGATGGTGATGCTCAGCGCCGCGGCCAGGGCGCGTGACAGCGTGACCAGGTCGCCGGTGCTGATCGTGGCGCCCGCGAAGCTGGTCACGCCGCCCACGCCGGACAGGACGCAGTCGGTCAGCCGGGTGCCGTCCATGCTCGCGCCGGAGAACTGGGCGCCGGTCAGGTCGCAGCGGGCGAAGGCCGCACCGGTCAGGTCGGCGCCGGTGAAGTCGGCGCCGGTCAGGTTGCAGTCCTCGAAGAGGACGGTGGCGAACCGGGTGGCGCGGAACACCGACAGGTCGATCCGGCAGTCGCTGAGCGTGACGTCGCGCAGCACGCCGTCGAGCCAGTGCAGGCCGGTCAGCCGCGAGTCCCTGACCGCCACCCGCAGCAGGGTCGACTGGTCGCCGTGCACGTTGGCGAAGTCGCTGCTCTCGACCAGGCAGTCGGTCAACGACACCTTGACCAGGGAGGACTCGCTCAGGTCGGCGTGGTTGAAGCGGCACTGGTCGAACTCGGCGCCCTTGGCCGAGCGGGCGGTCAGGTCCAGGTCGTAGAAGCCGATCCCGCGGTAGGAGGCCTCGTCGTGGAGGTCGTCCTCGTCGACGGTCGCCAGCTCCAGCGCCTTCGGCGGCCGGGGCGCGGCGGGCGCCGTGAACGCAAAACGAGAGGGCATACGTGTGACGGTAGTGGCAGAAGTGACGATCCGCCGAGAATCGCGGAACCCGCGGAGCGGAAAATCACGCGGCAATCGCGGCGACGCGCGCCTATCCTTGCGAACGTTATGTCTGACGTGCCCCAGCCCACCGGCGTGACCGAGCCCAGCAACGAGGGCGGCGGCGAAACAAGCGACAAGACCGGCGTCCAGAGCAGCGCCAGGAGCGGCGACAGAAGCAGCGCTAGCAGCGGTGACAGAAGCAGCGCCAGGAGCGGCGACAAGAGCGGCGGCAGGCAGAACCGGAGACGGTCCGGAAGTCGTACAAACGCGGAAATAGCACCTGAGAACACCGCGGGTCAGGAGCTGCTGCGCGAGCTCCGCACGCGGCTGTCCGGGCTGATGCCGCAGGACCAGCACCGGCTCCGGCGCCGCATCGAGGGGGCGAAGAAGTCCCCGCACGCCCAGGCGATCGCCGAGGCCATCCGCGCTGACGTGGAGCGCGCCGAGCAGCGGGTCGAGGTCCGCCGGGCCGGGGTTCCGAAGATCACGTATCCGGAGCAGCTGCCGGTCAGCCAGCGCAAGGACGACATCCTCGCCGCGATCCGCGACCACCAGGTCGTGATCGTCGCCGGCGAGACCGGCTCGGGCAAGACGACCCAGCTGCCGAAGATCTGTCTCGAGCTCGGCCGGGGCGTGTCGGGGCAGATCGGGCACACGCAGCCGCGGCGGATCGCGGCGCGGACGGTCGCGGAGCGCGTCGCGGAGGAGCTGGGCAGCGAGCTCGGCGCCACGGTCGGGTTCAAGGTCAGGTTCTCCGACCAGTCCGGCGACCAGACGATGGTCAAGGTGATGACCGACGGCATCCTGCTCGCCGAGATGCAGCAGGATCGGCTTCTGCGCCAGTACGACACGCTGATCATCGACGAGGCGCACGAGCGCAGCCTCAACATCGACTTCATCCTCGGCTACCTCAGGCAGCTGCTGCCGAAGCGCCCGGACCTGAAGGTGATCATCACCTCGGCGACGATCGACCCGGAGCGGTTCTCCCGGCACTTCGGCGACGCCCCGATCATCGAGGTGTCCGGCCGCACGTATCCCGTCGAGGTCCGGTACCGCCCGATCGAGGCCCCCGACGAGGGCGAGGACGAGCGCGACCAGATCGACGCGATCTGCGACGCAGTCGAGGAGCTGCAGGCCGAGGGCCCCGGCGACGTGCTGGTGTTCCTCAGCGGCGAGCGCGAGATCCGCGACACCGCCGACGCCCTCGCCAAGCTCGACCTGCGCAACACCGAGATCCTGCCGCTGTTCGCCCGGCTGTCGTTCGCCGAGCAGCACCGGGTGTTCCAGTCGCACGCCGGCCGCCGGGTGGTCCTCGCCACCAACGTCGCCGAGACGTCGCTGACGGTCCCCGGCATCAAGTACGTGATCGACCCCGGCACGGCCCGCATCTCCCGCTACAGCCACCGGCTGAAGGTGCAGCGGCTGCCGATCGAGCCGGTGTCGCAGGCGTCGGCGAACCAGCGCAAGGGCCGCTGCGGCCGCACCTCCGACGGCATCTGCATCCGGCTGTACAGCGAGGAGGACTTCGAGGGAAGGCCGGAATTCACCGACCCGGAGATCCTGCGGACCAACCTCGCGTCCGTCATCCTGCAGATGATCTCGCTCGGCCTGGGCGACCTGGCCGCGTTCCCGTTCATCGACCCGCCGGACCGCCGTAACGTCACCGCCGGCGTGCAGCTGCTGGAGGAACTCGGCGCGCTGGAGAGCGGCCAGCGGCTCACCCCGCTCGGCCGCCGGCTGTCGCAGCTGCCGGTCGACCCGCGCCTGGCCCGGATGGTCCTCGAGGCCGAGCGCAACGGCTGCGTCCGCGAGGTCATGGTCATCACCGCCGCGCTGTCGATCCAGGACCCGCGGGAGCGGCCCGTGGAGAAGCAGGCGCAGGCGCAGCAGCAGCACGCGAGGTTCGCCGACAAGGACTCCGACTTCATCGGCTACGTCAACCTGTGGAACTACCTGCAGGAGAAGCAGAAGGAGCTGTCCAGCAACCAGTTCCGCAAACTGTGCAAGGCGGAGTTCCTCAACTACCTGCGGGTCCGGGAGTGGCAGGACATCTTCAGCCAGCTGCGGTCCGTGCTGCGCAGCATGGATGTGGTGCCGAACGAGGAGCCGGCCGCCCCGTACAACATCCACGTGTCGCTGCTCGCCGGGCTGCTGTCGCACATCGGGCTGAAGGACGCGGAGAAGAACGAGTACCTCGGCGCACGGGGCGCGAAGTTCGCGGTGTTCCCCGGCTCGGCGCTCTTCCGCAAGACGCCCCGCTGGGTGATGGCGGCGGAGCTGGTCGAGACGACCCGGCTGTGGGCGCGGGTCGCGGCCCGGATCGAGCCGGAGTGGATCGAACCGCTCGCCCAGCACCTGGTCAAACGCAACTACAGCGAGCCGCACTGGGAGAAGAAGCCCGCGGCGGTGATGGCGATGGAGAAGGTGACGCTGTACGGCGTCCCGATCGTCAGCTCCCGGAAGGTGAACTACGGCCGGATCGACCCGGCGCTGTCGCGCGAGCTGTTCATCCGGCACGCGCTCGTCGAGGGCGACTGGGAGACCCACCACGCGTTCTTCGCCGAGAACCGGCGGCTGCTCGAAGAGGTCGAGGAGCTCGAGCACCGGGCCCGCCGCCGCGACATCCTCGTCGACGACGAGACCCTGTTCGAGTTCTACGACCAGCGGATCGGCCCGGACGTCGTCTCCGGCCGGCACTTCGACAGCTGGTGGAAGCAGACCCGCCGGGACCAGCCGGAGCTGCTCACGTTCGACCCGGCGATGCTCGTCAACGACACCGCCGGCGGCGTCGCGAAGGACCAGTACCCCGACGCGTGGGAGCAGGACGGCCAGCGGTTCGCGCTGACGTACCAGTTCGAGCCCGGCGCCGACGCCGACGGCGTCACCGTCCACATCGGACTGCCGCTGCTCGGCCGGGTCCGGGACGCGGACTTCAGCTGGCAGGTGCCCGGCCTGCGCGAGGACCTCGTGACGGCGCTCATCAAGTCGCTGCCGAAGGTGCTGCGGCGCAACTTCGTCCCGGCGCCCGACACGGCCCGCGACGCGCTTCTTGAGTTGCCGGTCCGCGACGGGCACCTGCTGGACGCCCTGGAGCGCGAGCTGCGCCGGATGACCGGCGTGACCGTGCCGCGCGACGCCTGGGACCTGACGAAGGTGCCGGAGCATCTGAAGATGACGTTCCGGGTCGTCGACGACGGCGGCGCCGTGCTCGCCGAGAGCAAGAGCCTCCCGCAGCTGCGGGACCGGCTGGCGCCGAAGGTGCAGGAGACTGTGGCCGAGGCCGCGACGGACGTCACCCGTAGCGGCAGTACCAGCTGGGACTTCGGCACGCTGCCGCGCAGCCTGTCGCGGACCGTCGCCGGGCACACCCTCACCGTCTACCCGGCGATCGTCGACGAGGGCACGTCGGTGGCGGTCAAGGCGTTCGACCTGCCGGCCCGGCAGCGGCACGAGATGTGGGCCGGCACCCGCCGCCTGCTGCTGCTCACGCTGCCGCCGGCGGCGAAGTTCGTGCAGGGCCGCCTGTCCAACGAGGCGAAGCTCGCGCTGAGCCGCAACCCGCACCGCAACGCCGTCGACCTGCTCGACGACTGCGCCTCGTGCGCCGTCGACCAGCTCATGACCGACGCCGGCGGGCCGGTGTGGGACGGCGAGGCGTTCGCGAAGCTGCGCGACAAGGTCCGCGCCGACCTGGTCGACCTGACCCTCGACGTCGTCGGCAACGTGCAGCGGATCCTCGCCGCGTCCTATGACGTCGAGCAGCGCCTCGCCCGCACCAAGAACCCGCTGCTGCTTCCCGCGCTCACCGACATGCGCGGGCAGCTGGGGCGGCTGGTGTACCGCGGTTTCGTCACCGACACCGGATGGCAGCGGCTGCCGGACCTCGAACGGTACCTGCGCGGCATCGAACGGCGCCTGGAGAAGGTGCCGACCGACACCGCCCGCGACCGCGACCGGATGCTGACCGTGCAGGAGGTCCAGCGGGAGTACGACCAGCTGGTCTCCAGCATGACCATGAGTCCCGAGCTGCGGGAGATCCGCTGGATGATCGAGGAGCTGCGGGTGGGCCTGTTCGCGCAGGCACTCGGCACCGCCTACCCGGTCTCCGACGTGCGCATCTACCGGGCTATGGACGCGCTGCCGGCCTGATCGCGGCCGGCCCCGGTGGTGGTGTCGGCCCCGCTCACCTTCGCGAACATAACCGAAATTTCGGATATGTTCGCGCAGCGGACATATCCGAGCTGTCCAGCCCCTGCCCACCCCGCGCCGCGCTGTCCAGCTTCATGCCGTGCTGTCCGGACCCGCGGGGAGGGGCTATCGGGTGACTGGTGTGCGGTCGTGTGACGGTCGGACGGCTGGGGCGAGGACGGCGACGCCGGCGGCCAGCACCGCCAGGGTCAGCAGCGCCCGGCCCATGCCGACCACGTCGGCGAGCGCGCCGATGAGCGGCGGGCCGATCAGGATCGAGCCGTAGCCGATGGTGGTGACGAGCGCGATCGACTCGGCCGGCCGGTCGGTCTCGCCGGCGGCGCTCACGGCGGCCGGGAACACCAGACACACCCCGGCGCCCCACAGCAGCGCGCCGGCGTAGGTCAGCGGCACCCACGGCGACAGGACGGTGATGAGCACGCCGGCGATGCCGAGGAGGCCGCCCGCCCGGACCGCGCCGGCCCTTCCGAGTCTCGCCGCGGCAGGTGTACCGGCGAACCGCACGACCGTCATCGCGGTGGCGAAGACCGAGTAGCCGAGCGCGGCCGACGCCTCCGACAGCCCGCGCCCCGCGTGCAGGTACAGCGCCAGCCAGTCGCCGGCGGCGCCCTCGATGACGGTCGCGCACAGCGTGAGCGCCCCGATGAGCAGCAGCGCCTGGTTCCTGACCGGCGGGCCGGCCGGCCGCGCAACGGACTCCTCGGCCGAGGGCGACGGCGACGGCGACGGCGACGGCGACGGCGCGGAGGAGACGCGCTCGTCCACGTACCGCAACAGCCCCGCGAACGTCACGGCGGTCGCGCAGCAGGCGGCCACGGTGAAGTGCAGCGCGATCCCGGTGCCGCCGCGGGCCGCGAGGGAACCCGCCGCCGCGCCGAGGATCGAGCCGAGGCTCCAGCACGCGTGGTACCGCGGCATCCACTCGCGCCCGGCCAGCTGGTCGACGGCGCTGCCCTGCACGTTCATGGCGACGTCCCACGAGCCGTACACCATGCCGAGCGCGAACAGGGCCACCGACAGCCACACCAGGTCGGGCGCCAGCCCCGCGCAGCTGAGGACCACCGCCGCCGCCACCGACATGCACGCGACCCAGGTGCGGCTGCCCAGCCGCCGGCAGACGTGCCCGGTCAGCGGCATCGACAGCAGCGAGCCGATGCCGAGCGCGAGCAGCGCCCGCCCGAGCTCGCCGGCGGTGACGTCGAGCTTGGCGACGACCGCCGGGATCCGCGACACCCACGTGCCGAGCAGCGTGCCGCTCGCCGTGAAGACGAGGGCCGTGCCGAGCGCGGCCGATCGCATCGATGAGGTCCGCTCGCTGCGCATCGCACCATCCTGCCCGATCCGGGCGGGAGCGGCACGGGTCAGAGGTCGTTGGGCCGGCGCATGAGGATGGTCTGGTCGTTGTTCCCCGGCGGCGGCGGAACCGGCGGACCCGGCGGCGGGCCCAACGGCGGACCGGGAGGACCCGGCGGGAACGGAGGACCGGGAGGACCGGGCGGCGGAGCCGCGGGCGAGCCGTAGACGTTCGACCCGCCCTGATACGGGGGGATCACCGAGGTCGGGTTGTCGCCGCCGGCGTTCGGCAGCTGGTACACGCCGGTGTCCGGCTCGAGGCGGTCCTTGCGGCGGAAGTAGAAGAGGCTGCCGACCAGGCCGAGGGCCGCGACGATGGCCACCACGCCGATCCAGAAGCCGAACGACAGGCCGCCCTCGCTCTTGACCGGGGCGGTCTTCGGCTCCTCGCGCGGGATCGCGCCGTTGCCGGCCTCCGGCGGGGCGATCTCCTCGGTGGAGGTGGCGGCCGGGTCGGCGGAGGCGCTGCGCGAGGGCTTCACGGACTTCGACGGGGTCGGACTGGCGCTGCCGACCACCCGGATCTTGAAGGTGTCGGTGTTGTTGCCCGGCTTCGGGTCGCTGACCTCCTGGTTGGGCGCGAGCCTGGCGACGACCCTGCCCTCGCCCTCCCCGCCGGTGCGCAGGACGAGCTGGACCGAGCCGTTGGCGGACGCGCCGCCCCGGATCGTCGTCGTGCAGGTGGCCGACCTGCCCGAGACCTGGCAGGAGCCGGCGGACTCGATCTGCACGTTCTCCGGCACGGTGACCACGACCACCACCGCGGCGTTGACCTTGCCGTGGTTGGTGACCTGGAAGCCGATGCGGGACTTGTCGCCGGCCTTGCCCTGGACGCCGTTGCCGGCCTTGGCCTCGATGTCGGCCTCGGCGGGTGCCGCGTGTGCGGGCTGGGCGACGGCGAGCGTGCCGAGCGCGCCGCCGGCGAAGGCAGCGGCCAGCGCCACCGCCGCGATCCGGCGATGCGCGGCGCCGTGCCGCACCGAGCGTCCCGCGACGCGTGTCGTCGTGCTCATGTCACCCCCAAGCCGGCCCTCGGCGGACAGTAGCAGGATCCGTCAACGCAGCCGCGAGCGCCGCCCACCGCAAGGTCAGGATGCCGTGACGCCGAACACACCCGGCCCGCCGCCGCGCAGCTCAGCCCCGTGCGTCACGCCGGGGGCGGTGCGCTGACGCTCGCCAGGGCCATCAGCAGCGCGATCGCCACGAATCCGAGGTACGCGAAGCGCCGCCGCCGGACCGTCTCGTAGGCGTGCCACCACGCGATCGCCGCCTCGCACGCCGGCCCGGCGACGAACACGGTGCTCCTGCGCCGCGGCACAAGCATCGGGGCGAGGCGGACGGCGTTGCTCACGTACACGCGGCGCGACGGCGGGGGCTCGTCCGGATGCCAGGCGGTCACCTGGATCTGGTGGTCGTCGTCGCCGGCCCCGTCATCGCCGAGGAACCAGCGCTCGGACCGGCGGGCGAAGACCCGGCCGAGGAAGTCGTCGGCGGCGCCCTCGTGCCCGAGCCGGGTGCGCTGCAGCTCCAGCCAGCTCCACCGGGCCGCGACGTCGGTGAGGACGTCGCCGTACAGATGATCCGCGTCCGCCTCGGCGCCGACGACGCGCACGGCGTCACGCCGCAGCGGCTCCAGGTGCCGCGACACGAACGCGACGTACTCGACCGGCGGCTCCGACGTCATCCGCATCACACCATCGTCGCCGCCCACACCACGGAGCGCCACCCTCCCGTCCCACACCGCGGAGCGCCACCCTGCCGTCCTACACCGCGGAGCGCCGCCCTGCCGGGCCACGCCGGGGGAGCGCCGCCCTGCCGGGCCACGCCGGGGGAGCGCCGCCCTGCCGGGCCACGCCGGGGGAGCGCCGCCCTGCCCGTCCGCGCCCGCGGAGCGCCGCCCCTGCGGGCCCACACCGCGGAGCGCCACCCTCACCACCAGCGACGTTCCTGAGGCGCCGAGCGCCGCCCGCCGTTCGCGCAAGGTCAACTGTTGCGTGCGGATGCGATGATCGGCCCCGTGGGCTCCGCGTTACCCGTCGGCCGGGAGGTCCTCATCCCCCGGCAGCTGTCGGTCGCCATCGACGAGGGTGGCATCCGCACGGCTTCCGGCATGCTGCCCGCACTGCTGTACACGACGGAGGGGCTGGAGCGGCACGGCCAGCGGGAGATGGTGTTCGCCGTGGTCCGCACCGGGGCGCCCGCCCCCGGCTATCCGCTGTCGATGGCGCGCACCGTCCACCGGCTCGCCGCCGAGGGCAGGCTCGTCGAGGCCGGCGACGTCAGCGTCTTCAACCAGCCCGGCATCGACATCGACGGCCGGGTCACCGGGTTCGTGTACGCCGCCGCCCCCGAGGACATCCCGTCGACCGTGACCTTCGAGCGCCCGCCGCTGGTCGCGCTGCCGCTGCTGGCCGGCGAGACCGCGGTCATGCAGCGCTTCGGCCACGCACGGGTCCTGTCGCTGCTCGGCGCGCAGGAGCGGTACTACCCGCACCCCTGGTGGTTCCGCCCAGGCCGCGCCCCGGTCGTCGACGACGCCGAGTTCCGGGCCGCGACGATGCTGTCGAAGGCGCCCGCCTACAACCTGCCGTTCCTGCGGGTCGTGCACATCGGCGACCGGCTCGAGCTGACGATCACCGCGGGCGACCCGACCTCATACATCGGCGGCGCCGACGAGGAGCTGGAGGCGTTCGAGGAGGCGCTGCGCGAGGCCGACGACGTGTGCGCGTTCCTGCCCGGCCTCGCCGACGCCCCGCAGACCTACGTGTGGACCCCCGGCCAGCGCGGCCCGGCCGCGATCGTGGCGCCGGGCGGCGAGCGCTCGACCCGCATCGGCTGCAACTTCCTGCTCCTGGTCCGCGGCACCGCCGAGCCGACCGCCCGCCAGGTCGAGGACGGCTTCGCGGTGCTGCTGACCGGCGCGATGTACGCCCGGCTGCGGCAGGCGGTCGAGGCGGGCCGCTCGATCGAGATCGGCCTGCCCGCCGGCGCGGTCAGCACCCTCGCGCTGCGGCTGGCGCCCCGCCCCGGCCCCGCGACGCGTCAGGTGGCGGAGGTGCGGCCCGGCCCCGGCGGCCACTGGCCCTCCGGCGACGGAGGCAACGGAGGCGGCGACCGCAAGGCCGGTGAGCGGTACCGCACCGGCGAGCTCACCATCTACCACCCGCCGCGCGCCGAGGAGGCGGCTCCGGCCACCGCCGACGGCCGGACGCTGCGGCACGTCGACCGGGGCAGGATCGTGCTGCTCACGTCGGAGGAGCAGCTGCGGCAGGCGACGACGGCGGCGGAGCTCGGCGACTTCATCGACCGCGCGAGGGGCATCGTCGACCGGGCGTTCACCGGGGTCCGGCACGGCACCGAGGAGCTCATGGTCGAGTTCCGCCTGGGCCCGTCGCGGCCGGTCGGCGTGCGGATCATGGCCCGGCCGGAGGCGCCGCCGCGCGAGCTGCAGGTGGTCCTGGAGCGCCAGCTGCTGGCGCTGCGCCCGCCGACGATCCGGTTCACCGAGGTCGCCTTCCAGCTGCACCTGCGCCTGTACCGCTGAGCCTGCCGCAGTCTGCGCCGCTGAGCCTGCCGCAGCCTGTACGGCTAAGCCCGCCGCAGCCGGTGCAGCACGTGCGGGGCCAGCGGGTGGTCCGGCGCCAGGCTCGGGTGCAGGAAGTCGTCCGCCGGGTCGCGGGTCATCCCGATCCGCCGCATCACCGCCTGCGAGGGCTCGTTGGTCCGCGTGGTGATGGAGACGATCTCGTCCATGCCGGCGCCGCCGGCCGGGTCGGCGACGGGGCGGAACGCGAAGTCCCGCGCCGCCACCGCCGCCTCCGTCGCGTAGCCGCGCCCCCACGCGTGCCGGGCCAGCCGCCACCCGATCTCCAGGGCCGGCGTGAAGTGCGCCGGAAACCGCTGCCACGCCAGCCCGACGAACCCGACGAAGCCACCGGCCTCGGCCGCGTCGACGGCCCACAGCCCGTAGCCGTGCTCGTCGAACGCGGCCTCGATCCGGTCGGCGAACTCGTCGCTCTCGGCCCGGGTCAGCGGCCGCGGGAAGAACCGCATGACCTCAGGGTCGGCGTTGAGCGCCGCGAACGGCACCCGGTCCTCGTCGTGCCAGCGGCGCAGCACCAGCCGTGCGGTTGTCATCACCCTGCTACTGAGTACGCGATTCCCGGGCCACCTTCAACCCCCACAGGACCAGCGGCACCTGCAGCGGCAGCCGGCCGTAGGCGATCGCGCGGCGGGCCGGCGGCGCCTTGCGCCAGTCGACCGCCATCTTCACGTTGGCCGGGAACACCGCCGCGAAGAAGCCGGCGGCGGCGAGCCCGGCCGCCCGGCGGGTGCGCGGGTGGGCGAGCCCCGCCGCGAGCGCGAGCTCCGCGACCCCGCTCACGTACGTGTAGGTCCGCGGTGACCCGGGCAGCGACCGCGGCACGATCCGGTCGTACGGCTCCGGATTCAGCAGGTGCGTGACCCCGGCCGCGGCAAGAAGCCCGGCGAGCGCGTACGCGGACCGTCGCGCCCGCCGGCCGTGCCCCAGTGCCGCGACCAGAGGCCGGCTCACGTGAGCCGGACGATCATCTTGCCCAGGTTCTCGCCGCGGAGCATGCCGAGGAACCCGTCGACGGCGTGGTCGATCCCGTCGACGAACGTCTCCGCGACCTTCACCTTGCCCTCGCGCAGCCAGCCGGACATCTCGTCGACGAACTCCTGCCGCCGCCCCCAGTGGTCCAGCACCAGGAACCCCTGCATGGTGATCCGCTTGCTGATCAGCAGCGTCAGGTTGCGGATGCCGGTCGCGTCGGGGTTGTTGTACTGCGAGATCGCGCCGCAGATCGCGACCCGGCCGTGCAGGTTCATCCGGAAGAGCGCCGCCTCCAGCTGCTCGCCGCCGACGTTGTCGAAGAAGACGTCGATGCCGTCGGGCGTCAGCTGCTTCAGCTGGGTGCGGATCGAGCCGTCCTTGTAGTTGAACGCGGCGTCGAAGCCGAGGTCGTCGACGAGGTAGCGCACCTTCTCCGCCGACCCCGCGGACCCGATCACCAGCCGCGCCCCCCGCAGCCGCGCGATCTGCCCGACCAGCGTGCCGACGGCTCCCGCGGCGCCGGAGACGAAGACCGTCTCGTCGGGCCGCATCCTCGCGACGTCGAGGAGTCCGGCGTACGCCGTGAGCCCCGGCATGCCGAGCACGCCCAGGTACGCCGAGGCGGGCGCGATCGCGGTGTCCACGACCCGCGTGTGCTTCGCGTCGAGCAGCGCGTGCTCGCGCCAGCCGAGCCCGTGCAGCACGCTGTCACCGACGGCGACGTCTGGGCTCTCCGAGGCGATGACGGTGCCGACCGCGCCGCCGTCGAGGGCCGCGTCGACCTGGAACGGTGCCACGTAGGACGGCACGTCGTTCATCCGCCCGCGCATCGCGGGGTCGACCGACATGACGTCGTTGCGCACGAGCACCTGGCCGGGACCGGGCGCGGGCAGCTCCTCGGTGACGAGGCGGAAGTCCTCGGGCGTCGGGAAGCCGGTCGGCCGGGCGGCGAGCTGCCACACCTTGCTGCTGGTCGTCATGCGAGCTCCAGCTTGACGTCGATGTTGCCGCGGGTCGCGTTGGAATACGGGCAGACCTGGTGCGCCGCCTCGACCAGCTGCCACGCGGCGTCCCGCTCGACGCCGGGCAGGGTGACGGTCAGGGTGACGTCGAGCCCGAAGCCGCCGTTGCCGTTGGGTCCGATGCCGACCCGGGCGTTGACCTCGCTGCCGTCGACGGACGCCTTGGCGCGGCGGGCGACGACCCGCAGCGCGCTGTGGAAGCAGGCCGCATAGCCGGCCGCGAACAGCTGCTCGGGGTTGGTCGCGCCGCCGGCGCCACCCATCTCCTTCGGCACCGCGACGTCCACGTCGATGATGCCGTCGGTGCTGGTGACGTGGCCGTCGCGGCCGTCGCCGGTGGCGGTGACCTCAGCGGTGTACAGGACTGCCATCAGGAGGGCCTCCTTGCAGGTCGATGAGCGCGCCGGTGAGGCGCACCAGGGTTTCGCGGAGCTCGTCGAGCTCGTCGATGCCGAGCCCGCCCTCGCAGACGAGCCTGCCCGGGACGTCCCGGGCCCGCTCGCGCAGCGCGGCGCCGGCCGCGGTGAGCTGGATGGTGACGGACCGCTCGTCGTCGGCGCGGCGCGCCCGCGTGACGAGGCCGGCCGCCTCCAGGCGCTTGAGCAGCGGCGACAGGGTGCTGGAGTCGAGCCGCAGGGCGGCGCCGATCTCCTTGACGGTCCGCTGGTCCTGCTCCCAGAGCACGAGTAGGACCAGGTACTGCGGGTACGTGATGCCCAGCTCGTCGAGCAGTGGCCGGTATCGCGCGGTGACGGCCCGCGAGGCCGTGTACAGCGCGAAGCAGACCTGCTGGTCGAGTGCCAGAACATCCCTCACGTCCAGAACGGTAGCACGCGATTAAGTCGTGCACGACTTAAGTGACCCATTGACACTTTTGTTTGTCCGGGGCAAAGTTCTGACAGAAGCAACGGAAGGTGCGTTCGGCGCGCTCCTCCCTCCCCGCGATCGCGACGGTCCCGCACAGGCCCGCGATCCATCCGGAAGGAGCACGTCCTGTGCGTATACCTGTTCGGAAACTGATCGCGGCCGCCGCCGTCGCGGCCCTCCTCGCCGCGGGTGGTGCGGCCACCCCCGCGTCCGCCGCCCCGGCGTACAAGGTCCTCGTCTTCTCCAAGACGGCAGGCTTCCGCCACAGCTCGATCCCCAACGGCATCGCCGCCGTCCAGGCCCTCGGCAGCGCGAACAACTTCGCCGTCGACGCGACCGAGGACGCCGCCGCGTTCACGACCGCGAACCTGGCCCAGTACAAGGCGGTCGTGTGGCTGTCGACCACCGGTGACGTGCTCGACGCCACCCAGCAGGCCGCGTTCGAGTCCTACATCCGCGCCGGCGGCGGCTACGTCGGCGTGCACGCCGCGGCCGACACCGAGTACGCCTGGCCCTGGTACGGCAACCTCGTCGGCGCCTGGTTCGCCTCGCACCCGGCGCAGCAGCAGGCGACGATCAGGGTCGAGGACCGCTCGCACGCGGCCACCGCGCCCCTGCCGCAGACCTGGACCCGCACCGACGAGTGGTACAACTACCAGACCAACCCCCGCAGCACCGCCAAGGTCCTCATGAGCCTCGACGAGGGCAGCTACAGCGGCGGGTCGATGGCCGGCGACCACCCCATCTCGTGGTGCAAGCAGTTCGACGGCGGCCGCAGCTGGTACACCGGACTCGGCCACACCGAGGCGTCCTACACCGAGGCGAACTTCACCGCCCACCTCCTCGGCGGCATCAAGTGGGCCGCGGGGCAGGTCCAGGCGGACTGCCGCCCCGAGACCGGCTACCAGGCGCTGTTCGACGGCAGCCAGGCGAGCCTCAACCAGTGGCGGCAGGCCGGCCCCGGCGGGTTCACGCTCGCCGACGGCACGCTCACCTCGTTCGGCGGCATGGGGCTGCTCTGGTACCCGGTGAGCCAGTTCTCCAACTACTCGCTGAAGGTCGACTGGCAGATGCCCGGCGACGACAACGGCGGCGTCTTCATCGGCTTCCCCGACCCCAACGGTGACCCGTGGGGCCCGGTCAACGCCGGCCACGAGATCCAGATCGACGCGACCGACGCCGACCCGTCCCGCACCACCGGCAGCGTGTACAGCTTCAAGGCCCCCGACGCCGCCCTGCGCGCCGCCGCCCTCAACCCGCCCGGGCAGTGGAACACCTACGAGGTCGGCGTGCACGGCCAGCGGGTCGAGATCTGGCTCAACGGCGTGAAGATCAACGACTACACGAGCACCCGGGCGATCCAGTCCGGCTACATCGGCGTGCAGAACGACGGCGCCGGCGCCGACATCTTCTACCGCAACATCCGCATCAAGACCGACGGCAGCCAGCCGGCCACCGACATCGCCCGCGGCAAGACCGCGACCGCGTCGTCGGTCGAGCCCAACAGCACGCTCGTCGCGGCGAACGCGGTCGACGGCAGCAGCACGACCCGCTGGGGCAGCGTCCACGCCGACCCGCAGTGGCTGCAGGTCGACCTCGGCGCCTCGTACAACCTCAACCGGGTCCGGATCAACTGGGAGGCCGCCTACGCGAAGGCGTACCAGATCCAGACCTCTCCGGACGGGTCCACCTGGACCAACGTCTACGCCACGACCACCGGCGACGGCGGCGTGGACGACGTCACCCTCACCGGCACGGGCCGCTACGTCCGCGTGAACCAGACCCAGCGCGGCACGCAGTGGGGCTACTCGATCTGGGATCTCAGCGTGTACGGCACGCCGGCCGGCACCGGTCCGCAGTCGCTGTGCCGCAACTGCCCGGTGACGGTGTCGTCCGTCGAGTCCGGCAGCCCGCACGCCGGCGCCAACGCCGTCGACGGCAACACCGCGACCCGCTGGGGCAGCGCCTACAGCGACCCGCAGTGGATCCGCCTCGACCTCGGCGCCACCC
Source organism: Dactylosporangium sp. CA-152071 (assembly GCF_050936335.1). Classification (NCBI taxonomy): domain Bacteria; kingdom Bacillati; phylum Actinomycetota; class Actinomycetes; order Micromonosporales; family Micromonosporaceae; genus Dactylosporangium; species Dactylosporangium sp. CA-152071. Next base: position 3,829,819 of record NZ_JBNJMZ010000001.1, on the reverse strand, counting down.
GCACGATCACGCGGGTGCGGCTCAACTGGGAGACGGCGTACGGCAAGGCGTACCAGATCCAGACCTCGCCGGACGGCAACACCTGGACGAACATCTACACCACGACGACCGGCGACGGCGGCATCGACGACGTGACCGTCAACGGCTCCGGCCGCTACCTGCGGGTCAACGGCACCCAGCGCGGCACGCAGTGGGGCTACTCGCTGTGGGAGCTGGAGGCCTTCGGCTCCTGACCCGCCATACTTCGAAGATGCGCGATCCGGTGCGGTGGTCCGCGGTGGTCTCCTCGGCCACCGCACCGGTCCTGCTCATCGGCGGCTGGAGCGTCGCCGCGGCGCTCCAGCCTTCCTTCGACCCGCTCCGCGACACGATCAGCGCCCTGGCCGGCCTCGGCGCCACCGACCGGTGTGTGATGACGGTCGCGCTGCTCGGGGTCGGGATCTGCCACGTCGTCACCGCCCACGGCCTGCGCCCCGTCGCCACGCAGGCCCGGGTCATGCTCGCCGCGGGCGGGGTCGCCACGGTCCTGGTGACCGCGTTCCCGCTGCCCCGGGCCGGCTCGTCGGGCGCGCACCAGGCGGCGGCGACCATCGCGTTCGCCTGCCTGGCCATCTGGCCGGCCCTGAGCCGCGTCCCGCTCGCGCGGGTGGCCACCGGGGTGCTGGTCACGCTCGTCGTGCTGTTCTCGATCGCCCTCGCCGCCGGTGTACTGGTAGGGCTCGCCGAACGGTTGGCCGCCGGCGCCCAGGCGCTCTGGCCGCTCGCGGCCGTGCTCCTCCTCCTCCGCCGCCGGCGTGTGACGGTCAGCGGGCCTGCGTGATCAGGTCGGCGGCCTTCTCCGCGATCATGTAGACCGGTGCCATGGTGTGGCCCCGGTTGATGACGGGCATCACCGAGGCGTCGACCACCCGCAGGCCGGTCAGCCCGCGCACCCGCAGCGACGGGTCGACGACCGCGTCGTCGCCGGTGCCCATCCGGCAGGTGCCGACCGGGTGGTACAGGGTCTCGGAGTGCCGGCGGATCGAGCCGGCGACACCGTCGTCGTCCAGGACGCCCGCGTACGGCTCCATCGGCTCGCCGACGTACGGCTTGAGCGCCGCGGACCTCGCGAGGCGTTCGGCGACCCGTACACCCCACACCATCCGCCGCAGGTCGGCCTCCTCGCTGAGGTAGCCGGGCTCGATCACCGGCGGCTCGGCGGCCGTCGGCCCGCTGATCCCGACGGTGCCGCGGCTGCGCGGCTGCAGGAGCACCACCCCGATCGTCAGCCCGTGCGCCGGCGGCGGCACCATCCCGTGCTCGACGAACGGCACCGGCGCGAAGATCAGCTCGATCTCCGGCGGGATACCGGGGTCGGGCGCGACGAACGCGACCGCCTCCGCGACGTTCGACGACAGCATCCCGGTGCGGCCGAGCAGGTATCTGGCGACGCTGCCGAGCGACTCGGCGGCGAACATCGTGATCGGCTCGGGACAGTGCACGACTACTCCCGCCGACAGGTGGTCCTGCAGGTTGGCGCCGACGCCGGGCAGCTCGTGCACCGGCTCGACCCCGGCGGCCCGCAGCGCGTCTGGATCGCCGATGCCCGACAGCTGCAGGATCTGCGGCGTGTTCACCGCGCCCGCGCAGAGCAGCACCTCCTTCTTGGCCGTCACCTCGCGGACGGCCCCGGCCGCGTCCTTGTACGCGACGCCGACGACCCGGCGCTGCTGCTGCTGCTGCTGCTGTTGCTGCCTGGCCGCCGCCCCGCTCAGCCGCAGCCGGTCGACCGTCGCACCGGTGCGCACGGTCAGGTTGGGCCGCTTCAGGACGGGCCGCAGGTACGCGTCGGCGGCGCTGAACCGGGCGCCGCGGTGCTGGGTGACGGGCGTGGGGGAGCAGCCACTGTTGTCGGGCCCGTTGAGGTCGGCCGTCGCGGGGATCCCCTCGGCGACGCACGCCTCCAGGAACGCGGCGGTGATCCGGCTCGGGCTGCGCAGCTCCCGGATCCACAGTGGACCGTCCGCGCCGAGCGAGCCTCGCTCCCCGACGCGCCGCTCCACCTTCTGGAAGTACGGCAGCACCTCGGCGTAGGACCAGCCGTCGACCCCCCACCCGTCGTAGTCGGCGGCACAGCCACGGATCCACATCTGCGCGTTGATCGACGTCGACCCACCGAGCGTCCGCCCACGCGGCCAGAACAGCTCCCGCCCGTCAAGCCCCTGCTGCCGGACGGTCCTGTAGCTCCAGTCGTACGGCGTGCCGAACAGCTTGCTGAACGCCGCCGGAATCCGTATCTCACGCGCCTTGTCGGGCCCACCGGCCTCCAGCAACAGCACGCTCGTGCCAGGGTCCGCGGAGAGCCGGTTGGCCAGCACACACCCGGCCGGCCCCGCACCCACGATCACGAAGTCGAACGCGGTCTCACTCTCAGCAGGCATGGCGGGCCTCCTTGGCCATCGACCATACGCCCCCTTCCCGCCCCGGGGGAGTACCCGGCCGACGCCCTAACCCCTCCGCCGCGTTCCCACCCACAGCGTCGATCGCATGCCGTTGAAGCATCGCCCGGGGCGGAAGAAACGATCGGGGAACCTGACATGGGGTGGCAGGAATGGGGGTCAGGATGGGGGCATGACTGGATTTGCCACGCTCATCATGGTGAACATCGATTGTGACGAGCCGCCGGTGCTGGCGGAGTTCTACAGCGAGATGCTCGGGTGGGAGGTGACGCACACGCAGGCGGAGTACGCGATGGTCAGCGACGGGAAGACGTCGATCGGGTTCGGGCAGATCGGGAGCTACGAGAAGCCGACGTGGCCCGAGGGGCCGGTGCCGAAGCAGTTCCACCTGGACTTCTACGTCGACGATCTCGCGGATGCCGAGGAGCGGGCGGTGAAGCTCGGGGCCACCAGGGCCGGGTTCCAGCCGGCGCCGGAGCGGTACCTGGTGCTCATCGACCCCGCGGGGCACCCGTTCTGCGCCTGCCTGCGGTCGTAGCGCGCGACGGTCAGCGGGTCAGGTTCGAGGACGAGACCGACGGGGGGCGGGCGCCGAGGAAGTAGATGCCGGGGAAACCCTGCGTCTCGAAGCCGGCGCTCGGGTTCTTGCGCAGCGTGGAGCTCTCGATGGACATGGTGCCGGAGCGGTCGTTGCTGACGAAGAAGACGGCGCCGCCGCCCTCGTTGGCCTTGTTCTGCTCGACGAGGGTGCCGGCGAGGCGGACGGTGAACTGGTTGCCGTCGCAGTAGATGGCGCCGCCGCTGCCGCCGCCGGGGGTGCCGGGGCGGGCGGGGTTGGCGCCCTTGCCGACGGCGGAGTTGTAGGACAGGACGCTGTTGAGCACCACCCAGGACACGCCGATGCTGCTCAGGGCGCCGCCGTTCGCGCAGACGCCGCCCTGGCCGGCGGCGCCGCCGAAGGTGCTGCTCACGATGTAGACGGGCTGGTTGTGGTACTGGCTGAGCACCCGGATCGCGGCGCCGCCGAGGTCCGGGCCGGTCTGGTCGCAGCGGTTGCGGATGAAGCGGGCGTTGACGACCTTGAACCGGCCGCCGCGGACGAAGATCGCGCCGCCTCCGCCGCCCTCCGTGGTGTCGCCGGTGGAGTTGCCGTCGGCGAAGGTCAGGTTCTGCACGGTCAGCGACGGGTGGTCCTGGTCCTGGCAGTGCGAGGTGGTCCAGCCCTGGTTCTTGTCGCACGTGTTCATGTAGAGGATGCGCCGCTTGCCCTCACCGCTGAGGGTGACCTTGCCGCCGCCGTCGAGCACGATCTTCGCGCCCTGCACGTTCTTGATCTTCGCGGTGGCCTTCATCGTGATCGTGACGGGCTGCGGGCCGCAGTTGAACGTGATGACCCCGCCGGCGCCGACCGCCGACACGACCGCCTCGGACGTGCAGCTCGCGGGGGTGCCGTTGCCGATGACGCGGGTGGGTTTCGACGTGTCGGCGGCGTGGGCCTCCGCCGGGACCGTGGCCCGGCCGTTCGGGTTGCCGTTCGCCTGCGGGGGTGGCGGCGCGGCGGAGGTGCTGCTGGGTGCGCTTGACGTCGCCGGTACCGACGACGCCGCCGCGACCGGGGAAGAAGGCGAGGGCGAAGCGGGAGCGGCGACATTGCGGGGCGACCCGCCGCACCCGGCGAGGGCGAGAACGACCGTCGTCAGTGCCGCTGCCAGGGCGCGTCGTCGCATCCGGCGATCCTACTCAGCCGAGACCGCGCTCCCAGTCCACGGCGGCGGCCTCCAGGGCCTGCGGGTCGAGGTCGAGCGTGATCGGGTAGTCGTACGTGCGCATCCGCTCCTCGCCGAGCCAGGGCGGCGCCGCGGCCAGGGAGAACCCGACCGTGACCCGCGGCTGGAGGTGGTCGTGCTCCTCGAGCGTGAAGGTCAGGCCCGGCGACGCGAACGCCAGCCGGTCCGGCAGCTCCAGCCGCCCCTTCGCGGCCCGCAGGAGCCACTGGCCGAGCGCCGCCGCCTCCGCCTCGGTCAGGCAGGCGTCGCGGAAGGTCCACGCCCGCCCGTCGCCGGCGTCGACGACCCCCTCGACGACGAGCAGCTCGCCGGTGCGGTCCGTCACGCTGAGCGAGACGGCGACACCGCCGGGTCCCTCCAGCAGCATGCGATCAGCATCGCAAAGCGGGGCGCGCCGGCGCACCGGACGTTCGGGCGGACCGCAGGCCCGCTACGGTGGCGAGATGACGACGCGACCACGACTGGCGGAGCTGCTGGACATGGCGCCGCACCCGGAGGGCGGCTGGTTCCGGGAGACCTGGCGCTCGCCGGTGGCGTTCTCGCCGGAGGGGTACGACGGGCCGCGCAACGCGGCGACCGCGATCTACTTCCTGCTGCACCCGGGCGAGGAGTCGGCGTGGCACGTGGTCCGCTCCGACGAGCTGTGGTTCTGGCACTCGGGCGGCCCCCTCGCGCTGCGCCTCGGCGGCTCCGGCGAAGCGCCCGGCGAGGGCCCGACCACGCTCCTGGGCGGTGACGTCGCGGCGGGGCAGCGCCCGCAGGTGCTGATCCCCGCCGGCGTCTGGCAGGCCGCCGCCCCGACCGGCACCGAGCCGGTCCTGGTCAGCTGCGTCGTCGCCCCGGGCTTCGACTTCGCCGACTTCCGCCTGCACGACAAGGCCTGACGGTCCACATCGGACTGTGATGGTGTCCGATGTGGACCGTCCCGGCGTCAGGCGACCCGGCGGGCGAAGCTGAACGCGTAGACCGGCGAGAGTTTCACGCCGCCGCGTTCGGTGGAGGCGTGCACCATCCGGCCGCCGCCGACGTAGATGCCGACGTGCCCGGAGGCCGGGAACACCAGGTCGCCGGGGCGCAGCTCGCCGCGCCCGACCGGCCGGCCGACCCTGGCGAGCCCTCCGGTCTGGTGCGGCAGCGAGATGCCGATCCGCTGGAACGCGGCGGCGACGAGGCCCGAGCAGTCGAACCGGTCGGGGCCGGCCGACCCGAACCCGTAGCCCTTGCCGACCTGGGCGAGCGCGAACCCGACCACCCCGCCGCCGGCCGCCGGCGCCCAGCTGGGGGGCGCCCACGTGGAGGCGGCAGTGGCCCTCGGGGGGCGACGGGTCACCGGCGGGCGCTGCCGGCCCGGTCCGGTGCGCGGCGCGGTCGAAGCCCGGGTCCGCGGTGCCGGCCGGCTCCGGCTGGCCGGCCGCTGCCGGGTGACCGCCCCCGCGACGGTCACCGCCTCGGCCTGCGCCGTCGCGGAAGACCCTGCGGCGGCGTCAGCGGCGGCCTGCTGGGCGAGCCGCGCCCGCTGGGCGTCCCGGCTCGCGGCACGCACCTCGCGGAGCTCGGCGCGGGCGTCGGTCGTGCCGCCCTCGTAGTACCAGACGGACCTGACACCGACCGGTGGCATCGTCGTGCTGATCCGTGCGGCCGGCGACGTGTCGGCTGGGGCGCCGTGGGCCGGCGCGCTCCCGGCCACCCCGCACAGCACCACGCAGAGCGCGGTGCCGAGGTTGATGCGCAATGTGCGTGCCGTCCTGCGGGGACGGCGTAACGGATGTGTGGACAGTGCGACTCCCCGCTCGGCCCGGGGCTCTCCTGCGCTCTCCGGCTGCCCTGCCGTCACGGAGTCGTCACGGTCGGGCGGTGCCTCCCAGCGGTCGGAACCGCAGGGACGCGTGTGCCGGAAACCCGGGCAATGATGGTTGCCAGTGCCACATTCCCACAGATCACGAAGAAGTCTGGCATTTTGCGCAAATCGCCATTGGCGCGCGCTTTTCCGCTCGTACCGACGGGAAATAGCGCGAATCGATCAGGCTTCCGGCTCGGAGACGTCGGCGACCGCCGCCCCCAACGCCTCGATCGCGGCACCGGCGTCGACGGCCAGCGCCACGCCGTGCCGACCGGCGCCGAGCGTGATCTCCCGCCCGAGGATCCGCTCGTCGGCGACCACCGGCCAGGCCGTCGACGAGCCGAACGGCGTGATCGTCCCGCGCTCGTAACCGGTCGCGTCGCGGGCGGTCGCGGCGTCCGGCATCGACAGCCGGTTGACGCCGAGGAGGGCGCGCAACTTCGGCCACGAGATGACCCGGTCGCCGGGCACCAGCACGAACCGGTAGTCCCCGTCGCCGACCCGCACCACGATCGTCTTGACGACGTCCGGCACCTCGACCCCGCGCGCCGCGGCGGCCTCGGCGAGGCTGCGCACCGGACCGTGCTCGACGATCCGGAACGCGATCCCACTCGCCTCTGCCGCCGTGACGGCTGGATTCTCGGCCATGCTCGCCACGGTACCGCCGGAGCTACGCCACCAGCGGCCGCACCCGCTCCGCCACGAACCGCATGAACCCCTCCGGATCCGGGTCGTCGGGCGTGGGCTGGAGGACCACGGTGTCGGCGCCGGCGTCCGCCCACCGCGCGACGGCGTCCGCGACGGCGTGCGCGTCCCCGGCGACGGTCACGTCCTGCCCGTCGTGGTAGCCCCAGCGCACCCGCTCCGCAGCCATCCGCGCCTCGGCGTCGTCGCCGGTCGCGGCGTGCAGGTAGACGACGACGGGGTGCGGATCCGTGCGGCCCGCCGCCTGCCGCCCCTCGTCGATGCGCTGCCGCGCCGCCCGGACCGCTTCGACGCCGGTGCCGCCGGTGAGGATCGTGCCGTCGGCGAGCTCCCCGGCGAGCCGCAGCGTGCGCTGCCCGGTGGCGCCCACGTAGACGGGCGCGCCGGAAGGCGGCCAGTCGAGCGCGACGCCGTCGAGGTGGACGTACCGGCCGTCGACGGTGATCCGCTCGCCGGCGAGCAGACCGCGCAGCGCCGTCACGTACTCGCGCAGCAGCGTGATCGGCGACTCGGCCCGGGCGCCGACCTGCGCCATCCAGTCCTGCACGCCGTGCCCGACGCCGATGATGGCCCGGCCCGGGAACAGCCGGTACAGCGTCGCCAGCTCCATCGCGGTCACCGCCACGTTACGGAACGGCACGGGCAGCAGCCCCACCGCGATCCGCACCCGCTCGGACCAGGCGAGCGCCGCCGCGGCGGTCGCGACCCCGCTCTCCAGGAAACAGTCCTCCCACAACCACAGCTCTTCCAGGCCGCTCTCGTCGGCGGCACGGACCACGGACCGCAGCCGCTCCGGCGGAAGCTGCGGCACGAACACGGCACCCAGCGTCGTCATGCGGACAATGCTGCCAGGATCGCCCGCACCCTGGCGGCCCGTCCGGCGGCGGTGCGCAGCTTCACCAGGTTGAGGATCAGCCCGTACCGCTCGGTCGCCGGCAACGCGTCGAACCGCTCCTTCGCCCGCTCGTCGCCGCCCAGCGCCTCGGCCAGGTCGGGCGGCACGGTGGCGTTGCGCTGCGACGGGTACGCCGCGGCCCACCGCCCGTCGGCCCGCGCCCTCTCGACCTCGGCCAGCCCGGCGGGCCGCATCCTGCCGGCCGCCGTCAGCGCCTCGACCTTCGCCACGTTGACCTGCGACCAGGTGCTGCGGGGGCGGCGCGGCACGTACCGCTGCAGGAAATGCCGATCGTCGAAGCTCTTGCGCTGCCCGTCGATCCACCCGAAGCACAGCGCGACGTCCAGGGCCTCCTGCACGGAGATGCTGGTGATCCCGCTGCCCTTCTTGCCGACGAGGATCCAGATCTCGCCCTCTTGGCCGTGGTGCGACTCGAGCCACCGCTCGAACGCCGTCGTGTCGGCGAACAGGACCGGTTCCATCAGGCCATCTCCAGGTAGTGCCGGTTGTGCATGATCGCGACGATGTTGCCGAACGGGTCGGTGACCGCGGCGGTGACGAAGCCCGGCCCGCGCTCGGTGACCGGCTGCAGCGGCGCCGCCCCCAGCGCGAGCAGCCGTTGCAGGGTCCCGTCGAGGTCGTCGACGTGCCAGTACATGAACGCGCCCGCGGGCGTGCCGGTGTCGTGCGGCGCGTACCGGCTGTCGACGATGCCGAACTCGGCCTGCCGGTCGCCGACGCGGAACTCGGCGTAGCCGGGCCGCTCGAAGTACGGCTCGACGCCGAACAGCTCCGCGTACCACCGCTTGGCCGCGTCATGGTCCTCGGCGAACACGTTCAGCGTCGCGAAACCCCGGAATGTCGTCATGTGAAGCACGCTATCGGGCATTGCGGAAAGGTACGTTCCGCAATGTCTGACAGACTTGGCCGATGCTGGAGACCTCGGCGCGGCTGCTGCGGCTGCTGTCGCTGCTGCAGAGCCGGCGGGACTGGTCGGGCGCGGCCCTCGCCGAGCGGCTCGCCGTCACCACCCGCACCGTGCGCAACGACATCGAGCGGCTGCGCAGCCTCGGGTACCACATCGACTCCAGCACCGGGATCACCGGCGGCTACCGGCTCGGGGCGGGTGCCGCGACGCCGCCGCTGCTGCTCGACGACGAGGAGGCCGTCGCGGTCGCGGTCGGGCTGCGCGCGGCGGCCGCCGGGTCCGTCACCGGGCTGGAGGACCCGGCGCTGCGGGCGCTGATCAAGCTCGAGCAGACGCTGCCGCCGCGGCTGCGCCGCCGGGTCGACGCGCTGCGGTCCGCGACGGTCTCCGCGGCCGGCGGCGGGCCGACGGTCGACGCGTCGCTGCTCACCGCGCTCGCCGCGGCGACCCGGGATCACGAGCGGATCAGCTTCGACTACAAGGACCGGCGCCGCCGCGCGGAGCCGCACCGGCTCGTCTACACCGGCCGGCGCTGGTACCTGCTCGCGTGGGACCTCGACCGCGCGGACTGGCGCACGTTCCGGGCGGACCTCGTGGCGCTGCACCCGCCGACGGGCGTCCGGTTCGAGCCCCGCGACCCGCCCGGCGGCGACGCCGTCGCCCACGTGATGCGAGGGGTGTCGTCGGCGGCGTGGCGGGTGCCGGCCCGGGTGCGGGTGCACGCGCCGATCGCGGCGGTGACGGCGCGCCTGGCGTCGACGGCCGGGGTGCTGACCCCGACCGGCGAGGCCACCTGCGAGCTGGAGACCGGCGCCGACAAGCTCATGGACCTGGCCGGGTTCCTGGGCACGATCGGCTTCCCCTTCACCGTGCTCGACCCGCCGGAGCTGCGCGACCTGCTCCGCGACCTTGCCGCCCGCTATCAGGCGGCTTTATAGCCGCCGTTCAGCTTCATGGCCGCCGTTCATTGGACGGCCGTCGTGGACCGTTCGATCAGGCGGGTCGGGAGGATCACGCGCCGGGCGGGGCCGTCGTCGCCCTCCAGGCGGGCGAGCAGCAGGCGGGCTGCGTGCCGGCCCATCTCCTCCGGGTCGTGCGCGACCACCGTCACCCCGAGCACGTCACCGAGGTCCAGCTCGTCGAACCCGATCAGCGCCTTGTCCCGGTTGCCGCTCGCCCGCAACGCCCGCAGCGCACCCGTCGTGATCCGGTTGTTGGTGGTGAACACGGCCGTCGGCGCCGGGTCGCGGGCGAGCAGCGAGTGCACGGCGCGCTCGGCCTTGTCGACGTCGTGCGCGTCCTCCAGGAGGTAGTCGCGCCAGCCGGTGATCCCGGCGGCCTCCATCGCCTCCGCGAACCCCTCGACCCGGTCCTGGTGCGTGGTGAGCCGCGACAGGTCCCCGACGATGCCGATCCGCCGGTGCCCGCGCTCCAGGAGGTGCTCGGCGGCGCTCTTCGCCCCGCCCCGGTTGTCGAGCAGCACCGCGTCCGCGGTCAGGTCCACCGGTGGCCGGTCCACGAACACGAACGGGCTCCCGTGCCGCCGCTCAGCCGCCAGATGCCCGTGCTCCGCCATCGTCGAGACGACGACGAGCCCCCTGACCCTGCGCTCCAGCAGCGAGTCCGTCAGCCGCCGCTCCCACTCCGGATTCTCGTCGGTGCTGGCGGTGATCAGCTGCAGCCCGTGCATGCGCAGCTCCCGCTCCAGCCCGCTGGCGAGCCGCGAGTAGAACGGGTTGGCCAGGTCCCCGCTCAGCAGCCCCACCAGCGTCGAGGTGTTGCCGCCGCGCCGCAGCTCCCGGGCGGTGCGGTTCAGCCGGTACCCCAGCTCGTCCGCCGCGTTCTGCACCCGCGCCTTGGTCTCGACCGCGACATACCCCTCGCCGCTCAACGCCCGCGACGCCGTCTTGACCGACACACCCGACAACGCCGCCACCTGTGCGAGGCTCGGCCGGCTACTCATCGCTGGATTATGGCAGCCTTCCGCCGCCCGCTCGCACACTGTTGCCGTCGCCGCCTACCGTGACGCTCATGGCGCACGAGCTGTGGGCGAAGGGCGACGCCTACGAGGCGTACGTGGGCCGCTGGAGCCGCCCAGTCGCCGCCCGCTTCCTGACCTGGCTGGCCGTCCCACCCGGCCGCCGCTGGCTCGACGCCGGCTGCGGCACCGGCGCCCTCACCGGCACCATCCTCACCACCGCCACCCCCGCACAACTCACCGGCCTCGACCCGTCGACCGCCTTCCTCACAACAGCCTCGTCCCGCCTCACACCCCCGCCCGCCACCAGGACGACAAGTCCAGACCCGGCCGCGCCGCGGTCCGGTTCGGTCGCCGGCGCGGACCTGGACCTTGTCGGTTCGAGCACCGCCTCGGGGGCGGGTCCGGACGTCGATCTGGGCACGGGCACGGTTTCGGGCGCTGCCTTGAATTCTGCTGGCTCAGGGCCCGGTGGGGGTTCGAACGCTGCCCTGGGCCTTGCCGGCGCGGGGGCGCGACCGGGCGTTGCCTCAAGCACCGGCGCGGGTCCGGAGGCGGCCTTTGGTCCTCCCGGCGCGGGGTCGGGTTCGGGGGCTGTCTCGGGCGTCGGCGCGGGCGTCGCCCGTGCGCGGTTCGTCGCGGGGGACGCTCAAGCGCTGCCGCTGGCGGACGCGGCCGTCGACGTCGTCGTCAGCGGCCTCGCCCTCAACTTCGTGCCGTCGCCCGCGGCGGCCGTCGCCGAGTTCGCCAGGGTGATAGCGCCTGGCGGGACCGTCGCGGCGTACGTCTGGGACTACGCCGACGGCATGGCCATGATGCGCTACTTCTGGGAAGCCGCCGCGACCCTCGACCCGGCCGCCGCCGAGCTCGACGAGGGCCGCCGCATGTCCATCTGCTCCCCAACCGCCCTCAGCACCCTGTGGTCCGCCGCCGGCCTGACCGCCGTCACGACCCGCCCGATCGACACCACCGCGGTCTTCGCCGACTTCGACGACTACTGGACCCCGTTCCTCGGCGGCACCGGCCCGGCACCCAGCTACGTCGCCTCCCTCCCCAGCGACCACCGCGACGCCCTGCGCGACCTGCTCCGCGTCCGCCTCCCACACACCGCCGACGGTTCGATCCCCCTCCTGGCCCGAGCCCTGGCCATCCGCGGCACCACCACCTGAAACCCCCGCCCACGGCAGCTTCACCGGCCCCGGCGCGCGGACAGCCACCGCGTCACCCCCACGCTCTACGGCACCACCGTCTGACAGAAGCCTTCATCAACACGGCAGACGAACCCGTCAATGCCGACGCCTTCGCCCGGCGCTGATGGCGGCGACCGTCGGACCAGCGGACGGTCGCTCTGCGCAGGTCGTGGCACGGCGGCTCCCGTACCGACGCCGCCGACGCCAGACCGAGGGCTGGTCAGGACGTGTGTAAGCGCCATTCGGTGAGGAGGGTGGTCTCCTGGTCGGCGGTGAGGCGCTCGGACGGGGGTGGGAGCGGGTCGAGCAGGGCCGACTCGTAGGTTTCGCGGATCGTCTGGCGCAGCGGGCGGGGGGACAGGCCCGCCGCGAACGCCGCCGACGGGTCCGCGGCGTCCAGGGCCGCCTCGGCGTCGAACGGGTGCCACAGCGGCAGTCGCTCTTCGTCGATGCCACGCGTGCGGAGGAAGTCGGCGTCGACCCAGGTCAGCGTCGTTCCAGGTGGCCCGACCTCGGCGAGCATCGCCTCCAGCAGCCGCTCGAACGAGAACGGCGGGGCGGGACTCACCGCATGGAACACGCCGCCGCCGGGGCGGTCCAGCAGGCGGATCGTCCAGTCGGCCATGTCGCGGGCGTCGATGACCTGGATCGCCGCGTCCCGCGGGCCGGGCGCGAGGACCTCGCCGCCGCGGGCGACCCGCTCGACCCACCACGTGAACCGCGACAGGTGGTCATGCGGGCCCACCACGTACGTCGGCCGGATGATCACCGTCGAAGTCCCGAACCGCTCCTCGGCGACGCGCTCGCACGAGGCCTTCAGCGGCCCGTAGGTCTCGTTGGTGATCTCCTCAACGGTCGGGTCGTCGAGCTTGAGCAGCGGTGAGTCCTCGGCGAACCCGGGCCCCGCGGGCACGTCGTAGACCGACACGCTGGAGATGTACACGTAGCGCCCGCCGCGCTCCCCGATCGCGTCGGCGAGCCCGTGCACCTGCCGCGGCAGATAGGCACTGACGTCGATCGTCGCGTCCCAGCCCTCGTGCCCCGTGAAGAGCTCGTCGGGCAGCGCGTTGCGGTCGGCGTGCAGATGGGTGGCCGCCGGGAACAGGTCGGCGCCGGTCTGCCCTCGGTGCAGGAGCGTGACGTCATGACCCGCCGCGAGCGCGGCCTCGGTGATGTGCCGCCCCACGAACCTGGTGCCCCCGACGATCAGGATCCGCATGCCCACCAGCTTAGTGGCGCATCCCGACCCCGTCCGCCACCGTCACCATGAGGTCGCAATCCCTGCACATTCCGTCAACACCAGCGGATCTTCCAGCTTTGGTTGCGAGCCGCCGCCGGCCTGGAGGTGCCGGCGCCACCATGACGAACTCAGCCGGCGAACTCGTCGCCCAGCTCTTGGATCTTTTCGGCACCGACGGCGCGCCGGAGCCATGTGTCCAGTTGCGCGTCATCAGCGCAGCCGGCGATGAGCGCACGGTGCTCGTCGCTGACCGCCAGGCCTCGAGCGGCAAGCACCGTCAGCAGGGCCTCGGCCCTTCCTTCGGCCCTTCCTTCGGCCCTTCCTTCGTCTTTGCCCGAGTTGAAGAAACCTTTGGCAAAGTCACTTCTGTACTGATGGCCCGTGGTGGTCATGAAATCCTCCAGGAGGCGCTGGGCTGCCGCCGGTAGCCCAGAAAGTACCAGCTCATAGTACAGCCTGGCGTGGTCAAGATCGATTGTGTCGAAGGCGTGCAGCATGGCGCCGAAGATGGGTTGAGGGTCTGGCCGGGTGCCGTGAGCGAGAGCCGACAGGATCGTCAGCTCGGGGTGGCGCCGGGCGGAATCGGCGTCGGTGACGATGGGCACCTGGGCGGGTCCGAGTGAAACCGGCGTCACCACGGAGCCCGGTGGTCCCATCACGATCGGCGCCGCGGACCAGTCGGCGACAGATTGAACAGGACACAGCACCAGCAATGCGACCGGACAGTGCAGCCGCGCATACAGCGTCGCGACATACGCCGGCCAACTGTGCAGTTTTCGGTCGTCCTTGCGGAGCTGAACCTCGATCACGACGGCGAGCACCGTCTTGTGCCTGTCGTTGAGGGTCACCACCGCGTCCGCCCGGTATTCGGTCGGGATCACGTCGGTGAGATCACTCGGGGAGAGTCGTGCCTCGGTGAATTCGGGCACCGGGACGTGCAGCTGGCCGTCGAGGATTTCGGCGGCCAGCACAGGTCTGACCCGGAACATCTCGATGAGGGTCTCGTGAAGATGCGTCGGCATGCCGCGGGACTCTATCGAAGAATCTTACTTTCCGCTAATCCGCTGATCACGCTGCGTATGGACCTGAGGACCTGGGTCATGCAGGGCGGGGCATTGACGGGGACCAGCGGATGGGTTGGGTGCCGGTCGCGGTGAGGGCCGCGTTGATCCGGCTGAACGGGCGGCTGCCCAGGAAGCCGGTCGGGTTCATCGGGCTGGGGTGGCCTGCCCGCAGGACGACGTGGCGGTCGTTCGTCACCAGGTGGGCCTTGGCCTTGGCCGCCGCGCCCCAGAGGACGAAGACGACGCGGTCGGTCTTGGCGTTCAGGGCCTGGATCGTGGCGTCGGTGACGTTCTCCCAGCCGCGGCCCTTGTGGGAGTTGGACGTGCCGGCGCGGACGGTCAGGACGGCGTTGAGGAGCATGACGCCCTGGCGGCACCAGGGGGTGAGGTCGCCGGAAGGGGGTGGGGTGACGCCCAGGTCGTCGCGCATCTCGCGGTACACGTTCTCCAGCGACGGCGGGACCCGGACGCCCTGCGGCACGCTGAAGCTCAGGCCGTGCGCCTGGCCCGGCTTGATGTACGGGTCCTGGCCGAGGATGAGCACCCGGGTCGACGCGAGCGGGCTCAGCCGGTACGCGGCGTAGATGTCCTGCTTGCGGGGGTACACCGGGCCCGTCTTGTACTCCTCGACGACGAACGACGACAGTGCCGCGACGGCGGTGGGGTCGACGTACGGCGTGACCGCCTCGCGCCAGTCGTCGGGCATGAAGTCCAGCAGGTACACAGGCTTCGCCGATGCGTTCATGGCCGGCAATCTATCGCCAGGCCGCGTCAGGAGGCGGTCGGGGCGGACCAGTTGCGGCGGAGGGAGACCATGCGCAGGACGAAGACGAGGACCGCGGCGAGGGCGATGCTCACCGGGCGCTGCGCGTGCAGGGCGTCCAGGGCGGCGACCGAGACGCAGCCGAGCAGGCCGGCGACGGCGTAGATCTCACGGCGCAGGACGGTGGGGATCTCGCCGGTGAGCAGGTCGCGGATGAGGCCGCCGCCGATGCCGGTGATCATGCCGATGATGCAGGCGCCGAGGGGTGGGATGCCGGCGTCGAGGGCCTTGAGGGTGCCGGTGACGGTGAAGAGGCCCAGGCCGGCGGCGTCGAGGACGAGGACGGTCCAGTGCAGGCGGCTGACGGCCGGGTGGAGCCAGAACGTGGCCGCGGAGGTGACGGCGGCGACGGCCGCGTAGCGCCAGTCGACGAAGGCGAACGGCTGCACGTTGACGAACACGTCGCGCATGATGCCGCCGCCGAGGGCCGCCACGAAGCCGACGAACACGACGCCGAACAGGTCCAGCCGTTTCGCCACGCCGGCGGTCGCGCCCGAGGCGGCGAACACGGCGATGCCGACGAGGTCGACGACGAGCAGCGGACTGAGCTCCGACACGGTTGTGCTCCAGCGGTACAGGCAAACAAGAACGGGCGCGGGTGCCGGTCAGCACCGCGCCCGTCCTGTATACGGCACAGCGGGTTCAGATGTTGTTGATGATCGCCATGCTGGTCTCGTGCTGCATGGCCATCATGTCGGAGACGGCCGCGGCGTCGTAGTAGCCGCCGGTGCTCGAACCGGTGTCGGTGGCGGTGTCGTCGGTGTCGTCCGCGCTGCCGGAGACGGTGCCCGCGGCGGTGTTCATGCCGCCGCTGACGTCGCCGTCGAGGTTGCCGCCCGAGCCGTCGTAGTCGGCGTTGTCGTACTGGGCGATGTCGCCGTCCAGGTTGCCGCCCTCGCCGTCGTAGTCGGCGGTGTCGGCCACGTCACCGGCGGTCAGGTCGGTGTACTCGTCGGTCAGGGCGTTGTAGGACTTCTCGTAGACGCCGTTGCCGTCCTCGTCGAGGGCGGCGAAGTCGGCCTGCCCGTCGCCGTCGAGGTCGCCGACGATGACGTTGGCGCCGTCCTCGGTCGTGTAGATGACGGCCTGGTCCTCGACGCCGTCGCCGTCGAGGTCGGCGCTGAACGGGGTGTAGTCGTCGCTCATATCTGGTGGCTCCTTCAAATGCTGTTCGGGTGGATCAGCTCAAACGATCAGTTCAAACGATCAGTGCAACGAGAGGAACCGTACGAGCAGGCCGGGGCCCTTGACTCCCCTATTGCTGCCAACCGGACAGCAGTGAGGATCACCTGGGACGGGTTTGCGTCACAGGGGGCACGGGGTATCCAACCGTCGATTCGAAGTAGACGAGTACGTCGGATAGATGGAGGCACTCCCGTGGGCAGAGGATCCGGAATCGGCGGGGTCATCCTCGTCATCTGGCTGATCATCGGTGTCATCGCGGCCGGTCAGCGCGGCTACTTCGACAGCGAGGACACGAACTGCGCGAAGACCGGCACGATCCTCGTGACGATCGTCGCCGGCCCGCTGAACTACCTCGGCGTCAACCCCAAGATCAACTGCGACCTGCCCGAACCCTCGAAGTAGGCAAGCCCCGATCGGAGCCGGCGAACGCCGGCTCCGATCGCCGCACAACGAAACCTACAGATCGTGGGTCTGGGACCGCTCGATCTCGGTGAACGCGGCCTGCAGGTACCGCGGAAACGACCGCCGCTGGAGCAGGTCGGCGAGCAGCAGCGGGGCGTGCCGTGCCAGGGCCTGCGGTGACGGGCGGCCCTCGCCGTCGTTGTCGTCCTGGACGCCGAGCGCGCCGACGAGCAGCACCACCATCACCTGCGGGTCGACCTCCTGCCACTCGGCCGCGGACCGCACCGCCCGCTCCAGCCCGGCGCGCACGTCGTCGCCGTCGAGCCCGTCGGGGTGCAGGTCCTCCAGCAGCGCGCGGACGACGACGCCGAGGACGAGCCCGGACTGCTCCGGATCGAGGCCGGCGAGCTGCTCGACCGCCGCGTCGAACGCCTCCTTGTCACGCGCCTGGGCGGCCTCGACGGCGGCGGTGGCGGCGGTCGCGATGGCCCGGGCCGGCGGCGGCAGGTGTCGCCAGCCTGACGGGGTGCGGGTGGTGTCCACACCGTCCGACCCTAGTGCCTGCACGATCGGCCGCCGGTCGTGGAGGTGGCAGTGGCGCAGGACACAGGCGCGGCTGTCACGAACGGCCGGGCGGAGCCGTCATCTCACCATGAAGCAACGAATGTCGCTCAGCGAGATCAACCCCGACGCGTACCAGGCAGTCCTCGGACTCGAGAAGTACATCAGGGCACACGTCGACCCGGCACTGCTCCACCTGCTCAAGCTCCGTGCGTCGATCCTGAACGGCTGCTCCTTCTGCGTGGACATGCACACCACGGAGGCGCTCGCCGAGGGCGAGGACAGCCGGAAGCTGTTCGCCGTCTCGGCGTGGCGGGAGGGCCCGTTCTTCGACGAGAAGGAGCGGGCCGCGCTCGACCTCACCGACCACGTCACCCGGCTGGGTGAGCACGGCGTCCCGGACGAGGTGTGGGACACGGCCGTGGAGCACTACGGCACCCAGGGGGTTGCCGACCTCCTCATGGTCATTGCGACGATCAACGTGTGGAACCGACTCGCCGTGTCGACCAGGACCCAGCCGCCGACGACGTGAGCGAGGAGTTCCTCGCGCACCGGCGGATGCTGCTCGGGATGGCCTACCGGCTGCTCGGGACGCTGTACGACGCCGAGGACGTCCTCCAGGAGGCGTACCTGCGCTGGACGCGCGCGGACAGGTCCGAGGTCGCCGAGCCGCGCCGCTACCTGACCAGGGTGGTGGCGCGGCTCGCCGTCGACGCGCTCCGGGCCCGGCAGGCGCGCCGGGAGGACTACGTCGGCACCTGGTTGCCGGAGCCGCTCAGGACCGGGGACCACCAGCAGAGCCTGATCGACACCGAGGACCTGTCGATGGCGATGCTGCACCTGATGGAGCGCCTGACCCCGCCGCAGCGG
Organism: Dactylosporangium sp. CA-152071; assembly: GCF_050936335.1. Classification (NCBI taxonomy): domain Bacteria; kingdom Bacillati; phylum Actinomycetota; class Actinomycetes; order Micromonosporales; family Micromonosporaceae; genus Dactylosporangium; species Dactylosporangium sp. CA-152071. Next base: position 3,811,913 of record NZ_JBNJMZ010000001.1, on the reverse strand, counting down.
GCCGTCTACGTGCTGCGCAACGCGTTCGAGCTGCCGTACGCCGAGATCGCCGGCATCCTCGACCGCACCGAGGACGACTGCCGCCAGCTGCACCGCCGGGCCGCCGCCGCGCTCGCCGGGCGGGCCAGGTTCAGCACCGACCCGGCCGAGCACGCGAGGCTCCTCGAAGGGTTCGTGGCCGCCGCCCGTACCGGCGACGTCGAACGCCTCGAAGCGCTCCTCCACGAAGACGTCGTGGCGTGGAACGACGGCGGCGGCAAGGTCCGCACCGGACCCAACCCGATCCGCGGCCGGGCCAAGGTGGTGCGCTTCTTCACCGCCGTGATGCGCAGGCACGACCCGAGCACCACGAGGACCGGGGTCAACGGCGGCGCCGCGCTGCTGGTCGAGGCCAACTACCGGTACACCATGTGCCTCTGCGTCGTCGACGGCAAGATCCACGACCTGTTCCGGGTCGCCAATCCCGCGAAGCTCTCAACCTTCGACGCCCAGGGCTCGTACTAAGGGGTATGCGCGACTTCGACGACTTCGCCACGGCGGCGACCCAGCCGCTGCTCCGGCTCGGCTGGCTGCTGACCGGCGACGCCGAACAGGCGCAGGACCTCGCCCAGCAGACGCTGATCCGCACGTACGGCGCCTGGCACCGGGTCAGGCACGACGACGCGCTCAGCTACGCGCGGCGGGTCATGGTCAACCTGCACACGGACTGGCTGCGCCGCCGGCCGTGGCGGGAGCAGGCGCGCGCCGAGGTGCCCGACACCGGCGCGCACGACGGCGGGCACGGCGCCGTCGAGGACCGGGCCGCGCTCGTCGCGGCGCTGCAGTCGCTGACCCGGCGGGAGCGGGCCGCGATCGTGCTCCGCTACTACGTCGACCTGTCGGAGCAGCAGACGGCGCAGACCCTCGGCGTCAGCGTCGGCACGGTCAAGTCGGTCTGCTCGCGCGCCCTCGCCAAGCTGCGCACCAGCCCGGCGCTGCGCGGGGAACACCCCTTCGTCCGAACGGCTCAGGGAGAGCACGCATGAACACAGAGTTGGAGCTCGGCGAGCGGCTCACCGACGCCGCCGCGGCCGCACCGGACCAGCTGGGGGTCAGCGTCGATGAGCTGCGCCGCCGGGGCGCGCGGCGGCAGCGGACCCGGATCGCGGTCACGTCGGCGACGGTCATCCTCGTCGTCGCCGCGGGCGCTCTCGTCGGCATTTCCGGCGTCGGTACAGGCGGCGCCGGCGACGACGGCATGACCACGGTCGGCGCCCCGCCCACGGCTTCCCCGTCCGCCGAGCCGGTCCAGGGCGACGAGGCAGGCGACCCGGCGATCCAGCCGACGGCGACGATCGACACCGGCGATGCCTTCGACGGCGGCACGCTGACGTTCTGGTTCGCGGTGCGCCAGAACCGGTTCCTCCAGGTGGTCGGGCGGCGCACGACGGACGGGAAGCTCAGCCTGTACGGCGTCACCAACGACCCCGACGTGACCGGCGCCGGCCCGGGCGACCCCGGGTTCCACGCCGGTTGGGAGTTCGGCAACGGACAGGACCGGTTCCTCACCGGCTACGTCGTCGGCGACGCCGCCAAGGTCACCCTCACGGTCGACGGGACACCCCGCGAGGCGAGGACCGCCGCCTGGACCGGCAACCCCACCGTCCACGTCTGGTGGGTCCGGGCGCCCGAGGTCCCGGGTGCGCCCTACCAGCAGGCCCAGGTCCACGACCTGACCGCCCTCGACGCGAACGGCAAGGCCCTGGCCACGCACAAGGAAGGCGGCGTCGGAGTCGGCTGACGCTAACGCGCTCCCGAGATGACGTGCAGCTCGCAGGGGCCGACGAACCCATCCTCGGTCTCGTACTCCCGCAGCGCCGCCTCGATGTCGGCCCAGACCCGCTCGCGTTCATCCTCCTCGACCCCCGACAGCATCTGATGCAGCGCCCCGAACGACTCGCGTTCGAACCGCAGACAGTCACCGGCCGAGGGCAGCAGCAGCGGCGCGTCCATGGTCTCGACCTGCACGTCACGGAACCCGGCGTCGGCCAGTGCGTCCCGCGCTGACGCCGGGTCGGCCAGACTGAACGGCCCAGGCTGACCGGGTAACGGCGCGGGAAGCCCGGCCCGGCTGCGGATCAACGCCGCCGGCACCGAGAAGAACCGGTTGCGTTCAGCGGTCGAATAGACGACGGCGGCGAACCGGCCACCCTCACGCAGACTGGACCGGATCCCGCGCAGCGCCCTGCCCCGGTCAGGGAAGTAGATGACCCCCAAACGCGAGATCGCCGCGTCGAACTCCCCGGACCACCGGCCGCCGATCTCCTCCCCGTCAACCTCGAGCGTGGAGACCTGACGCAACCCGCTCTCGTCCGCCGCCCGCTGCGCGTACGCCAGGATCGCCGGCGACACGTCGGTGACCACCACACTGCCGTCCGGCCCGGTCCGCCGCGCCGCGACCAGCGACTGCCCACCGGCACCACCCGCCACATCCAGCACCCGCGACCCGCGACCGACGCCGGCAGCGTCGAGCATCACCTCCGTCGCCGCGCCGAGCCACTCCTCCAGGGTCGGCCCCCACCGATGCCAGGCTTCCGCGGCGTCCTGCCACTGCTGCCTCGTCGTCGCCTTGTACGCAACCGCGTCGAACGTCATGGATCCTCCTCAGGTCGGCAGCGCTGAGCTGCTGTGACGTCAGTGTGGTCCCGGGCCCCGCCCACCACATCCGTGTCCACCACGGATCCGGTCCCGGTGGTGCGGCACCGTGCTGGTCAAGGGCGGACGGGCACGCGACACTGTGACGGGTGACGACCTCGAGGGCGCCGGGATCGGCCGTGACCGAGCGGGAACGCGACGTCCTCGGCCTGGTCGCCGGGCACCTGACGAACCTCGAGATCGCTGAGCGGCTCTCGTTGTCGGTGCGCACCGTCGAGTCCCATGTCTCCTCCCTCATCCGCAAGCTCGGGGTGTCCGACCGACGCGGCCTGGCCCGGCGGGCTGATGAGCTCGACCTGCTGCGTCCGAAGCGCCGCCACGCATGGCCCAGCCCGGCCGACCCGTTCGTGGGTCGTGACCGCGAGACTGCCGCGTTGCACATCCGCCTGAAGGAGCACCGTCTGGTGACGGTCACCGGGCCTGGCGGGGTCGGCAAGACCAGGTTGACGACCCATGCGGTGCGACAGGTCGCGCGGGATCGTCCCGACGGCGCCTGGTTCGTCGATCTGAGCCAGGTGACGACCCCGCAGGCAGCAGTGCCTGCCATCGCCACGGCCGTGGGGGTGGCCGAGCAGCCCGGGCAGTTCCTCGACGACACGCTGTCGGAGGCGTTGAGCCGGGCCGACGGCGTCCTGGTGCTCGACAACTGCGAGCATCTCCTGCCCGAGCTGGAGACCAGCGTGGCGCGGCTCGTCGGCGGCTGCCCCCGGCTCACCATCGTCGCGACCAGTCGCGCGCCGCTTCGCGCACCGTACGAGTGGGTCTACGAGCTGCCTGGCCTTTCGGCGGACGACGCGGTCCGGCTCTTCCGCAGCCGCGCCGAGGCCGCGGGCGGCGTCGTGCCCGACGACCCCCGGGTGGCCGAGCTGTGCCACCGGCTCGGAGGGATGGCTCTGGCGATCGAGCTGGCGGCGGCCCGGTATCCGCTGCTCGGCCTGGACGGTCTGGCGGCGGCGCTCGGCGACCCGCTGCGGCTGCTGGGCTCATCGGAGGGGGCACGCCAGCGTTCGCTGCGAGCCACCATCGGCTGGAGTATCGACCTGCTCGACGACCAGGCCCGCGCGATGTTCGCCGCCCTTTGCGTCTTCGCCGCGCCGTTCACGGTCGCCGCCGCGCACGCGGTCGCCGGCCCGGAGCACACGGCCGCCGCCGCGGCGCACGTGCTCGCGACGCTGGCCGACCAGCACCTGCTGTACGTCGAGATCGGCGACCCGACGACGTACCACTTCCAGGAAGTTGTGCGCCAGTTCGCCGCGGAACTGCTGGCCGACGCCGCCGGTGAGGTGCAACGGCGCCACGCACGGTGGACGGCCGCCGAGCTGACGTCGCTGGCATCCTCCGAGCACGACGACACCTGGTGCGCCAGGTTCGACCTGCTCGCGGTCGAGGTGCGCGCGGCGCTCGCCCGTCCGGTCGACGGCAGGGAGCTGGGCGAGTGCTTCGCCGAGGAGCTCGTGCAGCGCGGCCGGCTGGAGGAGGCGCAGCACCGCTTCGAAACCCTCGCGGCCACCGAGGCCACCGACGCCCACGACCGGATCCACCTGCTCCGCCAGGGTGCCGCCGCGGCGGCGGCCCGGCTGGTGGGAGACGACGCGCTCCGGCTCCTCGACGAGGCCGCTGAAGCCGCCACGGTGGCAGCGGATCCGGGTGCGGCCGCGGACGCGCTCGGTTGGTCCGTGATCTACGCGGCGTTCCACCCGGGGATCATGGCCGACCCGCCCGAGCGGATCGACATCGAGCGTCGTCTCGCCGAGGCGCGGCGCCTGGCGCCGACGGGGTCGGCCGCCGAGGCGACCGTCGCCGCGGCGAGCGCCACGTGCCTGCCCCACGACCATCCCGGGTCGGCGGCAGCGGGCCGCCTCGCCGCCGACCAGGCGATCGCGGCCGGGCTGCCCGTCGTCGCCTCCGCCGCCCTCGACCGCGTCTGCGCCAGCCGGCTGCACCGTGGCGACTACGCCGGCGCGCTCGCCGCGGTGCGGGCCCGCGGCGTCCTCATGGATCCGCAGGCGTTGAGCGCCGCCACCGCCTACGCTTTCAACGACTACCTGCTGATGGGCTGCGAGGTCTCACTGGCTGCCGGCGATCTCTGCGGCGCGAAGGACTACGCCGAGCGCCTGGCCGTGCTCCCGTGCTACCGCGAGTACGTCCACCCCGCACTGGCTCGCCGACTCCAGGTCGACGCGCTCACCGGCGACCTGACCGGAGCGGCCGAACGAGGCGAGCGCTTCCTGGTCTCCTGGGAGCGGGCAGGCAGCCATCGTGCCTCGACCCTCGCCGTCGGTGCCTACGCGCTCGCCCTGATCCACGGGCTCCTGGGCGACGACCACCGGCGTGAGGTCTGGCAGAACGTCACCGAACACCTCCTCGACCGTCCGGTGACGTCAGCGGACGGCCCAGCCATCGGATGGGCGCCGACCTTCGACGCCTGGCTGCTGCTGCATCGCGACCAACCACGCGAGGCACTGGCGCACCTGTCCGCCGACCTGCACGACGCGACCTGGAGCTCGAGCCCCACCTTCCTCGCGTGGCGACCGTGGTACGCCGCAGCATGGGCGGAAGCGGCAGCACTCACCGCGACCCCGAACCTGGAGCGGCACCTGGCGTCGGCCACCGTCGCCACCCGCGGCAACCCCGTGGCCGCGGCACTCGTCCGCCGCGCCGGCGCCCTCGCGCGAGGCGACAACGAGGAGGTGGCCGCGCTCGCGGCGACCTTCGAGGACCTCGGCGCCCTCTACCAGCGAGACCGCAGCCGCCAACTCAGCCAGCGCCGTCAGAGGTCGAGGAAGTAGCGCATCACCTTGCGGATCTCGGTGAGATCACGTCAAACAGAGTTTCAGTGCTCAGGGCAAGTCACGGATGTTTGCGGTACAGATGCGGAACTCAGACGGTGCAGATGCGGAAGAAATGTTGCTCAGATGCGGAAAGGTGGGCAGTATTCGCGCTGGTTCAGCAACTATCTGGACCTGGTGATCGAGCGTGACGTGATCGAGCTGAGCCAGGTGCGGCAGCGGGAGATGCTTCCTCGCCTGCTGCATCAGCTCGCGGCGAGATCGGGACAGGTGCTCAACATCGCGGCGACGGCACAGGCGGTCGGCATGGAGAAGAGCAGTGCCGAGAACTACCTCCGGCTCCTGGAAGCGGTGTTCCTGATCCACCGGCTCCCGGCCTGGGCACGACGCTGGGCTCACGGGTCGCCCGTCAGCCGAAGGTGCACCTCGTCGACTCCGGTGTCATGGCGTGGCTGCTCGGGCTGACGCCCGAGAAGATCGCCAAGTCCGATCCGGCGGTGCTGACCGAGTATGGACGCCTGATCGAGACGTTCGTCGTCGGCGAGATTCTGAAGCAGGTCAGCTGGTGGGACGCGCCGGTTTCGGTCGGGCACTTCCGGACGCCGGCCGCCGACGAAGTGGATCTCGTGCTCGAGCGGGACGACGGAGACGTCATCGCGTTCGAGATCAAGTCCGGAACGCGGGTCCATGGCGAGGACCTGCGTGGAATGCGAGCGCTTCGTGCGCGGCTCGGCACCCGCCTGACTGCGGGGCTCGCGGCGCCTGGCAGCCAACATGGTCAGACGGTCGTCCTCGACGTTATTTCGGCGCGAGACGCCACAGAGCGTCCAGTGGTACTGCTCGGATCTTGTCGCCGAACGGCAGCGTCTGTTGACCGGTGTACAGGACGTAACCGGCGACGAACCGTTCGCCGAGTGCGTTAGCGAGGCTCCGCAGGCCCGTCAGATCCTCGGTTCGAACGGTCGCGCCGGCCTTGACCTCGATACCGATCACCCGACCGTCCGGGGTCTCGATCACCGCGTCCACCTCGACGCCGTCCTTGGTCCGGTAGTGGTGGAGCGTTCCCCGCTCCGTGGACCAGGTGAGCTGGCGAGCCAACTCCATGAGGACGAAGTTCTCCATCATCGGGCCGGCGGCGCCGCCGGGTTCGCCGAGCCGCGCCGCGTCCTGCCCGATCAGATGGCACGCCACGCCCGTGTCGACGAACGCCAGCTTCGGTGTGCCGACCGCGCGCTGGGTCAGGTTGGACGACCAGGCAGGGACGCTCTTGACCAGAAATACCGAGCCGAGGAGTTCGAGATAGCGGACCAGGGTGGTGCGCGGGATGCCCGACTGACTGGCCAGGGTGCCCGGCACCAGCAGCTGACCGGCGCGCCCGGCCAGCAGGCTCAGCAGCTTCAGCAGTTCCCCTCGGCGTTCGATGTTCGCGATTTCGAGCACATCACGCTCGATCAGTGTCGTGAGGTACGAGTCGAAGAAGGCGGCTCGACGTCGTGGTGTCCGGCGGACCGCCTCGGGGAAGCCACCGACCACGACCCGCTCCAGGTAGTCCTTCCGCCGCCACTCCGATGTGTGATCGATGCGCGTGCCGTGCCGGAAAGCGGCGTCGACGAACTGGTCGGGGTCGCCGCTCATCTCGCCCTGGGAGAACGGCCACAGCTCGATGATCTCCATCCGGCCGGGCAGCGCATCGGGAAGCGTCCGGAGCGCGAGGATGCGCGACGAACCGGTGAGGAGGAACCGTCCAGGTGTCGGATCGAGATCGACGACAACTTTGATGGGTCGCAACAACTCCGGGGTGAGCTGGATCTCGTCGATCACCATGAGCCCGTCGTGGTCCACGAAACCGGTCGGGTCGTCCTGCGCCGCGCGCAGCGTCGCCGGGTCGTCCAGCAGGCGAATGACCGTGCCTGGCAGGCCGGCGGTGGCCAAGCGTGTCAGCGTGCTCTTCCCCGCCTGCCGGGCGCCGTTCACCAGCACCACCCGCGTGTCGGCAAGCGCTTCCGACACGAGCTCCTGCGCATGGCGTTGAACGAGATCAACCACGAGCCACAGTATGCCGCAGACGCAAGCTCGGTGGGCACTTGGCCGGTAGATCCGTGGTCATCTGGCCGCTGAGTTTGTGGTCATTTGGCCGGAAGGCCGCTGACGACTTCCGTCACCAGCCGCGGGCGCGCCATTCGGCCAGCGACGGCCGCTCCGCGCCCAGCGTGGAGTCCTTGCCATGCCCTGGGTGGAACTCGGTGTCGTCGGGGAAGCGGTCGAAGAGCTTCGTGGTCACGTCGTTGAGCAGGGACTCGAAGTTGGCCTTGTCGCCGCGGGTGTTGCCGACGCCGCCGGGGAAGAGGGAGTCGCCGGTCCAGAGGTGGCCGTCGTGGTACAGGGCGATCGAGCCGGGGGTGTGGCCGACGAGGTGGATGACGGTCAGGTTGCAGTCGCCGAGGGGGATGGTGTCGCCGTCGTTGAGGGTGCCGGTGGCGGTCGGGATCTCGGGGGCGTCGGCTGGGTGGGCCAGGGAGGCGGCGCCGGTGGCCTCGATGACGTCTTCGAGGGCGAACCAGTGGTCCTGGTGGCGGTGGGTGGTCACCACGGTGGAGATGCCGGACGGGGCGGTGGCGATCAGCTGGAGCAGGCGTTCGGCGTCGTTGGCGGCGTCGATGAGCATGCTGTCGCCGGTGGCGGTGCAGGTGAGCAGGTAGGCGTTGTTGTCCATCGGGCCGACGGAGAGCTTCGTGAAGGTCAATCCGCTCATTTCCAGGCCTCCAGGGAAGGAAGGTCGCCGGTGAGGCCGGTGCCGTCGCCGCGGCCGGTGAGCCAGGCGGCGAGGAGGTGGGCCGGGCCGGTGATGACGGGGGCGTCCTCGACGGTCAGCAGCTTGGCGCCGTCGTCGGAGACGAGGGTCGCCACGCGCGGGGTGGCGGGGTCGTGCAGGATGCGCAGGGCGAACGAGGCGGGCCAGTCGGCCGGGCCGTAGCCGGCGTCGAGGTCGACGTGGTGCAGCTCGACCTCGCAGATGCGGGCCCAGACGACGCGGGCGGCGGGGGTGGGGCCGGTGCTGCCCCACTCGACGAGCGCGGTCCAGCCCTCGGCGGGCATCGTCTCCATCGACTCGCGCAGCAGGTCGCAGGCGGTGGTGAGGTCGGCGAGCTGCTCTTCGTGCGGGCGGGGGGCGCCGGCGGCGATGCCTGCCTCGCGGGCCTCGCGGCTGGCATAGGCGGGGGTCTTCTCGCCGGTGCGGGCCCAGTGCAGCAGGTTGCGGTAGGCGTCGGCGTTGCGGGCGAGGTGGGTCACGACGTGGCCGCGGGTCCAGCCGTCGCAGCGGGAAGGGGCGACCAGACCATTGCCGTCGAGGGTGCGGACCGTGTCGAGGAGGCGGGCGGTGGCGCGGTCGAGCTCCGCGCTCAGCACGAGTGGATCAGCCGTCACCGCCCAACCCTACCGCCCCCCACCGACAAGACTTGCCGACAAAAGGCCACCGACAAGATCCGCCGGACGGTGACGGGGCTTCGTTCGTACACCACCTGCAAAACGCGGAAAAGATCAGCGTTGGCGGACGCCGACGGCGGGTGGCAGGTCGCCGGCGGCCCAGTGCAGCTCGTCCTCCCAGTCGGCGACGCTGAGGTCGACGTGCTCGAAACTGAGCCGGGCGCCGATGGGTTTGCCCAGGTAGCCGGCGTACAGGTCGTGCACGGCCACGAGGCGCTGACCGACCGCGGCGGCGGCCGGGTCGCGAGGGGCGGCGGCCCTGACCTCGAGCCGGCCGTAGACGCCCATGTCGGCGTCGGTGCCGCGCTCCTCCACGATGACGTCGAGGATCTCGTCCTCGGCGCCGACGTGGAAGCCGTACGAGACGCCGGCGAACGTCAGCCAGAAGCGCATGAGCGAGTCGTCCTGGCCGGGTGAGACGTGCCACTGGACATCGGCCCGGTCCAGGCGCAGTCCGACGGCGCTGGCCAGCACATGCGAGGGGAGCACGCACCCGACGATAGCCCCGATATTCGGTTTCGCGGTGTGGACGCGCTACCTACCGTGGATTTCCGAACACGGGTTCGCAAAGGATGTTCATGATTATTGACCTGTCAGCTCTGGGCTGGGACGACGCGTACGCCGCGCTGTACTCCGGCCGGTTCGACCTGCCCGGTTTCCGGCCGGCGCGGGTCAGCCGCGTCGACCGCGGCGTGTGTACGGCGATCGCGTCCGACGGCCCGCTCCGCGCGAGCCTGTCGGGGGGCCTGCTGGCGCGTGCCGCCGCCGATCCCGGGTCGCTGCCGTGCGCGGGGGACTGGCTCGTCGTCCGGACGTGGCCGGACGGCCGGCTGACGGCCGAGGCGGTGCTGCCCAGGCGCACCGCGATCATCAGGGCCGTCGCCGGTGAGGAGTCGTTCGGGCAGGTCCTGGCCGCCAACGTGGACGCGGTGGCGGTCGTGGAGCCGGTCGACCCGTCGCCGGACCTCGGGCGTATCGAGCGGCTGCTCGCCCTGGCGTGGGAGTCGGGGGCGCGGCCGGTGCTGGTCCTGACGAAATGCGACCTGGCCGCGGATCCGGAGGCGCTCGCCGGGCAGATGCCGGACGGGGTCGAGGTCCATGCGGTCAGCTCCCGCACGGGGATGGGGCTCGACGCGTTGCGGCCGCTCGTGGCGTACGGGCGGACGCTCGGCCTCCTGGGGCAGTCCGGTGCCGGAAAATCGAGTCTCGTCAACGCTCTCGCCGGGGCGCCGGTGATGCAGACGCAGGCGTTGCGTGGCGATGGACGCGGCCGGCACACCACCACATATCGGGCACTAATTCCCATGCCTGGCGGCGGTGCGGTCCTCGACACGCCCGGGGTGCGGCTCGTCGGCATGTTCGACACCGCGGCGGGCCTGGACCGGGCGTTCGCCGACGTGACGCAGCTCGCGACGCTGTGCCGGTTCGACGACTGCCGGCACGGTGAGGAGCCCGGCTGCGCGGTCCGGGCCGCGGTCGAGGACGGCGAGCTCAGCCCCCGCCGCTTCGCGAGTTGGCAGAAACTGCAGAAAGAGCAGAAGCTGGCATCGGTACGGCGGCTCAAGCGCGAGAGCCGCGACCGGCGACGGCTGGCACGCCCGTAGCGGGGGTTCCCTCGTTCGGGCGCGGAAAATTGTCATACCCCCTGGCTAGAGTTGTCGGCTGGCACCGTGACGGTGTCCGAACCGGACAAAATCACCGCTGCCGGACTCTTTGCCGCTGCTGGCGGACATATTCACTGCCAAGGGGAAGCATGTCGGACCGTCTGATCATCCGTGGCGCTCGGGAGCACAACCTCCGTGACGTCAGTCTCGACCTGCCGCGCGACGCGATGATCGTGTTCACCGGGCTCTCGGGCTCCGGCAAGTCGAGCCTCGCGTTCGACACGATCTTCGCCGAGGGGCAGCGGCGGTATGTGGAGTCGCTGTCGTCCTACGCACGCCAGTTCCTCGGCCAGATGGACAAGCCCGACGTCGACTTCATCGAGGGGTTGTCGCCGGCGGTCTCCATCGACCAGAAGTCGACCTCGCGCAACCCGCGCTCGACGGTCGGCACGATCACCGAGGTGTATGACTACCTGCGACTGCTGTATGCGCGCATCGGCGAGCCGCACTGCCCCGTCTGCGGCGAGCTGATCACGCGGCAGACGCCGCAGCAGATCGTCGACCGGGTCCTCGCGATGGAGGAGGGCACCCGCTTCCAGGTGCTCGCCCCGGTCGTGCGCGGCCGCAAGGGTGAATACCTCGACCTCTTCCAGGAGCTGCAGTCGAAGGGGTATGCGCGGGCCCGCATCGACGGCGTCGTGCACCCGCTGACCGAGCCGCCGAAGCTCAAGAAGCAGGAGAAGCACACCATCGAGGTCGTCGTCGACCGGCTCTCGGTGAAGGCGTCGTCCAAGCAGCGGCTCACCGACTCGGTCGAGACCGCGCTGAAGCTCGCCGCCGGCATCGTCATCCTCGAGTTCGTCGACGTGCCCGAGGACGACGAGCACCGCGAGCGGCTCTTCTCCGAGCACCTCGCCTGCCCCAACGAGCACCCGCTGTCGATCGAGGACCTCGAGCCCCGCTCGTTCTCGTTCAACGCGCCCTACGGCGCCTGCCCCGACTGCACCGGCATCGGCACCAAGAAGGAGGTCGACCCGGAGCTGATCGTGCCCGACCCGGAGCAGACCCTCCGCGGCGGCGCGATCGCGCCCTGGGCCACCGGCCACACCCTCGAATACTTCCTCCGCCTGCTGGAGGCCCTGGGTGCGGAGGCCGGCTTCACGCTGGACACGCCCTGGCGCGCGCTGTCGTCGCGGGCGCAGAAGGCGATCATGTACGGGTCGGAGGACCAGGTCCACGTCCGGTACCGCAACAAGTACGGCCGCGAGCGTTCCTACTACACCGGCTTCGAGGGCGTGGTGCAGTGGATCGAGCGCCGGCACTCCGACACCGAGAGCGACTGGTCCCGCGACAAGTACGAGGGATACATGCGCGACGTGCCCTGCGGCACCTGCGGCGGGTCCCGGCTCAAGCCCGAGATCCTCGCGGTCACCATCGCCGGGCACAGCATCGCCGACATCTGCAACCTGTCCGTCGGTGACTGCGCGGAGCTGCTCGGCGCGATGACCCTCACCGACCGGCAGAAGCTCATCGCCGAGCGGGTCCTGAAGGAGATCAACGCCCGGCTGCGGTTCCTCGTCGACGTCGGCCTCGACTACTTGTCCCTGGACCGGGCCTCCGGCACCCTGTCCGGCGGCGAGGCGCAGCGCATCCGGCTCGCGACCCAGATCGGCTCCGGTCTGGTCGGCGTCCTGTACGTGCTGGACGAGCCCAGCATCGGCCTGCACCAGCGGGACAACCACCGGCTCATCGAGACCCTGACGCGGCTCAAGCGGCTCGGCAACACGCTGATCGTGGTCGAGCACGACGAGGACACGATCCGCACCGCCGACTGGATCGTCGACATCGGCCCCGGCGCCGGCGAGCACGGCGGCCGGGTCGTGCACAGCGGGCCGTATGAGGAGCTGATCACCGCCGAGGAGTCGGTGACCGGTGCGTATCTGGCGGGCCGGCGCAGCATCCCGACGCCGGAGATCCGCCGGCCCCGCACGCCCGGCCGCGAGCTGGTCGTCGTCGGCGCCCGCGAGCACAACCTGCAGAACCTGACCGTCCCGTTTCCGCTCGGGCAGTTCGTGGCGGTGACCGGCGTGTCCGGGTCCGGCAAGTCGACCCTGGTCAACGACATCCTCCACGCGGTCCTCGCCAACGTCGTCAACGGCGCCCGGCTGGTGCCCGGCCGGCACACCCGGATCTCGGGGCTCGAGCAGGTCGACAAGGTCGTCGGCGTCGACCAGTCACCGATCGGCCGCACCCCCAGGTCCAACCCGGCCACCTACACGGGCGTGTTCGACAACGTCCGGAAGCTCTTCGCCGAGACCACCGAGGCCAAGGTGCGTGGTTACGGTCCGGGACGCTTCTCGTTCAACGTGAAGGGCGGGCGCTGCGAGGCGTGCGCCGGCGACGGCACGATCAAGATCGAGATGAACTTCCTGCCCGACGTGTACGTGCCGTGCGAGGTCTGCAAGGGTGCGCGGTACAACCGCGAGACCCTCGAGGTGCACTACAAGGGCCGCACGATCGCGGAGATCCTCGACATGCCGATCGAGGAGGCCGCGGGCTTCTTCGAGGCCATCCCCGCCATCCACCGGCACCTGAAGACGCTCAACGACGTGGGCCTGGGCTACGTGCGCCTCGGCCAGCCCGCGCCGACGCTCTCCGGCGGCGAGGCGCAGCGGGTCAAGCTCGCGTCGGAGCTGCAGAAGCGGTCCACCGGCCGCACCGTGTACGTGCTGGACGAGCCGACGACCGGCCTGCACTTCGAGGACATCCGCAAGCTGCTCATCGTGCTGCAGAGCCTCGTCGACAAGGGCAACACCGTGATCGTCATCGAGCACAACCTCGACGTCATCAAGTCGGCGGACTGGCTCATCGACATGGGCCCCGAGGGCGGTCACAAGGGCGGCACGGTGGTCGCGGTGGGCACGCCGGAGGAGGTCGCGGAGATCGCCGACAGCCACACGGGCAAGTTCCTGCGGCCGGTGCTGGGCCTGAAGGGCGACGTCAGCGGCGACACCACGGCCCGCGACCGGGCGGTCAAGGCCAACGGCGCGGTGTCCGCGCCGGCCCGGGCCGGCCGGAAGGCCGCGGCGCCGCGGACCCGGGCGGCGGTCTCGACCGTGGAGCCCGACGACCTCCCGGTGGCGGAGCCGGCCCGGACCGCGGCCGCGCGGCCGGCCAAGGCGACCGCCACACGTGCGAAGGCGACCAAGGCGGCACCCGCGAAGCGCGCGCCGGCGAAGAAGGCGGCCGCGAAGGGCTGATCGACCGGCGTCTGGCTGCTGTTTCGTTCTGCCGGTGTCGTACCAGCGGAAACGTCGGAACGGGGGAGAGGGCCGCCTGCTGGCGGATGCGGTGACCGAGGGACGGTGCGGATCGGGCGCTGCTACGGTGGCCGCTGGCAAGGCCCTCACCCCAGGAGGACAGGACGTGCCGGTTCAGGACGTGTTCAACCCCTGCTCGGCCCGCCGGGCACTGCTGCTGGGCGCGGGCGCGCTCGGCGTGACGGTGCTCGCGGGCTGCGGCGGCGACGAGGAGACCCCGGCGGCCACGGGCAGCCAGCCGCCCGCCTCCGCCGCGCCGACGACCGCGGCCAACCCGTTCGACAACACCGCGCCCGCGACGGGTGCCAGCGACGCGGCGCCGCCGGCGGGTGCGCTGGTCGCCGTGAAGGACGTGCCCGTCGGTGGCGGTGTGATCGCCAAGGACACGATTCTCGTGGTGCAGGCGAAGCAGGGGACGTTCAAGGCGTACCAGGCGAGCTGCCCCCACCAGGGTGTCACCGTGGAGCCTCCGTCGCCCGGAGCGACGACGATCATGTGCCCGGGGCACAACTCGCAGTTCAAGATCGCGGACGGCAGCCTCGCGCGGGGGCCGGCGACGCGTGGGTTGAACGCTGTGCCGGTAAAGGTGCAGGCAGGGTACGTGGTCGAGGCCTAGGCGTCCGTCTCGCTGTGTGATCGCTGCGAATGTCACGGGCGGGTAACGGATTCTCAGAGTTTGTTGAGCATTGAACCGTACGCTCCATGATCTACGTATTTCCTGGCGTAGCCAGCAGGCCAACGACCTTGGAGGAGCCTATGAGTGACACGACTCGCCGCGCGGTGCTCGCCGGAGCGGCCGGAATCACGGCCGTGACGGCACTCGCCGCCTGTGGAGACGACAGTGACGACAGCGGCAAGACCGGCGACAGCAGCACCGGCGGTGCCGCCTCAGGCGTCCTGGCGGCCAAGGCCGACATCCCTGTCGGCGGCGGCAAGATCTTCAAGGACGGCGGCGGCGTTGTCGTCACCCAGCCGGAGGCCGGGCAGTTCAAGGCGTTCAGCTCGATCTGCACCCACCAGTCGTGCGTCGTCTCCGACGTCTCGGCCGGCGCGATCAACTGCCGGTGCCACGGCAGCGTCTTCTCCGCGGCCGACGGCTCCGTGAAGAACGGCCCGGCCACCAAGGGACTGGCCGAGAAGACCCTGAAGATCGACGGGGACAACATCTCCCTGGCGTGAGCGCGCTTCCGGGGGGTCGGCGTTTTGTCGTACCCCCCGGATAGTCTCGAAGAGTGCCAGATCCGTCCACGTATCGACCCGCACCCGGGACCATTCCCGACACGCCAGGGGTCTACCGGTTCCGCGACCCGTCGGGGCGCGTCATCTACGTGGGCAAGGCCAAGAGCCTGCGGCAGCGGCTCAACTCCTACTTCGCCGACGTGTGGACCCTGCACGCGCGCACCCAGCAGATGGTCACCACGGCGGCGAAGGTCGACTGGGTCACGGTCGGCACCGAGGTCGAGGCGCTCCAGCTCGAATACAACTGGATCAAGGAGTATGACCCCAGGTTCAACGTCCGCTACCGGGACGACAAGAGCTACCCGTATCTGGCGGTCACGCTCGACGAGGCCTATCCGCGCCTGCAGGTGATGCGCGGCGCCAAGCGCAAGGGCGTGCGCTACTTCGGCCCCTATGCGCACGCCTGGGCGATCCGCGAGACCCTCGACCTGCTGATGCGCGTTTTCCCGGCGCGGACCTGCTCGTCCGGCGTGTTCAAGCGCGCCGGCCAGATCGGCCGCCCCTGCCTGCTGGGCTATATCGGCAAGTGCTCCGCGCCGTGCGTCGACCGGGTCAGCGAGGAGGAGCACCGCCGCATCGTCGACGACTTCTGCGACTTCATGGCAGGCAAGACCGACACGATGGTCAAGCGGCTCGAGCGGGAGATGTTCGCCGCCTCCGACGAGCTGGACTTCGAGCGCGCCGCCCGCATCCGCGACGACCTGGGCGCGCTGCGCCGGGCGGTGGAGAAGCAGGCGGTCGTGCTCGGCGACGGCACCGACGCCGACGTGGTCGCGTTCGCCGACGACCCCCTGGAAGCGGCCGTCCAGGTGTTCCACGTGCGCGGCGGCCGGGTCCGCGGCCAGCGCGGCTGGGTCGTGGAGAAGACCGAGGACCTCAGCGCCGGCGACCTCGTCCACCACTTCTGCAGCCAGATCTACGGCGCCGAGGCCGGCACCGACCCCGCCGACCTGCCCAAGGAGCTGCTCGTCCCCGAGCTGCCCGCCGACGTCGACGCGCTCGCCGACTGGCTGAGCAAGCTGCGCGGCAGCCGGGTCGCGATCCGCGTGCCGCAGCGCGGCGACAAGAAGGCCCTCGCCGAGACCGTCGCGCGCAACGCCGAGCAGGCCCTCCAGCAGCACAAGCTTCGCCGCGCCGGCGACCTGAGCACCCGCAGCAAGGCCCTGGAGGAGATCGCCGAGGCGCTCGGCATGCAGACCGCCCCGCTGCGCATCGAGTGCTACGACATCTCCCAGATCCAGGGCACCGACGTCGTCGCCAGCATGGTCGTCTTCGAGGACGGACTGTCCCGCAAGAGCGAATACCGGCGCTTCGCCATCAACGGCGCCACCGACGACGTCTCCGCCATCTCCGAGGTCCTGCGGCGGCGCTTCGCCCGCTACCTGGACGCCAAGGTCGAGCTCGACTCGCTGGCCGAGGAGGACGTCGACCCGTCCCGCCCCGGCATCGACCCGACGACCGGCCGCCCTCGCAAGTTCGCCTACCCGCCCCAGCTCGTCGTCGTGGACGGCGGCCAGCCCCAGGTCAACGCCGCCGCCCAGGTCCTGCTCGACCTCGGCATCGACGACATCACCATCTGCGGCCTGGCCAAGCGGCTGGAGGAGGTCTGGCTCCCCGACGACGAGTTCCCCGTCATCCTGCCCCGCGCCTCCGAGGGCCTCTATCTCCTGCAGCGCGCCCGCGACGAGGCCCACCGCTTCGCCATCACCTACCACCGCCAGAAGCGCTCCAAGCGCATGACCGAATCGACGCTCGACAACGTCCCCGGCCTCGGCGAAATCCGCCGCAAAGCGCTGCTGCGCCATTTCGGCTCATTGAAGCGTCTCAAGGCGGCCAGCATCGAGGAGATCGCCGAGGTGCCGGGCATCGGCCGCCGGACGGCGGAGGCGATTCTGGTCGCTCTGAACGGCCCACCTTCGCCCACGCCGGCTGCGCCCTCTTTACCGGCCGCATCGTTGGCGCCGGCCCCTGCCTCCTTACCGCCGGTGATCGACCCGACCTCTTCGCCCTCCGATTCCTAACCAACCGCGGACCTCGCCCACGGTCCCGGCCTCTTCCCGACGGATCGATCGCGGTCATAGCCGTCGTCCTTCGATCCTGGCGGTGGCTGGTTTCGGTTGAGGGATCCGCCCGCGGGTCGGCTGCCGTCCTCGCATGGTTCAGCGCCGTCGAGGGTGTCATTCAGTGCTTCCACGCTGTCGTTGGCTTTCACAACCCATCCACATCACACCGGGCGCCGACGCCGCGCCCGCCGTCGTGGTTCACAACCAGTGTTGTCCCTATCGCGGGCGGTCTTGGTAGCCGGGCGGGGTGGTCGTGGTGGTGGGCGTCGTGATCGATGTCGCGTGGTGGGTAACTATTCAGGTGCCCCCCGAATCGCGCTGACCTGTGACTCCGCGAGTGCGGCCGATCAGCGGACCGACCGCGAGCCGATAGTTATGCCCGGATAAGTCACGTTTCGTCATCCACTGTGGACGGATGCATTGCTCCCGGCGCAACGCTCCGACCTGGGGGACCTCATCCGTTCGGAGTACCTGAATAGTTACCGTGGTGGTCGTCCGGGCGGCCAGGGGCGTCCTTCGATCATGGTGGCGGCTGGGTTTGGTTGAGGGATCCGCGTGCGGGTCTGCCGCCGTTCTCGCATGGTCCAGCGCCGTCGAGGGCGTCATTCGGTGATTCCGCGCCGTCGTTGGCTTTCGCGCGGCGTGATCGAAGTCGCGTGGTGGTTGTCTGGACGGCCAGGGGCGTCCTTCGATCATCGTGGTGGCCGGTTGTCGGCTGAGGGATCTGCTTGCGGGTTCGCCGGTCGCTGTGGGAGTGGCCGGGCAGGCCGGCGGGGTGGAGGCGGCCTGCCCGCATGAGCGTGGGTGTGCGTTCAGTGGTGTGGTCGCGCTGATCGGCCCGGCTCCGTTCCCGTGCAGGTTCGGCGCTGTGGAGGGCGTCATTCGGGCTTTCCCGGCTGGGCTGGGGGACCCTGAAAAGGTACAAACCGACCGAGCCGCCGGACGGGCGGGCGGCACGGCATAAACTCGTCGGCGTGGTGAGCGAAGAAGCGTCGGGGGTGCCTGACCGCACGGCGACCGACCTGGTCATCGTGACGGGGGTGTCCGGCGGAGGGCGGAGCACGGTCGCCCGGGCGCTGGAGAACGTCGGGTATTACGTCGTGGACAACCTGCCGCAGGCGCTGCTGCTCGACATGGCGGAGCTGGCGTTCGCGGCGCGGGGGGCGGCGCGGCGCACGGCGATGGTGCTCGACGTGCGCAGCCACGCGTTCTCCACCGATCTGCCGGGCGCGGTGAAGTCGTTGCGGGAGCGGGGGTTCAACCCGCGGATGGTGTTCGTCGACGCCGACGACGAGGTGCTGATCCGGCGGTTCGAGAGCGTGCGCCGCTCGCATCCGTTGCAGGGCGGCGGGCGGCTGTCGGACGGCATCGCCGCTGAGCGGAAGCTGCTCCAGGAGGCCCGCGAGCAGGCGGACGTGCTGATCGACACCAGCCACCTCAACGTCAACCAGCTCCGCGGGCGCATCGAGGAGATGTTCGGCGAGGAGGACACGACCCAGATCAGGGTCACGGTGCTGTCGTTCGGCTTCAAGTACGGCCTGCCGCCCGACGCCGACTTCGTTCTCGACGCGAGGTTCCTGCCGAACCCGTACTGGGTGCCGGAGCTGCGCGAGCACACGGGACGCGAGACCGACGTGAGCCGGTACGTGCTCGGGCAGCGCGGCGCGGTCACGTTCGTGGAGACGTACGCCCGGCTGATCAACGCGACCGCTCCAGGCTTCGAGCGGGAAGGCAAGCGCTACCTCACGATCGCCGTCGGGTGCACGGGTGGCAAGCACCGCAGCGTCGCGATCGCCGAGGAGCTCGCCCGGCGGCTGCGCGAGATGCGCCTCGCCGCCGCACCGCAGCACCGCGACCTGGGGCGCGAATGATCGCAGCGGAGGTGATGGCGTGAGCGGTGTTCGGGTCGTCGCGTTCGGTGGTGGGCATGGGCTGTCCGCGTCCCTGCGGGCGCTGCGGCGGATCCACCTGGACACGCCGCTGGACATCACCGCCGTGGTCACGGTCGCCGACGACGGGGGGTCCAGCGGGCGGCTGCGCGCGACCCGCGACATCCTGCCGCCCGGGGACCTGCGCCAGGCGCTTGCCGCGCTCGCCGACGAGGAGGCGATGGCGGAGGTGTTCCAGCACAGGTTCACCGGCAACGACGACCTCGCCGGGCACCCGGTCGGCAACCTCGTCCTGTGCGCCCTGATGGAGCTCGCCGGCGACCCCGTCGTCGCGCTGGACCAGGCGGCGCAGATGCTGCGCTGCGACGGGCGGGTGCTGCCCATGTCGCGGCAGCCGCTGCACATCGAGGCGGACCTGTCCGAGTGTGGTGAAGTGGTGACGGTGCGCGGTCAGCATGCCGTCGCGGTCACTCCGAAGCGGATCGACCGGGTCCGGCTCGTGCCGGTCGCACCGGAGGCCTGCTCGGAGGCCGTACATGCGACGAAGAACGCGGACTGGTTGCTGTTCGGACCAGGATCGTGGTTCACCAGCGTGATCCCGCATCTGCTGGTGCCTGAACTGGCCGCAGCGATCTCCATGAGTCCCGCGAAGCGCCTGGTCACGCTCAATCTGGCGCCCGACAGCGAGACGGCCGGCCTGACCTTGCCGGAACACCTTGCCGCCCTGCGTCGTTACCTACCTGGGTTACATGTCGATGTAGTTCTTGCCGACGGGAAAGCCGTAGGCGACCCCGAACCGGTCCATCGTGCGGCAGAATCGCTGGGTGCACGTCTGGTGCTCGCGCCGATGGCTGTCGCTGACGGAGCACCGCTGCACGACCCGCACGCGCTGGCCGCAGCCTTGAAACCACTGCTGAGCAGCACCACCGACAGTTCGATTGAGCCCCGCGAGGTGACGACAGAATGGCGATGACCGCTGCGGTCAAGGACGAGCTGAGCAGGGTGGATGTCGCGAAACCCTGCTGCCGGCGCGCCGAGATGGCCGCGCTGCTCCGCTTCGCGGGCGGGTTGCACATCGTCTCCGGCCGGGTGGTCGTCGAGGCCGAGCTCGACACCAACGCCGCCGCCCGCCGGCTCCGGCGGGAGGTTTCGGAGGTGTACGGGTACCAGAGCGAGATCCACGTCCTCGCGTCCGGCGGCCTGCGGAAGGCCAGCCACTTCATCGTGCGCGTGGTCAAGGACGGCGAGGCGCTCGCGCGGCAGACGGGACTGCTCGACGTCCGTGGACGGCCGGTTCGGGGGCTGCCGCCGCACGTCGTGTCGGCCAACATGTGCTGCGCCGTCGCGGCGTGGCGGGGCGCGTTCCTGGCGCACGGCTCGCTGACCGAGCCGGGCCGCAGCTGCGCCCTGGAGATCACCTGCCCCGGCCCGGAGGCCGCGCTCGCGCTCGTCGGCGCCGCCCGGCGCATCGGGATCACCGCCAAGGCCCGCGAGGTCCGCGGCGTCGACCGTGTCGTGGTCAAGGACGGCGACGCGATCGCCGCGCTGCTCACCCGCATCGGCGCGCACCAGAGCGTCCTCACCTGGGAGGAGCGCCGGGTCCGCCGCGAGGTCAGGGCCACCGCCAACCGCCTCGCCAACTTCGACGACGCCAACCTGCGCCGCTCCGCCCGCGCCGCCGTGGCCGCCGCCGCCCGGGTCGCGCGCGCGATGGAGATCCTCGCCGACAACGCCCCCGAGCACCTCTTCAGCGCCGGCACCCTGCGCCTCGAGCACCGGCAGGCGTCCCTGGAGGAGCTCGGCGCGCTCGCTGACCCACCACTCACGAAGGACGCGATCGCCGGGCGCATAAGGCGTCTGCTCGCCCTCGCCGACAAGCGCGCCCGCGACCTCGGAATCCCCGACACCGAGTCCGCCGTCACGCCGGAGATGCTGGTCAGTTAGCTCATCCATGCGGACTCCGGTCCGTCGTGGGCACGGCCGCGTGTAACGCGGCGCCGGCCGGGGCGCCCCCGCGCCTCGTCGCGCCTCGTCCGGCCGAGGCCGCGACAAGCCCGCGCGGCCGCCTCGGGGTGGGACGTGTCGCGGGCTGAGCTGTGCACATTGTCCGGAGTCCCGTGTGCCCCAGCGCCACACGAACCCTTCCGGATCATGCGTGCGGTCTGTTTCATGATCCGGAAGACTTTGTGCAGCCTGGGCCGCGTGAGCTCTTCCGGATCGCGAGGGGCGGGTGGTTCCCGTGATCCGGAAGAGGTCGTGCATCGGGGCTACTCAAGGTCTTCGGATCGCCCGCCGCGGGATGCCTTGATCGCGCCCATTTCTGTCGTACCCCGGCGAGACAATGTCCCCAACGTCGACGCACGGGGCACGGGACGATCCCGCACCCCGCCGAGGGAGGGTGAAAACCGTGATCGGGCTGTGTGCTCAGACACCCCCGCGGGAGTTCGGTGCTGTGCAGGCGATAGGGTTTTCCTGTTCGGCGACGAAGCCGTCCGTATGCCGCTCTACGCGGCCGCTCCCCGCTCATGGGCCTCACCGATTAGGACCACGACCGGGCGAGCCATGATCACTCACGGGCGACCGGCATCGGCAACGGCCGGCCGCGACGAGGCGAGGAGATGTGTCGAAGTGACCATCCGGGTTGGCATCAACGGCTTCGGCCGCATCGGCCGCAACTTCTTCCGTGCGGCGCTGGCCAAGGGCGCTGACATCGAAATTGTGGGCGTCAATGACCTCACTGACAACGCGACGCTGGCGCACCTGCTCAAGTACGACAGCATCCTGGGCCGCCTGCCCTACGAGGTGAAGGCGACCTCCGACGAGATCACCGTCAACGGCAAGACGTTCAAGGCGCTCGCCGAGCGCGACCCGTCGAAGCTGCCGTGGGCCGACCTGGGCGCCGACGTCGTGATCGAGTCGACCGGCATCTTCACCGACGCCGAGAAGGCCAAGGTCCACGTCGCCGCGGGCGCGAAGAAGGTCATCATCTCGGCGCCGGCCAAGGGCGAGGACGTCACGGTCGTCCTGGGCGTCAACGAGGACAAGTACGACGCCGCGAACCACACCATCATCTCCAACGCGTCGTGCACCACGAACTGCCTCGCGCCGATGGCCAAGGTCATCAACGACACGTTCGGCATCGAGCGTGGCCTCATGACCACGATCCACGCGTACACGCAGGACCAGAACCTGCAGGACGCCCCGCACAAGGACCTGCGTCGCGCCCGCGCCGCCGCCCTGAACATCGTGCCGACCTCGACCGGTGCCGCCAAGGCGGTCTCGCTGGTCCTGCCCGAGCTCAAGGGCAAGCTGGACGGCTACGCGCTGCGTGTGCCGATCCCGACCGGCTCGGCCACCGACCTGACCGTCACCGTGGGTCGCGAGACCACGGTCGACGAGGTCAACGCCGCCATGAAGGCCGCCGCCGACGGTCCGCTCAAGGGCATCCTGACCTACACCGAGGACCCGATCGTCTCCAGCGACATCGTCACCGACCCGGCCTCGTGCATCTTCGACGCCGGCCTCACCAAGGTGATCGGCAACCAGGTCAAGGTCGTCGGCTGGTACGACAACGAGTGGGGCTACAGCAACCGCCTCGTCGACCTCGTCACGCTGGTGGGCACCGGCCTGTGAAGACGCTCGACGACCTCCTGAGCGAGGGCGTCAAGGGTCGGCGCGTGCTCCTGCGCGCCGACCTGAACGTTCCGCTCGACGGAGACAAGATCACCGACGACGGGCGCATCCGGGCGGTCCTGCCGACGCTCAACGCGCTGCGTGAGGCCGGCGCGCGGGTCACCGTGGTGTCGCACCTGGGCCGTCCGAAGGGCGAGCCCGACCCGAAGTACACGCTGCAGCCGGTCGCGAACCGGCTCGGCGAGCTGCTGGGCAAGCCGGTCGCGTTCGCCACCGACACGGTGGGGGAGTCGGCGCGGGCCGCGGTCGCCGGGCTCGGCGACGGTGACGTGGCGCTGCTGGAGAACCTGCGGTTCAACAAGGGTGAGACCAGCAAGGACGAGGCGGAGCGGGGCGGTTTCGCCGCGCAGCTCGCCGAGTTCGCCGACGTGTACGTCGACGACGCCTTCGGTGCGGTCCACCGCAAGCACGCGAGCGTGTTCGACGTGGCCGCGCTGCTTCCGCGGTACACGGGCGGCCTCGTGCAGCGCGAGCTGGACGTGCTGTCGAAGCTCACCGGCGACCCCGAGCGGCCGTATGTGGTCATCCTCGGCGGCTCGAAGGTCTCCGACAAGCTCGCCGTGATCGAGGCGCTGCTGCCGAAGGTCGACAAGCTGCTCATCGGCGGCGGCATGTGCTTCACCTTCCTCAAGGCCCAGGGCCACGAGGTCGGCAAGAGCCTGCTGCAGGACGAGATGGTCGCCACCTGCGCCGACCTGCTCGCCCGTGGTGGCGGCAAGATCGTGCTGCCGGTCGACGTGGTGACGGCGGACAAGTTCGCTGCCGACGCGAAGACCCAGGTCGTCGCCGCGGACGCGATCCCGGCCGAGGAACTCGGCCTGGACATCGGACCGGAGTCGGTGACGCTGTTCGCGCAGGCCGTCGAGTCCGCGAAGACCGTGTTCTGGAACGGGCCGATGGGCGTCTTCGAGCTGGCGCCGTTCGCGGCCGGCACGCGGGGCGTCGCCGAGGCGATCACCAAGATCGACGGCTTCAGCGTCGTCGGCGGCGGTGACTCGGCCGCGGCCGTGCGCGCGCTCGGCATCCCGGAAGACGGGTTCAGCCACATCTCGACCGGTGGTGGCGCGTCCCTGGAGTTCCTCGAGGGCAAGGCGCTGCCCGGCATCACGGCACTGGAGGCCTGAGCGATGGCAGAAGCAACCGGCCGCAGGCCGCTCATGGCCGGCAACTGGAAGATGAACCTCAACCACCTCGAGGCCATCGCCCTGGTGCAGAAGCTGGCGTTCAGCCTCAACGAGCAGCAGCTCAACGACGTCGAGGTGGTCGTGCTGCCGCCGTTCGTCGACATCCGCAGCGTGCAGACGCTGGTCGACGGCGACAAGCTGCTCATCGGCTACGGCGCTCAGGACCTGTCGCAGCACTCGTCGGGTGCGTACACGGGCGAGATCTCCGGCGCGATGCTGGCGAAGCTCGGCTGCCAGTACGTGGTCGTCGGGCACTCGGAGCGCCGCCAGTACCACGGCGAGGACGACGCGCTCGTCAACGCCAAGGTGAAGGCCGCGCTCGCGAACGGCATCGCCCCGATCCTGTGCGTCGGTGAGGGCCTGGCGGTCCGTGAGGCCGGCGAGCACGTCGGTTACACGCTCGCCCAGCTCGACGCCGGCCTCGAGAAGATCAAGACCGACGAGGTCGAGAAGATCGTCGTGGCGTACGAGCCGGTGTGGGCGATCGGGACCGGCAAGGTCGCGACGCCGCAGGACGCGCAGGAGGTCATCGGCGCGATCCGGACCCGCCTCGCGGAGAAGTACACCGGCGGCACCGCCGACCGGGTGCGCATCCTCTACGGCGGCTCGGTCAAGCACGACAACGTGGCGTCGATCATCGAGCAGCCCGACATCGACGGCGCGCTCGTCGGTGGCGCCAGCATCGATGCGGAGGGTTTTGTCCGCATCTGCCGCCTCGGCAAGTAACCAGCTCAGAACGCAGCGTCGCGCGGTCCGGACCCGGGCCGCGCGACGCTGTTTTGTATCCCACCCCCGGTTCCGCCCGGCATGAACGCCGCCTAAAGTGGCCTGGTCCGCAGCCCCGACACCGGGTTGCCGGACACGCTCGCGCACAGCGCGGGCAGCCCCGCGCCGGACGCGGGAGCAACAGCCAGGGCCGCCCGCCACGAACGGGCCGACCATGACGAGTGGGGACCGAGCATGCTCGCTAAGCGTTTCGTCGCGTCGTTGGCCGGCCTGTCGCTGCTCGCGACCGCGGCCTGCAGCGACGCCGGCGCCGAGAACCGCCCGCAGCCGCCGAAGACCGGCGGGACCCTCCGCGTCGTCGTCAGCGCCATGCCGGCCCACCTGGACCCGCAGCGCATCGCGACCGCGACCGAGGCCAACATCAGCCGCCTCACCACCCGGACGCTCACCACGTTCCGCTCCGAGCCCGGCGAGGCCGCCAGCGAGATCGTCGGTGACCTCGCCACCGACGCCGGCCGCCCCAGCGAGGGCAACCGTGTATGGGACTTCCAGCTCAGGGATGAGCTCCGCTGGGAGGACGGCACCCCGATCACCTGCGCCGACGTGAAGTACGGCGTGGAGCGCAGCTTCTCGAGCCTGTTCTCGGTCGCCCAGCCGTACCCGAAGACGTACCTCGCGGGCACCGAGAGCTACGCGGGCCCGTTCGTCGGCGGCAACAACAACGGCAAGGGCCTGCAGTCCGTGCAGTGCGTCGACAACCGCAACATCAAGTTCACGCTGTCCCAGCCGGTCGGCGACTTCGGCTACACCGCGGCGATGTCGGTGTTCGCGCCGGTCCAGGCCAAGCAGGACACCAAGGGCGAGTACGACAAGAAGCCGTTCTCCAACGGCCCGTACAAGCTGCAGGAGAACACCGACCAGCAGCTCGTGTACATCCGCAACCAGTACTGGGACCGCAAGACCGACAGCGTCCGCAAGGCGTACCCGGACAAGATCATCATCCAGGCGAACGGTGACCTGCCGACCGTCACGTCGAACCTGATCCAGAGCGAGGGCGACTGGGCCGAGACGATCGACCTGGACAAGAACGTCGCGCCGAACTTCGTGCAGCAGGTCGTCAACGACTCCGGCCTGTCCGCACGGGCCGTGCAGGGCAGCTACGGCGGCATCCGGTACCTGTCGGTCAACACCAAGCGCATCCCCGAGCTGGACTGCCGGCGGGCGCTGGTCTTCGCCTTCAACAAGCGGAAGTTTCGCGCGGCGATGGGCGGCTCCGTCTTCGGCGACTACGCCAACACGATGATCGCCCCGCAGCTGAAGGCCCACAAGGACTTCGACCTGTACGACAGCACCGCCAACGTCGAGGGCAAGCCGGACGTGGCGTTGAAGCTGATGGACGACCAGCGGAACAAGGGCAAGCCGTGCGCCGCGACGCTCACCCTTGCGATCCCGGAGCAGAAGGACATCCGCCGCCTGGCCACGACGATGGTCGAGACGTACCAGCAGATCGGCATCCAGCTCAAGGTCAACGGCATCGACCCGGAGACGTACTTCGACGTCATCGGCAACCCGGCCAACACCAACGACCTGCTCTGGGCCGGCTGGATCCCCGACTGGGCCAACGGCTCCGCGGTCATCCCGCCCCTGTTCGACGGCCGCCTCATCCCCACCAAGGCCAACGCGACCAACAACCAGAACTACGCCCTGCTCAACGACGCCGAGATCAACAACGACATCACGGCGGCGCTGGAGGAGTCGGTGCCGGAGCGCCAGTTCCTCCTCTGGGGCGAGCTCGACGAGAAGATCGCGAGCAGGGCCGCCGCGATCCCGATCATCTACATGAAGGCGCTGCGCATGTCCGGCACGAAGGTCCGGGGCGGATTCATCCACCCGCAGTTCGGCCAGCCCGACCTGTGTGCCCTGGGCCTCGCGTAATCCAGTAAGCTTCGGCGGTAGCTTTCCGCCCACCGAGAGGACGACCGCGCCATGACGGCGTTCGCCTACACCCTGATCGTGCTGCTCATCATCACGAGCGTGCTGCTCACCATGCTCGTGCTGCTGCACCGCGGCAAGGGCGGTGGCCTGTCGAGCATGTTCGGCGGCGGCGTCTCGTCCAGCCTCGCCGGCTCGTCGGTCGCCGAGAAGAACCTCGACCGCTACACGCTGCTGGTCGGCATCATCTGGTTCGCCTGCATCGTTGGTCTTGGCCTCTGGCTGAAAATTGTTCAAAACGGTGGTGCCTGAGCACGCTCCGCGTTCTAGACTCATGCGCGCGGTCCGTTTGACGGGCCGCGCGCAGGTGTTTTTCGCCCACACTCCTGCCTCCGCACGACGTCGCACCCCCCGACGAACAGGAGCGAGCAGCCGTGGCAGCTGGTAACGCCATCCGCGGGACCCGAGTAGGTTCCGGCCCCATGCGTTGGGCCGAGCGCGGTGAGCAGGCGGCCCGTCGCAGCGTCACCTACTGGTGTGCCAACGGTCACATGACCGAGCCCGCCTTCGCCGCCGAGATCACGCCCCCGGCCACCTGGGACTGCCCCCGGTGCGGGCTTCCCGCCGGCCAGGACGAGCAGGCGCCGCCGGAGCGACCGCGCGCCGAGCCGTACAAGACCCACCTGGCCTACGTGAAGGAGCGCCGCTCCGACGAGGACGGCGAGGCCATCCTGGCCGAGGCCCTGGCCCGCCTCCGCCAGCGCCGCGCCTGACAAACCCCGGCCCGAGCCACGTTGCCGTCGTGCCGATGGCGTACGCCATGATCCGGAGCCTATGGCGACGAGAACTCTTCCGGATCATGAGCAGGGCGCCCCAGTCGCGGTGCTGTCCGCTGTGATCCGGAAGAGTTTGTGCTGTTGGGGCGACGCAAAGTCTTCCGGATCACGAGAGTCGGCGGGCTGAGCCACGTTGCTGTCGTGCCGGTGGTGTACGCCGTGATCCGGAAGACTTGTTGCGCCTATGGCAGCAAGAACTCTTCCGGATCATGAGGAAGGCGGGCGTCAGGCGGGGAGGGAAGCGGCGGCGGCGCGGTCCAGGAGCCAGAGGGTCCGGTGTTCGCCGCGGACGCGGGCGGCGGGGAGGGCGGCCGGTGTGGCCGTGTGGGCCTCGCGGACCGCGTCGGCCTTGCCGTCGCCCGCGGCGATCAGCCAGACCTCGGCGGCGGTGTTGATGGCCGGGAGGGTCAGCGTCACGCGTACCGGTGGCGGCTTCGGGCTGTCGTGCACCGAGGCGGTCGTGCCGGTCTCGTCGATGACCGGGTGGCCGGGGAACACCGACGCCACGTGGCCGTCCTCGCCGACGCCGAGCAGCACCACGTCGAACCGCGGCAGCCCGGCGGCGCCACCCGACTCAGCGGCCCCCGCAGGCTCGATCGACCCGACGGCGGCGGCGTCAACGGCGGCCATACCGGCCGCCGCGAGTCCGGGTGCGCCCGCGGCAGCCGCGGCCGCGCCCGCCGCTCCGAGGCCCGCCGCACCGCCGCCGACAACGCCACCGGAAGCGCCGGCGGAGGCGGCGAGTTCGCGGGCGTAGGACGCCGCCGCGGCGGGGGCGTCGTCGCCGAGCGGGCCGTCGGAGGCGGGCATCGGGTGGACGCGGGCCGGGTCGACCGGCAGCCCGTCCAGCAGCGCCGCCCTGGCCTGGGTCTCGTTGCGGTCGGGGTCGCCGGACGGCAGGAACCGCTCGTCGCCCCACCAGAAGTCGACCCGCGACCAGTCGACGGCGTCGCGGGCCGGGTTGGCGAGGACCGCGGCGTAGATCTGCGCGGCGATCCGGCCGCCGGTGAGGACGAGGGACGCGAAGCCCCGCTCCGCCTGCGCGTCCGTGAGCCGGACGATCAGGCGGGCGGCGGTCGCCTCGGCCAGCAGTTTCGGGTCATCGTGAATGACGACGGTCATGAAGCGACGGACTCCAGGGACGAGGGGGACGAGGGCGTAGCGGCCTCCGGGCGCTCGGCGAGCGCCGGGTCCTTCCAGATGTGCACCCGCGGCGCCCCGCGCTCGTCGAGGTGCTGCTTGCCGGTGGCGGCGGCGAGCGCGGCCGCGTACGGCTGGTCGGGGTCGAGGCGGCGCAGCTCCTCGGCCAGTTCCTCGCCGAGCGGGCGCCGGCTCAGCGGCAGGATCCGGTCGGGCTGGCCGGTGCGCTGGAGGGTGGCGATGCCCGCGTTCAGGTCGCGGATGAGGTTCATGCTGCTGCCGTCGGCGAGTTCCAGGTTCACCGCCTCCATGATCTTGCCGGAGCCGGGCTTGCGGGTCGGGTGGACGCCGAGGCGGGCCTCGAGCCAGCCGCCGAGCAGCGGCGCCGTGGGGTCGAGGTCGGGGGCGATGATCTCGACGGACCTGACGCCGACCCGGGTCGCGTCGAAGGCGCCGGCGAGCAGCGTGCGCCACGGGGTGATCCGCGACCAGGCCAGGTCGGTGTCGCCGGGCACGTAGTCCTCGGCGCGGATGCGCAGCGCGTCCACCGGGTCGGGTGCCTGGGCGCTGTCGGTGATGCGGCGGTCCGCGACGACGCCCAGCGGGTCGTACGCGATCCGCTCCGGCGGCATGCACTGCCACCAGGTCACCACCGGCACGTCAGGGGCGAGCAGCGGCATGACGACCGACTCGGCGTGCAGCGCGAGGCGGCCCTGCATGCGCATGACGACGGCCTCGCACGGTCCGAGCCGCCCGCCGACGACGATCTCCGCGTCGAGGCGGGACCGCTGCTGGGTGACGTCGGCGCGCACGATGATGAGCAGCCGGCACGGGTGCGCGGACGCGGCGATGGTCGCGGCGGCCTCCGCCTCCCGGACCTGCCGCTCGTCGACGACGGCGACGAGGGTGAGGGCGAGGCCGCTGGTGAGCCCGCCGGCGCTGCGCCGCTCGTTCGCCAGGGCCTTCACGACCTCGATGCCGGTGGTGTCCCAAAGTCCGATCATGACCAGTCCCCTTCGAAGAAACCTAGGCCCGGCGCCAGGCGCGGCCCTCGCGGGCCAGCATCTCGTCGGCTGCTCGCGGCCCCCACTCGCCGGCGCGGTACGGCTCGGGCGTCGAGCCCTTCCACGCCTCCTCCAGGGGGTCGATGACGTTCCAGCTCGCCTCGACCTCGGCCGAGTCGGGGAACAGGGTCTTGTCGCCGACGAGGACGTCGAGGATGAGCCGCTCATAGGCTTCAGGCGAAGCGTCGGTGAACGCCTCGCCGTACTGGAAGTCCATCGCGATGTCGCGGACCTCCATGGTCGTGCCGGGCACCTTCGAGCCGAACTTCAGCATCACGCCCTCGTCGGGCTGCACCCGGATGACCAACTGGTTGTGGCCGAGCATCTCCACGTCGGCCTGGTGGAACGGCAGGTGGGGCGCCTTCTTGAACGAGATCGCGAGCTCCGTGACGCGGCGCGGCATGCGCTTGCCGGCGCGGATGTAGAACGGGACTCCGGCCCAGCGGCGGTTCTGGACGCCGAGGCGGATCGCCACGTACGTCTCCGTCTTCGACTCCGCGGGGACGTCCTTCTCCTCCAGGTAGCCGGGGACGCGTTCGCCGGCTACCCAGCCGGTGAGGTACTGCCCGCGGACCGTGTTGGTGAACACGTCGGTCGGCACGGTGATCGCGTTGAGCACCTTGAGCTTCTCGGTGCGGATCGCGGTCGCGTCGAACGCCGTCGGCTCCTCCATCGCGACCAGCGCGAGCAGCTGCATCAGGTGGTTCTGTACGACGTCGCGGGCGGTGCCGACGGTGTCGTAGAACCCGGCGCGGGTGCCGATGCCGACGTCCTCGGCCATCGTGATCTGCACCGAGTCGACGTAGTTGGAGTTCCACACCGGCTCGAACAGGTTGTTGGCGAAGCGCAGCGCCAGGATGTTCTGGACGGTTTCCTTGCCCAGGTAGTGGTCGATACGGAACACGTCCTGCGCGGTGAACGCGTCGTCGACGAGGTCGTTGAGCTGCCGCGCCGACACCAGGTCGTAGCCGAACGGCTTCTCCACCACGACGCGGCGCCAGCCGCCGGACTTCGCGTTGTCGGACATGCCGGTGCGCTCGAGCTGCTTGAGCACGACCGGGAACGCCGACGGCGGGATCGACAGGTAGAACGCCGCGTTGCCGGGGATGCCGGACTCGTCGTGCAGGTCGTCGAGGGTCTGCGCCAGGTGGTCGAACGCCGCGTCGTCCTCGAACGAGCCGGGCACGAACTTGATGTTGCCGGCGAGGCGCGACCACACCTCCTCCCGCCACGTGGTGCGGGCGCCGTTCTGCGCGGCCTTGCGGGCGAGGTCCTCGAAGTCGCCGTCGCCCCAGTCGCGCCGGGCGAAGCCGAGCACCGCGAAGCTCGGCGGCAGCAGACCCCGGTTGGCCAGGTCGTACACGGCCGGGATGAGCTTCTTGCGGGCAAGGTCACCGGTGACGCCGAAGATGACCAGCGCGCACGGCTCGGGGATCCGAGGCAGTCGCCGGTCCTGCGGGTCCCGCAAGGGATTGGTCATCACACTCACCCTCCGAGGGCGGCCAACAGTTGGTCGATACCGGATTTCCGGTCGGTCAGGTGCAGTCGCAGCAGCGGCCGGCCCCGCTCCAGCAGGACCTGCCGGTCGTCGGCGGCCTCCGCGGCCTGCAGCTCGCCGAACGTGTAGGGGCGTCCCGGGACAGCCAGGTCCCTCGGGACGGCGCCGGTGATCTGGATGACGTTGGCCGCTGATGTACGGCTGGATCCACCGACGCCCGTCGCGGCCTGGACGGACTCGTCGTCCCGGGCGAAGCGGACGGCGCCGCCCCAAGCGAGGTGGACGGCCCGGTCGACCCGGCCGGCGAGTCCGGTCCGCACCCCCAGCGCGGCGGCGTCGGCGGTCCGGTCGAGGTGCGCCAGCACGGTGAGGGCCGCCCCGGGCGGGACCGACCGTGCGAACTCGTCGATCGCCCCGATCAACGTCGTCGCGGTCACGGCTCCGTGAACCTCCACGGCGCCTTCGACGAACGCCGGCACCTGCGGCGGCACCCCGGTGTCGAGCACCCGCAGCACCCCTTCGTGTGACGACGGATCATCACCACCGTGCCCGCCACCGCCGGACGCCAAACCGCCGGCGGGTGTGGAACCGGCCGCGCCGAAGCCGGCGGGGGAGGAGCGGGCCGGCTCGGCGTCCGCCTGCGCGGTGCCGATCAGCCCGGCGATCGTGAGGGCCTGCTCCCAGACGAGCAGCTGCACGCCGAGCGGCCCGTTGACGGCCAGGTCGGGGTTGATCCCTCCGCCGGGCATGACGCCGGGCACGAGCGGCCCGCCCGTGGTCACGCTGAGGACGTCGGGTCCTTCGTGCCCCCAGCTGCTCGGCGTCTCGAGGACGACCGGCACGGCCCGGGCGCCGGCACCGTCGAGCAGCGCGGCGACCCATTCGCCGAGCCCCACGAGCCCGCTGCCGTCGGCGGCCAGGGCGATCTTGTCCCGCCCCGCGGCGACGGCGGCCGCGAGCGCGGCCCCCAGCGCGACCGCGGGATGCGCGAACCCGGCGTCCCCGGCGGACGCCGACGCTTCCGGCGCACCGGACGGCACCGTGAACCCGGACGGGGGAGAGAACCCCGCCGACGGCAGGGAGAAGCCGGCGGCCGAGGTGCGGCGGGGCGGCTCGGCCAGGGCGAACGCCTGCTCGACGAGCTCGTTGATGTCGGCGCCGGCCAGACCAGCCGGCACCAGGGAGTACGCGGACAGCGGGCCAGGCTGCGCGAGGAACAGCTGCGCGCCCATCTCCAGCGCCGTCGTCGCGAGCGGCGACCCGGGCCGGGTGACGAACACGAACCGCCGCCCGAGGTCCTGGATCCCCTGGTCCTCGAACGCCTGCAGGAACGCCCGGCGGTGGCTGTCGACGGCCAGGGAGACGGAGATCGGCGACGCCGCGGTGAGCACGACCACGGTGCGGCGCAGCGAGCCGGCGACGGCGGCGGCGATGCCGCCGGGGTCGGTGCCGGTCAGGACGGTCAGCGGCACGCCGAGCGTCCGGGCGATCGCGTCGGCGGCGCGGGCCGGCGCCCCGTCACCGGCGAGGACGACGCGGTCCAGGTCCAGGGCCCGCAGCTCCGTGCGGAGCATGGTGACCCTGGGGACCACGTCGTAGTCGGGGGACCAGTCGAGCGGGGAGCGTGGTAGGGCGCGGGTGTCGATCGCACCGGCGACGGCTGCGGCGCCGAACACCGTGAGTCCGGCCGCAGCGGTGACATCGTCGAGAAGATCAGGCACCCGCACCCCCCAAGAGACGGCCGGCCCAGATGGCCAGCCTACTGAAATCGCGTGCCCTACTTGCCCGCTTCGAGGGCCGTCCGGACGGTCTCGATCATCTCGTTGCCGGAGACCGAGAACTTCTCGACGCCCTCGCGCTCCAGGACCTGCACGACGTCGTCGTAGTCGATGCCGATCGCGGCGAGGTCGTCCATGACCTGCTGGGCCTCCGCGTAGGAGCCGGTGATCGCGTCGAGGCGGACCTCGCCGTGGTCGGCGAACGCGTGGATGACGGCCTCCGGCATGGTGTTGACCGTGCCGGGCGCGACGAGCTCCTCGACGTAGATGACGTCGCGGTACTCGGGGTTCTTCGTCGAGGTGGACGCCCACAGCGGCCGCTGCGGGTGTGCGCCCGCGTCGGCGAGGGCCTGCCAGCGCTCGGAGGAGAACAGCTCCTCGTACTTCTTGTAGGCGAGCTTCGCGTTGGCGATGGCGGCCTTGCCCTTGAGCGCCTTCGCCTCGTCGGAGCCGATCTTGTCGAGCCGCTTGTCGTACTCCGTGTCGACGCGCGACACGAAGAACGACGCGACCGAGCCGATCTTCGCGAGGTCGTGACCGTTGGCCTTCGCCTGCTCGAGGCCGGCGAAGAACGCGTTCATGACCGCCTCGTAGCGCTCCAGGGAGAAGATCAGCGTCACGTTGACGCTGATGCCCTCGGCGAGCACGGCGGTGATCGCCGGCAGGCCTTCCTCGGTCGCGGGGATCTTGATGAACAGGTTGTCGCGGTCGACGAGCCACCACAGCGCCTTCGCCTCGGCGACGGTGCGGGCGGTGTCGGCGGCGAGGCCCGGGTCGACCTCGATCGACACCCGGCCGTCGATGCCCTTGCTGGCGTCGGCGGCGGGCTTCATGACGTCGCAGGCCCAGCGCACGTCAAACGTCATGAGCGCGCGCATCGCCTCGTTGACCTGCGCGTCGCGCAGGGCGAGGTCCTTGACCTGGTCGGCGTAGTCCTCGGCGGAGGTCAGCGCCTTCGCGAAGATGGTGGGGTTGGTGGTGACTCCCACGACGTGCTGCTCGCGGCGAAGCTTGTCGAGGCCGCCGCCGCTCAGTCTGGCGCGGGAGAGGTCGTCGAGCCAGACCGCCACACCTGCGGCGGAGAGCTCGGCCAGCCGATCGGAACTCATCGCAGTGCTCCTCTAACTCAGATGCCGATGTCTCAGTTGCCCGTGGTGGTGCCGGTGATCTCGCCGACCTTGGCGAGCGAGGCGTGCGCGGCCGCGACGACCTTGTCGGTGGTGAAGCCGAACTGCTCGAAGAGCACCGTGTGCGGGGCGCTCGCGCCGTAGTGCTCGATGCTCACGGCCACGCCGTGGTCGCCGATGATGTGCTGCCACGACATGGCGATGCCGGCCTCGACGCTGACCCGCGCCTTGACCCCGCTCGGCAGGACCTGCTGGCGGTACGCCAGGTCCTGCTCCATGAACCACTCCTGGCAGGGCATCGACACGACGCGGGTCGGGGTGCCCTCCGCCTCGAGCCGGCGCTGCGCGGCGACGGCGAGCTGGACCTCGGAGCCGGTGGCCACGATGATCACCTGCGGCTGGCCGTCGGAGGCGTCCTTGAGGATGTAGCCGCCCTTGGCGGTGCCCTCGGCCGGCGCGTACTCGTCGCGGTCCAGGGTCGGCAGGTTCTGCCGGCTGAGGGCCAGCGCGACCGGGTGGTCGGTGACCTCCAGCGCCCGGCGCCACGCCCACGCGGTCTCGTTGGCGTCGGCGGGGCGGACCACGGCCAGGCCGGGGATCGCGCGCAGCGCCGTCAGGTGCTCGACCGGCTGGTGCGTCGGGCCGTCCTCGCCGAGGCCGATCGAGTCGTGCGTCCACACGTACACGACCGGGAGCTTCATGATGGCCGCGAGGCGCACCGCGGGCCGCATGTAGTCGGAGAAGACGAGGAACGTGCCGCCGTAGGGCCGGGTCGGGCCGTGCAGCTTGATGCCGTTGAGGATCGAGCCCATGCCGTGCTCGCGGATGCCGAAGTGCAGCGTGCGGCCGTACTCGTTGCCGGGGAACGCCTTCGTGGCGAACTCGGCGGGCACGAAGGACGGCTCGCCCTCCATCGTGGTGTTGTTGCTCTCGGCGAGGTCGGCGGAGCCGCCCCACAGCTCGGGCAGCACCGGGGCGAGCGCGCCGAGCACGTCGCCGGACGCCTTGCGGGTCGCCATGCCCTTCTCGCTGGCCGGGAACTCCGGCAGCGACTTCTCCCAGCCCTCGGGCAGCTGGCCGGCGAAGAGGCGGTCGAGCAGCTCGGCGCGCTCACCGGCGGACTCCCGCCACGCCTCGAAGCCCTTGTCCCACTCGGAGTGCAGCTCGCGGCCGCGCTCGATGGCGCCGCGGGCGTGCGCGAGGACGTCGTCGGCCACCTCGAACGTCAGCGCCGGGTCGAAGCCCAGGACCTGCTTGGTCGCCGCGACCTCGTCGGCGCCGAGCGCCGAGCCGTGGATCTTGCCGGTGTTCTGCTTCTTCGGGGCGGGCCAGCCGATGATGGTGCGCAGCGCGATGAACGACGGGCGGCCCGTCTCGGCCTTCGCGGCCTGGATCGCGTCCCACAGCGCCTGCACGTCCTCGGCGTAGACACCGTCGCCGGCGTCGTGACCGGCGCGCCAGTCGACGGTCTGCACGTGGAAGCCATACGCCTCGTACCGCGCGGCGACGTCCTCGCTCTTGGCGACCTTGGTGTCGTCCTCGATCGAGATCTCGTTGTCGTCGTAGATGACGACGAGGTTGCCGAGCTTCTGGTGGCCGGCGAGCGCGCTGGCCTCGTGCGTGACGCCCTCTTCGATGTCACCGTCGGAGCACAGCACGTAGACGTGGTGGTCGAACAGGCTGTCGCCGGTCGCCGGCTCCGGGTCGAAGAGGCCGCGCTCGCGGCGGGCCGCCATCGCCATGCCGACGGCGTTGCCGAGGCCCTGGCCGAGCGGGCCGGTGGTGGTCTCCACACCGGCGGTGTGCCCGTGCTCGGGGTGGCCCGGGGTGAGCGAGCCCCACTGCCGCAGCGACCGGAGGTCGTCGAGACTCAGCCCGTAGCCGGCGAGGTACAGCTGGATGTACAGCGTCAGGCTCGAATGCCCGCAGGAGAGCACGAAGCGGTCGCGGCCGAGCCAGTTGGGGTCGGTCGGGTCGTGCCGCATGACCTTCTGGAACAGCATGTAAGCCGCGGGTGCCAGGCTCATCGCGGTGCCGGGGTGGCCGTTGCCGGCCTTCTCGACGGCGTCCATGGCGAGGACGCGCACCGTGTCGACCGCCCGACGGTCGACGTCGGACCAGGAAAGCTCGGGACCCTTGACCTCTTCAGCGCTCACGGCTGTGCTGCTCCTGTCGAACGAGGGTTTTGTCAGCGGTGTTGCGGGGGCTCTTTTCAGAACGACCCTACCCACGAATGGGTAGGCCCACGCGCAGTCGACCATGTTTCGGACATCGGCGACACTGCCTGCGGCAACGGTAGTCGATGCCCGTCGCGACGTTCACCGGCACGCGACTGCGCGGATGCGCGGAACCGGCGCCAAACCTGGATCGATTCAGCCCTGCGCGAAACTTTTGCTGCGACGGTACAGGCGGCCGCCGCGACGGAGGCGACCGCCGATGTGGTGGGGTCCCGCTCTGGCCTGCGTTGATCCTGTTCTAGGATGCGAGTGCCCGCCGGTCTCGGCGGGACCCTCGGTCTCGCCCTGCCGCCACGCGCCGTCATCCGGCCGCGGCCCCAAGGCAGGCGGTCCCAGGTGCGGCCGATGCCGGGAAGGTGGCAATCCAGACGTGACGCAGCTCGTCGACCGTGCGGTCTCCCAGAGCGCGTCCGAGCCGGTCCGCCCCACGACGGCAGCGGCACTGGCCCGGGCACAGCAGCAGCAGCAGGCGGCCGGCCGCCGCGCCGGCTTCGGCGCCGTGGTCAAGGCATACGTGTCACTGACGAAGCCGCGCATCGTCGAGCTGCTGCTCATCACGACGGTCCCGGCAATGCTCCTCGCGGAGCGCGGCCTGCCGTCGCTGTGGCTGATCGCCGTGGTGCTGGTCGGCGGTTCCCTGGCGGCCGGCGCGGCCAACGCGCTGAACTGCTACATCGACCGCGACATCGACCCGCTGATGAAGCGCACGTCACGCCGTCCGCTCGCCACGCACAGCATCACCCCGCGGGCCGTGCTGATCTTCGGGCTGATCCTGGCCGCGCTGTCCACGGTGCTGATGGCGACGTTCACCAACCTGCTCGCCACGCTGCTCACCGTCGGCGCGATCGCCTACTACGACCTCGTCTACACGATGTGGCTGAAGCGCACCACGCCGCAGAACACGGTGTGGGGCGGCGCGTGCGGCGCGGCGCCGGTGCTGATCGGCTGGGCCGCGGTCACCGGCGGCCTGGCCTGGCCGGCCTGGGTCATGTTCGCCGTGGTCTTCCTGTGGCAGCCGCCGCACTTCTACGCGCTCGCCATCAAGTTCAAGGACGACTACGCCCGCGCCGGCATCCCGATGCTGCCCGTCGTGGCGAGCATGCGGCGCGTCGGCCTGGAGACGGTCGTCTACAGCTGGCTGACCGTGGCCGCCTCGGTGGCGCTGTGGCCGTTCGGGATGACACCCGTCTACGGCGTCGTCGCGGTCGTCGTCGGCGCGCTGCTGCTGCTGGAGGCGCACCGCCTCGACGGCCGGGCCCGCCGCGGCGAGCCGCTGAAGCCGATGCGGCTGTTCCACTGGTCGGTCACGTATCTCACGCTGTTGTGCGTGGCGATCGGAGTAGACGTCTTCATCCAGTGATCTGGTTGCCGCCGGTGCCGTATCGATACCATCCGGGGGACCCCGGAGGCGCCGCCAAATGTCGAACTTGAGCCGGTCTTGACCTGGAAACGCCCGAATTTTTGGCACAACGCGCCCCAGGGGTCGTGACGTGATGCATGTCTCTCGTTTGCCCCCGGATCCGGGCGCCTGAATATCCGCTTTTAGCTGGTTCTGTCGGGGCAAAACGAACGCCTGGTGAACTAAACCTGTCAGTAACTACGATCACATCAGACCGTCAGTTCACTCCCGAGCGGCGGGTTACCCCTTTAGTGTGGCCGTCATGGCAGATGGTTCCGATACGACGATGACCCTGAGCCGCCCGGTGCCGGGCAGCCTGATCTCCGGCATCAAGTCCTTCGCGGACGACCACGGCGGCGCCAAGGCAGTCATCGAGTACGTCGGCCGGCGCGGTGCCCGCATCGTGCTCGTCGGGGAGGACGGCGTCTGGGGCGACCAGATGGCGGAAGGCACCGACATCGCGCGCTCCGCCTGCGCGCAGGCCGGAGTCAAGATCGAGAATGCCTGGGAGCGCGAGCTGCTCGAGCAGATGCGGCCCAGCAACGACCTCTGGCGCTCCATGGGGCGGCGTGTCCTTTCCCGCTAGGGTCGGTATCTTCGCTCCGTGATCATCGAACAGTCATATTCCGCGACCCGGGCCGGTGCCCGGGTCGCTCTCGTTACCTGCGCCAAACTGCCCGACCTCGACGAGGACGACCAGAGCCTCGTCCCGGCCCTCGCCGCCGCCGGCGTCACCGCCGTCCCCACCGTCTGGGACGACCCGGCCGTCGACTGGCCGTCCTACGACCTCGCCGTCGTGCGCAACACCTGGGACTACCCGGCCCGGCGGGCGGAGTTCACCGCGTGGGCCGCGTCCGTGCCCCGCCTCGCCAACCCGGCCGACGTCATCGCGTGGAACACCGACAAGCGGTACCTCCGCGAACTCCACGACAAAGGCATCCCCATCGTCCCGACGCGGTGGCTCGACCCCGGCGACCCGATCGAGCTCGACGACATCGCCGGAACGTCCGCCGCCGAGATCGTGGTGAAGCCGGCCGTCAGCGTCGGCAGCGTCGACACCGGCCGCTACCGGCTGCCCGAGCAGGCCGACCTCGCCGCCGCGCACGTGCGGCGCCTGCACGACGCCGGACGGCTCGTCATGATCCAGCCGTACCTCGCCGACGTCGACACCGCCGGCGAGACCGCCCTGCTGTTCATCGCCGGCGCCTACAGCCACGCGATCCGCAAGGGCCCCATCCTCACCGGCCCCGACGTGGGCGTCGAGACGCTGTACCAGGAGGAGTCCATCACCCCGAGGACACCGTCACCGGCGGAACGCGACCTCGCCGAACGGGTCCTCGCGGCGCTGCCCTTCGACCGGACCGGCCTGCTCTACGCCCGCGTCGACCTGCTGCCGACCCCGTCCGGCGACCCGGTCGTCATCGAGGTCGAGCTCACCGAGCCGTCGCTGTTCCTGACCACCGCCGAAGGCGCCCCCGACCGGCTCGCCCGGGCCATCGCCGAGCGTCTGACCGGCCGCTCGTGAACATCTTCGAAGCGATCCTCCTCGGCTTCGTCGAAGGCCTGACCGAGTTCCTGCCGATCTCCAGCACCGGCCACCTCACGATCCTGGAGAAGCTCCTCGGCTACTCGATCGACGACCCCGACATCACCGCGTTCACCGCGATCATCCAGACCGGCGCCGTCCTCGCGACCGCCATCTACCTGCGGCGCGACATCGCCCGGATCGTCCCCGCGTTCTTCCGCGGCCTGTTCGACAAGACCCGGCGCGACAACCTCGACTACCGCTTCGGCTGGTCGGTGATCCTCGGCTCCATCCCGGTCGGGATCGTCGGCCTGCTCTTCAAGGACCAGGTCGAGACGACCCTGCGCAGCCTCTGGTTCGTCGGCGGCGCGCTCATCGCCTTCTCCGGCGTCATGTGGTTCGCCGACCGCGCCGCCACCCAGCAACGCCACGAGACCGACGTCACGTGGAAGGACACGCTCATCATCGGCACCGCGCAGGCCCTCGCCCTCATCCCCGGCGTCTCCCGCTCCGGCGCGACGATGTCCGCGGGCCTGCTGCGCGACTTCGACCGGGTCACCGTCACCCGGCTGTCGTTCTTCCTGTCCATCCCCGCGCTGCTCGCCGCCGGCGCCCTGCAGATCGCCGACGAGCACGACAACATCGCCAACGGCGTCGGCTGGCCCGCCACGATCACCGCGACCCTCGTCAGCGGCGCCGTCGGCTACCTGGCCGTCGCATGGCTGCTGAAGTTCGTGGCGCGGCACACGTACACCATCTTCATCGTGTACCGCGTCGTGCTCGGCGTCCTCCTGCTCGTCCTCGTCGGCACCGGCACGATCGAGGCGACCTAAGCTTCCCGCCCGGGCCGCCGATGAACACCTTGTGAAACGGCGGCTCGGCGCGGCTCTTGTCCTGGCCTCGGCACTGCTCTCCGGGGTGGCCGGCTGCTCCGTGCTGCCCGGCCTCGGCGGTACCGGCGCCGGCAACACCAACAAGAAGCAGGGCGGCAAGGTGCTGGACCTGCCGCAGAAGACCGTCTACTCGAAGGGCGACGCGGTCGACCCGTCGGCCGGCCTGACCACCGGCGCCCCCGTCCGCGGTCCCCTCGCGTCGATCTCGCCACTGCCCAGGGTCAGCCGCAGCTACCCGACCCCGAGCATGAGCCCGACCGACTGCACCGGCGTCGTGCGCCCCGGCGTCATCAACGGCGTCGAGGTGGTCCCCGGCACCGCCTCCGCCACCGTCAGCTGGTGGAACATCGGCGACCCGTCCATCGTCTCCTACCAGCTGACCGCCATGTCCCAGGAGCTGCTCATCGGCCCGCAGCCCGGCTGGACCTGGCAGACCGTCCCGCCCGGCAAAGGCTGCACACGGGTCACGACCACGGTCACGGGCCTGATCTCGCAGACCCCGTACGTCTTCGTCGTCCACGCCGTCCTGAAGAAGTACGAGTCCCTCCCACCGACCGCCCCCGAAGTGGCCCGATCCGAGGCCGTCACCATGCTGTGATCCCCCCCCACCGCTGTGCTTCCGCCCCACCGCTGCCGCGGCGGGTCCCGGCGGGGATTCTCACCCGCACCCCAATGCGCCGCTCCGCGGCGCACTGCCCGCGCCGAGGCGCGAGGCAGGGCAAGCGGCGCATGCGCGCCGCATCCGGTGGCCACCGCTCCCGTGGCCCCGAAGGGCTTCGGTAGCCCTGCGGCCAGTCGCGGGGATGCTCATCGGAGTGCGGTGCAGGTGCGGGCGCGCACCGGACCCGGACGGCTCCCGCTGCCCCCGCGGCGGCGTTGGCCGACGTCCGCCAAGCGGCTTCTGCGCCATCGACATCGCGGTCTCGGCCGCCTGTGGTAGGAGTGGACCGCGCAAACCCGTCCAGCGCGCCGACGCTGTGGCCGCCGCTCCGAGGCCGGCACTGTGCTCGGACGGGGCTATGGTGTCTCTGTGCTTCCCGAGCTGCTCCCGCCGGCGGGCGTTGCCGGCGCCGACGTGCCGCTGCTCGTCCACTACGAGGCCGACGGCCGGCGCACCGCTCTCACCGCGGCGCAGCTCGGCGGCTGGGCCGCCCGCACCGCAGGCCTGCTGCACGACTGCGGGCTGGGCCCCGGCAGCCGCGCCGCCGCCCTGCTCCCGCCGCACTGGCGCACCGCGGCCGCCCTGCTGGGCGCCTGGTCCCTCGGCGTCACGGTCTCCTTCCACCTGGCCGCGACCGCCGGCCTGCCCGACGTGGGCCCCGACGCGGGCGTGCCGTTCGACGTGGTGTTCGCCGCCCGCGACCGGCTCGGCTCCTGGCTGGAGTCCGTCCCCGACGCCCCGCACCGCTTCGTCTTCGGCACCCCAGCGGCCGGCCCGGCCAGTGGGGACCCACGCGACGTGCTCGGCTACCGCGACTTCGACGCCGCCGTCGCCGCGTACCCGGCGTCCACCCCGGCCCCGGCCCTGATCCGCCCGGGCGCCGCGGCGAGCGGCGACGGCACCACGTACGGCCAGTGGGGCAGCATCGCCCGCGAGCTCGCCGACCGGCAGGACCTCCGCCCCGGCGACCGCGTCGTCGTCGACACCAGCGAGCACGAGCACCCGGTGAAGTGGCTCCTCGCCCCGCTGTCGATCGGCGCCTCGATCATCCTCTGCCCCGGCCCGTCCCACCTCTCCACCATCACCGCCGCCGAGTCCGCCACCCGCGTCTTCGGCACGCTGTAGTTCCCTGCACCGCTTCGCGGCGGCGCCCTTCTCACCCGCACCCCGCTGCACCCCACCCCACCGCGCCGCGGCGCACGGCCGCGCATACCGCGCCGACGGGGATCGCGCCTGCGCGCCGCATCCCGGTAGCCGCGCTGCATCCCGTAGCCGCATCCCGTAGCCGCGTGCTGCATCCCGGCAGCCACGCGTCGAATCCCGGGTAGCTGCGCGCCGCGTCCCGTAGCCGCGCGTCGGACGCCTTCCGACCCTCCGCGACAGAGCCGGCTGGGATGATCGCGGCTGCGCGCCGCGTCCGTAGCTGCGCCGCGTCCGTAGCTGCGCCGCGTCCGTAGCCGCGCCGCGTCCGTAGCTGCGCTGCGTCCGTAGCTGCGCTGCATCCCGTAGTTGCGCGTCGCATTCCGTAGCCGTGCGCCGGGCGCCTTCCGGCTCCCGCGACAGACGTTGGTCAATGCCCCTGAATGTGGCTTTTGCGTCATCGACGGTGCGCGATCAACCTACAAGATGATCTCTGAATTGGGGTGGATCGCGCACCGTCTATCCGAGGGGCGCGGCGCGGTGTGGCGGGTCGTGTGGGCGGCGGGCGGAAGCCGCTAAGGGGACTTCGTGTGTGCCTGGAGGGCGCGGTCCACCAGTACACCGGCGGCGTCGGCGGCATCGTCGGCCGTCCCGGACGCGGTGGTGGCGCGGGCCAGGTTGGCGCGCATGACGTCGGGGTGCACGAGGAGCCGCTCCAGGGCCGCACGCAGCCACGACGCGGCCGAGCCGGTGCAGACGAGCAGCTCGCGCAGGGGGCGCCACTCGGCGTGCCAGGCGCCGGCGGCGCGTTCGTGCTCGTGGGCCATCGCGGCGAGGAGGTCGGCGACGAGGCCGGGCGCGGACGCGGCGCTGCCGAGGGCGCAGACGGCGGCGACCGGCTTGCGATCATGCGGCGCCGCCGACGGGCCGGCGGCGACGGAGGCCTCGTCGACCTCGTCCTGCGCCATCAGCGTCAGGTCGCGGGCGATCTTCGCGACGGTCCCGGCGGCACCGCCGAGAGCACCGGCCAGCTCGGCGACGCGGGTGCGTTCGGTGTGCCAGGGCACGACGGGCTCGGCGAGGCCGAGGAGCGTGGCGAGGGACTCGACGACGTCCGGCCCGTCGTCGCCGAACGGGGCGAGGGTCCCGGCCGCGCCGCCGAACTGCACCGCGAGGCGCTCCCGCCGCACCTGTTCGAGCCGGCGACGGGCGGCGTCGAGGCCGGTGAGCCAGCCGGCGGCCTTCAGGCCGAACGTGGTCGGCACGGCCTGGCGCAGCAGCGTACGGCCGACCATGCGGGTGTCGCGGTGCTCGCGGGCGAGGCGGGCGGCCTGGTCGGCGCAGGCGGCGAGGTCGGCGAGCAGCGGCCGCAGCGCCTGCGCGGCGACGAGCATGCCGGCGGTGTCGAGGATGTCCTGGCTGGTGGCGCCGAGGTGCACGGACGGCCCGGCGGGACCGGCGAGCGCCCGCAACCGCTCGACCAGCGGCACGACGGGGTTGCCGCTGGCGGCGGCGCGGGCACCGAGGTCGGCGGCGTCGAAGTGCTCGGGCCGGGCGCAGCTGGCGATCGCGTCGGCGTCGGCCTGGGGGATGAGCCCGCTGAACGCCTGCACCTGGGCGAGCGTCGCCTCCACCTGCAGCATCGCGGTCAGCCACGCGTCGTCGCCGACGGCGGTCGCGACCTCGCCGCGGGCCAGGACGCCGTCGAACAGGGCGGAGGAGGACGGTTTCATGCTCACCTTGGTGGACTCTATCGAGCAGGCCGGGGGCGCAGACCTACATCGTGGGCTTTCGCAACGCGGCCGGTGCGCCCGTGTGGGGCCCGGGTCGTGGCGGCGGGCAGATCTCGCCGGCGCACCACCCGGGCCGCGGCACGCGTCACCGGCCTCCGTGCCGGCCACACCAGCATCCGGCCCCCGGATCGCGGACCGGGGGCGGACGCTCTAAAGGAAGTCGGTGAACCCTGGACGGAAGCGGTCGTCGGGCTTGCCGAACGTCGTGAACACCAGCCCGCCGCGCGGCTCCACCCCGGGCAGATGCTCTGTCATGCGCTGCTGCTCAACGACGCATGCCAATGCCTCTTGCAAGTCCGACTCGAGTTGGTGGACCGCCTCTTCGAGGTCCTCTTCCTTGCGCGACCAGTCGATATCGGCCTCGCGAAGCTGCTGACCGGCCAGTTTGGCGATCACGTCGGGGTCGTTGACCGCGACTTCCAGGCGGCAGTAGATCTGCATGATGAGCGGTTCTGGTTGCCCCATTGCAGAATCGTTACACAGGGAGATCCCTTTACAAAGAAAGTGCAGATGAATTTACAGCCCGGCAATAGATGGGGCTAAGGTCTTGCGGATGGTGTCATTTCTCCGCAACGTTGCTTTCGACTGCGCCGACCCGTACGCGCTCGCGACCTTCTGGGCTGACGTCATCGGCCACCCCGTCCACCCCGGCTGCTCGCCGGGCGACGCCGAGGTCGTCATCGAGCCGGAGGGCGGACCGAGGTGGTACTTCCAGGCGGTACCAGAGCCGAAAACGCTGAAGAACCGCGTGCACGTGTGCCTCCGGCCCGGCGACCGGGACCGCGACGCCGAGATCGACCGGCTGCTCGCGCTCGGCGCGACCCTCGCCGACGACCGCCGCGAACCCGACGGCACAGGCTGGGCGGTCCTGCAGGACCCGGCGGGCAACGAGTTCTGCATGACCCGTCCACAGTCGTGAAGATCGTGTGGAACTGCGGTGCAGGCCCACCGGATCCGGGCGCCGGTGCGGCAGGGTCGGCGGTGTGCCATCGACCCTGCCGACCCACCCGCT
The DNA here is from genome assembly GCF_050936335.1 of Dactylosporangium sp. CA-152071. Classification (NCBI taxonomy): domain Bacteria; kingdom Bacillati; phylum Actinomycetota; class Actinomycetes; order Micromonosporales; family Micromonosporaceae; genus Dactylosporangium; species Dactylosporangium sp. CA-152071. Next base: position 3,767,191 of record NZ_JBNJMZ010000001.1, on the reverse strand, counting down.
GGCGGTCCTGCCCCTGAAGCTGTGGCGGCCGCGCTGGTTCGACGGCGTAGCGCTCGCCGTCGGCGCCACCGCACCCGACATCGCGTACGCGCTCGGCGACGCCGTCACCATCCGCAGCCACACGGTCGCCGCCGCCTTCTGGTGGGGGCTGCCCGTCACCGTGTTCACCGCGTGGCTGATCCGCCTCGGCGCCCCCGTCGTCGCGGCGCACCTTCCCGGGTCGCTGCCGGAGTTCGGCGTGCTGGGGCGGGTCAGGCACCGGTGGTGGGTCACCGCGACCTCGGCGCTGCTCGGCGACGCCAGCCACCTGCTGTGGGACCTGGTCACCCACCCGCAGCCCGAGGTCATCGCGTCGTGGCGCCTGGTGCGCGACGTCAGCGACTACGCCGCGCTGCTCCTGCTGCCGTTGTTCATCTGGTACGTCCAACGCCGCCATCTGGTCAGGGAATGGCACGGGGCCGCACCGGTCGTGGCGCGGCGGCCGTGGCTGTTCTGGTCGTGCGCCGTCGAAACGTTCGCGGCCTGCGCGTTCGTCGTCGGCAACCTGCACTACGGCGGCCCGCACGTCTTCGTCGTCCGGCTGATCGTATCGGCGGTGATCGCTCTGCTCGCGGCCTGTCTGGCACTACACTTCGTGCGTGCTCCTGGAGACAGACCGGTTGCTGCTGCGGCGCTTCCACAGCGGTGACGCCGCCGCCCTCGCCGTCTACCGTTCGGACCCGGACGTGGCCCGGTACCAGTCCTGGGACGCGCCCTATCCGCTCGGCGACGCCCTCGCCTTCGTCGCGGAGACCGCCCGCCTGGACCCCGAGCGGGAAGGCTGGTTCCAGTACGCCGTCGAGGGCCGCGACAACGGCCTGCTCCTCGGCGACGTGGGCGTCAACCGCGGCGACGGCGGCCGGCAGGCGGAGATCGGCTTCACGTTCGCGCCCGCGTTCCAGGGCCAGGGCTACGCCACCGAGGCGGTCGGGCGGGTCGTCCGGCACCTCCTGGTCGAGGAGGGCCTGCACCGCGTGCATGCGGTGCTGGACGCCCGCAACGAGCGGTCGGCCCGGTTGCTGGAGCGGCTCGGTTTCCGCCGGGAGGGGCTGCTCGTGCGGGCCAGCTACTGGAAGGGCGAGTGGACCGACGACCTGCTGTACGCCGTCCTCGCCGCCGAGTGGCAGGCGTAGCCCTTCACACGGTGCTGCCCTTTTGCGCGGTGCCGCCCTTCACATGGTGCTGCCGCTTACGCGGTGCTGGCCGCAGGGTGGGCGGCGTAGGCGTTTACGCGGTGCTCGCGTCGGGCTGTGCGTCGAGGACCAGCTGATCCTCGGTGGCCGCGCCGCCGGCCGGCGCGCGACCGGGTGACACCGCCAGCAGCAACCCCAGCGTCGCCGTCCAGACCAGGCAGGCGCCCAGCATGTGGAGCAAAACGACCGGCCAGGGCAATCCCGTAAAATATTGGACAAAACCAACAATTCCCTGCCCCAGCTCGACGGCGAGCAGCAGGGCGGCGGCCCGGGTGACCCGCAGCGGCGCCCCCAGCGCGCGCAGGCCGAACCACAGCGCGATCGTGAGCCCGACCAGGACAAAAACCGCATCCCCGTGCAATTGCGACACCGTCGCGGGGTCGAACCCGGTCCGCGCCGCCTTCGTGTCGCCGGAGTGCGGCCCGCTGCCCGTCACGACCGTCCCGAGCACCAGCACCACCGCCGAAACCGCCGTGATCACGATCCCGGCGCTCCTGATCGCCCGCGGCGCGGTCCACCGCGGCGGCACATCACGCGTGCGGTGCCAGAACACGTACGCCAGCGCGATCAACAGCATCGACGCCAGGAAGTGCGCCATCACGGTCCACGGGTTGAGCGCCATCCGCACGGTGATCCCGCCCAGCACCCCCTGGAACGCGATCCCCGCCATCATCCACACCCCCGCGGCGAGCAGCCCCGGCACCCGCTGCCGCTGCCGCCATGCCGCCGCGAGCGCGACGACGGCGATGAGCCCGAGCACGAACGTCAGCGTCCGGTTGCCGAACTCGATGATCCCGTGATGCCCCATCGCCTGGGTCGTCACGTACGACTCCTCGGTGCACCGCGGCCACGTCGGGCAGCCGAGCCCCGACCCGGTCAGCCGGACCAGCCCGCCCGTGCACACGATCCCGATATTCGCCACCAGCGACGCGAGCGCCGCCCGTCGCAGCACCACCGGCCGATCGAGCAGCGACAACACCATCCCCAACACCCGGCCGATACTACGCGCGGCTACATATCACCCCCGCCGCGGTCCGCCCACACCTCTGCCCGCCACTTCCGCCCCGCCAGCGGCGCCCCACCACCGACGCCCCGGTCGCCGTCCGTCCCGACGCCACCGAGGACGCCCCGTCACCGTCTCGCCACCACCGAGGACGCCCCGTCACCGTCTCGCCACCGCCGACACCGACGCCCCGTCGCCGTCTCGCCACCGCCGACACCGACGCCCCGTCGCCGTCCGTCCCGACGCCACCGAGCCTGCCGCCACCGTCTGCGACCCTCCGCAGCCGGCCCAGCTGTCGGCGTGCTTGTCTGGCCGTCCACGCTCGTCCCGCCGCCCAAGTGCTGGTCCCGTCCATGCTCCCGTCTCGCCGGACACGTGCTGGTTCCGCCCGCGTGCTCGTCCGGTCGCCTGAGTGCTGGTCTGGGCCGTTGGCGTGCTCGTCCCCGTTCACGTGCTGGTCCCGTCGTCCCGCGTGCCGCCACTCCCAGTCCCGGTCCGCCGCTGCCGCCCGTCCCCGCTGGTCGGGCTGCTCAACGGGTCCGGGTCGGAGGGTTTTCCCGGCCCAGCGGTGCCGTGTCCGAGCGTGATCTTGCTACCGCGCGCGGGTGTGCGGATGGTGGCGACGTCGAGGGAGTTGGTGGTGGCGGCACCGGGTCGGGGTCGCGCTTCACGAAAGGCGTCACGGGCCGGTGTCGGTGGCCGCTCCGCTTTCAAAGCAACCGTACTCCCGCCCTCCTAATCGGACAGCGATAAGTATGGTCGCGCCGCTACGAACCGTTATACGGCCTGCTCGATGGCCGGAAGTTCAGCTAAGGGGAGCCTTGCCTTCCGTGCGTTGGATCACCCGTAGGGCGGTTTGCCTGCGTCAGGCGAATTACGTAACGTTGGTGTTGTGAAAAACGCGGAGGTGGCGCAGCAGAGGTCTGCCGTCGCTGACGCGTGCCCGCCGCTCGACGTGCGCACCCGTGACCGGGTCACGGAGTTGCTGCTGCAGCAGGGGTCGGCGACGGCGACCGAGCTGGGGCTCGCCCTCGGGCTGAGCGCGGCCGGGATCCGTCGGCACCTCGACGCGATGCTGGCCGAAGGCCTGGTGGAGAGCCGGGAGCGGCCGGACCGCGGGCGTCGCGGGCGCGGGCGGCCGGCGCGGGTGTTCACGCTGACCGCGGCGGCGCGTGAGGCGCTGCCGCACACCTATGACGACCTCGCCGCGTCCGCGCTGCGATGGATTGCCGAGCACCACGGCGAGGCCGCGGTCGCCGCGTTCGCCATGGCGCAGGTCGCAGGGCTCGAGGAGCGCTGCAAGGCCGCCATGGCCGAGGCCGGCGACGACCCGCTCGCCCGCGCCGAGGCGCTCGCCAAGGCGCTGACCGCGGAGGGCTACGCCGCCGGCGCGACCACCATCGCCACGGGTGGCCAGCTGTGCCAGCATCACTGCCCGGTGGCGCACGTCGCCGCCGAGTTCTCGCAGCTGTGCGAGGCCGAGACCCAGGTCATCTCCCGCCTGGTGGGGACCCATGTCCAGCGGCTCGCGACCATCGCCAACGGTGATGGTGTCTGCACCACGCACATCCCGGCGCCGGTCCCCGGTGCCAGATCCGATAATGCCCGTCAAATTCGGCAAAATAGGCAAAGGAACGTGAGATGACCACCGCCGATCAGCTTGCCGGTCTCGGCCGGTACGAGTACGGCTGGGCCGACTCGGACAGCGCCGGTGCCGCGGCACGCCGCGGCCTCAACGAGGACGTCGTGCGCGACATCTCGGCGAAGAAGAGCGAGCCGCAGTGGATGCTCGACCTGCGCCTGAAGGGCCTGCGCCTGTTCGACCGCAAGCCGATGCCGGCCTGGGGCGCGGACCTGTCGCACATCGACTTCGACAACATCAAGTATTTCGTCCGCTCGACCGAGAAGCAGGCGGCGAGCTGGGAAGACCTTCCCGACGACATCAAGGCGACCTACGATAAGCTCGGCATCCCCGAGGCGGAGAAGCAGCGCCTCGTCGCCGGTGTCGCAGCGCAGTACGAGTCGGAGGTCGTCTACCACAAGATCCGCGAGGATCTCGAGGAGCAGGGCGTCATCTTCCTCGACACGGACACCGCGCTGCGTGAGCACGAGGACGTGTTCAAGGAGTACTTCGGCACCGTGATCCCGGTCGGCGACAACAAGTTCGCCTCGCTCAACACGTCGGTGTGGTCCGGCGGCAGCTTCATCTACGTGCCCAAGGGCGTGAAGGTGGAGATCCCGCTGCAGGCGTACTTCCGGATCAACACCGAGAACATGGGCCAGTTCGAGCGGACGCTGATCATCGTCGACGAGGACGCGTACGTCCACTACGTCGAGGGCTGCACCGCGCCGATCTACTCGTCGGACTCGCTGCACTCCGCGGTGGTGGAGATCGTCGTGAAGAAGGGCGCCCGCTGCCGGTACACCACGATCCAGAACTGGTCGACCAACGTCTACAACCTGGTCACCAAGCGGGCCGTGTGCCACGAGGGCGCGACCATGGAGTGGATCGACGGCAACCTCGGCTCGAAGGTCACGATGAAGTACCCGGCGGTGTACATGCTGGGCGAGCACGCCAAGGGTGAGGTCCTGTCGGTCGCGATGGCCGGCGAGGGGCAGCACCAGGACGCGGGCGCCAAGATGGTGCACGCCGCGCCGCACACGTCGAGCACCATCGTGTCGAAGTCGATCGCCCGTGGCGGCGGCCGGACGAGCTACCGCGGTCTCGTGCAGGTCCTGGAGGGCTCGCACCACTCCCGGTCGACGGTGAAGTGTGACGCGCTGCTCGTCGACACGGTCTCCCGTTCGGACACGTACCCGTACGTCGACATCCGCGAGGACGACGTGTCGATGGGGCACGAGGCGACGGTCTCGAAGATCAGCGACGACCAGCTGTTCTACCTGATGTCGCGCGGCCTCACCGAGGACGAGGCGATGGCGATGATCGTGCGCGGCTTCATCGAGCCGATCGCCAAGGAACTGCCCATGGAGTATGCGTTGGAGCTCAACCGGCTCATCGAGCTGCAGATGGAGGGCGCGGTCGGATGAGCGGCCAGCGAAGCGGCTCGGGCCGCTCATCGTGTGTCAGTTTTGGCTCAGGCCGACGCCGGAGCGCAGCGGAGGCGGCGGAATGAGCGCACCCGTACTGGTACCGCCGAAGACCCGCGCGCAGCAGGTCCGCTCGTTCGACGTCGCCGACTTCCCCGCCCTCACGGGGCGGGAGGAGGAGTGGCGGTTCACCCCGCTCAAGCGCCTGCGTGGCCTGGCGGCCGCCGAAGGCGGCGAGCCCACACAGGCACCGGCGCCGAAGGCCGAGATCGGTGACCTGCCCGAGGGCGTGACCGTCGCGACCGTCGACCGCTCCGACCCGCGGGTCGGAGCGGCGCTGACCCCGTTCGACCGGATCAGCGCGCTCGCGGCCGGCGGTGCCACCGAGGCGCTGCTGGTGTCGGTGGCGGCGAACGCCGTGCCGGAGACCGCCGCCGTGGTGCGGCTCGTCGGCTCGAGCACCGAGGTCGCGTTCGGCCACACCGTCGTCGAGGTCGGCCGGCTCGCCGAGGCGACCGTCGTGCTGGAGCAGGTCGGCTCGGTCACGCTCGCCGACAACGTCGAGGTGCTCGTCGGCGACGCGGCCCGGCTCACGCTGGTCACGGTCACCGACTGGGACGCCGACGCCGTCCAGGCGCAGCACATCCGGTTCCGGCTCGGCCGGGACGCGAAGGTCACGCACGTCCAGGTCACGCTCGGCGGCGACCTGGTCCGGCAGTACACCAGCGTCGACTACACCGGTCGCGGCGGCGAGATCGACGCGTTCGGGCTCTACTTCGCCGACGCCGGGCAGCACATGGAGCACCGGCTGCTCGTCGACCACTCGGTTCCCGACTGCCGTAGCTACGTCGCGTACCGCGGCGCGCTGCAGGGTCAGGAGGCGCACACGGTGTGGGTCGGCGACGTGCTGATCCGGGCCGAGGCGACCGGCACCGACACGTACGAGATCAACCGCAACCTGGTGCTGACCGACGGGGCGCGCGCCGACTCGGTGCCCAACCTGGAGATCGAGACCGGCGAGGTCGCCGGCGCGGGCCACGCCAGCGCCACCGGCCGGTTCGACGACGAGCAGCTGTTCTACCTGATGTCCCGGGGCATCCCGGACGAGCAGGCGCGCAAGCTCGTGGTCCGCGGCTTCTTCGCGGAGCTGCTGCACAAGATCCCGGTCGAGTCGCTGCGCGACCGGCTGGGCGAGGCCATCGACGCACGACTCGAGGCGGCCGGCACGTGATCCGAGTGTGTGCGGCGGCCGAGGTGGGCAAGGGGACGGTGCGGCAGGTCGAGGTCGATGGGACCGAGATCGCGCTCGTCCACGCCGACGACGACAACTTCTACGCCGTCTACGACGAGTGCTCGCACGCCGCGGTCGCGCTGTCGGAGGGCGAGGTCGAGGGCTGCACCCTGGAGTGCTGGCTGCACGGCTCGCGCTTCGACCTGCGCACCGGCGAGCCGACCGGCCTTCCGGCGACCGAGCCGGTCCCGGTCTACCCCGTCGAGATCCGCGACGGCGACGTCTACATCGACTTGAATCCCAGTAACGGAGTGACGAAGTGAGCACGCTGGAGATCAGCAACCTGCAGGTGTCGGTGAAGCTGCCTGACGGCGAGCTGAAGCCGATCCTCGCCGGGGTCGATCTGACCGTCGGGGCGGGGGAGACCCACGCCATCATGGGCCCCAACGGCTCGGGCAAGTCGACCCTGGCGTACTCGATCGCGGGTCACCCGCGCTACCAGGTCACCGGCGGTTCGGTGACCCTCGACGGCCAGGACGTGCTGGCGATGACCGTCGACGAGCGGGCCCGCGCCGGCCTGTTCCTGGCGATGCAGTACCCGGTCGAGGTCCCCGGCGTGTCGGTCGCCAACTTCCTGCGGACCGCGAAGACCGCGATCGACGGTGAGGCTCCGAAGCTGCGCACCTGGGCCGGCGAGCTGCGCGGCGCCATGGAGAAGCTGCAGATGGACCCGGCGTTCGCCCAGCGCAACGTCAACGAGGGCTTCTCCGGCGGTGAGAAGAAGCGCCACGAGATCATGCAGCTGGAGCTGCTCAAGCCGAAGATCGCGGTGCTCGACGAGACCGACTCCGGCCTCGACATCGACGCGCTGCGGATCGTCAGCGAGGGCGTCAACCGGGTCCGCGAGAGCGGCGACACCGGGCTGCTGCTCATCACGCACTACACGCGGATCCTGCGCTACATCAAGCCCGACTTCGTGCACGTGTTCGTCGGCGGGCGGATCGTCGAAGAGGGCGGGCCGGAGCTCGCCGAGCAGCTCGAGGCCGAAGGCTACGAGCGCTACCTGGCCGGTGCGGGACCGGCGACGCACCACGCTTAGGGGAATCATGAACGCGCTGGATGTCGACGCCGTACGGAAGGACTTCCCGATCCTCGATCGGGAGGTCAACGGCAAGCCTCTCGTCTACCTCGACTCCGGGAACACGTCGCAGAAGCCTCGCCAGGTGATCGACGCGGTCCGGGAGCACTATGAGCTGCACAACGCCAACGTCGCCCGGTCCGTGCACACGCTCGGCACCGAGGCCACCGAGGCGTTCGAGGGCGCCCGCGAGAAGGTCGCCGCGTTCGTCGGCGCCGGCACCGCCGCCGAGATCGTCTTCACGAAGAACTCGACCGAGGCGATCAACCTCGTCGCGCACGCCTTCACGGCGGTCGCCGACGACCCGCGGCTGCGGATCGGGCCCGGCGACGAGATCGTCATCACCGAGATGGAGCACCACTCCAACATCGTGCCGTGGCAGCTGCTCGCGCAGCGCACCGGCGCGACGCTGCGCTGGTTCGGGCTCACCGACGACGGCAGGCTCGACCTGTCGGCGATCGACGAGATCGTCAACGAGCGCACGAAGCTCGTCTCGGTGGTGCACTACTCCAACATCCTCGGCACGATCAACCCCGTCGACGTCCTCGTCGCCCGGGCCCGGCAGGTCGGCGCGCTGGTGCTGCTCGACGGCTCTCAATCGGTGCCGCACATCCCCGTCGACGTGACCGCGCTCGGCGCCGACTTCGTCGCGTTCACCGGTCACAAGATGCTCGGCCCGACCGGCATCGGCGGGCTGTGGGGCCGGTTCGAGCTGCTCGACGCCATGCCGCCGTTCCTGGGCGGCGGTTCGATGATCGAGACGGTCGCGATGACCGGCTCGACGTTCATGCCGCCACCCGCCCGCTTCGAGGCCGGCACGCCGCCGATCGCGGAGGCCGTGGGTCTGGGCGCGGCCGTCGACTATCTCAGCGCCGTCGGCATGGACGCGATCCAGGCGTACGAGAAGCAGCTCACCGCGTATGCCCTCGACGCCCTGACCGCGACGCCGGACGTGCGGATCATCGGCCCGACCACTACGGAAGGCCGCGGCGCGACGATCTCCTTCACCGTCGACGGCGTCCACCCGCACGACGTCGGGCAGATCCTGGACGACGAGGGCGTGCAGGTCCGGGTCGGGCATCACTGCGCCCGCCCGACCTGCGTGCGCTTCGGGGTGCCGGCGACCACGAGGGCGTCGTTCTACCTGTACACCACGACCAACGAGATCGATGCGCTGGTCCGCGGCCTGGAGCGGGTGCGGAAGGTCTTCGCATGAAGCTGGACCAGCTCTACCAGGAGATCATCCTGGATCACTACAAGCGGCCGCACGGCCGTGGCCTGCGCGAGCCGTTCGACGCCGAGGCCCACCACGTCAACCCGACCTGCGGCGACGAGGTGACCCTGCGCGTGTCGATCAAGGGTGACACCGTCGCGGACGTGTCGTACGAGGGCGTCGGCTGCTCGATCAGCCAGGCGTCCGCGAGCATCCTGCACGAGCTGCTCAAGGGCGGCACCGTGCAGGAGTCGCTGCGGCGGCACGAGGCGTTCACGGAGCTGATGGGCGGCCGCGGTCAGGTCGAGCCCGATGAGGCGGTGCTGGAGGACGCGGTGGCGTTCGCCGGCGTGGCGAAGTACCCGGCCCGGGTGAAGTGTGCCCTGCTGGCGTGGATGGCGTACAAGGACGCGCTCAGCCGAGCCGTCCCGAGTGAGGAGAAGGCATGACCGCGGTGCTCGCCGACATCGAAGAGGCGATGAAGGACGTCGTCGACCCGGAGCTCGGGATCAACGTCGTTGACCTCGGCCTGGTGTACGGCATCCACGTCGACGAGGACAACGTCGCGACCCTCGACATGACGCTGACGTCCGCGGCGTGCCCGCTGACCGACGTCATCGAGGACCAGACCCGCCAGGCGCTGTGCAGCGGCCCGGGCGGCGGCCTGGTCAGCGACATCCGGATCAACTGGGTGTGGCTGCCGCCGTGGGGCCCGGACAAGATCAGCGACGAGGGTCGCGACCAGCTGCGCGCTTTGGGCTTCAACGTCTGACGAGGCGTTCAGCGAGAAGCCGTTCAGCGAGAAGCCGTTCAGCGAGAAGCCGTTCAGCGAGAAGCCGTTTCAGCGAAGGGGCGTTCAGCGGGGCTTGGTCGGCGTGGCCGTCCTGCAGGAGCAGACGTAGTCCATGTAGCCCTGGAGGCCGTGGATCCGCTGCTCCACCGCGTCGGCCTCGCGCACCTTGGCGACCCGGAAGCGGAACGCCTGGGGGAGCATGTCGACCCGGGTCGCCGCGACGAGGTCCGGCGCGTCGCTGAAATGGATCTTGAACTGCTCCCATGCCTGCTCCTTGGTCTCGAAGCTCAGGCAGTAGACCTCGGGGGAGCTGCGCAGCGCCAGGTCCAGCTGCTGCGTCTGCTCCTCGGTGACGTCGCTCTTGAGGAAGACCGCCACGTTGTGGCCGGGCCGGTCGCAGCCCGGCCCGGCGGCCATCTGCGCCGGTCCGTCGCCGGGCAGCAGGCGCCACGTGACCGCCCCGGCTCCGGCGACGGCCAGGGCCAGGATCGCGGCACCGGTGGCCATGTGCCGGCGCCTCCTGCGGGCGGCGCCCGCGTGCACGGCGGCGACGCCGTCGGGGCGGATCGTGTCGTGGGCGAGCTCGTACTCGGCGTGGAGCGCGTCGTGCAGCTGCTGGTTCATCGGCGTGCCTCTCGGAAGTCGTCCAACATGGCCGCGAGGGACTGCCGGGCCCGGTACAGCCAGGTGCGCACCGTGCCCTCACGGACCCGGCACAGCTCGGCGATCTCCGCGACCGGCAGCCCCACCAGGTAGTGCAGGACCACGGCGCGGCGCTGGCCGTCGGGCAGCGCCGCGAGCGCGTCGCGGATCGCCACACCGTGCCCGCCGTGCTCGTCCGGGCCGGGCACCAGCTCGAGCCTGGCGCCGCGTTGATGTCGCAGCGCGACCCGCAGGCGGCGCAGGCGCGACGTGGCGAGGTTCCACGCGACGCGGCGGATCCACGTCGCGGGCTCCTCGTAGCGGCTGATGCGGTCCCAGCGCTGCCAGGCGCGCACGAACGCCTCCTGGGTCAGGTCCCGCGCCTCGTCGAGGTCGCCGAGGTACACGCTCAGCTGGGCGGCGATCTGCCGGAACTGCAGCGCGTAGCACTCGGCGAACCCTTCGGCATCCCTCATGCCGACATCACGCGCGGGCGCGGCAAAAGGTCACACGACCAGGACGACGGCGAGGACGGCGATCACGGCGCTGGACGTCAGCGCGGTCCACAGCCTGCCGCGCGGGCCGGTGAGGACCTTACCGAGCAGGGTGCCGCCGCCGGCGATGAGCAGCTGCCAGCTCGCCGACGCCACGAACGCCGACAGGACCCAGACGGTCTCGCCGGCCGCGGACAGGCCGTCGTCGGCGCGGCGGCCGAGGACGAGCGCGCCGAAGTAGACGATCGTCGCCGGGTTGAGCATGGTCAGGCCGAGCAGCGCGAAGTACGCGCCGGCCGGTCGGGTCATCCTGCCGTCCGTGTCCCTGCCGTTATCCCCGGCGCGCGCGGCCTCGTGGCGGTGCCGCAGGGCGTCGGCGGCGGTCTTGACGGCGAGCGCCACCAGTACCACAGCGGCGACCCAACGCAGGGGAGCGGAGATCGGCGCGATGAGCCCCGCGAGGGCCGCGCCGCCGAGGACGGCGATCACCGCGTAGATCCCGTCGGCGGTGGCCACCCCCATCGCGGCGCCGGCGCCGGTCCGCCAGCCGGTGCGGGCGGCGAGCCCGGCGATCAGGGCGCCGATCGCGCCGACCGGCACCGCGACCCCGTAGCCGGCGAGCATCCCGGAGAGGGCGACCTCCCCGAGGCCCGCGGTCACGCCGTCACCTCCGCTGCGCTCCGGCGCCGGCCGACCTGCGATGCCGGTGAGCGGCCCGAGCCGCTCCGCCGGCCGCTCACGGTTGCTTGCGGCTCGCCTCCGTCAGGGCGCCGGCCTGTCGCTTCGCCCGTTCGCCGGAGGTGGCGGGGGCTGCGATCAGGAGGCGTCGGCTCATGGCGTGCATCATGGCGCCGGTGCCGGGGTGCCGCCACCGATATTCTTCAGCGCTTCCCGCCTGGACAGGCCGGACAGGTCCGGGTTCGCCGCGACGAAGGCGCGCACCGCGTCCGGGTCGGTCTTCGCATACTCGCGCAGTGCCCAGCCGATGGCCTTGCGGATGAAGAAGTCCTGCTCGTGTTTCCATCGGCCGCTGTACGAGAAGAGCCGTCGCGGGTCGGTCGCCTCGCGGTACTTCAACTGGTGCAGGATCGCGGTCCGCACCACCCACAGGTCGTCGTCCTCGATCCAAGCGTCTATCGGGGTCTGGTCGTGGCGGACGACCGGCCCGACGACGTTGGCGGCGAGCAGGTCGACCGTGTCCCACCAGGGCCTGGTCGTGATGAGGGCGCGCAGGGCGGGCAGGTCGGCCGCGGTGAGGTGCTTCGCGTGCCTGGTCAGCAGGTCGCAGGCGAAGTACTGGAACTCCCGCTCCGGCTGCGTCCAGCATTCCTGCGCCAGCCGCAGGGGCTCGTCCGTCCGTAGGAACGGCTTGTCCAGCTTCCGTCGTACCGGCGACGGGATGCCGAGGAAGTCGAACTGGTCGCGCATGTAGGCGCGCATCCCGGCGGCGGTGCCGGGGGCGGCGTGCCCCCGGTACACCTGCCGCAGCTCGACCAGCGTCACAGGTTGCTGGTGGAGAAGGTGTCGCACTGGCGCGGGTCGCCGGTGTTGAAGCCCTGCGTGAACCACTTCTTGCGCTGTGCGGACGTGCCGTGGGTGAAGCCGTCCGGGTTGACGCCGCCGCCGGACTTCTTCTGGATCGTGTCGTCGCCGATCGCCTCGGCCGCCTCGATCGCCTCGTTGATGTCCGCCTGCGTGATGGAGGTGAACAGCACGGCGTCGCCCTCCTTGTCCTTGGTCTCCGTGGCGTGGAAGGCCCAGGTGCCGGCGTAGCAGTCGGCCTGCAGCTCCAGGCGCACCGAGCCCGAGGTGGGGCCGGTGTCGCCCTGCTGGACCTTGGCGTTGGTGCCGAGCAGGTTCTGGATGTGGTGGCCGTACTCGTGGGCGATGACGTACGGGGCGGCGAACTCGCCCTTGGCGCCGAAGCGGCTCGACAGCTCCTTGTAGAAGGTCAGGTCGATGTAGACCTGGCTGTCGGCCGGGCAGTAGAAGGGCCCGACGCCGGAGTCGGCCTGGCCGCAGCCGGTGTTCACGGCGCCGTTGAAGTAGTTCGTCTTCGCCTGCTGGTACTGCTTGCCGAACGCCTGCGGCATCTCCGCCTTCCAGTACGCCTGGACGGAGTTGACGTACAGCAGGTTGCGGCAGTCGGCGTCGTTGAACCGGTCCTTGTTGGACTTGTCGCAGCGCTTCTCGATGTCGGAGTTGTCGGCCTGCTGGTTGCCGCCGCCCCCGCCGCCGAGCATGCCGCTGCCGAAGAGGCCACCGCCGCCGCAGATCACCAGCGCCAGGACGACCAGGGTGATGATGAGGCCCATCTTCCCGCCGCCGCCACCCGGGAGGGGGATCGGGATGCCACCGAGGCCGCCACCGCCACCACCGCCGCCACTGGTCGACCCGCGCAGGTCGTTGACCTGGCTGCTGTCGAGATCAGCATCGTCGTTGAACTCCATGGCACACCTCTTCAGACGGGGGGATCGATCGGCGTCTGCTGCGTCGGTACCCGATGATCTTGTGACGTAATCGTGTGGCGGCTCGGGGTGGTGCGCACGGTACGATATGCCCCGTGACTCGCACCCAGAGGGAGTGACCCCCGGTTCCACACCAGGAGTCTGTCCACTTTCCCCTTGAACATTGCGAGAGCGAGTCCTTCCTGTGATCACGACCACGGGTCTTGAGCTGCGCGCGGGCGCGCGCATCCTCCTCAGCGACATCAACCTGCGCATCCAGCCCGGCGACCGCATCGGTCTCGTCGGCCGCAACGGTGCCGGCAAGACCACCACCCTCAAGGTCCTCGCCGGTGAGGGCACCCCGCACGCCGGCTCCGTCGAGCGCCGCGGCCCCGTCGGCTACCTGCCGCAGGACCCCCGCACCGGCGACCTCGACGTGACCGCCCGCGACCGGGTGCTGTCCGCCCGCGGCCTGGACACCATCTACGCCGAGATGAAGGCCCTGGAGGCCACGCTCGGCGACGACGAGCGGCTCATCCGGCGGTATGGGCAGCTGGAGGACCAGTTCGCCGGGCTCGGCGGCTACGCGGCCGAGGCCGAGGCCGCCCGCATCTGCGCCAACCTCGGCCTGCCCGACCGGGTGCTCGCCCAGACCATCGGCACGCTCTCCGGCGGTCAGCGCCGCCGGATCGAGCTGGCCCGCATCCTGTTCCGCGACGCGGCGGCGACCGGCGGCGGCATCCTGCTGCTCGACGAGCCGACCAACCACCTCGACTCCGACTCCATCGCCTGGCTGCGCAACTTCCTGTCCAGCCACAAGGGCGGCCTCGTGGTGATCTCCCACGACGTGGAGATGCTCGACGCGATCGTCAACAAGGTGTGGTACCTCGACGCCAACCGCGCGACGATCGACTTCTACAACCTCAACTGGAAGCTGTACCAGCAGCAGCGCGAGACCGACGAGAAGCGCCGCAAGCGCGAGCGGGCCAACGCCGAGAAGAAGGCCGGCGCCCTCATGGCGCAGGCCGACAAGATGCGGGCCAAGGCCACCAAGACCGTCGCCGCGCAGAACATGGCCCGCCGCGCCGAGCGGATGCTGGGTGACCTGGAAGAGGTCCGGGTCTCCGACAAGGTCGCGAAGGTCCGCTTCCCCAACCCGAAGCCGTGCGGCAAGACCCCGCTGACGGCGTCCGGGCTGTCGAAGACGTACGGGTCCCTGGAGATCTTCGTCGACGTCGACGTCGCCGTCGACCGCGGCTCCCGGGTCGCGATCCTCGGCCTCAACGGCGCCGGCAAGACCACCCTGCTGCGGATGCTCGCCGGGGAGCTGGAGCCCGACACCGGCGAGGTCCACGCCGGGCACGGCCTGCAGCGCGGGTACTACGCCCAGGAGCACGAGCAGCTCGACGTCGACCGCACGATCCTGGAGCTGATGCGCTCCGCCGCCCCGGACCAGAACGACACCGAGCTGCGCAAGATCCTCGGCGCGTTCCTGTTCACCGGCGACGACGTCGACAAGCCCGCCGGGGTCCTGTCCGGCGGCGAGAAGACCCGGCTCGCGCTCGCCACGCTGGTCTGCTCCGGCGCCAACGTGCTGCTGCTCGACGAGCCGACCAACAACCTCGACCCGATCAGCCGCGAGCAGGTCCTCGACGCGATCGCCCGCTACCCGGGGGCCATCGTCCTCGTCACGCACGACCCCGGCGCGGTCACGGCCCTGAAGCCGGACCGCGCGATCCTCCTGCCCGACGGCGTGGAGGACGCGTGGAGCGACGACCTGCTGGAGCTCGTGGAACTCGCCTGAGGTCTCACCAGGGCGTGATCAGCACGGCTTCGACGACGACCGCGAGGGCTGCCCCGACCGCTGTGAGCAGCAGCGGGGTCGGGGGCAGCTCGCCGGCCGGCTTCTCCGGCGCCACCACGGCGACCGTGAGCCACGGGAAGAACGGCAGCCAGGCGTGCTCCACGCCGCCCCTGGCGAGGCCCGCCGCGATCGAGAACACCACGGCCGCCCCCGCGCCCACCAGGAACGGCCAGGCGGCCGTGTTGCGCAGCTTCCGCGCGCTGGCGACGATCGCCGGGCCCGTGGCGAGCAGCAGGACGACGACGCTGATCGCGCTCCACCACAGCACCGACCGGTACGGCGCGACCCGGCTGGCGTAGTCGGTCTCCGCGGCCACCAGGCCGTCCGCCCAGCCGAAGCCGAGCAGTTGCGCCCCCAGGACGGGCACGAGGGCGCCGATGCCCGTCACGATGTTGAGGAACGCCCGCCGCCGGGCGAAGTAGACGCAGACGATCGACAGGCCGAGCCAGGGGGCCGAGTACGAGAACAGCGCGGCGACGCCCACGAGCAGCCCGGCCGCCAGCGCCCAGACCGCCTTTTTTCGGACTTTTGTGCGACTTGCCCGGAGGCCGCACACGATCGCGGCCGCGCCCAGGGTCGCCACCAGGCCGTCGAGGCTGACGGCGACCCAGATGGCGTACGGGGCGAGGACGAGCACCGGCAGGTACCGCCGCGCGGCCGCCTCGCCGACGGAGTCACGCACCGCCGACAACACCAGCGGAATCGTCAGCGCCGACAATGCGGTGATCAGGAATCCGAGGACGACGTGGTTGTCGACGCCGATTCGGTCGGCCAGCCACAAAAACAGAACGGGACCCGGCGGATGGCCCCGGGAGGCGACCGAGTGGGCCGGCGCGTCGGAGGTGAAATGTCTGAGGTATGCGAGGGGATCGCCGCCGACCCGCCTAACGTCACCCAGATATTCCTCCGGCGAACCGAGGGCTTTCGTAAGGCCCGACCAGCCATCGACAAGCGCCAAAGCGATTGCCCACGTCAGGCCGGCGCAGTACCCGAAAAGCTGAATTTTTCGCCAGGATCGTCGCTCGAGGGCGCCCTGTGATGCAGACCACAGTACCGCCGCGGCCACCAGCGGCGCCAGTACGCTGCCCGGCCCGACCCTGATCTTGTACCTGCCGAGGAAGGGCGCGCTTGCGGTGCCCAGACGGGCGTCGAGCTGCACCGCGAGCGCGGCGACAGCGAGCCCGAGCAGGCCGAAGGCAACCCAACGGAGCGCATCGCGACGCTCACGATGCGCTGTCCATGGTTGGTCGGTGGAGGGTTCGCTCATCACGGCGCATCACGGTATCGGGTAGGCGACAATGCTGTGCGTGTCGGTTGGCGTGCCGTCGATATCTAGCGCATGATCGTTCGAGGCGGTCTAATAGGTGGGACCGCACCAACCGCTCAGTCTGGGACGTGAGGGATCAGCATGGCAGCCACCGCCACCACCAGCACCGAGAAGGGTCGCCGGATCGTCGGCGCCGAAAGGCAGACGCTGGCGAAGGACCTCGTGAAGCGGTACACCAACGGTGAGAGTATCCGCGCGCTCGCCGCTTCCACCGGTCGATCCTATGGATTCGTGCACCGGGTGCTGACCGAATCTGGCGTTCAGCTTCGTCAGCGTGGCGGTGCCCGGCGCCGCAAGAAGGCGTGAACGCCGCTCCCACGTCGGGAGAGGCGCGTTTCGACGTCGAAGGGCCGGTCGCAACGGTGACGTTGGACCGGCCCGAGGTTCTCAACGCGCAGACCCCCGCGTTGTGGGCCGACCTCCGGGCGTTCGGCCGGTCACTGCCGGGCGACGTTCGGGTGGTCGTCGTGCGCGGCTCCGGTCGGGCCTTCTCAGCCGGGCTCGACACCTCGGTCGCCGCGTCCATCCTCGGCGGCGTCTCCGACGCGCAGATCGCGCAGTACCAGGAGGCGTTCGCCTGGCTCCGGCAGCCGTCGCTGATCTCGATCGCGGCGGTCCACGGCCACGCCATCGGCGCCGGATTCCAGCTCGCCCTCGCCTGCGACTTCCGGGTCGTGGCCGAGGACGTGAAGTTCTGCATGGCCGAGGTGTCCCTCGGGCTCGTCCCGGACCTCGGTGGCACCAAGCGGCTCGTCGAGCTGGTCGGTTATGCGCGGGCTCTGGAGCTGTGCGTCACCGGCCGGCGCGTGCACGCCGGCGAGGCGTCGCAGATCGGCCTGGCCAACGCGGTGGTTCCCCCGGCTGATCTGGGGGACGCCGTCGGTGATCTCACCGCGGCCGTCCTGGCTGGTTCCCGCGACGCGGTCGTGGAGATCAAGGCGCTGATCGCGGCCGCGGGCGGGCACACGTTCGCCCAGCAGGAGGCCGTCGAGCGGGCCGCGCAGGTGCGCCGGATCCAGGATCTGGCGGGCCTCGGCGAATAATTTGTCGTACCCCCCGGGCATGCTTGGGCTTCAAGTTCTCCGACCGGGGGGTTTCGAATGACGTCGCCGAGCAGCATGGCCGGGTGGGAGACCCTGCGCTCCCTGCGCAAGGCCGACGAGCTGGCCGGCAAGCGCCTGGCCCGCGGCACGGCGAAGCGCATCCTCGCCTTCGCCCGGCCCTATCGCGGCGACATCAGCGTCTTCCTCGTCACCGTCGTGTTCGGCGCGGGCATCGGCGTCGCCACGCCCTACCTCGCCGGCGACGTCATCAACAAGATCAATGCCGGTGGCCCCCACGCCGGCACCGCGGTCGTGCGGGTCGCGCTGCTCATCGGCGCCCTCGCCGTCGCCGACGCCCTGCTCTCCCTCGTCCAGCGGTGGTATTCCGCCCGCATCGGCGAAGGCATCATCCTGTCGCTGCGCACCCAGGTCTATGGGCACGTGCAGCTCATGCCGCTGCAGTTCTTCACCCGCACGCAGACCGGCGCGCTGGTCAGCCGGCTCAACAACGACGTGCAGGGCGCGCAGCGCGCGTTCACCTCGACCCTGTCCGGCGTCGTCAGCAACGTCATCCAGCTCGTCCTCACCGCCGCGGTCATGGTCACCCTGTCGTGGCAGGTGACGCTGCTGTCGCTGGTCATACTGCCGGTCTTCATCCTCCCGGCCCGCCGGGTCGGCAAGCGGCTCGCCGCGATCACCCGCGAGGCCTACCAGCTCGACGCCACGATGAACGCGACGATGACCGAGCGCTTCGGCGTCGCCGGCGCCCTGCTGGTCAAGCTCTTCGGCCGGCCGGAGACCGAGGCGGAGCGCTTCGCCGACCGGGCCGGCCGGGTCCGCGACATCGGTATCCAGACCGCGATGTACAGCCGCGTGTTCTTCGTCAGCATGCTGCTCGTCGCCTCCCTCGCCCAGGCGCTCACCTACGGTCTCGGCGGCTGGTTCGCCGTGCACGGCCAGATCACCGCCGGCACCGTCGTCACCCTGGCGCTGCTGCTCACCCGGCTCTACGGCCCGCTGACCGCGCTGTCCAACGTCCGGGTCGACGTGATGAGCGCGCTCGTGTCGTTCGAGCGGGTCTTCGAGGTCCTCGACCTCGCCCCCGGCATCGCCGAGCGCCCCGACGCCCGCCCGCTGCCGCCCGGCGCGGCGAAGGTCGAGCTCCGCGACGTCCGCTTCCGCTACCCGAGCGCCGCCGAGGTCTCCCTCGCGTCCCTGGAAGACGTCGCGTCGCTGGACCGCACCGTCACCGACGAGGTGCTCAAGGGCGTGTCCTTCACCGTCGAGCCGGGCCAGATGGTCGCGCTCGTCGGCCCCTCGGGCGCCGGCAAGTCCACCACCGCCATGCTCGTCCCGCGCGTCTACGATGTCACCGCCGGCGCCGTCCTCGTCGGCGACGTCGACGTCCGCGACGCGACCCTGCAGTCGCTGCGCGACACCATCGGCGTCGTCACCCAGGACTCGCACCTCTTCCACGAGACCATCGCCGAGAACCTGCGCTATGCGAAGCCCGGCGCCACCGACGACGAGCTCTGGACCGCCCTGCGCCGCGCCCAGGTCGGCGACCTCGTCGAGTCCCTCCCCGACGGCCTCGCCACCGTCGTCGGCGAGCGCGGCTACCGCTTCTCCGGCGGCGAGAAGCAACGCATCGCCATCGCCCGCCTCCTGCTCCGCGCCCCCTCCATCGTCATCCTCGACGAAGCCACCGCCCACCTCGACTCCGAGTCCGAGGCCGCCGTCCAGCGCGCCCTCGCCGAGGCCCTCACCGGCCGCACCGCCCTCGTCATCGCCCACCGCCTCTCCACCATCCGCGCCGCCGACCAGATCCTCGTCGTCGACAACGGCCGCATCGTCGAGCACGGCACCCACGACACCCTCGTCACAGCGGGCGGCCTGTATGCGGAGCTCTACAAGACCCAGTTCGCCCTGGTCGACTCCCCACCCGTACCGCTGCTCGTGCCGTCTTCCGACTCCCGCTCCAGCACCCCCTCGCCAGCCACTCCCTCTACAGACCCTGCACCCGCAGCCACCGCGTTAGCTGGCGCCGCCTCCGCAGACCCTGCTCCCGCAAGCACTGCCTCCGCGACCGTTGCTCCCGCGAGCGCTGCTCCTGCTGCCTCGGCTTCCGGGGGCGTTGCTCCTACGGGCGTCGCTTCGGAGGGCGCTGTTCCCGGGGTCGCTGCCTCTGCGGACGTTGCTTCCGGTGGTGCTGTTCCCGAGGGCCTTGCTTCCGCGGGCAGTCCCCACGCTGGAGTTCACTCCTCAGCCCACTCCGAAGACATCCACTCCTCCGATGAACCCGACCCTCCCCACCAAACCGCCCCTTCCAGCCCCGTTCCCACCCCAACTCCGTAGCCGAACCCGACCCGGCGCTCCGCACTCGCCGCACCCACCCCCAACAACGCCCATGGCCTGCCGTGCCTGAGTCCCTGCCCGGCGGCGTGCGCCGCGACTGCGTGTTCGGCGGGATCTGCGTTGCTGTGTGAGCCGACACGTCGAGGGTCTGGTTCCCGCCGGTTCTGGTGCCCGGTGCGGGTGGTGGTGGCGGCGGGCTGCGTGAGCTGGGCCGCCTGTCTGGCAGTGTCTGGTCGGCTGCGTCAGTCCGGCTGCGTCTGCGCGGCTAGGTCCGTCCAGCTGTGCCTGCCAGGAGTACCTGCCTGACCGTGTCTGCGTGCCCCTGGCGACCAGGTGTCCGTCCGAACGATCTGCCCCGCCTTCGTCTCCTGGCCGAGTAGATCCGTCCCGTGACGCTGATCCGTGTGTCTGGCCCCGTGTTCAGTTGTGACTGCTTGTCCCGCACGTCCGGGCGTGTCCGCGTGGCCGTGTTCGTCCGGGTGGCTGCCGGTTGCGTGTGGCCGGCCTTCGCCGCCGCGACCCTCGACGTCGGCGTGTGAGTTCGACGCCGCCCTTCAGCCTGGCTCCGTGGGAGGCTGCGTCGGTCCGGGCCGTTGTCCGTCCAGCTGCCTGTCGCGTGTGTGACCGGCTCCGACGCCGCCATCGTCACTCTCGACGACGTGGGCGCGTGAGCCCGGTACGAACCCGATCTGTGTGTCTGGCTCTGCGTCCACCTGGGACTGTCGGACCGCGTGTCGCGTGGGCGTGTCCGTCCGGGTGCCTGCGTGAGTTCGACCTTGGGAGTGGGTCTGGCTTCCGTGTTCGGCTGAGACCGCCAAGCCCCGCATCCGGCGCAATCATGGCCGTGTTGGTCCGGCTGTGTGTCCGGCTTGGGGGCTGGGCGCCGAGCGGGCCGACCCGGGCTGCGGTTGGCGGGTCGAGCGTGAGCGTCGTTGA
This sequence comes from Dactylosporangium sp. CA-152071, assembly GCF_050936335.1. Taxonomy (NCBI): domain Bacteria; kingdom Bacillati; phylum Actinomycetota; class Actinomycetes; order Micromonosporales; family Micromonosporaceae; genus Dactylosporangium; species Dactylosporangium sp. CA-152071. The sequence continues at coordinate 3,746,425 of NZ_JBNJMZ010000001.1, read as the reverse complement.
TTGCCGGACGGGTGCGCCGCGTCGGTGGTGAGGCAGGGCGCTTCCGCGGGGTCCGCAGGACCTCGGTTGCCGGGAGCGGCGCGGTCAAGGCTGCGGTGTGGGTCGATGCTGAGCGCTTCGTCTGGATGGCCGGCTTGAGGTGTGCTGTTTCGCCGCCGTCGCTGGGGGATGGGGGTGGGCGTCCTGGTGTGGGGCGCATCGTTGCTGCTGGGAAAGTAGCGGCGGTGGAGAAGGGGGGGCTGAGGTCATCGACCTCAGTGGATCATGTGAGTGCGTGGGGAGAGTGTTGCGGCGTGTCCGGGCGATTCGCGTGTTGTCCGGCAAAGCGCGCCGCCGCGCGGTGGGTGGTTGATGGTCGTCAATGCGAGAGGGGGTGGAAATGGTGGGAGGGAATGGCGAGGAATGTGGTGTAGGTCACGGCCCGGCTGGGGTGGGGGGGGTAGTCAGGCGAGGACGGGCCAGGTGTGTTGGGTGGGGGTGGCCTGCAGGGCGGGGGTCTGCGGATAGTTCTGGCTCGGCAGCTGGGCCCTGATCGCCCTGAGCCAGTCGCGGTACGTCGCGTCCGGTGGCAGGGCGGCGAGGGTGGTCAGGGCAACGTACGTGAACGCGCCGTTCGGGCGGCCCGAGAAGGTGGCGTCGTAGGAGTACTCGGTGTCGCGGCACGCCGACAGCAGCAGCGCGGCCGAGCGGGGGCGGGTGACACGCGGAGCGACAGCCTCGTGGGTAGGGGTGCCGAGGGGCAGGAACGTCGACGGGGCCAGGAAGCGGGTCGGGCAGCGGCCGTCGCCGAGCGGGCGGCTGAGCCGCGTCAGCGTGCCCGAGTGGCAGGAGTCGGAGATCAGCACGACGCGGACGCCGGGGGCGGCGGTGGCGAACAGCGTGGAGAGCTCGTCGTCGAGCAGTGGGCCGTTGGCGGCGACGTCGTGCGGGCAGATCGCCTCGTCGCGCTGGTCGGGTTCGTCGCCGTCGAGGTCGGGGACCCAGGTGCCGTGGCCGGAGTACGTGATGACGACCGCGTCGCCGTCGGAGGTGCGGGAGAGCAGGTCGGCGATGCCGGTGCGGATCGCGAGGCCCGAGGCGGCGCTGTCGAGCAGGGTGCGGACGTCGAAGCCGCGCGCGGTCAGCGCCGCCGTCCAGTCGGCGGCGTCGTTGCGGCAGCCGTAGAGGTCGTTGGAGACGCCCGGGTAGTCGTTGATGCCGACGCAGAGCGCGAGTTTCATGGTGTACCCCCGTAAACCAGTGGAACCTTCTGCAGTGAAGGCGCCACAGCGCGTCACCGAGGTTGCACGAACTCCGTCAGCCCGCGCCGAAGCAGACGAACGGCGTCGCCTCCGGCAGGTCGGCCAGGGCACGGGCCGGTGACACGCCGAGCGCGACGGCGCGGTGGTAGTGGGCCATGACGGCGGGGCCCAGCTCGTCGGGGATGCGCGCGACGCTGGCGACGACGTTGGCGGTGCCGGCGTGCAGGAGGGCGGCGGTGAAGCCGACCAGCTCGTCGCCGGCCCGCACGACCGCCCGGCCGACGTCGCAGGCGGAGAGGACGACCTGGCCGGGGGCGGTGCCGAGGCGCTGCAGCTCATACGCGAGCAGCGGGCCGTCGCCGAGCTCCAGGCGCGAGAAGAGCACGTTCTGCGTGTCGTGATGGCCGTGCGCGGCGACGTGCACGACGGGCGCGGCGTCCATGCCGGCCAGGACGCTGGTCGCGGTCGCGTCGGCGCCCCGCAGGACCCGGCCCCGCGGGTACAGCCGCGCGATCGCGTCGATCTCGGCGTCGGCGTGGACGAGGTCGGGGCCCGCGACGAGCAGGGGCGCTCCGGTGGTGACGGCGTTGGCGGCGGTACGCGCGGCGAGCCACACCGACGCGGACGGTGCCACCGCCACGGGCCGCCCCCGCAGGCTGGGCAGGAGCCCCCAGGGCAGCACCGCGAGCTGCCGGGTCGGCACGACCACCACGTCGTGGGGGCCGAGCGCCGCCAGTACAGGAGCGATCAACGCCTGATCGAGGGTGGCGGCCTGCCGGTCGGCGCTGGCTCGCACCACCGCGGCGAGCTTCGCCGGGAGGCGCCGGTCGGCCGCGGTGTCGAGGTCGCTGAGGAGACGGCGGACGGACTCGGCCACGGGAGCGTACGGGCCGAGCTCCACCGACGTGATCGCCCCGCCGGCGAGGACGAGCGCGTGCAGGCGGTCGCGGCGGACGAGGTAGCTGACCATGCAGCGGCCGGCGCGGGCGAGCTCGGCGGCCACCTCGGTGTGGGTGGCGGCGCCGTGGCTCTCCTCGGTGTCGCCGGCCCACCAGCCGTGCCGGCGGATGCTCTGCTCGAGGTCGGCGCAGCGGGCGCGCAGCAGCGGCTCGGGCCGGCCTTCGAGCTCGCCGAGGCGCACGGCCCGGCGCAGCTGCCGCAGCTCCGCGAGGGCCTCGGCGATCTGCGGGTCCTGCGGCGGCAGGACGGACCGGATGCGGAACGACTGTGCCCGGGACCGCTCGGACCAGTTGAAGACGAGGCTCGGCGGGCCGAGCGACCAGGAGATGTCCAGCCCGTACGCGCCGAGGTCCGCCCCCAGCGCCGCGACGCTGCTCTGCAGCTCCAGGCTGCCGAACCGGCGCCGGTGCTCCTGCAGCGTCACGAGCCCCTTGCGCAGCTCGTCGAGCGCCGCCCGCGGCCGCCCGTCGGCGCGGTGCAGCTCGGCCCGGGTGAGCCGGTGCAGCAGCCGCACGTCGAGCGGCACGTCGGCGACGAGAGCCCGGCGCGCCGGGGCCCGCTGCTCCGCCGACGGGGTGTCACCGGCCGCCACCCTGGCCCGCAGCGCCAGCAGCTCCGCACTGCCGGCGTCGTGCCGCAGCCCGAGTCCCCGCAGCGTCGCCGCCAGCCGTGTCGCCCGCCTGGCCACGGCCAGCAACTTCCGACGATTTGGGTTTTTCGGCTGATGTACCGCTGAAACCACCCCGACACGACTGCCGTTGCTTTCCGGCTGGACGTCGCTGCTGATCGTGGCGGGCCGGACGGAAGCAGCCGCTGCCACCGACCGCCGGCCGGGCCCGGTGGCAGGTGGCTGGTCCGGGTCGGCGGCGGCCGCGGGTTCCCCGGGGGCAGGCTGTGGCCGGGCGGGACGGATGGCCTGTGGCTGGTCCAGGTTGGCGGCAGGCGCGGGTTCGCCAGGGGCAAGCAGCGCCCGGGTGGGACCGGTGGCAGTGGGCTGGTCCGGGTTGCCAGGCGCGGGTTCGCCAGACGCAAGCTGCGGCATGGCGGGGCGGGTGGCAGGTGGCTGGTCCGGGTTGGTGGGCGGTGCGAGTTCGCCGGAAGCAGGCCGCGGCCGGGCGGGTCCGGTGGCCGGTGGTGGCTGGACGGGACCGAAGGCCGTTGGCGGCTGGGTGCGGGCGGCGGCAGGTCGTGGCTGGACGAGTCCCGCGGCCTGGACAGGGGCGGTGGACGGTGGCGCCTGGACGGGACCAGTGGCCGGTAGTGGCTGGACGGGGTTGGCGGCCTGGGTGCGGGCGGCGCTGGCGAGGTCGACGCGGACCTGGAGCGACGCGGCGAGGGCGGCCCAGGCGCGGTTGCGGCGGCGGGTGAAACGGGCGCGGGCCCTGGCGCTCCACAGGGCCGCGGCGGCCAGGTCGCCGCTGCCGAGGGCGGCCTGGGCGCGGGCGAGCTCGGCCTCGCCGAGGTCCTGGCTGAGACGGTGGCGTTTGAGCAGTTCGATCGACCGGTCGAGGTCCTCCGCGGCGGCGGTGTCGAGGCCTGCGCCGAGCAGGGCCCGCGCCCGGTCGAGCATCGAGATGGCGAGGAACCCGTCCGCGCGCAGCCGCCGCAGCGAGTCCGCCGCCGTGTCGAACGTCTGCAACGCCGCGGGCACGTCCCCGCCCGCGAGCGCGCAGTAGCCGAGGTTGTGCTCGACCTTCGCCGCGAGCAGGTCGAGCCCGTGCGCACCGGCGAGCTCGCGGCACAGGCGCAGGTCGGCCCGGGCCAGCCGGACCCGCCCCGCGGTGAGGTGCACGACGCCCCGGTTGAGCAGCGTCCGCGCGAGGACCGCCGGCTCCCCGTGCTCCTGGAGCACCGGCACGGCCGCGTCCAGCAGCTTCAACGCCGCGTCGATCTCCCCGACCCGCAGCAGGAGCAGCCCCCGCTGCTGCAGCACGGTGCCGACGTCGGCCAGGTCGGCGAGCGTCTCGGCCCGGTCGAGCAGCTCCAGTCCCAGCTCGGTGCGCCCCTGCTCGGCCTCCGCGTGCGCGAGCGTCAGCAGCAGCCGCGCCGCCAGCGCCGGCCTGGACGGCTCCGCCCCCGGCCACCCCAGCAGCCGCAGCGCCTCGGTCGCCCGCTTCGCCGCCGCGGCAGGCTTCCCGGCCGCCCCGGCCCGCACCGCCGACCGGTGCAGCCGCACCACCCGCGCCACTTCCCGCCGCTCGCCCGCGTCCGCCCCACCGTCCGTCACCGCCCGCCCCGCAGGCGCCGCCACACCCGCCACCGCACTGGCGACCGGGGAAGCGCCGCTCGAGGAACCAGCAGCCACAGACGGCCCGGCTCCCGCGAAGGTGCCGGGTCCCGCAACACCCGCCGGGCTGTCCGCGGGGGAAGGGACGATGATGGTGGGTCGCGTGGCACCCGCCGGACTGCCGGCGGCGGGCGCGGTGGCGGCGGCTCGCACGGCGCCTGCCGGACTGTCCGCGGGGAAAGGTGCGGTGGTTGTGGGTCGTGCGGCGCCCTTCGACCTGCCGGCGGGGGAGGGTGCGGTGGTGGATCGAGCGGCCTTCACCGGACTGTCGGCGGTGGCGGGTCGCGCGGCGCCCGCCGGACTGCCAGCGATGGGGGCGGCTCGCGCGGCGCGCGTCGGACTGCCGGCGGGGGCAGGGGCGGTGCGGATAGGCATGGGTGTGGCCCGCGTGGCGGTGGAGGCACGCGGGTCGGCCGGGGACGGTGAGGTTGCGGCTACACCACGAACGATGGCGTCACCACCGTCCGGGCGCCATCGGCTTCTTGGTCGTTCGTCGGGTGGACGCGGATCTGGACCTCGCCGCGGGTGACCCGCTGGGCGGCGAAGCGGCCGCCCTCGTCGGTGTCCATGGTCTGCGGGCCGTCGACCGTGCGCAGCTCGATGCGGCAGGGGGAGGGTGGGGCGAGCCAGCCGTCGAGGCGGACGGTGCCGGCGGCGCCGGCGGTCCATTCGACCATGATGGTGAGGCTCGCCGACTCGAAGGTGGCGCGGGTGGTCTCCTCGTCGCCGCGGACCCCGGCCATCGCGCCGTCCAGCGCCGGGACGAGGCGACAGACCTCGATGTCGAGCCCGGCGACGCTGAGGGAGAAGAGCAGGTCGGCGGGGACGGGGTCGACCAGGCCGGCGACGCGCCGCAGGTCGGCGAGCAGCCCGTCGTCCGAGAAGTGCTGGAAGTCGGCCATGGTCTACCCCGGGAACCCGTCGAGGGCTCGCAGCGCCCGTTGCGTGGTGGACTTCGCGTCCACCTGGTCGAGGCGCAGCTGCGGGTCGGCGGCGGCGTTCTCCAGCAGGAGCGCGGCGACCTCGGCGGCGCCGAGACCCGCGGCGAACGAGCTGCCGCTCCACGAGGCGAAGCCGCGCGTGTAGTCGTCGTCGTCGAGGGTCTCGCGGCGGGTGGGGCGGCCCCCGGCGTTGCCGGCGGGGGTGGTGAAGGCGGCGCCCCGGCTGCCCTGGACCTTCGGGAACGTGCTGATCAGCGCCGACCCGGGCGCCCAGTAGCGGACCCAGGGGCCGTCGTTGCTGAACATCGCCTTGGCGTCGTTGGGCTGGAAGGCGCCGACGCTCATCACCGGCAGCTCCCCGTCGCACGGCAGGGCCGCGGGGTAGAACTCGCGGGACGTGGCGTGGTTCCCGGCGGCGGCGACCACGACGACCCCGGCCGCGAGCAGGCGGTCGACGTGTTCCTGGAGGCGGATGGTGTACGAACCGTCGGCCGCGCTCTCGAGGTAGTAGCCGAGCGACAGGCAGACGACGTCGACCATCCGTCCGCCGGTGCCCGCCTGGGCCGCTTCGACCTCGTCGGCGAGGCGGTCGAGGGCGATGAGCAGGTCGCTCTCGTAGACGACGCCGTCGCTGTGCATGACCCGGATCTGCAGGACGGTGGCGTCGGGGGCGACCTGCCGGACGAGCCCGCCGATGAACGTGCCGTGCCCCGTGTGGGTGCCGAGCTCGCCGGCGACGGAGCCGGTGCTGATCTGCCGCTCCCAGGCGTCGCGGAGGCGTTGCAGGGAGTGACCGGCGGCGATGAGCTGGTCCTGCGCGGCGAGGATCATGGCCTGCAGCTCGGTGTCGACGGTGGTGAACCCGTCCGCGGGCAGCGCCGAGCCGGCGGGGGTGGGGACGTCGAGCCACTCGTGCGGGGAGATGCCCGTGTCGAGGACCGCGACGACGGGCCGCCGGTCGCCGAGCTCCGCGGCGGTGCGCCGGCGGGGCGGCGGGAGGACCAGGTCGACCGGCCGGCGGCCGGCACCGCCGGCGAACCGCCAGGCGCTGCCCTCCGTCATCGGGGACCCCTCCGTCATGGGGGAGCCTTCGGTCATCGGCGAGCCCTCCGTCATCGGAGAGCCTTCCGTCATGGGGGAGCCCTCGGTCATCGGCACCCCGCCGATGGAGGCGCCGAAGAGCAGGTGGTCGAGCGACAGGTGCGCCCCGTGGCCGCCGGCGCGCAACGCCTTCAGCGCGGCCCACGCGTCGACGGACTCGGGGTCGGCGCCGTGCGCCGCGACGAGCTGGACGGCCCGCACGCGCCGCCGTACGGCCCGCTCCCTGGCGGGTCCGTCGGGGCCGTGCGCCGCGGCACCGCGCCCGCTGGGCACGGCGTGGCTCTCGGCGAGGCGCATGCCGGACCCGGCGAGGGTCTGGTTGCAGCGCTCGAGGGTGTCCGGCGGCTCGCTCGCCGGCGCGGTCGACAGCAGGACGCCCGCCCGGTACACCGTCGGCGCGGACACGCCGTCGCCGGGCTCCAGCACGCGGGCGCCGTGGCGGCGCAGGACGGCGGCCGACGGCAGCCAGGGCGTCGACGGTGGCGCGCCGTTGTCGTCACCGAGGTCGGCCAGCGCGTCCCCCGTCATCCGCCGGCAGCGTAACTGCATGTGGCTCTCCGTCCCCGCAGGGCGCCTCGAATCCGAAGTCGGCGCCGTCTCACCTGACTAGAGGACACACGCGTGGCACCTGATACAAGAAATTTCAGAGCGCGCCGGTCACGTGGACCGGGATCCATGGCGTGACAGCAGCAGCCGCAGCCGGGCGGCGAGCCGCCTGCGGGGGACCGGGGCGGCGGCGCCGTCGTAGCGGAAGGCGGCCTCCCGCCCGGCGAGCTCCTCCCGGGCGAGCGGCGTCAGCGTGGCGGGGCCGGCGCAGCGGGCGAAGTCCCAGCCGTCGCGCAGCGAACCCTGCGGCGGGCGCCCGGACGCCCAGTCGGCGAACGTGCGATGCCAGCGGTCGCCGTACGACGCCGCCAGGAAGGGCCATGTGCGGGCCACCTCGCCGGCGCGCTTCCTGCGGAGGGCGACGGCCGCTGCCCGTACACCTGCCGCATCGAAACCAGGGGGGACGGCACCGCCGGCGACGAGCGCGTCGACGAGGGCCCGCTGCCGGTCGGCCAGGGTCATGCCGTGATCCGGGGGAGGCCCGCGGCGGCGCAGAGGGCGTCGAGCTCGCGGGTCAGCTCGGCGGCGGGCGGGTAGTGGCCGTCGCGTTCGAGCATCAGCGCCGGCGGGCTGGTCCGCGCGCACAGCTCCTTGACCAGGTCGAGGACCTCCGGCGGGGTCGGGTCGGTGTGGGTGTCGTGGTAGAAGCCGTCGTGCTCGGCCCCGCCGGCGACGTGCACGTACGCGATCCGCTCCAGCGGCAGCCCGTCGAGCAGGTCACCGGGGGTGCCGCGGTTGCGGGCGTTGGCGTGGACGTTGGCGACGTCGAGCAGGAGCGCGCAGCCGGTCCGGTCGAGGATCTCGGTGAGGAACTGCGCCTCGGTCAGCTCCGGGTCGGGCCAGTCGAACAGCGCGGCGATCGGCTCCAGGGCGAGGGTGACGCCGCCGAGCGCCGCCTGGGTGCGCCGCACGTTGGCGACGACCGCGTCGACCGCCTCCCGGGTGCGGGGCACCGGCAGCAGATGCCCCGCCTCGACGCCGCCGGCCCGCACGAACGCGATGTGCTCGCTGACCAGCGGCGACCGCAGCAGCTCGGCGCAGCGCGCCAGGTGCGCCGCGCGGGTGTCGTCGACGGGTTCGGCGCCGCCGAGCGACAGCCGCACCCCGTGCGGCACGACCCGCACGCCCCGGTCGACCAGGTCCATGAGCATCGCCGGCGGGTGCGTCAGGTGTACGGACTCCGCGACGACCTCCGTGAACCGCAGCCCCGGGAGGCCGGCGACGTAACCGGCGATCTCGGGCCGCCAGCCGATGCCGACCGTGGTCATCCCCCGCACCCTCCGCCGCAGCTCGACCCGCCGCCGCAGCTCGAGCTCGACCCGCCGCAGGAGCTGGACGAGCCGGAGTCGGAGCTGCCGCTCCAGCCGCTGTCGAAGGAGCCGCCGCCACCGCTGGCGGCGACGTGCCGCTGCAGCTCGGCGGACTCGGCGAACGCGGGGTCGGCGAGGAAGAACGCGCCGGCGCCGAAGAGCCCGATGCTGAGCGCCGCGGCCTCCGGGCCGTAGGTGGACCACGACGGCGACTGGCGCGGCGACAGGTGCTGGACCCGCATCCGCATCCGAAGCAGCAGGGCCCTGCCGTTGGTGGTGACCCGCGGGACGGACCGGAACAGCAGCGCGATGAGGAAGACCGGGACCACCAGCATCACCAGGAAGCCGATGGGCTGGTCGTTGAAGATGCCGGCGCCGATCCGGGCGACGCCGACCGCGACGACGGCGAGGACGATCAGCCACGCCCGCCGCACGTTGCGGCGGCGTTCGGGGTCGAGCAGCCAGCCGGCCAGGGTCAGCTGCTCCTCGGTGCGCTTGAGCACGGCGACGACGCCGGAGTCGGTCTGCACGTTGCGGGCGGCGAGGCCGCGGCGCGCGCACTCGTACACGGCCTGGTCGAGCTCACCGGCGCCGGTCGGCAGCGGACCGGACTTGCGGATGTTGCCGCGGCTGCGGGAGTCGATGGCGCCGGCGGCGCGCAGGGCGGCGAGGGAGCTGTAGACGGCCAGCTTCCGGTCGCCGTTGAGGAGCGCGGCCTGGGTCGGGGTCAGGTCCCGGGCGCGGCGCAGCGAAGGACCGCGCATGGCGGCGCGGCGCCAGATGAACGCGGTGATGATCGCGAGTGCGGCGAGCCCGGCGTACAGCCACAGGAAGTCCGGGCCCGCGATGCCCCAGGTGTCACCCGGGCCAGCGACGATCGATGTCCTCATGGGGTCAGTGTGGGTGCGGACGTCGAGTAGCGCCTGTCACCGGAAGGACACTTGAGGAAACCTTGTGACCGATGTCATCCCGACCTTCGGACGGCGGCCTCGACCAGGTTGAGGACGGCCTCGAGATCCTGCACGGGGCGGCCGGTCGCGAGGTGGAGGACCAGGCCGTCGTAGGCCAGCTCGAGGAACTGCGCGAGGATCGCGATCGGGACGTCGGCGCGCAGCACGCCGGCCTCCCGCTGGCGCTGCAACCGCTCACGGGTCGCCTCGGCGACCGCCTCCGAGCGGGCCGCCCACCGCTTCGCGAACTCCGGGTCGGTGCGCAGCCGCCGCGACACCTCCAGCTGGCTGCCGAGCCACCCGGCGACGTCCTCGGTGGCCGCCCGGGCGAGGAGGTCCCGCATGACCTGGACGAGGCCGTGCTCGGCGACCGTGGCTACCATGGTCGCGGCGTCGTCCTCGGCGACGGCGAGGAAGAGCGAGTCCTTGTCCCGGAAGTGGTGGAAGATCGCGCCGCGGGACAGGCCGATCTCCTCTTCCAGCCGCCGGACCGTCGCCCCTTCGTAGCCGTGCCGGGCGAAACAGGTCCGCGCGCCGGTGAGGATCTCCTTCCGGCGTGCGTCGAGCTGGTCCTGGCTCACCCTGGGCACGGGACGATTATGCAAGCCGTACATACGGTTTGGCACACTGCCCAGGGAAAACGGTGCGTTTCACCCCGTTCTGTGGGGATCCTCGGCCATCGAAAATGTGAGCACTGTTTTATGTCATTCCGGTCACGTACCCTGCCCGCGTGCCCCTGTTGTTGCTCTCCCTGGACGACACCCTGCTGGACAGGGCCGGGGCGTTCCGCGCATGGGCCGGCGACTTCCTGCGTGGCATCGGCGCGCCCGAATACGACCTGGACTGGCTGCTGTCCGTGGACGCCGACGGGATGGGTTCGACGTGGGACGTCGCCGAGGGGATCCGGGAGCGGTACGGGCTCCGTGAGGCCGCGATCGACATCGTCGAGGAGATCCGCGGCGAGCTGATGGCCCGGGTCCGGCTCAACCCGCTGACCGCCTGCGCCCTCGCGATCGCCGAGGACGCCGGCTGGGTGCCGGTCGTCGTCACCAACGGCGAGACCCGGCAGCAGGAGGAGAAGCTGCGCAAGACCGGGCTCGACCGGTACCTGGCGGACTGGGTCATCTCCGAGGACGTCGGCGTCCGCAAGCCCAACCCGCGGATCTTCGCGATCGCGGCGGAGCGGGCGCGGATGCGGCTCGGCGGCGCCTGGATCATCGGCGACAGCCCCGAGGCCGACATCGGCGGTGCCGCGGACGTCGGGATGCGCAGCGTCTGGCTGCACCGGGGCCGCCGCTGGGTGGAGCCCCGCTACGCGCCGACCCGCACGGCCGACGGGGTGATCGCCGCGATCGCCGAGGTCATGGCGTCGCGGTAATTCGGTTGCGTTTTCCGCGGGTGTACGGGAAGGTGCACCTGACCTCAGGGTCTTCGTGTCTTCGTGTCTCGAGTTGAGAGGGGGCTGGTTCGCATGGCTGCCGTCACGGCGCGTTTTTGCATGCCGACTTCCGCTTTCCTCTTGACTCTGGAGACCTCGCGTTGCGCGACAACGACTCTTTTGGCACGTCCGCTCGCCGCCGCCGCAAGTTCGACGACGACGATCCGACCTTCGTAAAACGCTCCTCCCCGTCCAGCGAGACCGCCTGGGACCTCGTGGAGGAGGAGACCGGCTGGTCCTCGTGGAGCGCGCCCGGCGTGCAGCACGGCCCGGCCCCGTTCCCCGACTGGGTGATCACCGAGCACGCCGCCAAGGACACCGACCGGGGCGTCCTCAAGACCGGTAAGGAAGCCGACGTCCACCTGGTGGAGCGCGGCGTCCCCGGCACCGACCGGCGGGTCCTGCTCGCCGCGAAGCGGTACCGGGCCGCCGAGCACCGCCTCTTCCACCGCGACTCCGGTTACCTGGAGGGCCGCCGGGTCCGCGAGTCCCGGGTCACCCGGGCCATGGCGGGTCGGACGGCGTTCGGCCGGGAGGCGATCGCCGGCCAGTGGGCGAACGCCGAGTTCGGCGCGCTCGCGCAGCTGTGGGAGCTGGGGGTCTGCGTCCCGTACCCGGTGCAGCTGCTCGGCACGGAGCTCATGCTGCAGTTCATCGGGGACGACGACGGCACGGCCGCGCCGCGGCTGGCGCAGACCCGCCCGGACCTGGACCTGCTGGCGGACCTGTGGTGGCAGCTGGTCGACGCGCTGCGGGTCCTCGCCCGCGCCGGCGTCGCCCACGGCGACCTGTCGCCGTACAACACCCTCGTCCACGACGGGCGGCTGGTCATCATCGACCTGCCGCAGATCGTCGACGTGGTGATCAACCCGAAGGGGGCGGACTTCCTGGCCCGCGACGTCGCCAACATGGCGAAGTGGTTCACGGGCAAGGGCTTCCCCGTCGACCCGGAGCCGCTGATCGTGGAGCTGCTGCACGACGCCGGCATGCGGGTCTGAGCGTCTGGTTTCAAAGCGCGGCCCGCCCGGTCTTGTGGCCGGGCGGGCCGCGGGTGAAAGCGGCGGGGAGGGTATGTCCGCCGCTTCCGTCTGCGCGAGGTGTCGAACCCCGCTCAGCCCATGTGGACGGCACCTTCTTCGGGCACGTCGTCCCTGGTCGCCTTGATGAAGACGACGACGATCACGGCCGCGGCGACCAGCAGGGCCGAGCCCCACCAGAACGCCGTCACATAGCCGTGCACCATCGCCTCCAGCTGCGTGCCCTGCGGGTCGACGGCCGTCGCGTGGTCCGTGAAGTACGACGTGGCGGCCGTGATGGCGACCGTGTTGAGCAGTGCCGTGCCGAGTGACCCGCCGACCTGCTGGCTGGCGTTGACCACCGCGCTCGCGGCGCCGGCGTCGTGCTCGTCGACGCCGACCAGGGCGATGTTGCCCAGCGGCACGAACGTGCAGCCCAGCCCGAAGCCGAGGATCAGCATGGACGGCATGACGTGGGTGGCGTACGCGGTGTCGACGCCGATCCGGGTCAGCAGGATCATGCCGGCCGCCGCCACGACCGCGCCCGTCGCCATGATCGGCTTCGGGCCGAGCTTCGGCAGCAGCCCGCTGGACAGGCCCGCGGCGATCAGCACGCCGACGCTGATCGGCAGCGTCCGTACCCCCGCCTGCAGCGGCGTGTAGTGCAGCACCAGCTGGAAGTACAGGCTGACGAAGAACACCGCGCCGATGAACCCGGCGCCGATGAGCGTGGAGGCCAGGTAGGCGCCGCCGCGGGTGCGCTGCAGCACGACCCGCATCGGCAGCAGCGGGTTGCGGATGCGGGTCTCGACGACCACGAACAGCGCCAGGAGCAGCACCGCGACGCCGATCAGGCCCAGCGTGACCGGCGAGCTCCAGCCGTACTTGAGCCGCTGCTGGGCGTCGGTCTCGCCGGCTTTCGTGAAGCCGTACACCAGCAGGCTCAGGCCGAGCGTCGCCAGGATCGCGCCCGGAATGTCGTACTTGGTGTTGCCGCTCGCCTTGCTCTCCGGCACGATCCGCACCGCCAGGGCGATCGCGATCAGCGCGACCGGGATGTTGACGAGCAGGCACCAGCGCCAGTGCGCGTACTCGGTGAGGACGCCGCCGAGGACCAGGCCCAGGGCGGCGCCACCGCCGGCGATCGCGCCGTAGACGCCGAACGCCTTCGCCCGCTCCTTCGCGTCGACGAACAGCACGCTCAGCAGCGCCAGCGACGCGGGGGCGAGCAGCGCGCCGAACACGCCCTGCAGGGCGCGGGCGAGGAACAGCGACGTCTCGTCCCACGCGCCGCCGCCGAGCCCGGACGCGACGGCGAAGCCGAGGATGCCGACGACGAATGTCCGCTTGCGCCCCCAGTAGTCCGCGATCCTGCCGCCGAGCAGCAGCAGCCCGCCGAAGGTCAGCGTGTACGCCGTCACCACCCACTGCTGGTTGGCGTCGCTGATGCCGAGGTCGGCCTTGGCGTGCGGGAGCGCGACGTTGACGACGGTGGCGTCCAGCACCACCATCAGCTGCGCCACCGCGATGATCACCAGCGCGAACCAGCGGCTCGGGTGCGTGTGCAGCTCGTGCCTGCCGTGCTGGGTCGTTGCCACGTGGCTCATCGCGCTCCCCTCCTCTGGACCATTGAATGGTCTAGTCGGGGGACTTTTCCCGGCTTCGCGCAGGTCCGTCGCCTGAGATCACGATCACGGAATAATGAGCAGCTTCCCGGTCGAGTGCCGGCCCTCCAGTGCGGCATACGCGTCCTGTACGGCGTCCAGCGGGTACTTCCCGGTGACGGCCACCTCGACGACGCCGTCCGCGATCCAGCCGAACAGCGTTTCGGCGCGTTCGAGCAGTTCGTGCCGCTTCGCGATGAAGTGCCCCAGGGTGGGCCGGGTCAGCATGTAGGACCCCGCCATGAGGCGCAGCGGGTCGACCGGCGGCACCTTCCCGCTCGCCGCGCCGAACAGCACGAGGGTGCCGCGCGGGCGGAGCGCTTCGAGACTGGTGTCGAACGTGTCCTTGCCCACGCCGTCGTACACGGCCGCCGCGCCGTCGCTGACCTCGCGGACGGCTTGCAGGGCCTCGTCGTACGGGACGGCCCGCACCGCACCGTCGGCGAGGGCGATCTCCCGCTTCGCGGGCGTGCCGGCGGTCGCCACCACCCGGCCGCCGAGGTGCGTGATGATCCTCGTCAGCAGGCGCCCGACCCCACCCGCGGCGGCGTGCACCAGGACGGTGTCCCCGGCGCGCACCGGGTAGGAGTCGTGGGTCAGGTAGTGCGCGGTGAGACCCTGCAGCATCGCCGCGGCCGCCTGCTCGGTGCTGATCCCGTCCGGCACGGGCACCAGCCGGTCCGCCGGGACGACGGCCTGCTCCGCGTGGCTGCCGGGGACGCCAGTCCACGCCACCCGGTCGCCGGGGGCGAGGCCCTCCACCCCGTCGCCGAAGCTGAGCACCGTGCCGCCGCCCTCGCTGCCCAGCACGAACGGCAGCGGCACCTGGTAGGTGCCGCTGCGTTGGTACACGTCGATGAAATTCACCCCGCTGGCTTCCACGAGCACCAGGACCTCGCCCGGCCCCGGCTGCGGGTCCGGGGCGTCCTTCGCCCGCAGGACCTCCCGGTCGCCGTACTGCTCGAACACGACTGCGCGCATCGACCCTCCCGTTTCTGTGTCGGCTTCCTGTCTACCCCAAACCGCCGATCGGAAATGTCGTACCGCTGCCGTACGATCCCGGGGTCTTTGGAGGTGAGGGCGTGGGGCCGACCCATCGTCTCGCGATCGATCTGGGCACCTGCCACACCGTGGCGGTCGTCCGCCGTGGTGACGACGCCCCGCGCGCGCTGCTCTTCGACGGCTCGCCGGTCATGGCGTCCGGCATCTACGCCGACGAGAGCGGCAAGCTCTCCGTCGGCCGCGACGCGGAGCGGCTCTCCCAGCTGGCCCCGTCCCGCTTCGAGCCCTACCCGAAGCGCAGCGTCGACGAGGGCGCGGTCCTGCTCGGCGACACCGAGGTCACCGTCGTCGAGATGCTCTCCGCGCTGCTCAAGCGGGTCGCCGACGAGTCCCTGCAGGCCGGGGTCAACCCGGTCGGCTCCACCGTCCTCACCTGCCCCGCCGACTGGGGCGGCCAGCGGCGCAACGTGTTGCTGGAGGCGGCCCGCGCCGCCAACCTCGGCCCGGTCGTCCTCGTCGACGAGCCGATCGCCGCCGCCACCTACTGCCTGCGCGTCCTCGGCCAGCAGGTCGCGCCGCTGCAGTCGCTCGCCGTGTTCGACTTCGGCGGCGGCACGCTCGACGTCTCCGTGGTGCGCCGCGAGCCCGCCGCCGCGGGCGGCCCGGGCGGTCTGCGCGTCCTCGGCGTCGGCGGCCTCGACGACCTCGGCGGCGTCGACATCGACGCGGCCCTCGTCGGTCACCTCGGCCAGCTCATCAGCCTGCGCAACCCCGACATCTGGCAGCGCCTCGCCAATCCTGACAGCATCGCCGCGCACCGCGACCGCCGCGCCCTGTGGACCGAGGTCCGCGCCGCGAAGGAGATGCTGTCCCGCGCCGCCTCCGCCCCGATCCACGTCCCCGGCACCGAAGAGGCCCTGCACATCACCCGCGAGGAGCTGGAGCGCGTCGCCGGCCCTCTCATCGACCGCGCCGTCGACGAGACCCGCCGCGTCCTGGAGCGCGCCGGCGTCGACGTCCGCCAGCTCGCCGGCATCTTCCTCGTCGGCGGCTCCTCCCGCATCCCGCTCGTCGCGAGCCGCCTGCACGCCCGCTTCGGCGTCGCCCCCGTCGTGCCCGAGCAGCCCGAGCTGCCCGTCGCCTATGGCGGCATGCTCGCCATCGCCACCTCACCCCAGCAGCTCTTCGACGGCGGCCAGTCCCCGGCCCCCCGCCCGGTCTCGGGCACCCCGGTCTCCCCGAGCGGCGGCACCTCCTACCCGGTCTCGGTGCCGTTCGCCGCGACCGGCGGCTCCTCGTCCCCGACCTCGCCCGGCGCCGCCTTCGGCTCCCCGGCAAACCTGTCGCAGACCTTGAACGCCGCCTCTCCGTCGTCCCCGGCCGCCTTCGTCCCCAACCAGGGCGGCCGGCCCGGCGGCCCCGGCTTCGGCAGCGGCGGCCCGGCGGCGTTCGGCGCGACCGCTCCGCCCGGCGTCCGGCCCGCCCCCGGCGCCCCCGCGGGCGCTCCCGGCCTGGCCCGCCCCGACGTCCCCGCCGGCATCGGCGCCCCCGGCGGTTTCAGCACTCCCGGCGGCCCACCCAGCCAGGGCGGTCCCAGTTTCGGCACCCCAGGCGGCCCGCCGGGCCAGGGCGGTCCCGGTTTCAGCGCTCCGGGCGGCCCTGGTGGCCCCGGCTTCGGCACGCCGGGCGGCCCGCCCGGCCAGGGCGGCGGCTTCGGGGCAACGACGTTCCCGCCGGGCGGCCAGCCCGCATTCACGCCACCCCCACCGGTCATCGTCCGCCCCCGCCGCAGCGCCGCCCCCTGGATCGCCCTCGTCATCGTCCTGTCCCTCATCGGCGGCTGCCTCTGGGGCGGCTCCAAGGTCTTCACCTGGATCGGCGACCAGTTCGAGTCCGTGAAGGACGGCCTGCCGGACAACACCACCGCCAACGACAACGGCACCGTCAAGGACCCGAAGATCCAGGGGCTCAGGTCGGGGACGCCGATCACCCTGCCGAGCGAGGGCGCCGTCGCCGCGGTGGCCGGCAACGGCATGGTGTTCACGGCGGCGGTCAGCGTCGGCTCGACCGACGTCGTCGGCTATGAGGCCACCGGCGGCCAGAAGTTCCGGGTCCAGCTCCCGATGGAGCCGAAGGAGGTGCACCTCACCGTCGTGGGCAACCTGCTGATCGTCGACGGCGAGGAGGACCTGAAGCAGGCCGAGAAGGAGAACAGCCGGAGCGTGGTCGACATCGCGACCGGCACCGTGAAGTGGACCGCCCCGTTCATCGACCGCATCGATGCCCTCTACATCGGCACCGACGCGATCACCGAGTTTCGCGGCTTCAACAACACCGCGATCGAGCGCATCAACCTGCTCGACGGCAAGGCCCGCTGGTCGCACCCTGGTGCCAAGGCCGTCTACCCGCTCGGCCATCGGGCAGTGCGCGCGTCGGCCCGATGGGCCACCGCCGAATCGCCCGCCGACGTGATCGTTCCCACCTATTCGCTGACCTTCGCCAAGCGGGTGCCCTACAAGCAGTCCCTCACGGCCGACACCGCCGTGGCCGTGCAGCTGCAGGCGGATGGCAAGGCGAGCACGATCGACCTCAACTCGGGCAAGGTGAAGGCGACCGGCGCTATCTCCAAGGGCGACGAGGCCTGGACCGTCTACAACGACCTGGCGATCGTCAAGCCCGACGACGATTCGATCATCGCCTATGGCCTGTCCGACATGAAGCAGAAGTGGCAGTACCGGGGCACCGCCGGCACCAAGATCGGCGACGTCCGCCCCTGCGGCGAGAAGCTCGTCTGCGTGCAGGCCGAGCTGTCGTCGTCGAAGGACGCCATCGTCGCCATCGACACCGCCGCCGGCACGGCCAAGTGGACCAAGACCCCGCCCGCCGACGGCAAGAGCCTCATCACCAGCGACGGCGAGTGGGCCGTGGTCGGCGGCAAGCTGATCGGCGGCTTCGGCTCGTCCGGCGAGATCGGCGAGGGCGCGGTCATCGACCCGGCCAACGGCAACAACCAGTTCTACCTCGGCCAGAGCCTCGACGCCCATGACGTCGCCGCCTGCGCCGCCGGCCGGGTCGCCATCGTCAGCTTCCGCAACGCGGCCTCCGCCGTCCAGGTCGCGATCGTCAACGTCGCCGACAACAAGCTCGTCGGCACCGCCGACCTCGCCAAGGACGACATCCTCCAGGAGGTCTCGATGTCGGACAACACGGTCGTCGCCTTCAACCCCGACACCCGCGTCGTCCAGCGCTACACCATCCCCAGCTGACCCCGAGGCGTTCGCAGTCCGTGCCCGCTCGCGGGGAAGCCGGGAGCGGGCGCGGCGGACACCGGCGGAACCAGTGGCTTCGCGGGCACTCGGGCACCGGGCCTGTCCTCGGCCGAAGCGTGGTGACAGCCGGAATCGGCCGGTTTGTCTGCGCGGGCGGTAGTGGCCGATCCAGGCAGCGACAATGCTGGATGTGAATATCAACGTTCGTCAACGAGTTGCGTCGCTGGCAGCGGCGCTGGTCATCGGGGCCGCCGGGAGCGTGGTGCTGCTCGCGGAGCCAGCGGCTGCGGCGGTGCCGGTGTGCACGAGCTACGTCCGGACCTCGATCTACCGGCCCTCCTCCTCGACGGGTGACTACCGGTGCTGGATGCAGCGTGGTCACCGGACCGACGGAGTCATCATCCTGCAGGAGGCGATCCGCGTCTGCTACGGCGCGTGGCTCAGGTCGATCGGATTCCCTCAGGAGGTCAAATCCGACGGGGACTTCGGGCCGATCACGGAGGATGCGCTGCGCCGAATCCAGAAGCTCGAAGGCGCCGCCGTCGACGGCGTGTTCGGGATCGATACGTCGTATCGGATGCTGTGGTTCAACGGGCGGGACGCGAACTGCCGCCACGTGTACTGACGATCGAGGCGACGCCCCGGTGCGATCGCAGCGAGGGCAAGAGGACGGGCCGGTCACCGTGGTGGTGGCCGGCCCGTCGCGTTGGAGCCTCTGGTTACGCCTCGATCATCTTGCGGAGGACGTACTGGAGGATGCCGCCGTGGCGGTAGTAGTCCGCCTCGCCGGGGGTGTCGATGCGGACGACGGCGTCGAACTCGGTGCCGGTGTCGGTGGTGACCTTGACGGTGCGGGGGGTGGTGCCGTCGTTGAGCTGTTCGACGCCGGTGACCGTGAAGGTCTCGGTGCCGGTGAGGCCCAGGGACTCGGCGTTCTGGCCCTGCGGGTACTGCAGCGGCAGGACGCCCATGCCGATGAGGTTGGAGCGGTGGATGCGCTCGTAGCTCTCGGCGATGACGGTGCGGACGCCCAGCAGGGCGGTGCCCTTCGCGGCCCAGTCGCGGGACGAGCCGGAGCCGTACTCCTTGCCGGCGAGGATCACCAGCGGCGTGCCCGACGAAGCGTACGCGACGGAGGCGTCGTAGATGGTCGTCTGCTCACCGGTGAGGTGGTTGACGGTGACGCCGCCCTCGGTGCCGGGGGCGAGCTGGTTGCGCAGGCGGATGTTCGCGAACGTGCCGCGGATCATCACCTCGTGGTTGCCGCGCCGGGAGCCGTACGAGTTGAAGTCCTTGCGGTCCACATCGTGCGCGGCGAGGTACTTGCCGGCGGGGGAGTCGGCCTTGATCGAGCCGGCGGGGGAGATGTGGTCGGTGGTGACCGAGTCGCCGAGCTTCGCCAGGACCCGGGCGCCGCTGATGTCGGAGACCGGGGCCGGCGAGGTGGCCATGCCCTCGAAGTACGGGGGCTTCCGCACGTACGTCGACTCGGCGTCCCACTCGAACGTGGAGCCGGTCGGCGTGGGCAGCGACTGCCACTGCTCGTCGCCGGCGAACACGTCGGCGTAGCGGGAGTTGTACAGGTCGCTGCCGATCGCCGCGGCGATGGTGTCCTCGACCTCCTTCGGCGTGGGCCAGATGTCGCGGAGGTACACCGGCTGGCCGTCGGAGCCGGTGCCGAGCGGCTCGCTGGTGAGGTCCAGGTCCATGGTGCCGGCGAGGGCGTACGCGACGACGAGCGGCGGCGACGCGAGGTAGTTCATCTTCACGTCGGGGTTGATGCGGCCCTCGAAGTTGCGGTTGCCGGACAGCACCGACACGACGCTGAGGTCGTGCTCGTTGACGGCGGCGCTCACCGCCTCGGGCAGCGGGCCGGAGTTGCCGATGCAGGTCGTGCAGCCGTACCCGACGAGGTTGAAGCCGAGCTTGTCGAGGTACGCGGTGAGCCCCGCCCGCTCGTAGTAGTCGGTGACGACCTTCGAGCCGGGCGCCAGGGTGGTCTTCACCCACGGCTTGACGGTGAGGCCCCGCTCGACGGCGTTGCGGGCCAGGAGGCCGGCGCCGATCATGACCTGCGGGTTGGACGTGTTGGTGCAGGAGGTGATCGCGGCGATGACGACGGCGCCGTGGTCGAGCTCGAAGTCGCCGACCTTCACCGGCTTCGACTGGCGCCCGTTGGCGCCGCGGGCGGCCGAGACGAGGTCGTGCGGCTTGTCGCCGTTGGTCTGCAGGTGGTTGGCGGGCGGGTCGCTGGCCGGGAAGGACTCGGCGCTCGCCTCGTCGGCCGGGCCCTCGATGCCACCGTCGGCGACGTAGTCACCCAGTACACCTCGGAACAACGGCTTGGCGCTCTTCAGCGGCACCCGGTCCTGGGGCCGCTTCGGGCCCGCGAGGGAGGGCTCGATGGTGGACAGGTCCAGCTCGAGACGCTCGGAGTAGTCCGGCTCGGCGGCCGGGTCGTGCCAGAGGCCCTGCTCCTTGGCGTACGCCTCGACGAGCGCGACCTGGGCCTCGTCGCGGCCGGTGAGGCGCAGGTACTTGATCGTCTCGTCGTCGATCGGGAAGATCGCGACGGTCGAGCCGTACTCCGGGCTCATGTTGCCGATCGTGGCGCGGTTGGCGAGCGGGACGGCGCTGACGCCGGGGCCGTAGAACTCGACGAACTTGCCGACGACGCCGTGCTTGCGCAGCTTTTCGGTGATGACGAGCACCAGGTCGGTGGCGGTGCAGCCCTCGGGGAGCTCGCCGCTGAGCTTGAAGCCCACGACCCGCGGGATCAGCATCGACACGGGCTGGCCGAGCATCGCGGCCTCCGCCTCGATACCGCCGACGCCCCAGCCGACGACGCCCAGGCCGTTGACCATCGTGGTGTGCGAGTCGGTGCCGACGACCGTGTCCGGGTAGGCCTGGCCCTTGCGGGGCATGACGACCGGCGCCAGGTACTCGATGTTGACCTGGTGCACGATGCCGGTGCCCGGGGGCACGACCTTGAACTCGTTGAACGCGGTCTGGCCCCAGCGCAGGAACTGGTAGCGCTCCTTGTTGCGCCCGTACTCCAGCTCGACGTTGCGCTCGAAGGCGTCCGGCCGGCCGAACAGGTCGGCGATGACCGAGTGGTCGATGACCAGCTCGGCGGGGGCGAGCGGGTTCACGCGGGTCGGGTCGCCGCCGAGCTCGACGACGGCCTCGCGCATGGTGGCCAGGTCGACGACGCACGGGACGCCGGTGAAGTCCTGCATCAGTACCCGGGCGGGGGTGAACTGGATCTCCACGCTGGGCTCGGCGGTGGCGTCCCAGCCGCCGAGCGCACGGATGTGCTCGGCGGTGATGTTGGCGCCGTCCTCGGTGCGCAGCAGGTTCTCAAGGAGGATCTTCAGGCTGTAGGGCAGGCGCTCGGCGCCCTCGACCTTGTCGACCTTGAAGATCTCGTAGCTGGCGTCACCGACGCTCAGCTGGCTCTTGGCTCCGAACGTGTCGAGGCTCGCCACGGCGTTGCTCCCTTAAGTCATCAGGCGGGTGTCTCACGGCAAGTCTTCCGCAAGTGGGACGCCCAGTCGTCGTCAACCGTCGTCCAGCAAGAAAACCGTACGTCCGTCTTGTTAAACCCGCAAGCGTGTACCAAGCTGTGAAACATGATTCACCACGCCCAACTCGCCTGCCCGGCGGGCTCCGAGGCGGTGTCGATCGCCTTCTACGGTGACCTGCTCGGCCTCGCCGTGGTGCCGAAACCGCCGGCGCTCGCCGGAAGGGGTGGCTGCTGGTTCCGCGGGCACGGCATCGAGCTGCACCTGGGGGTGGAGACACCGTTCACGCCGGCGCGCAAGGCCCACCCCGGGCTGCTCTGGCCCGACCTGCCGGCGCTCGCCGCGCGGCTGTCCGCGGCCGGCCACCAGGTGACGTGGAGCGACGAGCTGCCTGGGTACCGGCGGTTCCACACCTTCGACCCGCACGGCAACCGGTTGGAGTTCTTGCAGCCGGTTGTCGCCTTGTAGATCGTTCAGATCTCCTGTTCAGATATCTTGCTCAGAACTCGTTTCAGAGGTCGACGGTCCATGCGCCGGCGTGCTGCCGGAAGCCGGCCTGGCGCAGCAGGTCGTGCCCGTTCGGGGGGAACTCGGCGGCGAGCCGCTCCGCCTCACCCGCGCGCAGCGCGTCGACGAGCCCCTGCAGGACCTGCACCGCGAGGTCGCGCCGTCCCGGCGGCGCGGCGAGACGGATCAGCTTGACCGTGGCCCCGTCGGGGCGGACGGCGGCGAGCGCGGCGGCGGGCTGCTCGTCGTCGCAGATCGGATCGACCAGCTCCCACCACTGCACCCCGGACGTGGCCGGCGTGCCCCAGTGGGCGGTGATGCGCCGGGTCACGGCGAGGCGGTGTGCCGGCACGCGCCGGACAAGGAGCAGGGGATCCACCCGACCACTGTGTGGGATCGGTCTTGCAGGACCCTTGCCTTCGCTTTGCCACGTGGCGCGGGCGTCCTCGTGTACCGCCCGCGTGCTTGTGGGCACGCGGGCGGTGTCACCTTGCGTCAGAACCCGAACTCGGACACCAGCACGGCCCGGGCGATCGTGTGCGCGACCACGTTGAACCCGACGACGTTCGCCGCCGCGTCGGCGCCGATCTCCAGGGCGTCCACGTCCAGGGCGTGCACCGCGAAGAAGTACCGGTGCGGCGCGTCCTTCGGCGGCGGCGCCGCACCGCCGAAGTCCCGGGTGCCGTAGTCGTTGCGGGCGTGGATCGCCTCGTCCGGCAGGCCGTCCTTGTCACCCGTGCCGGCACCCGTCGGCAGCTCGGTCGCGTCCGCCGGCAGGTTGTACACGATCCAGTGCCAGAACCCGCCGCCTGTCGGCGCGTCCGGGTCGTAGCAGGTCAGCGCGAAGCTCTTCGTCCCGGCCGGGAACCCCGACCAGCTCAGGTGGGGCGAGGTGTTGCCACGCTCGTAGACCTGCGCGTCGGGCAGCGTGCCGCCGTCGGTGAGGTCCTCGCTGGTCAACGCGAACGCCGGCACCGCCGGCAGGAAGTCGTACGGCGACGGGGGGCGGGGTCGGTCGGTCATGCGCACTCTCCTAGTGCTGGGATGGCTCCTAACCAGATCCTCTTACCCAACGACCAGCGGGCTCAAGTGACGCCGGTCAGCCTCGCGTACTCCGCCTCGGTCCCGATCGCCGCCCGCCGGTCCGGATGCTCCACGTAGTGCTCGACCACCGATCCGAGGAACACCGGCTCGACCGCCAGCAGCTCCAGCGGCACCAGCAACCAGCCCGGCTCATGCCGCCCCGGCCGCCGGATGCTGAGCGCCAGCTTCGGGCTGCGCACGGTGAGCGGCAGTGGTCGCTGCGGCACCTGTACGAGGTCGTCCCAGCGGACCCGCCGGCTGCCACCCGCGCGGATCGTGAGCCCGTCGGGGCTGAAGACGATCCGCGGCCCTCGCAGCAACGGCACCGCGGCCAGCCCGATGAGCAGCACGGCGACCGCGTTCAACGTGACCCGCAGCTCGACCGGTGCGCTCGGGTCGCTCTCCAGGAACAACGTGCCGAGCAGCGCCCACGCCATCGCCGCCCGCCCGGACCAGACCGGAGACCCCGGCACGACGAACGCGTCCCCACGCACCCGCAACGCCGCGGGCGGCGGCTGCATCACCGGCCGCAGCACGATCCCGAACCCCACGAACGCCCCGCTGAGCAGCACGACCGGCGCCAGCAGCAACGTCACCGCCAGCCACGTCGGCGTGCGCGCCTCGGTCACCCCGAACTCGTACCCGACCCGCAGCCCCACCAGCGCCAACGCGACTACCCCAGCCGCGATCCTGCTCCCACGCACATAGCGGCCGAGCTGCTCCGACGTCACACCGGCCAGTGTACGAACAACCGCATCGGCCGACATGAGTAACATTGGGCGACGCGGTCATCGCGCTGCGAAACCACGATTTGGCCGCCTGCGTGCGATGCGGGCGGCCTTGGCGTGGGCTGTCGAAGGGGGCGACGGTCGTGTCCAGCGCCCGCTGCCGTGGGCGGCGAAGCCCGTGGTGCCGGCCATCCCCGCGCCGTCATCACGGACAGGACCTTCCATCGCCGTCCTGCGGTCCGCAAGCCCGGGGAGCGCCGTGCTGCGGGCCACAAGACCGCGGAACGGCAATTGCCGCGCGGAACGACAAGGCCATGGGGCGACGGCCTGCGGCACGAGTTCGCGGGAACGCTGAACGGGTGGGTTACAGGGGCAGGGTGGGGAAGCGGGCCTGCAGGGCGGCCACGGTGGGCATCGAGACCGCGCCGCCGCGGGATTCGCAGACCAGGGCGGCGACGTGGACCGCGACGCGGGTGAGGTCCGCCCAGCCGTCGAGGGTGGTGGGGAGGCCCTTGGTGAGGATGCCCCAGGACAGGGCGGCCATGGTGGCGTCGCCCGCGCCGGTGGCGTCGACGGCGGTGACGGTGGGGGCGGGGACGCGGACGGTGGCGGCGGCGTGGGCGACGAGGGCGCCCTCCGCGCCGTTGGTCACCACGACCGCGCCGGCGCCCAGGTCGAGCAGGCGGCCGGCGGCGTGCTCGGGGGACTCGCCCCACAGGGCGGCGGCGTCGGCGGAGCTGAGCTTGACCAGGTCGGCGGTCGCGGCGAACTCGGCCACCACGTCGGGGTCGACGCCGACGACCGGGCGGACGTTGGGGTCGAAGACGCGGATCGGGCCGGGGGTGGCCCAGGCCGATCGGGCGGCGGCCAGGACGGGCGGGCTGAGCAGGCACATCGAGCCGCAGTACAGCAGCCCGGCGGAGCCGACGAGGGCGGTCGACAGGTCGGCGGGGGACAGGAGGGCGTAGGAGGGCGGGTCGCCGTAGAAGCGGAAGGTCGGTTCGATGCCGCGGAAGGTGGTCACGGCGAAGGTGGTGGCGACGCCGGGGACGGTGGCCACGCCGCGGGTGCCGACGCCGGTGGCGGTGAGGAAGTCGACGATGCGGGTGGCCCAGGGGTCGTCGCCGACGGAGCCCGCGAACTCGCTGGCGGCGCCCAGGCGGGCGATGCCGACGGCGACGTTGAGCGGGGCCCCGCCGATGGCGGGGTGGTAGACGATCTGGCCGTCGTCGGTGGTGGACTCCAGCAGGTCGACCAGGGCTTCACCGATGACCACCGCATGTCCCGTCATCGCGCCAGTACATCATTTCGGCTGACGTGCCAGCCAGAGTTCGCGGGCGAGGTCACCGGGGCCGAGCTGGGTGGCGGAGGGGGCGCGGCTGAGGACGGTGGCGCCGTCGGAGTCCTTGGCGACGTACCAGATCTGCTCCGGATCCAGGACGGGCAGGCCGTCGCTGCCGGGGCCGAACGGGGTGCGTGCGGTGAAGACCAGCTGCGCCCTGGCCGGGTTGAGGTCGCGGTCGCGGAGCAGTCGGAGCGCCTCGGCGGCGAGGTCGGGGTGCACGGCGGCGTCCAGGTCGTCGACGAGCAGGACACCGCCGCGTTCCAGCATCGGCAACAGGGCGGCGAGCAGGTCGAGCCAGGCGATGGTGCCGTCGGACTCGGCCCAGCCGCCGAGGGGGACCGAGCCGGAGCGGCCGGCGTGGACGAGGCGGAGCAGGTCGCGCTCGACGCCGACGACGCCGAGGTCCGCGTGGCTGACCAGGAGCGTCAGCTGCTCGCTCCACCGGTCGGAGAGGTGGGCCAGGCCGCCGGCGAGCCGGGTGCCGGGGGCGAGGCGGACGGTCCGGATGCCGAACAGCCACGCGGCGATCGGGGCGAGCCACGGATGCTCCACGTCGGCGCCGAGTGACAGCAGCGTGACGGCGGACGGGCAGGCGGCGGCGAGGTGGTCGAGGCGGGCCTCGGGCAGGCAGCGGATGCCGGTGCGGTCCCGCTCGAACCAGACCCGCCGCCGGTCGCGGTCCGTGGCGTGCAGCCATTCGCCGGCGATCTCGTCGCGCTTGTAGGCGCAGCCGTAGACGTACCGGACGCCGTCGAGCAGGAACTCGATCTCGAACCGGGTCGGCAGCAGCCGGGCGGCCGGGTCGAGCTGGAAGGGCTCGAAGCGTTGCGTGGCGTCGTGGACGTCGCTGCCGGACACGGCGAGGGACCGCATCGTGGACAGGGCGCGCAGGATGGTCGACTTGCCGGCGGCGGTCGGGCCGAACACCCCGCACAGCGGCGACACGCGGAGCGCCCCGGCGGTGTTGTCCGAGGACGAGGATCCGGCGGTACGTGAGGAGCCGGCGGAACCTTGAGCGACGGACGAGTGCGAAGGGCCAGGAGCACCAGAACAGCCGGAGCGCAGCGGCACGCCGAAGCCGCCGTCGGGGCCCGAGAGCAGTGTCAGCTCTTGGATGTCACGGACCGAGCGGGAGTTCTGGAGCCTGAACTTGAGCAGCATCAAGTACCGACGCTAAGCGCCTGCCAGCACGGCGAACAGTGTGCCGCGTAAAGATCACCAGGGATCTAACCCCAGGCCGTCGGCGACGGAGTGCGACACCGCCGTGGGGATCACGGGCTTGACGGTCTCCGTGACGAACACGGCGTGCCACATGCAGAAGACCAGCACCGTCCAGATCTTGCGGGAGTGGTCGGCCTCCTTCTTGCGGTGCGCCTTCAGCAGGCCGCGCACCACGTCGAGGTCGATGAGGTCGCCGGCGCCCGACGAGTCGAGCAGGCCGTGCGCCCAGTCGTGCATCTCGGTGCGCAGCCACGGCCGGATCGGCACCGGGAAGCCGAGCTTCGCGCGGTTGACGATCGGGTCCGGCACGACCCCGGCCAGGGCCCGGCGCAGCGCCGCCTTCGTCACCGGCGACTGGGTGCGCGAGCGCGGTGGCACCTTCAGGTCGCTCGGCAGCGTCGAGGCGACCTCGAACACGGCCCGGTCCAGGAAGGGCGTGCGCAGCTGCAACCCGTGCGCCATCGTCATGCGGTCGGCCTTGACCAGGATGTCGCCGCGCAGCCACGTGTACAGGTCGATGTACTGCATCGTGGTGACGTCGTCGAGGGCGCTGGCCTCCTTGAAGACCGGCGCGGTGACGTCGGTGTGCCTGATGTCCGCCGTGTAGTGCCGCAGCAGCGCCGCCTTCTCCTCCTCGGTGAAGACCCGCGCGTTGCCGTAGTAGCGCTCCTCGATCGGCGTGGTGCCGCGCTCCAGGAAGCTCTTGCCCTTCACGCCCTGCGGGATCACCCGCGACACCGCCCGCAGCCCGCGCTGCATGGTGTCGGGCAGGTGGCTGACGCCGGCGAGGGACAACGGCTCCCGGTAGATCGGGTAGCCGCCGAAGAGCTCGTCGGCGCCGTCGCCGCCGAGGACCACGGTGACGTCCCGGGCGGCGCGCTCCGCGAGCAGGAACAGCGGGACGAGCGCCGGGTCGGCGACCGGGTCGTCGAGGTGCCAGACGATCCGCGGCAGCGCCCGCATCAGGTCCGCCGGGCCGACCTCCAGCGGCACGTTGGGCACCCCGAGCGCGCGGGCGGACTGCGCCGCCACCTCCAGCTCGGAGAACTGCGCTATGTCGTACCCAACCGTATATGTTCGGATCGCCGGGTCGACCTCGGCGGCGAGCGCCACCAGGGCCGTCGAGTCGATGCCGCTGGACAGGAAGGCGCCCACCGGCACGTCGGCCCGCAGGTGCGCCTGGACGCTGTCGCGCAGCGCCGAGGTGATCCGCCGGACCAGGCCGTCCTCGTCGCCGGTCGGGGTGGGGCGCAGGTCCAGCTGGCCGTAGCGGCGGTTCGCGAGGGGGCCGCCGGGCGTGTAGACGAACGACTCGCCCGCACCCAGCCGCCGGATGTCGGGATGCAGGGTGGACGGCTCCGGCACGTACTGCATCGTCAGGTAGTGCTGCAGGTTGGCCGGGTCGACCAGGCGCCGGCGCTCCTCGGCGACGAAGGGCAGCAGGGCCTTGCGTTCGGACGCGAGGTAGACGCCGTCGTCGGTCGTCAGCTGGTACAGCGGGCGGATGCCATACGGGTCGCGCGCGCCGAAGGCGCGCCTCGCCGAACCGTCCCAGATGACGAACGCGAACATGCCGCGCAGCCGGCTGACCGCGCTCGGCCCCCAGTGGTGGTACGCGGCGAGGATGACCTCGGCCTCCGACTCGGTGGCGAAGTCGGCGCCCCGGTCCTCGACCAGCTCCGCGCGCAGCTCGTCGGCGTTGTGGACCGCGCCGTCGAAGACGATGAGGTACCGCCCGCGGGTCACGCCCATCGGCGGGAACGACATCGGCTGCCGCCCGCCGGTGAGGTCCCGCACGGCGAGCCGGTCGGCCCCGAACACCACGTCGTCGGTCACGACCACGTTGGTGTCGTCAGGTCCGCGGTGGCGCAGCAGCTCCAGCGCGTCGACGACCGCGTCCCGGTGCGCCGCCGCCCGCCCACGGGCACTGACGAAGGTGAGCAGCCCAGCCATCCCGTCCCTCCGCTCGTTCAGGAGAAAGTCTCGCACGCGGTACCGTCGCAGGAGGAGCACGAATTCGCAGCGATAGGACAGGCGGAGATGGACGAGAACGCGGGTGGCCAGTCGCACGATCCGGATTTCCCGGACCGGTTCATCGAGTTCATGCGCACCGGCTGGCGCGACTCGACCCTCGACGTGTCGCCCCGGCCGGAGGCGCCGGACCACGCCAAGCGCCGCGCCGAGCTGTCCGCGGCCTTCCCCGGTGAGACGATCGTCATCCCGACCGGCGTCGACAAGGTGCGCTCCAACGACACGTACCACCCGTTCCGCCCCGGCACCGACCACGCGTGGCTGACCGGCGAGCACGACCCCGACGCGGTCCTCGTGCTGCACCCCACCGGCGGCGGGCACGACGCGATCCTCTACGTGCGCCCCCGCTCGCCCCGCGACACCGACGAGTTCTTCCGCGACCGCAACCACGGCGAGCTGTGGATCGGCCGCCGGCACACCCTCGCGGAGAAGGCGACCGAGCTGCAGCTGCAGACCGCGCACCTGGACAGGCTCGCCGCCGCGCTCGACGACGCCGCGCCCGGGCGCACCCGGGTGCTGCGGGGGTTCGACCCCACGGTCGACGGGGCCGTCCGGTCGGCGAATCCGGCCCGTGACGCCGAGCTGGCCACGGTGCTGGCGGAGCTCCGCCTCGTGAAGGACGCATGGGAGATCGAGCAGCTGCAGGACGCGATCGACGCGACGACCCGCGGCTTCGAGGACGTCGCCCGCATCCTGCCCGCCGACCGCCCGGTCAGCGAGCGGCTCATCGACGGCGTCTTCAACCTGCGCGCCCGCCACGACGGCAACGCCGTCGGCTACGGCTCCATCGTCGGCAACGGCGCCCACGCCGCGATCCTGCACTGGACCCGCAACGACGGCCGGACCCGCCCGGGCGACCTGCTGCTCATGGACATGGGCGTGGAGAACCGCAACCTGTACACCGCCGACGTCACGCGCACCGTCCCGGTGAACGGCACGTTCACCCCGTTGCAGCGCCAGATCTACGACCTGGTCTTCCGCTCCCAGCAGGCCGGCATCGACGTGATCCGGGCCGGCACCAGGTTCGACGACGTGCACCAGGCCTGCATGCGGGTCCTCGCCGAGGGCCTCGCCGACCTGGGCATCCTGCCGGTCAGCGTCGACGAGGCGATGGACCCGGCGTGCATCTTCTACCGGCGCTGGACGCTGCACGGGTTCGGGCACATGCTCGGCCTGGACGTCCACGACTGCGGCGAGGCCCGCAAGGAGCGCTACCGCGAGGGTGTCCTCGACGCGGGGTACGTCCTGACCGTCGAGCCGGGCCTGTACTTCCAGCCCGACGACGAGCTCGTCCCCGCCGAGCTGCACGGCATCGGCGTCCGCATCGAGGACGACGTCCTGGTCACCCCGACCGGCGCCGTCGTCATGTCGGAGGCCCTGCCCCGCTCCCCGGACGCCGTCGAGTCGTGGCTCGCCGCCCAGCGCGAGGCAGGACCCCGCCTGCCGGGTTAGTCCAGCCAGAACGTGTCGTGGGCGAGCATGAACTCGTCGCGCTCCAGCGCGCTCAGCGACGACAGGTGCGGGAGGCCCTCGAAGTAGGCCTCCCGCGGCGCGCCGGGGGAGAAGTGCAGCAGCATCGAGGCGGGTTCGCCGGACTCGTTGCGGAACGCGTGGATGCCGCCCTCCGGCACGTGCACCCAGTCGCCGGGCTGCGTGGTGATCCACTCCTTGCCGTCGTAGATGCGGACCGAGCCCGACAGGATGTAGAAGGACTCGGAGATCGAGCGGTGGTAGTGCGGGTCCGGGCCGCTCGGCTGCGGGCCCATCTCCCACCGGTACAGGCCGAACTGCCCGTGCGTCGTCTGGCCGGTGGCCAGGTAGTGCACCGTGTTGCCGTTCGCGTAGGTGAACTCGGGCGGCGTCGCCGCTGGGCGGTAGGTGGCCGACAGCTCGCCGGCCGGCCCGAGGTAGTACGGCGGTGGATAGGACATACGATCACAATACGGCGCACCCGGCGCGACCTCGACGAAGCCAGGTAGGCTGTTGACCCCGTGAAGACCATCGAGCGCGTCCGCAAGCCCATCCGGACATATCACCCGCGCCGGGGGCGGCTCAGTGGTCGGCACTTCGACGCCCTCGACCGCCTCACCACCGCGTACGGGTTCACCCCCGGGGACCGGGTCGACGTCCTGGAGATCGGGTCCGGGATGGGCGAGGCGACCCTCGAGATGGCCGCCGCGGACCCCGGCCGGCGCTACCTGGCGGTCGAGATCCACACGCCGGGCGTGGCGAACCTCCTCGCCAACATCGAGCAGCGCGGCCTGGCGAACCTGAGCGTGGTCAGCGTCGACGCCCTCGACCTGTGCCGGGAGCGCATCGCCGACGGGTCCCTGGACGCGGTGCACGTGTTCTTCCCCGACCCGTGGCCGAAGGCCCGGCACCACAAGCGCCGCCTGATCCAGCCCGCCAACGTCGGGCTCCTGGCCGCGAAGCTGCGCACCGGCGGGCTGCTGCACTGCGCCACCGACGACGCCGGCTACGCGGAGTGGATGCTGGAGACCTTGACGAACGCCGCGAACCTGACCAACCGCCACGACGGCTACGCGCCGCGGCCGTCCCACCGCCCGGTCACGAAGTTCGAGCAGCGCGCCCTGGACGCCGGCCGCGCACCCGCCGACCTGATCTTCGTGAAGTCATGAGCGCCGGACTGGCCGCCAGGGTCCCTAGGGGAGGCGACCCGGACACGGTCTTCGACGCGTTCGCGGAGTGGGCCATGGAGCAGGGCCTGGAGCTGTACCCGCACCAGGAAGAGTCCCTGATGGAGATCGTCTCCGGGGCGAACCTGATCCTGTCCACGCCCACCGGCTCCGGCAAGAGCCTCGTCGCCGCCGGGGCGCACTTCGCCGCCCTCGCCACCGACCGGACCACCTTCTACACCGCGCCGATCAAGGCGCTGGTGTCGGAGAAGTTCTTCGCTCTCGTCGCGATGTTCGGCGCGGAGAACGTCGGCATGCTCACCGGCGACGCGTCCGTCAACGCCGACGCGCCCATCATCTGCTGCACGGCGGAGATCCTCGCCAACATCGCGCTGCGCGACGGCGCGACCGCCGACGTCGGTGTCGTCGTCATGGACGAGTTCCACTTCTACGCCGAGCCCGACCGCGGCTGGGCGTGGCAGGTGCCGCTGATCGAGCTGCCGCAGGCGCAGTTCGTGCTGATGTCGGCGACGCTCGGCGACGTCACCAGGTTCGTCGACGACCTGACGGCGCGCACCGGCCGGCCGACCGCCGTGGTGAAGAACGCCGAACGGCCCGTGCCGCTCATGTTCAGCTACTCGATGGACCCGCTGCACGAGACGATCGAGGAGCTGCTCAGCACGAAGCAGGCGCCGGTCTACATCGTGCACTTCACCCAGGCCGCCGCCCTGGAGCGGGCGCAGGCGCTGATGAGCATCAACGTGTCGACCCGCGCGGAGAAGGACATGATCGCCGAGGCGATCGGCCGGTTCCGGTTCACGGCGGGCTTCGGCAAGACCCTGTCGCGGCTCGTCCGGCACGGGATCGGCGTCCATCACGCCGGGATGCTCCCCAAGTACCGCCGCCTCGTCGAGACCCTCGCCCAGGCCGGGCTGCTGAAGGTCATCTGCGGCACCGACACCCTGGGCGTCGGCATCAACGTGCCGATCCGCACGGTGCTGTTCACCGCGCTGTCCAAGTACGACGGGCAGAAGACGCGGCTGCTGTACGCGCGGGAGTTCCACCAGATCGCCGGCCGGGCCGGCCGCGCCGGGTTCGACACGATCGGCACCGTCGTCGTGCAGGCGCCCGACCACGTCATCGACAACGAGCGGGCCCTGGCGAAGGCCGGCGACGACCCGAAGAAGCGGCGCAAGGTCGTGCGCAAGAAGCCGCCGGAGGGCTCGATCGGCTGGGGCAAGCCCACGTTCGACCGGCTCGTCGACGCCGAACCCGAGCCGCTGCGCTCCAGCTTCCACGTGTCGCACGCGATGCTGCTCAACGTGATCAGCCGCCCCGGCGACGCGTTCGCCGCGATGCGGCACCTGCTGACGCAGAACCACGAGGACGTCCACTCGCAGCGCCGCCTGATCCGCCGGGCGATCGCGATCTACCGGGCGCTGCTCGCCGGCGGCGTGGTCGAGCAGCTCGCCGAGCCCGACGAGGAGGGTCGGCGGGTCCGGCTCACCGTCGACCTGCAGATGGACTTCGCACTCAACCAGCCGCTGTCGCCGTTCGCCCTCGCCGCGATCGAGCTGCTCGACCGGGACGCGCCCGCGTACGCGCTGGACGTGCTGTCGGTGATCGAGTCGACGCTCGACGACCCGCGGCAGATCCTGTCCGCGCAGCAGTTCAAGGCCCGCGGCGAGGCCGTCGCCGCGATGAAGGCCGAGGGCATCGAGTACGAGCAGCGCCTGGAGCTGCTCGACACCGTCACCCACCCGAAGCCCCTCGACGAGCTGCTCGACAACGCGTACAACCTGTACAAGCAGGGCCACCCGTGGGTCGCCGACTACCAGGTCAGCCCGAAGTCGGTGGTCCGCGACATGTACGAGCGGGCCATGACGTTCGTCGAGTACGTCAACTTCTACAGCCTGTCCCGCTCCGAGGGTCTCGTGCTGCGGTACCTGGCGGACGCGTTCAAGGCGCTGCGCCAGACGGTCCCCGAGGACGCCCGGACCGAGGAGCTCACCGACATCATCGAGTGGCTCGGCGAGCTCGTCCGGCAGGTCGACTCCAGCCTCATCGACGAGTGGGAGCGGCTGCGCAACCCGGGGGCCGAGGACGAGAAGCTGGTGCTCGACGACCGCCCGCCGGCCGTCACCCGCAACCTGCGCGCGTTTCGCGTCCTGGTCCGCAACGCGCTCTTCCGGCGGGTCGAGCTGGCCGCGCTGCGCCGCTTCGACGAGCTGGGGGAGCTCGACGGCGAGCACGGGTTCACCGCCGACGACTGGCAGGACGCGATCGAGGACTACTTCGACGAGTACGACTCGCTCGGCGTCGGCCCGGACGCCAGAGGTCCGGCCCTGCTCGTCATCGAGCAGAAGCCGGACCGGTGGTTCGTGCGCCAGATCTTCGACGACCCGGCCGGCGACCGCGACTGGGGCATCACCGCCGAGGTGGATCTCGCCGAGTCCGACGCCACGGGGTTCGCGGCGATCAGGGTCACTGCTGTGGGACCCATGTCGGACGCTTAGGCGTTGGCGTCGACGGCACGAAGTGCCGCCAGGAACTCCTTCGGGTGCGTGAACGCGGCGAAGTGGGACGCGCCGTCGATGAGGACCAGGGACTTCGCCGGGGCGTCGACCTCGGCGAAGTAGTCCACGGCGGGACCGGTCAGGGTGACCACGTCCTGCGCGCCCTGGAACAGGTGGAACGGGATCTCCAGGCGGGTGCCGTCGGCCCGGGCGTCCCAGCGCATGAACTGCTCGAACATGCCGTCCCGGACCGCCGCGAAGCCCTTCAGCCAGGCGACGACGTCCAGCAGTGAGTAGTCGGGCTTGGTCAGCAGCAGCGAGAAGAGCTTCTTCAGGCCGCCGTTGGGGTTGGACGGGTCGGTGCCCATCGACCACTGCATGCGCCGGCCCCAGGCCTTGACGTCCCAGGTGCGCGGGTCGGCGTCCAGCTGCTCGAGTGCCGCCACCCCGCGCTGGTTGCCGGCCTCGCGGAGGCGCTGGAGGGTGTCGGCGCGGCCCTGGCGCTCGTTGTCGAGCATGTTCACGTAGAAGTCGGTGCCGACGTACGCGCTGAACAGGTCGGGCCGCTGCCGGGCCATCGGCAGGCCGACGATGGTGCCCATCGAGCCGGCCATCAGGATCACCTTGTCCTTGCCCAGGTGGGCGCGGACGTGCTCGGCGACCTCGATGCCGTCGGCGACCAGCTGCTCGAAGGTGCCGCTCTCCGGGCCGCTGCGGCGCAGCGTCCGGCCGCAGCCGCGGCGGTCCCAGTGCACGACCGTGAAGTGCTTCTCCCACTCGCGGAGCGCGGCGGTGAACACCGAGTAGGGCGAGCCGGGGCCGCCGTGCACGACGAGCAGCACCGGGTTGGCCCGGTCCTCGCCGCGGATCTGCAGCCACTGCTCGACGCCGCCGATGGTGACGTAGCGACCCTCGACGATGCCGGCGGGGCTGGTGATGCGCGCCTCGGCGGCGCGGCGGTGCTTGAGGACCGCCCGGACGGTGAGGGGGGCGGTGGCGAGGGCGGCAGAGGCGGTGAGGGCGATCAGCATCAGCGTCATGCCGAGAACTGTACACACGTCTCACACAAACGTACAAGAGAGATGTGCAAGACGCTTGTGTCAGACGGCGCTATGCTTCGGGTATGGGCAACAAGGAGAAGCTCCTCGAGGGCGCGCTGGCGTGCCTGCTCGACAAGGGCTACGCACGCACCACCGCACGCGACGTCGCGTCGGCGGCCGGGGTCAGCCTCGCCGCGATCGGATACCACTTCGGCACCACCGACGCGCTGCTCAACGCCGCGCTCGACCAGGCCCTCGAAGCCTGGGGCGCGACCCTGGAGGAAGCCCTGCGCGGCGCCGCCGGCGGGCCCGACGACGACCCCGCCGCCAGGTTCGAGGCCGTCTGGGCGCGGATCATCGCCTCCGTCGAGGCGCAGCCGGCGCTGTGGAAGCTCCAGTTCGAGGTGGTCGCGCAGCTCGCCGTCCTGCCGGAGCTGCACGAGCGCTGGCAGCACTCGCTCGCCGCCGCGCAGGAAGGGCTCGCCGCGCTCTTCGGCGGGAGCCCCGGCACCGGCGCGTTCTATCAGGCGCTGCTCACCGGCGTGGTCGTGCAGCACCTCGTCGCGCCGGGCCGCGGGGTGGACGGCGCGCAGCTGGCGGCGGCGGTGCTGGAGGTGGCGGCGCACCTCCGCGGCGGTGAAGATGTCGCCGAACGCGTGTAAACGGCGCGAACCGCGGTAGCCCGTAGGTATGACCGCTGCGCTGACCACAGACCAGGGCATCCCGGTCGCCGACACCGACAACTCGCTGCGCGCCGGTGCCCGCGGGCCGAGCCTGCTGGAGGACTTCCACCTGCGGGAGAAGCTGATGCGCTTCGACCACGAACGGATCCCGGAGCGGGTCGTCTACGCCCGCGGTGCCGGAGCGCACGGCGTGTTCAAGCTGCACACGCCGCTGGACGACTACACGACGGCGGACTTCCTCACCGACCCGGACGCCGAGACCCCCGTCTTCGTCCGGTTCTCCACGCTGCAGGGCTCCCGCGGCTCCACCGACACGCCCCGCGACGCGCGCGGCTTCGCCACGAAGTTCTACACCCGGCAGGGCAACTTCGACCTCGTCGGCAGCAACATGCCGGTCTTCTTCATCCAGGACGGCATCAAGTTCCCCGACCTGGTGCACGCGCTCAAGCCGGAGCCGCACCACGAGATGCCGCAGGCGTCGTCGGCGCACGACACGTTCTGGGACTTCGTGTCGCTGCAGCCCGAGACGATGCACCACGTGATCTGGCGCATGTCCGATCGGGCGCTGCCTCGCTCGTACCGCATGATGCAGGGCTTCGGCGTGCACACCTTCCGCCTCGTGAACAGCCAGGGGCGCGGCACGTTCGTCAAGTTCCACTGGAGGCCGTCGCTCGGCACCCACTCGCTGGTCTTCGACGAGGCGCAGCGCATCTCCGGCCAGGACCCCGACTTCAACCGCCGCGACCTCTGGGACGCGATCGCGTCCGGGAACTTCCCCTCCTGGGAGCTCGGCGTGCAGCTGTTCTCCGAGTTCGCCCTCGACGACGTCGACCTGCTCGACGCCACCAAGCTCGTCCCCGAGGAGATCGTGCCCGTCACGCCGGTCGGGCGGCTCACGCTCAACCGCAACCCCGACAACTTCTTCGCCGAGACCGAGCAGGTCGCGTTCAACGTCGGCAACATCGTGCCCGGCATCGACTTCACCGACGACCCGCTGCTGCAGGCGCGGCTGTTCTCCTACCTGGACTCGCAGCTCAACCGGCTCGGCGGCCCCAACTTCGCGCAGCTGCCCGTCAACCGGCCGCACGTGCCCGTGCACAACCACCAGCAGGACGGCTCCCACCAGCAGCGGGTGCCGACCAGCCGGGTCACCTACTCGCCCAGCTCCCTCGCCGCCGAGGCGCCCGCCGGTTTCGTCTCGTACCCGGAGACCGTCGACGGGCCGAAGGAACGCAAGCGGAGCGTGACCTTCGCCGACCACTACAGCCAGGCGACCCTGTTCTGGAACAGCATGGCGCCGTGGGAGCGCGCGCACATCGTCGAGGCGTACCGCTTCGAGCTCGGCCGGGTCACCTCGATGGCGATCCGGGTCCGGATGGTCGAGCACCTCAACCGCATCGACCACGACCTGGCGGCGGCGGTCGCATCCGGGATCGGCGTCGAGGAGCCGGTCAGGTCCGTCGCCAACCACGGCCGCTCGTCCGCGTCCCTCAGCCAGGCCGCCGCCGCGCCGGCACCGGTGGCCACCCGCAAGGTCGCGGTCCTCATGGGCGACGGCGTCTCCGCCCGCTGGGTCGCCCGCCTGCGCGACGACCTCACCGCCGAGGGCGTCGTCGTCGACCTGCTCGGCCCGGTCGACGGCACCGTGATGACCGACGACGGCCTGCCCATGGAGGTCACCCGCGCCCTGAGCACCGTGGCCTCCGTGGTGTACGACGCGGTCGCCGTCCCCGACGGGGTGCTCGCGCTGCCCGTGGACGGCCCGGCGGTCCACTTCGTCGCCGAGGCGTACAAGCACGGCAAGCCGATCGCCGCCTCGGGCACCGGCGTGGACGTGCTGCTCCGCGCCCACATCCAGATCCCCGCGGCTGCCTCCCCGGGCGCCGCCTTCGCCGCCCGCTCCGCGGGTCCGTCCGCCGGCGCGTTCAACGTCCCTCGCTCCGCGGGCCCATCCGCCGCCGCCGAGCCCGCGGGCACCGTCTTCGCCGCCCGTTCGACGGGCCCTTCCGCCGGCGCCACCCGCGGCCCACGCTCCGCCGCTCCCGCGGGCGCCTCTTCCGCCGCCCCGTCCTCCACGAGCGTCGCGGACATCGCCGACGTGTCGCTCATCGTCGCCGACGAACCGGCGTCCCGCCTGCTGACGGCGCTGGCCATGCACCGCAACCACGACCGGGACGTGACCTCGATCCCCGCTTAGCGCCGCCGCGCCTCGTCCAAAGGCCCTGTCCACTGGCCCAGGTCTACTGGCCCAGGGCCTTCTCCCTACTGGCCCAGGGCCTTCTCCCTACTGGCCCAGGGCCTTCTCCACGAACCTGTGGCGGTCGACGAGCATGCGCTCGACCCGGCCCTCCGCCACGACCTGGCTGCCGTCGCGGGCGACGACCTCGAACACCAGCTTCCGGCCGTCGGTCTTGGCGAGGCGGGCCTCCACGACGACCTTGCCGCCGATCGGGGTGGCCGCGCGGTGCTCCAGCTCGACCCGCGTGCCGACCGTCGTCCAGCCCGGCGGTAGTCGCCTGACCAGGGCACCGACGCTCGCTGCCTCCGCGAGCGCCAGCACCTTCGGCGTGCCGAGCACCGGCACGTCACCCGACCCCAGCGCCTGCGCCGTGTCGGCGTCGCTGACGATGAGCTCGACCCGGGCGACCGCGCCGACCCAGGGTGCCGCGTCCACTGAGAAACCCATGTGCTCAGCCTAGTGAGTCGCGGCTACAGTCGGGCCGATGCGCAACCTGGCGGCCTGGATCGATGCGGGCTCCGTCGTCGCCCTCACCGGCGCCGGCATCTCCACCGACTCCGGCATCCCCGACTTCCGCGGCCCCGACGGCGTCTGGACCCGCGACCCCGAGGCGATGAAGCTCTCCTCGATCGACCACTACGTGGCCGACCCGCAGGTGCGCCGCCGGGCGTGGCAGGAGCGGCTGCACAACCCCGCGTGGACCGCCGAGCCCAACGCCGCCCACCACGCCCTCGCCGACCTGGAACGCGCGGGGAAGGTCACCGCCGTCATCACGCAGAACATCGACGGCCTGCACCAGCGCGCCGGCGCCTCGAACGTCATCGAACTGCACGGCACGCTCTCCCAGACCGAGTGCCTCACCTGCGCCGAACGCCGCCCGATGCCCGACACCCTGGCCCGCGTCACCGCCGGCGACCCCGACCCCGCCTGCCTCAGCTGCGGCGGCCTGCTGAAGTCGGCGACCATCTCGTTCGGCCAGTCGATGCACCTGCCGACCCTCGAGGCCGCCGCCGAGGCCGCCATGGGCTGCGACGTGCTCCTGGCCATCGGCACGTCACTGACCGTCCACCCGGCCGCCGGCCTCGTCGACGTCGCCCACAAGTCCGGCTCCATGGTCGTCATCATCAACGCGGCCGAAACCCCGTACGACCCCATCGCCCACCTGCTCGTCCGCGACCCGATCGGCGAGGTCCTGCCCCGCCTGGTCGCCGGCTGACCTTCTTCGCGGTCCGACCGGCGAGGCGCTGCCTCACTCGCCCGCCGACCGCCCGGCCGACTCGTCCGTGATGCGTTCGGCGAGGTGCTGCCCGCCCGGTCGCCACTGCCCCGCGCGGCAGTTGGCTGCCGTACCCGCCGCGGACCACGGCTGCGCAGCCGGCGGGGGAGCGGCCGCCGGGTCCGGCCGTGCGGCGATCAGGGGTCCGGCGGTGCGGCGACCGGGTTCGGCGGCGCGGCGGTTGGCTTCGGCGGCGGTGCGGCGATCGGGTTCGGCGGCGGTGCGGCGATCGGGTTCGGCGGCGGTTCGGTGGTCGGGCTCGCACGTGCTCGTCCGTGACCGGTCGGCGAGGTGCTGCCGCGCCTGGTTGCCCACTGGCCGACGCGGTGGGCTGCTGCTGCACCCGCCGCGGGACCGTCGCCGTTACACCTGCGGATGGGGCGCGGCTACAGGTCCCGGCGGCGTGGCGATCGGGTTCGGCGGATCGGCTACCGGACCGGGCGGTGCGGCGGCAGGGCCCTGAGGCGGTGAGGCAATCGGGTCCTGCGACGGTGCGGTGACCGGGTTCGGCGGCGGTGCGGTGACCAGGTGCGGTGGAGCGGCCACCGGACTGGGTAATGCGGCGGCTGAGTCCGGCGGTGGCGCGGTGACCAGGTGCGGTGGAGCGCCCACTGGGCCGGGCGGTGCGGCGGCCGAGCCTTGAGGCGGCGTGGCAATCGAGTCCGGCGGTGCAGCGACCGGGTTCGGTGGCGGAGCAGCGACCGGGTTCGTTGGAGCAGCGACCGGGTTCGTTGGAGCGGCGATCGGGCCGGGCGGTGCGGCGTGCGGGTCCGGCGGCGGTGCGGCGACCTGGTCCGGTGGTGGGGTGGGCGGCTTGTGGAGGGAGACGGCGACGGCGGCGCGGCGGGCGGTGCGGGAGGTGGCCGCGAGGAGGTCGGCGAGGGCGTAGGCGTCGGCGGTGGCCCGGTGGCGGCCGACGGCGTGCAGGCCGCCCGCGGTGTCGACGTGGACCGTCGCGAGGTCCAGGGCGCGTTGCAGCGGGCCCTGGACCACCCTGACGCTCTGCACCCGGGCCAGCGGGACCACCACGAGCTCGCGGGTCAGGACGCCCTCCCGCACGACGACGACCGTGTCGGTGACGCCGATGCCGATCCGGGACCACGCCAGGGGTGCGAGCCACCGGGCCCGGCGGGGTGGGCCGGTGACGGCGACCGCGGCCGCGTCGACGGGCGGCCAGTGGCCGGCGCCGGCCTGCGGCGGCATGGGCGGGGGCTTGGCGGGGCGGGCGTGGACGGCGGCGGTGAGCACGGTGGTGACGACCGCGAGCGTGTCGGCGGTGGACGCGACCGGGACGAGGGTGCCGGTGCGCAGCTGTGCCTCGCCGTGGCCCGCGTAGCCGGCGACGTCGAGGCGGGCGCGGGCCCAGCCGGCGCGGCGCCACAGGAGCGGCCAGGTGACCTTCAGCCCCTGGACGCGGTGCGGCGGGACGGTCTGGCTGCGCTTGTTGAGCAGGCCCTGGCGCAGGCGGAGCGCCGCGGCGTCGGTGCCGATGGTGAAGTCCCACTCGTCGAGGACGCGGCGGACGGGGACCTGGAAGACGCCGAGGAACGCGGTGATCGTGCTCGCCGCGCCGATCAGGGTCCAGGTCGGGTCGAGGGTCGCCTGCCAGGCGACGAACGCCAGGCCGGCGGGGACGGCCAGGGCCTGCGGGGTGAGCAGCTGCGCGAGCAGGAGCCGGCGGTTGGCGACGGCGAAGACGCGCGACTCGCCGGCGCCGGTGTCGGTGGTGGCGACGTGGGTGTGGGGGACGCCGGTGGACAGTCCGATGAGGCGCGCGCGCAGGCCGGCGGCGCCGGCGACGGTCAGGTAGGCCAGGGGCGCCTCGGTCTTGCTGGCGCCGATCACCTCCAGGCGCAGCTCGGCCAGGCCGAAGACGCGGGCGAGCAGGGGCCGGACGACGTCGATCGCCTGCACCCGCTCCAGGGGGATCGTCCTGGTACGGCGTGAGATCAGCCCCTCGTGCACCCGCAGCTCCCGGCCCACGATCTCGTAGCCGGTGACGAGCCAGACGACGGCGGAGACGACGACCGCCGCGACGAGGATCGCGCCCATCGCGGCCAGCCAGTGCACCAGGCCCAGGTCGGACAGGCCGCGCCAGGAGACGGCGGCGGCGGCGAACGCCACCAGCTTCGCCCCCTTCAGCAGCGGCGTCAGCGGATGGAGGCGCTGTCTCACAGGCCCTCTTCGCGGATCTCGCCGAGCGCGGCGAGCCGGTCCCGCAGCCGGGTCGCCTCCGCGGCCTCGAGGCCCGGGACGGTCGCGTCGCTGGCCGCGGCGGCGGTGTGCAGGGTGACGGTGGCCAGGCCGGCGGCGCGCTCCAAGGGGCCGGCGGTGACGTCGACGAACTGCATCCTCGCGTACGGGACGATCGACAGCCGCCGCACGAGCAGCCCGTGCCTGACGAGCAGGTCCTCGGCCCGCTCCGCGTAACCCCAGGCGCGCACCGACCGGCGCACGAACACCGCCCGGAGCCCACCCAGTACCAACGCTGCGAACGACAACAGGAAGAACCAGGGGCTGACGAGCAGCGCCGCGACCGCGCCCGCCACCGCGAAGGCCAGGGTCCAGGCGCTCAGGACGGCGAGGCGCAGCCAGAAATAGCGAGGGGAGATTGATCGCCAGGTAACTTCCAGAGGCGGCGCGGTCACGTGTCGAGCGTATCCGCTGCCACGGGGATGACGTCGCGGAGGAAACCGCGTGCGGTCAGGAAGTCACTCAGCGTCGTGCGGTGGGTGTCACACGCGAGCCAGATCTTGCGGCGGTCGGGCGTGTGCAGCTTCGGGTTGTTCCAGCGCAGCTGCCACTTCGCCTCGGCGCGACAGCCTTTGGCGGAGCAGATGAGGGGATCCACACGGCCAGTCTGCCAGCGGTGGAGCAGAGGATGAGCGCCGGGCGGCCACGGGGGAAGCCGCCCGGCGACGGGGTGAATCGTACCCACTCGGGTACGGGTGGTGTCCAGTCACCCGAGGTGTCCGATCCGAAAATCCCGCCTAATCACTGGTCACTTTTACGATTAATACGTAAAAATCGGTCGCGGGTAGGACTCCCAGAAGCTTCCCAGTGACGTCGGATCGCGTTCGGTTGGTGCGGCGTGCGAGGCTTGGAGTCGTCTGTACGCCAGCAAGCAGTGGAGGACCGGTGACCCAGCCGAGCAACCCCGTCTCGCCGCCAGGTGGGCAGGTCTCGACGCCCGCGCAGGACGCGACCGTGCTGGAACGCGCCCTGTTCGAGGTCAAACGGGTCATCGTCGGCCAGGACCGGATGATCGAGCGGATGTTCGTCTCGCTCCTCGCCCGCGGTCACGTGCTGCTCGAAGGCGTCCCCGGCGTCGCGAAGACCCTGGCCGTGGAGACCCTCGCGCGGGTCGTGGGCGGCACGTTCTCCCGCATCCAGTTCACGCCCGACCTCGTGCCGGCCGACATCGTCGGCACGCGCATCTACCGGCAGTCCAGCGAGAAGTTCGACGTCGAGCTCGGCCCGGTGTTCGTCAACTTCCTGCTCGCCGACGAGATCAACCGCGCGCCCGCGAAGGTGCAGTCCGCGCTGCTGGAGGTCATGGCCGAGCAGCAGGTGTCGGTCGGCGGCGAGACGTACGAGGTGCCGCGGCCGTTCCTCGTCATGGCCACGCAGAACCCGATCGAGCAGGAAGGCGTCTACCCGCTGCCCGAGGCGCAGCGCGACCGCTTCCTGATGAAGATCCAGGTGGGGTACCCCACCGACAGCGAAGAGCGCGAGATCGTCTACCGGGTCAGCGTGAAGACCCCGGAGCCCGTCGCCGTGCTCACCCCGACCGAGCTCATGGCGCTGCAGGACAAGGCCGACGACGTGTTCGTGCACAACGCGCTCGTCGACTATGCCGTGCGGCTGGTCGTGGCGACCCGCTCCCCGGCGGAGCACGGGCTGGCCGATATCGCGCAGCTCATCCAGTACGGTGCGAGCCCCCGCGCCTCGCTCGGCATCGTCCGCGCGTCCCGGGCCCTCGCGCTGCTGCGCGGCCGCGACTACGCGCTGCCGCAGGACGTGCAGGACATCGCGCCCGACATCCTGCGCCACCGGCTCGTGCTGTCCTACGACGCGCTCGCCGACGACATCCCCGCCGACGACATCGTCAAGCGGGTCCTCGCCGCCGTGCCGCCGCCGACCGTCGCGCCGCGCCAGCAGGCCGGCCCGGGCGCCCCCGGAGGCCACGGCGGACCCGGCGGACCCGTCCCCACCACGATCACCACCTGGCCCGGCCGTTGAAAGGCCGGTGATCCATGCCGACCGACGACGCCCGCGCCGAGGTTGTGCTCAACCGCATGCAGCTGCTCGTCACTCGCAAGCTCGACGGCCTCCTCCAGGGTGACTACCTGGGCCTGCTGCCCGGCCCCGGCACCGAGGCCGGCGAGTCGCGGGAGTACCGGCCGGGCGACGACGTGCGGCGCATGGACTGGCCCGTCACGGCCCGCACGACCCTGCCGCACGTCCGGCAGACCGTCGCCGACCGGGAGCTGGAGACCTGGCTCGCCGTCGACCTGTCCGCGAGCCTCGACTTCGGCACCGCGCGCTACCTCAAGCGCGACCTCGCCATCGCCGCGGCCGCCGCGGTCTCCCACCTGACGGTCCGCGGCGGCAACCGCATCGGCGCCGTCGTCGGCACCGCCGGCGACATGCACCGGATGCCCGCCCGCCCCGGCCGCAAGGACGCGCAGGGCCTGCTCCGGGCGATCGCCATGACGCGGGCGCAGACGGGCCGCGCCGACCTCGGCGCGCTCATCGACATGCTCAACCGGCCGCCCCGGCGGCGCGGCATGGCGGTCGTCATCTCCGACTTCATGACGCCGGTCAGCCAGTGGTCCCGGCCGCTGCGCAAGGTCGGCGTCCGCCACGACCTCCTCGCCGTGGAGATCGTCGACCCGCGCGAGCTGGAGCTGCCCAACGTGGGCGTGATCGCGCTCGTCGACCCCGAGACCGGCCGCACCCACGAGGTGCAGACCGCCGACCCGAAACTGCGCCACCGCTACGCACACGCGGCGGCGGCCCAGCGCGCCGAGATAGCCTCGGCACTGCGCGGCGCCAACGCCGCGCATCTGAGACTGCGCACCGACTCCGACTGGCTGCTTGACATCGTCCGGTTCGTCGCGGCACAGCGGCACGCCCGGACGAGGGGGACGACCCGATGATTCGTTTGCTGTCACCGTGGTGGCTGCTGTCGCTGCTGCCCGTCTTCGCCGTCATCGGCGTGTACATCTGGCGTCAGCTGCACCGGCGTGCCTTCGCCGTGAAGTTCACCAACGTCGACCTGCTCAGCAGCCTGGTGCCCAAGGGCATCGGCGTGCGCCGGCACGTCAGCGCCGCCGCGTTCCTGCTGAGCCTGCTCGTGCTCAGCTTCGGCATGGCCCGGCCGTCGGTCGACACCAAGGAACCCCTCGAACGGGCCACCATCATGCTCGCCATCGACGTCTCGCTGTCGATGCAGGCGACCGACGTGCAGCCGACCCGCATCGAGGCGGCCAAGTCCGCCGCCACCGACTTCGTCAAGCAGCTCCCGGCGTCGTTCAACGTCGGCCTGGTCTCGTTCGCGAAGACCGCGAGCGTCCTGGTCTCCCCGACGAAGGAACGCGGCTCGGTGCTCCAGGCGATCGACGGCCTCACCCTGCAGGAGTCGACCGCCACCGGCGAGGCCGTCTTCACCAGCCTCGACGCCATCCGCACCGTCCCCGCCGACGGCGCCTCAGGCCCGCCACCGGCCCGTATCGTCCTGCTCTCCGACGGCTTCCGCACCGCCGGACGCTCCCTCGAGGACGCCTCCGCCGCCGCCTCCGCCGCCAACGTGCCCGTCTCCACCATCGCGTTCGGCACCGACGAGGGCGTGGTCCGCATCGGCAACACCCCGCAGCGAGTGCCGGTCGACCGGGCGTCGCTGCAGAAGGTCGCCGAGACCACCAAGGGCTACTTCTACGAGGCCGCCAGCAAGGACGAGCTCAAGCGGGTGTACACCGACATGGGCAGCTCGATCGGCTTCAAGACCAAGCCCCGCGAGATCACCCAGTGGTACCTCGGCGGCGGCTTCCTGCTCGCCCTGCTCGCCGGCGGCCTGAGCCTCCTGTGGGG
The DNA here is from genome assembly GCF_050936335.1 of Dactylosporangium sp. CA-152071. Lineage (NCBI taxonomy): Bacteria > Bacillati > Actinomycetota > Actinomycetes > Micromonosporales > Micromonosporaceae > Dactylosporangium > Dactylosporangium sp. CA-152071. The sequence goes on along the minus strand of NZ_JBNJMZ010000001.1, from coordinate 3,701,718 downwards.
CAGCCGCCTCCCGTAACCGCTTCGGTGCCCGCTGCTCGTGATGATCAAGTAGCAGATCCGGCTGCCATGACGACCGGATCCGCGATCCGATCACGGCGGATCCGGCCAGCGCGTCATCGTCGGTCATGTCGACTCGCTTCGCTCCCCGACATAACCGAAATTTCGGATATGTTCGCGCCAGCGGACATATCCGGGAAGGCTTGTGTGCCACCCGCGGCCCAGCCACCGGGATGCGCCGCGCATGCGGGTGAGGCTGCCGCGCGCCAGCGCTGGCAGTGCGCCGCGCAGCGGCGCATTGGGGGTCCGGGTGAGAATCCCCCGGCGGGACCCGCCGCGCCAGTGGTGGGGCGGCGAGCCCATGGCCGAAGGCCACAGGCGGGAAACAGCAGGGTTAATGTGCGCCGACGAGGTAGAAAAGGGCGGCAACCCAGACTGCGGCCAGGAAGAATCCAATGGGCGCGATGAAGCGGCTCATGACGTGCTCCCAACGGTGTGTCTCAACAGGACGGAGAACAGACACGCGGAGCCGTGACAGGGGAAGGACTACACCCGGTCACGACTGGAAGGATCGCTACTTCGCACAGCGATCACCTCCAGGGAGCAGCAGCCGCACCGGGCGGTCAGCGAAAAGCACGAGCAGACGCCGCCATGGTACCGCCACGCCTCATGGCTCACATCAGCCGACCGGCGAGTTGCCGGGTACCCGTCAGTAACACCTAATCTCCGTACAGCTGATCGCAGCGCATCACAGAAGCAGAAAGGCGGCAACGTGGCGAGGACCGTGCTGGTCACCGGCGGTAACCGTGGGATCGGGCTGGCAATCGCGCAGGCGTTCGCGGCGCAGGGTGACAAGGTCGCGGTGACCCACCGGGGCTCCGGCGCCCCCGACGGGCTGTTCGGCGTGCAGTGTGACATCACCGACAGCGCCGCCGTCGACGCCGCGTTCACGACGGTGGAGGCCGAGCTCGGCCCCGTCGAGGTGCTCGTCGCCAACGCCGGCATCACCGACGACACGCTGCTGCTGCGGATGAGCGAGGACCAGTTCACCCGCGTGCTCGACACGAACCTCACCGGCTCGTTCCGCTGCGCCAAGCGGGCCACCAGCAAGATGCTGCGGGCGAAGTGGGGCCGGATCATCTTCATCTCCTCCGTCGTCGGCCTGTACGGCGGACCCGGCCAGGTCAACTACGCCGCCAGCAAGGCCGGCCTGGTCGGCATGGCCCGGTCGATCACCCGCGAGCTCGGCAGCCGCAACATCACCGCCAACGTGGTGGCGCCCGGGTTCATCGAGACGGACATGACCGCCGTGCTGCCCGAGGCGACGCAGGCCGAGTACAAGAAGGCCATCCCGCTCGGCCGGATGGCGAAGCCCGAGGAGGTCGCCGGCGCGGTGACCTGGCTCGCGAGCGACGCCGCCGGCTACATCACCGGCGCCGTCATCCCCGTCGACGGCGGCCTGGGCATGGGTCACTGACTTTTCCGGACACAGAGGAGAACCATGAGCGGACTGCTCGAAGGCAAGCGGCTGCTGATCACCGGGATCATCACCGACCAGTCGATCGCCTTCTCCGTAGCAAAGCTCGCCCAGGAGCAGGGCGCGACCGTCGTGCTGACCGGGTTCGGCCGGCTGTCGCTCGTCGAGCGGATCGCGAAGCGGCTGCCGCGGGAGGCGCCGGTCATCGAGCTCGACGTGACCAACCCCGAGCACCTCGCCGGCCTCGCCGACAAGGTCCGGGAGCACGTCGACGGGCTCGACGGCGTGCTGCACTCGATCGGCTTCGCCCCGGCCAGCTGCCTCGGCGGCGGGTTCCTGGACGCGCCGTGGGAGGACGTCGCGACCGCGCTGCACGTGTCGACGTTCTCGTACAAGTCGCTCGCGGTGGCCTGCCTGCCGCTGATGGAGTCCGGCGGCTCGATCGTCGGCCTGGACTTCGACGCCACGAAGGCGTGGCCCGTGTACGACTGGATGGGCGTCGCCAAGGCCGGCCTCGAGTCCGCGAACCGTTACCTGGCCCGGGATCTCGGCCCGCGCGGGATCCGGGTCAACCTGGTCGCGGCAGGCCCGCTCCGTACCATGGCGGCAAAATCCATCCCCGGCTTCGCGGTGTTCGAGGACTCGTGGGCGAAGACCGCGCCGCTCGGGTGGGACCTCAACGACCAGGTCGCGGCGGCGAAGGCCTGCTGCGCGCTGCTGTCGGACTGGTTCCCCGCCACGACCGGTGAGATCGTGCACGTCGACGGCGGGTACCACGCGGTCGGCTCGTCCTGACCCTCTTGTAACAATGGGGCGTGGCTTATGACGCGTTCCTGCTCGTCTCGTTCGGCGGTCCGGAAGGGCAGGACGACGTCCTGCCCTTCCTGGAGAACGTGACCCGGGGGCGCGGCATCCCCGCGTCGCGCCTCTCGGCGGTCGCGGAGCATTACCGGCACTTCGGCGGCGTGTCGCCCATCAACGCGCAGAACCGCGCACTGATCGACGCGCTGCGATCCGAGCTCGACCTGCCGATCTACTGGGGCAACCGCAACTGGCACCCGTTCCTGCCCGACGCGGTCGCGCAGATGCGCGACGACGGCATCCGGCACGCGCTCGCGTTCGTCACCAGCCCGTTCGGCTCCAACTCCTCGTGCCGCCAGTACCTGGACGACATCGCGGCAGCCCGATCCACGGTGGGCGAGGACGCCCCGGCGATCGACAAGATCCGGCACTTCCACGACCACCCGCTCTACATCGAGTCGCACGCCGCGGCCGTAAGGGCGGCCCTCGCCGAGCTGCCGTCCCGGCTCGCCGCGCGACTCGTCTTCACCGCGCACTCCATCCCGACCGCGATGAACGCCGCCTCCGGGCCCGGCGGCGTCGGCCGGTACCAGGCGCAACTGCTGGAAACGGCGGCCCTGGTCGCCGCCGCGGCCGCCCCCGAGCTGCCCTGGGACCTGGTCTGGCAGAGCCGCTCCGGCCCGCCGCAGGTGCCGTGGCTGGAGCCCGACGTCAACGACCATCTCGAGTCGCTGGCGGCGGCAGGTGTACGGGAGGTCGTGGTCAGCCCGATCGGCTTCATCTCCGACCACCTGGAAGTGATCTGGGACCTCGACAACGAGGCGCGGGCCACCGCCGCGCGACTCGGTATCGCCTTCGCCCGCGCCGCCACCCCCGGCGTCGACGCCCGCTTCGTGACGATGATCCGACAGCTCGTCGATGAGCGCGTGCTTGCTCACAGTAACGTTCGTCACGCGCTCGGAACCGTCCCCACCTGGGATTTCTGCCCGGCCGACTGCTGCGTGTCACCGAAACGCGTATAGGCACGAAACGTTTCTGAGGGAGCATGTACGCGTGAGAGAACGCAAGCCCATCGAGTCCTGGCTCACCGACATGGACGGGGTCCTCGTGCACGAGGGCGAGCCCGTGCCCGGCGCACCGGAGTTCGTCAACCGGCTGCGCTCGTCCGGCAAGCCGTTCCTGATCCTGACCAACAACTCCATCTACACCGCCCGTGACCTCCAGGCCCGCCTGCGGCGCATCGGCTTCGACGTGCCCGAGTCGGCGATCTGGACCTCGGCCCTGGCCACCGCCCAGTTCCTCGACACGCAGCGCCCCGGCGGCACCGCCTACGTCATCGGCGAGGCCGGCCTGACCACCGCGATGCACGAGGTCGGCTACATCCTCACCGACACCGAGCCCGACTACGTCGTGCTGGGGGAGACCCGCACGTACAGCTTCGAGGCCATAACGCAGGCGATCCGCCTCATCAACGACGGCGCCCGCTTCATCTGCACCAACCCCGACGCCACCGGCCCCTCCAACGAGGGCGCCCTCCCCGCCTGCGGTGCGGTGGCCGCCCTCATCTCGAAGGCGACGGGCATCGAGCCGTACTTCATCGGCAAACCCAACCCGATGATGATGCGCTCGGCCCTCAACAGCATCGACGCCCACTCCGAGACCACCGCCATGATCGGCGACCGCATGGACACCGACGTCCTGTGCGGCCTCGAGGCGGGCCTGGAGACGATCCTGGTCCTGAGCGGCATCTCGACGGTCTCGGACGTGGAACGCTACCCGTACCGCCCGTCCCGCATCATCCCCTCCGTGGCCCACCTGATCGACGAGGTCTGACCCAGCCCTTCACTGCGGAAACTACGCACTGCGACGGTTCGGTCGCGAATCTGAAGATCGATTAGGTAAGCCTTGGTACGGTGCTAGTGAAACGGCCGGCGCACCACCGGAACCCCTCCGTGACCGCTGCCACGCCTCGGCGAGCAGTGCCCAGAAACCCGGCCCGCCATCCGACCCGACGCCCCCGCGCGACGTGCCGCGCGACGCATCGGCCTGGGCTGGCGTGCTGTCGTGATCATGGACCTGCGACCCATGATCACGGGGCTCGTCGTCGGCGTCCTCGCTGAACCTGAGGACTCTGTGCACTTTTCTGAGTGCTCGGGGTCCCCGGATCGCGACGGAGCGGGAGAGCAACCACTGGCGCGCCGCGCCGAGGCGGTGAGCCCACGGGCACGAACCGGCCGTCGCGGCGCCGGCGCGACCCGGGCGCACCGCGGGCGGGGCGTGTCCCGGACGTGTCGCTGGTTCTGGCGCGTTGGGCCCAGGGTGCGCTGCTGGTCGTGGGTGGGGCCTGTTGTTCTGGGCTTGTGGTCGCGGGTGGGGCGTGTTCTGGGCTTGCTTGGGTCGTGAGTGAGCCTGCCGTGGGCGCGTCGCTGGTCCCGAACGGGTGCTGGTCCTGGGCACGTCGCTGGTTCTGGGCCACGTGGTGGTTCTGAGCGGGGTGCTGGTCCTGGGCACGTCGCTGGTTCTGGGCCACGTGGTGGTTCTGAGCGGGGTGCTGGTCCTGGGCACGTCGCTGGTTCTGGGCCACGTGGTGGTTCTGAGCGGGGTGCTGGTCCTGGGCACGTCGCTGGTTCTGGGCCACGTGGTGGTTCTGAGCGGGGTGCTGGTTCCGGGCGCGTCACTGGTTCCAGGCGCGTCACTGGTCCCGGGCGGGGCGGTGGTCGTGGGCGGGGGTTTCTGGGTGCGTCGCTGGTGTGGCTAGGCGCGGGGTTTCGGTGATCGGGAAGACTTCGTGTAGCCCTGGCTACCCAAGGTCTACCGGATCATGACGCGGAGGGGTGTCGGCCGTGTGCTCGGTGAGCCGGGACGTGCTGGGCGTTCCTGAGGTGGCTCATCCGGGTGGTGCCGGGTGGCGGGCGCTCAAGGTTTACCGGATCATGACGGGCCGGACGGTGGCCGTCGGATGTGGCGCAGGGGGCGACCACCGGATGCGGCGCGCACGCGCAATCCCAGCCACGCGCGCAAGCGCGGGCTGTGCGCCGCGCAGCGGCGCATTGGGGTGCGGGTGAGAATCCCCGCCGGGCCCCGCCGCGGCAGCGGTGGGGGGATTGCAGCGGGGGGAATTACAGACTCAGATCAGGGGGGCGTTGCAGGCGGCTACCAGGGCGCGGCGGCAGGCGGTGGTGAGGGGGCGGAGGGCGGCGTCGCGTTGCTGGACCTCGTAGCCGTTGATGGCGCCGCCGGGTGCGGCGTGTTCGGCGAGGGCGAGCACGCGGTCCAGGATGGCCGCGCGGGCGTACAGGCGGCGGGCGCGTGGGTCGTAGCCGGGTGGCAGGTCGGTGGCACCGTCGGGTTTGCGGAGGGCCTCGATCGCGCCGGCGAGCTCGGGGCGCCACTGGGCGATGTCGAGCTTCGCGAGGGTGCGGGTGGCGGTCGCCAGCTCGGCGGACAGCTCGGCCTCGGCCTCGGCGGTCGAGGGGCCGTCCAGCGGGGCCGGGACGGCCGCGGGTAAGACGAAAACCTGCCAGCGGACGGTCTCGAACTCGTCCCCCGAGCCCGAGGTGTGCAGGCGGACCTCCGGCACGAAGCCGAGGCCGCCCGCGATGACGCCCTCGCCGGCGAGGAGTGCGGCGCTGCTGAAGGGGCCGGGGCCCGGCAGGCCGCGGGGGTCGCCGGGTGCGGGGAGCACCAGGCGGACCTCGTCCGGGTGGAGCTTGGACAGCGCGGTGATCGCATCTACGAGGGATACGTCGGTCCACGTGCCGGGGACGTCGGAGACCATGTGCTCCTCGTCGCCGGAGATCTCGGCGGCGGCGTCGTCGCACGGCACGAGGCCGGCGCGCCACGCCCGGACCCATGCCACGAAACGCGCCGAGCGGCGCGCCTGCAGGGTCGCCGCGCGTGCTGCGGGGGACATGGGAGCAAGGGTACGTGCTGACGTGCCGGTATGTCTCGCAGGCGCTGGGGGCGTCAGCCGATACGCTTGCCGTCCATGGACGTCCTGGCGAACAACGACTGGCGGCGCCGGCGCACGGTCCCGACGGTGGACGCCGAGCTGGACCTCGTCGTGGAGGATGTGGACTCGGGGTTCTGCGGTGCCGTGGTCGGCTACCAGTTCGGCGCGGTGGTGCTGGAGGACCGGCACGGCAAGCGGCGCAACTTCCCGCTGGAGCCGGCCGCGTTCCTGCTGGACGGCGAGCCGGTGACGCTCGTCAAGCCGAAGCTGGCGGTACAGCGGCAGAAGAGCACCATCACCAGCTCGGGGTCGATCGCGGTGGCCGGGCTCACGGCGCGCGTGGCGAGGCGGAGCCGGATCTGGGTCGAGGGCATCCACGACGCGGCGCTCGTCGAGCGGATCTGGGGGCACGACCTGCGTGTCGAGGGTGTCGTCGTCGAGCCTCTGGACGGCATCGACGAGCTGGCCGCGACCGTCGCCGAGTTCCACCCCGGGCCCGTCGCCAGGCTCGGCGTCCTAGTCGACCATCTCGTACCAAACTCCAAAGAAAGCCGAATTGTCGGAAATATCCGGTCGCCTTACATCCTCGTCACAGGCCATCCGTACATCGACGTGTGGCAGGCGGTCAAACCCCAGGCCGTCGGCATCCGCCAGTGGCCGGTGGTCCCGCCGGGGCAGAACTGGAAGGAAGGCGTCTGCGACCAGCTCGGCGTGAGCGAGCCGGCCGACATGTGGCGCCGCATCCTCGCGTCGGTGTCCAGCTACAAGGATGTCGAGACCCCGCTGATCAACGCCATGGAGCGCCTCATCGACTTCGTGACCGAACCCGACGAAGACCTGGACGACGACGCCTAGAGGCGAAGACGAGGACGAAAACGGGGACGCCTAGAGCACGGGCCACGGATCCCGGCTGAAGAGGAACGTCGCGACGTCGAGCGCGACCACCGCGCCGTCCCCGTCACGCACCACCCGCAGCAGCTCCCCGTCGCAGTCCCCGGACAGCCCGCGCCACACGTCCGGCGCGGGCCCGTCCGGCACGAAACGCCACGGCGTGCCCCCAGCCGTCAGCGGCGTGACGACCAGCTCGCCGCCTGCCCAGCCGACCTCGTGCTCGCGCCCCATCCACCACCACCGGCCGGTCAGCGGCAAGATCTCCGCCGGCGGCTCCTCGCGCGGCCGCCACGACGCCACCCGCACGGGCTCACGGTCCAGCACCGCGCCGAGAAGGTCCAGCCCGAAGCCGCTGAGGCCGCCCGAGTCGCGATAGCGCATGGTGTACGCGTTGGCGAACGCGACCACTCCGGTGCGTGACGGCCGGTGTACGGCCAGTACCGCCAGGTAGCCGGGCATCGAGCCGGTGTGACCGACGAACACCCGCTCCCCGCGCCGCCACAGCTGCAGGCCGAGGCCGTGCCCCGCGGTCCAGCCGTCGAGGTCGCTGAGCACGACCGGCGCGCACATCTCGTCGAGGGTCGCCGGCGCGAGCACCGCCGGGTCGGGCTCGGCCAGGAACGCCGCCCAGCGCCCGAGGTCCTCCACCGTCGACCACAGCTGGCCGGCGGGTGCCATCGCGGCCGCGTCGTGCCGCGGCTCCTCGCGCAGTTCGTCCAGCCACGGGTGCACGACGTAGCCGCGGGCGAACGGTTCGGCCTCGGCGTAGGTCGTACGGTCGAGATGGAGCGGGCCGAGGAACCGCTTCGCGAGCATCGACTGCCAGTCCTCGCCGCCGAGGCGGGCGACCATCGCGCCGAGCAGCCCGTAGGCGAGGTTCGAGTAGTGGTATCCGCGCAGCGGCGGGTAGGCGACCTTGTCGGCGGTGAGCGTGGACAGGAACGTGTCGACGTCCACCCCGGCGGCGCGCTCCCACCAGTCGCCGTCCGGCTCGCGCTGCACGCCGCCCGCGTGGCCGAGCAGCTGCCGCAGGGTGACGGTGCCGACGGGTGTGCCGGGAAGGTGGCGGTAGAGCAGGTCGTCGAGGGCCAGCTTCCCCTCGTCGCGCAGGGCCATGACCAGCGCCGCCGTCATCGTCTTCGTGATCGACCCGATCCGGAACTGCAGCCCGGCGACCGGCTGGTCGAGCCCGGCCGTCGCGACGTGCTGCAGGGCGCCGTCGCGGACGACGCCCGCGACGAGGACGGGCACCCGCCCACCGGCGTGGGCGCGGGCGACGAGGTCGTCGACGCACGAGACGGTCTCGGGCAGCAACGGCACGGAAGGCCTCCAAAGGACGAAGCGGGGACGAAGGGGGGACGAAGCGGGCGACTGATTCCCCAACTGTGCACTGGGCCGGGCCGCACCGCGTATCGACAAGGATTCGGCAAGACGAGTGATCAGACGCGAGCGCCGCGTGCATCGGCGTGACACGATCGAAGCGTGGACCTGTGGCTGATCGTCTGGATCGTCGTCGGCGCCGCGCTCCTCGCGGCGGAGATCTTCACGACCACGTTCATTCTGCTGATGTTCGCGATCGGCGCGTTCGCCGCGGCGGGCGCCGCCGCCCTCGGTGCCGGGGTGCCGGTGCAGGCGGCGGTGTTCGCGGCCGGGTCGGCCCTGTCGTTCCTGGCGGTGCGTCCGACGCTCAAGCGATACATGCGCCGCGACGTGCGCGACATGCAGATGGGCGTCGAGGCCCTGGAAGGCTCGACGGCGCTCGTCATCGAGGCGGTCGACCACGACAGCGGCCAGATCAAGATCGACGGTGAGTTGTGGCGGGCCCGGCCCTACGACGCGACGCAGACGTTCGCGATCGGGGAGCGGGTCCGGGTGATCGAGATCAAGGGTGCTACCGCGATGGTGTGGAAGGACTGAGTCACGTGGATCCGAGTGTGTTCCTGGCGGTCGTCGTCATCGCCGCCGCCCTCCTGGCGATCGTCACGGTCGTCAAGATGGTCAAGGTCGTGCCGCAGCAGGTCGAGTACGTGGTGGAGCGGCTCGGCAAGTACAGCCGCACGCTGACGCCCGGCCTCAACATCCTGGTGCCGTTCATCGACTCGGTGCGCAACAAGGTCGACAAGCGCGAGGTGGTCGTCAGCTTCCCGCCGCAGCCCGTCATCACCTCCGACAACCTGGTCGTGTCGATCGACACCGTCCTGTACTTCAAGGTCGTCGACTCGGTCCGCGCCACGTACGAGATCTTCAGCTACCTGCAGGGCATAGAGCAGCTCACCGTGACGACCCTGCGCAACGTGATCGGATCCCTCGACCTGGAGAAGGCGCTCACCAGCCGCGACGAGATCAACCGCCACCTGTCCGGCGTCCTCGACGAGACCACCGGCCGCTGGGGCATCAAGGTCACCCGCGTGGAGCTGAAGGCGATCGAGCCGCCGCCGAGCATCCGCGACTCGATGGAGAAGCAGATGCGCGCCGAGCGTGACCGCCGCGCCGCGATCCTGCACGCCGAGGGTCTCAAGCAGTCCCAGATCCTCACCGCCGAGGGCGAGAAGCAGGCCGCGGTCCTGCGTGCCGAGGGTGAGCGCCAGTCCCGCATCCTCACCGCCGAGGGCCAGGCGAAGGCGATCCGGACGGTGGTCGACTCGATCCACGTGGCCAACCCGGACTCGAAGGTCATGGCGTACCAGTACCTCCAGTCGCTGCCGCAGATCGCCGCCGGCCAGTCCAACAAGCTGTGGATCCTGCCGGTCGAGCTGACGAAGGCCCTGGAGGGCATCGGCGGCGCGCTGGGCGGCATGGCGCAGCTGTCCGACGCCGCCCGCACCGACCTGGTCAAGCGCAACGTCGCCGAGGAGGAGGAGTCCGAGGACGTCATCGAGGCCCGCCGCTCCGCCGAGGACGCGGCCGCCGCCGCCAACGCCGAGGCCGCCGCGGCCGCCGCCCAGGTGTCCGGCACGCAGGTGACCGCCGCCGAGCTCACCGCCGAGTTCCAGCAGCCGTCCCACGAGCTCGAGCGTTAGCGGCAGAGCTCCCAGAAGGCGACCGCCGCCGCGGCCGCCACGTTGAGCGAGTCGACCCCGTTCCGCATGGGGATCACGACGCGTACGTCGCTGGCGTCGAGGGCCTTGGCCGACAGTCCGGGGCCCTCCGCGCCGAGCAGCAGCGCCGTCCGCTCCCGCTGCGCCGCGCTCAGCGTCTGGATCGGCACCGCATCGGCGGCCGGCGTCATCGCGAGGAGCGTCAGCCCCGCCTCCCGGACTGCGTGGAGCCCGTCCGGCCACGGTTCGATCCTGGCGTACGGGATCGCGAACACCTCGCCCATGCTGACCCGCACGCTCCGCCGGTACAGCGGATCCGCGCACGACGGCGACAGCAGCACCGCGTCCATCCCGAGCGCCGCGGCGCCCCTGAAGATCGCCCCGACGTTCGTGTGGTTGTTGACGTCCTCCAGGACCGCGACCCGCCGCGCGGTCGTGAGGATGTCGGCCGCGGCAAGGTCCGGTTTGCGGTGGAAGCTCGCCAGCACCCCCCGGTGCACGTGAAACCCGGTGATCGCCTCGAGCGTCGCCTGGTCGCCGGCGTACACGGGGACGTCGCCGAGCGGGAGGTCGTCGAGCTGGCCGACGCGCTTGCTGTCGATCAGCACGGACCGCAGCCGGTAGCCGGCCCGCAGCGCCCGGCGCAGCACCAGCTCGCCCTCGGCGATGAACAGCCCGTTGGGCGGCTCCCACCGGGTGCGCAGCTCGACGTCGGTCAGCGCCCGGTAGTCACCGATCCGCTCGTCGTCCTGGTCCATGATCGTTGTCGCGCTCAGCACCCGGTCGATTCTGCCTTGCGCCGCGATCCCGCGAACAGAACGCCTCCCCGGCGGTGACCAAGGCGGGCGACACGACATCCGCACCGGGGCGTCGGCGCGGTGCCGGCATCGAGGATCGATAATCTGGATGCGTGGACGGGCGGGCCGATCCGGCGAGCGCCGGCCGTGGTGCCCTCGTCGACCTGCTGGCCAGGTTGAAGGTCCACGCCGGCGAGCCGACCCTGCGGCAGATCGCGGACCGGCTGACCTCGGCCCGCGACGGCGGCCGGCCCTCCATCGGGTATCTCAGCGAGATCTTCCGCGGGCGGAAGACGCCCAGCGGTGACCTGGCGGCGGCGCTGGCCCGGGCGCTCGGCGGCTCCGCCGACGACCAGGTCAGGGCCAGGATCTACGCCGACGCGGCCGCGCAGGTCGCCCGCCACGGAGCCGTGACCGGCGCTGCCGCCGTGACCGGCGCGGGCGAGCCGGACGGTGCCGGCGAGACCGTGTCCGGCGACCAGGAAGGTGCCGGCGAGCCGGACGAGGCGGGTGCGCCCGGTCCTGTACTGCCGTGGTGGCGGCCGGATTACGCGGCGCACGTCGACGACCTGGTGCCCGTCGGTGGGCTCAGGGACCGCGAGGCCGAGCTGGCGGAGCTCGCCGCGTTCTGTGCCGGCGACGAGCCGTACCTCTGGATCCAGGCGGAGCCCTGGGCCGGCAAGTCGGCGCTGCTGGCGACGTTCGTGCGCCATCCGCCGCCCGGCGTCGACGTCCTGGCGTTCTTCGTCACGGCCCGCCTCGCGACCCAGTCGGACAGCAACGCGTTCGCCGGGGCGCTGGTGGAACAGCTGACGGGCCTGCTGGAGCTGCGGCTGGACGCGTCGGCGCCCGCGGCGCAGGTGTCGCGGTGGCTTCCGCTGTTACGCACCGCGGCCCGGCACGCGGAGCTGGCCGGCCGCCGGCTGCTCCTCGTCGTCGACGGCCTCGACGAGGACAAGGGCGCGGAGACCGGGTCGGGGCTGGCGAGCGTGGCGTCGCTGCTGCCGCGGCACGCCGTCCCGAACCTGCGGATCGTGGTGTCGAGCCGCCCCGACCCGCCGCTGCCGGACGACGTGCCCGGCGACCATCCGCTGCGGCACTGCCGGGTCCGCTGGCTGACGGCGTTTCCGCACGCCAGCAGCATCGCCGCCCAGGCGCGGCAGGAGCTGCGGGCGCTGCTGCTCGGCGACTCGACGCACGTGGACGTCATCGGCCTGCTGACGGCGTGCGCGGACGGGTTGACGGTGGCCGAGCTGGAGGAGCTGACCGGGCTCGACCGGTTCCGCCTGGAGCGGCTCATCGGTGGGGTCTTCGGCCGGTCGGTCGCCGTCCGGCCGGTGCACGCGTCCGCGCCGGAGCCGGTGCTGCTGTTCACCCACGACGAGCTGCGCGAGCAGGCGGTGGGCGGGCTCGGCGCCGCGATCGGCCGGCACCGGGAGCGGATCCACGCCTGGGCGGACGGCTACCGGGCGAAGCGCTGGCCGGTGGGCACGCCGCAGTACCTGCTGCACGGCTACCCGCGCATGCTGGGGACGCTGCCCGATCCGGGGCGGCTGATCGCGCTCGCCGTGGACCACGACCGGCACGACCGGCTGCTCGCCGTCACCGGCGGCGACGGTGCGGGCATGGCCGAGGTCCGGGCCGCCCAGGACCTGATCATCGGCCGGCCCGAGCCGGACCTGCGCGCCATGGTCCGTCTCGCGCTGCGCCTGGACGAGCTCACCGCCCGCAACGCCAACATCCCGGCCGGCCTGCCGGCGCTATGGGTCGTCCTGGGGGAGCCCGCGCGGGGCGACGCGCTCGCGCAGGGCATGGCCGATCCCGTGGCGCAGAACATGGCCCTCGCCCAGCTGGCGGCCGCGGTCGCCGGGACCGTCGACGAGCGGTTCGCCCAGACGGTCGCGTGGAGCATCGTCGACGCCAAACGGCACGAACGGTCGCTCGCCGACCTGGTCGAGACGGCGGTCAGCATCGGCGACCACCGCCGCGCGGCGCGCTTCGCCCGCAGCGCCATCGACCAGGACCGGTGGACGCGGAGCATGCTAGGTCTGGTCGGCGCCGTCCTCGACGACGGCGACCTGCCGCTCGCGATGTCGCTGGCCCGGTCGATCATCGACCCGGACCACCGGGCGCTGGCGATGAGCCAGCTGCTGCGGGCCTTCGGCGCCGCGGGCGACGCCGACCAGGTCGAGCGGCTCATGACGGAGGCGGAGGCCGCCGCGCACGCCGCCCGCGACCGCAGCGGCCGGTCGGTGGCGCTGGCCCGGCTGTCCGCCGCGATCCGCGCGGCCGGCCGGAGCCTGCGAGCGGAGCGACTCTTCGCCGAGGCGCTGTCGCTGGCCCGGTCCATCACCGACCCGGCCGCCCGGTCCCGCACGCTGGCCGGCCTGCTGCAGTGGGGCGCGCCGGCGCCCGGCGGCCCCGGCGCCCTCGCCGCCGAGGCAGCGACCGCCGCCAGGACGATCGACGGACCGGTCGGGCGGGCCGAGCTCATGCTGGAGCTCGTCGACGCGGTCCTCGCCGCCGGCGACCTGCGATCCGCGGAGACCTTCAGCCGCCTGATCGACGACCCGCGTCTCCGCACGAGCGCCCTGACCCGCCTGCTGGAACACACCGCCCGGGCAAGCGCCACACCACCAGCCGCGGACGCACCGGCCGCGGACGCGCCACCGGCGGATGGCGCCGCGCCGCCGGTCGCGGACCTGCTGGCAGTGGACGCGCTGGTCGTGGATCCGCCGGTCGTGGACACGTCGGCGGCGGATGGCGCCGCGCCGCTGGTCGTGGACGTGCTGGCCGTGGACGCCTCGGTCGTGGACGCACCGGTCGTGGACACCTCGGCGGTGGGTGGTGCCGCGCCGCTGGTCGTGGACGTGTCGATCGCAGACGCGCTGGTCGTGGACGCGCCGGCTGTGAACGCGCTGGTCGTGGACGGCGCCCCACGGCCGGTCGTGGACGCGCCGGCGGCGGACGGCGCCGCTCTACCGGTCGCGGACCCGTCGGCTGTGAACGCGCTGGTCGCGGACGGTGCCGCGCCGCTGGTCGTGGACGCGTCGGTCGTGGACGCGTTGGTCGTGGATGCGCTGGCCTCGGCCGGCGGCATCGGCGGCAGGGGACCGCGGGCGCTGGCGTACGCGGAGCTCGCCGCGGCGCTGTACACCGCCGGCCGCCCCGACGAGACGCGACGGCTCGCCGCCGAGGTGGCCGCGGCCGCGCCGAGGATCGCCGACCCGGCGGAGCAGGCCGCGGTGTGGATCGCGCTGATCCGCCTCAGCCCGTTCACCGGCGCCGGTGAGATCGAGCGGCACGTTGCCGCCGCCCACGCCGCCGCGGGCCGGTTGCAGCGGGCGCAGCGGACACCCGTCCGTGCCGAGCTCATGGCCGCGATCATCGCCGCCGGCGGCCCGGACCGGGCGGAGCGGTACGCCGCCGCCCTGCCCGACGCCGACCAGCGCGCGGCGGCGCTGACCCAGGTCGGCCACGCGGTCGCGGCCGCCGGCGACCACCGGCGGGCGGCGGCGCTCGCGGTCCAGGCCGAAACGGCCGGCCGGACGGTGGACGTGCTCACCCGGGCGCACACCCTCGGCGCCCTCGCCGCGGCGGTCGCCGTCACGGGGCGCCTCGGCCTGGCCGAACGCCTCGCCCGGTCGATCCCGGACGAGCAGCTCCGGGCGCAGGCCCTCGCCCGGCTCGCCACGACGGCCGCCAGGACCGGCGCGTTCCCGCTGGCGGAGAAGCTCGCCGGCGCGGTGCCCGATCCGGCGCTGCGCTCCCGCACCACCTGCGAGCTGGCCGCGGTCGCGGCGGCCGCCGGACAGCCCGACCGGGCCGAGGCGTTCGTCGACGCCGTCGACGACCCGGACCAGCAGGCCGAGGCGCGGACGCAGCTCGCGGAGACGCTGACCCGCCAGGGGCTGCACGACCGGGCGCAGCGCGTCGCCTCGAACCTCGCCGACCCGTTCCAGCGGGTGCTCGCCCGCATCGCCCTGATGAAGCTGGCGTCCGGCCTCGGCGGTGACGAGGCCGCCCGGCTCGCGACGGACGTCGACGCGGCGATCCGGGAGCTGCCGCACGCCGACGAGCGGATCCCGGCGATGATCCAGCTCGTCGGTGCCGTCCTCGTCGCCGACCGGGTCCGTGCGTGGCGGCTGACCGCGGAGGTCCGGGACGCCATCGACGAGCTGCCCGACGAGGAACAGCGGGCGTGGCTGACCGTCCAGCTCGTCGAGGTCCTCGCCGCGAACGACGAGGCGGACCGGGCCGAGATCGTCGCCCGGGCCGTCGCCGACCCCGGGCAGCGGACCTGGGCGCTGGTACAGCTCATCGAGACGCTCGCCGCGGCGGGCGAGACCGAGCGGGCCGAGGCTGTCGCGTACGGGCTCGACGACCCGGACGAGCGGGCCAGGGCGCTGGCGCGGCTGGTCCGGGCCGGCGGTGCCGCCGCAGGCAGGCGGGCCGAGGCGATCGCGTTCATGCTGCCCGACCCGTACCGGCAGGCAGAGGCGATGACGGACGTCGCCGCGTCGCTGGCGGAGCGGGGCGACCACGACCGGGCCGAGGCCGTCGCGCTGGCCGTCAGCGACCCCGAGCAGCAGTCGTGGGCGCTGGCCCAGGTCTGCGTGGCCGCCATCGAGGCCGGCGACCTCGGCCGGGCCGAGCGGCTGACCCGCGGCATGCCGGTCGCGGAGCAGCGGGTGCAGGCGCTGGCACCGCTGATCGCCGCGGTGCGGGCGGCGGGGGACCCGCACCGGGCGGAGCAGCTCGCGGCGGAGGCCGAGGCGGTGGTGCGGACGATCACCCAGCCCGACCGGCGGGTCCAGGCCGTCAACGCCCTGGTCGCCGTGGTGCCGCCGGCGCACGCGCACCGGCTGCTCGCCGGCTCGCTCGGCCTGAGCGGCTGGAAACAGTGCCTGCTCAGGCTCGCCGAGGTCGCCGCGCCGGTGGTCCTGCGCGCCGCCGAGGACTACCTGGACGCGGACTCCTCTACCGCCGCTCGTCGATGAGCGCGTCGAGCCGGCCGAGGATCCACAGGGTGGTGACGGCCGCCGCGAGCTGGCCCGGGCCGGGGTGCGTGAACCCGAACCGCGTCGCGGCCTGCTCGGCGACCGCCCCCGCGGTGGAGCCGAGCGAGAGCGCGGTCGTGACGATGACGGCCTGACGGAGTGTCCAGGGCTTCGTTCGCATGTTCGTCCTCCGGTGTACTGGTCGCGAAGTGCTTGCGGCGCCCAGTACACGCGGCAGGAGGCGTTCGCCCGGCCGCCGGCGAACAACGAACCTGCGGGTGGGCGCACCGGCTGCGCGGACAGGGGAATGTTCGCCGCGCACCGGCGAACACCACCGGGTTCGGTTGAACCGGCCGCCGGTTGGGCGGAGGCACCCTGCGGGAGGACCGCGCCGGTGCGAATGCTCAAGCGGCACGGTTCCCGGCCGAGTAGAACGTGCGTGAACCACTTGTCACGACGGGCGCTGCTGGCCGCGGCGACGCTGCCGGCCGCGGGGCTGCTCGCAGGATGCGGGGACGACGGCTCGCCCACGGCAGCGTTCGACCCGTTCGGGATCACGCCGGAGCGCGCGCTCGAGGTGGTGATCTTCAACGGCGGCTTCGGTGACGACTACGCCAAGGCGCACGAGGAGCTGTACCGCAAGCGCTTCCCCCGGGCGCAGATCAAGCACACGTCGACGAAGAAGATCGTCGGCGACCTGAAGGGCCGCTTCGACTCCGGCGACCCGCCCGACGTGATGAACAACGACGGCGCCGACCAGTTCACGACCGGCGAGCTGGTCAACGACGGTGCCCTGCTGGACCTGACGGAGCTGCTGGACAGCCCGAGCCTCGACGACCCCGGCGTGAAGGTGCGCGACACGCTGCTGCCCGGGACGGTGGAGTCGGGGACGTTCAACGGCAAGGTGTACGGGCTCAACTACATGTACACCGTCTTCGGTCTCTTCTACGACGCCACCCGCTGGCAGGCGGCCGGCTGGTCGCCGCCGCAGACGTGGGAGCAGTTCCTGGAGCTCGCCCCGAAGATCAAGGCGGCCGGGGTGGCGCCGTTCGCCCACGCCGGGAAGTACCCGTACTACATGGGCTGGACCATCGCCGACTGGATCCACAAGGCCGGCGGGGCCGCGGCGGCGGCCGCGATCGACAACCTCGAGCCGGGCGCCTGGCAGCACCCGGCCGTGCTCGCCTCGGTGGAGCTGGCGATCGAGCTCGTCGGGCGCGGCTTCGTGCTGGCCGGCAGCGACAAGCTGTCGCACACCGAGTCGCAGCAGGCGCTCATCGACGGCCGGGCGGCGATGCTGCCCTGCGGCACCTGGCTGGAGAACGAGATGAAGGCGACGCTGCCGGCGTCGGTGAAGCTGACGATCGTGCCGGTGTGGAGCGTCGGCACGGGCGACACGATGCCCTACGGGTCGGCCCGGGCGGGCGCCTCCGGCACGTTCGCGGTGCCGACGATGGCGAAGAACAAGGCCGGCGGGCTGGAGTACCTGCGCGTCATGCTGTCCAAGGCCGGCGCGGGCCGCTTCAGCGAGCTCACGAACTCTCTGGCCAGCCGGAAGGGCTCGGCCGACGGGGTCGTCGGCTCCAGCGGCCTCGCGTCGGCCAACGAGGTCGTCAAGGGTGCCGGGAACAACCTCATGACCTGGAAGTTCAACGACTGGTACGGGGCGCTGGACAAGGCCTGGCAGGCCACCATCGCCGACGTGATGTCCGGCGCGCTGAAACGCCCCGCGGACTTCGCGTCCCGGATGCAGGCCGCCGCCGACGGGGTCGCCCGGGACAGCTCCATCACGAAGTTCCGGCGGGACGCCTGATGGCGGCCCCGAGCGGGGGTCTGACCGGGGCGCTGCGCGACATCCGGTGGACGATCGGGCGGCGGCTGCTGGCCGGGTTCGCGGTGGCGCTGGTCCTGCTCATCGCCGTGGGCGCGGTGGCGTACCGCAACACGCTGCGGCTCACCGACGACCAGCGCCAGGTCGAGGCGGCGCACGCGCTCATGTCCGATTTGGACGAGCTGTGGAACGCGCTGCAGGCCTCCTCCAGCGGCACGCAGGCGTTCCTCGTCTCCGGCGCCGACGCCGACCTGAAGGCGCACCAGCAGGCGCAGGACGCCGCGACCGCGAAGTTCGCCGACTTCGCCCGGCGCATCGGCGCCGACCCCGCCGAGCGGGACCGCATCCGCGAGTTGCGCCCGCTGCTCGACGCGCGGTTCGCGCTCATGGACCGCGTCGTGCAGGCCCGCCAGTCCGGTGGTTTCGAGGCCGCCCGGAAGGTCGCCGACGGGGACCGGGCCCAGCGGCTCACGGCCGGCGTGCAGAGCGTCACCGGCGAGCTCCTCGCCGCGCAACGCCAGCGCATCGCCGCGCTGCAGGCCAGGTCGAACTCCGTCGTCGACTCGACCGAGCGCACCGTGCTGGGCGGGACGCTCATCGCCGCGGTGCTGCTGCTGATGGTCTCGCTGTGGCTGACCCGCGGCATCGTCCGCCCGATCAACGTGCTCTCCGAACGCATCGCCGAGATCGCCGAGGGCGACGGCGACCTGACCCGCCGCGTCGACGAGTCCCGCCGCGACGAGGTCGGCGACCTGGCGAAGCGCTTCAACCGGTTCGCCGACAACATCGCCCGGCTGGTCCGGGAGATCGCCGAGACCGCCGACACGGCCTCGGCGGCGGCGCACGAGCTGTCGGTGATCAGCGCCGGCATGACCATGAACGCCGAGCGCACCCACGCCGAGGCCCAGGCCGCGGCCGGGGCGGCGGAGGAGGTCTCGCAGAGCGTCCACACGGTCTCGGCCAGCGCGAACGAGATGGGCAACTCGATCAGCGAGATCGCCCGCAGCACCGCCGCCGCGAGCACCGCCGGCGCCGACGCCGTCGCCCGCGCCGACGAGGCCACAGCCACCGTCACCCGCCTCGGCGAGTCCTCGGCCGCGATCAACGAGGTCCTGGGCATGATCAGCGCGATCGCCAAGCAGACCAACCTGCTCGCGCTGAACGCCACCATCGAGTCCGCACGGGCCGGCGTGGCCGGCAAGGGCTTCGGCGTGGTCGCCGACGAGGTGCGCGCACTGGCCCAGCAGACCGCCGAGGCCACCGAGAACATCACGTCCCGCATCGCCGCCATCCAGCGCGACGTCGCCCGCGCCGTCGAGGCCATCACCGCGACCGGCGAGGTGATCGGCACCGTGAACGCCTACCAGGGCAGCATCGCCAGCGCCGTCGAGGAACAGTCGGCGAGCACCGCGAGCATCGGCACCCACATCGGCGGCGCCGCGGACAGCGCGATCAGCATCGCGGGCAGCGTCCGCAGCATCGCCGACATCGCCCAGGTGACGGCCGACGGCATCAGCCAGGTGACAGGCGCCGCGGGCGAACTCACCCAGGTCTCGACCCGCCTCACCCAACTGGTCGGCCGCTTCCGAACCTGACCCCCGCCCGCTCCGCGGCGGGGGAAGCGGAGATCGCCCCACACGACGAGCACCGCTGGGCCATCGAGCAAGCTCGTAGTGACCAACGTCTGTGCGGAGGATGGCACGTCAGACCGGCCGGGAACCGTCGCGGCGGGCTGGCCGGCTCGTCGTGGAGATCGACCTGGACAGCGTGCGGCTCGACGCGGCGACCTTCGCGAGCACCCGCACCGGGCCCACCGCGCGCCGCTTGACCAGGACGGACAGGGCGCCCGGATGCCGCGCGCAGGCGCGTGAGGCTGCCGCGCGCAAGCGCTGGCAGTGCGAGCGCAGCGAGCATTGGGGTGCGGGTGAGCATCCCCGCCGGGACCCGCCGCGCAAGCGGTGGGGCGGAAGGACAGCGGTCGGGTGAGCATCCCCGCCGGGACCCGCCGCGACAGCGGTGGGGCGGAAGCACAGCATTGACGGGGAAATCGATTTCTGACATCTTGTTGCCATGTCGGGCAGCGGGATGGTTATCGGCATCGATGTGGGGACGTCGAGTACCAAAGGGGTGCTCGTCGCCGGGGACGGTGCGATCATCGCGACCGCGGTGCGCGGGCACGACGTACAGACGCCGCGGCCCGGGCATGTGGAGATGGACGCGGAGCTGTGGTGGGGCGAGGCCGTCTCGATCGTCCGGGAGCTGCTGGCGGCGCATCCGGGTGAAGTGACGGCCGTCGGGGTGAGCGGGATGGGGCCGTGCGTCGTCCTGACAGGCGACGCCGGCCTCCCGTTGCGGCCCGGCATCCTGTACGGCGTCGACACCCGGGCGACCGCCCAGATCGCGCGGCTGACGGCGCAGCTCGGCGGGCCGGACGTGATCCGGGAGCGGACCGGGTCGGCGCTGTCGACGCAGAGCGTCGGGCCGAAGCTGGCCTGGGTCGCCGAGCACGAGCCGGAGGTGTGGCGGGCCGCCCGGCGGCTGTTCATGCCGGCCAGCTGGCTCGGGTGGCGGCTCACCGGGGCGTACTACCTGGACCAGCACTCGGCCAGCCAGTGCACGCCGATGTACGACGCCGCGGCGCAGGCCTGGCACGAGCCGTGGGCGGCGGACCTGGCGGGCGGCGTCGCGCTGCCGCCGCTGGTCTGGCCCGGCGACGTCATCGGCGGCGTCACCCCGGCGGCCGCCGCCGAGACCGGGCTGCGACATGGCACGCCGGTCGTGGCGGGGACGATCGACGCCTGGTCGGAGGCGGTCAGCGTCGGCGCGCAGCGGCTCGGCGACCTGATGCTGATGTACGGCACGACGATGTTCCTGGTGCACACCACCGACGTGCGGAACACGTCGCCCGTGCTGTGGGGGACCACGGGGGCGTTCCCCGGCACGCGCAACCTCGCCGCCGGCATGGCGACGTCCGGCGCGATCACGAGCTGGCTGCACGACCTGCTCGGCGCGCCCGGCTATCCGCGGCTCCTGGAAGAGGCGCGCGAGTCCGGGCCGGGCGCGAGAGGGCTGCTGATGCTGCCGTACTTCGCGGGAGAGCGCACGCCGATCGCCGACCCGCACGCGCGCGGGGTGATCGCCGGGCTGACGGTCGGGCACACCCGCGGCGACCTGTACCGGGCGGTGCTGGAGGCGACCGCGTTCGGCGTACGGCACAACATCGAGGCGATCGAGGCGGCCGGCGGCACCATCGAGCGGATCGTCGCGGTCGGCGGCGGCACGCAGGGCGGGCTGTGGGCGCAGATCGTCACCGACGTGACCGGCCGCGAGCAGCTGATCCCCGAGAAGACCATCGGCGCGAGCTACGGCGCCGCATTCCTGGCGAGCAACACGACCGATGTCGGGACCTGGAACCCCGTCGTCGAGCGGATCAGCCCGGACCCGGGCGCCGCCGCGGTCTACGACGAGCGCTACCAGCTGTACCTCGACCTGTACCCGGCCACCGCCGACATCAGCCACCGCCTGGCAGCCGGCACCGAGTCAACCGGAGGAACCCCATGACCAGTCCGTACCAGCTCCCGGTCCCGTTGGAGCGTCCGGCCGCCGAGCCGGTCACCGCGTACCTGGTGACGAGCGGCGACCTGCGGCCCAGCGCCAACCTGCGGTGCTGGCCGACGCAGCAGCGGCTGGAGGCCGACGTGACCGCGGCCCTGGCGCGGCTCGGCTGGCAGGCGCGACGGGCGCACGAGTTCGACGAGGTCAAGGGGCACGGCTTCATCGACAGCCAGCGCATGGGGATCGAGGTGTTCAAGCACGTCCCGGGCGACGCGCCGCTCATCGTGGTGGAGGCCGTCTGGCAGTACAGCCACCACGTGCTCGCGGGCCTGCGCACCCATCAGGGCCCGATCCTGGTGGTGGCGAACTGGTCCGGCGCGTTCCCCGGGCTGGTCGGCCTGCTCAACCTGACCGCCAGCCTCACCAAGGCCGGCGTGGCGCACTCGGCGCTGTGGAGCGAGGACTTCACCGACGACTGGGCCGTCGACGGGCTGCGCGAGTGGCTGGAGACCGGCACCGTGGTGCACGACCTGTCGCACGTCCGGGACCTGCCGGCGCTCGACCGGGAGGCACCGGAGGTCGTCCTGGGCACCGCGCTCGCCGAGCAGCTGCGCGACGAGAAGGCGATCATCGGCGTCTTCGACGAGGGCTGCATGGGCATGTACAACGCGATCTTCGACGACGAGCTGCTCAACCCGCTCGGCATCTACAAGGAGCGGCTGTCGCAGAGCGCGCTCGTCGCGGAGATGCTGAAGGTCACCGACGCGGAGGCGGCCGCGGTCACATCGTGGCTGGACGACCGCGGGTTCACGTTCCACTTCGGCACCGACGAGGCCACCGAGCTGACCGAGGCACAGGTGCTCAGCCAGTGCAGGATGTACGTCGCGGCGCTGCGGATCAGCGACGACTTCGGCCTCGACGCGGTCGGGATCCAGTACCAGCAGGGGCTGAAGGACGTGGTGCCGGCCAGCGACCTGGCCGAGGGCCTGCTCAACAACGTGGAGCGCCCGCCGGTGCGCAGCCGCGACGGCGCCAGGGAGCTGTACGCGGGCGCGCCCCTGCCGCACTTCAACGAGGTCGACGAGGGGGTCGCCGTCGACGCGCTGCTGACGAACCGGCTGTGGAACGCGATGGGCTTCGACCCGGCGACCACCCTGCACGACATCCGCTGGGGCGAGCAGTACGAGGGCGAGTTCGTCTGGGTCTTCGAGATCTCCGGCTCGGTGCCCGCCTCGCACAACGGCGGCTACGACAAGAGCTACAGCATGCGCCAGCCGCCGATGTTCTTCCCGCTCGGCGGCGGCACGCTCAGTGGCGTGTCGAAGCCGGGCGAGATCGTGTGGTCGCGGGTGTTCATCATGGACGGCGTGCTGCACGCCGACCTGGGCCGGGCGAGCGTGCGGGAGCTGCCGCCGGAGGAGACCCAGCGCCGGCTGGACGCCACCGACCGGCAGTGGCCGATCATGCACGCGGTGCTGCACGGGGTGGGCCGGGACCAGCTCATGGCCCGGCACAAGGCCAACCACGTGCAGGTCGCCTACGCCCCGGACGCCGCCGCGGCCGACCGGGCCCTGCTGGCGAAGGCGGCCATGCTGCACGGGCTCGGCGTCGTCGTGCACCTGTGCGGGGACGTGAAGCTCTAGGTCCTAAGGTCTGAGGCTGCTCTCGCGCACCTTCAGCGTCGTCTGGAGGGTGACGGTCGAGGCGGGCCGGTCCGGTTCGGTGATCCGCTCCGCGAGGAGCATCGCCGCGGTCCGGCCCAGCTCGTACGTCGGCTGCGAGACCGTCGACAGCGACGGCCGCACCAGGTGCGCCCACGGGATGTCGTCGAAGCCGATGACGCCCATGCCGGCGGGGACGGCGATGCCGCGGTCGACAACGCACTCGACCGCCCCGACGGTCATGAGGTTGTTGGCGGCGAACACCGCGTCCGGCGGGTCGCCGGCGTCCAGCAGCGACGCCATCGCGGCGTAGCCGCCCTCCTCGCGGTAGTCGGAGTAGCGCACCAGCGCCGCCGGGGTCGCGAAGCCCTGCTCGCGCAGCGCCTGCTGGTAGCCGCGCAGCCGCTGCGCGGCCGTGGACACCTTCCGCGGGCCGGTGATGCAGGCGATGCGGCGGTAGCCACGTTCGAGCAGGTGCGCGGTGGCCATGTGGGCGCCGTGCTCGTTGTCGACCAGGACGCTGTCGACGTTGGCCCCGCTGATCTGGCGGTCGATGGCGACGACCGGCGTGCCCGCCTCGATCAGCCGGTTCACGTTCGCGGCGTGCCCGGAGCTGGAGATGATCACCCCGGCCATCTGGTCCTGCAGGGCGGCGGTGACGTACTGCGCCTCCTTCGCCGGGTCCTCGTCGCTGTTGCACAGCACGACCGAGTAGCCGGCCCGCTGGGCGACGTCCTCGACGCCGCGGACCATCGCGGTGAAGAACGGGTTGCCGACGTCGGAGATGATCACCGTCCACAGCGTGGTGCGGCTGCGGCGCAGGTTGCGGGCCACCGAGTTGGGTCGGTAGTTGAGCTCGCGCACCGCGTCCTGCACGCGCACGACCATGTCGGGGTCGACGCTGGCCCGCCCGTTGAGCACGCGGGAGACGGTGGCGGGGGAGACCTGCGCCCGTTGTGCGACGTCGTAGATGGTCGCCATGACCTACATCCTTCCAGGCGGCTCCGGAGCGCAATGATGCCACGCCTCGCCGTTGACACCCCCGGAGAAGCGCGGCTACGGTGCTGGAAATCGATTTCTCCGGTGAAACCTTCCTACATATTGACGGACCTGGATGTTAGTCGTCTACTTGCGGGTAATCGATTTCCCCGAAGGGACGCCACCCATGCGAGTCTTGCGAAGAGCCGCCGTAGCGATCCTGCTCATCCCGCTGCTCACCGTCATCGGCGCCGCCCCGCCGGCGGTCGCGGCGGTCGCCGGCGACAAGGGCCCGGTCGGCTGGGAGACCTACCGCCGCCTCGACCGGCTGCCCACCCTGTCCGCCGGCACCAGGACGAAGCAGTTCTCCAGCTTCGGCCGCGACGGCTCCAACGACGACGGATTCGGCGGCACCTACTCCTGCCTGCGCATCGACGGCGGCTGCGTGCTCGCCGAGGACCGCGGCCCGGGGGAGATCCAGTCGATCTGGTTCACCCGCGACGAGGGCAACGTCAGCGCCACCGGCTGGATCCGCATCGAGCTCGACGGCGTCACCGTCGTCGACACCGGCCTGCAGAACCTCGTCAACGGCAACCTCGGCGCGCCGTTCAGCTGGCCGCTGGTCACCGACGCCGACCAGACCTCCGGCGGCGTCACGGTCAAGGTGCCGATGCCGTACCGCAGCAGCATGCGGGTCGTCACCCAGAACAACCCGCTCTTCTACCACGTCGGCTACCGCCAGTTCGCCGACGCCGACGGGGTGACCCGCTTCAACCCCGCCGACCCGGCCACCGACGTCGTCGACAACCTCCGCCAGGCCGGCCTGCGCGACCCCAAGCCGGCCCAGCCCGGCGCGGTCACCACCGCCGTGACCGTCACCGCCCTCGCCGGCGGCCAGGCCACCCTCGCCACGCTCTCCGGGCCGCGGGCGATCACCGCGCTGCGGCTGCGGATCCCCGACGCCGCCGCGACCGAGGCCAACCTCACCGCCCTGCGGGTCCGGATCACGTTCGACGGGCGCACCACGGTGGACGCGCCGGTCGCGGAGTTCTTCGGCGCCGGGCTCGGCGAGCGGACCGTGCGCTCGCTCATGTTCGCCATGGACGCCGCGCCCGGCGGCTGGTACAGCGCCTGGTGGCCGATGCCGTTCGGATCCGGCGCCACCGTCGCGATCGCGAACACCGGCGGTGCCTCGATCGGCGGCGTCCAGGCCGAGGTGACCTCGGCACCCACGGCCTGGGGCGGCGACCTCGGCCACTTCACCGCCCAGTCGCGGCGCGGCGAGACGGTCAGCGGCAAGGACTGGGTCATCGCCGACCAGGCCGGCCGGGGGCGCTTCGTCGGCGTCGCGCAGACCATGCGCGCGCACATCACCGGCGGCAACACCCGCAACTACCTCGAGGGCGACGAGCGGGTGTACGTCGACGGGTCGGCCACCCCGCAGCTGTACGGCACCGGCACCGAGGACTTCTACGAGTCGGGCTGGTACTTCAACCGCGGCGAGTACTCCGGCGTCTTCACCGGCAACACCGGGCACCGCTTCCGCACCGCGGGCTGCGCCGACGAGTGCGACGCCGCGTACCGGCTCATGATCGGCGACGCCGTGTCGTTCACGACCGGGCTGCGCTTCGGCATCGAGCACGGGCCGACCGCCAACGAACCGGCCGACTACGCCTCCACCGCGTTCCTGTACACCCAGCCGACCGCCGCCCTGCGCCTCACCGACACCGTCGTCACCGGCGACGCGGCCAGCCGCGGCGCGCACGCCTACGGCGACGGCGCCGCCACCCAGTACGGGCTGACGTCGGTCTTCGAGGGCGACAACGACGACGTGTCCACCACCGCCCAGGTGCGCGCCGGCTCGGCGGCGATCTCGTTCCGGGTCGCGACCGACCCCGGCAACTCGGGCGTCCGGCTGCGCCGCACCGGCGACCAGCAGCGCGCCTACCAGCAGGCAGCGGTCGCGGTCGACGGCGTCAGCGCGGGCGTGTGGCTGCAACCGCTCGGCAACGCCGCCCAGCGCTGGCTCACCGACGAGTTCACCCTGCCCGTCGCGCTCACCGCCGGCAAGTCCGCGGTCTCGGTCACCCTCACGCCCTCCGGCGGGGCGTGGACGGCGTCGAGGTACAGCGCGCTGAGCATGGTGGCGCCGTTCGCCGACACGACCGCCCCCGGCACGGTGACCGGCCTGACCACCGCCGGAGGGAGGACCCACGCGATCGGCCTCAGCTGGACGGAGGCGAGCGACAACGTCGGCGTGACCGCCTACCGCGTCTACGGCTCGACGAACGCGAGCGTCCCGGTCACCGCGGCGAACCTGCGCGGCACGGTGAGCGGCACGAGCTTCCGGCACGGCCCCCTGCCGGTCGGGCAGACGTGGTACTACCGGGTCGTCGCGGTCGACGCGGCCGGCAACGCGGGTCCCGCGTCGGGTGTCGTCTCCGGCACGACCCGCGGCCGCACGGTCAGCGACGTGAACGGCGACGGCCGCGACGACGCGGTCGCCTTCACCCGCGGCGCCGACGCGGACGTGTTCAGCGCGACGTCGTCCGGCACCGCCTTCGGGCCCGCCGTGAAGGGCAACGACTTCTTCGCACTCGACGGCGAGGTGCCCTTCACCGGCGACGTCGACGGCGACGGCCGCACCGACCTCATCACCTTCACCCGCGGCGGCCTCGCCGACGTGTACGTGGCGCTCGGCAACGGCTCCGGCGGCTTCGGCGCCGGCGTCAAGTGGCACGACTTCTTCGCCGTGGACGCCGAGGTGCCGCTCGTGGGCGACTTCGACGGCGACGGGCGCACCGACATCGTCACGTTCACCCGCGGCACGACCTCCGACGTGTACGTCGCGCTGTCCACCGGCTCCGGGTTCGGCCCCGGCGTGAAGTGGCACGACCACTTCGCCGTCGGCACCGAGACGCCCGTGGTCGGCGACTTCGACGGCGACGGCCGCGACGACATCGCCACCTTCACCGGCGGGTCCGGCGGCAGCGTCTACGTCGCCCTGTCCGACGGCGGCCGCTTCGTGCAGGACGGCTGGCTGTGGCGGTCCGGCTTCGGCGGCGACGCCGTCGCGAGCGGGGACTTCAACGGCGACGGGCGCGACGACGTGGCGGTCTTCACCCGCGGATCGACCGCGGACGTCCTCGTCGCACTGTCGTCCGGCGGCGGCTTCGGTACCCCCGGCAAGTGGCACGACAACTTCGCCGTCAACGCCGAACGCGCGGGTGTCGGCGACTTCAACGGCGACGGCAAGGCCGACATCGTCACGTTCACCGGCGATCCGGCGGCCGACGTGTACGTGTCGCTCTCCGACGGCGGGCGCTTCGTGCAGAACGCCTGGCGGTGGCACGACAACCTGGGCGGCGGCGCGTCCACGGTCGCGCGGCCGAGCGTGCCGTGATGCGCGCCGCCGCCCTCTGCGCCGCTGTGGTGACCGTGGGGGCCCTGCTGATTCCGGCAGGGCCCGCCCGGGCCGCCGACGCGCCCGTGAAGCTCGAGGCGGAGTCGCTGCTGCCGGCGGTGTCCGCCACCGCGCCGGTCGAGGCGCAGCCGGACTGCTGCGGCGTGACCTGGTCCGGCGGGCGGCAGCTGTGGTTCCGCGCCGCCCGGGCCGGCGACACGGTCACCGTCACCCTGCCCGCCGTCGCCCCCGGCCAGTACGACCTGGGCGGGGTCCTGACCCGCGCCGCCGACTACGGCACGCTGCGCTTCGCCGTCGACGGGGTCGCGGTCGGCCAGCTCTTCGACGGCTACGCGCCGTCCGTCCAGCGCACCGGCGCCGTGCCGCTCGGCTCGGTCGCGCTCACGGCCGGCACGCACCGGTTCACGGTCACCGTCACCGGCCGGGCCCCGGCCTCGTCGGGCTTCTTCGCCGGGCTCGACACGATCACGCTGCAGCGGGTCGGGGCGCTGCCGGCGGTGACCACGACGACCTACGAGACCGTCGCGGAGACCCCGTCG
This sequence comes from Dactylosporangium sp. CA-152071, assembly GCF_050936335.1. Classification (NCBI taxonomy): domain Bacteria; kingdom Bacillati; phylum Actinomycetota; class Actinomycetes; order Micromonosporales; family Micromonosporaceae; genus Dactylosporangium; species Dactylosporangium sp. CA-152071. Next base: position 3,673,777 of record NZ_JBNJMZ010000001.1, on the reverse strand, counting down.
CGGGGCGCGCTCACCCGCGTCTACGACCCGGGCGTGGGGGAGTCCTCCGCCTGGTACTTCAACGACCACACGATCGTGCGGCACCAGGGCACCGGCGTGTGGCACGCGTTCGGCATCACGCACGCCGAGCCGGGCGCGCCGCTGCAGGAGACGATGTTCGGGCACGCGACCGCGCCGTCGCCGACCGGGCCGTGGACGAAACAGCCGCCGGCCCTCGTGGCGTCGCCGGCCGCCGGGGAGCAGTGGATCTGGGCGCCGCACGTCGTCCACGACAACGGCGTCTACTACATGTTCTACGCCGCCGGGAACCCCGACCACACGCGGTACCGGATGCACCTGGCGACGTCGACGGACCTGGTCACCTGGACGCGCAGCCCGGCGAACCCGCTGTTCACCGACGGGTGGGAGGCGCGGGACCCGATGGTGACCCGGGTCGGCGACCAGTGGGTCATGTACTACACGGCCACGACCGCGCCCGGCGGCGGCAACCACATCGTCGGCTACCGCACCAGCACCGACCTGCGCACGTGGAGCGCCCGCGGCACCGCGTTCACCTCGCCGTTCACGGGACAGGCGGCCGGGCAGACCGAGTCGCCGTTCGTGGTGCGGCGCGGCGAGTGGTGGTACCTGTTCGTCTGCTGCGACGGCGCCGACTACGGCGCCGCGTACCGGCGCACGGCGGTCTACCGCAGCCGCGACCCGCTGCGCTTCGACGGGGCGGAACGGGTGGCGGTCCTCGACGCGCACGCCGCCGAGGTGGTGGTCGACGGGTCCGCCTGGTACCTCAGCCACGCCGGCTGGGGCATGGGCGGGCTGTGGCTGGCGCCGCTGCAATGGACCTCGGGCGTGGTCGCGCGGGGACGGGTGGTCAGCACCGGCTTCCTGCGCGCCGACATCCGCACCTGGCCGTCGGCGCGGATCGCCTCCCTGGCGGTGGACCCGGGCGGCGACGGGGCGTACCGGCCGGCGCTGGACTCGTCGTTCCGGGGGACCGGGCCGTACCTGGCCGTCGGCGGCTTCGGGGTCACCGACGCGGCGGGGGCGCCGGCGCGAATCGACGTGTCCGCGGACGGGTCCCGGATCAACCTGGCCGGCATCCCGTTCGGCGACGAGCCGGTGACCGCCGACTGGCTGCTCACGGTCGCGCCGCGCTGGACCGGCCCGGCGCTGCAGAGCGACGTGGTCTGGTCGGTCCGCGGCCCCACGACCGCCGGGGTGTGGGAGGTCGCGTTCAACGTCGACGGCGCGCTGCCGATGGTCGGCGACCCGTCGGTGGAGGCCCGCCCGACCGGCGACGTCAGCGGGATGCCGCCCTGGTCGATGCTGTCCGCCGACGGGCTGTCGGTGGTGTCGTCGCACCGCTGGGCGTCGGCGTGGCGGGGCGACAACATCTGGTACGACGCCGGGCACGCCGGGGCCGCGTGGCAGCCGCTGTGGCGCTCCGGCGGGACCGCGTGGGCGCCGGGGCAGTACCCGGGCGGGACGTGGCGGTTCGCCGCCAGCGGGGTCCGCCGGGACGTCGCCTTCGCCGGCACCGTCCAGGCCCAGATCAACGCGACACCGTGATTCATATTGATCATTACGACACCGCTACGAGACCTTGACAGGGTAGTGACGGTCTTCTACGTTCCACGGTGAGAAATCGATTTCTCGCTGTTGAGACGTCTCGTTGGAGTGATGCCTATGAGCGCGACCCAGGCACTCGTCACGATGACCGGCATCACGAAGCAGTTCGGGGGCGTGGTCGCCTGCGCCGGGGTCGACTTCTCGGTCCGCGCCGGCGAGGTGCACGCGCTGCTCGGCGAGAACGGCGCCGGCAAGTCGACGCTCATGAACGTGCTGTCCGGTGTGGTCACCGACTACACCGGGCAGATCACGGTCGGCGGCGAACCGGTGCGCTTCCAGGGGCCGGCCGACGCGCAGGCGGCCGGCATCGCGACGATCCACCAGGAGCTCGACCTGGTGCCGGGGCTGTCGGTGGCGGAGAACCTGGTCCTCGGCCGGGAGCCGCGCAACCGGCTGCGGCTGCTGGACCGCCGGGCGATGCTGGGCAACGCCCGGGAGCAGCTGCGGCAGCTCGGCGCCGAGCTCGACCCGCGCCGGCCCGTCGGCGCGCTGCGCGTCGGCGAGCAGCAGCTGGTCGAGATCGCCAAGGCGCTGTCGCTCGACGCGCGGGTGCTCGTCATGGACGAGCCGACCGCGGCGCTCGCCGACGCCGAGGTGCGCCGGCTCTTCGCCACCATCGACGAGCTGCGCCGCCGCGGTGTCGGCATCGTCTACATCTCCCACCGCATGGAGGAGATCGGGCAGATCGCGGACCGGGCCACGGTGCTGCGCAACGGCGGCGTCGCCGGCACGGTCGACCCGCGCGCCGCCGGCCCGGGCGAGATCATCTCGCTGATGGTCGGCAGGTCCGTGGAGACGCTCTTCGGCTCGGCGGAGACGGAGGTCAAGGCGGAGGAGGGCGCGCCGCTGCTCGAGGTCGCCGGCCTGGCCGTGCGGCCGAGGACCCGGCGGCCCGGGCGGTGCGAGCCGGCCGGGGTCACGCTCACGGTGCGCGCGGGCGAGATCGTGGGCCTCGCCGGGCTCATGGGGGCGGGCCGCACCGAGCTGCTCGAGACGCTCTTCGGGGCCGGTCCGGCGGGGCGCCGGAGCGGCTCGGTCCGCCTCGACGGGGTGCCGTACGCGCCGGGCGGCCCGCGCCGGGCCCTGCGGCACGGCGTCGGGTTCGTGCCGGAGGACCGGCGCGGCTCGGCGCTCGTGCTCGGCCACTCGACCGGGCGCAGCATCGCGCTCACCGCCCTGGACCGGCTGAGCACCGCCGGGATCGTCCGGCGCCGGCGGGAGCGCGCGGCGGTGCTCGGCAAGATCGCCGAGCTGGCCATCAAGACCCCGTCGCCGGCCGTGCCCGTCGGGGCGCTGTCCGGCGGCAACCAGCAGAAGGTCGTGTTCGCCCGGCAGCTGCTCGCGCGGCCGCGCCTGCTGCTGCTCGACGAGCCGACCCGCGGCGTCGACATCGGCGCCAAGGCGGAGATCTACCGGCTGCTGCACCGGCTCGCCGACGACGGGATGGGCATCCTGCTCGCCTCGTCCGAGCTGCCGGAGCTGCTCGGCGTCTGCGACCGGATCGTGGTCCTGCGCGCCGGGCGGACGGTGGCCGACCTGCCGGCGGCGCGCACCGACGCGGCGACCGTCCTCGCCGCGGCCATGGGCACGACCCGCGCCGCCGCCGTCAGCGCGACGGACGCCCCCGCGCCCGGAGCAGACATCGAGGTGGCCGGCACCGCCGGTACACCTGCCGCCGCCGCGACCGGAGAAGGCGTGGCCACACACGAGAAGCCGGATCACTCTTCGAGGGAGTCAGCGTGATCGACGAGCAGACGCCGGCCGCCGGCACCACCGGGCTCAAGGCATCCCTCAGCACCTCGGTGGCGCGCTGGCTGCGCCGCCCCCGCAGCCGCCGCGAGCTCATCGACCGGCTCTTCGCGGTGCAGAGCCTGTTCGCGCTCGTGGTGGTGTTCGTCGCCGCGGTCATCGCGTCGCCGACCCGCGGCGGCGAGAACCTCTTCCTGTCCACCGGCAACCTCGGCAACATCGTCCGGGCGGTGTCGGAGATCGGCATCATCGCGATCGGCATGACGTTCGTGGTGCTGCTCGGCGGCATCGACCTGTCCGTCGGCGCGATCCTCGGGCTGTCGGCCGTCGGCACCGCCACGCTGATGGTCGACTCCGGCTACGGGATCCTGCCGGCGGTCCTGGCGGTCCTCGCCATCGGCGCGGTCTTCGGCGCCCTGCAGGGCTACGCGACGGCGCGGCTGGGCATCCAGTCGTTCATCGTCACGCTCGCCGGGCTCCAGGTCGCCCGCGGCCTGGCCCGCATCTGGTCCGGCGGGCTCGGCATCCCGATCGCGTACGGCGACGGCCCCAAGGAGGCGCCGCCCGCGTTCGAGATCCTCAACGGCTCGATCAACGGCGTGGTGCCGGTGCCGGCCGTGCTCTTCATCGCCATCGGCGTCGCCGCCGTCGTCGTGCTGCGCACCACCGCGTTCTCGCGGCACGTCTACGCGATCGGCGGCAACGAGAAGGCGGCCCGGCTCTCGGGCGTCCCGGTCACCCGGGTCAAGGTCGCCGTGTTCGCCATCGCCGGGCTCCTCGCGGCGGTGGCCGGGATCGTCCACGCGGGCCAGCTCAACCAGGGCAGCCCCAACGACGGTGCCGGGTACGAGCTGGACGCCATCGCCGCGGTGGTGATCGGCGGCACCAGCCTGTCCGGGGGCTCCGGCTCGATGGGCGGCACCCTGGCCGGCGCGCTCCTGCTCGGCATCCTCAACAACATCCTCGCGCTCAACAACATCGACGCCAACGTCCAGCTGCTCATCAAGGGCCTGGTCATCGTGGCCGCCGCCGGCCTGCAGAAGCTGCACCGCAGCGTCGTCTGACACCCCAACCCCCATCCACCAGGAGCGATCAATGCGTACCCGTACCAGCACGCTCGCCCTGCTCGCCGCCGGCGCACTGCTCGCCACCTCCGCGTGCAGCGTGGAGACCCAGTCGGAGCAGAACAAGGCCGCCGGGGCGTCGGGAGCCGCCGCCTGCGGCACCGGCAAGGAGTTCCTCATCGGCATGTCGCAGGCGAACAACGCCGAGCCGTACCGGCAGGTCATGAACAACGACGTCCAGACCGCGGCGAAGGCGGTCCCCGGCTTCAAGGTGGTCGTCTCCGACGCCGCGCAGGACAACAGCAAGCAGGTCGCCGACGTCGAGAGCTTCCTGACCCAGAAGATCAACCTGCTGATCATCTCGCCGAACGAGGCGAAGCCGCTCACCGCGGTCGTGAAGAAGGCGTACGACCAGGGGATCCCGGTCATCGTGCTGGACCGCAAGGTCGAGGGCGACGCCTACACCGCGTTCATCGGGGGAGACAACGTTGCCATCGGCAAGGCCGCCGGCGAGTACTACGCCAAGACCCTGCTGCCCGACGGCGGCAAGGTGATCGAGATCGCCGGCCTGCCGGGCTCGACCCCGGCGAAGGAGCGGGCGGACGGCTTCCGCGCCGGCATCGCCGGCAACCCGAAGATCGAGATCGTGGCGTCGCAGCCCGGCGACTGGCTGCGGGAGAAGGGCCAGTCGGTGGCGGACGCGCTGCTCAAGGCGCACCCGGACGTCGCGGCCGTCTACGCGCACAACGACCCGATGGCCGAGGGCGCCTACCTCGCCGCCAAGGCCGCGGGCCTCGAGACGAAGATCAAGTTCACCGGCATCGACGCGCTGCCCGTGCCGTCGGGCGGCATCAAGGCCGTCGAGCAGGGCCGGCTCAGCGCGACGTTCCAGTACGCCACCGGCGGCCGCGAGGCGGTCGACCTGGCCAGGAAGATCCTGGTCGACTGCTCCAAGGACGTCCCGCGCAGCACGACCCTCGGCACGCAGCAGATCACCAAGGACAACGCCGCCGAGGTGTACACCAAGCTCGGCGGCTCCTGACGGGTCATGGAGAGGCGCCCCACCCGGCCGGGTGGGGCGCCTCTTTCGTGCGCTACAGCGTGGTCTCGCCGTTGAGACCGAAGAAGTCGTGCCACTTGGCGCCGCCGAGGAACGCCGTGCCGGTCGAGATGCCCACGTACACGTCGTTCGTGGCGCCCTTGGTGAAGACGATGATGTCGTCCTTCCCGTCGCCGTTGACGTCGCCGAGGTACGGGAACTCGCCGGCGATGCAGAAGAAGTCGTTCCACTTCACCGTGGTGCCGGCGAAGCTCGTACCCGTGGAGGTCGCCGCGTAGACGTCGGCGTCGGCGTTGCAGGTGAAGGTGACGATGTCGGCCTTGCCGTCGCCGTTGATGTCGCCGACCCGCGGCTGCTCCGCGCCGACGGCGAAGAGGTCGTGCCACTTCTGCGGCGCGCCGAACGACGTGCCGTTGGACAGCGCCACGATCACGTCCGAGGCGCTCGCCGGGCCCTGCGTGAAGGTGATGATGTCGGCCTTGCCGTCGCCGTCGACGTCACCGACCGCCGGGTACTCGCCCGCGATGGAGAAGAACTCGTGCCACTTCACGCCCGGGCCGAAGCCGGTGCCGGTGGACAGCGCCACGTAGACGTCGGCGGCGGTGTCGTGCGTGAAGGTGATGATGTCGTCCTTGCCGTCGCCGTTGACGTCGCCGACCGCGGGCACCTCCGCGCCGGGCGCGAACCAGTCGTGCCACTTCACCCCGGGGCCGAACGACGTGCCGGTGGACAGCCCCACGTACACGTCGCCGAGGGTGCCGCCGGTGAACACGACGATGTCGTCCAGCCCGTCGCCGTTGAAGTCGCCGGTCAGCGGGGTCTCGCCGGTGAGGCCGAAGTAGTCGTTCCACTTCACCGACGTGCCGGCGAAGCCCGTGCCGGTCGACGTCGACACGTACACGTCGTTGAGCGTGCCCTGGGTGAAGGTGACGATGTCGTCCAGCTCGTCGCCGTTGAAGTCCGTCGGCGAGCCGGCGAAGTACCTGCCGCCCGAGCCGCCACCGCCCTGGTTGACCAGGGAGATGTAGTAGTTCCAGTTCCAGTTGGGGCCCGGGTCGGTGTGGTCGTTGCCGGGGATCTCGTTGTGCCCCTTGATCCCGGTGCGGTTCTTCGGGATGCCGTACTTGTCGCAGAGGTAGCGGGTGAGCGCCGCCGACGAGCGGTACATCGCGTCGGTGAACCACGCCGGGTTGTCCACGTAGCCCTCGTGCTCGATGCCGACGCCGTACGCGTTGGCGGAGCGGGCGTGGTAGGCAGTGTCGCCCTCGCGCACCATCTGGGTGATCTCGCCGTTGCTGGACTTGACGACGTAGTGCGCGCTCACGCCGGCGGCCGGGTTCTGGAACCAGTTGACCGTGCCGGCGTAGGAGCCCTGGGTCACGTGGATGACGACCGTGGTGATCCGGCTGGAGCGGCCCGCGCCGTAGTTGGCGGCGTTGGCCGGGACCCACCGCGCCGGGCCGTACTCGGGCAGGGCGGCCAGGGACGCCTTCGGCGCCCCGGCGGGCTGGACGGCGGCGAACCTGCCCAGCTCCGGCTGGACCTTCCGGGCGGCGAGCACGCCCGTGACGCCGTCGCGCAGCAGGTCGTAGACGTGGTCGGCGGACAGGCGGGCGGTCGCGTCGTCGACGGCGGAGGAGTAGGCCGCGACCGCCGGGTACCAGGCGGCGATCCGGCCCCGGTCCCCGGCCTTCAGGCCCTGCGCGTCGGCGAGGTCGCGCAGGACCGCCGCGCCGCCGCGGATGTTCGCCGGGGTGTCCTGCCGCAGCCGGGCGACGGGCTCGCCGGTGAGCCGCGCGGCGCGCTCCAGGCTGTGGTTGCCGGGGTTGCTCGCCAGGTGCATCACGCCGTACCCGTTGTCCTGGCTGGGCCTGCCGCCGTGCCCGTCGAGGCGGGTCTCGCCGTAGCCGACGGCGACGAGCAGGTCGCGCGGGACGCCGGACTCGCCGGCGGCCCGGTCGAACGCGGCGTCGAGAGGGCTTCGCGCGGGTGCGGCCGCGGCCGCCGTGGTGGTCGTCGTCGCGGCCAGCGCGGCCGCGAGGAGGGCGGTCGCGCCGCGGCGCAACCAGGTCGATGCCATGGGGGTCTCCCGTCGGGGGCTCACAGGGTCGCCTCGCCGTTGAGGCCGAAGAAGTCGTGCCACTTCGCGCCGCCGAGGAAGGCGGTGCCGGTCGAGATGCCGACGTACACGTCGTTGGTGGCGCCCTTGGTGAACACGACGATGTCGTCCTTCCCGTCGCCGTTGGCGTCCGCGAGGTACGGGAACTCACCGGCGAGGCAGAAGAAGTCGTTCCACTTCACGGTCGTGCCGGCGAAACCCGTCCCGGTGGAGACCGCGGCGTAGACGTCCGCGTCGGCGTCGCAGGTGAAGGTGACGATGTCGGCCCTGCCGTCGCCGTTGATGTCGCCGACCCGGGGCAGCTCGGCGCCGACCGCGAACAGGTCGTGCCACTTCTGTGCGGCCCCGAACGACGTGCCGGTGGACAGGGCCACGATGACGTCGGCGGCGCTCGCCGGGCCCTGGGTGAAGGTGATGATGTCGGCCTTGCCGTCGCCGTCGACGTCGCCGACGGCCGGGTACTCGCCGAACGGGGCGAAGAACTCGTGCCACTTCACGCCCGGGCCGAAGCCGGTGCCGGTGGACAGCGCCACGTAGACGTCGCCGGCCGGGTTGTGCGTGAACGTGATGATGTCGGCCTTCCCGTCGCCGTTGACGTCGCCGACCGCGCCGATCTCCGCACCGGGCGCGAACCAGTCGTGCCACTTCTGTGCGGCCCCGAACGACGTGCCGGTGGACAGCGCCACGTACACGTCGCCGGTGTTGCTGTGCGCGAACGTGACGATGTCGTCCTTCCCGTCGCCGTTCACGTCGCCGGTCGAGGCGGTCTCGCCGCCGATGGAGAAGAAGTCGTGCCACTTCACCGACGTGCCCGCGAACGCGCTGCCGGTGGAGGGCGCCACGTACACGTCGGCGCTCGCGTTCTGGGTGAACGTCAGGATGTCGTCGCGGCCGTCGCCGTTGACGTCGGTCCTCGAACCGGCGGCGATGGACGCGGTGCGGGCCGCCTCGGCGAGCAGCGTGCGCGCCTTGGCGGCGACCTGGTCGTAGCGGTCGGGGAAGCCGGAGCGCTGCACGCACTGGGCGACCTGCCCGGCGCTGTAGCCGGGGTTGTTGCGGTCGCAGGTGATGGCGCGCGTGACGTACTGCGTCGAGGCGTGGACCGGGTCCATGATCTGCTCGGCGGTGCCCCAGCCGTAGTCCCAGCGCTGCTGGAAGACGCCGAGCGAGGTCTTGTCGCCGCACGGCAGGTTGTTCATGTGCGACTCGACCCAGCCGGCCTCGAACGCCGACAGCATCACCTTGTCGTCGGCGTTGAGGCCGCGGGCGACGCGGTACACGATCGTGGTGACCGCCGGGTCGTGACCGGACGGGATGGACGGGCAGGCGAGGATGCGGTCCTGCGCGGCCGACGCCGCCGGTGGGGTGGCGGCGACCGCCGCGGTGATGGTGAGGCAGAGCGCGGCCAGCAACGCCGCAGGGGTGCGTCTCACGGTGCTCCTTCGGGTTCTTGGGCAGCTCAAGATGGGTGTCCCGGGATCCGGGGCACCTGTCGCGATGAGGTGAGAAATCGATTGCTGATGAGTGTCTTCAGTCAGCATCATCGATGTCAATGGCCTGGTGAAGGAAATCTTCGGCCGTCACTGTGCGGTGGGCAGAGATTGACGCCACGGGCCGGCTCCGCGCGCGGCGGGGCCGGTCCGGGGCTACAGTCGACCCGTGCCGGCCGACCTCCTCGTCTGCGACCTGGAGCACGGGCCGCCGCTGGCCTACGTGACCGCGCGGGGCACGCTCGACCCGCTCACCGCCGCGGTGCTCCGGCAGTCCGTGCTCAAGGCGCTGACCGGGGAGCCGGCCGCGGTGCTCGTCGACCTCGCCGGGGTGACGGTCGCCGACCCGGTCGCGCTGACGGTGTTCCTCTCGCTGTCGCGGGCGGCGGCCGCCTGGCCCGGCGCGCAGATCGTCATCCACTCGGCCGCGCCCGCCGTCGCCCGTGACCTCGACAGCTTCGCGGTCGCCCGGCACACGGCGGTCGCCGTGGGCCTGGCGGAGGCGGAGGCCCTCGCCGCCCGGCAGGAGGGGGCCGTGCAGGTCGGGTGGGACGTCCACGGCCTGGCCGGGGGCCTGGCCCAGTCCCGCGACGTGGTGCGGGCCTTCTGCCGGCGGCACGGCCGCGAGGCGCTCACCGGCCCCGCCGAGCTGGTGATCACCGAGCTGGTCGTCAACGCGTTCCGGCACGGGGCCGCGCCCGTCACCGCCTGGGTGTCGATCCGCGGGCGGTACCTGCACCTGGCGGTCCGCGACCGGGCGCCCTCGCTGCCCCGCCTGTCCGCCCCGGCCGGCAGCGTCGGCGGCCTCATGATCGTCGAGGCGCTGACGGTGACCTGGGGCGCCACCCGCACCGCGGACGGCAAGACCGTCTGGTGCACCCTGCGCCCCTGAGGGGCGGGACCGGGGTCTAGTGCCCGGTCTGGTGCTCGTCGACGGTGGCGGCCGGGTCCGGCTGGGCGGGGTCTTCGGTGGGGGTCACCGGGTCCATGACGAGGATGGCGCCGGCGGCGGTGTCGTTGCCGTCGACCAGGAGGTTCGCGGCGATGCGCAGTGAGGTCGGGCGGCCGCGGCGGTTGATGGCGCTCAGCGTCAGGTGGTCCTGGGCCGGGCCGGGGCCGAGGACCGAGCGGATCAGCGGCCGGAGCCGGTCGGTGGGCAGGCCGATGTCGAGGTTGAGGAAGTGCTGGCCGACGGCCTCCTCGGCGCGGATGCCCCACAGGTCGTCCATGCGCCGGTTCCAGACCATGACGCGCAGCTCCGGGTCGAGCACGACGACCCCGGAGCGCAGGCTGCTGAGGATCGCCTGGAGGAAGACGTTCGACTCGTGCACCTCGCCGGTGCGGTCCTGCAGCTCCTCGTTGATGGCCTGCAGCTCGTCGTTCGTGGACTGCAGCTCCTCGTTCATCGTCTCCAGCTCCTCGTTCGTGGACTGGAGCTCCTCGTTGGTGGTCTCCAGCTCCTCGACCGTGGACTGCAGCTCCTCGTTGGTGGTCTCCAGCTCCTCGTTGGTGGACTGCAGCTCCTCGTACGCCGCCTCCAGCTGCTGATTCGAGTGCTCCAGCTCCTGCTGCAGGCGCCGCGCGGTGGTGATGTCCTGGAAGACGATCGCCGCGCCGAGCAGCTCGCCGGAGCCGTCGGTGAGCGGGTGGATCTGCACGTCGAGGTGGAACTTCTCACCCTGGCCGGTGGTGTACTGCACGTCGGCGACCCGGACGACCCGGCGGTCGGTCTTGGCCTTCTCGATGTGCCCGCGCAGCTCCACCGGCCGGTAGGAGAGGTCCAGGTCGCGGAACGGCCGGCCGCAGTCCGAGGACGACAGCCCGAACAGCGTCTCCGCCTGATGGTTGACGAGCGCGACCACCCCCGTGTCGGTGATCACGATCTGCGCGACCGGGCCGGCCGTGAACGCCTCGTGCCGCAGCCGGTCCAGGCCGGTGAGCCGCGAGGCGTCGAGCGCCGGCACCGGGACGGCCAGGACCGGGTCGCCGAGGAACGCCGGGCGGGCGGCCCGGCGGAACACCCGCCGCTTCAGGTCGACCGGCGCGAACAGGGTGGTGTGGCTCAGCAGCATCTCCGCCTTGCCGAGGAACAGCAGCCCGGCAGGCGCCAGCGCGAAGTGGAACCTGGTGAGGATCCGTGCCTGCGTCTCGGCGTTGAAGTACATCAGGGTGTTGCGGCAGACGAGCAGGTCGATGCGGGAGATCGGCGCGTCCTGGACCAGGTCGTTGCGGCCGAAGATGACCGACCGGCGGAGGTCCTTGCGGAAGCTGTACCGGTTGCCGGTGACGTCGAAGTAGCGCTCCAGCATCCCGTCGGGCAGGGCCTGCACGTCACGCTCGTTGTAGACGGCCTGCCGGGCCTGGGCGAGGCCCTCCTCGTCGACGTCCGTCGCGTAGATCTTGACCCGGCGCCGGAACTCGTCGGGGCCGAGCACCTCGCACAGCAGCATCGCCAGGGTGTACGCCTCCTCGCCGGACGCGCACCCGGCGCTCCAGATCCGCAGCGGCGCGTCCGGCTTCGACTCGGCCAGCATCCGCGGGATCAGCTCGGTGCGCAGGTAGTCCCACGGCTCCGAGTCGCGGAAGAAGCTCGTGACGTTGATGAGGATCGTGTTGAACAGCGTCGTGAACTCGTCCGGGTGCACCTGGAGCTGGTCGAGGTACTCGCTGTAGCCGTGCATGCCGAGCTGCGTGATCCGCCGGTCGACCCGGCGCATCAGGCTGGAACGCTTGTACCCCGTGAAGTCGAAGCCCCGTGCCTCCTTGAGGTACGTGAGCAGCGCCTCGAAGGCATAGTCCGGCCCGGTCATCGTCACCCTTCCGTAGAGCCGCCACCGACGAACCGTACCGCCAGGGGCCGGCGTCGACACGGTCGCCACAGGGCGCGTCGCGTTACTGCCCGGCGGCGCCGATCCGGATGATCAGCTCGCGGATCACCGCGCCGGCGCGGGACGCCTCGGCGCCGGCCCTCCGGTAGCGCTCGGCGGTCGTGGCGCTGCCGCGGTCCAGCGCCGTCGCCGACATGCGCTCGCTCAGCTCGGCCTTCTCCTCGAGACTGCGCACCGCCACCCGGAGCGCGTCCGTCACCCCCGCCGGCAGGTCCGGCAGGCCGGGCACCGATCGCGGCGGCTCGGTGGGCGGCGGGTCCGGACGCGTGACGCCGTCGTCGTCGACAGCCGCGGCGAAGGCCGCCAGCGCGGGGGCGAGGCGGGCCACCGGCAGGACGTGGCAGCCGGAGACGCGCTCGGCCGCATTGCGGGGCATCCGCGGGAACAGCGCCTCCTGCGGTGCCTGCGCGAAGGCCGCACCGCCACGGGCCACGACCGCCCGCAGCCCGCCGGTGCCGTCGTCGCCGCTGCCCGACAGCACCACCCCGGCGACCAGCGGCCCCCAGTGCCGCGCCGCCGACCGGAACAGCGGGTCGATCGCCGGCCGGTGCCCGTGCTCCTGCGGATCCGGCGACAGCCGGACGTGGTCGCCGTCGAGCAGCAGGTGCCGGTCGGCGGGTGCCACGTACACGTGACCGGCCAGCAGCTGCGCGCCGTCGGGCGGATGGCTGGCGGGCAGGGCGCCGGCCCGCGACAGGATCCGTGGCAGGGCGCTGACCATGGTCGGCGGGATGTGCAGGGTCACGCAGACCGCGGCCGGCAGGCCGGCGGGCAGGCCGGCGATCAGCGTCCGCAGCGCCTCGACGCCGCCCGCGGACGCGCCGACCACGACGACGGCCCTCGGGGCGGCCACCGTGCTCACTCCGTCAGCCGTCGGCGCAGCAGGTCGAGCGTCTGCTGCAGCAGCCGCGAGACCTGCATCTGCGACAGGCCGAGCTCGCGGGCGATCTCCGCCTGGGTGAGGTTGCCGTAGAAGCGCAGGCCGATGATCCGCCGGGCGCGCTCCGGCAGCTCGGCCATGACGACCGCGATCGAGCTGCGGTACTCCACCAGGTCGAACGCCGGGTCGTCGCCGCCGAGGGCGTCGATCAGCGTCGCGTTGTCGAAGTCGGACCCGGGGCCCGGCGCGTTCAGCGACAGCGGCCGGTCCGCGAACGTCGCGCCGAGCATCTCCACGACCTCCTCGTCGCCGACGCCCAGGTCCGCGGCGACGTCGGCGGCGGTCGGCGAGCGGCCGAGCCGCTGGGTGAGGTCGTCGCGGGCGAGTCCCGCGGCGAGGCGCAGCTCCTGCAGCCGGCGCGGCATCCTGATGCCCGGGGTCTGGTCGCGGAAGAACCGCTTGAGATCGCCGACGATGGTCGGCGTCGCGTACGCACCGAACTCCACCCCGCGGGACGAGTCGAAGCCGTCGACGGCCTTGACCAGCGCGAGCGACGCGATCTGCGTGAGCTCGTCGAGGTGCTCCCCGGCACCGGCGTAGCGCCGCGCCAGCCGGTGCGCGGCGGGCAGGCACAGCTCGATGATCGACCCGCGGGCCCGGCCGTGGTCGGGCCCGCCGGCCGGCATCGCGTGCAGCCGGTCGAGCAGGCCGGTCACCTCGATGGGCCACTGGTCGGGACCGGGGCGCAGGCTGCCGAGGTCGACGACGCGCCGGTCGGCCCGCTCGGACCGGCAGACCCGGTCGTGCGCCCCGAACTGCTTCGCGACCCCGGTGATCTCCAGCGCGGTCAGCGCGGCGCCGGTCGCGCCCACCAGCCGCAGCTCGCCGCCGAGCTGCCCGGCGCGCTCGCGCAGCCACAGCAGGTTCCTGATCGACGCGGCGTCGATGACCCGCAGCTGGGAGGCGTCGAGGACGATCCGGCACCGTCCGGCGTCGAACAGCTCGAACAGCACCTGCCGCACGTACGGCACGGTCGCGTAGTCGACCGAGCCGGCGACCTCCACGAGGTCCTCGTCGCGCTGGGATGACACCGTGATCGTCAGGTCCATCTGACTCCCTGTGGCGGCACGCGGGGCGGTCGCGCCGCGCGCTCCCTCAAGTCTCCCTCTCGCCGGGGCGCTTGAAGAGGTGATACCCGCGGATGGCCGCCGAATCGCAGCAATCACCCCGAGTCGATCACGCCTGGGTCGATGACCGCCGGTCCTGCCCGGGCGGTGGCGAGGTGTTCTCGCCGGCGGGTGGGACGCGGGTGGCCGCCCCCGCAGGGAAGGAGCCGGGCGCGCGGGCGAGGCGGGGGGCCACCTGCTCGAAGAGCTCCAGCAGCCGGGCCCGGGCCGCCGCGACCTCCCGCTGCCGCTCCCGCAGCATCGCGGAGGCCAGCCGCGCCTGCCCGGCGGCCGCCCGGCTCGCCTCCGCGGCGACCCTCGCACTCGCCCGGGCCGCCGACCCGCTCAGCCGCAGCGGCTTCGTCTGTGGCTCCGTCTGCGGCTGGGTCCGCGGCTGGGTCCGCGGCTGGGTCCGCGGCGCCACCGCAGGAGGGATGTCTGGTCGGTCGACGGATCGATACGCGGACATGAAGCGCATTCCTCGGAGCTCACGGCCGACCCACTCGGCCCGTGCACGGAGTGGGCGCTGTCGCGCCCGCGGCTCATGTCCGAACCGGCCCTCATCGTACCGCCGCGCGACGATGCGGGCCCGCCTCGGCGCGTCCCGGCATCGACGGGCTCATCGTCGTCGATTCACTAGGTTAATCGTAAGGATTGTTGACAGTTTACGTATCGACTCGTACCTTACCGATGGTCACGCCGACGAGAGGGGGACTCGTGTCGGGAGCTTTGTCTTTTGGGCAGGAACGGCTCTGGTTCCTGGACCAGCTCGACCCAGGTGACGCCTCCTACAACATCCCGCTGGTGCTGCGGCTCGCCGGTGAGCTCGACCCGGCCAGGCTGCGCGCCGCGCTGGACGGGCTGGCCCAGCGGCACGAGACGCTGCGCACCAGGTTCCCGGCCGTCGACGGCCGCCCGTTCGCGACGGCCGGCCCGGCCCCCGTCCTGGACGAGGTCGCCTGCGCCGAGGAGGACCTCGCCGCGCTGCTCGCCGAGCGCAGCAACGCCCCGTTCGACCTCGCCGAGGGCCCGCTGTTGCGTGCCACGCTGGTCACTGTCGGTGACGAGCGCGTGCTCAGTCTCGTCGTGCACCACATCGTCGCCGACGGCTGGTCGCTCAACGTGCTGCGCGACGAGCTCGCCCGCCGCTACGCCGGCACCTTCGACGAGCCGCCGCTGCCCACCACGTACGCCGTCTACGCGCGGGCCCAGCGCGCCGCCGGCGCCGAGCAGGACACTACATTCTGGCGCGAGCAGCTCGCCGGCGCCGCCGCGCTGGAACTGCAGCCCGACCTGCGGCGGCCCACCTCGAAGACGTCCGACGGCGCCTTCCACACCCGCCGGGTCCCAGGCGCCGCGGCGCTGGACGCCTTCGCCCGCGAGCAGCGGGTCAGCTCGTTCATGGTGCTGCTCGCCGCCTACCAGCTGCTGCTCCAGCGGCACACCGGCCAGGACGACGTCAGCGTCGGCGTGCCGGTCGCCGGCCGCAACGACCCCGACCTGGAGCCGCTCGTCGGCTACTTCTCCAACACCCTCGTCATGCGCGCCGACCTCAGCGGCGGCGGCACGTTCCGGGACCTGCTGAAGGCCACCCGCCGGACCGCGCTCGGCGCGTTCTCGCACCAGGACATGCCGTTCGAGCGGCTCCTCGACGAGCTGCGGGTCGAGCGGGACCTGTCGCGCAACCCGCTGTTCCAGACCCTGCTCACCGTCCACAGCCAGGACGGCGACCGGCACGGCGGGCCGCACGCGTTCGGCCCGCTGACCGCGGTGGAGATCGACGGCGGCCACGCGCAGACGAAGGTCGACGTGATGCTCGACGT
Source organism: Dactylosporangium sp. CA-152071 (assembly GCF_050936335.1). Classification (NCBI taxonomy): domain Bacteria; kingdom Bacillati; phylum Actinomycetota; class Actinomycetes; order Micromonosporales; family Micromonosporaceae; genus Dactylosporangium; species Dactylosporangium sp. CA-152071. The sequence continues at coordinate 3,657,912 of NZ_JBNJMZ010000001.1, read as the reverse complement.
CTGGCGCTCCGGCGACGAGCTCGTCTGCGTCTTCGGCTACCGCAGCGACCTGTTCCGCCCCGGGACGGTCGCCGCCCTCGCCGAGCGCTTCGAGGTGCTGCTGCGCGCCGCGGTCGCCGCCCCCGACACCCCGGTCCGTGACCTGCCGGTCCTCACCGAGGCCGACGAGGTGTTCCTGAGCTCCGCGGTCTTCGCCGGTACGACCGGCGAATCGCCGACCGGCACCGTCCTGGACGGGGTCGCGTCCCGGGCGGCCGGGCACCCGGACAAGGCCGCCCTCGACGGCATGACCTACGCGCAGCTCTGGGACGCGTCGGGCCGCCTGGCGGGCGCCCTGCGGGAGGCGGGCGCGCCCGGGATCGTCGGCGTCTGCCTGCCCCGCGGCCCCGAGGCCGTCGTCGCGATGCTCGCCGCCTGGCGGGCCGGCGCCGCCTACCTGCCGCTCGACCCGTCGTACCCGCCGGCCCGCCTCGCCTTCATGGTCGCCGACAGCGGCGCGGGCGTCGTCGTGACCGACGGGCAGCACTTCGACGGCGTCCGGACGATCCCGGTGACGGCGACCGGCGCCGCCGCGCCCGTGGCCCCGGACCCCGAGGACGCCGCCTACGTCATCTACACCTCCGGCTCCACCGGCACCCCGAAGGGGGTCCTGGTCCCGCACCGGGCCCTGGCCGCCCGCGCCGCCTGGATGCGCGACGGCTACGGCATCACCGCCGCCGACACCGTCGCCCAGTTCGCGGCGCTGAGCTTCGACACGCACGCCGAGGAGCTGTGGCCGGCGCTGACCGCCGGCGGCACCGTGGTCTTCGCCGACGCCGACCTGCCCGACTTCCTCGCGTCCCCGGCCGGGGCGGGCGTCACCGTCCTGGACCTGCCGACGCCGTACTGGCACCGCCTGGTCGACGACCTCGGCGGCGTGCCGTGGCCGGCCGGGCTGCGCCTGGTCATCCTCGGCGCCGACCAGGTCGAGGCGGCCGCCGTCGCCCAGTGGACCGCGGCCTTCGGCGACCGGGTCCGCCTCGTCAACTCCTACGGCCCCACCGAGACGACCATCATCGCCACCGCCGCGGACCTCACCGGCGACCGGTCCGGCGACCGGCCGCCGATCGGCCGTCCACTGTGGAACACCACCCTCGCCGTCACCGACCGGCACGGCCGCCGCGTGCCGCCCGGCGTCCCCGGGGAGCTGCGCATCGGCGGCGCCGGCCTCGCCCACGGCTACCTCGGCCGGTCCGGCCGCACCGCCGAGGCGTTCGAACCCGACCCCGACGGCCCGCCCGGCGCCCGCCGGTACCGCAGCGGCGACCGCGTCCGGTGGCGCCCCGACGGGCAGCTGGAGTTCCTCGGCCGGCTCGACGAGCAGGTCAAGGTCCGCGGCTACCGCATCGAACCCGGCGAGGTCACCGCCGCCCTCCTGGCGCTGCCGGATGTCGGCCAGGCCGCCGTCGTCGCCCGCACCGACGCCCTCATCGGCTACGTGACACCGGCGTCACTGGACCCGTCGGCCGTGCGGCAAGCGCTTGCCGCGACGCTGCCGGCGCACCTCGTGCCGACGGCGGTCGTGCCGCTGGAAGCCCTGCCGCTGACCGTCAACGGCAAGCTCGACAAGGCCGCCCTCCCGGATCCCGAGGTCCGCTCGTCGGCCGGCTACGTCGCGCCCCGCACCGACGCCGAGGACCTCGTCGCCGGGGTCTGGGCCGAGGTGCTCGGCGTGGAGAAGGTCGGCGCGCACGACGACTTCTTCGACCTCGGCGGCCACTCGCTGCTCGCCACCCGCATGGTCGCCCGGGTCCGCGCCGCCGTCGACCTGGGCGTCCCGATCCGCACGTTGTTCACCCACCGCACCGTCGCCGGGTTCGCCCAGGCCGTCGAGGCGCTGCTCATCGCCGAGATCGAGGCGATGGACGAAGAGACTGCACGGCACATGCTCACGGGGGATCAGTTATGACCGTGGAAGACCTGTCCGCCACCAAGCGGGCACTGCTCACCGCACGACTGCGCAGACGCCCGGCCGAGACCGGGCCCACCGTCCCGGCCCGGCCCGAAGGCACCGTCCCGCCCCTGTCGTTCGCCCAGGAACGACTCTGGTTCATGGAGCAGTTCGCGCCCGGGACCGCCGCCTACCACATCCCGGTCGCCCGCCGGCTGCGCGGCGCCCTCGACGAGGCCGCGCTCGCCCGCTCGCTCGACGACGTCGTCGCCCGGCACGAGTCGCTGCGCACCCGCTACCCCGTCACCGACGACGGCCGGCCCGTCCTGGAGCTCGCCGAACCGGGGCCGGTCACGCTGACGGTCGTCGACGCCGCCGGCGAGGACGCCGCCGCCAGGATCGTCGACGAGGCCGTCGGCCGGCTCTTCGACCTCGTCCACGGCCCGCTGCTGCACGCGCTGCTGGTCCGCATGGCCGCCGACGACCACGTGCTGCTGCTCGTCACCCACCACAGCATCAGCGACGGCTGGTCCAGCGAGGTGCTCGTCGGCGAGGTCCTCGCCGGCTACGACGCGCACGCCGCCGGCGTCCCGTCACCCGTGCCGCCGCTGCCCGTCCAGTACGGCGACTTCGCCGCCTGGCAGCGCGGGCGGCTCACCGGCGACGCGCTCGCCCGCGAGGTGGACTACTGGCGCACCGAGCTCGCCGGCGTCGAACCCCTCGCGCTGCCCACCGACCGGCCGCGCCCGAAGCGGCAGACGTTCGAGGGCGCCGGGTACGGCTTCGACATCGACCGGGAGCTCCTCGACGGGCTCACCCGCCTCGCCAAGGCCCACGGCGCCACCGTCTACATGGTGCTGCTCGCCGCCTTCCAGGTCGTGCTGTCCCGGCACAGCGGCCAGCGGGACTTCGCCGTCGGCTCACCCATCGCCGGGCGGCCCGAGCCGGAGCTCGAACGGCTCATCGGCATGTTCGTCAACGTCCTCGCGATGCGGGCCCGCCTCGACGGCGACCCCACGTTCGACGAGCTGATCGAGCGCACCCGCGAGACGTGCCTGTCCGCGTACGCGCACCAGGAGCTGCCCTTCGCGCAGCTGGTCTCCGAGCTCAACGTGCCCCGCGACGTGAGCCGCTCACCGGTGTTCCAGGCCGTCCTCGCGGTGCAGAACTACGCCGCCGCCAACCTCGCCGGGGGCACCGGCCCGCTCGACGTCACCCCGTTCGGGCTGCGCGCCACCGGCACCCGCTTCGACCTCGAACTGTTCGTCATGGAGGACCCGAGCGGGCTGCGCGGGGCGTTCAACTACAACGTCGACCTGTTCGACGAGGCCACCATCGCCCGCCTCGGCCGGCACCTGGACAAGCTGCTGCGCGCCGTCGTCGCCCGGCCCGGCCTGCCGGTGTCCACCGTGGACCTGCTGGAGGCGGACGAGCGCGACCAGGTGCTGCACCGCTGGAACGACACCGCCGCCGACTTCCCGGACGGTGCGACCCTGCCCGGGCTCATCGCCGCGCAGGCCGCCCGGACCCCCGACGCCGTCGCCGTGCAGTTCCAGGACCGGCGCCTCACCTACCGCGAGCTGGAGGCCGCCGCCGACCGGGTCGCCCGCCGGCTGCGCGTCGAGGGCGCCGGCCCCGGCGGGCTCGTCGCGGTCAGCGCCGAACGCTCCACCGACCTCGTCGTCGGCCTCCTCGGCGTGCTCAAGGCCGGTGCCGCCTACGTGCCGCTCGACCCCGACTACCCGCCGGACCGGCTCGCGTTCATGCTCGCCGACGCCGACGCACCGGTGCTGCTGACCCAGTCCCGGCTGCCCGTGCCGGACACGACCGCGACCGTCATCTTCCTCGACGACCCGTCGGCGTTCGCCCGGAAGCTCCCGCCCGTGCCGGACGCGCCCGAGGCCGGCGACGTCGCGTACATGATCTACACGTCGGGGTCGACGGGGAAGCCGAAGGGCGTGCCGAACACGCACCGCGGCATCGTCAACCGCCTCGACTGGATGCAGCGCACCTACCGGCTCGACGGCACCGACGTCGTGCTCCAGAAGACCCCGGCGAGCTTCGACGTGTCGGTGTGGGAGTTCTTCTGGCCGCTCATCACCGGCGCGCGGCTCGTCCTTGCCAAGCCCGGCGGGCACAAGGACGCCGCCTACCTGCGCGACCTGATCGTGCGGGAAGGCGTCACCACCACCCACTTCGTGCCGTCGATGCTCGCCATGTTCCTCGCCGAGGACGGCGTCGCCGCCTGCACCGGCCTCCGCCGGGTCGTCTGCAGCGGCGAGGAGCTCCCGCTCGACGCCGTCCGCGCCTTCGCCGCCGCGCTGCCCGGCACCGAGCTGTGGAACCTGTACGGCCCGACCGAGGCCGCCGTCGACGTGTCCGCCTTCCGGTGCTCCGGCGACCTGGACACGGTCCCGATCGGCGCGCCGATCCAGAACATCCGCCTCTACGTCCTCGACCCCGCCGGCCAGCCGGTGCCGCCCGGCGTCCCCGGCGAGCTGCACATCGGCGGCGTCGGCCTGGCGCTGGGCTACCACGACCGGCCCGGGCTCACCGCCACCCGGTTCGTCCCCGACCCGTTCGGGCCGCCCGGCGGCCGGCTGTACCGCACCGGCGACCTCACCCGCTGGCGCACCGACGGCACCATCGAGTTCCTCGGCCGCATCGACCACCAGGTGAAGCTCCGCGGGCTGCGGATCGAGCTCGGCGAGATCGAGGCCGCCCTGCGCGCCCAGCCCGGCGTGACCGAGGCCGCCGTCACCGTCCGCGAGGACCGGCCCGGCGACAAGCGGCTCGTCGCCTACCTCACCGGGGTCGCCGAGCCGGACGCGCCGGCGCTGAAGTCGGCGCTGAAGGCGAGCCTGCCCGACTACATGGTGCCCAGCGCGTACGTCGGCCTCGACCGGCTCCCGCTCGGTCCCAGCGGCAAGCTCGACCGCCGCGCCCTCCCGGCACCCGTCGCGGCCGCGAGCGGCTCCGAGTCGGCCCCGCCGACGACCCCGGCGGAGCTGGTCTTCGCCGCCATCTGGGCCGACGTCCTCGGACTGCCGTCCGTCGGCGTCGACGACGACTTCTTCGACCTCGGCGGGCACTCGCTGCTCGCCACCCAGGTCGTCGCCCGCGCCCGCAAGCAGCTGGACGGCATCGGGCAGCCGGTCAGCGTCATGGACGTGTTCACCCTCAAGACGATCCGCGAGCTGGCCGCGTTCGCGTCAATGTCCGAGGAGGACCGCGGCCCGCGGCGGCTGCTGCACCGGCTCACGAAGCAGGGCGGCCGGCCGGACCTGTCGCTGGTCTGCGTCCCGTACGGCGGCGGCAGCGCCGTCGTCTACCAGCCCCTCGCCGACGCGCTGCCGGCCGGGCACGCCCTCTGGTCCGTCGCGATCCCCGGGCACGACGTCGGCCTCACCGAGGAACGACTGCCCTTCGAGGAGCTCGCCGACCGCGTCGCCGGCGAGATCCAGGAGCGCGTCAGCGGCCCGATCGCCCTGTACGGCCACTGCGGCGTCGGCAGCGCCCTCATCGTCGCCGTCGCCCGCCGCCTCGAGAACGCCGGCCGGGACCTCGAAGCGGTCTACATCGGCGCCCAGTTCCCGTTCGCCCGCCCGCGCAGCCGCGTGCTGAGCGCCCTGAGCCGGTTCGCGGCCCTCGAACCGCTGCTCGGCAACCGGGTCTACGAGAACTGGCTCACGTCGATGGGCGCCGACGTCGCAGACCTCGACGACACCCAGAAGCAGTTCATCATCGGCAACATGCGCCGCGACTCCGTCGCCGCCGAGGAGTACTTCACCGCCACCCTCGACGGCGGCGGTGGTCATGCGGCGGCCCGCCTCCGCGCGCCGATCGTGTCCGTCATGGGCACCCGCGACCCCGCCGCCGACTTCTACCAGGAGCGGTACAAGGAGTGGCTGCTCGTCTCCGACCGGGTCGCGCTCGTGCTCCTCGACGAGGCCGGGCACTTCTTCCTCAAGTACCGGGCGAAGGAGCTCGCCGACATCGTCAGCCGCACCCACCCGACGCTCGCCCCCGGCGGCCCCGCACCCGCGGACGTGCTGCCGGCGACGGCGGGGGACACGTCGTGGTGGCTGCACGGCACCGGCGCCGCGGCACCCGCACCCGCCGACCCGGCCGCGGCGAAACCCGTCGCGCAGCCCGGGATGGCGCGGTTCCTCATCGTCGCGCTCAGCCAGCTCGTCTCCATCACCGGCTCCGCGCTCACCGAGTTCGCCCTGCCGATCTGGATCTACCTGGAGACCGGGTCCGTCGCCCGGTACGCCCTCTACGCCGTCATCGGCATGCTCCCCGGCATCCTCGCCGGGCCCGTCGCCGGCGCGATCGTCGACCGGTTCGACCGGCGCAAGGTGATGCTCGCCGGTGACATCGCCGCCGGCGCCACCCAGGCCGCGCTGCTCGCCCTGCTCGTCGCCGGCGCGCTCGTCCCGTGGCACATCTACCCGCTGCTCGCCGCCCTGTCGATCGCGCTGACGTTCCAGCGGCTCGCGTACGCCTCCGCGGTCCCGCAGCTCGTGCCGAAGCAGTACCTCGGCCACGCCAACGGCATCGTCCAGCTCGCCGGCGGCGTCAGCGCCTTCGTCGTGCCGCTGATCGCCGTCGGGCTCATGGCCGGTATCGGCCTGCGCGGCATCCTCGTCATCGACGTGCTCAGCTACACCGTCGCGATCACCGTCCTCGCCGTCGTGAAGTTCCCGCGGACCCTGCCGTGGCGGCGCCGCGAGACGCTCCTCGCGGAGATCCGGCACGGCTTCGCCTACTCGTGGCATCACCGCGGCTTCCGGGCCATGCTGCTGTGGTTCGCCGGGCTGAACATCTTCCTCGCCCCGCTGTTCCTGCTCATGACCCCGCTCGTGCTGTCCTTCGCCGACCTCGGCACGGCCGCGCGGGTCGCCATGTGCGGCGGCGCCGGCGTCATCGTCGGCGGCATCGCCATGGGCTTCTGGGGCGGCCCCCGCCGGCAGCGGCTGCGCGGCATGCTCGGCCTCGCCGCCCTCCTCGCCGCCGCCGCCGTCCTCGGCGGCACCCACGCGAGCGTGTGGGTCGTCGGCGCCTGCGCCTTCGGCCTCTCCGCGGCGCTGTCGCTCGTCAACGGCGTCTACACCACGATCGTGCAGGTGAAGGTGCCGCAGCGGTACCACGGCCGGGTCTTCGCCCTGAACACCATGGTCGCCTGGTCGACGCTGCCGATCGGCCACGGCATCGTCGCGCCCCTCGGCACGAAGCTCTTCGAGCCGCTCCTCGCCCCCGGCGGCGCGCTCGCCGGGACCGTCGGCGCGGTCATCGGCACCGGGCCCGGCCGGGGGATCGCCCTCATGTACGTCGTGTTCGGGCTCGCGATGGCCGCGATGGTCGCCGCCGGGCTGCGGATCCCGGTGCTGCGCCGCTTCGACGCCGACGTGCCCGACGCCCTGCCCGACGACCTCGTCGGCATCCAGGAGCTGCGCCGCCGCGACCAGTCCGCTCCTGAGGACGCCCGGCGGCTGGAGCCGGCCCGATGACCACCACTTCCGCGGCCATCCCCGCCCCCAGGGCGGGCGGACGGGCGCCGGCGGTGCCGGCGACCCTGGTGGAGCTGCTCGCCCATCGCGCTTCGAGCGAACCGGACCGGGTCGCGCTCGTCGCCGGGGACGAGCGGGTCACGTTCGGCGAGTGGCACACCCGCGCCGGGGCGGTCGCCGCCGGGCTCCGCGACCGCGGCCTCGCGCCCGGCGACCGGGTCGCGCTGCACTACGGCACCGGCGGCTGGCACGAGTACGCCGTCGCGTTCACCGGCGTCCTGCGCGCCGGGCTCGTCGCCGTGCCGATGTCGGACCGGCTCGCCCCCGCCGAGGTCCGCCACGTGCTCACCCACAGCGGCGCCCGCGCGGTCCTGCACCCCGCCGGCGCGGCCCCGCCCTCCGCCGGCGCGGCCCCGCCCTCCGCAGGCGCGGTCCCGTTCCCCGATGGCGTCTGGGCCGCGGCCCTGGCCGACCTCGGTGGCGGGACCTTCGACGGGCCGCCGCCCTCGCCGCGGGACCTGGCGCAGATCCTCTACACATCGGGCACCACGGGCGTGCCGAAGGGCGTCGGTGCCAACCACGCCAACCTCGCCCACGGCTGCACCCTCGACCCGCGCCGCCGCCCGCTCGCGCACTCCGCGCACTTCCTGCACGCGTTCCCCGTCGGCAGCAACGCCGGCCAGACGATGCTCGTCAACGCGCTCAACGCCCGCGCCGCCGCCCTCACCGCCGGCACCTTCACCCCCGGCCGCTTCGCGAAGCTCGTCGAGCGCCACGCCGTCGGCACCGTGTTCCTCGTCCCCGCCATGGCGATCGAGCTGCTGCACGCCGGCGTGCACAGGACACACGACCTGTCCACGGTGCGGCTCATCGGCTCCACCGCCGCCGCCCTGCCACCGGCGGTCGCCCTGGAGCTCACCGCCGCGTTCCCGGGCGCGACGATCGTGAACTACTACACCTCGACCGAGGCCGCCCCGGCGCAGACGTCGATGGTGTTCGACCCCGAACGACCCGGCGCGCTCGGCCGCCCGACCGTCGCCGCCGACCTGATGATCGCCGGGCCGGACCGGCGGCCGCTGCCGGTGGGGGAGGCCGGCGACGTGTGGCTGCGCTCACCGGTCGCCGCCCGCTCGTACTACGGCGACGGCGAGGCCACGGCGGAGGTCTTTCACGGCCGGTGGGTCCGGATGGGCGACGTCGGCCGGCTCGACGACGAGGGCTACCTGTACCTCGTCGACCGCGACCGCGACGTCATCAAGTCCGGCGCGCACAAGGTGTCGACGCTGCAGATCGAGCACGCCCTGCACGAGCACCCCCTGGTCCGGGAGGCAGCCGCGTTCGGCGTGCCGCACCCGGTCCTCGGCGCCGCCGTCGCCGCCGCGGTCGTCACCGACGGCCCGCTGACCGCGCCGCAGCTGCGCACGTTCCTGATCGAACGGCTCGCCGGGCACGAGATCCCCGGCCGCGTGCTGTTCCTGGACCGGCTGCCCCGCAACGACAACGGCAAGGTCCTCAAGCGCTCGCTCCGCGAGCTTCTCGAGCCTTCCGCTTCTCCCTCTCCTCCTGCTCCTCCCTCTCTTTCTTCTCCTCCCTCTCCTTCCGAGCTTCCCGACGACGACAGGGCGGGCCGATGACCACCGTGACCACCGTGACCGCCCCAGCCGCGTTGACGCCCGCCCAGCACGGCGTGTGGGTCACCGAGCAGACCCTGCCCGCCGGGCCCGCCTACCACCTCGCGGTGACGATCCGGTTCACCGGCGCCCTCGACGTCGACCGGCTGAGCGCCGCCGTCGCCGCGGTCGTCGCCCGCCACCCGGTGCTGGCCGGGGCCGTCGACGAGGACCTCGTCGCGCTGGCGCCGGGCAGCGCCGAGGTCACCCTCGTGGTCCGGTCCGGTGGCGCGGCGGACGTCGCGGACCTCGTCGCGGCGCCTTTCGACCTGCGCCGCGGGCCGCTGGCCCGGTTCACGCTGCTGCGCACCGCGCCCGGCGAGCACCTGCTGTGCGTGGTCGCGCACCACCTCGTCTTCGACGGCACCTCCAAGCAGGTCCTCGTCGCCGACCTCGCCACCGCGTACAACGGCGGCACCCTGCCCATCGCGGACACGCCGGCAGCTTCGTCCATCGTGGACACCGCCGCCGCGGCCGCGTTCTGGGCCACGCGGTGGCAGGAGCCGCTCCCGCCGCAGCTGCCCGGCCTCCGGCACCCCGCGCCCGGCGCCGAATCCGTCGCGGTCCCGTTCACCGTCGGCACGGCCGCCCTCGCCGAGACCGCCGCCACCCTCGGGATCACCCACTTCGAGCTGCTCCTCGCCGCCTGGCACGCGCTGCTGCGCCGGTACGGCAACGGCACCGTCACCACCGCCCTCGAACTGTCCACCGCGGACCGGGCGGTGCCGCGGATCGGCCTGCACGTCAACGAGCTGCCCGTCAGCTCCACGCCGGACCCCGCGCAGCCGTTCGCCGCGTTCGCCCGGGCACTGCGGACCCAGCTGCGGGAGCTGTACCCGCACCGCGCCGTCCCGCTCAGCCACGCCGTCCGGCTCACCCCGCGCGCGGCGCTCGCCCCGCTGACGGTCAGCTACCGGCGGCGGGCCGAACCGCCCACCTTCGACGGCGTCGACACCACCGTCGACTGGCTGGTGTTCCCCGGCGCCGTGCGCGGCACCGCCAACCTGCAGCTCGTCGAGGGCCCCACGGTCGTGGAGGGCAGCCTGCACCTCGTCGCGGGATCGTTCGCCGCCGAACAGGTCGCGGCGGAGTTCCAGGCGTTGCTCGCGGCCGCCGTCGCCGCCCCCGAGACCCTTGTCGCCGACCTGGCCCTGCCGTCCACGGTGGACGTGTCGACGGTCGGCCCCGCGCCGCGGGACACCGTGGTGGACAGGTTCCTCGCCCGGGCCGCCGCCGACCCCGCCGCCGAGGCCGTCGTGTGCGGGGACCGGCGGATCGGCTACGGGCGGCTCGCCGCCGCCGCCGGCGACCTCGCGGACCGCCTGCGGCGGCAGGGGATCGGGCCCGGGTCCCTCGTCGGGATCGCCCTGCCACGCACCGCGGAGCTGCTCGTCGCGGTCCTCGGCGTCCTGGAGACCGGCGCCGCGTACCTGCCGCTCGACCCGGACTACCCGGCGGAGCGGATCGCGTTCATCCGCGACGACGCCGGCGCCGCCCTCGTCCTGACTTCGGCCGACGTGGCACTGCCCGGCGCCGCCTCGCCCGCCGTCCCGGCCGCGGACGACATGGCATTGTTCGGCGGCGGCACCCCGCCCGCCGTTCCGGCCGCGGACGACGTCGCCTACGTCATCTACACCTCGGGGTCGACGGGGAAGCCCAAGGGCGTCGCCGTCCCGCACGGCGCGCTCACCAACCTCGTCGACTCGATGCGCGACCACCTCGGCTCCGGCGCCGGCGACACCTGGCTCGGCCTCACGTCCCTGTCGTTCGACATCTCCACCGTCGAGCTGCTGCTGCCCCTGACCGTCGGCGCCCGGATCGTCCTCGTGCCGCCGGACCGGCACCGCGACGCCGCCACCCAGCTGCGGCTCGTCGAGCGGCACGGCGTCACCCACGTGCAGGCCACCCCGTCCGGCTGGCGGCTGCTGCTCGAGGCCGGGCTGACCCGCGGCGACCTGGTCGCCGTCGCCGGCGGCGAGGCCCTGCCGGCGGACCTCGCGGACCAGCTCGCCCCGCTCGTGCGGCGGCTCGTCAACGCGTACGGGCCGACCGAGACCACCGTGTGGTCCGCCCTCGCCGACATCGCGCCCGGCGCCCCCGTCACCATCGGCGGGCCCGTCGCCAACACCACCCTCCACGTGCTCGACGACGCGCTGCGGCCCGTCCCCGACGGCATCGCCGGGGAGCTGTGGATCGGCGGGGTCGGCGTCGCTCACGGGTACCGCGGCCGGGGCGGCCTGACCGCGGACCGGTTCCGTCCCGACCCGTTCGGCGCGCCCGGCGCCCGCGTCTACGGCACCGGCGACCGGGTCCGGCGCGGGCCTTCCGGACTGGAGTTCCTCGGCCGGGCCGACAACCAGGTGAAGCTGCGCGGCCACCGGATCGAGCCCGGCGAGATCGAGGCCCGGCTCGCCGCCCACCCCACGGTCGCGCAGGCCGCGGTGGTCCTCGCCGACCCGCACGGCCCCCGAGCCCGCCTCGTCGCCTACGTCGTGCCCGCCGGCGGCACCGTGGACCCGGCGGCGCTGCGCGAGCACGTGGCGCAGGCCCTGCCCGGCTACATGGTGCCGTCGGCCGTCGTCGAGCTGCCGGCCTTCCCGCTGACCCCGAACGGCAAGCTCGACCGGGCCGCCCTGCCCGCGCCAGCGGATCCTCCCGCGGCCGGTCCCGCCGTCGCTGCCGTGGCCGGGGGCTCCGCCGGTACCGGTGACGACACCACCGCAACGGTCACCGCCATCTGGCAGGAGGTGCTGCGCATCGACGACATCGGGCCCGACGAGGACCTGTTCGACCTCGGCGGGCACTCCCTCACCATCACCCAGATCGCGGTCCGCATCCGCAAGCGTCTCGGCGTCGACGTGCCGCTCGACGTCTTCTTCGACACCCCAACGATCGACGGCGTCGTCGCCGCGATCGCCGACCTGCGGGAGGCCCGATGACCGACACCTTCGCCGTCGTCGTCAACGACGAGGAGCAGCACTCGCTGTGGAACGCCGCCGAGGAGCCGCCGGCCGGCTGGCGGCGCACCGGGTTCACCGGCACCAGGGACGAGTGCGTCGCCCACATCGACGAGGTGTGGACCGACATCCGCCCGCTGAGCCTGCGGCAGCGGCTGGCCGCCCGATGAGCGCGCCTCCGGTCGACGCGGCGCTCCGCGACCGGGTCGCGACGATGGTCAGCACCGCCACCGACGGCGAGGTCACCACCGAGGAGATCCTCACCGGCGGCGGGTCCCTCGCCGCGCTCGGCGTCGGCTCCCTCGCCGTGCTGCGGCTCGTCGACGCCCTCGACGACGAGCTCGGCGTCCAGCTCGACCTGGACACGCCCGGCACGCACCTCGACGACTTCGACGACCTCGTGCGCACCGTGCAGGAGCAGGCGGTCGCCGACGACCTCGGGCACACCGCGCAGGGGCAGGCCGTCGCCGACGACCTCGTGCGCACTGTGCAGGAGCGGGCGGTCGCCGACGACCTCGGGGGCACTGTGCAGGAGCGGGCGGTGCGTGATGACTGAGCCGCTCACGCTGCACCGGCTGCCGTTCGCGGGCGGACGATCGGGCACTGGCCCGCTGACGTGGGGGCAGCGGGCCATCTGGAACGCGATCGGTCGCACGGTGCCCAACGACCACTACTTCAACCTGGACCGGATCGTCGACCTCGGCCCGCGGACCGTGCCGGTCGACGCCGCCCTCGGCGCCCTGGCCGCGCTCGTCGCCCGCCACGAGGCGCTGCGCACCCGGCTCGGCTCCACCGGCGGCACGCCGGAGCAGGTGCTCGCCGCGGCCGGCGTCCTCGACGTGTCCATGGTGGACGGTGGCGACGACCCGGCCGCCGCCGCGGCCCGCGCCCGGGACACGCTCGCCGGCACCGCCTTCGACTACCGCGCCGAGTGGCCGGTGCGGGCCGCGCTCGTCACCCGCGGCGGCGCCGTCAGCCACCTGGTCCTGGTGCTGTGCCACCTCGCCACCGACGGCCACGGCGCCGAGGTCCTCGCCCGCGAGCTGCGGCTGCTCGCGCTGCGCGGCGACCGGGGCCTGCGCGCCCCCGAGACCAACCCCCTCGACCTGGCCGAGGAGCAGCAGTCGCCGGAGGGGCACCGCCGCGGCGCCGCCGCCCTGTCGTACTGGGCCGAACAGTTCGGCCGCATCCCCGCCACCATGTTCCCCACCACGGCGGCGCCGCCGCAGGCGCCCCGCTACTGGACCGGGCGGATCGTCTCCACCGCGCTGCCCGGCGCCGTCGACGCGCTCGCCGCGCAGCACGGCGTCAGCGGCTCCACCGTGCTGCTCACCGCCGCCGGGGCGCTCGCCGCGGCCGCCGGCGGGCACCCGACGACCGCCGTCATGCCGATCGTCGGCAACCGGTTCACCACCGGGCACCGCGACCTCGTCAGCACGCTGTCGCAGGACGGCCTGTTCGTCCTCGACGTCGACCGGCCCACGTTCGGCGCGCTGCTGCGCCCCGGCTGGCAGGCGGCCCTGCGCGGGTACCGCGCCGCCGCCTACGACCCCGCCGGGTGGGACGCGATGCTCGCCGACGCGGAAGCCACCCGGGGCGAGCCGGTCCACCCGTACTGCTGCTTCAACGACATGCGGCTCATCGACGGCCGGCCCCTGAGAACGGCGACCGACCTGAGGGCCCTGCAGCGCGACACCCGCTTCGACTTCCCCGCCACCCAGGAACGCGTCGCGTGCCGCTACTGCCTGCACGTCACGCTCGACGGGCAGGCGCTCGTCGTCACGCTCACGGCCGACACCGCGTACCTGCCACCGGCCGCGATCGAGGCGCACCTGCGGGCGATCGAGGAGCTGCTGGTCCGCGCCGCCGGTTCGGACGTGCCGATGTCCACGCTGACGGGGCTGCTGTGACCGTCGCCGACGGGGCCGCGGTCACCGTCTCGGCGTACGCCCGGGCCACCTCGGTCGTGGCCGGGGCCGCGCTGACGTTCGTGACGACCGGCGCCGCGACCGTCGTCGTCACCGACGCCGTCACCGGGCTCGTCATGTGCCGGGACACAGTGGACGGTCCGACGTGGACACTGCGGGTTCCCGTGTCGTGGCCGTCGTCGCTGTACCGCGCGACGTTCGCCGCTCCGGGCACCCTGCCACGGATCAACGCCGCCGGCGACGACGAGGCCTGGTTCGTGGTGCGACCGGCAGCCGCCCGGGCGCCGATCCTGGTGTCGGTGCCGTTCTCGACGTGGCAGGCGTACAACCGCGCGGGCGTGCCGGGCGAAGGTCTCTACTACGCGGAGGAGCCGACCCGCGCGGCCGCCGTCAGCTTCGACCGGCCGGGTGGCGGGCCACCGCCGGAGCGCTGGGAAGAGCCGCTGCTGCGCTGGCTGCGGGCCGCGCGGTACGAGGTCGACTACTGCTCCAACCTGGACCTGCACCTCGACCCGGCGATCCTCGACGGCCACCGCACCCTCGTCGTCTGCGCCCACGACGAGTACTGGACCTGGGAGCAGCGCGACGCCGTCGAGGCCTTCGTCCGCCGTGGCGGCAACCTCGCGGTCTTCGGCGCCAACACCGCCTGGTGGCAGATGCGCCTGGAGGACGGGGGCCGCACCATGGTCTGCCACCGCGACGCCACGACCGACCCCATGTCCACAGTGGACCCCGGCCGGGTCACCGTCGAGTGGTCCAGCGCCCCGGTCAACCGCCCCGAGAACGCGATGACCGGCGTCAGCTTCCGCCGCGGCGCCGGCGCCTGGGGCGACGGCATGGCCGTCATCGGCCGGGAGGCGTTCACGGCCAGGTTCGCCGACCACTGGGTCTTCGACGGCACCGGCCTCAGCGACGGCGACAAGTTCGGCCAGGGCACCCTCGGCTACGAGACCGACGCCGCCGACATCGCCGACGTCGGCGGGGTGCCCCGCGCCACCGGCCGCGACGGGACCCCGCCGTCGTTCGTCGTGCTCGCCACCGCCGACCTGCGCCACTGGCGCCGCTACGGCCAGGGCGGCGCCGCCACCATGGGCGTCTTCGACCTCGGCGCCGGCACGGTCTTCACGGCCGCCACCGTCAACTGGGGCAAGGGCCTCACCGACCCCGTCGTCGACCGCATCACCCGCAACGTCCTGGACCGCTTCACCGCGACGTCCCCCGCCGGCTGGACCGTCATCGGCCCCCCGGCCGAGCTGCACGCCCTCACCGCCTGCGGCGGCGCCCTCTACGCCGTCAACGCCGACGGCGCCCTCCTCGCCCGCGAGGCCTGCGGCCAGAACCTCCCCTGGCACCGTATCGGCGACGCCCCCGACGTCCTGTGCCTGGCCTCCCCCCGCGAGGCCGCCGGCGGGATGCGCCAGGGCCTGTGGGCCCTCACCACCACGGGCCGGCTGATCTACCGAGACCCGGCCTTCGACGCCACGACGTGGACCGACGTGACCGACGCACCCCGGGGCGCCCGCGGCCTCGCCCTGTGCGACGCCGGCCTCTTCGCCGCCGCCCGCGGCGACACCCTCTGGTACCTGCCTGCCCTGGAACTGGAGACCGGCGCCTGGCGCCAGATCGGCACCGCGGGCGGCAGCGTCGCCCTGACCACCCTCGGCGGCCGCCTGTACGCCATCACCGGCGACGACCGGATCGCCGCCCGCCCACCGGTACCCCGCCCGCACGCCTTCACCGACGTGTGCGACGCCGGCGCCGCCCGCACCCTGACCGCCCACGCCGGCCACCTCCTCACCGCAGGCCCCGGCACCCCCCTCCGCCACCGCCTCCCCCCAGTTATGCTGACCAGCACGTAATCGAGTTGAGTCGGCAAGCGATGACAACGCGTGTCCACGATTTGGTCGGCAGTGTTACGGTCTCGAAGAGCGGAACGCCCGGGCACCGACCCACCTCCGTGCCCGACACAAGTGGACCCCTGAACGCCAGCCGACCAGACACCGCCGCCATCCGCCGCCGCTCCCGCGCGCGTACCCGCCGAGCACCGGTCTCGGCCCGCAGCGGCTCCCGGCCCGCAATGGGTTCGACGGGGACCGCGTCGTGGCTCGCAGCGGGCGCGACGGGACAGCCAGGGGCTCAATGGCACTGAGGGCAGGCGGCGGGGGATCGGCGGGTCGGCCAGGACAGCCGGGCGCGCCCCGGGCGGCAAGGGCTCTCGGCGGCTCCGGCGACGGGACGGCCGGGGCAGCGGCGGTCCGGGGGCGCGGCGGTCCGAGAGCGCGGCGGTCCGAGAGCGCGGCGGGCCTGACGGTACGTGGCGGGTTCGAGGGTGAGGCGGGCTCGCGCGGGGCCGGCGGGCTCGGCCTGCGACGCGGTGAGCGGCAGAGCTGCTCCTGGCGAACTGGGAAGCCCGCTTTCGGCAGCCGGGGCGTACCGGGCACGCCGCCGGCAAAGGCTTGGCTCGTGACGGTCGTTGAGGCTGGGGCAGGGCTGTGGGCGGCCGGGCGGACGGGGTGGCGGGCTCGCGCAGGGCTCAGGCTCGATGTTTTGCGGCCCGACGAGGCCGCGGCGGGGGCTCGCGAAGGTTCGACGGAGGCGGGCTCGATGACGGCATAGGTGGCTCGCGCAGGGGGCGATCAGGGCGGGGCCTCGATGCGGGCACAACGAAACTCGCGCAGGGGTCTCGGTGTCCGCGGGCTCGATGATGGCAGAGCTCGGCGAAGGCGCGGCGGGTTCGACGGGGCAGGGCTCGATGACTCGCGCAGAGGCGATGAGGGCGGGCGCTCGACGAGGGCGCAGTGGGCCTCGCGCAAGGGATCTTGGGGTCCGCGGGCTCGACGAGAGTGGAGGCTCGACGAACGCGCGGCGGGCTCGGGCAGGGCCGGCGGGTGCGACGGGAGCGCGGTGGGTTCGCGTGGGGGCGACGGAGGCCGGGGGCCTGGGCGGGGGATGGGGGCGACGGCTCGACGAGGGCGAGGGCGTGGCGGCGGGAGCGGTCGGGGGTGGGGTGGGAAGTTGTAGCATCCGCGCTGATGTTCCCGTCCGTGCGTGAGGTGCTCGAGCTCGACCCGGTCCGTAACGGTGCGCCGCGGGTCGTGGCGGGGGAGCGTGGGCTGGATCAGGCGGTGCGGTGGGTGCACAGCTCCGAGGTGCCCGACATCGCGACGCTGCTGCGGGGTGGGGAGCTGATCCTCATCACCGGGATCGGGTTGCCGCCTGATGATGCGGGGTTGCGGCGGTTCGTGGCCGAGATCGCCGACGTCGGGGCGTGCGGGCTGGCGGTGGAGATGGGGCGGCGGTTCGAGCGGCGGCTGCCGGCGGTGATGGTGCGGACCGCCGAGGAGCTCGGGTTTCCGCTGGTCGAGCTGCACCGGGGGACGCCGTTCGTGCTGATCACGCAGGCGGTGCACGGGATGATCGTGGATGCGCAGCTGGCCGAGCTGCGGGCGACCGCCGAGATCCACCAGCGGTTCACGGACCTGTCGGTGGAGGGGGCGGCGCCGGCGGAGGTGGTGGCGCAGACCGCGGCGCTCGCGGGGGCTCCCGTCGTGCTGGAGAACCTGTCGCGGCAGGTCCTCGCCTACGACGCGGCGGGCGGGTCCGCGGAGCTGCTCCTGGCGAACTGGGAGGCGCACTCGCGGGCGGTGCAGCCGGCGGGGCGCACCGGGCACGACGCCGGCAAGGGCTGGCTCGTGACGGTCGTCGGGGCGCGCGGGCAGGACTGGGGGCGGCTGCTGATCCGGCTGCCGGTGGCCCGGGACCGTGACGTGACGCTGATCGAGCGGGCCGCGGCGACGCTGGCGCTGGCGCGGCTCACCAAGAGAGACGAGCAGCAGGACGCGCTGGAGCGGCAGGCGCAGTCGGCGCTGCTCGTGGCGCTCGTGGGCCACACCGCCCCGGTGGCGGACGTGATCGTGCGGGCGAAGGCGCTGGGCGTACACCTGGAGCGACGGCAGCTCGTCGGGGTGGTGCTGCGTGGGTGCTCCGCCGGGGTGGCGGCGCGGGCGTTGCGGGACACGTCGCTGGCCGGGCTCGCCGGGGCGCTCGACGGCGATCTCGTCGGGGTCCTGCTGGCGTTGCGGGCCGCCGAGGACGAGCCGGACGCGCTGCGGCGGCTCGCGGTGCGGGTGCGTGAGCTCGCCGGCGGCGCGGTGGTGGTCGCGGCGGGGGAGGGGGTCGCGACGCCCAGGGAGGCGCGCCGTTCGCTGCTGGAGGCGAGCCAGGTCGCGGTGTCGGTCCGGCGGCCGGCGGCCGGCCCGGGGGACGTCGTCCGCCTCGCCGACGTGGGCCTGCCGGGGCTGCTGCACATGCTGCGTGACGAGCCGCGGCTGCAGACGTTCGTGGAGCGGGAGCTCGGGCCGCTGCTCGCGCACGACGCCAGGAACCCCCGCGAGCAACTGTTGGGTGTGCTCCGGGTGTACCTGGAGTGCGGGCGCAACAAGTCGGCGGCGGCGGAGCACAGCCACCTGTCACGGCCCGCGTTCTACGAGCGGCTGGCCCGCATCCGCAGGATCATCGGCGCGGACCTCGACGACGTGCAGGCGTGCCTGTCGCTGCACGTCGCGCTGCTGGCCCTGGACGCGCAGCGGGACTAGCTCACTGCATCGACAGGTGTACGTGGTTGTAGTGGTCACCGGCGGGGGTGCCGTCGCCGCCGTACGACTTCCAGCCGCTGCTGGGCTGCCAGATCCGTTTGTACCAGATGACGTACTTGACGCCGAGGTTCTTCGCGTTGGCGACGCACCACGCGGCGAGCCGGTTGCCGTAGGCGAGGTCGTCGCCGGTCGCCCGGGCGTTGACGAACGTGCTCTTGTTGGCGGAGAAGTCGCACGCCTTGCCGAGCGGGTGGTCGCCGCCGCCACCGCTGCGGTAGCACGACGTGTAGTGCGTGAACCCGGCCAGCCTCGCCTCGTTGTAGGCGTTGAGCATCCGCGGGGAGATGCAGTTGCCGGTCGTCGGGTCCTTGAGGCTGCAGGTCTCCTTCGGATACGAACCGTCGGAGTTGCGCGCGACCGGCTTGGTGGTGACCGTGCCGCCCGTCGGGGCGCCGGTGGTCGCTCCGCCGCCGCCCGCCTTCTTCAGCGCGTCCTCGGCGGCCTTCTTGTTCGCCTCCATGACCTTCAGCTGGGCCTGCTGGTTGGCGACCGCCGCGGCGATGTCCGCCTTCTGCTGCTCCAGCTTCTTGCGGGTCTCGGCCAGTTCGTGCAGGGCCTTGTCGTCGCGGGAGATCATGTACTCGATCGTGGACATGTCGTGCAGCAGCTGGTCGGGGTTGTCGCTGCCGACCAGGACGTTGAACAGGCTGACGCGGCGGCCGCGGTACGCGGCGCTGGCGACCGACCCGGCCGACACCTCCAGCTCGCCGAGGCGGGCCTGGGTCTTGCCCAGTTCGGCCTCGATCGCCGCCTGGTCGGCGGTCGACTTGTCCAGGCGGCCCTTGGCGTCGTTGTACTCGCCGAGCGCCTTGTCGAGAGCCTGACGGACAGTGAGGTTGCTGCCACCGTCCTCGCCGGGCTCGGCGGCCGCGGGGTCGGCGAACACGATCACCAGCATGCATGTGGTGACCAGGAACGTGAGGATCCGTCGCGGCGCCGTCAACATCGCCGGACAGCATATCGAAGCAGCGTGAAAACGCCAGCGCGAGAATGTGCGGTATGGATGACCTACTCCGCCGGCACCGGGGCGTCATGCCCTCGTGGATGCCGATCTACTACGCCGAGCCGATCGAGCTCGTCACCGGTAAGGGCGCAAGAGTCACTGACAGTAACGGTCGGAGCTATCTCGACTTCTTCGGCGGGGTGCTCACCAACTCCCTCGGCTACGACGTGCCGGAGGTCCGCGAGGCGGTCGAGCGGCAGCTGCGGACCGGCATCGCGCACACGTCGACGCTGTACCTGATCCGCCAGCAGGTCGAGCTCGCCGAGAAGATCGCGCGGCTGTCGGGCATCCCCGACGCCCGGGTGTTCTTCACCAACTCCGGCACCGAGGCCAACGAGGCCGCCCTGCAGCTGACCACCAACCGGCGGCAGAGCAACACGATCCTGGCCGTGCGCAACAGCTACCACGGCCGGACCGCGGCGACGATCGGCGTGACCGGCAACCGGGCCTGGTCCGCGTCGCCGCTCAGCCCGTTCAACGTCAGCTACCTGCACTCCGGCGACCGGCTGCGTGGCGTGCTGAAGGGCCTCTCCGACGAGGACTACCTGCGGGCCGCCGCCGAGGACCTGCGCGAGGTCCTCGCCACGACCACGGCCGGCCCGGTGGCGTGCCTGATCGCCGAGCCGATCCAGGGCGTCGGCGGCTTCACCAGCGGCCCCGACGGCCTGCTCCGGGTCTGGAAGGAGATCCTCGACGAGCACGGCATCCTGCTCGTCTCCGACGAGGTGCAGACCGGCTGGGGGCGCACCGGCGAGCACTTCTGGGGCTACCAGGCACACGGCGTCACGCCGGACCTGCTGACCTTCGCCAAGGGCATCGGCAACGGCTTCGCCCTCGCCGGTGTGGTCGGCAGCGCCGAGGTGATGGAGTCGGTGCAGGGCATCTCGTTCTCCACGTTCGGCGGCAACCCGATCTCCACCGCCGCCGGCAACGCGGTGCTCGACTACATCCTCGACCACGACCTGCAGGCCAACGCCGCGCGGGTCGGTGGCATCCTGCTCGACGGGCTGCGGGCGGTGTCCTCGCCGGCCGTCGTCGAGGTCCGCGGCAAGGGTCTGATGCTCGGCGTCGAGCTCGTCGACGTCGCCACGACCAACGCGGTGTTCGAGGCGTGCAAGCGCGAAGGGCTGCTGGTCGGCAAGGGCGGCCTGTACGGCACGACGATCAGGATGGGCCCGCCGCTGAACCTGAGCGAGCAGGAAGCCCGTGAAGGGCTGGAAATTTTGACCAAGGTACTGACGGCGCATGGGAGCGCTTCCGGCTGAGTGCGCTCACAAGCGGGTGCAAGGGGCCGAACGGACCGAAAGGGTCTGTTCGGCCCTTCTTCATGAAAACCACCGATCACCGCGGCATCCCCGCTTGTAACAAAACGGGCTATATCTGCGGCTCACCCTGACGATCACCCGGTCGCGTCTGGTCTTCTTGGTCGGGTCGGCCGGCGCTCGGCGGCCGGGGTGCGGCCACGTGACGAACGGCTCTGAGCTGCACTTTTAGCTGTCTTTAAGATCCACTTCTTAGGTAACAGTTTGAAAACTTCGCCCAACTCCTTGACAAGAAGGGCCCCTCAGTAAGAACTTTTACCACTAACAGTTAAGGAACTTTGCTGAAAGGGAACGACATGGCATCTCGCGAGGAGCTCACGACGGCGGTGCACACCGCTGTCAGTGCCTCGCCGGTGTCGTCGATCCCGGCGGGCGCACTGTCCGGCCAATTTTCTGGCGCCGACGGCTTCCCAGCCATCGTCACCGGCG
Source organism: Dactylosporangium sp. CA-152071 (assembly GCF_050936335.1). NCBI lineage: Bacteria > Bacillati > Actinomycetota > Actinomycetes > Micromonosporales > Micromonosporaceae > Dactylosporangium > Dactylosporangium sp. CA-152071. The sequence continues at coordinate 3,636,505 of NZ_JBNJMZ010000001.1, read as the reverse complement.
ACAGCGTCCTGGCGAAGGTCCGGGCGCAGCTGCCCGAGCTCACCGGTGCCCTGCAGCGGGTCGCCGAGCTGATCCTCGCCGACCCCGCCGCCGCGGCCCGCTCGACGATCGTCGAGCTCGCCGAGCGCAGCGGCACCTCACCGGCGACCGTGACCCGCTTCTGCCGGGCACTGGGCTTCGTCGGGTACGCCGAGCTGCGCCTCGCCATCGCCGGTGAGACCGGCCGCGCGTCGCGTACCGGCGGCTGGACGATGGACATCGGCCGCGAGATCCAGCCGACCGACCCCCTCGAGCGTGTCCTCGGCCAGATCATGGCGGCCGACACGCAGGCGATGCACGACACCGCCTCGCTGCTGGACCTCACCGAGGTCGAGCGCGCCGCGGAGGCCATCGCCCGGGCCGACCGGGTCGACATCTACGGCGCCAGTGGCAGTGCCCTCGTCGGTGGCGAGATGCAGTTCTGCCTGCACCGCATCGGCATCGCCGCGTGGGCGTGGACCGATGTGCACAACGGCCTGGCCAGCGCGGCGCTGCTGAAGTCCGGCGACGTGGCGCTGGGCGTCTCGCACAGCGGCCAGACCCGCGAGACCATCGAGATGATCGCCGAGGCGAGCAGCCGGGGCGCGACCACGATCGCGCTGACCAGCTTCCCGCGCTCGCCGCTCGCCGAGGTCGCCGACATCGTCATGCTCACCGCGACGCAGGCGACGACCTTCCGGCCCGATGCCCTTTCCGCCCGGCACCCCCAGCTGGTGGTGCTGGACCTGCTGTACATCGCGGTGGCGCAGCGCACGCACGAACGCGCGCACGCGGCCTTCAGTGTCACCGCGCAGGCGGTCGCCGGTCACCGGTCGGCCAGTGGAAAAGAGGCATCCGCATGACCGTCACTGCCCATGGCTATGTCTCCGCGATCCAGACGGTCATCGACCGGATCGCCACCACCCAGGTCGGCAACGTCAGCCAGGCGGCCGACCACATCGTCACCGCGCTGCGCGCCGGTGGCCTCCTCCAGGCGTTCGGCACCGGGCACTCCGAGGCGGTGGCGGTGGACTTCGCCGGCCGCGCCGGCGGGCTCGTGCCGACGAACAAGATCCTCCTGCGGGACCTCGTCGTCTACGGCGGCCAGGACCCGCAGATCCTCGAGGACGAGAAGCTGGAACGCGATCCCCGGATCGCCGCCCAGCTGTACGAGATCGCCGCGCCGCGTCCCGAGGACGTGTTCGTGATGGCCTCACAGTCCGGGATCAACGGGGGGATCGTCGAGATGGCGCTGCTGATCAAGCAGCGTGGACACAAGTTGATCGCAATCACGTCGGTCGAGCACACCGAGCGGGTGTCCCCCAGGCACCCCTCGGGCAAGCGACTCGCCGATATCGCCGACGTCGTGCTGGACAACGGCGCGCCGTACGGTGACGCACTGCTGTCGCTGGATAGCGGCGGCGCGGTCTGCCCGGTCTCTTCGGTCACCAACGCGCTCATGGCGCAGCTGGTGGTCGCCGAGGTCGTGCGACGCATCGAGGCTGCGGGCGAGGTGGCTCCCGTCTACCTGTCCGCAAACGTCCCCGGCGGGGACGAGCACAACCACACCCTCGAGTCGCGGTACGCCGGACGTGTCCGGCGCACCGCCTGACCCGAACCGAGGAGACAGATCATGTCCGTTACCCCCGAGTCCCCGTCGACGCCGAACGCGCTCTCGCGGCGGACTGTCCTGCAGCGCGCCGCCGTTGCCGGCCTCGTCGCCACGCCCGCGGCGGGCTTCCTCGCCGCGTGCGCCGACAGCGGCAGCGACGAAGAGCCGGGCACCAGCAACACCGGTGCCGTCAGCGCGACCAACCCGCTGGGTGCCCCCGAGGACCAGCCGATCAACGTCGTCATCTTCAACGGTGGCTACGGCGACAAGTACGCGACCGACGTGCACGAGCCGATGTACAAGAAGGCTCACCCGAAGTCCGAGGTCAAGCACCAGTCCAGCCAGGCGATCTCCACCCTGGTGCAGCCCCTCATCGCCGGTGGCAACGCGCCGGAGTTCGTGAACAACTCCGGTGAGAAGTCGCTGGACTTCGGCGCGCTCGTCGCCGACGGTCAGCTGCAGGACCTGACCGCGCTGTTCGACGCGCCGTCGGTCGACGACCCGACCAAGAAGGTCCGCGACACCCTGGTCCCCGGCACGGTGGACACGGGCTCGTTCAACGGCAAGCCGTACGTCCTGTACTACGTCTCGACCGTGTTCGGCATCTGGTACTCCGGCAAGCTCTTCGCCGACAACGGCTGGGCCGCGCCGAAGACGTGGGCCGAGTTCACCGCGCTGTGCGACAAGATCAAGGCCAAGGGCATCGCCCCCTACGCCTACGCCGGTGCCAACGCCGCGTACTACCAGTGGAACATCATCCTCACCAGCGCCGCGAAGATCGGTGGCGCGGACGTCCTCAAGAACATCGACAACCTCGAGGACGGTGCCTGGAAGACCGACGCGGTCAAGCAGGCCGCCGAGGCGTGGGCCGAGATCGGCGCCAAGTACAACCTGCAGGGTGCCGAGGGTCTCAAGCACACCGACGTCCAGCTCAAGCAGAACCAGTACCAGCTGGGCATGTACCCGTCGGGTGACTGGCTCGAGAACGAGCAGAAGAAGGACACACCCGAGGGCTTCAAGTACCAGATGATGACCACCCCGAGCATCACCGGCTCGGACAAGCTCAAGTCGACGGCGCTGCGCGCGACCGCCGGTGAGGGCTACATGGTCCTGGCGAAGAGCAAGAACCCCAAGGGTGGCATGGAGTACATGCGCCAGATGCTGTCGAAGGCCGGCGGCAAGGGCTTCACCGAGGTCGTCAAGGCGCCCACGGTGGTCCTGGGCAGCACCGACGGCCTGACCTTCACCCCGGGCACCCAGTCGTCGCAGGACGCGCTGAAGGCCGCCGGCTCCGAGGTCTTCAACCTGTTCTTCGACGGCTGGTACAAGGACCTCGACAAGGAGGCCCGTACCGCCACCAACGAGCTGATGTTCGGTCGCATCAAGGCCGACCAGTTCGTCGAGCGTATCCAGAAGAAGGCCGACGAGATCAAGAAGGACTCGTCGATCACCAAGTTCAAGCGCTGATCGGAGCCTGATCATGCGGCATGGGAGAGTCCCCTTCATCCTGGGGTTCCTGGTTGCGCCGGTAACGCTCTACACGTACTTCGTCCTGTGGCCGTACGTGCAGACGATCAATCTGTCGTTCTACCAGTGGCGCGGCTTCACCAAGAAGCGATGGGTCGGGCTGGAGAACTACGATCGGATGCTGCACGCCGACCGGTTCTGGCAGGCACTGGAGCACCACGCAGTCATTCTCGTTCTCCTGCCGCTGGCCACGATCGCATTCGCCCTGCTCTTTGCCTTCCTCCTCAACGTGGGAGGCAAAGGCAGGGGTGGCAAGACGTCGGGGGTCTGGGGGTCGAGCTTCTACCGGGTGGTGTTCTTCCTCCCCCAGGTCCTCGCCGTGCCGGTCATCGGCGTGCTCTTCGCGACGGTGTACCGGCCCAACGAGTCCGGCCTGATCAACGGTGTGCTGTTGAAGGCCGGGCTCGAGAAGCCGATCGGCTTCCTGATCGAGAAGAACCTGGCGCTGCCCGCGCTCATCGCGGTGCTCGTCTGGCAGGCGGTCGGCTTCTACGTGGTGCTCTTCTCCGCCGGTATGGCCAACATCCCGGCCGAGATCTACGAGGCCGCCGAGCTCGACGGCGCGTCCAAGGTGTCGCTGTTCTTCCGCGTCACGCTGCCGCTGCTCTGGGACACGATCCAGACCGCTTGGGTGTACCTCGGAATCCTGGCCTTCGACGCGTTCGCCATCGTGTCGGTGCTCGCCCAGGACAACGGTGGACCCGACGGCGCGACCACCGTGCTCGGCCTGGAGATCTACAACAACATGCAGCAGAACCGCTACGGCGACGCTGCCACCTACGGTGTCGCGCTGTGCGTGCTGTCGCTGGTGTTCGCCGCGTTCACGCTGCGGCTCACCCGTCGTGAGTCCTACGAGTACTGAGAGGCCGAGACATGACCACAACCATCGGCCGCGACGCGCCGGGTCAGCGCAGCGGCGGGCACGGTGCCCGCGTGGTACCGAAGAGTGAGCGCCCGCGCAGCAAGCCCAATGTGGCCGGCGCCTTCGGCCACGTGTTCCTCGCCATCTGGGCTCTGATGATCATCATCCCGCTGGCCTGGGTGTTCCTGGCGTCGTTCAAGAACACGACGGAGATCTTCAGCGCACCGTGGACCCTCCCGGACCACCTGCGCTGGGAGAACTGGAGCCGGGCCTGGAACAAGGCCCACGTCGGCCAGTACGTGCTCAACAGCGTCCTGGTCGTCACGCTCGCGACGTTCGGCACGATGCTGCTGAGCTCGATGGCCGCTTATGTACTGGCGCGCTACAGGTTCTTCGGCAACCGGATCATCTACTTCCTGTTCGTGGCCGGCATCGCGTTCCCGCCGTTCCTCGCCGTCGTGCCGCTGTTCTTCCAGGTCAAGCAGCTCGGCCTGCTCAACACGTACACCGGCCTGATCATCGTGTACATCGCGTACTCGCTGCCGTTCACGATCTTCTTCCTGACCTCGTTCTTCCGGTCGCTGCCGAACTCGGTGGCCGAGGCGGCGACGATCGACGGCGCCTCGCACACCAGGCTGTTCTTCTCGGTCATGCTGCCCATGGCCAAGCCGGGCCTGATCAGCCTCACGATCTTCAACCTCATCGGTCAGTGGGGCCAGTTCCTGCTGCCCCTGGTGCTGATGGCCGGCGCGGAGGACAAGTGGGTGCTCACCCAGGGCATCCAGGACATCTCCACCGCCGCGGGCTATGAGGCCGACTGGTCGGGTCTGTTCGCCGCCCTGACGATCTCGATCCTTCCGATGATCGCGATGTACATGGTCTTCCAGCGGCAGATCCAGGCCGGCCTCACCGCCGGCGCAGTGAAGTAACCCACCAAGGCACGCGCACCCCCGGCGGTTTCTCGAAAACTGTCGGGGGTGTGCGATGTAATGCGGTCGTGCTCGTCGCGGTGATGCCCTCAGGTGCCGGTGGTCTGATCAGACCGCTGGCCGACGACGGCACCCCGAGCGGCTCCGAGCGCCGCGTCGACGACCTCGCCACCGCGGTCGCCGCGATCGAGGCCCGCGACCGGCCCCGCTGGCTGTGGCCGTCGACCGCCGAGCTCTATCCGCGCCTCCTCGCCGCCGGCGTCCGCGTCGAGCGCTGCCACGACCTGGAGCTCGCCGAGGCGCTCCTGCTCGGCGCCGAGGGCCACTGGGGCCAGCCCCGCTCCCTCGCCGCCGCCCACGCCCGGCTCACCGGCGCCCCCGTGCCGCCCGACCCACCCTCCCGCGCCGCCCTGCCACCGGGCGAGGCGCAGGACTCGCTCTTCGACATCGCGGCGGACTCCGAGCTGCCGCTCGATGCGGTGCTCGGTGTCTTCTCCGCTCAGCGCATCCGCGCGGCGGCGGCGCCGTCCATGGCCCCCGGCGGCGGCGCCATGCGCACCCTCGTCGCCGCCGAGTCCGCCGCCGCCCTCGTCGCCGCCGAGATGGGCGCCGCCGGCCTGCCGTGGCGCGCCGACGTGCACGACGCCCTGCTCCGCGAGCTGCTCGGCCCGCCCTCACCGATCGAGGGGGCGCCACCGGCCCGCCTCGTCGAGCTCAACGCCCGGCTCAACGAGGCCTTCGGCGCCCGGGTCCACCCCGACTCGCCCGCCGAGGTCCTGCGCGCCTTCGCCCGCCAGGGCATCACGCTGCGCAACACGCGCCGCTGGGAGCTCCAGCACGTCGACCACCCCGCCGTGCCGATCCTGCTGGAATACAAGGAGCTGTATCGGCTCTGGGTCGCGCACGGCTGGTCCTGGCTCGACCAGTGGGTCAGCGGCGGCCGGTTCCGCGCCGAGTACATCCCCGGCGGCGTCGTCTCGGGCCGCTGGGCCACCCGCGGCGGCGGCGCCCTGCAGATCCCCAAGGTCGTGCGTAAGGCCGTCATCGCCGACCCGGGCTGGACCTTCGTCGTCGCCGACGCCGGCCAGCTCGAGCCGCGCATCCTCGCCGCCGTCTCCGCCGACCACCGGCTCGCCCGGGCCGGCGCGGCCGGCGACCTCTACGCCGCGCTCGCCGCCGAGGCCTTCGACGGCGACCGCCCGAAGGCGAAGGTCGCGCTCCTCGGCGCCATGTACGGGCAGACCGGCGGCATGGCCGCACCCGCCCTCGCCGCCCTGCGCCGCTTCTACCCGACCGCCTGGGACCTCGTGGAGGAGGCCGCCCGCACCGGCGAGGCCGGCGGGCTGGTCCGCACCTGGCTCGGCCGCACCTGCCCGCCGTCGTCGGTCAGCTGGCGGGAGGGCTTCGACGAGCCCGGCCTGGAGGTCGACGCCCGGGGCGGGGCGAGGGGCCGGGCGCGCGGCAGGTTCACGCGCAACTTCGTCATCCAGGGCACCGCCGCGGAGTGGGCCCTGGTCGTGCTCGCCAGGCTCCGCACGCACCTCGCCGGCCTGGCCGCCGAGCTGGTCTTCTTCCAGCACGACGAGTTCATCGTGCACTGCCCCGCCGAGGAGGCACCGGCGGTGGTGACGGCCGTCCACACCGCCGGCGACGAGGCCCGCCGCCTGCTCTTCGGCGACACCCAGGTCCGCTTCCCACTCGACGTCGCCGTCGTCGACCGTTATTCCGACGCCAAGTAGCCACGACAGCGCCCGGCGCTGGGGTTACCAGTCGGCGGAGGCGAGGTAGCGGGCCATGGCGTCGGTGTGCGTGGGGAAGCACAGCTGCTGGGGGCCGACGCCGATCTCGAAGCCGAGGGACTCCTCGGTCGCCACGGAGGCGGGGATCGCGGACAGGGGGCGCGGGGGGAGCACGCCGAAGACGATGAGGTTGCTGCCGGGGGTGCTCTGGACGTCGAAGAGGCGGACGTCGGCGGGGTCGGCCAGCAGCGTGGTCTCCTCGCGCAGCTCGCGGACCATGCCCTCCTGCCAGGTCTCGCCGAACTCGATGAAGCCGCCCGGCAGGGCCAGCTCGCCGCGCTTCGGCTCGATGTCGCGGCGGACGAGGACCAGGCCGCGACCCTCGTCGGTCTCGACGGGCAGGAGCGTGACCGCCACGGGCAGCGGGTTTCGCCAGGTCGTCTCGCCGCAGGAGGCGCAGACGCGGGGCCACGGCGCGTTCGACGCATAGGCGACGCCGCAATACGAGCAGTGATCGTGCAGGGCCATGAGCAAGGAGCGTACCGGCGGTATTAGGCTGCACCGAGGAGCACCCAGGAGCACTGAGGAGTCCCCGCTGAGCGCGATCGTCGGACTGGTTCTCGCCGCAGGTGGCGGCCGCCGGTATGGCGGGCCCAAGGCTCTCGTGCGCCACGACGACGGCCGTTTGCTGGTCGAGCGCGCCGTGGCGACCCTCCGTGAGGGCGGCTGCACGCGGATCGTGGTGGTCCTGGGCGCCGAGTCGGCGCGGGTCCGCGACGAGGCGCAGCTCGGTGACGCGCGGCTGGTGGACAACCCGGCCTGGAAGAGCGGCATGGGCTCGTCGCTGCGGGTGGGGCTGGCGGCGGTCGCCGAGGCCGAGACGGAGGCCGACGCGGTCGCGGTCGCGGTGCTGCTGGTCGACACGCCCGGCATCGGGCCCGACGCGGTGGCCAGGCTGCTCGCCGCGGCCAGCAGCGGGTCGAAGGCGCTGGTGACCGCGTCGTACCAGGGGAAACGCGGCCATCCGGTGATCCTCGGCCGCGACCACTGGGCCGGTGTGAGCACCCTCGCGACCGCTGACGTCGGCGCGCGCGCCTACCTGATCGCCCACGCCGACCAGGTCCAGGCCGTGCCGTGCGAGGACATCGCCGACGACACCGACCTCGACGTCCCGCCCGAGCAGTAGCCGCCGGACGAGCCGGACAGCCGGAGCCAGCAGCCGCCGACCGGAGCGGCAGGCAATGCCCGTACACCTGCCGCAACCGGAACCGGAGCGGCGGGCGCTGCCCGTACATCCGCCGCAACCGGAACCGGAGCGACCTGGTGCGGCAGTAGCCGCCGGGAGAATCCACGCGCATAGTGGAGCGGTGCCGGACTTCGAGTCTCCGGCCGCGCTGGCGGCCGGCCTGGCCGACGCGGGCTACCTCGCCGACGAGGGCCTCGCGATGGCGGGCTTCCTCGCGCTGCGCCTGCACCGGCCGATCTTCCTGGAGGGCGACGCCGGCGTCGGCAAGACCGCGTTCGCGGCGGCGCTCGCCGAGACCGCGGGCGTCGAGCTGATCCGCCTGCAGTGCTACGAGGGCCTGGACGCCTCGCACGCGCTGTACGACTGGGACTTCGCCCGCCAGGTCCTGCACCTGCGGGCGGTGGAGACGGCGGCGCACGGCGCACTGTCGGCGGAGGAGCTCGAGGCGGACCTGTACCACCGCCGGTTCCTGCTCGCCCGGCCGCTGCTGCGGGCGATCGAGCGGGCACCGTGCGTGCTGCTCGTCGACGAGGTCGACCGGGCCGACGACGAGTTCGAGGCGTACCTGCTCGAGGTGCTCGCCGACGCCGCCGTGACCGTGCCGGAGCTCGGCACGATCACCGCCGAGGTGCCGCCGGTCGTGGTCGTCACCAGCAACAGGACCCGCGAGGTGCACGACGCGTTGAAGCGCCGCTGCCTGTACCACTGGGTCGGCCACCCCACGCCGGAGCGGGAGACCGCGATCCTGCGGCGGCGCCTGCCGGGCCTCGACGAGCGGCTCGCCGCGCAGGTCGCCGCGGCCACCGCCCACCTGCGGACCCTCGACCTGGTCAAGCCGCCGGGCGTCGCCGAGGCGATCGACTGGGCCGCGGCGCTGCGCGCGCTGGCCGCGGACACGCTGACCGCCGGGCTCGCCGACGCCACCCTCGGCGTGGTGCTCAAGGTCCGCGAGGACATCGAGCTGGCAACGGGGACCGTCGGTGCTCGTTGAGGTGGCGGCGAAGCTGCGGGCGGCGGGGCTGCCGGTGACGCCCGACCGGCTCGCCGCCTTCGGCGAGGCCCTCGACGCAGCCGGGGTCGCCCACGCGTACTGGGCCGGCCGGCTCACCCTGTGCGGGTCGCCCGACGACATCGCCCGCTACGACGCGGCGTTGCTGACCGGGGCGTCGTCGGCGCGTGGCCCGTCGTGGCAGGTCCGGCGGCTGCCGGAGCGGTCCCTGTTCCGGGCCACGATGCCGCCGTCGGCGGAGGCCGGCGGGCAGGACCCGGCGCTGTCCGTGCGGGCCGCCGACACCGAGGTGCTGCGCCACCGCGACCTCGCCACCCTGTCGCCCGCCGAACGCGCCGAGGCCCTCGCGCTGCTGGCCCAGGTGGCGCTCGCCGACATCACCCGCGCCGGGCGGCGGCACCGGCCGGCGGGCCACGGGCGCGTCGACCGCCGTCGCAGCGTCCGGGCGATGCTGCGGGCCGGCGGCGAGCCGAGGCCGCTGCTGCACCAGCGGCGGGCGCCGCGACCCCGCCGGCTCGTGCTGCTGATCGACGTGTCGGGGTCGATGTCGCCGTACGCGGACGCCCTCCTGCGCCTCGCGCACGCCCTCACCCGGCACCGTCCACGGTGGACGGAGACGTACACGCTCGGCACCCGGCTCACCCGCCTCAGCCCGGCGCTGCGGACCCGGGACCCGGAGGTGGCACTGCGGGAGGCCGGGCGGCTCATCCCCGACTGGCGCGGCGGGACCCGGCTCGCCGACGGGGTCGCCGCGTTCGTCCGGGGCGACGGCCACCGGGGTGCCGCCCGCCGCGCCGCGGTCGTCGTCTTCAGCGACGGGTGGGAGTCCGCGGAGCCGGCCCGGCTCGGCGCCGCCGTCGCCCACCTGCGCCGTCTCGCCGCCCGGACCGTCTGGGTGAGCCCGCACGCGGGGCGTCCGGGCTTCGCCCCGACCGCCGGCGGCCTCGCCGCGGTGCTCCCGCATGTCGACGCGCTCGTGGCGGGGCATACGGTGGCGGCGCTACACGCCGTCCTTGAGGAGGTCCGCCGTGCGTGAGGTTCTCAGCGAGCTGCTCGGCTGGTGGGAGTCCGGCCGTACCGTCGGCATGGCCACCGTCGTGCGCACCTGGCGCAGCTCACCGCGCCCCGCCGGCGCCACGATGCTCGTCGGCCCTGAGGGCGACGCGGTCGGCAGCGTCTCCGGCGGCTGCGTGGAGGGTGCCGTCTACGAGCTGTCCCGCGAGGTCGTCGACTCCGGTTCGCCGGTCGTCCAGCGGTACGGTGTGAGCGACGACGACGCGTTCGCCGTGGGCCTGACCTGCGGCGGGATCATCGAGCTGCTGGTCGAGCCGGTGTCGCGGGACACGTTCCCCGAGCTGGACCGGGTCGCCGCGGCGATCACCGCCCGCGAGCCGGTCGCCGTCGTGTCGGTGGTGGAGGGCCCCGACGACCGCATCGGACGGCGGCTCGTGGTCTGGCCCGCGTCCACATCGGGGTCGTTGGGGTCCGAACGGCTCGACGCGGCCGCCGCCGACGACGCCAGGGGGCTGCTGGCCGCCGGGCGGACCGACACGCTGCACTACGGCCTGGACGGCGAGCGGCGCGGCGAGGGGCTCACGCTGTTCGTCGCCTCCTACGCGCCGCCCGCCCGGATGGTCGTCTTCGGCGCGATCGACTTCGCCGCGTCGGTGGCCCGCATCGGGGACTTCCTCGGCTACCACGTCACGGTCTGCGACGCGCGGCCCGTGTTCGCCACGTCGAAGCGGTTCCCCGGCGCCGACGAGGTCGTCGTCGACTGGCCGCACCGGTACCTGCGGGCGGAGCTGGACGCCGGCCGCGTCGACCCGCGCACCGTGGTGTGCGTGCTGACCCACGACCCGAAGTTCGACGTGCCCGTGCTGCAGGTGGCGCTGCGTGAGGACCTCGCCTACGTGGGTGCGATGGGATCCCGCCGTACGCACGACGACCGCCTCGCCCGGCTCAGGGAGGCGGGGATGACGGAGGAGGAGCTGGGCCGGCTGTCCTCGCCGATCGGCCTCGACCTCGGCGCCCGCACCCCGGAGGAGACCGCCGTCAGCATCGCCGCGGAGATCATCGCGGGACGCTGGGGCGGCGGCGGCGCGCGGCTGACGACGACCGCCGGCCGCATCCACCACGAGGTGTCGTAGGCGCTAGCCGTCCGGTGGCTGGCAGCCGGGCTGGTCGCGGCCGCGGCGCAGGTTGTTGAGCAGCTGCTGCCCGTCCGGTGACAGCGCCACCCGGCGGCTCGTCCGCGCGAACAGCCGCGCACCGACCCGCAGCTCGAGCGACCTGATCGCCTGGCTGATCCGCGCCGTCGACACGTGCAGGCGCATGCCGGCGCGGCCGAAGTGCAGCTCCTCCGCAAGGGTGAGGAACGCCTCCAGCTCGTGCCGCGCTGCACCGTGGTGGTCGATCCGTCGATCCTCACCCATATCGCCGTCGATCGACACTCGGGCGGGAGTCAGGAAGCCGACACTTCGCCGCCGCCGTCCGCGGCGGTCTTGTCGCTGGTCTGGCGGAGCTGATCGAAGTCAAGACCCGCGGAGGGTTGCGTTGATCACTGCTTGTGCGATCTGCTGATCAGGCAGTGGCCCGGGTGCGTCCGCCGCGCGACGGGCCGTTTCGGCACGTCCCCGCGGGAGGTCAAGCGTGTCCTCTTCCCATCGCGTCCGGGTGAGCGTCGACGTCGACGGCAGTCGCTACGTCGACGATGTCGAGCCCCGGACCCTCCTGGTTCATCACCTGCGAGAACGTCTCGGCAAAATCGGCACGGTCGTCGGCTGCGACACCAGCAACTGCGGTTCGTGCACGGTCCTGATGGGCGACCCCGACGGCGTCCAGCACTCCGTCAAGAGCTGCTCCGTGCTCGCCGTCCAGGCCGACGGCGCCGCCGTCACCACGATCGAAGGCCTCGCCGGTCCGGGCGGGGCGCTGCACGCCGTGCAGCAGGCGTTTCACGAGCTGCACGCCCTGCAGTGCGGCTTCTGCACCCCCGGCATGATCCTGTCCGCCGTCGACCTGCTCCGCGACAACCCGGCGCCGAGCGAGGAGCAGATCCGCGAGGGCCTGTCCGGCAACCTGTGCCGCTGCACCGGATACCAGAACATCGTCCGTGCCGTGCAGTCCGCCGCAACGGCCTTGCAGGCAGCCGGCGAGGACGTCCCACTCAAGGATGAGGTGACGGCATGACCGGCCCGGAGCGTAGCGGAGGGCTGGTCATCATGGGCGCAGGCTTCGGGTCAGGCCGGCGCCGGAGCGCAGCGGAGGTGACGGCATGACCGCCGTGGCCGAGCCGTCGGCGAGCGTGGGGGAGGTCGGCGCGGCGCGCCGGCGCAAGGAGGACGCGCGGCTCATCACCGGGCGGACCCGCTGGACGGACAACATCGCGCTGCCCGGGATGCTGCACCTGGCGATCCTGCGCAGCCCGCACGCCAGCGCCCGCATCACCGCCGTCGACGTCGGCCCCGCCCTGCGGATCCCGGGCGTCGTCGACGCGTTCAGCGGGGCCGACGTCGCCGAGATCCAGGGCAGCCTGCCGTGCGCCTGGCCGGTCACGGAGGACATCGTGCACCCGGTCCGGCCGCCGCTCGCCGACGGCTTCGTGCGCCACCACGGCGAGGCGGTCGCCGTCGTCGTCGCCCGTGACCGCGACACCGCCGCCGACGCGCTCGACGCGATCGAGGTCGAGTACGAGCCGCTGCCGCCGGTCCTGGACCTGGAGGCCGCGTCGCGCGACGAGGGGTTCGTCCACCCCGACAAGGGCACCAACCGCTCGTACACCTGGATCTTCGACTCCGCGCAGGCCGGCACCGGCACCGACGTCGCCGCCGAGGCCGCCACCGCCGAGGTGACGCTGCGCCGCCGGTACGTCCAGCAGCGGCTCATCCCCGCGTTCATGGAGCCCCGCAGCGTCGTCGTCGACCCCGGGATGGGGGAGTACACCATCTGGTCGGCCACCCAGATCCCGCACATCCTGCGGGTGTTCTACGCGCTGCTCACCGGCGTGCCCGAGCACAAGATCCGGGTCATCGCCCCCGACGTCGGCGGCGGCTTCGGCGGCAAGCTGCAGGTCACCCCGGAGGAGATGATCGCGTTCTTCGCCGCACAGCGCGTGCAGAAGCCGGTCAAGTACACCGAGACCCGCGGCGAGTCGATGCTGTCGGCGCACCACGGGCGCGACCAGATCCAGGACATCACGCTCACCGCCCGCCGCGACGGCACCCTGACCGGCATCGACGTGAAGCTCATCGCCAACATGGGCGCCTACCTGGGGCTGGTCGGGCCGGGCGTGCCGATCCTCGGCGCGTTCATGTTCAACTCGATCTACAAGGTGCCCGCGTACCGCTTCGAGTGCGTCGGCGTCTTCACCAACACGACCATCACCGACGCCTACCGCGGCGCGGGCCGGCCCGAGGCGACGTACGCCATCGAACGGGCCATGGACGACCTCGCCGACGAGCTCGGCATGGACCCCGTCGAGCTGCGCCGCCGCAACTGGATCAAGGCGGACGAGTTCCCGTTCACCACGGTCGCCGGCCTCGTGTACGACTCCGGCGACTACGACGCCGCGACGGACAAGGCCCTCGACCTGTTCGACTACGCCGGCCTGCGCGCGGAGCAGCGGCGCCGCCGGGACAGCGGCGACCCCGTGCAGCTCGGGATCGGCGTGTCCACCTACACGGAGATGTGCGGCCTCGCGCCCTCCCGCATCCTGGGCGCGCTGCGGTACGCCGCCGGCGGCTGGGAGACGGCGTCGGTGCGGGTCCTGCCGACGGGCAAGGTCGAGGTGGTCACCGGCACCAGCCCGCACGGGCAGGGGCACGTGACCGCGTGGAGCCAGATCGTCGCCGACGAGCTCGGGGTCGCGTTCGAGGACGTCGAGGTCCTGCACGGCGACACCCGCACGTCGCACAAGGGTCTGGACACGTACGGGTCCCGCTCCCTCGCCGTCGGCGGGGTCGCGCTGGTCGAGGCGTGCCGGAAGGTGCGCGACAAGGCCCGCGTCGTCGCCGCGCACATGCTGGAGTGCAGCCCCGACGACATCGAGTTCACCGGCGGCGCCTTCCGTGTCCGCGGTACACCCGACGCCGCCAAGACGATCGCGGACACGGCGTTCGCGGTGTTCGCGGCGCACGACCTGCCCGACGGGGTCGAGGCGACCCTCGACGCGGACGCGACCTTCGACCCGCAGACGTTCTCGTTCCCGCACGGCACCCACCTGTGCGCGACGCTCGTCGACACCCAGACCGGGCGGGTCAGCATCCACCGGTACGTGGCGGTCGACGACGTGGGCAAGGTCGTCAACCCGCTCATCGTCGAGGGGCAGGTGCACGGCGGTGTCGCGCAGGGCATCGCACAGGCGTTGCACGAGCAGGCGGTGTACGACGAGTCCGGCACCCTGCTGACCGGGTCGTTCGTCGAGTACACGATCCCCAGCGCGGCCGACCTGCCGCACCTCGTCACCGACCGCACGGAGACGCCGGCGACCTCCAACCCGCTCGGCGTCAAGGGTGTCGGCGAGGCCGGCGCCATCGCGTCCACCCCGGCCGTCGTCAACGCGATCGTCGACGCGTTGCGCCCGTACGGCGTGGACGACATCGCCATGCCCTGCACGCCCGAACGGGTGTGGCGGGCGATCAAGCGCGGAGGTGCGGCATGATCCCCGTCGCGTTCGACTACCTGAGACCGTCCACAGTGGAAGAGGCGGTGGCGGCGCTCGGTGCCGCGGCCTCGTCCTCCGACGAGGCGAAGGTGCTCGCCGGCGGGCAGTCGCTGCTGCCGGTGCTGCGGCTGCGCCTCGCCGCGCCCGCGCTGCTGGTCGACCTGGCCGGCGTGCCCGGGCTCAGCGGGGTCCGGCTCGACGGCGACACGCTCGTCGTCGGCGCCATGACCACGCACGCCGAGGTGGCGTCGTCGCCGCTGGTCCAGCGGCACGCGCCGCTGCTCGCGGCGGCGGCGGCGACCGTCGGCGACCGGCAGGTGCGGCACCGCGGCACGATCGGCGGGTCCCTCGCGCACGCCGACCCCGCCGCCGACCTGCCCGCCGTCGCGGCCGCCCTCGACGCCACGTACGTCGTCCAGGGCCCCGCCGGGCGGCGGTCCGTCAGTGCCGCCGACTTCGCGGTGGACCTGTTCACCACGGCGCTCGCCCCCGACGAGGTCCTCGTCGAGGTGCGGCTGGCGGGCGCGGACGGCTGGTCGGCGCACTACGAGAAGTTCCACCGCACGGCGCAGGCGTGGGCGATCGTCGGCGTGGCGGTCGCGGTGTCCCGCTCCGACGGCGCCATCGCCGGGGCGCGGGTCGCGCTGACCAACATGGGGCCGGTGCCGCACCGCGCCGTCGAGGTCGAGGCGGCGCTGACCGGCGCGCCGGCGACGGCCGAGGCGGTGGCGGCGGCCTGCGTCTCCGCCTCCTCCGGCACGTCACCGGTGGACGACCTCACCGCCTCCGCGGACTACCGGCGCGACCTGGCGCGGGTGCTGACCACGCGGGCGGTGTGCCGGGCGCTGGGCGTCTGAGAAGCCCGTCAGGGGGCCGCCCGGTTCCGGGCGGCCCTCGTCCCCGCGGCGCGCCGGACCCGGTCGGGGAACCGATCGCGTGGCCGTGCTGCGCGGCGCGCGCCGACGGGACTATGGTCGGAAGCGCGGTCCGGATCACCGGGCGGGCCGTTGCCGCCGAGCGCTGGGGGTCTGACGACCGTGCTGCTGGAACACAGTTTCACCGTGCCCGTCCCGGCGTCGCAGGCGTGGGACGTGCTGCTGGACATCGAGCGGATCGCGCCCTGCATGCCGGGCGCCGCGCTGACCTCCTTCGAGGGCGACGACTTCACCGGGACCGTCAAGGTCAAGCTGGGTCCGGTGAGCCTCACGTTCAAGGGCAAGGGCCGGTTCGTCGAGCGGGACGAGGCCGCGCACCGCGTGGTGCTCACCGCGTCCGGCGCCGACAGCCGGGGCGGCGGCACCGCATCGGCGAGGGTGACGGCGCAGCTGCGCGAGGCCGGCGACGGCGGCACGAGGGTCGAGGTCGCCACGGACCTCGACATCACCGGCAAGGCCGCCCAGTTCGGCCGCGGTCTCATCGGCGACGTGAGCGCGAAGCTGATCGGCCAGTTCGCCGACTGCCTGGCCGGCAAGCTCGCCGCGGGCGGGCCCGCCGCGCCGGCGGCGGCGCCGGCTTCAGCGGCCGACTCGGACCTGGCCGTTGCGTCGGATTCGGCTTCAGGTCCGGTGCCGGTGCCGGAGCCGGTCCCGGGCGAGGGGGTGCGGTCCGCGCCCACGGCGTTGTCGGAGGCCTCCGTGTCGGTGCAGCCCGACGACGAGGTGGAGCCGATCGACCTGCTCGTCGTCAGCGGAGTCGGCGCGGTCGTGCGCCGTGCCGTCCCGTACGTCGTGACCGCCGCCGCCAGCTTCGCCGTCGTGTTCGGCATCATCTGGTGGATCAAACGCCGCTGACCGCCTGCCGCGGCGTCACTGCCCACTTCAGGGCCGCCGCCCGCCGCCGCCCGCCCGCCGCCGCGCCGCTCCACCCGCGGTGCTCCGGCGACGGCAGGGCGGGCGTCCGGGCTCGTCTCAGCCGGCAGCGGCGGCGCGGCCCTCCGCGAAGAACCCGGCCACCGCGGTCGCGTCGCCGAGGGCGCTCAAGGGTCGTGCGGCACCGAACGACACGTTCCAGAAGGCGCCCTCGCGCGGCGTCCACGGGCCGACGTACGCGTACGGCTCGGGGATCGCCGAGTCGCCCGTGGACACCCCGTAGTTCACCTCGTCGAGCGAGATGCCGACGTCGAAGTGCTCCGGCCACAGCACCGGCGTGAGGTCCGGTGCGAACAGGCGCAGCGCCGCGTCGCCGACCGCCAGAGCGCCCAGGGTGGTGCTCGCGCCGGTGGTCACGACCGGGTCGCCGGGCCGGGCGCCGGAGCCGTCCTTGTAGACGCCCTCGGCGGCGCCGACGTCCAGCCCCGCGGCCGCCGCCAGCTGGGCGAACGTCTGCCCCTCGTACGGGATGCGGCGCCCGTCGACGACGAGCGCGTCGGCCTCGGCCTGCACGTCGGGTGCGGCGACGGTGGCGAAACCGGCCGGCGTGACCCTGAGCCGGATGGTGCCGCTGCGCCGGTACTGCGGGCCGGCGAGCACCAGCTCAGCCAGGCCGTGGAAGGAGTTCGTCACCGTTCCATCATGCCCGCCGCGTTGCCCCAGCAGACCGCCCGCAGCCAGTCGTCGCAGAACCCCAGGCGCCGCAACGAGTCCAGCTGGTGCGCATAAGGGTGCGGGATGTTGGGGTAGTCGCTGCCGAGCAGCACGCGACCCGCGAGACCGAGCTCCTCCACCCTGGGGAGGAGCTCCGGCGGGAAACCCGGGAAGAACGTTGTGAAGACCATCGTCGTGTCGAGCATGACGTTGGCGTACCGGTCGGCGAGGTCGAGGAAGCCCTCGTACTCGGGCGCGCCGAAGTGGGCGATGACGGCGACGAGCGACGGGTGGCGGCGCAGCACCTCGCCGAACGGGCCCGGTCCGGTGTACCCGTTGGCGACGGGACCGGAACCGGCGTGCACGACCACCGGCGTGCCGGTCTCGGCGAGCCGCCCCCAGACCGGCTCCAGCAGCGGATCGTTCGGGTCGTAACCACCGACCTGCAGGTGCACCTTGAAGATCCTGGCGCCGCCGTCGAGCGCCGTGTCGACGATCCCGGGCACGCCGGGCTCCGGGTAGAACGTCGCGCTCGGCACGCACCCCGGCGTCCGAGCGGCGAAGCCGAGCGTCCACGCGTTGAGGTCGGCGGCCATGTCGGGACGGTGCGCGTACGCCAGGGCCGTGAAGTGCCGCACCCCCATCTCGCGGAGGTGGTCCGCCCGTTCGGCGTCGCTTCCGCGGTACCGGATGGGCCATGGCCGCCCGACGAGCGGACCCCCGGCGTCGAAGTGGGCCCAGACCTTGCGCATCATGCGCTCAGGCAGGAAGTGCGTGTGCACGTCGAACAGGCCGGGCAGGCCCAGCGCCTGCCAGAACGCGGGGACCTCGTCGTCATCGTTCACACGGATATGTTGAACCGTTCGAGCAGGATCGGCGCGACCAGCAGGGAACCGGCGAAGATCGCGACCGTGGTGAAGACGATGCGCAGCACGACCGTCTCGGTCTTGTCACCCGCGGTCAGCGCCACCGAGTGCGGCAGGCCGATGTTGCGCCACAGCCGCCGGCCGGTCGGGATCGGCCAGAAGATGGGGGAGCCGTGCCGGGTGATCATGTCGCCGGCCAGATGGATGAGCCCGCCGACGCCGACCGCCATACCGAGCAGCGGGTAGCCGCGGTCGCCGGGGAGCCGCTCGTAGACGAGGTACGCGGCCCCCGCGGCGGCGAGGGTCACGATGAGCCAGCCGGCGCGCTCCGCCCACCGCTCGAACAGCCCGCGCAGCGCCATGGCGAACGCGAAGAACAGCACGCCCATGACGGCCCACTTGCCGAACGCGTTGCACAGCGCCAGGGTGCCGTACCCGACACCGACGTTGAACACGATGGTGTGCGTCAGGGTCCGGTGCCCGTTGCGGCGGCGCGGGTCGTGCTTGAGGCGGGTCAGCATGTAGACGCCCAGTGAGAACTTCTCGACCACCTCGGCCAGGAACAGCGTCAGCACCCCGAACGTGTGCGCCACCGTCGCACCGCCCTGCCGGGTGGTGACCCGCCCCGACAGGTCGAGGTCAGGCAGCAGCGCGCCACCGGCGCAGATCGCCGTGCCGACGGCCAGCTGGAGCGGCGTCTGGTGGAAGTCGGCGAGCTGGTCCAGCGCTAAGGAGCCGGCCAGCCACACGGCCGCCCCGGACAGCGCATGCGAAGAGCCCATCATGATCCGGACTATCCCATGTGGACCCGCGTTCGTACATAGGAGCTACAGCCGCGTTCACCTGCCGGCCACGTCGAAGGTGGTCGCCGTCAGCGTCGGCGGCGCGTCCGAGGCCAGGTAGACCGCGGCGAAGGCCACATCCTCCACCCGCTCTGCCTGTGGTGTCCAAGACACGACATTCGCCCGCACCCCCGACGCCGCGACCTCCCGCGCCACGTGCTGCGTGAGCGCCGTCACCCCACCGCCGACCGCGCTCGTCGCCGCATCCGTGCCGAACGGCGCGACCGTCACCACCGTCCCCGTCCGCGCCTCCGCCATCCGCGGCACGAACGCCTGCAACGCCTCGAACGTCGCCGTCAGTCCACTGTCGACACTCGCGCGGAAGCCGCCGCCACCCGTACACGGGACGACGAACAGCAGGTCGGGAACCCCGACCTCGGTGAGCACCCCCGCGTGCACCGACGCCGTGTCCACTCCGGTCGACACGATCCCGACGGCGTCCGCACCCACCCACCGCAGCTCGTCGACCAGGTCCTGCAGCTCGGCCTCGTCGTCGCCGATGACGGCGATGCGGGCCCCACGGGCGGCGAGCAGCCGGCACACCGCGGCCCCGACCCCGTCAGCACCGCCGAGCACCACCGCGACCCTGCCCTTGAGCTCGGTTCGGTACATGCCACATCCAGCCTCTCGTCGTCTCGTCGTGCCGTTCCCGCAGGGCGCCTCGCCGGTTGCCCCAGCTTCTCTGCCGTCGTGCCGCGGCCGGCGAGGCCGTCGCGCGCCCCCGTGCCGACCGCTGCTGTTGTCTCCGCTCCTGTACTGCCGGTGCCGGCCGTCGCGGTTTGCCTCAGCGCTTGTACTGCCGGCCCCGCGCACCGCCGCTCGCTGCTTCCGCTTCGCTGCTCCCCGCTCGCTGCTTCCTGCGTTGCTGCTTCCTGCGTTGCTGCTTCCTGCGTTGCTGCTTCCTGCGTTGCTGCTTCCTGCGTTGCTGCTCCCCGCTTGGCTGCTCCCCGCTTGGCTGCTCCCCGGCCGGCCGCCGCAGCGGTCGCGGCTCCCCGGCTTGACGGCGCCGTTTCGCTGCTCCCCCGCTTCGTGGCTCCCCGGCCGGACGCCGCGTCGGTCGCGGCTTCACGGCGCCGGTCGCTGCCGGCGGGGCGCCGCGCTGGTGGCGACGCCCCGCCGGGACGGCTGGCTCAGCTCCAGCCGTGCCGGTCCGAGGCGGCCGCCCACGGTCCATGACCGTGGCCGTGCCCCCAGTGCCGCCGCCCCCACGGCGGACCCCCCGACCACGGCGCGCCTCCCGACGCCGCCCACCGCCGCCAGCGGGCGTGCCTGAAGACGCTGAGCACCAGGAAGAACAGCGGGATCGCGGGCCAGAAGAAGTGCGCGCCCGACAGCGCCCACAGCCCGGTCAGCGCGACCGCCAACACGGCCACGAACGCGCCGTGCCGTGCGAGGTGCCGCCGGCCCTGCCGCAGGAACTCCGCCTGCGTCTCCGGCAGCTCGAACAGCCCGCGCCGCCCCCCGTCAGGCAGGTCGGCGGTCACCGGCGGCAGCTCGTCGCGGAACTTCGCCGCATATACCTGCGTGAGCCGCTCCTCGCCCTCCTCCAGCGTGAGCCGCCCCTCCGTCATCCCGGCCCGCACCATGTCCGCGTACTGCTCGCGCTCCTTGTCGGAGGCTCGCACCCGTTCGCCGGCCATCTCGGCCCCCCCTTCCTTGTTGCTTTCAGCCTGCCGCTGACCGCCGCCACGCGCGTCGCACCTGTGTCGTGTCGTCCTGTACTTCCCAGGTCGCACACCAGCCCCCCGACGTACGACCCAGGGAGTACGCGACCGCGCGACCTGAGTGCGACGCCGCTGGTCCCGGCCCTGGACTACCTTGGGCGATGTGAGACGACGACCGCCCTGGACCCGGGAGCTGCGCGAGGCGCGCGACGCCCGGCACGCCGCGCGGCTCGCGCACCGCATGGAGTCCATGGAGCGCCACGGCCGCAGGCGATGGGGCGGCGGCCCGCACCCGGCGGCGATCGTCATCGCCATGGCCCTCGTGCAGGTCCTCGGCACCCGCGCCGCGGCCTATGGCTCTACCGGCCCGCACGTCCTGGACGGCACCGCCTATCTGCTGCTGCTCGCCGGCCCCATCGCCCTCGCGGTCCGCGAGCGCTGGCCGCTGGTCTCCCTCGTCGGCGCGCTGGTGCCGACCGCCGCCTACTTCAGCATGGGCTATCCCGACGGCCCCGGGTTCGTCGCCGCGATCGTCGCGATGTTCACCGCCCTCGCCTCGGGCTATCGCTGGCTGACCTGGGCGGCCGTCGCCGCCGCGTTCAGTGTGTTCGCCGTGCTGGTCCGCGGCGACGAGTCGCTGCCCCGCGTCATCCTCATCGGCGTCTGGTGCCTCGTCATCGCGGGCTTCGGCGAGGCCGCCCGGGTGCGTGGCATGCGCTACTCCCAGATGGCCCGCGACTGGTCCGCGCAGCAGCAGGTCGCCCGCGCCGAGGAGGAGAAGGCGCGGGCCGAGCAGGCTCGTCGCCAGGCCAGCGACGAGCGGCTCCTCATCGCCCGCGAGCTGCACGACGTCATCGGCCACCACCTGTCCCTCATCAACGTCCAGGCGGGCGTCGGCCTGCACCTGATGGACGAGCAGCCCGAGCAGGCCAGGGTCGCCCTCGCCGCGATCAAGCACGCCAGCGCCGAGGCGCTGCGCGAGACCCGCTCCGTCCTCGCCGGCCTCAACCCCGCCGGCGCCGCCCCCCGCACGCCCGCCCCGGGCCTGCGCGACCTCGACCGCCTCGCCGAGGAGGCCCGCGCCGTCGGCCTGCCCGTCACCGTCGACACGACCGGCGTGCCGCGCCCCTTGCCACCCCAGGTCGACCGCGCCGCGTTCCGGATCGTGCAGGAGGCCTTGACCAACGTCCGCCGCCACGCGGGCCCCGGCGCCTCCGCCACCATCGCCATCGGCTACACCCCGACCGAGCTCACGCTCCACATCACCGACGACGGCCACGCCCAGGCGAACTCCACGCCCGCCCAGCCGCCCACGCCCGCCCAGCCGTCCGCGCCCGCCCAGCCGTCCGCGCCTGTGACCGACTCGCCGCCCGTGACCCGCTCACCGAGCGCAACCGGTCCATTGAACGCCGCCAGCTCGCCGAGCGCCGGTCTCGATGGGCGCAGGTCCCCTTCGAAGGCGGCGGGGAATGGTTCGATGGCTTCCGTTTCCTGGTCGGCCGGCACCGCGGATGCCGCATCCACGGGCGGGGAAGCGAGTGCGGTGTCCCTGGCCGGAGTAGGCCCCGACCAGACCACCGGCACGACACACGGCGACCCGGCCAGTGACCAGCTCGGCGACGGCGGCGACGGGGGATCCGTCCAGGTCGGCGCGGGTGCAGGTCCTGCCCAAGTTGGTGCAGGCGTGGGTTCCGTCCAGGCTGGCGCGGGCGCAGGGTCTGTTCAGGCTGGTCCGGGTGCGGGCTCCGCCCAGGCGGGTGCGGGTGCCAACGCGGGCGCGGGTGCCAACGCGGGTGCCGGCGGTGGTTCGTCGGTGCGTAGTGAAGGCAATGGCATCGCGGGGATGCGGCATCGGGCGGCGGCGTTCGGGGGGTCGCTGGAGGCCGGGCCCCGGGCGGGTGGTGGGTTCGCGGTGGTCGCCAGGATTCCCGTTCGGGAGCAGTCATGATCCGGAATGGTTGTTGCGGTCAGGGCGACGAGAAGTCTTCCGGATCATCGGTGGTGGGGGAGGGGGACGGGTGATCAAGGTTCTGCTGGCGGATGACCAGGCGTTGGTGCGGGCCGGGTTTCGGGCGTTGCTCGATGCGCAGGCCGACATCGAGGTGGTCGGGGAGGCGGCGGACGGGGCCGAGGCGGTGCGGCTCGCGGTGCAGACGCGGCCTGACGTGGTGTTGATGGACATCCGGATGCCGGTGCTCGACGGGCTTGAGGCGACGCGGCAGATCGTGGCCGATGCGCGGCTGGCGCAGGTGCGGATCGTGATTCTGACGACGTTCGACCTGGATGAGTACGTGTTCGAGTCGCTGCGGGTCGGGGCGAGTGGCTTTCTCGTCAAGGACACCGAGCCGGTCGACCTGCTGCGGGGGGTGCGGGCGGTCGCGGGCGGGGACGCGTTGCTGTCGCCGGGGGTGACGCGGCGGTTGATCGAGGAGTTCGCGAGCAGGTCGCGGGCGCCGCTGGCGCCGATGTCGCTGGCGGTGCTGACGGATCGGGAGCGGGAGGTGATGGCGCTCGTCGGGGCGGGACTGTCCAATGAGGACATCGCGACGAGGTTGTTCGTCAGTCCGGCCACGGCGAAGACCCATGTCAGCCGGGCGATGATCAAGCTGGGGGCGCGGGACAGGGCACAGCTCGTGGTGTTCGCGTACGAGGCGGGTCTCGTCAAACCGGGCTGGCTCGGCTGACGCGAACCAGAGGTCAGCGCCCGAACCGGCGCAGAACCCGAACCGCGTCACGCCCGAGCTGCGTCACGCCCGAACGGGCGCAGCGCCCGGGCCGCGTCATGCCCGGGCCGCGTCATGCCCGGGCCGCGTCATGCCCGGGCCGCGTCATGCCCGAACCGGAGGTCGAGCCCGAACCGCGTCGCGCCGAGCCGGAGGTCGAGCCCAAACTGGAGGTCGAGCCCCGAGCCGGAGGCAGAGCCCGAGCCGGAGGCAGAGCCTGAACCGGCGGCCAGGTCCGAACCCGGTGCAGACCGGGCCGGGGTCAGATGCCGTTGCGGGCGATGACCTGCTGGTACCAGTCGGCGCTGGCCTTGCGGTGGCGTTGCTGGGTGGAGTAGTCGACGTGGACGATGCCCCAGCGTTGGGTGTAGCCCTCGGCCCACTCGAAGTTGTCCAGCAGGGACCAGACGTGATAGCCCTCGAGCCGCACGCCCTCGCGGATGGCCCGGTGGGCGGCGGTCAGGTGGTCGCGCAGGAACGTGATGCGGTCCTCGTCGTCGGTGGGGTGGACCGAGGGGATGCCGTTCTCGGTGATGGTGAGCGGGATGTCGCCGTAGTCGCGCCGGATGCGGGTGAGCAGGTCGTAGAGGCCCTGCGGGTACACCTGCTGCCAGCTCGCCTGGGACGTGGGGTGCTTCTGGACGCGGGCGCCCGTCGCCGTGACGTAGGCGGGGTTGTAGTACTGGACGCCGAGGATGTCGCTCTTGGTGCCGATGACGGCCAGGTCGCCGGCGTGGATGGCGGCGCGGACGGGGGCGTCGGCGGGCTGGGTGGCCAGCCAGTCGTCGGGGTAGCGGCCGAGCAGGACAGGGTCGAGCCAGCGCCGGTTCTCCTCCGCGTCGCCGATGACCGCCTGCTTGCGGGCGGCGTCGGAGTCGTCGGCCGGGTACACGGGGGAGAGGTTGAGCGCGGCGCCGATGCGGCCCTTGCGGCCGGTGGCGCGGAACGCCTGCACCGCCAGGCCGTGGCCGAGCAGGAGGTGGTGGGCGGCGACGTTGGCGACGCGGCGGTCGCGGACGCCGGGGGCGTGGACGCCGGCCGTGTACCCGACCTCGGTGACGGTCTTCGGCTCGTTGAGGGTCAGCCAGGTCTGCACCTTGTCGCCGAGGGAGTAGCAGACCATGGAGGCGTAGTCGGCGAACCACGACGCGCAGTCACGGTTGGTCCAGCCGCCCGCTTCCTGCAGCGTCTGCGGGGTGTCCCAGTGGAAGAGGGTGACGACCGGAGTGATCCCGCGCGCGAGGAGGCCGTCGACGAGCCGGTGGTAGAAGTCGAGGCCCTTGGCGTTGACGGTGCCGCGGCCGGTGGGCAGGACCCGTGGCCACGAGATCGAGAAGCGGTAGCTCTTCAGGCCCAGGTCGCGCATGAGGTCGAGGTCCTCGTAGCTGCGGTGGTAGTGGTCGGCGGCGACGTCGCCGGTGCCGCCGTCCCTGGTCCGGCCGGCCTCGTGGCTGAACACGTCCCACACCGACGGGCCGCGGCCGTCCGCCGTCGCGCCGCCTTCCACCTGGTACGCGGACGTCGACGCACCCCAGGCGAACCCCTTCGGGAAGGCCAGGCCGACCGGGGCGACGGACGCCGACGGAGCGGAGGCGGCGGCGGACGGCGTGCGCCGGCGGGTCGAGCAGCCGGCGGTCACGGCACCGGCGGTGGCCAGGGTGAGCACGTGACGCCGTCGCATGCCGCAAACGTATCTCGCCCATGCACGCCGAAGGCCGCCCCAGCGAACAGACGGGAGCGGCCCCAGGCAAAGCCAGAGCAAACCGAAGCAAAGCCGAAGTGCAGGCCGAGGTACAGGCCGAAGCGGAAAGAACGATCAGTCGGCGAGTGCGACGAGGCCCTGCGCCCAGCGGAAGTACTTGTTGGTGCCCAGGTCACGGACGGTCTTGATGCCGAACGCGGCCAGGAGCTTCTCGGCGTCGGCCTCGGTGACGCCGGCGATCGCGGTGACGGGGGCGTCCGCGATCTCCTGGGCGCTCTTGCCTTCCCATTCCTTCATGAGCTTCTTTTCCAGACCCAGCATGGGGTTGCTCCTTCTCGATCGAGTCAACGCGCATCAGTGTGGGAAATCCAGCGGAAGGCTACCCATCCCTCTCGCTTGCCACACTAGCGGTGTCACGGAGATGATCGGTTGATGACCAGCCAATGGGGGCTGACGGTGCCGCTGACCGGTGTGCCGTTGCCCGAGCACGCAGGGTTGCTGCAGGCGTTGCCGGATCTGGGGTTCACCGACGTCTGGACGAGCGAGGTCTCCGGCACGGACGCGTTCACACCCCTGGCGCTGGCGTCGGTGTGGTCGCCGCGGCTGCGGCTGGGCACCGCGATCGTCCCGGTCTTCACTCGCGGGCCCGCGCTGATCGCCATGCAGGCCGCGGCCCTGGCCGAGGCGGCGCCGGGGCGGGTCGCGCTCGGCATCGGCGCGTCGTCGCCGGTCGTGGTCGGCGACTGGAACGCGGTGCCGTTCGAGCGGCCGTACGAGCGCAGCCGGGACGTGCTTCGGTTCCTGCGCACGGCGCTCGCCGGCGAGATGGTCGACGGGGCGTTCGACACGTTCCAGGTCAGGCGCTTCCGCCTCGAACGGCCGCCGGTCACGCCGCCGAAGCTGCTGCTCGCCGCCCTGCGGCCGAAGATGCTGCGCCTGGCGGCGGCCGAGGCCGACGGTGTGGTGCTCAACTGGCTGTCGGTGGAGGACGTCGCGACGGCGCGCGCCGAGATGGACGGTGCGCACGGCGAGAAGGAGGTCGCGGCCCGCATCTTCGTCTGCCCCACGGAGGACGAGCAGGTGGCGCGGGAGACAGCCCGCAGGCTGATCGCCGCGTACCTGACCGTGCCCGCGTACGCCGCGTTCCACCGCTGGCTCGGCCGCGGCGAGGCGCTCAAGGCGATGTGGGACGCGTGGGCCGCCAAGGACCGCAAGGCGGCCCTGCGGGCGATCCCCGACGAGGTCGTCGACGCGCTGATCGTGCACGGCAGCCCGCGGCGGTGCCGGGAGCACGTCCAGCGGTACGCCGACGCCGGCGTCACCACCCCGGTCATGGCGCTGCTGCCGACGCCGGAGCTGGCGGCCGGCGGCCCGGAGGTCCTGCTGGACACGCTGCGCGAGCTGGGGGCCCGGTAGTGGAGCTCAAGGACAAGGTCGTCGTCATCACCGGCGCGGCCGGCGGCATCGGCGCCGCCCTGGCCCGCCGGTTCGCCGCGGAGGGCGCCGCCGCCCTGATCCTCGCCGACCTGGACGGCGACGCCGCCGAGGCGCTGGCCGGCGAGGTCGGCACGGAGATCGGCACGGAGACAAGGGCGGTCGCCGTCGACGTCACCGACGAGAACCAGGTCGCCGAGCTGGTCGCCGAGACCGAGGAGCGCTTAGGCCGGGTCGACCTGTTCTGCGCCAACGCCGGCATCCTCACCGGCCAGGGCCTGGAGGCGTCCGCGGAGACGTGGGCGCGGACCTGGGCGGTCAACGTCCAGTCGCACATCTACTCCGCGCGCGCCGTGCTGCCGGGCATGCTGGAGCGCGGCGAGGGGTACCTGCTGCACACCTGCTCGGCGGCGGGGCTGCTGACCGCGGTCGGCGACGCGCCCTACGCGGTCACCAAGCACGCGGCCGTGTCGTTCGCGGAGTGGCTGTCCATCACGTACGGCGCGCAGGGGATCAAGGTCAGCGCACTGTGCCCGCAGGGCGTCGACACGCCGATGATGCAGGACGGGCTCGCCGCCGGTCACATCGGTGCGAAGGTCACCGCCGCCGGAGGGGCGGTCCTGCCGCCGGAGGAGGTCGCCGCGTCCGTCGTGGAGGGGCTCGCCGCGGAGCGGTTCCTGATCCTGCCGCACCCCGAGGTCCAGAAGTACTACCTGCACCGGGCGAGCGACACCGACCGCTGGCTGGCCGGCATGCGGGGGCTCGCCGCGAGCCTGCAGGCAAACGCGGAAGCATGAGAAGACCCGACGTCCTCAGCGAGGCGCTCGAGGTCATCAAGCCGTTCGTCCGCCAGCAGGAGGGGCGCACGATCATCGGCATCTGCGGGCCGCCGGCCGCCGGCAAGTCGACGCTGTCCACGGCCCTCGCCGCGGCGCTGGACGGCAGCGTGGCCGTGCCGATGGACGGGTTCCACCTGTCCAACGCGGAGCTGGACCGGCTCGGCCTCGCCGACCGCAAGGGCGCCCCGGAGACGTTCGACGCGGCCGGGTTCGTCCACCTGCTGCGGCGCCTGCGGGCCGGCGAGGAGCTCGTGTACGCCCCGAGCTACAGCCGCACCCTGCACGAGTCGATCGGCGGCGTGATCCCGGTGCCCGCCACCACCCGGGTCATCGTCGTGGAGGGCAACTACCTGCTGCTCGACGAGGGCCCCTGGGCGGCCGTGCGGGACCTGCTGGACCTGGCGCTGTACCTGGACGCGCCCGACGACCTGCGGCAGGACTCGCTGGTGCGGCGGCAGCTGGCGAAGGGCCTCGACCTGCACGACGCCCACGACTGGGTGGAGCGCAGCGACGAGCGCAACGCGGCCGTCATCGCCGGCACCCGCAACCGCGCGGACCTCATCCTGACTCGAAGCGCGTCTTAAGTCTTCCTGTGCCCGATTGACCCGCGCCGATCGAGCAGCGACGGTTAGGCAACCTGACTTACAGTTGTCCAACCGAAAGAGGAGCGCCATGCGCAGACTCGTCCTCGGCGCCGCCGGGCTCGCGGTCGCGATCGCGGTGGCCGGCACCACCTACGCCGTCGCCGCCGTGACCAAGCAGCAGGCGGCGACCGGCCCCGGAGCCGCGAACGTGGCCGCCGCCCCGGCCACGTTCGCCCACCCGGGCGTCTTCGTCAGCCGCGCCCAGCTCGACTTCGTCCGCGGCAAGGTGCAGGCCGGCGCGCAGCCGTGGAAGGCCGCCTACGACCAGATGATGGGCAGCCGCTACGCGTCGCTGTCGCGGACCCCGAAGCCGCGGGCCGTCGTCGAGTGCGGCTCCTACTCCAACCCCAACAACGGCTGCACCGACGAGCGCGAGGACGCCCTCGCCGCCTACACGCTGTCCCTGGCCTGGTACGTCACGCGGGACAGCCGGTACGCCACGAAGGCCATCGCGATCATGGATGCCTGGTCCGCCACGATCAGGGACCACACCAACAGCAACGCGCCGCTGCAGACCGGCTGGGCCGGGTCGAGCTGGCCGCGCGCCGCCGAGATCATCCGCTACACCTACCCGTCGTGGCCCGACCAGGCCCGGTTCGGCACGATGCTGCGCACCGTGTACCTGCCGAAGCTCATCAACGGCTCCAGCAGCAACGGCAACTGGGAACTGTCCATGATGGAGGCCGCGATCGGCATCTCCGTCTTCCTGGAGGACCGCACCAGCTGGGACAAGGCCATGGCGAAGTTCCGCGCCCGGGTGCCCGCCTACCTGTACGTCACCGCCGACGGCGCCCTGCCCAAGGGCATCGGCAGCATCGACACCCGCGCCGAGATCGTCAACTACTGGCAGGGGCAGAGCACGTTCGTCGACGGGCTCTCCCAGGAGACCTGCCGCGACTTCACCCACACCGGCTACGGCATCTCGGCGATCTCGCACATCGCGGAGACCACCCGCATCCAGGGCCAGGACGTGTACCCGGAGATCGCCGACCGGCTGCGGCACGCGCTCGGCTTCCACAGCAGGTACCAGCTGGGCGAGGGCGTCCCGTCATGGCTGTGCGGCGGCAAGCTGACGCTCGGCCTCGGCCCGGTCACCGAGGTCGGCTACAACGCCCTGCACAACCGGATGGGCATCGCGATGTCCAACACGCAGCGGCTGACGGAGCAGTCCCGCCCGGCCGGCAGCAACAACCTGTTCGTCGCGTGGGAGACCCTGACCCACGCGGACAACCCCGCCTGACGCTACTTCCAGAACAACGGGCGGGGGTCGAGGCTCCACCGCAGCCGGCGCCAGAACCCCCGCCTGGCCCGCAGCTCGTCGACGTAGGCGACGGCCTGCACGGCGGCCCGGGCGGCCTGCTCCTCCGAGACGCTGCCCGCGAAGGCGAACGCCACGGTGTTGACCAGCGCCGCGAGGTCGTCGACGGGCGGCGTGGCGGAGCGGATCGTGGCCACCCCGCCGGGTTTGGAGTGCGCGCGGCCGGTGGCGGCGGTCGCCGCGTATCCGGCCACCTCCGACGCGGACAGGTGCGGCGGCGCGGGCCGGCCCGCGAGGCGCAGGCCCGTCAGCACCTCCGCCCAGGCCGCCTCGACGCGCTGCTCCGGCGTCCCCCTGCCGAGTCGGCGACGGCGGCTGGTCCGGCGGGCCAGCGGTACCGACGCCGCCAACGCCAACAGGGCCAGCAGCAGCGACCCGGCGGTGACGGTGACGGCCACCCCCGACGAGCGCCGGGGCCCGGCCTCCGTGGAGGGCGTGACGCTGGGCTTCGGGGACTGCGGGGCGGGCGAGTCCGACGGCGCCGGCACCGTCTCCGGCGGCGGCTGCGACGCGGGCGGCTTCGGCCGGAAGTCGTCCTCGGTCGGGCGCTGGACCGTGTCGGCCTTCGGCATCGGGTCGAACGGCTCCCACACGCCGTTGAACAGCACCTCCGGCCACGCGACCGCGTCGCCGCCGCGGACCTCGTTGCGGCCCGGCTCGACGCGGAACCCCACGGCGAGCCGGGTCGGCAGGCCCATCAGCCGGGCGAGGACCGCGAACGCGGCCGCGAACTGCTCCGACGTGCCCTTCTGCCCGCCGGCCTGTTTGGGGCCGAACAGGAAGTACTCGACGTTGGGGTAGGCGTGGCCGCTGGGCGCGTCGCCGACGACCTTGTAATGCTCCGACAGCCAGCCGACGATCGCGAACGCCTTCTGGTACGGCGACGACACGCCCTCCCCGAGGTGCCGGGCGAGCTGCGCGATCGAGTCGGGGACCTTGCCGGGCAGTGCCAGGTGGCGGGCGACGGCGTCGGTGTTGGGCACGTCGGCGACCTGCATCGCGTTCTCGTCGGGGCGGTGCACGCGGGACACGACGCTGTACTCGAGGCCGGGACGCAGCCCGTCGGACAGGATCATCGTGCCGTCGCTGGTGTCGACGGCGACCCGGACCCCGTTGACCTCCTCCGGGGTGGCGATCCCGGGCAGCAGCCGCCCGTCGAGGTCGGCGATGCGGAACGCCTGCCGGACCTGCGGGTCGGTGAGGACGGGCTTCGCCGCGACGACTCGGCCGGCGTTGCGGTAGGTGGCGCCGACCCGCCAGGTGACGCCGTCGTAGTCGTTGAGGACGGCGAGGCGGATCGGCGGCGGCGCGTCGGTGCCGGTGACCTCCACGTCGAACAGGTGCTGGTCGTGGTTGAGCGCCCAGCCCGACAGCCGGACCAGCGGGCTCTCGTCGAGCGAGTCGAGCTGCGGCGGGGTCACCATGTTGCGCGGCTCGACGGGGCTGGTGCCGACCTTCGCCGCGACGCTCGGCCCGAGCAGCTGCGACAGCGCGACGATGGCGGCCAGGCCCGCGACGGCCCCGGCGCCCACCCGGAGCCTCAGCGTGCGCAGCTGATCCGCGCCGACCCGCTGGTCCTCCGTCGGCGGCCGGTTCGACGCGATCAGGCCCAGCACGGCGAACCCGGAGTAGGCGAGGGGCACCCAGCCGGCGGCGGAGCCGTTCGGGCCGACGAGGTACAGCGCGCCGCCGAACAGCACCGTCGGCGGCGCGTAGGACAGCAGGACCCGGTGGTAGCGGATCCCGAGCTCACCGGCGGCCAGCCCGGCGAGCCAGGTCAGGATCACCGGCAGCAGCACCGTGTCGGGCTGCGGCTCGATCGGGATCAGGGCGAGCAGCAGCCGGGGGATGCTGTTGCGCAGCGCCTCGCGCAGGGCGGGGACGCTGCCGTCGACGCCGGCCGCCGCGGCGGAGACCCGCATGGCGAGCAGGACGGCGCCGGTCAGGCCGAGGACGCTCAGCGGCGCAGCGCTCCAGGCCGGCAGGCGCCGGGCGGCGAAGCTGATGCCGACGGAGCCCGCGGCGGCGCCCGTCATCAGCTGCAGCAGCAGCGGCCCGTGGTAGATCGGTGCCAGAGCGAACGCGGCCATGACCAGCATGCCGAGCAGCGCCACGGCGATGAGGAGGCGCCTCACCATGCGCCGACCCCGTCCCACGCGGCGGCGAAGTCGGCGCCGTCGGCCGGCGACAGCACCCGCAGGCCTTCCAGCGCCGTCGGGACCTCGCCGTCCTCGGTGCCGAACGCGCCGGCGACCAGCGACGGGTACGCGGCGCGCAACGTCCCCACCCGGCCGAGGTCGGCGACGCCGCCCGGCCCGGTCAGGTAGACGAGCGTGTCGCCGGCGCGGCGGGTCCGCAGCTGCGCGACCGTCGCCGGCAGCTCGTCGGTCTTCTGCAGGGTCGCCTCGGCGAGCAGGTCCAGGTAGGCGCGGGTGTCCTTGCCCGCCGCGAACCCGCCGCCGGCCAGCCGCAGCGCCACCGGCAGCTCCTCCCGGAACGCGGCCATCACGATCGACGCCGCCGCCTCGCACGCGGACTCGAAGAGCGCGCTCAGGTGAGCGCGGTCGGCGTCCGGGTAGGCGGACAGCCGGTCGTCGAGCAGCACGACCAGGCGCGGCAGGCTGGTGTCCAGGTGCTCGCGGACCATCAGCTCGCCGACCCGCGCGGTCGTGCGCCAGTGCACGTGCCGCAGCTCGTCGCCGACCACGTACTCGCGCAGGGTGTCGAACGTGATGCTGCCGTGCGGCACCTTGTCGACCCGCCCGTCCAGGGACCGCATGATCCCGGTCGGCACCGCGGTCAGGTGGTGCACGGTCGGGTACACCCACACCTTGCTGACCCCGCCGTAGCCGCGGGCCAGGGTGAGCAGCCCGAGCGGGTCGCGCCGCACCACCCGCAGCGGCCCGACCTCGACGACGCCGCGCCGGTCCGTCGGCACCGGGTAGGTTGCGGTGGTCGTGCCGCCCGCCTTGAGGCGCAGCAGCGGCACCGGCACGGTCGCCGGGCCGCACCGGTCGTGGGCGATCAGGGTCGCGCCGCGCAGGCGGCTGCTGTTGCCGACGGTGAGCGTCACCGTGCTCGACTCGCCGCGCATGACCCGGTCCGGGTCGACGGCGCGGGTCACGGTCAGCCGCGGCCGCCACCACACGTACGCGAAGCCGAACAGCACGGCCGCGACGGCGGCGGTGCCGACGACGGTGAGCTGCGCGTACTGGAACACGAACCCCACGGCGAGCAGCACCGGCGCGGCCACGGACAGACCGGCCCCGCGGGAGGTGAGCCGCATCGTCAGACCGTGGCGGGCGTGGCGGGCCCGGCGGCCGGCACGGGCACCGGCACCGCGTCGAGCACCTCACGGACGACGTCGCCGGGCGCGACGCCGCGGACCTGCGCGTCGGGCGACAGCAGCAGCCGGTGCGCGAACACCGCCTCCGCCAGGGCCTTGAGGTCCTCCGGTACGACGTACCCGCGGCCGTCGATGAGCGCGTACGCCGACGCGGCGCGGGTCAGCGCGATGACGCCACGCGGGCTGACGCCGACCCGCACCCGCGGGTGGCCGCGGGTCGCGTTGCCCAGGCGGACGGCGTAGCCCAGCAGCGGCTCCGCGATGTGGACCCGCCGGGCCAGCCGGACCAGCTGCGCCACCACCTGCGTGTCGGTGATGGCGTCCAGGGCCTCGGGTGAGCGGGTCACGGCGCCGCGCAGCACCTCGATCTCGACCGCCTCGCTCGGGTAGCCGACGGCGAGCTTCATGAGGAACCGGTCGAGCTGCGCCTCGGGCAGCCGGTAGGTGCCGTCCATCTCGATCGGGTTCTGCGTGGCGACGACGAGGAACGGCCTCGGCACCGCGTGCCGGACGCCGTCGACGGTGACGTACCGCTCCTCCATGACCTCCAGGAGCGCCGACTGCGTCTTCGGCGAGGCCCGGTTGATCTCGTCGGCGATGACGATGTTGGCGAACACCGGGCCGGGGTGGAACTCGAAGCCGCGGGTCGCCTGGTTGAAGATCGTGACGCCGGTGACGTCGGACGGCAGCAGGTCGGGCGTGAACTGGATGCGCCGCCACTGCCCCTGCACGCTCGCCGCGACCGCCCGGGCGAGGGTGGTCTTGCCGACGCCGGGCACGTCCTCGAGCAGGACGTGCCCCTCGGCGAGCAGCGCGGTCATCGTCAGCCGGATCACCTGCTGCTTGCCGAGCACGATCGACTCGACGTTGCGGGCGAGCCGGCCGACGAGGTCGGCCGCCGCCGCGACCTCCTCGGGGCTCGGTGGGCCTGCCTCAGGGGACGGTGCTTCGGGTGTGCTCACTGTGCTCCTGCGCTCAACACGGCTTCAGCGGTCCGGTGCCGTTCGGCAGGTCGAACCACGCGTACGGGATGTAGTTCTCGCCCTTGAAGTTGATTTTGATCCAGACGGCGGTCTGCTTGCCGCCCCACGGCTTCGCGTTGACGCTCGCCCCGTTGGTCTGACAGATCGCGGTGTAGCTGTCGGGAGCGTAGACGTCGCCGACGGACGAGCCGTTCTGGGTCGGGGTCCTGTACACCCAGATGCCGCCGTTGGGCGCGCCGTGGCCGCAGTAGCTGGTGTCGCCGCAGACCACGGTGCCGCGGTAGACGGGCGTGGAGAGCGAGCCGGTCGCGTTGGCCGTCATGTTCGCCGCGTTGGTGACCGTGACCGTGTAGTTGTAGGCCGTGTTGGGCCACAGGCCGCCCATGGTCAGCGAGCCGGCGCACGCGTTCTCCACCGCGCCGACGCCCGCGACGTCGAGCCGGCACTTCGCGGGCGCGCCGCCGCCGTCGGTCGCGGTGAACGCCACCGTGATCGACTGCAGCGCGGCCCGGCTGTTGGCGGTGTCGACCCGCATGGTCGGCGCGGCGAGGGTGCTGGCCGCGCCGTTCGCGGCGGCGCTCTCGCCGGCCTTGTTGACCGCCTTGATCTGCAGCGTGACCCGCTCGTTGTCGCCGAACCCGCCGAACTCCTTCGACAGGGCGGTGCCCAGGTCCTGCTTCAAGCCGTTGACGGTGGCCTGGTAGCCGGTGATCGGTGCGCCGTTGTCCTCCGCGGCGCGCCACGCGGCGACGATCGTGCCCCGCTTCGTGGTCACGGCGCGGACCGTCAGCCCGCCCGGCGCGCCGGGCTTGGCGAACGGCACCACCGACGGGCTCAGCGGCGACTGGCCGGAGCTCGCGCCGATGTCGTTGATGGAGGCGACGCGGAACGCGACCTGCGTGCCGTAGGGCAGCTCGCCGGCCGGCACCTTGAACGTCGGCTGCGCCGACTCGAACGTCTTGGACTCGTCGCCGGACACGGTCGTGATCGTGTACTTGACGATCTTGTGCCCCTGCCCGTTGGCGGCCGGCCACGTGACGGTGACGGTGCCGTCGGGGTTGGCGGTCGCGGCGACGCTCACCGGCGCGTCGGGCACCTGCGACGTCGGCGTGACCGGGTTGGCGGCCTTCTTCGGCCCGTTGCCCTTCGCGTTGACCGCGTAGACGGTGAACTTGTAGGACTGCCCGTTGGTCAGGCCGGTCAGGTCGAGCGCCCGCTGGCTGGCGCCGACCTCGTGCTGCTTGCCGTCGCCCTCGACCACGTACTTCGTGACCGCGCTGCCGTTGGCGGGCGCGGCGGTCCACGTGACCCGCGCCGAGGCGTTGCCGGGCGTCGCCGTGACCCGCGCCGGGGCGCCGGGCGGGCCGACCGGCGGCTTCGCGGGCGGCGGCGGGGGCGGCACCGGCGGGGCGTCGCCGCCGACCACGTCGTTGTTGTACTTGTCGACGACCTGCACGTGGTGCTTGGCGTCCACGACCCGCGCGGTCGACCCGCCGGGCGCGTTGATGAACATGCGGTCCTCACGGACCTCGATCTCCAGCGGCCTGCCGCCGGCCTTGATCTGGATCGCGTCGAGCGGCTTGCCGGTCGCGTCCAGCACGTACACGGTGCCGGTCGAGTCGTCGGCGCAGTAGAAGCGCCCCGACCAGGCCACGCACGGCTGCAGCTTCGGGCTCTCGCCGGGCACGGTGAAGTCGCTGACCGCGTCGCCGTTGACGACATAGACGTGCCGGTCGTCCACGACGGTCACGGGCACGTCGCCGCCGACGGTGCGCTGCGGCATCGCGCCGTTGCCGGTGAGGCGCAGCGGCACCTTCTTCAGGGCCTCGCCGCGCAGCGTCGTCAGCGTCGTGGCGGTCTTGTCGAGCACGGCGACGCCGGTGTCCAGGATCGACAGCGCCAGGTCGTGGTTGGGCTCGGCGACGCTGACCGTCTTGACCTTCGTGGGGTCGGCGGGGAGCCCGCCGCCTTGACCGCCGCTGCCGCCGCTCGGCTTCTTCGCCGGGGCGGGCTTGACCGCCACGACGGTGCCCTCGGACGGCACCAGCAGCCACAGCCGCCCGGTGTCGTCGAACGTGCCGCCGGAGATCCCGGGCGGGAACGTCACCGTCTCGCCGACCGGCAGCAGCGTCGCCGGGTCGAGCTGGCGCACCTGCCCCTGCACGGTGTCGACGATGAACGCGACGTCGTCGTGCACGGCGACCATGACGCCGAGGCCCGGGGTGGACTGGGTCGTCGCGCCGAGCGTCAGGCTGGTCAGGTCCAGCACGCTGATCTTGCCGGTGTTGAGGTCCCGCAGGATCACGAAGCGGTCGCTCTGGGTCACCTGCATCGTGTGGCCCTGCGCATCGGTGATCTTCGTGCGGGTGTCGACCTTGCCGGTGACGCCGTTGACCCGGGCTACCTCGCCCTTGTCGTTGCTCCACAGCCACGAGCTGACGTCATAGCTGGCCACCGCGTTGTTGGCGGCGCCGGTGCCGAAGAGCGTCAGCCCGAGGACGGCGACCAGGCCCACGACGGTGCCGAGCGTGACCAGTCCGCCGCCCTTGCGCGAACGAATGCTCACCATGCGGCCCCCTCCCCGAAACCGGCGCCCATCATATTCCTGTCGATGTGCGATGCACACCCGGCGTGTCTAGATCGGTTCGCTTCGTTATTTCCGCTGCGTGCAGGCCAGATCCGACAGTGCGACGCTGTCCGTCCCATAGACGGCGGCGACCGTGAAGCAGTAGTTGAGCTTCGGGTTGAGGCCGTTGAGCGTGTACGTGGTGGCGCCCGCGGCGAGCACCTGCAGCTGTCGCAGCGCGCCCTGCTGGCCGCCGGCGACGATGAACGGCACCGATCCCTGCGACGGATCGGTCCAGGTCAGTGTGATGGACGTCTTGTCGTCCCGCAGCTTCAGTGCGCCCGGCGCTTTGGCGCCATCTGTAGTGGCCTCGCCGGTGGCGCTGGGGGGTGCGCTCGTCGGGGCGGCCGCGCCGGTCTGCTGGTCGGGGCGGGCGGCGACGAACGAGACGACCGCCGCGGCGACCCCGCCGAGCACCGCCACGACCAGGATCACCAGCAGCGCGATCAGCGGCGAGCGGCGGCGGGGCGGCGCGGTCTCCGGCACCCACGGGTCGCGGTGCCGTTCCTCCGCCGGGGCGGGCGCCGGCCACGGCTGCGCGGCCGGGCGCTGCAGGACACCCTGGTGCACCTCCTGCCAGCCCTGCTCAGCCGGTGCCTCCCGCGGCACCGGCTCGTCCCAGTCGTC
Organism: Dactylosporangium sp. CA-152071; assembly: GCF_050936335.1. Lineage (NCBI taxonomy): Bacteria > Bacillati > Actinomycetota > Actinomycetes > Micromonosporales > Micromonosporaceae > Dactylosporangium > Dactylosporangium sp. CA-152071. The sequence continues at coordinate 3,599,765 of NZ_JBNJMZ010000001.1, read as the reverse complement.
CTGCTCGTCCGGTCGCCACAGCGGCGCGTGTACGGGCTCCGGCGGCCACACGTCACCCGGTCGTGGCTCCGGCTGGAAGATCGGCCGGTCGTCGGCGTCCGGGCCGCCACCGGGGGCGGGCGTCACCGGAGCGGCCGGAACGGTCGGCGTGGCCGGGCCGGGGTGCTGGTCGACGGGCCAGGCCGGCGGGGCGGGGCTCGGCGACGTGGTCCCGGTCGGCGCGGACAGCGGCTCGAACGGCGCGGGCGCCGACGGGTGCGGGGCGTGGAAGGCCGTCGCCGGCACCGCGGGCTCCGGCAGTCCCAGGTATCGCCGCGCCGCCCGGACGCTCGGGTGGTCCTCGCCGAGCGCCGCCGGTCCCAGCCTCGCCAGCTGGCCGTAGCGCCGCTTCGCCTCGTAGACGTTGCCGAGCTCGTCGGCGATGCGGGCCAGCTCGTAGGACAGGGCGAGCATCACCGCGTGCCCGTCGCCGAGCCGGTGGTAGCCGGCCGCGAGCCCCTCCTCCAGGACCCGCCTGGCGTCGCTGAGCTCGCCCAGGTCGGTGTGGAACTTCGCGAGCACGCAGGTCGCGGCGAGCACGTCAGGGTCGTCGCCGCCGAGGCTGCCCGTGGCGGCGTCGAGCGCCTGGTCGAGCAGGGAGAACGCGCCCCGCACGTCGCCCTGCGCCGCGACCGCGCGGGCGCCCTGCATGGCGTTGGCAAGCTGGGCGGACGAGGACACGCCGATACTCTGCCCTGTTCCGTGCCCGTCCCGCCACCCCCTGCGCCGCCCCCGTGCGAGCGTGCCTGATCGATACTTGAGGTATGGCAGATCACCCGCTGAGCCCGCTGCCCGGGGCCCGTGAGGCGCGCGACCCGTCCCGCGCCATCAAACGCGGCCCGAGCAGGGTCCCGCCGGAGGTCGTCGCCGCCAACCAGCGGGAGCGCCTCTACGACGCCGTCGTGCACACCGTCGCGGAGAAGGGCTACGCCAACGCGACGGTCAGCGACATCTGCCGCGCCGCGGGCGTGACCCGGCCCGCCTTCTACGCGCTGTTCGCCGGCAAGGACGACGCGCTCATCGCCACCTACCGGCACGGCACCGACCTCCTGCTGCACCTGATGGAGTCCGCGTTCCGCGCCGAACCCGTCTGGCGCGACGGCGCCCGTGCCGCCCTGCGGGTGCTGCTGCAGGTCCTCGCCGAGCTGCCGGCCTTCGCCACCACGGCGGTGGTCGAGATCGACGCCGCCGGCCCCCTGGCCAGGGCCGAGCGCGCCCAGCTGCTGCGCCGCTTCGACCGCTTCTTCAGCGAGGCGCCGAGCGCCGGCGACCTGCCGATGCCGGAGGAGCTGGTCGAGACGGTCGTCGGCGGCATCTACGCGACGATCTACCGCCACGTCGCCGCGGGCCGCGTCGAGCAGCTGCCCGCGCTGCTGCCGATGCTCGCGTACTTCACGCTGGTGCCGTTCGTGGGCCGCGAGGAGGCGGCGAGCGAGCTGTCGATCCCCGTGCCGGAGGGCCCGTCCGGCTGCCGCCTGACCCCGGAGGTCTAGGCCGTGCGGGGCGCCAGCGGGGTGAGGCGGCCCGGCAGGGACGAGCGCTGGTGCGGCACGCGCGGTGGGGCGGGGGAGCGCAGCAGCGTCGCGCGGAAGGCCCCCGGGGTGAGGCCGGTCTCGCGGGCGAAGAACCGGCCGAAGTTGGTCGGCTCGTCGAAGCCGAGCCGCCGGCCGACCTCGGCGACCGGCAGCGTGCTCGTGGCGAGCAGGCGCTTCGCCTCCAGGGCGATCCGCTCGTCGACGATCTGCTTCGCGCTGTGGCCGGTCATCACGAGGCCGGCGCGGGTCAGCGTGCGCACGGAGCAGCCCAGCCGCTCGGCGTAGTCCTCGACCCGGCGGTGGGTGACGTCGCGCTCGATCTCGGCGCGGAGCTGGTCGATCAGGTCGGCGGCGGGGCCGGAGCGGACCGGTGGCGCCAGCGCGACGATCCGCATCAGCAGGACCGCGACCTGGTGCGCGAGGAGGGCGCGGCTCAGCTCGCTGCCGTCGCTGCGGGCCCGGTCGACGGCGATCTGCGCGATCTCCGCGACGATCGCCTCCTCGTCCTCGCCGGCCGGCTGCCAGCAGGTGGGGGCGGTCGGGTCGGTGACGAGCCGCACGGGCAGCGGCGGCAGGGCCTGCAGTGTGGCGGGCGGGAAGGCGAGGACGGTCGCGTCGAAGCCGGCCTGCCCGCCGAACTGGTGCACCTGGCCGGGACGCCCCCACAGCAGCGTGCCGGGGCGGCAGGCGTGGGTCACGAAGTCGATCGTGTGGGTGCCCTGGCCGGTGCTGGCGAGGATGACGACATGGTCGCGGACCCGCTGCGGCGCGGGGTGTGCGGGCAGGTCGCTGAGCCGCGCCGCATCGACGGCCGCGGTCGGCGAAGCCCGCAGAAGCACCATGACCTGCCCGACTGTACCCAAGCAGGGCCGAGCCGTCATCTCCACCGGGTTCCGGTGCCGGCCCGGCCCGGAATCGCGCTCATCACGGCTGTCCGGGCGTGCGGGCCGGGCTCAGCCGACGCTGATGCCGGCGACCGCCAGCTCCTCCAGGCGGACCTGCTCGAAGGCGGCGCCGATCTCGATGAGGCGGGCCTCGTCGACGGACTCGCGCAGCGCGGGCAGCGTCGACGTCTCCTCCTCCTCGACGTGGTGGCCGACGGTGGCGATGAAGTCCTCCAGGCGGTCGTTGAACGACTCGTCCTCCGGGCCCATCCGCTGCAGGTCGTGGAGCATCCGCTCCGCCTCGTGGTGCTCGTCGGCGCCGCGGTGCGCGACCTCGTCGGGCAGCGACGGGTACACCTGCTGCTCCTCGGCGTGGCTGTGCGCGGTGAGCCGCGCGGCGATCTCGTCGAGCAGCAGCTGCCGGTCGCCCGAGCCGGCTCGGAGCCGGTCGAAGAGCTGCTCCATGAGCCGGTGGTCATTCATGATCAGCGTGACGGCGTCGGATGCCATGACTCCCCCTGTCGTCGCGGTCACCATTCAGCGTGCATGCATACCCGGTCGCAAGAAGGGCTAAACGGTCAAAACGCACCGCACGACGTGCGCCGCGCGCACTTCCGACCGATGATCGAACCATGCGGTCGTGGCTGTATATCCCCGATATCCGAAATGTCGGAAACATCGGTACCAGTGAGGCTGACGCCCTGGTGGTCGACCTCGGTGGCACCGCCGACCCCGCCGCCGTCGGCGGCTGGATCGTGGACGCGGCCCGGGAGGCGGTCTGGGTCCGGCTGGACCCGACGGAGCGGGGCCGGCAGGCCCTGCGGGCCGTCGTCTCGCCCGCGCTGACCGGCGTCTGTGTCGCCGCCGAGTCGGCCAGCGAGATCGCCGCCCTCGGTGCCGTCATCGCCGAGGCCGAGGAGGCGGCACGGCTGCCGGTCGGCCGGATCGCCGTCGTTCCCCGCCTGGCGACCGCCGCCGCCGTCCTGCAGGCCGCCGAGATCGCCCGCGCCCCGCGGGTCGCCCGGCTCCACCTCGCCGAGGGCCCCCTGGCCCGGCAGCTGCTGGTCGAGCCGGGCGACGACGAGCGCGAGCTGCTGTGGGCCCGGTCGATGGTCGTGATGGCCGGCGCGGCGGCCCGGCTGGCGCCGCCGATCGCCGCGGCGTGCCCGCCCGGCACCGATTGCGAACCGTCCGGCGTGGTCCTGCGCCGGCTCGGCTTCCGCGGCCGGACCTGCCTTGACGAGAACCAGGTCAGGATCGCGAACAACGTATTCGCGACCCCATAGGACATTGGCACGAAATTATGTTACCCATGACAAACACTTACCCTTTGTGCTGTCGGCGATGCGTTCGGTGAGTATTTCCGTCCCGTAAAAACCTGGAAACGTCGCCGTTGCGCCCGGCGTCCCATGGCCAGCGGAAGTTGGCCCCGTGGCAGCCGTTAGGGTCCGTATGGGTTCGTGTACACCAGCCCAACGGATGAGGAAAAACAAGGCGATCGGCGGCGCGCGTGCGACATCGGTATTGACACGGATCGGCCGACCTGTGATTGTGCTCAACGTCATGCGCCTGCTTGTCAGGACTGACCCATATTGTCAATCTCGGATGCCTGCGGGGACTCTTCGTGACCCAAAGCCAGAGCACGTCGTCGCTGCCCGTCCCAAGACAGGAGCGCGACCCTCGGCTGAGTCCCGATCGTCGGCCGACCCGTCACGCCGCCGCCCCGGCCGCGCCTGAGCGCGACCAGCGGGCAGGGCGGCGCGAACGGCCCGGCCGGCGCATCATCGACCAGCTCCGCCTCATCGTGGGCGTGCCGCTCGTCGCCGTCGTCGTGTTCGCCGGCATCGCCCTGGTGACCACCGTCCAACAGGTGAACCGCAGCCGGCAGCTGCAGGACCTCTCGGCGCTCGCCTCCGACGCCGGCGGCCTCGCCCACGCGCTGCAGCGCGAGCGGGCCGCGGCCGTCAACGTGCTGCTCAACCCGAACCCGGCGCAGCTGGAGGCGTACTCGTCGCAGGTGATGATCACCGACGACAACGTCACGGCATACCGCAGGAGCCGCGCCGGCATCAGCGACGTGCCGGACGTGGTCCGCCGCGTCGACTCGAACCTCGACGGCCTGGCGCAGCTGCGCGAGCAGGTCCGCAAGGACGCCCGCGCGTCGGTGTCCGGTATCGCGTTCAGCTACCGGATCCTCATCGCCGACCTGCTGTCCTACCGGGAGTCGGTGGCCCGCTCCGGCGCCCCGACCGAGCTCGCCGACCAGATCCGCGCCGCCGCCGCCCTGTCGCGCGCCGCGGAGGCCCTCGGCCAGCAGCAGGCGGCCGTGCTGCGCGCCGTCGCGGCGACCGAGCTGACCCCCGCGCTCCAGCAGGAGATCACCGCCACCCGGACGAGCTTCATCGAGGCGACGGTCCAGTTCAACGACCTCGCCCCGGCCGAGTGGCGCAGGTGGTACGAGCAGGCCAGCATCGGCGAGCAGGTCATCGCCGCGCAGCGGCTGCAGGACCAGGTCAACCGCACCCGGCCCGGTGAGCGGTTCAGCCTGGACACGGGCGGCTGGATCAACGCGATGTCCGGCTGGTCGGGCCTGCTGTTCGGGGTCCAGCAGAAGGTCGACGACGCGATCCAGAAGAAGGTCAGCGACCTGCGCGACGAGCAGATGACCCAGGCCGGCGTCCAGATCGCCGGCGTCGCCCTGGTGCTGCTCATCGCGATCGTCCTGACCGGTGTCGTGGCCCGGCGGATCACCCGCCGCCTGCGCGCCCTGCACGACTCGGCCCGCGACGTCGCCTACGACCAGCTGCCCGCGGTCGTCGCGGAGCTGCGTGCCGCCGCGCCCGGCACGGTCGACCCGGACGAGGTCGCGGACCGCGCCTCGGCGAAGCTCGTCGTCGGCGGCGCGGACGAGGTCGCCGACGTGGCGCAGGCCTTCCGCGCGGTCCACCGCGAGGCGGTCCGCATCGCCGGTGAGCAGGCCGTCATGCGGTCCAACGTCGCCGAGATCTTCGTCCACCTGTCCCGCCGCGAGCAGCGACTGGTCGACGCGGTCCTCGCCCAGGTCGACCGGGTCGAGCGCGACGAGACCGACCCCGACCGGCTGCAGCAGCTGTACCAGCTGGACCACCTCGCCACCCGGATGGCCCGGATCAACCTGAGCCTGCTCGTCCTGGGCGGCTCCGGCGCCGCCCGCGTCCGCCGCGAGGACGCCCCGATGGGCAAGGTCCTGCAGGCCGCGATCTCGCAGATCGAGCACTACACCCGGGTCCGGTTCGGCAGCGTCGACGACGACGTCGCGGTCGTCGCCGAGGCGGTCGACGAGATCGTGCACCTGCTCGCGGAGCTGCTCGACAACGCCACCGGCTACTCGCCGCCGGAGTCCGAGGTGTGGGTCACCGGCCGGGCCCTCGGCGACCGGGTCATCCTGCAGATCGTCGACGAGGGCGTGGGCCTGCCGCCGTCGCGCCGCGAGCAGCTCAACCAGCTGCTCGCCCAGCCGCCCGCGATCGACATCGCCGCGGTCCGCGCCATGGGTCTCACCGTGGTCGGGCACATCGCCGCGCGGTACCAGATCCAGGTGCAGCTGCGGCCGGGCCAGCACACCGGCACGCTCGCCGAGGTGGTCATCCCCAAGGACGTGTTCCGCCCGATCATGGCCTCGGAGCGGCAGCCGCAGCTCGCGCCGGCGGTCACCGCGAGCCTGCCCGCCGGGTACGCCCAGAGCGGCGGCGGCAACGGCAACGGCAGCGGTGGCAACGGGGGCGGTCCCGCCGCCCGCCCGGTCGCCGCGGAGCTGTTCACGCCCGCGCCGCGGACCGCGCCGCCGAGCCTGTTCGACGTGCCCACCCAGGAATACCGGGTCGCGACGCCCACGCAGGAGTTCGCGCCGGTGCAGGACTACGCACCCGTCCAGGACTACACACCTGTCCAGGACTACGCACCGGTCCAGGCACCGGTCCCGGCGTCGGTCCAGGAGTACGCGCCGGTGCAGGAGTACCGCGCGCCGCAGCCGATGCCGCCCGGCCCGGGTTCGTGGCCGCCGCTGCCGGAGCCCGAGATGCCCTCGATCCTCGCCGACGCCGACGACTCGATCGAGCTGCCGATCTTCCAGTCGGTCAACGGCTGGTTCCGCACCGAGACACCCGTCGAGCTCGCCGACACGGGCGTGTACGCCGCGCCCGAGGAGCCGTCGAACTGGGAGTCCAGCGCCGACGTCGGCTGGCGTGCCGCCCAGCAGGCGGCCACGCCCGAGGTCAGCAGCGTCACCGCGTCCGGCCTGCCGGTCCGTGCGCCGCAGCGACATCTGGTGCCCGGCGCGGCCGCGCCGGCACAGGGGGAACGCTCCACCGCACCGCGCCGGGACCCCAGCAAGGTCGCCGCCGCGATGTCCGCCTACGCCCGCGGTGTGGCCGGCCGCCGGCCGGGCGGCGGCTCCTGATCCACATGGGCTCCCTGACGCACCAAGAACAGCAAGAGAGGACCATTTCTGTGACCGACCCGAGTAATCTCGGTTGGCTGCTGGACAACTTTGCGACCCGCACCCCCGATGTCAGCCACGCGCTGGCGATCTCCACCGACGGGCTGGTCCTGGCCCACACCCGCGCGCTGCCGCGCGACCGGGCCGACCAGCTGGCGGCCACCGGCAGTGGTCTCGTCGCGCTGCTCGCCGGCGCGGCCCGGTTCTTCGAGGCGGGCAGCGTCATCTCCAACGTGACCCAGCTCGACGGCGGCTTCATGTTCACCATGGCGTTCACCGACGGCGCGTCGCTGCTGGTGCTCGCCTCGCCGAACGCCGACGTCGGCAAGGTGTCCTACGAGATGACCGAGCTGGCCAACCGGATCGGTGACGCGCTGGCCCCGACGGTCCGCGGGGCGCCGGCATGACCGGGCCGGAGCGCAGCGGAGTGGCCGGGCATCGGGATCGCAGTCTTCGGTCAGGCCGGCGCCGGAGCGCAGCGGAGGTGACGGCATGACCGCTCCGGGACGCGGCCGGCCGACCGCAGTCAAGATCATCATTGCGGGCGGGTTCGGCGCCGGCAAGACGACCCTCGTCGGGGCCATCTCGGAGATCCCGCCGGTGACGACCGAGGCGGTGATGACCGCGGCCAGCCTCGGTCACGACGACTCGACGCTCGTGCCGGACAAGGGCAGCACCACCGTCGCCATGGACTTCGGCCGGATCACGCTGTACCAGGACCTCGTGCTCTACCTGTTCGGCACGCCCGGGCAGAAGCGGTTCTGGTTCATGTGGGACGAGCTGTGCCGCGGCGCGATCGGGGCCGTGGTCATCGCCGACACGCGGCGCCTCGCCGACTGCTTCGGCGCCATCGACTTCTTCGACAACCGGCGGCTGCCGTACGTCATCGCGGTGAACCACTTCGAGGGCGCCGCCCGCTACCACCTCGAGGACGTCCGCGACGCCCTCGCGGTCAGCCCGGGCGTGCCCATGATCAACGCCGATGTCCGCTCCCGCGCGTCGGCCAAGGAGATCCTGGTCGCCGTCACCGAGCACGCCCTGGCGCAGCGCACCGCCGCCCGCCGCTGACCCGACCGCGTCGACGCCGACGACCGCGCCGACGCCAAGAACCGTGCCACCGACCAGAACCGCGTCCCAGAACGTGACGTCCGCGACCCCACCGCGAACCCCTCCGCGAACCAACCGCGAACGCAGAACACATAGGAGAACCATGCAACGACGATCGCTGGTCAGTGCGGTGCTCGCCGCCGGTCTGCTGGTCGCAGCCACCGGCTGCGCCGACGGCGACGCAGACACCAAGTCCGGCAGCGGCGCCGCCGCCTCCACCCTGAAGATCGGCTTCCTCGGTTCCCTCACGGGCACCTACCAGGCGGTCGGCACCGACCTGAAGAGCGGGTTCGAGCTGTACCTGTCGATGCACGACAACAAGCTCGGCGGCCACCCGATCGACCTGAAGATCGCCGACGAGGGCGACGGCGCCCCGACCGCGCTGCCCGCCGCGACGAAGCTCATCAAGGACGAGAAGGTCGTCGCGCTGACCGGCATCGTCGGCGGTGGCTCGGTCGCGGCCGTCGCGCCGCTGCTCGCCGAGGCGAAGATCCCGCTGATCGGCTCCAACGGCCGGCCGGAGCTCAAGGACCTCAGCGGCGTGTGGACGACCAGCTTCATGTCCACCGACGCGGGCCAGGCCATCGCGCAGCACATCAAGGACAAGGTCAACGGGCCGGTCTTCGCGATCGGGCCGGAGTACCAGGGCGGTTTCGACCAGGTCGGCGGCTTCACCACCGAGTTCACGAAGATCGGCGGCCAGCTGGTCAACGGCAAGGCGACGTGGACGCCGTTCCCGGCGACCACGAACTTCCTGCCGTACCTGTCGCAGATCAAGCAGAGCGGCGCCAAGGCCGTCTACACGTTCTACGCCGGCAAGGCCGCGATCGACTTCGTGAAGCAGTACGCGCAGTCCGACGCGAAGGACATCCCGCTGTACGCCGCGGGCTTCCTCACCGAGGGCTCGGTGCTGCAGGCGCAGGGCGACGCGGCGCGGAACATCCTCAACGTCTGCAACTACTCGCCGGACCTCGACAACGAGGAGAACCGCAAGTTCGTCGCCGCCTGGAAGCAGAAGCACCCGGACGCGACCCCGACCGAGTACGCGATGGCGTCCTACGACGCGGCCGCCGTCCTGGACCGCGCGATCGCCGCGGCCGGCGACAACCCGACCCCCGAGTCGATCAACGCCGCCGTGGCCAAGCTCGGCCAGATCGCGTCGCCGCGCGGCAACTGGCAGTTCGGCCCGAAGAACCACTCGCCGATCCAGAAGTGGTACCTGCGGCAGGTCCGCAACGACGGCCGGGCCCTCGCCAACGTCATGGTGCAGGACCTCGCGACGGTCGGTGCCTGACCGAGTTGGACGCGTACCTGATCCCGGCGGTCGACGGCGTGGCCTACGGCCTGCTGCTCTTCGTCGTCGCCGCCGGGCTCACCCTCGCCTTCGGCGTCGGTGACGTGCTCAACCTGGCGCACGGCACGCTGTTCGCCTTCGGCGCCTACGCGGCGGCGAAGGTCAGCGACGGGTCGTGGGCCTCGCTCGCGGCCGCGGTGCTCATCGGCGCCGTGGCCGCGGCGGCCGGCGGCGCCGTCCTGTCGGCGCTGCTGGTGCCGCTCGCCGGGCGGGGCCACCTGGCGCAGGCACTGCTCACCTTCGGCGTCGCGCTCGTCGCCGGCGACCTGCTCGTCGGGGTGTTCGGCCCCGACGAGCTGCCGGTGCGGATCCCCGCGAGCCTCGACCGGGCGGTGACCATCGCCGGGCACTCGTACCCCGGCTACCGGCTCGCCTTCATCGGCGTCGCCGCGCTCATCGCGGTGGCGCTCTACGTCGTCGTCGCCCGCACCCGCCTCGGCAGCCTGGTCCGCGCCACCGTGGACGACCGCGACATGGTCGCCACGCTCGGCGTCAACCCGTTCATGGTGCGCACCGGCATCCTCGCCGCGGGCGGTGCCCTCGCCGGGCTCGCCGGCGCGCTCGGCGCCCCGATCATCGGCCCCGGGCCGCGCACCGCGGACCTGGTCCTCATGCTGTCCCTGGTCGTGGTGGTGCTCGGCGGCATGGGCTCGATCGGCGGCGCGTTCGTCGCCGCGATCGCGGTCGGCGAGATCCAGACCATCGGGGTGACCTCGGAGACGACCCGGGACTACGCCCCGTTCCTGCTCTTCGGCGCGATGGCCGTCGTGCTGTCCGCGCGGGCCCGTGGCCTGCTGTCGGCCGGGAGGAGCGCCGCATGACCGCGCTCAAGCGCCCCGCGCTGCCGGCCCCGCTGCGGCGCCTCGCGCCGCTGGGGTTCCCGGCGCTGATCGCCGTGCTGCTGCCCCTCGCGTGGGTCCTCGACGACTACGCCACCAAGACCCTCACCCGGATCCTCGTCATCGGGCTGCTCGCCGTCAGCGTCGCGCTGCTCACCGGCGTCGCGGGCCTGCCGACGCTCGGACAGACCGCGCCGTACCTCGTCGGGGCCTACACCGCCGCGACCCTGGTCCGGCACGACGTGGCGATCGGCGTCGTGCAGCTGCTCGCCGCGGCCGCGGCCGGGGCGCTGTTCGCGCTGGTCACCGCGCCGCTGGTGGTCTACGCGCGGGGCGTCGTCGTGCTCATGATCACCCTGGCGCTCGGCGAGCTCACCTCGACCATCGCCGGACGGTGGAAGTCGGTCACGAACGGCACCGACGGCATGCTCGCGTTCGCTTCCCCGGCCCCGCTGCCGGGGCTGGTCACGCTCACCACCGACCGGGCCACGTACCTCTACGTCCTCACCGTCGTGGCGGTGCTGGTCGGCGCGGTGCTGCTGGTGCTGCGCTCGCCGGCCGGCGCGATGCTGCGGGCCGCCCGCGACGGCGAGCAGCGGATGCGGGCCAGCGGGCACCCCGTCGCCGGATACCTCACCGTCGCCTACGTGGTCGCCGGTGCCCTCGCCGGCTCGGCGGGCGCGCTGCTGGTCACCGTCGAGCGCTACGTCTCGCCCGGCGACGGCGGCTTCGACGTCTCCGCGCTCGTCCTGCTCGCGGTCGTCATCGGCGGCGCCACCTCGCTCGTCGGCGCGCTGCTCGGCGCGGGCCTGGTGGTCGCCGCCCGCGACTGGGTCTCCGGGCCGCTGCCCGGCCACGCGCCGCTGGTGCTGGGCGGGCTGTTCATCATCTGCGTGTACCTCCTGCCACGGGGGTTGCTGGGGAAGCGGTCGGCGCATGACTGACGTGCTCGAGGTGGAGGGGCTCGGTCGCCGGTACGGTGACCTCGCCGCCCTGGACGGTGTCGACCTGCGGATGGCGCCCGGCGACCGGGTCGGGCTGATCGGCCCGAACGGCGCCGGCAAGTCCACGCTGCTCAACCTGGTCGCCGGGTCGCTGCGGCCGACGGCGGGCCGCATCCGCCTCGACGGCCACGACGTCACCCGCCTCGGCCCGGCCCGCCGGGCCCGGCTCGGCGTCGGCCGGACCCACCAGCACCCGGCCGTCTGGTCGAGCCTGCCGGTGCTGGACAACGTGCTCGTCGCCGCCCGCCGGCCGTGGGGACGGCTGCGCGCCGGCCGCCGCGCCAGGGCCCACGAGCACGCCCGGGACCTGCTCGCCGGCGTCGGGCTGACCGGCGTGGACCAGACCCTCGCGGGCGCGTTGTCGCACGGGCAGCGCCGGCAGCTGGAGCTGGCGATGGCCCTGGCGGGGGAGCCGCGCCTGCTGCTGCTCGACGAGCCCGCCGCGGGTCTCGCCCCGCCGGAGGTCGAGGTCCTCGCGTCGCTGCTGGCGTCGCTGCCGCTCACCGTCGCGATCCTGCTGGTCGAGCACCACCTCGACCTGGTCTACGGCTTCGCCGACCGGATCACGGTGCTGCACTCCGGCCGTCACGTGCACACCGGCACCGTCCCGGAGACCCGCTCCTCACCCGAGGTGGCGGCCGCCTACGCCGGAGTGGCCCCATGACGCTGACCATCGAGGGGCTGCACGCCGGGTACGGCGGCGGCACCGTCCTGCACGGCGTCGACCTGACCGTGCCGGAGGGCACGGCCCTGGCGGTGCTCGGGATGAACGGCGCCGGCAAGACCACGCTCGTGCACACCATCGCCGGCCTGGTCAAAGCCCGCTCCGGCAGCGTCCGGCTGGGCGGCACCGAGCTGGCCCGGCGACCGGCGCACGCGATCGCCAGGGCGGGTGTCGCGCTGGTGCCACAGGGGCGCCGGGTCTTCGCCAGCCTCACCGTCGCCGAGCACCTGACGCTGTCGCGCCGCAAGGGGGAGTGGACCCGGCAGCGCGTCCTGGACCTGCTGCCGCGGCTCGGTGAGCGCCTCACCCACAAGGGCAACCAGCTCTCCGGCGGCGAGGCGCAGATGCTCGCGATCGCCCGGGCGGTGCTGACCCAGCCGCGGCTGCTGCTGCTCGACGAGCCGTGCGAGGGGCTCGCCGTCGACCTCGCGGCGCGGGTCCGGTCCGTCGTCGCCGAGCTGACCCGCACCGGGCTCACCGTCCTGCTGGTCGAGCAGCAGCCCGAGCACGCCCGGGCGGTCACCGGGCACCTCGTGCACCTGGAGAACGGCACGCTGGGCGCCGTCACGGAAGGCGGCGAGGGGGACACCCAAGGGGCGGCAGGAATTTCCATACTTCGATAGGTTGTCGGGCAGTCACCCTCCGGAGCAGGGAGCTGCCATGACGACACTGCCCTTCCCGCTGCCCGACGCGCCCACGCTGTACGCGCCGCTGCCGGCCCTGTCCGAGGTCCAGCGCGACGAGGACCTCGGCGGCGTGGCGCGGATCGACACCCCCGACGGCGGGGTCGCCTACGTGGTGACCCGCTACGCCGACGTGCGCACCGTCCTCGTCGACCCGCGGTTCAGCCGCGCCCAGGCGGCGGCCTCCACCACCGCCGCCGCCGACTTCGGGCTCGGCGCGCTCGCCACCGGCTCGATCGCCGGCATGGACCCGCCGGAGCACACCCGGCTGCGCAAGCTCGTCGCCCGCGCGTTCACCGCCCGCCGGGTCGAGCAGCTGCGGCCTGGCGCCGCCGGGATCGTCGACGAGCTCATCGACGCCATGCTGGAGCTGCCGCAGCCCGCCGACCTGGTCGAGCACTTCTCCCTCGCGCTGCCGGTCCGGGTGATCTGCGAGATGCTCGGCGTGCCCGCCGGCGACCGGGCGAAGTTCCACGGCTGGTCCGACACGCTGCTCGGCGGGCCCGGCTCCGACCCGCGGGTCATGGGCGCCGCGCTGCGGGCGATGGGGGAGTACTTCGCCGGCCTGATCGCGCTCAAGCGGGCCAGCCCGCAGGACGACCTGATGACGGCGCTGATCGCGGCCCGCGACGAGCAGGACAAGCTCTCCGAGGAGGAGCTGGTCCGGCTCAGCCTCGGCATCCTCATCGGCGGGCACGAGACGACCGCCAACCAGATCACGATGATCCTGCTGACCCTGCGGCACCACCCCGAGCAGGACGCCCGGCTGCGCGCCGACCCGTCGCTGATCCCGGGCGCGGTGGAGGAGCTGATGCGCTTCGTCCAGCTCGGCGACGCCGCCACCTCGCTGCCCCGCGTCGCCACCGAGGACGTCGAGCTCGGCGGCGTGACGATCCCGAAGGGGGCGGTCGTGCTGCCCGCGCTCGCCGTCGCGAACCGGGATCCCGAGGTGTACGACGAGCCCGACGGCCTCGACGTGACCCGCGCGGAGCTGTCGCACCTGTCGTTCGGCGCGGGCGTGCACCACTGCCTTGGCGCGCAGCTGGCCCGCATGGAGCTGCAGGAGGCGCTGCGCGGACTGTTCACACGGATGCCCGCGGTCCGGGTGGCCGTGCCCGACGAGGAGCTGCGCTTCAAGCAGGGCATGATCGTGCGCAGCGTCGAGACGCTACCGGTGACCTGGTAACACCTGTCGGCGCCGCACCTGCACCCGCCGGCGCTTCACGTACACCCGCCGCCTGACGAACCAGGTGGGCATGGCAACGATCGGACGCCCCGCACCCTGGCAGCTCTGGACCGTGTGCGGGGCGCTCGTCATCGTCGCGTACTACCTGCTGCCGGCCGGTGGCATCGAGCGCGGCCTGCTCTACCCGGCCCTGTCCGCGTCCTGCACGCTGGCGATCCTGGCCGGCATCCGGCGCAACCGCCCGGTCCGGCCGTCGGTCTGGTACTGCGTCGCCGCCGGGATCGGGATGTGGTCCGCCGGCGACTTCGTGTTCACCTACCGGTACTACGCGCTCGACGACCCGTCGTTCCCGTCCTACGCCGACGCGATCTACCTCGCCGCCACCCCCGTCCTCGCGACCGGCGTCTACATCCTCATCAAGGGCCGGGTCTCCCGCCGGGACCGGGCCGGGCTGCAGGACGCGCTCATCATCTCCACCGGCCTGGCGCTGCTGACCTGGACGTTCCTGATGCGCGAGGAGTTCGGCGTGCTCCTCGTCGGCGCCGCCCCGCCGGAGGCGGCACGGATCCTGGACCGGCTGCGCGAGGTCACCCCGCACGGCCAGTCGTTCTCCGCCGGGCTGGTCCGGTGGGACGGCGTGGAGGCCGCGGACGAGGTCGTCGGGCGCGCCGACGAGGCCCTCTACCACGCGAAACACAACGGCCGGAACCGCGTTCACCTGGTGGACGCCACCCCGACGACCAGGAACACCAGGATCCTCGCCTGAGGTTCGCGCGTGCCTTGTTGCAAACTCTTGGCAACAACGTGGCGTCGGCAATAGGCTGCATGGCATGCCTGCGGTAGCCATGCACATCTCCAACGGGATCATCGACAACCACATCGCGGTGCTGTTCGCCGGAGTCGCCCTCGCCGGGCTCGCCCTGTGCTTCATCCAGGGCCGGCGCGAGCTCGACGACCGGCTCGTGCCCATGGCGGGCCTGGTCGCGGCGTTCATCTTCGCCGTGCAGATGCTCAACTTCCAGGTGCTGCCCGGGGTCAGCGGCCACCTGCTCGGCGGCACCCTCGCCGCGATCCTCGTCGGGCCCTACCTCGGCGCGATCTGCGTCACGATCGTCCTCGTCGTGCAGGCACTGATCTTCAGCGACGGCGGCGTCACCGCCCTCGGACTCAACATCACCAACATGGCGCTGCTCGGCACCGCCGCCGGCTACCTGGTCGTCGCCACCCTGCTGCGGGTGCTGCCCCGGCGCACCTGGACGCTGACCGCGACCGCCGTGATCGCCTGCGTCGTGTCGGTGACGGTCGCCGCGCAGGGCTTCGTCCTGCAGTACGCCCTCGGCGGCGCCACCGACATCGGGAAGTCCCTCGGCGCGATCGCCGCCGCCATGGCCGGCACGCACCTGCTGATCGGGCTCGGCGAGGGCGTCATCACCGCGCTCACCGTCACCTACGTGGCGAAGGTCCGCCCCGACCTCGTCTACGCGGTCCGCAACCGCCGGCGCCCCGTCGTCAGCGAGGCGGTGACGGTATGAGGAAGTCGACCTGGTTCATCCTCAGCGGCCTGATCGCCGCGCTGCTGCTCGCCGGCGTGGTCAGCAACTACGCCTCCGGCCACCCCGACGGCCTCGACTCCGTCGCCCGGGAGGGCTGCACCTTCGACGCCGACGACCACATCACCGGCGGCACCTGCATGGCGCAGTCGGAGACGGACAACGCCACCAAGGACAGCCCCCTCGCCGGGTACGGACTGCGCGGCATCGGCAACGACTTCCTCTCCACCGGCCTGTCCGGGGTGATCGGGGTCGTCGCCACGTTCGCGATCGGCGGCGGCGTCTTCTGGCTGCTGCGCGCCGGTCGTTCCTCGCGCTCCTCGCATCAGGCGGGCTGACATGGGGGCCGGGCACAGCCACGCGCTGTTCGTGGACCGGCGCTCGCCGGTACACGACCTGGCGCCCGAGGTGAAGATCGCCGCCAGCGTCCTGTTCACCGTCGCCGTCGTCGCCACGCCGCGCGAGGCGCTGTGGGCGTTCGGCGGCTACCTCGCCGTCATCGTGGCCGTCGCGCTCACCGCCCGGATCGGCCTGCGCTGGCTCGCCCTGCGCTCCCTCATCGAGCTGCCGTTCATCCTGTTCGCGTTCGCACTGCCGTTCCTCGGCCACGGCGAGCGGGTGCACTGGCTCGGCATGAGCCTGTCCGTCGACGGGATCTACGGCATGTGGAACATCATCGCCAAGGGCACCCTCGGCGTGCTCTCGTCGCTGCTGCTCGCCGGCACCACCACCCCACGCGACCTGCTGCTCGGCCTCGACCGGCTGCGCTGCCCGGCGATGATCACCGTCATCGCCACGTTCATGCTGCGCTACCTCGACGTCCTGGCCGGCGAGGGCCGCCGGATGCGGGTCGCGCAGCGCTCCCGCGGCTACGACCCGCGCTTCCTGTGGCAGATCAAGGGCTTCGCCACCGGCATCGGCGCGCTGTTCCTGCGCGCCTTCGAGCGCGGCGAACGCGTCTACCTGGCGATGATCTCCCGTGGCTACGAGGGGCGCATCCCACTGGCGCTCGCCGGCGGCGGCGCGACCGCCCGGCAGTGGGCGGCGGCCGCCACGGTGCCCGTCGTCGCCGGCGCGATCGCGACGGTAGCGTTGCTCGGGTGACGCCATCCCTGCGGGTGACCGGC
Organism: Dactylosporangium sp. CA-152071; assembly: GCF_050936335.1. Taxonomy (NCBI): domain Bacteria; kingdom Bacillati; phylum Actinomycetota; class Actinomycetes; order Micromonosporales; family Micromonosporaceae; genus Dactylosporangium; species Dactylosporangium sp. CA-152071. Next base: position 3,583,256 of record NZ_JBNJMZ010000001.1, on the reverse strand, counting down.
CTGCACTTCGCATACCCCGACGGGCACGTGGCGCTGCGCGGCGTCGACCTCACCGTCCCGCAGGGGGAGCGGGTCGCCCTGCTGGGCCCCAACGGCGCCGGCAAGACCACGTTCGTGCTGCACCTCAACGGCATCCACACGGCGACCGCCGGCGGCGTCGAGGTCGGCGGCCTGGCCGTCGAGCCGCGCGACCGGGCCGGGCTGAAGGAGGTCCGCCGCCGCGTCGGGATCGTCTTCCAGGACCCCGACGACCAGCTCTTCATGCCGACCGTCGCCGAGGACGTCGCCTTCGGCCCGGCCAACCTCGGCCTGCGCGGCGCCGAGCTGGCCGCGCGCGTCGACGAGGCCCTCGACGCGGTCGGGATGGCCTTCGCCCGCGACCGCGCCCCGCACCACCTGTCCTTCGGGCAGCGCCGCCGGGTCGCCGTCGCCACCGTCCTCGCGATGCGGCCGGAGATCCTCGTGCTCGACGAGCCGTCGTCCAACCTCGACCCCGCGTCGCGCCGGGAGCTCGCCGCCATCCTCCGGTCGCTGCCGGTCACGCTGCTGATGGTGACCCACGACCTGCCGTACGCCCTGGAGCTCTGCCCACGCTCCGTCATCCTCGACGACGGCCGGATCGCCGCCGACGGCCCGACCCGGGAGCTGCTCGCCGACGCCGACCTGCTCGAACGGCACCGGTTGGAGCTGCCGTTCGGCTACACGGTGACCGCATGACCTCCCCGCCTTTCTCGGCTTTCTGGGCTTTCGCGGCTTTTTCGGCTTTCGCATGACCGACTCGGCTCGCTGGACCCGGGTGGACGACGGCCGGTTCCAGGTGGACCTGCTCACCGCCGACTACCGGCGGCACGCGTTCACCAGGCACAGCCACTCGACCTTCGCCATCGGCGTCGTGGTCTGCGGCGCCGAACAGTTCCACTACCGGGGCGCGTTGCACCGGGCGGGCGTCGGCAGCCTGGCGATCCTGGAGCCCGGCGAGCCGCACGACGGCCAGGCCGCCGACCCTTCCGGCTGGGCCTACCGCGTCTTCTACCCGCCCGCCGACCTGCTCTTCGAGGGCTTCGCGGCGCCGGCACACTTCGCCGACGCGGTGGTCCACGACCCGCGCACCGTGCACCTGATCCGCTCGGCCCACGAGGCGCTGACCTCCGGTACCGACACCTTCGCCGCCCACTCGAAGCTCACCTGGGCCCTCGCCTCGGTGGTCCGCCGGCACGGCTCGCACGCCCCCTCCGGCATGCCGGCCCTGCCCGCCCAGGACGCCGCGGCGGGACGGAAGGTCACCGAGATCCGCGACCGGCTCATGGCGGACCTCCGCAGCGCCCCCAACCTCCGCGAGCTCGCCGACGGCGTCGAACTGTCCCCGTTCCACATGCTGCGCGTCTTCCGCGCCGCGACCGGCTTCCCGCCGCACGCCTGGCTCGTCCTCGAACGCGTCTGCCGCGCCCGCCACCTCCTCGCCGCCGGCCACACCCCCGCCGAGGTCGCCGGCGCCGTCGGCTTCGCCGACCAGGCCCACCTCACCCGGTGGTTCAAGCGCGTGACGGGCGTCACCCCGGCCGCGTTCCGCAACTCCGTTCAAGACCCCGTGCGCACCGTCGCGTGATGCTGTCGGCATGAGTCGTCGTGGCTGGTTGCTCTTCATCGCCATGTCCGTCGTGTGGGGCGTCCCGTACCTGCTGATCAAGGTCGCGGTCCGCGACATCGGCCCCGCCGAGCTGGTCTTCGTCCGCACCGCCCTCGGCGCGCTCCTGCTGCTGCCGATCGCCCTGTACCGCAAGGAGGTCCGGGCCTCGCTGCGCCCGTGGCTGCCGCTGCTCGCCTACACGGTCGTCGAGGTCGGCATCCCCTGGCTGCTGCTGTCCCACGCCGAACAGGAGGTCGACAGCGCCTTCACCGGTCTGGTCATCGCCGGTGTACCCCTGGCCGCCGCCCTCATCGCCCGCGAACGCCTCTCCGGCACCCGCATCGCGGGCCTGGTCACCGGCCTCGCCGGCGTCGGCCTGCTGGTCGGCTTCCACGGCACCACCGGCGGCCCCGTCCCGCTCCTGGAGCTCCTCGGCGTCGTGATCTGCTACGCGTCCGGCCCCCTGATCATCGAACGCTGGCTCTCCGACGTGCCCCGCTACGGCGTGTCCGCCGTGTCCCTGGCCGCCGGCGCGCTGCTCTTCGCCCCGTTCGTCGCCCCCGGCCTGCCGTCCCTGGCCCGCACGGTGACCCTCCGCCCCGCCCTCGCCGCCGTCACCCTGGCCGTCGTGTGCACCGCGCTCGCGTTCGTGCTGTTCTTCGCCCTCGTCGCCGAGGTCGGCGGCGTCCGCGCCACGGTCATCACCTTCGTCAACCCGGCCGTCGCCGTCATCCTCGGCGCCGCCGTCCTGCACGAGAAGATCACCCCACTGACCGTCGGCGCCTTCGTGCTGATTCTCGCCGGCTCGTTTCTCGCCACCCGCAAAAAGATCTCCGAGGAACCTGCCGAGAAGCGCGAACCGGCCGCCGTCTGACCCCGCCCGGCCACCGTGCCGGGCGCGCGGGGCAGCGTAGACTACGGAGGGTCACGCCGCCGTGGGTCGACTGTTCCGGCGGAAGATCGATTTCTCCGGCGGGGGTATCGTGCTTGTGAACGGCCCGGCAGCACCCGAGCTGCTCACCTGATCCACCGCAAGAGATGCCGCGCCCACCGCCGACTCCCGCAGGCTTCAGGGATGACGTGCGGCCCCGCGAGCCCAGGGGATGGATGACGCACGGCCCTCGCGAGTCCAGGGGATGACCTGGTCGCCGTCAGCTCCCGCGGGCTCGATGCGGCCCCGTGTCACCTGCCCGCCGCGCAGCCGCCTCGTGTCGCCTGCCGCGCAGACCCAGGAGGCTTCCGCTGCCGCCCGGGCCGAGACATGGCCATCCCGGGCGAAGACGTGGCGGTCCCGCCGCCCGGGCAGAGGCGTGGCGACCCCCGGCCGGGTCCCGGCGAACCCGGGCTGAGACGGGACGTGGCGATCCTCGGCTCAGAGATGGCGATCCCGTGCCGAGGCGTGGCGGTTCCGGGCCGAGATGCGGCGGCCCCGGGCGAAGATGTGGCGGTCCTGCCGCCCGGGCAGAGGCGTGGCGACCCCCGGCCGGGTCCCGGCGAACCCGCGCTGAGACGAGACGTGGCGATCCCCGGCTCAGAGATGGCGGTCCCGGGCCGAGATGCGGCGGCCCCGGGCGAAGATGTGGCGGTCTTGCCGCCCGGGCAGAGGCGTGGCGACCCCCGGCCGGGTCCCGGCGAACCCGCGCTGAGACGAGACGTGGCGATCCCCGGGCTCAGAGATGGCGGTCCCGGGCCGAGATGCGGCGCCCCGGGCGGAGACGGCGCGGCGGTCCCGGGTGGAGATGCGGCGATCCACCCGCCTGGTCGGGCGGGTGGATCGCTGGTGGGTCGTCCGGCGCGCCGGCATCAGTCGGCGAGGATGGCGTACAGCTTGCGGCGCGTCTCGGTCAGGACCTCGAGGGCCTGGGTGCGCTGCTCGGCGGTGCCGTTGAAGCCGACCTGCCGCAGGGCGTCCATGATGCCGATCGCGGCGTCGCGGAACTCCTGTGCCTGGGAGACGTTCTCGTCGCCGTACTCCTGCCACGGCGCGTTCTGTGCGGCGGCCTCGGCCTCGGGGCGGCCGGTGTCGGTCAGGACGAAGCGCTTGCGGCCGCCCTGCTCCTCGGCCGTGATGAGGCCCTCGTCCTCGAGCAGCTGGAGCGTCGGGTAGATCGAGCCGGGGCTCGGCCGCCAGATGCCGCCGGTGCGGCTCTCCAGCTCCTGGATCATCTCGTAGCCGTGCATGGGGCGCTCGTGCAGCAGCGCCAGGACGGCGAGGCGCACGTTGGGGCGGCCGCCCCGGCCCGTGCCCTTGCCGCCCCAGCCGCCGCGTCCAGCGCCCCGGCCGTGCCCGTGGCCCCAGCCGCGCCCGCCCGGACCGCCCGGGCCACCGGGAGGGAAGGACGGGATGAAGCCGCCGAAGCCACGGTGCCAGGCACCCGCGTCGAAGAGCATTGCTCCGTGTCGTGATCGCATGATCGTTTCCAATCGTCGAACGGTCGCCGACCTGTTGTCGACTGTCGTTGATAGTTCGACGATATATCGGGAACCTATCGGCAACAAGGACGCGACCGATACATCCCGAAAAGAGCGTTACAGCACGATCACCGTCCGCAGGACCGTGCCCGCCTCCATCTCGTGGAACGCCGCCTCCACGTCCGACAGGCCGCCGGTGGCGCTGACGAACTTGTCGAGGGGGAGCCGTCCCTGCAGGTACAGGTCGACGAGCATCGGGAAGTCCCGCGACGGCAGGCAGTCGCCGTACCAGCTGGACTTCAGCGCGCCGCCCCGCCCGAAGACCTCCAGGAACGGCAGGGTCAGCTGCATGTCGGGCCGCGGCACGCCGACGAGCACCACCGTGCCGGCCAGGTCGCGGGCGTTGAAGGCCTGCTCGTACACCTGCGGCGACCCCACCGCCTCGATGACGACGTCCGCGCCGAACCCGCCGGTCAGCGCCCGCACCGCCTCGACCGGGTCGGTCTCGCGCGAGTTGATGACGTGCGTCGCCCCGAACTCCTGCGCCCACGCGAGCTTGCGCACGTCCACGTCGATGCCGATGATCGTGCGCGCGCCGGCGAGGACCGCGCCGGCGATCGCCGCGTCGCCGACGCCGCCGCAGCCGAACACCGCGACCGAGTCGCCGCGACCCACGTTGCCGGTGTTGATCGCGGCGCCGATGCCGGCCATCACGCCGCAGCCGAGCAGCCCGGCGACGCTCGCCGACGCGCGGGGGTCGACCTTCGTGCACTGACCGGCGGCGACCAGGGTGTACTTGAGGAACGCGCCGATCCCGAGGGCCGGCGACAGCGGGGTGCCGTCGGCGAGGGTCATCTTCTGCTTCGCGTTGTGGGTGTTGAAGCAGTACCAGGGACGCCCGCGCAGGCACGCCCGGCACTGCCCGCAGACGGCCCGCCAGTTGAGCACGACGAAGTCGCCGGGCGCGACATCGGTGACGTCCGGGCCGACGGCGGAGACGATCCCGGCGGCCTCATGGCCGAGCAGGTACGGGAAGTCGTCGCCGATGCCGCCCTCGCGGTAGTGCAGGTCGGTGTGGCAGACCCCGCACGCCTGCACCTCCACCACCGCCTCGCCGGGGCCTGGGTCGGGGACGATGACGGTCTCGAGGCTGACGGGCCGTCCCTTGCCGAGGGCGACGACGCCCTGTGTTTCGATAGGCATACCTCCCGTCCTACCAGAGGAATCCAGAGATGACGGACGACCTGCGGCGCATCGCGAAGGAACACTTCGGCTGGGACCGGCTGCGAGACGAGCAGGTGCAGGCCATGCAGGCCCTGATGGAGGGGCGCGACGCCCTGGCGGTGCTGCCGACCGGCGCCGGGAAGTCCGCCATCTACCAGGTGCCGGCGCCGCTGCTGCCCGGCCCGACGATCGTCATCTCGCCGCTGCTGGCGCTGCAGCAGGACCAGATCGCGTCGCTGACCGCCCGCAACCAGGCGTCGCTGCAGGCCGTGCGGCTGTCCTCGGCCGAGGGCAAGGCCGAGCGCGAGGAGGCCCTGGAGGCGCTGCGCGCCGGCGACGCCGAGTTCGTGTTCCTGACCCCGGAGCAGTTCGCCGACCCGGCCCGCGTCGCCCAGATCAAGGCGCTGAAGCCGAGCCTCGTCGCCGTCGACGAGGCGCATTGCGTCTCCGCGTGGGGCCACGACTTCCGCCCCGACTACCTGCAGCTCGGGCAGTTCATCCGCGAGCTGGGCCGCCCGCCGATCGTCGCGCTCACCGCGACCGCCTCGCCGCCGGTCCGCGAGGACATCGTCGAGCGGCTCGGGATGCGCGACCCGGAGATCGTCGTGACCGGCCTCGACCGGCCCAACCTGTTCCTGGAGTCGGTGCACTGCCCCGACGAGCAGACCCGCTACCGGCGGCTGCTCACCCGGCTGAAGGAGTCCACGCCGCCCGGGATCATCTACGCGCCGACCCGCCGCGCCACCGAGGAGCTCGCCGAGCGGCTCGTCGAGGAGGGCATGCCGGCCGTCGCGTACCACGGCGGCATGAGCGCCGGCGACCGCGAGCGCGCGCACGAGGCGTTCCTCGCCGACGAGGTCGAGATCATGGTCGCGACGACCGCGTTCGGTATGGGCATCGACAAGCCCAACATCCGCTGGGTCAACCACATCGCGCTGCCGGACTCACCCGACTCCTACCTGCAGGAGATCGGCCGGGCCGGGCGCGACGGGAAGCCGGCGCAGGTGCTGCTGCTGCACCGCACCGAGGACACCGGGCTGCGGAAGTTCTTCACGAACGTCTCCGTCGACCGCGAGGAGGTCAGCTCCCTCGCGGCCCTGCTGCGCTCCGTCGCGCCCGAGGCGATCACCCGCGACGAGCTGGAGGAGCGCACGGGCCTCGGCGCGCGCAAGCTCGGGCAGCTGCTGAGCCTCCTGGAGGAGGTCGGCGGCGCGCAGCTCCTGCACGGCAGCAAGGTCAAGGCACCCCGCTGGGCGCCGACCCCCGCGAAGGCGGCGGAGCTCGCGGAGGAGCAGGCCGAGCGGCAGCAGACGCTGTCGCGGTCGCGCCTGGACATGATGCGCACCTTCGCCGAGACGGAGCTGTGCCGCGGCCGGACGCTGCTGGCGTACTTCGGTGAGCACCTCGAGGGCACCTGCGGCCACTGCGACAACTGCCACGACGGCAGCGCGCAGGCCGGGCTCGCCGCCACGGCCGACGTGCCGTTCCCGGTCCACAGCGAGGTCCGCCACGGCGAGTGGGGCAAGGGCGTCGTCATGTCGTACGCCGGTGAGCACATGACGGTCCTGTTCGACGAGGTCGGCTACAAGACGCTGTCAGTGCCGGTCGTTGAGGAGCACAAGCTGCTGCGCCGGCTCTGAGGCCCGCGCCACCGCCGCGGCGTCCAGGCCGCACGCCTCGAACAACGCCCGCGCCGCGGCCCGCTCGGCCGTGTCGTCCCGCTCCTCGCGCCGCAGCGCGTCGGCGATCCCGGCGTGCGCGCGGGCCCGCTCGTAGCGTCGTTCGGTCAGCTCGGCGAGGCGCAGCGCCAGCTCGTGCGCGGCGATCGCGTCGCCGGTCCGCCCGAGCAGGGTCAGCGTGGTGCCGAGGTCGTTGCGGGCGCTGGCCTCGAAGAACGGCGCCAGGTCGCGGACCTGCTCGGATGCCTCGTGATGGCAGCGCAGTGCCGCGCCGGGGTCGCCGAGCACCGCGTGCGTGCGGCCCATCCCGCACAGCGCCTCGACGACGCCGGCCCTGCTGCCGGCCTCCCTGTTCATCCGATGGCCGCGGGTGAACAGCAGCAGCGCCAGCCGTGGGTGGCCGAGCGCGAGGTGCGCCCCGGCGAACTCGTTGCACAGGTTGGCGAGCTGCATGGTCGCGCCGATGCGGTGCATGTGCAGCGCCGCGTCGCGCAACGTCACGCGGGCCTGGGCGGGCCGTCCCAGCAGGAGCTCGGTCGCGCCGGTCTCGAAGAGGGCCAACGGCGTGCTGGCGTGCTCCTTGTTCAGCTCGCGGAACGTGCGCAGGTGCTCCATGCCTTCGGCGAGCCATCCGGCGGCGCGGCACACGATGCCGAGGTTGACCTGGACCCGGCTGACCTCCTGCGGCATGCCGGCCGTGGCGTAGTGCGCCGCGGCTCGCTCCAGGTGCCTGATGCTCTCCGTGCTGCGCCCCAGCCGCATCGTCGTGCCGGCATGCCAGTTGCTGGCGAGCGCGATCAGCCCGTCGTCGCCGAGCGCGGACGCGGACGCGATGGCCTGCAGGCCGAGCCGTTCGGCGATCTCGGCCCGCCCCTCGTTGTTGGCGAACCGCCACAGCACCCGGTGCAGCATGACCGCGTGCCGGTGCGCGCCGGTGCGGTGCGCCTCATCGGCGAGGGCGACGACGGCGGGCCACGTCGCCCGCAACCAGAGCAGGCGCTCGTGCTCGTCGGAGAAGGACCGCTGGAACGCGTCCGGCCGCACGTCCGGTGCGATCGCCTGGATCAGCTCCAGGGGACGGTTCACGGCGGCGACCGTGTGCAGGTAGTAGTCGAGCAGCCGGGTGGTCGCGGCCGCCCGTTCCTCCTCGATCACCAGGGTGGCGGCGAACTCGCGCAGCAGGTCGTGCAGCCGGTACCGGCCGGGCTGGTCCTCCTCCAGCAGGTGCACCTCCACCAGCCGGTCCAGCAGCTCCCGGGCCTGCCCGACCGGCACGTCGGCCAGCGCGGCCGCCGGCCACGCCTCGAACTCACCCGCCGGATGCAGTCCGAGCAGCCGGAAGCACCGCTGCTCGCCCCCGCTCAACTGCCGATACGACACGTCGAACGCCGCCGCCACGCTGTGGCCCTCCGCCGACACCGCGATCGGTGGCGGATCCGCGGCCCGTAACCGCTCCACCATCGCCGCCAGACTCCACCGCGGCCGGTGCTGCAACCGGTGCGCGATCAGCCGCACCGCCAACGGCAGCCGCCCGCACAGTTCGACCACCATGACCGCCGCTTCCGGCTCGGCGTCCACCCGCTCACCCACCGCGTCCCGCAGCACCGCCACCGCGGCACCGACGGGAAGGGGCTCCAGCTGCAGCAGGAACGCGTCGTCGACCGGCCCGATCCTGGTCCGGCTGGTCACGAGCACCACGCACGGCGCGTCGGCCTGGGGTAGCAGCGGCCGCACCTGCTCGGCGCCGGCGGCGTTGTCCAGCACCACGACGGACCCGCGGCCGGCGAGGGCCCGCCGCCACAGGCCCTGCCGGCCCGGCAGGTCGCCGGGGATGCGCTGCGGTGCCTCGCCGAGCTGGGCGAGGAGCAGGCCGAGGGCGTCGACCGGCGACACCGGGTCGCCCTCGCTGTGCCCCTGAAGGTCGACGAAGAGCTGAGCGGCCGGATACTCGGGCCGCAGTGCCTCGGCGGCGGCCACCGCGAACGCGGACTTCCCGACGCCGGCCATCCCGTCGACGACGATCAGGCGGTGCGGGCCGTGGGCCGCCCTCAGCAGCCGCGCGGTCTCCTCCTCCCGCCCCCGCAGCCGGGCGACCGTCCGGGGCAGGGCGCTGGGCCCCGATCCCTGCGGCGACGTCTCCGCGGTGCCGCGGAGCACCTCCATGTGCAGGTCGCGCAGCCGCGGGCCGGGGTCGACGCCGAGCTCGTCGCGCAGGGCCTCGACGGTGCGCCGGTAGAGGTGCAGCGCCTCGGCCTGGCGGCCGTCGCGGTGCAGGGCGGCCATGACGGCACCGGCGAGGCGCTCGCGCAGCGGGTTGCCGGCGACGAGCGGCGCCGCGTGCTCGACCACCTCGCGGGGCCGGCGCAGGACCAGCAGGGTCTCCGCCCACTCCTCGGTCGCGGCCCAGCGCAGCTCGATGAGCGAGTTGCGCCACCGGGCGATCACCGAGCCGGGCAGCCCGGCGAACGGGGTGCCGCGCCACTCGTCGAGGGCGGTGCGGTACAGCCGCGCGGCGGCCTCCGGGTCCGGTTCGGTGCGGGCCCGGCGCAGTGCCGCGCGGAAGCGGGACAGGTCGAGCCGGTCCTCCGGCAGCGTGATCCGGTAGCCGGCCGGGTCGGTCCGCAGGGCCTCGCCGTCGGCGCCGAGGAGGCGGCGGATGCGGTACACCACGGTCTGCAGCTGGTTGCGGGCGGTCACCGGCGGGTCGTCGTCCCACACCAGCTCCACCAGGTCCGGCACGGCGACCACCCGGCCGGAGTGGAACAGCAGCCCAGCCACGATCAGTTGCTGGCGGGAGCCGCCCAGGTCGACGGGCCTTCCGCCGGCCACCACCTCGACCGGTCCCAGCACGGAACACTCCACGCAGCGTGACGGTAGTGCGTCGCGGCAAGGTCGTACACCGGTATCCCGGCCCGCTGGATCTCCGTCAGTGGTGGGCGTCCTCGTTGCGGTGGCCGAGCGCGGCCCAGATCTCGCTCACCGTCTCGAACATCTCGTCCTCCGGCAGCCGCTCCAGCGCGCTGAGGACGTCGTCGGGCGCGTTGAGGTCCGTGGCGCCAGCGAGGAGGTCGTCGCGGTCGCCGGGCAGGCTCGCCATCGGGATGAAACGGCCGAGCCGGCTGCGGGCTTCGATCTCGTCATGGGTGAGTTCAGGCTTCATGTCTCCGGCGATACCCGGGCATACCCCCACCAAACGAACGACACCCGATTGAGGTGAGACGCCGCTGGGTACCGCATCGACATCCGCCCGATCCGCCGCACTCCCACCCCCCGGGCCTGCGGCCGGGCGCTCCACAGGAGGTGAACACGCGTGGCACGCATCGGGCAGCTGTTCGGCGGGCGCAACGCCCAGGTCGACCGGGACCACGACGGGGTCGACGACCGCACCCTCGACCAGAAGGCCGGCGACACCGCCGACCGCAAGGTCGACCCTAAGGTCGACCGCGACCATGACGGGGTGGACGACCGTGTCGAGGGCGGCACCCTGTACGGCAAGGCCGACCGCGACCACGACGGGGTCGCGGACCGCACGCTCGACCCGAAGGCCGGCCCCACCGTCGACCTGGACCATGACGGCATCGACGACCGCGTCGAGTCGAAGCGGCTGCGGACCTCGGACCGCACCCACCGCATCCCGGCCGTCGGCCCGCTCCCCGGTGACACCGACACCGACCGGGACGGCATCGCCGACCGCCGCGAGTCGCACACGACGACCATGAAGCCGGTCATCGACCGCGAGCCCGTCACGGACCGCGAGATCGTCACCGACCCGGAGGTCGTCGCCGAGCCGGCCCGCCCGGCCCGCGCGAGCATGCTGTCGACGCTCGGCCTCATCGCCGGCGTCGTCGCGGTCGCGGCCGCCCTCACCGGCCTGCTCGCCGTGTGGGCGCTGCCGCTCGGCGCCCTCGGCCTGCTGCTGTCCTTCGGCGGCATCCTCGCCGGCGCCCGCCGCCACGTCGCCGGCCGCGGCCTCGGCACCCTCGGCGTGCTGTTCAGCGGCACCGCCGTCGTCTTCGCGATCCTCGCCATCACCGGGCAGGTCAGCTGGCTCGACACCGACGTCGACCAGGTCGCCCGCCTCAACGAGTGGCTCGACACCAAGGTCACCTGGATCAAGGACTGGTGAACCGGCGGACCGCCAGTCACACCTGAGGAGGACCCGGGCCCACCCCGGGTCCTCCTTCCGTCCCGGCGGCCCGCAAGCCCCGTGCGGACGGCGTGGTCAGGTCGTGGCGGGGGCGGAGGCGCCGTGCAGGACGCCGTCGCCCGCGGTGAGGACCTCGTCGAGGGCGTCGGCCGGCAGCGGTCTGGAGAAGTGGTAACCCTGGGCCTGCGGGCAGTCCAGCTCGCGCAGCCGGTCCGCCTGCTCCGGCGTCTCGACCGCCTCGGCGATCGCCGACAGGCGCAGGCTGTTGCCCAGCTCGACGATCGCCCGCGTGAACGCCATCTCCTCCGCCATCCCACCCTCCGGCGTGAACGCGCGGTCGATCTTCAGGATGTCGACCGGCAGGTGGCGCAGGTAGGCCAGCGACGAGTACCCGGTGCCGAAGTCGTCGACGGCGACCCGCACGCCCTCCTCGCGCAGCGCCGACAGCAGCGCCGTCACGTCGTCGCTCTCCGTCGACGACGCGACCAGCACCGTCTCGGTGATCTCCAGGATCAGCGCGCCGCCGGGCAGGTCCGCCTCCCGCAGCGCCGAGAGGACCGTCCGCGCGAAGTCCGGCTCGCGCAGCTGGCGGCCGGACACGTTGACGGTGACGGAGATGCCGAACCTGTCGTGCCAGGAGCGGACGTCGTGGCACGCCTGCCGCAACACCCATGCCCCGATCGGGACGATCAGGCCGTACTGCTCGGCGATGGGGATGAACTCCATCGGCGGCACCGGCCGCCCGTCGGGGCTCCAGCGCAGCAGCGCCTCGACCGCGGTGACCCGGCCGGTCGACAGGTCCACCACCGGCTGGTAGTTGACCGTGAACTCGTCGTTCGCCACGGCCCGCCGCAGCTCCGCCGACAGGCGCATGTGCTCGTGCCGTTCGCTGGCCAGCCGCGGCTCGTAGGCGGCGAGCCGGTTCTTGCCCGCCGCCTTCGCCGCGTACAGGGCGAGGTCCGCGAGCTGCAGCGCCTCCGCGGGTGTCGTCGGGGCGCGCACCAGCAGGGTCCCCACGCTGGTGGTGACGTTCAGCTCCCGGCCGCCGATGCCGTACGGCTGGGCGAGGGCGTCGACGATCGCCTGACCGACCGCGTTCACCCGCAGCACCGGCACGTCCTCCAGGAGGATGGCGAACTCGTCGCCGCCGAGCCGGACCAGGGTGTCGGCGGTGTCGACCTCGCCGAGCAGCCGCGCCGCGACCTCCATCAGCAGCGCGTCGCCGACCGGGTGGCCGAACGAGTCGTTGACGTCCTTGAAGCCGTCCAGGTCCAGCAGCAGCAGGCCGTGGGCCGCGTTCGTGCGGGTCAGGGCGTGCTCGAGGCGCTCCTGCAGCAGCGCGCGGTTGCCGAGGCCGGTGAGCGCGTCGTGCAGCGCCCGGTGCGTCAGCTGCTGCCGCAGCGCCTCCTGCTCGCGCAGCGCCGCGCCGAGGGCGAGCGCGTGCGCGTCGAGCTCCTCCACCCGCCGGTGCGCGAACTGGACGAGCTGGCTCAACCGGGCGATGAGCAGCACCGACGTGACGATCGACGTGGCGAGGGGCACGACCGCCCACGACCGCGACGGCAGCGGCGACGCGACCAGCAGCATCGTGATCGCGGTGACCGGACCGATCAGCGACAGCACGGAGTACAGGTAGATCCGCCGCCGCGGGATCACCTGCTGCGGGCGCTCCGGGCGGCCCGCGGCCTGCGCCATCGACGGGTGCAGCGCGCCGGTGCCCATCAGCGCGTACGCGCACAGGTACAGCGCCGCGGAGATACGGTCGCCCTTCGGGTCGCCGGTCCAGGCGATCGCGACGTAGTACACGATGTCGCCGGTGATGAGCGTCGCCGCCGCCACGCACACGAGCCGATGGGCGGCGTTGCGCACGCTGCTGGTGAAGGCCATCCGGGTCGTCGCCACGACCAGCAGGAGGTCGATCCCCGCGTACATCACATGACTGATCCGGTGCGGGACGTCGAAGTGCGCGCCGGCCAGCACCGGATGCGCGATGAACGTCCAGCTCAGCGCCGCCACCCCGGACGCGACGATGCCGGAGTCGATGAGCCGCTCCCAGCGCGGCCGGCGCGGGTCGCGGCGCACCCAGCTGACCAGGCCGCCGCCGAGGAACGGGTACGCGGCGAGGAACAGCGCGTCCTTCGCCGACGGGAAGCCGACCTCACCGGTCAGCGTGTAGTCGACCGCCCACGCCACCGCGCCCAGCACCGAGCAGGCCAGGCCGGCGGTGAACAGCCACCACGCGCGCGGGTGCGCCGGACGGTGGCGCCGCACCCCGACGACCACCGCGACCACCGTCGAGGCGCCGACCAGCGAGTACAGCGCCTGGCGCGGGATGACCGGCAGGAACGCGCCGACGACCACCGCGCCGAGCCCCAGCCCCGCATACCAGCGCCATGCGGTCATCGGTCTCCTTGTCGCTGATTCGGCTGACCTGCCTATCGGCAGCCGGGTGGCGTAACTGAGCAGGGCGAAGATGGACGGGTTCGAGTGCCACATGACGGGTAGGGAGCGCGGATGAAGGTCGCACTGCTGGGACCGATCGCCTGGCGGACCCCGCCCCGCGCGTACGGGCCGTGGGAACAGGTCGTCTCCCTGCTCGCCGAGGGGCTCGTCGCGCGCGGCGTCGACGTCACCCTCTTCGCCAGCCTCGACTCGGTCACCGCCGCCCGACTCGACGGGGTCGTCGAGCGCCCGTACAACGAGGACACCTCCTACGACGGGAGGATCTGGGAGGCGCTGCACGTGGCGCACTGTTTCGAACGCAGCGCCGGGTTCGACCTCGTGCACAACAACCTGGACTGGCTGCCCCTCGCGATGAGCGGGTTCTGCCGGGCGCCGCTCGTCACGACCGTGCACGGCTTCTGCTCGCCGTCGATCCTCCCCGCGTACCAGCGGGCCCGTTCGGCGTTTGTGTCCATCTCCGACGCCGACCGCGGCCCCGGCCTCGACTACGCCGCCACGATCTACCACGGCATCGACGTCGCACAGTTCCCGTTCCGGGCCGCGCCGGGCGACTCGCTCGTCGCGTTCGGCCGCATCCACCCCGACAAGGGCACCGCCGAGGCGATCCGGATCGCCCGCGCCGCCGGCCGGCGGCTGCTCATCGCCGGCCCCGTCCACGACGAGCGGTACCACGCCGAGGAGGTCCTGCCCCAGATCGACGGCGAGCAGATCGTGTACCTCGGCAACATCGGCCCCACCGACCGCGCCGACGTCCTCGGCGCCGCCGCCGCGCTGCTGCACCCGATCGGCTTCGCGGAGCCGTTCGGCCTGTCGGTCGTCGAGGCGATGATGTGTGGCACGCCCGTCGTGGCGTATCCGCTCGGTTCGATGCCGGAGGTGGTGGACCAGGGGGTCACCGGATACCTCGCGGGGTCCGCCGCCGAGGCGGTGGAGGTGCTCGACGACGCGCTCAAGCTCGACCGCCACCAGGTCCGCGGGCACGCGGTGAGCCGTTTCTCCGCCGACAGGATGGTCGAGGACTATCTGCGCCTGTACCGCCGGCTGCTCGGCTGAATTCTCAGGGCCTGCACCCTGTTTCTTCTTAAGGCTCCGGCCGCGCGGCCGAACGTTCACAGTGTGCGGCGCCCGCGGGCTTACGACGCGGTAACGCGGGACGGCTCGGCTCCGGCAGCGACGTGGCAGGCTGCCGGAGCCGACGCCATCTACGCGCATCGTGATCGAAGGCTGGCATTGCGTCACCGTTCCCTCTAGGCTCTCGGGCGGAGGGAAGGCTGTGAGTAGCGTCGATACCACCGCGGGTCCCGTCCCGCTGCCGAAGCGGGGCTTCGGCGCCCGTCTCGCCGCCGTCGAGGAGCTCGTCGCCACCTGGGACCTGCACGGCGCCCAGGAGGCCGCGCGGGCCCTGCTGGACGAGCCCGGGCTGCCGGACGGCGACCGGCTCACCGCCCGCCGGCTGCTCGCCGAGGCGCTGCGCGAGCTCGGTGACCTCGCCGCCGCCTACGACCTCGCGGACGCCGTCGCCACGCAGGCCGAGCAGGCGTACGGGCCGTCGGACGTGTCCACGGTGCACGCCTGGGCGGTGCTCGCCGCCGTCCGGCACGACTACGACGAGTGGGACGCCGCCGAGGCGCTCTACCACCGCGTCCTGGACAGCGGCGTCGACGAGACCGACCCCGTCACCGGCGCGGAGGCGGCCCGGGTCATCCGTCTCGCCCGCGTCAACCTCGCGCTCCTGCAGCGCGACCGCGGCCAGCGCCCGCTCGCCCTCGCCATGCTCAACGCCGCCTACGCCGTGCACCGCCGGGAGTACGGCGCCGACGACCTGGACACCATCCGGATCGCCGCCGAGCTCGCCGCCCTGCACCGCGACGACGGCAACGTCCCCGCGTCGCGCCGCCTGTTCACCGTCGCGCACGCGGCGGCGCGGTCCCGGCTCGGCAGCCGCCATCCGTTCACGAAGGCGATGGAGTGGGAGCTCGCCGCCGTCGAGCCCCCGATGCCCGCCGCCCTGCTGCACCCCACGCCCGTGCTCCGGGAGGCGGCGGTGGCCGGCGATGCCCCGGAGGCCGCTGATGCGCGAGCCTTCGCCGTGGACGTCGCGGCGGAGGACGTCGATGATCCGGAGCCACTGCCGGAGCCACTGCCGGAGCCACTGCCGGACCCGGCGGAGCAGCGCGTCCAGGAGCCGGCCGTGGTGCCCGAGGTCGTGGCGCCGGAGCGCGTCGTGCGTCCTCCCGCGGTCGTGGACGCACCCGCCGTGACGCACGAGGCTTCCGGTCCCGGCGACAGGGGTCGTGCCGCGGGGGAGCGGCGGGTCGTGGTGCCGTTGAAGGCGGTGGTCGCGGTCGCGGCCGGCGCGCTGGTCATCGCCGCGGTCTCGATCCCGTGGGACCAGGGCGGCGCCCCGGACCGGACCACCGCGAAGCCACCGGCCGGACCGACCGGCACGGCCGCTCCCCGGGCCGGGGAGGAGGCGGCGGCCGGGCAGGGAGAGGGCGGGCCGGCGAGGGTGCGGGACCTCCGGCTGCGGGACGACGGGACGGCCCTCGCGGTCACCTGGACGGGGTTGGAGGGCACGGCGGTCGTGGCGCTTTCACGCGACGGCGGGCCCGCGGTGGTGCTGGCGCAGGTGCCGCCGGGCACGACGTCGTACGTGGTGAAGGGCGTCGATCCGATGGTCGCGTATTGCGTGGTCGTGGGGCCGGTGGACGCTGCCGCCGCGGTCACGCCGGGGGCGTCGGTGTGCACGGGTGAGCGGTGACGGACGGGGGTGGGAACCGGAGCCAGACAACGGGCGTGTCGCAAGGTTCGCCGGGTATAGTCCGGCCGATGCGGCTCACTGACCGGACCCTCAACTGGCTCCCCGGCCCCGTGGCGCAGCGGATGCGGCGGCACCGTGAGACGGTCAAGTTCGTGATCGTCGGCGGGTTCTGCTACGTGGTCACGCTGCTGGTCAACTACGGGCTCCGGTTGACCGTGCTGGAGCACAAGCCGGTCACCGCGCTCACGATCGCGAACGTGGTCGCGTCGGTGGTGTCGTACTTCCTGAACCGCGAATGGTCCTTCCGGACCCGGGGCGGCCGGCGCCGCCATCATGAGATGGCGCTCTACCTGGTCATCAACGGCATCGGCGTCGCGGTCAACGCGGCGCCGTTGTTCGTTGCGCGGTACATCTTCGGGCTGCAGGAGCCGGCGGTCAGCGCCCTCGTCGAGGAGATCTCCGACTTCGGCTTCGGCATGGTGCTCGGCACGGCCCTCGCGATGCTGTTCCGGCTGTGGGCATACCGGGCCTGGGTCTTCCCGCACGACGACGTGCGCCCCGCCCCCGACCGCTGGGACCACACCGTGCCGGCCCAGGTCGCCCCCGCCCCGGTCCAGGCGGACAGCGCGGGCTCGTAGCGCCCCGGCGGCCTCGGGCGGGGCCCGTCCCGCGGCGCGCCGGCCCTTCGCCCGGCTCAGAAGGTGATCTGGTCCGGGTCGGCTTCGGGCGGCGCGCCGAGGAGCTCGTGGACGCCGGCCACCTTCAACTGGCGGATCACGAACGGGCTGGCGCGGTGGATGACCAGGCGGACGCCCTCGACGCCCGCCTCGCGCTGCGCGCCCACGAGCGCGCCGACCGCGGCCGAGTCGAGGAACGTGACGAGCCCCAGGTCGACCCGCAGCACGCTCGGCCGGCGCTGGGTCGCGGCGGCCACCAGGTCCTGACGGAGTGTCGTCGCGGTCCCGTGGTCGATCTCGCCCCGGACGGAGACCACCGTGGACCCGTCCATCAACACATTGACGGTCACCGACATTGACATGACTCACCCCGCGCGTTCATCAGGCACAGCATATGAGCACCCGGGGGAGAGTGCAGCGCGTGAGGGGGGTCGTTCACCCGGACCGTGGTGAGCTTCCGCCCGGAATGTGGTCAGGGCAGTGCAGTCGTAGCTCTCGGTAACCGAACGGGGCGTCGACGAACCAGCAGTGGTGCGGCGCCTCGGTGCCGGGGTGGCGGTAGCCGTCGAAGAACCGGCACGACAGGCACATCCGGCTCACCGGGATGCGGCCCTCCCGCTGCAGCTCGGTGATCCTGGTCGTGACGATCCGCAGCAGCCGCGCCTGGGCGTGCTCGTCGAGGTCCTCGACGCTGCCGAGGGCGTGCTCCGCCCAGTTGGACGGCGCGGGGGTCAGCGCCAGGCCGCGGTCGGTCGCCGCGATCCGCATGTCGTGCGCGGCGTAGGACGGCGCCGGCCGCATCTCGACCAGGCCCTCGGCGATGAGCGGCGACACGATCGCCATCGTCGCCGCGACCGACGAGCCGAGCTCCGCGGCCAGGTCGGACAGGCGGAACTCGCGGTCCCGCCGGCCGAGCAGCAGCAGGACCTGCCGGTGCGGCGGGGGGAGCTGGGACTGCTCGGGCGGGGGCGTGTCGGTGGGCGCCATGACGGCGACCCGCACCAGGCCGGCGACGAGCTTCTGTGCCTGTGCCTCCAGGGTCACGGCAGTCTCCTCCCGAGCGTCGGTGGTAGCACACCCTAGTCCGGGACGTCGATCAACAGGGGGCATCGCGCGCCGCAATTTGTCAGATCGCCAGGAAGCCGCCCCGGTGCCCGGGGCGGTGCCGGTGGCCTCGGGCGTCCGGGCCCTCATGATCCCCGGACGGTGCGGCCCCCGGGGCTACCGGCACCGCCCGGGATCGTGCGGCGCGGCCCGGGCGCCTTCGACTGGGTGACTGGTCCCGCCGGCGGCCAGGTGGGGACGGAGGCGGGAGGGGAGCCGAGCCTGCGAGGCCAGATGGCCGTGCGCCAGTCGTACATTAGCCAAAATGCGAAATGTCCGGAAAAAGGTGTGTAAGCTCGCCCCACCAAGGTGCGACGGGGGTTGGAATGGGTGCAGGACGGTTGGTCGCGACGGCCACGATGCTGGTGGCGGCGATCGCGACCGTGGAGACGATGACGGCCGCGGCGGCGACGGCAGCGCCCGCCAGGCCGACGAAGCTGGTGCTGACGGTCGCCAAGGGCGAGAGCTCGAAGCCGGTGCAGCGCCGCGCGTCGCTGACGTGCCGGCCCGCCGGCGGGTCGCACAAGCAGGCCAAGGACGCGTGCTCCGCGCTGGCCAAGGTCGGCGGCGACTTCGCCCGGCTGCAGGCCACGACCGGCATGGCGTGCACGATGCAGTACGACCCGGTGACGGTCACGGCCGTCGGCCGGTGGAAGGGCAAGCGGGTCGACTACAAGAAGACGTACGGCAACGCCTGCTCGCTGTCGACCACCACGGGGCCGGTGTTCAGCCTCTAGGGTTCAGCCTTTGAAGACGCCCAGCGTCTTGAACTGGTGGTTGGGGAAGATGGCCGCTGAGTCCTGGACGTTGAAGCGCTTCTTGAGCATCTCGGCGAGGATGTCGCGGTAGTCGTTGGCTCCCGCGACATCGCCCTGGTCGAGGGCGCCGGGGGCGAGGCCGGGCCAGTTGCCGTGCACCTTGCCGCCGTTGAGGCCGCCGCCGAGCAGCAGCATCGCGTTGCCGTGGCCGTGGTCGACGCCGACGTTGCCGTTCTCCTGGACTCGCCGGCCGAACTCGCTCATCGTGATGATGGTCGTGTTGTCCAGCAGCGGGCCGAGGTCGGTGGCGAAGGCGCCGATCGCCTCGGACAGGTTGGTCAGCGAGTTGCGCATGTCGCCGCCGTCGACCCGGCCGAGGTTGGTGTGCATGTCCCAGCCGCCGACGTCGAGGGCCGCGACGCGCAGGCCGACGCCGCCCTTCATGAGCTGGGCGATGTCCTTCAGCCGGTCCGCCAGGCCGCCGCCGGGGTACTGGACGCCTTCCAGCGGCCGGTACTGCGAGTTCGCGATCTTCTGCGCGGTGTTGATCGCCTGGATGGTGCCGGCGGCGGTGCTGGCCAGGGAGTGGTCGAGGCCCGTGTAGAGGGTCTTCAGCGCCTCCATCGTCTGGCTGCGCATGGCGTCGTTGTCGATGCGGAAGTCGCGGATGCCGTTGAGGACGATCGCCTGCTCGCCGCCGACGAGGGAGCGCGGCAACGCGTTGCCCTGCGCGACGGCGCGGAACGTGGTGCCCGGGCCCATCTGGGCGAGGACCCGGTCGAGCCAGCCGGTGCGCACCGCGACCGACGCCGCGCCGCGCTCCAGGGCGTCCTGCGCCTGGAAGTGGCTGCGGCTGGCGTCGGGGGAGGCGACCGCGTGCACCGCGGCCATCTTGCCGGCCTGCCAGAAGGGGTACAGCGCGGTCATCGCCGGGTTGAGCCCGAAGCCGCGCCCGGCGGGCAGCAGCGCCGCCATGGGGATCGCGATGTTGGGCCGCATCGAGCGGTAGTTGGGGTCGTCGCCGGGCGCGACCACGGACAGCCCGTCCATGCCGCCGCGCAGGAAGATGACGACGAGCGTGCCCTTGGCGTCCTCGGGCGCGGCGAACGCGACCCGGCTCGTCACCAGCTGCGCGCCGAGCGCGGCCACGCCGACGAACCCGGCGCCCTGCACGAGGCGGCGGCGGGTGAAGCCCTTGCTCCACCGCTCGCGCTCGGCGGCCAGCTCGTCCTGGACCTGGTCGGCCTGCACCCGGATCGCGGCCTCGCACAGGTTCGGGCCGTGCCGGCGCAGCTCCTCCAGTGAGGTGGGGCGGCGCTCGCCTTCTGGAAGGTCAGTCACGGAAACCTCACCGCAGCGCGTGGTAGACGGAGTCGAGGACGAGCGGCGCCAGGTTGGGCAGCTTGCCGCCGAGGTTGGCGTCGGTGACCCGGGTGTCGGGCTTCGCGCCGAGGAACTTGATCAGCGCGTCCCGCTCGGCGGGCTTCATCGGCTGGAAGATGAGCCGGTTGCACAGCACGTCCAGGTAGGTGGCCAGGGTCGCGGCCGGCTGGGTGACGAGCGAGTCGGCGCGCGGGTTGTTGAGGCCCTTGAACGACTGCTGCAGGAACGCGCGGTGCGAGTTCCA
Source organism: Dactylosporangium sp. CA-152071 (assembly GCF_050936335.1). Lineage (NCBI taxonomy): Bacteria > Bacillati > Actinomycetota > Actinomycetes > Micromonosporales > Micromonosporaceae > Dactylosporangium > Dactylosporangium sp. CA-152071. Next base: position 3,562,777 of record NZ_JBNJMZ010000001.1, on the reverse strand, counting down.
CGTCTCCAGCATGCCGGCGGCGGAGCTCCACGCGTTCGCGACGTCGGGGTAGCCGTCCGGCGGCTCCCAGCCCAGCGGCGCCTGGCCGAGCTTGCGGGTGAAGTTGTACAGGTCTTCGAGGGCCTTGCCGGTGTCCGCGCCGGGCTTGGTGCCGACGACGCGGGCGGTCGCGACGAAGTTCTCCAGGGGGCGGCGGGTCTTCAGCCCGGCCGCGATCCAGAACTCCAGGGACCGGAACAGCACCTTGAGCACCGGCGCGATCGCCGAGCCGCTCTGCTGGTACGCGGTGGCGAGCCGGTCGACGAGGGACTGCGGTGGTGTGTCGCACACGAACCGGACCGCGAGCTTGCGGGCGATGTACTTCGCCGTCGACGGGTGCGTGGCCAGGTACAGCAGGTAGGCGTCGCCGACGGCCAGGCCGTCCTTCGCCGACTTGTTCGCGTGCTGGAAGCCCAGCACCTTGACCGCGCCGGTCCAGTGCCGGTTCTGCTCATACCTGAAGGTGCCCTCGCGGGTCGCCGTGCGGCCCGTCATCAGGTACGCGGAGTTGCGGACGTCCTTCTCGTTGTAGCCGCCGTCGATCCCGACGGTGTGCAGCTCGAGCAGCTCACGGCCGTAGTTCTCGTTGACGTTGCGCTTGTCGGAGGACGTGTTGTCCAGGTAGCGCATCATCGCCGGGTCCCGCGCCGAGGCGATGAGCATGTCGGAGAACTTGCCCAGCGCGTGCTTGCGGATGACGTTCACGTCGTAGGGGACCCGGGTGTCCCAGCCGCCGTCGAACGGGCTGGTGATGTTGAGGTGGTTGTTCCAGAAGTCGACCATCACCTCGAACAGCTGCCGGGTGCTCCACACCTGCCGGGCGATGACGGCGCGGGTCAGCTCGTACATCGCCTTGTTGTCGCCGTCCTTGACCGCCGCGCGGATCTCCGCGGTGGTCATCGTGACGGTCGGCGTGGTCTTCAGCGCCGCGTCGGCGACCGGGTCGGGGATCTTCTCGGGGTCGAGCTGCTGGTCGAGCCAGCCGTCGATGCCGAGCTCCTTGACCGCGGCGACGTCCGCCTGCGTGGGCCCGAACGTGCAGCGCCGCAGCAGGTGCAGCACCGGGTCGCGGTTCAGCGGCGTCGGGAAGCGGGGCGTGGCGCGCATCGCGGCGACCGCGGCCGCGGAGGCCGAGTCGGCGGTGCCGGCGGCGCCGAGGTCGTTGAGGTCGCCGAGGCCGCTGGTGTAGCTGGAGTCGCGGTTGGAGAACGAGCCGGCGTCGCGCGGGGAGACGTTGCCGCCGCCCTGGCCGGTCCTGACCATCTCGTCGGCGTCCTCGGGGCGGCCGAGCATCGCGGCGGCGCCGGATCCGAGCCCGCCGATCGCGACGGCGCCGCCGCCGAGGGCCATGAGGGCCTGCCGGCGGTTGCGCATCAGCTCGTGCAGGGCGGGCCGTCCCGTCCTGAGCCATGCCGGCGCGGGTCCCTTTGAGGTCTTCGCGGCAGGTGTACGGGGCTGCTCCTGCTCGTCGTCGGCCGGCGACGGCTCGTTGAGGACGCGCGGCATCGGGAACTCGCCCGTGTAGTCGGCGAAGAAGGCGCCCTTGACGCGTCTGTGCGAGTCGGATGAGGGGTCGTCATCCGCGAAGAGCCGCTCAGGCATCCCTGAACCCTAATGAGCGCGCGTTCGGGCGTTCAAGCGGACGGGTGCGGCTCCGGTTCAACTTTGTCTTTGTTCTTGCTTAAGCGAGGTGCATTCCGCGTCAATGCGTGAAATTCGGGCGGCTACTCAAAGTTATCTCTTCCGCACGTACCGCAAAAGCGGTACGCATAAAGGGCCGACAAGGGGAGGCGGTGGGGGTCTTGCGTGACGCTGCGCCGGTTCGACGGCGGCACCGCTTCTTCGTCCGTGGGGTGGCGTTCGCCGACATCCCCGTCGCCGCGAAGCTCGTCCTTGTCCTGCTCCTGCCCCTGCTGGCCCTGATCGGCCTCGCCGGGGTCACCGTCGCCGTCTACGCGGACCGCTCCGGCGACGTGAAGGGCGCCGTCGCCTCGGCCGTCTCGGCGTCGGCGGAGGCCGGCCGCGTCGCCGACGGCCTGCAGCGCGAGCGGCTCGCCCTCGCCGGCACCGCCCGGCCCACGCCGGCCGGCGACCCCGCCCGCACGGACGCCGCCGCCGCCCGCTTCCGTGCCGTCTCGGCCGGTGTGCCCGGCGCCGCCGGTGCGCTGGACGGTCTCGACGCGCTGCGGGCCCGCGCGCCGGAGCCGTCCGGTCCGGTGCCGCTGCTCGGGTACCGGCAGCTGATCGCCGGCCTGATCGCCTTCCAGCAGGGCGTCGCCGACCGGCCCGCGCCGCCGGCGGTCCTCGCCGGGAGCCGGGCCGCGGGGTGGCTCGCCGTGGGCAAGGAGGAGCTCGCCCTCGTGCAGGTGACGGCGGTGCGCGCGCTCGCCGCGGGGGAGCTGACCGCCGCCGACCGCGACGCGATCGCCGCCCACCGCGCCGCCGCGGCGAGCGCGTTCGACCGGTTCACCGCCGCGGCGCCCCCCGCCTGGCGGGCCGTGTTCGAGGGCCTGGACGTCACCGCCGACGTGGACCCGCTGCTGCTGGCCCCGCCGTCCGCCCCCGCCGACACCGCCGCCCTGGTGCTGGCGTCGGTCGCCCAGCTCGACGGCCTCCAGGGCCTCGCCGACCGCGTTGCCGCCGACACCGCCGCCGCCGTCGGCGACGCCCGCGACCGGCAGAACCGCACGGTCGTCCTCGGCCTCGCCGCCGTCCTCGCCGTCGTGGTCGCCGCGATCGCCCTGGCCGTCGCCGCCGCCCGCGCGCTGCGCCGCCGCCTCCGCGCCCTGCTGACCCTGGCTCTGCGCCTCGCCAACACCGCAGCCAACACCGCAGCCAACACCGCGGCCAACACGGCCGCAGGCGCCCTTCCGGTCACCGGTCCGCGCGCCGCCGGTCCGCCCGGCGACGATCCGCGGGCCGCGGGGCTGTCCGGGGTCGAGCCGCACGCGGCGGGGGTGGCCGCCGGGGAGGTGGCGGCGGGGCGGGACGAGATCGGGCGGGTCGCCGAGGCGCTGGACGCCGTGCAGCGGGCCGTGGCCCGGGCCGCCGCCGACGCCGCCGAGGCGGCCGCCGGGCAGGCCGCGCTCAGGGCCGGTGAGGCCGGCATGTACGGCGACCTAGGGCGCCGCGCGGCCCGGCTCGCCGACGGGCTCCTCGAACGACTCGACGAGGCCGAACGCGACGAGGCGGACCCGGACCGGCTGGCGCTGCTGTTCGCGCTCGACCACCTCGCGACCCGCATCCGGCACGACACCCACAGCCTGCTCGTCCTCGCCGGGGCCGACGCCGCCAGGGTGCACCCCGCGCCGGTGCCGCTGCTCGACGTGCTCCGTGCCGCGCAGTCGCAGATCCACGCCTACGAGCGCGTCGAGTACGGCCGCGTCGACGACGACACGGCGGTGGAGCCCGCCGCGGTCGACGGCGTCGTGCACCTGCTGGCCGAGCTGCTCGACAACGCCGCCCGGCACGCCGGCGGCGAGCACCCCGTCGTCGTCGACGCCCGGCGGGCGGGCGACGGCGCCGTCGTCCACGTCACCGACCACGGCGCCGCCGTGGACCCGGACCTGCTCGCCGAGCTCAACGAGCGGCTCGCGGACCCGGCGGCCGGCCCGCGGCTCGGGCTGACCGTCGTCGCCCGGCTCGCCGCCCGTCACGGGATCGGTGTCGCCCTGCACCCGGCGCAGTCCGGCGGGCTGGTCGCGACCGTGCGGTTGCCGCAGGGCATGGTCGTACACCGGCCGCGGACGCCACTGGTCCTGCCGGAGCCCGCCGAGCACCGGCTGCCGCCGCGCCCCCTGGAGCGCAGCCCGGCGCTGCCCGGCGCGGAGCCGATGGACATCCCCGTGCCGCGCAAGGGCGGCCTGCTCGTCCCGGTGGTGCCCAGCGGCGTCGTCGCGGAGGGGCCCACGGTCGAGGCCCGGGCGTTCGACGACGGGCTGCCACGGCGTACTGTCAATGCGTCACCGCAGAGCGGAACCACGGGCACATCCCAATCCGCGGACCCCGGCGACGCCGGCGAGACGCTGCCGGCACACGGGCATCCGATCGGCCGTTTCGGCACCGTCACCACGGTGCGTCAGGAAGGACATGCCACGTCATGACAGCCATCACGGGGCTCGACTGGGTGCTCAGCGGCTTCACCGATCGGGTGGCCGGCGTCCGGCACGCCGTCGCGGTCTCCGGGGACGGCCTGCTGGTCGCGGCCTCCAACGAGCTGCCGCCGGAGCGCGCCGACCAGCTCGCCGCGATGGTCGCCGGCGTGGTCTCCCTCGCGCAGGGCGTGTCCGCGGCCACCGACGCCGGCCCGGTCCTGCGCACGATCGTGCAGATGGGTCGCAGCCTGCTGTTCGTCATGGCCCTCGGCGACGGCCACACCCTCGCCAGCATCGCCGCCATGGTGCAGCCGGGCTGCGACGTCGGCGAGGTCGCGTTCGAGATGTCGGGCCTCGTCGACCAGGTCGGCGCCGCCCTGACCCCGTCGTCCCGCTAGAGATCGGGGTCGTCGCTCTCCTTCACCTTGCTCGCGTCGCGCAGCGGCATGAACGGCTCCTGGTCAGCGGGCAGCCCGCCCTGGATGGCGCGGCCGCGCTCGAGCTCGGCGTCGAACTCCGCGCCCAGCAGGATCGCGATGTTGGAGATCCACAGCCACACCAGGAACGCGATGATGCCGCCGAGGGTGCCGTACGTCTTGTTGTACGAGCTGAAGTTGCCCACGTAGATCGCGAAGCCGGCGGAGGCGATCAGCCAGATCAGCACCGCGAGCCCGCCGCCGGGCGTGACCCAGCGGAAGCCGGTCTGCCGGGCGTTCGGGGACGCGTAGTACAGCACGGCGAGGATCACCATGACGATGAGCAGCAGCACCGGCCACTTGGCGATGTCCCAGATCTGCACGGCCTGTTTCGACAGGCCGATCCAGCTGCCGGCCTGCTCGGCGAACCGGCCGGTGAAGACGATGCTCAGCGCGGCGAGGGAGATGAGGACGCCGACGACGACGGTGACGCCGAGGCGGATCGGCAGCACCTTCCAGATCGGCCGGCCCTCGGGCACGTCGTAGATCGAGTTGGCGGCCCGGATGAACGCGCCGACGTAGCCGGAGGCGGTCCAGACGGCGCCGAGCAGACCGATGATCGCGAGCACGCCGGCGGAGCCGGAACCCTGCTTGAGCTCGTCGACGGCGCTGTTGACCGGCCCCGCGATCGACGCGGGGAACAGCTCCTGGGTGTTCTTCAGCACCGCGTTCTGGGTCGTGTCGGTGAGCAGCATGCCGGACACCGCGAGGAGCACCAGGATGCCGGGGAAGATCGACAGCACGCCGTAGTAGGTCAGGGCGGCGGCCCAGTCGGTCAGGTTGTCCTCGTTGAACTCTTTGACCGTCCGCTTCAGGACGTCGATCCATGACCCCTTGGTCAGCTGCGTGGGCCGGCTCGGCGGGTTCTCGAGCCGCGGTCCGGTGGGTTCGTCCTGCGCCATGCCGTTCATATGCCCTACCGGCGCATGGTGATAACGCTGGTGATAACGCTTGGGGGATGTCGCTACGGAGCGACCCGTCCCGCCCGGATCAGGGCGACCTGCACCATGTCGACCAGTTCGGTGGCGCGGAAGGGCTTGGCGATCACCGAGGCGTCGGGCCCGAGCTCCACGACGGAGGCGTCGAAGTAGGGCAGGCCGGACATGTACATGATCAACGCGTCGGGGCAGTGCTCCCGTACCACCTCCGCCACCTGCACACCGGAGCCGTCGTTGAGCTTCAGGTCGGTGATCGCCAGGTCGATCGCGGCCGGGTGCTCGACGCAGACCCGCTCCGCCCCGGCGAGCCCCGACGCCGTGAGGACCTCGGCGCCGGCGCGGCTGAGCACCCGTTTGACGATCTCGCACAGGTCCGGCTCGTCGTCGACGACGAGGACGCGAAGGTGCTCCAGCATGCCTTCACGATAAGGCGTGGTTGTGCCTGATCTGCCTTACTTCGCCGGGATGCCGGGCCGGATCCGGCGGCGGCTGAACCCGAGGAACACCACCAGCACACATGCCACCACCAGCAGCACCGCCGCGTAGGTCCACCACGCGGGACGTCCGGCGGCCGGCGGCGCCGCGGCGGCCGGCGGCTGCGCCTTGGACGTCAGGAAGTCGGCGGGCGCGGCCGCGGCGCTGGTCGCGACCGGCAGGACGGTCGGCGCCGCCGTCGGCGACGGCGTGCGGGTCGGCTTCGCGGAGGTGCCGGTCTTCGCGCCGGTGGTCACGGTGAACGAGAAGCTGCCGTTGCCGGCCGCGCCGTTGCTCCCGGTGGCCGTGTAGGACACGGTGTAGCTGCCGGGCGCGCCGTCCGGGACGCCGAGCGCGATGCGGGCCGTCTCGTTGCGCACGGTGACGGCGCCGAGGCTGACGGCCGCGCTGTCCGGGCCGGTCAGGATCACCTGGGCGTCCACGATCTTGTCGTTGAACACGAGCTGCAGCACCTGCGGCAGGTGGCCCACTCGGGTCTCCGCGCCCGGCGTGCTGCTCGCGAGCGTGAGACGGGGTGCATATGCGGTGGCAATTGACGGAAACGGCAGGATGCCAAGAATTCCGACAATCATCGCGACGAACACTGTACTGCGCCTGACCACACCAAGGAATCGCCCGGTCATGGGCGGAAACATTAGTGCATTGGCGTCAGCAATGTGCGGGCGACGGTGTTAGCGTGCCGTTTCATGCAGGGCAGTTGGCGTGAACTGGTGCAAATCAAACGACCTCCGGCGCCGACTCCGGCGAGCCGGCGGCTGCGCCGGATCGTGCTGCTCACCGCGGTGGTGACGCTCGCCGCGGACCTCGTCAACCTCAAATACTCCAGCGAGGGCGGATTCGGGCTCGGGGTGCGGACGTTCTGGGCGATGCTGCGCGCGCTCGGATTCCTGTTCCTGATGCGGGAGATCCGCTGGGGCCGGCTCACCGCCCGGCCGTTCGGGCTGATCCTCGCGGTCACCACCGTGTTCGCCTCGGCCCGGCTCGCCCAGCCCCGCGAGGGCGGCTACCTGCCGCCGTGGCAGGTGCTCGCCGCGCTCGCCGTCATCCTGACGCTGTGCACGACCGTGGTCTGGCAGCTGTTCCGCTCGCCGGCGATCGCCGCGCACCTCACCCGCAGGCCGTCGAAGCGGCCGATCCCGGCGTGGGCGCTGACCGCCCGGGTCGCCGCGCTGTCCTACTCGGCGCTGCTGAGCGTGCCGTGCCTGGTCGCCGCCGGGACGCTGTGGGGCGAGCCGCGGCTGCCGCGCTCGACGGCCGTGCCGCTGGTCATCTCGTGGTTCGTGCTCGGCATCGTCGTCGCGTTCGTGGCGTCGCTGATCAGCTTCGCGATGATGTTCGGGCACGCCTGGGCGCGGGTGCTGCTCGCCATGATCAGCGTCTTCGTGCTGCTCGTCCAGCCGGCGCTGTGCTGGCTGCTGCTCGGCGTCGACGGCGTCATCCGCGACGGCGTCCCGCTCGTGCTGGCCGCGCTGGTGTGCCTCTACGGGCTGGCGAGATCGGGCACGGGGGCCGCCACGCCGCCGTAGACGCTGATCTTGTGTTCGATGAGGGTCAGGTCGCTCTGCAGGTCGGCGATCCGCTGCAGCACCTCCCGGCGGTGCTGCTCCAGCAGCTCGCGGCGCTCGTCGAACGTCTCCGGGCCGACCCGGCACAGCTCCGCGTACCGGCGCATCCCGGCGATCGGCATGCCGGTGGCCCGCAGGCGGGTCAGGATCCCCAGCATCCCGACGTCGCGCTCGGAGTAGCGGCGGTGGCCGTTCCAGTCCCGCTCCGGCGGGTCGAGGAGGCCGGCCCGCTCGTAATACCGCAGCGTGTGCGCGGTCAGGCCGGTCTGCTGCGCCACTTCCGCGATGGTGAGATCCATCGTTTCAGCCTATTTGACTTCGAGCGCGCTCGAAGGGGGAGTGTTGGGGCATGCGACAGCGAACCCTTGGCACTCTGACCACGTCGGCGCTCGGCCTCGGCTGCATGGGGATGAGCGAGTTCTACGGCCCGGGTGACGACGCCGAGTCCATCGCCACCATCCACCGCGCCCTCGACCTCGGCGTGACGTTCCTGGACACCGCCGACATGTACGGCCCGTTCACCAACGAGCAGCTGGTCGGCCGCGCCATCGCCGGTCGCCGCGACGAGGTGACCCTCGCGACCAAGTTCGGCATCCAGCGCGACGGCGACGGCCGCAGCATCAACGGCCACCCCGACTACGTGCGGGCCGCCCTCGACGCGTCGCTCACCCGCCTCGGCGTCGACCACATCGACCTGTACTACCAGCATCGCGTCGACGACCGGGTGCCGATCGAGGACACCTGGGGCGCGCTCAGCGAGGCCGTCGCCGCCGGCAAGGTCCGCCACCTCGGCATCTCCGAGGCGTCGGTCGCCACCGTACGGCGGGCGCACGCCGTGCACCCCGTGACCGCCGGGCAGTACGAGTACTCCCTGTGGAGCCGCGAGCCGGAGGACGGCATCCTTGGCGCGTTCCGCGAGCTGGGCATCGGGCTGGTCGCCTACAGCCCGCTCGGCCGCGGCTTCCTGACCGGCGAGATCACCGACCCGTCGCAGTTCGACCCGTCGGACTTCCGCCGGGTCAACCCCCGCTTCCAGGGTGAGAACTTCCAGCGCAACCTCGACCTGGTCGCCGAGGTCCGCGCCCTGGCCGCCGCGAAGGGCGTCACCCCCGCGCAGCTCGCGCTCGCCTGGGTCCTCGCGCAGGGCGACGACGTCGTGCCGATCCCCGGCACCAAGCGGCGCCCGTACCTCGAACAGAACGTGGCCGCGCCCGACGTCCCGCTGACCGCGGACGATCTCACCGCGATCGAGAAGCTCTCCATCGCGCAGGACGTGGCCGGCACGAGGTATCCAGCGGCGACGATGGGGTCGCTGAACCGCTGACGATTTCTTCCTGGGTGGCGTTTTGCGGGGAGGTGCTGGCGCCGCCCGGGAGTTCGTCGTATGGTCTTCTGCGTGTCCGCGAACCTGAACCGATGCTGGTGGCCCGCCTGACGAGGCGGCCCACTCCCGCGTGACACCCACATCCGCGGCCGCCGATCCGGCGGTCGCTTTTTCGTTCCCTTCTCGAAGGGGCCGGCCGCCCGGACCGCCGGCCAGACCTGAGAGGGACGACCCGCATGCTGCCCGACCTGAACCGCCCGTTCGCCCTGCTGCGCCGCGAAGGCCGCGACGTCGTCGAGGTGCTCGCCGGCACCGTCGAGACCGTCGAGTCGCTCGCCGACATCCCGTCCGAGTCCCTCTCGCTCGTGCCCTTCCGGCAGGTCCGTGAGCGGGGCTTCGAGTGCGTCGACGACGGCACGCCCCTGTCCGTGCTGCGCATCTCCGCCCGCTCGTCGTGCCCGGTGTCCGACTTCCTCGCTGTTCTGCCGGCCGGGCCGGTGTCGCTGCGCGACGGCGCGTTCGACGTGTCCGACGACGAGTACGCCTCCATCGTCTCCGAGGTGCTCCGCGACGAGATCGGCCGCGGCGAGGGCTCCAACTTCGTCATCCACCGCGTCTTCACCGCCGACGTCGACGGTGACCCGGTCGCCGCCGCCCTCGCCGTGTACCGGCGGCTGCTGGAACGCGAGCGCGGCGCGTACTGGACGTTCCTCGTGCACACCGGCGAGCGCACGCTCGTCGGCGCCACCCCGGAGCGGCACGTCAGCGTCGAGGACGGCCTGGTCATGATGAACCCGATCAGCGGCACGTTCCGGCACCCGGGCGGCGTGCCCGACAAGGAGGCGGTGCTGCGGTTCCTCGCCGACCGCAAGGAGATCGACGAGCTGTCCATGGTCCTGGACGAGGAGCTCAAGATGATGGCGACCGTCGCGACCGAGGGCGGGCAGGTCATCGGCCCGTACCTGAAGGAGATGGCGCACCTCGTCCACACGGAGTACCTCCTCGCCGGCCGCAGCGCCCTGGACGTGCGGGACGTGCTGCGGGAGACGATGTTCGCGCCGACCGTCGTCGGCAGCCCGATCGAGAACGCGTGCCGGGTCGTCGCCCGCCACGAGCGCCGCGGCCGCGGCTACTACGGCGCCGTGCTCGCCCTCATCGGCACCGACGAGGCCGGCCGGCAGACCCTGGACGCGCCGATCCTCATCCGCACCGCCGAGATCTCCTCGGCCGGGCGCCTGCGGGTGCCGGTCGGCGCCACCCTCGTGCGGCACTCGACCCCCGAAGGGGAGGTGCGCGAGACCCACACGAAGGCCGCCGGCGTGCTGACGGCGCTCGGCCTGGGCGCCGCCGCGGCCTCCGGTCCCGTCCCGGCCGCGCCGCTGCTCGCCGCGGACCCCGCCGTGCAGGGCGCCCTCGTCGCCCGCAACGCCACCCTCGCGCCGTTCTGGCTGCAGGACCACCACACGCGGTCGCTCGCGACGCCCGCGCTCGCCGGCCGGCGGGTCCTCATCGTCGACGCGGAGGACACCTTCACCGGCATGCTGCACCACCAGTTGCGGATCCTCGGCCTGGACGTCGTCCTGCAGAAGTACACGGCGGTCACCACGCTGGACGGCTTCGACCTCGTCGTGCTCGGCCCCGGCCCGGGCGACCCGCGGCGCGTCGAGGAGCCGAAGATGGCCGCGATGCGGGCCGTCGCCGAGCAGCTGCTCGACTCCGGCACGCCGACGCTGGCCGTGTGCCTCGGCCACCAGCTGCTGTCGGGGCTGCTGGGCCTGCCCCTGCGCCGCAAGGCCAACCCGTACCAGGGCATGCAGCGCGACATCGTGTTCTTCGGCCGCCCCACGACCGTCGGCTTCTACTCCACCTTCACCGCCACGCACCCGGACGACCGTTTCAGCAGTGCCTACGGTGAGGTGGAGCTGTCCCGCGACCCGGCCAACGGCGACGTCCACGCGCTGCGCGGCCCCACCTTCGCCGGCGTCCAGTTCCACCCCGAGTCGGTCCTGAGCTACGACGGCATCGACCTGCTGCGCGGCCTGCTCACCACCCTCCTGCCGGCCCCCGCCGTGTCGTAGCCGCGCCATGTCCCGTGCCGGCGGCCCCGGGCTTGCTCCCGGACGCCGCCGGCACGCGGCCCGCCGTCCTTCTTCCGGCGCTGTCCCGGTGCGTCGCGCCGGGGTGTGTCGCGGGTGGCCGCGGTGGGTACCGGGCGGTCGTGATGCGTGCGGTGCGGGTGGTCCTGCGGTTCTTCCGCGGCCGGGACCTCAACCTGCACGCGGGCGCCGTCACGTTCTACGGCGCCGTCGCCGTCGTGCCCGTCGCGCTGCTCACCATCAAGCTCGCCGGGCTCATCGCCGGCACCGGCCGGGTCCGCGAGCTGGCCGGGCCGGTCATCGCCGCCATGCCCGACCGTCTCGGCGCCGGCCGCGCCACCGCCGTGCTCGTCGACGCCGGGCTCGGCATGTCGTGGCCGCTGACCCTGATCGCGCTCGTCCCCGCCACCTGGTACGGCGAAGGCCTCCGCCGCGCGTTCGTCTCGCTCACCGAGTCCGGCTCGCCCGCGGGCTGGCGCGGGCGGCTGCTCATCCTGCCCGTCCTCGCCGCCGCGCCGGCGCTGCTGCTCGGCCTCCTCCTCGTGCTGCCCGGCGCCGCACGTCGCTTGCAGGAAGGCGGGTGGTCGAGTGTGACGGCGGTCGTCGTGTCGTTCCTCGCCACCTGGCTCGCGCTCAGCCCGGCGTTCGTCATGGTGTACCGCTGGTGCGCCCCACCGAGCCCCGCCTGGGTGCCGACGGTCGTGGTCGGCTCGTTCACCGCGGCGAACGTCTCGGGCTTCGCGCACGGGTTCGTGCTGTTCTGGTCGCTGCCCCTCGACCTCGGCGCACCCTTCGGCGGCCTGGACGCGGTCGGCGCGACCGTCGCCGTGCTGCTGTGGCTGTACCTGTTCCACCTGCTGACACTCATCGGATACGGCGCGACCCTCCAGGCCGCCCGCTGGTGGGCCTTGCGCTCCGCCGCCCCGTGAACGATGCTTCCGAGGAATTCTCACCATTGGGGGCCGGAATGCGGGACCGCCGGGCAAGACTCAGCGTCGCGGTGGCGTACCTGGTCCAGGGCTTCTGCTTCGCCGCCCTGCTGACCCAGGTCGGCGTGCTGCAGGAGAAGTTCGGCTTCTCCGACGGCGAGCTCTCCCTGGTCCTGCTCGCCGTCCCGGTCGTCGCCGGCGTCGGCAGCGTCCTCGCCGGCCTGCTGTCCGCCCGCTTCGGCAGCTCGCCCGTGCTGCGCGCCGGCGGCCCCGGCGTCGCCCTCGCCATCACCGCCGTCGGCCTCGCCGGCCAGGCCTGGCAGCTGTACGTCGCGCTCGCCTTCGTCGGCCTCATGCTCGGGTTCGTCGACGCCACGATGAACATGCAGGGCGTCAGCGTCGAGCGCCGCTACGGCCGCCCCGTCCTCAACTCGTTCCACGCCGTCTGGAGCGTCGGCGCCATCCTCGGCGCGCTCGCCACCGCCGGCACGTCCCGCCTCGGCTGGTCGATCGGCGCGTCCCTCGCCGCCGTCGCGGCCGTCGGCGCGCTGCTGGCCCTCGCCGCGGGCCCCTGGCAGCTGCGCCGCGCGGAGGAGGTCGCGGACGTGCCACCGGGTGCCGACACCGCCGTCCCGTGGCGCCCCGTCATCCTCGTCGGCATCGCGATGATGCTCATGTTCATCGCCGACTCCGCCGTCTCCAACTGGAGCACGGTCTTCCTCGACCACGCGTTCTCGGCCAGCACCAGCGTCGCCGCCCTCGGCCTCGCCGCCTACCAGGCCACCATGCTCGTCGGCCGCACCGCCGGCGACCTGATCGTGCGCCGCTTCGGCCCAGTCGGCGTCGTCGCCGTCGGGGGCGTGGTCGGCGGCCTGGGCCTGGGCCTCGTCGCCGCCTCCCAGTCGGCGGCGATGGGCATCGCCGGCTTCGCCGTCGTCGGCATCGGCCTGTCGCTCGTCGTCCCGCAGTCCTTCTCCGCCGCCGGCCGCCTCGACCCGGCCGGGACCGGCGTCGCCATCGCCCGCGTCAACCTCTTCAACTACGTCGGCTTCGTCGTCGGCGCCGGCCTGATCGGCGCGGTCGCGGAGAGCGCGTCCCTGCGCCTGGCCTTCGTCGTGCCGGCGGTCCTCGCCGCGGGCATCGTCGCCCTGGCCCCGGCCTTCCGCACGAAGGCATCTGTCTCCGCCGCCGAGGTCCCGGCGCCCGTCGCCAACTGACCGGCCTCCTGCTTCCGGGCACCCGCTTCCGGGCACCCGCTTCCGGGCTCCTGCTTCCGGGCTCCTGCTTCCGGGCACCCGCTTCCGGGCTCCTGCTTCCGCGCCCGCTCGGCGTCGTGGTGTTGCATCGGCGCTGCGCTCCTCGCGTGTGCCGTGATCCGGTAAAGGTTGTGCGGTCGTGGGGTGCACACCGCCAGGTCTTGTGGACCCGCGGCGTCAGGGCTGGTGGGCGGTGGCGCTGACCTTCTCCGCGGCGGCCGCGACCGAGCTGCGGGTGGTGGCCGCGAGGCTCGTCTGCTCGTGCAGCGACGCCTCGACCTCGCGCTGGGCGGCGGCGACAGAGCCGAGCCGGTCCGCGACCCCACCGACCGCGTTCGCCGCCGCGAGCGCCCCGGCCGTGACCTGGCCGACGGTCGTCTCGATCCGGCCGGTCGCGGCGGCGGTCTGCGCGGCGAGGTCCTTGACCTCGTTGGCGACCACGCCGAAGCCCTTCCCGGCCTCACCGGCGCGGGCGGCCTCGATCGTCGCGTTCAGGGCGAGCAGCTTCGTCTGGTCCGCGACCGCCTGGATGAGGCCGGCGACGGTGGCGATGTCGGCGATCGCGGTCTCCAGCTCGCCGATGACGGTGCGCGCGTGGTTGGAGTCGTTGAGCGCCGCCTCGACGTCGGTGACGGCGTCCCGCACGGCGCCGGTCATCCCCGCCAGCTTCTGCTCGAACGACTCCATCGCCGCGCCGGCCTCGGCGCCGAGCCGCACACCGGCGTCGGCGACGTCGGCGAGGACGGTCTCGAGGCGCCGGCCGAGGCGTTCGCTGTGCTCGACCTGCTCCGCGGCGTTGCTCGCGGCCGCCTCCTCGCGCCGGGTGGCGTCGTCGGCGGCGGCCCGCAGCGCCGTCTGGTTCTCCGCGGCGACGCGCGCCCGCTCGGCGTCGACCTCGGCCTCCGCGTTGGCGGCGAACCTCCAGTACACCAGCTGCGTCAGGCACATCGCGAGGACGAACCCGGCGTGCAGCAGCACGAACAGGATCGGATGGTCGCGCGCCTGCGGGCTGCTGAACAACATGTCCGGCATGGTCGCGGCGACGAGGAGGTGGTGCGCCGCGACCAGCAGGACGGCGACCAGCAGCGTGACCCAGTCCTGATACAGGCTGACCAGCCCGACCACGACGAAGAAGTGGAAGTGCAGGTCGGTGAGGCCGTTGCCGGCGTGCACGAGCGCCGCGGCGGCGAGCACGAGACCCGTCGACACGGCGACCGCCGAGCCGCGCCTGCTGCGGGCGACGCCGCCGGCGATCGCGCAGATCAGCACGCCCGCGTTCGCCGACCAGACGAGCCACCCGCCGTCGTGCGCGTGCGCGCCGACGACGGTGTGCCCGTTGACGAGGCTGAGGACGACGAGCACCGGCAGGTGCAGCGCCAGCACCAGCCGCAGCGCCCGGTGCCGCGACTGGAAGGCCGCGTCGCTGAGGCGGACCTTCGGCATGAGCCATGCGAGCACTCCGGGCATGACCTGTGACGCTCCCTCTGGACGGCGGACCCCTGTGGTCCTCGTGGAGGACCCAACCATCCCATCGGCCTCCCGACGCGGATCTGAAGGTCGTTCGCCAGGAGGATGATCCCCGCCGCCGCGGGCAAGGGTCATCCGGCCTCGGCGAGCATCGCTGCGACCTCGGCGGGAGCCGGCAGCCCCTCGGTGTCGCCGGCCGACGCGACCACCCTGGCCGCGAACCGGGTGCCCAGCAGCGCCGCGCCGCGCGGCCCGGTCCCGGCGAGGCGGGCGGCGAGGTAGGCGCCCGCGAACGCGTCCCCCGCGCCGACGGGGTCGACCACCCGGACCGCCGCGGACGGCAGGTGCGCCGGCGTGTCGCCGCCGTCGTGCCAGCAGCCGTCGGCGCCGGCCTTCAGCACCACCTCCCGCACGCCGGCGGCCTTGGCCCGGGCGAAGACCTCCCCGGGGTCGTCCGTGCCGAAGAGGGGCACCGCCTCGTCCATCCCGAGGAGGAGGTACGCCGTCAGCGGCAGCAACGCGGTCACGACACCGGCCGCGTCCAGCCCGGGCCGCAGGTTCGGGTCGACGGCGACGGGTATGCCCCGCGCGTGCGCCTCGCGGGCCAGCCGCAGCACCGCCCGGCGCGGCCCGTCGCCGAGCGCGGCGGTCAGCCCGGACACCGCGACCAGGTCGGGCCCGGCGGCCAGGGCCCGGTCGGCGTCGGCCTCGTCGAGGGCGGACGCCGCCGAACCGGCCCGGTAGTAGTGGACCCGCCGCGCACCGTCGGGCCGGACGTCCTTCACGAACACGCCCGTCGGCCGGGTGCCGTCGACGGCGACGAGTCCGGCGGCGACGCCGAGCCCTTCCGCGGCCGCCACGACCCGCCGCCCGAACGGGTCGTCGCCGACCCGGCTGCAGAACGCCGCCCGCGCCCCGGCCCTGGCCGCCGCGGCGAGCAGGTTCAGCTCGGCGCCGGCCACGTGCACCGACGCCGTCGCGCACTCCTCCAGGGGAAGGAGGTCGGCGGGCTGGAAGAGCACCATCGCCTCGCCGAGCCCCACGATCAGCCCGCTCACCCGATCCACCTCCCGCGATCGCCCGCACCCCGGACACCGGCGGTCACGGGAGCCACCTCGCGCGGAGGTCGGGGCGCAGGAACGCGGCCGGGGAGGCGATCGACAGGCCGCCGTCGACGGGAAGGCAGGCGCCCGTGACGAACCCGGCGGCCGGTGACGCCAGGAACGCCACCGCGGACGCCACCTCCTCGGGGCGGCCGACGCGGCGCAGCGGGTAGCCCTCGGCGGCGGCGGGGAGGTCGTCGCCGCCGATGAGACCCGGTGCGACCGCGTTGACGCGGATGCCGCGCGGGCCGTACTCGAGGGCGAGCTGGCGCACCAGGCCGTCCAGTCCCGCCTTCGCCGCCGCGTACGAGGGCAGGCCGGGGGCGGCGAGGAAGCTGTTCACGGAGGTGACCGCGACGATGCTGCCGCCGGAAGGCAGGTGCGGCAGCGCCGCCCGGCAGGCGTAGAAGGCGCCCGAGAGCGTCACGTCGATCGCGGCGCGCCACTGGTCGTCGGTCTGGGTCTCGGCGGGGGCGACCGGCATGACCGCGGCGGCGAGGACGAGCACGTCGAGCCGGCCGAACAGGTCCACGGCCCGGCCGACCACCTCCGCCGCGCCGCCGGGGGTGGAGCAGTCGGCCGCCCAGCTCGCCTCGAACGCCGGATCCCCGGTGGTGTCCAGGGCGGCGCCCGCGACCCGGTCGCCGGCGAAGGCGCGCCCGATCGCGAGCCCGATCGGCGACGTCGCCCCGATGACCAGCACGCCCCTCATCGGGCGCTCCCTGAACGGTGGCGGCCGTCCGGGACGACGCTCACCGGGCCGGTCCTGACAGGCCGAGGTCGTCCAGGATCACGTCCAGCGCGGCCAGGGTCGCCGGGTCGGCGTCCACGGCGGGCGCGCGGACCGTCGTGGAGTCGATGACGCCCCGCCGGTGCAGCACGTGCTTGTGGATCGACCACGCGATCCCCGGCTGCAGCCCGAAGCGGATCAGCGGCAGCAGCCGGTTGAACCCTTCCCGCGCCTCCCGGAGCGACCCCGCCTGGTACGCGCGGAGGACCGGGACGAGCAGGTCCGGGAACTCGCTCGCGGGCATGGTGCCGACGGCGCCGCGGGCGTACTCCTCCAGGACGAACAGCGCGTTCTGGCCGCCGAGGACGAGGAAGTCGGCGGCGGTCGCGTCGATGACGGCGCCGACCTTCGGGGCGGTCGGCTGGGTCTCGACCTTCACCGAGTCGACGCCGTCGAGCTTCGACAGCTCGACGATGAGCGGCACGGGCAGGTTGACGCCGGTGGAGGCGGGCGCGTCCTGCACCATCACCGAGAGCCCTCCTGCCCCGGCCACCGCACCGTAGAAGTCGACGATCTGGGCCGGGGACGGCTTCACCATGAACGGCGGGATCAGCATCGCCACGCTGGCACCGGCGTCCGCCGCGGCCCGGCACTGGTCGATCGCGTCGCCGGTGCCGGTCGCCGACACGCCGGCGACGATCGGCAGGGTCGGGCCCAGCGCGTCCCGTACGACGGCGAGAACGGCGGCCCGCTCGGCCGTGGTCAGCGTGAAGCCCTCGCTGGCGAAGCCGAACACGGCCACGCCGTCCACACCCGCGGCGGCGGAGAACTCGACGAGCCGGCGCAGGCTGGACGTGTCCAGGGAGCCGTCGGGGTGGAACGGGGTGGCGAGCACGGGAATCAGCCCGCGCACGTCGGTGGAGCGAGCTGAATCTGTGCTTGCTGATGAGCGGCCCGAGCCGCTCCGCTGGCCACTCACGGCGCCGCCTGCGGCGTCGTCGCGAGCTGAATCTGTGCTTGCTGGCCACTCATTGGTCCTCCAGAAGGGCGGTGATGTCGACGTCGACGCCGAGGCCCGGCGCGGTCGGCAGGTGGAACGATCCGGGTCCGCCGGTCAGCGGCCGGGTGAGGATGCGGTTGGCGACGGGGAACGGGCCGGGCTGGAACTCGAAGACCGGCATCGCCTCGATCGCGGCGGCGACGTGGATGCCGGCGGCGAGGACGACGCCGAGCCCGACGGAGTGGTGCGGCGCCACCGGCACGTGGTGCACGGACGCGATCTCCGCGATGGCCATGGCCTCGGTGATGCCGGTGCGGCCGACGTCGGGCTGCGCGAGGTCCAGGGCCCGCTCCTGCAGCCACAGCTTGAACTCGAACCGGTTGCGCAGCGTCTCGCCGACGGCGACGGGGGTGACGAGCGCGGCGGCGAGCTCCTGGTGGCCGTCGACGTCCTCGGGTGCGAGGGGCGCCTCCAGGAACCAGGCGCCGCGGGCGTCGAGGGCCTTGCCGAGGCGCAGCGCGTCGGCAAGGTCGTAGGCCCAGTGCGCGTCGACGGCGACCCGCATCCCGGTCGCGGCGACCGCGTCGAAGGTGACCAGGTCCTCCTCCACCCCACGGCCGAGGTGGAGCTTCACCGAGCTTGCGCCCTGTGCAAGCCAGTTGCGGGCGAGCTCGGCGCGCTCGGCGTCGGTCGCGACGGGGAGACCTGAGACGTAGGTCGGCACGGTGTCGCGGTACGCCCCGCCGAGCAGCGCGTGCACGGGCAGCCCCGCCGCCTTGCCGGCCAGGTCCCACAGGGCGATGTCCACCGCCGCCAGGGCGTCCGCCTGGTGGCCGACGAGGTGGCCGCGCTCCCGCATGAGGCCGGTGAGCCTGGTCCACATCGGCCGGACCCGCCGCGGGTCCTGCTTCAGCAGCGCGGGCGCCAGCAGCCGGTCGACGATGGCCTGCACGATCTCGGGCCCGACGGGTGCGAGCGCCTCGCCCCAGCCCACCGTGCCGTCGTCGCAGGTGATCCTGACGAGGAGCGTCTCGTAACGATCCGAGTACAGGCTGCGCCAGGGCGGCCGGAGGTAATAGGCGGATTCTTCGGGATTCGAGCGCGTGGCGGCGCCCAGGTAGACGTCCTCCCCGCGCAGCTTGAGCGGGAAGGTCGTCACGTCAACGATCCTCACGGGGCACCCCCGCTGTGCGGTTGACCACTTGCAGCATGCGGGATATCTTGCCGTATCACGCAAGCAACTTCCAGAGAGGGTCCTGATGGCTTCGGATGTCGGAAGCAACCAGAGCGTCGAGCGGGCGCTGACGGTGCTGCGGGTCTTCACGGCCGGCCGCTCCGAGCTGCGCGTCTCCGACGTCGCCAAACTCGCAGACCTTGGACTCTCCACCGCGTCCCGCCTGCTCGCAACCCTGGAGGCGGCCGGCTTCGTCGACCGCGACCCGGTCAGCGGGCTCTACCGGCTCGGACTGGACACGGTCAGCCTCGGTGGCGCCGTGCTCAACAGCCACCCCGTGCACCGCGAGGCGCGGCAGATCGCCCAGAACCTGGCGGCCGACCTGGGCCTCGGCGTCAACGTCGCGGTCCGCCGCGACGCCAGCCTCTTCTACCTGCTCAACTTCGAGGGCCGGCAGGCGCCGCGGTCCTTCGTGCTCGCCGGCCAGCGCAACCCGCTGCACGCCACCGGCCTGGGCAAGTCGCTGCTGACCGGCCTCACGCCGGTCGAGCGGCGCGGGCTGCTGCCGCCGAGCGCCCTGGTCGGCTACACGCCCCGCACGATCACCACCCACGAGAAGCTCGACGCCGAGCTCGAGCTGACCGCCGCCCGCGGCTACGGCTCCGAGCTGGAGGAGCTGGCGCTCGGCCGCGCCTGCGTCGCCGCCCCGATCCGCGACGGCGCCGGCACCGTCGTCGCCGCGCTGTCGGTGTCGGGTCCGCTCTCCGCAATCGACTTGCAGAGCCGCGAGGTCGCGCTGTCCCGGATGGTCATCGAGGCGGCCGACTCGATCAGCATCGGCCTCGGCTACGTCGGGCCGGCGCACCACCCGAGCGCGGTGTCGCTGTGAAGGACCGGACGTTCGGGTTCCTGCTGACCCTGCCGGCGCTGGCGCTGCTCGGCGCGGTCGTGCTGTATCCGCTGATCGGGTCCCTGTCCACCAGCCTGTTCAACCAGAGCCTGGTGCTGCCGGGCCGCTCCTTCGCCGGCTTCGACAACTTCGCCGAGGTGCTGGAGCGCAACTTCTGGCCGGTCCTGGAGCACACGGTCGTCTTCACCGTCGGCTCGACCGTCGTGCCCGTCGTCATCGGCTTCGCCCTCGCCCTGGCGCTCAACACGAGACTGCGCGGCCGGGCGGTGCTGCGCGGCCTGTTCCTGATGCCCTGGGTGATCCCCGGCGTCGTCGTGTCGTTCGTCTGGATGTGGATCTTCAACGCCAACTACGGCCTGCTCAACGGGCTCCTCACGAGCATGCACCTGATCGACGAGCCGATCGTCTGGCTCGGTAGCCCCGGCACCGCGATGGCCGCCGTCATCGTGGCCAAGAGCTGGGCGAGCTTCCCGTGGATCATGGTGATGCTGCTCGCCGGGCTGCAGACCGTCCCGGCGGCGCTGCACGAGGCCGCGGCACTCGACGGCGCCGGGGCGGTCAACCGGTTCTGGCACGTGACGCTGCCGCACCTGCGCGGGATCCTCGGCATCGTCGTGCTGCTCGAGGTGATCTGGAACGTGCAGCACTTCGACATGATCTATGTGCTCACCAACGGCGGGCCGGCCGGCTCCACCACCACGTTCGCCGTCGCCGTGTACGACACCGCGTTCAAGGCCTTCGACCTCGGCAAGGCCAGCGCCCTCGGCGCGCTGTGGCTGGTGCTGATCCTGGCCCTCGTCGTGGTCTACGTGCGGGTCTCCGAGCGGGGTGAGCCGGCATGAGCGGGCCGGAGCGTAGCGGAGGGCTGCGAATCAGGATTGCAGGTTGGAGCTCAGGGTGGCGCCGGAGCGTAGCGGAGGTGACGGCATGAGCGCGCCGACGTTGGTCAAGGAGTCGCCGGTGGTCGTCCCGCCGAAGGACGTGGTCCGCAAGCGCCGTGCGGGCCGCCTGTTCGGCCCTGCCACCACGGTCGCACTGATCGGCATCTTCGCCTTCGGGCCGGTCTACTGGGTGCTCGTCACGGCGCTGACCCCGACGCACGACGTGTTCCGGTTCCCGCCGCGGCTCTTCCCGGAGCACCTCACGTTCGAGCACTTCACCGCGATCCTCGACAACGCGAAGCTGCTGCGGTACCTCACCAACAGCCTCATCGTGTCCACCGTGACCGCCGTGCTCACGGTCATCGTCGCGGCCTACACCGGCTACTCCTTCGCCAAGTTCCGCTACCGCGGCCGCCGCTCCCTCATGTACCTCGTCCTGGCCTCGCAGATGTTCCCCCAGGCGCTGCTGCTCATCACCCTGTACCTCGTGTTCAGCCAGGTCGGACTGATCAACTCCTACCTCGCGCTCATCCTGTCCTTCACCACCTTCACCCTCCCGCTGTGCGTGTGGATGCTCAAAGGGTTCTTCGACACCATCCCCGACGAGCTCATCGAGGCCGCCAAGATGGACGGCGCCGGACAGGGCGCCATCATCCACCGCATCCTGCTGCCCGTCTCCCTGCCCGGACTCGTCGCCACCGGCCTGTTCGCGTTCATCCGCGGCTGGAACGACTTCATCTTCGCCCTCACCCTCGCCGGACCCGACAAACAGACCCTCCCACCCGGCCTGGTCAACACCTACCTCGGCGAGTTCGAGACCGCCTGGCCCGACCTCATGGCCGCGTCCCTGGTCGTGTCCCTCCCCGTCGTCATCGGCTTCACCATCCTCCAGCGCTATCTGGTCGCCGGCCTCACCGCCGGCGCCGTGAAGGGCTGAACACCCCGCCCAGTCCAGGAGATCCACATGTCTCTGTCCCGCCGCACCATGCTCAAGATCGGCGGTCTCGGCGCCCTCGGGACGACCCTCGCCGCCTGCGCCCCAGCCACCAACACCCCCGCACCCGCCGGCACCGAAGGCCTCAAGGACGACGGCGTCAAAGAGTTCCCCCTGACCAGCTGGTCGTTCAACGAGGCGGTCACCAAGGAACCGATCCAGGCCCAGATCGACAAGTACACGGCCGCCAACGCCGGGACGAAGATCAGCACGCCGTCGTACCCGTACAACGACTACCTCAACCAGCTGCTGCTGCAGGTGCAGGGCGGGCAGCTGACCGGCGCCGTCCAGCTCGACGTCGCCTGGCTCGCCACCCTCGCCGCCACCGGCAAGCTCCTGGACCTCAAGAGCGTCGCCGGCGGCCTCGACTACTCCCCGGCGGCCCTGGCGCTCGGGCAGTCCGGCGGGGTGCAGTACGGCCTGCCGTGGACCTTCGCCGGCATCGGCCTCATCAGCAACACCGAGCTGCTGACGAAGGCCGGGGTGACCAGCCCGCCGAAGACGGTCGCCGAGTTCGAGGCGGCGCTCACCGCCGTCAAGGGCCTCGGCGGCGGGGTCGTGCCGTGGGCGGGCATGACGAAGGTCGACCAGTTGAAGGACATCATCCCGTGGATGTGGGAGTTCGGCTCCCCGATCGTGGAGAACAACAAGGTCGTCATCGGCGACGACGGCAGCGTCGAGGCGCTCACCTGGTACAAGAAGCTCTACGACCAGAAGCTCATCGCCCCCGACGTCAACCGCGTCGACGCCCGCGCGCTGATGTCCCAGGGCAAGACCGCCTTCTACGAGGACGCCATCGGCGGCCGCGCCGCCGTCACGAAATCCTCGCCCGACAAGGACCTCGGCACGAAGATGGTCCCCGTCGCCCGCCCGGTGAAGAACGCCGGCGACAAGCCCCGCCACCTCGCCTGGGGGCAGGTGATCGCCGTGATGAACGGTGCCGGCGCCGCCGCCGCCGCGAACTACGCCAAGACCGTCACCACCGACCCCGGGTACAGCGTCGACTGGTTCAAGAAGACGGGCCTGCCGCCGACCACCAACGCCGGACTCGCCGACTCCTCCGTCAAGAACGACAAGTTCGCCACCGACTTCACCAGCCAGATCGGCGCCAACTCCAGCGCCAGCCCGTTCTGGATCTACCCGCAGTTCTCCCAGATGGAGAAGGTCCTGGCCGAAGAGGTCCAGTCGATCCTCATCGGCAAGAAGTCGCCGAAGGACGCGCTCATGTCCGCCCGCGACCGGATGAACGCCCTCATCAAATGAGCTTCGACGACCTGCTCCGCGGCCGCCCACTGGTGGCGATCCTGCGTGGTGTACCGGTTGCGCGGGCCCTCGAGATCGCCCGCGCCGTGTGGGACAGCGGCCTCGGCGTGGTCGAGGTCCCGATCCAGACCCCCGAGGCGGTCGAGTGCCTGCGCGCGCTCGCCGCCGAGGGGCACCCCGTCGGCGCAGGCACCGTCCGCACCGCGGCGCAGGTCGAGGCCGCCGCCGAGGCGGGCGCGGTGTTCACCGTCGCGCCCGGCCTGGACCTCGACGTGGTGCGGGCCAGCCAGGCGGCCGGCCTGCCGCACCTGCCGGGCGTCGCCACTCCGTCCGAGGTACACCACGCGCTGCAAGCGGGTTGCGAGTGGCTCAAGGCGTTCCCGGCCGGGGCGCTCGGCCCCGCCTGGCTGCGCGAGCTGCGCGGCCCGTTCCCCGAGGCGAAGTTCGTCGCCACCGGCGGCATCGGCGCCCACAACGCACCCGAATACCTGGCCGCCGGCGCCCGCGCGCTGGGGGTCGGCGGCGCCGTCACCACCGACGGCGGCCTGCCACCGCTCCTGGAGGTCCTCCGCCGAACCTGACCGACCCACGCTCCGAGGCGCCGCCGCGGACCAGCCACACCTCCGAGGCGCGGCCGCACCGCACCCGGTGCTCTGCGCCGCAAGCGGTGCGCCGCGTCGCACGCAGCGATGCGTTGCGCCACAGACGGTGCGCCACGCCGCACACGGCGGTGCGTTACGCCGCAAGCGGTGTGCCGTGCCGCACGCGGTGTGCTGCGCCGCCGATGGTGCGCCGTGCCGCACGCGGTGGTGTGCCTGGCCGCGCCGGCGCCACGTGAGCAAGCCCCGAGGAAGAGGCCCATGCACAGAGCCGCCCTGGTCGCCGCCACCGCCATGGCGACGGCCCTCGTCACCGTGCCCGCAACCGCCGTGCACGCCGCCCCCGCCACCGTCACCCTGGTGCCGTACGGCATCGACAGCTCCAACCAGGCCGCCTGGTGGTCGCCGCTGGACACGTACACCCCCGGCAACGACTACGCGTATCTGGCGTTCAACGAGCCCGGCTCCACCGCCGGCACGCACCGCGTCGCCATCGCCCGCCGCGACACCGCCGGCGGCTGGACGAGGCTGCCCGTCATGAACGGCGCCGCCCAGGCCGAGTACGCCGACGACATCGGGCACAACCAGCCGTCGGTCGCGCGGGACGGCAGCGGCCGGCTGCATGTGTTCGCCAGCATGCACAACAACGCCTGGCGCTACTTCCGCTCCGACACCGTCGGCGGCGCGCCCACCAACCACGCCGCGGACCTGCCGGACCAGGGGATCGGCGTCACGTACCCGGTGCTGACCACCGCGCCGAACGGCGACCTGTACCTCATCGCGCGGCTCGACGGGAGCACCGCCCGCTCCGGCCGGCTGTACCGGTGGAACAACGCCGCCGCGACGTGGACCCGGGTGGCCGTCTTCGCCGAGTCCGCCAACCGCGCCGTCTACCCCGACGACCTGCAGTTCGACACAGCCGGCAACCTCCACGTCCTGTGGGAGTGGGGGCTGTACCCGGCGACCGCGTTCCGCCACCAGCTCAGCTACCTGCTGTACAGGCCCGCGACCGGCACGTTCGCCGACCACACCGGCGCCGCGGTCGCCGTGCCCGTCAGCACCGCCACCGCCGACGTCATCCAGCCGATCGAGGCCGGCGAGGTGTACCAGGGCAACGACGGCACCGGACCGGCCGTGCAGAGCGCGAAGCTCACGGTCGACGGCACCAGCCCGAAGGTCGCGTACCGCTACCGGAGCGCGACGAACTTCATGGTCCGCTACGCGTACGTCTCAGGCACCACCTGGGTCCGGGACACGGTGTACTCCGCCGCGCAGACCAGCGCCGCCATCGACATCACCTGGCACCCGACGGAGCAGAAGCGCGTCTACTACACCACCGCGGCCGGCGTGATGTACGTGGCGACCAAGCCCGGCACCGCGTGGACCGCCGCCGCCGTCGCGCCCGGGATCCCCGTGCAGCGCTTCGCGGTCGAACGCACCACCGCCGGCGTCGACGTGCTCTACCTCGTCGACCTCACCAACCTTCGCCTGTACTACGGGAGGAACTGATGCGCCGCCTGCTCGCAATCGTGTTGCTGGTGCCTGTCGCCGTCGGCCTGGGAACCGCCACGGCCGCCCACGCCGACCCCGCCGGCACCGGCTACACCCTCGTCTTCGAGGACCAGTTCAACGGCACCGCGGTCGACACCGCGAAGTGGAACTACCGCACCGACTCCAAGGCGTACAGCACCCAGCGCCCGCAGAACGTGTCCGTCAGCGGGGGAGCGCTGAACATCGCCCTGAAGAAGGAGACGTACGGCGGCAAGGACTACACCGGCGGCGGCGTGGTCAGCAAGCAGACGCTGCGCTACGGCTACTACGAGACCCGGGCGAAGCTCAACGACGGCGCCGGCTGGCACAGCTCGTTCTGGCTCATGGCCGGCGACGGCTCGACGACCTTCCCGGCGTCGCAGCGCACCGAGATCGACGGCTTCGAGATCGACTCGATCAGCCCGACCCGGATCCACCACGGCGTGCTGACCTGGAAGGGCAACGGCGTGTCCGCCGGGAAGTCGTACGGCACCACGTACACCAGCGACACGATCGACTCGAGGGACTGGCACGTCTACGGCATCGACTGGTCCGAGACCAGCACGAAGTTCTACGTCGACGGCGTGCTCAAGTACACCGCGCCCTACCTGCCGACGGACTGGACGCACGACTACACGAGCATCTGGCTCACCAGCATCGCCTACGGCAGCGTCCCCGACGCGAGCAAACTGCCGTCGGCCGTGCAGTTCGACTACGTGCGCTACTGGCAGAAGGACTACTACGTCGACGACGACGGCCCGGCCGCGTACGGCTACAGCGAGACCGGCACCTGGTCGCCCTCGACGCTGACCGGCTGGACGACCGGCTCGCCGACCCGCTACGCGGCCTGCAACTCGGGCGGGAACACCGCGACCTGGCGCCCCAACCTCCGTGCGGCGGGCACCTACAAGGTCTCCTACTACAAGGTGACGGCCGCCAACAGCGACCCTGCCGCGAAGCTCGCCGTCGCGAGTACCCAGACGACGGTCAACGGCACCTCGGGCCCGTCCGGCTGGGTCGACCTGGGCACCTTCGCCCTGCCCGCCGGCACCGGCACCGCGGTCACCCTGACCAGCTCGGGCACCGGCTGCGCCCGCGCCGACGCGGTCAGGTTCGTCCGGGTGTGAGCCGCCGCGCCGGTCGCCCCGCGGGCCACGCCGCAGGCCCGCGAGCGACCGGCGCGGCCATGTCGCGGACCCCGGAGCAGAGATTGTTGACTTGCGGAATACTTGCGTGGCAAGTACCGTTGCAGCAGGCGACAAACCCGCTCAGCCCTGGAGGCACAAGATGCCCGCGATCACCGTCGAAAACGTCCTTGCGCTGCCGCGCGTGTCCACCCCGGACCCTGTGTCGGCGCGCCCCCGCCCGGTGGTGTCGGTGACGACGGCGCCGAAGGGATTCGAGGGCGAGGGCTTCCCCGTCCGGCGCGCGTTCGCCGGCGTCGACCTGCGCACCCTCGACCCGTTCATCCACATGGACCAGATGGGTGAGGTCGAATACGCCCCGGGCGAGCCGAAGGGCACCCCGTGGCACCCGCACCGGGGGTTCGAGACCGTCACGTACATCATCGACGGCGAGTTCGTGCACAACGACTCGCACGGCGGTGGCGGCGTCATCCGTGACGGCGACACGCAGTGGATGACGGCCGGAAGCGGCTTGCTGCACATCGAGACCCCGCCCGAGCACCTCGTCGTCAGCGGCGGTCTCTTCCACGGCTTCCAGCTGTGGGTCAACCTGCCGCGCGCCGACAAGTTCGCCGCCCCGCGCTACCAGGACATCCGTGGTGGCCAGGTGGCGCTGCTCAGCTCGCCCGACGGCGGCTCGCTGCTGCGGGTCATCGCCGGTGAGCTCGACGGCCACGCCGGCCCCGGCAACACCTACACGCCGATCACGATGATCCACGCGACGATCTCGCCCGGGGCGTCGCTGACGCTGCCGTGGCGCAAGGACTTCAACGCGCTCGCCTACACCCTCGCGGGCAAGGGCAGCGTGGGCACGAAGGGCCGGCCGGTGGAGCTGGGCCAGCTCGCGGTCTTCGGCGAAGGTGACAGCATCACCGTCACCGCCGACGCGAAGCAGGACCCGCGCCACCCCACGATGGACGTGCTGTTCCTCGGTGGAAAGCCGATCCGCGAGCCCGTCGTGGCGTATGGTCCGTTCGTCATGAACACCAAGGCCGAGGTGGTCCAGGCGTTCGAGGACTACCAGGCCGGCCGGCTCGGCACGATCCCGGCCGCGCACGCCGCAGTGCAAGGAGAGGCGTCCTAAGTGGACATCCAGGTCGTCGACGACCCGCAGCAGCACCGCTTCGAGCTGCGGGTCGACGGAGCGCACGCGGGTGCGGCCTACTACCGGCTGCACCCGGGTGAGATCGTCTTCACCCACACCGAGGTCGACAAGGAGTACGAGGGCAAGGGCCTGGGCAGCAAGCTCGCCGCCGGCGCCCTGAACGCGGCGAAGGAGCGGGCACTGCGTGTCGTCCCGCAGTGCCCCTTCATCGCCGCCTACCTCAAGCGGCACCCAGAGCTCAGCTGAGCGGCTGCAGCCCGATCGGGTTCGGGTGCCGCAGCAGCGCCGACGCCTGCACGGCGATCGGGCTCAGCAGTTCGGCACAGCGCGCCGTGGCGGTCTCCCCGAGGGCCCGCCACGGCGCCGCGGCCAGGGCATCCGTCGTGCGTTCGACGGAGGTGTACGCCTCCCGCGCCCGGCCGGTCGCCTTCCCCTCCGCGTCCAGCCACCCACGGCCGCGCAGCCGGTCGATCGCCGCGGCCCACTCCTCGTCGGTCCAGCCGCGGGCGGGCTGGTAGAACTCCCGGCCGGCGCCGTCGAGCAGCGCGACCCGCCACACGTTGCACTCGGCCCCGTCCAGGCCCTCGACGAGCAGCGCCGCGAGGTGCCCGTCGCCGCGGTGCTCCCGCAGCACCGTCGCCGCCTGCCACAGCACGCCGGCCGGGTCCTCCGGCCACGGCAGCATCGCGTTGGCCGCGCCCAGCACCCGGCCGTGCAGGTCGGCCGCCTCCGCCGCCGCCCGCAACAGGCTTGCGACCTCCGTCAGGTCCCCGTCCACCGTGAGCAGGACCCGCCGCGACCCTTCCAGCCGCGCGGCGAGGGCCGCCTCCGGCGTGATCCGCGTCCACACGTCCGGCAGCGCCCGGGTCACCATCCGGGGCGCGAACCCGTAGAACGCCGCGATCACCGGCCCGGCCGGCACCGCGCCGAGCGGGGCGCTGCGGCCGGCGAAGTACCCCCGCCAGAACCCGCGCAGGCCCGCCTCCTCGAACGCCGCCAGGGCGTCCGGGGCGAAGTAGGTGACCGCGTGGACCGGCTCGAACAGGCTCCACATGCGACGTTCGGTCGACAACTCTGTCATGGACCTGACGGTATACGCGAACACGCCCGGCGGAGCCGGGGACTTTTTCACAGCAGGCATTCCCGGGAACGGCTGTGACGTCGTTCACGGGGGTGAGGTGTACGGAACCGTTTCGTACTCTCCCGGGGCGGGAGTAGGGTTCGTGTACGAAACGGTTCCGTACACCTGCGATCCAGGACTTGCGGAACCCGGCCCTCGCACCTTAGGAAGTGGTCATGTCTCCCGCGCCGAAGCCCGAACGCCGTGAAGCGATCTGCGAAGCGGTCTTCGAGCTGCTCGGCGAGGTCGGATACGACCGCATGTCGATGGATGCCGTGGCGGCGCGGGCCCGCGCCAGCAAGGCGACCATCTACCGGGGCTGGCCCAACAAGCCCGACCTGGTGATGGACGCCTTCGAGCACCGGTTCGGCGGCTCGTACGAGCCGCAGGACACCGGGACGCTGCGCGGCGACCTGATGGCGCTGCTCACCGCGGCGTGCGAGGTGGCGAACAGTCCCGACGGCGACGTCATGACCGGTCTGCTGACCGCGGCCACCCGGAACCCGGAGCTGGCCGAGACGTTCCGCCGCTGCGTCTACGAGGCGAAGCGCTCCGCGTACGACACCATCGTGCGACGCGCGGTGGACCGTGGCGAGCTGCCCGCCGGAGCCACCTCCGACCTGCTGCAAGAAGTCCTGCACGCGCTGGTGCTCAACCGGACCATGTGGCACGAGGGGCCGCTCGACGAGGCGTTCGCCACGCGGGTCGTCGACCGGGTGCTGCTGCCCGTCCTGCGCCAGCCTGCCTGACCCGTATTCCTGCCTGTTGAAGGCCCGCCCGCCGACCGGGTGCGGTCGCGATCAACCATGCCTTGGGAGGCACAAGCTCATGTCGAACCAATCGGGGGACTCGGCCGTCGCGGTCAACCCCAAACGCGCGACCGGTGAGGCCACGGCCGACCCCAAACGCTGGCTCGCCCTGTCGGTCATCGCCGTCGCGCAGCTCATGGTGGTCCTCGACGCCACCGTCGTGAACATCGCCCTGCCGTCGGCGCAGGAGGCCCTGCACATCTCCACCGCCGACCGCCAGTGGATCGTCACCGCGTACACCCTGGCCTTCGGCGGCCTGCTCCTCCTCGGCGGCAGGATCGCCGACTTCTTCGGCCGCCGCCGGACCTTCCTCATCGGCCTCCTCGGCTTCGCCGGCGCCTCCGCGCTCGGTGGCGCCGCGGTCAACGCCGAGACCCTCTACGCCGCCCGCGGCCTGCAGGGTGCCTTCGGCGCGCTCCTCGCGCCCGCCGCCCTGTCGCTGATCACGGTCACCTTCACCGAGGCGAAGGAGCGGGCCAAGGCGTTCGGCGTCTTCGGCGCGATCTCCGGCGGCGGCGCCGCCATCGGCCTCATCTCCGGCGGCCTGCTCACCCAGTACGCGAACTGGCGCTGGACCCTGCTGGTGAACATCCCGATCGCGATCATCGCCTTCGTGGCGGCGCTGCCGGTCGTGCGGGAGAGCAAGGCCACCGGCGACACGAAGTACGACATCCCAGGAGCGGTCCTCGCCACCCTCGGCCAGGTCGCGCTCGTGTACGGCTTCACGAAGGCCGCGACCGACGGCTGGAGCTCCGGCGTGACCATCGGCTGGCTCGTCGCCGCCGGCGTCCTGCTCGCCGCGTTCGTCGTGTGGGAGTCGCGGGCGAAGCACCCGCTGCTGCCGCTGCGCGTCCTGTGGGACCGCAACCGCGGCACCTCGTTCGTCGTGTCGGTTCTCGTCGGCGCGGGCATGCTCGGCATGTTCCTGTTCATGACGTTCTACCTGCAGCAGACGATGGGCTACTCGGCCCTCAAGAGCGGCGTCGCCTACCTGCCGTTCTCCGCCGGCATCATCGTCGCCGCCACCCTTGCGGCGCGCTTCCTGCCCCGCGTCGGCCCGCGCGTGATCATGTCGATCGGCGGGGTCATGGGCACCGCCGCGATGATCTGGCTGACCCGTCTCGACCTGCACTCCGACTACGTGGTGGACATCCTGCCCGCGTTCATCGCGATGAGCGTCGGCATGGGCCTCGTCTTCGTCCCGCTGAGCAGCGTCGCCCTCACCGGCGTCGCCAACCACGACGCCGGCGTGGCGAGCGCCCTGGTCAACACCACCCAGCAGGTCGGCGGCTCCCTCGGGACCGCGCTGCTCAACACCATCTTCACCACGGCCGTCACCGGCTACCTCACCACCCACGGCGCGGAGCCGCTCCAGCAGGCCGAGGCGGCGATCCACGGGTACAACGTGGCCTTCACCGCCAGCGCGGTCCTTCTCGGCGTCGCCGCCGTGCTGGTGATCCTGTTCATCCGGCGCACCCCTGCCGACGCCAGCACCGCCACCGACCAGGAGCAGGTGCCGGTCCTGGTGCATTGACGTCGCCTGTACGACAAGCCATAACCCATTCGGGCACAACGCCCGGGCCCTGGCATCACCTCAGGTCGCCAGGTCCCGGGCGGGTCGTGCGCCGTCCGGTCAGCCGGACGGCGCTCGCGCGTGTCCCGGCGCCGGTCGCTTCAGTCGGGCGGGCGGCGCTCGGGCGTCTGCGGCGCCGGTCGATTCATCCGGGCGGACGGCGCTCGGGGCGGGTGCTACGCGGGCGGGGCCGGCGCTCTCGCGTGTCCCGGCGCCGGTCGCTTCAGCTGGGTGGGGCGGTGCTCTCGCGGACGATGAGGTCGGCCGGGACGAGGATCTGCTCGGCGGTCGGTTCGGTGCCGGCGCGGGTCTCCGCGATCGCCCGGGTGAGCGCGGCCGCGGCCGCCCGGCCCTTCGCGAGGACGTCCTGGCGCACGGTGGTCAGCCCCGGCCGCATCCGGGCGGCGAGCGGGCTGTCGTCGAACCCGACCACCGACAGGTCCTCGGGCACCCGCAGGCCCAGGTCGTGCGCGGCCTGGACGACGCCCTGGGCGATCGCGTCGGAGAAGCAGAGGATCGCGGTGGGGCGCGGGTCCTGCGTGAGGAGGACCTTGGCGCCGTCGTAGCCGTCCTCGGGCTGGCCGTGCGTGAGCCGCACGACCGGCGGGGTGATGCCGGCCGGGGTCAGCGCGTCGAGCCAGCCGAGGATGCGCTGCTGGGCGACGTACCCGTCGATGACCGCCGCGTCCTCGTCGACCGCGGCGCCCGGGATGACGGAGCCGGCCGGCAGCAGGCCGTGGGCGCCGCGCACGCCGCTGGTGACGAAGGCGACGCGGCGGTGACCGAGGTCGACGAGGTGCTGGGCGGCGGCGCGGGCGCCGGGGCGGTCGGCGACGTTGACGCAGGGGATGCCGTCGGCGGGCACCTGGTCGATGAAGACGAGCGGGATCCTGCGCCGGATGAGCCAGTCCACGGCCGTGGACGCCGGGTCGCACGAGTAGACCATCGCGCCGTCCATGGCGACGTCCCTGGCGGGCACCACGTCGTCGCGGGCGGCGGCGGTCAGCAGCGTCAGGGCCAGGCCCGTCGGGGCCAGCTCCTCCGCGATCGCGCCGAGGAACGTGGTGGCCACCTCGTCGTTGAACGCATACCGCAGCGACTCGGTCAGCAGGACGCCGACGGCGCCGGTCGTGCCGCGGGCCAGGGCGCGGGCCGCGGGGTCGGGCCCCACGTAGCCGAGCTCCGAGGCGACCGCCAGGATCTTGTCGCGCAGGGTGGGGGAGAGCTGGTCAGGCCGGGAGAAGGCATTGGAGACGGTCATCCGGCTCACACCGACCTGGTCGGCGATCGTCTGCAAGGTGACCCTCGCCATGCGCACCTCCCGGCTGTCGTCGCGGGGCCCCGTCAGGGGGACCCGCCGACGATATCCTGCCTCAGTTCGCGGGGCTGCACACGGCGGCCGGGGCGACCGCGTCGGCGGCCCGGTGCAGGGTCGCCGCGAGCGCCGCGCGGACCCGGCGCGACCTGTCCGCCCGGCCGCCGATGAGCGGGGCGGCGGGCGCGACCACGGGCGCCTGGGGCAGCGCGCTGCGGACCTCGTGGGCCATCGCGTTCTGAGACTCGATCATCGCGAACGGGAACACGGCCGACCTCCTCGGACCAGGCCTGCCCGGTACGGTACCGGTCCAGTGCCTATACCGGTACAGTACCGAGTGGAACTGTACCGGTCAAGCGAATTCGGGTCGTCGGAGGCAGCGACGCACGTCACTTGCGGCGCGGGGTCGTCCTCCGGGAGGAGGGCCTGCGCTTCGCGGTCGCCGCCGACCGCCGGTGGAACAGCCACGCGGCGACGCCGGCGAGCGCCGCGACGCCCAGCACGTACCAGACCCAGGTGTACGACGTCCGTGGTGCCGGCGCCGGAGGTGGTGCCGCCGCGGCCGGGGGCGGCGCGCAGACGATGTCCTGCGGCGCGCCGTCGGGAGCCACGTGCAGCACGCCCTGGCAGCGGCCGATCGCCGGCGTGCCCATCTCGGCCACGACCGTCCAGTCGCCGGTGGCGAGCGTGCCGGCGAACGTGAGCGCGTCACCGTTGCGACGCAGGCCGGCGGGGCCCTCACGGCGCCCGTCGGCGGTCGTGGCCAGCAGCGTGATGCCGACGGCCTCGGTGACCGGGTGGCCGTCCTGCCAGGTCGCCGTCACCCACACCGAGCCGCGGCCGTCGCCGTGCAGGGTGAGGATGACGCCGTCATGGGCGGCGGCCGGCTTCGCGGTGCCGAGCACCGTGCCGGAGGCGAGGGCCAGGGCCGCCGCCACGCAGGCCGCGGCCCGGCGCCACAAGGGCGCCGGGCCGCGATCGGTTGAGGACCGGTTCACGCGCGCTGCGGGATCCAGCTCTGGTACTTGGCGCCGCTCGGCTTCTGCAGGACGAGCAGCCGGCTGCCGAAGTACTGGTTGTTGCCGACGCCGACGACCAGGCCGCTCGCGGACTGCACCGAGACACCGAACTCCGTCTTGGTGATCGTCCACTGCAAGGCCTTCGCGCAGTCGCCCTGGACCAGGGTCGCACCGGCGACGTCCTTGTCACCCGTGGTGGTGATGCAGGCGTTCGTCGCCTTCGAGCGGACCACGTACTTGCCGCCGGCCACCTGCTCCAGCTTCCACTGCTGGTTCGCCCCGCCGTGCTGGCGGTAGATGATGATCGGCGTGCCGGCCGCGCTGCGGGCGCCGAACACGTCGGCCACCCCGCCGGTCAGGCTGTTGCCGAACACCATCCACGCGCCGGCCGTCGGCGCCGGGGCCGCCGCGGTGTGGACCTTCACGGTCGTCGTCCACGGGGTCAGGGCGCCGTTCTGCGCGAGCGAAATCCCGATCTGGTAGTCGGTGTCGGGGCGCATGCCGACGATCCGGACGTTGGTCGAGCCGACCTGGCCGATGGAGCGTCCATTGAGGACGACCGCGTAGCGGCTGCCGGCCGCGGCCGCGTCCCAGGACAGGCGCACCGAGTTGGCGGTGGTGTCACTGACCCGCAGCTCCTTGAGTCCCGTCGGCGGCTTCGTCGGAGTCGGAGTCGGCGACGCGGTCTTCGTGGGTGTCGGCGAGACCGACTTCGACGGCGAGGGCGACGCGGTCTTCGTGGGCGTCGGCGAGGCGGTCTTCGTCGGGGTGGGGGACGCCGTCGGCGACGGCGGGGGCGGCGTGGTGCCGCCGGGGCCCGCGATCAGGAACTGGTTGTTGGCCACGTTCCAGTTGTTCGCGAGGTAGCTGCCCGGGCTCGGGTTGGTGTTGTAGTAGTCGTCGTGGTTGCAGTCCATCCGGTTCTCACCGGCCTTGTCGGTGCAACCGGCCCGGACGGACGTCTTCAGGCCACCCGAGTCGTTGTAGCACATGATGTCGTACTCATCGAGGCAGTGCCCGGCCTTGCTGGAGTTCGGCGCGTTGTTGTTCACGGCGCCGAGGTTGTGCCCCAGCTCGTGCGCGGCGACGCTCGCCGTCCAGCAGCCGGAGTCGCTGCGGCCGTAGCCGGGGCCGCCGTTGCTGCGGTTGTTCACGCCCGGCTGGGTGTCGCCGTTGAAGGTGCCGATGCCGCAGTAGACCTTCGACTCGCCGAAGATCATGTACTTGCGGTCGGTCCGGTTGTACCCGAGGGCCTTGAGCCCCTGGATCGTCGCGTCGAAGGTGGCGAGGCCACCCGCGGGCAGCTCGACCTCGCGGACGTCGACCTTGCAGTCGGCGGTCGTCACGAAGCGGACGTGCCGCTCGCCGCCGGTCTCCTTGGCGCTGGTGTTGTAGATCGCGTCGACGCCGGCGCTCCAGGTGCGGAAGCTCTCCAGGTACTGGTTGAACCGGCTCGCCGTGCTGGCGTCGCGCACGTACAGCACCTGCACGCGCTTGCCGGCCACGCCGTCGCCGTCGCACGCCACGCCGGAGGCGCCGATCGTGTATCCCAGCGCGGTGTCGGCGCCGGCCTCCGGGACCAGAGCGAAACCGCCCTCGGAGGCGACTGAGCCGTCCTCGGCGGTGACCGTCTGCTCCAGCGGGGCGGCCGCCGTGTCCGTCTCGGGGACGACCTGCGTGGGGCCGGCCGCGGTGATCGGGGCGATCGTGCCCCGCACGGTCAGGCCGGACGGCGGGACGTCAGGGCCGTGGCTGCACTGGCCGCGCTCGGTGAGCTGGTACCCGCCGACGCACGGCTGGCCCTTCTTCGCCGGCGTCAGACCCGCGTACACCAGGCCGAGCTCAGGGTTGTCGGCCGGCACGCGACTGATCGCGGCCGGACCCTTCTCGTTGAACAGGTCGTCGATCGCACCTGGTCCGGCGATCGCCGCACCCGTGCCGACCACCGCGACCGCCACGGTCACAGCCACGCGGCGCAAGACTCGAGACACGCTCGGTTCCTCCGGAGGGGAAAAAGGGGGCGCGGCGGGGACGGGCACAGGGCAGAGGTACCCGTCCCCGCCGCGCGCGGGACGGCCGGCCTTCGAGGGTGGCAAGGCGGGTGAGTGCCGGTCCGTCCACGTGGGAACGGGCTGACCATAGCGATCCGTCAACGTGCCGTTCCAGCCCGAACGACCCAATTAAGGGACTCATAACCGAGACTTGTGGCAGTCCTACGTTGCCGCTTTGCCAGATGGCGTTTCACGTCCCACGGTCCCGACCGGCGGCGAACAGGCAGGCGTCCTACCTGTTCACGGCGGGTGTGCGCCCGCTCCCTTTGTGTCGTCGGAGCAGCACGGAGTCTTCCGGATCAGCTCGATCGGAGGTCCGGAGGTGGGAGGCGGGCTCAGGCGGACTTGCCGCGGCGGCGGCGTTCGTTCGGCTCCCTGGAGAGGCGGCCGACGAGGCCGAACCGGCTCTGCGGCGGCTGCTCCTTCGGGGCCGGGTCGGCGTCGGCCATGACGATGACCACGCTGGCGCCGCCGAGCGTGGCGGACGTGCCGATGTTGACGGTGCCGTTGCCCTCGATCGCGACCCGCCGCACGATGTCCAGGCCCAGCCCGGTCGAGCCCTGGCCGCTCTCGCCACGCTGCAGCGCCAGCTCCGGGTCCGGGATGCCGGGGCCGCCGTCCTCCACCCGCAGCACGACGTAGCCGTCGTCGCGCCGGGTGACCGCGACCTCGAAGGGCACGCCCTGCGGTGTGTACCGGATGACGTTGCCGATCAGCGCGTCCAGCGCGGCGGCGAGCTCGCTCTTCGCGACGTGGACCGGCGCCGGCCCCTCGGTGCCGATCGCCTTGCAGTCGCGCTCCTGGTCACCGGCGACCGCCGACCAGAACATCATCCGGTCCCGGACGACCTCGGCGACGTCGCAGCCCTGCTCGCCGGTCGACGCGGCGGCGCCGTCGCTGCGCTCGCCGCGGTCGGGGGTAGGGGAGTGCGCGTCGATCGGCTCCCGCATCGCGCGGATGAGCTTGTCGATCTCGACCTCGAGCGCGGCGATCGCGTCGCGGATCCGCTCGGCGTCCTGGCTGTCGTCGAGCGTCTCGGCGTCCAGCCGCAGCGCGGTCAGCGGCGTGCGCAGCCGGTGCGACAGGTCCGCGACCAGCTCGCGTTCGTTGGTCAGCAGCGCCATGATGCGGTCGGCCATCACGTTGAGCGCGAAGCTCGCCTCGGCCAGCTCCCGCGGCCCCGACGGGTCGAGGCGCACGTCGAGGTACCCCTCGCTCAGCGCCCCCGCGGCGCCCGCGAGCTGGCGGGCCGACGCGGTGACCTTCGCGGCGAGGCGGTCGCCGACCCAGACGGAGGCGATGACGAGTCCCAGCGCGACGGCGGTCAGCGCCCACCAGGCGCCGCTCACCCCGTCGGACAGCTCGTCGGAAGGGATGAAGACCTCGACAACCGCCGTGCGGCCCGACCCGACGTCCACCGGCTCCAGGTAGGACACCCCGCCGGTGACGGTCGCCGTGACGGGGGCCGCCTGGTCGGCGGCGCGCGCGAGGTCCTTCGGGGCGGCGTGCCCAGTGCCGATCTCGAGGCCTTCCTCGCCCAGGTTGTGCACCGAGACGCGGCTGACCGCCGGGCCGCCGGTGCTGGCGATGGCCCGTTCGATCGCCAGGGGGTCGGTGGTCACGGTGAGGACCGCCACGACCACGGCGGTCTGGCGTTCGGCGTCGGCGAAGGCACGCTCGCGGGCGAGCTGCTGCACGACCAGCCCGAGGGGGATCAGGAACGCCAGGGCCACCATCGTGGTGACCGCGGCGCAGACGTAGGCGAGGGTCCGCCTCAGTCCGGCGCCGCGAACCTGAAGCCCACGCCCCGCACGGTGTGCAGGTATCTGGGCGCCGAGGCGCTCTCGCCAAGTTTCCGGCGTAGCCAGTACAGATGCACGTCGATCGTCTGGTCCTCGCCCACTGAGGGTTGCCGCCATACCTCCTCCAACAGCTCACGGCGTGAGACCACCCGTCCGGGACGGGCGGCGAGGTACGCCAGCAGGTCGAACTCTTTGCGGGTCAGCGTCAGCGGCTCACCGTGCAAGTGTGCCTGCCGTTGTCCGATGTCGACACGCAAGCCTCCCACCTCGATGGCGGTGGGTTCCTCGCGGCTCGCCCGTCCGGTGCGGCGCAGCACGGAGGTCATCCGGGCGTCGAGGTGGGCGGAGGTGAACGGTTTGATCATGTAGTCGTCGGCGCCGGCCTTGAGCAGCCGCACGATCTCCGCCTCGTCGTCGCGCGCGGTGGCGATGATGATCGGCGTGTCGGCGATGCCGCGCAGCATCCGCAGCGCGTCGGCGCCGTCGAGGTCGGGCAGCCCGAGGTCGAGCACCACCAGGTCCGGCGTCTCGGCGGCGAACCGCCGCAGCGCCTCCAGCGCGGTGCCGACCGCGTGCACCGTGTGACCCCGGTCGGTCAACGAGCGCAGCAGGGCGCCCCGCACGACATGGTCGTCCTCAACCAGCAGCACCGTGGCCATGCGAAGAACATACGTCCTGGCGCAAGTGCCAGCTCTCGCGGTCGATGGACGAATCCGACATGTCCGGGTTTTTCGGAGGCGGTCATCCTCCGTTCGCCGGGACTTCCGTTCGTACGGGTACCTGTGGGTAACCGGGTGCCGTACAACTGCCGAGCATGACTGTCGATGCATTGACGCGCCGCGCCCTGCTGGTGACCGGCGGCGCGACCGCGGTCGCCGTGGTCACGGCCGCCGGCGCGCACGCCGCGACCCCGGTCTTCCTGCACGGCGTGGCCTCCGGCGACCCGCTGCCTGACGGCGTCCTGCTCTGGACCCGGGTGACCCCGACGCCGTCGGCCACCCCCGGCTCGGGTGCCGGGCCGTCGGTCGCGGTGACCTGGCAGATCGCCACCGACCCCGGGTTCGCCGACGTGGTCTCCGGCGGCACCGTCACCACCGGGCCCGAGCGCGACCACACCGTCAAGGTCGACGCCCGCGGCCTGGCCCCCGCGACGACCTACCACTACCGCTTCGGCGTCGCCGGGGTCTGGTCGCCGGCCGGCCGCACCCGGACCGCGCCCGCCGCCGACGCCGACCTGGCCCTGCTGCGCTTCGGCGTCGTCTCCTGCTCCAACTGGGAGGCCGGCTACTTCGCGGCGTACCGGCACCTGGCCGCCCGCGGCGACCTCGACGCGGTCGTCCACCTCGGGGACTACATCTACGAGTACGCGACGGGAGGCTTCACCGCCGGCGGCACCACGGTGCGCCGCACCGAACCGGCCCACGAGATCGTCAGCCTCGCCGACTACCGCATCCGGCACGCGCAGTACAAGACCGATCCCGACGCACAGGCGTTGCACGCCGCCGTCCCGTGGGTCATCACCTGGGACGACCACGAGGTCGCCAACGACATGTGGGCCGGCGGCGCGGAGAACCACGACCCCGCGACCGAGGGCTCCTTCGCGGCGCGGGTGGCGGCGGCCCGGCAGGCGTACGCGGAGTGGATGCCGGTCCGGCTCGGCGCGGACGGCGCCATCCACCGCCGGCTCCGCTTCGGCCGGCTCGCCGAGCTGTCGATGCTGGACCTGCGCTCATACCGGTCGCAGCAGGCTTCCGGGACGGCCGTGGACGACCCGTCGCGCACCATCACCGGCGACGGGCAGATGGCCTGGCTGAAGCAGGGCCTGGCGTCCTCGACCGCCCGGTGGAAGATCGTCGGGAACCCGGACATGATCGCCCGGGTCGACGTCGGCACCCTCCCCGCGTGGCTGCTCGGCCCGCTCGGCAAGCTGCTCGGCATTCCCTCGAACGGCTACGCGATCAACACGGACCAGTGGGACGGGTACAACGCCGACCGCGACGAGCTCGTGAACCACCTGCGAGCCAACAACGTCCGCGACACCGTCTTCATCACCGGCGACATCCACACGTCGTGGGCCAA
Organism: Dactylosporangium sp. CA-152071; assembly: GCF_050936335.1. Taxonomy (NCBI): domain Bacteria; kingdom Bacillati; phylum Actinomycetota; class Actinomycetes; order Micromonosporales; family Micromonosporaceae; genus Dactylosporangium; species Dactylosporangium sp. CA-152071. The sequence continues at coordinate 3,523,857 of NZ_JBNJMZ010000001.1, read as the reverse complement.
CGAGCTGGTCACGAGGTCCACGGTCGGCTCGCCGACCGCCGTCGAGTTCGTCGTGCCGTCCGTGACGAGCGACAACGTCAACGACTTCCTCGGGGTCCCGCCCGGCTTCGTCGGCCCGGTCGCCGCGTCGCTGGTGCAGGCGGCCAACGGACACGTGAAGTGGGCAGAGCTGGAAGGGCACGGCTACGGCGTGCTGGAGGTCCGCCCCGACGCGTGCCGGATGGAGTGGTTCCACGTCCGGGAGCGCACCGACCGCGACACCACCGCCCGCCGGGTCAAGACCTACGCGGTGCGCAGCGGCGTGTCACGGCTGGTCGTCCAGTAGCCGCCCGATCACCTGCAACGCCTGCTCGACGTCCGGTTCGCCGTCGGCGATCGCGTCCGCGTAGAGGAAGCTCTCGCCGATGCGGACCAGGACGAAGGCCAGGGTCCGCGCGTCCATCCTCGGGGTGAACGCGCCGGCCGCGATCTCCTCCTGCAGGAGGCCCTCCAGGTGCGCGCGGACCCCCGGCTGGACGACACCGTGCTTCGACGTGAGGATGCGCAGCGCCGCCTCGGGCTCGGCGGCGAGGAAGTGCCGCAGGCTCGGCTGCTCGATGACGCCGGCAAGGAAGTTGCCGATCACCGCGACGATCCGGTCGGCGCCGCGGCGGCCCTCGGCGTGCTTCACGGCCCGCTGGAGGCTGCGCTGGGTGAGCTGCCACAGCACCGCGCCGAGCAGCTGGTCGCGGCCGCCGGCGCGCCGGTACAGCGTGGCGCGGCCCATGCCCAGCTCGGCCGCGAGCGAGCGCATGTCGACCCGGCGCTGCTCCAGGAACCGCCGCATGGCCGCATCGAAGATCTCGTCGGGCGGCATGCCAGGCAGGTTACACGCCTTGAGACAGATCCTGAACTGTCTCAGCGGGCGCCTCGTCGGCGATGTCGGACGGGTCGGTGTTCGCCCCGCAGAGCACCACCGCCACCCGACCCGCGTCGTCGAGCCGCCCGAGCCCCGCGTAGGCGGCGGCCGCGCCGAGCTCGACCACGATCCGGTGCTCCGCCCACAGGCGTTTGCGGGCCTGGACGATCGCCTCGTCGTCCACGAGCACGCTCCGCACCCCGTGCCGGACGGCCGACTCGAGCGCGATCGTCCCCACGCGCCGCGCACCGAGTGAGTCCGCGGCGACGCTGTCCACGACCACGTCCACGGGACGACCCGCGGCGAGGGCCGCGTGCAAGGTCGGTGCACCCGCCGGCTCGACGGCGACGACCCGCGCCCGGTCACCGACCGCCGCCGCGACGCCACCGACGAGCCCCCCGCCGCCGGTGGCGACCAGGACGGTGTCGACCTCGGGCAGCTCGAGCGCGAGCGTGCCCTGCCCGGCGACGATCTCCGGCTGGTCGTACGCGTGCACGAACAGCGCCCCGGTCTCCGCCACCCGGATCGTCGAGGCCGCGTAGGCCTCCGCGTACTCCCGCCCGTGCTGGTGCACGACGGCGCCGAGCTGCCGCAGCTTGCGGACCTTCACCGCCGGCGCGACCTCTGGCACGAACACCTCCGCCGGGATGCCGAGCCGTGCCGCCGCGAACGCCACCGCCAGCCCCGCGTTGCCACCCGACGCCGCGACGACCCCCGCGGCCGGCAGCTCACCGTCCTCCCGCGCGGCGAGGATCCGGTTGAACGCACCGCGCGCCTTGAACGAGCCGCTGTGCTGCAGGAGCTCCAGCTTGAACCACAGCCCGGGCGCCACCTCGACCGATGGGGTGCGCCGCACATGCCCTTCGATCCGCCGCGCCGCCGCCTCCACCGCGTCCCTGTCGACCATGCGCCCACCCTACGTCCACGCCCCCCGCACCCACCGTCGATCCGCCGCCCACCACCACCCCCGCAGAGGCTGGCCAATACCCGAATTTGTGGCTTTGTTCGGTAAGTGTCGGTGCGGGTCAGAGGCCGGCTGGGCGGCCGCCGCGGCCCTCGCCGGAAGCGAACCTGGCGGCGCCGCCCGTGGCACCCGCGTGGAGCGAGGCGACGCCGAGGCGGTGCTCGATCGCGAGGGCGTCTTCGAGGGGGCGGCCCAGCGAGTCGTACACCGAACGGCGGTCGTTGCGCAGGCACTCCTGCGGCAGGTCGGCGAGCGTCGCGGCCAGGGCCTCCGCCGCGCGCCTGGCCTCGCCGGGCGGCACGACGCGGTCCGCGAGGCCGATGCGGTGCGCTTCCGCCGCGTCGACGGGCCGGCCGGTCAGGATCAGGTCGAGGGCGCGGCCGACCCCGATCAGCTGCGGCAGCCGGACCGTTCCGCCGTCGATCAGCGGCACGCCCCAGCGCCTGCAGTACACGCCGAACGTCGCCGTCTCCTCGACGACCCGCAGGTCGCACCAGATCGCCAGCTCCAGTCCGCCCGCGACAGCATGCCCGGCGACCGCCGCGATCACGGGCTTGGTGAGCCGCATCCGGGTCGGGCCGAGCGGGCCGTCGCCGTCGGGCTCGACGCGGTTGCCGGTGCCCGCCGCGACGGCCTTCAGGTCGGCACCGGAGCAGAACGTGCCGCCGGCGCCCCACAGTACTGCGACCGCGGCGGTGTCGTCGGCGTCGAACTCGCGGAACGCCGCCGCGAGCCGCTCCGCCGCGTCCCGGTCGACGGCGTTGCGGGTCTCCGGCCGGTCCAGCACGACCGTCCACACAGGTCCCGACCGTTCGATGCGCACACTCATACCGGCCAGTGTCGCCGGAAAGGACGACGGCCGCGCCCGGACCTCGTTCCCGGGTCGGACGCGGCCGTGCAAGGCCCGTGCGGCGAGCACGCTCAGCGGCGCCGCCGGCGGTAGCTTCCGTAGCGGGTGTGCCAGGTGCCCGCGCCGGCGAGGTGCAGGGCGACGCACAGGAACCCGGCCAGGCTCAGGGTCCCCACGTCGAGCACCGGCCCGGCGTCGGCCCCGAACAGGTCCATCAGCAGCGCGACAGCGAACAGGATCGCGGCGATCACAGCGAACACAACGGCCTCCTTCGTAGTGATCGCTGAGTACCCAACGCCCGCGAAACCTAATCGACGCCGTCGATGCCGAGCAGGTCGGCGAGGGCGACCCGGCCGTCCGGGGTGACCCGCACGGCCCGTCCCGACCCGATCCGCGCGACCCAGCCGCGGGCCAGGAAGCGTTCGCACAGCCGTGCCCCGGCGACCCCGGCGAGGTGCGGGCGCCGCTCCGTCCAGTCGAGGCAGGCGCGGGCCACCGGCCGCTTGCCGCCGTCGAGCCGCAGGCCCTGGCCGGCCATCCAGCGCAGGCCCGCCTCCGTCAGCGCGAAACCTCCCGACTGGTCCAGCAGCCCCCGCGCCGTCAGCGCGTCCGTGACCGCGACGCCGAGCCGCCCGGCGAGGTGGTCGTAGCAGGTCCGCCCGCGTGCGAGCGCCGCCGAGGCCGTCGCCGCGCGCAGCCCGGTGGGCCGCGTCGCGTCCGGCGCCAGCCGCGCCGACATGTCCTCCAGCAGCGTGGCGACGGAGGCGTCGGCGAGCCGGACGTACCGGTGCCGCCCCTGCCGCTCCTCGGCCAGCAGCCCGCCGGCCGTCAGCCGGTGCAGGTGCTCGGTCGCGGTGGACCGCGCGACCCCGGCGTGCCGGGCCAGCTCGCCGGCGGTCCACGCCCGGCCGTCGAGCAGCGCCAGGCACATCGCGGCGCGGGTCTCGTCGGCGAGGAGCGCGGCGAGCTGCGCGAGCGAGGACGGTGCGGTCATACCCCCGATTGTCCGCGCCGGTCAGTTCGTCCCGGGCCGAACGGTCGCGGTCCTACCGTCGGACCATGCAGACGATCGACGACCCGGGCGCCGCCCTCGCCGTGCTCCACGACCCGGCGTTCGTGGTCCCGCCGGTGCCCGCCGCCACCCACGGCATCGCCTGGCTGCGATCCGCCGTCGGCCGGTTCAGCGACGGCGACGCGTACACCCGCCGCCGTGCCCTCAGCGAGTCCCTGCTGTCCACAGTGGACCCCGCAGCGCTCCGGGACGCCGCCGCGTCATCCCCGCACCTTCACCCCGTGCAACTCCTGTGCACCGCCCTCGGCCTGCCCTCCTCCTCACGGACGACCCTCGCCACGGTCCGCGTCGTCGCTGCCGCGTACCACCCGGACACCGGCGACGAGCCCGCCGCCGACGAGGCGGTGCGCGCGCTGGTGGACCTGTGCGGCGGGGTACCGGACGAGACCACCGCCGCGCGGATCGGCCTGCTGGTCCAGGCCTGCGACGCGACGGCCGCCCTGATCGCCCGGGCCCGCGCCAAGGGCCTGGAAGCGGCGCTCCGCGACACCCCACCGGTCCCGGCCACCAAGCGCATGGCCACCCGGCCGGTCACCCTCACAGCCGGCCACCCCGACTTGGTCGACCCCTCCGGCACCCTCGCCGAACCAGGCAACCGAACGGCCGCCGCCGACCCGGCCGACCGTGACCGCCCCGAGGTCCGCGTCGAGCCGGGTGGCCGCCCTGGAGTCCGCGTCGGTCCGGACGGGCGTCCCGGAGTCCACGTTGAGCCGGGCGAGCGTTCCGGGACCCGGGACGAGGCGGGCCACATCCGGGTCGAGGCGGGCGAGGTGGTGCGCGTCAGTCTTCAGGGCATCCCGTTCGGTGCGGGTCCGCGGCGTTGTCCGGGCCGTGCCCACGCGATCGCGATCGCCGAGGGAGCCCTCAGCGCGTCGGCGTCGGAGAATCCAGGAGGTGGGCGGTGAGCGATTTCCGGTCCCTGCATCGCTCGGGTGCGCCGCTCGTCCTGCCGAACGCCTGGGACGTCGCGTCGGCCAGGATGCTGGTGCGGGCGGGGTTCGTGGCGGTCGGGACGACGAGCCTCGGGGTCGCCGCGGCGAACGGCGTGCCCGACGGGGAAGGTGCCACCGACGCGGACGCGCTGCGGCTCGTCCGGAGGATCACCGGGCTGCCCTGCCACGTGACGGTCGACATCGAACGTGGCTCGGTGGGCCTGGCGGTCGCGGTCGCCGCCGCGGGGGCCGCCGGGGTCAACGTCGAGGACGCGATGGGGCCGGTCGAGACGCAGGTGCGCCTCATCAGGGCGGTGAAGCGGGAGGTGCCCGAGCTGTTCGTCAACGCACGCACCGACACGCACTGGCAGCGGGCCGGTGACCTGGGCGAGGCGGTGCGGCGGGTGCGGGCGTACGCGGACGCCGGAGCCGACGGGGTGTTCGTCCCGGGGCTGCGGGAACCGGGCGACATCGATGCCGTCGTCCGTGCGGTGGACGTGCCGGTCAACGTCCTGCACGACCCTTGCGGGCCCACCCTCGCGGAGCTGACGGCGCTGGGCGTGCGGCGGGTGAGCACCGGGTCGCTGCTGTTCCGGGCGGCGCTCGCCGCGACCGTGGAGGCCGCCCGCGCGGTCCGCGACGGCACCCCGGTGCGCACCGCAGGCCTGCCGACGTACGCGGACATCGCCGCCACGGGCTGACAAAGCCAACACAACAGGGCCAGGCCGCCGTCAAGAAGCGACACGAGCCAGGCCGCCCCCAAGGGGCGGCAAGGACCAGAACAGCGTCAGGTGGCCAGCGGCGCCGAGGACTCGCGGTGCACCAGGGTGGCGGCGGCCGGCTCCACGCGGGGCGTCCGCGCCCGGTCCTCCAGCGCCAGGGTCATCGCCCGCGCCCCCATCTCCGTCAGCGGCAGCCGGACCGTGGTCAGCGCCGGCGTCACGTCCCGGGCGATCGGCATGTCGTCGAACCCGACCACGCTCATCTGCGACGGCACCGCGATCCCCCGCTCGCGCAGCACGCTGAGCGTGCCGACGGCCATGGAGTCGTTCAGGGCGACGATCGCCGTCAGGTCGGGGGAGTCGTCCAGCAGCCGGCGGGTGGCGTCGGCGCCGCTGTCGCGGTCGAAGTCGGCGAAGACGATCCGGCGCGGCGGCAGCGTCCGCCCGTACTGCTTGGCCGCCCGGCGCAGCCCCGCGAGCCGGTCGGTGGTCGTGGTCAGCACCTTCGGGCCGGCGATGACCCCGACCTTGCGGTGCCCGCCGCCGAACACCTCCACCCCGGCGAGGTGCCCGCCGTCGGCGTTGGCGGGCATGACGGCGTCGCCGGGCAGCTCGTGCCGGCCGATGACGCTGACCCTGCCGCCGGTGCGGGTGTAGGCGGCGAGCTTGCCGGTCAGCGCCTTCGTGAACGCCGGGTCGTGGTAGCCGGAGCCGGCCAGGATGATCGCGGCGACCTGCTGGGCCCGCAGCAGCTCCACGTACTCCAGCTCGCGCGACGGGTCGCGGTAGCTGTTGCAGATGATGACGAGCCGCCCGTTCGCCGTGGCGACCTGTTGCAGCCCCCGGGTGATCTCGGCGAAGTACGGGTCGGAGACGTCGTGCACGATCACGCCGACCGCGGTCCGCTGCGCGCGGGCGAGGAACTGCGCGTGCGCGTTCGGCACGTACTGCAGCTCGTCCACGGCGCGCAGCACCCGCTCGCGCAGCTCGTCGGTGACGAGCTTCGTGCTGCCGCTGATGATCCGCGAGGCGGTCGCGGGAGACACCCCGGCACGGCGGGCCACGTCGGCGAGCGTCGCCATCATCCGCCCCCTTCCATTGACTCGTTCGCAGCATACGGGTTAGCGTCGACATCACCAGAGGAAAGCGTTTTCCTGGAGGATCGAAGATGGACCAGCTGCCCGGTGCGGTCGGAATCTCCCGGCTGTCCGTCTACGACTCGCTCGCCCCCGACGGGCTGCTCGGCGGGACCCCGCACATGCACCTCACCTGCTCGGAGGGGTACGTGGTGACCGCCGGCGAAGGGCTCGTGCAGACGCTGTCCAGCGGCGGCTACCGCGAGACGCGACTCGAGCCCGGCACCGTCGCCTGGTTCCCGCCCGGTACGATCCACCGCCTCGTCAACCAGGGCGGCCTGCAGATCGTCGTGGTGATGCAGAACAGCGGCCTGCCCGAGGCCGGCGACGCGGTCCTGACGTTCCCACCGGACGTCCTCGCCGACCCTGACGCCTACGCGGAGGCCGCGCGGCTGCCCGAGGGCGGCGTGCCGGGCACCGACCTGAGCGCCGCCTTCCGCCGCCGCGACCTGGCCGTCACCGGCTTCCTCATCCTGCGCGACAAGGGCCCCGACGCGCTCGGCGAGTTCCACGCGGCCGCCGCCCGGCTGATCGCCCCGAAGCTGCCCGCCTGGCGCGAGAAGTGGGAGCGCGGCGCGCTCCAGGCCGCGCTGGAGACGGGGAAGCAGATCGACGCGCTCGCCGCCGGCGACGCGAGTCACCTCGGCCACGGCGGCATCAGCGTGCTGCCGCAGCCGAGCGAACACGGCCGGCACGGCATGTGCGGCCTGCTCGACACCTACCACGCCACCGCCGCCTGAGGAGTCCTGTGTCCCGCATCCCGATCGGTATCGTGCTCAACGGCGTCACCGGCCGCATGGGGTACCGCCAGCATCTGGTCCGCTCGCTGCTCGCGATCCGCGAAGAGGGTGGCCTGCCGTCCCGCGACGGCTCGCTGATCTGGCCGGAGCTCGTCCTGGTCGGGCGCAACGCCGACAAGCTGGAGCAGCTGGCCCAGCGGCACGGCCTGACCGAGTGGACGACCGACCTCGACGCCGCGTTGGCCCGCCCCGACGTGCAGATCTACTTCGACGCGCAGGTGACCCAGCAGCGGGAGAAGGCGATCCGCGCCGCCATCGACGCCGGCAAGCACGTCTACACCGAGAAGCCCCTGGCGGAGGACACCGACGCCGCCGTCGCGCTGTGCCGCGCCGCGCGGGCCGCCGGCATCAAGCACGGCGTCGTGCAGGACAAGCTGTTCCTGCCGGGCCTGCGCAAGCTGAAGCGCCTCATCGACGGCGGCTTCTTCGGCCGGATCCTGTCGGTGCGCGGCGAGTTCGGCTACTGGGTCTTCGAGGGCGACTGGCAGGCCGCGCAGCGCCCGTCGTGGAACTACCGCGCCGCCGACGGCGGGGGCATCGTGGTGGACATGTTCCCGCACTGGCAGTACGTGCTGGAGCAGCTCTTCGCCCCGATCCGCTCCGTGCAGGCGACCATCGCGACCCACATCCCGACCCGGGTGGACGAGGTCGGCCAGGAGTATGAGGCGACCGCCGACGACGCGGCCTACGGCACGTTCGAGCTGGAGGGCGGCATCGTCGCGCAGATCAACTCCTCGTGGGCGGTCCGCGTCCGCCGCGACGAGCTGGTCGAGTTCCAGGTCGACGGCACGCACGGCAGTGCCGCCGCGGGGCTGCGCGAGTGCCACGTCCAGCACCGCGGCACCACCCCGAAGCCGGTGTGGAACCCGGACCTGCCGGTCACCGAGCCGTTCCGCGCGCAGTGGCAGTCCGTGCCGGACAACGAGCCGTTCGACAACGGCTTCAAGGCGCAGTGGGAGCTGTTCCTGCGGCACGTCGTCGACGGCCCGGAGAACGGCGCGGCGTTCCCGTGGGACTTCGCCGCCGGCGCCCGCGGCGTCCAGCTCGCCGAGCTCGGCCTCCAGTCCGCCCGCGAGGGCCGCCGCCTCGACATCCCGGCCCTCGACCTGTGAACACCCGGCAGCTCGAACGGTTCTCGCTGAACCAGGCCACCACCAAGCGCTGGCCCGTCGACGAGACGATCGCCGGCTGCGTCAAGCAGGGAGTGACGCAGATCGGGCTGTGGCGCGACCAGGTGGACACGTTCGGCCTCGAACGGACCGCCGCCCTGGTCCGCGCCGCCGGCATGCGCGTCACGACCCTGTGCCGCGGCGGCTTCTTCACCGCGCCGGGCTGGTTCGACGACAACCGCCGCGCGATCGACGAGGCCGCGGCCCTCGGCGCGCCGGTGCTGGTCCTGGTCAGCGGCGGTCTCCCCGACGGCAGCCGCGATCTGGACGCGGCCCGCCGGAGCGTCGGCGACGCGATCGGTGAGCTGGTCCCGCATGCGGTCGCGGCAGGCGTACGACTGGCGATCGAGCCTCTGCACCCGATGTTCGCCTCGGACCGCTGCGTCGTGTCCACCCTGTCGAACGCCCTGGACCTCGCGTCGCCGTTCCCCGCCGCGGCGGTGGGGGTGGCCGTCGACACCTACCACCTGTGGTGGGACGACCAGGTCTGGACCCAGTTGGCCAGGGCGGGTGCCGAGTCGCGCATCGCGTGTTTCCAGGTCGCCGACTGGATCACGCCGCTGCCGGAGGGCGTGCTGCTCGGCCGCGGCCTGCCGGGCACCGGCTGCGTCGAGCTGCGCCGGTTCCGCGAGGCGGTGGACGCCACCGGGTACACCGGCCCGATCGAGGTCGAGGTCTTCCACGACACCGTGTGGTCGCGCCCCGGCGCCGACGTGCTGGCCGAGTCGATCGAGGGTTACATCACGCACGTGCTGTGACCACCCGCGCGGGGCGGCGTCCGGGTTCTCCCGGCGTCGCCCCGGCCGTGTGTCGCCCCCGGGCTGTGCGCTGTCCGGGCCGGGTCAGCCGCGGTTGCCCTCGGCGGCCGGCGGGTCCGAGACCGGGTCGGAGGTCGGCGGCGTGGTGGTGGGCGGCGTCGTCGGCGGCGTGGTGGTCGGGTCGGTCGTCGGGTCCGGCGTCGGCGTCGTCACCGTCGTCGTGGGCACGGCGGTCGATGTGGCCGACACGACCCCGGACGCGGTCGGGGGCACCAGCGGGCCGTTGGTCGGGTTGCCCCCGCCGGCCGTGGCGCCCGGGTTGGGCCGCTGCACGGCGGTCACCTGCGGGTTCGGCGCCGGCGACAGGTTGGTGCCGACCTGGTCGCCGGTGGTGCTGCCGCGGTGCGTGCCGGAGTCGGACTTGCCGCCCATCATGTCGGTCGTGGTCTCCGCGGCGGCGAAGACGAGCGCCAGCGCCATCGGCACCGCGATCGCCATCGACGTCACCCGGCGGCGCGACATCTGGGTCGTGCCCCGCAGCCAGCGCTTCTGCGTCGGCAGCGGCGCGACGTCGAGGTCGTCCACGGCGAGGCCGAGCAGCAGCTGCCGTGCGTCGGGCCGGTCCAGCGGGTCGCGGCTGAGCGCGGCCGCGACGAGGTCCCGCACCGGGTCGGGGATGCCGTTGAGGTCGGGCTCGCCCTCGAGGATCTTCCAGGCGCGGGCCGCGGCCTCTTCGCCACCGTACGGGTGGCGGCCCGTCGCCGCGAACGCGACCAGGCAGCCCCAGCCGAAGATGTCCATGGCGGCCGACGGCTCCTCGGCGCGCAGCTGCTCGGGGGAGGCCCAGCCGAGGCTGCCGACGATGTTGCCGGTGCCGGTGATGTCGCTCGCGGCGTCCATCGCGCGGGCGATGCCGAAGTCGATGATCCGGACACCACCGAGCGTCACCATGAGGTTGCTCGGCTTCAGGTCGCGGTGGACCAGGCCGACGTTGTGGATCGCGGCGAGCGCGGCCGCGACGCCGAGCGCCACGCTGTGCAGCATCGCCGGGTCGAGCGGGCCGTCGTCGGCGACGAGCCGCGACAGCGGGATGCCCTCGAGGTACTCGGTGACCAGGTACGGCCGGTCCTCGTGCATGCCGGAGTCGAGCACGCGGGCGGTGCAGAAGCCGGGGACCCGCTGGGCGGCCCGGACCTCGCCGGCGAACCGCACCCGGAACCTCGGGTCGCGCGCGAGGTGCGCGTGCACCAGCTTCACCGCGACGCGGGAGCCGTCGGAGGACTGCGCCAGGTAGACGGTGCCCATGCCACCGATGCCCAGCTGACCGATCAGCCGGTAGTCGTCGATGCGGATCGGGTCGTTGGCCGTGAGGTCGCCGATGGTGGCACGGCGTGCCGGGGCGGCCGAGCGCAGCGGCAGGTCCGGCGTGCCGGACTCACCGGCGCCGTCGTGCGTGCCAGCCTCGGTCATCGGGGTCCTTCCAGCCACTCGGCACAGGTTCCATGCAGTCTGGTCCGTCCACCGCGAGATGAAAAGACCACCCTGGATGCAACCCTCGTGCCCGTTCGGGCAGATTTCGCCCATGCGGCATCCGCGCATGGTGCCTCGACATTAGTCGAGATCCGCGCGGACGTCCGCGCCGGAGGTCACACCTTCGACCCCCAGCGTTCAACGAATGACGCCCGATGAGATGACGCGGCCCGCGCTGAGATCAGCGTGGTCGCTCCAGGTGAGCGATCATTCCACGCAGCGCAGTCGTGACGACCGCGAGCTGGGCCGGCTCCAGGTACGACAGAGCGAACACCTCCGCGCTCTGCGACTCCGGCAGCAGCTCGCGGATGAGGCGCTGGCCCTTGCGGGTCAGCTGCAGCACCACGAGCCTGCCGTCGTCGGGATGCGGGCTGCGGCGCACCAACCCACGGCCGGACAGCGTGTCGACGACGCCGGTCAGCGTCGCCTTGGAGATGCCCGCCTGCTCCGCGACGTGCCTGGTCTCCATCCTGCGCGCGGCCCACACGGTGCGCAGGACCACGAACCCCGTCCACGTCAGCTGCCGCGGACGCAGCACCACCTGCTCGACGTGCTGCCTGACGGCGTTGGCCGCCCGGTGCAGGTGCAGCACGGTCTCCGTCGCCGTCGAGTCAGCGGCGACGTCCTGCGTAGCGGTCACCTGTCGTCACGCAACCGCTCATGTCTCGACACGACACCTCGCATGCCCATGTGGGCGGCCCCCCTCCGGTCCCCATAGAACACACAGAATATCGAAAACATAGCGGTTCCGTTGCCCCGTCATCACCCACAGCAATTCCATGAACGCGAAACGTAGACCGTCTTCGTGCTGTTTGCCCGCTTTGTCGTCACAATTTATCGGCTATCAGATGAATTGAAACTTCTGAAGTGCCCGACTGTACCGATCCAGGCGTCCATCGACGACACTGGAACCATGCGGGTCGCACTGGTGGCCATCACGACGCTGCTCGGCCTGACCGCGGGCGGTGGGGCGGCCGCGTGCGGCGGCCCCGCCGAGCCTGCGCAGCACCAGACGGCCTCGCCGTGGCGGCGCCTGCCGGACGCGCCGTCGGAGCGCACCGAGGTCGCCGCCGCCGTCACCGGCGCGAGGATCGTGGTCGCCGGCGGGTACCAGCGCGACGGCGGCAGCGTCAGCACCGTCGAGATCTACGACACCGCCGCCGGCGCCTGGACTGCCGGCCCGCCGCTGCCGCTCGCCGTCAACCACGCGATGGCCGCCGAGGCCGGAGGGGCCGTCTACGTGTTCGGCGGGTTCCTCGCCGACGGCGCCCCGAGCGCCGCGGCGTTCCGCCTGCCCGCCGGCGCGCAGCGCTGGGAGTCGGTCGCGGACCTGCCCGAGGCGCGCGGCGCCGGCGCCGGCGCCGTTCTGGGCACGTCGATCTTCGTGGCCGGCGGGATCGGCCCCGGCAAGGACCTCCTGGCCGCGTCGATGCTCGTGTACGACACCGTGGCCGACCGGTGGCGCTCCGCACCCGGACCGCCCACACCGCGCGAGCACCTCGGCGGCGCGGCCGCGGGCGGCCGGTTCTACACCGTCGGCGGCCGCGTCGGCGGGCAGCTCCTGGCGGCCGTCGAGTCGTTCGACCCGGCCACCGGCGCGTGGACGAAGCGCCCCGACCTGCCGACCGCGCGCGGCGGCCTGGCCGCGACCGGCACCTGCCACGGCTGGGTCATCGCCGCCGGCGGCGAGGGCAAGGCGACGTTTCCGCAGGTTGAGCTCTACGACCCGGCCGCCGACCGGTGGCGCGCCCTGCCGCCGATGCCCAACCCGCGGCACGGCCTGGCGGTGGTGACCGTCGGCAGCACGCTGTTCACGCTGCCGGGCGGCCCGAAGCCGGGCCTGTTCGTCGCCGCCACCACCGAGTCCCTCGACCTGGACCCCTGCTGACCGCGCTCCCTCGGCCGGCGCCGACGGGCCTCGCCGCGGTCGGAGGCTGTTCGGTCCCGGTCACGGGTGTCGCTGATCAGTCCTGGTCGCGGTGGCCGCGCCGCAGCAGCCGGTTGCGCTGCCAGATCAGGAACGCGAACAACGCGATCAACAGCATGATCACGCACAGGAACTTGGCCATCGCGACAGCGTACGGCGGCCCCCGCCCTCACCCTGCCTCCGGCTCCCTGCTTCCGGCCTGCGTCCTTCGGCCTGCGTCCTCGGCGCCGGTGTGCGTCCCTGCTCGGGCAGGGGCGATTCAGCGTCCGTGGCCGGCCAGATCTCCGGCCCGGGTGGTGTCCTGACCCCTGCGCCTGGCCAGGTGGGCGAACGTGACCGCGTCCTCGACGGCGGCGCCGCCCGGGTCGTTGTTGAAGTAGACGTACGACTCCGCGCAGGAGTCCGCCAGGCGGCCGGCCCAGGTGTCGAGGGCGGACCGGCCGTACCGTGGCCACGGCGCCGCGCGGCCCTCGTGCAGCCGCAGGTAGCACCAGCCGCCGGTCGTCCACAGCGGGGTCACCGGCCGGCTGTGGCGGTCCGCCCAGCACAGCGCCGCCCCGCGGGCGTCGAGGACCTGCCGAACCTCGTCCACCCACCAGGTCTCGTGCCGCGGCTCGACCGCCACCCGTACGCCGGCCGGAAACGCGGCCAGCGTCGCGTCCAGCGCCGCCACGTCGAGCTTCATCGTCGGCGGCAACTGCAGGAGCACCGGGCCGAGCTTGCCACCGAGCCCGCCGGCCCGGTCCATGAGCCGCCGCACCGGCTCCTCCGGGTCGCGCAGCCGGCGTACGTGCGTCAGGTACCGGCTGGCCTTCACCGCGACCACGAAGTCGTCCGGTGTCCGCTCCCGCCACGCCTCGAACGTCGACCGCTCGGGCAGCCGGTAGAACGCGTTGTTGACCTCCACCGTGCCGAACGTGGTCGCGTAGTGCTCCAGCCAGCACCGTTGCGGCAGGTCGGCCGGGTACAGGCGGCCCTTCCAGTCGCGGTACTGCCAGCCCGACGTGCCGATGAGCATCATGCCGACCGGTTACCCAGAAACCCGGGGCGCTGTCGCCTACGTGTACGTACGTCGGTCGCCCGGCCGACTACGTATGTCGCCCGGAGGCGTTTAGGTAAGTGTTACCGATGTCGCGCGGACCTTACCGCGCGAGGATGGTGTCACAACGATCCAGAGGAGCCCGCAGTGAACGTCCACCCGATCCTTCTGACCGAGCTCGTCCGCCAGCGCCAGCTGCACATGCTCGACGAGGCCAAACACTGGTCAAGCCGAGTGAAGCTCCGCCGCAGAGCGGACCGCTCCGGCACCGCGGCCTGACCGGCCCGCACCGCCGTAACCCAGCAGCCCCGGACCTCGGCGTCCCGGCCACCCAATCCCTCCGGGTGGCGCGGACGTCGACCGGTCCGGGGCTGCCGTGCGTCCACCACCCCCCGGCGGCGGACCTGAGCCATGAACTTCTTCCTCAGGCGTAGCAGGTGACTACGTGCGGCCGGCCCGGCTAGGTATCGCCGCGGCGCTCAAGATACGTAACAGGTACAGATGGAAACGGCTCCTTACACGACCAGGATGGAGACATCACCGAGCCAAGGAGTCGGCCATGATGCACCCAGTGTTCCTCTTCGTCCAGGTCCAGCACCGTCAGGAGAGCCTGCTCGGCCTGGGCCGGCGCCGGCGGCGGGCCGGTGAGGACGACCGGCCGTGGTGGCGCAGGTCGCGTGCGTCACAGCCGACGCACAGGCTGCCCGCCGGTAGGCTGGTTGCGTGCGGGCCAGCCGTAGCGGAGTGAGTCAGGTGATGGTCGGCCGCGACGACGAGCTGCGCAGGTTGCGCCGGCTTCTCGACGGGTCCGAGCCTTCCATCGCCATGCTCGGCGGCGAGCCGGGCATCGGCAAGAGCCGTCTGGTGCAGGAGCTGATCACGGGGTTGCCCGAGACGGTGCCGGTGCTCGACGGGCAGGCCGATCCCGGCACGCTCAGCCGGCCGTTCGAGGTGCTGCTCGACGCGATCGACAGCGGCCACCGCTCGGCCGGGCTCGACCCGGAGCTGCTCGTGACGGTCACCGACGCGTCGCGGTCCATGATCGACCGGATTCAGGCCGGGCTGGAGATCGTGCGGCAGCTGACGACGCCGGGACCGTCGGTGGTGGTGTTCGAGGACCTGCACTGGGCCGACTCGGAGAGCGTGGCGCTGTTCGAGCGGATCGCGGACCTGCCCGGCACCAGGCTGCTCGTCGGCACGTACCGGCCCGACGAGGTCACCCGCCGGCACCCGCTCGCCGACCTGCTGACCCGCCTCGAACGGCGGTACATGGTGACCAACGTGCGGCTGGAGCGGCTCAACCTCGCCGAGACGTCGCAGTTCCTCAAGTCCGTCACCGGGCGGCCTCCGGCGTACAGGACCGCGCTGTCGCTGCACAACCGCACCGGCGGCAACCCGTTCTTCCTCGAAGAGCTGATCAAGGCCAACGGCGACGAGGACCTCGACACGCTGTGTGACCGGCCGCTGCCGTGGAACGTCGCGGAGGCCCTGCGCAGGCAGCTCGACGACCTCGACCCGACCGAGAAGCGGATCGTCGAGGCTGCCGCCGTGCTCGGCCGCAAGGTGCCGTTCGACCTACTCGCGGCCGTGACGAGCCACAGCGAGCCGGAGCTCATCGACGCCCTGCGCGACCTGGTGCGGCGCGGGCTGATGGTGGAGACCGGCGACGACGAGTTCAGCTTCCGGCACGCGCTGACCCGGGAGGCGCTCGCCGACGAGCTGCTCGCCCGGCAGCGCCGCCGCCTGCACGAGCTGGCCCTGGAGACGCTGCTGTCGACCGGCAGCAAGGACTACGCCCTGGTGGCGCACCACGCCCGGGGCGCCGGCCGCTATCTCGACATGGTCGAGGCCGCCCGGCGCGGGCTCTCCAAGTACCTGGCGATGGGCTCGCCCTACCAGGCGCTGCAGCTGGCCGAGATGGGCCTCGACGAGCTGCCCGACGACGTGGAGCTGCTGTCGTGCGGCGCCCGCGCCGCCTGGCTCGCCGGGCTCCTCGACGACGCGCAGCAGCTCGGCCGGCGCTGGCTCGCCGCGGCCGGCACCGGCGACGAGCGCGCCGACGCGCTGCGCCTGCTCGTGCGGCTCAGCTGGGAGGTCGGCAGCAGCGGCAGCATGCAGGAGCGCGCCGAGGAGCTGCGGGCCGAGATCGAGCACCTCGGCGACGGGCCGTCGAAGGCGTACGCATACGCGGCGATCGCGCAGGCGTACATGCTGATGGACAACACCGAGTGCGCCATCGAATGGGCCGACAAGGCGATCGGCCTCGGCGAGCGGCTCGGGCTGCCCGGCGTCTGGCTCGCCGGCAAGGTCGAGAAGGGCTCCGCGCTGGTCAACTTCGCCG
The DNA here is from genome assembly GCF_050936335.1 of Dactylosporangium sp. CA-152071. Taxonomy (NCBI): domain Bacteria; kingdom Bacillati; phylum Actinomycetota; class Actinomycetes; order Micromonosporales; family Micromonosporaceae; genus Dactylosporangium; species Dactylosporangium sp. CA-152071. Next base: position 3,507,719 of record NZ_JBNJMZ010000001.1, on the reverse strand, counting down.
CCGGCGTCGACGACGGCATCAAGCTGCTCAACGAGGCGGCCCAGGAAGCGGAGCAGGCGGGGGAGTGGCTGCTCGCCGCGCGGTCGCTCAACAACCTGTACAACCTCCTGCCCGGCGGCCCCGCCGACTGGGCCGCGGCGCTGGAGCGCATGCGCACCTTCGCGGAGCGGGCCGGCTTCGACTCCCTCGCCGTCGCCGCGTACTTCCAGGGCCGCGCCCGGCTCGCCGTGCAGGAGGGCAACCTCGGCGGCGCCCTCGCCGAGCTGGAGTCCGCCCGCCGCCGCGACCGCGGCCTGCTGCGCACCCGCAACGGCATCGACTACCACGGCGTCTTCTTCGCCGGCCTGCTCCTGGAGGCCGGCGAGCTCGACCGCGCCGACGCCGTCATCCGCGGCATGGTCGAGGCCACCGACACGTACACGATGCTGACCCAGACGTCGGTGCCCGGCCTGCAGTTCCACCTGACGGCCCGCCGCGGCCAGACCGAACAGGCCCGCGAGCTGCTCCGCGCGGTCCTCGACGCCGTCCGCGCCACCGGCGTCACCGGCCGCGACTTCGCCCACGACCTCATCTCCGCCGGCCTCGTCGGTGGCCTCGCCGTCGACGAGCTGCGCCCGGTCGCCGCCACCATCGACGACCCGTTCTTCGACGACGCGTGGCGCTGGCTCGCCGACGCCCAGATCGCCGAGGCCGCGGGCGACCACAAGGCCGCGCTCGCCGGGTACCGCCGCGCCGTCGCCGAGCCGTCCATGCTCCTGCCCGCCACCAAAGGCTCCGGGCACGTCGGCGCCGCCCGCTGCCTGCTCGCCCTCGGCGACCTCGAAGCCGCCCGCCAGCACGTCCGCGTCGCCGAGCCCCTCCTGGCCCGCTGGTCCGGCTGGCGCGTCGCGGAGCTCTCCGCCCTCCGCGGCCGGCTGGGCCTCGCCGCCCCCGTCGCCGGCGACCAGGCGCTGACACCCCGCGAGCGCGAGGTCGCGGTGCTGCTCGCGGAAGGCCTGACCAACGCCGAGCTCGCCCGCCGCCTCTACATCTCCCCCCGCACCGCCGCCGTGCACGTCTCCAACATCTTGAGCAAGCTCAACCTGGAGTCCCGCACGCAGATCGCCGCCTGGGTCCGCGCCGGCAGCTGACTCCTGCCTCGTCCTGCCGCCGGTGTACGCCGCCCGTCTCCGCTCTTCGCGCCGCAGCTGTTCTACGCGGCGTACTTGTCTTCGCGTTGCCGTTGCTCCTCGCGTACCCACTCGCACAGACGTTGATCAATGCCACGGTTTGCGGCTTTTGCGACATCGAGGTTGCGCGATCCACCCCCAAATGATCTCTGATTTGTGGGTGGATCGCGCGGCGTCTATCCGTGCTGCTGAAGCTGGCGAGTGATGGGCGTCTTGGGCGGCTGGGCGCCGTATGGTGGGCGGGTGCTGGTCGTCACGAACGAGCTCGCCGGCCGGACCGAGGCCGAGGCGGTCGAATCCGTCCTCGGCGTCCTGCGCGAAACCGGCGACGTCGAGACCATGACCTGCGGCCATGCGGGCGACGTCGACAGAATCCTCGACGCCCGGCGCGGCCGGCGGCTGGTGGTCGTCGGAGGCGACGGTTCGCTGCACACGATGGTCGGCGCCCTGCTGCGCCGCGGCGAGGCCGCCACCTGCGAGGTCGCCCTCATCCCCCTCGGCACCGGCAACGACTTCGCCCGCGGCGCCGGCATCCCCGTCGACGACCTGCACGCCGCCGCCCGGATCGCCGCCGCCGGCATCGCCGGCCCGATCGACCTGATCGTCGCCGACGGCGACGGCGTCGTCATCAACGCGGTCCACACCGGCGCCGGCGCCGAGGCGGCCCTGAAGGCCCGCCCCCTCAAGAAGCACCTGAAGATCGCCGCGTTCCCGATCGGCGCGGTCCTCGCCGGGTTCACCGCCAGGGGCTGGCGCCTTCGCGTCACCGTCGACGGCACGATGGTGTCCCGCGGCCGCCGCCGCGTCCTGATGGCAGGCCTGTCCAACGCGCCGACCATCGCCGGCGGCACCGGCGAGCTGGCCCCCGACGCGGACCCGACGGACGGCCTGGCCGACATCACGGTGTCGTTCGCCGTCGGCCCGCTCGCCCGGGTCGGCTACGCCCTCGCCCTGCGCAAGGGCCGCCACCCGGGCCGCGACGACGTCATCCACCTCCGCGGCCGCGACATCCACATCGAAGGCGACCCGTTCCACGTCAACGCCGACGGCGAGCTCACCGGCCCCTTCCGAAGCCGCCGCTGGACGGTCGCCCAGAGCGCCTGGCTCCTCGTCCGCTGACCGCGGCTCTTCGAGAGGTGGACGACCGAGTCGTGGGTACCGCTCGACGCGGTCGTCCACCAAGCCGCCGGAGCGGTCAGGCCAGGCCGGCCAGGCGCAGCAGCAGGCCCTTCACCTCCGTCGCGTCGACCGAGTCCAGGGACAGCGACGGGTCGCCGCACATCCAGACCGGGCCGTCTTCGACGGTTGAGGGGAGGAGGCCGTGGGAGCCCTTGACCGCCTTGGCGCCGGCGTCGAGGCCGACCACGTTCATCATGTACCGCAGCCCCAGCTTCTTGCGGGCCAGTGCGACCCCCGCACGGGCCTTCGCCGCGCCGGGGGCGGCGGGGTCGAAGAGGAGCTCGGCCGGGTCGTACCCGGGCTTGCGGTGGATCTCGACGAGCTGGGCGAAATCGGGGCGGCGGGCGTCGTCGAGCCAGTAGTAGTACGTGAACCAAGCGTCGGGCTCGGCGAGCAGGACCAGCTCGCCGGCGCGCTCGTGGTCGAGCCCGGTCCGTGCCTTGCCGGCGGCGTCGAGGACCTCACCGACGCCGGGCAGGGCCGCGCACAACTTCTGCACCGCCGGCAGGTCCGCCTCGTCGCGCACGTAGACGTGGGCGATCTGGTGGTCGGCGACGGCGAACGCCCGTGAGGTCCACGGGTCCAGGTACTCCATGCCGTCCTGGGTGTAGACGTTGAGCAGGCCCTCGGCGCGCAGGAGGCGGTTGACGTCGACGGGCCGGCTGGCCTCGGTGATGCCGTACTCGGACAGGACGACGACGGTCACGTCCCGGGCGGCCGCGGCGGCCAGCAGGGGAGCGACGACGTTGTCCAGCGCCGTGGCGGCCGCGGCGGCCTCCGGCGAGGACGGGCCGAAGCGCTGCAGGTCGTAGTCGAGGTGCGGCAGGTACACCAGGGTCAGGTCCGGCGACTTCTCGACCATGATCTGCTCGGCCGCCCTGGCGATCCACTCCGAGGACGGGATGCCGGCGCCGGGACCCCAGTAGGTGAAGAGCGGGAACTCACCCAGCCGGGTGGTGAGCTCGTCGTGCAGCGCCGGCGGGTACGTGTAGCAGTCCGGCTCCTTGCGACCGTCGGAGTAGTAGATGGGGCGTGGGGTGACGGTCCAGTCGACGTCGGCGCCCATCGCGTACCACCAGCAGACGTTCGCGACCGTGTAGCCGGGTTCGGCCCGGCGGGCCGCGTGCCACAGCTTGTCGCCGCCGACGAGCGCGTTGTGCTGCCGCCACAGGAAGATCTCGCCGAGGTCGCGGAAGTACCAGCCGTTGCCGACGACACCGTGGTCGGAGGGCATCGCCCCGGTGAGGAACGTCGATTGCACCGAGCAGGTGACCGCGGGCAGGACCGGGCGCAGCGGCACGGCGGCGCCGACGGCGGACAGGTGCGGCATGTGCGGCAGCAGCCTGGGCGTCAGCCCGACCACGTCGAGGACCAGCAGGGGCTTGCTCATCGAGGCTCCAACGTTTTGAGACCGAGGTCGTGCAGGATGTCGCGGGCGTAGGCGAGCTCGGCGGCCATCCCCGCGGCGAGCTGCTCGGGGCCGGTGGGCCGCTGGGACTCCGGCAGCACGCCCCACGTGTAGGTCTCGACCTCGAGGTGGTCGCAGCCGGCGACCGGCCCGCCGAGCAGCGCTGCGAGGCCGGCCCGCAGCACATCGGTGGTCGCCTGCAGCGGCGGCTCCGGCGAGGCGTGCAGCGGCACATGGTAGTGCACCCGCCACGGGCCGCCGTCGCCGCTGGCGAGGGCCTCGTCGAGGTCGTCGAAGGACGCCGCGCAGCCACGGGAGCGGGTCTGGTGCATGAAGCGTGGCTCGACGTAGTCGGCGAGCGCGGGCACGGACGGGTCGTCGACCGCGAGCGCCGCCGACACCTGCACCTTCACGACCGGCAGGCCGGTCCGGGCGAGCCGCTGTACCGCGGTGACCGGGTCCTCCCATGCGCAGGCCAGGTGCGCGAGGTCCAGGCAGACCCCGAGGTACCTGGGGTCGATCCGGGCCAGGTGCACCGTCGCCTGGAGGGTGTTCTCGATGACGCACCCCGGCTCCGGCTCGAACGCGACCCGGATCGGCCGGTCCAGGAACGACAGCCCGTACGCGAGCTGGTCCAGGGCCTGCTGGACGGCGGCGACCTGCGGGCCGTCCCACGGGTCGCGCCAGCCGAGCGGCAGCGTCGAGATCGAGCCGCGCTCCGCGTCGTCGGGCAGCAGGTCGACGAGGACCCGGGCGAGGTCCATCGTGTACCGCAGCCGCCGCGGGTCGGCCCAGTCCGGCAGGTACACCGCCTTCTTCACCACCGGCGCCTGGAACGCCTCGTACGGGAACCCGTTCAGGGTCACCACTTCGAGCCCGCGGACGTCCAGCTCGTGGCGCAGCTGCCGGCGCAGCGAGGCGTCACCGGCGAGGGCGGCGGCCACCGGAGCGGCGAGCCACAGGCCGAGGCCGAGCACCGGCGTGTCGAGGCACGACCTGACCCGCGCCGCGTAGACATCGAGTTGCGTCAGGATCCCGGGCAGGTCCTCCGCGGGGTGGACGTTGGTCCCGTAGGCCAGGTGGACCACCTGGCCGTCGGGGTGCCGCAGCCGCATCACGACCCGCCGCGGAGGATCGAGTTCCCCTCGAAGGTGGCGTCGGCGGAAGCGAGGTCCGAGACGTCGAGGCGTTTGGACTGCCCGTAGAACTCGACCGGGTTGCGCCACAGCACCCGGTCGACGTCGTCGTCGCTGAACCCGGCGGCCAGCATCGCCTCGCCGGTCCGCAGCGTCAGCAGCGGGTCGGAGCGGCCCCAGTCGGCCGCCGAGTTGACCAGGACCCGGTCCATGCCGTGCTCCTGCAGGATCGACACCATCCGCGACGGCGTCATCTTCGTGTCCGGGTAGATGGAGAACCCCATCCAGCAGCCGCTCTCGGCGACCCGCGCGACGGTGACCTCGTTGAGGTGGTCGACGACGACCCGGCCCGGGTCGATCCCCGACTCACGGACCACGGCGATGGTCCGGTCGGTGCCGCGGGCCTTGTCGCGGTGCGGGGTGTGCACCATCGCCGGCAGGTCGTGCTCGACGGCGAGGGCGAGCTGCGCGGCGAACACCTCGTCCTCCTCCGGCGTCATCGAGTCGTAGCCGATCTCGCCGACCGCGACGACGCCGTCCTTCTCCAGGTACCGCGGCAGCACCGACAGCACGTCCCGGCAGCGCGGGTCGTTGGCCTCCTTCGGGTTGAGCGCGATCGTGCAGTGGTGCCGGATGCCGAACTGCGAGGCCCGGAAGGGCTCCCACCCGACGAGGGAGTCGAAGTAGTCGGTGAACGAGCCGACGTTGGTGCGCGGCTGCCCGAGCCAGAACGCCGGCTCCACCAGCGCCCGGACGCCGGCGGCGGCCATCCGCTCGTAGTCGTCGGTGGTGCGGGACGTCATGTGGATGTGCGGGTCGAAGATGCGCATCACGAGACCTTTTCCTGGAGGCGGTGCAGCAGCGCGGTGGCGTCGTCGGCGACGGCGCGGCCGGCGGCGTGCCGCTCCTCGACGAGCCCCGCGAGCATGGTGGCGAGCTCCGCGTCGGCGCGGGTGTCGAGGTCGGCGACGTCGGCGAGGGGCAGGCCCATGAAGACGGCCTTCAGCACACCCTGCCGCCACGCGGCGGCGGGCAGGCACGCGGCGGCCGGCCCGAGCGCGGCGGAGACGAGCCTGGTGTCGTTGGTGCGCAACGCGTCGAGCAGGAGCCCCGGGAACGAGTCCTGCACCGGCAGCAGCGGCAGCGCCCGCAGCACCGCGCGCTTCTCGGCGGCGTCACCGTACCGGTAGAGCGGCTCCAGCTCGGTCTGCAAGGCGCTTTCGGGCAGCCGGGTCAGCAGGAGGACCCGGGCGGCGTCGTCGACCGTCCACCCGGGCAGCCCGCCTGCGCCGTTCAGGGCCCACCGGCCGCAGCGGCGGCCCGCGGCGGGGAACAGCCGGCCGATCGCCGACGGCTGGCGGGCCACGGTCTCCAGGGCCGTGTCGAGCCACACCGTGTCCGTCAGCTCGGCGGTGAGGGAGTCGTACAGGTTCATGGCACCTCCTGGAATCGGTCCAGTGACTGCGCTTCGGCGGCGCGCAGGAAGGCGAGGGAGTCACGGGCCACCGCGGGCGCGGCGTGGCTGTGGCGGGGGAGCTCGACGGCGACGAGGCCGCCGTAGTCGGTGTCGTTGAGGGCGCGCAGCACCGCCGGGAAGTCGACCTCGCCGGTGCCGAACTCGAGATGCTCGTGCACGCCGCGGCGCATGTCGTCGATCTGCACGTTGACGAGCGACCCGGCGACCCGGCGCACGCAGTCCTCGGCGGAGATCGGCTCCAGGCAGCGGCAGTGGCCGATGTCGAGGGTCAGTCCGAAGTGGACGGGCGCGCCGAGGTCGGCCCGCAGCCGCTCCCAGTCGTCGATCGACTCGACCAGCATGCCCGGCTCGGGCTCGAAGCCGAGCATCATCTCCACGCCCTCGGCGGCGGCGAGGACCTCGGCGCTGCCGGTGACGAGCCGCCGCCACGCGAGGTCCGGCGCCACCCCGGGCGGGCGGACGCCGGCCCAGAAGCTGACCGCCTCCGCGCCGAGGTCCGAGCCGATCCGCACGGCCCGGCTCAGGAAGTCGATCCGCGCCTCAGGCTCGTCGTCCAGCAGCGTCGGCGCGTGCTTGTGCCACGGGTCGAGCAGGAACCGGGCGCCGGTCTCGATGACGACACCGAGGCCGAGCTCGGCGAGGCGGTGGCCGAGCGCGCGGACGTGCCGCCAGAGGTTGGCGTCGTACGGGTCCAGATGATGGTGGTCGAGGGTCAGCGCCACGCCCGTGTAGCCGAGCCCGGCGATGACGGTCAACGCGTCGTCGAGCCGGTGGTTGCTGAAACCGTTGGTGCCGTACCCGAATCGGAGACTCATGTCGGCGACAGCCGCTTCGCGAGGTGCCGGCCGAGCGGCGCGGCGGCCGCGACGGCGATCCCGGCGAGGGGCGCGCCGGCCCGGGCGGTGAGCGCGCCCTGCAGCGTCGGCAGGTTCACGATGCCGGCGCCGACGGACGCGCGGATGTTGCCCGCCGTCGGCTTCTCCAGCGCCTTCAGCTGCGCCTCGCCGTAGCGTTTCGCGTACCAGCCCGACAGCGCGGCGGGAATCCAGGACCACCGGCCGACGGGTCGCGCCGGCAGCGCCGCCGCGGCGGCGACCGCGGCGGATCCGGCGAGCGTGGCCGCGGGCAACGCCGGCGTGGAGCCGTGGACCTCCGCTGTGGACAGTGCGGTCACGGTGTACGTGTGGGCGAAGACCGTCGCCGCGGGGTACACGGCGGAGCGCAGCCGCCCACCGCTCGCACCGAGCAGCACGTCGAGGGCGCGGCAGGCGGCCATCGCGGCGGGGCCGGCCGGGGTGTTCTTCAGCTTCAGGTCGTAGGCCCAGACCGCGCCGGCGAGCGGCACGGCCACGGCGAGGGCGCGGCGGCCGCCGGCGAGCCCGGCGAGGGCCACCCCGGCGGCGGTCAGTCCGGCGGCGACGCCGAACGCGGTCCCGGGGGTGATGCGCCCCGAGGGGATCGGCCGCTCGGGGCGTTCGGTGGCGTCCAGGTCCCGGTCGGCCCAGTCGTTGGCCGCCATGCCCGCCCAGTACAGCAGGACCGACGATCCGGCGAGGACCGGCGTGCGTGGCCCGAGCGTGCCCGCGGCGGCCGCGCCGGCGACGACGTCACCGGGCACGCTCAGCGCCGCGGGGGCACGGACCAGCTCGGCCAGGGTCCGCCAGTCGGGTCGGGCGGGGTTCACAGCGACCGCACGAACGCGGCGAGGGCCTCGAACTGGGCGCCGAGGGCGTGGTCGACCTCGCCGAGCGGGTCCTTGAAGAAGAACGCCAGCTCGGTCAGCGGCCCGGCCCGGCCGGCGGCGTGGGCGGCCGCGGCGAGCCGGGCGAGGTCCAGGACGAGGGGCGCGGCGAGCGCGGAGTCGCAGCCGTGCCAGGTGAACTCCATCCGCATCGGCGTGCCGAGGAAGCCGGCGAACGTGATGAGGTCCCAGGCGGTCTTGAAGTCGCCGATGTCCGGCACGTACTCGATGCGGGTGTGGCCGTCGGGCTGGTACCCGAGGGTCTCGCTGAGCACGCGCTGCTTGCTGGCGGACTTGGCCGCGTTGGCGGCCGGCTCGGCGAGGGTCGCGCCGTCGCCGCCGCCCAGCAGGTTGGTGCCGGACCAGGACTTCACCCGCAGGTTGCGCATCGCGAACATCGGCGCCAGCACCGACTTGATCAGCGTCTCGCCGGTCTTGCCGTCGTGGCCCGCGTACACGACGTTGCGGGCCTGCGCCAGCTCGTGCAGCGCGGGCAGGCGGGCGCCCGTCGACGGGGTGAAGTCGACGAACGAGCAGCCGGCCTCGAACGCGGCGTACGCCATCAGCGAGCTCGGTGGCAGCGTGTCCAGCGCGTCGCGCAGCGAGTCCAGCGAGGCGTGCGCGGGGTGCGGCGTGACGGCGGCCTCGGTCGAGGCGACGTTGACGACCACCACGCGGGCCAGGTTGTGCCGCCGCTGGAAGTCCAGCAGGTCGGCGGTGACGGCGGCGGCGACCTCGGCCGCGGTGCCGTGCGGCAGCGGACGGATCTCCTCGTCCACCGCCGACAGCTCCGAGTGCAGCGTCGCGACCAGCCTGGCGGGCACGACCCCGGCCTCGGCCAGGGCCTCCGCCTTCTTCACCACGCAGATGGTGGCGATGTCGTGCCCGCCGAAGACGATTTCGCCGAACCCCGGCAGCGCGTCGCTGCGCAGCACGGGATGCTCGGTGACACAACCGATCGGCTCGGTGAGCCCGGCGCGCACTGCTGCGGCACCGACGATGCTGGTGACGGCGACAGAGCCGCGCGCGCCTACCAGCCACACACCCGTTTGCACCGGGCCCTCCAAAGGCGGTTGGAATTGTGTGACGATCTTGGGGGCGACATCGCCGATTGTCGCTGATTTGGCAGCGTAGAACGCGTGTCCGCCTTCCGCTAGTGGCAACCGAACTTTTATACAAACGAAAAAAACTTCGCACGTGTACGTGCAAAAGGCCGCCGGTCTCAACGCCGGGCGACGGCCCGTTCGACGGCCGTCCAGACCCCCGACGTGACCAGGTAGATCCCGGCCGCGACGGGTGTGATCACGGAAAACGCCACAGTCCCGAACGACAGCAGGCGGACCAGTACGGGCGAGCCTTCAGGCAGCTGGCGCACGTTCCAGATGGCGATGGCGGTGAGCGCGGCGGCGATCAGCCACCCGGCGGCGATCGCCGGATGGTCGAGCAGCCGGGCGGTCAGGTCGGCACCGAGCAGGGTGTGCCCGCGGACAGCGTCGCCGGTGAACTCGCGGTACAGCAGCCAGATGAACGGCGCCTGAGCCAGCATCGGCAGCAGGCCGGCGAGCGGCCCGGACCCCTCCGCCCGCATGAGCTCGGTGGTCTTCTCGGCGAGGACGACAGGATCCTTGCCGTGCCGCTCCCGCAGCTTCGCCAGCTGCGGCGCGAGCTTGGCCCGGACCTTCTCGGCGCGGTACGCGCGGAGACTCAGCGGCAGGAGCGCGGCCCGGACGGCGAGGGTGGCGATGACGATGGCGGCGGCGACCGACCCGGTGGAGGTGGCGAGCAGGGTGAGGACATGGTGCAGCACGGTGGGAGCCCTTCGGCTTGGACGCGCGCGCACGCGCCGGCCGCCGCACGGGTCGTCGGCAGGGCAGGAGGGCGCGCGGGAAGTGGACGAACGGAGTCGGACTCGGACTACCGCTGTCCGGGCGCGCGTGGCCGGGGCCGGCCGGCCGCGTCGGGGTCCATGGCCCGGGTGGGCTGCGCCCGCCGGGACCGGGCCCGGGCGGGGACGGGCATCACCCGCCGCGCCGCCATGGGCGCGCCGGTGAGCAGTCGTGCCGCGAGGACGATCGCGAGCGCCGTGAGCACCGCCGTCGCCACGGCGACAGCGTCGGCCGGCGAGGTCACCGAGGACCACGCGGCGAGCAGAGTGGTCAGCGACCACGACATGCCCCGAGAATACGACACGGCACCACCCCCGCGCCGCCCTCGACGGTGCTGTCACACCCCCCGGTCGCGCCGGCCGGGACCGCTCCGTCACGCCCGCCGGGACGGACACGTCACGATCGGTGCGGGGTGGACTGCGGAGCGCGAGATGTCGGAGATCGATTTTTCCGGCGTGTGTAGAGTGCCAGTAGAACTGCCGGGCACGCACCTCGCAGTGGCCTGATGCGTCCGACGTCGTCAGGCGGCGTGCATGGCGGGGACGGGGTGGAGGCGGCGGGTCGCCTTCTCGCGGTACATGCCGGCGTCGGCCGCGCGCAGCAGGGCGTCGAGGGTGGTGTCGGTGTCGGTCGCGGCGCCGATGCTTGCGGCGATGTGGACCGGCCGGCCGTCGATGGTGATCGGGTCGAGCAGCGCGGCGCGCAGCCTGGCCGCGACCTCGTCCGCCGCCGCGGCCGGTGTGTCCGGCAGCAGCACCACGAACTCGTCGCCGCCGAGGCGGGTGACCAGGTCGCCCTCGCGGGCGTGGGTGCGCAGGCGGGCGGCCACGATCCGCAGCAGCTCGTCGCCGGCCGCGTGGCCGAGGGTGTCGTTGACGGCCTTGAAGCCGTCGAGGTCCAGGACCAGCACCGACGCGGGGGTGCCGGGGGTGAGCGCGGTGCGGGTGTGCTCGTCGAGCAGGTTGCGGTTGCCCAGGCCGGTCAGCGGGTCGTGCAGTGCCAGGTGGCGCAGCTTCGCGCGGGCCTCGCCGAGCTGCCGGAGCTGGTTGCGGTGTCCCCGGGCCAGCAGGCCGGCGAGGACGGCGACGACCAGGTGCAGCGCGGGCGCCATCGTGACGAGGTCGGCGGGCATGGGCCGGCCGGCGATCTGGTCGGCCCAGACGTAGAGGGCGACCCCACCGGCGGCGGTCGCGAGCCAGGTCAGCAGGGCGCCGGCGAGCTGGCAGCGGAAGGCGCCGATGACGATGGAGATGACGAAGATCGGCCAGAGGCCGACGTCGGAGGCCCAGCGGCTGGTCGCCAGGACCGCGCCGACGCACGTGGCCGTGTCCAGCGCGACCAGCAGCGGGTTGAGCGTGCGGTACCGGGGGTGAGCGACGCTGCGCAGCGCGTACACGGCGACGAGGTTGGTGAGGATCAGCGGGAGCACCCAGATGGTCGTCAGGGGCGGCAGCGACATCACCGCGATGGACACGACGATCCACAGCACCGAGACCGACCGGCTGATCAGGCCGGCCCACTCGATGCTGCGCCGGACGCGGTACAGGGGCAGATCCACGTTCTGACGTCGACCGCCAGTAACCGGATCTGAGGAGGACCGGGGACCGAAACCTGAGAAGGATCTGAGCGAAGCTGAGGAGAATCTCAGGTTGAACCCCTAGGTGGCGGCTTTCAGGTGCGTTCCGGATAGTCCTCAGGGTTCACGGTCCGTAAGGTCGGCGTCGTGGCACTCATCGAGACGCGTGCGCTGACGAAGCGCTACGGGGGTGGCGTCACCGCCCTTTCGGAACTTTCCCTGGCGGTGGAGCCCGGGATCATCGGTCTGGTCGGCGCGAACGGCGCCGGCAAGTCGACCTTCATCAAGATCATGCTCGGCCTGCTCCAGCCGTCCGGGGGTGAGCTGCGGGTGCTCGGGCTCGACCCGGCGACGCAGTCGGTGGAGGTGCGGCAGCGCGTCGGGTACATGCCCGAGCACGACTGCCTGCCGAGCGAGACCTCGGCCGCCGAGTACGTGACCCACCTGGCGCGGATGAGCGGCCTGCCCGCCAACGCGGCCCGGGAGCGGGCCTCCGAGGCGCTGCGGCACGTCGGGCTCTACGAGGAGCGGTACCGCCAGATCGGCGGCTACTCCACCGGCATGAAGCAGCGGGTCAAGCTGGCGCAGGCGCTCGCGCACGACCCGGACCTGCTGCTGCTGGACGAGCCGACCAACGGCCTCGACCCGGCCGGCCGCGACGCGATGCTGGAGCTGGTGCACCGCATCGGCACCGAGTTCGGCATCTCGATCGTCGTGTGCTCGCACCTGCTCGGCGAGGTCGAGCGGATCTGCACGTCGCTGATCGCGATCGACGGTGGCAAGCTGCTGCGTTCCGCGACGGTGTCGGACATGACGACCAGCCGCGACGTGCTCACCGTCGAGGTGAGCGAGGGCGTCGAGCAGCTCGTCGCCCGGCTCAGCGAGCAGGGCCTGCCGGTGTCCCGGGACGGCGCTTCGCTCATGGTGCCGATGGACAGCGACGACGTGTACGACCGCATCCTCGTCGCGGTCGCCGAGCTGGACCTGCCGCTGCACCGTCTCGACCAGCGCCGCCACCGCGTCGCTGAGCTCTTCCAAACCCCGTCCGTGACCGGGCCGACCGGACCGGCAGCACAGGAGGTCGGCCATGGCGCAGCCAACTAGCGTCATCCACGACATCGGCTACCAGCGTTACACGGGCCCGAGGCTCGGTCGCTGGTACGCCAACCGTTCCCTCTACGAGCAGAGCCTGCGCACCGCGTTCGGCATCGGCCGGGGCGCCAAGGCGAAGATCTTCCCGTGGCTGGTGATCGGCATCGCGCTCAGCGTCGCCGTCATCGCGATCGCGGTCCGGTCGCTGACCGGCGAGCCGCTCATGAGCTACCGGTCGTACGCCGCCAACATCACGTTCCCGGTGATGCTGTTCCTGGCGATCGTCGCGCCGGAGCTGGTCTCCCGTGACCTGCGGGACCGGACGCTGCCGCTGTACTTCAGCCGGCCGCTCAGCCGCTCCGACTACGCGCTGACGAAGTACGCGGCCCTGGCGACGGTCGTGCTGGTGCTGCTCGCCGTGCCGCAGCTGCTCATCTACATCGGGGCGGTGTTCACCCGCACCGACGGGTTCTCCGGCGCCATGAAGGAGCTCGGCGACATGGGCCCGGGCCTCGCCGGCGCGGTCATCCGGGCGCTGGTCCTCGCGTCGATCGCGCTGCTGGTCGCGTCGCTCACCGGCCGGCGGGCGTTCGCGGCGGCGTTCATCGTGGGCGTGTTCATCATCACCGCGCCGATGGTCGGCATCCTCAACGTCATCGGCGGCCAGGGCAGCGCGCTGAGCTACCTCGCGTTCCTGGTCAACCCGATGACCCTGCTGCTCGGCCTCGAGCAGTGGATCTTCGGCAAGGTGCCCGACGGCGTCCCGATCGGCGACTACGGTCCCGCGTACGGCGTCGGCACCGCCGTCGTGCTCGCTGGCTGTGTCAGCCTGCTGCTGCTTCGTTACCGGAAGGTGGCCGCCTGATGGGCACCGTCGATCTTCAGCACGTTTCCCGCTGGTACGGCAACGTCGTCGCCGTCAACGACGTGACGATGACCCTCGGGGCGGGCGTCACGGGCCTGCTGGGCCCGAACGGCGCCGGCAAGACCACGCTGCTGCACATGATGTCGGGCTTCCTGGCCCCGTCGAAGGGCACGCTGACCGTCGACGGCGCGCCGTCGTGGCGCAACCCCGACGTGTACCGCACGCTCGGCCTCGTCAGCGAGCGGGAGGCGGTGCACGGCTTCCTCACCGGCAAGGAGTTCGTCGTCGCCAGCGCGAGGCTGTTCCGCCTGGCGAACCCGGAGGAGGCGGCCCGCCGCGCCCTGGCGATGGTGGAGATGGAGCCGGCCCAGGACCGGCGGATCGACACGTACAGCAAGGGCATGCGCCAGCGGATCCGGGTCGCGGCCGCGCTCGTGCACGACCCGGGCGTGCTGCTGCTGGACGAGCCGTTCAACGGCATGGACCCGCGCCAGCGCTTCCACATGATGGACCTGCTGCACAAGATGGGCGACGACGGCCGCACCGTGCTGTTCTCCTCGCACATCCTGGAGGAGGTCGAGCAGGTGTCCGGCACCGTGCAGGTCATGGTCGCCGGCCGGCTCGCCGCCTCCGGCGACTTCCGCACCATCCGCCGGCTGATGACCAACCGGCCGCACGTGTTCTCCATCCGCTCCAGCGACGACCGCCGCCTCGCGGTGGCGCTCATCGGCGAGGCGTCCGTCGCGGGTGTCGACATCGACGCAACGGGCCTGCAGGTCCGCGCGTCCGACTACGGCACCTTCACCCGGGCGCTGCCCCGCATCGCGCTCAAGGAGGGCGTGCGGGTGCGGCAGCTGCTGCCCGCCGACGAGTCCCTGGAAAGCGTCTTCTCCTACCTGGTGGGTGCCTGATGAATCCGACCATCGCCCGCATCACGCTGCGCGGCCTGCTCGGCCGCCGCCGGATCTGGCTGCTGGTGCCGCTGCCGGTCATCCTCGCCGGCTTCGCCGCGGCGGCCCGGGCCTTCGGGGAGCCGCCGGCCGAATGGGGTGAGCCGGTCATCGTCGGCCTCGGCTTCGCCGCCGTGCTGCCGGTGATCGCGCTCATCGTCGGTACCGGCGTGCTCGGCTCCGAGATCGACGACGGCACGATCACCCACATCCTGTCCAAGCCGATCCCGCGCTCGGAGATCGTGTTCACCAAGCTGGCCGTGGCGGTCGGGGTGACCGGCGGGTTCGCCGCCGTGCCGCTGTTCATCGTCGGGCTGCTCGCCGAGTCCACGCCGCTCGCGTTCGCCCTCGTCGTCGGCGCGTTCGTCGGGGCCCTCGCCTATTGCGCGCTGTTCCTGGCGATCAGCGTGATCACCCGCCGGCCGGTGCTGCTCGGCCTGGTCTACGTGGTGCTGTGGGAGGGCCTGCTGGGCAACCTGCTGTCCGGCACGGCGAAGCTGAGCATCCAGCAGTACGTGAAGACGATCGTCGACTGGCTCGCCCCGACCGACGTGCTCGCGGGGTCCGTGTCGGTGCCGGTGAGCTTCGTCATGGCGGGCGTGTTCACCGTCGGGATGACGGCGCTCGCGGTGCAGAAGCTGCGCACGTTCGCGGTCGCCGGCGAGACGGGCTGACGTCGCCCTGACGTCGCCGCAGCCGGCGCGACGGGTTACCGTCCGCGGGTGAGTTTCCACCGCGTCTACAGCGTCGCCGTCTTCATCGTGCTGGCGTCGCTGGACAACGTGGCGATCAGCCTGGTGCCGCCGCTCTACTCGCCGATCAGCCGCTCCCTCGGCGTCGGCGAGGGAGCGCTCGGCGTGGTGACCGCGGTCGGGTACCTCGTGACCGCGGTCGCCGCCGTCGGCTGGGCGTACACCGGCGACCGGACCGACCGGAAGCCGGTGCTCATGGCGGGCACCCTGATCTGGGCCGGCGGCACGGTCGCCACGGTCCTCGCCGGCGGCTACTGGACGTTCTTCGCCGCGCAGATGGTCGCGGCGGTCGGCCTCGGCGCGGTCGGCTCCGTCGGGTTCTCCGTCGTCAGCGACCTGATCTCGCCCCGCCGCCGCGGCCTCGTGATGAGCCTGTGGGGGCTGTCGCAGGGCGTCGGCACCCTCGCCGGCGTCCTCGTCGCGAGCCAGCTCGGCGGCGCGGACTGGCGGCGGCCGTTCTACGTCCTCGCGGTGCTCGGGGTGCTCGCGTCCGCCGCGTACTTCACGACCGCCGACATCCGGCGCGGGCAGAGCGAACCGGACCTCGCCGCGGTGTTCGCCGCCGGTGAGGAGTACGAGCACCGGATCTCCCGCGCCGACCTGCCCGGCATCGTCGCCCGCCGCACCAACGTGTGGCTGATCCTGCAGGGGCTGACCGCGCAGGCCGCGTTCGGGTCCCTCGTCTGGCTGCCGCGGCTGTTCCAGGCGAAGGCGGAGGCGCAGGGCTACGACGAGCAGCAGGCCATCGCGATCGGTGGCGTCCTGGCGATCCTCTTCCAGCTCGGCGGCGTGCTGTCCGTCGTGGGTGGGATGATCGGCGACCGCTGGCAGCGGCGCGACCGGGGCGGCCGGGCGAAGGTCGCCGCGATCGGGATCCTCGCCGGGGTGCCGCTGTACGTGCTGCTGTTCTTCGCCCCGCTGACGCTGCCCGCGCCGGACGGGCGGCCGGCGACGACGCTGGTGCTCGAGGCGCTGTTCACGACGCCGAGCCTGCTGGCGGCGTTCCTGTGCGCGCTGCTGGCGCTCGCGCTGACGTCGGCGAACTCGCCGAACTGGTTCGCGCTGATCGCCGACGTGAACCCGCCGGAGCACCGCGGCACCGTGTACTCGCTGGGCAACCTCGTCAACGGGGTCGGGCGGGCCGCCGGGAACGGGCTCGTCGGGGCGGTGTTCGCCGCGCTCGCGCGCAGCTTCCCGCCGCCGACGAACCTCGCCGTCGGGCTCGCCGCGTTCCAGGTCTTCTTCGTGCCCACCGGCGTCATGTACTGGCTGGCGTCGCGCACCGCCCCGGCGGACATCGAGGCGGTGCACGAGCTGCTGCGGGCGCGCGCTACAGCGTCCGCAGATGAAAGCCCCCGTCCACGTCGATGACCTGGCCGGTGGAGAACGGCAGCAGGTCCGTGGCGACGGCGACGACGGCGCGGCCGACGTCCTCGGGGGTGCCCCAGCGCCGGATCGGCGTGATGCCGTCGGCGAGGATGAGCTTGTCGTACTTCTCCTTCACCGCGCCGGTCATGTCGGTGGCGATGATGCCGGGCCGCACCTCGAACACGGTGATGCCGTGCTCGGCGAGCCGGGCCGCGAACAGCTTCGTCATCATGCCCAGCCCGGCCTTCGTCACGCAGTAGTCGCCGCGGTTGACGCTCGCGGTGTAGGCGCTCATCGACGAGATCGTGACGATCTTGCCGCGGACGCCGGCGTCGATCATCCGGCGGGCGACCTGCTGGGTGAGGAAGTAGGGGCCCTTGAGGTTGATGCCGACGAGCCGGTCGAACGACTCCTCGGTCGCCTCCAGCAGGTCGGCGCGGACGTTCGGGGCCACGCCCGCGTTGTTCACCAGGAGGTCGAGGCCGCCGAAAGCGTCGTGCGCCTCCTGTACGAGCCTTGCACGGTCCTCGGCGTCGCCGACGTCCGCACGGACGAGGGCGGCCCGGGCGCCGAGCCTCTCGATGTCGGCGGCGGTGTCCTCGGCGGCGGCGAGGTTGGACGCGTAGTTCACCACCACGTCGAAGCCGGCGCCGGCGAGGGCGAGGGCGATGCCCCGGCCGATCCCGCGGGACGCCCCGGTGACGAGCGCCGCGCTCACCGCCGCACCCCGTCGCCGAAGAACGTGTAGTACGGCCCGTCGACCAGCCGGCCGATGTACAGCGCCAGCTCCCGCAGGTGGTAGTCGCCCCACATGCTCGACTCGCCGTTGGGCACCGACTGGCCCGGCGCGACGTGGTCCCAGCCGTTCGGGCGGTGGTACACCGAGTGCAGCAGCAGCCCCTCGTGCCGCGGGTCCGTCGACAGGTAGGGCTCCTGCAGCAACGTCCTCGCGACCGTGAGCCCCGCCTGGGTGTACCTGTCGTCGCCGATCGCGCGACCGAGGCGGAGCAGGCCCTGCGCGGCGATCGCGGCGGCGCTGGAGTCGACCGGCTCGTGCGCGTTGTACGGGTCGGCGGGTGCGTCGACGTCGAGGTGCACGAGGCCCGGCGCGCCCGTGTCCCAGTACGGGATCCCGTCGGCGGGGGAGTGCTCGATGTAGAAGTCGCACGTGGCTTGCGCCGCCGCGCGGAACAGGTCGGACGGGTGGAACTCCAGCAGTTCGGCGAAGCCGAGCATCGCCCAGGCCAGGCCGCGGGTCCACGTGGAGAACGGCGAGTAGCCCTGCTGGGTGCTCGGCGCCCGGAACCGGCCGTCGTTCACGTTGAACAGGGCCTCGTGCGCCGTCCGGCCCCGGACGTCGTACACGTCGCGGCCCTTGCCGAAGTACACGTTGTAGCGGGCGGTGCTCTCCGCGTGCTGCGTCAGCCGCTCGAGCAGGTCGATCCGCTGGTCGTGCTCGCCCATCAGCACGTGCCCGAGGGAGTGGGCGACGGCGAGGGACCGGCACGAGCGGATCGTGTCGACGAACAGCGACTGCGGCCCGTTGAACGAGTAGATGTAGCCGCCGCCGTCCGCGGTCCTGCTCCAGCGGGACGCCTGCACGGCGCCGCTGACCTTCAGCGCCAGCTCGGCGAGGCCGAGGTCGGCGGAGGAGGCGCGGCCCTCCAGGATGAGGCGGCGCAGCGTCCCGTACGTGCTGACGTTGTTGAACCCGTGGTCGTGCACGCCGATGTGGCTGACGTGCGCCGCCATCACGCCGAACGTGTGCCGGCGGCCCTGCTCCAGGAAGTGCGGGTCGCCGGTCGCGTCGAACTGCAGCAGCGCCGAGCCCACCTGGAACCCCTGCGTCCACTCGGTCCAGCCGCGCGCCGTGTACCGCCCCTCGACGGTGAACACGGGCGCTCCCTGGCTGCCGCCCGGGGGGCAGGACGCGTCGATCGCGTCGATCTTCCCGGCGGACAGCTCCCACATCCGCCCGGTCGCGGCCAGCAGATCCTTGGGCGCGAGCCCGTCATCGATGCGCAACATGCCCCCGAGGATAAGGGGAAAGCGCTTTCCTGAGAACCCCGGGGTGCCGGGGGTTTGCCGCATGGCAGGATGGCGCGTGATGGACGCGACGGCTGTTGAGGAAGTCACCGATCGCTGGGTCGCCGCCTGGACCACCGGCCGCACCAGCACCCTGTTCACGCTGCTCGCCGCCGGCGCCCGGGTCGAGTCCAACCTGGACCCCGACGGCGACTTCATCGAGAAGCTCACCGGCTTCGCCGCCGCGCTGACCTCGGTGTCGGTCTTCACCCGCACCGTCATCGACCAGCGCGTCGCGCTCGTGTACGACTGCGCGGTCGACGCCGAGCAGTTCCGCCTCGCCGAGTTCCTGGTCGTGACCCCGACCGGCCTGGTCGCCGAGGTCCGCCGGGTCTACGACCTCCACGCCGTCGAACGCCTGATGCCCGAGCTCCTCCTGGAGACGTAGGGCGGCCGCACCGCGCCTGCAACGCGGTTGCTCCGGGCCGCCACCCCCACCCGGGGCGCCTGCGCCGTACCGTTGTGCAGGCGAGGGGAGAAGCCAGAAGCCGGGCCCCCGAAGGGACCCGGCCGTTGACAACTCAATACTTCAGGACATCGCGGCGGCGGAGACGAACGTGTAGCCGAGGCCCTGGATGCCCTCCACGGTCTGCTTCAGGTAGGCCGTGCCGAGGTACGGGTGGTAGAAGAAGCTCGCCACGCCGTCGCGGACCGCCAGGTTGGTCTTCGCGTTCGCGATCAGGTCGGCGGGCAGGACCGCCGGGTGCTGGTTGAACGGCTCGGGCTCGATGTTGCCGATGTTCTCGGGGATGACGGTCGAGCCGTAGACGTCGCGGACGGTGTAGGGGAAGAACTGCCCGACCATGCGCGCCGTGCTGTTGTCGACGGTGCCGCCGGACAGGACGCCGGGGAAGTACAGGCCGCGCTCGTAGCGGACGCCGACCAGGGTGTTGATCGTCTTGTAGTCCAGCGCGCTCGCCGCGTAGTGCGGGAACTCGAAGATGGTCGGCTGCTTCAGGCCGGCGAGGGCCCAGTCGGCGCGGGAGGCCAGGACCCGGGCGGTGACGTTGAGCGCCGAGTCGTTCTTCACCGGGCCGTCGTAGATGACGGCGTCGTTGGCGTCGACGTGCGCCCTGAAGAACTCGAAGTCGTTGGCGCTGACGCCGTCGTACGGGTTGTTGAGCGCGTCGAGCTGGTGCGTGTAGCCGTGCTGGAGCAGGGTGCCGCCCTTGCTCTGCATGTACTTCAGGGCGCTGACCACCAGTGGCCGCTGGCGCAGCGTGTAGTCCTCGGCCTTGCCATTGTTGTTCACACCTTTCGGGTCGCGGTACCGGCTGTAGACGGCGACGGTGAAGGGGACGTTCTTCGAGGACAGGTAGTCGGCGATGGCGCGCAGCTCCGCCGGGTCGGCGTCGGGGCCGACGTCCTCGATGCGGACCAGGGCGCGGTGCCGGGCGGCGGTCTGCGGCGCGAGCACCGAGTAGAGCAGGTCCGAGAACGCCAGGTAGCGGTCGTTTGAGGTGATGTACGACAGCGGGATCTCACCCAGGTAGGTGAGGTTGCCGGACCTGATGCCCCACGGGAACGTGGTGCCGTCGGCGCGCACCGCGGTGCCGACGGAGACGGCCTTCGCGGGGTCGGAGACGACGTAGTCCATGATGCCGCCGGCGTTGCGCACGTCCCGGGTCATCGTGGTGCCGTTGTAGACGACCTGCGACACGGGTGAGGTGTCGTAGCCCTTCCAGGTGTACCCGAACTTGGCGACGAAGTCCGCGGAGCGGGCGGTCAGCTGCCAGATGTTGTTGTACATCCAGACGACCGGCTTCGTGCCCGCGAGGGTGTCGTCGAGGAACGCGGTGGGCAGCGGCTCGTCGTAGGTGGAGCCGACGTAGACGACCGCGGAGTACGCCGCCATCTCACCGGCCGTGTAGCTGCCGACCGGGTGCGCGGTCCAGGACCCGAAGTGCGAGACGAGGTTCGTCGCCATCATCCCGTAGTCCTCGCCGAGCCACGAGTACGGGCCGGTGTTGTCGTAGAGGACGAGCGTCTTCGTCGCGGCGTTGGAGCCGGGGGCGCCGGCGCCGGAGCGGGTCGCGGTGGGGGCGGCGGCGAACGCCGGGGTCAAGGGCACGGCCAGGGCGAGCGACGCGGCGACGGCGACCGCCGCGACAGAGCTGAGCAGCTTACGCATGTCGGACAAGTTCCTTCGAATTCAGGCGGCGACGGTGGACGGCATGGGAGCGGGGTGCGCGGCGAGACCCAGGAGCGCGGCGACGGCCTGCTCGGTGCGGTGCGAGGCGAGCCCGTCACCGTAGGGGTTGCCGTTGGCGGTCATGGAGTCACGCAGGGCCGGGTCGTCGAGCAGCCGGGCCGCCTCGGCGACGATCAGGTCCTCGTCCGTGCCGACGAGCTTGGCGCAACCGGCGTGCAGCGACTCGACGCGCTCGGTGACCTCACGCAGGACCAGCGCCGGCACCTTGAACGACGGCGCCTCCTCCTGGATGCCGCCCGAGTCGGTGAGCGTCAGGTAGGCGTTGGACAGCAGCCGGGCGAGCGCCGGGTAGGGCAGCGGGTCGGTGATGGTGACCCGCGGCACCCCGGCGAGGCCGGCCTCGACCTGGGCGCGCACGGCGGGGTTGGCGTGCGCCGGCAGGACGACCCGGATGTCGGGGTAGGCCTCGACCAGGCGCCGCACCGCCGAGAGGATCCGGTCCAGCGGCTCGCCCCACGAC
Organism: Dactylosporangium sp. CA-152071; assembly: GCF_050936335.1. NCBI lineage: Bacteria > Bacillati > Actinomycetota > Actinomycetes > Micromonosporales > Micromonosporaceae > Dactylosporangium > Dactylosporangium sp. CA-152071. The sequence goes on along the minus strand of NZ_JBNJMZ010000001.1, from coordinate 3,486,363 downwards.
TCGCGGCGGTGCGCGGTGACGAGGACCAGCCGGGCCTCGCCGTGCGCGGCGGCGTCGACCGCCGCGGCGATCCGGGAGTCCTCGAACGGCATCTCACGAGCGGCGATCTCCAGGGCCGCGTCCACGACCGTGTTGCCGGTGATGAGGACGCTGGCCGGGGCGACGCTCTCGTCGAGCAGGTTCGTCGCGGCGAGGGCCGTCGGCGCCAGGTGCAGCGCGGCGAGCTGGCCGACGAGCTTGCGGTTGGCCTCCTCCGGGAACGGCGAGTCCAGGTCGCCGGAGCGCAGCCCCGCCTCCAGGTGCACGACCGGGATGCGCCGCCAGAACGCGGCCATGGCGCCGGCGAGCGTCGTGGTGGTGTCGCCCTGCACGATGACCGCGGCCGGCTTGCGCTCCTCCAGGAGCGCGTCGAGCGAGGAGATCATCGCGGTGAGGAGCTCGGGCTGGCTGCCGGTGACCCGCTGCAGCGGCAGCGTCACGTCGGCCTGGACGTCGAACGCGTCGAACGCCTGGGTCACCATCGTCGGGTGCTGGCCGCTGGCGACCAGCACCGGGGTGACGCGGCCGGCGGCGCGCATCGCGGCGGCGACGGGCGCCAGCTTGATGGCCTCGGGACGGGTACCGGCGATGAGGAAGACTTCGGGAGACATGTGCGTGACGTCCTTTACGAGAGAACCGGCTCTTCGACCAGGCGTTCGGTCTTCGCCCAGGCCTGTCGCCGGCTGATCTGCCGGCCGATCGCCCGCCAGGTCGAGACCAGGCCGAGCAGGAGGAAGAAGGGGTAGGCGACGGCGGCGACCAGCAGCCGCCAGAGCTTCTCGTCGCCGAGCTGGAGGCGGTGGACCGTGGCCCAGACGAGGCCCGGGACGGTCATGCCGAGCGCCCAGAACAGTGCGACCTGCCCCATCTGCGCCCACGAGTGGATCACGACGGTGTCGCCGTGGCCGGGGATGAGCCGCCACATCGAGAAGCCCCAGAGGCCGAACACGCCGGCCGTGCCGAAGGCGTTCATCCACGGTGCGAGCAGGTAGTAGAGCATCTCCAGCAGGGCGTGGTTGCGGATCTGCCGGGAGGCGACCAGCTTCGGCACGTAGCCGACGCACTGCAGGTTGCCCTGCGCCCACCTGGTGCGTTGCCGCAGCAGCCGCTTCACGTCGACGAGGCCCTGCTGGTTGACGTTGGCCATGGAGGTGTACCGGATGCGCTCGCCGTTGAGGTGCATGCGCAGCCCGAGCTCCAGGTCCTCGACGAGGCAGTGCGACCAGGGCGCGTCGCCGAGCCGCATCAGCGACGACAGCCGGGCGAACTGCCCGTTGCCGCCCAGCCCGACCGTCCCCGCGGCGTTGCGGAGCAGCTGGCTGGCGTTGGCGATGGCGGCGAACTCGAGGTCCTGCACGGCGCCGAGGACGCGGTTGCGGTTGTGGATGCGCACCCGGGTCTGCACCGCGCCGACCCGCGGGTCGCGCATCTGGCGGGACACCTCGGTCAGGATGTTGGCGCTGCCCCGGCCGTCACCGTCGATGACGCCGACCGCGACCAGCGCCGGGTCCTCGCCGTGCAGCAGGGACAGGTCCCGGATCGCCCGGAACGCGGCGTTGAGCGCCTCGCCCTTGCCCTTGCGGGCGTTGGGGAAGTCCCGGCGCAGCACCGTCAGATCCGGGTGGTCGATGGCGGCGAGGACGTCGGGGGTGCCGTCGTCCGAACCGTCATCGACCACCATCACCCTGGTGCGCGTGCCTGCCGGGCCCTGCAGCGCCAGCGCGGCGCCGACGGTCCGGCCGACAACCCGTTCCTCGTTGAGGGCGGGCACGACGATCCAGAAGGTCAGCGGCTCGTGCTCGTTCGGCGCGATGGCATCGCGCCGGCGACGACGACCGGCGGTGGCCGAGTCGCGGGTGGTGAAGGCCACCAGCGCCAGGTTGTACGCCGGCCAGAGCGTCAGGAGCGCGAAGCCGACCAGAAGGATCGCCGTCATGCGTCAGGCTGCGCTGCGGTTGAAGCGGGACGCCCGCACCATCAGGGCGCCGGTGACGACGAGCGCGACACCTGCGGCGACGATGGCGAAGACGGGGCTTCCGGTGACGGGCAGCGAAGCGGCGGTGGATCCGCCGGCCCCGATGACGCCGATGACCTTCGTACCTGACATGACAGCTTCCCCTCGGCTATCTCTCCGGCAGTGCCCGGCGGCTCCTTGCTGGCAACCGTCGTGCACCTTGTCCTCCAGAAGCTTGGAGGCGCCGAGGGGCAATCACAATGGGTGAGCATGGTCGGATACGCTCGCGCGGACCAAGTCCGCCCAACGACCTGACAGAGCGTTTACGCAGGAAAAACTCGACCGCTACGCAGAGTGGTCGGACCGTGTGCGGTAGCTCTCAGTGAAGGAGGCGGGGTGTTGCCAGTCGGTTGCGAACTCCGCCCAGAGGGACAGGGCGACGCTGGCGCTCTCGGGCCGGTCGGCCGGCCGCTTGGCCATGCACTGGCGGCACAGCTCCGCTACGGAGCGTGGCAGGCCGGGTGCGAGCAGGACCGGGGTGGCGACCGGCTGCAGCAACCTGGCGCCCGGTGCGTGCGGCGAGCGGCCGGTCAGCATCTGGTACAGCAGGACGCCCAGCGCGTAGACGTCCCAGGCCGGCGCGTGCTCGACGCGTGAGGCCGCGGGGTGCGCGAACGGCACCGCCAGCCCGAAGTCGATGATCTTGACTCCGGCGGTGGTCAGCATGACGTTGTCGGCGGTCAGGTCGCGGTGCGCGATGCCACGGCGGTGCGCGACGGCGAGGAGCTCGGCGACCGACGCGGCGATCTCGACCGCGTGCTGCCACGGCAGTGGCCCCTCGGCGAGGCGTTTCGTCAGCGGGACGCCGTTGAGCAGCTCCATCGCGACACAGGGCACCGTCGCCCGGCCGGTGTCGAGCTCGCCGTACCCGAAGATCTTCGGCACCGTGGGGTGCCGCATCCGCTGCATGAGCAGCGGCTCCCGGCGGGCCGAGTGCACGGCCCGGCCGTTGTTGGCGAACGCCGGCGCGAGGACCTTCACGGCGGCGGGGCGCAGCTGCTCCAGGTCGACGGCCTCGTAGACGAGCGACATGCCGCCGCGGGCGATCGGGCGGACCAGCAGGAAGCGCTCCAGCACCCTGCGGCCAAGCTCGATCTCCGACACAATCGCCGACTATTCCCTAAAAGCTGCCGATCACGGAAGTCCCAGCGATGATTACCACAGCCCGTGTCGATGTGATAAGTCCGGATATGTCGGGCGTACCAAAGGAACCGCACAGCCGATCGAAACCCATAGTTGACATCCGGGTAACCGTGGCTGACGCTGGCCGCAGGAATCGCTCCCACAGGAGACGGGATGACTGACGAGCCATCGCCACCAACCGTCACCGAGGTCGCCGCCGCCGCGGGGGTCTCCGCGGCAACCGTGTCCCGAGTCCTCACCGGCCGGGTCAGGGTCAGCACCTCGGCCCGGGTGTCGGTGCACGACGCCATCGCCCAGCTCGGCTACGTCCGCCACCGCGGGCCGCGCCGGCCCGACCGGCTGCCGCAGCGGCTCCCCGTCGCCGCGCTCTTCTTCGAGCCCACGGCCCGGCTGTTCCACGACACCTTCTCCGCCAAGCTGCTCGCCGGCGCCGAGGAGGAGCTGACCCGCCACGGCATCCCGCTGCTGACGATGTCCGCGACCCGGGGCACGATCGCGTCGGCGACCCAGTTCCTGACGACCGGCGGCGTCGGCGGCGTCCTGCTGCTCGGCGGGCACAGCAGCCACCCCCTCGCGGTCTCCCTCGCCGCGTCCCGGGTGCCGCTGCGGGCCACCGGCCGCCCCGCCGACGGCCTCGACATCCCGTTCGTCGACGTCGACAACCGCGACGGCGCCCGGCAGGCCGTCGAGCACCTCATCCTGCGCCACCGCCGGGCCATCGCCGCGATCGCCGGGCCGCCCGACTCGCCCGCCGCCGTGGACCGCCTCGACGGCTATCGCCGCGCGATGGAGGCGGCCGGTAGGGTGCCCCACGTGGCGTACGGCGACTTCACCACCGCATCCGGCGGCCACGCCGCCGCCTGGCTGCTGGACCGCATGCCGCGCCTCGACGCGCTCTTCGTCGCCTCCGACGCGATGGCCGCCGGCGCGCTGCAGGCCCTGCGCAAGGCCGGCCGCCGGGTCCCCGAGGACGTCGCCGTCGTCGGCTTCGACGACGCGCCCCTCGCCTCCTACACCACGCCGCCGCTCACGACCGTGCGCCAGCCGGTCTCCGAGCTCGGCGCGGTCGCCGTCGCGCTGCTCCTGAGCGGTTCCGAGGGCGAGCAGGACTGCCCGGTGCTGCCGACCGAGCTCGTCGTCCGGGCATCAAGCTAGGGACGTGATGCACGACGGTCAGCTCCGGGAGGGCGATGTCCTGGCCCGCCGGTACATCCTGAAACAACCGGTCGGCGCAGGCGGCATGTCCGTCGTCTGGCGCGCGTGGGACAGCACCCTGGAGCGCACCGTCGCGGTCAAGGTCCTCGACGGTCCCATCGGCACCGACGTCGGCCAGCGCGACCGGATCCGACGCGAGGCCCGCGCCGCCGCGCGGATCGAGCACCCCAACGCGATCGGCGTCTACGACTACGGCGAGACCGTCACCACGCACGGCCGGATCGCCGCGTACGTCGTCATGCAGCTCCTCGACGGCACCTCCCTCGCCGGCCGGCTCGCCGAGGGCCCGCTGCCGTGGACGGACGCGATCGCGGTCGCCGCCACCGTCGCCGACGTGCTGCACGCCGCCCACCGCCGCGGCGTCGTGCACCGCGACGTCACCCCCGAGAACGTCATGCTCACCACCGACGGCGTCAAGCTGCTCGACTTCGGCATCGCCGCCGACGTCGGCCAGCGCGACACGCTGACCTTCGGCACCCCGCCCTACGTCGCGCCGGAGCGGCTGGTCGGCGCGCCCGCCAGCGGCTCCACCGACGTCTACGCCCTCGGCGTCCTGCTGTTCGAGATGCTCACCGGGCACCCGCCCCTGCGGGCCGCCACGTGGGAGGAGCTCGAGCGCGCCGTCGCCGCCGACCACCGCCCCGCCCTCAACGTGCACGGGCTGCCACCCGCGGTCGCCGCCGTCTGCCTGCGCTGCCTCAACACCGACCCCACCGAGCGCCCCACCGCCGCCGAGGTCGCCGCGACCCTGGAGTCGTCGGCGCAGCGGCACGGACGCCGCTGGGTGCCGGTCCTCGCCGTGTCGTTGGCGGCGTTGGTACTGGTGGGCCTCACCTATGTGTGGCGCAACCGCGACGACGGGCAGACCGCGTCGCCGACCCCGACGGTCAGCATCTTCGTCTCCATCCTCCCGCCCGTCACGGTCCAGCCCCCACCGGCGGCGACCCGCACCGCCACGCAGGCGGCCCCGCAAGGCCGCCCGTCGTCCGGGGCGCCAGCGGCGTCGCCGTCGCCGAACCCGACCCCGGCGCCGTCCCGGCTCACCCCGCAGCAGGCCGGGCAGGCGGTCCTCGACGTCGTCGACCGCCGTTCCGCCGCCGGGGAGCTCCGCTCCGACGTGGTGGACGACATCCGGAATCAGGTCAACAACATCATGATCAACCCGGTCGGCGCCGCGCCCCGCATCGACCGGCTGCGCAACCAGCTGGTGGACCGCCGGCGCGAGGGCTCCATCACCACCGCCGCCGCATACCAGGAGCTCGACGCCGCCGTGGGCGTGCTCGCCGCGTCGCTCACCTGACCGGCCAGGTGGCGTGTCACCCGGCCCCGCCGGGCGGGGCGGCGCGCCGGGTCGGCGGCCTGACCGCACCGGGCGGCCGTGCCCGCCGCGGCGCCGAGCCGGTCCTCAGCTGGGTGTGACGACGCGGTGGCGGACCGCCCACATCGCGGCCTCGGTGCGGGACGCGGCACCGGTCTTGCGCAGCAGGTTGGACACGTGCACCGTGACGGTCCGGACCGAGATGCCCAGGGAGCTGGCCACCTGCTGGTTGGACATGCCGGCGGCGAGACAACCGAGCACCTCGATCTCCCGCGCGGTCAGGTCGCCGCCGGCCCGCAGGCTGTGCAGCAGCGTCTCCGCCTCGGTGAGCCGCCAGCCGGGCCAGTGCACGAGCAGCGCCACCGCCCGCTCCGCGTGCTGCCGCGCGTCGCCGGCCCGGCCGAGCCGCAGCAGCGCGTGCGCGACGGCCGTGTGGACCGCGGCGTCGTACGGCGCCGCCTCCACCACCTCGACATCCGCGCCACCTCGTCGAGCGTCGCCGCGGTCCGCGACCGTCGCACCGCTGCCGTGGTGCGGCGCGCCCGGATCGCCGTGCTGCGTGGTGGTCCGGGTGTTCCGGGTGGCCGCGCCGCCGGCCTGCGGAGCGGTCACGGTGCCGGGCTGCTGGGTGGTCATGGTGCCGGGGCGCGCAGCGGCCGGGTCGCCGTGCCGCGCGGCGGTCCGGGGCTGCAGGGCGGTCGCGCCGCTGTGGTGGGGTGCGGCCGGGTCGCCGTGGCTCATGGCGGTGCCGGGCCGTGGGGTGGCCGCGGTGCCGGGGTGTGGGGTGGGTGGGCCGCCGTGGTGGAGGGCGGCCGGCAGGAGGTCGACCGCGGCGGCGTCCCGGCCCGCCGCGACGGCCAGGAGCAGCCGGAGCTGCGGCGCCGCGCCGACCGCGTCGCCGACGAGGTCCTCGACCGTCGCCGCCGGCACGCCGCCGTGCAGGGCCCACCGGGCCGCCTCGACCAGCCGCGCGGGCCGGCAGTGGCCGACGCAGTCGGCGAGCGCCAGAGCCGGGTCGGCCGGATGCGCCCCGCGGGCCGCGACGGCCACCCGCAGCACCCTGACGAGGCCCACGTCGCGCCCCTCCCCGTCGGCGCGGGCCAGGAGGCGCACCGCGAGCGGGTCGTCGCCGCGCTCGACCGCGAGGAGACCCGCCGTCGCCACGAACCTGACCCGCTCCAGCGGATCCGTCTCGATCGGCAGCCGCGACCAGGTGAGCGCCTCGGCGCGGGCGAGGTCCCCGGTCCGCAGCGCGTGCGCGATGCCGAGCGCGGTCGTGCGCCCCGCGCAGAACTCCAGCCCGGCCCGGCCGATCGCGGCCATCGCCTCGTCGAACAACCGCCGCCCCGTCACGTCGCCGAGCCCCGGCAGCCCGACCGCCACGAGGTTGTTGATGGCCCGGCCGACGGTCACCGGGTCCCGGTCGTGCTCGGCGATCTGCCGGCACGCGTGCAGCAGCGCCACCCCCCGGTCCCGCCACCCCCCGAACGACAGCGCCGTCCCCAGCGTCACCCCGGCCGAGGCGATGCTCTCCCCGCTGCGCTCCGCGGCCACCATCGCCGCCTCGGCGAGGGGCACGACCACGCCCGGCGCAGTGGTCCGCAGCGCGCTCGCCGCCTCCGCCGCCAGCTGCCGCGCCCACGCCTGCCCGATCCAGCCCGCGCCAGCCGCTCCTGCCGCGCCAGCCGCTCCTGTACCTTCAGCCGCCCCCAGGCCGTCGCCGCCTCTACCGCCCCCGGCCCGTTCGTCGGCCCGGCCCGGAGCGGCGGCGGCCAGGCCCGATGTGGTGGCGGCGCGGCCAGTTGTGGCGGTGGTGCGGCCGGTGACGGCGGTGGCGCGGTCCGATGTGGCGGCGGGGCGGTCGGTCACGGCGGCGGTGAGGGCGGCGGTGAGGGCGGCGCGGGCGTCGGCGAGCGAGGCGATGTGGCCGGCCCGGTCGGCCAGGCACCAGCGGACCTCCGCGAGGAGCCGGTGCGCGTCGGAGATCTCAGCGGGGTCCGACGCGCGGCGCAGCCAGTCCGCGGCGTGCCGCTCCGCGACCGTGAACCGGCCCGCCACGAACGCGGCGAGCGCGCCCGCCCGGAGCAGCTCCCGGCGGTCGGCCGCCGGCGGGGTGCCCGCGTCGGGAGCGCGCAGGCCGAGGTGGACCAGGTCCAGGGCGGCGTCCGGCAGGCCGGCGGCCAGGTTGGCGTGCGCCCCTCGTACAGCAGCGGCAGACGCCTCATCGAGACGGCCAAGCGCCGCGGCGTGCCTGGCCAGGGCGGCGTCGTCGCCCAGCTCGACGGCGAGGGTCCGGGCCAGGCCGTGCACCCGCGCCCGCTCGCTCGGCAACGCGCTGCCGGCCAGGGCGTCCCGCAGCAGCGGGTGCCGGAAGCGCAGCGGGCCCGCGGGGGCCAGGTCAGGGGCGATGACCAGCATCCCGAGGTCCAGCAGGCGGCGCAGGGCCGGCTCGATCTCGCCCTCGCAGACGTGCACGAGGACGTCGGTCTCGACCGGGTCGCCGAGCAGCGCCGCGGCGCGGGCCACCCGCCCGACCAGCGCCGGCTCGCCCGCCAGGGGCTCGACCAGCAGGCCGGCGACGTGCGCGGGCAGCGTCGCCCCGGCCTGGTCGCCGCGGGTGGTGACGGCGCCGGCCAGGTCGCCGCGGGCGGTGAGGAGCTCGGTCAGCCAGAAGGGGTTGCCGCCGGTGCGGGTCAGCATCGCCCGGACGGTCTCCGGCGGCGGCGCGGCACCGCGGTGCGCCTCGATCAGCTCGGCGGTCTCGCGCGCGTCGAACGGCGCCAGGTGCACCCTGACCACCGACGGCGCGCCGCCGAGCCGGCGCAGCGTGCGGGCGGCGGCCGGCGCGAACGCGGCCTCCTGCGGCGGCCGGCTCGTCACCAGCAGCAGCGCGGGCAGCGCGGCGGCCGCGGCGAGCTCGCCGATGAGCGTGAGGCTGGCCGGGTCGAGGTCGTGCAGGTCCTCGACGACGAGGACGCCGCAGCGCCCGTCGAGCAGCCGGCGGACCACGTCGACGGCGGCGCGCAGCATCGCGGCGGGCGCCAGCCGGGTGCCGCCGCCCGGGGCGGGGGAGCGCTGCGCGAGCTCGGCCGGCACGCCGCCGTCGAGGGGGTGACCACTGAGGACGGACGCCAGCCAGTCGTGCGGTGCCGCGCCGAGGGTACGGGCGGCGCCGGCCAGCACGACCGGTGGCGGCGGGTCGAGGCGGTCGAGCGACTCGGCGACGAGCCTGCTCTTGCCGCTGCCGGCCTCGCCGGTGACCAGCACGACCCGGGGCGCGGACGGTGCTGGGGACGCCGGCCGTCCCGTGGCGGGCAGGCCGGTCAGGGTCTTCAGGGCCTTCAGCGCCTTCCAGGCACCCGTGATCTCGGCGAGCTCCTCGGCTCGTCCGATGAACGGGGTGACGGGCATGCGGCCACGATACGCACAAGTGCGTACAGACGCTGTGTGTGTCGATCGGGGACGCTGGCGGGCATGGAAGAGTCGCAGCCGCGCCCCCTGACGCTGGAATGGGCCGCCCGGACCGAGGTCGGGATGGTCCGCAGCACCAACCAGGACTCGATGTTCGCCGGTGGCAGGCTCCTCGCCGTCGCCGACGGCATGGGCGGGATGGCCGCCGGCGACGTCGCCAGCCGGCTGGCGATCGAGGCGATGACCCCGCTCGACGAGGAGTTCGCCGGCAGCGACCTGCTGACCGCCCTGCGCACCGCCGTCTCCGACGCCAACCGGCGCATCCGCGACGAGGTCGAGGCGGACCCGGAGAAGCAGGGGATGGGCACGACCCTGACCGCGATCCTGTTCTCCGGCGACCGGGTCGGGCTCGTCCACATCGGCGACTCCCGCGCCTACCTGCTGCGCGGCGAGGAGTTCTCGCAGGTGACCCGCGACGACACCTACGTGCAGATGCTCGTCGACGAGGGCCGCATCACGCTCGACGAGGCCGCGACCCACCCGCAGCGGTCCCTGGTCAGCCGGGTCCTGCAGGGGCAGCCGACCGACCCGGTCTACTCGGTGGTCCCGGCGCGGGCCGGCGACCGGTACCTGCTGTGCAGCGACGGCCTGTCGGGCGTGCTGCGGGCGGAGACGATCGAGGAGGTCCTGCGCGAGTACGACGACGTCGGCGAGTGCGCCGACCGGCTCGTCGACCTCGCGATGCGCGGCGGCGGACCCGACAACATCACCGCGGTCGTCGGCGACATCGTGGGCGACGACGTGCCCGAGCGGAGGGGCCTGCGGCACCGGCTGCGGACGTGGCTCGGCCGCGACGAGGTCAACGGCGCGCGGCTGCCGGCCTGACCGCCGCCGGGATCCGGACGTCGTCCGGGGTCCACGCGGCGACCCGCTCGGCGGCGGCCACGGTCACGCGGTCCGGGGTCAGCCGGAACAGGGTCCGCACCATCGCGCCGGTGAGCCTGCCACGCGCCCCGGCGAGCCGGCCGACCTGCCACGACCGCCGTGCGACGGCGGCCACCCGGGGGCGGCGCTGCTGGTCGTACACCTCGAGCGCGACGGAGACGGGAGCACCCTTCGGCAGCAGGAGCGCCAGGGTCACGGCATCCTCCAGGGCCTGGCAGGCGCCCTGACCGAGGTTGGGCGTCATGGCGTGCGCCGCGTCGCCGACCAGCGCCACCCGCGTGCCGAAGCGCATCGGGGCGACCGGGTGCAGGTCGAGCAGCGGATGGTGGGACAGCTGGCCGGGGGCGGTCGCGGCGAGCAGGCGGGGGATCGGGTCGTGCCAGCCGGCCAGGGCGCCGGTGAGCTCGGCGAGCTGCTCGGCCGGTGCGCCGGTGCGCGGCGGGCCGGGCGCGGCGGCGTACCAGTAGACGGTGCCCGGACCGGTCGGCGCGTACCCGAAGCGCCAGCCCTTCGGCCCGGTGGTCTCGCCGCCGCCGTCGACGTCGCCCCGGACGACGGCCCGCCACGAGACCTGGCCGCTGTCGCGGATGCGGACCTGCGGGGCGTACGCGGCGCGGACCGCGCTGCCGATGCCGTCGGCGCAGACGATCAGGTCGGCGTCCAGGGCCTCGACCCCGGCGACCCCGGTGACGTGATGTCCCGTGTGGACGGTCGCCGGCAGGCCGTCGAGGAGGATCTCGTGCAGGTCGGCGCGGTGCAGCACGACCGGCGGCTCGGGCAGGCGGACCCGGCTGAGCGGGCGGCCGTCCCAGGCGCGCAGCCCGCCGCCGTGGATCCGCCCACCGGCCCGCTCGACGGCGTCGCCGACGCCCAGGTGGTGCAGCGCCCGCATCGCGTTGGGCCACAGGGAGATGCCGGCACCGACCTGGGACAGGTCCGGCCGCCGCTCGAGCACCGTGACGTCCCAGCCCTGCCGTCCGAGCCCGCGGGCGGTCGCCAGCCCGCCGATACCGCCGCCCACCACGAGCGCGCGCATGGCCGTCTCCTTCCGACTTCCGTCGTTCCATCGGGGTTGCTACAGGTGTAGTAACTCGACGCTACACCTGTAGCATCGCCGTGTGAACGTTCGTGACGCGGATCGCAAGACGCTCCTGGCCGACGCCGCGATCGAGGTGCTCGGCACCGGCGGGGTCCGGGCGCTGACCCACCGGGCCGTCGACACCGCCGCCGGCCTGCCCCAGGGCACCTGCGGCTACCACTTCCCGAGCCGCGCCGCCCTGCTGACCGCCGCCCTGACCCGCATCGCGGCCCTGGACCTCGCCGACGCGTCCGGCGCGGATCTTCCGGCGGTGCTGCGCGGCTGGGTGCTCGGCGACGCGGCCCGCACCCGGGCCCGCTTCATGCTCATGCTCGACCCGCAGGCCCGGGCCGAGCTGGGCCCCTCCGCGGCCGACCTGGCCGGCGGGTTCGTGCAGCGGGCGGTGGAGCTCTTCGGCTCGCAGGACCGCGCCCGGCTCGCGATCGCCCTCATCGACGGGCTGCTGCTCGACGAGCTGACCCGCGGCACGGTCACCGACGAGCAGCGCCGGGCCCGGCTCGCCGCCGTCCAGGAAATAGTCACAATCCACCGATAACCTCGGGCGGCCCGGATCGTTGACCGGTTTGAGCACGAATCCCCCAGTGCTCGCCCTCTCGCGAAAGCGACACGACCGTGGTCAGCAATCCGCGCATGTTCTGGCTCGTCCTGGTCACCGCGGTCGCCGCGTTCAGTGCCGCGGCCTCCGCCGGTCCGGTGCTGTCCTTCGGCGCCGTCGCCGCCGGTGTCATCGTGGGCTCGCTCGTCCACGCCGTGTCGCTGATCCGCCTCGCGCTGCGCATCCACCACGGCCGCAGCGACTTCGGCCCGTGCCGCGGCGCCGGGTTCCTCGGCATGGGCGCCCTGTTCACCGGCGCCGGCGTGGCCGTCACCGGGTTCGTCGCGCTGACCACGTCCACCGCCGCGCCCGGCGTCGCCGCCGCCGTCACCACGCTCGTCGCCGCGCCCACGTTCCTGCTCGGCCTGCTCCTGCTGCCCGGCACGGCCCCCACCGTCCGCGCCCGGCTGCGCCGCCTCCTCGACGGCGCCGGCATCGGCGTCACCCTGTGCTACAGCGTCTGGGTCCTCGCCGCCGCCACCTCCGTCCTCACCGGGCCGCTGCCCCTCGCCGTCGCGGTCACCTGCTGCGTCTCGGTCTCCGTCGCCGTCGTCGCCGGGCTGCGCGCCGTCCGGCACCGCCCCGCCGCGCTCGCCTGCGCCGGCGGGTCCGCGCTGTCGATCGTCGGGCTCGGCCTCTTCACCGTCCTGCTCGCCGAGCTGCGCCGCCCCGGCGAGCCGTTCGGCCCCGGCGCCGGCTGGGTCTCCGCGGGCCTCGCCGTCGCCGGGCTCGCGCTCGTCGCCGGCCCGTTCCTGATCCTCGCCGGCGCCCGCCGCGCCGACGACGCGCCGACCCGCCCGCACGCCGCCGACGCCGGCGGCACCCTCGCCGGCTATCCGCTGCTCATCGGGCCGGCCCTGCTCGCCGTCGCGGTGTCGGTGACGCACCTGCTCACCGGCGGCCGGTTCGACCCCGTGGCCGTCGGTCTCGGCGTCGCCGCGGCGGTCGCCGTCGCGTGCCGGGAGGGCCTCGCGGCCCGCGACATCCGGCGGTACGCGCGGACCCTCGCCACCCGGGAGGCGCACTTCCGGGCGCTCGTCGCCGGCTCCACCGACGTCGCCATCGTCCTGGACGCCGAGCTCGTCGTGCGGTGGCAGTCACCGGCCGCGGCCCGCCAGTTCGGCCTCTCCGACCAGGACGTCCTCGGCCGCCCGCTCACCGACCTGCTGCACCCCGCCGACGCGGGCCCGGCCGGGGACGTGCTGCGGGCCGTCCTCGCCGGCCGCCAGCACGTGCTGCTGCAGGCCCGGCTGCGCGACGGGTTCGGCCACTGGCGCGACACCGAGTCGACCATCAGCGACCAGCGCGCCGCACCCGAGGTCGCCGGCGTCGTCGTCCACGTCCGCGACGTCGGCGACCGGGCCCAGCTGCAGCGCAGCCTCGACGAGGCCACCTGGACCGACGACCAGACCAGGCTCGCCAACCGGCGCCGGTTCCTCGCCGCCGTCGCCGAGGCCCACCGCGCCCCGGCGGCCGAGGCGGGCTGCGTGCTCGTCGCCGAGCTCGACCGCTTCGAGAGCGTCGCCGACCTGCACGGCCCGACCGTCGCCGACGCGGTGCTCATCGAGGCCGCCCGCCGGCTGCGCGCCGCCGTCGGCCCGGAGGACCTGCCCGCCCGCCTCGCCGGCGCCGGCTTCGCCGTGCTCACCGGCGCGCCGCTCGTGCACGCGTTCGCGCTCGCCACGCGCGTCGCCACCGCCTTCGCCGAGCCGTTCCACCTGCCCGGCCACACCGTCCACCTCACCGCCGACGTCGGCGTCACCGACCTGCACGGCGCGGGCCACCTGCACGGCGCGGGCCACCCGCACGGCGCGGCCGGTGCCGAGGACGTCCTGCGCCGCGCCGACATCGCCCGCCGCCGCGCCCGGCAGCTGTCCCGCGGCCGCGACGGCGGCCGGGTCGAGTGCTACGACGAGTCCTTCGAGGCCGCCCTCGTCCGCCGCACCGACCTGGAGCAGCAGCTGCCCGGCGTTGTCGGCCGCGGCGAGCTCGACCTCGTCTTCCAGCCCGTCGTCGACCTCGGCTCCCGCCTCCCCGCCGGCGTCGAGGCGCTGCTGCGCTGGCGGCACCCCCGGCTCGGCGTCGTCCCGCCGCACGAGTTCCTGCCCGTCGCGGAGGAGCTCGGCCTCGCCGACGAGCTGGGCGAGTGGGCCCTGCACCAGGCGTGCCGGCAGCTGTCCCGCTGGCGCGCCGACGGCCGCGACCTGTGGATGTCCGTCAACGCCTCGGCCCGCCAGCTCGCCGCCCCCGGCTGGCTGGCCACCGTCGCCACCGCCGTCGACACCCACTGCGTCCCCGCCGAGTCCCTGATCATCGAGGTCGCCGAGGCCGCCCTGCCCGACGACGCCGGCGCCGTCGAGCAGCTCGCCGGCCTGCGCGCCCTCGGCGTCCGCACCGCGATCGACCACTTCGGCACCGGCCCGACCGCCCTCGCCCACCTGCGCCGCCTCCCCGTCGACGTCCTGAAGATCGACCAGGTGCTGTTCAGCGAGCCCGCCGGCCAGCGCGCCCCGGCCACCCCGATCGTCGACGTCGTCGTCGGCCTCGCCCGCCGCCTGGGGATCGACGTCGTCGCGTGCGGCCTGGAGACCGAGTCCCACGTGGACGTCGTCCGGGCCGCGGGCTGCCGCCTGGGCCAGGGTTACCTGCTCAGCCGGCCCGACCACGCCGAGCATGTCGAGGCCTACCTGGAGCGCCACCGAGCCAGGCTCTTCTGACCGCGGCGGGGATACACGGCGGGGCGCCGCTGCTCTACCGTGATCATCCATGGCCATGCAGTTCGAGTACACGGTGCCCCAGCCGCCGCGCAGGAACACCACCCTGCGGACCGTGCTGATCGTCGTCGGCGTGCTCGCCGTGCTGTGCTGCGGTGGTGGCGGCGTCGGTGCCTACTTCCTCTTCAACAAGGTGGCCGACTCGACGTCGGCGGCGCAGGCGGCCGCCGAGGCCTACGTCGGCGCCCTCGAGTCCGGGGACTTCGCCGCCGCGTACGGGCTGGCGTGCGCCGCGACGCGCGGCGAGCACACGCAGGACGACTACGTCGCGGCCCTGGGCCGGCAGCCGAAGATCCAGAGCCACAAGGTCGTGGGCACGTTCATCCGGAACGTCAACGGCAAGACCTCGGCGGACATCACGATGGACGTGGTGTACGCCGAGGGCTCCCCGAAGCGTTACGTCTTCACCCTCGTCGAGGAGGGCGACGCCTGGAAGGTCTGCGGCGTGCCCTCCTGAGCGCCGCTCAGTAGTCGGTGGCGCGGGGGCGCGGCGGGGCGTGCAGGGTCAGGATCAGGTCGAGGACCAGCGCGGTCCACCCCGTCTGGTGCGCCGCCCCGAGCCCCGCCCCCGTGTCGCCGTGGAAGTACTCGTAGTACAGCAGCAGGTCGTGCCAGGCGGGGTCGTTCTGGAACAGCGGGACGTCGCCGAAGACGGGCCGGCGGCCGGTGTCGTCGTCGCGGAAGAGGTTGACCAGGCGCCGCGACAGGTCGTCGGCGACCGCGGCGAGGGTGGCCATCTTGCCGCTGCCCGCCGGGTACTCCACCTGCAGGTCGTCGCCGAAGAACTCGGAGAAACGGCGGACCGCCTCGATCAGGATGTAGTTGACCGGGAACCAGATCGGCCCGCGCCAGTTGGAGTTGCCGCCGAAGAGGCCGCTGGTCGACTCGGCGGGCTCGTAGCCGACGGTGTAGTCCGCCTCGCCGATGTGCACGGTGAACGGCTCGTCCTTGTGGGCGCGGGACAGCGTCCGCAGCCCGTACGGGGAGAGGAACTCCTCCTCGTCGAGCATCCGCTGCAGGATGCGGATCAGCTGGTCGGGCCCGACCATCGACAGCAGGCGCAGCTGCTGCCCGCCGCGGCTCTTCTTCGCGCCGACGACGTCGCCGTACTCGGGCTTGTTGGTGAGGAACCAGCGCAGGCGGGCCGCGACGTCGGGCAGGCGGCGCAGCGTGGAGGAGCCGATGATGGTGGTCGCCGTGAGCGGGAGCAGGCCGACGACGGAGCGGACCTTCAGCGGGATGCGCTGCCCGTCGGCGGTGCGCAGCACGTCGTAGAAGAAGGCCTCCTCCTCGTCCCAGAGGCCGAACTCGTAGGCGGCGTCGGCGATGTACGCGAAGTGCTCGAGGAACTTGGCGGCGATGTCCTCGTAGACCCGGTCGTGCACCGCGAGCGCCAGCGACATGTCGAGCATGTTCAGCGCGTACATCGCCATCCACGCCGTGCCGTCGGACTGCTCCAGGCGGCCGCCGACGGGCAGCGCCGCGGACCGGTCGAACGGGCCGACGTTGTCCAGGCCGAGGAAGCCGCCCTCGAAGACGTTGTTGCCCTCGGCGTCCTTGCGGTTGACCCACCAGGTGAAGTTGAGCAGCAGCTTGTGCAGGACGCGGGCGAGGAAGTCGAAGTCCTTGGAGCCGTCGATCGCGAAGACGCGCAGCGCCGCCCACGCGTGCACGGGCGGGTTCACGTCGCCGAACGCCCACTCGTACGCCGGGATCTGTCCGTTGGGATGCATGTACCACTCCCGCAGGAGCAGCAGCAGCTGGTCCTTGGCGAAGCCGGGATCGACGCGGGCGATCGCCACGCAGTGGAACGCCAGGTCCCACGCGGCGTACCACGGGTACTCCCACGGGTCCGGCATCGACAGCACGTCGCAGCTGTTCATGTGCCACCAGTGGCTGTTGCGGCCGTGGCGGCGGCTGTCCGGCGGTGGCTCGGAGACGGGGTCGCCCTCCAGCCAGCGCGCGACGTCGAAGTGGAAGAACTGCTTGCCCCACATGAGGCCGGCGACGCCCTGCCGGACGATCATCGCCTCCTCCGGGGTGGCGGTCGGCGGGACGAGGTCGGCGAAGTAGGCGTCGGCCTCGGCCAGCCGCCGGGACATGGTCATGTCGAAGTCGGCGCGCAGGTCGGCGGGGGCGAGGTCCTTCGCGCCGGGCGCGTTGAGGTTGAGCCGCAGCCGGATCTCGTGCGTGCCGCCCGCGGGCACGGAGATCAGGTAGTGCAGCGCCGCCTTGGTGCCGACGAGGTCGGGGTTGACCGTGTCCTTGCCGTGCAGGATGTGGTCGTTGATGCCGTCCTTCGGGTACTCGCGGCCCGGTTTGCCCCAGATGCGGTCGCCGTTGGTCTCGTTGTTGCAGAACAGCGGCTGGGGCGCGCCGTCGCCGGTGAGCGCGAGGCGGCCCAGCAGCCGGTGCTCGGCCAGCAGGCCGTTGTCCTTGACGCGGATCTCCGGCTCGTAGTCGCGGCCGGGCAGCCCCCACGCCCACGTGTTGCGGAACCACAGGGTCGGCAGCAGGTGCAGGGTCGCCGGCTCGGGTCCCATGTTCTTGACCGTGATCCGGACGCACATGTCGGTCGGGCCGGCCTTGGCGTAGTCGACCTCGACGGCCCAGTAGCGGTCGTCGTCGAAGATGCCGGTGTCGACCAGCTCGTACTCGGGCTCGTCACGCCCGCGGCGGCAGTTCTCGGCGACCAGGTCGTCGTAGGGGAACGTGCGCTGCGGGTAGTGGTAGCGCCACTTCATCCACGAGTGGGTGGGCGTGGAGTCCAGATACCACCAGTAGTCCTTGACGTCCTCGCCGTGGTTGCCGAGGTCACCGCCGAGACCGAACATCCGCTCCTTGAGGATCGGGTCCTTGCCGTTCCACAGGCCGAGGGCGAAGCAGAACGTCTGGCGGTCGTCGCAGATGCCCGCCATCCCGTCCTCGTTCCACCGGTACGCGCGGGAGCGGGCCTGGTCGTGCGGGAAGTAGTCCCAGGCCGTGCCGTGCGGGCTGTAGTCCTCCCGGACCGTGCCCCAGGCGCGCTCGGAGAGGTAGGGCCCCCAGCCCCGCCATGGGCGCTCCCCGCTGTCGGCCTCGGCGAGGCGTCGGCGCTCGGCGTTCCCATCGTCCTCGATCACGAAGTCATTCTCCGTCGCAGATGTTTCGCTCAAGTTGAGCGCGGTCCCGGTGTTGCGTTTGTGGCTTTTGTCAGTCCACCAATCTTGCCTTGATCAATAATCCTGTCGCGAGTCACTCGCGTCCTGCCACTCCTTGCCACCAAGATTGTGCCCATGGTGGTGTTCGGTGCGCAGGTATGCGGTGATTTGTCGGTAGGAGCGGAGCGTGAGTGGCTGATTCCTGACGGTACCGGCGGCTACGCGATGGGCACCGTCTCCGGGTTACGAACCCGCAGGTACCACGGCCTTCTGGTGGTCGCCGAGCCCGGGCAGCCGGCCCGGCGGCACCTCGGCCTCGCCGCGCTCGACCCCGTCCTGACGCTGCCGTCCGGCGCCACTGTGTCGCTCGCCACGCATGAGTGGGACGGCGGTGTCGTCAGCCCCGAGGGCCACACCCTCCTGGAGCGTTTCGAGCTCGTCGACGGCCTGCCGCGGTGGCGCTGGCGGATCGGGCCGGTCGTCCTGGAGCGCGGTCTCGCCATGGTCCACGGCAGTCCGCACGTCGGCGTCGTGCACCGGCTGCTGAGCGCGCCCGGCCCGGTCACACTGACGCTCAAGGCGCTCGTCACGTGGCGCGACGCCCACGGCGAGCGGGGTGCTTCCGGTCCGCCGCCGGTCGTCGCGTCATCCGGCGACGGTGCCGTCGTCGAGCGCGCGTTCCGGCTGCACGGCCCTTCCTGGGAGCCGGGCGGTCAGTGGTACCGGGGTGCCTATGCCCGCGAGGAGGCCGCCCGCGGGCTCAACGCGGCCGAGGACCTCTGGTTCGCCGGCCAGTTCCGCGCCGAGCTGCGCCCCGGCGAGGCCCTCGAGGTCGAGGCGTGGGCCGGCGACGGCCAGCCCCGCGGCGCACAGCGGATCATCGACCGTGCGGAGGAGCGCGGCCGTGCCCTGGTGCACGACGCTTCCGACGCGGTGGATGCCGCTCTGGTACTGGCGGCCGACGCGTTCGTCGTCGCCGGTGCGCAGGGCGCGCCGGACGTCGTCGCCGGGTACCCGTGGTTCGGCACCTGGGGCCGCGACACGATGACCAGCTACGAGGGGCTGTTCCTGGCGACCGGCTGGTGCGACGAGGGCCGCGAGCTGCTGCGCGCCTACGCCGCCACCCTGTCCGAGGGCATGCTCGCCAACACCGCCGACACCGGGCAGACGGAGTACAACACCGTCGACGGCACCCTGTGGTTCCTGCACGCCGTCGAGCGGCACGTCACCGCCACCGGCGACGAGGACCTGGCCCGGGAGATCCTGCCGGGCCTGGAGCAGGTGGTCGCCGCGCACGTCGCGGGCACCCGCTACGGCATCCGGGTCGACCCCGCCGACGGCCTCGTCACGCAGGGCGCCCCCGGCGTCGCGCTCACCTGGATGGACGCCCGCGTCGACGGCGTCCCCGTCACGCCGCGGGCCGGCAAGCCCGTCGAGGTGAACGCGCTGTGGATCAACGGGCTCGCCGCCGTCGCCGGGCTCAAGGAGCGGCTCGGCGGCGACGCCACCGGGCTGCGCCGCCTCCGCGAACAGGCCACGGTCAGCTTCGGGGCACGCTTCCGGATCCCGCACCCCGCCGGCGGGCAGGACGCGGCGCCGCTGTTCGACGTGGTCGACGGCCCCGGCGGCGACGACCCGTCGACCCGGCCCAACCAGCTCCTCGCCTGGAGCCTGCCGCACGCCCCGCTGCGCGGCACGCCCGTGCCGGCGCGGCTGTCCGACCTGTTCACGCCGCTCGGGCCGCGCTCCCTGGCGGCGGACGACCCGGCCTTCACCGGCGCGCACCGTGGGTCGCCCGGCGACCGGGACCGCGCCTACCACCAGGGGACCGTGTGGCCCTGGCTGATCGGCCCGTACGTCGACGCGGTCCGGCACGCTCCGGGGGGCGACGACCGGGAGCTGCTGGCCGGTATCGAGGCACACCTGGACGAATGGGGCGTCGGCTCGGTCAGCGAGACCGCGGACGGACAGGCGCCGCACCGGGCGACAGGATGCCCGTTCCAGGCCTGGTCGGTCGCGGAGAGCCTGCGCGTCCGACGGAATGTCGGTTGACCGTTACACCCTAGAAATGAGATTTGCCTCCCTGGTAACCCTCGCCCGGCAGGATGAGTCTCAAGCCCACCCACCGCGTCACACGCGAGACCGATTTGCGTGTGTCAGCGTTGGCGCGCGTGGGTAACAGGGCGGGCGTTTTTGATCGACAACTCAACTGTGGGGGCGGCCACGTGGACCAGACCATCGGCAAAGCGGCGACACCGATGAGAATTCTGATGCTCTCGTGGGAGTATCCACCCGTCGTCGTCGGCGGGCTGGGAAGGCACGTGCACGCCCTCGCCACCTCGCTGGTGACGGCGGGCCACGAGGTCACCGTCGTGACCCGGCACGCGCCCGGCGCTCCCCTGGAGGAGTACGCCGAGGGCGTCCGGGTCGTCCGCGCGGCGGAGGACCCGCCGCTGTTCCCTCTGGCGACCTCCACGCTGCTGGCGTGGACGATGGCCTTCAACCACACCCTGACCCGGGCCGCCCTGCGCGCCGCGGCCACCGGGGAGTACGACCTGATCCACGCCCACGACTGGCTGGTCACGCACACCGCCGTGACCCTCAAGGAGTGCCTCGACCTGCCGCTGGTCGCGACCATCCACGCCACCGAGGCCGGCCGGCACCAGGGCTGGCTGCCCGACGAGATGAACAAGTGCATCCACTCCGTCGAGTGGTGGCTCGGCCACGAGGCCTGCCGGGTGGTGGTCTGCTCCGAGTACATGCGCTGGGAGGTGACCCGGCTGCTGGACCTGGCGCCCGCCCGAGTCTCGGTCGTCGCCAACGGGGTCGACTCCAGCGTCTGGAAGGCGCCGTCCCGCGCCGTCAACGCCGCCCGCGCCCGCTTCGCCGGCGAGGGTCCACTCCTCGGTTACGCCGGCCGCCTGGTGTACGAGAAGGGCGTGCAGGACCTCATCGCCGCCCTGCCCGAGCTGCGCGCCCGGCACAACGGCCTGCGGGTCGTCATCGCCGGTGACGGTCCCCACCGGGCGGAGCTCCAGGAGGACGTGCGGCGGCTGCGGCTGCAACGCGCTGTCAGCTTCGCCGGCTTCATGGGGGAGGGCGAGCTGCCCGCGCTCATGGCCGCCACCGACGCGCTCGTCGTGCCGAGCATCTACGAGCCGTTCGGCATGGTGGCGCTCGAGGGTGCCTCCGCCGGCGCGCCCCTCGCCGTCGCGGCGACCGGCGGCCTCGCCGAGATCGTCCAGCCCGGCGAGACCGGCGTGACCTTCCCGGCGAAGACCCCGGACGCGCTCGCCGCGTCCGTCGGCACCCTGCTGGACGACGAGCCCTTCGCCCGCCGGGTCGCCCAGAAGGCCCGCACGATGGTCGGCCAGAAGTACGGCTGGTCCACGATCGCGGCCAAAACCGCCGACGTGTACCGCACCGCCATCACCGAGGCGCCCGGCTTCGCCGCGAGGCAGGCCGCCGCGGTGCTCGAACACGGACGGCCGCAGATCGTCGTGCCGGACGGCAACCTTCTGACGATCTGAGTCGCATCTTGAACGGCCCCGGCGAGAAGTTTGCCGGGGCTGTTCGCATATGGGGTCTCGCGCCGCAGCCGGATGGCGATTAGGGTTCCTGGGGTACAGCGACCGGAATCGATCGGGACGGCGGTTGGGTGAGCGGGACGGCTGACGAGGTCCTCGGTAACAGGTACCGGCTGATCGCGCCGGTCGGGACCGGGGGCATGGCGGTCGTCTGGCGGGCCCAGGACCTCGTGCTCGACCGCGACGTGGCGATCAAGCTGCTCGCCGAGGAGCTCGCCAACAAACCCGGCAACCGGGAGCGCATCCGGGCCGAGGCGCAGGTCGTCGCCCGCCTCCAGCACCCCAACATCACCGCCGTGCACGACTACGGCGAGGCCGGTGACCTCGCCGCGGGCCGGCACGGCCGCCGCCCGTACGTCGTCATGGAGCTCCTCGAGGGCGAGCTGCTGTCCAACCGGCTGCGTAGCGGGCCGATGTCGTGGCGCCGCGCCACCCAGATCTGCGCCCAGGTCGCCGCCGGGCTCGCCGCCGCGCACGAGCGCCACGTCGTGCACCGCGACATCAAACCCAGCAACATCATGCTCACCGCCGCCGGCGCGAAGATCCTCGACTTCGGCGTCGCCGGGCTCACCGGCTCGTTCGACCCCGACGACGAGGACGGCACCGTCTTCGGTACACCCGCCTATCTCGCGCCGGAGCGGCTCCTCGGCGGCGGCGTCATCCCCGCGACCGACATCTACACCGTCGGCCTGCTCGTCTACCGGTGCCTCACCGACCGGCTGCCGTGGCACGCGGACACGCCGACGCAGATGATCGCCAACCACGTGTACGAGCCGCCGCACCCGCTGCCGGACATCCCCGGCCTGCCGGCGGGCATCGCCCAGCTCGTCGGGCAGTGCCTCGCCAAGGACCCCGACACGCGGCCACCCGCGGCGTACGTCGCCCGCACCCTCGCCGCCGCCACCGGCATCCACGTCGTCCTACCCGGGGAGGACGGCTCCTCCACGCAGGAGGTCCACGCGCCCGCGGTCCCGGTGCCACGGCACCGGGAGGCGCCCGAGCCGACCTTCGGCCGGGAGGTGACGGTCCCGCGCAGCCGGCGGGCGGCCCGGCGCCGCAGCCGCCGCGCCCTCGCCGGCTCGGTCGCCGCCGTGGTCCTCGCCGTCGGCGCCGGCGCGCTCGCCGTCTGGAAGCCGTGGGCGCCCCGGCCCGCGTGCAGCATCGACTACTACAGCCGGCCCGAGCCGGTCGAGAACGTCGACAAGGCCTTCGCCTCCCGGATCGTCATCGCCAACTCCGGCAACCGGCCCGTCAAACCGTGGCAGCTGCACTTCCTGCTCCCCGGCGGGCAGGAGGTCACGCACGTCAACGGCGGCGTCGCCAGCTGGCAGCGGGTCGGCGGCGGCGTGCGCGTCACCGGCGAGATCGGCATCCCGCCCGGCAAGGCCGTCACCATCGGCATGAACGGCGCCAACGGCGTGATGCCGATGCCGACGAGCTTCTCCGTCAACGACGTCGCCTGCGACACCCGCTACGCCGAGGGCCGGCGCGGCACCGTCCTCCCGCCGATCACGGACCTCGTCCCGGCACCGGAGAACGGCAGCCGCCCCACCGCCAGCGTCCCGCCGGAGGGACCGCCGGACGGCGGACCGCCCGGCGGGTTCGACGGCAACCGGCCACCGCCCCCGCCGCCGGGCGAGGACGACTTCGGTGGCGGCGGCGGTCCGCGCCCGTCCGGGCAGCCGACCGGCAGCCGCCCCGCGAGCTCCGCGACGTCGGCGCCACCCCGGTACGTGCCCGGCCGCGCCTGACCTCTGCGGCCACGGCGCCTTCGCGTTACGTTCGGAGGCGTGCGGTTCCCTGGTCCTGTCGGGTTCGTCTTCGGCGGCGGCGGCGTGCTCGGCGCGGTCGAGGTCGGCATGGCCCGGGCGCTGCTGCACGCCGGGATCCGCCCCGACCTCGTCGTCGGCACCTCCATCGGCGCGTTCAACGGCGCCGCCGTCGCCGCCGCCCCGGACGAGCGCGTCGCCGACCGCCTCACCGAGCTGTGGGTGTCGCCGGAGGCCCGCACCGTCTACGGCGACTCGCTGCCCCGCCAGCTGGGCCGCTTCGCCCGCCGGACCCACCTGCACTCGCCGGCGCCGCTGCGCCGGCTGCTGACCCGCGAGCTCGGCGCCGACACCACCTTCGACGACCTGCCGGTGCCCTTCCAATGCTGCGCCGCCAGCATCGAACGCGCCGCCGAGCACTGGTTCGACAAGGGACCCCTCGTCGAGGCGGTCCTGGCGAGCTCCGCCGTGCCCGGGCTGCTGCCGCCCGTCCACCTCGGGGATGAGCACTTCATCGACGGCGGGATCGTCAACTCCGTGCCGGTCGGCCGCGCCGTCACCCTGGGGGCCCGCACCGTGTTCGTCATGCAGGTCGGCCGGATCGAACGGCCGCTGCGCCCGCCGCGCCGGCCGTGGGAGGTCGCGCAGGTCGCGTTCGAGGTCGCCCGCCGGCACCGCTTCGCCCGCGAGGTGGCCGAGGCGCCGCCCGGCGTCACCGTCCACGTCCTCCCCACCGGCGGCGGCTCCGCACGCGACGACTCACCGCTGTCCTACCGCAACATGACCCTGGCCCGGGCCCGCATCGACCGCGCGTATGAGGCGACGCGCGCGTACCTGTCGTCATGATGCCGCCCCGCTGGCTGCGCCGCGTCGTCATGGCCCCGGTGTTCCTCGCGGTCATCATCGCGGTCCTGGCCACGATGCCGGTGTGGCTGCTGGTCGCGGCGCTGGCCGCACCGTTCGGGTCCGGACGGCTGCGCGCGCTGCGGGTCACCTGGATGCTCGCCGTCTACCTGCTGCTGGAGGCCGTCGCGCTGGTCGTCCTGTTCGGGCTCTGGGTCGGCAGCGGGTTCGGCTGGAAGCTGCGCGGCCCGCGGTTCCAACGGATGCACTACGTCCTCACCGGGCGGTTCCTGCACGTGTTGTACGACCAGGCGCGCTGGGCGCTCGGCGTCAAGGTCGCGGTGGTGGGCACCGACCCGGACGTGGCGGCACCGGGCCGGCCAGAGCTCGTCTTCTGCCGGCACGCCGGCCCGGGCGACTCGTTCCTGCTCATCCACGCGCTGGTGAACTGGTTCGACCGGGAGCCGCGCATCGTCCTCAAGCACACCCTGCAGTGGGACCCCGTCATCGACGTCATGCTCAACCGGCTGCCCAACCTGTTCCTCACCGACGGCGGCGGCGACCCGTCGCACGTCGCCCGGCTCGCCACCGGCCTCGACGACAACGACGCCCTCGTCCTCTTCCCCGAGGGCGGCAACTTCACCCCGACCCGCCGCGAACGCGCCATCCAGCGCCTGCGCGACCTCGGCCTGCACGCGATGGCCGAGCGCGCCGCCCGCCTCCGGCACGTCCTCGCACCCCGGCCCGGCGGGACCCTCGCCGCCCTCGACGCCGCCCCCGAGGCGGGGGTCATCTGGGTCGCGCACACCGGCCTCGACAGGCTGCTCACCGCCGGCGACGTGTGGCGGCACCTGCCCCTGGACCTGACCATCACCATGCGCTGGTGGTCCGTCGACGCCGCCGAGGTGCCGGCCGGTGACGAGCAGCGGGTCGACTGGCTGTACGAGTGGTGGGCCCGCATCGACACCTGGATCGACCGGCACAACTGACAAGGCCTTCCCGGGGGCTCGTGCGGTCGCGGGGCGGCGTTCGTGGAGAATGGCCCGATGCGATTCGGCTTGCTGGGCACGGGACACTGGGCTGCGAAGACACAGGCGGTGGCCCTGGCGGCGCATCCTGACGCCACGCTCGCCGGCGTCTGGGGCCGCTCCCCGTCGAAGGCCGCCGCGCTCGCCGAGCCGTTCGGGGCCAAGGCGTATGACGACGTCGACGCCCTCCTGGACGACGTCGACGCGGTCGCGGTCGCGCTCCCGCCCGAGATCCAGGCGAGCCTCGCCGCCCGGGCCGCCCGCGCCGGCAAGCACCTCCTGCTCGACAAGCCGCTCGCGCTGACCGTCGAGTCCGCCGCCGCCGTCGTCGAGGCCGCCGACGCGACCGGGGTCGCGTCCGTCGTGTTCTTCACCAACCGCTTCATCCCCGCGGTCGACGCGTTCCTGCGCGACAACGCCGCGCTCGGCGGCTGGTACGCCGCGCACGCCACCATGTACGCCTCGATCTTCCAGCCCGGCAACCCCTATGCGGGCTCGACCTGGCGCAAGGAGCACGGCGGGCTCTGGGACCTCGGCCCGCACGCCCTCTCGGTGATCCTGCCGCTGCTCGGCCCCGTCGTCGACCTCAGCGCCGCCGACGGGCCCCACGACACCGTCCACCTCCTGCTCCGGCACGACAGCGGCGCCGCGAGCACCCTGTCGCTGACCCTGGACGCCGCTCCCGACGCCACGTCGTTCGGGTTCTCGTACTTCGGCGAGCACGGCGCCCTGACGCTGCCCGCGTGGGGCACCGACACCCCCGTCGACGCCTTCGGCCACGCGGTCACGGCCCTGATCGCCGCGGCCGCCGGCACCCCGCACCCGTGCGACGTCCGCTACGCGGCGCTCATCACCGGGATTCTGAGCGCGGCGGACCAGGCCCGCCGCACCCAGACGATCGTCACCGTCTGACGTTCCACCGGGTTTCAGCCGCTTCTGCGCCGGTTTCAGCGCATCCGGGCGGGTTTCAGGGGATCCGGGCGGGTTCAGCGCATCCGGGTCACCGCGTCGCGGATGCGTCGCACGTCGCGGATGCGTCGCTCGTACGTCGTCGCGAGGGCCACCAGGACCAGCCCGGCCACGGCGAGCGGGGCCCACCGGGGGAGCAGGTCCCAGTACACGGCGACCTCGTGCAACGCGACGACCGTCAGCACCAGTCCGCCGGTGACGGCCGGCGCCTGGAGCCGCCGCACCGCCCCCACGACGACCACGACCAGCGCCCCGGTCCCGAGCAGCAGTCGCCGCACGGGTTCGCCCTCGACCACCAGCACCGATGCGAGGCTCGGCCCGAACGCCGCGAGCAACGCCGGCCCGAACGCCACCCAACTCCCGAGCGGCCGCTGTCCCACCACCGCCCGCTTCCGCGTCGCGTACCAGCCGACGCCCGCCGCGACCGCGCCCGCCGGCAGCGTGTACGCCTCCAGCAGCGCCACCTCGTTCGAGGCCAGCACCAACCAGTACGCGACCAGCTGCGCCGCCCCGGCCACCCCCGCGAACGCGACCCTGGGGCCGCCGGCGAGCGCCCGCAGCCCGAGCGCGAGCCCCCAGAGGCTGCTGATCCCGGCCATCGCGGCGAGGTCCCCGCTGGTGAGCAGGAACGCCACCACCGCCGTGGCGTGCGCGACCACCTCCAGCACGAGCCCCTCCCAGGCCCGCCCGTTCCGCCCCTGACCGTCCCGGACCTGCCCGACGCCGCCCTGGGTCCAGCCGCCCTGCGCCGCTCCTGCTCCTGCGCCTGCCGGTGCCGCTTGCACGGCTTCCGTCTGTGCGGCCCCTGCGTGGATGGCGGCTGCGGCTGCTCCTGCCGCCGCTGCTTCCGTCTGCGCGATCCGTGCCTGCGTGGCCCCTTCGTGCATGGGCCCCGCCTGCGTGGCTCCTGCCTGCGTGGGCCCTGAGGGCGGGGCCCATGCGTGTGTGGCCTCGGCCTGCGCGGCTCCCGTTTGCGAGGCGGCCGCCGGTGAGGCGCCGTAGTGCCCAGGGACGACCTGTGCGCCGCCGCCCTGCACGCCGGTTGCGGCCGGGCGCAGCCGGCGGACGACCACCGACGCCGCGAGGACGGCGGCGGCCGCGAGCAGGACCCAGTAGCCGGCCCATCGCAACGGCAGCTCCGCCGCGCGCGCCGAGGCGAACGCCAGCCAGCCGGCGCTGACCGCACCGACCAGCCAGCCGACCGTCCTGGCCGCCGCGGTCCGCCCCGCCACGCCGACGACCGCGCCCGTCACCAGGACGGCCGCCAGAGCGGCAAGGGTGGCCGGTCTCGTCGCGAGACACCCGGCGAACCCGGCCCCGGCCGTGAACCAGCACGTGAACGCCCCCACGTTCACCCGCATCACCCGCGCACCGGGCCTGACCAGCGCCGCGGCAAGCGCCGTGCCGAGCCCGCCCGCGAGCGTCACCGCGGGCACCACCGGCCATGGCGCCTCGGCAGCCAGGCACCCCAGGACAACGGCCATGGTGAGCGGTGCCCCCGCGAGCGTCCACACGGCCGTCCGGGTCCGCCGGGCGACGAGGACCGCCAGCACCGCCACCAGCCCGAGCGCCGCCGCGGCAGGCCCCGGCCCGAACGCCTGCGCCTCCCCGGCCCACCAACGCCCGCCCGGATCAAGCCCCACGCCGCCGGGCGCCCCCTGCCAGACGGCCCCGAGCCACCGGTACGGCCGCACCAACGTCTCGAACACCGCAGGCACCACCGCGATCAGCACGACCGCCGCAGGGACGACCCCGGGCAGCACCGCCGTCACCAGCCATGCGCCCGCCGTTCCTCCCGCGGCAGGACCCCCGTCGCGGGCCCGCCCCCACCCGGCCGCGCCGGTCGCCGCGAACCACACCGCGAGGATCACCCCGGCCGCGAACACCCCGAACGGCAACCGCCCCCCATCGGCCACCGACAACCCGACCGCGGCCAGCGTCACCCCCAGCCCCCCGAGCGCGACCCCGAGCACCCCCGCCCAGCCGACCCCACCCGACCCGTCCGGTCCCACCCCGGTCGTCCCCTGCCCCGCGCCGATCCCGCCGTACGCCGGACCGACCCCGCCGTGCTGCGCCTCGGACGTGCCCTGCGCTGCGCCGATCCCGCCGAACGGGGCCTCGGGCGCGCCCTGAACTGCGCCGATCCCGCTCTGCGCTGCCCCGACCTCGCCCTGCGCCGCGCTGATCCCGCCCTGCGCCGCGCTGATCCCGCCCTGCGCCGGGCCGGTCGCGCCGTGCGGCGCTGGGGACGTGCTCTGCGGTGTGCCCATTCCGTTCCGGGTCCGGGCGAACCTGCCCAGGGCCACGGTGGCCAGGACCGTCGCCAGCGCCAGGCCGCCCGCCGCGCCGAACATCGGCGCCGGCACCGACCACGCCTCACCGTTGGTGGCGAGCCGGACCGCGGCGGCCGCGAGCAGCGGCAATCCCGCCAGCCCGATGGTGATCCCCGGCGCCGCGAACCTGGCCGACCCGCTCCGCGCTGCGAAGACCGCACAGATCACGGTCAACCCGGCCATGGTGAGCAGCGTCGCCAGGGGCGTGTCCAGCCCGACGAGGACCGCGTGCGCCGCCACGACCGGTAGCGCCGTCGCCGCCCACCACCCGGCCGGGATTGCCGTCCGCGCCCGGTCGGCGACGGGCGACGGCTC
Source organism: Dactylosporangium sp. CA-152071 (assembly GCF_050936335.1). Taxonomy (NCBI): domain Bacteria; kingdom Bacillati; phylum Actinomycetota; class Actinomycetes; order Micromonosporales; family Micromonosporaceae; genus Dactylosporangium; species Dactylosporangium sp. CA-152071. Next base: position 3,457,826 of record NZ_JBNJMZ010000001.1, on the reverse strand, counting down.
CTGCAAGGGTGTTGCGGGCGACGGGGCGGCGAGTCCGACCACAGGCGTAGGCGCGGGCCGGGTGGACCAGCGCAGCGCGGTGACCGTGAGGGCCGCCAGGACCGCGAAGTCGAGCACGGACACCACCGGCAGCGGGGCGTCGAACGTGCCCGGGACGGCCAACGCGAGCAGCACCAGCGTCGGCCAGACCACCAGGCGGGACCGGGTGAGGACGAAGACGGCCGCGGCGACGGGCAGCAGAGCGGCCGCCACCTGCCAGGAGAAGATCCGTGCCAGGGTGGACGCCGGGCCGTGCCAGGCGGGCAGGGCCGCGTCGACGGCCGACCCGGCGGCGAACAGGGCGGCGTAGGCGTAGGGGACCGCGGTCGTGCCGGCGACGACGTACGCGCCGACCCGGGCGCCCGCACGGACCCGGGCGGGCAGCACGGTCGCGGCGAGCGCGAGCAGCACCGGCACGCACGCGAACGCGATGGCCCGGTGGTCCGGGAGCACCTCCGCGAGGATCCGCACCGCGACGAGCGCGACGATGCCGACCGCCACCGCGGTGCCGACGTGCGCGGTGGTCCGGTGGGCGAGGCCGGCGGCGACGATGACCGCGGCCAGGGCCAGCATCGCCCCGCCGGCGCCGAGCGCGCCGGTCACGCCGTCCACGGTGGACAGTGCGAGCAGTCCCAGCGGCGCGGCGGTCGCGACCGCGATCCCGGCGCCGACCCAGGCGGCCTTCTCCACCGTCCGGGCGAGCAGCACGTCGAGCGCCGCCACCGCGACGAACGTGAGCGTCCAGCCCGTCGCCTCGAAGGACCTGCCGGCCGCCAGCAACGGCAGCACCGGCTGCACCGCGAGGAGGGCCGCGAAGCGGGGACCCCGCAAGCCGGTTGCGAGCGCATACCCGCCGGCGACGACGGCGGTCACCCCGAAGACCAGTCCCGCGTACGTGCTCGGCCGGGTCGTGTCGGCGAGCCCGGCGAGGTTGACGTACCAGGCGGCGTAGCCGTCCAGCAGCACGAGCAGCAGCCCCAGCGCGGCGAACGTCTCGGCCGTGGACCGCAGCCCCCGCGCCAGCGCGAGCGGCGGCACCGCGAGGGTGACGACCGTGACCGTCGCCAGGATCGCGGCCCGGCCCAGCACCCCGAAGCTCGCCCAGGCGACGGCCGCGAACACGATCGCCGCGCTGCCGAGCAGCAGGCCACCGAGGATGAACAGCAGGTTTTGCACCGTGCGGGGGCTGGCCTCCGCCGCCGGCGCCGCGGCCGGGGGCACCGCGGCCGGCCCGTGGACCGCCGGACCGCCCGGGCCCGGCACGAGCACGGGGCGGATCGGCGGCTGCGGGGGTGCGGGCGCCGGCCGTACCGACGCCGCTGCCGCCTCGGAGAGTGCCCGGCGCGCCATCTCCACCGCCTGGCTGACCCGTGCCGCAAGCATGTTGCGCTGTGCGCGCACCGCGTTCAGCCGCTGGACCGCCGCCTGGTACTTGGAGCGTGCCTCGTCGAGCTCCGCGCGGGCCGCCTCGACCTCGACGAGCAGCTCGCCGGCCCGGGCGCCCAGCCGCACCACCTCCGCGGCGTCGGGGAACGGCGGGCGACCGCAGCCGGAGCAGCCGGCGTCAAGGTCGGCCTGGCCGCCGCAGAACGGGCACGGGTACGTCGTCATGGTGATCAGGATGACGCCGCAAGGTGGTTGCGGGTATCCGGTGCCCTACTCATCCCCGTCTGAGTAACAGGATCTTCCTGTCCGGTGTGTGACGGGGCATGCTGGCTGGATGCGGTTGCTCACCGAGGCTGAGTACAAGGCGACGATGGAGCCCGAGCCGAAGCAGATCGGCCCGGACGACGAGCCGCCCTTCGACTTCTGGCCCTACTTCGACGCGATCCCCGAGGAGGACCTTGGCGGGCACGACTTCAGCGAAGGAAGCGTCAACTACGCGTGGCAGATGCCCAACGGCGGTCTGCAGCACGTCCTGGTGAACTGTGAGACCCCGAACGTCTTTCTGGTCCTGGTCCTCGACCTGCACACGCAGACCGTCCTCGGCCACTACCTGCTGGACATCTACGGCGTGTGACGCTACTCGTCCAGCCCTCGCTCGATCGCGTACCGCACGAGGTCGACGCGACTGTGCAACTGCAACTTGCCGAGGGTGTTCTGCACGTGGTTCTGCACCGTGCGGTGCGAGAGCACGAGTCGTTCGGCGATCTCCTTGTACGTGACGCCCTTGGCCACGAGCCGCAGCACCTCGGTCTCACGCTCGGTCAGCCGCGGCGTGTCCGGGTCCTCGGCCCGCGTCACGCTGGCCAGCCGCCGGAACTCGCCGAGCACCAGCCCCGCCAGCCCGGGCGTGAACACGGCGTCACCCTCAGCGGTCCGGCGCACCGCCGCGAGGAACTCCTCCCGTGCCGCGGACTTCACCAGGTACCCGGTGGCGCCGGCCTTGACGGCGTCGAGCACGTCCTGCTGCTCGCCGCTCGCCGACAGCATCAGGATCCGCACCTCGGGACACGAGGCGAGCAGCCCCTGGATGACCTCCACCCCGGACAGGTCGGGCAGCTGCAGGTCGAGCACCACGACGTCGGGCCGCACCGACCCCGCGATCCGGATCGCCTGCGCCCCTTCCCCGACCGCGGCGACGACCTCGTACCCCGCCTCGGCCAGATCCCGGGCGACACCCTCGCGCCACATCGGATGGTCATCCACCACCATGACCCGAAGCCGTCCCGCAGCGTCCACACGAGCACCCTATCGGCCCGCCACCGAACCAACCGCCCGCTCCCTGCCACCCAGGACCGCCACAACCATTCGGGTTCATGGAGACCCCGGCAACCGTGCGAACACCACCGAGGTTGATGGATGCTGCCCGGCGCCGCCGTGAGGTAAGAGGCGGCACCCAGCGAGGCGGCGATGGACGAGATGGCATTCAGCGTGACGGCGGAGCAAGAGGCGGCGTCGGTACGGCGCAGAGCCGGCGGAGCACTGCAGCGTCGGCTTGTCGTGACTACAGCTGGCACAGCATCAGGTCTTGCGTTACCGGGTCGCCTTCGGAGCGTCCTATGGGGCAGACGCTGACAATGCTCCGCGGAGGGTCGCGTACGGCCGCGGATGGACTGGACGGCGCCCAGACGGCCGGCCTGCTCGGCGGTGTGAGTTCGGCGCTGCATCTGTTGTTGCGGTGCGGACGCTGGACTGGCTGTGGGCTTGGGAGTCGCCAGGGAAACCGCACACCAGCGTGCGGCTCAGAGGCGGGAGCGTCCTGGCAGGCGCGGGGTTGGCGTCAGCGGGGGACTTGGAGCTCGATCTCGGTGCCGGTGGTGGGGCTGCTGGTGACGATGGTGGTGCCGCCCAGGTCGCGGATGCGGCCGCGGATGGACTGGGCGACGCCCAGGCGGCCGGCCTGCTCGGCCTCGGCGAGGCGGCCGTCGGGGATGCCTGGGCCGTTGTCGCGGATGGTGATGGTCACGGTGTCGTCGAGCTCCTCGACCAGCAGCCAGGCCTTGGCGGCCGGGCCGGCGTGGAGGTGGACGTTGTCGACGGCCGCCGCGACGGCCGCGGCCACCTCGGCGGCGACCGGGGCTGGGAGGAGGACCTCGGTGGCGGGGGTGGCGACGCTGACCCCCGTCGCGTTGTGACGGTCGAGAAGGGTGCGCAGGTCGACCAGGTCGTGCCCGGTGTCGTCCCAGCCGGGCAGGCCCCGGGAGCCGGCGGCGCGGGACGCGGCGGTCCGTGACGCCCGCCAGCGCCAGGTCAGGAACCCAGCGGCGCCGCGGGTGGCGCTCGCCCCCGACCTGCCGGAACCGCCGGCTGCCCGCGCACCGCCCGAAGCGGCGGGAACCGCGGTGGCGCCGGAGCTTGCGGCGGCCGCAGAGGGCGGCTGGGCGTCGGTGCCATGGGGGGCCTGGAGGGCCGGGGCACCAGCGCCGCGGGTGCCGCTCGCCCCTGACCTGCCGGAACCGTCGGCCGCCTGCGCGCCGCCCGAAGCGCTGGCGTCGGAACCAGCGGCCGCAGAAGGCGGGTCGGTGTCGGCGCGGGGCGCGGCGGGCTGTGACGTCCGCCGGCGCCAGGTCAGGAAGCCCGGAGCGCCGCGGGTGGCGCTCGCCCCCGACCTGCCGGACCCGTCGGATGCCCGCGCGCCGCCCGAAGCCGTGGACACCGCGGTGGTCGCAGGGGGAGGGGTGGCCCGGAGAGGTGGAGGGCCTGCGGCGGAGACCGAGGCGGCGCGCGACAGGCGGAACGGGCGGCGGCCGGAGGCCGGTGTGGAGCGGCCGGTGGAGTGCTGGAGGGGGCCGCTGGACGTGACCAGGGCGCGGAGCGTGGCCTCCTGCTCGCCGGCGAGGCGGCCCAGCTCGGCGGCCTCGCCGCCCAGCTCGGCGCCGCGGCGCTGGAGGAGGGCCAGGACCTGCAGGACGGAGTCGTGGATGCCGCGGGCGAGGCGCTCACGCTCGCGGGTCGCGGCCTCGAGCTCGGTCGCGCGCTGCAGGCGGGCCTCGGCGTCGATCGCGAGGCGCGCGATGTGGCCGATGCCGACGCCGGCCAGCAGCATGAGGACGGGGCCGTTGACGGTGGCCTGGGAGAAGCCGTCGCGGACGACGACGTCGGCGACGCTCATCAGCAGGGCGGCGATCGCGCCGCGGCGTCGGCCGCCGGAGATGGCCCAGGCGACGACCGGGCTCGCCACCCACGCCATCGGCAGGGTGGGGGCGCCGACGCCGAGGCCGTCGGGCTGGACGATCCAGCGGGTGGAGAGCAGGCAGCAGGCGGTGACGGCCAGGTCGGCGGTGAGCAGCGGCCAGCCGCGGCGCTCGGGGCGCGCATAGGCGAGGCTGCTCACCACCGTCCAGGCGGCCATGACGGACAGGACCAGCCAGCCGCCGAGGGGCCAGTAGTAGTGCCGGAAGTTGCCGATCATCAGCACGGCCGCATAACCGAGCGCGGCGATGCGGAAGACCAGCAGCGCCCGCCACAACGGTCCCTCGAGGGCCTTCACGGCGGGGTCAGACCCAGCGGACCGGCGGCAGGCCGGCCTCGACGAGCGCGGCGTCGGTCTGGCTGAAGGGCTTCGAGCCCAGGAAACCGGCGGGGTTCATCGGGCTGGGGTGGCCGGCCTCGATGACCTTGTGCTGGGGGTTGGTGACCAGGACGGCCTTCTTGCGGGCATAGCCGCCCCAGAGGACGAACACGACCCGGCGGGGCATCGAGTTGAGCGCGGCGATCGCGGCGTCGGTGAAGTGCTCCCAGCCCTTGTTGGCGTGGGAGGCGGCCTTGCCGGCGCGGACGGTGAGCACCGCGTTGAGCAGCAGGACGCCGTCGCTCGCCCAGCCGGTGAGGTCACCGTTGGTGGGCGGGGTGACGCCGAGGTCGTCGCGGAGCTCCTTGTAGACGTTGCGCAGCGACGGGGGGATCGACACGCCGGGGCGCACCGAGAAGCTGAGCCCGTGAGCCTGGCCCTCCTTGAAGTAGGGGTCCTGGCCGAGGATCAGCACCCGCGCGGCCTCCGGGGAGCAGAGCCGGAAGGCGGTGAAGAGGTCGGGCAGCGGGGGATAGACGGCGCCGGCCGCATACTCCGCCTCCACGAACGCTTCGAGCTTGTGCACGATCTCGAGATCCAGGTGCGGCTTCATCAGGTCCCGCCAGCCGGCGGGGAGCAGCTCGAGCAAATCCAACGACATGCACCGCACTCTACGAAAGAGGTACGACATTTTGGAGCTGGGCAAAGTGTTGCCAATTCCGACATATCCCCGCGTTCCCGTGCGGAACCCGGGAGACTGGAAGCGTGGCGCACGTAGGACCGGTCGGACATGGCGGCGAACCGTTGACAGTGCTCTGGGCATGGCGACAGGCCCAGCTGGAGCAGGCCGCCCAGGATCGGGCGGCGTCACCGCGGCCCAGGCGTCACCAAGATCAGCCAAAGGACAGTCTTGCACAGGACGCGCCGGTGGAAGGGCCGAAACCCGGCGATCTGGGCCATCTCGCGCAGCTCCAGCAGCGGCTGCGTGAGAGCGTGCGCGACGTGCGGTCGGTCGTCGCGCGGCTCGCCGAGGTGCCCCAGGAGCAGCGCACGGTCCTGCACAGCGCGATCGCGGCGGACCAGGCCGCGGCCGGGCGCGGCTTCGTGTGGCTGCTGGACCACTTCGACCAGCCCAGCGCCGTGGTGCCGCAGCTCGCGCAGCTGGCCCCGGCGCTCGACGCGCTGATGGGGCCGCACAGCCGCCAGCTGGACCTGTTCGAGGCGGCGCTGGTCGAGGCGGTGCAGACCGACGACCCGGACACGCTGCGGGAGGCCTGGCGGTTCGTCGTCGGCTGGTTGCGCCAGGCAAAGGCGATGCAGCAGGAGGACACCCCGTTCTGGACGGCCACCGTCGTCGCCCACGACCAGCGCCGCGACGACGTGGCGGTGCTGCGCCTGGCGATCGACCTGCCGTACCCGGCCCGGGCGGGGCAGCGCGCCGTCATCGAGCACCCGATGGTGCCGGGCGCGTGGCGGCCCTGCTGGATCTCCGCCCCGCCGGCCGACGGCAACCGATTGGAGCTGCACGTGCAGGCGACTCCCGGCGACGACGCCACCGGCGCGCTCGTGCACGGCACGCGGGTCGGCGACGCGGTCCGTCTGCACCGGGCCGAGGGGGAGTTCGTCATCGAGCAGCACGGCCGGGCGATCCTGATCGTCGCCGAGGACGTGCACGTCGCCCCGGTGAAGGGGCTGCTGGACGAGCTGGCGGCCCGCCAGGACGACCGGGTCATCCACCTGTTCTGGGGGGTTTCGACCCGCGACGACCTGTACGACCTGGAGTCGCTGCGCGAGCACGCCGCGGCCTGCGCCCACGCCACCGTGCACCCGGTGGTGGCGAGGGGGCCGGCGCACCCGTACCTCAGCGGATCCCTGCCGCAGGTGGTGGTGGACTTCGCCGAGTGGACGTCGCACGACGTCTACCTGTGCGGCTCGCCGCTCGCGGTCGGGGTCATGCGCAACATGCTGCTGGAGCGGTCGGTGCCGGCCGGCCGGATCCACGCCGTCACCCTGGACCAGCTCGCCACGACACCATCGTCGCGGTGATCACGGTGTTGCCGGAGTAGGTGCTCGTCGCCCGGTCGAACGTGCCCCCGCAGGTGATCAGCCGCAGCTGGGGGCGGGTGGCCGGGCCGTAGACCAGGCCGGCGGGGAACTCGTGCTTGGAGTACAGCCGCACGCCGTCGACGGCGAACGTGACCGACGAGCCGTCGCGCCGCGCCACGACGATCGCGTCGCCGGGTTTGAGCAGGCCGAGCCGGAAGAACACCGCGGGCCCGCTGCCGGCGGTGTCGACGTGCCCGACGATGACGGAGTTGCCGTTCTCGCCGGGCGTCGGTCCCCGCTCGTACCAGCCGACCTTCGTCGCCTCGCGCAGGGAGGGCGGGATGAGCGTGCCGTCGCGGTCGACGTCGACCCGCTCGACCGGGGCCTCGACGGAGATCGCCCCGATGCGCAGCCTGACCGGGGTGGACGCGGCCACGGCGGCGCCCGCGATCCCGGCCGAGCCCGCACCGGAGGAGGCCGCCACGACGGGTGGTGGCGGGCCCGCGCCGTAGCCGGCGCCGACGAGCGAGACACCCGCGACGGCCAGGGTGATGACGCCCACGGCGGTGCCGCCGCGCCAGGTGCCGTTGGACCTGACGAGCAGGTGCCGGGGCCGGTGCCGGTGCCTCACACCGTGCGGCGTCGCAGGAACAGCGCCCCGGCGGCACCGGCCAGCAGCAGTCCGCCGCCGACCGCCATCAGCGAGCGGTTGGGGCCCCGCGCGGTCGACCCGCCGCCGGTCGGCACCCCGCCGGTGGGCGTCACGATCAGCTTGACCACCGAAGAGCTGCCGTCCCCGCAGTCGATGCTGACGTTGAACGTGCCGGCGGAGATCGACGCGGGGATGTCGACGGAGACGGAGAACGAACCGGGCGTCTTGCTCGCCTCCATCGGGATGCGGGCCGCCAGGCCGAGCACGGTGCCGGAGACGTCGGCGGACTTCACGCCGTCTGGGCAGACCGTGCTGAAGGTGACGCTCCCGCCCGGCTTCACCGTGTCCGGGGTGACCGAGCCGGCGCCTTCGGCCGACGCGACGCCGGGAAGGGCGAGCGCGGCCGTCGTGCCGGCGATCACGCCGCCGGACAGCAGGATTCTTCGCATGCTCCCATTGGCCACCAAGGCGGGGTGACCGCCGAACACCCGTGCCGGAGGAACTCGCCGAGAAGTGCGTCCGCGACGGCTGTGGGAAGATTGGTCAAGAGGTTGACGAGTAGGAAATGTCGCACGTGAGCGACCCGCCTCACCGTGGGGCGGGTGCATCTGGAATCCTGCGCGTCGGCGCCATAAGCGCCGGTCGCGGGCAATGGCGGCCGCGGCCAGGAGCCGGACTGCGGGACGAGACGGGAACGACGCGCATGAGTGAGTACAAGATCACATACCCGGACGGCGAGCTCGGCCTGCCGGCACGCAAGGCGACGGAAGGGCCCGAGGGTCTCGAGATCTCCAAACTACTCAAGGACACGGGTCAGGTCACGCTCGACACCGGGTTCGTCAACACAGCCTCGTGCGTATCGTCGATCACCTACATCGACGGCGACGAGGGCATCCTGCGCTACCGGGGTTATCCGATCGAGCAGCTCGCCGAGCGCTCGACGTTCCTGGAGAGCTCCTACCTGCTCATTCACGGCGAGCTGCCGACGCCGGCCGAGCTGGAGGAGTTCACCGGCCGCATCCAGCACCACACGCTGCTGCACGAGGAGATGCGCCGCTTCTTCGACGGGTTCCCGCGCGACGCGCACCCGATGGCGGTGCTGTCCTCCGCGGTGAGCGCGCTGTCGACGTTCTACCAGGACAGCCTCAACCCGTTCGACCCGGAGCAGGTCGAGATCTCCACGATCCGCCTGATGGCGAAGGTCCCGACCATCGCGTCGTACGCCTACAAGAAGGCGATCGGCCAGCCGATGCTGTACCCGGACAACTCCCTGGGTTATGTCGAGAACTTCCTGCGGATGACGTTCGGCGTCCCCGCGACGCCGTACGAGATCGACCCGGTCGCGGTCAAGGTCCTCGACATGCTCCTGCTGCTGCACGCCGACCACGAGCAGAACTGCTCGACGTCCACGGTCCGGCTCGTCGGCTCCAGCCAGGCCAACCTCTTCGCCTCCGTCTCCGCCGGCGTCAACGCGCTCTTCGGCCCGCTGCACGGCGGCGCCAACCAGGCCGTCCTGGAGATGCTCCAGCAGATCCACAACGACGGCGGCGACATCGCGAGCTTCGTCAGCCGGGTCAAGGACAAGAAGGACTCCAGCACCCGCCTGATGGGGTTCGGCCACCGTGTGTACAAGAACTACGACCCGCGGGCCGCGCTGGTGAAGAAGGCCGCGCAGGAGATCCTCGGCCGGATGGCGAAGCCCGACCCGCTGCTGGACCTGGCGATGCAGCTCGAGGAGATCGCGCTCTCCGACGAGTACTTCGTCTCCCGCAAGCTGTACCCGAACGTCGACTTCTACACGGGTCTCATCTACAAGGCGATGGGCTTCCCGACCACGATGTTCACCGTCCTCTTCGCGCTCGGCCGGCTCCCCGGCTGGATCGCCCAGTGGCGCGAGATGATCAACGACCCGGAGACCAAGATCGGCCGCCCGCGCCAGGTCTACATCGGTTACGGCGCCCGGGATTACACGCCGATTGCTGGTCGGTAAAGACCCGCAGCGCCGACCGGTTCTTGCTCGTTTGTACCTTGACGGAGATCGACCCCGGCTGTCTCATACATGAGGTCCATCTGGGGTCGTTGTCCGTTTTCGACAGGGGAGACCGGTTTCATGAGCGCGCCAACGTTGTCGCCGCTACTCACCGCGGCAGTGCAGGACCGTACGTCCGGAGCGACCGGCGTGGCCCGGCAGGTCCTCGACGGCCTCGCCGAGTTCGTCCACGACCCGGTCACGCTGCGTGCGGTCGTGGCGCCCCTGCCGGGCCTGCTGCCCGGGTACGCGTCGATGTGGCACATCGCCCGCGCCGCGAACGCTGAGGACCCCGGACCGGCGCTGCGGGCGATCCGCGAGCAGCTCGACCGCGACGTCGAGGCGAGCGTCGCCACCGCGACGCGCCTGCTGCACCAGCGCGGCGGCTGGGCCCGCACCGCCCCCAGCAGCGCCCTCGTGAAGGCCGTCGCGGCGCAGCTGCCCGCCGGCACCGTCGACGCGCCCGGCACCGAAGGACTGCTGCCGGTGACCGGCATCGCCGGTGCCGACGCGATCAGCCCCACCAGGGTGCTCAACATCAAGGGCACCCTGGCGCTCGCGCAGAGCATCCCCACGATCGTGGTGACCACGTCGCTGAAGCTGGCGCCGGAGCGGGTCTTCGACGGGCTCGGCTCGCCGCTGTTCGAGCGGATCCCGCTGTCCGCCTTCTGGGCCGTCGTGCTGGACGGCGAACTGCTCACGCCGGCCGAGGCCGGCCGCCGCGCCGCGGCACTCCGCTGAGGAATCGGCTGATGCTGTGGGATTGTGTGCGGTTGCGTGCGGCCGGACGCTCTACATAGGACAGTTCCGCGGAAGGCGGGAAGACGGCACGGTTTGGGGGCTGTGCAGTGGCTCACCTTGGGAGTACATTGCGTTGCATCCCAAGGACGCCGGGGCCGCCGCTTCCCCCGTGGCGGCGGCCCCGGTCTTGAAGTAGGACGCTGACGCGTTTCGATGCGCACCGACGCGGAGACCACATCGGCATGGTGACCGTCTCCCGCCCCCGCGCCACGGCCCCCGCGCACGCCGCCGGGCCGTCCCCACGCACCGTCTGGCTCATCGGCGGGATGATCCTGCTCGCGATCCTGGTGCTGGCCGCGGTCACGGTCTTCATCTGGCGGATCCAGCATCCCCGGGGCGGCGGCGCGCAGCACACCGTCACCGCGCCCGTCGCCGGCCGTGACCCGGCGACCCTGGACCTGCTCAGCGGGGCCACCGCGGTCACGGTCACCGCCGCGGACCTCGGCGACACGCTGTTCCGGGTGAGCACGCCCGGCGACGGCCGGACGGTCCCGAGCGTCACCAGCGTCGACGGCCGCGTCGGCGTGCAACTGCGGGACTCGGGAAACGGCAAGGCCGACCGGGGCGTCGTCAGCGTCGAGCTCAACCGTGCCGTCCGCTGGACGGTCCGGTTCACGGCCGGTGCCACGAGCAACACCGCGGACCTGCGCGGGCTGCGTGAGATCGGCGGCGTCGAATACGTGGGGGGCGTGTCGAGCATCGAGCTGACCCTGCCCGCCGCGAAGGGCGTCGTGCCCGTGCGGATGAACGGCGGCGCCTCCACGTTCCGCGTGCACCTGCCGCAGGGCGGGCCCGTGAAGGTCGTCGCCGGCGGCGGCGCCGGCAGCGTCACGCTCGACGGCACCCGGCACGACGGCGTGGCCGGCGGCGCCGCGTTCTCCAGCGGTGACCCGGCCGCCGCCGACAGGTACGAGATCGACAACACCGCCGGCGTCTCCAGCGTCATCGTCGACCGGTACTGACGCCGACGCCGATCAAAGACGGCGATCGAAGTGGGCGGCGCCGCCGGTACCGACGCCGGAAAACGGAACCGGAAAGACCTAGGACGATGGAAGGATCAGGCCGGCGCCCGAGACCGGGGCGTCGACGGGAAGGTCGGGCAGCCCGAACAGCTCCGTCAGCCCGGTGACCTGAAGGAGCCGGTGCACGAACGGTGACGGGCTGCGCACCTCCATCCGGCCGCCGACGTCACGGGCCTTGTTGTTGATCGCGACCAGGGTGCCGATGCCGATCGAGTCCATGAACGGGACGCGCCGCAGGTCGACGGTGAGCACCGCCGGCCGGTGGGCGTCGATCGTGTCGAGGACCACGGACCGCAGCGCGCCTACCGTCGCGGCTTCCAGAGGACCCAACACTTCCACCACAAGTACGTCTCCGGAGCGGTGTGTCCGGACCATCGCGTCGCCCATTCGAGTCGCGTACCCAGTCCCGCCAAACGGAAACTCACGGGTTGGCGGAGATCAGCAGTGGCAGGACACACACGTACGCCGCCAGCAGGACGCAAGCCTCCGGGCGGGTGATCCTGCTGCCCCGCCACAGCAGCAGCCACGCGAGGACCGCGGCGAACACCATCGCGGTGACCGCGGCGAACCCGAACGGCGCGATCGTCGAGCTGCCCGCGGCGAGACCGACGACCGCGCCGCCGATCAGGCTGTTGAAGATGTTGCTGCCCAGCAGGTTGCCGACGAGGAGGTCGCCCTCGCCGCGCCGCTGCGCCTGCACCGACGTCATCAGCTCCGGCAGCGACGTGCCGAACGCGACCAGCGTGAAGCCGATGACCTGGTCGCTGACGCCCCACCGGTGCGCGAGCGTGACCGCGTTGTCGACCAGCAGCTGCGCCCCGCCGAGTGTCGCGGCGAGCCCGGCGACGGTCCGCAGCGCCTCGACCCACCAGCGGCGGGGCCCCGGCGACCAGAAGACCCACCAGCGGCGCGCCCGGACCGGCGACACGAACGCGGCCACGTCCTCGGGCAGCGGATCCCCGTCCTGTACCCGGGACAGCCGCACCAGCAGGGCGAGCGCGCCGACGCTGAGGACGGCGAGCAGCAGCCCGGCGACGAACTTCAGCCCGACCAGCGCGAACGCGCCGAACACCGCGACCGCGGCCGCCATCAGCGGCGCCTCCCGCACCGGCACCGACGAGCGCACCATCACCGGTGACACGACCGCGACGACACCCAGGACCAGGGTCACGTTGAGGATGTTGGAGCCGACGAGGTTGCCCAGCGCCAGGCCCGCGTTGTCGCGGACCGCGGCGGTGCCGGACACCACGAACTCGGGGGCGCTGGTGCCCAGCCCGATCACGACGACACCGACGATGACCGGCGCGACCCGCAGCAGCGTCGCGAGCCGGCTCGCGCCCACCACCGCCTGGTCGGCGCCCACGGTCAGCAGCGCCAGCCCGAGCAGGCCGAGCCCGACGACGAGCAGCGTCGACATCAGTCTCCTAGGTCCGGGTCAACGGACCGACACAGTACCTCCCCCTGTCGATCCCGCGATCCGTAACCGGTTCCGGGGGAATCAGTCCCCGCACGGCTGGCGGAATGCGCTCGTGAGCCTTATCGTTTTTATCGAGACCGGCGTCTTCCCCCGTGGATGCCGGTCTCACCATTTCTCCGGCCGGTCACGACCGGGCGTTGCCGCGCCACCGGACCAGGACCGTGGCCAGGACCGCCGCGACGATCGAAGCCCCGAGCACCGCCGCCGCGGCCGTGTCGGCGCCGCCGCCGGGCACCGACAGGCGGGCGATCAGCAGGCTCACCGTGTAGCCGACCCCGCCGAGCATCGCGACCGGCAGCACGTCACCCCAGCGGACCGACGGCGGCAGCGCGCCGAGCCCGACCCGCACCGCCAGCCACGCGCCGAGCATGATCCCGATCGGTTTGCCGATGAGCAGCCCGGCCGCGGCCCCCCGCGCGAGCGGGTCACCGATGACGTCACCGGCCGCGGCGAGGGGGATGCCCGCGGCGGCGAGCGCGAAGACCGGGACGATCACGCCGGCCGAGACGGGGTGCAGCCGGTGCAGGAGCCGGTCACAGGGCGACTCGGCGTCCGCGGCGGCCGCCCGGACCGGCGTCAGCAACCCGAGCAGGATGCCCGTCACGGTGGCGTGGACGCCGCCGCCCTGGACGCACACCCACGCGCCGGCCGCGACCGGCACGACGAGCCAGGCGGGGGCGTACCGGAGGCGGTGCAGCAGCCCGTACAGCAGACACAACGCCAAACCGGCGGCCAGCCACCACACCCGGACGTCGTGCGCGAACAACACCCCGACGAGCGTGATGGCGCCCAGGTCGTCGATGACGGCGAGCGACAGCAGCAGCACGCGCACCCCGGACGGAAGGGCCGAGCCCGCGAGCGCCAGGACCCCGAGCGCGAACGCGATGTCCGTCGCGACCGGGATCGCCCACGCCCCGCCGTGCGAGGCGGCGCCGCCGGACACGACGATCGCGACGACCGCCGGCACGAACATCCCGCCGAGCGCCGCCACGACCGGCAGCGCCGCGGCCCGCCAGCCGGCGAGCTCCCCGACGGTCAGCTCGCGCTTGACCTCCAGCCCGGCGACGAAGAAGAAGACGGTCAGCAGCCCGTCGGTGACCCAGCCCGCCAGCGGCAGGTCCAGGTGCAGCGCGTCGAGCAGCGCCGAGGACGGCGGGCGCAGCGACCAGAACCACTCATACGTGCCGCCGGGCAGGTTTGCCCACAGCAGAGCGAGCCCGGTCGCCACGAGCAGCAGCCTGCCGCCGGTCGTCTCCAGGCGCAGGAACTCCAGCAGCATGTCCAGCCGCGGTGCGGTGCGACGTGCCATCGGGGGCCTCCTCCAGCGGGCAGACTCATCCTGTCCGCCGACCAGACTTCCCGGCACACCTGCGGCGAATGGTACCCCCATCGGGCCGACGATCCACTGTGGACCGCAACGCGCCGCCCGGTCGCCTCCGCCGCCGGGGTCCTCATGTCCGTGTCCCGGCCCGCCACGTGCCCGCGGCGTTCGGGCCGTGTTTGCTCTCAGGTTCCCGTTCCGGCGGTCGATTGGGCCGTCGGAGAAGGGGAGCGTGGCAGTGAGCGACGAGTTGGGTGACATCGTCCAGGAGTTCCTCGTGGAGTCGCACGAGAACCTGGACCAGCTCGACCGGGACCTGGTGGCACTGGAGGCGGCGCCGGGGTCGCGCGAACTCCTGTCGTCCATCTTCCGGACGATCCACACGATCAAGGGCACCTCGGGTTTCCTGGCGTTCAACCGCCTGGAGAAGGTGACGCACGTCGGCGAGTCGCTGCTGTCCCGGCTGCGCGACGGCGCGCAGGGCATGACGCCTTCGACGACCGACGCGCTGCTGCGGATGGTCGACACGGTCCGCGGGCTGCTGTCGGAGATCGAGGAGCACGGGCAGGAGCTCGAGGGCGACGACTCGGGCGTGATCGCCGCGGTGAACGCCTGCATCACCGACGGCTCCGCGCCCTCGACGCCCGCGCCGGCTCCTCAGGCGGCCGCTGCTGCCGATGTACCCGGGAGCGCTCCAGCGACCGCGGTGAGCGGAGACGTCGTCGAACCCGTGACGGCCGCCCCGGCCGCCGAGGTGCTCGTGGTGCAGCCGGTCACCGTGGTGTCCATTCCACCGACGCCGCAAGCCTCACAAGCCCCACAGGCCCCAGCCGCCCCTCCCGCCGCCGAGCCGCCCGCTGCCGTCCCGGCCGCCGCGCCGCCGCCTCCGCCGGCCGCCCCTGCCGCCGCTGCCCCTGCCGCCGCTGCCCCTGCGGCCGCTTCCCCCGCGGCCCCCACGCCTTCCGCCGCCGCGACGGCGTCCGTCGCGAAGCCGGCAGCCCCCGGTGGACCGGGCGGTGGGGAAGTCGCGGCCGAGGAAGGGGTGTCGAAGCGGAGTGTTGCGGATCAGTCGATCCGGGTGGATGTGGATCTGCTGGACAAGTTGATGAATCTGGTGGGGGAGTTGGTGTTGACCCGGAATCAGTTGATCCGGGCGATCGGTTCGGTGGCGGATCCGGCGATGACGCGGACGGGTCAGCGGTTGAATCTCATCACTTCTGAGTTGCAGGAGTCGGTGATGAAGACCCGGATGCAGGCGATTGATCATTTGTGGTCGAAGTTGCCGCGGGTGGTGCGGGATCTGTCTTCGACGTTCGGGAAGCAGATCCGTCTGGCGCAGGAGGGTAAGGAGACCGAGCTGGACCGGTCCCTGCTTGAGGCGGTGAAGGATCCGTTGACGCACCTGGTGCGTAACGCTGTGGATCACGGTATCGAGACGCCTGAGGAGCGGGTCGCGGCTGGGAAGAATCCTGAGGGGACGCTGACGTTGCGGGCGTATCACGAGGGTGGGCATGTGATCGTCGAGGTGCGTGATGACGGGTCGGGGATCGATCCGGACAAGATCGCGCGGATCGCGGTGGAGAAGGGTCTGGTGTCGCGGGATCAGTTGGCGGCGATGGATCGTCGGGAGATTCTGGCGTTGGTGTTCCGGCCGGGGTTCTCCACGGCGAAGGCGGTCACGAATGTGTCCGGTCGTGGTGTGGGTATGGATGTGGTGAAGACCAACATCGAGCGTATCGGTGGTGCGGTCGATGTGGATTCCGTGGTGGGTAAGGGCACGACCTGGCGTCTGACGATTCCGCTGACCCTCGCCATCATTCAGGCGCTCACGATCGAGTGCGGCGAGGAACGGTACGTCATCCCGCAGGTCGCGGTGCACGAGCTGGTGTATCTCGACGGGCAGTCCGGCCGGGTCGTCGAGCACGCCATGGGGGCGCAGGTGTACCGCCTCAGGGGCAAGCTCCTGCCCCTGGTGTACCTGGACGACACCCTCGGGCTGCCCCGCGAGGGCGAGCACGACAAGGACGTCTACGTGGCGGTGCTGCAGGCGGAGGGCAAGCGGTTCGGGCTGGTGGTGGACCGGGTGCTCAACACCGAGGAGGTCGTGGTCAAGCCGCTCACGTCCCGGTTCAAGGACATCGGCACGTACGCCGGCGCCACCCTGCTCGGCGACGGCCGCGTCGCATTGATCCTCGATGTGGCCTCCCTGGCCAGGCGCGCCCAGCTGGCCGCCGGCGTCGAGTCCGGCGACGCCGACACGTCGGTCCGGCGCGGCGGTGCCGACGGTGGCGGCCGCCTGCTCATCGCGGGTGTGGGTGACCGGCGGGTCGCGATCCCCCTCGACATGGTCACGCGCCTGGAGGAGTTCCCGGTCGAGCGGATCGAGCGGACCGGGAGCCGGGAGGTCGTGCAGTACCGCGACCAGATCCTGCCGGTGCTGCGGCTGTCGCACATGCTCGGCGCGTACGAGACGGAGTCCGGGCCGACCGTGCCGGTCGTCGTCTACACCGAGAACGGCCGGTCCGTCGCCCTCGCGGTGGAGAAGATCCTCGACATCGTCGAGGAAGGCCTCGACGACTCCCGCCGCGACTTCGGCGACGACGGCCTGCTCGGCTCCGCCGTCATCCAGCAACGCGTCACCGAGCTCCTCGACGTCCGCCGCGCCATCCTCGCCGCCGACCCGCTCTTCCACACGAAGATCGACACGACCACGGACCCGTACGAAACCACCACCTACCAACCTGTCGGAGTCTGAATGGACACGAAGCTCGCCATGGTCATCGACGACTCGCGTGCCATGCGGGGCATCCTCAAACGGATCCTGCTGCCGCTCGGCTTCGAGGTCCGCGAGGCCACCAACGGCAAGGACGCCCTCGACCAGATCTGGGACCACGACCTGCAACCCGGGCTCGCCCTGATCGACTGGAACATGCCGGAGATGAACGGCCTCGAGTTCGTGATGGCGGTCCGCAAGCAGAAACACCTGCGCCAGATGACCCTGATGATGGTGACGACCGAGAGCGAGCACGGGCAGATCGTGCGCGCCCTCGCCGCCGGCGCCCACGAGTACGTCATCAAACCCTTCACGGCAGAGGCGATCGTCGAAAAGCTGAGCTACCTCGGCGTGCTGCCGCAGATCCCGACGCTGGAGGCGGCCAGCAACGGGTGACACGAGTTGACCTGAAACGCGCTCGTCTTGGTCCGATAGGCGACGGAAGAACACCACATGGCGTCGTACCGTGCGACACATGACGATCGACTTTCCGCGCGGCTGGTGGGGCACGGACCTGGGCAGCGCCCGGGCAAGCATGGGTACCTACGAGCTGTACCCCACCGAGAGCCTGCCGGTAGTGGACCAGTCACGCTTCGACGGCACGTTCGGCTGGCTGGTCCCGGACGCGCCGCACGACCCGCTGCGGGCCATGGACGTCGGCGCCCTCGCCACGCACGTCGAGCTGCCGGCCGCGTTCAAGCGCTTCATGAGCAGCCAGGTCCTCATGGACGCCATCCCGTCCTGCACCGGCTGCGACTTCGACCTGGCGCCCCGCCCCGTCCCGAGCCCGGTCGAGCCCTCGGCGCAACTCGTGCGGTTCCTGCGCGACCAGCAGGACGCGGTCATCTGGTACCTGTACCTGCGACCCGGCACCGAACCGTTCGTGATCGCCTCGCCGTGGCTGCTGGAGATCGTCGGCCTGGAAGAGGTGGACCCCGACGCCCTCGTCGCCAACATGGTCCACGCCGCCGACAGCTTCGAGCAGTTCATCCACCGGTTCTGGCTGGAGAACTCGCTGTGGTTCAGCGTCAACGAGGGCGACGAGTCCACCGACGAGATGGACCTGTACCTCGCGCACTACACGGCCGCCGCCTGAGCCGACCTCCGGCGCCGTCGATTAAATGGTTGCCGCGGCGGCGCCGGGGTCGTATCTTTGAATACATCAACGAGCCACACATCAAGATCAACAGGGATTGAGAAGGGAGACCGCAAATGGCAGAGCGCATCGAGTTGTCGGCGTCACGCGGTCGATCCCGCGCGGCCCGAGCCCGGCGTGACCTGCTGCTCAGCGGCCTGTCGGCCAGTCTACTCCTGCCCGGACGGTGGCGAGGATAGGGTTTCCCCCTCCTCTTCCGCCGCCCGCGACAATGGGCGGCTTTTTTGTGCCCGAATACAATTCGCCGGGGTAGCCCAATCGGTAGAGGCGTCCCGCTCAAAATGGGATCGGTGCGGGTTCGAATCCCGCTCACGGCACGCAAGATCGTTTGGTATCAGTTGGGAAGAAACAAACGAAGGGAGGCCCGGTGACCGCGGTTCTCGTTCTCAACGCCGACCTCGGACCCCTGCACCGGGTCACCCTCCGTCATGCGGTGCGCATGCTGCTGCGTGAGGTTGCCGTGGTGCACGAGTCCGAGCCCGACCGGCTCATCGGGGTCTACCCGATGCCGAAGGTCGTCCGGCTCGTGTCCTACGTCGTCACGCGCTGGCGCTTCGGCAGCGGGCCCGCGTGGTCCCGCGCCGGTGTCCACGCCCGTGACGGCCGTCGCTGCGGCTACTGCGGCAAGGACGCCACCACCATCGACCACATCCTGCCCCGGTCCCGGGGCGGGCGGAACACCTGGAAGAACACCGTTGCGGCCTGCATGGTCTGCAACCAGCGCAAGGGCGACCGCACCCCCGCCGAAGCGGGCATGGTGCTGCGACACCAGCCGTCGATTCCGACCTGGCACGCACTCGCCCAGCGCTGACCCATGGGCCCGGCGGGGCCCTGCTACCTCCCCGCCGGGCCACACGGGCCTGTAGCTCATCAGGAAGAGCGCCGCTCTTGCACAGCGGAGGCGACCGGTTCGAGTCCGGTCGGGTCCACGCACGACCGCACCACACCCGTGCCCGGGTGGCCCAACGGTAGAGGCGCCTGATTCAGGGTCAGGAGGTTGGAGGTTCGAATCCTCTTCCGGGTACTGAGGAAAGTTGGCCGAGAGGTAAGGCTGCGGCTTGCTAAGCCGTCGACGGGGGACGACCCCGCGGGGGTTCGATCCCCTCACTTTCCGCGCACCACCATGCCCTTGTAGCTCAGCGGAACGAGAGCACTTCGCTACGAACGAAGAGGCCGGGGGTTCGAATCCCTCCGAGGGCACGTCACAGCACTGGAGAGGCCAGCCGATTGGTGCCGGCACCCGTCTCGAAAACGGCGTTGGGTTCACGCCCGTGTGGGTTCGACTCCCACCCTCTCCGCCTTCGCCCCCCACAGGCGGCGGTGCCACCGCGCCGCGGCGCGGGCCAGTTGCCGCTCCGCCTCGCGCTGCCGGTCCTCGGTCATGGTGCTCGCCTGCCAGAGCAGGTGGCTGGAGTGGATCATCGCGGTCTCCTTCGTCGTGTCCGGCCTTGCACTGGATACGACGAAGCCGCCCCCGCGATGTCTACATGGTCAGCGACCGAGCGCGTACTTTGTGAGCACGCCCACACTGCTGCCGCTGCGCTGCTTCGCGGCCGCCGGCACCATCGTCAGTGCGTGGATGCGCGACGACAGGCGCCAGCGGGCCGCTTTGGCCGCCCGGTGCCACCCGTGCGCGTCCATCCGGGCCGCAGCGGCAAGGAAGAAGTCCCGGGCCTCGCTGAACCGCCCGCCCGTCACCGCGGACGACGACGACAGGCTGGAGCCGTGCCGCCGGTACCGGAACGACACCACGTCCGTCGCGACGAGCGTGCCGCCCCGGGTCACCAGCTCGAGGATGAGCGCGAGGTCCTGGATCACCTTCAGTGACTGGTCGAAGCCGACCGCCTGCACCTGCGACGTGCGCCAGCACAGCGACGGGAAGTACAGCCAGTTGCCGCGCAGCAGGCTCACCGCGAGCTCCTCGCCCGACATGACCACGGTGCCGTCGATCTTCGGCGCGTACACCCGGCGCTTCGTCGAGTCGGCGAGCGTCCGCACCACCTCGCCGCGCGCGTCGATCACCTCGACGCCGGGCTGGATCAGCACCGCGTCCGGATGCGCGTCGACGAGCGCGTGCACCGACGCGACGTAGTTGGGCAGCATCACGTCGTCACAGCCCATGATGACCATGAACGGCTCGGTGGCGAGGTCGACGCACTGCTGGAAGTTGCCGGTGACGCCCAGGTTTGTGGGGTTTCGCCGGTACGTGACGCGCTCGTGCCCCAATGCGGCGAACCACTCGGGGATGCCTTCGGTGGTGCTGTCGTCCAGGACGGTCAGCTGCCACCGGTCGTCGGTCTGCGCGATGACACTGTTGACGGCGAGCTTCAGCAGCTCCACGTCGCCGTAGTGCGGCAGCATGATGTCGAGCACCCGGCCGATCCTAGTCGGCCCCGGCCCGGCGGCGAAAACGCGGCGGCCCGGCCTCTTTCCGAGACCGGGCCGCTGTCGCGTCGTTTGCCTGGCTTCGCCCAGTGGGCCTTGCCTGGCTTTTGCCGGGTTTTGCCTAGCGGGCGCGCCGGGGGCCGGCGGGTGGCTGGCCGGCGGCCGCGCGGCGTGCCGTGGCCTCGTCCGTCTCCGAGCCCGGCGAGTCCTCGTCCCACGCCTTCGCGCGGCGGATCTCGTCGAAGAACCCGAGCAGGCGGTCGAGCTCCTGCGTGCTGGTCTTGTCGTCCGCGCGGGTGGCCTTCGCCTTCTTGCCGTGCGAGCGGATCTCCCGGCCCGAGCGGATCGACGACGTGTCCTCGGCGCCGGCCGCGTCCTCGGCCTCGTCGTGCGCGGGCATCCGCTGGACCGGTGCGCGCTGCCCGGGCGGCGTCGGCAGGTCGAAGTGGTGCTCGTCGTAGTTCGGGGCGTCGAAGCGGTACCCGTCGTTGGCCGGCCGTCCCGCGTCGTGGGCCTGGGTGTCGTACGACTGCTGCTCGCGGTGGTACGTCCGCGGCGGCGCCACGTTCAGCTCCGGGTGGGTGCCGTTGGGCATGCCGCGGTAGGCCTCGGGCGCGACCGGGGGGAACGCCGTGGTGCTGTCGCCCCGCCCGTTGCCGAACCCGGGACCGCGTCCCTGCTGGCCCGGGTACTGCTGACCGGGGTGCGTCTGACCGGGGTGCTGCGAGCCCGGGTGCTGCGGCTGGCCCATGTGGCCCTGGCCCATGTGCTGCGGCTGGCCGGGCTGCGGCCCGAAACCGCCGGGGGCGTGCTGGCCGTTGGTCCCGTTCGGGCTCAGCGGCGCGAACGACCCCGTCGGCGGCTCGACCGGCGCGAACGCCCCGGTCCGCGGGTCGTGCCCGTTGCGCGGGTCGGCGCCGTTGCGGTGGTCCATCCCGTTGCGAAGGTCGCTGCCGTTGCGCAGTTCCGCTCCGGTACGAGGGTCGCCGCCGTTGCGCAGGTCGGCCCCGTTGCGCAGGTCAGCCCCGCTCCGGTGGTCCGCCCCGTTGCGGGGATCGGCGCCGTTGCGAAGGTCGCTGCCGTTGCGCGGGTCCGCTCCGGTACGAGGGTCGCCGCCGTTGCGCAGGTCAGCCCCGTTCCGGTGGTCCGCCCCGTTGCGGGGATCGGCGCCGTTGCGAAGGTCGCTGCCGTTGCGCGGGTCCGCTCCGGTACGAGGGTCGGCGCCGTTGCGCAGGTCGGCCCCGTTGCGGTGGTCCGCTCCGTTGTGGGGGGCCGGGAACGCCGCGGTCCGCGGCTCCACCGGCGGGAAGCCCCCCGACCGCGGCTCGACCGGGGCGAACGACCCGCTGGTCGGCTCGGCCGGCGCGAAGCCACCCGTGCGCGGCTCGCGGCGGTCGGTGCTGGTGAGCGGCTCGAAGGAGCCGGTGCGCTGGGGGTCGTAGACGGTGCGCCACGGGTCCTGCGGCTCGTCGCCGTCGAAAGAGGCGTGCGCCGGGCGCGACACCGTCGGGTGTGCGCCGGACGGGTGCCCGTTGGCGGGCCGGCCGTTGACCAGGAACGGTCCGTCGGGCCGGTGCCCGTTGGGCGCCGCCGCGGGGAACGAACCCGTCGTCGACCCGACCGCCGGGAACGAGCCGCTCGTCGTCGGCGGGGCGACGAGCTCGACCTCACCGGGCTCCGGCAGCGAGTCCCGCAGCGCGGTCGCGAGGATGAACACGTTCGGCGCGGCCCCGCGCGGCACGGCCAGATAGGCCCGCTTGCGCGCGTCGACCGGGAGCTTCTCCAGTACGTCGGCCATCGTGTGACCAGGGGGCGGCAGCTCCGCGGCGTGCGGGGCGCCCACAATGATCGCGCAGCGGTTGACGTCGACCGGCAGGCCGCGGATCCAGTCCGCGGGGTCGGTCAGGTGCTCGGGACGGATCCACAGGCCGGCCTGGACGACCTCCAGGACCCAGCCGCCGCCGAGCGTGAACGTGGCCGCACCCGCCGGCGTGTCGAGCACGTCGGGGCACGGGTTGACCCAGTCGACCGGCCGCGGCGCGCCGGTGCGCGGCGCGTGCCACAGCTCCCGGGCGAACGTCCGCCAGCGGGGGAGGCCCTTCTGGTCGATCGTGACGACCGCGCGCTGCCCGGCGGGCGCGCACAGCGGCAGACCGGTGCGCACGTGCACGGCGCGGCCCAGCACGTCGGCGACGACCGGCCCGACGGGGCCGTCGAGGAGGGGGCGCTGCCCGTACGGCGTGAAGACACACCGATCGGCGGCGAGCGCTGGAATGACGGAGACGGCCTGCATGAGCTCGTCGCGGTGCAGCGGTTCCTCGTTCGGGTGCGACAGGATCATCGCCGGGTGCGAGTGATCCGTCGGCACCGAGTACGCGAGGTCCGTGACGCTGCCGACCCGGCGGCGGTGCAGCCACAGGCCCGCGGGGATCTGGTCGAGCACCAGGTCGCCGGGCAGCTCGGGCACCTCGCCGAGGTCCTGTTCCCAGTGCGGCGCGGGGAACCGCCAGCCGACCCGCTGCGGCTGCGCACCCGTCCGGAACCGCCAGAACCCGCCCGGCCGGTGCTCCCCACGCCCGATCGGCGCGAACAGCGACCCACCCGGCACGCCCAGCAGCGGCCCTGCCGCCGCGATGACGTCGATCCCGAGCCGCATGGCGATCATGTGCGCCGCGGCCGGCCGCTCGTTGGTGGCGCACGCGCCGTCCCACGCGACGAACCGCATCGCCGTGAACCCGCGGGGAAGCCCGTTGGCCAGGACCTCGGCCAGCTCCTCGACCATCGCGGGCTGCAGCTTGACGGTGTGCGAGCTGATGACCACCGCACACTCGGTGGAGCCGTGCGGCGACACGACCAGCGCCGCCGCGCCCGGGCTGGGCTCGTCGCCGGAATGGACGACAGCACCCGCGCCGAGCCAGGAAACCTTCATGCCGGGCCAGTGCCGCAGCCGAACCTGCATCGCCGTACTCATGCGAACCTCACACGATCTGCTGACCCGGCGGATGGCGATGCCACAGAGCGCATCGCAGCCTGATCGTCCGGCGCGCTTGCTGCAAGCGGGCAGCAGATAGTCAAGATCGCCCTCCGTCGGGTGTGCCACGAGCGGTGCGATGTGGAGGGGGTTCCACACCGATGACCGCATGGCGGCTCTGGCGGATCGTACCGCGCTGAGTGACGGACGCAACCATCCTGTTTGTCGCCGGACCCGTTGGATATGCCTGACAGGCGGGTAGATCTGGGCGGATTCACCCCGATTGATGACGAGTTTTCCGGAGAGTTGCCCATGCCGGCGGTCCCACCGCGACGAATACGTTCTGTGACTGCCGCAGTCCTTGCGGTGATCGCCCCCGTCGCTGTTATCACTGCCAGCAAAACCTCTCCTATCGGTCGATCCGGACAGGACCCATCGATCGGCCCCACTCCTGGATACCCGTAGATCGGGCTTCCGTCCTGTGTGTCACAGCCGGTCAACCCGCCCGACTTGACGCCCCACACCCACTCTGAACAGCCATTACTCCTCCCGTCCAGCCCCGCGACCCCATCTCGCCGGGTGACGAAGTACACGTCGTCCTCCTCTGTCGATCTAGAAGCCACCCCGAATGGCATTCACGCAGCGACGCCCACCGATACCTAGGTCCCTTCCCGGCCCCACCTTTCTCCGTGCTGTATTCCCCTCGCGGACCGCACCTTGCAACCTGCACGCCCCCGCCCGGCCCACCCGCCTGACCGGCCGCAACCCACCGTTCGCCCACCCGTCGCCAGCCGTTTGGTCAGCGCCCACCCCACCCATTTCCCGCCCTCGCCGAATAGGAAGCCCAACGCGCTTCGGACGCCACCCACCCCAGTTCCACACCGCTTGATTCCCGCCACCCTTCGCCCCCGAAACGGTCCCCTTCCGGACAATCCCGCACCCTCTCCGCCCATCACGCCCCCGTGGTCCAGCCCTCGCCTACACCCGCCCCCGTCCGGTCGCGCCGTCCTCCCGCCGGAGGCACGCTCGGTGATCCACCCCGCGAACCACGCCCGAAACGTGCCAACACAAAGATTTAACGGACCCCCCTCCCACCCGATAAACCCCAAACCGGCATGATCCACACCTTCCCCCCATCCTCCCGACCCACCACAACTCTCAACGCCCCAACCCCGAATCAGACGCCCCACACCCCGCGCCAACCTCCGCCCCACTCTTGATCGAGTAGCAGATCCGGCTGCCATGGCGACCGGATCCGCTACCTGATCAACGCGGCACGGGGCACCCGGGCCGGGCGGAAGAACCCGCAAGCGGACACCACCACCGCTACACCGACCGGCGGACCTCTCAGTCGAAGGACCACATGATCGAAGGACGCCCCTGGCCGCCCAGACGACCACCGGACGACTTCGATCAACACCCAACCCGCGAACAGCACCAGCGGTCCCAGCGACAGCAACGGCGCCCAGAGCAGCACCGACAGCACCGCCCAGCCGCCGGACCAGCGGTGCTCACTGGAACTGCGGGCTGTTCAGATCAGCGGAGGTGACCTCGGCGGCCGCAGTCGTCGCGCTACTGGACCGCCGCGGTGCTGGCCGCAGAAGCGGCTGTCGCGGCCGCAACGGCGGCGGTTGCAGCGGCGGCGGTTGCAGCGGCGGCCGCCGGAGTGATGGCGGCAGCGGTGGACCTGTTCGGGTCGGTGGCGGTGGCGGCGTTGCTGGCGGGAAGTAGCGGTGCTGGCTGGAGCTGGAGCGGGGGCGGCGAGGCTGCCCGGAGGGCGGAGGCGTCGTGTTAGTGGGATGCCGCGGTGCTGGCTGCCGAGGTGGCCGTCGTGGGAGCAACTGTGGCGGTTGGAGCAGCGGCGGGGGTGGTCGTGGGGGCGGTGGTGGTCAGAGGAGAAGGCGTTGGGGTGGAGGTGGAGGGCTTCGCGGCGGCGGTTGCGGTCGTGGGTTCGGTCCCGGCGGCGGTCGCGGTTCCAGGTTCGATCGCGGTTGCGAGTTCGGTCCCCGGTTCGGTTGTGGCTGCGGGTGAGGGCTTGGTTGCGGGTGTGGGGGAGGGCGCCGGGGTGTGGGTGTGGCGCAGGGTTAGCAGGACGGCGGTGATGAGGAGGCCGACGGTGCCGACCGCGGCGAAGCCCCAGCCCGGGGAGCCGCGATCGATGGCCCAGCCGGCGAGCGGGGAGCCGACGGCCAGGCCGACCGTCAGGGAGGAGCCGTGCCAGCCCATGGCCTCGCCGCGGGCGGATGAGGGGACGAGGCGGCTCACGAGGTCGGTGCTGGCGCTGAGGGTGGGGGCGCAGAGGGCGCCGGCCGGCAGGAGGGCGACGGTGAGCAGCCACCAGCGGTCGCCGACCAGGCCGAGGGGGATCGTGAAGAGGCTGAGGCCGCCGATGAGGGCGACCAGCGGCACCGCGCGCGTCAGAGCGCCATACACGAAGCCGCCGATCAGCGAATAGATGCCCCACGCGGCGAGGAGGCCGCCGATGAGCTGGACCTTGCCCGCCTCGCGGAGCATGGCGACGATGCCGAGGTCGGTGCCGGCCAGGACCATCGTCGTGGCGGCCGCGGCGGCGCAGACCGCGAGGAAGCGGGGCGTGAGCCAGTCGCGGCGGCGCAGCGGCGCGGTGGTGGCGCCCGCGGGGGAGTCCTCGTCGGCGGGGGCGTGGACCGGCGGGTCGGTCAGGAAGAGGGCCAGGCCGGCGAGGACGAGGCAGCCGCCGATCGACCACATGGTGACGCGGCCGGAGAGGCTGCTCATGAGCAGCACGGCGAGCGGCGGGCCGGCCATGAACGACAGCTCGACCGACATCGAGTCCAGCGCGTAGGCCTGGCGGCGCTGGTCGGCGGGGACGAGCGCGGCCAGTGACTGGCGGACCACGGAGAACACCGGCAGGGAGAACACGCCGGCGACGAAGGCGCCGACCAGCAACGCGGGATAGGACAGTGACGGCGCCACCACCCAGAAGACGGCCTCGCACACGGTGGTGACGACGAGCATCGGGCGCAGGCCCTTACGATCGACGAAGCGGCCGTTGAGCGGGCCGCCGATCGCGGTGCCGACGGTGAGGGCGGCACCGACCAGACCGGCGGCGCCCCAGCCGCGGTGGAGGTCCTGAGCCACGTGCAGCGTCATCGTGACCCCGATGGCGGTGATCGGGATCCGGGCGAGCAGCGCCAGCACCATGAGCGGCCGCACCCCAGGAAGAGCGAGGACGTGACGGTACGGGTCGAGGCGCATGGGGCAATCATGTCGTGGGGGTATGACAAGAAACGAGCGAGTTACCGCCACGAGCGCACAGAAGGTAACGAAGAACACGTCACGGGGAACCCGAGCTGCGAACCCGCAGTCCAAGAGAGATGGAGACACCTTCGATGAGGTCGAGGACCCCGATCGCCGTCACCGCCCTGCTCGCGCTGGCCCTGACGGGCTGCGCCGACGACGCCAACCAGGCCGGCACGGCGCCGTCCACCAGTGCGGCGGCGCCGGCGAGCACCAGCGTGAGCCCGAGCGCCGACCCCAGCACCGGCAGCAGCCAGAACACCACGGACGCGCTGCTGATCTTCACCCGCCAGGGAGGCCTCGCCGGCACCAACGACCGTCTGGTGGTACGCCCGGACGGCGGCTGGACGCTGACCGCCAAGGCCGGCACCAAGGAAGGCAAGCTCACTCCGGCCCAGCTGACCACGCTCAAGGGCACTTTGGAGCAGGTCGGCTTCGCCAAGCTGCCCACCGCCGCTGGCAGCACCAACGTCGCCGACGGCTACACGTACACCATCACCTATGGCGGCAAGGAGGTCCAGGTGAAGGACGGCGCCGTGCCCACCGCCCTCCAGCCGGTGATCACGACGCTAAACGGTCTGCTGAGCTAGCACGTCGTCGATGCGGGTGAGCTCTTCGGAGGTCAGCGCGGGAGCCGACAAAGCCCCCAGGTTCTGCTCCAGCTGCGCCACCGAGCTCGCTCCGATGATCAGCGAGGTGACCCGCGGGTCGCGCAGCGCCCACGCCAGGGCCAGCTGCGCGAGGCTCTGGCCGCGCCCGCGGGCCACCTCGTCCAGCGCCCGGATCACCGAGAGCCGGTCGTCGCTGAGGTCGCTCTCGTTGAGGAAGCGGCTGGTCCGCACCCGCGAGTCGGACGGAATACCGGAAAGGTAGCGGTCCGTCAGCAGCCCCTGCGCGAGCGGCGAGAACGGGATGCACCCGGCGCCCGCCGACTCGAGCACGTCGAGCAGCGAGTCCTCGATCCAGCGGTCGAACATCGAGTACCGCGGCTGGTGGATCAGCAGCGGCGTGCCGAGCGAGCGCAGAATGGAAGCCGCCTCAGCGGTCTGCTCCGGCGTGTAGTTGGAGATGCCCACGTAGAGCGCCTTGCCGGCCCGCACGGCCCGGTCCAGCGCCCCCATGGTCTCCTCGAGGGGCGTGTCGGGGTCCGGCCGGTGGGAGTAGAAGATGTCGACGTACTCCAGGCCCATCCGCCGCAGCGACTGGTCCAGCGACGCCGTCAGGTACTTGCGCGACCCCCACTCGCCGTAGGGGCCGTCCCACATGTCGTAGCCGGCCTTGGTCGAGATGATCAGCTCGTCCCGGTAGGGCCGGAGGTCCTCGGCGAGGATCCGCCCGAAGTTCGTCTCCGCGGAGCCGGGCGGCGGCCCGTAGTTGTTGGCCAGGTCGAAGTGGGTGACCCCGAGATCGAAGGCGCGACGCACGATCGCCTGCTGGGTCTCGTACGGACGCGCGTGCCCGAAGTTGTGCCACAGCCCGAGCGAGATCGCCGGCAGCTGCAGCCCGCTGCGGCCGCTGCGGCGGTATTGCATGTCCTGGTATCGGCTCGAAGCCGCCTCATACGCCACGCTGAGGATCTTAAGCTGGGGTAATGGGGGCTGCGACGGTACTGGTGGCAGAGGACGATCCGGATATCCGTGAGCTCTTCACCATGGCGCTGGAGTCTGCGGGCGCGTCGGTCGTCGCCGTCACCAGCGGCGGCGAGGCGCTGGAGGCCCTCCGGAAGGACCGGTTCGACCTGCTGGTCACCGACATGTGGATGCCGAACATCTCGGGCCTGGACCTGTGCAAGGCGCTGCGGGCCGACCCGGCGACGGCGAAGCTGCCGATCCTCATGCTCAGCGCGTACGGGCGGATGCGGGGCCGCGAGGAGGCGATGATGGTCGGCGCCACCGAGTACATGACGAAACCGATCCGCCCGAGCGTCCTGGTCGGCAAGGCCGACGCGCTGCTCGGCGGACGCCTGGTGGCACGCGACGCATAGACGCGTGCCACCAGGACGGTCACAAACTGCTAGCGGTGCTCCCACCAGGCCTTGGCGGTCACGGCCTTGTAGGCGTCGACGATGCCGAAGCCGTAGAAGCCGTTGAACTCCGTGCCACCCTCGCAGAGCGCGTTGAACTCCTCGGAGCGGCCTTCGTTCGTGTACGTCTGCAGGCGCGGCTCCGGGCAGGCGTGCTCGGCGGCCGTGCTGTACAGGATGTACTCGACCTTCCACGGCTCGAGACCGAAGTCCTTGCCGTGCTTGGCGCCGTGCGCGCTCACGATGAGCGCCGCGACGCCGGCCGCGTGCGGGGAGGCCATCGAGGTGCCCTGCAGCCAGGTGTAGTAACCACACTTCCCGGCTGCGGTGCACTCCTTGTAGACCAGGCCCTCGGCCTCCGGCACGACGTTGCCGTCGGCGTCGACCGTGCCCTCCTCCTGCAGCACCTTCTTCGGGTACGTGGAGAGGATCATGTTCTCGTTGGTGCGGTAGCTGTCCGTGCCGAAGCCGTCACGGAACCAGCCGCCGGGCGCGGAGACGCCGATGCGCTCCAGGCCGTAGTCGGAGAAGTCCGACTTCTTCAGCGACGGGCCGAGGGAGGAGACGCCGATGACGAACGGTCCCTCGACGGGCAGGTCCCAGCAGGAGCTGTTGTCGATGGGCCGGTCGTACGCGGTGTCCGCCGGGTAGTCCGGGCTGGAGATGTCGGTGCGCGGCTTGCCCTTGTCCTCGTGGTTGTTGCCGAGCGCGCCGACGAGCGTGACGCCCTTGAAGTGGGCGTACGTCAGGGCGCGGAACATGCCGCGGATGATGGTGCGCTGCTCGGCCTGCGCGGCGGGGGAGTCCGCCGGGTTGGCCGTGCAGTTGAACAGCCACGGGTCGACGTAGAACGACATGTTGACCACGTCGATGCCCGACTGGCCGGCGTGCACGAGCGCGTTGACGACGGGCTCGAGGAAGAAGTACCCCGAGTCCTGGCCGCCCTTGAGCTCGACCAGCGACACGTTCGGCGCGACACCGGAGATGCCGAAGCCGTTGGCCGCCGCGCCGATCGTGCCGGCGACGTGCGTGCCGTGGCCGCCGTCGTCGGTGCCGACCGGGTCGAGGCAGCTCGCGACCTCACATGGACCGTCGATGTCGACCTTGTCCGGCGCGAAGTTCTTCGACAGCGCCCAGTTGAAGTTCGGGGCGATGTCGGGCTGCGACGCGTCGACGCCGGTGTCCAGGACGCCGACGGTGACGCGCTTGTCGCCGGCGTTGACCTTGCGGGCGAGGTCCGACCTGACCGTCTTGAGGCCCCACAGCTTGTCGTCCATGGGGTCCAGTCCGGCGGTGGCGGGCTTCTTGCCACCGGGCTTCTTCGCCGCTGCCGCTGCCGCGGCCAGTGCTTCCTTCTCCACGCCGGACGGCTGCTCCTTCTTGGGAGCCTTGCCGATGGCGGTGCGGTGTGCGGCGCCGACGAGCTTCGAGGAGGCTGCCGCCTTCTCGACGAAACCGCTCTGCGGTGCCAGGACCGTGAACATCCCCACCGTGTCGTTGGTGGCGATGACCTTGCCGCCGGCCTTGGTGATGGCGGCGGTCGCGTCACCGGTGGAGACGTTGTCCGCGGCCACCACGGTGTACTCCGTGTTGGCGACGGCCTCGGCGCTGGCCGGTGCAGACAAGCCTGCCGTGCTCACGGTCAACGCCGCGGTGATCACCGCGGCGCCCGTGAACCTCATCTTGAATCCCACATGTCCTCCCGGTTCGAGGGGATGGGGATATGAGATCGAAAAACATTGGTCTGCGGAAGGCGTTCGCCTCAAGATTTTCAAATGTTTCGGGCGATTCGCTCCACGGTTTCCTTTGCGTCCGCACCACATAGGGGCAGGTCGCGGGTAGGGGCGAATTGGCAGAACAAAGCCGGGGAGCCGACCATGTCGACTCCCCGGCGCACATTCCGTGGTGTTATGCGATCGGCTCCGCAAAGGGGTCCGTCGAGGCGGCCACCGGGATCTCCGCGGCGGCGGCCCGGGCCGCCTGCGCGCCCTTGGCGGAGCGCTCCTCGTCGGTGATCGGGAAGTGGCAGGCGACCGTCTGGCCCGGCAGCAGCTCGCGCAGCGGCGGCTCCTCCTGGGCGCACACGTCCTGCGCCTTCCAGCACCGGGTCCGGAAGCGGCAGCCGGACGGCGGGTCGATCGGGCTGGGCACGTCACCGGTGAGCAGGACCCGCTCCCGCTGCGCCTTGTCGCGGCGGTCGGGGTCGGGCACCGGCACCGCCGACAGCAGCGCGAAGGTGTACGGGTGCAGCGGCGTGCCGTACAGGCCGTCCCGCGGGCCGACCTCGACGACCTTCCCCAGGTACATGACGGCGACCCGGTCCGAGATGTGCTTGACCACGGACAGGTCGTGCGCGATGAACACGTAGGTCAGGTTGAACTCGCGCTGCAGGTCGTCGAGCAGGTTGACGACCTGCGCCTGGATCGACACGTCCAGCGCCGAGACCGGCTCGTCGGCGATGATGAGCTTCGGCTGCAGGGCGAGCGCCCGGGCGATGCCGATGCGCTGCCGCTGGCCGCCGGAGAACTCGTGCGGGTAGCGGTTGTAGTGCTCGGGGTTGAGCCCGACCAGCTCCAGCAGGCGCTGGACCTCACGCTTCTGCCCGTGCGGCGTCTTGATGTTCTGCACCTGCAGCGGGGCGCCGACGATCGAGCCGACGGTGTGCCGCGGGTTCAGCGACGAGTACGGGTCCTGGAAGATCATCTGGATCTCCCGGCGCAGGGGGCGCATCTGGGAGACGCCGAGGTGCGAGATGTCGCGCCCCTCCAGGATGACCTTGCCGCCCGTCGGCTCCAGCAGGCGGGTCATGAGCCGGCCGGTGGTGGACTTGCCGCAGCCGGACTCGCCGACCAGGCCGAGCGTCTCACCGCTCTTGACGGCGAGGTCGATGCCGTCCACGGCGCGCACGGCGCCGACCTTGCGCTTGAAGAAGGCACCCCGAAGGATCGGGAAGTGCTTCTCCACGCCTCGGACCTCGAGGAGGTTCTCGCCGTCCCGCTGCGGAGCCGCGGACGGCTGGGGTTGGGTGCTCGTCGACACTGTCGTGCTCCTCAGAGGGATGGGGCGATGTCCGACTTGAAGATGGCCAGCCGTTCCGCGGGCGGGATGTGGCACGAGACCCCGTGGTCGATCGTGCCTTCCGCCAGCGTCGGTTCGACCGTCTTGCAAGGGATGCCGTTGCGCTCGACGTAGGGGCAGCGCGGGTGGAACGAGCAGCCGCTCGGCAGGTTGATCAGCGACGGCGGGTTGCCCTTGATCGGGACCAGCCGGTCGCGCACCTCCCGGTCGACGCGCGGCATGGAGGACAGCAGACCCCAGGCGTACGGGTGCTCCGGCCGCCGGAAGATGGTCTGTGCGGAGGCGTGCTCGACGCACTTGCCGCCGTACATGACCAGGATGTCGTCGGCGACCTCCGCGACCACACCGAGGTCGTGGGTGATGATGATGACCGCGGAGTTGAACTCGGCCTGCAGGTCGCGGATCAGGTCCAGGATCTGCGCCTGCACCGTCACGTCCAGGGCGGTGGTCGGCTCGTCGGCGATGAGCAGCTGCGGGTTGTTGACCAGCGACATCGCGATCATCGCGCGCTGCCGCATGCCGCCGGAGAACTGGTGCGGGTAGTCGTCGACGCGCTTCTGCGGCTGGGGGATGCCGACCCGGTCGAGCATCTCCACGGCCCGGCGCCGCGCCTCGGCCTTGCTGACCTTGTGGTGCACCCGGTAGGCCTCGATGATCTGCTTGCCCACCGTGTAGTACGGGTGCATCGCCGTCAGCGGGTCCTGGAAGATCATCGACATCTTGGCGCCGCGCAGCGCGCGGACCCGCTCGGGCGAGGCGCCGATGAGCTCCTCGCCGTCGAGCCAGACCTCGCCGGAGATCTTCGCCGATCCTCGCCGGTGCAGGCCGAGGATGCCGAGGCTGGTGACGCTCTTGCCGGAGCCGGACTCGCCCACGATGCCGAGGGTCTCGCCGCGCTCCAGCTGGAACGTGAGGCCGTCGACGGCCCTCACGATGCCGTCGTCGGTCTTGAAGTGGATCCGCAGGTCACGCACGTCGAGGAAGGACTGTGCCGACGAGCCGGCGCCGACGGGGGTCGGGTCGCCGTCCTTGAGCAGACTGGTGGACATGCTCACTCCTTTCCAGGGGTGCCGGGTCGAGCGGATCGGGGCTGCGGCAGCGTCACGAGAGCCGCACCCGCGGGTCGATCACGGCGTAGAGCAGGTCCACGAGCAGGTTGGCCATGACGATGAAGAACGCGCCGAAGAGGGTCACGCCGAGGATGATCGGCAGGTCCTTGACGTTGACGGCGTCGATGCTGAGCCGGCCGATGCCCGGGAGGCTGAAGACGCTCTCGGTGAGGATCGCGCCGCCCAGGAGGCCACCGAGGTCCAGGCCGAAGATCGTGACGATCGGGGTGAGCACGGAGCGCATCGCGTGCTTGCCGACCACGACCCGCTCCTTGAGGCCCTTGGCCCGGGCGGTGCGGACGTAGTCCTCGCTCATGGTCTCGAGCATCTGGGCGCGGGTGAGGCGGGTGTACTGCGCGGCGAAGAGCAGCGCGAGGGTGACCCAGGCCAGGAAGAGCTTGTTGGCCCAGCCGACCGGGTCGTCCTTGAAGTTGATGTACTCGCCGCCCTGGAAGATCGGCCAGGTATGGACGAAGAGCTGCTGGGCGACCAGTCCGGTGAAGTAGATGGGCAGTGAGACGCCGGCGAGCGCGATGATCATCGCTGTGCGGTCCGCGATCGAGCCGCGTCTCAGTGCGGATATGACGCCACCGGCGACGCCGAAGAGCAGCCAGATGACGGCGGCCCCGATGGCGAGGGAGATGGTGACGGGGAGCCGGTCGATCAGCAGCGGCCACACCTCGCGGTCGGTGCGGAAGGAGTAGCCGAAGCACGGGGCGGAGCAGTGGGTGACGGTCGGGCCGTTGTTGTAGTCGCGACCGGCGACGATGCCCTTCAGGAAGCGGCCGTACTGGATGTAGATCGGCTTGTCCAGGCCGAGCTTGACCCGGGTCGCCTCGACGTCGCGCGGGGTCGCCGACTTACCGACGTACATCTCGGCGGGATCAGCTCCGGCGGCCTTCGGGATCGCGAAGAAGATCAGGAAGGTGACGGCCGAGACGGCCACGAGCAGCACGACGGCTGTGACCAGGCGGCGCAGGATGTAGTTGATCACGTGTGCGGCCTGACGCCGGCCGGCTCGACGGGGTTCCCGTCTCACCGGCCGGCGCCGTGGCCTTCACCTGCCTTCTTTTCCTCGGAAGGGCGGGTTACCGGCTTACTGGCATTGCTCGGTCAGGACGACCTCGTCAGCTGGAGACGCCCAGGCTGCTGAAGTCGTACATGCCGTAGTACTCCGTGACGAAGACGTTCGTCAGGCGGGGGTTGCGGTAGTTCAGGGCCTTGTCGTACACGAAGGGAACCATGACGGCCTCCTCCATGACGATCTTGTTGATCTTCGACCAGATGTCCGCGGCGGCCTTCGGGTCGGTCGCGGCCTTGGCGTCGTCGATCAGCTTGTTGACCTCGGGGTTGTTGAGCTCGGCGTAGTTGTTGTTACCCGACGCGGAGATCGAGCGGCCGTCGACCAGGATCGACAGGAAGCCGTAGGCGGTCGGGAAGTCCGCGCCCCAGCCGGCCATCATCAGGCCGTAGCCCTTGGCGTGCACGTTGGACGGCGCGCCGATGGTCGAGCGGAAGTACAGCGAGGCGTCGGTCGGGTCGAGACGGGCGTTGATGCCGACGTTCTTCAGCGCGGCCTGCAGCGCCTCGGCCGTCTTCGGCTCCTTGCCGGCGTTACGGGTGGCGATGACCGTGTCGAAGCCGGTCGGCTTGCCACACGCGGCCAGCTCTTCCTTGGCCTTGTCGATCTGCGGCTTGCCCGACTTGGTGTTGTACAGGTCCATGGCCGGGTCGTGACCCGCGATGTTCGGCGGGAGCATGTTGATGGCGACGTCGCCACCGGCCTCGGCACCACCACGCGCGGTCTGCATCGTGACCTTGTCGGTCGCGTACTGCACGGCCTTGCGGCAGTGGATGTTGTCGAACGGCGGGACCTTGGTGCTGATCGAGAAGTAGCGGATGAAGCCGGTGGTCGGCGTGTCCGCGTTGGCCTTCTTGGTCGGGTCGAGCAGGATCTTCGGCTGCGCACCCTGCTGGACACCGGTCTGCGCGGTGTCGATGTCGACGTCGCCGCTCAGCAGCTGGTTGTCGATCTCCTCGACGGCCGTGCCGATGGTCAGGTCGATCTGGTCCGGCAGCGCCTTGCGGATCGGGTCCGTCTTGGCGTCCCAGTTCTCGTTGCGGACCAGGACGGCCTTCTTGCCGGGCTCGTACGACTGGAACTTGTACGGGCCGGTCGAGCCGGGCTTGTCACCGTACTTGTCGCCGGTGTCCTTGGCCTTCTGGACCGGGCCGGCGCCGGGCATGGCGAGCAGGTAGCTGAAGTCCGAGAGCGGCTCCTTCAGCTTGAAGACGATCGTCTTGTCGTCCGGGGTCTCGACGGACTTCAGACCCAGCTTGTCGGCGTCGGTGTCCTTGTACGGGCCGGGGTACTTCTGGCCCTGGTCGAGCACGTCGATGAGGTAGGTCGGGCCGCCGGACAGCACGTCCTGCGCGAAGACGCGCTCGATGCCGTACTTGATGTCCTTCGAGGTGATCGGCGCGCCGTCCTCGAACTTGACGCCGTCCTTCAGCTTGAAGGTGTACGTCTTGCCGCCGTCGGTGATCTCCGGCAGCTTCTCGGCCAGGTCGGCCTCGAGCTTCAGGCCGTCCTCGCCCGGCTTCGACGCGTTGGTGAGGAGGGTCCGGACGTAGTAACCCTTCTGGAAGTTCCAGACCCAGGCGTAGTACGCGCGGACCGGGTCGAACGAGTCCGGGTCGGAGTGGTTGACGAGCTTGAGCGTGCCGCCCTTCTTGTCCGAAGGGTTGATGACGCCCTTGGTAGCGGCGTTGAAGCCGGACACACCCGCGGTGCTGGAGCCCGTGCTGGGCGTCTTGTCGTCGCCGCCCGACCCACAGGCGGACAACACCAGGGCGACAGCAGCCGAACCGGCCACCAATGCCCCTGTCCTCATTCTCACTAGGTTTCCCTCCTTGTTTGGCACGACCCGCCGAGGGACGGGCCGTCCGAGCTGTGCTGCTGTGCGAGCGGAGATCGGGGCGGCACGGACGGATCCCAGGTGCGGAATTCGGTCCGGGCGCGGGGTGGCGGGGTCGGTACGCAGGTGGCAGCGCTGGTACGGGTTACCGGTTGGCCTTGGGGTCGAGCGCGTCGCGCAGGCCGTCGCCGAACAGGTTGAAGGCGAGGACCATGATGAAGATCGCGAGGCCCGGCACGAACATGTACACCGGGTCGTAGGTGTAGTAGTTCACCGCATCGGAGAGCAGGCGGCCCCACGAGGGAGTGGGGGGCAGCACGCCGACGCCGAGGAAGGACAGCGACGCCTCGAAGACGATGTTCGTCGGGATGACGAGCGTCGAGTAGACGAGGATCGGCGCGACCAGGTTGGGCAGCAGCTCGCGGAAGAGGATCCGGGTCGGCCCGGCGCCCACGCTGCGGGCGGCCTCGACGAACTCCCGTTCGCGCAGGGAGAGGGTCTGCCCGCGGACGATGCGGCCGATGTATGGCCAGCTGAAGAATGAGATGACGCCGACGACCACCGCGATGCGCCAGGCGGTCGTGACCGGCACGACGGAGATCAGCGCGATCGAGAACAGCAGGTAGGGGAACGCCAGGATCAGGTCCATCAGGCGGCTGACCATGCTGTCGATGAACCCGCCGAAGTAGCCGGCGCAGATGCCGAGCACGACGCCGAGGATCACCGCGACGACCGTGGCGGACAGCGCGACCAGCAGCGAGACCCGGGCACCATAGATGATCTGCGAGAACATGTCCCGGCCGGTGACCGGCTGGACGCCCAGCAGGAACTCCTTGCTGATGCCGCCCCACGTGCCGGGCTCGGGGATACCGCCGAGGTTGGGGTTGATCTTGTCCTGGTGGAACTCGTTGATCGGGTGTCCCCACACCTTGTTGATCAGCGGCGCGAAGATCGCGACGAGCACGAGGAACACGATGACGCCCGCACCGGTCAGCGCGAGCTTGTCACGCTTCAGACGGGTCCAGGCGATCTGACCGAGCGACCGACCCTCGATGGCCTTGGCGGGGACACCGGACGGCGTACTGGTCGCCTCTTCGACACTCGGCACCTGCTCGTCGCTCTTGGACGTGACGGGTCCCATAGTCATGGGCGTGGCGCCCCTCTCCCCGGCCGCTTGCCCCGCCTTGCGCAACCGCCAGCAATGACCGTCGCATGGAACCGCGCGTCGGCCAGACCGGGGCCCGTGGCAGTCAGCAGCCGATCGGCTGTGTCTTCGTGGACTCCTGGTGCCCTATCCGCAGGTTCGGTCCACGGGCAGAGCGTGCACGAAGCCGACTTGGTGTGTCGCCTCCGTTGGGAGGAACCCTGTCTCCCGTTCGGCCGATCGTCAAGGGTCACCCCCCGTCCTGTAACCAAGTCCACGCCGGGCCGTGATGAGGGCGTGATCCAAGCACAAAGACTTTTGGATCATACACCCCCGAATCGGGCGAATTACCAGCTCATCGTAACGGTGTGATCACGCTCCGCTTTGGCTGAAGCACGCACAAGAGGAGGCCGTGGGCCAGCCACCACTTTACTTGATCGTTTCACTTTTAACAGTACCGTCCGGCCAGGTGTCACTGGTCACGGAGCGTGTTCAAACGTCGATGTCCACCACGATCGGCGCGTGGTCCGACGGACCCTTGCCCTTGCGTGCCTCGCGGTCGATGGTGGCGGTCTTGACGGCCGCCGCGATCGCCGGACTCGCGTAGAAGAGATCGATCCGCATGCCTTTGTCCTGATGGAACATGCCGGCGCGGTAGTCCCAGTATGTGAACGGGTTCGGGCCCTTCATCGGCGTGGGCACCACGTCGCGCAGCCCGGCGGCGAGCAGCGCGGCCAGGGCCTCCCGCTCGGGCGCCGTCACGTGCGTGGCGCCGGCGAACGCCGCCGGGTCGAACACGTCGGCGTCGGTCGGCGCGACGTTGAAGTCCCCGCACACCACGAGCCGGTCCGTCCGGGTCAGCTCGTCCACCATGTGGGAGCGCAGGACGTCGAGCCAGCGCAACTTGTACGTGTAGTGCGCCGACTCGGGGGTGCGGCCGTTCGGCACGTACACCGACCAGACCCGCACGCCGCCGCAGGTCGCGGAGACGGCCCGGGCCTCGATGCGGGGCGACTCGAACAGCCCTTCCTCGCCGGTCGGCTCGCCGCCCCAGCCGGGGTCGCCCTCGAAGCCCCGCACCACGTCGTCGAGGCCGACCCGCGACAGCAGGGCCACCCCGTTCCACCGGCCCTCACCGTGCGCGGCGACGGCGTAGCCGAGCGCGGCGACCTCCTCGGTGGGGAAGCCGTCCGCGCCGACCTTCGTCTCCTGCAGGCAGAGCACGTCAGGCCCGGTGGTCTCGAGCCAGTCGAGCAGCCGGGGGAGCCGGGCCTTGACCGAGTTGACGTTCCAGGTCGCGAGTCTCACCCGTCCCACAATGCCCTATCTCGATGAACTCGTCAGGCTCTTACTGGCTGCCCACCGCAAGCGGCGGGTCCCGCCGAGGGATTCTCATCCCCCCGGAGCCCCCGGTGCGCCGCAAGCGGCACACTCAAGCTCTTACTGGCCGCCCCACCGCAAGCGGCGCACTCAAGCCGACTCGCGCTTGATGAGCTCCGTCGGCAGCAACAGCACCGGCTCGATCTGCTCGCCGGCCGCCATCCGCAGCACCTGCCGGGCGACCGTGCGCCCGATGTCGGTGATCGGCTGCCGGACGGTGGTCAGCGGCGGCTCGGTGTCGCGGGCGAACTCCATGTCGTCGAACCCGACGACCGCCACGTCGTCGGGCACCCGGCGGCCGTTCTGCCGCAGGGCCCGCAGGGCGCCGTCCGCCATCGCGTCGGACGCGGCGAAGACGGCGTCGAGCTGCGGGTCGTCGGCGAGGAGCTGGC
Organism: Dactylosporangium sp. CA-152071; assembly: GCF_050936335.1. Classification (NCBI taxonomy): domain Bacteria; kingdom Bacillati; phylum Actinomycetota; class Actinomycetes; order Micromonosporales; family Micromonosporaceae; genus Dactylosporangium; species Dactylosporangium sp. CA-152071. The sequence continues at coordinate 3,418,877 of NZ_JBNJMZ010000001.1, read as the reverse complement.
TCATGGCGAGCGCGCCCGACTGCCGGGTGAAGTCGCCGACCGCGACGATCGAGCGTCGGCTGGCGTCCTGCATCGCGGACCGGTACCCCTTGAGCCGGTCGATGCCGGCGCTCATGTCCTGCGGCCCGGCGATCGTCGCGACCCGGCGGCGGCCGGTGTCGAGCAGGTGGTGCACCGCGGCGCGGGCCGCGTCCTCGTTGTCGACGTCGACGTAGGGCACCTGCGACTGGGTGAGCAGCCGGCCGTTGCAGACCACCGGCACGCCCGCGCGGCTGAGCCGCTCCGGCAGCGGGTCCGCGCCGTGCATGGAGAAGATGATCGCGCCGTCGACGTGGCCACCGGTCGCGTAGCGCTCGACCCGGTCGTGGCTGGGGCCGGACGGCCCGACCATCATCAGCACGAGCTGCTTGTCGGCGGCCTCCAGCTCCAGGCTGACGCCACGGATGACGGCGGCGAAGAAGGGGTCGTCGGAGAACACCCGGCTGGTCGTCTCCGAGGCGACGAGGGCGATCGAGTCGGTCCGCTGGGTCACCAGGCTGCGGGCCGCCTGGTTGGGCACGTACCCGAGGGCGTCGACGGCGTTGAGCACCTTGTCGCGGATGTGCGGCGCGACGGAGGTCGAGCCGTTGACCACGCGGGAGGCGGTGGCCCGCGAGACTCCGGCACGTTGCGCGACGTTCTCCAGCGTGGGCCGATCCCGCCCCGACATCACCATCTGCGCTTTCCCCCATATCTGTCTGCCGGACCCATCATGACTGAAGTCGCCCGATGGTATGGCGCAGAAAAAGGACGGGCGACGAAGCATGCCGCTCCGCCGCCCGTCGCACCCTCACACCGGTTACACCCTGATCACGTTTCGCCTGGACGATCGGCTGGTCACCCTGGCCGCCAATCGGCCTGAGAGCGCTCTCAAGACACGATTCAGAGTGGCTCATGACTAGCGCATTGTCAATCGTAAAACCCCATGAAAGCGCTCTCTGGAATATGTTGTCGGAAACGCCAAATACCCCTATGCCGCCTGGCGTCGCCGGCAGGCTTCGACATGTGCCGCGACGACGGCGGTGGTGTTGGAACGCACACACGCGTCCGCACCCGCCTCGAGCACGTCGACGACCTCCTGGTGGTCGCTGTAAGGGCTCAGCACCACCACGATCGCCGACGACGGGTGCCGCAGGCACGCGGCGGTCACCGCCTTCGGGCCGGGGTCGTCGAGCACCACGATGTCCGGGTCCCGGCCGACCGGCTCGTCCGTCGTGCGGCGCAGCACCGTCCAGTCGTGGGGGAGGTGCCGGGTCAGGTCCGTGAACCTCGCCCCGCCCGCGACGATCAGCACGGTGACGTGGTCGAGGCCGGAAGCGGAGCGCTGGGGGAGGGTCAAGATGTTCATGCCTCATTTATCGCCCGCGCGCCTGCCATTGGGCTCGACGCCCGCTGCGAAGAACCTGGCAGCCCGGCGCGGCGTAACCGGTCCACGGGCGCCGGCTCGTGAAAGGCTGGACAGGTGATCGTCTGGATCAATGGACCCTTCGGCGTCGGCAAGACGACCCTCACGAAGGAGCTGTGCCGCCGCGACCCGAAGGCACGCGCGTTCGATCCGGAGCGCATCGGCTGGGTCCTCAAGCGCACCGTCGGGCGGCTCAAGTCCGGCGACTACCAGGACCTCCCGGTCTGGCGTTCGGCCACGGTCACCGCCGCCGCGTGGCAGACCCGCGGCGCCGACCCGCTCATCGTGCCCATGACCGTGGTCCGCGCCCCGGTGCTCGCCGAGGTCTTCGACGGGCTGCGGTCCCGCGGTCACGAGGTGCGCCACCTGCTGCTCGACGTGTCCGCGCCGGTGCTCATCGACCGCGTCGAGCACGATGACGACGACGACCCGCAGGCGTGGCGCCTGGACCAGCTCGGCGCCTACCTCACCGCCCGGCGCGACCTGCGCGCCCACGCCGACGCCGTCCTGGACACCGACGACCTGGAGGCCGACGAGGTGGCCGACGACGCGGAGGCGATCATCGCCGCCTGGCGGTCCTGACCGGCCCCTCCTCGAAAGGGCCGGTCAGGATCGGTCAGGATCGGTCAGGATCGGTCAGTTCTTCTTGCTGGCGCTCGGGCTGGCGCTCGGCTTCGGGCTCTTGCTCGGCCCGGTCCCGCTGGGGCTCGGGTTCGGGTTGGGGTCCGGCGTCGGGTTGGCCGGGTCGACCGGGGTGCTCGGGGTCGGCGAGATGCCGGTGCCGACGTCCTTGTCGCCGACGCCCTTCGACGGCAGGAACGACACCTTCGGCATCTTCACCGCGGTCAGCGCCCCGTCGAGGAAGTCCCGCCAGACGGGTCCCGGCAGCTTGCCGCCGATGATGTTCTCGCCGTTCTTGAACTTGATGGGCATCTCCTTGTCCTTGTTGCCCACCCAGACGGCGGCGGCAAGGCCGGGGGAGTTCTTCGCCTTGTCGTACGGGACATAACCGGCCATCCACGCGTGCGCGTTGTCCGTTTTGTCGCCCAGCTGCCAGGTGCCGGTCTTGCCGGCGAGCTGGTAGCCGTGGGCGGCCTTCAGCCCGTAGTGCTCCGGCACGCCCCGCAGGACGGTGGTCAGGTCATCGGCCATCTGCTCGGTGAACCCCGCGATCCGCTGCGGCTTGAGCACCTCGGCGAACACGCGGTTGTCGCCCTGCCACACCTCCTTCAGGAAGTGGGTCTTCGCGGCCATGCCCCGGGCGGCGAAGGTGGCCATGCCCCCTGCGTGGTCCAGGACGGTGATCGGGTACTGGCCGAAGCCGACCTCGTTGTCGAACAGCTTCCCGCCGACGTCCGCGCCCTTGAGCTTGAGCAGGTCCTGGCGCTGCGCCTCCAACTTGCCGTCGACCTTGACGGTGGCCCACATCCCGGTGAGGCCGGCGGCCCGCGCGGTGTCGATGACCTTGTCGGGGCCGAGCATCATCGCGATCTCGAAGAACGGGACGTTGAGCGAGTCGACCGTGATCTCCTCGAGGGTGCACCACGTGCCGGAGCCCGACTTGCAGTGCGGGATGGTGCCCTCGGTCGCGTTCTTGACCTGGTTCTTGTTCGCCGCGGTGCGGCTGCCCATGTCGTGCGGCACGCCGTTCCAGTGGGAGCCGATGGTGTAGCCGGCCATCAGCGCCGTCGCGAGGGTGTAGACCTTGAAGGTCGAGCCCGGCGGGTGGCCGCCGCAGCAGCTCGGCTTGCCGTCGCCGAGCACCGGATCCATGTAGTAGCCGGCGTAGTCGTTGCCGGAGCCCTTGTCGCCGCCGTAGTAGGCCTTGACCGCGCCGGTCCCGGGCTCGACCGAGACCAGGGCGGCCTGCAGGTTGTCCCGCTGGTTGAACATGTTGGAGTCTTTGCTCTGCGTGCTCGCCTCCTGCACCGCGACCTTCTGGATGCGTGAGTCGAGCGTGCTGACGATCTTCAGGCCGCCGTTGCGGATCCGGTCGAAGTTCTTCGCGCCCTGCGGGTCGACGTCCTCGTACAGCAGCGCCCCGGTCGCCGGGTCGGTCAGCGCCGCGACCTCCTGCAGCACGTGGTGCACCGCGAGGCCCTCGGGGTTGTTCAGGCCGGTGTTGGCGGTGGCGTTGTTGGCCCGGTTCTGCGCCTGCGTGATGGGCGTCGGCAGCTTCAGCTGCTGCGCCTCGGCCTCGGGGATGAACTTCAGGGCCACCATCTGCTTGCGGATGTAGTCGAAGCGGCCCTGCGCCTCGGCCTGGTTGACCGTCGGGTCGAACGGGCTGCCCTTCTCCTTCTCACCGTTCGGGTTCTTGATGATCCCGGCGATCACCATGCCCTCGGCGACGGTCAGTTCCTTGACGGGCTTGTTGAAGTAGGCGTACGCCGCCGCCTGGATGCCGTCCGCGCCGCGGCCGAAGTAGATGATGTTGAGGTACATCGTCATGATCTGGTCTTTGGTGTACTGCTGGTTGAGCTTCGTCGCGATGATCGCCTCGCGGACCTTCCGGCCGTACGTGACGCCCTCGAGGGTCGCCCACTTACGGGCGTACTGCTGGCTGATCGTCGAGGCGCCCTGCAGCTCGCCGCCCGTGACGTTGTTCCACGCGGCGCGGGCGACGCCCCAGTAGTCGACGCCGTCGTTGGTGTAGAAGGTGTTGTCCTCCGCCGCGACGACGGCCTGCTGCACGTGCTTCGGGATGTCCTCGAACTTGACGAGGGTGCGGTTGCGCCCGATGCGGGCCATCAGCGGCCCGTCGGCGTAGTAGATCGACGTCGACTGCTCCAGGGCGAGGTTCTCCGGCAGCTCCACCTGGTCGAAGTAGTAGGTGCCGGCCACCATGCCGATACCGGTGATCATGATGAACGCGGCGAGCGCGGCGATGAGGATGTTGCGCCGGCGCCGCTTCTTCGCGCGGGCACCGGGGGCGGGCCGCCCTTCGGGGGCGTCGGGGACGGCGGCGGACGGCGGCGCCATCCGCGCCGACGACGGCACCGAGGCCCGCGCGGACGCCGAGCCGAACGCCGCCCCGGAAGTCGGCACCGACGCCGATCCGGTGACCGGCCCGTTCACCGGCACGGCGGCCCGGACCGGCCCCCCGACGGGGCCGCCGACAGGCCCACCCACGGAGGCGCGCCCGGTCGGCGGCTCCGCGGGCGGCGGCGGGACGCTCGCGCGCCCGGCCTGCGGCGGCGGACCCGGGACGCTCGCGCGCCCGGCCTGCGGCGGCGGGCCCGGAACGCTCGCCCTGCCCGCCGGCGGGTTGCCCGGCTCACCGCCGTAGTGCATCTGTCCCACGCTGTGTTGCCCCCAAGTCTGTGCGTCCGGCGGCGGCGCGGCGGGGTTGCCGCGACTCGCCCGGCCATCGGGCAGGTCTCGGGACGGGGTCACCCCGTCGCCGCTGCCTGGAGCCTGCCCTGTAGCTGCACCGCAGCGCGTCCCGGCGGGTGGTGCCACCCACGGAACTCACACTGCGTCATCGGCGACGCCGGCAAGTCCACAACCCGTCCCTGGGTACGCATGGCCAGAGCGTACGTCCTTCCGCCATCGAGGGCGATCCCGCTCACCTTCCGTGACGGCCAGAGTGACGCTGTGGAGGCGGGTTCCCGACGCACCGGACCGGCCGGCGGGCGGTGCGCGGCAGATACCATTGCCCGGTCCGTGGATGGCGCGGGCGCGAAAGCTAGGAGACCCCGCGTGAACGTCGAAGCGCTGCGCTTCCCCGGCCGGGAGTTCGACCCGTCGACCGGTGTCGCCCGCTTCCACTATGCGCTCGGTGACCTCGTGCTCACCGAGACCGTCGACTTCGGGCCGCCGTCGGTGCTCCACCCGGCCCTCGACCGGGTCCTGGACCTCCTCTACGTCGCGGCGTCCACGTCGTACTACAAGATCGCCGCGCCGCGGAAGGTGGAGCTCGGGTTCCCGGTCGCCGAGAAGGCCTGGGCGTGGGTGACGGCGCTGTTCCGCGAGGGTCTCGGCGAGTTCGCGTACCAGAACAAGCTCGACTACGTGCTGGACCTGGAGATCGTCCCCGGCCCGTGGGCCGAGCCGCCGGCGGAGACCCACGAGCCGTCCGGCCCGCCCCTGGCTGCGGTCGGCGGCGGCAAGGACTCGATCGTCACGATGGAGGCGCTGCAGCGGGCGGGGCTCGACCCGGTGCTGTTCGCGGTCAACCCCAACCCGATCATCCGCAGCGTCATGGCCGTGTCACCGCAGCCCGTCCGCACCGTCCGCCGCACCCTCGACCCGAGGATGCGGGAGCTGAACGCCGCCGGCGCGTACAACGGCCACATCCCGGTCACGGCCATCAACTCGCTGATCGCCGTCGCCGCCTCACTCATGCACGGGCTCGGCCCGGTCGTCATGTCCAACGAGTCCTCGGCCTCGGTGCCCAACCTCAGCTGGCTCGGCCGCGACATCAACCACCAGTGGTCCAAGGGCCTGCCGGCCGAGGCGCACCTGCGCGACGCCCTGCTCGCGCACGCCGGCCTGCAGGAGGCGTACTTCTCGCTGCTGCGCGGGCTGTCGGAGCTGCACATCGCGGCGCTCTTCGCGAAGTTCACCGCCTACGACGCGGTCGTGACCAGCTGCAACGCGGCGTTCAAGCAGCGCGACGCGACCGACCGGTGGTGCGGGCACTGCCCCAAGTGCCGGTTCGTCTTCCTCGCCATGGCCCCGTTCACCGGCCGCGAGCGCCTGCTCGGCATCTTCGGCACCGACATCTTCGCCGATCCGACGCAGCTGCCGGGGTACCGGGAGCTGATGGGCCTCACCGCGCACAAGCCGTTCGAGTGCGTGGGCGAGATCGAGGAGTCCCTCGTGGCGCTGCGCCTCCTCGCGGAGCAGGACGAGTGGAAGGACACCCTGATCGTGTCCGCGCTGACCACCGAGGTGCGGGCGGGAGCGGGGCTGCCGTCCGACGCCGAGGTCGAGGCCACGTTCCGCGGCGACGGACCCAACCTGGTCCCGCCGGTCTACCTCGCCGCCCTGGAGGGTCTCGGTGCAGCTCGCTGACCTGCGCGACCGGCGCGTCGCCGTCTGGGGCACCGGCCGCGAGGGCGTCGCCGCCGTCCGCGCCATCGCCGCCGCCGGCCCCGCGTCGCTGGTCGCCGTCGACGACCGGCAGAACTTCCTCACCAAGGACTGGTCGCCGGAGCTCGCCGCGCTCGCGCCGCTGCACGCCGGGCCCTCCGGGTTCGACGCGCTGCGCGCCGCCGACGTCGTCGTCCGCTCGCCCGGCGTCGCGCAGACCCACCCGTGGATGGTCCAGCTGCGCGCCGCCGGCACCCGGGTCACCGGCGGCACCGCCCTGTGGATGGCCGCCCACCGCGACGTGACCATCGGCGTCACCGGCAGCAAGGGCAAGAGCACCACGAGCAGTCTCGTCAGCCATCTGCTGGCCGCCGCCGGCGCGCCCAACGAGCTCGGCGGCAACATCGGCATCCCCGTGCTGGACCTGCCGCCCGCGCCCGCCTACGTGCTGGAGCTCTCGGCGTACCAGTGCGCCGACCTCGACGACTCGCCCCGCGTCGCGGCCGTCACGTCACTGTTCCCGGAGCACCTCGACTGGACCGGCGGCGAGGACGAGTACTACCGGGTCAAGCTCAACCTCGTCGCCAACGGCCCGTCCGCGGTCGTGGTGCACGCCGGCTCCACGTCCGTCCTGTCGGAGCTGGCCCGCCGCTTCACGGACCTGCCGCTGCACGTCGTCGGCGGCCCCGACTCGTTCCACCTGGCCGGTGGCGTGTTCAGGCTCGGCGGCACCCCGCTCTTCCCCCGCACCGCCCTGCGCCTGCTCGGCTCCCACAACGAGGCCAACCTGTGTGTCGCCCTCGGCGTCCTGCAGGCCTACGGCGTCGACGTGGCCGCCACGGCGCCGCTGCTGGAGGCGGCCCTCGCCGGTTTCGCCGGCCTGCCGCACCGCCTGGAGCGCATCGAGGACCCGTCGGGCCTCACGTTCGTCGACGACTCGCTGTCCACGATCCCGCAGGCCGCGATCCACGCGATCGAGGCCTTCCGCGACCGCCCGCTCACGGTCCTGCTGGGCGGCGAGGACCGCGGCGTGGACTACTCGCCGCTGCGCGAGTACTTCGCCGCGGCGACGACCCCGACCACGGTGATCGGCATGCCCGACAGCGGCGCCCGCCTCGTCGGCCTCCTCGCGGACCTGCCCCTCGTCACGACCCACGTCGCCGACAGCCTCGAGGAGGCGGTCACCCTGTCCCGCAAGGTGACCCCGGCCGGCGGGGTCGTGCTGATGTCGCCGGCGGCCCCCAGCTACGGCCGCTTCGACAACTACGCCCACCGCTCCAAGGTCTTCCGCCAGGCGATCACCGACTCCGCCCCGTAGCGCTCAGCGGAATGCGGCCATGACCTCGGCCATCGGGGCCAGGCACTCGGGGTCGGGGAGGCGGACCATCGCCTCGCGGACACCCGCGTCCGCCAGCTGACGGAAGCGGCCGACGTGGTCGGCGACGGTGCCGGCGTTGACCTCCCGGGCGTAGGCCTCTCGTGACCTGCGGCCGCGGCGGCGCTCGACGAGGTCGGCGAGGTGGCGGTCGTCGGCGGCCGCGACGAACGCCTCGGGCACCGTGCGCGCCGGCGTCTCCGATGTCGGTCGCTCCAGGTGTACGGCGTCGAACCCCTCCGACGCGAGCGCGTCCCTCGTCGAGGCCCAGGTGCGGAGCTGGGCGGTGAGGACGCCGGCCGGGATCCGTTTCGTGGCCCGGTCCCGGTTCCTGGCGCGGCACTGCGCGGCGGGCGTGTCGAACGCGACCGCCACCACCGGCAGCCCGTGCTCCCGCGCCGCGGCGATCCAGCCCGCCCGCCGCTGGGCGTCCAGGCCGAGCGTGTCGATGACGGTGGTCAGCCGTCGCCGCATCCGCTGCGCCACGACCGTGTCGAGCAGCGCGAACGCGTCGGCGCTGGCGGTGATGTCGTCCTCGCCGGCGCCGACGAGCGCGCGGAGCCGGTCGCTGCTGACGATCCGGTCGGCGGCGAAGCGCGCCTCGGCCCACGTCGACTTCCCGGCCCCGCCCGGCCCGACGAGCACGACCACGCAGGGCTCGGGCAGCGTCAGCGTCACGGCAGCCGCTTCGTGCCGAGGTTGCGGACCGAGACGCGCAGCGGGGTCTTGCTCGACACGTTGAGGAAGCAGTGGGCGGTGCGGTCGCCGAGGGCCCACTGGTTGGCGGTCAGGCCGGTCCAGAACGTGTAGATGTCGGCCCGCTGGAACAGCTGCGTCTGCGAGAGCCCGAGGAACTGGGCGATCTTCAGGTAGCAGGCGTCGCCGGCGAGTTCCTTGAGCTTCTGCTGCGACGGGTACCCGCCGGCGGGGGCCGTCCAGGCGCCGACGAACTCGGTGTCGTGCGGGGCGTCGCAGGCCACCGGCTTGACCGCGTCGACGGTGCCGTAGAAGCCCTTGGCGTCGAGGTCGCCGCCGGAGAGCTGGACGCAGGCCAGCGCGAGCGGGCCCGTGCCGCCGCTCAGGCCGCCCTTGACGCTGCCGGTCCGCTCCCGCGGCGCGAAGAGGTCGTCGGACGCCTCGGCGATCCCGCACAGGTACCGGCGGCCGCCCGCCTGCCACGTCGCCGCCGCGGGCATGCGGAAGACGGGGAACAGCCGCCCGGTGCGCCAGTCGCCGCCGAGGTAGGCGGTGGCGGCCTTGTTGCACTCGGCGTACGCGGCGCGGCTCGGGTCGCTGTCCCAGGCGGGCGGCGCGGGCGCGTCGGGGACGGTGCCGCCGCCGACGACCTCGACGGCGTGCGGCTCGGCGCAGTCGACGGCCCGCAGCGGCGACGCCGACGGCTCGAACGCGGCCACGGCCCCCTGCAGGCACGACCCCTGGGCCGGCGGGGAGTAGGAGGCGGCGGGCAGGGCCGGCCAGCCGTTGGTGAGGTCGCCGTCGGTGCCGGCGGGGGTGCCGCAGCCGGCGAGCGCGCCGGCCACGCACAGGATCGCGACCGTGACCCGCCGACCGCGCCGCACGGTCAGCCGCCGACGATCTCGGAGGTCTTGTCGCCGCCGGGCTCCTCCCGCAGGAAGAAGACGGCGCCGGCGGCGCCCGCCAGGCACAGCACCAGCAGCGTCGCGACGATGATGATCAGTGGGACGACCAGCTTGTCCCGCGCCGGCTGCGGTGGCGCCGCCCCGAACGACTGGGGTGCCCCGTACGGTTGCGGAGCGCCGAACGGTTGCGGGGCCCTGGGCGGTTGCGCCCCGAACGACTGCGGCGGCCCGAACGGCTGCGGCGCGCTCGACGGCTGTGGCGGCCCGAACGACTGCGGCGCGCTCGACGGCGGCGGGGTGCCGAACGGTGGCGGCGTGCCCGGCGGCTGGGCGGCGCCGAATGGTTGGGGTGCCCCGGACGGTGGTGCCCCGGACGGTGGTGGCGTGGACGGTGGTGGCGTGGACGGTGGTGGCGTGGACGGTGGTTGAGCGGCACCGGGCGGTGTCCCGAACGGCTGCGGCGCCCCGAATGGTTGCGGCGCCCCGAACGGCTGCGGTGCACCGAACGGCTGCGGCGTGCCGAACGCGTGGACCGCGGCCGGCAGCTGCGGCCCACCGGGCTGGGGCGCCCCGGACGGGGGAGTCGGTGGGGCGCTCGTCGGCTGGGCGTCGTGCGGTCCGGCCGGGCCGGGCGGCGACGGCTCCGGCTGGTGCGGCGGTTGCGGACCGGTCATGCCCGCGACCCTACCCGAACGTGAACGGCGCTACCGGTACCAGCTGCGCAATGCGGACAGCAGATCGCGGCCGCCCAGTGCCGGTGGCGGCGTCGGCAGCTGGCGCAGCAGCAGGTCCCGGCCCGTGACGGCGCCGGGCTCGGGCTCCGCGAGCGGCACCGGTGGATACCAGAAGCGCTCCGGCTCCACCTCCGGCTCGGCCATGTCGGCGAGGACCCTGGCCGCCCCCGTCAGCACCGGCTCCGCCGGCCCGGTGGCCGTGGCCGTCGCCGCGACCGCGGCGGTGCCCGTGCGCAGGGCGCGCAGGTTGGCCAGCAGCGTCTCCCGGCCGCGGCCGCGCCACAGCAGGATCTGGAACGGGTCGGCGTCGAAGCGCTCCGCGAGGAGGTAGAACGCGGCCGCGAGGTGCTTGCACGGCACGGCGGCGTCGGGGCAGGAGCAGCGCATCGCCAGGTCGTACACGCGGCTGGGGAAGAGCGGCGCGTCGGCATCGGCGAACACGTCCTCGACGTGCGGCGGCAGCTCGCCGGCGAGGAGCTTCGCGGCGCCGAGGGCCTCCGCGGCCAGCGCGGCCTCGACCCGGCCCCACACGTCGTCGCCGAAGACCTGCAGCGCGATGCTCACCTGGTACGGCGTGGGCCGCGACCCCTGCACGACCGCCGCGACCTCGCCGGGCTCGACGGTCAGCGACAGGACCTGCCCGGCGCGGGCGTAGTTGCGGCCGCGGGTGAGGCGGGTGCCGAGCGCGAACGACTCGAGGACGGCGAGGAAGCGCTTGCTCCACCAGCTCTCGCCGATGTCGCCGCGCGTGCTGCGGGCCCGGAGCCCGCCCTCGACCTTGACGGTCCGTGATCCCCAGTACTCCGGGGTCGTCATGCGCGCAGCGCCTCCAGGCCGGGCTTGACGGCGCGGGCGACGAACTCGACGACGTCGTAGGCGACGAGGTTCTTCTGCATGAACGGGTCGAGCGACAGCCGCGCCTCCAGCTCCGGGCGGGGGACGCCGGCGGCGAGGATGACGCCGCCCTCACGGGGGACCCGCGGCCCGGAGGCGAGGAAGATGCCGTCGTCGTACTGGGCGTCGACCCACTCGCGGTGCGCGGGCATCGCCTCGTCGATCTGCTCGACGTCGACCAGGTAGCTGAGCGTGATCACGAACACCGGTGCAGTCTACGGGCTACTCGACGACCGCCCCGGCCTCCAGGGCCAGCAGCGAGCGCAGCTCGGCGGTGGACAGCTCGGTCAGCCACTGCTCGCCGGTGCCGACGATCTTCGCGGCGAGGCCGCGCTTCTCGGTGATCATCGCGGCGATCTTCTCCTCGACGGTGCCGGCGGTGACGAACTTGCGGACCTGCACGGCGCGGCGCTGCCCGATGCGGAACGCGCGGTCGGTCGCCTGGTCCTCGACGGCGGGGTTCCACCAGCGGTCGACGTGCACGACGTGGTTGGCGGCGGTGAGGGTCAGGCCCGTCCCGCCGGCCTTCAGCGACAGCACGAAGACCGGCGGCGACGACGGCGTCGCGGCCTGGAAGCGGGCGACGAGCGCGTCCCGGGCCGGCTTGTCGAGGCCGCCGTGCAGGTACGCGACCTCGCGGCCGAGCCGGGCGGACAGGTGCGCCCGGAGCATGCCGCCGAACTCCGCGTACTGGGTGAAGACGAGGGCGCGCTCGCCGGCGGCGAGGACCTCGTCGAGGATCTCCTCCAGGCGCTGCAGCTTGCCGCTGCGCCCGGCGAGGCGGCTGCCGTCGCGCATCGCGTGCGCCGGGTGGTTGCAGATCTGCTTGAGGCGGGTCATGGTCGCCAGGACCAGGCCGCGCCGGGCGACGCCCTCACTGCGCTCGATCTTGCCGAGCATCTCGTCGACGACGGCCTGGTAGAGCGACGCCTGCTCGCGGGTGAGGTTGCACAGCACCTCCATCTCCAGCTTCTCCGGCAGGTCGGAGATGATGCTGCGGTCGGTCTTGAGCCGGCGCAGCACGAAGGGCTGGGTGATGCGGCGCAGCCGGGCGGCGGCGTCGGCGTCCCCGCGGCGCTCGACGGGCTCGGCGAAGCGTTCGCGGAACTTCGTGGCGCTGCCGAGCAGCCCCGGGTTGGCGAAGTCCATGATCGACCACAGGTCGGCGAGCCGGTTCTCCACCGGGGTGCCGGTGACCGCGATGCGGTGCCGCGCCGGCAGCCCGCGGACCGCGACGGCCTGCTTGGTGGCGGCGTTCTTCACCGCCTGCGCCTCGTCGAGCACGAGCCGGTGCCACGACAGCGACTTCAGTGCGGCCGCGTCGCGGGCGGCGATCGAGTAGGTGGTGATGACGAGGTCCGACGCGGCGACGGCGGCGCGGAAGTCGGCACCGCGGGCGCGCTCGGCGCCGTGGTGGACGTGCACCCGCAGGGCCGGCGCGAACTTCGCCGCCTCCCGCTGCCAGTTGCCGACCAGCGACATCGGGCAGATCAGCAGCGTCGGGCCGGGCGCGTCGCCGGCGAGCAGGGCGAGGAGCTGGACGGTCTTGCCCAGGCCCATGTCGTCGGCGAGGATGCCGCCGAGCCCGGCCGATTCGAGGAAGCTGAGCCAGCTGAGGCCGCGCAGCTGGTACGGGCGGAGGCTGCCCTCGAACCGTGCGGGCGGCGACGCGGCCGGGACCCGCACCTCGGTGTCGCCGGACAGCAGGTCGCCGAGCCATCCGTCGGCGGTCACCTCGACCGGCAGGCCGCCGGGGCCTTCGGCGTCGCCGCCGGCGAGGTGCAGCAGGTCCGCGACGGTCATCTCGGCGTCTTCAGCCTGCCGCCGCATGATCTCGAGGCCGGCGGCGAGGCGGCGCTGGTCGAGCTCGACCCATTCGCCGCGCAGCCGCACGAGGGGCGCCTTCGAGTCGGCGAGCCGGCGCATCTCCTCGCCGGTGAGCGGGTCGCCGCCGATGGCGAGCTCCCACCGGTAGTCGACGACGGAGCCGAGCCCGACGGCGCTCTTCGTCGCGACGGTGCCGGGCTGGGTCGTGGACGGGCTGCTGGCGGTGAGCCGGGCGCCGAGCCTGGCCTGGGGCTTGCGCCACCAGCCGGGCAGCAGCACCCCGAACCCGGCGGCCGACAGCAGCGGCGCGTGCTCGCTGAGCAGCTGATGCGCGCCGGCGGTGTCGAGGGTGAGCGCGGCTGGCCGGGCCGCGCGCAGCGAGTCCTCCAGCGCCGGGTACAGGCGGCTGGCCCGGCCGAGCTCGGTGAGCAGCGTCTCCTGCGGGGCGGGGACCTGCCACTGGGACAGCTCGATCGGGCCGGGCGACTGCCAGACGGTGGCGGCGTCGACGACGAGACTGGGCTCGTCGGCGGCCTGCAGCGCGAACTCGAGGCGCCACCGCGGCTCCTCGTCGTCGTCCAGGTCGAGGCGGGCGTACTCGATGGTGCCGGGGTCGGGGGGTGCGGCGAGCCGGAAGCAGGCCCGGACCGCGCCGCCGACCGCGTCGGCCTGCCATGCCCGCAGGTCGTCGCCCAGGGCGTCGAGCTCGGCCGGGGACCCTTCGACGGCACGGTCCGTGCCGGTGAGCGCGGTGAGCCAGGCGCCGGCGACGCCGGTGAGCCGGTGGGTGGCGGGCGGGAGCACGGCGCGGGCGGCGGCGTCGACGAGTGTGTCGAGCACCTCGGTGAGCAGCGCCGCCCGGGAGGGCGCGCCGCCGAGCACGGCCTGCGGCAGCGACAGCGCCAGGGAGCGCGTGTATGCGGCGTCCCGGCCGGTCAGCACCGGGACCCACCGGGCCTCGGCGTCGGTCAGCCCCGGCAGCATGCGGCCGCGGCGGACCAGGGAGCCGGCGAAGGTGGCCACCGTGGCCAGGGCGCGGATGGTCTCGCCGAAGACGAAGTCGTCGTCGCCGTCGTCGCCGGTGATCGCCACGAGGCTGGAGCGCAGGAGGGCGTAGGCGTCGTCCGCGTCGTACTCGATCGTGTCGACGGTCCACTCGCTGAGCCGGAGCGGGGCGTCGGCGGGCGGGAGCCGCACCGACGCGGCGGGCGACGGCTCGGGCAGGTCGCCGCGGGTGGGGAGGGCGAGCGTGCGGGTCGCCTGGAGGCCGGTGTCCTCGTCGAGGCGGAGGCCGCGGACGGCGAACGGGTGTGCGGGGATCCTCGGCCGGCGCCCCCGCCGCGGTGCGGGCGGCGTGTCGGTGTCCTCGGCCCAGAGGCAGAGGCGGCCGTCGAGCCAGGCTGCGTGCACGACGATCACCCTGCGATCACCTCAGGGAGCCTAGCCCAGCCCGGTCGACACGGACGGCTGAACCTCTGTTCAGTGATGGATGTCGTTGTTACCATCCGGTAACCCGAGTCATATTCACATTGGCTCGCGACCCCCGGAAGGGATCCGCCATGTCCCTGCCCCTGCTGAAACGCGCCGCCGCGGCACTCCTCATCACGGCCGGCGTGCTCGTCGCAACCCCCGTGCAGGCTCCCGCCGCCGTCCTCGTCCCCACGGACTACTGCCTCGACGAGTGCGACGACATCGTCCCGCCCGGCCAGAACGGCAACGCCACCCTCGCCGACATCCTGGCGCACCAGGCGCTCGGCTACCGGCCACCGCACTCCGCCGACCAGCTCGGCAGGTACGCGGACCTGGTCTCCGCGTACACCGGCCTCACGGGCGAGCAGATCGACCGCTTCTACAACAGCGCCTCCTTCGGCGTCCCCGCCGGCCAGGCCGAGCGCACCTACAGCCCGCGCGCCGACGTCACGATCGTGCGGGACAAGAGCGCCGGCGTGCCGCACGTGACCGGCACGACCCGCGCCGGCACCATGTTCGGCGCCGGTTACGCGGGCGCGGAGGACCGGCTGTTCGTCATGGACCTGCTGCGCCGGGTCGGCCGCGGGCAGCTGACCCCGTTCGCGGGCGGCTCCCCCGGCAACCGCGAGCTGGAGCAGAGCATCTGGCGCAACGCCCCCTACACCGAGGCCGACCTGCAGGCCCAGGTCGAGCAGCTGCGGACCAAGGGCCCGCGCGGCGCGCAGCTCTACACCGACGTGCAGGACTACGTCGCCGGCGTCAACGCCTACATCGCCGCCTGCATGTCCGGCCGCAACTGCCCCGGCGAGTACGTGCTGACCGGGCACCTCGACGCGGTCACCAACGCGGGCGGGCCGGAGCAGTTCAAGATGACCGACCTGATCGCGATCGCCGGCGTCGTCGGCGGCCTCTTCGGCGGCGGTGGCGGCGGCGAGGTGGAGTCGGCCCTGGTACGGGTGACCGCCCGCGCCCGCTACGGACCCGTCGAGGGCGACCGTCTCTGGGCGGCGTTCCGCGGCCAGAACGACCCCGAGGCGGTCCTCACCCTCCACAACGGACAGTCGTTCCCCTACGGCGCCGCCGACCCGGACGCGCCCGGCGTCGCGCTGCCGGACGCGGGCACCGTCACCGCGCAGCCGGTCGTCTTCGACCCCACCGGCTCCGGGACCGCGGCCGCCACCGGCTCGTTCTCGGCCCAGCACAAGGGCATGTCCAACGCGGTCGTCGTCGACGCCGCACACTCCGCGACCGGCCATCCGATCGCGGTGTTCGGCCCGCAGACCGGCTACTTCTCGCCGCAGCTGCTGATGCTGCAGGAGCTGCAGGGCCCCGGGATCAGCGCGCACGGCGTCGCGTTCGCCGGCCTCAACCTGTACGTGCTGCTCGGCCGCGGCCAGGACTACGCCTGGAGCGCCACCTCCGCCGAGCAGGACATCACCGACACCTACTCGGTGCCGCTGTGCAGCACCGACGGCTCCGCGCCGACCGTCCAGTCCTCCGGCTACCTGTTCCACGGCACGTGCACGCCGATGGAGGCGCTGACCCGCACCAACGCGTGGACGCCGACGCTCGCCGACCCGACGCCGGCGGGCTCCTACCGGCTGACCACGTTCCGCACGAAGTACGGGCTCGTCGCCTGGCGCGGCAAGGTCGGCGGCGTGCCGGTCGCCTTCACCCGGCTGCGCTCCACCTACCGGCACGAGGCGGACTCCGCGATCGGGTTCCAGGCGTTCAACGACCCGGCCGCGATGGGCTCGCCGGCGGCGTTCATCGCCTCCGCCGCGGACGTCGGCTACGCGTTCAACTGGTTCTACATCAACGCGACCGACACCGCGTACTTCAACTCCGGCGTCAACCCGGTCCGAAAGGCGGGCGCGAACCCGAACCTGCCGACCCGCGCCGAGGCCGCCTACGAGTGGCAGAACTGGAACCCCGACACCAACACCGCCGACTACGCGACCGTCGCGCAGCACCCCCAGTCGGCGGGCCAGGACTACTTCGTCAGCTGGAACAACAAGCAGGCGGCCGGCTACAGCGCCGCTGACGGCAACTTCAGCTTCGGCGCCGTGCACCGCGCCGACCTGCTCGACCGCCGGGTCAAGGCCGCCCTCGCCGGCGGCGGCAAGGTCGACCGGGCGGCGGTGGTGCGCCTCGTCGAGGACGCCGCCGTCACCGACCTGCGGGCCGAGGCGCTGCTGCCGGAGCTGCTGCGCATCCTCGGCCCCGGAGCGCCGTCCTACGCCGCGCTGGCCGCGTGGCAGGCGGCCGGCGCGAAGCGGCTCGAGACGGCGCCGGGGTCCCACGTGTACCAGCACGCCGACGCCATCCGCCTCTTCGACGCCTGGTGGCCGAAGCTGATCGCCGGCGTCTTCAAGCCCGGCCTGGGCGACGACGTGTACACGGCCCTCACCGGCACCCTGCAGATCGACGAGTCGCCGTCCGGCTTCACCGGATCGACCGGCGCCACGTCGCTGAACCAGTCGCAGAGCCACAAGGGCTCGTCGTTCCAGAACGGCTGGTGGGGGTACCTCGACAAGGACCTCCGCACGGTCCTCGGCGACCCTGTCCGGGGCGGTCTCGGCCGCACCTACTGCGGCACGCCGGCCGCCTGCCGCGCCACGCTGTCCTCGACCCTCGCGGCCGCGGCGGCCGAGCCGGCCACCACCACCTACCCCGGCGACGCCTCCTGCGGCGCCGGCGACCAGTGGTGCGCCGACAGCATCGTCCAGTCCCCGCTCGGCGGCATCACCCACGACAAGATCTCCTGGCAGAACCGCCCCACCTACCAGCAGGTCGTGTCGTTCCCGGCGAAACGCGGCGACGACATCACCAACCTCGCCCTCGGCCGCAAGGCGACCGGCAACGGCACGTTCATCGGCTACAGCGCCGGCGCCGCCGTCGACGGCGACCCGACCACCCGCTGGGCGAGCTGGTGGAGCGACGACCAGTCCCTGACCGTCGACCTCGGCTCGGCCCGCACCCTGCGGCGGGTGATCCTGCGGTGGGAGGCCGCGTACGGCACCCGCTACCGCATCGAGGTGTCCGCCAACGGCACCGCGTGGACCACCGCGGCCACGATCGACGCGGGCAACGGCGGCACCGACAGCGTGACCTTCGCCCCGGTCAGCGCCCGCTACGTCCGCATGGCCGGCGTCGCCCGCGCCACCGGCTACGGCTACTCGCTGTGGGAGCTGGAGGCGTACTCGCGGTAGCGCCGTTGGTCTCAGCGCGGTGCGCGGTGGCCTCCGGGCTCAGCGCATCGCGCGGTGGCGGCCGACCTCGTGCCGGTAGGGGCCGGCCGCCGCCCAGGTGATCTGTTCGCCCGCCCGGCTCAGCACGCATGTCTCCACGACCAGCTCGACCAGCACGTTCTGCCCGAAGCCGGGCGGCGGCCCCGACATGGCCCGCTCGGCGAGGAACGCCGCCGCGACGCTGCGCCGCAGCGCCTCCTCGCGCGGGAACCGGGCCCGCCCGGTCAGGTAGAACGCGTCCTCGGTGTCCCCGAGCGGAAACGTGTGCAGCGCGAACCGGTCGTCCCGGAGCAGGTCCTCCAGCTTCGGCGAGACCATGAGCAGCGCGTAGAGCCCGTCCTCGACCAGCAGCGGGCTGACCGGGTGCACCCGCGGCCCGCCGTCGATCCGCACCGTCCCGAGGTAGGCCAGCCCGACCCCGCTGCGGTACAGCAGCGCCCGCCCTGCCGCGGCAAGGTCGGGCGCGGACCGCCGGAAGCGCCCCCACGACAGCATGGCAGCCAGATTGGCGTACCGCCGCCGCCAGGGTCAACTACCGAACGTGTCATTCGGGGTCGCACGATCAGCGCGGCGGGCCTTGTCCGGCGCGGTTCAGCGCAGGAGGCGGCGGGCGGCCTGGGCGATCAGGGGGACGGCGCGGGCCTCCAGCTCGGCGCCGCCGTCGCGGACCAGGGTGGCGCCGAGCTCGGTGACGCGGCAGCGGGCGACCGCCTGGCGGAACGCGGCGACCGGGTAGCCGCCGCGGGGCTCGGCGAGCAGGCCGGTGGTGCGCTCCCGGGTCTCGGCGACGCCGTCGACCGGCTGCGTCCACTCGAACCTGCCGAGGACCCACAGCGTGCCGACCTCGATCTCGTCGATCTCGACGCGCCCGCCGCCGAAGCGGAGCTTCACGGCGCGGCGGCGCTGCTCGATCACCGGCAGCGCCGGCACACCCTTCGCGGCCAGGTCGCGGACGGCCTGCCCCGACATGACCCAGCGCTGCTCGTCGCCGAGGCGCTGCACGGGGGCGACGTCACGGTTCGAGGCGGTGGCGGCGTGGCGGCGGGCGGCGCACGGCTCGCACAGCGCGGCGTAGCCGTCGCCGGAGGCCGGGTTGCGCCCCTGGTGCGACATGCAGAACGCGTTGCCGCAGTCCCGGCACCTCCCGATCGCCAGCACGCCACAGTCGTCGATCCCGCACACGGCAGCCATCCGAGCGACGATACCCGCAGCCGTCGATGCGTGCCGGCGTCAGCCGTGAGGGGGCGCTGCGGCAGCGCGGTCGCGTCCCACCCCGTCCCGGCGGCGCCGGCCGGGTTGCGGGGACCCCGCCCGGGCTCGGACGGGGTCCTTGTGGGTGCCGTCTCCGGGCCCGGATCAGACGGGCAGGAGGGAGCGGTCGGACTCGGTGAGCGCGAGGATGTCGCTGGTCAGCGGGGAGTACACGCGGCGCAGCAGGGCCGGGTCGCCGGCGCTTGCGATGACGGCGAAGACCGCGCGGGCCAGGGGCTCGGCGAGGGCCGGTGGCACGGCCGCACGGGCGGCGACGTCAGCGAGGAAGTCCACGTGGACCTCCTGGTCGTACAGGTGCTGATAGGACCACAGGGGTTCCGCGAGCGTCGGTGGCAGCTCCGCCGCGAGGTGGTGCACCCAGCCGTCGGGCAGGCGCGTGGCGAGGGCGTGCAGTACACCCCGGACCGCGCGCCGGGTCTCCTCGGCGGTGGCAAGGCCGGTCTTCTCGCGGACCTCCGTGATGAACACGTCTTCATACATGCGAGGAACGCTCCCCAGCCCGCAGGTGAAGCACCATCACCAGCAGGGAGCGAACGGGCCTAACACGTCCGCTCATCCGCCGGAGGTGGGACGGGGTCACCCGGCGCGCGCCCAGCATGGCCGCGTACATCCCCTCACCGTTGGGAGACCTACTGATGGCATTCCTGGTGACCCGACCCGGCCGGGCGTTCCCCTTCCCGGCGGCGGCGATGCCGCGCATCGGTGGCGTGCCGGTCGACATCGAGGAGACCACCGACACCTACCGGGTCGACCTGGACCTGCCCGACGTCGACGCCGCCGACGTGCGGATCGACCTGCGGGACAACGAGATCCGGGTGGCCGGCAGCTACCGTGCCCGGACCCGCACCGGCACGATGCACCATCACGCGCGGCAGGAGGGCGAGTTCGAGTTCCTCGTCGCGCTGCCGGGCGACATCGACGGCGACCGGGTCGAGGCGAACCTCGACAGCGGCGTGCTCACGATCGTGGCGCCCAAGGCGCGCGGCGAGCAGCCCCGCCGCATCACCGTCCAGTCGTCGGCGGCCCGGCCCGGCCTGGAGCAGCGGGCCACCGGCACCGGCCCGCAGGACACGGGCGCCGGGCAGCAGCAGGCGCGGGCCGGGCGGCCGCCGCAGACCGACCCCGCCGACACGCCCGCGGCGCAGGCGAAGCAGATGCGTGAGGGCCAGTCCCGTCCACGGCCGGCGAGCCAGCAGGCCGGAAGCACCGGCACCGGCAGCACGGGCCAGGTCGGTCGCAGCGGCATGACCTGAGCGGCCGGGTCCAGGCGCGCGACACGGCGATGCCGCCCCTCGCGGGGCCGCTCGCCGGTCGACGCGGTCGGCGCACGAGTTGGGGGTACCGATGACGACGGTTGACACCCGCGACTACTACGCAGACCTCGGCGTGCCGAGGAACGCCCGCCGGGAGGAGGTCCGGCGCGCGTACCGGACCCTCGCCCGCCTGCACCACCCTGACGTGAGCCGCGAACCCGGCGCGGAGGAGCGCTTCAAGAGGATCGCCGAGGCGTACCGGGTGCTGTCCGACCCGCGCCGCCGCCGCGACTACGACGCGACCCAGGCGGCCGCCGACGACTGGCTCGGCAGCCTGTTCCAGCGGGGCGGTCCCGGCCCGGCGGCCGCCCCCGGACGGCAGGCCCCCGGGCCGCAGCGCCGTCAGCCCCCGTACAACCAGCCGGGCCCCCGGGACCAGGCGGCTCCCGGCGACCCCACCGGCCCCGCGAACCAGGCCGGCGCACGGGACCGGTCCGGCTCCCAGGACGGGAACGGTTCCCGGGACGGGAAGGGTTCCCAGGGGCGGGCCGGCGCGGACAACCAGGCCGAGCTCGCCGTCTCCGTCGAGGACGCGTACCACGGCGGCCGGCGCACGATCACGCTGCCCGGACCGACGGGCCGGCCCCGGCAGTACACAGTGGACATCCCGGCGGGCGTCGCCGACCGGCAGCGCGTCCGGCTCGCCGGTCAGGGCTGGCCGGGCACCGGCGGCGCGCCGGACGGGGACCTCTACCTCGTCGTCCGTCTGTCGCCGCATCCCCGGTACCGGGTCCGTGGCCGCGACATCCTGGTCGAGCTGCCGGTGGCGCCGTGGGAGGCGGCGCTCGGCGCACCCGTGCGGGTGCAGACCCCGGCCGGTCCGGTGCGCCTGGACGTGCCGCCCGGCTCGTCGTCGGGCCGGCGGCTGCGCCTGCCCGAGCTCGGCCTGCCCAACCCGCGCGGCGCCGCCGGCGACCTGTACGCCAAGGTCCGCATCGTCGTCCCGCCGGACCTGTCCGAGCGCGAGCGGCGCCTGTACGCGGAGCTCGCCGCGGCGTCCACGACCGACCCCCGGAGCCCGGCATGACGTTTCCACTGGTGCGGGCGGCGCGGCTTCCCGACGAACTGACCCTGCCCGACTTCGCCGCGGCGGCCGGGCTGCACCCCGAGCTCGTGGCGCGGCTGGTCACGCTCGGGCTGGTGGAGGTCACCACGTTCCCGGACGGCGCACCCGGCTTCGCCGTCCGGGAGCTGGCCACCGTCGCCCGCATCCGCCGGCTGCACGACGACCTGACGCTCAACTACGCCGCCGTCGGCGTGGTGCTGGACCTGCTCGACCGGATCGACGAACTCGAAGACCGACTCGCAAGGAGGGCATGATGCTCAGAAGAGAAGCGTGGCTGCTCGGTGTGCGAGGCGTCCTCGCCGTCGTGTTCGGCATCGTCGCGATCATCTGGCCCGGGGTGACGGTGATCGCGCTCGCGGTGCTGTTCGGCATCTTCACGATCGCGACCGGCATCGAGCAGCTCGTCCACGCCATGCGCCCCTCCGCGGGCGCGACGAACCCGGTCACCGGCTTCGCCGACGGCAACGGGCCGCGGCTGGCGCGGGCGGTCGCCGGGCTGTTCGGGCTCGTCGTCGGGGTCCTCGCCATCGTGTGGCCGGGCATCACCGGGGTGGTGCTGGCCGTCATCGTCGGCGCCTGGGCGATCGTGACCGGCGTCGCCGACCTGTGGCTCGCCGCCCGCCAGCACGGCGGCTGGACCCTGGCGCTGGTGGGCGCGATCTCGGTGGTGGCCGGGCTGTTCGTGGTGGTGCGGCCCGAGGCGGGCGCAGTCGCGATCGCGTGGGCGATCGGGGTGTACGCGATCGCCAGCGGCGTGCTGCTCCTCGTCGCCGCGTACCAGCTGACGCATCAGGGGCGGGGACGGCTGTCGGCTGCCTGAGAAAAGCCGTCCAGTCGCCGCTCAGTCGCCGCGGGGATGCGAGACGTGGGCGTGGACGATGCGCCAGCCCTCCGGGAGGCGGACCCAGGTCTGGGACTGCCGTCCGGGACGGTCGTCGGTGCCGGGGTAGTCGAACATCGTGGTGACGGTGGCCAGGTCGGCGCCGAACGTGGTGATCCTGGTGCCGAACAGCCGGCGGCCCGGCGGGAGCGGCCGCTGCGCGGACCGCCAGTCGCGGAGCTCGCGGGCGCCGGTCTGGTGGTCCGCGACGCCGAAGCGGACCACGGCCGGGGAGTCCCAGAACGCCTCGGCGAGGGCGGTGGCGTCGTTGGCGACGAGCGCCTTCTCGTACGCCACGAACGCCGCCTCCACCTCGGCGACGATGTCGTCCCTGTTGATCCGCACGGGTGTCCCTTCTGACGCGACTGGCTTGCACGGTGCTGGTCGCGCGGTGGTCCCCAGGGAGGACGGGGGACCACCGCGCAGTCGGGGAGGGCTACGCCGCCGGAGCGGCGGCGGGGGCGGAGGCCGGTGGTGCGGCGGCGGGGGCAGAGGCCGCCGGAGCGGGAGCCGGTGGGGCTTCGCCGTGCAGGCGGTCCAGCTCGAGCTCGTCGGCGTCCTTCGGCCGGGGTTCGGGGCGGCTCAGGGCGAACAGGCCGCACACCACCGCGATGAAGAGGTAGCCGAGCGCGACCTGCCCGTTGGCGTTCCAGGCGACCTTCTCGCCGTGGATCAGGCCGACGAAGGCCAGCGCCGCGCCCGAGAGGGCGAAGATTCCCGCGTGGATGAAGCGTTTGTCGATGATGAACGCGACGATCGAGCCGAACACGAGGCCGGCGAGGATCGCGCCCTGGCCGAGGGTGAGCAGGCCGCTGTAGACGACGCCGTTGCCGGCGAGCGCGGCGTCGCCGACCTTGGCGGCGGTGGTGCCCGCGGCCGCCAGGGAGTTGTCGATCTGGCTGGTGGCCCACTGGGCGATGTTGGGGATCAGCGCCGCGATGACCGCCGCGGCGTGCGCCTTGGGGGAGAACTGGAAGGCCTGCGCGCCGATCAGCAGTCCGATGTAGAGCAGGATCGGCACGATCGCCGGCAGCGGGAAGATGGCGCCGAGGAAGCCGAACAGGCCCAGGAAGCACAGGATCGCGATGACGACGCCGGTCGCCATCGAGTAGCCGCTGCCGCCGCCGGCCTTCTTCCAGCCGGGGTGCCCGACGTACACGGCCGGGGGGAACGGTGAGCCGAGCGCCGCGCCGATCAGCGCCCCGGCACCGTCGGCGAGCAGGACGCTGCGCAGGTTGTAGTTGTCGCCGGCGGCCGCGGCGCTCTCCACGTTGGACATTCCCTCGGTGAAGTTGTAGACGCCGAGGGGGATCGCGGTCGCGAGCAGCGGCGCCACGTCGGACAGGCCGGAGGTGAGCAGGTCCAGGTGCAGGCCGGGCAGGGCGAAGCCGATGTCGTCGACGGCGGCGCTGACCGCGTTGCCGTCCATCGCGCCGCCGGCCCAGCCGATCGCGGTGCCCACAAGCAGCGCGGCGAGCCCGATCGGGAAGTTGCCCGGCAGCCTCGTGTCGGTGAGCAGGCCGATGAGCAGCAGCGCGAACACCGGCAGCGCCACCCACGCGAGGTCCCACATCCGGGCGGCGGGCAGCATCGAGATGAACGTGATGGAGATGCCGGCGAGGGTGCCCAGCAGCGCCGCCCGCGGCGCGTACCTGCGGATGTACGGCCCGACGAACGCGCCGATGATGACGATGACCCCGATGATGAAGGCCCAGGCCAGACCGGCCTTCCAGGCCAGCGTCGGGTTGTCGGTCTTCAGGTAGACCGGCAGCATGATGACGAAGATGACGATGAACATGTGCGGCACGCTCGGCCCGTAGGGCAGGGCGGTGACGTCGGTGCGGTTCTCCTTGCGGGCCAGGCGCCGCGCCAGGAACGTGTAGTAGACGTTGCCGGCGACGAGCGCGATGCCGAGCGCCGGCAGGATCGCGTGGAAGACGTCGCGCTCGCTGAGCTTCACCACGAACAGGCACAGTGATGTCAGGGTCAGCACGTTCACGAGCACGTTGACGCCGAAGCCGAAGAACGCGTTGGTGTCACCGCGGACCCACCACGGGACCTTGAGCGAAGCGGGAGTGGTCATGTCTCACGTCCTCTGCGGAGAGGGTTGCAGTGCGGCGATGAACGAGGATGAGGGCGCGACCCAGCCGAAGATGCCGCCCTGCGCGGCGATCATCCGCAGGCCCGCCTCCTGGAACTCCGGGAAGTAGGAGCCGACGCAGTCCGACAGCACGAGGCACTCGTAGCCGCGGTCGTTGGCCTCCCGGACGGTGGTGTGCACGCAGACCTCGGTGGTCACGCCGGTGACGACCAGGCTGCGGATCCCGCGCGCGGCGAGGACGTCGCCGAGGGACGTGTTGTAGAAGGCGCCCTTGCCGGGCTTGTCGATGACCAGCTCGTCGGCGGCCGGGGCCAGCTCGTCGATGATGTCGTGGCCGTGCTCGCCGCGGATCAGGATGCGGCCCATCGGCCCGGGCGCGCCGATGCGCATGCTGGGCTCGCCCCGGTTGAGCTTCGCCGGCGGGCAGTCCGACAGGTCCGGCAGGTGCCCCTCGCGGGTGTGGATGACCGTGAGGCCCAGCGCCCGGCAGGCCGCGAGCAGCGCCGCCGTCGGCTCGATGACGCGGCGCAGCTGGGCGACGTCGTTGCCGAGGGTCTCGCCGAAGCCGCCGGGCTCCATGAAGTCGCGCTGCATGTCGATGACGAGGAGCGCGGTGCTCGCCGGGTCGAAGGTGAAGGGCCCGGGCGAGGCGTCCACCGTGGCCATTCAGACCACCGTGCCGGACACGGTCGCCGCGATGACGTCGGTGGAGGTGGCGACGCAGCCGAAGACGCCGCCCTGCATGGTGACCATGTGCAGCGCCGCGGCGTGGTTGGCCGGGTCGGTCGCGCCGGTGCAGTCCGACAGGATGAGGCACTCGTAGCCGCGGTCGTTCGCCTCGCGCATCGTGGTGTGCACGCACACGTCGGTCGTGATGCCCGTGAGGATGAGGTGGGTGATGCCGTGCGTGCGCAGCACCAGGTCCAGGTTGGTGGCGTAGAACGCGCCCTTGCCGGGCTTGTCGACGACGACCTCGCCGGGCGCCGGCGCCACCTCCGGCACGATCTGCCAGCCCGGCTCGCCCTTGACGAGGATCCGCCCGCACGGGCCGGCGGCGCCGATCTCCGCGCCGATCCGCGCGGACCGCCAGCGCTTGTTGGGCGGCAGGTCCGACAGGTCCGGGTCGTGGCCCTCCCGGGTGTGCACGACCAGCATGCCGAGCCCGCGCACGTGGTCGAGCAGCTTCGCGGTCGCCGGCAGGCCCGCCCGGGTCAGGCCGATGTCGTAGCCCATGCTGTCGACGTAGCCGCCCGGTCCGCAGAAGTCCGTCTGCCAGTCGATGCACAGCAGCGCCGTGCGTTCGACCGGGACCGAGCCGTCGTACGGCCAGGCGTAGGGCCGGGCCTCGACGACCGGGCCGATGCTTGCAGTCATTGCCCCTCCAAGTGACGGTGTGCCCGAAAGGCCCCCGCTGGCGGTGATGTCCCGCGCGGTGCCGGCCGCGGAGGCCTCGCACAGGAACCCGTGCGCCGCGGTCGGCTCCTCGGCGGTCCCGTCGAGTGCGGGCATGCTGTCGATTGTCGACAGTTCTGTTACGCCGAACCGCGGCCCGTGTAACGCGTCGATGTCCGGAGGCCGGTACCCGACAGTTGGTCGTATGTGATCGCCGTCACTGCGACCCTGCCGCGATGAGACGACTGTCCCGGCTCGGACTCGCGGTCATCCTCGGTGTCGGCTTCACCGTCGCCGCCGTGGGTCCCGCCCACGCGGAACCACTGGTCGCCACCCTCACCATGAGCGGTGAGATGCACTACGAGGCGGCGCTCAACCAGGCCAACCGGCTCACCGTCAGCAACCCGTCGCCCGGTGTCGTCGCCTTCACCGACGTCTACCCGATCACGTTCAGCACGCCTGACGGCAGCACCTGCAGCTACCCGTACGCCACCCAGACCACCGTCCACTGTGTGCATGCGGCGACCTTCCTGGACATCAAGACCTCCGACCTCGACGACGTCATCGACAACCGCACCACGTCCAACGTGCACGCCTCCGGCGGCGACGGGAACGACGTCATCAAGATGGGCGGCCACGCCACGCCCGCCGCGGCCGGCGACGCGTCCGGCGGCCCGGGCGACGACGTCATCCACTCCGGCCCCGGCGACGACTGGATCAACGGCGGCACCGGCTCGGACACCGTCACGTTCCAGGGCCGGACCGCGAAGATCACCGCGACCCTGGTGAGCCCGGCGCACGGCGGCGACCCGCTGACCGGCGAGTCCGACGTGTACCAGGAGATCGAGAACCTCACCGGCGGTGGCGCCGCGGACACCCTCACGGGCGACGGCAACGCCAACGTCATCGACGGCGGCTGGTACACCACGCCGTGCCAGCCCTTCCCGTCCGGCGGCGGGCTGCTCGTGCCCACCGCGATCCAGGCGCCGCCGCCGTGCACCACCTACTCCGGCGACGACGTCATCAACGGCGGCGGCGGCCCCGACATCCTCCGCGGCCGGCAGGGCGCCGACACCATCAACGGCGGCACCGGCAACGACACCCTGTACGGCGACGCCGGCCTCGACAGCCTCAACGGCGGCGCCGACTCCGACATCTGCTACCCGGGCGCCGACGGCGCCACCACCAGCAGCTGTTCCATCCTCGCCCCGCTGCCCTGACGGGTTCCCGGACGGCGCGCGGCGTGGCAGAATCCCGCCGACCCCTCGGCCCCCGGAGCCTGCCATGCCGCCCGTCCGCATCCCCGCCGGCGCGTTCGTGCCGCCGATCTGCCCGCGCCACGGGCGGCCCGCCACCAGCATGCGGCCGATGGTGTTCCTGTCGCCGTTGCCCCTGTGGGCGTGGCCCCTGGCGGTGCTCGCCGGCCGCCTGCTCTACCGGAGCCTGCTCAGGCCGCTGCGCAAGGAGGCGCTCGCGCCGGCCTGGCCGTCGTGCCACCGCTGCGGCCTGCGCCGCGCCGCCCGGATCGCCGCCGGCGCCGCCACGATCGTCGCCGGCCTCGTCGCCGCCCTGTACCTGAGCGAGCGGGTCCACGGCACGGCCGCGCTCGCCGCCATCGCCGGCACGGTGGCCTGCATGGGTGCCGGGCTCATCGTCGTCGCCCGCGGCACCCGCGTAGCCGTGGCCGGCGTCCGGGTCAGCCGCGACGGCCTGTGGCTGGAGCCGCGGCGCCCGCACCCCGCGTTCGTCGCGGCCCTCGCGGCGCAGCCGCTGCCGGAGTACCCGATGCCCGCGGGCTGGACCGTCCCCGCCACCGCCGCGCCGTCGGCGGCCTGGGCCACCGTCCAGCCCGCCGCGGAGCCCGTGCCCTTGCCGTCCGCCGCGGCGCCACCGGTGCCTTCGCACTCCGGCTGGACCTCGCCGAGCGCCTGACCGCCACCCGCGGCACAGCGGGCGCCTCGGCGGGCGTGCGGGTCAGCATGGACGGCGGCTGGCTGCTCCCGCACCACGCCCACGAGGCGTTCGCCGCGACGCTGCCCGAGGTGCCGCCCAACCGGCCGCCGGCGCCTGCGGGGCCGCCCGCCTCGCGTCCAGCGTCGTCAGTCGATGTACGAGCGGGCGCCGTGCTCGTCCAGCGCCGCGAGCACGGCGGCCGTGTCGCGGGCCGACACGGCCTCGAACAGCCGCTCGTGGCGGTGGACGCCGTCGTGCGGGCGGGCGACCTCGGCCTCGCGGCGTAGGTTCAGCGCCATGTACAGCTGGATCTTCACCAGGATCGACTCGTAGACCTGGGTCAGCTGGCGGTTGCCGGCGAGGGCGACGACCGCGACGTGGAACTCCCGGTGGGCGGTCGCCACGTCGAACTGGTCGCCGCGGGCGTCGGCCTCCTGCAGCGCCTTCACCGCGGCGGCGACACCGGCGAGGTCCGCGTCGGGTGCGGTGGCGGAGACGGCGTGCCGCTCGAGGACGTCGCGGACCGCGTACAACTCCTGGATGTCGTCGGCGGAGAGGGTGGCGACCCGAACCCCGCGCCGCGGCACGTGCTCCACGAGGCCCTGCTGCGCGAGCAGGCGCAGCGCCTCCCGCAGCGGGGCGCGGCTGATGCCGAACCTGCGGGTCAGCTGCTCCTCCACGAGCCGCTCGCCGGGGTCGGTGGCGCCGCTGAGGATCTCCCGGCGCAGCCGTGACATGGCGAGCTCGACCAGGCTCGCGCTGGCCAGCTCGTCAGACGCACCGGGTTTCACCTGCCCAGTGTCGCAGACCCCGGGAGGGACGCTCACACGCGCCGCTCGCGGGCGGCTGTCCACGCGCCCGTCCACGATGCTCGCGCGTGGCTACACATGCTGGAGGCGGTGCAGCCTCGCGTACGTGCCGCCGGCCGCGAGGAGCTCGTCGTGGGTGCCGAGCTCGGCGAGCCGGCCGCCGGACAGGACCGCGACCCGGTCGGCGTTGCGGACCGTGGCGAGCCGGTGCGCGACGACGAACGTCGTCCGCCCCCGCATGAGCCGGGTCAGCGCCTCCTGCACGAGCGCCTCGGACTCGCTGTCCAGCGCCGAGGTCGCCTCGTCCAGCAGGAGCACCCGCGGGTCCCGGACCAGCGCCCGGGCGATCGCGAGCCGCTGCCGCTGCCCGCCGGACAGCAGCGCGAGCGGCCGGTGCTCCACGACCACGTCGATGATGTTCGCCGTGAGCAGCGGCAGCAACCAGATCGGGCTGTCCTTCACCGCGAACGCGACGGTGGCCAGCGCGATGCGCCACTTCCGGTGGGCCAGCAGGCGGACGGTGGTGCGCAGCGGCCTGCGGCCGTCGAAGTCCATGCGTCAATCCGATCGCATGACACGGGGCGGCTCAACGTCACCATGCTCACAGGGTCATGTCCCTTCGGCCGGTGGCGGTAACCTGCTCCCATGACGCAGCCACCTTACGGGCAGCAGGACCCATATCAGCCCAACCCGTATGGCCAGCAGCCCCAGTACGGGCAGCAGCCCTCCGACCCGTACGCGCTGCCGGCCGGACAGCAGCCGATGTCGGGCCCGCCGTCCTCGTCGCCGCCGGGCTCCAGCCCGCCGTACTCGCCGACCTACCAGCTGCCGGTCTCCGGCGCCCCCACGTCCGGCGGCTACGACCCGTACGGCCAGCAGCAGGCGGCGTACGGTCAGCAGGCGGCCTACGGCCAGCCCGGCTACGGCGTCCCCGGCGCGGCCAACGCGGGCTACGACCCGGCGACCGGCCAGCCGTACTCCGACAAGTCGAAGCTCGCCGCCGGCCTGCTCCAGCTCCTGCCGGGCCTGTTCCTCATCCTCGGCGGCATCGGCCGGCTGTACGCGGGCAACACCGCCCTCGGCGTGACCCAGCTGGTGCTGAGCGTCGTCGTCGGCTGGACGTCGTTCTGGTGCGGCTTCCTCTTCTGGCTGCCGTTCCTGATCGTCTTCGGCCTGTGGGTCTGGTTCGTGGTCGACGGCATCATCCTGCTGACCGGCCGCCCGGTCGACGGCCAGGGCCGCCCCCTGCGCCCGAACTGACCGGCCCCGCTACGCGCCCCCGGGCGGGCGCCGCAGGGTGGTGACCGGCCCGAAGAAGCGGTGACCGAGCACGCAGTGCAGCCGGATGTGCTCGACCGGCCCGCCGGTGCTCCGCGCCGGCCCGTCGCCGCGCACGGTGGCCGGGAGCCCGCACTCGGGACAGTCCACGAGGTTCGTCGTCATACCGGCATCCACGCGGGGCCGAGCCACCAGGCTCGGCCCCGTCGCCTACCCGACGCCGGGCGGGTCCATGGTCCGGGGCCGACCGGCATGAACGAGCGCAGCGGCCGCGATCGCCGCCGTGCCGCGCTGCCCGTCCCGTTACGCGGGGTCGGGGTTGAGGCGGACGCCGCGGATGGAGGCGTCGAGGACCTGGGCGGTGTGGGCGGTGCGGATGGTGGCGCCGGTGGTGCGGAGGCCGGCGGTGATCTGCATGAGGCAGCCGGGGTTGGCGGTGACGAGCCAGTCGGCGCCGGTGGACAGGACGTTGTGGGCCTTCAGCGCGGCCAGGTCGGCCGCCGGGGCGGGATTCAGGATGTTGTAGACGCCGGCGGAGCCGCAGCAGATCTCGGCGTCGGGGATCTCGCGCAGGTCGAGGCCCGGGATGCCGCGCAGGAGGGTCCGCGGCTGGGAGCGGACGCCCTGGGCGTGGGCGAGGTGGCAGGCGTCGTGGTAGGCGACGGTCAGCGGGAGCGGGTGGCGCGGGGCGGCCGGGCCGAGGTCGGCGAGCAGCTCGGAGAAGTCGGTGACGCGGGCGGCGAGCGCGGCCGCGCGGGGAGCGTACGCGGGGTCGTCGGCGAGCAGCTCGCCGAGGGACTTCAGCGACGAGCCGCAGCCGGCGGCGTTCACGACCAGGGCGTCGATGCCCGCGGAGGCGAACGTGTCCACGATGCCCCGGGCGAAGTCCGCGGCCTCGGCGTGGCGGCCGCTGTGGACGCTGAGGGCGCCGCAGCAGCCCTGCGACGGCGGGATGACCACGTCGCAGCCCTCGGCGGCCAGGACGCGGGCGGTCGCGGCGTTCACGGACGGGAAGAACTCGCGCTGCACGCAGCCGGTGAGCATCCCGACCACGGCGCGGCGCGGGCCCAGGGCCGGCACCAGCGCGGGCAGGGGCACGGATCGGCGGACCGGCGGGGCGAGCGCGGCCAGGGCCGCCAGCCGGCCCGGCAGCCGGGACAGCAGCGGGGAGCCGAGCCGCTGGTACAGCCCGAGCGGCCGCTTCACGAGCGCCAGCCGCCGCGGGTGGGGGAACAGGCCGAACACCAGGCCCCGCAGCGCCCGTTCCGGCAACGGCCGGGGATGCTCCCGCTCCACCGCGACTCGGGTCTGCTCGATCAGGGTGTCGTACCGGACGCCGGACGGGCACGCGGTCACGCACGCCATGCAGCCGAGGCACGCGTCGAAGTGGCCGGCGGCGGACGGGGTCAGCGGCTCGCCCTCGAGGCGCTGGCGCATCAGCTGGATGCGGCCGCGCGGGGAGTCCATCTCCTCGCCCCACAGCACGTACGTCGGGCACGTCGGCAGGCAGAAACCGCAGTGCACGCAGTCCGAGACGAGCCCGGGGTCGACGAAGGGGCCTTCGAGCACCATCAGATGCCCCCCACGAACCGGCCGGGAGCGAGGATGCCGAGCGGGTCGAACTGCTCCTTCACCCGGCGCATCAGGTCGAGGCCGTCGACGTGCCCCCACACGTCGACGCGGGACCGGACCGCCGGCGGGGAGGTGAGCACCACGCAGTGGCCTGCGCCGGCGCGGGTGGCGGCGCGCAGGTCGCTGACGACGCCGACGACGGAGCCCGGGTCGGTGTCGCCGGGCAGGCCCGCGTAGAGGACGCCGGTGCCGGCCGAGCCGCGCACGTGCAGCCTGACGTCGTGCAGCTGCGCGGTGACGCCGACGGCGGTCAGCAGGTACGGCACCCGCGACAGCGCCGACGTGAGCTTGATGCCGATGTCCCCCGGCCGCCACGGGTAGGTGCCCCAGCCGGGCGGCGGGGTCTCGGCCGTGCCGGCGCCGTCGCCGAGCAGCTTCTCCAGGTCGGCCGCGCGCTGGGCGACCCCCTCGGGCACGCCTTCCACGAGCGCCGTCACCGTCAGCGGGTCGGTGTCGACCTCCAGCGCGCTCGGCACGACCTGGGCGCCGAGGACCGCCGCCAGGACCCGCGCGGCGTCGTCCGGGCCGTCCACGCGGACCGACACGAACCGGCGGGCGGCGGGCAGCGGGTGCAGCCGGAAGGCGCACTCGGTGATGACGCCGAGGGTGCCGTACGACCCCGCGACCAACTTGCCGAGGTCGTATCCGGCGACGTTCTTGACGACCTTGCCACCGGCCTTCGCCACGACCCCGTCGGCGCGGACGACGGTGACGCCGATGAGCAGGTCCCGGACGGTGCCGTACAGCATGCGCCGCGGGCCGGACGCGTTGACCGCGACGGTGCCGCCGACGGTGGCGCCCGGCAGCGGCTCGTCCAGCGCGAGCTGCTGCCCGGCGGGGCGCAGTGCCTCCTGGACCTGCCGCAGGGGCGTGCCGGCGCGGACGACGGCGACGAGATCGCCGGCGGCGTGCTCGACGAGCCCGCACAGGTTGGACGTCTCCAGGATCAGGTCGAGCCGCTGCGGCGGCAGCGCCCAGTCCTGCCTGGTGCCGCCGCCGCGCACGACGAGCGCGAGGTCGTCGCCGGCGGCGCCGCGGACCACGTCGGCGACCTCAGCGGTCGACGCGGGCGAGGCGACGGCGGCGGCCGGCACGCCCGCGATCCGCGCCGCCGGGACGGGTGAAGCTCCAGCGATCATGACCTAGAAGACCTCCGCGATGCCTGGCTGATGCTGCGGATGGGTGCCCTTGCGCCGTCCCGGTACCTCGCCGCACAGGCGGGGCGTCGGGAAGATCTTGCCCGGGTTCGACAGCCCGTGCGGGTCGAACGCGCACCGCACCAGCTGCATCGTGTCGAGGTCGTCGGCGCTGTACATGCTGGGCAGGTGCTTGGCCTTGTCGACGCCGACACCGTGCTCGCCGGTGATCGACCCGCCGTGCTCGACGCAGATGTCGAGGATGGCGCCCGACACCGCCTCGGCCCGCTCCGCCTGCCCCGGGACGGTCTCGTCGAAGAGGACGAGCGGGTGCAGGTTGCCGTCGCCGGCGTGGAAGACGTTGGCGACCCGGACGCCGTGGTCGCGGGCCAGCTCGCCGATGCGGGTCAGCACCTGCGGCAGCGCGGTGCGGGGGATGACGCCGTCCTGGACGATGTAGTCGGGGCTGATCCGGCCGACGGCGGCGAACGCCGACTTGCGGCCCTTCCAGAACAGGGCCCGCTCGGCGTCGTCGGCGGCGATGCGGATCTCGAACGCGCCGTGCTTCCGGCAGAACGCCTCGACCGCGGCGAACTGGGCGTCGACCTCGGCCCGCGGCCCGTCCAGCTCGACGATGAGCACCGCGCCGGCGCCGCCCGGGTAGCCGCAGTGCACGGCCGCCTCCGCGGCCTCGATCGCCAGGGCGTCCATCATCTCGATCGCCGCCGGCACGACCCCGGCCGCGATGATCGCCGACGTGGCGGCGCCGGCCTGGTCGGTGCCGGGGAAGGCGGCGAGGAGGGTCCGGACCGTCTCCGGGAGCCGGACGAGGCGCACGGTGACCTCGGTGGCGATGCCGAGAGTGCCTTCGGAGCCGACGAACGCGCCGAGCAGGTCGTAGCCGGGCGCGTCGGGTGCCCGCCCGCCGAGCCGGACCAGGTCCCCGTCGGGGGTGACGATCTCGACGCCGGTGACGTGGTTGGTGGTGAAGCCGTACTTGAGGCAGTGCGCGCCGCCGGAGTTCTCCGCGACGTTGCCGCCGATCGAGCAGATCTGCTGGCTGGACGGGTCGGGCGCGTAGTAGTAGCCGTGCGGGGACGCGGCGCGGCTGACCTGCAGGTTGATCACGCCGGGCTCGACCACCGCCCGCTCGTCCTGCGGGGCGATCTCGCGGATCGCGCGAAGCTGCGAGGTGACGATGAGCGCGCCGTCGGCGTGCGGCAGCGCCCCGCCGGACAGGCCGGTCCCGGAGCCGCGGGCGACGAACGGCACCCCGGCGGCCACGCACGCCCGGACCGTGTCGGCGCACTCCTGAGCCGTCCGCGGCAGCACGACGACCGCGGGCACCACCCGGTAGTGGGTCAGCCCGTCGCACTCGTACGTGCGCAGCTGCTGGCGGTCGGTGAGCACCTGCTCCGGCAGCAGGAACTCCCGCAACCGCGCCACCAGCCCTTCAATGGTCATGGCATGCGGTCGTACGCCGGCAAGGTCAGGAAGTCGATGAACTCGTCCGCCACAGCCACCTCCATGAACAACGCCCGCGCCTCGCCGAGGTCCCGGCCGAGTGCCGCCAGCTCCTCGTCGGCGATCCGCTCGACCAGCTCCCGCGTCACGGGCGCACCCGTATCGGCCAGGGTGACACCGTTGTGCAGCCACTGCCAGACCTGCGACCGGGAGATCTCCGCGGTCGCCGCGTCCTCCATCATGTTGTTGATCGCGACGGCGCCGCTGCCCTTGAGCCATGCGTCGAGGTACTGCACGCCGACGCTCACCGCGTTGCGCAGCCCCGCCTCGGTCTGCTGCCCGGGCGTGTCACCGACGGCGAGAAGGTCCTCCGCGGTCACGGTCACGTCCTCGCGGAGCCGGTCGAGCTGGTTGGGCCGGTCGCCGAGCACGCCGTCGAACACGGTCCGGCACGTCTCGACGAGGTCGGGGTGCGCGACCCAGGATCCGTCGAACCCGTCGCCGGCCTCGCGGGTCTTGTCGGCGGTAACTTTCTCGAACGCCACCTTGTTGATCTCGGGGTCGCGCCGGCTCGGGATGAACGCCGCCATGCCGCCGATCGCGTGCGCGCCCCGCCGGTGGCACGTCCGCACGAGCAGCTCCGTGTAGGCCCGCATGAACGGCACGGTCATCGTCACCGTGTTGCGGTCCGGCAGCAGGAAGTCCTTGCCGCGCGTCCGGAACTTCTTGATGACGCTGAACATGAAGTCCCACCGGCCGGCGTTGAGGCCCGCCGAGTGCTCGCGCAGCTCGTACAGGATCTCGTCCATCTCGAACGCTGCGGGGAACGTCTCGATCAGCACGGTGGCCCGGATCGTGCCGGTGGGGCGGCCGAACCGCTCCTCCGCGAACGCGAACACCTCGTTCCACAACCTGGCCTCCAGATGCGACTCCATCTTCGGCAGGTAGAAGTACGGCCGGGTGACGAGGTGGTTGTGGAAGAAGTAGAGCCCGAAGTCGGTCAGCGAACCGGACGTCGGCGCGCCGTCGACCAGGATGTGCTTCTCCGGCAGGTGCCACCCGCGCGGGCGGACCACGACGGTGGGGCGCGGTCCGCCGGTGAGCTCGTAGTGTTTTTCGCCGGAGGTGTACGAGAGGGTGCCGGCATTCGCGTCGCGCAGGTTCAGCTGGCCGCCGATGACGTTGGCCCACAGCGGCGTGTTGGCGTCCTCGTGGTCGGCGAGCCACACCTTCGCGCCCGAGTTGAGCGCGTTGATGGTCATCTTCGCGTCCGTCGGCCCGGTGATCTCGACCCGCCGGTCGACCAGGCCCGGCGCCGGCTCGGCCACCTGCCAGTCGCCCTCCCGGATCTCGCGCGTCTCGGGCAGGAAGCCGAGCGTCCCGCCGGCGGCGAGCTCCGCCTCGCGCTCCTTGCGGGCCTGGAGCAGCTCCAGCCGCCGGGCGTCGAACGTCCTGTGCAGATCTGCCAGGAAACTCTGAGCTTCCTCGGTCAGGATCTCGGCGAATCGGTCGTCGAGCGGTCCGGTAATCTCGACGCCCTGAACAGTGCCCATGACATGACCCTATCGGCTGCGCTGCCACCCGGGGCGTGTCGCGGCGCGTGTGATATGGGAAGCTCTGGCGAACAAAACTCAGGTCCGCCGGATTATCGGGTCCGTCCAGCAGGGGAGTCTTCCAACTGTGAGCGATCGGGGCAGAAGCCGCCGCACTGCGAGGTCGACCAAGGCCACTCCGCCACAGGCGGCACCGGACACCGAGGTCGAGCCCACCGCGGACGCGGAAAGCGACACGACGAACACTGAGCCGACCGAGGCCGAGGGCGTGGCCGAGGAGACCGTGTCGTTGGGCAAGAAGGACGACCCGGACGCGGACGCCGAGGCGGCCGACGGTGCCGGCGACGACACCGCCGACGAGGACGGTGACCCGGCCGACGCCTCGGACGCCGCAGCCGGCGACCCGGACGCCGCCGCGGACGGCGACGACCCGGACGCGACCGCAGACGACGACGAGTCCGACAAATCGGATAAGTCCGACAAGTCGGCTAAGGCGAAGAACGCGAAGACCGTCGCGCCGGCGACGAAGGCGGAGAAGCGCGCCGCCGCGCGCATCGCCGCCGCGAAGGCCGCCCGCCGCCGTCGTGCCGGGCAGGCGATCGCCGGCACAATCATCGTCCTGCTGGTCGTCGGCGGCGCGTTCGCCGGCGTCTGGTACTTCGGCGACCGGGCCGAGAAGAACCGGATCAAGTGCAAGCCGGTCGGCGACGCCAACGCGTTCCCGCCGCTGCTCGGCGGCATGGACAAGGGCCTGGCGACCGAGCCGAAGATCACCGCCAGCACCGAAGAGATCACGTCCCTCAAGACCAAGGTCCTCATCAAGGGCGACTGCAAGGCGGTCAAGGCCGGCCAGACCGTCACGGTCAACTACGTCGGCGCGACCATGAAGGACGGCAAGGTCTTCGACGCGTCCTGGCCGCGGAAGAAGACGATCGAGATCCCGGTCGGGCAGAAGCAGCTCCGCAAGCAGCCCCAGGTCATCGAGGGCTGGGACGAGGGCCTCGTCGGCCTGAAGGTCGGCAGCCGCGTCCAGCTCGACATCCCCGGCAGCAAGGCCTACGGCGACGACGCCCCCGAGGGCTACCCCAAGGGCACGCTCCGCTTCATCGTCGACATCCTCGACGCGAAGGACGCGGACGACAGCGGCGGCCTGCCCGCGGGCTTCGGCGGCTGAGCACCGGCCCCGCACGACGCAAGCGAGGCCCCACCGGCAGCAGGCCGGTGGGGCCTCGCCGTGTATACGGTCGGAAGATGACAGCCGTCCTGCTCACCGGCGCCACCTCGGGCCTCGGGCGGTGGCTGGCGCCGCGGCTCGGTGCGGCCGGCCTGACCGTCCTGCTGCACGGCCGCGACCCGGACAAGGTCGCGCGCGGTGTGGCGGAGGTCCGCGCGGCCGGCGGCACCGCCGAAGGCCTCGTCGCCGACCTCGCGAGCCTGGCCGAGGTGGACCGGCTCGCCGCGGCGGTCGCCGGCCGCGACGACCTGACGATCCTGGTCAACAACGCCGGCGTCGGGTTCGGCCCGCCCGGCGGCGCCCGCGAGGAGAGCGCCGACGGGCACGAGCTGCGCTGGGCCGTCAACTTCCTCGCCCCCGTCCGCCTCACCACGGCGCTGCTGCCCACGCTCACCGCCAACGCGCCCGCCAAGGTCGTCAACGTCGGATCCATCGGCCAGGCGCCGATCGACTTCGACGACGTGGAGCTGCGCCGCTCGTACGACGGCGTCACCGCCTACCGGAGGTCGAAACTCGCCCTGGCGGCGTGGAGCCTGGACCTTACCGACGACCTTGCCGGCGAACTGGAGGGACGCCTGGCCGGCGGCGAGGTGTCCGTCAACTGCCTGCACCCGGCGACGTTCATGGACACCCAGATGGTCCGCGATTACGGTGCCGCGCCCAGGTCGACGGTCCAGGAGGGCGGCGAGGCGACCCTGCGGCTGATCCTGCACGAGCGGGGCACCGGCGGGTTCTTCGACGGCGACCGGCCCGCCCGCGCGCACCCCGACGCCTACGACCCCGAGGTGCGCCGCCGGCTCAGGGCGATGTTTGGTTCCGCCGCCACCGGCAAAGCACAAACGCATGAGCAGAGCGACTGTCGGTGAGGCACTGATCGCCAGGCTGGCCGACTGGGGGGTCGACACGGTGTTCGGCCTGCCCGGCGACGGCGTCAACGGGATCATGGAGGGCCTGCGGCGCAACGCCGACCGGGTCAGGTTCGTGCTCGTGCACCACGAGGAGGCCGCCGCGTTCATGGCGGTCGCGCACGCCAAGGCCACCGGCCGGCTCGGCGTCTGCCTCGCCACCTCCGGGCCCGGCGGCATCCACCTCGCCAACGGCCTCTACGACGCGAAGCTCGACCACGCCCCCGTCCTGGCGATCACCGGGATGCAGGAGTCCAGCGTGATCGGCACCGCGTACCAGCAGGAGGTCCACCTCGACCGGCTCTTCGAGGACGTGGCGGAGTACAACGAGACGATCGGCAACCCGGCGCAGGTGCCGTCGCTGGTCGACATCGCCGTCCGGACCGCCCTCGCCCGGCGCGGCGTCGCGCATCTCACGGTCCCGAACGACGTGCAGGTCGCGACCGCCGGCGACAACCCGTTCGAGACCGTCGGGCCGACCCGCGCGCCGGCGACCGCGCCCGTGCTGGTCGCGCCGCCGGTGCGCCCCGCCGACGACGACCTCCAGGCCGCCGCGGACCTGCTCAACAACGCCTCGAAGCCGGCGATCCTGGCCGGCATCGGCGCCCGCGGCGCCGGACCCCTCGTCGAGCTGGTCGCCGACGTGCTCGGCGCGCCGATCGTGAAGTCGCTGCTGGGCAAGATGGTCGTGCCCGACGACTCGCCCTTCGCGCTCGGCGGGCTCGGCCTGCTCGGCACCGCGCCCAGCGAGGACCTGATGCAGGAGTGCGACGCGCTGCTGATGGTGGGCACGAACTTCCCGTACACGAAGTTCCTCCCGGCGCCCGGCCAGGCGCACGTCGTGCAGATCGACGTCGAGCCCGCGCGGGTCGGCACCCGCATCCCCACCGACGTGCCGCTCGTCGGCGACGCCGCGGCCACCTGCGAGGCCCTGCTGCCCCGGCTGCGGCGGCGCACCGACAGGCGTTGGCTGCTGCGGTACCAGGAGAAGATGCGCGACTGGCGGGAGCGCATGGCCGCCACCGAGCGGGCGGACCGGGACCCCATCGCGCCGCAGTTCCTGGCCAGCACGCTCGACCGGGTCGCCGCGCCCGACGCGATCCTCGCCTGCGACTCCGGCACCGTCACCACGTGGGCGGCCCGGCACTGGCAGGCCACCGGCGGCCGCGAGTTCTACCTCTCCGGCACCCTCGCGTCGATGGCGCCGGGCCTGCCGTACGCGATCGCGTTGCAGCACGAGTACCCGAACCGGCAGGTCATCGCGTTCGTCGGCGACGGCGGCTTCGCGATGCTCATGGCCGAGTTCCACACCGCGGCCCGCTACAAGCTGCCGATCAAGGTCGTCATCAACGACAACAGCGCCCTCGGCATGATCGTCTGGGAGCAGATGGTCAACGGCTTCCCCGAGTTCGGCGTCCGGTACGGCGACGACCCGCTGGCCGACTACGTCGGTTGGGCACGCGGCTGCGGCGCGTACGCGGCCCGGGTCACGGACCCGATCGCCCTGGAGAACGTCCTCGGCGAG
Source organism: Dactylosporangium sp. CA-152071 (assembly GCF_050936335.1). Taxonomy (NCBI): domain Bacteria; kingdom Bacillati; phylum Actinomycetota; class Actinomycetes; order Micromonosporales; family Micromonosporaceae; genus Dactylosporangium; species Dactylosporangium sp. CA-152071. Next base: position 3,379,731 of record NZ_JBNJMZ010000001.1, on the reverse strand, counting down.
GCGTTCGCCTTCGACGGGCCGGCGCTCGTCGACGTCGCGGTCGACGCCGACGAGCCCCCGATGCCGGCCAGCGTCACCTACCAGCAGGCGGCGAAGTTCGCGGAGGCGTTCGTCCGCGGCCAGCCGCGCAAGGCCGCGATCGCCACCACGCTGCTGAAGGACCGGATCACCCGCCTGTGATCCTCCGGCGGATCCGGTGCCTTCCGCGGACCCGCACCGACCTCGCCCACAGCCTGGTCCGGCCGACGGTCATCGTGATGCCGCCCGGGATGTCGAGGCCGCCGAGCCCGGAGACACCGCCGACGAGCACCACGCCGCCGATTGCGACCAGGCCGGTGCCGGTCAGCAGGTACACCATGGAATCCGGCTGCTCGGCGGTCTGCTGCCCGGTCATCTGCGCCGTGTGAACCATCGGCGGGTCAGGTCTTCGAGCCTGCGCGGCGCTCAACGAGCCCACCGCGATGGCGGCGCCGGCGACGCACACCCATGTCCGAGTTCTCATAATCGCGGACGCTAGGTCGCAAACGGGTGACTCGTCGCTCACACGCGTTCACCTGGGACAGGTGAAGGAACCTCTCACCCGTGGCATTGTGTGCCCGTGCTGATCTATAAGATCCTGCTGCCCGCCGAGTGGGCGGCGTTCGAGGCGAACGGCCGTTTCGACGGCTCGCCCCTGGACCTGCGCGACGGCTACATCCACTGCTCGTCCCGCGACCAGGTGGCCGGCACGGCCCAGCGCTACTTCGCCGACGTGCCCGACCTCGTCGTCGTCGCCATCGACGCGCAGACCATGGGCATGTGGCTGCGCTGGGAGACCTCCGCCAACGGCGGCCTGTTCCCGCACGTCTACGCCCCCCTTCCCCGCGCCGCCGTCGCCGCCGTCCACCGCATCGCCGGCGCCGCCTCCGTCGACGACGTCATCCCCGCCTGACCGCCGCCCGCCGCAAACCGCGACCCCGCGTAGCTCAGCTGTGCGACGTGGGGAGCGGCGGAAGCGCCCCGAACGTCTCGGCCGGCAGCCCGTCGGGCCCCCAGAAGATCCACCGCCACGCCCCGGAGCTCGCGCCGACGAGATCCCCGGACACAGCGTCGAAGACCGCCATCTCGCTGCCGTCGAATCCGTGGACGACGAACCGGTCGGCCTGACCGGTCGTCGCATCCCAGATTCGAACGGTGGTGTCATCGCCGCCGCTGGCCAGGTGAGCACCGTCCGGTGACCAGGCCACCGACCGGACCCAGTCGGTGTGCCCGGAGATGTGCAGCTGCGCTTCGCCGGTCACCGCGTTCCAGACCCGCACGCCGTCGTTGCCACCGGTGGCCAGGCGGGTGCCGTCCGGCGACCACGCCACCGCGTTCACTGAGCTGGTGTGACCGGCGAGGCGGAGGTGTTCGGCACCGGTCACCGCGTCAAGGATCAGCACGTTGCGGCCGCTGCCGGTGATGAGGTGGGTGCCGTCCGGCGACCACGCCACCGCGTTCACTGAGCTGGTGTGTCCGGCGAGCTGGAGGTGTTCGGCGCCGGTCATGGTGTTCCAGACCCGCACACCGTTGTCGCCGCCGGTGGCCAGGAGGGTGCCGTCCGGTGACCAGGCCACCGACCGGATCCAGCCGGTGTGTCCGGCGAGCTGGAGGTGTTCGGCGCCGGTCACTGTGTTCCAGACCTGCATTCCGTTGTCGTTGCCGGTGGCCAGGAGGGTGCCGTCCGGTGACCAGGCCACCGACCGGATCCAGCCGGTGTGTCCGGCGAGTTGGAGGTGTTCGGCGCCGGTCATGGTGTTCCAGACCTGCACACCGTTGGTGCCGCCGCCGATGGCCAGGAGGGTGCCGTCCGGTGACCAGGCCACCGACCGGATCCAGCCGGTGTGTCCGGCGAGCTGGAGGTGTTCGGCGCCGGTCATGGTGTTCCAGACCTGCACACCGCTGCCGCCGCCGGTGGCCAGGCGGGTGCCGTCCGCAGACCACGCCACGACGTCCACCGAGTCGGTGTGTTCGGCGAGCTGGAGGTGTTCGGCGCCGGTTACCGCGTCGCAGATCAGCACGTCACTGCCGCTGCCGGTGGCCAGGCGGGTGCCATCTGGAGACCATGCCACCGCGTTCACCGAGTCGGTGTGTCTGGCGAGTTGGAGATGTTCGCCGGTCACGGTGTTCCAGACCCGCGCGCTGTACTTCCTCGCGATGGCCAGGCGGGTGCCGTCTGAAGACCACGCCACGACGTCCACCGAGTCGGTGTGTCTGGCGAGTTGGAGGTGTTCGGCGCCGGTCACTGTGTCCCAGAACCGGACACCGTCGGTGCCGCCGGTGGTCAGGCGGGTGCCGTCCGGTGACCAGGCCACCGACCGGATCCAGCCGGTGTGTCCGGCGAGTTGGAGGTGTTCGGCGCCGGTCATGGTGTTCCAGACCCGCACACCGTTGGTGCCGCCGCCGGTGGCGAGGAGGGTGCTGTCTGGTGACCATGCCACTGTGTTCACCGGGCCGGTGTGCTCGGCGAGCTGGAGGTGTTCCTGGCCGGTCGTCGCGTTCCAGACTCGGACACCGTTGTCGCCGCCGGTGGCGAGGAGGGTGCTGTCTGGTGACCATGCCACTGCGTTCACCGGGCCGGTGTGCTCGGCGAGCTGGAGGTGTTCCTGGCCGGTCGTCGCGTTCCAGACTCGGACACCGTTGTCGCCGCCGGTGGCCAGCCGGGTGCCGTCCGCAGTCCACGCCACCGACCGGACCCAATCGGTGTGCCCGGTGAGCTGGAGGTGTTCCTCGCCGGTCGTCGCGTTCCAGACCCGCACACCGTCGTTGCCGCCGGTGGCCAGCCGGGTGCCGTCCGGCGACCACGCCACCGCGTTCACCGTGCCGGTGTGCATGCTCGTGACCCAGGGCGTGATTCGAGCGTGTTCCTCGCCCGGCAGGGGAGCGACGAGCAGGCCTTCGGCCGGCTGGGGGGAGGGGGTGCACCACAGGAGTTGCGTGCGGTGGCGGATGGTTCGCGTGAAGTCGACGTCGCCGATGTCGCAGTGGCGCAGGAGTGCGGAGGCGATCAGTACGCCGTCGAGATCGGCCTGACTCAAGCTGCTGTCGTGCAGCTCGGCCGAGTCGAGACGGGCGTCGGTGAGGTCCGCGCCGGTGAGGTCGGTGTGGTGGATGCGGGCGCGGCGGAGGTCGGCGCCGCGGAGGTCGGCGCCGGCCAGGCTCAGCGCGTGTCCGCTCATGCCGGGGTTGCCGATGGTCCACTCGGCGAGGTTCGCGCCTGGGAGCTGGACCCGCGTGAGGGGTTGGTGCGGGTGTCCGTGCTCGGCGGCGCGCAGTGCGTACGCGAAGGCGAGCTCCGACGCCTCCGGCGTGTACTGGTCCCGGATCGCCGCGAGGCCGGTGAGGGCCGCCGCCCGGGCGGGCGGGGTGGCGGCCGCCAGGCACTGGCCGAGGAAGTCGAGGGTTTCCGGGCCGGGCACCGGCATGGCCACCGGGTCGGGGCCGGTGGCGGGGACTTCGCGCAGCGCCCGGAAGAGGTGGCGGGCGAGGAAGTACTCGAACAGCGAGCGGTGGCCGAAGGTGAACTCGTCGCCGTCGCGGCTGAGGAACGTGGCGGTGCGGAAGTCGGTCTTCCACAGGTCGGGGACGTTGTCGCGGTAGTGGCGGCGGAGGTCCGGGCGCTGGTCGAGGAGGTCCAGCAGCCAGTCGTCCACGTCGCCGGCGGTCCAGGAGTTGCGGCCCGAGCGCCAGATCTCCGCGGCGATCGCCTCCATGAGCAGGTGCTTGTGGTCGGGCAGCAGGGTGTGCTTGCCGCTGTCGCGGGCCAGCCACCGCTCGACCACCTCGCCGTAGAGGTCGACGGCGCGCACCGCCCGGCCCTTGAGCTTCGCGGTCTCGATGAACTCGACCTGGTCGGAGATGAGCTTCAGCGTCATCGGGCGGCGGGCCAGGTCGGTGAGGTCGTGGACGCTGCCGATGAGGGTCAGGAACGCCTCGACCTTGTCGGGCTCGGCGTCGAGGTTGCCCGCGAGGTAGTCGCGGATCTGCCGCTCGCCGAAGGGGAGCATCAGCAGCGCCAGGTAGTCCTTGCCCTGCGGGCCCTGCCGGTCGTCGCCGGTGAAGAAGTTGACCTCGTCGCGGATCGTGCGGAAGTACTGCGTCCGGCAGGTCACCAGCATGCGGGTGCTGGTCGTGCCCTCGACGGCGCGCCACAGCTGGCGGATGAAGAGCCGCTGGTCGTGCGGCTCGAGGTGGACCAGCGCCTCGTCGAGACCGTCGAAGATCACGACGGCGTCGCCCTGCGTGAGCCGGCGGCGCACGGTGTCGGCGGAGAGTCGCTCCCGTGGCACCGCCGCGGGCCGGCTGGCCTCCAGCATGCTGTCGAGGATCGTGTCGAGCGTGATCGCCCGGCTCAGGTCGCCGGCGCGGACGTCGCGGAGGTCGAACAGCAGCGGCAGCGGCGCCCCTTTCGAGCGCTGGTCGAGCAGCGCCCGCGCGAAGAGCTTCGCCGTCGTGGTCTTGCCCAGGCCGACGTCGCCCAGCAGCGCGCACAGCCGCGGGCCGTCCTGCGCCATGGCCCACTCCAGCAGCCGGTTGACCGCCGCCAGCGCCGGGCCCCTGTCCGGCGCCTCGAGGTGGGACTCCCGGAACGTGGTCTCGCTGACCTCGGCGTCCACCAGCACGGTGCTGTCGTTGCCGCCGCGGCGGTCCGTGAGCCGCTTGGTGTGCTCCGCGAGCTCCGCCGTGGCGTCGAGCGCCGGCGCCGGCTGCGCCCGGACCTCGGCGTGCAGCGCGTCGACGAGCGCGTCGATGTACTGCTTGCGCTGCTGCTCCCCGCGCAGCACGGCCCACGGCTGCTCGCGGCGGCGCACCCCGCGTCGCGGCAACGGCCCGAGCGTGGGCGTCGCGTCGGGCAGGGCGGTCAGCGCGAAGACGACCCGGCGGCCGGGCCGGTCCAGGACGCGGTGCCGCTCGGCCGAGTTCGCCTCGTCGGTCAGGTACGACGGGCTGAGCAGCACCACGCGGACGTCCGCCTGCGCGCAGAGCCGGTCGCGGCTGTCCTGCAGGTTCTCGCCGAGGCCGATCGAGTCGGGGTCGGCGACCTCCCACTGCCGTTCGCCGTCGAGCTGGAGGTGCTGGCGGAGCAGCCCGACCAGCTGGCGCGTCGGCCGGGAGCCGGCGTCGGCGGCGGCCACGCTGACATACACCCTGGTGCGTCGCGAGTCGCCCAGCTCGGTGACCTCGGGCGCGATCGGGTGCGCGATGCCGGTGTCGTCGGCCGCCCTGCCCGTGAACGCGACGATGCCCGCGTCCGTCAGGTCACCACCGGCGAACCAGCCGTGGCGGCGCTCCGGCGGACTCTTGCGGGGCTCCAGCTCCAGCTGCAGGTCGACGCCGGCCGTCTCGGCCGCGCGGTTGACCCGTCCCCGGAAGTCCTGGAAGGCGTCCTGGCCCCGCGCCTGGTCGGCGGGGAACTCCGCCTCGTCCAGCGCGGAGCGCAGCAGGAACCGTCCGCCCGCGTCGAGGAGCCGCACGATCACGTTCAGCCGGGCCGCCTGCAGCTCGGTCACCGCACCGGCGGCGCGCAGCGCCTCCACGCGGGCGACGGCCTCCGCCGGAGGGAGCGGGGTCACAGCGTCACGAACCCGTTCAGGTCGAGGACCCGGGCGCGGATCGAGTCGGCCAGCCTGTTGGCGAAGATCGTCCGCTTGACGCCGGACAGCTCGGCATAGCTGCCCTGCTCCTGCCCGAAGATCAGCTGCTGCTCGATCCCGCCGAGGTCACGGTGCGGGCCGAACGACGGCAGCGGGCCCAGCGCCACCGGCAGCGAGCCCTTGTCGGCGGTGGGCCCGGCGAACCGGGGGAGCTCGTGCTGCCGGATGAACGGCCGGGTGAAGTAGGCGCTGGTCAGCAGCAGCAGACCGAAGTCGGCCTCACCGAACCGGCCGACGATGGCCGGGCCGAACTCCTCGCCGCAGGTCAGGTGGCTGTCCTGCCACCACTGGACCTCCAGGTCCCGGAAGAGCCCGAGCGCCGGCAGCAGGTCACGCAGCAGCGCTTCCTTGAGTCGCTGGTCCCGATGGCACCAGCTCAAGACGATCCGCACCGACCGCATCAGGACCACCCCGGATAGCCCGGATCGACCCGGGATGGCGACGACGCTAACACAGCGGAGCGTGACCGGTCGCTCGCTGCGGCGTCGGGTAGGCGACTGCCGGAGTCACCCGCGTACGGGTCGCCGATGCGGCGGCAGCTAGGGTCTCGGCATGGACGAGGGGCAATCCCGGAGCCGGTGGGCGGGCGACGCGGTGGCGGTGGCCGGGTATCTCGCCGGTGCGATCGTGCTCTGCGGGCGGCTGCTCGCGCATCCCGGGCAGCGGCTGCCGTACACGCCGGGGGACCGGATCCTTGCCGAGTACTACCTGGCGTGGGCGGCACGGTGCGTGCGGCACCTGGAGAACCCGTTCCTCCTCGACCGGCTGAACGCGCCGGTGGGCGTCAACGGCATGGCGAACACGACGATGTTCGGGCTGGGGCTGCCGCTGGCGCCGGTGACGATGCTGGTCGGGCCGGGGATCACGTTCGACCTGCTGGTGGTGCTGACGCTCACCGCGACCGCGGCCGCCTGGTTCTGGCTGCTGTCCCGGCACGTCGTGGACAACAGGGTCGCCGCCTGGGTGGGCGGGCTCGTGGCCGCGTTCGCGCCGAGCGTCGCCAACCACGCCACGTTCCACCCGAACCTCACGGCGCAGTTCCTGGTGCCGGTCATCGTGTGGCGGGTCGTGAAGCTGCGCGACGCGCCGGTGCGGGGCGGGCTGATCCTGGCCGCGCTGGTGGTGTGGCAGGTCTTCATCAACGAGGAGACGCTGTTCATCACGGCGCTCGCCATCGGGGTGTTCGGGCTGCTGTGGCTGGTCCAGCGGCCCCGCGAGGTGCGGGCGCTGAGCGTCCTCGCCGGGCTCGGGGTCACGCTCCTCGCGACGGCGGTCGTGCTCGCGTTCCCGCTGTGGTGGCAGTTCTCGGGCACGGGCGCCTACCGCGGCGGCGAGAAGCAGATGACGGCGTTCCACACGGACCTGCTGGGGTTCACGTCGTTCTCGCGCAACTCGGTCGCCGTGCGGTTCAGCGAGTTCCAGCCGGAGCCCGGGTTCTCCGCCGAGCAGCACGGCTACTTCGGCTGGCCGCTCGTCATCGCGGTCGCCGCCGGCGTGGCGTGGCGGTGGCGGGAGCCGCTCGTGCGGTCGCTCGCCGGCACCGGCGTCCTGTTCGCGGTGCTGTCGCTGGGCAACGAGCTCACGCTGTACCAGCGCGAGATCGGCGTCCCGGGCCCCTATGCCCTGCTGCGGCACCTGCCGCTCTTCGACACCCTGCTCCCGACGCGGCTCGGCGAGGCGGCCACCTGGGCGGTCGCGCCGCTGGTGGCGATCGGCCTCGACCGGCTGCCCGCGCCGGCGGGAATGCGGCTGCTCAAGGCGGGTCTGGTCGTGGCGGTGCTGGTGCCGGCGGCGCCGGTGCCGATCAAGGTGTTCGACCGGCCGCCGGTCCCGGCGTTCATCGCGTCGGGGGAGTGGCGCTCCTTCGTCGGGCCGCAGGAGTCGGTACTGATCGTGCCGCTCGCCACGTTCGAGCACTGGACGGCGATGAGCTGGACGACCGCGACCGGCACCGAGCTGCGGATGTCGCACGGTTACTTCCTCGGCCCGGCCGGCGGCGTGCAGGGCCGGCACGCGACCGTCGGCGCGCCGGCCCGGCCGACCGACCGGCTGATCAACGCCGCCACCGGCACCCACCAGGTCACCGCCGTCACCGACCTCGACCGGGAGCAGGCCAGGCTCGACCTCGCCTACTGGCGCACGTCGATCGTCCTGGCCCCCGACGGTCCCGCCGCGGCGGCGGAGCGCGGCACCCTCGACGCGCTGCTCGGGCCGGGGCGGCTGACCGGTGGGCTGTGGCTGTGGGACGTCAGGAACCCCTGACCCGGCAGCGTGCGCGGGAAGGGCCGGCCCAGCGGATGGCGTACGTCATGGTGGTGTCCCCTCGAAAGTCGTCCGACTGAAGGGAATCCTCGCGCCCGCCGGGGCGGGGCAGCAGTGCGCCGGCACCAGTGCCGGATGGATGCTGGCACCACATCACAGGGGGATGCTCGCCCGCACCGTCGTCCCCGCGCCCGCCGGGCTGTCGACGGTCAGGGTGCCGTCCAGCAGCGCGATCCGGTCCGCGAGCCCGCGCAGCCCCGAGCCGAGCCCGGCGTCGGCGCCGCCGCGCCCGCCGTCGGTGACGGTCACGACCAGCTCCGCGCCGGACACGGCGACGTCGACCTGGGCGGTGCCGGTCCCCGCGTACCGGGCGACGTTCGTGACCGCCTCGCTCACCACGAAGTACGCGGTCGCCTCGACCGCCGGCGGGAACCGGCCGGCCGGCAGCTCGCCGAGGCGCAGCTCGACCGGGCTGCGCCGGGCCATGTCGGCGAGGGCGGCACCCAGCCCGTACCGGGTGAGGCTCGCCGGATGGATGCCCCTGGCGAGGTCGCGCAGCTCGATCGCGGACTCCTCCAGGGCGGCGATGGCGTCGTCGAGGATCGCCGCGGCGCGCGCCGGCTGGTCGGGCAGGGCGGTGCGGGCCCTGGCGAGGGTCATGCCGAGACCGACGAGGCGCTGCTGCGCACCGTCGTGCAGGTCCCGTTCGAGGCGCTGCCGCTCGCCGACCGCCGCCTCGAGCACCCGGCGGCGGGACGCCTTGAGCTCCTCGGCCACCCTGTGCCTGTCGCTGAGGTCGCGGAGGTACCCGCTGAAGACGGCCGGACCGGCGACCGCGACCCGCGTGATGGTCAGCTCGACCGGGAACTCGGTGCCGTCGGCGCGCCGGCCGGTCGTCTCGACGCGCTGGTCGAGCAGGCGCGGCTCGCCCGAGGCGAGGAGCCGGCGCAGCCCCTGCCGGTGCGCCTCGCGCAGCGCGGGCGGCACGATCAGCTCGGCCAGCTCGCGCCCGACGGCCTCGTCGCGGCGGTAGCCGAAGGTCCGGCACGCGGCGGGGTTGAACTCGAGGACCATCCCGTCGGCGTCGGCGATGACGACGCAGTCCAGCGCGGAGTCGAGCACCGCGCGGAGACGGGCCTCGCTGCGGCGTACCGCGTCCGCCGCCCGCGCCCGGTGCAGCGCGTCGCCGATGCGGCGGCCCAGGCTCTTCGCCGTCGACACCAGGTCCGGCGGCGGCTCGGCGAGCGTGCTGGTGAAGAACTCGACGATCCCCTCGACGCCTTCCGCGCTCCGCAACGGGAAGCAGAACGCGGCCGACAGGCCGGCCTCACCGGCGGCGGCCGCCCGAGGGAACGCCGCCTGCCGCCCGAACTCGCGCACCCACGCCGGCTCGCCGCGCTGCCACACCGCGCCCGGGAGCCCTTCGCCGCGGGCGAGCACGAGATCGCGGGTCGCGGTCTCGAACGCCGCGAACCGGTCCGACGTCGACCACGTCGCCACGCACCGCAGCCCGCCGGGGGTCACCTGCCACATCGCGCCCGCCGACCAGCCGAGGGCCCGGCCGATCGCGTCGAGGACGGGCCGCCCGGCCGGCTCCGGGGTGGCGAGGATGTCGGCGACGGCGTGCTCCAGGCGGAGCAGGAGGGCGAAGTCGACGCTCACGGGTCCTCCGGGGCAGGCGGTAGGTTACGGACCCATGAGTATCCGGGTCGTGGTGGCGGATGACAGTCTCCTGGTCAGGGAGGGTGTCAAGGCACTGCTCAGTGACCAGGCCGACCTGTCGGTGATCGGACTCGCCGCCGACCACGGGGAGCTTTTGTCCACTGTGGAGCGGTTGGCGCCCGATGTCGTGGTCACCGACATCTGCATGCCGCCGACCAACACCGACGAGGGCGTCCGGGCCGCGATCGCGCTGCGGGGCAGCCACCCGGCGATCGGCGTGGTGGTGCTCAGTCAGTACGACGACCCCGCGCACTCGACCGCGCTGCTGCAGGACGGGGTGGCCGGCCGGGCGTACCTGCTGAAGGAGCGCCTGGCGCAGCCCGGCCAGCTCGCCGACGCGGTCCGGGCGGTCGCCGGCGGCGGCTCCGTCATCGACCCGCGGATCGTGGAGACGATGGTCACCGCCCGCGCCCGCCCGGCCGGCAGCGCGCTGCGCCACCTGACCGCCCGGGAGCGGCAGGTGCTGGCGGAGATGGCCACCGGCGCCAACAACTCCACGATCGCGGAGCGCCTGTTCGTCACGGTCCGCGCCGTCGAGCGCCACATCAACTCGATCTTCGCCAAGCTCGGCCTCGTCGAGGAGGGCGAGACCCACCGCCGGGTCGGCGCCGTGCTGCTCTACCTGGCCGATCGCGACTGAGACGTGCCTTGTGGTGCGTGCACCACAGGCGTTCGTGGTGCGGCCGTCGTCGCCCGCCGGTGGGGGAGCGGGCAGGCTGGGCGGGTGGACGAGGACCTGAGCGAGCTCCTGCCGCGCGGGTTGCACCGCGTGGAGGACGCGGCCGGCGTGCACCTGACCGGCGTGCGGGACGGGTTCCGGGTCGACATCCGCCACACCGGCGGCGCCATGGTCACCCGGGTCGCGGCGGCCGTGCCGGAGCTGCAGGCCCTCGGCAACGCGGCCGGCACGCTCGTCCCCGACGCGGGCGCGCCGCCGGCGGCCGTCGCCGCGCTGTGCCGGGCCGGGTCGTCGTGGCGCGACGTGCGCGTCAGCGGCGGCCCCGGCGGGCTCGTCGCGGTCCGCCGGTCCGAACTGTCCGGGTACGCGCACGACCTGCGCCTGCTGGAGACCCTCGCCACCGCGCTCGGCGGCACGCCGGCCTAGAGCCGCCGTTCGGAGCGGCTGTTCAAAGGCGCCGCTCAGAGCCGCTGCTCAGGGCCGCTGCTCAGGGCCGCTGCTCAGGGCCGCTGCTCAGGGCCGCTGCTCAGGGCCGCTGCTCAGCGGCGCTGTTCAGAGGCGCTGTTCAAGGACCTGGCCGGGCCAGTCGACGCCGGTGGCGAGGCGGACCGTGAAGGTCTCGGTCGGGGTGAAGCCCTGCCGGCGGTACCAGCCGACCAGCGCCTGGTCGTCGCCCGCGTAGCAGTCGACCCGCAGCAGCCCGATCCCGCGCCGCACGGCGAGCACCCGGGCGTGGTCCAGCAGCGTCCCGCCCAGCCCGCGGCCCTGCCGCGCGCGGTCGGTGACGAGGAGGTTCACGTACAGCTCGGGCTCGTAGACGACCGGGATGTGCTCCGGCGCCTCGCCGACCACGATCGCGCCCACCGCGGTGCCGTCGATCTCGGCGACGTGCAGGTGCCCCTGCGGGACCCACCGCATCATCGCGGTCAGCCGGCGCGGGTTGGTCGAGTGCGGCTCGGTGCCCCACTGCCCGGTCCGGCCCAGCCCGACGAGCCAGCGGGTCGCGCCGTCCATCAGCCCCAGGACGGGCTTGACGTCGGCGAGGGTGCCCGGCCGGACGTACGCCTCCTCGTCCCGCAGCGAAAGCTCCAGCTCCACCTCGTCGCGCAGCGGGATGCCGAAGTCGCCGGCCTCGGCGATCTGCGGCTTGCGGCGGCGGGCGCGCTGCACGGCGCCGGGGTGCACGGCCCGGACCCGCAGTCCCCGCCGCTGGTAGAACCGCAGCGCGTCCAGGTTGTCGCTGGTGGTGATGAGCCACAGCCGGCTGCATCCGGCGTCGGCCGCGACCGCCCGCGCGGCGTCCAGCAACGCGGTCCCGATCCCGGCATGTGGACGGACGGCGTTGAGCGTGACGATTTCGAGGCCCGTCGCCGCGACCTCATAGGTGAGAAGGCCCACCCGTTCGCCCGTTGCGCTTTCGGCAACGAGTCCTGGCAGCCGGTCGGCGTCGCGACCGTTTTCTCCCGTGATGACGTGGACCGCACCGTATGCATTGGTGAGCAATTCTTGCAACCAGGACAGGTCGCCCTCGGCGACCGCTCGGACCAGCACCTGCGTACCCTATCCGGGAAATTGAATTTCGCGGATGCTGGCAAATTCGCGACACTCCGAGAAGTACTCCGTTGGGCCATGATGACGTTGGGCATCACCGGGGAGGGGGCGGACCTTGGACGGACTCACGCGGGCACGCACGCCCGGCTGGGTCGTCGGCGTCCTCGCCCTGGTCCTCGCGATGCTGTTCGGGGCCACCGTCGGCTCGCCGGCGTCCCATGCCGGGATCGTCCACCAGCTCCTCACGTCCAGCCCCGTCCCGTTCGCCGTCGGTCACCATCACCACGAGCCGTCGTCGGACGGCGATGACGACGACGAGCGGCAGCCCCTCATGCTGCACGCCGAAGGCGAGCAGGTGGACACCCCCGAGGTCGCGGCCCACCACGCCGCGCAGCTCACCACGGGCGTCATCGCGCAGCTCATGCCGGCTTCCGGTGTCGAGCCGTCCGCGGGCGCCCGCACGGGCCACGCGCCCGCCCGCGCCGCACTGCAGGTCTGGCGCACGTAAGCCGAACTCCCACCCTCGTCGTTGTTGTCACCTCGACACGGTTGGAGTGATGTCATGTCCGCACCCGCGGACGCTATTCGCAAGCGTTCGGTCATCGTGACCGGCGCCTCGAGAGGGCTCGGCGCGGCCCTGTTCCACGCGCTGCAAGCCGACGGTGCCAGGGTCTTCGGCCTGGCCCGTGCCTTCCCCTCGGAGCAGCAGGTGCTCGCCGCTCGGCATCCGGCGTCGGTACGGCTGCGCGCCACCGACCTCGCCGAGGCCGTCAGCCTCCCGACGGAGGCGGAGCTGGCCGCGTTCGTCGGCGGGACCGCACCCGAGGACGAGGTCGTCCTGCTGCACAACGCCGCGACGGTCGAGCCCATCGGCCTGGTGGGCGAGCTGGCCCCCGAGGACGTGTTCGCCGCGGTCCAGGTCAACCTGGTCGCGCCGATCCTGCTCACGAACACCTTCCTGTCCACCTTCGCCCGCGACCCGGGTCCCCGCCTGCGGATCGTCTACGTCGCCTCCTCCGCGGCGCACCGCAGCTACCCGGGCTGGGCGACGTACTGCGCCACCAAGGCGGGCGCGGAGGCGTTCATGCGCTGCGTCAGCGAGGCGGCGAGCCGCTCCTGCACGGTGGAGATCGTCGACCCCGGGGCCATCGAGACGCAGATGCAGCGGACCCTCCGCGAGCGCGGCACGGGCCTGCCCGGCCACGCCCGCCTCGTCGAGCGCCACCGCGTCGGCGACATCGCCGACCCGGCGACCGTCGCCAAGCAGCTCGTCGCCCGCCACTTCCCCCCGTTGGTGGCGATGGCGGCGTCCTGACCGCAGGCCGTCGAGGGCCGGTCGGCGACGACCACCGACCGGCCCACCTCGAATCCCGTCGGGCGACCCGACGGCGGCGACCGCCGTGTGTGGCGGACCGGTCGCTTGGGTACCGTGTCGCCATGCCGGACAGCCCACCTCCAGTGATCGTCGTGATGGGTGTCGCCGGGACCGGCAAGACCACCGTCGGGGCGCTGCTCGCCGGGAGGCTCGGCTGGCGGTATGCGGAGGCCGACGACTTCCACCCGCCGGCCAACGTCGCCAAGATGGCGGCTGGGCAGCCGCTCACCGACGAGGACCGCGCGCCGTGGCTCGCGGCGATCGGCCGCTGGATCGACGAGCACGCGGCCGCGGGCACCCCCGGGGTCGTGTCGTGCTCGGGGCTGCGCCGGGCGTACCGCGACCAGCTGCGCGACGGCCGCCCGCAGGTGCGGCTGGTGTTGCTCGAAGGCTCCCGCGAGCTGATCACGCGCCGGCTCGCGGCCCGTCACGGTCACTTCATGCGTGTGGAGATGCTCGACAGCCAGTTCGCCGCCCTGGAGCCGCCGCAGCCCGGCGAGGACATCCTGGCGGTGTCGATCGACGCCACCCCCGAGCAGATCGTCGACGAGATCGTGCGGGGGACCCGCCCGCGGTGAGGCCGGCGCCCCGGTCGTGCGATCAGGGGGTGAGGATGCCGGCGGCCGTGGCCGCGGCGACCCAGGTGTCCCACTCGTCGGCCATCGCCTCGGCGAACTGCAGGTCGCTGCACGTCAGCAGGTCGAGCGCCTCGGTCGAGTACTTCGTGTCCACGTTGTCCAGCAGGCGCTTGGAGTCGTCGAGGTCGTCGAGGGTCTGGAAGTACTCGACGGGCTTGACGGCGAGCAGCTTCAGGAAGACCGGGTAGCGCGCCAGCTCGCACACCACCTTGGTCGTCGCGCGCTTGCTGTCCGGGCTGCCGTCGGCGACGACGACGCAGAAGATCGGAGCCGTCGTCCGCTCCGCCTCGGCGAGGACCACGGCGAGCGCGTCGGCGAGGTTGGTCGTGCCCATCCAGCCCTGGTTGATCTCGCGGTCGACGACGCCGCTGTAGTTGTCGACGGTCACCGCGACCGTCGGCAGGACCTTCGTGTCGAACGGGACGACCGGCACGGTGCCGTCGATGTCGATCTGCAGTGCGAAGCCGAGGGCCCGCTCGACCAGGGTCTGCACCGCGCCGGACTTGTAGTCGGGGCGCATCGAGCCGGAGTGGTCGAGCACGAGCATCGCCTGGGCGCGGATGCCGCCGAGCCCGCGCCTGCTGAGCGCCAGGCCGGCCTTGTCGGCGCGTTTGGCGAGGTCGACGTGGCCCGACTCGCGGACCTTGGCGAGGTTGACCGCGGGCGCCCCCGACGGCTCCTTGACGAGCTGCACGGCCCGCGCCGCGGTCAGCTGCGTTCTCCCGGCCATGCCGCCACCCCCTGTACGTCAGTAAAGGACAACGGTAACTCCTGCGGGTGTGTCGACATTCGTACACCCGGGCGAAGGACTGAATTGAATGTGGAACGGCATTCACAGACACTCACAGGAGTGAATTCGTAAGGGCGGCTGAGCGCTTCTTATCCGACGCCGGCCCGGTCGGCAAGTCCTGTTTCACGCGGACGGCGCCATTGTTTGCTTCTCCTCGGCAACCGCCGACCGTCGCAGGAGGAGCACGTGAGACTCGCGTCATTACTCAGCCTGGTGCTGACCGCAGGGGCGGTGACCGTCCTCGCGACGGCAACCGCCGCGCAGGCCACTCCAGGTGTCACCCCGACCGGTGTCAGCCTGACACTGGGACCCGGCCAGTCGGCCGACATCGCCAAGCACGTCGAGACCGCGCCGGTCCCGCCGAAGCCCGACATCGTCTTCCTGGCCGACACCACCGGCAGCATGACCGGGCCGATCGCCGACGTGCGCGCCAACGCCGCGTCGGTCATGGGGCAGATCGCGGCCGCGCAGCCGCAGGCGCGGTTCGGGGTCGCGGAGTACAAGGACTTCGAGGACTCCGCGCCGTTCACGGTCCGCCAGGACATCACCGCCGACCAGGCGGCGGTCCAGGCCGGCATCGACCAATGGGTCGCCGGCGGCGGGGGTGACCTGCCGGAGGACAACCTCAACGCACTGTTCCAGCTCGCGAACGGCGCCGTGCACTTCCGCGACGGCGGCACCCGCATCGTCGTGGTCTTCGGCGACGCCCCGTCGCACGACCCGAGCCTCGGCCACGGCCTGGCCGACACCGTCGCGGCGCTGAACGCCGCGCACATCCGCGTCGTCGCCGTCGACGTCGGCGGCATGAACGCCGGCGGCCAGGCCGAGGCGATCACGTCCGGCACCGGCGGCGTGTACCTGCCGGACGTGCCCGCCGACCAGGTCAGCGCCGCGATCCTCGCCGGCGTCCAGGCGATCCAGGTCAAGGTCGCCCCGGTGGTGTTCGACTGCGACGGCAACCTGTCGCTGACATTCGACCCGGCCTCGAAGACCGTCGACAGCGGCGCGACCGCCGACTTCACCGAGCACGTCACGGTCGCCGGAGGTGCCGCGCCCGGCACGTACACCTGCAAGGTCGACTTCCAGGTCGACGGGGTCAGCCAGGGGGCGGCCTTCATCCAGACCCTGTCGGTGACCGTCCTGACCATCGCGATCAACGACGTCGTCGTCGACGAGAACGCGGGCAACGCCACGTTCACCGTCTCGCTCTCCGGCCCGGCGACGTCGCCGGTCAGCGTGCACTACGCCACGGCCGACGGCACCGCCACCGCCGGCGCCGACTACACCGCGGGCAGCGGCACGGTCACGTTCACGCCGGGGCAGACCAGCCGGCCGGTCACCGTGCCGGTCGTCAACGACGCGGTCGACGAGCTCGACGAGAGCTTCACCGTCAACCTGTCCGCGCCCGTCGGCGCCGCGATCGCCGACGGCACCGGCCTCGGCACGATCGTCGACGCCGACCGCAACGGCACGTTCTCCTGCACGGCGCAGGTCCTGCGGGTCGGCCCGCTGTCCTCGCCGGCGGCGAACCCGGCCAACGTGCCGTGCGCGGACGACAGCAAGGTCCTCGCCCAGCTGACCCTCGACGCCGGCCTGATCAAGGTGGAGTCGAAGACCCTGGACGCGAACGCGGCGCTCACCCCCGACAACCTCGACGCCGCACCCGCGGCGGGCGACAACGGCACGGCGAAGGCCACCGTCGAGTCGGTGAAGATCACCGTCGGCGGCGTCGCGCCGGTCACGATCGAGCTCGGGCTCATCCAGGCCACCGCGAAGGCGACCTGCGCGTCCGGCCCGGGCGGGCTCGCGCCGGTCCTCAGCGGGTCGTCGAGCATCGCGTACCTGAAGATCAACGGCATCGCGGTCACGGTCGGCAGCGCACCGCTCACCGTGCCGCTGGTGGTCGGCTCGCTCAAGCTCAACGCGACCACGACCACCCCGAACAGCGTCACCCAGCAGGCCGTCGTCCTCGACACGCTGCTGACGGACGTGGTCATCAGTGAGGCACGCGCCGACATCCACGGCAGCGCCGCCAACCCGACCGGCAACCCCTGCCGCGTCTGACCGTCACCGCGGCGCGGCCCGCCCCTTCTCCTGGGGGCGGGCCGCGCCTGTTCGCGTCTGCGGCAGGTGTGCGACCAGCGCCACGTCACACCGCCCCGCCTTCGGGAACATTCCCGGGGACGGCGTTGTTGACCATGACTTGTGACCGAGATTCCGCTTTCCGTCCTTGACGTCGCGCCCCGCGCCGCGAACGCGTCCGCCGGCGATGCCCTGCGCAACACGACGGAGCTGGCCAGACGCGTCGAGGCGCTCGGATACCGCAGGTTCTGGGTCGCGGAGCACCACAACATGCCCGCGATCGCGAGCTCCACGCCCGCGGTGCTGCTGGCGCACCTGGCCGCCGCGACGTCCACGATCCGCGTCGGCTCCGGCGGCGTGATGCTGCCCAACCACGCGCCGCTCGTCGTCGCGGAGCAGTTCGGCACCCTCGAGGCGCTGCACCCGGGCCGCATCGACCTCGGCATCGGCCGGGCGCCCGGCACCGACCAGCACACGGCGCTCGCGCTGCGCCGCACCATGGAAGGCCTGTCCGCGGAGCACTTCCCGGAGGAGCTGCAGGACCTCATCGCCTACTTCACCGGCGACGACACCGGGCAGCGCATCCTCGCCTCACCCGGGCGCGGCGACAAGCCCGACGTGTGGCTGCTCGGCTCCAGCGGCTTCAGCGCCCAGCTCGCCGGCCTGCTCGGCCTGCCGTTCTCGTTCGCGCACCACTTCTCCAGCGCCAACACGCTGCCCGCGCTGAGGCTCTACCGCGACAGCTTCCGGCCGTCGCAGTGGCTCGACGCCCCCTACGCGATGGTCGCCGTCAGCGCCGTCTGCGCCCCGACCGACGAGGAGGCCGAGTTCCTCGCCGGGCCGAGCCAGCTGTCGTTCCTGCGGCTGCGCTCCGGCCGGCCCGAGGCCCTCACCACGCCGGAGGAGGCGGCGGCCTACCCGTACAGCGACCGCGAACGCGAATTCGTGCTGGAACGGCGCGAGGGTCAGGCCCTCGGCTCGCCGGACACCGTCCGCGCGCAGCTGACCGGGCTGCTGGACCGCACCCAGGCCGACGAGCTGATGCTGACCTGCATGGTGTACGACATCGAGGCCCGCGCCCGCTCGTTCGCGCTGATCCGGGAGCACGTCGCGGCGCACCTGACCCGCTAGGCCGGCCGGTCCGACATGCGGCGGGTCAGTTCGGCGGCCCGTCGCAGCTGCACGGACCTCGCCGTGCGCACCACGTACCGGCGCAGCAACGACGGCGAGTCGACCGTGATCGTCTCCGTGACCTCGGTCCCGGCCCCGGACGGCGCCAGCGTGACCGCCGCCCGCAGCCGGACCCGGCCGGGCGAGACGACGTCGCTGACCACCGCCGGTGCCGCCGGGTCGAGGGTCATCGTCACGCGGATCCGGTTCGTCCAGAAGCGGAACCGTTCGAGGGCCACGTAGCCGACCTGGTCGCCGTCGGTGCGCACGTCGCGGACGGCCACGACGAGCGGCGACAGGCCCACGTACGAGTGCGGGTCCGCCAGGTGCTCGAAGACCCGGGCGGGCGGGGCGGCCACGAGGAACGTGTGAGCGAAGGCATCGACGGACATGGGCTCAGACGGTAGCGTGGCCGATCTACCGTCGGTTGGCCTTTCCCGGCGGTTGGTCGGATGGCGGTCGCCCCGATCATCGGCGAGGATGGCGGACGATCTTGCGCGTCGTGCGCAGGCGGCCGGCTGACATCGGCGGCCCGTTCGGCGGTTCTCCGAGGCGAGGTGAGGCAACGTTGAATAAGACCTGGGTTCGGCTGCGACCGGTGGTCGAGAGCGATCTGGGGATGTTCCGGCGGTTCGTGACGGAGCCGGGGCTGGCCGGCCCGGCCTGGTCCGGCTACCGCGAGCCGACCGGCCCGGCCAGGCGCTTCGCCGAGGACGGCTTCCTCGGCGAGCACGACGGCCGGCTGATGGTCGAGGCCGACGAGACCGCCGCCGGCTACGTCAGCTGGGAGGCGACCGGCACCGGCTGGTCGCGGTACTGGAGCATCGGCATCATCCTGCTGCCGGAGTGGCGCGGCCGCGGCGTCGGCTGGCGCGCGCAGACGCTGCTGTGCGACTACCTGTTCGCCAACAGCGCGGCGCCGCGGATCGAGGCCCGCACGCAGCCGGAGAACATCCCGGAGCAGAAGGCGCTGGAGAAGGTCGGGTTCCTCAGCGAGGGCATCCTGCGCTCCGCGGAGTTCCGCGACGGCGCCTGGCGCGACGTCCTCGTCTACGGGAAGCTCCGTGGAGACCGATAAGCGTTCGCTGTTCGTGTACGAGGTGTACGTCGGCGAGCGGCTGCGCCATCTGGTGTCACCGGTCGAGCCCGACGATGCCGCGGAGTACGGGCTGTCGCCGGAGGCGGTCGTCGGGCTCCTCGCCGTCGGCGTCGACGGGCCCGCCGCGATGCAGCCCGACCACTTCGAGGAGAACCCGGCGTTCGTGCGCTTCCTGCACGAGATGATCGCCGACGACGTCTTCGTGGTGCCCGGCATCCGCGAGCAGGCCGCCGCGGTCGGCGGGCACGGCTGGGTGGACCTGCTGGACGCCCGTACCCCCGACCCCTCGGGCGACGTCCCTTCGTGCGACGTCATCGGGAGCGTGGAGGTGCGCGACGGCGCGCTGGTGCCGATGTCCTACCGGCCGAACGACCACCACCGGCTGCTCACCGAGGACGGCTTCTTCCAGCTGCCGGAGGAGCTGGAGATGTCGCTGCTGAAGCGCCTGCACGCTACTATGTGCTGATCGTCGTCAATTGGGCACGCAACGTGCTCTTCGCCGCGCTCGTCGTCCTCGCGCTCGCCTGTGAGGGTGGCGGGGGTCCTGCCGGCCCGGCCCCGTCGTCCGGCTCCATGGCCATGGCCGCCCTCGGTGACTCGCTCACCACCGCGTTCGCGTCGTGCCTCGCGCCCTCGCCGTGCCCGCGCAACTCGTGGTCGACCGGCGACGGCACCCGCGTCGACAGCCACTACCGGCGGCTCCGGCCGTCGTATCCGGGCCTGCGCGGCGTCAACTCGGCCCAGGGCAGCGCCCGCGCCGACGCGCTCGCCGCGCAGGCCCGCACCGCGGTCACCGCGAAGGCCATCTACGTCACGATCCTCATCGGCGCCAACGACGCCTGCCGGCCCACCCTCGACGCGATGACCCCCGTCGACACGTTCCGCCGCCAGGTCGACGACGCCCTCGCCGTGCTGAAGGAAGGCATGCCGCAGGCCCGCGTCCTGGTCGTCAGCATCCCCGACATCAACCGGCTCTGGGAGGTCGGGCACACCAGCCAGGTCGCGGTGAAGGCGTGGTCGCTCGGGATCTGCCAGGCGCTGCTCGCCGCGCCCACCTCCACCGCACCCGCGGACGTGGCGCGGCGCAAGGCGTTCGGGGCGCGGGTCGACGCCTACAACACGCAGCTCGCCGCCGCCTGCAAGGCCTACGGCCCCCGGTGCCGGGACGACGGCGGGGCGGCGCACCGGGTCGCGTTCACCCTCGACATGGTGGTCGCGCAGGACTTCTTCCACCCCAACTCCGCGGGGCAGAACGCGCTGGCGAAGGCGACCTGGCTCGGCCCGCCGGACTGGTGAGGTCCGACCCCCTGTGCGTTCGTCGCGCGGGCGCTACGCTCACTCAACGGCCCGCCGCGACGTTGCGGCGGCAGGTGGGAGGCGACGGTATGTCCGCGGACCCTACGGTGTGGCGGGTGAAAGGCATGCCGCTGGCCCACGCCACCGGGCACGGCCCGCTCGACGGCCTGCGGGTCGCGGTCAAGGACCTCTTCGAGGTCACCGGCTTCGCCGTCGGCGGCGGCAACCCCACGTGGCTCGCGTCCGCCCTGCCCGCCGCCGAGGACGCCCCCGCCGTCGCCCGGCTGCGCACCGCGGGCGCCACCATCCAGGGCATCGCGCACACCGACGAGCTCGCCTACTCCCTGTCCGGCACGAACGTCCACTATGGTGCCCCGCCCAACCCTTCGGCACCCGGCCTCGTCACGGGCGGCTCCTCCAGCGGCCCCGCGTCGGCGGTCGCGACTGGGCACGCCGACATCGGCCTCGGCACCGACACGGGCGGCTCCATCCGTGTCCCCGCGTCCTGCTGCGGCCTCTTCGGCCTGCGCCCCACCCACGGCGTCGTGCCCACCGGCGGGGTGCTGCCGCTTGCGCCGTCGTTCGACACCGTCGGCTGGATCACCGCCACCGCCTCGCACCTGGCCCTCGTCGGCTCCGTCCTGCTGCCGTCCGGGCCGTCGGCGCCGCCGTCGCGGCTGCTCGCCGTCGGCGAGGTCCCCGGCCTGACGGGGGACTCCCTCTTCGGCCTGCCGGTCTCGCCCGTCACACTGTCCACCTGGGACGATCCCGACCCGCTGCTGCTGGCCTTCCGCCGCGTGCAGGCCGCCGAGGCGTGGCGGGCGCACGGCGAGTGGATCACCGCGCACCCGCGGGCGCTCGCGGTCGACGTCGAGGACCGGTTCCGCTTCGGCGCGTCCGTCACCGCCGCCGAGGAGGCCGAGGCCCGGTCGTTCCTCGCCGGGCTGCGGGCCGAGCTGCTCGACCTGCTGGCCGACCGCGACGCCTGGCTCGTCCTGCCGGCCGGCGGCCCCGGCCACCCCCGCGACCTGAGCCCCTCCGCCCGCGACGCGTGGCGCCGCGACACGCTGCGGTGCGCGGTCCCCGCCAGCGCGTATGGCCTGCCCAGCGTCTCCGTGCCGACCTCCTCGACGCCGCCGGCCGGGGTCGCCGTCATCGCGCCGCCCGGGCACGACCTGGGCCTGCTCGCCCTGGCGGCACGCCCCCTGGCCTGAGCTCCGCGCGGTGCGTCCCGTGCAACCTCGGCACCCCCTCCCGACGTCTGTGTCGTGACACCGGCGCCCTGCCGGGATGGATGAAGACCGATCTCGCCGTCGGCTTCGTGGTTGCCGACGGGGGGCACGATGGCTGAGTCACCCCTCACCGCCCCCGGAGCCGCGATGACCGACGACCCGGCCGTCGACACCGACGCCCACAGTGGACATGCCACCACCGCCGGTCCTGCCCGCGGAGTGCTGCCTGCCGCTCCGGCCTCGACGCTGTCGCTGTCGTCCAGTGTGGCCGCTGCCGTCCCGGGGCGACGCCGGTGGCCGCTCCTTGGCGACGGCGCGGGCGCTGTGTCCCGCGAGGGCACCGCCTCCTGGCCGCGGCGGTGGCTGCTGCTCGGCGGCGCGGGTGCTGTCGTCGCCGCCGTCGCGGCGGCGTTGGCGCTGCTCCCGGGCGGCGACCCGGCGCCGACATCACCCTCGGACGTCTTCACCGGCCTGCCGGCCCACCAGAACCCGTCGGGCGGCGCGTCGCCGTCGCCCGGCGCGGCCGGCGCGGCCGGCGAGGTTCAGGGCGAGCTGATGGTCGACGTGCCGCGCCCACCGGCCGCGACCGGCGAGGCCGCCGCGGAGGCCGGCCCCGGCAGGATCGGCCGCCCCCTGGTGCTGCACCTCAGCGTGGACCGGCTGCCGTCGCCGTCCTTCGGCGTCACCTACCAGCAACTCGTCCGCGAACGCCAGGAATCCCTCACCTTCCACGGCTCCACCGGCGCCGGCGACGGGCTCGCCGGCACCACCGACCGGCTCGCCGGCACCACCGTCCGGGTCGGCGTCACCACCGACGGCTGGGAGCCGCAGATCGGCGCACCCACCCCGGTCACCGTCGCCGGCCGGCCCGCCGTGCTGACCTCCTCCGACGGCACCACCGTCATCCGCTGGCAGGACGCCGACGGGCTGTGGCTGCAAGTCGTCACCACGCTCGACGAGCCGCGCGCCCTGGTGTTCGCCACCGGGGTGCGCCTCGACCGCGCGTACCGCTGCGTCGTGCCCTACCGGCTCACCAACCTCCCCGACGGCATGCATGCGGACCGCTGCACGATGACGTTCCTCGCCGGCGAGACGCACACCATCCTCGACCTCACCGACGGCACGTCCGACCTCAGGCTGACCAGCGTCCCGCAGCAGGCGCCGGCCCGGCTGCCCGCCATGGACACCACGATCGGTGGCCACCCGGCCCGCCTCTCCGAGCGCACCGCCGACGGCCGGCGGATCCTCGAGGTAATCGTCGACGAGGGCGTGGGGGTGCTGCGGGCGACCGCGTCCGGCGCCTACGACGCCGGCGTGGTGCGCTGGATCCTGGACGACTGCGTCTGGACCGGCGGCAACACCGTCGCGGCGTGGCCCGCCAGCCCGCTGCCCTGAGCGGGACGACCGCCGCCGCCACTACGATGCGATCATGGCGCTCCTGCACCGGGCGGACCTGACGCCCACCAAACTCGAACTGCTCAACGCGTGGCTGCCCACCCGCTCCTGGTACGCCGGCCCCGCCGACCCCGACGTCGCGAAGGTCGGCGCGTTCCGCTTCGACGACCCCGCCGGCGAGGTCGGCATCGAGACGATCCTCGTCCGCGCCGGCGACGGACCGGTCCTGCAGGTCCCGCTCACCTACCGCGGCGCACCGCTCGCCGGCGCCGACCGCTGGCTGGTCGGCACCACCGAGCACTCGGTCCTCGGCGCCAGGTGGGTGTACGACGCGGCCGGCGACCCCGTCTACGCCGCCGCCCTCGCCCGCATCATCCTGACCGCCGAACCCCAGGCCGCCGAGGAGTTCGAGGTCGACGGCGTCCGCCAGGCCCGCCCGAGCGACGTCCAGGC
Organism: Dactylosporangium sp. CA-152071; assembly: GCF_050936335.1. NCBI lineage: Bacteria > Bacillati > Actinomycetota > Actinomycetes > Micromonosporales > Micromonosporaceae > Dactylosporangium > Dactylosporangium sp. CA-152071. Next base: position 3,356,315 of record NZ_JBNJMZ010000001.1, on the reverse strand, counting down.
CAACGGCAGCGGCCACGCCGGCGCCGCAGCCCCCGACACCACCGACATCCTCCACGTGGAGGACGCCGACCCGACCCGCATCGCAACAAGCTCCCACGAACTCACCGTGCTCAGGGTCCTCAAGGACGACGCCCCACCCCCTCCCGGCGCCCCGACCCTCACCGCCGCCTGGGGCGACGTCACGACCCCACGCCTCCTCGCGTACGCCACCGCCAGATAACCCCTCACCGCCGCCCGTCTCGACACGGGGTGCGCTGACCGGCTCACCCGGTCGTGGGAGTGCGGGTGACGACCGGCCTGCGTGGATGCGAGGCACGCGAGGCGTCACCCGTTCGTCCCGGCGCGGGGCGGGCCACCCGTTCATTCTGGGCGCGGGTGGTTGCCGGCCCGTGGCGGCGCCGTTGTGGGGGATGCTGTCGGGGTGACCGACCTTCGAGTGCTCCGCGGTGGCTCCGGCACCCCGGCGATCCTGCTCCTGCACGGCCTCGGCGCCACCGCCGACGTGTGGGACGACCTGACCGCCCTCCTCGACACGGCGTGGGTGGCGCCCGACCTGCCGGGCCACGGCGGCTCGGGGTGGCTGGAGGACTACTCGTTCGCCGGGGTCGCGGACGCCGTCGCCGGGCTGGTCGACCCGGACGGGACCGTCGTCGTCGGGCACTCGTTCGGCGGGGTGATCGGCCTGCACCTCGCCGACCTGCCCGGGGTGCGGGCGGTCGTCGGTCTCGGCATCAAGGTCGCCTGGACCGCCGAGGAGCTCGACCGCGCCGCGGCGCTCGCCAGGAAGGCGCCGATCATCCACCCGACCCGCGAGGAGGCCGCAACTCGCTTCCAGCGCGTTGCGGGGCTCGTCGGACTCAAGGACGACGCGCCGGACGCCGCCGTGACCCGCGACGGCGAGGGCTGGCGGAGCACGCACGACCCGCGGACGTTCGCGGTCGGCGAGCCCGGGGTCGCCGCCCTCCTCGCCGCCGCACGCGTCCCGGTCGTCCTCGCCCGGGGTGAGCACGACCAGATGGTGAGCCACGAGCAGCTCGCGGCGCTCGTCCCGGAGCCGGTCGACCTTCCCGGCCTCGGTCACAACGCCCACGTCGAGGACCCCGCCGCGCTCCTGCCCGTCCTCGCCGCCCCGCGCTGACGTGGACCACCCGCCGGATCGGTGATCTACGATCGGCCCGGTGCGGATCATGACGTGGAACGTGTGGTGGCGGTTCGGCGACTGGCGGGCCCGGCACGAGGCGATCCTCGCCACCCTCCGGTCCGAGCAGCCCGACGTGTGTTGCCTGCAGGAGGCCTGGGCGGTCCGCGGCGGTGAGCACCAGGTCGAGCTGCTGGCGCGGGAGCTCGGCATGCACTGGGCGTTCAGCAGCTCGCCGATGCCGGGGCGCTGGCACGACCGGATCGGCGACACCACCGTCGATGTCGGCAACGCGGTGCTGAGCCGGTGGCCGATCGGTGCGACCGCGATCGGGGACCTCGGCGGCGAGGGCCGGACGGTGCTGCACGCCCGCATCGACGCTCCCGACGGTCCGGTGCCGGTGTTCACCACCCACCTGGACTCGCCGCCCGACGGCTCCGCGGCCCGGTGCGCGCAGGTCGAGCGGCTGGTGCCGTTCGTGGCCGGGCACCGAATCCCGGAGCACCCGCCGGTGCTCACCGGGGACTTCAACGCCGAGCCCGAGTCCGACGAGATGCGGCGCCTGGGCGGACACCTCACCGCGCCGGTCGTGCCGGGCCTGGTGCTGGTCGACGCGTGGCGGTACCACGGCCGCAACGACCCAGGGTGGACCTGGGACCGCCGCAACCCGCACGTCACCTGCCACGCGACGCCGAACGCCCGGATCGACTACGTCCTGGTGGGCCTGCAGGGCCCGGGCCGCGGGTCCGTCGAGGGCGTCCACCTGGCGGGCACCGTCCCCCACGACGGCGTCTGGCCGTCGGACCACTTCGCCGTCGTCGCCGACCTGCGCTGAGCCGGCGACGCCAGGATCAGCGTCGCCCGCATCGTCGGCGTCGACCCGGAACGCGGCCGGCTGGGCGCACCGGCCTGCGCGCCGCCGCTGCCGACCGGGCGGCTACGAGACCACCGACCGCGCGGCGACGGAGACGGCGGCCTCGGCGAACGCGCGGATGACCGGGTGGCAGCGCGAGCCGTCGCCGGCCAGTTCGGGCTGGAACAGGGTGCCCATCAGGAACGGGTGGCCCGCCAGCTCCGCGACCCGCACCTGACCCTCGTCGTCGAAGCCGGTGAAGCGCAGCCCGTGCCTGGTCAGCTCCGGCAGGAAGGCGTGGTCCAGCCCGTACCCGCAGTGGTACCGCTCGATCGAACGCTCGACCCCGAAGACGCGCTCGGCGAGCGAGCCGGGGGTCAGGTTGACCGCGCCCTCGTGGCCGACGAGCGAGCAGGCGAGGGGGACGATCAGCTGCTGGCCGGCGTCGGGTTCGGATTCGCCGTGCCGGGCGTCGGCGATGCCGCAGACCGTGCGGGCGAACTCCAGCAGCAGGTGCTGAAACCCGCCACACGTGCCGAGGAACGCGATGCCGTGCTCCCGGGCGACCCGCACGGCGTGCAGGGCGCCCTCCTCGCTGAGATACGGGCTGCCCGGTAGCAGCCAGACGCCGTCGAACCCGGCGAGGTCGGTCGCCGACGCGTCGGGTGTCGGGATCCAGTACGCGTCGACGCCGATGCCGTGCTGCGCGCGGAGGACGTCGAGCAGCCCCGGAATCCGGGCGTGGGAACGGACGTGCAGGGAACGGTCGCCCACCAGGGCGATGCGGGCGGTGCGGGTCTCTGTCATGCGTCCACTGTCCCGTGACCGGCGTACATCAGTCCAACAACTGATTCGCGTAGCAGGATAAGCAATACTGATGGTGTGGATCCGCACCTGCTGCGCACGTTCGTCGCGGTCGCGAGCGCCGGGTCGTTCTCCGCCGCGGCGCAGGAGCTGGGCTACACGCAGTCCGCCGTGTCGCAACAGATCGCCGCGCTCGAGTCCGACCTGGGTACCACCCTGCTGCACCGCCGGCCGGTCGCGCCGACCGACGCGGGCGCCCGGCTGCTCGAGCACGCCGGCCCGATCCTGCTGCGGTTGAGCGCCGCCCGCGCCGACGTGATCCGCCTGTCGGGCCAGCCCGCCGCGACGGTCGTGCTCGGCGCCACGCCGTTCGCCGGCAGCGCGCGGGCCGCCGCGGTCCTCGCCGAGGTGCAGCGGGCCATGCCCCGCGTGCGGTTCACGCTGCTGCTGGCCGGCCGCGACGCGGTGGCCACCGGCGTCGCCACCGGGACGCTCGACGTCGGACTCGTCGACGGCGTGACGGCGCCCAGCGACCCGTTGCCGCTGCCCGACGCAGGGCAGTTGGCGGCGTCGGTACTGGCGGAGTCCGCCGCCCTGGTCGCCTTCCCCACCGGCCACCCGCTCGCCGGCCGCGCATCCGTCGGCCTCGCCGACCTGTCCGACGCGACGTGGATCGACGCGCCCGACGTCGCCACGCCACTGCCGCAGCTGCGGGCGCTGGCGCACAGCGGCGGGTTCCGTGAACGGTTCACCTACCAGGGCACCGACACCGGCGGGCTGCTCGCGCTCGTGGCCGCGGGTGCGGGCCTGGCCCTGCTGCCCGGCCCGCTGACCCACCCGGGCGTCGCCGGCGTCCCGGTGACAAGGCCGCGACTCGTGCACCGCACGGAGCTCGTCCACGGCTCGCTCACCCCACCGGCCCGCACCCTCGCCGAAGCGCTGCGACCCTGACCTGTCCCGCCGCGCGGACCCCGGCCCTCGTCGCGCCAGCCGCTTGTTCGCCGCATGGCCATCGGGCCGTCAACGGCTCACTCCGCCGGCCCGCGTCCTCGCTGAGGCGCTGCGATCCCTGACTCGTTTCGCCGCGTGGACGCCGGTCCTCATCGTGCCGGCCGCTCATCCGCCGCATGGCCGTCGTTGCACCGGGCGTGCGGTCGCCGCGCCGGTTGGTCGAGATGATCGTCGTGTCGGGTCTGCCGCCGTCGCACGGGCGTCGGTCGTCGTTGCACCGGGATTGCAGCCGCCGCGGCGGTTGGTCCAGGCCGTCGGTGCCGCGGGGGCCGTTCAGTGCCGCACGGGGCACCGACAAACCGCAAGGTCAGGCCGTCGTTGCGTGGTACACGCGCCGATGCCGCGAAGGGGTCAGTCGTCGCCGGCGACGGTGAGGTGGGGTTCGGTGCCGACGCAGGTCACCTCGGCGCGCACGTCGCCGCCGCCGCTGCGCGCCTTGAACCGCAGCGCCGCGACCGCCGCCGGTCCCCGCTGCACGTGGTCGGTCTCGAAGCCCGAGTTGGGTGTCCACGACCGCAGTGTGACCAGACCCACGTCGCACACCGCGACGATCGTCCCGGCCGAGGTCGTCAGGGCCCGAACGACCCCGCCCCCGGCCGTCGTCGGGCCCGCCGACTGACCCGGCGTCCCGTCCGGCGTGACCGGTGGTGTGGCCGGTGACGCGGCCGGGCCCGTCGTGGCGCCGGCCAGCAGCGCGTCGACCTTGGCCTCGCTGTACGGGGTGTCCGACGTGCCGAAGATGCCCTGCCGCATCGACCCGACGGCGCCGGTCGCCACGGCGGTCGCAACGGCCACGGTCGCCAGCCACGCGCCGCCCGCGAGGGCCCACCGGCGGTGCAACGTCGTCCACATGCACACCACTATCCACCGCCGATGGCTAAGGCATGGTTAACCTCTGGCTATGGCGAAGGTGCTGCTCGTGGAGGACGACGGGACCATCCGCAGTGGCGTCGTGCGCGCGCTGACCGAGCGGGGGCACGTCGTCGTGCCCGCCGCGACCGCGATGGACGGGCTCAAGCTCGCCGTCGCGGAGGCGCCGGACGTCGTCCTGCTGGACCTCGGCCTGCCCGACCTCGACGGCCGGGAGGTGCTGCGGATGCTGCGGGCGGTGAGCCGCGTGCCGATCATCGTGGTCACCGCCAGGCGCACCGAGGGCGAGATGGTCCGCGCCCTGGACGCCGGCGCCGACGACTACGTCGTGAAGCCGTACGGTGCCGAACAGATCGACGCCCGGATCCGCGCCGTGCTGCGCCGCGCCGACGGCGGACCGTCCGCACCCGAACGGGATCCCGCGCTCGACGTCGACGGGGTGCGCATCGACCCGCGGGCCAGGACCGCGACGCTCGACGGCGCGCCGCTGGACCTCACCCCGCGCGAGTTCGACCTGCTGTACCACCTGATGACCCGCGCCGGCGAGGTCGTCGGCAAGCGCGAGCTGCTCACCGAGGTGTGGCAGGTGCCGTACACGACGGCCGACAAGACCGTCGACGTCCACCTGTCGTGGCTGCGCCGCAAGCTGGGGGAGACCGCCCAGGAGCCGCGCCGCCTGCACACCGTCCGCCGCGTCGGCGTCAAGTTCGGGCTGCCGCGGTGAGGTGGCGCCTGGCGCTGCTCGTCGCGGCCGCGATGACGCTGGTGCTGCTCGCGTTCCTGGTCCCGCTCGCGCTGCTGTTGCGCGGCGTCGCCGCGGACCGGGCCGTCTCGGTCGCCATGACGCAGGCGCAGTCCCTGGGCATTCTCGTGGCCACCGCCGACCCGCAGTCGCTGCGCCTCGCCGTAGAGCAGCTCAACGTCGACCCTTCGCGGCCGGTCAGCGTGTACCAGCCGGACGGCGCCGTCGTGGGTCCGTTCACCGACCAGACCCCGGCGGTGCGGCTCGCCGCCCGGACCGGCAGCTTCTCCGTCGAGCACGCCGCCGGTCGCGAGGTCCTCGTCGCCGTCCAGGGCCTCCCGCAGGGCACCGCGGTCATCCGGGTGTTCGTCCCGCTGGCCGAGCTGCGCCAGGGCGTGACCCGCGCGTGGCTGGTCCTCGCGCTGCTCGGCGCCGGCCTGCTCGCCGTCGGCGTCGCCGTCGCGGACCGCCTCGCCGTCATGGTCGTGCGCCCGATCCGTTCCCTGGCCGCGGTGTCCGACGCGCTCGCCGGCGGCGACCTCGACCGCCGGGCGCCGACGTCGTCGGGGCCGCCGGAGGTCCGCGCGGTCGCCACCGCCCTCAAGCACCTCGCCGCCCGCATCCGCCACCTCCTGCAGTCCGAACGCGAGCGCGTCGCGGACCTCTCGCACCGCATGCGGACCCCGATGACCGCCCTGCGCCTGGACGCCGAAGGCCTGCGCGACCCCGCCGACGCCGACCGCATCCTCGCCCACGTGGCCGCCCTGGACCGCGCCGTCACCACCGTCATCGAGGACGCCCGCCGCGAGCGTGACGTGCCGTCCTGCGACGCGACCGCGGTCGTCGCCGAACGGGTCCGCTTCTGGACCGTGCTCGCCGAGGACCAGGGCCGCCCGGTCGAGACGGACCTGCCGGCCGGCCCGCTGCCCGTCGCGGTCTCCGCCACGGAGCTGGCGGCGTGCGTCGACGCCTTGCTGGGCAACGTCTTCGCCCACACGGAGGAGGGGGTGGCCCTGGCGGTCACGCTGGACTCCCGCCGCGTCCTCACCGTCCAGGACGCCGGCGCCGGCTTCGACCCGTCCGCGGGCGCCCGTGGCGTCAGCAACGCGGGGTCCACCGGTCTCGGTCTCGACATCGCCCGCCGTACCGCGGAAACCGCCGGCGGAACCCTCACCGTCGACCGCTCACCCCTCGGCGGCGCACGGGTCACGGTGACGCTGGGCGCGTTAACCGAACCTTAGGGTTGCCACAGGCCTCCGCTATCGCCGCGCCCGGCACCGTGGTCAGTGCAAGCACAGCACAACCACGGAGGTGTGTACGACATGCGCAAGCTCATCATCATCACCGCGACCGTCACGACGGCCCTCGCCATCGGCGGCACGGCCCTGGCCGCGTCAGGCCCGTCGAACGACGGCCGTCCCGCCCGGGTTTCGGCGTCGCCGTCGACCGACGACAGCGCCTGGCCGTCCCCGTCGATGTCCAGCGACGACCCGACCGCGTCCCCGTCGGCATCGATGGACGACCACGGCCACCACCCGTCCGCCTCGGCCTCCCCGTCCGCCGACGACCACGGCGGCAACCGCACCAGCGGCTCCGGCAACTCGGGCAGCGGCTCCGGGAACAGCGGCAGCGGCTCCGGGAACAGCGGCAGCGGCGGCTCGGGCAGCGGCCACCGCGGTGGGGGCTCGGACGACGGCCCGGGCCACGACGTCGGCGACGACCACGGCAGCGGCGGCCACGGCTCGGACGACGGTACGGGCCACGACGTCGGCGACGACCACGGCGGCGGCCACGGCTCGGACGACGGCGCGGGCCACGACGCCGGCGACGACCACGGCGGCCGCCGCTGACCCACCCGGCCACACCCCCGTCGGCGCCGCTCACAGCCAGCGGCGCCGACGGCCGCGGTGCGGGCGTGCCGCACCGGCCGGGGTCGGTCGGCGGGCTCGCCCATGAGAGACGGCTTGCCGCCATGTCCCACATCGCAGGACGGCGTCGCTCGTGTGTACGCCGCGAATGGCGATCTCCGCACGCGGGTTGCGGCGGTGCGGCGGGGGAGTCATCCCAGAGAACGGGACGGAACGGCGGACGAGGGTGGGGGAAGGGCGGCGCGGTGTTGGCTTCGTGGGGGATGGTTGCGATCATGGTCCGGTGACCCTGCTCGATGACGACACGCTCGCCGGCTCGTCAGTGGTGGCCAACTCCGCGATGAACCGCGGGCGCGGGCTCGCCGGGGTCGACAGCTATGACCGCGAGCTGGGGTTCAACCCGGTCGACGCGCTCCTGCCCCTGGTGTCGGTCACCGGGACCGCGGACACCGTCGCGTGGCTCGATCTGTGCTGCGGCACGGGGCGGGCGCTGGTCGAGGCGGCCGCCAGGCTGGACGCCGCCGGTGTCGGGGAGCGGGTCCTCGTCCACGGGGTGGACCTGGTGGACATGTTCGACCCGGCGCCGGACGTGCCGTGGCTGCGGCTGACCACCGCGTCGGTGGCCGACTGGAAGCCGGACCGGCGGTACGACCTCATCACCAGCGTGCACGGCCTGCACTACGTGGGCGACAAGCTCGGCCTCCTGGCGAAGGCGGCGGGCTGGCTGACCGGCGGTGGCCGGCTCGTCGCGGACATCGACCTGGACAGCGTGCGGCTCGAGGACGGCCGGCCCGCCGGGCGGCGGCTCGCCACGCACCTGCGGGACGCGGGGTTCAACTACGACGGCCGCCGCCGCAGGATCGGCCGGGACGACCGTGGTGACGTCGCGCTGCCGTACGAGTACCTCGGGGCCGACGACACGGCGGGCGCCAACTACACCGGCCAGCCGGCGGTCGACTCCTACTACCGTCGGGTGTCCTGACCGCCGACCTGCAAGTGGCTTGCGAGCACGGCCAGGTGGGTCTCCCGGGCGGCGGTGTGCCGCTGCAGGCCCTCGCTGGTGAGCGTCACGAAGACGCCCCGCCGGTCGGCCTCGCACAGCGCGCGCGACACCAGGCCGCTCTTCTCCAGCCGCGCGACCGCCCGTGACAGGGCGCTCTGGCTGAGGTACATGTCGGCGGCGAGGTCCTGCATGCGGCGCTTCTCACACTGCTGCGCGACGAGCCGGTCGAGGATCTCGAACTCGCTCATGCTCAGCCCGTGCGTCTCCGACAGGGCGCGCTCCAGATGGCTCGCGACCTCGTTGTAGCTGGTCAGCAGCGAGCGCCAGTGCTCGATCAGCGCAGCCTGCGACGTCATGCCGCGCATCCTACTCCGGTACCACATCCCGATGCACCCACATTAAATGCAGCAGCAATTAGTGCGTGGACATTGAATGCGCATGCATCTAGTGTCCGTGCCGTGACTACGACACTCCCGGCCCCAGGCACGACCATCGCGCCGGAGCCCCACGCGACGATGACCCCGCGGCTCTGGGGGATCCTCGCGGTGCTCTGCGCCGTGCTGTTCCTCGACGCCCTCGACGTGTCGATGGTGGGCGTCGCGCTGCCGTCCATCGGCGCCGAGCTCGGCCTGTCGACCACCTCGCTGCAATGGATCGTCAACGGGTACGTCCTCGGCTACGGCGGCCTGCTCCTGCTCGGCGGGCGGACCGCCGACCTGCTCGGCCGGCGTCGCGTGTTCCTCGTCGCGCTCGGCGTCTTCGCGGTCGCGTCCCTCATCGGCGGCCTCGTCGACGACGGCACGCTGCTCATCGCCACCCGCTTCGTGAAGGGCCTGGCCGCCGCGTTCACCGCGCCGACCGCCCTGTCGATCCTCACCACCACGTTCCACGAGGGGCCGGCCCGCAACCGCGCGCTGTCGGTCTTCTCGGTCTTCGGCGCCAGCGGGTACAGCTCCGGGCTGATCCTCGGCGGGCTGCTGACCAGCGTCGGCTGGCGGTGGACGTTCCTCATCCCGGTGCCGCTCGCCATCGCCGCGCTGGTCGCGGGCCGCGTCCTCATCCCCAGGGATGAGCCGGCCCACGGTGGCGGGCACGACCTTGCGGGCGCGGCCACCCTCGTCGGCGGCATGCTCCTGGCGGTCTACACCGTCGTGTCCGCGCCCGACCGCGGCTGGCTCGACCCGGTGACGCTCGCCTCCGCCGTCGTCGCCGTCGCGCTGCTGGCCGGGTTCGTGCTCATCGAGCGGCGCGTCGCGCACCCGCTCATCCGCCTCGGCATCCTGCGGGTCGGCTCGATCGTGCGCGCCAACGTGAGCATGGTGGCGCTCTTCGGGTCCTACCTGAGCTTCCAGTTCATGATGACGCTGTACCTGCAGAGCGTCCTGCACTGGTCGCCGCTGCGGATGGCGCTCGCACTGCTGCCGGCGGGCCTGCTGGTCGCGTTCGGCTCGCCCTTCGTCGGCCGGCTCATCGACCGCTACGGCACCCCGCGCCTCATCGTCGCCTCGATGCTGTCGATGAGCCTGGGCTACGGCTGGTTCCTGCTCACCGCCGGCAGCGCGCCGCACTACCTGCTCGCGATCCTGCCGGCGATGCTGCTGCTGGGCGGCGGTTTCGCGTTCGGGTTCAGCTCGATCATGGCCCAGGCGACCGACGGCATCGCCGACGAGGAGCAGGGGCTCGCCTCCGGACTGGTGCAGAGTTCCGGCCAGGTCGGCGCGGCCCTCATCCTTGCGGCGGTCACCGCCCTCGTCGCGACCGGCGGCGACGCGGGGACGGGCACCGGCGACTTCACCCAGTTCCACCCCGGCGTCAACCTCGTCACCGGCGTCGCGCTCGCCGGGCTCGCCCTGAGCCTGGTGCCGGTGCTCTCCGGGCGGCGCGGCCGGCACGCGTGATGCGACACTTGCCGCTGTGACGAAGGCATACGGCATCGGCCCGGTCGGCGGCGAGTTCGTCCGGGCCGATGCCGGCTGGCCACCGCCGCTCGTGGCGGCGTGCGGTCACGTGGCCGGATCGGCGGCGTACGAGCTCGACGCCGCGGCGCTCGCCGCGGTCATCGAGAGCTCGGACCCGGATGACGTCGCCGCACTGCGCTGGCTGGAAGGCGACCGCGTGCTCGCCGTCCTCATCGACGACCTCGCCGCCGTCCCGGCCGTCCCGGCGGACCGGGCGGCGTGGGTGGAGCAGAGCCCGCCGGGCGGGCAGGGCGTCGACCCTGATGTGGCACGGCTGGCCGCGCAGCTGCTCGTGGGGCGGGTGGAGAACGCCGACGGCACGACGACGCTGTGGCGGCCCGTCGGCCCGGAGGAGCTGCGGCTCGTCGAGGCGGCGGACTGGCGGCGCTGGCCGGCGCGGCTGGCCGATCAGCCGATCTTCTACCCGGTCCTCAACGAGGAGTACGCCACGCAGATCGCCCGGGAATGGAACGTGCCGGCGTCCGGGGTCGGGCACGTGACGCGGTTCCGGGTCGAGACGGCGTTCGCCCGGCGGTACGTCAGCCGGCGTGCGGGCGGCGGGACCGTGCTCGAGCTGTGGATCCCCGCCGAGGACGTCGACGCTCTCAACGAGCATCTCGTCGGCGTGATCGAGGTCATCGGCACCTACACCGGTTGACGCCGCAAACCGCTTGCACGCGGATCGGCGAGGGTGTGGTCTTGAGGCGTGGATGCCCAGCGGGTGCTAGCCCTGTTCGACGAGAAGATCCGCCAGGAGCCCGGGGCCGGCGCCGGCTCGGTCGTGGAGCGTGAGCCCGGCATCGTGCGGGTCGTCTCCTCCAGCGACGGCTGGCACGGCATCTCCTGGTGCGACCTCGACGGCCTCGACGCCGACACGGTCATCGCCGCGCAGATCCAGCGGTTCGGCCGGCTCGGCCAGCCGTGGGAGTGGAAGCACTACTCGCACGACCGCCCCGCCGACCTGCCCGGGCGGCTCCTCGCCGCCGGGTTCGAGCCCGGCCCCGTCGAGGGCCTGCTCTTCGCCGAGGTCGCCGGCCTTCCCCTCGAGGTGACGCTGCCCGCCGGCACGCGGCTGGAGCCCGTCACCGACGCGGCCGGGGCCGACCTGGTCGTCGCGGTCCACGACGAGGTGTTCGGCGGCGACCACTCGAGCATCGGCAAGGATCTCACCGCACGCCTCGCCGACCGTCCCGGTGAGATCGCCGCCGCCGTCGTCATGGCCGGTGACCGGCCCATCTGCGCCGGCCGGGTCGAGTTCCACGGCGGCACCGGCTTCGCCAGCCTGTGGGGCGGCGGCACCGTCGCCGACTGGCGCGGGCGTGGCGTCTTCCGGGCGCTCGTCGCCCACCGCGCCGCCCTCTCCGCCGCGGCCGGCTACCGGTACCTGCAGGTCGACGCGTCCGCCGACAGCCGCCCGATTCTCCGCCGGCTCGGCTTCCAGCAACTCGCCACCACGACGCCGTTCGTCCACAACCCCTGAGCCCGACTCGGGGCGACACCGGACAGATCAGCGACCTTCGCCCCTGGCCGCCCGCTCGTTCGGCCGCAGGCGCCCGGTGCGCCCGGCTGGATCGCCTTCGGCCTGCTGGCCGGCGCCGCCCGCTCGTTCGGCCTGGGCCTCGCCATAGGCTGACGACGAACGCCGCGCTCAACGAGGCCGCGGGGCCGCCGCGCCAAAGGTGGTCGCGGGGACGGAGCGCTCGATCGAGGCCGCGGGGGCGAAATGTCGCTTGGCGCGACGCGGAGAAGCGGCGGAGGCGACGCCGGACAGTCGGTCAGGCGGTGGGTCGTACAGCGGCGATCACAGCAAGCAGGTCAGCGTGGGTGATCGGGGACGGGGGCCGGCCCTGGCGCGCCTCGTCCATGGCCTTGTCGAGCTGGGCGCGGCGCAGCGCCTCCTTGAAGTCCGCGCCGGTCAGGCCGGTCGCCGCGGCGGCCAGGGCCGGCACGTCGACGTCGTCGGCGAAGAGGCGGAAGCCGCCGACCTCGTGCCGGGCGATGAGGCGGCGCAGCAGCTTCCCGAGGATGTCGGCGCGAGCGGCGGGGCCGGGCGGCGGCACCGCCAGCTTCAGGTCGAAGCGGCCCGAGCGGATCAGCGAGGCGTCGACGCGGTCGGGGAAGTTGGTGGTGGCCACGACGATGACGTTGGGGTTGTGCTCGATGAGGGTGTTCATCTCCTGCTTGAAGATGCCGGCCACCGCGTTGATCATCTGGCCGGCGGCGTCGAAGGCGGCGCCGGTGTAGCTGATGATCGAGTCGAACTCGTCGAAGAGCAGGACGGTCGGGTGGTCGAGGCGGCGGGCGTCGGCGAAGATCCGCTGGATGTTCTTCTCGGAGTTGCCGACCCACTTGTCGAGGATCTCCGGGGTGCGGATCTCGCGCAGCTCGCCGCCGATCTCGTTGGCCAGGGCGCGGGCGAGCATCGTCTTGCCGGTGCCGGGCGGGCCGTAGAGCAGGATGCCCTGCGGCCTGGTCGCGCCCCAGCGGGCCATGACCTCGGGGTGGCGGAAGGACACGGCCACGTCGCGGAACTGCGCCACGACCTCGTCGAGCCCGCCGACGTCGTCGAGGCGCACGGCCTCGGAGTCGGTCAGCGAGGGCTGCTGCAAGGCGGGGCTCACGGTCACGGGGTCGGTCGCGCCGGTCAGCTCCATCACGGCGAACACCAGCGACGCCAGGTCGGCCGAGCGCAGCACCAGGTCGGGGCCGTCCTCGACGACGGTGACGGTCGGGTCGGGCACGGTCGTGGGGCGGTCCTTGGCGGTGCGGGCCAGACCGACCGCGATGACCGCCCCGAGCACCGCGCCGGGCAGGCCGAGCAGCCGGAAGAGGGCCCCGCCCGTGGCGCCGCCGACGAACGCCCGGGCGAGGCCGGGCAGGTTCACGAAACCGCGGGACCAGCGGGCCGTGTACCCGTCGGGGCCGGCGGTCAGGACGACGCCGCGGTCCGGCAGGTCGTGCCCGATCGGGCCGTCGGTGATCAGGTGCGCGTCGATGATGCGCAGCGACCGGCCCGACGCCTCGACGAGCTCGATCTCCGGCCGCAACTGCATTCTTCGAGTCTGCCACGCAGCCGGACAGGCGGCACCGCGACGGAGAAGGCGTGGCTTGGGGAGACAAAAAGGGGATACTGGACAGGCCTAGACATGAAACATCTCCGGAGTATGGTGCCGGAGATAGTGAGAGGGGGGCCATGCTCGCCCACTTCAACGATCTGCCGCCGGCCGCGGCGCAGGAGGCCCTGCTGGCCTGCTGCGCGTCGCCCGGCTGGGCCGCCAGGGTGGCCGGCCACCGCCCCTATCCGACATCCGCCGACCTCATCGTCACCGGCGTCGCCGAGTTCGACGCGCTGAGCTGGCCGGACCTTGCCAACGCCCTCGCCGCCCACCCCCGCATCGGCGAGCGCCCCGAGGGCGACAGCGAGGAGGCCGCCTGGTCGCGCCGCGAGCAGTCCGAAGTCCAGGGATCCGCCGAGCTCGCCGAGGCCAACCGGGTCTACGAGGAGCGCTTCGGCCACCTGTTTCTGATCTTCGCCAGCGGCAAGAGCGCGCCGGAGATCCTCGCCGAGGCCCGCGGCCGGCTCGGCAACGACGAGGAGACCGAGCGCCGGGTCGTCCGGGGCGAGCTGCGCAAGATTGTGGAGCTGCGCCTGGAACGGCTCGTGGTATGAGCTTCTCCACCCACGTGCTGGACACCTCCAGAGGGCTTCCGGTGGCCGGCGTACCGGTGTGCCTCGAAACTCCTTCGGGACCGCACGACGGGGTGACCGACACGGACGGCCGATGGCGGTTCGACGCGCCGCTCGAGGCGGGCCGGCACCGCTTGGTCCTGCGGACGGAGTTCGCCTCCGACTTCTTCCCCGAGGTCGCGATCGTCTTCACGGTCGCCGATGAGCGGCACCACCACGTGCCGCTGCTGCTGAGCCCGTACGGGTACTCGACCTACCGGGGGAGCTGAGCCGTGCCGACCTTCGCCCTCGGACCCAACCAGTACGGCAAGGCCGAGATCCGCATCGTGCGCGTCACCCGTGGGCCCGGCGGCGACGAGCTCATGGACCTCAACGTCAGCGTCTCCCTGCGCGGCGACCTCGCCGCCAGCCACCTCACCGGCGACAACGGCGCCGTGCTGCCGACCGACACGCAGAAGAACACCGTCTACGCGTTCGCCCGCCAGCACGGCATCGACGACATCGAATCATTCGCGGCGCGGCTGGCCCGGCACTTCGTCGGCTCCCAGCCGAGCATCCACGGCGCCCGGGTCCACGTCGAGCAGTACCCGTGGCGGCCCGTCGACGGCCGCCACACGTTCCGCCGCGACGGCGGCGAGGTGCGCACCGCCACCGTCCACCACGACGCGGAGCACACCCAGGTCGTGTCCGGCGTCCGCGACCTGGTGCTGCTCAAGACGACCGACTCAGAGTTCCACGGCTTCGTCAAGGACGCCTGGACCACCCTGCCCGAGACCCGCGACCGGATCCTCGCCACCAGCGTGAACGCCACCTGGCGGCACACCGGCTCGGCGGACCACGGCGCGGCCCGGGCCGCTCTGGTCGAGGCGTTCGCCGCCACCCACAGCCTGGCGCTGCAGCAGACCCTGTTCGCGATGGGTTCGTCGGTACTGGCGGCGTGCCCGGACGTCGTGGAGGTGAAGCTGTCGCTGCCCAACCGGCACCATTTCCTCGTCGATCTGGCCCCGTTCGGGCTCGACAACCCCGACGAGGTGTACTACGCCGCCGACCGGCCGTACGGGCTGATCGAAGGGACCGTCAGGCGCGACGACGATGTCGCCGAGGAGGTCACGTGGAGTTTCTGAGACCGTCCACCTGGGACGAGGCCCTGGCCGCGAAGGCCGAACACCCCGACGCGGTGCCGATCGCCGGCGGCACCGACATCATGGTCGAGCTCAACTTCGACCGCCGCCGGCCGCCCGCGCTGCTCGACCTGACCCGGGTCGCGGCGCTCACCGACTGGGCCACCGACGGCGACCGGCTGCGGATCGGCGCCGGCGTCACGTACCGGCGCATCATCGACGAGCTCGGCACGCGCCTGCCCGGGCTGGCCATGGCGGCCAGGACCGTCGGCTCACCCCAGATCCGCAACCGCGGCACGGTCGGCGGCAACCTCGGCTCCGCCTCACCGGCCGGCGACGCGCACCCGCCGCTGCTCGCCACCGGCGCCGAGGTCGAGGTCGCCTCGGTCCGCGGCACCCGCACCGTCGCCGTCACCGACTTCTTCCAGGGCCCCAAACGCAGCGTCCTGGCCCCCGACGAGCTGATCGCCGCGTTCCTCGTGCCGGCCGCGAAGGGGCCGCAGCAGTTCGCGAAGGTCGGCACCCGCAACGCGATGGTCATCGCGGTCTGCTCGTTCGCCCTCGCGCTCGACCCGTCCCGCCGCAGCGTCGGCACGGGCATCGGCTCCGCCGGGCCGACCCCGCTGCGTGCCACGGACGCCGAGTCCCTGTCCGCCGAGCTGCCGTGGGAGGACCGTGCGCCGCTGCCGGAGTCGCTCGCGCGGCGGTTCGGCGAGCTCGTCGGCGCCGCCGCCCGGCCGATCGACGACGTGCGCGGCAGCGCGGCCTACCGGCGGCACGCGCTGGCCGTCCTCGGCCGCCGCACCCTGCGCTGGGCCTGGGAGGAGCACCGATGCGCGTGAACCTGACCGTCAACGGGGAGGACCGCCAGGCCGACGACGTCTGGCCGGGGGAGAGCCTGCTGTACGTGCTGCGCGAACGCCTCGGGCTGCCCGGCGCGAAGAACGCCTGCGAGCAGGGCGAGTGCGGATCGTGCACCGTCTACCTGGACGGGACCCCGGTCTGCGCCTGCCTCGTCGCCGCCGGCCAGGCCGAGCACCGCGACGTCCGCACCGTCGAAGGGCTGCCGGACGCGGACGGTCTCGACCCGGTCCAGCAGGCGTTCCTCACCGCCGGCGCGGTCCAATGTGGATTCTGTACCCCCGGCCTCGTCGTCGCCGTCCACGACCTGCTCGCGCGCAACCCGGTGCCCAGCGACCCCGACATCCGCGAGGCCCTCGCCGGGAACCTGTGCCGCTGCACCGGCTACGAGAACATCGTCGCCGCGGTGAAGCTGGCGGCCGGCGAATGATCGTGATCGAAAACTGCGCGGTGTCCACGGTGGACGGTGCCGGGACCGAGCACGCCGACGGCCACGTCGCCGTCGAGGGCGACCGGATCGTCGCCGTGGGTCCCGGCCCGTACGAGGGCGCGCCGGACGCGACCCGGGTCGACGGCACCGGCTGCCTCGCCACGCCCGGGCTCGTCAACACCCACCACCACCTGTACCAGTCGGCGACCCGCGGCTACGCCCAGCAGGAGATCCTCTTCGGCTGGCTCAAGGAGCTGTACCCGGTGTGGGCCCGCATCGACGCGGGGACCGTGCACGCCGCCGCCACCGCCGGCCTCGCCAAGCTGGCGCTGTCCGGCTGCACCACCAGCACCGACCACCACTACGTGTTCCCCCGCGACGGCGGCGACGTCCTCGCCGCGGAGATCGAGGCGGCCGCGGCGGTCGGCCTGCGCTTCCACCCGTGCCGCGGGTCGATGGACCTGTCCGTCAAGGACGGCGGCCTGCCACCGGACAGCGTCGTGGAGGACACCGACGCGGCCCTCGCCGCGACCAAGGACGCGATCGACCGCTTCCACGACCCGTCGCCCGGCGCGATGGTGCGGATCGCGGTCGCGCCCTGCAGCCCGTTCTCCGTCACGCCGCGGCTCATGCGCGAGGCCGCGGACCTGGCCCGCTCCGAAGGGGTCCGGCTGCACACGCACCTCGCCGAGACCGTGGAGGAGGAGGCGTACTGCCGGGAGGTCCACGGCTGCACGCCCGTCGACTACGCCGAGTCGCTCGGCTGGCTCGGCGACGACGTGTGGCTGGCCCACGCGGTACACCTGGATCCCGGCGCGATCGCGAAGCTCGGCGCCACCGGCACCGGAGTCGCGCACTGCCCGAGCTCCAACGGGCGGCTCGGCGCCGGCATCGCCCCCGTCCGCGACCTGCTCGACGCGCGGGTGCCGGTCGGTCTCGGCGTCGACGGCGCCGCGTCGCAGGAGGCCGGGCAGCTCGGCCCGGAGCTGCGCCAGGCCCTGTACCTGGCCCGCCTGCGGGGCGGGCCGGCCGCGCTCACCGCCCGCGAGTCCCTGGCGCTGGGCACGATCGGCGGCGCCCGCTGCCTCGGCCGTGCCGACGAGCTCGGCTCCCTGGAGGCCGGCAAGCTCGCCGACGTCGCCCTGTGGCGGCTCGACGGCATCGGCCACGCCGGCATCGACGACCCGGTCGCCGCGCTCGTGTTCGGCCCGCCGGCGCCGCTGCGCCTGCTGCTCGTCGGCGGCCGCGCCGTCGTCCAGGACGGCGCGCTGTCCACGGTGGACGAGGCCATGGCCGCCGCGGCGCTCGCCCGGGCGGCCCGCAAGCTCCGGGAGGCCCGATGACCGCGCCTCCAGCACCCGGCCCACGCGCAGGTGCGGGCTCTCGCACGGTCTTGGAGGCGCGATGACGACCGCGGCGCTGGGCACGCAGCAGGGCATCGGCACCTCGCCGCAGCGGCCCGACGGCACCCTGAAGGTGACCGGCGAGTTCGCGTTCTCCTCCGACCTGTGGGCCGACCGCATGCTGTGGGGCGCCACGCTCCGCAGCCCCCACCCGCGCGCCAGGATCGTCCGCGTCGACATCACGGGCGCCGTCGCCACCACGGGCGTGCACGCGGTCCTCACCGCCGCCGACGTGCCCGGCGCCAAGCGGTACGGCCTCGAGGACCGCGACCAGCCCGTCCTCGCCATCGACCAGGTCCGCTACGCGGGCGAGCCGGTCGCCATCGTCGCCGCCGACCACCCGGAGACCGCCCGCCGCGCGTGCGCCGCGATCGTCGTGGAGTACGAGCCGCTCCCGCCGATCACCGATCCGGTCGCCGCCATCGACTCCGCGGACACCGTCCACGACAGGGGAAACCTGCTGCGGCACGTGCCGATCCGCAAGGGCGACCCGTCCGTCACCGCCCCGGTCGTCGTCACCGGCGAGTACGAGGTCGGCATGCAGGACCAGGCGTTCCTCGGGCCCGAGTCGGGCCTCGCGATCCCCGCCGAGGACGGCGGCGTCGACCTCTTCATCGCCACCCAGTGGCTGCACGGCGACCTCGACCAGGTCGCCGACTGCCTCGGCCTGCCGGCCTCGAAGGTGCGGCTCAGCCTCGCCGGCGTCGGCGGGGCGTTCGGCGGTCGTGAGGACGTCAGCATGCAGGTCCACGCGTGCATGCTCGCGCTGCACACCGGCCGCCCCGTGAAGATGGTCTACTCGCGCGAGGAGTCCTTCCACGGGCACGTCCACCGGCATCCGGCGCGCATGTGGTACGAGCACGGCGCCGACACCGACGGCAGGCTCGTCTACGTGAAGGCGCGCATCGTGCTCGACGGCGGCGCGTACGCCTCCACGTCCAAGGCAGTCGTCGCGAACGCGACCACGCTGGGCGTCGGACCGTACACGGTGGACAACGTGCTCGTCGACGGCTACGCCGTCTACACGAACAACCCGCCGTGCGGCGCCATGCGGGGGTTCGGCGCCGTGCAGGCGTGCTTCGCCTACGAGTCCCAGATGGACAAGCTCGCCGCCGCGCTCGGCATGGACCCCGTCGACGTCAGGACCCGCAACGCCATCGCGCCCGGCGACACCATGCCGACCGGCCAGGTGGTGCGTGGCCCCGCCCCCGTCGCCGACCTCCTCGACCGGGTCCGCGCCGCGCCGCAACCCCCGGACCGCGGCGGCGACCTGCGGGAGCTGCCCGGCGGCGTCGCCAACACCACCCACGGCGAAGGCGTGCGCCGCGGCGTCGGCTACGGCGTCGGCATCAAGAACGTCGGCTTCTCCGAGGGGTTCGACGACTACTCCACCGCCCGCGTCCGGCTCGAGGTCGTCGGCGGGGAGCCGGCCGCCGTCGTGCACACCGCCGCCGCCGAGGTCGGCCAGGGGCTCGTCACCGTCCAGGCCCAGATCGTGCGCACCGAGCTCGGCGTCGACCAGGTCACCGTCGCCACCGCCGACACCACCATCGGCAGCGCCGGCTCCAGCTCGGCGTCGCGGCAGACGTACGTCACCGGCGGCGCCGTCAAGGCCGCCTGCGCCGCCGTCCGCCGGGAGCTCGGCCGCCGCATCGGCAGGGACGACTTCGCCCTGCAGGGCGGCAAGCTCGTCACCGGGGAAGGGGAGCTGATCGCGGACCTCGCCGACGTGCTCGGCGACGTGCCGGTCGAGGAGACGGTCGAGTGGCGGCACCGGCCGACCACGCCCCTCGACCCGCTGACCGGCCAGGGCGACGCGCACGTGCAGTACGCGTTCGCCGCGCACCGCGCGACCGTCGACGTCGACGTCGAGCTCGGCCTCGTGCGGGTCGTCGAGATCGTCACCGCGCAGGACGTCGGCCGGGCCCTGCACCCGCAGTCGGTGCGCGGCCAGATCGCCGGCGGCACCGCGCAGGGCCTCGGCCTCGCCGTGATGGAGGAGATCCAGGTCGACGGCGGGCTCATCCGCAACCCGTCGTTCACCGACTACCTGATCCCCACCATCCTCGACGTCCCGCCGATGCGCATCGACGTGCTCGAGCTCGGCGACCCCGACGCGCCCTACGGCCTGCGCGGCGTCGGCGAGCCGCCGACGATCTCGTCCACCCCGGCGATCGTCGCCGCGATCCGCGCCGCGACCGGCCTCGCGCTCAACCGCGTCCCGGTCCGGCCCGAACATCTCACGGGGACCTGAGCATGGGACTCACCGACCTCGACCTCGAAGAGCTGCTCGCGAGCGCCGAGCACGCCGGCGACACACCGCCGCCCGCGCCGGTTACCCGCCGCCCCGTGCACACCTGCTACGTGCCCGCCGACCGGTTCAGCGCCACCACGGTCCGCGACTGGGGAGCGCTCGCGCTGGCCGCCCTGGAGGAGCACGGGCTCCCGGGCTTCTCCGAGTCCATTGTGGACATGGTACGGACGAAGCTCGCCGGCGAACCGGTCGAGGACCTGCGCGTCGACTTCGAGGACGGCTACGGCGTGCGCCCTTCCTCCGTCGAGGACGAGCACGCCCTCGCGGCGGGCGCCGCCCTGCGCGCCTGTGCCGTGCCGTTCAGCGGGCTGCGGGTCAAGAGCCTCGAACCGGCGACCGTGCGGCGCGCCGCACGCACCCTCGACCTGTTCCTGTCCGCGCTCGGCCCGCCGCCGCCGGAGTTCGTCGTCACGATCCCGAAACCCACCTCGGTCGCGAACGTCGACACCGCGGTCCTGCTGTGCCGCCAGCTGGAGCACGCGCACGGGCTGGAGGAGGGGCGGCTGCGCTTCGAGCTGCAGGTCGAGACCCCGCAGGCGGTCCTCGGCCCGGACGGCACGTCGCCGCTGCCGCTGATGATCCTCGCCGCGCGCGGGCGGCTCACCGGGCTGCACTACGGCACGTACGACTACAGCACCGCCCTCGGTGTCGCGCCCGCGCACCAGGCCCTCGACCACCCGGTCGCCGACCACGCGAAGGCGGTCATGCAGGTGGCGGCGGCGGCCGCTGCCGGCGTCCACGTCGCCGACGGCTCCACCAACATCCTCCCCGTCGGCGACACCGCCGCCGTGCACGCCGCGTGGCAGGTGCACGCCCGGCTGGTGCGCCGCGGCCTCGAACGCGGCATCCACCAGGGCTGGGACCTGCACCCGGCGCAGCTGCCGACCCGCTACGCGGCCACGTTCGGCTTCTACCTCGACGGCCTGCCCGAGGCCCGCCGGCGCCTCGACGCCTACCTGTCCCGCCGTGACAGCGGCATCCTCGACGAGCCCGCCACGGCCCGGGCCATCGCCCGTTTCCTGCTCCGCGGTGTCCACTGCGGAGCCCTGTCGGCGCCCTCCGTGGGGCGGACGATCGAGGAGTTGGTAGCCCTGTGACGTTCACGCTGCGCTCGCGGCAGGTGTATCTCCCGGACGGCCCGGGCCCGGCGACCGTCACCGTCCACGACGGACGGATCGCCGCCCTCGGTCCCGTGGACGCCGACTGCGACGAGGACCTCGGCGACCTCGTCCTCCTGCCGGGCCTCGTCGACACCCACGTGCACGTCAACGAGCCCGGCCGCACCGAGTGGGAAGGGTTCGCCACCGCCACCCGCGCCGCGGCCGCCGGCGGCGTCACCACCATCATCGACATGCCCCTCAACTCGCTGCCCCCGACGACGACCGTCGCCGCGCTGCGCGAGAAGCAGGCCGCCGCGACCGGCAAGTGCTGGGTCGACGTCGGCTTCTGGGGCGGCGCCATCCCCGGCAACGCCGGCCAGCTGCCCGCGCTGCACGACGCCGGGGTCTTCGGCTTCAAGAGCTTTCTCGCCGACTCGGGCGTCCCCGAGTTCCCGCCCCTGGACCGCGATGGCCTCGCCGCCGCGTTCGCGAGCGTCGACGCGCTCTTCGTCGTGCACGCCGAGGACCCCGGGCACCTGCGCGACACCCTCGCGTCCCGCGCCTACCCCGACTTCCTCGCCTCCCGGCCGCCGGTGGCCGAGGTCGCCGCCGTCGGCACCGCCCTGTCCGCCGCTGCCGCCGCGGGCGTGCGGGTGCACATCCTGCACCTGTCGGCCGCCGACGCGCTGCCGCTGCTGCGCGAGGCCGCCGCCGGCGGGGTCCGGGTCACCGCCGAGACCTGCCCGCACTACCTCACCCTCGACGCGCACGCCGTCCCCGACGGGGCCACCGAGTTCAAGTGCTGCCCGCCGATCCGTGACGCCGTCAACCAGGACGGGCTGTGGGCGGGCCTCGCGGACGGCACCATCACGGTCGTCGTGTCCGACCACTCACCCAGTACACCAGACCTCAAACGCCGGGAGAGCGGCGACTTCGCGGCCGCGTGGGGCGGCATCGCCTCGCTGCAGGTCGGCCTCAGCGCCGTCTGGACCGAGGCGCAGGACCGCGGCTTCACCCTCGCCGACGTGGTGCGCTGGATGGCGCTGGGACCCGCCGACCTCGTGGGCCTGACCCGCAAGGGACGCATCGCGGTGGGCGCCGACGCCGACCTGGTCGCCTTCGCCCCCGACGAGCCGTTCGTCGTCGACGCGACCGCCCTGCACCACCGGCACCCCGTGACGCCCTACGCCGGCGCCGCGCTGCGCGGGGTCGTCCACACCACCTGGCTGCGCGGCGTGCCGGTC
This sequence comes from Dactylosporangium sp. CA-152071, assembly GCF_050936335.1. Classification (NCBI taxonomy): domain Bacteria; kingdom Bacillati; phylum Actinomycetota; class Actinomycetes; order Micromonosporales; family Micromonosporaceae; genus Dactylosporangium; species Dactylosporangium sp. CA-152071. Next base: position 3,333,907 of record NZ_JBNJMZ010000001.1, on the reverse strand, counting down.
GGTGACACCCCACACGGAACGCTGCTGCGGCGCTCGGAGGATCGATGACCTTCACGGACCTGCCGGACCTGGCGTCCCGGTTGCTCGGCGGCGGCGTGGTCGACGCCAACGACGAGTTCTTCGCCGCCCGCGACAACCTCGTCAACCCGGAGCCGTCCACGTTCGAGACGTGGACGTTCGGCCCCAAAGGGAAGGTCTACGACGGCTGGGAGACCCGCCGGCGCCGCACCCTCGGTCCGGACCTGCACGACTGGGCCGTGGTGCGCCTCGGCGCCCCCGGCGCGGTGCACGGCGTCGTCGTCGACACCGCCCACTTCACCGGCAACTACCCGCCGCACGTCTCGGTCGAGGGCTGCGAGGTCCCCGGGCATCCCGCGCCCGCCGCGCTGACCGGCTGGTTCCCCCTCGTCGGCCGGTCGGCCGTGCGGGGCGACACGCGCAACCTCTTCGAGGTCACCGACCACCGCCGGGTCACCCACGTGCGGCTCAACATCTTCCCCGACGGCGGCGTCGCCCGCCTCCGCGTGCACGGCGTCGTCGACCCCGACCCGGCGCTGCTGCACGGCATGACCGTCGACCTCGCGGCCCTCGAGCTCGGCGGTCTCGTCGTGGACTGCAGCAACCGCTTCTACGGCTCCGCCAACAACCTCATCCTGCCCGGCCACGCCCGCGTCATGGGGGACGGCTGGGAGACGGCCCGCCGCCGCGACGACGGCAACGACTGGGTCCTCGTCCGCCTGGCCGCCCGGGGCACCATCCGCCTGGCCGAGCTCGACACCACCCACTTCAAGGGCAACGCCCCCGCCGCCGCCACGCTCCGCGGCACCCTGGACCCCTCGTCCGACCCCTCGTCGGACTCCGCCTGGTTCGACCTGCTGCCCCGGGTCGACCTGCAGCCCGACACCAGGCACCGCTTCCGCCTCGACAGCACCGTCCCCGCCACCCACGTCCGCCTCGACGTCTTCCCCGACGGTGGCATGGCCCGCCTCCGCCTCTTCGGCGAGACCCTCTGACGCCGATGGTTGCATCTGGTACCCGCGGGTAAGGTTCCCCTGACTTCCGGGCAGTGCGTTCGGGGCAGGGCCTTCCGGGCGGCGGATGTGACAGGAGGACGGGTGACCGCTACCGCGATCGACTCCGGGCTGTTCCGCCGTGTCCTGCGCCGCCACGCGGCCGCGGTGGTCGTCGTCACCGCGCCGGGCTCCCCGCCGACCGGTTTCACGGCGACGTCCTTCACGTCCGTCTCGCTGGACCCGCCGCTGGTCTCCTTCTGCGTCGCCAAGGCCGCCTCGGCGTGGCCGATCGTCCGCGGCGCCGGCCTGGTCGGCGTGCACGTCCTCACCGCCGGGCAGGAGCCCGTGGCCCGCACGTTCGCCGCCAGGGGTGCCGACCGCTACGCGACGTACGCCGCGGCCGGCGGCACCTGGACCTCAGGCCCCGACGGCGTCCCCCTGCTGGACGGCGTGCTGGCGGTCCTCATCTGCGAGGTCGTCAACCACGTCGAGGCCGGTGACCACGTGATCGTCGTGGCGTCCCCGGTCCACGCCGCCCACCACTCCGACGCCACCGCGACGCCGCTCGTGTACCACGACGGCAGCTACCTGGCCCTCGACCGCTGACCCGCGGCCCGGTCGCCCGCCTGACCTCACCCTTCCGACCCGGCCGGCCGGCTACGGGGCGGACCAGACCTCGGTGGCGACGCGGCGGAAGTTGCCGCCCAGGACGGCGGTCACGGCATCCGCCGGGTAACCCCTCGCCTCCAGGGCCGCCTCGACCTGGAGCAGGCCCTCCGGCGGCATGAGCTCGATCGGCCCCCATCGCGTGTAGCTCTCCGGGAACAGCTCCGGGTTGGTCGTCATCTCCTGGACGAGGTCCTCGTGATCGAACGCGAAGTCGCTCGCGACGCCGACGTGGTCGGGTCCCACCAGCTCCACGGCGTAGTCGATGTGCCGGACGAGCGCTTCGACGGAGGCGTCGTTCGGTCCGAGGAAGATCCCGACGCCGGTGATGCCGATGACCCCGCCGGTCGCGGCGCACGCCCTGGCCTGCTCGTCGGTCACGTTGCGGGGGTGGTCCCACACGGCCCGCATTGACGAGTGGCTGTACACCATCGGCCGCTGCGTCACCTCCGCCAGGTCGAGGCCCGTCCGGATGCTGCAGTGCGACCCGTCCACGACCATGCCGACGGCGTTCATCTCCCGGACGAGGTCGCGGCCGTACGCGGTCAGCCCCTCGTCCACCTCGTCGAGGCAGCCCGACCCGGCCGCGTTGCGCAGGTTGTAGGTCGGCAGCATGGTCCGCACGCCCAGGTCGAAGAACTCCCGGACGCGCCCGAGATCCCCTTCGAGCGGCCCCGAGTCCTCCAGGTCGAACGCGACGGCGATCCCACCGTCCCGGTGCACCCGGTCGATGTCGGCGACCGACTCGCCCAGCACCATCTCCTCCTCGAGTGCCACCCCGGCCCGGAACGCCGCAAGGAACGTGCGGACCTCGTCGGCGCTGTGCGGTGCGTACCCGACGTTGACCGACGCGAACGTCCCGCCCGGCCTCCGGTAGCGCCGCAGGTCGCTGACCCGTGCCCGCACCGACAGCGGCAGGCAGGTGTGCTGCTCCCACAGCAGCCGATCAACCGTCATACGGGCACGCTACCTGCATGTCTTGGCCGCCGCCGAGGGGCGTGGTTACGCTCGCCGGGTGAAGCGTGCCCTCGTGGTCGGCAACAGTGACGGGATCGGACTCGCGCTCACGCGGCGCCTCGTCGCCGAGGGGTGGAGCGTCACCGGCGTGTCACGCAGCCCGCGGGACGGCGTCGTGCAGCACGTCGTGGACGTCACCGCGGACGAGTTCCCCGTGGTGCTCGCCGGGATCGGCCCGGTGGACCTGTGCGTGTACGCGGCCGGCGTCGGCGAGATGTTCGACCCCGCGGACCTCGCGGCGCAGACGAGGGCGCTCCAGGTGAACCTGATCGGCGCGGCCCGGACCGTCGAGGCGGTCGTGCCGGGCATGCTCGCCGCCGGGCGCGGCCACGTCATCGGGCTGTCGAGCCTCGCCGACGTGCTCATCTCCGCCGACGCGCCCGGGTATGCCGCCTCGAAGGCCGGCCTGACCTCCTACCTGCTCGGCCTGTCGGCGGCGCTGCGCCCGCGCGGCGTGGCGGTCACCGCGGTCAGGTTCGGGTTCGTCGACACGAAGATGGCCAAGGGTGCCGCGAAGCCGATGCTGGTCAGCGTCGACCGTGCGGTGGACGTGCTCATGCAGGCCGTTCGCACCCGCCGGCCCGTGGTGTCCTACCCGAGAAGGATGTCCGTCGCCGCCCGGGCCCTGCGGATGATCACGCGGAGCACCCTGAAGCGGTGACCGTGCCGCACCGCCCGTGACGGCGCCGCGCGGTGGCGTCAGGGGGTGCGGGTCCGGGCGTCGAGGTCCGCCTCGTGGTGGACGGCGTCTTCGAGGCGGCGGCGCAGGTCGTACACCTGCCGCAGGACGAACCGGAGCGGCAGTCCCGGCTCGATCTCGGTGCGGCCGCCGTGCCCGGCCTCGTCGACCAGCCGCTCGGCGACGCGGTCCAGCGCCCGTTCGCCCTCGAACAGCAGCCGGAACGCCTGTTCCCTCGTCTCCGGCGGCTCTACGGCCGCGTGCAGGCCGGTCCACTCGTCGTCGAGCCAGCGGTCCACGACGCCGGTGAGGACGAGGACGGCGTTGGTGCGGTCGGCGGGGTCGGTCGCGGCGCTGACGTGCGCGTCGAAGCGGGACCGCAGTCCGGCGACGCCCCACCCGGCGGCGAGGACGCCGCGCGCCGCCCAGCGGACCGTCCCCGTCGAGCCCGACCACGTCTCCCACGCCGGGCTCCACAGCGCCAGGTCGAACGCGTCCCGGCCGGCGGCGCCGAGCAGCGCCAGGCCGAGGAGCAGCCCGCCGTTGCAGTCGGTCGAGGCGCCGGTCGTCCCCCAGTCGAGGAGCCGCCGCGCCCACGACGGGTCGCCGGTCTTCACGGCGAGGGCGGGCAGCAGCTCGGGGAACAGCCCGCGGCCCTCGTGCCGGCGCAGCTCCGCGGCCACGTCGATGCCGTCGCACCTGAGGTGGAGGAGGCCGAGCACCGCGCTGCACTGCGCGTCCCAGTCCCCGTGCAGCGCGTGGTCCCAGAGGATGAGGGTCGCCGGCTCGTGGCCGAACCAGCCGACCACGTGCAGCACCTCGGGGTTGCGGTCGTGCACGGGGAGCAGCGCCGCCGCGGTGGAGCGGTCGCCGTGGCACGCGAGCACCGGCAGCAGCGCGCCGCGCGCCTCGGGGTCGTCGAGGAAGCAGGGCAGCAGCGCCGCGGCGTCGTGGGCGTCGCCGGCCCGCCTGATCGCCCGCGCCGCGGCGTGGACCCAGACGTCGTGCCGGCCGGCCGCCCCGCGCTCGTGACGGCGGATCAGTTCCCGGGTGAGGTCCAGCATCGCCCGCCGACTCTAGTACCCCGGGGCGGGCACGACCGGGCCGCGCGGTCGCGCGGGCCCGGCCCGGTCATGGTCATGCCAGAGCCCGCCAGGGTGGAGGCCATGCCCGCTCGGCCAGGGTGGAGGTCATGCCACGGCTGGCCGGGTGGTGGTCATGCCGGCCGGTGGCGGCATGCCGAGGCTTCGCCGGTGGCGGCATGCCGCTGCCTCGCCGGTGGCGGTCAGGCCAGGGCCTCGACCAGCTCCTTGCAGAACGCGGGCAGGTCGTCGGGCTTGCGGCTGCTGATGAGCGGGCCGTCCACGACGACCTCCTCGTCGACCCACGTGGCGCCGGCGTTGCGGAAGTCGGTCTGCATCGACGGCCACGACGTCACGCGGCGGCCGCCGACGCCGCCGGCCTCGATGAGGACCCAGCCACCGTGGCAGATCACGGCGACGGGCTTGCCCGAGGCGACGAAGTCCTTCACGAGGTCGACGGCGGGCCGCTGCCAGCGCAACAGATCACCGTTGCCGACGCCGCCGGGTAGGACGAGGGCGGCGTAGTCGTCGGCGCGGGCGTCGGCCGCGGTCACGTCGACGTCGAACGCGTCGGCCTTGTCCAGGTGGTGGTATGCCTGCACCCGGCCCGGCTCGGGCGAGACCAGGCGCGGCGTGTGACCCGCGTGTTCGACGGCCTTCCACGGCTCCGTGAGCTCGACCTGCTCGATGCCCTCCTTGGCAACCAGAAATGCGACATTCATCGTCGATGTCCTCCTTCTGTGTCGCGTTCCCCTGTTGCCTACCCGCTGCGCGACCACCCAAGCGTGTGACGGCTCACCCGTGGCGCCGGACGCCGCTATCCTCGAACCGAGACGTCGAGGAGGGTCGATGGCCAAGGCGACGGTGACCGCGGCGTCACGCCCTTCCGGCAGTTCCCGGCCGTCACACCCTTCCGGCAGCTCCCAGCTGCCGGAGCTCAAGGCGTCGTGGTGGGAGTCGCACAGCGTGGCCCTGGCCAGTGTGCGGTTCAGCGCGATGGCGCGGCGTCTTCCGGCGGTCCTCCGGCAGGCGGTCACGATCGCGTGGCAGGCCAGCCGCCGCGACACCGTGGCCGCGCTGGCGTTCAACCTGCTCGCCGGGGTCGCGACCGCGTTCGGGCTGCTCGCGACGCGAGGGGTCCTGCAGGCGCTGTTCGCCGCGGGTCCGACCCTGGACCGGGTCCGGGCGGCGGTGCCGTCGCTGGTCGTCGTCGCCGCCGCGACCTTCGTGCGGAGCGGACTGTCGATCATCGCCGGCTGGGCGCAGGCGCGCCTCGAGCCGCAGGTGCTCACGACCGCGGAGCGGCGGCTGTTCGAGCTGACGACGCAGGTCAAGCTGGCCGCGTTCGACGACGCCGGGTTCTCCGACGAGATGGAACGCGCCCGCAACCGCGGGTCGCTCGCGGTGCAGTTCCTGACCCGCGGCGCGATCGACCTCACCGCCGGCCTCGCCGGGCTCGCCGCGACCGCGGTCACCCTCGCGCTGCTGCACCCCGTGCTGCTCGGCGCGCTGCTGCTGGCCAGCGTCCCGGCCGCGTGGGCGGCGGTGCGGGCGGCCCGCCTCGCCTACCTCAGCAACCACGCGCGCACCAGCCGCCGGCGCCGGCTGTGGATGCTGTCCGACCTGATGGCGAACCGGGCCACGGCCGCGGAGCTGCGCGCGTTCACGATGCGGCCGTTCCTCCTGCGCGAGTACGACATCATGGCCGGCGCGGAGACGAGGACGGAGCTGGAGGTCGTCCGGCGCCAGACGATGACCCGGCTCGTCGGCGGCGTGTTCTCCGGCGTCGCGACGTTCGGGGTGTACGTGGCGCTCGGCGCGCTCCTCGTCGACCACCGGCTGCCGCTCGCCGCGGCCGGCACCGCGGTGCTCGCGCTGCAGGCGGCCCGCAACGCGCTCGCGCTCGCCGTCACCAACGTCAACCGCGTCTACGAGGAAGGGCTGTACTTCAACGACTACACCGACTTCCTGGCCCGCGCCGGCGAGCGGATGCCGCCCGTGACCAGGGAGGCGACCGTGCGGGCGCCGGCGAGCATCGAGGTCCGCGACGCCACCCTGCACTACGCGGAGACCGACGCGCCCGCGGTCCTCGGCGCGAACCTGACCGTCCACCGCGGACAGACGATCGCGCTCGTCGGGGAGAACGGCTCCGGCAAGACCAGCCTCGCGCGGCTCATCGCCGGGCTGTACCACCCGGACAGCGGCACCGTGTCGTGGGACGGCACGCCGCTGTCCACCGTGGACCCCGAGGACGCGTGGCGGCACGTGGCGATGGTCAGCCAGGAGTACTGGCACTGGCCGTTCACCGCGGAACGCAACATCCTGCTCGGCACGAACGACGGCCCGCGCGATGGCACGAACGACGGCCCGCGCGATGGCACGCACGACGGCCCGCGCGACGGCACGCACGACGGCACAAACGACGAGCCGCGCGAGAACACGCACGACGGGCTGGTCGAGGCCGCCGCGCGCAAGGCCGGCGCCCACGACATGATCGCCGGGCTGCCGGCCGGCTACGACACGCTGCTGTCGCGCAACTTCGCCGGTGGCCAGGACCTGTCCGGCGGCCAGTGGCAGCGCCTCGCCGCCGCGCGGGCGTTCTACCGCGACGCGCCGGTGCTCATCTGCGACGAGCCGTCCGCGGCGCTGGACGCGAGGGCCGAGCACGCGCTGTTCGCGGCGCTGCGGGCCGGCGCGCCCGACCGGATCACGGTGCTCATCACGCACCGCCTCGCCAACGTCCGCCACGCCGACCACATCTACGTCCTGCACGAGGGGCGCGTCGTCGAGCACGGCGCCCACCTCGACCTGCTCGCCGCCGGCGGCACGTACGCGGAGCTGTTCGCATTGCAGGCGACGGGGTACACGGCCGCTTGATACCTTCGCGGCGTGATCGAGGTGCATGCCCGCAGGGCCACCGCGGCCGACGCCGGCGAGCTGGTCCGGCTGCGGATGGTGATGTTCCAGGCGATGGACGGTATGGTGCTCGAGCCGGGGGACTGGGCCGAGCAGACCGCCAGCTCGTTGCGCCGGCGGCTGCCCGGCGACGACGCGCGGACCGCGGCGTTCGTGGTCGACCGGCCCGGCGAACCGGGACGGCTGGCGGCGTGCGCGGTCGGCGTCATCGACGAGCGGCTCGGCTCCCCGTCGAACCCGACCGGCCTGAGCGGCTACGTCTTCAACGTCTCCACCGACGACGGGTACCGGCGCCGCGGCTTCTCCAAGGCGTGCGTGGCGGCCCTGCTCGGCTGGTTCCGGGACAACGGGGTCGTCCGGGCGCAGCTGCACGCCTCCGAGGAGGGCTACGACCTCTACCGCGGGTTCGGCTTCCGCGATGTGGACCACCCGTCGATGGTGATCGCCCTCTGACCGGTCAGGCGGCGGGGCGGCCGGTGCGGGCGGCGTCGAGGGCGGACTGCAGCGAGCGCCGGTAGCCGTCGCTGGTGTAGGTGGCGCCCGAGACCGTGTCGAGGTCGGCGCTCTGCCGTTCGAGGGACTGCTCACGCAGTACCGGTGCCGCGCGCATGCCGATCTCGATCCCGCGGGCCGCGGCCGTCGGGAGGCGCACCGTGACCACATCGACGAGGCGGCCGCCGCGGACGTCGGCGCGGACCTGGACGGGCCCGAACGGGTTGGTGAAGACCGCGCCGAGGTGGGAGCCGTCCATCATCCGGGACGGGTCCACGACACGGACACCCGGCGCGGGCTGGGAGGCGACGGCCGGGGCGTGGGCCGTGGAAGGGCCGGACGGGTGGGTGGCGGCGGCCGGCGGGACCGCGGCCGGGAGCTGGGACTTCACCGCGACCAGGAGCGCGGTGAGCACGCCGGTGCCGAGGACGGCTATGCCGATGCGTCGCATCAGAACTCGAACGGGTCGAGGTGGATCTGGCGGGCCGGCACCCCGGCCCGGCGCAGCGCCACCACGGACGCGTCGACGAGACCGGCCGACCCGCACAGGTACACGTCGCGGCGGGTCAGGTCCGGCACCAGTTCGAGCAGCCCGCGCGGGCTGAACGCGCGCCGCGGGCCGGGGTCGTCGCGGCCGCCGGTGACGTACCAGACCTGCGCGTCGCGCGCCTCGGCGAGCAGCGACAGCTCCTCCCGGAAGACCAGCTCGCCGGCGTTGCGCGCCCGGTACAGCACGACCGTCCGCGGCGGGAGCTCCTCCAGCAGCGCCCTGATCGGGCCGATGCCGCTGCCACCGGCGATGAGCAGCGCACGGGCCTGCCGGCGGCGGTCGGCGGTGAAGTCGCCGCTGGGGCCCTCCACGAAGACGCGCGTGCCGGGGCGCAGCCGGCGCAGGCCGGCGGTGTGGTCGCCGACGACCTTCACGGTCAGCCGCAGCCAGTCGTCGTTCGGAGCCGCCGACATCGAGAACGGGTGCGCCTGCCACCAGTTGCGGTCGTCGAGGAACCGCCAGCGGAAGAAATGGCCGGCGCGGACCCGCAGCTCCGGCAGCCGGTCGCCGCCGATGTAGATGGAGATCATGTCGGGGCCTTCGAGCACGACGGACCGCACCCGGAAGCGGTGCCGCAGGTTCATCCGTACGGGAGCGAACAACCGACCCCAGAGGACCGCGCCGACGACCGCGCACCACAGCGCCAGCGAGAAGGCGCGCGAGAAGCCGGGCGCCGACATCTCCTGCCCGACCGCGAACTGGTGCCCGACCGAGAGCACCAGCACCAGGTAGGACGTGAGGTGCAGCAGGTGCCAGACCTCGTAGGACATGCGGCGCCGCAGCAGCGGCAGCGCCAGGACCGCGAGCGCCACGAGCAGCCCGGTGCCGACGAACGCGCCGAGCATCCCGGTGTACTTGTCGACCGTGAGCAACCGGACGACCTCGCGGGCGGGCCCGACGCGTTCGAGCTTCGCGTACCCCAGGACGGTGAACGCGGCGTGGGCGAGCACCGCGGCCACGACGAACACGCCGAGGTCGCGGTGCCAGTGCAGCAGGTCCCGGGCGCCCAGCCAGCGGTCCAGCCAGGCGACCCGGGACATCAGCAGCACCTGCACCAGCAGGACGTAGCCCGCGACGAGCCCGGTGATCCGCCCCACCGCCGTCAGCGACGTCGCCGGGTCGCGCAGGAACCCGGCGGGCGTGTTCCACCACCACGGCAGCAGCGTCGCCACCAGCCCCAGCCAGAACGCGGCGATCGTCACCGCCCGCCACGCGTCGACGGAGCGCCGGCGCCGGTACGGCCGGCGGAACTCACGCGGGATGACCGCCCCTGGAACTGGCTCTCGTAGTGCCCCTTGAATGTCCACCGGGGACGGTCTTACCAACCGCGCGGGCCGGCGGCCAAACCCTTCAGGTGCTTTTAAAGCGGCCCTAATCCAAGGGCCGTCCACACTGGACTCAGTCCAGAACGGACAGCCGGTAGAAGCGCCAGAAGTCGTGCTCGATCGGCAGCACCGTGCACGACAGGCCGGCCTGCGCCGCCCACCGGGCCACCGTCGGCGCGCGCAGCGCGGTCCCGGCCGCCTCCACCGGATCCTCCGCCATCGTCGCCGGCAGGCAGTGCAGGACGCTGAACGCGTACTGCAGCCGCTCGACCTCACCCGCCGGCGCGGTGAACTCGTCGGCCACCCGCTCGTCGGCGACGAGCACCGCTCCGCCCGGCGCGAGCAGGCCCCGCACGGTCCGCAGCGCCCCGGCCGGGTCGCCCATGTCGTGCAGCGCCTCGAAGATCGTGACGAGGGCGTAGTCGCCCGCCGCGGCCGTCGCGTCCTGCCGCAGGAACGACACCCGGTCCGCGAGCCCCGCGTCGGCCGCGGCCCGCCGGGCCGCCGCGATCGACGCCTCGTCCAGGTCGATGCCGGTGACCGCGGCCCGCGGGAACGCCTCGGCGAGCGCGAGCGTCGACGCGCCGGCGCCGCACCCGAGGTCCAGCACCCCGGCCGCGGGCGCCTGCGCCAGCCGCTGCACCACGTCGGGCAGCGCCGGCAGCCACTCCTGCGCGAGGCTGTGCCGGAAGCCGGGCAGGTTCATCGCCGCGATGCCGTCACGGGTGAACGGGCCGTAGTCGGCGTACGGGACGCCGTCGCCGGTCCGGTACGCCTCGGCCAGCGCCGGCACCGCCTGCGCCACCCCGGCGAACACGGTCACGAGCCCGACCCCGGACGCGGGATGCGCCGGGTCCAGCAGCACGTCGGCGGCGCCGTCCGGCAGCCGGAACGTCCGGTCCGCAAGCGACGTGCACTCCAGGTACCCGGCCGCGGCCTGCTGCTCCAGCCACTCGCGGGCGTACCGCTCGGCGATCCCGGCCTGCTTGGCGAGGACCGCGTCGGTGGCGCCGGGATGCTCGTGCAGCACCTGGTACAACCCGAGTTGGATGCCCAGGTGCACGCTGAACAGCTCGGTGCCGGCCAGCAGCTGCGCGAGGAGGCGCTCGGTCAGGTTCGGGCTCTCGGTGTCAGTCATGCCCTCAAGGCTGAGCCCTCCGGCTGTCGAACCGCGTACAACCGGAGTACGTGAACTGTACGAGACCCGTGAACCATTCCTGGAAGGTGACTGCATGACGCCGGGCGCCGACTACCGCCTCCGGTCGTGAGCCTGCGCATCGGAGTCCTCGGACCGCTGGAGGTCACCGTCGACGGCCGCCCCGTCGACATCGCCGGCGGGCGGCAGCGTGCCGTGCTCGCCGCGCTGGTCCTGAGCCGCCCCGCGGTCCTCGGCGTCGACCGGCTCGGCGCGCTCGTCGTGCCCGGCGCGACCGGCCCCGACGCCCGCAACGCCGCCCAGACGTACGTCGCCAGGCTGCGCCGGTCGCTCGGCGCGGCGGCGGGGCACCTGAGGACGAGGCCGCCCGGGTACGTCCTGCACGTCCCTTCCGGCGGCGTCGACGCGGAGGAGTTCGTGGCGCTGACGGCGCCGCGGCCGGGGGAGCCGGCCGTCGACGCGCTCGTCCGGCTCGACACGGCGCTCGGGCTGTGGCGGGGCGCGGCGTACGCGGAGTTCCCCGATCTCGCCAGGGCCGAGGCCGCCCGCCTCACGCAGCTGCGCCGCGACGCCGAGGAGACCCGCGTCGAGCTGCTCGCCGGCCTCGGGCGCACCGCGGAGGCCGTCGCCGCCGCGTCCGCGCTCGTCGCCGCCGACCCGGGCCGCGACCGGGCGGTGCGGGCGCTCGCGTCGGCGCTGGCCGAGGCGGGCCGGACCGCCGAGGCCCTCGACGCGGTGCGGGCGCACCGGGACTGGCTGCGGGACGAGACCGGCCTCGACCCGTCGGCGGCGGTGCTCGCCCTGCAGCGCCGGCTCCTGAGCGACCGGGCTTCCCCCGTACCGACGCAGAGAACGCCGGCGCGGAGGACCGCCGGGCTCATCGGGCGGGACGCCGACCTCGGCGCCGTCGCCGCGCTCGTCGAGGCCGGCGCCGGTGGGATCGTGACGCTGGTCGGGCCCGGCGGGGTCGGCAAGACCAGCCTCGCGCGGGCGTGCGGGCCGGCGTGGTGGGTCGACCTGGCCGCGGTCGGCGACCCCGCCGCCGTCGCGCCGGCGGTCGCCGCGGCCGCCGGGCTCGTCGTCGAGGGGCGGCTCGCCGACGCCCTCGCCGCGTGGGCGCGCGGCGCCGAAGGGCTCCTGGTCGTCGACAACTGCGAGCATCTCGTCGACGCCGTCCACGACGTCCTCGTCGGACTGTCGCTTGAGGACTGCCCGGCCCTTCGGGTCCTGACGACCAGCCGGGAGCGCATCGGGCTGCCGGGCGAGCGCGTGTACGTCGTCGACCCGCTCACCGCCCCCGACGCGGTGCGGCTGTTCACGGCGCGCGCGTCCGCCGCCGACCCGGGCTTCGCGGCGTTGACGGACCCGGGGTTCGCGGCGCGGGTCGGCGCGCTGTGCGAGGCGCTCGACCGGCTGCCGCTGGCGATCGAGCTGGCGGCGGCCCGCGCCGGCACGCTCACCGTCGACGACCTGAGCCGGCGGCTCGACGCGCGGCTGGTCCTGCTGGACGCGGGCCCGCGCGGCCGGCCGGCGCGGCACCAGACGCTGCGGGCGGTCGTCGACTGGTCGTGGCGGCTGCTCGGCGAGCAGGAGCGGATCGCGTTCGCGCGGCTGCACGTGTTCGCCGCCGGGATCGACCTCGACGCGGCGGAGGCCGTCATCGGCTACGGTTCGCTGTCGGCCGGCTCGGTCGCCCACGTCGTCGCGATGCTCGCCGAGCGGTCGCTGCTGACCCGGCCCGGCAGCGCGGGCGTCGGGCGGTACCGGATGCTGGCGAGCCTGCGCGTCTACGCCGCCGAACTGCTCGACCCGGCCGCCGACCGGGAGCTGCGGCTGCGGCACGCCACCCACTTCGCCGGCCTCCTCGAGGCGGCCGACCGGGGTCTTTCGGGCCCGGACGAGGCCGCGTGGGTGGCGGTCGTCGAGGGCGCGCTGGACGACGCCCGGCAGGCGTGGCGCTGGTCGCGCGCGCACGCGCCGGCGCTCGCGGCCCGGATCGCCGGGGCGGTCGCGTTCGTCGGGTTCTGGCACCTGCGGGCCGACCTGCTCGCCTGGTCGACGCTGACGCTGCCGCTGAGCGCCGCCCGGCAGGCGCCCGGGGTGCTGACCGGCGCGGCGTACGCCGCCTGGCTCGACGGCGACTTCACCACCGCCGCGCGGATCGCCCGCGAGGCCCTCGACGCGGGCCACGGCGGCGCCGCGGACCTGCTCGGCGACATCGCCCTCATCCAGGGCGACCTCGACGGGGCCAGCACGCAGTACGAGCGGGCGGTCGCCGTGCTTCCCGCGGGCGGTGCGGCGCAGGCGATCGCGGCGGCCAACCTCGCGCTGCCGCTGGCGTACCGGCAGGACCCGGCCGCGCTTCCCGCCGCCGAGGCGGGTCTCGCGGCAGCCCGCGCCACCGGCAACCCGTCCGCGACGGCGTTCGCGCTCTTCGCCCTCGCCGAGGCCCACGGCGACGGCAACCCCGCGGCCGCGATCGCCGCGCTCGACGAGTCGCTGCGGCTCGCGACGGCGGTCGGCGGCCGGTTCGTCATGGGCGTCGCCCGCACGGCCATGGTCGCGCTGCGCGGCCGCCACGGGCCGCCGGAGCCGGCGCTCGCCCTGTTCGCCGGCGCGATCAGGCACTGGCGGACGACCGGCGGCCGGCCGTTGCTGATCATCGCGCTGCGCAATCTGGTGGTGTTGTTCGCGCGTACGGGCCGCGACGTGCCCGCGGTCGAGCTCGCCGGGGCGCTGGACGTGCCGTCGGGGGTGTACGGCGCGGAGGCCTCCCGGCTCGCCCAGGCGCTCGCGGCGGTGCGGCTCCGGCTGCCGGCGGACACCGCGGAGGATGCGTGGCAGCGGGGGCGCCTGCGGACCGCGGACGAGGCCGCCGCGGAAGCCCTGCGCCACCTGCCCGCCTGAGACAGTGGCGGCCGCCACCGGGAAGGAACCGGTGGCGGCCGCGGGGACCGTGGAACGCGGGTCAGCCCTTCTTGACGCCCTTGCCGCTGCGGAACAGCTTGACCATGCCGGCGAAGAAGCGCTCCATCTCGGAGCCGAAGGGGTTGTCGCTGACGACGTAGGTCCAGGTGGCGCTGGGGCGGACGAGGCCGGCGTCGGCGGGCTCCCAGTCGGGGCCGTCGATCTCCAGCTCCTCGAACTCCTTGACGGTGCGGTCGTCGATCTCGGCGAGCAGGCCCCGGAAGGCGGGGATCGCCTCGCGGTGGAACTCGTCGAGCGGGTCCTGGGCGCCGAGGACGCGCAGGTGGATGCCCTCGCGGAGCTCGCTCATGTCGGCGAGGTGCTCCGACCAGGCGGAGTCGGCGTGGAAGAGGGCGATCGTGCGGGCGATGTGGAGCACCGCCTCCTCGCCCAGCTCCTCGGCCAGCTCGTTGTAGCGGTCGGGGGCGCGCTCGGCGAGGAGCTCGCCGGCGGCATCGGTCGTGAGGAGCTCCTCGCGGCGCTTCGCGTGCAGCTGGCGGTGCTGGTCCAGCAGGTAGTTGTAGCGCCAGGTGTTGCGGTGGATCTCCAGGTTGACGGTCTCCGCGACGCGCTGGGCGGAGCCGATCGCCCAGCGGACGTCCTCGTCGTCGATGGCGCCCTCGGCGTCGGCCTTGCCCATCGGCATGGGCTCGGGGCCGTAGCGCTCGATCAGCTCGTCCTCGAGGCTCACGAAGAACATGGACTCGCCGGGGTCGCCCTGGCGGCCGGCGCGGCCACGGAGCTGGTCGTCGATGCGGCGGCTGTCGTTGCGGGCGGTGCCGATGACGAAGAGGCCGCCGAGGCCCTCGACCCGCTCGCGGTCCTTCTCGTCGCTGCCGCCGAGGCGGATGTCGACGCCGCGGCCGGTCATCTGGGTGGAGACGGTGACGGCGTTGAACGAGCCGGCCTCCGCGACGATGCCGGCCTCCTTCTCGTCGTTCTTGGCGTTGAGCACGACGCACTCGACGCCTTCCTCGGCGAGGGTGGCGGCGAGCTGCTCGGACTCCGCGACGCTGAGCGTGCCGACGAGCACGGGACGGCCGGTGGCGTGCATCGCGACGATCTCGTTGACGACGGCGATGTCGCGCTCCTCGGCGGAGGCGTAGACGCGGTCGGGCCAGTCCTTGCGGACGTTGGGCAGGTGCGGCGGGATGACCGCGACCTCCAGCTTGTAGAACTCGCGGAGCTGGTCGCCGACGGGCAGGGCCGTGCCCGTCATGCCGCAGATCTTCTTGTACTGCGTGAGGAACGCCTGGACGGTGATGGTCTGCAGGACGGTGCCGCCACCGCTGCTGCGGATCTTCTCCTTGGCCTCGACGGCGGCCTGGAGGCCGTCGGGCCAGCGCCGCCGCTGGGCGACCCGGCCGCGGAACTCGTCGATGAGCTCGACCTTCTCGTCGCGGACGATGTAGTCGACGTCGCGGACCAGCAGCGCCTCGGCGTGCAGCGCCAGGTTGACGGCGGTGAGCGAGTCCATGTGCTCGGCGGCGTAGAGGTCCAGGTCGAGCAGCGCCTCGACCTTCGCCAGGCCGGACGTTGAAAGATGCACGGTGCGGCCCTCGTCGACGACCTCGTAGTCGTGGTCGCGGCGCAGTCCGCTGACGATCTCGGCGATCGCGACCGGCGAGTCCTTCTCGTCGATGGTCGAGCCGGCCAGGACCAGCGGGACCTTGGCCTCGTCGATGAGGATCGAGTCGGCCTCGTCGATGATGACGGTGCCGAACTCGCGGTGCACCCGGTCTTCGGTGTCGGTCACGATGCTGTCGCGGAGCAGGTCGAAGCCGGCCTCGCTGACGGAGACGTACGTGATGTCGCACGCATACGCCGCCCGGCGCTCCTCGGGGGTCGAGGACTCGTTGACCCAGCCGACGGTCAGGTCGAGCAGCTCGTAGACCGGGCGCATCCACTCGGCGTCGCGGCGGGCGAGGTAGTCGTTGACCGTGATGACGTGGACCGGGCCCTGTGCGGCATAGCCGGCGGCGGCGATCGCGGCGGTCAGGGTCTTGCCCTCACCGGTGGCCATCTCGACGACATGTCCGGCCAGGAGCACCTGGGCGCCGAGCAGCTGCACGTCATAGGGGCGCTCGTCGAGGGCGCGCTTCGCGGCCTCCCGGCCGAGGGCGCACGCCTCGACGAAGTCCTGCGGGTCCTCCCGCTGGTGCAGCGCCGTGGCGGCGGCGCGGAGCTCGTCGTCGGTGAGCTCGGACAGCTCGGCCTCGCGCTCCTCGATCTCCGGCAGGAGTGCCCGCATCGGCTCGAGGTCGATCGTGGTGCCGGGCTGCTCCTGCAGCTTGCGACGCCACGCGTTGAATTTGCTCACCAAACCCATGGCCCCCACGATACGTCCCCGCCCGCCGGACATGTGCGCCCCATCACCGTCACTTGGCGGCGCCACCGGGAAGCCGAGCGACAATCGTGGAGTGGAACAGTTGAGCAGGCTCGTCGAAGGCGGTGGCGTGGTCGTCCTCAGCGGCGCCGGGCTGTCGACGGAGTCGGGCATTCCGGACTATCGCGGTCCGAGCGGGCTGCAGCGAAACGCGTCGCCGATGACGTTCCAGACGTTCACCGGCGACCCGGTGGCCCGGCGGCGCTACTGGGCGCGCAGCTACCTGGGCTGGCGCACGATCGCGGAGGCGTCGCCCAACGACGGGCACCGCGCGGTCGCCCGGCTGCAGCGCGGCGGCCTGGTCACGGGGATCGTCACGCAGAACGTCGACGGCCTGCACCAGGCCGGCGGCGCGGATCCGGTCATCGAGCTGCACGGCGGCCTGGACCGGGTGGTCTGCCTCGACTGCGGCGACGTGACCGCCCGCACGACCCTCGACGGGCGGCTGCGCGGCGCGAACCCGGCCTATGCGCAGGCCGGCGGGGACATCAACCCCGACGGCGACGTCGACCTGACCGACGAGCAGGCGGCGGACTTCGTCACGGTCGGCTGCGAGGACTGCGGCGGCATGCTCAAGCCCGACGTCGTGTTCTTCGGCGAGCAGGTGCCGATGCCGCGCGTGGAGGCGGCGTTCGCGCTCGTGGAGCGGGCGGCGGCGCTGCTGGTGCTCGGCTCGTCGCTCACCGTCCTGTCCGGGCGGCGCTTCGTGATCCGGGCCGCGAAGCTGGGCGTGCCGATCGCCATCGTGAACCAGGGGCCGACGAAGAGCGACGACCTGGCAGCTGTACTGGTGGACGCCCCGCTCGGCAAGACCCTGACGCACCTGGCCGAGCTGGCCGCCTGACCCCTCGTACTGACGCCGCGACGACGATCAGGAGGGCGACCACACCGCCGGCCGGCGTTCAGCGCGACCTTGATCCGGGCGATCGGGTGCAACACCGGACAAAGTCTGCGCGCGGTGCACTGACCCCCGACGGCCGGCGGGCCTTCGGGGGTCGATGTGCGCGTGCGGAGACGGTTATGGGGTGACGGGGGGATCTGACCGGTGTGGCGGGCGCCAGGTCCACACGCCTCCGGCGACGCCGACGGCGCAGATCGCCAGGACGGTGCCCGCGACGCTGGTGGCGGCCAGGCCCACGACGACGCCGAGGACTCCGGCGACGGCGATGGTGACCGCGGTGATGCGACGGGGTGTGACGCGGCGGGTCATCGCCCGGTTGAACCCGTTGACGAACCGCGTGTCATTGCGCAGTGCGGCTTCGATGTCCGCGAGCCGCTGCTGCTCGCTCTCGCTGAGCATGATGCTCAACCTCCTCCGACGGGCCTGCCCGGTGCGCGACGTGTACCCGCTCCGCTCGATGGTCACACACTTCGGCGGGTTTAGGGTCGGTCGATCGGCGCCAGTGAGAAACTCCCAGCCTGCGGGGTTGCTGCCTGAACAGGCAAATGCCCCATTTGTCACTTCTGGCGACCTGCGAGCTGATGTCCGGTGTGCGATTCTCTACGGCGAACACGTCAGGCATCGGGGAGGACGATCGTGGATCCGTCGCAGCAGTGGCAGCACCCGCAGCAGGGGCAGCAGCCGCAGTACCCGCAGCCGGGTCCGCAGTACCCGCCGCAGGGGCAGCAGCCGCAGTACCCGCCGCAGCAGTACCCGCAACACACGACGCAGTTCCCTCAGCAGCCTCAGCAGCCGCAGCAGCCGTCGTACCCGCAGCAGCAGCCGCAGTACCCGAACCAGCCGTACTCGGCGCAGCCGTACAACATCGCGCCCAACTCCGCCGCGCCGTACAGCGGACCGCCCGCCAACCCGTATGCGGCGCCCGGCCCATACGTGACGCCGACGCCGCTGCCCGCCCCGCCGCGGTCGCGCAGCAACCGGCTCGTGCCGATCCTCGCGATCGGCGGGGTCCTGGTCGTCGTGCTGGTGGTCGCGATCGTCGTCGTCGCGCTGAACCAGGACAAGAAGCCCGCGGCCGGACCCACGGTCGCGGCGTCGGCGTCCCAGTCGGGCCCGGTCGACGCCTGCCTGGTCGGCAAGTGGAACCAGACCAGCTACCAGAAGTTCGTCGACCTGGGCGGCACCGACATCGACAAGCGCGAGGGCATCGGCAAGGTCAAGATGACCGGCGGCGGCAAGCAGTGGACGATCAACGCCGACGGCACCGCGGTCGAGGACGACACCAAGACCGTGTACAGCGGCAAGGACGACAAGGGCCGCACGATCAACGCCACGTTCTCCGGCAAGACCGACTGGCAGGTCAAGACGGTCGACCGGAAGATCGAGTTCGCCGGCAAGGAGAGCACGTCGTCGGTCGTCATCTCGGTCGACGGCCGCAAGGCCGGCACGATCAACCTCGAGCCCAACCTCGACCCCGTGACGTACACCTGCGTCTCCGACGTGTGGCGCACGCAGGGCGAGTCCGACGACACGTTCGCCCGCTACGACAAGGTCAAGTGATCTGACACCTGGCTGAGACCCCTCGATTGGCGATGCCCGTCGAGGGGTACAGCGACCAGCATGACCTGGATCGCGCAAGTGTCCGACCGTGCCAGGGCGCGGCTGACGACGGCCCGCCGCACCGGCGTGGTCCCCGAGTTCCGCCGCGAGGTCCCGGACCGCGACGTCCTGGTCGTCGACCAGCGTTCCACAGTGGACGACGGCATCCCGCACGGCGTCCGCGTCGCCGGCGCGTGGGCGTGGCGGATCGTGTTGTTCATCCTCGCGGCGTACCTCCTGCTGCGGCTGATCGGCGCGCTGCGGCTGATGGTGATCCCGGTCGTCGTCGCCCTGCTGCTCGCGGCCCTGCTGGAGCCCGCCGCCGCCGCGCTGCGCAAGCGTGGCGTGCACCGCTCGCTCGCCGCCGGGATCGTGCTCGTCGCCGGGCTCGTCATCGTCTTCGGCGGGCTCGGCGTCATCGTGCAGACGTTCATCGCCCAGTTCGACAGCCTCTCCGAACAGGTCGCCGGGGGCGTCAACGAGATCCGTGACTGGCTCGCCCGCGGCCCGCTGCACGTGTCGAAGGAGCAGGTCGACAGCGCCATGGCCGGGTTCGGCGACCAGCTGAAGACCAACCGGGGCGCGCTCACCTCCGGGGCGCTGACCACCGCCACCACGCTCGGCGAGGTCCTCACCGGCTTCTTCGTGGTGCTGTTCACGCTGTTCTTCTTCCTGCGCGACGGCGGGCAGATCTGGGAGTTCCTGTGCCGCCTGCTGCCCCGCCCCGCGCGGCTGCCCGCGGCCCGCGCCGGGCACTACTCGTGGTTCACGCTGGTGTCGTACGTGCGGGCGACGGTCCTCGTCGCGTTCGTCGACGCCGTCGGCATCGGGATCGGGCTGGCGATCCTGCGCATCCCCCTCGCGCTGCCGCTCGCGGCGCTGGTGTTCCTCGGCGCGTTCATCCCCGTCGTCGGCGCGACCCTGTCCGGCGCGGTCGCCGTGCTCGTCGCCCTCGTCACCAAGGACCCGCTGCACGCGCTGCTGGTCCTCGCCATCGTCATCGCCGTGCAGCAGCTCGAAGGGCACGTGCTGCAGCCGCTCATCATGGGCCGCGCCGTCTCCCTGCACCCCCTCGCGGTGATCCTCGCGATCACCACCGGGGTGGTCGCCGCCGGCATCGTCGGCGGGCTCGTCGCGGTGCCGCTGCTGGCGGTCGGCAACACCGCCATCCGGTACCTCGTCGCCCATCCCGACGGCGAGCCGACACCGGACAAGGAGCCACCGGGCACCGAGCCCTCCGACGAGTCCGACGGCGGCCCGATCGCGTCCGAGCCGGCCGAGCCCACCCCGCCCCCGCCGGGCGAGGACCTGCCGGACGCGGAAACCTCCGGGAGCACCCGCTCGCGCGAGTAGGGTTGGTCCCGCACCGACCACCCAGGAGGAGCTGACATGCCGCTGACCGGACAGTACGCACCGGGCGCCGCGGACTGGGCCAACGAGCAGGCCCAGCTGTTCGAGCGGACCAACGGCGCCGAGGGCAACACGCTGCGCGGCCGGCCGATCATCCTGCTCACCACGCTCGGCGCCAAGACCGGAAAGATCCGCAAGAACCCGCTGATGCGGATCGAGCACGACGGGGAGTACGCGGTCGTCGCTTCCGCCGGCGGCCAGCCGAAGCACCCCGTCTGGTATCACAACCTCGTCTCGCACCCGCGGGTGGAGCTGCAGGACGGCCCGGTCCGCAAGGACTACACCGCCCGGCTCGTCACCGGCGACGAGCGTGCCGCCTGGTGGAAGCGCGCCAACGAGACCTGGCCCGACTACGACAGCTACCAGACCAAGACCGACCGGGAGATCCCCGTCTTCGTGCTCACCCCCGTGAGCTGACTTGACCGACCCCGCCGCCGGTCCCTCCCGGCAGCATCCGGTGCTGCTCGCGCTGCTGGCCATGCAGCGTCACTCGTGGGAGCAGGGCGTCGCCTCGCACGCCCTGCTCGACCTCGGCCACACGGACCTGGCGCGGCTGCTCGCCCTCGACGCGGTCGTGCACCAGAGTCCCGACGGCCGCCTCGGCACGGTGGGGGAGGAGTCCGGCTCCGTCAACGGCGCCGCCTGCGGCGAGGCCCTCATCGGCCGGCCCGCCCCGGACGACCCGGCGGCGGGCGCGCGGGCGGTGGCGGCGCACCCGGCGCTGGCGGCGCAGCTCGACTGGTTGCTGGCGCGGGCGCCGCGGGCCGCGGACGGCACGCTCTTCCACGTGATCGGCTCCCGGGAGGTGTTGGCCGACACGGTCTACATGGTGGTGCCGCTGCTCGCCGCGGCCGGCCACCCCGGCGAGGCCGTCCGGCAGGTCGCCGGCCATCGTGAGCGCCTGTGCAGCGGCGGCCTGTACGCGGCCCGCTGGGACGAGGACACCGCCGCCCTCACCGGGCCGGAGCACTGGGGCACCGGCAGCGGCTGGGTCGCCGCCGGCATCGCCCGGGCGCTGCGCCACGACCCGTCGCTGGAGCCCGCCCTGGCCGGCCACGCCCGGGAGATCGTCGACGCGTGCCTGGCGCTGCGCCGCCCCGACGGCCTGTTCGGCAACGTCCTGGACGACCCCGCGTCGTTCCCGGAGGCGAACGTCGCGCAGATGCTCGCGTACACCACCTGCACCGGCGTCGCGGACGGCTGGCTCCCGCCGTCCTACGCGGCCGTGGGCCGGTCGCTGATCGCCGCGGTCGCGCCGCTGGTCACCCCGGACGGCCTGGTCACGGGCGTGTGCGGCGCCCCCGTGTTCGACCGCCCCGGCACCTCCGCCGAGGCGCAGTCCTTCTACCTGATGGCTCAGGCCGCGGCGGCCCGCCTTCCCGTCTGACACCCCCGGGCCGGCGGCCCGGTCACCCGTCTGACGGCCCCTCGGCGAGGGCGTCGGTGGCGTGGCGGCCGGCGGTGGTGGCGCGGTCGAGGAACTCGGCGAGCAGCGCCAGCTGCGCCTCGTCGTAGCCGGCGCACAGGTCGTCCATGGCCTCGTTCATCCCCGCGTACAGGCCGAAGATCTCCGCGTTGCGCTCCTTCAGCGCACGGACCCGCACCGCACGGCGGTCGGCGGGGTCGCGTTCGCGGGTGATCCAGCCGGCGCGCTCCAGGCGGTCCAGGACGCCGGTCATCGTCGCCGGGTGCTGGCCGGCGCGGCGGGCGAGGGCACTGGGGCTCATCGGGCCGTGCCGGTTGATCAGGTCGAGACAGTCGAAGTCGGCGTCCTTGACCCCGAGCCGCCCGCCGACCTGGTGGTTCAGCAGCGACAGCTGGATCGACAGCTCCCGCAGCGACTCCTTGATCGCGGTCGTGGAGCGCCGCCGCTGCCGGTTGTCACGCGACTGTGATACGGAACTCATACCATCTCGATCCCGGATCCAAATATTATGAGATCCATACGATATTGGTTGTCGATGACACGATACCCGGGAGGGACCCTCATGATCCTCATTACCGGCGCGACCGGCGCCATCGGCCGGCACCTGCTGCGGACGCTGACCGACGCGGGTGAGCCCGTCCGTGCCGTCACCCGCGGCGCCCCGCTGCCCGGCGCCGACTGCGTCCGCACCGTCCGCGACGGCCTCGCGGGCGCCACCGGACTGTTCCTGCACCCGCGGGTCGCCGGTGAGGACGCGCCGGAGATCCTTGCCGCCGCGCGCGCCGCCGGGGTCCGCAGGGTCGTCGCGCTCACCGCGATGAACGTCGGCGACCCCGAGGACCAGCAGCCGTCGCGGTACGCCGGCGACCGCAACAAGGAGCTCGACCTCGCCACCCGGGGCAGCGGCATGGCCTGGACGTGCCTGCGCCCCGCCGCGTTCGCCGGCAACACCGCCCGCGCGTTCGGGCCGCAGGTCCGGGCGGGCGCGACGGTGCGGTACCCGTTCCGCGCCTTCGAGGAGTCCCTCGTCGACGAGCGCGACATCGCCGAGGTCGCGGCGCGGGCGCTGCGCGACGACACCCTGGCCGGGCGGGTGCTGGAGCTGACGGGCCCGCAGTCGCTGACGCACGGGGAGCAGGTCGCGACCATCGGCGCGGTCCTGCGCCGCCCGCTGACCTTCGAGGAGGTGCCGGCCCAGGTCGCCGCGTGGCGGCTGACGGTCGCCGGCCTGCCGGAGCGGTTCGCCGGGGCGCTCATGGAGCGTTACGAGCGCCACCTCGCCGCCCCGCAGCACCCGCCGACCGGCGTGGTGGACGAGGTGCTCGGCCGCCCCGCGACCCCGTTCGCGACGTGGGTCGCCGACCACGCGGACGCGTTCTGACATGAGCGCCGCATACGTCACGGTCGCCCTGGTCACGGCCGCGGCGAACCTGTTCTCCGGCACCTGTGCGGTGCTGCGCTTCAGGCCGATCCTGCCGGGCATGGCGGCCGCGGGCGTGCCGGTGTCGTGGCTGACGTTCCCGATCGGCGTGCTGAAGCTCGCCGGAGCCGCGGGGCTGCTCGCCGGTCTCGCCGGTCCCGCGGTGCTGGGCACCGCCGCGGCCGCGGGCCTCGTGCTGTTCTTCGTCTGCGCCGTGTACACGCACCTGCGGGCCGCCGACCTGTCCGCCCAGTTCGCCCTGGCGATCGGCTTCCTCGCCCTCGCCGCGACGACCCTGGCACTCGACCCGACCCTGCACGTCGGCTAGCACCCCGCGCGTCGGCCGGCCCGGCTGCGTGGTGGCCTGAGCCCTGCGCGTCGACCGGCCCCGGCCGCGTGGCGGCCCGAGCCTGCGTATCGGCCAGCCCCCGGCCGGGCGGCGACCCGACCCTGCGCCGGGTCAGAGCCGGGGGTTCTGGCGGCCCGAGGCCGCGTGGCGGACAGGGCTCGGCCGCGCGGCGACCCAGGCCGTACATCGGGAGCAGGCGGATGCGGGGCGGCACAAGCCGCGCGTCGGTGAGGGCGCACCCAGCGGAGCGGCGGCGCGCACCGGCGTGCGGCGGGTGTCAGCGGATGCGGCCGCGGCGGGTGGCGAGGAAGGCCTCGATGCGGCGCTGGTTGCGGCCGCCGCTGCTGAGGCCGCGGCGGGCCTTGTTGTAGAGCCAGATGCCTCCGCCGACCACGGCCGCGCCGACGATGAGGTAGAACGCGACGCTCATGAGCACCTTGAACAGCCAGATGGCGAGCGCGCCGACGACGAACAGCCCGACGATGACGGCGGCGGCCGCTGCGAGGAATCGACCCATGCCTCCAATGTGCGCCCGCCGGGGCGGTGCGCGCATCGGGGATGTCACCGAATTATGCGGCGAGGGCGGCGTAGTGGCCGTCGGCCTGGAGGAGGGTGGTGTGGGTGCCGCGCTCGACGACGCGGCCGTGGTCGACGACGAGGATCTGGTCGGCGGCGCGGACGGTGGAGAGGCGGTGGGCGATGGTGATCGTGGTGCGGCCCTCGGCGAGGGTGTCGAAGGCGCGCTGGACGGCGCGCTCGGTCTCGGTGTCCAGGGCGCTGGTGGCCTCGTCGAGCACGAGGATGCGCGGGTCGCGCAGCAGGGTGCGGGCGATCGCGATGCGCTGCTGCTCGCCGCCGGAGAAGCGGTAGCCGCGGGAGCCGACCATGGTGTCGTAGCCGTCGGGGAGGCGGGTGATGAGGTCGTGGATCTGCGCGGCCTTCGCCGCCTCGACGACCTCGAGGTCGGTGGCGCCGGGCTTCGCGTAGCGCAGGTTCTCGCGGATGGTGGTGTGCAGCAGGTACGTCTCCTGGCTGACGACGCCGACGACCGCCGCGAGGTCGGCGAGGCGGACGTCGCGCAGGTCGACGCCGTCGATGGTGATCCGGCCGCCGGTGGGGTCGTGCAGGCGGGCGATGAGCGACGCGATCGTGCTCTTGCCGGAGCCGGTCTCGCCGACGAGGGCGAGGGAGGTGCCGGCGGGCACGTCGAGGCTGACCCCGGCGACGGCGGCGGCGTCGCTGCCCGGGTACGTGAAGGTGACGTCCTCGAAGCGCAGGTGGCCGCGGGTGCTGGCGCGGGGCAGCGGCACCGGGTCGGCGGGGTCGTCGACCTCGACGGGCAGGTCGAGGTATTCGAAGATCCGCGCGAAGAGCGCCAGGCTGCTGGTGATGGAGACGCTGACCCCGAGCAGGCCCATGAGCGGCCGGAAGAGCGCGGACTGCAGCGCGGTGAACGCGACCAGCGTGCCGATGCTCAGCGAGCCGGCGGTCAGCGGCAGGCCGGCGCTGAGGTAGATGACGGCGGGGATCGCCGCGAAGATGATGTTCATGGACGCCATCCGCCAGCGGCCGGCGAGCTCGGAGCGCAGCTCCAGGTCGATGAGCCGGGTCGAGGAGGCGGTGAACCGGTCCACGACGGCGGCGCCGGCGCCCATGGTCTTGCTGAGGCGCACGCCGCTGACGGAGAGGCCTTCCTCGATGGTGACGTTGAGGTCGGCGAGCTCCCGCTGGCGCTGCGCGGTGATGTCGCGGCGCATCCCGGCGACCTTGCGGGTCACGTAGACCGCAGGGGGCAGCACGATGAGGGAGACCAGCGACAGCCGCCACGACAGCGCGGCCATGGCGACCGCGGTGGCGACGGTGGTGGTCAGGTTGGACGCGACCGAGGTCGCGGTCGAGGTGACGACGCTCTGCATGCCGCCGATGTCGTTGGTGATGCGGGACTGCACCTCGCCGGTGCGGGTGCGGGTGAAGAACCCGACGGACTGGCGCTGCAGATGGGTGAACACGTCGGTGCGCAGCCGGTGCATGACCTGCTGGCCGACCTTGGTCGAGATCCAGGTCTGCACGACGCCGAGCGCGGAGGTGACGGCGGCGACGCCGACCATGCCGGCGACGAGCCAGGCGAGCAGCGTGGTGTCGCGCCGGGGGAGCGCGACGTCGATGACCTCGCGGAGCAGGAACGGGGTCGCCCCGCCGAGCGCGGAGGAGACGACGATGATGGCGACGACCGTGGCGAGGGGGCCGCGGTGCGCGGTGAAGAGGCGGCCGATGCGGGTCAGGGAGACGTTCTTGGCGCGGGCCTTGTCAGCGGTGCTGATCTCGCGCGGCGGCCGGGTCCGGTGCTGGGGTTCCAAGGGGGCTCGCTTTCTTTCGGGTAATGGTGAGGTTACCTCACTATGAGGCAGCAACACCAACCCCTGCTACCGTATTCCCGTGAAAGATGCCGACCGGTCCGGTGACGAGAGTCTCGCCGAGGTGTTCTGGAGCGTGGCCCGCCGCCTGCGGCACATGACGCACGAGACCCTCGAGCCGATCGGGATCACGCCCGGGCAGTCGCGCGCGGTGGCGGTGCTCATGCGGCACGGCGTCATGCGCCTGAGCGAGCTGTCCGACCACCTGCGGATCGCGCCGCGCTCGACCACCGAGGTCGTCGACGGGCTGCAGGAGCGCGGCCTGGTCGAGCGGCGCCCCGACCCGGCGGACCGGCGCGCCACCCTGGTCGCGCTCACCGACGCCGGGCAGGCGACCGCCGAGGCGATCCGCGCCGCCCGGCACGCCGAGGCCGAGCGCTTCTTCGCCGGCCTCGACGCCGAGGACCGCGAGACCCTCGGGCGGATCCTCAGGACGCTGAGGCCCTAGCCAGGAACAGGCTCCGCTCGCGCTCGTTGCGGGTCAGGGCCGCCGCCCGGGCGAACTCGGCCCGGGCCTCCTCGTGGCGGCCGAGGCGCTCGAGCAGGTCGCCGCGGGCCGCCGGCAGGTAGGGGTAGTTCGCCAGGGCGCCGTCGAGCTCGTCGAGCAGGGCCAGCCCCGCCGACGGGCCGGAGGCCATGCCGACCGCGACGGCGAGGTTCAGCCGTACCACGGCGGACGGCGCGACGTGAGCGAGCAGCCGGTACAGGGCGACGATGCGGTCCCAGTCGGTGTCCGCGGGGCGCGGCGCCCTGGCGTGGCAGGCGGCGATCGCGGCCTGCAGCCCGTAGGGCCCGAGCGTGCCGAGGGTCTCCGCCGCCGACAGCGCCGCCAGCCCGCGGCGGATCAGCAGCCGGTCCCACCGCCGCCGGTCCTGGTCCATGAGCAGCACCGGCGAGCCGTCCGCCGCCGTCCTCGCCGGGATCCGGGCGGCCTGCAGCTCCATGAGGGCGCACAGCCCGTGCACCTCCGGCTCCGACGGCAGCAGCCCGGCCATGACCCGGCCGAGCCGGATCGCCTCCTCGCACAGCTGCGGGCGGGCCCAGTCGTCGCCGGCGGACGCCGAGTAGCCCTCGTTGAAGATCAGGTAGATCACGCCGAGGGCGGCGGTCAGGCGGGCCGGCAGCTCCGCGGGGGCGGGCAGCTCGAACGCGACGCCGGTGAGGGCCCGCTTGGCCCGCAGGATCCGCTGCGACACGGTCGCCTCGGTGGTCAGGAAGGAGCGGGCGATGGCGGCGGTACTGAGCCCGCCCAGCGTCCGCAGGATCAGCGCCACCTGCGACTCGGTGGTCAGCGCCGGGTGGCAGGCGGTCAGGATGAGGCGGAGCAGGTCGTCGCGCACGTGGTCGTCGACGTCGGGCTCCTCGTCGAGGGTCACGTCGGTGACGCCGATGACGGCGAGCTTGCGGTCGTGGTTGGCGCGGCGCCGCAGCGCGTCGACGGCGCGGTGCTTCGCCGTCGCCATCAGCCACGGGCCGGGGTCGTCGGGCACGCCGCGCACCGGCCACTGCTCCAGGGCGATGACCAGCGCGTCCTGGGCGAGCTCCTCGGCGAGGCCGACGTCGCGCACGATCCTGGCCAGCCCGGCGACGAGCCGGGCCGACTCGATCCGGAAGACCGCCTCGACCGTGTCGCGAACGTCCATGACCGCCGATTATGCGGCAGACGCCGTCGTCAGCGGCGCCATGGGTTCGAGCCGCGGCGTGAACGTGACCGCACGGTTGCGTCCGCGGAGCTTCGCCGCGTACATGGCGACGTCCGCGTGGCGCATCAGGTCGCCGGCCCCGGTGCCGCCCACGGCGATCCCGACGCTCGCCCCGACGGTGACCGTGGCGGCCGGATCGGGGCTGCCGCCGCCCGCCCCGGTGATGACCGTGGTGCCGTGACCGGGCATGGGGCCGGGTATGGGGACGGGGACGCCGACGGCGGCGATCACGGCCGCCGCCAGGTCCTCGGCGGCGGCCGGCGGGACGAGCAGCGCGAACTCGTCGCCGCCCAGCCTCGCCACGACCTCGTCGCCGGCGCATCCGGCGAGCCGCGCCGCGATCGTGGCGAGGACCCGGTCGCCGGCCTCGTGGCCGTGGGTGTCGTTGACGGGCTTGAAGCCGTCGAGGTCCACGTACAGCAGCGCCACCGGCCGGCCCGTCTCCAGCCGCCGCTCCAGGGTGTCCAGCAGCAGCGCCCGGTTGGGCAGGCCGGTCAGCGGGTCGTGGTAGGCGCGGTGGCGCAGGTCGTCGACGAGCTCCGCGAGGCGCCGGTTGAGCAGCCGGTTGTCGCGCAGCGCGAGGACCTGCCGGACCAGGATCAGCACCGTCATCAGGATCATGAGCAGGAACAGCACGCCGTCGACGCGGCCGCCGCGCAGCGCGAGCTCGCCGACGCCCACGCACAGCGCCGCCCCGAACGGCAGGTACGGCAGGTGGTCCCAGGTCCGCTCCTCGGTGACCATGGAGACGGTGCCGTCGATCTCGTCGGCCCGGGGCGCGCCGATCCCGACGATCGCGAAGCCGAGGAACCAGCCGAGGTCGGTGAGGCCGCCGGGCCGGTACGTGCCGGCGAACACCTGCGAGGCGTAGGCGGTGTCGGCGGCGAACACGGTCAGCAGCCCGGCCGCCGCGATCGCCACCGAACGGCGGCGGGGTCCGCGGGTCTCGTACAGCATCAGCAGGGTGATGCTGCCGATGAGCACGTCGCCGAGCGGGTACGTGGCGGCGCTGAACGCGGCCGTCCCGCCGTCGCTCGCCCGGTACAGCGGCCCGAGCGCGACGGCCCAGCTGATGAAGCACAGGCTGGTGGCCATGATGAGCCCGTCGAGGACGGCGCGGACCGAGCCGAGGCGGCGGGTCGCCGCCATCCACGCCGCGCCGGCCGCCATCAGCAGCATCGCCGTGTTGAACGTCGCCGTCGCCAGTTGCGGCGCGTCGGCCAGCCACGCCAGCTGACCGCCGGACCAGACCATGAACCCGGCGGCGAGCAGCCGCAGCCCGATCCGCATCCGCCCGCGCGCCGGCACCGCCGACTGGAGCCAGCGCAGCCCGACACCGAAGGTCATCACGCACGTCGCCCAGCCGGTGTACGAGGCACCGGGGTGCTGGAGCACGACGACGAGCAGGGCGGCGGTGAGGACGGCGACGACCACGGTCTCACGCGAACGCATGCGCCACACCTCCCGTCGCGTCACCGGTCCGACGCTGTCCTATCGGCGCGGCGGGCCGGAACCGCGCGAAACGTGGCACGGTTCATATCCGTACCATCGACCGGGGTGAGCGGGACGGATGATCCACCTCCCGGACGCACCCGGACGCACCCGGACGCACCCAGACACTCGGAACGGTGACGCCGGGACCGGCCGGACGGCTGGCCGCGGACGCCCGGCCGACCCGCGGATCCCGTCCGTTGGGCCGCGTCGCGGCGGCACCCCGGTGTGGGACGCTGCGGCCGTGCAGCGCAACGTCCCGAACTGGCTGGCCCTGCCGGGGGCCCTGGCGTTCGTCGTGTCGCTGGCCAGCTACCTGCAGGTGGCCAGGATCGAGGGCCCGCAGCTGGACGACCGCGACATCGAGGTGTACGTGCAGGCCGGCGCCGCGTTCCGGCACCACGCGCACGTCTACGACCTGGCGTTCACCGCCGGGCACTGGCCGTTCACCTACCCGCCGGTGACGCTGCTCGCCTTCGACGCGCTGTCCCGGCTCGGCAGCGCCCACGCCCTCGTCGCGCTCAACGCGCTGACCGTCGCCTCGCTCGTCGGGGTCTGCCTGCTCAGCCTCCGGATGGCCGGGCTGCGCGGCGGGCCCGGCGTCGCCGGCGCCGCGCTCGCCCTCGCCGCCGGCGCCCTGTGGCTGGAGCCCGTCCAGGCGAACCTCAACGACGGCCAGATCAACATGATCCTGGTGCTGCTCGTCCTCGCCGACTTCGCGCTGCCGGACGGGCACCGGCTGCGGGGTGTGGCCGTCGGGGTGGCGACCGCGGCCAAGCTCGTGCCCGGGATCTTCATCGTGTACCTGCTGGTCACCCGCCGGTTCCGGGCCGCCGCGACGGCCACCGGGACGTTCACCGCGCTGACGCTGCTCGGCTTCGCCACCGACGGGCGCGACTCGGCCCAGTACTGGTTCACCGGCATGTTCGCCAGCTCCGGCCGGGTCACGCAGGACAGCGCGCTCGGGGGGTCGCTGGACCAGTCGCTGCACACCCTCGCCGAACGCTGGACCGGCTCGACCGCCGTCTACTACGCCCTGGCCGCCGTCGTCGGGGTCCTCGGGTTCGCCGTCGCCCGCACCGCCCACCTCCGCGGCGAGGAGCTGGCCGGCGTCGCCTGCACCGCGCTCACCGGCCTGCTCGTCTCGCCGGTGTCGTGGACGTACCACTACGCCTGGATCGTGCCGGTGCTGGTCGCGACCGCCGCCGTCGTGGCGCAGGTCCCCGCCCGGCTGCGTTGGCTCGCCGCGGGGCTGCCCGGGCTGCTCGCGATGGCCTTCCTCGCCTGGCCGATGCAGGGCCGCGGCGACCGGATCGCCGCCCCGCGCGGCCTGCTGTGGCATCTGCCCGACATCGAGGACCCCGCGACCTGGCACGGCGTGCAACGGCTGGTCGGCGACACGTACACCCTGGTCAGCGTCGCTCTGCTGGTCCTCGCGGCGGTGTGGTTGCGGCTGGGGAAAACCGCTGTCGGGGCGCCGGCGGGCGTGGCAGGTTCGACCGTGTGAATCAGCCCAGTCGCGCCCTCTCGGCAGCCTCCGAATACCTGCACCTGAACCGCGCCCAGTGGGACGAGCGGGCCCCCGCCCACGCCGCGTCGCCCGGCTACTCCCGGCAGCGGTTCCTCGACGACCCCGCCTTCCTCAGCGACGTCGTCCGCTTCGACCTGCCGCGGCTCGGCGACATCCGCGGCCTGCGCGCCGTGCACCTGCAGTGCCACATCGGCACCGACACGCTGTCGCTGCACCGCCTCGGCGCGGCGGTCACCGGCCTCGACTTCTCCGGCGCGTCGCTCGCCGAGGCCCGCGCCCTGGCCGCCGCGACCGGGGCGGACGTCGGTTACGTCGAGGCCGACGTGTACGACGCGCCGCGGGTGCTCGAACCGGGCGCCTTCGACCTCGTGTACACCGGCATCGGCGCGCTCTGCTGGCTCCCGGACGTCCGCCGCTGGGCCGGGGTCGTCGCCGCGCTGCTGAAGCCCGGCGGCCGGCTGTTCATCCGCGAGGGCCACCCGATGCTGTGGGCCGTCGACGAGACCCGCCCCGACGGTCTCCTCGCGATCGACCAGGCGTACTTCGAACGGGAGGACCCCCTCGTGTGGGACGAGGACGGCACCTACGTCGAGACCGACACCGTCTTCCAGAACACGACCACCCACCAGTGGAACCACGGCCTCGGCGAGATCGTCACCGCCGTCATGGACGCCGGCCTGGACCTCACCATGCTGCGGGAGCACGACAGCGCGCCGTGGGACGCCCTGCCCGGCCGCACCACCGCCGACGAGCACGGCGAACACCGCCTCACCGACCGGCCGTGGCGGCTGCCGCAGACGTACACCCTCCAGGCCCGGAAACGGTGACGCTCTAGAATCTGGGCTTCACCAGTCGTCGTTCCCCGGGAGTGCCGCGTGTCCGCTTCGCCGTCGTCCGAGGCCGTTTCCGAGGCTGCCCGCGCCGCCCGGGCCGCCGCGCCGTCACTCGCCGCGGCGCCGGCCAAGACGATCGACGAGGCGCTGCGCGGCATGGCCCGCCGCCTCGGCGGCGGCGCCCGCGAGGCGATCCTCGCCGCCAACCAGGAGGACCAGGCGGCGGCGCGGGCCGGCGGGATGAGCGGCGGGCTGCTGGACCGGCTGAAGCTCGACGAGGCCCGGCTGACCGCGATGGCGGCCCAGCTCGACATCCTCGCCGGGGTCGAGGCCGAGCCGGCGCAGCGCACCATCCGCACCCTCGACGGCGGCCTGGTCCTGCAGGAGTGGCGCCGGCCCGTCGGGGTCATCGGCGCAAACTACGAGGCCCGTCCGAACGTGACCGTCGACGTCGCGTCGCAGCTGGTCAAGTCGCAGAACGCGGGGGTGCTGCGGACCGGCTCCGCGGCCCTGGCGTCCGCGGTCGCGCTCATGGACGCCGTCGTCGCGCCCGCCCTCGCCGAGGCCGGCCTCGACCCCGCCGCCGTGCAGCTGGTGCGGGCGAAGGGCCGCGACAGCGCCGAGGCGCTCGTGTCGCAGCCCGGCCTCATCCCGCTCGTCATCCTCCGGGGCAGCGGCGACAGCACCCGCAGCCTCGCCGAGCGCGCCGCCCTGCACGGCGTGCGCACCCTCGCCCACGCCGACGGCGGCGGCGTCCTCTACCTCGACGAGGCCGCCGACCCGGCCAAGGCGGCCGCGCTCATCGACGCGGGCCTCGACCGGCTCGGCGTGTGCAACCGGCTCAACCTGCTGCTGGTCCACCAGACGATCTGGGACGCGACCGTCCCCGGCGTCGTCGACGCGCTCGCCGCCCGCACCCCGGCGATCGCCGCGTCGCTGCCGCCGCACAGCCACGCCCTCGGCTACGAGTGGGCCCTCGACTCCGCCGGCGAGGCGACCGTCACGATCGCCCCGGTCTCCGGCGTCCAGGAGGCGGCCCGCATCGCCAACGACGAGACGTCCGGGCTGGCGGCGGGGATCGTCACCGAATCCACCGCCGCCGCACGGGAGTTCCTCGCCGCCTACGCCGGCACCGGCGCCTTCTGGAACGCGACCACCCGCCTCCTCGACGGGTTCAAGCTCCTCGCGCTGCCGGAGACGGGCATCAACATCGACCGGGTGCCGGGGCCGCGCGGTCCGGTGACCTTCCGCGACCTGTCGCTGCGCCAGTACGTGGTCGTGCCCGCCGACCGGGCGGGCGACGTCAGCGCGTGAGCGGCCAGCGGAGCGTCTCGGGCCTCAGGACGTGGCGGCGGTG
Source organism: Dactylosporangium sp. CA-152071 (assembly GCF_050936335.1). Lineage (NCBI taxonomy): Bacteria > Bacillati > Actinomycetota > Actinomycetes > Micromonosporales > Micromonosporaceae > Dactylosporangium > Dactylosporangium sp. CA-152071. Next base: position 3,301,224 of record NZ_JBNJMZ010000001.1, on the reverse strand, counting down.
ATCGTCGCGACCTCGGACGGGGTCAGCGCGACCGACGCCGCCGCCACGTTCGACTCCAGGTGCGCCACCGACCCCGTCCCCGGGATCGGCAGCATCGCCGGCGACCGGGCGAGCAGCCACGCGAGCACGAGCTGCCGGGTCGTGATGCCGTACCGCGCGGCGATCTCCTCCACCGCCGTCACCCCGTCGAGGTTCTGGATCGGCGCCCACGGCAGGAACACGATGCTCTCCTGCTCGCACAGGTCGACCAGCGACTCGGAGCCGCGGTCGTCGACGTTGTAGCGGTTCTGGATCGAGACGACGGGGGTCAGCCGCTGCGCTACCCGCAGCTGCTCCTCCGTCACGTTCGACAGGCCGATGTGGCGGATCTTGCCGGCGTCCTTGAGCTCGACCAGCGCGCCGACCGAGTCCTCGAACGGCACGTTCGGGTCCGGCCGGTGGAACTGGTACAGCGGGATCTGCTCCAGCCGGAGCTTCCGGAGGCTCCCGTCGAGCGCGCGGCGCAGGTGCGCGGGGTCGCCGTTCGACGTCCACTCGCCGGGCCCCGGCCGCTCCAGGCCGCCCTTCGTGGCGATCACGAGGTCGTCGGCGTAGGGGTGCAGCGCCTCCGCGATCAGCTCCTCGCTCACGTCGGGCCCGTAGGAGTCGGCGGTGTCGATGAAGTTGACGCCGAGCTCCACGGCGCGGCGCAGCACCGCCACCGCGTCGGCGCGGCTCGGCGGGTCGCCCCAGATGCCGGTGCCGGTGACGCGCATGGCGCCGAAGCCGAGCCGGTTGACGGTCAGGTCACCGCCGAGGTCGATGGTCCCGGCCGCCGCCGCGGCGTGCACGCTGGTCTGCTCTGACATGCGGATGGCTCTCCTCAGAACGGTATGGCAGGCAACCGTCCAAACGTAGCGCTGTGGCGGAGTACGGCTGGATTAGCGCGGAGAGGTATGGGTAAGGTGACCCTCCTCACGCCAACCGCTGGGAGTCACGCCGACCGCTGGGAGTGATGTCATGAACGCACAGGACCCGACCGGGGTGGATCCCGACAGCCCCGAGGGCCAGGCCAGGGCGGCCGCGCGGCGCGAGTACGAACAGGCGCAGAGCCGCGCCGTGCACGAGCAGCGCGGCGGGCGCATCGACGACGGCGCGGTCGACTCGACCGGCCAGCTGGTCCGCGAGCCGCGCCGGGCGACTCAGCTCGACGAAGACATCTGAGCCAGGCGGGTCTCGCGCTTCACCGCGTACATGCGGGCGTCGGCGCGCCGCAGCAGCGCTTCCGCGGCCCGCGGGTCGCCGTCGACGACGCCGACGCTCGCCCGCACCAGCAGCCGGTGGCCCTGCACGGGCACCGGCACGTCCAGCAGGTCCAGGAACCTGCGGGCGACGGCCTCGGCGGCCCGCGCGCCGGAGCCCGGCAGCAGCACCGCGAACTCGTCGCCGCCGATGCGGGCCGCCGTCCCGTCGGCCGGCACGCTGGCGGCGAGCCGCTCCGCGACCGCCACGAGCACCGCGTCCCCGGCGTGGTGCCCGTGGGTGTCGTTGATCATCTTGAAGTCGTCGAGGTCGACGAGGAGCACCGCCGCGACCGTGTTGCCGGCCGTGTTGCCTGCCGTGTTGTCGGGGGAGGGCGCCGCCGCGGCGGCGAGCCGCGCGTCGAACAGCGCCCGGTTCGCCAGGCCCGTCAGTCCGTCGTGGGTCGCCTGGTGCCGCAGCTCGTCCTGCAGCAGCCGGGCCTGCGTGGCGTCGCGGGCGTTGCTGACGTAGCCGCCGACGCTCGGCAGGTGCAGCAGGTTGCGGCTCACGACGTCCAGCCACCGCCACGAGCCGTCGGCGTGCGCGTACCGCACCTGGTAGCTCACCGACGCGTTCGGGGCGGCCCGCAGCGTGTCCATCGCCGCCGCGAACGCCGGCAGGTCGTCGGGGTGCACGTGCGACATGACGGTCGTGCCGAGCACCGCCGCGGGTGACTTGCCCAGCAGGCGCTCCGTCGCCGGGGTCACGTAGGTGAGCGCGCCGGTGGCGTCGACGACCGAGGTGATGTCGGTCGAGTGGGCCAGCAGCGACCGGAAGCGTTCCTGCTGCGCGCCGAGCTCCGCGAGCAGCGCCGCGTTCTCCCGGAACGCCAGCAGCTGCCGGGTCACGACCAGGACGGTGGTCGCGGCGAGACCGCCGAGCAGCAGCCACACGTCGGGGCCGAGCCCGTCGCGCAGCACGACCGGCAGCGCCGCGAAGAGCCCGGCGAGGGTCGTGTACGGCAGCAGGCTGTAGGGCCGCCGGGTCCGCTGCGTGGACCGCTGGTCCAGCCGCACCGAGTGCTCCTGCAGCCGCGGCGCGACGGCGAGCAGCAGCGCCGGCAGCACCTGCGCTGCCAGCAGCAGCCGCAGGTGCCGGCCGTCGGCGGTGACGAGCGATCCGACGAACCCCTGGATCACGGCCGCGGCCACCATCGGCGCCGCCGCCAGCACGCTCAGCGGCGCGTTGCCGCTGAGCACCACCTTCACCGCCGCGAACCCGGCGAACGCGATGATCACGGTGCCGAGCAGCAGCGCGACCGGGGAGCCGCCGGCCTGCGGCAGGAGCAGCAGCCAGATGAGCACCACGGCGCCGATCATCACCGACCCGGCGTCCAGCCAGAACCGCGGCGTCGTCAGGGGCGCCGGGTGGCTGAGCATGACCCAGATGAGCCAGCCGGCACCGGCGAGGATCGCCACGGCCTGGAACGAGTTCGGCACCGCCGCCGCCGGCCCCGGGTGCGTCCACGCGACGACGGTCTGGCTGAGGTCGCCGGCGACGAAGAACACCGCGGCGTTCGCCGCCTGCCGCCAGAACCGGCGCGCGTCCCCCGGCAGCTGTGGCAGCGCCGCGACCCGCCGCGCGAACACCCAGATCAGCAGGTCGGACACCGGCAGCACGGTCCAGAACAGCCGGACCCCGCCGGCGCCGGTCAGCAGGCAGCCGACGACGACCACCGCGGCCGCGGCGATCGCGAGCAGGACACGGTCGCGCCGCAGGTGCCCGATCACGGGGTCAGCGCCGGATTGAGACGCAGGAACGCGGCCTCGACGTGCGCGACCGGCCCCGGCTTGGCGAAGTGGTAGCCCTGCGCGAGCCGGCAGCCGAGGTCGTGCAGCAGCCGCGCCTGCTCCTGGGTCTCGATGCCCTCCGCGATCGCGGGCAGCTGCCGGCTGGTGCCCAGCTGCAGCACCGCGCGGGTGAACGCGTGGTCGCCGCCCGCGGCGTCGGCGGGGTCCGCCGGCACGAACGACCGGTCGATCTTCAGGATGTCGACGGGCAGCTGGGTGAGGTACGACAGCGACGAGTACCCGGTGCCGAAGTCGTCGATCGCGACCCGGATCCCGTGCTCGCGCAGCCCGTCGAGGGCGGCGAGCAGCGGCGCCGCGTCGTCGGCGACACCGACGAACACCGACTCGGTGATCTCCAGGACGAGCGCGGACGCCGGCAGCCCGGTCCGGGCGAGGGTCCGCAGCACCTGCTCGGCGAAGCCGGGCTCGGCGAGCTGCCGCACCGACACGTTCACCGTCAGCGACGCGCCGTGCCGGTCGTGCCACGCCTTCGCGTCCCGGCACGCCTGGTCCAGGACCCACGCGCCGATCGGCACGATCATCCCGGTCTCCTCGGCGACGGGGATGAAGTCCAGCGGCGGCACCGGCCCGCCCGCCGGCGTCCAGCGCAGCAGCGCCTCGACCGCCACGATCCGCGCCGACGGCAGCTCCACCACCGGCTGGTAGTGCACGGCCAGCTCGCCGCGGTCGATCGCGTGCCGCAGCCCGGCGCTGATGCGGGTGAACGTCTCGCGGGCCGTGCGCAGCTCCGGCCGGTACACGCTGACCCGGTCCCGCCCGGAGCGCTTCGCCGCCCGCAGCGCCAGCTCGGCGTCGGCCACCGCGTCGCGGGGCGCGGCCTTCGCCGCGAGGTGCACCAGCCCGAGGCTCGCCGTCAGATGCACCGTCCGCCCGCCGACGGTGAGCGGCGCCTTGAGCTCCGCCCGCAGGTGCTCGGCGAGGTGCGCGGCCCGCAGCTGCTCGACGTCCTCGACGAACAGCGCGAACTCGTCGCCGCCGAGCCGCGCGAGCGTGTCCGAGGGCGCGGCGAGCTGCCGCAGGAGGGCGGTGACCGCGACGAGGACCTCGTCGCCGAAGGCGTGCCCGTGCGCGTCGTTGACGTCGGTGAACCGGTCCAGGTCCAGCAGGATCAGCGCGTGCCGGCCCTGCTCGGCCCGGGTCAGCGCCCACTCCATCCGCTGGGTCAGCAGCGCCCGGTTGGCCAGGCCGGTCGTCGGGTCGTGCAGGGCGCCGTGCCGCAGCTGGTGCTCCAGCGCCTCGCGCTCCACCAGCGCGTCGGACAGCTCCCGCCCGCGCCGCTCCAGCTCGCCCGCGTGCGCGTCGAGCTCGCCGGAGCGCCGCTGCGCGACCCTGGCCAGGCCGCCGAGGCGCAGCACCAGCAGCAGCGACAGGGCGGCGGACAGCAGCGCCGGCACGTACAGGTGGTCGTTGCCGGCGGTGCCCCGCTGCACGACGAACGCGACCGGCCCGATCACCGCGGCGCCGGCGAACATGAGGATCCGGGGGTGGGAGGCCACCTCGGAGTCCACCTGCGGCTGCCGCTCCTGCGTCTGCCGCTCCTGCGGTTGCTTTTCCGGCCGGTGCCGCGGCAGGGCGGCGAGGCCCAGCGCCAGGTACGACAGCAGCCACAGCACGTTGTCCAGCAGCGCCACCGACCGGGTCGCGCCGGTCGCGGCGTGCGCGAAGAAGATGAAGTTCGCCGCCAGCAGCAGGCCCAGGGTCAGCAGCACGAGCCGGTTCGCCGGGTCGCGCATCGCGCCGGCGAACAGCACCCGCACCCCGGCCGCGAACAGCACCAGGTCGCACACCGGGTACAGCAGCGCCAGCGCCGTCGCGCCCGGCCCGCCCGGGTCGGCGTGGTGCAGGTACGGGTGCAGCAGCATCATCCAGTCGACGAGCGCCAGCCCGGCCGCGATGATCGACGCGTCCAGCAGGGCGGTGCGGGCCCGCCCGCCCGCCGCGCGGATCAGGCCGGCGATCAGCAGGCCATAGGACGCCAGGTAGCCGATGTCGTTCCAGGACGGGAACGGGACCGTGCCCTTGCTCAGCCCTTCGGCGCCCCATGCCAGGTCGGCGCCGAGCCGGACCGCGAACCCGGCCGCGACCAGCCGCCACGGCCCGCGTGCCCGGGCGCGCTCCCGCCACATGCGCGCGAGCAGGGGCGACGCGCACACGAGCGAGGTGAGCAGCCAGATCACCCGCCCGAGCCGGCCGTCGGTCACCGCCGATGCGGCGATCCCGGCCGCACCGGCGGTGAGCAGCGCCCATCTCGTCGTGTGCACGCGCGCCTCCGCTCGGTGATCGGGTTACGTCGAGTGCACCCGCGGGTGGTTGCGGCGCGGTTGCCCAGGTCGTTGCCGTGTGGTTCCGCGGTGAAGCGGGCATGGAATACACATGCGGTGCTTGAGCGGGCGGTACCACCTCGGCGCGAAACTCGGCGAGGGCGGCATGGCAAGTGTCTGGCGGGCGCACGACGGCGTCCTCGACCGGGACGTCGCGGTCAAGCTGCTCACCCCCGAGCACGCCGCCGACCCCGAGGCGTTCGACCGCGCCCGCAACGAGGCCCGCTCCGGCGCCCGCTTCGCCCACCCCAACGTGGTGGCCGTCTACGACTTCGGCACGTCCCGCCGCGGCGGCCGGGGCACCGCGTACCTGGTGATGGAGCTCGTCGAGGGCCCGCTGCTCGTCGACGCGATGCGCGCCGGCCCCCTCGACTGGCAGGTCGCGGTCAGGGTCTGCGCCGAGGTCGGCGCGGGCCTCGCCGCCGCGCACGGCCACGGCATCGTCCATCGCGACGTGAAGCCGGCGAACGTCGTGCTGACCCCCGCGGGCGCGAAGATCCTCGACTTCGGGGTCGCCGCCCCCGTCGGCCACCCGTCGGAGCGGATCGTGTTCGGCACCCCCGCGTACCTGGCCCCGGAGCGCCTCGACACCGGGCCCGCCAGCCCCGCCACCGACGTCTACGCCCTCGGTGTCCTGCTCTACCAGTGCCTGACCGGCCGCATCCCGTGGCCGGCCAGCACCGACGAGCAGGTCCTGCGCGCCCACCGGTTCACCCCGCCGGAGGTGCTGCCGCCGATCCCGGGCATGCCCCCGGAGATCGCCGAGCTGTGCACGTCATGCCTGTCGAAGGTCCCCGAGTGCCGGCCGACGGCGGTCGCCCTCGCCCTGATCCTGGCCGCCGCCGTCGACGTGTCGGTCCACGTCCCGCCGGTCCTGACGCACCGGCCGCGCCCGCTGCCCCACGCGCTGGACGCCCCGACGCTCGCGACCGATGTCATCGGATGAATCTCGAAAGGCCAGCCCTTGTGTTTCGTGGCTTGCGCCTGATACACATCAAACCTCCGATGTATTTGGGGGTCTTGTGCGAGGAGAATTCGACGGGCTCGCCGCCGTCGTCACCGGGGGCGCGTCCGGGATCGGGCTCGCCACGGCGCTGCACCTGGCCGAGCGCGGCGCCCGCGTCGCCTGCCTCGACCTGCGGCCCGGCGAGCTGCCCGAGCCGCTGATCGGCATCACCGCCGACGTGTCCGACGACGCCACCGTGCGGGCCGGCATCGCCGCCGCCGCCGAACGGCTCGGCGGCATCGACATCCTGGTCAACAACGCGGGCATCGGGGCCATCGGCACCGTGGAGAGCAACCCCGACGACGAGTGGCACCGGGTCCTCGACGTCAACGTCGTCGGCCTGGTCCGGGTGAGCCGGGCCGCGCTGCCGCACCTGCGCCGCTCCGCGCACCCCGCGATCGTCAACACCTGCTCGATCGCCGCCCACGCCGGCCTGCCCGACCGGGCCCTCTACAGCGCCAGCAAGGGCGCCGTGCAGGCGCTGACCGCGGCGATGGCCGCCGACCACGTGCGCGAAGGCATCCGGGTCTGCTGCGTCAACCCCGGCACCGCCGACACGCCCTGGGTGCGCCGGCTCCTCGACCAGGCCGCGGACCCCGCCGCGGAGCTCGCGGCGCTCAAGGCCCGCCAGCCGACCGGCCGCCTGGTCAGCGCCGAGGAGGTCGCGCACGCCATCGCCTACCTCGCCAGCCCCCTCGCCGGGGCGACCACCGGCACCGTGCTGTCCGTCGACGGCGGCATGCACGGCCTGCGACTGCGACCCCCGGCGTGAAGCTCGGGCTCGGCTGCGCCCAGCTGGGCAACCTGTACCACGAGATCGACGACGAGCGGGCGCACGCGACCGTCGACGCCGCCTGGGACGCCGGGGTGCGGCTCTTCGACACCGCGCCGCACTACGGGCTCGGCCTGTCGGAGCGGCGGCTCGGCGAGGCACTGCGGGGGCGGCCCCGCGACCAGTACACCGTCAGCACCAAGGTCGGCAGGCTCCTCGTCGGCGACCCGTCCTACGCCGGCGGCATGGACACCGAAGGGTTCGTGGTGCCCGCCACCCACCGGCGGGTCTGGGACTTCAGCCGCGACGGGATCCGCCGCTCCCTGGAGGCCAGCCTGGCCCGGCTCGGCCTCGACCGGATCGACGTGGCGCTGCTGCACGACCCCGAGCAGCATCCGGAGGTCGCGCTGCGCACCGGCTTCCCGGCCCTCGCCGAACTGCGCGCGGAAGGCGTCGTCGGCGCCATCGGCGCCGGGTCGAAGGACGCCGCGGTGCTGACCCGCGTCGTCGTCGAGTGCACCCCCGACGTCGTCCTCGTCGCCGGCCGCCACACGATGCTCGACCAGACCGCCGAGGAGCGGCTGCTGCCGGCGTGCAAGGCGGCGGGGGTCCAGGTGTACAACGCGGGCGTGTTCAACAGCGGGCTCCTGGCGCTGCCCGACCCGCGCGCCGACCTGCCCTACGAGTACGCCACCGCACCCGCCGCGCTCGTCGCGAAGGCCCGCGAGCTCGCCGCCGCCTGCGACCGGCACGGCACGACGCTGCCGGCGGCGGCGCTCGCCTTCGCCGCCACGGACCCGGCCGTCACCGCCGTCGTCGTCGGCGCCGACTCCCCGGAGCAGGTGCGCCGCAACGCCGCGCTCGCCGGCACCCCGCCGCCCGCGTCGCTGTGGCCGGCGCTGCGGGAGGCCGGGCTGCTGTGACGGTCATCGACGCGCACCACCACCTGTGGGACCTGGACGGCGGGTACACCTGGCTCGACGACCCCTCGCTCGCCCCGATCCGCCGCACGTTCACCCCCGCGGACCTGGAGGCCGAGCTGGCCGCGGCGGGGGTGTCGCACACCGTCCTCGTCGAGGGCGGCCGCTGCGCCGCCGATGAGGCCGCGGTGCTGCTCAGGCACGCCCTCGACACGCCGTCGATCGCCGGCGTGGTCGCCTGGGCCGACCCCGTGGACCTGCCCCTGTCGCGGTACCGGGAGCTGCCGGGCGCGCAGCACCTGGTGGGGTTGCGCGCACAGGTGCAGGCCGAGCCGGCCGGCTACCTGGACCGGCCGGACGTCCGCGACGGGCTGCTGGCGATCGGTGCCGCCGGCCTCGCCTTCGACCTGGTCGTCCGGCACGACCAGCTCGCGGAGGCGGCCCGCCTCGCCCGGGACCTGCCCGACGTCCGGTTCGTCCTGGACCACCTCGGGAAGCCCGCGATCAGCTCCGGCGGGCTCGACCCGTGGCGGCGCGACCTGGCGCTCCTGGCCGGGTGCCCGAACGTCACGGCGAAGCTGTCAGGGCTGGTCACCGAGGCCGACCGGGCCACCTGGACCGCGGCGGACCTGGCCCCGTACGTGCGGGCCGCCGTCGAACTGTTCGGACCCGCACGGCTCATGTTCGGGTCGGACTGGCCCGTCTGCCTGCTCGCAGCCTCGTACCGACGCGTCCTCGACACCATGCGGGACCTGCTGCGCGACGTGCTGCTGGACACGGACGACGCGGGTCGCGCGGCAATCTTCGCCGGGACCGCCACCGCGGTCTACCGGCTGGACACCGGCACGGCGGGCGATACAGTCGCCCCGGAGGAATCCATGAGGGAAACATGGCACTGACCGACGAGGCGATCGACAAGATCAAGGGCATGATCACCTCCGGTGAGCTCGGCCCCGGCGACCGGCTGCCGAAGGAGGCCGACCTCGCCGAGCGGCTCGGCCTGTCCCGCAACTCGCTGCGCGAGGCGGTCAAGGCGCTGTCGATGATCCGCGTCCTGGACGTCCGGCAGGGCGACGGCACCTACGTCACCAGCCTCGCCCCGGACCTGCTCCTCGACGCGCTGAGCTTCGTCGTCGACTTCCACCGCGACGACACCGTCCTGCAGTTCCTCGAGGTGCGCCGGATCCTGGAGCCCGCCGCGACCGCCCTCGCCACCGAGCGGATGACCCCCGCCGACGTCGCGAAGCTGCAGACGGTGCTCGACCAGCTCGGCGACGACCCGACGATCGAGGCGCTCGTCGCCAACGACCTGGAGTTTCACCGGCAGATCGCGGCCGGCTCCGGCAACGCCGTGCTGTGCTCCCTCATCGACGGGCTGTCCGGCCCCACGACCAGGGCCAGGATCTGGCGCGGCCTCACCCAGGAGGGCGCCGCCGAACGGACCCGCGAGCAGCACCAGGCGATCGTCGACGCGATCGGCGCCCGCCAGCCGGAGCTCGCCCGCTCCTGGGCGACGATCCACGTCGCGGGCGTGGAGGAGTGGCTGCGCCGCGCGCTGTGAACCGTGCCGCGGGCCGTCGTTTCGCTCAGGTCGGACGTATCACCGCCGATCGGTGAATCCGTGGAGCGTGCAGAGTCGCGGCGTTCGAAACGGCGGTGGCTGGCCGACCAGCCGGTGGCCAGGAAACTCCTGGTGCTGGTGTGCTGCGGCGTCGGGGCCGTCGTCCTCGGCGTCGGGGTCAGCAGCCTCGGCGAGGTCAACGCCAGGGCCGGCGACCTGTACCGGAACAACCTCGTGCCCTCGTCGCACCTCGCGGCGATGAGCCAGTCGGCGATGAAGGTCCAGGGCGACGTCGCGAACCTCGCACTGTCCAACGGGCCCGTGGCCAGCAAGGCGTTCCAGGACGGCATCGCCGCCTCCGACGCCGCCGTCGACAAGGAGCTCGCCGCGTACCGGTCGACGGTCGCGACGACGAGGCAGCGGCACCTGCTCGCCCGCTTCGAGATCTGGTGGGGCGCGTTCCGCAACATCCGCGACCACCGGCTGCTGCCGCTCGTCGCCGCCGGTGACATCCCTGGCTTCCAGGCCGCTTACCTCGGCGACGGCGCCACCGTCTCCGCGAACGCGATGGCGGCCCTCACCGACCTGCTCGCCTACGAGCAGGCCAGCGGCCGGTCCGGCGCCGGCCACGCCGCCGACGCCTACAACCGGGCGCGGATCGCCATGATCGTCGCGCTGCTCGCCGGGCTCGCCGCGGCGATGCTGCTCAGCCGCTACCTGACCGGGCTCATCGTCCGGCCGATCCGCCGCGTCCACGCCGTGCTGACCGCCGTCGCCGCCGGCGACCTGACCGCCGAGGCCGACATCCCGCAGCGCGACGAGGTCGGCGACATGGCCCGCGCGTTGAACGCCGCGACCGCCAGCACCCGCGAGGCGGTCAGCAGCCTCGGCGACAACTCCGCGACGCTGTCCGCGGCCGCAGAGGAGCTCACCGCGATCAGCCGGCAGATCGACACCAGCGCCACCGACGCCAACTCCCGCGCCTCACTCGTCGCCCGCGCCGCCGGCGGGTCAGCGAGCACGTCGCCGCCGTGGCCAACGGCGCCATGGAGATGGGCACCGCGATCGAGGAGATCTCCCGCAGCACCGCGCACGCCGCGACCGTCACCGCCACCGCCGTCTCGATCGCCGCCACGACCAACGAGACCATCGGCAAGCTCGGCGCCTCCTCCGGCGAGATCGGCGAGGTCATCAAGGTCATCACGTCGATCGCCGGGCAGACGAACCTCCTCGCGCTCAACGCGACGATCGAGGCGGCCCGCGCCGGCGACTTCGGCAAGGGCTTCGCCGTCGTCGCCCAGGAGGTCAAGGACCTCGCCCGCGAGACCGCACGGGCCACCGACGACATCGGCAAACGCGTCCAGGCGATCCAGCTCGACACCGAGGACGCCGTCAACGCGATCAGCCAGATCGGCGAGGTCATCGCGCAGATGAGCGAGTACCAGCACTCGATCGCCGCCGCCGTCGAGGAGCAGGCGGTCACCGCCCGCACCATGGGCCACAGCGTCGACGAGGCCGCCGGCGGGTCCGTCGACATCGCCACCAACATCTCCGGCGTCGCCGACGCCACCAGGTCCACCAACGAGGGCGTCACCAGCACCGGCGAGGCCGTCGACCAGCTGGCCCGGATGGCCTCCGACATGCGCGGCCTCGTGTCGCGCTTCAAGTACTGAGGATGCGTATGCGACGCCTTGTTGCGCTGCTGCTCTCGCTGTCGGTGCTGTCCGGCTGCACCGAGGCGCTCAAGACCGGCGACGAGGGTTTCTCCGCGCGGGTGGCACTGCTGCTGCCGGAGCGCAAGGCCAGCCGGTACGAGGCGGGCGACCAGCCCTACTTCGCGCAGAAGCTGTCGGAGCTGTGCCCGGCCTGCGAGGTCGACTACCGCAACGCCGAGCAGGACGCCGCGACCCAGCTGCAGCAGGCCCAGGACGCGCTCGCCAAGGGCGCCAAGGTCCTCGTGCTCACCCCCGTCGACAGCGTCGCCGCCGGCCAGATCGTCTCAGCGGCGACCGCGAAGGGCGTGCCGGTCATCTCGTACGACCGCCTGGTGCTCAAGACCGCGGTCGACTACTACATCTCCTTCGACAACGCGAAGGTCGGCGCGCTGCAGGCAGCGGCGCTGCTGCAGGCCCTCGGCCCGAAGGCGGCGGCGGGGGAGATCCTGTGGATCGACGGCTCACCCACCGACAACAACGCCACCCTGTTCAAGCAGGGTACCCACGCCGGTCTCGACGGCAAGGTCCGCGTCGCCGCTGAGTCCGACACCGCCGAGTGGAACCCCGACAACGCGAAGGCGTGGACGGCCCGCACCCTGCCGACCCTCCGGGGCGGCACGATCGTCGGCGTGTACGCCGCCAACGACGGCACCGCGGGCGCCGCGATCGCCGCGATGAAGGCTTTCGGCTTACCGCAGGTGCCGGTGACCGGGCAGGACGCGGAGACGGCGGCGCTGCAGCGGATCCTCGTCGGCGACCAGTACATGACCGTCTACAAGGCGATCCGCACCGAGGCCGAGACCGCGGCGGCCCTCGCGAACGACCTGGTGCGCGGCAAGCGGCCGGCCGCGCCGGCGAGCGTCGACAACGGCGCCGGCCAGGTCCCGTCGATCCTGCTCGACCCGGTGGCCGTCACCAGGGACACGATCTCGTCCACGGTGGTGAAGGACGGCTTCGTCACGCCTCCGGCGCTGTGCGCGGGCGCCTACGCGGAGGCGTGCAAGGCGGCGGGGATCGCCTGAGCCCCGGGTCTTGTGTTTGTTGGCTAATGGCATTAGCTTTAAAGCTATGGAACTTAGCTTCGCTGTTGAGGGTGGCCGCATCGGGTACGACGACAGCGGCAACGACGGGCCGCTCCTGCTGTGCCTGCCCGGGATGGGCGTCACGCGGATGACGTACGAGCTGATCCGGCCGCTGTTCGTCGACGCCGGCCACCGCGTCGTCACGATGGACCTGCGCGGCGCGGGCTCCTCCGACGCCGTCTGGTCCGACTACTCACCGGAGGCGATCGCCCGCGACGCCGTCGCGCTCCTGCGCCACCTCGACGCCGGCCCGGCCGTGCTGCTCACCAACTCCTACACCGGCGCCAGCGCGGTCTGGGCCGCCGCCGAGGCTCCTTCGCTCTTCCGCGCGATCGTGCTCTGCGCCCCGTTCGCCAGGGTCATGCCCGCGCCGAACCCCGTGATGCGCCTGGCGATCGCCGCCGTCGGCCGCTTCCGTCCACTGTGGATGCTGTACTGGTCGAGCCTGTTCAAGACCCGCAAACCCGCGAACCACAAGGCGGAGCGCGCCGCCCTCTCCGCGAGCCTCGCCGAGCCCGGCCGTATGGCAGCATTGCGGGCGATGTTCGCCGCCGACGTGTCCGTGTGCGAGGCCCGCATGGGCGAGGTCCGCACGGCCGCCCTGGTGCTCATGGGCACCAAGGACCCCGACTTCCCCGACCCCGCCGCCGAGGCCGCTCTGGTCGCCTCCCGCATCGGCGCCACCGTCACGATGATCGACGGCGCCGGCCACTACCCGCACTCGGAGTTCCCCGCCGAGATCGCGTCGGCCGTCCTCGCGTTCCTCAACCAGCCCGCCACCCATGCCTAGGCCAGCCCTGAGCCGGCCGCGGCTCATGCCTAGGCTAGGTCTGATCCGGGACGTGCCCAGGGTTGGTCTGATCCGGGATATGGCTAGGTCGGGCCTGAGCCGGGAGGTGCCCGGGGCCGGTCTGAGCTGGGACGTGCCTAGGGCCGATCTGAGCCGGGATGCGCTCCATGTCTGGGTGAAACTGGGGCGGGACGCGGTCGTCGACGCCGCGCTGGCCCTCGTGGACGCGGCCCATGCCTAGGGCGGGCCTGAGCCGGGACGCGGTCGTCGACGCCGCACTGGCCCTCGTGGACGCCGAGGGCCCGGCGGCGCTGACCCTCGCGGCGGTCGCGGCTCGGACTGGGGTGGCCACGCCGTCGCTGTACAAGCACGTCGGCAGCCTCACCGACCTGCGCAACCTCCTCGCGGTGCGCCTCCTGGACGAGTTCACCGCCGCCGCCACCACCGCCGTGCTCGGCCTCAGCGGCGACACCGCCCTCGAAGCCCTCATGCGCGCCTACCACCGCTACGCGATGACCCACCCGCACCGCTACGCGCTGCTGCCGCAGGCCCCTGACCCCGACCCGGCGGTCACGGCCGCCGCGGACAGGTTCGTCGAGGTGTGCTTCGCCGTGCTGCGCGGCTGCGGCCTCGCCGACGACGAGCTCGTCCACGCCACGCGGATCGCCCGCGCCGCCATGCACGGCTTCGCGGTCCTGCACACCTCCGGCGGCTTCGGCCTGCCCCAGTCCGTCGACGCCACCCTCGACCGCCTGATCGCCACCGTCGTCCACGGCGTCACCGCCGCAGCCCCGCACTGAGCCCCGCCCTGAGAGCCCCACGCGGCAGCCGTACACGGCAGCTGCACGGTGAACTCCGCGCGGCAGGGCCCCACGCGGCAGCCGCACAGTGAACTCCGCGCCGCCGGTGAACTCCGCGCGGCAGGGCCCCACGCGGCAGCCGCACAGTGAACTCCGCGTCGCAGAGCCCCGCGCGGCAGCGTCGCAGGGCCCCGTACGGCAGCCGCACGGTGAACTCTGCTCCGTAGCCTGACACTAACCCCAGCGCGTAACTCCGTGGCCCCGTCTGCCCGCTGTGGCCGGCGCCTGGCTTCCCGGGCGCGGGCCTGAGTGCGGGCCGGCGGCGGACCGGCCGGACTCGTCGCCCTTGGGTGGGGCGGGCAGAGCGACGACTCGCGACCCCATCACACGACTCCGGCGGGTGCGGCGCCTGCTTACCTAAGCACCGTACCAACGCCAACCTAATTGATCTTCGATGGCGTCACCACCACTTTACGCTGCGTTCCCTTGCCGCCCAAACCGGCGGCTCGTGCTCACTCGTGGGGGAGCAGGAAGCGGTGGTTGACCTGGAAGCGGGTGCCGTCCGGGGTGGCGAGGACCGGCCAGCTCGACGGGTCGGGGTGGGGCAGGGCGCGCAGGAGGGCGCGGGCCTGGCGGCCGCGGAGGTCGAGCTGGGCGACGAACTCGTCCTTGCCCAGGCGGGGCAGCGGCACGTCCGCGGGCCACTGGGCCACGGGGGACGGGCGGGTCGACGGCGGTGGGGTCGACGGCTGCTGGGCCGGGTCGAGCTTGACGGCGATGAGCCGCACCGCGTCGGGGTGGTAGGACGAACCCGTCCGCAGGGTGCGGTCGCGCAACTGGGCCAGGTGGTCCAGCAGTGAGTACGACGCCTGCGGGTACGCCCTGTCCGACCGGGTCTCCTCGAGCCCCTCGTACTGGGCACGGAAGCGCCGGCCGTTGCCACGGACGGTGAAGACCGTCGACGGCACGTCGGCGATCATCGGGGCGCCGGGGCGGCGGCGGGAGTTCGCGGGGTCGCGCAGGACCAGCAGGGCGTGGTTGCGCAGTGAGCGCAGCGTGCCCTGGCTGATCTTCAGCCGGCGGGTGGCGTCGGCGATGAGCGTGCCGTCCTCGTAGGCGGCGAGGCGCGCGGGGCGCAGCGCGGTCCAGCCGGCGGGGACGAACCCGCCGGTCAGCTCCCAGGTGAGCAGCGGCTGCGGCCGCCGTCCCGCCTCGGTGTCCTCCGGCGCCGCCACCGCGATCGCGGCGCCGCCGACGGCGGCCGTGAGGCCGACCGCGCCCGCCCCCAGCAGCAGACTCCTGCGGTTCATGCTTTCGTCGCTCCCGTCCGGCCGGGCCTCGTGCCCAGCCACTGGTGACCTTAACGACAAAACGGACTAAAGGACTCAAAGATGAGCGTAATGAACATATTGAAGCTGTTGGTAGGGTTCGAGGATGGAGGATCGCTGGCACGCACCGCTGCGGCACATCAAGGGCAGGGAGCTCAGCGGCGACACCCGGCAGACCACCGGCATGACCCGCCTGGAGGCGGTCTCCGGCAAGACCGTCGGCTCCGAGAAGGTCTGGATGGGGCAGACCCACGTCGCCCCCGCCACCAGCTCCGGCGACCACCACCACGGCGAGGCCGAGACCGCCATCTACGTCGTGTCCGGCCATCCGGTCTTCGTGTTCGCCGAAGGCGGCCGGGAGGTCAGGATCGAGACCGAGCCGGGCGACTACGTCTTCGTGCCGCCGTTCGTGCCGCACCGCGAGGAGAACCCGGGCGCGGAAGAGGCGGTCGTCGTCATCGCCCGCAGCAGCCAGGAAGGCATCGTCGTCAACCTCCCCAGCCTGTTCGCCGACGAGACGGGCTGACCGCCGACGAGACCGGATTGACCGCCAGCGAGACGGGCTGACCACTGACGAAGCGGGCTGACGGCCGGCCGCTTCCGGTGGTGGCGCGCGCTTTTCGCATCCCTGGAGTGTCCACGACGTCACGGACCTCGATGGTCCAATCGCCTGCCATTGCTGTCGTCGGTACCGCTCCGACGCGCCGGAGGGCGGGGTGACATCGCGTGTGAGATCGATGATGAGCGGTCGATGATCTCGTTTCGACGCCATAGGTTCCGAACTACACCGCGGTTCATTCCGGGTGTTGACAACAGTTCGGTCTCGTCCAGGTTCCTGGAAAGCCCTTGCCTCAGTCGCAGGGCGGGTCGCGCTGGCGGCCACAGGATGCACAGCTGAGTCCTGGACCTAGCGTTGGAGCACGTTCTGTCCTCAGTTCTCCGCCTCGTCGCGGTTTCAATAGTCCTGTCCGCCGTCGTCCTGCCCGCACCCACCTCGGCCGCCGCCAGTCGTCAACCGACCGCCGCCGCCGAGATCCCGCAACAGCTCGCCGCACGCACACCGGTGCTGCGCGCGGACCGGTTCTTCGAGCGGCGCAACCCGCCGGTCCGGCCGGTCATCCAGACCGCACAGGCGGTCCAAGCCGTGGTGAAGGCCCCGAAGGTCAAGGCCACCAACCAGGCGCAACCCAAGCAGAAGCCCAAGAAGCCCGCGGTGCCGCAGGTGCAGACGCCGGTCGTCGCCGGGTCGGTGAGCGCCGTTCTGGCGTACGCCCGAGCGCAGCTCGGCAAGCCGTACGTGTGGGCCGCGGCCGGGCCGAACTCGTTCGACTGCTCGGGGCTGGTCGTGGCCAGCTATGCCCGGGCCGGCATCAAACTTCCGCACCAGACCGGCGGCCTGATCGGCCGCGGACGGTCGGTGTCCCGGGCCCAACTGCAGCCCGGAGACCTGGTGTTTCCCAGCTCGGGCCACGTCGGCATCTATCTGGGTGACGGCATGATGATCCATGCACCGCACCCCGGCGACCACGTCCGGATCGCCAAGGTCTACGCGTTCTACGCCGGGCGCCGCATCATCGGCTGAGCCCTGCGAGGGCCGCCGTCACACGGCAGCGAAGCCTGCCGCGCCTGAGCGAGGATGCCGCGCCGCAGTGCAGCTGCCGCGCCGCACCGAACCATGAACGCCGGCGCGCCCGATGAAACTCCGCCCCGCCGCCCGCCGCATTGCCCAACACCCGGAACTGCCCGGCATCGGGTTCACCGGTTGTATCGGCGGGCGGCGGTGGTGGCGACTGCGAGCGAGTCCCTGACAGTGAGTTGCGTGGATGAGTCGCTTGCGATGGACATGTGACGCGGATAGTCTTCTCACATGACTATACAACTGCGATCGCCGAGCTACTTCGTGCTCGCCGCGTTGTTGGACGGGTCGCTGCACGGATACGTCATCATCAAGCGGGTCGAGGCACTGTCGGACGGGTCGGTCCGCCTCGCCGCCGGCTCGCTGTATGCAGTGCTGGACCGGCTCGCCGAGGCAGGCCTGGTCGAGGTGGTCAGCGAGGAGATCGTCAACGGGCGGGCCCGGCGCTACTACGCGCTCACCGCCGACGGCGGCGCCGCCCTGCAGGAAGAGGCGGCCCGGCTCGCGGCCGCCGCGAAGGTCGTCACCAACGCAACGGCCCGGCGCCGCGCCATCAACACGGCGGTGAGCCCCGCATGAGCACCCCGCACCACCACGACGAGCCCGGCACAGGCGAGACCGGCACGAGCGCACGCCGCCACGGGGGCGGCGAGCCCGGCATGCCCACACCCGCCCACGACGAGGCGGACACGCCCACACCCGCCGACGAGGCCCGCACACCCACACCCGCCGGCGAGGCCGACATGAGCGCACGCCGCCACGGGGGCGGCGAGCCCGGCGTGAGCGCCGACAGCCAGGCCGGCACGAGCGCAGGCACGAGCACCGGCCCCGAGGCCGTCCTCGCCCGCCGCTACGAGGCGCTGCTGCGGGCGTACCCCAAGGCGTGGCGGACCGGGCGCGGCGAGGAGATGCTCGGCACCCTGCTCGACGCCGCCGAGCCCGGCCGCCGGACGCCGAGCCCGCGCGAGGCGGCGAGCATCCTGGTGCAGGGCACGAAGGAGCGGTTCGGCCTGCGGCGCCACCGCACCGCCGGCGCGGTCTGGTCCGAGGGGCTGCGCATCGGCGCCCTGGTCCTGCAGGCGCAGTCGCTCCTCGCGCTGCTCTACTTCCTGCACGACATCCGCCTCGACGTCTACTTGTCGACCATGGTCGTCTGGGGGGTCCTCACGGCCGCGTTGGGCGCCGGCGCCATCCTCGCGCTGCTCGCGGGCCGGACGGTCACCGCGACCGTGCTCACGGGCCTGTGGACCGCCGTGCCGTTCGCGTCCGACGGCGTCTCGCACCTGCTGCTCACCGCGTTCGTCGTCCTCGTCGGCCTCAGCATCGCCGACCGGGGCCCCGAGCGGCGCAGGATCTCCGCGGTCTGGCTGGTCGCCGCGCCGGTGGGCCTGCTGATGTGGCTGGGCTACGTCCTGCTCACCGGTTCCTACTACTCCCCGGCGTACGGCCTCTTCTACCCGGTCGCGCTGCTGGCCGCGATCACCGTCGGCGTCGTGGCGGACCCGCGCCTGCCGATCGCCGTCGCGGTCCTGACCTTCGTCGTGATCCTCGACAACTCGGTACACCTCCCGGCGCCACTGGACACCTACTGGGCGGCCGACACGTTGACGTGGCGGCTCGGGCCCACGATCGGCGTCCTCGCCGCGATCACCGTGGCGCTGCTCGCGATCGGCCATGTGCGGGCCCGTCGGCTGGCCCGGATCTGACGAGCCGGATCTGATCCACCGGGTCCTATGCTTGCCGGATGAGCGCGGAGCACCGCCTGGCGAGGGCCCGGGAGCTGTACGAGCGGAGCGTCCTCGGCGACGACCACGACGCGCTGCCCACCGCCGACCGCGAGCTCGACGCGGTCGAGGCGGACCTCGCCCTGGCCCGCGGAAGGGTCGTGCACGCCCGGTTCCTGCGGGACAGGGTCGAGGACCCGGCGGAGCTGCCGCTGTTCTCCCGCGCGGCGCAGCTCTACCAGCAGCTCGGCGACGCGCGCGGCGAGGGTGAGGCGCTGTTCTGGATCGGGTGTTTCCATCAGGTGGTCCGCCAGGACGACGACGCGGCGGTCCCCGCGCTGCAACGGGCGAGAGTCCTCGCGAAGGCCGAGGACGACACGCTCACCCTGTCGTCGGTACTGCATCACCTCGGCATCTCCGCGCACCTGGCGGGACGGCTCGACGAGGCACGCGAGCACCTGCTCGACGCGGTGCGGCTGCGGGAACGGGCCGGTCACCACGCGGGCGTCGCGGCGAGCCTGCTGACCCTGGCGCAGCTGGAGGCGGCGGCGCGGCGGCACGACGAGGTGCCGTCTTTGCTGGAGCGGGCGGAGCGGCTCGCCGCGGAGCACGGCGCCGCCGCCGTCGCACGCCAGGTCGGTGAGGCCCGCCGGGCGCTCGGCTACGATCGCGCCTCATGAGCATGATCACGCAGTACGCGCGGCTGCGCGACGGCGACCTGGCCGACCTGCGCGTCCTGCTGCGCACCGATCATTTCGCCGCGAACGACCAGATCACCGACCGGCCGCACGTCGACGTCGACAAAGCGTGGGGCGGGCTGGAGTTCCTGCTCGCCCAGATCGACGCGCCCGTCGACGTGATCAGCGGCGGCGTGCCGATCACCGACGAGCAGTGGGGCTACGACTCGCCGCGGGTGCTCACCCCCGAGGAGGTCGCGACCGCCGCCGGGTTCCTCGACGTCACCCCGTTCGCCGACCTCGCCGCGCACTACGAGCCGGCGGCGCTGACCGCCGACGACGTGTACCCGATGATCTGGCACGAGCCGGGGTCCCTGGACTACCTGCGGTCGTCCTACGAGACCCTGGTCGCGTTCTTCCACGCCGCCGCGGCCGACGGCGACAGCGTCGTCATCTGGATGAGCTGACGCTCCGGAGCTCTGGCTGAGCTGACGCCCCGAGGTCAGGCGCGGGCGCCGCCGAACCACTTCAGCCGCAGCGCCCGCAGCAGCAGCCCCGGGCTGGCGAGCGCGTTCGGGTGGTCCAGCATCGTGGTCACCCGGTTGAGCTTCTGGCTCGTGACGGAGTCCGTCATGGACGCCTTGAGGATGACCTCGCTGGCCCACTTGATGACCTTGTAGCCGCGCGGCTGGCCGCTGGTGATGTGCGGCAGCCCGAGATCGGCGAACGTCGACACCTGCCAGGCCGCGTCGACCACCACGCGGACCCGCTCGAAGTAGCCGCGGGCCGGCTCGGTGGCGAGGTCGGGCCCGGTGCGCAGCCACTCCGAAAGGCACGACGCGTGCAGCGTCGCGGACGTCATACCCTGGCCGTACACGGGGTTGAACGACGCGACCGCGTCACCCGCCGCGATGATCCCCGTCGGCAGTCGGTCGACCTGGTCGAAGTCGCGCCGGCGGCTGTCGGCCTGGTGATACGTGATGACGTTGCCGATCATCTTCCCGCGCTCGGCGATGTCGCCGAACATCGTCGGGAAGTACTGCCGGCAGCGCTTCGCGAACTCCTCGACGTCGCGGCTGGGCCGGTCCGCGTCGTAGCCGGCGACCAGCATGATCCAGCGGTCGCCCTCGACGGAGTTGATGCCGCCGATGCGGGCGACCCGGTCCTTCGCCGGCGTGGTCTGCGAGATCGCGATCCACGTGTCGCTGACCGCGGGGTCGCGCTCGAACAGGGCCGACGCATAGTTGAGCTTGATCGGCATGCGTTGCATCGGTGCGCGGGGCCAGCCGTGCGCCTCGAGCCAGTCGTTGAGCGAGCTCGCCCGACCCATCGCATCGACGACCAGGTCGGCGGCGAGCTCGACGGCCGCGTCCTGTCCTCCGTCTGCGTTTGCGGCGTCGGTACCGGCGGCGCCCTGCCGCCCGCCGTCGTCGGCTCCGGTGGCCGGGGTGCCCGTCGCCGCCGGGACGTAGCGGGCCCCGACCACGCCGCCACCCTCACCGGGGGCGAACAGCAGGCCGTCGGCCCGCCCGTACACCATCCGGACCTTCGGGTTCTCCAGGACCCGGCGGCGGACCTGGGCCTCCAGGAACGGGCGGGTGGTGATGAGGATCGGCTTCTCCGGCGGCGGCTCGGTGGTCACGCGCAGCTCGTCGTTGATGAAGATCTTCGCGTCGGTGCGGCCCTCGTCGGGGGCGCCGGCCGCGATCGCGCGCTCGGTGAAGTCCGGCCACCAGCGGTCGAGCTGCACCTGTCCCGCGGGCAGCAGCGCGTGGACCTGGCTGCCCTGCGGCACACCCGGGCGCGGGCCGGCGTTGACGTCGGTGTCGTCGCGCTCGACGATGACGACCTCGTCGGCGTGGTCGGCGAGGACCCGGGCGGCCATCAGGCCGGCCATGCTGCCGCCGAGGACGACCGCCCGCCGCATGAGGATCTTCGTCTCGGCCGGCGGGTGCGGCGTGTTGATCTCCGCGAAGCGCTGCGCTGCTGTGGCTGCCACATCGAAGATCTTACCCAACAGGCGAAGAACCTTCTCAATGTGTCTCTGAGCTGGACATTTACGATCGTGTCAAGAGACCCCCTTGGATCGCACTATGGTCGTCGAAATCTTGCGGGGATCGCATCGAAGTATTGCGTGAAGCTGCGGGTTGCTGGCAGGATTCCAGCCCAGAAGCCGACATCGGCAGCACCGCCAACCGCGCCGTGACACCGCGTGGGCTGCTCAGTGCCGGTCCGCGGGTCCGCCTGCCCGCTGCACCGCCGATACAAGCCCCCGCCCGCCCCGTCGCCAGTCAGCCGTCCCGCCGCACCGTCGTCAGCACCAGCCGCAACGCGAGCCCGGAGCGCCAGCCGCAGCACCATTCGCGGCACGGGCCGCGGTGCCGTTCGCGGGCCCGACCGCCATCGGGCCGGCGCCGCCGACCGTGCCCCGCGGGACCCCGGACGCCGCGACGGGCACACCCGAGGAGTCCACATGGGAGTTTCCCGCCGCTCCGTCATCACCACCGCGCTCGCCGGGACGGCCGCCACCGCCCTGCCGATCGCGGCCGCAACCCAACCGGCCGAGGCCGCGAGCCCGCCCGGCGACGTCGTCGGCAAGGTCACCGTCGGCTACCAGGGCTGGTTCGCCGCCCCGGGCGACGGCGCCCCGATCAACGGCTGGTGGCACTACAGCCCCAACTGGTCGCAGCCGCCCGCCCCCGGCGCCTGCTCGATCACCTGCTGGCCCGACATGCGCGACTTCACCCGCGGGTACCGCAGCAACTTCGCCAACCTGGGCAACGGCCAGCCGGCCAACCTCTTCTCCTCCTACGACCAGCAGACCGTGGACACCCACTTCCGCTGGATGCAGCAGAACGGCTGCGACGTCGCGGCGTTGCAGCGCTTCAACCCGTTCGGTGGCGAAGGACCGACCCGTGACGCGATGGCGGCGAAGGTCCGCTCCGCCGCGGAGGCGACCGGCCGCAAGTTCTACATCATGTACGACGTCACCTGGTGGCTGACCATGCAGTCGGAGATCAAGACCGACTGGACGACGAAGATGTCGGCGTACACCGCCTCCTCCGCCTACGCCCGCCAGAACGGCAAGCCCGTCGTGTGCATCTGGGGCTTCGGCTTCAACGACGACGGCCGCCCGTTCACGCCCGCGCAGTGCCTCGACGTCATCAACTGGTTCAAGGGCCAGGGCTGCTACGTGATCGGCGGCGTCCCGACCCACTGGCGCCTCGGCACCGACGACTCCCGCGCCGGGTTCATCGACGTGTACCACGCGTTCAACATGATCTCGCCGTGGATGGTCGGCCGGATCAGCGACAACAACGGCGCCGACTGGTTCTACACCAACCGCGTCCTTCCCGACCTCGCCGACCTCAACGCCCGCGGCATCGACTACCAGCCGTGCGTCATCCCCGGCGACCTCGCCGCCGGCCACCGCCGCCACGGCGAGCTGATGTGGCGCCAGTTCTACAACCACACCCGCGCCGGCGTACCGAGCGTCTACATCTCCATGTTCGACGAGTTCAACGAGGGCAACCAGATCGCGAAGACCGCCGAGAGCGCCGCGTGGCAGCCGACGAACTCCGGGATGCGCGCCCTCGACGAGGACGGCACCCCCTGCTCGTCGGACTACTACCTGCGCCTCACCAACGACGGCGGCCGGATGCTGAAGGGCCAGGTCGCCCTGACCGCGACCCGCTTCACGGTGCCGTTCCCGACCGGCCCGGACCAGACCGCGCCGAGCATCCCCGGCAACCTGCGCGTCACCGGCAGCACCGACACCACCGTCGCGCTCGCCTGGAACGCCTCCACCGACAACGTCGGCGTCGCCGGCTACCGCGTGTCCCGCGTCAACGGCTCCGGCTCGACCGCGATCGGCACCACCGGCACGCTCGCCTTCACCGCCACCGGCCTGACCGCGTCGACCTCGTACACCTTCACCGTCGCCGCCTACGACGCGGCCGGCAACACGTCCGGCGCCTCCAACGCCGTCACCGTCACCACCGCGCCGCCGCCGAACACGAACACCAACCTGGCCCAGGGCCGCCCCACGTCGGAGAGCAGCCACACCCAGGTGTACGGCAGCGGCAACGCCGTCGACGGCAACACCGGCACCTACTGGGAGAGCGCCAACAACGCCTGGCCGCAGTGGCTCCAGGTCGACCTCGGCGCCGCCACCGCCGCCCGCCGCGTCGTGCTCACGCTGCCGTCGAACTGGGGCACCCGCAACCAGACGCTGTCCGTCACCGACGGCGCCACCGGCACGACGATCGTCGGCTCCGCCACCTACACGTTCAACCAGTCGACCGGCAACACCGTCACCATCACCCTGCCCAACACCACCAGCGTCCGCTACCTGCGCCTGAACTTCACCGCCAACACCGGCTGGCCCGCCGGCCAGATCTCGGAGTTCCGCGTCTACACAGGCTGACCCCGACCCCCCTGACCGACGCCGACGGTCAGGGCCCAGGGCGGGTGGCGACCAGGCGTCCGGCCGCCACCCGCCCGCTGTAACGCTGTAATTCCCCCCACCGCTGCCGCGGCGGGGCCCGGCGGGGATTCTCACCCGCAGCCCCAATGCGCCGCTCCGCGACGCACTGCCCGCGCTATGGCGCGAGGCAGACCAAGCGGCGCATACGCGCCGCATCCGGTGCCCGCCCTCCTCCCTTCCCCATGATCCGGAAGAGTTTGTGTCGTCATAGCAGCACAAAGTCTTCCGGATCATGAGAATCCCGCGGCGCCCGTGGTGCTCCACGGTGGCGGTGTGCCCGGGCTGAGCTCATGCCTCCAACTGGTCACGGCATTGGACGGCCTCGTCGCGCACTGCCGGCGCGGATCGTCGGCGCCGCCGGCTCGCTTGGGCCGACTGCCGCCAGCCATTGCTGAAACGGCACCAGGAGGCCGCGCTGCTGACGTGGGTTGTCGACGCCGCCGGTTCTCGGGAGTCGCTTGCCGCCTGCCGCTGTTGGAGGCAGCAACCGCTGACCGCACCGCCGACGCCAATTACCGGCGCCCGCTGGCACGGTTGGTCATCCTGACCCCGCCAGCCGCTACCGGGGCAGAACCCGTTGGCCGCTCCGCCGACGTGCCCGTTGGTGCCGCCGGTCCTCCTGTGCCCGCGCCCGCCGTCAGCCGCTACCCATGGCAGTGCCGGCCGGCCGCGCCGTCGATGTGGACCATCGGCGCCGCCATTCTCCTGAGGCTGCCCGCCGCCAGCAGTCAGCCGCCACACCAGCCGCTGTTCGAGGTAGCGCCTGCTGGTCGCACTGCGGACATGGGTCGTTGTCGCCGCTGGCCCTCCTGTGGCGCCGCCGTCAGCAGTCAGGCGCTACCGGTGGCAGTGCTCGCCGGCCGCGCCGTCGATGTGGACCGTCGGCGCCGCCGGTCCTCCTGAGGGCTGCCCGCCGCCAGCAGTCAGCCGTTGCTGGAGGTGGTGCCTGCTGGCAGCATCGCTGGCGCCATCCGTCGGGGCAGGGTGGCACGGCTGGGCATCCTAAGCGGCTTGCCTGAAGTTCTGTCCGTAACCCTCGGGGAGCCATGGTGAGGTCCAGGGTGCGGCGGTGGTGAGGTTCTGATCGTTCGTGCGGTTGCGGAAGAACGCGTGGGCTTGCCGGACCCGGTCGGCCATGGTGGCCGGGGCGGTATTGGCGATGTGGTGTTTCATGGCGGCCCAGATCCGTTCGACGGGGTTGTCCTATGGGCTGTAGCGGGCGCCTTCGATGAGCAGGAGCCGGGGGTGTTCGGCGAGCCAGGCTTTGGTGATGCCGCTGTGGTGGGTGGTTCCGTTGTCGCAGATCACGGCGACGGTTGGGGCGTTGGAGGCGGTGAGCAGCTGCTGCAGGAAGTAGCAGAAGACGACCGAGACGTTCTTGACCGACACATGGTGGTGGAAGGCGCCGGTGGCCAGGTTGACCGCGCCGTGGATGGTGCGGCGGATGTTGGTGCCGGGGGTCATCACCTGGTGGCGGACGCCGCGAGGCATCCAGCAGGCCCGGACACGGGCGAGGAGGTCGAGATGGGTTTCGTCCTCGGCGAGGACGACGGACCCGGCGGGCAGGGCGGTGATCTGGCCGCGGATGGCGGCGCAGATCTGGTCGTGGTCGGGGGCGCTTTTGGCGATGAGTCTCGGTCGGCACCAGCGAGCCTGTTCACGGATGCGGCGGTACATGGTGCGCAGGCTGATCGGTGGCCGTCCGAGGGCTCGCCAGATCCGGATGGTGGTCCAGGCTTTCGGGGTGTTGAGCAGGCGCCGGATGCGGTCGCCGATGCCGTGGCTGCCGAGGTGGGGCCGGCCGCTGCGGGGCAGGTCCGGGAGTCCGGGCAGGCCGTGCAGGTCGTGCCGGGCGATCCACCGGCGGACGGTTCGCGGGTGGAAGTGCAGCACGTCGGCGATTTCGGCGGCGGACATGCCACCGGCGGACAGCAGGACCATCACCGCGCGGGCGGCGACGCGCCACTGCTGGTGCAGGGCGGTGACGAGCTCGGTGTGCTGCTCGTCGGACAGGTTGGCGTACACGTGCGCCGGACGCATACTGGTCGAGGCCTCGTCGTGGTCGGACTTGTGTGGTAACCAAATCCAAACGCGGCGAGGCCCTCCCATGCCCGCATCGATCAACTTGGGCGAGTTACGGACATAACTTCAGGCAACGCGCTTAGCGCCGCTGGCCTGTCGCAGCACGTGGTCGCGCACCGCCGCCGGCCGCCGCGGGAGCAGCGTCCGCAACACCATCTCCGGCCGAAGGTGGTGGGCGCGCATCGGTGGATTGCGGGGTGGGGTGTGGCCGGGGTGCGTCGATTCGACGGGTCGGTCAGCGGGGTGTGGAGTGTGGTCACATGGGCGGCTCGGCGGTGCAGCGGTCGAGCCACTCGTCCATCAGGGCTTCGAACAGGGTGGGCTGGTCGATCTGGAGGTTGTGGCCGGCGACGTCGAGGACGGCGAACGTGGCGCGCGGGTAGTGGGGGAGCAGTGCGTACTGGTCGGCGTAGCCGACGGACGAGTCCTGGCGGCCGCACAGGATCAGTGTCGGGCGTCCGAACGGTGCCGGGCCCTCCGGTCCGTCGGTCAGGTGCCAGTGCTGCTCGAAGCGGGCGATCGCCGCGTGGTCGGTGAGCTGGATGGCGGGCGCGATCTCGTCGTGGAAGCGGTGCAGCGTCTGCGGAGTCTGGACGACAGCCCCGTCGGTGTAGGCGGCCCGGGTGGCGGGGTCGAGGTCGTCGAGGAGGCCTGGGGTGGAGCGCAGCACCTGGTGCGGCGGGCGGACCCGAAGGTCGCGGTCCAGGGTCTGGCCGACGGGGCAGAGGAGGGCCAGGCCGAGGACCTGGTCGGGCAGGGTGCGGGCGACGGCGCGGGCCAGGTAGCCGCCGAAGGACTCGCCGACGAGGAGGAACGGCGCGGCGCCCAGGACGGTGCCGACGAGGGTC
Source organism: Dactylosporangium sp. CA-152071 (assembly GCF_050936335.1). NCBI lineage: Bacteria > Bacillati > Actinomycetota > Actinomycetes > Micromonosporales > Micromonosporaceae > Dactylosporangium > Dactylosporangium sp. CA-152071. The sequence continues at coordinate 3,274,384 of NZ_JBNJMZ010000001.1, read as the reverse complement.
AGGACGGCGGCGAGGATGTCGTCGGTGGTGGTGGCGGTGCCGGCGGGGGTGCGGCCCATGCCGGGCAGGTCGGGGTAGAGGCGCCGGTAGCCGGGGCGGCGGGTGAAGAGGGGCTCCAGACAGCCGGACATGATGCGGTGGTCGACGGTCCAGCCGTGCAGGGCGAGCACCGGGGTGCCGGCGCCGTGCGTGACGAGGTGCATGCCAGCATCGTGCCCGAGAGGTACGACAATTTCGGCGTGGACGACGAGAAGGCGCTCGGACCCAGACACGTGGCCGGCTCGCTCGTCGACGCCGCAGCGCAGGTGAGGACGGGTGCCGGAGGTCAGGACTGGTGCAGCAGCGCGTCGCCGACGGCGCCGTACGGGCGGGTGGCGTTGCCGCAGGTGCCCTTCGTGCGCAGTGCGGACAGGGTCAGTGTGCGGGCGGCGGTGACGTCGACGTCGAGCGGTGCGGAGGCCGTCCGGCTCACGGACACCGTCGCCGCGTCCTTGCCGTCGACCTCGACGACCAGCTTGACGACGACGTCCTTCGGTGTGATGGCGTCGAGTCCGGCGGTACCGGTGAAGCGCTTGAACTTGCCGTCCAGCGCGAACGTCACCGCCGACGGCTTGCCCTCGCAGCCGACCCAGAAGCCGGTCGAATCGGCGAAGCGGACGCCGTTGAGAGTGCTGTCGTAGGCGCGGCCCGAGGAGCCCTGGTCGGAGGCGGTCCGGCCGGCGTCGTGCAGCGGCATGTCGCCCCTCGCCGCCGTCGCCATCTCGTCGCGGAACCCGTTCACCCACGGCGCGACCGTGCCGGCGCAGATGGCGAACAGGCCGGCCACGAACGCGAGGGTGCTCAGCACCCGGATGGCCGGTGAGGGCGTGCTCCGACCGGCCGGCAGCGGCATCCCGACCCGGTGCTGCTGCGCGACCCGCTGCCACGTCGCCGGGTCGACGACGCCGGCCCGGTTGGCGAAGTCCAGACGGTTGAGCTGAAACGGCGCGGAGAGGTCCAGGAAGCTGTTGTACGTGGCTCGCCGGTCCCACGTGCGGGTGGGGATCTCGATGTGGTCATGCCGGTGGCTCTTGTCCTGACTGGTGATCTTCAGGATGGTGTACGACCGGCCGTCGCCCGCCAGCACGAGCGCGGGGCGGCGCTTCTCGCCCTCGCCGTCGCGGTACGGGACGGTGGCCCACCAGATCTCGCCCGGCTGCGGGACGGCGCCCCGGGAACCGCCCCGGTTGAGGATCCCCGCGACGATCCAGCCGACGACACCCGCCACGACCAGGACCACACCGACCGTGAACACCGCATTCGCGAGCATCGTTGCGCAACTCCCATGGATCGAAGCTCCGATCTTGTCAGAGTCCTTGTGTGAAAGGAATCCAGGCGGGCAAAGGGGCGACATGGTGGATCTTCAGTGGCTCGGTGTCGTCCGGCACGGCCAGTCGACCGGCAACGTGCTTGCGGAGCAGGCCGAGGCGGGTGGACTCGAGGAGATCGCCATCCCGGAACGTGACGCCGACGTCCCACTGTCCGAGCTCGGCCGCGAGCAGGCGCAGGCCGTCGGGCGGTGGCTCGCCGGCCTGCCCGTGCACGAGCGTCCCCAGGTGGCGGTCGTCTCGCCGTACCTGCGGACGAGGCAGACCGCCGAGCTGGCGCTGGCCGGGATGGACGTCCCGGCCGTGCTCGACGAGCGGCTCCGCGACCGCGAGCTCGGCGTCCTCGACCTGCTCACCACCCGCGGCGTCGAGGCGCGGCTGCCGGTGGAGGCCGCCAGGCGCCGCCGGCTCGGCAAGTTCTACTACCGCCCGCCGGGCGGCGAGTCCTGGGCCGACGTGCTGCTGCGGCTGCGGTCGCTGCTCGGCGACGTGCGGACCGCGCACCCGGGCGGCCGGGTCGTCCTGTTCGGCCACGAGGCGATCGTCATGCTCGTGCGGTACCTCGTCGAAGGACTCGACGAGGCGACCCTGATGCGGCTCGCCCGGGACAGCACGCTCGGCAACTGCTCGATCAGCAGCTGGCGCTCCGACGGCGAGCGGCTGCGGCCCGAACGGTTCAACGCCGTGGAGCACCTGGACCGCGACGGCACCCCGGCGACACGGCGGGAGAACGCCGACGGCTGAGCCGCGCACCACCTCATCCGGACGGTCGAGCGCGGACGGTCGAGCGCGGACGGTTGACGCGGGAAGTCGCGTGCGCTTGGCTGTGCGGCGTGGTGAGCCGATTCGTGGACGAGCGGGAGATCACCGACGCCGGTGAGCTGAGCCCGGTCGAGCGTGAGCAGCTGCGTGCGGCCGGCCGGCTGTACGACGGCGAGGACCTCGACGCGGAGGCCCGGCTGTCCGACGACGACCAGGACGAGTCCGGCTTCCGCGGGTTCTGCTGGCTGTGGCGGGTGGTCGACGGCGACGAGCCCAGGTTCGACGCGTGGCTGTACCAGGTGGACAGCGGCACCATCTTCCGCGCCGGCACGACCGAGGTCGTCGCCGAGGTCATCCAGTTCGGCCTGGAGTGCGACGACCCGGACGTGCGCCGGGAACTCGGTCCCGCGATGGTCGCCGCCGGCATCCTCCCCAAGTCGGACTCGTCGTACCCGGAGTTCGCCGACCTGCTCCGCGCGCAGGAGCAGTAGCGGACCGCGCGCAGGAGCAGTAGCGGACCGCGCGCAGGAGCAGTAGCGGACCGCGCGCAGGAGCAGTAGCGGATCCTGAGCAACCCTGGACGCCGCCGTCGGTGTCAGGTGGTTGTGGCAACGGATGTCGAGGGTTATCGCGCGTACGTGACGGGACGGCTGCCGGCGCTGCGCCGGGTCGCGTACCTGCTGTGCGGCGACTGGCACACCGCCGACGACGTGCTGTCCGCGGCGCTGGTCCGGCTGCTGCTGCACTGGCCGAAGGTGGCGGCGGCGGACAACGTCGAAGGGTACGTCCGGCGGGTGCTGGTGCGCACCATGCTGAACGAGCGCCGCCGCCCCTGGCACCGCGAGCAGCCGCTGGGCGTCATGCCCGAGCCGCCGCCGGCCGTCGGCGGCAGGACCGGCAGCGACGCCGTCGACGAGCGGGTGTCGCTGCTGGCGCTGCTCGACGAGCTCCCGCCCCGCCGCCGTGCCGTGGTCGTGCTGCGGTACTGCTGCGACCTCTCCGTCGAGGAGACCGCGCGGGAGCTCGGGTGCAGCACCGGCACCGTGAAGAGCCAGGCGGCGCGGGCCCTCGACACGCTGCGGGAGCGCATGTCCGTCCAGGAGGAGTCACCATGGACCAGCTGACCGACGAACTGCGCCGCCTCGACCCGCCGCACCCGCCGTCGCGCGTCGACCTCGACGCCGTCGTGCGCCGGGCGCGCCGCCACCGGACCAGGACCCGGCTGCTCGTCGCCGTCGCGGCAGTGGTGGTAGTCGCGGCGGCGGCCGTGCCGCTGGTCGTGGACCGGGACCGCGACGGCGGCGCCGCCGCGCAGCCGCCGGCGACGTGCGAGCCCACCGGCGCGGCCACCCGGCCGCCGGCGAGCACCGAGGCGGAGGACGCGGCCCGGCGGCTCCAGGCCGTGACCGAGGGCATGCTGACGCCGGCGCTCGCCGAGCCGCTCGGCCGGGCGCTGCCGGGCGCGACGCTGCAGGACGCGATCAGCTGCGAGCGGGGGATGGCGTTCCACGCGGACGGCGGCCGGTTCGTGGCGGCGGTCGTCGTCGCCGACGCCGCCGGAGTGTCCCGCGTCGACGCCGAGGTGTCGAAGGAGGCCGAGCCCGCCGGGACCGGGTGCGCCGCCGGCAGCACCTGCGAGCGGAGCGTGGAGGCGGACGGCACGGTCGTCGTCCGGGTCACGGCCGACCTCGGCGGCGGAGCCGTGCGGCGCACCGTCGACGCGTACCGGCGGGACGGCGTGCACGTCCGGGTCTCCGCCGCGAACTTCGAGACGGGCGCGGACGGCGCCGTCACCACGACCCGGCCCGAGCCGCCGCTGGACATGACGCAGCTGGTCGGCCTCAGCCGTGCCGAGCACCTGACGCTGTGACCGCGATCCGCTCCAGGTGCTGCAGCAGCGCCGCGGTGTCGGCGGGCGAGATGTGCGCCGTGTCGGTGTGCGCGGTGCAGCGCAGGCCGCCCGGGGTGTCCTCGACGTCGAGGATCATCGGCTCGAAGCCCGGCGCGTCCCGGCGGACCGTCCAGTCGAACACCGTCCCCGGCAGCGCCGCCGCGATCTCCGCCGCCGTCGGGGCCGGGCCGCCCGCGCCGGCCGAAGGGTCGCGGCGGTCGTTGAGGAAGCAGCCGATCTCCAGCCGCTCGCCCCGCTCGGCGCCGACCCGGTCGACGAGCGCGAACAGGTCCCGCTGGTCGAAGTACGCGTGCTTGTAGGCACTCATCGTCGCCCGCTTCGCATGCGCCAGCACCTCCTCGAAACCTCCGCCACCGGCAGCGGAGCCGGCAGCGGAGCCGGCAGCGGAGCCGGCAGCGGAGCCGGCAGCCGCAGCGGAGCCGGCAGCCGAAGCGGCGTCGGTGGCGGCAGCGGAGCCGGCGGCGACCGGCACCTGGCAGAGCCCTGCCTGCACGGCGGTGCAGACCACGTCGGCGAGGCCGGGGCGGAAGCGGTTGCTGACCAGAGGGCGGACGACGACCGGGTCGACGCCGCACGTCGCGTGCACGGCGAGGGCGAACACGGCGAGCAGCACCGCCGACGGGTCCGCGCCGGTCCGCGCGGTCAGCGCCCGCAACGCCAGGGGCAGCGCCGCCGAGTCGAGGACGCCGCGCCAGTACCGCGACCGCTGCGCCGCAACAGGCTTGCGGAAGCGCGCCGGCGGCATCGTCCGCAGGATGGACTCGAAGTGCCGCTGCGCGGCCTCGTTCTGGCGGCGGCCGGCCGGGGACAGCTGCCACTGCGCCTGGTCGAGGGGCTGCCGGCCCTCGACCGGCGCGGCGGGCCGCGCGGCGACGTCGCGGAGCATCGCCTGCGCGCCGGCGCCGTCTGCCGCGAAGTGCGAGATGAGCGCGACGACGTGACTCGGCACGCCGCCGTGCAGCACCGCCGCCATCCGGATCGGGTACTCGGCCGTGAAGTCGAGCGGCGCGTCCCGGAACCGTGCGGCGACGAGATCGGCCAGGGCGGACGGGTCGGCGCCGTGCGTCTCGTACACCTGCAGCGCCGCCGAACCGGAGGCGTGGACCTCCTGCGTCGGGGTGCCGCCGCCGGGCGGGATCCGCAGCAGCGTCCGCAGTGACGGGTGCCGGCTCAGGTGGTGCCGCAGCTCGCCGGCGAGGTCCTCGACGGTCGTGCCGGGCCGCACCGGCAGCGCCCCTCCGATCGGCATCCAGTGGCCGAGGCTCGTGACCGCGTTCCAGCTCTCGATCTGCCCCCAGGACAGCGGCCCGCTCCCGGCACCCGGCCCTTCGAAGACCACCGGGACGTGATCGGCCACGGCACAAGCGGCGGCCGGGACGTGATCGGCCACGGCACGAGCGACGGCCGGGACGAGGGCTTCAACAGGCGCGTGGTTCATGGCGGCGGAGCCTAACGATGCAGGCGCGCACCTTTCAGTATCCTGTCGACGGCGTTGCGCGGCCCGTGGACGGCGATCCCGGCGAGCCGGAGATCTGCCTGGTGCACGGCCCGGACGGCGGCCCGGTTGTCCTCGTCGTTGCCGGTCTTGAACAGCTCCTCCGTGAACGTTGCACACGCGACCGACCGTTCCGCGTGCGCCGCGTGCTGCAGGGCCCTGCGGTGCGCCACGGCGAGGGTGGTCGCGTCGCCCTCGAAGACCATGACGGGCTGGCCGAACATCGGCAGGTACCGGTTGCCGTCGGCGTCGGCGTAGTCCTCGCCGAGCAGCTGCGGCGCGGTGCCGGCGATGCCGCTGACGACGAACGCGGTGACGTTGAGGCGCTGCCAGACCGCCAGGTCGTCCCGCAGCAGCACGGCGATCTTCGTGGGAGACGTCATGCGGTCAGCGTGCCCGGGCCGGCCGGGGTGGTCTTGTACGTTGTGCACATGGAGCTCGTCACCGCGTGGCGGCCCAGCGTGCCCGGGATCGCCGAGGTGTTCCACGCGCACTTCGTGGACCACGCGTACCCGCCGCACGTGCACGACGCGTGGACGCTGCTCATCGTCGACGAGGGCGCGATCCGCTTCGACCTGGACCGCCACCACCGCGGCGCGGCCGGCGCGTCGGTGACGCTGCTGCCGCCGGACGTGCCGCACGACGGGCGGGCCGCGACCGGCGACGGGTTCCGCAAGCGGGTGCTGTACCTGGACACGACCGTCCTCGACGCGGGCCTCGCCGGCGCCGCCGTGGACCGCCCGGGCGTCGACGACCCGCTGCTGCGGCAGCGCATCCACCAGCTCCACCTGGCCCTGGACGCGCCGGGTGAGGAGCTGGAGGCGGAGAGCCGGCTGACTCTGATCCGCGACCGCCTGCAAGGACATTTCGACCGGCACGCCACGCCGGGCCCGCCCGCACGGGGAGTCGCGGGCGGGCTGCGGGAGCTGCTCGACGCGCGGACCCGCGAGGGGATCACCCTCGTCGAGGCGGCCGCGCTGCTGGGGTGCCACCCGGGGCACCTGGTCCGGTCGTTCACCGCGACCTTCGGCCTGCCGCCGCACCGGTACCTGGTGGGCCGCCGGGTCGAGCAGGCCCGCCGGCTGCTGCTCAGCGGCCGCCGCCCCGCGGACGTGGCCGCGGAGGTCGGGTTTCACGACCAGTCACACCTGCACCGGCACTTCGTCCGGCACGTCGGGGTCACCCCGGCCCGCTACGCGGCCCACGGTGGGGTGCCGAAGACGCTGCCGTCGGCGCGGTAGGCGGTGAACCCCGCGGCGACCGAGACGTACACCTCGGCGGGCTCGCTGCCCGGGTTGTGGGCGGCGATCGGCGAGCCGGCCGGCACGACGACCGAGTCGCCGGCACCGAGCACCTCACCGCCGGGCGTGACCCGCAGCTGCCCCGACAGCACCATGAACACCTCGTCGCGGTCGATGCTGTGCGGCATCGACTCGTGGCCCGCGGCGACGGTCAGCCGCCACGCGCACACCTGGTGGGACCCGTTGCTGGGGCCCGAGAACACCGTGAACCTGGATCCGTCGAGCTCGAATCGCGGCGCGTCGGCCGCACGGACGATACTCATAGTTGTCCCCCTTGAAGGTCGCCTGCAAGGTCTCCTTGAAGGCTGCCCCCAAAAGCTAAACCAGGTTTCGTACTTTGTAAACGGGGTTTCGTATGTCTGATCTCACGCCCGACGAACTGCGCGCGCTGCCGCTCGGCCGGCTGCTGCTGCACGCGCACCGGCGGGCCCAGGCGGCGTCCCTGGCCAAGCTGCAGGCGGGCGGGCACGGCGAGATCCGCCTCGGGCACGTGCCGGTGATCACGAACCTGGACCCGGCCGGCATCAGGATCACGGACCTGGCGGCGAAGGCCGGCATGACCCGGCAGATGGCGGGCCGCCTGGTGAAGGAGCTCGAGGCGAGCGGCTATGTGTCGAGCCGTCCGGACCCAAACGACCAGCGGGCGGTGATCGTGGCGCTGACCGACCGTGGCACGGCGTTCCTCGCCGACGCGCCGGCGGCGATGGCGGCGGTCGACGGTGACTTCGCGGCCCTGCTGGGCGCGGACGAGCTGGCCCGCCTCCGCGAGTCGCTCCTGCGGATCAGTGCCACCTGAGTGGCCCGTCCTTGATCAGGTAGCGGATCTGGTCGTCATGGCGACCGGATCCGCGATCCGATCACCGCAGGGCGAGCGGAGCGGGGAAGGGGGTCAGGCGGCGTCGGTGGCCAGGCGGAGCTGGCGGAGGCGCCGGTCGGCGGCGGCGGCGTTGCGGTGCAGCCGGTCGGTCTCGGCGCTGAGCAGGTCCCGGCCGGGGACGGTGAGCCGGTAGTAGCGGCGCAGCCGGGACGCGACGACCTCCTCCCGGTCGACCTCGATGAGGCCGTCCACCCGGAGCCGGTCGAGGATGCCGTAGAGCGTGCCGGCCTGGAGGCGGACGCGGTCGTCGGAGATGCGCCGCACGTCCTCCAGGACGCTGTAGCCGTGCTGCGGCTCGGCCGCGAGCGCGGTCAGCACGAGGAATGTCGGTTCACGTAACGGTACGCCAGTCATGCCCATCACTATATTCAGCTCATCGATATATGACATCGACCGATCGGTCATCCGCTCGTGACGGAGATGTTCGTCAATCCTCCGGTGGCGTTGGTGACGCTGTTGGAGGAGTAGACCACGTTGAGGTTTCCGGCGCACTTCGAGGTCGACGTCACGTTGACCGCGTAGCGGCCGGCGCCGCCGAGGTCGGACCTGTTGTCCCGCCACACGTTGCCGCAGCCGGAGCCGGCGACCGGGTTGTGGGTCTCGTACCCGTTGGCGAACGTGCCGGGCGGCGCGAACGTGCCGGTGTTGCCCTGGATCAGGTAGCCGGTGCCCTTCACGTCGACCCACGAGTCGGCGGAGTTCTGCCCCGCGATGCCCCGCCCGTCGAACGTGTTGCCCCGGATCACCCCGTCGACGGTGCCTTCCTTGACGTCGATGTGCTCCGCGGCCACGTACGGGCCGATGTGGTTGTCGAGCACCTGCACCCGGTCGGAGCGGTCCACGCCGCCGGTGTTGCCGTGGCAGGCCCAGTTCGAGTTCGCGGAGCCGAGGTAGACGCCCTCGCCGTACGCGGGCTGCGCCGTGCCGGTGTCCTCGATCGTCGAGCCGCGGAGCACTCCGTCCGAAGAGGACCGTCTGAAGTGGACGCCCTCGTCGCCGATGTGGTGCACGTACAGGCCGTCGAGCGTGACGTGCGGCGAGTCGTCGACGACGACGCCCTTCTTCGCGTTCGCGACGGTGAACCCGCTCAGCCGCCAGTACGGCGCGCCGGCGAGCCAGAAGCCGTAGCCGGGGTCCCAGCCGGGCGTCGGCACGGGGCACGACGGGCCGCTGCCGGCGCTCGCAGGGTTGGTCAGGACGGCGGTCCGCGGGCCGGTGACGGTGATCGGCGCGGCCGCGGTGCCGGGTGTCGTGCCGATGAACGAACCGTCGTACACCCCGGGCGCGAGCCGGATCGTCTGGCCGGGCCGCGCACCCGCCAGGGCCGCCTCGAGCTGCGCGGCCGTGGAGACGTCCACAATGGACCCGGAGGGAGGCGGGGATGAAGGCGGGGATGACGGTGGAGAAGAAGGCGGGGATGAGGGTGGAGAGGAGGGCGGAGAGGAAGGCGGAGTGGACGGAGGCGAGGAAGGCGCCGGACCGCCCGCACACGGCAGGCCGTTCACGGTGCAGTTGACGGGCACGCCGGTGCCGCTGACGTTGAACCCGAACCGGACCGTCGCGCCGGCGGCCACGGCACCGTTCCACGAGGCGTTCGCGAAGCGGTGGTGCTGCCCGGTGCTGGTGCGGGTCGAGTCCCACGAGCTGCTGACCGCCGACCCGGCCGGCAGGTCGAACTCGACCACCCAGCCGCTCGCCGCCGCGTCGCCGCGGTTGGTGACGGCGAACTCGGCGCCGTACCCGCTGCCCCACACCGACGTCTGCGCGAACGTCGCCGTCAGCGACGCCGCCGCGGCGGCCGCGGTCAGGGGTGCGAGCAGCAGGACCGCGGCGCCGGCGGCGGTGAGAGCCGGCAGCACCGTGCGAGAGATCCGCATTGACCAGCCTCGTTCCGCATCGCAGCGTCCGTCTGGCTGATTAGTTAACAGTCTTTACAACTCTTGGTCAATGCCTCGCCGGTACGGGAGCGCTATCAACACGAAATGTAGCGCGATGAGCGCGAACGGTCAGAACGCCAGGGCGAGGTTGACGAGGGTGGCCGAGCACGCGTGGACCTGCTCGATCGACACCTTCTCGTCGGGGCAGTGCCCGTAGCCGACGCCCGGCCCGTACTGCACGGCCGGGATGCCCCCGATGTTCGTCAGCAGGCGCAGGTCGGAGCCGTACGGCGCGCCCACGACCGCCGGCTCGGCGGCGAACGGGGAGCCGGCGTGGGTGGAGGTGTGCGCGTCGAGGACCCGCCGGACCAGGTCGGTGCCGGAGGGGCAGCGGCCGGACGCGAACTGCCCGCCCCACCACTCGACCGTCACCGGGTGCTCCTTCAGCCACGGGTCGGCGGCGCACGCCTCCGCGACGGTCCGCTCGAACGCGGCGCGCGCCTCGTCGACCGGCTCGTCGAGCGCGACCCCGAAGCGGCCCTCGGCGACCAGCAGGTCCGGCACCGTCGACGCCCAGTCGCCGGCCCGCACGGTGCCGATCTCCAGGGGGTACGCGATGTCCCACCGCCGCATCATCGGGTCGACCGACCGGTTCCGGGACGCCTCCAGGGCCCGCAGCACGGGGAAGATGAGCTGGAACTTCTCGACCGCGCTCACGCCGCTGGTGCGGGCGCAGGCGTGCGCGGCGAGGCCCGGCACCCGCAGCCGGAAGGTGAGCGCGCCGCCGTTGGCGGCCAGGACGTCCAGCGCGGTCGGCTCGGTGATGACGCACGCGTCGGCGCGCCAGCCGCGGTCGAGGGTCGCGTAGGTGCCCAGGCCCCCGTCCTCCTCGCCGACGACCGCCGCGAGCAGGACGTCGCCGGGCAGCCGGGTGCCGCTGCGGTGCAGGGCGAGCAGGGCGGCCAGTGCCGCGGCGAAGCCGCCTTTCATGTCGCAGGCGCCGCGGCCGTACACGTGACCGTCGGCGACCCGCCCGGAGAACGGGTCGTCGGACCAGGTCGACAGGTCACCGGGCGGGACCACGTCGAGGTGCCCGTTGAACATGAGCGTGCGGCCGCCGCCGGTGCCGGGCAGCCGGGCGACGAGCCCCCACGCCTCGGACCGCTCGACCTCCATGCCGGGGAAGTCGGGACGGCCGGCGAGGTCGGCGACGGGGATCTGCCACAGGTCGGTCTCGACGCCTTCCGCCGCCAGTAGGCCGGCGACGTGACGCACGATCTCCCCCTCCGCTTGGGTGCCACCCACACTGGGTACGCGGACCAGGTCGACGAGCGTGCGGATGGTCTCGTCGCGGGAGCTGAGGAGAGCGTTGTGGACGTCCATCCGGGCAATGTATGTCGTTGACGCTGCTGTCGTACAACATCCTGACCGGCGCGAGCGGCGGGCGGCTGGACGCCGTGTGCGAGGTCGTCGATGCCGCGGCGCCCGACGTCGCCGCGGTGCAGGAGCTGCGCGGCGACCCGCCCCTGGCGGAGCGCACCGGGATGCGCCTGCACGTGGCGCCGCCGCGGACCGGGCAGCCGGTCGGGCTGCTGGTCGCGCCGCGCCTGCGGATCCTGCGCCGCGGCGCGGTGCCGGGAAGCTTCCATCACGGGGCGGCGTGGGTGGAGATCGACACGGCGGCGGGCCCGCTGACCGTGGTCAGCACGCACCTGTTCCCCTATTGGGGCAGGATCCGCCTGTACGAGGCCCGGCTGCTCGCGGCCTTCGCCAGGCGGCGGGAGCGGGTCGTCCTGATGGGCGACTTCAACTCGCTGTCCCCGTCGTCCGGCCCGCCGGGCGACGTCCGGCGGCGGCACCGCACCTGGTTCGGGCGGGGCGGGGTGGACACCCGGGCGATGGCGCTGCTGGCCCGTCACGGCCTGGTCGACGTGTTCCAGGCGGTCGGCGAGGGGCCGGGCTGGACGGTGCCGACGGCGCTCGGCGGCGAGGAGTTCACGCGGGCGCGGCTGGACTACATCCTGGCGTCGCCGGCGGTCGCCGGGGACTTCAGGACGTGCCGTGTGGTGACCGGCGGCGGGACTGCGTCCGCGTCAGACCACTATCCGGTGCTGGCGACGTGCGCGACGGACCCCGCGGGTCGATCTGCTCCTTGACCGGCGCCGGTCTGCGGTGCCCGCCGAGCGGCGGGTTCGCGACCCAGCGGATCACGGGCCCCTGACCGGGTGCGGGCAGCCAGCCCAGGAACCGCGTCCACAGCTGGTCGGCGCCCAGCTGGCGCAGGTCCTCGGCGGCGTCGGCGACCCGCAGTGCCATCATCGTGCGCAGCGCGGCGGGGCTGTCGCCGTGCTCCGCGACGAGCTGGTCGCGCTTGGCCTGGCACGGCCACGGCTCGCGACATCCCGTGCACAGCCAGGTCGGCCGGGCCGGGATGTGCGCGATTGTCACCCCAGACTCCCGGGCCGGGCGAGCTCGAGGCGTCGCAGGGCGTAGACGAGGACCGAGTTGCGGGCGGCGACGTACTGGTCGCACGGCCACGGCTGGTGGCAGTCGCGGCACTGCTCCGCACGGTGGAGTTTGGCGGCCAGCCAGCTCTTCGGACGGGGCTGGTGGCGGCGGCGCTGGCGGACGAGCTCTTTGAGGTCCATCGCGGGGGGTCCTTGTCAGGTCGCCGATGTGGGGTGGGTGGGCAGCTCACGGCGGAGCGAGGTGTGCAGGACGTGCTGGTGCGTCACCAGGGGGGTCCGGCGGCGCTGGGTGTGGCGTTTGGCGCGGTACATGGCGGCGTCGGCCCGGTGCACGGCATCGGCGAGGTGCGCGCTGGGCTCGACCGGGACCAGCCCGACCGACGTGCTGACCGAGACGACCTGACCGCCGAGCCGCATCGGGGCGGCGAGCATGTCGGCGAGCCGGGCGGCCTGCTCGTCGGGCTCCCCGTCGCGTTCGGGGATGAGGCCGGCGAACTCGTCGCCGCCGAGCCGGGCCACGATGCCCCGCCTCGGGCCCTCGCCCGCGCACGAGGCGAAGCGGTGCCCGATGGTGACCAGGACCTCGTCGCCGGCGGAGTGCCCGTAGACGTCGTTGATCTGCTTGAACCCGTCGACGTCGAGCACCACCGCGACCAGAGGGTGCGCGTGCGGGTCGCCGACGAGCTCGGCGCCCCGTGAGTAGAAGGCCCGGCGGTTGGGCAGGCCGGTCAGCGGGTCATGGCAGGCGGCGTGGCGCTCCGCGGTCAGCTGTCGCCGCAGGCGGGTCACCCGGCGCTGGGACACCCACGCCGCGCACGCTCCGGCCGCCACGGCCGCACCGGCCAGGAAGGCGAGAGGGTCCATGCGCGCGTCCTCCAAGATCGTAGCTGGGGAAGCCACCCGATCATTTGGGCACGAACGTCCGGTTCTGGTCACAAATTGTGAGCGTCCCCGCACATTCGCACATGCGCTAGCATGCGCGTTATCGGCTGCATACGCAAGAGCCGATGCACGTGCAGACGCCGATTCTCGGCAAACTTTCAACTACATGTTGCAGAGAGATGTCCATGGAGCAGACGTACAACGGGATGCCGGCCGGCGAGCTGCCGGGCGTCACCTGGCAGAAGAGCCGCCGTAGCAACCCCAGTGGCAACTGCGTCGAGGTGGCCCCGCTGCCCGACGGGACCGGCTTCGCGATGCGCAACTCGCGCGACCCGCAGGGGCCCGCACTCATCTACACCTACGACGAGATCGCCGCCTTCATCGCCGGCGCCCGCGACGGCGACTTCGACAACCTGCTGGACGGCTGAGGATGTGACGGTCGGGGCGGGCTCGCTGGAGATACCGCCGATCGATGCGAGCCCACTCCCGCTTACTGTCGGGTCATGGCATGCTTACTCCGGCTCGCCCACGGGACGGCTCCACCATGGGACGGTTCGCCAGGACGGACCGCTCAGGAACGGATCGCCGCGGGGACAGTGGGTGACAGGGCAGTGTCCAGGACTCGGAGGCAGTAGGTGACGACCGGAACACCGGAAGGCGGCGCGGCCGGAGGCCCCACGGTCCTCCGGATGCTGCTGGGCGCCCATCTGCGCCGGCTCCGTGAGGCGCAGGGCGTGACCCGTGAGGACGCCGGCTGGGAGATCCGCTCGTCGGAGTCGAAGATCAGCCGGATGGAGCTCGGCCGCGTCGGCTTCAAGGAGCGCGACGTCGCCGACCTGCTCACCCTGTACGGGCTCGACGACGACGAGGAGCGCACCCGGCTGCTCGCCCTCGCCCGCGACGCCAACAACCCCGGCTGGTGGCACCGCTTCGGCGACGTGCTGCCCAACTGGTTCCAGTCCTACCTCGGGCTCGAGGCCGCCGCGGCCCTCATCCGCACGTACGAGGTCCAGTTCGTGCCGGGCCTGCTGCAGACCAAGGAGTACGCGCGGGCCGTCGTCCTGCTCGGCCACGGCCGCGCCAAGGCCGACGAGATCGACCGCCGGGTCGAGCTGCGGATGGCCCGCCAGCAGGTCCTCACCCGTGCCGACGCGCCCAAGCTGTGGGTCGTCGTCGACGAGGCCGCGCTGCGCCGCCCGATCGGCGGCACCCACGTCATGCGCGGCCAGGTCGACGCGCTGCTGGAGGCCAACACGCTGCCCAACGTGCGGCTGCAGGTCATCCCATTCAACGCGGGCGGCCACGCCGCGGCCGGCGGCGCGTTCACCATCCTGCGCTTCCCGGACCAGGACCTGCCCGACGTCGTCTACATCGAGCAGCTCACCAGCGCCCTGTACCTCGACAAGCGCGACGACGTCGACCTGTACGCCGAGGCGATGGAGCGGCTGTGCGTCGAGGCCCGCCCGCCGACGGAGACGCAGAAGGTCCTCGAGGAGATCCGGCGCGATCTCGAGGCATAGCAGAGGCGTAGCAAGGGGGTAATTTCCCTTGTATGGGATCTTTGTCAGGAACCGTCGCACTGGTCACCGGCGCCTCCAGCGGGATCGGTGAGGCGGCCGCGCTCTCGCTGGCCTCCCGCGGCGCGGCCGTCGCGCTCGCCGCCCGCCGGGCCGACCGGCTCGCCACGCTCGCGGAGCGCATCCGCGCCGACGGTGGCACCGCCCTGGTCGTCGAGGCGGACGTCACCGAGCAGTCGGCCGCCGTCGCCGCGGTACACCAGACGGTGAGCGAGCTCGGTCGGCTGGACACCCTCGTGAACAACGCCGGTGTGATGCTGCTCGGGCCCGTGGTCGACGCGCCCGTCGAGGAGTGGCAGCGCATGGTCTCCGTCAACGTCATGGGGCTCATGTACTGCGCTCACGCCGCGCTCCCGCACCTGCTCGCCGCGGCGGCCGACGGTCCGCGCCGGGTCGCCGACATGGTCAACGTCAGCTCGGTCGCGGGGCGGGTCGCCCGGAACGGCAGTGGCGTCTACAACGCCACCAAGCACGCCGTCGGCGCCTTCAGCGAGGCACTCCGCCAGGAGGTCACCGGCCGCTACGTCCGCGTGTCACTGGTCGAGCCGGGGGCCGTCGCCACCGAGCTCGCCGGCCACAACCGCCCCGAGATCCTGGAGGGCATCAAGCAGCGCTTCGCCGACATGCAGCGCCTCGAGGCCGAGGACATCGCCGACACGATCACCTACATCGTCACCCGGCCCCGGCACGTCGCGGTCAACGAGCTGCTGGTGCGACCCACGCAACAACAGGCCTGAATCCCGTTTGCTCTGCTCAGGGGCGGGCACGAGATGGGCGAACGCGACAATCACGAGTTCTTCGGAGGAACGAATGAGTGGCGTGACCGAGACCATCGACGTCCACGTGCCCGTGCGCACCGCATACAACCAGTGGACGCAGTTCGAGTCCTTCCCGCAGTTCATGAGCGGCGTCGAGTCGATCAGGCAGGTCGACGACCGCCGCACCCACTGGGTGACGAAGGTCGGCGGCGTCCGGCGCGAGTTCGACGCCGAGATCACCGAGCAGCACCCCGACGAGCGGATCGCCTGGAGGAGCGTCGGCGGCGACACCAAGCACGCCGGCGTCGTCACCTTCCACCGCCTCGGCGACCGGGACACCCGCGTGACCGTCCAGCTCGACTGGCAGCCCGAGGGTGTCGTGGAGAAGGCCGGCGCCGCAGTCGGCGTCGACGACCTGCAGGTGAAGGCCGACGCGAAGCGCTTCAAGAAGTACGTCGAGGAGCACGGCGCCGAGACCGGCCAGCGGCGGGGCGACGTCCCGCGCACGGGTCTGTAGCCCGATCTCGTCGCAGGTTTCAGTCGCAGGTTTCAGTCGCAGGTTTCAAAGGGGGCGCCGCTTCTCGCGGCGCCCCTTCCCGTGCCGCTCAGCGCAGCGCGCGCTCGATCCGGTCCAGGGCGTCGTTGCGGGGGGTCGCGCGGTCCAGGAGGTTGGCCTGGCCGGAGGCGAGGATGCCGGCGACGACCGGGGTCTCGGCCTTCTCGATCTCGCGGTCGGCGGCCTCGGCGGCGGCGCGGGCGATCTGTGCCGCCTCGCGGCCGGGGAGCGCCTGCCACGTCGGCAGGAGGGTGTGGTTGAGCGCGTCGTCGTACCACGGCGGCACGCTCGGCGGCGGCAGTTCGCCGGAGCGCCAGCGCCGCACCAGGGTCTGCGCCCACCGGTCCCAGAACGCGAGCTGGGCGAGCACGGTGGCGACGCTCCAGCTGGGGGTCACCGGCCGGGCGAGGTCGTCGTCGCCGAGGGAGTCGATGAGGGCGGTCAGGCGTTGCCGCGTGGCGGCGTTCTCGTCCAGGGGTACGCGTTCCACTCCTGCAACGGTAAGGGCGCCGGTGCGGGTCCGCACGGCGAGCGCGACGGCCGATTCCCGCCAGCCTCGAACCCCTTGCGTGGGACAGGATCGGGGCATGTTCACAGTGCGCGCGATCGACCCCGCGATCCTGGAATCGTTGCGGGGCAAGGGAATCGACGTCTCCGGCAACCCTGTCGTGGAGCAGGACGCGAGCGGGGGCGAGCCGCTGCGGTGCTGCCTGCGCGACGCCGTGGCGGGGGAGCGGCTGATGCTGTTCGGGTTCGAACCGGTGCTGCCGGCGAGCCCGTACCGGGAGATCGGCGCCGTCTTCGCCCACGCGCGGCGGTGCGACGGGCCCGCCAGGACCGGTTACCCGGAGGGCTGGCGCGGCCGGTCGCAGGTGCTGCGGGCCTATGACGCGCGCGGATGGATCCATCCCGCGACCCGGGTCCACGACGGCGAGGACCCGGAGGGCGTCATCGCCGACGTGTTGTCGGATGCGGCGGTGGTACGGGTGGACTCCCGCAACGTCGCCTACGGCTGCTTCATGTTCACGGTTACCCGATCTGTTTTGTAGGGAAATCGCCCCGAAACATTGACGGGCGTGCGCACGTCGTGATCTGATCCCGACCCAGAGGATTTCTCACATTCGATGGGATCGAGGAAACCGCCGTGTCCGTGTTCCGTCGTACCGCGCTCGTCGTGGTGGGCGTGCTGGTCTCCGCCGGCGCGGCGGTCGTGCCGGCGCTGCCCGCCGCGGCCGCCCTGCCGACCGCCGCCGTCGCCCTCGGCGACAGCTTCATCAGCGGGGAGGGCGCCGGCAGCTACCAGCCGGTCGTCGACGTCAACGGCGTCGCGCAGCCGTTCCCCGGCTGGTCGGCGCCCAACACCAACGCCTTCTTCTGCCACCGGTCCGCCAACGCGTCGCTCAACCAGGCGGCGCTGCCCGGCATCCAGGCCCGCTTCAACCTGGCGTGCTCCGGCGGGCGCCCGCACGACATCGCCAACCCGTCCGGCGCCCGCGACAAGGGCCGCTCCGTCGCCGCGCAGCTCGACCAGCTCCGGGCCGTCGCGCAGACCCACGACATCGACCTGGTGCTGATCGGGCTCGGCTCCAACAACAGCTCGTTCACGTTCGGCGACGTGGCCGAGAAGTGCGCGAACCGGTTCATCGCCGACGCGTGGACCGGTTGGTGGGAGTTCTGGGCCTACCTGAACGGCCCGGTCGAGCAGGAGCCGTGCACGGCCGCCGACCTGGCGACCGCGGCGCAGGTCCAGGCGGCGACCGCCGAGACGATCGCCGCCGCCCGGCAGATCATCGCCACCCTCGACCAGATCGACGCCGACGGGCAGCACCGGGTGGTGTTCCAGGACTACACGAACCCGCTGCCGCTGGACCTCGACCAGACCTACTGGGAGGAGGACGGCCGGCAGGACGACCGGGACAAGTTCCGCGACCTCGGCGCCGAGCGGTACGCCGCCGGCTGCCCGATCCACCGGGCCAGCCTCGCGCCCGGGCACGGCTTCTCGCAGGGCCTCGGCACGATCGTGCGCACGACCCGGGACACCCTCGCCGCCGAGTTCCCCGGCGACGACCTGGTCTACCTCGACGTGCAGCACGCCTTCGACGGCGCGCGGCTCTGCGAGCGGTCCGGCAGCCCCGGCAACGCCCTGGCCACCCCGATCCGCCTGCAGGACGGCGCCTCGGGCGTGTTCGTGACCAGCCTCGCCGGCAAGGACAAGATCGCCATCCAGCGGATCGCGAACACCTGCGTCACGTACTTCCAGACCTGCCAGGAGTCGTGGCACCCCAGCGCCGCCGGCCACGCCGTCCTCGGCAAGTGCCTCACCGGCGCCGCCACGGCCACCGCCCGCACCGTCACCTGCACCCGTAAGCCCGACGGCACGATCGTCACGGCCTGACCCACCGGGCGCCCCTTGCCACCCCGAACGGCAAGGGGCGCCCGGGCTGGTGCTGGTGGTCCGGGCTCAGGGCTCGCGGACCAGGAGCGCGCGGGCGGCGCGGCCCCACGCCGCCTCCACCGGCTCCTCGATCCACAGCCTGAGCCGCGCCGGCACGCCGGTCACGACGAACCCTGTCTCAGCCCCGCCAGCCGTCGGCGACGACCATGATCGAGGCGTTGATGCCGACGACGGCGCCGATGCGGTGTGCCATGGCGGGCGCGCTACCGGCGCAGGGCGCGCTCGTAGCAGACGGACAGGGTGGAGCCCGCGTAGACGCCGAAGAGCGGGATCTCGTGGTAGCCCTCGCGCCGGTAGAAGCGCTGGGCGTCGGGCTGCTCCGTGCCGGTCTCCAGGCGCAGCGTCGTCCAGCCGCGGGTCAGGGCGGCGTCCTCCAGGCCGCGCAGGACCGCGGTCGCGACGCCGGTGCCGCGGGCGTCCGGGACCACGTACATCCGCTTGACCTCGGCGGAGGTCGCGTCGAGGTGCCGCAGCGCCCCGCAGCCGACCGGGCCGCCGCCGGCCGTCGCGACCAGGAACAGGTCGATGTCGTCGCCGGACGGCGGGCCGCCCGGCTCGTGGTCGTCGCTGCCGTAGCGGGCGTCGAGCTCGGCCCGCTGCGCGGCGCGCAGGGCGGCCCCGTCCGGGTCGTCCCAGGCCCGCTCCTCGATGATCCAGTCGGTCATGGGCGGTACCGTAACAGTTGTTACGAGACGGATGGAGTGCGACGCGTGCCACACGAGGAGCGGCTGTCGAAGGCGGTCTGGGACGTCCTCGCGGAGCAGGGCCTGGAGCGGCTGACGATCCGCGCCGTGGCCGCCGCCGCGGGCTGCACGACCGGCCTCGTCATGCACCGGTTCCCCAACCGGCGGGCGCTGCTGCGGCACGCCCGGCAGCTGCTGCACGAGACGACCAAGGCCCGCGTCGAGACCCTGGAGGCCGCCGCGGCCTCGCCACGGGCCGCGCTGCGCGCGATCCTGCACCAGGGGCTCGCCCTCGACCCGCAGACGGTCGCGGAGAGCACCGTCTGGCTCGGGTTCCTCGCCGCGGCCGTCGCCGACGAGGAGCTCACCGACCTGCACCGGGTCAACAGCCGGGCGTGGCGGACGAGGGTCGGCCGGCTCGTCGAGGCGTGCGGCCCGCCGCAGGACCCGGCCACCGTCACCGTCGCGCTCATCGCCATGGTGGAGGGCGCGGCGGCGTTCGCGGCGGCCGACCCGTCGGCGTATCCGCCGGCCGTACAGGAGGCGATGCTGGACTCCGCGCTCGCCGCCTTCGGCCTGTCGGAGGACCCCGGCGGGCGGCGCTAGCGCGGGCTCTTCCGGCGGATCGTGTACTCCAGGCGCAGGAACGGCAGCCCGAACACCGCGAATGCGTGGACGGCCCGCAGCTCACCGTTCTCGACGTACACGTCGAGCTCCTCGGCGAAGCCGCTCACCGCAAGGGTCGTCAGCTCGCGCGTCTCCGCGTCGATGTGGCTCAGGTAGTGCCCGGTCTGCCCGTCGTGCGCGGAGCTGGTGAGGACCAGCCCGTGCTCGCGCTGCCGTGGCGCGAGCGTCGCGGTGAAGTTCGCCTGCGGCAACGGAAACCCGACGCTGACATAGCCGCGGCCCTCATGCCGGTACGTCGTGTAGATGCCGACGTAGATCGGCTCGTCGGTGTCGGCGTAGCTGCGGATCCAGCCGCGGGTCTGCAGGCCGTCGCCGGTGGTGACGGTGTCGATGCGGCTGCGGACCCCACGCAGCGCCTCCCGCTGGTTCATCGGCACGTTCGCCTGCCCGAGCGGCCGGGCGACGAGGTTGCGGTACAGCAGATACCCGGGCCGCACCCACGCCCGCCAGCGCGGCACGATGTCGAGCGTGAACCGGGTCGTGTGCTCGTAGAACTCCCGCACGAGCGGCGGCACCGCCCCCGGGTCGAAGCCGGGCCCCGCGAGGACGTCGAGGTCGGCGACGATGCCGACGTCCGGCGCCGCCTCCCGGTACGTGCCACTGGTCGCCTCGGCGAGCGCCCGCACGTAACCGGTGCCCACATACCTGGTCCGCGCCTCAAGGGGCACGACGAACGGCAGCCGCTCCGCCGGCACCCGCTCCGCGAGGAGGCTGACCTGCGGATCCCGGAACACCAGCTGCGACACCGTCCGGAACGCCACGACGCTCGCCGCGGCGACCTGCGCCGGCGGCCGGTCGCGCATCGCCGCACCGACGGCGAGCCCGACCACCGGCCCGAGCGCCACCTTGTGCGGCCTGATCCCCATCGCCCCGGCGACCGCGCCGCTCGCCACGCCCACCGCGAGCGGGCTCGCGCCGGCCTTGCCGGCGGCCCACCCGACCGGTGCCGCGATCGCGCCGCTGGCCGCGACCCGCGACCACACCGCGGGGATCTCGCCCGGCCGCTGCCTGGCCCGCGCGAGCGCGTCGACGCCCGCCAGGGCGCCGGCGCCCAGCACCGCACCCGCGACCGCGCCGCGCGGCCCGCGGTGCGCCCCGAGGGCCGCGCCGGCCAGCGCACCCATCGCCGCGGCGAACCCGATCCCCTGCGCCCGCTTCGCGTCCATGGCGTCTGTTGTACACGCGGGCCGTCCGGCGGCTGTACACGCGGGCCGTCCGGCGGCGTCGGCCGGTCGGCGATCGCCGGGTGTGGTGCAAATTCGTCTGATTTTTGAGAAATACCCACTTTGTCGGTCAGGTGCCATAGCGTCCCGCTGGAGTAGATCAATCAAGCGCACCAGGGACCAGGGGCATGATGTCGCCGAGGAACTACCGATCGCATCGATTGGCGGCGGCATGCGCCGTCGCGTCATTGCTGGCACTGATCGGGCTGTCCGCGCCCGCCTCAGCGGACCCCGGCACCGGGCGCAGCCCGTCACCGCGGGCCGCCACCGAGGCCCGCGACGCCAGGCCCGCCACCGGCAAGCCGGCCGCCGTCAGGTCCGGCAGCGCGAAGGCGAGCGACAAGGCCAGCACCAAGGCCAGCACCAAGGCCAGCACCAAGGCCAGCACCAAGGCCAGCACCAAGGCCAGCACCAAGGCCGGCGACAAGGCGAACGGTACGACCGGCGACAAGGCCGGCAAGAGCGGGGCGGCGGGCAAGGGGCACCCCAGCACGCCCGCCGGTGCCGGCAGCCCGGCCGCGACGGCGCGGTCAGGCTCGGCCGCCACCAGCGCCTCCGCCTACGGCAAGACCATCCGCGGGTTCGCGCGGACGCTCTCGACGCACGCGCGGCCGGCTTCCCCGGCGCTGAAGCCGCCACCGCCGCCGCCCGCGCCCTGGCTCGGCAAGAACACCCTGGCGTCCCCGGGGACGGCGACCGTGGAGGCGGCGCCGAGTCCCGGCGGAGTCGGCGATCCGCTGGGCCCGACCATCACCTCGATCGTCGAGACCGCGACGACGTTCGCGGTGGCGTGGACCCCGGTCCCGGGTGCCACGAGCTACCTGGTGAGCGTCAACGGCAACGGCATCTCCCAGTGCACGGTCAGCCCGTGCACGTTCTCCGACCTGATCTTCCCCGGCGTCAACCGGGTGGTCGTGTACGCGTACGTGGGCGGCCAGCCCCGGTCCAGCGCCGTCTGGCTGGCTCAGCTGCAGGCCCCGGCCGGCGTGCCGCAGGTGACTTCCTCCCGGACCGGCACGGACATCACGATCACCTACGCGCCCGCGGTCGGCGAGACCGGCATCGACGCCTACGAGACGGACGTGACGGTCTCCGGCAGCAACCCGGCGGTGACGGTGCCGTGCACCGTGGCCACCGCCACCACCTGCACCATCGCCGGGCAGGCCGGCACGAGCTACCAGGTCAAGGTCCGGGCCCACAACAGCGTCGGCTGGTCGAGCTACCAGACCATCACCGCCACCGTCCCGCCGGTGCCCCCCGCGCCGACCGCCCAGGCCACGGTCAGCGGCACCACCGTCACGGTCACCTGGGCCGAGCAGCTCGGCGTCACCGGGATCACCGGGCACACCGTCCTGGTCAACCGGACCGACGGCGGGAGCCCGGTCCCCGTGACGTGCAGCGCCCCGCTGCCGGCGCCGACGGTCGAGGTCTTTTACCCGGACGGTTGGGTGAGCGGATCGTCGTGCACGTTCACCGGCGTCGTGGGCGCCACGTACTCGGTCGAGGTCCGCAGCTACAACTCCGTCGGCCCGTCGACGGCGGGCACCACCACGGCGGTCCTCGCCAACGCGCCCGCGGCGCCGGCCGTGACGACGTCGGTCTCCGGCAGCGCGATCACCGTCAACTGGACGCCGGGCAGCAACGGCGGCGCGGCGATCACCAGCTACGTGGTGACGCTGGTGCCGCAGAGCGCCCCGCTGACACCGACGCTGCCCTGCGCCCCGCCGCTCGGCGCGCCGACGCCGCCGGTCAGCTGCACCGCGACCGGCGTGCCCGGCCAGACGTACGACGTCGCGGTCTCGGCGGTCAACGTCGCCGGCACCTCCACCGCCGGCACCGCCACCGCCGCGGTCGCCGCGGTGGCCCCGGCCGCGCCGACGGTCACCGCCGGCACGTCCGGCACCACGATCACGGTCAACTGGACCCCGAACGCCACCGGCGGCGCGGCGATCACCGCGTACCAGGCGACGGTCACCCGGCAGGGCATGCCGGCGACGGTGCTGACCTGCACCCCGGCCACGCCGACGAGCACGACCTGCAGCACCACGGGCGCGCCCGGGTCGGTCTACGACGTCGTCGTCACCGCGACGAACAGCGCCGGCACCTCCCTGGGCGGCACCGCCACGGCGACGGTGGCGGCAATCGCCCCGTCGGCGCCGACCGTGTCGCCCACCGTCTCCGGCAGCGTCATCACCGTCGCGTGGACGCCGAACTTCAACGGCGGCGCGGCGATCACCAGCTACGTGGTGACGCTCGTGCCGCAGAGCGACCCGACGGCACCGTCGCTGCCCTGCACCCCGCCGGCCGGCGCGCCGACGCCGCCGGTCAGCTGCACCGCGACCGGCACGCCCGGCGAGACCTACGACGTCGCGGTCGTCGCGGTGAACAGCGCCGGCAGCTCCACCGCCGGCACCGGCACCATCACGGCCGCCGCGGTCGCCCCGGCCGCGCCGACGGTGACCGCCGCGTCGTCGGGCACCACGATCACGGTCAACTGGAGCCCGAACGCCACCGGCGGGGCGCCGATCAGCGCATACCAGGTCACCGTGACCCGCCAGGGCACCCCGGCCATCGTGCTGACCTGCGTGCCCGCGACCCCGACCGGCACGACCTGCAGCGCCACGGGCGTGCCCGGCGCGACCTACGACGTCGCCGTCACGGCGCAGAACAACGCCGGCGTCTCGGTCGGCGGCACCGCGTCGGTGACCCTCGAGGCCGCGGTGCCGGCCGCTCCGGCGGTCAGCGCCTCGGTCGACGGCGGCCTGATCAAGGTGGCCTGGACGCCGGGAGAGACCGGCGGCGCGCCGATCCTGTCCTACACGGTGACGGTGTCCCGCTCCAGCGGCGCCGGCCCGGCCTCGCCGGAGTGCGCCACCGCGTCGCCGCTCGCCACCACCTGCAGTTTCTCCGGCATCCCCGGCGCCGGCTACACCGTCTCGGTGGCCGCGGTCAACGTCAAGGGCGCCTCACCGACCGGCACGGCGTCCGTCACGGCGCCGGCGGTCACCGCCCCGGTCGTGACCGTCGTGCCCGGCGACACCACGATCGACGTGACGTGGACGGTGCCCCAGCCGGCCGGCGCGGTCACCGGGTACACCGTGACGGCGACCCCCGCGACGGGCTCACCGGTCACCGCGACGGTCACCGGCGGCTCGACGACGAGCCACAAGCTGACCGGCGTGACCAACAAGGTCACCTACCAGGTGACGGTGGCCGCGACGGTGGCCGAGGGCGACGCGACGGCCAGCGCCCCGCTCGCGGTCACGCCGGCGGCACCCGTGACGGTGCCGGCGACCGTGCCGCCGACGGCCGTCGACGGCGTCCTCACGTCGAGCGCCGGCACGGCGCTGCCGAGCGCGGGTCAGCCGACGGTCCTGGTCGGCACCGGGTTCGCGCCGCGGACGTGGGTGCAGCTGCTGGTCTTCTCCAGCCCGACCGCGCTGGGCACCGCCCTCACCGACGAGAACGGGTCGTTCAGCAAGCAGGTGACCGTGCCGGCGGGCCTGGCCGGCCAGCACACGTTCGTCTCGATGGGCACCGACCCGTCCGGCACCCTGCGGGTGCTGAAGCTGGCGGTCACCGTCGGCGCCGCCCCGGCGGACGTCTCCACGCCGAGCAGCGGTGGCGGCCTGCCCGTCACCGGCCCGTCGGTCACGCTCCTGACCCTGGCCGCGCTCGCGCTGATCGTGGGCGGTGCCGCGAGCCGGGTCGCGGGCAGCCAGATGCTCGCCGAGCGGCTGCGGTTCCGCCGGCGTCGCTGACCGGAGAAGCTGCCGGCCGGATCCCGTTCTGTGGGGTCCGGCCGGCGGCCGTTTCCCACCGCCGGACCGGCGTCAGTAGCGGGCGGCGTACGTGGTCGGGGGCTCGCCGAACATGGCGGCGAAATCCCTGCTGAGGTGGGCCTGGTCGACGTACCCGAGGTCGGCGGCGAGGCCCGCCCAGTCGACCGGGGCGCCGGGCGCGGCGGCCAGGACGTCGGTCACCTCCTGGCGACGGAAGCGGCGCAGCAGCCACTTCGGGCTGACACCGACGTGCTCGGCGAAGAGGCGTTGCAGGTGCCGTACGCCCAGCCCGCACGCGCCGGCCAGATCGTCGACGCGGCGGAGGCCAGGAGTGGCGGCGGCATGGCGTACACATGCGGCGGCCGCGTCACCGGCGGGGTCGGGCGGCGGGAGCGCCCCGGCGAGGAAGGCGTCGACGGTCGCGCTGTCGCCGGGCGGCACGGCGGGGATGCCGGGGAAGACCTCCGCGGCGGGGACGGTGCGCCCCGTCAGGGAGCTCACGGGCGCGCCGAGGAACCGGCGGAACGCGCCCGGGACGAACGCGACGCCCTGGACGCCGCCGGCGCCGTGCAGCATCCGGGTGAAGCAACGCCGGTGGACGCCGCGGAGCAGAGGCCCGCCGTCGGTGGGGAACGTCAGCTGCACGCTCGGCGTCGGCGGGAGCAGCTGGCGGTAGCCGGGCTGGCCGGTCAGGTCCCAGGTCGCCCACCAGTACCGGGCGACGACCCCCTCCAGGACCGGCGACGGCGGCGCGGCGCCGTGCCGCTGGAACGCCGACCACGCACCGCCCAGCTCCCTCGGGTCGCGCACCCCGCAAGGGTAGCCGTCGCGTTTGTCCAAGACCCGCGCCTGCCGCGGCGCCTACCGTTGCGCGGATGGAAGGACACCTGCTCATCGGCCTCGCCACGCCGGTGACCCTGAAGATCGTGGACGGCATCGACTCCCTGGACGCGGCGACGCCGTGTGCCGGGTGGGACGTCCGGGCGCTCGTCAACCACCTGCTGCACTGGGCGCCGGCCCTGACCGGCGCCGCCCGCAAGGAGACCGTCGACCCGGGCCCCGAACAGGACCGCACCGCCGGCGACTGGCGCACCCTGCTGCGCTCCCACCTCGAGTCGCTCACCACGGCCTGGACCGCCCCCGCGGCGTGGTCGGGCACCACCCGGATGGGCGGCCCGGCGGACCTGCCCGCGGACATGGTCGGCGGCATGGTCCTCGGCGAACTGGTCCTGCACGGCTGGGACCTCGCCCGCGCCACCGGCGTCGACCCCCACTGGGACGATGTCGTTGTGCAGCGGGTGTACGAGGAGGTCGCCCGCACCGCCGACATGGGCCGCCAGATGAACGTGTACGGCGCCGAGGTCCCCGTCCCTTCGGCCGCCCCGCCACTGTCCCGCGCCCTGGGCCTCAGCGGCCGCAACCCGTCCTGGACCCCCTGACCGCCCCACAGACCGCCTGGCGTGTGGGTGGATCGCGCAACGTCTATCAGGAGCGGACCGGCTGACCGGCTACGGCGCGGGCCCGACAGCGACTTCCCAGCGGTGCATGAATTGCCCCAGGTCACGGCCCGCCGGATCGCGGAGCGACGGCTGGAAGACGCCAGGTCATGGGGCGCCGGGTCGCGGAGCCGTGTGCGAGGGGCGCCTGGTCCACGGAGCGCTGGGTCGTGGGCGGCGGTGGAGGGGGCGCCTCTGGCCTTGGGGCGGCGGGTTGCGGCGCGGTGCGTGAGGGGCGCCTGGTCCGCGCAGTGGCGGCGGGTGGAAGGCGCGCCTGGTCTTGGGGCCGTAGGTCGCGGCGGGCGAAGGGCTTGGCGAGGTGGTGTGGAAGGCACCTGTCCGCGCAGTGGCGGGTCGTGCAGCGGTGTGGGGCGTTGGGGCGCGGTGCGGCGGGCGCCCGGTTCACGCAGGGACGGGTCGCGGGGCAGCCGGTGGGGGCGGCGGGTTACGGAGTGGCGGGGGAAGGGCTCGGCGAGGTTGTGTCGGATGCCGAGGGGGATGGGGACGTGGAGGTCGACGGTGAGGTCGACGGCGACGGGGACTCCGAGGGCGACGGGGAGGCGGAGGGCGACGCCGACGGGGAGGCGGACGCGGACGGGCTGGCCGGGGGAGACGTCGAGGGCTTGGCCGACGTCGGCCTGGTCGTCGGTGGGCGGGTCGTCGGCTGGGTCTGCGGAGGTGTCGTCGCCGGGGGCGGTGGGGCGGGGGCCTGGGTCGTGGCGGTGGGGACGGGGCTCGCGCCGGCGGTGGCGGTCTGCAGCTGGCCGGTCGAGGGAGGCGTGCCCTCCGCCTGGGGCTGCCCGATGGCGGCGACCGCGGCGAGCGACACGACCGCGGCGACCGCCGAGCCGACGAGGGCCCGGATCGCCCAGCGCCGGCCGCCGCGGGTGGCGGGCGCGGTGGCGGGTGGCGGCGGTGTGGTGCGGGCCGAGCGCAGGTCGACGAGGGTCACGTCGTTGAGGTGGGCGGTGGAGCGGGACTGCCCGCCGAACGGCAGCCGCGACAGCACGATCCGGGTGTGCGCCGCCGAGCGGGCGCCGAGGTGGGTGGCGGGCCGCACCCAGGGCCGGTGCGCGGCCGGTGGCGTGGCGGACCGGACGGTGGAGGCGTCGCGGCGCAGGCGGACCGGGGGGAACGCGCGGGGCAGTGCCGACAGGCCCCGGACCGAGAACGGCAGGACCGAGAAGGGCAGGCCCGACGACCGGCGGGCCGGTGACAGCGGCGGACCACCGGCGGCGAGGGTCTCGTCGGCGACAGAGGAGGTGGAGGCGGCGGACATGGTGTACCAGGCGGGCAGGTCGACCCTGGTGCGGGCGATCCGGGCGAAGCCGAGCGCGGCCTCGTCGCTGCTGGGGCGCAGCGCGGGGTCGGGGGCCGTGCACCGCTCGATGAGCGCCGCCAGCGCGGCGGCGTCAGAGCCGGCGCCGGACGCGGTGGGGTCGAGGGCGGACGCGAGGAGGGCGCCCAGCGCGTGCACGTCGAGGCTCACGTCGTGCGGGTCGTCGCCGCGGCGGTCGGTGAAGCCGAAGACCTTCGCGCCGACGTCGGTGAGGGCGACCTTCGCGGCGGTGAGCGCGCCGTGCGTGACCCACTGGCCGTGGGCGTGGGCGAGGGCGGCGCCGACCTCCGCGCCGGTCTGGGCCGCCTCGAGGGTGGTGAGCGGGCCGTGGCGGAGCCGGTCGGCGATCGTGAGGCCGTCGATGAACTCCATGACCACATACGGCACGTCGCCCCGCGACGGCAGGTCGACGGTCCCGACGTCGTAGACGGCGGCGACTCCTGTGTGGGTGAGGCGCGCGGCGG
This sequence comes from Dactylosporangium sp. CA-152071, assembly GCF_050936335.1. Classification (NCBI taxonomy): domain Bacteria; kingdom Bacillati; phylum Actinomycetota; class Actinomycetes; order Micromonosporales; family Micromonosporaceae; genus Dactylosporangium; species Dactylosporangium sp. CA-152071. The sequence goes on along the minus strand of NZ_JBNJMZ010000001.1, from coordinate 3,246,423 downwards.
CGTGGCCCTCGGCGAGGAACTCCGCGGCGAGCTCGGCGCGGTCGGCGCGCAGCAGCCGGACCGCGACCTGACGGCGCAGGAGCTCGTCGTGCCCCTCCCAGACCTCGCTGGTGGAGCCCGCACCGATCAGCCGCTCGAGCCGATACCGGCGTTGCAGCATCATCGCGACCGGGGGTTCCTCACTGCTCGCCGGATGGTCAGCTCCAATTATGCCGACCTCACCACGTCAAACGCCCTGATGAGACCGGAACGTTGTCAGATCTGACCCTTCCGGCGCCGGCGTGAGGCGCCGGGCGAGGCGCCGGCCGAACCGGCGGGCGAAGCGGTGGGTGACGAGCCGGCGGAAGCGGTGGATGCGGCGACGGCCGAAGCGGTGGGCGACGCGGCGAACTGGTCGACCACCGTGCACGCGTCGGCGAGCGGGTCGTGCTCGTCCACCCGGGTCGCGGCCCTGCGCAGCAGCGCCCGGAAGAGCTCCCGCTCCGCCTCGTCGAGCGCGCTGAGCACCCGCGACTCGACGTGCGCGAGCTTGCCCTGCAGCTCACACATCGTGGCCCGGCCCGCGTCGGTGGCCACGATCCGCCGGGCGCGCCGGTCGGCGGGGTCGGGCCGCCGCTCGATGAGGCCGGCCTGCTCCAGGTCGTCCAGCAGGTAGGTCATCACGGTCCGGTCGATGCCGAGCTTGTTGGCGAGGGCGAGCTGCGTGCCCTCGGCGCCGGAGGCGGCGGCCGCGAGGACCTGGTAGCCGCGGGGGCCTCCCGGGACGCCGGCGATCACGTGCCCGGCGCCCTTCGCGTAGGCGCGCAGCATGACGCCCAGCGCCCAGCCGAGGTCCGACTGGAGCTCGTCGCGAACCTCCGGCGCCTGCGTCATGCAGCAATGATAAGCAGCTCACTCACTCTTGCGGGAAGATGTTCTGCTGTGCAGACTATCTGTACAGAAGCGCAAGCATTGATGGGGAGCTCGAACATGCATCTGTTCCGTCTCGACGCCAGCATCCGCACCACCGGATCGGTCAGCCGCGCCCTCGCGGACACCGCCGAGCGTGCCTGGCTGGCCGAGCATCCCGGCGCCACCGTGACCCGGCGCGACCTCGGCGCCCACCCGCTGCCGTCCGACGCGTGGAGCTCCCTGGCCCGCGCCGCCGTCGACCCGTCCGCTCCGGCCCCCGCCGACGAGGCCCGCGACCTGGTGGACCGGCTCGCCACGGAGCTGCTGGACGCCGACGCGTTCGTCTTCGCGGTCCCGCTGTACAACTGGAACCTCCCGGCGCAGGTCAAGGCATGGATCGACCTGCTCGTGCTGCACCCGCGCCTCGGCGTGCACGGTGACCAGCCGCTGCTGGGCAAGCCCGCGGTCCTCGCGCTGAGCCGCGGCGGCGGTTACGGGCCGGGCGCCCCCAAGGAGGGCTGGGACCACGTCACGCCCTACCTGCGCCGCCTGCTCGGCGAGGTCTTCGGGCTCGACCTGCACATCGCCGAGGCCGAGCTGACCCTCGCCGACGTGACCCCCGCGATGGCGCCGCTGCGTGGGCTGGCCGCCGAGTCGCTGAAGAAGGGGCACGAGCAGGCGGCGGCGCACGGTGTACGGGTGGCCGAGCTGATCAGAGCCTGACGGCGGCTACATCGGGGGCAGGTTGCCCGTGACCTCGATGGCGGTGGCGATCAGCGACTGCAGTCGGGCGGTGAGGGCGAGCAGCAGCTGGTGGGCGGCCGGGCTGGAGTGCGCGGCCGCCTCCCGGAGCGTGTCGAGGTCGACCTGCAGCTGCGACAGCTGGCCGGGCAGGTCGCCCTTGCCCGGCACGAGGGCGCCCGCCATGTCGGCGAGGCTGACCCCGTTGGCCTCCAGGGCCCTGATCGCGGCGATCCGGTCGACGCAGTCCGGGTCGTAGAGCCGGAAGTTGCCCGCGGTCCGGTCGGCCGGCCCGATCAGCCCGAGCCCGGTGTAGAAGTCCACCGTGCGGGTGGACACGCCGGCTTGGTGTGCGAGCTCCCCGATCCGCAGCAGTCTGGACATCAGCCAACCCTACAGTGTTGCGTGTTAGTCTCCGCGAATGGTCTTCAAGAGCCTGAAGCGCGCGCTCGGTGTCGGTGGCCCGACGGTCGACACCGTCCTGGACAGTCCGGACGTGCAGCCCGGCGGGTACGTGCAGGGTCAGGTCCGGTTCGCCGGTGGAGACCACGAGGTCGAGGTCGAGCGGATCGTCGTCGCGCTGCAGACTCGCGTCGAGGTCGAGGGCGCCGACAGCGAGTACGACGCGACGGTCGAGTTCCAGCGCCAGCAGCTCACCGGCGGGTTCCGGCTCGGCCCGGGGCAGCAGCACGCGGTGCCGTTCCAGCTGCCGATCCCCTGGGAGACGCCGATCACGCACATGTACGGGCAGCGCCTGCACGGCATGACCATGGGCGTGCGCACCGAGCTCGAGGTCGCCAGGGCCATCGACAAGGGTGACCTCGACGCGATCAACGTGCACCCGCTGCCGGTGCAGGGCGCCATCCTGGACGCGTTCGGGCAGCTCGGTTTCCGGTTCAAGGCCGCCGACCTGGAGCGCGGGCACATCCACGGCGTGCACCAGACGCTGCCGTTCTACCAGGAGATCGAGTTCTACGCCGCGCACCAGTACGCGAGCCGCATCAACGAGGTCGAGGTCACGTTCGTGACCGACCCGCACGGCACGCAGGTCATCATCGAGTTCGACAAGCGCGGCGGGATCTTCACGGAGGGCACCGACTCGATCAGCCGGTTCCAGGTCGGGCACGCGCAGGCCGGGGCGGTCAACTGGCCCGCCGAGGTCAACAACTGGATCCAGCAGGCGACGCAACGACGGGGTTGGCATTTCTGAAAGCAAGCCACCGACCGGTACCGTTAGCGGCACGTCAAACTGACCGTCGGACACGGGAGGCCCGGGGATGCGTGAGCTCGTCGTCGTTGGTGTGCGGGCGCAGACCTGGCAGAGCCGTCCGATGGTGCTGCTCAAGGACGAGCAGACCGGCCGCCACCTGCAGTTCGCGGTCGAGGGCGGCCCGCGGGACATGGTCGAGCCGGTCAGCGCCGAGCTGTTCCAGCGGGCGCTGAACGCGCTGCGCGCCCCGCTGCGGGCGATCGAGGTCGTCGCGGCCACGGGCCCGTTCCAGCTGGTGCTCGGCGACGGCATCCGCGTGCCGGCCGCGCCCCTGGAGGCGATCGGCCTGGCCCGCCACTGGCGGGTGCCGATCGTGGCCAGCGAGGAGCTGCTCGCCCAGGCGTCCGTCGACGCCCCCGAGGGCGCCACGCAGCCGCTCGACCTGACCGCCCACATGGAGAAGCTGCCGTCGGGCCGCGCGACCCTGCTGATCCGCAAGGGCGCCGAGGCGGGCGCCGAGTTCGCCCTCGACGGCGAGATCGTCCGCTGCGGCCGCGACGCCGCCAACCAGATCGTCCTGGACGACAACACGGTCTCCCGCAAGCACGTCGAGTTTCACCGCAACCCGAGCGGCTTCGGCTATTCGACGCTCGACCTGGGCAGCCTCAACGGCACGTATGTCAACGGCGAGCGCGTCAAGAGCGCCACGCTGAAGGACGGCGACGAGGTCCAGGTCGGCAAGTTCACGCTGTCCTACCAGCTGCGCTGACCCGGACCCGGTCCGCGACCCCCGCCGCGACCCGCCCGCCTCACCAGGCGGACGGGTTGTAGTCCTTCAGGAAGCAGCCGTAGAGGTCCTCGCCCTGCTCGCCGCGCACGATCGGGTCGTACACGCGAGCGGCGCCGTCGGTGAGGTCGAGCGGGGCGTGGAAGCCCTCCTCGTGCAGGCGCATCTTCGTCGGGTGCGGGCGCTCGTCGGTGATCCAGCCGGTGTCCACCGCGGTCATCAGGATGCCCTCGGTCAGCATCTCCTCCGCGCTGGTGCGGGTCAGCATGTTGAGCGCGGCCTTCGCCATGTTGGTGTGCGGGTGGCCGGGCCCCTTGTAGCGGCGGCTGAACTGGCCCTCCATGGCGGACACGTTCACCACGTACTTGCGGCGGGCCGGCGCCGCGGCCATGACCGGGCGCAGCCGGCTGACGAGGATGAACGGCGCCGTCACGTTGCACAGCTGCACCTCGAGCAGCTCGAGGGGGTCGACCTCGTGCACCCGCTGGGTCCAGCTGTTGATCGAGGCGAGGTCCGGCACGAGCCCGCCGGCGTCGATCGCGGTCAGCGCGGCGACCTTCTCCGCGGTGGTGTTGCGGCTCGTCAGGGCCAGGGCCGTGAGCGCGTCCGGCGGGATGAGCGGCGACGAGCCGGCTTCCAGGGTCAGCTCCGCGTGCGGGTCGGCCTTGTGGAACGTCAGCAGCTCCGGCATCGGGCCGTCCAGCTCGACCGGCGTGGACTCCGCCGCGACGAGGTGGGAGTAGGAGCCGGGCGCCCGCTTCACGGTCTGCGCGGCGTTGTTGATGAGGATGTCCAGCGGGCCTTGCGCGGCGACGTCGTCGGCGAGCGCGACGACCTGGGCCGGGTCGCGCAGGTCGATGCCGATGATCCGCAGCCGGTGCAGCCAGTCGGCGCTGTCGGGCATCGCCGCGAAGCGGCGCACCGCGTCGTTCGGGAACCGGGTCGTGATCGTCGTGTGGGCGCCGTCGCGCAGCAGGCGCAGCGCGATGTACATGCCGATCTTCGCCCGGCCGCCGGTCAGCAGCGCCCGCCGGCCGGTGAGGTCGGTGCGGGCGTCGCGGCGCTGCCGGTTGAGGCGCGCGCAGTCCGGGCAGAGCTGGTGGTAGAACGCGTCGACGTCGACATACCGGTTCTTGCAGGTGTAGCAGGACCTCGGCCGCAGCAGCCGGCCCGCGGTCGCGCCGATGGTCGGTGAGACCAGGGCGATGCCCTGCGTCTCGTCGTCGATGCGGCCGGGCGCACCGGTCGCGGTGGCGGACGTCACGATGCGGTCGTTCTCGGTGATGGCCGCGCGGCGGTCGCTGCGCCGCTGGCGTTTGACGCTCTTGTACAGGTGTGACGTCGCCCTGCGCACCCGCACCACGTCAGGGTGGTCCGGTGGGAGCTCGTCGAGCTCCTCGAAGACGGCGAGGCAGATCGCGAGCCGGTCGGGGTCGATCCCGGGCCCGAACGGCACGCCCTCGCTGTCGACCGGGACGCCCACAGGGGCGTCGGCGGCACGGCGGGGCATGGTGTCCTCCGGAGCGTCGGCGGGGGAGTGGCCGGCCCTCGGAGCAGGGGCGGAGACGAGAGTGGGGTCGTGCGGGGTCACCCCGGAACTGTACGCGAAACGTCGAACGGGTCCGGGTGGCGCCATTGCCGCCCCGGACCCGCCGCTGCCGCGACGTCCCCCGTCCCCCGTTGATTTCAACCGGTGGCCGTCGCGCTGCTTTCGACACTAGTCAGTAAACCCGATTTTCCGGTTATTTCGGACAAATCAGGGGGTCTCCGCCCGAACGTGTTCGGCGGGTGCCGGGTCGCCGCCCGTGCGGAGGTTTCTGGCCAGGGGCACCAGCAGCGGCGCGGCGAGCGCGATGACCAGCGGCGACAGGAGGAACCCGATCCGCGGCCCGGTCGTCGCGTCCAGGATCGCGCCGTCCACGGCGGCGCCCGCCGCGGCGCCGACCGAGAACGCCGTCGCCACCCACGCGAACGCCTCCGCCGCCGTGCCCGCCGGCGCGATCCGGTCGACGGTGACGAACGTCGCGGCCAGGAACGGCGGCAGGAACAGCCCCGAGAGGACCGCGAGGAGCAGCAGCAGGACCGGCTGGGACGGGGTGAGCAGCAGCGGCGCATACCCGAGGCCGAGACACAGGGCGAGCAGCGGCAGCCGCCGCCCGTCGACCTTCACCCTGGTGTTGACGAGCCCGCCGATGAGCGCACCGGTCGCCTGCGCCGCCAGGATCCAGCTCGACCAGCCACGGCCGCCGACCGACTCCGCATAGTCGATCACCGCGACGGGGAGGCTGCCGACGCCCGTACCGACGAGGACCACCGCGACGAGCAGCAGCCTCAGCCGGCCCGAGCGCAACGCCCCGGCCCAGTGCCGCTCCGCGTGCTCACCGCGCCACCCGCGCACCACGGGTGTCGTGACGAACCACACGGTCCCGGCCAACTGCAGGCCCGCGGTCACGTACAGGCCCGTGACGGGACCGCCGGCCGCGACGGACGCGCCGGCGACCAGCGGACCGAAGATGAAGATGAGCTCCTGCACCGCGATGTCCAGGGTGTACGCGGTGGGCACCTGCTCCTCCGGCAGCAGCGACCGCCACAGCACCCGCAGGCCCGCCTCGAACGGCGGCGCGCCCAGCCCCGCCAGGAGCACCGCGAACAGCGCCGCCCACAGCGGCACGCCCGACGCGAGGAGCACGAACCCGGCGGTCGACACGGCCGCGCCGGCCAGCATCACCGGCGGCTGCCTGAACCGGTCGGCGACGCGGGCGAGGACCGGCCCGCCGACCGCGACCCCCGCCGTGTAGACGCCGACGAGCGCGCCGGCCGCGCCGATCGACAGCGTCTCGCGGGCGAACAGCAGCAGCGCGACGGGTGCGGCACCGAGCGGCAGCCGGCCCAGCAAGCTCGCGGCAAGGACCCTGGCGACCTGAGCGGTCCGCAGCACGACGGTGAGCATGCCAGCGATCATGCGCGCCCGGCGTGACCCGGGTCGAGCTGGGTATCGCGGTGTGACGCTCACGACGGAGGCTTGTATGTCACCCCACATCGTGGTGGTCGGCGGCGGGTTCGCGGGGTTCCATGCGGCCCGGCGGCTGACCCGGCTGACCCGCGGGCGGGCGCGGATCACGCTGCTCAACCCGACTGACTACTTCCTGTACCTGCCGCTGCTGCCGGAGGTGGCGGCCGGCGTCCTGGAGCCCCGCCGGGTGGCGGTGTCGCTGCCCGCCGCCCTGCCGGGGGTGCGGTTCGTGCTCGGCAACGCCACGCACGTCGACCCGCACCGGCGCACGGTCCGCTTCGAGGACGGCGCCGCGCGGACCCGGCAGCTCACGTACGACCGGCTGGTCATCACGGTCGGGAGCGTCAACAAGCTCCTGCCGATCCCCGGCGTCGCCGAGCACGCGCACGGCTTCCGCGGCATCCCGGAGGCGCTGTACCTGCGCGACCACCTGATCCGGCAGGTCGAGCTCGCCGCGTCCGCCGACGACCCGTCGGAGTGCGCGGCCAGGCTGACGTTCGTCGTGGTCGGCGCCGGCTACACCGGCACCGAGGTCGCCGCGCACTGCCGGCTCGCCGTCGCCGACATCGTCAGCCACCAGCCGTCCCTCGCCGGCGTGCCGGTGCGCTGGCTGCTGCTGGACACCGCGCCGCGGGTGCTGCCGGAGCTGTCGCCGCGCCTCTCCCGCACCGCGGACCGGGTGCTGCGCGCCCGCGGCGTCGAGGTGCTGACCGGCGCGTCCGTCGCCGCCGCCGAGTCGGACCGGGTCCGGCTCACCGACGGGCGGGTCGTGCCGACCCGCACCCTCATCTGGTGCGTGGGGGTGCGGCCGGACCCGCTCGTCGAGGACCTCGGGCTACGCACCGAGCAGGGGCGGCTCGTCGTCGACGAGTACCTGACGGTGCCCGGGTTCCCGGACGTGTTCGCCTGCGGGGACGCCGCCGCCGTGCCCGACCTGACCCGGCCCGGCCGGCTGACCCCGATGACCGCGCAGCACGCCGTCCGCCAGGGCGCGCTCGCCGCGCGCAACGTGGTCGCCTCCTTCGGGATCGGGAAACGGCGCCGGTACAAGCATCACGACCTCGGCTTCCTGGTCGACCTCGGCGGCCCGGACGCCGCGGCGAACCCGCTGCGGGTCCCGCTGTCCGGCCTGCCCGCCAAGGCCGTCACCCGCGCCTACCATCTGCTGTCCCTGCCGGCGAACCGCGCGCGGGTCGCCGCCGACTGGCTCGTCGCCTCGCACCCGCCCGCCGTCGGCCTCGGCCTCGCCTCCCCCGTCTCGCTTAACGACGCCATAAATACGCGTTAGGCGGGATTTGCAAATCGCAGAAGGGCTCGTTAAGCGCACCTCCGATACGTTTTTCCGCACCTGCTCGACAAAGGTGTGGAAGGAAAATTGGCGATGCGTAGATCCGTGCTGTATCCGCTGGTCGCACTTGGTGCGACGGCCGGCACTCTGTGGTTCGGCTCGCCCGCTTCGGCGCACGGATACGTATCCTCACCGCCGAGCCGGCAGGCGCTGTGCGCGCAGAAGAAGGTCGCCGACTGCGGTCCCATCCAGTACGAGCCGCAGAGCGTCGAAGGCCCGAAGGGGCAGAAGAACTGCAACGCCGGCAAGCCCGAGTTCGCGGTGCTCGACGACAACAGCCGCAACTGGCCCGCCACGCAGGTCGGCACCTCGGTCACCTTCAACTGGGTCCTGACCGCCCGGCACTCCACCAGCACGTGGGACTACTTCATCGGCAACACCCGCATCGCGCAGTTCAACGACGGCGGCAAGCAGCCGAACGCGACCGTGTCGCACCAGGTGAGCCTCGCCGGGTACTCGGGCCGGCAGACGGTCCTCGCGGTGTGGAACATCGCCGACACGGTGAACGCGTTCTACAACTGCGTCGACCTGCAGATCGGCTCCGGCGGCGGCTCCACCCCCACGCCCACCGCCACGGCTTCGCCCAAGCCCACGGCCACGGCCACAGCTTCGCCGAAGCCGACCGCGACGGCCACCACGTCGAAGCCGCCCACCACCACGCCCGCCCCCGGCGGGGCCGCCTGGGCCGCCGGCGTCACCTACCACGTCGGTGACGTCGTCACGTACGACGGCCGCAAGTACCAGTGCCGCCAGGCCCACACCGCGATCTACAGCTGGGAGCCGATCTACACGCTCGCGCTCTGGCTGCCGGTGTGACCGCCGTGACGCGTTTCCGCACCGCCGTCGCGCTGCTGGTCGGCGCCGCGCTCCTGCTCACCGGCTGCAAGGACGTCGACCAGCCCGCCAGCGGCCCGCAGCGGGGTGCCGCGGCCGCACCGCAGGGCGTCGCCGCCGTCGCCGAAGGCCCGCACAACGCCTACGACGTGCTGTTCCTGCAGATGATGATCGGCCACCAGCGGCAGGGCCTGGAGATGCTGAAGCTCGGCAAGGCCAAGGGCGTCCGCGAGGACGTCGTCAACCTCGCCGGCGCCATCGACGTCGTCGAGGCCGAGGAGGTCGACCGCATGAAGGGCTGGCTCACCGGCTGGAACGAGCAGGCCACCGGCAGCGACGACCACAGCAGCCACGCCGCGCACGGCGGCCAGCCCGCCACCGGCGAGGCGGAGATCAAGGCCCTGCGGGACGCGTCCGGCGCCGACTTCGAGACCAAGTTCCTCAACCTGCTGATCGCCCACCAGCACAACGCGGTCGAGATGGCGCAGCAGCTGAAGGCGAACGGCCAGAACAGCACCGTCAAGCAGTTCGCGGAGCGTATCGAGCTGTCCCGCACGCAGCAGATCAGCCAGATGCTGGCGCTCGTCAGCGGCTGACATGTTCCAAGAGGCCGGACGGGGGGAATCACTCCCTCGTCCGGCCTTCCTGTCTGCGTGAGGTGAGCGAGATGTCTTCCGAGGCCATGAGCCGCTGCCCCGTCTGCGGCGCGCGCGTCCACGTCAACGCGGGCTCCCCGACCCCGGCCCACCAGCCCGACGGCGTCACCGGCGCCGCGAGCCAGTGCGACGGGACCGGCCAGCCCTCCCGTTGATCTGCCCGGGTGACCCGCCCTCCGCAGGCTTTTCACCCGTTTTGTGGCGCTGTCGTCGCCGGTACCGGCGGCACGATCATCGACATGTTGCACCTCGACCCTGACAGCGTCCTTGTCACCACCGCCGCGGAACTCCAGACGCGCCACCTCGAACGCGACCCGGACGACCCGGCCCGCTGCGGCGCCTGCGGCGCCCTCCTGCCCTGTCCCGTCGAGGCCGCCGCGGCGCTCGTCTGCCGCGCCGGCGGCCTCTGGCTCGAGGGCGACACCCTCGTCGACGCCCTGGAACCGCCCACCCAGCTCCTCGCCATCCTTCCCGCGCCCGTCTGAACGCTCGAAGCGCCACGGCCGGGCGCCGTGACGCGGGTGGTTGTCGAGGGGGCGTAGGGTGGCTGACGATGTTCGCGCTGCGCACCAGGCTCGCCGGTGTCGTCGCGCTGGTGGCGCTCGGCGCCGCCGGCTGCGGCGGCGACCCCGCCCCCTCGACCGCCCCGCCGACCCCGGCCTCGTCGGAGTCACCCGGCCGCCAGGTGGGATCCGGTCCGTCGTCCTCGCAGGCAGCAGTGCCGAGCGCCGGCTCCACCGCGGGCGCCGCCGCCGGGCAGCCGGTCAAGCACGCGTTCCCGGTCCAGGGCAAGGCCTCCTACGCGCGGACCCACCACGACTACCCGGCCAGCGACATCATGGCCGCCTGCGGCCTCACCGCCGTCTCCCCGGTCGACGGCACCGTCCTGGAGGTCACCCGCACCGACACCTACCAGGCGAAGGTCAACGACGGCGCCACCCGCGGCGGCCTCTCCGTCAACATCCTCGGCGGCGACGGCATCCGCTACTACATGTCCCACTTCTCCACGATCGACCAGGGCATCGAGGCCGGCACCCCGGTCAAGGCCGGCCAGCCGGTGGCCAAGGTCGGCCGCACCGGCGACGCCAGCGCCTGCCACATCCACTTCGGCATCTCCCCGGCCTGCCAGAAGACCACCGACTGGTGGACCCGCCGCGGCGCGATCTGGCCCTGGTCCTACCTCGACGCCTGGAAAGCCGGCACCGAGAAGTCCCCGGCAGCCGACGTCGAGAAGTGGCAGCAACAACACGGCTGCCCCACCAAACCCCTGGTCAACCCGTAACCCCGGCCCGTCGCCCTCCCCACCACCGGCCCCTGGCCGCGCCGACTGCCTGACAGCGCCACCGTCCGGCGGGAGACGGCCAGCATCCACGGGAGCGGCGAAGGCCCCCGCGCGACCAGGCGACGCGGGGAGCGCGCGGTGTGGGTGTGCGGGCGGCACGGCCAGGCGGTGCGGGGAGCGAGCGAGAGCGGGCCGAGCGGCCAGACGACACAGGCAGCCCGCACGGCCACGGGCCGGCCGTGCGACGCGGGCAGGCAGCATGGCGCCGGGGCCGGACGTGCGACGCGGTCGGGCGTGCGGTGTGGCCGGGCGTGCGGTGTGGCCGGGCGTGTGGTGCAGCCGGGCGTGCGGCGCGGTCGGGCGTGTGGTGTGGACGGTGTGGTTGGTCTGGCGTGGGCGAGCGTGTGGCGTGAATGCGCTGGCGGGCGGCAGCGGGAGGCGATGCGGGCAGGCGGCGCCGGCGAGCGCGGAGTGGTCGCGTGGGCGGCCGGCGCGGCGACGAGGCCGGGCAGCCAGTGCGGGCGACGCGGGTCAGATGGCGCGGTCGGCCGTGTGGCGTAGGCACGCAGGCAGGCAGGCAGGACAGGCGGGCGGCGCTGCGGGCGGACGCGGCGCGGCGCCTGGCTGTGGGAGCGGCCCTGGGGCGACTTCTGCAGGTCGCCGTCCGGGGCAGGTTCAGGTCGCGGCAGTGGTGGTCCGGACGAACTTGCCGGGAAGCTGGCGTCGACATTTCGCGGCGCCCAGGACACCGGCGCGCCCGAGGTGGCGGCGGGGCGGGCCGGCTGACGGTGTGGGTGCGCAGGCGGCGCGGGTGGCCGCCGCGAGATCTGCCCGGACGGTGCTCTGGCGTGTCGCGGCCCGGCGAGGATCAGGTTGTGCAGGTGGACGGCCTGGGAGCCAGTTGCGGGAGTGACCTTGAGGGTGCCTTCGGGATGAGTTCGCCCTGGGGCAGGTGGAGGTCGCAGAGGCTGCCGGGTGGAGGGGGTGCCGAGGTTTCCGGATGCAGGTGTGGATGTGGTTGGCGCCCGGGAGTCGATGACGCAGGCCGATTGCCGGCGGGTAGCAGGGGCGAGCGAGCGGGCGGCATGGGCGAGCGGCTGTAGAGAGTCAGCTGCGGGAGTAGGCGAGCGGGACGGCGTATGAGTCGGCCGCGGGAGTAGCCCTACAGATGTCTTCGGGATGAGCCCGACCAGGGCGGATGCAGGTCGCGGAGGCCGCCAGAGGAAGAGTCGCCGGGCGGAGCTTTCCGGATGCAGGTGTGGACGTGGGTGGCATCCAGGATGCCGGCCGGCCAGGCAGGCGGAGCGTCGGCAGGAGACGCGGCAAACGAGCGAGGCGACGCGCGCGAGCGGTGCAGGCGGGGCGGTGCAGGCGAGATCGCACAGGCGGAACTGCGCGGACGTGCGGCCGCGGGAATGGCCCGGCACTGAGCTGGGCGGGCAGCGCGGGAGTCCGCTGCAGCGCGGTCGTGAGCGGGTCCTCGGCATGGCACTACCCAGGAGCAGGCGTGGACGTCGCGGCGCCCTGGACGGAGGCCGGGCAGGCCGCGCTCGGGTGTCCGGCTGCTCAAGACCACACCCGGGCGGAGTCGCGGTGGACCGCTCCAACAGCGCAGAGGGTGGATGGGCCTCGCCGTGGCGGAAGGTCAGTCGTAGCAGAGGCAGAACGGGTGGCCCGACGGGTCGCTGTACACGCGGAAGCCGGCCTCCTTCGTCGAGAGCAGGGTGGCGCCCATGCGCAGGGCCTTGGACTCCGCGGCGTCGATGTCGTCGACCTGGATGTCGAGGTGGATCTGCTGAGGGAAGTTGGGGTCGGGCCACAGCGGCGGGCGGAACTCGGGGGCGTGCTGGAAGCTGAGCTTCGTCGTGCCGTCGCCGATGTCGACCCAGTCGCCGTCGACACGGGTGATGGGCAGGTCGAGCAGCTCGGAATAGAACCGGGCGAGCGCATGCGGATCAGGGGAGTCGAGCACCACCGAGGTAAGTTTCGCCGTCATGCCTCCATCGTGCCCGACGGGTATGACAAAAAACCCTGGGCCTGGATCGCCGTGATGGCGACGGTGTTGACGATGTCCTTGACCGTGGCGCCGCGGGACAGGTCGTTGACGGGTTTGCGCAGGCCCTGCATGACGGGGCCGACGGCGACGGCGCCGGCGGAGCGCTGGACGGCCTTGTAGGTGTTGTTGCCGGTGTTGAGGTCGGGGAACACGAACACGGTCGCCTGGCCGGCGACGGCGCTGCCCGGGAGCTTGGTGGCGGCGACGGAGGGGTCGATCGCGGCGTCGTACTGGATGGGCCCCTCGACGGGAAGGCCGGGGCGGCGGGAGCGGACGAGCGAGGTCGCCGAGGCCACCTTCGTCACGTCGGCTCCGGCGCCGGACGTCCCGGTCGAGTACGACAGCATCGCCACCCGCGGGTCGATGCCGAACTGTGCGGCGGTCGACGCCGACGACAGGGCGATGTCGGCCAGTTGCTCCGCGTCGGGGTCCGGGTTGACGGCGCAGTCGCCGTACACCAGCACACGGTCAGGCAGGAGCATGAAGAAGACGCTGGAGGCGACGCTCAGGCCCGGCACCGTCTTGATGATCTCGAACGCGGGCCGGATCGTGGCGGCGGTGGTGTGCGTCGCCCCCGAGACCATGCCGTCGGCGAGGCCGAGGTGGACCATCATCGTGCCGAAGTAGCTGACGTCGCGGACCACGTCCCGGGCCAGATCCAGCGTTACACCCTTATGTGCCCGTAAATCCGCGTAAACCGGGGCAAAGCGCTCCAGGAGCGGGGAGGTCGCGGGGTCGATCACGGCCGCGTCCGAGATGTCCAGACCGAGGTCCCGTGCCTTCCCGGCGATCACCGAAGGGTCACCCAGCAGCGTCAGCGACGCCACGCCACGGCGCAGCAGGATGTCCGCCGCCCGCAGGATCCGCTCCTCCGTCCCCTCCGGCAGGACCAGGTGCCGCTTCGCGGCCCGCGCGCGGTCGATCAGGTCGTACTCGAACATCAGCGGCGTCACGCGCGTCGACGCCGTCAGTTCGAGGGCCGCCTCGAGGGCCGCCGTGTCCACGTTCGACTCGAACGCCCCGAGCGCCGCCGCCACCTTCCGCGGGTTGGCGGGGCCGAGCCGGTGCTCCATCCGCGTCGAGGCCGCGATCGTGTCGTAGCTCGCCGCCGGTACCGACAACACGGCGAGACCGGTGTTGAGCCGCTCGAACAGGGCGAGGGCCGCCGGGTCGGGCGCGATCCCGAGCGTGAGCACGATCCCGGCGAGCGGCACGGTCCCCGACGCGTGCGCGGCGGCCGCGGCGACGAGCAGGTCGGCCCGGTCGCCGGGGGTGATCAGCAGGCAGTTGGCGGTCAGGTGGTCGAGCACGGCCGGCACCTGGGCGGCGCCGACGACGTAGTCGAGCACGTCACGCTCGAGCGACGCGGGGCCGGCGCTGACGACGGTCGCGCCCAGCGACGCGGCGACCTCCGCGACCGTCGGCGCCGCGACCGTCGCCACGTTCGGGATCGTGTAACAGGGCACCGGCAGCGCCGGCGGCTTCTCCGACGACTTGTTCACCACGACCGCGGCGACGGTGGCGTCGTGCTCGACCAGCCCGTGGTACGCCTGCCGCGCCACCGACTCGACCGTGTCGGCGTCCAGGCCGGCGCCGTTGACGACGGCGACCACGACCGCGCCGAACTCGTTGGCCAGGCGGGCGTTGAGCGCGAGGCTCGGCGACTGCTCGTCGTCGAGGTCGCTGCCGATGACGACGACGGCGTCATGGTCGCGGGCGATCGGCCGGAACCGCTCCACGATCCGCCCGACGAGGCCTTCACCGTCGCCCGCGGACAGCATCTGCGCGGCCTCGGCCGCCGTGACGCCGAAGAGCTCCTGATGGTCGCTGTCGATGTGGTACCGCTCGCACAGCAGCGCCAGCGTCGAGTCCTTCGCCGTCCCGTCGACGAACGGGCGGAACACCCCGATCCTGGGCACCTTCCGCGACAGGAGCTCGGCGAGGCCGAGCGCCACGGCGGACTTGCCGGATCCAGGTCCGTGTTCGACCAGGTACACGATGCGAGCCACACCGCTAGTCTGCCTGTCATGATCCTCGTGCTCAACAGCGGCTCGTCGTCGGTGAAGTTCCGTGTCGTCGACCTGTCCGACCCCGCGGCCGCCGGACCCCACGGTGTCGTCGAGCGGATCGGCGAGCCCGGCGGGGTCGCCGACCACGCGGCCGCGCTCGGCGAGATCCTCGGCGGCCTGGACACCGCCGGCATCGTCGCCGTCGGGCACCGGGTCGTGCACGGCGGCTCCGCCTTCACCGAGCCGGCCCTCGTCGACGACGCGATGTTGTCGGTACTGCGGGAGCTCACGCCCCTCGCGCCGCTGCACAACCCGGGTGGCATCGCCGGCATCGAGGCGGCCCGCGCGGCGCTGCCCGGCGTCCCGCACGTCGCGGTGTTCGACACGGCGTTCCACGCCTCCCTGCCCGCGGAGGCGCGCACCTACGCCCTGGACCGCGACCTCGCTCGTCGGTTCGGGATCCGGCGGTACGGCTTCCACGGCACCTCGTGCGACATCGTCTCCCGGCGTACCGCGTCGCTGCTCGGCCGCCCGCTCGCCGCCCTGAACATGATCGTGCTGCACCTGGGCAACGGCGCCAGCGCCACGGCGATCCGCGGCGGCCGCAGCGTCGAGACGTCGATGGGCCTCACCCCGCTCGAAGGCCTCGTGATGGGCACCCGCTCCGGCGACGTCGACCCCGCGGTCCTGAGCTACCTGCACCGCGCCGCCGGCCTCTCCGCCGCCGAGGCCGAGGACCAGCTCCAGCGCCACGGCGGCCTGAAGGGCCTGTCCGGCGCCAACGACATGCGCACGGTCCTTGCCCGGCGCGCGTCAGGCGACCCCGACGCGTCGCTGGCCTTCGACGTGTACTGCCACCGGATCCGCAAGTACGTCGGCGCCTACCACGCGGTGCTGGGCCGCCTCGACGCGATCACGTTCACGGCGGGCGTCGGCGAGCACGCCGCCCCGGTCCGCGCCGCCGCCCTCGACGGCCTGGACACGTGGGGCATCACGGTCGACCCGGCCCGCAACGCCGCCCACGCCCCGATCATCTCCCCGGACGACGCCCGCGTGACGGTGTGCGTCGTGCCCACCGACGAGGAACTCGCGATCGCCGAACAGGTCCGGGCCGTGACCGCGTCAGACGGGCACTAGACCGGCTCCGGCTCCACGACGTTCGACCCCACGGTGTACGACCCTGCGGCCGGCTCCGCGCTGACGGTGACGATGCCCCGGCGGCGCGCGAGCCGGGTGACGACCGCGGCGTACACCAGGTTCACGACCAGGTTCAGCGCGAAGATCTGCCAGTCCAGGTCGTCATAGGGCCCGAAATAGGTGAGCCAGCCATACAGCGCGTCGTAGCCGAGGCCGGTCAGGTAGAGGCACGTCATCAGGGCGATGCCCGCCTCCAGGCCGCCGGTGCGCACCGCCAGCCAGCCCAGCACTGCCCCGGTGACCAGCCAGTCCGCGAACGACCACGGCCCGTCGGTGCCGAATGCGGCGGCGTAGAGGACCGCCTGGACCGCGATCGCCGGCCACAGCTTCTTGCTGAACCCTCCGACGGCCTGCAGCAGCCAGCCCCGGAACGCGTACTCCAGGGCGACGGCCATGAGCACCGTGGGCGCGAGGAAGATCAGGACGTTGCGCCCGAACTCACCGGCGCCGACCGGCGTTCCGTTGTCTCCGTCGCCCATCGCCTCGTAGACGAGTTCGCCCCCGGCGATCCACCCGACCGTCGTCACCGCCGCCACGAGCAGGCACCCGCCGAGCCAGCCCAGGCGGACCCGGCCGGTCACCGACGCGAGCGTGCCGACCGGGCGGTTCTGCACGTCGCGGGCGGCCAACAGCGCCGCCGGCAGGAGCAGGCCGACGGTCAGCACGGACAGCCAGGCCGCGCTGGTCGGGCTGAACCTCAACGCGCCGTTCACGCCGGTCGGCTCGTGCACGATGAGGCTGACCGCGTCGACGGCGACGGCGAGGGCGGGGAGGCTTCCGAACCAGGCGACGGCCAGGATGAGCGTGCCCACGACCGGCCGCCACCACCGGTGCGCCTCGGTGCGGGCGAGGCGGTGGAACGGGGTACCCGGCTCGGGCAGGCTCAGCATGCGCACATTAGAGCAGGCGTGAACGACGGCCGCGGTGGTGCTTCGCCGCTGCCTGTTGTGCATGATCGTCGCGGGCGGGCGTGACCCGGGTCCACGGTGTTCGCCGTGACCGGCCAGGCGGGGTTCCGGGACCGCCGCGGCGGCCGGGCCTTCGGATGCCGGCAGAACCAGGCCGTTCGGCACAAGGGCGGGAGGGCCGCCGCATGGTGGTGTGGCGGGGGGTGCGGTGGCGGGTGGGCGCTCCTGGCCAGGGCGACCACCGGATGCCGCGCATGCGCCGAAGCGGGCGCGCGTCAGCGCTGGCCGTGCGAGCGTAGCGAGCATGGGGGCCGCGGGTGGGAACCCCCGCCCCGCGCCGGGAGGCGCGGAGCATTACAGCTCAGCGCCAGCCGCGTGGGTGGTTGGCGGTGCGGGGGCCGCTGCCGCGGGTTGTGGCGCCCGCGGCTTCGGCGAGGATGTCGGCGAGGTCGTCGAAGCCGTCGCGGACCAGGCCGGCCGTGATCCGGACGTGGTCGCTGTCGAGGTGGCTCACCTCGAAGGGGGCGCCGGGGGCGACCGCGATGCCGTGGGCCGCCAGGGTGAGCATGGCGACCTGCTGGTTCGCGACGGCCATCCAGAGGTTGATGCCGTCGGCGGCGGTGGCCGTGACGCCGCGGGTGTCGAGGGCGTCGAGCAGGGCGGTGCGGCGGCGGGCGTACTCGTCGCGGGCGTGGACCACGGCGTCCACTGTGGACGGGTCGGTGAGGAGCTCGACGAGGACGGCCTGCAGGAGGCGGCTGGACCAGCCTGGGCCGAGCAGGCGGCGGTCGGCGACGGCGGTGACCACGGCGGCGGGGCCGCCGATCGCGGCGAGGCGCAGGTCGGGGCCGTGGCTCTTGGAGAAGCTGAGCACGTGGACGGTCCGGTCGGGCAGGCGGCGGCCGAGGCTGACCGGGGGAGCGGTCGCGATGTCGCCGGCGTGGTCGTCCTCGATGACGGTGACGCCCGGGTGGCGGGCCAGGACGCGGGCGAGCTTGTCGGCGCGGGCCTGGGTCATGCTCGCGCCGGTCGGGTTGTGGGCGCGCGGCTGCAGGTACACGGCGACGGGCTCGCATTGCGTCAAGGCAAGAGCGAGGGCGTCGGGGCGCATGCCGTGCTCGTCGATGGCGACGCCGACGACCGTGGCGCCGACGGCTTCGAGGAGGTCCAGCATCGGCGGGAACGCGGGGTTCTCCACCAGGACGTGGTCCCCGAAGCGGACCACGGTGCCGGTGATCCTGTCGAGGGCGTCCATCGCCCCGTCGACGACGGTGAGCTGGTCAGGAGGGAACGGCCACCGGGCCCGCAGGACGTCCTCGAGCGAGGGCAGGACCGCGCCGTCGAGGTAGCTGGTCGTCAGGCGGGCGTCGCCGATGCGGCGCAGCGCTTCGGTGAGCGACGGCAGCAGGTCGTAGTCGGGCACGCCGGTCGAGAAGTCGCGGAGCAGCTCCGAGGGGCCGAGCTCGCCGATGCGGCCGCCGAGCTGCGCGTACCGCAGACGCTGGCGCGGCAACGAGGGCGTGGCCACGAACGTGCCGGAGCGGCCCCGGGTTTGGATCGCGCCGGCCCGGGCAAGGCTGCGCCACGCCTCGGACACGGTGGTGGGGCTGATGCCGAGCTCGCGCGCGACGTCCCGCACGGTCGGCAGGCGGGAGCCCGCGGGCAGCGTCCCGGCGGTCACCAGTCGGCTGACGGCGGCGGCGATTCCCCGGGCGCTGCGGTCGTCGACCGCCCCGGCGATGAGCGCGAGCAAATTACATCTCCGAAACATTCTGTAACGCTTGGACCATTGTCCGCCTAGATTTGTGTCGTTAGTGTCCTACGGCATCCGACCCGAGACAAGGTCAACGTAAAGCCCAGCACTGTTGAAGCCGCAGAAGCCCAGAGAGGGGCAGCCATGGCAGACGTGATCCGGGCCGCCATCGTCCAGACGAGCTGGACGGGCGACAAAGAGTCGATGATCAAGGCACACGAGGAGTACGCGAGGCAGGCCGCGGCGCAGGGCGCCAAGGTCATCTGCTTCCAGGAGCTGTTCTACGGACCCTACTTCTGCCAGGTGCAGGACAAGGCCTACTACGAGTACGCCGAGTCCATCCCCGGCCCCACCACCGAACGCTTCCAGGCTCTCGCCGCGGAGCTGGGCATGGTGATGGTGCTGCCGATGTACGAGCAGGAGCAGCCCGGCGTCCTGTACAACACCGCGGCCGTGGTGGACGCGGACGGGAAGTATCTCGGCAAGTACCGCAAGAACCACATCCCGCAGGTGAAGGGCTTCTGGGAGAAGTTCTACTTCCGTCCGGGCAACCTCGGCTACCCCGTCTTCGACACCGCGGTCGGCAAGGTCGGCGTCTACATCTGCTACGACCGGCACTTTCCGGAGGGCTGGCGGGCGCTCGGTCTCAACGGCGCGCAGATCGTCTTCAACCCGTCCGCGACCAGCCGCGGCCTGTCCGCGTACCTGTGGCAGCTGGAGCAGCCGGCGAGCGCCGTCGCCAACGAGTACTTCATCGGCGCGATCAACCGCACCGGCATTGAGGACCTGGGCGAGAACGACTTCTACGGCACCTCGTACTTCGTGGACCCGGAGGGGAAGTTCGTCGGCGAGGTCGGCGACGCGCACAACCCCGAACTGATCGTCCGCGACCTCGACATGGGCCTGCTCGCCGAGGTCAGGGACCGATGGCAGTTCTACCGGGACCGGCGGCCCGACGCGTACGGGGACCTGGTGAAACCGTGATCCTCATCAAGGGCGGGACCGTGATCGGTCCCACGGGTGCGACCCCCGCCGACGTGCTCGTCGTCGGCGAGCAGGTGTCGGCGATCTTCTCTCCCGGGCAGGGGCCGGCCGAGGGCGACTTCGAGACGATCGACGCGACCGGCAAGTACGTCATCCCCGGCGCCGTCGACGCGCACACCCACATGGAGCTGCCGTTCGGCGGCACGTTCGCCAGCGACACGTTCGACACCGGCACCCGCGCCGCCGCCTGGGGCGGCACGACCACCATCATCGACTTCGCGGTGCAGCGCACCGGCGAGGTGGTGCAGGACGGGCTCGCCGCCTGGCACGGCAAGGCGATGGGCAACTGCCACATCGACTACGCGTTCCACATGATCCTCGGCGGCGTCGACGACGAGTCGCTCAAGGCCATGGACACCCTCGTCACCGACGAGGGGATCACCAGCTTCAAGCTGTTCATGGCGTACCCCGGCGTCTTCTACAGCGACGACGGCCAGATCCTGCGCGCCATGCAGAAGGCCCGCGACAACGGCGCCATGATCATGATGCACGCGGAGAACGGGCCCGCGATCGACGTCCTGGTCAAGCAGGCCCTCGAACGCGGCGAGACCGACCCGATCCACCACGGCCTCACCCGCCCCGAGGCCCTGGAGGCGGAGGCGACCAGCCGCGCGATCTGGCTCGCCGGGGTCGCCGCCGACTGCCCGCTCTACATCGTGCACCTGTCCGCCAGCAAGGCCCTCGAACAGGTCGCCGCCGCCCGCGACCTCGGCCGCAACGTCTTCGCCGAGACGTGCCCGCAATACCTGTACCTGACGCTGGAGGACCAGCTCGGCGCGCCCGGCTTCGAGGGCGCCAAGTGGGTCTGCTCGACGCCGCTGCGCAGCAAGCACGAGACGCACCGCGCCGACCTGTGGCAGGGGCTGCGCACCAACGACCTGTCCGTCGTGTCGACCGACCACTGCCCCTTCTGCTTCAAGGACCAGAAGGAGCTCGGCATCGGCGACTTCTCGAAGATCCCCAACGGCATCGGCAGCGTCGAGCACCGCGTCGACCTGCTGTACCAAGGCGTCGTCGACGGCAAGCTCAGCCTCGCCCGCTGGGTCGAGACGATCGCGACCACCCCCGCGCGCATGTTCGGCCTGTTCCCCCGCAAGGGCATCATCGCGCCCGGATCCGACGCCGACATCGTCCTGTACGACCCGGCGGCCCGCACCCGCATCGGCGTCGAGACGCACCACATGAACATGGACCACTCCGCCTGGGAAGGCTACGAGATCGCCGGGAAGGTCGACACCGTCATGTCCCGCGGCCGCGTGATCGTGAAGGACGGCGCGTATCACGGCGGCAAGGGCCACGGGCAGTTCGTCCGCCGCGGACTCTCCGACTACCTGATCTGAAACCGAGGCAACAAGACATGCGTGAGCTCAAGCATTGGCTCGACGGTGCCGCCGTGGAAGGCACCAGCGGCCGCCGGCTGCCGGTCTGGGACCCGGCGACCGGCGAGCAGCAGGCGTACGTCGTCGCCGCCACGAAAGCGGAGACCGACAGGGCGGTCGCCAGCGCCCTGAAGGCGTTCCCGGCGTGGCGGGCGGCGTCGCTGTCCCGGCGCGCCGAGGTCATGTTCCGCTTCCGTGAGCTGGTGGACGCCAACCGCAAGGAGATCGCGGCGCTCGTCAGCGCCGAGCACGGCAAGACCGTCGCCGACGCCGCCGGCGAGGTGGCCCGCGGGCTGGAGAACGTCGAGTTCGCCACCGGCGCCCCGCACCTGCTCAAGGGCGGCTACAGCGAGCAGGCGTCCAACGGCGTCGACGTGTACTCGATCCGCCAGCCCCTCGGGGTGGTCGCCGGCATCACCCCGTTCAACTTCCCGGCCATGGTCCCGATGTGGATGTTCGCCAACGCGCTCGTCTGCGGCAACACGTTCGTGCTCAAGCCGAGCGAGAAGGACCCGTCCGTCTCGCTGCTCCTCGCCGACCTGCTCCGCCAGGCCGGGCTGCCCGACGGCGTGTTCAACGTCGTGCAGGGCGACCGGGAGGCCGTCGAGACCCTCCTGGCCCACCCCGACGTGCAGGCGCTGAGCTTCGTCGGCTCCACCCCGATCGCCAAGGCCGTCTACGAGGCCGGCACCAGGGCCGGCAAGCGGGTCCAGGCGCTCGGCGGCGCGAAGAACCACATGGTCGTCCTGCCCGACGCGGATGTGAACTCCGCCGCCGACGCCGCGGTGTCCGCCGGGTACGGCTCGGCGGGGGAGCGGTGCATGGCGATCTCCGTCGTCGTCGCCGTCGGTGCCGTCGCCGACCCGCTGGTGCACGCGATCAGCGAACGGATCGGCCGGATCGCGGTCGGCCCGGCCAGCGACCCGGCCGCGGAGATGGGCCCGCTCATCACCCGCGAACACCGCGACAAGGTCGCCGGCTACCTGAGCGAGCCCGGGACGGCCGAGGTCGTCGTCGACGGCCGCGACGCCCCGGTCAGCAGCGGCCCCGGGTTCTTCCTCGGCGCGTCACTGGTGGACAAGGTCAGCACCGACTCCCCGCTGTACCAGGACGAGATCTTCGGCCCGGTCCTGTCCGTGGTCCGCGTGGACAGCTACGACGAGGCCCTGAAACTCGTCAACGACAACGAGTACGGCAACGGCACCGCCATCTTCACCCGCGACGGCGGCGCCGCCCGGCAGTTCCAGTACGACGTCGTCTGCGGCATGGTCGGCGTCAACGTCCCGGTCCCGGTCCCCGTCGCCTACTACAGCTTCGGCGGCTGGAAGTCCTCGCTCTTCGGCGACCTGCACATGTACGGCCCCGAAGGGATCCAGTTCTACACGCGCAGCAAGGTCGTCACCTCCCGCTGGCCCGACCCGGCCACGTCGGAGGTCGACCTGGGCTTCCCCAAGGTGAGGTGACGTATGGATGTAGGGGTGGTGCTCCAGTGTGACCCGCCTGCGACGCAAACGGTCGAGCTCGCGAAACAGGCGGAGGCGGCCGGGTTCAGCCACGTGTGGACGTTCGACTCGCACGTGCTGTGGCAGGAGCCGTTCGTCATCTACAGCAAGATCCTCGCCGACACCGAGCGGGTGATCGTGGGGCCGATGGTCACCAACCCCGGCACCCGCGACTGGACCGTGACGGCGTCGCTGTTCGCCACCCTCAACGAGATGTACGGCAACCGCACCGTCTGCGGCATCGGCCGCGGCGACTCCGCGGTGCGGGTCCTCGGCAGCCGGCCGACGACCCTCGCCGAGCTGCGCGAGTGCGTGCAGGTCATCCGCGAGCTCGGCAACGGCCGGGAGGTGCACCTGCGCGACCGGGACCTGCGGTTCGCGTGGGCGCCCGACAGCCGCCTCGAGGTGTGGGTCGCCGCGTACGGGCCGAAGGCCCTCGCGCTCACCGGCGAGGTCGGCGACGGGTACATCCTGCAGCTCGCCGACCCCGACATCGCCGCCTGGATGATCAAGGCGGTGCGGGACGCGGCCGAGAAGGCGGGTCGCGACCCGGCGGCGATCAAGTTCTGCGTCGCGGCGCCCGCGTACGTGGGCGACGACCTCGAACACCAGCGGGACCAGACCCGGTGGTTCGGCGGGATGGTCGGCAACCACATCGCCGACATCGTCGAGCGGTACGGCAGCGACGGCGCGGTCCCGACGGCCCTCACCGACTACATCAAGGGCCGCAAGGGCTACGACTACGCCGAGCACGGGCGGGCCGGCAACCCGCACACCGACTTCGTGCCCGACGAGATCATCGACCGGTTCTGCGTCCTCGGCCCGGTCGAGCAACACCTGCAACGGCTCAACGAGCTGAAGGAACTCGGCGTCGACCAGTTCGCCGTGTACCTGCAGCACGACGCGAAGGAATCGACGCTGCGCGCCTACGGCGAGCAGATCATCCCGGCGCTGTCATGAAGAAGGTCCTCGGTGCTCTCGGGGGGCTGGTCGTCTTCGCCCTGTTGTGGGAGGGGTACAAGGCGGTCGGCGACCCCGAGGGCACCGCGGTCCTCGGCGTGAAGGTGCTGCCCCGCGCCGACGACCTGTCGATGCCGCACCTGTGGACGGTCGCGCAGCGGCTGGGGCGGCCGGAGCTGACCGGCGGCCGTCCCGTGTGGCAGGTCGTCGCCGACGCCTGCCTGTTCACGCTGGGTGTCACCGCGGTCGGTTTTCTCGTCGGTACGGCGATCGGCTTCGTCCTCGCCACGCTGATGCAACGGTTCCGGGTCGTGGAACGGGGCCTGCTGCCCTACGTGGTGCTGTCGCAGACCGTGCCCCTGGTGGCGCTCGCGCCGCTCGTCGCGGGCTGGAGCGGCGCCCTGTCGTTCGGCCCGTACCCGTGGCAGGACTGGATGACGGTCGCCGTCATCGCCTCCTACCTCGCGTTCTTCCCCGTCGCCGTCGGACTGCTGCGCGGCCTGCAGTCCCCGTCGGCGTCGGGCGTGGAGCTGATGCGCTCCTACGCCGCCGGCTGGTGGCGCACGTACCTGAAGCTGCGGCTGCCCGCCGCGCTGCCGTTCCTGTTCCCCGCGCTGCGCCTCGCCGGTGCGGCCGCGGTCGTCGGCGCGGTCGTCGGCGAGATCTCCACCGGCACCCGCGGCGGGATCGGCCGGCTCGTCATCGAGTACTCCAGGGAGGCCACCTCTGACCCCGCGAAGGTCTACACCGCCATGCTCGGCGCCGCCGTCCTCGGCCTCGTCGTCGCCGGCACCGTCAGCCTGCTCGAGCTTCCCCTCATGCGGCACAGGCGTAGGGTCGAGGTGAACGTCGTATGAGCGCTGTCTCGATCGCTGGTGTCAGCAAGGTGTTCAACGCGGGTCGCCCCGACGAGGTGACCGCGCTGTCCGACGTGGACCTGACCGTCGACAGTGGACAGTTCGTGTCGCTGATCGGGCCGTCCGGGTGCGGCAAGAGCACCCTCCTGCGGCTCATCGCCGACCTCATCGAGCCTACCGCGGGCACCGTCACCGTCGCAGGGAAACCGGCCGCGCAGGCCCGCCGCGACCAGGAGTACGGCATCGCCTTCCAGCAGGCCGGCCTCTTCGAGTGGCGCACCGTGCGGCGCAACGTCGAGCTCCCCCTCGAACTGCGCAAGGTGCCCAAGGCGGAACGCCGGCAGCGGGCCGAGGAGATGCTCGCGCTCGTCGGCCTCGCCGACTTCGCCGGGCACTACCCGGCTCAGCTGTCCGGCGGCATGCAGCAGCGGGTCGCGATCGCGCGGGCCCTGGCGGTACACCCGCCGCTGCTGCTCATGGACGAGCCCTTCGGCGCCCTCGACGAGATGACGAGGGAGCGGCTGCAGGGCGAGCTGCTGCAGATCTGTGCCAAGACCGGCACCAGCACGGTCTTCGTCACGCACTCGATCTCCGAGGCGGTGTTCCTGTCCGGCAAGGTCGTCGTCATGTCCGCCCGGCCCGGCCGGATCACCGCGACCGTCGACATCGACCTGCCGGCCCGCGACGAGGCGGCCCGGCAGTCCCCGGCCTACTTCGAGCACGTCACCGCGGTCCGGAAGGCGCTGCGGGCATGAGATACCTCCGATCGGTCCTGCCCCCGGTGCTGGTCGGCGTCGTCGCGATCGTGCTCTGGGAGGTCGTCGTCACGGCCGGACGGATCGCGCCGTTCATCCTGCCGGCGCCGTCGGCGATCTGGGCGCAGCTGGTGGAGCAGCGCGGCAACGTGCTCGACGCCGCGCTCGCCAGCGGCGCCAACGCCCTCGTCGGGCTCGTCGGCGGCACCGCCGTCGCGATCCTCGCCGCGCTCGCCACCAGCCGGTCGAAGCTGCTCAGCGACGTCGCCGTGCCGTACGCGGCGGTCGTCAACGCGCTGCCGATCATCGCCCTCGCCCCGATCCTCAACAACATGTTCGACTCCACCAGCAGCCTGCCGCGGCGGGTCGTCGCCGGGATCATCGTGTTCTTCCCGGTCTTCATCAACACGCTGCGCGGACTGCGGGAGGTCGACCCCACCCACCGCGAGCTGATGGCCAGCTACGCGGCGGGCGGCTGGACGTTCGCCCGGCTCGTGCGCCTGCCCGGCGCGCTGCCCTACGTGTTCACCGGACTGCGGCAGGCGTCCTCCCTCGCCGTCATCGCCGCGGTCGTCGCCGAGTACTTCGGCGGCCTGCAGGACGGGCTGGGGGCGCGGATCACCTCCGCCGCCGCGTTCACCGCGTATCCCCGAGCGTGGGCGTTCGTGGTCGGCGCCTGCGCCCTCGGCCTCGTCTTCTACCTGACCACGCTCCTCCTGGAGCGTCTCGCAATGCCCTGGAAGGCCCGTTCGTAGTTCGTTCGTAGTTTTTTCGAGGAGCGCCCATGCGGATCAGGTCCCTCATCACCGGCGCCGCCGTCGCGAGCCTCGCGCTCGCCGGCTGCGGCACCGCCGACACACCGACGACGACCACCACCGGCAGCGGCGGCGTCACCACCGTGAAGCTGCAGCTGCAGTGGTTCTTCCAGGCCCAGTTCGCCGGCTACATCGCCGCCGCCGACAAGGGCTTCTACAAGGAGCAGGGCCTCGACGTGCAGCTCATCGAGGGCGGCGTCGACATCGTGCCGCAGACGGTCCTCGCGACCGGCAAGGCCGACTACGCCGTCGCCTGGGTGCCGAAGGCCCTCGCCTCGCGCGAGCAGGGCGCCGGCATCACCGACGTCGGGCAGATCTTCGCCCGCTCCGGCACCTACCAGGTCGCGTTCGCCAGCAGCGGCATCAAGTCCCCGGCCGACTTCAAGGGCAAGAAGGTCGGCAACTGGGGCTTCGGCAACGAGTTCGAGCTCTTCGCCGGCATGACGAAGGCCGGCCTCGACCCCGGCAAGGACGTCACCCTCGTGCAGCAGCAGTTCGACATGCAGGCGCTGCTGAAGAAGGAGATCGACGTCGCGCAGGCGATGTCCTACAACGAGTACGCGCAGCTGCTCGAGGCCACCAACCCGGCGACCGGCGCGCTGTACCAGGCTTCGGACTTCTCCATCATCGACTGGAAGACCGTCGGCACCTCGATGCTGCAGGACGCCGTCTGGGCCAACACCGACAAGCTCAAGGACAAGGCGTACCAGGACCAGACGGTCAAGTTCCTCACCGCGACCATCAAGGGCTGGGCGTACTGCCGCGACAAGCCGGAGGAGTGCCGCGACATGGTCGTCGCGAAGGGCTCCAAGCTCGGCAAGAGCCACCAGCTGTGGCAGATGAACGAGGTCAACAAGCTCGTCTGGCCCGCCGCGAAGGGCGTCGGGCTCGTCGACGAGGCCGCCTGGAACCAGACCGTCGACATCTCGATGACGACGAAGAACCAGGTCGGCGACACCGTCCTGAAGAAGAAGCCCGAAGGCCTGGCCTACACCAACGACTACATGCAGAAGGCGATCGACGCGGCCAAGGCCGCCGGCGTCGACGTCCTCGGCACCTCGTTCACCCCGCAGACGGTCACGCTGACCGCCGGCGGGGCGTGAGCCCCGGGCGGCCGCCGGCGTGCGTGACGACGCGCCCGGCGGCCGCCACCGCCTCCCGCGCCGCCTCCCGGGGCGTCGCCCCGTCCAGCAGCGCGGCGGTCAGGGCGGCCGTGAGCGCGTCGCCGCCGCCGGTCGTGTCGACGGCCTCGCCGGCCGCGTGGGGGACCAGCTCGTGCCCGTCGCGCCAGGGGGCCGGCTCGTGGCTGTCGCGCCAGGGGGCCGGCTCGTGGCTGTCGCGCCAGGGGGCCGGCTCGTGGCTGTCGCGCCAGGGGGCCGGCTCGTGGCCGTCGCGCCACACGAACAGGTCACCGCCGTCCGCGAGCGCGAACGCGAGCAGGCGCGGCCCGGCGTCCAGCAGCGCCGGCGCCGCCGCCAGGACCTCCCGCTCGCGGGCCGGCCCGCCGAGCAGCACCGCCGCCTCGCGCGCGTCGGCGCGCAGGACGTCGGCGCCGTGCAGGAGCGACCGGTCGGTGACGGCACCGTCGAGGACGGTCAGCCCGCCTGAAAGTTCCACGGCGGCACGGACCGCGTCGAGGGGCTGCTGCAGCTGCACGAGCACCGCGCCGGCGGCGCGCAGCACGTCTTCGGCGGCCCGCACGTCCGCCTCGGTCAGCAGGACACCCTGCGGCAGGTGCTCCAGGTAGCGCCTACCGTGCCAAACCGGCCGCCGTCCTCCAGGGCCTCGACGATCAGCCCGGTCGCCGTGCCCGGCCGCCGCACCACGTGCGTCACGTCGATGCCGTCGAGCGCGGCCCTGGCCAGCAGCGCGTCGCCGTCCGGGTCGTCACCGGCCACCGCGACGAGCGCCGTCGCGACGCCGAGCTGCGACAGGCCGACGGCCTGGTTGGCGCCCTTCCCGCCGAGCTGTTCGAGCCGCTGCCGGACCGCACCCGACGCGTGCACGTCCGGAAGGCGTTCCATGACCATCACGAGATCGCGGGCCAGCTGCCCGACCACCACCGCACCCATGTCGCGTCCGTTACCCCGGCCGCCGCCGGTTGACGCGGCCGCTGGTTGACCGTCACGGACGGGGGGCGGTGCCGCGCGGCCGTCTTCTTGGCACGGTACAGGAGCGTTCCTAATCGATCTCCGATCGCGTCACCTCCCGTCGCTCAGCGTGAATGTACGCCGAATCTGAGCAGGCCGCGTCGCTCGTCACCCGTTGTCGAGCGCCCGATCGCACTACGCGTTGAGGTAGGCGAGGACCGCGAGGACGCGGCGGTTGTCGTCCTCCGACTGGGGCAGGCCGAGCTTGGCGAAGATGTTGTTGATGTGCTTGCCGACGGCCTTGTCGGTGACGAAGAGCCGGGACGCGATCGCGGCGTTGGAGCGGCCCTCCGCCATCAGACCGAGCACCTCGCGCTCGCGCGGGGTGAGGGCCGCGGTCGGGGTGCTGCGGGCCAGCAGCTGGGACACGACCTCCGGGTCCATGGCGGTGCCGCCGCCGGCGACCCGGCGGACCGCGTCGACGAACTCGCCGACGGTCGCGACTCGGTCCTTCAGCAGGTAGCCGACGCCGCCGCGGCGGTCGGAGAGCAGCTCCCGCGCGTACAGCTGCTCCACGTGCTGCGACAGCACCAGCACCGGCAGGCCCGGCACCGCGGCCCGGGCGGCGATCGCCGCGCGCAGGCCCTCGTCGGTGAAGGTCGGCGGCAGCCGCACGTCGACGACGGCGACGTCGGGCCGGTGCTCCAGCAGCGCCTCGTGCAGCGCCTCGCCGGTGTCGACGGCCGCGGCGACCGTGAAGCCGTACGAGCTGAGCAGCCGGATCAGCCCGTCGCGGAGGAGGGCGAGGTCCTCGGCGATGACAACGCGCACGGCAGCTCCATGGTCAGCACGGTCGGACCACCGGGCGGGCTGTCGACGCGCAGGACGCCGTCGAACGCGCCCAGCCGGCGCGCGACCCCGGTCAACCCGGAGCCGCTTCGCTCCTCGGCGCCGCCGACACCGTCGTCGCCGACGGTGATGTGCAGCGCGCCACCGAGGTGGGTCAACGATACCCAGGCCGCCGACGCGTGCGCGTGCTTGACGACGTTGGTGAGGGCCTCGGCGACCGCGAAGTACGCCGCGGACTCCACCGGCGCGTCGGGGCGGCCGTCCAGGTCGACGGTGACGGTCACCGGCAGGGGCAGCGTCAGCGCGAGGGCCCGCACGCCGCCGTCGAGGCCGCGTTCGGCGAGGACCGGCGGGTGGATGCCGCGCACCAGGTGCCGCAGCTCCGCGAGCGCCAGCCCGCTCGCCTCCCGCGCTTCGGCGATGAGCGCCTGCGCGGCGGCCGGGTCGCGGGCGACGAGGTCCTCGGCCATCCCGAGGCTCATCGACAGCGACACGATCCGCGCCTGCGCGCCGTCGTGCAGGTCCCGCTCGATCCGGCGCAGCTCCGCGGCCTGCGCGTCGACGACGTGGGTGCGGGTCTCGGTGAGCCGGTCGACCCGCTCGGCGAGCGTGGCGAGCGCGGCGCCGCGGGTCGGGGCGAGCAGCAGCCGGTCGAAGTGCGCCAGCGTCCACAGCAGCCACGGTCCCGCGTACAGGGCGCCGGCGGTGACGAGCGCACCCTGCGGCGGGACGCTGACGACGTCGAGGGTGTCGGAGATCGGCCAGGTGACGCCGTAGCCGTACCGGCCGGTCGCGGCGTCGATGATGACCGCCACCCCGAGGAGCCCCTCCAGGCCGTACACCAGCAGCACCGGACCGGCGAGACCCAGCAGCAGCCCGACGGGGGCGCCCGCCAGGAGCCACAGCAGGTCCCGCCACGTCGCCGGGTCGCGGACCAGCCACCACCACCGGCGGGGGGTCCCGACGAACGCGCCCGCGGGCAGCGGCCGGTACGGCCGGGGGATGTCGACCCACGACCAGTCGCGCGCCGCCCGCCGGTGCAGGTCGGCGTACGCCCGCACGAGCATCGCCACCAGCGGCGCCAGCACGAGCCCCAGCCCGATCACGCTGAGCGCCAGCGACACCACGGACAGGATGAGCAGCACCAGCTTCACCGGCGGCGACAGCAGCCCGAGCAGCGCGACCCGCCCGATCGCGACGGCCCCGGCCCGCACGAACGCCTTCACCCTCATGTCGCCATTCTCGCGGCGCCCCGGCCCGGAAACAGTGGGCCTAGCCCTACCGTCGCGGGGCCGATAGCAGCCGTGGACGGCGGACCCTATAGTTCTGGGCCGTTGACCGTCACGGGGAGGAACAGGTTCGATGTGGCCATTCCGGCGAAGAGCCGCAGACAGGATCGAACACCTGGACATCGACCCGGCACAGGGCGACCCTGAGGCGACCCGGCTCATCGCGGCCGCGAAGCGCGGCGACTGGCAGGCGGCGGCGGAGACGCTGCGTGATGTCGAACACCCCGACGACCGGTACTTCTACTGCCGCGTCCTCGGCGAGCACGCCGGCGACGGCGCGTGGATCGACGAGTGGATCGCCGCGGCACCCGGCAAGGCGACCCCGCTCACCGTCAAGGGGCTGCACGCGATCGACTGGGCGTGGCAGGCCCGCGGCAACGGCAGCGCCTCGACGGTCAGCGAGGACGCGTTCAAGGTGTTCTTCCGCCGGCTGAAGCTCGCCGAGGACTGCCTCGACGACGCGACCGAGCTCGACGCCGACGACCCGACGCCCTGGGTGGGGCTCGTCACACTCGGCCGGGCCAGGCAGCTCGGCCTCGACGAGACCCGCCGCCGGTTCGACGAGGCGGTCCGCCGGCACCCGTGGCACCGCGACGCCCACTCGCACATGCTGCAGCAGCTGTGCCGCAAGTGGAGCGGCTCGCACGAGCTGATGCACGACTTCGCCGAGTCCGCGGCCGCCGCCGCACCGCCCGGCTCGCCGCTCGGGGTCCTGGTCGCCGACGCGCACATCGAGCACTGGCTGGACCTGCCCGAGGGCGAGGACGGCGAGTACATGCACAGCCCCGAGGTCGGCGAGCGGCTGCGCCTCGCCGCGGACCGCTCCGTGCGGCACAACCGCTACGAGCGGCGCCCCGGCTGGGCCGCCGGCGACAACGCGTTCGCGATGGCGTTCACGCTCAACGGCGACCGGCCCGCCGCCGCCGAGCGCTTCGACGTGCTCGGCGACCGGGTGACGCGCTGGCCCTGGTCGTACCTCGCGACCCCCGACGTCGCGTTCACCAGGGCCCGGTCGACGGCGCGCGCCAGAGACAGCACGGCCTGACGATGACCGTCGCCGTCCGCGCCTTCCTGTCGCTGATCATGCTGGCCGGCTTCTACGTCCTCGCTCTCGTACAGTTCGCGGCCGGGCTCGCCCTCGCGATCTGGGTGGCGAGCGTCACCACCGGCTTCATCGGCGTGAAGCTCGGCGTGGCCGTGTTCGTCGCGAACGTGTGGGCCGTCGGCTACGGCAGTTGGAAGGCGCTGCGCGCCGACGGCGCGGGCCCGCAGGGCATCCCGCTCACCCCGCACAACGCGCCCGGGCTGTGGCAGACGGTGCGCGAGCTGGCCGCGGCGGTCGGCACCCGCGCCCCGGACGAGATCCACCTGGTGCCGGAGGTCAACGCCGCCGTCAGCGAACGGGCCCACCTGATGGGTCTGATCCGCGGGCGCCGCCACCTGTACGTGGGGATGCCGCTGCTGCAGACGCTGACCGTCGCGCAGCTGCGGTTCGTCCTCGCGCACGAGCTCGGCCACTACTCCGGCAGCCACACGAGGTTCGCCGGCATCTCGTACCGCGGCCGCCTCGCCCTCGCCCGCACCATCGGCCACCTCGGCACGTCCAACGTCGCCGGCTGGGTCTTCCGCGCCTACGCCGCGCTGTTCCTGCTCGTGCACAACGCCGTCAGCCGCCGCCAGGAGCTCGAGGCGGATCTCGCCGCGGTACGGGTGGCGGGCCGGCTGCCGGCGGCGAGCGCCCTGCGCGAGGTCGAGGTCCTGGACCAGGTGTTCGGCTTCTATCTCGGCACCGTCGTGCGCCCCGGCCTGGACGCCGGCTACCTGCCCGACGACGTGTTCGGCGGCTTCCCGCCGCTGCTGCGCGCCCGCGCGGAGGAGGTCTCGGCGGTGCGCGCCCGGCTCGTCACGGCGGCGCGCCCGCACGACCGCTGGGACACCCACCCGCCGCTGGCCGCCCGCGTCGAGGCCGTCATGGCGGCGCCGGAGTCCTCCTTCGCCGCCGCCGCCGGACCCGCCGCCGTCCTCGTCGCGGACCTGGCCGCCGCCGGCCGCGCCCTGCAGGCCGTGGCGCTGCCGGCCGCCATGGTCCTGCCCTGGGACGAGTTCCGCGCCGCCGTGCAGACCTCCGACCTGCAGGAGCAGTCCGACACGATGCTCCGCGCGTTCAGCCGCGCCGTCGGCCGGCCCGTCCCCGACGTCGGCGCCGTCCTGGACCTCGTCGCCGCCGGCCGCCTCGACGACCTCGCCGGGCCGCTCTTCCCCGATGCGACCCGCCGCGAGGCCCGCACCCGCTTCGCCGCGCCGCTGGAGACCCTGCTCCGCCTCGCCGCCGTCCGCTCCGGCGTGGCCCGCTGGCAGGTGTCCTGGACCGCGTCCGCCTTCCTGGTCGACCTCTCCGGCGCCCGCCTCGACCTCTCCCAGCCCGCCGGCCTCGCCTGCGACCCGGCGACCGTGGCCCTCGCCCGCCAGCAGCTGCACGCCCGCGGCGTCGACGTCACCACCGCCCGCCACGTCCGCCAGCGCGTCGGCACCGAGCACGCCGGCATCCTCGCCGGCATCACCACCGCCATCGTCGACGGCTCCCGCGCGGACCTGCTCATCCTCAGCCACGGGCTGCTCGTGATGCCGGGGATGCCGCGGTACAAGACGGGCATGGCCCGCTACCGGATGCGCCGCTGGCTCGCCGACGGCAACCCCCGCGAACTCGCCACCACCCCCGGCGCGCGCTTCATCCCGTACGAGGAGATCACCGCCGCCGTCCGCACCACCAAGCTCCGCTTCCACTGGCAGCTCACCCTCCACGACGGCACCCTCGTCGAGGTGCGCAACGGCCCCCAGAGCGAAGAACACGCCGACGCCGAGTCCGTCTTCACCAAGTCCATGCACGACGCCACCACCTGACCGCGGCCGCATACGAGTCCGCAGGGGGTCATGTCCGGTCGGTGCGGGACAGGACGCCCGTGATGGTGCGGCCGTTGTTGTAGCGGTCCGTGTGAGGCAGCGGCACCTCGGCCAGCTTGCCGTCGTACAGCATCCACAGGCCGAAACAGTCGTCCTCCTCGTCGCGGATGAGCACCTGCACCGACTCCGGCCGCGGCCAGGGCAGCGACTCGAGGAGCGGCAGCAACCCCGCCCAGGTCTGGCGCTGGAACTGGATGACCCAGGCGTAGCACTCGGACGAGCCGAAGTTCGTGCCGTAGAACTGGTTCTCGTCGACGCGACCGAAGCACTGGTGCCAGCCCCGCTGCGGGTCGGGCAGCGTGAGCGGCTCCATCACCTGCTCCGCTTCCTTCGCCAGCACGATGACCTCGGTGAATCTGCTCATCCGCGCAGTATCGCGACCATGATCGACCGACACCAGCGGGTTTGTGGTCCAGGGATGCGGGGCTCGGTGAGGCCGGGCGGCTGGAGAAGCTGTACCCGGACCTCACCGAACTGTTCGCGGGGGCGGGGAAGGGTCAGGAGGTGTAGAGGCCGCGGCTGTAGCGGTCCTCGGCGTAGTACTCCTCGAGCTGCTCGAGCGACTCGTTGGTGTTCAGGACGCTCTTGATGAGCTTCGCGTGGGACGGCAGGTCCTCGGGGGTCCAGGTCTCGGGCTTCCACAGGTTGGAGCGCATGAAGGCCTTCTGGCAGTGGAAGAAGATGGTGTCGATGTCGACGACGAGGGCGAGGATCGGCCGGTGGCCCTCGACGACCATCGAGGAGAACCACGGGGCGTCGGTGAGCAGGCGGGCGCGGCCGTTGATGCGCAGCGTCTCGCGGCGGCCCGGGATCAGGAAGATCAGGCCGACGTGAGGGTTGGCGAGGATGTTGTGGAAGCTGTCGGCGCGCCGGTTGCCGGGGCGCTCCGGCAGGGCGATGGTCCGCTCGTCGATGACGTGGGTGAAGCCGGGCGGGTCGCCCTTCGGGGAGACGTCGCAGTTGCCGTCGGCGTCGGAGGTGCCGACGAGGACGAACGGCGACAGCGCCAGCCAGTCCCGGTCGGTCTGTGCCAGGGTGCTGCGTTCCTTGCTCGCGGCCCGGGGCATCGGCGACCCGAGCAGGTCCTCCAGTTCAGCGGTCGAGGTGATCTGCATGGTCCTCAGCATAGGACCCGTAACAACCTGTAACGATGAAGCTATTGTACGGCCGGACGTGTGCGATTAGCGTCGGCTCATGACCGGACACATCTCCGACGCGGACGCCTACCGTGACGACCGCGCGCACGTCTTCCACTCCTGGTCGGCGCAGCGGGCGCTGGACCCGGTCGTCGTCACCGGCGGCCTCGGCAGCACGTTCTGGGACGCCGCCGGCACCAGGTACCTCGACTTCTCCTCACAGCTGGTGAACCTGAACCTCGGGCATCAGCACCCGCGGGTCGTCGCCGCGATCCAGGAGCAGGCGGCGCTGCTGTGCACGGTCGCGCCGAGCTTCGCCAACCCGGCGCGCAGCGAGGCCGCGCGGCTCATCGCGGAGGTGGCGCCCGGGGACCTGTCGCACGTGTTCTTCACCAACGGCGGCACCGAGGCCAACGAGCACGCCGTCAAGATGGCGCGGCTGACGACCGGCCGGCACAAGATCCTGGCCGCGTACCGGTCGTACCACGGCGCGACCACCGGATCGATCACGCTCACCGGCGATCCGCGCCGCTGGGCCAACGAGCCCGCGATGCCGGGCGTCGTGCGTTTCTTCGGCCCGTACCCCTACCGCTCCTCCTTCCACGCGGACAGCCCGGAGCAGGAGACCCAGCGCGCCCTGCAGCACCTCGAGGAGGTGTTCATGTTCGAGGGGCCGGGCACGATCGCCGCCGTCGTGCTGGAGACGGTCGTCGGGACCAACGGGATCCTCGTGCCGCCGCCCGGGTACCTCGCCGGGGTCCGCGAGCTGTGCGACCGGCACGGGGCGCTGCTGATCTGCGACGAGGTGATGAGCGGGTTCGGCCGGTGCGGTGAGTGGTTCGCCGTCGACCGGTGGGGTGTGGTGCCGGACCTGATCACGTTCGCGAAGGGCGTCAACTCCGGTTACGTCCCGCTGGGCGGGGTCGTGCTCGGCGACAAGGTGTTCGACACGTTCGCGGAGCGCCCGTTCCCCGGCGGCCTCACGTACTCGGGCCACCCCCTGGCCTGCGCGGCGGCCGTCGCGACCATCGAGGTGATGCGCGACGAGCGGATCCCCGAGCGGGTCAAGGACCTCGGCGAGCGGGTCGTCGCGCCGCGGCTGGAGAAGCTGCGCGACCGGCACCCGTCGGTCGGGGAGGTGCGCGGCCTGGGCCTGTTCTGGGCGATCGAGCTGGTCCGCGACCGCGACACCCGCGAGATGCTGGTGCCCTACAACGCGTCCGGCGCCGCGGCCAAGCCGATGGCCGACGTCGTCGCCGCCTGCAAGGCCCGCGGCGTGTGGCCGTTCACGCACTTCAACCGGCTGCACGTGGTGCCGCCGCTGGTCGTCACCGAGGAGGAGCTGCTGCAGGGCATCGACGCGATCGACGACGCCCTCGACGCGGCCGACGCGCACGTGGCATGACCGGGCCCGGCGCTGCTGGGATCTTCTCAGCAGCGCCACCGTCGCGGTCAAGGCCCGAACGGATACGCCCGCAGCGTCGTCTGCTCCAGCCCCTCGGCCGTGGCCCGCAACGACACCGAGCCCTTGCCTCCCGGGTGCGCGACCGCGACGTGCGTGGCGGTCACCAGCGTGGGGAACCATGAGCGCCCGTCGTCGTAGGACACCTCCACCCCCGGCCGCACCGCCGTCGTCGCCTGCGTCGTCATCCGGTACGGGAAGCGAAACGCCCGGCCGGCGGCGGCGGTGCCGTCGGCCCGCAGTACAGGCGCGAAGGACACCGCGCGCAGCGGCATCCGCCGCCAGTCCCCGCCGGGCACATGTTCGGACCGGAACGTCCAGGCGACGTCGACGACGGTCCCGGACGCCGCCGGCTCCGCCCGCATCTCCAACCGGAACAGGCCAGGCTCCGGCGGCACCTCGAACACCCCTTCCGCGGCGTCGGCCTCGGCGACGAGCACGCCGTCGCGGTACACGGCCGTCCGCGCCCGCGCGTACTCCGCGCTCCCCGGATGCCCGGCGCCGTCCCCGTGCAGCCGGGCCGCGACGACGAGCGTGTCACCGTTGCGCGACACCCACTGCTCGGGCAGCTCCTGTACGTCGACGCTCGGCGCCGCGACCCCCTCGTTCCACGCCGTGCCGGCCGGCCCTTCCAGCCGCACCCCGGCGGCCGGCTCCTCGAACGTCGTCCGCCACGTCACGCCGCCCGCGTCGAGGTTGTAGTGGTCGTCGCGGCGCGCCGGGAGCGCCTCGAGCGGCAGGGCCGCGGCGAACACCCCGCCCCCGCCCGGCATCCGCGGCCTCGTGTACGTGACGCCCGCGCCGCCGACCCTCGCCCCGAACCGGCTCCTGACGGTGCTCAGCTGTCCCGGGGTCAGGGTGCGGGCGAGGCCGGCGGGCAGCCGCCCGTACACCATCCAGGCCAGGAAGTAGGCGGCCCCGGCGGCGGTCATGGTGACCGCGACCATGACCCGGAACCCGTCGACCGGCCGCTCCCCGCCCAGCGCCCCGAAGTACACGCCACGCAGGTCACCGCGCACCGCGAACCCGTTCTCCCACGTCTCACCACCGCTGACCGGCATCCTGTACCTGACCTCGAGCAACTCCGGCACCGCGTCCTGCCGCGGCACGGCGGTCGCCACGGGCCGCCCGGCCCGCGCGTCGGCGGTCAGGGTCACCGGGTTCCCTTCTTTCGGCCGGTGTGCGGGGGGTGTGGTTGAGGAAGGATGGGTGGTGAGCGGTTGAGGGGAGGTCGCTCATGCCACGGCCATACTTTTCTTTGTCCGCACCGCTTTCCGGCCCGGCGCCGCGGGTTTCGGAGGTCGACTGGGCCGCGGTCGGCGCCGCCCGGCGCGCCTCCGCCGCTGAGGAGCACAGCCGCCGGCGGGAGGCCAGGTCGCGCGCCAAGGCGGAGTTCGCCGAGGCCCGCACGCACGGCCTCGCCGCCCGCCACGCCACGAAGCTGACCCGCCTCCGCAACGCCCGCACCCTCACCACCGCACCCCCACCGGCAACACGCCCGACCGCCCCACCCCCGCCGACCGTCCCACCACTGCCCCCTCCGACCGTGTCACCGCCGATGTCACCCGGCCGCGCCACCACGACCACCGCCTCCGACCGCCTCACCGGCACCGCGTGCGCCGTTCAGCCCGTGCTGCCCTCGGCCGCGCACTCGACCACCTCGCCGGCAACGTCCGCGGCGGTCGGGCCAGCGCCGTCAACCACCCAGCGGGCAACGGTTCCGACTGCACCGCCACCTTCAACCGCTTCGCCACCGACGCTCGCGACGGTCCAGCTGGTGACGCCCTCGGTCGCGACGGCGGCAGCACACTCGACCGTCTCGGCAACGTCTGCGGGCACCCCAGCGGCGACGCCCTTGGCTGCGACGTCGGCAGCGGACTCGACCGTCTCGGCAACGTCTGCGGGCACCCCAGCGGCGACGCCCTTGGCTGCGACGTCGGCAGCGGACTCGACCGCCTCGGCACCGCCTGTGGCCGCCCAGCCGGTGCCACCCTTGTCTGCGACGTCGGCAGCGGGCTTGACCTCGTCTGCGGGCACCCCGGCGGTGACGTCTGCGGGCACCCCGCCAGTCAGGCGTTCGACGGGTCCGCACGCGAGCGCGCGGCGCGGCGCGGCGGCATCGGCCCCGCCTGCGACCGCCGTCCAGGGCACCCGGGGGCACTCCCCGCGCCGCCCGCACCCTCGGCGCCGCCCGCCGGTCCAGGTCCACCGGCGACAACGGTTCCCATCTCGGTCCATCGGGCGGTGCACCCGAGCCACGCCGTGCTCGTCGGAGGCAACGCCTTCGCTCGCTCCACCGGCGTTGAGTTCCACGGCTCCAGCGGTGTCCCGAGCCCCGCCGACACTCCCACGTCTGCCGGCCGACCACGGAGGCCCAACTCGTGGGGCCGCGCCGGTCGCCGGTGCCACGCCAATTCCCGGTGGCGCGCCGCTTGCCGGTGGCGCACCGAGCCGCCCTGGATCCGCACCGAGTTTAGGGGGTCTCAGCTGGTGAGGTTGTGGTCTTGGGCATGATCTGCTGTTCGTGGCGGAAGCTGCCCGCGGGGGCTTTCGGGGTGTCCCGGCCAGGCCTACGACCACAAGGCGACCCGAGCCGGGATCCGCCGCAGAGGCATCACGGTCCGCGTCGCTCGCAAGTGCGTCGAGTCTTCGCAGTGTCTTGGCCGGCACCGGTGGATCGTCGAGTCGGGCCTGTCCTGGTTCACCAACAAACCGTCGTCTCGCCCGTCGCTACGAACGCAAAGCCGAGCACTTCCAAGCTTGCCGACCTCGCGGCGGCCGGCCAGTCGTGGGACAGGGCCTCCCCTTCGCGGCCGCCCGGTCCTACCGCATCTGGCCGTCCACCTGTCGGTTCCCGGTGGGGTTGGTGAGGGGTGGCAGTAGGTCGCTGTCGCTGAGGGTGTACGTCAGCGGAGGGTAGGTGAAGGCCGTTTCGGTGTTCTCGCGGCGCCGCAGCAGGAAGAACTCGTGTTGCTGGGCGTCGTCGGCTGAGGTCAGGTGGGCGCCGTTGCGCAGGTGAGCGTGGTCGCCGTGGTACTGCACGAAGGTCTTCGATGTCCGGAGGGTCACGCCCAGCCAGCGGTTCTCGGGCATCTGGGCGGGTCTGTCCAGCATGATCCGGTGGCGGTGGCGGCGGTTGGTGTCGAGGGAGAACACGATGACGCCGTTGTGGGGCATCGGGATCTCGTAGGTGGCGCCGCCGGGCTCCTTCGGCTCGACGACCAGCTTCCGCGGTGGGTGCACCTCGGGCCGTTCGTAGCAGGAGAAGACCGCGATGGACGACCCGTCCGCCAGGTCGAGGGCCTGGTCGCTGTGGCCGCCCATGGTGGTGTACGCGTTCGTGTAGCTCTCGACGAGCGCGTTGTTGAAGGCGGCAGGGAGCGCCGCGCATGCCTGGACCTGTCGCGCCAGCCGCTCGTACACCGGCGGAAAACGCTGCGCGGGCAGGCTGTAGCGGGTGGTGGTGCGCACGATCGGCACGTCACCCGTCTCGCCGGTCCCGACCAGGACGGCGCCCAGCCGGCCCTTGCCCACCGGTTCGAACCGCACCGACGCGAACAGCTCCTCGAACGGGTTCCCGCCGGCGGTCAGGGTGTACGAGCGGAACTCAGACCCGGGGTGCAAGGTAGTCCCCCGAGTTCATGCTGAAGCGCAGCTCGTCGCCGTAGTGGACGAACGACTGGGTCCGGTTCTCCTCGGCGTACAACCTGCGCAGCTCGGCCATGCCCTCCGGCGTGGGCGGTCCGAGCTCGACCGGACCGCCGTCCGTCTTGAGGAATGTCTGCCCGTCCCTATGCACGGCCTCGGCGCTCGAACAGCGGACCACATAACCGAGGCGGGTCGGCAGTAGCCCGGCGTCCAGCGTCGGGGGCCGGACCTCGTGCGTGTACAGCCGGTTCGTGGACAGCGGCATGAAGAACACGGAGCCGGGATAGAGGGTCAGGGTGAACTGCTCCGGAAGGTCGGCCGGCGCCTTGAGCCGGAAGTGCAGCCTGGTGAGCCCGCTGACACCGTTCAG
The DNA here is from genome assembly GCF_050936335.1 of Dactylosporangium sp. CA-152071. Lineage (NCBI taxonomy): Bacteria > Bacillati > Actinomycetota > Actinomycetes > Micromonosporales > Micromonosporaceae > Dactylosporangium > Dactylosporangium sp. CA-152071. The sequence continues at coordinate 3,206,621 of NZ_JBNJMZ010000001.1, read as the reverse complement.
GCCGTGGTCGAAGGGTCCCAGGGGGCGCAGCTTGTCGAGCCCGTCGTAGAAGGTGCAGAAGGCCATGACGCCGTTGCCGGGCATGTCCTTGGTCTTGTCGGCGTGCGCCGAGATCTTGGCCTTGGACTGCTTGCGCTCGTCGGTGCCCGGGGTGTTGTGGTAGATCTGCGCGAGGACGTGGTTCAGCGGGGCGTGGCCCCGGAACACGTGGGCGGCCTCCCGGTTCAGGGCCTCGACGATGCGCGTGTCGGTCGCGGCGAAGTTCTCGGTCGGGCCCGAGAGGTTCGTGGAGCACCGGAGCAGGCGGAAGTGCAGGTCGGCGCCGTCCCGCGTGACGGGGGTCAGGTAGATCCCGGTGCGGTGGGCGGTGCCGGGCTTGGTGGACTCCGTGAGGGACTGGAACGCGTGCTCCGAGCTGATCCGGCCGAAGTGGCCGGCGCCGGGGTCGAAGAACCGCCGGTAGTACACGCCGGCGCCGTGGACGCCGACGGGCACCTGCCCGGGGTCGGCGACCGGCCACGGCGCGGAGCCGTGCGACAGCCCGTCGACCACGAACACCCGCGCGGCCCCGTCGAGCGCGGGCGCGCCGATGCTGGACACGTCGCCGCACAGGTAGACGGTCCTGCGATGCACGGCGGGCAGCTCCTGCGGCGTGCTCACGGCCCCGAAGAAGTCCCTGACCAGCGGATCGTCGTGCAGGGCCGCCGGCGCGACCAGGATGTTGCCCGCGTCCTCGATGCGGGCCTCTGCGGTGTGCATGGCGCTGTACCTGCCGTTCGAGTGTGACGTCACGGGTTGGCACCGTCGGTGGTGCGTTGCAGGTCGAAGCCCCAGCGGACGAGCCCGGGCAGATCATCGGCGCGGTCGTCCCAGGGCAGCTCGCCGGGCACCCGCAGGGCCTCCAGGAACTGCTCCGGCGGGCGGTACCCGTGCACCTCGACGTAGTGCAGGAGCATGACCGGGGCGGCGTACACCTCGCCGTCGTGGGCGTAGTAGTGGTATTCGCCGTTGCCGTCGTGGGGGGCGGTCGTGCCGGGGCACCACGGGCAGTCGTGCCAGCCGAGCATCACGTTGGACCGCGCGCGGGAGGCGGCGCGCAGGGGTCGCGGGTCGACGTCCGGGGCGGGCGGTCGCGGGGTGAAGGAGGGTCCCAGCCAGCCGACGTTGCGCATCGGGAGCGGGAACTCGTAGTACTCGTACGGCGACAGGTCGGGATACTCCACGGCTACCGCACCGCGTGGGTCAGGAAGCGGTGGGTGTGCACGACGATTGAGCACGAGGTCGAACCCACCGTGGGCGTCCAGGGAAGGCCCGCCGGGGGCGGCGTCCAGGGAAGGCAGGACGGTGACGCCGAGCGGGGACAGGCGGGCGGCGGCGACCGGGACGTTCGGCGCCCAGGACTCCGTCGCGACGGTGCGCGGGGGGAGCGGGGCGAGGGAGGCCAGGAGCTCGCCGCCGGTGTCGACGTCCAGCAGCGACGCCGCGCCGGCGATCAGCGGTCGGGCGAGGCCCGGGTACGACCAGGACGGGTCGCCGCCGTGCGAACGGCCCCGCAGCCAGGTGAAGTCCCAGCCGGCGACCGGGGCGGCCAGGGCCTCCTCGACGAGCTGCTGGTACGAGGGCATCAGGCGAGCCCGACCAGCTTGCCGACGTGGGTGCCCCGCTCCAGGTCGGTGTGGGCGGTGCGGATGTCGTCCATCGCGTACGTGTGGACCGGGCCGAGGGTCACCTCGCCGGCGGCGATCCGGTCGAGGAACCGCTGCAGGACCGCGGGTGGCAGGTCGCTCGCCTCGCCGCCGTAGGCGGTCAGGCGGACACCGGTCGGCAGGTAGCCGATGGGGTAGAAGTCGCGGACCAGCCACTCGTTGGACAGCATGCCGGTGAAGCAGACCGTGCCCCGGACGCGGGTCGCGGCCAGCGTGTCGGGCAGGGTGGGGGTGCCGACGAGCTCCAGGGCCGCGTCGACGCCGTCCGGGAACAGCGCCCTGACCTGAGCGGCGACCGAGCCGTCGTCGACGAGCGGGTGGGTGACGCCGACTGCGGTCAGCGCCGCGAGGCGGCCGGGGGAGCGGGTCGTGGACAGCACGGTCGCGCCGAGGTCCCGGGCGAGGGCGGCGGCGGCCAGGCCGACCGACGACGTGCCGCCGCGGATCAGCAGCGTCTGGCCGGGCCGCAGGTCCAGGGCGGTGACGAGGGAGCCGTACGCCGTCTGCAGCGTCTCCGGGACGGCGCCGATCGCGGGCCACGGCAGTTCGGACACGAACGGGATGACCTGCGCGGCGGGCACGACCGTGTATTCGGCGTAGCCGCCGTCGAAGGTGCGGCCCATCCCGCCCATCATCGTGGCGACCTGCTGGCCGACGGTGAACGAGGAGTCACCCGGGTCGTCCACCACGCCCGTCGCCTCGATGCCCGGGACGCGGGGAAAGACGACGCCTTCCGCGAGGCCGAGGCGGGTGTGCAGCTCCGACCGGTTGAGCCCGAACGCCTTGACGCGGATCCTGACCCAGCCGGGCGGCGGCGAGGGTGTCGGCACCTCGACGACGCTCAGGTTGGACACGGGACCCGGGCCGGACAGCATAACCGCGCGCACAGGTCAGACTAGCAGCGCTACAGTGCGGCGTGCCCACGGTTATTGACCGGCTGCGCGCCGCCGGATGCGTGTTCGCCGAGGACGAGGCCGCGCTGCTCACCGAGGCGGCCGCCGGTGACGAACAACGGCTGGCGACGCTCGTCGAGCGGCGGGTGCAGGGGTACCCCATCGAGTACCTCGTCGGGTGGGCGTCGTTCGCGGGCGAACGGTTCGCCATCGAGGACGGGGTGTTCATCCCGCGCCACCGCACCGAGCTCCTGGCCGTCACCGCACGCACGTTCATCCACAGTGGACACACGGTGCTGGACCTGTGCTGCGGCACGGGGGCGCTCGGCGCGGTCGCGACCCGCGGCAGGGAGCGCACGAGGCTGGTGGCGGCCGACGTCGACCCGGCCGCGGTGGCCTGCGCGCGACGGAACCTCCCGCACGCCGAGGTGTACGAGGGTGACCTCTTCGACCCGCTCCCGGAGGACCTGCGCGGGCGGGTCGACGTGCTCCTCGCGAACGTGCCCTACGTGCCGACGGCGCAGATCGCGTTCCTGCCCGAGGAGTTCCGGGTGCACGAGCGGCGGGCCGCGCTCGACGGCGGCGACGACGGCCTGCGCGTGCTGCGCCGGGTCGCGGCCGAGGCGCCGCGCTGGCTGGCCCGCGACGGGCGCCTGCTGACCGAGGCCGGCGACGCCCAGCTGGACGCGGTCCACGCGGTCCTCGCCGGGAGCGGTCTGACGCCGACGACCGTCACCGACCCGGAGACCGAGACCAGCGTCGTGGTCGGCAGTATGAGCCGGACGATATATCCATAAGTATCGAATCGATGGATACCATCCTCCCCATCATCCAACTCGTTGGGGAGGCTCCGGATGGTTCGAAGGTTCCTGGCGGTCCTGACCGCCGTCATCGCCACCGTCGGCGTGCTGCCGGGCGTCGCGCACGCCCAGCAGGACGTCGTCGGCGGCACCCGTGCGGCGCAGGGCGAGTTCCCGTTCATGGTGCGGCTCTCGATGGGCTGCGGCGGCGCGCTGTACAGCCCGCGGCTGGTGCTCACCGCCGCGCACTGTGTGGGCGCCACCGGCACCAACACCAGCATCACCGCGACGCTGGGCGTGGTCGACCTGCAGTCGGCCAGCCGCATCCAGGTCAGGTCCAACTACGTGTACCGGGCGCCCGGGTACAACGGCAACGGCAAGGACTGGGCGCTGATCCGGCTCGCGTCGCCCGTCAGCGGCCTGGCCCTGCTGCCGATCGCGACGAACACCACGTACAACACCGGCACCTTCACCGTCGCGGGATGGGGTGCGGCGCGCGAGGGCGGCGCGCAGCAGCGCTACCTGCTCAAGGCGACCGTGCCGTACGTGGCGGACTCGACCTGTGACAACTCCTACCCGGACCTGATCCCGAACGACGAGATCTGCGCCGGGTACGCCGCCGGCGGCACCGACACCTGCCAGGGCGACTCGGGCGGCCCGATGTTCCGCCGCGACGCCGCCAACGCCTGGATCCAGGTCGGCATCGTCAGCTGGGGCAACGGCTGCGCCCGCCCGAACTACCCGGGCGTCTACACGCAGGTGAGCACGTTCGCCTCGGCGATCGCCTCCGCTGCGGCGAGTCTCGGGGGCTGACCCCGGAGGACCGGAGGGGGCCCGATGTCGGGGCCCCCTACGGCCTTGTATCCGCCTCAGATCTGCCTCAGATCTGCATGGCCACCCGCTGGCCGAGCTCGTGGCTGATCCGCTCGAACGTCCCCGCGTTCTCCTGCTTCTGCACCAGGTTGGTCTGCAGGATCTGCGCGCACTGCGTCTCGCCCATGAGCAGCGCCTTGTCGATCAGTCCGCGGTAGCCGGCGATGCCGAAGTGCGCCAGCTTCGTCTCCGCGTCCACGGCGTAGATCTCCATCGCCTCGGTGGAGGGCCGCTGGCCGGCGAACGCCTGGAACTCCGCCCGCATCCCGTCGAGCGTCGAGCACGGCACCTCGACCGGCTCCATCTCCATCATCGCGAAGCACGTCTCGATGTTCTGGATCTTCTGCTGTCCCTGCTGCTGCTGGGCCCGCAGGATCTGGGCGAGGGGGCTTTGTTCGGCCTGGCCGAGCATCTCGCCGACGAGATGGTTGCTCTTGCGCTCGGCGTCGTACATGCCGGACAGCTCGTAGAGGAACAGGTCGGACGGATTGTCGATGGTCATGCGGCCCCAGCTACCCGGCGCTGCAAGTTTCACACCGCTCGCGCGGCCGACCTGCGGCCCGGCGCTGACATCGTTGACCGTGAACTGAACCGCTTCATATGTTGCGTCCAACACCCCCTAGGAGGACCAACATGAGAACGCGGATCACCCTCGCGGCGGCCGCGGCGCTGGCGGTCGTGGTGTCGCTGCTCGTCGCCGTGCAGCCGGCGTCGGCGGCGACCGGCTTCACCGTCAGCAACGGCCGGCTCTACGACGCCAACGGCGCCGAGTTCGTCATGCGCGGCGTCAGCCACGCGCACACCTGGTACCCGACGCAGACCAGTTCGTTCGCCAACATCAAGGCGCTCGGCGCGAACAGCGTCCGGGTCGTGCTCGCCACCGGCGACCGCTGGACGAAGAACGACACCGCCGACGTCGCCAACGTCGTGTCGCTGTGCAAGGCCAACCGGCTCATCTGCGTCCTGGAGGCGCACGACACCACCGGCTACGGCGAGCAGAGCGGCGCGATCACCCTCGACCGGGCGGTCGACTACTGGCTGAGCGTCAAGAGCGCCCTCGCCGGCCAGGAGAAGTACGTCATCGTGAACATCGGCAACGAGCCCTACGGCAACAACGCCGCCACCGTCGCCAACTGGGCCACCGACACCGCCAACGCGGTCAAGCGCCTGCGCAGCAACGGGTTCGAGCACACCATCATGGTCGACGCGCCCAACTGGGGCCAGGACTGGTCCTTCACGATGCGCGACAACGCGGCGACCGTCTTCGCCGCCGACCCGCTGAAGAACACGGTGTTCTCGATCCACATGTACGGCGTGTTCGACACCGCCGCGGAGATCAACGACTATCTCAACCGGTTCGTCACCGCGAAGCTGCCGATCGTCGTCGGGGAGTTCGGGTTCAACCACTCTGACGGCAACCCCGACGAGGACACCATCATGGCGACCACCCAGTCGCTGCGGATCGGCTACCTCGGCTGGTCGTGGAGCGGCAACGGCGGCGGCGTCGAGTACCTCGACATGGTGACCGGCTTCAACCCCGCGCAGCTCACCAGCTGGGGCGAGCGCATCTTCAACGGCGCCAACGGCATCAAGGCCACCGCCAAGGAGGCCACCGTCTACGGCGGGGTCACGTCGCCGACGTCGTCGGTGTCGCCGTCCCGTTCGGTGTCCCCGTCGCCCTCCCGGTCGGTGTCGCCGTCGCCGTCGAGGTCGTCGTCCCCGCCGCCGTCCGGCGCGTGCAAGGTCGCGTACAGCGTCACCAACCAGTGGCAGGGCGGGTTCCAGGGCGACGTGAAGGTGACGAACACCGGTACCAGCGCGATCAACGGCTGGACGCTGACCTGGAGCTACGCGAACGGCCAGGTCGTCACCCAGTCGTGGGGCGCCACCTACGCCCAGTCCGGCGCCGCGGTCACCTGGACCAGCGTGAGCTACACGGCGAGCATCCCCGCCGGCGGCACCGTGACGTTCGGGTTCCTGTCCAACTGGAACGGCACGAACACCGCGCCGACCGCGTTCACGCTCAACGGGACGCGCTGCGCATAACGTACCCTCGCCGCGTGGACCCAGTGGTGATCGTGGGGGCGGGACCGGTCGGTGCCGCCTCCGCGATCCTGCTCGCCCAGCGCGGCGTGCCGTGCCTGCTGCTGGATCGCTACCCCGAGCCGTATCCTCTGCCCCGGGCCGTCCACGTCGACGACGAGGTCATGCGCATCCTGCAGGAGCTCGGCGTCGCCGACGCGTTCGCCGCGGTCAGCCGGCCGGGGCTGGGGCTGCGGCTGCTGGACGGCAGGCACCGGGTGATGGCCGAGTTCCGCCGCGACCCGGGGCCCGGCCCGCACGGCTGGCCGCAGGCCAACATGTTCGACCAGCCCGACCTGGAGCGGCTGCTGCGCGCGCGGGTCGCCGAGCTGCCGCTGATCGAGTTCCGCGGCGGGGTCACCGTCACCGGGGTCACGTCCACGTCGGTGACCCTCGCCGACGGGTCGTCGCTGCGGGCGTCGGCGGTGCTCGGCTGCGACGGCGCCAACAGCACCGTCCGGGCGGCCATCGGCGCCGAGCTGGAGGACCTCGGGTTCGAGGAGCGGTGGCTGGTGGTCGACGGCGTCACCGACCGGGACCTCGACGCGTGGGGCGGCGTCCACCAGATCTGCGACCCGCGTCGCGCCGCCACCTTCATGCAGCTGGGGTCTCGCCGGTACAGGTGGGAGTTCCGGATGCACGACGGCGAGCCGGCGCTCGACGTGGACGAGCTGCTCGCGCCCTGGCGGGCCGGTGCGGCGGTGACGGTGGTCCGGGCGGCGCAGTACACGTTCCGGGCCAGGATCGCCGACACGTGGCGGCGCGGCACGGTGTTCCTGCTCGGCGACGCGGCCCACCAGACGCCGCCGTTCATCGGTCAGGGACTCGGTGCCGGCCTGCGCGACGCCTACAACCTCGCGTGGAAGCTGGCGGCCTGGCGCGCCTCCGGCGACCCGTCGGCGCTCGACTCGTTCCAGCGCGAACGCAAACCCCACGCGAAGGCGCAGATCCGGCTCGCGATCGTGGCGGGGTGGGCGATGACCGGGGGGCAGGACCGCGCGGCGGCGGTGCGGCGGGTCGTGCTCGGCGCGGTGTGGCGGCTGCCCGGCCTGAAGGGCCTCGCGCTGCGCTCCACCAGCCCGCCGCTGCGCGGGGTCGGCCCCCTCGCCCCGCAGCCGTTCGTGGTGCGCTCCGGCCGGACGGTCCGGCTCGACGAGGCGCTCGGCGACGGCTGGGCGGTCCTCACCCGGCCCGGCGTCGTCATGAAGCACGGCGGCGCCACGGTGATCGCGGTGACGCCCGAGTTCGACCCGTCCGGCGCGCTGCGGCGCTGGATGGGCCGGCGCCGCGCGGTCCTGATCCGGCCGGACCGCGTCGTCATCCGGTTGCGGCGGGGCCGACAATGGAACGGCCATGGATCACCAGCAGCTGGTCAAGCTCAGTAAGCGGATGTCGAAGGCGCTGCGCCACGACCCCGCGCGGGTCGGCCTGACCCTCGACCCGGGCGGCTGGGTGCCCGTCGGGACGTTCCTGGACGCCATGGGCATCACCCGGGCCGACCTGGACGAGGTCGTCGCCGGCAACGACAAGCAGCGCTACGCGGTCGAGACGGGACCCGGCGGCGTCGAGCGGATCCGCGCCAACCAGGGGCACTCCGTGCCGGTCGACCTGGGGCTCACCCCGCAGGAGCCGCCGGAGGTGCTCTTCCACGGCACCGGCGCCGCCGCCCTGCCGTCGATCCAGGCGACCGGCCTCAACCGCGGCGGCCGCCACCACGTGCACCTGTCACCCGACACCGCGACCGCCCGCCGGGTCGGCACCCGCCGCGGCGGCGCCGTCGCCGTCCTCACCGTCCTCGCCGGGGAGATGGCCCGGGCCGGCCACGTGTTCTACGTCTCAGGCAACGGCGTGTGGCTCACCGACGAGGTGCCGCCCGCGTTCATCCGTCTCTGAGCCTGCTGTCCAGGACCTTCTGCAGGGGGATCGACTCGCCGTCGCGGCCGCCCTCGCCGACGATGAGCCGGGGCGCGTGCGGCTGCGGCGTCACCCCGGTCAGCCACGCCGTCGCGCTCGACGGCACCAGCAGCGAGTAGTACCGTCCGTCGTCACCCACCGCGATGGTGTGCTCACTGTTGAGGTACCAGCCGCGCAACGGCGTACGGTAGGAACGACCGCCATACGAGCGGGCCCGCAGCGACTCGGTCGGCAGGCCCGCCGCGAGCGCGTCAGCCACGAACCGCTCGATAAGCGCCGCCGCCTGCTCGGCTTCCGCGGCGCGGCGCCGGTCGAGCTCGGCCCCGTGGTGCGCCACCGCACGGGCCCGCTGCGCCTGCCAGTCGTCATCGGCCACTCGCTCGTTGTACCAGTCGGCTGGTCGCAGGTCACATCCAGGCAGACCGCTCAGGCGGCGGGACGCCGGGCCTGGGATGCTGGTAGAAGCCACGAATTTCGCGATTGAGGAGCCCCACCGTGACCGAAGACACCGGCTTCGCCGAACTGGGCTTGCGGGACGAGCTGCTCAAGGCGCTGACCAACCTCGGCTACGAGGAGCCCACCCCGATCCAGCGCGAGGCGATCCCGCCGATGCTGGAGGGCCGTGACCTGCTCGGCCAGGCGGCCACCGGCACCGGCAAGACCGCCGCCTTCTCGCTGCCGCTGCTGCAGACGATCCCCTCGCCCGGCGGCGACAACCCCTCGGCGCTCATCCTCGTGCCCACCCGCGAGCTGGCCGTCCAGGTGTCCGAGGCGATCCACCGCTACGGCAAGGACCTCGGCACCCGCGTCGTGCCGATCTACGGCGGCCAGCCGATCGGCCGCCAGCTGCGCGCCCTGGAGCACGGCGTCGACGTCGTCGTCGCCACCCCCGGCCGGGCCCTCGACCACATCAGCCGCGGCACGCTGCGCCTGCACGACCTGCGCGTCGTCGTGCTCGACGAGGCCGACGAGATGCTCGACATGGGCTTCGCCGAGGACATCGAGGCGATCCTGCAGGAGACCCCCGAGGACCGGCAGACGGTGCTCTTCTCCGCCACGATGCCGCCGCGCATCGACGGCCTCGCCCGCAGCCACCTCAACGACCCCGTCCGGATCCAGATCGGCCGCGCGCCGACCCCCGCCGGCGAGGCCCCGTTGGTGCGGCAGGTGGCGTACGTCGTCAGCCGCGCCCACAAGCCCGCCGCCCTCGGCCGCATCCTCGACGTCGAGGCCCCGGGCGCCGCGCTGGTCTTCTGCCGCACCCGCGACGAGGTCGACCAGCTCACCGAGACGCTCAACGGCCGCGGGTACCGCGCCGAGGCCCTCCACGGCGGCATGGGCCAGGAGCAGCGCGACCGGGTCATGGCGCGCCTGCGCAACGGCACCGCCGACCTGCTCGTCGCCACCGACGTCGCCGCCCGCGGCCTGGACGTCGAGCACCTCACCCACGTCGTCAACTACGACGTGCCCTCGGCCCCCGAGTCCTACGTCCACCGCATCGGCCGCGTGGGCCGCGCCGGCCGCGAGGGCATCGCGATCACCCTCGCCGAGCCCCGCGAGCACCGCATGCTGAAGACCATCGAGCGGATCACCAAGCAGCGCATCCTCATCGAGAAGGTCCCGACCGTCGCCGACCTGCGCGCCCGCCGCCTCGAGCTCACCCGTGCCGCCCTCCACGAGCTGCTCGCCGCCGACGGTGAGGCCCTCACCCAGTTCCGCGTCGTCGTGGAGACCCTCAGCGACGAGTTCGACCTGATGGAGATCGCGATGGCCGCGGTCAAGATCGCCCACGACGCCACCGGCATCGGCGAGGGCGACCAGGAGGAGATCCCCGACATCACCCTCCGCGCGCCCCGCGAGCCCTCCGACCGGTTCGGTTCCGGCTCGGGCTCCGGCGTCGGCGGTGGGCGGTCCGGTGCGGGCTCGGGGGACCGGCCGGGTCCCGGCCGCCGGGTCGCGGTCCGCGACGCCGACGGCCGCGGCCGGGGCCGCGACGCGGGCGGCCGCCGCGTACCGGCCGGCGGCATGACCAGGCTCTTCGTCGGCGCGGGCCGCGCGGCCGGCATCCGCCCCCAGGACCTCGTCGGCGCCATCACCGGCGAGTCGAGCCTGAGCGGCCGCGACATCGGCGCCATCGAGATCACCGACCGCTTCTCCCTGGTCGAGGTCCCCGAGGGCGCCGTCGAAGAGGTCATCGACACGCTGCGCCGCACCACCCTGAAGGGCCGCCGCCCCGTCGTCCGCCGCGAGCGCTTCAGCCACTGACCCCCACGCCCTCATGCGATCCCGCCGCCGAGCCACTCGGCGGCGGCCCGATCCCCGGGGCGCCAGGCACGATGCTTGGGGCGGCGCGAGGAACGGTCGGTGCGGGGCAGGACGGGGCCGGCCGCCCAGCCGGGCCTGACGTCTGCGGCGGCGGGTGACCACCCACCGGTGGACGGTGACCGACGCCGCGCCCAGCCCGCCGAGGCCGTGCGGCGAGGGCCGCCGCCCCGTCGTCCGCCGCGAGCGCCTCAGTCACTGACCCCGCGCGCCCCATGTGAGCCGCCGTCGAACCATTCGGCGGCGGTCTGTGAACCCTCGCCGCCGTCCCGGTTCCCAGGCCGTCACCCCGTCCCGGGCCACGCGGCACCGGCGGGCCGCGCCCGGACTGCGGTGCTCGGGCGGGGAATGTCCCATTCTCGGGACGGCGCCAGGCGCGATGCTAGAGGCGGCGCGAGGAACGGTCGGTGCGGGGCAGGACGGGGCCGGCCACCCAGCCGGGCCTGACGTCTGCGACGGCGGGTGACCACCCACCGGTGACCGACGCGGCACCCGCCCGCCGAGCCCGAGTGATGGGGGACCGCCGCCGCTTATGCCGACCTCGGACGGTCGGCGTCCGAGCCATGGGCCTTGGGTGGGCGGCGTCTGAGCTGCGGCGCTGGGGCCGGACCTGGCCGCGGCGGGTCCGGGTCGCGGGTTTTGGATGGCCGCGCCCGAGCCGCGGTGCACCCGCCGGCCTTGGAAGGACCCTGCCCCGGGCCGCAGTGCACGTGTCGGCCCCGGTCGAGCCGCGGTGTCAGCCGGCGATGCACGCGTCGGCCTTGATTGAGACGCGTGCCCCGCGCTGCGGTGCGCCCGGCGGCCTACCCTGGAGGCGCCGATGCCGGGCTCGCCGCGGGTCCGGTGCCGCTGACGATCACGGAGGTGACCGCCCGGATGATGGGGCTTGCGCTGCGGCTGCTCCGTCCGTATCTGGTCGTCGCCGCCGTGGTGAGCGCAGTCGCCACCGGGTACGTCTGGTTCGCGGCAGGCACCGTGCAGCGGCAGCTCGACCAGGCCGGCGTGCCGCGGTGCGGCGACCCGAACGACTGCTACCCGCACGGGGCGGCGCTGGACGCGGTGCTGGGGATGGAGCTCGTCGCGGCGTTCGTGCCGGCGCTGCTCGGGCTGGTCCTCGGTGCGGCGCTGCTGGCCCGCCGGCCCGGGGGCGACCCGCCGGCGGAGCGCGGGCGCCGCGTCCTCGTCAGGTCCGGCTGGGTGCTCGGCGCCGGCCTGATCTGCTGCGGCGCGGTCGCGGTGGCGCACCGGTCGGTCGCGACCCGGTACACCGCGCTGGCCGACGACACGTATGAGCTGCTCCAGCTGCTGCATCTCAACAACGCCGCGTACATGGTGGCGCAGACCCTCGTGGTCGCCGCGTTCGCCGGGGTCGCCGGCCTCGGTGCCGGCCGGGTGCCGCGGACGCTGGTGCTGACCGCGCTGGCCGGGCCGTTCGTCGTCATGGTCGGCGACGGGGTGGCGGCGCTGCTGTGGACGCTGCTCGGCGCGCTGACGGGGTGGACCGGCCCGGCGGGCGGCGACCTGTTCGTGCTCGACCCGTTCGCCTACACCGCGAGCGCGGTGCTCGCCGCCGGTGCGGTCGGGCTGGTGCTGCTCGCGCGCCGGGCGGCGACGGGTCTCAGAGGGGGAGCGCCTCACCCGGCAGGTTGAGGGTGAGGGACGCGCCGGTCGGCGGGGTGTCGAAGTCGAACGTCGAGGTGGCCGTGGCGCCCGGCCGGACGTCGAAGGCGCTGGTCGTACGGGAGCGAAGGACGACGGCACCGGCGGACACGCTGATGTCCGTGGCGGCGACGTGGCGCGGCGCGCGGCCAGGGTTGCTGAAGCGGACCGTGATGCTCATGTGGTCGCCGGTGAGCACGTCGACGTCCGTGACCACCGTCGCGGGGGCGGCCCGGTGCGGCGTGGAGGGTCCGGCCTCGGCGAACGTGGGGGACACGACGCCGGCGACGCCGCCGATCGCGAGGCCCGCCGCGGTGGCGAGGAGGACCGCGTTGAGCGTGCCCCGACCGAGTCCCATGACCATGCGTGTCCCTCCCGAAGGTGTCGGCAGGCAGCGTCACACGACCGGCTGAGGTTCGACTGTGGTGCGACTGAGGTGCGGACCTCAGCATGTCACCCGGGCGGCCACCGTCGGTGCCGAATCGGTGGACGTCTTGTCCTCCGAGCGGGGGCCGTGCGACTCCAGCACCACGGGCGCCGACAGCTGCTCCTCGACCGCGGCGGTCCAGTCGTCCACCGGGACGAGGCGCGGCCGGCTGGACGCCATCGCGCGGGTGAGGCGCTCCTGCCGGTCCAGGTCGCCGGTCGGGCCGCGGGTGGGCTTGACGCCGTCGTAGTCGACGCACATCCGCAGGTCCGGATGCGCCGAAGCGGTGTCGAGGTGGGTGAGGGCGAGCCCGTCGACGCCGCCGCAGACGTCCAGGGCGTACCGGTGCGCGACCGCGTCGAAGTGGCCGACGCGGAACGCGCCCTGCCACGGGTTCGCGGGGTTGTTGGGGTCGGTGACGGGCAGCGACGGGTCCTCGGTGACGAGCGGGCCCGCGCCGTGGCGGGTCGTGAACGTCCGCAGGACCCCGAGCCGGTAGGCGGGCTCGCCGGCCAGGAGCGTCTCGGCGTTGGCGAACGTCGTCGTGCTCCAGGTGGTGTACGGGTGGAACCCGTGCCACTCGTCCAGCAGTACACCCTGCGCGCCCTCGAACACGCACGGCCCCTCGATCCGCAGCCCGTCCACAATGGACACCGTGGCGGCGAACGCCGTGTACGCCTCGACGCACGCGTCGACCGGCGGGCCGTCCACGCCCAGATTGGAGCGGAGCCGGCGGAGCTTCGCCCGCAGCAGCGGCGGATCCGTGCAGTCGCCGGCCCTTGGCGCGTCGTCGGGGTGGCGCAGCGCGTACGCCATGGCCTCCCCGACGCCCATCCCGCACGAACCGTGCCGGTCGGCGCCCCGGGCGATCTCCTTCGCCCGGTTCGCCTCGCGGTGGTACGGCGTGGACAGCAGCGCCGCCCGGTCGACGGTGAGCCGGGACCACACGTCGTGGACGCCGAGTCCCACCAGGTGGTCGGCCTCGGCGGCCAGGGCTAGGGGGTCGACGACCATGAACCGCGACAGGTGGGTCCGCACGCCGGGCCGGAACGTGCCCGACCCGAACTGTGCGAACGTGTGCTTGCGGCCGTCGCCGAGCACGACGGTGTGCGCGGCCTGGGCGCCGCCGTTGAAGCGCACCACGGTGTGCACGTCACGGGTGGCGCAGAGGTGGTCGACGACGGTCCCCTTGCCGCAGTCCCCGTATCCGAGGTCCACCACGATGACGTGCCGCATGGCTTACAACCGTTCCACGCTGGTGGTGCCGGACATGGTGGGCGCCGAGCCGGTCGCGACGGGCGCGCGGCCGCCGCCGATGCGGGCGAGGGCCTTGCCGACGGTCACGGTCGCCGCCGAGCCGGCCTCGCGCAGGTCCTCGAGGCCCTCGTCCAGGTCGATGGAGTCCTCCCCGAGGCCGACCGTGAGGGCGATGGTCTCGCACACCGCGTCCAGGTCGTCGAGGGCGATGACGTTCTGGCCGAGGAGGTCCTTCCAGAAGTCGAGGATGGTGGTGTTGCCGGCGTACGACGAGCCGGCGGGCAGGATGTAGTACGTGTCGTACATGCGGCGGACCTCGTCGACCATCGCCCGCAAGCCGATCGCCTCGCCGAGCTTGTCGCCGATGACGTCGCGGACCTCGCCGGGCTTCACCCGCGAGTAGGCCTGCTCGTCGCCGATGATGAAGAGGTACCCGCGCTTGCCGCGCTTCTCGTAGCAGTCGATGCTGGTGTGCCGGGCCATGAAGTACATCGCGAGCTCGTAGGACTCGGTCATCTGCCCGCCGCCGCCACCTTCGAGCACGAAGCGGCCGAGGTCCTCGTCCAGCCGGTTGTCCGACTCGAACTGCCCGACCTGCAGCGGCACCCGGTCGCAGGTGGCGTCGCCGATCGCGCCGAACAGGATCTGCGGGTCCTTCACGTATCCCTTGCGCAGCAGCAGACCGAGCAGCTGCGGCAGCTTCTGCTGCAGCACCCGGGGCACGGAGCCCATCGAGCCGGTCACGTCGAACATGACGGCGATGGCGACCGAGTCGGGGTGCTCGTCGGAGTCCCGGCTCTCGCGCTTGCCGACGCCCTTCGGGTCGAGTGCACTGTGGACGGTGCGGGCGCCGGAGTCGCTGTACGCGAACGCGCTGGCGCCGGTGGCGCGACGGTAGCGGTCGGCGGCGTCGTAGACGTCGGTCGACCAGATCCCACTTCCCATGAGGGTCTCCTTCTCAGAGCGTGAACGGTCGGAACTTGCGGGGGCCGTACAGGCGGTGCAGCAGGTCGTCGAGCTCGCCGAGCAGCTTCCAGGCGTCGTCGGGGCGCTGCCTCGGTGACGCGAGCCGGCAGCCGTCGGCGAAGCGCCGCAGTGCCTGCGGGGCGCGGTCGCCCATGAGGTCGGCCATCAGCCGGGCGGCCATGGCCAGGTCGGTGTACGGGCCGGGGGTCTCGCGGGCGAGCACCTCGGCCGGGTAGTGGTCGCGCCGGTGCGGCACGATCGCCGGGATCCGGTCGCCGGGCTCGGTGACGCTGTAGCACCAGTCGACGAGCACGACCCCGTGGTCCTCCGGCTGGATGAGGACGTGCTCGGGCACGATCGCGCCGTGCACGACGCCGGCGCGGTGCGCGAGGCCGAGCGCCACGAGCAGCCGCCGCCACATCCACGCCGCGTCGCGCGGGTCGAGCCCGTTCGGGCGGCGCAGCGCCACCTCGGCGAGGCTGTGCAACCCCGTTGCGGAGGTCGCAACGACGTTGCCGCGCCTGGTCGTGGCGTCCTCCTTGTGGCGGAACGTGTCCACGAGCCGCGGCACGTAGGGCAGGTAGCGAGGGTCGCCACGGTCGGCGATCCGTTGCAGCGCGGTCGCCTCCCGCGCCATGAGGTCGTTGCACGCCGGGTCGCGGACGAGCTTCAGATGGCCCTCCGGCACGGCGTACAGGTTGGCCAGGTCGCCCTCGAAGGCGAGCGTCGCGGTCGAGTAGGCGCCCTTGGCGCTGCGGATCGTGCCGTGGTTGCGCCACAGCTCGGTGAGCCGGGCGAACGCGGCGGCGCCCTGCGGACCGGCCACGTCGGGGTGGGTGAGGCGGGCGAGCCGCCGGTAGGTGCCGGCCGGGTCGTCGCCGTCGAACAGGCTGCCGCCGGCGGACTCGATCAGTGCGATCGCCTCGGCGGTGGTGGTGCTTCTGGTTGCACCGCTGCGGGTCACCGGACCGTCTCCTCTCGGCTGGGCATCAGCAGTGCGGGGTGCAGGAGGCGGGCGTCGCCGGCGCGGTAGAGCTTGGCGCGCGGTCCGCCGCGGGCGCCGCCGCGTTCCGTGGTCGTGTTGGTGCTCTCGACGAACCCGGGGACCGACAGCACCTTGCGGTGGAAGTTGCCGGCGTGCAGCGGCTCGCCCCAGACCGTCTCGTACACCGCGCGCAGCTCGGCGATCGTGAACTCCTCGCCGACGAACTTCGTCGCCAGGGGCGTGTACTCCAGCTTCGACCTGGCGCGCTCCAGGCCGTCGGCGACGATCGTGCCGTGGTCGAACGCGAGCTCCGTGGGCCGCTCGTCCATCGGCACCCAGGCCGCCTCGCGGGCGTCGGAGCCGGACACGGGATCGGGCAGGTCCGGCGCGAACGCGACGTACGCCACCGAGAACACCCGCATGCGCGGGTCGCGGTCCGGTGCGCCGTACGTGCCGAGCTGCTCCAGGTGCAGCCGGCGGTGCGCGGTGGCGACGCCGGTCTCCTCGGCCAGCTCCCGCGCGGCGGCGGTCGGCAGGTCCTCCCACTGCCCGACGAACCCGCCCGGCAGCGCCCACATGCCCTCGCTGGGCGGGCAGGCGCGCCGCACGAGCAGCACGTTGAGCACGCCGTTGCGGATCGTGAACGCCACGATGTCCACGGTCACCGCCACCGGCGGGTAGGCGCGCGGGTCGTAGCTGGCGAGGAAGTCGGCGTCGTTCACGATGAGTCCTTCTCAGATAGAGTATTTCTCGATCTGAGAACAACATACGACGCACCGCTCCCCGGCGCAACGAGGATTTCCTGTCGCGTTTGCGGCTGATGTACGGCGCTGCTTGTCGGGTTGTCGTGCCTCGTCCGGTCTGGCGCTACGCGGTGGCGAGGCGGTCCCGGAGGTGGTGGCCGTGGGCGGCGGAGATCTGGGCGGCCACGGCGGACCGGATCAGGTCGCTGCGGTGCCGGACGCTGCCGCCGGGCCCTTCCACCAGCAGGTGCGCGTGGACGAGCCGGTCGACCGCGGCCAGGACCTCGTCGAGGTCCAGCCCACCGGCCGCGGCCAGCTGCTCCACCCGCAACGTGCCGAGGGCCGCGGTCAGCCGCAGGATCTCCCACGCGGCCGGCGGCATCCACCTGGTCCGCTGCCTGGCGAGGTGCATCGCGACCGCCTCCGCGATCGCCGGGTCCCCGCCTGCGGCTCCTCCCGTGGCCCCTCCCGCAGCCTCTCCCGCGGCTTCTCCCGTGGCCCCTCCTGTGGCCCCTCCTGTGGCCGCGACGAGCGCGGGGATTCCGCCGCTGGCCTGCAGGACGTCGACCGGCAGGTCGCGCTCGCCGAGCGGGTCGAGCCGCAGCACCAGGTCCGCGTCCAGCGCGTGCAGGGGGCGGTCCGCGATCGCCGACGGGTAGCGGTACGACACCACGACCCGCACTCCGCGCTCCCGAAGCCACCGCAGCTCGCTGACCGAGTCCGCGTCGAGATGCTCCGCGTCGTCGACCGCGACGACACACCCACCCAGCTCCGCGGCGATCGCGTCCAGCTCGGCGGGGTGCAGCGTGCGCCGCTCGTGCATCGCCGCGTCGAGGGTACGGTCCGCGGGCCGCCCCAACTGGTGCAACGCCGTGCGCAACCAGCCGAGCCGCAGCGCCCCGCCGGGCCCGGGGCCCCGCCCCAGCCCGACCCGCTCCGGCGCCTCGTCCCGCAGCCGCCCCAGCAGCGCCGACTTCCCCGCCCCGGCCGGCCCGACCACGTGCACGACCCCCGGCCCGTCACGCAGCGCGGCCAGCTCACCCCGCCGCCCCACGAACCCCGCGGCGTCCGCCGACCCGCCCGCCGCCTGCCTGCCGGTCTCTCCGCCGGCTTCTCTGCTGTGCTCCCTGCCCGCCTCTCTTACGACGGCGAGCCGCCGCTCGACCGGCTCCGCGGCGCCGCTCTCCCCGGCATCGGACGTGGCCGGACCGGTAGGCACCGCGGCACGCCGGTCGGCCTTGCGCCGGTCCCCGCCCCGGCGGCGGTCCCCGTTCGGCGCGCTCTCAACCGGTCGGGCGGCGGCGGTGTTGAGCTCCGCCAGAAGGCGATCCCGCAGCGACGTCGTGTCGGCGGACGGTGCGATCCCGAGGTCGTCGGCGAGCGCCCGCCGGCACAGGTCGAACCACCGGACGACCTCGTCGGCCCGGCCCAGCGCCGCACCGGCGACCATCGCCAGCCGGTATCCGCGCTCGGTGAACGGCTCCAGCTCCGTCGCCTCCCGTGCCAGCCGCAGCGCCCTGGCCGGGTCCGCGGCCGCCGCCGGCTCGGCCAGGTCGAGCAGCGCCGCGACGAGCACCGCCTTGACCTCGGCCCGCGCGGGCGCGGCCCAGTCGGCGTACTCGTCCTCCACGAACGGCAGCTCCGGCGCCAGCTCGACGATCCGCTCCCGCACGTCCAGCTGCCCCGGCCGCCGCTCCGCGACCTTCGCGGCCGCCCGCAGCTCAGCGAGGTCGAGCCGGGCCCGGTCGGTGGCGAACACGTACCCACCGGCCCGCGTCACGATGAACGACCTCGCCGTCGGCACCCCCGGCTGCAACGCCCGCCGCAGCACCGACACGTAGTGCTCCAGCGCCGCCGTCGCGTTCCCGGGCAGGTCCACCCCCCAGACCGCGTCCGCGAGCGCATCCTTGGACTGCACCCGGTCATGCCGCGCCGCGAGCACCCCCAGCACCTGCCGGGCCCGCCGCGGCAGGTCATCCCCGGTCATCCGCCGGCCGTCACCGTCAATGATCTCGATCTGCCCCAGCACCCGCACGTCCACAGCCGCCGCAATCGGCAGCCCCCGCCACACCTTGAGCGGTTCCCTCCACCAGGCCGCCTCTGTGCCCGGCTGCCTCTCCGCCCGGCAGCCCTTCCACCATGGCCGCCGCTGTGTCCGGTTGCCTCTTCGCCTCGGCTGTCTCTTCGCCCCGGCCGCCTCTGTGTCCGGTTGCTCATTCGCCCCGGTTGCCTTCCGCCCCGGTTGCCTTCCGCCCCGGTTGCCTTCCGCCCCGGTTGCCTTCCGCCCCGGGTTGCCTTCCGCCCCGGGTTGCCTTCCGCCCCGGGTTGCCTCTCCGCCCGGCTGCCCCTCCGCCCGGGTTGCCCCTCCGCCCCGCTGCCCCTCCACCCGGCCTGGACCCCTTGCCGACGGGCTCCCTCGGCTGCCCGTTCCAGTCGACCGGTCGTTCCTCGGCCGGCTGTTGCCCTCGCCGACCGTTCCCCTCGGCTGACCGTTCCCTCTCGACCGGCGGGCCGCCACAGCTGGAACGGCTCCGGAGCAAGCGGTCACCTTCGGCCAGCGTTGTTCCCTTGGCTGGCCGCTCTCCTCGCCCGGACGGGTTGCTCCGGCTCGGGTGATTCCCCAGGCGTGCGCGCCTTCTTCTGTTGCTTCGTTCCCTCCGCCAGCGCCGCTCCCTCTGGACCGGTTCCACCCCGCCGAGCGCGCTGGTCCTCTGCAGGCATGCCCCCTGCCGCCGGCATGGTCCCTCTGGCGCCTGGCGCCTGGCGCCTGGTGCGCTCGGGGCGCGGTGGGCGTTCGCCTTCAGCCGGGCCACAGGCCGGCTTCAGGCCGTCATGGTTTCCTCCCGTGCATGAAGATCATGGCCAACGTCGCCCCGGTCGCTCGTCTGTCGTCGCGCATCGTTCTCGCGGTCGCCTTCCTCGCCGTGCTGAGCGCCGGGCTCGTCATGATGGTCGTGTCGGCGCTGCGATAGCGGGACGGGTGGCGAGGGCTCACTCTGTACATCACCCGCTAACTCAAAGCGAGATCCAGACGTGCCACGATCGGCCGCGGTGCGGTCATCCTCCACGCCTCCGTGATCAGATCGGCGAGCTCGTCCTCGTGCGCCTTGCGTAAACGCACCTGCACCCAGCCGAACCGGCCGGACACGTGTGACTTCTTGTAGGCCCGCGGGTCGTCCTCGACGAGCGCCGCCTGCTCCTCACGGGACGTCTTGACCAGCATGGTCCAGTCGTCCTCGCACAGGTAGGCGAACCCCCGGTCACGCACCCGGAAGCCGAGATGGTTGCCGTGCTGGCGCTGCTCCACCTCGGGCAGCGTCAGGACCATCCGGAGCGCCTCGTCGACGCTCACCCCGCGGCTGGTTCGGATTCCCATGTCTGTAGGTGTAACAGGAGGGTCTGACACTTTTCCGAGGATCCGATTTTCCCCATTTGCTCAATTTCGTGATCAACGCCGTTCCCGCAGCGTGCGGCCGTCTCACCCGAAATTGTCGGTGGGCGTCGCTATGGTGACCGCCATCCGAAACGGACCACGGGGAGGCGGCACATGGGCACGTTCGGGGTTCCGGCCTCCTGGCTGCGCGACATCCTGCCGCGGCGCGGCGGGGCGCCCGCAGGGTTCAGCCCGAGCGCGACCTGGGCCGCCGACATCGCCGCGCTGCTCGACAAGCGCCCCAGCCTGCGCGCCGCGCTCACCAACGCGGCTACCCCCGCCGACGTGCGCACCGAGGGCCTCGCCCACCTCGACGGCGGCGCCGCCAGCACCCCGCTCGGCGCGGCCGCGGTCGTCGCCGCGTATGTCGGGCCGCCCGACCAGCGCAGCCGGGTCGCGGCGGCGGTGTTCGCCGACGGGTGGGTTCGCCGCGTTGCTCCGCGGCGCGTGGCGGCGGACCGGCAGCGGGCTGCGGGACGGGTGGGGGTCGATCGAGAGGGATCTCCCCGGTGATCGGGTCGCCGTGGTCGAGCTGGACCCCGGGGTGCACCGCGCCGACCCGACCGTCGACCCGGTCCAGGCGATCGCCGACGTCTGCGTCGTGCGGCGGCACGCCGGCCACCTGGGGACGGAGCGGCTGCGGCTCGCCGACCTTGACCCGATCGGGGCGTACGAGCTCGTCCGTGACCTGGAAGCAGCGACCGCATGACCAAGGACACCGCGAGCGGCACGGGCTCGCCCGGCGAAGTGTGCCCGGCCCGCCTCGGAGAAGCGGATCGGACGGATGAAGCAGGTGCAACCGGCGTCGCGGGTCCGAGCGGTGTCGCGGGCGGGGTCGTGGGAGTGGATGCGGGCGGCGTTGTGCGAGCGGGTGCCGCTTGCGAGGCGGGTCCGGGCGGAGTCGTGGGAGTGGGTGTGGCTTGCGAGGCGGGTCCGGGCGGAGTCGTGGGAGTGGGTGTGGCTTGCGAGGCGGGTCTGGGCGGCTTTGCGGGAGTGGGAGGGGGTGCGCGCGGCGTGAAGGAGACGGCGGGGCAGGCGTTTCTGGAGGTCTGGATCGGTGGGGGTGGCGTGGCCAGGTGGGAGAGGGACGGGCCGGGCATGGTCGGCGGGCTCGGCCCCGTTACCGTGTCCGAGATCATCAGAGACCTGTGGGAGGTCAGGCTGTGAGCGCTGCGCACGAGTTGCTGGAGGAGGGCACCGCCGTGCAGCGGCCGCCGGCCGAGGTCCGGTACGCCGACGAGCTGGCGAAGCTCCGCGACACCGACAGCGGGGAGCGGCCGCCGGGGTGGGCGTTGAGCCTGACGGCGGCGCGGCGGTTCATCGTGGGGGACCCGTCGGCGGGGATCAGCCGTAAGTTCGTCGGTGACCCGTCGCTGATCGACCGGGCCCTCGTGTCGCTCGCCACCAGCCGGGGGCTGATGCTGGTCGGTGAGCCCGGCACCGCCAAGTCGCTGCTGTCGGAGCTGCTGGCGGCGGCGGTGAGCGGGGAGTCGACGCTGACCGTACAGGGCGGGGCGGCGACGACCGAGGACCAGATCAAGTACTCGTGGAACTACGCACTCCTCGTGGCGGAAGGGCCCAACCAGCGGTCGCTCGTGCGGGCGCCGCTGCTGCGGGGGATGGCCGAGGGCAAGGTCGTGCGGTTCGAGGAGATCACCCGCTGCCCGCTCGAGGTCCAGGACTGCCTGCTGTCGCCGCTGTCGGACCGGGTGCTCGCGATTCCCGAGCTGATTGGGCCGGAGGCGATGGTGTTCGCGCGTGACGGGTTCAACGTGATCGCGACCGCCAACACCCGTGACCGGGGCGTCAACGAGATGAGCGCGGCGTTGAAGCGGCGGTTCAACTTCGAGACCGTGTTCCCGATCGCCGACTTCGACACGGAGCTCGCGCTCGTCGAGGCGGAGGCGGGTGCGCTGCTGCGCCGGTCCGGGGTCACCGCCGCGCCGCGTCGCGACGTGCTCGAGGTGCTCGTGACGACGTTCCGGGAGCTGCGGACGGGACAGTCGGCGCGCGGCGACACGATGGAGCGGCTGTCGGCGGTCATGAGCACCGCCGAGGCCGTATCCGTCGCGCACGCCGTCGGGTTGCGCGGCTGGTTCCTGCGCCGGGAGGCCGGCACCGCCGAGGACCTGGTGTCGTGCCTCGCCGGTACCGCCGCGAAGGACAACACCGAGGATCTGGCCAAGCTGCGGCGGTACCTGGAGCAGCAGCTGACCTGGCGGACCGGCGCGCAGTGGAAGGCGCTGCACGCGGCCCGGCACCAGCTGCCGGGGTAACGGCGATGGTCACCACGTTCATCGGCGTGCGGCACCACAGCCCGGCCTGCGCCAGGCTCGTCGCCGGCACGATCGCGGTGCTGCGGCCCGCGTACGTGCTCGTCGAGGGGCCCGCCGACATGAACGACCGCATCGGCGAGCTGCTCCTTGGGCACGAGCTGCCGGTCGCCGTGTTCAGCAGCTACCGCGACGACGAGCGGCACTGCGCGTCGTGGGCGCCGTTCTGCGCGTACTCGCCGGAGTGGGTCGCGCTGCAGGAAGGCCACCGGGCCGGCGCGACCGTGCGCTTCATCGACCTGCCGGCGTGGGACCCGGCCCTCGGGCAGCGGGAGAACCGGTACGCCGACGTCGAGCAGCGCTACGCCGAGGTCGTCGACCGGCTGTGCACGGAGTTCGCCGTCGACAACGTGGACGCGTTGTGGGACCACCTGTTCGAGATCCCGCCCGATGACGGGATCGCCGAGCGGCTCGCCGCGTACTTCGACCTGCTGCGCGGGGAGACCCCGGCGAGCGAGGGCGACGTGAGGCGGGAGGCGTACATGGCCCGCTGGATCCGCGCGGCCGCCGCCGACGCGGGGGACCGTCCCGTCGTCGTGGTCACCGGCGGGTTCCACCGGCCGGCGTTGATCCGCCTGACGGACGGGGGCGTCACACCGGTGCCACCGCTAGACGCGGACGAGGGTGGCGCGTCCCCCGGAGTGTCGGTGGGTGCCGGGGACGGGAACGCTGGGCGGTCCGTTGTGCCGGCGCCGCGAGCAGGTGCGGACGAGAGTGGGGCGTCGCCTGAGGAGCCGGTGGGTGCTGAGGGCGCGGATGCGGACAAGGGCGCCACGCGGTTCGGCGTGCCAGTGCCGCGTGAAGGTGCCGACGGGGGTGGCGCGTCGGTGGGGGGCGTGGGCGGGGACACGGGGTGGCCTGAGGTGCCGGTGTTGCCTGAGGGGGCGGTCGGGGGCAGTTTTCTGGTGCCGTACTCGTTCCGGCGGTTGGACTCGTTCGACGGGTACCAGTCGGGGATGCCGTCGCCGGAGTACTACCAGCAGCTGTGGGACGGGGGGCCGCGGCAGGCCGCCGATCACCTGGCCGGGGCTGTCGTCGGGCGGCTGCGGGAGCGCAAGCAGCGGGCGTCGACGGCGGACCTGATCGCGGCGCGGGCGTCCGCAGCGGGGCTGGCGCTCGTGCGGGGACATCAGTACCCGGGCAGGACCGACATCCTCGACGGGCTTGCCGGGGCGCTCGTGCACGACGCGCTCGACGAGCCGTTGCCGTGGGCGACCCGTGGGCGGCTGCGGGCCGGCACCCACCCGGTCGTCGTCGAGATGGTCGCGGCGCTCAGCGGCACCCGCGTCGGCCGGCTGCATCCATCGACGCCGCTGCCGCCGCTCGTGCACCACGCGGATGTCGAGCTGGAACGGGAAGGGTTCGGCGTCGACGGTACGGTCACCGTCGCGCTCACCGAGGACGACGGCCTGCGGCGCAGCCGGCTGCTGCACCGGCTGCGGGTGCTGCGGATCCCGGGGTTCGAGCGGCGGCGGGGGCCGCGGACCGGGGTTGATCCGGTGCTGGAGGAGCAGTGGGACGTCACCGTCCATGAGCATCGGCTGGTCGCGTTGATCGAGGCCGGGGCGTACGGGGCGACCCTCGACGAAGCCGCCGCGGCCGTCCTCGCCGAACGGATCCGCGGGGCGGACGTCGCCGGTCTCGCCGACGCGTTGTTCGACGCGGCGCTGTGCGGCACGGTCCGCCTGTCGGACCAGGTGCTGCACGACCTGGGCGCGGCCGTCGGCACCGCCGGGGACCTCGGCGACCTCGGCCGGCTCCTCGCGGTCGTGCTGACCCTGTGGCGGCACGACCGGCTCCTCGGCACCGCCGGCAGCGTCCCCCTCGGCACGGTGATCGCCGCCGCCCACCAGCGGGCGTTGTGGCTCGCGGAAGGTGTACGGGGCAGCGCCTCCCCGGCCGACCCCGCCCGCATCGCGGCGGTCGTCGCGGTCCGGGACACCACGGTGCACGCCGGGCCGCGCCTCGCCCTCGACCGCGACGCCGCACTCGCCGTGATGCGCCGGGTCGCCGAGGACCGGGAGTCCCCGCCCGACCTCCGCGGCGCCGCGTTCGGCTTCTGCTGGTCCGTGGACACCACCGACCCGGAGGAACAGGGCAGCGGCTGGGAGGACCCGGTGCGGGCGGTGCGCGGCGCGGCGGCCCCGGGCACGGCCGGCGACTGGCTGGCAGGGCTGTTCGCGGTGGCGCGCGAAGAGGTGCTGCACGCGCCGCGGGTGCTCGACGTGCTCGACGACCTGATCAGCGGGATGGGCGAGGCGGAGTTCCTGATCGCGCTGCCGGCGTTGCGGCAGGCGTTCACGTACTTCCCGCCCCGGGAACGGGAGACCGTCGCCGGGCACCTGCTCGCGAGGCGCGGGCTCGGCGGGAGCCCCCGGTCGCTGCTGCGCAGGCGGAGCACCGACCCGGCGTTCGTCGCCGCCGCCCTGGAGCTCGAGGCCCGGGTCGACGCGGCACTCACCCGTGAAGGACTCCTGACATGAGCCCGCCCGACCACGACAGCCCCGGCCCGGACAGCGCTGCGCAGGTCAGCGCCGACCAGGACAGCGCTGCGCAGGTCAGCGCCGACCAGGACCGTGCCGTGCCGGACAGCGTGGCGCAGGACAGCGCCGCTCAGGTCAGCGCAGAGCGGGACAGTGTCGACCAGGAGCGTGCCGCGATGGAGCTGGAGCGGTGGCGGCTGGTGCTCGGCGAGGCCGGCCAGTCGGTGCTGGACGGCGGGCAGCTCAGCGAAGACGGGCTGGGGCGCGACGCGGCCCTCGACTGGCTGTACGGACGCGACGACGACCTCGAACGGCGAGGCATCCGGCGCCCGCAGACACGGCACGGCGGCGACGGCGAGTCGGTGGTCACCACGGTCGACTGGCTCGACGACATCACGACGCTGTTCCCGAAGGAGACGATCGAGCGGCTGCAGCGCGACGCCGTGGAGCGGTACGAGATCCACGACGTCGTCACCGACCCCGCGGTCCTCGCCCGGGTCGAGCCCAACCCGACGCTGCTGAGAGCCGTCCTGCGCACCAAGCACCTGATGAACCCCGACGTGCTGGTGCTGGCGCGCAGGATCGTCGACAAGGTCGTGCGGCAGCTGGTGGAGAAGCTCGCGACGGAGGTGCGGCACGCGTTCTCCGGTGCACGGTCCCGCAGCGCGAGCCGGTTCAAGGTCGCCAGGAACTTCGACGTGAAGCGCACCCTGAGGGCGAACCTCGGGCGGTACCGGCCGCAGGAGCGGAAGGTGTACGTCGAGTCCGCGTACTTCATCGCGCGGACGCGCCGGCACCTGGACCGGTGGCAGGTGATCCTGCTGGTCGACCAGTCGGGGTCGATGACGGGCAGCGTCATCCACTCGGCCGTCACCGCGGCGTGCCTGTGGGGGCTGCCGGGCGTGAAGACGCACCTCGTCGCGTTCGACACGGCGGTGGTGGACCTGACCGCGGACGTCGACGACCCGGTGGAGCTGCTGATGAAGGTCCAGCTCGGCGGCGGTACTGACATCGCGCGGGCGGTCGACTACGGCGCCGGGCTGATCGAGCAGCCGCGCCGGGCGATCCTGGTCGTGATCAGCGACCTGTACGAGGGGCCCACCGGCGGCGAGCGGCTCGTCCGTCTCGTCAGGGACGTCACGGCCCAGGGGACGAAGGTGCTGTGCCTGGCGGCGCTGGACGAGGACGCCGACCCGGCGTTCGACCGGGACATGGGCGCCCGCCTCGCCGACGCCGGCGCGTCCGTCGGTGCCATGACCCCCGGCGAGCTGGCGGCGTACGTCGCGGAGCAGGTGGCCCGATGAGAGCGGACCTGCTCGCGCTGACCCAGGAGTCGCTCGCCGCGCTCACCAACCGGGGACTGGTCAAGCGCGCGACGAGGGAGGTCGAGCAGGCGCCCCCGGCGATCAGTGAGGACCCCGATGGCACGGTCCGCGGCACCTACCCGGACGGCCCCGAGACCGCGCTCCCGCAGGGCGGTCTCGAGAAGGGCAGCTGCACCTGCGGCGCGACCGGGATCTGCCGGCACATCGTGGGCCTCGTCATCGCGTACCAGAGCGGCAACGAGACAACCGAAGACGTCACGCGATGGTCGCCGGGGGTGTTCACCGACGAGCAGCTCGAGGCGCGGATCGGGGCGCGGCAGCTCAACGCCGCGCGGCGGGCGCACCGGGCCGGGTACGTCGCCCGCGTCCACCGGCCCTCCGCGGCGGACCCGGCGCCGCGGGTGGAGCTCGGCTCGGCGACGGTCCGGTTCCTGGTCCCCGGCGATCTCGGGTTCGTGCACACGGACGCGGTCGCCGGGGTCCGCGACGACGTCATCGCGCTCGCCGTATGGGCGTTCCAAGCCGCCGACGCGAAAGCCGCCGACGCGAAAGCCGCCGATACAGAAGACGCGAAAGTCGCCGCAGAAGCAGCTGACACAGAAGCCGCGAAAGGTGCGAACGCCGACGGGCAGGACGTGCAGGTCGACGTCGGAGGGCCCGCCACCGCCGACACCGGGACCGACGCGTCCCTCGACGCCGCGGTACACCTCGCCGGCGAGATCCTGCTCACCGGCGCGACCCACGTCGGCCCCGGGCTGGCGGCCACGGTCGCCGAGGTGCGGCAGCGCCTGGACCGGGCCGGGCTGCGCTGGCCGCTGCTCGCCGTCGGCGACCTCGAGGAGCAGCTCGCGGCGTACGGGCAGCGCGCCACCTCCTACAGCCACGAACGGCTCGCCGGGCTGGTCGCCGAGCTGCACGCCAGGCACCGCGCGGTCACCAACCGGTGTCACGCCCTTCCGGCAGCTCCCGGCGCCGGCCTGCGGGCCAGGATCCTCGGCACGCGGGAGGCCGCGGAGACCCCGATGCGCCGCGCCCGGCTCGACGGGCTCGGCTGCCGGCTCAGGACCGTCGGCGACGAGACGCAGGTCGAGATCTACTTCGCCCACGCGGACAGCGCCACCGTGCTGGTGCTGCGCCGGCCGTACCGGGAAGGCGGCCGGGTCGCCGGAGCCACCGCCGCCCAGCTCGCCGGCGGCACCGTCGTGACCGAGTCGGCGGTCCGCAGCGCCAGCCGCACCGTGCGCCTCGCCACCAGCCGCGTCGCGAAGACCACCGTCACCCCGTCGCAGGGCGTGTGGACGGCCCTGCCGGACGCGCTCGTCGTGCGGGACCTGCGGGAGCTCGCCGCGCACCTCGACGGGCTCCCGCCGCGGGTCGTGCGGCCCAGGGTCGAGGCGGAGCTGGTGCGCGTCGTGGAGGTCGCGGAGGTCCGGTCCGTGCATTACTCCCCGGGCGCCCAGCGGCTCGACGCCGTCGTCGCGGCTCCGGCCGGCGGGGTGGCGACGATCACCGCGACCCACACCGCGGCCGCGCCCGGCGCCCTCGACGCGATCGCCGCGGCGCTGCGGGGTCCGGTCCGGGCCGTCGCCGGCATCGTCGGCAGGACCCGCGGCGTGATCACCGTCGAGCCGCTCGGGTTCGCGGTCGGCGACGACGCCGTCGTGGTCCCCGACCTGGCGCCGGCGGGCGGGTTCCGGGTCGACGGCGGGCCGGTGCTCGACGAGGACCCGCTCCGGCACGCGGTCGGCGCGGCCTCGGCGCTGCTCGCCGAGGTGCCCCACCGGGGCCTGCGGATGCTGCCGCCGACGTTCGCCGGCCGGCTGCGCGACGCGGAGCAGACGTTGCTGCGGGTCGGGCTGCGCCGCGCGGCAGCCTCGGTCGGCGCCCTGCGGGAAGGGCTGGGACCCGACCCGGACGACGCGACCGTGCGCCTCTGGGTCGACGCGTACGTACGGCTGCTGGTCACCGCCGAGCTACAGTGACCCGGCCGTGACGGACCGTCGAGGCGGCGGCGGTTTTGTCCGGTCTGCGTGTGCCGATTCCGGGCCGCAAGAGGGATCACATCCGCCCGACGGCGTGTCGATCATGAACCGTGGCTAGGCTGACGCGCCGGAAGTGAAGGACAGCTGAACAGGGGGGCGCAGCATGGCCGACTCGTTCGTGCATCTCCATGTGCACACCGAGTACTCCATGCTCGACGGAGCGGCGCGACTGAAGGACATGTTCAAGGAGGCGAACCGTCTCGGCATGCCCGCCGTCGCGATCACCGACCACGGCAACATGCACGGCGCGTACGACTTCTACAAGCAGGCGACCGCCGCCGGCGTCACCCCGATCCTCGGCGTCGAGGCCTACGTCGCGCCCGAGTCGCGGCTGCACAAGCAGCGCGTCAAGTGGGGCCGCCCCGACCAGAAGGACGACGACGTGTCCGGCTCCGGCGGGTACACGCACAAGACCATCTGGGCGAAGAACAGGACCGGCCTGCACAACCTGTTCCGGCTCAACTCGCGGGCGTCGATCGAGGGGCACTTCGTGAAGTGGCCCCGGATGGACATGGAGATCATCGCCGAGCACGCCGAGGGCCTGATGGCCACGACCGGCTGCCCGTCCGGCGAGGTCCAGACGCGGCTGCGGCTCGACCAGTTCGACGAGGCGCTGAAGGCCGCCGCCAAGTACCAGGAGATCTTCGGCAAGGACAACTACTTCCTCGAGGTCATGGACCACGGCCTCGACATCGAGCGGCGCGTCCGCGAGGGCCTGACCGAGATCAGCAAGCGGCTCAACATCCCGCCGGTCGTCACCAACGACTCGCACTACACGCACCAGGCCCAGGCCGAGGCGCACGACGTGCTGCTGTGCGTGCAGACGGCGGCCAACATCAACGACCCGAACCGGTTCCGGTTCGGCGGGTCGGGCTACTACCTGAAGTCCGCCGACGAGATGCGCGCCGTCGACGGCTCCGACCTGTGGCAGCAGGGCTGCCGCAACACGCTGCTGGTGGCCGAGAAGGTCGACACCGACGGCATGTTCAAGGAGCGCAACCTGATGCCGCGCTTCCCGGTGCCGGAGGGGGAGACCGAGGAGTCGTTCTTCCGGGCCGAGGTCGCCCGCGGGATGGCGCGCCGGTTCCCCGAGGGCATCGACGAGGAGCACCAGCGGCAGGCCGACTACGAGACCGACATGATCGTGAAGATGGGCTTCCCGGCCTACTTCCTCGTCGTGTCCGACTTCATCCTGTGGGCGAAGAACCAGGGCATCGCCGTCGGCCCGGGGCGTGGCTCGGCCGCCGGCAGCCTGGTGGCGTACGCGATGGGCATCACCGACCTCGACCCGCTGCCGCACGGCCTGATCTTCGAACGGTTCCTGAACCCCGACCGTATCTCGATGCCCGACATCGACATCGACTTCGACGAGCGCCGGCGCGGCGACGTCATCCGGTACGTGACGGACAAGTGGGGCGAGGACCGGGTCGCGCAGATCGCCACCTTCGGCACGATCAAGGCCAAGGCCGCCATCAAGGACTCGGCGCGGGTCCTGGGCTACCCGTTCGCGGTCGGCGACCGGATCACCAAGGCGATGCCGCCCGCGGTGATGGGCAAGGACATCCCGCTCACCGGCATCTTCGACCCGAACCACCCGCGCTACTCCGAGGCGGTCGAGTTCCGCGCGCTGTACGAGAGCGACCCCGACGTCAAGAAGGTCGTCGACACGGCGAAGGGCATCGAGGGGCTGATCCGCCAGACGGGTGTCCACGCCGCCGGCGTCATCATGTCCGCCGAGCCGCTGATCGAGCACGTGCCGCTGATGCGCCGCGACGCCGACGGCGCGATCATCACGCAGTTCGACTACCCGACGTGCGAGACGCTCGGGCTGCTGAAGATGGACTTCCTCGGCCTGCGCAACCTGACGATCATCGACGACGCGGTCAAGAACATCGAGCGCAACCACGGCATCAAGCTCGACCTGCTCAGCCTGTCGCTGGACGACAAGGCCGCCTACGAGCTGCTCGCCCGCGGCGACACCCTCGGCGTGTTCCAGCTCGACGGCGGGCCGATGCGCTCGCTGCTGCGGCTGATGAAGCCCGACAACTTCGAGGACATCTCCGCGGTCCTGGCGCTGTACCGGCCGGGCCCGATGGGTGCGAACTCGCACACCAACTACGCGCTGCGCAAGAACGGGCAGCAGGAGATGACGCCGATCCACCCGGAGCTGGAGGAGCCGCTCCAGGAGATCCTGGGCCCCACGTACGGGCTGATCGTCTACCAGGAGCAGGTGCAGCGCGCCGCGCAGAAGCTCGCCGGCTACACCCTCGGCCAGGCCGACCTGCTGCGCCGGGCCATGGGCAAGAAGAAGAAAGAGGTCCTGGAGAAGGAGTTCGTGCCGTTCAGCGACGGCATGAAGGCCAACGGCTACAGCGCCGACGCGATCAAGAAGCTGTGGGACGTGCTCGTCCCGTTCGCCGACTACGCGTTCAACAAGGCGCACACGGCCGGCTACGGGCTCGTCTCGTACTGGACGGCGTACCTCAAGGCGAACTACCCGGCGGAGTACATGGCCGGGCTGCTGACCAGCGTCGGCGACGACAAGGACAAGATGGCCCTGTACCTGTCGGAGTGCCGGCGGATGGGCATCGACGTGCTGCCGCCGGACGTCAACACGTCCGCGGGGCCGTTCACGCCGGTCGGCAAGGACATCCGCTTCGGCCTCGCCGCCGTGCGCAACGTCGGCCACAACGTCGTCGACGCGATCGTGCGCTGCCGGCAGGCCGCGCCGTACAAGGACTTCCACGACTTCCTGTCGAAGGTCGACGCCGTCGCCTGCAACAAGAAGACGATCGAGTCGCTGATCAAGGCCGGCGCGTTCGACTCGATGGACCACCCGCGCCGCGGACTCCTGGCGATCCACGCCGACGCGATCGACGCGTACGCCGACATCAAGAAGAACGAGGCGATCGGCCAGTTCGACCTCTTCGGCGACGCGTTCGGCAGCGACGACACCGGCGGCGGCGCCCCCGCCATGACCGCCGCGATCCCGCAGATCGAGTGGGACAAGCGGGAGCTGCTCACGTTCGAGCGGGAGATGCTCGGCCTGTACGTGTCCGACCACCCCCTGTTCGGCCTCGAGTCGGTGCTCGCCAAGGCCGCGGACACGGCGATCAGCAGCCTGTCGGAGGAGGGCTCGGTGCCGGACGGCGCCGTCATCACCCTCGCCGGGATGCTGACCGGCGTGCAGCGGCGCATCACCAAGCAGGGCAAGCCGTGGGCGTCGGCGAGCCTGGAGGACCTCGGCGGCGCCGTCGAGGCGTTGTTCTTCCCCAACACGTACGAGCTCGTCGGCCAGTACATCGCCGAGGACGCGATCGTCGTGGTCAAGGGCCGCGTCGACCGGCGGGACGAGACGCCGCGGCTCATGGCGATGGACCTGTCGATGCCCGACGTCACCACCGCGGACGAGAACCGGCCGGTGGTGCTGTCGCTGCCGGCGAACCGGTGCACGCCGCCGCTGGTCGACCGGCTCAAGGAGATCCTGCTCAACCACCCCGGCAAGGCCGAGGTGCACGTGAAGCTCAGCCACGGCTCGCGGATCACCCTGCTGCGCCTCGGCCCGTACCGGGTCGAGCCGACCACCGCTCTGAAGGGCGACCTGAAAGCGCTGCTCGGCCCCAACAGCTTCTCGTAGAACGGTCGCGATAAGGTCGGCGGGTGCAGACGTCGCGTCGGTCGCTGTGGCTCTCGCGGCGCGCCCGCTGGTCCGCCGCGGTCGTCGCGGTCCTCGTCGCCGCCGTGCTCGCCGGCGCGTTCGTCTACCGGCTCAACCAGCGGCCGTATGCGTTCGACCGGCTGACCCGCACCGGCGAGGCCGCCTTCCCGGGCGCCGTCGAGGGGCCCGGCCTGCGCGCGTTCCTGGACAGCGGCCGGGCGTTCGTCGGCTACCAGGCCGGTCCGGGAGCCACTGGGCGCTTCCACCTGCGCGCGGTCGACGTCGACAAGCCCGGCGAGCCCCCGATCTGGACCAACTCGGCCCTCACCGCAGTCGAGTCGTTCAGCTTCGCCCGCGGCTCCGTGATCGTCACCGGCGCTCCGGACACCGCCGGACACCGCACGATCACCCTGCTCAACGCGAACAACGGGGTGCCGTTCATCAGGTTCGACGTCGTCGCCGGGGACCGCTGGGAGCTCGTCGGCAAGTACTTCGTGCGGTACCGCGGCGCCGACCACAAGCTCGTCGTCACCGACGTCGGCACGCAGAAGGAGATCGCGACCCTCGACCAGCCGGGTGGCGCCGGCAGCTTCTGGCTGACCGACAACTGGAGCCACCAGCAGGTCCCGACGTCGCCGGACGGCGCCGCCCTCGACGAGCCGCTGACCGTCGACCCGCACCTGGTCCGCGCCGTCGCCGGCGGTGGCATCGAGGTGATCAGCCTGTCCAGCGGCAAGCCGGACGACGCCGCGCCGGCCGTCGCCGCGCCCGAGGACCTCGTGTACCCGTACGAGGAGCAGGTCTTCGTCGCCGGATCCGGCCCCGGGTACCGGATCCAGGCCCGCGACCGGTTGAAGCTCGACAAGGTGCAGTGGACGTGGACGTCACCGGACCCGCAGGTGCGGGTGCGGTCGCTCGCCGCCTGCGGGGAGCGGCGGGTCTGCGCGGTCGAGGGGCACCGGGTGACCGCGCTGGACATCCGCACCGGCGAGGTCGCGTTCCGCGTCGACGTCGACGCGCCCCGCACCCTGCTGCCCGTCGGCGAGCGGCTGATGCTCCGCGACGCCGATGGCGCGGTGCTGCTCGACGACGCGGGGCAGGTCGTGCGGCGCTGGCCCGGCCGGCGCGCCGCCCGCCTCGACGACGGCAGCTACCTGCTGCTGCCGGTCGACGTGCCGGCCGGCCCGTACACCTGGCTCGGCGTGCAGGCAGACAACGGCGCGACCCGCGACCTCGGCGCCCTGGACGTGCCGGTCGACACGTGCACGTGGAGCCACACGTACCTGGCCTGCGCGGCGGCGCCCGGACGGTTCGTCTTCTACCGGGTCAGGACGCCCTGGTACTCGGGGCGGCTCTGACGGCCCGGCGCCGCGCCAGCCGGAAGATCGCGACCGCGCCGATCGCCACCCACACGACGTTGAGCACCGCGGACGGCCACGCGCCGTTGACGGCCGAGTTGAGCGCGAGGGCCGCGCCGCCGGTGATGTTGAGGCCCTGGAACACGGCACCGTCGCCGGTGATCCGTTTCGTGGAGACGAGGGCGTACGCGGCGAGCAGCCCGGCCGCGCCCGCCCAGCCGATCAGGGCGATCACGACAGAACCGCGTAGGCGCGGACGGTGAACGTGCCCATGCCGGCGATCCGCGGCGGCACCGCCGTGAACCGGAACCCGTCGACCGGCAACCGGTCCAGGTCGTTGAGGTGCTCCACGACGTAGATGCCGGCGTCGAGCAGGCCGGTGTGCGCGGGGCGGGTCAGGTCGGCGACGTCGTCGATGTTGACCGAGTCGATGCCGACCAGCGCCGGGCCGCTGCGCACCAGCCACTCGACGGCGTCGCGGGTCAGGAACGGCGCGTCCGGGTCGCCGTAGGCGGGCTTCCCGAAGTGCTTCGACCAGCCGGTGCACACGAGGACGGCGCAGTCCGTGACGCCGCCGTACGTGCCGGCCTGCCGCTCCAGCAGCGCCGCGTCGACCGCGCGGACACCGGTCGCGTCGACGAGGACGCCGGGCAGGTCCGCGACCCGTTCGAGGGGGACGTCGGTGAGGTCGCCGCGGCCCTCGAAGCGGTGCGCGGGCGTGTCCAGGTAGGTGCCGGTGTTGGCGATCAGGTCGATGCGGCCGATCTGGAAGTCGGTCCCGGGCGCGTACCTGCCGCGGGCGTCCTCGCGGGACAGGTAGTCGCTGATCACGGGCCCGGGCATGCCCGGATAGGTGACCAGGCCGGCGTGGACGGGGTGGCTCAGTTCGATGAAGCGTCGCACACCTGCGATCGTGGCAGACAGCGCAGCTAACGTGTGAGCGAGAATTCCTACAGTTGCACTGAAGCAGGACTGCATGAACCTGGACCCGCGCCGCCTCGCGGTGCTCGCCGCGATCGCCCGCCGCGGCACCCTCGCCGGCGCCGCCACGGCGCTGCACGTCACCCCGTCGGCGGTGTCGCAGCAGCTCGCGCAGCTGGAGCACACCGTCGGCCGGCCGCTGGTGGACCGGTCCGGGCGGCGCGCCGTGCTCACCGCCGCCGGCCGGGTCCTCGCCGTCCGCGCCGAGGCGATCGAGCGGGAGCTGGCCGAGGCGGAGCGGGAGCTGGTCGCCATGTCGGGCCGCGCCGCCGGGCTCGTGCGCGTCGGCGCGTTCGCGACCGTGATCCGGCACCTGCTGATCCCCGCGATGGCCCGCCTCGCCCGCGACCACCCCGACGTGACCTGCTCGATCACCGAGCTCGACGGCCCGCCCGCGCTGCGCGAGCTGCGCCTCGGCGGCCTCGACGTGACCATCACCGAGCGCGACGCCTCGCTGGGCCTGGAGTCGCGGCGGCAGGTGAGCGTGGTGCCGCTCGGCGAGGACCCGTACCGGGTCGTGGTGCCCGCGGGCTGGCCGCCCGTGCTCTCCTACGGCGACCTCGCCGACTGCCCGTGGATCGCCGGGCCGCCGACGTCGACGACCGGGCAGGTCCTGGACCGGCTCGGCCGCGAGCGCGGCTTCACCCCGCGGCGGGTGCACGCGTGCGTCGACTACCCGGTCGTGCTCGCGCTCGTCGCCGCGGGGCACGGCGCCACCATCGTGCCGGACCTGGCGCTCCGTGACGCGTTGGCGGCGGGTGTACGGGTGACCGACCTGCCCGTCGCGGGCGCCCGGCGGCTGGACGCGCTGGTCACGGCGGGCAGAGCGGCGCTGCCGGCGGTGACGGCGCTGCTGTCGGTGCTAGTAGATTGACATGTGCACGTGGTTGGTGTGGTCGCTGCTCGGGTCGCCCTGGCCGCTGTTGTAGGCGTGCCAGCCGCCCGCCGGCGTCCAGATCTGCTTGAACCAGATCACGTACATCACGCCCAGTGCCTGCGCGTTCTTGATCAGCCACGCGGCGAGCTGGGTGCCGTACTCCTTCGACGCGCCCGCCGCCACCCCGCCGAAGCCCTTCACGTCGGAGGCGAAGTCGCAGGCCCGGCCCTTCGGGTGCTCGTAGGGCTCGCCCGGTGCCCGCCAGCACGACACGAAGTGCAGGAACCCGGCCCTGCGCACCTCCTGCAGCGCGTGCAGGGTCCGCGGCGTGAGGCAGCCGCCGGTCGTCGGGTCGTCGGTGCCGCACGACTCCGCCGCCCAGGAGCCGTCGGCCAGGCGCGGCGCGGGCTCGGCCACCTTGGTCGTGGTCCTGCCGCTCCACGTGGTGGACACGTCGACGGCGGCCATCGACTGGGCGAGCGCCTCCTCCAGGTCGGCCTTCTGCTTCGCCATCACCGCCATGCTCGCCTGCTGCGTGCCGACCTCGGCGTCGATCGTCGCCTTCGTCCTGATCAGCTCGGTCCGCATCGCCGTCAGCCGGGTGAGCCGGGCGGCGTTGCGCCGGGCGATGACCTCCAGGGTGCTCACCCGGTCGGCGAAGACCCCCGGCGTCCGGCTGTCCAGCAGCGTCGCCGCGCTGCGCAGCCCGCCGCCGTTCTGGTACGCGGCGACCGTCATCGTCTGGGTCTCGTCGCGCAGTTTCGCGTACTCCGGCTCCAGCTTCTGCTGCTGCTCCTCAAGGGCTTTCTGCCGTTGCAGGGACGCCGTCAGGGCGTTCTGCGCGTCGATGTACGCGCGGTTCGCCTCGTCGAGCTTCCGCATCAGGGCAGGGTCGCCCCCCTCGCCGGCGTTCGCGGGCGAGGCCGTGCCGAGCACCACGGTCGGGGTGAGCAGGATCGCGAGCGCTGTCACGACGGCGACGATCCACGGAGGTCTGGACATACTGTCCCCTCCATCGGCCGCAGACCGGGCGAGCTGACGGATTCGGGCCGGAATCATCGTCCAGGGTGGTGGACTAGCCTCCTAGGAAGGATTGGGGGACATGAACCGGGTCATTGAGGGGTAAGCGGTCAAAGTCAAGGCAAGCAACGGAAGGGGTCTCGGACATGTCGAGAAGTGCTACGAGCACACCGGCCACCGTCGAGGACTGCCTGCGCGTCGGCGCCGGCTTCTCCCAGGGCGACAGGGTCTGGATCGTCGAGCAGTTCGCCACGCTCGACACCCATCTGGCCGCGTTCCCGGTCGACGCGACGGAGATCGAGGTGTCGGTGAAGGACCGCAACGCCCGCGGCCAGAAGGTCACCCTCGAGTGCTGGACCCCCGGCCACCCGAAGGCGGTGACCACATCGACGGAGGAGGACCTGCACGCCGCCATCCTGGAGGTCCGCGACGACCTGCGCCGGCGCCTGGCCGAAGCCAAGACCCGGCAGGTGCCGCGCCACAACCGTCACCTCCGCGAGAGCACGATCGCTGACGTCATCTCCCCCGAGCTGATCCCGCGCCCCAGCACCTGAGCGCGCGGTGTCTCGCGGCCCGGCCACCGGCCTTTCCGGTGACCGGGCCGCCGCCGTCATCGTCGCGTCACGGGCCTTTGAGCATGGTGGTGCGGGGCCGTCACGGGCAGGCGGCGTCGCGGTACAGCGCGCCGGTCGTGACGTGCTCGTCGAGCGCGGCCTTCACGACGAGGCGCTCCAGGCCGTCGAGGAAGCCGAGGGGGCCGCGCTCGCCGAGGAACCCGTGCTCGGCGCACAGCATCAGCTCGGCGGTGTCGCTCAGGTCGGTGAGGAACATGAAGAAGTTGGCGCCCTTGGGCAGGCGGTCGATGACGGGGGCGCGCAGCTTCGTCGCCGGCAGCGCCGCGTGGATCGCGTCGGCGAGGTCGGCCGGCGGCGCCGGCGGTGGCTGGTCCTGCGCGACGAAGCGGGTGTCGTTGAAGAAGCAGTAGCCGTCGGGTGTGATCCCACTGTGGGCGGCGATCTCGGCGAACAGCGACTCGAGCCGGCGTGGGTCGTACTCGCAGTGGGCGTACGCCAGCAGCGCGGCGTCCGAGGCGCGGTGCAGCAGGTCGCCGACGGTCTCGGCGGGCCGGCCGGTGAAGTCGAGCCGGAAGAGCGCGTTCTGGTTGAAGGCGCCGACCAGCGCGCGGCTCGCCGGCCGGAAGCGGGTCGCCACGATCATGCGGAGCAGGGCCTCGGTCTCGCCGGTGTACGCCGCGAGCTGCAGCGCCGTCCCGGCCAGGAGCACCGTCGCCGGTGGGACGCCGGCCCGGGCGGCGAGCCCGTTCGCGGCGAGCGCCAGAGCGGGGGACTGGATCAGCCCCCAGTCGAGGTTGGGCGGCCGGCCGTCGCGGACGCTCTCGATCATGCGGGTGGGGACGCCGGTGAGGTGTTTCGCCCAGTAGGCGAGCGCCTTCGCCTCCCTGCGCAGGCCGACGGCGGACGTCTCGTACTCGACGCGCTGCAACGGCTGCTGGCCCGGCTCGACCGCGACCGGCGGGTCCCGCAGCAGGTTGAGCAGGTCGCCGCGCACGATCGCGAAGCTCCCGCCGTCGACGGCCATGTGGCTGGCGGCGAGCAGGACGGTGACCGGGGCGTCGTCGCGGACCAGGATCGCGACCCGGAGCGGCAGGTCGGCGCCGATGTCGAACCACGGGGCGCGCAGCGCCTCCCCGAGCTCCGCGGCGGCCTCGTCGGTGCCGCGGTCGCCGATGTCGTGGACCCGCAGCGGGATGTCGCCCTCGCCGACGACCCGCTGCCGGGGGCCTTCGGGAGTGTCGGCGTACAGGGTGTGCAGCGAGTCGTGCCGCTCGACGAGCCGCCGGAGGGCCGCGAGCACGCCGCCGAGGTCGTTGTGCGGCGGGACGGGGCACCGGGTGAGCAGGTTGAGGGTCGAGTCGCGCGGTGGCAGCCAGCGCAGCACGTCCCAGATCGCTGTCTGCGCCCAGATGAGCGGTCCTTCGGCGGTGCGTCCGGAGCTGAAGTGCACGCTGGCGGGGTATGCAGACATGGAGCCACCTTCCGACCGGGTCAGGGGGTGAGCGCCTCAAAAGCTACGACCGGTGTTGAACTTTTTCAATCGTCCGTACGAATCTTGCCAACCTGGCTCGGGTCGGCAAACAATGGCGCAGTTCGATAGGTTGGTGTGTATGTGGCGGATCACCGTGGACCACACGTGCATCGGCTCGGGCAGCTGTCAGGGCATCGCCCCGGACCGCTTCGAGCTGGACGACGTCGAGGGCCGGGCCCACCCGGTCGACCAGGACGTGGCCCCCGACGACGAGGCCGTCCTCGACGCGATGGCCTCCTGCCCCATGGAGGCGATCAGCGTCGTTGACCTCACCACCGGGAAACCCGTCGACATCTGAGTGTCGGCGAGGGCCGGCCCGGTTGGACACGGGGGCGGCGGAGGTTGAATGCTCGTCGGTGTGAGCAGGTCGACCGGTCAGCGTCTTCTCGGGCGTGACGATGAGGTGCGCACACTGTCCGGGCATCTGGACGCGGTCGACGTCCGGGGGTGTGCGGTCGGGTTGCTCGGCGAGCCCGGAGTGGGCAAGAGCGCGCTGCAGGCGGAGGTCGTGGGGCACGCGCGGACCCGTGGGTTCACGGTGCTGGCGGCGCGGGGGAGCCAGTCGGAGACGCATCTGCCGTTCGCGAGCCTGCACCAGGTGCTGCGGCCGCTGCTGCCGCGGGCCGAGCGGCTGCCGGCCATGCAGCGCGACGCCCTGCTCGCCTGCTTCGCCATGGGCGACTCGGCCGAGGTGAACCCGTTCTTCGCGTTCCTGGCCGTGCTGGAGCTGCTCGTCGACCTGGCGCGGCGGACGCCGGTGCTGGTGTGCCTGGACGACCTGCACTGGATGGACCGGCCGTCGATCGACGCGCTCGCCTTCGTCGCCCGCCGGATCGACAGTGAGCGGGTGGTCGTGCTGTGCACGTCGCGGACCGGGCCGCTGCCGTTCGCCGACCCCGGCACGGTCGAGTGGATGGAGCTCGGCGGCATCGACGAGGCCGCCGCGGCGGCGTTGCTGGAGGCGCGGGCGCCGCGGCTCGCCCCGGCGGTGCGTGACCGGGTGCTGCGGCAGGCCGGCGGCAACCCGCTCGCCCTGATCGAGTTCGCGACCACGCTGGAGTCGGGGGAGCACGCGTGGACCGAGCTCGACGACGACCTGCCCATGACCACCCGCCTGGAGCGGGCCTTCGCCGCGCGGGCCGAGCACCTGGGCCCGGCCGTGCGCGCGGTGCTGACCGTGGCCGCGGTCGACGACGGTGACGACGTCAGCGACGTGCTCGCGGCGGCGCGGATCCTCCACGGTGCGCCGGTCGACCGGGTCGCGGCGCAGCCGGCGTTCGAGCACGGGCTGCTGACGGTGGCCGGGGACCGGTACCGCATCACCCACCCTCTGGTCGGCTCGGCGCTGCGGCAGGCCATGTCGCCGGCGACGCGCCAGCAGGCGCACGAGGCGCTCGCCCGGGTGCTGGCCGCGCAGCCGGACCGGGCGGTGTGGCACCGGGCCGCCGCGGTCTCCGGGCGCGACGAACGGATCGCGGCCGAGCTGGAGCAGGCGGCCGGGAACGCCCAGCGCCGCGGCGCGATCGCGTCCGCGGCGGCGTGGCTGGAGCGGGCGGCGGCGCTGAGCCCGGACCCGCAGGCGCAGGCCGCGCGCCTGCTCAGCGCCGCGGAGCTCGGCTACCAGCTGGGCCGCTTCGACCAGGTCGAGCAGATCAAGGCGCAGGTCGCGGGGGTGACGCTGCGGCCCCGGGACCGGTCGCGGCTGATCTGGCTCGAGGGCGTCTTCCACGACGGGTCCACGGGCGAGCCGGCGGAGGTGCGGCACCTCGTCGACGAGGCCCGGCACGCCACCGCCGGCGGGGACGTCGAGCTCGCCATGCAGCTGCTGGTCGGCGCGGCCCGCCGGGTCTGGTGGCGCGACCCGGGGGAGCGGCTCCGGCACGCGATCGTCGAGGCCGCCGGGGAGGCGGACGTGCCGGCCGGCGACCCGCGGCTGCTGGCCATCCACGCGCTGTCGGAGTCGCACGAGCAGGGACCGGCGGTCATCGAGCAGCTCGCGCGGTGGCCTGCGGACGCCGGCGGCCGCCCCGACCTGGCGGGCCTGCTGGGCATCGCGGCGTTCTGCACCGGTGACTTCCCCCGGGCCGTGACGTTCCTGTCCACCCCCGTGCACGAGCTGCGCGCGCAGGGCCGCATGAGCCTGCTCGCCGAGGCGCTCGCGATCCGGGCGTGGGCCGAGATCTACCTGGGCACGTTCGACGCGGCGAGCTCGGCGGACGAGGCGATGCGGCTCGCGGACGAGACGGGCCAGTCGCTGTGGGCCGCGACCGCCCGCATCGCCGTGGCCCTGATCGACGGCGTGGGCCGCGGCTGGGACACGCACCACGTCCTGCTCGCGGAGGCCGAGCACACGGCGCTGCGGACCCCGAACGCGGCGTCGTCGCTGCTCGCCGGCGCGCAGCTGGCCCGCGGGATCGCCGAGCTGGGCGCGAACCGGCCCGAGCCGGCGTACCGCGAGCTGCTCCGCGTGTTCGAGCCCGCGGATCAGGCCTTCCAGCGGGTGCAGCAGGTGTGGACGCTGGGCTATCTGGCCGACGCGGCCGTCCACACCGGCCGGCACGCCGAGGCGAGGTCGGCGCTGGCCGCGATGGAGCGGATCGCGGGGTCGTCGCCGGCGACCGGATCGACGATCGCCCTGGAGTACGCCAGGGCGGTGCTGGCGGATCACGGGTCGGCCGAGACGCTGTTCCAGCTCGCCGTGGACGGTGCGAGCCGCCGGCTGCCCTGGCACCGGGCCCGCGCCGAGCTGGCCTACGGCTCGTGGCTGCGCCGGCAGCGGCGGGTCGTCGAGTCCCGCGAGCCGCTGCGCGCGGCGCGGGCTGCCTTCGAGGCCGTCGGCGCCCGCGCGTGGGCGCAGCGGGCCGACCAGGAGCTGCGGGCGACCGGCGAGCGCGGGTGGCAGCCGACCCCGCACCCGCGGGACCGGCTGTCGCCGCAGGAGACCCAGATCGCCGAGCTGGCCGCGCAGGGCCTGTCGAACCGCGAGATCGGCCAGCGGCTGTTCCTGTCGCACCGCACGGTCAGCTCACACCTGTACCGCATCTTCCCGAAGCTCGGCGTCGGCTCCCGCGGCCAGCTCGCCGCCGCGCTGTCCCACCAGGTTCAGTCGCTTGACGCTAGCCGGGACTGAAGCCCGCCGGCGTACCGTGCTCACGACCGCTGCACCTGCCCGCGTCGAGTGGAGACGAACCGTGACCACGCCCGTGCTCTTCATCCATGGCCTCTGGCTGCACGCCTCGTCGTGGGACCCGTGGATCCAGCTGTTCCGGGACGCCGGCTACGACCCGCACGCCCCCGGCTGGCCCGGTGACGGCGCCACGGTCGAGGCGTCGCGGCAGCACCCCGACGCGATCGGCGACCACGGCATCGACGACGTCGTCGAGCACTTCGCCGGCGTCATCGAGCGGCTGCCCTCGCCGCCGATCCTGATCGGGCACTCGTTCGGCGGGATGATCGCCCAGAAGCTGCTGGGCCAGGACCGTGCCCTCGCCGCCATCGCGATCGACGCCGCCCAGATCAAGGGTGTGCTGCCGGTGCCGCTGTCGGCGCTGCGGGCCACGCTGCCGGTCTTCAGGAACCCGGCGAACCTGCACCGGGCCGTCTCCCTGACCGCGGAGCAGTTCCGGTTCGCCTTCGCCAACACCGTCTCCGAGCAGGAGTCCGACGAGCTCCACGAGCGCTGGACGATCCCCGCGCCGGGCAAGCCGCTGTTCGAGGCGGCCACCGCGAACTTCGACCCGCACTCCCCGGCGAAGGTCGCCACCGACAACCAGACCCGCGGCCCGCTGCTGCTGATCGCCAGCGGCAAGGACCACACCGTCCCCGAGTCGGTGACCCGGGCGACCCTCAAGCAGTACCGCCACTCCGAGGCCGTCACCGACCTTGTCACGTTCCCGGACCGGGCGCACTCGCTGACCATCGACTCCGGCTGGCGCGAGGTGGCGGACACCTGCCTGACCTGGCTGAAGCAGCAGTCCCTGTGAACCTCGGCCGCACCGACCGGCGAGCCGTCGTGACCGGCGCGAGCAAGGGCATCGGCCTGGCGGTCGCCCGGGCGCCCGGGTCGCCGCCGGCGCCCGCCACGGCTCCGCCGAGCTGAGCGCGCTTCCCGACCAGGGCGCCGCCTGAGGTTCGCTACGCCGAGCGGTGGAAGGCGGCGAGGATGGCGTCGGCGGCCTGGCCGGGGGTCATGGTGCCGGCGCGGACCTGGGCCTCCAGGTCGGGGGCGAGGGCCCGCACGTCGGTGTCGGCGCGCAGCCGGTCCAGGAGGGTCGCGCGGGCGGTCTCCCAGATCCACGCGACCCGCTGGGCCTCGCGGTGGCGGTCGAGGGCGCCCGACGACGACAGGTGGTCGTGGTGGGCCTCGAGGCGGGACCAGAGGTCGGGCAGGCCGGCGCCGGTGAGGCCGCTGCAGGTGACGACCGGCACCTGCCAGTCTCGGGCGCCGGACGTGTGCAGCAGGCGCAGCGCGCCGGCCAGCTCGCGGGCGGCCTTGCGGGCGTCGGGCTCGTGCGGGCCGTCGGCCTTGTTGACGGCGATGACGTCGGCGAGCTCCAGGACGCCCTTCTTGATGCCCTGCAGTTGGTCGCCGGTGCGGGCGAGCGCCAGCAACAGGAACGTGTCGACCATCCCGGCCACGGCGGTCTCGGACTGGCCGACGCCGACGGTCTCGACGAGGACGACGTCGTAGCCCGCCGCCTCGACGACGGTCATCGCCTCGCGGGTCGCGCGGGCCACGCCGCCGAGGGTGCCCGACGTGGGCGACGGCCGTACAAAGGCGGCGTCGTCGACGGCGAGGCGGGCCATCCTGGTCTTGTCGCCGAGGATGCTGCCGCCGGTGCGGGTCGAGGACGGGTCGACGGCGAGGACCGCGACCCGGTGCCCGGCGCCGGTGAGGAACGTGCCGAGCGTGTCGATGAACGTGGACTTGCCGACGCCGGGGACGCCCGTGACGCCGACGCGGCGGGCCCGGCCCGCGTGCGGGGTCAGCGCGACGAGCAGCTCCTGCGCCTGGGTGCGGTGGTCGGGACGGGTCGACTCCACGAGGGTGATCGCCCGCCCGATCGACGCGCGGTGCCCGGCGAGCACCCCCTCCAGGAGAGCGGTCACCGGCGCAGCCGGGAGCTGCCGGGAGGGCGTGACAGTTGCGCGAGCAGGTCCAGGGCCGCGGAGGCGATCACCGTGCCCGGCGGGAAGATCGCGGCGGCGCCGGCGGCGCGCAGCTCGTCGAAGTCCTGCTGGGGGATGACGCCGCCGACGATGACGAGGATGTCGTCGCGGCCGAGGGCGGCGAGGGCGTCGCGCAGCGCGGGGACGAGGGTGAGGTGCCCGGCGGCGAGGGAGTTGACGCCGACGATGTGCACGTCGGCCTCGACCGCCTGGCGGGCCACCTCGTCCGGCGTCTGGAAGAGCGGGCCGACGTCGACGTCGAAGCCGAGGTCGGCGAACGCGGTCGCGACGACCTTCTGGCCGCGGTCGTGGCCGTCCTGGCCCATCTTCGCGACGAGGATGCGGGGGCGGCGCCCCTCCTCCTCGGCGAACTCGGCGGTGGCGGCGCGGACCCGGTCGATGAGCTCGTCGTTGCCGGCTTCGTCGCGGTACACCCCGGAGA
Source organism: Dactylosporangium sp. CA-152071 (assembly GCF_050936335.1). Taxonomy (NCBI): domain Bacteria; kingdom Bacillati; phylum Actinomycetota; class Actinomycetes; order Micromonosporales; family Micromonosporaceae; genus Dactylosporangium; species Dactylosporangium sp. CA-152071. Next base: position 3,162,767 of record NZ_JBNJMZ010000001.1, on the reverse strand, counting down.
TGGTACGGATCTGCGCCGTGTGCCGCCCGAACACCTTCTCCAGGGCGTCGGAGATCTCCCCGACGGTGGCGTGCGCGCGGGCCGCCGCGACCGACAGCTCCAGGAGGTTGCCGTCCGACGCGGCGCCGGCCGACAACGCGTCCAGGGCGGCCTGCGTCGCGGCGGAGTCGCGGGAGGCGCGCAGGCGCGCGAGCTTCGCCAGCTGCTGGGCGCGGACGGAGGAGTTGTCGACCTTCAGGACCTCGATCGGCTCGTCGGCGTCGGGCCGGTACTTGTTGACCCCGATCACCGGCTGCCGGCCGGAGTCGATGCGGGCCTGGGTGCGGGCCGCCGCCTCCTCGATGCGCAGCTTCGGGATGCCCTCGTCGATGGCGCGGGCCATGCCGCCGGCCGCCTCGACCTCCTGGATGTGCTGCCAGGCGCGGGCCGCGAGGTCGTGGGTGAGGCGCTCCACGTATGCGCTGCCGCCCCACGGGTCGATGACCCGGTTCGTGCCGGACTCCTGCTGCAGCAGCAGCTGCGTGTTGCGGGCGATGCGGGCGGAGAAGTCGGTCGGCAGCGCCAGGGCCTCGTCGAGGGCGTTGGTGTGCAGCGACTGGGTGTGGCCCTGGGTGGCGGCCATCGCCTCGACGCAGGTGCGGACCACGTTGTTGAACACGTCCTGCGCGGTCAGCGACCAGCCGGACGTCTGGCAGTGCGTGCGCAGGCTCAGCGACTTGGGGTTCTTCGCGCCGAACTCGCGCACGAGCTTCGCCCACAGCAGCCGGCCGGCGCGCAGCTTCGCGACCTCCATGAAGAAGTTCATGCCGATGGCCCAGAAGAACGACAGCCGCGGCGCGAACACGTCGACGTCGAGGCCGGCGTCGCGGCCGGCCCGCAGGTATTCGACGCCGTCGGCCAGGGTGTAGGCGAGCTCCAGGTCGGCGGTCGCGCCGGCCTCCTGGATGTGGTAGCCGGAGATGGAGATCGAGTTGAACTTCGGCATCTTCTCCGAGGTGTACCGGAAGATGTCGCTGATGATCCGCATCGACGGCGCGGGCGGGTAGATGTAGGTGTTGCGGACCATGAACTCTTTGAGGATGTCGTTCTGGATCGTGCCGGACAGCTGCTCCGGCGCGACGCCCTGCTCCTCGGCGGCGACGATGTAGAGGGCGAGCACGGGGAGCACCGCCCCGTTCATCGTCATCGACACGCTCATCTTGTCCAGCGGGATGCCGTCGAAGAGCTGCCGCATGTCGAGGATGGAGTCGATCGCGACGCCGGCCATGCCGACGTCGCCGGCGACCCGCGGGTGGTCGGAGTCGTAGCCGCGGTGGGTGGCGAGGTCGAAGGCGACGGACAGGCCCTTCTGCCCGCCGGCGAGGTTGCGGCGGTAGAAGGCGTTGGACTCCTCGGCGGTGGAGAACCCGGCGTACTGGCGGACCGTCCACGGCTGCGTGGTGTACATCGTCGGGTAGGGCCCGCGCAGGAACGGGGCGATCCCCGGGTACGTGTCGAGGAAGTCGAGCCCGTCGAGGTCGGGTGCGCCGTGCACGCCGGCGACGTCGATGCCCTCCGGGGTCGGCCACGCCTCGGCGGGCTCCGGCGGGGTGGCGTCGACGCGGGGGGTGCCGAGGGCGACCTCGGTGAAGTCGGGGATCACGGCGCCACCAGTCCCAGGTCCAGATGTGTGCGGCGGAGCACGGCGAGTGCGTCGCAGCCGGTGTACAGGTAGTCGTCGACGTGCTCGTAGCCGGCGGGTTTCCCCGCCAGCCAGACGGTCTTGACGCCCTCGGCCTTCAACCGGCGGGCGGTGTCCTCGGCCTCCTCGGCGTAGGAACGGTCGGAGCCGCAGATGCACGCCACGGTCGGGGACGGTCCATTGTGGACGGCTCCGCCGCGGCCCGAGTCAACGACTGTGGTCCGGATGCCGCCGGCGGCGAACAGGTTGGCCGCGAACGACGCCCGCGCGGTGTGCGCCGCGACCGGGCCGAGCGTGACCAGGCTGACGACCTGGTCCGAGCCGTCGGCGGCGTCGCGCAGGGATTCGAACGCCTCGGCGTACCGGTGCCGCGGCAACCCACCCGAAGGTGCCTGCGGGGCGGGGGAGCGGACCGGCCGCCGCTCCTCCAGGGACGCGAACTCGCTGACGCCGGTGATCGGGTCGAGGCGGTGCGCGATCCGGTCGGCGCGGCGCTGCCAGGTCGCGGCGACCCGGTCGGCGACGAGCCCGCCGCCGAGCGCGGCGCCCATCCCGCCGGCCCGCTCCACCTCGACGAACACGTCCCAGGCGGCGTGCGCGAGCGCGTCGGTCAGCGACTCCACGAACCATGAGCCGCCGGCCGGGTCGAGGACCCGCGCCACGTGCGCCTCCTCGACCAGCAGCGTCGAGGTGTTGCGCGCGATCCGCCGGGCGAAGCCGTCGGGCAGCCCGAGCCGCGCGTCGAACGGCAGCACCGTCACCGCGTCGGCGCCGCCGACCCCGGCGGCGAAGCAGGCGACGGTGGTGCGCAGCAGGTTCACCCACGGGTCGCGGGCCGTCATCATCGCCGCGCTCGTCACCGCGTGCTGCACCTGCGCGCCGAGGTGCGGCACGTCGCAGACCGTCGCGATCCTCGACCAGATCCGCCGCGCCGCCCGCAGCTTCGCGATCGTCGCGAACTGGTCCTGGCCGGCCGCGTAGCGGAACTCCAGCTGGCGCAGCGCCATGCCGGCGCTCATCCCCGCGTCGACGAACGCCCGCAGGTACGCGACCCCGGTCGCGGCGGCGAAGCCGAGCTCCTCGGCGTCGCTGCCGCCGGCCTCGTGGTAGGGCGTCGCGTCGACCGTCGCCACCGGCACGTGCCGCGGGGCCTGCTTCGCGAGCCGGCCCAGCATGCCGAGGTCGGCGGGCTCCCCGGTCTTCGCCTGCCACCCGAGCGGGTCGGCGCCGAGGTTGCCGCGCTTGTCGTCACCCGGCAGCCCGAGGAACACGCGCGCGGCGTCCTCCGTCGCGGCGCCGCAGTCGAGCACGACGGGGGCGAGGTCGAGGTACACGCCGTCGAGGACGTCTGGGATGCTGCTGGGCGCGATCCCGTCGAGCCAGATCGAGGTCGCCCCGTTCTCCAGGTCGGCGAGGATCGCCTCGCGGGTCGCCTTCGCGTCGGGGTCCGAGTGCCGTTGCCGCACGTCCCACGGCCGCGGCTGCGCGCTGCCGCCGCGGATGAACGGCGCCTGACCCGGCCACCCGGCCGCCGGCAACCCGGCCGCGTCGGCGGCGGTGTACAGCGGCGCGACCGCGATCCCGTCATAGGTGGCGCTGCCCAGCAGCTCCGCGACCGCCTCCGGCGGCGTGCCGTCGTCGGCGGCACCGGTCTTGCGCAGCACCGCCAGGGCCAGCCGCTGCCACTGCTCCAGGTCACCGTCGGCGAAGTCGGCGCCGAGGCGCACAGCCTCACTCATGACCGGATGTTAAGGGCCCGCGACGGCGACCCCGCAGCCGTTGTGAAATGGTCCACCCGTCGAATATCTCATCGTTTCGTCCGCTTCGCCGCTCCGACAAACCCCAGAAATGTGAAGCGTGGTGAACCGGACCAGGCCTGGTCGCGCCGCGGGTGACCGCCCCGGTGGCTGGGGCGGTCACCCTGTGTGGGCCGGTGGGGCGTGGGTCAGGAGAAGTAGCGCAACCAGACGTAACCCCAGGCGATGACGGTGGTCATCACGGTGGTGACGATGCCGTAGCGGGTGAACTGCCAGAAGCTGATCGGCTCGCCGGAGCGGGCGGCGATGCCCAGCACGACGACGTTGGCGCTGGCGGCGACGGCGGTGCCGTTGCCGCCGAAGTCGGCGCCGAGGGCGAACGCCCACCACAGCGACTGGCCGGTGGCCGGGTCGGGGGTGGTCGCCACGATGTCCTCCACGATCGGGGCCATCGTCGCCACGTACGGGATGTTGTCGAAGAACGCGCCGAGCACGGCGGATCCGAACAGCAGCCCGGTCGCGGCGAGGAACCAGTCGTCGCCGACCTGGCCGGTCGCCCAGGTGCCGATGCGGTGGATGACGCCGGTCTCGACGAGGCCGCCGACCATCACGAACAGGCCCATGAAGAACACCAGCGTCGACCACTCCACCTCCTCCAGGTAGGCGGCGGTGGGGACCTGGGACACGAGCACCATCAGCCCGGCGCCGAGCAGCGCGATGATGGCCGGCTCGACGTGGATGACGGCGTGCAGCGCGAAGCCGGTGACGACCAGCCCGAGGACCGCCAGGCACCGGATCAGCAGCCGCCGGTCGGTGATCGACGCGCGCTCGTCCATGGCCATGACCTCGGCGACGCGCTCCGGGTGGTACTCGAAGCGCTTGCGGAACATGACCCACGCCAGCAGCACGAACAGCACGAACAGGACGACGACGATCGGTGCCATGTGCACGACGAAGTCGTTGAACGTCAGGCCGGCGCGGCTGCCGATGATGATGTTCGGCGGGTCGCCGATGAGCGTGGCGGCGCCGCCGATGTTGGAGGCGAGGGCCTCCGCGATCAGGTACGGCGCGGCCGGGATGCCCAGCTTGCGGCACACCAGCACGGTCACCGGCGCGACCAGCATGATCGTGGTGACGTTGTCGAGGAACGGCGACGCGACCGCGGTGATGACCATGAGCATCACGAGGAGTTTGTACGGCCGGCCGCCGGAGCGCTTCGCCGCCCAGATGGCGAGGAACTCGAAGACGCCGGTCTGCTTGATGACCCCGACGATGATCATCATGCCGAGCAGCAGGAAGATGACGTTCCAGTCGATGCCGGCGTGCTCGGAGAAGAACACGTCCTTGCCGGGCACCAGGCCCAGCAGGGCCATCATGCCGGCGGCGAACAGGGCGACGGCGACCCGGTGGACCTTCTCGGTGGCGATGAGGGCGAACGCGACCGTGAAGATGACGATCGCGGCGACGGCGCTCACCGGCGGCCCGGCGGGCCGTGCGGCGTGACGAGCTGACGCGGGCGTTGCGGTATGCGGTACATGACGGAAACCTCCTGAAGGACAACGCGACGAAACCGTCGACCCCGGTGGGGTCACGGCTGTGGAAGACGTCGAACCTCAGGAAGTGGGCGGGCCCCGGCACCCCGGGGTGGCACCGCATCGTCCACTGTGGACGTGGGATGGGCCGGCCGCCGCGGACCAGCGGGCCGCCGGCGGCGTGACGTCGACGGTGGCGGGCAGCACCACGAGCCAGTGCGCCCCGTCGGTGCCGGTGTCGCCGGTGCGGGGGAGCTTGCGCCCCTGGGGCGCCTCCGCGCCCGGTGCCGCCGACGCGACGCTCGCCGTCCGCGCGACCTGGAACGTGTCGCCGGGCAGCGCGTGGTGGGCCTGGGTCAGGCCGAGCAGCATGGCGCAGATGCTCAGCGCGAGGCTGACCGCGGTCGTGCGCAGTGCGGTCCTCACGCCTCACCTCCACCCCGCTCGCCGAATCCGCAAGGCTACCAGCTGTCCGGCACCCGTCAGTGTGGAAAAGGCCGCGCGGGCCGCGGCGTGATGCCGGCGCGGAACTGCCCGATGCGGGCCACCACCTGCTCCATGCTGACCGTGTCCTCGAGCGCGGTGAACGACAGGTTCGCCAGGTGCACGACCTTCCCCTGGGCGCGCAGCGCGAGCGCCAGCGGCAGCCCGGCGTACACGTCGAAGCCGCCACCCGCCCCGGCGACCAGGACGCTGCGCGCGCCGGCGAGCGCCGCGAACAACGGCGGCACGGCCAGGCTCATGACCGGCTCTGGTGCGCTCAAGACAGGCTCTGGTGCCAGGCGGCGTAGACGCGCTTCGGGACCACCATCCGCCACGCGTCGACGATCAGGTCGCGCAGCTCCTCGCCGCCGAGCTCGGCGAGGTGGCCGCAGGCCCAGTTGAACCGCAGGTCCGACAGCTGCGGCAGGAAGAACCGGCCGGGGTCGGTCGCCACGAGGGCGTCGCGCTCCTCCTTCGGGAACGCGAACCCCAGCGTCGTCTCGTCCTGCGACAGCGCCAGATAGACGATGCTGCCCACCCGGAACTTGACCCGGTCGCGGATCAGGTGCTCCGTCGTCCGCGGCAGGCTCAGCGCCACCGCGCGTACCTCGTCGACGCTCCCCATCGGCTCATCCTGGCATGCCGGACCCGCCCCGCAGGGCCCCTGCGAGCGGCGGGCAAACCCGCCCTGTTACCCGTCCTGGCGCGCCGCTCACATCGCCCCCGAGGCGTATGCCATCAAAGCACCGCAAAACGGGCGAAGTTTCGTCCGATCGGGTGACCTTGACGTCACCCCGGGCCGTGCTCGTCGTTGCTGGGGGCAACTAGGACCCCCTGCCGAGCGAGCGAACGGACCGACGCGATGAAACCGGGTATCGGTGGCGCGCACAGATCACGAGGCCGGATGCTCATGGCCTCGGCACCGCTCACGCTGACCGTCGCGGCGGCCGTCCTCGTCGGCGGGCCGCCGCTCGGGCTGCCGGCCGAGGTCGCAGTCCTCGTCGCCGCCGCGGCCGCGGTGACCCTGCACGCCGCCTGGCTGCTGCGCCTCGCGATCGGTGCCGGCCGGCAGCACCCGCACGCGGACGAGGCCGTCGCCGCCGCGCCGAAGGCGCTGCCGCGCGGCACCGTGTTCAGTCTCGTGGCGCTCGCTCTGGGAGTCTTCGGCGCCGGGGTCTCCGCCGTGGCCACGCCCGTCGCCGGGTACGTCGCGCCGGTCGCGGGGGCGGCGCTCGTGGCCGGCCTGCTGAAGCTGCCCGGGGTCACCGTCGACACGCCCGGCGCGTTCCGGCGGGCGCTCGACGGGATCTGCGTCGCACTGTGGAAGTTCCTGACCCTGCTCGTCCTCGTGCTCGAACAGCACGGCGACCCCAGCCCCACCGTCTTCACCACCTGCCTGCTCGCGATCGTCGGCATCACGGTCGCGGTCGTCAGCGGCGTACGGGCGCCGTTCCCGCGCTGGGCCGCCGTCACCGCCGCCGGGGGCGTCGCGCTCCTGGTCCTCGGCCTGGCGGTGCTGCCGCTGCGGCCCGCCGGCGGCGGCACCTGGCTGCTCGTCGCGGGCGGCCTGCTCGTCCTCGGGTCGGTGCTGGTCTGGGCCGGGGCGTGCCGGTCGGTGTACGTCGACCGCCAGCCCGTCCGGCCCGCCACCGACGGCACGCTGATCGGCGACCCGCTGCTCGTCGCGCCCGTCCTCGCCGGCGCCGCCGCGGTGCTGTACGCGCTCGTCAGCCGCGGGCAGCTCGGCACGCCCGCGATGGTCATCGGCACGCTCGCCGTGCTGGCCGTCGCGGTACGCGAGCTGCTCGAGGCGGTCGCGCTACGCCGGTACAGCGGCCAGCTCGACGCGCAGGAGGCGACCTTCCGCACGCTGGTCGCCGGATCCTCCGACGTCATCGTGGTGCTGGACCGGGACCTGTCGGTGCGGTGGCAGTCGGCGGCCGCGGCGCGCCGGTTCGGGCTGTCGGACCAGGACGTGGTCGGCCGGCCGTTCCTGCAGCTGGTACATCCCGACGACGCCGATGAGCTGGCCCTGGACCGGACGTCGCCGCAGCCGGTGCGGGCCAGGATCCAGGACGGGTTCGGGGCGTGGCGGCCGGTCGAGGTCAGCGTCACCGACGAACGCGGCAACCCCGAGGTCGACGGCGTCGTCGTGCACCTGCGCGACGTCACCGCCGAACAGGACCTGGAGCGCAGCCTGCAGCGCACGCAGCGGACCGACCCGCTGACCGGGCTGGCCAACCGCGGGACGCTGCTGGCCCACCTCGAAGACAAGACCGGCCACCTGATGATGATCGGCCTGGACGGCTTCGCGGGCGTCAACGACCTGCACGGCTCCGACGTCGGCGACGCGATGCTGGTCGAGGCCGCCGCCCGCATCCGCGCCGCGATCGGCAAGGGCGACGTCGCGGCGCGGCTCAACGGCGACGAGTTCGCGGTGTACACCGGGGTCGACAAGGTCCACGCGTTCACGCTCGCGACGCGGCTGCTCGGCGACCTCGGCGAGCCGTACCCGCTGCCCGGCGCCGACCTGCAGCTGTCCGCCGGGATCGGGCTCGCCCCGGCTGGCGGCGGCGCCGAGGAGTCGCTGCGCCGGGCCGGGCTGGCGCTGCGCCGGGCGAAACGCGGCGGGCGCGGCAAGGTCGAGTGGCACGACGCCGCCGTCGAGGACGCCTTCGTGCGGCGGGCCACGCTCGAGCAGCACCTGCCGCAGGCGGCCGAGCGCGGCGAGCTCGACCTCGCGTACCACCCGGTCTACGACCTCGTCGAAGGCCACCCGATCGGCGTGGAGGCGCTGCTGCGCTGGCGGCACCCCACCCTCGGCACGGTCCCGCCGCGGGAGACCCTGGAGGTGGCGCGGGAGCTCGGGATCACCGGCGAGATCCACGACTGGGTGCTCAACCAGGCGTGCCGGCAGCTGTCGTCGTGGCAGCACGAGGGGTACCAGCTGTGGATGTCGGTCAACGTGGCGATCGACGACCTCGTCGCCGAAGGGTTCGCCGGCCGGCTCAGCCTCGCCCTCGACAGCCACCAGATCGACCCGCCGGACCTGGTCGTGGAGCTGTCGGAGCGGGAGCTCGGGGTGGACCTCGACCGGGCCGTCGAGCCCCTGGCCACGGTGCGGGCCATCGGGGTGCGGACCGCGCTGGACGGCTTCGGCGCGGGCGCCACGTCACTGGCGCACCTGCGGCGGCTGCCGACGGACGTGCTGAAGGTCGACGGCGCCCTCTTCGCGGCGCAGCCGGCCGGCGGCGGGGCCGCGCCGCCGATCATCGACGTCGTCGTGAGCCTCGCGCAGCGGCTCAACGTGACGGTCGTCGCCCACGGTCTGGAGGCGGAGCGGCACCTGCAGGTCGTGCGGACCGCGGGTTGCCGCTACGGCCAGGGCCACTACTACGGCCCGCCGGCACCGGCGGAACGCATCGAGGCCGCGCTGGTGCGGCAGCGAACCTGGTGACCGCCACAGTCACGCCATGCGGCTGGTGACCGGCCGGTCCCGGTGCACGTGCAGCACGCTGAACGTGATCGGCTCGTCCGGCTTGCCCTGCCAGCCGACGGCGAGCCGGTGCGTCTCGCGGGTCGACGGGAACAGCATCTTGCCGGTCGCGACGACGGGCAGCCCCAGCTTCGCCGGCTGCGCGCCGCGGTTCTTCAGGTTGCCGCCGACGACGTTGATCAGCTCACCCATCGCGTCGGTGACGTCCTGGTCCGTGACCTCGTCGGGCTCCATGGCGAGCATCAGGCCGGTGATGTCGTTCGCCGCCGCCGCCGGTACGAGCACCCGCACGTGACCCTCCCAGGCACCGGTGATCGAGACGGCGGCGGTGATCGGACGCATGTCCAGCACCGGCTCGTGATCGGTCGCCTGGGCGTCCGGCTGCTGCAGGTACGCGTCCCAGACCTCGTTGACGATCTCGACGAGGTCTGTGTCGGCGAGGCCGGACTCGTTGAGCGAGGCGTCCACCATGCGCACTCCAGAGGTCATCGGAAGCTGTACCCGTTACCCGCATGGTGACAGCCGGAAGTAGCAGCCCCGGGGAAACGGGAAAATCACTCTGGGACGATCGCGGACGGTCACGGGCCGGCGGCTGCTAGGTTGCGCGGGTGGAGTTCGACGAGTCACGCTGCATCGACCTCGCGGGCCGTATCAACCGCGGCGACATGATGATCGGGATCCTGCCGCTCACGGCGGCCGAGGAGGTCGTCGCGGGGCTCAGCGCCGCCGGCCGGTCGGGCAGCGCCCGCGCCTGGACCGAGCTCGGCCACTGCTACCTCGGCGTGAGCGGTGCCGTGCTCGCCCCCGCCTTCCCCTCCGGCGGGACCACGCTGGACCAGGCCCGGCAGTGCTTCGCCGAGGCCGCCGCGCTCGGCGACCGCGACGGGGCGCTGCTCTTCGCCCGTTCGTGCGCCGACGGCCCGGCCGACGCGCAGCGGGCGGCCCGCGAGCACCTGCGCCCGCACGCCGCCACCGACCCCGCCGCCCGCTACCGGCTGGGCCTGCTGGAGCAGTGGCTCGGCGACCCGGCCGCCGCCGTGCCGCACCACGAGTGGGCCGCCGCGCAGGGCGACGCCGACGCCGCCTTCGAGCTGTACGTGCTGCACGCGACCGGCGAAGGCGTCCCCCGCGACGAGGACCTCGGCTGCCGCTGGCTGCTGCGCGCCGCCGACCTCGGCCAGCCACGGGCGCTGTACAACCTCGGCGCCGCCCACGCCACCGGCGACGGCTTCCCCGCCGACCTGACCCTCGCCGCCGCCTACTACCGCCGCGCCGCCGACGCCGGCAACCCGCGCGCCGCCGCCATGCTCGGCTACATGCACCTGACCGGCGAGGGCGTCCCCGAGGACGCCGCCACCGCCGCCCACTGGTTCGACACCGCCGAGGACCTCGGCCACCCCGTCGACGACTGGCTCGACCACCTCGGCCTCGACCGCCCCCACTCGTGACATGACCGACCCTGCGCACCCGGCTCCGACCTCGGTTGCGGCTTTGGTTTCGGCGCGGCGGCCGGCGGACGTCGTCACCGCGGCGGGCCACCATCTGGGTGACCTGCTGACCGGCACCGGTTTCGCATGGTCGACCCGCCGGCGCAACCTCACCCGTACCGTCGAAAGCGTCACGCACGAGGTCTCCCTCCAGCCGTCGTCGATGAACCGCGCGGCCGGCACCATCACCGTGCAGACGGTCCTGATCCTGCACGACGCGGCCCTGACCACCTGGCGGCGGGCCAACCCCGGCCGCTGCCTGGTGCCGGACCAGGGCAGCTGGGCGATCGGTCACCCGCTCGGGTACGCGGCCGGTCGCGCCAACGGCTACGTGTACGGCGACTTCCCCGACGGCGAGATCGACCTGACCGACCCCGCCCGCCGCCCCGCGGCACTCGCCACCTTCGCGGCCGTGGTGCACGACGCGGTGCTGCCGTGGTTCGACGAGGCGGGCGACCCGGACCGGGCCGTGGTCACGGTGCCCGGCGACCGCACCAACTCGCCGTCGTCGCTGGTCGAGTGGCTGGCCGCCCGCGACCGGCCCGACCTCGTCGAGCCGTACCTGGAGCGCTGTCTGCGGAGAAACCCCACCTGGGGCGACCGCCTCCGCCTGGGCCACGAGCTCGCCGCCGCGGACCGGCACCCGTTCCCCACCCACGGCGGGGATCTCGCGGTCTGCCTGGGCTGGTCGGCGAGCCCGGCTTCCGCCCGCAGCGGAATGGGGACACGGGGTGCGGCGGGTGGGGGCGAGGTCGCCTAGGGTCGGCGTATGGAGCACAGTTTGCGGTTCCGGCCCGAGTGGCGGCCCGACGAAGACCCGCAGCCGCCGCAGGCGCAGCACGCGCCGTGGCTCGACGAGCAGCTGTTCGGTCGGCGCATGGTGTTTCTGCGCGGGGTGATCGAGCCCGAGATGGCGGGCAGGGCGGCGGCGACGCTCCTCGCACTCGACGCGATCGGCGCCGATCCGATCACGCTGCACCTGTCGGCGGAGGAGGGACAGCTGGCGGCGGTGTTCACGCTCGTCGACGCGCTCGACGCCGTGCACGCCCCGGTCCACGCGACCGCCGTCGGCCAGGTCGGCGGCGCCGCCCTCGGGGTGTTCTGCGCCGCGGCGACCCGCACGGCGTTCGCGCACGCCAGGTTCCGCCTGTCGGAGCCGAAGGTGACCAGCCCGGGCGGCACCGCCGACCAGGTCGTCGCCGAGGCCGGGCGCTACCTGCGCGACCTGGAGGACCTGGTCCTGCGCATCGCCGCCGCGACCGGCCAGCCCCGCTCCCGCATCGAGGACGACCTGTCCACCGGCCGCGTCCTGTCCGCCGAGGACGCCGTCGAGTACGGCCTGATCTCCTCCATCACCTCCCGCTGACCCACCCGTCCCGCCCGAGGCGTGCTCGCCTCAGACGCTCCATCGCGAAGTGCTCCCGGGTGGCGCTGGTCCCCGGGTCTTCCGTGGCTGCTCCCGCATGGCTGCTCCCGCGCGGCCCGGGACAGGCGTTGGTCAATGCTCGGCTTGCGGCATTCGTGCTGATGGAGTGTGGCTACTGGGGCCGGCCGAGGCCGGCCTCGCGGGCGCGGACGATGGCCTCGGAACGGTCGGCGACCTGGAGCTTGGCGAAGACGTTGGAGACGTTGTTGCGGACCGTCTTCTGGGACAGGTAGAGGGTCTGGGCGATCTGGGCGTTGGAGCGGCCCGCGGCGAGGAGCTCGAGGATCTCGCGCTCGCGGGCGGTGAGCTCGGGGAAGGCCGTCGTCGCGGTCGGGGGGCCGGCGGCGAAGAACTCGGCGATGCGGCGGGCGAGGGTGGCGCCGAAGACCGCGCCGCCGGAGGCGACCGTGTTGATGGCGCGGACGATCTCCTCCTGTTCGGCGCCCTTCACGAGGTACCCGCGGGCGCCGGCCCGGACGGCGCTGAAGACCGTGCCGTCGTCCTCGGACATGGTGAGCACGACGACGCCGACGGACGGGGCCTCGGCGGAGAGGCGGCGGGTGGCCTCGATGCCGTTCAGGTCGGGCATCTGCACGTCCATGACGACCACGTCGGGGAGCAGGTCGACGGCGAGGGCGACGGCCTCCGCGCCGGTGGCGGCGGTGCCGACGACGTCGATGCCGTCGACGGAGCCGAGGAGGACGGCGAGGCCGTCGCGGAAGATCGGGTGGTCGTCGGCGACCAGGACCCGGACCGGTTCATCGGCCATCGGCCACCTCCTGACGTGAAGATCCTAGAGGCAGTGTGGCGCGCACGGTCGTGCCGCCGTCCGGCGGGCACTCGATCTCGCAGTTGCCGCCGAGCTCCGAGGCGCGTTCCCGCAGTGAGATGAGCCCGACCCCGGACGGCGTGCCGGCGGCGATCCCGGCGCCGTCGTCGGTCACCGTCACCACCAACCTGTCCGAAACAACGGAGAAATCAGCGGAAACCGACGACGCCCGCGCGTGCTTCGACACGTTCGTCAAGGCCTCCGAGGCGATCCGGTAAGCGGCCACCTCCACCGCCGCGGGCAGCCCCGAGGGCAGGGCGCCCTCGACGCGGATCGCGAGGGCGGGCGTGCGGAGGCGGTCGGCGATCTGGTCGACGGCGCCGATCAGGCCCACGTCGTCGAGGGCCGGTGGGCGCAGGTCGTGCACGAGGCGTCGTACGTCGGCGAGCGCGGTCGACACGTCCTCCCGGGCCTGCCGCAGGATGTCGTCGGCCCTGGACGGCGAGGACTTGAGCAGGTTGCGGGCGGTGTCGATGCGCAGCGCCACCCCGCCGAGCGCCGGGCCGAGCCCGTCGTGCAGGTCGCGGCGCACCCGGCGGCGCTCCTCCTCGCGGGCCCCGACCAGGCGTTCCCGGCTCAGCTGCAGCTCGGCGGCGAGGTGGCTGGAGCGCGCCGCGGCCGCCGCCTGCCGGACCACGTCGGCGAGGAGCCGCTCGTCGCGCGGGGAGAGGTCGGTGCGGGGTCCGCCGGCGGGCAGGATCAGCCTGCCGACGGTTTCGCCACGGTACGTGATGGGCAGCGTAGAACAGTCCGGGACCGGCTGCCCGTGCTCGGCGAGCAGGGTCGAGTCGCCGCCGCGGTGGACCTCGACGGCGACGTAGGGGGCGTTGAACGCCTCGGCGACGCTGCGCGCGACGGCGAGCAGCTGGTCCTCGGGGCTGTCGGTGCGTTCGAGCTGTTCGGCGAGGCCGGAGACGACACGGTACGGGTCGTGCCGCCGCCCGAGCACCACGCGCTGGACCAGCTGCCAGAGGCGGTGCCGCAGCGGGCCGTACACGAGCATCACGACGAGCAGGCCGGCGAGGGCGGCACCCTGCTCGCCGAGGAGGGTCGTCGCCGCGGCGAGCAGGATCGCGTCGACGGCGACGACGAGCGTGGCCAGGGCGCCGTAGAGCACGGTGCCGCCGAGGAGCCGGTCGATGTCCACGAGACGCGGGCGCAGGATGCCGACCGCGATCGCGCCGCCGGTGACGACGATCGCCACGAACAGGCCGAGCGACAGCGCCGACTGGGGCAGCAGCAGCGCGGAGAGCATGACCAGCACGTCGACGACGCCGGCCCAGACCAGCCAGCGCATGCGGGTCTTGGCGAGGCCCTCCGCCTGCCGGTACCGGCGGAACACCACCGCGAAGGGCACCAGCAGGCTCAACGGCAGCGCCGCATAGCCGAGGCGGAGCAGGACGACCCAGACGCCGTCGGGCAGCGGGAGCGTGAGCAGGTCGATCGAGAGCTTCAGCGCCGACGAGGGGTCGCCGCCGCCCTGCGCCTCGGCGATGCGGGTCGGGACGAACAGCAGCGTGACCGGCAGGACCGCGGTGAACCCGAGGCTGACGAACGAGGCCCAGCGCCAGCGCCCCTCCGGCGGACGGCCGTCCGGATAGAAGATCAGCAGCAGCGGCAGCGAGAACAGCAGCGCCGCGCCGAGCCGCTGGTAGAGCCACCAGGAGATGGTGACGCCGGGCAGCCAGGGGTCGTGGGCGGTGGCGTACGCGACCCACGACGCGAACGTGCCGTCGCTGGACCAGTGCAGGCCGGTGACGCACAGGATCCAGGCGACCGCGTTGCGCGGGACCTTACGGGCCAGCAGCGCGCCCGGCACGGCGAGGGCCAGGCCGGCGAGGCCGGAGATCCAGCCCGCCTCGATGCCGTCGGTGGCGCGGCGCTCGGCGCCGATCGCGGTCTCCAGGACGATCGAGATGACCGTCGAGGCGAGTGCCAGCAGGACGAAGAGCCCGCCGGCGATGGTGGGGAGCCGCGTGCGCATGCGGCCATCGTGTCAGCCTGGCAGTCCCGCGGTCCCGGGGACCGGAGTCCCGTCCGGGCCGGGACACGGGAAGGGACGCCATCGGGGGCGCGCGGCCCTGCCGCCCGGGTCGCGGTGGGACGCAGGATTCTCGGCATACCCGGCGAGCCCCGCCGCCTCACATAAAGGAACCTGCCATGACGATCCGCACCGAGCCCGTCCCCGCCCGCACCGACGTCCTCACCGGCCAGCAGCCCGTCGCCGCCATCACCGTGGGTGGCGTCCGCAAGCTGGGCCTGGCCCTGACCGCCGGCACGGCGGCGTGGGCGGCCAGCATGTTCACCGTCGGCAACAACCCGACCGACTCCCTCGGCCTGACCATCACCGACGCCACCGGCGGACTGTTCCAGCTGGGGCTGTTCGCGCTGCTCGCCGTCCAGGTCCGGACCCGCGCGACGGGCCTCACGAAGGTGGCCCGCGGCATGCTCGTGGTCGAGCACGTGCTGCTGGCGATCGCCACGCTGTGGAGCGTCCTGCACGCCGTCCCGGCGCTGCGCGACGCGGCGTGGCTCGTCCCGATGGACATCTTCTGGCCGCTGTCGATGCTCGGTATGGCCGTCATCGGCGTGAAGCTGGCGATCACCGGCCGGTGGAAGGGCGTCGTGCGGATCTGGCCGGTGGTCGCGGAGAGCTGGGCCGTCGTCACCGTCCCGGTCTTCGCCATCTTCGGCTCGCCGCTCGCGGACTACGTCGGCGGCGGCCACCTGCTCATCGGCTACATGACGCTCGGCGTCCTGCTGATGCTCCGCCCGCAGCTGACCGGCGCCCGCTGACCCCCGCCACCCAGCTGCCGCATCGGAGCCGCTGACCCCGATTCCCCCTACCCGCGGAAGCCCTCGCCCGTCACGGCGAGGGCTTCTCGCATGACGTCGATCAGTGCGGCGCCCTCGGTGCGGTCCGGGTAGGCCTGGATCGCGACCCGCACCGACGCCATGAACGCCGCGGCCATCAGACGGGCGCGGATCAGCCCTTCGACCCCGCGCGCGACCAGCTCGGCGGTGAGGCCGTCCTCCATCGAGGTGTACGTGGTGACCTGCTGCGCCGCGAGCGCCGGGTGCCGGCGGACGAGCCGCACCTGGGCGATCCAGCGCGGGTCCCGGGCGCCGAGCACCTGGAACACCTCGACGGCGGCGGCGGTCAGCACCTGCCACGGCGCCTCGCCGGCGGGCCGGGCCCGCACCGCGTCGATGAGCACGCACATGCGGGCGTGGTCGCCGTAGAGGAACGCCTCCTCCTTGCTGGCGAAGTAGTTGGAGAACGTCCGCCTGGACACGTCCGCCGCGTCGGCGATCGCCTCGACGGTGACCCGGTCGAGGCCGTGCTCGATCGCCAGCCGGACGGCGGCCTCGTGCAGGGCCTGCCGGGTGGCGGATTTCTTGCGTTCCCGCAGCCCGGTGCTCACGTTCCGAATGTTACCCACTTCTCACTGAGAAAACTTGCGCACTGGGCAACTTTTTCTGATGCTTGTAGAAGGCAAGTAATTGGGGAGGTGTCCATGCTGCGCGACGATCTGTACGAGCTGATGAAGGTCCTTCGCGTGCTCAAGCACCGCCGCCGGCATCCGGTCCTGCCGTCGGGCACGGTCGGGCTGCTGCAGGCGATCGACCGCTCGGACGGCGGCCGGCACCTGAAGGAGGTCGCCGCGCGGTGCGCCCTCGACCAGTCCACGACCAGCCGGGCGGTCAGTGCCGTCTCGCAGGCCGGCCTCGTCCGGCGCGTCCCCGACCCGCACGACGGGCGGGCCACCCTCCTCGAGCTCACGCCCGCCGGCCGGCAGACCCTCGCCGACGCGGTCGCCTGGTACGACGACCTGCTCGCCGACGCGCTGCGCGACTGGAGCCCAGAAGACCTCGAGCACTTCAGCGGCTACCTGTGCCGCTTCGCGAACGACCTGCACCTGGAGGCAACACGATGAGTCACGCCAAGCCGATGTCGCATCGGCAGATTCTCGAAGCGTTGAGCGGGCTGCTGCTCGTGCTGTTCGTGGCGCTGGTGAGCTCCACCATCGTCTCCACCGCCCTGCCGAAGATCATCGGGGCGCTCAACGGCACCCAGGGCCAGTACACGTGGGTCGTCACCGCCACCCTGCTCACCGCGACCGCCTCCACCCCGATCTGGGGCAAGCTGTCCGACCTGTAC
Organism: Dactylosporangium sp. CA-152071; assembly: GCF_050936335.1. Classification (NCBI taxonomy): domain Bacteria; kingdom Bacillati; phylum Actinomycetota; class Actinomycetes; order Micromonosporales; family Micromonosporaceae; genus Dactylosporangium; species Dactylosporangium sp. CA-152071. Next base: position 3,145,914 of record NZ_JBNJMZ010000001.1, on the reverse strand, counting down.
AGCAAGAAGCTGCTCGTCCAGATCTCCATCGTCATCTTCGTCGTGGGCTCGATCCTGTCCGGCCTGTCGCAGAACGCCGGTGAGCTGATCGCCGCGCGCGCCTTCCAGGGCATCGGCGTGGGCGGCCTGCAGGCGCTCGTCCAGGTCGTCATCGCGGCGATGATCCCGCCGCGGGAGCGCGGACGGTACAACGGCTACCTCGGCGGCGTGATGGCCGTCGCGACCGTCGGCGGCCCCCTCCTCGGCGGCGTCATCGTGGACACGTCGTGGCTCGGCTGGCGCTGGTGCTTCTTCGTCGGCGTGCCGATCGCCGTGATCGCGCTGTTCGTGCTGCAGAAGACCCTGCACCTGGTCACGGTCAAGCGCTCTGTCAAGATCGACTACCTGGGCGCCTCGCTCATCGCCGCGGGCGTCAGCGTCCTGCTCATCTGGGTCTCGTTCGTCGACGGCTCGTTCGCGTGGCTGTCGTGGCAGACCTTCGCGATGGTCGGCGCCGGACTCGTCCTTCTCGCCGCCGCGGTACTGGTGGAGGCCCGCGCGGCCGAGCCGGTCGTGCCGCTGCAGATCGTCCGGCAGCGCACCACCGCCCTGTCGATCGTCGCGAGCCTCTCCGTCGGCATGGCCATGTTCGGCGGCGCCGTCTTCCTCGGCCAGTACTTCCAGATCGGCCGGGGCTACACCCCGACCGAGGCCGGCCTGCTCACCATCCCGATGATGGCCGGCGTCCTGGGCGCCTCGATCATCGTCGGCCGGCTGATCACCCGCTCGGGCAACATCAAGCCGTACATCGTGGCCGGCACCGTCATCCTCGTGCTCGGGTTCGCAGCCCTGGCCACCATCGACCACGAGACGTCGCTCGTCTTCGTCGGCGCGGCCATGCTGCTGGTCGGCGTCGGCGTCGGCTCCTCCATGCAGAACCTCGTCCTCGCCGTGCAGAACACCGTGCCCCTGAAGGACATCGGTGCGGCGAGCTCGACGATCGCCTTCTTTCGCTCGCTCGGCGGCACCATCGGCGTCTCCGTCCTCGGCGCCGTCCTCGCCCGCCGTGTCACCGACAACATCACGCACTCCCTGGCCGCGGCGGGTGTCCCCGCCGGCTCCGGCGGCGGCACCAGCAACCTCAACCTCGGCGCCCTCCCGCCCGCCCTGCAGCACATCGTCCGGGCCGCTTACGGCGACGCGACCGGCCACATCTTCCTCATCTCGGCCGGCATCGCGCTCGTCGGCGTGGCCGCCGCGGCCCTGATGCGCCCGACCGCGCTGCGCACCACCCTGGACCTGGACACTCCCGCCCCCGAGACTTCGCCTTCGACGCAGCCTTCGGGGAAGGTGACCGCCCCGACGCACTGACCCGTCCGCTCGACAACCCGGTGGATCCGTCGATCCACCGGGTTGTCCGCGCTTCACGCGTCAGTCCGCGGGCAGCCAGGGCTCGAGCACGGCGGGGGCGGCGACGGCGGCCCGCACCGTGGCGCGTTCCTCGGCGGTGAGCGGGAGGCTGTGCAGCTGGGCACCCCACTCCGGGACGCGGCCGGGGTCGTCGAGGGCCACCGCCAGCTCGATGAGCGAGGCCAGGGCCACCGCGCGTTCGAGGGTGGTGGCGCCGTCGGCGTGGCGGCGGAGGCCGGAGTTCAGGGCGCGGAACGCGGCCAGGTCGTCGTGCTTGAACTCGCGCAGGATGCGGGCGTTGTCGAGGACCTTGGCCAGGCCCTGCAGGCGCTTGGAGCCGCCGTACTCCACCTCGGCCGGCTCGTCGCGCTGGATGAAGATGATCGAGTTGCCGGACGGGTCCACGACCGTGAAGCGCGACGCGCCGGGCCGGAAGCGGGTGATCCGGGGCAGACCCTTCGCGAGGATCTTGCCGTACGAGCGCCGCATCGCTTCCGTGAACGCCGCGTGATACGGCGCGACCAGGTCGACCATCACCAGGCAGCCGCCGATGTCCTCCCGTGCCGCGTCGATGCCGCCCGGCGGCTGCTTGTAGTGCAGCCCGACCCCGCGCCACTGGAAGGCCAGGTACAGGTAGGGCCGGCGCTGCTCGTACGTGACCGCGAACCCCAGCGAACGCCAGAACGCCACGGTCTCCTCGGGGGCCACGCACGGCAGCAGCGGCACGGTGGTCTCGTTCGGCTGCACCAGTTCCTCCAGCATGGTGCGGCAGTGTGCCAGAACCCGGACGAACTCGCACATGCAAGAAATAATTGGTGAAATGCAAGAAAGTGACACCGGCAGGTTGATGCCGTGGAGCCGGTGGACATCGACACCCCCCCGCGGCGCCCCCGAGGTGTTCGCGAAGCTGACCCTGGAGCGCCACCTCCACGCGACGTCGTCTGAAGAACGGGCCGATCCGGGGATGTGCGGGTGGCACGTTTCCGGGATTTTGGGTCTGGCGGACGCCCGTACCGTTAGGTCCAACAGCGCAACACCGAGATGACGCATCCGAGAGGACCACCCCCCCATGAGCGAGTACGGCGAGATCGAGACCAGCGAAGGCCACAGCGGCCTCGCGGAGGCGCACGAGGCGAGTGTCGGCGAGCAGGACTACAACTCGCAGTACGGCATCCTCGAGACCGACCACCAGAGCATCGAGCACACCGAGTACGAGAACGTCAAGCACATCGAGTACACGGACGCCGCGGGCAACCACTACGAGGTGACCGAGTACACGCGGTACGAGCACACCGAGATCGAGCAGGAGCACACCTTCGCCGCGTACGGCCAGGAGGGCTCCGCCGGGTTCGGTGCGGCCGAGATCGAGGGTGCCGAGGCGTCGGACGCGCACGTCATGTCGCTCACGGAGCGCTTCGAGAGCTTCCTCGGGAACGTCATGGACGGCCCGAACTACGAGATCTCCGACAGCAGCGCCTGACCACCCGCCGGGTGCGTCTCGACTGCGCTAGGAACGCCGGTCGGCCTTCGGGCCGGCCGGCGTTCCGCGGTTCCGGGAGCCCACAGGGCAGGACCGGGCGTCAGGAGTACGTGGCGATGGCCGGCAGCATCTCCGCCATCCGGTCCCACGCCACCGGCGCCGGCACCCGCACGAACACGAACTCGACCACCACGCCGTCGGACGCCCACGCGCACCAGGCCTCGGGCGTGGGGAGCCCGACGGAGTCCCGGCACAGCGCGACGCCGCCGATCGAGAGCGGGCCGCGCCGCACCATCTCCTCGGCCCACAGCGTGGTCTGCGCGCGGGCCGGGTCCTGCGCGGCGAGCCACGCGTCGACCGCCGCCTGCGGGCCGTCCTGTGTGAAGCGCGCGCCGACCTGCCCGGTCAGCATCACCATGTACTGAGGGTCGAGCGGATCCTCGTAGGTCGCCGAGTACGGATCCGGGACCGGTGGGGGATCGTCCGACCGCCGCATCGTGCCCGCCTTCGCCGGTGCCTTGAGCGCCCACACCCGCGGCGGACCCGCCGGAGCGCCGCTGGGCGGCCGCGACGACAGCGACGGGGCGGCCGGCGCGGCGGGCCGGGAATAGGTGGGCGCGGTGGACCGGGGCAGCTCCGGCTTGTCGTTCAGGTAGGCGGACACACAGACGCACGCGACCAGGCTGACCACGCCGGCGAGGACGAGGGCAATGACGGCGGGCCGCCGGGCCCCCTGGGCGAAGGACGGCGCGGGTGCCGGCTGCGGCGGTGGCCCGTACACCGGCGGCGTCGGGAACCCGTCGCCCGGCGTGCCCCGCTCGTCCGGGTCGCCCGGCGGCGGCCCGTCGGGCAGGTGCCAGCCGTGCCCGGACTCCGGTACCACCACAGCGACCCCCCGTCACCACCCTTGAACCCGCGAAGGATACGGGATCAGGGGCCGTCCCGTCGGATGCGGCGGCGGTACGGTGGCGGACATGGCGACCATGAGGACCGTCGATGCGGGGCGCGGGCGTGCGGACCTCGGGATCCTCACGGCCGGGCTCGCCGTGTCGGTCGCCGGCGACGCCGCCGCGTTCATCGCGCTGCTGCTGCGCCTCCAGCCGCACGGCAGCGGGTGGGTCGCCGCGCTCCTCGCCGCGGAGCTGGTGCCGGTCGTGGTGCTGGCCCCGGTGGTGGGCCGCGTCGTCGACCGGCTCGAGACGCGTGGCGTGCTGATCGTCGCGCTGCTCGGCCAGGCGGTGGTCGCGGTGCCGCTCGCGCTGCTGGACGGCCCGCTGCCGACGGTGCTGCTGTTCGCGGCGCTCGCGGCGCTGGCGGCGTTCGTCCGGCCGGCGACGAGCTCGCTGGTGCCGGCCATCACCGGGCCCAGTGGGCGGGAGCGCGGCTACGCCCGGCTGTCGCTGGGCTTCGGCCTCGGCTGGATCTTCGGCCCCGCCGTCGGCGGGCTGTTCACCGGCTGGTTCGGCGTGCGGGCCGCGGTGCTCGCCGACGCGGCCACGTTCGCGCTGCTCGCCGGCGCGTGCGCGCTGCTCACCGTCCGCCGCCGCCCCGACCCCTCGGCCGCGGCCGACGACCGGTCCGGCGGGCTGCGGCTGCTGCTCGCCGACCGGGTCCTGACCGTCGCGGTCCTCGGCGTCGCGATCAGCGTCGGCGCCGCCATCGTCGACAACGTCGCGGCGCCGTTCCGGTTCGTCGACCAGCTCGGCGCCTCCTCCGCGCAGTACGGCCTCTACCTCACCGTCTGGGGCGCCGGCGTCCTCGTGGGCTCGCAGCTGCTGCCCCTGCTGCACCTCAGCCACCGGGTCGCGGTCGCCGTCGCGTGCCTCGCCATGGGCGCCGGCATCGCGGGCATCGGCCTCGCCCCCGGCCTGCTGCTCGCCTACGCCGCCGCGGCCCTCGGCGGCGCCGGCAACGGCATCCTCAACGTCGCCCAGAACGCCCTGATCACCGCCCGCACCCCACCCGAACGCCACGGCCGCCTCTTCGCCACCGTCAGCGCCGTCAACCAGACCGCGATCGGCGGCGGCACCGCGGCCGCGGCCCCGCTGGTCGCCTGGCTCGGCGGCGGCGGCGCCCTCATCACCGCCGGCCTGACCACGATGGCCGCCGCCGCGGCCCTCCTCCTCGTCACCGCCGGCGCCACCAAGTCCACCGAGCCCATCGAGCCCGGTGATCCCGCCGTCGGCGCCAAGGAGCCCACCAGCGAGCAGGCCCCCGCCTGAACACCTCCGCGGAGGGGTGGATCAAGGTGGGAGATACCGGGCAACGGTGTCGGGTGGGTGACAGGTCAGCGCAAGTGTTCGCCAAGTCCGCGCCAAGTGGCGACCTGCATGCTCTTCTCAGCGGCAACCGAAAGGGTCTCAACCCCCCCCGGGACCCTCGCACGGACTAGCTCGAAGGCCCCCCTTCGATACACATATATCGCTGGACCGGTAGAGCGGCGCTCCTCCCTCGCGCCGCTCTACCAAGCATTCCGGCGCGGGGTTCAGCCGGTGAAGAGCAGCAGCAGGCCCGCGACGGTGTAGGCGACCATCAATCCCAGCAGCGGCACCTGGCCGGTCATGGCCTGGGCGCGGGGGAAGACCTTCAGGGCCCGGTCGTGGGCGAGGACGGTGCCGACGAGGTGGCCGAGGATGATCGCGGTGATCTGGACGTTGGCGACGCCCGTCGGGGTGATCACGCCGGTCCACGGGTCGAAGTCCGGCCGGTCGAACAGGAGCGCGACGGTGCGCTGGCCCTCCAGGACGAACAGCGAGTAGTAGTGCGCCACGACGTAGCCGACGACGATCGGCACGATCGAGTGGGCCAGCTCGCCCGGCATGCGCTCCGCCGACGTGTGGCCGCGCCGGCCCGAGGTGCGGGTCGCCACGGTGTACGCGAGCGCCACCGCACCGATGACCGCCAGCAGGCCGAGGGTGCCGGTGACGGGGGCGGGCAGCCCGTTCTCCTGGGTGAACCGCAGCCAGAAGAGCGCGCCGGACATCGCGTCGTAGAAGGTGGCGCCGAGCAGCACGACGGCGACGGCGACGAGCCCGGGCGCGGGGCGCAGGCCGGCGATGCCGTCGAGGGGGTTGCGCCAGGCGAGCGTGCCGTCGGGGCGGCGGCCGATGACGGCGAGCCGGCCGGCGAGGTCGCTGAGCACCTCGAACGCGTCGCCGCGGGTGTGCCAGTCGGGGCCGTAGACGAAGGCGCCGGCGAGCATGGCCACGGCGTACACGGCCAGCCAGGTGCCGATGACGGGCAGGGTCGCCCGGTCGGGGGCGACGAGCTCCAGCCACGCGAACGCGAAGAGCCCCGCGGCGGCGGGCCAGTAGCCGAGGCCCTCGGGCAGCGCCCGGCGGGGCTTGAAGCCCAGCGACAGCGTGCGCAGCGGGTTCAGGGCCCGCCAGACGGGGCCGAGCAGGAGCGACAGCGGCACCAGCCCGACCCAGAACAGCACGTACACGATGCCGGCCGCCGGGTTGTCGGCCGTGTCGGGCAGCGTGAACGTCCACGCCAGGACGGCCAGCAGCAGGATGCCCACGAGCCGGGGGATGACGGCGGGCACCGGGATGGTCCGCACGGGGCGGCCGGCGGCGGGGTCGAGCCGCGGGGCGCGCCACGCGACGCCGAGCACCACGAACGACACGATCAACGCGGCGGCGGCGCCGACCAGCAGCTGGCCCAGCGTGAGCGGCAGGTCCTGGCGGCCGCCGACACCGTGGGCCAGGACCGGCGCGAGGTCGGTGTTCAACGGACCACGAGCTGGAAGAGCACCAGGTGCGACGCGTGCGTCTCCACCTCGAACAGCCCGGTCCGGTCGACCCGCAGCTCGAGCGACGCGGGCGCCCCGGCCGGCAGCGCCAGGCTCTTGTCGTAGCCGTGGACGTGCAGCTCGTCGGCGACGTCGGAGGTGACGGTGATCCGCACCAGGTTGCCCTTGGCGACCTCGACCCGGCCGGTCGGCGGCGTCACCTTCTTCTTCGCGACGGTGACGACGATCTCCTTGTCGAAGGTCGCGACCGGCGACGGCGGTGCCGAGGAGGTTCCCGCCGTTGGTGACGGCGCGTCGGTACCGGCGGCGGCGGCCGTCGCGGTCGTGGTGGACGGCGCCGGCGCAGGTGTTGCAGGGTCGGCGGAGCACCCCGTGAGGGCCAGGACGAGCGCGGCGGCGAGGACGGTGGCACGAGCTGCAGGCACGGAAAGGCTCCCGAGGCGACGGGGGGTTTGTCAGGGCTGTGAATTTAGCGTCTTGTCGCTCATGGGGGAACCCGGCATCATGTGCCGATGCGATCGGTCCGTGTCGGTGCGTCGAAGATCGCGGTGCTGGCGCTCGTCGCCGTGCTCGGCGTCGTGCTGCCCGCACATCCTGCCTCGGCCCACGGCCAGCTGGCCATGTCCGACCCGGTGCAGGACAGCACCGTCGACAAGCCGCGCGCCGAGGTGGCGCTGTACTTCACCGAGCAGCCCGCCTCGTTCGCCTGGTTCACGGTCACCGCGCCGTCCGGGCTGCGGGTCGAGGGCGGCTGGCGGACCGGGGAGCCGAAGCGGCTCGACAAGCCCGTCCAGGAGTACTTCATGGTCGACGGGAAGTTCGAGCCCAGGTCGTACAACACCGGTTTCCCGGCGCTCGTCCCGGTGTCGCACTGGCCTGAGCAGGGCCTTTACACGGCCGCCTACCAGACGGTCGCCTCCGACGGGGAGGCCGTGAAGGGGCAGCTGCGGTTCACCTACAGCGGCCCGGTGACGCCGGCGCCGGCGGGCTGGACCGCGCCGACCGCCGGCCCGTCCGAGGCGCTGACCCGCGCGCTCAACAAGGAGGGCACCCCGCCGGCGGCGGTCGGGCCGACCCAGGGCCCGCAGCAGGCGCAGCCGCCGGTGTCGGCGCCGGCGCCGGTGAAGACGCCGTTCGTGCTCACCGACTGGCTGATCCCGGCGCTGCTCATCGTGGGTGTCGGCCTCATGATCGGGCTCGCGGCCCGGCGTGCGCCGGTGCAGCCGGAGAAGAAACGCCGCAAGGCCGCCCTCCGCTGAGGAGGACGGCCGCGACGGCACCGGTCAGCCGGTGGTGGTGCCGCAGGTCGCCTGGATCTGCGCGGTGAGCCGCTCGGCGAAGGCCGGGTCGGCGATGACCCGCTGCTGGTACTGCTCGACCTGCGCGTCGGCCAGCCCCGTGTACAGGGGTTTGCTGGCGTACGCGTCGGCCATCGCCGCCGGGTCGGTGTAGACCCGCGACTGGACCGAGCACAGGTGCGCCGCGGTCGTGTCCAGGAAGATCGTCTCCATCCGTTCGGGTGTCAACGACGCACTGGCGGACGGTCCGGCCGTCGACGGTGCGGAGATCTTCGCCGGGGTCTTCGAGCCCTCGTCGCCGCAGCCCGCCAGGCCGGCGGTGACCGCGAGGGCGGCGATGGTGAGCAGCACACGCGAGCGGATCATGTCAGCGTCCTCCTTAGACGACGACCAGCGTGAGGTCGTTGGTGTCGGTGATGCCGCCGTACGTCTGCTTGACCGTCAGCTTGTAGGTGCCCACCGCCACGTTCGTGGCGTCGAACTTCACGGCGGCGAAGTCGTCGGTGCCGACGGCCAGCGCCGCGGCCTGGTTGGGCTGGGTGTACGCGCGCTCCTGCGGGTAGCTGACGACCAGGCCGGTCGGGCCGCCGGAGACGGTGATGCGCAGGTCGTCGACGCCGCCCTTGCGCGCCTGGAACACCAGCTGCGACCAGACCGGGGTCTTCTTCGGCACCGTCACCGTCGAGGTCTTCTGGGTGACGGCGTCCCCGGTGACCGACACGACCGGCAGGGTCGCGACCTGCGAGCCGGTGCGCTTCGTGCCGGTGCAGGTGGTCGCGCCGTCGGCCTTCTCGGTGTACGAGTAGTTCAGCGTCACCGGGTTCAGCGACACGAGCTTGTTCGTGGCGACGCTGATGTTGAACGCGATGTAGTCCACGCGCCCGGCGGCGAGCGAGTCACCCTTCGACAGCGACGAGTAGCTCTGCGTGTTCGACGGGTACGTGATGGTGAGGCCCGCCCCGGAGGCGGTGACCCGCACGTCGCAGACGTCGTCGGCCGCACCCCACAGTGTGCCCACCCAGCCCGACTGCCCCGGCAGCATCGGCGCGAGCAGCGGCACCACCAGGCCCAGGTCCGGGGTCGCGGCGCTGGCCGGCGCCGCGGCGGGAACGATGGCGGCCGCGCCCGCGGCGCAGGCGAGGGCGATCGAGGCTGAACGGCGCATCGGTAGAGGTCCTTCTCTGTTGATGATGGCTGCCTGATGACGAATTCCAGATCGGCCGGGCCGGCGGCCGGTTGAGCTAGCCGGTGAGCGCTATCCAGGTGTCGTACTGGTGCACCGCGATTCCCTCGAACGCGGCGTAGCGCTGCGCGGCCCGGTCGACGTCGCTGAGCGTGGCTCGCATGGCGCTGTCCGTGCCGCCGTGGAACGTGCAGTACGCGCAGTCACCGAGCGCCTGCGTCTCCGCGCCCAGCCGGGCCGGTTTCGCCGCCTTCCCGGCCCGCCGCAGCAGGTCGTCGGCGACGCCGAGCATCGAGTTGCCGCCGGTCGCGGTGTTGCGGTAGCTCATCACCGTGACGCCGTCGACCCGGGCGAGCACGGCGTCAGCCAGGTTCTCCCCGCCGACCTGGACCGTCGGCAGCCAGAAGGGCACGTCGAGCTCGACCGGCGGGCCGATCAGCACCAGCTCGTCCAGCAGCCGCAGCAGCTGCGGTACGAGCGCCGCCTGCCGCTCCTCCCAGGCCGGCAGCAGGTAGGGCTCGACGTCGACGTGCAGCCCCCGGAACAGGCCGGACGCCGCGGCGGCCCGCGCCCAGGCGAGCGCGGTCGCGTGGTCGGTCGTCCAGGCCGGTTCGCCGCCGAGCGCGTCGAGGGCGATCCCGGCGTCGTCACACAGCGCACGCAACCGGGTCAGCTCCGTCACGTCGGCGCGCGGGTCGTAGTACGCGAAGATCGTCGTCACCGAGCGTGCCTGCGCCCAGTCGACGACGGCCTCCGGCCGCTCCCGCTCCCACAGCCACATGGCCCGGGTGCCCGGCGGCGCCACGCTCGTCTCGGGCGCCAGGGGCGGCAGGCGCGGCCGTACCGACGCGACGAGCAGACCCATGGTCAACACGACGCACAGGACGGCGTGCGCGACGCTCCTCCACATGTCATCTGTTCGGCCGGTCGTGCCCGGCCCGAAGGATTTGGGTCACGTTGACGTCACTGGGAGCCGTGGGACACGATGAACCCCGAGCGGTCAAGGGAGGAACCCAGTGCGAATCTGGGACGGTCCCGCCACTGTGACCGGGGAGCCACCCTCCAGCGCAAGGGCCACGGCCGAAAGCCGGAAGGTCGGGGGATGGCGGCGATCCGGGAGTCAGGAGACTCCAGCCGCTCGTGCTCCATGACCCAGCGGGCGCGGACCCGCTCGAGGAGGATGTGCCCGTGACGTCGCCGTATCCGTTCTCGGCCGTGGTCGGCCTGCCCGACCTGCGCCTGGCCCTGCTGCTCACCGCCGTGTCACCGGCGATCGGTGGGGTCCTCGTCCGGGGTGAGAAGGGCACCGCCAAGTCGACCGTCGTGCGTGGCCTCGCCGCGCTCCTGCCGGAGGTCGACGTCGTCGCCGGCTGCCGCTTCGCCTGCGACCCTCTGGCTGCCGACCCTTCGTGCCCCGACGGCCCGCACACCGCCGGCACGCCCGCCGCCCGGCGCCGCTCCGCGCTGGTCGAGCTGCCCGTCGGCGCCACCGAGGACCGGGTCGTCGGCACCCTCGACCTGCAGCGGGCCCTCGGCGAGGGCGTGAAGGCCTATGAGCCCGGCCTGCTCGCCGCCGCGCACCGGGGCGTCCTCTACGTCGACGAGGTCAACCTGCTGCCCGACCACCTCGTCGACCTGCTCCTCGACGCCGCCGCGATGGGCCGCGCCCACGTCGAGCGCGACGGGGTCTCCGTCAAGCACGCCGCCCGCTTCCTGCTCGTCGGCACCATGAACCCGGAGGAGGGCGAGCCGCGGCCGCAGCTCGTCGACCGGTTCGGCCTGGTCGTCGGCGTGGCCGCGCCCGCCACGGTCGAGCCGCGGGCCGAGGTGGTGCGGCGGCGGCTGCAGTACGAGAACGACCCGGCCGGGTTCGCCGCCCGCTACGTCGAGCAGGACGCGGCCCTGGCGGGCAGGATCGCCGCCGCCAGGCAGATCCTGCCCCGGGTCACGCTGCCGGACGCGCAGCTGGACCGGATCGCGCGGATCTGCATCGCGTACCGGGTGGACGGCCTGCGCGCCGACATCGTCGTGGCCCGCACGGCGGTCGCCGTCGCCGCCTGGCACGGCCGGACCGTCGTGACGAAGGACGACCTGCGGGACGCGGCCCGGCTCGCGCTGCCGCACCGGCGCCGCCGCGACCCTCTGGACCCGCCGGGCGCGGACCAGGAGCGCCTGGAGGAGATCCTCGACCAGGAGCTCAACGGCCCCGACGACGCTTCCGACGACGGCGGCTCCGACACCGACGGCCCTGACGACGGCCCTGACGACGGCCCTGACGACGGCCCTGACGACGGCCCTGACGACGGCCCTGACACCGACGGCCCCGATGGCGGCGGCCCGGACAGCGGCGGTCCTGACGGCGGCGGTCCCGACGGCGGTGGCCCGCCTCCGCCGAGCGCTTCTACCGGCTCGTCCGACAATTCCGGCTCGTCGGGTCCGGTCGACGATCCGGGTGGCCGCCCGACCCCCGAACAAACGATGGTCAATACGTCGGACGTCGATGGGGGCACCGGTCCCGCCACGGGCCCGGCCGGGGACCTCGCGTTCGCGCAGGCCCCGTACAAGACGCGGCTCTTGAAGATCGGTGGGAGGGCCAACCGGCAGCAGGGCTCCCACGCCGGGCGGCGCTCACCCGCGCACGGCCGGCACGGCCGCGTCGTGCGGTCCCGGCAGCCCAGCGGCAAGCTCGTCAGCCTGCACCTGCCCGACACCGTGCGCGCCGCCGCGCTGCGCGGGTCCCGCCGCGTCCACGCCCGCGACCTGCGCGAGGCGGTCAAGGTGGGCCGGGAGGCCAACCTCGTGCTGTTCGTCGTCGACGCGTCCGGGTCGATGGCGGCCCGGCAGCGGATGACCGTCGTGAAGACGGCCGTGCTGTCGCTGCTGCGCGACGCGTACCAGCGCCGGGACAAGGTCGGCATGATCACCTTCCGCGGCGCGGAGGCCACCACGGTCCTCGAGCCGACCGCCAGCCACGAGGTCGGCGTGCTGCGCCTCGCCGAGCTGCGCACCGGCGGCCGGACCCCCCTCGCCGCGGGACTGCGCCAGGCCGCCCGCACGCTGCACGGCGAGAAGCGCCGCGACGCCCGCCGCCGCCCGCTGCTCGTCGTCGTCACCGACGGCCGCGCGACCAGCGGGCCCGACCCGATGACCGTCGTGCCCGCGCTCGCCGGCATCCCCGCGGTCGTCGTCGACTGCGAGTCCGGCCCCGTGCGGCTCGGCCTCGCCGGCCGCCTCGCCCGGGCCCTGTCCGCCGACTGCCTGCCGCTGTCGGCACTGTCCACCGTGGGGAGCTGAACATGCCGCAGGGCAAGGTCGAGAGCGTGCCGGACGACGGGCTCACCACCCGCCAGCGCCGCCGGCAGCACATCCTGGCCGTCCACACCGGACAGGGCAAGGGCAAGTCGACGGCCGCGTTCGGGATGGCGCTGCGCGCCTGGAGCGCCGGCTGGCCGATCGCCGTCTACCAGTTCGTGAAGAGCCCCAAGTGGCGCGTCGGCGAGGAGACCGCCCTCAAGGCCCTCGGTGAGACCGGCAAGGGCGGCCCCGTCGTGTGGCAGAAGATGGGCGAGGGCTGGTCCTGGATCCAGCGCCCCGGCACCGAACGCGACCACGCCGCCGAGGCCGCCGAAGGCTGGGAGCAGATCAAGCGCGACCTGGCCGCGGAGGCGCACCGGTTCTACGTGCTCGACGAGTTCACGTACCCGATGAAGTGGGGCTGGGTCGACGTCGCCGACGTCGTCGCCACCCTGCGGGACCGGCCCGGCAACCAGCACGTCGTCATCACCGGGCGCGACGCGCACCCCGACCTCGTCGCGATCGCCGACCTCGTCACCGACATGACGAAGGTCAAGCACCCCATGGACGCGGGGCGTAAAGGCCAGCAGGGCATCGAGTGGTAGCCCGCATCGTCGTCGCGGCGCCGGCCTCCGGCCACGGCAAGACGACCGTGGCGACCGGGCTCCTCGCCGCGTTCGCGGCCCGCGGCCTGCGCGTGGCGCCGTTCAAGGTCGGCCCGGACTACATCGACCCCGGCTACCACGCGCTCGCCGCCGGCCGCCCCGGCCGCAACCTCGACCCGGTCCTCGTCGGCGAGGAACGGATCGGTCCGCTGTTCGCGCACGGCTCATCCGGCGCCGACGTCGCGGTCGTCGAGGGGGTCATGGGCCTGTTCGACGGGCGCACCGGCGCGGGCGAGCTCGGCTCCACCGCGCACGTCGCGAAGCTGCTCGACGCGCCCGTCGTCCTCGTGGTCGACGCGACCGCGCAGGCCCGGTCGATCGCCGCGGTCGTGCACGGGTTCCGGTCGTTCGGGTCCGGCGTGCGCATCGCCGGGGTGGTGCTCAACCGGGTCGGCTCCGACCGGCACGAGCAGATCCTCCGCGACGCGTGCGCCGAGGTCGGCACGCCCGTCCTCGGGGTGCTGCGCCGCCATGACGCGGTCGCCGCCCCGTCCCGGCACCTCGGCCTCGTCCCCGTCGTCGAACGCCACGCCGAGGCTCTCGAGTCCGTGCGGGCCCTCGCCGCCGTGGTCGCCTCCGGCGTGGACCTGGACGCGGTCCTCGCCGTCGCCCGCTCGGCGCCCTCGTTCGCCGCTGCGCCGTGGACGCCGTCGGTGGGTGAGCCCGTCGCCGGGCGGCCCGTGGTCGCGGTCGCCGGCGGGCCCGCGTTCTCCTTCAGCTACGCCGAGACGGTCGAGCTGCTCACCGCCGCCGGCGCCGAGGTGTCCACCGTGGACCCGTTGCGGGACGAGGCGCTGCCGCCCGGCACGCGCGGGCTCGTCGTCGGTGGCGGTTTCCCCGAGGTGTACGCCCAGCAGCTGTCCGACAACACGCCGCTCCGCGAGGCGGTCGCCGCGCTGGCCGCCCGCGGCGCCCCGATCGCGGCCGAGTGCGCCGGGCTGCTGTGGCTGGCGCGGACCCTGGACGGCCGGCCGATGTGCGGGGTGCTGCCCGTCGACGCCGCCATGACCCCGAAGCTGACCCTCGGCTACCGCGACGCCGTCGCCGTCGCGGACAGCGTCCTCGCCGCCGCCGGCACCCGGGTCAGCGGCCACGAGTTCCACCGCACCGCCGTCAGCCCGTCCTCCGGCGCCACGCCCGCGTGGGCCTGGCACGGCGAGCGCGGGGCGGTCCGCGAGGGGTTCGCGGCTGGGTCGGTGCACGCGTCGTACCTGCACCTGCACTGGGCCGGCGCCCCGCACCTCGCGCACAGGCTGGTCTCGGCATGCGCGTAGTGCTCGGGTTCGGCGCCCGCTCCACCGCCACCGCCGCCGACGTCGAGGCCCTCCTGCCCGCCTTCACCGGCGACGTGGTGGTCGCCCTGTCCACTGTGGACACCCGGGCGGGCCTGGCGGAGGAGCTGGCGTCCCGGCACGGCTGGGAGGTCGTCACCCACCCGGCGTCCGCGCTCGCCGCCGTCGAGGTGCCGAACCCGTCGCCGCGGGTCGCCGCCCACACCGGCACCCCGAGCGTCGCCGAGGCCGCCGCACTGCTCACCGCCCGCACCGCCGCGTCCAAGCCCCTCCCCGGCCGGTCCACCGCGCCGCCGCCGGCTGGGTCCGCCGCACTGTCTTCGGCTGGGTCTGCCGCGTCGCCCTCGGCTGGGTCTGCCGCGCCGTCTTCGGCGGGGTCGGCTGCGACGGTCCCCGGCCGGCCTGACGTGCCACCCCCCGCACAGACGTTGGTCACTACGACCTCGCTCGATGGACCGGCGGTGCTCGTCGTCGCCAGGCGGTCGTCCGCGGTCGCGACCCTCGCCGTCGCGGCGGTCGCGCCCGAGGTGACCGTCGTCGGGATCGGCGCCGACGGCCTGGAGTCCGTGTCGCCGGCCGGGCGTGCCGCGATCGCCGAGGCCACCGTCGTGTTCGGCAGCGGCCGGCAGCTCGACCTCGCCGCCGTCACCGCGAAGCGGGTCGAGTGGCCGTCGCCGCTCGTACCCGCCCTGCCGCGGCTGCTCGCCGAGCACCACGCCGACCGGGTCGTGGTCCTCGCCAGCGGCGACCCCACGTACTACGGCATCGGCAGCACCCTCGTCAGGCTGCTCGGCGCGGCGCACGTGCACGTGGTGCCGCACCCGTCGTCGGTGTCCCTCGCGTGCGCGCGGCTCGGCTGGGCCCAGGACGACGTCGAGGTCGTCAGCGCCGTCGGCCGGTCCGTCGACGCGCTGCGCCGCGTCCTCCACAATGGACGCCGGGTGCTCGTCCTCAGCTCCGGCACCGCCACCCCGCCGTCGGTGGCCGCGATCCTCGCCGAGACCGGGTTCGGCGACAGCACCGTCACCGTCCTGGAGTCGCTCGGCGGCCCGGACGAGCGGATCCACCACGACGTCACGGCCGCCGGCCCGCTGAACGTCGTCGCCGTCGACTGCCGCGGCAGCGGTGCCGCCCTGACGCCGGGACTCGCAGACGACACGTACAGCAGCGACGGCCAGCTCACCAAGCGCGAGATCCGCGCCGTCACCCTCGCCGCCCTCGGCCCCCGCCCCGGCGAGCTGCTGTGGGACGTCGGCGCCGGCTCGGGCAGCATCGCGATCGAGTGGCTGCGCGCGCACCGCTCATGCCGCGCCGTCGCCGTCGAACGCGACCCCGTCCGGGCCGAGCGGGTCACCGCCAACGCCCGTGCCCTCGGCGTCCCGCACCTGTCCACAGTGGTCGGTGCCGCGCCCGGCGCGCTCGACGGCCTCGCCCCGTCCGAAGCGGCACCGGACGCCGTCTTCATCGGCGGCGGCTTCACCGCGGCAGGGGTGTTCGAGCGCTGCTGGTCGGCGCTGCGCCCCGGCGGCCGGCTCGTCGTCAACGCGGTCACCGTCGCCTCGGAGCGGCTCGTCGCCGAGCTCCACGAGACGCACGGCGGCTCCCTGACCCGGATCGCGGTCCAGCGTGCCGCACCCGTCGGCGGGTTCCTCGCCTGGCGGCCGATGATGCCGGTGACGCAATGGGTGGTGTGGAAATGACGGTGTACTTCATCGGTGCCGGACCGGGCGCCGCGGACCTCATCACGGTCCGCGGCCGCGACGTCCTCGCCCGGACCCCGGTCTGCCTGTACGCGGGCAGCCTCGTGCCGGTCGAGCTCCTCGACGTGTGCCCGCCCGGCGCCCGGCTCGTCGACACCGCGAACCTCGACCTCGACCAGATCCTCGCCGAGCTGACCACCGCGCACGCCGCCGGCCTCGACGTCGCCCGGCTGCACTCCGGCGACCCGTCGGTCTTCAGCGCGATGGCCGAGCAGCTGCGCCGCCTCGACGCCGCGGGCGTGCCCTACGAGATCGTGCCGGGCGTCCCCGCGTTCGCCGCCGCGGCCGCGTCCCTGGGCCGCGAGCTGACCGTGCCGGGCGTCGCGCAGACCCTCATCCTCACCCGCACCGCCGCCCGCGCCACCCCGATGCCCCCGGGCGAGGAACTGTCCACACTGGCCGCCAGCCGCGCCACGATCGTGCTCCACCTGGCCGTGCAGCGCATCGCCGTCCTCGTCGAGGAGCTGGTCCCCTGGTACGGCGAGGACTGCCCCGCCGCCGTCGTCGCCCGCGCCAGCCGCCCCGACGAGGTCATCCTCCGCGGCACCCTCGCCGACATCGCCCAGCAGGTCCAGGAGGCGGGCATCCTGCGCACCGCCGTCATCGTCGTCGGCCGCGTCCTCACCGCCGAGGAGTTCCCCGACAGCCACCTGTACTCCACCACCCGCCACCGCTCATGAGCCTCGACCCGTACCTCGCCGGCGACGAGGTCGTGCAGGCGGACCACCCGGCCGTCCGTGCGGCCGCGACGGCGCTGCGGGAAGGGCGCGACGACACCGGCTTCGCGCGGTCGGCGTTCGAGTTCGTACGGGACGAGGTGCGGCACCCGGTCGATGCCGGGGATCCGCGGGTGACAATCACCGCGGCGGAGGTGCTCGAGCAGCGCGTCGGGCTGTGCTACGCCAAGTCGCACCTGCTCGCCGCCCTGCTGCGGGCCGAGGGCGTGCCGGCCGGCCTCTGCTACCAGCGCCTCGCGACCGGCGACGGCGGCTTCGTGCTGCACGGCCTCGTCGCCGTGCACCTCGACGGCCGGTGGCACCGGCAGGACCCGCGCGGCAACAAGCCGGGCGTCGACGCGCAGTTCTCGCTCGCCGGCCCGCGGCTGGCCTTCACCGTCGACCCGTCGGCGGGGGAGTGCGACTACGAGCCCGTGTTCGCGACCCCCGACCCGGGCGTCCTGGCCGCCCTGCGCTCCACCACCGACGTCCTCGCCCTGTGCGCCGTGGGCCTGCCCGCCTCCCTGAGCGGCCACTGACCTACGGCACCTCGATGGCGCGGACCACCGCCATTCTCCCGGCTTCCGCCGCGGGGTGGCCGGGCGCTCGACGGCACCGGTGCCGTGGTCGGCTTCGACTTCGGCAACGGCAACGGGTTCGTGGTGACGGCACCGGAGGCCGCGGCGATCGCCGACGGGCTGGCGGAGGAAGGCTGGTGGAGGCCGGGCCAGGCGGTCACGCTCGTCTCCCACGCGATCGCCGCGTTCTACCGCGCCGCCGCCGACGAGGGTCGCACCGTCATCGGCGGCGTCGCCTGACGGGCCGTCAGACGCGCGGCTCCTGCAAGACCGCCGCCGGGCGCGGTTCCGGCGCGGGAACGGGTTCGCGCAGGGCGGCGGACAGGGCGGCCGCCAGCACGGGCACGACGGCGAGGGCGATGAAGGCGCCGCGGGGCCCGTGGTGGTCGGCGATGAGGCCGAGCAGCGGCATCGCCAGGCCGCCGGCGCTGACGGCCAGGCCCAGGGTGACGCCGGCCGCGGTGCCGGGGCGGGTCGGCAGGTAGTCCTGGCCCAGCTTGACCAGCACGGCGAACGGGATGTTCGTGACCAGGCCGACCAGCAGCACCAGCGGCAGCGCCAGGTAGGGCGACGGGCACAGGAGCATGACGGCGATCGCCGGGCCGAGCAGCAGGTTCCCCAGGCGAACGGTGCGCACGAGGCCGATCCGGTCGGCGATCCGGCCGCCGGCGAGGGTGCCCAGGACGCCGCCGCCGAGCTGCAGGGCGAGGGCGGCGCCGCCGAGGGTGGGCGAGGCGCCGAGGGTGTCGATCCAGTAGAGGGCGACGAACGTGTTGACGCCGAACGACACCGCCGAGCGGACGATCTCCACCGACGCGAGGACGGCGAACTGCGCGGGCCGGTCCCGCCCCTCGGCGGCGGCCCGCGCGGCGACGGCGCCCGTGGTGCGGCGCTGGTGGCGGAGCAGGACGAAGCCCATGAGCACGGCCGGCGGGATGAACAGGGCGGTGGCGCCCACGCCCCACGCGTCCAGCGCCGGGGTCGCCAGGGCGGGGGCGACGAAGAAGCCGACGCTGCCGCCCGCGGCGAAGTAGCTCATCGCGGTCGCGCTCGACCCCGCCGCGAGCCGCGCGTCGCGCCCCGCCGCCGGGTGGAACATCGCCACGCCGAGGCCGGACAGCAGCAGGAGGGTCCAGACCATGGGGTACGACGGCGCCACCCCGGCGAGGCCCGCGCCGGTGCCGGCCAGGGCCACCCCCACCGGCGACATCCACGGCAGGCGGCGCCGGTCGGCGAGCACGCCGAAGACGAGCTGCGGCAGGGAGCTGCCGAGCGCGGCGGCCATGGCGAGCCCCGCGGCGGCGACGTAGCCGTAGTGGCGGTCGAGGACGAAGTACGGCACCGCGGCGGGCACGAGCCCCTGGTAGAAGTCGTCGACGGCGTGCGCCGCCGCCCACACCCGCATGCGCCGCCACGGGGAGGCGATCGCAGTTGCAACAGTCACCCGTTCAAGATCGCAGCGGGTGTACGGTGCGGGCTTCCGGTATTCTGCCGATCGATGTCGAACATCCGCCACATGCCGGTCGCTCCGACGAAAGCCACCGAGCACGGCTCCGGCTTCCACATCGACCGGCACCGCCACGACCAGCATCAGCTGGTGTACGTGAGCCGCGGGGTCATCGCCGTGCAGACGGAGGCCGGCGGGTGGGTCGCGGCGGCGGACCGGGCCGTGTGGATTCCCGCCGGCTGCTGGCACGAGCACCGGTTCCACGGCGCGAGCGCGTTCCACACCGTCGGGTTCGCCGACGAGGACGACCCGCCGCTGCCGGCCGGCGCGCCGACCGTCGTCGCGGTCGGCCCGCTCCTTCGAGAACTGCTCGTCGCCTGTACCGACGCGGACCTGCCGGCCGATGAGGAGACGCGGCTGAGGGCGGTGATCCGGGACCGGCTGCACCGCGCGCCGCAGGAGCCGGTCGCGCTGCCCACCGCCCGCGACGGGAGGCTCGCCGCCGCGTGCGCGGCCGCCGCGGACCGCCTCGACGAGCCGCGGACCCTCGCCTCGCTGGCCCGGGAGGCCGGCGCGAGCGAGCGGACCCTGGCAAGGCTGTTCCGCGCCGAGTTCGGGATGACGTATCCGCAGTGGCGCACCAACGTCCGCGTGTACCGCGCGATGATCCTCCTCGCGGGTGGGCTGCCGGTCACGGCGGTCGCGCACCGGTGCGGGTTCGCGACGCCGAGCAGCTTCGTCGACACGTTCCGCCGCGCGACCGGCCAGACCCCGGGCGTCTACGCGGCCCGCGAACGGGCCGGCTGAGGCGCGGCCGGCCCGTCGCCCTGCGCGTCCCGGAATGGAATCAGGTGCAGTGCTTGAGCTTCGGGCGGATCGACGCCGGCACCGTGTCCTGGCAGACGTTGTCGGTGCCGCCGATGAGCGCCTTCCAGACCTTGTTCGTGCCGTCGTACTTGAACACGACGACGGCCGTGTCCATCGCCTCCGGCTGCGTCAGGGCCGTCGCGTACCCCTGGTAGCAGCTGATGTCCTTGAAGCCCTTGCCGAGGATGATCGCCCCGGCGACCTCGGCGTTGGCCTGGAACGCCTTCTGCAGCGTGGCCGCGTCGACGGGGCAGCCCCCGCCGGTCGCCGCCGAGCCGGACGCGGCCGGTGCCGCGCTGGACGGTGCCGCCGCGCTGGACGTGCCGGCGGCCGGAGCGGTGCTGGTGGATGCGGGTGCCGCGGTGGTGTCGGCCGGGTCCTCGGAGGAGCAGCCGGCGAGGGCGATCGCCGCGACGGCGATCGGGAGCAACGCTCGTGTCATCACACGCGGAATCCTGTCGTCTCCGAGGGCCGCGTGGTTGTCGGCTAGCGGACATCTACATTGGACAGTCGGCGGATGTCAGGCGTCGATGCGCATGAGCTTCCGGAAGTCGTACTGGTAGCCGTACCTGAGGCCGGTGAGCTGCTCGTCGACGGCGCGGACGCGGTCGGCGGGCACCGCCCGGCGCAGCTCGGCGCGCAGCACGACGCGGGCCAGGCAGTCGCCGGTCAGGTCGAGGAAGTCCGGGCCGCCGACGGGCTCCTCGGCGGCCGGGAACCACGGCTCGTCGCGCAGCGGCTCCCACCATTGCTCGGGGACGAACTCCTGCAGCATGTCCACCGCCGGGGCGAGCCAGCCGTCCGGCGCATAGCCGGTGCTGTCGACCCAGACCGTGCCCGCGAACGGGCCGTTGAGGACCAGCCACGCGTACAGCTGGCTGCGGGTGCCGCCGAGGTGCAGCATCCCGTCGCGGGGGTCGCCGTCGATGTCGTAGAAGTCGTCCGGGTCCAGATGGTCCGCGTCCTCGCCCATCTCCTCCTGGTACT
This sequence comes from Dactylosporangium sp. CA-152071, assembly GCF_050936335.1. Classification (NCBI taxonomy): domain Bacteria; kingdom Bacillati; phylum Actinomycetota; class Actinomycetes; order Micromonosporales; family Micromonosporaceae; genus Dactylosporangium; species Dactylosporangium sp. CA-152071. Next base: position 3,125,204 of record NZ_JBNJMZ010000001.1, on the reverse strand, counting down.
CCTCCAGCTGCTCCGGCGTGCCGGCCCAGGCACGGTCCAGCGGGAACGGCTCCGTGTTGCACCGGAAGTAGTCCTCGGCCTCGTCCTGCTTGGACAGTGGCGTGCCGTACGCGGCCAGGGCCAGCAGCCCCGTGTCGGCGTCGCCGAACTCGAGCAGGTAACGGCGGTAGTTCTCCGGCAGGCGGATCCCGTGCCGGGACTCGAAACCCTCCACTGTGGACGGGTCCAGCGGGGCGGGTGCGGCCTCGGTCCAGCCGAGGTCGTGCAGGCGGGCGAACAGCCGCCGGATCCTGGCGAGGCGCGGCTCGATGTCGGTCACGGGGTCGACCCTAGCGGCCGCGTCTCCACCCGTGGGTTGAGCCCCGGAGTCCATCTCCGCGCCGGTCAGCGGGGGCGCAGGCCGTCCAGGGCGATCTGCAGCACCCGGTCGCGCTGGGCGTCGTCGCGGAAGCCGGCCGAGGTGAGGCCGCTGAGCATGCGGACGGTGTCGTCGAACGTGACGTCGGGCCGGACGGCGCCGGCGGACTGGGCGTGGGTCATCAGGGGCTCGCCGACGCGGTAGATCTCCTCGCGGCAGCTGCGGAACATCGCCGAGTCGCGGTTGAGCGCCTCGTAGATGGCGCGCTTCGTCGCCGCGTACGACACGAACCTGCGCAACCAGGACTCCAGGGCGTCCCACGGCGGGAGGCCGGCGACGTCCTCGGCGGTCTGGCACAGCTGCTCGATCTCGCCGAGATAGACGGTCTCGAAGAGGTCCTGGCGGGTGGGGAAGTTGCGGTACAGCGTCCCGATCCCGACGCCGGCGCGCCGGGCGATGTCCTCCAGGGACGCGTCGGTGCCGTGCTCGGCGAACGCGTCACGGGCCGCGGCGAGGAGCGCGTCGAAGTTGCGCCGGGCGTCGGCGCGCTGCGGGCGCCGGACGGCGACAGGGGACTCGGCCGACATGGGTGATCTCCAGCACGCAACGAAACAGTGGAACCAGGTGGAAGCGGAGGCACCCCTCCGCTAATGTGGAGGCGTACCTCCACTACTGTACCGCGTCCGGGGGAAAGATCCGATGACACGCGCACTCACCCTCAGCCCGCCGTCGCTCGCCACCGTCCAGCCGCGGGCGAGCCGGTTCCTCTTCGTCGCGCTCGCCACCGCGGCCGCGTCGTTCTCCCTGTTGCAGTCGCTGGTCACGCCGGTGCTGCCGAAGATCCAGCACGACCTGCACACCAGTCAGGGCACGGTCACCTGGGTGCTCACCGCGTGGCTGCTGTCCGCCGCCGTGGCGACGCCGATCATGGGGCGCATCGGCGACATGTACGGCAAACGCCGCACCCTCCTCGTCGCGCTCGCCGCCATCGCGGTCGGGTGCCTGATCGCCGCCGCGGCGCCCAACGTCGGCGTCCTGATCATCGGGCGGGTCGTGCAGGGCCTCGGCGGGGCGGTGTTCCCGATCTCGTTCGGCATCCTCCGCGACGAGCTGCCACCGGCCCGGGTCCCGTCCGCGATCGGCGGGCTGTCCGCGGTGATCGCCGTCGGCGGCGGCCTCGGCGTGGTCCTCGCCGGCCCGGTCGTCGGCGCGCTGGACTGGCGGGCGCTGTTCTGGATCCCCGCCGTCGTCGTGGCGGGCACCGCGCTGCTGACGCTGCGGTTCGTCCGCGAGTCGCCGGTCGGCGACCCGGGTCAGGGCCGGGGCCGGATCAACTGGCCGGCCGGGGTGCTGCTGTCCGCGTGGCTGGTCGCCCTGATCCTGCCGCTGAGCAAGGCCCCGGTGTGGGGGTGGACGTCCGCGCGGGTCGTCGGGCCGCTGCTGCTCGCCCTCGTCCTCGCCGCCGCATGGGTACTGGTGGAGCTGCGCTCGGCGGAGCCGCTGATCGACATGCAGATGATGCGGCTGCCCGCGGTGTGGACGACGAACCTGGTGTCGCTGCTGTTCGGTGCCGGGATGTTCGCGACCTACGCGTTCCTGCCCCAGTTCCTGCAGACGCCGCGGTCGACCGGCTACGGGTTCGGCACCACGGTCACCGGCGCCGGTCTCGCCATGCTGCCGATGCTGGTCACGATGGCCGTGGCCGGGTCCGCGAGCGGCCCGCTGACCGCGTACGTGCCGACGAAGGTCCAGCTGCTGATCGGCACCGCGACCGCGGCGGTGTCGTGCGCGGGGCTGACGCTGTTCCACGACGCGTACTGGCAGGTCGCCGTCGCGACGGGTGCGTTCGGGGTGGGGCTCGGGCTGACGTTCACGGCGATGGTCAACCTCATCGTGGCGACCGTCCCCGCCGGGCAGACGGCCGTGGCCAGCGGGATGAACGCCAACATCCGCACCATCGGCGGCTCGCTCGGCGCGGCCGTGGCCAGCGCCGTGATCACGGCCCACACGACGCCCGCGGGCCTGCCGCTGGAGTCGGGCTACACGTACGCCTTCGCCGTGCTGACCGCGATGCTCGCCGCCGCCGCGGTGATCGCGACCGTGGTCCCTCGGGCCCGGAAGGCCTGAGGGACCCGGGAGCCGCTCAGCCGCGGGCGATCCAGACGTCGTCGAGCATGCCGTGGAACTGGTCGTTGTCCTTGCCGTTGCCCTTGCCGCCGATGCTGAGCGGCACGGTGTTGACGACCGACAGCGTCGCCGGCAGAGTGGCCGTGCCGTGGACCACGTCGTCGACGAGCAGGGTGAGGGAGGTGCCGTCGCGGCGGCACTCCAGGCGGTGCCAGGCGCCGTCGGACACCGACACGTCCGACAGGGCCACGTGGATCGCGGGCCCGGCCGCGTCGGCGAAGACGCAGCTCGGCCGGCCCGCCGCGCCGTCGATCTGCAGCTTGTACTGGGTGCCGGAGGCCGAGTAGCCCTTCTGCACGATGTTCTGCCCGGAGCCGGTCTCCTTCTTCGGCAGGCGCACGGTCGCGCCGTAGCGGATCGGGCCGGTGCCGGGGTTCAGCTCCGGCGAGTCGGGCGTCTGCAGCACCGCGTGCGGGCACTTCTTGCCGGCGCACCGGGTCGGGAAGTCCGCCGCCAGGCCGGTGGTGATCTTCCCGGGCAGCTCGGCGAGCCGGACCTTGCCGCCGTGCCCGGCCGACGAGGTGAGCGTGTGCCCGTGCCCGGAGTCGTCCTCGACGACGGCGCCCCCGGCTCCCTTGCTCGCGGTGTCGAAGGTGTACCGGGCGACGATGACCGGTGCGGCTGTCTCGGCTGTGGCGGCGGCCGGCTCGGGTGCGGGCCGGCTCGGGGCGGCGGACGCGGGGCCGGCGCCGCCGAGCGCGCAGATTGCCGCGGCCGCCAGCACCGCCGGCCGGATGGCGCTCATCCGTCCGCCATACGTGTTCCCCCATGTGTTCATGCCCGAAATGTGTCATATTGACGCCGTAACCTCCGAGCATTTCCCCCAACGTGTCGGCCGCATTCCGTAACCGAAGGGTTGACGCAGGGTCACCCAAACCGGATGTCCGGACATGATCGTCAGGGTTCTGGGAAACTCGAACCATGCGGTGGGCGGCGGTGGTTGCTGTGCTGATCGTGCTGATGCCCTCCGCCGGTCACGCCGCCGTGCCGGCGAGGGCGCCGGCGGCACCCGTCGAGATGTGCCGGATCACCGACCCGGCCGTGACCGAGGTGTCCGGGCTCGCCGTCACCCCCACGGGCTACCTCGTGGAGAACGACAGCAACCCCGACCCCGCCAAGACCCGCGTCTTCATGCTCGACAAGGCGTGCAGGGTGACCGGCGACGTCCAGTACCCCACGACCGCCCGGGACCCCGAGGACCTCGCCGTCGACCGGAAGGGCACGCTGTGGATCGCCGACATCGGCGACAACAGCCCCTTGACCGGCGGCTCCGGCAACCGCCGCAGCACGATCGCGCTGTGGACCATGGCCGCCGGCTCGAAGCAGCTGAAGATCCACCGCCTGGTGTATCCGGACGGGGTGCCCCGCGACGCCGAGGCGCTGCTCATCGACGGGCAGGGCCGGCCGGTGATCGTCACCAAGGACCCAAACGGTGAGGTGTTCCGCCTCGACACGCCGCTGCCGACCGACAACACCGTGGGCGCGAGGCTCACCAAGGTCGGCGCGTTCGAGCCGCGGCGCACCGGCACGTCCAACCCGTTGGGGTTCCTCGGCATCGCCTGGGTCACCGGCGCCGCCGTGTCCGCCGACGGCACCAAGGCGGTGGTGCGCACCTACGCCGACGCCTACGAGTTCGAGGTCAAGGGCGGCGACGTCGCCGCGGCGATCACCTCCGGCAAGGCCACCGTGACCGCGCTGCCCGACGAGCCGCAGGGGGAGGCGATCGCCTACACCGCCGACGGCGCAAGCCTGCTGACCGTCTCCGACCAGGACGGTCCGGCCGTGATCCTGCGGTACCCGAGCGGCCTGAAACCGGCCCCGCCGAGCAGCGCCGCACCGCCCCCGCCCGCCCAGGCCCAGGCACAGGCGCAGGCCCGGACGGCGCCCGACCCGCAGCGGTCCACCCGCGCCCCGCTGCTGCTGGGCGCCTTCACGGTGGTCGCGTTGATGCTGGTCGCGGCCGTAGCACGACGCGCCAGGCGACGATGAGCACCCACGGTGTCGACGCGGGAGCGCTCACATGACACGATTCACCGACAAACAGCAGTCGGGGGAGGGACACGCGGCGGTGGTGCGCATCGAGGTCGAGCGGGCCACGACCCGTGACATGCGCCGGCGCAACCGGTCAACGCTGCTCTCGGAGCTGTTCTTCCGGGGGCCGCTCAGCCGCCACGACCTGAGCCGCATCACCGGCCTGAGCGCCGCGACCGCCAGCAGCGTCACCGGCGAGCTGCTCCAGGAGCACCTCATCGTCGAGGCCGGCCAGATCGAGTCCGACGGCGGCCGCCCGCGCGTGCTGCTGCGCGTCAACCCCGACTTCGGCCGGCTCGTCGGCGCCGACGTTGGCGAGACCGGCGTCAAGGTCGAGCTGTTCGACCTGTCCATGACCCGCCTCGCGGCCGTCGACGAGCCGCTGCCGTCGTCGCGGCCCGCCCCGGAGGCCGTCGCCGGGCAGCTGCTCGCCGGCATCCGCGAGGTCCTCGGCGACACCGACCCGGCCGACGTCATCGGCGTCGGCATCGGCGTGCCCGGCACCGTCGAGCAGTCCGACCCCGTGCGGGTGCACGCCCCGACCATCGGCTGGCGCGGCACGTCCCTCGACGGGCTGCTGCGCGACGGCGGCGTCACCGCCCCGCTCTTCTTCGAGAACGGCGCGAAGTCCCTCGGCCAGGCCGAGATGTGGTTCGGCGCGGGCCGCGGCGCCGCCAACGCCGTCATCGTCCTCGTCGGCTCCGGCGTCGGCGCCGCCGTCATCACCAACGGCACCCTCTACCGCGGCGCGAGCAGCAGCGCCGGCGAGTGGGGCCACACCACGGTCGTCTACCGCGGCAGGCAGTGCCGGTGCGGCGCCCGCGGCTGCCTGGAGGCCTATGTCGGCGCCGAGGGCATCCTCGACCGGTACCAGCAGGTCAACCCCGGCCTGGTCCGCAGCGCCGACGAGCTCGCCGACGTCGCCGCCCTCATCGCGGCCGGCACGCCCGAGGCCGAGGGCATCCTCGCCGAGACCGCCGGCATGCTCGGCGCCGGCATCGGCAACCTGGTCAACCTGTTCAACCCCGAGCGCGTCGTCCTCGGCGGCTGGGCCGGCCTCGCCCTCGGCGCCCGCTTCCTGCCGCAGATCCGCGCGGCGGCGGGGGAGCAGGCCCTGGAGCACCCGTTCGGCCAGGTGTCGATCGAGCTGTGCGAGCTCGGCCCCGACGCCGTCGCGTTCGGCGCGGCCACCCTGCCGATGGCCGAGCTGCTGCGCCGCGCGTCCCGCCCCTGACCTGTGTCGCACTTCTGACCGCCGTTTGCCGAAATTCGCGTCGCGACCTGCGAAGATCGATACAGTTCGCCTCGCGCCCCCTTGCCATCATGTCCCGCATGAAGGCACTGGCAGGCGGATGGGCGCTCACCGGCACGGGCGCCCTGCTCGGACTCGGCACCACGCTCACGCTCTGGGCCATCGGCCCGTCCAAGTTCGACCCGGCGCGCTCGTGCCACTACCGCTTCGACGAGAGCCGCACGTTCACGGCCGTCGAGCGCTCCTTCCCGCCCCGCGTCACGTGCGTCCGCGACGACGGCCAGACCTTCGAATACCTCTCCTCGACCACGACCCTCACCTCAACGGTCCTCCTCGCCGTGTCGGCGGCGCTGGTCCTGGCAGGCGCCGCCCTCCTCGCCGCGACCTGGCTGCGCCGCGACGCCGTCCCCGCCCCACCCCCGTCCGGCAGCCGCGCCGTGCACCTGTGGCTCGCCCTGCTGCTCGGCCTCGCCCTCACGTTGGTCGTGACCGGCCTGGGCCTGGCGCTGTACCTCTTCCTCGGCCCCCTCGCCGCGCTCTTCCTCGCCACCCCGGCCCTCCTCGGCGCCGCCGCCCTCGCCGCCGCCCTGGACCGCCACGCCGGCCCACCCCGCCCCGGCCCCCGCCGCCGCGGCACGACCGTCACCCTCGGCGGCGCCCTCCTCGGCACGGCCCTGGTCCTCGCCACCTTCACCATCGACGCCCTCGCCGGCTGGACCCCGCTGACCTTCCTGCTCGCCGTCCTCCTGTACCCCGCGATCGCCGCCGCCCAGCACTTCCTGCCCAGCCCAGCCCCGTCCACCCAGCCCACTCAACCGGCCCGCCCCTGAACCACTCGCCCCCACCCGCGCTGCGACCGCCCGTCCCGCACCCGCCGCTCCGCCGCCACTCGACCGACCTGGCCGGCTCAACCGGCACGCCCCCGCGCGGACCGGCTCACCACCAGTGCCGCCCACCTCACGGCAGCGGCAATGCCTTTCCTCCGCGAGGACCTGCTGTACAACGGTCCGCCCGGCTGCGCGACGTCACCTCGGTCCCATCAGGGCTCCCGTCGTGGGGTTGAGGGAGCGGTCTGGATGATCACAGAGTGTTACGCTCCGTGCATGCCTGAGGACTCCAGGTGAGGGTCTGGGCGGTGGTGCTCGCGGTGGTGCTGGTGGGTGTGCCGGCGCCGGCGAGGGCGGGGTTCACCGGGGCAGGGTTCGTGGCGACGGCGCTCGACAGTGCGGCGGTGAAGGCGCGGGACCACCACTGTTCGTCGTCGGACGTCATCGGGGCGGGGGCGGCGATCACCGGGGGTGGGGACGACGTGTTCCTGACGGCGGTCGGGCCCAAGGCCGACCTGAGTGGGGTCGACACCGCCGCGGTCGAGGACCAGGACGGGTTTGCCGGGCAGTGGCGCCTGTACGCGTCGGTCATCTGTGGGGTCGCGCCCGTCGACCGGAAGGTCGTCACCGGCCAGTCGGCGCTGAGCTCCAGCAGTACACAGGCGGCGACGGCGACCTGTCCGGGCAGCAGCCGGGTGATGAGCGGCGGTGCCGTGATCGTCGGCGGGAAGGCCCAGGTGGGGCTCGACGACCTGAGGATCACCGCGGATCTGAAGGCTGTCAGCGTCACGGCGGTGGAGGACGAGGACGGCTTCGGCGGCGGCTGGCGGGTCGTCGCCAGAGCGGTGTGCACCGCGACGCTGAGCGGGCTCGAGCTGGTCACCGCGACCGTCCCCGCCAGCTCCAGCATGATGAAGGCGCTCGGCGTGCGGTGCCCGGAGGGCAAGCACCTGCAGGGCATGGGCGCGGCGATCACCGGTGGGGGTGGGCAGGCCCGGCTGACCACCATCATGGCGGCCACCGATCAGGGGCCGGCGATGCTGGTCACCGCGACCGAGGACGGCAACGGTTACGGCGGCAGCTGGACCCTGGCGGGGCAGGCGGTGTGCGCGAAGTGAAGGCGGCCTGGACAACGGTCGCGGTCGCGGCGGCGGTGACCCTCGTCGCCGGGCCGGGGCACGCGGACACGCCGTCGCACTTCGCCCGCACGTCCGACACCAACAGCCTGAACAAGGCGCAGCCGGGCGGCTGCAACAGCCCGGACGAATACCCGCTCGCGGTGAGCGCCGAGGTCAAGGACGGCGGGGCCCAGGTCGGCCTCACCAACCTGATCTTCTCGCCGTTCGGGGAGGTGACGGTCGTGGCGACCGAGGACGACACCGGGTTCGCCGGCGGCTGGCGGGTCACCACCAGCTCGGCCTGCCACCTGCCACCTGCCGCCGGTCGGCTGGGAGGTCGTGGCGAACTCCTCGGCGCAGCGGTCCGCGACCGCCACCTGCCGGCCCGGCAAGAAGGTCTACACCGCCGGCGGCGGCGTCTCCGGCGGGCTGGGCAACGTCATGCTGGAGCGGCTGCGCATCGCGCCGGACCTCGGCTCCGTGACCGTCGCCGGGTCCGAGGACGACGACGGGTTCGCCGGACCGTGGGCGGTCACCGCGCAGGCGATCTGCGGCACGCCGCACGCCGGGCAGACCCGCAGGTCCGCCACGACCGCCGTCGACTCGGCGGCCACGAAGACGGTCGTCGCGTCGTGCCAGGGGGCCGGGCGGGTCCACGGCGTCGGCGGCGAGATCACCGGCGGCGGCGGTCAGGTGCGCATCGTCGCGGTCAAGGAGGACGACAAGGTCAGCGGGGTCCGCATCACCGCGACCGAGGACGAGGACGGCTACGCCGGCGCCTGGTCCGCGACCGCCCACGCGGTCTGCGCCCCCTGACCGCGTCCCGGGGGTGCGAGACTCGCGGCGTGACGGGACAGCTGCCTGACGAGGTGCTGCACGACGGCGAGTGGCACGCCGTGACCGCGGTCGACGGTGCGGGGCTGTTCGACCCGGCCGGCCACGGCATCGAGGTCACCGCGATGAGCACGGCGTGCTGGCGCGGGTTCGTGTGCCGGTACCGGGTGGACGCCGGCCGCCTGCTGCTCCAGGACGCCGAGCTCGGCGCGCCCGCGACAGCGCCGCCGGTGCCGCTGTTCGGGGTCCTGCCGGGGCATTCGGCGCTTCCGAAGGGGCTGCGCGGCCGGTGGTCCTATTCGGACGTCGGCGCCCCGGTCGCGTTCACCGGGCGGCTGCTGATCGGCGCCGGGATCGCCGGCATCGGGTTTCTCCACATGGGGTTCCGGCCGGCGTACGGGTTCGAACGGGTCGCCGAGCTGCGCTTCGACGGCGGGGTGTGCACTGCCGCGCACGACCGCTCCGCCGAGCTCGCCGAGGTCCGCCGGCGGCTGAGCGAGGCGGGCGGCCGCCCGGGGCCGGCGCCGGGGGAGACGAGCGGCGACTGGATCGACCGGACGTTCTCGCTGTCGTTCGAGTACAGCTGGCCGGCGGACTGAAGAAAGGCCTCAGCCGTGCCGGTACGGCTGGAACTCCAGCGACGCCGGGTAGCCGGTGCCGGTCACGGCCTCGATGACGGCCCACAGGAAGTCCTCGTCGGGCCCCCAGGACGGGATCTCCACGGTCGCCTCCACGGGCAGCGGCGCGCCCACGTCGACGACCGCCTCCCCGTCGGCGTGGACGAGCTGCCGCACGACCTCGCCGCCGCTGGAGAGCGTGAACGCGTAGGTGCTGGCGACGCTGGAGAAGATGACGCTCAGCGCGTCGCCGGGCGGGTCGCAGGCCGGGGCGAGCGCCATCGACGGGTCCCACACCTGCGCCCAGCCGCCCGTCTCCGCGGCGAACAGCACCCCGTCGGCGAGCCCGCTCGTGGCCTCGTCGGCGGGGACCGGGGCGCCTTCCGCGACCGCTGGGGACGCGAGCAGCCCGACGGCGTCCGCCGCCGAGGCGCCCCGCACGAACAGCGCCGACGTGTTCCAACCCATCCCGAAACCCTAGAGCAGCCAGTGGTCGTACGGATGGCGGCCCGGCCGGAAGCCGGCGGCCTCCACCATCGCGGCCGCCTCGGCGAAGCCGGTCGCGACCAGGTCGGGCCGGTGCGCGTCGCTGCCGAAGCACACGGCGCGCCCGCCGCAGTCGCGCCACCAGGTGACGAACTCGGGTTCGGGGCCGCGGCGGGTGTTGACCTCCAGGGCGCGGCCGGTGCCGGCGAGGGCGCGCAGCACCGCGCGGATCTCCTCCTCGAAGTCCGCGATCGTGAACGTGGTGCCGGCCGGCAGGTAGCGGACCGGGTAGTCGAGGTGGGTCAGGGCCGAGAACGGCGGGCCCGTCTCGATCATGAGGATCGCCTCGGTGAAGTAGTCGCGCAGCACGTCCGCGACGCCCCGCAGCGGGTACTCGTCCTCGACGAGGCGGAACCGGCCGTCCACCCGCAGCGAGTGCAGCGACCCGATGACCCGCTCGAACGGCGCCGAGGTCAGCAGCGAGGACGCCTGCGCCGGGAACCAGTGCGGCTCGCCCAGCTCGACCCCGGTGATGATCTTCAACGTCGGGAACTTCGACCGGCACCGGTCGATCGCCGCCAGGTAGCCGGGCACGTCCAGCGGCGGCGGTGCGAGGTTCCTGTCGTCGGCCATGTGCGAGAACCGGCGGCCCGGGACTTCGTCGACGTCCCAGACGACGAAGTCGGTGTGCTCGGTGAACGCGATCGCCGGCAGCCCGAGCTCCACGGCCCGCGCGCAGGAGCCCTCCATGTCGCCGGTCGCGGTGTCCCAGGAGAACTCGGTGTGCGTGTGCAGGTCCGCGGGGAGCATGCCGGTGATCGTGTCAGGAGATGCCGAGGCCCCGCAGGTGTGTGAGGGCGTCGGTGACGCTCGCCACCACGGGCACGCCGGGCGTGACGGGGGGCCGGTCGACCATGAGCACCGGCAGCCGCAGCGACCGTGCCGCGTCAAGCTTCGCGGCCGTCATCGGGCCGCCGCTGTCCTTCGTCACGAGGAGCTGGATGTCGTACGAGGTGAGCAGCGCCGTCTCCCCGTCGACGGTGAACGGCCCCCGGTCGAGGATCGACTCCAGCCGCGGCGGGTGCGGCGGCGCCACCGGGTCGACGCTGCGCACGAGAAACCAGCGGTCCGTCAGGGCGGCGAACGCGCCGAGGCCCTGCCTGCCGGTGGTGAGGAACACCCGCTCGTAGGGGGATGCCGCGATGAACGCCGCCGCGGCATCGAGGTCCTGTACCCGGTGCCACTCGTCGCCCTCGCCGGCGATCCAACCCGGGCGTCGCAGCACCACCAGCGGTACACCTGCCGCCGCCGCCGACGCGCTCATCCCCGCCGCGAACGGATGGGTCGCGTCGACGACCACGTCGACCGCCTCGGCCCGCACGTAGGAGGCCAGCCCCGCGGGGCCGCCGAACCCGCCGACGCGGACCTCGCCGGGCGGCAGGGCAGGGTCCGCGACCCGCCCGGCGAGGGAGCTGATCACCCGGCAGCCGCCGGTCAGCGCCTCCGCGAGCCGCCTCGCCTCACCGGTCCCGCCGAGGATGAGCACAGTGCGCACGCCGGCAAGGATGTCATGCGGCGACGTGCAGCTCGACGCGTCCCTTCCCGGCCGCCTTCGAGCGGTACAGCGCGGCGTCGGCGAGGCGGAACATCGTCTCGTCGTCCAGTCCCGGCGTGCGGACCACCACCCCGGCGCTCGCACCGACCCGCACCGGGCAGCCCGACGACGCCACCCGCGCCACGATCCCGGCGATGATCCGGTCGGCGACCGCGACCGCCTCCCGCTCGTCGCGCACGTCGGCGAGCAGTACCGCGAACTCGTCGCCGCCGAGCCGGGCGGGCAGGTCGCCGGCGCGGACCGCGGCCCGCAGCGCGGCGGCCGCCTCGACGAGCACCCGGTCGCCGGCCGGGTGCCCGAGCGTGTCGTTGACCTGCTTGAACCCGTCGAGGTCCAGCAGCACCAGCCCGCCGTGCAGCGACGGCAGCGTCGCGTGGAGCAGCGCCCGGTTCGGCAGGCCGGTGAGGTCGTCGTGGGTCGCCTGGTGCGCCAGCTCGGCCCGCTGCCGGTCGACCTCGGCGAGCAGGTGCGCATTGGTACGAAGCACCAGGTACTGCAGGCAGGCCAGGGTCCAGCCGCTGGACGCGAGCCCGGCGAAGAACCAGGCGACCCTGGCCCTGCCGGTGCCGGCGGCGAAACGGCGGAAGAGCCGCACGTTCGTGGCGAGGGCGAGGAGCGTCGTGGCGGCGCCCACGGTCGCGATCGTGCCGGCCGTGGGCGCCAGGATGACCGCGACCTGGGCCGCGGCGCAGACCGCGAGCAGACCGGCGACGACAGCATCGCCGGTCTGATCGGCAGTGGTTACGGGTAGTTGACCCAGTTCGCGACGTTCGTCGAGGAGTTCGACGGCCCGCCGGTGTTGTTGATGATGTGCGCGATGGTGCCGGTGCCGCCGAGGGAGACGGTGACCATGTTGTGGAACTTCACGTTCGGGGTCTGCGGGACCTCGAACGAGTGGCCCAGCACGACGCTCGGGTTGGTGCTGAAGAAGCAGTAGCTGCCCAGCCCCCACGCCTCGTGACTGGTGACGTTCGCGCCGACCTTGTACGCGGCCCAGCCCTGCGCCCCGCCGCCGCTGGACCAGCTGGACTGGTTCGGCACGTCGTACGGGATCTCGTTCTGGTAGAAGTACGTCCGGCCGCCGTTGCCGTTCCAGATCGTCTGGTACTGCTGGTAGTGCTCGACGAACAGGCCGTACATGGTGACGTTGTTGCCGTTGACGACGAGGCCGTTCGCGCCGGTGTTGATGTTCCAGCCGACGGTGCCGCCGTTGCCGTGGTCGGCGCGCCAGATCCACATGTGGTCGCCGATCACGTTGTTGCTGTTGACCCGCAGGCTGACGGTCGCCTTGCCGGCGATCGAGCCGCCGACGCGGAAGAACACGTCGTGCAGCGAGGTCGGGTTCGCCGAGTGGTCCGCGGTCGAGCCGTTCGGGCCGACCTCCATGAGGACCTGCGAGTTGGTGGTGCCGGCGTCGAAGAGGACCCCGGCGACCTTCACGCCGTCGACGTCGGCGACGGTCATCGCGGTCACGCCGTTGTCGGGCACGATCGTGGCCAGGCCCAGGCCGAGCACGACCGTGTTGGCGCGGGTGATCCGGATGGTGTCGTTCACGTGGTACACGCCGGGGGTGAACAGCAGGTTCTGCCCGGCGGCGAGGGCCGCGTTGATGCTGGCCGCGGTCGCGCCGGCCTTCACGATGTAGAACTGGCTGATCGGCAGGCTCGACCCGGCGGTGCTGCCGGAGGACCAGCTGTTGCCGCTGGCGTTGGTCCGCAGCGACGGCACGAACACCTGGTAGGCGCCGGCGCCGTCGACGTACAGGAACGGCTTCTCCCGCACGACCGGCGCGGTGCCGACCGTGGTGTACGGCGGGTTGGGGAAGCTGTTGCCGGGCGCTCCGGCGGTACCGACGAAGACCTGGTTCCAGTTGGAGCCGGACCAGCTGCCGATCTGCGAGTTACGGGTGATCCACTGCTGCTGGCTGCCGGACTGGATCTGGCCGTCGATCTTGCTGTCGGAGATCCAGCCACCGCTGGACCAGCCGCCGTCGGACAGCGCCAGGTTCCCGCGCACGTGCATCCGCCGGTACGGCGCGGCCTGCGACACCGCCCACCGGTCGAGCCCGCCGGTCGGGGTGACCGACAGGTTCTCCGCGGAGCGCCAGAAGTTCTGCGTCGCGTTCTGCGAGCCGTCCGGCCACCAGTCGGCCTCGGCGTGCACGGCGCCGTTGATGACCACCGAGTCCGGGCTCAGCCCGAGGCCGGCGACCTGGGTGAAGAACCCGACGTTGGCGTTGACGTTGTACGTGCCGGGCTTGAACAGCAGCGCGAACCGGGCGTCGCCGAACTGGTTCGTCACCTGCTGGTTGAACACGGTGTTGAGCCGGTTCTGGATCGTCGCCTGCGACATCGAGGAGTCGAACACCGACACGTTCGGGCCGAGGTCGGGGTTGTTCGGGTTGTTCGGGGGCGTGCTGGTCGGCGGGTTCGTGGTGCCTCCCGGGAGCGTCCACTGCTGGTTGGCGCTCGCGAAGCAGTCCCACAGCTGGAGCTTGGTCCCGTCGGCGGAGCTGGGGCCGGTCGCGTCCAGGCACTTGCCGAGCGACCGCAGCGTGCCGTCGCTCTGCTTGGACCACTGCTGCGCGGTGGTCCCGTTGCAGTCCCAGATCTGGATCTTCGTGCCGTTGGCGGTGCTGGCGGCGTTGACGTCGAGGCACTTGCCGAGGGCGCGGATCGTGCCGTCGTCGCCGACCGTCCACTGCTGGGCGCCGGTGCCGTTGCAGGTGTACAGCTGGACCTGGGTGCCGTTGGCGGTGCTGGCGGCGGCGACGTCGACGCACTTGCCGCCGTAGCCGGTGATCTGGCCGGTGGCGGCGGCCGAGGCGGTGGTCATGGCGACCACGGTGGTGCCGGTGACGGCTAGGACGGTCGCGCCGATGGCGAGACCGATCCTGCGTCGTGAGATGCGGGTCACGGGGGTCCCTTCTGGGCGGTTCGCCCGCCCTCGGGACCCATGTCGGGGGTAGGTCCGGGGCGGGCGGGGAGCCGCCCTCCGGCGCCGGTGGGTGACGACGGAGGCCGAGATCTGTGAAGTTGCCTTACAGATCCATCGGAGGCTATTCCCGCCCCGGTGCCTTAGTCAATACGCGACCTGAATTAAGGGGCTGGCCTGCGGATTTAGGCCTTCGCCAGGATCTCGCCCGCGCCGCCGACCGTCTCGTTCACGGCCTCCAGGTAGGCCTTCATGTCCGTGTTCTCCAGGCCTGTGCCCGCCACGACGACCGTGTTGCCGACGATGAGCGTCGGGTACATCTTCGCCTCGTCCTGCGCGTACGCCTTGGCCGCGTTGGCCGCCTTGAACTCCACGAAGATCGCCTGCTGCCCCCGCGACGGCATGAAGTCGCCCTTCTTCTTGTAGCAGTCGAACTGCTTGAAGTTCGCGACCGCGGACCGGTACTTCGAGGGCACCCCCGTCGAGTTCGTGTCCCACTGGCCGACCGGGCACAGCGGGTCCTTGGTGAACAGGTCACCGGTCAGCTTCGCCACCGTCTGGTACTGCAGCCCCTTTCCGGCCGCACCGCTCGCCTTCGCGCTGGCACTTCCGGACGGCTGCCCACTCCCGGCGGGTGCGCCGCTGGCAACGGTCGAGGCCGCGGCGGCCGGCGCGTCCTTCTTGTCGTCGGCCTTCTTGTCATCACCCCCGCAGGCGGCGGTCAGCAGCAGGGTGGCACCGGCGACAACGGACGCGATCAGCAGACGCTTCATGGGGATTCGTTTCCTTATATATGTGGTGGTGCGGGGAAGGTGTTCGGGGGGTTGTTTTCCTTGCGACGCCCATGAACCTACGCACCCCGCCCGCCCGTTGAATCCCGGATGTATGCCACCCGACAACCACCGTGTCCCACCTCACTGTGCTGTGTTTCCGCCCCACCGCTTCGCGGCGGGTCCCGGCGGGGATTCTCACCCGCACCCCAATGCGCCGCTCCGCGGCGCACTGCCTGCGCTCGCGCGGCAGGATGCCGCTCGCGCGGGCATCCGCGGCCCGTCCAACTCCGGTTGGAACGCCCACTTGTCCGCCGCCGGGCAAGATCGAAGGACGAATCCGGCCCATGACGACCACTGCGATCCTTCGATCAAGCCCTGACGTTCCCCGCACTACCGCCCGCGACCGCGCTACCCGCGGCAAGGTGCTCGATCCGGGTCCCGCGGCGTGATGCGACCGCTACGTGCGTCCTGACACGGGGAAAGGCCGTACCTCCCCCGAACCGCATGATCCAAGGATGGATCTGGTTGTCGGGGGACGGCCGCTTCCGTCCTTCGATCAAGGCGGCGGCTGGTCAGGAGGTGGCGAGGCGGAGGATGACCTCGGCGGCGCGGTCGATGTCTGACTCGTCGGTGGTGTGGTTGCTGACGGAGAAGCGCATGGCGGGACTGCCCTGCCAGGTGGTGCCGCTGACCCAGCAGGTGCCTTCCTCGCGGACGCGGGTGATGAGGTCGAAGGTCTGCGGGCCGAAGGTGAGCAGGACCTGGTTGAGGACGACCTCGTTGAGGACCGCGTCGCCCATGTGGGTGGCGAAGCGGGTGGCGAGCTCGCAGGTGCGGTCGATGAGGGCCTCGACGCCGTCCCGGCCGAGGGTGCGCAGGGCCGCGTACACGGGGAAACCGCGCGCGCGGCGGGAGAACTCCGGGTTGTGGTCGAGGGCGTCGCGTTCGTTGCCGCCCGCGTGGACGAGGTAGGCGGCGCGGACGCCCATGGCGGCGCGGTGGGCCTGCGGGTGGGCGCAGAAGACGAGGCCGGAGTCGTACGGGACGTTGAGCCACTTGTGGGCGTCGGTGGTCCAGGAGTCGGCCCGGTCGACGCCCGTCACGAGGTGGCGGTGGCGGGAGCTGGCCGCGGCCCACAGGCCGAAGGCGCCGTCGACGTGGACCCAGGCGCCGGACGCGTGCGCGATGTCGCAGATGGCGGCGATCGGGTCGCACGCGCCGGTGTTGACGTTGCCCAGCTGGGCGCAGACGATGACCGGGCCGTCGATGTCGTCGAGCGCGGTGCGCAGCGCGTCCGGCTGCATGCGGCCCTGGTCGTCGACGTCCACCGGCACCAGCGCGGCGGTGCCGATGCCGAGGAACCGCAGCGCGCGGTCGATGGTCGAGTGCCGGTCGGCGCCGGCGACGACCGTGATGCGCGGGGCGCCGTGCAGGCCGCCGGCCTCGACGTCCCAGCCGGCGCGGCGCAGGACCTCGTGGCGGGCGGCGGCGAGCGCGGTCACGTGGCTCATCTGCGCGCCGGTGACGAAGCCGACCGAGGTGTGCGCCGGCAGGCCGAACAGGTCGCGGAGCCAGCCGCCGGCGACCTCCTCGACGACCGCGGCGGACGGGCCGGCGGCGTAGAGGCCCGCGTTCTGGTCCCAGGTCGCGGTGAGCCAGTCGGCGGCGAGCGCGGCCGGTGTCGCGCCGCCGATGACGAACCCGAAGAACCGGCCGCTCGGCGACGCGACGATCCCGGCGTCGGCCGCGGCGGCGAGCCGGGCGATCACCTCACGCGCGTCGGTGCCCTTGTCGGGCAGCGGCCCGCCGAGCGCCGCCCGCAGCTCGTCCGGGCCGGCGCCGCTGCCGACCGGGCGGGACGGGAGACCGGTCAGGAAGCGGGTCGCCTGCTCGTACGCCTCGGTGAGCGGGCCGTGCCAGTCGGGTTGCTCCATGCGTCCCATACTGTCCCGGCCGCCCTGGGAGAGCCAGAGAATGCCGAGGATCGAGCACGCCGTCGCGGATGAGGGCGGGGCAGCCCGGCCGACGCCGTCGACATGTCACCCGTTCAGTGCGCTCATGCACGATTTCTGCGGTACCGGCCGGGGGCGGCGCCGTGCTGCCGTTTGAACGCGGCGGCGAAGGCGAACTCCGACGAGTAGCCGACGCGGGCCGCGACGGCGCTCAGCGGCTCGCCGGACTCCTGCAGCAGCCGCGCGGCGGTGGTCATCCGCCACCACGTCAGGTACGTCAGCGGCGGCTGGCCGAGAAGCTGGGTGAACCGGCGGGCGAACGGGGTCCGGGACAGCCCGGCCTCGGCGGCCAGGGTGGCGACGGTCCACGGGCGGCCCGGGTCGCGGTGCATGGCCTGCAGGGCAGCGGCGACGGCCGGGTCGTTGAGGGCCGCCGCCCACCCGGCGGCGGCCTCACGGAGGGGCTGCCGCTCGATCCAGGCCCGCAGGACGTGCAGCAGCAGCGTGTCGAGCAGGGCGGGGACGATCGCGGCGGTGCCGAGGCGGGGGCGCTCCAGCTCACCGGCGAGCAGGTCCACGGTCGCGCGCAGCTCGGGGTGCCGGCCCAGGTGCGCGGGCAGGTGGATGAGCTCCGGCAGGTCCCGCAGCAGCGGGTGGACGCGGGTCCCGTCCAGCTGGTACCCGCCGCACAGCGTGACCGTGGCGGGGCCGTCACCGCCGGCGGTGTCGGCGGTGTCGGCGACGTACGGCTGGAGCGCCCTGGGGTCGGCCGGGTCGCAGGCGGGCGCCGGCGGTGTCCGCGGGTCGTCCGCGAGCGTGTGGCCGTGCCCGTGCGGGCGCAGCACCACATCCCCGGGCGCGAGGGCGACCGGCTCGCCCTGCGGTCTTATGAGCCAGCACGATCCCTGCAGGATCACCTGGAAGCCCGCGGACCCCGGCACCGGCGCGAACTCCTGCGCCCACGGCGCGCGCCACGCCACCCGCGCCGACCGCGGCTGCCCCGTCCGCATCACCGCGATCACGTCGCTGAGCACGTCCATCCCGCCGATCGTACCGGCGCGGGACGATCACGCATGAAACAAGGCCTTCCAAGCATGGCTCGTCCCGCGTCCTCGCCATAGGTTCGACCGGTGAGAGCCATGCGAATCCATGTGTACGGCGACGCTTCCGTCATCCGCGCCGAGGACGTGCCCCGCCCGTCCGCCGGTCCGGGTGAGGTCCTGCTGCGGGTCGCCGCGACGTCGTTCAACCCGTCGGACGTGGGCCTGCGCCGCGGGCTGCTGCGGTCCGTCCTGCCGGTCGACCTGCCGCTCACGCTCGGCAGTGAGGTCGCCGGCACCGTCGTCGAGGTAGGCCACGGCGTGCACACCCTCGCCCCCGGCGCCCCGGTGATCGGCCGGGTCGACAGCGGCGGCACGGCAGCGGAGTTCGTCACCGCCGCGGCGGACACGCTCGTCGCCGCGCCCGCCGCCGTCCCGCTCGCCCACGCGGCCGCCGTCCCCGTCGCCGGCCTGACCGCCTGGCAGGCCGTGTTCGACCACGCGAACGTCACGCCCGGCCAGCGGGTCCTGGTCAACGGCGCGGGCGGCGGCGTCGGCGGGTTCGCGGTCCAGCTCGCCAGGCACGCCGGCGCGCACGTGATCGCCACGGCCGGGCCACGCAGCGCGGCCACCGTCCGCCGCCTCGGCGCCCACCAGGTCATCGACTACACGACCACCCCGCTCGCCGCCGCCCTCGACGAACCCGTCGACGCCGTCCTCAACCTCGTCGCCCTCGACCCCCAGCACGCCGCCGCGACGCTCCTGCCCCTCCTTCGCCCCGGCGGCGTCGCGGTGTCCGCCACGGTGCCGATCCCCGTCCCCGCCGGCTCCTCGCTGACCACCGTGCAGTTCGTCGCACGCAACGACACCACGCAGCTCGCCGCGCTGGTCGCCCTCATCGACACCGGCGCGGTCCACCTGGACGTCACCGCCACCCGCCCGCTCACCGACCTGCCCGCCGTCCACGTCGCCGCCGAGTCCGGCCTGATCCGCGGCAAGACCGTCCTCGTGCCCTGACGGCCCTGCTCTGGTGGCTCCAGAACCGCCGACCATCGGGCGCCACGATCGAAGGACGGGAACGGTCACCCGAACGACCTGATTCGTCCTTGGATCAATGAAGGGGTCGGGTGGCCGCGGGATGCACGCGTGAGCGGCATCCTGCCACGCGTGAGCGCGGGCAGTGCGCCGCGGAGCGGCGCATTGGGGTGCGGGTGAGAATCCCCGCCGGGACCCGCCGCGGCAGCGGTGGGGCGGAAGCACAGTGCCGGCCTACTTGTCGTCCTCGAGGTCGCCTTCGGTTTCGAGGTACACCTGGCGCAAGGCGTCCAGGGTGGACTGTTTCGGGTGTTCCCAGAGGTTGCGGTCGGCGGCTTCCAGGAGGCGTTCGGTGATGCCGTGCAGGGCCCACGGGTTGGACTCGTCGAGGAACTTGCGGTTCTCGGGGTCGAAGACGTAGGACTCGGCGAGTTTCTCGTACATCCAGTCTGCGACGACGCCGGCGGTGGCGTCGAAGCCGAACAGGTAGTCGACGGTGGCGGCGAGCTCGAAGGCGCCCTTGTAGCCGTGGCGGCGCATGGCGGCGAGCCAGCGGGGGTTGACGACGCGGGCGCGGAAGACGCGGGCGGTCTCCTCGCTCAGGGTGCGGGTGCGCACGGCGTCGGGGTTGGTGCTGTCGCCGACGTACGCGGCCGGGGCGCGGCCCGTCAGCGCGCGGACGGTGGCGATCATGCCGCCGTGGTACTGGAAGTAGTCGTCGGAGTCGGCGATGTCGTGCTCGCGGGTGTCGGTGTTCTTGACCGCGACGCTGATCCGCTTGTACGCGCCTTCCATGTCGCCCCGGGCGGGCAGGCCGTCCAGGTCGCGGCCGTACGCGTAGCCGCCCCACACCGCGTACACCTCGGCCAGGTCGGCGTCGTCGCGCCAGTTGCGGCTGTCGATGAGGGGGAGGATGCCGGCGCCGTACGCGCCCGGCTTGGACCCGAAGACGCGCAGCGTGGCGCGCCGCTCGTCGCCGTGCGTGGCCACGTCGGCGGCGACGTGGGCGCGGACGTAGTTGTCGTCGGGGGACTCGTCCAGCGCGGCGACCAGCTGCACCGCGTCGTCCAGCAGCGCGACCACGTGCGGGAACGCGTCGCGGAAGAAGCCGCTGATGCGCATCGTGACGTCGATGCGGGGGCGGCCCAGCTCGGCGAGGTCGACGGGGGCGAGGCTGACCACCCGGCGGGACGCGTCGTCCCAGACGGGCCGGACACCGAGCAGCGCGAGCGCCTCGGCGATGTCGTCGCCGGCGGTGCGCATGGCGCTGGTGCCCCACATCGACAGGCCGACGGAGCGCGGCCACGCACCGTGGTCGGCCTTGTAGCGGGCGAGCAGCGAGTCGGCCATCGCCTGACCCGTCTCCCACGCGAGCCGGCTCGGGATCGCCTTCGGGTCGACGGAGTAGAAGTTGCGCCCGGTCGGCAGCACGTTGATCAGCCCGCGCAGCGGCGACCCGCTCGGCCCCGCCGGGACATACCCTCCGTCCAGCGCATGCAGGACCATCGTCAGTTCGTCGCCGGTACGGGACAGCCGCGGCACGATCTCCCGTGCGGCGAACTCCAGCACCCGTACCACATCCGGCAAATCCGAAATGTCGGAGATGTCGGTGGTGGGCCAGCCCCGTGACTCCATCTCCGCCACAAGGGCGCGGGCCTGCGACTCGGCCTCGTCGACCGACACGCGCGCGGTCGAGCCCTCGGTCAGGCCGAGGGCCTCGCGCAGGCCGGGCAGCGCGACCGTGCCGCCCCACAGCTGCCGCGCCCGCAGCATGGCGAGGACCAGGTCGACCCGGGCCTCGCCGGCCGGCGCGACGCCGAGCACGTGCAGCCCGTCGCGGATCTGGACGTCCTTGATCTCGCAGAGCCAGCCGTCGATGTGCAGGATCAGCTCGTCGAACCCGTCGTCACCGGGCCGGTCGGCCAGGCCCAGGTCGTGGTCGAGCCGCGCCGCCTGCAGCAGCGTCCAGATCTGCCCGCGGATCGCCGGCAGCTTCGCCGGGTCGAGGGCCGCGATCGTCGAGTGCTCGTCCAGGAGCTGCTCGAGGCGGGCGATGTCACCGTACGACTCGGCGCGCGCCATCGGCGGGATCAGGTGGTCGACCAGGGTGGCGTGCGCCCGCCGCTTCGCCTGGGTGCCCTCGCCGGGGTCGTTGACCAGGAACGGGTAGATCAGCGGCAGGTTTCCGAGGGCCGCGTCGGCACCGCACGA
This sequence comes from Dactylosporangium sp. CA-152071, assembly GCF_050936335.1. Taxonomy (NCBI): domain Bacteria; kingdom Bacillati; phylum Actinomycetota; class Actinomycetes; order Micromonosporales; family Micromonosporaceae; genus Dactylosporangium; species Dactylosporangium sp. CA-152071. The sequence continues at coordinate 3,103,934 of NZ_JBNJMZ010000001.1, read as the reverse complement.
GGCGGACATCCCGACCGTCTTGCCCGGCAGCCACTCGAGGTTGCCGTGCTTGCCGACGTGCACGACCGCGTGCGCGCCGAACTCGTCGGCGAGCCACCGGTACGCGGCCAGGTAGTGGTGGCTCGGCGGCAGGTCGGGGTCGTGGTAGATCGCGACGGGGTTCTCCCCGAAGCCGCGCGGCGGCTGCACCATCACCACGACGTTGCCCTCGCGCAGCGCGGCGAGGACGATCTCGCCGCCGGGGTCGCGGGACGTGTCGACGAACAGCTCACCGGGCGCCGGCCCCCAGTGCCGCTCCATGTCCTCCCGCAGGTCGGCGGGGAGCGTGTCGAACCAGCTCCGGTACCGGGCGGCGGAGATCCGGATTGGGTTGCCGCGCAGCTGGTCCTCGGTGAGCCAGTTCACGTCCTGCCCGCCGGCGGCGATGAGCGTGTGCATCAGCGCGTCGCCGTCCTTCGGGAAGCCGTCGGCGCCGACGTACCCCTGCGCGTGCATCGCATCGAGCAGCCGCACGACGCTCGCGGGCGTGTCGAGGCCGACCGCGTTGCCGATCCGCGCGTGCTTCGTCGGGTACGCGCTGAGCATCAGCACGATCTTGCGGTCCTCGGGCCGCAGGTGCCGCAGCCGGGCGTGCGCGACCGCGGTCCCGGCGACCCGGCCGGCCCGCTCCCGGTCGGCGACGTACACGGTGAGGCCGTCGGCGTCGATCTCCTTGAACGAGAACGGCACCGTGATGATCCGGCCGTCGAACTCGGGGATCGCGACCTGCGTCGCGGTGTCCAGCGGCGACAGCCCGTCGTCGTTGGCGTCCCAGGTGTCGCGGGAGCTCGTGAGGCACAGCCCCTGCAGGATCGGCACGTCGAGCGCGGCCAGGGCGCCGACGTCCCACGCCCCGTCCTCGCCGCCGGCCTGCGCGTCGGCGGGCCGGGTGCCGCCCGCGGCGAGGACCGTGACGACCAGCGCGTCCGCCTGCCGCAGCGTGTCGAGCAGCTCCGCCGGGGCGGCCCGCAGCGACGAGGCGAACACCGGCAGGGCCCGCCCGCCCGCGTCCTCGACGGCCTCGCAGAGCGTCTCCACGAACGCGGTGTTTCCCGCCAGGTGGTGCGCCCGGTAGTAGATGATCCCGACGGTCGGACCGTCGGCCGTGGAGTCCCGGTCCAGCACTCCCCACGCGGGGGTCTGCACCGGCGGCGCGAACCCGTGGCCGGTCAGCAGGACCGTGTCGGAGAGGAAGTTGTGCAGCTCGGCGAGGTTGGCGGGGCCGCCCTCGGTGAAGTAGGCGTGGGCCTCCGCGGCGACGCCGGCGGGCACCGTCGAGTGGCGCATCAGCTCCGCGTCGGGCAGCGACTCACCGCCGAGCAGCACCACCGGCGCCGGCAGGCGCAGCAGCGTGTCGAACCCCTCCTGCCAGTCGCGGTAGCCGCCCAGGAACCGCACCACGACCAGGTCGGCGCCGTCGGCCAGGGCCGGCAGCTCCTCCACGGTGAGGCGGGACGGGTTGGCCAGCCGGAACGCCGCGCCGCTCGCACGGGCGCTGAGCAGGTCGGTGTCGGACGTCGACAGCAGCAGGATCACGCCGGGGTCCTCCCTCGGGGTCCGCGCCCCAAGTCGGTCGGGAAAGGTTCCGGCGGCGGAGAGTCTCCTGGCTCCCGGATCGGCGCTCGCCTCCGGCCTTCCCGGGCTCGCACCCGGTGGCCGTCGTCTCCGGCCTCCGGGGCGCTGGGCCCGGTGGCCGTCGTCGGAGGTCCACTCCCCGGTCACAGTGGCGGGACCGCGCCGGATTCACACCGGCTTCCTCCACACGTCGCCGTACAGCACCGCCAACTCTGCCGGTCACGGCTTCCTTGCGTCAAGCTCGCCCGGGCCGGCCGCCGCCGGTCGGCCCGCTTGGCCGGGTCGCTTGGTCGGCTTCCTTGGGTCGGGGGCGGCGCTGCGCAGTAGTATCCGGCGCGTGCAGGCTGCCAGTGGACGTGACGCTCCGGACCGGTGCCCGGGTGCCGTGCAGGTCCACGCGGCGGCCGACGGCGGTCTTGCCCGCGTCCGGCTGCCCGGCGGGCGGCTGACCGTCCCAGCCCTCGCGGTCCTCCGCGCCGCCGCCGCGGACCTCGGCGACCCCGCCCTGGAGCTCACCTCGCGCGGAAACGTGCAGATCAGAGGGCTGCGGCCGGACGCGTCGCCGGAGCTGGCGGCCAGGCTCACCGCCGCGGGACTGCTGCCGTCGGACACCCACGAGCGGGTCCGCAACATCATCGCCAGCCCGCTCAGCGGCCGCGACGGCCTCGGCGAGCTGGACGTGCGGCCGGTGGTGGCCGCGTTCGACGCCGGGCTGTGCGCCGACCCCGCGCTGGCGGCGCTGCCCGGCCGGTTCCTGGTGACCGTCGACGACGGGCGCGGCGACGTGTCCCCGCTCGGCGGCGACGTCGGCCTGCACGGCGACCGCCTCCTCCTCGCCGGGCTCCCGACCGCGGGCCGGGGCGGTGACAACCCCGCTGAGCTGCTGCTCCGGGCGTCCCGGGCGTTCCTGGACGAGCGCGCTGCGCAGGGCGGCACCGCGTGGCGGCTGGCCGAGCTGACCGACGGCCCGGCCCGGGTGGCGGCCCGCCTGGGGTTCGCCCCCGGTACAGACGTTGACCAATTCGTAGGCTCGCCTGGGCCGGCGGTCGGACGGGCCCCGCAGGTCGGGGGACTGGTCGCGCTGACGGTGGTCGTACCACTCGGGCTGCTGACACCGGAGCAGTCGGCCGCGCTCGTCGCGGCGGCGCCGGGGGAGATCATCGTCACGCCGTGGCGGACCGTCGTCGTGCCCGACGTGCCGGTCGAAGAAGCTGGACGTCTCGAGTCACTGCTGACGACCGCCGGCCTCGGCACCGACCCCGCGACGCCGTGGGCCGGGGTCACGGCGTGCGCCGGCCGGCCCGGCTGCGCGAAGGCCCTCGCCGACGTGCGCGCCGACGCCCGCGCGGCCGTCCTCAGCGGTCTCGACCATGCGTTGCCGGTGCACTGGGTCGGCTGCGAACGGCGCTGCGGCGCACCGAAGGGAAGGCACGTGGAGATGCTCGCGACCGCCGACGGCTACCGGGTGCTGTCATGACGGCTCAGGAGACCGTCGCTGATGGCGCCTCCGGTTCCGTCCAGGACGGTGGTTTCGACTACGTCAAGGACGGCGCGGAGATCTACCGGCGGTCGTTCGCGACGATCCGCGCCGAGGCCGACCTGTCCGCGCTGCCCGCCGACGTCGCCCAGGTCACCGTCCGCATGATCCATGCGTGCGGCATGGTCGACCTCGCCGGTGACGTCGGGTACAGCGCGGACGTCGTGCGCCTCGCCCGCGCCGCCCTGCGCGACGGCGCCCCGATCCTGTGCGACGCGGAGATGGTCGCCTCCGGCGTGACCCGCGCCAGGCTGCCCCGCGACAACGAGGTCCTGTGCACGCTGCGCGACCCGCGGGTCCCGGCGCTCGCCCACGAGCTGGGCACCACCCGCAGCGCCGCCGCCCTCGACCTGTGGGGTCCGCGCCTCGACGGCGCGGTCGTCGCCATCGGCAACGCGCCGACGGCGCTGTTCCGGCTCCTGGAGATGATCGCGGCCGGCGCGCCCCGGCCCGCGGCCGTGCTGGGCATCCCCGTCGGGTTCATCGGCGCGGCCGAGTCGAAGGTCGCGCTCGCGGCGTCGGACCTGCCGCATCTGGTCGTGCACGGCCGCCGGGGCGGCAGCGCGATGACGGCCGCCGCCGTCAACGCCATCGCGGACGAGAAGGAATGACCACAGTGGACACCGGTCGGTTGTACGGCGTAGGACTCGGCCCCGGCGACCCGGAGCTCGTGACGGTCAGGGCGGCCCGGCTCATCGCCGCGGCACCCGTCGTCGCGTTCCACAGCGCCCGCCACGGGCGCAGCATCGCCCGTTCGATCGCCGCGCCGTACCTGCGCGACGGCCAGATCGAAGAGGCGCTCGTCTACCCGGTCACCACCGAAGAGGTCCGCGACTACCGGGCCCTCATCGAGGAGCACTACGACGCGTGGGCGGCCCGGCTCGCCGCGCACCTCGACGCCGGCCGCGACGTGGTCGTGCTCTGCGAGGGCGACCCGTTCTTCTACGGCTCGTACATGCACATGCACAAGCGTCTCTCGCACGCCTACGCGACGGAGGTCGTGCCGGGCGTCACCTCCGTCTCGGGCGCGTCAGCGGTGCTCGGGCGCCCCCTCGTCGAGCGCGACGAGGTGCTCACCGTGCTGCCCGGCACGCTGCCCGTCGAGGACCTGGCCGCGCGGCTCGCCAGCACCGACTCCGCCGCCGTCATGAAGCTCGGCCGCACGTTCGGGGCCGTCCGGGACGCCCTGGAGCGCGCCGGCCGCCTCGACGACGCCTGGTACGTCGAGCGCGCCACCACCGCCAACGAGCGCGTCGCCCCTCTGTCCACTGTGGACCCGGCGGAGGTCCCGTACTTCTCCCTCGCCCTGCTGCCGAGCCGCATGCACGAGGAGACGGCGTCGGCGCTGCGGTCCACGCCGCCCGCGGTCGCCGCCGGCGAGGTCGTCGTCGTCGGGCTCGGCCCGGCCGGCCGGGACTGGCTCACCCCCGAGGCCCTGGCCGCGGTCGAGGCCGCCTCCGACCTCGTCGGCTACGCCCCGTACCTGGCCCGGATCCCGTCCAACCCCCGCCAGCGCCGGCACGCCTCCGACAACAAGGTCGAGTCGGAGCGCGCCGAGTTCGCCCTGTCCCTCGCGAAGGACGGCCGCCGCGTCGCCGTCGTGTCGTCAGGCGATCCGGGCGTGTTCGCGATGGCGGCAGCGGTACTGGAGATCGCCGCCGAACCCCGCTGGAAGGACGTCCCGGTGCGCGTCCTGCCCGGCCTGACCGCCGCCCAGGCGGTGGCGAGCCGCGCGGGCGCCCCCCTCGGCCACGACTTCTGCGTGCTGTCGCTGTCCGACCGCCTGAAGCCGTGGGACGTCATCGCCGCCCGCCTCGAGGCCGCGGCCGGCGCCGACCTCGTCATCGCCATCTACAACCCGGGCTCGAAGAGCCGCACCTGGCAGGTCGAGGCCGCCCGCGACCTGCTGCTGCGCCACCGCTCCCCGGAAACCCCGGTCGTCCTGGGCCGCGACGTCGGCGGCCCGCAGGAGCGCGTCCGCGTGGTGCGCCTCGCCGACCTGGACCCGTCCGAGGTGGACATGCGAACCCTGCTCATCGTCGGCTCGTCCCAGACCCGCACCCTGACCCGCGGCGACGGCGCCCCTGTCGTCTTCACCCCCCGCCGCTACCCCTGACCCGCGGGTGCCTTCGTCAGGTACAGCTCCAGGATCGCGGGCAGCGGGGCGACCCCCGGGCCGCCGGCGTCGACCCAGGCGGTCAGGTCGTCGATGACGGCGTCGTCGAGCAGGTAGCCGAGCCACACCGGCCGGGCACCCGCCCGCCGGGCGGACGGGGTGGGGTGCACGACGACGATGTTGGAGCGGGCGCACGCGTCCAGGCAGCCGCTGACCCGGACCCCCGCCGCCCCGAGTGCCTGGCGGAGCCGCGCCACCTGGCCGGCGTGGTCGACGTCCGGGTGCTTGCGCGGCGAGCCGCAGCAGCAGTCGCGGCACACGGTGACGAGGGGTCGATCCACCCGTAGAGCTTACGGCCGGGCCAGGATCTCGCCGTGCAGGATGGAGAGCCAGCCGTCGGGGGAGGCGGCCCAGGTGCGCCAGCCGTCCGAGAGCCGCTGCAGGTCTGATGGGGTCGAGCCGCTGGCCAGGGCCTGCGTCGCCATCGCCGAGGCGCGGACCCGGTCCGCCCACATGCCGCCCCACCACGAGCGGTCCTCGTCGTCGGCGAAGCACCACGTCGAAGCTGTCGCCGTCACGTCGGTGAAGCCCGCCGCGCGCGCCCATGACAGCAGGCGGCGGCCGGCGTCGGGCTCGCCGCTGTTGGCGCGGGCCATCCGCTGGTACAGCGCCATCCACTCGTCCAGCTCCGGCAGCTGCGGAAACCAGGTGAACGCCGCGTAGTCGCTGTCCCGGGCGGCCACGTAACCGCCGGGCTTGCACACCCGGCGCATCTCGCGCAGTGCCTGCACGGGGTCCGCGACGTGCTGCAGCACCTGGTGGGCGTGCACCACGTCGAAGCTGTCGTCGGGGAAGTCCAGCGCGTGGACGTCGCCGACCACGTACGAGACGCCCCGCACCCCCGCCTTCGTGACCTCCAGTGCCTCCGCGGTCGCCTCCAGCGCGGTCACCGCTCCGGGCGCCACCGCCAAAGCCAGGTCGGCGGTGATCGTGCCGGGGCCGGCGCCGACGTCCAGCAGGGTCATGCCCGGCCGGAGCACCGGCAGCAGGTACGCGGCGGAGTTCGCGGCGGTGCGCCAGCGGTGGGAGCGCAGGACCGACTCGTGATGTCCATGGGTGTAGACGTTGTTGGCCATGTCCCAGACTCTAATATTCTCGTCTCTAATAATGGGAGACGATTCCCATTCAGTGGACACCGTAAGATCGCCGGAGTGAGAACGTCGCTGCTCGTGCTGGCCTACTTCGCGTTCATCAGCCTCGGGCTCCCCGACGGCCTCCTCGGCGTCGGCTGGCCGTTCATGGCCGGCACCTTCCACGTGTCGACCGAGTCCGTCGGCTACCTGCTCGTCGCCGCGACCACCGGCTACCTCACCTCCAGCGTCGCCGCCGGGTTCCTGCTCGGGCGGGTCGGCGTCGGCTGGCTGCTCGCCGGCAGCACCGCCGCGACGAGCCTCGCCCTCGCCGGGTACGCCCTCGCCCCCAGCCTCTGGTTCGTCGTGCCGTGCGCGCTGCTCGGCGGGTTCGGCGGCGGCGCGATCGACGCCGGGCTCAACGCCTACGCGGCCGCGAACTTCAACGCCCGCCACATGAACTGGCTGCACGCCTGCTTCGGCCTCGGTGTCGCGATCGGACCGCTCATCATGACGTCCGTGATCAGCGGCGGCTCGCCGTGGCGCCTCGGGTACGCACTGGTCGCCACCGCCCAGCTGGCACTGTCGGTCTCGTTCGTCGTCAAGGCCCGCAGCTGGGGGAGGGCCCCGGTGCCGGTACACGAGACGCCACAACGCGGCCGGGACACCCTCAGGATGCCAGTGGTGTGGGTGCAGGTGGTCGCGTTCGGGGTCTACGTCGCGGTCGAGGCCGGCGCCGGCCTGTGGGCGTTCCTGCTGCTCACCGAGGGCCGCGGCGTGAGCGACGCGGTCGCCGGCGTGTGCGTGTCGGGCTACTGGGCCATGCTCTTCCTCGGCCGCGTCGTGCAGGGCGCCGTCGCCGACCGGATCGGCGTCAACCGCGTCATCGTGGGGTGCATGGCCGGCATGGCGGCCGGTGCGTTCCTGGTCGCGCTGCCCGGCCCCGGCTGGCTCGCCGCGACCGGCCTCGGCATCATCGGCTTCGCCGCCGCGCCCGTGTTCCCGCTGCTCACGCTCACCACCGCCGACCGCGTCGGGGCCGCGCACGCCGACCGGGCGATCGGGCTGCAGATCGCCGGCGCCGGGCTCGGTGGCGCCCTCGTCCCGACCGCGATCGGCGTCCTGCTCGCGCGTGCCGGGGTCAACGTCCTCGGGTCGGCGCTGCTGGCCCTCGCGTTGCTGTTGCTGCTCCTGTACTGGCTGACCCTGCGACTCTCGTCGCCCGGAGCGTCCGGTGCCGTTCCGCGCGGTTCCTCGCGTGACCAGATCGTTCCGGTTGCCGGCGTGGCCGTGCCTGTCGCGGAGCCGCCCGGCGGCGCAGGATCGTCGTCATGAGAAGCGCGCTGCTCGTCATCGACATCCAGGAGTCCTTCCGCCAGCGCCCCAGCTGGGCCGCCGTCTCCAACCCCGACATCGTCGCGACGGTCAACCCGTTGATCGACGCCGCCCGTACCCGCGGCGACCTCGTCATCTGGATCCTGCACCACGAGGTCGGCAACGTGTTCGACCCGCGCAACGGCCACGTCCGCCCGATCGAGGGCCTGCAGCCGCTGCCGGACGAGCCGGTCCTCACCAAGACGTCCGCGAACGCGTTCACCACCACCGGCCTGCAGCAGCTGCTCACCACCGAAGGCATCCGCCACCTCGTCGTCACCGGCATCCAGACCGAGCTGTGCTGCGAGACCACCACCCGCGTCGCCGGCGACCTGGGCTACGACGTCACGTTCGTCACCGAGGCCACCGCCACGTTCCCGATCCCGCACCGCGACGAGCGCGACCTGCCCTACGACGAGATCCTCGCCAGCCCCCGCACCCTGCGGACCGACGAGGTCATCGCCCGCACCGAGTACGCCCTCGCCGGCCGCTTCGCCACCATCGCGACGGTGAAGGAGCTCATCGGCTGATGAAGGTCGTGTTCCTGCTCGTGCCGCAGCTGCACCTGCTCGACCTGGCGGGCCCCGCGCAGGTCTTCTCCACGGCCCGCGACCTCGGCCTGGACTACGAGCTGGACTACGCGGCCGAGCAGGACGACGTCCCCTCCGCCCAGGGCCTGCCGGTCCGCCGGACCACGGGCCTGCCGTCGCTGGCACCGTCCGACCTGGTCGTGGTGCCCGGCTGGCGCAGCCACGGCTTCCCGCAGAACGGCCGTCTCAGCGTCTCCGTCCGTACCTGGCTCGCCGCCCACCACGCTTCCGGCGGCACCTGCGCCAGCGTCTGCTCCGGCGCCGACGCCCTCGGCCAGGCCGGTCTCCTGGACGGCCGCCGGTGCACCACGCACCATCTGCTGCAGGACCGGCTGGCTACGCGGTACCCACGCGCCAAGGTCCTCAAGGACGTCCTCTTCGTCATCGACGACCGCGTCGTCACCTCCGCCGGCATCGCGAGCGGCATCGACCTCGCGCTCCACCTCGTCGCCACGCGCCACGGCCCGGGCACCGCCGCCCAGATCGCCCGCGAGATGGTCGTGTACGCCCGGCGCAACGGCGACGACCCGCAGGACAGCGCCATGCTCCGCCACCGCGCCCACCTCTCCGACGTCGTCCACCGCGTCCAGGACGTCATCGACGCCCGCTTCACCGACCGCCTCCCGCTCCGCGACCTCGCCTCCACGGCCGGCGTCAGCGAACGCACCCTCACCCGCCTCTTCGGCGACGCCACCGGCCTGACCCCGCTGCGCTACCAGCAGCTCCTGCGGGTCGAACGCGCCGAACACCTCATCGGCCACGGCGCCACCGTCGAGTCCGCCGCCCGCGCCGCCGGCTTCGAGGACGCCCGCATGCTCCTCCGCCTCCGCTCCCGCCTCTGACGGTCGGTGCTTCGACCGTCACAACACGTGCATGGTGGCGGTGGGCGCTGGACGCCGGGTTGGGCGGCCGGGAGAATTGAGGCAAGCGTCGGCCAGGGGAGGCCGCCAATGCCACGCCCGTACTTCTCGTTGTCCGCGCCAGATCCACGTCCACCTTTGCCCATCGCCGAGCTGGACGGCACCGCCCGCCGCGCCGCCACCGCAGCCGAGTTCGCCCGCCGCCGCGAGGCCCGCTCCCGCGCCAGGTCGGAGTTCGCCGAAGCCCGCGCCCACGGCCTGACCACCCGCCACGCCACGAACCTGACCCGCCTCCGCAACGCCCGCATCCTCGCCGCCGCCCCCACCTCCAGTGGTGGTAGCGCAGCAGGCCGGTGGCGGTGCGCGCGTACAGGGCCGCCCGAGTCGGGTTGCGCCGCCGGCTGCACCTGGGGCTGTGCCGCCAGCTGCGGCAGGGACGCCTACCCCCGTCTCTGCTCGGATCGCGGTCCCCGCAGCCGGTGTGCACGCGTGCCGGGTCGGATGCCGAGCCGGATGCACGGCACGTAGGCCGGGGCTAGGCCTCCTCTGCCTCCCAGGTCAGCGTCCGCCCCAGATCAGCGTCCGCCCCCAGGCCAGCGTCCGTCCCCAGGTCAGCCGCTGTTGGAGGGCCGGCCACTGCCCCTCGCAGGGGGTGGGTCATATCCAGCGGGAGCCTAGCCACATGCGGGAGAGCCATTCGGCGTTGGTGATCACGGTGGCGCTGTAGATGGGGTAGAAGTAGGCGAAGCAGATGGCGACCAGGGTGACGTAAGCGCCGGCGACGATCGAGCCGATCAGGCGGTGGTCGCTGGCGGGGTTGACGTGGCGGGGCGGGCCGATGATGGCACCCAGGACGTACACGACGGCGAGGATCAGAAAAGGCTCGGCGGGCAGGGCGTAGAAGTAGAACATCGTGCGGTGGGCCGGCATGGACTGGAACCAGGGGACGATGCCGGCGAGGGAGCAGGCCAGGATGAGCCAGGCGCGGCCGTCGCGGCGGGCGATCGCGAGCCAGGTGAGAGCGGCCAGCGCGGGCAGGAACGACCACCACAGGACCGGGGTGCCGAGCAGCAGCACCTGGGAGACGCAGCTGGCGGCGTCGCAGGGGCCGTCGGTGTTGACGTACATGCTGACGGGGCGGCCCAGCAGCAGCCACATCCACGGCCAGGACTGGTAGGGGTGCGCGGTGTCCAGGCGGGTGTGGAAGCCGTACGCCTCCTGGTGGTAGTGCCACAGGTTGACCAGCGGGTCGATGAGGCGGTCGCTGCCGAGGCCGTGCGCCTGCGCGTACCAGTGCCGGAAGTAGCCGTCGTCGGAGGCGAACCAGCCGGTCCAGGTGGCGAGGTAGGTGACGAGGATGAGCGCGCCGAACACGAGGAGCCACCGGCCGTCGCGCAGCAGCGCGGTGCTCACGTAGTTGGAGACGCCGGCGGTGCGGCGGGTTCCGGCGTCGAAGACGACGATCGCGGCGGCGAAGAGCAGGATGTACCACAGCGCGCTCCACTTGACGCCCGCCGCGAGCCCGAGCGAGACGGCGCAGGCCAGCCGGTACCACGGAACGCCGAGCCGCACCTGGGAGGAGCCGGACTCCAGGTGGGCCAGCCACCGGGCGCGCCGCTGCTCGCGGTCCAGGACCAGGAAGTAGAAGGCGACCACGATCCAGAACATGAGGAAGATGTCCAGCAGCGCGGCCCGCGAGAGGACGAAGTGCATGCCGTCCAGGGACATCAGCAGGCCGGCGGTGGCGGCGAGGATCGTGGAGCGGAAGAGCTTCCGGGCGGCGAGGACGATCAGCAGGATCGACACGACGCCGACCGTGACGGCGGCGATGCGCCAGCCGAAGGAGTTGTACCCGAAGATCTGCTCGCCGAGCCCGATCATCCACTTGCCGAGCGGCGGGTGGACCACGTACTGCGGGGTGTTGTCCTCGGGGTTCCACTCGACGCCGTGCTGGAGCAGGTCCCACGCCTCGTTGGCGTAGTAGACCTCGTCGAAGATCGTCTCCTTTGGATGTGCGAGGTTCACCATCCGGAGGAGCAGCCCGATCGCGGTGACCAGGATCGCCGCCAGCCAGAACCCTGGGGTGGCAGGTCCGGGCGGGGTGAGCCGGCGGCGTACGACGTCGGGCACTGTCCGCGCTTGCGAGGTCATCCGGTGATCGTAGGTGTATCGCCTCTCACGGGATGCCCCGGCGGGGGAGTCACTTCAGGTGGCCGGCGGTCAGCCCGGACTGCACCTGGCGCTGGAACACGAGGTACAGGATGAGCACGGGCAGCATCGCGATGGCCATGCCGGCGAAGAGGGCGCTGTAGTCGCCGGCGTAGCCCTGGTTGATGGCGAGCGCGGTGAGGCCCTGCGTGAGCACCCAGTGCTTCTCCGCGTCCTCGCCCTGCATGAGGACGATCGGCAGCACGTACTGGTTCCAGTGCCCGAGCAGGTTGAAGATGCCGACGCTGATCAGGCCGGGGCGGGCCATCGGCAGCATGACGCGGAAGAACAGCCCGTAGTGCGTGCAGCCGTCCATCATCGCGGCCTCGGCGACCTCGCTCGGCAGGGTCCGGAAGAACGCGGTGAGGAAGAAGACGGTGAAGGGCAGCGAGTAGGCGCTGTACACCAGGATCAGGCCGAGATGGGTGGAGAGCAGGCCGAGGTTCTTCACCACGAAGAACAGCGGGACGAGCGACAGGAAGACGGGGAACATCATGCCGCCGACGAACAGGAAGTACACCAGGCGGCTGCCCCGGAAGGTGTACCGCGCCAGTACATAGGCGGCCATCGCACCGAGGAGCATGGTGACCACCAGGGCGCCGGCGACGACGATCGCCGTGTTGAGGAAGTACCGGCCGATGCTGGCCTCGGTCCAGGCCCGGCTCCAGTTCTCGAAGCGCAGCTTGGCCGGCAGGCTCCAGGCGCTGGTGAGGATCTCGTTGTCGTCCTTGAACGCGCTGAGGATCGCCCAGATGAGCGGGAACGTGGTGAGCACGGCCCAGCCGACGAGGAAGGTGTGCGAGAAAGCGTTGACGACACGGAAGCGGCTTTTCACAGTTCGATCCGATCCCGGCGGGAGAGGCGCAGCGCGACGACCGCGATGGACAGCGTCAGGAAGAACATCGCGACCCCGATCGCGGAGGCGTAGCCGAACTTGTACTCGCCCATCGCCGTGTCGTACAGGCGCAGGCCGATGACGTCGGAGCTGTTGCCCGGGCCGCCCAGGGTGATGATCTGCACCAGGGCGAAGCCGTCGATGGCGAGGATCGCGAGGTACACCCACGCCACCTGGATCGTGTCCCACAGCAGCGGCACTGTGATCTTGCGCAGGGTCTCGCCGCGCTCGGCGCCGTCGAGCATCGCCGCCTCGTAGATCTCGCGGGGGATCGACTGCATGGCGGCGTTGAAGAGCACGACGTAGAAGCCGACGTTGCTCCACACCATGACCGCCAGCACGCACCAGAACGCGAGGTCCGGGTCGCCGAGCCAGGGTTTCGCGAGGCCGTCGAGCCCGATGGCGCGCAGGAACCCGTTGAGGATGCCGCTGCGCGGCGCGTACACCTCCTTCCACAGCACGCCGATGATCGCCACCGACAGCACCTGGGGGAAGAAGTAGACGACGCGGTAGAAGGCGGCGCCGCGCACGCCCCGCACGCCGGCCTTGCCGGACCGGCCGCCGACGCTGAGCATCGAGGCGAAGAACAACGCCAGCACGATCGTGACGACCGGCAGTGCCACGAGGATGATGGCGTTGTTCTTCAGCGCGTTCCACACGTAGTGGTCCTGCAGGAGCCGGCTGAAGTTCTCCGGCCCCACGTACTCGTACTCCGGCGACAGTCCCCGCCAGTTGGTCAGCGAGATCTGGAACGCCTGCAGGTAGGGCGAGATGACGAACACGGCGTACAGCGCCAGTGGCGGTAGCAGGAACGTGAGCACGAACAGGCGCCGACCGTGCCGCATGGGTCAGCTCCGCTTGTACTTCGTGATCGAGGTGTCCTTGGCGATCTCGTCGGCGCCCTTCTGGCACGCCTCCACGAACTGCTGGGCGTTGATCCGATTGGTGAACAGGTCGCCGCAGGCCGCGTCGACGAGGTTGCGCTCCAGCTTGCGGTAGAAGGAGTTGTACACCCAGTTGAAGCCCTTGTCGCCGGACGCCTTGAGCGCCTTCGTGACGCTGGTGAGGCCGGGCGGCAGCTCGACGCCCTCCTCGGCGCCCGCGACGCAGGTCAGGCTCGAGGTCTTGCGGGTGAAGTCCGCGGCGCCCTTCTTCGACAGCATGATGCGCATCAGCTCCATGCCGCCGTTGGCGTTCTTGGCCTTCGCGGGCACGATGTACGGCTCGCCGGCGGTCCCCCGCAGCGCCTCGAACGGCAGCTTGTCGCCGCTGCTCAGGCTCGGCGTCGGCGCGATCGCCATCTTGAACGCGGGCGGCGTGACCTTCTTCTGCTCGCTCTCCAGCCACGAGCCGCAGGAGATGAAGACGGCGTTGCCCTTCGACCACTCGGTCTGCGACTGGATGTGGTCCAGGCCCTCGGAGCCCGGCAGGATGAAGCCGTCGCGGGCGAGCTGCGAGTACGCGTCGGCGGCGGTCTTGATCGCCTCGTGCTTCCACGCGTTGGGCTCGAGGTTGTCGATGGCGAGCAGGACCTCCGGGCCGGCCAGCTTCGCCGCCGCGGACAGGATGGGCCAGCTCATGTACCGCGGGTGCTTGCCCTGGTACGTCCACGGCGCGATGCCGGCCGCCTTGATGGTCTTGCAGAGGGCGATCATCTCGTCCCACGTCTTCGGGTACTGCCAGCCCTTGTCGGCGAGGAGCTTCTCGTCGTACCAGATGCCGTAGGCGGTGTAGGCGTAGTTGAGCGCGAACACCTTGCCGTTGTAGGTGCCCGGCAGCAGCGCGCCCGGCAGCAGCGTGTCGCGGACCTTCTTGCCGGCGATGTCGAGGCTCGGCGCGTCGAGCAGCGGGGCGAGGTCGGTGAGCGCGTTCTGCGAGACGAGCCCGTTGAAGTCGATCTGGGCGGCGCCGGAGTTGTTGATCATGTCGGGCGGGCTGCCGTCGACGAACCGCGGCTGCAGCGTCTTGCCGATCTCCTGGGTGGCGGAGTGCTTGATCTCCGCCTTCGGGTATTTCTCCTTGTACATGGCCTCGTGGGCCTTGGCGTAGTCCTCGCCGAAGCCGCCGTTGAAGATGACGACCTCGAGCGGGGCGTCCTCCTTCACGCCGAGCGGGTTGACGTTGCTCTTGTCACCCTGGGCGGCCTTGGAGTCCCCGCCGCCATCGCTCGTGGCACAGGCGCTCAGCGCGGCCGGGGCGGTGGCCAGCAGACCGGCTGTGGCCGCAGTCTGCAGGACGCCCCTGCGGGTCAGCGTGTTCATCCGTCGTGCTCCTTCGTTGGGGGTCGAGGGGGCGCTCGTTGGATCGAGAATGAAGGTTTCCAACGGAAGTTTCAAGAGTAGGAAGGTTCCTGCCAGGGGTTCGGCTCAAATATTGACGAAATCGTTGCCCGGTGCCGTCAGCCGCGTGTGTACGGCGGGAGCCACCGGCGCCCCGGTGAGGGCGGCGATCGCGAGGGCGGCCGCGCCGGCTGCGCCGTCGCGGGCCTCGGCGGGCTCGACCCGGAACCGCAGCCGGACCCCTTCCCGTACCAGGTTCGCGACCGGGCCCTCGGTGAGCAGCACGGAGCCCGCGAGCACGACCGGCCGCGCCCGCTCCCCGGGTGCGCCGGCGGCCGTGTCGAGGGCGTGCAGCAGGTGCCCGGCGGCCTCGTACACGACCTCGCACGCGACCGCGTCGTCGTCCAGCGCGGCCCGCCCGACGAGGGGCGCCAGGAGACCGAGCGCGGCGGGCGGCTGCCGGTACGCCACCCTGATCAACGCCTGCGCGTGCTCCTCAGGGTCCGCGGCGGCGTCCGCCCCGAGGGCCACCGTCACGGGTCCGGTGAGCCTGGTCGCGGGGCCGCGGCCGTCCAGGGCGCGCAGCACCGCCCGCAGCGCCTGGCGGCCCTGCCACACCGCCGACCCCTCGTCGCCGAGCAGCCATCCGTAACCGTCGCAGCGCCTGTACGGCGTGCCGTCGCGGAACGCCACCGCCGCGGCGCCGGTGCCGCACAGCAGCAGCAGGCCGTCGCGGTCCGGGGTGCCGGCGGCGAACGCGACCTCGAGGTCCGTGACGCTGTGGAGCGTCCCGGCCGCGCCGGCCGCCCGCCAGGCCTCCTCGGCCGCCTCCCGGGCGTCGGCCCGCCCGGCGGCCGCGGCGCCGGCCGCGCCGACCACCCCGGACGCCACCGCGGCCGGGTCGATACCGTTGAGTGCCTGGCGGAGTGCCTGCTCCAGGGCCTGCGCCGGGCGGCCTCCGCTGGAGTTCCGGTTGGCGCCGGCCGCGCGACCACGGCCGAGGACCTCGCCGTCGAGGGTGGCGACGACGCAACGGGTGCTGGTGGCGCCCGCGTCCACGCCGACTACCAGGGGTGCTCGCACCGGAACACCGTACTGCATTGACGAAAAGCGCGTGAGAACGGAAACTTTCCCACATGAAGGTGAGCCGGCAGTCCGCCGAGGGCGGCGCCACGTCCACCGCGGTGAAGATCCGGGGGCTGCTGCCCTCGCTTTCCCCGGCGGAGCAGCGAGTCGGACGGATCGTCGCCGACGAATCCGCCACCGCCGCCCAGTTGACCATCACGGAGCTGTCGAAGCGGGCCGAGACGTCGGAGACGACCGTCATCCGGTTCTGCCGCGCGATCGGCTTCTCCGGCTATCCGGAGCTGCGGCTGCGGCTCGCGGCGGAGGCGGGGCGGGCGCAGGACGACGGAGCCCCGGGCGAGGCGCCCGGCAGCGACATCAGCCAGACCGACGACCTCGCCACCGTCGTCAAGACGATCGCGTTCGCCGACGCCCGCGCCGTCGAGGACACCGCCGCCCAGCTCGACCTGGAGATCCTGCAGCGGGTCATCGACGCGGTCGCCGCCGCCCGCCGGGTCGACATCTACGGCGTCGGCGCCAGCGCGTTCGTCGCCCGCGACTTCCAGATGAAGCTGCACCGCGTCGGGCTCGTCGCCTACACCTGGTCGGACCTGCATCTGGCGCTCACCAGCGCGGCACTGCTCGACGAGCGCGACGTGGCCATCGGGATCTCCCACACCGGCACGACCGTCGACACCATCGAGGCCTTCGGCGAGGCCGGCCGGCGCGGCGCCACGACCGTCGCGCTCACCAACTTCCCCAAGTCGCCGATCACCCGCATCGCCGACCTGACCCTCACCACCGCGGCCCGCGAGACCACGTTCCGGTCCGGGGCGATGGCGAGCCGGCTCGCGCAGCTCACCGTCGTCGACTGCGTGTTCGTCGGCGTCGCGCAGAAGACGTACGCACAGACGAAGGCGGCCGTGGAGAAAACCCGAGAAGCGGTCCGCAGCCGCCGGGTGCGACCGGAGCGGGGACCCTGGTGACCGTCTCGCCGCCGATCGCCCCGACGGAGGAACGCAACGCGCGGTCCCACCAGATCGACCAGCTGCCCACCCTGCGGATCCTCGAGCTGATCAACGCCGAGGACGCGACCGTCGCCGCCGCGGTCGCCGCCGTGCTCCCCGACCTCGCCGAGGCCGTCGACGACTGCGTCGACGCGCTGCGCTCCGGGCACCGGCTGCACTACTTCGGCGCCGGCACGTCCGGCCGGATGGCCGTCCTCGACGCGACGGAGCTGCGCCCCACGTACGGTGTGGAGCCCGGCCACGTGGTCGCCCACCTCGCCGGCGGCACCCGTGCCCTCACCGACGCGGTCGAGGCGGCCGAGGACGACGCGGAGACCGGCTTCTCGACCGCCGGCGGCGTGCTCACGGCCGGCGACGTCGCGCTCGGCGTCACCGCCAGCGGCGGCACCCCGTTCGTCGGCGGCGCGCTGCGGGCCGCCCGCGACCGCGGCGCGCGCACCGTCCTGCTCTCCGCCAACCCCAACGCCGCCCTCGCCGAGTACGCCGACATCCACCTCGCCGTCGACACCGGCCCCGAGGTCGTCACCGGCTCCACCCGCATGAAGGCCGGCACCGCGCAGAAGCTCGTCCTCAACGCGCTGTCGACCGCCGTGATGGTGCGCCTCGGCCGCACGTACAGCAACCTCATGACCGACATGGTCGCCAGCAACGCCAAGCTGCGGGTGCGGCAGGTCCGCATGCTGGTCCAGGCCACCGGTCTGCCCGCCGACGCCTGCCAGGCCGCGCTCACCGCCGCCGGCGACGAGGCCAAGGTGGCACTGGTGACCCTGCTCGCCCGCGTCGACGTCGACTCGGCCCGCCGCGCCCTGCGCGCCGCCGGCGGCATCGTCCACCGTGCCCTGGACGCGCTGTAATCCGCCTTTTTAATCGATTGGCAGCGCGTCGGCGCGCGCCTATCGTTGTCCATGTCAACAACGACAGATCCCGGGAGTCACGATGATGAGCCACTGGACCGCACCGCAAGCGCCGGCGCGCGCTGCCGCGCTGCCCATGGCCCCCGTCGCGCACTGGGCCGACATGCCGCACACCGCGGGATGGTGCCGAGGCTAGATTCTTCAGCCTCCCCACCGCCCGCCCCCTCCAGGGACCGGGCGGTTTTCTTTTTCTCATAGGGGCGTAGCTCAACTGGTTGAGCACCGGTCTCCAAAACCGACGGCTGCAGGTTCGAATCCTGTCGCCCCTGCGTTGTGCTTTGACAACTCCACAGTGGATGGCATTCGCTTCGGGAGCGACCGGCTTGGTGACCGGACCTGGTTTGGGACCAGGAAGCGCGGGGTTCGATTCCCCGGCTCCCGACTCTGCGTTTTTGGGAGCTCGGCTAACGGCAGGCCACGAGGTTTTGGTCCTCGCTGTGGGGGTTCGAATCCTCCGCTCCCAGCGTTCGTACGACATGCCCGGACAGCCCAACGGAAGAGGCGTCGCGCCGGGTACGCAAGCCCTGTCGGTCCAGTCAGGAGTGGACGCCGCCCTGTCAATGCGGAAATCGCCGGTTCGAATCCGGTACGGGGCGCAATTCTATGGGCTGAGCACTGGTGTGCAGCGTCGATTTGCAATCCTCGCCTGCTCGGTTCGATCCCGAGTCGGTCCACGCGTTTCAGGCCCGTGTAGCTCAACGGAAGAGCATCTGCCCTACAAGCAGACTGTTGGGGGTTCGAATCCCTCCGCGGGTACGCAAGCGGTTCCACATTTCCATGGCGTTCGTGGTGTACCGGCTGTGCACTCCAGGTCGTGGCCCTGGTGGTTCGGGTTCGACTCCCGACGATCGCCCTTCGAATGCCGTCCACTGTGGACCCACCGTGGGTACGGACGCTGGCTGTCCGGCCGCCCCTCATAAGGGCGGTGTGCCCGGATCGACACCGGGACCCACGACCCTGCCCGCCGGCATCCTTGCCGTGAACCGAGGTCTGCCCTTCATCGCGGCAGGTGCGGACGGCCCGATGATCGATGAAGACGAGGCAGGCGTGGCTGTGCGCGGGCCGGCCGGGCGCACCGTCAACGGCCTCCCGGCGCCGGCAACGTCCGCACCATCACTCCGGTCGCGGCCTGCCACTCCACAGCGACGGACGCCCAGCTTCAATCCGGGCAACGCCGATCTTTCAAAGGAGGCGGGACGCCGTCAGGCGGCGGTGCCTGTGGTGTCGGGGGCGCTCAGGATCTCCAGGAGGCCCAGCAGGCTGAGCACGCGGCGGACGCCGGGGCTGGGGTGGACGATGTACAGGTCGCTGTGGTTGCCGCGGGCGTGGGCGCGGGCGGCGACCAGCTTGCCGATGCCGGTCGAGTCGATGAAGGACACGAGGCTCAGGTCGACCTCGACGGCGGTGGCGTGGACGTCGTCGATGGCGCGGTGGAGGATGGTGCGCAGCTGGGCGACGTTCTCCATGGTGACCTCGCCCGCAACCCTGACGCGGAGCGCCTGGTTGGGCATCGGGTCGACCGTGATGTGCAACTCCGGGAATACCGCGAAACGATCGACCTCGTTCATCTGGCTCACCTTCTCACAATCAGAGCCGCTCTCACGATACGGGATGCGCGCCGCTCCCGCATCCATCGAAAGATCGAATCCGGCGAGAAAGCCTCGGTCAGGCGACGCCGGTGGGGCGGAACTGGACGCTGACGCGGGGGCCGACGGGGCGGGCGGTCTTGGGGATCGCGTGCTCCCAGGTGCGCTGGCAGGAGCCGCCCATGACGATCAGGTCGCCGTGGCCGAGCGGGAAGCGGATGCTGTCGCCGCCGCCGCGGGGGCGCAGCAGGAGAGTGCGGGGCGAGCCGAAGGAGACGATCGCGACCATCGTGTCGAAGCGGGCGCCGCGGCCGATGGTGTCGCCGTGCCAGGCGACGCTGTCGCGGCCGTCGCGGTAGAGGCACATGCCGGCGGTGACGAAGGGCTCGCCGAGCTCCTCGACATAGTGCCGGGTCAGGTCGCGGCGGGCCTCGGTGAGCAGTGGGTGCGGCAGCTCGTCGCGCTCGCCATACCACCGCAGGAGGCGCGGGACGTCGACGACGCCGTCATACATCTTGCGCCGCTCGGCGCGCCAGTCCACCTCGTGCAGCAGCGTCGACAGGACCGCGTCGGAGCCGAGGACCCAGCCCGGAAGGTGGTCGACCCAGGCGCCGCGGCTGAGCTCGTGGCGCACCATGCCGCCGGTGAGTGGCCCCACCGCGGGCATGACCGTGTCCAGCATCGAAGGCTGGTACGCGACGTCCATCATGCGATCAATGCTACACCCGCATTCGTACAGACGTACGAGCAACACGCGAACCCCGCGAACCCGTATCGTATGGGTCACCATGAGTAGCCGGAAGATCGATCGCAGCTACGAACCCGACGCCGGCGCCGTCCGGGTGACGGGGTATGCGCGGGCCCGGGCGGTGCTGCGCAGCACGGACACGGTCCAGGCGGGCCTCGGCGTGGAGACGGTCGAGAAGCTGCCGCCGAGCATCCGCCGCCCGGTGCTGTACCGCGACGGCGAGGAGCACCGGGAGCACCGCAGGCAGACCGCGCGGTACTTCACCCCGCGGCGGGTCGACGAGCACTACCGCGACCTCATGGAGCGGGCGGCGGACCAGCAGATCGAGACGCTCCGGCAGCAGGGGACGGCCGACCTCGCCAAGCTGAGCTTCCGCATGGCGATCGAGGTCGTGTGCGCGGTGATCGGCCTGACGGAGAGCCGTCCCGGCCTGGACCGGCGGCTCGACCGGTTCTTCCCGGAGAAGTTCGGCAAGCCCGGGTTCACCAGCCTCAACGGCATCTACTGGGTGTTCAAGCAGAACATCCAGTTCCTCGGCATCTACCTCGCCGACGTGCGGCCGGCGGTCAAGGTCAGGCGCCGGCAGCGCAGGGACGACCTGATCTCGCACCTGATCGACGAGGGCTGCCGCGACGGCGAGATCCTCGGCGAGTGCCTGACCTTCGCCGCGGCCGGCATGGTCACCACCCGCGAGTTCGTCAACGTCGTCGCCTGGCATCTGTTCACCGACGACGCCCTTCGCGACCGGTACACCGGCGGCGACGACACCACGAGGGTGGCGCTGCTGCACGAGCTGCTGCGGCTGGAGCCCGTCGTGGGCAACCTCAAGCGGCGCACGACCAGCCCCGTGGGGGACATCCCGCACGGCAGGCTGGTCGACATCGACGTCAGCACCGCGAACCTGGAACGCGTGGACGAAGGTCCGGGGCTGTCCTTCGGCGACGGCCCGCACAAGTGCCCGGGCGCCTACGTGGCCGTCCAGGAGGCCGACATCTTCCTCAGCAAGCTCTTCGCGCAGCCGCGGCTCACCATGCTCAAACCGCCGCGGGTCACGAAGAAGCCGGACATCTCGAGCTACGAGCTCAGGGACTTCATGATCACCGTGCGACCGCAAGGGTAGGCGCGGGCGCCAGCGACACGGCCGTCGGATCCTCGATCATCCGCTCGACGATCACCCCGGCCCCGCCGCGGGCGGCCGCCGTGAAGCCCAGGTGCGACGCGACGAAGTGGCAGCGCGCCGCCGTGCTGGCGACCGCCATCTGGGCCAGGTTCGCCTGCGCGGACGGGATCAGGTGGTCGGCGAGCTCCGCGAAGTAGCCGCCGAGCACGATCACCCGCGGGTTGAAGAGGTTGACCAGGATCGCGCCGCCGTGCCCGAGCCAGTGCCCGACCTCCGCGACCGCCGCCGCCACCGCCTTGTCCCCGCGCGCGAGCCGCCGCAGCACCTCGGCGACCCGCTCCTCGGGGTCCGGGATGGGCCCCTGCTCCAGGCCGTAGGCGACGTCCGGGGTGGCGCGGCGGACCAGCTCGGCGAGGCCGACCTTGGTCTCCCAGCAGCCGGTGCGACCGCAGCCGCACTTCGACCCGCCCGGCTCGACCGGCAGGTGGCCGACCTCGCCGGAGAAGCCGTCGGCGCCGCGCAGCAGCCGGCCGTTGACGATGACGCCGCCGCCGACGCCCACCTCTCCGGTGAGGTAGACGAGGTCGTCGGTGCCGGCGGCGACCCCCCACGTGTATTCGGCCTGCGCGGCCAGGTTGGCGTCGTTGTCGACCATGATCCAGAGGTCCGGGTCGAGGCCGTGCGCGAGGCGGGTGGCGACCGGGACGTCGCGCCAGCCGAGGTTGGGGGCGAGCACGACCACGCCGCGGCCCACGTCGACGAGGCCGGGCACGGCGACGGTGAGCCCGACCGGGGTCACGCCGCGGCGGACCAGCTCCGCCAGGGTCCGCTGGGCGGCCTGGGTCAGGTCGTCGAGGCAGCGCTCCACGTCGCGGCCCTTGGCGTCGAAGCTGACCCGCTTCTCGATGACGGTGCGCCCGGTGAGGTCGCTGCCGTGCACCGCGAGGTAGTCGACGTTGATCTCGATGCCGACGGCGCCGACGTCGGGGGAGAGGGCGATGCCGCGGCCGGGGCGCCCGGCGCTGCCGGAGTGCTCGGTGCCGATCTCGCGCACGAGCCGCCGGCTCAGCAGCTCGTCGACGAGGCTCGACACGGTCGCCTTGTGCAAGCCGGTTGCGGCGGCGATCGCGGCCCGGGACCGCGGTCCGTTGATGCGGATGTGCCGCAGGGTCCGGCTCAGATTGGCGCGGCGCAGGGCGAGTTGGTCCGTGGGCTCGTCGACGGAACCGGCGCCGGCCCGCTCCTTGCTAGCCATCGAACGACCCCCATCCAAACACCATCGACGCAGCTCATTCGTCGGTCAGTCCGACGAATCAACCACGAAACATCCCGGCAACACCAGACCTGCGGGCAACGAATCCAGAACGTTTCGAAACTCCGTTCAGGCCGTGTGTCGAGGTGCCCACGATCCAACGTGGGAACCCCACGGGATGCCACAGAACCGCGCGCTTGCCGATTCCAGTGACACCCGTTGACTTATCGGTAGCATGTCTGCAACATTTGGGCCAACCCGATGCAAGATTCCAACAAGACGCCGTCAGAGTCGCGCCGTGACCCGTCCGCCAACAGGTCCACCGCGCATCCCCCGTCTCCGGAGGCACCGCTGTGCCCGTTCGCGCCCCACCACACACCCGGTCCGAAGACCGGGTCAGCCGCCGTTGACTGAAGACCGCACCGCCACTGCACGAGGGATCCACAACGTCCCTCGCGGAGCCGCCAACTCCCCGCACCGCACCACACCCCTGAACGAAGGATCGCGATGAGTAAGAGGCACGTGACGCGAAGGGTGCTCTCGGCGTTCGCCGTGGCAGCCCTGGTCGCGGTTACGGCTCACATGCTGCCGGCGCAGGCCGCCGGTGGAACCAACCTCGCCAGCGGCCGACCCGCCACGTCGAGCAGCACGAACGGCGCCAACGGCATCGGCAACATCAACGACGGCAACCAGGCCTCCTACTGGGAGAGCGCCAACAACGCCTTCCCGCAGTGGGCGCAGATCGACCTGGGCAGCGCGAAGAACATCGACCAGATCAAGCTGAAGCTGCCCAACGACACCGCCTGGGCGACGCGGACGCAGACGCTGTCGGTGACCGGCAGCCAGGACGGCACCTCGTTCAGCACGATCGTCGGCTCCGTCGGGTACAGCTTCAACCCCGCGCAGCAGAACACCGTCACCATCGACTTCACGGCGTCGAACGCGCGCTACGTGCGGCTGAACCTCACCGCCAACACCGGCTGGCCGGCCGCGCAGATCTCCGAGTTCGAGATCTACGGCGTCGCGTCGTCGAGCACCAACCTCGCCGCCGGCAAGACGTTCTCCTCCAGCAGCACCAACGGCCAGTACACGGCCGCCAACGCCGGCGACGGCAACCAGGCGTCCTACTGGGAGAGCACCGGCGCGCTGCCGCAGTGGGTGCAGGTCGACCTCGGCTCGGCCGTGCCGGTCAGCTCCGTCGTGCTCAAGCTGCCCACCAACTGGGGCACCCGCACCCAGACGCTGACCCTGCAGGGCAGCACCACCGGCAGCACGTTCACCAACATCCTCGGCTCCGCGGCGTACGAGTTCAACCAGGGCACCGGCAACACGGTGACCATCCCGTTCACCCAGCTGACCACCCGCTACATCCGGGTGAGCATCTCGGCGAACACGGGCTGGACCGCCGCGCAGCTGTCCGAGCTCGAGGTGTACGGGCCGTCCACCGGTGACACGCAGGCGCCGACCGCGCCGTCGAACCTCGCGTACACCCAGCCGGCCAGCGGCCAGATCAAGCTGACCTGGTCCGCCTCCACCGACAACAGCGGCTCGATCGCGGGCTACGACGTCTACGCCAACGGCGCGCTGCGCACCAGCGTCGCGGGCACCGTCCTGACCTACACCGACACGCAGCCCGACACCGCCACCGTGCAGTACTTCGTGAAGGCGCGGGACGCGGCCGGCAACCAGTCGGCGCAGAGCAACACGGTCACCCGTACCGGCACCGTGGTCGACACGCAGGCGCCGACCGCGCCGACCAACCTCGCGTACACCCAGCCGGCCAGCGGCCAGATCAAGCTGACCTGGGGCGCGTCGACGGACAACAGCGGCTCGATCGCCCGCTACGACATCTACGCCAACGGCTCCTACCGGGCGAACGTGGCCGGCACGGTCCTCACGTACACCGACAACCAGCCCGACACGGCGACGGTGTCCTACCAGGTGAAGGCGGTCGACGGCGCCGGCAACAACTCCGCCGCCAGCAACACCGTCACCCGCACCGGCACCGGCAACCCGCCGACCGGCACCAACCTGTCGGTGAACAAGCCGGTCACGGCCAACGGTTCGGTCTTCACGTTCGTCCCGGCCAACGCCGTCGACAACAGCGTGACCACCTACTGGGAGGGTGCGGGCGGCTTCCCGGCCACCCTGACGTCCAACCTGGGTGCGAACGCCGACATCAGCAAGATCACGCTGAAGCTCGACCCCAGCACCGCGTGGGGC
The DNA here is from genome assembly GCF_050936335.1 of Dactylosporangium sp. CA-152071. Classification (NCBI taxonomy): domain Bacteria; kingdom Bacillati; phylum Actinomycetota; class Actinomycetes; order Micromonosporales; family Micromonosporaceae; genus Dactylosporangium; species Dactylosporangium sp. CA-152071. Next base: position 3,079,395 of record NZ_JBNJMZ010000001.1, on the reverse strand, counting down.
GCCCGGACCCAGAACATCGAGGTCCTCGGCCGTGAGCAGAGCGCGTCCGGGCTCACCAGCCTGGTGCCGGCCCGCGACTACCGCTTCGACCCGGCGTCGGGCAACAGCGTCGACATCACGCTGACCGCCCGTGTCGCGGACGTTCAGCTGAAGATCAACTCCAACACCGGCGCCCCGAGCGGGCAGATCGCCGAGTTCCAGGTCTTCGGCGTCGCGGCGCCGAACCCGGACCTGGTCGTCACCGCCATCTCCAGCTCGCCGGCGAACCCGATCGAGACCGACGCGGTCAGCCTCACGGCCACGGTGAAGAACCAGGGCACGGCCGGCTCCGCGGCGACGAACGTCAAGTTCTACTTCGGCACCACGCTCGTCGGCACGGCCAACGTCGGCGCCCTCGCCGCCGGTGCCAGCACCAACGTGACGGCCAGCATCGGCGCCCGCGACGCGGGCTCCTACACGCCGATCGCGAAGGTCGACGAGAGCAACACGGTCGTCGAGCAGGACGACACGAACAACACGTTCACCGGGTCGGCGTTCACCGTCGCGCCCGTGCAGACGTCCGACCTGCTCGCGTCGCCGTCGGGCTGGTCGCCGAGCAACCCGTCGGCCGGCAACACCGTCACGTTCACCGTCGCCATCAAGAACCAGGGCACCCAGGCCTCCGCCGGCGGCGCCCACGGCATTACGGTGACCATCAAGGACGCCACCAGCGGCGCGACCGTCAAGACGCTGACCGGCTCCTACACCGGCGTCATCAACGCCGGCGCCACCACCGCCCCGGTCAACCTGGGCACGTGGACCGCGGCGAACGGCAAGTACACGGTGACCACGGTGATCGCCGCGGACACCAACGAGCTGTCGGTCAAGCAGGCCAACAACACCTCCACCACCTCGTTCTTCGTCGGCCGCGGCGCGAACATGCCGTACGACATGTACGAGGCCGAGGACGGCACCGTCGGCGGCGGCGCGACCGTCGTCGGCCCGAACCGCACCGTCGGCGACATCGCCGGCGAGGCCTCGGGCCGCCGGGCGGTCAACCTGAACAGCACCGGCAACTACGTCCAGTGGACCACCAAGGCGCAGACCAACACCCTGGTCGTGCGGTTCTCGATCCCGGACAACACCAACACCACGCTCAACATCTACGTCAACGGCACGTACCTGAAGAACATCGCCCTGACGTCGAAGTACGCCTGGCTGTACGGCAACGAGACGGCGCCGCAGAACTCCGGCACCGGCCCGCGCCACATCTACGACGAGGCGAACGTCCTGCTCGGCACCACGGTCGCGGCCGGTGCCACGATCAAGCTGCAGAAGGACGCCGCCAACTCGGGCCCGATCGCGGTCGACTTCATCAACCTCGAGCAGGCCACGGTCATCCCGAACCCGGACCCGACGAAGTACATCGTCCCGGCCGGCTTCACCCACCAGGACGTGGACAACGCCCTGAGCCAGGCCCGGCAGAGCACCACCGCGCTCGGTGTCTACCTGCCGCCCGGTGACTACCAGACGGCCAGCAAGTTCCAGGTCTACGGCAAGGCGATCAAGGTCATCGGCGCCGGCCCGTGGTTCACCCGGTTCTACGCACCGTCCACCCAGGACAACACCGACGTGGGCTTCCGGGCCGACTCGACCGCCAACGGTTCGACGTTCTCCGGCTTCGCGTACTTCGGTAACTACATCATCCGCAACGACGGTCCCGGCAAGGTCTTCGACTGGTCCAACGTGGCCAACATGACGATCGACAACATCTGGACCGAGCACATGGTCTGCATGTACTGGGGTGCCAACACGGACTTCGTGACGATCAAGAACTCGCGGATCCGGGACACCTTCGCCGACGGCATCAACATGACCAACGGCAGCACGAACAACCTGGTGACCAACAACGACGCCCGCTCGACCGGTGACGACGCCTTCGCGCTGTTCTCCGCGATCGACGCGGGTGGCTCGGACGAGAAGGACAACGTCTACGAGAACCTGTCCACGACCCTGACCTGGCGTGCCGCCGGGCTCGCGGTCTACGGCGGGTACGCGAACACGTTCCGGAACATCTACATCGCGGACACCCTGGTCTACAGCGGCATCACCATCAGCTCGCTCGACTTCGGCTACCCGATGAACGGCTTCGGTGCGAGCCCGCCCACCCAATTCTCGAACATCTCCATCGTCCGCGCCGGCGGCCACTTCTGGGGCAGCCAGGTCTTCGGAGCCATCTGGGTGTTCTCCGCATCCAAGGTGTTCCAGGGCATCCGGGTCAACGACGTGGACATCATCGACCCGACCTACTCCGGCATCATGTTCCAGACGAACTACGTCGGCAGCTCCCCGCAGAACCCGATCACGGACACCATCTTCACGAACGTGTCGATCTCCGGCGCCCAGCGCTCCGGTGACGCGTTCGACGCGAAGTCCGGCTACGCGATCTGGGCGAACGAGCTGCCGGAGGCCGGCCAGGGTCCCGCCCGGGGCGCGGTCACGTTCAACAACCTGACGCTGACGAACAACTACATCAACGTCAGGAACCTGAACCCGACCCTGCTCGTCATCACCATCAACCCGTAACTGGTTCCACCAAGGGGCCGTCGGTTCATCCGACGGCCCCTTGCAGTCTCCGGACACCTTCCCGCAGCTGGTCCGGCGGCGCCGCGGCGAACGTCAGCCGCAGGTAGGCGCCGTCGGGCTCGGCCGCGAACCACGGCCGCCCGGGGAACACCACCACCTGCCGGGCCGCCGCCTCGTTGGTGACCGCCACGTCGTCCATGCCCTGCGGGAGCCGTGCCCAGACGTGCAGGCCACCGGCCGGCACGAGGGGCGTCCGCAGCGTCGGTACGTGCACCGCGAGGGCCTCCGTCAGCGCTTCGCGCCTCGCCCGCAGCTCCGTGCGCAGCGCCTTCAGGTGCCGCGGCCACGCCGGCGACGTCACCAGGTCCAGGGCCGCCTGCTGCAGCGGGCCGGCGACGAAGAAGTCGTCGAGGACCCGCGCCGCCCGCAGCCGCGCGCCGGCCGCCCCGCGGGCACCGATCGCCGCCACCCGCAGCCCGGGCGCCGCGGACTTCGTCAGCGACCGCAGGTACACCACGTGCCCGTGCGGGTCGTCGGCGACGAGTGGGCGCGGCGGGTCGCCGTCGATCGCGAGGTCCCGGGCGTAGTCGTCCTCCAGCAGGAACGCGCCGGCCCGGCGGACCGCCGCCATCACGTCCGGGCGGCGGTCCGCCGCGAGGGTGGCGCCGTGCGGGTTCGCGTACAGCGGCTGGCAGTAGAAGAGCCGCGCGCCCGTGCGCCGGAAGGCGGCCTCGAGCAGGTCGGGGCGCACGCCCTCGGCGTCGGCCGGCACCGGCACGACCCGCAGCCCGGCGGCCCGCGCGGCGGCGAGCGCACCGAGATACGTCGGCGCCTCCACCAGGATCGGGTCGCCGGGCGCGCACAGCGCGCGGAACGCGGTCGACAGCGCCGACTGCCCGCCGGGGCAGATGTTCATGTCGTCGGCCCGCAGCTCGCCGCCGGCCGTCCGGGCGAACCAGGCCCGCAGGTCCTCCCGGCCCTCGACCGGCCCGCGCTGCCACGCCGCCGGCTGCCGGGCCGCCCGGGCGAGGGCCGCGCCGAGCGCCGCCACCGGCTGCAGGTCCGCGTCGAGGTAGCCGCTGGACAGCGGGATCATGCCGGGGCGCGGCACGGCCAGCAGCGCCTGCATCGCGTCCTCGCCGGGCGGCCGGGCGCCGAGCGCGATCGACTGCCAGCCGAGGTCCTGCTCCTGCGCGGCGCGCGGGCGGCGCGCGACGAACGTGCCGCGGCCCGGCTGCGCGTCCAGGACGCCCTCGGCGGTCAGCGCGCGGATCGCCCGGGTCACGGTCACCGGCGACGCCTGGTGACGGGCGCTGAGCTCGCGCACCGTCGGCAGCCGCGACCCCGGGGCCTGCGCGGCCGCCTGCACCCGGAGATCTTGGATAACGCGGATGGCTGCGTTATCGTCATTCATGAGAGACAAGAGTATCGTTACTCCCGCCGGGACGGTAACGGGCGTGATCCTGGGGCTGCTGGGCGTTCTGTCGTTCAGCATGTCGCTGCCCGCCACCAGGGTCGCCGTCGGCGATCTCGACCCGTGGTTCGTCGCGTTCGGCCGGGCCGTCGGCGCCGGGCTCCTGGCCCTGGCGTACCTGGCTGTCACCCGCGCGCCACGCCCCACCGCCGCGCAGTGGCGGCGGCTCGCCGTGGTCGCGCTCGGGGTCGTCGTCGGGTTCCCGCTCTTCACGTCCCTCGCCCTGGTCACCAGCACCGCCTCGCACGGCGCCGTGGTCATCGCCCTCCTGTCCGCGATCACCGCCGGCTTCGCCGTCCTCCGCAGCGGCGAACGTCCCACGCCCGCGTTCTGGGTCGCCGGCGGCGCCGGGCTGGCCGCCGTGCTCGTGTTCCTCGTCGCCAGCGGCGCGGTGCGCGGCTCGGTCGGCCCCGCCGACCTGTTCCTCCTCGCCGCCGTCACCCTGTGCGGGCTCGGCTACGCCGAGGGCGGCGCCCTCGCCCGCGACCTCGGCGGCGCCCGCACGATCTGCTGGGCGCTCGTGCTGTCGCTGCCATGCACGGTCGCCGTGACCGCGGTCTCGGCCTGGCGGCAGCCGCCGCACGCGTCCGCGGGCGCCTGGGCCGGCTTCGCGTACCTCACCGTGATCTCGATGTTCCTGGGCTTCTTCGCCTGGTACTCGGGGCTCGCCCGGGGCGGGGTCGCGAAGATCGGCCAGCTGCAGCTGTCGCAGCCGGTGCTGACGCTCGCGTGGTCGGCGCTGCTGCTGCATGAGGCCGTGCCGCCGGGCGCGGTCGCCGCCGCGGTGGTGGTGCTGGTGTGCGTCGCCCTCACGCAGCGGCTGCGCGCCGGCTCCCAGAGGCGGGTTGACGACATTGGCCGCTACGCGACTGATCTTCGCTGAGCCGTACACCAGCATCACCGCGTGAAGAAAGTCTTCCTCATCCTCGGAATCATCGCGGGCTCGCTGCTGCTGCTGTGTTGCGGCGGCGGCGTGGCCCTGTACTTCTTTGCCGACTCCACCTCCTACGCCAAGCCCGCCGACGCCTGCGCGACCGTCTCCGCCGCCCAGGGCCTGTCCTCGTTCGGCACCGTCAAGGACCAGAAACCGAAGGAGACCAAGGCGTTCGGCCGCACCTACCCGGGCTGCGTCGTCACGTACGAGGCGGCCGGCACCCTGACCGTCATGATCGACGTGCCGTCGACGGAGTCGGACGTGCGCACCCACTACGACTCGGTGAAGAAGGCCGCCGACGCCAGCGTCGCGGCTGGCGCGACCGTCGCGGACGTGTCCGGCATCGGCACCAAGGCGTTCGCGATGTACACCACCGCCGACAAGGCCCTGCTGTACGAGCTCGACCTGTACGACGGCAACCTCTACCTCAGCCTGAACATCACCGCGCCGGCCGGCACCACGCTCACCCCCGACAAGGTCCGCGCCGACTTCGTCACCGCGGCCAAGTCGATGATGTCGTCCCTGGAAGCCGGCTCATCGGGCGGCGACCTGGACGACTGACGGTTAGGTTTGAAGGCGTGCGTATCGCCTTCGCCGCAGACGACTCCAACGAGACCACCACGGCGGTCGTCCAGCACCTCGCCCAGCAGCACGAGGTGCTGGACGTCGCCGTGCCCGGCGCACCCTGGCCCGACCTCGGCACCGCCGTCGGCCGCGCCGTCGTCGAGGGCCGCGCCGACCTCGGCGTCGTCATGTGCTGGACCGGCACCGGCACGGCGATCGCCGCCAACAAGGTGCCCGGCGTCCGCGCCGCGCTCGCCTGGGACCCGTGGATCGCCCGGGGCGCCCGGCTCTGGAACGACGCCAACGTCCTCGCGATGAGCCTCAAGCGGCTCGCGCCCGACGTCGCGGTCGAGGTCCTCGCCGCGTTTCTCGCCGTCGAGGACCCCGACCCGGAGGAGTCGGCGAACATCGCGCTCCTCGACTGAGCGGACGCGGCGCTGCTTGACCAAAGCGTGACCTGGCCCACCGCAACCGCTTCGCCGTGCCCGAGGTCTTTGCTCAATGAACGGCGACGCACATCGCCGTTACGCGAGCAGGTTCGTAACCCCGTACAGACGACTCGACGACCCACATGGTGGGCGCGGTGCATGCCCGTGCCCGTCCACAGTAGAGGGTCCATCGTGGACGCCTGGCGATGCGTGCTGCCCGTGTGCCGAAACACCCTCCACGACCGCACAGTCGTGGCATCCGGGAAGGTTCAACACACGTGAATATCAGAACAGGTGCGCTGGTGGCCGGAGCGGTCACCGCGTCGCTCGTGCTGTCCGCCTGCGGAGGCGGTCCAAGCAGCGACGATACCAGCAAGGGCGCCGGTCAGAAAGGTGCCGCGGGCTTCAACGCCGCATTGACCGGGGTGGTCAACCCCTCGGACAAGAAGGGCGGCACGCTCAAGGTCACCAACCACGACAGCCCCGACTCGTACGATCCGGTGCGGACGTACTACGCGAACGTCTGGAACTTCATGAAGGGGTTCTTCGTCCGGACCCTGCTGACCAACCAGGCCAAGCCCGGTGAGGACGGCCTCGTGCTCACCCCCGACCTGGCCACGGAACTGCCGAAGATCGAGGACGGCGGCAAGAAGTACACCTTCACCCTGCGCGACGGGCTGAAGTTCGAGGACGGCACGCCGATCACGTCGAAGGACGTCAAGTACGGCGTCGAGCGCGTCTTCGCGCAGGACGTCCTGTCCGGCGGCCCGACCTACCTGGTCGACGTGCTCGACCAGGGCCAGAAGTACCCCGGCCCGTACAAGGACACCGACCCCGACAAGCTGGGCCTGAAGTCGGTGCAGACCCCCGACGACAAGACCATCGTGTTCACGCTCAAGGAGCCGCTGAGCGACTTCCCGTACCTGCTCGCGATGCCGGGCGCCGCCCCCGTGCCGAAGGCCAAGGACAACGGCGAGCAGTACGGCAACCGTCCCGTCTCCTCGGGCCCGTACAAGTTCGAGTCGTACGACCAGGGCAAGAAGGCCGTCCTCGTCCGCAACGACCAGTGGGACCCGAAGACCGACTCGGTCCGCAAGGCGCTGCCGGACCGCATCGAGGTCACCTTCGGCATCGCCGTCGAGGAGATCGACAACCAGCTGATCGCCGGTGACATCGACCTCGACCTCGCGCAGACCGGCGTCCAGCAGGGCTCGCAGCCGAAGATCCTGCTCAACCCCGAGGTGAAGAAGAACGCGGACGCGCCGACCACCGGCTTCATCCGCTACTTCGCCATCAACACGAAGGTCCCGCCCTTCGACAACATCCACTGCCGCAAGGCCGTGCAGTACGCCACCGACAAGATCAGCATGCAGACCGCCCGCGGCGGCGCGGACGCCGGCGGCGACATCGCGACCAACATGCTCCCGCCGAACATCGCGGGTCACGACGCGGCGCTGGACCCGTTCAACACCAAGTCGGGCAAGCCGCAGGTCGACAAGGCCAAGGAAGAGCTGGCCGCGTGTGGCAAGCCGACCGGCTTCGACACGGTCATCGCCACCCGTAACGCCGGCAAGGAGCCGAAGACGGCCGAGGCGCTGCAGGCCGCGCTGAAGAACGTCGGCATCAACGCCCGTCTCGACCCGACCGACGCCTCGCTGTACTTCCGCTCCACCATTGGCGCGCCGTCCAACACGCACGCCAAGGGCTACGGCCTCATGATGGCCGGCTGGGGCGCCGACTTCCCGACCGCCTCCGGCTTCCTCGCGGTGCTCGTCGACGGCCGCCTGATCCTGCCCAGCGGCAACAACAACTACCCCGAGCTCAACAACCCCGAGGTCAACAGCCTCATCGACCAGGCCAAGGCCGAGCCCGACGCGAAGAAGGCCGCCCAGATCTGGTCCCAGATCAACAAGATCGTCATGGACGAGGCCGTCCTGGTCCCGTTCACCTACGACAAGGCCCTCAACTACCGCAACCCGCGCCTCACGAACGTCTACATCAGCCAGTACTACGGCCAGGTCGACTTCGGCAGCCTCGGCGTCTCCTGACCGACCCGGCCGGAACCGGGTGCGGCACTCCAGCCGCACCCGGCTCCGCGACCGGCACTGCGAGCTGCCCAGGTTGACGAGGGACTCCTGGGCATGCGGGACACCCGACGCCTCCTGGCCTTCTTGGGGGCGACCGTAGGTGTCCGGCCCGGATCCGGTGCGCGCCTGATCCGGGATGCACGACCTCCGTGTCCGGGTCGACGAGGGACTTCCCGGTTGAGCGGTGACGTTCGCGGTCGCCTTGCCTCCTTGGGGCGGCCGCGGGTGTCCGGCCCGGTTCCGGTGCGCGCCGGGTCCGGGCCGCAGGTCGTGTTTCCGCACTCCGGAAGGCGTTGCGCGCCGCGGCGCGGTTCAGTAGGCGACGCTGACCCGGTGGTGGACGTGGGTGGGGTCGGCGGCGGACCTGAGCACGGCGTCGGCGACGTCGGCGCGGGAGATGGTCCGGCCGCCGCGGAGGCTGCGGTCCAGCGCGGTCCTGTATGGACGGTGGCCGCCGTCCGTGAGGCGGGGCGGGCTGATCAGGGTCCAGTCGAGGTCGCCGGCGCGCAGGACGCGCTCCGCCTCGGCGAGGTCGGCGAAGTTGTCCCGCAGGACGCGCTGGACGACCCGCTTGGCCACCGCGCGCATGAGGAAGCTGTCGCCGGAGCCGGTGAAGCGGCCGTCGGCGTCGACGGACACGATCCGGCGCACGCCCGTGGCGCGCATCGCGGCGACCGCGGCCCGGGCTCCGTCGGCCTGGACGGTGACGGGGCCGCCCTTGCGGTGGCCGAGCGCGGAGAGCACCGCGTCGCGCCCGGCGACCGCCGCCTCGAGAGCCGGCGCGTCGTCGAGTGATGCCCTGACCACGGTCACGCCCGGCAGGTCGAGCTCGCGGCGGACGACGGCGGTCATCTCGTGCCCCTGGCGCAGCCCCTGCTCGAGAAGCTGTCGCCCGATCCCGCCCGTCGCGCCGAACACGGTCAGCTTCATGGCTGCCCTCCCTGGTAAGTGAGCACTCACTAACCTCTATCATGGTGGGTGAGTGCTCACGAACTTGTCAAGGAGCGGGATTGGCCACGCGAGACGTGATCCTGGACGCGGCGGCGTCGGTGCTGCGGAGCCGGGGGCTGGCCAACGCCACCACCAAGGAGATCGCCCGCGCGGCCGGCTACTCCGAGGCGACGCTCTACAAGCACTTCCGCGACAAGGTCGACCTGATGGTCGCGGTGCTGCACGAGCGCGGGCCGCAGTTCATCCCGATGCTGCTCACGCTGCCCGAGCGGGCGGGCACGGGCACGGTCCGCGACACGCTCACGGAGCTCGCCACCGTCGCGATCGGGTTCTACCGCGACGGCCTGCCGATGTTCACGTCGATATTCTCCGACCCGGCGATCCTCAACGCGCACCGCGACCAGCTCCGCGCCCAGAACCTCGGCCCGCACCGCGCCAACGACGGGCTCGTCGACTACCTGCGCGCCGAGCAGCGGCTCGGCCGGGTCTCCGCGGACGCGGACCTGGAGGCGGTCGCCGGCCTGCTCCTCGGCGCCTGCTTCCAGCTCGCCTTCATCGGCTTCTTCGCCGAGCGCCGCGGCGACCTCGAGTCCGCCGCGGCGTTCGTCGCCCAGCTCCGGCTGTGACGCGGGCGGGGCCCTGTCAGTAGCGCAGGATCAGGGCGATGCGCCCGTCGGTGGCGAGGCTGCCGTCGCCGACGAAGGTGACCTCGCCGGACTGGCGGGCGACGAGCTCGACCACGTCGTCGACGGCGTCGTCGACGAGGGTGCCGGCCGGGCCCTGGCTCGGCTGCTGCTCGGCGGGGTGCAGGTGGTCGCCGTGAATCCAGGCGGGGCTGTGGTAGCTCTCCTCGACGAGCAGGTGCGCGCCGCGGCCCTGGCGGGCCAGCTGCCACACCTCGGGCAGGCCGGCGGCGACGCGGTGCGCGCCGCGGGCGACGTCGAGGTGCTCCAGCGCCGCGATCTGCTCGAAGGCGTGGTAGGCGGCGAGGTGCGAGGCGAGCACCTTGTGCAGCTCGTGCGGGCCGGAGCGGTCGTAGTTGCCGGGGACGGTGCCGGCGATCTGGGCGTGCCACTCCTCGGCGAAGAACGCCAGGTAGCGGTCCACGCCCAGGACGAACACGGGCCGCGTGTCGAGGGCGTCGACCTGGGTGAGGGCGGTGGCGATGTCGCGGAAGAACTGCCGGTGCCGCTCGTCGCGGTGCGCGCTGGGCCGCTGGCCGTAGTCGCGGGGCAGGCCGAGCGCGCCGCCTGGGCCCTCGTGCGTGAACGGGAAGCCGTGCGTCGTCACCTCCACCAGGTTGGCGCCGTCGCCGCTCCACAGGCGGGTCGGCTGCTCGGACAGGACCAGCGCCCAGTACCGGTGGCGGCGGGCCGCGTCGGCGACGACGTCGCGGATCTCGTAGGTCTCGGCGACGACGACGCGCTCGTTGACGGGGGTGTCGAGGAGGCGGACGTGCACCTGTCCCGGCGAGGCGAACAGCGCCAGCCCCTCACCGACCTGCCGCAGGTCGACGTGCGCGGCGGCCTCCGCGATCTCGTCGTACACGGCGGTGGCGACGTCGTGCGGGACCGCCTCGTCGGCCTCCAGGCGGCGGCGGGTCTCCGTGAGGAGGTTGCGCAGCCGGATCGGGTCCTGCTGGTTGGCGGGCGGCGTGCGGTGGGTCGGCATCAGCAGGGACACCGCCGGGTAGCCGCTCGGCGTGAGGGTGGCCAGATCCTTCACCGTCATGCGCCCACCGTCGCCCGCCGCGACCGCGCGCCGACTCGCCCGGCCCAGGTGAAAGCCCCACGCCAGGCGGGACCGCACCAGGTGAAACCGCACGGTGCGGGGCCGCGTCCGGTGAAGGGCCGGACCGGGCGAGTCCGCACCGGGTGAATGCCCGGAAACCTAGGATCGGGGGATGGGCAGGGAGTTCGAGATCGTGCGCGAGGGTGCGCTGCCGGTGGACCAGGTCGCGGTGTTCGACGGGTTCGCCGACGGCACCGCGGGCTGGCTGTGGCCGATGCAGTACGAGCACCGCGAAGGCGGCGCCGCGGCGTTCGGCGGCACGGTGACGGTCTGGGATCCGCCGCACCGGCTCGTGAGCCGCATGGACGGGCCCGACGGCTGGTTCAACCAGCTGGAGCACGTCGTGGCGGCGGCGCCCGGCGGCGGGTCGACGTGGCGCTACGTGCACAGCGGCATCTTCGTCGACGACTGGGAGCAGCAGTACGACGGCGCCAGCCAGCACACCGACTTCTACCTGCACACGTTCGGGCAGTTCATGCTCCACTTCCGCGGCCGGCCCGTCACCTACGTCACGGTCGACGCCCCCGCCGACGCCGGTTTCGCCACGGTGCGGGCGGCGCTCGGCACCGACGCGACCCCGGAGGGCGGCCCGGTCGACCTCAGCCTCCCGCACGTGGGGCGGGTCCAGGGCGTGCTGGACTACCGGCACCGGCACTTCGTCGGCATCCGCACCGGCGACGCGCTGATCCGCTGCTTCGGCCGGTCCGCGTTCGGCGGCGTCGACGCGGTCGCGGTCCACCACTTCGGCGGCGCCGACCCGGCCGCCCTCGAGAAGGCCTGGCGCGACTGGCTCACGGAGATCACCGGAACGTGAAGAGCCGCCCGGTGAGCGGGCCGGGGCGGACCGGGCCGGCGAGCCGGTGCATGCCGACCCGGAAGGGGGCGTCGTCGGGGGCGGTGAAGGACAGCTCCGTGAACCCGTGCTCGGCGAACAGCGACCGCAGCTCCAGGCTCGCGTCGCCGGCCCGGGTCCAGATGACGATGCCGCCGGGGACGAGCAGTGCGGGCAGCGCGGCGACGGTGCGCCGCGCGTCGGCCGCGTCGACGTTGCCGAAGACGCCGCAGGTCAGCAGGATGTGCGCGGGCTGGACGCCGGCGTAGGTCCGGGCGTCACCCGCGTCGGCCATGCGGACGTCCACATCGGACAGCAGCAGGTCGTCGGCGGTCTCGCGGGCCCGGGCGGCGAGCGTGGGGTCGAGCTCCACCAGCAGCGCGCTGACCCTGCGGTCGTGCTCGGCGATGACCGGCAGGACGTCGCGGCCGTCGCCGGCGCAGATGCTGACGATCCGCAGGGTCCCGTCCACGCTCTCGCCCGGTCCGGCCCGATGGGCTTCGCCGCTTCGGCCCGGACCGGGCGCCGGCGCGGCGCTCAGCGCCCGGCGCAGGTCCCGCCGGACCACCTCGAGGCGGCGGCCCAGCGACGATCCGGGCGTCGTGTAGAACTCATGCCACTCGACCCAGTCTCTGCTCACCGGGCCATTGAACTACAGACCGCGGTAGGTCCGCAGGGAGGCCAGCCGGCCGGCGTCCGTGCGGAAGACCCACGCGAGCGGGGTGTCGCCGACCCGGCCGGTGGCCGTGACGGTGGCGCCGTCGCTGAGGACCGTGTCGAGCTCGACGTCGATGGCGCGGCCGGTGGCGGCGACGGTGGCGGCGACGTCGGCGGGGGTGCGCACCGACGGGTGGCCGTGGTCGGTCCAGTCCGGCGCCAGCAGCGAGTCCACTGTGGACGCGTCGCCGGTGCGCCACATCTCGAAGTACCGCCGCACCAGGTCCGCCGGGTCGCCGGGATCGTCGAGGCGGGCCACCGCCGGCGCCGGCAGGTCCAGGTCGAAGCCGGCGAGGTTGTCCGCGAGCTGGGCGATGGTGCGCGGGCCGACGATGACCGACGTGACGCCGCGCTGGCGCCTCGCCCACGCCACGGCGACGGCGACCGGGGTGGTGCCGAGTCCGGTGGCCACGGCGGCGGCGAGGCCGGCCTGCCAGTCGTACCGTGGCCGCAGCATCGCCTCGGCCCAGCCGCGCGCCGCCGCGGTGCCCATGTCCCGCAGCCGTGCGACCCTCGAGCCGTCCTCGACGGTCCCGCCCCGGTAGCGGCCGGTGAGGACGCCGCCGCCGAGCGGCGACCACACGAGAGCCCCGACGCCGAGCCCGGCGGCGGCCGGCAGGAGCTCCGCGAGGGCGTCGCGGGCGATCAGCGACAGCTCCGGCTGCACGCTGACGAACGGCGTCACGCGCAGCGCCCGGGCGGTCCAGTGCGCCTCGGTGAGCTGCGCGGCGGTGACGTTCGAGCAGCCGAGGTACCGCACCTTCCCGGCCCGCACGAAGCCGTCCAACGTGGACAGTGTCTCCTCGACCGGCGTGCCGGCGTCCCACTGGTGGCACTGGTAGAGGTCGACGTGGTCGGTGCCGAGGCGGCGCAGGCTCGCCTCCAGGGCGCGGGTCAGGTGCCGCCGGGACAGTCCGCGGTCGTTCGGGCCCGGACCTTGTGGCATGCCGGCCTTGGTGGCGAGCACGACCTCGTCGCGGCGGCCGCGGATCGCCCGGCCGACGATCCGCTCGGACTCGCCGCCCGCGTAGGCGTCGGCGGTGTCGATCAGGTTGTGCCCGGCGTCGAGGAACGCGCCGACGATCCGGGCGGCCTCCGGCTCGTCACAGCTCCGGACGCCGCCGCCGGTGCCGAAGTTCATCGTGCCGAGCGCGGCCGCGGACACCCGCAGCCCGGAGGTGCCCAACGTTGCGTGACCCATGCCGGACCCCCGTATGATCGCAGATTCGGAACGCGCGTTCCGAAAGATACGGAACAGTGGTTCCGTTTGTCAACGACGGGTGGTGTACGTGCGAGCCGACGCCGAGCGCAACCGGGTGCGGGTCCTGGAGGCGGCCGAGGAGGTCCTGGCCAGGGACGGCCTCGCCGTGTCGATGCGGGCCGTCGCCGAGCGGGCCGGGGTCGGCCTCGGCACGATCTACCGGCACTTCCCGACCCGCGAGGCCCTGCTGCAGGCCATCGTCGTGGAGCGGGTGCGCCGCCTCGCCGAGTCCGCCGGCCCGCTGCTCGCCGCCGCCGACCCGGTCGAGGCGTTCTTCGCGTTCCTCACCCGCATCGTCGACGTGTCCGCCCGCAAGAAGGCCCTGGCGGACGCGGTCTCCGGCGCCGGCCTCGACCCGAAGGAGGGGCTCGGCGGCATCGGCGGCGACATGCGCGCCGCGATCGAGGCGCTGCTGCGGCGGGCGCAGGCGGCCGGTGGCGTACGGGCGGACCTGCGGATGCCCGAGCTGCTCGCCCTGCTGAGCGCGGCCTGCCTCGGTGCCGAGCGCAACCAGTGGGACGACGCCCTGCGGGACCGGACCCTCGACCTGATCTTCGACGGGCTGCGCGCGCGATAGTCGGGACGGCCATGTATTGACGTCAATGGAATCGTCGCGCTTGAATTCCGACGCATGACAGCAACGCTGGTCGAGTTCAGCGGCAGCCGGGGCGGGATCTGCGGGCTGAGCTGGGGACAGGTCGCGATCTGGCGGGCCATCCAGCGGATGGTCCCCGACGACGCGGTGCTCAACATGAGCTGGGTGACCGACCTCGAGGGCGAGGGCATCTCCGTCGGCACGCCGCTGTCGCGGATCACCGACACCGTCCGCACCGTCATGGAGCGGCACGAGTCGCTGCGCACCCGGGTCCGCGCCGGTGACGACGGCACGCCGGTGCAGGACCTCGCCGCTGCCGGCACGATCGAGGTCCACGTCGTCGACGCCACCGCGGACACCGCGCCCGCCGCGGCGAAGGCGCTGCAGGAGCGGCTGACCGCGCCCGCGTACGACTACCCGCACGAATGGCCGCTGCGGGCCGGCGCGGTGCGGGTCGGCGACGTCGTCACCCACGCGGTGTTCGGCATCTGCCACCTCGTCACCGACCGCGGCGGGCTCACCGCGCTCGTCCGCGACGTCGTGCTGTGCCTGCGCGGAGAGCCTCTCGCGGACGCCGACGACCGGCAGCCCTACGACCAGGCCCTGCACCAGCAGTCGGCGGCCGGCCGCCGGCAGAGCCAGAAGGCGCTGCGGTACTGGAGCCGGCACCTGGAAAGCGTGCCGCTGCAACGGTTCCCCGCCGAGCGCGAGCGGCCCGCGGACGAGCCGCCGTTCTGGGCCGCCACGCTCAGCTCGCCCGCAGGCGACCTCGCCGTCCCTCTCCTCGCGGGCCGGCACCAGGTCAGCACCTCCGCGGTCATCCTCGCCGCGGCCGCCGTCCAGCTCGCCCGGCAGACCGGCGCCCGGGAGGCGGTGCTGCAGGTGATCGTCAGCAACCGGTTCCGCCCCGGGCTCGCCGACGCCGTCGGCCCCGCGTCGCAGGACGGGCTCTGCGTCATCGACGTCGGCGACGACGACCTGGCGCCGGTGATCGGACGGGCGATGCAGGCGTCGCTACAGGCCTACCTGCACGCCCAGTACGACCCGGCCGCCCTCGACGACCTGCTCGCCACGGTCGGTGCGGCGCGCGGCGGCGAGGTGGACCTGTCGGTGTCGTTCAACGACCGCCGGTTCGACGCGCAGACCCCGGTCGCCGCCGGCGGGGCCGTGACCGCCGAGGCGATCGAGGCGCTGCGACCGGCGACCACCCTGAAGTGGGAGCGGGTCGAGCACTACGGCGCCCGCTACTTCCTGCACGTGAACGCCGTCCCCGGCACCCTCGACCTCACCCTCTTCGCCGACACGACGGTGCTGCCCGCCGCCGCCGTCGAGGTCCACCTGCGCGGCATCGAGGAGCTGCTGCTGCGGTCCGTCTGAGCGGATGAGTACCGCTGCGTCAAGTTACCGGCGCGTGCCGTGAGGTTGATCACCTGCTGTTTGATGATCTTGCCGAATGTGCAAGTTTCAACTCTTGAGCACCTGGAATGTGCAAGGTCACGGGGACCTTCACAGGAAAGGAGGTGATCGAGTGAGACGGATCAACCCGAAGGGGAGACCGGAGCACGAGCGGGCGGTGGCCGTGCTGCGCGCCTCGTACGCTGCGGTCCCGGACGGCAGCCCGGTCCGCCTGGCGAAGAAGACATCGAACCTGTTCCGACCGAGATCCGCGGCCGGCCCGGCCGGCCTGGACGTCAGCGGCCTCGACGGGGTCATCGAGATCGACCCGGCCGCCCGCACCGCCGACGTGCAGGGCATGTGCACCTACGAGGACCTCGTCGACGCCACCCTGCCGCACGGCCTGATGCCACTGGTCGTGCCGCAGCTGCGCACCATCACGCTCGGCGGCGCCGTCACCGGCCTCGGCATCGAGGCCACGTCCTGGCGGCACGGGCTGCCGCACGAGTCGGTGATCGAGCTCGACATCCTCACCGGCACCGGTGAGATCGTCACCGCCCGACCCGACAACGAGCACGCCGAGCTGTTCGCGGCGTTTCCCAACTCGCTGGGCAGCCTGGGCTACGCCACCCGGCTGCGCATCGAGCTGCAGCCCATCGCGCCGCAGGTCGAGCTGCGCAACGTCCGCTTCGACGACGTCGAGGAGCTCCTCGAGGCCGTCGGCGTGGTCATGCGCACCGGGAGCTGGGACGGCGTGGACGTCGACGTCATGGACGGCGTCGTGTTCCGGCCCGGGGAGTCCTACCTCGTCCTCGGCCGGTTCGGCGGCACCGGACCGACCAGCGACTACACCGGCCAGTCGATCTACTACCAGTCGCTGCGCGCCAAGGCGACCGACAACCTCACCGCCTACGACTACCTGTGGCGGTGGGACACCGACTGGTTCTGGTGCTCGTCCGCGTTCGGCGCGCAGCAGCCCCTGCTGCGCCGGCTCTGGCCCACCAGGCTGCGCCGCAGCGACGTCTACCACCGCATCGTGCGGCTGGAGAACCGCTACGGCGTCGCGGCCAGGATCGACCGGCTGCGGGGCAACCCGGACCGGGAGCGGGTCGTGCAGGACGTCGAGCTGCCCCTGGCGCTCACCGGCAAGTTCCTGGACTGGTTCGCCGGCAACGTGCCGATGGCACCGATCTGGCTGTGCCCGCTGCGGCTGCGCTCCGGGACGGCCTGGCCCCTGTACCCGATGCACGCGGGCGAGGCGTACGTGAACGTCGGCTTCTGGGGAACAGTGCCCATCGTGCCCGGCGCCGCCGACGGCGATGTCAACCGGGCCATCGAGGACAAGGTGTCCGAGCTCGGCGGCCACAAGTCGCTGTACTCCGACGCGTACTACGACCGCGAGACCTTCGACCGGCTCTACGGTGCCGATGCGTACCGCGCCGTCAAGGACCGCTACGACCCCGGCCACAGACTGACCGACCTCTACGACAAGGTAGTAGGACGACGATGACCATCACCAACAAGCGTTCATCGGCGCCGCGGCAGCGTCCGCCGATGCCCACCGTCGCGGAGATCGTCCGCGCCGTCACCAGCGGCGAGCCGGCCGTGCGCATCACCGCCTACGACGGCAGCGCCGTCGGGCCCGACACGGCGCCGATCGGCCTGCACGTCGCCTCCGAACGCGGCCTCACCTACCTGCTCACTGCCCCCGGTGACCTCGGCATGGCGCGCGCCTACGTGTCCGGCGACCTCGAGCTGCGCGGCGTGCACCCCGGCGACCCGTACGAGGCGCTCAAGGCCCTCGAGGGCGGCCTCCAGCTGCGGATGCCGTCACCCGCCGACGCGCTGCGGCTCGTGCGCGGCCTCGGCTGGGACCGGCTGCGCCCGGTGCCGCCCCCGCCGCAGGAGCACGTGCCGAACTGGAAGCGCACCCTGCAGGGGCTGCGCCACGGCCGCGGCCGCGACGCCGAGGCCATCCACCACCACTACGACGTCTCCAACGCCTTCTACGAGAAGGTCCTCGGCCCGTCGATGACCTACACCTGCGCGGTGTACCGCTCGCCGAGCGACACCCTGGAGCAGGCCCAGTCCAACAAGTACGACCTGGTCGCCGGCAAGCTCTCGCTCAAACCCGGGATGCGCCTGCTCGACGTCGGCTGCGGCTGGGGCGGCATGGTCCGTCACGCCGCCCGCGAGTACGGCGTCAAGGCCCTCGGCGTGACCCTGTCGCGCGAGCAGGCCGCGTGGGCGCAGGCGGCGATCGAGCGCGAGGGCCTGTCCCACCTCGCCGAGGTCCGCCACCTGGACTACCGCGACGCGCCGCTGGAGCACTTCGACGCGGTCAGCTCCATCGGCCTCACCGAGCACATCGGCCTGCGCAACTACCCGGTGTACTTCAAGACGCTGCGCGACCGGCTCAAGCCCGGCGGCCGGCTGCTCAACCACTGCATCACCCGCTCCGACAACCGCACCTCGCACCGGCCGGGCGCGTTCATCGACCGGTACGTCTTCCCCGACGGCGAGCTGGCCAGCCCCGGCAAGCTCGTCAGCGCCGTCCACGACGCGGCCTTCGAGGTGCAGCACGAGGAGAACCTCCGGGTGCACTACGCCCACACGCTCGCGGGCTGGAACCGCAACCTCGTGGAGCACTGGGACGCCTGCGTCGACGAGGTCGGCATCGGCACCGCCCGCGTCTGGGGCCTGTACATGGCGGGCTCCCGGTTCGCCTTCGAGCGCAACCAGATCCAGCTGCACCAGATCCTCGGCACGAAGACCACCCGCCTGGGCGAGTCCTCCTACCCGCTGCGGCCCGACTGGACCGCCTGACCGTCCGCACCGCACCGCATCGCACCTGAGCGGCACGTCTCCCCGGAGGCGTGCCGCTTGTCTTCGGCTCAATGTATCTGTTAGAAATATCTGGCAGATACAAGAGGGTGGTCATGAGCAGATCCAGTCAGACGCAGGTGGCGGTGCTGGGGGCGCTGAGCGTCGAGCCGATGACGGCGTATGCGCTGCGGGAAGCGATCCGGGACGTGCTGGGGCACTTCTGGAGCGAGAGCTTCGGGCAGATCTATCCGACGCTGCAGGCCCTCGAGGAGGCGGGACACGTGCAGCGCCGGGGCGGCACCCGGGCTCGCTCGTCGGTGTTCGTCATCACCGATTCCGGGACGGCGCGGCTGATCGAGCTGCTGAACGAGCCCGTGCAGGAGAACCCGCCGCGAAACGGGCTGCTGCTGCGGCTCTTCTTCGGGCGCGTCCTCGGCCGGGAGCGGTGCCGGGAGCTGCTGCGAGGGGCCCGCGACGCCGCCGAGGCGCAGCGCGCCGAGTATGAGCAGCTGCTCGCCCGGCTCACCGCCGAGGAGGGCGACACACCCGACTTCCCGTACATCCGGATGACCATCCTCGCCGGGATCCACCACTCCCGGGCGGCCGCCGCCTGGGCCGGCGAATGCCTCGAAACTCTCCAGGATCCGTAGCAGGGGGACCCATGACTCGTGTCCGGCTCAACTTCGTCCTCTTCGCCGCAGCCGTGGTCGGCGCCGGGTGGCTCGGCGTCGCCGCCGACCGCGCGAGCGGGACCCCGCTCACCAACGAGGCCGCGTTCAGCGACAGCGGCGGCACGACCGGCATGCTGCTGTTCATCCTCGGCCCGGTCGTGACGGCGCTCGTGCTGTACTTCGCCTCCCGCGACGGCGCCGGCGGCCTCGGCCTCACGCTGCGCTTCCCGCACCGGGCCCGCTGGTTCGGCGCGGCGACCGCGCTCTACCCCGTGGTCACCGTCGTCACGGTCGGCGCCGGGCTCGCCGCCGGCGGGGTGACGCTGTCGCTGACCGGCGGCGATCCGCTCCTGGCCGCGTTCCTGACCGTGCTCGCCGTCCAGGTGGTGAAGAACCCGATCGAGGAGTTCATCTTCCGGGGGTACGGCACCCGCACGGCCATGGCGCTGGGCCTGCCCGGCCGGGTCACCCCGCACCTGCTCGTCGGCGTCGTGTGGGCCGCCTGGCACCTGCCGCTCTACCTGGTGTGGACCTCGGACGCCGACATGCGCCTGGTGACGTCCCTGTCGATGCCGCTCTTCGTCGCGCTGATGTTCGCCGGTCTGACCGCCGCTTCCCTGGTGTACGGGGAGCTGCGCGTCCGGACTGGCTCCATCTGGCCCGGCGTCGTCCTGCACAGCATGACCAACGCGATCGCGACCCCGCTCCTGGTCGACGGCCACCTGAAGTTCACCGGCCACGCCGACGCCTGGTTCTCCCCGGTCGCGAGCTCGATCGTGGTGACGGTGCTGTTCGCCGCGCTCGGCCTGCTGTTCGTCGCCCGCCGCCCGGCCCCGCCGGCGCCGTCGGAGCCCACCCCGGCCACGCTCGCCACGGCGCGGCCGTAGCCCCCACACGCGACGATCCGGTGGGCCCGCCGGGCGCGCCGGGCCGGCCACGGGTCTCCGGGCGGGGTCAGCGGTCGCCGACGGCGTCCAGGATCGGCTTGACGTCGAGGATCGGGGTGCCGTCGAGGGCCTCCAGGGCGTCGACGTGGACGCGGGTGCCGTCGACGGCGAGGATCGTGACGCGGTGCAGGCCGATCGGGTTGGGGCGGTCGGGGGAGCGGGTGCTGAAGACGCCGGTCTCCGGGCGGGTCAGGTCGCCGCGCGGGTGGACGGTCAGGGTGGCGCGGTCGGCGCGGTCGAGCCAGGTGAGCAGGAGGACCTCGGTGCCGGGGGTCAGGTCGCGCAGGCCCGGCGCGGCGGCGTCGGTGAAGCGGAGCCAGGCGTCCGGGGCTCCCTCGTCGCCCTGCCTCGGGGCGGCGGCGCGGTCGCGCAGCGGCGACTCCACCCAGCCGATCGGGTGGACGACGAAACCGGTCATGGCGGTCGACCGTACACGAGTGGGGACGGCTCACGGCGAGTTCCCAGCCGAAGTCCAGTTTGGGCGGAGGTGTGGTGTGCAAGGTGGACATCATGAGTGACGAGGACCGCCAGTGGAGCGCACCGCCCACCGCAGCACGCCCTGCGACGCCCGGCCAGCCGCCGGGCGCGGACGGCTCCCCGGGCGCCTCCGACGTCCCACCGCCCGGCGGGGCCGCTGAGCCGCTGTCGTCGCCGCCCGCCGGGTCCTCGCAGGCGTCACCGCCGGAGCCGATCTGGGCCAGGCCGGTCGGGGGCGAGCCGCGCACGGGGGCGTCCGGGCAGGTGCCGGCGGGTCCCTTCCCGCCGTCGGTCGGCCAGCCCGCCGCGGGGGCACACACGACACCGCTGCCGAGCCACCCGCAGCACGCCGCCGGAGCGCACGCGGCGCCGTTGCCGGGGCACTCGCAGCACGCGGCGCCATTGCCGGGTTACCCGCAGCAGACGGCGCCGTTGCCGGGGCATCCGCAGCAGACGGCGCCGTTGCAGAGTCACCCGGCGCCGGGCGCGCAGACGTGGCCGGCGCAGCAGACGGGCGCGTTCCCGGCCGGTGGGTCGCCCGGGATCGGCTCGTCCACGGCGGCGTTCCCCGCGGTCACCGCGCCCGGCCAGCAGCCCCACAACGGCCATCCCGGGTACGGCAGCCAGCCGGTCTCCGGCTACCCGGTCTCGGGCTACCCGGTGTCCGGTCATCCCGCCTCGGGTCAGCCCGCGTACGGGCCGCAGCAGCCGGTGCGCGGGGGACGGGTCGCCGGCCTGATCGTGGCGGGCGTGGTCATCGCGGTCGTGTCGGCGTTCGGCGGCGGGCTGGTCGCGACCAAGTTCGCCGGCGACAGCGCCGAGCCCACCACCGTCATCACCCGCAACGCCGCCCCCAACCTCGAGCGCGGCTCCGTCGGTGCCGTCGCCGAGGCGGTCCTGCCCAGCGTCGTGGACATCACGACCGGCGAGGGCGAGGGGTCCGGCGTCATCATGAGCACCGACGGCACCATCATCACCAACAACCACGTGGTGGCCGGCGCGACCAAGCTGACCGTCACGTTCAGCACGGGCAAGACCGCCACCGCCACCGTCGTCGGCACGGACCCGGCCGGCGACATCGCGGTCATCAAGGCGCAGAACGTGTCGGGGCTGACGGCCGCGAAGTTCGGCGACAGCGACGCCCTCCGGGTCGGTGACACGGTCCTCGCCGTCGGCAGCCCGCTCGGCCTGCAGGGGTCGGTGACCGCCGGCATCGTCAGCGCGCTGCACCGCACGATCAGCTCGGGCGAGCAGGGCGCGAAGTCGATCGCCGACGCGATCCAGACCGACGCGGCGATCAACCCCGGCAACTCCGGCGGCGCGCTGGTCAACCTGGCCGGCGAGGTCGTCGGCATCAACACCGCGATCCTCACCGCCGGCGAGAACAGCAACGGCAACATCGGCGTCGGCTTCGCGATCTCCGTCAACCGGGCCCGCTCCGCCGCCGACCAGCTCGCGAAGGGCGGGAAGGTCAGCCACCCTTACCTCGGCGTGCAGCTCGGCGACGGCGACGGCGGCGCCCTGATCGGTGGCGTCGTGGCCGCGGGCCCGGCGGACAAGGCCGGCATGAAGACCGGCGACATCGTGACGAAGATCGGCAGCACGCAGATCAAGGACGCGACCGACCTCATCAACGCCATCCAGGCCGCCAAGGCCGGCGATCAGCTCAAGATGACCGTCAAGCGCGACGGCGCCGAGCAGCAGCTCACCGTCACCCTGGGCGAGTCGCCGTGACCGTCCGCCCGGCGATCAGCGCCCGGAACCGCTCGAAGGCGGGCTTCGGCGTGTAGTCCGAGCGCACGAGCCCGAACTGGAACATCATGGAGGGGTTGGCCGAGTCGGCGTCGCGCAGCGAGAAGTGCTCGTATGTCGTGATGTTCAGCGGCACGGCCAGCCCCTCCACGGTTCGCACGACGGTCTCCAGCACGTCGGCCTGGCGCTCGTACGACCGGCCGGCGCCCGTCGCCCAGCCGTGCTCCGTCACGTGGACCGGGACCGTGGCCGGGATGCCCGCGGCGGCGAGGCTGACGTCCCGGAACCCCCGCAGCACGGCCGTCACCGCGTCGGTGAAGGCGTCCGCCGGTACAGGACGGAACACGTCAGGAAAGAAGTCCAGGCCCACGTAGCCGAGCGCGTCGCGGAACTCGCCGCCGCCGAGCCGCCCCAGGCCGGTCCAGAACTCCTGCGCGGGGTCGAAGACCGGCGTGGAGTTGCAGCCGACCAGCACGTCGAGCCCGAGCCGGTCCACCTCGTCGCGGGCGGCGAGGACGCCCTCCACGACCGCCCGCTGCGCGTGCGGGGACCCGCCGTCGCCGCCCGGGCCGTCGTGGTTGGCCTCCTCGCCGACCTGCAGCGTCGCGAGGACGTCGCCGTGCGCGCGGACCAGCCCGCGCAGGAACGCCAGCCAGCCGCCGAGGTCGTCGCCGGGCTCGCGGAAGCAGGCGACCAGGTCGAGCCGCCGCCCGCCGGTCGCGTGCCGGGCGGGGCGCGGCGGCGCCTCCTGGTGGCCGCCGAGGGCGTCGCTGTAGTGCACGTAGCCGCGGACGAGGTGCGGGCGCAGCTCGTCGAGCCGCTCGTCGATGCGCGCCGCGTCCTCCGGCGGGCCGGGGGTGACGACGCCGTCCATGTCGGCGCCGAGGCCGCCCGGGTAGATCCCGAAGTTCAACATGCCGCCACCGTACGGCGAAAATTGGTGTCACACCAAATTTGAAGTGACGCTAGAATTCCGGTCATGGCGTTGCGGGCGGAGAAGAAGGCGGCGACCAGGACCGCGATCGCGGACGCGGCTCTCGCGTTGTTCCTGGCCAGGGGGTTCGACCGGGTGACGGTCGCGGAGGTGGCCGAGGCGGCCCGCGTGTCGGTGAACACCGCCTTCAACTACTTCCCGACCAAGGAGGACCTCTTCTTCGACCGGCAGGAGCAGGTCGTGCAGCGGTTGGCGGCGGCGGTGCGGGACCGCGCCCCGCACGAGTCGCCGGTCGGCGCCGTCCGGCGGCTGTTCCTGGAGGAGCTCGACCGGGGCGAGCCGACGCTCGGCCTGTCGCCGGACGCGGGGGCGTTCTGGCAGGTCGTCGAGGACTCGCCGGCGCTGCAGGCCCGGGCGCGGCTGCTGGCGCAGCTGGCGGAGGAGGCCCTGGCCGAGGCGCTGGGTGGGGCGCTGGGCGGATCGCGCTGGCGGGCGGCCGTGCTCGCCGGCGTCGACCGGGCCCTGCACGCCCAGATCCGCGACCGGATCCGGGCCGGCGCCGACCCTGAGGCGGTGCGCGCCGAGGTGCGGGCCGAGGCGGAGACCGCCTACGAGGCCCTGTCGAAGCTTGCGTGAGTGGCCCGCAGCGCTTGGCTAGTGCCGTTGCCGCGGGGCAGCGGAGGCGACGGCGCCGGCCGGCAGGTCGAAGAGCGGGAACAGGTCCGCGCGGCCGAGGAACGCGACCGACGACGTGATCAGCGGGCCGCCGGTGAGCAGCAGCAGGGCGAAGGGGCGGCCGTCGCGGTACTGGCCGAACGCCGGCCCGCCGTTGGCCCGCACCTGGATCAGCACGTCGCCGCGGCACGCGTCGGAGGCGCGCATCGTCGCCGCGATCGCGTCCCGGCCCGACAGCCACCACGAGAACGGCGGCATCGACATCGTCGCGTCCTCGTGCAGCAGCGACACGAGCGCGTCGACGTCGTGGTTGGTGAACGCGTGCACGTACCGGTCCAGCAGCCGCTGATCCAGCTGCCCCGCCGGCTGCCGCTGGTGCGGGACGGACGGCAGCGCGGCCCGCGCGCGCTGCAGGGCGCTGTTCACCGCCGGCACCGTCGAGTCCAGCAACGTCGCGACCTCCGCCGCGGACCAGGCCAGAACGTCGCGCAGGATGAGCACCGCGCGCTGCTTCGGCGGCAGGACCTGCAGGGCCGCCACGAACGCGAGCCGGATCGTCTCGCGCCGCACGGCGAGCTCGGCGGGGTCGGCGGCGGGCAGCACCCTGGCGTCCGGGACGGGGGAGACGAACGCGGACTCCGGCAGCGGCGCGCCGAACCCGGAGCCGGGCGCGGCCGCGGGCGCCAGGTCGGCGGCGAGCGCGCGGCGGCCGGCGGCGCGCAGCACGTCCAGGCACACGTTGGTGGCGATCGAGTACAGCCACGTCCGCAGGGTCGCCCGCCGCTCGTCGAACCTGCCGGCGGCGCGCCAGGCCCGCAGCATGGTCTCCTGCACCGCGTCCTCCGCGTCGAAGGGCGAGCCCAGCATGCGGTAGCAGTACCCGGTGAGCTCCACCCGGTGCGCGTCGAGGTCCGCGCCCGTGATGTGGCCGGTGATCACGTCCGGACGCCGACGGCGCCGAGGCCGGCATACGCCTCCGGGTCCGCGACCGGCGGGTCGCCCGGGTCGGGGCGCCACGCCGGCAGGTGGACCAGGCCGGGCTCGACCAGCTCCCAGCCCTCGAACAGGGCGAGGATCGCGGCGCGGTCGCGCAGCACCAGCGGTGTGCCGGTCCGCACGTACAGGTCGGCGAGGGCCTCGAGCCGGTCGGTGCGCGACCCGGCGGTGCCGTGCGTGATCGCGAGGAGGCTGCCCGGGGCGGCGGCGTCCCGGTAGCGGCGCAGCGCCGCGTGCAGGTCCGCCGAGTCCGGGATGAAGTGCAGCATCGCGACCAACAATAGGCAGACCGGCTCGCCGAAGTCGACCAGCGCCCGCACCGCCGGGTCGTCGAGGATCCGGCCGGCCTGGTGCAGGTCGGCCTGCAGCACCACGGTCAGCGGGTCGTCGCCGAGGATCTGCCGGGAGTGGATCACCGCGGTCGGGTCGGCGTCGACGTAGACGACCCGGGCGCCGGGGTCGGCGGCGCGGGCGGCCTCGTGCACGTTGCCTTCGGTCGGGATGCCGGAGCCGATGTCGATGAACTGCCGCACCCCGCGGGCCGCGGCGAGCCGCACCACCCGGCGCAGGAACGCCCGGTTGTCCCGCGCGACCTGCGGCAGGTCCGGGACCAGCGCGTACGCCCGCTCGGCGACCTCCCGATCGACGGCGAAGTTGTGCGTCCCACCGAGAAAGTGGTCATAGATGCGGGCCGCGCTAGGCCGGTTCGGGTCTACGCTCATGTCGCTGCTTTCCGAATCTCGCCTACTGTCTGTTTTGATCACCTTACTCTGAGTGGATACGCGGAGGTGCGGGGGCGGTCAGGTGCGATGGACGGAAACGCTCGCCAGCGGCCTGCTCGAAGTGGCGCCCGACGCGATCGTGGTGGCCGACGGCGACGGCTGGATCGTGTTCGCCAACGCCGCCGCCCGGGCGATGTTCGGCACCGACGACCTGGTCGGTGCCTCCGTCGACGTGCTCGTGCCGCCCGCCACGCCGACGATGACCGAGCGGGTCCGCGCGTACCTCGGGGCCGTCCAACCCGACCGCCGCCAGGGGCAGCCGCTGCGGGCGGTCCGTCACGACGGCACCCAGTTCTCGGCCGAGGTCGTCCTCTCCGTCGTCGAGGGCCACATCTTCGCCGTCCTGCACGATCTCAGCGCCGCGACCGGCGTGGACCGGGCCCGGTCGCTGCTCGCCTCGATCGTCCAGTCGTCGCACGACGCGATCGTCTCCACCAACCTCGACGGCATCATCCTGTCCTGGAACCCGGGCGCCGAGCGGCTCTACGGCTACACCGCCGGGCAGATGCTCGGCCGGTCGAAGGACCTCATCATCCCGCCGGCGCGCCAGGCCGACGAGGCCGAGATCCGCTCGATCGTCGCCGCCGGCGGGCGCGTCGACCCGTACCGGACGCTGCGGCTGCGCGCCGACGGCTCGCTCTTCACCGTGTCGATGCTCGTGTCGCCCCTCGAGGCGGGCGACGGCCGCACCATCGGCGTCACCACCACCACCCGCGACATCAGCGAGCGCGAACGCGCCGAGGCCCAGATGCAGGCGGTCATCGACGCGGGCCCCGACGCGCTCATCGGCGTCGACGAGCGCGACCGGGTCGCCCTGGTCAACACCCAGGCGGAGCGGTTGTTCGGCCAGCCCCGCTACGACATGCTCGACGTGCCGGTCACCCGCCTGCTGCCGGAGGGGGAGCGCGCCGACGGCTGGGCCGGCCCGGTCGCCCGCCGCCGCGACGGCACCCTCGTGCCCGTCGACATCACCCGCAGCGTCCTGCCCACCGACGAGGGCGTCATCACGCTCGCCGGCATCCGCGACGTCACCGAGCAGATCGCCGCCCGCGCCGAGCAGGAGCGCCTCCGGGCCGAGGCCGACCGGCAGATGGACGAGGTCCGCCTGCAGCGCACCCAGCGCCTGGAGAGCCTCGGGCAGCTCGCCGGCGGTGTCGCGCACGACTTCAACAACCTGCTCGCCGTCATCCTCAACTACGCCGAGTTCATCGTCGAGGACGGCGCCGGCACTCCGTTCGAGGAGGACGCGAAGCAGATCCTGCGGGCCGGCCAGCGCGGCAGCGAGCTCACCCACCAGCTGCTGGCCTTCGCCCGGCGGGAGGTGATCCGGCCGGTGCCGCTGGACGTCAACCGGGTCATCGCCGAGATCGAGCAGATGCTGACCCGCTCCATCGGCGAGCACATCGAGCTCGGCACCGCCCTGTCCGACCACCTCCCCGCCGTCGTCGCCGACCCCGGCCAGCTGGAGCAGGTCCTGGTCAACCTCGCCGTCAACGCCCGCGACGCCATGCCCGAGGGCGGCCGGCTCACCATCGACACCGGCACCGTCACCGTCGACGGCGATCACTCGCTGACCCGCGACGGCTTCAAGCCCGGCCTGTACGTGCGGCTCCGCGTCTCCGACACCGGCACCGGCATGCCCCGCGACGTGCAGGACAAGGCGTTCGAGCCCTTCTTCACGACCAAGCCCAGCGGCGCCGGGACCGGCCTGGGCCTGGCCACCGTCTACGGGATCGTCGTGCAGGCCGGCGGCACCGTCCGCCTGTACTCCGAACCGGGCCTCGGCACGACCATCACCATCCTGCTGCCCGCCAGCGACGCCGAGCCGCTCGACGCCGGCGAGCAGCCCTGCGCCGGCAGTCCCGCCGGCCAGGGCCAGACGGTGCTCGTCGCCGAGGACGAGGAGGCGCTGCGCGAGGTGACCACCCGCATCCTCGGCCGCGGCGGGTACACCGTGCTCGCCGCCTCCGACGGCGCCGACGCGCTCGAGGTCGCCGCCGCCCACGAGGGCCCCATCCATCTCCTGCTCAGCGACGTCGTCATGCCCGGCATGCTCGGCCGCGTCCTCGCCGAACGCCTCCGCCGGCAGCGCCCCGAGACCAGGGTGCTGTTCATGTCCGGCTACGCCCAGCCCGTCCTCACCAGCAACGGCATCCTCGACCCCGGCGTCCACCTGGTCGAGAAGCCCTTCACCGGCGCCGACCTCCTCGCCGCCGTGGCCGGACAACTCACTCCATGATTTTCGGCCGGCCTGTCGATTCGTGGTGGGCGCCGTTCGACCTGTGGTCAGGAACCGGCACCGGGCCGGTCCGCACACCGGAGGTCATCATGTCCGCGACGTTCACCACCACCGCCCGCCCCCGCACCACCACCGCCCTCGTCGTCACCGGCCTCGCCGCCACCGCCGTGGCCGGCGCCGCCACCTCGGCCGTCGCCGCCGCCGGCAACGCCGCGGGCATCAGCCTGAACGTCAGCGGCGCCCCGATCCCCGTGCCCGGCTTCGCCACCCTCACCGCGGTGTTCTCGCTGGTCGGCGTGGTCCTCGCGGTCGCCCTGTCGTACAAGGCCCGCCACCCGCGCCGCACCTTCGTCCGCACCACCGTCGTGCTCACCGTGCTGTCGCTGGTCCCGGACGCCATCGCCGACGCCACCACGGCCACGAAGGCCCTCCTGATGCTCACCCATCTCGTCGCCGCCGCCATCGTCATCCCCGCCATCGCCCGCCGCCTCTCCGCGGCGTGACCGGTCAACGCCCCACCGGAGCCGTGGCCGCGCGGCGGGCCTTTCAGCGGCCCGCCGCGGCGGCGGCCGTCCGGCGCAGGGTGG
Organism: Dactylosporangium sp. CA-152071; assembly: GCF_050936335.1. Classification (NCBI taxonomy): domain Bacteria; kingdom Bacillati; phylum Actinomycetota; class Actinomycetes; order Micromonosporales; family Micromonosporaceae; genus Dactylosporangium; species Dactylosporangium sp. CA-152071. The sequence goes on along the minus strand of NZ_JBNJMZ010000001.1, from coordinate 3,050,915 downwards.
CGATCCCGACGACCATCGCGGAGCCACGCTCCGCCCCCAACCGGCGGAGCGCGGCGACGGCGACCAGCAGCGACACGGCGTACAGCGCGAACGGCACCGCGAGCTGCCCCCACCCCGGCATCAGCGCAACGCAGGCCGCGGCGGCGATCGCGTTGAGGGCGACGTAGAACCACGCCAGTCCCCGCCCCAGCCGGAACGCCCACGCCCGGTCGGCATGCAGCCCGTGACAGGCGACGCCCGTCGCGACGGCGCACAGCACCGAGGCCACGATGTCGCCGGCCCAGACCGCCGTCCCGGCGGCACGCCCGACCGTCTCACCGGCGAGGACGGCGACCGGCCCCAGCAACGGCCCCACGGCGGACACCGTGAGCACCCACAGCGCCCCGCGCAGCACCACCGACCCGACCAGTCCGGCCAGCAGTATCGACCCGCCCCGCACCTTTTTGAACACGTTCAGATCGTACCGGTCGGCCGTGGATCCGCGGGGGTGCGCAGGATCTCACCGCCGCCGATGCCCGGTCGGGCGGCCGGCGGGTCAGCGGGCGGTCAGGGCGGGCTCGGGAGCGGGGGCGGAGCGGCGGGTGGCGCGGTCCTCGACCAGGAAGCTGACCGCGGCGAGGCCCAGGCCGACCACGCCCAGGGCGATGCCCACCCAGGCGGGGGCGAGGTAGCCCCAGCCGCGGGCGATGACGAGGCCGCCGAGGGCGGCGCCGAGGCTGTTGGCGACGTTCATGGCGGACTGGTTGACCGCGGCGCCCATCAGCTGGGCGGTGGGGGCGACGCTGATCAGCCGCGACTGCATCGCCGGGCCGAGGAAGAGGCCGGTGGCGCCGATGAGGAAGGCGCCGGCGAACAGGCCCGCGGTGGAGCCGGCGACCAGGGCGAAGACCACCATCGCGGCGATGAACATGACGAACCCGCCGAGGATACTGCGGCGCAGGTCGCGGTCGGAGAAGTAGCCGCCGGCGGCGTTGCCGACGGTCATGCCGAGGCCGACGGCGACGAGGACCCACGGGACGGTGCCGGTGGGCAGGCCGGCGACGTGGGTGGTCACCGGGGCGATGTAGCTGTCGATGGCGAAGAAGCCGGCGAAGCCCAGCGCCGCGACCGCGGCGACGAGCCACACCTGCGGCGCCCGGAACGCGGCCAGCTCGGCGCGCGGCGAGCCGTCGACGGCGGCGGCGACCGCGGGCACGGTGGCGAGGACCGCGAGGAGCGTCAGGACGAACATGAGGGCGATCACCATGTACGCGGTGCGCCAGCTCGCCGTCTGGCCGAGCCTGGTGATGGCGGGGACGCCGACGAGGTTGGCCGCGGTGAGGCCGCCGAGGACGACCGCGAAGCCCTTCGCCTGGTTGCCCGGGCCCATGATGGCGGCGGCGAGCAGGCCGGCGGCGCCGAAGTAGGCGCCGTGGGGCAGTGCCGCGACGAACCGGGCGGCCAGCACCAGCTCGAACGTCGGGGCGAGCGCCGAGGCGACCGTCCCGGCCGCGAACAGCGCCAGGAGCCCCATGACGAGCCGCTTGCGTGGCACCCGCGCCGTCAGCGCCGCGATGGTGGGCGCGCCGACGACCACGCCCAAGGCGTACACGGTGATCATCCAACCGCCGTGCGCGACGGCCTTCGCGCTGGACTGCGCATAGAGCGACGGCAGCAGGTTGCGGGCGATGTCCGGCAGGAGCCCCATCGCGACGAACTCGGTGAGCCCGATGGCGAAGCCGCCGAGCGCGAGGGCGAGCAGCGCCGTCCAGCGTCGGGACGCGGTGAGGTGGTCCATGCGGGCAGTTTAGCAACGCTGTTGCGTAATAGACTGTGGTGATGGACACGCCCGGCGCGACACCCAATCGCGTGCACCTCGAGCACCTGCGGGACTACAACGAGTCGCTCGTCGTCGCGCTCGCGAGGACGCGGGCCGAGTTCGACCGGGCCGGCGTCGCCGAGGCGACCGGGCTGACCCCGCAGGCCGTGTCGAAGGTCCTCGGCCGGCTCACCGAGCAGGGCCTCGTCGAGGTGTGCGGGGTCCGCCGGCAGGGCGTCGGCAAGCCGGCCAGCATCTACCGGCTCGTGCCCGGCAGCCGCCACGCGGTCGGCGTGCACGTCGCCCGCACCACGCTGCGCACCGTGCTGACCGACCTCGCCGGCACGGTCCTCGCCTCGCGGGTCGTGCCGCTTCCCCCCGACTTCACGCCGGGCCAGCTCCTGGACGCGCTCCGGTCCTCCATGCCGGCCGGGCAGGACCTGGTCGGGGTCGGCATCGGGATGGTCGGGCCGCTCGACCACGCCGCCGGCATCGTCCGCGGCGCGCACCGGCTGCGGCACTGGCACGACGTGCCGCTGCGCCGGCTCGCGCAGGAGGCGCTCGCGCTGCCCGTACACCTGGACAAGGACGTCACCGCGGGCGTGACCGCCGAAGCGTGGCGGCGCGGACCCGCGTTCCGCGACGGCGCGCTGATCATGGTCGAGTCCGGTGTCGGCGCGGGCCTGTGGCTCGGCGGCGCCGCCTACCGGGGCGCGCACACCAACGCGGGCGAGTTCGGGCACACCGTCGTCCAGCTCGACGGGCCGCGCTGCGTCTGCGGGCGGTCGGGCTGCCTGGAGATCCTGCACGACACGGCCTTCGCGGACGGGCGCGTGGACGACGCCGCGCGGGTGCTCGCGGCGGGCATCGTCAACCTGCTGCAGACCACCGACGTCGACCACATCGTGCTCGCCGGTGCCGACCTGCTGCGGTTTCCCGAGGTGTACCGCGCCGCCACGCGCGCCGCGATCCCCGGCTCCCACTGGATGGACGTCTCGGTCACGCTCGCCGACCTCGGCGCCGACGTCATCGCGGCCGGCGCGGCCATGCAGGTCCTCGACGCCGCCTACGGCATCCCTTCAAAAATGGGTGTTCGTTCATTATTCTGAGGGCGTGATCGACCGCAGCAGCCGCACCGCCGAGCACGTCGCCGGGTTCCGGGCCCTGGAGTCGGCACGCCCGGGCGGGAGCCTGTTCCACGACCCTCTCGCGTGGCGGCTCCTCGCCCCGCGGCACCGTCCCGTCGTCGGGCTGTGCCGCCTGCCGGGGGTCCACGCGGCGCTGGTGCGCTACATCGACCGGCGCTGGTCCGGCGGCCCGCGCGCCTCGGCGGTGGTCCGCACCGCGCTCATCGACCGCTGGCTGGCGTCCGCCCTGTCCGGCGGCGCCCACCAGGTCGTGCTGCTCGGCGCGGGGTTCGACAGCCGCGCCCACCGCTTCCCCGGCGGCGCCACGTGGTTCGAGGTCGACCACCCCGCGACCCAGACCACGAAGCGGCGCCGCCTCGGCCGCCACGCCCGGCCGGGTGTCGTGTTCGCCCCGGCCGACCTCATCACCGACGACCTCGCCACGGTCCTGCGCGCCGCCGGCCTCGACCCGTCGAAGCGCACCGTGGTGATCTGGGAGGGCGTCACCAACTACCTGTCCGCCGAGGCCGTCGACGCGACCCTGCGGGCCCTCGCCACGCTGTGCCCCGCCGGCAGCACCGTCATCTTCACGTACGTCGACCGCGGCGTCCTGGACGGCACCGCACAGTTCCCGGGCGCCGCCGAGTGGCACGCCGCGGTGCGCCGGCAGGGCGAACCCTGGACGTTCGGCCTCGACCCCGCCGCCGTCCACGCCTACCTGGCCGCGCGCGGGCTCCGGCTCGAGGAGGACCTGTCGACCCGCGCGGCCGCGGCGCTGCTGCTGCCCGCGCCCCGCCGGGCCGCCGAGCCGACCGCCGAGTTCTACCGCGTCGCCCGCGCGCTGGTGGCCGGCTGATGCCGAAGGTCGACGACGCCCACTTCGCCGCCCGCCGCCGGCAGATCCTCGACGCGGCCGCCGCCTGCTTCGCCCGCGAAGGCTTCCACCGCACCTCCGTGCAGGACATCGTCCGCGAGTCGGGCGTGAGCGCCGGCCTGGTCTACCGGTACTTCACCAGCAAGGACGACATGATCGCCGCCATCGTCACCGAACGCCACGAGCAGCGCGAACGCCGTCTCCGCGAGGAGGATCCGGTCGCCGCGTACACCGACCTGCTCCGCGACCTCGGCGACCCCGCCACCCGCGACGCCCTCCGCCTCTCCCTGCAGGTCTGGGCCGAGACCGTCCGCTCCGACCGCATCCGCGACCTCGTCCGCTCCGGCGTCGACCGCCCCGCCCGCCTCCTCGCCGGCGCCGCGCTGCCGCCGGACCTCGACGCCGACTCGGTCATCAGGATCTTCATCGCCATCTATCAGGGCCTCCTCCTGCAGACCGTCCTCGACGACACCCTCGACCACGCCGCCCTGGCCGCGACCGCCGAACACCTCCTCCGCACCGCCCTCACCCCGCCACCGGAGCGCGGACCGGCAGGTGAAGGCATGATGGGATCATGACCGTTCGTGCCGCGCTGCTGCACGTCGCCGGGCTGCTCTCGCTGGTGGCGTTGGTGGTGGCGGCGGCGGTCCTCATCGGGGTGCCCGACCAGCAGCGGCTGCGAGAGGACGTCCTCGGGCTCGGATGGTGGGCGCCGGTCGCGTTCAGCATGTTGTACGCCGTGGTGTCGCTCTCGCCGTTGCCGAAGACGGTCTTCACGCTGGCCGCCGGGGCGCTCTTCGGGGTGCCGGCCGGGGTCGCGGTCGTCGTCAGCGGCGCGATGCTCGGGGCGGTGGCGGCGTTTCACCTCGGGCGGTTGCTGGGCCGCGACTCCGTGCGGTGGCTGACCGGCGGCCGCATCGACCGCCTGGACAACCTGCTGGCGGGCAACGGGCTGCGGACCATCGTGGTCGCCAGGCTGATCCCGATCGTGCCGTTCACCGCCGTCAACTACGTCGCCGGGCTGACGTCGGTGCGGCTGCGCGACTTCGTCCTCGGCACCCTCGTCGGCATCCTGCCGGCGACCACCGCGTACGTCACCGTCGGCGCCTACGGATCGCAGCCGGGCCACTGGCCGATGTGGGCGGCCCTCGCGACGCTGCTGGTGCTCACCGTCGGCGGGCTCGCCGTCGAACGCCACCGCCGCCGTCGCGCCGGCCGGGACGGCGACCGGACGCCGGTGGAGTCGCACGGCCAGGCGTGAACGCCGGCGGCGTCGCGAAGCATCGCGGGTGAGGCCGGCTGGTCAGCGCCTGCCGGCTCGTGGGGGTGGCGGATGGTTGCCGGTGGTCAGGGTCGGCCAGCCCGTGGGCCAGCGGGTCGCCACCCGGTGGTCAGGCGGTGGCGGGTCCGCGCGGTGGCGGGTGGCTGCTGGTGGCCGCCGGTGGTCAGGTGTCGGTGGGCTCGCGCAGCAGCGGGTGGGCCGCCGCGGCGACGAGGTACACCACCAGCGCGGCCGTGGTCCAGCCGGCGAGGGGCGTGCCGTGGACCTCGAAGTCCGAGGCCACGCCGGGCGCGAACGCGGCCAGCGCCGCGAGGGTCTCGAAGCGCAGCACCGCCACCGCCACGAGCGCGCCCGCGGCGACCGCGCAGGCGACCGTCCACAGGTGCGCCGGCAGCCGCCGGACGGTGCCGACGAGCGCCAGCAGCCCGATCGCGACCACGCAGGCGATGGCGAACCCGTCCAGCAGGCCGGGGATCGCATGGCCGAGCGCCGAGCGGACGGCGGCGTGCGCCCCGTCGTCGTACGTCCGCAGCATCGAGGACTCGCCGTGGGCCGCGACCCGGCCGTCGGGGAACAGGTCGACGTCGAGGCGCCGGGCCGGGTCGGTGCCGTGGTCGCCCCGGGCGGTGCTCAGGCCGTGCAGCGTGCAGGTGGCCCAGGCGCCGGTGGTGAGGCCGACCAGCGCCACGGCCGCGCCCACGACCGCGACGGCGGCGAGCGCCCGCCCGGCCCAGGCGCGCCAGATCTCCTCGGACACGATCCCCCCCCCGTACGCACGGCTCGAACCCATCGGAGGGGCCAGGTTACCGGTACATCAGCGATCGCCGCTGCCCGAGCACCGCTCGATCGGTCCGGGTGACGGGCGTGGCGGGGCTCGCCGGCGAGCTGTCCGGACCGGTCGGGGTGGCGGCCGCACCGGAGGAGGGCGCCGAGCGGGTGCCCACGACGACGGCGGCGAGGACGGCGACGGCGCCGAGCAGCTGGCCGGGGGAGAGCGACTGGTCCAGCGCGAGCCAGCCGACCACCGCCGCGACGACCGGGCTGAGCAGGCCGAGCAGCGTGACCCTGGCGGGCGCGAGGGACGTCACGCCGCGGAACCACAGGAAGTAGGCGCCCGCGGTGCCGACCAGCGAGAGGTAGCCGAAGCCTGCCGCGTTGGTCCACGTCAGTACCGGCGGAAACCCCTCGACGGCGAGCATCACCGGGGCGAGCAGGAGGCCGCCGACGGTCAGCTGCCAGCCGGTCAGCGCCAGCAGCGCCGTGCGGCGGTCCGGCAGCCCGGGCGGCGTGCCCCAGCGGCGGCCCAGCACCGTGCCCAGGGACATCGACACCATGCCGGCGGCCGCGGCGGCCAGGCCGATCGGGTCGAGGGCGGCGTCGGAGCGCAGCACCAGCAGCCCCACGCCGGCCACGCCCGCGGCGCCGGCGAGCAGGACGCGCACCGCGGGACGCTGGCCGAGCAGCCCGAACGCGAGCGCCGCCACGACGAACGGGCCGAGCGCGCCGAGCACGGCCGCGATCCCGCCGGGCAGCCGGTAGGCGGCGACGAACAGCAGGGCGAAGAACAGGCCGATGTTCAGGAACCCGAGCACGGCCGCGCGCCACCACCAGGCGCCGGACGGCAGGCCGCGGCGCCCGGCGGCGGTGGCCGCGGCCCCGACCAGCAGCAGCCCGGCGGGCAGGGCACGCAGCGTCCCGGCGAGCAGCGGACGGCCGTCGGGCAGGAACTCCGTGGTGACGAGGTAGGTGGTGCCCCACAGCGCGGGGGCGATGGCGGTCGTCGCGGCTAGGTTCCTCATGACTAAGTAGCTTAGCAGTAAGCTACTTAGAAGCAAGATGTGCGAGGATGGTGGACGTGGCAGACGACGTCGACCGGATCGTGGAGCAGTGGGCCCGCGAGCGACCGGACCTGGAGACCGAGGCGATGGCGGCGTTCGGTCGCGTGTACCGCCTGGCGAAGATCGTCGGTGACCGGCAGGAGCGGGTGTACGGAGCGCTCGGCCTCAACCGCGGCGAGTTCGACGTGCTCGCGACGCTGCGCCGGTCGGGCGAGCCGTTCCAGCTGTCGCCGAAGGCGCTGACCTCGTCGCTCATGCTGACCTCGGGCGGGATGACCGGCCGCCTCGACCGCCTCGAGCGGGCCGGGCTCGTCGCCCGCTCGCCCGACCCCGCCGACCGTCGCGGCCTCGTGGTCACGCTGACCGGCGCCGGCCGGGTGCTCGTCGACGAGGCCGTCGCCGTCGGCCTGGCCGAGCAGCGGGAGGTCTTCGAGCGGCTGCCCGAGCCGCGCCGCCGGCAGCTCTCCGCGCTGCTGCGCGAGCTTCTCTCCGCCGCCGAGGAGGGCTGACCGTCCATAAAGGACGCGATGTTTGAGCGCGTCGCGGACCGGCAACCAAGACAGTACAAGCCCTCAGTCTCCGTACTGCCCTATCGACTGCGGAGGCGAGCGGCGCCACGAACGGTGGGTCCCGGCACACGACGCCGGGGCCCACCGTCGTTTCCGTCCCACCAGGCACGCGGTGTTCTGCCGTTCCTCTGCCGTTCCGCGGCACGTGGTCTTCTGCCGCTCCGCGGCGCGTGGTTTTCTGTCGTACCCGGCACGTAGGTTCATTCGTGCCCGGTGCGTAGGCTCCGGGCGCCGGGTCGAGGAGGGTGCCGTGCTCCGGTTGGTGCTGGGTGCGCTGCGGGCGCGCACCGCGCAGGCGTGGACCGTGTTCGCGCTCGCGGTCCTGCTCGTCACCGCCGCGGCCGCCGGTCCCTGGTATGCGGCCGCCGCCGAGCGCCGCGCCGTCGCCGCCGACGTCGCGGTCGCGCCCGCTACCCAGCGCATGCTGTCGGTGCGCAGGCAGAGCGACACGGACGGCGACGCGACCGTCGCGCTCACCACGTTCCGCGCCGGTGTGGAGCGGCTCCTGACCGTCCGCGACGCCGCGCCGGTCCTCGGCATCGCCGTGTCCATGTCGTATGGCAGCGGCGGGGCGAGCGTCGTCGCCGCATACCGCGACGGCGCGTGCGAGCACATGCGCGTCGAGGGCAGCTGCCCGCAGGCGGCCGGTGAGACCGTCGTCAGCGGGGCTACCGCCGCGGCGTACAACCTCCGCATCGGCGACACGGTGCTGCTGAGCACCCAGCCCGGTGCGCCGCAGGAGCGGCTGCGCGTCGTCGGCCGCTACGAGCTCGCGGACCCCGCCGGCCTCTACTGGGCCAACCCGCTCTTCCGCCGCGACCGGTCCGTCGCCGCCGACCCGTTCTTCGTCGCCGCAGACACGTTCGCCAGCAGCCGGTTCGCCGACCCGACGTTCGACTACACGACGACCGTCCCGGCGCAGGCACTCGCCGGCGGCGACCTCGACGAGCGGCTGCGGCGCGCCGAATACACCCTGCGCTCCGGCGGCTACTACCTGGTCGCGCCGACCCAGGACCTGCTCGCCCGCATCGCCGCCGACCGGGCCGCGATCCGCCGCGGCGTGCTCACCGGCGTCCTGCAGGCGGTGATCCTGTGCTGGTTCGCGCTCGGGCTCGCCGGTCGCCACACCGCCGGTGACCGGCGCGGCGACGTCGCCCTGCTGAAGCTGCGCGGCAGCACCCGCCGCCGGACGCTGCGGCTGGCCGCCGGGCAGCACCTGGTGCCGCTGCTGGCCGCCGCACCCGCGGGACTCGGGCTGGGGCTGCTGCTGGGGCACGTTCTGGCAGGCGCCCCGCCGTCCGCGGAGACCGGCTCGGTGCTGCGCGCGAGCGGCGTCGCCGCCGGCCTGGCCCTGCTCGGGGGCGCCGCCGCCGTGCTCAGCGCCGAGCTGCCCGTGCTGCGGGCGCCGGTCGCGGCGCTGCTGCGGGAGGTGCCGGGCCGCCGGCGCGGCTGGCGGCGCGGCGCGGCCGACGCGGTGCTCGTGGTCCTCGCCGCCGTCGGCGCGTTCCAGCTGGGGCGCAACGGTTTCGCCGCCGCCGTCCCCGTGCTCGTCGCGGTGCTGCTCGCCGTGCCCCTCGCCCGGCTGCTCGGCGCCGTCGCCGATCGGGCCGGCGCGGGCGCGCTGCGCGGCGGGCGGCTGCGGCTCGGGCTCACCGCCGTGCAGGTGTCCCGCCGGCCCGGCGCCGACCGGGTCTTCGCGCTCGTCGCCGTCGCCGTCGCGGGCCTCACCGCCGCGACCGCCGCGCAGGTCTTCGGCGACACCGCCCGGGCCGACCGCAGCGGCCAGGAGCTCGGCGCCGACCGGGTGCTCACCGTGCAGGCCGCCAACCCGACGCTGCTGCTGCGGGCGGTCCGGGAGGCCGACCCGACCGGCCGGTATGCGATGGCCGCCGTCGTCGACGACACCAGCCGCCCCCGGATCCTCGCCGTGGACGCGTCCCGGCTCGCCGCCGTCGCCCGGTGGCGCACCGCGTATGGTCCGCTTCCGGCGCTTGCCGCACCGCCCGCCGGCTCCCCCGTGGCCGTGACCGCCGGACCGCTCGTCCTGCGCGCCCGCAACACCGGGGAGCGGCCGGCGGCGCTGGCCGTGCACCTCCAGGACACCGCGACCGGGGCACTGGGCACGGTCACGTTCGAGGCCGTCCCGGCCGGCGAGCACGAGGTCACCGCCGCCGTCGAAGGCTGCGCCGGGGGCTGCCGCGTCACCCGCCTCGACCTGGTCCGCGCGGCCGCCGGCGACGCGCTCACCGTCGAGGCGCTGCGGCAGGCGGACCGGGCCGTGTTCGATAGCGCCGCGCTCGGCGACCCCAGGCTGTGGCGGGCGGCGGCGAAGGGACCAGCGATGTCCGTCGTCGCCCGGCAGGGCACCCTGACGCTCGCGCAGGCGCCGGCGCCGTACCGGGGCGACAGCAGCGCCTACCCGATCGCCGCCGGCCTGCCGCTGCCCGTCGTCGTCGCCGGCGAGGCACCCGAGGCGTGGCGGCTCGGCGACCCGGCCGTCGACGTGTTCGGCAGCGGCGCCGTCCCGGTCCGCGTCGCCGGCACCACCGGCGTCCTGCCCGCCGTCGGCACCGCCGGCATCCTGCTCGACCTCGACGCCGCCCAGCGGCTCGGCACCGGCGGCACCGGCGGCCGCACCGAGGTGTGGCTCACCGCCGGCGCGCCCGCGTCGGTCGTCGCCGCCCTCACCACCGCCGGCCTCGTCGTCCTCGCCGACGACACCGTCACCGCCCGCGCCGACCGGCTGGCCGGCCAGGGCCCCGCCGTCGCCGCCCGGCTGCAGCTGGTCACCGCCGCGCTCGGCCTCCTCGCCGCCGCGACCGCGCTCGCCGTCGCGGTCGCCGTCGAACGGCGCCGGCGCCTCACCGAGCTGCGCGCCCTGCGCCGGCAGGGCCTGCCCGCCGGCATCGCCGTCACCGCCGGCCGCGCGGGCTACGCCGCCGTCCTCGTCCTCGGCGCCGCCACCGGCCTGCTCGCCGCCGTCGCCGCCCGGCTCGCCACCGGCCCGCCCCGCCGCCCGTTCGTCGACGACTGGCAGGTCATGCCGGCGCCTTCCGCCCTGCCGCCGCCGGCCCTGGCCGCCGCCGCGGCGGTCGCCCTGTGCGTCCTCGGCCTGTCCTGGTGGCTGACCGCACTCCCGCTCACCCGCCACCTCAACGCCCCCGACACCGCCCAAGGCCCGTCCCGATGACACCACCGTCGCCATCCGCCCCCCACCCCCGCCGTGCACAACCGGCGCCCGTCCCACTGCCGGCGATGTCCGCGTCTGTCGCCGGCGCGCGGCAGGGTCGTCGGGTCGGTGCCATCGGCGCTGCCATCCGTGGCCGGCATCGACGTGGTGGTGGCTTCGGCGGGTGTGGCCGGCGCGGTTCGATGGTCGCCGGTGCTGCGGGTCGTCCGCCGGTTCGGTGTTTGCCGCGGTCGATCGGGGTTTGTCGCGATGATGCCGTTGCCGCTGGGCAGGTCGCGTGCTCGCCTCGGGCGGTCGGCGACCTTCAGGCAGTTGGTGGCCCTCGCGTTGCCGGTGACCGTTGCGCTGTCGGTGGCTGGTGGCCGGTGGCGTCCGAGGTCGTGTCCGCTGCGGTGGCGTCCGCGGTGTTCGCCGTTGTGGCGGCGTCCGTGGTCTTCTCCGCTGTGGTGGCGGTCGTGGGTTTCGTTGCCGTGGCGGCTGTTGTGGGGGTGGGTGGGGTCGGGTTGGTCTGGTGGGTGGCGGGGTTGCCGGTCGGTCGTCGGGTTGATGCGTGGCACGTTGATCGGGGTTGGTCGCGATGATGTCGTTGTTGCTCGGCATGTTGCGTGCCCGTCGGGGGCAGGCGGTCACGCTCGCGCTGCTGGCGATGTTCGCGGTCGCGGCGGCCGTCGCCGCGCCCGCCTACCTCCAGGCGGTCGACCGTGCCGTGGTGGCCGGGCAGGTTGCCACGGCCAGCCCCGCCGAGCTGTCGCTGACGGTCCAGGCCACCGTCAACGAGCAGCGGGAGCCCGGCGGGGTCTCGTTCGCGGACGTCGGTGGGGCGCTGGTCGCGGTGCCCGGGTTCACGCAGGTATACGCCGAGGAGTTCGCCGCCATCGGGATCGAACCGGACCCTCGGGTGGCGTCGCGGCTGCTGTACCGGCAGGGCGTCTGCGCCCACCTGACGATCGTCACCGGCCGGTGCCTCGCCGCGGCGGGTGAGGTCGTCGTGGGGGAGCAGACCGCCCAGCGGCTGCACCTCGCCGCCGGTGATCTGATCACCCTCACGTATGCGGTGATCAGCACCGACCCGACCCGGCCCATCTACGTCGCGGACGGCGACGCCACGCCGCTGACCGTCGCCGGGACGTACCGCACGCCCGAGCCCGACGGGCAGTACTGGGGCGCCCACGGGTACTTCCGGCTCGACCACACCGCCCGCCCCGGCGAGCCGGTCTTCACCGGCGCCGAGACGATCCGCACCATGTCGCACGGGCCCAGCGACGTCTCGATCGACGCGACCGCCATCCCCGGCACGATCACCGAGGCGAGGCTGCCCGCCCTGCGCCGCGACCTCGCCGGGCTCGACGCCCGCGGGGAGAACCTCGGCCGGGCGCTCACCCTCACCACCGCGATCCCGCAGCTGCTCGACAGGATCGACCGCAGCCGCGACCTCGCCCGCCGCAGCATTCCCGTCGGTGCGGCGCCGCTGCTGCTGCTCGCGTACGCCGTCATCTTCATCGCCGCCGGGTACGGCACCGAAGGCCGGCGGCCCGAGCTCGCCGTCATCGCGCTGCGCGGCGCCCGCTGGTGGACGCGGTGGTGGCTGACCAGCGGTGAGAGCCTCGCCGCGCTCCTCGCCGGTGGGGTCGCCGGTTGCGTCGCCGGGCAACTGCTCGTCGCCGCCGTCGTCGCGTGGCGGTTCCCCGGCGTCGACACGCCGGTCCTCGGGCTCGACGCGCTGCGGTGGGCGCCGTGGGCGCTGCTCGGCGCGGTCGTGGCGATGCTGGCCGCCCAGCGCCGGCACCTCGTCAGCGGCGTCGCGGACCTGATGCGGCGGGTCCGGGCGCAGCTGACCGGGTGGCGGCTCGTCACCGCCGAGATCGTCGTCGGGCTGCTCGCCGTGACCGCCACCGCGCAGCTGTTCCTCACCGGCGGCTCGCTGTCCGGGGTCGCCCTCGCCGCGCCCGCGCTCGTGATCATCGCGCTGGCGGTCGGTGCCGCCCGTGGCGTCGTCCCGCTCGCGCGGGTCGCCGGTGACCGGGCGTTGCGCAGGGGTCGGCTCGGTGCCGCGCTCGCCGCGTTTCAGCTGGCCCGCCGCCCGGGCGCGCAGCGGCTGCTCCTGCTGCTCGTCGCGGCCGTCGGCGTGCTCGGTTACGCGGTCACCGCCGCCGACGTCGCCGCCCGCGACCGGGACCTCGCCGCGCAGATCGGCACCGGCGCGCCCCGCGTGCTCAGCGTCGCCCCGCTCACCCGCCAGCAGCTGCTGCACGCCGTCCGCGCCGCGGACCCGGCCGGTGACTACGCGATGGCCGTCGCCGAGCTGCCCGCCGGCGGCCCGGGGGAGGCACCGAAGCTCGCCGTCGACGCGACCCGCCTCGCGACCGTCGCCACCTGGCGCGACGAGTACGGCGACCTCGACGCGGCCGGTGCCGGCCGGCTGCTGCGGCCCGCCGCCCCGGCACCCGTCGTCGTCGCCGGGCAGGACGTGTCCGTCGACGTCACCGTCAAGGGCGCCGACGCGGCGAAACCGGTCGGCTTCAGCGTCGTGCTGTCGTCGGTCACCGGCCGCGGCACCGCTGTCGTCGGTTTCGGGGTGCTGCACGACGGCCCGTACACCTTCCAGCAACGCTCGGCCGTCTGCGTCGACGGGTGCCGGGTCGCGGGCCTGCACCTCACCCCCGACACGACCGCCACCGGCGTGAAGCTCACCGTCGTGCTGCGCGCCATCGGCAGCATCAACCCGGTCGCCGTCGCCGCGGGCCGGGCCGACCTCGCCGACCCGTCCCGCTGGCGCTCCGACGGTGCCACGCTCACCGCCGCGCCCGACGGGCTCCGGGTCACCCTCGACGCGCCCGAAGGCCTGCCGCGCGGCGCCTGGGTGCAGGCCGCCGACGTCCCCGCGCCGCTGCCCGTGGTGACGACCGCCGCCCTGCCCGACGGCACCGGCGTCGCGGGCCTCGACGGCCTGCCCGTCGCGGTGCGTGCCGCCGCCCGCCTCACCGCCGTGCCGCGGCTGGGCACGCGGGGGACGCTGGTCGACCTCGAGTACGCGGACCGCGCCGCAACCGACGCCGGCGAGGCGAAACGCCCCGAGGTGTGGCTCGGCGCCGCCGCCCCGCCCGACGCCGTCGCCCGGCTCACCGCGCAGGGGCTCGTCGTCACCGGCGACAACGGCGTCTCCGCGGCCCAGGCGCGGCTCGCCGCGCAGGGTCCCGCGCTCGCCGTCTGGTTCCACGTGCTGGCCGGCATCCTGGCCGTCGTCCTCGGCGCCGGTGGCCTCGCCCTCGTCATCGCCGTCGACCGCCGCGAACGCCTCGCCGACCTCGCCGCCCTGCGCGCCCAGGGCCTGAGCCGGAGGGCGGCCGCGCGGACCCAGCTGTGGACGTACCCGGTGCTGGTCGCCACCTCCGGCGTCCTCGGCCTGGCCACCGCCCTCATCGCGTGGCGGCTGACGGGCTGGGCGATGCCCGTGTTCGGGGAGGACATGCCGGGCTTACCCCTGCCGCACTGGCCGGGCCTCGTCCTCGTCCCGTCGACGTGGCTGCTCGCGGTGGCGCTGCTGACGACGGTCGCCGTCACCGCCGCCCGCCCCCGGCCCGCCGCACCCACGGTCGCCGCGTCCCGCCCCTGACCGCCCCCCTGCGCGGTCCGGGCCGCCCGCCCGCGGCCGCGTGCGTTGCCGGCTTGTCCGCGTCATGGGATGGAGTGTGCTGCCAGGACGGCCGCAGTGGCTGGTGTGTCGGTTGCTGGTCGCGCGCGTCGCAGGGTGGTCCGGTCCGCATTGTTGAGGCGGAGTGCGGTGTCAGGGCGGGTTGCCGTGGCGGGTTGCCGGATGGCCCGCGCTGTGGGGTTGGAGCGTGGTGGTGGGCGGGTTGCCGCGGCCGGTGTGTTGGTTGATGGTCGCGCGCTTCGTCGGATGTGGTGGTAGGGCTGGTCGCTGGTCGCTGGTCGCTGGCCGCTGGCCGCCGAGTGCTGGGTGCCGATCGCTTGCGTCGCCGGGTGGTCCGCATTGTGGGGTGGAGTGTGGTGGCGGGCTGCTATGGGTGGTTGCTGATCGCTGGCGTCGCCGGGTGGTCCGTGTTGTGGGGTGGAGTGTGGTGGCGGGCTGCTATGGGTGGTTGCTGATCGCTGGCGTCGCCGGGTGGTCCGCATTGTGGGGTGAGGTGCCAGGGGCGGTTGTCGTGGCCAGGTGTGTCGGTGGTGGTCGCGTGCATTGATGGGCCGCCGCGCCGGGGCGGGTTGGTGGCGCGGCGGCGTATCGGCGAAGATCCCTGCATGCGGAGTCGGGTGGGCATCCTGCTGGCGGTCGTGTCCGGCCTGTTCTCGGTCCTCCTCGCCGTCGCCGTCAACGTGGCGACCGGTGGGACCCTGCCGGCACCGATCGACGCGGTGGCCTGGCTGGCGTGGCCGGCCGTCGGGGTGCTCGGGGTCGCCGGGGCGGGTCTGGCGTTCTGGCAGCAGTCGGCCCAGACGCCACCGCCACCGCCGTTGCCGGCGCCCGAGCCGCCGCCGGTCCCGGTGCCCGACCCGGTTCCGGCCGAGCTGCCCGCGGCGACCCCGCTCTTCGGGCGTGACGCCGAGGTCGCCGAGATCGTGCGGGTCCTGAGTGGCGGGTCGGCGGTCGTGACGCTCGCCGCCGCGCCGGGCACCGGCAAGACGTCGCTGGCGCTCGGGGCCGCGCACGCGCTGCGGCCGAGCTTCCCGGACGGGCAGCTGTTCGCGACGCTGCGCGGTGCGTCGGCGGAGCCGGTCGCGCCCGAGGCGGTCCTCGGCCGGTTCCTGGCCGCGCTCGGCGTGCCCGAGGACGAGCGGCGCGGCGGGGTGGAGGAGCTCGCCGCGCGGTTCCGGTCCGCGGTGGCCGACCGGGCGGTGCTGGTCCTGCTCGACGACGCCCGCGACTCCG
The DNA here is from genome assembly GCF_050936335.1 of Dactylosporangium sp. CA-152071. Taxonomy (NCBI): domain Bacteria; kingdom Bacillati; phylum Actinomycetota; class Actinomycetes; order Micromonosporales; family Micromonosporaceae; genus Dactylosporangium; species Dactylosporangium sp. CA-152071. The sequence continues at coordinate 3,035,352 of NZ_JBNJMZ010000001.1, read as the reverse complement.
CCCACGTCGCCGCGCTCCTGCCCGGCGGTGCGCGGTGCGCGACCATCGTCACCAGCCGGCGGCAGCTGACCGGGGTCGCCAACGCGCACTCGGTGCCCCTTGCCGCGCTGCCCGAGGACGCGGCGATCGAGCTGCTCGCACGGGTCGCCGGCGCCGACACCGTCCACAGCGACCCCGACGGCGCGCGGGCCCTCGTCGAGGCGTGCGCCGGGCTGCCCCTCGCGGTCCTCATCGTCGCCGGCCGGCTCCGGGCACGTCCACAGTGGACACCGTCGGCGCTGGCCGAGCGGCTCGCCGGGGAGCACCGCCGGCTCGACGAGCTCCGCCAGGGCGACCTCGCCGTCCGGTCGACGTTTCAGGCCGCGTACGCCGAACTGTCCGAAGTGGACCGTCTGGTGTTCCGCCGGGCCGGATCGCACCCGGGGCAGGTGTTCACCCTCGAGGCGGCGGCCGCCCGGGCGGGTGTCGACGTGCCGCGGGCGGAGGCGTCGCTGGAGCGGCTCGTCGACGCGTTCCTCGTCGAGTCGCCCGGGCCCGAACGGTTTCACCTGCACGACCTGCTGCGCCTGTTCGCCACCGAGACCCTGACCGGCGACGAGCACGCGGACGCGTCGGAGCGGCTGCTGCGGTGGCTGGCGACCGGCCGGTCCGCGGCGGACAGCGCGAGCCTCCCCGCGGTCCTCGCCGAGGGGGTCGGCACCAGCCGTCACGGCGCCGTCAGTGCGCTGGTCGACGTCGTACACCAGGAAATCATCGACCCGTTCGACCGGCTCGCCGTGTGGACCGCCGCCGCGGACGCCGCCGGTGACCCGGTGGCCCGGGCCCGGGCGCTGCGCGGGGTGTCGCACGCGTGGGCGACCGCGGGAGAGGTGCAGCGGGCGCTGCCACCCGCCGACGAAGCCCTGGCACTGGCCGCCGGCGACCAGCGGGAGACCGCACAGGCCTTCCGCCGGCGCGGCGAGGCGCTGCGCGACCTGCACCGCTTCGCCGAGTCGGAGGCGGCGCTGCTGCAGTCCCTGGACCTGTTCGTAGAGCTGGGCCGCGTCGAGGATGAGGTCGAGGTGCGAACGGCGCTCGGCACCCTGTACAACAACTTCCGCCGCCACGACCTGAGCCTGCCGATGATGGAACGCGCCCGCGAACTGCTTCCCCCGGGTGAGTCGGTCCAGGGCGGCTGGGTGCGGCTGGCGCTCGGCCTCGCCTACCGGTTCGCCGGGCGCCGCGAGGAGGCCGACGCGATCACCGCCGAGGTCCCCGGCATCGCCGCCCGCGCCGGCGACGACTACCTCCTGGCGTACTACCACCAGGAGGTCGCGTGGGCCGCCGAGCAGAACGACCGCCTGGACGACGCCGAACGCGACTTCGAGCAGATGCGCGTCCTCGCCGAGCGCGTCGGTAACGGGGCCGCGGTCGCGGGCGCGCTGCAGGGCCTCGCCCAGGTCGCCGAGCGACGCGACCAGCCCGACACCGCCGTCGCCCGCTACCGGGAGAGCGCCGACCGGTACCACCGCCTCGGCGACCGGATCCGCGAGGGCGAGGCGAGGCTCAGGGCCGCCGCCGTCCTCAACGCGCAGGGCCTGGTCGACGACGCCGTCCGCGAACGCGCCACCGCCGACGCCCTGATCGGCGACATCGACTTCCCGTGGGGCGAGGGCCTGCTGTCCCGCCTGCCGTGACCCGGACTCAGCCGCCCGCGTGCCGTGCGACGGCGAACGGCGCCGCCGTCCGCGAGGGCGCTCAGCCGTCCGTGTGCTGTGTGACGGCGTCCGCGAGGGCGCTCAGCCGTCCGCGTGCTGTGTGACGGCGAACGGCGCCGCGCCAGCGAGGGCGACCGCCGCCCGGAACCCGTCCGGAGCGACGAGGTCCGCGATCCGGAACGGCCCGTCGTGGTCGACCACCACCGGGGCGGGCCCGGCGACCGGCGTGGCCAGCCCCCGGGTCAGCCGCGCGCCGGCCGCCTTGACGAGGGACTCCTTGCGGGCCCACAGCTCGGCGAAGCGTTCGTGCCCGTCGGCGCCCGTCACCAGGGCGGCCTCCGCGGGCGGGTAGAAGCGCCGGGCCATCGCGGCGCAGTCGAGGGCCGGCACGACCCGCTGCAGGTCGACCCCGACGGGGCGGTGCGGCGACACGGCGACCATGACGAGGTCGCCGGAGTGCGACAGGTTGACCTCGACGCCGGTGTACGGGCCGCTCAGCGACGGCTTGCCGTTGGGGTTGTGGGACCAGCGCAGCTCGGACGGCGGGGCGTCCAGGACCGCGCCGACGAGACGGCGGGTGACGGCGTGCGCGACGATGAACCGGCGGCGGTCGATGGCGTGCACGATCGACGCGTGGCGGCGCCGCTCGTCGGGGTCGAGCAGCGCGAGCATGGCCGGCAGCGCCGACTCCGGCACCCGCGCGTCGGCCAGCCAGACGTCGACGGCGTCCACGATCGGGGCGGGTCAGACCGAGGCGAGGAAGCCGGCGAAGCGCCGCACACCCTCGTCGACCTGCGCCGGTTCGAGGGCGCTGCACGACAGCCGGATCGCGTGGCTGCCGCCGTCGCCCAGGTAGAAGAAGCGCATCGGGGTCCACAGCACGCCGTGCTCGCGGGCCGAGACCTCCAGCAGCTCCTCGGTGGCGTCCACCGGCACGTCGACGACGACGAAGAAGCCGCCGCTCGGGCTGTTCCAGCGCACGGGGCCGCCGGTGAAGTGCCGCTCAAGCGCGGCGAGGAGGGTCCGCAGGTTCTGCCGGTAGAACTGGATCTTCGCCTGGTTGGCGCCGCGGAGGCTGAAGCCGCTGTCCAGCAGCATGCCGCCGACGACAGCCTGGGAGAGGGCGGAGGTGTTGACGGTGAGCATGCTCTTCACCGTCGACAGCTCCTCGGCGAGGACGGTGCGGCGCCCGGCGGCGTCGACGACCGGCTGGTCCGCGACGAGGAACCCGACCCGCACGCCCGGGAAGTACGACTTGGCGAACGAGCCGAGGTAGATGACCCGCTGGTCGGTGTCCAGCGACTTCAGCGTGGGCCGGGGCTCGTCGTCGAGGCCGAAGAGGCCGTACGGGTCGTCCTCCAGGATCAGCAGGTCGGCCTCGGCGGCGACGTCGAGCAGCGCCCGGCGGGTCGCCACCGGCAGCGACACACCCGACGGGTTGGCGAAGTTCGGCACCAGGTACAGGGCCTTCGGGGTGCGGCCGCCGGCCCGTACCGCAGCGGCGACCTCACGGACCGTCGAAGGTCGCAGCCCGTCGGGCGACTCCGGCACCGGCACCACGTCGATGCCGAGGATCCGGGCGGCGCCGGTGAAGCCGACGTAGCAGGGCTCGGCGGCGAGCACGACGTCGCCGGGGCCCGCGCACAGGCCGCGCAGCGCGATGACCATCGCCTCCTGGCAGCCGGCGGTCACCATGACGGCCTCGTCCGGGACCCGGATGTCCTCGTCGACGTCGAGCATGCGGGCGATGAGACCGCCGATGTGGCCGTTGGTCCGCCCGTACATGGTGAGCAGCACCCTGCTCTGCGCGTCGCTGATGCCGCTCTCGCGCAGGTGCGTCAGGTACGCCTGCAGGTGCTTGTCGACGTCGGCGGCGGAGTGGAACTCGTCGAACGGGCGGCCCGCGGCGAGCGAGATCGCGTCGGGGAACCGGCCGGCGACCTCGTTGAGGAAGTTCATCGAGGTGGACACCGGGTCGGAGACCGACACGTGCAACGCCTCGCGGGACAGCTCCACCATCTACAGTTCGCCTCCAGGTCGGGCCCGCAGCACCGACCGGTCCAGGTCGGCGAGGCGCGGGCGGCCGGCGAGCGCCATCGCGTGCGCCAGCTCATCGGTCGTCGTGCGCAGCAGTCCTTCGACCCCGTCGGCGCCGCCGGCCGCGAGCCCCCACAGCGGCGGCCGGCCGAGCAGCACCATGCGGGCGCCGAGCGCGAGCGCGACGAGCGCGTCGGTGCCGCGGCGGACCCCACCGTCGAACAGCACCGGAATCGCGCCGGCGACCGCGTCGACGACCTCGGGCAGCGCATCGAGGCTGGCGACGGCGCCGTCGAGCTGGCGGCCGCCGTGGTTGGACACCACGACCCCGTCCGCGCCGTGCTCGACGGCCAGGGCCGCGTCCTCCGCGGTCAGGATGCCCTTGAGCACGATCGGCAGCCTGGTCTGCGACCGCAGCCAGGCCAGGTCGGCCCAGGTGACGGCGGCGTCGAAGGACTGGGCGGCGTGGTCGGCGATCGCGGAGTGGCCGACGTCGCTGTGGTGGGTGAGCGCCATGACCGCCGCGTCGATGTTGACGGCGGCGACGTCACCGCCGATCGCGAACCCGTTGCGCATGTCGCGCCAGCGCCGGCCGATGCGGGGCGCGTCGACGGTGAGCACCAGCGCCGTGTAGCCGGCGTCCTCGGCCCGCCGGATCAGGCCCGTCATCACCTCGCGGCGGCGGAACCAGTACAGGTGCAGCCACAGCCGACCGTCGGACGCCGCCGCGATGTCCTCGAGGGACCTGCTGGCGAAGACGCTCACCACGAACAGCGCGCCCACGGCGCTCGCACCCCGCGCGGTGGCGACCTCGCCCTCGGGGTTGACGAGCCGGTGATACGCCGTGGGCCCGACGCCGATCGGGGTCAGGTGGCCGGCGCCGAACAGCGACACGGCGGTGTCGACTGTGGACACGTCGGTCATGACCCGGGGCCGCAGCCGCAGCCGGTCGAACGCGCTGACGTTGGCGCGCAGGGTGCGCTCGGACTCGGCGCCGCCCTCGATGAAGTCCCACACGTCCGCGTCGACGAGCTCCCGGGCGAGGTGCTGATAGTCGGAGGCGGTCAACACCGGCCCGGTCTTCGATCGTGTCACCGGCGCTCCATAGGCGGTAGCCTATCGGAACCACGCCACGACCGACAGGAGCCGAAAGGCTTGCATGGGCACCGACAGCATGCTGACCGCCGAAGTTTCCGACCCGTTCTGCCTCGCCGCAGGGGAGGCCACCGCGCTCCTCGCGGGGCACCCGTGGCACCGGTTCGCGATCCTCGGTGACAGCGTCGCGGAGGGCCTCATCGACCCCGTCGACGGCTACCATCCGCTCGCGTTCCCCGACCGGGTGCGGGCGGAGCTGCTGCACGGGCGCCCCGGCCTCGCGTCCCTGAACCTGGGCCGGCGCAACCTGCGCGCCGCCGAGGTCCTCGACACCCAGCTCGGCCCGGCGCTGGAGTTCCGGCCGGACCTGGCGCTGGTCATCTGCGGCGCCAACGACGCGATGCGCCCCGGCTACGAGTCGCGCGCCGACGCCGTCGACGCGACGCTGACCGCGATCGTCCGCCCGCTGCAGGACGCCGGCGCCCAGGTCATGACCGTGTCGTTGTTCGTGATGCCGCAGTACCCGTCGATGCCGGCGTGGCTCGGCCCCGCGTTCTCCCGCAGGATGACGCTGCTCGGCCGCCGCACCGCCGCGCTCGCCGCGACGCTCGGCACCATCCACGTCGACCTCGCCACGCACCCGGCGATCGCCCTCGGTGAGGTCCTCACCGGCGCGGACGGGCTGCACGGCAACGGTCGCAGCCACGCCATCGCCGCGGCGGAGATGATCCGCCGCCTGTCCCGTGAGATCCAGGGAGCGTAGAGATGCCACTCGACCCGCAGCTGCAGGCGATGCGTGACCGGCGCGAGCGCGACGGCGCCACACCGCTGTACAAGATGACCCTCGAGGACGCGCGCGCCGACGACCTGGCGTCCATCAAGGCCGGCGGCGGCGACCCCGAGCCCGTCCACGAGGTCACCGACCACTGGATCGACGGGCCCGGCGGCCGGATGCAGGTCCGCGTGTACCGGCCGTCCGCAGACCGCCCGCTGCCCGTCCTGATGTACTTCTACGGCGGCGGCTGGGTCCTCGGCACGATCGACACCGCCGACGGGATCAGCCGCACCCTGGCCAACAGCGCCGGCTGCCTGGTCGTGGTCCCCGAATACCGGCTCGCGCCCGAGCACCCGTTCCCGGCGGCGATCGAGGACTGCTGGGCCGCCGTGCAGTGGGTCGCCGGCAACGCCGAGACGCTCGGCGCGGACCCGGCCCGGATCGCGGTCGGTGGCGACAGCGCCGGCGGCAACCTGGCCGCGGCGGCGACCCTCATCGCGCAGGAGGCCGGCGACCTCACCCTCGCCGGGCAGTTGCTCGTCTACCCGAACACCGACCAGCTCGCCGACGACGACTCCATGCGGGACAACGCCGACCCGTACCAGTTCAACCACCACTCCGTCGCCTGGTACCGCAAGCACTACCTCATCGACCCCGACGACGCCGAGAACCCGCTCGCGTCGCCGCTGCGGGCCGAGACGCTGAAGGGCCTGCCGCCCGCGCTCGTCATCACCGCCGAGTTCGACCCCCTGCGCGACCAGGGCGAGCGCTACGCGAAGCGGCTCGCCGACGACGCGGTCCCCGTCACGCTCGCCCGCTACGACGGCATGTCCCACGGCTTCTTCACGATGGCCGGCGTCGTCGACGGCGCCCGCGTCGCGCTGGCCCAGGCCGCCGCGCAGCTGAGGGCATGGTTCGGATCCTGACGACCCTGTCCCGCAACGTCACCGGCGTCTGGGGCGCCGAGGGCGAGCGCTGGCTCGCCGGCCTGCCCGCCCTGCTCGACGGCCTCGCCGCCGACTGGGACCTCGTCCTCGAAGCCCCCTACGACCTCACGTTCCATTACGTCGCGCCGGTACGGCAGGCCGACGGCACGCCCGCCGTCCTGAAGGTCGGCTTCGAGCTGGAGGTCGAGGCGGCCGCCCTGGGGGCGTTCGACGGCCGCGGCGCCGTCCGGCCGCTGCGGTTCGACGCGACCCGGGGCCGCCATACTGCTGGAGCAGGTGACCCCCGGCCACCGCCTCCGCGACCTGGTCCCCGCCGACGACCCCGCGGCGATGGCCGTCCTCGCGGACCTGATGCGGCAGCTGCACGTCCCGCCGCCGGCGTCGCACGGCCTGCCGCCGGTGCTGTCGCAGGTGGGTGCCCTGGACCGGCACCGCGGCCCGGTCCCCGCCGACCTCGTCTCACAGGCCGCGGCCCTCATGCGCTCCCTGTGCGCGTCGGCGTCCCGGGAGGCGGTCCTGCACGGCGACCTGCACCACGACAACGTCCTCGCCGGCACCCGCGCCCCCTGGCTGGCGATCGACCCGCACGGCCTGGTCGGCGACCCCGGCTACGAGGTCGGCTCGATCCTGTTCAACCCGCACCCCGACGACCGTGACCCGGCCCTGACCGCCCTCGTCCCGGCCCGCCTGCGTCAGCTGTCGGCGGCGCTCGGCGAACCCGAGGACCGCCTGGCCGCGTGGGGCTTCGTCAAGGCCGTCCTGTCCTCGGTCTGGACCGCCGACACGGGCGGCCAGTTGTCCCGAGCCCTCGACGTCGCCCACCTCCTGCGCCCCACCTGACCTGCGCTTTGGCCCGCAGGCTCAGCGGCCGGGTACAGTTCGTCATCGCCTGGTGACGACCTTAGAGATCAATTAGGTCGCCTCAGGTACGGTGGAGTGAAGCGGCCAGCCCGACACCAGGACCCGCCTATCGAGCCCTGTACGGGCCGACCCGACGACGACGCCTGCCCCGAACCTCAGCTGCCGCCAGCGTCCGCGCGTGTGACGCACCAACCCGCGGTCGCGCGCGTGTGCCACACCAATCCACGGTCGCGTCCGCGTGGCGCACCGGCCGTGCGTGTGTGGTGCGCGTGGTGCGACGACACGGTGCCGCGCTCCCACGTGGCGTGCGTTCCTGGCCGACAGCGGCCGCACGCCTGGGTGGCCGCACGCCTGGGTGGCCGCACGCCTGGGTGGCCGTACGTGGCGCAACGACGCTCGGGTGGCGTGCCGCCGGCACAACGGCACGTTGCCGCACGCTTGCGAGGCGCGTTGCCGGCCGGCAGCGGTCGTGCCTGGGTGGCGCACGTGCCGCGACCACATGGGGCTGTGCGCGTGCGGCGCAGCGCAAGCGTCGCGTACGCGCGGTGGAAGCACGATGTGGCCCGGGACGACGCGCCACATCGTTCGAGGCAGGACGGTCGCGGCGACCGGCGCCGCCGAATGGGCATGGTCAGGTTCTGGAGGTTCGCTGAAGGCCGGCGTGTCCGGCTGCGGCTGTGCATGCGCGGCGGGCGACGTCGGCCGGTGGCAGCGCGGTCTCAGCCGAAGGCCACCGCGTACTGCCTCAGGCGGTAGGTGTCGCGCCCGTGTGACGCGAGACCGGCTGTCGCCGCGCCTGACCATGCCAATTCGGCGGCGTCGCCCGTGGCACGACCTGTCGCCGCGCCCGTGTGGCACGACATGGGGCCGCGGTCGCCGCCCGGTGCGCAGCAGCGCAGCCCTGGATGGGACGGGCGACGCCGGTGCGCAGTGTGGCCGCGGCCGTTGGCGGAGCGACCGGACGGGACTGGCGGCGGCGGGCCGCGAAAGGCCGCGCTGGCCGAGCGCGACGATGCGCTGCCGTTGGCGGAGCGCGGCGGTTCGGGTGGCGGGCGGGGTCGGTCGGAAACGGCGAGTGGCTCAGTCGGAGGTCGCTCTCCGAAGGCCGCCGCCGCGCACAGGTTCAGCCGAAAGGTCGCCGTGCAGGTTTCAGCCGAAGGTCGCCGCGCACAGGTAGTGCAGGGTGGGGTCGTGGTCGGCGACCGCGATCCGGCCGGCCGTCGCCAGGTCGAGCCCCGCCAGGGCCTCCCACACGCCGGTCATCGGTTGGGCGGGGTCGGCGAGGATCACCCGGTCGGCCTTCACGTCGTCGGCGAGCGCCGCCAGACCGCCGCCGAGGATCACGGTCGTCGCGGACAGGCCGTCGAGCACGCTCAGCGAGGGTGCCGCGTCGGGAAGGGTGGTGACCGTCGTGAGCGGGGCGGGGGAGGCGGCCGACAGGTGCAGGGCGATGCCCGCGTGGGCGGCGGGCAGCGACAGCGGCACGCCGGGGTCGTAGGGCAGGTCGGCCTGCTCGACGGCGATGAGCAGCGCCCTGGGGTGGGTGGCGGCGTACGTCCGCATCAGCGACAGCGCGGTGAAGGCCGCCGCGCGGCCCTGGTCCGAGACGGCGAACGACATCGGTTTGCCGGGGCACACGTGGGTCAGGTAGGTGCTGACGGCGCGGCCGGGGGAGACGTCCGGCACGTCGTAGGCGAGCACCAGCAGGTCGACCGGTGAGGCGGGTGACGTCGGCAGCAGCTCGACGGCCATCTCGCCGTAGGACTGGGCGGACGACGAGTCGCGGGCCAGGGTGAGGTCGTACGGGGCGAGCAGGTCGGTCAGGTACGTCGACAGCCGGGCGGCGTGCCCGGGGTCGGCGGCGAGCGCGGCCGGCGACGGGTACCGGCGCGACACTGCGCGCCGGAGACCCCAGCGGTCGTCGTGGAGAGCGGGCATGCTCACTCTTCCGGCAGCAGGTTTCCGGCGACGTAGTCGGCGAGGCTGCCGACCGTCTCGAAGTTGTCGCGGCCCATGTCCTCGACGCTGATCTCGCGCTCCAGCTTGTCCTCCAGCTCGAGGACCAGCTCCAGGCCGGTGGTGGAGCTCATGCCCAGGTCGTCCATGAGCGTGGTGGTCTCCGACGCGCCGGTGACCTCCCGCTTCAGCACGCGGGGCAGCAGCTCGCAGATCGTGTCGACGACCTGCTGGCGCAGGTCCGGGTCGATGGTCGTGGTGTCGCTCATGACAAACCCCTTCAAGAAAGCCAGAACCTAGTGCGTGAAGACCATTGCGGAGAAGGTCGCGCCGCGGCCGGCGCCCGCGGCGGCGATGACGTAGTGGTCGCCGGGGCGCAGCAGCGAGCGCTGCACGGCGGTGCGGTGGTTGAGGAACGCGTCGGCGCAGAAGACGTGGCCGTAGTCGGCGACGTGGTCGAGCAGCACCTGGTCGAGCGGGTAGCCGATCCGCTTGCACACCCGCTGCCAGGCCACCACGTTCACGTTGTGCGGCAGGATCAGCGCGATGTCCGGCAGGGTCAGCCCCGCGCGCTCGACGGCGGACGTCACGGCGGCGCCCAGCGCGTCGTGGTAGATCCGCTGGAACTCGCCCGCGACCTCCTCCAGCTCGCCGTCGAACTCGCCGCGCAGGTCCGCCACGTAGGACAGCTGCCGGTCCCGAGGGCCGGCGGCGGAGACCAGGCAGGCCGCCGCCCCCTCGCCGAACATCGACGTCTCCGGCACGAACCGCGCCTCCCCGGTGAAGGCCTTCTCCCCGGTGAGGACGAGCGCGAGCGCGGACGGGTCGGCCGATGCGAGCAGCCGCCCGGCGAGGTCGACGGCGAGCAGCCCGGAGGCGCACGCGTGGTGCCCGACGGCGAAGGCGGTGGCGTGCTGGAGCCCGAACGTCCGGCACACCTCGTGCAGCGGGTTGAACGGGTAGGGCGCCACGCCGGGGAACGTCCGCGCGTAGAGCACGTACCGGATCCGCGCCGTCTGCTCGGTGGTGAGCCGCAGGTCGGCGACCGCCAGGCCGAGCAGCTCGGTGAGGGACAGGTCCGGCGCCTGCGCGGCGGAGCCGAGCTTGTGGTAGCGGCGGAACACCCGCAGCTGCATGGGCGTGAGCTCGAACTCGTCGGCGAGCGACTCGATCGGCACGCGGTCCGGGGGCACATAGGTGCCGATGGCGGCGAGAGCGGTCACGGCGTCTCCGTTCCGGCGAAGTTTTCCAGTGCCGTCAGCGCCTCTTGTACGGCGAGCGCCTCGACCGCCCGGGCGAGCGCCTCCACGCGGGCCGGCGGCGTCCGCCACGTGTCGGTGAACCAGGTGAGCTGGAACTCGCCGGGGGAGTCGTCGACGTCGATGCTCAGCGGGTCGTAGGGGTCGTCCTGCGCGACGGTCCAGGTGAACACGCCCGGTGCGGCGTCGCGGACCTGCTCGGCGGTGGGCACGGAGCCGGGGAACATCTGCCTGCTGATCGTCCGCCGGTCGTTGAACCAGACACCCGCGTCGAGGTCGACGTCCAGGGAGGCGGACAGGGTCGCGGACACGGCAGCGACCGCCGCCGGGTCGTGGTAGGCCCACTTGTACGCCAGCATCGCCGCGATCCCGGTCCTGCGCATGGCCTCCTCGTAGGACAGCCCGGCGACGTCCGCGACGCAGATCCCGCGCTGCGCCACCATCGCCACGACGTCGCCGAGCCCGCGGCGGAACCGGTTGTCCACCATGGGCCGGATGATCGCGGGCCGCCCGTCACCAGCCTGGGCGGTGACGGCGAGCGCCAGGAACGTCATGAGGACCTGCGACGTGTCGATGTCGAAGACGACGGACACCGCGTGGGTCGCCCGGTACAGGGCCGCCGAGACGAACGTGCCCCGGTGGAACCGCGGCCCGGGCCGGGAGGCCGGCGGCGTCACCGGTGGCAGCTGCCGCAGCATCTTGTCCCAGTGCCGCAGCGCCTTCTCCGACTGCTTGCGCCCCTCCGGCGACGCCTGCCACTGCGCCTGCGCCAGCGGCTGCAGGCCGCTGGTAGGCCCGGGCGGGTCGGTGCGCAGGGCGGCGACCTCGCGGAGCATGAGCAGGCCGCCGAACCCGTCGGTGACCAGGTGGCAGGTGACCGTCGACAGGTAGGCGGGCACGCCGTCCACACGCACGACCCCCATCCGCACCGGCCACTCCTCGACGAAGTCGTAGGGCCGTGCCCGGTACTGCGCGTCGACCGACGCCGTGAACGCGGCCGGGTCGGCGCCCGGCGGCACGTCGAACACGTCCAGCCCGATCGTGCCCCACCCGGCCACCGCCTGCAGCGGGGCGCCGTCGTCGGTGAAGCGCAGCCGGGTGCGGAACGTCGGGTACCGCCGCATCGCCCAGCGCAGGTCGTCGGCGAGGTCCTCGACGGTCGCCCCCTCGGCCACCGGGGCCCAGCCGCCGATGGGCAGCCAGGAGCGCTGGCGGACCATGTCCTGCCAGATCCCGAGCTGCCCCCACGACAGCGGACCGGTCCCGGCCCCCTCGCCGTCGAACCGCACCGGGATCCGGGTGGTCGCGACCAGCGGTGGGGCCGGCAGGAACGTGTCAGGCATTCGCCAGCTCGGCGAGATGCCGCTGCCGCATCAGGAACTTGCGGACCTTGCCGGTGGGGCCGGTGACGATGTTCTCGTCGGGGAACACGACGACCTTCCGCAGCGTCGCCGCGGCGGCCGGGGTGAGCGCGGCGGTCACGGCGGCGGTGTGGTCGACCGTCGGGTCGGCGCTCTCGTGCAGCGACAGCAGCACGTCCGACACGACGCCGGCGCCGGTCTTGAACGACACGATGGTGCAGTCGCGCACGTCGGGCACCGCGCGCAGGATCTGCTCCTCCGACATGGCGGTGTAGAGCCAGTTGCCGCCGCCGAGGTCGACGGAGTCGACGGCCCGGTCGACGTGGTAGTAGTAGCCCTCCGCGTCGCGGAACATCAGGTCGCCGGTGAGGTAGTAGCCGTTGAGCCGGTGCTTGTACGTGTTGGCGTGGTCGTTCCAGTAGCCGGGTGCGAGCGTCGGGGACTTGAGGCCGAAGTGGCCGACCTGCCCGACCGGCACCTCCTCGCCGGTCGTGGTGTCCAGCAGCGCCACGTCGGCGAAGACGTGCGGCACGCCGACGCACCGGCCGTAGCGCTCGGTGTCGGGGCTGTGGGTGATGTGGAACGCGGAGTGCCCCATCTCGGTCGAGCCGAGCCCGTCGACGAAGCTGGAGCCCTTGACCCGCTGGACGACCGGACGGCCTTCGGCGGAGCGGGTGACGGTGTTGTGGCTGCCGACGTTCACGAGGTTGCGGATGTGCGGCTCGTGCGCGCAGTCGCCGGTGTTGAACCACAGCGACACCGAGTCCATCTCGTGCTGGGTCAGGTCGAAGCGGGCGAGCTCCGACCAGGTGACCGCGAAGCCGAAGACGCCGGTCGGCTTCCACCGCTCGATCGCGTCCAGCACCGCGCCGCCGTCGCTCTGCTGCGACAGGAACAGCAGGTCCGACCGGTTGCTCAGGGCGTGGTTGATGGTCATGATGCCGGCCGCGTGCGGGGCTGGCAGGGCACTGAGGATCCGCTCGGTGCCCTGGGCCCTCGGGCCGCTCAGCCGGATCTTGCGGGTGGCGTGGAACAGGCTGGCGTGCGAGTGCACGACGGCGGTCGGCATGCGGGTGGTGCCGGAGGAATGGGTGATGGCGATCGGGTCGTCGGCGTGGTGCCGGAACGGCGCGGGCGCCTGCGCCGGGTCGCCGGTGCCGGTGTCGGCGGCGTCGATGACGGGGATGCCGACGTCGGCGCCGGCGAGCCGCTCGAGGTGGGCGGCGTCGGTGACGAGCGCGGTCGCGCGCAGTTTGGCGATGTACTGGACGGCGATGTCACCGGCGATGTTCGGGTTCATCAGCGCGGGGATCGCGCCGAGCCAGACCAGTCCCATCCAGTTGAGGAAGCAGTCGGCGCTGCTGGTCACGTAGACGGCGACGGGGTCGCGCCGGGTGATGCCGTTGGCCTGGAACCAGGCGGCCCTGGCCGCGGCGCGGTCGCGCAGATCGCCGAGGGTGAGGCCCTGCCAGGCGGGGAAGCCGTCGACGTCGACGTCGAACGCGATGCCCGGCCCGTCCAGCGCCGCGCCGTGCTCGATGAGCTTGTGCAGCACGTTGCCGGCACCGACGTCGGGGTCGGCGGCGAGCGCCGCCCGGATGCTCGTGGACGCCATGGGTCTACTCCTCGGTCTGCGTGGGGAACGAAAGCTTCGCCACCTGCTCGACGGCGGTGCGGATCTGCGCGCGGGTCGGCTGCAGCGCCAGGTCCAGCTCCCGGGCGAACGGCAGCACCGCGCCGTCGGGTCGGGTGATCCGTTTCGGTGGCGCGATGAGGCGCATCTGTTCCGCGGCGGTCGCCAGGATCTCCCCGCCGATGCCGCAGGAGCGGTTGGAGTCGTCGACGACGACGAGCCGGCCGGTGCGCTCCAGCGACGCGGCGAGCCCGGCCCAGTCGAACGGGTGCAGCGTCCGCGGGTCGAACACCTCCACCGACACGGTCCCGGCGAGCTCCTCGGCGACGGCGAGCGCGTCGTGCACGAGGTGGCCGACCGCGACGACCGTCACGTCGTCGCCGGGGCGGTGGACGCGGCCGACGCCGAGCGGCACCGGCGCGAGGGTGGCGAAGTCGACGTCGTCGCGGACCCCGATGGCGCCCGCGGGGGCGAACATGATGACGGGGTCGTCGTCGCGGATCGCGGTCAGCAGCAGGCCGTAGGCGTCGGCGGGGGTCGCGGGCACGACCGTCTTCACGCCGACGTGGGCGAAGAGGCTGTACGGGTGGTCGGAGTGCTGCCCGGCCCAGCCGCCGCGGGAGCCGGAGCTCGGCAGCAGGTAGGTGACCGGGATGTTGATCTGCCCGCCGGTCATCAGCGAGAACTTGTGGGCCTGGTTGGCGATCTGCTCGAACGCGAGGAACAGCAGCGCCGGGATCTGGAACTCGATCACGGGGCGCTGGCCGGCCATCGCGGCGCCGGTCGCGAAGCTGGTGAACCCCTGCTCCGAGATCGGCATGTCGACGACCCGTTCGGGGCCGAACTTCTTGAGCAGGCCGGTGGTGACGTTGCTGACCGCGACGCCGACGTCCTCGCCGAACACGACCACGCTCGGGTCGGCGGCCATCTCGGTCGTCAGCGCCCGGTTCAGCGCCTTCAGGTACGACAGGTTCGGCATCAGGAGACCCCCGCCCTGGCCCGCAGGCCGTCCGCGTACAGGTGGTCGAGCGCGCCGGCCGGGTCCGGCAGCGGGCTGTCGACGGCGAACCGGACCGCCTCGTCGAGCAGCGCCTCGATCTCCGCGTCGATCCGGTCCCGGTCCGCTTCCGGGATGCGGGAGCCCTGCAGCGCCACCGGGTCGCGCTGGACACCGAGCGCGACCTCGTCGTCGGTGCGGTACCGCGGCCGCGCCGCGTGCTCCCAGGTGTGGTGGGCGTCGAAGCGGTAGGCGACGCACTCGATGAACGAGGGGCCGCCGCCGGCGCGGGCCCGCTCGACGGCCTCGGTGGCCGCGGCGAGCACTGCCTCCGGGTCGCTGCCGTCCACTGTGGACGCCGGGATGCCGAACGCCTCGGCCCGGCCGGTGATCGAGCCGGCCACCGCCTGCTCGACCCGGGTGGTGGTGGCGAAGCCGTTGTTCTCGCAGACGAGCACCACCGGCACCTTCCACAGCGACGCGAGGTTCATCGTCTCCAGGACGACGCCCTGGCTGACCGCACCGTCGCCGAAGTATGTGACGGCGACGAGGTCCTTGCCGGCCCGCCGCGCCGCCCACGCCGCGCCCGTCGCGATCGGCACGGCGGCGCCGACGATCGCGTTGGCGCCGAGGATGCCGAGGCCGAAGTCGGCGGCGTGCATGGAGCCGCCCCGGCCGGCGTTGAGGCCGGTCGCCCGGCCCGCCAGCTCGGCCAGGGTCCGGGCCGGGTCGGCGCCCTTGGCCAGGACGTGCCCGTGGCCGCGGTGCGTGCTGGTGATGACGTCGCCGGGGCGCAGCGCGGCGCAGGTGCCGGCCGCGATCGCCTCCTGCCCGATGTACGGGTGGATCCCTCCGACGATCGTGCCGTCCCGGACGAGCTCGATCGCGCGTTCCTCGAACCGTCGGATGAGGCGGACCGTCCGGTACAGCCCGGCGGCGTCAGTCACGTGGTACTCCTTCAGGACAAAGAGCCGCGGACTAGGCCGCGAGGACCTTCTCGTCGATCTTGGCGAGGATGCCGCTCCAGAGCTTGGCGCGGGCGACGAGGGCGAGGTTGATCGTCTCCACGCACTCGTTCCACTTGTTCTCGTCGTCGCCGCAGAGGTCGGTGACCATCTGCATGGCCATCGGCGTGTGGAACTCGCCGTCGACCTCGATGTGCCGCTCCAGGTAGTCGACGAACGTGCCGAGCTGCCCGCCCTGCTCGTTGACCTTCACCACCTGCTGGAACATGTCGGGGATCAGGTCCTCGCGGCCGAACGCGAACGCCGCCGCCTGGCAGTGGATCGGCGCGGTGTCGATGAGGTGCCAGGTGAGCCCGACGAACTCCGCCGACGCCTCGGGCACGCCCGCGGCCGCCATCGCCGCCGGCACCGGGGTCTTGTCCCGCAGCAGCTGGATGAAGGTGTCGATGACGGTGGTGTCGGCGCCGGCCTCCTGCATGCCGAGCAGGTACAGCTCGAAGTGGCTGATGAAGCCGCCGCGCAGCTCGTCGCTCTCCTCGACCAGGACGATGTCGTTGATGAGCCGCCGGCTGCCGGTCGGCCCGGTCGGGATCCACGGCACCTCGACGCAGGTGAGGTTGCGCTGCAGCGACTTCAGCAGCGACATGAAGTCCCACACGGCGAAGACGTGGTGCTCCAGGAACGTCTGGATCGCCGGCAGGCTGTCCAGGCGGGCGTAGATGGGGTGGGTGACGACGTCGGTCCGGGCGTCGGCGATCAGCGCCTCGAGCCGGTCGATGCCGGGGTGCCGCTGACCCCAGTCGTATCGGGACATGTGAGCCTCCTGAAAGTGTGTTAGGCCGTACGCCACAGCACGGGGCAGTACTCGGGGTCGGAGTAGTCGGGACGGCCGTCCTCGGTCCGTCGCACCAGCACGTCGTGGTTGTAGGCCACGAGATCCCCCGTGCTGAGCTGGAACGGGCGGAACGCGTTGGCGCCGTCCTGCAGGTGGAAGGAGATCGCCCGCCGCGGCCGGTCGCTGCGGTTGGCGCCGCTGCCGTGGTACGTGCGGCAGTGGTGGAAGCTCATGTGACCCTTGGGGATGATCATCGGGACCTTGGTGACCGTGGCGTTGTTGTACGCGGCGTTGTCCGAGAGCATCACCTCCAGGTCGTCGTTGTCGCGCTCGGCGAAGTGCCGGGTGGTGGTGTCGTCGGCGCCGATCTCCTCCCAGCGGTGGGAGCCGTCGACCATCGTGATGGTCCCCATCTCCTCGTCGCAGTCGTGGAAGGGGATGAACGCGGTGAGCATGCTCTCCGACGTGCACGAGGCCCAGTAGTGCCGGTCGAAGTGCCACGGCACGACGTTGCTGGGCTCGCCCGCGATCGGTGGCTTGTAGATCAGCGTCGACTGGAAGACGCGGATCTCGTCGGCCTTCGCCAGCCGCGCGGCGACCGCGCCGAGCAGCGGCTTGCGCAGGATCCGCGCGAGCGCGTCGCTCTCGTAGTGCACGTAGTCGTTGTGCCGTTGCACGTCGCCCTTGGACGGTTCCCAGTAGGCGAGGCGCGGCGGGCGGGTCGGTAACGAACGGGACCGCTCACCGGCGTAGTACCGCTCGCTCGCCGCGACGAGCTCGTCGACCTCGTCGTCGGTGAAGATCTTCTTGGACAGGTACCAGCCGTGCTGGGCGTAGTGCTCGACGTCGTCGTCCGACGGCAGCAGCGCGAGCTCGTCGTCGGTCAGCGCGAACGTCTGCGTGGGCGAGATGGTCAAGGTCTATGTCCTTTCAGGAGTAGGACTGGGGGAGGGGTCAGCTGCGCAGGCCGTCTGTGGTGTCGCGTACCGCGGCGAGCTCGCGCTCCTTGGCCGCGTACAGCGCGGGGATGTTGCTGGTGCCGAACGTCCGGGCGCCGTGCCGGTCGATGAGCTCGAGGAAGTAGGTGCGGCGGATGTGCGTCGACTTGGCGAAGATCTGGTACATCTGCCCCCAGTGGTCCCGGTCGACGAGGATGCCGAGCGGCCGCAGCTGGTCCACGGGCACGTCGACGGCGCCGAGGCGGGACTCGAGCACGTCGTAGTAGCTCGCCGGCGTCTGCGCGAACTCGACGCCCTTGGCGCTGTACGCGCGCACCGCGTGCACGATGTCGTTGGTGCTGTAGGCGATGTGCTGCACGCCGGCGCCCTCGTGCCACGACAGGAAGTCGTCGATCTGGCCGGCGCGGCGGCTCAGGTCCGGCTGGATCAGCGTGAACGTGACGCCGCCCGACGGGCTCTGCACCACCTTCGACTGCATGCCCTGCTCGCCGACCTCGATGTACTCCTGGAAGATCATGGTGAAGCCGAAGACGCGCTCGTAGTACTGGACCGTCTCGTCGAGCTCGCCGGCCTGCAGGCAGATCGCGGCGTGGTCGATGGTGTACAGCAGGTCCTCGTCCGTCGGCGCCGAGGGCGCGCCGGTCATGTCGATCGCCCCGGGCAGGAAGGCGCCGTCGCCGGGGGTGCGCTGCACGAGCCGGTGCGTCACGTCGCCGAAGCCGGACACCTCCGCGGTCACGACCGTCGAACCGTCCTGCTCGAGCCGCTGCGGCGGCTGGATCGGGGTGGCGCCGGCGGCGACCGCCTCGGCGAACGCCGTCTCCACGTCGGCGCAGCCGAACGCGATCACGGCGACACCGTCGCCGTGGCGGGCCACGTACCGGCTCGCCCGGTGTTCGCCGCTGAGGCCGGAGGTGAGCAGGATCCGGATGTCGCGCTGCCCCAGCAGCACGCTGCGCTGACCCGTGAGGCCGGTTTCGGGGCCGCCGTGGCCGTAGACGTGGAAGCCGTACGTCTCGCACAGCTGATGCGCCGCCTGGCGCGCGTCGCCGACGAACATCTCGATGTGGTCGGTGTCGAGGATCTGCATGGCCTGCTTCCCTTTCGGGTTCTGATCGGTCGTTCCCAGGGGTCTGTGACGCGCTGGCGTCACGCCGTGCGTGTCCAGGCGGACTCCGGCCGGCCGAAGATGAGGCTCACGTTGTGGCCACCGAAGCCGAAGGAGTTGGACAGGACGTGGGTCACCTGCGCGGGGCGGGGTTCGCGGAGGTGGTCCAGGTCGCAGGCGGGATCCGGCTCGTCCAGGTTGTGCGTCGGCGGGAGCAGCCCGCGGAGCATGGCGTGGACCGACACCGCGGCCTCCACCACCCCGGAGGCGCCGAGCATGTGGCCGGTCACGCCCTTCGTCGAGCTGACCGGCGGGGCATCGGCACCGAAGACCGCGCGGATCGCGGTCGACTCGGCCACGTCGCCGAGCTTGGTGCTGGTGCCGTGCGCGTTGACGTAGCCGACGTCCCCGGGTGAGATCCCGGCGTCGGCGACGGCCCGGCTCATGCAGGCGGCGGCGGCCGACCCGTCGGGGCGCGGGGTGGTGGGGTGGTGCGCGTCGTTGGTGGCGCCCCAGCCGACGATGTCGGCGTACCGGCGGGCCCGGCGCGCCTCGGCGTGCTCGGCGCGTTCGACGACGAAGACCCCGGCGCCCTCGCCGAGGACGAGCCCGTTGCGCCGCCGGTCGAACGGGCGGCTCGCGGCGGTCGGGTCGTCCCAGCCCCGGGCGAGCGCCCGGGCGTTGCCGAACGTGTCGGCGAGGGTCGGGAAGAGCGGCGCCTCGCTGCAGCCGGCGACGACGACGTCGGCCTCGCCGGCGCGCAGCAGCCGCACCGCCTCGCCGATCGACTGGGCGCCGGCGGCGCACGCGGTGCCGATGGATGAGCTGTATCCCTGGATGCCGTGGCGCATCGCGACCCGGGCCGCGCCCATGTTCGGCAGCATCCCGGGCAGCAGGTAGGGGCTGACGCCGAGGCGGCCCTTCTGCGAGCGCAGCACCGCCTGCGCGTCGAGGGTCGCCAGGCCGCCGGTGCCGGACAGGATGATGGCGATCCGGAACGGGTCGACGTCGCGCCCCACCTCGATGCCGGCGTCCGCGAGGGCCTGCTCGGCGGCGGCCATCGCCATGATGATGTACCGGTCGACGACGCGGGTCTCCGGCGCCGGCAGGACCGATGTCGGGTCGATCGGCGGCGAGAACGCGGCGACGTCGGCGGACCCGGCGAGGGGATGGTCGGCGGGGGGCCGCACGAGCCCGGACCGGCCCTCGCACATCGCGTCGAAGACCTCGGCGCCCGTGCGCCCGACGGGGGTGACGAGCCCGATCCCGGTCACCGCAACGGATCTGCTCATGCTGTACCCCTTTCGACCACGACGACCGCGGACGCGGTGTCGTGGCTGGTTCCGGTGATGGCCTCGGGCACGGTGGCCTGTTCGAGGAGGACGACGAGGACCTCGCCGGCGTCGCCGTCGGCGAGCAGCAGCCGGGCCACGTCCAGCCCGGCGTCGGTGCTGTCGACGCACACGACCGGGCCGGTCAGGCCCCACTTCGCGGCGACGTGCCCGGCGACGGCGTTGGGCACCGACTGGAAGAAGAACAGCGGCCCGATCCGGCCGCCGGCGTCGACCGCGCCCGCGACGTGGGCCGCGCTGGCCGCGTCGCCGGTCGAGGTGACGAGCACGATCGCCGTCACCGCCGGTGGAGCGCTCTCCGCACGGCGCTGCAGGCAGCGGCCGGCGGTGGCGGCGACCAGCGGGTTGAACGACGAGTGGACGAACCCGGCGAGCTTCGGCAGCTCCTCGTCGCCCGGCTCCGGCCAGTCGGCGGCGGCGACGACGTCCAGCCCGGCTCGGGTGGCCAGGGCGGTCAGCGGCGGGATCTCCTCGACGAACAGCTCCGCCGTACCGAGCCCGTGCTCGTGCTCGGTCGGATCCAGAATCAGTTCGCTCATGCCGATCCGACCAGGAGCGCGGTGTTGGCGCCGCCGAACGCGGCGTTCAGCGACAGGGCGTAGGACGGGGTCGCCGCGGTGAACCCGTCGAGGACCAGGTTCAGCGGGCAGTGCTCGTCGGCGGCGAGGAACCCCGCGTTGACCGGCAGCCGGCCGGTGCGCAGCGCGTGCAGGGTGACGATCAGTTCGAGGACCCCGGAGGCCTCCAGGGCCTGGCCGTGCAGCGACTTCGTCGAGGAGACCGGCACGGTCGCGGCGTGCTCGCCGAGCGCGGTGCGCAGCGCCGTGGCCTCCGCGGCGTCGCTCTGCGCGGTGCCCGAGCCGTGCGCGTTGACGTAGCCGAGGTCCCCCGCGCCGATCCCGGCCCGCTGCAGCGCGGCGGTGATCGCACGGGCGAGCCCGTGGCCCTCAGGGTGCGGCTGGCACGGGTGGTACGCGTCGCCGGCCCGTCCCCAGCCGGCGAGGCGGGCGAGCGCCGGCACGCCACGCTCGCGGGCCGCCGCGGCGGACTCCACGACGACCGCGCCGGCACCGTCGCCGAGCAGCAGGCCCCGGCGCCCGTCGCTGAACGGGCGGACCTGTCCGTCAGTGGACAGTGCACGGCCCGCGTCGAAGAGGGAGAACTGATCGGCGTCCACGAGGTACCCACCGGCCACCACGATGCGGTCGAGCTCGCCGCGGGCGATCGCCGCCGCCGCGTCCGCGACCGCCGTGCTCGCCGCGACGCACGCCGAGGTGTACGCCCGGATCCCCGCTCCCAGCGGCAGGTCCCCGGCGAGCCCGGTGCCGCCGGCGAGCGCGGCGGTGAACGCGGTGCTGCTGTGCCGGCGGCGGTCGGCCTCGGCCACCCTGGCGAGGGCCGGATCGCCGTGCAGGGCGAGGAAGAGCGGTGCGCCCGCCCGCTCGGCCGTGCTGAGCTTGGCCTCGTCACAGGCCTCGTCGACGACGCGCACCAGCTCGTCGGTGAGGACGGGGGAGCCGGGCATGGCCGCGGCCACCCCGACCCGCCGTCCCGTCACGTCGAAGCGGTCGACCGGCTGGAACGCCGGCGTGCCGGCGTCCAGGCCGTCGGCCAGGGCGGTCATGCCCCGGCCGAACGCGCTGAGCACGGCCGCACCGGTCAGCACCACCTCACCCGGACCGCGCCGAACGGTCATGGTGGCGGTCATCGTGAACCCGTCTCGACCTTCAGTTCCTGGAGGACCTCGAGCGTCCCGCTCACCGTCGACATGCGGGCGAGGGCGTCGTCATCGAGGTCGAGCGGCACGCCGTAGTGCTGTTCGAGCTGGTGGACGAGCCAGGCGAGCTCCAGGGAGTCGATCCCCTCGGCGACGTCAGCGGGCGACCGGTCGCCGTACGTGGCGAGCATCGCCACGACGTCGTCGCGGGTTGGTGCAGCGGCCACGCTCAGCTGCCCGCCGTGGCAGCGGCGGACCGGCGCTCGGCGACGGCGGCGATGAACTCGCCGACGGTCATCCCGGCCAGCTTCTCCGCCTCGTCGTCGTCGAAGCGCACGCCGAAGCGGTCCTCGACGCGGACGGCGAGCTCGGCGAGCGACAGCGACTCGAGGTCGGCGCCGGCCGGGCCGAGCGCGGTGTCGTCGTCGATGTCCTCGACGCTGTAGTTCATCTCGGTCAACGAGTCCAGCAGGAACTGGCGGATCTCCTGGTCGGTCGTCTCGCTCATCGTGCGTGGTTCCCTTCCTTGACAGGTGCCGGCGCGACCGGGTCGGTCGCGCCATCGGTCACGTCTGTTCCCACCCGCTGCGCCGGGATGGCGCCCGCGGTCGAGCCCGGTGCGGCGGCCGCCGCCGGGGCCGAGGCGGCCAGCAGCGCGGCACGGTCCCGGACGAGCTTGCCGGTGGCGGTCCGGGGCAGCTGCTCCACGACCTTCAGCACGCGCGGGCGCTTGAAGCCGGCGAGGCGCTCGGCGAGCCGGTCCTGGACCTGCGCCGCGGTGACGCCGTCGCGCAGCATCACGTACGCCTCGATCGCCTTGTCGTGGGTCACGACGGCGCTGGCGACGCCGGGCAGCGCGGCAAGCGTGTGCTCGACCTCGGTCAGGTCGACCTTGAGGCCGCCGACGGAGACCTGGGAGTCGCGCCGGCCGTGGATGCGCAGCCTGCCGGTGGCCTCGTCGACGCTGCCGGCGTCCTTGGTGTGCAGCCAGCCGTCGGCCCAGCGGGCGGGGTCGACGAGGCCGAGGTACGGCGACGCGGGCAGCGACACGAGCAGCTCGCCGGCCTCTTCACGGACGGTGAGACCGGGTGCGGGGGTGAGGGAAGGGCGGTGCTCGCCGAACAGGTCGGTGGCGATGACCCCGACCTCGGTCATGCCGTACATGTTGCCGAGCCGGATGTCGTAGCGGTCGACGAAGCCGGCGTAGACCTCGGCACGGACCAGTTCCCCGCCGGTGGTCATGCCGGTCAGCTGGGGGAGCCTGGGCGGTGTCTGCACCGAGGAGAGCAGCTCGATGTGGAAGGGGACGCCGAGCAGGGTGGTGGGCTCGGGCCCGGCGGCGACGGCGGACAGGATGCCGTCGGCGGTCATCCGCGCCGGCACCACGAGCTGAGCGCCGGCGTGCAGGCCGTAGAGCAGGCCGCCGACCAGACCGAGCACGTGCACCATGGACGCGAGCGAGACGATCCGCTCGCCGCCCTGCGGCACCCCCGCGCCGATCTTCACATAGCGTTCGATCTCCTCGACGAGGTTCGCCGCGGTGCGGGCGATGACCTTCGACGGGCCGGTCGAGCCGGAGCTGAGCTGGATGAGCGCGTGCGTGGTGTCGGCGGGCCGCCCGGGGTAGGTGGCGACCCGCTCCTCGATCTCGACGAAGCCGCGCAGCGGTCCGCCGGTGACGTGCTTGGCGCTGACGACGACCTGCGGTGCCAGCCGCTGCAGGGCGTTGTCCGTCTCGTACGGGGTGAGCCGGTGGTCCAGCAGGGCGGCCCGGGCGCCGAGACGCCAGGCGGCGAGGAGGTTCGTGACGAACGCGAGCGACGGGGCGAGGGACAGCGCGACGGACCCGCCGGCGCCGAGGCCGGCGGCGGCGAGCACGGACTGCTTGGCGGCGACCAGCGCGCGCAGGTCCGCGCGGGTGACAGGGGTGTCGAAGACCAACGCGACCTGGTCGGCGGGGCCGGCCAGCAGCACCTCGTCGACCCACGACGGGTCGAGCGGGGCGGGCTGGGTTTCGAGCACGGCGTCGGTCACCGGCGAACCCCTTTCTCCGCGCGCGGCCGCGCCGCCGACCGGTCGGCCCGCGTTGGCCGGCGATCAGCGTGTGCAGCCCCCGATTGAACACACTGGCGAGAGCCGGGAGCAGGCCTGCGGTCACCGGCACGAATCACGCCCGGACACAATGCGCAGGAAATAGTCACCCCGACTAGCCATAGACCTTACGCAATCAAAGCCGTTTTACAAGAGTGCACAACCCGACTGTGCCGCTGTTTGTCCGTTCTGCCACGCCTACGTCCACTAAGAATCGTTTGCTTCGATACGTTCTTCATTCGGGCAGGTCATGGACGCGTTTTACGGAACTCCCAGGTCAATCTGGGTTCGGGGGACACCCAGCCGGTGCCAAAAAGGGCATTACACGCAACTGGCAGCGCACCGGATACAACCGGTATCTAACCTGAGAACACTCGCCTCCCGCCCATTGCAGTGCGCTACGGTGCGTAAACGCCACGATTGACCCGCGTCCACGTCTGGTCGGGCCGATATACCGATTCCCCATGTATGGCGGCATGATGAGGCTCCTCCTGCGCGATCTCCGACAGGCCAGGCCACGGCCCGTCCCGGACGATGTAACGTGCATTGACAAGCGTCGGCGCGCCGCCCATACAATGGCCGGGCTCCGTGCGTGCCTATCCAGGAACGCCCCATAGCTGGTGATCCCATTCGGAGATTTGCGACTGTGAAAGCAAATGCCAGTTCCGCATACCCGTCCGCACCGGCCGGGCCCGGGCTGAACGCCGCCGTCGAGCGGTATTACGACACCACCCTGGACCTGTACGAGGACCTGTGGGGCCAGCACGTGCACCACGGCTTCTGGGACATCGGCGAGCGCCCCGGCAACGACGACGACCGGCACACCGCGACCGACCGCCTGGTGCGGGAGCTGGTCGACTTCGCCGGCATCCCGGCCGGCGCCCGCGTCCTGGACGTCGGCTGCGGCATCGGCGGGCCGGCGATGCACCTGGCCGGGCCCCTGGGCTGCACCGTCGAGGGGGTCACCCTCAGCGCCGCGCAGGCCGCCCGCGCCAACGAGAAGGCCGCGGAGCTGGGCCTCGGTGAGCGGACCAACTTCCGCCAGTGCGACTTCATGGCCAACGACTATCCGGACGCGTCGTTCGACGTGGTCTGGGCCGTCGAGAGCCTCATGCACATCGCGGACCGGGAGGCGTTCTTCGCCGAGGTCCGGCGGGTGCTGAAGCCCGGCGGCCTCGTCGCGATCGCCACCTGGTCGGTCCGCGACGGCGAGCTCACCGCCGAGGAGGCGCGGGTCGTCGACCAGATCCTGCGCCACCAGGTCATGCCCAGCTTCTCCTCCCTTGAGGAGCACGAGCGGCTGGCCGCCGCGGCCGGGTTCGCCGACATCGCGATCGTCGACTGGAGCGCCAACGTCGCCAACTCCTGGGAGCCCGGGTTCGCCCAGGTCAAGGAGCTCGACAACGGCCGGTCGATGATGCGTGACCTGGCCCGGGACCGGGGCGTCGACGTGCTCGGCTTCTTCTATGCCGGGCCGCTGATGCTCAAGGGCTTCGAGACCGGCGCGGTGACCTACGGCGCCGTGCGCGCCACGAAGCCGGCGGCAGAGGACTGATCGTCGTGGCCGCGTCCCACCAGGAGATCGTCGAGCTGCTGCGCCAGGTGACCGGCGAGGACGACGACTGGGCGGCTGGCGTGACCCCGTCCACCCGCGTGGACACGGACCTGTTCATCGACAGCCTGGAGATCGTTGAGCTCGGTGCGCGGATGCGCGACGTGTACGGCGTGGACCTCCCCTCGTACATCGGCGGCCTCGACCTGCAACAGCTCATCGACCTCACCGTCGCGGACCTCGCGGAGCTGACTGCCGCATGAGCCGGTTCCTGTTCCTGAGCCTGCCGCTGACCGGCCATGTGAACCCGATGGTCGCGGTGGCGAAGGTGCTGCTCAGCCGGGGGCACGAGGTGCTGTGGGCGGGGTCGGAGTCGTTCCTGCGGCCCCTCGCCGGGCCCGACGCGGTGATCCACCCGATCCCGCTGCGGGCCCACCGCGGCCAGGCCGAGCGCGGCCTCGACGCGACCCGCTCGCGGTGGGAGGGCTACATCCTGCCGCACACCAAGTACACCCGCAAAGGCGTCGAGGCGGCCGTCGAGGCGTTCCGTCCGGACCTGCTGGTCGTCGACCAGCACGCGATCGCCGGGCCGATCGTCGCGCACCGCTTCGGCCTGCCGTGGGCCACCGTCGCGTCCAGCGCGATGGAGCTGACCAGGCCGTTCGCCCGCGGGCTGCCGCAGGTCGAGGCGTGGATCCAGGAGCGGATGCGGGAGGCGTGGACCGTCGCCGGCCACGACGGCGACCCGCCGTGGGACCTGCGGTTCTCCCCGGACCTGCTGATCAGCTTCCTCGGCGAGGACCTCCTCGACGACCCGTCGCAGCTGCCGCCGAACACCGTCACCGTCGGCCCGTCCCTCGCGGAGCGCGCGCCCGACCCGGACTTCCCTTTCGACTGGCTCGACCCGGACCGCCAGCACGTGCTGGTCACCATGGGCACGCTCAACATGGACCAGGCCGCGCACTTCTACCCGCGCATCCTGGCCGCGATCGAGCCGCTCGGCGAGCGGCTGCAGGCGGTCGTCGTGGCCCCGCAGGGGACCATCACCGGTGAGCCGGACCACGTGCTGGTACGCCGGCCCGTGCCGGTGCTGGACCTGCTGCCGCACCTGCACGCGGTGGTCAGCCACGGCGGCGCCAACACCGTCAACGAGTCCCTCGTGCACGGCGTGCCGCTGCTCGTCGCCCCGATCAAGGGCGACCAGGCGCTCATGGCCTCGGCGGTGGCGCGGGCCGGCGCCGGGCTGCGGGTCTCCATCGACCACGCCCGGCCCGAAGCGCTGCGCACCGCGCTGCTCGACCTGCTCGACGACCCCCGGTACGCAGAGGCGGCGCGGGTGACGGGCAAGCGACTGCTCGCGGGCGGTGGCGCCGAGGCCGCCGCGACGGCTCTGACCCAGTTGTTACGCCCTCCCGGCAGCTCCGGGCTCATCCCCTCAAAGCACCACGTCTGAAAGCGAGCAAGGCTGTGAAACTCCTGCGTGACACCTGGTTGATCTTCCAGCGGCACATGCTGCTGATGCTCCGTTCGCCGTTGTGGGTCGTCCTCGGCGTGGCCCAGCCGGCGGTCTACCTGATCCTGTTCGCGCCGCTGCTCAAGCCGGCGCTCGCGTCGGTCGGCGCCAACTCGATGAGCGACGCGTACAAGATCTACGTGCCCGGCATGCTGATCGCCCTGGCCCTGGCCGGTGGCCTGTACGTCGGCTTCGGGCTGCTCGGCGACCTCGCCAACGGCGTCATCGAGCGGTCTCGGGTGACCACGGTCAGCCGGGTCGCGCTGCTGCTGGGCCGGTCGCTGCGCGACGTCGTCACCGTCATCGTCCAGTCGATGATCATCACGATCCTGTCCCTGCCGTTCGGTGTGTTCGTCAACATCGGCAGCCTGCTGCTCGGCTACGCGATCCTCGCCCTGTGCGCGCTGTCGTCGGCGTCGATCTCCTACGGCATCGCGATCCGCGTCGCCAACCCCAGCGTGCTCGGCCAGGTCGTCAACAACATCGCCCAGCCGCTGATGCTGCTGTCCGGCACCCTGCTGCCCCTCGCGCTCGCGCCGCTGTGGCTGCGCACGGTCGCCGACTTCAACCCGTTCAACTGGGCCGCCAAGGGGCTGCGGGCGCTGTTCATCGGGCACACCAGCGACCCGGCCATCTGGCAGAGCATCGCCATCACCGCCGGCCTCATGGTGATCGCCGTGATCTGGTCGGCCCGCACATTCTCGCGCTCGGTCCGGTAAGGGAGCACTCTCATGATCAAGATCAAAGGGTTGAAGAAGGTCTACAAGTCCGGCCGGGGCAAGAAGGCGACCAGCGTCGAGGCGGTCAAGGGCATCGACCTGGACGTCGCGCAGGGCGAGATCTTCGGCTTCCTCGGCCCGAACGGCGCCGGCAAGACCACCACGCTGCGGATGCTCGCGACCCTGATCTCCCCCGACGACGGCGAGGCGACGATCGCCGGGGCGAACCTGCGCGCCGAGCCCGAGGCCGTGCGGCGCGTCATCGGCTTCGTGGCCCAGGGCGGCGGCACCACCGACGACGTCAGCGGCCGCGAGGAGATCGTGCTCCAGGCCCGCATGTACGGCATCAGCAAGGCCGAGGCGGAGAAGCGCGCGGAGGCGGCCCTGGCCGCGTTCGAGCTCACCGAGTTCGCCGACCGCAAGTGCAAGACCTACTCCGGTGGCCAGCGCCGCCGCGTCGACATCGCGATGGGCATCATCCACCAGCCGCAGGTGCTGTTCCTGGACGAGCCCACGTCGGGCCTCGACCCGCAGAGCCGCGCGCACATGTGGGACGAGATCCGCCGGCTGCGGGCCGAGGGCATGACGGTCTTCATCACCACGCACTACCTCGACGAGGCCGACGCGCTGTGCGACCGCATCGCGATCATCGACCACGGCGAGATCGTCGCCGAGGGTACCCCCGCGGACCTGAAGCGGGAGATCTCCGGCGACGTCGTGACCGTGGTCGTCGGTGACGAGGCCGAGCGGGCCGGTGAGCTGCTCGGCAAGCAGCCGTTCGCCAACGGTGTCGAGGTCCGCGAGGACAACGAGCTGCGGCTCAACGTCGAGTCCGGCGACTCGGCGATCCCGCAGATCATGCGGACCCTGGAGGGCGCCGGCATCAAGCTCGAGACGATCGAGCTGCACCGGCCGACCCTCGACGACGTCTTCCTCACCAAGACCGGACGGTCGCTGCGCGACTGATCCGCCGGGCACGAGAAGGGGGCGCGACCTTCAGGTCGCGCCCCCTTTCGGCGTTCTCAGAACCGGTCGCCGCCGAGCGTCTGCGCGAAGCAGTCCTGCATGGTGGTCATCACGGTGTTCACCGAGTCGCGGTCGAAGCCGGACCGGTTCACCCGGAACATCAGGTTGAGCGAGGTCAGGCCCCGCACGATGAGGTAGAAGCCGGGTCCGGTGGTGCGGCCGTGGTCGAAGAAGTCGATCTTCGGCGCGACGAGGTGGTCGTCGGACGGGAAGCCGGGCGGGGCGAGCATCGGGTTGTAGTAGAACCCGCGGTCCGCCGGCGGGTCGAGCTTGGCGTGCTCGTCGCGGATCTGCCAGATCGCGTCCGGTGAGCAGACGCCGTTCTTCAGCGCGTTGAACGCCTTCCAGTGCACCTTCGGCAGGATCTCGGTGAACGGCTCGGCCGCGTCGAGGTCCAGCAGCAGCGGCGCCCACTGGTTGAGGCTGGTCACGACCCTGGCGTGCTGCTCGTCGAAGCGGTTGGCCGACATCGGGAAGAGCAGCACCTCCTGCTCGCCGGTCGCGGCCTGGATGCCGCGGTAGTACGCGGCGAGGATCAGGCTGGCGAGGGTGACCTCGAACTTCGCCATCGCCTCGTGCGCCTGCGGCATCGGGATGCCGGTCTGCAGCACCGCGCCGACGGGGTCGAGCTCGCCGGTCTCGTGCCGCCGGGGCGCCGCGGCGAGGGTGCGCCGCCAGTACCGCTCGGCGTTGCGCAGCCGGCCGCTGCCCTCGCCGGTCTGGTTGAGGGCCAGCTCGAGGGGGCCGGGCGCCGGCGGCAGGTCGGTGCCGCCGAGGATGGTCTCGAAGTCCTCGCGCAGCACGACCGAGGCGACGCCGTCGGCGGCCATGTGGTTGACCACGACCAGCACCTGCCGCGGCGCGTCCCCCTCCAGGAGGATCCACGCCCGCCAGGGCAGTTCGGAGAGCGCGTCGATGGCGCGGCGGATCTCCGCGGCGTCCTTCTCCTCGCGCTCGGCGACGTCGGCGGTGCCCTGCCTGACCTGCGCGAGGACCTCCTCGGCGGTGTGCGCGACGATCCGCTGCCGGGGGAAGCCCTCGGGGTCGACGACGTAGGTGGTGCGCATCGAGGCGTGGCGCATGGCGACCGCGCCGAGCGCGGCCCAGACCTGCTCCTGCGTCCAGTCGCCCTCGGGCAGGTCCCAGACGAAGGACAGGTTGGCCTCCCACAGCCGGTCGGGTGGGAACCGCTCGATGTCGCGCCAGACGGACAGCTGCCCGACGGTTGCTGGGTACGTCTCGTCGCCGGACACGATGTGCCTCCAGATGGTGCTCGTTGCGGTGGTCGATCGCTTTCGTGGGGGGAGCCCGCCCGGTGGGGCCGGGGCGGCGCCCATGCCCGTCGGGTGCCGTCCCGCCCTGACCGGCGCGGGCTCCCTTTCCTCATTCGGTGCTGTGGTGCTGTGTCATCTGATGCGGAGGGCTGGATCAGCCACCCGACACGACGCGGCTGGAGACGACCCGGCTGGAGACGACCCGGCTGGAGACAACCCGGCTGGAGACGACGCGGCTGGAGACGACGCGGCTGGAGACAACGCGCATGAAGTTCACCTCCTCATATCGTTTGGCACATCACAGTGCGATATGGAATGGCAGGGCACACCACCTCCGTCGCCTTCACGACGAATCAGCGGAAGTGCCTGCGGTCATTTTGAACGACCGAAGTCTATGACCGTCAGAAGCATCACCCCGACTGTGGATCGTGTCAACCGTTCACGTTACCGCTTTGGAAATTTTCAATGCGTTTCGTATCTCCCGGGCGCTTCCGCGAAAATCGGACATAACGATCGTTAAAATTCGGACCTTCAGGCATTGATTGGATGAGATCAATATTCGCCTCTTTCGTCAGGTAGAAGACAGCCGATAGGCTTCGAAGCAGTGCTTGCAGGGTGGGCCCGCGGGATCGTGCGGGTCCGAACAGGTCGGGATCCTGACAACGTGCAGGTGGTCCCTTTCGAGCACTCTCCAGTGACCTGGCGAGGGAGGTGCGAAATGAAGGCTGCTCAGCTGCGTGGCAACAGTGCCCAGCTCCGGAACGCTCGGCTCTAATCCTGTTGTGGCGGCCGGTCGGCACGGCGCAGGCGTCGCCGGCCGGCCGCCACGCAGTCAGGGGCCGATGTGGCCTGCGCGTACATCGACGATCGCGAGGCGAGAGATCATGGCGGAGACTGCAACGGCGCAGCGGATTCCCGTGCACTTCGAGGGTGCGGGATCGGGTGTCGAGGAATTGACCTGGGGTCAATGGGCTGCATGGCGATCCATGGAGCTCGGCGGTGGCCGGGTCGACTGGGCCGGCGGCACGATGCCGTTGCTCGACGGCCAGACGATCGATCAGATCGTCATGGAGATCGCGTTCCTCATGAGCCGGCATCAATCCCTGCGCACCCGCTACCACATCGGCGAGGACGGCCTGCCCCGGCAGGTGCTGGCGGACACCGGCGAGCTGTTCATGGAGATCGTCGACGCGGGGCAGGACGACCCGGCCGACGTCGCCGAGGCCCTCGACGCCGCGTACCGCGACGCGCCGTTCGACAACGCCGAGGACTGGCCGGTGCGCGTCGGGGTCGTGTGCCGCGACGGGACCCCGGCCTGGTTCGTCGCGCTGTACTCCCACATGGCGATCGACGCCTACGGCATCGAGGCCATCATCAACGACCTGCCGAACCTGGACCGGGCCACCGGCGAGCACCTCGTCCCGGTCGCCGGCGTCCAGCCCGCCGACCTGGCCCGCCAGCAGCGGGCGGGCTCGGCCCGGCGGCAGCACACCGCGTCGCTGCGGCACTGGGAGAAGCAGCTGCGCGAGATCGCGGCCCAACGCTTCCCGGCGGTCGAGGAGCCGCCGTCGCCGCGGTACTGGGAGGCCAGCTACTCCTCGCCCGCCGCCTACCTCGCGCTGGGCCGCATCGCCGAGCGGACCAAGGCGCACAGCAGCACGATCCTGCTCGCCGCGTACATCCTCATGCTGGCGCGGGTGTCGGGCGACCCGACCACCGTGGTGCGGATGCTGGTGAGCAACCGCTTCCGGCCCGGCTTCAAGGAGTCCGTCGCCGGCCTGGCGCAGAGCGCCCTGTGCGTCGTGGACACCGCGGATGTAAGTTTCGACGACCTCGTCGCCCGCGTCTGGAAGGCGCAGCTGACCGCCGGCATGCACGCCTACTACGACCCCCGCGACCTGTGGGACATGATCGCTCGGGTGGGGCAGGAGCGCGGCGAGGCCCTCGACCTGCAGTCCTACTTCAACGACCGGCGGCGGACCATGGCCGTCGCCGAGGTCCTGCCGCAGGCGAGCCCGCAAGACATCAACGAGGCGCTGTCCAGAAGCCGACTGCGGTGGGGCTCGAACAACGACGATCCCGCGGCGACGGTGTTCTTCCTGATCAATCCCGTGCCCGACACGGTCGACATCGGCCTGCGCGTTGACACCCGGCGGGTGGCGCCGGACGATCTGGTGGCGATTCTGCGGGGGATCGAGGAACTGGTGGTCGCCGCCGCGCTCCAGGACGAGCGTCAGGACGAGCAACAGGACGAGTCTCGGGACGAGCCTCAGGACGAGCCTCAGGAGTAGCCGATGCACGTCGCCACATCGCGGACCGCCGTCGCCTTCCACGGCGCCGGCGCCGGCACCGGGCCACTGACCTGGGGCCAGCAGGAGATCTGGCAGACGATGCGGCGCACCGGCCGGACGTTGAACATCGGCGGCACCGTCGCCCTCGCCCCGGACACCACCGTGGACGGGCTCGCCGCCACCCTGGGCCGCCTCGTCGGCCGTCACCAGGCGCTGCGCACCCTGTTCGACCTCGACCTCGACGGCGACGAGCCGCGGCAGACCGTCCACGCATCGGGCACGGTCGACCTGGAGGTCGTCGCGTCGCCACCCGATGACGCGGAGGCGACGGCCGAGGCGTTGCGCAGCCGGTACGAGTTCACCCCGTTCGACCTCGCGCGCGAGTTCCCCGTCCGGTGGGGTGTGGTGACGACCGGCGGCGTGCCGAGTCACCTCGTCGTGCAGTACTCCCACCTCGCCGTCGACGGGTTCGGCATCGACGCCCTGGTCCGCGACCTGCCGAACCTGGACGAGCCCGTCACCGGGGTGCGCGCGCTCGAGCTCGCGCACCGCCAGGCGCTGCCCGCCGAGCGCCGGCACAGCGCGAAGTCCCTGCGGCACTGGGAGGCGTCGCTGCGGGACCTGCCGGCGGAACGCTTCGGCTGGTCCGACGACCCGCGCACGCCCCGCTTCTGGGAGCTGGTCTGCCACTCACCGGCGCTGCACCTGGCGCTGCAGGTCGTCGCGTGCCGTACCGGCGTCGAAACGGGACACGTCCTGCTCGCCGCCTACGGCGTCGCCCTGGCGGAGGTCACCGGCCGCACGCCGAGCGTCGCGCAGGTGCTCGTCAGCAACCGCTTCCGCCCCGGCTTCGCCGACGCCGTCTGCCACCTCACCCAGCCCGGCATCTGCGTCATCGAGACCGGCGGCGACCTGGACACGGTGGCGCGGCGGGTGTGGCGGTCCGCGACGAGCGCCTACCTGCACGGCTACTTCGACCCCGCCGAGCACCGGGCGATGCTCGACCGGATCGCCACCGCCCGCGGCGAGCCGGTCGACGTCTCGTGCTTCGTCAACGACCGCCGCGGCCCGGCCGGCGCGGTGCCGGAGGTCCCCCCGACGGCCGAGCGGATCCGGGCCGCGCTGCCGCGCACCACGCTGCGCTGGGACCGCCGGCTGCCGACCTACGACGGCACCTTCTACCTGCAGGTCGACCTGCAGGTAGAAGAGGAGCAGGACGCGATCGGCCTCGCGATCTGGGCCGACACGCACCGGCTCTCCCCGGCGCAGGTCGAGGCCTGCGCCCGCGGCATCGAGGCCGCCGCCGTCGGCGCGGCGCTCAACCCGCCACCCGTCACGGCAGCTTGATCGACTGCGGCGTCGAGAACACGTCCTCGGGGTCGTAGCGCAGCTTCACCTGCTGCAGGCGCGGGTAGTTCGCACCGTAGTAGGCGTCGGCCCAGTCGGTCAGGTCCCGGCTGGCGTAGTTCTGGTACACCTCGCCGGTCAGGTGCGGGGAGAGCCGCTCGAGGAACCCGTCGATCCACGCCACGTTGCGGTCCGTGTCCTCGTCGCGCTGCCACTGCGCGATGACGGAGATGTAGTGCAGCGGCGCCCGGTGCACGAACGCGGTCGCGTCCGGGGTGACCCGGCCGATCTCGCCGCCGCCGAGCAGGTCGAAGCGGACCATCGAGTAGCCCGACGGCATCCGCCGGAAGTTGTCCAGGATCGTCGCGAACGCCGGCTCGTCGAACCCGTCGGCCGTGAAGTAGCCGCCGAGCCACTTCGACTGCAGCCCGTACACGATCTCCTCGCCCATGCCCTGCATGAGGTCGAAGTACGAGGTCTCGCCGATGGAGCTGAACAGCGGCTCGCCGAGCGCCTCGATCGGCTTGAGCGCCTCCGCCGCCTCCGCGGGCGGCCCGACATACAGGCCGTACATGACGACGACCTGCTCACCGTCCGGGTACGGCTCGGTGGTCAGCAGCAGGCAGAACGCGAGCCGGTCGTCGTTGCGTTCGGCGTACAGGTCGCGGTAGGCGCGGAACACCTCCTCGGCCCGGTCGACCGGCCACGCCACGACACCGCCGACGACCGTCTTCGGCAGCGGGTTCAGCCGGTACGTCAGCGACGTCACCACCCCGAAGCCCGCGCCGCCGGCGCCCCGCAGGGCCCAGAACAGGTCCGGGTGCTCGTCCTCGGTGACCCGCAGGACCGTCCCGGACGCGTCGACGACCTCCGCGGCGACGATGTGGTCGCAGCCCAGCCCGTACGTGCGGCCGAGCGGGCCGTAGCCGCCGCCGAGGCTGTAGCCGGCGTTGCTGACGGTCGGGCACTCGCCGCCGGGCCCGGCGAGCCCGTACTCGAGGCCGTCGTCGCCGGTGAACGAGTGCTCGACGTAGGTGACCTTGTCGATGTCGCGCCAGCCCACGCCGGGGCCGACCGTCACCGTGCGCGCCTCCGCGTCGAGGCTGACCGACCGCAGGCCGCCGACGTCGACGACGACACCGCCCTCGACCAGCGACAGCCCCGTGGCGTGGTGCCCGCCGCCGCGGACGGCCAGGGGCAGCCCCTGCTCCCGGGCGAACGCGATCGCGGCGGCGACGTCGCCGGCGTCCGCGCACTGCGCGATCAGCGCCGGTCGGGTCCGCACACGGGTGTTGAACAGGACCCGCGCGGCCTCGTAGCCGTGGTCGTAGGGGGTCACCAGGGTGCCGTGGAAGCTGTCGCGAAGTCGCGCAAGATCGAGCCGCACCCGCAGATCTTGTCATCGACCCGATTCGTCGGCAAGCAGCCGCAGGACGGCCACCTCGCCGAGTGCCTGGTCGCTCGCCGCCCGCCCCGGGATCGTGATGCCGTCGCCGTACAGGTCCACGACCCGCGGGTCCACATAGGACGCCCTGGCGACGGCCGGTGTGTTGCGGAGGAACTCCGACACCTCCCGCATCACCCTCGGCACGGCCCGCCCGGTGACCTTCGGCTCCCGCGCGAGCAGCCGCGCCGCGAGGACCGTGCCGTGCCAGGTCCGGAAGTCCTTCGCCGAGATCTCGGTCCTGCCGATGTCGCGCAGGTAGTCGTTGATGTCGCCGCTGCGCACGCCGACCCATCGCCGCCCGTCGCGGTAGGCCAGCAGCCCGCCGTCGTCCGGCTCGCGCTCGCACTCGCGCTCGCACTCGCACTCGCAGTCGCGCTCCATGAGCTTCTTGACGACGGCCCGGACGTCCGCGTCGGCGACGTCGACGGACCGTTCGATGCCGCCCTTCGCCGGGTAGCGGAACCGGACCGACCCGCGGGGCAGCGCGACGTGCTCGCGCAGCAGGGTCGCCAGCCCGAACGTGCCAGCCTCGCCGGCCGCGTACGCCTCCCCGCCGATCCGGAAGCGGCCGACGTCCAGCAGCCGCACCGCGGCGGCGAGCACCTTCTCCCGGCCGAGCCCCCGCCCGCGCAGGTCCGCAGCGACCCGGTCACGGATCGCCGGCAGGCGCGCGCCGACCTCGAGGACGTGGTCGGCGCGGTGGTAGGTGAAGCCGCGGCCCCGGCCCTTCCTCTGGTAGCCGCCCTTGCCGGGTGTGGTGCGCCGCAGCCGCATGCCTCACCCTGGTTCCCCGCTGCCGCTCGTTTCCGGCCGTCGCTCGTTCCGGCCGTCGCTTGCTTCCGGCCGCTGCGGTTCGTTCCGGTCGCTGCGGTTCGTTTCGGTCGCTGTTACGAGAGCCAGTCGCGCACCTTCCGGCGGGTGGCGCGGCGGCGGGCGCGGGGGAGCTGGGCGAGGGCGATCCGGCCGTGCTCGGCCTGACGGGCGTGCAGCAGCCCGTACGTGAACGCGTTCTCCCGCTCGCCGAAGGCGTGCATGCCGTACTCGCGGAGGAGGTCGGCGGTCACGTTGGCGTCCTGGTGGGCGCCGAGCACGTCCTGCAGGTCGGTGAGCCGGTCGGCCAGCTTCGCCGCGGGCTTGCCGGCGACAGGGGTGGCGAGCTCGGCGGCGTACCGGGCGCGCTTGTACGCCTTCCGCGCCTCGTGCAGCCGTTCGTCGCGGAGGCGCCCCGGCGGGGGTGCGGTGCCGCCCACGGCCCCGGCGGTGGTCTCGGGCGTGTTCACGGCGGCGGTCAGGCGGCGGTCGGCGCGGCGGACCGCCCGGCGCGCGAGGTGCCGCAGCTCCCGCTTCGCGACCCTGCCGGGGCCGCCGACGGCCGCGACCAGCGCGTCCAGGTCGTTGAGGAGGGTGATGTACCGCTGGCTGTCCAGCCCGGCGATCAGCCGCCGGCGTGCCTGCGCGGTCCGGGCCGCGAGCAGCTGGGCGATCCGCGCCGCCACCGGCCCGATGACCAGCTCCGGCGGCTCGGCGGCGAGCAGCTCGGCGAGACGCTGCGCCATGACGTCACTGTCGCGGACCTCGCCGAGCAGCCCGGTCAGCCACTTGATCTCGTCGTGCAGCCGGTCCAGGTCGCCCTCCGAGGCGTCCATCAGCGGCGCGAACGTGCGCAGCGTCGAGCGCAGCCGCCGCGTCGCGACCCGCATCTTGTGCACCGCTTCGGCGTCGCCGGCGCGGGCCTCCGGGTCGAGGGCGACGACGGCGTCGCGCTGGGCGCGGACGTAGTCGACGACCGCGCGCCGTCCGGCGCTCTTCACGCGGGACCCGGTGGCGGGCGCCGGGTGGTCGGGGCCGAGCGCGCGGGACAGCTTCGACGGCGACGCCGACGGGCGGGCGCCGGCCGCGCGCAGCGCCTCGTCGATGCGGGCGAGGTCCTCGGGTGAGCCGTCGACCAGCTCGACCTCCAGCTCCCGCCAGCGCTGCGCGACCCCGGCACCGACGAGCGACTCGGTGGCGACGGTGTCGTCGGCGACGAGCGCGATCGTGGTGCCGTCCGCGGTCCGCAGGCCCTGCTCGACGCGGTGCGTGCGGATGCGCGCGACCGGGCGCAGCGGCTCGCCCCTCGTCAGCGCCCGGATCTGCGCCGCGACCTCGGCCGGAGGCGTGCGCTGCTTGGCCGTCGCGGGCACCTGGAGCTCGCTGCGCTCCCCGCCGGACGGCCGTTTGAGGTGCCAGCCGGCGTCGTTACCACCACTGCGGCGGCGCAGCGTCACCTTGCTGGAAGTGAGGCGCAGCCCCGCGGTGTCGTAGTAGGTCGCGTCCAGACGTTGGTCATCGGGAGCTGTAACCGTGGCCACATCAGCGATTCCGATCATCGAGGGCATCGCGAAGTCGTCGGGCAGCTCGTACTTCCGTTCCACCTCAAGCTTTTCGGCCATGTTCCAAGCCTATCGACAGAACTCCGTGTGGCGAAAACGTAAACAGGAAGCCAAGAAAAGATGGCGCAGACCCTGTCGGTTCGCAGGTTTGGCCGCTACGGTGTTGGCAGCGCAAGGTTTTCGGGCCGCTCCGGTCCGCGGACGCGCTTCCCACGGAGAGGAGTGCACCCATGGCGAAGAAGTCGAAGAAGGACAAGAAGAAGGACAAGAAGGGCAAGAAGAAGTAACTCGCCCGCTCTGTGTCGCCCTCGCACCGTCACCCGGTGTGGGGGCGACAGTGCGTTGTGGGCCCGGGTCGGTGCGGTGTGGGCGCGGGTGTGTCGTGGGTCAGGTACGTGGTGGCGCAGGTCACCCGGCCTTCACCCGCCGGCATGAGCCTACCCGGCCTGAGGTGTTTCGTTGCGAATTCCGCGCAATCGACGGGACGTAACCTAGGTCAGGTGAGCTGGCTGGTGCGCGCCGTGACGTCGTCCGTGATCGGGCAGCGGGTCCGTTTCGCCGGGCGGATGCTGCGCGACTGGCGGCTCACCGTCGCGTGGGGCAAGTCGCTGCTGCGCAGCGGCGTGACCTCCGTCGTCGTCCTCGCCGTCACGTTCTGGCTGCTGCCCGGCGTCACCGCGACCGGCGGCCCCTGGGCGCTGGTGGAGCTCGCCGTGCTGCTCGCCCTCATCGGCACCCTCATGCGGCTCGTGCTCTTCGGCGTCGCCGTCGTCGTCGGCGGGCTCGGCGTCCTGCTCGTCGGGGTGCTGCTGCAGACCGCGGTGATGTTCACCGCGCTGCAGGTCGCCGAGGGCGTCTCCGTCGGCAGCGTCATCGACGCGTGGGTCGCCAGCTGGACCGCCGCCGTCCTCACCGCCCTCGTGAACTGGCTCGCCGACGCCGGCAGCGACGACGTGTTCCTCGGCCAGACGCTGCGCCAGATGGTGCGGCGCAACCAGGACCACCGCGCCACCGAGCCCGGGGTGCTGTTCGTGCAGCTCGACGGCCTGTCCGCGCCCCTGCTGTCGTGGGCCGTGAAGGCCGGCAACCTGCCCAACCTCGGCAAGTGGCTGCGCACCGGCACCCACGCCCTCGTCCCCTGGCACACCGGCCTGCCCGCGACGACCCCGGCGAGCCAGGCCGGCATCCTGCACGGCAGCGAATCCGAGGTGCCGGCGTTCCGCTGGTACGAGAAAGCCACCGGACGGCTGGTCGTCACCAACCGCCCCAAGGACGCCGCGGACGTCGAGGCCCGCATCTCGACCGGCCGCGGCCTGCTCGCCGACGGCGGCGCCAGCATCAGCAACGTCTTCTCCGGCGACGCCCCGACCAGCCTGCTCACCTTCAGCAACGCGGGCCTGCCGGGCCGCACCGCCCGCGGCTACCTGGCGTTCGTCGCCAGCCCGTACGGCTTCGCCCGCGCGATCGTCCTGTCCGTCGGCGAGATGCTCAAGGAGATCCAGCAGGCCCGCCGGCAGCGTTTCCGCAACGTCTACCCCCGCGTGCCGCGCACGGGCGCCTACGTGGCGCTCAGGGCCGTCACGAACGTCCTGCTCCGCGACCTCAACGTCTCCCTCATCGCCGAGCAGATGACCCGCGGCGCCCCCGCCATCTTCTGCGACTTCGTCGACTACGACGAGGTCGCCCACCACGCCGGCCCGCTGCGCCCCGAAGCGATGCAGACCCTGGAAGGCCTCGACCGGGTCCTGGGCACCCTGCACCGCCTCGCCCAGGTCGCCGGCCGCCGCTACGAGATCGTCGTCCTCTCCGACCACGGCCAGAGCCAGGGCGCGACCTTCTCCCAGCGGTACGGCCAAACCCTCGAACAGGTCGTCGCCTCCATCGCCGGCCACGTGGCCGCCTCCACCCCGGACCCGAACGACGACGAGCGTGCCCGCGCGCACAACCTGCTGCTCGCCGTCGCCGGCAAGCCCGACCGCAGGACCCCTCCGCCACCGCCCGCCCCGGTCGTCACCGTCGCCTCCGGCAACCTGGCCATGCTCTACCTCACCGAACACCCCGGCCGCGCCACCGTCGAGGACATCGGCGTGGCCCGCCCCGCCCTCATCCAGGGCCTCGCCACGCACCCCGGCATCGGCCTCGTCGTCGGCCTGTCAGCGGTCGACGGCCCGGTCGCCTTCGGCCCCGCCGGCCGTCACCGCCTCCGCGACAGCCACGTCGACGGCACCGACCCCCTCCTGCCGTACGGCCCCCACGCCGCCCGCGACCTCCTCACCCACCAGGCCATGACCAACGTCGGCGACCTGGTCCTGATCAGCCGCGTCGACCACGGCACAGACGAGGTCGCCGCCTTCGAGGAGCTCGTCGGCTCCCACGGCGGCATCGGCGGCTGGCAGACGGAGGCCGTCCTCGTCCACCCGGCCGGCTGGTCCACCCCTGCCTCCACCCCGACCGGCCCCGCCGCAGTCCACCGCCAGCTGGTCCAGTGGCTCACCGACCTCGGCCTGCGCACAACCCCCGCTCCCGACGCCTCCACTCACGCCGCCGCTACCACCGGCCCTGCCAACGAGGCCACTACCGGAGCCCCTGCCAACGAGGCCGCGGAAAACAAGGCTGCGACTCACGCCGCCGACGGCGGGCACCCGCTTCCCGAGACCCGCGACACCGGCCGCTCGTTACACGCTGCCGAGATCTCGGACTGAAGGGCCGCGGCTGGGCAGGGCTCCCCGGCTCGACAAGACTCCGGCCCGCATGTGTCGCCTCGTCGGGCTTGCCTGCATCGCGCCCTGGGCGCTGCACCGCGCGCAGGCCGTGAGCTCCATCGCGCATGCGGGCCGTAGGCTCCATCGCGCGCAGGTCATCGCGCACGCGGGTCGTGGGGCGTCGCTGGTTGCGCTCGGGTCGGTTCGCTGAACGGCAGGTCGGGGTGGGCGGGGCTGGTTCGTGGTGGAGGTCGGCGGTGGTGCCGGGCCGCTTGCTGCACCTTACCCCACCGATAGAAATCGATCTTCGGCTTCTCGCTGTCCGTAGTCTACCGCCTTCGCTCAGGCGTCAAGGTGCCTCTGGTGGCGGTCGCGGCGGTGGCGGAGCCAGCTGGCGAGCTGGGTGGCGCCGAGGGCGATGACCAGGGCGGCCACCACGCCCTGCCAGGGTTGCGGGAAGACGCTGCGGCCGAGGAGGCCGATCGCGGCGTACGTGGCGGACCACAGGGCGCAGGCGGCCACGTTCGCTGTGGCGAAGCGGCGCCAGGAGAGGCCGACGATGGCGGCGGTGAGCAGGACCGGGATGCGGCCGCCGGGGACCAGGCGGGAGACGAGGAGCGCGCTCACCGGGCTTGCGGTGAGCCGCTGCTTGACGGTTTCGGCGAGGTGCAGCGGCTGGCGCAGGATGCGCAGCCGGCGGGTCAGTGCCTCGCCGCCGGCGCGGCAGATGGCGTAGGTGCCGGCGTCGCCGCAGTAGGCGCCGGCGGCCCCCGCGCAGACGACGAGCAGCACCGCCAGGGGGCTACGGTGCGCGGCGACGACGGCGGTCGCGCTGACGGCGGCGCCCGTCGGCAGGATCGGGACCGTCGAGCCGGCGGCGACGACCGCGAAGAGGCCGGCGAGGGCCGCGAGCAGCGCCCCGAAGGTGGTCACGCGGTCACCGTGAGGGACTCGCCGGGGGCCAGGACGTGCACGTCGGTCTTCGGGGCGGCGGTGGCGGTCAGCGCGGCGAACTCGTCGCCGGGGCGGTGGAAGCGGTCGGGGCGGACGCGGCCGCAGCCGACGGGCCAGAGGGTGCCCCAGTGGATCGGGACGGCCTGCGCCGGTTTGATGATGCGCATCGCCTCGGCCGCGCCCGCCGGGTCGAGGTGGCCGGCGCCGAGGGTCCAGCCCCAGCCCCACACCGGTACCAGCGCCAGATCCAGCGGACCGAAGGACTTCATGTCGTCGAACAGCCCGGTGTCGCCGCCGAACCAGGCGGTGCGGGTGCCTTCGAAGACGTAGCCGAGGGCGGCCGCCCGGATGCGGGACGAAGGGTTACGGCGGCCGTCGTGCGCGGCCGGCACCGCGCGGACGCGCAGGGAGCCGACCTCGACGGACTCGCCGTCGGCGATCTCAAGGATCTCCCGCCGCAGGCGGGAGCGCAGGAAGGCGCCGGCGCCGCGCGGGGCAACGATGCGCGTGGAGCGCGGCAGCATGCGCAGGGACGGCAGGTCGCAGTGGTCGCCGTGCAGGTGGGAGATGACGACCGCGTCCGGCGCCGTGTCGAGGACGGGCCGGGGGCCGCGCCGGCGCTGCAGGTGTGCCAGCCGGTTGCGCAGCACCGGGTCGGTCAGGATCGTGGTGCCGTGGTCGGCCACCGCCACCGTC
Organism: Dactylosporangium sp. CA-152071; assembly: GCF_050936335.1. Classification (NCBI taxonomy): domain Bacteria; kingdom Bacillati; phylum Actinomycetota; class Actinomycetes; order Micromonosporales; family Micromonosporaceae; genus Dactylosporangium; species Dactylosporangium sp. CA-152071. The sequence continues at coordinate 2,993,814 of NZ_JBNJMZ010000001.1, read as the reverse complement.
GCATGCCCCCACCAGGTGATGTTCATGGTGCCAATCTTGCCCGACGGGGTGTCACGCTCCGCTGCTTGTAGGCCACAGCACGACATGTTTAGATCAATCAACTTTTCTGTGGAGGGACCACGAGACGATGTCAACCGATGCAGCGGCCTTAGCCTGGGACTGGGAAGACCCGCAGGGGATCGAGGCGGTGGTCGACTCGTTCACCGCCGATCTCGGCAAGTGCGAGAAGCTGGAGCTGCTGCTCAGAACGGACCTCATCACCCGGGAGCAGCTGGACCAGCTGGGCATCACGGGCATCGAGTTCGCCGCGTTCAAGACGGACCACCCGCAGGCGCTCGGCACCGATCTGGTGGCGGTCAGCAGCCCGGAGCTCACCTCCGAGCGGGGGAACATCTACCGGGTCGACGGCTCGGCGTACTTCGCGGAGATGGACATCTCCCAGCCGCTGCCCATCGTCGACGACGCCGTGGACTGGGTGTACGCGGAGCACCTCATCGAGCACGTGTCGATGAAGGTCGGCATCGCGTGGCTGAAGGAGGTCAAGCGGGTGCTCAAGCCGGGCGGGTTCGTCCGGATCACCACGCCCGACCTGAAGATCTACGCGCAGAGCTACGTCAACGGCGACGGCTTCTTCGGCAAGCACCGCCGCCGGGTCGACCGGGCGCTGACCGGGGTCGCGCCGAAGATGCCGCCGCGCGGCGCGTTCATGTTCAACCAGCTGTTCTACGTGTACGGGCACCGCTGGATCTACGACCTCGAAGAGCTCCAGTACGTGCTGACCACGGCCGGCTTCGACCCGGAGGGCATCGCGGTGCGTGCCTACCGCGAGGGCGCCCGCCAGGACGTCGCCGACCTCGACCAGGTCCTGCGCAACGACGAGAGCATCTACGTCGAGGCCACCGCCTGACCGAGCGCGCCGGCCTGATCGAGCGCGCCGGCCTGATCCAGTGCCGCCGTCTCATCCGGCGCGGCGGCCTGGTCCAGCGCGGCGGCGACGGCGAAGGCCTCCATCGCCAGCAGGAGCCTGTGCAGGTCCGCCATCGCCAGGTGGTGGGTGTCGACCTCGACGGTGAGCTGCACCGTGTCCACGACGTCGTCGACGTTCACCATCAGCTGCTCGTTGAAGAACGGCAGCGGCCGCTCCGACACCAGCGCGGTGAGCGGCCGCGCCGCCTCGACGTCCGCCGCGGCCGGCACCTCGGCCAGGGGGCCTTGTGCCTCGAGGATGCCGACCCGCCGGTCGTTGTAGAAGACCGCGAGGTCGACGCCGCCGAGCCGGTCGAAGAGGGCCAGCCGGGCGGCGGGGTCGTAGTAGGCGTGTTTCGACGCGTTGAGGAAGGCGCGCCGGGCCTGGTCCACCACCTCGCGCGGGGCCAGGCCGGCGACGTCGAGCACCGCGAGCCCGTTCTGGGCGAGCGGGCTGATGACGTCGGCCAGGCCGGGCCGGAAGCGGTTGCTGACGATGACCTGCGTGGCGAACGGCGCGCGCTGGCCGGTGACCTCGTTGCACGCCACCGCGTAGGCGGCCAGCAGCACCGAGCCGGTGTCGGTGCCGAGCAGCGCGGCGGCCCGCTGCGAGGCCAGCAGCAGCGCGGTCGAACGCCACACGACCTGCCGCCACCGGGGCTCCCCACGGTCCACGGCGGCCGGTAGGCGCCTCGGCGGGAGCTGGCGCAGGGCCGCCTCCCAGTAGCGCATCGCGGTGTCGGTCGTCCGGGACGACGAGCGCTGCGCCGCGACGAGGTCGAGGGGCTGCATCGCCGTGTACGGCGACTCCCGCGAGAACAGTGAGCGGATCATCGTCCCGAGCGCGCTGCCGTCGGCGACGAGGTGGCTGATCTGCACGACCACGTGCGTGACGGCGCCGTCCTGGCGCACCACGGCCTCCCGGATCGGCCACTCGTGCGCGTAGTCGAAGTTGCGGGCCTTCCACTCGGCGAACAGCGCGCCGGCGATCTCGGCGGGGTCCTCGTCCGGTCCGGCGTCGTGCACCTCCAGCGCCGCCGTGCCCTCCGCCGCGATCTCCTGCTGGACCAGGTGGCAGGCGTCGACCGAGGTGGCGTGCCACGGCTCGGTGAAGACCAGCCGGGAGCGCAGCGCCGCGTAGCGGCTCATGAGGAACCGCAGCTCGGCGGCGATGTCCTCGACGGTGCGGCCGTCGGTGACCGGCACGGCACCGCCCATGCTCATGGAGGCGCCGACCTCGACGATCGCCCGCCACACCTGCTGCTGCCCCCAGGCGAGCCCGCCGGTGCCGGCACCGGCACCCTCGAAGGAGACCTGGATGTAGGAAACCACGACCGCCCCCAATCAAGATTGACGGTGATCATATCGATGGATTGCGGCCGGCAAGGGCTGGAGCGGACATTGCGGCCACCTCGTCCGGCGGGAGTGGCCGCGCGTACAGATAACCCTGACCGAACCGGTAGCCGAGGTGCCGCAGCATCCGCGCCTGCGCCTGCGTCTCGATCCCCTCGGCGACCGCGGCCAGGTCCAGGGCCTGCGCCATGCGGATCACGGCGGTCGCGACGGCCTCCTGCCGGGCGACGGTGGTGATCCCGGCGACGAACGTGCGGTCCAGCTTGAGCGAAGTGACCGGGCACGTCAGCAGCAGCCCGAGTGAGGAGGCGGCGGTGCCGAAGTCGTCGAGGGCCAGCTTCACGCGCAGGCCGCGCAGCGCCTCCAGGGTCGCGACCGCCTCGGCGCTGTCCAGCACCGCCGTCTCGGTCACCTCCAGGGTGAGGTGCCGCGCGTCGAGGCCCGCGTCGTCGAGGGCGGCGACGACGTCGGCGACGAACTGCGGGTCGGTCAGCTGCCGGCCGGCGACGTTGACGCTCACCGACCGCGGCGCGGCTGCGCCGAGGTCCCGCAGCCAGGTCGCCTGCTGCCGGCAGGCCTCCCGCAGCACCCAGCGGCCCAGCGGCACGATCAGGCCGGTCTGCTCGGCGGCGGGGATGAACTCCAGCGGTGGCACGACGCCGCGGGACGGGTGCCGCCACCGTACGAGGGCCTCCGTGGCGGCCGTCCGCCCGTCGTCGAGTCGCACGATCGGCTGGTACAGCAGGAACAGCTGGCGGGAGCTGCCGGAAGGGCGTGACAGCTCCGCGTCGATCGCGTCGCGCAGCTGGGCGCCGAGCTCGGCGTGCGCGACGATCCGGGTCGTCATGCCCGGCACGTACACGAAGTGGCCGCCCTTGCCGCGCTCCTTCGCCGAGTACATGGCGAGGTCCGCGTTGCGCAGCAGCGTCTCGAGCACGTCGCCGGGCGTGGACGTCGCGATGCCGACGGAGGCGTGCACGAGCAGCTCGTGCCCGGTCGTGTGGATCGGGGTGCCGAGCGCGTCGTGGATGCGGCCGGCGACGTCGACGGCGGGCACGGCGTCCACGTCGCGCAGCAGCATCGCGAACTCGTCGCCGCCGAGCCGGGCGACCACGTCGTCGTGGCGGACCGCCCGCCGCAGCCGCTCCGCGACCGTGACGAGGACCTCGTCGCCGACGCCGTGGCCGAGCGTGTCGTTGATGCCCTTGAAGTCGTCGAGGTCGATCAGGAGCACCGCCACAGGCCCCTGGTCGAGCAGCGCCGAGGTGAGCAGCTCGGCGAAGCGGGCGCGGTTCACCAGGCCGGTCAGCGCGTCGTGGCTGGCCTGGTACCGCATCCGCTGCTCGTGCCGGCGGACGGAGCTGAGCAGCAGCGCGTTGTCGCGCAGCGCGACCAGCTGCCGCAGCCCGACGGCGGCGCTGACGGCGATGGCGCCGGTCGCCACCGGGCCGACGTCCGTGTGGTCGCCGTAGGCGACGGCGGCCAGCAGCAGCGACGTCGCCGCGACCGCGAAGTACGGCAGCTTGCTGTACGCGGCCGCCCGGGTCGCCGGCGCGGCGCCCGCGGACACAGCGACGGACCCCGCGCACGCCACCAGCAGCGCCTCGACGAGGGTGATCATCGGCTGGAGACCGACCCACCGGGGCGACGCGATCAGCGGCGACACCGCCGACCCGAGCCCGCCCACGAGCACCGCCGCGGCCATGAGCCGCATCGAGCGCGGGCTGACCGGTCCGCTGCCGAGCAGCACGACCTTCATCACCGCGACCAGGGCCACCAGGCAGGTCATGGACAGCAGGAGCAGGCCCAGCGCGAGCCGCACGTCGGTGTGCCGCTCCAGCATCGCCGCAGCGCCAGGTGCCACAGGAACGTGGCGGTGCTGATGAGGACCGTCAGCCCGTCCAGCCCGAGCCTGATCCACTCGCCCCGGGTCATGCTGCGGGTGGGTAGCCGCAGCAGCGCGTACAGCGCCAGCCCGACGCCCGCGACGAGCGCCGGCGCCGAGGCCTGGACGGTCCGCAGCGCGTCAGGATCTTCGGGGTGCAGCCTGGCGTGGCCCATGATCGTCGCCCCGACGCCGATGAGCGCGATCGAGGCGGTCATGAGCCGCCAGAACCGGCGGCCCGCCGCGGGGAGTCCCGGTGCGCGGGCGGCGGCGCGGGCGATGAGCGCGGCCAGGCCGAGCGCCAGGGGGACCGTCAGCAACGCCAGCACCTTGGGCACCGGCACCCCGGACGCGAACAGCGCCGTCCACAGCATCTCGGCGAGCAGGCAGGCGGCGACCGCCGCGACGAGGCGCCGCGACGATGACACCGGTGACTTCTGCTCGATCATTCCGCTTGCACATCGGCAGCGCCCGCCCGGAGCTGAGCCGACCCGGCCGGTAGGATGCCCTGACATGTACCGGCCCGTGCCCGCGCAGGTGGACCTGCCCGCCCTCGACCATGACGTGCTGCGGTTCTGGCAGCGTGAAGGCATTTTCGCCCGCAGCCTGGAGCAGTCCCGCGGCCGTCCCGAATGGGTGTTCTACGAGGGGCCGCCGACCGCCAACGGGATGCCCGGCGCCCACCACATCGAGGCGCGGGTCTTCAAGGACGTGTTCCCGCGGTACCGGACGATGAAGGGCTACCACGTCGAGCGCAAGGCCGGCTGGGACTGTCACGGCCTGCCGGTCGAGCTGGCGGTGGAGAAGGAGCTCGGCTTCAGCGGCAAGCAGGACATCGAGGACTACGGCATCGCCGCGTTCAACGCGAAGTGCCGCGAGTCGGTGACCCGGCACACCGACGCGTTCGCCGAGCTGACCCACCGCATGGGCTACTGGGTCGACATGGACGACGCGTACCGCACCATGGACCCGCCGTACATCGAGTCGGTCTGGTGGTCGCTCAAGCAGATCTTCGACAAGGGGCTGCTCGTCGAGGACTTCCGGGTCGCGCCGTGGTGCCCGCGCGACCAGACCGCGCTGTCGGACCACGAGCTGGCCCAGGGGTACGAGACCGACGTCGACCCGTCGGTGTTCGTGCGGTTCCCGCTCACCTCCGGCCCCCTCGCGGGCCGCGTGTCGCTGCTGGTGTGGACGACGACGCCGTGGACCCTCGTGTCCAACACCGCGGTCGCGGTCAACCCGGACGTCACGTACGTGGTCGCGACCGACGGCGCCGAGCAGCTCCTGCTCGCCGAGCCTCTCGTCGGGGCCGTCCTCGGGGAGGAGTGGACGCTCACCGGCGAGTCGTTCAGCGGCAAGGACCTCGAACGGTGGGCCTACCGGCCGCCGTTCGACCTGGTCGAGGTGCCCGACGCGCACATCGTGATCCTCGCGTCGTACGTGACCACCGACAGCGGCACGGGCCTCGTGCACCAGTCGCCGGCGTTCGGCGCCGACGACCTCGCCTCCTGCCGCGCGTACGGGCTGCCCATGGTCAACCCGGTGCGCCGCGACGGCACGTTCGAGCCGCAGCTGGACCTGGTCGGCGGCATGTTCTTCCGCACCGCGAACGGCCCGCTCGTCGACGACCTCCGCGAGCGGGGGCTGCTGTTCCGGCACGTGCCGTACGAGCACAGCTACCCGCACTGCTGGCGCTGCCACACGGCACTCATCTACTACGCGCAGCCCTCCTGGTACGTGCGGACCACCGCCGTCCGCGACGACCTGCTGCGGGAGAACGAGCGCACCAACTGGCAGCCGGCGAGCGTCAAGCATGGCCGCTACGGCGACTGGCTCGTCAACAACGTCGACTGGGCGCTGTCCCGGCAGCGGTACTGGGGGACGCCGCTGCCCATCTGGCGCTGCCCCGAGGACCACCTGACCTGCGTCGGCTCCCTGGCTTCATTGAGTGAGCTGGCGGGTCGTGAGCTGGCGGACCTCGACCCGCACCGGCCGTTCATCGACGAGGTCACGTTCGCCTGCCACTGCGGCGCGACCGCGACCCGCGTCCCGGACGTCATCGACGCCTGGTACGACTCGGGGGCGATGCCGTTCGCGCAGTTCGGCTACCCGTACCGCAACGCCGACGTCTTCGAGCGGCGCTTCCCGGCGCAGTTCATCTCCGAGGCGATCGACCAGACCCGCGGCTGGTTCTACACGCTGATGGCCGTCAGCACGCTCGTCTTCGGCCGCTCCTCCTACGAGAACGTCGTCTGTCTCGGCCACATCCTCGCCGAGGACGGCCGGAAGATGTCCAAGCACCTCGGCAACATCCTGGAGCCGATCCCGCTGCTGGACCTGCACGGCGCCGACGCGGTGCGCTGGTTCATGGCCGCGGTCGGCTCGCCGTGGTCCGCGCGGCGGGTGGGGCACACGACGCTGCAGGAGGTCGTGCGCAAGACCCTGCTGACGTACTGGAACACGGTCGCGTTCCAGGCGCTGTACGGGCGCACCGCCGGCTGGACCCCGTCGCCGTCGGACCCGGCGCCCGCCGACCGGCCGGTCATGGACCGCTGGGTGCTGTCCGAGCTGCACACCCTGGTCGGCCGGGTCGACGCCGCGATGGACGCGTTCGACACCCACGAGACCGGCAAGCTCCTCGCCGCGTTCGTCGACGACCTCTCCAACTGGTACGTGCGCCGCAACCGCCGCCGGTTCTGGCGCGGCGACCCCGCGGCGCTCGCCACCCTGCACGAGGTCGTGACGACGGTGACGCTGCTGCTCGCCCCGATCGTCCCGTTCATCACCGAGCGGGTCTGGCAGGACGTCGTCGTGCCCGCGTCCCCCGAGGCGCCGCCGTCGGTGCACCTCGCCGCGTTCCCGCCGGTCGCCGCGGACCTGATCGACCCCGCGCTGTCGGGGCAGATGGCGCTCGCCCGCCGGCTCGTCGAGCTGGGCCGCGCCGCCCGCGCCGACTCCGGCATCCGCGTCCGCCAGCCGCTGTCGCGGGCCCTCGCCTCCGCGGCCGGCTTCGACCAGCTGCCCGCCGAGCTTCTCGCGGAGATCGCGGCGGAGCTCAACGTCGGCTCGATCGTGCCGGTCGACGCGGCCGGCTCGTCGCTCGTCGACGCCACCGCCAAGGCCAACTTCCGGGCCCTCGGCAAGCGCTTCGGCAAGGGCGTCCAGGACGTCGCGAAGGCGATCGCCGCCGCGGACGCCCTGGTGCTGCGGGATGCGCTGCGGTCCGCCGGTACAGCCACCGTGGTCGTCGACGGCGCGCCCGTCGAGCTGACGCCGGACGAGGTCTTCATCACCGAGACGCCGCGGGAGGGCTGGACCGTCGCCGCCGACTCCGGCGCGACCCTCGCCCTGGACCTGCGGCTCACCCCGGAGCTTGAGCGGGCCGGCCTGGCCCGCGACGTCGTCCGGCAGGTCCAGGAGGCCCGCAAGTCCAGCGGCCTCGAGGTCGTCGACCGCATCGAGCTGGCCTGGACCAGCACCCGCGACGACACCGCCCTCGCCCTCGCCGAGCACCGCGACCTCGTGACCGACGACGTCCTGGCCACGGCGTGCGCCGAGGGCGAGCCGTCCTGGCCCGGTGCCGTGCCCTTCACCGACGACTCGCTCGGCCTCACCTTCTGGCTCCGCAAGGCCTGACCGGCCGAACAGGGGTGGCACCTGCCGTGGGCGGGGTGCCACCCGGGGGGTGTTCCGGGTGTTCCGGGGTGTCTCGCAGGACACACCTCGCCGGGTCACACGGGTTGGTGCGACAGGAGCAGAATCTGGATCGCACACGTCACGGCACGCGATGGGCGCGGAGCGGTCGACGGGGTCGGGAGCAGCCGGTGCGTGGTCAGTCGCTGGTCGGCAAGGTCGGCGTGGTGGTCACCGCGGTCCGCGGGGGAGACCGGCCCGGGGAGATCCGGGTCGTGGTCCAGGGCGTGCCGCACCACTATCTGGCCTACGCCGCCGAGTCGCTGCCGGCCGGCGCTCACGTGCTCGTCATCCACTTCCGCGGCGCGCGTCAGGTCGACGTCGAACCGTGGCCGCCGATGCCCGGTGACCACACCACCCCTGGCTGAGAGAGGCCACCATGCTCGGTTACCGTGTGCCCGCCCCCAACGAAGCGCTGCTGATCAGCGGCCGGCGGCAGCGGGGAGTCGATGCCCTGCCGTTCAAGATCGTCACCGGGCACGGCGCGTTCGTCGTCCCGATCTTCTCCAAGGCGTCCCGGCTGACCCTGGCCATGCAGGAGGCCGAGGTCGAGGAGGACTGTTACACCCAGCAGGGCCTCACCCTGCACGTCCAGGCCGTCATCGCCTTCAAGGTCGGCGACGACCACGAGTCGATCGCGGCCGCGGCCCGCCGCTTCCAGGGCGACCAGTCGCAGATGCCCGTCCTGGTCGGCCGGATCTTCAGCGGGCACCTGCGCAGCATCATCGGCAGCATGACCGTCGAGGCGATCATCCGCGAGCAGCAGACCCTCGCCGACGCGATCGTCGACGCCAGCAAGACCGAGATGGCCCGCATCGGCCTGGACATCGACTCGCTGCAGATCAGCAGCATCCACGACAAGGGCGTCGGCTACATCAAGGCCCTGGCCGCCCCGCACCAGGCGCGGGTCAACCAGGAGGCCAACGTCGCCCAGGCCGTCGCCGACCAGGCCAGCGCGATGGCGCAGCAGGAGAGCAAGCGCAACCAGGCCGAGTACGCCCGGCAGACCGCCATCGCCCAGGCCCGCTACCAGGCCGAGATCGACCAGGCCCAGCAGACCGCCGCGCAGGCCGGCCCGCTCGCCGCCGCCCAGGCCCAGCAGCACGTCCTCGTCGAGCAGGCGATCGTCGCGGCGAAGCGCGCCGAGCTGCGCCAGGCCGAGCTCGTCGCCGAGGTCATCCGCCCGGCGGAGGCCGAGGCCGAGCGGATCCGCACCCTGGCCCGCGCCGACGCCGACGCCACGAAGCTGTCCGCGGAGGCCGCCGCCGCGCAGGGCCGCATCGCCCTCGACCAGATGATGATCGAGCAGCTGCCGGACCTGCTCCGCGCCGCCGCGGAGGGCCTGCAGGGCGCCAACCTCACCGTCCTGGACGGCGCCGAGGGCCTCAACAGCGTCGTGGCGTCCCTCGCCGCCCAGGGCACCGCCCTGCTGGAGGCCGTGCGCAAGGGCATGACCGCCGTCCCCGCCGCCGAGCCCGCCGCCCCGTCGACCGCGCTCGCCCGCCGCGAAGCCGCCTGACCTCCCGCCGCGTACTTCTGCTGAGCCAGGTGCACCGTGCACCGCGGAACTACGATGCTGCCGTGGTGCACGTCCTGGTGGTCGACGACGACCCGCCGCTCGCGGACTCGCTGCGGCGGGCGCTCGTCTACAGCGGCTACCGCGTCACCGTCGCCGGCAGCGGGCCGGCGGCGCTCGACGCGGTAGCGCACGAACGGCCCGACCTCGTGGTCCTCGACAGGATGCTGCCGGGGCTCGACGGTGTCGGGGTGTGCCGGCGGCTGCGGGCCACCGACCGGGACCTGCCCGTGCTCATGCTCACCGCCCGCGACACGACCGCCGACCGCGTGGAAGGGCTCGACGCCGGCGCCGACGACTACCTCGTCAAGCCGTTCGAGCCCGACGAGCTCCTCGCGCGGGTCCGCGCGCTGCTGCGCCGGACCAGGCAGGACGGCCTCGAGTTCCACGACCTGTGGCTCGACCCGGGCGCCCACGAGTGCCGGCGCGGCGGCACGCCGCTGGAGCTGACGGCCCTGGAGTTCCGGCTCCTCGAACACTTCCTCACCCACCCGCGGCAGGTGCTCAGCCGGGGGCAGCTGCTCGACGCCGTGTGGGGCATGGGGTTCGCCAGCGCCAGCAACGTCGTCGACGTCTACGTCGGCTACCTGCGGGCCAAGCTCGGCGAGCCGCGCCTGCTGCACACGGTCCGCGGCGTCGGCTACGTGCTCAAGGCGCCGTGATGTCGATCCGCCTGCGCATCACCCTGTTCGGGCTCGGCGTCGCCGGTGCCGTGCTCGGGCTGTTCTGCGCCGCCGTGTACCTGCTGCTCGCCGCCGGCGCCGCGACCGGCCAGGACTCCGCCCTGGGCAAGCGGGCCGACGAGGTCGCGCGCTCCCTGACCCGCCTGCCGGCCGCCGCCGACGGCCCGGCGCCCGCGGCGGTCGACGTGCGCACCAGCCCGGACGTCTTCGTCATGGTGCTCGACGCGCAGGGGCGGGTGCTCGTCAGCACCGGCGCGCTGGACGGCCGGCTGCCGCCCGTACCGGCGACGGCGACGCTGACCCCGAGGTCCACCGTGGACATCGGGGTGCCCGTGCGGGTCGCGGTGCGCGAGGCCGCCGGCGGGCACGTCGTCGCCGCGCAGACGACCCGGAAGGTCACCGACGACCGGCGCGGGCTGTTCGTGCTGGTCTGCGTCTACGCGGTGCTGTCGCTCGCCGCGGCGGCCGGCGCCACCTGGCTCGTCTCCGGCCGCGCCCTCAAACCCCTGCGGCAGCTCACGGGCCACGTGGAGGAGATCGGGCGGGAGCAGGACTTCACCCGCCGGCTGCCGCCCGCCCCGGCCCGCGACGACGTCGGCCGGCTCACCGCCGCGTTCAACACGATGATGGAGCGGCTGCAGGGCAGCTACGCCGCGCAGCGCAGGTTCGTCGCCGACGCGTCGCACGAGCTGCGCACGCCGCTGACCACGATCCGCAACAACGCGGGGTTCCTGCGGCGGCACCCGGACGCGGCGCCCGAGGACGTGGCCGCGGCGGTGCGGGACATCGCCGGGGAGAGCGCGCGGATGAGCCGCCTCGTCGAGCACCTGCTGACCCTCGCCCGGTCCGACGCGTCGGGTCTCGAGCTGCAGCCGGTCGACCTCGGCACGCTCGTGTCCGACGTGTGCCGGCAGGCCGAGGCGCAGCACCCCGACCGGCACTTCCACCGCGCGATCACCCCCGCGCCGCCGGTGCACGGCTCGCCCGACGCGCTCACCCAGCTGGTGTGGATCCTGCTCGACAACGCCGTGAAGTACTCGGCCACCGGCGGCAACGTGTGGGTCACCGTCACCCAGCGCGGCGACCGGGCGCAGCTCAACGTCACCGACGACGGCACCGGCATCCCGCCCGGCGCCGAACGCCAGATCTTCGAACGGTTCCACCGCGGCGACGAGGCCCGCACCGGCCCCGGCGCCGGCCTCGGCCTCGCCATCGCACTGTCCATCGTGGATGCCCACGGCGGCACGATCGTCGCCGCCAACAACGCCACCGGCGGGGCGTCGTTCGTCGCGGACCTGCCGCTCTCATCGTCTTCTTAGCTTCCGCTCATCCGCGGCTCATCGCCGGGGCCGAGCATGGCCGGCATGGCTGTGCTGCGGGGTCTGCTCCTGCTGCAGGGCGCGCTGGGGCTGACCGGCACCCTGGGCATGCTGACGCTGATGGGGTTCAACCCGGTGTACGCGGTCGCGCCGGTCGCGCACGCCGCGCTGCTCATGACCCTCGGCGCGCTGCTGGAGCGCCGCCGCTGGGCGCTCGTCGCGACGCTGGTCGCGGAGGTCCTGGCGGTGGCCGGCTGGGAGGGGCAGCTGCTGCTCGGGCTGCTGCCGCAGCTGGACTTCACCGTCAACCTCACCGGCCTGCTCACCACCCTCGCCCTGCCGCTGACGGTGCTCGTGCTGTGCGCGCGGCGGGTGACCGCCCGTGCGTGACTTCTGGCTCGGCATCGCCCCCGCACACCGCGTCGCACTGCTGCTGCTGGTCGCGTCGCCGCTGCTGCTCGTCCAGCTCCCCGCCTGGCGCCGGACCGGCTCCGAGGTCCGCTGGTGCTCCGGCCTGCTCGCCACCCTCGCCGTCGTCCACATCGGACTGCCGTGGCCGCTCGGCTCGGTGCTGTCCGCCGGGCTCTTCGGGTGGCTCGCCGTGCGCTGCCTCGCCGGCCGCTCGTGGCGGGTCCAGGCCGGGTTCCTCGTGCCGGCGCAGCTGCTCCTGTTCGTCGCGGCGTCTGGTGTACGGGCGGTCGCCCCCGACCAGGTCGCCCTGACGGTGGCGTGCCTGGAGCTCGCGCTGCTCGCCGTCTCCTGCCGGCGCTTCCTGGCGCGGGTGGGCACGGTGGCGCTGGTGCTGGTGTTCGGCACCGCGATGTGGGCCGTGTCCCTCGCCGCCCACGACCACGACGGCCCCGACCGCATCCAGGCCGGCACGGTGCGGCGCCCGGCCGGCCCGCCGCCGAGCGCCGTCGAGCGGGCCGCCGCAAGGGACCTCGCCGCGCGGGTTCGCGCGTCGACCGCCCGCTACGGCGACCTGGCCGCCGCCGAGGCCGACGGATACCACGCGACCGGCCCGCGCACCGGGACGCAGGTGCACTTCGAGCACAAGGGCCACCAGAACGACGGCCGGGTCCTCGACCCCGCCGCGCCGGAGCAGCTCGTCTACGCCGTCCGCCCGGACCGCGCGATCCTGCTGGGCGTGGTGTTCCAGGTGCCCGTCGCCGGCGCGGCCGGGCCCTCGATCGGCGGCGCCCGCTGGCACGCGCACGACGTGTGCGTGGGGCTGCTCCCGCCGGGCTTCGGCGTGGTGTCGCCGTTCGGCTCGTGCCCCGGCCTCACCTTCGCCACGACCCTGCCGGAGATGATCCACGTGTGGACCGTGGACCCGCCGGGCGGCCCGTACGCCGACCACCTCGACGACGCCTGGGTCGACGCGTTGCCCTGATACTACGGATCCGTATAATCCGAAACCGTGATACTTGAGCTGCAGCGTGCCACCCACGCGACCCTGCAGGTGCTGTCGGCCCGCCTGGCCGACCTGGACCTGACCCCGTCGGAGCTCAACGCCCTGGGCAACCTCGGCCTCACCGCCTCCGGGGACCGGCCGGAGGAGGGCGCCGGCCGCACCGTCTCGGAGCTCGGCGCCGCCACCGGCACCCGCCCCACCACGCTCACCGGCGTCCTGGACCGCCTGGAGCGGCGCGGCCTCATCACCCGCGCCGCGCACCCCGGCGACCGCCGGGCCGTCCTCGTCACCCTCACCGCGGAGGGCGCCGCCACCGCGGCCGTCATCACCCGGGCCATCGCCGATCTGGAGCGCGAGGCCCTGGCGGACCTGCCCGCCGGGACCGTCGAGGCCGCCCTCACCGTCCTGCGGGCCCTGACATGAGCCCCGCGCAGGAGCCGCGGGCGGATGCCGGGCCGTTCGAGGCGCTGTTCGCCGAGGTCGTCGGGGCCGCCGGCCGGTTCGGCCACCGGGAGCACGTCCACGTCACCTGGCTCGCGGTCCGGCGCCACGGCACCGCGGCGGCCGTCGAGCTGATCAGCGACGGGATCCGCCGCACCGCCAGGTACGCCGGCGTGCCGCAGAAGTACCACGCCACCGTCAGCCGCGCCTGGGTCGAGCTGGTCGCCTGCCACGACGAGCCCGGCGGGGACGACTTCGACGCGTTCCTGGCCAGGTTCCCCGACCTGCTCGACAAGCGCCTCCTGACCCGCTTCTACCGCTCCGCCACCCTGGCGTCGGAGGCCGCCAGGACCGGCTGGGTCGAGCCCGACCTCCGCCCGATCCCCGCCGGCGCGCACTGACCCCGGTCGTCCGTTCGTAGGGGCGCGCCCGCCGCCGGACGCGCCCCGCACGGTTCAGTAGGTGTAGTTGATGTCCCACCACTGGTCGTACGAGGAGTTCCACCGCCACAGCAGGACCGGCGCGGCCCGTGCGGGTCAGTCGCCGGACGTGGCCGGGTCAGTGACCGCCGGATGTGGCCGCGGCCGTGACCCCGGACGTGGCCGGCGCGACCGGCCGGCCGGCCGACGGCGCGGCGGCGGCGTGGCGGACCAGGAGCAGGACCAGCACGCCCGCGAGCAGGGCCAGGCCGCCCGCGACGAGCAGGGTCTGGTTGAGCGCGTCCGCCACCCCGGCGCGGGGGTCCTGGTGGGCGGCGAGCCGGTGGCTGAACACGGCGCCGAAGACGGCCACGCCGAGGGCGAACCCGAGCTGGCGGAACGTGTTCACCGCGCCGCTGGCCATGCCGCTGCGTTCGGGCGGGGCGGCGGAGAGGGCGGCCGAGGACAGGACCGGCAGCACGGCCGCGACGCCGACGCCCGCCACCACGAGGCCCGGGATGAGCGCCGTCGCCGGGCTCGAGGCGGTGAGGCGCGCCTGCAACAGGTCGCCGGCCGCGATGAGCAGCAGGCCGATGCCGACCGTCCAGCGCGGCGCGATCCGCTGCAGCAGCCGGCCGCCCAGCGCGGCGACCACGAACGACGCGATGCTCATCGGCAGCGCGCCCAGCAGGCCCGCGTCGACCGGGCCCTTGTGGAGGAACTCCTGCAGCCACACCGTCACGAACGGCAGGTACGCGAACGCCGCCGCCTGCACCAGGACCGCCGCCACCATCAGCGTGCCGAACGACGCGCTGCGGAACAGCCGCAGGTCCAGCATCGGCTGCTCGGTCGCGCGCTCGATCAGTACAAAGGCCACCAGCGCCGCCGCCGAGATCCCGAACGCGGCCAACGTCGACGGCGCGGTCCACCCCGCCTCGCCGCCGCGGATGAGCGCGAACGTCACCGCCGCGGCGCTGACCGTGAACGCGATGGTGCCGGGCAGGTCGAAGCGGGTGCCGGGGCGGCCCTTCGACTCGGTGACGCCGCGGACGGTGAACCACACGGCAAGGAGGCTGACGGGCAGGTTGACCAGGAAGATCCAGCGCCAGCCGAGGTGCTCGGTGAGCAGGCCGCCGACGATCGGCCCGGCCGCCGCGGCGGCGCCGTTGACCGCGCCCCACACGCCGAAGGCGACGCCGCGGTCCTTGCCGCTGTACGTCACGCTGAGCAGCGCCACGGTGGTCGCGAACATCGCGGCACCGCCGGCGCCCTGCAGGAACCGCGCGGCGATGAGCAGCCCGGCGCTGTTCGCGACCGCGCACAGCAGCGACGCGGCGGCGAAGACGACCGTGCCCGCCAGGTACATCCGGCGCCGGCCGTGCCGGTCCGCGAGGGCGCCCGCGCCGAGCAGCAGGGCCGCGAGGGCGAGCGCGTAGCCGTCGAGGACCCACTGCAGCCCGTCGAGCGAGGCGTGCAGGTCGCCGGCGACGGCCGGCAGCGCCACGGTCACGATCGTGACGTCGACCAGCAGCATGAACGTGCCGATGCACACGGCAAGCAAGGGGGACCATTTTCGCATGCCGACGACTCTGCGGCTTCCCTGACGCTGTCGCGAAGCGAATGGGTCAGATCCTGCGGATTTCGACACGACGTACGCTTGGGTGGTGGAAATCGACACGCTGGACCGGCAGATCGTGGACGCGTTGCGGGTCGACGGCAGGGCCGGCTTCAGCCGCATCGCCGAGGTGCTCGGCGTCTCCGACCAGACGGTCGCCCGCCGGTTCCGGCGGCTGCGTGCGGAGGCCGGGGTGCGGGTCGTCGGCCTGCCCAACGGGGTCCGGCTCGGCTACGACAAGTGGATGATCCGCGTGCAGAGCACCCCGGGCGGCGCGTCGGCGATCGCGGAGGCCCTCGCCCGCCGGCCCGACACGACGTGGGTGACGATCGCGTCCGGCGGCACCGAGGTGACCTGCATCGTGCAGAACCCCGGCACCGCCGACCGGGAGGCGCTGCTGCTGCAGAAGCTGCCGAGCACCCCGCGGATCGTGTCGGTCCGCGCGCACTGCCTGATCCACGACTTCGCCGGCGGGGCGGTCGACGCCGCCGGACCCACCGCCCTCACCCAGGCGCAGACCGCGGCGGTCCAGCCGCACCCGCCCGCGGGCGAGGCCGTCCTGCTCGACACCGACCGACCGCTCGTCGCCGCCCTCGCCCGCGACGGCCGCACCGGCCTGCCCGAGCTCGCCGCCGCCACCGGCTGGTCCGAGTCCACGGTGCGGCGCCGCCTCGAGCACCTCCTGCGCACCGGCGCCCTGTTCTTCGACGTGGAGGTCAACCCGGCCCTCTTCGGCTTCAGGGCCCGCATCCTGCTCTGGATGGCCGTGGCGCCCGCCCACCTGGAGGCCGCCGGCCGCGCCCTGGCCACCCACCCGGAGGTCGTCTTCGCCGCGGCCACCACCGGCGCCACCAACCTCGTCGCCACCGTCATCTGCCCCGACATGGCCGGCCTGTACGACTACCTCACCCGCCGGATCGGCCCGCTGCCCGGCATCGAGCGCGTCGAGACCGCCCCGGCCCTGCGCCACGTGAAGCAGGTCGGCGCCGTGCTCTAGGCGTGTCGGTCCGTGTTCCGGGAGCCTTACGACTCGTGGGCGGTGAAGCGCGCCGCGGCGGTGGTGCCGTGGGAGTTCTTCGCGGTGTTGTACCCGCCGACGGCGTAGACGGTGTTGCCGCTGGTGGTGACCGCCATGCCGGCGCGCGGGACGGCGAGCTCCGGCAGCCGCTCCGCGACCCCGTCCTGCTGGCACCACCACTGGAAGACCTTCTCGTCGTTGTTGCCGCCGAGCACGCACAGCCCGAGGCCTTCGAGGCGCACGGCGGAGGCGCCCTGCCGCGGCTCGGGCAGCTTCGGATGGTCGTCGGCGAGCTTGCGCTCGACGAGGACGTCGATGTCGCTGGTCGTGCCCCCGGTGCCGTTGCCGCCGATGAACCAGGAGGTGCCGGCGCCGTCGCTGGCCCCGGCCAGCTTCTCCCGCGGCTGGCGCAGCGAGGCGTCCGCCACGCCCCAGCCGTCGCCGGTGGGTTGCTGCACGAAGATCGTGGCCGTGGGCTGCCCGTTGCTGTCCTTGCCGCCGGCGTAGACGATGCCCTTGCCGTCGAAGACCGCGGCACCCGCCTGCCGGGGCACCGGCAGCGCGCCGGCCCCGACCCATTTCCCGGCGGCCGGGTCGAGGCGGTAGACGTTCGGGATCGCGCCGTCCTTCGCCCAGCCGCCGATGATGAACAGCTCGCCCGAGGACGTCACCACGGCCGCCGTCTGGCTCACCGCCTGCTGCAGCCGCGGCCCCTCCGTCCACGTCTTCGTCGCGGTGTCGAGCACCCAGACCGAGTCGAGCCGGGTGCGCGGGTCGACCGCGGTGAAGCCGCCGATGACGTACAGCTTGCCGCCCAGGACCGCCGCGGCGGCGCCCTCGATGCCGACGGGACCGCCGCCGGTCGTGGTCGGCACGTCCGGCAGGGTCTCCCACGAGCCGAGCGGATCCGGTCTGGTCAGCCACCACGCGGTGCCGCCGGCGACGAGCAGCAGCACCACGGCGGCCGCGACGAGCGCGAGGCGCCGCCGGCCGGGAGCGGGGACAGGCACCGGCGGTGCGGACACCGGCGGGCCCGAGACGGGAGCGCCGGACATGGGGGCGCCCGAGACCGGCATTCCTGAGACCGGCACGCCCGAGACCGGCACGCCCGACACGGGGGCGTCGGGTGGGGACACCGGCGAGACCGGGGTGCCGTAGACGCCGGTGGTGGCGCCGGTCAGCTGCTGCGCCGGGTAGCCCTGGGTCTGGTAGGTGGTCTGCTGGGGGAGCGTGCGGGCGACGGAGGCGGTGCCGGTGGCCGGGGCGGCGGACAGCTCCGACGGGTGGACGACGGCGCCCTCGGCGACCGGGAGCTCCGGCTGCTCGAGGACGGTCGGCACCACGCCGAGCGAGCGGTGCAGCATCCGGGCGACCAGCGGCACCCGCGACGAGCCGCCGGTGAGCATGATGCCGGCGAGCTGGTCCGGGGCGAGCCGGCACGACGCGACGACCCGGGCCGTCTCCGCGACGGTCTGGCGCAGCATCGGCTCGACGAGCGCCTCCAGCTCGTCGCGGGTGAGGTGCAGCGCCGCCTCGACGCCGGGCACGGAGACCGGCGCGGCCGCGGTCCGCGACAGCATCTCCTTCGCGCCGCGGACGTCCTCCCAGAAGAGGCGGCGGTCGCGGCGGTCCTGGGCGGTGTGCGGCTGGTGCAGGCGCTGCCACGCCATCGGGTCGGAGCGGCGCAGCAGGCCGCCGACGTGCTCGACCAGGGTCGCGTCGAGGTCGAGGCCGCCGACGTCCTCCAGGCCGCCCGCGCCGATGACGGTGAAGCCTTCGGGGGAGTGGCGGACGACGGCGATGTCGACGGTGCCGCCGCCGAAGTCGTAGACGACCATGGCCGCGCCGAGGGGGAGCGGGTGGTTGAGGGCGCTGATGAAGTAGCGGGCCGCGGCGACCGGCTCCGGCACCAGGCTGACCTGCCGCCAGCCCGCGAGGGCCGCGGCCTCCTGCAGCAGCGAGCGGCGGGTGTGCGCCCACGACGCCGGGTACGTGAGCACGGCCGGCGGCGGGGTGCGGGTGATCTCGGCGACGCCGGCGGCGACGGCCCGCAGCACCGCGGCGAGCATCTCCCGGGTCGGGACCTCCGTGCCGCCGAGCAGGACCGTCGTCTCGTCGATGCGGCGCTTCGGGTTGGGCTCGTAGCGGGCCGGGTCGAGCTGGGCGAGGCGCTGCGCGTCGCGGCCGACCGCGAGCTGCCCGTTGTCCTGGAGGTACACCGCGGACGGCAGGATCGGCGCGCCGTCGAAGAGGACGGGGCGGCGCCGGCCGTCGGGGGAGCGGATCACCGCGACGGTGTTGGAGGTGCCCAGGTCGATGCCGACGACGTGACCCGTCATGAGGTGCCCCCTGAGCGACGAACGACGGACGGCGTCATGTCGGGTGACCAGGACGCGGTGAAGTACGGCTGCGCGATCCCGGCCGCGAACGCCTTCGCCGCCGCCGGGGTCGCCGCGATGCGCCAGTCGGTCTCCTTGACCGCCTCGTACCAGAGGAACCCGATGATCTCCGGGTGCTTCGGCAGCGACCGGAGCAGGTCGGTGATCCACTCCGCCTTGCGCCCGGCGGCGTCGGTGGCGGCGACCTCCGTGACGACGACCGGCCGCTTCGAGATCGCCGTGACCGAGGCGAGCGTCTTGCGGTAGATCTGGTCGAAGGTCTGGTACTGCTCGAGCCCGCCGGTGCCGTAGTAGCCGGACAGGCCGACCCAGTCGACGTAGTCGTCGCCGGGGTACAGCTGCTGCAGCGGCGTCGAGCCGTCGTAGGCGACGTTGGGGCTCCACACCCAGATGACGTTGCCGGCGCCGGCGGCCTCGAAGAGGTCGTGCACGTGCCGCCACGCCGCGACGTAGTCGCCCTTGCGGTTGCCGTTGGCGGACTCGCACCACGGGTACCAGTAGCCGTTCATCTCGTGCGCGAACCGGATCGCGACCGGGTAGCCGAGCCCCTTGATCCCGGCGGCCCACGCCCTGATCAGGGAGTCGTACGCGCCGCCGGTGATCCTCGCCAGCCGGTAGTCGGGCTGGTCGCCGCGGGAGGCGTCCTGCTTGGGCGCGGAGCGGAAGTTCCACGGCTCCCACGCGAGCATCGGCAGCATGCCCCGGTTCACGATCCGGTCGAACGGCTGCCGGTCGAACGTCTTCGCCCCCGCCCAGCCCTGCGCGAACATCATCACCTGCGGCTGCCGGCCGGCGGCGGCGACGAACCCGTCGTACTCGGTGAGGTCGGCCGGGCCGCGCGAGGTGAACACGCCGAAGAACGCCTTCCCGGCCGGCGGGAAGGCGACCGGCCGACCGGGTGCGGGCGTGAAGGTCGGGCGCGGCTCGCTCCGCTTCGTCTCCCAGCGCACGGCCGGGCCGGACGAGGCGGCGACGGCGGGCGCGACCACGAACGTGTAGCCGCCGACGAGCAGCAGCAC
The DNA here is from genome assembly GCF_050936335.1 of Dactylosporangium sp. CA-152071. NCBI lineage: Bacteria > Bacillati > Actinomycetota > Actinomycetes > Micromonosporales > Micromonosporaceae > Dactylosporangium > Dactylosporangium sp. CA-152071. The sequence continues at coordinate 2,974,014 of NZ_JBNJMZ010000001.1, read as the reverse complement.
GGCGAGCATGACCCGGGGCAGCGTGATCACACCGGCCCCCGGGTGACGGAGAGGCCCGGCACCTGCGGCAGGTCCGACAGCCGGATCGTCGAGGTGGTGGTGAGCGACTCGCGGACCACGGCGGCCTTGCCGCGCACCGTCATGACCAGCGGACCGGTCTGCGTGGTGAGATCGACCTCCTGCGCGACGAGACGCCGGTTGCGCAGCCCGGTGACCCACGCGATCAGCGGCGGGCAGAGCCCGGCGACGATGCTGAGCCCCGACCAGAACCGCAGCGCGTCGGAGTGGTGGCCGAGCCAAACGCTCACCCCGAGCAGCGCCGCCGACACCCCCGCCCACGCCATGTGCAGCCGGAACGACTTCAGCCCGTCCGCGGACGCGAGGCGCCCCTTCGCGGTCACCGCGTACGCCAGGGGGCGGCGCAGCAGCGCGGCGACGCCGGCCACGACGTACACCGGGACCGCGAACAACGCGAGCAGCATCCCGTGCACGCCCAGCTCGCGACGCTCGTGCTCGGCCAGGTTGAACCGGCGCAGCCACAGCCACAGCAGCGCCCAGCTGCCCATGCTCGCCGACCACAGGACCAGCCACAGCTGCCACTCGACCCGCATCGCGCCGATGCCGAACGCGAGGTACGCGGCGGTCGCGACGGTGCCGGACACCGCGGACAGCGCGACGCTCGGGTAGTACGACTGCACGAGGCCGTAGCAGAGCCGCTGGGTGAGGCTCAGCGGTTTCAGGAACCGCTTGGAGCGCAGCAGGATCTCCCACACGCCGTACGCCCAGCGCTTCTGCTGGTTGAAGTAGTCGGTCCAGGTCGTCGGGCCCTCGCCGACCGCGATCACGTCGGGGGTGTAGACGCCCTTCCAGCGCCGGTCGGTCAGCGGGTTCTTCGCGCCCATCACGACCATCGAGGTGAGATGGTCCTCGATGATGCTGTCCTGGTAGCCGTCGATCAGCGCCCAGGCCAGGGGCCGGTAGAGATGGTTGGTGCCGATGAGCAGCGGCGCGCCGAGCCCGTTGCCGCCGCGCTCGATCAGGCCGCTGAAGAGGTACTGCTGCACCGACGCGCCGTGCACGACCCAGCCGCCGTACATGTTGCCGTAGACCTGCGGGGCGACGACGAACGCGACGTCGGGGTCGCGGAAGTAGCCGACGGTGCGCTCCAGGAAGCTCGGCAGCGGCACGTGGTCGGGGTCCATCTGCGCGACCACGTCGTAGACGTGCTCGTGGGTGAAGCGCCACGCGTTGTGGTTGCCGGCCTTGGTCTTCGCGCGGAACGGCCCGTCGGGCTGGTTGAACTCCGGCTTCCCGCGGCGGCTGAAGTGCTTGACGCCGAGCTTCTTCGCCATCGCCTTCACCCGCGGGTCGTTGCCCTCGTCCAGGATCCAGATGTCGACGTGTCCCGGGTACCGCACCCGCTGCATCGCCTTGAGGGACCGCTCGACGACGTCGATCGGCTCCTTCGCCGGCACGATCGTGGTGAGCATCGCGATGCGCAGCCCGGGCTCCGGCACCATCGGCACCGGGTCGGCGGCCTTCCACGCGAACACCCACACGGCCAGGTTCTGCAGCAGGCGCACCAGCTCCACGAGGAGCACGAAGCAGAACGCGACCCGCGCCACGACCACGGTCCCCGACAGCTCGCCGGTCATCGCGCCCGGGACGTGCCGCGGCAGCGCGAGCCAGCCGATGAACACGATCGCGGTCAGGAAGTTGAGCGAGATGAGGACGCTGAGCATGAACCGCTGCGCCGGCCGGGCCGTGTTCCTGTACACGACCGGCAGATGGGGACCGGCGGGGGTGGTGAGCGGACCGGTGAGGGTGTTGCAGGCGGCGTAGGCGCGGTGGGTGTCGGCGTCGCGGAGCCGGCGCGCCAGCGCCCGCTTCTCGGCGGGTGTGGTGCGGACGGTCGCGGCATGCTCGTCCGCCACGCCCCTGCCCCCCTCACCGGTCCCGAAGAAACTGCCTGAACCAGCCCGATCGTAGGGGAGCACAGCCATCCGGCGGTGCTGTCTTTTCGCCGTTTCCGCATTGGTACACGTGGATTCCAGTGCCGCTGTTTGCGCTGCTGGCGGCGGTGCTCACGATTCAAAAAGATGTATTCGCCGGTGGGTTCCCGGGGTGAATGTAGGAGATCCGACAGCGGGTCACGCGTTCGGATTGCCGGACTTTTCGCCCCATGCGGCGGCGTGCCGCTGAGGGTCGCGCTGCTCCGGCACGGGGTGCCCGGACGGCGGCGGCCCGGCCGCGGACAGCAGCGGGTCGAGCAGGAGCGCCGCGAGGGCGGTGGCGATGAGGACGGCCGCGGCGAGCGCGACGGCCCGCGGGCCGGCACCCTCGATGATCAGGCCGCCGACGAACGACCCGGCGGAGATGCCGATGTTGAACGCGGAGCTGCCGCCGGCCGACGCCATGTCGGTGCTGCCGGGGGCGACCTGCAGCGCCCGGTTCTGCACCGCGGCCGCGAACGCCGCGTACGCGCCGCCGGACGTGGCGAGCGCGACGACCACGAGGGCCCGCACGGTGCCGCCGGCGTACAGCACGACCGACGCCGCGCACAGCAGCGACATCGGCACGGCCAGGGCCGGCCACGGGTAACGGTCGAGGAAGCGGCCGACGGCGAGGGTGCCGACGACGCCGCCGACGCCGGAGACCAGCAGCAGCGGGCCGAGCGACGACGCGTCGAAGTGCGTCACGTCCAGCAGGAACGGCGTGACGTAGGTCTGCGCGGTCATCGCCCCCGCGACCCCGAGCGACGTGACGAGCAGCAGCAACAGGTAGCGCCGCAGGTCGGGGGCCGCGCCGCGGGCCGAGGCGGCGCCCGAGGGCAGCGCGCCGGGCAGCAGCGCCACGACGGCCACGCAGGTCGCCGCGCCGATGACGGCCATCACCCCGAATGCGGCCCGCCAGCCGAGCTGCTGGCCGAGCCACGTGCCCAGCGGCACCCCGAGCACCGGCGCGAGGGATGCCCCGATCGACAGCCGGGCGACGGTGCGCCCCCGCCGCGACGGCGGGAACATGGCGGTCGCCGTCGACGCCACGATCGACCAGAACAGCGCCTGCGTCAGGCCGACGACGAGCCGCGCGCCGAGCAGCATCGCGTACCCCTGCGCGAGCCCGGACACCGCCGTCGCCGCCGCCGACACCCCGAGCGCCGCACCCAGCAGCAGCCGGCGCGGGAGCCGCCGGGTCAGCACCGCCATCGGCACCGACAGCACCAGCACGACCGCCGCATACCCGGTCAGCAGCAGGCCGGCCTCGGCCCGGGTGCGCCCCAGGTCGTCGGCGATCACCGTGAGCAGCCCTATCGGCATCACCTCGACGGTGACGAACGTGAATGTCGCCACCGACAACGCGGCGAGGGCGGCGTTGGCGCGGCGGTCCACCTGACCACCATAAGTGCTGTTTAGGGTAAGGGGCATGGCCCTTGTGCGGTGTGATTTCTTCTCCGATGTCCTCGGCTTCAGTACATCGATGACGGTCGTGCTTCCGCAGCGCACGTCCGGGCAGGTCGGCATGGGTGGCAGCGGGCGCGACGGCGACGTGCCGACCCTCTACCTGTTGCACGGTCTCAGCGACGACGACACCATCTGGGCCCGGCGGACCTCGATCGAGCGGTATGTGGCGGAGCTCGGCATCGCCGTCGTCATGCCGCAGGTGCAGCGCAGCTTCTACACCGACGAGGTGTGGGGCCGGCCGTACTGGACGTTCGTCGCCGAGGAGCTGCCCGCGATCGCGCGGCAGTTCTTCCGGCTGTCGGCGCGGCCCGAGGAGACGTTCGTGGCAGGCCTGTCGATGGGCGGCTACGGCGCGTTCAAGCTCGCCCTGCGCCACCCCGACCGGTTCGGCGCCGCGGCCAGCCTCTCCGGGGTCCTGGACCTCGGCGACCGGATGCGGACCATGACCTCCGAGGTGGACCCGCTCATGTGGCGGCGGGTCTTCGGCGACGCCCCGTTCGACGGCGGCGACAACGACCTGTTCGCCCTGCTGGACAAGGTCAGCGACCCGCCGCCGCTGTTCCAGTGGTGCGGCACCGAGGACGCCCTGTACCCCGGCAACGTGCGCTTCCGCGACGCCTGCGCCTCCCGCGGTGTCCCGCTCACGTCGCAGTTCAGCGCCGGGACGCACGAGTGGTCCCACTGGGACGACAAGATCCGCGACGTCCTGGCCTGGCTGCCCCTGCCGTAGCGGCGCTCCCGCGCGCCGCGGACGTGTCCTGCGCCATGTGTAAATACTAGTTTTCCGATAGGGATTGACAACTTATTCGCGTCTCTTTAGGTTGCTGGCAAGCCCGATCCGCAACCCGATCCGCCCACGCCCCCTCGTCGTGGGTGGATTCGTCGCACCCTGATGGAGCGCGCGCATGAGCGAGCCCGCAACCCTCGAAGCCGCACCCGCCGGTCCACCGATCAACACCCCGCCCGTCCGGTTCGACCCGCAGGCGGCGCAGCGCAGGGTCACCCCACGGCCGCGCCCCTGGCGCTGGTTCGTCAGCGCCGTCGTGCTGGTGGTGCTCACCCAGGTCGTCGTCGGCGTCTTCACCAACCCCCGCTACGAGTGGCACAAGTTCTGGGCGTACTTCACCCGCGAGTCGATCGTCGACGGCGTCGTGGTCACCCTGAAGGTCGTGGCGCTCAGCGCGCTGGTCGGACTGGTCCTCGGCGTGCTCGTCGCGCTCGGCCGGCTGTCGACGAACCCACTGGTCAACGGCCTGTCGTGGGCGTACGTGTGGTTCTTCCGCGCGCTGCCCCTGCCGCTGCTGCTGATCATCACCTTCAACTTCTCGTACTTCTACCCGCGGCTGGGCGTCGGTGTGCCCTTCGGGCCGGTGTTCGCCGAGGTGCGGACCGCCAGCCTCACACCGCTCGTGATCGGCGTCATCGCGCTGAGCCTCAACGAGGCGGCGTATGCGGCCGAGGTGATCCGCGGCGGCATCCTGTCGGTCGAGCCCGGTCAGATCGAGGCCGCCAACGCGCTCGGCCTCTCCAAGGCCCGGCAGCTGCGCCGGATCGTGCTGCCCCAGGCGCTGCGTTCGATCGTGCCGGCCTACGGCAACCAGCTCGTCGGCCTGGTGAAGGCCAGCTCGCTGGTCTACTACGTCTCGCTGCTGGACCTGTTCGGCGCGGTGTTCGTGCTGGAGTCGCGGCACCCCGAGTCGCTCGTGCCGATTCTCATCGTCGGTGCCGTCTGGTACCTCGTCATCACCGCCGCCCTGTCGGTCGTGCAGTTCTACGTCGAGCGGTTCTACGGCCGCGGCACCGTCCGGGTACTGCCGCCGACCCCGCTGCAGCGGCTGCGCCGCCTCATCGTCTCGTCCTACGTCCGCCTGACCCTGAGAGGCCTGTAGATGACCGCGACCCTGGACACGGCGGCTGCGCTGGAGATCCGCAATGTGCACAAGTCGTTCGGCACCCGGGAGGTGCTGCGCGGCGTCGACCTGACCGTCCGGCCCGGCGGGGTCGTGGCGATCCTCGGCCCATCCGGGTCGGGCAAGTCGACGCTGTTGCGCACCATCAACCACCTCGAGCAGCCCGACCACGGCTATGTCGCGGTGCACGGCGAGCTGATCGGGGTCGAGGCCCGCGGCGCCCGGCTGCACGAGCTGTCCCCGCGTGCCGTGCGGCGGCAGCGCACCCGGATCGGCTTCGTGGCGCAGAGCTTCAACCTGTTCCCCAACCTCACCGCGCGGGACAACGTCGCCGAGCCGCTCATCGCGCACAAGCGGCTGGCCAGGCCCGCCGCGTACGAGCGGGCCACGGAGCTGCTGGCGAAGGTCGGCCTCGGCGACCGCGGCGACGCGTACCCCCGGAGGCTGTCCGGCGGGCAGCAGCAGCGCGTCGCGATCGCCCGGTCACTGGCCCTCGAACCGAATCTGCTGCTCTTCGACGAGCCGACCTCCGCGCTCGACCCCGAGCTGGTCGGCGAGGTGCTCTCGGTCATCCGGCAGCTCGCCGACAGCGGCACCACGCTGATCATCGTCACCCACGAGATCGGATTCGCCCGCGAAGTCGCCGACACCGTGGTGTTCATCGACGACGGCGTGATCGTCGAGCAGGGGCCGCCGGCCCAGGTGCTCACCGCCCCGCAGCAGCCCCGCACCCGCGAGTTCCTTTCCAAAGTCCTCTGAAAATGCATCGAAGGAGAACCATGCGCACCGTCAGACCATCCCGCCGGGCGTTCGCGGCCGCGGCCATCGCCGTCACCCTCACCGCGAGCCTGGCCGCCTGCGGCAGCGACGACGAGGCCGAGGCCGGCACCGCGGCCGCCGCGAGCGGCACGGTGACGATCGGCGCGCAGGCGAACGGCATCGGCAAGCAGACCGAGCTGAAGGTCGAGAAGCAGCAGGCGATCGCCGACCTGGTCCCGGACGCGATCAAGGCCGACGGCAAGCTGACCATCGGGCTCGGCGCGCTGCCGACCGGCTTCCCGCCGCTCGCCTTCGTCGGCGACGACGACAAGACCCTCACCGGCGCCGAGCCGGACCTCGGCCGCCTCGTCGCCGCCGTGTTCGGCCTCACACCCGAGATCAACAACGCCACGTGGGACAACCTGTTCGTCGGCATCGACTCCGGCAAGACCGAGGTCGGCTTCTCGAACATCACCGACACCGAGCAACGCAAGGAGAAGTACGACTTCGCCTCATACCGGCAGGACAACCTGGGCTTCGCGGTGAAGGACGGCAACGCCTGGAACTTCGACAAGGACCACAAGAAGCTGGCCGGCCTCAAGGTCGCCGTCGGCGCGGGCACCAACCAGGAGAAGATCCTGGTCGCGTGGCAGGAGAAGCTGAAGGCCGAAGGCAAGACCCTCGACATCAAGTACTTCGCCGACACACCCACCACCTTCAAGGCGCTCGTCTCCGGCCAGATCGACGCCTACTTCGGCCCGAACCCGGGCATCGCCTACCAGATCAGCCGGACCAAAGGCACCGCCGACGCCGTGCGGAACGCGGGCGTGTACTCCGGCGCCGGCGAGACCCTCCAGGGGCTGATCGCGGCCACCACGAAGAAGGACAACCAGCTCGCCAGGGCGCTCGCCGAGGCGATCAACTACCTCATCGCCAACGGCCAGTACAAGCAGTGGCTCGCCGCCTACAACCTGGACACGGAGGCCGTGCCGACCTCCCAGGTGAACCCGCCGGGCCTGCCGAAGTCCAACGCCTGACGCTGTCGCGTGCCCCGGTCGTCCCGGGGCGGCGTGAAAGTTTCACGGAATCGGGCCGCGCCGCAGGGACAAACTCCCGGGCGGCGTGGCCCCGGCCGCACCCTGCCTTCCGGAATGTCCGCCAACCTTCCGAAAGGCAGTACCATGCCCCGCTTGTTGCAATCGCTCGGCGCCCTCGCGCTGCTGCTGACCGCCGCCGTCGCGGTCAGCCCGCAGGCGGCGAGCGCCGACACCCAGATCTGCGCGACCTTCGGCTCGGCGAGCGTCGCCGGCGGGAAGTACATCGTGCAGAACAACGTCTGGGGCGCCAGCACGCCGCAGGGCATCAACGCCACCGACCGCGGCTTCACGATCACCCAGTCCGGGCACAACGTGCCCACGAACGGCGCCCCCGCCTCCTACCCCTCGATCTACGCCGGCTGCCACTACGGCAACTGCACCACCGGCAGCGGCCTGCCGATGCAGGTCTCCAGCAGCGCGTTCCAGAACGTGACGACCAGCGTGTCGATGACGTACGCCGGTGGGCAGTGGGACGCCGCGTACGACGTCTGGTTCGACCCCACCCCGCGGACCAACGGCCAGAACACCGGCGCGGAGCTCATGGTGTGGCTCAACCACGCGGGCGCGCCGCAGCCCGTCGGCTCGCCCGTCGGCACCGTGAACATCGCCGGCGGCACCTGGACCGTGTGGTTCGGCAACATCGGCTGGAACGTCGTGTCGTACGTGCGCACCGCCGGGACCGGCTCGATCAACTTCGCGGTCCGTGACTTCTACAACGACATGATGGCCCGCGGGTACGCGCAGAACAGCTGGTACCTGACCAGCGTGCAGGCCGGGTTCGAGCCGTGGCAGGGCGGCGCCGGGCTCGCCGTCACCGACTTCAACTACAGCACCACCGGCGGCACCACCGGCGGCGGGCAGACGATCGTCGGTCAGGGCTCGGGCCGGTGCGTCGACGTCGACGCGCAGGGCACGGCCGACGGCACCAAGGTCCAGCTGTGGGACTGCAACGGCAGCGGCGCGCAGAAGTGGACCCGCAGCGGCAACACGTTCGTCAACCCGCAGTCGGGCAAGTGCCTCGACGTCCGGGGCGCCAGCACCGCCAACGGCGCGCAGGTGTGGCTGTGGACGTGCCTGAACAACTCCGCCCAGCAGTGGGTGGTCAACGGCAACGGCACGTTCGTCAACCCCGCGTCGGGCAAGTGCCTCGACGCGTCCGGCCGCGGCACCGCCAACGGCACCGGCCTGCAGATCTGGGACTGCTACGGCGGCGGAGGCACCCAGTCCAACCAGGTCTGGTCGCTGCGCTGACCAGGTAGCGACCGCGGATGCGGCGGCACCGCCGCGTTCCTCAGGTGAGGAACGTGGCGGTGCCGACCTGGGTCGTCTCGGGGCCGGCCGGGCCCCACCAGATGCGCAGCGGGCCGACCGGCAGGTCCGGCACCGAGAAGCGGCCGAGCCGGTCGGTCGTGCCGGTCCACTCGCCGCCGGAGTGCCGGACCCGCACCGGCGCCTCGACCGGGTGGCTGACCTGCCCGACGAGCCGCACCCGGCCGCCATCGACGACGACCTCGACGTCGATGACGGTGCCGCCGCTGTCGAAGCTCAGCAGCCGGGGGTCGTCCGCGTCACCGTCCGGTCCCGGGCCGGCGCGGATCCCGGCGGGCGCGCCCGCGACGGCACTGTCCAGCAGCAGGGCGGCCAGCGCCGCGTCCGGGTCGCGCCAGGCCAGGCCGGCCGACGCCGCCTGCAGCAGCCTCGCCGGGACGGGGTCGGTGTCGACGTACAGTCGAGCCACCGCCTCGCCCAGATCCTCACCCGCGGGTGGTTGCGTCATGTGTGCCTCCCTTCACCGTCGGTCCGTGCTGTCCGTGTTGTTGCCTGGGCGCGGCCGCCTGTTGCCTGTGCGCGGCCGCTCCGGGGTACGGCTCGCCCGTGAGCAGGCCGCGTAACATCTCCAGGCAGCGGGCCCGGGTCGGGCCGATGCTGCCGACCGGCATGTCCAGCGCGGCACCCAGCTCCGCGTAGCTCGGTGCCGGGTGCGCGCCCATCGCCCGCAGCAGCCGCGCGCACCGGTCCGGCATCCGGTCGACCGCCTGCCACAGCAGCCGCTGCTCCTCCGCGCGCAGAGCCTCCTCCTCCGGCAGGTCCGTCGTCGACGGCGCCCGGCCGAGGTGCTCCGCGACGTCGGCCGGGGACTCCCGGCCGCGCCTGCGGATCATGTCGATCGCCTCGTTGCGGGCGGTCGTGGCCAGCCACGACCCGAGACCGTCGCCGTCGCGGATCTGACCGAGCTTCTCGACCAGGCGGAACCAGGTCGCCTGGAACACGTCGCTCGCGTCGGCCTCGTTGAACCGGAAGCCGCGCGCGACCGCCCATACAAGCCCCGAGTAGCGGGCCACGAGTGCGTCCCAGGCCCGCTGATCGCCGTCCGCGGCCTCGATCAGGGCGATGGTCGGATCGAATGCCGTCACAGCACAGCAGCGTACCCGCCGACTGATCGTGTCGATTCCGACGTCACCTCCTTGGTCGCCGAAAGCACGCTTCCGGTCGACGCGGCGCGCTCCACGATCAGCGCGACCACGTGCGGGGTGGCGAACGACGTGCCGCTCCAGGTGGCCCAGCCGGTGCCGAAGTCCGGGTGGTGGATGTACGTGCTGACCACGTCGGCGCCCGGCGCGGCCACGGTCACCCACGGCCCGCTGTTGCTCCACTCGCACAGCGCCTCGCCGTTGTGCGCGGCGACCGCGACGACCTGCTGCCGCCACGGCACGTCCGCGCCGGCGAACCCGGCGGGCCAGAACGGCCGGTCGGTGACGCCGTCGTTGCCGGCGGCGGCGACCACGACCCGGTCCCGGCCGAGCAGGAAGCGGTTGAGCGCCCAGCGCAGCAGCACCGGCGGCTGGCCGTCCACGGTGTACGAGCCGAGCGACAGGTTGAGCACGTCGGTGTCGGTGAGCGCGGCGATCCGCAGCGCCAGCTGCAGCTCGGTGCCCACGCCGAACGTGTCGAGCACCTTGACGATGCGGACCTGCGCCCGCCGGGTGCCCTGCAGGATCACCCCGGCGATGAAGTTGGCGTGCCCGACGTCGGAGTCGATGACGTTGTCCCGGTCGACGTCGATCTCGGTCTCGTAGTCGCTCTCGCCGACCCGGTACCGGCTGGCCGGCAGCGGGCTGTCCGCCCACACACCGGTGTCCATGACCACGACCCGGGCGGCGCCGGCGGCCGCGGGTGCGGCGTCGATCGAGGCGGCCGCCGCCGCGATCGGCCGGCCGAAGGGGCCGCCCTGCTCGAACGGCGAGGCGAGCAGCACGTGGTTCGGGCCGGCGACGGTCCCGTCGGACGCGCGCTCGCGGGTCCGGCGGGTCGCCTTGATCGCGTCGAGACCGGGGGCCCGTAGCCGGCGCACGCCGGGCAGCGGCTCGTCGGTCGCCACGTCGGCGGCGCGGTGCCCGAGGCCCTCCACGACCCGCCGGGCGTCGTCGTAGTGCTCGTCGACGACCAGCAGCTCGCCGCTGACGTACCGCACCGGCTGCCCACCGGTGGTCTCCGTGCCCAGCCAGCGCAGGCCGGCCAGGTGCGCCGCGCGCCGCTGCCGCCACCGCTCGAGTCGCCGGGTCGGGTCCACGGGGCCGTCTTCGAAGTCAGTCATGTTCAACGTGACGTTCGAGCGAGTCCGCCGATACGTCGGGTACCCGACAGTTCCCGGCGGTGGAAGGATCGTCGGTTGTGAAGCCGCCGCTTTCCGGCCCGACGCCGGCGCCGCCGTCTGCCTTGACCTTGGCGACGCGTGCCGTCGAGGCGGTTGCCGCCGACCCCGACGAGGCCCGCGCCCTGGCCGTGGCGGCCCTCGCCGCGACCCGCCGGGCGAAGGACCCCGACGCGACGTCGGTGGCGCACCGGGCGCTGGGACTGGCCGCCCGCGTCGGCGACGACGCGCACACCGCGGCCCGGCACCTGCGCGCCGCGCTGCGGGTCGCGGAGCGGCACGAGCGGATGACCCTCGCCGCGGAGGCGCGGATGAGCCTCGCGCTGGTGCTCGACGACCTCGGCCGGCCGGCCGCCGCGGTCCGCGAGATCGACGTCGCCCTGCGCAGCCTGCGCGGGCTGCGCCGGGGCCGGGCCGTGATGCAGCGGGCGCTGATCCTGCGCCGGCTCGGCCACGACGAGGAGGCGATGGCCGGCTACCGGTCGGCGTTGCGGGTCTTCCGGCGCGAAGGCGACCGGCTCTGGGAGGCCCGCGCCCTGAACAACCGGGCCATCCTGCACGGCTACCACGGCAGCCACCGCCTCGCCGCCGCCGACCTCGGCGCCGCCGCCGCCATCTACGCCGACCTGGACCTGCCCACGGCGGCCGCCCAGGTGCACCACAACCTCGGGTTCGTCGCCGCGCAGGCCGGCGACGTCCCGCTCGCCCTGGCCCGCTACGAGCAGGCCCGCGCCGTGCTGACCCGCGAGGCCGGGGTGCCCGCCGACGCCCTGCTCGACCTCGCGGAGCTGCTGCGATCGGCCCGGCTGCTCCCGGAGGCGCAACAGGCGGCCCAGGACGCCGTCGACACCTGCCGCCGCGGCCGCCTCGACACCGCCCGCGGCGAGGCGGCGCTCCTGCTCGCCCGGGTCGCGCTGGCCCGCGGCAACGCCGAGGAGGCCCGCGACGCGGCCCGCTCCGCGCGGCGCGCCTTCACCGCGCAGCGCCGCCACCTGCCCGCCGCCCGCGCCCGCGCCGTCGAGCTGGGTGCGGTCATCGCCGCCGGCCGGGCACACCGCGGCACGCTGCGCGCGGTCCAGGAGGTGGCGGCGGAGCTCACCACCGCCGGCTGGCTGCTGCCCGGCTGCGAGTCGTGGCTCGACGCCGCCCAGCTCGCCCTCGCGCTCGGCTCTCTCGGCGACCGCGCCAGCGCCGCCGCCTGCCTGGACCGGGCCGCCGTCGTCGCCCGGCGCGGCCCGGCCGTGCTGCGCGCCCGCTGGTGGCACCTGCGGGCGGTCGCGCACCTCGCCGACGGCGACGTCCCCGCCGCCGCGCGCTGCGCCGACGCCGGGCTGCGCGAGTTCGAGGCGCACCGGGCCAGCCTCGGCGCCACCGAGCTGCGCGTCCGCAGCGGCGGCACGGTCGCCGACCTCGCCGCGTTCCGGCTGCGCCTGGCCGTGGAGCACGAGCCCGCGGAGCAGATCCTGCAGTGGTCGCAGCGGTGCCGGGCCGCGGCGCTCTGGCTGCCGCCCGCCCGGCCCAGCGGCGACCCCGTGATCGCCCGCGACCTGGCCCGCCTGCGCAGCGTCCACGCCGACCTGGCCGCCGCCCCGATCGGCGCCGCGCACACCGGCCGCCTGCTGCAGCGCCAGCGCGACCTGGAGGAGCAGGTGCGCCGCCGCTCCTGGCAGGCGCACGGCACCGAGGAGGCGACCGCCGCCGGCCCGCCCCTCGACGTGCTGGCCGCGGCCCTCGGCGACCTCGCGTTCGTCGACCTGCTCGCCGTCGACGCCTGCCTGCACGCGCTGGTCCTCGTCGGCGGCCGGGTCACGCACCGCCCCCTGGGTCCGGCCCAGCCGGTCCTCGACGAGCTGCACGCCCTGCGCTTCGCCCAGCGCCGCCTCGTCGCCCGCCGCGGCCACCGCGGCGCCGCGACCCTCGCCGCCGACCACGCCGCCGCCGACCTCGACCGCATGCTGCTCGCCCCGCTCGACGACCTCATCGGCGACCGCGACCTGGTCCTCGCCCCGACCGGCCAGCTGCAGGCGCTGTCCTGGTCCCTGCTGCCCCGCTGCCGCGGGCGCGCCGTCCGCGTCACCCCCTCCGCCGCGACCTGGTGGCGGGCGCAGCGGACCCCCCGCCCCGAGGGCCCCTCGGTCTTCGTCGGCGCCGCCGACCCGCCGCAGGCGCTGCGCGAGGTCACGGGGATCGCCGCCGGTACACCCGGCGCGACGCTGCTCGCCGGCGCCCGCGCCCTCGTCGGCGACGTGCTGCACGCCCTGGACGGCGCCTCGCTGGGCCACATCGCCTGCCACGGCCAGTTCCGCACCGACAACGCCCTCTTCTCGGCGCTCCTGCTCGCCGACGGCCCCTTGACGATGTACGACCTCTCGGCCCTCAACCGCCCGCCCGGCACCCTGGTGCTGTCCGGCTGCGACACCGGCCTGTCCGCCGTGCACCCCGGCGAGGAGCTGCTCGGCCTGACCAGCACCCTGCTCCAGCTCGGCACCCGCACCGTGGTCGCGAGCACCGGCCCGGTCGACGACGAGGCCACCCGCACCCTGATGACCGACTTCCACAAGCGCCTGGGCACCGGCTGCACCGAGGCCGCCGCCCTCGCCGCCGCCCTGCTCGCCACCGACGGCGACGCCCGCTACAGCAGCGCCGGCTTCGTCTGCTACGGCGCCGGCTGACCTGCTGCTGTACTGCCGCCCCACCGCTTCGCGGCGGGTCCCGGCGGGGATTCTCACCCGCACCCCAATGCGCCGCTGCGCGGCGCACTGCCAGCGCTTGCGCGCGGCAGCTTCGGACGCGTGCGCGCGGCGTCCGGTGGACGGCCTGCGACGAGTTGTGCTCCCGACGCCCGGCCACCACGCGCGCAACGCCGATCCTCGCGCCGCGGCATGATCGAAGGACAGTTCTGGCCGCCAGCACGACCGGATCCGTCCTTTGATCACCAGGCGGGGGATCCAGCAGCGACGCGCTTGGCGACCGGATCGATCCCTGACCCGAGCCGGTCCTGGCCGCGGCCTGCCTGCCGCAGGATTCGTCCGCTACGGCGCCGGCCGAGCTGAGCTTCCGGCCCACCGCTGGCACGGCGGGCACCGGCGGAGATCCTCACCCGTCTGCGCGCTACATCCCTGGGACCGGTCGCCGTGCAATGTCACACGCCAGCCGAACTGCGCGGGATCTCGATCATGAGACCGGTGATCCAAAAACGAATCTGGCTGTCGGGACGACCAGATCCGCGATCTGATCACGGTGGGGACTGGTTCGAGGCATGGAGCGCGCTCGTGGTCCGGTTCCTCCGCGCTTTTGGCGCAAATACGAAATGTCGGATAAGTCCGGGCGCTTGCGCCTGGACTTATCCGGGGACGTCGCGCCCGGGGATGTGTTGCCCGCGGGGTTGTCGCCAATGGAGGCGGAGAGGGAGCTGTGGCGTGCGTCGTGGTCAGGTGGCGGGGAGGGCCGTGGCGGTGGTGCGGGCGGTGTCGGCGGTGGTGCGGGCCGCGGTCACGATGCCGACGACAGCGCCGACGAGCAGGACCACGGACCAGATCAGGGCGACGATCGCCACGACGATGCCGGCCACGGCGTCGGTGATGCTGACCAGGATGCCTGGCACCAGGCCGTGCAGGAACGCCACCACCACGTTGCACAGCAGGGAGCACAGGGTCAGCAGGACCAGGCCCTTGTTCTGCAGGAAGCGGGGCTGGGCGGCGACCAGCGAGCCGGCGAAGACGAGTTTCAGGAACATGAGCAGCGAGAGGATCACGGTGGCGGTACCGCGGGGGAACGAGGCGAAGAGAATCAGGTAGGCGATCGTGCCGAACGGGAACGCCAGCAGCAGGGCGACCATCAGGACCAGCTTCGCCACGGCCAGGAGGATGAGGCCGATGGACGCCAGGAGCAGCAGGATCGCCACGATCAGCGTGACGACGCCCTGGAGGCGGCCGTGCAGGCGCTGGGGGACCACGAGGCCGGCCGCCATCAGGGCGACGGTGAAGAGGGCCGCGAAGTCCAGCAGCGCCAGGTACGGGATGCCGACGCCGGAAGGGCGTTCGACGTGGCCGCCGGCCGGGACCTGGGCGCCGAGGGCGGCGGCGTTGTCGGTGAGGGCGGTGCCCGCGTCGACGCCGCCGATCAGCAGCTGCTCGCCGAGCTCGACGCAGACGACGAGGGCCATCGCGACGAGCGCGACGATGAAGAACGGGGTGCGGAGGCGCTCCACGGCTCAGCCCTTCTTCGCGATGGTGAGGACGCAGGTGCGTTCGCCGGCGCAGATGAGGTCGATGTCGGTGGCGGCGTCGCCGACGGTGACCGAGACGGTGTCGCCGGCCTTGGCGTCGCTGCGCACGAGCGTGTCCTGGCCGGGGGCCGGGGCCTGCACGCCGACGTCGCTGTCGGCGCGCAGGCGGACCGTGCGGCGGCCCTGACGGGCGGCGACCCGCAGCACGCAGCTGCCGTCGCGCACGACGAACGTGTCGCCGGAGCGGCAGGGGGCGCTGAGGTCGGCCGGGTCGGCGTCCGGGGTCTTCGCGAACTTCGCCCCGAACCATTCGACGAGCGCCCCGGGCTCCTTGAGCGAGCCGCCGCCCGGGCGTTGCGCGGCGGAGCCGGCGAACATCGCCGTGATCACGACGAGCGCCGCGATCACGATCTTCGTCTGCCTGGTCATCACGGCACCATCTGGGCGGGCAGGACGGCGGCGGCGGGGCCGATGCCGCCGAAGTCGTCGACGGCCTGGACGGTCCACACGAAGGTGCCGTTGAAGGTCAGGACCGTGCCGCCGAGGCCCATGTTCTGCGCGGGGCGCAGCGACGGCGCGTAGTTCTTCGCGTCGGTGCGGGCCGTCACCATCGGCACGGTGTTGCACGCCTGCGGGGTCAGGGGGCCCTGCGCGCACACCGAGATCGACAGGCTGACGACCCAGTGGGTCACGTACGCCTCCGGCTGGTCCCAGACGAGCCTGCCGTCGGCCTGCTTCAGCTGCGCGTTGGCCGGGGTCTTCAGCACGGGCGGCGCCAGCCGCACCGCGACGACCAGGTCGACGGCCGTGCCCGCCGCGACGGTCTTCGCCGCCGGGACGCCCTGCTCCACGACCGTGTCGGCCCTGGTCGGGTCGTTGCGGTGCTTGATGGTGCCGGCGACGAGGCCCGCCTGCTTCAGCGCGAAGACGGCCTGGGTCTCGTTGAGGCGGGCCAGGTCCGGCACGGGGATCGACCCGGACGGCGGCGCGGTGACGACCGGTGCGGCCGACACCGACGCCGAGGGCGCCGGCGAGGAGCCGCCGAGCGTCAGCACCAGGGTGACCGTGACGGCGGTGATGACGACGAGCCCGGCGGCGATCGCGATGATCCACCACGGGATCCGGCGCTCCGGCGGCGCCGGCGGGGCCGCGACGTCGAAGACGACCCGGCCGCTGAGCACCGACGACTCCTCGGGCGCGGAGTCCGCCGAGTAGGCGCGGCCCTGCACCTCGTACGAGCCGGGCTTCGCCTGCGCCGGGACGTGGACCTTCAGCAGGAACGACGCGGACGCGGCCGGCAGGACCCGGCGCTGCGGGTCGTCGACGGTGAACCAGGACGGGTCCGCGTCGCCGCCGGCGACCGGCTCGAACACGACCCGGTCGGCGGCCTTGCCGGGGTTGGTGACGGTGAAGGTGGTGCCGCCCTGGTGCGCGTCGTCCAGGACGATGCGCTCGGCGGCGGTCGTGACGACCCACTTCGTGGACATGACACACAGCTCCTAGGGAATCGAGACGGTGACGGCCGCGGGCTTCTCCTGCTGCACCACGAGCCGGATCAGGGACAGCTGGTCGCGGGCGGGATCGGGCACCCGCACCACGACGTGGAAGGGGCGGGGCTCCTCGACGGTGAAGCCGGGCACCCCGGTCACCGTCTCCAGCAGCGCGCACAGGCCGCCCGCGGTGCCCCGGCGGCGGGCCAGGTCGCCGGCGCGGGCGACGAGGTCGCGCTGCCGGCCGGACGGCAGCGACCGTCCGATGTGGTCCATCGCCACGCACCGCAGCAGGAACGGCAGGAAGGCGTCGGGTGTCCGGTACGCGGCGAAGAGCTCGTCCACGGCCGTGAGCCGCCGCTCGGCCGGCGCGTGCATCGCCTCCATGACGTCCAGCAGCGCCGTCAGGACACTGCCGGGCTGCGCCGCCGACTGGTACACGGCCGGGAGCAGCCGCACGATGTCGTCATGCCGCATTGAGACGCACCACCTCGACGTCGTGCTCGCCGGAGCACAGCAGCCAGGTCGGCGGGATCGTCACCGGCTGCCGGGTCTCCCGGTCGGCGGTGAAGGACCACGTCCTGGCGTCGTCGCTGCGGTACGCGCCGCGGGGCCCACCCGCGAGGACCCGCCCCACGCCGCCGGCCACAGTGCTGGTCGCAAGGGCCGCCACCGGCTCGAACCGGGTCCGGTCCCGCAGCGGCAGGCCACCGTTGACGTTGGCCGCCTCCCACTGCGGGGTCTTGCTCGCCAGGTCCAGCCGCAGCACCCCGGCGCTCTGCGTGGCGGCGACGACGGCCTGGCCGGTGAAGTCGAGGTCCCAGCAGGTGCCGCCGGTCCAGCCGGCGTTGAGCTGCTCCCACCGCACGTCCGCCTCGAACAGGCGGGCCCGGTGGCAGCCCTGCCCGGGGCGGTTCGGGTCCGACTCGCCGGCGCCGACCCACACCACGGTGGACGGGCCGTCGTACTGGATCTCGATGGCGCGCGCGTCGGTGCCGCGCAGCCCGACGTGGGCGAACGTGCCGGCGGTGCCGCCCTCGGTGGACAGGTAGACGCCGTACTTCGCCTGGGCCGCGAGGACGACGCCGTGGGTGCCGCGTTCGGAGACGAACGACCGGACGCCGGAGAAGCCGCGGCCCGGGTCGGTGTTGTCGACGAGCACCTGCAGCGGCACCGCGCCGGGCTCGGCGGCGACCTCGTACAGGCCGGCGTCGGTCGCGCACAGCAGCGTCGCCACGCCTTCCCGGTCGATCCAGGCGACGTCGGCGATCGCCGGCTCCAGGGCGGCGACCAGCGCCCACGTCTCGCCGAGGTCCCTCGACACGTGCACGGCGCTGGTCCCGTCGGCGGTGTGGGTGACCGCGGCCAGCAGCCCCGGGCGGGCGGTGATCCCGGGCCGGTTCGGCGCGGGCGCCGCGACGACCCGGCGGACCTCCTCGCCCGGGAACCGCCCGGCGGGCTCCCAGCCGGCGCCGCCGTTGGTGGAGCGGAACACGACCTCGCCGCTGCCGGCGTACCAGGTGTCGTCCTGGAACCGGTCGGCGACGACGGACCGGACGGCCTTGTCGGGCGCCTCGTCGACCACGAACCGCACGTCGTCGACGTACCGGACGCCGGGCTCAGCGGACTCGAGCATCCGGTACACGTTGGACGCGCGCAGCGGCTCGCCGAACGCCCAGCCGGTGGGGGTCATCGGGGTCGGCAGGGGGCTGATCGTCGCGTACAGCCGGTCGTTGATCCGCCGGCGGACCGCGTCGACGTCCTCGTGGTCGCCGACCACGACCCGGGCCCGCACGGCGACCGCCTTGTAGCGGGCCCAGCCGGCGACGACCCGGGTGCCGAGCGCCCGCCGCGCCTCGAGGTCCTGCTGCGTGTGCAGGCGCACGTCCTCGCCCTGCACCTCCAGCAGCCTCGCCACCGGCAGCCGCCAGTCGGGCCGGGACTCCGTCCCGACGTGCGGCACGAGGACGACCTCGACCTCGCCGGGCTGCGCGAAGGACCACATGGTGGCGCGGGTGAACGCGGTCGCCCGGGCCACCGCCGCCGACGCGGCCGTGGCGAGCAGCTCGAAGTCGCGGGCGGTGACGGCCCGGCGCAGCGCGAAGAACTCGTACGGGCCGCGGGTCAGCGCGGCGTCGACGGGCTCCAGGTCCCGGCCGCCGAACGCGGGCCGCTCGTTGGTGACCCGCACGCCCGGCACCGGGTCCCGCAGCGCCGTCACGGTGTGCGCGGCCACGTTGCCGGCCGAGCCGCCGCCGACGCGGTACCAGATCCGCACCTCGCGGCCCGCCGGCGGGACCGCCGCGACGGGTGCGCCACCGGCGTCGACGGCCGGCGCGAACGTGACCGTGCCGGTGCCGCGGTCCAGCTGGTAGACGAGGGCGTCCGCCGGTACACCGGCGAAACCCGCGACGGGCTGCCAGATGACGAACGAGCGGCCGTCGTGCTCCCGCGCCGGGACCCCGTCGGCGACCTCCTCGGCGGGCGTCTGCACGCCCAGCATCACGTCGAGGTGTTCGGTGGTGGTCACGATCGGCGCCCGCGCCGTGCGCAGCACCTGCCCCGGCATGCCGGTGCCGAGACCGAGCAGCTCGGCCGCGACGGGCTCGCAGTGGTGCGCCCGTACGGTGACCGCGGCCTGCCCCTCGGCGAGCACCGCGGACTCGGTGGTGACGAACAGGACCGGCTGCGGGTCGGCGCCCTGCGCGGCCGCCTTCGTCCCGGCGGGCACCGTGATCCTGGTGGTGGTGTCGTCGCCGGTACGGGTGAACATCAGCTCCGTCCACGCCGCGGCGGGCGCGTGCCGGGTGATGCCGAGCAGGTTGAGGTACTCGATGTAGGCCTTGTCGGGCAGCCGGTTCAGCCGGTACAGCATGACCTCCGTCAGGTGCGCGAACACCTCGACGAGGGCGATGCCGGGGTCGTGCACCGACAGGTCGGTCCAGCCGGGGCAGGACCGGGCGATGCGGTCGCGGGCCTCGCGGACGAGGTCGGTGAAGCTGCGGTCGTCGAGGTTGGGGATCGGCAGGGTCATGACGGGCTCCCGTCGGACGCCGGACCGAGGTCCAGCGGGATGTCGAGGTCGGCGAGGGTGAGGGTGGCGAGGACCCGGTACCGCAGGTGGATGGTCAGCCGGGTCGGCACGTCGGGGTCGGCGGCGGCGTCCAGCGACACGATCTCCGCGCGCGGCTCCCACCGCTGGACCGCCTGCCGGACGTAGTGCACGGCGAGGCCGGCGGTCGTGTGGTCGTTGGGGGCGAACAGCAGCCGGTTGAGATGGCACCCGTACTGCGGCCGCATCAGCCGCTCGCCGGGCGTCGTCGCCAGGAGGAGCAGCAGCGCCTGCCGTACCGCGGCGTCTCCGTCCACCATGGACAGCGACCCCGTGGCGGTGAGGGCGGGCGCGAACCTGATCGCCTTCATGCGTCGGCCCCCACGAAGGACTGGCCGGGGTCGCGGACCGTGTAGTGGACGGTGCCGGGGACCGTGCCGTCGGTGAGACCGTCCAGGTTGGACAGTGCGACCCGCTCGCCGTCGACGCGGATCCAGTCGCTGTACCCCGCCTGCACCGCCAGGGTGAGGGCGCAGGGCTTCATGGTCGGGCCGATGTTGGGACAGCCGGCGATCGCGCGGCCCTGCGGGTCGTCGTCGACGAGGACGTCGGCGCCGCCGACGGTGACCCAGTGCTGCGAGGCGTTGTTGCGCACCCGGCCGTCGTGGCCGCAGCGCACGACCGCCTGCACCGTCACGAGTTTCATGCCGGACCTCCCGGGAGCGTCGGGACCGCGATGAGGGCGTGCTCGAAGTCGACCGTGCGGGCCTTGACCGTGACGCCGTGCCCGGGCGCCTCCAGGACCAGGTCGGTGGCGGCGTGCAGCCGCACCACGTCGGGCGCGAGCTGGAGGTAGCTGCCGTCGGCGGTCTCCACCCGCAGCGACTTCTCGGCGTCGTCGACGACGATCGACTGGCCGTGCGCGGTCCGCATCGACCAGCGCTTCACGCCGCCGCCCGTGACCCCGGCGCCGTCGGGCGCCTTGGCGGTGCCGAACAGGGAGCCGAGGACGACCGCGTCGCCGGACGCGTCGTGCGGCAGCGCGACCAGCACCGAGTCGCCGACGTCGGGCAGCAGCACCAGGCCCTTGCCGTCGCCGGCGCCGGGCACCAGCAACGCCACCCAGCCGGCGTCGAGCCCGCCGTGCGCCTGCAGCGCCACCCGCACCCGCCCGCAGCCGTCGGGGTCGTCGACCGCGGTCACCCGCCCGAGCGTCAGCGACGCGCCGGGCCGGGCCACGTCGCGCGCCGGCGGCCGGGTCGACACCGCCGCCAGGTACCCGTCGGCGTCCACGGTGGACACGACCTCGGTGAGCACGTAGGTGCCGTCCAGGGCGTCGGCGACGCCGCGCACCGCGATCCGGCGCCCGGCCCGCAGCGCGGCGCTGCCGGCGGCGACGCCGTCGAGGGTGACCGCCCGGGCCGCGCTCGCGTCGAGGGCGCCCTGGGCGACGGCGCGCAGCTCGTCGCCGGTCCGCGCGGACTCGTCGACCAGCGTCAGCGGCGCCGGGCTGTCCGGCCGCAGCGCGATGTCGCGGCCCTGCCGGGGCTGCCCGGCGGTCTCGGTGAACGCCTTCGCCCGCTGCGGGTGCCAGCCGACCGCCTCGCAGCGGGCCGCGAGCCGGTCGACGCCGGCGGCCACCTCGACGTGGTGCAGGTCCAGGCCGTACCGGAGCGGGACCGGGTCGCCGTGCCCCTGCAGGGTCAGCACCCGCAGGTCGGTGCCGTCGAGGACGACGTACATCCCGATCCTGCCGAGGGTCTCCGTCAGCAGCTGGAGGTCGCGCTGCCGGTGCTGCACCACCCGCTCGAACCGGGGGCCGTCGCCGCCGCCGTGCACGTGCACCCCCAGGTCGCCGGCGACCGCCTCGACCAGGTCCTTCGGGCCGACGCGGTCGAAGGAGCGGACGGTCTGCCGGGCGCGGAGCCGGTGCAGCAGGTCGTAGCCGGTCAGCCGGGTCTCCGCAGTGCCGTCCGCGGCCCGGGTGAGGCCGACCCCGGTCACCTCGCCGGTGAACAGGGGCCCGTCGTCGCCGGCGACGCGCACGACGAGGCTCGCGCCGAGCAGGTGCAGGGCCTCGCCGCGCGGGTCGTCGAGGGTCAGCTCGCACTGCGCGGGCTGCGAGAGCCGGCTGGTGACCCGCACCCCGGTGACCGGGAGCTCCCGGTCGCCCGCCGTCGCGTGCACCGCCGGCATCATGGCCGGCCGCCCGTCGCCGGCACCGACAGCACCCGGCCCGGCGCGACCGCGAACGGGTCGTCGACGCCGTTGTGCTCGGCGAGCTCCCGCCAGCGCATCGGGCTGCCGAGGGCCTCCATGGCGAGCAGGTCGATCCTGCCGGTGCCGCCCGGGCCAGTGCTGCCGTCGCCGAGCGCCTGCACCGCCGTGGGTGCCGTGCCCGGTGCGGTGCCGGCGCCCGAGCGGGCCAGCTCCCCGTCGAAGTCGCGGGCGCCGGCCTGCTTCGGCTCGTCGACCCGCACCAGCTTCAGCCGCATCCACGACCGTCCCGGCGCGCCCGTGGGGCCGAACGCGTCGAAGCGCTCCGCGATGGCGGCGATGACGCCCGGCACGTTCCACGACCGGCCCCACACGAGCCGGACCAGCGGCGGGCGGGCGGAGCCGAGCTCCTCGGCGGTGTTCTCGGCCAGGTTCCACAGCTTCGCGGTCAGCTGCCGCACGTCCTGCGGCGCGGACCGCGACTCGACCAGCGCGACGTCGAACACCATGTCCAGCAGCAGCTCGGTGCGCCCGCCGCCGGTGAACCGCACCGGGTCGTCGGCCCGGCCCCGCCCGACGAGCCGGCTCTCACCGGTGGCGGGCGTGCGGATGCCGGCGAGCCGTTTGACCTCGAACGTCTCCGGGTTGAGCAGGCAGTCGATCCGCTCGCCGGTCTCGTCGACGACGAACGCTACGCGTTCCATGGCAGTCCTCGCTGTTCCTCGTCGAGCCGGCGGATCCGGTCGCCGCCGGGCCGCGGGGTGACCTCCCACTGGGCGCTGTCGTCGGGCAGCTCCGGCCACCGGCGGTGCGTCTCGTCGCCGAGCCGCGGCCACGGCCCGCTCCTCACCACGTGCTCCGCGACCTCGGGCAGCCGCGCCGGCCGCGCGCCCGGAAGCTCGGACCACGTCCCGGCGGTCCCGTGCCGTCGCGGCGGAGCGTCGGTGTGGTGCGGCGGGACCTTGTCGGGTGGTGTCTCGTCGGTCCATGCGGCGCGGGCCGAGTCCGGCAGGTCCGGCCACCGCAGCACCACCGGGCCGCGGCCGGGCGTCCCGGGCTTCTGGAGCTTCCGGAGCTTCTGGGGCTTCTGGGGCCGGTCCGCGGGACGCCGCGCGGGCTGCTCCCGACGCGTCTGGGGCGGCGCCGGCTTCTCGCGATGGGGGCTTGATGGCATGGCTTCCTCGGCCGGTGCCGTGAAGACCGCCCGGGTTGGGTGGGTGTCCGCCTCGACCCGCAGGGCCGGCTTCGTCCGCGGTGCGGTGTCGTCCTCTGGTACTGGTCTGGCCCGCGGGGCGAGGTCCTCCTGCGACGCCGGCGCGGGGCGTGCGGCCGGCGCCTCGGCAGGTTCGGGAAGTCGCCGCGGTGCGGGGGAGCGGACCGGCTCCGGGACCGCCGGGCGCAGGCGGACCGCCGGCCGTGACGGCCCGGTGTCCTCAGTGGACGCCCGGCGGACCGCCCGCCGTGACGGCTCGGTGTCCTCAGTGGACGTTCGATGAACCGCCGGTCTTGGCTCGCCGTCCTCGGTGGACGCCCGGCGGGCCGGGGGCGGGGCGGCCGCGGAGACCGCGACCGCCACACCCGTCCATCGCACCTGAGTCTCGACGGCCGGCGGGGGAGCGGGCGCTGCCCGTACCGACGCCGCCGCCGCGACGGAGAGCACCTTCGCCGGCCGCAGCAGGTGCGGTGCACGGTCCCGGACCAGGCTGAGCCAGTGCTCCGGCGCTCCGGGCAGCGACCGCTCCTCGACGACGGTCTCAGCAGTGGGCACGAGCCGGTCGGCCGCCCACCGCAGCCACCCGGCGAGGGTGTCACGCAGCCGCGCGGCCACCGCCGGCCTCCCGCTGCAGCCCTTCGTGCGCGAGCACCAGGGTCTCGATGGCCAGTTCCCGGCTCATGGCGTCCAGCGGCGCGCCGCTCCACTCCTGCGGCCAGGCGTTGATGAGGTTCCACCGCAGCGCCTCGGCGGTGCCGGCGGGGTCGAGCATGACGATGGAGACGTTGCGGCGGCTGACCTTGCCCTCGACGGCGGTCATCAGCCAGTTCCACAGCTCGGCGGAGTTGGTCAGGCCGAAGCGCAGCGTCACCGGCGGGTACGTGACCCGGCCGGGGATCGCGCGCACCACGCTGCCGTTGCCGGCCTCGCGGTAGGAGATCCGCTCGACCTTGACGCCGAGCCCCTGCACCTCCGTGAAGTGGCCCTCGTTGACGTTGTTGATGAGGAGTTTGAAGTTGTACGCGCGGTACGGGTCGACCCAGTTGCCGGGCTGAGCGGACGGGGCCGGGACGGGTGCGGTCATCGAGCTGCTCCCTTACTGGGCTTCGGTGCCGATGGCGGACTGGCTGAGCTTGAACACGACGAACTCGGCGGGCTTGACCGGCGCGACGCCGATCAGCGCGACGACCTGGCCCGCGTCGCGGACCTCCGCGGGGTTGGTCTCGGCGTCGCACTTGACGAAGAACGCCTCCTGCGGCGTCGCGCCGAGCAGCGCGCCGTCGCGCCAGACGCGGGTCAGGAACGCGCTGATGTCCCGGCGGATCGAGCGCCACAGCTGCTCGTCGTTGGGCTCGAACACGATCCAGCGGGTGCCGTCGCCGATGGACTCCTTCAGCATCGAGAAGAGCCGGCGGACGTTGAGGTAGCGCCACTCCGACGCCTCGGCCGCGAGGGTGCGGGCACCCCAGACGCGGATCCCCTCGGACGGGAAGTAGCGGATGCAGTTGACGCCGGCCGGGTTCAGCAGGTCCTGTTCGGCGCGGGTCACCCGGTACGTGAGGTCGACGGCGCCCCGGACGGGCTCGTTCGCCGGCGCCTTGTGCACGCCGCGGATGCTGTCGTTGCGCGCCCACAGGCCGGCGACGTGCCCGCTCGGCGGGGTGGTGACGACGTCGCCGCTCATCGGGTCGCGGACGACCAGCCACGGCAGGTAGAAGGTGCCGTAGTCGCTGTTGCGGGGCCGCAGGCCGCCGTCGTCCGTCGCGGGGGCCGGCTGCGCGGGCTGCTGGCCGTCCTGCGCGGGGGTCTTCGCCTTCTTGGGCGCGGGCGCGGTCTCGACCCGCACGAGCCGCTCGACGTCGGTGATCTCCTCCGGCGGGTCGAGGATCGCCATCCGGTCGCCGAGGTTCTCGCAGTGCTTCAGCAGGTCCTCGTGCGACAGCACGTCGGTGTACCCGGGTGCGGCGACGATCGCGATCTCGTCGATCGCCTCCAGCAGGCCGAGGCCGGAGCGGGTGCGGCCGGCGCCGGCGATCGGCTCGCCCGGCGCGATGTTGACGATGTAGCACCGCCCGCCGCCGTTGTCGAAGAACCCGTACACGGCGCGGGACAGCGGCGTGCCGGCGCCCGGCTCGGTGCCGCCGGCGTAGATCCGCAGGAACTCCGACCAGCTGCCGACGGCGACCGCCTCGTTGCGGCGGGCGTCGCGGTCCGGCGCGGTGCCGACGAAGCCGGCGGTGCTGGTGCCGACGGCGCCGATGGGCCGGGCGCCGCCGCTGACCTCCTCGACGTACACGCCGGGAGACGCGTAGTAGGGCATGTCATGCCTCCTTGATCTCGCACCGGATGACCGCCGGGGAGGCGGCATCGGCGGTGACGGTGTGGTGGAACCGCAGGCCGCGACCGGACAGCCGCAACCTGGCCGGCCGGTCCGCGGGCAGCCCGTCCAGGACGAACGTGCCGTCGGCGCCGGTGTAGGTGACCTCGGTCCGGTCGGCGCTCTCGACCCGCATGCCGGCCAGCGGCGTGTCGCGGGGCCCGAGCACCACCCCCGACAGTGGCCGCAGCGGCACCGTCTCGATCCGCAGCGGCGCGGTGACCCGCGGCGTGGCGGGCGCGGGCCGGTCGAGCCGCCCCGGGACGTCGACGTAGAACGCGGGTCTCGCCGGTACCCCCGACGACTGCCACACGTGCGCCGGCACCTCGTCGAAGACGGGCCGGTGCGGGCCGGTGGTCGTCGCGCTCAGCAGCCGGTCGAGCGCCGCGACGTCGTCGGCGCGGGCGGTGGCGAGCAGGAACCGCATCCTGAACCGGACCGGCTCCAGCCCGGTGGTGGGCCGCATGCCCTGCTCAGGCAGCAGCGCGGTGAGCCACACGTGCACGTCCGCGGGCTTGGCACCCTTGCCGTCGCTCTTGGTGTCGCCGCTCGGCGGCCCCTGCCTCGCGCTGAGGCCCGCGCCGCCGACCCAGCGCAGCAGGGCGGTGGTGGCGGTCTCGACGATGCCCGGTTCAGGCATGACGGTGTCCCCTCGTTCATGGGCTCGGGGTTTCGGTTCGGTGCAAGCAGGACGTCCGGCGGCCCCGGTTGATACGGGGAGCCGTGTCGCCTACCTGACTGGGTGAACCGGTATCAGCGGCACCCGCGGCCGCCTCTGCCGGCGCCCCGCCTGAGCACCCGCACCGGGCTACGATGCTCGGGCGGACAGTGACAGGTGTCGAAGGGAGACCGGCCGGTGGCGGACAGCGGGCTGGAGCGGGCGCTCGAGGAGCACCTAGGGGCGCTGGAGCGCAAGGACCTCGCGGCGTACGCGGCGACGCTCGCCGAGGAGGTGGTGCTGATCCTGCCCAACGGCACGGTCGTCGACGGCAGGGCGGCCATGGTCGAGTTCCACCGCGAGATGTTCGCCGACGACACCTGGACGCAGGAGCGCACCGTCCGGAAGGTCACCCTGGCCGGCAGCACCGGGTGGGTGCTGATCGAGTACCTGTGGACCACCGTCGACGCCGCCGGCGCGGTCGAGTCGCAGACCCGGGCGTACTTCACCCTCACCTACGCGCTCGTCGACGGCAGGTGGCTCGTCGTGGCCGACCAGAACACCCGCCTGCCGTAGCGGGCGGGTGCGGCGGGCCCAGGCGGCGGCGCGGGTGACGGCGGCGCCGAGGGCGGGAGAGTTCCAACGGCATCGGCCGCGCCCCCGAAGGGGTTCGGCACGGCGGCGGCGCAGCTGCAGCAGGCGGGCGTGACGTCGGAGACGCGGGTCGCGGTGCTGCCGCACGATGCGGACGCGGCCGCCCGGTGGTGCTGCGGCAACCAACAGGTCAGCGGGAGCGGGGATCGACGTGCAGGAGGCAGAACTCGTTGCCTTCGGGGTCGGCGAGGACGGTGAAGGGTTCGGTGCCGGTCTGGCCGGCGTCGGTGGGGCGGGCGCCCAGGCCGACGAGCCGGACCACCTCCGCCTCCACGTCGCCGTCGAGGATGAGGTCCAGGTGGACGCGGTTTTTCGGAGAGTGTGGGGTCGCCGCGCGCTGCAGGAAGACCGACGGCGCGCCGGGCGGGCCGAACAGGTGCGTGCCGCCCTCCTCCGCGGGGCCGGCGGTGTAACCGAGGGCGCCGGACCAGAAGCCGGTCATCAGGTCGAGGTCGGTGACGTCGATGGTGCACTGCGCGATGTGAGGGGGCATACACCGTCTGCTACCCGTTCCGGGACAGACCCTAACGAGTGGCCCAGCCGGTGAGCGCCAGGACCGAGGCGGCGACGTCGGCGACGGTCCGGTCGTCGGTGGGGATCCGGTGGACCGACGGGGGCACCGACGCGGCGAGGGATCTGGCGGCGGCGTCGCTGCGCTGCACGTGCAGGTCGTAGGCGGTGCCGATCTCGCGGCGGGCCAGCCGGGTGCGGGCGGTCGCGTCGGAGGAGGTGAGCAGGACGGCGGTGACGCGTGGGGCGTCGCCCATCGCGGCCGTGAGCGCGGAGACCTGCTGGACGCTGACGGTGTTGGTGTAGATCAGGCGGCGGTAGCCGAGGGCGCGGTAGTTGGCCCACATGGCGGCGAGGTTGCGCTCCGCGAGGTGGTGCTCCCACGGCGGCGGGTACGCGAGGTCGAGGTTGTCCCCTTCGACGACGCAGTGCCGTACACCGGCCGCCGACAGTTGCGCGTGCAACTCCGCCGCCACGCTGCTCTTGCCGACCCCTGACCTGCCGCCGAGGAACAGCACCTCGCTCGCGTCGGTCATCAGCGGGGGCAGCGGCCGGTGCTCAGGACCACGCCGGTCTGGCCGTCGAGGAGGATGTACACGTGGTCCTCGACGATGTTGAGGCGGCCGCCCGGCAGCGGGTCGCCGGTGCAGTAGCTCGGGACCGGCAGCCGCTGCCCCACCGACACCGGCACGGGCGCGGCGGCCGGGACGGCGGCCGTCACGACGCACGCGGCCAGCACGGCGACGCGCGGCAGCACGCCGCGGCGGTGCCGGGGTGGCACCGTGGCGGCGGCGGGCACATCGAGGTCGATCATCCCTGCCAATGGTACGGCCCCGGCGCGCGATGCGCCGGGGCCGACCGGATGACTCAGCTCGCGGTACAGGTGAGCGTGGCAGGAGCGGTGTTGGTGCCGCTGACGGAGGCGTTGAACCCGGCCGCCGTCGACGCGGTGGGTGCCAGGGCGCCGTTCCAGTCGGCGTTGCGGACCGTGACGGCGGCGCCGGTCTGCGTCCAGACGCCGGACCAGCCGTTGGTGACCCGCTGGTTGCCCGGGAACGTGAACGTGACCGTCCAGCCGGTGATCGCCTGGCCGCCGGAGTTGCGCACGGTCACCTCGCCGTTGAAGCCGTCGCCCCACTGGTTCGTGACGCGGTAGGTGGCCTCGCAGGACTTGCCGGTGGTGGTGCCGGTGGTCGTGACCGTGACCGGGTCGGACAGCACCGACAGGTTGCCGGCGGCGTCCTTCGCCCGGATCGCGAACTGGTACGCCGTCGACGCCGTCAGGCCGGTGACCGTGGCGGTCGTGCCGGTGGCGGTGGCGACGACGACCGGTCCGGCGGTGCCGCCGAGGCGCAGGACGTCGTAGCCGGTGACGCCGACGGCGTCGGTCGACGCGGCCCAGGTGAGGGTCGCGCCGCTGCTGGTGACCGCCGACGCGACGGGCGTGCCGGGCTTCGACGGCGGGGTGACGTCACCGGTCGCGGGTGCGGTGGTGACGGTGCCGACCGGCGAGGCCGCCGACGTGTTGCCGGAGGTGTCGACCGCGACGACCAGGAAGCTGTACGCGGTCGCCGGCGACAGCCCGGTGATGGCCAGGGACGTGCCGGTCGTGGTGCCGACGACCCCGGCCGCCGAGGACACCCGGTAGGACGCGACGCCCACGTTGTCGGTGGACGCCGCCCACGAGGCGGTGACCGACGTCGAGGTCACGTTGGTGAAGGTCGGCGCGCCGGGCGTGGACGGCGGCGTGGTGTCCGCCGGACCGGTGCCGGGAGCCTCGCCCCAGACCTTGGTGGCCCCGTCGTACAGCGTGATGTGGTTGTTCGGGCTCTGCGTGGCGCCGGCCGGGAACGACCAGTCGTTCGTCGGGTCCCAGGTGCCGGCGGACGAGATGCGGAACTGCACCTCGCGCCGCCACGCGGACTGGCCGGCCGGGGCGATCTTCTGCCCGGCGCAGCTGACGGTGACGTAGTACGTGCTGCCGCTGACCAGCGTCGGGCCGGTGGGCGCGGAGCACTGGTTGTAGGCGCTGCTGAGCGAGATCTGCGCGGGCGTGGTGGTGCCGTCGAGGGTGAAGTAGTAGCGGAACGAGCCCTGGTCGAGGGTCCGCGCCGGCCACGCCGACTTGTTGTAGACCATCGCCTTGACCTCGGTGAACGTGGTCCCCGGGGTGTTGATGGAGGACTCGACGTACATCTCCGGCCCGTCCGGGGTCTCCACCGCCGGGAAGCTGGACAGGGCCGTGCCGCCGTACTCGCCGTACATGCGGGCCAGGGCGGAGGTGAGCCCGGAGTTGTAGTCGGTGGCGACCTCGTTCATCACGTAGTCGGACCGGCTGTCGGTGTAGGCGTCGTTCGGCGACGACGGCCCGCCGACGAGCGCGCCGTACAGCGTGTGCCGCGAGACCTCCGGGTTGGTGATCTGGTCCGTCCAGGACCCGTGCGCGGTGCGGTGGTGCGGGTTCTTCGGCGGGTTCGCCCCGAAGCCGATCATGTAGCTGGACTTGCGGGGGTTGTCGCCCAGGATGTAGTTGATCTGCCGGGCGCCGAAGTCGTGGTAGCGGGCCTTGCGGGTGGCGTCGGTGAGCCAGTCGCTGTAGAGCAGCGCCACGAAGGACGTGTTCGCGGCGTACCGCAGCGAGCCCCAGCTGTCGAGCACCGCCTGCCCGCCGGGTGACGTGGGCACCTTCTGGCCGTTGACGCCGACGGTCCAGTAGTCCAGCCAGCGGTTGGCGTCGTCGACGTACCGCTGCTTGCCGGTGAGCTTGGCGAGGAGCACGTAGCAGCCGTACGACTTGTCGTCCCACGCGATCGTCCACCGGTAGGACTTCGTCGTGGTCTGGTTCTCGTTGCTGAGGTTGTCGTAGCCGGCCTCGGCCTTCGCGAGGTAGGTCGCGTCGTTGGTGGCGCGGTAGAGCCAGATCGCGCCCCACACGAGCTCGTCGTTGAAGCCGCTCCACGAGTTGTAGTAGCTGGCCGCGTCGGTGATGCAGTCGCTGTACTTGCGGCGCACGGTGTCGGCGAACGTGTACAGCTGCTTCGCGTGCGTGACGAGCTTGTCGGCGTAAGCGGCGTCGGTCGGGCGGATCACGATCGACGAGGCGGCCATGGCGGCGGCCGTCTCACCGGCGAGGTCCGAGCCGCCGCAGGTGGCGTCGATCTTGTACGAGGGTCGTGCCATCGGCATCACCTCGGCCGGGCCCCACCAGGCGTGGTCGGGGTTGCCGGAGCCGATCTGTCCATAGAGGACGTTCGGGGACGGGTGCGCCTTGATGAAGTAGTCGTTGACGAACTTCAGGTTGTTCACCAGATTGGTCAGCTGCCCCGACTGCACGTACGCGTCGCGGTACTCCACCGCGCCCCACGCGAGCATGGTGGTCGAGAACGCCATCGGGAAGCCGAACTTCACGTGGTCGCCGGCGTCGAACCAGCCGCCGGTCAGGTCGAGGCCGACGTCGGCGCCGTCGGTCGTGGCGGCGTTGCCGCGCCACCCGACCCGGCTCCACGCGGGCTTCGGCCCGGCCTGCTGGGCCTCGTAGAACCAGATGGACTTCTGCAGTGCCTCCGCGTAGTTGTACGCGGGGGCGGCTGTCGCCGGGGTCGAGGCTGCCACGGCGATGACCGTCGTGGCGGCGGCGACCCCGAGCGCCGCGACTGCGCCGAGAATCCTCCTGCGCATGGGTGGTGCTCCTCTCCGGGTGGCGGTGCGCGGATTGAACCGCGTCACCGCCCCGGCGCGGGCATATCACCGTCCGGCGAGGGTGTCCTGCCTGGTCACGGCGTGAAACTTTCTTCTTCGGAAGAGCAGGTGCGCGACCACCAGCGGCACGACGCCGACCGGGTACCAGGCCAGGTCGGCGGGGTCGAACTTCACGCCGAGCGCGTACCGCGCCAGGAGGCTCCGCGCGGACAGCTCGGCGGGAACGCCGGTCAGCTGCGCCAGCTCCACCGCCCAGCACCAGGCGATCGCGACGGCGCCCGCGACGAGCGGGGTCGTCCGGGGCCGGAGGACGAAGACCCCGGCGTAGATCATGGAGGCGTACAGCGCGGTCCCGGAGTACTGGCGCAGCGCGCCGTCGTCGACGGCCCGGATCGCGAACGCGACCGCCAGCGCCGCCGCGACGCCGGCGAGGGCGAGCAGGCGGCTACGCATCGGCGGGGAACTTCACGGCGCGGCCGGTGCGCAGGTCGACCGCGGGGTCGCCCGGGGCGGGGTCCTCGGCGGTGAGCAGGACCGTCTGCCCGGCAGGGACCCGCACGGCGAGGATCACCGAGCTGATGCGGCTGCCGTCGGACGGGTCGACGAGCGGCGTGGACTCGTAGGTGGCGGTCCCCTTCCCGACGGTGATCACCGTCTGCGGATACGACTTGTCGGCGCGCGGCACGCCGGCGACGAGGGCGAGCACGTAGTCGTGGGCGTCGTCCGGCGCGATCAGCCCGTCGCCGTCCTTCTCCCAGGTCACCTTCTTCTCGGTGGCGGCGTCGAACTGGTGCGTCGTGACGACGGCGTCGACCCGGAACCCGGGGAAGTCCGGGGCGGTCACCACCGTGATCGGGGTGCCGGCGAGCTTGCCGAGCAGCGGCCGCTCGGCGTTCATGCAGCACTCGTCGTAGTCACCGGGGGTGTCCTGGAGCGCCTCGTCGACCGTGTCGGCGAACGGCCCGATGCAGCCCATCAGCGTTGTCGCGACCACCGCGAGCAACCAGCCTCGTTTCACGCGTCGAGTATGCCTGGCGGATACCACTGCGGAGCGTTACCTGACTATAGTCAGACATGTGGAACTGCTGGAGACCGTCCGCCGCTTCAACCGGACCGTGACGCAGCGCGTCGGCGCGCTCGACGACGAGTACCTGTCCCGCGGCCGCCCGCTCGGCCAGGCCCGCCTGCTGTGGGAGATCGGCCCCGCCGGCGCCGAGGTGGCCGCCCTGCGCGCCCGCCTCGGCCTCGACGCCGGCTACCTGAGCCGCCTGCTGCGGGCCCTCGAGGCCGACGGCCTTGTCGTCGTCGGCGTCGGTACGAGCGGCGACGCGCGCGTCCGCGAAGCCTCGCTGACGGATGCCGGGCGGGCCGAGTGGGCGATCCTCGACAGCGCCTCCGACGACCTGGCCCACTCCATCCTCGGGCCGCTCAGCGACACCCAGCGGTCCCGCCTGGCGACCGCGATGGCGGAGGTCGAGCGCCTGCTCCTGGCGTCGATGGTCGAGCTCACGGTCTGCCCGCCGGCCGACCCACGGGCCCGCGCCTGCCTGCGCGCCTACGCCCGCGAGCTGTCCCAACGCTTCGACGACGGCTTCGACACGGGCGTCAGCCGGCCGGTCGACGACGAGGACCTGACCCCTCCCCGGGGCGTGTTCCTCCTCGCCAC
This sequence comes from Dactylosporangium sp. CA-152071, assembly GCF_050936335.1. NCBI lineage: Bacteria > Bacillati > Actinomycetota > Actinomycetes > Micromonosporales > Micromonosporaceae > Dactylosporangium > Dactylosporangium sp. CA-152071. The sequence continues at coordinate 2,941,371 of NZ_JBNJMZ010000001.1, read as the reverse complement.
CCTGTCCGGCGAGCCCGTCGGCTGCGGCGCCCTGAAGCTCCACCGCGACGCCCCCGCCGAGATCAAGCGCGTCTGGGTCTCCGGCACCGTCCGCGGCCTGGGCCTCGGCCGCCGCATCCTGAGCGACCTCGAGCACCGGGCCGCCACCGCAGGCCACCGCTCCGTCCGCCTCGACACCAACCGGAACCTCACCGAAGCGATCGCGCTGTACCGCAGCACCGGCTACAAGGAGGTGCCCGCCTTCAACGACGAGCCCTACGCCCACCACTGGTTCGAGAAGCACCTCTAGTCACCGCAGGTGCACCTCGACGCCGCGTTCGTGCAGGACCGCGAGCACGTCGTCCATCGTTGTCGCCGTGAGCCGCAGATGCCGGTCGAACCCCGCGACGAGATGCCGCCGGGCGACGTGGGCATGCCGCCAGACGAGGGTGAACGGCGCCCGCGCGCCCCACCCGCCGCGGAGGCAGTCGTCAAGGGCGTCGAGGTTCCAGCCGAAGTACCCGCCAGGCCCGTTGACCGCCTCGCCGAGCGCGCAGTAGAAGCCTTCGATGTCGCCGGCGGAAAAGCGCGTGCGCGTGTGGGAGCGGCGTGGTGGCATCTGGCATGCGGATCGACCGGGATGATCTGGGTGACCGGATGAAGAGTTACGAGCGGGTGACGAAGGCGGTGCTGCCGCGGCGGACCCACACGCTGCTGCGGGTCGACGGGCGGGCGTTCCACGGGTACCTGCGGGGGGCGGCGAAGCCGTTCGACCACGGGTTCATGGCGGACATGGACGCCGTGGCGGAGGCGTTGTGCGCGGAGATCTCCGGCAGCGTGTTCGCCTACGTGCAGTCCGACGAGGTGTCGGTGCTCGTGGTCGACTTCGCGGGGGCCGGGACGCAGGCGTGGTTCGGGGGCGAGGTGCAGAAGTGGTGCTCGGTCGCGGCGTCGGTGGCGACGGCGACGCTGAACGCGCGGCGGCCCGGGAAGCTCGCGCTCTTCGACGCGCGGGTCTTCACCGTCGCCGACCCGGCGGAGGTCGCCAACTACTTCATCTGGCGGCAGCGCGACGCCGTCCGCAACAGCATCACCATGGCGGCACAGGCGGTGTTCCCGCACAGCCGTCTCCAGGGTGTGCACTCCGGGCAGGCCCAGGACATGCTCCACACCGAGCACGGCATCAACTGGAACGACTACCCCGACGGCTGCAAGCGTGGCCGCGTGGCCGTCAAGGCGTCCGGCGAGCGCACGGTCACCTTCGTGCACAAGCGCACCGGTGAGCCGGAGACGGTGACCGCGCTGCGCTCGTGGTGGGAGACCAGGCCGGCGCCGCACTTCACCGCGGCCCCGGACGGCTTCCTGGCGACCACGATCCCCGCGCTGCCGCGGCTCGCCACGCCGGCCTGACGGGGTCGGAAAACCGCGTGCGCGGGGCGGCGGCACGTGTTGCGATCAAAGCATGACGATCGACCACGGGGTGCTTCGGTTCGAGCGGGTGTTCGCGATGGCGGACTCGGTGGTTGTCGCCGGCTACGTGGCCCGGCGGCACCGGGAGTGCGTCTCGGTGGCGGTCCGGGCACTGCTGCCGGGCCGCCGGCCGCTGCGGGATCCGGGCGGGCCGGCGCGGGAGACGCTGTTCGCCAGGCACGGCGCCGGCCGGGGCGGCCACCTCGGCGGCCGCCGGCAGGCATGGTCGTCGCGCCGCCGGGGCAGCGGCCGGTCGCCCCTCTGCGTGGACGGCGCGGGCGCGCGCGGACGGTGACGGTCGTGCGCCCGTGAAGTGGCGGCCCCGGGACGGTTCCCGGGGCCGCACGCACGCCGGTCAGAAGCGCTTCGCGGCCTCGACGGCGTCGGCCGTGGCCAGGGCGCGGCCAGCGTCGGCGTCGGCGGTGGCGAGGTTGGGGCGGAAGGTGACCGGCGTGATGTCGGTGATGCCTGCCCAGCGCAGCCACCCCTCGAAGAACGGCCGCTGGAAGTCGGCGCCGAAGGCCGGGCCGCGGCCCTCGCCGTAGACGGCGCTGGTGTAGACGACCGCGGCCTTGCGGCCGGTGAGCAGGCCGCTGTACCCCTCGGCGGGGTCGAAGCCGAAGACCAGGCCCGGCTGGCTGACCACGTCGATGAACTGCTTGAGGATGTACGGGACCCCGGCGTTCCACATGGGGACCGAGAAGAGCAGCTTGTCGGCGGCGGCGAAGCGGTCGAACGCGGCGCGCGCGGCGGCCCAGGCGGCGGCGCCCTCGCCGGTGGGCTCGACCCCCGCGAACACGTCCATCTTCGCGCCGGCGGCGGCCGGGCCGAACGCCGGCAGCGTGCCGTCCCACAGGTCCCACTCGGCGATCTCATGGTCGGGGTGCTGCTCGCCGTACACCTGCAGGAAACGCGACGCGAGCGCGAGTGACTCGGAGCGGGTGCCGCGCGGGGACGCCGAGATGTGCAGCAGCTTGGTCATCGTGAACCTCCGGAAGAAAGTGTGTGCGCACGCACCTAACAACGCAAAGCTAGCCACTTGCGTGCGCACGCACAAGAGTTGGTACGGTGTGACGATGGACAACACGGCCGCCTGGGCGGGCCTGCTGCGGGTGCACGCCGCGCTGGTCCCGGTGCTGGACCAGGAGCTGCAGGCGGCCCACGGCCTGCCGCTGACCTGGTATGACGTGCTGCTGGAGCTCAACTCGGCGAAGGACCGCCAGCTCACGATGGGGGAGCTGGGCGCGAAGGCGGTGGTCAGCCGCAGCCGCAGCAGCCGCGTCGTCGACGAGCTCACCAGGGCCGGCCTCGTCGAGCGGGTCGCCAACCCGGCCGACGGGCGCTCGGCGTTCGCGCGGATCACGGCCGCGGGCCGGGCCAGGCTCCGGGCCGCCGCGCCGACCTACCTCGCCGGCATCGAGGCGCACTTCACCAGCAGGATGACCGCGGCCGAGGCGCGCACGGTCGCGACGGCATTGGAAAAAGTGCTCAAGGGGTAGATACTCACCGGGCATGGAGAAGGGCCCGGGTCGTGACCTCGCGCACGCGCTGCGCACCGGCCCGTTCTCCGCGGCGCTGCACCTCGCCATCGAGGACCGTGGCATCCGCCTCGACGAGATCCAGCAGCAGCTCGCCAGCAAGGGCGTCAGCGTCAGCATCACCACGCTGAGCTACTGGCGGCGGGGGCGCAGCCGCCCCGAGCGGCCCGAGTCGCTCAAGGCCGTCCGGCTGCTCGAGCAGATCCTGGCGCTGCCCGAGGAGTCGCTGATCGTGCAGCTCGGGCCGCGCCGCCCGCGGGGGCGCTGGCTGAGCCAGCCGCCGGGCACCATCGACGTCGACCGGTTGTTCAGCGACGGCACCAGCGTGGCGAAGATGGTCGGCGAGCTCGACCGGTGGATGTACCACGAGCTGACCAGGCTGAGCCTGCACGACCTGTACGTCGTCGGGCCCCATCGGCAGGAGCTGGGCCTGACCTGCCGGCAGGTGCTGCGGGCCAACATCGACCGGGTCTCCCGCACCGTCGCGGTCTTCCTCACCGACGACCCGGCCGCGAAGGTGACCATCAGCGCGATCCGCAACTGCCGCATCGGCCGGGTCCGGTCCGACGCCGGCGGGCTCGTCGCGGCGGAGATCATCTTCGACCGGATGCTGGCGCAGGGGGAGACGGTGGTGTTGGAGTACCAGTACCGCAGCGACTCGCTCTCCGCGACCGACAACTACTACCGGGGCTTCTCGACCCCGGTCACCGAGTACGTGCTGCAGGTGCAGTTCGACCACGACGCGGTGCCGGCGCGCTGCCGGCGGTTCGAACGCCGCGCGCTCAACGCGCCGGACCAGGGCGTGTGGGAGACGTGGATCGGCTCGACCCACGGCGCCCACGTCGTCGCGTCCGACGTACCCCCCGGCATCGTCGGCATGCGATGGGAGTGGGAGTGAGCCTCGTTGATCACTCCCACCCCCGGTCGGTGACCGGGCGCCCGATGTCGGCGGGCGCCCGGCCGGCTATCAGGAGGCGCTGATCGACACGTCGTCGAGGACGAAACTGGTCTGCAGCGACCAGTCCTCGACGCCGTTGAACTTCAGCGTGACCGTCTGCCCCGCGAACGCGCTCGCGTCGATGACCTTCTCCACGTACCCGTTGGTCTTGTCCAGGTTCGTGTACGTGGCCACGGTGGTGCTGCCGAGGGTGACGGTCAGCTTGTCGTAGGCCAGGTTCTCGGTCTCCGCGGTGGTGATGCGGATCCAGAAGCGCAGCTGCACGGTCGTGCAGCCGGACGGGACCGCCACGGGCTGCGAGACCGTGTCGGTCTGCACCTGCCCGCCGCCGTTGAGCCACGCGTTGCGGGTGCCGCTGCGCGCCGGGTACTGCGACCACGTGCCGATCACGTTCGCGGTCGCGGTCCACGGCGACGTGCCGCTCTCGAAGCCACCGTTGCCGACGGGCTGCGAGGGTGTGCAGCCGCCGCCACCGGTGGTGACCGTCCAGGTGAACTGGGCCGACGCGGTCTTGTTCGCCGCGTCCTTCAGCGTCACCGTGACGTTCGAGGTGCCCGCCGTCGTCGCGCTGCCGGTGATCCGACCGGTCGACGCGCCGATGGACAGCCCGGCCGGGAGGCCGGACGCGCTCCAGGTGTACGGCGTGGTGCCGCCGCTGCCCTGGACCTGAACGTCGACCTGCTGGCCGACGACGGAGCTCTTGTTGCCCGGGTTGGTCACGGCCGGGTCGGTCGGCGTGCCGCCGCCGATGAACGCCGTGTACAGCAGCACGTTGGGCGAGCCGCTCCCGGCGCTGGTGATCTTCCCGGTGGTGCCGTTGTTCACGAGCGCGTCGCGGACCTGCGCCGGCGTCGCGTTCGGGTTCGCGCCCAGGTACAGCGCGGCGGCGCCGGCCACGTGCGGCGACGCCATCGAGGTGCCCGTCATCGTCGCGCTGCCGGTGTTGCTGGAGTACGACGCCGACACGATGCTCGTCCCCGGCGCGAACAGGTCCAGGCACGAGCCGTAGTTGCTGGTGCTGTTGCGGGCGTCGGAGCTGTTGCTGTTGCCGACGGTGATCGCCGCGCCGACGCCCTGCGGGCTGTAGTAGCAGGCGTCGTCGCCGTTGTTGCCGGCCGCCTGCACGAACTGCACGCCCGAGCTGATCAGGCTCGACACGGCGCTGTCCATGGCCTGGCTGCTGCAGCGGCTGCCGCAGCCGATGGAGTAGTTCGCGACCGCCGGCTTCTGGGCGTTGGTGCGCACCCAGTTGATGCCCGCGATCAGGTCGTCGTTGGTGCCGGAGCCCTGGCAGTTCAGGACGCGGACCGAGACGAGGTTCGCCTTCTTCGCGATGCCGTACGTGGTGCCGACGGCGGTGCCCGCGACGTGCGTGCCGTGGCCGTGGCAGTCGGCGGGGTTGCTGTCCCCGTCGACGATGTCGGTGCCCTGCTTCACCCGGCCGCTGAACTCGGTGTGGCTCGCGTTGAGGCCGGTGTCCAGCACGTACACGGTGACGCCCTGCCCGGGGTCGGCCGGGTAGGTGAACGCCTGGTTCAGGGGCAGGCTCCGCTGGTCGATGCGGTCGTCGCCCCAGTTCGGCGGGTTGTTCTGGGTGTCGAGGACGGTGATGCGCTGGACCGCCTCGACCGACGCGACGGCCGGGTCTGCGGCCAGCCGCTGCGCCTGCTGCACGGACATGTTCGCCGAGAAGCCCCGCTGCACGCTGTCGAACACGTGCCGGGTCTGCCCGCCGAACCTGCCGGTGAGCCGCTGGGCCTGGGTGGCGATCGCGGTGGAGCCGTCCTTCAGCGTGACGATGTAGCGGCCTGCCACCGCGTCGGGACTGTCCGCGTACAGGATCGCGCCCTGCGCGACGGCCGCCGCCGGCGCGGCCGCCGCGAAGGCACCGGCCAGCCCCGCCACGAGCGCGACGCCGGCCGCCGTAATTCGGTGGAACACGGTGAGACCTCCTCCGAGGGATGCCAGCTCCGTGGCCGGGTCCGGTTGACGCCGACCCCGGAGGGCTGGAGCAGAAGGTAGGAGGACGCGACCGGCGAAGGTCACCCCGGTGAACAGACGGCGACGATCTGCGCCGTCAAAACTGTTTATGAGTTGCGTGCGCTCACCGGCAGTGACCGGTGGATCGGTTGAGAAGCCAGCTGGCTATGAGCCGTCTGGCTAAAAGCTGCGTCGAAGGGTGCAGCGAAAGATCGCTCCGTGCGAGGCTGGCCGCGGCACCCGCACCAGCTCAGGAGGCACGGATTTGAGCAACAACCTGGATGTCGCGCTGAAGAGCGCGATGAACATCGAGGGGGCGTTCGCGGTCGCGCTCGTCGACTACACCAGCGGCATGACGCTGGGCACCCTCGGCGGCGGCGCCGACTTCGACATCACGGTGGCCGCGGCCGGCAACACCGACGTCGTGCGGGCGAAGCTGCGCACCATCGAGATGCTCGGTCTCGGCGAGCCGATCGAGGACATCCTCATCACGCTCGACAGCCAGTACCACATCATCCGGCCGCTGCACTCCCGCAACGGCCACGGGCTGTTCCTGTACGTCGCGCTCGCGAAGGCACGCGCCAACCTCGCGCTGGCCCGCCACCAGCTGCGCGCGATCGAGGAGGGCCTCGAACTGTGACGTCCGGCTTCTTCGGCGGCGCCCCCGACGAGGACGGCCTGCCGCGCAGGGAGGGCCTCGAGCCCGGGGGCGGCGTCGGTCAGCTGCAGTCGCCGCAGTTCGGCACGCGGCCCGAGCCGCTCGACGCCGCCCTGTCCCCGGTGCGCGCCGCGATGGCGGACCTGCGCCTGCGCGTGCCGGGGGTCCGCGGCAGCGTGCTCGCCGGCGTCGACGGCCTGCTGGTCACCTACGACCTGGGCGCGTACGACGCCGGCGGGGGCACCGAGCCGCACGACGCGGCCGCGCTGGCGGCGACGACGTTCGGCCTGGGCCGGCAGGTGGCGCTGGTGCTGGGGCAGTCACCGTTCCGGGACGCGACCATGCGCAACGACGGCGGCTACTTCACCGTGTACGCCGTGGACGGCAGCACGCTGCTCGCGGTGCTCGGCAGCGACGGGCTCAACGTCGCCCGCCTGCACCTGGAGGCCCGCCCGACCTGCCAGCAGCTCGCCGCGCTGCTCTGAGCCCCGCCCCGGCTCCGGTCCCGCCCGGCGCCGTGCCCGCCCCGCGCGGCGCCGGCTACCAGCGGTCGTGATGCACGGCGTCGGCGAGCGGTGCCCTGCGGCGCCAGCCGTGCCGCTCCAGGTCGGGGACGGACTCCAGGTGGGTCACCGGGCCCAGGCACAGCCAGGCGACCGGGCGGATGCCGGCCGGGACGCCCAGCAGCTCACGGACGAACGGCTCGCGGTAGAACGACACCCAGCCGACGCCGAGCCCCTCCGCGGTCGCGGCCAGCCACAGGTTCTGGATGGCGAGGCAGACGGAGTAGAGGCCGGCGTCGGCGATCGCGTGCCGGCCGAGGACCGCCGGGCCGCCGCGGCCGGGGTCGTACGTGACGACCACGGACAGGGTCGACTCCAGCACCCCGTCGATCTTGATGCGGGCGAAGGCCGCGGCCCGGTCGGCGTCGAGCGTCGCGGCGAACGTGTCGCGTTCGGTGCGGACGTGGTCGTGGAAGGCGCCGCGCAGGGCGGGGTCGCGGACGAGGACGAAGTCCCACGGCTGGGACAGGCCGACGCTCGGCGCGGCGTGGGCGGCGCCCAGCACGCGGTCGAGGACGTCGGCGGGGATCGGCGCGCCATTGAACTGGCCGCGCACGTCGCGGCGGCGGTGCACGACGTCGTACAGGTCGGTGCTCATCAGGGCAGGCTCCCGCTGCTCGTGGCCGCCCGTCACGGACGGCCGGTGACCGCGAGGCCGGTCTTCGGACTCTCGGATCAACGCCTGCACCGTCCGCCTTCCCAGCCCTGAGGCCAGTGACCGCGCACCGTCGGTGCGCATGGACGGCAGCTCCCCGATCACCGCGGCGGGCCCGTGCCGGATTCACACCGGCTTCCCGATTCTCCCCGGTCGCCCGGGGCACCTCGCTTCAGTTCGTGCCGTCCGGCAGCATACGCGGCGGCCCGGCCGGGCCGCGGCATTCGCGGACCGCAGGGGCTCAGTCCGCGCCATTCGCGGACCGTCAGGGCTCAGGGCACGCAGAGCCGGTAGTGAGTGGTGAGCCGGCCGTCCTCGACGAGGTGGAACGCGAGCGCCGGCGGCGGCTCGGGCCGGTCCTCGGGCTCCCACGGCAGCACCATCGTCGACTCGACGCCCGGCGCGGCGAGCACGGGCACGCCCGCGAACGTGCCGACGGCGGCGCTGTGGACGTGCCCGCACAGGACGGCGAGCACGTCCGGGTGGCGGCGGAGGACCTCGGCGAGCCGCCCGGCGCCGAGCTGGCGGACCTGGTCCGCGGCGGGCTTGCCGACCGGTACCGGCGGATGATGGCAGCACACGAGCGCGGGCGTGCCCGTCGCCGCCGCGAGGGTGCCGTCGAGCCACCGGAGGGTGCCGTCGTCGAGCCAGCCCTCGGCGTGCCCGGGCACCGACGAGTCGCACAGCGCGAACAGCACCCCCGCCACGGTCTCGGCGCGGTCGGTCCGGAACGCGGCCGGGTCGTCGTGATTGCCGGGCACCGCGAGGACGGGCACACCGAGCGTCCGGAGCCGGCCGAACGCCGCGTATTCGGCGTCGAGTCCGTGGTCGGCGACGTCGCCGGTGACGAGCACGGCGTCCACCGGTTCGCGGAGGCTGCCGATGTACGCGATGACGCGGTCGAACCGGTCGGGCGGCTGCGCGCCGAGGTGGAGGTCGCTGAGGTGGGCGATGAGCACCCCTGCCGGTTACCCCGGCCGGCGCGCGGCTACCGCGGCGGGTGCGCGTCGCCCGCGGTCCCGTGGCGGTCCCGTGGCGGTCCCGTGGTTATCGCAGCAGGTGTGCGCTGCCCGCGGTTTCGAACGCGGCGCGGACGTCGGCGATGCCCTCGGTGAAGTGGGCCCAGCTGTCGACGTGGACCGGCACCACGGTCTTCGCGTCCAGGAGCCTGGCCGCCGCCAGCATCCCGGCCGCGCCGAGGGTGAGGTCGGCGTCGCCGAGCAGCGCGGTGCGGGCCCGGCCGCCGAACAGGATCGCCACGTCGACGGACGGGAAGCGCTCCGCGACGGCGGCGACGACGTCCAGCGACGCGTTGTCGCCGCTGACGTAGACGGTCGGCAGGCCGTCGCCGTGCAGGACGAACCCGGTGACCGGGCCGGTGAGGTGTTCGGTGCCGTCGGGGCCGTGCTGCGCGGGGACGGCGGTGACCCGCACGTGGCCGTCGCCGCCGGGCCGGGGCAGGTCGGTGTGGGACCACGGCTCCAGGCCGGTGACCTGGCCGCCCAGGCGGGCGGCCGCCGCCGGGGTGCTGAGCACCACCGGTACCGACGCCGCGAACGCACGACCGAGGGTGTCGAGGTTGTCGGGGTGCTGGTCGTGAGAGAGCAGCACGACGTCGACGGCGCCGGCGTCGTCGGGGGTGCCGGCGGCGGGCTCGGTCTTGGTCAGCATGCGGCTGCCGAGCGGGTACTGCCCGGGCGGGTCGAACGTGGGGTCGGTGATGAACGTGACGCCACCGACGCCGAACACCACCGTCGGGCCGCCGAACCGCTGGAACTGCATCGTCATGGGCATCACCTTCGCCGGTCCCGGCGCCCGCCGGCAGTGGCTGGAACGCCATCCTCCGATACGATCAAGCCATGACGCGCTCGGCGACGACGGTCGGGGTGCTCATCGGCGACGGCGCGCCGATGCTGGAGGTCGCAGTGGCGCCCCGGGTGTTCGGCGTCGCGGCCGCCTTCGACGTGCGGACCGCGGGGGAGCACCCAGGCCCGCTGACGACGACGGCCGGCATCGCCCTCACCGCCCCGCACGACCTCGACGACCTCGACACCGCCGGCGTCGTCGTCGTGCCCGGCTGGCGGGTGCCCGGCGGCGCGCCGGTCGCGCCCGGCATCCTCGACCGGCTCCGCCGCGCGCACGACGAGGGCGCCACCGTGGTCGGGCTGTGCCTGGGCGCGTTCGTGCTCGCCGAGGCCGGCTTCCGCACCCCCTGACGCCGCCCGCTCCGCCCGGCTTCACGGCCGCCGCTTCCGGCTTGGCGGTGCGGCGGTTCCGGCGGCTCAGTGGGGGAGCAGGAGGGCGGGCAGGTCGCGCAGTGAGCCGATCCGGTGCGCCTCGCCGGGTGGGGCGGTGCCGGGGCGGTCGAGGTGGACGGCGTGCAGGCCGGCGGCGCGGGCCGGGAGGACGTCCAGGTCGTGGCGGTCGCCGACGCTCACGACGGTCTCCGGGGCGAGGCCCCAGCGGCGGCACGCCTCCGTGAAGACGGCGGGGTCGGGCTTGAACAGGCCGAGGGTCTCGGCGGTGTAGACGGGGCCGGCGAGGTCGCGCAGGCCGATGCGGGCGAGCTTGGCGGTCTGCTGCTCCTCGATGCCGTTGGTGAGGACGGCCGTGCGCAGTCCCGCCCGCCGGATCGCCGCCAGCGCCGGGCGGGCGTCGGGGTAGGCGGCCCACGACTGCTCGTACATCAGCAGAAAGCCGGAGAAGAGGGTGTCGAGCCGCCCGTCGTCCTCGCAGGGGGTGCCGAGCGCGGCGAGGAAGTCGCGGAGCCTGCCGCGGCGCTGCTGCTGGAACGTGACCAGCCCGGCGCGCCACGCCTCGAGGTGCCGCTCCTGGACCGTCGCCCACAGGGTCCGGGTGCCGGCGTCCGGCTCGACCCCGATCGTGGGCAGCCAGCGCAGGAGGGCCGCGCTGACGGCGGCCTCGTGGTCGAGCAGGGTGCCGTCGAGGTCGAGCAGGACGCCGCACAGCTTCACGCCGCGCACTCTACGGGGTGACGTTCATAACCCTATTTCCGATCGGAAAAGCAGGTATACGATCGCCCGGTGGAGGGGGTCAGGGCGCGGTGGGTCGTCGCGGTCTGCCTCGGCGCCGGGTTCACCACGCTCCTGGACCAGTCGGTGCTGAACGTGGTCGTGCCCGCGCTGCGTGGCTCGCTGCACGCCGGCACCGCGTCGCTGCAGTGGATCCTCGCCGGGTACTCGCTGACGTTCGGGCTGGCGCTGGTGCCCGCGGGGCGGCTCGGCGACCTGTACGGCAGGCGGCTGCTCTTCGTCGGCGGCCTCACCGTGTTCGCCGCGGGTGCGATCGCGGCCGCCACCGCCCGGCACGGCTGGGTCGTCGCCGCGGCCAGGCTCGTGCAGGGCTTCGGCGCCGGCACCGTCAACCCGCAGATCATCGGGCTGTTCCAGGACCTGTTCCGCGGGCGTGCCCGCGCCCGCGCGCTCGGGGCCTACGCCTTCGTCGGCGGGGTCGCCGGCATGCTGGGGCCGCTGCTCGGCGGGGCGGTGCTGCAGGCGGCCGGACCCGGGTCCGGCTGGCGGCTCGTCCTGGTGGCGAACCTGCCGTTCGCGGTCGTGACGATCCCCCTCGCGCTGCGCTTCCTGCCCCCCGGCCGGCCCGCGGGCCACACCGGCGACCTCGACCTCGGCGGCCTGCTGCTGCTCGGCGGCACCACCCTCGCCGCGCTGCCGCCGCTCGCCGGCACCGGCGGCGGCGCGTGGTGGCTGCTCGCCGCCGGCGCGGGGCTGGTGGCGTTCCTCGCGTGGGAGCGCCGGTGGACCGCGCTCGGCCGCACCGCGATCCTGCTGCCGGCGCTGACCCGCAACCGGGGCTACGTCCTCGGCGTGCTCGTGGCCATGTGCTACTTCGGCGCCACGCTCGCCCTCAACCTGGTGCTGTCGCTGTACCTGCAGGACGGCCTGCACCACCCGCCGCTCGCCGCCGCGGCGATCGCACTGCCGAGCGCGGTCGGCTTCACACTGACGTCGGCGCTCGCCTCGGGGCTGCGGCGGCGGGGGACCACGGTCGCGCTCGGCGTCGCGGTGGCCGGCATCGCGGCCTCGATCGCCTCGGTCGAGCTCCTTCCGGAGGGGCAGGTGGTGTGGGCCCTCGCGGTGGGACAGTTCGTGACGGGGGCGGCGGGTGGCTTCGTCAACTCGCCGAACCAGGCGCTGACCCTGTCCCACGCGCCGCCGGGCGCCAACGGGCTCAGCGCCGCGCTGCTGCAGCTGTCGCAGCGGCTCGCCGCGAGCGTCAGCATCGCGGCCGTCAGCGGCATCTTCCTGGCGACGGCGGCCGCGCCCGGCGGTCACACCGCCGCGATGGTCCACGGTGCGGCGCTGTGCCTGGGACTCGCCGCGCTCGGCCTGCTCTTCGCCGCCCTCGACCGAGACCGCCGCCGAGACCGCCGCCGGGACGCGCCCGGCCCATCGCCCGTCGCGGCCGGACGCCCGTCGCGGGTGCCATCCGAGGACTGATCGCCGGCATCGGCCTCGCTATTGGTCGCCGTGGATGGGCGATGGCTAGCGTGGCCGGCGTGTACATCGCCCGGCCGGCGTCGACCGGTCCGCAGCACCGGGTCGTCGTCGGCCATCAGCTCTTCGGGATCGATGCGTCGGTCCGCGCGTTCGCCGACCGGCTCGCCGCCGAGGGGTGCCTGGTCGCCGTGCCCGACCTGTACCACCGCAGCGCACCCGGCGTCGAGCTCCCGCAGGACGACGAGGGGCGGGCCCGCGGCTTCGAGCTGCTGCACGGCCTCGACCGCGACGAGGTCGTCGCCGACGTCGCGGCGGCGGTCGACGTCCTCGGCGGCGACCCCGCCGGCGTCGGCATGGTCGGGCTGAGCATCGGCGGGCACGCCGCCTATCTCGCCGCCGCGCGGCTCGGGCTGGCGGCGGCCGCGGTGCTCTACCCGGGCTGGCTCACCGGCACCCAGATCCCCATGAGCCGCCCCGAGCCGACGGTGACGCTGACCCCCGCCATCACGGGCCGCCTGCTGTTCCTCGTCGGCGGCGCCGACCACGTCGTGCCACCCGGGGACGTCGCCACCGTCGCCGCGGCGCTGCGGGACTCGGGCGTGCGGCACGAGGTCGTCGTCTACCCGGACACGCCGCACGCCTTCCTGCTGCCCGGTCCTCCCACGTACCGCCCGGAGCCCGCCGCCGACGCGTGGCGGCGGGTCCTGGAGCTGATCACGGCCTCGTAGGGTTGGACGCATGCGCGCCATCCGCTGCGACCGCTTCGGCGGCCCCGAGGTCCTCTCGCTCACCGATGTCCCCGACCCGGAGCCCGGCCCCGGCCAGCTGCTCGTCGACGTCAGCGCCGCCGGCGTCAACTACGCCGACACGTATCGCACGCTCGGCACGTACAGCGGCGGCCAGACCCTGCCGTTCATCCCCGGCACCGAGGTCGTGGGGCGCACCACCGGCGGCAGGAGGGTCGCGGCGCTCACCTTCGCCGGCGGCGGCTACGCGGAGCGCGCCGTCGTGTCCACTGTGGACGCCGTGGACGTGCCGGACGCCGTCGCCGACGGCGCCGCGCTCGCGCTGCTGGTGCAGGGCCTCACCGCGTGGCACCTGCTGCACGGCAGCGCCGCCCTGCGCCCCGGCGAGACGGTCGTCGTCAACGCCGCCGCCGGCGGCGTCGGCACCCTCGCGGTGCAGCTGGCCCGGCACCTCGGCGCGGGCCGGATCATCGCCGCCGCGTCCAGCCCCGCGAAGCGCGACCTCGCCGTGTCCCTCGGCGCCGACACGGCCGTCGACAGCGACCCCGGCGGCTACCCGGCCCGCGTCCTGGCCGCCAACGGCGGCGCACCGGTCGACGTCGTGCTGGAGTCGACCGGCGGGCCCGCGTTCACGGCCGCGCTGGAGGTCCTCGCGCCGCTCGGCCGGCTGGTCACCTACGGCGACTCGTCCCGCCTCGGCCGCCCGCCCGTCGACCCTTCGCTCCTCGCCGACCGCAGCGTCGCCGTCGCGGGCTTCTGGCTGCGTCCCGTCCTCACCCGCCCGGACGCGTTCGCCGGGCCCCTCGGGCAGCTGCTGGGCCTGACCGCGTCCGGGGTCCTGCGGCCGCAGGTGGGGCCCGCGTACCCGCTGCAGGACGCCCGCCGCGCCCACGAGGACCTGCTCGCCCGCCGCACCACCGGCAAGCTCGTCCTCACCGTCGACCGCCCCGCTCATAGCTTCACGCCACGCGACCGGTCTTGCTGACGGCCTTTCACGCCACGCGACCGCGTCGCTGACGGCTTTCACGCCACGCTGCTGGCCTTGCTGACGGCGTTCGCGCAACGACTGTCATCGGGCCGGCGGGGCGAGGTGGCGGTCGAGGAAGGCGGTGACGGTGCCGGCGAGCTCCAGGCGGTGGTCGGAGAGCGCGTGGTCGGTCGGGAAGAGCGTGTGCTCGAGGAGGATGTGCGGCCGCTGCTCGTACGCGCGAACCAACGGCACATGGTGCACCTCGTGCGGGGTGACGGGGTCGCGGCCGGTGCCGATCAGCAGGACCGGGCGGCCCTCGAACGCGGGGGCGAGGCCGGCCAGGCGCCAGGCGGGTCCGGCGGCGGTCATCTCGCGCACGAGGGCCTCGCCGCTGGTGCCGCGCAGCGGGAGCAGGTCGCTGCCGAGCGCCTCCACGCACTCGGCCCGCGCCACCGGATCCGCGCACAGCTGCGCCGCGGTGCCGACGTCGAACCCGGCGACGGACACGGTCGCGCGGACGGCGGGGTCGGCGGCGGCAGTCATCAGCGCCGCGAACCCGCCGAGGCTGTGGCCGGCGACCGCGACCCGCAACGGATCCAGGCGGTGTGTGGCCGCGAACGCCTCCTCGCGGACGGCGGCCACGACCGCGGCGGAGTCCTCCAGGACGTGCCGCCACGAGTAGTCGCCGCCCATGCCCCACGAGCCGCGGTAGTGGAAGACGAGCGCCGCGTAGCCCGCCCGGCGCAGCGCCTGCGCGAGGTCGAAGTTGCGCTCGTTGCCCGGGAAGCCGTGCAGGAGCACGACGACCGGGTGCGGACCGTCCCCGGCGGGTTGGTGCAGGACGCCGGCGAGGCGCTCGCCGCCGCTGGTGAAGCTGACCGCGGGCGTGCCGGCGTACGGTGGCGTCGTCATCGTCCGGACGCTAGCACCCGGCGACCGTCGCGCAGCGAGTTGTCCAACGGTGTCCAACGACGGGCGATAGACAGATGTCACATCGACACAATGCACGCATGGCGGCGTCGCAACTCGTACACGATGAAGCGTTCTGGAACTATCGGGAGCAGACCCGGCAGAACGGCACGCACCAGCACACCGGACGGTTACGGGCCTGGCGGGAGGACGGCGGGCGGCTGTTGGCGATGCTGACCGTGCAGCCGTACTTCGAGGACTACGGCTGCACGATCCCGCAGCAGGTGCGGGCGAGGTTCCCGTTCTCGGGGCGGCTCGTCGACGTCGTGTCGTATGAGCCGGGCTGGTGGGGCGGCAGCTGCCGGTACCACATCGCGGACCCGGCGCATGTGAGCATGCAGCGGTGGATGTCGGTGGACGCACGTGCGGTCGCCAGGCGTCTGGGGCCCGGGTTCCTGATCGACGACGAGGCGGACACGACGTTCGGCCAGCTCGGGGCGTGAGGTCGTTGCTGCTCGGCCCTGGTGGCGTAAATATCGGGTAAAACCGCATATATGCGGTTTGGCGTCCGTAGCGTCGGGTTGATGAGGATGGTTCACAGGCTGGTGGGCGCTCTTGCCGCCCTCGCGGTGACCGGTGCCCCGGCACTCTCCGCGCCCGCCACCGCACTCGTTCCTGTTCCCCCTGCGGCTTCCCCGTCTCCGGCTGTGCCTCCGGCGGTTTCGCCTTCGTCGGGTTCGGCGCCCTCGTCTCCTTCGCCTTCGTCTCCTTCAGTTTCGGCTTCGGCCGCCGCTTCGGAGGATCTTCGGCCCGCGCTGCTGACCGCGGCGGACCTGCCCGACGGGTTCGTGCCGATCGCCGCGGCCACCGACGACAACGGCGCGGTCACGCTCGGCGGCAACTTTCCCGGCTGCCCCTCGCTGGACCCGGTGACCGGCGACGGCACGACGGCCGCCGCCGTCACGTACAGCAAGGGCGCCGTCGGCCCGTACCTGACGCACGCGCTCGTGCACTTCCCGACCGGCGGCGCCGCGACGGCGATGGACCGGCTCGCCGCCGCGGTCACCACGTGCAAGTCGTTCAGCCAGGAGCTCGCCGGGATCACGGTCCGCTTCACGCTCGCGCCCACCGAGGTGCCGACGACACTCGGCCAGAGCGCCTTCGGGGTACGCATGACCGGCGACACCGACTTCGGCATCGCGGTCACCGCCGACATCGTCGCCGTCCGCCGCGGCGAGTTCGTGCTGTGGCTCAACGACATGACCGTCGGCACCACACCCGCCGGCATGGTCACAACCCTCGCAAAGGCTGCCGCCGACCGCTGCGTCTCCCGCATCAAGGGCTGCTGACCTGCGTTTCGCCAACACCACGACCACGTACTACGATGCGTAGCGAGCCAGCTCCGCGCCGAAACCACGATTTGGTGGCCGGTGTTACCGTGTGAGGGTCGGAACACGTCACGGGCATCGGTCTCCTCAACGAGCCGCGGCCGACGAGTCCGCGGCCCAGAAGTGGCTCAGGAACCGCTGCCAGCGAGGACGCCCCAACGGCCGACTGCGACGTATCGGGCGCAGGCGCGCGGCCTGCCGCGCGACGCAGCCGGCGCCGGCCTAAGGGGCGACGGTGAGGACGACCTTTCCGGCTGAGCGGCCGGTCGCGACGAGTTCGTGGGCGCGGGCGACCTCCTCCAGCGGCAGGACGGTGTCGACCACGACCCGCAGCTCGCCCTTGTCGACCAGGTCCGCGAGTGACCGCAGCCCAGCGTGGTCGGGCTGCACGAGCAGGAATCCGGCCCGGCGGCCCTGCTGCCGGGCCTCGTCCGCCAGGTACGCCTCGGCGGGCGAGGCGAGGGACACCAGGATGCCGCCGGGGCGCAGGGTGCTGAGGGAGCGGGGGCCGTACTCGCCGCCGATCGGGTCGATCACGGCGTCCAGGTCGGTGGCGGCGTCGTCGAACTTGACCGCGGTGTAGTCGATCACCTCGTCCGCGCCGAGGTCGCGGAGCAGGTCGTGCTTGGCGGGGCTGGCGGTGCCGATGACGTGCGCGCCGCGGGACTTCGCGATCTGCACCGCGAGGTGGCCGACGCCGCCGGCGGCCGCGTGGATCAGGACCCGCTGGCCCGGCTGGACGTCTGCGGTGTCGACGACCGCCTGCCACGCGGTCAGGCCGGCCAGGCCGAGGCCCGCGGCCTCCACATGGGACAGTCGGGCCGGCTTACGGGCCAGGTGCCGCGCCGGTGACGTCACGAAGTCCGCGTACGTGCCTGCCGCCTCCGGCAGGCGTGGCATGCCGAACACCTCGTCGCCCGGGCGCAGCCAGGTCACGCCGAGGCCGGTCTCCTCGACGACGCCGGACACGTCCCAGCCGAGCCGGACCGTGGTGCCGAGCAGGCCGCCGGTCGTGCGGTGCCACAGGTCGGTGGGGTTCACCGCGGTCGCGTGGACGCGGACGAGGACCTCCGAGATCCCCGGCTGGGGGCGGTCCACGTCCACGACCCGCAGCACCTCGGGACCGCCGAACCCGTCTTGACCGATCGCGCGCATCTTGTTGCTTCCCATCTGTTCGAACGACGTGTGTGCGTTCAGCGTCGCCGTGACGGGGGCCGCTTTCGAGTGGCCACATTGCCAGTATGTGCAAAGATCTGGCCATGGCAGCCACCGTGCATCGGGTCGTCGTCCTTGCCCTGGACGGGGTGTATCCGTTCGAGCTGAGCATTCCGAGCAGGATCTTCGGCACTGCCGGGCCGCTGCTGTACGAGGTGGTGACGTGCAGCCTCGACGGCGCCCCGGTCCGCACGGGCTACGACTTCGACGTCGCCGTCCAGCACGACGCGTCCGCGATCGACACCGCCGACACGCTGGTCGTGCCGCCGTTCGTGTGCGCGCCCGACGGGCCCCGCGACTGGCTGCCCGCTCCACTGGCCGCGGCGCTGCGACGGCGGCGTCCCGGGGCGAGGATCGTGTCGATCTGCACCGCCTCCTATGTGCTGGCCGCGGCGGGGCTGCTCGACGGCCGCCGGGCCACCACGCACTGGAACGACGCCGAGCACTTCCAGCGCACGTTCCCTCAGATCGACGTCGACGCGTCGGTACTGTTCATCGACGACGGCGACGTGTTGACGGCGGCCGGTGCCGCCTCGGGGATCGACGTGTGCCTGCACCTGATCCGGCGGGACCACGGCAGCGCGGTCGCCAACCGGGTCGCCCGGCTCTGCGTCGTGCCACCGTGGCGGGAGGGCGGGCAGGCGCAGTACATCGACCGGCCGGTCCCGGCTCCGTCCACGGCGACGACGGCGGCGACCCGGCAGTGGGCCCTCGGCCGCCTCGACCGCCCGATCTCCCTGGCCGAGATGGCGGCGCACGCGAGGATGAGCGTGCGGACGTTCTCCCGCCGGTTCCGCGAGGAGGTCGGCATGACGTCGGGGCAGTGGC
This sequence comes from Dactylosporangium sp. CA-152071, assembly GCF_050936335.1. Classification (NCBI taxonomy): domain Bacteria; kingdom Bacillati; phylum Actinomycetota; class Actinomycetes; order Micromonosporales; family Micromonosporaceae; genus Dactylosporangium; species Dactylosporangium sp. CA-152071. The sequence goes on along the minus strand of NZ_JBNJMZ010000001.1, from coordinate 2,923,036 downwards.
TGACCCGCCAGCGGGTGGAGCACGCCAGGCGCCTGCTGGAGACGACCGACCTGCCGGTCGACCGGGTCGCCGCGGAGTCGGGCTTCGGCACCGCCGCCTCCATGCGCCAGCACCTCGCCGGCGCCATCGGCGTCCCGCCCATGGCCTACCGCAACACGTTCCGCGCTTCCGCACCGGCCTGACCCAACGCATCGGCCGCAGAAGCCGCAGCCTCGGAAGCCGCGACCGAGGGAGCCGCCGCCTCCGACGCGATGGCATCGGCGGCGGCGGTACGGAACTGCTGCGTCTCGACGACCCACCGGATGCGCTCCCGGTCACGTGGTGGCATCCGGGTCAGCAGATCGGCGACGTAGCCGGCGGGGAGAACGGTAACGAGGCCGTCGTCCGGCCCTCCGTTGGGCAGGGCCGCGAGCACCAGCGCCGCGGCGTCCGGAGCCAGCGCGGTCAGGAACCGGGCGGTGACGTCAGGCGGTCGCCACCGCAATTGCTGGGCGGCCCGCAGGGGTGTCATCGCCGCGAGCCGCGCCACGGCGTCCCCGAAATCCATCAGCAGCAGGATTTCCGTCCGTTTCGGGCGGGGGAACCTGGCGGCGGCCGCCGCAGGTGGCATGGCGGCGAGCAGGCGGGCGGCAAGCGGCTCCGGCATCGCGTTGAACATCCAGGCAGCCGACCGCGGATCCATGGCGGCGATCGCACCGGCCAGCGCGGCGACATCCGGCACGGCAGCATCGGCCCCGGCAGCATCGGCCTCCGCCGGCGCCGGGGGAGGGGCGGACAGCAAGGCCGCGGCGATCCGAGCGGCCGGGGCCGGTTCGAGGGCCTCGAACACCGCGGTCAGCCGTGCCGTGCCCAGGCCGGCGAGCTCCGCCGCAGCGACGGCCGGCGGCAGCGCGGCGAGCTCGGCGGCGGGCCGTGGATGACTGACCGGCACGCCGTGCGTGCGGCGCCAGCGGCGCCACGAGCGGGTCGTCAGGCTCTCGCGGGGGTGGTCGATCAGCCACAGCAGATAGCCGGCGCGGAGCCGGACGGCCTGGTCGGGCGAGCCGGCCGCGATCCGCAGCCGGTCCCGCAGCGACGGGCCGTCGAGGAACCGGGCCAGCCTGACGGGATGGCGTCCGGATCTGGGTTGGCGCGATCCGGTGCCGGCGTGGACGGCGTCGAGCACCAGATCCTCCAGCACGGCCCGGGCCCGCTCGGACACGCCGTGGCGGATGAACGCGTCGTCGGGCCAGCTGCCGCGCGGCAAGCGGGGCACCACCCGGCGCCACTCGGCCGGGAACTGCCGCCGCCACTGTACGAACAGCAGCGCGTACGGCTCGAGCGCGCGCAGCTCGCCGGCGGTCAGGTCGGTCGGATACGCGGCGTACGCGGCGACCGGGTCGGCGAGGGTGCCGGTCGGGCGGGACTCGTAGCGCCGCCAGAGCAGCGCGACATGGCGCTCCACCGCGGCGGCCCGGACGGCGGGGTCGGCGGAGACGAGGTCGAAGACCCACGCGTACGCGGGCAGGGTGCGCAGGTCGAACCAGCCCACGGTCACTCCGAAAGCAGGGCGGAGACCTGCGGGGAGAAGGTCGCGTGCAGGACCAGCGCCGCACCGCCCACGACGGCGGAGTCGACGCCGAGGGGGGACAGCGCGACGTCGACGACGCGGATGTGACGGGCCAGGGGACGGGTGGCGAGGGCGCGGACGACGGCGTCGCGGAAGCGGTCCTCGACGTGGCGGATGCCGTGGCCGCCGAGGATGACCAGGTCGACGTCGATGATGTTGACGACGTTGATGACGACGGTGGCGAGGTGCTCGGCGGCGGCGTCGATGACGGAGACGGCCAGGGGGTCGCCCGCGGCGGCGGCGAGGCAGATCGCCGGATGGTCGACGGTTGACGGATCAGCGCGGAACGCGGCGGCGAGCGACGACTCAGGCACCCCGGCGAAGGCGGGCTCAGGCGCCCCGGCAACCGGCGGCGGCTCGACCACCGCAGCGGCAACGGACGACGCCCCGGCGACCGCAGCGGCAGTGAGCGAAGCCTCGCCAACCGGCGGCGCCCCGGCGGCCGCAGCGGCAGTGCGCGATGGCTCGGCAACAGGGGCGGCGGCAGCGACCGGCGAAGCAGTGCCGACCGGCAAAGAGGCAGCGGCGGCGGCCGGGGAAGCGGCGAGGAGGCGGTGGGCGGCGGCGACGATCGCGGGCGGGTTGACCAGGCTCTCCAGGCAGCCGCGGTTACCGCAGTAACAGCCGGGCCCGTCGTCGGCGACGGTCGTGTGGCCGAACTCGGCGGCGTTCATCGAACCGCCGCGGAAGACCTGGTGGCCGAGGACGAGGCCGCCGCCGACGCCGGTGCCGAGGTGGAAGTAGGCGAAGTTGGCGACGCCGCGGCCCGCGCCGGCCCAGCGCTCGCCGACGGCGGCGGCGGTCGCGTCGTTGTCGAGCGTGACGTCGAGGCCGGTGGCGGTCGCGAGCATCTCCTTGATGGGCACGCGGGTCCAGTTGGCCAGCTGCGGCGGTGAGATGACCATGCCGACGTGCTGGTCGATGGGGCCGGGGGCGGCGAGGCCGAGGCCGAGGACCCGGTCGCGCTCGACGCCGGCCTCCCGCAGGACCTCGTCGACGAGCTCGGCCATCGCGGCGGTCACCACGGCCGGGTCGGCCGGGCGCGGGGTGGGGCGACGGGCGGTGACCAGGGGGCGGCCGAGGAGGTCGACGACGACCGCGGCGAGCTCGACCGGGTCGAAGTGCAGGCCGACGGCGCGGCCGGCGTCGGCGTTGATGCGCAGGACGGTGCGGGGCTTGCCACCGCTGGAGCTGCGGGCGCCGTCCTCGTGGACGATGCCCTCGTCGATCAGCCGGCGGACGATGCCGGAGACGGTCTGCGGGGTCAGGCCGGTGTGCTGCGCGATCTCCACACGGCTGACGCCGTCGGCTAACTGAATCTGATCCAGCACCACAGCTCGGTTGTATTGCCCTACTTTAGGGAGGTTGGTCCCTACCTGTCGCACCCGTTACCGCCTTCGCACCCGTTGCTCATCACATCCTCTCCCAGGACGTTGACTTTGTAAAACAATTTGATTTACGCTCGGACACACGCAGCTCACCGCCCAGACACGAGACCGTGCCTCGCGAGGCAGCGTCATTACCGGATTGTTACCAACCAGTCCAGCTGGCGGCTTTGCAAAGTCTGCGATCTGAAATAAGTTGGTCGCCACAACAAATGTGCCAACTGGCGTTCCCCCGGAGGCAACATGACGAGCAGCGCTCCGGTCTTGCTGGAGATGCGGTCGATCACCAAGGAGTTCCCCGGCGTCAAGGCGTTGTCGGACGTCAACCTGGTGGTCCGGTCCGGCGAGATCCACGCCATCTGCGGCGAGAACGGTGCCGGCAAGTCCACTCTGATGAAGGTGCTCAGCGGCGTCTACCCGTATGGGTCCTACGACGGCGACATCTTCTACCAGGGCAACCAGGTCCGCTTCCCGGACATCCGGTCCAGCGAGCACGCCGGCATCGTGATCATCCACCAGGAGCTCGCCCTCGTCCCGGGCATGTCGATCACCGAGAACCTGTTCCTGGGTAACGAGCCGAAGAAGTTCGGTGCGATCGACTGGCAGGCCGCCAACAAGAAGGCCTACGAGCTGATGGCGCTGGTCGGCCTCAAGGAAGACCCCGACACCCTCATCAAGGACATCGGCGTCGGCAAGCAGCAGCTCGTGGAGATCGCGAAGGCGTTCGCCAAGGAGGTGCGGCTGCTGATCCTCGACGAGCCGACCGCCGCGCTCAACCAGAACGACTCCCAGCACCTGCTGGACCTGCTCACAGGGTTCAAGGAGCGGGGGATCACCTCGATCATGATCTCGCACAAGCTCAACGAGATCGAGGCGATCGCCGACACCATCACGATCCTGCGCGACGGCAAGACCATCGAGAGCCTCGACGTCAAGGGCGACGGGGTCAACGAGGACCGGATCGTGCGGGGGATGGTGGGCCGCGACCTCAACAGCCGCTTCCCCGACCACACGCCGAAGATCGGCGAGGTGTTCTTCGAGGTCCGCGACTGGACGGTCCGGCACCCGATCTCCGCCGAGCGCCTCGTGTGCAAGAACTCGGCCTTCAACGTCCGGCGCGGCGAGATCGTCGGCTTCGCCGGCCTGATGGGTGCCGGCCGCACGGAGCTCGCGATGAGCATCTTCGGCCGGTCCTATGGGACCTGGCTGTCGGGGCACATCTTCAAGGACGGCAAGGAGATCGAGCTCAAGTCGGTCTCCGAGGCCATCAAGGCGGGCCTTGCGTATGTCAGCGAGGACCGCAAGGCGGTCGGGCTCAACCTCCTCGACGACATCAAGACGTCGATGGTCGCGGCCAAGTTGTCGAAGATCTCCCGCAACGGCGTGCTCGACCCGATCAAGGAGCACTCCGCCGCCGAGGCCTACCGCAAGAGCCTGCGGGTCAAGACCCCGACGGTCGACGAGGGCGTCACCAAGCTCTCCGGCGGCAACCAGCAGAAGGTCGTCCTGGCGAAGTGGATGTTCACCGACCCGGACCTGCTGATCCTCGACGAGCCGACCCGCGGCATCGACGTGGGCGCCAAGTACGAGATCTACGGGATCATCCAGCAGCTCGCCGACCAGGGTAAGGGCGTCATCGTCATCTCGTCCGAGCTGCCCGAGCTGATCGGCCTGTGCGACCGCATCTACACCGTGTTCGAGGGCACCATCACCGGCAACATCGAACGCCGCGACGCCAACCCGGAACTCCTCATGAAGCAGATGACCTCCGCGAAGACCGCGCCGACCATGAAGAAGATGCCGACGTCATGAGCCGATTCAAAGACCTGCAGAAGAACCTCTTCGGAGGCTCGACCTCCAACGCCCGGCAGTTCGGGATGATCTTCGCGCTCCTGGCGACCATCCTGTTCTTCCAGTTCAAGACCGACGGCCTGACCCTCACGTCCGGCAACCTGATCAACGTCGTCCTCCAGGGCTCGTACATCCTGATCCTGGCCATCGGCATGCTGATGGTCATCGTGGCCGGTCACATCGACCTGTCCGTCGGATCGGTCGCCGCCTTCGTCGGCATCATCGTGGCGAAGGTCATGAAGGAGTGGGACCTGCCCTGGTGGGCGGCGATCCTCTTCGGCCTCGGCGTCGGCGCGATCGTCGGGGCGTGGCACGGCTTCTGGGTCGCCTACATCGGCGTGCCGGCCTTCATCGTCACGCTCGCCGGCATGCTGCTGTTCCGCGGCGGCAACCAGTACATCGGCAACGCCGACTCGGTGCCGGTGCCGGCGGCCTTCAAGGAGATCGGCGCGGGCTACCTGCCCGAGGTCGGGCCCGACACCGGGTACAACAACCTGACATTGCTGCTCGGCCTGGCCGCCTGCCTCGCCGTGGTCTACCGGGAGTACCGGGCCCGGCAGGTGCGCTTCGCGATGAACGCGGACCCGACCCCGATCTGGGTGTCGGCCATCCGCCTGGCGGTCATGCTCGGCGTGATCATCTTCGCCACGCTGCGCTTCGCCGGCGGCCGGGTGGGCACCAGCTTCCCGATCTCCGGCATCATCCTGGCGGTCCTGATCCTCTGGTACTCCTTCTACACCCGCAACACGGCCGGCGGCCGCTACATCTACGCGGTGGGCGGCAACTCCCGCGCCGCGGAGCTGTCGGGCGTGAAGCTCAAGCGGGTCAACTTCTTTGTCATGTTCAACATGTCGGTCCTCGCCGCACTGGCCGGCATGATCTTCGTGGCCCGTTCCGGCGCCTCCGGCCCGCAGGACGGCCTCAGCTGGGAGCTGGACGCCATCGCGGCCGTCTTCATCGGCGGCGCGGCGGTCTCCGGCGGCCTCGGCACCATCAGCGGTTCGATCGTCGGCGGTCTGGTCATGGCCTTCCTCACCAACGGCCTCCAGCTGCTCGGCACCGGCGCCGACAAGACCCAGATCATCAAGGGTCTGTTCCTGCTCGCCGCCGTCGCGTTCGACGTCTACAACAAGAGCCAGGGTCGCTTCTCGATCATCGGATCGTTGAGCAAACCCTTCCGCCGGGAGTCAACCGGAGGTCCGTCCGCACCATCCGGAACCGGACAAGAGGCCGCCAAGACCCCGGTGGCCGGCTGACGCCCTGTCCCGCCCCAACACCCGCACCTCCCATCCGAAGAAAGGCAATCCGAAACATGCGCAAGTTCCTCACCAGGAGCCTCGCCGTCAGCGCGGTCGCTCTGCTCGCACTCGGCACCGCCGCCTGTGGCGACTCGGAGCGCGAGGGCAGCAGCAGCCCGAGCGGTGCCGCCGCCAAGGGCTTCGCCGCCGACTCGCTGATCGGTGTCGCGCTGCCGTCGAAGACGTCGGAGAACTGGGTGCTCGCCGGTGACCTGTTCACCAACGGCCTCAAGGACGCCGGCTTCAAGTCCGACGTGCAGTACGCCGGTGCCTCGACCACGGTCGCGGACCAGCAGGCGCAGATCTCCGCCATGGTCACCAAGGGCGCGAAGGTCATCGTCATCGGCGCGACCGACGCCGCGCAGCTGTCGACCCAGGTCAAGGCCGCCCACGACGCCGGCATCAAGGTCGTCGCGTACGACCGCCTCATCACCCAGACGCCGGACCTGGACTACTACATCGCGTTCGACAACTTCAAGGTCGGCCAGCTCCAGGGCCAGGCCCTGCTGGACGGCATGAAGGCCAAGAAGGCGACCGGCCCGTGGACCGTCGAGCTGTTCTCCGGCTCGCCGGACGACAACAACGCCGGTGTGTTCTTCAACGGCGCGATGGACGTGCTCAAGCCGCTCATCGACAAGGGTGACGTCATCGTCGGCTCCGGCCAGAAGGACGTCAAGCAGACCGCGATCCAGGGCTGGAAGGCCGAGGGTGCGCAGCAGCGGATGGACTCCCTGCTGACCTCGACCTACACCGCCGGCAAGACCCTCGACGGCGTGCTCTCCCCGAACGACACCCTGGCCCGCGCGATCATCACCTCGGTGAAGGCCGCCAACAAGCCGATCCCGGTCGTCACCGGCCAGGACTCCGAGGTCGAGTCGGTCAAGTCGATCATGGCTGGCGAGCAGTACTCCACGATCAACAAGGACACCCGCAAGCTGGTCGCCGAGACGATCAACATGGTCAAGGCGCTGCAGGCCGGTAACGAGCCGACCATCAACGACACCAAGTCCTACAACAACGGCGTCAAGGTCGTCCCGTCCTACCTGCTCCCGCCGGTGATCGTGACCAAGGCCAACGCCGCCGAGGCGTACGCCAACGACCCGAAGCTGTCCCCGCTCACCAAGTAGTCCGAGCGATCCGGTAACACAGCGATCAAGTAGTACGAGGCAACTCACCGTCGTGGGCCCCCGGAACCGTGTTCCGGGGGCCCACGGCCGCTCTAGGGAGCGAAGGAGCGATCCGTGTCCACGAGCCCCCAGCGGAGCACCCCGACCCAGGACTCGGTCCGCCGCCAGAACCTGGGCGCGCTGCTGCGATACGTGCACGTCAGCGGCGACACGTCCCGCGCCGAGCTGACCAACCAGCTCGGTCTCAACCGCAGCACCATCGGCGCCCTCACCGCGGACCTCGCCGGCGCCGGGCTCATCGACGAGGGCGTGCCGCAGGAGACCGGCCGGGCCGGTCGGCCGTCGCTGGTCGTGCGGCCGAGGTCGTCGTGGGTGTACGGCTACGCGATGAGCATCGAGGTCGACCGGCTGCGCGCGGCGCGGGTCGGGCTCGGCGGCAAGGTCCTCGACAGCCGGGAGCTGCCCCGCCCGCACGGCACGGCGGTCCGCGACACCGTCGCGACGCTCGCCGGGTTCGTCCGCGACATGCAGCGCACGGTGTCGGCGTCAGGACCCGGCGGCGCCGTCTTCGTCGGCAGCGGCATCGCCGTGTCCCGCATGATGCGCCACGCCGACGGCACCGTCCGCATGCTGCCCGCCGGGGCGCGGCTCGGGTCCGACCTCGACGGGTGGTCGGAGCTGGGTCTGGACAAGGAGCCGCTCGTCGGCAACGTGGCCGACCTCGCCGCGCTCGCCGAGCACACCCGGGGCGCCGCTGTCGGCCTCGACAACGTCGTCTACCTGCACGGCGACGCCGGCATCAGCGCCGGGATCATCGCCGGCGGGCGGCGCGTCACCGGCCATGGCGGTCACGGCGGCGAGGTCGGGCACATGGTCGTCAACCCGCAGGGCCGCGACTGCGGCTGCGGCTCGCGGGGCTGCTGGGAGACCGAGATCGCCCGGCACGTGCCGCTGGACCGCGCCGGCGTCCTCGCGGCCGTCGAGGCGGCCCGGCGCGGCGACCCGCCCGCGCGCGCCGCGGTGCGCCAGGCCGCGGACTGGCTCGGCTTCGGGGTCGCCAACCTGGTCAACGTCTTCAACCCGACGGCGGTCGTCTTCGGCGGCGCGCTGCGGGAGCTGTACCTGACGGGCGCCGCCCACGTCCGGAGCCGCCTCTCGACGATGTCGCTGCCGGCCTGCCGGGAGCACGTGCGGCTGCGGACGCCGCTGCTCGGGGACGACGCCCCGCTGGTCGGCGCGGCCGAGCTCGCCTTCGAGCGCCTCCTCGCCGACCCTCTGGAAACCGCCGAGACCTGACCTCCGGAAACCGCCGGGCGCCGCGGACGTGGGGGCTGCGGGCCGCACGAGGTGCGACTGGACCACGACATCAACGCGTACGTCACCGTGTGCGGACTCCGCCGGCGCCGGACGCTGTCTGTCGGGCTGCCGCTGTGGGTTTCCCTCGAGCCGCAGGAGCGGATCGGGCTGCTCGCGCACGAGCTCGGGCACTTCGTGAACCACGACCCCGCCGCGGCGTCGTCGTCCGCACCGCCATCGGGGTCCTGCGGAACCTGCTCGACATGCTCGGTTCCACGCTCCGGATGGGCATCTGGATGCTGCCGCTGGTGGTCGTCGTGAGCCCGGTGCTGTGGCTGCTGTCCACGGCGCTGCTGGTCCTGTCCGGCCGGGACAGCCAGCGCGCCGAGTACCTCGCCGACCAGATCGCCACCCGGGTCGCCGGCTCCGCGGCCATGGAGGGCCTGTTCGACGGCCTGGTCGTCGCCGGCGGCCTGCCGGCGGCGATGTCGGCCGGTCACCGCCGCCACGCCGACCCCCACGCCTGGCGGTCCGCCGCCGGCTGGCTGCGCGGCGCGGCGACCCTGGACGCCGAGCGGACGCTCACCCTCAGGCACCAGGCGGCGCTGCTGGACTCGCATCCGCCGACCGGGCTGCGCCGGCGGATGGGTCCGGTCGTGGGCCGTCCAGGAGCCGCGGGTCGCGCCGTCCGAACAGGAGTGGACGGCGATCGAGCACGACCTGAGCCCGTGGTACGCGAAGCTGGCCGCCCGCCTCCGCCGCTGACGCCCCGCGCGCCCGGTCCCGCGGACCCGGACGCAAGAACTGGATTCAGGAGCAGGAACTCAACGGACCACCGCGGTCAGGGCGTCGGGATCGTCGAAGTCGTCGGTGCCGGCGCCGGTGGCGTCCGGGTCCGCCGGTTCGGTGGCGAAGAGGGTGAGGGTGGCGCCCGGCGGCAGCGACTCGCGCAGCGCCGTCAGGTCCTCGCCGGGCCCGACCCGGTGCCAGCGGCGCTCCCCGCCGGACCGCTCCAGCAGCGGCAGCGCGGTGCCCGCCGCGGCCACCCGACCGGCCACCTCCGACCACCACGCGTCGCCCGCGACCGGCAGCGGCGGCACGACGGGGACGGCGCGCTTCGACAGCTCGAGCAGGCTCGCCCGCTCCTGCGACCGGCTCCGCCGCGGCGCCAGCCGCGAGCGCAGCAGCGCGGCGTACACCCGGCGGCGGACCCCGAACACGGCGACGCCGAGCAGCACCGCCAGCGCCAGCCGGGCCACCAGGATCGGGATCATCCACCGCAGGCGCACCTCGAAGCCGTGCGCGGCCAGCAGATCCGCGTGGGGCAGCGTCGCCCCGGCCACGAGGGTGGCCGCGGCGCCGACCTGGAACACCGTCAGCGCGGTGGTGCGCAGGACCGTGGCGGGCTCCTCGCCGAGCTCTCGCACGGCGGCGGCGCCCAGCAGGTACCAGCCGAAGACCGCGGCGAGCAGGACGAAGAACAGCACCATCTGGGCCGTGCCGAGCCCCTGCCCGGCCACCAGGACGTGCAGGTCGGGCGACGGCAGCGCGGCGCGGACCCGCAGCACGTACGCCAGGTCGTCCGCGGCCACGGCGGCGAAGACCCCCGCCACGGCGAGCAGGCCCCACGTGGCCCACTCGACCCGCGCGCCCGCGCCGCCCGCGGCGAGCCGGAACGGCGGCCGGACCGCCGCGACGTCCTGCGTCATACCCGCCACCCGCCCGCCACCGCGTGGAGCCGGTCGGCCGCGGGCACGTCGCCGGTCGTGACCGCCCAGCGGTCACCGGCGACCAGCGCCGCGGGCAGGCCCGCGAAGCCGCTGGCGATCACGGTCAACCGCTCCGACTCGACCCAGGCGTCGCGCTGCGCGTTGTCGTCGAACGTCACCACCGTGACGTCGAAGCCGCCCTCCTCGCAGGCGACGGTCTCCCGCGTCCCGGTGGCGTGCTTCGGCTCCGCCGGCGGGCAGCCGAGGAACGCGGCGAGCGCGGTAGCCGACGGCGCGTCGGCCGCGTCGGACTCACGGCCGGACGCGATGCCGTAGGCCGCGATGACCGCGACGGCGACCAGCGTCCACAGGTAGCGTTGGAAAGACACGCGCGCACTGTACCGGTGCAAGGTCCACTGCGGTGACCGTCCGCGACCAGGATGTGTGCGTCGGGCGGGACGCCGCTGAAATTCCCTGGGGCCGCCTGTCGATTTCGGTGCCGCCCGCATCGTCGTACAGGTAAACGGCCGCTTGGAAGGGACAGCACGTGGCGAAGTACCTGATTCTCATCTACGGCGACGAGCAGCGCTGGGACGCCGCGACCCCGCAGGAGCTGCGGGCCAAGGACGAAGGGCACCGGGCGTTCGCCGCCACCGGCGGTGCCCGCGTCCTCGCCGGGCACGAGCTGGAGTCGTCCTCGACGGCGACGACGCTGCGCGGCAACGACGGCGAGGGGCTGCTGACGACCGACGGGCCGTTCCTGGAGGCGAAGGAGGCCCTCGGCGGCTTCTACGTCATCGAGGCCGCCGACCTCGACGCGGCGATCTCCCTGGCGGCGCTGCTGCCGGAGCTCGCGTCCGGCCACGGCGGCGTCGAGATCCGGCCGATCGTGGACCACGGGTGAGCGAGGCCGTCACCGACGCCGTCACCGACGCGCACCGTCGCGAGTGGGCCCGCGTGCTCGCCGCGACGGTGCGGGTCACCCGCGACCTCGACCTCGCCGAGGAGTGCGTCCAGGAGGCGTACGCGCAGGCCCTGCGCTCCTGGCCCACCGACGGCGTCCCGGCCCGTCCCGGCGCGTGGCTCACGACCGTCGCCCGCAACCGCGCCCTTGACGCGCTGCGCCGCGACTCGGCCCTGCGCCGCGCGCTGCCGCTGCTGGTGCCGGTGCCCGAGGCCGGGGAGCCCGCGCCCGACGGCCGGCTGGAGCTCATCTTCACCTGCTGCCACCCGGCCCTGTCCCGGGAGGCGCAGGTCGCGCTGACGCTGCGGCTCGTCTGCGGGCTGACGACCGCGGAGGTGGCGCGGGCGTTCCTCGTGCCGGAGGCGACGATGGCCGCCCGGGTGACCCGCGCCAAGCGGAAGATCAGCGCCGCCCGCATCCCGTTCCGGGTGCCGTCGCCGGACGAGCTGCCCGTGCGGGTCGGTGCCGTGCTCGAGGTCGTCCACCTCGTCTTCACCACCGGCCACACCGCGCCCGTCGGCGAGCAGCTGGTCCGGCAGGACCTGGTCGACGCCGCGATCGGCCTGGCCCGGGTGCTGCGGCTGCTGGTGCCGGGCGACGTCTCGGTCGCCGCCCTGCTGGCGCTGATGCTGCTGATCGACGCCCGCCGCGCCACCCGCGACGCCGGCGGCCGGCTGCTCCTGCTGTCCGAGCAGGACCGCACCCGCTGGGACGCCCGCCTGATCCGCGAGGGCACCGACCTGCTGACCTTCGCGCTGCGCCGCAGCCCCCCGACCCGCTATGCCGTCGAGGCCGCGATCGCCGCCGTCCACGCCGAGGCGCCCTCGTGGGAGGCGACCGACTGGCAGGAGATCGTCGCGCTGTACGACGTCCTCCTGCGCCTCTGGCCGTCGCCGGTCGTCGCGCTGAACCGCGCGGTCGCCGTCGGCCTGCGCGACGGTCCGGCGGCGGGGCTGTCCGCGCTCGCCCCGCTGCTCGACTCGCCGTCGCTGTCGACGTACGCCTACCTCAGCGCGGCCCGCGCCGACTTCCTCCGGCGGCTCGGCCGCCTGCCCGAGGCCGCCGAGGCGTACGCGGAAGCCCTGGCCCTGACCGGCAACGACGTGGAGCGCGCCTTCCTCGCGGCACGCCTCGCATCGCTCACGCCGTGACGAGGTCGTTCGCGGTGCGCAGGACGGGGGCGGTGCGCCAGGCGGGGGAGTCCGGTGCGGGCAGGTCGGAGCCGGTGACGCGCAGGGTCACCGAGGCGCCCGGCAGCAGCGTCACGAGCTGGTCGTCGACCGTCGCAGAGGGGGAGAGACGGTCGGCGAACAGGGTCAGGTCGCGCACGAGCGTGCGGGCGGTGATCTCCACGTCGGCGCCGCCGTCGAACGGCCGGACGGTCACGTCGACCGAGGCGGCCGGGTAGGCCAGGTCGACGTCCTCGGCGAAGAACCACACCGCGCGGTCGGCGGTGATGAGCTCCGCCGACGGCGAGTCCGGCGTGACCACGTCCGCGGGCAGCGGCAGGGTCACCGACCCGAACGCCGGCACGTCGAGCGTGACCGTGGTCTTCGCCCTGATGTCGCCGGTGAAGGAGACCCGCTGCACGTCCAGCTGGGCCTGCCAGGGCAGCGCCGAGTCGTTGACGGCGACCAGCGCCGGTGCGCCGTCGCGCGGCTGGAAGGTGAGGAGGCGGTCGGCGTACACCCGCCGCAATGCGAACCAGAGCGGCTTGCGGCGGCCGTCGCCGTCCACGGCGGACCACGACGTGACGGGCCAGTTGTCGTTGAGCTGCCACAGGATCGTGCCCATGCACAGGGGGCGCAGCGAGCGGAAGTGTTCGATCCCGAACGTGATGGCGCGGGCCTGGTTGAGCTGCGTCGCCCAGTGCCAGTCATCGAAGTCCGGGAAGGCGAGGTCCGAGGGCACGGGGAAGTGGCCGGCGAGGCCGCGGGCGAGCTTGCCGTTGCCGTCGGCGGCCTTCTGGTGGTGCAGGACGCCCGGCGACGTCGGGGTCAGCGGGTCGTCGGACACGGCGCGGCGGAGGGTGGCGTAGGACGGCGGCGCCTGGAACCCGAACTCGGCCACGAACCGCGGCCGGTAGGTGCCGTAGTGCCGGTAGTCGTGGGTGTTCCACACGTCCCAGATGTGGGTGGTGCCGTGCGCGGGGTCGTTCGGGTGCACGTCCGGGGTCCCGGAGTAGGGGCTGCCCGGCCAGTACGGGCGGGACGGGTCCAGCTCGCGCACGATCCCCGGCAGCACGTCCAGGTAGTAGCCCTCGCCCCAGGTGCGGCCGTCGAGGGCGGCCTGCCAGTCCCAGTCGTGCCAGCCCCAGATGTTCTCGTTGTTGCCGACCCACATGACCAGGCTCGGGTGCGGCATCAGGCGGACCACCTGCTCGCGTGCCTCCGCGGCGACCTCCGACGCCAGCGGCTCCTCCTCCGGGTAGGCGGCGCACGCGAACAGGAAGTCCTGCCCGACGAGCAGCCCGAGGGAGTCGGCGAGGTCGTAGAAGTCCTCGCTCTCGTACCGGCCGCCGCCCCACACCCGCAGGTAGTTCACCCCGGCGTCGACGGCCTGGGTGAACCGTGCCTCGTAGCGGGCCCGGTCGACGCGGGTGACGAACGCGTCGTCGGGAATCCAGTTCACGCCCCGCACGAACACCGGCATCCCGTTGACGACCAGGGTGAACGCGGTCCCGTCGGCGTCGGCGGCGGTGTCCACCTCCACCGTGCGGAAGCCGATGCGGCGCTGCCACGCGTCGAGCGGATCCGGGCCGGCGGACAGGGTCACCGACAGGTCGTACCGCGCGGGGTCACCGTAGCCGCGGGGCCACCACAGCCGCACGTCCGGCACCCGCACCCGCACCGACGCCTCGGTGGCCCCGGCCGGGACGGTCGCGGACGCCGTGACGCCGGCGACCGAGGCGGTCACGGACAGCGGGTCGTCGGCGGCGCGTTCGACGGTCACGTGCACGTCCACGATGCCGTCGGCACCGTCAACGCTCACGACCGGCCGCACCGAGTCCAGGCGCGCCACCGACCACGACGAGAGGCCGATCGGCTGCCAGATGCCGGCGGTGACGAGGGTCGGACCCCAGTCCCAGCCGAAGTTCGAGGCCATCTTGCGGATGTACTGGAAGGGCTCGTCATACGCGTTGGGGCGGGCTCCGAGCGCGTCCCGGACGCCCAGCGCGTACTCGTACGCCGAGTCGAAGTGCACCTCGAGCACGTTGCCGACGGGTCGCAGCAGCGAGCGCACGTCGAACCGGTAGCCGCGGTGCATGTTCGCCGTCCGGCCCAGCCGCACGCCGTTGAGCGTCACCGTCGCCACCGTGTCCAGGCCGTCGGCGACCAGGTCGACCCGGTCGGCCTGGTCGGCCTCTGTGGCAGCGTCGAACGACGTCGAGTACACCCACGACGACCGGCCGATCCACGCCAGGTCGAGCTCGTTCGCGTCCAGGTACGGGTCGGGGATCAGCCCGGCGGCGAGCAGGTCCGTGTGCACGCAGCCCGGCACGGTCGCCGGCACGGGGCCGTCGATGGAGGGTGCGCGCAGGGTCCATCCCGAGTGGAGGGGACGCAGGACAAGCATGTGGTGTGCTCCCGTGGTCACTGCCGGACTGAACCGGATAAGTACGCGAAGCATGACCTTAAGTTGGTGGTGTAAGGAGTGTCAACAGTAGCGCGCTGAACCGGTTGCGAACGGTCAGGCGGTGCGGCCGGGGCGCAGCGGCCGGGTCGACTGGCGGGCGGTGAGGGTGCCCGGGGGCAGCGTGACGTGGCTGATGCCGCCGCCGTTGATGGTCGTGAGCAGGGCGCGGGCGGCGAGCTCCGCCTGCTCCGCCGGGGTCTGCTGCACGGCGGTGATCGCCGGGACGGTGATCTGGCACAGGTCGGAGTCGTCCCAGGCGACGACCGAAACGTCCTCCGGCACGGACAGGCCCATCTCGTGCGCCACCTTCAGCGACGCGGCGGCCATCACGTCGTTGTCGAACACGACGGCGGTCGGCGGCTCCGCGCCGCTCATCAGCTCGCGCATCGCCCGCATGCCGTCGACGGCGCTGTAGTTGGTGTAGACGACCCGGTACCGGTCGGTGTCGAGCCCGGAGTCGGTGAGCGCCGCCAGGTACGCGGCGTCGCGCTGGCCGGTGTGGAAGAGCTCCTCGGTGCCGGCGACGCGGGCGATCGTGCGGTGCCCGAGGGCCCGCAGGTAGCCGACGATGGCGCGGGCGGTGCCGGCCGTGTCGGCGTCGACGGTGCTGCACCCGTCGAGCCCGGGCTTGCCGCCGATCACCGCGGCGGGCAGGCCGATCTCGACGAGCGCGTCGAGCCGCGGGTCGTCCTTGCGCAGGTCGGTCAGGATGACCCCGTCGACGTGCCGGCCCGCCCACCACTTGCGGTACACCTCGATGGTGTCCTCGATCCGGTCGACGAGGTGCAGCACCAGCGCGATGTCGTTGCGGTTGAGCTCGGCCTCGACGCCGCTGAGCATCTGCGTGAACCAGGAGTCGACGATCATCACCCGCGGCGGCCGGACGAGGACCAGCCCGACCGCGTTGGCACGGGCGGTGCCCAGCGAGCGGGCGGCGATGTTGGGCGCCCAGCCGAGGTCCCGGGCGGCGGCGAGCACCCGCGCCCGGGTCTGCTCCGAGACGCCGGGCCGGTTGTTGAGCGCGTAGGACACGGCCGCCTCGGACACCCCGGCGTGGACGGCGACCTGGCGGATCGTGACCCGCGCCTGCCCGGCCGCCTCGCCGCCGGTGTCCTTCGCTGCTGCGGCCACCTGTGCTCCCGCCTGCTCGCCCTGCACTGTCCGTGAGGGTACATCCCCACAGGGCGGTCACACCGGCGGCGGCACCGCAAGCCGTCATGCCGGCGGCAGCCCCAGGTGGGAACGCAGCGTGGTGCCCTCGTACGCGGTGCGGTACACGCCGCGCTCCTGCAGCTGCGGCACGAGCCGGTCGACGATGTCCTCGACGGTGCCCGGCAGCAGCCGGGAGCTGCCGGAAGGGCGTAACAGCTGCGGCAGCAGGTTGAACCCGTCGACGACCCGGTCCCGCACGTAGCGGGCCCACTCGTCGGCGACCTGCCCGGGCGTGCCGACGAACGTGTTGTGCCGCGGCGTCACCTCGATCACCAGGTCCCGGATCGACAGCCCGCGCTCCGCCGCGAGGGCCCGCCACCCGGCGACCCGTCGCAACTTGCCGGTGCGCAGCTCGATCGGGATCGTGCCGCGCGACGGGTCCAGCTCGCCGTCGGCCGGGTCGATGTCCGGCAGCGGACCGTCGGGGTCGTAGCCGGAGAGGTCCTTGCCCCAGTACTGCTCCAGGAACGCGATCGCGCGCGGCCCGGTGGTCTGCTCCCGGGTGATCCAGTCGGCCCGCTCCCGCGCCTCGCCGGGGGTGTCGCCGAGCACGACCGACGCGCCGGGCAGGATCCGCAGGGAGTCCGCGGACCGGCCGTGCCGGGCGAGCCGGGCCCGCAGGTCCGCGGCGTAGGCGGCGGCCTTGTCGTAGTCGGTGTTGGCGGAGAAGACCACGTCGGCGTGGCGGGCGGCGAGCTCACGGCCGCCGTCGGAGTCGCCGGCCTGGAAGAGCACCGGCCGCCCCTGCGGGCTCGGCGGGACCGCGCCGGTCGCGTCGAGCGTGACGAGGTCGGTGTCACGGACGACGTGCTCGTTGCGCCACAACGCCTTCGCGGTCTCGACGAACTCGGTCGCCCGCTCGTAGCGGCGCTCGTGCGGCAGCCAGCCGCCGCGCCGGAAGTTCGCGCCGGTCCACGCGTTGTCGGTGGTGACGATGTTCCAGCCGGCCCGGCCGCCGGACACGGCGTCGAGCGAGGCCAGGCGCCGGGCCAGGTCCGCCGGGTAGTTGTAGGTGGTGTTCTGCGTGGCGACGAGCCCGATGTGGGTCGTCTCCGCGGCCAGCGCGGCCAGCTGGGTGATCGCGTCGGGCCGCCCGGCGACGTCGAGGTCGTACACGGTGCCGCGGTTCTCCCGCACCCGCAGGCCCTCGCCGAGGAAGAACGCGTCGAACAGGCCGCGCTCCAGGGTCCGCACGACGTCGACGAACGTGTCGATGTGGGTGTGCTCGGCGAAGTCCGGCTCGGTCCACAGCAGGTTGGGCCCGACACCCGTGAAGAACACGCCGAGATGCAACTGGGTCATGCGACGCTCCTCGCGACGGCGTAGCGGTTCGTGGGGCGGGGGAGGCCGAGCGTCTCCCGCAGGGTCGCGCCGTGCGCACCTGCGGCGATGGCGGGTGGTGTACCGCCGTGGAAGTGCACCCCGTCGACCACACCTTCCAACGCGGCGGCGTCGAAGCCGGCGGGCACGTCGGCGAAGACCAGCGGCACCCCGGTCGCGCGGGCCGCGGCGGCGCGCTCGGCGATGCCGGCCACGCCGGAACCCCGCACCAGCGCGACGTCGAGCTCCGCCGCGATCGAGGCGGAGCCGATGACGACGACCTGCCCCTGCGGCGGGCGGGGCGTGATGAGCGGGCCGACGACGGAGAACCCGGGGCCCTCGAAGTCGACGTGGTGGACCTTGCGGGAGTCGAGGAACCGGCCGGTCTGCACATCCCGGATGACCGCGTCGTCCTCCCACGAGTCCCACAGCCGGCGGGCGACCTCGACCACGTCGGCGACCTCGCCGGCGTCGACATGGAGGCGGCCGACGGTGGCGAGGTCCCCGGCGGCCGTGGTGGCGCCGACGACCCAGCCGGCCCGCCCCAGCGACGCGTGGTCGAGGCCGGCGAGCTGGGTGGCGAGGTGGAACGGCTCGGTGGTGGTGACGTGCAGCGTCGGCGCGAGCCCGATCCGGGTGGTGCGCCGCGCCAGGTAGGCGGCCAGGACCCCGGCCTCGACCCCGGCCCGCCGCGGCGCGTCGGGGAACGTCACGAACGCGTAGCCGGCCCGCTCTGCGTCGAGCACGGCCCGCTCCAGGGCCGCGAGCGAAGGCGCCTGGACCTCGGCGGCGTAGAGCATCAGGCCGGCCCTCCCACGAGCGACGGGACCCGCACCGCCCGGAACGTGGTGCGGCGGCGCAGCCGGAAGCCGATCGAC
Source organism: Dactylosporangium sp. CA-152071 (assembly GCF_050936335.1). Classification (NCBI taxonomy): domain Bacteria; kingdom Bacillati; phylum Actinomycetota; class Actinomycetes; order Micromonosporales; family Micromonosporaceae; genus Dactylosporangium; species Dactylosporangium sp. CA-152071. The sequence continues at coordinate 2,904,751 of NZ_JBNJMZ010000001.1, read as the reverse complement.
TCGTACAGGCGGATCGCGTCGGTGTTCGTCGCCGCGGCATGCAGGAACGGCTGCTCGCCGCGGGCGCGGATGCCGTGCGCGACGGCCCGCACGAGCCTGGTCGCGAGGCCCTGCCCGCGGTGCGCCGGGTCGGTGCAGACGGCGGAGATCTCGGTCCAGCCGGGCGGGTGCAGGCGCTCCCCGGCGAGCGCGACCAGCTTCCCGTCGCGGTGGATGCCGAGGTACGTGCCGAGCTCGATCGTGCGCTGCCGGAACGGCCCCGGCTGGGTCCGTTCGACGAGGTCGAGGATCTCGGGCACGTCGGCGGCGGTCAGGACGGCGGACTCGGGGTCGGGCCGCGCCTCGAGGGCGACGTCGATCAGCTGCACGCCGCCGGCCTCGAGGACGACCTCCCAGTGCGCCGGCGGGGGCGGCGCCGTGCCGGTGATCGTGACGACCTCGCCGGCGCCGGCGAGCGCGGCCACGTCGTCCCAGACGTCCGGGCCGGAGCCGGGCGCGACGGTGATGAAGGGGGTGACGTCGGTCTGGTAGCGGATGGCGTCGCCGCTGCGCTCGGCGAAGCGGGCGTGCGGGCCGGTGAGCGCGGCCCAGGCTGGGTTGTCCAGAATATGCATGATTGTCCCTGGTGGAGAGCGGTCAGCTGGCCAGTGCCGGCAGGGCCGGCAGCGCGGCGAGCAGGGTCCGGGTGTAGGCATGGTCGGGCCGGGTGAAGACGTCCTCGACCGGGCCGTGCTCGACGACGCGGCCGTCGTGCATGACGAGCACGCGGTCGGCCAGGTGGTGGATGACGCCGAGGTCGTGGGAGATGAACAGCAGCGCCGTGCCGTCGGCGGCGCGCAGGTCCGCGAGCAGGTCGAGGACCTGCGCCTGGACCGACACGTCGAGCGCCGACACGGGCTCGTCGCAGACGAGGACGTCGGGGCGGGGGCCGACGGCGCGGGCGATCGCGACCCGCTGCCGCTGCCCGCCGGACAGGGCCCTCGGGTGGCGGCCCAGGTGCGCGGCGCTCAGGCCGACCCGTTCCAGGAGCTCCACGACCCGGTCCCGGCGGGCCGCGCCACGCAGCCCGAGGGGCTCCGCGATGAGTTTCTCCACGGTGTACCGCGGGTCGAACGAGCTGAGCGGGTCCTGCGACACGACCTGCAGCCGGCGGCGGTCGGGACGGCGCCGCCGCTCGGGCACCCCCGTCCAGGGCCGGTCGCCCAGGTGCACGGTGCCGCCGTCGGGCTCCAGGAGCCCGAGCGCGATCCGCGCCACGGTGGTCTTGCCGGAGCCGGACTCGCCGACGACGCCGAGGATCTCGCCGCGGGCGAGCGTGAAGCTGACGTCGTCGACGGCGTGCCGGGCGCCGTAGTGCTTGTGCAGTCCCTCGGCGCGCAGCACGACCCGGTCCGGCTCGACCGCCGCCGGCGGCAGCGGCTCGCGGGCGGCCGAGGACAGCCGGTGCCCGCGCGAGGCGGCGGTCGGCACGGCGGCGAGGAGCATGCGGGTGTAGTCGTGCTCGGGTGCGGTCAGGATCCGCCCGGTCGGGCCCTGCTCGACGATGACGCCGTCGTGCATGACGAGGACCCGGTCGGCGATGCCGGCGACGACGGCGAGGTCGTGGCTGACGAGCAGCAGCGTCGAGCCGGCCGCGCGGCGCTCCGCGAGCAGTCGCAGCAGCTGCGCCTGCACGGTGACGTCCAGTGCCGTGGTCGGCTCGTCGGCGATGAGCAGCGGCGGGTCGGCGGCGATCGCCGAGGCGATCAGCGCGCGCTGGCGCAGCCCGCCGGACAGCTGGTGCGGGTACTGCTTCGCGCGGACCGCGGGCTCCGGCACGTGCACCGCGTCGAGCAGCGCGGTGATCCGCGCGTCGCGGGTGGCGGCGGTGCCGACGCCGTGGGTGCGCAGCACCTCGCCGATCTCCTGGCCGACGGTGTTGAGCGGGTCGAGCGAGACGAGCGCGTCCTGCAGCACGAGCCCGGCGACCCGGCCGCGCAGCCGGCGCCAGTCCCGGTCGGTGAACCGGGTCGTGTCGCTCCCTCCGACGTCCAATGTGGACGCCCGCACCTCGGCGCCGGGCCCGGCGAGCCCGACGAGGCTGCGCGCGGTGACGCTCTTGCCGGAGCCGCTCTCACCGACGATCGCGACACACTCGCCCCGCTCGACGGTGAAGCTGACGCCGCGCACGGCGGGCACGGGTCCCGCGCCGTGCCCGGGAAACGTGACCCGCAGATCGGCCACGGTGACCAGCGGCGCCATGTCAGCGCCTCCCTTCGAAGCGGCGCTGGAGCCGGCGGCCCACGGCGGTGAGCGAGATGACGGTGATCGTGAGGGTCGCGCCGGGCAGGATCGCCGCCCACCACGCGACGCGCAGGTAGTTGCGGCTCTCGGCGAGCATCGCGCCCCACTCCGGGGACGGTGGTTGCGGGCCCATACCGAGGAACGACAGCGCGGACGCGTTGACGATCGCGGTGCCCAGCCCGATGGTGGCGATGACCGGCAGCGGCCCGAGGGCGTTGGGCAGCACGTGCCGCCACACGAGACGGGCCCGGGACAGGCCGAACGTGACGGCCTGCTCCACGTAGCCCGACCGCCGGACCAGCAGCGTCTGGGCGCGGACGATGCGGCCGTACCGTGGCGCGAACGCCAGGGCGATGGCCATGACCAGGCTCGGGGTGCCCGGCTCGGTGAGCGCGATGAACAGCAGCGCGAGCAGCACCTCCGGAAACGCGGACAGCACGTCCAGCGCGCGGCTGAGCACCTCGTCGACGGCGCGCGGCGCCAGCCCGGCGAGCAGCCCGGCGATCCCGCCGGCGAGCACCGACAGCAGCGTCGAAACGAGGCCGATGCTCAGCGAGTAGCGGGCGCCGTGCACGACCCGGGTGAAGACGTCGCGCCCGAGCTGGTCGGTGCCGAACCAGTGCGCCCCGCCCGGCGGCTCCAGCGCGTGGAACGGGTCCGCCGCCAGGGGGTCGGCGCCGGTGATGAGCCTCGGAGCGACGGCCGCGACGGCGACGAGCAGCAGCACGACGCCGGCGGCCACCGCGCCGGGCGCCCACCGCAGGGACCGGCCGCGCGGCCTCTCGACGGCGGGGACGGCGGGCAGGGCGATCGACATGACGGTCAGCCTTTCCGCAGGCGCGGGTCGATGAGCAGGTACGCCAGGTCAGCGAGGGTGCTGAGCACCACGTAGATGGCGGCGGCGAGCATGACGACGGCGAGGACCACGGGGATGTCCTTGTTGCTGACGGCCTCGGTGGCGACCTCGCCGAGGCCGGGCCGGCCGAAGACCCGCTCGACGACGACGGCGGCGCTGAGCAGGAAGCCGATCAGCGTCCCGGCGAGCGTCACCGCGGGCAGCAGCGCGTGCCGCAGGGCGTGCCGCCACAGCAGGGCGAGCCGGGTCAGGCCGCGGGCGCGGGCGGTCACCGCGAACGGCTCCTCCAGCGCGCGTTCGAGGCCTTCGCGGATGACCTGGCTGAGCAGCCCGCCGATCGGCAGCGCGAGCGACACGGCCGGCAGGACGAGCGCGGACGCGTCCCGGTCGCCGGAGACGGGGAACCAGCCGAGCTGGAAGGAGAACACGCTCAGCAGCAGGATGCCGATGAGGAAGCCGGGCGCGGACACGACGGACAGCTCGAGGCCGGAGACGAGGCCGCGCAGCCACCGGGCCCGGCCGGTGGTGACGATCGCGAGGCCGACCGCGATGACGGCGCTGAACGCGGTGGCGAGCAGCGTGAGCTTCACCGTGGGCCAGACCTGGCTGCCGATGACGTCGGCGACCGGCCGTTGCAGCACGTACGAGCGGCCGAGGTCGCCGTGCAGGAGCCGCCACAGGTAGCCGAGGTACTGCACCACCGCCGGCCGGTCGAGGCCGAGGTCGCGGGCGATCTGGGCGCGGATCTGTGGCGTGTCGGGGCCGTCGCCGACGAGGGTGTCGACGGTGTCGCCCGGGGCGAGGCGCAGCGCGAGGTAGGCCGCGGAGGCGGCGGCCCAGAGGACCACCGCCCCGCTGCCGAGCCGCCGCAGGACCGGCTTCAGCATCGGCGGCATCGCTACCTGCCGATCCATACGTTGTAGGCGCTGCCGGGTACGCCGGCCGTCGGCTCGAAGCCCACCCCGCCGACCTTCCGCTGCGCGGCGACCTGGTCCGCCGGCGCGTACAGGGGCAGCAGCACGGCCTTGTCGTTGAGGGTCTTCTGGACGGTGGAGTAGGCCGCCTTGCGCCTGGCCGTGTCGCTGGTCGCCGCCGCCTCGCTGATCAGCTTCTCCAGCTCCGGGTCGACGTAGCCGTGCCGGTTGATCGGGGCGCCCTTCGGCACGATCAGGCCGATCGCGGCGCCGGCGTCGGTGTCGGCGCGGGAGTTGTCGAAGACCTCGAACTCGCCCTTGGCGATCGCGTCGGCGGCGGTGCCCTGGTCGACGACCTTGACCTGCAGGTCGATGCCCGCGCTCTGCTTCACCGCGGCCTGCACGGCCTGGGCGAGGATGTCGCGCTTGTCCCGCACGAACGGCGCCGACAGCACGATCCGCGCGGTGAGCCGCTTGCCGTCCCTGGTGCGGAAGCCGTCGCCGTCCCTGGTGCCCCAGCCGGCCTCGTCGAGCAGGCTGTTGGCCTTCGTGGGATTGTTGCCGTACGTCTTCTCCACCGAGGGCTCGTAGAACGGGCTGGACGGGCTCAGCAGGCTCCACGCCCGGGTCGCGGTGCCGCGGTAGACGCCCTGCAGGACGGCGTCGACGTCGACCGCGTCGCGGAACGCCTGCCGGACCCGGATGTCGTCGAACGGCGCGTGGGTCAGGTTGAAGTAGAGGTTGTACGCCGTGCCGCTGTTGAGCTGCTTGGCGAAGCGGAGGTTCGGGTCGCTCTTGACCAGTTCCTGCTCCGTGGCGGGCACGCCCTCGATCACGTCGACCTGGCCGGAGGTCAGGGCGCCGACGCGGACGCTGGACTCCTTGAGGAACCGGTAGGTGACCTCGTCGAGGTAGGCGGGTCCCTGATGGCCGGCGTTGGCGGGCGCCCACGCGTAGGCCGGGTTCTTCGTGTAGTGGACCTCCTGGCCCTTGGTGTAGCGGTCGAGGATGAACGGCCCGGTGCCGACGACGGACGGGCCGCCGGCCTTCAGGTCGGGGCTCTTCAGCGACTTCGGCGACACCTGCGCGCCCTGCGGGGAGGCGAAGAAGTCGAGGATGAGCACGTCGGGCTGCTTGAGGTGGACGGCCAGCGTCCTGCTGTCGACGACCTCGGCGTCCTTGAAGTACTTCAGCTGGGTCGCGGCGACGCTCGGGGCGTAGCCGGGCGCGAGGAGCTGGTCGAGGTTCGCCTTGACCGCGGCCGCGTCGAACTTCTCGCCGTCGTGGAAGGTGACGCCGTCGCGCAGCTTGAACGTGTAGGTGAGCCCGTCGGCGGACGCCTCCCACGAGGTCGCCAGCCACGGCAGGTAGCCGCCCTTGTCGTCGTGGGTGAGCAGCGCCTCGAAGCTGTTCCACACCAGCAGGCGGGCCTTGGCCTGGGCGTACTGGTGCGGGTTGAAGGTGACGGGCTCGGTCTCGATCGCCCAGGTGAGTTTGCCGCCCTGGACGGGCGCGCCGGTGGCCTCGGCGGCGGGGTCCCCGGCGGCGCCGTCGCAGCCACCGAGCAGTAGGGCCGCGACGGCAAGGGACGCAAGGAATCTACGCATGGGACATCCTCAATGGGGGGTTCGCGACGGGTTCGAGGTGCGCGACGAAGCGACGGGCCGGCACCGCGGGTGGGTCAGCGGCCTCTCGCCGGGCCAGTGCAGCAGTGGCTGTGCGTGACTGTCAACGGTCGATGGGCGGTCCTGTCGGCCATGTCACGTACCCCTGGATTAACTCCTAGTATCCACGTAGGATTGGTTGGCTATGCTGCTCCGGATCAACGGAGGACCACCATGTCGAAACTGCCCCGCTCAAGCCGTCTGGCCAGCCCGGTCGACACGACGGCCCACGGCGTGTACCGCATTCCCCAGGACCCGGACGACCCCCGTCCGCTGTACCGGTTCGCCGGTCGCGTGGACCCTGGCGCCCCGCCGGGCCGCTACCACCTCTACGCGGGCTGGTTCTGCCCGTGGTCGCAGCGCGTGACGATCGCGCACGCGCTCGCCGGCCTGCGGGACGTCGTCAGCGTGTCCTATATGGACAACGCCCGCGACGGCCGCGGCTGGGCCTTCCGGGAGCGTTACGGCCCCGACCCGGTCAACGGGTTCACGCTGCTGCGGCAGGCGTACGACGCGACCGAGCCGGACTTCGACGGGCACGTCTCCGTCCCGACGCTGTGGGACCGCACGGACGGCGTGGTGCTCAGCAACGACTGCAAGGGCATCGGCATCGACCTCGCGACCCGGTTCCGGCACCTGGCGGCACCGGTGATCGACACCTACCCGGCGGCGCACCGCAAGGAGATCGAGCAGCTCGACGCGTGGCTCAACCCGGCCGTGAACCGCGGGGCCCGGGACAGCACCGAGCTGCTGGACGCCTTCGGCACCCTCGACGAGCGGCTCGCCACCCGGCGCTACCTGCTCGGCCCTGAGATCACCGAGGCCGACATCCGGCTGTACGTGACGCTCGCGCGCCACGGCGCCGGGCTCGCCGACTTCCCGCACCTGTGGGCCTACGCCCGCGACCTCTACACGGTGCCCGCCTTCCGTGACACCACCGACTTCACCACGTACGCCGAACCCGTCGTCCTGGACTGGGACGAGCCGGTGCACCGCGCGGAAGGGATCCCCGCGTGACTTCGCAGCTCCATCTGGCAGTCGCGCTGGACGGTGCCGGCTGGCACCCCGCCGCCTGGCGCGACCCGTCCACGCACCCGGATTCGTTGTTCGCGCCGGAGTACTGGCTGGACCTGGTCCGCATCGCCGAGCGCGGCAAGCTCGACTTCGTCACCATCGAGGACTCCCTCGGCCTGCAGTCCGGCCGGCACGACGGCCTCGACGGTCGGGCCGACCACGTCAAGGGCCGCCTCGACGCGCTGCTCATCGCGGCCAGGCTCGCACCGGTCACCACCCACATCGGGCTGGTGCCGACCGTGACCACGACCCACACAGAGCCGTTCCACGTCTCCACCCAGCTCGCCACCCTCGACCACCTGAGCACCGGCCGGGCCGGCTGGCGGGCGCAGGTGTCCGGGCGGGCCGGCGAGGCCGCGCACTTCGGCCGCCGGGAGTTCCCGGAGCTCGACCCGGCCGCGTACGCCGAGCCGGCGGCGCAGGCGTTCATCGCGGAGCTGTTCGCCGAGGCCGCCGACCACGTCGAGGTGGTCCGCCGGCTGTGGGACAGCTGGGAGGACGACGCCGAGATCCGCGACGTCGCCACCGGCCGGTTCATCGACCGGGACAAGCTGCACCACATCGACTTCAGCGGCCGGCACTTCAGCGTCAAGGGCCCCTCGATCACGCCGCGCCCGCCGCAGGGCCAGCCGGTCGTCACCGCCCTCACCCACACGCCGCTCGGCTACGGGCTCGGCGCCGACATCCTCTACGTGACCCCGAAATCCGTCGAGGACGCCGCCGCGCTGGCCGCCGCCGCCCGCCCGGCGCGGGTCTTCGCCGACGTCGTCGTGTTCCTCGACCCGGACCGCAAGGCCCGCCTCGACGAGCTCGACGGCGGCCCGTACACCAGCGACGCCCACATCCACGTCGGTGACGCCGCCGGGCTGGCCGCGCTGCTGCTGTCGTGGCGGGACGCCGGCATCGACGGCTTCCGGTTGCGCCCCGGGGTGCTGCCCGCCGACCTGACGGCCATCGTCGACGAGGTGTTGCCGCTGCTGCGGGCCGAGGGCGCGTTCCGCACCGGCTACACGAGCACCACCCTGCGCGGGCACCTCGGCCTGCCCGCCGCGCGGAACCGGTACGCCCGCACGGAGGTCACCGCATGAAACAGGTCATCCTCGCGGCGCACTTCCCGGGCGTGAACAACACGACCGTGTGGAGCGACCCGGCCGCCGGCAGCCAGATCGCGTTCGAGTCGTTCCGCCGCTTCGCGCAGACCGCGGAGCGCGGCAGGTTCGACTTCTTCTTCCTCGCCGAGGGCCTGCGGCTGCGCGAGCAGCGCGGCCGCATCCACGACCTCGACGTCGTCGGCCGGCCCGACGCGCTCACCGTCCTCGCCGGGCTCGCCGCCGTCACCACCCACCTCGGGCTGACCGGCACCGTCAACGCCACCTTCAACGAGCCCTACGAGCTGGCCCGCAAGCTCGCGTCCCTGGACCACCTGTCCGGCGGCCGGGCCGGGTGGAACGTCGTCACCTCCTCCGACGCGTTCACCGGCGAGAACTTCCGCCGCGGCGGCTACCTCGACCGCGCCGACCGCTACACCCGCGCCGCCGAGGTCCTGCACACCGCGCGCGAGCTGTGGGACACCTGGCCCGCCGGCGAGGTCGTCGCCGACCGCGTGTCGGGGGCCTTCACCCGTACCGGCGACCCGGGCGCATTCGTCCACAGTGGACAGCACGTCGACATCCGCGGCCACTTCACGGTGCCGCGCACGCCGCAGGGGCGGCCGCTCATCATCCAGGCCGGCGACTCGGACCCCGGCCGCGAGTTCGCCGCCCGCGACGCCGACGCCATCTTCTCCCGGCACGGCACCCTCGAGGCCGGCAAGGCGTTCTACGCCGACGTGAAGGGCCGCATGGCGAAGTTCGGCCGGCGCCCCGACGAGCTGAAGATCCTGCCGGCCAGCACGTTCGTGCTGGGTGCCACCGAGTCGGAGGCCGCGGAGAAGGCGCACCACATCCGGCGGCAGCAGGTCAGCCCGCAGACCGCGATCCTGCTGCTGGAACAGCTGTGGAACAAGGACCTCAGCGACCACGACCCCGACGGCCCGCTGCCCGTCTTCGACCCGGTCCTGGACGACGACTCCATCATCAAGGGCCGCGCCCGCCTCTTCGACGACCCCCTCGCCACCGCCCGGCAGTGGCGTTCCCTGGCGGAGGAGAAGGGGCTCGGCATCCGTGACCTCATCATCGAGGTGACCGGCCGGCAGACCTTCATCGGCACCCCGTCCACGGTCGCGGCCACCATCGACGAGTTCGTGCAGAGCGACGCGGCCGACGGGTTCATCCTCGTGCCGCACCTCGTGCCGGGCGGCCTCGACGAGTTCGTCGACGGCGTCGTGCCGCTGCTGCAGGAGCGCGGCGTGTTCCGCACCGACTACACCACCACGACGCTGCGCGGGCACCTCGGACTGCGGCATGAGTGACCCCGTGACCGGCCCCGTGACCGGCCCCGTGACCGGCCCGGTGTTCCACTGGTTCCTGCCGACGGGCGGCGACGACCACGCCGTCGGCGCCGGCACCCACGGCGGCATCATCGGCGCGCAGGACACCGCCCCGCTGCCGCGCTCCGCGACGTTCCGCGCCCCGACCCTGGACTACCTGACCCAGATCGCCCGCGCCGCCGACCAGCTCGGCTACGCCGGCGTGCTCACCCCGACCGGGGCGCACTGCGAGGACGCGTGGCTCACCACGGCCGCGCTGATCGCGCAGACCCGGCGGCTCAAGTTCCTCGTCGCGTTCCGGCCCGGGCTCATCACCCCGGTCCTCGCCGCGCAGATGGCCGCCACGTTCCAGCGGCTGTCCGAGGGGCGGCTGCTGCTCAACGTCGTCATCGGCGGCAGCGCCGCCGAGCAGCGCGGCTACGGCGACCCGCTCGACCACGACGCCCGCTACGAGCGCGCCGGCGAGTTCCTCGACGTGGTCCGCGCCGCCTGGTCCGGGTCCCGCTTCGACCATCACGGCGTGCACTACGACATCGACGGCGGGCTGCTGCGCGAGCCGCCGCCGGTCACGCCGACGGTGTATCTCGGCGGGTCGTCGTCGGCCGCGGTCAAACTCGCCGCCCGGCACGCCGACGTGTACCTCACCTGGGGCGAACCCGTCGCGCTCGTGGCGGAGAAGATCGCCGCGGTCCGCGCCGCCGCCGAACGGCCGGTGCGCTTCGGGATCCGGCTGCACGTCATTACCCGGGCCACCGCCGGCGAGGCCTGGTCCGCGGCGGAGCGGCTCATCGCCGGCCTGTCCGACGAGACGATCCGCGAGCGGCAGGAGAGCCTGCGCGGCCTCGACTCCGTCGGCCAGCGCCGGATGCTCGACCTGCACGGCGGCGACCGCGACCGGCTCGTCGTCGCCCCCAACCTGTGGGCCGGCATCGGCCTGGTTCGCGGCGGCGCCGGCACCGCCCTCGTCGGCAGCCACGCGGAGGTCGCCGCCCGCATCGCCGAATACCGGGCGGCCGGGATCGACGAGTTCATCCTCTCCGGCTATCCGCACCTGGAAGAGGCGTACACGTTCGCCGAAGGAGTGCTGCGGTGAAGTTCCTCGCCATCACGCTCATCGTCACCGACGGCAGGAAGCCGGCCCGCGAGCGGCTGCGCGAGGTCGTCGACAACGCGGTCCTCGCCGAGCAGCTCGGCTTCGACGGCTTCGGCGTCGGCGAACGCCACGAGCGTCCCTTCATCTCCTCCTCGCCGCCGGTCGTGCTCAGCCACATCGCCGCCCGCACCAGCGTCATCCGGCTCTTCACCGCCGTGACGACGCTGAGCCTCCTCGACCCGGTCCGCGCGTTCGAGGACTACTCCACCCTGGACAACCTCTCCGGCGGCCGCCTGGAGCTCATCGTCGGCAAGGGCAACGGCGCCGCGCAGGCCCGCCTGTTCCACGTCACGGCGGACGACCAGTGGGACCGCAACCGCGAAGGGTACGAGCTCTTCACCCGGCTGTGGCGGGAGGACAAGGTCACCTGGTCCGGCCGATTCCGGCCACCGCTTTCGGAGGCCGAGGCCTGGCCGCGGCCCCTGCAGCAGCCGATCCGCATCTGGCACGGCAGCGCCACCAGCAAGGCGTCCGTCGAGCTGGCCGCCCTGCACGGCGACCCGCTCTTCTCCGCCAACGTCACCAACCCCGTCGAGCCCTACGCCGACCTGGTCGCCCACTACCGTTCACGGCTGGCATTCCACGGGCACGACCCGTCGAAGGCGCTCGTCGGCGCCGGGTCCGCCGGGATGTACGTGGCCGAACGGTCCCAGGACGCCGTCGACACCTACCGGCCGATCTTCAACGCCCGCCTGGAGACCTTCCGGCGCGTCGGCGTCGAGCCGGTGTTCCACACCATCGAGGACGCGATCGAACGCAGCTCGCTCCTCGTCGGCAGCCCGCAGCAGATCATCGACAAGGTCCACCGGTACCACGTCCACCTCGGCCACGAGGTCATGCACGTCCAGGCCGACGCCGACGGGCTCACCGACAAGCAACACCGCGGCTCCCTGGAACTCTTCCAGGCCGAGGTCGCTCCTGTACTGCGACGCGAGATCCCGAGTCGCCCGTTCCCCACCCCGGCGGTGCCGTCATGACCGTGCCCCTGTCCATCCTCGACCTGTCCCCGATCAGCTCCGGCAGCGACGCGGGCGCCGCGCTGCGCAACACGATCGACCTCGCCCGGCGCGCCGAGTCCTTCGGCTACCACCGGTTCTGGGTCGCCGAGCACCACTTCGCGCCCGGCGTCGCCAGCGCCGCGCCGGCCGTGCTCATCGGCCTCATCGCCGCCGCCACCGACCGGATCCGGGTCGGCTCGGGCGCCGTGCAGGTCGGCCACCAGACCGCGCTTTCCGTGGTGGAGCAGTTCGGCCTCCTCGACGCCGTGCACCCCGGCCGGCTCGACCTCGGCCTGGGCCGCTCCGGCCAGCGCGGCTCCTTCGCACCCATGCCGGTCGCCGCCCAGCCCGCACGTGTCGTGGACGGGCTGCTCATCCCGCCGGCGTTCGACTTCTCCCGGCTGGTCACCCAGCCGCGGTTCGCGCTCTTCGCGCGGCTGCTGCAGCAGCCGGGTGCGCAGTCGCCGGACTTCGCCGAGGTGGTCGACGACATCCGGGCCCTCATCGCCGGCACGTACACCCGCGACGGCCTCGACGTGCACGCAACCCCCGGCGAGGGTGCGAAGGTCGAGCTGTGGATCCTCGGCTCCAGCGGCGGCCAGAGCGCCACGGTGGCGGGGGAGCGGGGGCTGCCGTTCGCCGCCAACTACCACGTCGCCCCGGCGGCCGTCCTCGAGGCGGTGGCGGCCTACCGCGCCGCCTTCCGTCCCGGGGTCCTCGACCGGCCCTACGTCGTGGTCTCCGCGGACGTGGTCGTCGCCCCCTCGGCGGCGGTGGCGAAGCAGCTGGCGTCGCCGTACCGGCACTGGGTCCGCAGCATCCGCACCGGCGCCGGCGCGATCCCGTTCCCGACCCCGGCGGAGGCGGCCGCGACCCCCTGGACCGACGGGGACCAGGCGCTGGTCCAGGACCGCCTGGACACGCAGTTCGTGGGGGACCCTGCCTCGGTCGCGGCCCAGCTCCGCACGCTGCGGCGGGCCACCGGCGCCGACGAGCTCCTCGTCACCACGATCACCCACGACCACGCGGACCGGGTCCGCTCCTTCGAGCTCCTCGCCCGCGAGTGGCACGGCGAGGGCTCCGAGGGCTCCGAGGGCTGACCCGCCGCGTGGCGTCCCGCCGTCCGGCGCCCGGTCGGCGTGCCGTCCTCAGGGCCGGCCCGCGGGCGGACTTCGTGAGGGCATCGACCCGCAGGGTCGCCGTGCGGGCGGACCTCATGCGGCCCCGTCAGCGTGCCGCCCGCACGGCCAGCCACGCGGCGAGGGCGAACCCCATGAGGGCCGCGGCGGCGCGCAGGATCCTCGGGTCCAGGCGGCGGGTGACGGCGGGGCCGATCGCCCCGCCGATCGTCGTGCCGGCCGCCAGGGGCACCACCGTCCACCAGGCGACGTCGGCGGCGAGCACGAACACCACGGCGGGCAGCACGCCGGCGCAGGCGGTCAGCGCGTTCTTCACCGCGTTGGCGCGGACCAGGTCGGCGTCGACCAGGTGCAGCACGGCGGCGAGCGTGAGGATGCCCGCGCCGGCGCCGAAGTATCCGCTGTAGACGCCGACCGCGAAGACCGCCACCGGCCACGTCCTGTCGCCGGGCCGTGCCGGCCGCCCGCCGTGGGGCGGCGACCCGGCGACGGGGCGGACGAGGATCAGCACGGCGGCGAACGCGACCAGCACCGGCACGATCCACGCGAACACGTCCGCCGGCGTCACCAGCAGCAGCACCGCCCCGGCGGTGCCACCGGCCGCCGCGAGCGCGGCCCACCCGGGCAGCCCGCGCCGGTGCGCCCGCAGCTCCTGCCGTGACGCCGCCGACGCCGCGACCGCCCCGCTGATCAGCGCCACCGTGTTCGCGACGTTGGCCTGCACCGGCGCCAGCCCGGCGGCGAGCAGCGCGGGGAACGCGACCAGCGACGCGATCCCGCCCGCGGTGCCGATCACCCCGCCGATCACCCCGGCGAGGAGGAGGAACACCGTTGACATCCACCGATCTTATACCTAGCCTATCTAGGTATGGATGTGCGGGGGCACCTCGACCTTTTGCTGCTGACCGTGCTGGCCGACGCCGGCCCAGTGCACGGCTATGCGCTGATCGCCACCCTCCGGGAGCGGTCGGGCGGCGCGTTCGACCTGCCGGAGGGCACCGTCTACCCGGCTCTGCACCGCTTGGAACGTGACGGTCTCGTCGTCAGCCACTGGGAGCACGCCGTCCCCCGCCGCCGCCGCGTCTACTCCCTCACCCCCGACGGCCACCGCGCCCGGGTGACGAAGCAGGCCGAGTGGCACACCTTCCTCACCGGCGTCGAGTCCGTCCTCGCCGGCACCGCGGCACCGTAGGCCGGCGGCGTGGGCTTCGACGTCGGCGTCGGGCTGTTCCTCTGCGCCGAGACCGTCCGGCCGCTGGAGGAGCGGCGGCGGTTCCTGGACGCCGTCAACGCCACGCTGGAGCGGCACGGCCTGCCCCCGCACCGGGAGCCGCGGTCCGTCGCCGAGATCGATCCGCCGCTGCCGCCGGGGACGGACCCGTGCCTGCTCGGCGCGTCGATGGGCGCCTACTCGTCGCACGCCCGGCGGTCCGACCGGCTCGACTGGCTCGCCCGGCACGTCGCGGTCCGCGGCACCGCGCCGGCCGCCGGCCCGCCGTACGGGCCGGAGCTGTACCAGGCGTATGACCGCCTGCCGGACCGCGCGGCGACGTTCGACCACCTGCTCGCCGCGTGCGGCGAAGGGGTCGTCGTGCTGCCGCGGCCGCTGGACCGGGTCCTCGCCGGCGACCACTGCTGGCTGATCTCGGCGGACCGGCTGCGCGCCGAGGCCGTGGCGCTCGGGTACGTCCTGCGCACCGCCGACCCGGCCGTCAGCGACTCGCCCGTCGTGGACTGGATCACCGGGACGGCCGTGCCGGACCGCTCGTTCGAGCGCCTCCGCGCCCGGATCCCCGACGATGCCGACGTCTGGCAGGGCTGGGCCGAGGAGTCCGACCTGTGCCACCGCCTGCTACAGAGCGCGGACGACGTGCTGCGGACCGGCGCGCTGGGCATCACCGGCTGACGCCGCCCCTGGGCCGCAGGGTGTCAGTCCAGCATTGCGCCGCAGGTGACATTGACGGCGGTGCCGGTCATCGTGCGGGCCAGGTTCGAGGCGGCGAACACCGCGACGTCGCCGACGTCCGCCAGGGTCGCGGCGCGGCCGAGGAGGGTCTGGCCGGTGATGGACTTCTCGATGGCCTCGCGGGCCGGGGCGTCGGCGGGGATCGAGTCGGGCAGGCCGCCGGTGCGCAGCGTCAGGACCCGGACGCCGTGCGGGCCGAGCTCCGTGGCGAGCTGGCGGCGCATGTGCTCGACGGCCTGGAAGCCCGCCTGCAGGCCGCCGAGGTGGAAGTCGCGTGGGGGGTCGCCGGCGCCGCCGAAGAACAGCAGGACGCCGCCGCGGTCGTCGCGGACCATGTGACGGGCGGTGGCGCGGGACGTGATGAACTTCGAGCGGACCGTCTGCACGACCGGGGCCAGGTAGTCCTCGACGGTCATGTCGATCATCGGGGTGCCCTGGACGTCGGCGTCGGCGATGACGTTCACGGCGATGTCGATCCGGCCCGCCGCGGCCACGACCGCTGCCGCGTGGGCGTCGACGGCGTGCTCGTCGAGCGCGTCGACGACGGCGGTGTCCGCCGCCCCGCCCGAGGCGCGGACGTCGGCGGCGACCGCGTCCAGGGTGGCGAGGGTGCGGCCGGTGAGGAACACCCGGGCGCCCGCCCGGCCGAACGCCCGCGCGATAGCGCCGCCGACCGAGCCTCCGCCGCCGTAGATGATCGCGTTCCTGCCTGCGAGGAGCATGCTGGTTCCTTCCCGTGGGTGTACCTGTCACCGGTACAACCCCGCGGGCCGGCGAAACTCATCGGCCGGCGCCGCTCATCGGACGGCGAGCGTGGCCGGCAGCTCGAAGGCGGGGAACAGCGTCGGGTCGAGGAACGACACCACGTCGGTCAGTTGGCCGCCGCGCACCGTGACCACGTCGATGCTCGCCGCGACGAAGGCGTCGTCGCGCAGCAGGTACGTCCCGAAGGCCGGCCGCCCGTTGGCCCGGGCCGGCAGGAACCGCCACCGGTGGAGCGCCGGACCGGCGAGGAGGAACGTGCGGATGGCCGCGGCGCCGCGGTACACCTCGGGCAACGGCGGCATCGAATACTTCGCGTCGCCGGCGAGCATGCTCACGATCGCGTCCACGTCGCCGCGCTCCCAGGCCGTGCGGTACGCCCCGGCGACCGCCGCCACGTCCCCGGCGGCCACCGGCTCAGGCGCGGGCAGGGCCGCCCGCGCCCGCTGGACGGCGCTGTTGACGGCGGCGACCGTGGTGCCGAGCAGGCCGGCGGTCTCCGCGGCGGAGAAGCCGAGCACGTCGCGCAGCAGGACCGCGGCCCGCGGGCGCGGCGGCAGGTGCTGCAGGGCGGCCACGAACGCCAGCTCCACCGAGATCCCGGTCAGCGCGTCGGGCAGCGGCTGCAACCACAGCGGCTCACCCTCGGCGTCGGCGGGCAGTTCGCGGCGGCCGCGCCGCTGCAGCGCGGTGAGGCAGCGGTTGGTGGCGATGCGGAACAGCCAGGGCCGCACCCCGTCGTGGTCGGCGAGCCGATCGAACGCCTTCCACGCCCGCAGGTACGTCTCCTGCACCGCGTCCTCGGCGTCGTGCAGCGAGCCCAGCATGCGGTAGCAGTGCGCGAGCACCTCACCACGCAGCGGGCCGGCCAGCGCCTCGAACGTCACCCGCCCATCGCTCACCGTGGCTGGAGACGCTGCCGCACCGTGGCGGGGGACGGGTTCACCTGCGCGTAGCCGTTGATGACGACGGTCGGCACGGTCTCGTTGCCGTCGGCGACCGCCCGCACCGCCGCCGCGCCGTCCGGGTCCCGCCAGATGTTGACCCACGCCGCGTGCCGCGCCCGGCCCAGCAGGCTCAGCCGCAGGCGCAGGCAGTACTGGCAGCCGGGCCGCCAGTAGACGACCGGCCTCCCCGACGCCTGCGCCTCGGCCGCGGGCGTGTGCCGCGGGAACGCGAGCGGCGAGAACGCGAGGCCGATCGCGGCGAAGAGCAGCCCGAAGACCACCGCGCCGGTCGGGGAGCCGCTCCGGAGCTGGTTGGCGACGACCACGGCGCCGATGGCCACGAACGCGAGGGGCACCAGCCATACACGGGTCACGGCACACACCCTAACCCGTCACGACACGATGGCCCCGTGCTCGTCGACGACCTTGTCGCGCCAGTAGCGGTCCCACTCGTCGTCGACGTACTTGGGGACCTTGCCTGCGGGATAGTCGACGTAGCCGGCCGGTGGGCCGGTGCCGTCGCGGACGCAGGTGCGGCCGGTGGCGTTGCCGACGGCCTTCACCGGGTGCTCGCCGGAGCCGCAGACGCGCTCCTTGAACGAGCACCCGCCTCCGGCGAGCAGGACCGCGGCCAGCAGGGGGACGAGCACGCGCTGGGGCATGCTCTCAGTGTGGCCCCACCGGGGCGTCGCCGCGCAGCGTGATGCGGTGCATGACGCGGTGGGCGGTGCCGTAGTCGCGGTTGGCGTAGTGGGCGGTGCTGCGGTTGTCCCACATGGCGACGTCGCCGGGCCGCCAGCGGTGCCGCACGATGTGCTCCGGCTTCGTCAGGTGCGCGTAGAGCAGGTCGAGGATGCCGCGGCTCTCCGCCTCCGAGACGCCGACGATGTGCGACGTGAACCCGGGATTGACGAACAGGCCCTTCCGGCCGGTCTCCGGGTGGACCCGCACCACCGGGTGCTCGACCGGGTCGAGGCGGGTGACGACCTCGCCGTCCCACACGCTGCCCTTGCCGCCGCGGCGCTGCGCCAGGTAGTACCCGAACTCCCGGTTGCCGTCGTGCACGGCGGTCAGCTGGTCGGCGAGGGCTCGTACAGGAGCGGACAACGACGCATAGGCCAGCTGGCTGTCCGCCCAGTTGGTGTCGCCACCCGACGGCGGCAGCACGACCGCCCGCAGGATAGAGCCTAGCGGCGGGCGGGGCATGAACGTGACGTCGGTGTGCCACACGTCGGCGAAGCCGTTGTCGGCGCTGTCGAGCGCGTACACCTCGGGGTGGGCCTCGTCGACGCCACCCACGACGGGGTGCGACGCGGTCAGCTCGCCGAGCCGCCGGCCGAGCCGCACCTGGCCGTCGTCGTCGAGCTGCTGCCCTTCGAAGAACAGCACCTTGTGCTCGACGAGCGCGGCCCGCACCTCGGCGAGCTCGTCGTCGGTGGCCCGGTCCAGGTCGATGTCGTGCACGTCGGCGCCGAAGTGCGGGCCGAGGTGGTCGAGCTTCACAGGGTGCTCCTCTCGATTGCCTTGCCCTGGGCCGCTTCGCGTTCATGGGCCGCTTCGCGGACGGCGTGGCCGATGGTGGTCCGCAGCGCCGCGTACTCCGGCAGGCCCCGCAGCTCGTCCGGCTCGACGCCGGTGCGGGGCAGGTCGATGTCCAGGTCCAGGGCGACCCGGCCGGGGCGGCTCGTCAGCACCACCACGCGGCTGCCGAGGAACACCGCCTCGTCGACGCTGTGGGTCACGAAGACACAGGTCCGTCCGGTCTCCGCGGTGACCCGCCGCAGGTCCTCCTGCAGCCGCTCCCTGGTCAGCGCGTCGAGCGCCGCGAAGGGCTCGTCCAGAAGGAGCAGCGGATTCGGTACGGCCAGGGCCCGGGCGATCGCGACGCGCTGCTGCTGCCCGCCTGAGATCTGCCAGACCCTGCGCCCGGCCACGTCGTGCAGGCCTACGCGTTCCAGCAGCTCGGGCACCCTTTGTCGGCGTTCCTTCTGCGGTACACCGGCATAACGGAGCGCCAGCTCGACATTGCCGCCGACCGTCTTCCACGGCAGCAGCCGCGGCTGCTGGAACACGAGGCCCGCACCGCGGCCGGGCTCCGGGGCCCGGCCGACGGTGCGCACGGTGCCGGTCGTCGGCTGCTCGAAGCCCGCGATCAGCCGCAGCAGGGTGCTCTTGCCGCAGCCGGACGCGCCGACCAGCACCAGGAAGGCGCCGGTCGGCACGTGCAGGTCGATCGGGCCGACGGCCGTGACCGCGCTGTAGCGGTGCTCGACGTTCGCGATGGTGATCGCGTCAGGCGAGGACACCTGGGAGACCCTTGGTGTAGATGGCCTTCTCCACCGTGGCGAGGTCCGGCACGGCGTCGATCTTCTTCTGGCCCTTGAGGAACTCGGCCGCGGCGAGCAGGTTCTTCGCCAGGTCACCGACCTTCTCGGGGGTGCCGAGCCAGGTGCCGCTGGCGATGTCGGCGGGCTTGAGGAACACGCCCTGGCTCAGCTGGTGCTTGGCGTCCTCGGCGCTGATGTTGAGCTCCTTGCCGACGGCCGTGGCCGCCGCGGCCGGGTCGTTGGCGATGATGTCGAGCGCCTTCGCCTCGGCCTTGCGCCACGCGTCGACGGCGTCGGGGTGCGCGGCCGCGAACGCGGTCGACACAACGCCGAGGTCTAGGGTCGGCTTGCCGCAGGCAGCCAGCTCGCGGCTGGTGATGAGGACCTTGCCGGTCTTCTTCAGCTCGTCGAGGGACGGCAGCCAGGTGTACGCGGCGTCGAGGTCCCCGCGGGTCCACGCGGCCTGGATGTCCTGCGGCTCCAGGTCGACGATGGTCAGTTCGGACTCCTTGATGCCGGCCTTGTCCAGCGCGGCGAGCAGGCTGTAGTGCGCGGTCGACGCGAACGGCGTGCCGACCTTCCTGCCCTTGAGATCCGCGATCGCGTTGACGTTGGATCCGTTGCGGGCGACGAGCGCCTCGTTGTCGCCGGCCACGTCGAGGACGAACGCGACCTGGTACGGGATGTTCAGCGGCGCCGACAGCCCACGGGCGACGGGGCTGGACCCGATGGCGGCGATGTCGACGCTCTTGGCGACGAACGCGGTGTTGATGCTCGCCCCGGAGTCGAACTTCGTCCAGGTGATCTTGTAGTCGGGCAGCGCCTTCTCCAGCAGCCCCTGGTTCTTGACGATGAGGTCGCCGCTGGGGAACGCCTGGTACGCGATCCGGATGGTCTTCTGCTCAGCGCTGGTGTTGCCGCCGGCGGCACCGTCGCCGCAGGCGGCCAGGGACAGCGCGACGGCAGCGGTGGCGATCAGGCTTCGGATTCTCAAGGGGTTGGTCCTATCGTTTGTTCGGCTTGTTCGGCTTGTTCGGCTTGTTCGGCTTGTTCGGCTTGTTCGGCTTGTTGTTCGGCTTGCTTTCAGGCGCGTCCGCGCCAGGGGATGAGGCGGTTCTCGGCCTGACGCAGCACCGCGTCGATGGCCAGTCCGGACAGTCCGATGGCGAAGAGGCCGAGCACGACGACGTCGGTCTGGGAGTACCGCTGCGCGTCGCGGACCATGCCGCCGATGCCGGGCACGCCGTTGATGGTCTCGGCGGCCACGACGGATGAGTACGCGATGCCGACCGCGAGCCGGATTCCCGTGAAGATCTCGGGCAGCGCGCTGGGCAGCACCACGTCACGGGTCACCTGCCAGCGCTTCGCCCCCAGCGCCCGGGTCGCCTCGACCAGCGCGGCCGGCGCACCATGCACGGCCGCGGCGGTCGCCACCGCGACGGGCGGCATGGCAGCGATCGACAGCAGCCACAGCTTGGGCGTCTCATCGATGCCGAACCAGATGATGAAGAGGCTGAAGTACGCCAGCGGCGGCAGCGCCCGCACGAACGTCACGACCGGCTCGGCGACGACCCGGACCCAGCCGACGGTCCCCATCACCACACCGGCGACAAGCCCCCCGGCCACCCCGATCACCGACCCGATGAGGATGCGTCGCAGGCTCACCCCGAGGTGCTCGATGAGCAGGTGCCCGCTGTACCCCCGGCTCCCGTCATGCGTGCCCGACGTCTGCACCAGCCGGTCCCACACCGCACCGGGCGAGGGAATGAACGTCGGGTTGTCCATGACCACCGCCGTCACCTGCCACAACACCCCGAGCACAACCACGGCGAGCACCCGCAACCCCACCCGCCGCCCATACCCGCCAGCCACGGCACTCCCCACTCAACCCTCGCTCCAGCAAAGTAGGCAATTCCTATCGTATAAGTAGAGAAGAATCAAGCGCCCTCCTTCCGCCCAACAGCAATCACAACCCCCGCCGCCGCTCAGGAAGCCCGCGACGCCGCCAGCCCTCCCCGCACCAGCCGCGACAGTGATCGCAACGCCCCCGCCGCCGGTCGGGAGGCCCACACCGACGCCTGGCGGCCCTCCCCACGCCAGCCCACCCGCCACCGGACCCACCGCAGCACCCTCACGCCCGCCACCCAGCCCACCGCTGACGGAGCGCCCCACCTCGACCGACCGCGCCCTCGGACTTTCTGCCCCCACACCCTCACACCCCACGACCACCAGCCGCCTCGGCCCGCAACGACCCCCGCCCCAACCGACTTCGCCCCGACCAGCCCTGCTCCAATCGGCTCCGCGCAATCGGCTCCGCGCAACCCCCTGCCCAACCGGCCCCGCCTCGACCGACCACGCCCCAATCGACTCCGCACAACCGACGGCGCCCAGCCGACCTCGCCTCAATCGGCTCCGTGAACCGGCCTTGCGTTCCCGGCCTTGCGTTCCCGGCCTTGCGTTCCCGGCCTTGCGTTCCCGGCCTTGCGTTCCCGGCCTTGCGTTCCCGGCCTTGCGTAACCGGCCTTGCGTAACCGATCCCGCGCCCGGCCGACTCCGCACCCAGCCTGCGCAGCCCCTCGTCCCCGGCGATCACGGTCGGCCCAGCCGGCGCCGAGCCGACGACGGCGACGCGCTTGGAGCAGACGACGTGCCCAGCGAAACCACAACGACGGCGCCCGGCTCAATCGCGCGGTGATCGACGAGCGCCAGTCCATCGCCGACGAACGAACACCAACGCAGGCCGGCAATCCATGCGGAGGTGGACGGCCCACCTGGTCGGCCCGACGGACTGCTGCCGCCAGCCCCCGATGTGGCGGAGGCCCTTCCGGTGGTGGCCGGCACCAATGCCGCCGGTCCGAGCCGAAGATGTGACGTCGGCAGCCCGCGGCGCCGAGCGGAAACCGGCAAGCGGAAGTGTCGTGGTCGTAGCTCCTTTGTCGATGGTGGCTGCCGGTCGCAGCTGTCTGGGCGCGATCGCGCCGCGGTGGAGATGGTGGTGGCGGGCGTGACGACGGTGGGGCATGGTTCGCCGCTGCGCAAGACCATCGCGGCGGTGGCTCGCCCGGCCGGAGGCGCCAGACCGACGAGGGCAATCCGACGAGACCACGCCGAGCGAACGACGCCGCCCGATGAGGTGGCGGCGAGTCAGCGGACTCCGGCGGATGAGACGACGGTGAACCAGCAGCGATGCCCGGACCAGCAACAGTGACGGCCGACCCGAGCACCCGTGGACTGCCGGTTGCGGCAGGCGCAGGTGAACGCTGACAGTCGTCGACGACCGGTAGGGCCGAGGTCGAACCCGCGACTGTCACTGGTGGACATGTTTCGGCCGCCGGGCTGGGCGGATGTGGACGGATGCTGGCACCGGGTCGAGCCGGTGGCGGTCCGATGGTCGGTGCCACCGTGGGTGGCGATGACGGCGGCGATGACAGCGGAGATGGTGCGGCAGTTGGTCTGAGCGCCTGCGCGCCAGCCTTGGTCCGTGGCCGCGACGCCGAACGCGCGCCCACGGCCGTAGCGGCTGGCGGTTGGCCTGTTGCGGTGACTGGTGCAGGTGCCTGCGGATCAGTGGTGGCTGGTGCAGGTGCCTGCGAACTGGTGGTGGTTGGTGGTCGGGGTGGTGAGTCGACCACTGAGGCCCGGCTGGGTGGTGACAGGCGCGTTTCAGCCGGTGGGTTGGGTGATGAGCCAACTGCTGACGTCCGATGGGGTGGTGATGGGCGCGTTGTCGCCGGTGGTCTGGGTGCCTGTGGGCCGGCGGTCGCGACCGGTCCGGGCCTTGGTGTGCCGGCGGCCGGCCCGGGTGGAGGTGGTGTGGTGGTTGGTCTTGGTGGTGGTGTGTCAGCGGCTGGTCTGGGTGGCAGTGGGGCGGTAGTTGGTCTGGGTGGTGTGCTGGCGGCTGGTCTGGGCCGGGGTGGGTATGCAGCGGGGCCGCCCGGAGCCCGTCCTCCTGCTCCCGTACCTTCTCCGCCTCGGCCGGCGGGTGGTCCAGATGGGCGCGGCTGTGGTGGGGTGGGATGGTCGAGCTCGCGCAGGATCTTGGCGTTGCGGAGGCGGGTCAGTTTGGTCGCGTGGCGGGCGGCGAGGCCGTGCGCGCGGGCTTCCGCGAACTCCGCCCTGGCTCGCTGCTTCGCATCGCGGCAGCGTTGCCACTCGGCGGCGGACGTGGCACGGCGGGCTTCCGCACTGACAGGGTCCAGTGTCGCCAGTGGGCTGGAATCTGGTGCTGACAAAGAAAAGTACGGTCGTGGCATGCGCCGCCTCCCCCGATAGGCGCTGCCCCACCATTCTCCCAACCCCCACACCCCACCGTCCAGTTCGATGACGCACAGCGAGCGTCACCGCACCGTGAGTCAGGCTGTGATTTCGAGGGTGGCTTTTGTGGGACGCTTGGAGCGGGAGCCGGTCAGTTCGACGGTGGTCTTGCCCTCGGTGAGGGCTGCCGTCGGCATGGTCCATTCGACGGTGCCTGTGGAGGTGGCGGTCTTGACGGTCTTCTGGGTGCCGTTGACCTTGATGGTGACCTGTTCGCCCTTGTCGAAGCCAGTGCCGGTGACCTTGACCGAGGCGGTGCCGACCTTGACGGAGCCGGGGGTGAGCTTGGCGGCCGGGCCGGGGGCGGCGGCAGTGGTGGAGGGGGCAGCGGAAGCGGCGGCCTTCGTCGGGGTGGTCGAGGCGGGCGCGCTCGCCTGCGGATTACCGGTCCACTGCTCGATCTTGTCGCGGCCGGCGCTGAGCAGGCCGCGGCCCCACGGGGTCAGGGCGAGGACGATGATGAGCGGCACGGCCATGAGACGGAGGCGCCAGAAGAAGCGGGAGATGGAGAAGCCTGAGCCGCTCCGGCGGGGACGGGCGGGCGGCGGTGCCGGCGGTGGGTCCGCGGGACGCTCCGGCGGGTCTTCGCGGGCGTACTGCGGCATCAGGTCCTCGTCGCCGTAGATCGCGACGTTGCCCTGCATCGTGACGCCCGGGCCGATGATGACCGAGGGTCGCTGTGGGCGTTGTTGCTGCGGTACGACCGGAGCCTGCTGGACCACCGGAGCCTGCAGGGCGGCCGGAGCCTGCGGGGGTGCGCCGTGCGTGGGCGGGTAGGTCGGTGCGGGGGATGCGTACGCCCCGGGACCGGAGGTCTGATACGCCGCAGGCGGTGTGGATGCAGGGAAGCTCGCCGAGGGGGGATAGCCGGCCGGTTGCCCAGCACCCGGATGGGCCCCGGACGTACCGGAGGCCGGGTAGCCCGCAGGCGGCGTAGAAGTCTGGTAACCCGCAGGCGGTGAGGAAGCCGGGTAACCAGAAGACGGTGAAGAAGCTGGGAAACCAGAAGACGGTGAGGAGGCCGGGTAGCCGGCAGGCGACGCGGAAGTCTGGTAACCCGTGGGCGGCCCGGAAGCTGGGTAACCAGACGACGGGGTGGAACCCGTGTAGCCGGCAGGCGGTGAGGAAGCCGCGTAGCCAGGCGACGGTGAGGAAGCCGCGTAGCCAGACGACGGTGAGGAAGCCGCGTAGCCAGACGACGGTGAGGAAGCCGCGTAGCCAGACGACGGTGAGGAAGCCGCATAGCCAGACGACGGGGTGGAAGCCGCGTAGTCAGAAGGCGGGGCAGAAGCCGGGTAGCCAGGCGACGGTGACGAGGCCGGGTATGCAGAAGCCGGGTAGCCAGAAGATGGGGCAGAAGCCGGGTAGCCGGCAGGCGGGGCGGAAGTCTGGTAACCCGTGGGCGGCCCGGAAGCTGGGTAACCAGAAGGCGGGGTGGAAGCCGGGTAGCCCGCGGCGGGTGTGGAAGTCGTGTACCCGGGCGGCGAAGAGAGGGGATAGCCCGGCGGCGGGTCGGTGGGTGGTGGGGCGGAAGGGTATGCCGCAGGGGCGCCCTGAGTGACGGTGTTGCCGAGGAGGAGGGCGCCGAAGGCGACCGGCAGCTCAGGCTGCTCCGGCACGATGGGGGCCATGCCGAAGCGGGCGTGCAGGCGGCTCGCCACCAGGGGCAGCCGGCTGGAGCCGCCGACCAGGAGGATCGCGTCCAGCTGGGAGGCGGGGACGCCGGAGCGTTGCAGGACGCGGCGGGTCTCGTCGACGGCGCGGTCGACCAAGGGGCCCGCGACCCGGTCCAGCTCCTCCCGCGTCAGGTGGGTGGCCTGGTCGACGCCCGGCACGTGCACCGGCGCGGAGGCGGCCCTGGAGAGCATCTCCTTCGCCGCGCGTACCTCCGACCAGAGCGCCATCCTGTCGCGGAAGTCGGCACCTGTACGCGGCTGCTGCAGGCGGCGCCACAGGTCGGGGTCGTGGGCGGCGATCTGCTGGCCGAGGTGGCCGACCAGGGCGGCGTCGATGTCGGTGCCGCCCAGGTCGTCGAGGCCGCCGGTGGCCAGGACGCGCAGGGCGTCTGGCGAACCCGGAGCAGCCGCGGCGGCCACGGTGACGTCCAGCGTGCCGCCGCCGAAGTCGAACACGGCGACCGCGCGGCCGGGAGCGACACGGGCGCCGAGGACCCGCATGCAGTACGTGGCCGCGGCCACCGGCTCGTCCAGCAGCGTCACCCGGCCCAGCCCGGCGACGTCGGCCGCCGAGGACAGCACGGCGCGGCGGCGCGGGCCCCAGTCGGCGGGGCAGGTGAGCACCGTGGTGCCGCCGGCCAGGACGCCGGTCTGCGCGGCCTCGCCCGCGACGCGGCGCAGGATCGCGGCGAGCAGCTCGACGACGGGCACCTCGCGGTCGCCCAGCAGGATGAGGCCCTCGTCGATGTGACCCTTGGGGTTCGGCTCGTAGCGCGCCGCGTCGGTGGCCATGTGCCGCTCGGCGTCGCGCCCCACGAACACGGTGCCGGAGGCGTCGGCGAACACGGCCGACGGCAGCAGCGGGTTGCCGTCGAAGAGCAGCGGGCGCGGCGTGCCGTCGCCCCGGTCGACGACCGCGACCGTGTTGGAGGTGCCGAGGTCGACGGCGAAGCGGACCTGACCCTGCACGAAGCACCCCCACACGCGGACCGGACGCCGAATGGTACGCCACCACGGAAGGTACGCAGCCCGCAACTGAGACGAACGGAGGTTAGGGTTGGCGGATGCCGGTGCTGTACGTCGTGGCCTGCGGCGGGCGCCCCGCCGCCGACCTGCCCGACTTCGTCGCCTCCGCCCAGCGCGACGGGTGGACGGTCTGCGTGGTCGCGACCCCCGACGGCCTCAAGTTCATCGACGCCGCCGCCCTCCGGGAGCAGACCGGATACCCGGTGCGCTCGCAGTACAAGAACCCTGACGAGCCTGACGTCCTGCCGCCCGCCGACGCGTTCGTGGTCGCCCCGGCCACCTTCAACACGGTCAACAAGCTCGCCGCCGGGATCAGCGACACCCTCGCCCTCGGCCTGCTCAACGAGGGCATCGGCCTGGGCCGCCCGGTCATCGCCGTCCCCACCCCCAACGCGGGCCTGTCCCGCCACCCCGCGTTCCTGGCGAGCGTGCGCACCCTGCGCGACTGGGGCGTCACGGTCCTGTTCGACCCCGCCGCCGTCCCGCCCCTGGACAGCGACCCGACCACCCCGGTGCCCCCGTTCCCGTGGCCCGCCGCCACCGCCGCGCTCCACGCCCTGCCCCGATGAGACGCCTCGCCGTCATCGGGGCTCCCGGCACGGACCCGTGGGCCATCGCCGACATGATCGCCGCGCGCCTCGGCGTCGCTGCCGTCAGCATCCGAGATGCCTTGCAGGCGGAGTTCCGCGCCGGCACCGCCCTCGCGGCCGAGGCGGACCGGTTCATGCGCGCCGGTGAGATCGTGCCGACCGAGCTGCATCTGTCGATCCTGCTGCCGCACCTGCACCGCGACGGCTTCGTCCTGGCCAACTTCCCGAGGGACCCCGCCCATGCCGCCGGGCTCGCCGAGCGGGGCGTCGCCCTCGACCGCGTCGTCGATCTGGTGCTGCCGGACGCGGAGGTCGTCCGCAGGCTCGACGGCCAGCGGATCTGCCGCGGCTGTGGCCGGGTGTGGCAGGTCGACGATGCCCCGCCGGACCGTTGCGACCGCTGCGCCGGAGAGCTGTTCCGGCCCGGTGCCAACGCTCCCGGACTCGCCGTGATGAGAGTGCGGAACTACCGGTCCATGGTCGCGCCGGCGCTGGAGCACTACCGGGCGCTGGGGATCCTGCACCCGGTCGACGCGACCCTGCCGCCGGAGCGGATCGTCGAGGCGGCGCTGTGCTGACCCGGGACGGGTGTCGACTGTGGACGGAGGTCGGCGGGGACGGGCCGCCGTTGGTGTTCTGTCACGGCGGGCCGGGGCTGTGGGACATGGCCGGCGACCTTGCCACGATGTTCGCCGGGCACCACCGGACCGTCCGCTGGGACCAGCGGGGCTGCGGGCGGTCGGAGCGGCGCGGGCCGTACACCCTGGACCAGAGCCTCCAGGATCTCGATGACGTCATCGAGGAGCACGCGGGCGGCGGGGGCACGCTGCTCGGGCATTCGTGGGGTGCGCACCTCGCCCTCGAATACGCGCTGCGGCATCCGGATCGCGTGAAGCGGCTGGTGTACGTCGCCGGCACGGGCATCGACGACGAGGACACGTGGAAGCCGGCGTTCCGGCGCAACCTCGGCGGCGTGCTGGGCGGCTGGGACCGGGCGTCGGTGGTGCGGCTGTGGACCGCGGAGTTCCCCGATCGGGAGCGGGCCGCCGAGCACGCCGAGGCGATGGCGACGCCGTGGTTCGACATCAACCGGGAGTGCAGCGCCACCATCAACGCCGAGGTCGCGCGGCGGCTGCGGGAGACGGACCTGGCCGCGCGGTGCCGGGAGCTGCGCGTGCCGGTGCTGGTCGTCGACGGCAGCGCGGACCTGCGGCCGCGGTCGGCGGTCGACTCCCTGGTGGCGGCGCTGCCCGACGTGCGCAGGGTGGTGCTGGAGGGGGCGAGCCACCTGCCGTGGGTGGAGGACCCTGACGGCTTCTCGGGGGCGGTTCTCGGGGACCCGCGGAGGTAAACCCCGGATGCCCATGCGGCAGCTGCGGCGAAAGGCTGGGAGGGACAGATTTCCACCTTTCGTTGGAGGTGACCGCGAATGCGCGCACTCGGTGCCGCACTCGTCGCGGCGGCGCTCGTCGTCGGGACGGCCGTGCCCGCCCAGGCACACGGCACGCACGGGGAGCGGTGCACGCCCGTGTCCGCCGGGACCCCGCTGGGGGAGGCCATCGCGGGGCTGCCGGACGCGGAGGCGTCCGGGGCGCTCCTGCTGCTGCACGACGCCGGCGGCTGCCGGCAGGGCACCGCCGGGATCGCCGACGTCCGCACCGGACGGACGGTGCCGGTGGACGGCAGGTTCCGGATCGGCAGCATGACGAAGACGTTCACGGCGGTCGTCACGCTGCAGCTGGTCGCCGAGGGGCGGCTCGACCTGGACGAGACCGTGCAGCGCTACCTGCCGGACCTCCTGCCCGCCGGCACGGCACCCGTGACGGTGCGGCAGGTCCTCACGTACACCAGCGGCATCAACCACGTCGAGGTCCCCAACAAGCAGTCGGCGTGGTTCCTGGAGCACCGCTACGACCGGTGGGCCAAGGGCAGCCAGATCGACACGGCGAAGCCCCTGGCGTTCACGCCCGGCACGAAGCAGCGGTACGGCAACGTCGACTACATCGTGGCCGGGCTGCTCATCGAGAAGGTCACCGGCCGCACCTGGGAGTCGCAGATCCAGCGCCGGATCGTCGAGCCGCTCGGCCTGCGCGGCACCACCGCGCCCGGCCGGGACGTCGAGGTCCGCGGCCCGCACGCCCACGGCTACGAGGCGACCGACGCCGGCTGGGTCGACGTGACCCGCGCCGACACGTCGCTGCAGTGGTCCGCCGCGTCGATCGTCTCGACCGCGCCGGACCTGGACAGGTTCATGGTGGCCCTGTTCAGCGGCCGGCTGGTGCCGGAGCCGCAGCTGTCGGAGATGTTCACCGTGCCCGCGGGGATCAAGCTGTACGACGGCAACGACGACCCGTCCGACGACAAGGACGCGGTGTACAGCGCCGGCCTGACGAAGCTGCCCGTCGGCCCGCTGACGCTGTGGGGCAAGAGCGGCGACCGCCCCGGCTACAACAATGGGATGGCCGCGACCCGGGACCTGTCCTCGCGCCTGGTCTTCTCCGTCAACACCCTGCACATGGGCGGCAGCGACCAGCCGGTCCGCTCCCAGCGCATCATCGCCGCCGCGCTCCTGGGACTCTGACCGCTTGCCCTTGAGTCTCCGCGAAGACAACCTACGCGGAGACCAAGGGGGGCGGTTCACCGACGAGATGGACGCCGAGCACCGCATCGAGCGGACCGCCGGCGGGACCCGGGTCGTGTACCGGACCGAGATCACCGGCGACTTCCCGGACGTCGTCGCGGCCCTCATCGCGCAGGCGCGGGTGGGGTGTAGAGGATGGCGTTGCGGCCGGACGAGAGCCGGGGTTCCTGCTGTGGCACGTCACGCTGCGCTGGCAGCGGGGCATCGCGGCGGCGCTCGGGCCGCTCGAGCTGACGCACGTGCAGTTCGTGCTGCTGGCCGGCGCCTGGTGGCTCAACCGGGCCGCCGAGGCGCCCAACCAGCCGGCGCTCACCAGGCACGCCGGCACCGACGTGAAGGGCTTAGGACTTCGTGCCGGTGATGAGGACCGAGTGCTTGCCCACGTGGAATGCACCCTCCGTGTCGATGCGGGCCTGCACGTAAGCGGCCGCGGCGGCGCGTTCGGACGGGGTCAGCGGGGTGTCGGCGAGGCTCTCCAGATAGGCCAGGACCGGCTCGACCCTGGTAATGCGCAGGTCACAGTGGTACCGCTCGACGCGCACCCCGGTACACCAGCGCTCGATCAGGGCCGGAGCTGACTCCGCGCTGAAGTCGCCGAGCCGGCCCGCCAGCTGCAGGTCGGGCCGGCCGATCGCGGGGCCGATGGCGTCGAGCTCGGCCAGGTGGGCGCGGCCGTTCGTCGTCGTGATCAGGCGACCGCCCGGGCGTAGGACTCGGACCAGCTCGCGGACGCCGGCGGGCGGCTCGTCGAGGTGGTACAGCATGTGGTTGGCCAGCACCGTGTCGAAGGTCCCATCGGCGAACGGCAGCCGGGTCACGTCGCCGCGCAGGACGCGGGCGGACGGGACCGCCGTCAGCCGCGCGCACATCGCGGCGGAGAAGTCGGCCAGGGTCAGGGTGCGCACCGCCTCGGTGCGGGCGTACGACCACAGCGCGCCGGTGCCGGCCCCGGCCTCCAGCACGTCGCCGGCGAGGCCGAGGCGCTCGGCCAGCCAGTCGAACCAGCTCTGCGGGTTGGTGCCGTGGTTCTGGTGCAGCGCGATCCGGGCGGCCAGGCGCCCGTCGCTTTCCGCGTACTGAATGACGGCGTGCGCGGCGGCGGCGGTCATGCGCCTCAACCTACCGTGTCGCGTAGCCCCCGGTAGGCCGCGAGCGCGCCGGGCAGCGTCACCGCGCCGCCGGCCCCGTTTACCGGAGACCTCGCTTTCTATCGATCACCGACACGCCGCCAACCAGCTCGACGACGTACCAAACACGGCTTAGAGCAGCGTCTCCTGGTGCGGGAACGTGAGCCGGGCGGTGGTGATCCCCTCGATCACCTGGTCGTCGTTCAGCTCGCGTTCCTGCACCTGGGCGTAGTTGCGGCCGCGGTGGTGGGTGTTGCGCATCCGGACCACGTTGGGGAAGCGGCCGACGGCGCGCATGTCGCCGAGGCCGGACAGGAAGACGAGCTGGATGCCGTTCGCCGCGGCGACCCGGCGCTGCAGGTCCAGGAACGCGACGTAGTTCGCCGTGCCGAGCGGGTTGTCCATCGGCAGTACGCCCAGGCCGGGCACGTCGCCGCCGCGGTTGGCGGCGCGCAGGCGGGCGAGCATGCAGAACAGCAGCAGGCTGATCGTGACCTTCTCCCCGCCGGACCACTTGCTCATCAGCTCGACCGGCTGGCGGTCCTCGCCGAGCTCGGTCGACGGCTTCAGCACGCGGGCGGTGAAGTTGCCGCGGCCGACGACGGCGGTGGTCGCCTCCCACACCAGGGTCAGCCCGTCGGGGATGTTCTCCTGGCGGGCGACGAGCCGCTCCACGAGGCGCTCGACCCGGCTGCGCAGCGTCGCGTCGGTGGTGTCCACAGTGGAGCGCGGACCGACGTCGAGGAAGCGGCGGTTGCGTAGGTGGTCGGCGAGGCCGGGCGGCAGCTGCGCGTGGTGCTGGGCCCGCTGCAGCGTCTTGAGCCCCTCGCGGACCTCGGCGCACAGCGCGGTCACCACGAGGTGTTTGTCCTTGTCGACGGCCTCGAGCTCGCCGGCGAGCGCGTGCCGGTAGGTGCGCAGCTCCCCCGCCAGCTCCGGCGGCAGGTCGGCGGTGCGCTCGCCGCGGAACCGGTCCCGCACCTCGGCGGTGACGGCGGCGAAGCGCTCCTCGCCGGCCCAGCGGTCGACGCGGTGCACCTCGGCGGCGAGCTGGTTGCGGGCGGCGGTGACCGCCTTCTCGGCCGCCTGCAGCGCCCGCCGCGCGCCGCGTCCCGCCTCCCGCGCCGCGTCGACGTCGCCGTCGAACGGTGGCGCGGCAACGGGGTCGTGCTCGCCGAGGTCGGCCTCCAGGTCCCCGGCGAACCCCTGGAAGTCGGCGGCGCGGCGGTGCTGCGCCTCGGCCGCCCGCACGGCCGCCGCCTGCCGTTCGCGGGCCACCCGCACGGTCTCACCGGCGGCGTCGAGGTGCTCCTGCAGGTTCTGCGGCGTCGGTACGGCCGGCGACAGCTCCTCCGGCGCCGGGCGGCTCGCGCCGCGGTCGGCGAGGTCCCGGCGGGCGGCGTCGCGCTCGGCCTCGGCCCGGGTCGCGGCCGCCCGCGCCGCGAAGTGCTCCTGCTCCGCGAGCTCGGTGTCGCGGGCGACGAGCGCCGGGTCGGCGGCCTCGGGCGTGGCGGCGAGCCGGGCGGCGGTCTCGTGCTCCTCGGCGCTGAACTGCCGCGCCTGCCGGTCGAGCGCGTCGAGCCGCCGGCCGATCTCGCTGATCGTGGCCTCGAGGGCGTCGCCGGACGAGCGGCGCGTGTACGCCTCGTCGGCCGCCTGGTATGCGCTCATCGCCGCCGCGAGGCTCACCGGCTTTCCGATGCCTGCCGCCGCGCCGGCGCCTTCGCGGGCCGGCCCGGCTCCGGGCGCCGGTTCGGCGACCCGGCGGAGCTCGTCCATCCTGGCGCGGTGGCCCCTGGCGGTGCTCCGGTGCTGTTCGGCGTCCGAGGTGCAGCGGGCGGCGACGGTGGCGTGCCCGCGCTCCTGCTCCTCCGCCTGCTCCAGCTGCCCCTCCAGGTCGGTCCGGGCGGCGGGCAGCCCGCGCAGCTCGGCGCGCTGCCGGTCGGCCTCGGGCGCCCGGCGGGCCAGGTCCTGCAGCACGCCGAGGCGGGTGGCCAGGATCCGGCGCCGCTCGGCGAGCAGCTGCTGGGCCTGGCGCAGCCGGCCGGCGCGGGCGTCCAGCTCCCCGCGGGCGCCGTCCAGCTCGACCGCCCGGCTCCGGGCGCCGCGCAGCAGCTCGCCGATCCGCTGGTGCTCGGCGTCGAGGTGCTCGCGATGCCCCGGCGGGCACCGGTCGGCGAGCTGGCGCAGCTGGTCCTTGAGCCGCAGGTCGTGGTCGCGGGCGTCGAGCAGCTCCTGGACCCGCTCGCCCCGGTCCCGGCGGCTCTCGGCCCGGCGGTCCGCCTCCCGTGCCGCCGCGGTCCGGTCGTACATGGCGGGCGCCGGCTCCAGGACGAACCCCGGCCCCGGCTCCCCTGACTCCCCTATGGCGGCGTCGAGGTGCGCGGTGGTGGAGACCTGGACGGCGCTGGTGGGGAAGAGCCGGGCGGCGTGCAGGGCCGCGCGGGCGCGGCCGAGGTCGGCCTCGTCGTGCAGGAGGAGGCCGCCGACGAGGTGCGGGACCCGGTCGACGAGCGCGGCCCAGCGGTCCTGCGGGACCCGGTCGGCGAGGTGGTGCCAGCCGGTGCTGGCGGGGATGCGCTCGGCGGCCATGACGTCGGCGGCGCGGGCCAGGTCGAGGGCGGCGGGCAGCAGCCCGCGCGGCGAGGCGAGCGCCTGCACGGCCCGGTCGTCCTCGGCGTCGGCGACGGCGAGCTGGATGCGCTGCCGGTCGGCGCCGACGATCGCCTCCGACAGCTGGTCGACGAGGAGCCGCTGCTCGCCGACGGGGTCGACGGTGTCGCGTTCGGTGAGCGCGGTGAGCCGCGGGTCCGTGGCCAGGGCGTCGATCTCGGCGAGCAGCGGCGTGCGGACGCTGTCGAGCGTGGCCAGCTGCCGGGTCAGCTCGGTGACGGCGGCGTGCACCGAGGCGCGTTCCCGCTCGTGTGTGGCCCGGTCCGCGTCGAGCCGCTCCGCTTCGGCCGGCAGCTCCTCCGCCAGCCGCCGCGCCGCCTCCTCGTCGGTGGCACGGGCCGCGGCCAGCGCCGCCCCCAGCCGCTCGACGGTCCCCACCGCTTCCGCGTCCTCCGCGGCGGCACCGACGTGACCGGCAACGCCGAGGTGGCCGGCGGCGGCCGGGTCTGTGGCGGGGTCGGCGGTGATCGGGGCGTCGGCGGTCGGGTCGGTGGTCGTGGTGAGGTGGCCGGCGGTGGCGGCGGCGCGCACGTCGTGGTCGAAGGTGGCGAGGTACTGCTCGATCGCGCGCTGCCGGCCGGTGAGTCCGCCCAGGTCGGCGCGGAGGCCGTCGGCGAGGGCGCGGGACTTCGCCTGCTGCTCGGCGGCGTCGGCGGCCTGCGTGGTGAGCGTCGCGACGGTGTCGTCGAGCTCCGCGCACGCGTCACGCAGGGCCGACAGGTATCCGGCGGCGGCCTCCGACCTGGCCTGCCGCAGCGGGGCGGCGCCCGCCTCCGCCTCCCGCTGCCGGCCCCGGGCGGCGGTGAGGCGGGAGGTGAGCTGGTCGCGGTCGACGAGGAGCGGGACGAGCTGCCAGGCCCGGTGCACGCGGCGCCGGGCGAGGACGGTGGCGGCGGCGTCCTCGACGGCGGTGCGGGCGTCGGCGTGCCGGCGGGAAGCGGCCTGCCACTGCTCCTCGCGCAGCAGCACGTCGAGGGTCGCCGCCCTGGTCTCCGCGTCGGTGGCGGCATGCGCGGCGGCGCCGGCCACTGCCTCGTGCTCGCCGGCGGCGGCAGCGGCGAGGGCGGCGGCGCCGGTGAACGACGCGGCGAGGCGCACCGCCGCCTGCCGGTTGGCGGCGGCCTCGGTGGTGGCGGTGGTGACGGCGGCGCGGGACCGGTCGAGGACGTCGAGGAGGTCGACGGCCTCGTCGCAGAAGGCGACCTCGGCGCGCAGGCGCGGCTGGCGGGCGAGCCGTTCGCGGGTGCCGCGCAGGATCGTGGCGACCTTCGTCGCCGAGGTGGGCTCGGTGACGAGGCTCAGCAGGTACTGCACGAAGTCGTCGGACGTCCTGAACTTGAAGTGGTGCTCGATGCCGCCCTCGGAGGCGTTGATCCGCAGGATGGCGGTGAACAGGCCCGGGTCGAGGCCGCGGTCGTGCAGCGCCTGCGCCCACCGGTCCTGCTTGGTGGTGACGACGGCCTCGGCGGCGGCCGGCAGCGCCTCCACGGCCCGCACGAACTCCTTGAAGTCGGCGGTCGCGAACGGCAGGGACTCGATCTCGACCTCGGGCGTGAAGGCGTACCAGGTCTGCTTCAGCCGGTCGTGCCCGGCGTTGGGGTCGGCGGGCTGGACGCGGTCGGTCCACTCGTAGACGGCGCCGGTGACGAGCCGCCGGCCGGTCGGGTCGGTCCACTCGACGACGACGTGGCCGGTGTCGGCGCCGAGGATGCAGTCCTCCAGGTGCCGGCCGGTCGTGGCGGTGGCGAGGAAGTCCCGCCGGTCGGGCCGGATCAGGGCGCAGATGAGGGCGATCAGCGTCGACTTGCCGCCGCCGTTGCGCATCCACAGGATGGTGTCCAGCGGCGTGCCGTCCTTGCCGGTCAGGTCGAGCCACACGTCGCGGAAGCGCGCCGCCGGTGAGCCCACCCGGTCGAGGTACACCCGCCGCATCTGCCACAGTCTCGCCGGCGCCGCCATCACACACCCTCCACAGTGGACCCGCCGGTAGCGCCGACCGCGTCCGAAGCGGCCGGGCCCGGCGCGGTCGCGGTGCGGCGCACCGAACGGAGCGCCTCCAGGGCCTCGCCGCCGGCCACGTCCGCGACGAGCAGCCGGAAGCGGTCGGTCAGCTGAAACGAGCCGGCGCCCATCTGCGGCACCTGCCGCGCGGCGCCCCGCTCGACGAGCCAGCCCAGGACCTCGAGGACCGCGAACTGTGTGCACCCCCGCGCCGGCCCCGGCAGCCGGTCCTTCGGCTTGAACGCGGCGGTCCGCCGGTACACCTCGGCCGCCCTGCGAGCCTGCCCGTCGACGGTGTCGGGGTCGCCGGTCAGGGCGAGGACCCGGTCGGCGGCGTCTCGGACGAACCGGTCCAGCGCCGCGACCTCCACGATCTTCACGTCGGTGGTGTCGAGGTCGACGTCGTGCGGGAACGCATACGCGGCGATGCCCAGCACGACGAGTCCGGCGATGAGCTTGTCGTCGGCGCTCATGCTGCCGCCGCGCAGGTCGGCCATGCGCAGCGCGAACACGCTGCCCGGCTGGGTGCTCAGGACCAGGCCGGTGCGGGCGGGCGCGCCGAGCACGACGAGGCCGAGGCCCCCGGCGACGGTGTCGACCGCGTCACGGAAGGCGGTGTTGGTGCGGTACCGCTCCAGCAGCTGACCGTAGGTGTTGCCGTCGGTGGGCCGGGCGCCGGTGCGCAGGCCGAACGCGACGAGCTCGGCCGCCGACCACACGTCCTCGATCGGGACCGTCACGAGTCCAGGCCTCCTTCGTAGCGCACCAGCAGGTCGTCGCCCCAGGCGAGGGGATGGTCGAGGCGGTTGCCGGAGCGCTCCGCGGACAGCGCCTCGGTGAGGGCCGTGAGGTCGGACTTGGCGTCGGGGTCCCCGACGTCGGGCGCGTAGGACCACAGCGCCGTCAGTAGCACCAGCTCCCGCAGGTCGTCGCCGCCGTCGGTGGCCTCGGTGGCCTCGGTGGCCTCGGTGGCGCCGTCCAGCAGCGCCGACAGCGGGACCGGCTCGTCCGCGGCGCGGCGCAGGATGCGGGCGGCCTCGGCGACGACCGCCGGCGGGTAGGCCTGCAGGTCGACGCCCTCGACGTCGCCGGGCGTCTCGGTCTCCTGGTCGGCGGGTTCGGCCGCGCGGGGCGGGGCGAGCAGCATGTCGACGAGCCCGTCGAGGTGCAGCAGCCGCGGCACGCGCAGGCCGAGCACCCGGTCCCCGAACGTCTCGGCCACGACCCGGGCCTGCTCCGCCGGCGCGTCGAGCACGGGATGGAACAGCTCCGGCTCGATGTTGAGCAGCCGCAGGTGGACCCGGCGGGCGAAGACCTGGCTCAGCTGGGCCTGCAGGAACACGCCCCGCGCGCCGGCGACCCGCTCCGCGAGGTCCAGGTGCACCCGGCGGATGCGGCGCAGGGTCTCCACGAGGTCGCCGGACGCCTGCCGCACGGCGCTGTCGGTCTCGGTGTCGATGCCCGCCGCGACGTGGTTGAGGACCTCGGCGTCGGCGGCGATGCGGGCCTCGACGTGCTCGCGGGCCCGCGCGAGGCGGTGCGGCACGTCGGTGATCCAGTCGAACGCGCGCACGTCGCGGCGGGTCGCGTCGAGCACGTCGGCGAGGGACGCGGACATGGCCACCGACACGCGCTCGGCCTGCGTGGCGGTGCGGGCGGCGGCCTCGAAGCGCCGGTCCCGCAGCTGGCGCTGCAGCACGACGGAGAACGCGGCCTCGGCGTCGTCGACGTCCAGGTCGAGGCCGTTGAGGTACAGCATGACCGCCTGGTGGGAGGCGAGCACGACCGCGCCGTCGGGGCCGTCCTGCAGCTGCAGGAGCTTGAACGCGTACTCCTCGCGGCGCGGCGGGAACGCGTGCGCGTCGACGAACGAGTAGACGAACGCGCCCTGGTTGTCGGCGTCGTTGAGCAGGCCTTTCACGACCCAGCGAGCGGCGTCCTGGTGGTCGCCGGCCGCGCCGCCGGGGTGCATGACGGCGGCGAGCTCGGCGGTCGACTCGATCAGCTCGGCGAGGGTGATCTGCCTGGCGAACCCCATCGACGCGACCGCGATGTCGACGGCGGCGAGGGCGAGCTGGCGCAGGTCGTAGGCCTGGTGGACGCTGGCGTGGGCGGCGTTGCGGACGAGCCGGGCGACCGGGTCGGTGAGGATCAGCGCCCGCCAGCGGGCCCGCATCGACGCGTCGGCGGCCGGTGAACGGACCTCGGGCTGGTCGGAGCTGGTGACCGGGCCGCTGTCGAAGAGGTCCGGCTGCCACTCCTGCACCACGCGGTCCCGCTCCTCCCCTGTGCGCTGTCGCCACTCTTTTGCTGCGGTCCGCAACACTATCGGCGGATTCGAGCGGCGGCCAATTCACCGGCCCCGCACGTCGGGGGGATACCCTGCTCGGTGTGCTCGTCGTGCTGTTCGTCGCCGTGGCGTACGCGGTACTGATCGCCCTCCACGCGTGGATGATCCGGCACCACCGGCTCGAGGGCGCGTACGAGCCGCGGGCGGCCAGGTGGCTCGCCGCCCGCTTCGGCCCGCTTCCCCCGCCCCGCCCGGCCGGCCCCGTCCTGGCCCGCCGCGAGGCGAAGGCGTTCGACCGGCTGCTGACCGGCGACCTGGACCCGGCCGCGTACCGCGACCTGATGGCGTTGCTGGCGGCCCAGGACGCCGTCGAGCGGCCGCTGCGGGTGCCCCGCTAGCCCGGCGGTCCGATGCTGATCGCGGTGCCCGGCTCGGCGCCGGGGACGTCGAGCGTGGCGGTGACGGTGCCGTCCGGGGTCACCACGAGCACCTTGCCGTCCCGCACGGCCAGCAGCACGTCGGCGGTCACCCACACCGCGGGCCCCGGGAAGGGCACGCTCTGCCCGGTGGTGGTGTCGAAGCGTCGCCAGCCCGCCGACGCCTCGGGCACCGGGGGGCCGGCCACGACGTACCGGCCACCCGGAGACCACGAGAACGGGCCGGACGGCATCGCCGGCACCTGCGCGAAGCTTCTGGCCTCGCCGGACGTGGCGTCGAAGTACTGGAGGTGGTCGACACGTTCCTCCGCCTCACCGCCGGAGCGGTCGGCGATGGGCAGCGTGACGCCGCCGCCGTCGCGCGTCCAGGTGAAGGTGCACTCGCTGCAGTCGTACCGGTCGTGGTCGATCCAGTGCCGGCGCACCTCACCGGTCCCGGCGTCGATGACGGCGAACCCGACCTGGAACGGCTCCTTCTGGCTGATCCCGCCGACGAGGCGGTCACCGATCGCGTTCCAGCTGTAGTCGCCGACGAAGCCGGCGGTGTCGACGGTGACCGGGTTCGCGCCGCGGACGTCGCTGATCCGTACCTTCTCGGGGGCGACGACGGTGAGGACCCGCTTGCCGGCCGGCGCCGGCCACACCACGCCGGACGTGGCGACGAGCTCGCCGGTCGCCCGGTCGAGGACCCGGTCGCCGATCTTGGTCACGACCCAGCCACCGGGGAGTCCCGACCCCCACGCGAGTGTCGCCGCGGGTGACGCCTGTCGGGACGCCGTCACCGACGCGGCCGGCACCACGGGCGCCGCGCCGTCCCGGTGCGGCAGGGCCAGCCACGGCACGGCGACGGCGGCGACCGCCACGGCCGCGGCGGCGCCGACGGCCAGGCGGCGGGTCCGGCGGATGCGCCGGCCCTTGGCCATGCTGCGGGCGGCGAGGCCGGCGCCGGGGGCGTGGACCTCGCCGGCCATCTCGTCGATCGTCTCGTGGAGCAGCCGCTCGAAGCGCATCAGTGCCGACCTCCCACTTCCACCCAGTCGAGCTGCGGCACGAGCTCGCGCAGTTTCGCCAGGCCGCGGGACGCCTGGCTGGCGACCGTGCCCACCCGGCAGGACAGGATCTCGGCGGTCTCCTCGACGCTCATGTCCTCGAAGTACCGAAGGATCAGCACCGCCCGCTGCCGGGGCGGCAGCGCCCGCAGGGCGTCGCGCAGCAGCAGCCGCAGCGCGGTGTCGGAGTCGAGGTGCCGGGTGCCGGCGCGGTCCGGCGGCTCGGCGACCGTCACCTCCGCCTGCCGGCGCCGGCTGCGCCACCCCGACGCGAACTCGTTGTAGATCATCCGCCGGAGGTACGGCTCAGGCTCGTCGATGCGCCGCCACCGGGCGAACGCCTTCGCCAGGGCGTTCTGCACGAGGTCCTCGGCGGCGTGCCGGTCCCCGGTCAGCGCGTACGCCGTCTTCAGCAGCGCGTGCGCGCGCTGCTCGACGAAGGCCGAGAACTCGGCCTCCTCGGGTGTCTCCACGACGTGGCACCTCCTTCACCGCCATTGACGCCGGCGGTGCCGGAAAGTTTGCATCGCGGTCTCAGGGTGCCGCGACCCAGCCCGGCAGCTGCTCGCGGTGGGTGAGCCAGTCCTTCGGGATGCCGTCGCGGCCGACCGCCGCGGCGACGACACCGCCGGTGATCGCGGCCGTCGTGTCGACGTCGCCGCCGGCCTCCACGCACGCCAGGATCGCCGCGCGGTAGTCGGCGAGGTGGGTCGCGGCGGCCCACAGCGCGAACGGCACCGTGTCCTGCGCGAGCACCTGCGAGCCGTTGCCCAGGACGTACGCGGCCTCCGCCACGCCCGCGCCCTCGTCGACGAGCCGGCGGGCCCGCTCCAGGCCGCTCTTGACCTGGCTGTCCACCTGGTACGCGAGCACCGCGTCGAACAGCTCATCGGGCTCCAGCGGCGCGTCGACGAGCCGCCCCCAGCCCGCCTCGGCGGCCGCGACGGCGACGGCGACCGCGCCGAGGATGCCTTCGCTGTGCGCGTGGGTGACCTCGGCGCTGCGCATCGCGTCGAGCGCGGCGCTGCGCGAGTCCCCGGCGTGGAACGCCCCGAGCGGCGCGACCCGCATCGCGGCGCCGTTGCCCATCGAACCGAGGCCGTCGAACGCGTCCCGGGCCGCCTCCCGCCACGGCACGCCGTCGCGGATCCGGTGCAGGACGACGACGGCGCCGCCGCCGTAGCCGCGGTACGGCTCGTACCGGCGGGAGAACGCCGACGCGAGCCTGTCCCGGTCGATGCGCCCGTGCACCGCGAGCTCGTCGACGATCGAGCAGGCCATCTCCGTGTCGTCGGTCCACGGCCAGGCGCCGGGCGGCTCGGCGGCCTCGGTGATGTGGGACAGCGTGGTGCCCGGCACGAAGAACTGGGCGCCGACCGCGTCGCCGACGGACAACCCGTCGAGGCTTTCGTAACAGAGGTCGAGTGAGGTCATGTCGCCGGCAATCATGCTGTCACCAGCTGCCCCACCGCAAGCGGCGGGTCCCGCGCGCCCCCCATGCGCCGCAAGCGGCGCACGACAAGCGTCTTGCGGATGGCATGGTTGCCTGATGTCCGAGTTCACCGCCGACGGCCGACCCGTCGGTCTCTACGCGGTCCTGCCCGACGGCGGCGAGCCCGCCTTCGTCCACGCCAAGGTCCCGCCGGGCGCGGCGGTCCTGGACCTCAGCCACGCCGGCGGGCGCTTCGCGAACGGCCTCACCGGACTGGGTCACGAGGTGGTGGTCGTCGACGACTCCCCGGCGATGCTGGCCCAGGTCCGCCATGGTCGGACGGTCCAGGCCGACCTCGCGACCCTGGACCTCGGCGAGCGCTTCCCCGTGGTGCTGGCGGCGACCACCCGCGTCAACGCCGCCGACGTCACGCTGCGCGACGAGCTGCTCGCCGCGTGCCGCCGGCACGTCACCCCCGATGGCCTGGTCGTGCTGCGCTGGCTGCCGCCGTCGTGGTTCGACACGGCGGTGCGGTTCACCGGCCGGCTCGGCCCGCTCGAGGTCACGTTCGAGATCGAGTCCTTCGACGGCACGGTCCTGGACGGTCACAACACCTACCGCCGCGGCGGCACCACCTGGGAGCTGCGCAACTCGGTCCGCCGCCTCAGCAACGCCGACATGCGCGCCGCCCTCCTCGCCACCGGGCTGCGCTTCGACCGGCACCTGCGCGGCGGCCGCCAGTTCTTCTCCGCCGTGCCCGTCAGCGGCCCGCCAGGGGCTTGAGCGTCCAGATGACGGCGGCTGCGTCCGTACCGGCGAAGAACGCGGCATCGGCGGCCTCGACGACCTCGATCGTGCGCTGGGCGAGCTCGGCGCCCGGTCCGTGACCCGCAGCCGCCTGGCCCGCGTGTCTGCGGGGTCGACGGCCCGCTCGATGAGGCCCTTCTCCTCCAGCTTGTAGCGCTCGGGGTCGAAGGCTGGTGGACGGCCGCCCTTCGACCCGAGCTTGCGCCGGTTCGCGGCGTGGTCAGCCTTGATCGGGATCGTCGCACGAATTCCGAGCCGTCGCAGGTACGCCCGGTTGCCTTTGCCATGACAACGCCTTACGTCCCTGCCGGCCTCGCACCGACACGACAGGCAGCGCCACGGCCAGGACCGCCCACTCCGCGTCGGTGGGATCGTGCCGCCTCGTCACCGCCAAGCTGGCCACGAGGTCTCCGGTAGTCAGGTTTTGCCTGGTCGCTGACCCACCTACCGGAGACCTCGTTTCCTATCTATCACCGACACGCAGCCAACCAGGTCGACGACTTACCAGACACGCCTTTGCCCTACGCGGGCTCGATCCAGATGTTGCGGTAGCGGACGTTGGCGCCGGGGTCGTTGTGGTCCTGCAGGCGGATCGGCAGCGCGGCCGCGGACTCGGCGGCCCCGTTGCCGGTCGGGCCGTCGATCGCCACGTCGTTGTGGACGACGACGCCGTTCCACACGACGGTGACGCGGGCGTTCTCCGTCTTCGTCGCGCCGTTCCAGCGGGCGGCGCGGAACGTGACGTCGTAGGTCTGCCACGTCTCCGGCGCCGTCGCCGGGTTGCTGTCCGGTGCCCGCTTCAGGTAGATCGCGCCGCACTCGTTGGTGGCGAGGGTGGCCTTGCCGTACGTGTCGAGCACCTGCAGCTCGTAGCGGTCCTGCAGGTAGATGCCGCTGTTGCCGCGGGCCTGGCCGGTGACCTCGGGCGGCAGGTTCGGCAGCCAGAACTCCACGTGCAGCTTGAAGTCGCCGAAGGTCTGCTTGGTGCGCAGGTCACCGCCGAGCACCTCCACCGACCCGCCGGACACGGGCCAGGTCGCCGCGCTGCCGTCGGACGCGGCGAACGCGTTGAGGTTGCCGCCGTCGAACAGCTGCACCCGGCTGACCCCGTTGTGCGTCCACACCTGCCGCGCGTCGCCGATCTGCAGGGCGGCGCCGCTGGCGTTGAGGAACCGGCCCGACTGCGGGTTGAGCAGTGCGCCGTCGGGCTGGGCCTGCCACACCTGGGCGCCGCTGCCGTTGCAGTTCCACAGCTGCACCGGGGTGCCGGCCGCGGTGTTGCCGCCGCTGACGTCCAGGCACTTGCCGAGGGCGCGCAGGGTGTCGCCGGTGCGGGTCCAGCTCTGCGCGGTCGTGCCGTTGCAGCCCCACAGCTGGACCTTGGTGCCGTTGGCGGTGTCGGCGTTGCTGACGTCGACGCACCGGCCGTCCGCGCCGGTGATGGTGCCGGTGCGGTCGCCGGGCGGCAGGCCGACGGTGAGGCTGTCGAGGTTCACGTGGCCGATGTCGCCGCTGTCCACCTTGTACGCGATGGTGTTGCCGCCGGCCCGCAGCGTCACCCGGTCCACCGCGTTGGCCCAGGTCTCCCAGTCGCCGGTGCTGGCGAGGCTGACCTGGCGGACCTTCGCGCCGTTGACGTAGAGGCTCACCGTCTTCGTCCCCGGCGACGGGTTGGGGCCGTTGCTGTAGCGCAGGTTGACGTCGTACGCGCCGGCCGTCTGCGTCGTGACGCTGAACGTGGTCGCCGCGCCGGCCGTACCGTAGCCGGCGACGAAACCCGACCCGGTGTATCCACTGTGGTCGGTCGCGACGTGCGCGCTGCCGCTCAGGCCGGCGTGCTCCGCCTCGAGCCGGCCCGGTTGCGCCAGGGTGCCGTCGACGAGGCTGTTCAGCGTGTACCACGCCTCCGTGCTCCACAGCGACGCCCCGGTGGTGGACGTGAAGGGGCGCGGGGAGCGCAGGTAGACGACCCGGCCGGGCTTGAGGCCGGCCAGCTGGAGCGTCACCTTGAGCCGGTCCGCGGACAGCGTGGCGGACGTGACCTGCAGCGTCTCCTCGTCGACCTTCGGGCCGCCGTACGCGGGGGTCGGCACGTAGCGCCACTGCTTGGCCACGTAGGAGGCCGCGGTCGCCGAGGACACCGGCTGGGTGTA
The DNA here is from genome assembly GCF_050936335.1 of Dactylosporangium sp. CA-152071. NCBI lineage: Bacteria > Bacillati > Actinomycetota > Actinomycetes > Micromonosporales > Micromonosporaceae > Dactylosporangium > Dactylosporangium sp. CA-152071. Next base: position 2,862,024 of record NZ_JBNJMZ010000001.1, on the reverse strand, counting down.
TTCGAGCTCGAAGCCGCCGGCGATCGCCCGCATCGCCTTGATCTCGAAGGCCGAGGCGCCGTTCGGGGTGAGCTTCTGCAGGCCGTAGGTGAGCTTGCCCTCCTGACCCCAGTTGCCGCCCGCGCCGAGCCCGCCGGCGTACAGCGCGCCGTCGGGGCCCTGGCTGAGCCGCAGCACGCCCATCTCCAGGCCCTGCGTGAGCCGGAAGACCGCGCCCTGGTACTCGCCGTTGACCTTCTCCAGGTACGCCCGCTGGATGCCGCCGTAGGTGACGTCGCCGAACAGCAGCTGGCCGGCGAACGGGCCGCTGGACAGCAGCAGCGGGGTGCTCGGGGAGTTGGCGATCTCGTTCTGCGGCAGCCACAGCACCGGGGCGGTCACCGGCTGGTTGTCGAACGGCCCGTCCGGGTTGGTGTAGTGGCCGAAGAACCGGTCCTGCTTGATGCGCACCAGCTTCGAGGCCGGCAGCCAGCCGCCCTGGTTGTCGGTGACGAGGATGTCGCCCTCCGGGCCCCAGCCGATGCCGTCGGGGGTGCGCAGGCCGCCGGCGACGTACTGCACCGCGCCCGTGCTGCGGTTGATCTTCAGGCTGGTGCCGCGGTTCGGTGAGCCCTGCGGGTCGGTGGTCGCGCCGCCCTGGTTGATGGACACCGACAGGTTCAGGTAGAAGTAGCCGTCCTTGTACAGCAGCCCGAACGCGAACTCGTGGAAGTTGCCGTCGAACGGCCACGTCGCGACGGTGCGGTACTGGTCGATCTGGCCGTCGCCGTTGGTGTCGTTGAGCTCGGTCAGCTCGTGCTTCTGCGACACATACAGCTTGCCGTCGACGTACTTGATGCCCATCGGCTCCCGCAGGCCGGTCGCGATCCTGGTGTAGGTCACCTGCGCGGGCGATGTGGCGCCGGTGACGCCGCTGAGCAGGTAGACCTCACCGACGGTGGTGTTGCTGCCGCCCCAGGTCGTGATCGCCAGGCGCCCGTCGGGCAGCCAGTCCATGGCGCTCACCTGCGGCTGGAAGCCGTTCGGGCGGAGGCTGGTCAAGGTGTACCCGGGATGCACGGCGTTCAGCGGCAGCCCGTCGCCGGGGCTGTCGGCGGCCCCCTCGCACTCCTTGCGCCCGGGCGCGGTCACCCGCACGACCCCGGCGTCGGTGCTCAGCGCCGAGTTCGGCACGACCGTGAACCCGGACGCGCCCGGCGGCCGCCACTCGAGGGTCAGCTGCTGCCCGCCGGTCCGCTCGAAGTAGTCGATCCGGATCGCGTGGTAGCCGGCGCTGAGGGTGACGGTGCCGTCCATGGCGGTCGCCCCGTGCAGCCCGTCGTGGTTGATGACGGTCGCGCCGTCGACGAGCAGCCGGGAGCCGTCGTCGCTGGTGAGCCGGAAGATGTACGACCCGGCGGTGGTGACGTTGACGTTGCCCGTCACCTGCGCCTGGAACAGGTCCTCGAGACCGAAGTCGGCGGCCGTGCTCCAGTTGACCGTCGGCATGAGCTTGTCGATGTTCGGCGTCTGCCCGGTCTTGAGGGTGCAGATCGAGCTCAGCGGCGTCTGCACGTCGAAGACGCGCAGCGTGACGCCGGGTTCCTGCGGCGGGACGGCGGCGCGGGCCTGCGTCGCGGGCAGCAGGCCCGCGATCAGGACGGCGGCCGCCGCGCCGAGGACGGTTCTCCTCATCGAGCGCTCCAGAGGGTAGGAGTTGTCCGGCGGCACGGTGCGCCGCCCTGAGAACTCCCGCGCGCTCGCCGAAGGGCGACACGGGCACCGCGAGCCGCCACCTCGCGGTGACGGCCCTCGATGTGTCAGCCACGCTAGAAGACTTTTGCTCGAATGTCCATGACTTCTGTCGATTGGATCGAAAGTGCTGCCGGTCAGCGCCAGGTGTCGTTCAGGGCGATGCTGCCTCCCGACGGGGTGGCGACCGTGCGGTTCGGGTCGCTCTCCCAGGTGACGGTGCCGGCGGCGTCCTTGCGGATGTACTTGTACTCGACGACCGCCGAGCCCGGCAGGGTCACCTGGCCGGTCCACGTCGCGTCCGCCGCCTTCGTCAGCGGCACGGCGTTCGCCGGGTTCCACGAGCCGATGGACGGCGCGGCGCCGACGAGGAACAGCTGCTGCCCCGGCTCCTCGGCGACGTGCAGCGTCACGTCGCCTTGGACGGTGGCGCCGGCCTCCCAGCCGTCCGAGGTGGACAGCCAGCCGTCGGCGGGCACGGTCTCCGTGCGGTTGGGGCGGCTCTCCCAGGTGACCGTGCCGTCGGCGGCGAGCTTCACGTACTTGTACTCCAGCGCGGTGCCGGCCGGGACCTGGACCCGCGCGGTCCACTGTGGATAGCCGCTCGACGACAGCCGCACGCCGTTCGCGGGGTTCCAGGCGCCGAGGGCGGGGGCGTTGCCGACGAGGACGAGGCGCTCGCCCGGGGCGACCACCGCGTACGCGGAGAACGACACCGCCGCCGCGGGAGCCGCGACGGGCCGGGAGACGCGGTGCCGCACGTCGATCGCGAGGGTGCTCAGCCCGGGCACCGTCGTGGTCAGCGCGCCGCCCTTGCCGACGGTGACGGTCGGGCCCGTGCATCGGTCGCCGCGCACGGTGCCGCGGGTGACGTCGCAGTAGACGCCGGCCGGCAGGCCCGTGTCGAACGTGCGGGTGACGGCGGTGCTCTCCCGGTTGAGCACGATGTAGCCGCGGCCCTCGCGGGCGAAGGCGATCGCGTTGTCGCCGTCGCTCCACCAGTGGCTGACCGGCGCGGTGCCGGCGGCGTTGCGGAAGCCGACCAGGCCGGTGGTCGCGGTGTCCCGCTGCTGGCAGAGCCAGCCGCCGGGGCCGCTGGTGACCCCGCCGCAGCGCACGGCGCCCAGGTCGCCGGTGGCCGACGATCCCGGCGGCCCGGCGTCGGTGCTGGTGAACCCATAGCTGGACAGCACGAGCGGGTGCCCGTAGGGCCACGCGAGGGAGAAGGCGTTGCCGAGCGCGAAGAGCGGCCCGTCCTTGTACGTGAGGGTCGCGCCGCTCTGGTCGCGCTCGGTGTCGTGGCTGTCGACGTAGACGACGGCGGTGGCGGACGGGGAGAAGCCCCACGCCTCGCCGAACTGGTCGAGCCAGCTGAGCTTGCCGGTCTTCACGACGCGGCTGATCTGCTGGCCGTACGCGTCCTCGATGACGTCGCCGACCGGCAGGTAGTCGGACTTCGGGATCGGGGCGTTGCCGAGGACCTCCTGGTAGAGGTACGCGGGCCGCTTCAGCTTGGCCTTGATGGCGGCGAGGTCGGCCGCCGGGACGTGCTTGGCGGCGTCGATGCGGAAGCCGTCGACGCCGAGGCGCAGCAGGCCGTTGAGGTAGCCGGCGATGTCGGTGCGCACGTCCTCCTGCTCGGTCGCGAGGTCGGACAGGCCGAGCAGCTCGCAGTGCTGGATCTCCCACGCGTCGTTCCAGTCGTGGATCCAGTCGTCGCCGTTGCGGCCGCAGTGGTGGAAGTCCGTGCTGTCGTACAGGCCGGGGTAGTCGTACTTGCCGAACCGGGTGCCGCCGCTGCCCACGCCGCCGGTGGTCTGGCCCGACATGTGGTTGATGACGGCGTCGACGTACACCTTGACCCCGGCGCGGTGGCAGGCCTCGACCATGCCGGCGAACTCGCGGGGGTTGCCGTAGCGGCTGTCGAGCTTGTAGCTGACCGGCTGGTACGCCTGCCACCACGGATACCCCTGCGCGGGCAACTCGACGTGCTCCTGGGGTGGGGTGACCTGCACGGCGGCGTAGCCGGCCGGGCCGAGGGTGGTGCGGCACTCGTGGGCGACGTCGCGCCACGGCCATTGGAAGAGATGTGCGGTGACGTCGCCGCGGTCCGGGGACGCCGCCGCGGGCGGGGCACTGAGCCCGACGGCGGTCAGGGCGAGGACCGCCGCGAGCATGAGGGGACGCTTCACGAATACGCTCCACTGTAGGCGGCTTGCAGGGATTGCAAGGTCTTGCAAGAGCGCACTGATGCTAGCTTCCCGTAACGCGCCGGTAAAGACCTGTTGATCTTTGCAAGGTGGCGTCGACGTTTCAGCAGCTCAGCCCGGATCTGTCCGGTGAGGAGTTGGTGATTTTTGCAAGAAGCTTGACATGTGTCAATCGGCCAGATCAGTCTTCCTCCACGCGCTGCCATGCCCCGCCAGGCTGTCACGTCGGTCGGTCCGCCGCCGCATCGATGCACGCAAGGAGCACCCCGTGTCCCGAAGAAGAGCCCTGTTGCTCGCCGTCCTGACGCTGCTGGCGTCCCTCCTCGTCGTCCCCGCCCTCGCCGCCGCGGGCACCACCGTCACCGTCTACTACAAGCCCGCCGCCGCCTGGACCACCATCAACATCCACTACGCGCCCAACGGCGGCGCGTGGACGGCCGTGCCGGGCGTGGCGATGACGCCGGCCTGCACCGGCTGGTACAGCAAGACCATCGACCTCGGGTCCGCCAACGGCCTGCAGGTCGTCTTCAACAACGGCGCCGGCACCTGGGACAACAACTCGGGCCGCAACTACGCCCTCGGCACCGGCGACGTCACGGTCGCCGGCGGCGTCGCGGGCACCGGCAACCCGTGCGGCGGCCAGCCGACGCCGACGACCCCGCCGCCGACCGGCAACACCGCCACCGTCTTCTACTCCACCGCCGGCAGGAACTGGCCGGTGGTGAACATCCACTACGCGCCGAACGGCGAGGCGTGGACCGCGGTGCCGGGCGTCGCGATGAACGAGGTCGCCTGCGCCGGCTGGGTGAAGAAGACCGTCGCGCTGGGCGCCGCCACCGGCATGCAGGCGGTGTTCAACAACGGATCCGGCACGTGGGACAACAACAACGGCGCCAACTACCGCATCGACGCCGGCACGTCGAAGGTCGCCGGCGGGGTCGTCACCGGCGGCGCGACCGACCCGTGCGCGGCCGTTCCGCCCGACACGACCCCGCCGAGCGTCCCCGGCGGCGTCACCGCGACCGCCGACCACGTCACCGTCACGCTGTCGTGGACCGCCTCGACCGACGACCGCGGTGTCACCGGCTACCAGGTGACCCGCAACCCCGGCGCGACCGTGCTCACCACCGCCACCAACGGATACATCGACGGCGGGCTCGCGCCGAGGACCAGCTACTCGTACACCGTGAAGGCCGTCGACGCGGCCGGCAACCTCTCCGGCGCGTCCAGCACCGTCACCGTCACGACCGGCGACGCGCCGCCGCTGCCCGCCGGCGGATCCATGCTCGGCGGCGACCCGCGCAAGGAGAGCATCTACTTCGTGCTCACCGCCCGCTTCTACGACGGGGACGCCTCCAACGACAGGGGCGGCAGCCAGCACGTGAAGTCGGGCAACGCGGCCAACAACGACCCGATGTTCCGCGGCGACTTCAAGGGCCTCGTCGACAAGCTCGACTACATCAAGGGCCTCGGCTTCTCCGCGATCTGGATCACGCCGGTCGTGCTCAACCGGTCCGACTACGACTACCACGGCTACCACGGCTGGGACTTCTTCCGCGTCGACCCACGCCTCGAGTCGCCCGGCGCCAGCTACCAGAACCTCATCGACGCCGCGCACGCCAAGGGCCTGAAGATCTACCAGGACGTGGTCTACAACCACAGCTCCCGCTGGGGCGCCAAGGGCCTGTACGTGCCGACCGTGTGGGGCGCCCGGGACGGGCAGTGGGACTGGATGTACAGCGAGAAGGTCCCCGGCAAGACGTACAACCCGCTGGAGGAGAACGCGCTCGGCCGCGCCTACAACGGCGACCTGTGGTCCACCACCGCACCGGCCGGCAACACCTGCCCGAACTACGGGCAGACGAACGGCACGTTCAGCCCCGAAGGCTACGCCAACCACCACTGCCAGTGGCCGAGCCCGACGGCGAAGATGTTCCCCGCCGACCTGTACCACCAGTGCTGGATCGGCAACTGGGAAGGCGAGGACGCCCGCTCCTGCTGGCTGCACGACGACCTCGCCGACTTCAACACCGAGAACCCGGTCGTGCAGCAGTACCTCATCGACGCGTACAGCTCCTACATCGACATGGGCGTCGACGGGTTCCGCATCGACACGGCCGTGCACATCCCGCGGGTCACCTGGAACCGGCGCTTCCTGCCGGCCCTCCAGCAGCACCTGGTCCAGAAGTACGGTGCCGCGAAGGCGAACGACTTCTACGTCTTCGGCGAGGTCGCCGCGTTCGTCAACGACAAGTGGAACCGCGGCTCCGTCAACCACTCCGCGCAGTTCTACACGTGGAAGGAGCGGCGCACCTACAGCGCGGACGACGCGACCGCGGCCCTGGAGCAGTTCAACTACGAGAACCTGCAGGGCACCGGCAACCAGCCGACGTCGACGAACGCGTTCCTGAACGGCAACCTCTACCACGCGCCGGACCACAGCCAGTTCTCCGGCATGAACATCATCGACATGCGGATGCACATGAACTTCGGTGACGCCGCCAACGCCTTCAACAACGGCAAGGACTCCGACGACAGCGTCAACGACGCCACGTACAACGCCGTGTACGTGGACTCGCACGACTACGGCCCCAACAAGTCCAGCACCCGTTACGCCGGCGGGACGGACGCGTGGGCCGAGAACATGGATCTCATGTGGACGTTCCGCGGCGTCCCGGTCCTCTACTACGGCTCGGAGGTCGAGTTCCAGGCCGGCAAGCAGATCGACTGCGGCCCGACGTGCCCCCTGGCGAACACCGGCCGGGCCTACTTCGGGTCCTATGTGGAGGGCACGGTCGTCGCCTCCGGCTACGGCACCGTCGCCAGCGCCAGCGGCCCGGTCGCCACGACGCTGAGCAAGCCGCTCGTCCAGCACGTCCAGCGACTCAACCAGATCCGCCGCGCGGTGCCGGCACTGCAGATGGGGCAGTACTCCACCGCGGGCGTCTCCGGCGGCATCGCGTACAAGCGCCGCTACACCGCCGGCAGCGTGGACAGCTTCGTCCTCGTCGCCATCTCCAGCACCGCCACCTTCACCGGCATCCCCAACGGCACCTACACCGACGCCGTCACCGGTGACGTGCAGACCGTCACCGGCGGCACCCTCACCGCCACCGTGACCGCCAAGGGTGCCATGCGCGTCTACGTGCTGTCGCTGCCCGGCAACCCCGCGCCGGGCCGGGTCGGCACCGCCGGCCCATACCTCCGCTGAGCATTGGAGACACCCCTGTGAAGAAACGTGTCCTGAGTATCGGCGCGGTCGCGCTCGCCATGACCGGCGCGCTCGCCTACCCGCTGCTGTCCGCCGACCGTCAGGCCGACGCGTCCGTCGCCTCCGACGACGTCATCGCCAACCTGTGGCTGTGGCCGTGGACGTCCATCGCCACCGAGTGTACCAACGTCCTCGGCCCCGCCGGCTACGGCGCCGTGCAGGTCGCGCCGCCGGAGGACTCGATCAGCGTCGCCGGCCACCCGTGGTGGGACATCTACCAGCCGGCCGCCTACGACCTCAACAGCCGCATGGGCACCCGGGCCCAGTTCACGGCGATGGTCAACGCCTGCCACGCCGCGGGTGTCAAGGTGTACGTCGACGCCGTCATCAACCACATGACCGGCGCCAACCAGTCCTCGACGACCGCGTACGGGCCGGCGTCCTTCACCAACAACTACAGCTACCCGAGCGCCGGCTACGGGTACAACGACTTCCACCACAACCCGGGCGCCTGCCCCCAGTCGGACAACCAGATCCACGACTGGAACAACCAGACCGAGGTCTGGAACTGCCAGCTCGTCGGCCTCTCCGACCTCGCCACCGAGACCGACTACGTCCGCACGAAGATCGCCGGCTACCTCAACGACCTGATCAGCGTCGGCGTCGACGGGTTCCGCGTCGACGCGGCCAAGCACATGGCGCAGGCCGACCTCGCCGCCATCAAGGGCAAGCTGACGAACCAGAACGTGTACTGGGCGCAGGAGGTCATGCCCGGCGGCAGCGGCAACCTGTCGATGGCCGCCTACGAGGGCATCGGCGGGGTCCTGGAGTTCAACTACGCCACCAACCTGAAGAACCAGTTCACCGGCAGCATCGCGAACCTGCAGACGTTCGGGACCAGCTGGGGCCTGCGCCCGTCGGACAAGGCGACCGCGTTCGTGTCCAACCACGACACCGAACGCAACGGCTCCACCCTCAGCTACAAGAACGGCAGCACCGACACCCTCGCCACGGTCTTCATGCTGGCGTGGAACTACGGCACCCCGAACGTGATGAGCTCGTTCAGCTTCACCAACAACGACGCGTCCCCGCCCGCCGACGCCAACGGCTACGTCACCGGCGTCACCTGCGGCAGCGGCTGGGAGTGCCAGCACCGGCAGCGTTCCGTGCGCAACATGGTCGGCTTCCACAACGCCACCAAGGCCAGCACCACCGTCGGCAACTGGTGGAGCGACGGCTCCAACGCGATCGCCTTCTCCCGCGGCGCGCTCGGCTGGACGCTCATCAACAACGGCGGCGGGTCGGTCGCGTCCCGCACGTTCAGCACCGGCCTGCCGGCGGGCGTCTACTGCGACGTCATCCACGGCGACTACACCGCCTCCTCCGGCACGTGCAGCGGCCCGACGGTGACCGTCAACGGCTCCGGCCAGGCCACGGTCGGCGCGAACGCGAAGGACGCCGTGGCGCTGCACGTCAACGCCCGCGTCACCGGCGGCACCCCGTCGCCGACGCCGTCCACCTCGTCGCCGGTGCCGGCGGGCGTCGCGTTCACGGTGACCGGCGCGCCCACGGGCAACCCCGTCTACCTGGTCGGCTCCGTCGCGGAGCTCGGCTCCTGGAACACCGCCAACGCCATCCCCATGACCGCCTCGGGCTCCGCCTGGACGAAGACCGTGACGCTCCCGGCGGGCGCCGCGGTCGAGTACAAGTTCATCACCAAGACCAGCGCCGGCGCCGTCACCTGGGAGCCGGGCAGCAACCACACGTACACCGTGCCCGCGAACGGCACGGGCACCGTCAGCACCACCTGGAGCGGCTCCACGGCCACGAACCCGGCGGTCACCTTCAACGCGACCGTCACCACCGTCCTCGGCCAGAACGTGTACGTGGTCGGCTCGATCCCCGCGCTGGGCTCGTGGAACACGGCGAACGCGATCGCCCTGTCGTCGGCGAACTACCCGGTCTGGTCCGGCACCGTCACGCTGCCGTCGAACACGGCGGTGGAGTACAAGTTCATCAAGAAGGACGGCGCCGGCAACGTCACCTGGGAGAGCGGCGCCAACCGCACCCTGAACACGGGCACCGCCAACCAGACCGTCAACGCCACCTGGAAGTAGTTCACCCCGCCGCAGCCCGGGTCCGCTGTTCAGCGGACCCGGGCCCGCCTCCACGGGTCAGCATGAAGCCGGCGAGAACCTGCCGGTCGCCGGCGGGAGCACCCCGTCGGGCGGGAGCATCGTGATGGTCCGCGGGATGACGCCGGTCGCCGGTGGGCGCCCGCCGGTGGGGGCCGGGAACGTGCCGGTGGACGGCGGGAACGTGCCGGTGGCAGGTGCCGGCGACGGGCGCGGGATGTCGTCCGGCTTGCGGGCCGGCATGGGCAGGATGATCGACGGGTCCACGGACCGGTCGATGCGGGCGGTGGTGTCCGCGGGCGCGGCGAACAGCGCCGGCTCGACCAGCACCGCGATCCCGTCCAGGCCGATCAGCTGCCGCGCGCCGTCCGGCCACGCGTGCACCACCGCGCAGGAGCGGTAGCGGACCGTCGCCCGGCACTCGCCCTCGACGATGCTGACCCCGTCCGCGCCGAGGACGAGCGAAGCGCCGGAGCCGTCGAGCGCCCGGTACGTGTGCCCGGGGACCGCGTCCGTGGACGTCGTCGGCGCCGCCGCGAACCCGGCCCAGTCGGCGCGGCTGCCCGGCGGCACCTGCAGCAGCCCCGAGCCGAGGACCTGCAGGGCGGCGTCGTGCACGTCGGCGAGGGTGACGGCGTACAACTGGCCGCGCAGCTGGTCGAGGGTGCGCAGCCGCGCGCCGGTGAGCAGGTCGGCGGCCAGGCCCGGCAGCCGGCCGGCGTGCGCGTCGGGGTGGCGCAGCGCCTCGTCGCGTTTCGCGCGGACCGCGTCGAGGTCGGTCTGGGAGATCCGGCCGACCCGGAACCCGGCGAGGACGTCGACGAAACCGCCGACGACCGCGCCCTGCTTCTCCGGCAGCGCGTCGGCGAACGCGGTGACCACCGCCATGCCGTCGCCGCGCGGGTCGTAGGAGGCGCTCGCCGCGTACGACAGGCCGCTCTCCTGCCGCAGCGACCGGAACAGCTCCCGCTCCAGCATCAGGGCGAACATCGAACCGGCCACGTGCCGGCGCATGACGCCGTCGAAGACGACACCGCCGCCGGCGCCGGTGAAGTACGCCGGTGTCGCCGGCAGGATCGTCGTGGCGACCGGCACCGGGCGGAGCGTCCCGGCCGGCAGGCGCAGCCGCAGGCCCGGCGGGATCCGGTCGCCGGAGATCCACAGCACGGCGTTCGCCTGGGTGAACCAGGCGTTCGCCCAGGCCCGCACGTCGTCGGGGCCGAGCCGGTCGATGCCCCACTCGGGGTAGCTGACCAGGCCGTAGTGCTGGGCGCCGTACCGCCACATCGGCAGCATCCGGTTGACGCCGCCGCGCCCGGCCGCCTCGGTGCGCAGGATCGCCTTCTCGGTCTCCAGCCGCTGCACCGGCAGGTCGGCGAGGGAGTCGCAGACCATCTCCAGGTACGTGACGATGTCGCGCTCGCTGCCCTGCATGTGGAAGTGCGTGACGACGCTGCCGGTGGCGCCGTTGTAGTGGTAGTCGGCGACGCCGTGCCGGTGCAGCGCGAGATGCTCGACGAGGTGCGTGATGCCGATGCGGGCGGCGCCCTCGTCGGCCAGGCCGACCCGGAAGGTCAGCCCGGCGGTCATCGGGCCGGAGCTCGGCGCGAGCAGCGTCGGGACGCCGTCGACGTCGGTGCGGTGCAGCACGGGATCAGCCTCTCGCCAGCGCGCGGTCACGGAGGTCGGCGTACGCGGTCCCGGGGTTGTCGAAGTACGACGCCCAGAGCGGGGTGCGCCGCCCGGCCAGGGCCCGGAAGTGCGGCGCCGCGGCGGCGTGGTCGCCGATGAGGGAGAACAGCATCGCGAAGTAGTCGTGCGCGGTGTGGAACCGGTAGCCGCCCTGGAACGCGGGGTGCCGGACGGTCTGGTCGGCGACCTGGTGGATCTGCGCGACGACGGCCGGGGCGCGCAGGAGCGCGGTGCCCTCGGCGTCGGAGTCGGAGGCATGGAACCGCTCCATGTGCCCGGCGAGGACCGTCAGCGGCCCGAGCGACCCGGCCGGGGCGGTGCGCAGCAGCTCGGCGCCGAACTCGGACACCTTCTCCCACGAGCCGCCCCACTTCGGCTGCAGCTGCTGCACGAGGTGGTATCCGGCGATGTACGCGAACGGGTGGTGCGCGCTCAGCCGGTCGTAGCGCCGGCGGGCCTCGTCGTGGCCGAGCGAGATGCCCCGGCAGATGATCATCCGCTCCAGCCACGCGTAGCCCGCCCGCGGCTCGCGGGCGGTGACCTCGATGAGGATCTGCTCGGCCCGGTTGAGGTGCTCGTGGAAGCCCGCCCACTGCTGTCGCGTGACGCTGCGGGCCCAGCCGGTCCCGCGGATCTTCCACCCGCGCAGCACGGTGCGGACCCCGAGGATCGTGTGTGCCAGCGCCCAGGCCGGGTCGCCGTACGGCACCCGCTCGAGGACCTGGTCGTCGAGCTTGTCCTCGATCTGGCCGCACGCCACCGCGAGGTCGTCGAGCGACCGCAGCCCGCCGAGGAACGCCGCCACGGCGGGCCAGTCACCCCGGCCGGCGTCGGTGGCGAGACGGCGCAGCTCGGTGAAGAGGTCGACCGGCTGGCTCTCCGGCACCGGCATGTGAAACGGCACGGCGGGCAGCATATGCGACCCGCCGTGCCCTGGATGCCCCCTGACGGGACGGTTCTACCGCAGCCAGACCGCCGTGTCGGGCGGCAGTGTCCCGTCCGGCAGGTCGCCGCTGGCAAGGACGACGGAGCCGGCCGGGACCGCGACGGCGGCGCCGGACAGGTTGACCACGCAGCGGACGCCGTCGCGGCTGAAGTCCAGGACGTCGGCGGGGGAGTCGTGCCAGGTCAGCGGGCCGGTGAAGGTGCGGCGCAGGCGCAGGGCCGTGCGGTACAGCTCCAGGAACGACGACGGCACGCCCTGCTGGGACGAGGCGGCCAGGGACGCCCAGTCGGGCTGCGGCAGCCACGAGCGGCCGGTCGTCGAGAAGCCGTACGCCGGCAGGGAAGCGTCCCACGGCAGCGGGACGCGGCAGCCGTCGCGGCCGGGGTCGGTGCCGCCGGAGCGGTGCCACACGGGGTCCTGGCGGGCGTCGTCGGGCAGGTCCAGGACCTCCGGCAGGCCGAGCTCCTCGCCGTGGTACAGGTAGGCCGCGCCCGGCAGGGCCAGCATGAGCAGCGCCGCGGCGCGGGCGATGCCGGGCGAGCCGAAGCGGGTCACGTGGCGGGCCTTGTCGTGGTTGGACAGGACCCACGTGGTGGGGGCGCCGACGCTGTCCGCGGCCTCGATGCAGGCGTCGATCGTGGCGCGCAGCTGCGCGGCGGACCACGGCGCGGCGAGGAAGTCGAAGTTGAAGGCCTGGTGCAGCTCGTCGGGGGCGACGTAGCGGGCCAGCCGCAGCGGGGTGGACGCCCACGCCTCGGCGACGGCCATCCGGTCGCCGGGGTAGGAGTCGAGGATCTTCCGCCAGGCGCGGTAGATCTCGTGCACGCCGTCCTGGTCGAAGTACGGCAGCGGCTCCCGGCCGAGCAGCCCGATCTGCTGCGGGTGCCCGACGGACGGCAGGCCGGCCGCCTTCACCATGCCGTGGGCGACGTCGATGCGGAAGCCGTCGACGCCGCGGTCCAGCCAGAACCGCAGTACCGACTCGAACTCCGCGCGGACGTCGGCGTTGTCCCAGTTGAGGTCGGGCTGGCCGGGGTCGAACAGGTGCAGGTACCACTCGCCGTCGGCGGTGCGGGTCCAGGCCCGGCCGCCGAAGATGGACTCCCAGTCGTTCGGGGGCTCTTCCGGCGACGAGGCGGAGGACGGCCGGAAGATGTACCGGTCGCGCTCCAGCGACCCGGGTCCGGCGGCGAGCGCCGAGGTGAACCACGGGTGCTGCGACGACGTGTGGTTGGGCACGATGTCGACGATGACGCGGATGTCCAGGGCGTGCGCCGCGGCGAGCATCGCGTCGAAGTCCGCCAGGGAGCCGAAGAGCGGGTCCACGTCGCGGTAGTCGGCGACGTCGTAGCCGCCGTCGACCATCGGCGAGCGGTAGAACGGCGTCAGCCAGATCGCGTCGACGCCGAGGTCGCGCAGGTACGGCAGGCGCTCCCGCAGCCCGATGAGGTCGCCCTCGCCGTCGCCGTTGCCGTCGGCGAAGCTGCGGACGTAGATCTCGTAGATGACGGCGGTGCGCCACCAGTTGGAAGGCACGTCGGAAGAAGGCACGGTGAAGGGTCCCTTGCGATGAAAGGCGAAAGAGGGGGAGGAGAGACCGTCAGCGGGCGACGATGCCCGTCGAGCCGCGGACCACGAGCTCCGGGTTGAAGAGGAACTCCGAGTGCGGGGTCGGCTGCCCGTTGATGGTGTCGACGAGGGCGCGCACGGCGGCGTTGGACATCGCCCGGACCGGCTGCCGCAGGGTCGTCAGCGGCGGGTCGGTGAAGGCGATGAGCAGCGAGTCGTCGTAGCCGACGACGGAGACGTCCTTCGGCACCGACAGGCCGCGGGCGCGGGCGGCACGGATCGCGCCGAGCGCCATGAGGTCCGAGCCGCAGACGAGGCCGGTCGCGCCGCGCGCGATGAGCCGGTCGGCGGCCGCGGCGCCGCCCTCGACGCCGAAGAGGGACAGCTCGACCATCTCGTCGAGGCCGTGGCGCTGCATCGCCGTGCGGTATCCGGTGAGCTTGCGCTGCACCGGCGAGAACCGGTCGGGGCCCGAGATGAGGCCGATGCGGGTGTGGCCGAGTGATGCGAGGTGGTCGACCGCCGTCTGGCTGGCGAGCCGGTCGTCGCAGGAGATGCAGGGCGCGTCGAGGCCCGCGACGTGCCCGGTGATCATCACGATCGGCAGGGGCCGGTCGATCAGCTTGCGGTAGCGGTCGTGGTCCGCGGTGGTGTCGGCGTGCAGGCCGGAGATGAAGATGATCCCGGCGACGGACCGGTCCAGCAGCATCTCGACGTACTCGTCCTCGGTCACGCCGCCCGGGGTCTGCGTGCACAGCACGGGTGTGAAGCCGTGCTGCGCGAGGGCCGACTCGATGATCTGGGCGAAGAGCGGGAAGATGGGGTTCTCCAGCTCCGGCGTGACCAGCCCGACGAGGCCCGCGCTGCGCTTGCGCAACCGCTCCGGGCGCTCGTAGCCGAGCACGTCGAGCGCGGTGAGGACGGCCTGCCGCGTGTCCGCGCTGACGCCGGCGCGGTTGTTGAGCACGCGGGACACCGTCGCCTCGCTGACCTCCGCCTGCCGGGCGATGTCAGCGAGCCGGGCACGGGGTGGCTCGGTGGACATAGGCCGACTGTAAAGCATCGAACCGGTGTTTGTGAAAGGTCGATGCAAGGTCTTTCATTCGACGCAAGCTCTTGCTAGCGTTCGGCCACGACGCGCGGGTGCTGTTGGAATCGCGACCCGGCACCCGCCCGTCACACCCCGCTCAGGCGCATTCCCCGTGGCTCCTTCCAGGAGACCGCGCACCACACCCTGCACACCCCGCTTTCCCTGTCCGAACAGGAGATTCCCCCATGCGCATCCGCATCACGGGTGTCGTCACCCTTGCGGCTCTGTCGTTGGCACTTACCGGCTGCGGCAAGAGCGACGGCGACAAGGCCGGCTCCGCAAACGCTTCCAAGGCGGCCGGCGGCACCCTCACCATCTGGGCCGACGACCAGCGGTCCGCGGCCCTGAAGCCGTTCGCCGAGAAGTTCGGCAAGGACAACGGCGTCACCGTCCAGGTCCAGGCGGTCTCCAAGGACCTGCAGACCAACTTCGTGACCGCGTCGCAGTCGGGCAAGGGCCCGGACATCGTCGTCGGCGCGCACGACTGGATCGGCAACCTGGTCCAGAACGGCGCGATCGATCCGGTGCAGCTGCCGGACGCGCAGAAGTCGGCGTTCGCCGAGGTCGCGGTCAAGGCCGTCACGTTCAACGGCCAGCTGTACGGCGTCCCCTACGCGATCGAGAACCTCGCCCTGATCCGCAACACCGACCTGGCGCCGACCGCGCCCGCGTCGATCGAGGACCTCGTCAAGGCCGGCCAGACGCTGAAGACGGCCGGCAAGGTCACCAACATCATGTCGCTGCAGGTCGGCACCAACGGCGACGCGTACCACGCGTACCCGCTGTACGCGTCCGCCGGCGGCTACCTGTTCGGGCAGAAGGCGAACGGCGACTACGACCCCGCCGACCTGGGCGTGGACAAGCCGGCCTCGATCGAGGCGTTCAAGAAGATCGCCGCGCTCGGCGAGAAGGGCAGCGGCGCGCTGACCCGCTCCATCACCGGTGACAACGCCATCCCCACGTTCACCGGCGGCAAGACCGCGTTCCTCATCTCCGGCCCGTGGGCGGTCGCCGACATCAAGAAGGCCGGCGTCAAGTACGACATCACCCCGATCCCGGCGTTCGCCGGCGGCAAGCCCGCCCAGCCGTTCGTCGGCGTGCAGGCGTTCTACGTCGCCAGCAAGGGCAAGAGCAAGGCTCTGGCGAACGAGTTCATCACCAACTACCTGACCAAGCCCGACCTGCAGGTCGCGCTGTACCAGGCCAACCCGCGCCCGCCGGCGCTCGTCGCCGCGCTCGACCAGGTCAAGGGCAGCGACCCCGACATCCAGAAGTGGCTCGACGCCGGCAAGGGCGGCGCCGTGCTCCCCGCGATCCCGGCCATGGCCGCGGTGTGGGACCCGTTCGGCAAGGCCGAGGCCGCGATCGTCGGCGGCGCCGACGTGCAGTCGACGCTGACCGCCGCGGGCAAGGCCATCGCCGAAGCGATCAACAAGTAACCATGACGACGACCCAGCGGGGAGGCGGCTCGCTCGCCGGCCCCACCATCAAGATCGCCCTGCTCGGCGCCGGGCTGGCGTTGGCGATCGCGGCCGCCCTCCCGCTGGTCGACGCCCACGCCTGGGGCTGGCTCGCGGTGCTCGCCGCGACCACCGCGCTGCTGTTCTACGTCTACCTGACCCCGCGGCACATCGCCGCCAAGTACCTGGTCCCCGGCACGATCTTCCTGCTCGCGTTCCAGGCGCTGCCGGTGCTCTACACCGCGAGCACGGCGTTCACCAACTACGGCGACGGGCACCGCGGCAGCAAGGCCGACGCGATCGCCGCCGTGCAGGGTGCGTCGGTGAAGCAGGTCCCGGGCTCCATGGAGTACGACCTCGCCGTCGCCACCCGGGAGGGCGCCATCGTCTTCCTGCTGGTCGACAAGACCGGCGCGACGTTCGTCGGCGACGGCACCGGCCTGCACCCGGCGCGGTTCACCGTCGAGGGCGGCCGCATCGTCGAGGCCGACGGCTACACGCTGCTGACGCTCGGCGAGGCCAACCTCCGCAACGACGACATCCTCGCGTTCAGCGTGCCGACCGGCGAGGGCGCCGTCCGCGCGTCCGGCCTGACCCGCGCGTACAACGGCCAGGCGACCCAGTTCTACGACGGCGGCTGCGACTGCGTCACCGACCGCGGCAGCGGCAAGCAGTGGAAGGCCGACGGCGCGTCCGGCAGCTTCGTCGCCGCCGACGGCGAGCGGCTCCCGCAGGGCTGGAAGGTGTCGGTCGGGTTCAGCAACTTCACCCGGGTCCTCACCGACTCCCGCATCTCCGGCCACTTCCTCGGCACCCTGCTGTGGAACTTCGCGTTCGCGATCGGGTCCGTGCTCGTCACGTTCGGGCTCGGCCTCGGCTGCGCCCTGGCGCTCAACGCCGACCGGCTGCGCGGCCGCAGCGTGTACCGCGTGCTGCTGGTGCTGCCGTACGCGATGCCCGGGTTCGCGATGCTGCTCGTCTGGCGGGACATGTTCAACCAGCAGTTCGGGCTCATCAACCGGTTCTTCGGCCTCGACGTCGACTGGTTCGGCCAGCCGTGGACGGCCCGGATGGCGGTCATCCTCGTGCAGCTGTGGATGGGGTACCCGTACATGTTCCTCGTCGCCACCGGCGCGCTGCAGGCCATCCCGAAGGAGATGACGGAGGCCGCCACCATCGACGGCGCCTCGGTGCTGCAACGCTTCCGCCAGGTCACCCTGCCGCTGCTGCTGGTCGCGCTGACGCCGCTGCTGATCGCCTCGTTCGCGTTCAACTTCAACAACTTCAACGCGATCTACCTGACCACCGAGGGCGGCCCGTTCCCGCCCGACGACTCCACCGTGGGCGCGACCGACCTGCTCATCACCTACACGTACCGGCTGGCGTTCGGCGGCTCCGGCGCGCAGTTCGGCTTCGCCGCGGCGATCTCGGTCTACATCTTCGCCATCGTGGCCGTCGTGTCGCTGATCGGCTTCCGGCGCAGCCGCAAGCAGGAAGAGGTCTACTCATGACCAAGTGGATGCGCAGGATCGGCTGGCGGCACGCCGTCGGGATCGCCGCCCTGGTGTTCTCGCTCTTCCCGATCGTGTTCGTGGTGTCCGCGGCGTTCAACCCGGTCGGGTCGCTGAGCTCCACCGAGCTGTACCCGACCGGGGCCAGCACGGCGAACTTCACGGACCTGTTCGGCAAGACCGCCTTCGGCCGCTGGTACGTCAACTCCGTCGTCATCGCCAGCATCGCCGCCGCGACGGCCGTGTTCCTGTCGGTCCTCGCCGCCTACGCGTTCTCCCGCATGCGCTTCGCCGGCCGGCGGGTCGGGCTGATGGCGCTGCTGCTCATCCAGATGTTCCCGCAGTTCCTCGCGGTGGTCACCATCTACCTGATCTTCGCCGAGATCGGTGACTTCTACCCGGCGTTCGGCCTGGACACCCCGTGGGGGCTGATGCTGCTGTACCTCGGCGGCGCGCTCGGCGTGAACACCTGGCTGATGAAGGGGTTCCTCGACACCGTCCCGCGGGAGCTGGACGAGTCGGCGGTCATGGACGGCGCCACCCACGCGCAGACGTTCTTCCGCATCACGCTGCCGCTGATCGCGCCGATCCTCGCGGTCACCGCGCTGCTCGGCTTCATCGGCACCATCAACGAGGTCCTCCTCGCCAACACCTTCCTGCGCTCCGACGACTCCAAGACCCTCGCCGTCGGCCTGTACGGGCTGATCGCCGGGCAGCGCAACGCGAACTTCGGCATGTTCTGCGCCGGGTCGCTGCTGACCGCGATCCCGACGGTGCTCGTCTTCCAGTCGTTGCAGCGGTACATCGTGTCGGGCCTGACCGCGGGTGCGGTGAAAGGATGACGATGATCCACCACGACGGCTCCGAGCTGCACGTCCCGGACCAGTCCCCGGCGCCCGGCAGCGACGTCGAGGTCTTCCTGCGCACGTCGCCCGGCGTGCAGCAGGTGCACGTCCGGTCCGTCCTGGACGGCGAGCCGCGCTTCAGCGACGCCGTCGCCGAGCGCCGCGGCGACGAGCTGTGGTGGCGGGCCACGATCCCCGTGCACAACCCCGTCACGCCCTACCGGTTCCTGGTCGACGGAAACTGGTTCACCGCGACCGGTCCTGCGGGCCACGAGGTCGCGGACACGACGGACTTCAGGCTGGTGGCGCACCCCGCGCCGCCGGCCTGGATCCGCGACGCCGTCATCTACCAGATCTTCCCGGACCGGTTCGCCCGCTCGGCCGCGTACGCCGAGCGCGCCCTGCCCCCGTGGGCGGTGCCGTGCGGCTGGGACGCTCCGGTCGTCGGCCGCGGCGAGCTCACCAGCCGGCAGATCTACGGCGGCGACCTCGACGGCATCGCCGGCCGCCTGGACCACATCCAGTCTCTCGGCGCCGACACCGTCTACCTGACCCCGTTCTTCCCGGCCGGCTCCAACCACCGCTACGACGCGTCGACGTTCGACACCGTCGACCCGCTGCTCGGCGGCGACGCGGCGCTCGCCCGGCTCGCCGACGCGCTGCACGCCCGCGGGATGCGGCTCGTCGGCGACATCACCACCAACCACACCGGCGACGCCCACGAGTGGTTCCACGACCCGGCGGCCCGGGACCGCTACTACCACGCTGACGACGGCACCTACGCCGCGTGGTACGGGGTGCCGAGCCTGCCGAAGCTCAACTGGAACTCCACCGGGCTGCGCAAGGCGTTCGTCGACCCGTTGCAGCGCTGGCTGGAGCACCTCGACGGCTGGCGGGTGGACGTGGCCAACATGACCGGCCGGCACGGCACCGACGACCTCACCCACGAGGTGTCGCGGCTCGTCGCCCGCGCGGTGCGCGACGTGCGGCCCGACGCGATGCTCGTCGCGGAGCACGCCCACGGCGCGGGCGGCGACCTCGACCTCGGCGGCTGGCAGGGCACCATGAACTACGCCGGCTTCACCCGTCCACTGTGGACCTGGCTGCGCGGGCCGGACCTGGCGCTGCCGGACTTCCTCGGCGTCCCGGGCGGCGTGCCGACCCGCGGCGGCGACGCCGTCGTCACGGCGATGCGCGCCGTCTCGGCGAGCATGTCGTGGCGGTCGTGGACGCACTCCTGGACGGCGCTGAGCACCCATGACACGCCGCGCGTGCGGACCGTCGTCGGCGACGCCGGCCGGGTCGAGGTGGCCGCCGGTCTCCTCGCGACCCTGCCGGGCGTGCCGATGCTCTTCGCCGGCGACGAGATCGGCCTCACCGGCGCGTGGGGCGAGGAGTCCCGGCAGCCGATGCCGTGGCACGACGAGGCGGGCTGGGACCACACCACCCTGGCCCGCTACCGGGCGCTGCTCGGGCTGCGCCGCGCCCACCCCGCGCTGCGGCACGGCGGGATGCGGGTCGAGCACGCCGACGCCGACGCCATCGCGTTCTGGCGGGAGACCGCGTCGGAGCGCCTGCTGGTCTTCGCCCGCCGGGCGTCCGGCCCGCCGGTGGACCTGCCCCTCGCCGGTGCGGTCAACGTCTACGGCGGCGCCGCCGAGGCCCCGGCCGACGGGCCGACCTTCCAGGTATGGCAATTCATGGCAACACCGATTGACCGAACGTGATGCCTTCCCTTCACTGACTGTCATGTCTCTGCGTCGTCTCGCGCTGCCCGCCGCAGCCCTGCTCGCGATCTGCCTGATCCAGTGCTCGTCCCCAGGCACCGCGGCGGCCTACACCACCGTCCACACCGGCTCGGGGCGGCCCGCGCTCGCCCTGGCCGGCGGCCGCCTCTACGCCTCGTGGGCCGGCTCCACCTCCGGCACCTACGGCAAGCAGCTCATCATCGGCACGTCGGTGGACGGCGGCCGCACGTTCACCAAGGACAACAGCGTCGTCGAGCGCACCCCGGAGGGGGAGGGGCCCGCCCTGAGCGCCGACGGTCCCGGCGTCCGGCTCGCCTGGTCCGCCGCCAACAACGGCAACACGCTGACGGTGGCGTACACCGGCGGCACCGGCCTGCAGTGCCGGACCGCGCTGACCGGGGTGCGTACCGACCGCTCGCCGGCCCTCGCCGCCGACGGCGCCGGCATCCGCTGGATCGCCTGGACCGGCACCGACAGCCGGATCAACATCGCCCGGCTGTCCGGTGGATGCCCCGGCGGCTTCTCCCTGCAGGACCGGGTGACCCTCGCCGAGACCACGCCCTACGGCCCGGCGCTCGTGTTCGACGACTCCGGCGCGGAGAACGGCCTGCTCCTCGGGTGGACCGGCGCGGACGGGAGCATCAACCTCGGCACCGTCACGACCGGCTCGGCCGTGCTGACCAACCGCTCGACCGTGATCCAGCCCGGGCAGCAGCTGGCCACGGGCGGGCTCGGGCTCACGTCGCACCCGGCGGACCTCTACGTCTGGTTCCGCGCGACCGACGGGTCCGTGCGCCGCGGCTACTCCCAGGGCTGCCGGCCGACCTGCTTCTACGTGTACAGCTCGGAGCTGCAGTCGGCGTCCGCGGTCGGCGTGGGCACCGACGGGTTCCACGACACCATCGGCTACTTCGACGCTCGCGGGAAGCTCAACGTGGCCACCTATTGACAGGTTGGCTGCCTATTGCGGAGAGTTCGGTCAGGACTTTTTTCAGGTCCTGAAGTTTCCGGCTCTTCCCGCCCCCCGCCAGGAGCACCCTTCATGGTCCCAACCCGACCGCTGCTCGCCCTGTCCGTCTTGTCCGTCCTCGCGGCCGCTGCCACCGCCGTCGGCCTGAGCGTGCCCAGCGCCCAGGCCGCCGCCACCAGCGTCCAGGTCTACTGGAGCTCCGAGTCCCGCACCGCCGGCTACGAACCGAAGAACGGCAACTGGTACACCAGCCCCGCCACGGGCCTCGCCGGGACGCCCTACCAGCTGTCCCGCCAGGCCGACGTGCCCGTCGTGGCGGCCGCCGGTACACCCACCATCACCGCGGACACCAACAGCCGCTTCCAGACGATCCTCGGCGTCGGCTCCTCCCTCGAGGAGTCGACGGTCTACAACCTGTCCAGGATGAGCGCCGGCGCCCGCGACCGGGCCCTGCGCGCGCTCGTCGACCCGGCCACCGGCGCCGGCTTCAACGTCATCCGGATCACCTTCGGCACCAGCGACTTCACGTCGCACGACTTCTACACCTACGACGACGGCGCGGCCGACCCGTCGCTGTCGCGCTTCTCCATCCAGCGCGACATCGACTACGGCATCATCGCCACCGTCCGGCAGGCCCTCGCCATCAACCCCGACATCAAGGTGTTCGCGAGCGCGTGGTCGGCGCCGGGCTGGATGAAGACCAACAACGCCATCATCGGCGGCAGCCTCGTCACCGCCCAGATCCCGACCCTCGCGGCGTACTACCGGCGGGCGGTGCAGGCGTACACCGCGCAGGGCATCCCGATCCACGCGCTCACCCTGCAGAACGAGCCGCTGTTCTCCCCGCCGGACTACCCCGGCATGCTCGTCTCCGCGGACCAGGAGCGGCAGCTCGCCAAGGCGCTGCGCACCGAGCTGTCCGCCAACGGGCTCAGCACCCGCATCTGGGCCTTCGACCACAACTTCTCCGAGTCGGTCTCCTACGCCGCCGGCGTCCTGGGCTCGGCCGGTGCCCACTCCGACGCCTACTCCTCCGTGGACGGCATCGCGTTCCACGACTACGCGGGCGACCCGTCCGCGATGAGCACCGTGAAGGCGTCCTACCCCGACAAGGACATGCTGATGACCGAGCGCTCCGTGTGGGGCACCTCGGGCGCGGACCGGATCGTGCAGTACTTCCGCAACAACGCCACCCTGTATGAGGGCTGGGTCAGCATGCTCGACCAGAACCGCGCACCCGAGCGCTGGTCCGGCTCGCCCGACCCGACGATGCTCGTGCAGAGCACCAGCAAATGCGACACGTTCTGGGCGCTGCCCGACTACAACATGGTCGCCCAGTTCTCGAAGTTCGTGAAGCCCGGCGCGCGGCGCGTCGCCACCGGCTACGGCAGCACCGGCACCGTCACGAACGTCGCGTTCCTCAACCCCGACGGCACCCTCGTCACCGTCGTGGTCAACCAGACCGGCGCCTCGCAGGCCTTCACGCTGAAGGTCGGCACCCAGCAGATCGCCAGCACCCTGCCGGCGAAGACCGTCGGCACGTACCTGTGGGCCGGCGCCGACAGCGGCACCCCGTCCACGCGGGTCGGGCCCATCACCGGCTACGGCGCCAAGTGCGTCGACGTCGCCGGCGCGGCCACCGCCAACGGCACGAAGATCCAGCTGTGGACCTGCAACGGCACCACCGCGCAGTCCTGGACCGTCGGCACGGACGGCACCCTGCGCGCCCTCGGCAAGTGCCTCGACGTGGCCGCCGCCAACTCCGCGAACGGCACCAAGGTCCAGCTGTACGACTGCAACGGCAGCGCGGCCCAGACCTGGTCCGCTCCCGGCGACGGCACGCTCCGGGCGCTCGGCAAGTGCCTGGACGCCACCGGGCCCAGCTCCGCGGACGGCACCCAGCTGCAGATCTGGGCGTGCGGGACGGGCCAGAACCAGCGCTGGACTCTGCCTTCCTGACAGCCGTCCTGACGGGTTTCCCGGGTCAGGCGCGGGCCACGGCCGGCGTGCGCCTGACCCACCATTCGAACAGCAGCGTCGTGAACGGCGGGATCGACGCCGCCGCACCGACCGCGAGCCGCGCGAAGCCCCACCGCTCCTTGACGGTCACCCACGCCAGCGCGGCCAGGTAGGCGACGAACATCGCGCCGTGGATCGGCCCGAACACCTTCACGCCGATCTCGTTCTCCACGACGACGTACTTGAAGAACATCCCAACCAGCAGGCCGAGCCAGGAGCAGGCCTCCCCGATCGCGGCGTACCGGAACACCCGCGCGGCATTGTTGTCCACCGCGACAGCCTGCACCCCGCCGCGGACCCGGGTCGCGGCCGGTCACCTCCGCGGTGACCGGCCTCACGCCGCCGCTGTCGCCGGTCTTGGCGTGCGCCCGGACGTCAGCGGGGCGTCGCGTTGTGCATCCGGATGGCGCTGAACCGCAGTGTGCTGGCCACGACCGCGTCCCAGAACGGCCACAGGACCGGCAGCACCCTGAGCTGGATTCCGGCGGCGGCGTGCAGGGCGAAGAGGTCACCGACCGGCTCGGGCGGGCCGAGCGGCACCACCGGCTCGACGGCGACGTGCGCATGCTCCCCCAGCGGCCGGAACGGCGCCGCCGGCAGCCGGTACGCGTACAGGCGCACGGTCCGGATCGCCTCGAGCCAGCCGTACTCGACGGCGTGCACCCGCTCGCCGCAGCCCGGGCCGAGGATGCGGTCGCGGTCGTCGCCGGTCGTCTCCGGCCCGGCCCACGCCATCGCCCGCGGGCACTGCCGCGGGAACCAGTAGTCCGGCGACCGCCCGTCGTCGACGGCCCACACGTAGGGCTCGGACTCTTGCGCGGTCGCCGCCACGTGCGGCACGAACCTGGTGATCGTCGGGTCCTCGGAGAAGTGCAGCACCTGCCCGGGCTCGGGCCGCATCAGCCGTCCTCCTTCGATCCGCCGTGGTGGCGCTGGTAGTGCCGGGCGACGCGGGCGCGGTTGCCGCACCCGTCGGAGCACCACTCCCGGCGGGGATGGTTGCGGATGAAGTACAGCACACAACCCGGCGCGTGGCAGGCCCGCAGCAGCGCCCGGTCCGGGCCGGCGAACAGCGCCACCGCCTCCTCCGCGATCGCGGCCACCGCGGCGAGCGCCGGGGCGTGCGCCGTCCGCACCGCCCGCTCCGGACCGGCGTCTTTGCCATCGGGGTCGGGCCAGTGCAGCTCGGACCACGAGGGGGCGCGGGCGCAGGCGCGGTTGACGACGGTGACCGCGGTGGCGAGGTCCCCGGCGGACGGCCCGGCCGGCTCCCGGTTGTCGCCGGTGGCCGCGGCGGCCAGCACCCGCAGGGCGTCGCGGAGGTCGCGCAGCTCGGCGACGGCCTCCCACCCGGCGATGCCGACCTCGATGCCGCTGCCGGCTCCCGCCCTCGCTGCGTCGGCGGCATGGGGGGGCGCCTCCCGCAGCCAGCGTGCGGCGGCGGCCGGGTCGGCGATCGTGTCGTGCACGCCGTCACGGTCCGCCCGGACGGTGTTCATCAGCTCGACCGGCAACGGCTCCACGTCCTAATGGTAAGGCATTGCGGAAACCATTTGGTCGTGTACTAATGGATGGTGGAGTGGTCAGCCGTTAGGAAGGTGGTCGGCGGTGTTCCATGAAGGGGAGCTCAGCGTCCAGGAGCGGGCCGGCGTGCGGTTCGAGGCGGCCCGGCTGAGCGGCATGCTCGCGCCCGGCGGGCTGAGCCGGGGGCGGGCGGGTGGCTGGCGGAGCGGACCCTCGCCGCGCTCACCGGCCGCGACCACGACGGCAGGCTCTGGGTCTCGGCGCTGACCGGCCCGCCCGGGTTCCTGGCCGGGCTCGGGCAGACGCTGCGGGTGGCGGCGGTGCCCGCGCCCGGCGACCCGCTCCACGACCTCCCCGCCGGCCAGCGGGTGGGCCTGATCGCGATCGACTTCGCGACCCGCCGCCGGATGCGGGTCAACGGTGTCCTGAGCGGCACCCTGAGCGGCACTCTGACCGGCACTCTGACCGGCACTGGAGGCGGCCTGACCGTCGACGTCGCCGAGGCGTTCGGCAACTGCCCCCAGTACATCCACCCACGCCTCACGAGTGCGCCGATGCCGGCCGGGGGAGTGCCCGGGACGTTCACGGTGGCGGAGGCGCTCACGGCGGACGGCGAGGCCACGATCCGCGGCGCCGACACGTTCTTCCTCGGCACCACGCACCCCGACCGCGGCGCCGACGCCTCGCACCGGGGCGGGCCGCGCGGGTTCCTGCGGGCCGGCGACGGCGGGCTGTGGTGGCCGGACTATCCGGGCAACAACATGTTCAACAGCCTCGGCAACCTCGCCACCGACCCGTCCGCGGCGCTGCTGGTGCCCGACTTCGCGACCGGCCGCACGCTGCAGCTGTCAGGCACCGCGGCCGTCGAGTGGACCGACCCGGGCGCCGGCGCACCCGACGAGGTGACCGGCCGCCGGGTCCGCTTCCACCCGGCGGCCGTCGTCACCGGCGAGCACCCCGCGCTCGTCGCCGCGGCGGACGTTCCCGACCCTCGCGGGGTCAGGCACTGATCACGGGCCACGCGTAGGCGAGGAGCGCGAACGCGGCACCGAGGATCGCCAGGTTGAAGCCGCGGGACGGCACCGGCAGCGCCGCGACGGCGAGCAGGATGATGGCGATGAGATAGAGGACGGCCTGTGTCGACATGGGGAACCTCCGTGGGGGGAACGGTTGAGCAAGCGGGTTCCCGAGGCCGCCGGAGCCGAAACACCCGCTGGCACGTATCCGGGATTCGCGCCGCTCCCCGCGGACCTACCGTCTATCTCAACAACGCGGCACGCCAACACAGCAACCAGGGGAGATGGACATGAGCGACTACGAGACCGGCGACACGGGCTACGACGGCGGCGACTCCTACGGCAACTACGAGGCCGGGCAGGACCACCAGTCCCTCGACCAGCTGCACCAGGTCGACGCCAGCCAGAGCAACTACGACAACCAGTTCAACGTGTACGAGCAGGACCACGCGGCCGCCGAGTCGACCTCGTTCGACCAGGGCCACCAGGTGTCGTACACCGACGCGAGCGGCGCGCAGTACCAGGAGTCGGACTTCACGTCCTACGACCACTCCGCCGCCGAGACCGACCACGTCTTCGCCGCCGAGGGCTCCGAGTCGGCGTCCTCCAGCGAGTTCCACCAGCTCGACGCCATCCAGGCCCGCCTCGACTCCGCCTTCACCTCGATGACCGAGATCAACGGCGGCAACGGCGGCGGCACCGCCGAGCTCGGCGTCGCCTCGAACTGACAGCACCGCAACCCCCTGGCGTGCGGCCGGCCACCGACGGTGGCCGGCCGTAGCCATGTCAGAGGGCGGCGAGCAGGCGGTCGACCTCGTCGGCCGTCGTGTAGTGGTAGATCCCGGCGCGCACCGCGCCGCCGGACTCGCGCAGGCCCATCGCGGTGAAGTACTCGGCGGCGTAGTAGTCGCCGGAGAAGACGCAGATGCCCTGGTCGCCCAGGCGGGCCGCGGTCGTCGCCGGGTCCTCGCCGGCGATCCGGAAGGACACCGTCGGGCAGCCGCCGGCCGGCGCGGGCAGCACCCGCACCGCGGGCATCGACCGCAGGCCGTCGAGGAGCCGTTCGAAGAGCCGCGTCTCGTACGAGTGGACCGCCGCCATCGAGCGCAGCACGCGCTCCCGCCGCGACGCGGCGCCGTTGAGCACCCCAGAGCCGTTGAGCACCCCAGCGTCGTCGGGTGTCCCGGCGTCGTCGAGGGTCGCGAGGAAGTCGACCGCCGCAGTGAAGCCGGCGAGGAGCTCGAAGCTCGGCGTGCCCAGCTCGAACCGCTCCGGCACCGCGTCGGACGACGGCAGCAGCTTCAGCATCGCCGTCCGCTCCCACTGCGCCGGCGCCGCCACGCAGGCGGCCAGGTGCGGCCCGGACCACTTGTAGGCGCTGGTGACGTAGTAGTCGGCGCCGAGCGCGGCCACGTCGACCGGCAGGTGCGCGGTGGCGTGCACCCCGTCGACGTGGACGACGGCGCCGAAGCCGTGCGCGAGCGCGGCGATCGCGGGCACGTCGGGGACGGTGCCGATGGCGTTGCTGGCCGCGGTCACCGCCACGACCCGGGTCCGCGCGTCGACGAGCGGCTCGAACGCGGCGACGGGCAGCGCGCCGGTGGCCGGGTCGAACGCCGCCCACCGCACCTCCACGCCCATCGCCGACGCCAGCTGCACCCACGGCCGCACGTTGGCGTCGTGGTCGAGGCGGGTCACGACGACGTTGTCGCCGGGCTCCCAGGTCCCGGCGAGCCCGCGGGCGACGGTGTAGACCAGCGCGGTGGCGCTCTGCCCGAACACGACCCCCGCGGGGTCGGCGCCGAGGAGGTCACCGGCGGCGGCGCGGGCCGCGTCGACGATCGCGAGGGCGCGCCGGCCCGGCGCGAACGCGGTCGTCCGGTTGCTCACCGCACCGCCGAGGACGCCGGCGACGGCCCGCGCCACCGGCTCCGCGACCAGCGTGCCGGCGGCACCGTCGAAATGGGCGTACCCCTCGGCGAGCGCCGGGTGGGCCTGTCGGATCCGTGCTACGTCGAACGGCATACGGCGACGATAGCGGCCTCGCGGACGGTGTCCTCGATCGCCGCCTGCCCGTCCGCGTCGAGCGCCGCCACCGCCGCCGGGTACGCCTCCGACAGGTCGACGAGCACGTCCAGCACGATCTCGTCGACGAGCGGGCCGGCGCCGACCTCCGACTCGCGGCCCGCCGCCCGCGGCGCCGGACCGGCGCCGACCTTCGACCGGGCGCTCGCCACCCGCGGCGCATTGACCAGCCCGGCGGCGACCCGCGCGAGGTCGGCGCCCGGGATCCGGGCGTGCGGGTCCCACGGCAGGCTCTCGCCGAACCGTTGCTCGTCGAACTCGGCGATCTTCACCTTGACGACGGTCCGATCCTGCGGGCCGAGCGCCGCGTCGGGCCGCAGCACGACCCCTTCGGCGAGGTTCCCTTCCAGCGGCGGCAGGTGGTGTACGAGCGGCAGCCGCGTCTGGAACCTGGTCGGCACGGCGTCGACGGACGCCCGGGTGCCGCGCCCGAGCAGCGGCACCACGTCGAGACCGGCCTCGGCGGCGACCCGGGCGGCCCCGGCGTACGCCCGGTAGACGCCGGCGTCGTCGGGACGCTCGTGGTCGAGGACGTCGAAGACGGCGAACCGCACGTCGGGGGCGTACCAGACGCCGGTCTGCACCGCTGCCGTGCCGGGCGCCGGCGGCACGTCCGGGTGCGGGTAGTGGCCGCCGTAGAGCTCGCCGTACACCCGTACCGTGGCCGCACCCTCGGCAAGAGCGGACCGGGCCGCCTGCTCGAACGCGGGGCGCAGCAGCTGCCAGCCGAAGAACGGCTCGTCGCCGTCCAGCCACGCCTTGCGCTTGCCGACCTTCGTCACGTGGCCGTCCGACACGATCACCAGCTGCGCGCCGTGGACCTTCTCGGTGGCGATCCACGGCCCGCCGGCGGACCGGCCGCTGCCGAGTTGTCTCGCCGTCGGGATCTTCGGGTACGCCACGTGCCGCATGCGCAGCAGTATCGCCACCGGCGCGCGGCGCGTCCCCGGATTTACGTGGCGCTGATGACGCCGCCCCACAGGAGGGCGACGATGATGCCGCCGACCGCGGCGCGGTAGTAGACGAACGTGGCGATGGAGTTGCTGGCGACGAACTTCAGCAGCCAGGCGATCGACGCGTACGCGACCACGAAGCTGACGACCGTGCCGACCGCGGCCGGCCCCCAGCCGACGGTCTCGCTGATCTCGCCGGCGCGCTGCACGCCCTCCAGGGTGCCGGCGGCGGCGAGGGCAGGGATGCCGAGGAAGAACGACATGCGGGTGGCGGTGACCCGGTCGAGGTGCCGCAGCAGGCCGACGCTGATCGTCGCGCCGGACCGGGACACGCCGGGGATCAGGGCGATGCACTGCGCCAGCCCGATGATCAGCGAGTCCTTCCAGGTGACGTCCGCCTCGCCGACCTTCTGCGTGGCGAGGTGCTCGGCGAGGACCATGACGAGGCTCCACACGACCAGCGCCCCGGCGACGAACCACAGGCTGCGCAGCTCGCCCTCGATGAGATCCTTGAACAGCAGGCCGACGACCGCGATCGGCAGCGACCCGATGATCACGTTGATCGCCATCTTCCAGCCGGTCTCCTTGCGCGCCTCGGCGCTGCGCAGACCCTTCACGAACCCGGTGATGAACCGGACGATGTCGGTGCGGAAGTAGATGATCGCGGCGATGATCGCGCCGACCTGGATGACCGCGGTGAACGCGGTGACGCCCTTGTCGTCGATCGGGATGCCCATCAGCTTCTCGGTGATGGTCAGGTGTCCCGTGGAGGAGACCGGGAGGAACTCGGTCACGCCCTCCACGACGCCGAGCACGACCGCTTGCCAGATCTCCACGGGGACCCTCCTTCGTGCCACCGACGTCCGCACGATCCTAGGCGGACCCGCTCGGCCGTCGCGCTCAGGTCCCGGGCGTGGCGTCCTTGCGTGGCGTCTTTGCGCGGTGCGGCGTGGCGCCGCGTGGCGTTGCGCTCCGGTGGCGGGCGAGGTGCCGCGCTCAGGTGCCGGCGCGGAGTGCCGATCGTGGCGGTCATGACTGGCACAGCAGTGATCAGCGCCGACCGGGTCGCCGCCGTCGTGCTCGGCATGGAGGTCGACCGGCGCACCGCCGACCGGGAGCAGGCCGAGGCCGCCGAGCGCGCCGCGGTCGAGCTCGGTCGCGACGACCTCGCCGCCCGCGCCCGGCTCGTCATCGCCGACGCCCTCGCCCGCGGCGGGGAGCTGACCGCGTCCGCGCCGCTGCTGCACGAGGTCCACCGGTGGGCGGTCCTCGAGAACGACCAGTACGTCCTCGCGCGCACCCACTTCCTGCTGTCGATCCTGCACACCTGCCTCGGCGACAACGCGCAGGCGCGGCGGCACGCGCTGATGTCGGTGGACCACCTGCCGGACCACGTGCCGCCGCTGATCCGGGGCGCGCACCTGGTCATCCTCGCCCTGTCCGTCGACGTGGTGTCGCGGGCCGACGCCGCTCCCTACCACGCGGAGGCGCTCGACATCGCCGCCGCGGCCGGCGACCACGAGCTGAGCCGTTCGGTGCTCAACAACATGGCGTACGCGGCGTACCAGGCGGGCGACGCGGACGCCGCGGGCGAGCTGGTCGAGCGGATGCGCCGCCTGGTCGAACGGACCGGCGTGCAGCTGCGCCCGCCGGACCTGGACACGGTCGCCCGCGTACAGCTGCTGCAGGGCCGGTTCGAGGAGGCCGAGCGCACCCTCCTGCCCCTGGTCGACCCCGCCTCCACCCGCCGCGACGCGGAAGGCAACATGCTGCCCGAGGTGCTGCTGACCCTCGCCGAGGCGCAGCGGCTCGCCGGCGCGCTCGACCGCGCCGGGGCCACCGTCGACCGGTGCCGGGCGCTGAGCGAGCAGCGCGGCATGGTCGACGTCGGCGCGAGGGCCCGTCGCGAGCTCGCCCGCCTGCACGCCGCGAGCGGGCGTTTCCGGGAGGCGTACGAGGAGCAGTGCCGCTACGACGAGGAGTCCCAGGCACTCCGCTCCGCCGAACGCGAGGAGCAGGCCCGCCTCGCGCAGCTGGTGTTCGAGAGCCGCGAGGGCCAGCGCGAGACGGTCCGCTTCCGCGAGATGGCGCTGCGTGACGCGCTGACCGGCCTGTACAACCGGCGGTTCGTCGACGCGCAGCTGCCCGCCCTGCTCAGCCGTGCCGAGCAGCGCGGCGAGGCCGTGTCCGCGGCCCTGGTCGACATCGACTTCTTCAAGCGGATCAACGACACCCTGTCGCACGAGGTCGGCGACCTGGTCCTGCAGCGCGTCGCGTCCGTCATGGCCGGCGCCGTCGACGAGCCCGCCACGGTGGCCCGGCTCGGCGGCGAGGAGTTCGTGATCGTGCTGCCCGGCGCCGGCGCGGAGGAGGCGGTCGCCCGCTGCGAACGGGTCAGGTCCGCCATCCAGCGCCACCCGTGGCCCGAGCTGACCGGCGACCTGCCGGTGACGGTGAGCATCGGCGTGTCCAGCACCCCCGACGGCCGCATCACTTCGGCTGCCCTGCTCAGCCAGGCCGACCGCAACCTGTACGCGGCGAAACGTTCCGGCCGCAACCGCGTCCTCGCCGACCCCTCCTGACCCGGCACCGACCGGGCCCGCCGCCCCGCCGAGCGGCGAGGCGGGAGTCAGCCGCGCTTGGTGACGGCCTTGCGGTAGTCGGAGTTGAGGCGGCCGATGAGGGTGAGCGGGATGCCCTTGGGGCAGACGGTGGTGCACTCGCCGGCGTTGGTGCAGCCGCCGAAGCCCGCCTCGTCGTGGGCCGCCAGCATGCCGACGACGCGGGTGTCGCGCTCGGGCTGGCCCTGGGGGAGCAGGCCGAGGTGGCCGACCTTCGCGGCGGTGAAGAGCATCGCGGAGCCGTTGGGGCACGCGGCGACGCACGCGCCGCAGCCGATGCAGGTCGCGGCCTCGAAGGCGGCGTCGGCGTCGGCCTTCGGCACCGGGGTGGCGTGGGCGTCGGGGGCGGCGCCCGTGGGGGCGCTGATGTAGCCGCCGGCCTGGATGATGCTGTCGAAGGCGCCGCGGTCGACGACGAGGTCCTTCACGACGGGGAACGCGGCGGCACGCCACGGCTCGACGTCGATGGTCTCGCCGTCCTTGAAGTGGCGCATGTGCAGCTGGCACGTGGTGGTGGCGCGCGACGGGCCGTGCGCCACGCCGTTGATCATCATGCCGCACATGCCGCAGATGCCCTCGCGGCAGTCGTGGTCGAACGCGATGGGCTCCTCGCCTTCGAGGATGAGGCGCTCGTTCAGAACGTCCAACATCTCCAAAAATGAGGCGTCGGGCGAAATGTCCGTAACGTCGTAGGTGACCATGCGGCCTCGGGAGGTGGGGCCGGTCTGGCGCCAGACGCGCAGCTTGAGGTTCATTACTTGTAGCTCCGCTGGCTCGGGTGGACGTATTCGAAGTCGAGCGTTTCCCGGCGTAGCACCGGCGGCTCCCCGGTCCCGGCGAACTGCCACGCCGCGACGTACGAGAACTCGTCGTCGTGCCGCAGCGCCTCGCCGTCGGGGGTCTGGCTCTCGGCGCGGAAGTGCCCGCCGCACGACTCCGCACGGTGCAGCGCGTCGACGCACATGAGCTCCGCGAGCTCGAAGAAGTCCGCGACCCGGCCGGCCCGCTCCAGGTTCTGGTTCAGCGTCTCGCCGGTCCCCGGCACCTTCACCCGCGTCCAGAACTCCTCGCGCAGCGACCGGATGAGGCTGATCGCCTTGGTGAGGCCCTCCTCGGTGCGCTCCATGCCGCAGTACTCCCACATGATGTGGCCGAGCTCGCGGTGGAAGGAGTCGACGGTACGGTCGCCATCGACGGCAAGCAGTGCAGAGATGCGCTCCGAAACGGCGGCACGGGCCGCGGCCACGTCCAGGTGGGATGCGGAGAGCGCGGGGAACGGGCCGGAGGCCAGGTAGTCGTTGATGGTGTTCGGCAGGACGAAGTAGCCGTCGGCGAGGCCCTGCATGAGCGCGGACGCGCCGAGCCGGTTCGCGCCGTGGTCGGAGAAGTTGGCCTCACCCACCACGAACAGGCCGGGGATCGTCGACTGCAGGTCGTAGTCGACCCACAGCCCGCCCATCGTGTAGTGCACAGCCGGATAGATGCGCATCGGGGTGATGTACGGGTCGTCGCCGGTGATCCGCTCGTACATCTCGAACAGGTTGCCGTACTTGGCCTCCACGGCGTCGCGGCCGAGCCGGGCGATCGCGTCGGCGAAGTCGAGGTAGACGCCGAGGCCGCCGGGGCCGACGCCACGCCCCTCGTCGCAGACGTTCTTCGCGGCGCGGGAGGCGATGTCGCGCGGGACGAGGTTGCCGAACGACGGGTAGATCCGCTCGAGGTAGTAGTCGCGCTCGTCCTCGGGGATGTCGGCGGGGACGCGGTCGTCGCCGGCGCGGACCGGCACCCACACCCGGCCGTCGTTGCGCAGCGACTCGCTCATCAGCGTGAGCTTGCTCTGGTGCGTGCCGGACTCGGGGATGCACGTCGGGTGGATCTGCGTGTAGCAGGGGTTGGCGAACAGCGCGCCCTTGCGGTGCGCCCGCCACGACGCGGTGACGTTGCAGCCCTTGGCGTTGGTGGAGAGGAAGAAGACGTTGCCGTAGCCGCCGGACGCGAGGACCACGGCGTCGGCGAACTCCGTCGAGATCTCGCCGGTGACCAGGTCGCGCACGACGATGCCGCGGGCCTTGCCGTCCACGACGATGAGCTCGAGCATCTCGTGGCGGGTGTGCATCTCGACGTTGCCGAGCGCGACCTGCCGCTCCAGGGCCTGGTAGGCGCCGAGCAGCAGCTGCTGGCCCGTCTGGCCGCGGGCGTAGAAGGTCCGTGACACCTGGGTGCCGCCGAAGGAGCGGTTGTCCAGCAGGCCGCCGTACTCGCGGGCGAAGGGCACGCCCTGCGCGACGCACTGGTCGATGATGTTCACCGAGACCTGCGCCAGCCTGTACACATTGGACTCACGGGCGCGGAAGTCGCCGCCCTTCACCGTGTCGTAGAACAGCCGGTAGACGGAGTCGCCGTCGTTGCGGTAGTTCTTCGCGGCGTTGATGCCGCCCTGCGCGGCGATCGAGTGGGCGCGGCGCGGGCTGTCCTGGTAGCAGTACGACCGGACCTTGTAGCCGGCCTCGGCGAGCGTCGCGGCCGCGGAGCCGCCGGCGAGGCCGGTGCCCACGACGATGACGGTCAGCTTGCGGCGGTTGGCCGGGTTGACCAGCTTGGCCGCGAACTGGCGGCGCTCCCAGCGGGTCTCGATCGGCCCGTCGGGCGCCGCGGTGTCGGCGATCGGGTCGCCCTCGCTCCAGTAGTTCACTTGACCGCTCCGATCAGCACGGCGAACGGCACCGACAGGTAGCCGACGACGAGGACGACGGACAGGACGAGGGCGATCGCGCGGGCCCGGCGCTCACCGCGGGGCGTCTGCTGGCCGAGGGTGCGCAGCGCGCTGAAGATGCCGTGCCGCAAATGGAAGCCGACGGCGACGATCGCCAGGGTGTAGAAGAGCGTCACGTACCAGCGCGCCGGCGCGAAGTCCGCGACCACGTTGCCGTAGGGGTGCTGGGCGTCGCCGACCGGGTTCACCGTGCCGGTGGTGAGGTCGAGGATGTGGAACACGACGAACAGCAGGATGATGACGCCGCCCCACCGCATCGTGCGGGCCGCGTAGCTGCCCTGCACCTTGGGGCGGTGCGCGTAGCGGACGGGGCGGGCGAGCCTGGCCCGCCGGGCGAGGACCACCGCCGCCGCGATGTGGCCCACGACGGCGAGGGTGAGCCCGCCGCGCTGGATCCACAGGTACCAGGTGTGCGGCAGCAGTGGGGTGCCGATGTCGCGCAGCCAGTGGGCGTAGTGGTCGAACGCGTCCGCGCCGACGAAGATCTTCAGGTTGCCGGCCATGTGCGCGAACAGGAACAGCACGAGCAGCAGGCCGGTGCCCGCCATGAGGAGCTTCAGGCCGACGGACGACCTGCGCTTCTTCGGTTTCATGGGCGCCGCGATGGGCTTGACCGCTGTATCTACCGCCACGGGTTCGACGGTAAGGACCGCCATTTTCATTCGTCCAATGCATGAAGCGCTCAGTCTCGATAGCCGTAGGCTATGAGAGTGCAGCTGCAACAGCTCCGATACTTCGTGTCAGTGGCCGAATCAGGACATTTCACGCGTTCGGCCGAGGCGCTGGGAGTGAGCCAGCCGACACTGAGTAAACAAATTCACACGCTTGAGGCGACGCTCGGCGCGCCCCTGTTCGACCGCTCCCGGGGCGGCGTCATGCTCACCACCGCCGGCGAGACCCTGCTGCCGCTCGCCCGCCGGATGGTCGCCGACGCCGACGCCGCCCGCGACGCCGTGCAGGAGGTCGTCGGGCTGCGCCGCGGCCGGGTCCGCCTCGGCGCCACGCCCAGCCTGTGCACGTCCCTCGTCCCGGCGGTGCTGCGCCGCTTCCACGCCGCCCACCCTGACATCGCCCTGCACGTCGACGAGGGCGGCTCCCAGGACCTCGTCGCCGGGCTCGTCGCGCACCAGCTCGACCTGGCCCTCATCGTCGCCTCCGCGCACGGCACCGACCCCGCCCTCGACGTCGTGCCGTTCCTGCGCGAGGACCTCGTGGTCGCCTCCGTCCACCCGCTGCCGACGATGCTCACCCTCCGCGAGCTGCGCGACACCCCGATGGTGATGTTCCGCATCGGGTACGACCTGCGCGACGTCACCATCGAGGCCTGCCGGCGGGCCGGGTTCACCCCGCGGTACGCGGTCGAGGGCGGCGAGCTCGACGCGGTCCTCGCGTTCGTCGAGGCGGGCCTCGGCGTCGCGCTCGTGCCCAGCATGGCCCTGGTGAACCGGCCGCTGCTGCGCGCCACACCCCTCGCCGCGCCCGGCGTGCACCGCACCATCGCCCTCGCCAACCCGCGCGGCGCCGTGCTGTCCCACGCGGCGCGAGCACTGCGCGCGATGCTGCTGGAACAGACCGTGCAGACCCCCGGGGTGCGGCGCGTGCAAGCGCTAGAGTCCCCGTCAACCGAGGTCAGGGGGAGGCCGGGGTGAACGATTTCCACGTCGATCCGAGCGGGATGAGAGCACTGGGCGGGATGCTCGCGGGGGCGGGCGGCGACGCCCGGGACACGCTGGACTACACGCGACGGCACTGCTCGCTCAGCTGGGACCGCCGCGGGCTGCTGATGCTCGTCGCCGACCCGCACGGCAAGGCCTACGACCGGGTCACCACCGCCCTCGGCCGGCTGCGGGACCTCAGCGACGGCGCCGCCGACCAGGTCGCGCGGGCCGCCGGCGGCTATGCGGCGGCCGACCACACCGCCGCGGCCGCCCTCGACGCCACCTATGCCGGCGCCACCGACCCGCAAGGGCTGCGCGGCACACTGCACCAGTCACGGCCCGACCTGCTGCCGTCGCGGACCCCGTTCGCCCATGCCGCTCCTGTACTGGCAGCGCCCGTCTACGAGCCGCAGACCGACGCGTTCACGCTCAACCCGCTCACCGACCTGCTCAGCCCCGCCGCGTGGATCCGGCAGGTGGCGGTGTGGCTGTTCGGGGTCGACCCGTTCGAGCCGTGGCTCACCGCGTACAGCGGCGACTGGCGGGCCTATGAGCACTGCATGCACGCGTGGCCGCACATCGGCGCCGCCGCCGGCACGATCGGCGGCAACCTCGTCACCGGCGCCGCCGACGTCACCGCCGTGTGGCGCGGCAACGCCGCCGAGGCAGAGCAGGAGTTCCAGCTGCTCCTCGGCGCCGCCGCGACCGCCCTCGGCCCGGCCTGCGCCGAGTATGCGCGGCTCTACCCGCTCGCCGTCGACGCGTGCCGGCAGCTGTACGAGGCGACCGGCGGCCTCGTCGAGCAGCTCATCGACGCGCTCATCATCGTCAGTGTCGCCGGCGTTGTCGGCACCGCCACGATCGAGACCGGCATCGGCGCCCTCACCGGCTACGCCACCGTCGGGTTCTACACGTGGCAGGCCATCCGTCTCTATCAGGAGATCTCCCGGCTGTATGGCGCTGCCGAGACCACGTTCCGCCTGATCGCGGCCCAGATCGAGGCGGTGCGGGCGGGCGCCGAGGTGACCCGCCTGCCGTCCCTGCCGCCGTACCACCACCCGGCGGTCCCCCGATGACCGCCGACCCGGTGGCCCGGGCGGTCCTGCGCCGCCTGGCCGAGCTGCGCCCGCCGGACGACCCGTTGCACGCCTTCGCCACGACCGTCCTGACGGGCGAGGCGACCCTGCGCGCCGCCGCCACCCACCCCGCCTTCACCGAAGCCTTGCAAGCGACGCTAGAGGCCACGCTGGAAGCCGCCCTTCACGAGGCCGCCCTTGACGACGCCCGGCAGCGGACCGTCCCCGGGTGAGGTGAGGCGCGAGGCTGAGCGGGCCGTGATCCGGCGGGCGCCCCACGGGTCAGGTGTGGTGGACGACGGCGTGGCCGGTGTCGACGTTGACGGTGATGGTGCGCGGCGACGACTCGTCGCGGACGACGTCCACATCGGACAGACCACGGTCGCTGCGGACCGCGTACGTGGCGCCGGACGGCACCCGCACGTCGACCTCGCCGGTGTCGACGGTGGCCACGACGTCGGTGGGGGAGGTGGCGTGGGCGAGCTCGATCCGGCCTGAGTCGACGACCACGCGGTACGTGGCGCCGCGCAGCCCCGACCCGGTGACCTCGCCGGTGTCGACCACCGCGGACGCGTCACCGGCCAGGTCACGCAGCGTCACCTCGCCGGCGTCGATACGGATCTCGGTGCGGGTTGCGGCCGGCACCGTCACCGTCAGCGTGACCTCACAGCGCCGGCAGCCCGTGGACGTCAGCTCCAGCCGGCCCGCCTCCATGCGATGCGCCGCCTGCGGCGCCGCGCCACCACTCGGCCACCGCCGCCGCTCGACCACGGTCACCGGCCCGTCACCGGTCTTGACGGTGACGTTCATCGCGTCACCGGTGACGACGAGCGCCGCGACGGGCTCCTCGACGCGGTACTGCCGCGACGCCGTCTCCCGAGGTCCGAACCCGCACCCGGCGACCGAGGCCAGCAGCAACACCGCGACCGCAGCGGTGGGAACAGCACGCATCGTCGTCCTCCAGGATCCCGGACACCAGGATGTCGAGGCCCACAGCCTCCCCCGGATCCCCCGGCAACACATGCGGGTTCCTCACTGAACCTGCCCCTAAGGGTCGACCGACCCCGCCCGGCACGGTCGGTCGTGAACCACGACGGCGACCGCGCCGCCGGCGGCCGGTGTGATGTGGGTGGGTTGTGAGGCCAGCGACGGTGTGGAAGCACCGGATGACGCCCTCGACGGCAAATCGCAACGCCGATCTCCAAGCCGCCGGCTTGATCAACGGACGGCTGCGGCTGCCATCACGACCGCTACCGTCCTTCGATCATCGCGCCGCTGGGCGCCGCTGTCAGCGCATGGTGCGGGGGAGGCATCGCTCGGACAAATACGAAATGTCGGATAAATTCGGGCGCTTGCGCCTGGATTTATCCGGGGGGAGCTCCGAAGAGAAGCTCTGGGTAAGGTCCGGGGGCTGCCGTGGAAAAGTGCTGTGCGGCGCCCGGAAAGACCGGGCGCCGCAGCAGGACAGGAGCAGAACCGGTCAGTTGGCCGGTGGGGGAGGCGGGACGGAGCCGCCGAGGACCGAGGGCGGGGCGTTCTCGTCGTCGCTCCACACCATGTCGTCCTCGGTGAGCCAGGTGTCGTACGTGTCTTCCTCGTCGCCGTCGCCGTTGCGGGCGGCGCCGCGCTGGCCGAACATGCCGTCGCGGCCGGGGACGCCCATGCGGTTGGTGCGGCCCGCGCCGGGGCCGCGCTCGCCGCCGGGGCGGGCGCCCGCGGTGCGGCCCGTCTCCCGCATGTTGCCGGGCGTGGTGCGCTGGCCGCTCGTCGGGCCGCCGTCGTTGCGGCCCGCGCCCGGCTGGCCGAGGAGGCCGCCGGCGGGGACGGTGCTGGCGAGGCTGGTGCCGATGCTGAGGCCGGGCACGCCGCCGGAGCCGCCGACCGAGACGATCTGGCCGGCGAGGGCGGTGCCACCGAGGAGAGCGCCGGCGCCGATGACGCCGGTCTCGACGCCGAGCAGCGACGTGCCGGTCTGCGGGTCCGCGGTCTGCGTCTGCGACGGGTCGGTGCCGGGGCCGCCGCCGGGACCGGTCGACACGGGGACGACGGTGTCGGTGGTGTTGGTCTTGCCGCTGCCGGGCGCGTGCACGCCGGGGCCGCCGGACGGGGAGTGGACGCCTGGGCCGCCCTTCGGGTCGACCTCGGTGTGCGGGTCGCCGCCCGGCAGGCCGATCGGCGGCGGCAGCGGGTCCATGACCGCGTTGTTGTTGACGGCGTAGTCGGCGGCGAGGTTGGACATCAGCGTCACCATCCGCTGCTGCGCTTCCTTCTTCTGCTGCTCGTCGCGCTG
This sequence comes from Dactylosporangium sp. CA-152071, assembly GCF_050936335.1. NCBI lineage: Bacteria > Bacillati > Actinomycetota > Actinomycetes > Micromonosporales > Micromonosporaceae > Dactylosporangium > Dactylosporangium sp. CA-152071. The sequence continues at coordinate 2,822,891 of NZ_JBNJMZ010000001.1, read as the reverse complement.
GTGCCCCAGGTACCCGCCGATGAGCGCGCCGGGCAGGCCGGCGATGGCGCCACCGCCCGCGGCGCCGCCCCACATGCTGTCGTTGTCGTCGGTGTCCTCGGGGTTGTCCGCGTTCTTCTGCGCGACCCGCAGCGCGCCGCCGATCGAGCTCAGCGCGGTCTTCACGGTGCCGTGGTCGTCGGCGAGGCCGGTGGAGAAGGCACTCACCACGCCGAGGCGCTGGCGGTACTCGGTGCCCGCTTCGCCGGCCCAGTCGAGCTTCAGCAGGTCCTTGTCGATCTCGCCGGCGATGTGCCGGGCCGTCGTCTCGGCGGAGTGCCAGTCGGCGGACACGCCCTCGACCTGCCCGGGGTCGCCCGCCATGAGCTGGTCGTAGAGCTCACGGTGGCTCTTGCCCGCATAGTGCGCCGTGTACTCATTGCTCATTGGTCGGGCCCTCCAGGGTGAGGGTCACGTCGCCCAGCGCCCGGCGGATCTCGGCCTGCGTGGCCGCGTTGCGCGACTCGGTGGTCTTGTAGTTGCGGATGATGCTGTCCGTGGCGCTCTGCGCCGCCTCGATGGCGGAGACCAGCCGGTTGGCCCGGGCCACGTGCTGACGGTGCACGCGGTCGTAGTCGCCCCGGGTGGCGTGCGCGTCCTGGAACGTCCCCAGCGCGGGCTTGCTCATGCCGTTGAGCTTCTGCACCAGCGCCTTGGCGTCGGTCAACCGGCTGTCGAGCCGGCTCCGGAACTCCTCAAGGGTGAGGAGGTCGACTCTGTTCGTGCCGTCGCCCATCAGATCCCCGTCTCGGTCCTCGTCCTTGTCTTCGGTGCCGTGAAGTCAGGCTACTGGGTCGATACCAGTGAAATCGACCCTATCCGATCGCCGTCGCCGCCGCGCGCCCCGCGTGGCCTGCGGCGCGCGCCTGCCCGACCGCGTGGTGGACGGGCTCGCCGGCGTCTTCGGCGTGGTCGCCGACGGGGACGACTGAGCCTTCGACGTGCTGCTCGGCGACGGTGTCCTCGTCGAGCTCGACGTCGGCGCCGGGCTCGCCGGCACGACGAACTTGCGGGCCACCTCCGGGTCGAGCACCGGGCCGCGCGGGATCAGCGACAGCAGGCTCGACGGCACCCCGACCGGTGTGACGCCCTCGTACCCGAGTGCCTTCATCGCCTGCACGTCGCCGCTGTTCTGCAGCGGGTAGCGGATGCCCTGGTCGGTGATGAGGTACACGGTGCCGGTCGCCGTCCCGTCCGCCCCGGGCAGCGCCTGCGCGAGCGTGCCGCGGCCCTCAGGCAGCGTGACCTGGTCGGCGATCGTGCCGGTGCGCTGCTTGGACAGGTCGGGGTCCAGGGCCAGTTGCTCGGAGCCGGGCCCGAACAGCGACAGCCCGAGGGTCTGCCGCCCGCTGCCCACGGCCGCGCCGAACTGCGCGCACACCGTGGTCTCCGACGTGTCGTCCTTGATCGTCGGCTTCGCCTGCGGGAAGCCCTCCGGCTCCACCGGCGAGCCGAGCGCCTGCGCCGCCTGCGCGGCGGTGATGTCCGTGGCGGGCTTGCCGCTGGCCAGCAGCAGCGCCGCGGACACCTCGCCGATCGTCGCCAGCCCGGTCTTGGTCAGGACGTAGTACTGCTGGCCCTGCTTGTAGACGGTGCCGACGTCGGCGGTCGAGCCGGCGACCTTCTTCGCGCTCGGCTGGCCGTTGCCGGGCAGCTTCAGCGGCGCCAGGTCGGGGCCGGACGTGATCGCGTCCAGCAGCGCCCGGTCGATCTGCATCGGCCGCACCGACGCGAGCTCCAGCGCGGTCAGCGTCGTGCGCTCGGCGATGCGCAGCCGGTGGTCGTGCCACAGCAGGTACAGCGGCAGATCCCCGCTCGCGGACGTCGTCACCAGCAGCGCCTCGTCGCCGAGGGGGACGCCGCCGGACGGCGTGCGGCCGATCACGAGCTGGGTCCCGGCGGTGCCGGCGACGGAGACCTTCACGCCGCACACGTTCCACGGCAGGCCGACGAGCGCGTTCTTCGGCGGCGGCGGGTCGGGGGCGTCGCGGATGCCCACCGGCGGGCCGACGGGCAGGCTCACCAGCGACTTGTGCGACATGGTCCGCACCTTGGGGCTGGGGTTGCCGACGATCAGCCGGGCCGACGTGAAGTTGAGCACGGGGTGCAGGCGGCCCTCGATGAAGACGTACCGGGCGCCGCTCTCCCGTTCGATGACGATGTCGTTCTCCTCCGGCTTGCCGCCGGACGGGTTGATGAAGCCGTAGACGCCGACGACGGCGAGCACGATCATGCCCACGAGCAGGCTGCCGAACAGTGACATCCCGAGCCGCCGCACCGGCAGTTCGTTGCTCTCGGGCTCGCCGGACAGCATCGCCGAGACGATCCGGCGCGTGACGAACCGGTACGCCCGCACCTGTTCGTATCGCGCGACCATGCCTGGCGCCTCCCGCCTTGCCGCCGTGCCCCGTGCGCGGCCGCGCACCAGCGGCGCCCGGCTGCCCCATCACCGAGTGGCGATCGTAGCCGGTCCTGCTCCGCGCCGTTGACCGCGCCGGTGCCGCACGCCGGCGACCTGACCAAGGACCGCCCGGCCCGCGCCCGCGCGACCTGACCAAGGACCGCCCGGCCCGCGCCCGTGCGACCTGGCCAAGACCGCGCGGCGCGGCCTGACCGCACCTGGCCCGCGCCGGAATCCCGCGGAACCAAGGACCGTGGACCGCGCGGCTCGCGCCGTGCGGGCGCCAGGCGTGCGAGCTGACCGCGGACCGCGCGGCGGGGGCTCCGCCCGTACACTGTGGGCGCCTCGGCTCGGACCGGATCCTCGGCGGGCGCGTCGCAGCGGAGGGAGCACGGGAACAGGTGACATCGGCAACGGCTCAGGGCAGGCCACCCGCGGGCGGCCCCAGTCCGGCCCCCCAGCCCATCCCCGGCGGCCGTCCACCGGAGCGCAACGCCCCGGCGCAGCGGCTGCGTCCGGCCTCCGGCAGGCCCGGCGAGTTCGGCACCGTCCAGCTCGTCGCGATCGAGGTCTCGGCCGTCGCGGTCGGCGCGGCCGTGTTCTCCGGCAACCCCGTCGCGATCGGTGTGGGCGCCGCCGTCGCCGTCGGTGCGCTCGCGGTCGGGCTGAGCCGGTCCGGCGGGCGCTGGGTGTATCAGAGCCTCGGCCTGCGCGCGGCCGTGCGCCGCCGCCGCAAGGCCGGTGCCGCGGCCCTGCCCGCGCCCGCGTTCGAGGTGTATGGCTACGACGACCGCGGCACCGAGCTCGGCATCGGGCAGGACCGCGACGGCTGGTTCATCGCCATCGCCGTCGGCGGCGCCGACGAGATCCTCGGCCGGCGGCGCCCGGCGCTGCGCCTCGACCGCCTGTTGCGGCTGCTCGACGAGGGCACCGCCCGCCCATCCGCGCTGCAGCTGGCGAGCCTGCGCACGCTCGCGCCGGCCACCGGCCCCGCGCCCAACAGCGCCGCCGCCAACTCCTACCGCGAGCTGCTCGCGCTCACCACCGGCCGGCAGACCGGCCCCGCCGCGCACCTGACGTGGGTCGCGGCGCGGCTCGACGCGGCCGACGCGATCGAGGCGGCCGCCGACCGGGGCGGCGGCGTCGACGGCGTCCACCGGGCGCTCGCCGCGATGGCCGGCCGGCTCGGCAAGGCGCTCAACACCGCCGGCGTCCCGTACCAGATCCTCGACGCCGCCGCCCTCACCGCCGCCGTGCACGCCTCCTGCGGCCTCGACGGGCTGCCCGACGGCGCCCCCGTCACCGCCCGCGAGCGCTGGCAGGGCTGGCACGCCGCGGGCCGGGAGCACATCGCGTTCGAGGTCGAGCAGTGGCCGGCGTCGTTCGACCCGGCCGCCGTGCAGGCGCTGATGAACGTCCCGGCCGAGCACCTCGCCGTGTCCGTCGTCGCAGCCCGCCGCGGCGCCGCCGTCGGGCTGCGGACCGTGGTGCGGGTCATGGCCGCCCCGGACCGGCTCGCCGCGGCGGTGGGCACCGTCCGCGAGTACACCAAGACTCTCGGTATCAAGCTTCGCCCGATGCACGGCCAGCACCAGCCGGCCGTCTACGCGTCGGCACCGACCGGCGGAGGCACCCCGTGAGGCGGCGACCCGGCAGCGGAGGGCTGGAGCTCACCGGCGACCAGAGCGTCGTCGGCGGCGTCTCCCTCGCCACCGACCCGGGCGGCATCGTCCTCGGCTTCGACCAGCACCAGAACCCGGTGACGCTGCAGCTCTTCCGGGCCGAGCCGACCCGGGTGCTGCTCATCGACCGCGGCTGGGTCGAGCGGCTGCTGATGCTGCGGGCGCTCGCCATCGGCGCGCGGGTCGTGGTCCACACGCCCGACGAGCCGCTGTGGGCCGGCTTCGGCGAGTCCGTCACCGGACGCACCGACCTGTTCCACGCCGCGCCGCCGTACCAGAAGGTCGAGCTGCCCGGGACCGTCGCCGCGCCGGTACTCTTCGTCGCCGAGCGGCACCCGCTGAGCGTGCCGGACCTCGGCCCCTGGCAGGCGCTGCTGACCGTCGCCGGCTGGTTCGGCGAGTACGTGGCGCAGTCCCTGTTCGAGGCCGACGTGGTGATCCTGCGCCGGCTCACGGAGCGGCAGCTGGCGGCCGCGGCGACCCTGATGCGCCTCGACGCGATGCAGGCCGCGACGCTGCAGGCCACCCCACCGGACGGCCTCGTCGTCTACGAGGCTGGCTCGTGGCAGTACCTGCGGCTCGCGACCACCCAGATCGAGCAGCAGCTCTTCGGGGCGCCGCAGTGAGGGCGCGGGTGTTCGCGGCCCTGGCCGTCGTCGCCGCGGGTGTCGCTCCGGTACTGGTGCCGCCCACGCCGGCGTCCGCCGAGACGATGCGTGACCGGGAGTGGTACCTGAAGACCCTCGACGTCGCCGCCGCGCACCAGGTCACGGCGGGAGACGGGGTCGTCGTCGCGGTCCTGGACACCGGCGTCGGCAGCCATCCCGACCTCGACGGCCAGGTGCTGGACGGCACGTCGTTCATCGGTGAGGCGGGCTCCTTCCGCACCGACAATGACGGCCACGGCTCGGGCATGGCCGGCGTCATCGCGGCCAAGGGCGGCAGCGCCGACCACCTGCTCGGCATCGCGCCGAAGTCGAAGATCCTGCCGGTCCGCATCGCGTCGCGGTCCTCCGCGATGGGCCCGACGAACATCCCCGAAGGCATCCGCTGGGCGGTCGACCGCGGCGCGAAGGTGATCAATCTCTCAACCGGCGGCACCGTGATCGACCGCACCGCCGAGGACGCCGTCCGCTACGCCCTCGACCATGACGTCGTCGTGGTCGCCGCCACCGGCAACGTCGCGGAGTTCCCGTCCGGCAGTGGCGTGATCGCCCCCGCCCGCTTCCCGGGTGTCGTGGCCGTCTCCGCCGTCGACCAGAGCGGCAACGCCTGGTCCGGCGCCATCCGCGGCCCCGAGGTCGTCCTGACCGCCCCGGGGGTGGCGATCCCGCTGGTCTCCGCGTCCGGCGGCGGCCGCGTCGTCGGCTACTACCCGGCCGCCGACGGCACCAGCGCCGCCACCGCGATCGTCTCGGGCGCCGCCGCGCTGATCCGCGCCAAGTACCCGCAGCTGCCGGCGAAGGACGTGATCCAGCGCCTGATCGCCACCGCCGACGACGCGGGCCCGCCCGGGCGCGACCCCGACTACGGGTACGGCCGCCTCAACCTGGTGAAGGCCCTCACCGCCGACGTCCCGGCCGTCCCGGCGAACCCCCTGGCCGCGCAGTCCGCCGCCGCCGGCGATGCCGGCAAGGAGACGGGCAGCGGTCCCAGCCTGCTCCTCGTGGCCGGCGGCGCGGGCGTCCTCGTCCTGCTCGTGGCCGGCATCGGCGGCTGGCTCCTCCTGCGCCGCAGGGCCTGACGCAGCATCCGAGGCCGATGTACTGACGGGCGGCGCCGCACGGGGCGGTGCGGCCCGGCGGCGGTCAGCCCTCGCGGATGGTGCGGATCCAGCCGTACAGGCCGCTGACCCAGAAGGCGAGCGGGATGATGCCCAGGATCAGGATCGTCTCGAAGATGTCCAGGGTGCGGCCCCACATCGGGGACCGGCGCTTCTCGGCGCCGACCACCGCGTAGGCGATGACCGCCGCCGCCACCGCGAGTGTCGCCGTCACCCCCACGGCCAGGCGGAGCACCTGGTCGGCGGCGGCGTAGGCGCCGACGGCGACGACCGCGAGGGCGACCAGGCCGGAGACGAGCAGCGGGATGCGCTGGCGGCGGCTGATGAACCAGCGGGCCCGGGCGACCATGACCAGGCCGAACACGGCGGCCAGGGACGCGCCGGGCACACCGCCGTCCCAGGCGAGGGTCAGCGACGCCAGGCCGCCGATGACGGCGAGGGCGCCGAGCATCCCGGCGAGGATCTCGTCGGCGCGCTCGCTGAGGGCGAGGACCTGCCGGCTGGAGACCATCTCGGTGTCGGTGCGGATGTCCGCGGCGTCGGTCGGCACGGACGGGATGGGCAGGCCGGCCAGCCGGTAGGAGAGCATCGGCATCAGCGGCAGCGTCGAGAAGGTCAGGGCGGCGACGACGGCGGCCGCCGCGGCCGGGGACGCGTCCCAGATCATGCAGACGAGGGCGGCGGCGCACAGGGCGACGGCCGCCATGCTGGTGCCGAGGAAGACGGCGACGGCGGAGGCCACGCCGACGGTGGCGACGGCGGAGGCGAGCAGGATCGCGGTGCCCGCGACGAGGACGTTGGCGGCGCTGAGGTCGGTGAGGCTGTGGTCGCCGGCGAGCAGGAGCAGGCCGCCGACGCCGGCGTACGCGAGCGCGACGATCCCGAAGACGACGCCGGTCCGGCTGTTGCGCAGGGCCCGGGACAGCACCGCGGCGGTGGCCAGGAGCAGGGCCGCGACCCCGACGCCGACGATGCCGGCGGGCAGCTGCGGCGGGCCGGAGAACAGGACCATGACGGCGCCGACGACGAGGGTGGCGACGCCGACGGTGAGGCCGAAGCGGCGGGTCGAGGCGGGCCGCCAGCGCCCGGCGCGGTCCTGCGTGGAGGTCGCGACGGCGTCGACGACGTCGTCGAAGATGGGTTCGGTGAACTCGTCGCCGCGGGGTCGCAGGTACAGCATCTCGCCGTCCTCGACGTCCAGCTGGATCGGCGTGCGGTCGATGGGCATCGGCGCGCCGCCGAGCCGCGACAGCACCCAGCCGTCCCGTCCGGCGGGGTCGTCGGCGAGGCCGTCACCGGCGTACCGCAGCACGGTCGGCAACAGATCGGCGAGCGGCACGTCCGAGGGCAGCGCGAGGTCGACCCGGGTCTTCGGTGCGACGATCGTCACCCGGCTCATCCCGCCGCCGGTCGTAGTGGCCACGTCACAGATCCCTTCGATCGGAGCCGCCCCGACGCCCGCAATGCAACTGCGGGTCATCGCGTCCTGGGCAGACTACATACGATGGCCGCATCACGCGGTGCCCCGCCCTGCCCCTCCGGGTGCGATCACGGCGCCGCGCCGTACAGGAGGAGACACGTGAGCACCGTCGTCTTCCGCAGGCCACCCCGCCGTCCAGGGCCTCAGCTGCCCCGCGGCGAGCTGCTGCTGGAGTCGCCGCCGGAGCTTCCGGAGCGGCTGCCAAAGGGCTTCGGGCAACTGCTGATGATCCTGCCGATGGTCTGCGGCGTGGGCGCGATGGCCTTCCTGTACACCGGCGGCGGTCGCGGCTCGGGCCCCATGATGTGGATCGTCGGCGGGCTCTTCGGCGTGTCGATGATCGGCATGGCGATCGGGTCGATGAACTCCGGCGGCGGCGACTCGAAGGCCGAGCTGGACGCGGAGCGCCGCGACTACATGCGCTACCTCGCCCAGGTGCGGCGGCAGGCCCGGCGGGCCGCGGCGCAGCAGCGGGCGGCGCTGCTGTGGCAGCACCCGGCGCCGGACGTGCTGTGGTCGGTGGCGGCGTCGAAGCGCCGGTGGGAGCGGCGCGCGACCGACGACGACTTCGGGCAGGTGCGGATCGCGCTCGGCGCGCAGCGGCTCGCGGTCTCGATCATCCCGCCGGAGACGAAGCCGGTCGAGGACCTCGAGCCGATGACGGCGATCGCGCTGCGGCGGTTCATCCGCGCCCGGCAGACGGTGCCGGACCTGCCGATCGCGGTGTCGGCGCGCTCGTTCAGCCGGGTCGTGCCCCGCGGCGACCGGCAGGTCGTGACGGATCTCGTCCGGTCGATGCTGTGCCAGCTCGCGACGCTGCACTCGCCCGACGACGTGAAGATCGCGGTCGTCGCGGCGCCGGAGCGGCGCGGGGAGTGGGAGTGGGTCAAGTGGCTGCCGCACGCCCAGCACGACCGGCAGACCGACGCGGCCGGCGCGGTGCGGCTCATGTTCGACTCGATGACGGACCTCGAGGAGGTGCTCGAGGACGAGCTGCACAGCCGGTCGAGGTTCGCGCCCGAGCTGCGCCCGCTGACCACCGCGCCGCACCTGGTCGTGGTCGTCGACGGCGGCGAGGTCGCACCCACCTGCCAGCTGCTCGGCATCGGCCTGCAGGGCACCACGGTCGTCGACCTGTCCGGCACGGTGCCGCGTGACTCGGGCCGCTGGCTGCTGTCACTGCAGGTGACCGCCGAGCAGATCGCCGCCGACCAGGGCAAGAAGGTCACGCCGCTGGGCCGGCCGGACCGGCTCAGCGTGGTCGCCGCCGAGGGCCTCGCCCGGCAGCTGGCACCGTTCCGGCTGTCGCAGCAGACGACGTCGGAGGAGCCGCTGGCGCGCAGCATCGAGCTGCCGGACCTGCTCGGCATCGGCGACGCCGCCGCCGTCGACCCGCTGCTCACCTGGCGCCCCCGGCCCAACCGGGAGAAGCTGCGGGTGCCGATCGGCGTCGGCCCCGACGGGCAGCCCGTCGACCTGGACTTCAAGGAGTCCGCGCAGGACGGCATGGGGCCGCACGGCCTGATCATCGGCGCGACCGGCTCCGGCAAGAGCGAGCTGCTGCGCACCATCGTCGTGTCCCTGGCGATCACGCACTCGTCGGAGGAGCTCAACTTCGTCCTCGTCGACTTCAAGGGTGGCGCGACGTTCGCGTCGCTGGACGTGCTGCCGCACACCAGCGCCGTCATCACGAACCTGTCCGACGAGCTGCCGCTGGTCGACCGCATGCAGGCCGCGCTCAACGGCGAGATGGTCCGCCGGCAGGAGCTGCTGCGCGCCGCCGGCAACTACGTGTCACGGTTCGAGTACGAGAAGGCGCGCCTCGCCGGCGAGCAGCTGGCGCCGCTGCCGAGCCTGCTCATCATCTGCGACGAGTTCAGCGAGCTGCTCGCGGCGAAGTCGGAGTTCATCGACCTGTTCGTGATGATCGGCCGCCTCGGCCGGTCCCTCGGCGTGCACCTGCTGCTGGCCAGCCAGCGCCTCGAGGAGGGCCGCCTGCGCGGCCTGGACACCCACCTCTCCTACCGCGTCGGCCTGCGCACGTTCTCGGCCGTGGAGAGCCGCGTCGTCCTCGGCGTCCCCGACGCGTACGAGCTGCCGAGCGCCCCCGGCCACGGCTACCTGAAGACCGACACGACGACGATGACCCGCTTCCGGGCCGCGTACGTGTCCGGCACCTACCGCCAGGCGGGCCTGGTCCCCAGGTCGCAGGCGACGGTGCGGATGCAGATCGTGCCGTACGGCACCCAGCACATCCCCGTGCCGGTGCTGCCCGCGGACGAGCCGGAGGAGGAGCCGGAGGCCGAGTCCGGCCGTGGCGAGAGCATGCTCGACGTCATCGTCGGCAAGCTGCGCGGCCGCGGCGCCCCCGCGCACCAGGTGTGGCTGCCGCCGCTCGGCGAGCCGGCGACCCTCGGCGAGCTGCTCGGCGCGCTGACCGTCGACGAGCGCCGTGGCCTCGTCGCTACCGGCTGGCCCGGCACCGGCCGGCTGTCCGCCCCGGTCGGCCTGGTCGACCGGCCGTTCGAGCAGCGCCGGGACCCGCTCGTCGTGGAGCTGGACGGCGCCGCCGGCAACGTCGTGTTCGTCGGCGGCCCCCAGTCGGGCAAGAGCACCGCGCTGCGCACGCTGATCAGCTCGCTCGCGCTCACCCACAGCCCGTGGCAGGTCCAGTTCTTCTGCCTCGACTTCGGTGGCGGCGCCCTGCGGTCCCTGGCCGGCCTGCCGCACGTCAGCGGCGTCGCCGGCCGGCGGGAAGGCGAGGCGGTGCGGCGCACCGTCGCCGAGGTGACCGCGCTGCTCGACGAGCGGGAGGCCCGCTTCACCGAGCTCGCCGTCGACTCGATCGCCTCGTACCGGCGGGCCCGCAACGCCGGCGAGGTCACCGACGACCCGTTCGGCGACGTGTTCCTGGTCGTCGACGGCTGGAGCGCGATCCGCGAGCACTACGAGGAGCTCGAGGCCCGCATCACCTCGGTCGCGGCCCGCGGCCTCGGCTTCGGCATCCACGTCGTCCTCGCCGCGAACCGCTGGGGCGAGGTCCGCACCAACCTCCGCGACCTGCTCGGCACCCGCATCGAGCTGCGGCTCGGTGACCCGACCGAGTCCGAGATCGACCGGCGCTCCGCGGTCAACGTGCCGGAGCGCACCCCCGGCCGCGGCCTCACCCACGACAAGCTGCACTTCCTCGCCGCGCTGCCCCGCATCGAGGGCGGCGAGGGCGTCGACGACCTGGCCGCGGGCGCCGCGGAGCTGGTCCGGCGGGTCCGTGAGGGCTGGCCGTTCCAGCCCGCGCCGCCGGTGCGGCTGCTGCCCAAGATGCTGCCGCGGGTGGAGCTCGCGAAGCTGGTCGAGCAGCGACCCGCGGTGCCCGGCGTGGCGATCGGCATCAACGAGACGCATCTCGCGCCGGTGCACCTCGACTTCGCCGCCGAGCCGCACCTGCTGATCCTCGGCGACGCCGAGTCCGGCAAGACCTCGCTGATGCGGCTCATCGCCCGCAGCATCATCGAGACGAAGACACCGCACGAGGCGCGGCTGTTCGTCGCCGACTTCCGCCGTGGCCTGCTCGGCGTCGTCGACCGCGAGTACCTGCTGGACTACGCGCCGTCGCACTCGGCGCTCAACGAGATGATGCCCAACATCCGGGGCGCCATCAACGACCGCCTCCCGGGGCCGGACGTCACCGCCGAACAGCTGCGCAACCGCAGCTGGTGGCGGGGGCCCGACCTGTACGTCCTGGTCGACGACTACGACCTGGTGGCGCTGCCCGGCAACAACCCGCTCACCCAGCTCATGGAGCTGCTGCCGCAGGCGCGGGACGTGGGCCTGCACGTGATCCTCACCAGGCGGGTCGGCGGTGCGTCACGCGCCCTGTACGAGCCGGTCATCCAGCGCCTGCGCGAGCTGGACGCGCCCGGTTTCCTGATGTCCGGCAGCCGCGAGGAAGGCCCGCTGTTCGGTGACCTGCGGCCCAGCCCGCAGCCGCCGGGGCGCGGTACCCTCGTGCGCAGAAGCGACGGCAGGCAGCTCGTCCAGACCGCTTGGGTCGATCCTGTGCCATGATGTTGGCGGTTCAGGGCTGCGCAATCTTGCGGGTCTCCGATACCGTCGCAGGGGAAACACCATCGTCGATGACCGCGGTGCCACCGTACGGGGGCTTTCCAAGTGCCTTGTCCCGCGGGACGGACTGAGAAGGGGTGAATTGGCGTGACGCAGCCGACGAGAGTCGATGCAGCGACCATGCACGCTGCCGCGAAGGACGTTCGTGCCACGCACGACACCGTCAACGGCAAGCTGAACGACCTGCGGGGCGCGATCGATGATCTCGTCGCCGCGTGGAAGGGTGAGGCCTCGTCCGGCTTCGCGCAGGTGATGACCCGCTGGGACCAGGACTCGGTGAAGCTGCTCACCGCCCTCAGCGACATCGCCGACCTCCTCGACAAGGGTGCCAACACGCACCAGGCAAACGAGGAGCAGCAGGCGGCGATGATGAACAAGTACGGCAACTCACTCAACTACTGACGGCCTGAGAGGCAGGGACTAGGGATGTCGTACTTCCAGACGAACTACGCCCAGATGGAGACTGCTTCGCAGACCATCCAGGGCATCTCCAAGACGATCGACACCGAGCTGGACACGCTGCGCCAGCGGCTGCAGAACATGACCTGGGACGGTAAGGACCGCGAGGCCTACAACGCCCACCAGGCGAAGTGGGACTCGGCCGTCCAGGACATGAACAACCTGCTCAACGAGATCGGTGGCGCCGTGGGGATCGCCCGCGCCAACTACATCACGACCGAGATGAACAACGCTCAGGTCTGGTAATCGTAGCCACGACCGCTGCATCTGGTCGGATCGGCGTGGCACCGCGGGTGCCACGCCGATCCTGTCTCATGACCTGTTTCATGACCAAGCACGGTCCGCAGTTCGAGAGGAAGGCGCCATGGGGGAACCGTCCCTGCCCAAGGACTCCGATGTCAACGTCGAACAGATCGACAAGCTGCCCGCGCTGCTGAAGGAACTGCAGGGCTACGTCGAGACGCACTGCATCGGGCAGATGACCAACATCCGCGAGCACCTGGACATGTCCGGCCTCAACATGGAGGACGTCGACATGAAGCTCAACGGGCAGGCGACACCCTTCGGCGGCTTCTACAGCGCGTTCGGCATCCAGGCCAAGGCCGACGGGGCGTACAAGTCGGTGAACAAGTCGCTGCACGAGCTCGCGAAGCACCTCGGCAAGATGATCGGCCCGACGGAGCAGATCGCGAAGAACTACCGCACCACCGAGGACCGCAACCACGCCAACATGGCGGACATCAAGAAGCTCCTCGACGCCGGCACATACACGCCGATCGACCAGACCGCGGTGGACAACCGCAACGAGACGGCCCCGGCCGCGCAGGACCCGCGCACGATCACGTCCCACACGACGACCCTGGCGCCGGGCTCGTTCGACGGGCAGCAGCACGGCGGCTCCGGCACCGGGACCACGGAGGTCTAGGGCACATGGGCGATGAGACCAACGTCGACGTCACCAGCTCGACGTACTCGAAACCCGCGGCGGCCAACGACGGCGGCTGGTTCGGCGACTCGTACGCCAACGAGGGCGACCCCTCCTGGGAGGACGTCATCGCGATGGTCGTCATCCCCGGCAGCCCCGCGCGTGTCAGGCAGGCGGCCGACGAGTGGACCGCGCTGCTGACCCGCCTCGGCGAGGTCGAGCGCGTGCTGAAGGCGGTTCAGGCGGACCTGGAGACCTGGAAGGGCCCGGGTGGCGAGGAATACCGCAACCACCTGACCACGATGATCACCAGCGTCCAGACCGTCCGCGACGACCACAGTAACCTGCCGCACTACCTGCACCTCGCCGCCGGCGACCTGGAAGGCGCCATCGCGAAGATCCCGATTCCCGACGACATGATCCACGAGGTCATGGCGGCGAAGCAGGGCTACATCGACAGCGGCATGATCTCCGACGCGTTCGGCCCCAACTCGATCTATCAGCATCTGCTGCCGGTGTACGGCAACAAGTGGTTCGACGAGGCGCGCGAGTTCTTCACCTGGGACTGGGCGTCCAACAAGCTGCGCGACTGGATCTCCTCCCAGGACGACAAGGCCAAGCAGGCCTACCACGAGCTGGCGGGCAAGCACGTCCGTACGATGGACTCGATCCCGGGCACCAACCCGGTTGACTACACCGAGCCGCGCACGCCCTTCACCCCGACCAACTTCGGCGGTGGCGGCGGAGGCGGCGGCGGGGGCGGCATGCCGAGCGCCAAGATGCCCGGCACCGGCAGCGGCATCCCCGGCGGCCCTGTCCCCGGCGTCGACGACATGACCGGGCCCGGCAGCATCGGCGACCCCAACCTGACCAACCCCGGCGACGGCACCGGCTACGACCCCGGCGACCTGCCCGGCAGCGGCCTGGCCGGCGTCGGCGGCGGCGGCATCACGGGCGCCGGCCCCGGCGCGGGCGGTCTCGGCCCCGGCATCGGCGGCATCGGCCCCGGCGGCGGCGGGCTCGGCGCCGGTGGTCTCGGCGCGGGCGGCCTCGGCCGTGGCCCGGGCGCGGGCGGCGGCATCGGCGGCATGGGCATGATGCCGGGTATGGCCGGCGCGGGTGCCGGCCGTGGCGCGGGGCGTAACGTCACCGGAGCGGGCGCGGGCAAGGGCGGCGTCCGTGGCGCCGGTGCCGGCGCGGGCCGTGGCGGCGCTGGAGGCTTCCGCGGAGGAATGATGCCCGGTGCCGCAGGCGGCGCCGGCCATGGAGAGGGCGAGGACCACACGACGTGGCTCCAAGAGGACGACGACCCGTGGGGCTCCGACAGCGAAGCGCCACCCTCGGTGCTGGGCTGACCCCTGTGCCGACGTTTTCCCGGACCGCCCCGGTGCGGCGGGTCGTGCGGCGGATGGCGGCCGTGGTCGCCGCAGGGGTCCTGCTCGGCGTGTCCGGCGGCGTCGGCGCGGGGATCGTCGCGCCGCAGGCGGCCCACGCCGACTCGGTGCGGGAGCGGGAGTGGTGGATCAGCTCGCTGAAGCTGACCCAGGCGCAGAAGGTCGCGCAGGGCGACGGGGTCGTCGTCGCCGTCATCGACTCCGGGGTCGAGGCCAGCCACCCCGACCTCAACGGCGCCGTCCTGCCCGGGACCGGCATGCTCGGCAGCACCAGCGAGAAGGGCTGGGACGACCCGAACGGTCACGGCACGCTCATCGCAGGCATCATCGCGGCGCGGGGCGGCAACAGCAACATGCAGATGCTCGGCATCGCGCCCAAGGCGAAGATCCTTCCGGTCGCGCTGCCGGTGCCCTTCACGGGCAGCGTCAACGAGCCCATCCGGTATGCGGTCGACCACGGCGCGAAAATCATCAACATGTCCTTCGGCGGCAAGGGCGCGCAGCTGAAGGCCGACGAGGACGCCATCGCCTACGCCCGCTCCAAGGGCGCCATCCTCGTCGCCGCCGGCGGCAACACCACCCAGGGCGACGACCACGTGCCGCACCCCGGCAGCTACCCGGGCGTCATCACGGTCAACGGCACCGACCGCGACGGCAACCTGTGGAGCGGCGCGCTGCACGACGACACCATGGAGATCGCGGCGCCGGCCCAGGACATCATCAGCACCCTCCCGAAGAAGGTCGCCCCGTCCGGCTACGGCACCGGCTCCGGCACGAGCAGCGCCACCGCCATGGTCTCCGGCGCGCTCGCCCTGATCTGGTCGAAGTACCCGAAGCTCGACGCGGCCAACGTCGTCAACCGCCTCTTCAAGACCGCCGTCGACAAGGGCCCCGCAGGCCGCGACGACCGGTTCGGCTTCGGTCTCATCGACCCTCTTGCCGCGCTTTCGGCCGATGTACCGGCAGTGACCGCCGACCCCCTCGGCCCCATCTCCGCCGGCACGGCGAGCGCGGCCCCGGGCGCCACCGGCGGCTCCGGCGACATCGACGACGGCCCCGGCACCCCGGCGACCCGAGCGGCCATCGTGGCCGGCGTGGCCCTCGTCGGCCTCACCATCCTCGTCCTCGCCATCGTCCTGCCCCTCCGCGCCATGAACCGCCGCCGCGAACGCACCGCCGCCGCAGCCCGCGGCTACCCCCCACCCGGCGCCACGGGCCCCTTCGGCCCACCCGGTCCACCTGGCGCTCCAGGCCAGTTCGGTGCGCGGGGTCCGTCCGGTCCCCCCGGCGCCCCTGGGCAGTTCGGCCGGCCCGGTCACCCGCCGCAGACGTATCCACCGACCGGCTCCATCACCGGCCAGTACCCAGGCGGACCCGCGACAGGCCAGCACCCGCCGGCCGGTTACCAGACCGGCCCCGTGACCCCGGCCGGCTACCAAACCGAGGCGATCACAGGTCACCAGCCACCAGCCGGTCAAACCCACGACCCGAACCGCCCGCCCACCGCACAGTTCCCCGCCCCCGGCGACCAGTCGAACGGCACCACCGAGTTCCCGACAACCGGCCAGCCCCCACAGCCACCCCGCCCACCCCGCTGGGACCCACCGCAAGACCAACGCTGACCGCCAACCCAACCCCCGGCGGGTGAGATCCCACCGGATCCACCCGCCGCCCACGTTCGGGCGTGACACCTATGCTCCGCTCGTGAGCACCCACCACTCGATCGTCGTCGCCAGGTCCACGACCCCGTTGCCGTTGCTGCCGGAGGTTTGTAGCGCGTTCGGCTCGGGCTGCTTCAATCTCGTGCTGTTCGGGGACGGTTGGCAGATGGCCGAGATGACCGTCTGGCCCCACCAGTGGCCCACCGTCGGGGCCGGTCCAGGGCCGATCGCCGCCGCGACCGGCGCGCCGGTCCTGGCCGCCTGGATCTCCGACACCGCCTGTGCGCAGATGGCGGCCGATGTCCCCGGCGGCCCTTCGTGGACCGCGCATCTGGTCGGCGGAGACCGGCAGGACTGCGGCTTCGACCACGAGATCTTCAACACCCTGCGGTCGCCCGGCCCCGAGCAGCCGCCGGCCGATCACCACCGGCTCGCCGCCGATCTGGCCGCGTGGTCCGCCGCGGCCGGCCGTACCACCACGGCGGAACGTATCGAGGCGGTGCTCCGTAACGAGAACATGCTGCTGGAGCACCGGTACCGCGCGATGGTCGACGAGTTGAGTCTCGGCGCCGGTGTCGCGTTCGAACGCTCGTCCCGGACCGATGACCGCATTCGCACGGCGTGGTCGGAGGGGTTCGCCGCCAGTTACGAGATCCCGACGCCGTGGAACCGGCGATCCAAGGCGTCACCACGCTCCACCGCACTGGTCGCGTTCCTGGAACTGCACGACGCGGCCGAGTTCGATCCGGCCATCACCGAGGCCGACCTCGTCACGCATGCCGAGAAGGCGCTCGCTTCGGGCTAGCGACGTGGTGGTACGGCCTCCACATCACCAACGACCACACGCGTGGCCGATACCCGGCTGACCGCAGACCCTGCGCAGGCCGACAAGACAACGGTGCACCGGGCGGCCAACAACGCCAAGTTTGCAGGTGGGTGGGGCGGCGATCGTGGCCTGGGCGGCAGCGGCCGGGTCTCGTGCCGATGTCTGAAGACCAACGCGGGCACGGGAATGCTGCTTGAGTGGGTGGCACGTCGATCGCGGCCGGACGTAGCTCACGCCCTCACGCGGGGTCGGGCGACCCGGACCTGTACCAGCGGACATGAACCGACGGGCGTGTGGGTGGCGGCGGGTAGTAGGGGTGCCGCACAAACGGTGGCGAGGGGTTGTGGGTGTCCGTGGGGGAGGGTCAGCGGCCGCCGCTGGAGGAGGTTGGCATGCTCAGGGAGCGGGAGGCGTTGGCCAGGCCGCGGGAGGATTGGGTGCGGTGGACGGTCGGGGGGCGGACGTTCATCGGGCCGATCGTCGGCTCGAACCGGTCCTGTCCGGCGCGGCGGGGCTCCTGGCGACCGGCCGCTGCCGCGGGGGCGCCGTGGAGCCTGCGGCGGGCGCGTTGCACGAGCAGGCCGGACCAGATCAGCGCGGTCGTGACCACCGCGGCGAACGCGACCCAGATCGCCGGCAGCGACGACTCCGCGGCCGACCGGGCGCTCTCGGGGCCGAGGCCGGCGCCGCCCTGACGGGTGGTCTCGGGTGGGGCGGCGCCGTCGAGGAGGGCGGCGACGGCACGGTACGGGTTCACGGTGCCGAACCCGACCTGCGGGTCGCGGCCGCCGGGCGGCTGGTCGGCGGTGGCGGTGATCCGGTCCGCGATCTGCTGCGGCGTCATCTCGGGGTAGTAGGCGCGCAGGAGGGCCGCGGTGCCGGCGACATACGGCGCGGCGAAGCTCGTCCCGCCGCCGGTCCGCATGCCGAACCCGCCGCCCTGCGGTGCCGGGCCTTCGATGTTCACGCCGGGCGCGGCGACGTCGACGTAGTCACCGGACGTGGACGTGGACACGTGCTTGTCCTGCTCGTCGACGCCGGCGACCGCGATCACGCCGTCATACGCCGCCGGATACGCCGGCTGGTTGGCGTTGGTGTTGGCGCCGTCGTTGCCGGCGGCGGCGACCACGATGACGTTGCGGCTCAGGGCGCGGGCGACGGACGCGGCGAGCTTCGGCGTCGGCTGCGTCACCAGCGACAGGTTGATCACGCCGGCGCCGTGGTCGACGGCATAGTCGATGGCGTCGGCGATGGTGTTGGGCAGCTCCTGGTCGAAGCTCCGCCGGTCGTCCTCCAGGACGCGGATCGGCAGGATCTTCGAGGCGGGCGCGACACCGTAGAACCCGTTGCCGGGCAGGCGGAGTCCGGCGATGATCCCCGCCACGAACGTGCCGTGCGCGGCCTGGTCGCAGTCGCCGACCCCGCCGGGCTGCACGTAGTCCTTGCCGGGCAGGACCTGGTCCTTCAGCGACGGGTGCGTGGTCGACACGCCGGAGTCGATGACGGCGACGATGACCCCCTCACCCTTCGTCATCGGCCAGGCCAGCTCGGGGTGCAGGCGCTTGAGGGGCCACGGGGTCTCGGTGAGCTTGTTGGGGAACGTCGCCCCGCACGCCGACGGCGCCGCGACGGCCATCTGGGGCGCCGCGAACGGGACCGGGGTCACGACCAGCGCACAGGTCGCGAGCAGCCCGGCGACCGCCCGAACGCCGATCCGTCGAAGTTGCCGCACGTGCCACAGGTTAGCGGTTCCCCGCCGCCCGATGCTGCCCTGGCCGGTGTGCCCTGTGGACAACGGGGTGCTTGTGGACGACGCGTCACAGGGAAGGGTCGATGTGGACCTTCGGGGCGGCGCCCCACGCGGCCGGCCGGGCGGGGGACAGGGCGGCCGCCGCCTCCGACAGGCCGATCGTCGCCGCGACCAGGGGGCGCGGGTCGACGGCCTCGGAGGCGTACAGCTCGACGGTGCCGGCCAGCCCGCCGGACGCGCTGAGCACGCCGACCGCGGTCACGTCCTTCAACGCGAGGGTCCGCGAGTCGAGCAGGCTCGGTGTGCCGGACAGCCCGATGTACACGACCCGGCCGCCCGGCTCCACGAGGTCGAGCGCGGCCGCCGGCGACGTCGCCGCGTTGGAGGCGTCGACGACCGCGTCCCAGCGCAGCGCCGGCAGCGTGGCGGCGGTCCACACCGCGCCGCAGCCGAGCCCGCGGGCGAACTCGACCGACGCGGCCGTCACGCCCAGCAGGTGCACCTCGACGCCCTGCGCGGCGGCGATCTGCGCGACGAGCAGCCCGATGGTGCCGGGCCCGAGGACGAGCAGCCGCTCACCGGCCCGGACGCCGGCGCCGCGGACCGCGCGCAGGGCGTTGCCGCCGGGCTCGACGAGCGCGCCGAGCGTCGGCCCGACCTGCGGCGGCAGCGCCTGCAGCGCCCGGGCCGGGACGAGGAGCCGCTCGGCGAGGGCACCGGGCCACCCGTGGCGGATGCCGATCTCGTGCCTGTGCGCGCAGAGATGCTGGCGCCCGCTCGTACACCTGAAGCAGCCGCCACAACCGAGCATGGTGTCTCCCGTGACACGCCGGCCGACCCAGGCCGCGTCGACGCCGGGGCCGGCCTCGCGGACCACGCCGGACCACTCGTGCCCGATCCGGATGGGGTATTCGGCCTGGCCGTCGTGCAGGTACGACATCTCGCCGGTGAAGAACTCGACGTCGGTGCCGCACACGCCGGCGCGCTCCACGTCGACGACGACCTGTCCCGCCCCGGCGACCGGTTCCGGGACGTCCTGGACCTCGGCCCGGCCGGGACCGATGATGACGAATGCGCGCACGTTCCCCATCTTCCGCCGAAGCAGGTGCCATGACACGACTGCGCAGCGCCGACTGGTACGCCGGCGACGACCGCAACGCGTACATCCACCGCGCCTGGATGCGGCGCGGCCTGCCAGCCGACGCGCTCGACGGCAGCCGGCCCCAGATCGCGATCGCCAACACCGCCTCCGACCTGACGCCGTGCAACCGTCACCTCGACGAGGTCGCCGAGCACGTCGCCCGCGGCGTCTGGGAGGCCGGCGGCGTCCCGCACAACCTGCCCGTCGTCTCCCTCGGCGAGACCCAGGTCCGCCCGACCGCGATGCTGTGGCGCAACATGGCGGCGATGGCGATCGAGGAGATGCTGCGCGCCAACCCCATCGACGGCGTGGTCCTGCTCGGCGGCTGCGACAAGACGATCCCGGCGCTGCTCATGGCGGCCGCCTCGGTCGACCTGCCGGCCCTGGTCGTCCCCGGCGGCCCGATGCTCACCGGCACCTTCCGGGGCGCGCCGCTCGGCTGCGGCACCGATGTCTGGCGGCTGTCGGAGGAGGTACGGGCGGGGACGCTCACCTCGCAAGGCTTCCTGGACTCCGAGTCGTCGATGATCCGCAGCCGCGGGCACTGCAACACGATGGGGACCGCGTCGACGATGGGCCTGCTCGCCGAGGCGCTCGGCATGACACTGCCCGGCACCGCCGGCATCCCCGCCGCCGACAGCCGCCTGCTCGCCCGCGCGCACGCGTCGGGGCGGCTCGCCGTCGACCTCGTGCACGCCGAGCGCCGCCCGTCGACCGTCATGACCGCCGAGTCCTTCCACAACGCGATCGTCACGCTCGCGGCGACCGGCGGGTCCACCAACGCCGTGGTGCATCTGCTCGCGATCGCCGGTCGTCTGGGTGTACCGCTGTGCCTCGACGACTTCGACCGCATCGGCGCCGGCGTGCCGCTGCTGGTGGACCTGCAGCCGGCGGGGCGGTTCCTCATGGAGGACCTCCATCGGGCCGGCGGCCTCGCCGCGGTCCTGTCCGAGGTGCTGGACCTGCTGTCGCCCGCTGCGCTCTCCGTCACCGGCGCGCCGTTCGTGTCGTCGCTGGAGGGCGCGTCCATCTGGGACAACTCGGTCATCCGGTCGCGAATGGATCCTGTACTGCCTGCCGCCGGGATCGCTGTGCTGCGCGGCAACCTGGCCCCCACCGGCGCGATCATCAAGCCCGCCGCCGCGACGCCCGCCCTGCTCCAGCACCGCGGCCCGGCGCTCGTCTTCGACTCCATCGAGGACTTCCACGCCCGCATCGACGACCCGCTGCTGGACGTGGATGCGTCGACCGTTCTTGTACTGCGTGGCTGCGGCCCGAAGGGCTACCCGGGTATGCCGGAGGTGTCCAACATGCCGCTGCCCGAGAAGCTCCTGCGCGCCGGCGTCCGCGACATGGTCCGCATCTGCGACGGCCGGATGAGCGGCACCGCGTACGGCACCGTCGTCCTCCACGTCGCCCCCGAGGCCGCGGCCGGCGGCCCCCTCAACCGCATCCGCACCGGCGACATGATCGTCCTGGACGTCCCCGGCCGCACACTCACCGTCGATGTGCCTCAGGCCGAACTCGACGCCCGCCCGCCGTCCCAGGCGCTCCTCGACGCCCTGGCTCGCCCCGCCCGCGGCTGGGAACGCCTCTACGTCGACACCGTCCTCGGCGCGGACACGGGCGCCGACTGCTCGTTCCTGCTCGGCTCCTCCGGCCCTCAGGTCAGCCGCGAATCCCACTGACCCGGACCCGGCGGCGCTGGCACGTTTCCGTGATTCGGCGAGGTCAGCGGCTCCGTAATGTTTGGTGCATCGCAAGGAACACTTCGCGAACCACCGACATACATAAAGGGATTTGAGATGAGCGAGTACGGCGAGATCGAGACGGGCGAGCAGCACGAGGCGTTGGACCAGCTGCACCAGGTCGACGCGAGTGAGAGCAACTATGACTCGCAGTTCGGGGTGTACGAGCAGGACCACGCGGCGGCTGAGTCGACGTCGTTCGATCAGGGTCACCAGGTGTCGTACACGGACCCGAGCGGTGCGCGGTACGAGGAGTCGGACTTCACCTCCTACGATCACTCGTCGGCCGAGACGGACCACGTGTTCGCCGCCGAGGGTTCGGAGTCGGCGTCCTCGAGCGAGTTCCACCAGCTCGAGGCGCTGCGTGCCCAGCTGGACTCGGCGTTCGCCCAGGCGACCGTGGTCCAGGACGGCCCGGCCGGGATCGCCGCCTCCTGAACAACAGCAACAACAGATGCGTGAATCCCAGCAGCGGTGCCGGTCAGCCTGAAACACGGCGGGCCGGCACTGACTCGTTCCTGGCCAGCCACGCAGGCCGAACTCACCTCAGGACGAACTCACCCGGTGTACGGATCCACAGCGTCGACTGGCTGCTGTTTGGCGGCGGACACGTCGATCCGGACCGTGGTCGCAGCGTTCCAGACCTCCATGCGGACCCAGGCGTTGCTCATCAACCCGAGGCTGTCGGAGGAGAACGCCCTGCAGCTCGTTGGGGGTGGAACACCTGCACGAGGAGTCCACCGCCTGCGTGTACGTCTCCGTCCCCGCCACCGGTTTCGGTGACGAAGCACTGGTACATCTCCACGGATTCCCTGTACATCTCCACGAGTCCCCGGCCTGCCGCGAGACGCATGCTGCCCAGCACCGCGCGAGCGTTCCCCGGCGTGACGATCGACTCGGTCAGTGCGCTCGGATGGCCCGTCGCGAGACGCACACTGGGTGGTGCCGCGCGAGCGTTCCCCGGCGTGACGATCGGCTTCGGTCAGTGCGCTCGAATGGCTCGTCGCGAGGTGCATGTTGGCCCGGCACCGTGTGAGCATGCCCGGCGTGACGACCGGCTTCGGTCGTCGCGCTCGGATGCGGTGAGGCGCCGGGGCGGATCGTCGGTCGTCACCTGGTGGTGCTGGAGCGGCGGTGGAGCGGGAGCTTGGAGCCCGCGGTCGCGAGGTGCATGTTGGTCCGGCACCGCGTGAGTGTTCCCCGGGGTAACGATCGGCTTCGGTCAGTGCGTTCGGATGGCTCGTCGCGAGGCGCATGCCGGCCGGTGCCGCGCGAACGTTCCTCGGCGTGACGAATCGCTTCGGTCGGCGCGCTTGGACGCGGTGAGGCGCCGGGGTGGACCGTCGGTTGTCACGTGGTGGTGCCGGAGCGGCGGTGAAGCGGGAGCTTGAAGCCTGCGGTGATCAGCCAGGCGAGGGCGGTGAACCTAGCGACCGGCAGCAGGTACGTGGCGGGCTCGAGTAAGAGGCCCAGCGTGGCGAGCTCGGCGACGGCGGCGATGGCCAGGCCGGCCCAGGCGAGCCAGCGGGGCAGCAGGCCCGCGAGGAGGCCCGGGACCGCGATCCCGGCGAGCAGCAGCCCCAGCGGCACCACGTGGCCGGGGCCGCCGGTGGCGAAGGCGAGCAGCTGCAGGAGGCGGATGACCTCGGGGTCGGTTGTCGCGGCCGGCTGGGAGAGGGTCCAGCTGACGAGGCCGGAGAAGGCCATGAAGGCGGCGGCGAGCAGGCCGCCGGCGAGGGCGATGGTGGCGCCCGGGGCGCGGATGCCGAGGCGGTGCAGGCGGGCCGAGGCGGTCGCCGCGTAGATGGCGAGGGGGATGGCGGCGGCGAACTGGAGCGTGCCGCCGACACGCACAGCGAACTCGTGGTCCTGGAAATACGCGACGATCTGCGCCGCGTCGCCGAACGGTGACGGGAACGGGGTCCCGTCGGCCAGCACGGTGCCGAGCACCAGGCCGGCGATGAACAGAGCGGTGACGACGACGCCGAGAACGCCGAGCGGTGGGCCGCCTTGGCCAGGTCGGGAAACCGGCCCGGCGGCAGCCTGGACAGCAGGCGTGGCCATGATGTGATCCCTTCACGAGATGAATGGTTCAGTCGAGTGAATTATTCAGTACACTAGCGCTGTGACTAGTCCTGGGCAACCCCCGCAGGGTGCGGCGTTTCTCGTCGCGCAGGTCGGTGCGCACGCTGCCGGCAGGTTCGCCGAGCGTGTCGAAGCGCTGGGGCTGACGCCGCCCGAGGTCGGGCTGTTGCGCATGATCGCCGGGGCGCCGGGGCGGAGTCAGCAGTCGGTGGCGGCCGACATGGGTGTGGTGCCGAGCCGTGTGGTGGCGATCCTCGACACGCTCGACCACAAGGGGCTCGTCGAGCGGCGGCCCGGCGTGAGCGACCGACGGCATCACGCGCTGCACCTCACGGACGACGGCCGGCAGGTGCTCATGGAGATGCGACAGCTCGCCCGCGCGCACGACGAGGATCTCTGTGCCGCACTCGACCCTGACGAGCGGGCGCAGCTCGCCGGGTTACTGCAGCGCATCGCCGACCAGCAGGGTCTCACTCCAGGTGTACATCCCGGCTACCGTCAGCTGAGCGCGAAGCGCAGGCGCTGACGTGAGCCAGTGCATCCACTACGGTCTACGACCATGACGGCACCACAGCGCGCTGAGTTCACGGCGGCAGGCATGGGGGCCCGGGTCGTGGCGCTCGTCGGCGCCCTGGCCGCGGTGCTCGCCATGAGCATGCCGTGGGCCAGCGAGGACAACACGGGCGTCGCCGAGACCGGCGAGGTCCTGTTGATGCGCGGCGGTGTCGAGTGGACCGGCTGGGGCATCTACGGCGCGAGCCGCCTGGACGGGCACCGTCCCGTGTCGCTGACCGTGGCGATGATTCTCATCGCGGGCACGGCGGTGCTCGCGCTCGCGGCGTGGGTGGCGTTCGAGCGGACGCGCCGACGGTGGTTACCCCCGGCGACGGCCGCCGCTGCCGTGATCATGCTGGTCGTCAGCTTCCCCGGCCTGGAGGGCGTCAACGGGCGGTTCGGCACCGGCCACATCACGACGACCGAGTTCGGCATCGTCGTCTGGCGCCTCGCCGTGGCCGCGGTGGCCCTCGGCTCGACCCGCCTCGCGCTGTTGCAGGAGGAGGCCGCGCAGCCGCTGCGCCACGACGCCGCCTGATACCTCGGCACCAATACCTGTCCTGCGACGGCTCCATCGCTGACGGGTGCCGCACCCCGAGCGGTGGACGACGGGCTGTGTTGGCCGGTGGGCTGGGCCGCGGCAGTGTCCGTGTTGGGGTCGGATGGCGGTGGCACCGCGGTGTCAGGATGCCGGCGGCGCTGAAGGTCCTCCCCGACGCCGCGGTCGGCGACGAACCCGAACTCGTCGCGAAGGTCGTGCTGCCGGTGGATCGGGTTGGGTGGTGCGGGTTCTTCGTGGGTGGTGCGGGTTGTGGTGGTCGGCGGTAGTGGTGGTGGTCGGGGTGGATGGCGGGTGTGGTGGTGTCGGCCAGCGGTGATGTAGGCCCGCGGTGATGTAGGCCTGCGGTGGTGTGGGCCTGCGGTGGTGTGGGCCTGCGGTGGTGTGGGCCTGCGGTGGTGTGGGCTCGCGGTGGTGTGGGCCTGCGGTGGTGAATTGGTGCGGTGGTGTGGGAACGGCAGGCGTGTGAACGGGCTGGACTTGTGTTGCGCTGCTGCGGTGGCGTTGCGGTCTTGCGGAGCGGGGGCGGCGGCCGGGGTGCTGGCAATCCCGTGGTTCGGTGCTTCTGGGGTGGCGACCGCTGAAGGGTCTGGTGCCGAGCTCCGCGCCGTCGTCCTGCGCCCCGTCGTCCTGCGCCCCCGACCTGACCGGGTGAGGCCGGCTGGGGCTGAGGTATCTGAGGTGGGCGAACGCTGTCGTGTCCGGCGCTCGTGGGTTTGTCGGAGCGGGGTCGGGCGGTGTGGTGATCGAAGGATGGGGTTGGTCGTGGTGGCGGCCAGGACTGTCCTTCGATCGAGGCGGTGGTGGGAAGGGCGGTGTCGGTGCTGGGTGGCTCTTGTCGTTGTGCGCCGGTGCGGGCGAAGTGGCTGTGCGGCAGGGGCGGTGTTCGAGGCGGGTGGCGGTGGGGGTTGTCGGTGGCGTCGGTATTGAGGGCGTGGTGAGGGCCGATGTTGCTGGTGGTGGTTGACGAAGCCGCGCCGGGCTGGATGTCGTCGCGGCGGTCGGTGCGGGATGTGCTGCGGTGCTGTGGTGGCGGTGGGTGTTGGGTGGGGGGTTGCTGTGGGCCGTTTTGTGAAGGTTTGGCTGGGTGGTGTCACTCTCTGTGGTTGGGTTTGCGCGGTGGGGGAGGGGTTGTCATCTGACTGGGGTGGTGGGGTGCCACTCGGTTGCTGACAACCTCGTCGCACCCGGGCGGCTACCTTAGGTGGACCAGCCGCACAGGCTGGCGGGAAGCAGAGATCCGCCGGGCGTCTTTGGTCGCCAGTTTGGTCCGGTGGGGAGCGAGTGGCGAAACCGGGCCCGTGTTCAGGTGAGTATTCACGGGGGAACCGGTGTGCGTATTTTTGCGCCCTCATGAGCAGCAGTGAATCGCTGACGTAAACGCATTCCACATTCTTGCCCTCGGTGATTCGAGGGTTTCTCAAGCGTGCCGTGCTGCGGCGGGAGCGGGGGTTTTCCGTGCTGAAGAAAGCTGTGATGGGCTTCGGGGCCGCTGTTGCCGCGGTGGCGCTGGGGGCCGTGATCTACCTGGCGGCGGCGCATCAGACGCCGGCGGCGGATGCCGGTGTTGTTTCCCGGCCCGCTAGTCGGAGCGAGTTGCAGCCGCCGCCGAAACCGGAGCTGCTGAAGCCGTCCGAGCGCGTCGTCGTCACCAGTAAATAGCGAAGCAAGTCGTCACCGATAAACGTACCGCCCCCAGATTAGGAGAACTGCGTGTTCCGCTCGAAGAAGCAGAAGATCGCCGCCATCGGTGCGACCGCCGCGGCTGTGCTCGTCGGTGTCGGCGCTGCCGCTTACGGTGCTGTGCCGGCCAGCAACACCGGTGTCATCACCGGGTGCCGGGACAAGAACACCAGCGCACTGCGTGTCATCGACTACCAGGCCGGCTCGCGGTGCCGGAGCAGCGAGCAGATGGTGCAGTGGAACCAGACCGGGCCCAAGGGTGCTACCGGCGCGACGGGTGCCACCGGCGCCGTCGGCGCGACCGGCGCCACCGGCCCGAAGGGTGCTACCGGCGCGACCGGTGCCACCGGCGCGAAGGGTGCCACAGGTGCGACGGGCGCGACGGGTGCCGCCGGCGCGAAGGGTGCCACAGGTGCCACGGGTGCGACGGGTGCCACCGGCGCGACTGGCGCCCAGGGGGCGGCCGGCGCGACTGGCGCACAGGGTGCCAAGGGCGAGACGGGTGCGACCGGCGCGACCGGCGCTCAGGGCGCCAAGGGCGAGAACGGTGCCACTGGCGCCACCGGTGCCCAGGGTGCGCAGGGCGCTCAGGGCGAGAAGGGCGAGGCGGGCGCCCAGGGTGCCCAGGGTGCCCAGGGTGCCCAGGGTGCCCAGGGCGAGAAGGGTGAGACCGGCGCGCAGGGTGCTCAGGGCGAGACTGGCGCCCAGGGAGCCCAGGGAGCCCAGGGAGCCCAGGGAGCCCAGGGAGCCCAGGGAGCCCAGGGAGCCCAGGGTGAGAAGGGCGAGACCGGTGCCACCGGTGCCCAGGGTGCTCAGGGCGAGAAGGGTGAAACCGGTGCGGCCGGCGCCCAGGGTGCTCAGGGCGAGACCGGTGCGACCGGTGCCCAGGGCGCGCAGGGTGAGAAGGGCGAAACCGGTGCGACCGGCGCCCAGGGTGCTCAGGGTGCTCAGGGGGAGAAGGGCGAGACCGGTGCGACCGGTGCGACCGGTGCCCAGGGTGAGAAGGGCGAGACCGGCGCCCAGGGTCTCCAGGGCATCCCCGGCATCAACGGCAAGGACGGCGACCCGGGTCCCAAGGGCGAGCAGGGTGAGAAGGGCGAGACCGGCGCCGCCGGTGCGGCCGGCGCGCAGGGTGAGAAGGGCGAGCAGGGCATCCAGGGTCTTCAGGGCATCCAGGGCATGCCCGGCCTGAGCGCGTACGACCTGGCCCTCGCCAACGACCCCACCATCGGCACGGTGCAGGAGTGGCTCGCCTCGCTGGTGGGCGTGAACGGTGTCGACGGCAAGGACGCGTACCAGCTCGCGGTCGACATGAACGCGTTCACCGGCACGCCGGAGGAGTGGCTGGCCTCCCTCAAGGGCAAGGACGGCGCCGCCGGTGCCGCGGGTGCGACCGGCGCCCAGGGTGCCGCGGGTGCGGCCGGCGCGACCGGTGCCACCGGCGCCGCGGGTGCCACCGGCGCACAGGGTCCCGCGGGTGCGGCCGGCGCGAACGGCTCGGTCTGGCTGACCGGCACGGGTGCCCCGGCGGGTGCGAACGGCGCGGTCGGCGACATGTACCTCGACACCGCGACGTACAACCTCTACAAGAAGACCGCCGCGACCACCTGGACGCCGAGCGGCAACATCAAGGGCGCGGCGCCCACGGCGACGTCCTCGACGAAGCCCGGCACGCTCAACATCGGCAGCGGCACGTCGACGAACAACGTCCTGAACGTCACGTGCGACAACGCGGGCATCGCGATGGTCGGCACGTGGAGCGAGACCGGCTCGGGCAACGTGACGCAGTCCAGCAGCAAGCAGTCGACGGACGGCAAGACCTGGCAGTTCACCTTCACGCACAGCGGCAGCTCCAACTCCGTGAGCGCGCTGGTCACCTGCGTCAGCTTCGGCTGAATCGCCAAGGCTTAACCGCCAAGGCTTAGCCGCCAAGGCTGAATCGCCAAGGCTTAACCGCCAAGGCTTAACCGCCAAGGCTTAACCGCCAAGAGCAAAGAGCAAGAACCACGGTGTGGGCCCCGGTGAAAACGCTGGGGCCCACACGCACAAAGCCCAAGCCGTACACACGAAACCCAAGCGAAAGCGAGCACCTGTGCGCACTGTGGTGAAGCTGGTGGCGTCGACGATCGTCGGCTCCATCGCCGCCGGTGGCCTGAGCACGGCGGCCCATGCCGCGGGGCCGGCGGTCAGCGGGGTCACGCCGAAGAACGGGACGACCGGCGTCGCCGTCGGCGTCCGCCCGACGATCAGCTACGGCGACGCGGTCGACCCGACGGCGATGCGGTACTCGTTCGTCAAGACCAGCGGCGGCGCATCGGTCGCGAGCTATTACGCATACGACGCGCCGACGCACACGTTCACGTTCACCCCGCGCGCCGCGCTCGCCGAGCAGACGAAGTACACGATGACGGTGAAGGTCAGCACGTCGACCTACACGTGGTCGTTCACCACCGGGGTCACGGACAGGACGGCGCCGAGCGTGCCGGGCGCGCCGAGCGTCGCGGACGTCACCACGACGGGCGCGACCGTCAGCTGGGGCGCCTCCACGGACGCCGTCGGCGTGACGGGCTACCAGGTGTTCGACAACGGCACGCTGAAGGCGACCGTCACCGGCACCTCCACGACCCTCGCCGGCCTGGAGCCGGGCACCGCGCACAGCGTGACCGTCAAGGCGCTCGACGCCGCCGGGAACGCGTCCGCGGCGTCGGCACCGGTGGCGTTCACGACCCTGACGCCGCCGCCGGCGCCGGACACGGCCGCACCGACCGCCCCGGGCGCCCCGGTCGCGAGCGCGCTCACGTCGACCGGCGTGACGCTGACATGGCCCGCGTCGACCGACAACGTGGGCGTCACCAAGTACACGGTCACCGGCGGCCCGGAGGTCGTGACCAGCACCGTCAACAGCGCCACGCTGACCGGCCTGTCGCCGCTGACCGCGTACTCATTGAAAATCACCGCTGAAGACGCGGCGGGCAACACGTCCCCGGCGTCGCCGAGCACGGTCGTGACGACCCCGGCCACGCCGGTCGCGAACGGCGTCAACGGCGCCGGCATCCCCGGCTCGACCGGCAAGACGCTGGTGCTGTACGACACCACCGGCCCGTACGGCTTCCTCGGCGAGCTGTACGCGACCGCCGCCGCGAACCTCAGCTCCCACTTCGGCGACTGGACCGCGCAGCCGGTGACCAGCTACGCCGCCGGTGAGCTGGAGCAGTTCCAGGCCGTGGTGTACCTGGGCAGCACGTACGACGAGCCGCTGCCGCTCGCGTTCCTCGACGACGTGACCGCGACCACCAAGCCGGTCGTGTGGATCTACGACAACATCTGGCAGCTGACGGCCCGCGACCCGAACTTCGTGGCCAACCGCGGCTTCACGTGGACCGGCTTCGACGTGTCGTCGGTGTCGACGGTGAACTACAAGGCGAAGACGTTCACCCGGGACCCGCAGAACGGCGCCGGCATCATGAACACCACGATCAGCGACGCCACCAAGGCGACGCCGGTCGCGACCGCGGTCCGCGCCGACGGCACGACGCTGCCGTGGGGCGTGCGGTCCGGCAACTTCACGTACCTCGGCGAGATCCCGTTCTCGTACATCAGCGCCGACGACCGGTACGTCGCCTTCTCCGACTTCCTGTTCGACGTGCTCGCGCCGTCGACCGCGGAGCGGCACCGCGCCCTGGTGCGCATCGAGGACGTCGGCCCGGACGCGGAGCCGAGCGAGCTGCGGGCGATCACCAACTACCTGTACGGCAAGAACATCCCGTTCTCGGTGGCCGTCTACTCCCGCTACCGTGACCCGCTGGGCTCCGGCACGGGCGGCAGGGCCGAGGACTACACCCTCGCCGACCGGCCCCAGGTCGTCGCCGAGCTCAAGTACATGCAGTCGCACGGCGGCACGCTGCTGATGCACGGCTACACGCACCAGTACGAGAGCATGATCAACCCGTACAACGGCGCCAGCGCGGACGACTTCGAGTTCTACACCGCGCACGTCGACCCGGTCACCAACTACGTGATCTACGACGGCCCGGTGCCGGCGGACTCGCAGGCCTGGGCGCAGGGCCGCATCGACGGCGCGTTCGCGGCGTTCAAGGCGGCCGGCCTGGCCGCGCCGACCATCTTCGAGTTCCCGCACTACGCCGGCTCCGACGCGTCCAACAGGGCGGTCGCGGCGACGTTCAAGACGCGGTACGACCGCGGCCTGTACACCTCCGGCGCGCTGCGCGGCGGGGCGCTGGACAACAGCCGCATCTTCGGCCAGTTCTTCCCGTACACGGTGAGCGACATCTACGGGGTGCTGACGGTGCCGGAGAACATCGGCAACATCGAGCTGGAGCCGTTCAACAACCACCCGGCCCACCTGTCGGCGGACATCGTGAAGTCCGCGCAGCTGAACACGGTCGTGCGGGACGGTGTGGCGAGCTTCTTCTTCCACCCGTACGTGCCGCTGAGCTACCTGCAGGAGACCGTCACGGGCATCCAGGCGGCGGGCTACACGTTCGTCGCGGCGGGGTCCATGTAGTCACCACGGCAACACCCAGGAAGGCCGGTGCCCCCAGCGCCGGCCTTTCTGGCTGCCCGGGGGACAGATCCGCACCCCGATTGCACCTAAATTCGACATGTCAGCAAAATTCAGCGCTTGTACCGCAGGAGGCCCGCGTTGGTAGCGTCCCTGGAGATCTCCGAGGAGCCGGCGACGGCGACGGCTGAGGAGACGAAGCCGCGTCGCAACCCGAAGCTCGCCGCCGGTGCGGCCCTGCTCGCCGTCGCGGCCGGCGTCATCGGCTGGCAGGCCCCGCGGGTCGTCGACATGCTGACGAAGCCCGCGTACCTGGGGGAGCCCGCCGCCAAGGTCGCCGCCGACCTCGGCTGCGACAACTACACCCAGGCGACCACCCACGACGAGTCGGTGTACCGCTTCCACGACCAGGGCACCTGCTCCCTGGAGGGCACCGTCGTCACGATCACCACGTTCGACCGGGCGAGCGACGCGCAGGCGTTCGAGTCGGTGATGAAGGCGCTCATCCCCGTCGTCCACCCGACCTGGCAGGGCGCCACCTACGCGGCCGGCGAGGGCTGGAACGTCGCCGACGCCCGCAACCTCACCCCCGAGACCGCCACCCTCGTGGTGCAGCGCCTCGGCACCGGCGCCACGAAGGTCATCCCCTTCCCGAAGGGCTGAGCGCCGTCCCCGTGGTGACCGGCGCCGCGAAGTCGATCGGGTGGTCGAACTGCCACCGCCACTTCGCGGGGTCGGCGAACAGGCGCATCATCGGCGGCATCAGCAGGTCGCGCAGGACCCGCGCGACCGGACCGGCGGCCTTGTCGCTGTTCGTGCGGGCCGCGGTCGCGATCACCCGCTCGACCCGGGCGCGCCGTAGTCGCTCGTACGCCGTGAACGCCGCCGGCACGGGAAGGTCGCGCAGGCAGCGGGCGAGCTGCACGGCGCTCTCGATGGCGAGGGACGCGCCCTGCCCGGAGCTGGGCGAGGTGGGGTGCGCGGCGTCGCCGATGAGGACGGCCCGGTCGCGGTGCCACACAGGCACCGACGGGATGTCCTCCAGGCCGCCGGTGACGACGAGAGCCACCGGGTCGGTGCCGCGGATCAGCGCCACGGCGGGGATCCGGTCGCCGGCGAACGCGTCCGCGAGGATCGGCAGCCACTCCTCGCGGCTGAAGGTCGCACCGTACGACGGATCCTTCGACGGCAGGTTGACGAACCAGCCGCTGTCCCCACCGGCGGTCACCTGGTAGCCGAAGAACGCGCGCCGGCCGAAGACCAGGTGCATCTTGTCGCCGGTCGGGGCCACCCCGGCCGGGCCGCAGCGGGCGCCGAAGCCGAGCAGCCCGACGTAGCGGGGCGAGGGCGCGGACGGGTCGATGAGCCGGCGCACCGTGGAGCGGATCCCGTCGGCGCCGATGACGACGTCGGCCTCGGCGGTGCTGCCGTCGGCGAAGCCGGCGACGCCGCCGCGCACCGAGACCAGGCGCTTGCCGTGCACGATGCGGACGCCGCGGGCGACGGCCTCGTCGTAGAGGGCGCGGTAGAGCTCGTGCCGCCAGACCAGCTGCATCGGCGGCAGGTCGTCGAACGAGCCGAACTCGGCGAGCCGCTTGCCGGTCCAGCTCTGCATGACCATCCCGGACATCGGTGTGCCGACCCGCTCCACGACGTGGTCGGCGTCGACGGCGGCGAGGGCGGTGCGCCCGTTCGGCGCGATGCTCAGCGCCCCGCCGACACCGTCGGCGAAGCCGTCGTGCCCCTCGTACACGGTGGCGGCGATGCCCGCCTTCCGCAGGGCGAGCGCGGCGACCGGGCCGGCGATGCCGCCGCCGACGACGATCGCGGACGTGACAGTTCCCATGACGAACCCCCGACGAGACGATTGGTTGACACCAACTATCCGTCGCTGACTAGTCAGAGTCAACTATTTCGCGTCGTGGTACGCGGCCCACATGGGACGCCAGCCGTCGGCCGGGTCGGTGATCTGTTCGATGAACCGCTCGACGAAGGCGATCTCCGCGTCGAGCAGGCCCAGCCGGTACACCTCCTCGATCAGGAACAACGGGTGCGGCTCGGTGCCCCCGGCCAGCTCCGCGGCGGTCGCGCGGTCGGTCCGCAGCCGGGACAGGCGCTCGCGCAGCAGCTCGACGACGACGTCCGGGTGCAGGGCGCTGACCAGGGACAGGGCGGACCCGAACGCCGGGTACTCGTGCCGCGGCACGCCGACCAGGTCGCGCAGCCACCCTTGCAGCTCGGCCCGCCCTTCGGGGGTGATGCCGTAGACGGTCCGCTCGGGACGCTGCCCTTCGCGGGTCGTCTCCTGCTCCGCGACCAGGCCGGCCTTCAGCAGCTGCTCGACCACCATGTACACCGAGCCGTGGGTGAACTTGATGCTGCGGTCGTCGCCGTGGTTGCGCAGGGTCTTGGACAGCTCGTACGGGTGCATCGGCCGCTGGCTCAGGTACGCCAGCACGGCCAGGGCCAGCAGGTTCCTCCTGGTACTCATCCGATTTCTGCAAGCGCCTCGTCGTCCAGGACGACCCGCCCGGCGCCGACGTTCTCCTCCAGGTGCTCCAGCGAGGCGGTGCCGGGGATGAGCAGCGTGTTCGGCGCGATCGCGAGGATCCAGGCCAGGGCGATCTGCGCCGGGGTGGCGTCGAGGCGCAGCGCCGCGGACTTCACCGCCGGGTGGCCGAGGACCCGCTCCCGGCCGAACGCCGCGCCCAGCGGGAAGAACGGCACGAAGGCGATCCCGCGGTCCGTGCACGCGCGCAGCACGTCCTCGCCGCCGCGGTCGACCAGGTTGTACGGATTCTGCACGCACGCGACCGCGGTCCGGGTCAGCGCGTGCTCGAGCTGGGCGAGGGTGATGTTGCTGAGCCCGACGGCGCCGATCAGCCCCTCGTCGCGCATGGCGATCATCGCGTCGAGCTGGGCGTCGAAGTCGCCGTCCGGGCCCGTCACCCGCAGGTTCACCACGTCGAGCCGCTCCACGTCGAGGGAGCGCAGGTTGTCCAGGACCCCGGCGCGCAGCTGCTCGGGCTCCTGCGCCGGCAGCCAGCCGCCCTTGTCGTCCCGCGCCGCGCCGACCTTGCTCACCAGCACGAGGCGGGAGTCGTACGGGTGCAGCGCCGAGCGCAGCAGCTCGTTGGCCACGTCGGGGCCGTAGTACTGCGCGGTGTCGATGTGGTCGACGCCGAGCTCGACCGCGCGCCGCACCACGGCGAGGGCCTCGGCACGGTCCCGGGGCGGCCCGAAGGCACCCCGGCCGGGCAGCTGCATCGCCCCGAAGCCGATGCGGTGGACGGTCCGGTCACCGAGCTGGAATGTCTTCACGCAGCCAGCCTACGACGGCGGTCGCGCACGACATCTGCACATCTCGCACACCTGCTCGCCCCCGGTCGATGCCTACCGTCGGTGCCATGCGGGTGCTGATGATTCTTCCGGCCCTGACCGAGGCGACCAGCCCACTGTTCCGGCCGATCAAGTACAGCCTCTTCCCACCGCTCGGCCTCGCGACCCTCGCGGGCTACCTACCCGGGGACGACGAGGTGCGCATCGTCGACGAGCACGTCGAGCGCTTCGACCCGGCCTTCGCCGACCTGCCCGACCTCGTCGTCATCCAGGTCTACATCACCTCCGCGCGGCGCTCCTACGAGCTGGCGGACTGGTACCGGGCCCGCGGCGTGTTCGTCGCGCTCGGCGGGCTGCACGTCACGTCGTTGCCGGACGAGGCCGCCGCGCATGCCGACAGCGTCTTCTGCGGGCCGGGCGAGGACACGTGGCCCGCCTTCCTGGCCGACCTGCGACA
Source organism: Dactylosporangium sp. CA-152071 (assembly GCF_050936335.1). NCBI lineage: Bacteria > Bacillati > Actinomycetota > Actinomycetes > Micromonosporales > Micromonosporaceae > Dactylosporangium > Dactylosporangium sp. CA-152071. The sequence continues at coordinate 2,788,280 of NZ_JBNJMZ010000001.1, read as the reverse complement.
GGGGACCACGACCAAGCGGTACACCTCGAAACAACGCACCCTCGCGGGACTGCCGCCGATCCGGCGTGACCTCATCAAACGCCACCGCTACCTGGTGCCCAACTCCATCGTCGTGTCGCGGGGCTGCCCGCACCACTGCGACTTCTGCTACAAGGACGCGTTCTTCGAGGGCGGGAAGTCGTTCTACACGCAGGCGGTCGACGACGCGCTCGCCGAGATCGACCGGCTGCCGGGGCGCCACCTGTACTTCCTCGACGACCACCTGTTCGGCAACGCGCGCTTCGCCACCGAACTGTTCGAGGGGATGCGCGGCGCGGGCCGGGTGTGGCAGGCGGCCGGCACCGTCGACTCGATCCTGCGGCCGGGCCTGCTGGAGCGGGCCGTCGACGCGGGCCTGCGCAGCCTCTTCGTCGGCTTCGAGACCATCAACGCCGGGAACCTCGCCGAGCAGCGCAAGCGGCAGAACGTCGGTCGCGACTACGGCCAGGTCGTGCGCCGGCTGCGCGACGCGGGCGTGATGGTGAACGCCAGCTTCGTGTTCGGCATGGACTCCGACGGGCCCGACGTGTTCGACCGCACCGTGGACTGGGCGGTGCGGCAGGGGATCGAGACCGCCACGTTCCACATCATGACCCCCTACCCGGGCACCGGCCTCTTCCGCCGCATCGAGGCCGAGGGACGGATCGTGCACCGTGACTGGGAGTTGTACGACACCCGGCACGTCGTCCACGAGCCGCGCGGCATGACCGCCCGGCAGCTCGAGGACGGCTACTGGCGGGCCTACAAGGACTTCTACCGCTGGTCCAACCTCTGGCGCGGCGCCTCCGCGAAGCCGCGGCCCGGCGACCGGCTGCGGCATCTGGCGTACGCGGGCGGGTGGAAGAAGTTCGAGCGGGTGTGGGACGTGCTCATCTGGTCCGGCCAGGTGCTGCACGCGCTGCCGCTGCTGGAGACGGCGCTGTCCAGCTTCGGCACCCGGTCCCCGGGTGGGACAATGCGCGGGGACCTCCTGGAAGGGGCAGTGGATGACCGTCGCGGTGCTGGGGACCGGGATCATGGGCGCGGCCGTCGCGCGGAACTGGCTGCGGGCCGGCGTCGCGGTGCGGGTGTGGAACCGCACGGCTGAGACCGCGGAGGCCCTGGCGCCGGACGGCGCGGTCGTCTGCGACACGCCCGCCGCGTGCGTCGACGGCGCCGACGTGGTCGTGACCGTCCTGTTCGACGCCGCGTCGGTGGCGACGGTCATGACCGCGGCGGCGCCCGCGCCCGGCACCCTGTGGCTCCAGCTGAGCACCGTCGGCGTGCCCGGCGCCGACGACCTCGCCGCCCTGGCCGCCGAGCTCGGCCTGGTGTATGTCGACGCGCCGGTCCTCGGCACCCGGCAGCCCGCGGAGCAGGGCAAGCTCAACGTCCTCGCGTCCGGCCCCGCGGAGGTGCGGGAGCGGGTCGAGGCGCTGTGCGCGCCGATCGCGGCCAAGGTCACCTGGCTCGGCGACGCCGGCGCCGGCAGCCGGATCAAGCTCGTCGTCAACAGCTGGGTGCTGACCGCCGTCGCCGGGCTCGCGCAGAGCGTCGCGCTCGCCGACGGCCTGGGCCTCGACCCGAAGCTGTTCCTGTCCCTGGTCTCCGGCGGGGCCCTGGACATGCCGTATCTGCACGCGAAGGCACCGTCCATGATGGAGCGTTCCTACCCGGTGGCGTTCCCGGTGAGCGGCGGGGTGAAGGACGCGGAGCTGGTCGGCGACCTCGCGTCGGCCGTCGGCGTCGACCGGTCCGTCGTGGACGCGGCGGCGGCGCTGCTGCGGACCGCCTCGGACCGGGGGTTCGCCGACGACGACCTGGCCGCGCTGTACGAGGCCGTGCGGTCGCCGTCGTAGTGCGCCGCCGTGCCCTGCTCGGCGTCGGTCTGGGGGCTCTGGCGGGCTGCACCGCCCGCCCGGCCCGCGGGACGCCTCGCGCCCCTGCCAGCCCTTCGCCGGTGTCGCCCTGGACGCTGCCGGTCGCCACGCCGTCGCCGTGGCGGACCGGGAAGTCGCGCGCCGACCGGCTGCGGGACGCCGTCACGCCGTTCCTGTCCTCGCTGATGTTCCCGGGCGGCGTGGTGTTCGCGGCCGTCGACGGGGCGGTGGTCGCGCACTTCGCGTTCGGCGACGCCGTCCGGTACGACGCCGCGAAGGCCGAGCTGCCCGCGGACCGGCGGGTCCCGGCGACCACGGAGACGCTCTACGACCTCGCCTCGCTGACGAAGACGTTCACCGCGGTGCTGGCGCTGCGCCTCGTCGAGCAGGGCCTGCTCGCGCTGGACGCCCCGGTGGCCGGGTATCTGCCGTCCTTTGTGGACAAGCCGGCGATCACCGTACAGATGCTGCTGACGCACACGTCGGGGCTGTCGAAGGACGTCCCGCTGGCCGGATCGACGCCCGCCGAACGGGTCGAGCACGTGCTGCGGGAGCCGCCGGTCGGACCGGCCGGCGGCGGCTACCTGTACGCCGACCAGAACTTCATCGCCCTCGGCGCGATCGTCTCCCGGCTGAGCGGCAAGCCGCTCGACCTGCTCGTCCGGGAGCAGATCGCCGGGCCGCTCGGCCTGGCCCGCACCGGCTACAACCCACCTTCGTCGCTGCCCACCGCCGCCACCGAGGGCGGGATCCGGGGGACGGTGCACGACCCGTCGGCGGCCGCGTTCGGCGGTGTGGCCGGGCACGCCGGGCTCTTCGCCACCGCCTCCGACGTCGCGCTGCTGGGCCGGGCGCTGCTGACCGGTGGTGGCCCGCTGCTGCGACCGTCCACAGTGGACCTGATGCGCGCCGACGCCAACCGGCGCTTCGGCCCGGCCGCCGCCCACGGGCTCGGCGTCGACGTCGACCAGGCCTGGTACATGGGGAAGCTCGCCGGCCGGGGCGCCTTCGGTCACACCGGCTTCACCGGCACGTCGCTGGTCTGCGACCCGGGCCGCCGCATCGTCCTCGTCCTGCTCACCAACCGCGTCCACCCCGATGCCAGCAGGGGCAGCAACAACCCCGCCCGCCGGGCTGTGGCCGACGCCATGCTTCCGTAGCGCCGCTTCGCTTCCGTAGCGCTGCTTCGTGGGGTACGTTGGAGGGGATGTGATCCACTGACACCTCCCCGACCCGCGCCCGAGGCCACTTGCCCGGCGGGTTTCCGTTTACCCAAACGTCGGTGGTGTCCGCATGTCCTCTTCCGCCCTGCTCGCGTATGACCTCGTCCGCACGTACGGCACCCGCCGCGTGCTCGACGGCGTCTCCCTGACCGCATCGCCAGGCCACCGCATCGGCCTCATCGGCGAGAACGGCGCCGGCAAGTCCACCCTGCTGCGGCTGCTGGCCGGCGCCGAGGAGCCCGAGACCGGCACCGTCGTGCGCCCGGAGGACCTGGGGTACCTGCACCAGGAGATGCCGTTCGACGCGGACGCCACCATCGCCGACGTCCTCGACGACGCGCTGCGCTCGTCCCACGCGGACGTCGCGGCGCTCGAGTCCCCCTCCTCGATGACGCTCGAGGAGTACGGCGTGGTGCTGGAGCGCGCCCAGCTGCACGACGCGTGGGACGCCGACCGGCGCGCCGAGCTCGTCCTCGACGGCCTCGGCCTGGGCGCGCTGGCGCACGACCGTCCGCTCGGCTCGCTCTCCGGCGGGCAGCGCGGCCGGCTCGCCCTCGCCGCCGTGCTCATCCGCCGCCCGGCGGCGCTGCTGCTGGACGAGCCCACCAACCACCTCGACGACGACGCGGCCGCGTTCCTGGAGGCGCAGCTGCGCGACCTGCCCGGCGCGGTCGTCCTCGCCAGCCACGACCGCGCCTTCCTCGACGCCGTCTGCACCGACCTGATCGACCTCGACCCCGCCGTCGACGGCCCCACCCGCTTCGGCGGCAACTACACCGGCTACCAGGCTTTCCGTCTCGCGGAACGGGACCGCTGGCAGCGCCGCTTCGAGGAGGAGCAGGAGCAGCTCGACGAGCTGCGCCGGGCCGTCGCCGTCACGGCGCACCAGGTCGCCCCCGGCCGCGAACGCCGCGACAGCGAGAAGATGGGCTACGGCCACACCGCCGGCCGAGTCCAGCAGCAGATCTCCCGCCGCGTCCGCAACGCCGGCCGCCGCCTCGACGACCTCACCCGCACCCAGGTCCGCAAACCCCCTGCCCCGCTGCGCTTCAACGCCACAGCGCTCGCTTCGGCGTCGGCGGATGGTGTACTGGTGGCCGCCCGCTCCCTGACGGTGCCGGGCCGCCTCACCGTCGACCGCCTGGACATCCTCGCCACCGACCGGATCCTCGTCACCGGCCCCAACGGCGCCGGCAAGTCCACCCTCCTGGCCGTCCTCGCCGGCCGGCTCCCGTCCACGGGCACCGTCGAGCGCCGCGGCGGCCTCACCGTCGGCCTCCTCACCCAGGACACCGTCTTCCCCGACCCGGACCGTACGGTGGCCGCCGTCTATGACCAGACCGTCGGCCCGGACCGCGCCGCGTCAGTGCCGCTGCGGTCGCTGGGCCTGATCGCCCCGCGCGACGTCGCCCGGCCCGTGGGGGAGCTGTCGGTCGGCCAGCGCCGCCGGCTCGCCCTCGCCCTGCTCATCGCCGACCCGCCGGAGCTGCTGCTCCTCGACGAGCCGACGAACCACCTGTCCCCGACCCTCGCCGACGAGCTGGAGGACGCCCTGGGCCCCGGCCCCGGCGCGATCGTCGTCGCCAGCCACGACCGCTGGCTCCGCTCCCGCTGGCCCGGCCAGGAGCTGCGCCTGTGAACCGGGCTGCGCCTTGACCAGCGCTCGACCCGGCCGCCGCGCCGGCCGCGGGTCATGCCGGTGAACCGCGCTCGACCCAGATCTGGGTCCGGCTGCCGCGCACGGTGACGGCGCCGCCGGCGAAGAACTGCGCCAGGTCGTCCGCCGCGCCGAGCCGCTGCACCTCGCCGACCGGCGGGCCCAGGTCGGCGCTCACCGCCGCCCGGTACAGGTCCGTCGGGACGGCGGTCGGCTCGCCGTCCGCACCGGCGACGATCACCCCGCCCTCGAACTGGAACGGGTCGTGCCGCTTGTCGATCACCCAGCGGGTGTAGCTGCGCCGGCCACCTTTGGAAGATGGCCGGCGGCGGGGTGGCTCAGGCGGCGCGGCGGGCGCGGACGGCGGCGGCCAGGTCGGCCAGGAGGGTCTCCGTCGTGTCCCACGACATGCAGGCGTCGGTGACGCTCTTGCCGTAGACGAGCTCGCCGCCGAGGTCCTGCCGGCCCTCGACCAGGAAGCTCTCCAGCATGACGCCGGCGATGCCGGCCTGGCCCGCGGCGACCTGCTCGGCGATCTCCCGTGCCACCGCCCCCTGGCGGACGTGGTCCTTGCCGCTGTTGCCGTGGCTGGCGTCGACCACGAGCCGCTGCGGCATGCCGGCCTTCTCCAGGCGCGCCAGGGCGTCGCTGACGTCCGCCGGGCCGTAGTTCGGGCCGGAGCGGGCGCCGCGGAGGATGATGTGGCAGTCGGGGTTGCCGGCGGTCTCCACGACGGCGGCGCGGCCGTCCTCGTCGACGCCGAAGAACACGTGGCGGCTCGCGGCGGTGTGGCAGCCGTCGATCGCGACCTGCACGTCGCCGTCCGTGGCGTTCTTGAAGCCGACCGGCATCGACAGGCCCGACGCCAGCTGGCGGTGGACCTGGCTCTCCGGGGTCCGCGCGCCGATCGCGCCCCAGGAGACGGCGTCGGCGATGTACTGCGGGCTCGTCGGCTCCAGGAACTCGCAGCCGACCGGCAGCCCGAGGCCGAGCACGTCCAGCAGGAGCCGGCGGGCCAGCCGCAGGCCCGTGGGCACGTCGAACGTCTCGTCGAGGCCGGGGTCGTTGATGAGCCCCTTCCAGCCGACGGTGGTGCGGGGCTTCTCGAAGTACACCCGCATCACGACGCACAGGTCGGCGCTGTGCTCGGCGGCGACGGCGGCGAGGCGGCGCGCGTAGTCGACGGCGGCGACCGGGTCGTGCACCGAGCACGGGCCGACGACGACGAGCAGCCGGTCGTCGCCGCCGGTCACGATCGCGTGGACCTCGTCCCGGGATCGTCGGACGACCTCGGCGCGGGCGTCGTCCATCGGCAGCTCGGCCTGCAGCTCGCGCGGCGTGACGAGTGGCCGGTAGCCGGTGACGCGCAGGTTGCTGGTGTTCATGTCCCGTCCTCTTCTCAGGTGTGAGGCGGGTCCGGTGCTCCAGCCCGCCGTGTGACACGACAAAGGGCAGAGACGTTGGTCTCTGCCCTTGCTGGCTCCGGGTGATGTCAGGTCAGCGCAAACGCCCGCCGGCTCCACCCGGAGCCACGGTAAAGCGCCAATACGCCGTCATCACGCGGCTATCGTACGCCAAGAACACCGCGATGCACCCTCAGGCGGACCGCAGTTCGATCAACGTCACATCTGGCGGCGCGCCGACCCGCACCGGCGGGCCCCAGAAGCCCGCCCCGTTGGTGACATAGACGGGCATACCGTCCACGGCGCCCAGGCCGCTGATCACCGGCTGGGACATGCGGGTCACATGGTGGAACGGCCACAGCTGCCCGCCGTGCGTGTGCCCGGACAGCTGCAGGTCGACGCCGCGGCGGGCCGCCTCGTGCGCCTGGACCGGTTGGTGGGCGAGCAGGACGACGGGCCGGGCCGGGTCGCGGCCGGCGAGCGCCAGGTCGTAGTCGGGCGGGTCGCCGACGGTGCCGCCGGTCGCGTCGTTGACCCCGGCGAGGTCGAGCCCGCCGAGCTCCACCCGCGCGTTGCGCAGCACCCGCAGCCCCAGCGTGCCGAGGTGCTCGACCCAGTCCTCGTGCCCGGAGAAGTACTCGTGGTTGCCCGTCACGAAGTACGCGTTGCGCAGCGCCCGCAGTGGGGCGACGGCGTCGGCGAGGTCACCGACGGTACCGTCGACGAGATCACCGACCATGGCGACGATGTCCGCGTCGAGGGCCTCGACGGCCGCGACCACCCGCTCCGTGCGCGCCCGGCCGAGCAGCGCGCCGAGGTGGACGTCGGACACGAGCGCGATCCGGGTGCCGTCCATGCCGCGCGGCAGCTTCGCGAGGGGGATCTGGACCCGGCGGGTCCGCGGCGGGCCGAGCGCGGTGACCATGCCGGCGGCGGTGACGCCGGTCGCGGCGAGCCCGGCGGCGATCGCGGCACCGCGCGCCACCAGCAACCGCCGGCTCCGGTCCGCATCCTCACTCGTCGTTGCGTTTTCCGCTGATGTACGGCGTAAGCCGCGGACCCACGTCGCCAACCGGACCGGCAGCTCGAGGACGAGGAGCGCGAGGGACAGGTAGGCCGCTGCTGCGATCCACACGTAACCGGGCCAGCCGACGACGCGCTCGAACGTCATCTCGAACCGGCGCGGGAGCGCCCGGTTCCCGACGGCGGTGACGGCGAAGAGCAGCGCCAGCGCGCCCACCACCCAGGCGCCGATCCGCCGGGCCCGGGGGTGGCGGGTCGTGTCGCGCACCAGCCGCAGCCACAGGTACCCGTGCGACGCGGCGACGGCGACGAGGACCAGTCCGGCGAACAGCATCCGGCGATCGTGCCAGCCGCCCGCAACCTCAGCCGGTGACCGCGGCCGCCGCCTCCGCGCTGGTGACCACCGGCACGACCTCGAAGTCGACCAGGTCGGACCACTGGGCGATCCACGTCATGAGCAGCGTGAGGTCGTCGCACTCCATGAGCTGGAAGCAGCGGGCGAAGCTCGCCTCGACCCAGCTGTCGACGTAGCGCAGGCCGTCGGGCATGAGGCGGCCGCGCTCGCGGGCCCGCTCGTACACGGGCCGGGGCTGACCGTCCTTGAACCGCTCGATCACCATGAACAGCACCGGGACGAGCGTAGTGGACGGGGCGGCCGGCCCCGACCGTCCGCCCCGTCCGCCAGGCCCGGACGACCACCCCACCGTCGCCGTCCTCGCCCGGACACCCCTGCCGGGGAGCTGTAACAAATGAAACATCGGCGTGTAACATCGCCTGGAACCAGGAAACAGCCCTGGTCGGTCTACTGTCAAGTGTCCTTCCCAAAGACGCCGGAAACGGGGACCGCAACGGATGCGCAAGGTCACGGTGAGAGAGATCGCGGCGGCGACCGGAATGTCGATCGCCACGGTGTCGCGAGCGCTCAACGACCACGGCACGGTCGCCCCGCACACCCGCGACCTGGTGCGCCAGGCGGCGGAGCGGCTCAGCGCGCAGGGGCCCGCCCGGGAGCCGCGACCGGCCGGCGACCGGGTGTACCTGCGCTGCCCGTATGTGCTGACGGACTACTTCGGGCTGATCGTGTCGTCGATCGCCGAGACCGTCCAGCTGCACGGCCGCCAGCTGGTCCTCACCGCGGGGGAGGCGGCCCAGCGCACCCCGCTGCTGCGCGACCTGGAGCGGCACGACGGGATCGGCGGCATCATCGTCATCCTGCCGCCCGAGCCGGGCGCGGACCTGGTCGAGCTGCAACGGCGGCGGATCCCGTTCGTCGTCGTCGACCCGCGCACCACGCTGCCGCCCGACATCGTGTCGGTGTCGGCGGCGCACTTCGCCGGCGCCCGCAAGGTCACCGCGCACCTCGTCGGCCTCGGCCACCGCCGCATCGGCGTCATCGGCGGCCCGACCGAGTGGCTGGCCAGCGACGCCCGCCTGGCCGGGCACAACGCCGCGCTCGCCGACGTCGGGGTCCTGCCGGCCGTCGAACTCCTGCGGGCCATCGAGCCGACCACGGAGCACGGCCGGCGGGCCGCGGGCGCGCTGCTGGACCTGCCGCAGCCGCCGACGGCGCTCGTCGCGTTCAACGACAAGGCCGCCGTCGGGGCGATGCAGGCGGCCGCCGAGCGGGGCCTGCGGGTGCCGGACGACCTGTCGGTGACCGGCTTCGACGACATCGACCTGGCCGAGGCCACCAGCCTGACCACGGTCCGCCAGCCGCTGCCGGAGATGGGGCGGATGGCGGTGTCGCTGCTCGTGCGCCTGCTGGAGCGCCACCAGCTGGACGCCCTGCACGTGGAGCTCGCCACGCACCTCGTGGTGCGGTCGTCGACGGCGCCGCCGCGGGCTTAGGATCGTCGTCGATGTCGTTGCCTGTACGCGGCCCGTGGGTCGTGACCCCCACCTCGTCGTCCGTCGACTGGGTGGTGGCCGCGGCCGCCCTCGCCGCGACCACCGACGGGAGCGCCGCCGCGGTGGTGCTCGGCGGCCCTCCGGCCCCTTCGCAGTTCACGCCCCCGTCTTCGGAGGTCGTGCCCCCGTCTTCGGAGGTCGTGGCGCCGTCTTCGGAGGTCGTGGCGCCGTCTTCGGAGGTCGTGGCGCCGTCTTCGGAGGTCGCGGGGTCGGATTCGCAGTTCGCGGTGCTGGCTTCGCACGTGGCGGCGCTTGTCGAACTGCCGGCCGGGACCGGGCTCGACGCCGTGACCGCGGTCGTGAGGGACCTGGGTGCGAAGCACGACCGGGTCGTGATCCTCGTCGGCGACGGGGTCGTCACGCCGACCGGCGGTGACTGGACGGTGGCCGACCTCGCTTCCGCCGTCCGCGCTCCCGTCGCCGTGGTGACCGGCACCGACGCGGACGCCGTCGGCCACACCCTCCTGGCGCTGGAGGCCCTCGACCGCCGGCGGGTCCCCGCGTCGGTGATCGTCGTCGGCGACGGCGGCGACTTCGACGCCCTGCCGGTCCGCCTGGCCGGACGCATCCCCGCCGACCACGCCGCGTTCGCCGGTGACTTCACGGTCGCGGCCGCCGGCTGGGTCGACCCCCTCGACGGCAGCCGCCCCGCTTCCGTGCAGCCGCCCGTCGTGACCCCCGCCCGCCCACGCGACCTGCAGACGCGGGTGGCGATCCGCGCGGCGTGGACCCTCGGGATCGCGTTCCTCCTCGCGATCGTGCTGCTGTGCCTCTGCGGTGGACTGCGTTACCCCGGTTCGTACACCTAGGAAACCGGCCGCGACGTCTGCCGTGCCGCCCCGGTTCGTACACCGGGAAATCCCGCCGCAGCGTCTGCTGTGCCTCTGCGGTGGGCGGCGCTACCTCGGTTCGTACACCTAGGAAGCCCGCCGCAACGTCTGCTGCCGCCGCCGCACCTTGCGCTCCAGCGGGGCCAGCCGCCGGTGCCGCGGCCACGTCAACGTCAGCTCGGCACCCACCTCAAGGCCCGCCCACGTCCGCTGCGCGGCCCGCAGCGCGGCGACCGCGCGCACCACGGCCGCCTTGTCGCTCACGGCGAGCGGGTCCGCGCCCTGCTGGGCGGCGAGCCGGTCCAGGTCCAGGTCCCCGTCCGGGACGGCGGCGGCCCGCTCGACGAACCCGCCGATCAGCTCGGCCCGCTGCAGCCGGTCGCGGTTGGCCCGGATCAGCTCCGCCGAACGCTCCGCCGCGTGCGGCGGCCGGCGCCCCGACACGTGCGTCATGCTGCGGAACACGACCCCGCCCGCGATCGCGCCCCAGATCCCGTCGGGCATGCCGAGGGCGTCCTCGACGGTGAAGTGCACCAGGTCGTGCGGCGCGTGCGCGGTCACCGGACCCGCGTGCATCCGGTAGACCACACCGTCGTCGCGCGCGATGAGCACATCGGCCCACTGGTGGTCGGCAAGCCGGTGGAAGGTGACCCGCATCGCTCCACCATCCCCGCCGGCGGCAAAGCGCTCAACCGAATTCACCGGCACGAAACGCGCGTCCACCAGCATGGGCACATGGTGGACGAACGGGCCAGGCTCGAGGTCAGGACGCTCGGTGAGGGCCGCATCGACTCACCCCTGGCGGCGCTGCTGCGCACCGGGCGCACCACCCAGCACTACGTCGACGAGTCCGACCGGGTCCTGCTCGACGACACCGTGTCCCTCGTCGCGGCGCGCGGGGTGCCCGTCGACGAGCTGCCCGGCTTCGAGCCCGGCGGCCCCCGCCGCAAGATCTTCTTCGACCCGTCGAAGACCCGCGTCGGGATCGTCACCTGCGGCGGGCTGTGCCCCGGGCTCAACGACGTGATCCGCGCGCTGGTCCTGGAGCTCACCAACCACTACGGCGTGCGGCGCATCTTCGGCTTCCGCAACGGCTACCAGGGTATGACCGCCCGCTACGGCCGGTCCGTGGTCGACCTCGACGCCGACGTCGTGGCCGGCATCAACGAGTACGGCGGCACGATCCTCGGCACCTCCCGCGGCAACCAGGACCCGGACGAGATCGTCGACTGCCTCGAGCAGCTGTCCGTCAACGTCCTGTTCGTCATCGGCGGCGACGGCTCCATGCGCGGCGCGCTGAAGATCGCCGAGGTCGTCGCCGAGCGCGGCCGCCGCATCGCCGTGGTCGGCGTGCCGAAGACGATCGACAACGACATCCCGTACATCGAACGCTCCTTCGGCTTCCAGACGGCCTTCGCCAAGGCCACGGAGGCGATCCGGGCCGCACACGTGGAGGCGACCGCGTTCCCGAACGGGATCGGGCTCGTCCAGCTGATGGGGCGGCACTCCGGGTTCATCGCGTGCTACGCGGCGCTCGCCAACAACGACGCCGACTACGTCCTCATCCCGGAGGTGCCCTTCTCCCTCGACGGCCCCGGCGGCTTCCTCGCCCACCTGCGCGCCCGCGTCGTCGACCGCGGACACGCCATGATCGTCGTCGCCGAGGGCGCCGGCCAGGAGCTGTTCGACGCGGCCTCCTCACTCGACGCGTCCGGCAACGTGCGCCTGCAGGACTTCGGCCGGTACCTGCGGCACCGCATCGCCGAGGACTTCGCCGCGGCGGGCGTCGAGGCCAACCTGAAGTACATCGACCCGAGCTACACGATCCGCAGCGTGCCCGCGAACCCGTACGACAGCGTGTACTGCATCCGCCTCGCACACGCCGCCGTGCACGCGGCGATGGCGGGGCGGACGGAGATGGTGGTGGGCAGGTGGCGGGGACGGTTCGTGCACGTGCCGATCTCCCTCGCGATCAGCTCCCGCAACCTCGTCGATCCCGACGGCGACCTGTGGTTGTCGGTCCTGGAGGCGACTGGGCAGCCGCCGGTGTTCGCCTGAGCCCCGCGCTCCTGTCCTCGCCCCGGCCGCGGCCCGAAATTGTCGGTGGGTCTGGTTAGGGTGACTGCGTGACTGAGAAGGCGGTGGCCGGGGGCGCTCTGCCTGCGGCGGCGCCTGCACGGCTGGTGGTGCCGGCGTCGTGGCGGCGCAGCATCCACCCGCGGCGAGGTGGGACGCGCGTGGCGTACACCCCCGTGACGGATGCGGTGCCCGACTGGCCCGACACGTCAGCCGTCCTGCGCCTCTCCCCGGCCGCGGCACTGGCCGACGCGCCCTCCGACAGCCCACCCGGCGCGGCGGCCGCGGCCGCGATCCTGCTCTGGACACCGCGGGTGCCGACGTTCGACCCCCGGGCGATCGCCGACCGCTGGATCGCCAACGGGGGCCTGGCGTTCGCCGCGGCCGCGGGCATCGAGCTCGCCGGTCTCCGACCACTCACCGTGCACTGCGACGCCCCCGCCTGCCCTGGCCGGCACGCGACGGTCACCCACCGTGCCGACGAGGCCGACGCACACAACGGCACCACCGGCGTCGAGACGATCCTCGCCCAGCTCCGGGTCGCCCTCACCGCCGCCTCCGACGACCTCCACGCGACGGTCATCGAGTCCTTGTCGGACCTGCGGACCAGGACGCCATCCGGTCAGCTCGCCACGCCGGCGGTTGAGTCCGTGTCGGAGTTGCTGGCCGGGGCGCGGTCCGGCCAGGTGGCCGTGTCGGGTGGTCTCGACGTGCCGGCGGTTGAGTCCGTGTCGGAGTTGCTGGCCAGGGCGCGGTCCGGCCAGGTGGCCGTGTCCGGTGGCCTTGACGTGTCGGCGGTCGAGCTGTTGCGGGAGCCTCGGGCCGGGACGCTTGCCCGGCGGATCGCGGCGTCGTTCCTCGCCCCCGACCAGACGGCCTGGGTCGACGAGGACGCCAGGGAGCTGGCCGCCGACGGGCGGCGGCATCCGTACGCACCGCTGCTCATGGCGGCCGCGCACACCCTGGCGCAGGCGGCTCTCATCCGTCCCCAGATCCACTCCGTCGGCTGGCGGCTGCTGCGCGGCACCGCCATGATCCACACGGTTGCCGAAGGGCTCGGCGACGGAGTCCTCGACGTCTACGCCGGCTGGCACCGGTCGGACTGGGGCACCGCCGACGAGCAGCGCGTCCTGATGGCGACCCTGGCCGCTGTCCCGACCGACCGCGCGTTCCAGGCACTGCTCGACGCGCTCGACGTCCGCGGCGCCCAGCCGGCCGTCGAGACCGCCGCCGAGCGCTTCCCGGAGCGGGCGATGCGCCTCCTGTCGTCCGCGTCCGAGCCCGGCGCCGGCCATCCGGCGACGGCACCGGCGGTCTCGAGCCATCCGGCCGCAGCCGCGACGGTTTCGGGCGGTTCAGCTATTGCCGCGGTGGTTTCGGGAAGTTCGGCCGCGGCGGGTTCGGGGAGTCCGGCTGCGGCCGCGGTGGTTTCGGGTGGTTCGGCTATTGCCGCGGTGGTTTCGGGAAGTTCGGCCGCGGCGGGTTCGGGGAGTCCGGCTGCGGCCGCGGTGGTTTCGGGTGGTTCGGCTATTGCCGCGGTGGTTTCGGGAAGTTCGGCCGCGGCGGGTTCGGGGAGTCCGGCTGCGGCCGCGGTGGTTTCGGGTGGTTCGGCTATTGCCGCGGTGGTTTCGGGAAGTTCGGCCGCGGTGGTTTCGGGGAGTCCGGCTGCGGTGGGTCATCTGGCGGCCGACGCGGCGCAGCGTGGGGCGAGGATCGCCGAGCTGCTGCGGCGGCATGCCGTGCGGCATCCGGGGCTGGTGCCGGCCGTGGCCGACGGTGCGCGGGCGGCAGGCGGGGGCTTGGCCGAGGCCGGGCGAATCGCGTTGCCGGCAGTGCTGGTCACGCCGCCGTGGGAGGTGCGGCGGGCGGTGGTGAAGCCGGTCGTGGTGCCCGGTCTCCGGTGCGACGACGAGCCGGCCATGGTGTGGCCGCCCGGTGAGCGGGAGCAGCTGGTCGCCCGGCTCAAGCGCGGCGTGGACCGCGACGACCCCGAGCAGCTCGCCTCGCAGCTGCGGGCCGGGTCGCTGGAGGACTGGCTCGCCGTCGACCTGTTCGAGGCGGGGCCCGAGGACCTCGTCAGGCCGCTGCTGGCGACGTGGGAGCCGAAGCGCCTGTGGGGTGCGCATTACTGGCTTCGGCTGATCGCCGCGCGGTTCGGGGTCGCGGCCCTGCCGCTGGTGTTGCGGGTCGCGCGGCGGAGTCCGGCGGACGGAGGGCCGGCGTTGCTGGCGTACGCGGGGCCGGAGGTCGCCGTGCTCGTCGCCGGGTGGCACGGGCGGCTGAAGGCGGCGCGGGCGGTCGCTCTCGAATGGCTGCGGCGGCATCCGCGGGCCGCGGCGCGGGCGCTGGTGCCGCCCGCCCTCGGCAGGCAGGGGGCCGGCCGCCGGCACGCGGAGCAGGCGCTGCTCGCGCTGGCCGCCGCGGGGCACCGGGACACGGTCCTCGACGTCGCCGGTGGGCACGGGCTGCGGGCCGGCGCCGCGATCCGCGACCTGCTCGACACCGACCCGCTCGACGTCCTGCCCGCGCGGATACCGTTCGCGCCGGCGTGGGCCGACCCGGCGACGCTGCCGCCGGTCAGGCTGCGGGGCGGCGCGCACGTCCTGCCGGCCGACGCCGCCGGCCACCTGGTGACGATGCCGCCGGTCAGGCTGCGGGGCGGTGCGCACGTCCTGCCAGCCGACGCCGCCGGGCACCTGGTGACGATGCTGATGGTGTCGAGGAGCGGCGACCCGTACGCCGGAATCCCCATCGTCAGGGACGCCTGCGAGCCGGCCGATCTGGCCCGGTTCGCCTGGGCGCTGCTGGAGCGCTGGGAGCGGGCCGACGCGCCCACGGCGGACAGCTGGGTGCTGGACGCGCAGGCGCTGCTCGGCGACGACGAGACCGCGGTCCGGCTCGCCGCGGCCGTACGGGATTGGCCGTACCAGGGCGCCCACCAGCGGGCGGCGGCCGGCCTGGACGTGCTCGCCCAGCTCGGCACCGACGCGGCGCTGACCCAGCTGCAGGACATCGCCGCGAAGGTGAAGGCCAAGGCGGTGAGGGCGCGTGCCGAGCTGAAGCTCCGCGAGGTCGCCGAAGCTCTCGACCTGACCCCGGACCAGCTCGCCGACCGGCTCGTCCCGCACCTGGACCTGACGCCCGACGCGACCCTCACCCTCGACTACGGCCCGCGCGGGTTCGTGGGCGGGTTCGACGAGCAGCTCCGGCCGTACGTGATCGACGAGGCCGGGGCCAGGCGCAAGGACCTGCCCGCGCCCGCGGCGGGCGACGACCCGCGCCTCGCCCCGGCAGCCCAGCAACGCTTCGCCGCCGCGAAGAAGGCCGTCCGGAAGGTCGCCGGCGAGCAGGCGCAGCGGCTGGAGCGGGCCATGGTGATGCGGCGGGAGTGGACCGGGGCCGAGTTCCGCCGGACGTTCCTGCAGCACCCGCTGCTGTGGCGGCTCGCCCGGCGGCTGGTTTGGCTCGTCACGCACGGCGGCGTGGACGTCGCGGTGCGGCTGGCGGAGGACCGGACGCTCGCGGACGCCGGCGACGGGCCCGTCCTGCTCGCCGACGACGCCGTCGTGTCGGTGGCGCATCCGGTACACCTCGACGTGCCGAAGTGGTCGGAGGTGTTCGCCGACTACGAGATCCTGCAGCCGTTCCGCCAACTGGCCCGCGACACCCACGCGTTGACGGCCCAGGAGGGCACGGCGACGCGGCTGGACCGGTTCGACGGCAGGAAGGCGCTGACGGTCAAGCTGCTCGGCCTGGAGCGGCGCGGCTGGCGCCGGACCGGGCAGGACGGCGGTCACCAGGGCCGGATCGAGCGCGACCTGCCCGCGGGTCCGGGCCTGCCGGGCGGCGGCACCCTGATCGCCGACCTCGATCCCGGCATCATGATGGGCGTGCCGGGCGAGCACCCCGAGCAGTCCCTGGAGATCTGGATCTGCCCAGCCGGCGGCGACCAGTGGTCGAGCGAGCGCACCGTCCCGTTCTCGGCACTGGACCCGGTCTCGGCCTCGGAAATCCTCCGCGACCTCGGCGGATGCCACTGAAGAGGATGCCACTGAACCCGGTCCCAATGCAGCCGCCGGCGTCGCGAGGAGCAGGGCGGGGCGGGAATCGGGTTGCTGGGGTGGGGGTGGTGGGTCGATCGTCGGGGGCGGAGGTGGTGATGACCGGGCAGCGGCAGATCCGGGCCGACTTCGACGCCAGCACGATCGTGGTCTATCAGGCGTACCCGCGGGCGGTCGCCGACGCGGCGCTGGCGGCGGGGAGGTTCGTGGCGCCGTTCTCGTTCGGGAGGATGACGTGGATCAAGCCGTCGCTGCTGTGGCTGATGCACCGCAGCAACTGGGCGCGCAAAGCCGGCCAGGAGCGGATCCTCGCGGTGCGGATCAGCCGGGCGGGATGGGAGCGGGCCCTGGCAGAGGCGGTGCTGACGAGCGACCCTGAGCTGGCGCGGGCGCGGGTCCACGTGCAGTGGGATCCGGAGCGGTCGCTGCGCGGTGCGGCGCTCAACCACTACAGCATCCAGGTGGGGGTCGGGCGGGAGCTGATCCGCACGTACGCGGAGGAGTGGGTCACCGGGCTCACCGACCTCACCCCGGCCGTGCACAAGATCGCCGTGCTGGTGCGCGGGGGCAGGACCGCCGAGGCGCAGCGGCTGCTGCCGGCGGAGCGGCCGTTTCCGCTGGAGCCGGCCCTCGCCCGCCGGATAGGGGCGGACTGAGGGCCCGTCATGCATTGCGGCAATGCAGGAAGGCCCGATGCGTTTCGTGACCTCAGCGATGGACGGTTGAGGTAGCGTACGGAGGCGTGTTGTCGTGATCACCTCCGGTGAGGATGCGTTCATTGTCGCGCAGACCTGTGTCCGTTCCGCTCGCCGTCGCCGTGGCCGGGGTGTTCGGGGCCGTCGGTCTGGGTGGCTCGGGCCTGCTCGGCCCGTGGTGGTCGCAGTTCGTCGACGACCTGGCGCAGTTCGGTGCCGGGCTGGCCGCGACCCTCACCTGCTGGCTCACCGCCCGGCGGCACACCGGAGCCCAGCGCAGCTGGCGGCTGTGGATGGGCGCGGGCGCCTGCGGCTGGTCGATCGGACAGTTCATCTGGTCCTGGCACCAGCTGTTCGGTGACGACGCGCTGCCCTCGCCGTCGCTCGCCGACGCCGGCTACCTGACCCTGCCGGTCTTCGCGCTGCCGGCCCTGGTCGCGCTCGCCGTGGACCGGCCCGGCGGCGGTGGGCCCCGGCGGCTCGCCGCGCAGCTGGTGATGGTCCTGGACGGGCTCATCGTCGTCGGCGCGCTGTTCGTGCTGACCTGGGCCACGTCGCTCGGCGCGGTCGTGCGGGCCGGCGCCGCGACCCCGTTCGCCTACACGGTGGCGATCGCCTACCCGGTCACCGACCTGCTGCTCACCGTCATCGTGATCCTGCTGCTGGCCAGGTCCGCGGCCGCCAACCGGCGGCAGCTGTCGTTCCTCGGCATCGGGCTGTTCTGCCTGTCGTTCTCCGACAGCGTGTTCGCCTATCTGGTCGCCGCCGGCGCGGAGCGCATGCCGCCGCTCGCGGACGCGGGGTTCATCGCCGGCCAGGCCTTCGTCGCCGTGGCCGCGCTGACCCCGACGAAGAGCGCGAGCCCGGACCAGGCGACGGCCACAGGCAGGCCGCACCACCGCTGGGGGCACCTGCTGCTGCCGTACGTGCCGGTCGCCGGCACGGGCGTCCTCTTCATGATCCAGCTGGTGCAGGGCCGGCCGATGGACGCCTTCGAGATCGCCGTCGAGACGGCGGTCATCTCGCTGCTGATCATCCGGCAGGCGGTGACCCTGGTCGAGAACGCGGTGCTGCTCGACCGCCTCTCCGACAGCCAGGCCAGGCTCAGCCACCAGGCGTTCCACGACGGCCTCACCGGGCTGTCCAACCGGGTGCTGTTCCACGACCGGCTCGACCACGCCCTCGCCCTGCACCACCGCGACGACCGCCCCCTCGCCGTGCTCTTCCTGGACCTCGACGACTTCAAGGCCGTCAACGACCGCTACGGCCACCACGCCGGCGACCGGCTGCTGCGGCAGGTCGCCGAGCGGCTCCGCGGTGCGGTGCGCGACGGGGACACCATCGCCCGCGTCGGCGGCGACGAGTTCGCGGTGCTCCTGGAGGGCGGTGGCGACCCGGGCGTCCCCGCGCAGCGGATCATGGCCGCGCTGCGGGAGCCGTTCGACCTCGACGGTGCCGTGGTCGGCGTCGCCGCGTCGGTCGGGCTCGTCGAGGCGGGCACCCACGGGCCGGTGCACAGCGCCGACATGCTGCTGCGCCGCGCCGACGCCGCCATGTACGCCGGCAAGCGCCAGGGCAAGGGCACCCTCGTGCGTTACCGCGTCGACCTCCCCGACGGCACCGGCAGCTCCGACCTCGCCGAGATGCTCGCCGACACGCTGCGCGACGGGCGCGGCCTCGACGTGCACTACCAGCCGATCGTGCGGCTCAACGACGGCACGGTCGTCGCCGTGGAGGCACTCGCCCGCTGGACCCATCCGAGCCTGGGGCCGGTGAGCGCCGACATGTTCATCGCCACCGCCGAGGAGATCGGCCTGATCCGCCTCGTCGACGACTTCGTGCTCGACCGCGCCTGCCGCGACGCCGCCGCGTTCCGGGGGCCGTGGGCGAGCATCGCCGTGCACGTCAACACCTCCGCGGCCCGCCTCGGCCGGCCCGAGCACGAGGAGACCGTCCGCGCCGCGGTGCTGCGCCACGGGCTCGCCCCGCACCGGCTGCTGCTGGAGCTCACCGAGACCGCGCCGCTGCCCGACCTGTCCGCCGCCGCGGGGGCGGTGCGGCGGCTCGGCCGCTTCGGCGTGCGCTTCGCCCTCGACGACTTCGGCACCGGATACAACGCCCTCGCCCAGCTGCACGCGATCCCCGTCGACGAGGTCAAGCTCGACCGCAGCTTCACCCTCGCCGACGGCGGCCGCAGCGAGGCGATCTGCCGGTCCATCGTGTCGATCTGCGCCGGCATGGGCGTGACCGTCGTCGCCGAAGGCATCGAGACCGACCGTCAGGCCGCGACGATGGCCGCGCTGGGCTGCCGGTACGGCCAAGGCCACCGCTACGGGCTCGCCGGCCCGCTGCACGAGGTGGCGCCCCCGGGCGCACAGGACCCCGAAAACAGCCTCGTGTGACGTAAGGTCCTCTACGTGTTGGGCCTGATTCTCGCCGCGCTGCGGGCCCGGCGCGCCACCGCGGTCGTCATGTTCGTCCTCGCCGCGGTCACCATGGGCGCGGCCGTGGGCGCCGACGCCGTGTCCGGGCGCCTGGAGCGCAGCGCCGCCACCGCCAGGGTCGAAGCCGCCACGCCCGTCGAGCGCACCCTGTCCGTCCATGCGTCCGTCGCCCTCGGCACCGCACCCGACGACATCGTCAGCCGGTTCCGGGCGACGATCACCCGGGTCCCCGCGGACCGGACCCTGATCGGCGTGCGGTACTCCGGCGTCCTGCGCACCGACACCTCGCGCCTGCCGCTGGAGCTGCGGGCCGTGGACGGGTTCTGCGACAACATCACCCTGGTGCAGGGGCGCTGTGTCGAGCAGGACGGCGAGATCGTCCTGGCCCCCGACGTCGCCCGGCAGCTCGACCTCGCCGTCGGCGGCACGCTCAAGCAGGACGGCGGCTCCGGCACCGCCGTGGTCCCGCTGACCCTCGTCGGGCTCTACGCGCCCAGCGACCCGCTCGGCTGGTACTGGTCCGGGCTCGACGGGATCGCCGCGTACACCACGCGCAACACCGTCGCGAAGCCCGGCGGCGCGGCGGTCGCCACCTACGACGCCCTGCTGCCCGCCGAGGCCTTCGACGACCCGGCCGGGATCGAGGCCATGATCACCCGCCTGCGCAACGGGTCCGTGGACGTCTCCTCGGCCGCGGGCACGCTCGCCGCGACCGTCGCCGCCGACCGCCGCGGGGTCCGGCGCGGGCTGCTGCTCGTCGAGCTGCAGCTGCTGCTGTGCGGCGGCCTCGCGATCGCGGTCGCGGCCGGCTACGCGGCACAGGAACGCCGCGCCGACGCCGCCCGCATGGCGATCCGGGGCATGCCGCCGTGGCGCATCCTCGCCGGCACCGCCGGGCAGAGCCTCGTGCCGCTGCTGGCCGGCGCCGCGTGGGCGGTCGCGCTGCGCCCCGCGCTGTGGCCGGCCCTGGTCGCCGGGGTCGTCATCGTCGTCGCCGCCGAGTGGCCGGCGACGCGGGCGAGCGTGCCGGCGCTGCTGCGGGTCGTGCAGCCCCGCCGCCCGCTGATCGCCGCGACCCTCGAGATCTGCGTCCTCGCGGTCGGCGCCGCCGCCGTCTTCCAGCTCGCCGCGGAGCCGGCCGCCAACGTGCGGCGCGACACCGGGTTCGGCCTCGGTCAGGCCGCGGTGCTCCTGATCGCGTTGGCGGCAGGTGTACTGGCGACGCGCGCGCTGCTGTCCCTCGCCGGGTTCGCCGGCCGGACCGCCCTCGCCGGCGGGCACGTCGGCGGTGCCCTCGCGGGCCTGACCCTGGGCCGACGGCGGACCGCGTACCGGATCGTGCCCGTGCTCGCGGCCGCCACCTGCGTCCTCGCCGTCGCCGCCCAGGACTGGGTCGGGGCCGCGGGCGCCCGCGCCGACCGGGCCGCCGTCGAGGTCGGCGCCGACCGCGTGCTGCGGATCGCGCCGATGGACCGGGAGCGGCTCCTCGCCACGGTCCGCGCCACCGACCCCGGCGGCCGGGACGCGATGGCGGTCGCGATCGGCACCGGCATCGGCGCCCCGGTCATCGCCGTCGACGGCACCCGCCTGCGCGCGGTCACCGGCGTCGACCTGCCGTCGCTGCGCGCCGAGGCGCCCGCGCCGCTGACGCTGACCGGCACCAGGCTCTCGCTGCGTTTCGTCTCGGCGGGCTCGCCGGTGACCATGCTGCTGGCCGGCGACGCGGAGCGCGTGACGGCGGTCTTCCGGCCGCCGGGTGGCGAGCCCGCCGCCGTGCCTGTCGACCCGGCCGAGCCGCCACCGCCGGCGGTGGAGTCCACTGTGGAGGTCGCCGTGCCGCAGTGTGCGGCCGGCTGCCGGATCGTCTCCGTCGAGATCAAGCGCGGCCCCGTCGACCTGCTCGAGCTGCGCGCCGACGGCAAGGTGGTGGTCGACGGGGCCACGTTCGCCGACCCGACCCGCTGGCGGACGACGCTGGGCCGGGCCATCAGCACCGTGCAGGCCGCCCAGCGCGACGGCCGGCTCCGCCTGCTGGACACCGACCCGCCCAGCGAACGCCCCCGCGACAACCGCCTGTACGTCGTCGACACCCCGGTCCCGCTGCCCGCCCTCGTCGCGGGCGACCCGGACCTGTCCGACGACAACGACCTGGCCCGCGTGAAGATCTTCGGCGCCGACATCCCCGTGGCACCGCACGGCGTCACGTCGATCCCGCGCGGCGGTGCCAGGGGCGCGCTCGTCGACCTCGAGTACGCCGCCCACATCGCCGGCCCGGCCGGCGGCGCCACCTCCGGCGCCCGCGAACGCCTGGAGGTGTGGCTCGGCCCGTCCGCCCCCGCCGACCTGTCCGACCGGCTGCGGGCCGCCGGGCTCACCATCATCGGCGGCGACAGCGCCGCCGCGGCCGCGGCCCGCGCCGACCGGCTCTCCCCGGCCGTCACCCTGCTCGCCGGTCTCGTCGGGGGCGCCGTCGCGCTGCTGCTCGCCGCCGTCACCGCCGCGGTCGTCGCCGCCGTCGACCGCCGCCGGCGCGGCGCCGAGCTCACCGCCCTGCGCCGCCAGGGCCTGCCGGCCCCGACCGCCCGCACCGTCGGCCGATGGACCGCCGCCGCCCCGGTCCTCGTCGCGGTCCCCGTCGGTCTCGCCGCCGCGGTCCTGCTCCGCCTGCTCACCCCGGCACCGGTCCGGCCGTTCGCCGACCGGTGGCCGGTGCCGGTCGCGCCGGTCCAGTGGCTCGCGCTGCTGGCCACGGCCGTCGTCGTCTTCGCGGTCCTGCTGCCGCCCGCGCTGTGGTCCCGTTCGGGCGACCGGGCACGACGAGCCGCGCCGGCGGCGGGGAGGGGGTCGCGGTGATCGGGCTCGTCCCGGTGTTGCTGCCGCGGTCGCTCGGGCGGTCGTCGGTCCGGCCGTTCGCCGACCGGTGGCTGTTGCCGCCCGCGCTGTGGTCCCGTTCGGGCGACCGGGCACGACGAGCCGCGCCGGCGGCGGGGAGGGGGTCGCGGTGATCGGGCTCGTGCTGGCGATGCTGTGGTCGCGGCGGGGGCGGGCCGCGACCGTCATGCTGCTGACCGCGCTCGCCACCGCCGGGGCGCTCGCCGCGCCCGCGTACCTCACCGCCGCCGACGACCGGATCGTCCGCTCCGAGGTGGCCGCCGCCGCGCCCAGCGAGCGGACCGTGCTCATCACCGGCGAGGTGCTGTCCTCCGGTGGCGGCAGCATGGCCAAGACGTTCCAGAGCCTCGCCGGCGGCTGGCTCGACGCCCCCGGCTACGCGACCGTGTTCTCCGCCCAGTTCCCCGCGCAGCCCGAGGACCTGGCGATGGCGACCGCGTCGCAGCTCACCACCGTCGTGTTCCGCGAGAACATCTGCGCGCACGTCCGCGTCGTCGCCGGCCGCTGCCTGATGGGCACCGGCGACACGATCCTCTCCGGGCGCACCGCCGACCGGCTCGGCCTGCACCCCGGCGACACCATGTCGCTGACCGGCTCCAGGTACGACCAGCTGTCCAGCCGGTACGTGCCCGCCGGGCCGCCGACCGCGCTCACGATCGTCGGTGTCGTCGAGCCCCGCGACGCCGGGGAACCCTACTGGGGCCGCACCGGCGGCATGCGCGACGCGTTCCAGGTCGACCGGCGCACCCTGGACACGTTCTCGCGGCCGGCGGAGCTGGAGTCCTACGACGCGTACCCGCTGCCCGGCGCCATCACCGTCGACACCCTTCCCGCGCTGCGCGAGTGGACCGGGAAGGCGCAGCAGCGCAGCACCGAGGAGGCGCGGCTCAACACCGACCTCGACGTGCTGCTCGACCGCATCGACGAGCGCCGCGCCGAGGTCCGCGCCGCCGTCCCGTTCGCGGTCGCGCCCGTGCTGCTGCTCGCCTGGGCCGTCATCACGCTCGCCGTGTCCACCGTCATCCGGGCCCGCCGCTTCGAGCACGGCATCATCGCGCTGCGCGGCGTGGCCCGTCCCGGCCGGTGGTGGCTGGCGACGGGGGAGACGCTGCTGTCGGTGCTCACCGGGGCGGCGCTCGGGTTCACCGCCGCCGGCGGCTGGCAGATCCGCGGCGCCTGGCCGTACGCGGCCGTCGCCGTCCTCGGCGCGCTCGCCGTCGCCCTCACGGTCGCGCTGCGCACCGTGTCCGCGCCGGTGTCCGCGCTGCTGCGGCAGGTCGACCGGCACACCGCCCGCTGGCGCGGCCTCGCACTGGAAGGCGTCCTCGTCGTGGCCGCCGCCGTCGCCGTCGCGCAGGTCCGCGGCCGGCCCGGCGGTGTCGCCCTGCTCGCGCCGGCCCTCGTCCTGGTCGCGGTCGCGGTCCTCGCCGGCCGTGTCGGGCCGATCCTGAGCGGGCTGGCCGCCGCCAGGGTGCTGCGCCGCCCCTCCGCCGGCCGGTTCCGGCTCGCCGGGGCCCTCGCCGGGTTCCGGCTGGCGCGGCGGCCCGTCGGCGCGCGGCTCCTCGCGCTGCTCACCCTCGCCGTCGGGTCGCTCGCGTTCGCCGCGGGCACGACGTCCGCCGTCGACCAGCGGCAGCGCGACCAGGCCGCCCTCGCCACCGGCGCCCCCGTCGTTCTCAACGTCGACGCGACCAGCCGCACCCAGCTGCTGCGGGCCGTCCGCGCCGCCGACCCCGAGGGGCGGTCCGCGATGGCGGTGGTGCCGATCCGCGACTCCGACGACAACTCCGGTGCCGTCGCCGTCGACGCGGCCCGCCTGCCGGCCGTCGCGCTGTGGCCCGCCGGCGCGCCACCCGTCGCCGACGTGGCCGCGCGGCTGCACCCGCCGGCACCCGCCGAGGCGGTCACGCACACCGGCGCCAAGATCGCCCTGGACGTCACCGTCTCCGTGCTCGACCGGCCCGACGTGGTCCTCACCGCCACCCTCGCCCCGCTCGACGGCCAGCCCACCGCCACCGCCGACCTGGGCAAGCTGGTGCTGGGGCGGCGGACGTACACCGGCGAAACCCCCATGTGCGTGCGCGGCTGCCGCCTCGTGGAGATCGCCGCGAAGCTGCCGCCGTACGTCGGGCCGACCATCGTGGTGACCCTGCACTCGCCGCCGCCGACCGAGTGGCGCACCGCACCGGGCGCGACCGCCGTGCGCGGCGCCGACGGGATCACCTTCAGCCTGCCGATGACCTCCCAGCCGGGCGCCGGCGTGCTGCGCCCCGCCTTCGGCCCGGCCGAGCTGCCGGTCGCGACCACCGCCCCGCTGCCCGACGCCGAGTTCAAGACCTTCGGCAGCAAGGCCGTCCCGGTCGCCGAGTTCAGCGCCACCCGCCTGCCCCGCGTCGGCACCGCCGGTGCCCTCGTCGACCTGGAGTACGCCGACCTCACCGCCGAGGACGACGGCCGCGCCACCGGCGCCGAGGTGTGGCTGTCGGCGACCGCGCCGCCGGGCATCGTCGACGCCCTGCGCGCGCAGGGTCTCACGGTCACCGGCCGCCGCACCGTCGCCGACACCCGCGCCGCCCTCGCCGCCGGCGGCACCGCGCTCGGCCTGCGCTTCTACCTCATGGCCGGCTGGCTGTCGGCGGCCCTCGGCGCGGCCGGCCTCGCGGTGGCCGCGATCGGCACCAGCACCCACGACCTGCGCGCCCTGCGCGTCCAGGGCCTGCGCCGCTCGACCGGCACGCTGGTCGAGCCGTTCGTGGTGCTGGTCCTCGTCGCGGCGGCCGGTGTCGCGGGGGTGCTGGGGGCGGGGCTCGCGTGGTTCGCCGTCGGCGGCACGCTGCCCGGGCTGAAGGGCACCGGCCTGCCGCCGCTCGGCGTGCCCGCGGCGACGGTCGGGGTGACGCTGGCGGCGCTGGCCGTGGCGGGCCTCACCGCCCAGGCGGCGGCTTCCCGCACCCGTACGCCGCGCCGCTCACCCCGCTCCGGCAGGCCCCCGCGTACCTCGTGATCCGGTAGACCTTGTGCACCCAGGGCTACACGAAGTCTTCCGGATCACGAGGAAGTGGGGGAGAGGGTGGACAGGCGGCTGGTCAGGCCGGTGGCGGTGATGAGGTCCTCGTGGGTGCCGGGAGCGCCGCAGGCGTACGCGCCCGAGACCGCGCCGGCCAGGGCGCACTCGGCGACGGGACGGCCGGCGAACCAGCGGCTCATGAAGGCGGTGCTGAAGGCGTCGCCCGCGCCGTTGCTGTCGACGACCGGGCGGTCCGGGGTGACGGCGGGGTAGCGGACGATGCGGCGGTCGGCGCGGTCGAGCACCTGGCAGCCGGCGGCGCCGCGGGTCGCCACGACGAGCGTCGCCCGGCCCGCGTCGAGGACGGTGTGCATGAGGTCGTCGATCCGGTCCGGGGCGGCCTCGGCGCTGAGGAACACCAGGTCGGCCTCGCGGGACAGGGTCAGGCCCCACTCCGACGTGCCGTCCCAGGCGTGGATGTCGGTCGAGGTCGTGATGCCCAGCCGGTGCGCCTCGCCGAACGCGGCGGCGGCCCGGCCCGCGGCGATGTGCACGTGCCGCGACTGCGCCAGGGCCGGCAGGTACGCGTCCGGCGGCAGGACGAGGTCGGCCGGGTGGCGCGGGTCGAAGAACGAGAACCGGCGGCCGGTGGCGTCGACCAGGTTGACGCTGCGGGGCGTGCCGTTCGGGGCGGGCAGGTGCGCGAAGTCGAGGCCGGCGGCCGCGTAGCGGGCCAGGATCTGCGCGCCCTGCGGGTCGTCGCCCAGGAAGTCGATGAACTTCGTCCGCAGCCCGAGCGCGTGGAACCCCAGCGCGACACCGTTGCCGGAGTGGGCGACGTAGTCGCGGACGGGGTCGACATGCAGGTTGTCGCCGGGCGGGATGGCCAGGTCGGGGACGCGGACGATGGTGTCCACCCCCACGCCGCAGAGCACCAGGACGTCATAGGTCACGTGTCATTCAACCATGTCCACAGTGGACAGAAGCACCGCACGAACGGAGAAACACGGACGCCGGAAGAAGTGGCATCGTGACAGCGACGGCGGGTACCGGAAGGGGAGCGACATGGCACACATCGATCTCGGGGTCGACGAGAAGCAGTTCCCGGGCATCACGGGACCGATGCGGTTCCGCCCGGAGACCGCGAAGCCGCTCAACGAGCTGGCCGAGGTGCTGCTGCGCGCACCGCACTCGCTGCCGGCGGGAGAGCGGGAGCTGATCGCCGCGTACGTGTCCGGGCGCAACGACTGCAACTTCTGCTGCGCGTCGCACTCGGCGTTCGCCGCGGTGCAGCTCGACGAGGGCTACACGCTCGTCGACCAGGTGCGCGCGGACCTCGACACCGCCCCGGTCTCGGCCAAGCTGCGGGCGCTGCTGCGCATCGCCGGCGCGGTGCAGGTCAGCGGCCGCCAGGTGACCACCGAGCTGGTCGAGGCCGCCCGCGCGGAGGGCGCGACCGACGTGGAGATCCACGACACGGTGCTCATCGCCGCCGCGTTCTGCATGTTCAACCGGTACGTGGACGGGCTCGGCACGTTCGCGCCCGAGGGCCGCGACGCCTACGCCGAGTCCGCCCGCCGCGTCGTCGAGGTCGGCTATGGCAACGCCATTCCGATCGACTGAGCAAACACAAGGGTGACCGGGTCCGATCCAACTGCGATCGTCGATGAATGGATCGTGAACGCCGCCTGCTCCAATCCGCGCAGCAACTCCTGGCAGACATGGTCGACCGGCTGGCCACGCTCGTCGCGTGCGAGTCGGCGCCGGGCTCGCTGCCCCATCTCGAATCCTGTGCCGACCTGCTCGCCCGCTGGGGCTCGCAGGTGCTCGGCCGGCCCGCCCGGCGGGTCGTGATCGACGGCCTGCCGCACCTGCTGTGGCCGGCCGCCGATCAGCGGGTCCTGCTCCTCGGCCACTTCGACACGGTCTTCCCGGTCGGCACGACCAGGTCCAGGCCCTTCACCGTACAAGGGGACATCGCGACGGGTCCCGGCGTGCTCGACATGAAGGGCGGCATCGTGCAGATGCTCGCGGCGCTGCGCCTGGTCGAGGACACCTCGGCGGTCGGCGTGCTGCTCACCTGCGACGAGGAGACCGGGTCGGTGACGTCGCGGCCGCTGATCGAGGCCGAGGCGCGGCGCTCCGCCGCGGTGCTCGTCTGCGAGGCGGCCACGCCGGAGGGGCACGTGAAGGTGGCGAGGAAGGGCGGCTCGGTGTACAGCCTCACCATCCAGGGCCGCGCCGCGCACGCCGGCGTCGAGCCGCAGCGCGGGATCAACGCGACGGTCGAGGTGGCCCACCAGGTGCTCGCGCTGGGCCGGCTCGGCGTGGCCGACAGCGGCGGCACGTCCGTCACGCCCACCCTGCTGTCGGCCGGCACGACGACGAACACCGTGCCCGAGAGCGCCAGCCTGGCCGTCGACGTGCGGGCCTGGACGAGGGACGAGCTGGAGCGCGTCGACCACGCCATCCGCGGGCTGGTGCCGGTCCTGTCGGACGCGACCCTGGCGGTGGGCGGCGGGATCAACCGGTACCCGATGCCGGCGGAGCTCGCCCGCCCGCTGCTGGCCCTGGCCCGGTCGACCGCACGCCGGCTCGGCATCGCGGACCTCGCCGGGGCGTACGCGGCCGGCGCGTCCGACGGCAACTTCACCGCCGCGCTCGGCGTGCCGACCCTCGACGGCCTCGGCGCGGTCGGCGGTGGCGCGCACGCCGCCGACGAGTACATCCGCCTGGACCGCATGCCGGAGCGGGCCGCGCTGCTCGCCGGTCTCGTCGAAACGCTCGCCGCGGCCAGGCGTGCCGAGGCCGCGAAGGCGGGCGGGATCCCGTAACGTGCGTCGGCATGACCTCGGCGCAGCGCCCGGCATCGTCAGTCCCTCTGGTCGGCGTCGAGGAGGAGTTCCTCGTCGTCGACGCGTCCAGGGGTGAGGTGGTCCCGGAGGCCGCGACGGTCGTCGACGCGGCCCGTTCCGTTCTCGGCGCCAGGGTCGGCGGTGAGATCACCAAGCTGCAGGTCGAGACCCGCACCGACCCGTGCCGTAGCGTCGATGACCTCGCCGCGCAGCTCGCCGGTGGGCGCGCCGCCGTGCAGGCCGCGGCCGTGCGAGCGGGCCTGCGGGTGATCGCGAGCGGCTCGCCCGTGCTCGGACGGGCCGTGCCGCCGCCCATCACCGAGGGTCCCCGGCAGGACCGCGGCAACGCCACCTTCCGCGGGCTGCACGACGAGCTCGCGATCTGCGCCGTCCACGTCCACGTGGAGGAGCCCGACCGGGACCGCGCCGTGCTGATCGGCAACCACCTGCGCCCGCACCTGCCGGTGCTGATCGCGCTCACGGCCAACTCGCCGTACTGGGCCGAGCGGGACACCGGCTACGCGAGCTGGCGCAGCGTGACGTGGGGGCGCTGGCCCGTGGCCGGCCCGCCGCCGTTCCTGACCTCCGCGCGCCAGTACGACGACCACGTGGACATGCTGCTCGACGCCGGCGCGCTGGTCGACCGGGGCACGATCTTCTGGGACCTGCGGCTGTCGGCGAACCACCCGACCCTGGAGGTCCGGGTGGCCGACGTGCCCGTCACCGCCGACGAGTCCGCGGCGCTCGCGGCGCTGGTGCGGGCGCTCGTCGTCGTCGCCGGCGACGCCGTGGACAAGGGCGACGAGGGGCCGAGGCCGCTCGCTGAGCTGATGCGGCTGTCGTACTGGCGGGCCGCCCGCGACGGGATGGGCGGCCACGGCGTCGACGTCGCCACCGGGCGGCTGCTGCCCGCGGCGGCGCTGGCCGAGCGCCTCGTTGCGCTCGCCCGGCCGGCGCTGGACGAGGCGGGCGACCGCGCGCGGGTCGAGGACTGGCTGGCGCGGCTCGCCACCGGCGGCGACGGCGCCACCCGCCAGCGCGCCGCCGCGGCACGGCGCGACCGGCTCACCGACGTCGTCGACGAGCTCGCCGTCCACACCGCCCCCGGCGTGCCCGCAGGTCAAGTGATGGCATCGATGACAGTCGAAGAGAGCACGTCCGCATAGCGACGAACCGCACCGGTCTCCGCGACGCTGGAGGAGCCGGGCGCCGCCTGGGCGACCGGCCGACCCTCGCAGGGAGGCCACAAGGTGTCCGACGCAGAGCTGCTCGCCACCGTCCCGATCCGGCACGACCGCAGGCCGCCGGCGGACATGGTCCGCGCGGCGGAGGTGTTCGCGGAGCGGATGGCGCAGCGCCGTTCCGTGCGGGACTTCGCCGCCGACCCGGTGCCGGACGGGGTGATCGAGGCCGCGATCCGCGCCGCCTCGACCGCGCCCAGCGGCGCGAACGTGCAGCCGTGGCGGTTCGTCGTGCTGACCGACCCGGCCCGCAAGCGCCGGCTGCGTGAGGCGGCGGAGGCGGAGGAGCGCGAGTTCTACGAGCGGCGCGCCCCACAGGAGTGGCTGGGTGCGCTCTCCGCGCTCGGCACCGACTGGCACAAGCCGTTCCTGGAGACCGCACCCGCCGTCATCGTCGTGTTCGAGGTGCACCGGGGACCGCACAGCCCGAAGCCGTACTACGTCAAGGAGTCCGTCGGCATCGCGGTCGGCCTGCTGATCACCGCGCTGCACCACGCCGGCCTGGTCACCCTGACGCACACGCCCAGCCCGATGCGGTTCCTCAACGAGGTGTGCGAGCGTCCGCCGGAGGAGCGCCCGTACGTGGTGATGCCCGTCGGCTACCCCGCGCCGGACGCCCGCGTCCCGGACCTGACCCGCAAACCCCTCGAGGAGGTCATGGTTCGCTGGTGAAGTCCTTGGCCAGGAAGTCCACGAGCGGCTCGACGTGCCGGTCGGGGCGCCGCCACTCCGCGAGGAGGTCCTCCAGCAGGTGCTGCTCGGCGACCAGCTCCGTGCCGCGGTACCGGCGGATCACCGGGTGGATGAAGGCGCTCTCCCTGGCCCGGTCGGGGGTGGGGTGGCGCTCTATGGCGAAGACGTCGCCGTAGTCGTCCCGCCCCCAGCGCAGCGCGAGCGTGTACCAGTGCCGGGCGTCCGCGAACCGGTCCACGGCGTAGTCCTCGGGCAGGTCCTCGTAGTGGTGGAAGTCGCCGGTGTCCTCGTCGCGGACGAAGGCGTCGCACAGGTACTCGAACTGGGTCCACAGCGCCGAGCTCCAGTTGACCCGGTCGAGCATCAGCTCCGCCAGCGACCCGGGGTCGGCCGGCGTCGCCGCGCGGGGCAGCGGCACGCCCTCGTAGCGCTCCCGCAGGATCCGGGTGAAGGTCCGCAGGTTGTACCGGAAGCCGTCGATGAACGGCGACGACGCGTGCTTCACGTCCCGCGCCTGCGCGATGGTGCCGGCGAAGTACAGGCCGTTGACGTTGCTGGACTGCCAGTCGGGGCGCAGCCCGGGCATCCGCCCGTCGCGGATCAACTGCGGGCTCGTGGTCTCGTCGAAGATGCCGGTGTCCATCTGGAAGCCGGTGCAGCGCAGCACCGTGTGGTAGTCGAGGACGGCGGTCTCGCCCTCGGCGTGCGTGTACGTGATCGACACCTGGAAGCGCCCGTCGACGGGACGGATCTCGTCGATCGTGCAGTCCAGCACCGAGTGCAGCGTCTTGAACTGGTAGCTGTCGAGGATCGCGCCGTACTGCCCGCGGACGTCCCCGGGGTGCTTGGTGTTCCACGCGAGCCGCAGCGGCTGCCGGCTGGCGAGGTGCACCATCGACGCGCGCCCGAGGATCGCCGACGCGGTCTCGAACGCCGAGTTGCCCTTGCCGATGATCAGCACCCGCTGGTTGTCGTATGCCTTCGGGTCGATGTCCATGTCCTCGTACCCGACGGCGTGCTCGATGCCCTTGATGGCGGGCACGAACGGCGCTCCCCAGCCGGCCGCGACGATCACGCACGCCGCGCGCACGTCGCCCTGCGCCGTGCGCACCGTGAAGCCGTCATCCGTCTTGGTGATCCGCTCGACCGTCGTGCCGAACCGGATGTTGAGTCGGTGCACCCGCTGGAACTCCGCGAGGTAGCCGACCAGGTCGTCGGCCGCCGGCAGGTACTCCTCGCTGAACTTCGGGAACAGCAGCTCCGGGTCGTCGTTGAGCAGGGAGTTCCAGTCCCACCGCAGCCGGATCTCCGGGTCGGTGCTGTCGGTGTGCACCTTGTTCAGCGAGATGAGCCGCCGGTGCCGGGGGAACTTCGTGAAGAACCCGCCCGGTGCGTCCCCGCTCTCGAGTGTCAGGTAGTCGGCACCGTGCTGCTGCAGGTAGTAGCTCAGTTGAACTCCGGCGGGTCCCGCCCCGACGATGACGTACCTGTGCTCGCTGCTGGCCATCCGTAGCCCTTCCGCAGATCGACGGCGATGCGTTGCACCGACCTTGGCGGCGGAGGGCGACACGTGTCAAGGCTCATGCGGCCATGCTCGACCAGCTGTCGTAGTCATGGATCGCGATGCCGTTGAAGGAGGTGTACCGCGCCGCCTCTGTGTCCACTGTGGACAGTGCGGTGGACAGGGCGGACCGGGTGCCCGAGGCGAACGTGCAGTAGGCGCAGTCGGCCAGGGGCTGGGTCTCCGCGGCGAGGCGCACCGGGCGGCCGGCGCTCTGCCCGCGGGCGAGCAGGTCCGCGCCGACGCCGACGACGCCCGTCGCGCTGTCGCGGTACGACATGACCGTGATCGCGTGCACCCTCGCGATGACGGCGTCGGCGAGGTTGCCCTTGCCCGCGGGCACGGTCGCGAGCCAGAAGGGCACGTCCGCGTCGAGCGGCTCCGGGCCGGCGGTGCGGACCGCGTCGAGCATCGCCAGGTAACCGGCGGCGATCCGCGGCTGGTCGGTGGTCCAGCCGGGCAGCAGGTACGGCTCGACGTCCAGGTGGATCCCGTCGAAGAGGCCGGTCGCCGTGGCTCGCTTGCGCCAGGCGACGGCCGACGCGGGGTCGAGGGCCCAGGACGGGTCGCCGCCGAGGGCGGAGAGCCGGATGCCGGCGGCGCGCGTGCGGGTCCGCAGGTCCTTCAGCCGGGCGAGCTGCGCGGCGGTCGGCTGCCACGGCACCGCCACGAAGATCTCCGTGATGCGCTGGCCGGTGGCCCACGGCACGACGGCCGCCGGATCGGCCTGCGACCACAACCACATCGCCCGGGAGCCGGCCATGGTCTTCGCCTTCGAGTCGGTCGTGCTCTTCGTGACCGGCGTTGCGGCGGCCGGTTTCGTCGCGGCCGGTTTCGCGGTGGCCGGTTTCGTCGCGGCGGGCTTGTTCGTGGCGGCGGACGCCGCGGTCGGGGCGAGGGTCAGCCCGACCGTCAGCGCCGTGGCCACCGCCCACAACTTCCGTGCCATGCCCGACCTCCGTGCCCGCCGTTGTGCGTGAGGGGCAAGCGTCACGGCCGGTCGTTGCGGGCAGGTGGCGGGCACGGTCGCGGACCGGTTCGATCCGGTTGCCGTGCCACGGGTCGGGCACATCCCGTGATACCGCGCCGTCCGCGACGTGCGGCCGGCCGGATCCCGGTGACCGGCCGGCCGGCACGCGCGGGGTGTTGTTACGGGGTGCAGCAGGTCATGGCGTACACCTGGAACTCGAACAACGAGTAGCCGTAGGTCGTCGCGCGCTGGGTGCCGAGGACGCGGACATAGCGGCCCGACCCGCTCGCGTTGAGCGTCTGCACGCCGCCAGTGCCCGTCGTCGTGGAGTAGATCGTCGTCCAGGTGGTGCCGTCGGTGGACGTCTGCACCTGGAACGCCTTCGCGTAGGCGGCCTCCCAGTTCAGCACGACCTTGTTGACGTTCATGACGGCGCCGAGGTCGACCTGCAGCCACTGCGGATCGCTGAACGCGCTCGACCAGCGGGTGCTGCCGCTGCCGTCGGTGGCGTTCGCCGCGGCGGTGCCGGCGTTCTCCGTCGACGAGGCGGTCGTCGGCCTGCCCTGCGAGACCAGGGTCCCGCCGGTGTTGCTGCCCGGCGTGCCGTTGACCGACATCTCCCACAGCGAGTAGCCGTACGCGGTGCCGCGCTGTGTGCCGTACATGCGCACGTACCGGCCGGAGCCGTTCACGTTCCAGACGTCGGTGCCGCCGTCGCCCGTCGTGGTCGCGGCGATGTCGACCCACGTCAGCTGGTCGTTGGAGGTCTGGATCCTGTACGCCTTGCCGTACGCCGCCTCCCAGTTGAGGGTGACGTTGGTGATGTTGTACGTCTGGCCCAGGTCCACCTGAAGCCACTGCGGGTCGCTGAACGCGCTCGACCAGCGGGTGTTCAGGTTGCCGTCGGTGGCGCAGGCCGGGCAGCCCGCCCCGCCCTCGTTCGACGACGCCGTGGTCGGCTTGCCCAGCGCGACGTTGCCGGTCGGCTGGCTGCCGGGGCCCTTGTTGTACACGGCGACCCAGTCGATGTTCAGCTGCCCGCCGGAGACCGTGGCGGCGTTGGGCCCGCCGCCGAACGCGTCGGGGAAGCCGCCGCCGATCGCCAGGTCGTAGATGATGAAGAACGGGTGGTGCACCGCGTTGGCCCAGGTGGTGGCGTCGACCCGGGTCGCCGGCAGGGTGAAGTACAGCGCGCCGTCCAGGTACCAGCGGATCTCCTCCGGCGACTTCGACCGGTCGATCTCCACCGCGTACGTGTGGTAGCCGGTCTGGCAGCCGGCGCACGGCCGCTCGCCGCTGCCGAGCCCGGTCGACTCGTTGCACGGCCCGCCCGGGTTGACCCCGCAGTGCAGCGTGCCGAACGTCGAGCTGCGCCCGTTGATGTCCTCCATGATGTCGATCTCGCCGCTGGTCGGCCAGCTGGTCCCGGTCCGCAGCGTGGAGCCGAGCATCCAGAACGCGGGCCAGTACCCGGCGCCGTTCGCGGTCGTCACGTCCGGCTGCTGGAGCGAGGACTCCATCCGCACGACGCCGCCGGGCTCGGCGCCGAACGTCGCGGCCTGCGTCTCGATCCGGCCCGACGTCCAGCCGGCCTGCGGGTCGGTCCCCGAGTGCAGCGCCCGCAGCGCCAGGTGACCGTTGCCGTCGTGGAACACGTTGGCGGTGCTGCTGGTCATCGTCTCGATCTCGCCGGTGCCGAAGCTGCTGCCCGGCCCGGTGTCGTACTTCCAGTTGGCGGTGTTGACGCCGGTGCCGGCGGCGGCGCCGAAGTCGTCGCTCCAGGTCAGCGTGAAGCCTGCCGGTGGCGCGGGCACGGCGGCCGCCGCGGCCTGCACCGTGCCGGCGGTGGTCGCGGCGTTCGCGACGGCGGTGATCGCCACCAGGGCGACTGTGGCGGCGACTGTGGCGGCGGCGGTGCCGGCGGCGACCCACCCGCGGAAGCGGCGCTTCGGGGCGGACGCGTGCGGTGGTGTGTGCACTTCGTGCGGGTCGTTCATGCGGAATCTCCTCAGGCGGGGGTGTCCACGAGCGGCGGAGTCCTGCCGATGGGCGCGACGATGCGGCCGATGGCGGGTCGGCGGGCGGTGCCGGGACGTCCGGGCGGGTGGACGCGGACCGTGTGATTGGCCACGGTCGATGCGGTGAAGCTGAGAGAGCGCTCTCCCGGCACCGTACAACGCGCGGCGCCGGGTGGAAACCCTCGTTCTGCGCGCGGCGGGGCACAATCGGGGACGTGCGGATCGGGGTGCTGGGGCCGCTCGAGGTGCGGGCCACGTCCGGCGCGCCCGTCGAGATCGGCGGTGCGCGGCTGCGGGTGCTGGTCACGCTGCTCGCGCTGGACGCCGGGCGGCCGGTCACCGGCGCCCGCCTCGCCGACGGCATCTGGGGCGGCACCCCGCCGGGCGACGCCACCAACGCCCTGCAGTCCCTCGTGTCCCGGCTGCGCCGGATCCTGCCTGACGGGATGCTGCTCGCCCGCCCTTCCGGCTACCAGCTCGATGTCGACCCCCGCGAGGTCGACCACCTCCTGTTCGCCGACCTGGTCGAGCGCGCCAGGACGCTGCTGGCCGAGGACCCGGCCGCCGCGGTGCGCGTGTTCCGCGACGCGGAGGCGCTGTGGCGGGGCCCGGCGCTCGAGGACGCGGGGGAGGCGCCGCTCGTGCTCGCCCGGCGGGCCACGCTCGACGAGCTGCGCCTGGCCGCGACGGAGGACCGGACCGCCGCCGAGCTGTCCCTCGGCCGCCGCGTCGTGGCCGACCTGGAGGCCGCCGTCGCCGCCCACCCGCTCCGGGAGCGCCTCGTCGACCTGCTGATGCGCGCCCTGCACGCCGAGGGCCGCACCGCCGACGCGCTGCGCGCCTACACCCGCTGCCGCGAGACCCTCGCCGAGGAGCTGGGCGCCGACCCGTCCCCGGCGCTGACCTCCACCTACCTGACGATCCTCCGCAGCGCCCCACCCGGCCACCACGCGGCGGAGCCGCCGCAGATGCCGGGGGAGGCCGCGCCGGAGGAGTCCGCGGCGAACGGGGTGGGGAACCTGCGGGCGCCGCTGACCAGCTTCGTCGGGCGGGCGGAGGAGCTGCGGGCGCTGCGGGGCACGCTCGCCACGGCGCGGCTGGTGACGTTGGTCGGGCCCGGGGGAGCGGGCAAGACGCGGCTGGCGACCGAGGCAGGGCGGGCCGCCGCGCCGCGGGACGGGGTGTGGATCGTCGAGCTGGCCAACGTCACGGACCCCGCGGACGTCGTGCAGGCGGTGTGGACCGGGCTGGGCATGCGGGACCCGTCGGCGGCGGCCGGGCCCGTCCGGCGGGCGACGGTGGCATTGCCAAGGATCGCGGAGGCTCTGTCGTACCGGCGGATCCTCCTCATCCTCGACAACTGTGAGCACGTCGTCGAGGCCGCCGCGGCGCTCGCGGACCGGCTCCTCGGCGACTGCCCGGACCTGCGCGTGCTCGCCACCAGCAGGGAGCCGCTCGGCATCACCGGGGAGGTGCTGCTGCCGGTCGGGCCGCTGCCCGCGGACGCGCTGGACTCGGCGGCGGTGCGGCTGCTGTCGGACCGGGCGGCCGCGGTACGGCCGGGCTTCCGGCTGGACGGATCCGCCCTCCGGATCTGCCGGGCCCTGGACGGGATGCCCCTGGCGATCGAGCTGGCGGCGGCGCGCTGCCGGTCGATGACCGCGGCGCAGGTCGCGGACCGGCTCGACGACCGGTTCCGGCTGCTGACCCGGGGGAGCCGCACCGCGCTGCCGCGCCACCAGACGCTGCGGGCCGCCGTCGACTGGAGCTGGGACCTGCTCACCGAGCCCGAGCGGGCGATGCTGCGCCGGCTCGCCGTCTTCCCCGGCGGGGCGACCCTGGAGGCGGCCGCGGCCGTCTGCGACCCGGACGGCGCGCTCGGCGACCCGGTCGAGCTGGTCGCCGCGCTGGTCGACAAGTCGCTGCTGGTGGAGACCGGCGGGCGGTACGGGATGCTGGAGACCATCCGCGCCTACGGCCTGCAGCGCCTCGACGAGCAGGGCGAGACCGCGCGGCTGCGGCACCGGCACGCGATCTGGTTCCTGGCGCTCGCCGACCGGCTCGAGCCGACGCTGCGCACCGCCGGGCAGCTGGAGTCCCTCGCCGTGCTGTCCGCCGAGCACGACAACCTGCACGGCGCGCTGCGCCGCGCGATCGCCGACGGGGACGCCGACCTCGCCGTCCGGTTCGTGCTGGTCCTCAGCTGGTACTGGTGGATGCGCGGGCACCGGGTCGAGGGCGGCGCCCTGGCCGTCGCCGCCCTCGCGCTCGACGGGCCGTGCGACCCCGGGGCACGCGCGATGGCGTGCGGGGTCGCCGCCGTCAACGGGTTCGACGGCGTCGGCGAGGCCTCGCAGGTGAACGAGTGGTTCGACGAGGCGTTCGCCCATCAGGGCGACCACCCGATGTTCCGGCTGTTCCAGGCCGTCGCGACGCTGTTCCGTCAGGGGTCGAGCGAGGCCACCCTCGACCGCATCGGCGCGCTCCTCGACGACCCCGACCCGTGGCTGTCGAGCCTCGGGCAGCTGCTGCTGTGCCACGCCGAGATGAACGTCGGCATCCCGTACGACGCCGCGGTCGAGCGCTTCGACCGCGCGCTCGCCGGGTTCCGGGCGATCGGGGAGCGGTGGGGGATGGCGGCGTCGCTGCAGTCCCTCGGCGAGATCCACGCCCGGCGCGGCGACTATGCGACCGCCGCCGGGCACATCGAGGAGGGGCTGCGCCTGTTCGACGTGCTCGGCGCCACCGAGGACCGGCCGCCCGCCGAGGTGCGGCTCGCCCAGCTGTACGAGCTGCTCGGCCGCGCGGACGAGGCGGAGGCGATGCTGGACCGGGCGCGGCACACGGCGCTCAAGGTCGGGCTGCCCGACGGGATCGCCTACGTCGAGTACGTGCACGCCGACCGGGCGCTGCGGGCCGGCCGGCTCGCCGACGCCCGGCAGCGGTTCGACCGCGCGGCCGAGGTGCTCGGCGCCGACCGTGCCTCGCCGCAGCTGCTCGCGGCCGTCCACGGTGGACTGGCGGTGGTGCGCGCCCGGGAAGGTGCGACGGCGGCCGCCCGTACCATGGCCGCGGTGGCTCTTGAACACGCCCGCGACGCGTTCGACGGGCCCGTCGCCGGAGCCGTGCTCGAGGACGCGGCGGAGGTCCTGCTGCTCGGCGGGGACCCGGCCACGGCCGTGACGCTGCTCACGGCGGCACGGAAGACCCGCGGCGGCCCCGACCGCACCCGCCCACACGTCGCCACGCTCACGACGGACGCCGAGGCCGCCCTGCCGGTCGCGGAGCGTGCCGCGGCGGTCGCCAGAGGTCACGCCCTGTCGATCGAGACGGCGGTTGATCTCCTGTAAATGGTTTGAAAATGCCCCGCGTCGCGGCGCAGGCTGAGAGGCCGCCAACACGATCCGGGGGGATCCACCATGCGCCTGCTCCGTGACCTCTGGGCCACGTCGCCGCGCCGCACCGGTTTCGTGGTGTTCCTGGTCGTCCTCGGCGCCGCCGGTCAGGCCCTCGCCGCCGGCGTCGCCGGATCGGTCCTGATCCATCGATCATGGACCATGTTCGTGGTCCTCGCGGTGGCGCTCTTCGCCGCCGTGGCCACCGACCTCCTCGTCGGGCTCATCATGGCCAGGGTCACCGCCGACTGGTCCGCCGACGTGCGCCGGAGGCTGTGCCGGGTCGCGTTCGGCCAGGACCTGCCGACCCTGGAGACCACGCCGGTCGGCGAGCTGCTCGACCGCATCGACGGCGACGTCTACCAGGTCGGCTCCGAGCTGCGCGGCAGCGGCGTGCGGATCGCCCAGTCGATCGCGTTCGGCGTGCTGTCGATCGGCACCACCATGTACGTCTGGTGGCCCGCCGGCGTCGGCATGATCGTGCTCGTCGCCGGCCTCACCGCCGTGCTGCGCAAGCCGACGTCGAAGATCGGCACCGCCCGCATGGGCGAGGAGGAGGCCTGGTCCGACCTCGCCGCCTTGATGGAGGAGTCCATCCACGGCCAGGACGACGTGCGCACCAGCCTCGCCCGTCCCTATGTCCTGCGCCTGTACGCCCGGCGCGCCAGCGTCGTGCTCGAGCGCGGCCGCCAGGTCTGGACCCGCTCCGGCGCGGTCACGGCCGTCGCCGCCGGGACCGTCCGGGCCGGCATCGCGGTCATCGTCGTCGCCGGGCTGTGGGCAATGACCTCCGGCCACATCGACGGCGCTCGCCTCACCGCCGTGTGGCTGCTCGCCCTCGGCTTCGGCGCGACCGTCGAGCACACCAGCCGGATGGTGCCGGAGCTGCAGTACGCGCTGGGCGCCTGGGGCCGGGTGCTCCTGCTGCGCGACTCGCGGCAGGAGCCGCTCGGGGGTGCCGCGCCCGCGCCCGGCGACCTCGTCGTGCGGGACCTGACCTTCCGGTACGGGGCGGACACCACGGCGCGGGCCGCGCTGCGCGACGTCAGCCTCACGTTCGCGCGGGGGCGTTCGTACGCCCTCATCGGCCGGACCGGATCGGGCAAGTCGACCCTGGCGAAGGTGCTGACCCGCGCCGTCGACCTGCCCCGCGGCACCGTCTTCCTCGGCGGCACCGACCTGCTCGACCTCGACATCGAGGCGCTGCGCCGCTGGATCGCCGTCGTGCCGCAGCGCACCGAGATCCTCGCCGGCACCCTCGCGGAGAACATCGCCCTCTTCGACCCCGCGCTGCTTCCCCGGGCCGCCTCCGCGCTGGAGGAGCTCGGTCTCACGTCGTGGGTCGCCGAGCTGCCGGACGGGATCGACACGAAGCTCGGCGAGGGCGGCCACGCGCTGTCCGCCGGGCAGGAGCAGCTCGTCGCGTTCGCCCGCATCGTCGTGCGCGACCCGCAGGTCGTCATCCTCGACGAGGCCACCGCGCGGCTCGACCCGGTCACCGAGGCGCAGGTCCAGCGGGCCACCGACCGGCTGCTCGTCGGGCGCATCGGCATCATCGTCGCGCACCGGCTGTCCTCCGTACGCCGCTGCGACGAGGTCGTGGTCCTCGCCGACGGCGCCGTCGTGGAGGCCGGCCCCATGTCGTCCTCGACCCGGTTCGCCTCGCTGCTGGCTTCTTCTGAGGTCCGTGTCACCGTGCCCGCGTCTTCCTCGTCGGTCGCGGTGCTCGATGCGCCGCCGCCGTTGGAAGGTTCGCTGGTCTCCGCCGTCACGGACAAAACGGACCCGCCGCCGCTGCCGAAGCTGCCGCGCGCCCGCACGCTGTGGAACATCTACAAGCTCGCCACCAACGACGCCCGGTTCGGCCTGGTCTCCGTCGCCATGTTCTCCCTCATGGTGTTCCTCGGCCTCGACGGCTCGGTGCTGCCGTGGCTGTGGGCCGACCTCGTCGACGGCACCGGCGACCTGCTGTGGCCCGCCGTCGGGATCGTCGCCGGCCTCCTGCTGCCGTTGCCGCTGCCGTACTACACCGGCAAGTGGTTCCCCGAGTGGTGGGTCAGGCAGCTGCTGCGCATCAGCCTGCGGCTCGTGCACGGCCAGACCGGCCCGCGCCGGGTCAGCAGCCACACGCCCGCCGAGGTCGTCGCGCAGGGCGGCGACACCGAACGCGTCGTCGTGCTCGCCGACAACCTCATCGACCAGTGGATCTGCGCCTTCGTCCTGGTCTCGATGACCCTCGTCTCGGGCTCCCTGGTGCCGGCCGCGTTCATGGCCGCCACGATCGTCGTCTCGGGCCTCACCGCCACCCTCTTCGGCCCCGTGCTGAAACGCTCGGCGACCTTCACGGTGGCGGCGCGCGCCGCGTTCGCCACCGCGCTCGTCTCGTCGCTGTCCGCCGCCCGCACGGTGAAGCTCGCCGGCGCCACCAGCCCCGTCCTGGACCACCTCGCCAAGCTCGACGAGGTCCGCAGCGCCCGGCAGCGCTGGGAGATCTCGATGCAGGTCTGGGCCCGCTCCACCCCCGCCATCGCCAGCGGCCTGCTGCCGATCGGGGCCTGGGCGCTGCTGCTCACCGGCCACCTCACGCCGGGCGCCACCCTCGTCGCCGTGTCCACGCTGGGCTCGGCCCGCTGGTTCGCGTGGACGACCGCGTCGCTGGTCTCGCAGCTGCCCTCCGCCCGCGTCTGGACCCGCCGCACCGTCGCGATGACCGGCGAGGGGGAGTATGCGGCGCAGGTCCCCGGCGTCGACCTGTCGCTGGGCACCGCACCCGCCCCGGTCGCGCCGCCGCGCCGCCCGCTGCGCCGCCTCGACCTCGACGGCTTCACCGCCGTCCACGAGGACGGCACCGTCGCCGTGCGCGACCTCGACCTCACCGTCTCCCGCGGCGAGCTCGTCCTCGTCGTGGGCCCCGTCGGCTCCGGCAAGTCCTCGCTCCTGCGCGCCCTGGCCGGCATCGTCCACCACACCGGCGCCCTGCGCTGGAACGGTGAGCCCGTCACCGAACCCGAGATGTTCCTGCGCCCCAACCAGATCGGCTACGTCGCCCAGCTCCCGCGCGTGCTGTCCGGCACCGTCGCCGACAACATCAGCCTCGGCCACGAGGTCGACCCCGACGACGCCGTCTCCACCGCCCAGCTCACCCACGACCTCGCCGCCGCCGGCGCCGGCCTGGGCCTGCTCATCGGCCACAAGGGCACCCGCCTGTCCGGCGGCCAGCTCCAGCGCCTCGCCCTCGCCCGCGCCCTGGCCCCCCGCACCGAGCTCCTCATCGCCGACGACGTGTCCTCCGCCCTCGACGTCACGACGGAGCTCGCCCTCTGGCGCGCTCTGCGCGCCCACGGCGTCACCGTGATCGGCTCCACCTCCAAGCGCGCCGCCCTCACCCAGGCCGACCGCGTCGTCGTCCTCCTCGACGGCACCGCCGCCGCCCAGGGCACCTGGCACGACCTGGAACCCCGCTGGGGCCACCTGGCCGGCTGAGCCTTCGGGTCCCTTCATGATCATGTAGCGGATCCGGTCGTGATGGCGACCGGATCCGCTACATGATCATGGACGGTGCGGGAGGGGTGGGTGGGTGCGGATGCGGGGCTGGTGGCCGGCGGCGAGACGGGTCAGGTAGGCACGCTCGACCGACCGCACGAATGCCGCCGGCGACTCCCG
This sequence comes from Dactylosporangium sp. CA-152071, assembly GCF_050936335.1. Lineage (NCBI taxonomy): Bacteria > Bacillati > Actinomycetota > Actinomycetes > Micromonosporales > Micromonosporaceae > Dactylosporangium > Dactylosporangium sp. CA-152071. The sequence continues at coordinate 2,746,767 of NZ_JBNJMZ010000001.1, read as the reverse complement.
GATCTGCCGCGGCGAGAAGTGCAGCACCAGGGCGCCCGCCTCGGTCAGCCGCCGGTGCCGGCGCATGGTCCGCTCCCAGTCCTGCGGGGACAGGTGGTACTCGCGGGAGTCGACCTCCACGGCCAGGTCGGCCTCGGCGATCCAGCCGTCCGGAGTGGGCAGCTCGCCGCCGCCGGGCGTCGTGAGCCGGGGGTTCCACAGCGATCGGGGCAGCACCCGGGATCTGGCCAGGTGCGCCCGCGCGTCGCCCTCGGCGACCGACCTGATCCCGGCGACCATCTCGTCGACCGCCCGGCGCAGCAGCGCGGTCCCGGCGCGCGGTGCGGCAGCCAGCTCGCGGACCAGGTCCTCGACCGTGCACCGCCCGTCCTGCACCGCCTCGGCAACCATCGCCCGCACCTGCCGGGGGTCGCCGCACCGGCGGGCCGCCTCGGCGACCGAGCGCTCCGGTGACGTCACCCGCAACGGGCCGATGCGACGCGTGAACGGGTCCGGCCGGTGGGTGTGCTGGACCAGGACGAACCCCACCGACGGTGTGTTGCGGGTGGGTGGCACGAGCACCTGCAGCATCGGGTCCCTCGGCACGTTGCGGAATCCGTGCGCGGTGAGCGCGGCGGCCCCGGTGAGCAGGGCATCCGGGCCACCGTGCAGCAGGGCGGCGATGCACCGCTGCCGGTGGTCGAGCTCGCCGCTGAACACCGCGAACACGTTCGGCAGCACCCGCTGCCAGCGGCCGGTGTGCAGGCGCCAACGCAGCTGCGATCTGGTCACGCCGGCGGCGGTGAGCTGTGAACGGGCGATGAGGCCGTGCTGAGTGTCCCCCATGAGGCCCGACAGTGCCGCAGCTTCCGCCGGACCGGAAGCGGCGGGCAAGAGCTGTGGACAACGCGAAAGCGGCTGGCGTTGACGCTGGTGGCAAGGTTTACGGTTGGCGGCATGCGGATCGGTGAGCTGGCGGAGCAGGCCGGGACGAGTGCGCGGGCGCTGCGGTACTACGAGCAGCAGGGGTTGCTCAGCGCCAGGCGGACGTCGAACGGGTACCGGGAGTACGACGAGGAGGACCTGCGGCTGGTGCGGGAGATCCGTGCCCTGCTGGAGATCGGGTTCAACCTCGAGGACACCCGGCCGTTCGTGGAGTGCATCCGCGAGGGGCACAGCTCGGGGGCGGAGTGCCCCGGGTCGGTCGAGGTGCTCACCCGCCGGCTCGCCGAGATCGACGACTACATCGTGCGGCTGCGGCGGATCCGGGCCACGATCGTGAAGGAGCTGGGCTGAGTCATGCAGGACATCACGGATGCCACGTTCGCCGAGGAGGTGCTCGGCAGCGAGCTGCCGGTGCTGGTGGACTTCTGGGCGGAATGGTGCCCGCCGTGCCACCGGTTGTCGCCGGTGCTGGAGGAGCTGGCCAAGGAGTACGAGGGCCGGGCGAGGATCGTGAAGATCGATTCGGATGCGAACCCTGAGACGGTGCGGGCATACGGGGTGCTGTCGATGCCGACGCTCAGCCTGTTCCGCAACGGGGAGCTGGTGTCGCAGGTGGTCGGGGCGCGGCCCAAGTCACAGCTGCGGGCGCAGCTCGACACCGTGAGCTGAAGCACCCTCAACCAGGCGGCGAACCCGCCGAGATAGCACAGGTGCGGGCGGAGCTGTGGATGTGGTGGACGGTCGCCGGCGTGCTGGCGACCGTCGGCTACTTCCTGCTCCCCACCGGGTCGCTCGCCGCCGGCCTGGTCTACGACGGGCTCGGCGCCGCCGCCGCGACGGTGCTGCTCGCCGTGGCCCCGAGGCAGGCCGCGAAGGAACGGCCCGCGTGGTGGCTGTTCGCGGCCGGAATGCTGCTGTGGTCGAGCGGTGACGCCGTCTACACCTACTACGCGCACGTGCTGCACCAGGACCCGTTCCCGTCGATGGCGGACGCGCTCTACCTGGCCGCGTACCCCCTGCTCGCCTCCGGCGTGTTCGTGCTGGTCCGGCAGCGGGCCGGCCGCAGCCGCGCGGCGGTCCTGGACGCCTCGATCGTGGCGACGGGCGCGGGGCTGGTGCTGTGGACGTTCCTCATGCAGCCGATCGCGCACGACGGCACCGCGATCGGCACACGGGTGGTGGCGCTCGCGTACCCGGCGTCCGACGCGCTGCTGCTGGCCATGCTCGCCAGGCTGTTCGTCTCCGGCGCCGTGCGCGACGCCGGGATCGGCCTGCTCGCCACGTCGCTCGCCCTGCTGAACTGCGCCGACGTCATGTACTCGATCGTCACGTCGTACACCTCCTATGGCGGCGGGCTGTTCGACGCCGGCTGGATGCTGTCCTACGTGCTGTGGGCGGCCGCCGGGCTGCACCCGTCGTCGAGAGCGCCCCGGGCGAAGGCACGGGAGGCGCGGGCGACGGTCGGGTGGGTGCGCCTGCTGACCCTGGCCAGCTCGTCGCTGCTGGCCCCGGGCGTGCTCCTGGTCCAGGGCGTCACCCGGCCGCACGACATCGACTGGCTGCCGGTCGGCGCCTGCGCCGTCGTGTTGTTCCTGCTGGTGGGTGTACGCATGGCGGGGCTGGTCCGGCAGGTGCACCGGCTCGCCATGCTCGACGACCTGACCGGCCTGGCCAACCGGCGGGAGCTGGAGGCGCGCATCCGGGCGGCGCTCGACACCCCCGCGACGGTTGCGCTGATCGACCTCGACGACTTCAAGGGCATCAACGACCGGCTCGGCCACGGCGTCGGCGACCGGCTCCTCATCGCCGTCGCCGAGCGGCTGCGGTCGGTGGCCCGCCCGGGCGACACCGTGGCGAGGCTCGGCGGCGACGAGTTCGCGCTGCTGCTGCCCGGCGGCGACGTGGCCGCCTACGCCGAGGCCCTGGAGCGGCCGTTCCAGGCGGGTTCGCACCGGCTGCTGGTGCGCGCCAGCGTCGGCGTCGCGGACTGCCTGGGCACCGGCGAGGAGTTCGAGCCGCTGCGCCGTGCCGACGTCGCCATGTACGCGGCGAAGAAGACCGGCGGGCGGGTGCTGCGCTACGACACGGCCCTCGACCGGCAGGCGTCGGAGCACGCCGAGCTCGGCGCCGAGCTGCGCACCGCCCTCGACGAGTCGCAGTTCTTCATGGCGTACCAGCCGATCGTCGCCCTCCCGTCGGGGGAGACCGTCTCGGTGGAGGCGCTGGTGCGCTGGCGGCACCCGCTGCGCGGGCTCGTCAGCCCGGCCGACTTCGTGCCGGTCGCCGAGCACAACGGCCTGATCGTCGAGCTCGGCGCCTGGATCCTGCGCGAGTCGTGCGCCCGGATGGCGCACTGGCGGGCCACCCTCGGCGCCGACGCGCCGCAGCGGGTGAGCGTCAACGTCTCGGCCCGGCAGCTGTCGGAGCCCGGCTTCGCCGAGTCGGTCGCCGCCGTGCTCGCCGACACCGGCCTGCCGCCGCGGCACCTGGTCGTCGAGGTGACCGAGACCGCGGTCTTCGACAGCGACACCGCCCTGGACACGCTGCGTGCGGTGCGCGCGCTCGGCGTGCGGATCGCCCTCGACGACTTCGGCACCGGGCACTCGTCGCTCGGCCTGCTGCAGACGGCGCCGGTCGACATCCTGAAGGTGGACAAGTCGTTCGTGGATCACGTCGGTACGCCCGGGCGGCAGGCCGTGATCGCGCGGGCACTCATCGACGTGAGCAACCATCTCCAGCTGACCGCGATCGCCGAGGGGGTCGAGACCGCGGCGCAGGCCGAGGAGCTGTACCGGCTGGGTTACCGCTTCGTCCAGGGGTACCTCTACGGCCGGCCCGCGCCGGACCTCGTCAGGTCGAGCGGCCAGCACCAGCTGACCGCCTGGACCACCACCATCAGGAGGCGGCCGGCACCGCCTGGACCACCGCCGTCAGGAGGCGGTCAGCACCAGCTTGCCGCGCAGGCCGCCGGCCTCCAGCCGCCGGTGCGCCTCCGCCGCCTCGTCGAGGGGCAGGGTGCCGGCGACCCGGGTGACCAGGCCCGCGCCGAGCAGCTCGGCGAGCAGCGCCCGGTCCGGGGTCACGTGCACCGTGCCGACCCGCACGCCGCGCTCGGCAGCCGGGGCGGCCGGGTCGGTGACGGCCACGTGCACGCCCCCGTCGCGGACCGCGCCGATCGCCCCCGGCACCGACGCCGCGTCCAGCACCGCGTCGAACGCCTTCGGCGGCAGCGGGTCGGTGCGCGACAGCACCGCCTTCGCGCCGAGCCCCGCGACGAACGGCTCGTCGCCGGTGGACGCGACCGCCGTCACCTCGACGCCCGCGGCCGCCGCCAGCTGCACCGCGAACCCGCCGACGCCGCCGCTCGCCCCCGTGACGAGCAGTGACTGGCCGGCGCTGAGCCCGGCGATGCGCAGCGCCTGCGCCGCCGTGACCGCGTTCAGCGGCAGCGTCGCCGCCGTGACGAGATCCGTGCCGGCGGGCACCGGCGCGAACCACGCCGGGTCCGCGAACAGCACCGAGGCCTGGGCGCCGACGGTGCCGCCCTGCTCGAACCACGGCACGAACCCGGCGACCCGCTGCCCGTCGTCGGTGACCCCGGCGAAGTCCCAGCCCAGGACGAACGGCCCGGTCAGGTCCGGCAGCAGCGCGGCCAGCCAGCCGGCCCGCGTCGCCACGTCGACCGGGTTGACCGCGGCCGCCTCGACCCGCACCCGCACCCGCCCGGCGGTGTCAGGGGCCGGCAAAGTCCGCTCCACGACCCGCAGCGCGTCGATCCCGCCGTACCGCTGCACCTCAACAACTCGCATGACGATCCCCCTCTGGTGTCGCTCTGACAGGGACCAGCCTGAATCGAGGCAGGTACTGTTGGAAACCAGGCACCTGAAAGTGCCCTAGGGACGCGAAGGGACCGTCATGACGAAGACCGCGGAGCAGCAGCGCCTCGAGGCGAAGGTCCTCTACGACGCCTACATGGCCGCCTGCCCGACCCGCGAGGTGTTCTCCACGATCGCCGACAAGTGGGCCGGCCTGCTGGTCAACGCGCTCGCCGACGGCCCGCGCCGGCACAGCGAGCTGCGGCGCCGCATCGCCGGCGCCAGCCAGAAGATGCTGACCCAGACGCTGCGCACCCTGGAGCGCGACGGCCTCGTCAAGCGCACCGTCACCGCCGCGGTCCCGGTCCGCGTCGACTACGAGCTGACCCCGCTCGGCCAGTCCCTGGCCCCGGTCCTCGGCGCCCTGAAAGCCTGGGCCGAGACCAACATCGAGCACATCATGGCCGCCCGGGACGCCTACGAGACCGTTTGAGCATCGGCGGCGTCACAAGCCCTTCAGCGGGCGGCCGCCCGGCCGATGACGCGGGCATGCCGGGACCGACGATGGACGCCGCCGCCCGCGACGCGGTGTTCGCCACTGTACTGGCGGAGCACCCCGACGCGTTCGTCAGCGCTGTCACGGTGCAGGGGCTGTTCGCGCCGCTGCCGGACGAGCTGCGCCGCAGCGGCCTGCGCCCGCTCGAGGGTCCGTCGTCCGCGCTCGGCCTCATCGTCGGCGAGGACCACCCGGCGGTCGTCGACGCGTGGCACCGGACGGTGACGGAGGGCGCCGCCGAGTGCCTGGTCCGCCCGAGGGCCGCGCCCGGCGTCGTCGCCCGCATGCTCCTGGTCGACACGACGCACCGCTTCGGCCTGTACACCTGCTGCATCACGGGACTGGAAGGGCCGCTCGGCGCGCTCGGCGCCGATCCGGTGCGGCCGCGGATGGTCACCGTGCGCAAGGACCAGACGGCGGTCATCACCGCCGCCGATCCGGGCATCGAGCGGCTGCTCGGCTGGACCGCGGAGGAGCTCGTCGGCCGCCGCGCCATCGACCTCGTCCACCCTGACGACCACCAGCGGGCCATCACCGGCTGGATGGACCTGCTCACCGTCCCGGACGGCGGCGCCCGCCGGGTCCGGCTGCGGCACCTGCACCGCGACGGCCGCGCCGTCTGGTTCGAGATCACCAACCACAGCTTCCTCGGCACGCCCGGGGACCCGCACGTCGTCGGCGAGATGCTCGACATCAGCGACGAGATGGCCGCCGAGGAGGCGCTGCGGGCCAGCGAGCAGCGGCTGCGCCGGCTCACCGAGGCGCTGCCGATGAGCATCCTGCAGATCGACGCCGACCGGGTCATCGTGTATCAGAACGCGCGGGTCGCCCGCACCGTCGGCACCGCGGAAGGCGACGTGCTCGACGGCGCCCGCCTCGCCGGCGGCGTCACCCCCGGCGACCTGCCCAAGGTCTCCGCCGCCCTCGACGCGGTCCTGCGCGACGGCGCCGACGCCGACCTCGAGTACGGCTTCCGCCACCCGGACACCGGCCTGCGCCGCGTCGACGCGAAGGTCCGCGCGCTCGCCGGCGACGACGGCCGGGTGACCGGCGCCATCATCTGCCTCACCGACGTCACCGACGCGGTCCGGATGCGCGAGGAGCTGCACCGGCAGGCGACGTACGACGCCCTCACCGGCTGCCGCAGCCGCGCCGCGACCCTCACCGCCCTCGAAGAGGCCCTGGCCCTGCCGGCGGGCGGCCGGGGTGTCGCCGTCGTCTTCGTCGACCTCAACGAGTTCAAGCAGGTCAACGACCGGCACGGGCACGCCGCCGGCGACCGCCTCCTCACCCACGTCGGCGACCTGCTGCGCGGCGCGGTCCGCGACGGCGACGTGGTCGGCCGCTTCGGCGGCGACGAGTTCGTGGTCGTCTGCCGCGACGTCGCCGGCCGGCCGCAGGCCCGCCGGATCGCCGAGGCCCTCGCCACCGCCGTCGCCGCCGACAGCGCCGCCCTGCGGTTCGACGGCATGCGGATCCTGCCGCGGGCCAGCATCGGCGTCAGCTGGGCGCGCCCCGGCACGGTCGACGCCGACGCCCTCGTCGCCCGCGCCGACGCCGCCATGTACCGCGCGAAGAAGTCCCGGGCCGGCCGCGTCGCCCTGCAGGAAGCCGCCTAGCACGGGGCCTCCTGCCGCCGCCGGGTCCTCTAGGATCGGCGGTCGACTCGGGGGAGGCGCCGCATGGATGACCTGGCACCGTCGGACACGGAGGCCACCGTCGTCACCGTGCTGACAGGAGCGGGGGTGCTGCTGGCGCTCGCGCTGCTGGCCACCCTGGCGGTGCTGCGCCGCAGGCGCCGCCCGGTCGCGCCGCCGCCGGGCCGGCCGGCGCTCGGCCTGGCGTTCCTCACGGTGATCGCGACCGTGCTGCTGTTCTTCGGCGGCCGGATCCCGTTCGTCGACGCCCACCCGGGCGACTCCGCGACCCTCTTCGAGCTGCACGGCCGGCAGGCGCCGGTGTACTGGATCGCGTACCTGATCGGCGGCGGCCTCCTCGTCGTCCTCGTCACCGCGCTGCTGAAGTCGCCGGCCACCCTGCGCTGGGTCGTGGGCCCGCCGGCGGCGCTGGTCGCGGCCCTGATGATCCTGCTGATGGCCGCGCTGCGGGTGAAGATCAGCCAGCTCGACGAGCGCCTCGCCGCGGCCCACCTGCCGGAGATCCGGCCGACCCCGGAGGCCAGCGACGGTGCCGCCGGCGCGTACGCGATGGGCGGCTGGATCCTGGGCGTCCTCGGCGTCGCGCTCCTGGCGATGGTCCTCGTGCTGCTGCTCGCCCGGCCGCACGACCTGGTGGTGCTCGTCGCGGTGACCGCCGGCGTCACGATGCTCAGCGCCCCGCACCTCGGCGCCGACTACTGGGGCCTGCGCGACGGCAGGGCCGAGCGCGTCAGCTACTCCGCGTTCGAGCTCGGCGACCGCGCCCTCGCCTGGCCCGCCGTCATCACCCTCCTGGCCGCGCTCGTCGTCGCGATCCCGTTCCTGCCGAAGTGGTTCCGCGGCGTGGCCACGTCCGCCGCGGTGCTCGCCCCCGTCTGGATCGGCCTCGCCCTCGCCTTCGCGGCCGACCTCCTGGACGGCGCCCAGCGCCTCGACGCCGACGGCTACACCGTCGCCGTCAGCCGCGGGGGCAGCGCCGGCGCGTTCCTGTACGTCGCCACGCCGGCGCTCGTCGTCCCGATCGTGGCGCTGCGCGCCTGGTCCGTCTCCCGCCGCCGCACGGCACCAACCGTGGCGGGCCCGGTCGCGCCCGCGGCCGCCCCGGTGGAACTGGCCGGCTAGCGGCGGCCGCCGCTGCCCCAGTAGAACGGGCCGGTCGCGTGGACGGTGACGGCCCAGCCGAGCTCGTCGAGCCGCCGCTCGAGGTCGGCGGGCCGGTGCGGGATCTTGAGGATCCGGTAGGGCGTCCCGTCGGTGAGCCGGCGCTGGATCACCGGGGAGTCCGCGCCCTCGATGAGCTCCTCCTCCGTGCGGTAGGCGTCGTCGACGAAGAGCACCCGCCCGTCCGGTTCGAGGCAGTCGGACACCATGGACCAGAACGGCGCGAAGCGCTCCGCGGGGACGTGGGACAGCCAGAAGCCGAAGAACACCACGTCGTAGCGGCGATCCGGCCGCCAGCTGAACAGGTCGGCCCGCTCGAAGCGCACGGGCGCCGCACCCACGCGCGCCGCGGCGATGCGGAGCATCTCGGCGGACGCGTCGACGGCGGTGAGGTCGGTGGCGTGCCGCAGCAGCTGCCGGGTCCAGGTGGCCGGGCCGCAGGCGAGCTCCAGGACCCGGCCGGTCGGCCGGAAGTCGTCGATGGCTCTGGTGAGTTCGTCGCCGCCGTCGAAGTGCAGCGCGTGGTCGTCGTACTCGGACGCGACCGCCTGGTAGAAGGCGGCCTGTTCGTCGAGCAGCGTCGTCAGCCGGTCCCCGTCACCCATCCGCCGACTATCCCGGAACCCTCCGCCGGGGCGCAACGCCGTCGGTCAGCGGATGGCGAAGACCGCCAGGCCCTCCGGGGCCTCCGCGTGGATCTCGACGCCGGAGACGGACGCCTCCGCGGGGCCCTGGCGGGTCCACGCGACCAGCCGCTCGACCGCCTCCAGGGGGCCCTCGAAGACCGCCTCGACGCGGCCGTCGTCGAGGTTGCGGACCCAGCCGCCGACGCCGGCGCCGACGGCGACCCGCCGGCACGTGTCGCGGTAGTAGACGCCCTGGACTCGTCCCGACACCAGCACCCGCCTGCGCTCCATGCTGCGACGCTACGTCATCGGGACGGCCGTTCGGGCAGGAGCCGCTCCTCGTGGTCGAGCTCCCGCTCCAGGACCCGCAGGCCCTCGTCGGGCAGGGTGCCGGCGTCCCGCCAGCGCAGCAGTTCCTCCCGCTGGGCGTCCATCGCGGCGCGCCGGACCCGCAGCGCCGCCTCGTACCGCGGCGACACCGGCATCTCGGGCGACTCGGCGTTCTGCAGGAGGTCGATGCGGCCCTGGTAGCGGGCGAGGCGCTGGTTGAGCAGGCCGCGCATGACCTGGATCGCCTCCATCTCGGCGGCGGCGTCCTCCGCGGACCGCCGGCCGGGCTTCTCACCGATGACGACGGCGAGGTCGTCGAGGCGTTCGAGGGCGGCGCGGACCGACGCGGAGCGGGCCTCGTTGCGCAGGCGGGCCTCGTCGACGGCGTCGGCGCGCAGGCCGAGGCGGCGCACGAGGGGGCCGAACGTGAGGCCCTGCCCGACGAGCGTCACGAGGACGACGGTGAGGGTGCAGAACAGCAGCAGGTCGCGGTCGGGGGTGACGCGGGGGAGGGTGAACACGGCGGCGAGGCTGATGACGCCGCGGGTGCCGGCCCAGCTCAGGGCGGTGACCTCCCGGCCGGTGAGCTTGCCGGCGTGCTGCCCGGTGCCGAGGCGGGAGTGCAGCGACCTGGGCAGCGACTGGGTGAGCAGGAGCCACACGGGCCGGATGAGCAGCACCGACCCGACCGACACGAGGACCGCCGTGACGATGGTGGAGGTCTCGTACCGGCGCAGCCCCTGGAGCACGTCCGGCAGCTGCTGGCCGATGTACAGGAACACGAAGCCCTCGAGCAGGAAGTCGACGAGCCGCCAGACGGCGCTGGTCTGCAGGCGGCTGGCGCCCGACGCGGCGCGGGGCGCGTGGTGGCCGACGACGAGACCGGCGACGACGACGGCGAGGACACCGGAGACGTGCAGGTGCTCGCCGAGCAGGTACGCGGCGAACGGGGTGGCGAGGGAGATCGCGTTGGCCGTGAGCGGGTCCCGGTTGAGGGGCCGCAGCATCCCGACGCCCACGGCGACGACCGCGCCGACGGCGGCACCGCCGACGGCCGCGACGACGAACCGGACGACGGCCGCGGTCGCGGAGAACTTGTCGCCGAGGATCGCCGCGGACGCGAAGCTCAGAATCGTCAGGGCGGTGGCGTCGTTGAGCAGGCCCTCGCCCTGGATGATCGTGACGAGCCGCTGCGGCAGGCCGACCCTGCGCCCGACGGCGAGGGCGGCGACCGGGTCGGGCGGGGCGACGGCGGCGCCGACCGCGATCCCGGCGGCGAGGGACGCGCCCGCGACGAGGTGGTGGAAGCCGGCGCCGATGGCGAGCGCGGTGATGAGCACCAGGATGACCGACAGGCTGACGACGATCCGCACGTTGCGCCGGATCGCCATCAGCGACGCGTCGAGCGCCGTGCTGTACAGCAGCGGCGGCAGCACGAAGGTCAGCAGGATCTCCGGCTCGAGGGTGATGTCCGGGGCGGGCAGCAGACCGTACACGATGCCGAGGACCGGCAGGATCGCGGCGGCGGGCAGCCCGGTGCGCCCTGCGAACCAGCGCACCGCGACGACGACGGCTACCGCGGCGAGGGCGAACAGCAGCAGCGTCTCGGCACCCACCACCCCATTGTCGGTGCCTAACGGGTGGAAGGCTTCCCAGACGGCGACTTCGCCGTCGTCGCGCCGGGCGTCACGGCCGGCTGGTCGGCGTTGTTGTTGATCATTTCGGGGTGACTGGCGAGGAACGGGCCGACCTCGTCCCGGGCGATCGCGGTGAGGAGCGCCTTCGCGTTGTCGTCGAGGATCTCGTACGACTGCCCGCCGATCGTCTCGGAGTGGAAGTCGCCGTTGTTGACCTTCAACGTCACCATCTGGTCGGGTTTGATGCCCTTGAGGGTGAAGATCCAGTCGGTGAGGTCGATCTTGTTGTTGTAGAACGAGACCGCGTCGCCCATCCGGTTCAGTATCTCGGTGATCTTGATCGGGTTGAGCATGACGCCGGAGCTGGTGGCCTTCTTCAGCATCGCCTTGATGAACTGCTGCTGGTGGCGCTGCCGGCCGTAGTCGCCGTCGTTGTTGGCGAGCTTGTCGCGCTGCCGCACGTAGTCCAGGGCCTCCCAGGCCGCCATGTCGTAGCAGCCGACCTCGTAGGTCTGGGCACGCATGTTGGGCTTGAGGGTGGTGGGGAGGTCGTTGACGAAGTTGTAGGGCACGCCCTCCTTGCCGGTCTTGGTGTTCCAGCCGGTGTGGATGGAGATGACCCGCTCGTCGACGCACATGTGCACGCCGCCCATCGCGTCGACCAGGCCCTTGAACCCGTCGAAGTTGACGATGGCGGCGCCGTTGAACCGCAGGCCGCCGGTCAGCTCCTTGACGGTCTCGGCGAGCAGCTCCAGGCCGCCTTCGCGGCCGCCGCCGTTCTCCGAGCCGGCCTGGAACGCGGCGTTGATCTTGCCGGTGCCGCCGGTGTACTTCGTCTTCGGAAACGCCGGGATCCTGACCCGGGTGTCCCGGGGGATCGAGGTCAGGTAGACCGCGTCGTGGCTGGCCGGGATGTGCGCGATGATGATCGAGTCGGCGCGGGCGCCCATCTCGGCGTTGCCGGCGCGCTCGTCGACGCCGACGAGCAGCAGGTTGATCGGGCCGTCGATGATGTTGCCCTCGGCGGCGGCCTGGCCGAGACCGCCCTCATGGGTGATCTGGTCGCTGTAGTGGTCCAGCAGCAGCTTGCCGCCGATCAGCCCGCCGCCGCTGGCGACGAGCAGCAACGCGCCCAGTACGAGGAGCAGCTTCGCCCACAGCGGGTCCTTGCGTTTCTTCTTCGCCACCGCACGCCCTTCCAACCGTCGATCTCATGCTGAAGACGGAACCGGGGCGTGCAACGTTGCGTCTCGCTACTCGGGTCGGCCGTCTTTGACGATAGCGCCGACGAGTTTCCACTGGTCGTCCCGTGTTCACCCGATGTACGGGTGGCAAGTGTGGCGATGCTCACCCGGTCAGGTCGACCGCCGAGCCCGACGGACGGCGCGGGGAGGCGGGGGCGGGCTGGATCCGGCCGGGGACGCCGATGCGCACCACCATCGCCGGGTGGCCGACGTCACCGAGCATCCGGCGCAGCATCGTGCGGGCCGGCAGGACCTCGACGAGGTCGCTCATCGGCGAGGCGGCCAGGCCGTCACCGGCGGCGGTGAGCAGCACCGCCGACAGCGCCTCGCCCGCCGCGATCCAGTCGCGGGCCAGGTCGCCGCCGGTGACCAGCACCGCGTAGCGGGCGTGCCGGTCGGCGACGTCGCCGCCGGCGTACACGCTGGGAAGGGCATCCGGCGTACCAGTGAAGTCACGGACCGGCACCGGCCGTGGCCCGCCCTCCGCGGCGGTCGCCGGCGGGACCCCGTCCTCGGCGCCGTCGCACACCCAGGTCGCCAGCTCGGCGCGGTACGCCGGGTCGGCCCGCTCGACGTCGGCCGCATGGCCGGCGGCCACCACGACGTCGACCAGGTCCCGCGGGCGGACCACGTGCAGGTCGGCGCCGGCGGTCGCGGCCGCCCGGCGGAGCCCGTCGAGGGCAGCCTCGGGCACGTCCCGCTCGGCGAACGGCCGCCGGTCGGTGCGCCGGATGCCGATCGCCCGGCGCAGCCGCTGCGCCGCCGCGGTGCGTTCCCCGGCGCCGGTGACCCGCACGGTGGCGAGCAGGTCCGGGTCGCCGGCGTCCGGCAGGTACGTCACCTCCGCGGCGAACCCGTCCGCGGCGAGCGCGACCCGGGCGTGGTGCAGGGCGGCGCCGCAGCTGAGCGTCAGCAGCCGGCCGTCGGGGTCGATCACCGGCAGCTGCCGCGACCGGTCGGCGCGCAGCTGCGCGGTGTCGCCGTCGATGCGCCAGTGCCACGGCTGCGTGTTGAGGATCGACGGGGCGCCGAGGGCGGCGAGGACGGCGTCGGTCAGCGCCCGGCCGGCCGGGCTGACCCGCACGGCGGCGCCGCGATCGGTGTACAGGATGGCGGCCATGACGGGCTCCTTCGGATGCTTCGGAGAGTGACGCTTCCAGCCTCGCCGCCGGCGGCGGGTGGCGGGCAGGGCGCAGATGCCCGCACCCGCGGGACCTTGGTCCCAGCCTTCTCAGGACCGCGGCGTAACCCGGTGTACGCCGGCCGTCGCGGGTGTCACGCTGCTCGCATGCACCTGGACCTGGTCGACGGCCGGATGGTCGCTCCGCGGATGCTGACCGTCACCGAGTACATGATCGACAACACCTGCTGGTGGGTGCGGCTGCCGCGGCCGTTGTTCGTGCGGGCCGGCGAGCGGCTGTGGCTGGACGGCCCGCAGGTCGTCGTGGAGCGCCTGGACGGCAGCGAGGACCGGCCGGAGATCCAGCCGGCCCTCGTGAAGTGGGCTTACAAGCTGCTGTGAGCGGAGCCCGCCTGCGACGGCCGGCGGGCTCCTCCGAGCGGGCTGCTCAGGCGGTGGCGGGCTGCGGGGCGGGGGTGCGGCGCAGGCGGGGCAGCCAGCGGACGTCGCCCGCGGTGGCCGGGTCCGAGCCGTAGGCGAGCAGGGTCAGGAAGACGCCGTAGACGGGCAGGTGGCCGAGCAGTTCCGGGGCGCCGAAGATGAGCAGCGTCGCGTTGAACGGGACCGCCGCGACCAGCATCGCCAGCTGCGGCATCGCGCCCGAGAGGACCAGCAGGCCGAAGAGCAGCTCGGTGGCGCCGGCGACGAGGATGAACGTGTCGGCGGGGACGTGCAGGCCGAGGTAGGCGAAGACGTCCAGCTGCGGGTAGTGCTCCAGGGTGGCGCGGGCCATCGCCGGGTTGGCGAGCTTCTCCGAGAACGCGAGCGTGACCAGGGCGGTCGCGACGCCGACCCGCAGCGCGAGCAGCGCCCGGCGCAGGGCCTTCGGGTCGGGGGTGACGGCGCCGTGCCGGTCGCCGGACGGCGGCAGGAACGCGAGGAACCCGGCGATGCCGAGCAGGTCCGCGGCCTCCAGGAGGCTGACCGGGCCGGTCGCGGCGAGCGCCACCGGCCCGACGACGACCAGCAGCAGGGCGGCGGGGCGCAGCCGGTACCCGGTGATGAACCAGACGCCGAGCGCACCCTCCACGACGCCCAGCAGCGCCGGGGCGGGCAGCTCGTGCAGCTCCAGGTCGGCGGCGAGGAAGTAGCCGCGGGCGGCGAGGGTGAGCAGGCTGACCCCGAGGTGGATCGCCAGCAGGCGCGGCAGGTAGGGGGTGATCCGGCCGAGCGGGCGCAGGATCCCCAGCTCCGGGGTGCCGACCCGCCGGCCGACGGCCCGCCAGGCCACGGTCACCGCGACGACGAGCGCGAGCACCGCGAGCGTGGTCGGCCGCGTCGCGAACGACCAGTCCGGCGTGTAGGCCGACGGGTCCTTGAGGAACCACTTCTCGTGGGCCAGCACGATGTCGTCGCGTTGCATCGGGTCGCCTCCAGCGTCCGCCGTCATCCTTGCCATCTCAGGATCGGCGGGCACGGCACCGGTCCTCAGGGCCGAAGGTCCTGAGTCGGCGGGACACGTGGCATCACGACAGCACGGCGTCACCGCATCGGCACCACGGCGGCACCACGGCGGCACCACGGCGGCACCACGGCGGGCACCGGGGTCAGCGGTCGACGGCGATCCAGGTCGCGTGGGCGACGGCGAGGACGTCGCCGCCGGGGCCGTACAGCGTGGACAGCACCGACGCCTTGCGCCCCTCGGAGCCGACGTGCCGGCCGGTGATCACGCACTCGGTCCCCGGCGGCGGGACGGCGTCGACGTGGGCGGTCATGCGGCCCAGGACGTACGGGCGGCCCTCCGTCAGCACGGACCAGCCGCCGGGGCAGTCCAGCGCCGCCCAGACCAGGACCGGCGACACGTCCGCCGGGACGCGCCAGGGCGTGGCGGTGCGGCCGTCGGGCAGCGGTCCGGGGAACAGGCCCAGGCCGTCGGTGCGCTCCGGCCCGCACACGAAACAGGTCGGGAACGGGTGCGCGGCGAACCCGAGGTAGCCCGCCGACGCCTCGACGGCCGCCGCGAACGGGACCGACGGGACCGCGTCGGGCCGCTCCCCGCTGTCGGCCCGCGCGGAGGCGACGAGCGCGTCGCCGTCGTGCACCTGCACCGAACCGGCCGTGGTACTGACGGCGAGCGGCGTGTCCAGCGGCGGCGGCCTCCGCAACGTCACCTCGGCCGGCCCCTCGAGGTGCGCCGCGACCAGCCCGGCGGTGTAGCCGCCGTTGCCGGAGCCGGGTGGACCGTTGTACCGCGCCTCGATGATCATCGTGCCCCTTCACGTACGCTGCCGGCATGGACGGCTCTGACGCGCCCTCGCCCCGCTCCGCCGTGCCCCCGTTCGAGGCGCCCCGGTTCGACGTGCCCGGGCAGGTGGCCCTGGTGACCGGGGCCGCGCGGGGGCTCGGCCGCGCGATCGCTCTCACCCTCGCACACGCGGGCGCCGACGTCGCGCTCGGGCTGCGCGACGCGGGCGCCGACGCGGGTCTCGCCGCCGAGGTCGCCGCGCTCGGCCGGCGGGTGCTGCCGCTGCAGATGGACGTCACCGACGTCGGCCAGGTCCGCGCCGCCGTCGACGCGACCGTCGCGCACTTCGGCCGCCTCGACATCCTCGTCAACAACGCCGGCATCGCCCCGGAGAACCTTGCCGAGGACGTCGTCGAGGACGACTTCGACCGCACCCTCGCGGTCAACCTCAAGGGCACCTTCTTCGCCAGCCAGGCCGCCGGCCGCGTCATGATCGGGCAGGGTTACGGCCGCATCGTCAACATCGGCTCCCAGGCCGGCGCCGTCGCCCTGCCCGGCGAGGCCGTCTACTGCATGACGAAGGCCGCGATCGCGCACCTGACCCGCTGCCTCGCCGTCGAGTGGGGCGGGCACGGCATCACGGTCAACGCGGTCGCCCCGACGTTCATCCACACCCCCGGCACCGAGGAGTACCTCGCCGACCCCGCCCACCGCCGCGACGTCGTCGAGCGGATCGCCGCTCTGCACCGCATCGGCGAACCCGTCGAGGTGGCCGGCGCCGTGCTGTTCCTCGTCTCGCCCGCCGCGTCCCTCATCACCGGCGAGACCCTCCTCATCGACGGCGGCTGGACCGCCCGCTGAGCCCCTGACCCCACCGCCCCGCGGGTCAGTCGCGCAGGGCCAGCTCCGTGGTGCCCAGCAGGCGGCGGAGGCGGGTCAGGGCGCGGGCGCTCTGGGCCTTCACCGTGCCGGTGGGGATGCCGAGGAGGTCGGCGACCGTGTCGACGCTCTGGTCCTCCCAGTAGCGCAGCACCAGGATCGCGCGGTCGCGGGCGGGGATGTGGGCCATCGCCTCCAGCAGGGTCAGCCGGAGCTCGGGCTGGTCCGGGCGGGCCTCCGGCTCGGCGATGTGCGGCACGACCAGCTCGCGGCTGCTGCTGCGGCGCTGGTGGTCCAGGAAGACGCGGAGGAGGACCTTCCGCGCGTACGCGTCGGGGGCGTCCCGCCGCTGGATGCGCCGCCAGTGCACGAACAGCTTCGCCAGCGTCGTCTGCGTGAAGTCCTGCGCCAGATGCCAGTCGTGGCAGAGCAGGTACGCGGTGCGCCGCAACCTCGGCGCCGCCGCCCGCGCGTAGTCGACGAAGTCCGCCTCCGCGTCGCTCACGCCGCCACCTCCGCTGCGCTCCGGCGTCGGCCTGAGCCACACCTGTCATGCTGGTTCGCGGCTCCTCCGCTGCGCTCCGGCCCGCTCACGCCGCCACCTCCGCTGCGCTCCGGCGTCGGCCTGAGCCACACCTGTCATGCTGGTTCGCGGCTCCTCCGCTGCGCTCCGGCCCGCTCACGCCGCCACCTCCGCTGCGCTCCGGCGTCGGCCTGAGCCACACCTGTCATGCTGGTTCGCGGCTCCTCCGCTGCGCTCCGGCCCGCTCACGCGAGCTCCGGCAGCGTCGGATGGCGGGCGGCGCCGGCGTCCACGAGGGAGCGGGGGATCATGACGCCCCAGCGGGGGTCGGCGGCGACCGCCTCGGCCTGCACGGCGGTGAGCACCTGCGGCGCCTCCGCGTTGGCGGTGCCGTCCCAGGCGAGACACGCGGCGATGTTGACCTGCACGACGACCCGGTCCGGGCGGTGCAGCACGACGACGGTGCGCTGCACGCAGTTGTCGGGCAGGTATGCGACGGTCACCTCGGCGCCGTCGGGCCGGCGGAACGGGCCGGTGACCGCGCCCTGGCTCAGCTTCGCCCGCTCGTCCGCGCCGAGCGGGCCGTTGGTGTCCCGGCCGACCGCCACGCGCAGCATGCCCGGGCCCCGGCCGGTGTCGAGGTACACCTGGACCATCAGACCGCCGTCGGCGGAGCCGGCGTAGCCGCTGGTCACGCCCTCCGGCAGGAGCGACTCCAGCAGCACCAGCAGGCCCGCCGGGGTGGCCGGGACCAGCGGGCCGGCGAGCGCGGGGGCACCGACCTGCGCGGCCCCCGGACGCAGCACGGCCCACCCGCCCACCAGGCCGGTCGTCACCAGCACGGCCAGCAGCGCGGCCGCCCCGTGCCGCAGCCGCCGGGTCACCCGCAGCCGCCGCCCCTGCAGGATCGACGCCGCGACCAGGTCGCCGATGGGCGGCTCCGGCCCCGCCGACAGCTCGTCGGCCAGCCGCGACCGCAGCTCCAGCTCCACCGGCGCCTCCCCACCTGCCCGTCCACCCTTCCCGACGGGCCGGGCCGAGCTTCCGGTTCAGTGGCGTGCGTCACATCTTGGTCGGCCGCGCTTCAGGACAGGCCGAGTTGCAGCGCCAGCCGCTCGTCGGGGTCGTCGAGCCGGTCGCCGTACGCCGCGCGGAGCTTCCGCAGCCGGTACCGGACGGTCTGCGGATGGGTGTGCAACGCCTCGGCGGTCGCGATGACCTGCCCCTGGCAGCGCAGCCACTGCAGGAGCGTCTCCGCGAGCACCTCCCGTGACGCCGGGGTCGCGTCCGCGAGCGGGGCGAGGGCGCGGGCGGCGAGCCGGTCGGCCACGCCCGGCTCCCACGCGCGCAGCAGCGTCACCAGATGCTCGTCGCAGGCGACGACGCCGTCGGGGAGCGTGCCCGCCTGCTGCAGCTGCAGCGCCCGCCGCGACAGCCGGTGCGACGTCCGCGCCCGCCGCAGCTCCACCTCCGGCCCGACCGCCGCCCGCCGCCCGGTGAGCCCGCGGACGGTCCTGCCGGGCAGCACGACGCTGGTCGCGCCGTCGATGACGGTGGCGATCGCGTTGCCGCCGACCGCGCGGGCCACGTGCTCGGCGTCGGTGCCCTCGACGCTGACGACGGTCACCGTCGCCGGCAGCGGCCAGCGGGCCGCCTCCGCGGCGGCGTGCAGTGCGGCGTCGCCGGGCGGGTCCGGCTGCACCAGCAGGGTGATCAGGCGGCGCCGGACGAGCGCCCAGTCGAGCGCGGCGTCCTGCTGCTCGTCGAGGTACCCCTCGGCGGCGGCGCCGGCGAGCACGTCGACGTAGCCGAACAGGGCGTGCGCCACGGCGGACAGGTCGGCGCGGTCGAGCGCCTCGCCGTCGTCGCCGGGATCGCTGACGGCGGACCAGATCGCCCGGCCGCCGACGGTCAGCACCGAGCGCAGCGCGTCGATGCGGTGGCCTTCGCGGTACTCCGTCCGGCCGAGCTCGTGGAACACCGCACGGGTGCGGGTCAGGTCGCCGCCGGCGACGAACGTGTCGACGAACGCGTCCACGGCCGTCTCGACGCCCATGGTGAGCCCGCGCCCCTGCCCGCCGGACAGCGACCGGCCCTGGGCGAGCATCGCCGCGCTGACCGTCGCCAGGGTCCGGTCGTGCAGCCGCTCGCGCAGGCCGCGGAGCCGCTCGCGGACGGCGGCGCTGAGATCGACCGTACACCTCCCGAAATTGTCACCGGAGTGACAAAACGACGCCGAGATTCTGCTCCCGGCGCCACGATTCTCGCACGCCGGTGCCTAGTCTGAGGGCGTGGATGCAGATGTGATCGTGGTCGGCGCGGGGCTCGCGGGGCTGGTCGCCGCGGCCGAGGTCGCCGACGCCGGCAAGCGGGTGATCCTGCTGGAACAGGAGCCGCCGCAGAGCCTCGGCGGGCAGGCGTGGTGGTCGTTCGGCGGGCTGTTCCTGGTCGACACGCCGGAGCAGCGCCGGATGGGGATCAAGGACTCGGCCGACCTCGCGTGGCAGGACTGGCTCGGCAGCGCCGCGTTCGACCGGGACGAGGACCTGTGGCCGCGCCGCTGGGCGGAGGCCTACGTCCAGTTCGCCGCCGGCGAGAAGCGCTCCTGGCTGCGGGCGATGGGGCACCGCGTGTTCCCCGTCGTCGGCTGGGCCGAGCGCGGCGGCGGCCCCGCCGACGGCCACGGCAACTCCGTGCCCCGCTTCCACATCACCTGGGGCACCGGGCCCGGCGTCGTCGAGCCCTTCGCCCGCCGGGTCCAGGCCAGCCCCCTGGTCGAGATCCGCTTCCGGCACCGCGTCGACGCCCTGGTGAAGACCGGCGGCACCGTCACCGGCGTCAGCGGCGCCGTCCTGGCCGACAGCTCCGTGGCGCGCGGGCAGACGAGCTCCCGCGAGGTCACCGGCGAGTTCACGCTGTCGGCCCAGGCCGTCATCGTCACCTCGGGCGGCATCGGCGGCGACCACGACCTCGTCCGCAAGGCATGGCCGGCCCGGCTCGGCACGCCTCCGAAGCGCATGGTCGCCGGCGTCCCGGCGCACGTCGACGGCCGGATGCTCGGCATCACCGAGGCCGCCGGCGGGCAGATCATCAACCCCGACCGGATGTGGCACTACACCGAGGGCCTGCAGAACTGGGACCCCGTCTGGCCCAACCACGGCATCCGCATCCTGCCGGGCCCGTCGTCGCTGTGGCTCGACGCCACCGGCAAGCGCCTGCCGGCGCCGTGCTACCCCGGCTTCGACACCCTCGGCACCCTCAAGCACCTGATGGCGACGGGGCACGACTACAGCTGGTTCGTCCTGACCCAGAAGATCATCGAGAAGGAGTTCGCGCTGTCCGGGTCCGAGCAGAACCCGGACCTCACCAACCGCAGCGTCCGGCAGGTGCTGCAACGGGTCCGCCCCGGCGCGCCCGCCCCCGTGGAGGCCTTCAAGCAGAAGGGCGCCGACTTCGTGGTGGCGCCCACGGTGGAGGAGCTCGTCGCCGGCATGAACACCCTGGCCGGCTCCTCCCTGCTCTCCGCTCCCGCCGTGAAGGCCGTCATCGAGGCCCGCGACCGCCAGCTCACGAACCCGTTCGCCAAGGACGCGCAGATCACCGCGATCCGCGGCGCCAGGGCCTACCGCGGGGACAAGCTCATCCGCGTCGCGACCCCGCACCGCCTCCTCGACCCGAAGGCCGGCCCGCTCATCGCCGTCCGCCTCAACATCCTGACCCGCAAGACCCTCGGCGGCCTGCACACCGACCTCTCCGCCCGGGTCCTGCAGCCCGACGGTTCGCCTTTGCCGGGTGTGTACGCCGCGGGCGAGGCCGCCGGCTTCGGGGGCGGCGGCATGCACGGCTACAACTCGCTCGAGGGCACGTTCCTCGGCGGCTGCCTGTTCTCCGGCCGCGTGGCCGGCCGGGCCGTGGCCGCCGCGATCGCCTGACCCCGGCGACCCACAGGCCCGTCCGGCGGTGGTCCGTCCGGCGGTGGCCCGTCTGGCGGTGGCCGTTCTGCGGTGGCCGTCTGGCGGTGATCGGCTGGCGGTGGCCGGCGGTCCGTGGCGTGCCGTCCTGCTGCCCGGCGGTGGGGGGCGGGACTTCAGACCAGCGGCGGCAGGGCGCGCGGTGGGGCGAGGGCGGCCGCGAACAGGTCGCCGCGCTCGGCGACGCGGTCCGCGACCGTGCGGACCGTGAACGCCGCCGGGGTCAGCGCCGGGTCGTCGAGCTCGTCCCAGCCGATCGGCGCCGACACCGGCGCGCCCGGCGCGGCGAGCGGGCTGTACGGCGCGACCGCCGCCGGCCCGCCCGCCACGCCGTGGTGCTCGAAGCCGGGCGCCACCGCCGCGATGGAGCGCGCGAGCGACTCGACCCAGGCGGTGGCGTCGCCGGCCGCCGGCACCCAGAGCTCGATGCCGGGCCCGACCTTCACGCCGGCGGAGACCTTCAGGTGGTCGAACGCCGTCCGGTACAGGCCGGCGAGCGCCACCTGATCCGCCCACGCGTTGCCGGCGCCCAGGTCGATCACGGCCAGGCCCGTCGTGTCGACGTGCCATTCGAGGGCACCGGCGGCGGCCGCCCACACCACCGCGGCCGGCTCGTCCGCGTTCAGGGCGGTCAGCCACGGCGGCGCGTGCCGCGGCGGCCTGCGCTGCCAGGTCGCGCGGCCGCCGGCACCGTCCGGGTAGCGGCGCAGGGCGAGCGTCCGGCCGGCGAGGTGGGGGAGAAGCGTCGGCGCCGTCCGGGTGACGTACCGCAGCAGCTCCCGCCTCGTGACCGGCGCCTCCCCGGCCCGTGAGGGTGGGAACAGGACCGTGCCCGGATCGCCGACGCGCACCGCGCGCCCGAACACGTGCCAGTCGTCGCCGTCGCGCAGCCGGTCGAGCGCCCGCAGCTCCGGCTCGCTCGCCCGCAGCGCCCGGGCGCCGGTGTGCGGGTCCCACAGCCGGTCGGGGTCGGCGAGCACCTCCTCGCTCGTGCGTCCACTGAGGACGGAGCGCGGATGGTCCTCCGGGTCCCAGCCGTCGACCGCGTGCTCGTCGCGCTTGTGCAGCAGCAGCCAGTCGTCCTTGCCGTTCTGCTGCCGCCCCGTCCGGATCAGGACGAACGCCCCGCGCAGCTTCTCGCCGTGCAGCCGCGCGTGCAGCTGGCCGGCGGCCACCGCGGCGGCGGGGTCCGGGTCCTTGTACGGCTCCCACGTCCCGGCGTCCCACACGATGACGTCGCCGCCACCGTACCCGCCGGCGGGGATGACCCCTTCGAAGTCGACGTAGTCCATCGGGTGGTCCTCGACGTGGAACGCGGCCCGCCGCACCTTCGGGTCGAGCGTCGGCCCCTTCGGCACCGCCCAGCTGGCGAGCACCCCGTCGATCTCCAGCCGGAAGTCGTAGTGCAGCCGCGTCGCGCGGTGCCGCTGCACCACGAACCGCCGCTCGCCCGCCATGGCTCCAGTCAAGCACGGGGTGGGGTACAGTGCCTGGTGGCGCCGTCCGCGCGCCGTACCCTCTGACCGGTGGCCCACGCCCGCCGGCCGCGCGGGGGAGAAGGTGGTCCGTTGCCATCGCGGTCGCCGCTCGTCTTGTTGAGGCCCGGTCCCGCACGACGGTCGCCGACTTCGCCGCGTGGGCATGCGAAAGCGGCCCGACCGTCGGTGAGGCAGCCGCGATGACCGACCACAAGCATCTCAAGCGACTCGTCCGTGAGCGCAGCACGCGCACCGGGGAGTCCTACACCACCGCCCGCAGGCACGTCGTCGCCGCGCGCGTCGCCACGCGCCCGCCTGCCGGCCCGCCGCAACATCAGCCCAGCGACCTCGTTCGCCGCCTCCTGCACGCCGCCGGCACCGACCTCAGCGAGCCGATGATCTGCGGCCTCGGCGGCGGCATCGGCTTCATGGCCGCCGTCTTCGGCTACCGCGACATGCCCCCGATGCTCACCGTCGTCGCCCAGCACCACCCCGCCCCCTGGACCCCCACGGTGCTGACCCGCCTCGGCGTCCCGTTCACCGAGTCGCACAGCACCACCCCGGCGGCCGCCCTCAAGGCGCTGCGGCTCTCCCTTACCGCCGGGCGTCCGGTGTACTGCACCGTGACCGCGAGCCGGTTGCCATGGCGTACCGTCACCGTCCCCATCGACGCGGACCCCCACGGCATCCTCGTCCTGGACGAACACCCCGGCGGTTTCACCGTCCACGACGCCGCCCCGCACCAGCTGCCCGTGGACGCCTTCATGGAGGCCTGGTCCGCCCACCGCAAGGGCCGCCACCACCGCCTCGTCGTCACCGGCACCCCCACCGTCCCCCTGCCCACCGCGATCCCCGCCGCCCTCGCCGAAACCACCGCCCACCTCACCGGCCCCGTCCTCGGCAACGCCTTCGACACCAACTTCGGCTTCTCCGGCATGACCCGCCTGGCGTCCCAGCTCCGCGACACCCGCACGAAGACCGGCTTCCCCCGCCGCTTCGCCGAACCCGCCGCATTCACGTTCGCGCTCCGGCGGCTCCACGAGTGCCTGGAGGAGCAGTACACCGCCCCCGCCGCCACTCGCCCGCTCTACGCCGAGTTCCTCGACGAGGCCGCCACCCTGACCGGCAATCCCCACCTCACCGAAGCGGCGTCGGCCTTCCGCTCCTCCGCCACCGTCTGGTCAGCGATGTCCACCACCGCCCGCCACCCCACAACCACTGACCCCACCACCGTCTTCACCACCCTGGCCGACCTCCTGGACCAGGCCCGCACCATCGAGGAGTCCGCGATCCCCCTCCTCCAACCACCCACCTGACCACCGCAGCCCGCGGCGGCTCGACTCCGGACGCGGCTCAGGTCCGCTGGTACTCCGATACACCGCCGGACCACAACGCTCCGGCATTGATCCAAGGACGGATCTGGCCGCCCCCACGACCGGATCCGTCCTTGGATCAACCGGCAGCCAGTACACCGCCGGTCAACTCATTCCCCCGCCGCCCCACGTTTGCCAATTGGGCGATGCAGGACGGGACGAGCGCCGCGGGTGGATCACCGCGGCTGGTAGGCGGTCAGGCGGGGCCGGAAGATCGGTGCGGCTGACCGGCGATGGCCAGCGTTGCGGGTGTGGTGCCAGCGGTCGGATCGGGCGGCGCTGGTCGCCGGGCCGGCAGGGCCGGGTGGAGCGTCGACGGCTGCAGCGGTGCGTGCGTTACCCCCAGCAGCCGCGGCGAGGCGGAGTGCCGGTGGCCGAAGTGATGCGGGTGGTTGCCAGCTGGCGAGTCGAGTCGGACTCCAGCAGCTACTTCGCGCGGCCGGGTCGGCCAGCCGGCGGGCCGGTTGGCGCGTCGGTCGTTGGAAACGCCCGTGATCGGAGCGTTGGCTGTCGGAAAGCCGGTGGGTAGGGCGGCCAAGGCGGTTGCTGGCCCACCTGGCGTGGCGCGCTGGGTGCTGGCGACCAGAGCTGTGCGGCTGTTCGGCCGGCTGGCGGGGGCGGTTGCCCAGCTGGCGAGGCGCGGCGAGTTCGAGATCCAGCGGCTGCCTCCGTGTGGCTGGGCAGCCGGTTGGACTGTCGATCGAAGCGCCCGTGGTTGGAGTGTTGGCCGCTGGAGGATCGGTGGGTCGGGCGGCAAGGCGGTTGTTGGCCCAGACGGCAGGGCGTGTCGGGGTGCTGGTGGTCAGCGCCGCGCGCCCGGTTGGCCGAAGGCAGGTCCGGTTGCAGAGATGGCGGGTGGAGGGCCGGCGGGTGGTTGCCCGGTTGGCGAGGCGGGGCGAGTTCGGGCTTCAGCAATTGCTTCCGTGCGGCTGGACGGCCAGCCAGCGGGACCGGTGGTGAAGGCGGTGTTGGTCCCACGGGCGGTTGCTGGCCCGGGTGGCCGTGGCGTGTTGGGTGCTGGCGGTCAGATTCGTGCGGCTGGTTGGCCGGCTGGCGGGGCGTTGGAGAGACGGCCGTTGAAGGGCCGGTGGGTCGAGGCCAGTGGGTGGGGTGCTTGACGGGTGGGTGTCGGCGGGTGGGGGCGAGCGGGCGGTTGCCGGCCCGGGTGGCGTGGCGGTGCTGGGTGTTGGTGGTTAGAGCCGTGCGGCTGGTTGGCCGGCTGGTGGGGCTGGTTGGAGCGACGCTGGGTGGAGGGCCGGCGGTTGTGGGGAAGGCCGGTGGAGGGCTGGCGGGTGGAGGGCTGGCGGGTGGAGGGCTGGGGCGTGGGTCGGTACGGCTGGCTGGCTGGGCGGCGGGGTGGGGTGAGGGGCGGGCAGGGCGGGATGGCCGGGGGGTGGCTCCGGGGTGCGGATCAGCTTCCTGGCGGTGAGGACGCCGATGGTGAGGGTGAGGATGACGGCGCCGGGGAGGAGGGACATGCCGTCGGCGGCCCAGCTGCTGCCGGCGACGGTGAACAGGACGTTGGCGGCGAACATCGACAGCAGCAGGGACGCGGCGACGAGCAGGAAGCTCAGCACGGGGCTGGTGAGGACGAGGACGGTCCACAGGGTTGGTCTGGCCCAGCCGCCGGCGGGGCGGCGGGTGCGCATGACGGCGATGACCGTGAGCAGCATCGGGGCGGACAGGAGCAGGCCGGTGATCGTGATGTCGCTCGGCACGCCGGCGCCGGTGGTGAGGCCCAGAGCGCCGAGGAGCAGCACCGGGGTGGCGGTCACGGCGGCGGACCAGGCCGGGTGCAGGGGGACGGGGCGGGCCGCGGCGGCGGACCGGGCGGCGACGAGGGCGAGGCCCGCGGCGACGAGCGCGGTCGTGACGGACAGGCCGGTGGGCAGGAACGGGTGGTTGACCGCCGGGGTGCCCTGGCCCAACATGATCGGCCCGCAGCAGGCGGCGATGACCGCCGTCCAGGCGAGGCGGCGGCGGGCGGCCAGGCCGTCCCTGCCGAGGGTGGGGCCGGCGACGGCCCAGGCGACGGTGGCGGTGATCGCGCCCGCGGTCAGGGCGGTGCGCAGGGTGGGGGACTCGGTCCGGGCGAGGACGCCGTCGGTGACCAGCAGCGCGACGGTCTGCGTGGCGGCGGCGAGCGGGCCGGCCCTGCGGTCCGCGGTGGCGAGCAGCAGGCCGAGGGCGGCGAGGGTCACGCCGCCCCAGCGCAGCTCGGCGACCCACATGTACAGCTCGCCGTCGCCGCCCGGCATCGGAGCCGTCTCGCCGACCCTGGGCATGGCGGGGGTCAGGACGGTCAGCGTGTAGGCCCACGAGATCAGGCCCACGAGGAGCGCCACCACGCCGGCCGTGACGGTGGACGGGCGCAGGCGCATCGGGGCGGCGGTGGGCACCGGGACCGGCGCCGGCCTCGGCGGGCGGGGGTGGGCCGCGCCCACACCGTAGCCGAGGGCGACGCCGGTGAGGATGAGCAGGTGCACCGGGTATGCGCTGGTGGCGTTGAACAGGCTGATGGCCTCGGGGGACTGGTGCCACGAGTCGGCGCCGCCGCCCAGGACGGCGCCGGAGACGAGGTCGGGCGCCCAGGCGAAGGCGGCCGACAGGTCCGCGCCGGAGGCGGCGATCGACGGCAGGACGGCGGCGGTCACCGCCAGCTCCACGACCAACGGCGTCCCCACGAGGGCGAGCAGCACGGCGACCGGCCACCAGCGGCGGCGCGTGGATGTGAGCCGGGCGACCGCCGCCGCCAGCGCCGCGGTGAGCGCCGCCCAGACCGGCGCGCCGACGACCAGGCAGACGGCGAACGCCTCGCCGTCGATGCCGATCGAGCTCTGGGTGCCCACGACGAGCACCGCGAACGCCAGCGCCAGGGGCAGCGGCGCCGCGGCGGCGGAGCCGGCCCGGCCGAGGCGGGGCAGGCCCAGCGGCATGCGGCGGCCGAGCCACCACGCGACGATGGTGAGGACGAGCAGCGCGGGCACCGACGTCAGCGCGGTGATCGTGGCGCCCGAGGGCCAGCCGATCTTCACGCCGGCCAGGCCGAGGAGCCATTCGTTGACGGCGCGGAGGACGCCGGCGGCGGGGCCGATAGCGATCAGGCCGAAGAACACCAGCACGGCGAACGGCTGCAGGGCGCGGCCCGCCGCCGGCAGGGCGTCGCGCCAGCCGCGGGGCACCCCGTCCTCGTCGTCGACGGGCGCGGCGGCGGCGAGGCTGAACGCGAACCGCAGCTGCCCGAACGCCCGCCGCCCGGCACCCGCGCCGGGCTCGGTGCGCAGCGCGTGCAGCTCGGCGGACCACTCCTGCAGCTGCACCTCGCGGACCGAGGCCGGCCACCGCCGGGCCGCCAGCCGCAGCAGGGCCTCGGCGAGGCGGTCGAGCGCGGTCATGCCAGCCCCTCGGTGGTCCGCGGCGCGACGACGGGCGCCAGCCGGGCATAGAGCTCCGCCACCGCGGTCCGTGCGGCGACGACGCCGTCGGGGGTCAGCCGGTAGTAACGGCGGGCGGGGCGGCCGGCGGCCACCGGGTCGATGTCCTCCCAGTGCGCGTCGACCCAGCCGGCCCGTTGCAGGCGCAGCAGGATCGGATACAGCGTGCCGCTCGGATGACCGGTCGCCCGCATCAGATCCAGGCCATATCGATCCACGGCGGGATCGGCGAGGAAAGCGGACACCACCTTCGCCACCGCCGCGGTCATTCGAACATCCGACGCCATGCACCGACTCTACATAGCCCTCAGCCGTTTTTCTACATAGCCCCTCAGTGCTATGACAAATCAGTACATGAGCGAAAAATCGGAAAGGATGGACCTAGGCTCGGCAGCGTGAAGCGCAGAGCACTCCTCGTGGCCGGTGGGGCCTTCGCCAGCTCGGTCCTGGGCGGAAAGGGTGGAAGAACGGCACAGGCGAAGCAGACGGTCGTGCAGTGGCCGATGTTCGAGTGGGAGAAGCAGCGCGGGTTCTTCCCGCCCGGCGTCGGCGTGCTGGTGCCCCCGCCGCTGGCCGTCTACGGCGACGGCGAGGCCTACGCCGACGCGGCGGCGCACCAGTACCTGCCGGCCGGGGAGGCGGAGGCGCTGCGGACCCACGCGGTCCAGGTCCTCGGCAAGCGGGCGGACCTGCGCCGCCGGCCCGGTTTCGAACCGCCGAAGGACGCCCCGTCGGAGCGGGTGCGGGTCCGGACCGCCGACGGGCACTACCTGACCGCGCATCTCGACGGGTGGGGCGACGGCGATCCGCGGCATGCGTTTCCTGTCGCGCTGCACGAGTTGTACGACCACGTGCAGGCCCTCCGGCGACGGGTGCGCGCGGACGGGACGCCGTGGGCCGCCGACGCGCTGCTCCTGGTCGCCGTGCACCTCGACGCCGAGCCCGACGGCCCCGAGCCGTGGCCCGCGAGCGTGCCGGTGCCCGACGTGCGGCACGACCGGCCCTACCGCGAGACGAAGCTGGCGGGCGCGAAGGCCAGAAAGGTCCGCCGCGACCTGCCGAGGTCCGATGAAGATGAAGGGGTGTGGCCGTCCTACCGGACCCCGGCGGGCACGTTCATCGCGGCGAACTGGCGCTACAGCCTGCCGCACGAGTGGTGAGTCAGAAGCGGGCCTGCCGCGCGAGTGGTGAGTCAGAAGCGCAGGTCGGACAGGAACTTGAAGCCGTTCCGGGCGGTGGTCAGCGCGTCCGCCGGCGTGCGCGGCGGCGTCCCGGCGTCGTCGCGCTCCACGATGTACTCCACCAGTCCGGCCTCACGGGCGTGCTCGAAGATCCGGCCGAAGTCGATGAGGCCGACGCCCGGATCGGTGAACGCCGCCGCCGTGTCCATGTCCTTCACGTGCACCTGACGGATCCGGCCGCGGTGCCGCTGGACGAGGTCGACCGGGTCGGCGGCGCCCCGCCACGCCCAGAAGAGGTCGACCTCCAGGTGGACGAGGTCGGGATCGGTCTCGGCGGTGAGGATGTCGTACCCGGTGCGGGACCCCCCGTCCTGGCGGACGAACTCCAGCTGGTGGTTGTGGTACCCGAAGTCGAGGCCGGACCGCCTGGCCAGGGCGCCCGCGCGGTTGAGGTCGCGGGCGAGCGCGTGATACTTCGCGCCGTCGCGGATCGGCTGGCCGGTGGCGGGGTCGATGCCGAAGAACGGGTGGACGATGAAGCGGTTGCCGACGACGTTGGCGTCGTCGAGGGCCCGCTGCCACGCGGTCGCGTCCCACGGCTGCGGGATGGCGACGTGCCCCGAGGTGGCCTTCAGGCCGGCGGCGTCCAGGGCGGCGCGGAACTGGGCGGCGGTCCGGCCGACGAACCCGGCGTGCTCGACCCGGGTGTACCCGATGGCGCGCAGCTCGGCGAGGCTCGCGGCGAGGTCCAGGCCGAGCTGGTCGCGCAGCGTGTAGAGCTGCACGCTGATCCGGTCGAGCGGCACCCGCGACTGGCGGTGCGCGGGCGCGGCGCTCGCGGCCGGGGTCCCCAACAGCGAGGCGCCACCGAGAGCGGCCGCGCCGAGGAGACCGCGCCGGCTGACAGAGGAGCTGGGCATGCTGCACTTCCCTCCGAGATGTCAGGAACTTCCGTTCATCCTGACATTTCTATAGTTCGATGCAGCGTTTGTCACGGCTCAGGCCGGCGTCGTCTCACCCCGCAGGTCACGCTGCCGGGGCAGCTCCGTGTCGTCGCCGCGCAGCCAGCTCAGCGCGGCGTCCCGGTCGGGCAGCACGACGAACAGGTGCAGCAGGCACAGGGTGTGCATCATCCGGCGCATGAACGGCGCGATCCCCACCAGGCACGTGTGGCCGCCGGCCTGCGCGGCCCGGTGCCGGGCGGCGACGAGCAGCCCCAGCACCGACGAGTCGAGGGTGGTGACCTGGCTCAGGTCGAGCACCAGGTGCCCGGGCCGGTAGCCGGCGGGCGACAGCGCGTCGCGCAGCGCCGGCCCGACCTCGATGTCCAGGTCGCCGCTGAGTGACACCACCAATGCCTCGTCGACCACCGCCGCGCTCACCCGGGCGTCGGTGACGACCACGGGGGCGGGCGCCGCCTCGACGACCGCCTCCGAAGGCGGTGCGTCGCCGGCGAGCCAGCCGACCGGGTCGGCGTCCGCGGACGCGAGGGGCACCCGGGAGCAGCGCCCGCAGCTGTGCGGGCCGGTCGCGAGCCGTGCGCCGGTCCAGCCGTGCCGGCGGAACAGGCTCCAGACGAGATCCCAGTTGTGCATCGTCGCGCCCAGCCCGGTGACGCTCTGGCCACAGGCGTCGCAGATCAACGTGAAGTCGGTGCCGTCAGGTGTCGTCGCCGCGGTCACGGTCGCCGCTCCTCTCAAGAGGCCGCTCTGGTCTCCGTCATCATGTCGTGTCCGTCGTCCTCGGGGACCATTCGTAACACGTGATTTACGTGCGCGATTTGCAACGTTCTCCTGACGCGGGGTGACGGGGCGCGCAAGGTGAGTCTGCCACCCGAGGTCCAGACCTGCCGGTGGACGTCCAGCAGCATGCCGATCGCGGTCGCGTCGATGAACGGGCATGCGGAGAGGTCGAGGACGAGCTGCTCGGGGTGCATGGTGAGCGCGTCCTCGAGCAGCGCCCGGACCCGTGGCTCCGAGGCGGCGTCGAGCTCCTCGGTGACGACGATTTCGACCAAGGGGGTGCCGGTGTGCATACGACGAGCCTCCGCCGCGCATGTGGCGGGAGTTCCGCGGAAGTATGACAGTTCGATGACAACGCATCCGACCTGGCATGATGCAGTGGTGTCGGGCGTACTGGTCATCGAGGACGACGATCGGATCCGGTTGTCACTGGTGCTGGCGCTGGAGGATGAAGGCTACTCGGTGCGGGGCGTGTCCACCGCCGAGGACGGCCTCGTCGCGCAGCGGGCCGAGCCCGCGGACACCGTCCTGGTCGACCTGATGCTGCCCGGCGTCGACGGCTTCGAGTGCATCCGCCAGCTGCGCCGCGACGACGACGTGCCGATCGTGGTGGTCAGCGCCCGTGACGACACCCACGACATCGTGGCCGCGCTCGAGGCCGGCGCCGACGACTACCTGGTGAAGCCGGTCGCGGTGAAGGAGCTGTCGGCCCGGCTGCGCGCCCTGCGCCGGCGCGGCCGGGCGGTGCTGGCCACCGTGTCGACGCTCGTCTTCGGCGACCTGGAGATCCTGCCCGAGGCGGGCGAGGTGCGGGTCGCGGGCGAGCCGGTCGCGCTGACGCGGACCGAGTTCCGGCTGCTGTGCGAGCTCGCCGAGCACCCCGGCCTGGTCCTGTCCCGCCAGCAGCTGCTGCAGCGGGTGTGGGAGTACGACGTCGGCGACGAACGCCTCGTCGACGTGCACGTCGGCCGGCTGCGACAGAAGATCGAGGACGACTCCCGGGCGCCCCGGCGCCTGGTGACGGTCCGCGGCATGGGCTACAAGCTGCAGCGATGAGGCGGGCCGGGCTGCGCACACGGGTCATCGCGGGGTTCGCCGCGGGGGCCCTGGCGCTGTCCGCGTCGATGGCGTTCATCTCGTACG
The DNA here is from genome assembly GCF_050936335.1 of Dactylosporangium sp. CA-152071. Lineage (NCBI taxonomy): Bacteria > Bacillati > Actinomycetota > Actinomycetes > Micromonosporales > Micromonosporaceae > Dactylosporangium > Dactylosporangium sp. CA-152071. The sequence continues at coordinate 2,715,727 of NZ_JBNJMZ010000001.1, read as the reverse complement.
AGCTGACCCGCAGCGCCCTGCTCGCCGGGCGGGAACGGGCCACGGTCCGGGCCACCGCGTACGACGCGAGGATCATCACCGCGAGTCTGCGCGACGAGGACCCCGACGTCGTGGACATCCTCAGGTCGCTGGACACCGGCGGCAACCGGCGCACTCTGCTGCGCCGCGCGGACGGCTGGTACACGCGCAACAACGACCCGGGCGCCGCCGCCGCCGTCCCGGCGGGGCTGCAACGGCTCGTCGAGGAGGGCGGCCAGGGCGCCCAGTGGGTCCGCGTCGACGGGGTCCCGGCGCTGGTCATCGGGGTGCCGCTGTCGCCGACGACGGCGCTGTTCGAGATCGACTACCTGCGCGAGCTCGACCAGACGCTGCGGACCCTCGCCTGGGTGCTCGGGCTCGTCGCGGCCGCGGTCGCGGCGGCCGGCGCGGGCCTGGGCTGGTACGCGACCCGGTACGTGCTGCGCCCGCTGCGCTCGGTCGCCGACGCCGCCCAGGGCATCACCGACGGCGACCTGAGCGCCCGCCTCGACCCGGCCGCCGAGCCGGACCTGGCGCGGCTGACGACGTCGTTCAACGGCATGGTCGACCAGCTGGCCCGCCGGCACGAGCGGGACCGCCGGTTCGCCGCCGACGTCAGCCACGAGCTGCGCTCCCCGCTGCAGACCCTCGCGGCGTCGGCGAGCGTCCTGCACCGGCGGCGGGAGCACCTCGACGAGCGGACCGCGCTCGCCGCCGGCCTCGTCGTCGAGGAGATCGAACGGTTCCAGTCGCTCGTCGACGACCTGCTCGAGCTGGCCCGCAGCGACCGGCCGGCGCAGCGCGCCCCGGTCGACCCGCACGCCCTGGCCCGGCGGGTGGCCGAGGCGCAGGGCCTGCCGGCGGACCTGGTGGAGCCGCCCGGCGCCGGCGACGCGCCGCAGTGGCTGGTCGACCGGCGCCGCCTTGAGCAGATCCTGGCCAACCTGCTGGACAACGCGGTCCGGCACGGCGGCGGGCCGGTCGCCGTCCGGCTCACCTGCGTCGCCGGGGCCGGCCGGGTCGAGGTCGACGACGAGGGTCCCGGCGTCCGCCCCGCCGACCGCGAGGTGATCTTCGACCGGTTCGTCCGCGGCCGGTCGGCGGGCGCCCGTGGCGGCGGCGACGGCACCGGCCTGGGCCTCTCGCTGGTCGCGCAGCACGCGAGCGCGCACGGCGGGCGGGTCGAGGTGCTCGACCGTCCGGGCGGCGGCGCGCGCTTCCGGGTGGATCTGCCGGGTGTCGTACGGTGAGCCGCCGCGCGCTTCTCGTCGCCGCCGCCCTGCTCGTGCTCTCGGCGCAGGCCTGCGGGGTGCCCGACGAGCACGCGCCACGGCCGATCGAGCCGTCGCTGGTGATCCCCAACCCGTCGCAGAAGGCGCCGGGCAACTCGGCGGGCAACTCCGTGGGGGCCGTCGTCGAGCGGCTCTACCTGGTCCGCGACGACCAGCTCGTGGCGGTGGAGCGGCGGGTCGCCTCGACCAGCGACGTGGCCGCGCTGCTCGCCGACCTGGCCGCCGGCCCGACCGACGCCGAGCGCGCAGCCGGGCTGACCAGCGCGCTCACCGGCACGGACCTCATCGCGGGGGTGCGGCTGGTCGCCGGGACCGCGGAGGTGACGTTCCGTCCGCAGGCGGGTGGCCGTACCGACGACATCCTCGCGATCGGACAGATCGTGTGCACCCTGGACGCCCGCACCGACGTGGACACGGTCCGCTTCCTGCAGGACGGTCAGGTGCTGAAGGTGCCCGGCGCCGACGGCGCGCTCACGGACCGGCCGCTGACCGTCGCCGACTACCACACGCTGATCACCGACCGGTGAGGCGGCCGATCACCAGGTAGTAGCGGTCGATGCCGTGGATGAGCTTCGCCAGCTGCGCGAAGTCGACGGGCTTGCGGAAGAAGTGCTCGCTGGGGACGCCGAAGTCGCGCAGCATCTGCTCCTCCGCGGGCGAGCCGGTGAGCACCACGACGGTCAGGTCGGCGAGGCGGGGGTTGCCGAGGATCCGGTCGAGCACGACCCGGCCGTCGACACCGGGGAGGTTGAGGTCGAGCAGGACGATGTCGGGCGTCGCGGCGTCCACGTGCGCACCGCGGTGCTCGAGGAAGTCGATCGCCTCGAGGCCGTCGCCGATCACGGTGACCTCGTTGCTGAGCCGGTGTTCGCGGAACTCGTCGAGGGTGAACGCGACGTCGCCGGCGTCGTCCTCGACGATGAGGATCCGGGCCAGCTCCGGCGTGCCGTCGCCGTTCATTTGCCTCCTTCTAGAATGTTGCCGTACTGCAATCATCAAAGCACACGATAGTGCACCCGGAACGACGTATCCACCATGCAACGATGTCCGGATGACCACCCTGGGGGGAAACGAGGCGTTGGTTCGTGCGTTGCTGGCAGTCAGCCGTTGCATGGTTGCACTGGCGGATCGGAATCTGGCGGCGATGGACTCGGACGTGACGCTGGCCCAGTACCGCACGCTGGTGGAGCTGGCGACCGGCGGCCCGCAGCGCAGCGCGGACCTGGCCAGGGAGCTGGACGTGGCGCCGTCGACCTTGACGCGCATGTGCGACCGGCTGGAGCGCAAGCACCTCGTGCGGCGCTTCCACCGCGTCGACGACCGCCGCTCGACGTGGCTGGCGCTGACGCCCGCCGGGCGCGACCTGGTCGGGGTGGTGATGCGGGAGCGGCTGCGGGAGCTGTCGGCGATCGTCCACGACGCCAAGGTCGACGCGTCGCAGGAGAGCGTGGACCTGCTGGACCGCATCGTCGAGGCGTCCGGTGAGCTGCCGGACGCGCAGTGGTGGCAGCGGTGGGAGACGTCCGCCGACCCCGTCGACAGCGTGACGCTGCCGTGACCGCCGAGCCCGTGCTGCCGTCCGTCACGCTGACCACGCCACGCCTGGTGCTGCGCCCGTTCGTGCCCGGCGACGCGCAGGACGTCCACGCCGTCTGGCACGACGCCCGCTTCGTCGACGCGTCGCCGCTCGGCTACGCGTACGCCGGCGCGGGTCTCGACACGGCGCTGGCCTGGTGCACGAGCGGCATCGAGGAGCGCCGCCGCGCCGGCAAGGGCATCGGCTTCGCCGTGGCGCCCCGCGAGGGCGGGCGGCTGGTCGGGCACGTCTCGCTGTTCAGCGCCGACTGGACGGCCATGTCGGCGGAGATGCACTACTGGACGGCGCCATGGGCGCGCGGGCGGGGCGTCGCCGCCGAGGCGGCCGCGGCGGTGGCCCGGTGGGCGCTGACGGAGCAGGGCTTCCACCGCATCGCGCTGCAGGCGGCACCGGCGAACGCCGCGTCCCGGCACGTCGCGGAGCGGGCCGGCTTCCGGGCCGAGGGCGTGCTGCGCAACGTTGCCGTCTCCCGCTCCGGCCGGCACGACCTGGTCATGTACAGCATGATCCCGTCGGACCTGTCAGCCGCCGGCTGACGCCTCGTCTCCCGGCGGCGCCTCGTCTCCCATTAGCGCCTCGTCTTCCGATGGCGCTTCGGCTTATGGCGGCGCTTCGGCTTATGGCGGCGCTTCGGCTTATGGCGGCGCTTCGGCTTACGGCGGCGCTTCGGCTTACGGCGGCGCTTCGGCTTACGGCGGCGCTTCGGCTTACGGCGGCGCTTCGGCTTACGGCGGCGCTTCGGCTTACGGCGGCGTCTCGGCCTACGGCGGCGCTCAGTCTCGCGGGAGTGCCTCGCCGAGCATGCGTCTGGCGATCGCGGCGAAGGCGGGGTTGCGGTCGCGGTAGTACGGCAGGGCGACCAGGCCCATGCACAGCACCCAGCCGCGCGCCCGCTCCCACATCGCGTCGTCGGCGCCGACCGCGTCGCGGAACGTGTCGCGGTGCTCGGCGGTCAGCAGCGTCCAGGCGGGCATGACGTCGCAGGCCGGGTCGCCGACGCCGGCGCAGCCGAAGTCGATGACCGCGCTGACCCGCCCGCCGGCGGCCAGGACGTTGCCGGCGTGCAGGTCGCCGTGGCTCCACGTCGGCGGGCCGTCCCACGGGGCCGCGGCCAGGGCCTTCTCCCACGCGGCGGTGGCGGCGTCCAGGTCGAGCTCGCCGTCCAGCTGGGCGATCGCGTCGCGTACCGACGCATCGTTGCGGGCGAGGGAGCCGCCGCGATACCCCGTGGGGGCGCCGGCCGGGTCGACGGCGCGCAGCGCGCTGACGAACGCGGCGAGGTCGAGCGCGTCGCGCCGCTCGGTGAACGCCTCGACCGTGTCGCCGGGCAGCCACCTGCCGACCGTCCACGGGAACGGGAAACCGAGCGCGGGCCGGCCGGTCGCCAGGGGCTCGGGGATCGGGAGCGGCAGCCGGGGCGCGAGCAGGGGCAGCCAGTGCGCGTCGCGCTCGACCTGGGCGGCGCCGCTCGCCTGCCGGGGCAAGCGGACGGCGAGCTCGTCGCCGAGGCGGTACATCGCGTTGTCGGTGCCGGGCCTGGGCACCGCCGCCACCGGCAGGTCTGTCCACTGTGGAAACTGGTCGGCGACGAGCCGCCGCACCAGGTCCTCCGCCGTGTCTATGGCAGCCGCTCCTCGATCATCGCGACCCGCTCCTGCACCGTGCCGGGCGGGATCTCGAGCAGATCGTAGCCGTGCTCCCGGTACACCTCCTCGTGAATTCCGGCGAAGACCAGCGACTGCTGGTAGGTGATGCGCCGGGCCGCGGTCGGGGTCACGAACCCGATCGGCTGGATGAGGAACACCAGCCGCTGGTACACCTGCTGCTCCTGGACCCGCCGCACCTCCGCGACGAGCGCCGGGGTGGGCTCGACGACGGCGAACCTCGCGAGATACCTCGCGAGGGCGAGCGTGCACAGCGGCGAGCGGTCGAAGAGCTGCACCGGTGTGCCGCCGGCCTGCTCCTGCCGGTGCCGCTGCAGGTGTACGACCAGGTCGAGGAACTCCTCGTGGCGCTCGTGCGGCCGCTCATGCGGTGACGCGGCGATCACGTCGGTCGCCGCCTCGTCGACGACGTGGTGCCCCCGGGCGCGCAACGCCAGCGCCACGGTGGTCTTCCCGGCGCCCGGCGCCCCGGTCAGAATGTATCGGCGGACATCCATTGACTTCACTCCATTCGTACACTTATATGCGTCTATGCAAAGACTGATGCGCCTGCTCAGTGCGGCGCTACTGATGGTGTTCTCGACGGCCGGAGCACTGATCGTCACGGCCGTACCGGCACACGCCGACGCCTGCTACACGTGGAGCGGCACGCTGGCCCAGGGATCGTCGGGAGAAGGGGTCCGGCAGCTGCAGATCCGCGTCGCCGGTTACCCCGGCTCGGGCGCGGTCCTCGGACTCGACGGCGTCTACGGGCCCGCGACGAAGTCAGCGGTGGCCCGGTTCCAAGCAGCATACGGCCTCACCGCCGACGGCATCGCCGGACCCGCCACGTTCGCCAAGCTGTACGCCCTCCAGGACGACGACTGCACGCCCGTGAGCTTCAGCTATGCCGAGCTGAACAACTGCAACAGCACCTGGGCCGGCGGCAACGTCTCCGCCGCGACCGCCAAGGCCAACGCCCTGGTCACGATGTGGAAGCTCCAGGCACTGCGGCACGCCCTCGGCGACCAGCCGATCCGCGTCACCAGCGGCTTCCGCAGCGCCGCGTGCAACAACGCCGTCGGCGGCGCCTCGTCCAGCCGCCACCTCTACGGCGACGCCGCCGACCTCGGCGCCGGCCCGCACTCCCTGTGCACCCTCGCCCAGGCCGCCCGCAACCACGGTTTCGCCGGCATCCTCGGCCCCGGGTACCCCGACCACAACGACCACACCCACGTCGACGGCCGCCCGAGCCGCTTCTGGTCCGCCCCCAACTGCGGCGTCGCCAGCCTCACCGGCGGCCTCGACCCACTGCGCGACAACTGACTCACTGCCCCCTGCCCACTGCCAGGCCTGACCGCCCGCCGGCACACACCACCGGCGGGCGGTCACCGTCAGCTGCTGCTCCCGCCCCACCCGCTGTCGCGGCGGGTCCCGGCGGGGGATTCCCACCGGCGGAAGTGGGTAGTCGTCCAGCCATGGGCCAGCAGGTGAAGAACATCATGACCAGCGCACCACTCACCATCGACGTCGACGCCCCGATCACCGCCGCCGCGGAGCTCATGCGCGACGCTGACATCGGCGCCCTCGTCGTCACCGCCACCAGCGGCGTCCGCGGCGTCCTGACCGACCGCGACGTCACCGTCCGCGTGGTCGCCACCGGCGCCGACCCGGCCACCACCGCCGTCGGCGACGTCGTCGCCCCCGACCTGGTCGCCGTCTCCCCACACGACGACGTGGACACCGCCACGGAGCTCATGCGCACCAACGCCCTCCGCCGCCTCCCAGTCCTCGACGGCGACAACCTCGTCGGCATCGTCTCCCTCGGCGACCTCGCCATCGACCGCGACCCCACCTCACCCCTGGCCGACATCAGCTCCGAGGCCCCCAACAACTGACCCCCCGCCCCCACCGCTCGCCGGCGACGGGTTCCCACCCACCCCCCGAAGTGCTGCCACACGTCCCAGACGCGCCGCGTTGTCAGTCGTGCCGCGTTGTCAGTCGTGCCGCGTTGCGGGGGGTGCCGCGTTGCGGGGTGTGCCGCGCTGCTGGGCGTGCCGCGCTGCACAGGGAGACGCTGCGCTGCCGGAGATGCGGCGCTGCTGGCGTGCTGTGCCGCCGGGGCGAGCCGCGTTGCCATGTGTGACGTGCTGCCGGGGTGCTGGGCTGCTGGGTGCGCAGCGCTGCCATGTGTGACGCGCTGTCACGCTGACAGGGTGGGCCCCTGCACGGCGGCCGGCGGTCGGGCCGCCGCTCCACCGGCGTGCGACGGCGAGAGCGTCGCGATCGCCGCGGCGCCGCCGTGCCAGCCGTCGGACGTGACGGCCGGGAAGTTGCCGGGGCTCGCCGCATTCGTTCGTCAGCCTCTGCAACGTGAACCAAGCGCGGCGACCACGTGTCGCCGTGGAACCGTCCGAGCCGGCAGCACCTGTCGGTTGCGGTGGCGAGCGCCCACGCCAGCCGATCGGGCACGGGCACGGCTCGGACAACGATCGCGGCGGCCGCCGAAGGCCGGGGAGCCCTCGGCGTGGCGGTGAACGACGCGGAGTTCTGCGGCGAGGTGGAGAGGTCGTGGAGGCCGGCGGCAGGTGTGAAGTGCAGGTGGAGCGCGTGCCGAGGGGCGCGTTGAAGGTCGTCGAGTCAGGCGGCGGGATGTGAAGGTCGTGGCGGCCTGTGGCGGGCTGGTGAACGACGTGGAGGCGAAGGTTGTGGAGGCTCACGGTGCCTGGGTGTTGAAGGGCGGGGGATCTGCAGCGAGGTGAAGGTCGTTGGGGTCTGTGGCCGGGTGGGCGAACGACGTGGGGATGAAGGTCGGGGAGATCCTCGGCGTGGCGGTGAACGGCGCGGAGTTCTGCGGCGAGGTGGAGAGGTCGTGGAGGCCGGCGGCAGGTGTGAAGTGCAGGTGGGGCGCATGCCGAGGGGCGCGTTGAAGGTTGTCGGGTCAGGCGGCGGGATGTGAAGGTCGTGGAGGCCTGTGGCGGGCTGCTGAATCTGCAGCGAGGTGAAGGTCGTCGAGGCAGGCGGCGGGATGTGAAGGTCGTGGGGGTCTGTGGCGGGGTGGCGAACGACGTGGGGATGAAGGTCGTGGATGCGTGCGGTGGCCGGGCGTTGGAGGACGTGGGGATCTGCGGCGGGTAGTGAAGGACACGGAGACCCCGCGGGGCTGAAGGCGGTGGGATGTCCGTTGACGAAACCAGTGCAGCCGCGCCGCAGCGGGCCACCGGTCGGGGCCGGCAGTGGTTGTGGCTGTCTGGGGTGTCGGACGGGGCTGAGGGGGCCCGGGCGGTCTCAGGTGGTCGGTGATCGCCTGCGTCGCCAGGTGCAGCGCCCTGGACCTGAACTCGCCCCGCCAGCGGCGTGGGGTGCGGAGGGGACGACGAGGTAGTCGAGGGTGGTGGTGGGCAGGGAGGTGGTGAACGTGGTTGCGCGTAGGTCGGGCTGGAACTGGAGCCGGATGGGGCTGAGGGGACGGTCGGTGTCAGGTGGTCGGTGGGGTGCGGAGGGGGACGACTAGGTAGTTGAGGGTGGTGGTGGGCAGGGCGGCGGTGAACGCGGTTGCGCGCAGGTCGGGCTGGAACTGGAGCCGCACGGGGTGGTGGGGGAACGCGCGCAGGGCGTCCAGGAGGAGGCGGGCCTGGAACGAGCGGACGACGTGGGTGCCGTCGGTGGTGGCCTTGAGGGTTTGCTCGGACTCGCCGGTGAGGGGGTCGTCGGCGTGGACCAGGAGGGCGCCCTCGATCGGTTGGAGAGTGACGCGGCCGTGGGGGCCACCGAAGGCAGTGGCGCGGTCGACCGCCTGGGCGAGGGTGTCGGCGTCGGTCTCGACGGTGCAGATGGCGGAGATGTCGAGGAGGCGGGACATCTGAGCGTCGGGGTAACCGGTGCCGAGGGTCGGGGTGGTGAGGCTGCCGCCGTCCCAGGACAGGGCGAACAGGTCGTCGTCCGCGTGGACGTGGATGGTCTCCTCGCGGGACAGGTGCTGGGCGGCGCGGGCCAGCACGGCTGCGGGCACGAGTGCTTCGACCCCGGCGTGGACGGTCGCAGTCTCGCGGGCGACGGCGTCGCTTGCCGGCGTGGAGGTGGGGTGCCAGGGGATCGCGGCGGCGGCCAGGCGGAAGCGGTCGGTGGCCAGGAGCGACAGGGTGCTGGTGTGGGCGCGGAGACGGACGCCGGTGAAGAGGGGGAGGGCGTGCTCGCGGGAGGCGGCGCCGGCCACCGGGACGGCGGCGGTGCGGAGGTCGTCGCCGGCGACGGTGCCGTGGGCAGGGGGCAGGTGGACCGGCGGGGGTGTGGCGTCGGGGAGGCTGGGCAGCGCGAACCGGGCGCCCGGGACGCGGATCGACAGGCGGCCGCCCTGGACGGTGAGGCGGGCGTCGGCGGCGTCGAGGGACGTGAGGGTGTCGGCGACGGCCCGGCGGGGGACGACGACCTCGCCGGGGGTGTGGACGGTCGCGGGGGTGTGCAGGTGGACGACGACCTCGCCGTCGGTGGCGACCAGGTGCAGGCCGGCGTCGTCGGCGCGCAGCAGCACGCCCGCGTGGGACGGCTGCAGGGAGCGGCCGGTCAGCATGCGCAGCAGAAACGACGCGGCTGCGGCGAGCCGGGAAACAGATGCGGTCACGTCCATGCCTGCGAACCTACGCCGAGGGTATGACAAAAACCGGAGCCGGCGAGAGCACGCAGCCCTCACCCGATCGCGGTATAAAACCGACCAATGCCGCATATCATGATCGCGTGGCGATGACCGCTGTCACGGAAGCGCCGCCGGGGCTGTCGCTGGTCTTCGGCGTCGGTGACCTGTTGTGCGCACTGCCCCTGCGTGAGGTGGTGGAGACGATCCGGCCGCTGCCGGTGCAGCCGCTGGCGGGCACGGCCGACGTGCTGCTCGGGGTCAGCGTGATCCGCGGGCTCGCGGTGCCCGTCGTCGACACGGCGCGGCTCCTCGGCGCGGCGGCGGAGCGGCCCAGCAGGTTCGTGACGACGCGCACCGCAGGCGGGCCGCTCGCGTACGCCACCGGGCCGGTCCGAGGCGTGCTGCCGGTGGAGCCGGACGCCGACCGGCCGCCACCGCCGGTGCTCGCCGCCTCGGCGACCAGGATCGTCGCGGCCGTCGGCGTCCTGGATGCCCGCCCCCTGCTGTTCCTGAGCAGCGAATGGCCACTGCCGAGCGCGCCCCGCGACGAATGGCCGTTGACAAGCCCAAGCCCAAGCACAAGCCCAAGCCCAAGCCCAAGCCCAAGCCCAAGCCCAAGCCCAAGCCCAAGCCCAAGCCCAAGCCCAAGCCCAAGCCCAAGCCCAAGCCCAAGCACGGAACACGACGAGTGGCCGGTGCACGATGGAACGTGACGAGGACGTCGCGCGGCTGCGCGAGCTGCTGTCGGTCCGGCTCGGGCTGACGTTCGACGACAAGCGGGACCCCCAGCTCGCCGCGACCCTGCGGGCGCGCGCCGGCCAGCACGGACTGTCCGGCCGGGGCTACCTCGACCGCCTCGGCACCGCCTGGAACAACGAGCTCGCCGCCCTCGCCGAGGCCGTGACCGTCAACGAGACCTACTTCTTCCGCAACATCGAGCAGTTCAACGTCCTGGCGGAGGTGGTACTGCCCGCGCGCGTCCGGGCCAGGGCCACCCAGCGATGCCTGCGGCTGCTGTCGGTGGGCTGCTCGACGGGCGAGGAGGCGTACACGCTCGCGATGGTCGCGGCCCAGCGCGTCGAGCCGTCGTGGGACGTGTCGATCGTCGGGCTCGACGTCAACCGGGCCGCCCTGCGCGTCGCCGCCGCCGGGCGGTACTCGCAGTGGTCGCTGCGGGAGACCCCGGACGCCGTGCAGCAGCGATGGTTCCGGGCCGCCGCCGACGGGGTCGAGATCGACGAGCGGCTCCGCGGGCGCGTGCGGTTCCTGGAGTACAACGCCGTCAACGACGACCCGGTGCTGTTCGCGCCCGACACGTACGACGTCGTCTTCTGCCGCAACCTGCTGATGTACCTGACGCCGAGGACGGTCGCGGCCGCGGTCGCCCGGATCACGCGGGCCCTGGCGCCGGGTGGCTACCTCTTCCTGGGACACACCGACACGCTCGGCAGCAAGCCGCCCGCCCTCGCGGTGCAGCACACCCACAACACGTTCTACTACCAGAAGGTCGTACAGCAGGCGCAGAACGCACACCGGGTGCGGCCGGCACCTCAGGAGGACGGCAAGGCGAAGGCGCTGCATCTCGTGCAGCAGGAGCGGTTCGGTGAGGCCCTCGCGGCGCTCGACGCGATCGACACCGCCGCGGCCGACCGGCCCGACGTGCTGCTCCTGCGCGGCGCCGTCCTCGCCCATCTCGGGCACACCGGGCGGGCCGCCGCGGTCTGCCACCGACTGCTGGACCGTGACGCACTCAACCCCGACGCGCACCACCTGCTCGGCGAGTGCCGGGAGGGCGACGGCGACACGGACGGGGCGCTGGAACACCACCGGATGGCGGCCCACCTCGACGCCGAGTTCGCGATGCCGCGGCTGCGGATGGGGCTGCTCGCCCGGCGCGGCGGCGACCGGGCGACCGCCGAACGCGAGCTGGGCCAGGCCGCGGCCCTGCTGCGGCACGAGAAGGAGGAGCGCGTCCTGCTCTTCGGCGGCGGGTTCGGCCGCGGCGCCCTGATCGCCCTCTGCCACGCCGAACTGGCAGCACCACGATGACGCCCGCGGAACACGCCATGACAGCCACGGACCGACGCCGGCCGCCGCGGGACACGCGATGAAGACGAAGACCCTCGACCTGATGCAGCGCCTCGCCGAGTTGCGCGAGTCGTTCGACCGCTCCTTCACCGAGCCGCACCGCGAGCAGGTCACCGGCTTCGACGACCTCCTCGCGATCCGGGTCGGCGGCCACCGGTACGCGCTGCGCCTCACCCAGGCCGCCGGCCTCTTCCCGGACCGCCCGGTGACGCGTCTGCCCGGCCCCCAGCCGTCGCTGCTCGGCGTCGCCAGCTTCCGGGGCTCGATCGTGCCGGTCTACGACCTCGGGGCCGTGTTCGGCCACCCGGCCACCGCCGACCGGCGCTGGCTGGTCCTGGTCGCCGGCGAGCCGACGGTGGCGCTCGCGTTCGAGGGCCTCGACGGCCACCTGCGCGTCCCGCGCGACCTGATCGTGGAGGAGTCGACGGGCCACGGCCCGCGCGGCTGCCTGCGCGGGATCGTGCCGATGGACGGCGGCGCCCGGCCGATCGTCGATGTCCCGGCGGTACGGGCGGCGATCCAGACACTGACGGGAGCCGTATGGGACGCGGTGACAGCGGGGGACGGGGAACGATGAACCGGAGATGGACGTTCGGCCGCAGGCTCGCCGCGGGCTTCGCGGTCGTCGTGCTGCTGACGATGATCACCGGCGGGGTCACGGTCGCCGCGCTGGACACGGTCGTCGAGGGCAAGGACCACGTGATCGACATCGGCGTGCAGGGCCTGGTGGAGGCGCAGCAGCTGCGGGTGTCGGTGGAGGCGAAGAGCAGCGCGTCCCGCGGGTACCTGCTGACCGGCGACGAACGGTTCCGCACCCAGATCACCGAGGCCCGCGCCGAGTTCGCCCAGGCGGTCCAGCGGCTGCGCGGGGTGACGGACTCGCAGCGCGAGCGGGACCTGCTCGACGCCTCCGTCCAGGCCGAGCAGAACCACCAGGCGGCGCTGGAGGCGGTGATCGCGCTGCGGCGGGACGCCGCCCCGGCAGAGCGGATCGCCAAGGAGTTCGACGACACGGTGGCGCCGCAGCGCGCGGCGCTCAACCAGCACATCGACGCGCTCGGCGGGCTGCTGCGCCAGGACCTGACGGACCAGCGGGACGCCGCGTCGAGCAAGGCGCGGGTGGCGACCCTCGTCGTGATCGGCATCGCGCTGCTCGCGCTGGTGTTCGGCGTGCTGGTGGCGGTGCTGCTGATCCGGGCGCTGGGCAAGCAGGTCGCCAGCACGGTCGGGCACATCCAGAGCTCCTCGGCCCAGCTGGAGGCCGCCGCCAGCCAGCAGGCGAACGGCGCCCGCGAGCAGGCGACCGCGATGAGCGAGATCAACACGACGATCGAGGAGCTGCTGATCACGTCGCGGCAGATCGCCGAGGGCTCGCAGCGGGTGGCGAAGATCGCCGAGGAGACCGCGGGCGCGGCCAGCTCCGGCGACGCGACCATCGAGCAGGCCCGCGAGTCGATCACCGCGATCCGCCGCCAGGTCGACCTGATCGTGCAGCACATGCTGGAGCTCGGGCAGCGCTCGCAGCAGATCGGCGGCGTCGTCGACCTGGTGTCGGAGCTCGCCGAGCAGACCAACATCCTGGCCATCAACGCGACCATCGAGGCGTCCGGGGCGGGGGAGTGGGGCCGCCGGTTCGCGGTCGTCGCCGACGAGATCCGCAAGCTCGCCGACCGCACCGCCGGCTCCGCCAAGGAGATCCGCGCGCTCATCGAGGACGTCCGTGGCGCGGTGAACACGACGGTCATGGCGACCGAGACCGGCGCGAAGGCCGTCGACGCCGGCACCCGGCAGTTCGGCGCGGTCACCGCGTCGTTCCAGCAGATCGCCGACCTGGTCGCGACGACGACCGAGTCGGCGCGGGAGATCGAGCTGTCCACCAAGCAGCAGACGACCGCGGTCGAGCAGGTCAACGTCGCGGTCACCGACACCGCCCGGGTCACCCAGGAGAGCGAGTCCAGCGCCGTGCAGACCAGACAGACCGCCACCCATCTCGCCGGTCTCTCCACCGAGCTGCTGCGGCTGGTCGCCGCGGGCGCCGACCGGCATTGAGCGCCCCGTCGCCCGCGGTGCCGGGAGCTGCCGGAATGGCGCGACAGGCCAAGGACCCGCTGCGGTACTTCCGGATCGAGGCGCAGGAGCTCGTCGGGCAGCTCGCCCAGGGGGTCCTGGAGCTCACCCGCGACAGCGCGGACCGGGAGCCCGTCGCGAGGCTGCTGCGGCACGCGCACACGCTCAAGGGCGCGGCGCGGGTGGTGCGGCAGAAGGAGATCGCCGACGCCGCGCACGCCCTCGAGGAGCTGCTCGTCCCGCACCGCGACGGCGCCGCGCCGGTCCCGCCGGAGACGGTCGGCGCGCTGCTCACCCTGACCGACCGGATGACCGTCCTGGCCGACGTTCTGCAACAGCCGGACAAGAAGGAAGAAAAGCCCGAAAAGCCAGAAAAGCCAGAGCCTCAAGCCGCTCCTGTACGCCGTGACAGCGCCGACATCGATGAGCTGCTCGACGCGGTCGGCGAAGCCCATGCCCGGTTCGCGCCGCTACGCCGCCAGGTCGCGACCGTCGAGCGGGCGCGCCGGGCCGCCGAGGCGATCACGGAGCAGCTGCGGATCCGCGCCGCGCAGCACGACGGCGCCGACGGCCGGACGGGCGCCATGGCGACCCGCCTGGCCGCCGACCTGACGGCGCTCGGCCGGCAGCTCACCGAGACCGTCGAGCAGGTGGAGCGCGAGCTCGACGACATCCGCGGCCGCGCCGAACGGCTCCGCCTGGTGCCGGTCGCGGCGGTGCTGACCACGCTGCACCGGGCCGCGTACGACGCCGCCGCCGCCGAGGGCAAGAAGGTCGTATTCGACAGCCGCGGCGGCGACCTGCGGCTCGACCCGCACGTGCTGAGCCTGGCGTCCGGCGCGCTGCTGCACGTGGTCCGCAACGCCGTGTCGCACGGGGTGGAGACCGAGGCGGAGCGGCGCACCGCCGGCAAGCCGCCCGCCGGGCACGTCACCGTGGAGGTCCGCCGCCGCGGCACGAACGCCGCGTTCCGCTGCACCGACGACGGCCGCGGCTTCGACCTGGCCGCCGTGCGGCGCCAGGCGGAGGCGCAGGGCTTCGTGGCCGGCGGCTCCGGGACGGCCGAGCAGGACGTGCGGGAGCTGATGCGGCTGCTCATGCACGGCGGGATCAGCACCGCCGGCGAGGTCACCGGCATCTCCGGGCGCGGCATCGGCCTCGACGCCGTCCGTGACGTCGCCGAGCAGCTCGGCGGCGAGATCGACGTCAGCACCGAGCCGGGCCGCGGCACCACCGTGGAGCTGGTCGTGCCGCTGTCGCTGGTGTCGCTGTCGGGGCTCGTCGTCGAGGCGGCCGGGACCCTCGCGTCACTGCCGCTGGACGCGGTGCGCACCTGCGTCCTGCTGAGCGCCGTCGAGGTCGCCGCCGCCGCGGCGGCCGGCGCGATGGCCCACGAGGGGCAGGTCATCGCGTTCCTGCCCCTCGCGCGCGTGCTGACCCCGGGCGGAGATCCACCGGCGCAGCCGCAGGGCGACGGCGGCGCGGTCGGCGTCATCATCGCCGCCGGCGGCCGGGTCCTCGCGGTGGGCGTCGACCGGCTGCTCGGCACGTCGGCGCTGGTCGTGCGGCCACTGCCGGAGCTCGCGCCGGCCGGCGCGGTCGTCAACGGCCTGTCCATCGACGCCGAGGGCAACCCACGGATCGTGCTCGACCCGCACGGCCTCGTCGCCGCGGCCGACGGCGAGAAGCCCGCCGACCCGCTCACCCGGGAGGCCGGCGCCGCCGGGCGCACCGACCCGGTCCTCGTCGTCGACGACTCCCTCACCACCAGGATGCTGGAGCGCAGCATCCTCGAGTCGGCGGGCTACGAGGTCGAGCTCGCCGCCTCCGCCGAGGAGGCCCTCGAGCGGGTCAAGCTGCGGCGGTACGCCCTGTTCCTCGTCGACATCGACATGCCGGGCATGGACGGGTTCACGTTCGTCGCCCTGACCCGCGAGGACCCGGTGCTGCGCGAGACGCCCGCGATCCTCGTCAGCTCGCGCGCGTCCGCGGAGGACCGCCGCCGCGGCGCCGAGGCCGGCGCCAGCGCGTACATGGTGAAGTCGGAGTTCAACCAGGAGGAGCTGCTCGGCCACATCCGCGACCTGGTGGGGAACCCATGATCAAGGTACTGGTGGTCGAGGACTCCGCGACGGTGCGGCAGTGCCTGCGCGAGGCGCTCACCGAGCGGCACGGCTTCGACATCGTCGGGGAGGCCGTCGACGGCGCGCAGGCCGTCGAGCTGTGCCGGCGGCTGCGGCCCGACGTCATCACGATGGACGTGGTCCTGCCCGTGATGAGCGGCCTCGCCGCCACCGAGCGGATCATGGCGAGCCAGCCGACGCCGATCCTCGTGGTGTGCTCGGCGTCCCGGCAGGAGCTGTTCACCACGTACGACGCGCTCGCCGCCGGAGCGGTCGACGTGCTGGAGAAGCCGCGCGGCGACGCCTCCGACGACACGTGGGGCGCGCGGCTGCGCACCGCGGTCAAGGTCGTGTCGCGCATCCGGGTCGTGACGCGGCACCGGCCCCCGGGAGCGGCCGCACCCGTGCAGGCGGCCATCCGTACACCTCGGATGCCCAGGAGACTCGTCGCGGTCGGCGCCTCGACGGGCGGCCCCGGCGCCATCGTCACGTTGCTGCGCGGCGTCCCGAGAGGCTTGTCGGTGCCGGTGCTGTACGTGCAGCACCTCGCCACCAACGAGACGTTCGCGCAGGCCTTCACCGGGTGGCTCGCCGAGCAGACCGGCCATGTCGTGCGGTACGCCCGCGGAGGGGAGAGCCTCGAGTCCGTCGCCGGGCAGGTCGTGATGGCGCCGCCGGACCGGCACCTGATCGTCCGCGGTGGGCACCTGCACCTGAACTCCGGGCCGCCCCGGCACTCGTGCCGCCCGTCCGTCGACGTGCTCTTCGAGTCCGTCGCCGCCGAGGTCGGCGCGGGCGCCACCGGCGTGCTGCTCACCGGCATGGGCCGCGACGGCGCCGAAGGCCTGCTCGCGATGCGCCGCTCCGGCGCGCACACCTACGCGCAGGACCAGGGCAGCTGCGTCGTCTACGGCATGCCGAAGGAGGCCGCGGCGCTGCACGCCGCGGTGGAGATCCTGCCGCCGGACCTGATCGCGGCCGGGCTGACGGAGAAGGTCGGATGGCGAGCACCGTCCTGATCGTCGACGACAGCCTGACCGTCCGGATGGACCTCCACGAGGCGTTCGAGGAGGGCGGCTTCCGCACCGTGCTGTGCGCCAACGGCGCCGACGCGCTCGCCGCGTTCGAGGCCGAGCAGTTCGACGTCGCGCTCTTCGACGTGCTGCTGCCGGACGCCGACGGGGTCGAGCTGCTGCGGGCGCTGCGCGCCCATCCCGGCCACGCCGGGGTGGTGGCGCTGCTGCTGTCCAGCGAGGCGGAGGTCAGCGACCGGCTCCGCGGCCTGCGCCACGGCGCCGACGACTACGTCGGCAAGCCCTACGACGCGCACGCGGTCGTGGCCCGCAGCCGGGAGCTGCTGCGGCGCGGTGCCGAGCCACCCGCCCAGCCGTCGGTGCTGGTCATCGACGACAGCCTCACGTTCCGCGAGGAGCTGCGGCACCTGCTCGCCGGCGCCGGCTACGAGGTCCTCGCCGCCGCCAGCGGCGAGGAGGGGCTGCGGGTCGCGGCGGCCAGCCCGCCGAGCGCGATCATCGTCGACGGGGTGCTGCCCGGGATCGACGGCGCGACCGTCATCCGCCGGGTCCGGCTCGACGCGACGCTGCGCAACGTGCCGTGCCTGCTGCTGACCGCCGCCGACGACTACGCGACCGAGCTGCAGATCCTCGACGCCGGCGCGGACGCGTTCGTGCGCAAGCAGGAGAGCCTGGCGGTGGTCCTCGCCAAGCTGGCCGCCGTGCTGCGCAAGAGCACCGTCACCCCGCTGCCGCCGGACGGCCCGTTCCACGGCCAGGTCAAGGTGCTGCTCGTCGACCCCGACCGCGGGTTCCTGGACCACGCCGCGGACCTGCTGCGGGAGGAGGGCTACGAGCCGGTCGCCGCGCCCGACGCCGACGACGCCCTCGCCATGCTCGCCGTGCAACCGGCCGGGTGCGTGGTCCTGGCGGTCGACGGGCAGGGCGACACGACCGCGGGCCTGGAGCTGTGCACCCGGATCCGGTCGGTGCCGGGGCTGCGTGACATGCCGGTCATCGGCCTGGGCGCCGGCGACGCGCTGCTGGACTGCCTCGCCGCCGGCGCCGACGACTACGTGCGCCGCGTCGACGGCCCCAACACGCTGCGTGCCCACATCCGCGCGCACATCCGCCGGCAGCAGCTGCACGAGCAGAACCGGCGGATCCGCGACGAGCTGGTGCGCCGGGAGCTGGAGGCGGCGCACGAGCGGGCCGCCCGGCAGGTCGCGGAGGCCCGCGCCGAGCTCGTCGAGGAGCTCGAGTGGCGCAACCGGGAGCTGGAGGCCTTCAGCGGCTCCGTCTCGCACGACCTGCGCTCGCCGCTGCAGACGATCATCAGCTTCAGCGAGCTGCTGCTGGAGGAGCAGACCGGCGGGGAGCCCACCGACCTCGCCCTGCGCATCCACAGGGCGGCCCAGCGGATGAACGCGCTCATCGACGCGCTGCTGCAGCTCGCCTCCGCCAACCGCGGCCAGATCCAGCGCGCCGCGGTCGACCTGACCGCGCTCGCCACCGACGTCGTGGACGAGCTGCGCCAGCGCGACCCGGACCGGGAGGTGGAGGTGACCGTCGCGCCCGGGATGCGGGCCTCCTGCGACGGCGAGCTGGTCCGCGCCGTCCTGATCAACCTGGTCGGCAACGCGTGGAAGTTCACCGGCCGCACCGCGTCCCCGCGGATCGAGATCGGCTGCTCGCCGCCGGCGTTCTACGTCCGCGACAACGGCGCCGGCTTCCCCGCCGAACGCGCCGACCAGCTCTTCCGCCCCTTCGGCCGGCTGCACGACAGCAGCGACTTCCCCGGCACCGGCATCGGCCTGACCACCGTCCAGCGCATCGTCGACCGCCACGGCGGCCGGGTCTGGGCGCAGAGCGAGCCGGGCCGCGGCGCGACGTTCTCCTTCACGCTCCCCGACGCCTGAGCTTCGTGGCGTCGCCGCAGAACCTTCCGGGCGGCTGCCGAGTATTGAGTGCATGCAGCGGCCCGAGAACGACGACGACCGGTTCGTCAGCTTCATGCATGCCAGCGCGGCCCGGCTGTACCGGGTCGCGTACCTGCTCGCCGGGGACGCCGCGCAGGCGGAGGAGCTGACCCAGCAGGCCCTCGTGCGCACGTACACCGCCTGGTCCCGCGTCGACGGCGACGACGCCTACGGCTACGCCCGCCGGATCCTGGTGAACCTGCACAACGACTGGTGGCGGAGGCGGTTCCTGCGGGAACGGCCGACGCCGGACGTGCCGGAGCCCCGCCGCGCGGAGCAGGACCCGGCCGACGGGGTGGTCGTCAGGGACGGCGTGGCCCGGGCCCTGCAGACGCTGTCGCGACGGGAGCGGGCGGTGATCGTCTGCCGCTACTACCTGGACCTCACCGAGCAGCAGACCGCCGACGAGCTCGGCGTGGCCCTCGGCACCGTCAAGAGCACCAACGCGCGGGCACTGCGCAAGCTGCGGATCGCGGCAGACGAGACGACGTACGAGATGAAGGAGGCGCGGTGATGCGCAGCATCGAGGAGCTCCGCCGGGCGATGCGCGACGAGACCGCCGACCTCGCGCCCCGGGTGACGTTCGCCCAGGTCCGGCAGCGGGCCCGCCGGCGCCGCTTCACCGGACTGTTCACGTTCGCGGCCGCTGTACTGGTGTCCGTCGCCGCGACGATGACCGCCCTGGCGGGCGCGCCGGCCGGACCCGCCCCGCTGCCCGCGCCCTCGCTGAGCGCCGCCGCACCCACGCTGAGCGCCGCCGCGGCGGCACCGACGCAGCTGGCCGGCGACACCGAGCTGCGGGGCACCGGGCCGGTCGTGCGCACCGGCGTCGCCTACGGCACCGGCGAGGAGCTCGTCCTGCGCTACAGCGGCGACGACATGAACGGCCTGTACTCGGCGCTGCACGACCCGGCCAAGGGGACGTACCGCAGGCTCGGCGGCGGCATCACCGTGCCGCCGGTCGGCGGGTTCTCCACGATCCTGGAGCTCGACGACCGGCACGGTGGCGTCGTCGACTACGGCGTGGTCCACGGCGCCGGCCTGCGGGTCGAGCTCACCGCGGACGGGCAGCGCACGCAGGCGAGCACCGCCGAACTGCCCGGGATGCCGGACGCGACGATCTTCTGGGTCCGGCGCGCCGGGGTCGCGGTCCAGCCGACCGGCGCGGTCGGCGGGCCCACACCGGATCTCGGGTTCACCGCCCGCGACGCCGCCGGGGTCGTCGTCGCCACCGGCGGCCAGGTCCAGCGCAGCGACGGCGAGGTCGTCATCGCCGACACCTCCGTCCAGATCGGCGACCTCATGCGGACCGGTGTGACGCTCGCCGACGGCGGCCGGCTCGTGCTGTGGTTCAGCGGCGACGAGCGCGGCGCCGGGCTCGTCGCCGGCAGCGACCACGGCACCGGCGCCCCCACCGAGGTGCGCGGCCTCGGCCGCTTCGCCCGCCCGCCTTTCGACATCGGCTTCTACGGCGGCCGCCACGAGTTCGACGAGGCCGGTGGCACCAAGGTCGTCGTGGCCGTCTACGTCGGCCCGGCCGACGCGGTGACCCTGGGCGCGCCCGGGGCGACGGGCCGCGGCTCCGCGCGCTGGAGCGCCCACCCGCAGCTGCGCGTCGCGTGGGTCAACGGGGTCCCGGCGGGGGACGGGTGGAAGGTCAACGGCGTCGCCACCGACGCGCAGGGGGCGGTCGTCGCCGCCTACGACGGCCGGTGACGGCGCCGGCGGGGTGTGCGATCGTGCCCGCATGGATATCCGGGTCATCCGGTCAGGCACGGTGCACACCCACGCCGTCGAGGAACTGCCGGCGCTCGCCGCCATCAGCCGCCGGCAGGAGAGCCTGGTGGAGGACATGACCACACGCGGTGGCCGCACCTGATCGCGGTCCTCGTCATCATGGTCGTCATGTCCGGCACCCTGCTCGGCTGGGCCAAACGGCAGGGCTGGTTCTAATCAGCCACAGGCCGGCTCTCGCTACAGGGCTGGTGCTCGCTACAGGATGCGGGCGAGGAAGGCGTCGAGCTTGCCGCGGGTCCGCTCGACCTTCTCGTCCACCGAGAGCGTCTCCCTCGGCCCGCCGGCGTCCGGGGTGCGCAGCCCGCGCACGTAGAGCGAGCAGGCCAGGTCGCTGCAGATGTACGAGCCGACCGAGTCGCCCTTGCGGCCCGCCTCGCCCGCGCGGCGGCCGGTCATCAGCGACACCCCGTTGCCCGGGTGGGTGGTCAGGCACAGCGAGCACATGTTGCGGTGCAGGAAGCCGCGCTGCTGGGCCGCGATGCGCAGCGTGACGCCGACGAGGGCGTCGCCGCCGCCCGGGGCGACCAGGTAGGCACGGTCCAGCGCGCCCGGGTCGCGCCAGCCGAGGAAGTCGAGGTCGGGCCAGGGCCGGTCGGCCAGGTCGCGGGGGAGCGCGATGCGTTTCGCCTCGCCCTTGGAGCAGTTGACGAACGACGCGCGGATGTCGGTCTCGGTCAGTGGTCTCACGCAGCCGACGGTACCGACGCCTAATGACCCTAGGCAACTGACTATTGTGGCTAGGATGAGACGCGCAGGCCTCACCACCGACCTCGTGACCCGGGCCGCCGCGGACCTCGCCGACCAGGCCGGGCTCGACGGCGTGACCGTGTCGGCGGTCGCGCGGCACTTCGGGGTCAAGGACGCCAGCCTCTACTCGCACGTGCGCGGGCTGCGGGACCTGCGCTCGCGGGTGGCGCTCCTCGCCGCGGCGGAGTTCGCCGACCTGCTCGCCCCGGCGGTCGCCGGCAGGTCCGGCCGGGACGCGCTCGTCGCGTTCGCCGACGCCTACCGCGGCTACGCCCGCGCCCACCCGGGTCGCTACGCGGCGCTGCAGGCGCCGGTCGACCCGGCGGCGGACGTCTCGGCCGCGCGGCGGGGGATCGAGCTGACCTACGGGATGCTGCGCGGCTACGGCCTGGAGGAGCCCGACGCCACCGACGCCGTGCGCCTGCTGCGCAGCACCCTGCACGGCTTCGTCGACCTGGAGGCCCGCGGCGGCTTCAACGACCCGCGCGACGTCGACGCCTCCTGGCGCCGCACCGTCGCCGCGCTGCACGTCCTGCTGACCCATTGGCGGGAAGCGCTCTCAGAATGAATTAGCAGCTCAGAGCGCTGTTTGAGAGCGCTCTCAGAAGTTGACCATTGACATTGGTCAGATCGATTGCCCAAAATCACCAGGGACCCCAGGAAGCCGCCCACTTCTGATCGGAGTCCCACCCGATGCGCCTTACCCGAGGCCGACCCTTGTTCACCGGCGCCGCCGCACTCGCGCTCGTCGCCTCCGCCGTCACCTTCGTCGCCCTGCAGAGCGCCGCCGCCGACACGCTCGGCTCCGGCAGCTACGCCACCACCCGCCCCGCCGGTCAGGCACCGCCCGCCGGCTGCGGATCGATCGGCACCAACCCGCGCCAGTGGGTCACCGCCAACGCCCCAGCCGGCGCCGTCCCCACCAACGACTGGTGGTCGTCGCTGCTGTTCAAGAAGTTCAACTGCAGCTACTCCGAGCCGCTCAACGCGCACCCGATGGCGTTCAAGCCCGCCAACAACGGGCTCGGCGTCAGCTACACCACCGACGCCGCGATCTCCGGCACCGCCACCGGCGTCGGGGAGTACCACTACCCGTACACGACCGACTTCACCCTCGGCGTGGCCGGCCTCAACTCCCCGGACACCAAGGTCGACGGCTGGACCGACTGGACGGTGACGCCCTACTGGTCCGACGGCGCCCGCACCCTGCGCGCCACGATCGGCCACGGCCTGCCCTTCGTCTACGCCCGCACCAGCGGCGGCAGCGCCCAGCTGACCTTCGGCGGCCCGCCCGCCGTGTGGAGCAACAGCGGCGCCCGGATCGGCTTCACCGTCCGCGGCCACGACTTCGTCGCCTACGCGCCGACCGGGGCCACCTGGACCGTCAGCGGCAGCACCATCACCTCGACCCTCGCCGGCAAGGACTACTACTCGGTGGCGCTGCTGCCGACGACCACGTCCACCCCGGCGGCCGACCGGACGGCGCTCGCCAACACGTACGGCACCTACGCGCACAACCACGTGACCGGCACGCGGGTCAGCTGGGCGTACAACGCCGGCGCGAGCACGGTCAACGCGACCTACGCGTTCACCACCACCGCCCGTGAGGGCAGCGGCAGCGGCACCGTCGTGTCGCTCTACCCGCACCAGTGGAAGAACCTCACCGGCGCCACGCCCATCGCGCAGACCTACGTCTCGGCGCGCGGGCCGATGAAGACGCTCACCGGCGTCTCGTCGTTCACCACCGGCACGAAGTACCAGGGTGTCCTGCCGGAGATCCCCGCGGTCGCCGACAGCAGCGGGGCCGACCTGGCCACGCTCGGCGGCTACCTCGACCAGGCCGCCTCCGGCGACCCCCTGGCGGGCTTCGGCGACGACACCTACTGGACCGGCAAGGGCGTCGGCCGCGCCGCCCGCCTCGCCGAGATCGCCGACCAGCTCGGCCGCACCGCCCAGCGCGACGCGCTGCTCAACGCGATCCGCACCCGCCTCACCAACTGGTTCACCGCCAGCCCCGGCGAGGCGACCCGGCTGTTCGTCTACGACGCCAACTGGGGCACGCTGATCGGCTACCCCGCGTCGTACGGCTCCGACAGCGAGCTCAACGACCACCACTTCCACTACGGCTACTACATCGCCGCGGCCGCGACCCTGGCGAAGTTCGACCCGGCGTGGGCGGCGAGCAACGCCTACGGCAGCATGGTCAACCTGCTCATCCGGGACGCCAACAACCCCGACCGCAACGACACGATGTTCCCGTTCCTGCGGGACTTCGACATCTACGCAGGCCACGACTGGGCCTCCGGGCACGGTGCGTTCGGCGCCGGCAACAACCAGGAGTCGTCCTCGGAGGGCATGAACTTCGCCAACGCCCTCATCCAGTGGGGCCAGGCGACCGGCAACACCGCCGTGCGCGACGCCGGCCTGTACATCTACACCACCCAGGCGCAGGCGATCCAGGAGTACTGGTTCGACTCGTCCAACCAGAACTTCCCGTCGACGTTCGCGCACAACACCGTCGGCATGGTCTGGGGCGACGGCGGCGCGTACGCCACCTGGTTCTCCGCCGAGCCGGAGATGATCCAGGGCATCAACATGCTGCCCATCACCGGCGGCTCGCTGTACATGGGCTACAAGCCGGCCTACAACAGCGTCAACTGGAACGAGATGGTCACCAACAACGGCGGCCCGCCGACCGTCTGGCAGGACGTGCTGTGGTCCTTCCAGGCCCTCGGCAACGGCGACACCGCCCTGGCGAACTTCCGGGCCAACTCCGGCTACACCCCGGAGGAGGGCGAGAGCAAGGCGCACACGTTCCACTGGCTGCGCAACCTCGCCGCGCTCGGCCAGGTCGACACGTCCGTCACCGCCAACACGCCGCTCTACGCGGTGTTCACCAAGAACGGCGCGAAGACCTACGTGGCGTCGAACCTGACCGGCTCGCCGCTCACCGTGACGTTCTCCGACGGCCGGACGCTGACCGTGCCCGCCGGCAAGACCGCCACGACCGGTGCGTTCACGTGGGTCGGCGGCGGCGGGACCAGCAACCCGCCGACGTCGCAGCCGCCCACCTCGCAGCCGCCGTCGTCCCAGCCCCCGTCGTCCCAGCCCCCGTCGTCCCAGCCGCCGGTCGGGTCGAACCTGTTCTACCTGCGCAGCGGGCCGGCGCTCAACACGACCGCCGGGACCGCCGCGGGCACCCAGACGGTCAGCGCCGCCAACGGCAACTGGGACGGCACGCCGCACAACCCGGTGACCTACACCAAGTGCGGCATCACCGGCAGCACGAACGGCCAGGCGACCGCGTTCACGCTGTACGTCGACGCCGGGAACACCGTCGGGCAGGGCATCCAGGTCCGGGTGTCGTACGACCTCACCAACAACGGCAGCTACGAGCGGGTGGAGACCTACCGGTACTTCGCCACCGACCCGGTGCCCGGGACGGAGACGTACACGCAGGCGGTGGGCCTGTCGTCCTCCTCCGGCAGCCTCGGCGCGATGAGCAACGGCTGTGTCCGCATGGAGGTCTGGAACGCGATCGGCAACGCCGCGACCACGGTCCGGATCGACGCTTCCGCCGCCAACGGCAACCAGTCGACGCTGCGGATCCCGTACACCGTGTGAGTTCTTCCTGAAAGTGGCGGGCCGGCACGAGTCAGTGCCGGCCCGCCATGTTTCAGGCTGACCGGCACCGCTGCTGGGGTCGCACGTATGTCGGTGGTTCGCGAAGTGTTCCTTGCGATGCACCAAACATTACGGAGCCGCTGACCTCGCCGAATCACGGAAACGTGCCAGCGCCTCGGGCCGCTCCTCGACGGGCGCCTGACCCTGGCCCAGCACCGCCAGGACCGTGCCGAGCTTCTCCCGCAGCGTCGGGTCGAGGTGCAGCAGGACGTACAGCAGCGCCCACGCCAACCCGATCACCTTCGCCCAGTCGTGCACCGCTCCGGAGAAGCTGAGCCACGGCTGCGCCGCGTAGACCGCCGCGAGCGGCAGGCCGGCGAACAGCGCGACCCGCAGGACCTCCGCCGCGACCGCCCGCCGGCTGCGCTGCACCGGTGCCGTCACCGCGGCCGGTGCAACCCGTCGCAGCCTGCCCAGCTCGCCGGTGGCGAGGGCGCCCGCGTTGTGCCGCAGCACCTCCTCGACCCGCCGCCACGCGTCGGCGGACGCGGGCGCGGCGACGAGGAACTTCAACTGCCGCACCGCCCTGGCCGCACCCCGCCCGCCGTCGGCGAGCTGCCGGTGCGTGTCCGGGTCGACGAGCCCGAACGACGCCGGGAGGTCGTGCTCGACGGCGTACGCGATCCGCTCCAGCCGCTCCACCCAGAACCGCCGCCATTGCAGGTCGTTGCGCCGCCCGTGCTGCCGCAGCTCGCCGAGCATCGCGAGGGTCTCCGCCAGCGCGACGGCCCGCGGCGTGCCCCGCCGGTGCCGGCGCATCGCCCACGCCGCGACGAGCCGGCACGCGGCCGCCACGGCGAGCCGGACGGTGCCCATCGCCGCGACGGCGCCGAGCGTGGCACCGGCGACCGCCGTCCAGCCGTCGTGGCCCCGGTACAGCACGGTCCCGGCCAGCGCGAACCCGGCGATCAGCGGCACCGCCCGGGTGAGGACGACCCGGCGGTCGTCGGCCCGGGTGAAGCGGAACAGGATCCGGTTCAGCATCAGGTACGCCGCGGCCGCGGCGACAGCACCGACGACCTTGCTGTCCGCGGCCGCGGAGAGGACGAGGAACGCGGCCGCGGTCGCCAGGTAGCCGGCGGTGAGCCGGGCCACGATGTTGACACGGTTCCACAGCAACGTGGCGGTCTCGACGTCCAGGGCGTAACTGTCGAGGATGGACCGTGCGGCCGGGTCGGCCGCAGGGACCGAGGCGTCCAGTGTGGACAGCAGCGGGACGGTGCCGGTCCGCCAGGCGGCGAGGGCGGCCCGGTCCCCGCCGCGCATGCGCCGCCGGGCCATCCACAATGGACCACCGGTGCGCCACCAGAGCGCGCGGCGCCTGGCGCGCAGCCGCTGTGGTGCGGTCGCCGCCGGTCCGATCGCGTCCAGCGCGAGGGCCCACAGCCGGTACTGCTCGAAGAGCGTCGACTCCTGCTCCCGGACGGGGAACGTGGCACGGACGGCCGGCGCCGTCGCCTCCAGGAGCTCGACGGCCGTCCGCGGGCGGCCCAGCCAGGCGAGCGCGGCGACCCGCCCGTCGACCACGTCGATGTCGTCGGGGTCCGCCGCCACGATGTCGTCGAGGCGGGCGAGGGTCTCCTCCTCGCGGTCGTCGAGGAACAGCCGCACCGCAAGCTCCTTGACGAGCTGCGGATCCTGCCCGCCGGCGGCGAGCACGTCGATCGCGGCCGGCTGACCCGCCCGCGCCTCGGCCCGCTGGGCCCGGTCCAGGACGCCGGCGGCGTGGGCGGCCGCGTCCATGAGCTCCGCGGCGGGGACGCTCGCCAGCGGGCCCAGCACCTCCTCGACGGACCGCGGCGCCCAGGCCGCGACGACGTCCTCGTCGCGGCGGTGCAGCCGGCGCCGCAGGGTCGGCAGCGGGCCACCGGTCCGCCACCACAGGAGCCGGTGCGGGTCCTCCGCGTCGAAGGCGCCGCACGCGGCGGCAGGCAGCCCCGCGTCGTGGTATGCCTGCGCCACGACCCGCCGCAGCGGCCGGGCGCGCGCGGTCTCGGCCGGAAGGCTGTCGGCGAACCGCACCGCCTCCGGCAGCCGGCGCATCCTGATGAGCAGCGCGCACTGGCGGACCAGCACCTGGATCGGGCTCGGGTCGACGGCGAGCCTGCGGTGCAGCGCGAGCGCCGGCCCGGGCCGGTCGAGCCGCTCGGCGACCAGCGCGGCGCGGCGCAGCAGCAGCGGGTGCGTGGAGTCGCGGCGCAGCGCCTCGGCGAGGGCGGCCGCGGCCTCGGCCCGCCGGCCGCCGTCGAGGTGCGCGGTGGCGGCGTCGCAGGCGGCGAGCGCGTCGCGATCCTGTGCCGTGCCGTTCACGATCCGGGTCAGCAGCGCGCACATGTCCACCGCGGCGCGGGCGGGCGGGCCGGCCGCCTCGACGAGCCCGGCGAGGACGCGCTCCTCCTCGCGCCGCCGCCGCCGGAACTTCAGCAGGCCGCCGGTGCGCTCCCAGTGGCTGCGCAGACCGGCCGGGTGGGTGTCGACCGCCAGCACCGGCAGGTTCATCGCCTCGTACGTCTCCGCGCGCAGCGCCCGGCGGGGTGCGGTGCCGAGCACGGCGAGGGCCTGGACGAACCGTCCGTGGTCGCGCAGAGCGATGTTGCGGTCGGTGATCACGGCCTCGTCGTCGGGGGCGACCCGGTGGGCCTCGGCGAGCAGGGCGAGCGCGCATCCGTCCCAGCCGATCGCGAACTGCGCCGCGGCGAGCGCGCGCAGCAGATCGGGGTCTGAGGGGCCCGTGATCAGGGCCTCCGCCAGCAGGTGGGCGGCATCGGCGTGGTCGCCGGCAACAGAGCAGAGCTCCGCCGCTTCAAGGACCGCTGCCGGTCCAGTGCTCGACATGGCGGTAAGCATCGAGGGTCGCACGTGTTCAACGCGAGCGGTTCACCTGAAGTATCGAAATATCCGACCATCCGGTGAATGTTTCACGGCCGTCCAGCGTCGATACGTCCTCCGGTCGCCGGTTCGTTGCCATGCGCCGCTCACACACCGTGCAATCCAGGGCAGTGAATGCCTTCTGGAGAGAGGTTCCATGAATCGACGACGAAGACTGGCGCTCTGGCTCGCCGCGGCGGTCGCCGGAACGGGCACGGTGGTCATCGCGGCGGACCCGGCGGCCGCGCACGGCGCGATGATGGTGCCCGGCAGCCGGACCTATCTGTGCTGGAAGGACGGCCTGAACGCCACCGGCGCGATCCAGCCGAAGAACCCGGCGTGCGCGGCGGCGGTCGCGCAGAGCGGGCCGAACTCGCTCTACAACTGGTTCGCGATGCTGCGCTCCGACGGCGCCGGCCGCACGAGCGGGTTCATCCCCGACGGGAAGCTGTGCAGCGGCGCCGCGACCGTCTACGACTTCTCCGGCTTCGACCTGAACCGGTCCGACTGGCCGCTGACCCACCTCACGTCAGGCTCCACAATGGAGTTCGACTACAGTAACTGGGCTGCGCACCCGGGCACGTTCTCGTTGTACGTTACCAAGGACGGCTTCGACCCGACGCGGCAGTTCAACTGGTCGGACCTGGAGTCCACGCCGTTCCTGCAGGCGACCAACCCGCAGCAGGTCGGCTCGCCCGGCACCAACGACGGGCACTACTACTGGACGGGGCGCCTGCCGTCCAACAAGTCGGGCCGGCACATCATCTACTCGGTGTGGTCCCGCTCCGACAGCACCGAGACGTTCTACGGCTGCTCCGACGTCATGTTCGACGGCGGCAACGGCGAGGTGACCGGCGTCGGCACCACCGGCCCCGGCCCGTCGACCTCGGCATCGGCGTCCACCTCTCCCAAGCCTTCCACGTCCAGCTCACCGCCGCCGGCCGGCAACGCCGGGTGCACCGCCACGTACCAGGTGACCAACAGCTGGCAGGGCGGCTTCCAGGCCGACGTCAAGGTGACCAACTCCGGCACCGCACCGGTCAACGGCTGGCGCGTCGGGTGGAGCTGGACCGGCGGGCAGCAGGTGAGCCAGGGCTGGAACGCGACGGTGACCCAGTCGGGCACCGCCGTCACGGCGACCAACGTGAGCTGGAACGGCACCGTCCCGGCGGGTGGCAGCACCAGCTTCGGCATGCTGGTGAACGGCGCCACGGGCAGCGCGCCGCAGCTCAGCTGCAGCGCCAACGGGCAGAACCCGCCGCCCACGTCGCCGTCCGCCTCGGCGTCGGTCTCGCCGTCGGCGTCCACGTCGTCGGGTCCGCCGCCCGCCGGCTGCACCGGCGCCGCCTTCTGCGACGGCTTCGAGAGCCAGACCAGCGGCGGGGTGTCCGGCGCGTGGAGCGTCTCCAACGCCAACTGCTCCGGCACCGGCACGGCCACCGTCGACACCGCGGTCGTGCACAGCGGCAGCAAGTCGGTCCGCATCGACGGGAAGGCGGGCTACTGCAACCACGTCTACGTGCGGCCCACCAAGGACCTCAGCGGGCTGGGCTCGGTGTGGTACGGGCGGATGTACGTCCGGCACACGACGGCCCTGCCGGCCGCGCACGTGGCGTTCGCGGCGCTGAAGGACAACGCCGACGGTGGCAAGGACCTGCGCCTCGGCGGGCAGAACAGCGCCCTGCAGTGGAACCGTGAGTCCGACGACGCGACCCTGCCGGCGCAGAGCCCGTCGGGTGTCGCGCAGAGCCGCCCGCTGCCGACCGGGCAGTGGAACTGCGTGGAGTTCATGGTCGACGGCCGCGGGCTGCTCACGACGTGGCTCAACGGCACCGCCGTGCCCGGCCTGCAGGTCGACGGGGTGCCGACCGCCGACATCGACCAGCAGTGGCTGTCGAAGGCGTGGGCGCCGCGGGTCAGCGACCTGCGGCTCGGCTGGGAGAGCTACGGCGTCGGCGACGACACCCTCTGGTTCGACGACGTGGCCGTCGGCGCGTCCAGGATCGGCTGCCTCAGCGCATAGCTGGGCCGCAGCGCGGCGGGGACCCCGGGGCGCCCGAAGAACCAGCCCTGACCGTAGTGGACCCCGAGGCCGGCGAGCGCGAGCGCGTCGGCCTCGGTCTCCACCCCCTCCGCGACGACCGTGGCGCCGCACCCGGCGGCCAGGTCGACCAGCGACCGGGTGAGCACGCGCAGCACCTGGTCGGTGCCGACGCCGGTGACGAGGCTGCGGTCGAGCTTGATGACGTCGGGCTGGGTCAGCACGATGTGCCGCAGCGATGAGAACCCGGCACCGACGTCGTCGACGGCGAGCCGCATCCCGCCGCCGCGCAGCGGGGCGAGCGCCTGCTTCAGCAGGTCGTAGTCCTCGACCGGCTGGTGCTCCGACAGCTCCAGCACGATCCGGTCCAGCGGCAGGCAGCCCAGCAGGTCCAGGCACTCCGGCGTCAGCAGCGTGCCCGGTGAGATGTTCATGGCGACGTACCCGTGCACGCCGGCCAGGTGTTCCGCAGCCTTCCGCAGCGCGAGGACCTCCAGCCGGTCGCCGACGCCGATCTCGTGCGCCTCGGCGAAACACACGTCCGGCGGGCGCTGCCACGCCTGCGGGAAGCGGCTCAACGCCTCCGCCCCGATCCGCCGGCCCGTCGCCACGTCCACGATCGGCTGCAGCACGACCTGCGGCCCGCCCGCCTCGATGACCGGCCCGAGCCGGCCGCCGATCTCCGCGTGCAGCTCGCGGCGGCGGAAGTCCGGCTCGACGATCAGCGCGGCCGCCTGCGACAGCACCTCCATCAGCGCCCTGTCACGCTTCGACAGCTGCTTGTCGGCCCCGAACCCGGCCGCGCAGAACGTGCCGTAGACCGTGCCGTCGCTGAGCACCACCGGCACCGACACGTAGCTGCGCAGGCGGGGCATCCTCGCCGCCGGCAGCTTCATCGCCTCCGGGAACTTGGTGACGTCCGGGATCACCGCCGGCAGCCGGCCGTCCATGATGCTCTGGCAGAACGAGTTGGCCCGGGGGCGGGTCGTGCCGTCGCGGAACAGCATCGGCAGCGCCGACTCCACGACCTCCAGGTGCTGGGTCGTCTCGTCCAGGCGGGTCATGAACGCCAGGCTCAGCCCGAGCGCCTCGCGGGCGGTCTTGAGCAGCTCGGCGATCTGCCGGGCGGACTCGGAGCGGGCTCGTGCCATGTCCTGCACCGTCGGCGCCCGCCTCGGGGTCCTGAGTTTCTGTGGTGCAGGGCACGGTGCGGTTTGGTGACAGAGAGTCGATCGCTTTCCTGACGCCGGGCGCCGAACCGGATCCCTACCGTCATGCGGGACACCGATGCAGATGAGGGAATCATGGGACTTTTCAAGCAGTTCAAGGACATGCGGAACGTGGCCGCCGCCGCGCCGGGCATGGTCGCCCAGGCCCAGCAGACCAGCGCCGCCGCGCAGGCCTACGCGGCCCAGCAGCAGGCCACCTACGGCATGCAGGGCTACGGCGCCGCCAACGCCTACGGTGCCCCGGTCGCGACCGGTATCGCCGCCGACGACCCGCGGCTCGCGCCGATCGCCGGCGTCGACCTGGTGATGTACGCCCGCATCTCGAAGGCCGCCTCGCAGGAGGGCCTCAACGCCGACGGCGTGGTGCTGAAGGCGCAGTCCTTCGGCGTGCCCGCTTCCTCGTGGGACGAGGCCGCGGCCGGCTGGCCGGCCCGCATGCGTGGCGACACCCAGCTCGCCGTGCACTACGGCAACCTGTTCGGTCAGGTCTGACAGCCGTGGGCCTCTTCGGTGACCTGCGCCGGCTGAACCAGCAGGCACGGGCGGTCGACGCGACCTACGACCCGGCCGCCCAGATGCGCGCCGGCATGGCGCAGATGCAGCAGGCCCAGCTCAGCATGCAGGCGCAGACCGCGAACCTGGAGCTGGAGCAGATCGGTACACCCGGCGCGGCGACGATCCTCGGGCTGGTCGACACCGGCACGCGGATCAACATGGTGCCGCTGGTGCGCCTGAACCTGCTGGTCGAGCCCGCCGGCAAGCCGCCCTACCCGGTGACCGTCGAGACGATGCTGCCGTTGCACGCGTCGGCGCAGGCGGGGATCGGGCAGCGGGTGTCCGTGAAGGTCGACCCGTCACGCGCGGAGCGGGTGCTGGTCCGCTGGGGCCTGCCCGTCTGAGTCCGCTGTTCCGCCGGTGTACCGGTTGTGCCGTTCCACCGGAGTTGCTGGTTTGCGCTGATCCGCCGGCGTTTCCTGGTTGCGCCGTTCCGCCGGCGATTTTGGTTTGCGCTGTTCCGCCGGTGTACCGGTTGCGCTGTTCGCCGTTTCGCTGGTGCTTGTGTACCGCTTTGCTTGTGTAACGTTTGGGCCCCCGGCACGTCGGCCGGGGGCTGCTCAGCGTCCGCTTCTGCGGCCGACCCTGGTCTGCGCGGAGAACGCCGCGGCGCCGGACGGCCGTGCGGTCGCCGCGGTGCCTCCGGTCTTCGGGGCGCCTCCGCCGGCCGCGGTCTCCCGCTGGCCCTCTCGCTGCCCTTCGCGGTGGGTGGCGGGGCGCCGTCCGCGCCGGCGACCGCTGCCCGCGTCACCGGCCTCGCCCCCGGCGCGGCGTGCCGTGGTGTCGCCACCCCGGTTTGCCGTGGCGTCCCCGCTCCGGCGGCCGGTGCCGTCTCCGGCTCGGCGTGCCGTGGTGTCCCCACCCCGGGTCGCCGTGGCTTCCCCGCTCCGGCGCGCCGTCGCGGCTCCGCCGCGGGCCGTCGCTTCCTCGCCGCCGCGTGCCTTCGGCTCGCCGCCGCGCGCGCTTCCGCCCCGGCGTCCGGTCCGGCCGGGGCCTTCCGCGGCGGGCGCGGTGCCGCGGCGGGTGGGGGAGGCGGGGGCTGTGATCGTACCGGCGACGCTTGGGCTTGTGGCACTTTCTGCCGCGCTGCCCGCTCCACGGCGGCGACCCGAGCGGCGGCGCCCGGCGGTGCGCGGGGTGTCGGTGCCGTCCTCGGCCCTGGCGCGACCCTGCTGCCGGGGGACGGCGACCGGCTCGGCGGGCGGCTCGTGGAACGTGCGCACGCCCGGGGCCAGCTCGGTCAGCAGCGAGTCGCCGGGGCGCAGCCTGGTGATCGTCGGCTTGATCCCGGCCTCGCGGGCCAGCTGCCGCACGTCACCGGTCTGCTTGTCGGTCATCAGCGTGACCACGGTGCCGCTGGCACCCGCCCGGGCCGTGCGACCCGACCGGTGCAGGTAGGCCTTGTGCTCCGCCGGCGGGTCGGCGTGGATGACCAGCGCGACGTCGTCGACGTGGATGCCCCGCGCGGCGATGTCGGTCGCGACCAGCGTGCGGGCGCTGCCGTCGGAGAACGCGGTCAGGTTCCGGTCGCGGGCATTCTGCGCCAGGTTGCCGTGCAGCTCCACGGCCGGCACACCCGCGGCGACCAGCTTGCGCGCGAGGGTCTTCGCGCCGCGCTTCGTGCGCGTGAACACCACGGTCCGCCCGGGCGCGGCGGTCAGCTCGACCAGCACCGGGAACCGGTCCTCGTCCCGCAGGTGCAGCACGTGATGGGTCATGTCCACCGGCGGCGCCGCCACCGGGTCGACACTGTGCGTGACCGGGTCGCTCAGGTAGCGGCGGACGAGCACGTCGACGCCGGCGTCGAGCGTCGCCGAGAACAGCAGGCGCTGCGCGTCGGCGGGCGTCGCGTCCAGCAGCCGGCGGACCACCGGCAGGAAGCCCAGGTCGGCCATGTGGTCGGCCTCGTCCAGGACGGTGACCTCGATGTCGTCGAGGCGCGCGTGACCGGACCGCACGTGGTCGTCGAGCCGCCCGGGGCAGGCGACGAGCACGTCGACCCCGGCACGCAACGCGGCGATCTGCGGGTTGGCCCCCACGCCGCCGAACACGACCTGCGTGCGCAGCGACAGTGCCTGCGCGAGCGGGGCCATCGCGGCCTCGACCTGCGTCGCGAGCTCTCTGGTCGGCACGAGCACCAGCGCCCGGGGGCGTCCGGGGCGTCGCGGTGCCCGGCTCGCGGCGAGCCGGATCAGCACCGGCAGCACGAACGCATACGTCTTCCCGGAGCCGGTGCGACCCCGCCCGAGCACGTCACGACCGGCGATCGCGTCCGGCAGCGTGGCCGTCTGGATCGGGAACGGCTCGGTCACGCCGCTGGCGGCGAGCGCGGCGACGAGCGGTGCCGGGACGCCGAGATCGGCGAAGGTCGCCGACGAGGATGCAGGGATGAGGCGGCGGACCGCCATGAAGTCTCCGAACGTCTGAGGGGTCGTCCTGCCCGGCGCTGACAGTGGTGGTCGCGGCGCGGGGGCCGACGGTGCGGACCCATCGTACCCGAGACGATCACCTGGTTTGCGGCTCGGACGGTCCGGGTAGCTGCCAATCCATTGCAGACATCGATGTCCGGACCGCGGCCACCTACGCGCGGAAGGCGCCCGATGAGCGTCCGCTGCGGGGTACGCCACCGTCATGGCCGTCTTCGGCGCCGCCGTCGCCACGGCCGCCGGTGTTGCCAAACTCACGGGAAAGCGGCTCCCCGAGCGCCCCGGCCCGGCCGACGTGGCCCTGCCGCCCGTCGCCACCCACAAGCTGTCCCGGCTCATCACCAAGGACGCCGTCACCAGCCCGCTGCGCGCCCCCGTCACCCAGTTCGAGAGCGCCGCGGGCTCCGCGGAGGTCAACGAGACCCCCGCGGCCGCGGCGTCCAGCACGCCCTCGACGAGCTCCTGACCTGCCCGTTCTGCACCGCGGTCTGGGTCGCGTCAGGCCTCGGCGCCGGGCTCGTGTTCGCCCCCCGCGCGACCCGCTTCGGCATGGCCGTGGCGTCCGCGATCGCCGGCGCCGACTTCCTGCACCTGGCCTACTCCGCCGCGAAGAAGGCCGCCGGCTGACCTCCGCTCACTGCTTGGTGGAGTCCCCGCCCCCGGTGTGCTGCTGCGCGGCGTCGACGGCCTTCTCGATGTGCTCCGTGTGCTTGCCGCCGGTCTTGTCGTCGACGATGTCGCCCACCTTCTCCAGCGCGGCGTCAACCTTGTCGTCGTGCTGGTCGGCGAGGTCCTTCACCCTGTCGAAGAAGCTGTTCATCGCTCGTCCCCCTTGTCCGTTTTCCGTGCTGTTCCCGTACTCGTGCCACTGTGCCACGATCATGCCCGACCGCCCTCCCCAGGTCACCCGTCCGGCGCGGTTCGCTTCCACCCGGCTGCCTCGACGCGCTGCCTCGACGCGCTGGCCCGGGGTGCTGGCCCGGGGTGCTGGCCCGGGGTGTTGCCTCGACCTGCTAGCTCGACGTGCTGGCCTCGGTGTGCTGGCTCGACGTGCTGGCCCAGCGCGCTGCCTCGACCTGCTAGCCCGACGCGCTGCCTCGACCTGCTAGCCCGACGCGCTGCCTCGACGTGCTGGCCCGGCGTGCTGCGTCGGCGTGCTGGCCCGGCGTGCTGTCTCGGCGTGCTGGCCCGGCGGCGTGCGAGGCGACGATGTTGCCCACACCCCCATCGGCGCCTAGTGAGGCCGCGTCGTCATCCAAGGCCGCAGCGCCACGCCGGTCGCCTCCTCCACCGCCGCCCGCATCTCCTTCGGGTCGTGATGCGCCGGCAGGTCCTCCATCGCCACCTGCACCGCCCCAGTCACCGCCCCGACGAAGGCCCCGACCAACGCCCCCGCCCCGACCCGGTCCAGCTGCTCCGGGAACGCCTCGGCCAGATGCGCCGCGATCTGCTGCTGGGCGTCCAACTGGATCTGCAGCGCCCGCCCCCGCACCGCCGGCACCTCCCGGATCAGCCGCAGCCGTAACGCCGCCAGCCGGTCGGTCAGGTCGTCACTGTCGACGCCGGTCAGATACAGAGCGCGGATCAGCACCTCGACCGGCGTGTCCTCCGGGTCGCGGGCGGCTATCGCGTCGACCGTCGCCTGGACCCGGCGGTCGCTCTCGGGGAACAGCAGCTCCTCCTTGCTCGCGAAGTAGCTGAAGAACGTGCGCGTGCCGATGTCCGCCGCCGCGGCGATGTCGGCCACGGTCGTGCGCTCGTAACCGTCCCGCTCGAACAGCTCGGTCGCGGCGTCGACGAGGGACTGCCGGACTCGGGCGCGTTTGCGGTCACGCAAGCTCATGCCGACATCGTACCGCATCAACTGCCGACTCGCACTCATTGCAATCCTGCACTGGGTGCAGCTATCGTGGTGGCATGACTCCTCCCACCGTCCTCATCTCTGGCGCCGGCGTGGCCGGCCCGACGCTCGCCCACTTCCTGGCCCGCGGCGGGTTCCGGCCCACGATCGTCGAGCGCGCGAGCGGCTTGCGCTCCAGCGGCAATCCGGTCGACGTGCGAGGCCCGGCGCTGCCCGTGGCCGAGCAGCTGGGCATCATGCCCCAGCTGCGGGCCGCAGCCACCCACGCCACCTCGATGCTCGTCATCGACGCCAAGGGCCGTCCCGCCGGCCGCGTTCCCATGCCGAGCTCCAAGAGCGCGGCGGGCAACAGCGAGGTCGAGCTTCCCCGTGGCGCCCTCGCCGCGATCCTGCAGGAGGCCGCCTGCGGCGACGCCGAGCTGCTGTGGGACGACACCATCACGTCGGTGTCGCAGGACGCGAGCGGCGTCGACGTCACGTTCGAGCAGGCGGCTCCGCGCCGCTTCGATCTCCTCGTCGGCGCCGACGGCCTGCACTCCGTGGTGCGCCGGCTCGTCTTCGGTCCCGAGCGCGAGTTCGTGCGGCACATGGGCGTCTGGGTGGCGACGATGCCGCTGGACGAGCCGGCCGACCATCCGCACGACGTGCTGATGCACAACACGCCCGGCAGGCTCGTGTCGATCCATCCGTCCACGGGCCGGGCGATGGTCGCGTTCATCTTCCGCGGTCCGATGGTCGACGGCTTCGACCACCGCGACACCGCCCAGCACAAGCGCATCGTCACAGACGCCTATGCGGGCGCCGGCTGGCGGGTCCCCGAGCTCCTCGCCAGGCTGCAGGCGACACCCGACCTCTATTTCGACTCCGTCAGCCAGGTCCGCCTGCCGTCCTGGTCACGGGGGCGGGTGACGCTGCTCGGCGATGCGGCGTCCTGTGTCTCCCTGTTCGGCGACGGCTCGAGCCTCGCCATGGCCGGCGCGCACACCCTCGCGACCGCGCTCGCGGCGAGTCCGTCCGACCATGCGTCGGCGTTCTTGGCGTACGAGGCAGCTCACCGCACCCGCACCGACGCCAAGCAGCGCGCCGCCGGCCTCGCCGCGACGATGCTGATCCCGAAGACGCGGCTCGGCATCGCCACCCGCAACGTCGCCGCCCGCGTCCTGCTCTCGCACGCCTGATCAACCGGCGGGCGGCCGCCGGCGGACCCACCAGGCTGCGGCCCAAACGATCTCACCACTGCTCTTGGAGGTGTCAGGTGCGCATCGCGGCGATCGTGTCGGCGGCGGCGAGCATCTGGGCGGCCAGCGGCTGGAGGCCGACCTGGACCAGGACGAGGCCCGTCGAGACGCGTTCGACGACACCCCACTCCCAGATCGCCGTCTCGTCGAGGCCGGTGCGGGCCGCGAGCCAGCGCGAGCGGTCACGGGGGTCGGCCGCCATCAGCTCCACCGGGTCTTCGCGCATGATGACACCGAGGTCGTATTCCGCCTCGACGAGCAACCCGTCAGGGTCGACGAGGCGGAAGCCGTCGGGGGCGCGCAGCGTGTTCCACTCGTGGACGTCGCCGTGGACGAGGACGGCCCGTTCGTCGTCGTGGGCGGCGACGCGACGCTCGGCGCAGGCGAGTGCGTGCGCGACGGTGCGTTCGGCGCAGGGCCTGTCCAGCCGCTCCCACGCCCCGGTGATGAAGGTCGTGAGCCACGCGCCCTTCGCCGCCCCGGTCGGCAGCCCGGCGTCCGGCGCCGGCCGCCACACCCGGCTCGCGACGTCGCAGAGGATCTCGTGGCGCGTGGTGACCGGCAGCCCCAGCTCGAAGAGGCTCGGTCCGAGCTTCTCCAGCAGCAGCGCGTCCCGGGCGACGTCGTGCCGCAGCAGCCGCGCGCACCCGTCGCCGCCCGCGAGCCGCAGCACTGTCACCTCGTGGGCCGCGGCGTTGCCCGCCCGCGGCACGATCAGCTTCAGGACCGCGGGCGTGCCGTCGGTCATGGTGGCGTCGGCGACGAAGGCCTCGGTGGCGTCGGTGTACACCCGCCCGACGCGGATGGCCCAGTCCGCCTCGATGTCGGCGACGAGCTCGGGCAACAGTCGCAGCCAGGCGTGTGCCCCGGCAGCTTCCGCCTTCGCCCGTACCGTCGCCGGCAACGCCTCGTCGACCCACCTCGGCGGCCTGTTGTCCGTGCTCGTCACGGTCCGGTCCTTCCTGTGCCGTCCGCACCTGGCACCACCGGCGTCAGTCGCCGACCGGCGTCGGTCGCGGCCGGTGTCGCGGCAGCGGGCGCGGCTCCGGGCGGCTCGTCCGTGCCGGCCGCCTGAGCTGCTCGGTCGACGCGGCCCGGCCGCTGCGATCCGTTCGGGACGGGAGGTGCCTCCATCGGTCGGAGCCTGCCCGCCGGCCGGGCCGCGGGCAACCGCAATACGGCGCCGCTGTGACGAGGGCCCGGCGCTTGGCGGGGTGGCACGGTCAGGTGGTGGCTCGCAGGACGAACCCGCCGCCGTCGCGGTTGCCGATGGTCAGGGTGCCGCCGGCGGAGTCGACGCGTTCGCGGAGGCCGGCGAGGCCGTGGCCCGGCGAGTCAAGGTCCGCGTGGCCGGCCGGGTCCCGGGTGGCAGCGGCCCGGGTGGAGGCGTCCGTCGCGGACGCCGATGCGGCGGACGGGCGGGTGGTGGGGCCGCGGCCGTCGTCGCTGATCTCGACGGCGTTGTGCTCCAGGCGGATCCAGCAGTGTTTCGCGTCGCTGTGACGGATGACGTTGGTGACGCCCTCGCGGACGACCCAGGCGAAGAGCTGCTGCCGGGCAGGGTCGGCGGCCTCGGCGGTGAGCGGCACCTCGGCCTCGATGCCGGCGGCGTCCAGGGCGCTGCGCGCCGAGGCGAGCTCCGTGGCCAGGGACATCTCGCGGTAGCCGGAGACGGCGGCGCGCACGTCGACGAGGGCCTCGCGGACGAGGCGTTGGATGTCGGTGAGCTCGGCCTCCGCGCGGTCGGGGGCGATGCGGACCAGCCGGGCGGCGAGCTCGCTCTTCACGGAGACGACGGTGAGGGAGTGGCCGAGGAGGTCGTGCAGGTCGCGGGCGAAGCGGTTGCGTTCGGCGGCGACGGCCAGCTGGGTGATCTCCTCGCGGGCCTCGGCGAGCTGGGCGTTGCGCTGCACGACGCGGGTGACGCCCCAGACGGCGAGGGCGGCGACCAGGACGGCGAAGGTGAGGTCGATGCCGCCGTCCCAGCCGGGCACGAGCTTCGGCAGGGCGGCGGCGCACACGGCGGCGCTGAGGACGACGGTCCAGGCGAGGCGCGGGCCGAGCGAGAACACGGCCATCACGCCGACGTAGACCAGCGCCGTGAGGCCCGATTCGCCGACGATGAGCGTGAGCGCCGCGGTGAGGGCGATCATGACCCCGAGCCGCCACGCCGCGGAGGGAAGGACCATGGGGGCGCCGGTGCGTCGCATCGCGGCGCGGGCGGCGACGAAGGACATCAGGTAGAGCACGCAGAAGGCGAGCGCCGCGGTGAGGCCGGCGACGCGCTCCCAGACCTCCGGGCGGCGCCAGGCGTCGCCGATGGGGCCGGCCATGTAGAACAGCCAGACCGCGGCCCACAGCCAGAAGAACCTGGGTGCGGACCGGCGGCTGGTTGGGTCACTCATGACGGACACGGTACCGACGACTCAGGCGCGGGCGGTGTCGACGCGGAACCGGCGCAGCGCGACGAGCGCCAGCACGAGCGTCCAGCCGCCGAGGACGAGGATGGCCTGGACGTCGATGTGGCCGTGGTCGAGCGGGCTGCGGGCGACCTGCCCGGTCCAGTAGGACGGGGTCAGCTTCGCGATCTGCTGCATGAAGCCCGGCATGAGCGAGACCGGCACCCAGAGCCCGCCGAATGCGGCGAGGGTCAGGTTGAGCAGCGCGGTGACCTGCTGGACGCCGTCGGGCTTCGCGAGGTAGCCGATGACGACGCCGAGCGCGGCGAAGGGCAGCGCGGACAGCCAGGCGCCGACGAAGCACAGCACCCACTCGGTCGCGGTGAGCCTGATGTGCAGGCCCAGGGCGCCGACGAGGAACGTGACGAGGGCCGGTGGGATGGCGACGAGCAGCGCGACGATGACCTTGTTGGTGACGTACCCGCCGGGGGACAGGGGCGTGAGGCGCAGGGTGCGGTTCCAGCCGAGGCCGCGCTCGACGGCGATGGTGCTGCCGCTGGTGAGGGCGGCCGTCATGGCGCCGAAGAGGGCCATGCTGACCATGACGTACTTCTTGGCGTCGGCGTCGCCGCCGACGGAGACGCCGCCGATGATGAGCAGGAGCAGGGCCGGCATGAGCATCGAGAAGATGACGACGCGCTTGTTACGGACGAGACGGACGATCTCCATGCGGAGGTAGGTCGTGTTCACTTGCTGCTCCCGGCGGCGGTGAGGGCGATGAAGGCGTCTTCGAGGTTGCGCGCGGTGACTTCGACGTCGCGCGCGTCGGTGGAGTTGAGCAGGGACCGCAGGGCGGTGTCGGAGTCGTCGCAGTGCAGCATGACGACGTCGCCGCGGGTCTCGACCCGGTCGACGCCCGGCAGGGCGGCGAGGCCGACGAGGTCGGCGCCGGGGAGGGTGGCGCGGATCGTCCGGCCGGTCACGGCCGCCTTGATCTGTGCGGCGGTGCCGTCGGCGATGACCTGGCCGGAGCGCAGGAGCACGATGCGGTCGGCGTAGGCGTCGGCCTCGTCGAGGTAGTGGGTCGCGAAGAGCACCGTGCGCCCCTGTGCTGTCTCCTGCCGCATCGTCGTCCAGAACCCGCGACGGGTCTCGACGTCCATGCCGGTCGTCGGCTCGTCGAGGACCAGCAGGTCGGGGTCGGCGACGAGGGCCATCGCGAAGCGGATGCGCTGCTGCTGCCCGCCGGAGAGGCCGCCGACGCGCTGGTTGGCGAACTCGGCGACCCCCGCGCGTTCGAGGACCTCCGGCACCGGACGCGACCGCTGCTGCAGGGCGGCGGTGAGGCGCACCGTCTCGCCCGCGGTGAGGTCCGGCAGCAGGCCGCCGCTCTGCAGCAGCGCGCCGACGGTGCCCTTCGCGATCGCCTTCGCCGGGGACTGCCCGTCGAGCAGGACCGTGCCCTCGTCGGGGCGCAGGAGGCCGAGCAGCATGTCGATCGTCGTGGACTTGCCCGCACCGTTCGGGCCGAGGAGCGCGACGACCTCGCCGCGTCGGATCGTGAGATCCAGCCCGTCCACGGCGGTGAGGGCACCGAACCGTTTCGTGAGGCCGGTCAACTGGACTGCTGCGTTCGTCATGCCAGAAGCATCGCCGGGCATCCACCCCGGCGGATCTGTCCGGCGTCACCCGCGACCCCATGACGGATGTCATGCCGGGGTGCATGCCGGATCACCCGAGCACCCTGACACGCGTCCATCGGGCAAATATTTCGTATCGTTATCATTGCGTCTCCGCCCGTTACATCCGCTTATGTACTGATATCTGACGACTCATGTAGCCGCCTTCGGCGTAGATGTCGGTCGTTCGGATGAGCTAACGGGGTGGTGATGGCCTGATCCCGTGCCATACGATCGCGGTCCTATACCGTCGATCGAGCAGGTCACGTGCGCAAGCAGCTGTCCGTCCCCGAACGTATCGGCGCCCTCGGCGCCGGTATCGCGGTGGCCGCGGCATTGTGGCCGATGTTCACGGCATCCACCGGTCTCGGTGCGCCGTGTCTGCTGCGGACCTTCACCGGCGTCCCGTGCCCGGCCTGCGGTCTGACCACCGCCGCGGTCGAGCTGGTGCACGGACACGTCGTGGCCTCGGCGGCGGCGAACCCGGCCATCCTGGGCGTAGCGGCGGTGACCGCCGTGACGGCACCGCTGCTGCTGCTGCGCCAGTTCGGCGTGGTCGGCGCCCCGGTGCCGTGGTCCGGCAGGGCCCGATCGCGCATGGGCTGGGTCATGCTCGTGGCGGCAGCCATGAGCTGGGCCTTCCAGTTGCACCGGCTCGGGTTCTCCTGAGCCGGAACGTGTTGCAGTACCCCCACATTTCTCGTCCAAGGAGTTCCATGAACCTCGCAACGTGGCCCGTGCGGGTCGGCGCCTTCATCGTCGACTACATCCCCGCCTGGCTCCTGTTCGGCATCGGCGCCGGCGTCGGCCGCAACGACGACGGCACGCTCGGCCCGATCTACTTCGTGTTCGCGCTGCTCGGCTTCGGCTACATCGTGTACAACCGCTGGATCCTCGGCGGCAAGGGCCAGAGCCTCGGCAAGAAGGCGCTGGGCCTGTACCTGGTCAAGGAGCAGACCGGCCAGCCGATCGGTGCGGGCATGGCGTTCCTGCGGGACATCGCCCACGTCGTCGACAGCATCATCTGCTACATCGGCTGGCTCTTCCCGCTCTGGGACGCCAAGAAGCAGACGCTGGGCGACAAGATCGTCGGAACGGTCGTCACCAAGGCGTAAGTCCGTCATGGGAAGCACCCCGGACCTCCGGGGTGCTTTTTCATGCGCCCGGTAGCGTCGGCGTGATGAGGCTCGTGCTGGTCGCCGACACCCATGTACCGCAGCGGGCGCGTGACCTGCCGGCCCAGCTGTGGGCGGCGGTCGAGGCCGCCGACGTCGTCATCCACGCCGGCGACTGGGTCGACGAGCCGTTCCTGGACCGGTTCGAGGCCCGGTGCGCG
Source organism: Dactylosporangium sp. CA-152071 (assembly GCF_050936335.1). NCBI lineage: Bacteria > Bacillati > Actinomycetota > Actinomycetes > Micromonosporales > Micromonosporaceae > Dactylosporangium > Dactylosporangium sp. CA-152071. The sequence continues at coordinate 2,673,414 of NZ_JBNJMZ010000001.1, read as the reverse complement.
CGGCTGATCGGTGTGTACGGCAACAACGACGGCCCGGCGCTGCGGGCCAGGCTGCCCGAGGTCGCCGACGTCGACCTCGACGGGCTCCGGGTCGCCGTCGTGCACGAGACCGGCCCGGCGACCGGCCGCGAGCAGCGCTGCGACGCCCGCTTCCCGGGCCGGGACCTGCTCGTCTTCGGCCACTCGCACATCCCGTGGGACACCGTCACACCCGCCGGCCTGCGACTGCTCAACCCGGGCTCACCGACGGACCGCAGGCGCCAGCCGTACGCCACCTACATGACCGCGACCGTGACCGGCGGGGCGCTCGTCGACACGGTGCTGCATCAGGTGCTCAGAGCGCCTCGAGCGTGAAGTACTGCTTCAGGAACGGCAGCAGCGTCTGGTACGCGATGATCGTGTCGGGCTGCTTGTTGTCGTGGGACAGCACGATCGAGCCCTGCCGGACGTGCTGCTTCACGTCGGCGATGACCCGCCTGATGTGGGCGGCGTCGTCGGAGTCCTTCGTGTGGTTCCAGTCCGCGGGGTCGACGTCCCAGTAGATCGACGCCATCCCGAGGTCCTTCGCCTTCGCGATCAGGCCGGGGGTGAAGTTGCCGCCGGGCGCACGGAAGTACTTGATCGGGGCGCCGGGGGCGGCGGCGTGGATGGCCTCGTTGGTGCGCTTGAGGTCCCAGTCGATGTAGCCGGGATCCTTCTTCGCGAGATTGGTCAGGTGCTGCCACGAGTGGTTGCACAGGGTGTGCCCCTCGTCGGCGATCCGCCGCACCAGGGCCGGGTTGTCCCGGGCGCGGAAGCCGACCAGGCAGAAGGTGGCCTTGACGCCGTTGTCCCGCAGCAGGTCGAGGATCTTCGGGGTGTTCACCGGGTCGGGCCCGTCGTCGAACGTCAACGCGACCGCGGTCGTCCCGGTGCGGCTCTGCGAGCCGGCGGCGCCGTGACCGGAGCCCGGCGGGCGGATCACGAATGTGCCCTCGGGCCCCTTCACCGTCGACGCGCTCGCCTTCGGCGACGGCTTCCCGGCCGGTGACTTCGAGGCGGACGGGCCCGCCGACGGCGACACGTCGGCCGTCGGGGAGGGGTCTGCGGACGCCGTCGCGGAAGGGGCGCCGGTGGCGGGCCGGGCGGCCTGGTGGTCCTGCTTCTTGTCCGACCCGCACGCCGTGAGGGCGAGCATCGAGGCGATCAGCAGCGTGACCACGGACCTGCGTCGGGGCACGTTGAACGCTCCTTACAACAAACGGCAAAACGCGTTGCCCGGCCAACGTAGCCGAATCCGGGCATGATTCACATCCCCTCTAACGGAACGGAGGCATGTGAATACGTAGGGTCATGGGACTCGATGCTGCCGTTATGGTGCTGGCATGACGACCGCCAGGGTGGTGCCCGTGCAGCTCCTACCGCATCTACGCCGTGCCCGGGACCATCTCGACCGGCACTATCGCGAGCCCCTCGACCTCGACGCCGTCGCCGCTGTCGCGTGCGTCTCCAAGTACCACTTCGTGCGCAGCTTCGAGTCGGCGTATGGCGAGACGCCCATGCGTTACCTGACCCGCCGCCGGATCGAGCGCGCCCAGGACCTGCTGCGCTCCGCCAACCTGACCGTCACCGAGATCTGCATGCTGGTCGGCTTCAGCAGCCTCGGCTCGTTCTCGTCCAAGTTCACCGCGATCGTGGGCGAGAGCCCGACCGCCTATCGGGACCGCTGGGCGGCGCTCGGCAAACCCCACGTCCCGGGATGCTTCCTGTTCATGAACGGCGTGCTGACGCGCAATTCTGGAGAAGCACCCCGAAGCTGACGGTCAGTAACGTTGTCCGCATGATCTCGAACGTTTCGCTTGTCACGCTGTACTGCCTCGACCAGGACAAAGCCCGCGACTTCTACGTCGACGTGCTCGGTTTCGAGGTCCGCACCGACGTCACGTTGGGTGAAGGTTACCGCTGGCTGACGATCGGCCACCCGAGCCAGCCGGAGCTGGAGGTGACCCTCATGCTCCCCGGCCCGCCGCTCGACGAGGAGGCCGCCGCATTCGTCCGCCGCCAGCTGGAGAAGGGTCAGATGGGCGCGCTCGGCCTTCGCGTCGACGACTGTCACAAGACGTTCGAGGAGCTGTCCGCGAAGGGGGTCACGTTCCTGCAGGAGCCCTCCGACCGCCCGTATGGCGTAGAGGCCGTCATGCGCGACATCACCGGCAACTGGCTGGTCTTAGTCGAGCCCCGCGCCTTCACACCGTCAGACTTCAGCTGACGGACACCAGCCCGCCAGGGTGAGCCCTGACCTTCGCCCCGAGTCCCGCAATGTACGTGGAGGGTTGCTGACGACAACGCTCGACAACTGGTCTGCCCGGGCACGACGGTCATCGCGACCTGGTCGACGACCTCGACGCCGTCCGTTCGCAGGTCATCCCGGCGCTGACAGGGCGTCCGCTGGCAGTGGTGCGGGTGCTGCGGGGCCGGCCGCCATTCATGCAGAAGAACCTGCCGAAGTGCACGCCCGACTTCGGCCAGCCCGCCCCGACCTGACGCTCGGAGTGGCCGGTTCCGCAGCGGCGTGCCCGGCTCAGCGATCCGAGCCCTCAGCAATACGCGGATGGCGTCGTGTCGGGTTGGCTGGTGGGCATGGGCGCGCGGAGAGGGTCGGCTCAGGGCCGCGGGGCTGGGCTCATGGCTGGTGGGTGTTGTGTGCTGACCAGCCGGTGGCGGCGGCCCACTCCTCCGCTGCGACGATGACGAGGTCGACGACCGGGTCCTTGACGTCGCTGTAGACGCCGAGGGCGTCGGGGATGCCGGAGAGGGCGTCGGCGAGGGCGGACTTGAAGGCGCCGTAGGCCGGGACGGCGGCGGGGTGGGCGCGGAACCAGTCGCGGAAGAGCAGGGCCAGGCGTTCGTTCGGGGAGCCGGTGCGCCGGACGTGCAGGTTGATGCCGGGGCCGGACCACATCCGCTTGGTCCATCGGGCCGGGTCGTCGGTCAGGCCGGCGGGCACGTGGTCGCGCTCGAACGGCATGCGGGACAGGCCCAGGGCCTGCAGCGGGGCGTCCAGCGGCGCGTCGAGGTCGGCCACGCTGACCTGCAGGTCGAGGACCGGCTTGGCGGGCATGCCCGGGATCGACGTGCTGCCGATGTGCTCGACGGCGGCGGCGTGCGGGGCCAGGTCGTGCAGGAGGCGGGCGGCGAGCGCGAGGCCCTGGGCCGCCCAGTCCTCGCGCGGCGCGTCGACGACGATCGGCATCAGGGCTCCACCGTGGCTTCGCGCTTGGCCTTGGCGCGGCGTTTTCCTTCGTGCATCGCCTGCACGCGTGGCACGGGGATCGTGTGGCCTTCCTCGATCAGGGCGGCGTCGAGTCGTTGCGGGGGTGGCATCCGCTCGGCCCACGGGTCGGCGCCGGCGAGGAGGGCGGGCACGGTGTGGACGGTGAAGTCGGCCGGCGAGACGTCGTCGAGGTCGTCCCAGGCGACCGGGAAGGAGACCGGCGTGCCGGGGCGCAGCCGTGGACTGTATGCGGCGGCGACCGTCGCGCCGCCGACCCTCGTCGGGTCGAGGAAGACCTTGCCCTCGCGGTCCTCGCGGATGAAGGCGGTCGTGGCGAGGGACGGGTCGAGCCGGGCGGCGCGGGCGGCGACCGCGCGGGTGGCGGCGGCGATGTCCTCCATCGGCGCGTGGGCGTCGATGGGCACGAACACGTGCAGGCCCTTGGCGCCGCTCGTCTTCACCACGCTGTCCATGCCGAGGTCGGTGAGCACGGCCCGGATCAGCCTGGCCGCGCCGACCGCGAGCCCGAACGCGTCCGGCGCCGGCGGGTCCAGGTCGAGGATCATGTGGGTGGTGTGCGCGAAGTCGGGTGCCTTCGACAGCAGCGGGTGGAACTCGATGGAGCGCTGGTTGGCGAACCACAGCAGGGTCCGCCGGTCCTCGCACAGCCCGTAGGTGACGTTGCGCTTGGACGACTCGGCCCAGACGGTCACCCGGGGCACCCAGTCGGGCGTGTACTTCGGCAGGTTCTTCTGCATGAAGGGCGCCTGGCCGCGCAGCACCCGCACCACCGACAGCGGACGCCCCGTCAGCGCCGGGATGATCTGCGAACGGACGGCGTCGAGATAGTCGACCAGGTCGCGCTTGGTCGCTCCCGCCTCGTCGAACAGGGTCTGGTCGAGGTTCGTCAGCGCGACGCCGTCGCGCTCCTCATTCGCAGCGGTCACCGCCACACCGTAACCCCCGTCCGATGCCAGACACTGGAACCTAGTGTCCTAGGAAGCGTAACGCGACGTGACCCCGGCCGCCAGTCGCAGCCGGGGCAGACCCTCAACGAGCGCGGATCACGCCGCGTCCTCCAGTACCAGATCCATGTTGATCAGACCGGCGGTGCTGACGCCGGCGGCGGCCGAGGCGATGACCGTGGCCATCGGCTCGGTGACGTTGCCCGCCAGGTAGACCCCGGGGACGCTGGTGGTTCCGGCGGGACCGGAGGGGAGGTGCGTGCCCAGCGGCACGCCGTGCGCCTCGAAGGCGGCAGGTGCCAGTCCCAGCGGCTCGAGGAACGCGGCGCGTGCCGTGACCCGTCCCATCGCGACCAGGGCCTCGACCGGCACGATGGTGCCGTCCGCCAGGTGGGCGCCGTCCGCGCCGTACGAGACGACCTCGCCCTCGACGATCCGGATCCCGCGCCGGTCCAGCCGCGCGACCTCGTCCGGGGTCGGGGCGGGGGCGGTGTGCCGCAGCAGCGTGACCTGCGGGGTCCACTGCCGCCACAGCAGCGCCTGGTGAGCCGCCATGCCGGTGGTGGCGAGGACGGCGACCGGCCGGTCCCTGACCTCCCAGCCGTGGCAGTACGGGCAGTGCAGCACCCGGCTGCCCCAGTGCTCGGCGAGGCCCGGGATGTCCGGCAGCTCGTCGACGAGGCCGGTCGTGGCAAGGATCCGCCGCGCCGACACGGTCCGGCCGTCCGCCGTTTCGACGGCGAACTTCGGCGACGCACCGGTGACGGCGGTGACGACGCCGTCGCGGATTTCGCCACCGTACTGGTGAACCTCGGCCCGTCCGATCGACAACAGCTCCGCCGGCGGCGTGCTCTCCCGGCCGAGGTAGTTGTGCACGTGGCCGGCGGGGGCGTTACGGGGTTCGCCGGCGTCGATGACCAGCACCCGGCGGCGGGCCCGGGACAGGGTGAGCGCGGCGCTCAGGCCGGCCGCGCCGCCGCCGATGATCACTACGTCGTAGTCGTTGTCCATGCCACGAGCGTCCGTCGCTCTGGCGCGATCCGCAATGGTGCTTGCTGAAACAGCAAGGCTGCGGGATCGCGTGCAGATCGTCGTGTTCGCGTACGAGGCGGGGGTGGTGCGCCGGGGTGGGTCATGAGGCGGCGCCGGGGCGGATCAGGCCGCTTTCGTAGGCGAACGCCACGGCCTGGACGCGGTCGCGGAGGTCGAGCTTGGTGAGCATGCGGGAGACGTACGTCTTCACGGTCGCCTCGCCGAGGAACAGCGATGCGGCGATCTCCGCGTTGGAGCGGCCGCGGGCGACGAGCCGCAGCACGTCGACCTCGCGTTCGGTGAGCGTGGCGAGCTGCGCGGCGGCGCGTGGGTCGGCGACGGGGGAGGCGGCGTAGGAGGCGATGACCCGCAGCGTCACGGCGGGGTCGAGCAGCGCCTGGCCGGCGGCGACGGTCCGGACGGCGTGGACGAGCTGCTCGGGTGGGGCGACCTTGAGCAGGAAGCCGCTGACCCCGAGCCGCAGCGCCCGGCGGACGGCCTCGTCGTCGTCGAAGGTGGTCAGGATGATCACCTTGGTCGGGCCGGCGGCGAGGATGTGGCCGGCGGCCTCGATGCCGTCGCCGTGGGGCATGCGGACGTCGAGGAGGACGACGTCGGGGTTGGTGCGGCGGACCTCGTCGAGGGCGCGGACCCCGTCGGCGGCCTCGCCGACGACCTCGATGTCGGGCTGGTGGTCCAGGAGCATGCGCAGCCCGGCGCGGATCATCGCTTCGTCGTCGACGACCACGACGCGGATCATGACGCGGTACCGAGGGGGAACGACGCCCGGACGGTGAACCCGCCGGGTCGCGCGCCGACGGTGAGGGTGCCGGAGAAGACGGCGATCCGTTCGCGCATCCCGATGAGTCCGTGCCCGCCGCCGTCCGAGGCGGGGGAGGAAGGGGCAGGGGAGGTAAGGGCGGGGGCGGAAGGGGCGGTGGAGGGCAGGACGTTGTCGACCGTGAGCGTGAGGCGGTCCGTTGCGCGGTGCAGGTGGACGCTGGTCGCGGCGGTGCCGGCGTGGCGCAGGACGTTGGTCAGCGCCTCCTGCAGGACCCGGTAGGCGGAGATGTCCTGGGCGCGGGGGACGCCGGTGAGGTCGCCGTCGACGGTCAGCTCGACGGGCAGCCCGGCGGCGCGCAGCTGCGCGACCAGTTCCTCGGCGCGGGCGATGGACGGCTGGGCGACGAGCAGGTCGGGTGTGTCGCGGAGGATGCCGACGAGGGTGTGCAGCTCGCGGACGGATTCGCGGCCGAGCCGTTCGACGCCCTGCAGCATCTCCGCCTGTGGTGTGCCGGCCGGGAGGGTGGCGCGGACGGCGCCGAGCTGCAGGACCATGACGCTGATCGAGTGGGCGACGGCGTCGTGCATGTCGCGGGCGATCCGTTGCCGTTCCTCGGCGACGATCGCGTGCTCGCGGGCGTCGCGTTCGGCGTCGAGGGCGGTGGTGAGCCGGGCGAGGAGTTCGGCGCGGTCCTGTAGCCGGCGGGCGAGCAGGCCGACGCCCCAGGCGCCCCAGCAGAGCAGGCCGAAGAACAGGTTCTCCCAGGCCATGGCGGCGAGCCCGCCGACCGTGGATCCGGCGGCGCGGCCGGCGATCCACGTGCCGAGGCTCGCCATGAGCTGCGCGGCGAGGGGCGCGGGCCAGGAGCCGGCCGACCAGAACCGGGACGGCCGCGAAGTATCTGGTGGCCAGGAGACCGCCCGCTGGTAGCCGGCCCAGCCGGGGGCGAGGAAGAACCCGAGGACGGCGGCGCCGGTGGGGCCGTTGAGCCCGCCGGCGACCGCGACCGGGAACGCGGCGGCGACGACGGCGGAGCCTGCGATCGGGAACCGGCCGGCGAGGGCGGTGCCGGCGACGACGGTGGCGAGCGCGGCGGCGGGCACGGCCGGCGCTGCGGAGAACGCGCTGTCGAGGAGGATCTCGGCGACGCCGATGACCGCGAGGGTGACGGCGGCGGCCCAGGGGAGGAGGGCGGCCCGGCGCGCGAGCGTGCGGTGCATGGGTTGATCCTATTGCCGCAGTTCAGGGCCCCGGGTCGGCCGTGCGGCGGACAGGTTGACGGTGTCGTGTCCGTCGCGCGGCGGACGCGGGTCGAGACGCCGGACAGCAGACCGTGGGGAGGGTCGGACCATAGCGTTTGCGGCATGAACGAACACGCAACCACGGCCCACCGGGTCCTTCCATACGCCGCCGGCACGTCGCTGATCGCCGGTGCTGTCCTCTTCTTCGCCGGCCTTGCCACGTCCCCGCCGAGCACCGGCGACGACAAGGCCTCCTACCTGCAGTCGTTGGCCGCCGACCCGTTCCAGACGCAGCTGTCGGCGCTGCTGCTGCACTACGGCAACCTGCTGATGGGCGTCGGGCTGCTGGCGCTGCCGCTGCTCGTGCGGGGCCGTCGCGGCAACGTCATGACGCTCGTCGGGGCGCTGCTCGGGGCGCTGTTCCTGACCGAGATGTCCGGGGCGCTGCTGTCGGACTGGTTCCACATGGAGATCGGCCGGAACCTGCCGGTCGAGCAGGCGGTGGCGCTGTCGGACAAGGTGCTGGCGCACCCCGCGCAGCAGCTGGCGTTCAGCCCGGGCCCGCTGGTGTCGCTGGCGCTGCTGCTGACGTTCGTCGGGTTGGCGCGGGCCGGTGTGATCGGCTGGTGGTCCCTCGCCGGGATCGTCCTGGGTTACGCCGGGCTGCTGCTCATGCCGTACGACACGCCGATCCTCCCGGCGGTGGGGACCCTGCCGATGCTGGCGGTGATGGCGTTCGCCGGTCTGCGGGTCATCGAGCGGGCCAGGATCACCGCACCGGAGCCAGTGAGCGTCGCATAGAGACGGACCTTGTGACCGGCGGGCCACGCGACGGCATACAGCGCCGGAGCCGCCCGCCGGTCGTAAGGTGTGTGCATGGTCGACGCCACTTTCACGCCCCGGACGGCGGTGGGCCTGCGCTCGGAGCGTGGACCGGTCCTGGCCTCGGTGATGCTGACCACCGGGCTCGTCGCGCTCGACAGCACGATCATCGCGACCGCCGTGCCGTCCGTCGTCCGGGACCTCGGCGGGTTCTCGCAGTTCCCGTGGCTGTTCTCGGTGTACCTGTTGACCGCGGCGGTGACGACGCCGCTGTACGGGAAGCTGGCGGACGTCGTCGGCCGCCGCCCGGTGATGTTCGCCGGGATCGCCGCGTTCCTGGTCGGGTCGGTGCTGTGCGGGTTCGCGTGGAGCATGCTGACGCTGATCGTGTTCCGGGCGGTGCAGGGTGTCGGCGCCGGCGCGATCCAGCCGATGAGCATGACGATCATCGGTGACCTGTACACGGTGGAGGAGCGGGCCAGGGTCCAGGGGTACGTCGCCGGGGTGTGGGGCGTGTCGTCGGTGATCGGTCCGGCGATCGGTGGGGTGTTCGCGGACTACCTGTCGTGGCGGTGGATCTTCTTCGTGAACATCCCGGTCGGGCTGGCCGCCGTGTGGATGCTCGTGCGCAACCTCAAGGAGCGCGTCGAGCGGCGCCAGCACCGCATCGACTACCTGGGCGCGTCGCTGCTGGTCGCGGGCTGCACGCTGCTGATCCTCGGCACGCTGGAGGGCGGCATCACGTGGGCGTGGACGTCGGTGCCGAGCGTGGCGATCTTCTCCGGTGGTGCCGTGCTCATGGTCGCGTTCTGGTTCGTGGAGCGCCGGGCCGCCGAGCCGGTCCTGCCGCTGTGGGTGTTCCGGCACCGGATCCTCGTCGGCGGCAACCTCGTCGCGCTGGTCGTCGGCGCGTTGCTGATCGGGCTCACGTCGTTCGTGCCGAGCTTCGCGCAGGGTGTGCTGGGGGCGAGCGCCGTCGGCGCCGGGTTCGTCGTCGCGGCGATGTCGCTGGGCTGGCCGATCGCCGCGACCCTCTCCGGCCAGGTCTACCTGCGTATCGGGTTCCGTGACACGTCCCTGGCGGGTGGCGCGGTCATCGTCGCCGGGAGCGTCATGTGTGCGGTGCTCGGCCGGTACACCGGCATCGGCTGGCTGACGGTCGCCTGTTTCGTCATCGGCGTCGGGCTCGGGCTGACGTCGAGCCCGACGCTCGTCGCGCTGCAGTCGGTGGTCGGCTGGGACCGGCGGGGTGTGGTCACCGGCACGAACATGTTCTTCCGGTCGATCGGCAGCGCCGTCGGCGGGGCGGTGTTCGGCGCGATCGCCAACACGACCCTCGACCGCCGGTTCGCGGCCGCGCCGCCCGGTGTGCGGGAGCGGCTCGGCGGCGCCGACGCGACCGACGTGGTGCTGAAGGGGAAGGACACCCAGCCGGCGGTCCTGGAGTACGCGCGGGGCAGCCTGTATGCGGCGACACACCACGTGTTCATCGCCCTGGCCTGCGTCGCGGTCCTCGGTGCCGGCGCGGTGCTGCTGATGCCGCGCCGGGCCACGCCGTTGCCGTGATCCGACACACGGTAGATCCATTTCCTACCGGTCAGGTGGGTACGATCGCCGCCATGCGCTCCAGGACCCTCCTCCTCGCCGCGGGTCTCACCGCGGCCCTCGCCGCCGCTGCCGGCTGCGCACCGGCCGACGACGACACTGCATCCCCGGCCGCCTCGAGCGGCGCCAGCCCCGGCACAGCGACCTGTGACCCGGCGAACCTCAAGACGGTCGCCGCGGGCAAGCTCACGATCGCGACCGACGAACCCGTCTACGAGCCGTGGTTCAAGGACAACAAGCCCGAGTCCGGTGAGGGCTTCGAGTCCGCGGTCGCGTACGCCGTCGCCACCAAGCTCGGCTACAGCAAGGACCAGGTCGTGTGGACCCGGGTCACGTTCAACAACGCGATCGCCCCAGGCAAGAAGACGTTCGACTTCGACGTCAACGAGTTCTCCATCACCGACGAGCGCAAGCAGGCCGTCGACTTCTCCGCCCCGTACTACGACGTGACGCAGACCGTCATCGCGTTGAAGACCTCGAAGATCGCCGGTGCGAAGAGCGTCGCTGACCTGAAGGGTGCCAAGCTCGGCGCGCAGGTCGGCACCACCAGCTACCGTTCGATCACCGAGGTGGTGCAGCCGTCGGCGCAGCCGCAGGTGTACAACAACAACGACGACGCGAAGAAGGCCCTGCAGAACGGGCAGATCGACGGGCTCGTCGTGGACCTGCCGACGGCGTTCTACATCACCGGCGCCGAGATCACCGACGCGCAGATCGTCGGGCAGCTGCCGCAGCCGTCGGGCACCCCGGAGCAGTTCGGTCTCGTGCTCGACAAGGGTTCGTCGCTGACCGGCTGCGTCAGCCAGGCCGTCGACGCGTTGCGCGGCGACGGCACCCTCAAGACGCTGACCGACAAGTGGTTGTCGTCGGTGCAGGGCGCGCCGAAGCTCGGCTGATGACGTTCAAGCCCAGCCCGTTGCAGCTGGAACGGGACGCGTACCGCCGCCGGCAGACGATCCTGTCGGTGGCGGTCGCGGCCGTGTCCACGCTGGTCGTCGGGGTTCTGCTGTACGCGGCGGTCACCGGCGCGCCCGGCTGGGACCGGTTCCGTGCCAGCTTCCTGTCGGTGGACGCCGCCCGCGACTCGTTGCCGGCGGTGCTGCGTGGCCTGTGGCTCAACGTGCGGCTGCTCGTCGTCTGCGCGGTCGCGGCGGTGCTGCTCGGCCTCGGTATCGCCACCCTGCGCACCGTCCGGCCCGCGGTGTTCTTCCCGTTGCGGGCGCTCGCCGCCGGCTACACGTACACGTTCCGCGGGCTGCCGCTGATCGTGACGCTGTACCTGTTCGCGTTCGGGGTGCCGGGGCTGCGGCTGAGCGGCACCCCGTCGGTGCTCGTGCTCGGCGGGATCGCGATCGTGCTCACGTACGGCGGCTACATCGCCGAGGTGTTCCGCGCCGGCATCGAGTCGGTGCACCCGTCGCAGCGGGCCGCGGCCCGGTCCCTCGGCCTCAACTACCGGCAGACGATGCGGCACGTGGTGCTGCCGCAGGCGGTGCGGCGGGTCGCGCCGCCGCTGCTCAACGACCTGGTTGCGATGCAGAAGGACGTCGGGCTGATCTCCCTGGCGGGGCCGATCGACGCGATCCGGGCCGCGCAGATCGAGACCGCCGGGTCCTACAACTACACCCCGTACGTCGTCGCCGGGGTCCTGTTCGTGCTGCTGGCGATCCCCGTCGTCGCGGTCACCGACTGGGTCACGCTGCGTGCCGCCCGCCGCCAGTCAGGAGACAACCGGCTGTGACCCTGCTGTCCATCAACGGCGTGCACAAGTTGTTCAACGGCAATCCGGTGCTGCGCGGGGTGTCCCTCGACGTCGCCGAGCACGAGGTCGTCGCGCTCATCGGCGCCTCCGGCTCCGGCAAGTCGACGCTGCTGCGCTGCGTCAACCTCCTCGAACAGGTCGACGACGGCACCATCCACCTCGACGGTGCCGACATCACCGACCCGCGCGCCGACCCGGACAAGGTCCGCCGCCGCATCGGCATCGTCTTCCAGGCGTTCAACCTGTTCCCGCACCTGAGCGTCCTGGACAACGTGACGCTCGCCCCGCGGCACGTCCACAAGCTGCCGGCGCGGGAAGCCGAGGCGAAGGCCCTCGCGCTGCTGGAGCGGGTCGGTCTCGCCGGCAAGGCCCGCGCCTACCCCGACCGGCTCTCCGGCGGCCAGCAGCAGCGGGTCGCGATCGTCCGTGCCCTCGTCAACGACCCGCGGCTGCTGCTGCTCGACGAGGTCACCTCCGCCCTCGACCCGGAGCTGGTGGGGGAGGTCCTCGCCCTCATCCGCGACCTGAAGACCGACGGCGTCACGATGGTGATCGCCACCCACGAGATGAGCTTCGCCCGGCAGGTCGCCGACCGGGTCTGCTTCCTCGACGGCGGTGTCGTCGTCGAGGAAGGCCCGCCGGAGCAGGTGTTCGGCGCCCCGCGCGAACCCCGCACCCGCCAGTTCCTGCAGCGCATCACCGAAGCGGGCCGCCTGTAACCGCCGGCACCTGCTGCGTGCGCTGCCGGGGCCGGCTGCATGTGCGCTGCCGGTGCCGGCGAAAACCGCGTGCACCGGGGTGGGCGGCTCGGATATGTTGCGGCGATGACCATGACGCATGCTCTCCTCGCGGCGGCCGCGATGTCGGCCGTGCCGGCCATGCGCCTGCGCGCCCGGCGTCGCGCCCTGGTCCGCCAGGTGTGACGCACACCTTGTAGAGCGTCGCCACCCGAGTCGCGCCAGGGCCCTCCGAGTCCATCTTCGGAAACGGACGGGCCGCGATGCCGCCTGTCCGTGTTCGCCGCCCTTCGTCGGGGCGGCAGACGGGACCACGGTCATGGCGCCATCCGCTCATTCTCGCAGCCGTCGCGTGTACGGCCAGAACCTGCTCACCGCACCCACCGCGATCCACCGGCTCGTCGACGCCGCCGGGCTCGACCCGTCCACGCTCGTCGTCGAGGTCGGGGCGGGCCGCGGGCACCTCACCGTCGCGCTCGCCGAACGGTGCCGCCGGGTGATCGCCTACGAGGTCGACCCGGACCTGGCGGCGGCCCTGACGGCGGCCCTGACGGCGGCCCTGCCGGCCCGCGACGGCGTCACCGTCCGGGTCGCGGACTTCCTCGCCGCGCGGCCGCCGGCGGCACCGTTCGCGGTCGTCGGCAACATCCCGTACGCGCTGACGTCCGCCGTCGTCGACTGGTGCCTGCACGCTCCCGGGCTGACCGGCGCGACGCTGCTCACCCAGCTGGAGTACGCCCGCAAACGCACCGGCGACTACGGCCGCTGGAGCCGCCTCACGATCGCGACCTGGCCGTGGTGGGACTGGCGGCTCGTGGGGCGGGTGCCTCGTGGGGCGTTCCGGCCCGTGCCCCGGGTCGACGGCGGCATCCTGCGGCTGACCCGCCGTCCTTCGCCGCTCGCGCCGGCCCGCGGCTACGCGGGGTTCGTGGAGCTCGGGTTCAGCGGGGTCGGCGGCTCGCTGCATGCGTCGCTGTGTCGCCGGTACGACCCGCGCCGCGTCTCGGGTGCGTTCCGGGCGCTGCGGCTCGACCCGGACACGCCCGTCGGGCTGGTCTGGCCCGAGCAGTGGCTGACCCTGTTCCGCCTGCTCCAGCACCGTCCGCGGTAGCTTTACGAGCGCCGGCGCGGCCGGCTGCTACCGCAGCGTCTGCGTCAGTGTGTAGCCGGCCGTCGCGGCGGCGAGTCCCAGCACCAGGCTCGCCGTCACGTACGCGGCCGCCCGCCGCGGCCGGCCCTCCTCGACGAGGCGCAGCGTCTCCAGGCTGAACGTGCTGTACGTCGTCAACGCGCCGCAGAACCCCGTGCCCACCAGGGTCCTCACGGTGGCGGGCAGCGCGTCGCCGGCGCCGATCAACGCCCCGAGCAGCGCGCTGCCGAAGACGTTGACGATCAGCGTCCCCAGGGGTGAGCGGTCCTTGAGCGCCCGTTCGGTGAGGTACCGGGCGGGCGCCCCGACCGCCCCGCCGATCAGCACCAGCAGCAGCGTCATGCGGGACGCCTCGTCAGGCGGCGGGCGGACCACACACCGAGGGACACGGCCGCCATCGCGGTGACCAGCGTCCCGGCGACGTAGGCGGCCGCGGTCCAGGCGGCACCCCGGGAGGCGAGGACGACGGCGTCGACGGTGTAGGTGGAGAACGTCGTGAACCCGCCCAGCACCCCCACCCCGAGCAGCGGCCGCAGCAGCGGGTGCCGGCCCTCGACGACGACTACCAAAACCCCGATGAGCAGGCATCCTGTCGCGTTCACGGCGATGGTCGCCCATGGCACGCCCGCCTGGGCGTCGTGCGGCAGCAGCTGCGCCACCCCGTACCGGGCGGCGCTGCCCGCGGACCCGCCCACGGCGACGGCGCCGAGGACGTGCGAGGGGCGTGCGGACATCGGGTCAGGGTACCGGTTTACCCGATCCGTACCCGTCGCTGACCACGGCCACGCCCACGCACCGGACGCTGTCCGGCATGCAGCGCTCGATGCGGTTGATGATCGTGCCCGCCGGCTCCGTGCGGGCGGCCGTCCTCACCTGGGATGTGTGCGTCAGCCCGCTTCCGGCAGCCGGGAGATGATGGTGAAGCCGCCGGCGGGGACGAGGGCGCGGATACGGCCCGCGGTCGTCGTGTAGTGCTCCAGCTCCTCGCCGCCGGGGTCGTTGACGGTCACGGTCGCGGCGCCCTCAACGGCGCCGCCGGCCCCGCCGGACCTGGCCGCCATGTCGACGTCGCAGACGCGGGTGCTCGTCGCGACGCTGCGCAGCAGCGTCACCCGCGCCCGGTGCAGCGGGTCGCGCAGCGTCAGGCAGCGGATCTCCCCGTCGTCGCGGCAGCCGCCGCCCGTCGTCGACGTGTCCGGGTCCGCCTCGGCGATCCGCGCGACCGCCGCCGCGTGCGGGTCCGCGTCCAGGGCCAGCATCGCCAGGAGCCCGTGGATCGTCGACTCCGCGCCCGCGTCGCGGTGCACCACCCCGCGCCGGCCCAGCTGCCGCGGCGACCCGTCGACGATGTCGACACCGTCGTAGGTGCGGCCGGTCGCCGGGTCGTACATGGGCGCGCCGGCCGGGTTGTTGCCGAAGAACCACGAGCCGGCGATCCCCGCGAGGGTCGACAGCGCCGGGCGGCCTGTCACCCGCGCCGTGGTCAGCAGCGACTCGACGCGGGACTGCGCGCCGTACGACAGCTGCACCCCGTCGATCGTCAGCGCCTCCCGCGCTCCCGGCACCGCGACCCGCAGGTTGTCCGGTCCGCCCTCGACCAGCAGGTGCGGGGTGAACGACGCCGCGTCGGCCAGGGCGGCGTCGCGTGCGGCGAGGTCACCGGCGACCTCGTACACGCGGGCGAGCCCGGCCGGTGCGAGCCCGGCCCACGCGTGCCAGGCGCTGCGGGACAGCGCCGACGGCAGCACCGCCCCGAACGGCCACGTCCACGGGGTGCCGGTCCGCATCGCCGTGACGCCCTCGGCGAGCTGCTCGATGAGCTTGCGGGCGTCGTCGTCGCCGGTGCAGCCGGTGTACGCGCAGAGCCCCAGCAGCGCCTCGCCGGTGAGGTCGGCGCCGTCGCCGATCAGCCACGCGGGGGTGGCGGACTCCTCGACGACGCGCCACTGGCCGTACCGTGGCAGCACCTGCCGCCGGATGGCGCTCATCGCCAGCCGGAGCCGGCGGCGCAGGAACGCCGGGAACTCCGGCTCGCCGCCGTCGTCGGCGCTGAACGCGGCGAAGCCCTCGCCGAGCGCCCACACGGTGCGGGCCAGCCACGCCGACTCACCCTCGTCGGACGGGTCGGGGCTCTCCGCGGGGATGCCGCTGCGGTTCAGGGTGCCGTCCGGCTGCTGCCACAGCACGACGTTGCCGTGGGCAAGGTCGCCGGGGTCGTCGTCGGTCTCGTCGTCGTGGACGGTCTGCAGGAAGCACAGGCCGCGCAGCAGCTGCCGGGCGGCGTCACGGCTGGTGCCGTCGCCGGTCGCCCGCCAGTGCCGCACGTAGACGACGGCGGCGCGGGCGATGTCGTCGGCGTTGAACGCGCCCTGGGTGTAGTAGCCGTTGTCGGGGTCGACGGGCCCGCCGCCGACCGGGAGGTAGGTGTCGTCCGGGAGCCGCTCGGCGTAGGTCCAGACGACCTCGACCGCCGGCTCCTCGGCCAGGCGGAACGTCGTGTGCCCCGGCTGCGGCGGCGGGGTGAGGCGGACCCGCAACGAGTCCAGATGCGCAAGATTCGTCAGCACCGGACCGGGATACCCGACAAGTCCGAATTTATGCCACTATCGGTTGACTGTGAGCTCGCCGAGCTCGGACCAGTCGTCCTGGTCGACGGTCGCGTTGACGATCCGCGGGGTCGCGGCGAGGTACTGCGGCAGCGTCCGCTGCGCGTCCTTGAAGTGCGCCGACTGGACGTGCGCGCCGCCGGCGTCACCGTCGCGGAACGCCTCGACCAGCACGTATTCGTTCGGGTCGTCGAGGCTGCGGGACCAGTCGAACCACAGGCAGCCCGGCTCGGCCCGCGTCGCCCGGGTGAAGTCCGCGGCGATCTCCGGCCACCGCTCCGCGTGCTCCGGCAGGACCTGGAACTTCGCCGTAATGAAGATCATGACGTCTTCCTCCGTGGGATCAGCGGAACATCTGTGGTCAGCGGAACATCTGTGGTCAGCGGAACATCTGTGGTCAGCGGAACATCTGTGGTCAGCGGAACTTTGTGATCAGCGGAAGGCCAGCCGCGCCTGGCGGCTCGGCTCCAGGACCATCACCTTGTAGGGGCAGGCCCGGTCGGTGATCGCCTCGTACGCCTTGACCGCCCGGTCGGCCGCGTCCAGGGCCTGAGCGAGGGGCGTCTGCCCCTTGCCCTTGTTGCGGAACAGCGCGCCGTAGAACGCCGAGGCGAACACGGTGCCCTCGTGCCAGCCCACCCGCGTGGACGTGCCGATGTAGACGATCTCACCGTGCAGGCAGTCGCGCAGCGCCTTCTGCCAGGCGCCGATCCCGGTCTTGCAGCCGTCGGCGAGCACCGCGCTCGCGTTGAGCCCGTGCCCGCGCTCGGCCGCGTAGTCGCCGAACTCCTGCAACGCCAGCATCGTCTTGCCGTCGGTACTGCTGAACGTCGGCGTCTCCGCGTGGTCCCCGTGCGCCATCACGTGCAGCACGTCGCACGCCGCCGTGAACGCGGCGAAGATCGTGTCGGGGTCACGGGACCGCACGAAGTCGATGTCGACGATCGGGACGGGTAACCCGGCGTTGATGCTCTGCAACGTCGACTGCACGAACGCCATCGACGCGTCGAACGACTGGTCCAGCCCGATGTCGAGCAGGCTCACCCGCCGGTTCCGCATACCGCAGCCCCCCTCGCTCCGGTCACATTGTGCGTCAGTCCGGCAGGACGGGCTTCTCCCACACCGAGACGTGCTGGACGCTCTCACTCGTGAAGGGCTCCTGCTGCCAGTTCGCCCAGCGCGCGAGCGGCCGCAGCCCCGCGATCTGCGCCATCAGGTCCAGCTCGGCCGGCCACACGTACCGGAACGGGATCGACCGGAAGCCGCCGCGGCCCCCGGAGATCTCGACGTAGTTCGAGCTCATCGACTGGGTCGCGACGTCGTAGAGGTCGTACGCCCAGCGGGTCTCGCTCACCAGGAACGGCACCACGTCCTGCCCCGGCGGCAGCCGCCGCAGGTCGGGCATCATCACCTCGACCGCGAACCGCCCACCGGGCTGCAGGTGCGCGGCCACGTTGCGGAAGCACGCGACCTGCGCCGCCTGCGTCGTCAGGTTCATGATCGTGTTGAAGACGAGGTACGCGACGGCGAACGACTGGTCCACCCGCGCCGTCGCGAAGTCCCCGATCGTCACGCCGATCGCGTCGCCGCCGGGCTTCTCCCGCAGCCGGGCCACCATCGCCCGGGACATGTCGATCCCGTGCACGGGCACCCCACGGGCCGCGAGTGGCAGCGCGATCCGCCCCGTGCCGATGCCCAGCTCCAGCGCGGGCCCGCCGTCGGCGAGCTCGACAAGGGTGTCGACGGCCGGCTTCACGACCGCGGGGTCAGCCATCTCCCTCGACGACTCGTCGTACCGGGCCGCGACCCGCTCCCCGAAGTAGCCGTCCTCATCGATCATCGCCGGACCCTATCGCGACCGTCCGTTTTCGGTACGTCAGGGGCACGGTTTCCGGTTCCGGCCGGGGGGTCCGCCGACGCGGCCCCCCGGTGCCGGTGCCGCGGTGGTCAGAGCTGGCCGGTCCGCTCCCGCCAGACCCGCTCCTTGGCGATCCACTCGTTGTCCTGCGGGAACTCGTCGATGCTCGGCACCCGCCGGACCTCGACCTTGCTGCCGGGGAACTGGGGGAGCCGCTTGGCCCACTCGACCGCCTCGTCCTTCGAGGCGACCTCGAGGAGGTAGAAGCCGCCGAACAGCTCCTTCGTCTCCCCGTACGGCCCGTCGGTGACAACCGGCGTCTCCCCGTCGAAGTGCACCACGACCCCCTGCGCCGGGTCGTCGAGCCCCTCCGCCGCCACCAGCACCCCGGCCCGCATCAGCTCCTCATTGAACTTGCCGACCGTCTCCAGCATCTCCTCGAACGGCGTCTCCATCATCTTCGCCGTCGACTCATCGCTGCCGCGCATGATCAGCATGTACTTCGCCATCGTGGTTCTCCTCACGGTGAAGGTCGCTCCTCGACCTTCTCACCCCAAGGTCGAACGACCCACCCGAGGATCGACACGCCACCCAAACGAATTTCCGACTACGTTCCGCCGCAGCTCAGCCGGTGCCCCACCACCCTCCGCCGGCGGTCGCATCGGCCGATCGGATGGGGTCAGGCGATGATCGGCCATTTCCATGTGCGAAGGACTGTCCGCAGCGCCTAGGAAAGAGCCATGGCCAACGAGGTAACCGTCCCCCTGCTGCCCTGCGCATCGATTGACGACATCGTCACCTTCTACGGGGTTCTCGGCTTCAGCACGACGTACAAGCAGCGCAAACCCAACCCCTGCGTGGGACTGCAACGTGAAGACCTGCACCTGCAATTCTTCGAAATCGCCGGGTTCGACCCAGAGCAGTCCTACGGCTCCTGTCTCGTGCTCACCTCGGACATCGCGGAACTGCACCGGGCTTTCGCCGCCGGCATGCGGGCCGCATACGGCAAAGTCCTGGTGTCCGGAATGCCGAGGATGACCCGACCCAGGGCTCGAAAGAACGCCGACGGGCTGGGCGGATTCAGCGTCATCGACCCGGGCGGCAACTGGATCCGCGTCTTCCAGAACGCCGCCACGATGCCCACGCCAGCACCGGCACCCGCCGGACGACTCGCCAAAGCGCTGGCGAACGCCATCGTGCTGGCCGACTCCAAGGGTGACGTCGGCCAGGCAGTCCGCATCCTCGACAGCGCGTTGGCTCGCCCGCAGGCCGACGATGACCCCGTCACACAGGTAGAGGTTCTGGTGTACCGCGCAGAACTGGCGATGGCGCTCCATGACCGGGAAACCGCAACGGAGATGCTGGCCCGCATCGAGCACATCGCGCTGAGCGCAGACCAGACCGGAAGGGCGGCACCGACCTTCGAGATCGCTGCCGACCTCGCAGCGGCGCTGCGATGAGTTCGGGGTGCAGCGGAGCTGCAGGCGACGCCCTCTCATCGGCCAGAAGCGCGCGTCGACGTTTTGGTCCAACATCGCGATCGGCGTCTACGCAGGGTGACAAGGCGGCCCTGTGCCAATCTGGCCGCTGACTCCCGATGGTCAACAAGTGGCGCTCGTTCTGACGAACATCCGCGGGGACCGCGAGCGCGAGGTGGCGCCGAGAGTCGATGTGGACCGGGACCCCGGCGGTGACGGTGCACTTGTCGGGGCCGGTCCGGCGGCAGGAGGTGCTCCTGCCGGATGGGGCGGCGTGGTGCGGGTCGCCGGACGGCCCGGCCGCGCTGCCTTCCAACGAGACGGTCGTGGACTGGGCTGGTCCGGGCGGGGGCGGTCGCCGTCCAGTCGTGCTCTGGTCCCGCTGGGGTGGTCGTGGCGCTGCCGGTCCGGCGGGAGGTGGTGCTCCTGCCGGACGGGACGGGGAGGGGCGGGTCGTCGGGCGGCCGGGCTGGGCCGCCGCGGTATTCCGCGCGTCACGCGGAGGCGCCGCCGTCTTCCGGCAGGGCGCTCGCGGTCGTCGTCCGGTCGCAGTCGGGTTGTGCTCCGGTCGGTTGTGGTTCGGTCCCGGTGGGGCGGTCTCGGCGGCGTCGGACTGGTCCGGCGGGAGGCGGTGATCCTGCCGGACTGAAACGGTGAGGTGTGGGTCGCCGGACGGCCGGGTCGCGCCGCCCTCCGGCGGTCCGGGCGCGGTCCGGTCCGGTCGCGGTCCGGTCCGGTGGCCCGGTGGGTTGTGGTTCGGTCCGGTGGGGCGGTTGTGGCGAGGCCGGTCCGGCGGGAGGCATTGCTCCTGTCGGACCGGCCTGGAGAAGTGCGGGTGAGTGGGCGGGGTCAGTCGACCTCGACCGCGGCGGCGGCGAATTGGACTGGGTACAGCCTGGCGTAGGCGCCGTCGGAGGCGAGCAGGGAGGTGTAAGTGCTCTGCTCGACGATGGTGCAGTGCTTTCCATGTCGTTCCGCCGCGGCTCACGCCGAGGCCCGCCCTCTAGCGGGGCGGTCGCGGCCCGGGCCGGGTCCGGCGGGGTGGACGCGGCGGTGCCGGGCCGGTCCGGCGGGAGGCGGGGCTCCTGCCGGACCGGGCGGCGAGGTCCGGGGCTCCGGACGGGTGGGTCGGGGTCAGTCGACCTCGACCGCGGCGGCGGCGAACTGGGCTGAGTACAGCCTGGCGTAGGCGCCGCCGGAGGCGAGCAGGGAGGTGTGGGTGCCCTGCTCGACGATGGTGCCGTGCTCCATCACGAGGATGAGGTCGGCGTCGCGGATGGTGGACAGGCGGTGGGCGATGACGAAGCTGGTCCGGCCGGCGCGCAGGGTGGTCATCGCGCGCTGGATCAGGACCTCGGTGCGGGTGTCGACGGAGCTGGTCGCCTCGTCGAGGATGAGGATCGTCGGCTCGGCGAGGAACGCCCGGGCGATCGTGATGAGCTGCTTCTCGCCCGCCGAGACGCCGGCGCCCTCCTCGTCGATGACGGTGTCGTAGCCGTCGGGGAGGGTGCGGACGAAGCGGTCCGCGTGGGCGGTCTCGGCGGCCGCGACGATCTTGTCGTGGGTCGGGTGGTCGGCGCCATACGCGAGGTTCTCCGCGATGGTGCCCTGGAAGAGCCACGTGTCCTGCAGGACCATGCCGATCTGTTCGCGGAGGTCGTCGCGGGACATGGTGGCGATGTCGACGTCGTCGAGGAGGATGCGCCCGGCGGTCAGGTCATAGAAGCGCATGACCAGGTTGACGAGCGTGGTCTTGCCGGCGCCGGTCGGGCCGACGATCGCGACCGTCTGGCCCGGCTCCACGGTGAGGGAGAGGTCCTCGATCAGGGGTTCGTCCGCCTTGTACCGGAAGGAGACGCCCTCGAACGTCACCTTCCCCCGCACCTGGGCGGGGCGCGCCGGCTTGACCGGGTCCGGCGACTGCTCGTCGGCGTCGAGCAGCTGGAACACCCGCTCGGCGGAGGCGACACCCGACTGCACCAGGTTGGCCATGCTCGCGACCTGGGTCAGCGGCTGGCTGAACTGGCGGGAGTACTGGATGAACGCCTGCACGTCGCCGAGCGACAGCGACCCCGACGCGACCCGCAGGCCGCCGACGACGGCGACGAGCACGTAGTTGAGGTTGCCGATGAACATCATCGCCGGCTGGATGAGCCCGGAGATGAACTGCGCCCGGAACGACGCGGTGAACAGGGCCTCGTTGTGCTCCTCGAACGTCTTCGCGGCCTCGGCCTGCCGGCCGAAGATCTTCACCACGGAGTGCCCGGTGAACATCTCCTCGATGTGCCCGTTGAGCTTGCCGGTGCTGGCCCACTGCTTCACGAACTGCGGCTGCGACCGCTTGCCGATGCGCATGGTGACCAGCACCGACACCGGCACCGTGACCAGCGCGATGATCGCGAGCACCGGCGAGATCCAGAACATCATGCCGAGGACACCGAAGATCGTCAGCAGCGACGTGAGCAGCATGCTCAGCGACTGCTGCAGGGTCATCGCGATGTTGTCGGTGTCGTTGGTGGCGCGGCTGAGGACCTCGCCGCGCGGCTGCTGGTCGAAGTAGCTCAGCGGCAGCCGGGACAGCTTCGCCGACACCTGCTCGCGGAGCCGGTAGACGGTGCGCTGCACGACGACGGTGGTGAGCCGGGCCTGGAGCAGGCCGAGGATCCAGGCGCCGAGGTACACGACGGCGACCCACAACAGGACCCGCTCGAGCCGGTCGAAGTCGATGCCCCGGCCGGGCACGACGTGGTCCATGGCGGCGAGCAGGTCGGCGAAGCGGTCCTGCCCGCGCTCCCGCGCACCCGCGACCGCGTCGGCCTTGCTGATGCCCGCGGGCAGCTGCCGGCCGACGATGCCCTCGAAGATGACGTCGGTGGCGTGGCCGAGCAGCCGCGGCCCGATGACGGAGAGCACGACGCTGCCGATGCCGAAGACCAGCACGGCCGCGATGAGCATCCGGTCTGGCGCGAGCATCCGCAGCAGCCGCTTGGACGAGCCCTTGAAGTCCTCCAGCTTCGCCGGCGGCCCGCCGGCGCCCATCATCATCCGCCCAGGCCCGAACGCGGGCGGCGAAGGCCGCGACCCACCACCCGGCCCACCAGGGCGCCCCGGTCCGGTCATGCCGCCACCTCCGCTTCGCTCCGGCGTCGGCCTGAGCCGAACCTGTCACATGATGAGCGGCCCGAGCCGCTTCGCTGGCCGCTCATGCCGCCACCTCCGCTTCGCTCCGGCGTCGGCCTGAGCCGAACCTGTCACATGATGAGCGGCCCGAGCCGCTTCGCTGGCCGCTCATGCTGCGGCCTCCTGTTCGGTGAGCTGGGAGAGGACGATCTCGCGGTAGGTGGCGTTGCCGTCCATCAGCTCGGTGTGGGTGCCCGTGCCGACCACGCGGCCCTCGTCGAGCACGACGATGGTGTGCGCGTCGCGGATCGTGCTGACCCGCTGCGCGACGATGACGACCGTCGCGTCGACGATCTCGGCGCGCAGCGCGTCGCGCAGCGCGGCGTCGGTCGCGTAGTCCAGGGCGGAGAAGGAGTCGTCGAAGAGGTAGATCTCGGGCCGGGCGACGAGCGTCCGGGCGATCGCGAGCCGCTGCCGCTGCCCGCCGGAGACGTTGGTGCCGCCCTGCGCGATCGGCGCGTCGAGCGCCTCGGGCATCGCCCGGACGAAGTCGGCGGCCTGCGCGACCTCCAGGGCCCGCCACAGCTCGGCGTCGGTCGCGTCGGGCCGGCCGTAGCGGAGGTTGGACGCGACGGTGCCGGAGAAGAGGTACGGCTTCTGCGGCACCATGCTCACCGTCGCCGACAGCAGCGCCGGGTCGATGTCGCGCACGTCGACGCCGTCCACCAGGACGGTGCCGCCGGTCGCGTCCATCAGGCGGGGGACCAGGTTGAGCAGGGTGGTCTTGCCGGCGCCGGTGCTGCCGATGATGGCCGTGGTCTGCCCGGGCCGGGCGGCGAGGCCGATGCCGCTGAGGACCGGCGACTCCGCGCCGGGATAGCGGAACTCGACGCCGCGCAGCTCCAGCTCGCCGTGGCGGGGCAGCGCGGTGACCGGCTTCGCCGGCACCACGACGCTGGACTCGGTGGTGAGGACCTCCTGGATGCGCTCCGCGCACACCTCGGCCCTCGGGATCATGACGAACATGAACGTCGCCATCATGACCGCCATGAGGATCTGCATCAGGTAACTGAGGAACGCGGTCAGCGCCCCGACCTGCATGCCGCCGGTGTCGATGCGGTGCGCGCCGAACCAGAGCACGAGGATGCTGGAGGCGTTGACGACCAGCATCACGGTGGGGAACATCAGCGACATCAGCCGGCCCACGGCGAGGGACACGTCGCGCAGGTCGCCGTTGGTCTTGGCGAACCGGACCCGCTCGTGCTCGTCGCGGACGAAGGCGCGGATCACCCGGATGCCGGTGATCTGCTCGCGGATGACCCGGTTGACCAGGTCGATGCGCACCTGCATGAGGCGGAACAGCGGCCGCATCCGCACCACGATGACGGCGATGATCCCGATCAGGATCGGGACCACGACCAGCAGCAGCGCCGACAGCGGCACGTCCTGCACGAGGGCGAGGATGATGCCGCCGACGCACATGATCGGTGCGGTGACCATGAGTGTGAAGGTCATCAGCACCAGCATCTGGACCTGCTGGATGTCGTTGGTCGTGCGGGTGATCAGCGACGGCGCGCCGAACTGCCCCACCTCCCGCGCCGACAGCTCCTGCACCTTGTCGAAGATGCCGGCGCGCACGTCCCGGCCGAGGGCCATCGCGGTGCGGGCGCCGTAGTAGACGGCGGCGGCGGAGCAGACGATCTGCACGAGCGTGACGGCGAGCATCCAGCCGCCGATGCGCATGATGTAGCCGGTGTCGCCGGTGACGACACCGCCGTCGATGATGTCGGCGTTGAGCGTCGGCAGGTACAGCGTCGCCGTGGTCTGCACCAGCTGCAGCAGCACGATGAGCCAGATCGTCCTGCGATACGGGCTCAGATAGGTTTTGAGCAGTCGGATCAACATCGTCAGGCGTCTCCCCCGGTGGTGTCGGTCGGGCGGACCAGCAGGCCGTCGAGCAGGACGGCGACCACGCCGTCGGCGTCGAGCTCGCCGGGCTCGGCCAACTCCGGCCGGACCGACGCGATCACGAGCAGCACGAGCATGCCGGCGGTGGTGGCGGGGCTGCGCCGCAGCAGCTCCCGGTCGGGCTCGATGAGGGCCTCGACCGCCTCGGTCAGCACCCGGCGGCCCTCCATCAGCTGCTCGACCTGGCGTCGCCCGGTCTCCATCGGCAGCGTCCGGGCGACCATCATGAGCTGGACATTGGACTCGAACCGGCGCAGCAGGACCGCCGCCGCGTCGCGCATGCGCTTGCGCAGCGGTGCCTGCCGGTCGATCGCGTCGAGGTCGCGCAGCACCGTCTCCTGGTCGAAGGCGGTGCCGAGCGCGGCGAGGATCAGCGACGCCTTGTCGGGGAAGACGCCGAAGATGGTGCCTTCGGCGACGCCCGCGGCCTCGGCGATCTGCTTCGTGGTGACCGCCGCCCCGTGGGTGCGCAGCAGCGGGATGGTCGCGGCGACGATCGCCGCCCGCCGCTCGTCCGGCGACAGCGCGGGGACGCGCCGGCGTCGGGCTCGGACAGGCTGCTGGTTCACGACGGCCACCTTACTGAGCGAGCACTCACTCGGACAAGCGGATAATGCTGTGAGCGGAAAAGACGAAAACGGAAACCCGAGTACGACGAGAACCACACCCTAACCACAACCACCGACAGTTCCGGCGGACAGCTACCGCATGGCAACCGGCCGTGATCGCGGCGGGCACCCCGGCGTCCCGAACCTGATGGGGCACAACCGAGCCTGGGAGACGAGATGACGACACATGCTCACGACGAGGAGGCCCGCCTCGCCGCGTTGCACAGTTACGGCGTCCTCGACGGTCCCCGCCCCGCGGCCCTCGACGAGCTGACCCGCCTCGCGTCGTCGATCTTCGACACGCCGATGTCCTCGGTCTCGCTCATCGACCGGGACCGGCAGTGGTTCGCCGGCAGCACCGGCCTCGCCGACGCCGAGACGCCCCGCGACGTCTCGTTCTGCGCGCACACCCTGCCCGAGCGGCGGCAGCTCGTCGTGCCCGACGCCCGGCTCGACCCGCACTTCCGCACGTACCCCAACGTCATCGGCGACCCGCACATCCGCTTCTACGCCGGCTCCCCGCTCGTCGCCGAGGACGGCCACGCCCTCGGCGCCCTGTGCGTCATCGACGACCGCCCCGGCGACCTCGGCCCCCGCCAGCGCGAGGCCCTGGACACCCTGGCCGCGCAGGCGGTCGGGCACCTGTCGCTGCTACGCAACCGGCTCCTGCTCGCCGAGCTCGGCGACGAGCTGGCCCGCGCCACGCAGCGCGAGGAGGACCTGATCGCGACCGTCTCGCACGAGCTGCGCACCCCGGTCGCGGCGATCCAGGGGTACCTGGAGCTCCTCGCGGAGGAGGAGCAGCTCGCCGCGTACGCCCGCCTCGTGGAGCCGATCCAGCGCAACGGCGAGCGGCTCGTCCGCATGGTCGACCACCTGCTGACCGGCACCCGCCCCGCGCACGCCCCGACCGAGCTGCACCGCACCCGGGTCGACCTGGCCATGGTCGTCGAGGCCGCCTGGCGGGCCTGCCGCACCCTCGCCGAGCAGCGCGGGGTGACCCTGTCGGTGGTTCCTTCGCCGGTACGGGTGGACGTCCGCGCCGACGTGACCCAGCTGACGCATGCGGTGCAGCAGCTGGTGCGCAACGCGGTGCTCTTCACCCCCGCGGGCGGCGACGTCACCGTCGCGGTGTCCGGCGGCCCGGTGCCGACCGTCGAGGTCGCGGACACCGGCGTCGGCGTCCCGGCCGACGAGCTGCCCTACGTCTTCCAGCGCTTCTACCGCGGCCGCCACGCCCGCCAGCAGGCCGTCCCCGGCGTCGGGCTGGGCCTGCACATCGCCCGCCAGGCCGCCACCGCGCACGGTGGCACCGTCACGCTGAGCTCGGCCGGCAAGGGCACCACCGCGAGGCTGTCGATCACGGCGTGACGGCCGCGGTGGAACTTTCAAGCGAAAGCCGAAGTCCCGCCGTACCGGAGACGTCGATGCTTGCCAATGGCGGGAGGCCGTGGGAACACTGCGCTCACCTCATGTGAGGAGGAGCACATTGCGCCCAGTGTGGAGCGTCTTGGCGGCCCTCGCCGTCGGCGCTGTCGCGGTCCTCGTGGTGCCCGCCCCGGCGAGCGCCCACGGTGTCGCGATGGTGCCCGGCAGCCGCACCTATCTGTGCTATGTGGACGGACTCAAGGCCACCGGCCAGATCATCCCGTCCAACCCCGCCTGCGCCGACGCCGTCGCGCAGGGCGGTCAGCAGCCGCTGTACGACTGGTTCGGCGTGCTGCGCTCAGACGCCGGCGGACGTACCACCGGCTTCATCCCCGACGGCCAGATCTGCGGTGCGGGCACGACGAAGTACGCCGCGTACAACGCCGCCCGGACCGACTGGCCCACCACCCACCTGACCGCCGGCGCCACGATCCAGATGCGGTACAGCAACTGGGCCGCGCACCCCGGCACGTTCCACCTGTACGTCACCCGCAACGGCTGGAGCCCCACCACCCCCCTGGCGTGGGGTGACCTGGAGCCGTTCTGGAGCGCGACCGACCCGCCGCAGTCCGGCCCGCCCGGCGCGCTGAACTACTACTCGTTCAACGCGACGCTGCCGTCGGGCAAGACCGGCAAGCACATGCTGTTCATCCAGTGGGTCCGCTCGGACAGCCAGGAGAACTTCTTCAGCTGCTCCGACATCGTCTTCGACGGCGGCAACGGCGAGGTGACCGGCATCGGCGGCGCGCCGTCGTCGCCCTCACCCTCGGTCTCCCCGTCGAGGAGCACGTCGCCGTCGGCGTCCGCCTCCCCGTCCAGGAGCACGTCACCGTCCAGGAGCACGTCCCCGTCGCGGTCGAACTCGCCGTCCACGGGATCGGGCGCCTGCACCGCCACCTGGAGCATCGTCCCCAGTTCGTGGGCCGGGCACTTCCAGGCCGAGGTCACGGTCCGCAACAACGGGACCGGCAGCCTCAACGGATGGACGGTGCGCTGGTCGTACACCGGCGGGCAAGGCTTCGAGGGATCGCCGTGGAACGGCACACTCGTCGCACAGCCCCCGAATCCGGCCGTCAGCAACGTCGACTGGAACAGGGTGCTCGCCGCCGGCGCCACCACGTCGTTCGGCTTCAACGCCACCGGCACCGCCCCGGCGACCGCCCCGACCCTGAGCTGCACCAGCCCATGATCAAGTCACCCCTGTTGCGGCTGCTGACCGGTGTGGTGGCGGTGGCGTTGGTACTGGCAGGCCTCGTCATCGCCACCACCCGGAGCTCCAAGCCGGACGCGCCGGCGGAGAAGGAGACGGTGCACACCGTCACCGGCGCGCACGACGGCCGGCAGGCGGCGACGCTGGAGGTGGTCACCGGCGCGGAGTCGGTGATCATCCACAGCGAGCCGATGGACGGTTACCTGTACCGCGCCTCGACCCTGCCCGGCAGCCGCGTCGAACCCGCCGCGGCCGTCGACGGCGAGGTCGTCCGGCTCAGCCTGAACGGCACGGAGGTCGCGGGCCAGGCGACGGTCCACGTGTACCTGAACTCGACCGTCCGCTGGACGCTCAAGCTCGCCGGCGGCGGCCTGCGGCAGGTCGTGGACTTCGGCTCCGGCCGGCTCGCCGCCGTCGACGTGGTCGCCGGCGTGCAGGAGCTCGACGTCACCGTCCCGAAGCCGGAGGGTGAGCTGCCGATCCGGGTCGGCGGCGTCGGCAAGCTCCTCGTCCACGCCCCGGCGGGCCCGCCGGCCCAGCTGACGCTCGGCCAGACCAGCACCGTGGGCAAGGCGACCCTGGACACCTCGGCCAAGCAGAACCTGGCCGGCGGCGCCGTCATCGCCCTGCCCGGCTGGCAGCAGGCAGCCGACCGCTACGCCCTGCACGTCGACGGCGGCGCCGCCGAGGTCCTCCTCGACCGCCGCTGAGCAGCACCGCCGCACGACGGTGAAGGCGCGGGCCCAACCCCGCGCCTTCACCACGCCGGTCAGCAGGGCTCGTCGGCCACCGCCGGCTGCGCGGCGCTCCTTCGGTCGGCGGCCCGAACTGTATCGACCGGACGCACGCGGGAAAGATTCTCCTGGGCGCGTGTCGATCGTCGGGTGGGCCCGTTCGACCTCGGGGTGAGAGGGTCGGGACGCGACCCCCACTGAAGGCGAGGAGCACGGCGATGGCGAAGTACATGCTGATCCTGCGGGCCACCGACGAGGCGATGGCGAAGGCGGCGGACATCCCGTTCGAGGAGATCCTGGACCTGATGGGCCGGTACAACGACGAGCTGATCCGGGCCGGGGTCCTGGTCGCGGCCGAGGGGCTCGACGACGCGGGCCAGGGCGTGGTGGTGGAGTTCGACGGCGAGACGCCAGTGGTCACCGATGGGCCGTACGGGGAGACCAAGGAGCTGTTCGGCGGCTTCTACATCCTCGACGTCGCCTCGAAGGAGGAGGCCGTCGAGTGGGCGCGGCGCCTGCCGGGCGGGCCGGGCACCAAGGTCGAGGTGCGGCGGGTGTCGGACATCGACGACTTCCCGCAGGACAACGAGTGGATCGCCAAGGAGCGGGCGTGGCGTGAGCGGACCGGGCAGCTGTGACCTCCATGGACTCCGCAGACCCCGACGGCCCGCCGGGCACCGAGACGGCGCGGCGGGCCGTCGAGACCGTGTGGCGGATCGAGTCGGCGAGGATCGTGGCGGCGCTCAGCCGGTACACCGGCGACTTCGGCCTCGCGGAGGACGTCGCGCAGGAAGCGGTGGCGGAGGCGCTCGTCAGCTGGTCCCGCGACGGCACGCCGGACAACCCCGTCGGGTGGCTGCTGGCGACCGCGCGGCGGCGCGCCATCGACAGCTTCCGGCGCAGGTCCGCGCGCGACGAGCGGTACGCCGCCATCGCCGGCCAGCTCGGCGAGGGTGAGGCCGCGGCCGGGGCGCTGGTGCCGCAGCAGCAGGACGACCTGCCGTGGGACCCGGACCGCATCGACGACGACATCCTCGCGCTGATGTTCGTGGCCTGCCATCCGGTGCTCGCGCCGGAGGCGAGGGTCGCCCTGACGCTGCGCACCGTCGGCGGCCTGTCCAGCGAGGAGATCGCCCGGGCGTTCCTGGTGCCGGTGCCGACGGTACAGGCGAGGATCACCCGGGCGAAGAAGACGATCGCGGCGGCGAAGGTGCCGTTCGAGCTGCCGCCCGCGCAGGACCGCAGGCAGCGGCTCGGCGGGGTCCTCAGCGTCCTCTACGTGATCTTCACGGAGGGTTCGACGGCGACCGCCGGCGACAACCTGCTGCGCCCCGACCTCGCGTACGAGGCGATCCGCCTGACCCGGATGCTGTCCGCGGTGCTGCCCGGCGAGCCCGAGGTGCACGGGCTGCTCGCGCTGTGCGAGCTGACCGCGGCCCGCTTCCCGGCGCGCACCGGCCCCGACGGCGAGGCGGTGCTCCTGGAGGACCAGGACCGGCGGCTGTGGGACCGGTCCGCGATCCGGCGGGGGCTCGCGGCGTTCACGGCCGCGTCGAAGAAGGGGCTCGGCCCGTACGGGCTGCAGGCCGGCATCGCCGCGTGCCACGCCGCCGCGCCGTCGGTGGAGGAGACCGACTGGGAGCGCATCGTGCTGCTCTACGAGGCGCTCGGCCGGATCGCGCCGTCGCCGGTCGTCGAGCTCAACCGGGCCGTCGCCGTCGCGATGGCGAGCGGGCCGCTGCGGGGGCTCGCGATCGTCGACGAGCTCGTCGCGGCCGACCGGCTGCCCGGCTCGCACCTGCTGCCCGGGGTCCGCGGCGAGCTGCTCCGGCGGCTCGGGCGCACCAGGGAGGCGCGGACGGAGCTGGAGCGCGCCGCCCGCCTGTGCACCAACGCCCGCGAGCGGGCGGTCCTGCTGCGCAAGGCGGAGGCGCTGCCGTAGGTCAGGCGTCACCGGCCAGCCGGGAATAGCCTCGTCGGAGGCGTATTCCCGGCCGGGGCGCCGGCTGCGTCACGCTGCGCCGGAGGTCGTGACGCTCCTAGGCTCGGTGGCATGAACATCGCATTGACCGGTGGGACCGGGTACATCGGATCCGTGGTGCTGGAGCAGCTCGTCGCGGCGGGGCACGCCGTCACGGCCCTGGTGCGCAGCGACGAGGCGGCCGAGAAGGTCCGCAAGGCCGGGGCGGAGGCCGCCGTCGGGGACCTGTACGACACCGCGTGGACGGCGCGGCTGTTCGCGGCCGCCGACGCCGTGGTGCACACCGCGGCGCCCGGCGACGGCAGCAGCGAGCAGTTCGACCGGGCGGTCGTCGCGGCGGCGGTCGAGGCGCTCGGCGGGACCGGGAAGCCCTACGTGCACACCAGCGGCGTCTGGCTGTACGGCAGCAACGCCGACATCACCGAGGACTCGCCGCTCGCGCCGCCGGCGCTGACCGCGTGGCGGCCCGCGGTGGAGCGGTCGGTGCTCGACGCGGACCTGGTGGCCACGATCGTCACGCCCGGCGTCGTGTACGGCCACGGCGGCGGCATCCCCGCCGGCGTGCTCACGCCCGCCGACGGCAAGGTCCGGCTGGTCGGCGACGGCTCGCAGCACTGGACGACGGTGCACGTCGAGGACGTGGCCGCGCTGTACGTCACCGTCGTCGAGCGCGGCGAGCGTCTCGGGCACGTGCTCGGGGTGTCCGGCGCCGGCCCGACCGTCCGCGAGATCGCCGAGGCCACCGGCGCCGAGGTCGTGCCGGAGACCGTCGAGGAGTCCCGGGCCAGGCTCGGCGCCCTCTTCGCCGACGCGCTGCTGCTGGACCAGCGGGCCACCGGCGCGAAGGCCCGTTCGCTCGGCTGGTCGCCGACCCGCCCGACCCTGCTGGAGGAGATCAGAGGTTAGGCGACGCAGGACTCGTTGCCCTCCGGGTCGAGCATGACGATGTGGCCGAGCCGGTCGCCGTAGCGCTCCTCGCGCACCAGCGTGGCGCCCGCGGCGACCAGCTCGG
Organism: Dactylosporangium sp. CA-152071; assembly: GCF_050936335.1. Classification (NCBI taxonomy): domain Bacteria; kingdom Bacillati; phylum Actinomycetota; class Actinomycetes; order Micromonosporales; family Micromonosporaceae; genus Dactylosporangium; species Dactylosporangium sp. CA-152071. Next base: position 2,642,060 of record NZ_JBNJMZ010000001.1, on the reverse strand, counting down.
CGGCCTTGTCGCGGATCGCCGCCGGGCCGGCCACCCGGATGTCGATGTGCACCCGGTTCTTCGCGGTCTTCCCCTCCGGCACGCGCAGGAAGCCGATCGCGGGGCCGGCACCGGCGGGGTCGACGATCGAGGCGCCGTCGGGCTCGTCGTAGCCGGGCTCCGGCACGTAGCCGAGCGCCGCCGCCCAGAACGCGGCGAGGGCGTGCGGGTCCGACGCGTCACAGCCCAGGGTCCAGTGGGTCATGCGGCCACGGTACCGACGAAGCCGGCGCTAACGGCGATGGCGGGGCGGGACGCCGAAGAGGGGCATCCGCCACAGCGGCAGGTCGGTGAACGACTGGCCCGACAGGGTCAGCATGCGGCGCAGGCTGAGCCGGATCAGGTGGTGCGCGACGTAGAGCAGCCACGCTGCCAGCGGCAGCTCGACCAGCAGCGCGGTGCCGAGGCTGACCCAGCGGTCGGGGCCCGCCGCCGTCATCAGGTCGAACCACGCGTCGCACACCAGCAGGGTCGCGCTGACGACCGCGGTCAGCAGGAGGACCTGGCGGCGCCGCGCCGCCGCCCACGCGGTGGCGGCGAGGGCGGCGGCGAGCACCAGGTCGAAGCCGACCCACGTGGCGCGCCAGTGGCCGGCGAGGTACCGCGGCGGCAACGTCCACGCGAGCACCGCCACCCACGGGATCAGGAACAGGGCGGCGGTGACGACCACGACGACGAACCGGCGCCGGGTCCGCTCACCCGCACGCGGTGCGGGGATGAGGACGGCCAGGCGCCGGGCCAGGTCGGCCCGCTCGGACGGGGACATCCGAGCGAGCTCGTCGTCGGTGATCGGCACTCAGCGGCCGCGCTGCGCCCGGTAACGGTTGACCAGGGCGGCGGTCGAGGAGTCCAGCGCGGACGTGTCGCCGGCCCCGGCGGTGAGCGCCGGCTCGATCCGCTTGGCGAGGACCTTGCCGAGCTCCACGCCCCACTGGTCGAACGAGTCGATGTCCCAGATCGCGCCCTGGACGAAGACCTTGTGCTCGTAGAGGGCGATGAGCTGCCCGAGCACCGACGGGGTGAGCTTGTCGGCGAGGATCGTCGTGGTGGGGCGGTCACCGCGGAACGTGCGGTGCGGCACCTCCTCGGCGGGCACGCCCTCGGCCGCGACCTCCTCCGACGTCTTGCCGAAGGCGAGAGCCTGCCCCTGCGCGAACAGGTTGGCCATCAGCAGGTCGTGCTGGTCGGCGAAGACGCCGAGGCCGGGCGCGGGCTGGGCGAAGCCGATGAGGTCGGCCGGGACGAGCATCGTGCCCTGGTGGATCAGCTGGTAGTAGGCGTGCTGGCCGTTGGTGCCCGGGGTGCCCCAGACGACCGGGCCGGTCTGCCAGTCGACCGGGCGGCCGTCGTGGTCGACGTACTTGCCGTTGGACTCCATGTCCAGCTGCTGCAGGTACGCGGTGAACCGGGACAGGTAGTGGCTGTAGGGGAGCACCGCGTGCGTCTGGGCGTCGTGGAAGTTGCGGTACCAGATGCCGAGCAGCCCGAGCAGCAGCGGCGCGTTCTGCTCCGGCGGCGCGGTCCGGAAGTGCTCGTCCATCGCGTGGAACCCGTCGAGCATCTCCCGGAAGCCGTCCGGCCCGAGCGCGATCATCAGCGAGAGGCCGATCGCGCTGTCGTACGAGTAACGCCCGCCGACCCAGTCCCAGAACTCGAACATGTTGGTCGTGTCGATGCCGAACTTCGCGACCTCGCCGGCGTTGGTCGACACGGCGACGAAGTGCTTCGCGACCGCGGCGTCGTCGCCGAACGCGTCGAGGATCCACTGGCGGGCGGCGGTCGCGTTGGTGATCGTCTCGATCGTCGTGAACGTCTTCGACGACACGATGAACAGCGTCGTCGCCGGGTCCGCGGCCCGGACCGCCTCGTAGAGGTCGGCGCCGTCGACGTTGGAGACGAAGTGCATCTCCAGCCCCCGGTCGGTGTAGCCGCGCAGCACCTCGTAGGCCATCGCGGGGCCGAGGTCGGAGCCGCCGATGCCGATGTTGACGATGGTGGTGATCCGCTCGCCGGTGAAGCCGGTCCACTCGCCGGAGCGGATCCGGTCGGCGAACGCGGCCATCCGGTCCAGCACGGCGTGCACCTTCGGCACGACGTTCTCGCCGTCGACCTCGACGACCGCGTCGCGCGGCGCGCGGAGCGCGGTGTGCAGCACCGCCCGGTGCTCGGTGAAGTTGATCTTGTCGCCGTGGAACATGGCGTCGCGCAGCTGGGCGACCCCGCGCGCGGCGGCGAGGTCGCGCAGCAGGCCGAGGGTCTCGCCGGTGACCAGGTGCTTGCCGTAGTCGAGGTAGAGGTCGCCGACCTGCAGGGAGTACTTCGTCCCGCGCTCCGGGTCTTCGGCGAACAGGTCCCGCAGGTGCACCTCACCAAGCTCGGCGCGGTGTTTCGCCAGCGCGGCCCATTCGGGCAGTTGGTTGAGTCGGCCCTGAGACATCAAGCACTCCTTCAGCGAGGTCACACTCTCACAGGGATTGTGCCCCTTTCGGGTGCGTCTCGTCCTCCGTGCGCCGATCTTGCGGTTGGTCCCGCCCGCTGACCAGCGCCTCCTCCGGTGCGCCGGCGGCCGCCCGTACATCTGCCGCAATCGCCTGACGTCGGCGCAGGCCCAGCACGACGGCCCCGGCGGTCGCCACCGCGACCACGATGCCGACCGTGGCCGTCGGCACCTCGAACAGTTTCAGCGCGCTCGCGATGAGCACGATGACCAGCGCGGCGCGGACCACGCCGGCGGGCGCCCGGGACGACAGGCGGGCGCCGATGAGCACGCCGGGGATCGAGCCGATGAGGACCGCGGCGGCCAGGTCGAGCTTCAGGTCGCCGAAGATCGCGTGGCCGAGGGCGGCCGCGGCGACGAGGGGGATGGCCTGGACGAGGTCGGTGCCGACCAGGTCGTTCGGGCGCAGCATGGGGTACAGGGCGAGCAGGATGACGATGATCAGCGAGCCTGAGCCGACGGAGGTCATCCCGACCACCAGCCCGCCGACGGCGCCGAGCAGGGCCGTGGGGACCGGCTTGACCTTCAGCGGCACATCCGACTTTTCGCTTTTTCCGCTTTTGTACGACTTAAGGAGCAGTCCGACGACGGCCAGCAGGAGCGCGATGCCGAGCGCGACGCGGACGATGTCCTGGACCTGCTCGCCGTCGCCCAGCGCGCGCATGAGGAGGACCCCGGCGAACGCCGACGGCACGCTGCCCAGGCACAGCCAGCGCACGAGCGACCAGTTGACGGTGCCGCGGCGGGCGTGCACCCAGCCGCCGAACGGCTTCATCACCGCGCTCGCGGCCAGGTCGCTGGAGACCGCGGCCAGGGGAGGGATGCCGAAGAACAGCACCAGGATGGGGGTCATCAGCGCGCCGCCGCCCATGCCGGTCAGTCCGACGACGATGCCGACGCCGAGCCCCGCCAGGGCCATCACAGGATCCACCGGCGAATTGTGCACTATCTCGGTCGTCTTTGTCGGTACGAAACGGGGCTGCGGCGGCGGATGTCACGTCGATAGCGTGTGGCGATGCAGGTTGGCACCCAGGTCCGGCTGGTGTTCTGGTCGGTGGCGGCGGCCGCGGCGCTGCTCGCCGTCGATGCCGCCGTCACGGCGGTCGTGACGCGCGACCTCGCCGCGCTCGACACCGTGCTCATGTCGCCCCGGTCACTGCAGCAGGTCGAGGCCGACTACCACAACAACCTGGCGGTCGCCTCGGTCGGCGCGGTCGTCCTGGGCGCGCTGCTGTTCTTCGTGCGGTGGCGCACCCCCAAGATCAGGGCCATCCTGTGGGTCGCCGGCCCGCTGCTGGCCCTCGCTCTGCTGTGCGGGCTGGTCGGCGGCCCCGAGTGGGCGGTCGCCCCGACTGGTGAGGAGCCGGAGCTGCTGCGCCAGGAGTACGCCCGCGCCGTGCCGGAGTGGTACCTGTGGGTGCACGGCGTGGCCGGCCTCATCGCGGCCGGCCTGCTGTTCTTCGTCGCCGGCTTCCTGGTCCGCACCGACCTGCGCGAGTACTACCTGGAAGGCCAGGGCACGGGGGACAGCTACCGCTCCTGGATCGACCGGACCTCGGCGTGAAGCGGATCCCGGGCGACCTGTCGTTCGTCGTGCGGCGCGGCACCGGGCGGTGGACCGTGCTGATCGGCGGCATCTCCGCGGCGGCCTGGGTCCTGCTGATGATCCTGGTGTCGGCCGGCCTGCTGGCTGGTGACTCGCCCGACCGGACCAACGGCGACGCCGTCGCGGTCGTGGCCATCGGGCTGTGCGCCCTGGTGGTCCTCGGCGCGCTGGCCGTCGCCGCCGTGCGGATCGCGGTGTCCGGCGGTCCGGTGCTCGCGCTCGACTCCGTCGGCCTGTGGGTCCGCAACTCGCGCGGGCCCTGGGGCACCCCGGTCTGGGTACCGTGGGCGGGGGTCTCGCAGCTGACCCGGGCCCGCCGGCTGACCGTCCTCACCACCGACGGGGTCCGCTATTCCGTGCCGCTGCGGTTCAACGACCGGACCCCGGCGGAGATCGTCGGCGCGGTCGGCCGGTTCAGCGGGCGGCCGGTCCTGGAGGCGTGACCCGCGTCCCTGGACTGCGTCCCGGGGGTGGTCGTGCTTCACTGAACGGGACGCGGGGCCACCTCGCCGTCCCCGCATGAACCCCGCGACCGTCCGGCCGGCCCGGCGTCGTGTCGTGCTTCTGCGGTCGGCCGTTTGCCGTGGTGTCGTCGTCGCTGGTTTCGTTTTCCGTGGTGTGGTCGTCTTTTCCGTGGTGTCGTCGTCGCTGGTTGCGGCGCGTCGGGCGCCACATCCGGCGAGGGTGCCACGGAAATGTCAGACCCTGCGGCTACGCTCGCGGGCAGCAGCGCACCAGGATCATTGGAGAGCATCGAGTTGACCGCACAACCCGAGACCTTGTACGGGGCTGACGACCTCACGCTCCTCGAAGGGCTGGACGCTGTCCGCAAGCGGCCCGGCATGTACATCGGCTCGACCGACAGCCGCGGCGTCGCTCACCTGTTCAACGAGATCGTCGACAACTCCACCGACGAGGGCATCGCCGGCCACGCGACCCGCGTCGAGGTGACCCTGCACGCCGACGGTTCCGTCCAGGTCGACGACGACGGCCGCGGCATCCCCGTCGGCGTCCACGCGAAGTCGGGCATGTCCGGCGTGGAGCTCGTGCTGACCCGGCTGCACGCCGGCGGCAAGTTCGGCGGCTCCGGCTACAAGACCTCCGGCGGCCTGCACGGCGTCGGCGCCTCCGCGGTCAACGCGCTGTCCCACCGGTTCGACGTCACCGTGCGCCACACCGGCAAGGTCCACCACATGGCCTTCCAGCACGGCGTCCCCGGCGACTTCGACGGCGCCGGCCCGGGCGCGGCGTTCACCCGCCGCTCTGGGCTCAATGTCACGGGGCGGATGAAGCGGGGCCAGTCCACCGGCACCTCGATCCGCTACTGGCACGACTCGCGCTACTTCGAGACCGGCGCCGCGCTCGACGTCGAGGCGGTCCGCGCCAAGCTGCGCAACACGGCCTTCCTCGTCCCCGGCGTGACCTATGTGCTCAAGGACGCCACCGGCGGGCAGATCTCGACGGAGACGTACCACTACCCCAACGGGCTCGCCGACATGGTGGAGTTCCTCGCGCCGTCCGGCGACCGCGCCGTGTGCGGGCTGCTGCACATCACCGGCGAGGGCACCTACAAGGAGAATGCCGCCGACGAGAACGGCGTCATGAAGGCCAATGTCGAGCGCCGCGCCGAGGTCGAGATCGCGCTGCGCTGGGGCACCGGCTATGAGCGGGTCGTGGAGTCGTTCACCAACACGATCCGCAACGTGCACGGCGGCACGCACCGGCGCGGCTTCGAGCGCGGCGCGTTGCGGGCGCTCGGCGACGCGATCCGCAACACCCGCGGCCTGCTGCGGCCGAAGGAGGACCTGCCGACCCTCGACGATGTGCTCGAAGGCATGACGGCGATCATCCACGTGCGGATCCCCGAGCCGCAGTTCACGTCGCAGACCAAGGACGAGCTGTCCACCGCGCCGGTGACCCGGGTCGTGCAGGGGATCGTCGAGCAGCACATCAAGGCGTGGGTCGAGGCGCGCAAGACCAAGGTCGAGGCCCGCACCGTCCTGCAGAAGATCGTCGACGCGGCGCGGGTCCGCCTGACCCAGAAGCAGCAGAAGGACGCCGCCCGGCGCAAGACCGCCCTGGAAGGCGCGTCGATGCCGGCGAAGCTCGTCGACTGCCGCTCCACCGGCGTGCAGCGCAGCGAGCTGTTCATCGTCGAGGGCGACAGCGCCCTCGGCACCGCGCGCATGGCCCGCTCCTCGGAGTATCAGGCGCTGCTGCCGATCCGCGGCAAGATCCTCAACGTGCAGAAGGCCAACATCCAGCAGGTCCTGGACAATGCCGAGTGCTCCGCGATCGTGCAGGTCCTCGGCGCCGGCTCCGGCCGCACGTTCGACCTGGAGTCGATGCGCTACGGGCGAATTCTGATCATGGCCGACGCCGACGTCGACGGCTCGCACATCCGCACCCTGCTCATCACGCTGTTCGCCAAGTACATGCGGCCCGCCATCGCCGACGGCCGGCTCTACGCCGCCGTCCCGCCCCTGCACAAGATCGTCACGAAGGGGCGCAACTCGGAGACGATCTACACGTACACGCAGCAGGAGATGGTCAGCACGGTCAGCCGCCTCGAGAAGGCCGGCAAGCAGGTCGTCACGCCGATCCCGCGGTTCAAGGGTCTCGGCGAGATGGACGCCGACGAGCTGTGGGACACCACGATGAACCCGGCGACCAGGGCCGTGCGGCGCATCACCCTCGACGACATCGAGAAGGCCGAGGAGGTCCTCGAGCTGCTCATGGGTGAGCGGGTCGAGCCCCGGCGAAACTGGCTGATCGACGCCGCGCCGCGGGTCGACCAAGAGAACATCGACGCCTGAGTCAGGAAGGGTAGTCCGGCGACATGGCACGCAAGGCCAAACCAATGAAGGCCGACCTGTCCGCCTTCGACCAGGCGGGCGCGCGGGTGCTCAACAACCCGCTCATCACCGAGGTCGAGGACTCCTACCTGGAGTATGCGTATTCGGTCATCCACTCCCGCGCGCTGCCCGACGCGCGCGACGGCCTCAAGCCGGTGCACCGCCGCATCCTGTTCTCGATGCAGGAGCAGGGGCACCGCCCCGACCGCGGCCACGTCAAGTCGTCCCGCGTCGTCGGTGACGTCATGGGTAAGTACCACCCGCACGGCGACAGCGCGATCTACGACGCGATGGTCCGCATGGCGCAGGACTTCTCGCTCAACGTGCCGCTGATCGACGGCCACGGCAACTTCGGATCCCCCGACGACGGTCCGGCCGCCTCCCGGTACACCGAGGCGAGGATGTCGCGCGAGGCGATGCTGCTCGTCGGCGAGCTCGACGAGGGCACCGTCGACTTCCGGCCCAACTACGACGGCTCCCTCGACGAGCCCTCGGTGCTGCCCGCCGCGTTCCCCAACCTGCTGGTCAACGGCTCCTCGGGCATCGCGGTCGGCATGGCCACCAACATGATCCCGCACAACCTCGGTGAGGTCGTCGCCGCGGCCCGCTGGCTGATCAACCACCCGACCGCCACGCTCGACAAGCTCATGGAGTTCGTCCCCGGCCCCGACCTGCCGACCGGCGGGCTGCTGCTCGGCCTCGACGAGGTCCGCCGCGCCTACGAGACCGGCCGCGGCGTCGTGCGCATGCGCGGCCGGATCGAGATCGGCCTGCTCGAAGGCAGTCGCGGCCGGCAGGCCATCACCGTCACCGAGCTGCCTTACGGCATCGGCGCCGAGAAGGTCATCGAGAAGATCACCGACGAGGTCAACAAGACCAAGCGCCTGCAGGGCATCGCCGACGTCAAGGACCTCACCGACCGGGAGAACGGCACCCGCCTCGTCATCGAGTGCAAGGTCGGCGTCAACCCGCAGGCGCTGCTCGCCGACCTGTACCGGCTGACCCCGCTGGAGCAGTCCTTCGGCGTCAACAACCTCGTCCTCGTCGACGGCCAGCCGCAGACCCTCGGCCTCAAGCCGCTGCTGGAGGTCTTCCTCGCGCACCGCTACGAGGTCGTGACCCGGCGCACCGAGTTCCGCCGCAAGAAGCGCCAGGACCGGCTGCACCTCGTCGACGGCCTGCTCATCGCGTTGCTGGACATCGACCGGGTCGTCGCCCTCATCCGCGCCAGCGAGAACGCGGCCGCCGCCAAGGCGTCGCTCATGAGCGAGTTCGGCCTCACCGACATCCAGGCCACCTACATCCTCGACACGCCGCTGCGCCGCCTCACCCGCTACGACCGCATCGAGCTGGAGGCCGAGCAGGCCCGGCTCAACGAGGAGATCGCCGCGCTCAGCCAGATCCTCGACGACGAGAAGGTCCTGAAGAAGGTCGTCTCCGACGAGCTGGCCGCCGTCGTCAAGGAGTTCGCCCAGCCGCGCCGCACCACGCTCATCGACGGCGACCTCAAGGAGGTCCTCGCCGCGTCCATCCCCGCCGGCCCCCTCGAGGTGTCCGACGACCCGTGCCAGGTCCTGCTGTCCACGACCGGCCTGGTCGCCCGCACCGCCGCCGAGTCGGAGGAGGCCCCCGAGGGCAGCCGCAAGGCCGGCCGCGACAAGCACGACACCGTCCGCGCCGTCGTGCACACCACCGCCCGCGGCCAGGTGCTGCTCGTGACCAGCCTCGGCCGGGCGTTCAAGGTCGACGTCCTGCCCCTGCCCGTCCTGCCCGAGCAGCCCGGCACCGTCTCCCTGCGCGGCGGCATGTCCACCGCCGAGCTCGTCTCCCTCCAGCCCGGCGAGACGGTCGTCGCCCTCGCCCCGCTCGGCGGCCCCGGCGCCGAGGGCTCACCCGGCCTCGCCCTCGGCACCCGCAACGGCATGGTGAAGATCTGCGCCCCCGAGTGGCCCGTCCGCGCCGACGAGTTCGAGGTCATCGGCCTCCGCGACGGCGACGAGGTCGTCGGCGCCACCTGGCTCACCGACGGCGCCGAGACCCTCGCGTTCGTCACCTCCGACGCGTCGCTGCTCCGCTTCCCGGCCAAGCTCGTCCGCCCACAGGGCCTGAAGGGCGGCGGCATGGCCGGCATCGCCCTGTCCGAAGGCGCCCAGGTCCTCTACTTCGGCGCCGTCAACACCCAGGACCCCCAGCACGGCGAGCCCATGGTTGTCACCGCCACCATCGGCAACGCCAAGATGACCCCGCTGCGCCTCTACCCGGCGAAGGGCCGCGCCACCGGCGGCGTGCGCGCCCAGCGCTTCCTGAAGGGCGAGAGCCGCCTGGTGCTCGCCTGGGTCGGCCCGCGCCCGGCCGCCTCCTCCACCAAGGGCGAGCCCCGCGACCTGCCCGCCCCCGACCAGCGCCGCGACGGCTCAGGCGCCCAGCTCCGAGCCCCCGAAATCGTCGGCCACCTGGTCGAACGCGGCTGACCCCTCACTCGCACCCACCAACCTGCCCACCGGCCCGATCCCGCAACCCGCTCCAGTCCCCGCCGGCGCTGCCCACCCCAGCGCCGGCGCCCTGACCCACCGCCGCGTGCTGCCTCCTAAGGGCCTGCGCGCAGCACCGGTGCGCTCACCCGACGCAACAGCACCTGCACCCAGCGCCGGGTGTGGGTTCACCAGCGCCAACGGCGGTGCCTCCTCGGCCTCGGCAAGGGCACCCGGCGCGCCGCGGTGCTGCCCCCCTCAGCGTTGACATGCTCGCCCGACGCGGCACCAACAGCACCCAAGGCCGCAACCTGGGACGTTGAGGTCACCCTCGACGTCCCAGGTTGTCGGGCGCTGGGAGTCGGGCGTGAGTGTCTCTGGCCGCCGGGCCTGGGCGCCAGGTTCGCAAAGGTGCATTGTCGTGGCGGTTGATCCAAGTCGTGGGGTGGTCGTTCCCGCGGCCGGTGCTGTCCTTTGATCACAGGCGCCGCCGTGTTGCTGCGTCGCCGCGGCAGGGCGCGGGTGTGAGTGTTGCCAGCTGCCGGGTTCGTGAGGCTGCTTCTCATGCCGGGCTTGATCCAAGGACCGGGGTGGCTGTCGGCACGACCCGGTCCGTCCTTCGATCATTCGTGTCGTTGGGGGTGCTGGGTGTCTGGTGGGGTCAGGGCTGGTAGGTGAGGTCCAGGGTGTCCGTGTGGGCCGGCCAGGTGAGGGTGAGATGCCAGCAGCCGGGTTGGGGGAGGTCGATGACCGACGGGCCGGGGCCGCCGGGGACGGTGCGCCGGACCACGTCTTGAGTGCCGGTGCGGGTGGCGTCGATCTGGAGGTCGCCGGGTGGGGTGGGGTCCTTGGCGACCCAGAGGATCTTGTTGGAGGAGCCGGCGGGTCTGGTGACGGCGAGCGGGTGGCCGAACATCGCGGCGACGATGGTGCCGTGGTCGCTCAGGACGTGCGGCATGCTCGAGTCGCCGGTGAAGCCGGCGCGGGCCCATTCGGGCAGCGGGCCGGTGTCGACCGGGGAGCCGCATCCTGAGCGGGCGGGGGTGGCAGGCACGGTCTGAGTCGGTGTGCTCAGAGACGGTGCGCCTGGAGAGGGTGCGCCCAGTGCGGGGGCGGTCTGGGACGGCGGTTGCGGGCGGTTGGCGGTACAGCCGCCGGACACCACGACGACGGCCGGCAGCAGCACGGCGCACCACGAAGAAAGTCTCACGCGTCCGTGAGTCGCGGCGGCGGCGTGAGGTTCCCGGGCGGGGCGCGAGCCTAGTCGTCGTGGGACTCGGCGAGCTCGGCGAAGGCCTCCTCGACCGGGGCAAGGCGGGTGAGCAGGTCGGCCAGCGGGCGCCGGCCGACGAAGCGGGCGCTGTCGCGGCCGACGGCCAGCAGGGAGATCAGCGCCGACTCGTCGCGGGTCGGGAGGGTGCCGGCGGCGTCCTCCCAGAACAGGACGTGGTCCTCGGTGTCGTCGGTCTTGACGGCGGCCGCCCCGGCCAGCATGAGCAGCAGCTGCTGGGCGGGTGGCTCCCAGAAGCCGGAGTGGCCGACCGTCCACAGGTACGCCTCCAGGGCGCCGTCGTGGTGGCGCAGCACGGTCAGCGTCTGCGGGTCGTCGGCGCGTTCGGCGAGCACGGAGCGAGGGGTCTCGGCGTCGGCGTCGGTGGACCACTGCGGCGTGCGGTCGGACCACCACCAGCCGGCGAACATCGCCGAAGGGTTCTCGATGCGCGAGGCCGGCGGCACCGGCGCGTCCATCCAGGTGTCGAAGCCCTCCCGGGACATGGTGATCCTGGCGGCGGTGATGAAGGTGTACGACACGGCGACGATCTTAGGTCAGCCGGCGAGGAGGATCACCGCCAGCTTCACAGCCAGCCCGAGCGCCGGAACAGGCGGTAGAGGACCACCGACCCGACGGCCATGATCAGCAGGATGAGGTAGAAGCCGTAGTCCCACCGCAGTCCGGGGATGTGTTCGAAGTTCATCCCGTAGATGCCCGCGATCGCGGTCTGCAGCGCGGCGATCGCGGCCCAGGAGGCGATCTTGCGCATGTCGTTGTTCTGGTCCAGGCCGACCTGGGCGAGGCGGGCCTGCAGGATCGAGTCGAGCAGCTCGTTGTCGGAGGCGACCCGGTCGACGACCTGGGTGAGCCGGCCGAGCAGGTCCGCGAAGTACTGCCGTAGCTGCGGCGGCAGCTCCACCACGGCTGGGTCGTTCATCCGGCGCAGCGGCGCCTGCAGCGGCACGACCGCCCGCTTGAACTCGACCAGCTCGCGCTTCAGCTGGTAGATCTGCTGCACGTCGCAGCCGCCGACGCGCAGGAACGCGGTCTGCTCCAGCTGCTCCACGTCCTGCTCCACGCCGGTGGAGACGTCGTGGTAGACCTCGATCATGCGGTCGCACACCGCGTAGGCGACCGCCCACGGACCGTGCCCGAGCATGGCGGGGCGTTGCTCCAGCTGATGGCGGACGTCGGCGAGCGCGCCCGCGCCGCCGTGCCGGACCGACACGACGAAGTGCGGGCCGATGAGCAGGGTCACCGCGCCGGTGTCGACGACCTCGGAGGTGGCGGTGAGCTCGGCGTGCTCGACGTAGCGGGCGGTGCGGATCACCAGCATCGTCACGTCGCCGCGGCGCTCGACGGCGGGCCGGCGCTCCCGTGCGACGGCCTTCTCGGCGGTGTGGTCGTCGATGCCGATCTCCTCGGCGACGGCCGCGAACTGGGCCCACGTCGGCTCGAACAGCCCCAGCCAGACGAACCCGTTGCGCCGCCGGCGGGCCGCCGCGTACGCCTCTCGGAACGTGTGCCCGTCCGGCTGCCGGACGCCGCGGACGTAGAGCGCGCAGTCGACGATCGAGTCCCGCCCGTCGTCGGCGAGCAGGTGCGGCAGTGGCTCGCCGGGCTGCAGGTGGCGCATCATCCGGCCGATCATCCGGCCGACCCGCCGGCCGACTCGTGGACTGGCCCAGCCCTGCTGCACTTCCGACCCCCTTGACGCCGAACGCGGTAGCGCCACGCTACCTCGTTGATCGTCAGCGGGTATCGGCCGTGCGGGGCAGCGGCGAGTCCTCGTCGAGCCGCACGTAGAGCAGCGCGCCGAGCACGAGCAGCGTGCCGGCGAAGACCTCCCAGCCGAGCGCGATCCCGGCGACCGTGACGACCACGCACTGCACGACCAGCGCGACCATCGTCAAGCGGCCGGCGGCCCGGGGTCCGAGACGGCCGGCGGCGCCATGTCCAGGACGACCGGCGGCGCGGCGCCGCAACGCGGCAGCGAGCAGCACCGCGCCGAGCGCGACCAGCAACGCACCCAGGATGACGGCGGCGACCCGGATCCCGACCTGGGCATGGCCTGGATCGGCGCCGTTGAGCGACATCGAGTACGCCCCGATCACCCCACCGACGACGAACAGCGCGGCGCCGACGACCACGCCCTCGACGATGATCCCGACCGCCGCGGCCAGCAGCGCCACCATTCGCATCCGGTCAAGTTACTCCCGGGTAGCCGAGGCTTCAAGACCTGTCGATGAGTCTCGTTAAGGTTGCCCGGATGTACTCGCACATCCTGTTCGACTTCTTCGGCACGCTCGTCGACTACGACGCCGGCCGCACCAGTCAGGGGTACCCGCGCGCACATGCCGAGCTGGGCAGGCTCGGCGCCACGGTCTCCTACGCCGAGTTCCTCCAGGGCTGGGACGGCGCATTCGCGGCGTTCGACCGGGGCAGCGACGCCGATGACCACGAGTTCTCGATGGCGCAGGTCGGCGCCGCCTACCTCACCGAGGTGCTCGGCCGGGTGCCCGCCGTCGGCGAGGTCGACGCGTTCACCCGGGCCTACCTGGCCGAGTGGAGCGCCGGCGTCAGGTATCCCGATGGGGTCGTGCCGCTCGTCCGGTCGTTGTCGCGGGTGTACCGGCTGGCCGTCGTCACCAACACGCGCCAGCCGGACCTGGTGCCGGGCCACCTCGCGGCGATGGGCATCGCCGACCTGATGGACGTGGTGATCACATCGGTGGAGGTCGGCCACCGCAAGCCGCACCCGGCGATCTACACCGCGACCATGGAGGTGCTCGGCATCGAGCCGTCCGCGGCCGTCTTCGTCGGCGACACCCACCTCGCGGACTTCGTGGGGCCCGAGAAGTTCGGCATGACCGCGTTCCTCATCGACCCGGCGCGCCGCGCCGACGTGCCCGAGGCGCGGCGCCTCGCCTCGGTGCTCGACCTGCCGGCGCGGATCTCTCCAGGCGAAGCGGCATAAGCCGGTCGCGTCCGGACCCACCCCGACGAGTGACGGCCGGGCGGTATGAGGGAAGTGATATGGATGGGTCATCCCTAGGCATTGCTATATGTACATACGTGACTACCGTCACGGCACATCCGCTGCCAGGGAGGCCGAGTGAAACGAAAGATCGCCGCAGCCGGTGCACTGCTCCTGACCGGGGGCATGCTGGCCGCTCTCGCGTCACCAGCTGACGCGTCGCCCAGCACCCCAGCCCCCTCGGCCCTGCAGGCCCACCGGGCGGACATCCGGGCCGCCGACAGTGAGGCCTACACGATCGCCAGGAGTCAGAAGGACGCCAGCGGCGCGTCCCATACCCGTTATACCCGCACCTACCACGGCCTGCGGGTCTACGGCGGCGACTTCGTCGTGCACGCCGCGCCGGACGGCACGTTCAGCAGCGCGTCCGTCGGGCTGCACGCCCCGCTCACCCTCGGCACCAGCGCCGCGGTGTCCAAGACGGCCGGTGCCGCCAAGGCGAAGTCGGCGTTCAGCGGCACGATCACCGCGGTCGGCAGCCCCGAGCTGTTCGTCGACGCGAGCGACGGCACCGGCGTGCTCGCCTACGAGACCGTGGTCAGTGGCTGGCTCGCCGACGGACAGACCCCGTCGAAGCTGCACGTCATCACCGACGCGAACACCAACGCGGTGCGCGGGGCCTTCGACGAGATCGAGACCGTCCAGGGCACCGGTAACAGCATCTACTCGGGTTCGGTCCCGATCGACACGACGCTGTCGGGCACGACCTACCAGATGATCGACCCGTCGCACGGCAACGGCCGGACCTGCGACATGAACAACGGCACCAGCACCTGCACCACGTTCACCGACGCGGACAACGTGTGGGGCACCGGCGCCAACTCCAACCGGCAGTCGGCCGGCGTCGACGCGCACTTCGGCGCGGCGGTCACGTTCGACTACTACAAGAACGTGCACGGCCGGAACGGCATCTTCGGCAACGGCGCCGGCGTGCCGTCGCGGGTGCACTACGGCAACGCGTACGTGAACGCGTTCTGGGACGGCGCGCAGATGACCTACGGCGACGGCTCCGGCAACAGCCGGCCGCTCGTCGCGCTGGACGTCGCGGGCCACGAGATGAGCCACGGCGTCACGGAGGCGCTCGCCGGCCTGGTGTACTCCGGTGAGTCCGGCGGTCTCAACGAGGCCACCAGCGACATCTTCGGCTCGATGGTCGAGTTCTACGCGAACAACGCCAGCGACGCGGGCGACTACCAGATCGGTGAGAAGATCAACATCAACGGCAACAACACGCCGTTGCGCTACATGTACAACCCGACCCTGGACGGCTCGTCGCACGGCTGCTGGTCCACCAGCACCAAGAACGTGGACGTGCACTACTCGTCGGGCCCGGCGAACCACTTCTTCTTCAACCTCGCCGAGGGCACCGGGGCCACCGCCTACGGCACCTCGCCGGTCTGCGGCTCCGCGCCCGCCGTCGTCGGCATCGGCCGCGCCAAGGCCGAGAAGATCTGGTACCGCGCGCTCGACGTCTACTTCACGTCGAACACGACCTACGTGAACACCAGCAACCCGGCCAACACGGCCCGGGCACACACGCTGAGCGCCGCGACCGACCTGTACGGCACCTGCTCCGCGGAGTACAAGGCCGTCCAGGCCGCGTGGACCGCGGTGAACGTGGCCGGCAACGACGCCGTCTGCCCGACCGGCAACGACTTCTCCCTCGCCGCCGCGCCGGCGAGCGGCTCGGTCAACCCGGGCAGCTCGGCGACCAGCACGATCACCGCGACGCTCACCAACGGCTCGGCGCAGACGGTGGCACTGACCGCGTCGGGCCTGCCGTCGGGTGCGACCGCCAGCTTCAGCCCGGCCTCGATCAACTCGGCCGGCGGCACGTCCACGCTGACGATCGCCACCTCCGCGTCGACCCCGTCCGGCACCTACGCGGTGACCATCACGGGCACGGGCGCCAGCTCGACCCGGACCACCACGTTCAGCCTGACCGTCAACGGTGCGCCCGGCTGCACCGGCACCAACGGCAACGACGTCGCGATCCCGGACAACACCACGGTGACCAGCACGATCACCATCAGTGGCTGCAACCGCAACGCCTCGGCCACCAGCTCGGTGAACGTGGCGATCTACCACACCTACCGCGGTGACCTGGTCGTCGACGTCGTCGCCCCCGACGGCTCGGTCTACAACCTGTCGAACCGGTCCGGTGGCAGCGCCGACAACATCATCCAGAACTTCACCGTCAACCTGTCGACCGAGGCCGCGAACGGCACCTGGACCCTGCGGGTCCGCGACGCCGCGAGCCTCGACACCGGCCGGATCGACACCTGGACGCTCACCCTCTGACGTCCTCGGGGACATTAGGCCCCGAACGTCTGTGGCCGACGACACAGCGTCGACACATGGCATAACGCCCACAACGGCGCAGGCAGGCACCGACCGGTCCTGCCTGCGCCAATGTGAGACCTGGCCGTGATGCATTCGATATGAGAGCGGGGCAGCGCTAACGCTCCGTGACCTGTAGAAAATTCCGCATGTCCAAGGTTGTTAGATTCGGCGTCTCCATCGTTGTGCTGGTCGTCCTGGCCGGGATCGGTTGGTACCTCAACCGCGACTCCGCCGAGAAGGCCAACGTCGGTGACTGCATGCACAAGGTCGCGGCCAACGAGCTGAAGATCGTCAAGTGCGGCGGCGCCGACGCGGACTTCAGTGTCGTCGGCAAGGTCGGCGACAAGAAGGAGTCGGACGCGATGTCCGACGAAAAGAACGTCTGCGAGGCATTCTCGGAGGCCACCACCCTGTACTGGTGGGGCGAGTCCGGCAAGAACGGCGACGTGCTCTGCCTGAAGGACCTCAAGGCCGCCTGAGCCGCGGATCCGCTGCTGCGGCAACGTCCGGCACGACCGCGTCGCAGTATGGCTCGACACTCAGCTTGCCGCTCGTCCCCCCACCCCTCGCGACCCCGGCCCGGAACTCCGGTGCCGGGGTCGCTCTGTGTCCGGGGGACGGCAGTGAACTCAGTAGCCGGGGAAGACGGCGCGGAGGTCGTCGAGGGTGATCGGGCCGGTGATCTTCACGTCGGACGGGGTGTACCGGGCACCGAGGCGGCCGGCGGCCAGGCGCAGGAACGCGTCCAGGGTCAGGCTCAGCTCGCCGTCCGGCGACGCCGGGGCGGCGCCCAGGGTCACCGGGTCGGCCAGGCGCAGGCCGCGCTGCTCGCCGATGTCGGTGAGCGTGACGATCAGGTCGGCCGTGCGCCCGTCGAGGTAGGCCGGCTTCGCGATCCAGCCGAACAGCCCCTCCACCCGCTCGTCGATGAGCACCGCCGCCTCCGGCGCCAGGGTCGCCGACGGGTCGAGCGCGACCCGGACGTCCCAGTCGTGGTAGCCGAACTCGGTCAGCCGCAGCACCGCCGACGTCGCGACGTCGACGGGCTCGGGCATCCAGCCCACGTCGATGCGGTGCGAGGCGCGCTGCTCGGCGTCGAGGGCCTCGTATGCCTCGACCAGGCGCTGGTTCGCAACCGGGAACTCGACAGCCCGCTCGGCCGGGGCCATCCCGTCCCACCGGGCCCACACGCCCTTGTTGAACTCGAACTCCGGGGCGGGGCGGCCCTCGAGCGAGGCGCGCACCACCTCCAGGTTGATCTCGGCTCCGCTGCCCAGGTGGCTGATCACCTGGGAGATGTCCCACTCGCTCGCCGCCGAAGGGCTGGTGAGCTGCTCAGACGTGAGCCTGCGAACGACGGTGGTGAGATCCTCGTGCCCCTTGCGCAGGGCGGCGATCGCCTGGTCGGCTCGGCTGCTCATCGTGCTCCTTCAACGCTTGAACATCGACAATTTCCTTGAAGCATAAACAAGTTTGTGACGCAGGACATGACGAGGACTGCCCGATCGGCAATATTGCCGGGTTGGCAACATCAGGTACGTTGTCGATCGTGAACACGGGGCCCGGGTTGCGTGAACGGGACGACGCCGCCACGCGAACCACGTCCCAGCAAGGGACGCGGATACGTCCCCGTGCCTGGGCCGAGCTGCTGCTCATCGTCGGACTCTTCCTCGCGTACAAGATGGGCCGGCTGCTCGTCGACGGGCGGGTCGGGGAGTCCTACGCCAACGCGAAGCTGGTGTGGCAGGCCGAGCGGGCGCTGTGGCTACCGGGCGAGGCGGACCTGCAGCACCTGCTGCTGACCTCCGACGTCGTCATCCGCACCGCCAACGTCTACTACGCCGTCGTGCACTTCCCGGCGACCGTCGCGTTCCTGCTGTTCATGTACGTCTTCCGCCCCGCACACTACCTGCGTTTCCGGCGGATCCTCGCCTGGTTGACCGCGGCGGGGCTGGTCATGCACCTCGGGTTCCCGCTCGCGCCGCCGCGGATGCTGGCCGGCATCGGGATGATCGACACCGCCGCGAAGTTCGGTCCGTCGGTGTACGGGCCGCCGCAGACCGACACGCTCAGCAACCAGTACGCGGCGATGCCGTCGCTGCACGTCGGCTGGGCGCTGGTCATCGCGCTCGGGCTCATCACGGCGACCAGCAGCCGGTGGCGCTGGCTGTGGCTGGCCCACCCGGTGATCACGATGCTGGTCGTCGTCGGCACCGCCAACCACTACTGGCTCGACGGGATCATCGCCTCGATCCTGGTCGGCGCGCTGATGCTGGTCGTGGGGCGCACCAGGAAGCGCTCCCGGGGGCGGACCGGGACGCAGGCCGACGCGCCCGCGCCGGCCGAGATCCCCGCGCAGCTGCGGCGCAACCTGGACTACCTGGCCGTCGGCGAGGCCGCCTACCTGGCCACCTTCGGCGACACGATCACCGACGCCGGGCATCCGCAGACCGTTGGAAAGCCGACCTGACCGACGCGGGGCCGGCGCGTCTGCGGTACGAATAGCGCGTGGACTGGAACCTACGCACCTGCGCGCGGCGCGGGCACGTCACCTACGCCCCGGACGAGGCGCCCTTCCGGGAGCGGCTGCACGCCACGACCCCCGTCGGCGCGGCGTGGCGCTGCCTGCGGTGCGGCGACTTCGTCATCGGCGAGCCGCAGGCGCAGGGCCCCGCCGAGGACGCCCCGATCGTGCTGCGGGGCAGGGCGCTGCGCGACGCGCTCGTGCTGCGGCTGCTGTCGATCGAGCGGTTCGCCAAGGGCATCGCCGTGCTGCTCGCCGGCTACGGGGTGTTCCGCTTCCGCACCCACCGCGACGGCGTCGAGCGGGCGTTCAACGAGGACCTGCCGCTGCTGCGCCCGTTCGCGGACCGGATCGGCTGGAAGTTCGAGGACTCCGCGATGATCCACACGATCCGGACGGTCATCGAGGCGGAGTCCAAGACGCTGCTGTGGGTCGCGATCGGCCTGATGGTCTACGGCGTCCTGCAGGTCGTCGAGGGCGTCGGCCTGTGGATGCTGAAGCGCTGGGGTGAGTACTTCGCCGTCGTCGCCACGTCGCTCGGCCTGCCGGTGGAGATCTACGAGCTGTCGGAGAAGGTCACCTGGCTGCGCATCGGCGCGCTCGTGGTGAACATCGTCGCCGTGCTCTACATCCTGCTGTCGAAGCGGCTCTTCGGGCTGCGTGGCGGGCATGCCGCGTACGCCGCCGAGCGGCACGAGACCAGCCTGATCGAGGTGGAGATCGCCGCCAGCGAACCGACCCTGCCGAAGGGCCTGCGCAACCCGAAGGCGCCGGTCGCCCACGGTGACGACCGTCCGACGGAATTGACCTCTGGCGGGAAACGTGCGGGCGTCGTATAGTTGAACGCGAGACCGGCATCTTCCCCCGTGGATGCCGGTCTTCTACCTTTCCCGGGCGGACCTGATCGCCCGGATGGTGTTGAGGTTGTGTTCGCGGGCGCAGGCCTCGAGCGTGCCCGGGTCGTCCTCGCCCCGCTCCAGCCGGTCCAGCAGCTCGTCGTGCTCGTCGACCGCGGCCCGCACCCGCAGCCGGGGGTAGAGCGACGCCAGGACCCGCGACGCGTCGATGCGGTCCCAGATCCATTCGAGGGCCTCGATCACGTGCCGGTTGCCGCAGCAGCCGTAGATCGTGCGGTGGAACTCCCGGTGCAACGCCATGACCCGCTCGTTGGTCTGCTCCAGGCGCAGCTGGGCGTTGAGCCCCCGGGCGGTCCCGATCCGCTCGGCGGACATCTGCGGCGCCGCGGCCGCGAACGCGAATCCGTCCAGCAGCGCCAGCATCTCGACCAGCTGCACCCAGTCGTCGTCGCCGAGCGTGGCGACCCGGGCGCCGACGTTGCGCTCGAAGCTGACGAGGCCTTCCGCCTCCAGCCGCCGGATCGCCTCCCGCACCGGCACGGGGCTGACGTCCAGCTCCCTGGCCAGGGTGCTGAGCACGAGGCGATGTCCCGGCCGGTACCGGCCGTCGAGGATCCGCTGGCGGATGCGGCTGTAGGCGAGCTCGTGCTTCGACGGCGCGGGCGGCCCGTCACGGTCCGCGGGCCCGGACGGCCCGGTACTGCTGTGCTCATGCTGCACGTGCGAGTTCCGCTCTTGACAGGGGCCGGGCGCCCGCACGATCATATACGATCGGATGGAGGGCAGAGTCATCCTCACATTCCCGCAGCTGGTTCGCCATCGGCGGTGCGGCTGTTGCGAGACGGGGGCGGCCGCACCCGCCGATGGCGCACTGGCGCGGTGTGCGAGCCCCGTTCTCTGCGTACGCTGGTCGGGTGGGTGAGGCGGCCTGGTCGACGTCCGACGATTCCGAGGTGAGCCGCGACCTCGGCGCGGTCGACTGGGCGGCGACCCCGCTGGGTGAGCCCGCGAGCTGGCCGCAGAGCCTGCGCTCGGTCATGCGGATCCTGCTCGGCTCCCGGTTCTCGATGTGGATGGCGTGGGGCCCCGAGCTCACGTTCTTCTGCAACGACGCCTACCGGCGCGACACGCTCGGCAAGAAGTACCCGTGGGCCCTGGGCAAGCCGGCCCGCGATGTGTGGGCCGAGATCTGGCCCGAGATCGGCCCGCGGATCGCCGCCGTCATGCAGACCGGCGACGCCACCTGGGACGAGGCGCTGCGCCTGTTCCTCAGCCGCAGCGGCTACACCGAGGAGACCTACCACACCTTCTCCTACAGCCCGCTCACCGACGACGACGGGGTCATCGCCGGGATGCTCTGCGTGGTCAGCGAGGACACCGACCGCGTCATCAGCGAGCGCCGCATGACGACCCTGCGCGACCTCGGCGCCGGCACCGCCGGCGACAGCGAGGAGGACCTCTTCCGCGCCGTGGTCCGGCACCTCGGGGCCCGCGCCGACGATCTGCCCTTCACCCTCACGTACCTCTTCGACGAGGACGCCGACACCGCCCACCTCGCCTGCAGCACCGGCGTACAGCCCGGCGCGCCGGCGGCGCCCGCGGTGCTCGACCCTGACGCCGGGCCGTTCTGGCCAGTGGCGGAGCTCGCCCGGGGCGCCCCGCTGACCCTCGGCGGCTACACCGAGCTGCCGGCCGGCGCGTGGGAGGAGCCGCCGACCGAGGCGCGTCTCGTCCCGCTGCCGAAGCCCGGCGGCGGCCGCCCGTATGGCTTCCTGGTCGTCGGGCTCAACCGCTACCGCCCGTTCGACTCCGCGTACGCCGGCTTCGTCGACCTCATCGCCGGGCAGCTCGCGGCGAGGATCGGCACCGCCCGCTCCTACGCGGCCGAGCGCCGCCGCGCCGAGTCCCTCGCCGAGCTGGACCGGGCGAAGACGGCGTTCTTCACCAACGTCAGCCACGAGTTCCGCACGCCGCTGACGCTGCTGCTCGGCCCGACCGAGGACGCCCTCACCGACCAGGCCAGGCCGCTGCCGCCGGGCCAGCGTGACCGGGTCGAGGTCGTGCACCGCAATGCCGAGCGGCTGCTGAAGCTCGTCAACACCCTGCTGGACTTCTCGCAGCTGGAGTCGGGCCGGGTCGAGCCGCGCTTCGAGCCGCTCGACCTGGCCACCGCCACCGCCGAGCTGGCCGGCATGTTCGACACCGCCACCCAGCGCGCCGGCCTGCACCTCGTCATCGACTGTCCGCCGCTGCGCCGGCCCGTCCTCGCCGACCCGGAGATGTGGGCGAAGATCACGCTGAACCTGCTGTCCAACGCGCTGAAGTTCACGTTCGACGGCTCGATCACCATCCGCGTCGCCGAGGTCGGCGGCGCCGCCGAGCTCAGCGTCACCGACACGGGCGTCGGCATCGACCCCGCCGACCAGGCCAACCTCTTCGACCGCTTCCACCGCATCATGGGCACCCCCTCGCGCACCCACGAGGGCTCCGGCATCGGCCTCGCCCTGGTCGCGGAGCTGGCCGCCCTGCACGGCGGCACCGCGGGCGTCCACAGCGCGCCCGGCGCCGGCAGCACGTTCACCGTCAGGCTCCCGTTCGCCCCCGAGCCTGCCGCCGGCACCGCGCAGGACACCGCTTCCGGTACCGCTGCCGACGCCGCCTTTGAGAGCGCCGCCGCCGGTGCCGCCGGTGGTGCGCACGACGCGGCCGACCGGAAGTCGGCGGCGGACCGGGTCGTGCCCGGGTTCCTGGCGGAGGTCGAGCGGTGGATGGTCCCCGCGCCGCCGTCCGCCACGCCGGTGCACTCGACGGCGCCGACGGTCATGGTCGTCGACGACAACAGCGACATGCGGGACTACATCCGCACCATCCTCGAGGCCGACTACCAGATCGTCGAGGCGTCCGACGGCATGGCGGCGCTGCGCCTGCTGCGCGACACCCGGCCGGACCTCATCCTCACCGACGTCATGATGCCCGAGCTCGACGGCTTCGGCCTCGTCGCCGCCCTGCGCGCCGACAGCACCGCGGCGCTCCTGCCGGTCGTCATGCTGTCGGCGCGGGCCGGCGACGAGGCGACCGTCGAAGGCCTCGACGCGGGCGCCGACGACTACCTCATCAAGCCGTTCTCGCCGCGGGAGCTGCGCGCCAGGGTCCGGGCCAACCTCGAGTTCGACCGGGTCCGGCGGGCCCGCGACGAGCTCCAGCGCAGCCGCGAGCTGCTGGACCAGGCGCAGCGCCTCGCATCCGTCGGCAGCTGGGAGCTCGACCTCGCCACCGGCGACATCCACGGCTCGGAGGAGTTCCAGCGGCAGATGGGCATGACCGCCGCCGAGCTGCTCGACCCCGCCGCCCGCGATGCGACCAACGCCCTCCTGCACCCCGACGACCGCGCGCTCGTCGACGCGGCGATGGCCGCCGCGATCGCCGGCGAGCCGCTGGACTACGAGGCCCGGGTGTGGCAGCCCGACGGCTCGCTGCGCGTCTTCCGCACCATCGGCGAGCTCGAGCTCGACGCCGCCGGCGCTCCGGTCCGGCTGCGCGGCTCCAACCAGGACGTCACCGAGCAGCGCCGCGCCGAGCAGGCCCTGGCCGCCGCCAGCGGCCTGCAGGAGGCCGCCGCCCGCGAGCACCGCATCGCCGACGAGCTGCAGCGCAGCCTCATGCCACCGCTCACGTTCGACCCCGAGCACCTCGAGGTCGCCACCTACTACCGGCCCGGCGTCGCCGGCACGCAGGTCGGCGGCGACTGGTACGACGTCATCGAGCTCGGCGCCGACCGCACCGCCCTCGTCATGGGCGACGTCATGGGCCGCGGGGTCCCGGCGGCCGCGGTGATGGGCCAGCTGCGGGCCGCGGTCCGTGCCTACGCCCGGCTCGACCTGCCGCCCGCGGACGTCCTGGAGTTCCTCGACGGCGTCGTGCGCGACCTGCGCGAGGACCAGATCGTCACGGTGGTCTACGCGGTGTACGACCCGGGCGAGCGCAGCCTCACGTATGCCAACGCCGGCCACCTGCCGCCGCTGCTC
The DNA here is from genome assembly GCF_050936335.1 of Dactylosporangium sp. CA-152071. Classification (NCBI taxonomy): domain Bacteria; kingdom Bacillati; phylum Actinomycetota; class Actinomycetes; order Micromonosporales; family Micromonosporaceae; genus Dactylosporangium; species Dactylosporangium sp. CA-152071. The sequence continues at coordinate 2,618,533 of NZ_JBNJMZ010000001.1, read as the reverse complement.
CTGCTGCCCGGCGGCACCGTGCGCCCGCTCACCGTCTCGGGCCCGCCGCTGGGCACCGGCCCGCTGACCCTGAGCGAGGAGCGCGTCGAGCTGCCCGTCGGGGCGCTGCTGACCCTCTACACCGACGGTCTCGTCGAGCACCGCGACCGCGACCTCGACACGGGCATCGACGCGCTCGCCGCCCACGTCTGCACCCTGACCGGCCCGCTCGCCGACGTCCCGGACCGGCTCGTCGACGCGCTGCTGCCCGACGGCCCGGACGACGACATCACCGTCCTGCTGGCCCGGGTCGTCGCCGAGCCCGGCGAGGAGCGGTCCGTCGTCCAGGACATCCCCGCCGAGGAGCGGGCCGTGCGCACCGCCCGCCAGTTCGTCGCCACGACCCTGCGCCGCTGGGATGCTCCGTCCCGCGTCGTCGACGACCTCGTCCTCGTCGTCAGCGAGCTCGCCGCCAACGCCGTGCTGCACGGCCGCCCGCCCATCCAGCTCCGCCTGCGCAACGGCGGCACCCACGTGGTCCTCGAGCTGCACGACACCGCGACCTACCTGCCCCGCAAGCAGCGCCCGACCCCGGACGACGAGCACGGCCGCGGCCTCCAGCTGGTCTCCTCGCTGTGCGACCGCTGGGGCACCCGGCCCACCGCCGACGGCAAGGCCGTCTGGTGCATGCGCATGATCTGACGTTCTCACGCGCGTTTGGTAAGGGCGTCGACACATTCGTGGCGTGGCGGTGATCGATAACTGAAGAGGTCTCCGGTACGTGGTTCAACGGCCAAGCAAGACCGAGATACCAGACCGGAGACCCTCGTGCCGAGCGTCAGTGGCAGCGAGGCGCCATGACCTGCCTGACGCGCAGTGGCCGTCGACGAACGCGAGCAGCGCCGGCCTGTCGCCGGGCGCGACGTCTGACGTCGCCGGAATGGTCAGCCGGCCGTCGGTGGTCCTGACCGGGGCGCCGCTGGCGAAGCCCCGCCGCGCGAGCGCGTCTGCGACCGCGATCCCGCCGGGGAACCAGTCACCGGCGGCGGACTTCGCGACGTACCGGTTGCCGCCCGCCGTCACGAACCACGTGCGTGAGTTCATCCCGCCGTGGTGGTCGACGACCTCGGCGCGGGTCAGGCCCCAGTGCGCCGCGAGGAGTGCCCGCACTCAGCGCTGGATCGGCCGGCGGAGCGAGTAGGTGACGGCGTGGAGCCGGTGCGGCTGCCCGACGACGAGCGCGGCGCGGTCATACGCCTGCCAACCCTCCGCACCAGCCCGGTTGAGGTGGCGCAGGTCGTTGTACCGCTCGTCGGTGCCCCACCGCTGCACCCCACCCGGGTGGTGGAACACCGCGTCCCAGTCCTCGAACTTGTCCGTGCCCAGCGTCCCAGCCGCCCGATACTCAAGCCGCGCATACTCCCATTGCGTCACGCCATCCATCATGCACCACTACGTTGGTGGATATGGATCGTGATCGCGACGATGCCGGCCGGGCCCGCAGCGCCCGCCCGCGCGACGGCCTCGGCCGCCCCCTTCCGCGCGGCGCGGAGGGCATCCCGACGATGCCCGACGACGTCGACGCCACCCCCGACGCCGCGCTGACCCTGGCGCAGGAGCTGCTCGACGCGGGCCGCCCGTTTCACGCCCACGAGGTCCTCGAGGCCGCCTGGAAGAGCGCCCCCGCCGAGGATCGCGAGCTGTGGCGCGGGCTGGCGCAGCTCGCCGTCGGCCTGACGCACCTGTACCGCGGCAACCCCACCGGCGGCCACCGCCTGCTGACCCGCGCCGCCGACCGCATCGAGGCCCAGATCCCCGCCCCGCACGGCATCGACGCGCCCGGCCTCGTCGCCTGGGCCCGCGGCGTCGTCGCCGGCACCGTCCCACCCGACGCCCCGGCGCCGCGACTGCGGTGAGCGGCGCGGCTGCGGCGAGCGCCGCGAACCCCCAGCCGTCACAGCGCCGCGGCCGGCTCCGGCGCCGACAGGTGCAGGACCTCATAGCGCTCGCCGGCCTGGTCGGGCGGGACCTCGGTGCGCCACAGGGTGAAGCGCACCAGGTGCCACGAGCGCGGGTCGTACGCCAGGGCCGCGGTGTGCAGGTCCGGGCGGGCGGCCAGGGACCGCAGGTCCGCGACGGCGGATTCGATCGAGGTGTCGGCGGTCAGCGGGGTGAGTTGGCGGGAGGCCGCCAGCGGCGGGGTCGTCGCGGCGGCGCCCTGGGTGGCGGCGACAGCCGTCCAGTGGGAGACGGGTGGCCGGCCGAAGTCGCGGACGATGTTCTGGAACCCGCCGCCGCCGAGGAGGAAGTGGGTCATGGCGGTGGGGGAGTTCCAGAGATAGAACGGGGCGTACTGGTTGACGGGGGAGTCGTCGACGCCGCGGGTGCGGATCAGGTAGGCCTTCAGCGCCAGGCCGCGGCGGTCGTCCAGGACCGGGCCGGCCAGACGGACGCGGGTGCGGATGATCCGCATGTCGTAGTCGGCGGGCAGCGTCAGCTCGTACTGCATGGCCTGCATCAGGGGGTCGCCGCCTTCAGGAGGGACAGGGCGCCCTGGACGGCACGGTCGAACGGGTCTCTGGAGCCGGCCGCCCGGGCCAGGACGTAGCCGCCCTGGAGGGTGGCGACGATGGTGGCGGCGGTGTCGTCGGGGTCCAGGGCCGGGGAGAGCGGGAGCGGCGTGGTGCCGCTCCCGCTCGTGGTGGCGTTAGGTGCGGTCGACCGGCATGGCTTGGAACGTCGAGCGCTCGGCGGCGGCCTGGGCGCGGAGGATCTCGTCGATCTCGCGGGTCTCGTCGGCGGTGTGGCGGCCGAGGATCAGGTCGAGCTCGAGGCGCTCGGCGGGCGTGCGGTAGGCGGCGATCTCCCGGGCGAGGGCCCTGCGGGCGCGGCGCGCCTCGAAGCGGCTGGTGACGGCGTTGCGGACGCGGCTGGCCGTGGTCTGTGCGGGCATCTGGCTTCTCCTCTGGCCTGGTCTGGTCTCTCTGACGTCTACTGTATCGATTCAGAAAGATCATCACAGCTGGATGGGCGGTGAGCCTCGACACGCGTCGGATGGGCGTCAGGCGCCGCGAGCGGCGCCCAGGTGAAGTGTCAGGTGAGGGTCAGGCGGCTTCGCGGTCGGTGACGTGCGCGGTCGCCTGCCCGGGCACGATCCGCAACGGCCGCCGCGGCGCAGCGCCGCCACGAGCGCCGCCGGGGCCGCCGGAAGCGCCGCCGGAGCCGCCCGAAGCGCCGCCGGAGCCCGAGGTCGAGGAGCCGCCGTCGAAGAAGCCCGGGTCGAGGGCGGGACGGGTCAGGGCGATCACGATCGCGTACCCCGCCAGGACGAACGCGTGGCTCAGCAGCCGCTCCGTCTCGACCCGTCCGGCGAGCAGGTCGTTGACGCTGAGCAGCGCGAGCAGCCCGACGAACGCCGTCAGCATCGGCAGCGCGCCGGCGGGGCGGCCGCGGCGGCTGGCGATCCAGCCGAAGCCGGCGCCGATCGCGACGTTCCAGGCGGCCGACTCGTGCCACAGGTGGCCCGCGCCGTCGCCGTGCAGGTCGGAGGCGGTGGCGGCGGTCGTCACCTGGGCGATGCCGAGCATGAACTGGGCCGCCCCGAAGCCCCCGAGCAGCACGCGCAGCGCCAGGACGACGTGGGCCCGGCTGATCCGGCCACGAATCCAGGAAGCGGGCAGGGCGAGCCGACGGAGACCGGAGGCGGGCGCAGGGGGTACATCGGCCGCCGGAAGCACTCCGTGGGCGTCGAGGGCGGCGAGGAGGTCGTCCACGCCGGCCGGCTGTGCGGGCACCTGCTGGACCCGGAAGAGCCGGGTGGCCGTCACCGCGTCGGCGTGCCAGGCCCGGCAGTCGGCGCAGCGGCGCAGGTGCGCGTCGGTGAGGGCGGCCTCGATCGGCTCGTCCTCACCGTCGAGGCGGGCCGACAGCGCCTCGCGGAAGGCAGCGCAACGTTCCACGACCCGATGGTGCCAGACGGAGGCGCCCCGCAGGTCATCCGGCGGCGTTCACCGCGTCCGGGACGGTGTCGAAGAGCGGGAAGACGTTGTCCAGCCCGGTGATCCGGAAGACCCGGCGGATCCGTTCCTCGGGGCAGACCAGGCGCAGCGAGCCGGAGCCGCTCTCGCGGACCCGGTTGTGGGCGCCGATCAGCACGCCGAGGGTGGTGGAGTCCATGAACGTGACGGTCGTCAGGTCGACGATCACCATGCCGGAGCCCTCGTCGAGCGCGGTCGTGATCGCCTCGCGCAGCCGCGGCGCGGTGCTGACGTCGAGTTCGCCGTCCGCCCGGACCACGGTGTGCCCATCGAACGTCGAGATCGGGAACGTCATCAGGCAATCTCCGCATCGTTGAGTGGCGGTATGACGGTAGCCGGTCTTGCGCCGGACGCTATCGTTGGGCCGGAACATGCTGTTGGGAGGACCCGTGGACGACTCGCCCGTCGGCGTGCCGATCGAGATCCTGCTCGTGGAGGACGACCCGGGCGACGTGCTCATCACGCGCGAGGCGTTCGCCGACCACAAGGTGTCCAACCGGTTGACGGTCTGCGCCGACGGTGCCGACGCGCTGCGGTTCCTGCGCCGCGAGGGCGCCTATGCCACGGCGCCACGCCCCGACATCGTGCTGCTGGACCTCAACCTGCCGGGCGTCGACGGCCGCGCGGTGCTGGCCGCGATCCACGCCGACCCGGCGCTCAACGACATCCCGGTCGTGGTGCTGACCAGCTCCCGCGCGGAGGAGGACTTCCTGCGCAGCCACGAGCTGAGGGTCGACACGTACATCGCCAAGCCCGTCGACTTCGCCAGCCTCATGCACGTCGTGCGCCGGATCGAGACGTTCTACATCAGCGTCCGCCGCAACGCGACCGCCTGATCCGGAACACCTCGCGCGCCTATGACCGCACGAGATGTTCACGGAGCCGGGTCAGGGGGCGTCGATGGCGTTGCGGGTGATGGACTCGGCGAGCCAGCGGCCCGAGGACTTCACGGTGCGGGCGAGCGTGTCGTAGTCGACGTGGATGAGGCCGAACCGGCGGCTGAAGCCGAACGCCCACTCGAAGTTGTCCAGCAGGGACCACGCGAAGTAGCCGCGGAGGTCGACGCCGGCGGTGATGGCCTCATGGACGGCGGCGAGGTGGCCGCGCAGGTAGGCGATGCGCTCGGGGTCGTGGACCGCGCCGTCGGCGGTGGGGCGGTCGTCGTAGGCGGCGCCGTTCTCCGTCACGTAGATCGGGCGGTCGCCGTAGTCACGGCGGATCCGCAGGAGCAGGTCGCGCAGGCCGGTCGGGTCGACGGACCAGCCCATGTGCGTGACCGGGCCCGGCGTCGGGTGGAATCGGACGTGCTGCGCCGTCGGGTAGGGCGTGCCCTCGTCGAGCGTCCCGTCGGTGGCGGCGCTGACCAGGTCCGGCTGGTAGTAGTTGACGCACACCGCGTCGACCGGCTGCGACACGACCTCCAGGTCCCCGGGCCGCACGTACGACATGTCGGTGATGTCCGCGATGTCGGCGATGGTGTCCGTCGGGTACGCGCCGCGCAGGATCGGGTCGAAGAAGATGCGGTTCAGCAGGCCGTCGATGCGCCGCGCGGCGTCCACGTCCGCCGGTGCGTCGGTGAAGGGGCGCACCGCGCCGGCGTTCAGCGCCACCGACACCTGCCCGGTGACCCCCGCCGACCGTAGCGCCGCGACCCCCAGCCCGTGCGCCAGCAGCAGGTGGTGCGTGGCGACCAGCGCGTTGAGGTGTCCCCGCCGGCCGGGCGCGTGCCCGCCGGTGCCGTATCCGAGGAACGCCGAGCACCACGGCTCGTTCAGCGTGTTCCACAGCGCGACCCGGTCGCCGAGCCGCGCGGCGACGGCCGCCGCGTAGTCGCCGAAGCGCAGCGCGGTGTCCCGGTTCGTCCAGCCGCCGGTGTCTTCCAGCTCCTGCGGCAGGTCCCAGTGATACAGCGTCGCGGCCGGCCGGACGCCGGCGGCGAGCAGCTCGTCGATGAGCCGGTCGTAGAAGCCGAGGCCGGCCTCGTTGACGCCGGACCCGCCGGCCGGGCGGATCCGTGGCCACGCGATCGAGAACCGGTACGCGGACAGCCCGAGGTCCTGCATCAGCACGACGTCGCCCCGGTAGCGCTCGTAGTGCCCGGTGGCGCGGGCGCCGGTGTCGCCGTTGTCGATGCGGCCCGGCTGGGCGGCGAAGGTGTCCCAGATCGACGGGGTGCGGCCGTCGGCGTCCACGGAGCCCTCGATCTGGTAGGCGGCGGTCGCCGCGCCCCACCAGAAGTTCGACGGGAACGTCAGGACCTCTGTCGCGGTCCGCACCGCTGTCGTGCTCACACCCACCACCACTTTCCCCGTGCGACAAGTTGGAGGCTTGGAGAGCGCTCTCCAAGCCATGTGACCAGACTGCGACGTCGCGTGTACGGGTGTCAAGGTGCGGCGTGGCGCGCTTCTTCGCAAAACGGGCAAATTGCTCGCAAAGAAGTCCGCCACTCTTGACACGCGGGAAACCACGGGGCAACACTGCGACCTATCGGAGAGCGCTCTCCAAACCGCCCGCCGCGCCTCCACACCCCTCAGCAAGGAGCTCACGTGCATCCGGCACACGCTTCCGCCCCCGCCTGGCGGAGACTGCTCAGTTCGCGATGGCGCATCATCCTGGTGGCCGCCGTCGTCGCAGCCATCGCTGTCGTGGTCGCGCCCTTCGCGCGCGCCGCGGACAGCCTGATCTCGCAGGGCAAGCCCGTCACGTCGTCGTCGGACCAGGCTCCCGACGTGGCCGCCAGCTTCGTCAACGACGGCAACGCCGGCACCCGCTGGAGCAGCCAGTGGAGCGACCCGCAGTGGATCCGCATCGACCTCGGCGGCACCGCCACCATCAGCCAGGTCGTGCTGCAGTGGGAAGGCGCCTACGGCAAGTCGTTCAAGATCCAGACGTCGGCGAACGACAGCACCTGGACCGACATCTACACCACCACGACGGGCGCCGGCGGCACGCAGACGCTCAACGTCTCCGGCACCGGCCGGTACATCCGCATGAGCGGCACCGAGCGCGGCACCGGCTACGGCTACTCGCTGTACGAGTTCAAGGTGTACGGCTCCCTGGACGGCACCACCAACCCGGGCACGTGCAACACCGGGACCAACGCCGCGCAGGGCAAGACCGCCACCGCCTCCAGCGTCGAGGGCGCCGGCAACCCGGCCTCCGCCGCGGTCGACGGTGACGCCGGCACGCGCTGGAGCAGCCAGTTCAGCGACCCGCAGTGGCTGCAGGTCGACCTCGGCAGCAAGCAGAACATCTGCCAGGTCGTGCTGCAGTGGGAGGGCGCCTACGGCAAGGCCTTCCAGATCCAGGTCTCCGACAACGCCACCAGCTGGACGGACGTCTACACCACCAGCACCGGCACCGGCGGCACCCAGACGATCCCGGTGACCGGCGCCGGCCGGTACGTGCGGATGTACGGCACCGCCCGCCCGGGCGGCTACGGGTACTCGCTGTGGGAGTTCAAGATCTCCACCGGCGGCGGCACCACGACCACCCCGCCGACCAGCACCAGCCCGTCGCCGAGCACCCCGCCGTCGCAGGACCCCAACTGGACCCCGGTGTGGAGCGACAACTTCGACGGTGCCGCCAACACCTCGCCCAACGCGGCCAACTGGCTGCTGCGCACCGGCACCCAGTTCCCCGGCGGCGCCGCGAACTGGGGCACCGGTGAGGTCGAGACCGCCAGCGCCTCCACCGCCAACGTGTACCTCGACGGCGCCGGCAAGCTGAACATCAAGGCGATCCGCGACGGCGGCGGCGCATGGACCTCGGGCCGCCTGGAGACCCAGCGGACCGACTTCCAGGCCGCGGCCGGCGAGCAGGTCAAGTTCACCGCCGTGCTCAAGCAGCCCGACGTCGCCAACGCGGCCGGCTACTGGCCGGCGTTCCGGGCGACCGGCGCCGCCTACCGCGGCAACTACACCAACTGGCCGTCCGTCGGCGAGACCGACATCATGATGGACGTCAACGGCCGCAGCCAGCTGTCGCAGACCCTGCACTGCGGCACCGCCCCCGACGGGCCGTGCGGCGAGTACAACGGCCGCACCTCGGGCCTGGCCAGCTGCACCGGCTGCCAGACCGGCTACCACGAGTACACCCAGGTCATCGACCGGACCAAGACCGACGAGGAGATCCGCTTCTACCTCGACGGCAAGCAGTCCTGGATCGTGCGCAAGAGCCAGGTCGGCGTCACCGCGTGGAACGCGGCCGTCAACCACGGCTTCTACCTGCGCCTCGACCTGTCCATCGGCGGCTCGCTGCCCAACGCGATCGCCGGCTTCACCACCCCGACCCCGGACACCACCTCCGGCGGCGTGCTGTCCGTGGACTCCGTCTCCGTGTCCAAGCAGACCGGCACCGTGCCGACCGCGATGACCGACCCGGCGACCCCGGCCGGCCCGAGCGTCGTCAAGGTCACCGGCTCGCAGGGCAACTGGCAGCTGCAGGTCAACGGCCAGCCGTACGAGGTCAAGGGCCTCACCTACGGCCCGCCGCAGGCCGCCGCCGACGGTTACATGCGGGACCTGAAGAACATGGGCGTCAACACGATCCGCACCTGGGGCGTGGACGACGCGAACACCCCGACCCTGCTCAACCGGGCCGCGCAGCAGGGCATCAAGGTGATCGTCGGGCACTGGCTCAACCAGGGCGCCGACTACGTCAACGACACCGCGTACAAGAACGCCACCAAGACCGAGGTCGTGAACCGGGTCAACGCACTCAAGAACAACCCGGGCGTGCTGATGTGGGACGTCGGCAACGAGGTCATCCTCACGATGCAGGACCACGGCCTGGACGCCGCGACGGTCGAGGCCCGCCGCGTGGCCTACGCGAAGTTCGTCAACGAGCTGGCGGTCGCGATCCACGCCGCCGACCCGAACCACCCGGTCACCTCGACCGACGCGTACACCGGCGCGTGGCCGTACTACAAGAACAACTCCCCGGCGCTGGACCTGCTCGCGGTCAACTCCTACGGCGCGATCAACAACATCAAGCCGGACTGGATCGCCGGCGGCTACACCAAGCCGTACGTCGTGACCGAGGCCGGCCCGTCCGGTGAGTGGGAGGTCCCGAACGACGTCAACGGCGTGCCGAGCGAGCCGACCGACCTGCAGAAGCGGGCGGGCTACACGGCCAGCTGGAACGCGATCAAGGGGCACCCCGGCGTGGCGCTCGGCGCGACCGAGTTCCACTACGGCCTGGAGAACGACTTCGGTGGCGTCTGGCTCAACACCTACGGCGGCGGCTGGCGCCGGCTCGGGTACGGCGCGCTGAAGCAGGCGTACACCGGCACCCCGCTGGCCAACACGGCGCCGGAGATCACCAGCATGACGGTCGGCAACCAGACCGCCGTGCCGGCCGGTGGCACGTTCACCGTCAACGTCGCCGCGACCGACCCGAACAACGACACCATCCGGTACAACGTGATGATCAGCGACAAGCACATCACCGGGAACACCGGCTTCCGCAACGTCAACTTCACCCAGAACGGCTCCACCTTCACGGTGACCGCTCCGGAGACCCTCGGCGTGTGGAAGGTGTACGTCTACGCGTTCGACGGCCAGGGCAACGTGGGCATCGAGACGAAGTCGTTCAAGGTCGTCCCGCCGGTCATCGCCGGCACCAACATCGCCCAGGGCAAGACGGTGACCGCGTCGACCTACCAGCCGACCGGCACCAACGGCCCGCAGCTGCCGTCCTACGCGACCGACAACAACTACGGCACCCGCTGGGCGTCGGAGTGGGTCGCCACCGCGTGGTGCACGGTCGACCTGGGCAGCAAGCAGACCTTCAACAAGGTCTTCCTGGCCTGGGAGGCGGCGTACGCGACCGGCTACCAGATCCAGACGTCCGACGACAACAACAACTGGACGACGATCTACTCGACGACCACCGGCAACGGCGGCTTCGACGAGATCAACGTCAACGGCAACGCCCGCTACGTGCGCATGAACGGCACCGCCCGGGCCACCACCTACGGGTACTCGCTCTGGGAGTTCGGCGTGTACCGGTAAGTCACGCGATTCGGGCGGGCGGCGTCTGCCGCCCGCCCTTTCGTCTGTATTTTTCAGCGAATTTCATGCTATGTAGTGGAGAGCGTTCTCCATGCTCCGTGCTATAAAACCGGCCATGAGCGATCCACGTTCGGCCCGCAAGCCCACCCTTGAAGACGTCGCGGAAGCCGCCGGCGTCTCCCGGGCGACGGTCTCGCGCGTCATCAACGGTGTTCGCAACGTCGACCCGAAGCTGCACGAGATCGTGTGGCAGGCCGTCGACGCCACCGGCTACGTGCCCAACCGCGCGGCCCGGTCGCTCGTCACCCGCCGCAGCGGGACCGTCGCCCTCGTCGTCTCCGACTCGGTCAGCCACGACGACGACCCCTTCATGCGCCGGTTCTTCGCCGACCCGTTCTTCGGCCGGATCGTCGGCGGCGTCATGTCGGTCCTGCGCCCCCGCGGCATCCAGCTCGCGCTGCAGATCGTCGGCACCGACGAGGCCCGCGGCCGGCTCGTCGGCGACCTCGGGCAGGGCCAGGCCGACGGCGCGGTCGTGCTGTCGCTGCACCCCGACGACACGCTGCCCCGCCAGCTCTACGAGGCCGGGATCGCCGCGGCCCTAGTCGGCCGCCCCGCCCAGCCGGTGCCGATCAGCTACGTGGACCTCGCCAACGACGCCGGCGGCGTCCTGGCCGCCGAGCACCTCATCGGCCGCGGCTGCACCCGCCTCGGCATGATCACCGGCCCGGCGCACGTCCCCGCCAGCCAGGACCGGCTCACCGGCTTCCGGCAGGCCCTCGCCCGGCACGGGCACGCCTGGTTCCCCACCGTCGAGGGCGGCTTCACCTACGAGTCGGGGGAGACCGCCCTGCTGGAGCTGCTCGACCAGCAGCCCGAGCTGGACGGCGTGTTCGTCGCCAACGACGTCATGGCTCAGGCGGCCGTGATGGCGCTGCGCGGCCGCGAGCTGCGGGTCCCCGACGACGTGGCGGTCGTCGGCTTCGACGACAGCAGCGCCGCGCTCGACGCCCGGCCGCAGCTCACCACCGTCCGGCACCCCCTGGAGGACATGGCGGCGGAGAGCGCCCGGCTGGTCCTCGCCCGCATCGACGACCCCTCCCTGCGCGTCGAGTCGGTCATCTTCGACCCGAAGCTCGTCGTGCGCCAGTCCGCATGACGGCCGGCACTCCTGCGGCCGAGGTGGCGGTCTCCGAGTCGTTGGTGGCGGCGTTGGTACGGACGCAGCACCCGGACTTCGACGGCCCGCTGCGACTGGTCGCCAACGGCTGGGACAACGCCGTCTACCGGCTCGGCACCGCCTGGTCGGTGCGGCTGCCGCGGCGCGCCGTCGCGGTGCCGCTGCTGGTCAACGAGCAGCGCTGGCTGCCGCGCCTGGCACCGCGGCTGCCGGTGCCGGTCCCCGTCCCGGCGGCGGTGGGGGAGCCGGCCGGGTCGTATCCGTGGCCGTGGAGCATCAACCCGTGGCTGCCCGGCCACCCCGCCACCGCGGTGCCCGTGGCGGAGCGGGTCGCGTTCGCCGCGGACCTCGCCCACACCTTCGCCGCGCTGCACGTCCCCGCGCCCGCGGACGCGCCGCCGAACGCCTTCCGCGGCGTGCCGCTGAGCGACCGGACCGAACCCGTGCGGGAGCGCCTCGCCGGCGGCGGCTTCCCGGCCGGGCTCGCGGCGGCCTGGGAGGAGGCCCTGGCCGCGCCGCCGTGGACGGGCCCGCCGGTGTGGCTGCACGCCGACCCGCACCCGGCGAACCTGCTCGCCGGCGACGACGGCCGGCTCGCCGCGCTCATCGACTTCGGCGACCTGACCTCCGGCGACCCCGCCACCGACCTCGCCGCCGCATGGATGGTGTTCGACGCCGCCGGGCGGGCCGTGTTCCGGGAGACCTACGCCGCGCTGGCGCCGCTTGAGGACGCGACGGACGATGCGACCTGGCGGCGGGCGCGGGGCTGGGCGCTGAGCATCGGCTCGGCCATCGCGGCGAGCTCCGCCGACAACCCGGCCATGGCGGCGATCGGCGCGCACGCGCTGGACCAGGTGCTGCTCCCGGACGGGCGGTAACCGGGGCGCGCCACGACTCTGGTCAGTGACGCGCGCCGGGAGCTGCCGGAAGGGCGTGACGGGCAGGTATTCCACCTCTCGGAGAGCGCTCTCCGAGATGGTTCGAGTCTGCCCGTTCGGATCTTCTTCGTCAACCCGTCGCAAGCTGTTGACACCGTCCGGTACCAGCGGGAAACTTCCTTTACGGAGAGCGCTCTCCAGCCGGGTCGGGTGCCGGCGGGGAGCAGCGCCGAGGTGGCCGGCCACACGATCCGAACGGATCGACGGGGGTTGGCTGGGTCACCTGACCGACGCCGTAGGACAGGCTGTTCGGGTTGGTCGTCCAGGCGGGGGCTGCTCGAAGATCGTCCGACGGGCCCGCGGTGCCGTTTCCCGGCCCGCGCCGCGCCCACCGGTGCCGGCCAGGTGCGCCGTCCGGGCCGTGCCGTTCAGGCAGGCCGGAGGGTCCACCAGCACGTCACCGACGGCGACCGGGTTGGGGTCGCCGCCGGCGGGACGACCGCGCGAGCCGCCGTCCCGTTGCATCGATCCCGCGGTCGCGGCCGGTCGCTCCGGGCTCTGGGCGCCCTGACCGCCGCGACCGCGGGATCGGTCCCCGACGAAGGGAGCCCGCCCGTGCCACCCCGCCCCGCCGCTTCGCAGGTCGTGGTCCTGGCCCTCGTCCTGACCCTCGTCCTGGCCCTCGGGTCCGCGTGCGCGGGCGACCAGGTCGAGCCGCCACCGGCCGCGAAGGCCGCGCCGGCCAGCGCGCCGGCCACGACCGACTTCGGCGGCACCGACATCGCATGGGTGCAGCTGATGATCCCGATGGACGAGCAGCTGCTGCCGGTCCTCGACCTCGCGAAGGAGCGCGGCGCCGACCAGCGGCTGGTCCAGCTGGCCGGTGAGCTGCGCAGCCGGTACACCGGCGAGATCCAGCAGCTGAAGACGCTGCGCCGCGGCGCCGGGCTGGACGAGACCAACCCGCACGCCGGGCACAAGATGCCGGGCCTCGTCGACGCCGACAGCCTGGCCGCGATCGGCGGGGCCGGCGGCGCCGAGTTCGACCGGAAGGTCACCGCGTGCCTGCGGGAGCACCTGGATCAGCTGGCGAACCTGGCCCGCTCCGAGATCACCAACGGCACCAGCGCCGCCGTCAAGGACCTCGCCAGACAGGTGGAGGCGTCCAGGACGGCCGGCCTGACCCAGCTGCCCGGTGCCCCGTGATCCGGAAGACTTCGTGCAGTCAGGGGTGCTCAAAGTCTTCCGGATCACTGCGGGTGGGGCGGAGGCGGGTTTCTTGTGATCCGGAAGGCTTCTTGCCGCCAGAGCGACCAAAAGTCTTCCGGATCACGGAATGCGGTCAGCGGCGGAGAAGGCGGTGGCCGGCGAGGGCGGTGACCAGGACGGTGACCGCCGCGAAGCCGAGCAGCGCCACCCTTGCCGGCAGGAACTGCGTCGCCACGCCGAGGCCGAGGACGGGCACGGCGAGCCCGAGGTAGCCGCCGAGGAATACCGCGGCCAAAGCCTCGCCGCGAGTGGCCGGGGACGCCATGTCGACGACCGTGGAGACCGCGCCCTTGAGCAGCGCGCCCGCGCCGCCGCCGGCGACCGCGCCGCCGAGCAGGAACACCGGCAGGCTCGCCGCCCACACGCCGGCGGTCAGCGTCAGCAGGCCGGCGGCCATGAGCGCCACGCCGCCGGCGACCTGCCGGCGCACCGGCTCGCGGCGCAGCAGGATCTGCGTGGCGGCACCGCTGGCGAACACCATCGCCGCGACCAGGCCGGCGAGGGCCCGCGACGGGTGGTGCAGGGTGCCGGCGACGAAGGCCGGCGCCAGCGAGGTGAACAGGCCCAGCACCGACAGGGCCGCGAAGGCGCCACCGCCGGCGGCGAGGTAGCGGGGAGAGATCCGCTGCGGGCGGTACCGGCGCGGGCGCGGCGCGACCAGGACCGTCTCCGGGACGCGGGCGACCACGGCCGCCGCCGCGAGCAGGAGCACCAGGAAGACCGCGTAGGAGGTGCGCAGCGGCGCGGGGCCGAACTGGGCGAGCAGGCCGGCCAGCAGCGGGCCGGCCGCGAAGCCGCCGAGGTTCGCCACGGTCGCGACCAGGTCGGCCCGGGCCCGGCCGGCGGACGGGCGGGCCGCGGCGTGCAGCTCGGACAGGTGCGCGGTGGCGGTCGCGGTGAGCATGCCGACGCCGAGCCCGGACAGGACACGGGCGGCGACGACCACGCCGAGCGACGTCGAGGTCAGGAACAGCGCGGCGGCCGCCGCCTCGAGCAGGATCGCCGGCAGCAGGATCCGGCGCCGGCCCCACAGGTCCGACAGGTGGCCGGCGAGGAACAGGCTGACGATGACGCCGAACGCGTACGCGGCGAACGCGACCGTGACGTCGATCGTCGAGTAGCCGTCGTGCCGCTGGTAGATCGCCCACAGCGGGGTCGGCACGACGGTGAACGCCAGGGACACCGCGAACGCCGCCGCGACGGTCCAGAACCCCCGCTCGTGGCGGGACGTCGACGGAGCCGCCGGAGCCGGTCGGGCGGGGCGGGTCAGCACACTGGTCATGGGCCCGACTGTGCCGCGGCGGGTCGATCACCTGCGACGAATGTTCGTGCTCGCAGCTATCATCATCGGTGATGGAGCTGCGGCATCTGGTGTACTTCGTGACCGTCGCCGAGGAGCGCAACTTCTCCCGCGCGGCCCAGCGGCTGCGGGTGGTGCAGTCCGGGGTGTCCGCCGCGATCCGGGCGCTGGAGCGGGAGCTCGGCACGCCGCTGTTCGAGCGCACGTCGCAGCGCGTCGCGCTGACCGACGCCGGCACGGCGCTGTTGCCCGCGGCCCGGGCGACGATCGACGCGGCCCAGGCGGCCCGGGACGCCGTCGACGAGGTCCGCGGCGGGCTGCGCGGCACGGTGCGCATCGGCACCCTGATCTCGGTCGGCTTCGTCGACCTGCCGGGGCTGCTCGGCCAGTTCCGCGCCGAGCACCCGGGCGTCGACCTGCGGATGCGGGCGGCGCCGACCGGCTCGGCGGGGCTGGCCCGGGCGCTGCTGGACGGGGAGCTCGACGTCGCGTTCGTGTCGCTGGCCGGGCGCCCGCCGGCGGGCCTGTCGGTGCGCGTCCTCGTCGCCGAGCCGATCGTCGCGGTGCTGCCGGCCGGGCACAGGCTCGCCGGCGGGGCTGTACCGGGGCTCGCCGGCGCGGCTTCCGTGGCCCCTGTGGGTGCGGCTTCCGTGAGCCCTACCGGCAAGGCTTCCGTGAGCCTCGCCGATCTGGTCGACGAGCCGTTCGTGGACTCGCCGCCCGGCTACGGCAACCGGACCGAGGTCGACCGGGGCTTCGCCGCCGCGGGCCTGCAACGGCGGGTGGCGCTGGAGGTCGCCGACATCGCCACCGTCGCCGACTACGTGCGCAACGGCCTCGGGGTGGCGCTCATCCCGCGCTTCGCGGTGCGGTCCGGTGACGGGCTGGTGACGCTGCCGGTCACCGGGGCGGGGCTGCGCTGGACGTTCGGGGTGGCGACGGCCTCCGCGCGCGGTCCGAGCGCGGCGGTCCGCGCGCTGCTCGACATGGTCGACGCCCACCGTCTCGAGCGCTGAATTCGCTCAGGTGGGTGCGCCGCGGGCCGAACGGACGGCAAACGGGTTCTCTGCGATGAGGTGCCATGACGGACACGACGCCCCGCCGTGCGGGCGGGCCGCTCCGGTGGTTCGGCGACATCCGGATCGGTGTGAAGATCACGGCGGCGCTGGCCGTCGCGCTCCTCGCCGGCGGCCTGGTCGCCTGGGCCGGGCTGGCCGCGCTGGGCACCGCCAACGCCAACGCCAACGCGATCTACCGCGACAACCTGCTGCCGACCAGCATGCTCAACACCACCCAGGGCGCGCTCGACGACGAGATCAACAGCCTGGCGATGATGGCGATCGCCACGACGCCGGCGGCCACCGAGGCGCAGCGCCAGCGAGCCCTCGGCGCGGCGAAGGAGCTGCAGGACGGCATCGACGCCTACCAGGCGCTCGGGATGCACGGTCCCCAGGAGCAGCTGCTCGCCGCGCTGCGGCAGGCCGTCACCGGCCTGCACAAGGTCCGCGACGAGCGGCTCGTCCAGGCGGCCGCCGCCAGCGATGCCGCCGTGTACGAGCAGGCGTACCAGAGCACGGCCGCATCACTGGTCGACGCCGCCAACAAGGCCCTCGACGGGCTCGCCGCCTACGAGCGGACCTCCGCGGCGGCGGCCGCGAAGCACAACGCGGACCAGTACTCCAGCAGCCGCGGCGTCATCGTCGCCTGCCTCGTCGCCGGCTGCCTGATCGCCGCGGCCCTCGGCTGGGCCACGGTGCGCCGGATCGTCGGGCCGATCCGCCTCGTCGGCGGGGTGCTGGCGCAGATGGCCGACGGCGATCTCACCGGCCGGCTCGACCTCGACACCCGCGACGAGGTCGGCGCGATGGCCGGCGCGCTCAACCGGGCGACCCAGAGCATGGGCGCGGCGGTGCGGACGCTGGGGCGGACCTCGTCGACCCTCGCGGCCGCGGCCGAGCAGCTGTCGGGGGCCAGCACGCAGATCGCGACGAGCGCCGCGCAGACCAGCGACCAGGTCGCCGTCGTGGCGAGCGCCGCCGACGAGGTGACCCGCAACGTGCACACCGTGTCGGCGGGCTCGGAGCAGATGAGCCTGTCGATCCGGGAGATCTCGCAGAACGCCAACGAGGCCGCCCTCGTCGTCGGCGAGGCCGTGTCGGCGGCGCAGGCGACCGACGCCACCGTGTCGAAGCTCGGCGAGTCGTCGCACGAGATCGGCAACGTCGTCAAGACGATCGCGTCGATCGCCGGGCAGACCAACCTCCTGGCCCTGAACGCGACGATCGAGGCGGCCCGCGCCGGGGAGGCCGGCAAGGGCTTCGCCGTCGTGGCGACCGAGGTCAAGGAACTCGCCCAGGAGACGGCCCGGGCCACCGAGGACATCTCCCGCCGCGTCGCCGGCATCCAGGCCGACACCGACACCGCGGTCACCGCGATCCGCAACATCGGCGAGATCATCGCGAAGATCAACGACTATCAGCTGACCATCGCGTCCGCGGTCGAGCAGCAGACCGCGACCACCGGCGAGATGAACCGCGGGGTCGCCGAGGCGGCCGGAGGGATCACCGAGATCGCCTCCAGCATCGGCTCGGTCGCCGCCGCGGCCCAGGTCACGACCGAGGGCGTGGCCGAGTCGCAGCGCACCTCGGCGGAGCTCGCCCGCATGTCGCACGAGGTCAGGACCCTCGTGGCGGGCTTCCGGGTCTGAGACCTCCAGCACATTCATTTGCGTCACCGTGCGGCAATGTTTTTAGACTGACTGGTCAGTTCAAAGTCAGGAGGCCGCCATGAGCGTGGTGGAAGCGCGCGGGCTCGGCGCCCGGACCCGGCGCGGCTGGGTGTTCCGCGACGTCGACCTCGACGTCGCCGCGGGGGAGCGGGTCACCGTCACCGGCCCGGCCGGCAGCGGCCGTACGTCGCTGCTGCTCGCCCTCGCCGGCTGCTTCAGGACCAGCGCCGGCACCGTCCGGCGGGAGGGCGTCGTCGCCCTGGCGCACGTCCCCGGCGTGCACGAGCCGGAGCCCGCGCTGACCGTCGCCGAGCACGTCGAGGAGCGCCGGCTGCTGCTCGACGGTCCCTTCAGGAGGCGGCGTCCGGTCGCCATCGACCCGGCGATGGACCCCGGCACGCTGGGCCGCGACCTCGACGTCCTCGGCCGGCACCTGCTCGGCCTCACCCTGGCCAGGGTCGCCGCCCCGGCCGCGGTCGTCGTCGACGACGTCGACAGCGGCCTGTCCATCGAGGAGCGCGCGCTGCTGGACGAGGCCCTCGACGCCCTCACCGCCGACGGGATCGCCGTCATCGCCGCCGCCCGCGAGGTTGCCGCAGCCGGGACCGGAAGCGTGTTCGAGCTGGAGGGGCAGCGATGAGGCTGGCACGGTTCGAGTTGCGGCGGTTCACCCGCGCGCCGATCACCGTGGCGGCGCTGGTCGTGCTGGCGCTGATCCCGCTGCTGTACGGGGCGCTGTACCTCTGGGCGTTCTGGGACCCGTACGGCAACATGCGCCACATCCCGGTCGCCGTCGTCAACGCGGACCGGCCCGCGACCGCCGCCGACGGCAGCACCGTGCATGCCGGCGACGACCTCACCGCGAAGCTGCTGCGCCGGGACGTCTTCGGCTGGCAGCAGACCACCGAGGCCGCGGCCCGCAAGGGGCTCGCCGACGGGCGCTTCCAGCTCGTCTTCGAGATCCCGGCGGACTTCTCCGCGTCCCTGGTCACGCCACCGGACCCGGACCGCGACCCGGCGACCGGCCGGCTGCTCGTGGTCAACGACGACGCCACCAACTACCTCACCGGCCAGCTGTCGCGCAGCGTCTTCACCGAGGTCCGCGCCAGCGCCGCCGCGTCCGTCGCCGGCGGCTACTTCGACCGGATGCTGATCGGCTTCACCGACCTCAAGTCGCAGACCGCCCAGGCCGCCGACGCCGCCGGGCAGCTCTCCGCCGGTGCTACCCAGGCCGGTGCCGGTGCCGGCTCGCTGGTGAGCGGCCTCGACCGGGCCGCCGGCGGAGCCGGGGACCTCGCCGCCGGACTCGACGAGGCGACGAAGGGCTCGCAGCGGCTGTACGACGGGCTCGTCGCCCTCGACCAGGGCGCCGCGCAGCTCGCCGACGGCACCGCCCAGGCCGCCGCCGGTGGGCGCCTGCTCGCCAGCAAGGTCGGCGCCGCCGCCGACACGGTCGAGCCGGTGCTGCGCGACAACGCCGCCCTCATCGAGGCCGCCGCGACCAGCATCGCCGACGGCGCCGACCTGCTCCGCGAGCACCTCGACGCGCTGCCCGCCCTCGCCCGGACCGCGACGGAGCGGGCGACCGCGACCCGGGCCGCCCTGGACACGCTCGGGTCGCGGTATCCGCAGATCGCCGGCACCGCCGAGTACAAGACGGCCGTCGCCGCCGCGGACGCCGCCGTCACCGCGGCCCGCTCCGTGGAGACCCGGCTCGAGACCGGCGACCTCGGCGCGGTCCGCGCCGACCTGGACCGCGCGTCGAAGCTCGCCCGGCAGGTCGCGGCCGCGGCCCCGCACCTCGCCGACGACGTCGCCGCCGCCCGCGCCCAGGTCGACCAGCTCGCCGACGGCCTCGACCGGCTCGCCGGCGGCGCCGCCCAGCTGCACGCCGGCACCGGCGAGGCCCGCGACGGCGCCCGCGACCTGTCCGGCGGCATCTTCCGGCTCGCCACCGGCGCCCAGCAGCTCGACGACGGTCTCGGCGCCCTCTCCGACGGCGGGCGCCGCCTCGCCGGCGGCCTCGGCGAGCTGTCCGACGGCGCCAGCCGGCTCGCCCGCGGCCTGTCCGACGGCGCGGCGAAGATCCCCGGCTACGACCCGGACACCCGCGCCGAGCGGGCCGGCGTCCTCGGCGACCCCGTCGCGCTGGACCGCTCCACCGAGCACCCGTCCGCGACGTACGGGGCCGGGTTCGCGCCGTACTTCCTGGGCCTCGCCCTCTGGGTCGGCGCCATGATCAGCTACATGGTGCTGCGTCCCCTGACCCGCCGGCATCTCGTGTCGGGCGCGCCCGCCCACCGCGCGGCCCTGGCCGGCTGGCTGCCGGGCCTGGCCGTCGGCGTCGCCCAGGCGACCGCGCTGTTCCTGGTGGTGCGGTTCGCGCTCGGCCTGCACCCCGCGCACCCGCTGGCCATGTACGGGTTCCTGTGCCTGACGGCGGTCGCGTTCACCGCGATCGTGCAGTGGCTCGGCGCCCGGCTCGGCGCGGCCGGCCGGCTCGTCGCCCTCGCGGTGCTGATGCTGCAGCTCACGTCGTCCGGCGGCACGTACCCGATCGAGACGACCCCCGGTGTGCTGCAGGCGATCCATCCGTTCCTGCCGATGACGTACGTCGTGTCGGGGGTCCGGCATCTCGTCAACGGCGGCCCGGGCGGTACGGTCGTCACGGGTGCCTTGGTCCTGGCCGGGTTCGCCGCCGCGGCGTTCGCGCTGACGACCCTGGCGGCGTGGCGCGGCCGCCGCCTGACGACGTCCAAACTGCACCCGGATCTCGTGATGTAGGGGGTTTCGTACGTGGCGGAGGACGGCCGGACCAGGCGGCGCACCGACACCCGGCAGCGGCTGTACGACGCGGCGATGGAGCTCATCGCCGAGCACGGGTTCTCCGCCACGACCGTCGACGACATCGCCCTGCGCGCCGGTGTCGCCAAGGGCACCGTCTACTACAACTTCCCCTCCAAGAACGCCCTCTTCGAGGAGCTGCTGCGGCACGGCGTCGGCCTGCTCACCGCCGACTTCCGGGCCGCCGTCGCGGGCGTGTCGCCGCCCGAGGCGGTCCTGGCGCTGATCCGGGCGGAGCTGGCGTACATCGAGCGGCACCGCTCCTTCGCGCAGCTGCTGCTCTCGGAGATGTGGCGGACCAACCGCGAGTGGCATCAGACGCTGCAGCTCCTGCGCGGCGAGGCCGTCGACGTCATCGCCGGCGCCCTGCGCCGCGGCGTCGACGAGGGTCACTTCGACGCCGCGCTGGACGTCCGGATGGCGGCGGCGGCGCTGTTCGGCGTCTGCCTCGTCGTCGCCGTCGACTGGCTCGTCTTCGAGCCCGACCGCTCCCTGGCTGATGTCCAGGAGGCGCTGATCACCGTGATCCGGGCCCGGGTGGGCGTGTGACGCCGTCCGGCGGTCCTGCGGGACCGGCCGGTGACCGGCGGCCCGGCCGCCGGCTGTGCGATGCGGGCCGGACTGTGTCAGGGTAGGCCGTGGTCGAGGTTGTGCTGAGCGGTCGGTATGAGCTTCGGCGTGTGCTGGGCCGGGGCGGTATGGCCGAGGTGTGGCTGGGTTTCGACCGCCGGCTGGGCCGTGCGGTGGCGGTCAAGGTCCTGCCCGATGCCGGCGCGGTGGACCGGATGGCGCGGGAGCGGTTCGACCGGGAGGCGCGCACCGTCGCCCGGCTGTCGCACCCGAACATCGTCGCGATCCACGACGTCGGCGTCGGCGCCGACGCGCACTTCGGCGGTGCGGTGTCGTTCCTGGTGATGGAGCTGGTGGAGGGCGGGAGCCTCGCCGACCGGCTCGTCGCCGGCCCGCTGCCGCCGGCCGCTGCCGCCGCCGTCGCGGTGCAGGTCTGTGACGCGCTCGAGGCCGCGCACGCCGCCGGGGTGATCCACCGGGACGTCAAGCCGGCCAACATCCTCTTCACCGGCGCCGGCGCCGACCGGGTGAAGGTCTGCGACTTCGGCATCGCCCGCGTCGCCGGCGCCGGGCAGGCCGAGCTCACCGCGTCGGCGCAGGTGCTCGGGACCACCGCGTTCATGGCGCCCGAACAGATCACCGGCGGGCCGGTCGACGCCCGCAGCGACGTGTACGCGCTCGGGTGCGTGGTGTACACGATGCTGACCGGGCAGCCACCGTTCGCCGGCGAGACGCCGATGCGGATCGCGTGGCAGCACGTGAACCAGCCGGTCGTGCCGGCCTCCACGGTCCGGCCCGGCCTGCCGCCGCGGGTGGACGGGATTCTCGCGAGGCTGCTGGCCAAGCGACCGGACGACCGGCCGGCGACGGCGGCCGAGGCCCGGGCCCTGCTGCAGCACCTCGGTGACGGCACGGCACCGGCCGCCACCGCAGCCTTCCCGGCCGTTCCCACCGCCGCCGTCCCCGCCGCGCGGCAGCCGGTCCGGGCCACCGCGGCCGTCGTCGCGCCGACCCAGTCGATACCGGTGACGCCGGCCGCGGAGGTGGCTCCCGCGGGCCGCCGCACCGGGATCGGACCGATCGGCGTCGCGCTCGCCGCGGTCGTCGTCCTCGTGGCGGTCGTCGCCATCACGGCCGCGATCATGGCCGGCCGTGACGACCCGCAGTCGTCAGGTGCCGGCCCGACGAGCTCGGCGGCGGCCGCCGCGCCCCCGACGTCCGCTGCCGCGCCGACCAGCGCTGCCCCGTCCCTGAGCCTGCCCGGTGACGCCCTCGACGCGGCGCGTGCCACCGTCGGCGAGCAGGCGGGGGCCGGGCAGCTCTCCGCCGAGTCGGCGCGGGAGCTGAACAAGCGGCTCGGCGAGATCGAGCGGTACATCACCAAGGGCGATGAGGAGAAGGCGGCGGAGAAGGTCGCCGAGCTGCGCAGGAAGCTCGGCGAGCAGCGCAAGGACGGCAAGACGCAGCAGGCCGGGTACACCGCCGTGCTCGCCAGCCTGGACCGGCTCGCGGCGAGCCTGCCACCGCCCCGCAACGAGGACGACTGAGGCGCTCATCGCGGCCGGGTCCGCCGACGGGGCGTCAGCGGACGACGCGGCGCTGGGGGCGGGGCGGCGGGGCCGTGAGGGCGACCGGCTCCAGGACGACCGCGACGCGGGCCCCGCGGAGCGGGCTGCGCTCGACGACGAGGCGGCCGCCGGCGGTTTCCGCGACGCGGCGGACGATGTCCAGGCCCAGCCCGGTGGAGCCGGCGCCGCTGGAGCCGCGGCGGAGGGCACGCGCGGGGTCGGTGATGCCGGGGCCGGCGTCGTCGACGATGAGGCCGTGCGGGGAGACGTGGACCTCGAAGCCGGTGCCTTCCGGGGTGTGCTGGAAGACGTTGCCGAGCATGCAGTCGACCGCGGAGACAAGGTCGGACTCGGCGACCGGCACCCACACGGGCTCCTGACCGCCGACGACCCGCCAGGGGCGCTGCTGGTCCTCGGCGAGCACCGACCAGAACGCGAGGCGGTCGGCGACGACCTCGACCAGGTCGGTGCTCTCGGGCACGCGGTCGGCGGCGGACCGGCGGGCGGTCGTGATGATCTGCTCGATCTCGTCGTCGAGGGCGTCGAACGCCTGGCGCATGCGTTCGCCGATCGGGCCCGGCGGCATCGCGTCGGCGTCCAGGCGCAGCGCCGTCAGCGGGGTGCGGAGGCGGTGGGAGAGGTCGGCGGCGAGCTCGCGTTCGGCGTCGGCGAAGGCGACCATCTGGTCCGCCATGCGGTTGAAGCTGCGCGCCGCGTCCCGCAGCTCGGGCGGGCCGTCCGGCTCGACGCGGGCGTGCAGGTCGCCGTCGCCGAAGGCCCGTGCGCCGTCCGCGAGGCGCTTCGTGGAGCGCACGATCTGCGCGCCGAGCCGGTCCGCGACCAGGATCGAGCCGCCGATGAGGACGACCGCGAGGCCGGCGAGGGCCAGCCAGGCGGCGCCGACACCGCGGCCGAGGTCGGCGTCGGACACGTACACCTCGACGACCGCGGTCCGGTCGCCGTCCAGGACGACCGTCTGGAGGTACGCGACGCCGCCGGGCGCGTCGACGGTCAGCGACCTGCCCTGCGTGGCGGCGCGGTCCACCTCCACGGCGGCGGCGTGGCTGGTGCCGACCGTCGGCTCCCCGAGCAGATGCACGGCGAGCCGCCCGCTCTGCCCGGCCGGCACCGTGGCGACGGCGCGGTCGAGGGCGCCGGATCCGTTGCCGGACGTGGACGCGAGGGCGGCGACCATCGCGTCGGCCTGGTAGCGGGCCTCGGCCAGGGCACGATCGTGGGCGATCTCCTTGGTGACGTAGGCGAGCGGCACCAGGAAGGCCAGCGCGATCATCGAGGTGATCGCGAACGAGAGGCGCATGAGCGCGTTTCTCATGGCTGTGCGGGTGCCTGGTCCGGGTCGACGAGCATGACCCCGACCCCGCGGAACGTGCGCAGATACCGCGGCTGGGTCGCGCTCTCGCCGAGCTTGCGGCGCAGCCAGGACACGTGGACGTCGATCGTCTGGTCCTCGCCGGAGCTGTCGGGGCGCTGCCACACCTCGGTCAGCAGCTCCCGCCGGCTCACCACCCGGCCGGACCGCTGGGCGAGGTACGCCAGCAGATCGAACTCCTTCTTCGTCAGCTGCAGCGGCTGGCCGCCGATCGACGCGAACCGCTGCTGCGGGTTGACGTGCAGCGCGCCGATCGTCACACCGGCCGGCACGGCTGCGGGTCCGGGGGTGCCCTGCCCGCGGCGCAGGACCGCGTTGATCCGCGCCGACATCTGGGCGCTGGAGAACGGCTTCGTCACGTAGTCGTCGGCGCCGGCGTCGAGCAGCCGGATGATGTCGCGCTCCGAGCGCCGGGCGGTGGCGACGATGACCGGCGCGTTGGAGATGCCGCGCAGCATCCGCAGCACGTCGAGCCCGTCCATGTCCGGCAGCCCGAGGTCGAGGATGACCAGGTCGGGCGGGTCGGTCGCGATGACCCGCAGCGCGGACCCGGCGTTGCCGACCGGACGCACCACGTGACCGGCGTCGGTCAACGCCCTGGACAGGGCGCCGGACACGGCGACGTCGTCCTCGACGAGCAGGATCAGCGGCATGGCAACACGGTAACCGCCGGGTTTGCCATGTGGAGCGGGGTGGGTGAGAAGATCTGCCGGTGCGGGTCAGACGTGCGGCGGTGCCGGTGCTGCTGTGGTGCCTGGCGACCACGGCGAGTATCGGCGTCGCGTCGCTGGCGCTGCGCCCCGTGCTGCGCACGGCCGTGCCGTCCGACTCGCTGCCCGTGCCGGCCGCGGAGGCGCGCGGGCCGGGCGACCTGATCCCGCAGCCCGGACTGCCGCCGCCCACCACGCCGATGTCCCCGCCCGCGGCCGCCGGGACCACGCCGCAGGCGCCGACCTCGGCGGCGCCGCGCACGTCGGCGGCCGCCACCCCGACCGCGAAGGTCACCACCGCCGCGCCCGCCCGCGTCGTCGACGGCTGGACCGTGACGACCGGTGCCGACGGCGTCGACACGTACCTGCGCTCGTTCCGGTCCGAGGGCGGCGACGCGGTCATCCGCATCCGCGACGGTGCCGTCTCCGTCGTCACGGCCACGCCCCGCGACGGGTATTCCGTGTCGCGGGCGCAGACCGAACCGAGCCGGCTGGTCGTGCAGTTCATCTCCGCCGGTGGCGACGCCGCGTACCTCGTCGACGCGATGTGGTGGCAGGGCGCCCCGCACGGCACCGTCACCCGCATCGGGACCTGACCGCCTCGACCGGGCGTGCTACACAGGCGGTGACGTTTCCCGGGAGGTTGTCATGATCGATGTCGGCGCGGCTCTTCCGGTCCGGCCGCGGCGCGCAGATCGAGGGGGCGGTCGTCGATCTCGCCGGGTCGCCCGCCGACGAGGACCTTGCCGAGATCGTGCGGGCCCAGGTGCGCGCCGCGCTCGCGCAGGACCCGGAGCTCGCGGCCGAGATCGCCCGGCTGCTGCCGGCCCGGCCCGGCGTCACCATCACCAACTCCAATGGCGTCCAGGTCGGCGACAACAATACGCAGACCAACCACTTCGGTGCGTGACCTGCGGAAAAACTGTTATCCGCGGCGCCGGAGAACGTCGGGGCGACCAGGACAAATCTTAAAGTTCAGCTAATGCGCTCCGCAGGTTCCGGCGCTTACCGTCGATGCGTGACCACCGCCCGGATCGTGTCCACAGGTCTGCCGGGGCTGCGCCTGCACCCCGCGGACCGGACCGCGGCTGCGCACAGCACCGCGGCACCGTCGGTCGGGGCCGCCACCCCGACCGCGGTGGACCTCCCTCCCCGCCGCGGCGGGGGTGGCGGCCGGTGATGTCGAACCAACCGGCCGAGGCCCCGGAAGCAGAGACCTCGGACGCGCCCGCCGCCGAGGCCACCGAGGCGCCGGTCGAGGAGGCCGCGGCGACGGAGGCATCGGAAGCCCCGAAGGCTTCTGAAAGCGCGGACTCCACCGGTACCGCGGAAGCAGCGGAAGTCGAGGCGGTCGATGAGGCGGGGGAGCGCGGGCGGGACGGCTGGCGCAGGGTCGGGGCGGTCCTGATCGTGCTGGTCGCCGCGTTCGCCGTCGTGGTCCTCTGGGCGAGGCCCGCCCACGAGCCGACGGCCCCCACGGCGCAGCGCAGCACCGCACCGGTCGCGGTGACGTCGCTGAACCCGACGGACATCGCGTACCTGCAGCTGATGATCTCCCTGAACACCAGCGCCGGGCAGCTGTTCGACCTCATCGTCACCGGCGGCGACCCGGCGCTCACGCCGATCGCCCGCTCCGCCGCCGACGGTCACCGGGCCGAGCTCGCCGCGTTGCGCAAGGCCCTCGCGGACGGTGGCGCCGTCGAGGACTCCAGCATCCACGCCGGGCACGACCTGCCCGGGATGGTCGTCGACGCCGACATGGCGGCGATCCGCGCCGTGCCCGCCGCGCAGCAGCCGGCGAAGGCCCTCGAGGTGCTCCGCGACCACCTGACCGGCACCACCGCGCTGTGCGGGTCGGAGGCGAAGAACGGCGCCGACCCCGCCACCAAGGCCGCCGCCCAGCAGGTCCTGGACGCGCACAGCAAGCTGCTGGCGCAGCTTCCCACGATGTAACTTTCGCCCTTCACGCCCGGCTGACCTGCGGTTTTGCTCGTACCGTGGCGGCGGCGACGACACGTGCGATCGCCCGCTCCTAGCGTCGGCCTGCCACTGCCACGACTCCCGTCCCGGTGGCAGTTTCGACTGAGGAGGGTGTGGTGAGAAGACTCTGGGCCGCCGTCGCGGCCAGCAGCCTGGCCGTTGTCGGCGCGGTCGCCGTCATCGGGCTCAACAGCACGGCGTCGGCGGCCGTGGGCGGCACCGGCACGGGCTACCTGAGCACGCGCGGCAACCAGATCATCGACGCCGGCGGCAACCCGGTGCGCCTGACCGGCATCAACTGGTTCGGCATGGAGACCGACAACAAGACGTTCCACGGCCTGTGGGCCCGCCCGTGGCGCGACCACATCGACCAGATGGCGAGCCTCGGCTACAACACGCTGCGCGTGCCGTTCTCCGAGGACGCCCTGAAGCCCGGCGCGACCGCCAACAGCGTCGACGGCTACACCAACCCCGACCTGCAGGGCCTGACCCCGCTGCAGATCCTCGACAAGGTCGTCGCCTACGCCGGCACGAAGGGCATGCGCATCCTGCTGGACCGGCACCGCCCGACCAGCGCCGGTCAGAGCGCCCTCTGGTACGTGTCGGCGACGCCGGAGTCGACCTGGATCAGCAACTGGCGTTCGCTCGCCCAGCACTACGCCAACAACCCGACCGTCATCGGCGCGGACCTGCACAACGAGCCGCACGCGGACGGTACGGACCCGAACGGCACCGGGTCGTGCTGGGGCTGCGGCGACGTGAACCGGGACTGGCGCCTGGCCGCCGAGCGCGCCGGCAACGCCATCCTGGAGGTCAACCCCAACTGGCTCATCGTCGTGGAGGGCGTCAGCTGCCCCAGCGGCGGCAACGCCAACGCGTGGGACAACATCCCCGACGAGCCGTGCGGCTGGTGGGGCGGCAACCTGTCGAAGGCCGGCCAGTTCCCGGTCCGGCTCAACAAGGCCAACAAGCTCGTCTACTCCGCGCACGAGTACGGCAACTCCGTCTACCACCAGGCGTGGTTCGACGACCCGGCGTTCCCGAACAACCTCCCCGCCATCTGGGACCAGTTCTGGGGCTACCTGGAGAAGCAGAACATCGCGCCGGTGCTCGTCGGCGAGTTCGGCTCGACGTTGCAGAGCCCGCAGGACGTGCTGTGGCTGAAGAAGCTCATGGAGTACATGGGCACCGGCGTCACCGGCATGGACTTCACCTACTGGTCCTGGAACCCCAACTCCGGCGACACGGGCGGCATCGTCGGCGACGACTGGAAGACGGTCAACCAGCAGAAGCAGTCGATCCTGCAGCCGTACCTCATCCCGCCCGTCGGCGGCACGAACCCGACCGGCTCGGTCTCGCCGTCGCGCTCGGTCTCGCCGTCGGTCTCGACGTCGCCGTCCGGCAACACGGGCACCGGCTCCTGCACCGCCACCGTCCGCATCGACAACGCGTGGCAGGGCGGCTACCAGGCGGCCGTCACGGTGAAGAACACCGGCAGCGCCGCGGTCAACCCGTTCTCGATCACGTGGACGGTCCCGTCGGGCGTGACCCTCGCCAGCGGCTGGAACGCCACGGTGACCCAGTCGGGCACCACGTTCACCGCCGCCGGCCCCTCCTGGGCCCCGTCCCTCGCCGCGGGCGCGTCGGTGTCGGTCGGCTTCACCGCCAACGGCCCCTCCACCCCCGCCCCGAGCAACGTCAAGCTCAACGGCGTGACCTGCTCCTGACGCTGTACTGACCCCGCCGCGCCGGTCTTGGTCCCAGGACCGGCGCGGCGGCTCAGCACGCGCAGTCGAACGCGAGCCCGCTGCCGACGGGCTTCGCCCGCCACGCCGCCCGCACCGGCGGCAACCGCTCGATCTGGTCGCGCACGGCCGCGAGGGCCGCTTCCCGGCCCGCTCCCACCGGCGTGAAGTCGAACCCGCTGTCACTCGGGCGCAGCTCGCCGATGCCCGCGAGCTCAGGCCCGTCGGCGAACCACAGCCGGAGACTCACCTGCCACAGCTCCGGCCCGACCTCCACGTCGTCCGAGCCTTCCGTACCTTCCGTGCCGCCCGCATCGTGAACGTCGACGACGGCGAGCTGCCGCGTGAAGTCGAGCGACGGCAGCCCGCCGTTCCACGAGTACCGCCCCCACTGCACGATGAACCCATCCGCGTCGGAGTCGGGTTCGGGGTCGATCCCGTCGATCTCGACCTGCAGAAACGCGCAGAACGCCCGCCACGCCGCTTCGACGTTGTCGACACCGGCCGGATCGAGCCCGTGCTCCCGCAGAGACTGGTCGAGCGACTCCCCGGCGGCCCGCCACAAGACTCCCATCTCGGAGATCCTCCAGGGTGGTCAGGAATGGTGCCGGGTCCGGCGCCACAGGGATCTGGTGGCGGACACGAGGGACAGGACGAGGGCGGCGTTCGCCGCGGCGATCACGCCGAACGACAGTCCGAAGAGCACGGCCGGGAGGCGGTCGACGGTGTTGACGACGTCGAGGACGAGCGGGAGCCACGCGTGCCACAGCAGGCCCAGCGGCACGGTCAGGGCGATCGCCGTCCAGAACAGCGGCGTGGCGAAGTCGGCCGACGGGAACTCGTGGTCGAGCCGGCCGAGCTCGGTCATGGCGCCGCAAGCGACCGCGCTGACCGCCGCGACGTAGACCGCGACGGCCTTCCGGACCCGGCCCGGGTGCGTCGCGGGCGGGTGCGGGGCGCGGGCGAACCGCGTCCACCGCTCCGCTTCGTCGTCCCCGGTCGGGTCCCGGCTCATGACCTGTCCTCGCGCTGATCTCCCGACCCCAGTGTGCCGCCCCGACCCCGGCACCGTCCGCGGTTCGAGCGCGGAGCCGCGAGTCAGGACTGGACGCGGTAGCGGGCGGCCAGGTCGTCCATGAGCTTGTCGAGGTGGTTGTCGACGGTCTGGCGGGACGGGTCCTCGTCGAACCAGGCCACGATCTCGCGGGCGCCCACGTGGAAGGGGACGGTGGCGACGTAGTCGGGGACGAGGGCGCGCAGCTTGCTGTTGTCGAAGACCATCGAGTGGGCCTTGTCGCCGAGGAGGCCGGCGCCCCAGTCCGGGTCGGCGGCGGCGATCGCGTCCGACGGGACGTGGACGAGCTTGGCGGTGACGCCGAGCGCGGCGGCCATGTGTTCGGCGATCTGGTTCCAGGTGAGGACGTCGTCGCTGGTGATGTGGAAGACGTCGCCGATGGCGCGGGGGTGGCCGAGCAGCGGGACGAAGCCCCGGGCGAAGTCGGTGTGGTGCGTGAGGGTCCACAGGGACGTGCCGTCGCCGTGGATGACGACCTCGCGGCCGGCGCGCATGCGGGCGGGTGCGGTCCAGCCGCCGTCGAAGGGCACGAGGGTGCGGTCGTACGTGTGTGAGGGGCGCACGATGGTCGCGGGGAACCCGGACTCCCGGTACTCCCGCACGAGGAGGTCCTCGCAGGCGATCTTGTCCCGGCTGTACTGCCAGAAGGGGTTGCGCAGCGGGGACGACTCGACGACGGGCAGCCGGGCCGGCGGGGTCTGGTAGGCCGACGCGGAGCTGATGAAGACGTACTGACCGGTCCGGCCGCGGAACAGCTCGACGTCGGTGCGCACGTGCTCCGGCGTGAAGGCGACCCAGTCCACCACCGCGTCGAAGGTCAGGCCGTCGAGCGCGGCGTGGGCGGACAGCGGGTCCCGGATGTCGCCGCGCAGGACCGTGACGCCCGGCGGGAGCGGCCGGGTCGTGCTGGTGCCACGGTTCAGCACGTACAGGTCGATGCCGCGGGAGACGGCCAGGTCGGTGCAGGCGGAGCTGATGATGCCGCTGCCGCCGATGAAGAGGACCCTCATCCTCAGCTCTCCACCCAGCCGTGGGTGCGCGCGAAGCTGACCAGATGCTGGCGCGCCTGCGAGATCTGGCTGCCGGTGAGCGACGGGACGTGCTGGATGAGCAGCTCGGTCACCTCGGCGGAGAACTCGCGGCTGCTGAGCACGTCGCACAGGCCGTCGTCGTCGCCGGGCTCGGCGTCCTCGTCGTCGTGGTGCACGGGCCGCGACGGCCGGGCGTGCTCGCGGCGCGCGGGCGCGTCGAGGATGCGCACGGTGGCGACCTTCAGGCCCCGCTCGCCCTCCTCGACCTCATATTCGACGCGCATCCCCGGATGCACGAGGTGCCGCTGCTCGCCGAAGTCGTTGGCGTGGACGAACACGTCCTCGCCGCCCGCGTTGGGGGCGATGAACCCGTAACCACGCACCTCGTCGAACCGCAGAATTCTGCCTGTCTCCACCACGACCACCACCAGCCATCGGGCCGGCCCGCGTCCGCTGGGTCCGGCACATCAGAGCATAGGACCACCGAGGCGCTTCTTCTGCACCTTGCCCATGGCGTTGCGTGGTAGCGCCTCGACCAGGTGCACCACGCGCGGCCGCTTGTGCACGGAGAGTTGCCTGGCGACGAAGTCGACGAGGTCATCCGCGCCCAGCGCCGCGCCGGGGGAGACGACGACGTACGCGGTGACCGCCTCGCCGAGGTCGGCGTGCGGGGTGCCGATCACGGCCGCCTCGCGGACCGCGGGGTGCGCCAGCAGGGCGTCCTCGACCTCGCCGGCGCCGATGCGGTAGCCGCCGGACTTGATGAGGTCGGTGGAGGCGCGGCCGACGATCCGGTGCCGGCCGTCGGGGGTCTTGCGGGCGATGTCGCCGGTGCGGAACCAGCCGTCCACCAGGTCGGCGGGCTGGTGGACGTACCGCCGCAGCAGCATGGGTCCGCGCACCCACAGCTCCCCGATGTCGCCGTCGGACGCCTCGACGCGGGTCTCGACGCCGCGCACGGGGACGCCGACGTCCCCCGGGAAGCGGGCGCCGTCGAAGCGGCTGCTGATCGTGATCAGGGTTTCGGTCATGCCGTACCGCTCGACGGGTGTGTGGCCGGTCAGCGCGCGCAGGCGCTCGAAGACCGGCACGGGGAGGGCGGCGCTGCCGGAGACGAGCAGCCGCGCGCGGGACAGCGCCCTGGCCGCGGCGGGCTGCGCGCAGATCCGCGACCACACGGTCGGCACGCCGAAGTAGAGGGTCCCACCGGCGGCGGCATACCGCTCAGGTTGCGGTTTCCGCGTGTGTACGAGCGGAGAACCGGCCCGCAGCGCACCGAGCACCCCGAGCACCAGACCGTGCACGTGAAACAGCGGCAGGCCGTGCACGAGCCGGTCGTCCGGCGTCCAGTCCCACGCGTCGGCGACGGCGTCCACGCCGGCCTCGAGCGACGCGTGCGTGTGCACGACGCCCTTGGGTGCGCCGGTGGTGCCGGAGGTGTACATGATGAGCGCCGGGGACTCGGGCGCCGGGGTGGGCAGGCTGATCGACGAGCGCCGGGTGACGTCGACGGTGTCCAGGACGACCGATGCCCCGGAGTCGTCGAGGATGTGTGAGCGCTCGGCCGGGCCGGCGTCGGACGGCACGGGCACGACGGCGGCGCCGGCGAGGAGCCCGCCGACGACGGCGACGACCGTCTCCAGGGACGGGGTCGCGTCGACGGCGACGGTGGCCGCGCCGTGCACGTCCGCGGCGACCGCGAGGGCCGCGCCGAGCAGGGCCTCGGAGGACAGGGTCCGGCCGTCGACGGTCACCGCGTCGGGCCGGTCGGCGGATCCCGGGCCGGTGGTGCCGGCGAGCAGGCGCATGACGACCATCCTCCCATTTCGTGATCCGATGGTGTCTTGACACCTTCATTTGTGAGCGTTAACACTGTGCCGAGCAACACCCCCGCCACGGACTTGAAACGTTTACCGGCTTTCAAGTCCTCAATGACCAAGACACCCACAGATTTCTGCCGGCACCGTTGATAGCGCTCACATGGGCCGTCACCGGGCGCTGCACCCTGCGTACACCGTGGAGGACACCCCAGATGAAGTTCACCAGAGCACTGGCCGCCGCGGGCCTCAGCCTCGCCGTCGCGATCGGCGTCACGGGCTGCGGCTCCGCCGAGAAGACCGCCGACAAGGAGGCGGGCGCCGCCGCCGGCGCGGGCAGCCTCATCGGCGTCACGATGCCGACGAAGTCCTCCGAGCGGTGGATCGCCGACGGCAACAACGTCAAGGCGGCGCTGGAGAAGCTCGGCTACAAGGTCGACCTGCAGTACGCGGAGAACGACATCCCGACCCAGGTCAACCAGATCGAGAACCAGATCACCAAGGGCGCCAAGCTGCTCATCATCGCCTCGATCGACGGCACCGCCATCACGACCCAGCTGCAGCAGGCCGCGGACAAGAAGATCCCGGTCATCGCGTACGACCGGCTCATCCGCAAGTCCCCGAACGTCGACTACTACGCCACCTTCGACAACTACAAGGTCGGCGTGCAGCAGGCGACGTCGCTGCTGGTCGGCCTCGGCCTGAAGAAGGAGGACGGCAGCGACGGCACCGCGACCGGGCCGTTCAACATCGAGCTGTTCGCGGGCTCGCCCGACGACAACAACGCCACCTTCTTCTTCAACGGCGCGATGGACACGCTCAAGCCGTACATCGACAAGGGCACCCTCGTGGTGAAGTCCGGGCAGACCGACTTCAAGACCGTCGCCATCCTCCGGTGGGACCCCGCCACGGCGCAGAAGCGCATGGAGGACATCATCACCAAGACCTACGTCGGCGGCACCAAGGTCCAGGGCGTGCTGTCCCCGTACGACGGCCTCTCGATCGGCATCCTGTCGGCGCTGAAGAGCAGCGGCTACGGCACCGCCGGCCAGCCCTACCCGATCGTCACCGGCCAGGACGCGGAGAAGGCGTCGGTCAAGTCCATCATCGCCGGTGAGCAGTACGCGACGATCTACAAGGACACCCGCAAGCTCGCCGACGTCACCGTGAAGATGGCCGACGCGGTCCTCAAGGGCGGCAAGCCGGAGACCAACAACACCAAGGACTACGACAACGGCGTGAAGGTCGTCCCGTCGTACCTCCTGGAGCCGGTCATCGTCTACAAGTCGAACTACAAGACGGTCCTCATCGACTCGGGCTACTACACCGAGAGCGACCTCAAGTAGCCATGTCCCAGGCTCAGTCCGACGTAATCCTGCGGATGCGCGGCATCACCAAGACGTTTCCCGGCGTTGCCGCGCTGCAGGATGTGAACCTCGAGGTCCGCCGCGGGGAGATCCACGCGATCTGCGGTGAGAACGGCGCCGGGAAGTCGACCCTCATGAAGGTGCTGTCCGGCGTGTACCCGCACGGCTCGTACACCGGCGACATCGACTTCGACGGGGAGCCCTGCCACTTCGGCGGGATCCGCGACAGTGAGCGGCGCGGCATCGTCATCATCCACCAGGAGTTGGCGCTCATCCCGCACCTGTCGATCGCGGAGAACATCTTCCTCGGCAACGAGCGGGTACCTCGTGGCGGGCGCTGGGGCCTCATCGACTGGAACCGCACGAATGCCGACGCCGGCGCGCTCCTGCGCCGGGTCGGCCTCCGTGACAACCCGGTCACCCCGGCGATGGACCTCGGCGTCGGCAAGCAGCAGCTCGTCGAGATCGCCAAGGCGCTGTCCAAGGAAGTCCGCCTGCTGATCCTCGACGAGCCGACCGCGGCGCTCAACGAGTCGGACTCCCGGCACCTGCTGGACCTGCTCCTCGAATTCCGCGAGCGCGGCATCACCTGCGTGATCATCTCGCACAAGCTCAACGAGATCGAGGCGGTCGCCGACACCACCACGATCCTGCGCGACGGCCGCACCATCGAGACCCTCGACATGCGCGGCAAGGGCGTGACGGAGGACCGCATCATCTCCGGCATGGTCGGCCGGGACCTGTCGCACCGCTTCCCGCCGCGGTCGCCGTCCCCGGATCTTCCGGGCTTCGGCGCCGAGGCGCTGCGGATCGAGGACTGGACCGTGCACAGCCCCACCCAGCACGGGCGGGTCGTCGTCGACCGGGCGTCGTTGTCGGTGCGCCGCGGCGAGATCGTCGGGCTCGCCGGACTCATGGGCGCCGGGCGCACCGAGCTCGCGATGAGCGTCTTCGGGCGCAGCTACGGCACCGGCATCAGCGGCCAGGTGTACAAGGACGGCGTCCCGGTCGAGCTGCGGACCGTCGGCGACGCGATCGCGCACGGCATCGCGTACGCCACCGAGGACCGCAAACGGTACGGCCTCAACCTCATCGAGGACATCCAGCGCAACGTCTCCGGCGCCGCGCTGCCCCGCATCGCCAAGGGCGGCTGGGTCGACGAGAACCGCGAGTTCCGGGTCGCCGAGGACTACCGGCACAGCCTCAACATCAAGGCGCCCGGCGTCGGCGCCGTCACCGGGACACTCAGCGGCGGCAACCAGCAGAAGGTCGTGCTCGCCAAGTGGATCTTCACGGACCCTGACGTGCTGATCCTCGACGAGCCGACCCGCGGCATCGACATCGGCGCCAAGTACGAGATCTACACGATCATCAACCGGCTCGCCGACGAGGGCAAGGCGATCCTGGTCATCTCCTCCGAGCTGCCGGAGCTGCTCGGCATCTGCGACCGCATCTACGCCCTGTCGGCGGGCCGGGTCACCGGCGAACTGTCCCGCGCCGACGCGACCCCCGAGCGGCTCATGCAGCTCATGACCAGCTTTAAGGAACGCTCATGACGACCATCGTGGAGGCCGACACGGAGACCGTGGCGCCGACCCGCTTCTCGGTCAACCTGCGCCAGAGCGGCATCTACATCGCGTTCGCCGCGATCGTGGTCCTGTTCGAGGTCCTGACGTCCGGCTCGCTGCTGGAGCCGCAGAACATCTCGAACATCGTCGTGCAGAACTCGTACATCCTGATCCTCGCCATCGGCATGATCCTGATCATCATCGCCGGGCACATCGACCTGTCCGCGGGCTCCGTCGTCGCGGTCACCGGCGCCGTCGCCGCGGTGCTCATGGTCGACCTGGACGTGCCGTGGCCCGTCGCGATCCTGGCCACCCTCGCCGTCGGGGCGCTCATCGGCGCCTGGCAGGGGTTCTGGATCGCGTACTTCGGGATCCCGGCGTTCATCGTCACGCTCGCCGGCATGCTCGTCTTCCGGGCGCTCACCATGACCGTCCTGGGCAACCAGGGCATCGGCCCGTTCCCCGACGACGTACGGACCCTCGCCAACGGCTTCACGCCGGGCTTCCTGAACAACATCGGCCTCGGCGTCCTCGGCGGCGCGGACCTCTTCACGCTCCTCGTCGGCCTGGCGGCGGTCGCCGGGATCGTGGTCGTGCAGTGGCGGGCCCGCAGCGGCCGCATCGGCTACGGGCAGGCCGTCGACAGCCTTCCCGTGTTCGTCGCGAAGATCGCCGGCGCGTCGCTCGTGCTGATGTTCATCATCGTCCAGCTGGCCCGCTTCAAGAACCTGCCATGGGTGCTGGTCCTGCTCGCCGCGCTCGTCCTGCTGTACACGCTGATCTCCCAGCGCACCGTCTTCGGCCGGCACATCTACGCCGTCGGCGGCAACCTGCAGGCCGCCGGGCTCTCCGGCGTCAAGGTCAAGTCGGTGACCTTCTGGATCTTCGTGAACATGGGGCTGCTCGCCTCGATCGCCGGCATCATCTTCGCCGGCCGGCTCAACCAGGCCGGCCCGACCGCCGGCAACGCGTTCGAGCTGGACGCGATCGCCGCGGCGTTCATCGGGGGCGCGGCGGTGCAGGGCGGTGTCGGGAAGGTCGTCGGCGCCATCACCGGCGGCCTCATCATGGCCGTCATCAACAACGGCATGTCCCTCATCGGCTCCCCGAGCGAGCGGGTCATGCTCGTGAAGGGCCTGGTCCTGCTGGCGGCGGTCGCGTTCGACGTCTGGGCGAAGCGCCGGGCGGGCCGCTCCCGCTGAGGTCTCGCCGGTACGTGACCTGGGCGGGACGCGAACCGGTGGATGATGGAGGCCCAGGGGATGCTGACGGTCCCCTGGGCCTCCTGGTCGTTGCGGGGCCGCACGTCGTGGCCCGGTCAGCTTCGTTGCGGGGCCGCTCGTCGTGGTCCGCTCAGCTTCGTTGCGGGGCCGCTCGTCGTGGCCCGGTCAGCGCACCGTCCACGCGATCGCGGGCGGGCGGACCCGCGCGCACACCGGGTCGCCCGCCGCGTCGGTCAGGCCGAGCCGGCCGTGCAGCGTGCCGGCCCCGTCGTGCGCCGCGCGCAGCACCTCGGTCGGGATGTCGCCGAACATGAGCTTCGCCCGGCGGAACATCGCGAACTCGTCGCCCGTCACAGCGCCCCAGCTCAGGTAGAGGAACCGCGCCCCGGGCCGCCCGTGCACCCACGGGCCGCCGACGTCGAGCAGCCCGTCGACCTCCCGGCTGGCCACCTCCAGGTCCCAGGTCACGTCCGGCCCGTCGGCCCGGACCCTGTCCACCACCTCGGCCTTGCGCTGCACGCCGACGTGTACGTTGTGCAGCCGCAACGCCTCGGCGCCGGGGCGCCGCCCCGGCAGGTCGGTGCCCTCGATCCGGATTCGCACACCCCTGACCCTATGCCGCTCGGATTTACAGCGCCGCTATGGACGCGGGGGCTCGCTCCTGCCGGGCGAGTGCCCTGACCACCGGCAGCGCCCCGTGCCGCCACACCGCCAGCCTGCCGAGCAGCTCCACGGTCGCCGCGACGGCTTCCGGCGGCAGCTGCGGCGTCGGTACGTCGAGGCTCACCGCCAGGTCGTCCACGTGCACGACGAGCTCCAGCACCCGGGTCAGCAGGAAGTCGTCGGCCGTCAGCCCCCACTTCCCGACGTCCACGATCCGCTCCGGATGCTGCGCCGGCACGGTCGTGCGCAGCTCGTGCAGCGCCGCGTCGACCTCGGCGGCCAGCTCGGCGGCGCTGGTCAGCGCGGCGGCCTCCTCGCCCCGCGAACGATCAAGACGTTGTCGTCGCTGTCCCTGCCCGACCCGACCCAGCCCGCGCCGGTGAAGTGGTCCAGAACGGGGACGGCGGCCTCACCCGGCGGCCCCGCGAGCAGCGTCACGGTCCTGGTGACCTGATTGGCGAGGTGCCGGGCCAGCCCGCCGACGGTGAACCCGGGCAGCGCACTCGGCTCGCCCCACCTCGCCGTCACGGCCGGGTCCCGCAGCAGCCCCGCGACGGTGTCACTGGCATCGAGAAACGCTGATCGCATCACCCGTCGATCCTATTCGGTTTTTTGTTGAGGGCCTGTCCCGCGACGGCCTGGTCCAGCGCACCGACGACCCACGCGACCGCCGCGCCCGCCTGGTCCGCCTCACCCCCGCCGGCGAACACGCCAACATCCTGGCCACCGCGACCCGGCACGAGTTCCTGGCCGAGCTCTTCGCCGACCTGACGACCGAGGAACGCGCCGCCCTGGCGCACACCCTCGCCACCCTGCGCACCCGCGCCACCGCACTGACCTGAACCGGCCCGGAGAACCCAGCACGGAGGACTCCATGTCACTCAACCTCGCCGAGAAGGCCCAGACCGCCGCCGAACTCCAGGCAAACCAGCGCCTGACCGGCCGCACACCCGACGCCCTGGCGGCCGACCTCGGCTTCACCACCGCCTACCTCGACGACCTCCTGCACCTGCGCCCCGCCATCGACCCCGCCGACGTCTGGCTCCTGCGCGACCACCTCGAACGCGAGGTCCTCACCCACGGCGGCACCCCCGTCCCCTACACCGTCCTCACCGAACCCGCCCGCGTCGCCGCCACCACCTGGTTCAACCTCCGCCGCCTGCCGTGACGCCGCCGTTGCCCGCCGCCCAGCGATGATCTACATTCCCTACCGGCGTGGCGTCGCCGGGAGCGGGAGAGCGCGTGAACAGTTGGCACCATGCGGTCTCGGCGGCGCGCAAGTGGGGCGGCACCCCTGAGGACTACATCGAGTTGGAGGAGTTCCTCGATTCCTCCAAGAAGATCATCGGCGACGTCCGGCACCGGTCGCTCTACCACCACACCGAGGGCGTCTGGCTGTGCCAACGCGTCTTCGGCCGCACCATCGAAGTCTCCCGGAGCGCCGGTGGGACGGTCCAGGTCCCCGTCCGGCTGATCGCGGAGCGGCACGTCCTGGAAGATCTCGGCTGGCTTCCTTCACCGGCCGACTACATCGCCGGCATGCCGATCGCGCCGTGGATGTCCGGCGCGCAACGCAAGCAACTTCCGCTGTCCCACCTTCTGCAGAGCGAACCCCGGACCGAGGAGCCAGCCGAATGAGCCACTTCAACTTTCTCGGCATCCCGGTCGACGGGACCATCATCCGCCCCGCCCCCACAGTGCAGCAGCGCCCGCTGTCGGACCTCGAACCCCTGATCCGCGCACTCCTCGCCGACGACGCGATCGTCGAGTTCGGCTGGACGCAGTACACGCCCTACTACAACGACGGGGACCCGTGCGTGTTCAGTGTCGACACGCCATGGTTCCGGACTCCCGAGGACCCGGCCCTCGAGCCGCAGTTGACCCACCAGCTCCGGCTCGAGGATGGACAACACCCGTCGCTGGGCCGCCGGCAGGGCAAGTGGGTCAACGGGCAGAGGTACAGCGCATACACCGGCCCGGACGAGGAGCGGTACGACCGGGCCCGCGCACTCACCGACGCCTTCGAGAGCGAAGCGTTCAACCAGGTGCTGCTCGACGCATTCGGCGACCACGCACACATCACCGTCCGCCGCGACGGCATCACCGTCGACAGCTACTCGCACGACTGACACCTGCCCTCACCGGCCCGGCACGACGATCGGACTCCGCGGCCCGCGGCGCACCTGTGGCGGCGACGGTGCTGCTCGACGGTCCCGGCGAACGTCCGCACGCCCCGGTCCGGCCTGCCGGGTTCGCCAGCGCCCCGCTGTGATCCAAGGATGGTTCTGGTCGCGCGGGCGGCCGGAATCGTCCTTGGATCATGTGGTGTGTGGGCGGGCCGTGCGGGGTGTGGTGGCCGGGGTTGCGTGAGTGGGTGACCGGGGTGTGCCGAGGGGTTCAGCGGCTGCGATGTTCGTCGTCGAGGCCCTGACCGGGGTGGCTTCGCTGGCGATGCGGGGGTGCTGCTGATTGATCGCTGTGTCCGGTCAGCGGTGATGGAGGTTCGCCAGGCTTTGGGATGCATGTCGCGGGCCGGGACGACGGGCTGGCTCGCGGTCGCACGGATCAGCCGCGGTGCAGCTCGATCGCGGAGAGCTGGCCGGCGGGCTGGACGGTGTCGGAGGAGATGTGGATGCGGATGCAGCGGTGGTTGCCTGAGGGGACGGTGAGTGTGGCGTGCTGGCCGGTGGTGGGGTCGAAGTCGCTGCTCCGGGGGTCGCGCGGGGACGTACTGACGGGGCACGAGTGGGCTGGGCGCGGTCGTGAGGGGTCAGCCGCGGTACAGCTCGATCGCGGAGAGCTGGCCGGCGGGCTGGACTGTGTTGGAGGAGATGAGGATGCGGACGTAGCGGTGGTTGCCTGAGTTGACGGCGAGTGTGGCCTGCTGGCCGCTGTTGGGGTCGAAGCGGCAGGCGGCGCCCGGGATGAGGACGGAGAAGGCGGCGCCGTCGGGGCTGCCGAGGACGGTCACGGTCTGGGTGCGGGCGGGCCAGGCGGACGACGGGGGCAGGCGCAGGACGATGCGGCGGACCGCGACCGGGGCGCCGAGGTCGACCTGGATCCACTGCGGGAAGGCGTTGTTGCGGCTCTCCCAGTAGCTC
Source organism: Dactylosporangium sp. CA-152071 (assembly GCF_050936335.1). Classification (NCBI taxonomy): domain Bacteria; kingdom Bacillati; phylum Actinomycetota; class Actinomycetes; order Micromonosporales; family Micromonosporaceae; genus Dactylosporangium; species Dactylosporangium sp. CA-152071. The sequence goes on along the minus strand of NZ_JBNJMZ010000001.1, from coordinate 2,578,496 downwards.
ATCGGGTCGCCGTCGGTGGTGCGGCTCGCGACATACGAGTCGGTGTGGCTGCTCTCCGTGGCCGGCCGGCCGCGTGCGACGTCGGTGCCGGTGTCCAGCGGCTGCGGGGGCGCGCCCGTGGCCGAGGTCGTGAGGCTGGGGCCGGCGGATGCGGATGCCGACGCCTGGGTGGAGCCGCGGGGCGAGGCGGACGTGCTGGCCCGAGGGGAGGCGCTGCCGCTCGCCGATGCCGCCGCGGACGGGGTGCCGGGCGCGGCGTCGGGGGTCGTCGCCGTCTGCGGCCCGACGTCGCCGGCGAGGTCGGCGCCGTCGCCGCCGCGCGGCCAGAACGCGACCAGGCCCGCGACGGCGAGCAGCACCGCGACGACCGCCGCGGCGGCCAGCAGCGCCAGGCCGTTGCGGCCGCGGCGGGCCGCGGCCGATGGGTCGGGCGGCAGCGGCGCGGGCGGCATGGGCAGCAGGTCGGCGCGCTGGAACTCGCGCGCCTGCCCGTTGGTCACGCCGCAGCCCGGGTGCCGCTCGGCGAGCTCCCGCTCGGCGGCCTCGCCCCACGTCGAGGACGTGCCTTCCACGACGAGGTCGACGGCGGCGGGGATGTCGGACAGGAGCGCGGTGAACATCGCCGACAGCGGCGGCCACACCAGGTCGTCGATCGGCTCCCCGGCGCTGCCGACGACGACCCGGTAAGCACCCGGCCGATCAGCGAACGAAGCCGGGACCGAGAGACCACCGGGGAGACCCGCATCCACAGCGGCGAACGACTCAGTGACGGCCGCGGTGGCAGGCAATGAGGCGCGGCCCTTCGCGGGTGGTGGGGGAGGGCCGGGGAACGCATGGATCCCGCCGCCGCTCAACCGCACCTGCCAGCCCATGTCCATCGCATATGTGGCGGGGGAGAGCTCGCGCAGCGAGGTGTGCGGCGGGGACGACGCCACGACTTCCTCGCCGCCGTCGGGGGTGAGGCGCAGCAGCCACGCGGGCTCCGCCCAGACGGGCCGGCGGTGGGCGTCGAGGGCGAACACCACGATCGACCCGGCGGGCGTGTGCAGGGGCACCCCGTTGACCAGGTGGATGGGCTCGCCGAGGCGGGCGGCGGCGGTCGCGGCGACCGCGCGGCCGGCGCCCTGGCCCGCGCCCAGCGGCACGAGGTCGGCGACGCGCCGCACGCGGGTCGGCAGGGCGGTCATGGCCAGTGCGAGCTGCTCGCCGGTGAGGGCCGGGTCGAGCAGCAGCCGCGGCCGGGACGGGTCCACGGCGACGGCGAACTCGACCCCGTCGAAGGCGGCCGCCGAGCCCACCGGGCCGGGGGACAGCAGCCAGCCGGCGGGGACGGGCTGGGCGATGACCGTGGAGGGCCACAGCGGCGCGGACCCCTGCCAGTCGGGTGCGGGCCAGCGCGGGCCGAGCGGCTCGGCGGGCCGGCCAGGCCGGTGCCGCCACCAGCCGCCGCCGGCGTCGGTGGTGACCATCACCCCGCCGGGCGTCTGCACGACCGGGCCGTCGGGCGCGACGACGGGCCGGTCCAGCGCCGCGGCGAGGTCGGGGCCGAGCGGGCCGTCCGCGAGCAGCACGACGCGCTCGGCGTCGGGCGGCACCGCCGCGGCGAGGTCCGAGGCTGTGACGGAGACGGCGGGGGCGACCGCTACGGCCAGCCACCCGTCGGGCACCACGGGGAATCCCGGCACGTCGCCGGCGAGCACGCACCGATCCACCCTGCGGATCAGGTCCGAGCTCGCCGACGTCATGCCAACAAGCTACCGCCCAGGTATGACAGGAACGCTAACGCACGTAGATGACGGGCGCCGGCGGCGTCGACATGCCGCTGCCGATGAAGTACGACGGGTGCGGCGGCTGGTTGTACGCCGTGTTCTGCCAGGCGATCGCGCACCGGTACTGCGGGTCGTGCATCAGCGTGAAGAGCCGCGTCGACGTCGGGTCGGGCGTGCTGTAGATGCGCAGCGCGGTGTTGTCCGACGTGGGCCAGATCACCTCCTCGCGCCAGTCGCCGAGGATGTCGCCGGACAGCGACGGCGTCGACTTCGTGCCGTTGTTGGAGTGCACGCCGGAGGCGGTCAGCAGCCGGGTGTCGCCGGAGGTGCCGTACTTGTCGATGTGGGTGCCGTCGAGGAGCTCCCGGGTCGTGTCGCCGTCCCACCAGGCGAGGAAGTTGGTCGAGCTCGGCTTGCGGGTGGAGACGACCGTGCCCTTGGGGTTGCGGACGCCGTCGGCGGCGGAGGACCACGACTCGGCGCCGGCGCTGCCGGCCCAGATGTCGCCGGACACGCCGCGGCCGTTGTCGCCGTTGGCCGGGGTGGTCCACAGGATCTGGCCGGTGCGCGCGTCGGCCATCCACGAGGAGGGCTTGCTGCCGTCCTCGTCGACCTTGAACTCCTCCAGGCCGGGGCGGGACGGGTCGAGGTCGCCGACGTGCAGGGTGTCGCCGTGGCCGTTGCCGGTGTTCCAGAGGCGGGCGCCGTTGTCGTCGACGGCCATCGACCCGTACACGATCTCGTCGCGGCCGTCCTGGTCGACGTCGGCGACGGAGAGCTGGTGGTTGCCCTGCCCGGCGTAGGCGCTGTTGCCGGAGCTGTTGCTGTCGAACGTCCAGCGCCGGGTCAGCGAGCCGTTGCGGAAGTCCCAGGCGACGATGACCGACCGGGTGTAGTACCCACGGGCCATGATCAGCGATGGGCGCTGCCCGTCGAGGTAGGCGGTGCCGGCCAGGAACCGGTCGACCCGGTTGCCGTAGCTGTCGCCCCACGACGAGACGGTGCCGCGCGGCACCACGTAGTCCACTGTGGACATGGCGGCGCCGGTGAGGCCGTTGAACATGGTGAGGAACTCGGGGCCGCTGAGCACGTAGCCGGAGCTGTTGCGGTAGTCGGCGGAGGCGTTGCCGATGACGCGGCCGGTGCCGTCGACCGTGGCGTCCGCGGTCTTCATGGCGACCTCGGCGCGGCCGTCGCCGTCGTAGTCGTACACCTGGAACTGCGTGTAGTGGGCGCCGGCCCGGATGTTGCGTCCGAGGTTGATCCGCCACAGGCGCTGCCCGTCCAGCCGGTACGCGTCGACGTACACGACGCCGGTGACACCGGACTGCGAGTTGTCCTTGGCGTCGGCGGGGTCCCACTTCAGCACGATCTCGTAGTCGCCGTCGCCGTCGAGGTCACCGACGGAGGCGTCGTTGGCGGTGTAGCCGGAGCCGGGCGAGGAGATCGGCACGTCGAGGTAGCCGTTGGCGAAGCGCAGCGACGCGGCCGACGCGGCCTGCTCGGTGCCGCCGACCACCGCGCGCACCGTGTAGGAGGCGTCCGCGGCGGCGCCGGCGTCGAGGTAGTCGGTGCCGGTGGTGACCGTCGCGATGCGGGTGCCGCCGCGGTACAGGTTGAACGCCGTCGACAGGGCCTCGGTGCCGAGCAGCCGCCAGGAGACGAGGTTGCCGCTGCCGGACCGCACGGAGATGAGGCCGCGGTCGAGATCCTCCATCTGCTTGGCGTTCCCCGCGGGCGGAGGCGGCGTGGAGGACGAGGGGGACGGCGATGAGGGGGACGGCGACGTCGCAGAGCCGGTGCACGTGACGCCGTTCAGCGAAAATCCAACAGGCGATGGATTGCTGCCCGTCCACGTGCCGTTGAAGCCGAACGACACGGTCGCCCCGGTCGCGATCGGCGCGTTGTAGCCGGCGTCCGTCGCGCGGGCCTGGCCGCCGCTGGTCGTGACGGTCGCGTTCCACGCCTGGGTGACGGTCTGTCCGGCCGGGAACGTCCACGCCAGGGTCCAGCCGTTCACGGCGTCGCCGAGGTTGGTGATGTCGACGTTCGCGCCGAAGCCGCCCTGCCAGGAGTTGGTCACGGTGTACGTGACGCGGCAGCCGGACGCGGCGGCCGAAGCCACGGTCACGGTGACGGCGGCCGCGGCGACGGCCACCGCGCCGGCCGCGACGATGGCGACGGCCCGCCGCCGATGGGGGATGAACCGCACGATCCGCTCCTCGCTGTACAACATGCGAACGGCGGTCGGGCGAGTGTCACAATGTCACAATTGCCCGACCCGGGACGGCGAGACCGTAGTCCCGGTGTCCAGGGCCGGGCAATGCATCACCACGCGTCAATGCTCGGAGCGGTCCGTGGAAGCCGAAACTTTCAGGACAGCCGGAAGGACTGCGCCGCCGTGCCGTTGCAGGTGTACTGCACGAGCTGCACACTGTCGGCGGTCGACGCGGCCGGGACATCCAGGCACTTGCCCGAGAGCCGGCTCACGAAGTGGTACCAGCCGCCGCCCTCGGCCACGGGCTGCCACTGCTGGTTGTTGCCGCCGCCGTAGGTCCACGTCTGGATCAGCGCGTTGTCGGCACTCGACACGTTGGTGACGTCCAGGGCCTGTGCGCTGTTGCCGCGGTTGTTGATGCGCACGAACCCACCGCTGGTCGGCTGGAACTGGAACTGCTGCGCGGTGGAGCCGTTGCACGTGTACTGCTGGATCGCCGTGCCGTTGGTGGTGCCGGCGGCCCGCGCGTCGACGCACTTCGACGAGTTCTTGTTGGTGACGCTGTACCAGGCGGTCGGCGAGATCGGTCCCGTGCTGGACGAAGGGGAAGCGGACGGCGTGGGCGACGACGACGGCGGGGTGGTGGAGGCGCCGGCGAGCCACAGGATGCCGTCGATGATCCAGCGGTTCTGGTCGGCGCTGGCGAACGTCGAGGACGTGCGGGTGTTGGTGGAGTAGTTCATGCCGTTGTGGCCGAAGTTGGCGTACAGCATCTTGTAGTTACGGTTCGTCCACAGGATCGGGTAGTAGCCGCTGTACCACGACTGGTTGGGGTCGGTGCCGACCGGGAAGCTGCTGGGGTCCACCGAGGCGAGGATGTCGATCGCGGGGTTCTGGCGCAGGTCGTTGCTCCACGAGTACCACTCGCTGACCGCGGACCGGAACGTGGCCGGCAGTCGTACCGTCGACGGGTGTGCCCGGTCCTCGACCTTCAGCGTGACCGCGGTCGGCCCCCACGTGTTGGTCCGGAACGCGCCCGAGCCGAGGAATGTGTTGTAGTACCAGCTCCACGAGCCGGGGTCGGTGGTGAACGCGCTGACGTGGAAGCCCATCCAGGCGCCGCCGTTGTTCATGTACTGCTGGAACGCGGCCCGCTGTCCCGACGGCGGCGCGTCGTCGAGGAACATGATGACTTTGTACTGGGCCAGGTTGCCGGTGTTGAGCCGGCTCCAGTCGGTGGTCGCCTCCCAGGTGAAGCCGTTCTGCGCGGCCTGCGCCGGGAACCAGTCCCGGGCCTCCTTGTCGAAGTCGATGTGGGCCGCGTCCCAGGTGCCGTTGTAGAAGGCGAGCACCTTGAACGGGGCGGCGGCGGCCAGGGCGGGCCTGATGACCAGGCCCACCCCCAGCGCGGTCACCAGGGCGAGCGCGGCGAGCACGAGGCGTCGCGCGCTCAAGGGGAGCTTCTTGAGCACGGGTGGTCCTTCGGTAGGCGGGAGGGGATGGGCGGATCCGCTCCCCTCGCATCATCAGCCATCGATGACGCCATCACAAGGTAAAGAGTCCTAATAGTTAAAGTAAGTCTCCAATTAAGTCGTCCGCGCAGGTGGCACTAGGGTGTGGGGCATGGACGCTGCCGCGCGCATCCGGACTGACAACGTGATGACGCTCTGGTTCGTGGGGCTCGGCCTGGCCGTGACCGCGGGGTTCGCCGCCTACGCCTTCGGCCCCTGGACGTGGGCGCTGTGCGGCGGCACGTGGTGCGGCCAGCGCGACATCCAGTTCCTTACTGCGTTCTTCCTGGCTGTGATCGTGGTGCCGCTGTTCGCCGCCGGCGTGGGGATCTCGCTCCTGGTGCGGGGCCTGCTCGTCCGCCGGCCCATGTCGCCGGCGGTGGCCGGCACCGTCGCCGCGCCGACTGGACCGTTGATGGTCGGTCTGGTGGCCGCCACCTACCCCACGCCCTGGTTCCCTTACGCCATCGTCGTTGCCGTCGGCGCCGTGCTGGTCGCGGTGATGACGCGGATCGCGCGGAGCTAGGCCGCCGGCTGCGGCCGCCGTAAGGGCGTGACCGCGAATTCGGCGAGTAGCGGGCGTCGCTAGCCGACGCGGCGTGGATTCGCGACCGCCCAGGCCGCCAGGGCCGACAACGGCTCCAGGAGGCTGACGCCGAGCGGGGTCAGCCGGTATTCGACGCTGGGCGGCAGGGTCGCGAACACCTCGCGCTCGACCAGCCCGTCGGCCTCGAGGGTGCGCAGGGTCCGGGTCAGCATCCGCTGGCTGATGCCCTCGACCGCGCGGTGCAGCTCGTTGAAGCGGAACGGCCGCCGCGCCAGCAACGACAGCGTCACCAGCGTCCACTTGTCGCCGAGCCGTCGCAGCAGCTCGGTGACCGGGCACTGCTCGTATTCGCCGGCCGGCACCGGCACCGGCAGGGCGTGCTCCCGGAGCGAGGTGGGCACACCGGTGTGCGCAGTGGACATCACAGTGCCTTCTTCCGCCGCCCCGGCCGTCGCGCCGAGGATGAGCCCGTCGGCAACCAACGGTAGTGGGGGCGCAGATGGGCGTGGTCGTGGTCAGTGGCGGCACGAACGGCATGGGGCGCGCGTTCGCCCTCGGGCGCGCCGAGCGCGGCGACCGGGTCGTCGTCGTGGGGCGCGACCGCGGCCGGGGCGAGGCGATGGCGGGCGGCGCGATCACGTTCCTGCCCGCGGACCTGAGCAGCGTCGCGGAGAACCGGCGGGTGGTCGAGGAGGTCCTCGCCGCGCACCCGGTGGTCGACGCCCTCGCGCTGTTCGCCAACGCCGTGTCGGCGCGGCGCGAGGTGACCGCCGACGGCCTCGAACGCACCTTCGCGCTGTACTACGTCAGCCGGTACCTGCTGAGCTTCGGTCTGCGGCCGGCCCTGGACCGCGCCGAGCACCCGGTGATCGTCAACGTCGCCGGCGTGGGGGTCACCAAGGGTGCCGTGCAATGGGCCGACCCGCAGCTGTCGACCGGCTATTCCACGGTACGGGCGCAGCTGCAGGCCGGGCGCGCCAACGACCTGCTCGGCGCGGGCTTCGCGCAACGGTCCGGCAGCCGCGCCCGGTACGTGCTCTACCACCCGGGCTTCACCCGCAGCGGCGACCGTTCGGGTCTGCCGCCGGTGGTCCGGGGGCTGCTCGCGGTCGCGTCGCTGGCGGCCCGGCCGGTGGCCGCCTCGGTGGGGCCGATCCACGGGTTCGTGGACGAGCCGCCGGCGGACGCGCTGACCGCGGTCGACCGGGACCGGCGCCTCCCGCCGGACTTCCCGACCCTGGACGCCGCGGCAGCCGCCCGGCTGATGGAGCTCACCGAGCGGCTGCTTGTCGGGGGCGAGGGTCAGGCGGCGTAGTCGACCAGGTCGCCGCTGTCGAGGACCGAGCGGAGCCGGGACAGGTCGATGCCCTTGTCCTGCATGCGTTTCACGACCTCGGTGGCGCTGCTGCCGCGCAGGGAACCGCTGTCGGTCTCCAGCAGGGTGCTGAGCTGTTGCAGCTTCGACTCGTCCGACAGGCCGGCGGCGCCGCCGCGGGGTGCGCCGGGCGGCGGGCCGGGCGTGCCCTTCTGCGCCGCGATCCGCTCGGCGACGGCGTCGTCGTCCTCCTCGACGGACGCGGAGACCGGGGTGGCCGCGCTCGCCGGCTTGCCGGCCTTGATCGCGGCGATCAGGTCGTCGTGCGAGACGCCCTGCTCCTCCGCGACCTTGGTGAGGCTCTGTCCGCTGTCCAGCTTGGACTTCAGCTGGTCGCCCGACAGGCCGAGCGCCTTGGACACCGCGCTCGTCGGGTCCTGGCCGTCCTTCGGTGGCGGTGGGGGTCGCAGCGCCGTCCGCTGGCTGGCGAACGAGCCCGAGATGCCGCTGATGCCGCTGATCGAGGTCACATGTGCTCCATCCGTGGTGCCGTGCAGCCGGGCACCGCTCGGCCCGACGGGGTCAACTTCGACCACCTCCGTGTGGGGCGGAGCGTTTGCCAGGGTTTTGCCAGGGATCACAGCGTTCCGGGAGGTGTCGCCGTCCGTGAGAGGCGCCAAAACCATCGCTTCACGTAAATTCCGCCGGATCGGGGGCAACGTCGGCAAAACGATGCCTCACATACGACTGAGTCAATAAATCTTTCCCCTCGGACTGTGATCACTGGCGCCTGGACGGTAGATTGCGACCGCGGCGTGAGGATTCGATCACTCGTGGCGAAGATCGCTGTCCGCATCGTGTTTGTGCTGTTCAACGGCGTTCCAGCGCGGGGCACCACTCCGTGGAGGGAGCCGCCGAAGCCTGCCGTGGGCGAGGACCCGCCCATCGAGTGATAGGAAACGGCCAATGAAGATCGGCGTGACCGGGGGTAATGGTTTCATCGGGCGGTACGTCTGCGAGGAGATCGAGGCACGAGGACATGAGGCGTTGGTATTCGATCACCACGCGCACGCCCGGCGCCGTGCGGAGGCGCCCGAGCGCGAGGTGATGCTCGGCGACATCCGCGACGCGACCGCCATGGTCGAGCTCGCCGCCCACTGTGACGGCATCATCCACCTCGCCGCCGTGCTCGGCACCCAGGAGACGATCCTGAACCCGCGCCCGGCCGCCGAGACGAACCTCGTCGGCGGGCTGAACTTCCTCGAGGCCGTCACCCAGTACCAGCTGCCGGGCGTCTACATCGGGGTCGGCAACCACTGGATGAACAACAGCTACTCCATCTCCAAGACCGCCGTCGAGCGGTTCGTGTCGATGTTCAACGCCGACCGCGGCAGCCGGGTCAACGTGGTGCGCGCCGTCAACGCGTACGGGCCGCGCCAGCTCGCCGCCGCGCCGTTCGGACCCGGCAAGGTCCGCAAGATCACCCCGGCGGTCGTCTGCCGCGCCCTGTGCGGGATGCCGGTCGAGCTCTACGGCGGCGGCCACCAGGTCTCCGACATGGTCTGGGTCGGCGACGTCGCCAAGGCGCTCGTCTCGGCGTTCGAGGCCGCCGAGGCCGGCACCGTCCTGGACCACGTGGTGGAGTGCGGCCCCGTCTCGTCGACCACGATCCGCCACGTCGCCGAGATCGTCATCGACCAGTGCGAGCGCAAGGGCTACCCGCGGGTCGAGATCGTGGACCTGCCGATGCGCCCCGGCGAGCAGGCCGGCGCCGTCGTCAGCGCGAACGCCGAGACGCTGCGCGCCGTCGGCATCGACCCCGCCGGTCTCGTGTCGCTCGAGACGGGCCTGGAGCGCACCGTCGACTGGTTCATCGCCACCCAGGGCGAGCACTGGACGGCCCCCGAGCCGCTCGCGCTCGCCGCCCGCTGAACCCGCCGGTCCCATGCACCCGTTAGGCCTCACCGCCGTCGTGCCCTGCTACGACGAGGCGGACAGCGTCGCGCAGACCCACGCCGAGATCGTGGCCGCGCTCGGCGGCTACGACCTGGAGATCCTCTTCGTCGACGACGGCAGCGGCGACGGCACGCTCGCGGAGATCCAGCGGCTCGCCGCCGCCGACGACCGCGTCCAGTACCTGTCGTTCAGCCGCAACTTCGGCTTCGAGGCGGCGTTCTCGGCCGGGTACAAGTACGCGCGGAAACCGTGGCTCGTGCACCTCGACGCCGACCTGCAGTTCCCGCCGACCGAGGTGCACCTGCTGGTGGAGCGGGCCCTGGAGGGCTTCGACGCCGTGTTCGGGGTGCGGCGCACCCGGCACGACCCGTGGCACCGCAGGTGGGGTGCCGCCTGCTACCACTGGCTCGGCCGGCGGCTGCGCATCCGTATCCCACCCGGCGCGACCACGTTCCGGGTGCTGCGCACCGAGCTCGCCCGGCGGGTCGTCGGGCTGCGCCTCGGCACGCCGTACTTCCTGGCCACCGTGCCGCTGCTCACGTCGAGGATCGCGACCGTGCCGGTCGAACACCGGGAACGCACCCGCGGCACGTCGAAGTTCCGCCTCGGGCGGCTCATCGGGCACGCGCTGGAGCTGTACGTCGCCTTCTCCCGCCGCGCCGTGCACTGGGTCGCGATCGTGCTGCTGCTCGCCGCGCTCCTGACGGCCGGGCTGGCGGCCACCGCGTTCGCCGGCTGGGTCGGCGTCGCGCCCGCGATCGGCGGCGCGCTGCTCGCGGAGTGCGTCGCGCTCGCCGGCGCCGCCGTCATGCTCCGCTACACGGTGCTCGTCGCCGACGCGCAGCCGCGCCCCGCCATGTTCTACATCCGCGAGGCGTCGATCCCGGTCGACGCCTCCGACGAGCTGTTCCCCGGCGCCAGAGCGGTGCCGCACATCCCCGTACAGCGTGGAGACGCCGCATGAAAAGCCTGCTGATCCTGGGCGCCGCCGACGGTGCGATGGCGACCTACCGCACCGCCCGGGCCCTCGGGTTCCGGACGATCGCCGTCGACCTGCGCGACACCGCGCCGGCCGTCGCGCTCGCCGACGAGCTGCTGCCCGTCAGCACCCGCGACGTCGCCGCCCTCAGCGAGATCCTGCGCCGGCGCACCGACGTCGCCGGGATCCTCGCCCCCAGCAGCGACATCGCACTGCCGACGCAGCTCGCGCTCGCCGAACGGTTCGGGCTGCCGTGCGGCCTCACCGAGGAGACCGTCGCGGCGTCGGTGGACAAGCGCCGCTTCCGCGCCGTCTGCGACGAGCTCGGCCTGCCCGGCTACCGCTGGATCGACGGCGCCGACTGGCGCGGCGCGGGCCTCACGTTCCCGCTCGTGGTCAAGCCCGCCGACGCGCAGAGCAGCCGCGGCGTGACCCGCTGCCCGGACGAGTCCACAGTGGACGCCGCGATCGCCGAGGCGGAACGCTTCTCGTACGGCGCCGGGATCGTCATCGAGGAAGAGGTCCAGGGGCAGCACTGCGGCTGCGAATGCGTCATCGACGGCGGACGGGTCGTCTTCATGGCCCTCACCGAACGCCGACTCACCCCGCCGCCGCAGGCGACCACCACCGCGCACCTGCTGCCCGCCGGCGTCCCCGACGGCACCCACGACGCGATCATCGCCGACGTCGACGCGATCTGCGCCCGGCTCGGCTACCGCCGCGGCCCGCTCAACCTCGACCTCGTCGTCGACGCCGACGGCCGGCCCCGGCTCATCGAGATGGGCGCCCGCACCGGCGGCGACCCCCTCGGCGAGCTCGCCAAGCACTGCTACGGCGTCGACCCGATCGAGGCGTCGATCAGCGTCGCCGTCGGCGCGCCGCTGCCACCGGTCCCGCCCGCCACGGTGCCGCACCCGGTGATGGTGCAGCTGCTGAACGCGGCGGACACCGGTACCCTCGCCGCGATCCACGGCGTCGAGGAGGCGCGCACCTGGCCGGAGGTGCTCAGGATCGCGCTGCTGGCCGAGCCGGGCCGGGCCGTCACCTCCACGATCGACCTCACCAGCAAGCTCGGCTACGCCCTGCTGACCGCCGACACCCCCGAACAGTTACGCGCCGCCGCCGACCGGCTGCTGTCGACGGTGCGCTTCGAGGTGCGGCCGTGAAGCGCTTCTTCGGCCTCGTCGCCGCCACGCTGGTCTCCGGGGTGCTGCTGGTGGCGCTCGCCCCGGACGGCAAGCAGCTCGACTCGCTGTGGCTGTTCCTGGCGTACCTGCTGCCGTTCGTCCTCGCCACGGAGACCATCGCCGCGCTGGACCCGGTGTGGCTGCGCCGGTGGCGGCTGCCCGAGGTCGTCGGGGTCCTCACGTTCACGGCCGTGTTCTGCGGCTTCGTCCCGCGCATGTTCGACCGGGTCATCGCGGACGACTTCGAGGGCTTCTACTCGCTGGTCCGGGTGCTCGCGCCGCTGCTGATCCTCGCGTTCGCGCTGCACCAGCGGCTGGGCGGCTCGGCGGCGGCGACCGTGCGCCGGATCTGCTACGCGAGCATCCTCGTCATGCTGTCAGGGCTGGAGGACCTGTCGTTCTGGCTGTGGCGCGGGCAGCCGGTGCCGCAACGGTGGGACTGGGCCGACCACATGACGGTCCGGCTCGGCCACGTCGCGAGTCGTACGGAGGCGTACGTCTTCATCGCCGCCCATCTCGTCGCCGCCGTCGCTGTGCTGTGCTGGCCGTCCCCGCCGCGCCTGGTGGGCCCGCCCGCGGGTGCCGGGCCGGCCCGCCGTGACACCGCCCGCGGCGGTGACTTCCTCGCCGACCGCTCATGACCCTGCTCGCACCGGAGGCCGAGCCGCGCACCACCGCCCCGGGCGGCGGGATGATGCTGGCGCTGTTCGCCGGCCGCGGCGCGTTCCGGGCGACCAGCCAGCTCGCGCCGCTGGTGCTCGCCGTGCCGTGGGGCGCGGCCCGCTTCGCCGACTACGCCGGCGCCGTCGGCGTGTCGGCGTGGACGGTGTTCGTCGCCTCCAGTGGCGAGAAGGCCGCCCTCAAGCTGGTGCCCCGCACCCGCCGCCTCGGCGGGTACATCGCCCGGGTCGTGCTGCGGGTCGCCGCGGTGCCGGTCACGGTGGCGGCGCTCGCGTTCACCGCCGCGTTCCTGTCGGGGCGCGACCAGCTCCGGGTGGTCGCCGCCGCGCTGCTGTGGTCCGCCGCGCTCGGCCTGCTCCAGCTCGCCGTCGGCCTGCACCGGGTCCGCGGCCACCCCCGCACCGACGCGGTCACGTTCGCCGCGATGACCGGCGCGCTGCTGACCCTGTCCGCCGTCACGTTCCACTTCGCGTGGCCGCCGCTGTGGCAGCTCACCATGCTGGCGGCGGCGGCCCTCACCGCCTCCGCGGTCCTGCTGTGGCGCCTCCCGGCCGGCTGGTCGGTGGCGGGCCGCGGCACCCGGGGTGTCGGGACCGCCGTGCGCCGCCGCCGGGTCGCCTGGCTGGTGCTGCGGACCTGCGTCCTGCTCGGCCTGCCCGAGCTGATCGCCAGCCTGAGCCTCGCCGTGTGCTACCTGATCCTGCGCATCGCCGGCCACGGCACCGAGAGCGGCCCCTTCTACGTCGCCGTGACCGCGTCGGGCTTCTGTTCGGCGGCGCTCACGTACCTGCTGCGCCTGCGCCAACCGGTGACGTCGCTACGGTTGCGCGGCCCCGCCGGCCGGGCGGGACGGGCGAAGGCGCGGCGGATCCTGCGGTTCGCGGTGCTGCTCTGCCTGCCGGGCGTGCCGCTGGTCGTGTTCCTGGCGCCGGGCACGCTGCTGCTCACCCTGCTGACCTGCCTGGAGACGCCGCTCTTCGCGCTCGTCGCCTACGCCGGCTACCTGGTGGAGAACACCGACGGCCGCTCGCCCCGCCTCACCGCGGCCGCCGCGGCCGTGGGGCTGGTCGTCGTCACGGTTTCGGCGGCGGTACTGGTCCCGCACGCCGCCTCGTCCGGCGCGATGGCGGCGCTGCTGCTGTCGGCCGGAGCGAGTGCCCTGAGTCTCGACGCCGGCCTCAGTGGAAGGTGGCGTCGCACAGTTCCACACGGGGGATCATGATGGTAGATGTGACAGCTGTCAGGGAGGGTCTGACGGTCGGACTGCACGACCCGGTCACCGACCCGGAGCCGGCCGACTGGGAGGCCCTGCGCGCCCGCGCCGGCCTGCGCGCCAACTGGGCCTGGCCGGTCATGCGGGCCGGGGTGCTGTCCGGCGCCGACCCGGTGCTGCTCGCGGTGCTGTCCGATGTGGAGGGCCCGGTGGGGCTGGTCGCCGCGTCGGTGGTGGCGCCGCGCCGCCGTGCCGCCGGAGCCTCCGCACCCGGGTTTCCCCGGGTTGGATATCTGCACGTGCAGGCGCCGCAGAGCAGTGCCGTGCCGGGATTCTGGTTCGCGTCGCCCGCGGTGGCGGAGCGGGCGTCGCTGGTGCGGGCGTTCCGGCGCGCGGCCCGGCGGACCCTCGGGCCGGGCGTCCGGGGGGCGCTGTGGCGGCAGCTCGGCGACGGCGACGACGCGTGGCTGCCGTGGCCGCGGTACACCAGAGACACCGAACCACTCGCTGTGCTGGACGCACCGGAGTCGGTCGACGCGTGGCTGGCCGGCCTGGGCCAGAAGCGCCGGGCGAGCGTGCGCCGCACCCAGCGGCTCGTCGCCGCCGACCCGGACCTTCAGGTGCGCACGGGCAGGGTCGGCGAGGTCGTCACCCCGGCGGAGCTCGCCCACCTGACCCGGCTCAACTTCGCCAAGCACGCGGCCGGCAGCGTCGAGCTGCGCAGTGGCCCCCGCTCGGAGGTGTGGCAGGCGGCGGTGGCCGGCCGTGCCGACGTGTGCGTCGTGGCGTACCGCGACGCCGCCGGCCGGCTCCTCGGCGCCGCGACGGTCCTGGACGACCCGGTCTGGCCGGTCTGGCTGTCGTGGGGCGCGCTGCCCGTGGAGGACGGCGGCCGGCGGCACCTGTACTTCGACCTGTTCCGCCGCCTCGTGGAGCGCGTCGTCGACCGCGGGGCGCGCGGCATGATCCTGGGTAAGGGCATGTCCGAGCTGAAGTCCGACCTCGGCGCGCACCTCGTCCCCCAGCACGGTGCCGTGACGGCCTGATCCCCACCTCGCCCGGCGCGGACCGGCTGGGTGGTGCGCGCCGGGCGAAGGTGGTGGGGGTTGAGCGTCACGCCGGGCTGAGTGCGTGGGTGGCCTGGTAGAGCAGGTCGGGGCCGTCCTCGCCGCCGTGGTCCAGGTGTGGGGCGCGGTGCAGGCCGATGCGGGTGGCGACGCGCTGGGACGCCACATTGGCCGGGCGGACGCGGGCCACCAAGGGGAGGTCCGGGCGGTGCTGGGCGGCCCAGGCGACGGCGGCCGCCGCGGCCTCGGCGGCGTAGCCCTGATGCCATGCGGTGGGTGCGAGGCGGTAGAACAGGTTCAGCGCCGGTTCGCCCCGCAGTGGCATGAACTTGAGGCCGCAGAAGCCGACCAGTGCCGGGGGTGCGGCGGCCGGCGCGGTCAGCATGGTCCAGTAGCCGAAACCGTGGCGGTCCCAGTGGGTCGTCCAGTGGTGCAGGCGTTCGAGCGCCTCGGAGCGGGTCCGCAGCCGGTCGCCCGGGTTGTGCAGGCAGGCGAGCGGGTCGCGGTGGACGTCGAGGATGGCGTCGACGTCACCGACCGCGGGGCGGCGCAGCAGGAGGCGCCCCGTCAGGATGTCGCCGGCGGGGGTCACCGCTGGAACTCTGAGACGACGAAGCGGCCCTTGCCGCCGGCGGTGAGCTCCAGCGCGTCGGCGTGGCGGACGTCGAGGTCGAAGGGCCGGCCGGCGGTGGTGTGCAGCCAGGCGCGGGCCTCGCGGGCGAGGTCGTCGAAGCCGCGGTCGGCGCGGCCGTCGGGGACGAGGAAGATGGTGATGTTGCCGGCGGAGTCCTGACGGACCATGCACTCGGCGACGCCGGGGGTGCTGATGGCCATGCCGATGAAGGTGCCGGCGTAGATGCGCTCGCCGTCGGGGAGGACGACGTAGTCGTCGGCGCGGCCCTTGGTCAGGTGCAGGCGGGCGAAGGTCCTGCCGCACGCGCAGTGGCCGGTGTGGCGGGTGGCGCGGTCGCCGAGCCAGTACCGCAGCAGCGGCATCGCGCGCTCGCGCCAGCCGGTGACGACCACGTGGCCTTCGGTGCCGTCGGGGACGGGGTGGCCGTCGGGGTCGACGATCTCGACGTGGACGCGGTCCTCGGCGACGTGGAGCTGGCCTTCGGCGCAGTCGTACGCGATGTGCATGAGCTCGTAGGCGGAGTACTCGTTGAAGATCGGCACGCCGAAGCCCTCGGTGAGCTGGTGGCGGACCTCGGGGGTCAGCAGCTCCGACTCGGTGAAGACGGCGCGCAGCGTGCGGCGCAGCGTCGTGAGCTCGGTGGGGCGCATGCCGCGCAGCAGGTCGCGGAGCAGCACCGGATATCCGATGACCGCGTGCGGGCGCTCGCGCAGCAGGTGCTCGACCCTGGTGCGGACGGGCAGCGCGCTGAGCACGACGGCGCGGCGGAAGATGCCGAGTTTCTGGTACCAGGCGGTGTCGAGCGGGAACGGCTTGAAGTGCACCAGGCGTGACCAGGGCCGGTAGCGCCCGCCGGCGGCGGCGAAGCGGCGGATGTTGCAGGCGCGGTCGTGGGCGTAGTTGGCGGGGTCGTGCCACGCCTCGAGGATCTGCCCGCTGGTGCCGCTGGTGGTGTAGACGGTGACGGCGTCGCGGGTGTAGGCCGGGTCGCGGAACCGGTCCTCACCGAGCGCGAGCACGTCGGCCTTGCGGAGCATGGGCAGGCGCGCGAAGTCGGCGAAGTCGTGTGGGGTTCCGATGTCGTACCGGTCGCCGCCGTAGGCCGGGACGCGGGTGCGCGCGTGGTCGAGCGCGTCCCGCAGCCCGGCCAGGGTCAACCGGTCGAGCGTGCCCCGGTCATGGTGCTGCGCGCGCAGCACGGACCGAACGGAAAGAAGGCCATCGATCGTCGACATGCCCGGAAGTCTTCCAGACCGGGCCCTGGATCGATGTCACGAACTCGTCGCGGCGAGCCGGTCGGTGCGTTGTGCCGCGCCGGTCGCCCGGAACAGGTCCCGCAGCACTCCGATCTCGCCGCCGTGGTGCATCGTCTCGCGGTTGACGTGCGCGATCAGGGCCGCCATCGGGTCCGCGGAGAAATAGGCGCCCTTCGGTCCCAATGGCGCGCTCAGTGCGGCCTCGTCGAGTGCGGAAACGTGCCCGTGCCACTCGCGGTAACTGGCGTCCAGGAACGCGACGGCGTCCTCCGCGGTGTGCGGCAGATCCGCCGGCACGTGCCGCGGGTCGAACATGTCGGCGCCGTCGCCGGCACTTCCGTCCCTGAAGAACGTGCTGCTCCGGATCACGAAACAACCGACGGCGATGTGCATCATGCGCCATGCGATGGTCGTGACCGGCGCTGGGTCCGCGTCGCGGCTGCCGGGCTCGACGCGGTAATTCCCGTCGGCGTCCGGGCGGACCGACAGGCAGCCCGCCACCGGTTCCCAGAAGTATTCCTCGTCGGTGAGGCCGTCCAGCCTGGGTCGCAGATGCGCGTCCCAGTAGAACGCCAACTGGCCCGTGAGCAGGTCGCCCCAATCGGGTGTGGAAGTGTTCGTCATGGGTAGAGTCTCGCCGATGCCGGGATCAGGCGCAGCGACCCACCCGGGTCGTAATTGGACCGACACGATCGGTGATCGTGCCTATTTGAAACCGAGCGGACTTCAAATCCGCAGAATGGGCGATACTATTTTCTGCGATGGCAGCCGTTCGGTCGCCGCCGTCACCCGTTTCCGTTGCCGAGGAGGCGCCGTCATGGCCAAGCGCGTCATTCAAGAACTGATCGACGACTTGGACGGCAAGCCGGCCGACGAGAGCGTGCAGTTCGGCCTCGACGGCGTGCAGTATGCGATCGACCTGTCGAAGAAGAACGCCGAGAAACTGCGCGCCGCGTTGAAGCCCTACATTTCCGCTGGCACGAAGGTCGGGCGTGGCGGGGCGCCCGCGGCCCGGTCCGGTTCGGGCCGCGGGCGGGGTGCCAGCCGGGGTGACCGCGACCAGAACCGGGCCATCCGCGAGTGGGCGCTGGGCGCCGGCTACCAGGTCTCCGACCGGGGCCGGATCAAGCAGGAGATCGTCGACCAGTACCACGCCGCCGCCGGCCGCTGACCACCGTCGTCGCCGGCCGCTGCCACGAGCCGTGCATGATCGAACAACGGATCCGGCCGTCATCACGACCGGATCCGTCATTCGATCAACGGCTTGATCAGTGGGCGGCGGCAAGGGCCGGCTCCGCGGCGTCGTCCGTGGTCACCGGCAGGGAGCCGGGGCGGACGACCAGCAACAGGGTCACGGTCGCGGTGAGCATGCCGCCGGCGATCACCACCGCCATCGCCGTCGCGCCGGTGCCGAGCACGCCGACCAGCGGGGCCGCGACCGCGCCGACCCCGAACTGGACCGCCCCGAGCAGCGCCGCCGCCGTCCCCGCCGCCTCGCCGTGGCGGGACATGGCGAGCGCCGGGGCGTTGGGCAGGGCCAGGCCCGCCGCGGTGAGGACCGCCCACAGCGCCGCCAGCAGGGCGGGCAGCCCGCCGAGGCCGGTGGCGGCCAGGAGGACCATGACCGCTCCGGCGAGCGTGCCACCCGCCAGGGCCGACACGAGGATGCGCTGCGGCGAGTACCGGCGCAACAGCCGCACGTTGTACTGCGTGCCGCCGATCAGTCCGACGGCGCCGGCGCCGAAGGCCAGCCCGAACTGCGCTTCGCTCAGTCCGTACACCTGCTGCAGGACGAACGAGGAGCCGCCGACGTAGGCGAAGAGCGCCGCCATCGCGAACCCCGCCACGAGCACCAGGCCGACGAAGATCCGGTCGCGCAGCAGGGAGCCGTAGACGCGCAGGACGCCGGTGACGCGGCCGGAGCGGCGGCGGGCCGGCGGGAGGGTCTCGGGCAGGGCGAGCGCCGCCAGGGTGCTGAGCAGGACCCCGAACACGGCGAGCACCACGAAGACCCCGCGCCACTCGGTCCAGCGCAGCACGGCGCTGCCGAGGGTGGGCGCGAGGATCGGGGCGGCGCCCATGACCAGCATCAGGCGGGAGAACAGGCGGGCGAACGCGGCGCCGCTGAACAGGTCGCGCACGATCGCCATCGCGACGACCGACGACGCGGCGACGCCGAGGCCCTGCAGCACCCGCAGGCCGCCGAGGACGCCGACGTTGGGGGCGAACACGCAGGCGACCGACGCGAGCACGTGCAGGACGAGGCCGGCGAGCAGCGGCAGCCGGCGGCCGGCCGCGTCGGACCAGGGGCCGATGGCGAGCTGGCCGAGCGCCAGGCCCGCGAGGGTGCCGGTGAGGGTGAGCTGCACCGCCGTCGAGGTGGTGTGCAGGTCGCCGGTGATGCTCGGCAGCGCCGGCAGGTACATGTCGATGGTCAGCGGGCCGATCGCGATGAGCGAGCCGAGGACGAGCACAAGTCTGAGTTCATGAGCGGCAGCTCGGGCGGGGTTCACGGTCACATCCTGTGGTCAAGCGTTTGGACAGACGTTTCATTCCCCTGATACGCGGTCGCCTGGAGCGCGTACAGCTGGGCGTAGAGGCCGCCGGTGGCGGTCAGCTCGTCGTGCGTGCCCTCCTCGACCAGGGTGCCGTGGTCGAGGACGAAGATCCGGTCGACCTCCCGGACGCTCGCCATGCGGTGCGTGATCAGCACCACGGTCCGCCCGGCGGCGAGCTCCCGCAGCCGGCCGTAGACGGCGTGCTCGGCGCGGGCGTCGAGGTTCGCGGTCGGCTCGTCGCAGATCAGCAGCGGCGCGTCGCGGAAGAACGCGCGGGCGATCGCGAGGCGCTGCCACTGGCCGCCGGACAGCTCCGCACCGTCGTTGAAGTGCCTGGACAGCAGCGTCTGGTACTGGCGGGGCAGCTCCACGATGAAGTCGTGGGCGTCGCCGCGGCCGGCGGCGGCCTCGATCTCGGCCTGGGTCGTGACCCGGTCGTGCCGGCCGGCCGTGATGTTCTCCGCCGCGGACAGCGGCCAGTTGGTCGGGTCCTGCATGACGACCGCGACGTGCTCCCGGACGCTGTCGGGGTCGCGCCCGGCCAGGTCGGCGCCGTCCCACGCGATGACGCCGCTGTCCGGCCGGTACAGCGCGGCGAGCAGCTTCGCGAGGGTGGACTTGCCGGACCCGTTCTCGCCGACGAGCGCGATCGTCTGCCCGCGGCGGATGGTCAGGCTCACGCCGGACACCGCGGGCCGCTGCGCGCCGGGGTAGGTGAAGGTGACGCCGTCCAGGGTCAGCGTCTCGAAGCCGGCCGGCGCGGGCGGCAGGTCGAGGGGCTCGGAGCGGGCGGTGGCGAGCGCGCGGAAGGACTCGTAGTCGCCGAAGTAGAGGCCCTGCTCGTAGAGGTGGTTCACCGCGAACGCGACCTGGGTGAGCGCGTTGATGCCGGTGCTGATCGCGTACGCCGCGGCGCCGCCGACGGCGATGTCCATCCGGCCGGTCAGCAGCAGCCCGAGGAGGGCGGCGTACGCGGCGCCGGTCGCGAGCGCGCCGAGCGCGTGACCGATGAGGTTGGTGCGGACCTGCGCGGACGACACCTTGATCTGTTCGCGGGTCACCGCGTCGAGGAGGCGCCGGACCTCGGCCAGCAGGTACCGCTGCAGGGTGAACGCGCGCAGCTCGCCGGCCTGGTCCCGCTCGGCGAGCAGCTCCGACAGCATCCACTTGCGCCGCCACACGGCGATGAGGCGCAGCTGCTGGCGGTACCCGAGGCGGGCGGAGCGCACGGCGGCCCAGAAGTTCGGCACGACGGCGAGCACCAGCAGCGGCAGCAGGATCGGGTGGAGCACGGCGAGGACCCCGGCGGCCGCGGCGAGCGACACGACGTTGGTGCCGAGCTCGATGGCGTGGTCGACGACCCGTTGCGCGGCGTCGATGCCGCGGTCGCGGGCCCGCTGCATCCGGTCGCGCCAGTCCGCGTCGTCGAACGTCGCCAGGTCGACCCGGGTGGTCAGCTCCAGCAGCCGCAGCTCGGCGGCCTCGTACACCTGCGGCGACAGCCTGCCCTGTGCCGCGGTCGCCGCCGCGGCCAGCAGCGTGCGGGCGGCGCCGGCGGCGACCATGACCAGCAGCGACGGCACGGCGGCGCGGATCCGGTCGGGGGTGGGGCCCTCGCGCAGCAGCCCGTCGAGGACGCCGACGACGTTGACGAGGCCGACGCCGGAGGCGACCCCGGCGGCGAGGTTGCCCACCACGACGACGGCGGTGGTGCGCCGGTCGGTCCGCCACGCCAGGCGCCACGCCTGCAGCAGCAGCCCCGGCAGCCGGCGCACCATCCGGCCGAACGACGCCGACGCCGCCTCGGCCGTGGCCGTCAACCAGTAGGGGACCGCGAGATCGTCCGCCGGGTCGGCACTTTCGATCGCCATCCATCTATGGTGCCTCGCGCAGGTAAACGCTCAGGTCGGCCGGACGGCCGCCGATCGGGCGGAGGTGAACCTTGCCGCGGTGCTGATCGTGCGTGACTCGGCCGCCATGCTGGACCGGTGCCTGACGTCGCTGCGTGGGGTCGTCGACCTCATCCACGTGCACGACACCGGCTCGAAGGACGACACCCCGGCCATCGCGGCCGCGCTCGACGCCGTCGTCAGCCACGGCACCTGGACCGGCGACTTCGCCGCCGCCCGCAACACCGCGCTCGCCGAGGCGGCCGCCGCCCGCGGCGCCCCGTGGACGCCGGCGGACTGGGTGCTCAGCATCGACGCCGACGACCGGGCCGTCGCCGTGCCGGGCAAGCTCCGCGAGGTCCTGGCCGCGACGACCGCCGACGCGCTGCTGGTCGACATCGACAACGCCCACGACGAGCTGCCCTACACGTTCCGCACGGCCCGGCTCTTCCGCCCGGCGCAGCTGCGGTGGCAGGGGCGGGTGCACGAGCACCTGGTCCGCATCGCGGGCGGCGCCGCGCCGGACGTGTTCGTCGACCGCGGGCACGGCACCGGCGTCGGCACCGGCCACCTGCAGGCGACGGGCACAGTGCAGGGGATCGGGATCGCGGAGTGGCCGTCGGCGCCACGCGATGCGATCCGCCTGGAGCATCAGGGGTACGCGGACCCGGACGAACGGCGCAGCAAGGCCGAACGCAATGTCGAGCTGGCCCAGGCGATGCTGGACGGGATCGCCGACGGCTCCGCGGACGGCGCCCGGGACCCGGTGCGGGTCGCGGACATCCTGCTGGACCTGGGGCGCAGCCTCGTCGGGGCGGGCCGCACCCAGGACGCCGTCGACGCGTTCGAGACGCTGCGGGAGCTGGCGCCCGGCACCCGGCAGTGGGTCCTCGGCACCGACGCGCTCGCCCGGCTGCTGCTCGGCGCCGGCATGGACGAGGCGGTGCTGGTGCTGACCGCGCAGCTGCGCGGCGCCGGCGTCGCCCGCGACTACTGCGACTGGCTCGACGCGCAGGCCCTGGCCCAGCTCGGCGACGTCGCCGAGGCGTGGCGGCTGCTGCAGCCGGTGCAGCGGGTCGTGGACCCCGCCGGCCGGGTGTACCCGCCGGAGCACCTGGCGGAGCTCAAGCGCCTGGTGGACCGGCTGCACGCCATGTCCTGACGCTCGGTGCGTCGATCGTGGCGGGCTGGGTATGGGTGAGGGCATGCGAATCGGCTACTTCCTGTCCTGCGAGGAGTACACCCCGGCGCAGCTGGTCGAGCAGGCGAAGCTCGCCCAGGACGCCGGCTTCACCGGGCTGTGGATCTCCGACCACTACCATCCGTGGAACGACGCGCAGGGGCAGAGCCCGTTCGTCTGGTCGTTGATCGGCGCCCTGAGCCAGGTCGTCACGATCCCGGTCACGACGGCGGTCACCTGCCCGATCATGCGCATCCACCCGGCGGTCGTCGCGCAGGCCGCGGCGACGAGCGCGGTCCTGCACGAGGGCCGGTTCGTCCTCGGCGTCGGCACCGGCGAGGCGCTCAACGAGCACATCCACGGCGACGCGTGGCCGGGCGCGGCCGAGCGCCTGGAGATGCTCGACGAGGCCGTCGCCGTGATGCGGGAGCTGTGGGAGGGCGGGTTCGTCAGCCACCGCGGCACCCACTACACCGTCGAGCAGGCCCAGGTGTACACGCGCCCGGAGACCCCGCCGAAGGTGTACATGTCGGCGTTCGGGCCGAAGGCCCTGGAGCTCGCCGGACGGATCGCGGACGGGTTCATGTCCGTGGCGCCCGTCGCGGAGCACGTCGAGGCGTTCCGCAAGGGCGGCGGCGGTGACAAGCCGGTGCAGGGCGGCTTCAAGGCCTGCTACGCGCCGAGCGAGGACGCCGCGGTGCGGATCGCGCACGAACTGTGGGCCAACGCGAGCGTCCCCGGCGAGCTGTCGCAGGTGCTGCCGTCGCCGAAGCACTTCGAGCAGGCATCGCAACTGGTCACGCCGGACATGACCCGTGAGGCGATCGCCTGCGGGCCGGACCCGGCGAAGCAGGCGGCGCGGCTCAAGCAGTACGAGGACGCCGGCTTCGACGAGGTGTACGTGGCGAACGTCGGACCGCACTACGCCGAGCTCATCGACCTGTACAAGCGCGAATTCCTGTGATTGGGGGACCGTCATGCCGCAGCAGGTGTGGAGCGCCAAGCGGGAACGGCAGTACGGACACGTCAAGCGCCAGCAGCTGGCCCAGGGCCGGCCGGAGGAGGTCGCCGAGGAGATCGCGGCCCGGGTGGTGAACAAGGAGCGGGCCCGCGCCGGCGAGTCGCGCACGGCGAGCCGCACGTCGACGCAGGACATGTCGTCGGCACAGCGCGGCGCGCTGCGCGCCCGGACCACCGGCCCCGCCGGCCGCACCCGGGACCAGCTCTACGAGGAGGCCAGGCGCAAGAACGTCAAGGGCCGTTCCCGGATGACGAAGGCGGAGCTGGAGAAGGCGCTACGGTGACGGGGTGCTGTCGGAGTACGTGCGCCGCCCCGCCGGGCCGCGGGTGCGACCGTTCGCGACCTGGTACAGCGGCTATCGCGAGACCGGGGCCGCGCCCGCCGTGCACCGGGGGCTGCCGTCACCGACCCTGACGCTCATCGTCACCCTCGACGACCCGTTGCAGGTCGCGGCGCACCCCTCGGCGCAGACGCCGCCGGGGGTGTACGACACGCTGCTCGGCGGGCTGCACACGACGCCGGCGACGATCGTGCACGACGGCCGGCAGTCCGGCATCCAGATCGGGCTGTCGCCGCTCGGCGCCCGCGCACTGCTCGGCCTGCCCGCCGGTGAGCTGGCGTCCCTGGACGTCGCCGCCACGGACGTCTTCGGCCCGTTCATCGACCTGCTGCGCGACCGGGTGCGTGCGGTGGGCACCTGGGCCGAGCGGTTCCGGATCGTCGACGAGATGCTGGCGATGAGACTCACCGACCCGGTGCTGCCCGCGCCGGAGGTCGTGCACGCGTGGCGGCTGCTGCGCGGCGGCACCGTCACCGCCGCGGCGGTGGCCCGGGAGGTCGGGTGGAGCGGGCGGTACCTCAGCAGACGGTTCAACGAGGAGATCGGCCTGGCACCGAAGGCGGCGGCCAGGGTCGCCCGCTTCGACGCCGCCCGCCGCCGCATGCAGGAGGGCGCGGACTCCCTCGCCGCGGTCGCGGCCGGCTGCGGCTACTACGACCAGGCGCACCTGACCCGGGAGTTCAGCGCCCTGGCCGGGCTGCCGCCGGCGCGGTGGCTCGCCGAGGAGCGGCTGCCGCCGTTCCGAAACGTCCAAGACCCGGACGTGCCGTGGTCGGCAGACTGGGCCGCATGACAACGACACCAGCACCGCAGGTGTGGCCGACCCTGCGCGCCACCGACGCCCGCGCCCTCATCCGGTTCCTCGTCGACGCCTTCGGCTTCCGGGAGGTCGTGGTGCACGGCGACGGCGACCGGGTCGACCACGCCCAGCTCGCCTGGCCGCCGGGTGGCGGCATCATGCTCGGCAGCGTCCGCGACGCCGACGGCGACAGGTGGCCGCTGCGGCCCGGCACGTTCGGCGCCTACGTGGTCACCGACGACCCCGACGCCCTCTACAAGCGCGCGGTCGACGCCGGCGCCGAGGTCGTCATGGAGCTCACCGACACCGACTACGGCTCCCGCGACTTCATCGTCCGCGACCCCGAGGGCAACCGCTGGTCGTTCGGCACCTACCGCGGCGAGCCCGGCTGAGCCGCATTTTCGATCGCGGTTTTTGTCGCTGCCGTGGTGCGTCAGGCGCTGCGGCGGCGGTCCGAGTTCATCGGCCACGGGGTGGCGGTCGCCTGGGCGGCGGCGTCCGCGTCGGTGACCAGGCCGCGCGGGTCGGCGGCGAGAGCGCTTTCCAGCGTCCGGTACGTCTGGATCGTGGACAGCGTCCCGCCTTCACGCAGCGTGTGGACGACCGCCGGCGCCGGCACCGCCAGGACCAGCGATCCGCCCTGCTCAAGGGCGATACCCGCGGTGACGCGCAGCATCATCACGCCGGTGCAGTCGATGGCGGTGACCTGCGCCAGGTCGATCACGATCCTGGGCTCGGGGCGCAGCAGCAGCTGGGAGAGTGCGGTCTCCAGCTGCATCGCGCTGGCCGCGACCAGCGCGCCGTGACACGTCAGCACCGTCGCGGCAGCGAGTCGGTCCACCGCGAAGGTGAGAGCTGCCATGCTGCCGACGATACGGTCCGCCGTGACGGTCCGTGAACCTCTGTCCAGGTGGAGGGACCACCCGACTGGCCGGTGACTGGACAGCCGGACGTCGCTTCGGGTGATCCGAGCAGCGGCCGGTCATTGGTCGGGCGGGTGTTCATGGACGAACCGGGGTGGGTACGCAACCAGTAGCCCCCGCGAACCGTCACGCCCGGACGAAAGGTGCTTCTGCGGTGAAACTGGACACTCGGCCGGCGGTCGTGGACTGCGCGCTGTACGTCGGCGGCGTCCGGCAGCCTGACGAGCTGCCGCTCGCCGAACTGTACGAGCGGGCCTGCGACCGACCGGACGCGTTCGTCTGGATCGG
This sequence comes from Dactylosporangium sp. CA-152071, assembly GCF_050936335.1. Taxonomy (NCBI): domain Bacteria; kingdom Bacillati; phylum Actinomycetota; class Actinomycetes; order Micromonosporales; family Micromonosporaceae; genus Dactylosporangium; species Dactylosporangium sp. CA-152071. Next base: position 2,553,165 of record NZ_JBNJMZ010000001.1, on the reverse strand, counting down.
TCTGCACGAACCGGATCCGGACCAGTTCGCCGAGGCCGAGAAGGTGTTCGGGCTGCACCCCCTGGCCGTCGAGGACGCGCTGAACCCGATGCCGCAGCGGCCGAAGGTCGAGCGGTACGAGGACGTGACGTTCTTCGTCGCCCGGACCGCCCGGTACGTGCCGCACGAGGAGCTGACCGAGACCAGCGAGGTGATCGACACGGGGTCCGTCAGGGTGTTCCTCGGCCGCCAGTTCGTGGTCACGGTGCGTCACGGCGAGGCCGGTGAGCTGCGCGCCGCCAGGCACGACCTGGAGGCCAACCCGGCGCAGCTGGCCGCGGGTCCGTGGGCGGTGCTGCACGCGATCCTCGACCGGATCGTCGACGCCTACCTGGCCATCGTCACCGCCATCGACAGCGACGTGCAGGCCCTGGAGATGGCCGTGTTCCGCCGGGACAGCGGCATCAGCATCGAACGCGTCTACCAGCTGAAACGGGAGCTGATGGAGTTCCGCACGGCGGCGGTCCCGCTGCAGCGACCGCTGGTGACGCTGCTGGACAAGCAGACGTTCGCCCTGGCCAAGGAGATCCGCCGGTACTTCCGCGACGTCAACGACCACCAGACCCGGGTCGTGGAGCAGATCGTCAACTACGACGACATCCTCAACTCGATCCTGCAGGCCCGCCTGGCCCAGGTCACCATCGACCAGAACGACGACATGCGCAAGATCGCGTCGTGGGCGGCGCTCGCCGCGCTGCAGACCGCGATCGCCGGCATCTACGGGATGAACTTCGTCTTCATGCCGGAGCTGCACTGGCACTACGGCTACTTCTTCGCCCTGGCGCTGATGTTCGGCAGCGGGCTGCTGCTCTACCGGGCGCTGCGCCGCAACGGCTGGCTGTGACGCCGTCCGGCTGCGGGTTCGTCTGGCTGCGGGTTCGTCTGGCTGCGGCTTCGGCTTGCTTACGCGGCCAGGCCGAGGGAGCGCATGTGGCGGGTCTCGCGGGCGGCCCGGGTCAGCGCCTGCACGGTCCGCGGACCGGCGACGCCGTCGATGGTGAGCCCGGCCCTGGCCTGGAACCGGCACAGCGTGAGCGGCACGTCGGACACGGGGGAGCGCGGGTGCAGCAGGCCGATCTCGGCGAGGAGGTCACGGACCTCGCGCGGGTCGGCGGGCGGTGCGGCGGCCTTGGGAGCGCTGACGGCACCGGCGAGCGCGGCGCCGACGGCCTGCAGGGTGCGGCGGACTGTCATGCCCTCAAGTGTGGTGCGCCGGGCCGCCCGCCGCGTCAGGGCTTTCGGCCACTCCGACCCTGAGTTTGCCCTGAGGCGCACCTAAGCACCTGGAATGACGACGCCGAATCCGGTGCGGGCGAGGCGCAGCAGGACCTGCCCCGGCGCGGTGAGCGTGGCCAGCTTCGCCGCCGAGGCGTCCTCGAGTTGGCGGACGCGGGTGTCGTACGACTCCCGCCCCTGCCTCCTGGCGGCGTCGAGCACGGCGGTGTTGCGCCACACCTTGGCCCGCGCCTCGGTGAGCAGCCGGCGGGTCGCGGCCCGGTTCGCCGGCGCCAGCACCCGGTCCAGCAGGCTCGGCCTGGCGGCGGTGCGCCCTTCCACCTCCTCCGCCCGGACCCGAGCGAGCAGCACCTTGTCGACGTGCGTGTGGTCGCGTTCCCGGGCGGCCCGCAGCTCGCCGTCGTCGAACTCGGCCGGCCCGATCACCGCGATCAGCGACTGCGGCAGGTCGTAGTTGATGTGCGCGTTCATGCCGAGCAGCACGTGCCGCAGCGCCGGCAGCCCCGGCCGCTCCCGCGCCGTGTCGAACGCGATCCGCCACGGCCGCGACACCTCCTCGCCCGCGAGGTCCGCGTCGAGCGCGTCCAGGTACAGCTCGGCGAACGCGACGTCCCACCGGTTCAGCCACGCCGCATCCAGGAACCCGCCCCGCTCGATCTCCTCGGCGACGGCATAGGTGGTGCGCAGGTAGGTCCCGTGGAAGTGCCGCCGCGCGTCGGCGGGTGCGAGCCGGGCGAGCCCGTCCTCCATCCGCCGGATGACCCCAGCGACCGCGTCGTCCATGCTCACCTCGCCCGGAGCTGTTCGTATCCTGCAGCGGTCCCGGTCGCCTGCCGGGCGGCCGGGTTGCCGATGTAGTGGTTGACCGCACCGGCCAGGAACTCGGGCCGGACCCAGGTGTCGTTGGGCGTGTGCGTCGGCTGGCCGTACCGTGCCGCCTCGACCGTCTCCCAGGGCAGCTCACGGACCCTGAAGAGGGAGGTGACCCGCAGTCCTTCGGGCCGCAGTTCGATCCGCCCGGAGCGGCGGGCGAGCCGGGCGACCCGCACCAGGAACAGGACCGCCATGAGCGGAATGCCGACCCGCGAGACCACGAGGTCGATGTAGTTACCGGGCTCCTGCCACCCGTATGTGCAAACCAGGCCGGTCGCGTGGGAGAGCGTGGTCGTGGCGTTGACCGCCTGCCACTTCGTGGCCACTGGTGCCACGAAGGCACCGCCGTCGACCTCGAACGCGGCCGGGCGCCGTTGCGGCTGCAGCCGCCACCCGATGAACGGCATGGCGATGACGAACACGGTCGGCGGCAGGAAGAAGACGCCGATGCCGAGCACCATGTCGTGGAGGAGGGCCTCGTGCCAGCGCACGGCCGCCGCGATCCAGGCCGCCGCCAGCGCGGCTGCCATCCAGACGGCGACCATGGCACCCCGGATGGACCGCGGAGCGACGGGTGCGCTCGGTGCGGTCATGATCGCAGTGTGCGGCAACCGCGCCAGCATCGACAAGCGCTCGTCAGCCGCACAGGACGCGGCGCAGGTGCTCATGCCCCGCGGCGGTGCCGATGGTCTCCCGCGCGTCGGGATCGGCCAGGTAGTGGTTGATCGCGTCGACCAGGAACTCGCGGCGGACCCACGCATCGTCCGCCAACTGGGTGTAAGGCCGCTCCACCAGCTGCTCCCAGGACGCGTCGCGGACGCCGAAGAAGAACCTGACGCGCACGCCCGCGGGGCGCAGCTCGATCCGCCCGGACTGCCGGGCCAGCGCGGCGACCTGCACCAGGAAGCCAGCCACGAGGCACGCGAGGATGACACGGTGGATCGGCTCCGGGGTGGACGACCGCCAGCCGTCGGGGGTCGGCCACAGGGACCACGTGGCCGACCCGGCCGCCACGGTGAGCGTCAACGCCGCGCTCGCCGCCGCCACCTGGGTGGCCGCCGGTGCGACGAAGGCGCCCCTGGTGACCTCGAACGCGGCCGGCCGCGGCCGCACCTTCAGGACCCATACGACGATCAGCGCGCCGATGATGAGCGCCAGTGCTGGTAGGAGGAAGCCGGCGAAGCCGGCCACGCCGTGGTCGTGCCAGGCGTTGTGCCAGCGCCGGGCGGCGGCGTACCACACCAGTACCGACGCCGACAGCACCGCAAGGGCGACCGCCGCTGACCGGAGAGGGCGCGGGGTGACGGATGCCGTCGGTGAGGTCACGGTCGCAGTGTGCGGCAATCGCGCAAGCATCGACAAGCGGTCGTCAACCGCACAAGGCGCGGCGCAGGTGCTCATACCCCTCGGCGGTGCCGATGTTCTGCCGCGCGGCGGGATCGGTCAGGTAGTGGTTGATCGCGTCGGCCAGGAACTCGCGCAGGACCCAGGCATCGGCCGTGGGCAGGGACGCCTTCACCGCGCCGCGGCGGGCGAGGCCGGTGGCGCGCACGAGGTCCGGCCGGCCGATGCGCAGTTTCGGCGCCATGATCCCGGTCCGTGGCGGCCCCGCCGACACTGCTTCCCATGGGACCTCGCGGGTGCCGTAGGCGTACGTGATCAGCAGCCCTTCGGGGCGCAGGAGTATCCGGCCGGCACCGCGGGCGCGCATGTAGAGCCGTCGCAGGAAGGCCGCCACCATGAGCGCGATGATGGCGCACCAGCCGGCGATGGCGCTGCCGGGCATGTTCTCCCCCCAGTGGTACAGCAGCATGCCCGCGCCGACGGTGCTGCCGGCGAGCGCCGCGACCGCGGCCGCCGCCGACAGCCGGTCGGCCGGCGGGGCGATGAAGGCGCCGTCGCGGACCTCGAAGGCCACCGGGCCGCGGTGCCGGCGACACGACGTGAGGTAGGCGAACGTGACGGTGGTGAACAGCAGCGGCGGCAGCAGCAGAGCGTCGTCCCGCGCCGGCTCGCTCCAGCCGCCGCGCCAGAGGAGAACGGCGGTGAGCCAGGCCAGCACCAGCGTCACCGCCGCCACCAGGACGGCGGTGCCCGCGCGCCGGGGGCGGCCGACGGCGGGTGCGGTCAGCGAGGTCACGGTCGCAGTGTGCGGCAATCGTGCGAGCATCGACAAGCGTTCGTCAGGCGCGCAGGACGCGGTGCAGGTGCTCGTACCCGTCGGCGGTGCCGATGCTGACCCGGGCGGCGGGGACGGCCAGGTAGTAGTTGATCGCGTCGGTCAGGAACTCGCGCCGGACCCAGGCGTCGGACACGGGCAGGAACGCCTTCACCGCGCCGCGGCGGGCGAGGCCGGTGGCGCGCACCAGGTCCGGCCGGCTGATGCGCAGCCTCGGCTCCGTGAGCCCGGTCCGTGACGGGCCACCCGACACCGCTTCCCACGGGATCTCGCGGCTGCCGTAGGCGTACGTGATCAGCAGTCCTTCGGAGCGCAGCAGCATCCGGCCGGTGCCGCGGGCGCGAATGAGGAGCCGCAGCACGAAGGTCGCCGCCGTGAGCGCGAGGCTGATGTACCAGACGGCAACGAGCCCGCCGAGCGTGTCCTGCGATCGGTGGAACAGCAGCATCCCGGCGCAGACGGTGGTGCCGGCGAGCACGGACGTCGCGAACGCCGCCGACAGCCGGTCGGCCGGCGGGACGGCGAAGGCCCCGTCGCGGACCTCGAAGGCCACCGGGCGGGAGCGCGCGAGACTCCACGTGAGGTAGCCGAGCGTGGAGGTGGTGAAGAACAGCGGCGGCAGCATCAATGCCCCGGCCCGCATCGTGGTGCTCCAGCCGTCGCCCCAGATGAGGGCGGCGGTGAGCCAGGCCAGCACCAGCGCCGTCATCACGGCGAGCGGGACGGTGCCCGCGCGCCAGGGCTGGGTGACGGCGGGTGAGGTCAGCGAGGTCACGGTCGCAGTCTGCGGCACCTCAGCGCCGCCGGCAATCAATCCCTAGTCAACCGGTAGGTGTTGTGGGTATAGTGCCGCTCGAATGTTGCTGTACACGTCTGTCAATGAGGAGTGTCATCGATGCGTCGGCTCTCGGTCGTTCTGGCCGGTGTCATGGTCCTGCTCGGCACCACCCTGACCGGGTGTGCCGCGGACAAGGGGCCGGCCGCCGCGCAGCCGGGTGCGGCTGAGGAGCCGTTGCGCGTCGGGTACCAGCGCTTCGGCGGGCTCAGCCTGGTCAAGGCGCGCAAGGCGGAGGCCGCCGGGACGACCTGGTCGCTGTTCGAGAGCGGGCCGGCGCTCACCGAGGGCATCAAGGCCGGCGCGATCGACATCGGCCAGGTGGGTGAGGCGCCGCCGATCTTCGCGGCGGCCGGCAAGATCGACTTCAGGATCATCGGTACGTCGAAGCCGGTGCCGAAGGGCGAAGCCGTCCTCGTCAAGGCCGCGAAGGGGTACACCTCCTTCAAGGACCTCAAGGGCAAGAAGGTCGCGCTCAACAAGGGGTCCAACGTCAACTGGCTGCTCGTGCGCCTCCTCGAGGCCAACGGCATGACCATCAAGGACATCGACGTGCACTACCTCAAGCCCGCCGACGCCCGGCCCGCGTTCGACAACGACCAGGTCGACGCGTGGATCATCTGGGACCCGTACTTCTCCCTCGCCGAAACGCCGGGCGTGAAGGTGCTCGCCGACGCGACCGGCCTGGCCAACAACCGCGAGTACATCCTCGTGTCGCCGCAGGCGCTGAAGTCGAAGCCCGGGAAGATCCGCGAGTTCCTCAAGACCTACCGCGAGGTCACCGACTGGGGCATCGGCAACCCCGACGAGCGGGTCAAGATCCTCGCGCCCGAGCTGAACATCCCCGAGGACGTCGCCCGCCGCGCTCTGGACCGCAGCGCCCAGCCGCTCGCCGCGATCGACGCGGCCATCGGCGCCGAGCTGCAGGAGATCGCCGACGGGTTCACCGAGCTGCAGCTCATCCCCGGCAAGGTCGACATCAAGGGCCGCATCGACGAGCAGTTCTCGGACATCCTGCGTTGACAGTCCTCCCCGCCCTAAAGGGCGGGGATTCCCTGGGTCACCCCAGGGGGTTCCTGCTTCACCGGCGACTGCCCCGTCCGAGAGGACTCTCGTTGAGGTCTTACACCGCCTCCACAGGCGATCACGGAGAGCCCCTCCGCGAGGGTGTTGCGGGCCGCGTTGACGTCGCGGTCGTGGACGGTGCCGCACCGGCAGGTCCACGACCGCACGTGCAGCGGCATCCGCTCAGCGAGCGCACCACAGGTCGAGCACAGTTTGGACGACGGGAACCAGCGGTCCACGGCGACCAGGGTGCGGCCGTGCCATCCGGCCTTGTATTCGAGCATGGTGCGGAACTGCCGCCAGGCCGCGTCGCCGATGGCGCGGGCGAGGCGGTGGTTTCGGAGCATGTTGCGCACCGTCAGGTCCTCGATCACGATCGTTTGGTTTTCACGAACGAGTCGAGTGGTCAGTTTGTGCAGGTGGTCACGCCTGCGGTCGGTGATCCGGGCGTGGACGCGGGCGACCTTCAGCCGTGCCTTGGCCCGGTTCGCGGAGCCCTTCTCCTTGCGGGCGAGGTTGCGTTGGGCTCGGGCGAGCGCGGCCCGGTCCCGGCGCTCATGCTTGGGGTTGGTGACCTTCTCCCCGGTGGACAGGCAGAGCAGGCTGTTGAGCCCTGCGTCGACACCGACCGCACCCGTGGCCGCAACGTCGGGGATCACATCGTCGCAGAGCAGGGACACGAACCAGCGGCCAGCGGTGTCCTGGGACACGGTCACCGTGGACGGCGAAGCCCCCTCGGGCAGCGGCCGGGACCACACGATGTCCATTTCCCTGCCCTGCTCCGCCGGAGTTCCGTTTCCTCCCCGGCCTGAAGGCCGGAGTATCCACGGAAGGAATCCGATGACGACACTCGTCGAACGTCCGGCCGCGGTCAAGGCGCCGCCTCGGCGCCGACCCGCGGCCCGGCGCTGGCTGCGAGCGGTGACCCCGCTGGCCCTGCTTGCCGGGTGGGAGGGCGGGGTCCGCGGCGGGCTGCTGGACCCCGACAAGCTGCCCGCCCCGAGCGCGGTGCTGGAGACCGGCTGGCGGCTCGCGCTCGAAGGCACCCTCGGCGACTACCTGCTCGACTCCGTCCAGCGGGCCGTCCTCGGGCTGCTCGTCGGCGGCCTGCTCGGCCTGGCGCTGGGCACGCTGGCCGGGCTTGTCCGGCTCGGCGACGACCTCGTCGACCCGACCGTGCAGATGGCCCGCATGCTGCCGCACCTGGGGCTGGTGCCGCTGCTCATCATCTGGGTCGGCATCGGCGAGTCCCTGAAGGTGACGCTCGTGGCGCTCGGCGCGTTCTTCCCCATCTACCTCAACACGTACTCCGGCATCCGCAACATCGACGAACGCCTCGTGGAGGCCGCTCGCACCTGCGGACTCTCGAGCCTCGAGCGCGTCTGGCACGTCGTGGTGCCCGGCGCGCTGCCGTCGCTGTTCCTCGGGGTGCGGCTCGCCTTCGCCGCGGGCTGGCTCAGCCTCGTCGTCGGCGAGCAGGTCAACGGGCAGGGCGGGCTCGGGTTCATGATGATGGAGGCCCGCGAGTTCAGCCAGACCGACGTCGTCGTGCTGGGTCTCGTCGCGTACGCGCTGCTCGGCCTGGTCTCCGACCTGCTGCTGCGCCTCGGTGAGAGGAGGTTGCTGGCATGGCGGCACGGACTGCGGGCCCGGTGACCGCGACCGGGGTCCGGCGGGCCTTCGGCGACACCGTCGTCCTCGACGGGGTCGACATCAACATCGCCGCCGGCGAGGTCGTCGCGCTGCTGGGCGGCAGCGGCTCCGGCAAGAGCACGCTGCTGCGCATCCTCGCGGGCCTGGACGGCGAGGCGACCGGCGACGTGTCCACCACCGGCGCCACCGCCGTCGTGTTTCAGGAGCACCGGCTGCTGCCGTGGAAGCGGGTCGCGGCCAACGTCGCCCTCGGCGTGCGCGGCCCCTCCCTCAGGGAGCGGGTCGATGCCGCCCTTGAGGAGGTCGGCCTCGCCGATCGTCGCGACGCCTGGCCCGCGGAGCTGTCCGGCGGGCAGGCGCAGCGGGTGGCGTTCGCCCGGGCGCTCGTACGGGAACCCGACCTCCTCCTGCTCGACGAGCCGTTCGGTGCGCTCGACGCCCTCACCCGCCTGCGGATGCAGACCCTCTTCGGCCGCCTGCGGGCGACGCATGGCTTCGCCGCGCTGTTCGTGACGCACGACGTGGACGAGGCGCTGCTGCTCGCCGACCGGGTCCTGGTCCTGGACGGCGGCCGGATCGCCGAGGACCGGCCGGTGCCGCTGCCCCGCCCGCGGGCGGTGGACACGCCGGGGTTCGGCGCTTCCCGCCGGTCGCTGCTCGATCTGCTCAACGTGCCGGTTGGTTGAGCTTCTCCACGCGATAGGTCAGATGGGTGGCCACGGCGGTGTGGTGCTGCTCCAGCGGGATGAGCGTCACCGGGCACGCCTCGGCGATCTGTGCGAACAGCGGCGTGCCGCTGCCGAGCAGCACGGGGGCAACGTGGATGGCGAGCCGGTCGACCAGGCCGGCTCGCAGCGCCTGCTGGATGATGCTCGCGCCGCCCATGATGTGCACCATCCGCTCCTGGGCGACGGTGGCCGCCGCGCGGATCGCCGCCTCGACCCCCTCGACGAACGTGAACTCCGTCTCGCCTCTGGTCACCGGCTCCTGCGGGCGGTGGGTGACGACGAAGACCGGCATGCCGTAGAGGCCGTTCTCGCTCGCCCAGCCGTCGGTCATGTCGTACACCTGCCGGCTCGTCACCACGGCACCTGACGCGCCGAACGTGTCCTTGAGCAGGCGCCTGCCGTCGTCAGTCCAGACCCATGCGTGCAGCGCGTCGCCGCCCGCGCCGAGCCCCGGGTGCTGCTCCAGGTCCGGCCCGGTGACGTAACCGTCCACCGACATCGAGATGTTCGCCTCGACCAAAGCCATGTTTTTGCGTCCTTCCGATGAGTTGCGGGTGTCGCCGTCGTCAGTATTGGAGTGTCCCTGCATCCGGAAGGACGAACCCTCGTGAACAAGATTATCTTCATGATGTCGATGTCGCTGGACGGCTACTTCGAGACGACCGAGCACAGTCTTGCCTGGCAGGACATCTCCGACGAGCTGCACATCCACTTCAACGAGGAGATCGCCGCCGCCGGCGGCATGCTCAACGGCCGGCGCACGTACTCGCTGATGGCCGGCTTCTGGCCGACGGCCGACGAGGACCCCGACGCGCCGAAGTTCGTCGCCGACTACGCCCGCATCTGGCGCGACCTGCCGAAGGTCGTCTACTCCCGCACCCTGCAGTCCGCGTCGTGGAACACCACGATCGTGCGGGAGGTGGTGCCCGCCGAGGTCGAGGCGCTCAGGGCGGCCGCGTCCGGCGACCTCTTCGTCGGCGGACCTGACCTGCTGACCACGTTCCAGCGGCATGGCCTCGTCGACGAGTACCGCATCTACGTGCACCCGGCCGTGATCGGCGCCGGCAACCCGCTGTTCCACCCCGGCACCTCGCTGCGCCTGCGCCTGACCGAGTCCCGCCCGTTCACCAACGGCGTCGTCCTGCTGCGGTACGCGTCGTAGCCCCTGTGTTGAACGGTTTCTACGTATGCTGCCCGGTGGCGCTGTGCGTGGCGCCGCCGGGTGGCATCAGCAGCTCGAGCGCGGCGTGGTCGGGGCTGCCCGGATCGGCCCGGAACATGACGAAACGCTGCCCGTCCACGGCCGTCAGGATCTCCGACGTCAGCTCCAGGCGCCCCGCCCGTACATGCTGAAACGCCCGCCGCGAGCCGCTCTTCACCCGCACGTCATAGGTCGCCCACAGGTCCGCGAAATCGTCGCTGCGGTGCTGCAGGTCGGCGACCAGCGCGGCACGCTCCGGCCCGTCGGCGACCGTGCGCAGGTGCGCCACGCAGTCCTCCGCCATCCGCCGCCACGACACGAACACCTCCCGGGCCGCCGGGTGCGTGAACACGTACGTCACCAGGTTCCCCGGCACCGTCAGGCCTGGGAGCAGCGACCCGCCCTCCTCGTTGGCGGCGAGCAGATCGCTGGTCTGCGTCAGCACGTACGCCGGAGTCGGCCGCACCGTCTCCAGCAACTCCCGCAGCGCCGGCCTGACCTCCTTTCCCGACTCCTTGACGTCGTCCGCCGGACCGGCCAGGCGGTGCAGGTGCGCCCGCTCGTCGTTGTCGAGCCGCAGCACGCTCGCCAGCGCGTCGAGCACCGACCGGCCCGGGTTTGTGTCCCGCCCCCGCTCCAGCCGCGTGTAGTAGTCGACGCTCACCCCCGCGAGCGCGGCCAGCTCCTCCCGCCGCAGCCCCGGCGTCTGCCGCCGACCGGTCCCAGCGGGCAGCCCCGCCTCGGCCGGACTGACCCTGCCGCGCCGGTTGCGCAGGAACTCCCCGAGACTCACGGTCTGATTCTGCCGGTTGTCTGCTTCCCGGGAGGGGCCCTGCGAGGGCCCGGCCTGACCTGGTCCTCCCGCCCTTGTACGAACGGCGGCAGGCTGCTGGTCATGACACAGCAGCACGTCCTGGTGATCGGCGGCAGCTCCGGCATGGGCCTCGCCCTCGCCGCCCGACTCCTGTCCACTGGCCGCCGCGTGACGATCGCGGGCCGTTCCCCCGACCGCCTCGCCGCCGCGGCCGCCCGCCTCGCGTCCCCCGTCACCTGCGTCCAGGCCGACATCAGCGTCGAATCGCAGGTCGCCGCCCTCACGGACGACACCCTCGACCACGTGGTCGTGACGGCCGCCGATGCGGTGGGCGCCTACGCGCCGCTGCCCTCCTTCACGCTCACCGCGGCCACCGCGGTCCTCGCCACGAAGGTCCTCGGCCCCTGGCTGGTCGCCAAACACCTCGCTCCCGCCCTGCGCCCCGGCGGCTCGCTCACGTTCACGTCGGGCATCGCCGCGTACCGCCCAGGCCCCGGCGCCTCGATGATCGCCACCGCCAACGGCGCCCTGGAATCCCTGGCCCGCTCACTCGCCCTGGAACTCGCCCCCATCCGCGTCAACGTCGTCTCACCCGGCTGGGTCGACACCCCCATCTGGGACACCCTCGCCGGCCCAGCGAAACACGACCGCCTGTCCGCCATGGCCGCCAAACTCCCCACCGGCCGCGTAGGCACCCCCGACGACATCGCCCAGGCCTTCCTGTCCCTCCTCGACAACCCCTTCATCACCGGCACCGTCCTCCACGCCGACGGCGGCCACCGCCTCGTCTGACGCTGTACTTGCTCCACGGGCGAGCCCGCGGGGCGGCTTCGGTCATGGGTGGGGCGGCTTCGGCTACGTGCGGGGCGGCTTCGGCCGGATGCGCGTGACGGCGGTTGCCGCGTGGCGGGCGGTTGCCGTGTGACGACGGTGTTGGTGTGGCAGCGGCGGTGGCGTGACGGATTCCGGGCGGGCCGTACGGCACGCCTGCAGTCAGCGTTCGCGATTACGGAACGCACCGAGCGCCAACGGGACACCGATGATCCCGGCGAGCAGAGCGACCGCCACCCCGATCCAAAGTCCTGCACTCATGCGAGCCCTCGTGCCGCCACGCCTTCACGGCAAACCCACCCGAACCACCCGCACTCGCTCGACGCCCCGCTACCCGCCTCCGGTGCCGGGCCTCCTCCCGCCCCTGGCGCTCGCACCCTCCGGCATCCAGGGCGCTACCCGCCCGCCACAGACGCTGGTCAATGCCCCTGAATGCGGCATTTGCTCCAGAGACGTTGCGCGATCTACACCCAATTTGATCTCCAAAATGTAGGTGGATTGCGCAACGTCGATGGCGAAATGAGGACAATTCGGGGCATTGATCAACGTCTGCATGTGGGGGTGGAAGTGGAGGTTCCTCACCGTCGCCGTATTCGCTCGCGCGGCCGAATCGCAAGCGTCGCCGTGGTGGTGCTTGCTGCGGCGACGTAATGGACCAGCGGCGTGTTCATCGCGAGGATGGGCGGCGCGTCATTGGCGAGGGTTGCGGCGCTGGTGTTGAAGACGCTCCACGCCGTCGGCGGCTGCGCTGAGCGGCACCGGCGCGGGGTGCGGCGCCTTGCCGGGGTCAGCGTCGGCGGGCCGGTCGTACTCGCCGGAGTTCACACCCGCGCGTCCTTGCCTGCCACGCTCCCACGGCGTACTCGCGCCGGACCCTGATGCTAGGAAGGCCGCGCCTCGCGGCATGGCGGCAACTTCGGGCGGAGTCCACGCCCGCGGCAGCCAGCCTTGCGGCTCGGCGGTGAGCTCGCGCCGGACCCTGATGCTAGGAAGGCCGCGCCTCGCGGCATGGCGGCAACTTCGGGCGGAGTCCACGCCCGCGGCAGCCAGCCTCGCGGCTCGGCGGTGAACTCGCGCCGGGAGTCCGCGCCAGCACGCTCCTGCCCGCCGCGCCCCTGCCGCCACGCCCCTGCTCGTCGCGGCCTTGCGGCGCGCCCGCCCGGCAGGGGCCGTGCCCGCGGAAGGCTGCCGATCGCTTCTGTGCTACCGGCGACCTCCTGGCCCGTCGCATGGGTGCCTGCTGAGCGGACGCCTGTTGCCAAGCGGCCCGCGCGAACAGACCTCCGCAGTCCAAGCGCTCTGCGAGTTAGAATTCCGCAGCCCAAGCGCTCTGCGAGTTAGGACTCCGCGATTGGAGCCTTCTGCGAATCAAAGGTCCCGTGCGTGGAGCCTGCTGCGGATCAGGACTCCTCAGGGGCGGGGGTCTCCTGCGGGCCGCCGCCGAAGCTGAGCTCGTTGCCGTCGGGGTCGGCGAAGATGGCTTTCCTCACGCCATTGTCGTACGTCTCCGTTCTTGTCGGGGCGAGGCCGCGTTCGGCGGCTCGGGCAACGCGCTCGTCGAAGTCGGCGACGAACACCGTGTGCATCGCGTGGCCGGCGCGTTCTGGAAGGAGCTCGATGTACAGATACCGGTGCTCGGCCAGCGCCCACACGGCCTCGGTGTCGTTGGGCAGGAACTCGGGCGGCTCGCCGAGCAGCTGCTCGTAGAACCGTCGCGCCGCTGTCAGGTCGCGCACCGCGATGCCCGCGAACAGGTCAACCGTCATGTCCACCATCCTCTCAATCGGCCCGCAGCGCGCGGGTCGGCTCGGTGATACGGGGTCATCCATCGAAGCCCGTGGCGCCGTCGGTCTGCTCGCGGAGGATGTCGGCGTGGCCCGCGTGCCGTGCGGTCTCCTCGATGAGATGGACATACAGCCAGCGCAGCGAAACCCGGCCCAGGCGCGGTGACGGCACCGTGTCGTCGAGCGCGAAACCGGCGCAGATCTCCCGCGACGTGGCGCACGCCGCCCGGTAGTCGGCGACGAGCGACTCGACGCTCGCGTCGCCGGGCACGTCCCAGTTGTCGCTCGGCGCCGCGCGGTCCCCGCCGAGCACGCCGTGGAACCACTCGCGCTCCACATCGGTGAGGTGCAGCACCAGCCCCGCTAGGGTGGTCCGGGACGGCACGAGCCGCCGTGAAGCGTCCACTGTGGACAGGCCTGAGACCTTGCGGACGACGATGTCGCGATACAGGTCGAGGAACGTTTCCAGTACATCACGCTCGCCGGCGGCGCTGACGAGCTCGTCGGGAGCGAGCGGTGGCGCAGGGCTCATAGGTCAACCATAGGATCTGGGTATGACACTTTCGCGGCTCCAGGACTCGCTCGACCTGATGTGCGCGACGGCGGCTCCCGATGCCGCCGCCGTGGCCGCGGTCGACGCATGGAGCCGGCGGACCGGGCTGGCGCTGCCGGCGGCCGTCCGCGAGTTCTACACCACCGACGTCTCCCTCGAGCTGTCCGACGGCGGCACCTGGACGCTGCCCTTCACCGACCTGTGGCGCGAGTTCGGCGGCGACGCCACGCTGTGGACGCTCGACGAGGTCCTCGCCGGGATGGGAGAGGAGAAGGTGTGCTTCGAGGCCGACGTCATGCGGATGCATCACGTGTACTTCCAGCCGGCGGGCGACGATCCCGTGCTGCACCACCACACGCGCGGTGAGGGCTGGAGCGTCGAGGAGGAGCCGTTCAGCGGCTGGTTGTTCGACTGGTTCGTGTCGTTCCACAACGACTCCGGCAGCCCGACATCGTTCTGGGGTCCGGACGCCGACCACGACGCGTCCGAGGAGCGCCAGCCGGTCCTGCCGTTCGGCAACGAACTGTGGCTGCGCGCCCGCGACCTGCCCGTGCCGGACGCGGTCGGGCAGGAGCTGACCCGCCGCCACGGCGAGCCGACGTCGGCCGGCGCGACGAGGTACTGGGGCATGCCCGACGGCCTCATCCAGGTCACCGGCGACGCCGGCGGGTCCGCCTGGTGGTTGCACGGCGACGACCCGGCGGCGTTGCAGCGGATCGCCGAGTCGGTGTGGTCGTTCGGCGACCTCGCGCGGACGCTCCGCAGCTCCACGATGTGCCACGACGAGACGGCCCGGAAACTCCTCGCGACGCTGCGCGCCTAGTGCTGTGACTGGCGGGTTTCGGCGGCGAGGACGAGGCGGCGGAGGAGCTCGGCGAGGGTCTGCCGCTCGTCGGCGGTGAGTGCCTCCAACAGGATCGACTCGCCGTGGTCCTCGCGCCCGGCCTGCTGCTCGAACGCGGCGCTGCCGGCCTCGGTCAGCCGTACGTGCACCCGCCGCCGATCCGCCGTGTCGCTCGTGCGGTCGATCAGCCCCGCCTCTTCCATCGGCGCGAGCCGCGCGGACAGCGCGCCCCGGGTCAGCCCGAGCACGTCGGCGAGCTGTGACGGGCTCGTCGCGTACGGCGGACCCAGCCTTCGCAGTTTCATAAGAATCTTGAACTGCCAGTGCGGCAGCCCGTCCGCCGCTAGGGTGTCCCGGCGTAACTGCTGCGTGTGCCGGGCGAGGATCGAGAGCCGCACGAAGATCGCCTCTTTGACCGGATCGAGCCACGGCAGCTCCCGCTCCCACGCCTCGATGTGCTCTTCGACGTCGTCCTTCATCGCCGCTCCCGTCGCGCGAAGTAGTTTTCTTGAGGATAGTTTTTTCGATTACTACTGTCGCCGTCATGACCGAGATCGCAGTTCCCCGGCAGGTCCTCGCGTCGGCCGCCCGTGCACTCGCCCACGCCGGCCGGTGGCAGGACGCGGCGGCCCTGCTCGACGCGGCGCCGCCCGGAGACCCGCTGCTGGCCCTCACCTCGGCGCAGGTGGCCGTCGAGTCGGATTGGTTCGCCGGTACGACCACCGCCCCCCACCGGCTCGCCATCGCCACCCGGCACGCTTCTTCACTCGACGACGAGGGACGGTGGGACCTCGCGTTCGCCGGCGTGCGGACCGAGTACCGGACCGTGCTGATGGCCGAACAGGCCGAGCGCGAGCCGGCCACGGCGCTCCTCCACCGCGCCGCCACCCTCGCCACCACCGCGCCGGACGCGGTCCGCAACGGCTGGGCCGAGATGTACCAGGGCCTCATCTGCGACAACCTCCTCGACAAGCCGGACAACGCACCCGCCCACTACCGCGCCGCGCTGGAGGCAGGAGCCGCCGACCCGCTCCTCGCCCGCGAGGCGCTGCGCCACCTCGGCGGCCACGACCACGACCACGGCGACACCGAGACCGCCCTCACCCGCTGGCGCCTCGCCACGGAACTGGGCGCCGCCGCCGGCAACGTCCCGGGCACGCTGTCGCAGCAACTCCTCCTCGCCGTCGCGACCCGAGCCACCGGCAACGAAGCCGGCGCCCTCACCCTCGCCACCGAGATCGCCCGCTGGGCAACGGCCATCGGCGCCCCGGCCCTCGCCGCTCAGGCGACCGCCTTCCTCGACGGCACCGACCCATTCGCTCCACCTCCTCCGCTGGCAACAGCACCAACGCCCGCCCCGATCACGTCACAGCCGACCCCGAGGGGAACCTCGACAGCCGCCGCAACCGAAGCCGCCATCACCGGCCAGATGCACACCGCGCCGGTGGTGGTCGTGCCGTTCATGACCGCGCCGCTGGCGACCACACCGCGGCAATGACGGGCGGGCGTCGCCACGCACACACCCAAAGCCACGGCGACCAGCCGCCCTCGCCGTCGGACGAAGCGCGGTGCCGTCGGTCAGGAGCGCCGAGCGGGCTCGTACATCAGCCGCCGACGCAGATCAGAAGTCATAGACCGTCACAGGAACATCGCGCTCGCACAGCGCCGACACGACCAGCGGCTCGACCTTGTCCCACCGGCCGCCGGCCAGGCCGCAGCCGATCCTCGGCATGTGGACGGACGCGCCGAGGTCCAGCGCACGGTCACCGACCGCCGTCAGTGCCCGCCCGATCGCCTCATAACGAACCGGCGGACCGGAGCTGCCCGTCTTGATGCCGTGCTGCCCGATCATGTTGGCCACGAACACCGACGGCTGCACCTCCAGGACCCGGACGGCACCGAGGGTGAAGTCGTTGCCGGCGCGTTCGCGATGCCAGCGGCGGTAGTCGCGCTCGGGCTCGGGCCAGCGGCGGGACACGGCGAGGACGAATCCCGCGCCCCAGTGCCCCTGGTCGTTGCAGACGTGGGCGATGATCTTCGGGCCGCTCGCCTGCGGGCTGGTCGCGTCGCCTTTGAGGATTCGCAGTGGTGTCATGCCACGAAGCATGCCAGCGGGGTACGACAAGAATCAGGGCTGCGCGTGCCGGACCGGGTTCGTGACGTAGGTTCTCTTGGTGGCTGAGCGGGTGGAGATCTGGACCGATGGGGCCTGCAGCGGCAACCCGGGCCCCGGCGGGTGGGGAGCGCTGCTGCGGTACGGCTCGGTGGAGAAGGAGCTGTGCGGTGGCGAGGCCACGCCGACGACGAACAACCGGATGGAGCTGACCGCGCCGATCCGGGCGCTGACGGCGCTGACCCGCGCGTCGGCCGTCGACCTGCACACCGACAGCACGTATGTCCGCAACGGCATCATGTCGTGGGTCGCGAAGTGGAAGCGCAACGGCTGGCGGACCGCCGCCGGCGAGCCGGTGAAGAACGAGGACCTGTGGCGGCAGCTCGACGACGCCGTCGCCCGGCACGAGGTCGCCTGGCACTGGGTCAAGGGCCACGCCGGCCACGTGGAGAACGAGCGCGCGGACCGGCTCGCTGCCCGCGGGCAGCGGGAGGCCCTGGAGGCGGCCGGAATGCCGGTGCCGGCGGCCGCTCCGGCGCCAGCGTCCCGCCCCGCACGCGCCACCGCCGCTCCCACCAGGGCCACCGCTGCCCCGGCCAGGACCGACGGCGTCCTCTGCCGGGCGCGGACGAAGTCGGGCAAGCCGTGCCCGATCGCGGCCCGCCCGTCCGGCCTGTGCCACGTCCACGACCCGGCGGTGCTCTGCGGCGCACCCACCAAGCGCGGTACACCCTGCGGCGTGGCGACCGGCGGCGGCCGCTGTCAGGCCCACGGCTAGGGCGACCTGACCACCCCCACGCGCCTGGCGAGCCGGACGGTGCGGAGATTTCCGCCAACGGGGATCATGCCGCAGCAGGCAACCACGAGGCGCTCAGGGCAGGGCGTCGATGTCCGCGCGGTCGCGGGCGATGCCGGCGGCCGAGGCGCGCAGCGCCTGCTGCACCGCGAGGACCGCCGGGGCGTCGGCGGCCGTGGCGCGGGTCGCGGTGAAGATGGTCCGCTGGAGGCGTTCCTCGCGGAGCGGGTGGGCGGCGATCTGCGGGAGCGCCGCGGTCAGCAGCGCCGGCAGGAGGGCGACGGCCCGCTGGGAGGCGACCAGGGCGCCGAGGACGAGCCCGTCGTCGCTGCGGTGCTGAATGCGGGGTTCGAAGCCGGCAAGCCGGTTGCAGACGTTGCGCAGGACCGCGTCCAGGCCGGTGCCGCGGTGACCGGTGGCCCACGCGGCGTCCTCACAGGCGGCGAGGGCGACCGGCGGGCGCGCGGCCAGCGGATGCGCCGGGTGCACGGCGAGGAGGACGTCCTCACGCAGCAGGTCGCGCCGGTCGATGTCGCGCTGGCGGGCGACCGGGACCGGGTCGTATTCGATGCCGACGACGAGGTCGACGGCGCGGGAACGCAGCTCGGCGGTCGTTGTGGGGGTCGCGGTGCTCGGCAGCCGGCTCGCCGGGCCCGACGTCGCCGGCGCGATCGCGGCCTTCCCGACGATGTGCGCGACGCTCACCGTGGTCGCCGCGACCCGTGACGACGCGGCGGCGGGCGTACACACGCTCGGGGGTCTGGTCCGCAGCCTGCCGTGCTACTTCACGTTCTGCCTCGTCGTCGCGCTCGCCACGCCGGTGATGGGTCTCGCCGCCGTGGGGTTGGGGCTGCTCGCGTGCTTGGCCGCGGCGGCGTTCACCTGGAGGTGGGTGCCTCTGGCGCCGAAGGCGGTGGCGGCGGGCGAGGGTTGACGGTGTCTGGCCGCGGTGGTGCGCAGCCAGGAGGAGTATCTCACCCTGATCAGCACCGGGGAGATCGTCACGCTCTTCCCGAGCCACGTGACCCGCTACTGGACGCGGCCGGACATCGCGTTCGTGCCGATGCGCGACATGAGCGCACTGGAATACGCACTGGTGTGGCACACCGAGTCAGAGACCGACCCCATCCGGGCCCTCGCCCGGACCGCGCGTGATCTCGGCCCTGTCAGCACATCAGACCTGACCGTGCGCTGACGCAACCGGATCGGACCAGGCACCATCCGCACCGCCGGGGCAACCATGACAGTTCGTAGTGGATGGCACACGATCGGGCGAGACCACAGTCGGATTCGAACCGGCGTCGACCGCATTTGCAGGCGGGCCCGGCTGCGGCAGCGATGCGTCCCGCCGTCGGCGCGGTTCGCGGCTGTGGCGCGGCCATTACCCTCATGTACGTGGGCGATGCGGACGAGGCTGCGCACGCGCGGCGGGATGCCCTGCTCGAGGAGGCGTTCCTGGCCGAGGAGCCGTGGGATCGCCGTCGGGCGCTGAGCATCCTGGCTCGCGACTGGCTCGCCGACCCCGACGTCCGCGAGTTGCTGCGCGAGTGCGCCCTTGGCGATCCGGACGGGGACGTCCGGGACGCGATGCTCGAAACCATCGCCCACCGCGGTCGTGCGGAGCCGGAGACGGTCGAGTGGCTGTTCGCGCTGGCGACCGGTGCCGATGAGTGGCGGCTGCGGCGTACCGCGCTCGTCCAGCTCGCGCAGTTGCGTCCCGCTGATCCGCGGGTCAGGCCCCTGGTGCGGGTCCGGGCGGTCGACGACCCGGAGGGTTGCGTTCGCCGCCAGGCCGTCGCCGCGTACGCGAGCGGCTGGCGCGACGAACCGGGCACCGTTGCGTGGCTGCTGGAGCGCGGCGTGGCCGACCCCGACCACAACGTGCGCCGGCAGGTGGTCAACTCGCTGGCCCGGCTGTGGCCGGGCCATCCGCGGGCGGGCGCGCACGTGCGCGGGCGCGTGCGCGAGGACGGACACAGCGCGGTGCGGTACGAGGCGGCGTACTGGCTGGCCCACGGCTGGCCCGACGCGCCCGGCACCGAAGCGGTGCTGCGCCGGTGCGCCGTCGCGGACCCGGCCGATAAGGTCCGCCGGTGCGCGATCGACGTGCTTGCCGGGTCGGCCCCGCATTCGCCGCTGTACGAGTACCGTCCCGGCCTGTGGCGTGACCGCCCCGGCGTGGTGGCGCTGGTTCGCGAGCGCGCGCTCGACGATCCGTCGCCGCTGGTGCGCCGCGCGTGCCTGGAGACCCTCGCCGCCGGTTGGACGGCTGACCCGCAAGTGCGCTCGATGCTGCGCGAGCGGGCCGTCGCCGACCCGGACTGTGCCGTGCGGATCGGCGTGTGGGAGGCACTGGTCCGCCGGTGGCCCGCCGATCCGTCCACAGTGGACCTCCTGCGGGAGCGGGCCGCCGCCGAACCCACCGACCTGGGGCGCCGCAACGCGCTGCGCGTTCTTGCCGAGGCGTCCGGTTGCGCCGAGTAGGCGCCGGCGTCACAGATCCAGGCGGTACCCCAGCCGCAGGCGCAGTTCCACGCACACCTCGTCGGCCGGGATCGTGTAGACCGCCGGGCCGCCCCAGTCGGCGTACTCCCGGTCGTGGTCGGCGATGTCGTTCTCGGACAGGTCGAGCAGGGCGAGCCTGTCGAGGGCCGCCGCGCGCAACAGTGCGCCCAGCCCGCCGCAGCGTACGTTGCGCAGCACCAGTTCCCGCAGGGCGGGCATCGACGCGTCAGCCAGTGCATCGAAGCCTTCCGGCGTCACCGGGTTGCCGCTGAGGTCGAGCCGGGTCACGGTGGTGCGCAGCGGGCTGTTGGTGAGTGCGTGGATGCCGTCGTGGCCGACCGCGTTGCCGACCAGCTCCAGGTGCGTCACGGCGGTCAACGCGGGGTTGGCCGCCAATGCCGCGGTCCCGCTGTCGCCGAGCTGGTTGTGGTGCAGCGCGAGCCGCTCCACGTCGGCGAACCGGGTGTCGGTGCGCAGCAGATCGTACGAGTCGGGCTCCAGCCCGACGTCGCGCAACGTCACCGACCGGGTCTGCGCGGCCCGGCTCAGCTGCTCGGCCAGCTCTCGATGCCCATCGCTCATGCGGTCTGCGCCTCTCCGTAGGAAGTACCGGTCATCGACCGTAGCGACCCATCGCTACGGTGCGGGGATGCCGGTTCGGCAGCATGGACCACACGCATCATCAGCGTTTCCGGCCGCACCGACCGGAAACCTCGGCAACCGAAGAGCTCCGGCATCCGTCTGTTCTGTAGCATCGTCGAGCCTTGACGGGTCCGGACCGAGTTGGAGTGCCTCCGTGCCGTTGCGCCGCATCGCCGTGCTCGGGTTGACCATCCTGATGCTGACCTTGACGCTCGGTGGCAGCCGCGGCAACAGCGGCCCGCCCGCGCCTGCTGTGGTCGCGCCGGTCGCGGCGGTGCCGGTGGTCGCCGAGCACCGGGAGCCGACGGTCCAACCGAGCGTGCCGAGCCCCGTGGCCTCGCCGTCCGTGTCGTCGCCGGTTGTCGCGACGGGCGACGGCCCGGCTGGGACGGTGCGCAAGACCGGGTCGGATGCGGTCGCGCTGACCTTCGACGACGGCCCGTGGGACGACACCCCTGCCGTGTTGGACCTGCTGGCCCAGTACCGCGTCAAGGCGACGTTCTGCATGGTCGGCCGGCAGGTCGCTGCGCGCGCTGAGATGGTCCGGCGGATGGTCGCCGAGGGGCACACCTTGTGCAACCACTCGTGGAGCCACGACGAGATGCTGCGCACCCGTACGCCTGATCAGATCAGATCCGACATGCAACGCACCATCGACGCGATCCGGGCGGTCGCGCCCGGCGCGGTGATCGGCTACTTCCGCGCCCCTGGCGGCAACTGGTCGCCCGGCATCGTGAGCATCGCGGCCGGTCTGGGCATGACGTCGATCTCGTGGACCGTCGACCCGCGGGACTGGAGCGGCCCGGGAGTCCAGTCGGTCGTGAATACCGTGCTGACGAAGACTTGTCCTGGTGGGATCGTGCTCCTGCACGACGGCGCGGGGCCGCAGACGGTCGCCGCGCTGCGAACGATCCTGCCCGACCTGGCGGGCCGGTTCACCCTGATCGCCCTCCCGGTGCCGACCAGCGTGGCCCAACTACCACCACGCCGCATGAGCAGGGCGGATGAGTAATCGGCAACCTGCGGTGCCTGGTGGCGCTCGTTTGTGCGGCACGTGCGCACCGGCCACGGTGGTCGGTGCGCACGTGTTCGTGGTCGCTCCCAGGGCTCAGTGGAGCAGGTCGAGCCTGTTGTTGGTGTCGTCGACGAAGTAGACGCCGCGGTTCTCCGGTGCGATGGCGAGGCCGAACAGGGCGCCCGCGCCGAGGTCGTCGAGGGTGCGGAACGCGACCTGCGTCTTCTGGCACGGGTTGGTTTCGACGATGTTCCCGTCTCCGCTGTTGACGGTGAGCACGTTGCCGTTGGGCGCGATCGCCAGCCCGAGCGGGCCGGACAGGTGTCCGTTCTGGGTGATGGTGCGTCCGGTGCCGGCGCTCGTCTTGCGGTCGTCCGCATCCGGAATGGCGGCGATGCGGTTGGCGACGGTGTCGGCGACGTACAGCGTGCCGTCCTTACCCAGGCCGACTCCGGTCGGGCCGATGATCAGCGCATCCGGGTCGGTCTTCTCCGTGAATCCGGAACCGATGGTCGTGATCTTGCGCAGCGCCGGCGGTTTGCTTCCCTCGATCTTCAACTCGAGGCGCAGCACGGTTCCCTGGTTGGTGGTGGCGGGTACGCCGCCGACGATCCCGTTGAGGACATTCGTGAGGAACAGGTCGACCGATTCCCCGTCATCGTCCGCGGTCATGTCCCACGGGCCGTTGATGCCGTGTCCGGAGAACGTCTCGCGCACCTTGCCCTTGCTGTCGAGGACGATCAGGCAGCCCGCCTGGGCCGTCGCGGAGGTGCCGTCCGCGGTGGGCAGGCTGCCCACGATGACCCAGCCGGTACGCAGGACCACGAGCGCGGTGGTCAACCCGACGCCGCCAGGGCACGCGCCCGGCAGTTTGTCGGCGTCGATCCGGGCGAACAGGCGGACTTTGCCATCGCGGCTGATCTGCACGATCGTGGTGCCGGTGCCCTGCTGATTGTTGGCGTTGTTGAAGTTGCTGACCAGTACCTCGCCCTTGCGCAGATTGTCCTTGCTGCGTGGCACCACCGCGACGCCGTACGGGTTGACGTCGCCGTTGGCCGGCACCGTCGACGCGATGACGGAGGTCTTGTTGAACTGGTTGATGAACGGTGTCCTGGAGCGCCATTCGTCGGTCGAATGGGCCGAGGCGCTCGGGGCGAACGTTCCAGCCGCCAGCGCGGCAGCTGCCGCGCAAATGCCAGCCTTGAGTGCGAATTTCACGACCGTGCTTGCCTTCCTGTGTGTGGATCGTCTGACTCGGACGGCCGGAGTCTGCGACGGCCCGGGTTTCCGATCGTCGGGTCAGACAGGTATGCGCTCCGCCATCGCCGCATCTCGCCGTGTCCGTCGCGGCAGTTCGTGGGTCGGCGGTGCCGAGTGCTTCCCCGATTCGTTCGGCGGAAACTTCGTACTCCCCGCCGCGGATACGAAATAGGTAGAAGAGTAGGAATAATTCCCAATTGGAAACCATTTTAAATATGTTCTATATGTACGTTTTATAACTAAATTCGAGCGGGCGTGTCCGGACGCTCGCGGCTCGTGCCTGGTGCGTGCCGACCGGACACGTCGCAGCGCGACCCTGTGCTTGCCGAAACCTCATCCGGGCAGGTCAAGCGGCATGTTCGTACTCGTGGAGGATGCCGCATCGGGACCACGACGTATCGGATCTTGAGCGTGAAGGTCCTGGCGGGTGCGGAGTTGGATGAGTGATGGAGTGGTCTTCCCGGCGGCTGACGGGCCGATGGCACTGATGGCGCTGTTGCGTTTGCCGATCGGGGGCGCGTTCGAGTGCGTGCCGGCTCGGTCCTCGGGCGGCGGTGGCGAGTTCAATGAACGCTGCGGCGACGCGGAGCCCGCGCGGGGCGTCGGCACCGAGTTCGTAATGTCCGCGGCGGAGGTTCTGCATGAACGCGTGCCGACCGCCCCTCGGCACCGGCCTGCCAACAATTCCTACGTCGTCATTGCCGTGGTCGCGGGTCCGGGTCGGTGGGTGGCGGCGCCGCGTATCAGGGCGTGCCGCGGAACGCGTCGACTCCGTTGCGCCATGTGGTGTCGACATCGGCGTGGGGTGGGAATCGATGGTTCAGCTCGAGGATGACCATCCCGTGCGCGAAGGCCCAGATTGCCCGCGCTCGTTCGAGATCGCCGCCTGTTGCGTTGACCAGCGGCATCGCGGCTGCCTCCTCGACGCCGGGAGTGATCAGGTCGCGACGCAGGGGCCTTTCGGTCATCAGCCGGTACAGGTTCGGCTGGCGGCAGGCGAAGTCGCGGTACGCGGCGGTGAGGGAGGCGATCGGATCGTCGGACCGTTCGACGGCCCGGGTGAACAGTTCGGCTTGTTCCTCGAAGCCCACTGAGATCAGCGCGGCCTCCAGCGCCTGCTTGTCGCGGACGTGTTCGTAGATCGACGAGGCGCGGATCCCGAGGTGGGCGCCGAGGCGACGCATCGACAGCGCGTCAGGGCCTTCCCGCTCGAGAAGCTCGCGCGCGGTCCGCACAATCTCCCGGGCCCGCGGAGTGAGCTGACTCAGCGCTTGGGACGTCATCGGCCGTCCATGGTCCAAGACCCGAACATTTCGGAGCCAACCAATTCGAGGCCAACACGTGGAGCACGCATCTCACATCGCCCTTTCCGTGCCACCCTAACGGTGTTAGGTTAACAGCCTAACACCGTTAGGGTCAGGATTTTTCGGCAGTGATCCTAGCCGAGAAAAGGAGTACCGATGACTGTTCGTACCTCATCCGTAGCAGTCGGTGCCGTCGCCGGCTCCAGGCGGGTCCGTGGCCGCGTTGCGCAGGCCCTGCTCGTCCTCGCCGCATTGGGCGCCGTCGTCGCAGTGGTCAGCGCGGTCAGCACCGTCGCGGACGCCGGACCGGCCACGCGCATGGTCGAGACGTGGCGCATGCTCGGCTTCGGCGTCTTCGCCGGCGTGTTCCTGCTGCTGGCCTACCGGCCCCGGCTCTACGCCGGGATCTGGGAGCTTTCCATCCTCAACAAGCTCGGACTGAGCCTCGCCGCGCTGTCCTTCGGAAGCGAGACCGCCGACGCTCGCGCGGCCCTGATCGCCGACGGCGCGGTCACGCTCATGCTGCTGGCCGCATACATCCTCGCCCGGGGCTGGACGGCATGGTCAGCCGCACGGGCCATGGCGTGACGCAGGTTGATGGGCACCGACATGAGCAATGAATACGGCCGCAGGCTACGCAGCCTGCGAGTATTCGTTGATCAGGCCGCCGAGGATCGGACGCCGTTGGACCCGGGCGGCGGTGAGGTCGACGACCTGCGGTGGCGGGTTCGGTGGTCGCTGGCCGATCGACCGGCGTGGCCCCGCCAGCTTGACGCGGTCACCGGCCCGGACCCGCCGGAGCCAGGCGCTCGCCGGCCCGTCACTGTGCAGATAGGCGAGCAGGCTGGTCCGCACTTCGGCGACCCCTCATCTCGTCTTCCCGAGGTGTGTGCTCCGAGCGGCGGCTGGCATTGGATTTTTGCAAGGTCTATCCGCCGTGGCCCCTGTCGCCAACCTCCGTGGTCAGTACGCCTAGGCCTCGACGAAGCGGGATTTCCCGCTCGTCTTCGCGGTGTACATCGCCGCATCGGCCTCGCGCAGCACGTCGTCCGCTGTCATGCCGGGACTGTGGACGGCGATGCCGACACTCGCCGTCACACCGGCGTGCTCCTGGTCGATAGCGATGGGACGCCGGCCCGCCGCGGGGCGACGATCCGCAGCGTGTTCATGTCCGGGTGCGCCCGGCCGTGCATGTCGTAGTCGTACCGGACCCACGCGGTGCGCCAGCCCGTGAAGTTGAGGTGGAAGTCGAACCAGGCATCGGTCCGGCCGTCACGGCCGAACTTGAACCGCACCACGTCGTCCATGGCGGTTTCGTTGTAGATCCATATGGAGAAGGTGTCGACGGTGCCCTGCCACGCCTGGTCGGACAGCGGGGTCGGCCGGTAGGGGTCGCGTTCCCAGCGCAGGTGGGCGCGGACGGTGATGTCCGACCGAGCCGCGAAGTCCCACCGCATCGAGCGGGTGCCGCAGACGGCGGCACGGTCGCTGATGGCCAGCATGGAGCCCGCACTGGCCGTGATGTGCGCAGGGACGGCGGTCTCCAGCAAGAAGGCTGGTGGGTCAAGCTCCAGCGCACGCCGCTCCAGATCGGGCAGTTCCGCGCCGACGGCGAAGGCTGGTGCTGGCAGGAGGCCCGGGGCGGCGGGCAGGATCGACAGGGCGGCAGCGCCGTAGTACAGGAACCGACGCCGGGACAGGGCGGGGGAGCGACGCACGTCCATGGGCCTTCCTTCGGGGAGGTCCGGGCAGGTTGTGCGTGGACGCTAAGAAGCGCCGAGGGAAGGAATCAAGGCGTACTCGTTCCCGTATCGAAGACAGTGATGCAATGATTGCGCCCGTACTTGGGAGGGAACCGATGGAAGGGCTGTGGCCGCGCGCAGCCGGGACGGCGGACGGCGACGGGACCAGGCAGCCACAGACCTCCCGGGAGCTCAAGTTCCGGCGGCTCGCGGGGGAGTTGCGGCGCGGGATCATCGACGGCACCTGGCCGGCCGGAAGCAAGCTGCCGACCGAACAGTCCCTGGCCACGGAGACCAGCTTGTCCATCAACACCGTCCGCCAGGCGTACCAGGAGCTGGCCACGAGTGGCCTGGTGGTGAGTACGGCGAGGCCTTTCCGGTCCATCAGCTCCGCCTGCGTCCGCGTCTGGTGGTGCGGGCATCGTGCGGCGGACGGGGCGGTTCGAGCCCCGCCGCAAGGGGCACGGCACCGGCCTCCAGGGCGGGCTGACCGGGCGACGGCCCTTGCAGCACCGCCGGAACGTCCACACCCGCCGCTGCGGCGAACCGGCCAGCTCAGCGGATCCCGGCGCCGCCCTGATCCGCGCGGATCGCGTCACCCGGGCCGCCTTGCGTCGCCGCCGCGCGCAGCGCGGCACGGATCTGCTCACCGGTCGGCAGGCGCAGCACACACGCGGCCGGGCCGTGCGGGTCGGCGCCGGTGACGTCACGCCCGTCGACGAGCACTGACGGCGACGGGTAGTCCCCGACCCGCTCGAGCACCGTCACCGGCAGGCCGGCCTCCACCAGGCACTCGCGCAACAGGTCCCGCGTGGCGTCCAGGTTCGGGCAGTCCGGCACCGCGCGCAGCTCCACGATCACCCCACAAGTGTCAACCCTGTACCAAAGATCGCCCAACTCGACACTGCCCCTCCTCGCCGCCGAGTCGACCACTGTGGCGGCGGGGAGGGGCAGTGCAGGACCTGCGCGCGTTCGGACGGGTGGGCCTACCCGGACGTGAGCGCCGGTCAGCCGGTGGCGGAGCGGAAGACCGGGTAGTAGCCACCGGACTGGCCGGCGGCGGTCGGGTGGTAGGAGATGCCGAGGTTGGCGTAGTTGAGCGCGTGCAACCACTTCTCGCCGTAGCTGCACAGCTGGTGGCCGACGAATATCGAGCGCACGTCGGCAAATGTGAACCCGGCCTTGGCGGCGGCCGTCTTGGTGACGTCGTCGAGCAGGTTGATGCCCTCGTTGATCTTCGCGCGGGAGTTCGCGCTCAGCCCGACGCAGAACGTGCCGAGCTGGTAGAAGACCGGATAGCCGACGACCACGACGCGGGCCGAGGGCGACCGGCCCTTGATGCCGTTGTAGACACTGGCGAGCTTTGCCGGCAGTTGGCTGCGCACCTTGTCCTCGGCGGCTTGCACGGCCGCGATGCAGTCGGTCTCGCCGTACAGCACGCAGGCGGTCATGATGCTGGAGAACCCGATGTCGTTGCCGCCGACGGTGACGCTGACCAGGGTGGTGGTCGACGACAGGGCGGAGAGCTGGGTGTTGATGACATCGGTGGTCGTGGCGCCAGAGCAGGCGACTGAGCGGTACGACGCGGGCTTGACGTTGGTGTTGTACAGGGCGGGGTAGGCGTTGGTGCTGCGCTGGCACGAGCCGCTCTCGGCGGTGTAGTTGTCGGCGCCGACACCGGAGGCGTACGAGTCGCCGAGGGCGACGTAGCGACTGGTGACGGCGGCGCTGGCGGGCGTCGCAGCCGCGAACGTGGCGCCGAGGGCGGCCGCCAGGCTCAGGGTGAGGGTAACGAGTCGGGATCTCCGCACGTCGCACTCCTGTTGTAGGGGGCGTGTCCGGAGATTGATATCAAGCTATGAATGCGACAAGATAGACCCATTCGCGCCAATTGACCAGACTGATCTATCGGTACGAATCGTCCGAACCGAACTTCCGACGGCTGGGTAGGCTCCAGCCAGGTGGGTTGGGGTCCGGAGCAGAGTGCGGCCTGGCCGCCGCCATCGCGGGGCCCGCTGCCCGCGGTCGGCGTTGAGGGGCCGACCGGGCCCACCGAGTGTCATGCGCCGCTGGCCGGCCCCATCGGCCAGGCGCTAACGTCGCCGCCCGATGGCACTCGCGGGCCGCCTCGCGAGGCACCCGCGGCGGCACGCAGGAAGGTTTATTGTCATCTATGGACGAATGTATCACTCTATTGAGGAACGTCGATCACGAGTCGGCGTCCGGAGATGGAGGAGTCTGCGTGAACCCATCCACGTTCCGCCGCGGCGGGGTCCCGGTGCTGATCGCTGCGACGACCGTGCTCGCCCTGCTCGGCGTGCCGCCGTCATCCGCCGTTGCCGCGCCTGCCGCACCTGCTGAGCCGGCGGGGACCGTCCAGGCCGTCACCGCTCGGCTCGCCGGGCAGCTCGCGGTGTCGCTGCGCGACTCGGGCCAGCGGGATCGCGTCGTGGCCGCCGCGGCGGCCGGGCCGGTCGACCTCGCGACGGTCCGGCTCGGCGCGTCGTTCGCCGCGTCGGTGCGGGCCGCCAACGCCGCGGTACACGCGGCCAAAGGACTGCCCGGCGATGTGTCGCTGCTGCAGGTGCGCCTGGCGCACCCGGACATGCTGCCGGCGCTGCGGCGCGGCGCGGTCCCGGTCGTGGCGGCGACCCCGACCGACGACGCGCCGGCCAACCTGATCGGCTACGACCCCGCCGGGCGGACAGTGCACATCGCTGCGGCACACGTGCCGCAGCGACCGGTGCTGCTCGTCGAGGTCGACACCGCCAAGGCCATGGCCCTGGGTATCGAGGTCGTCCGGCAGCGGCTCGGCGGTGCGGGCACGGACGCCGTGGCGGCGGCCACCGGATACTGGGCCACCAAGGTCACCGCGATCCGGCTGAGCAACGACCAGGAGCCGTGGTTCAAGGGCGGCGCCGAGATCTACAGCATCGTCGGCGGGTTCGGCCTCGACGGCGCGGCGA
Source organism: Dactylosporangium sp. CA-152071 (assembly GCF_050936335.1). NCBI lineage: Bacteria > Bacillati > Actinomycetota > Actinomycetes > Micromonosporales > Micromonosporaceae > Dactylosporangium > Dactylosporangium sp. CA-152071. The sequence continues at coordinate 2,524,187 of NZ_JBNJMZ010000001.1, read as the reverse complement.
AGGTCGACATCGTGCAGATGCCGTACCTCGACAACGACGGCACCACCTACACGCCGAACCAACTGCTGGTGCACTTCAACGGATACAAGTACAACCTCGCCGACGTGGTGATGATGGAGGACGACGGCGACACCAACTACCAGCAGCTGGCCCAGGCGATCGCTACCGCGCTGCTGACCATCGTCGACGGCGGCGCGTACGCACCGCTCGTCGACGCCATCCTCGCCGCGCTGCCGAGCTCGTGGTACACCGACGATCCTGACTACGTCGACTCCTGGTACACGCTGTCCACCGCCAGCAGCGGCCGCCTCACCGGCGCGGCCGGCAACGGCTGGATGGACGTCACGCCGTACTTTGTGCAGCCGCTGTAACCACCTGCGCTGCGGTGCAGAACCTTCAGCGACCCCAGTCGCAGCCGACATGAGGCCACGTGATCTCGGGTCGCGGCACTCATCGGCAACCGCAGGACGAGTCCGACATGCAGCGAGGACATGCCTCGCCGCATGTCGGGCGAACCGTCGGTGCGCGCCTCGGCGCGCGGCGCGCCTGCGGCGCTGTTGCGTATGCCGATCGGAGGACGCGTTGGGAGCACCACCAGCGGCCGCCGTCGAGTTCGCGGGCCCACACCCGCGCCACCGACAGGTCGGCGTAGTCGGGATGGTTGAGCAGCCGCAGGATCTGTTCACGTTCCACATCGGACAGTGCCGACGGTGGCGGCTTCCGCGGGCCCGCGGCTTCGGTGGTGATGGTGGGGTGTGGTGGCGGTAGAGGGTGGGGCGGGACAGGCCGGTCAGCCGGCACGCGGCCGCGATACCCCACATGCCGGTCAGCGCCTGCTGCGCCTCGGCGAGAACGGGTTCGGCGACGGCGCGTCCGGCGCGCCGTCTTCTTGCAGTCCCCGGTCAGCGGCGGATGAGACCGAGGTTGGTGGCCGTGGCGACCGCGGAGGTGCGGGAGTCGACGCCGAGTTTGAGATAGATGCGAGCCAGGTGCGACTTGACGGTGCCTTCGGTCAGGTGCAGGCGGGCGCCGATCGCCTGGTTGGACAGTCCCTCGGCGACCAGGGTGAGGACTTCGGTTTCGCGGCGGGTCAGTGCGGTGTCGGGTTGGCGCAGGCGGTTCATCAGCCGGTCCGCGATGGCGGGCGCGAGGGTGGTGCGGCCGGCCGAGGCGGTGCGCACGGCGGCGGCCAGTTCCTCGGGAGGGGCGTCTTTGAGCAGGTAGGCGGTGGCGCCGGCGGCGATGGCAGGCAGGGTGTCGGCGTCGGTGTCATAGGTCGTCACGATCACCACGCGGGGCGCGCCCGGTCGTGCCGTGATCGCAGCGGTGGCTTCGGCGCCGGTCATCCCGCCTCTGAATTGCAGGTCCATGAGGACGACGTCGATGTCACCGTCCGCGGCCCGGGTGACGGCTTGCTCGGCGGTGGCGGCTTCGGCCACCACGGCCAGATCGGGTTCGGTTTCCAGGACAGCGCGCAGTCCGGCTCGCACGACAGGGTGATCATCGGCGATCAGCAGGCGAATCGTCGATCCGGTCATGAGTTGGTCCCGGTGCCGGTGGGGACCTGGATGGCCAGCGCGGTGCCGGCTCCGGTGGTGGCCTCGACGGTGAAGGTGCCGCCGAGCGCGTCGGCGCGGGCGCGCATCGCCGCGAGCCCGAATCCGCCGCCGTTCGGCTCAATGGCAGCGAGCTGGGTGGGGTCGAAGCCGGTGCCGTCGTCGACGATGTCCAGGGCGACCTGGTCGCCCAGGTAGCTGAGGGTGACGTCCACGGTGTCGGCGTCGGCGTGCCGGACGACGTTGGACAGGGCGGACTGGGCGATGCGCAGCAGCGCGATCTCGGTCGCGGCGGACAGCTGTACCGGGTCGCCGGTGCGGTGCAGGCGGGCGGTGATCCGGTGCCGTGCGGTCGTGGTGGCGCACAGCCGCTCGAGGGCTTCGACCAGGCCGGCGTCCTCCAGCGCGGGTGGGGTGAGCGCAGCGACGAAGCGACGGGCCTCGGCGAGGTTGTCCACCGCGGCCTGCCGGGCCTGCGCGACGTGACGAGCGGCCGTCTGCGCGGTGTCGGGCAGCGCGCGTTCAGCGGCGCGCAGCAGCAGCTGGATGCTGGACAGCCCTTGGGCCAGGGTGTCGTGGATCTCCCGGGCCAGCCGTTGCCGCTCGGCCAGCACCCCGGCGGAATGCTGGGCCGCGGCCAGATCCGCACGGGTGGCGGTCAGCTCCTCGATCAGCTGCCGCCGACGCTCACTCTCCCGATACAGGGCCTGGTAGCCCCGCACCCCGACGATCGCGACGGCCGCGCCGAGCAGCGGCCCAACCGTGATGGCCAACGTGAGCGCCCCGGCGTGAGCCGCGAAACCGGTGACCGCCACGAGCGCAGTGGCCAGCACCGCGACGACACCAGCTCGGCGCGGTAGCAGGTGCAGCTGCAGGAAATACAGCGGGAACGCCACCCACACGCCGTCCGCGGACAGGGCCAGCAGGACCAGCCACCCTGCGACGACCGCGGCCAGCCACACCCTGGCCGCCCGGCGCGACGCGCGGACACGCGCGAACCGGACCCCGGCGCCATAGGTCAACGCGAGCGCGCCCGCCACCGCGACCACGAGCCATGCGTGCGCGCCGCCGTCGGCGACCGCCCGAGCGGCGGCCACCACCAGCAGCCCGGCGAGGAGCAGATGCAGGCACCACAGCAGGCCACGGGCCGTGCGGGGCAGGTGGGAGGCGGTCGAAGACATGATCTGTTCAGCGTACGGACAGCCACGCCAGGCCGGCCTCTATCAAAAGATGCAAGCCGCATCTGGTCTTGCGGCAGATGCCCGAACCCCTGCTCGACGGAGACCGTAGACACAGCCGCATCACGTCAAAGTAGAGGGGCGGAACACCGTGTTCGTCGCATGGCGCGACCTGCAGTTCGCCAGAGGCCGATTCGCCCTGATGGGCGCCGTCATCGTGCTGATCACCCTGCTCGTCGGGCTGCTGTCCGGCCTGACCGCCGGCCTCGGCCAGCAGAACATCTCCGCGATCACCGGCCTACCCGCCGATCGCATCGCGTTCAACGCCCCTGACCGGGGGCAGGACCTGTCGTACGCCAACTCGACCGTTACCGCCGAGCAATGGCAGCACTGGGCCCGCACGCCCGGCGTCACCAGCGCCGAACCGCTCGGCATCGGCACCACCCGGGCCAGCGCCGGCACCACGACCGTCGCCGTGTCCGTGTTCGGCGTCCAGCCCGGCTCCCCGCTCGCCCCGGCCGCCGACCGCATCGATGACCGATCCGTGGTGCTGTCCACCACCGCCGCGGACGACCTCGGACTCCACACGGGCGACACCCTCACTCTCGCCGGCCGGAGTCTGACCGTCGGCGCTGTCCGTGGCGACGCCTCCTTCAGCCATACCCCCGTCGTCTGGACGAGCCTGGCCACCTGGCGCCTGACCACCCCACCGACCAGCGAGCCGGATCGGGTGAGCGCAACCGTGATCGCCCTGACCACCACGAACGGAGCCGATGTCGCCGCCGGCGACCAAGCCGCCGGCACCCGCACCGTCACCCGCGACGACTCACTGTCCGCGATCGGCTCCTACACCTCCGAGAACGGCTCCCTGCAACTGATGCGCGGCTTCCTGTTCGCCATCTCCGCCCTGGTCATCGGCGCATTCTTCACCGTCTGGACCATCCAGCGCAGCGGCGACGTCGCCGTCCTCAAAGCCCTCGGCGCCTCCACCGCCGGTCTGCTGCGCGACGCCCTCGGCCAAGCCGCCGTCCTGCTCACCATCGGCACGCTCACCGGCACCGCTCTCGCCGCCGCGGCCGGCGCGTTCGTCGCCGGCACCGCCGTGCCGTTCCTGCTCACCCCGGCCACCATGCTCATCCCCGCCGCGGTCATGATCGCGCTCGGCGTGCTCGGCGCGGCCCTGTCCATTCGCCGGATCACCTCCGTCGATCCGCTGACCGCCCTCGGGAGCGCCCGATGACCCTGACCCTGACCGACGTCACCCTCACCTACCCCGACGGCGACACCCGCCTGACCGCACTCGACCACATCAGCCTCGACGTGCCCCGCGGCAACCTCACCGCCGTCGTCGGCCCCTCCGGCTCCGGCAAATCCAGCCTGCTCGCCGTCGCCGCCACCCTCATCACCCCGGACAGCGGCACCGTCACCATCGACGGCACCACCGTCACCGACCTCAGCCGCAACGACCAGGCCGCCATACGCCGCCGCAGCATCGGCATCGTCTTCCAGCAACCCAACCTGCTGCCCTCCCTCACCGCCGCCGAACAGCTCCAGGTCATGGCCGTCATCGACGGCCGCCGACCCGCCGCCGCACGCCGACGCGTCCTCGACCTGCTCGACGCCGTCGGCATGGCCGCACAAGCCGACCGCCGACCGCACCAGCTCTCCGGCGGTCAACGCCAACGCGTCAACATCGCCCGCGCGCTCATGAACGACCCCACCGTTCTCCTCGTCGACGAACCCACCAGCGCCCTCGACCACGAACGCGGCGCCACCATCATCGACCTGATCACCCAGCTCACCCACCAGCGAGCCACCGCCACGATCCTCGTCACCCACGACCGCACCCACCTGACCGCCGCCGACCAGATCACCGAGGTCCGCGACGGCCGCCTCCTTGGCATGGCACGCTCGGAATAGCTCGCCGTGTCGCACATCGTCACCGGCCACGTGGGTCTGGACGGCGTCGACGGCGCGGTCACCGCACTGGCCGACCCAGAGGTCCACATCGACCCGGCGGCCCTGTCCATTTGATGGCGGAGTCGGACCGGAAGGGCGCAGTCCGCCGGCGGTGACGGTGCGAGGCTGAGATGGTCACTCAGCGTGCGCACCCGGGAGGGCTCCATGAGCACGGTCGTCGACGTGTACTGTCACGTGTTCAACGCGGCGGACCTGCCGGTGAAGGGGTTCGTCCACCGGCTGCACCTGCGCAACGCCGCGCTCGGCGGGCTGCTCTCCGGGCTGGTCGACACGCTCATCCAAGGCGCCGCGCCGTCGTTCGAGGCGGACCTCGGCCGGCTCAACACGCTCCTTGGCGGCGGCTACGGCGGTCCAGACGACTGGCTGCCGGTGCTCGCCGCGCACCCGCGGCTGCGGCTGAACCTCGGGCACTTCGGCGGCGCCCAGCAGACCGAGCCCGCCGACGGCTGGCCGTGGCGGATGGCCCAGGCGATGGCCGACCACCCCGGGCTTTTCGCCGACGTCGGCAACCACCGCATCCACGATCCCGCGATCCGCGTCGGCTACGCCGAGACCCTGCGGAGCATGCGCGCCGGCGCGGCGACCCGATCCGTCGCGGAGCGGGTGATGTACGGCAGCGACTGGTACATGCTCGCCCTGTACCCCGACGACGACCTCTTCCTGGAGCGCTACCTGACGCTGTTCGCCGGCTTCGGCGACGAGGCCCGCGACGCGTTCTCCGGCCGCAACGCGCTGCGCTTCCTCGGCTTCGACGACCCGCAGAACCGCAACGCGCAGCGGTTGTCGCAGCGGTACGAGCGGTACGCCCCCGCCAACGTCGCGGCCTGGCTCGCTCGTTGACGGCTACCCGCCGCGCAGCTGCTCCGCGAGCGCGTCCAGCAGGCGCCGGTGCAGGACCTCCCAGCGATGCACCGCGGTGATGATGCGGCCCAGCACGGGGTAGTTCGGCAGGTGAGCACGGAGCAGCTCCAGGAACGGCAGCAGGACGCCGGACCGGTCGACGTACACGACGAGCGTCTTGATCGTCCGCCGGATCGCGCTGGGGTCGGCGGCGGCGAGCACGTCGGGCCGCAGGTCGGCGACCGGCACCTGGAGCGCGAGCTCGGCACATCGGCCGAGGACAGCCATGCCGGCCTGTTCGACCACGACTTCGAGCGCTCTGCAGACCGCCGGCCGCAGCTCGAGATTGTCACCGCGGAGGGCGTCGACCAGCGTGGGTTCGAACCGTAACGCGTCGCGGCTGAGGGTGATCGAGGCGCCGGCCGCCCGGCTGAACTGCGACGCCCATGTCTCCAGCACGTCGTCGCTGCGGAGCGTCTCGTCGATCACGAATGGTGCCGGCCTCAACGGCGGGTCGGCAAGCCGCGTGATCGCGTCGATCCACGTCGGATCCGGCCGGAAGATCGTGCCGGGATTCGGCTCGATGCGGACCGGCTGGCCGTCGCCCACTGCGAGCAGGATCAACGCGCGGCGCAGCTGGTCCACCGGAAACAGCTCGCCGCCGGGCTTCTCCGTCGCGAACCGTTGCAGCAGCGGGCGGCGGCGAGCCGCCCACCGCGCGGGTGGCTCGCCGCTCTCCACCGTCAGCAGGAGGTCCGGGAACAGCTGGTCGACCCCTGAGCGGTCCGGGAGCCGCGCTTCCAGCAGAGCCGTCGAGCGACCGGCCAGCAGGGCGTCGAGCATCGCGTACCGGCTGGTGCGGAACTCCGGCCCGGGCCGGTACTCGCCCCACCGCAGCGTGTCGCAGTACGCCTGGGCCAGCCACGGTGGCTCCCGCCGCTCCCGGCCCGCCGCCCAGCCCGCGTGCAGCAGGTCCAGGGCTTCGACCGGCGCCTCCTCGCGGACCAGGTCGTCCCCCTTGTGCTTGACCCACTCCCACCAGATGCCGTCCGGCAGCGTCAGCGCGTCCGCGGCGGGGAGGTCCTCGCCGCGCAGCGCCCGCACCTGCGCCGCGACCCTCGTCGGCAGGTCGTCGACGGTCTCGCCGAGCGCCAGCGCCAGCCGGTCCCATGCGGGCTCGGCGCGCCGTAGCTTGTCCACGGAACCGTCCTCGGGCACCAGCATCAGCGCGTGGTACAGCGCCTCGACCGATGCCTGCTCGGGCGGCAGCGGCTGCCAGTCGCCGGCGCCGAACTCGTCCTCGCCGCCGTCGCGGTACCAGCGCACCGCCGCCTCATGGATGCGCCGCACGGTGTCGCCGTACCGCGGATCCGCCGACATCATCCGCAGCATGCCGCGCCGCACGTCCGGCTGGTGGCGCAGCCCGTCCGGGGCGTCCTTGACCAGCCACACCTCGCCGGAGAGCTGGTCGGTGAGCCGCCGCGCGGTGTCGTCGTCGACCGGGCCGAGGCCGCACGCGACGGCCAGGACGTGCTGCACCAGCGGTGGGGTGACCCGCCGCAGCGCCAGCCCCGGGTGCGCCAGCTGCCGCACCCGCGCGTCGGCGATGTGGTTGAGGAACCGGTCGTAGAGCACCGCGCGGCGCACCCGCGCGTCGAGCTGCCCGGTCACCGCGTCGTCGCCGGCCAGGAAGTCGGCGCGGGCGGCGACGGTCAGCCGCCTGTAGAAGCGCGCGGCGACCTGCAGCGTCAGCGGGTTGCCGCCGACGATGTCCGCCAGGGCGCACGCCGCCGGTTGGTCGATGCGGTGCGCGTGCAGCACGGCGGCGGCGTCCGACCGGCCCAGGTCGCCGAGCGGGACGATCGACTGCACCATGTTGCCCACTGTGGACAGTGCGGCCCGCCCGGAGACCACGACGCGCAGGCCGGCCAGGCCCATCCCGGACCGGAGCCGGTGCAACCAGTCGAGGATGCGGCTCTCGGCGTCGCTCCAGCGGGAGGTGTACCGGTGTTCGCGTTGCCATTCCTCGAACGTGTCCAACACCAGCAGCACCGGACGCTGGTCGAGCCGGTGCAGCCTGACGATCTCGGACGCGTCGTATTCGAACGTGCTGACCGAGTGGGACAGGCCCTCGGCGTACAGGTGGCCGCTGTCGCGGTAGCGGTCGAAGCCGGCCTCGCGGCGGGCGACCCGGTGTTGGAACCGCAGGGCGGAGAAGTCCGCGGACGCGACCGGTGCGGCGGCACCGAGCTGGCGGGTCACCTCGTAGGACAGCTCCAGCTCCGCGTCGGCGCGGAACAGCACCCGGTCGAAGTCGATGACGACCACGGCCGGGCCGCGCTCGTCGCCGCGGGCCATCCGGTCGAGGTACGGCGCGATGAACGAGGCCAGCAGCGTCGACTTCCCACTACCGCCGACGCCGACGATCGACAGCAGCGGCAGCTGATACTGGTCCTCGGTGGGGGCGGCGGCGAAGGCCCGGAGCCGGGCGAGGTAGGCGTCGCGGCCGAAGACGCCGTGCCGCACCAGCACCTGGTAGCCGTCGGCGATGGCGCGCAGACGGGCCTGCCGCCGCGCCTCGGCCAGATGCCCGGACAGGCCGCCGAGCGGGAGCGCCCAGGCGAGCGCCTGCACGGCCGTGCCCGGCGCCGCCCCGGCGAGCACCGCGGCCCGCCCGGCGTGGTCCTGGCGGGCGATGGCGCGCAGCAGCTCACCGGCGGCGTCCGTCGGGACGTCCGCGACGTCGTCGGCCGCGTCGCGGACGGTGCCGTCGGCGGCGAGACGGGCCAGGACCTCCTGCCGCGGCCCGCTGCGCAGCGTCCACCGCCAGCCCTGGCTCAGCGACGCCCGGTCGAACTGCGGCGCGAGCAGGTCGAGCAGGCGGTCCCCGTCGGCCTCGGCGACGCCGCGGAGGAGGTCGCGGGGCGCGACCGTGCCCGACAGCGCGGCCCGCTGCCGCAGCAGCCGGACCGCGTCGGCCGGCGGCGGCGCCGGGGCCGGCATGCCGCCGGGGAGCCGGTCCAGGAACGCCGACCGCTCGGCGGCGGACCGCGACGACCACTCCCGGGCGACCAGCTCGGCCAGTGCGTCCAGGTTCTCCGTCATGCCGGACCCTCCGCAGCGGCGCGCAGCCTGTGCCCGAGACGCTCAAGGACCCGGAGCGCGGCGGCGTACCCGAGCACGCCCTGGAATTGTTCGAGGCTCAGCTCCGCCTCCGCCATCTGCGTCGCCACCGGCAGCAGGGCACTGCCCACGGGCAGGATCTGCGCGGCGATGTCCGCCGCGGACGGGTCGGTCAGCTCGTCGACGAACGCCTCGACGCCGGGCGGCGGCTCCTCCAGCCAGCCGATCACGACCAGCCGCAGCGACGGGTACGCGGACAGGTTGCGGATCAGGTCCATGAGCAGGTCCCGCACGTCGACCGGGACGTCCAGCGCGGCACCGCCGAAGCCTTCCAGCACCAGCCAGGTCGGGCGCGAGCCCGCGCCGTACAGCACCCCGGTGACCTGCCGGCGGATGTCGCGCTGGGTCGTGGTCAGGCCGCTGGCGGCGACCTTCGCGCGGGCCGGTGCCGACCGGGCGGCGGCGACCTTCCCGGCGAACGCGGCGGCGTCGTCGTCGAGGGCGTTGGCCAGGTCCAGGCTCACCATGACCCCGCCGGCGTCCTCCACCATCTCCCGCACCAGGAACTTGGTGAAGTGCAACCCGGTGCCGGGCGCCCCGCGCACGATCAGCAGCCGCTGCGCGGCGGTGGCGGCCGGCTCCAGCGACAACCGCACCCAGTCCTGCGTCGCCTGCCGGCCGACGACGGGGTGCGGCCCGGCGCCGAGCTCCGGCGAGCGGCGCAGTTCGCTGAGGTACGTGAGTTCCACGAGATCCAGCTCGTCCAGTCGCTCGCACCAGTCCCGGACCGGCACGGCCCGGTTGCGGGAAGCGGCCGGCAGCCCCGCCGCGTCGTCGGCGCAGTCCACCACGCGCGACCCGCCCTGGTGCAGCGCGACGATCCGCCAGTACCGGTCGAAGACGGGCGCCCCGGATGAGCCGGCGAGCGTGTTCGCGTCGTGCAGCCAGCGCACCGGCGGCGTCCCGAGCTGCTGGTCGAGCTTGCCGATCGACCACAGCAGCGGCTGGCCGAGCAGCCCGCCGCCCTGCGGGTGGTGCAGCACGTGGATCTGGAACGGCTGCCGCGACGCCCGGCCGCGCAGCACCGGCCGCGGCATCGGGCGCCGCTGCGCCAGCCGGATCAGCGCCAGGTCCCAGGGCCCCTCAGGCGCCTCGATGCCGCTGATGTCGCTCACGTCGGCGAGCGCCTTCGACCGCTCCAGCGAGGTCGGCGGGCTGGACCTGGCCAGCCACTGCGGGTGCAGGGCGGCGACGGTGCCGGCCAGCCGCACCGTGGTGCCGGGGTCGTCGGGCAGGTTGTCCTCGACGTCGCCGAACGTCAGCGTGAGCAGCGCGAGGCTGCCCTCGGCGGCCTGCGGCGACCCGTCCGGGCCGAGCACGAGCGACCCGTCCGGATGCTTGGCGAACAGGTCCCACAGCACGTGCGCGGCGGTGGCGACCAGCTGCGGCCGCACCAGCACCCCGGTGCCGATGTGCTGCTCGCCGATGTCGATGCGGCACACCAGGTCGCACGCCCGCAGCATCCCCTGCGCCGCGATCCTGGCGCTGGCCGGGCTGAACACGCCGTTCTGGAAGGCGTGCAGGCCCGCCGCCGACTCCCCGAGCAGCGCCACCAGATGCTCGTCGAACCCGTCCCCGACCAGGTCGTCCTTGACCAGCTGGAAGGCGAACGCGCGCAGGAAACCGTGCTGCTGCGCCACGGCGATCGCCTCACAGAGGAAGCCGACCGCGTCCCCGTCCGTGTCACGGCGCAGGTGCAGGCCGTGCGCGGTCTTCAACGGCCCCCAGATCGCGTCGATGCGTGCCCACTGGGGCCGTACGGCGGCCGCGAGGTCCCGGACCTGCGGACTCCACGAGCCGTCCTCCTCCGGGCTCACCTCGGACCCCCGTGCGACAACCGGTCCAGGTCGGCGGTGATCCGCTCGAGGGCGTGCGCCCAGTTCTGCCGGTCGGGCTGCCCGGCGAAGTGCAGCCCGAGCGCGGTCCGGCCGTCGGCGTCGAGGTCCACCAGCACCGAGCCGGAGTTGCCGCCGAGCGTGCTGGCGTCGTGCGTGAGGACCCACCCACGCGGGTCGAGCGGCACACCGCCGGCCGCCGCCATGATCTGCCCCGGCGCCAGCCGCTTGTAGCTGCGCACCCCGGCGAACAGCCGGACGAACAGGTCCGGCGTCGTGCTGGTCGGGTCGCCCGGATAGCCGACGAGGTAGATCGTCCGGCCGGCGCTGGCCAGCCCGCCGCGGGTCAGCGGGTCGTCGCCCCGGGCCACCCGAACCGGCTCCGGAAACGACCGGCCCGGCACCGGCTCCAGCTCCAGCAGCGCCAGGTCCAGCCCGTCGAAGTTGATCCCGCGCAGGTCCGGGTGCTCGAACCGCGGCTCACCCTGCCGCCCCACCCCGACCACCCGCCGGATCGGAAACCGCAGCTCCGGCCTCACCTCGCCGACCTCATGCCCGAAGTGGACGGCGACGGCCGTGTTGAGCCGCCCCTCGAACCGGCCGTCGCGCCGCTCCCCGCCGCGGGCGATCGCCCGCAGCACGTGGAAGTTCGTGACCACGAGCCCTTCGCCGACCACCCACGCGGTGCCGCAGTACCCGACCCCACGCGCGGCGGGGTCGTCGACCCGGCCGACCGCGGCGCAGACGGAACGCACCTGGTCCTCGAAGCGAGCGAGCACCGCGGCCCACAACCCGGCCGACGGCGCCGTCAGGTCCACGAAGTCGTCCTCGACGAAGAGCACCGGCCGCGACCCGTCGGCGCGGACCACCGCCTCCAACCCCAGGACGTCGGCCGGGCCGAGCTGCGCGTCCGCGCCGCCGCCGAGGACCTTGCGCAGCGCCTCGCCGGTCCCGCTCATCAGCCGCCGTACCTCGTCCGGGTCGGCACGCACACCGACCTTGCGCTCGACGTAGGCGATCTCCTCCCGCAGCCGGTCCAGCAGCGCCTGCCGATCGGGCAGCGCCCCACCGCCGGACCCGGCGCCTTCCAGCGGCCCGCCGGCCGTGGCGCCCCGGGCGAGCAGCTCCAGATAGGTGCGCGAGTCCGTCATCGGCTTCACTATGACACTCGGCGATCGACCGGTCACTCGCCCGGCGGTGGCGCGATCCGGCCGGAACGGTCGCCGCCCTCCACCGATCAGCCGGTACGCCCGTGCCGCTCGGCGCGCTTGATGACCCCACGCTGCTGGGCAAGACGCTCGGTGGGCTGAAGACGGCTGCGGCCGGCTGGCCGGCGGGCGATCGAGCTGTCGTCGAGTCCTACCGGTTCGCGCTCTGGCAGGACTTCTTGGCCACCTGGCCCACCGCGATGGCCGCGGATGACATGGTCGAGGCGTTGAGTGAGTTCGCCGAGGATCTACAGCCGTACCTCGACATCTGGTCCGCCGCACCCTGTGTGACGGCCGCACGGCACTTGGCCTCGTTCGTCGCGTGCTACGTGGTACCTGTGCACGATGAGTACGGACGCATCGAGGCGTGGATAGCCGGCGGCACACCACTGCGCCTGCTCGACAGTGCTCGCGCCGCGACAGCCGAAGCGGACCTCATCGCCGAGCTCGATTCGGCGATCGCCAGGATCCGCGAGCACCTGGCATGTCGCGAACGGCGATGATTTCCGTCCTTGCTGATGCGCGGACGGCGCCTGGTGGTCGCGTGGCAGCATGGCGTGCATGGTGACGAGCACGCCGATGTTCTGGGTTGGTGGCACACCGGGATCCGGTAAGTCGACGATAGTCCGCCGGGTCGCCCGCGAGCTTGACCTCGCGCTGCACCCAGTGGACGCCTACACCTACGCTCACCTGGAGCGCCTCGGCCCCCTCGGGCCGGCACTCGATGACGTGCTCGCCTTGGGCTCGGTGGCCGCGGCGGACGAGTTCGACCGCACGTCTGCACTCAGACTTCCTGCCGTGATGGACGATGTCCGAGCTGCACAGGTTCCGGGGGTACCGACGCTCGTCGAGGGGCCGCAACTCCGCCCGGGGGCGGAGGCGACGTGGTCGCCCATCGGCTCGATCTGGCTGATCACCACCGCCGAGCGTACGCGCACGGCGAGATTGAAACGCCTCGTAGCAGGGGAAGACGCGGCCCGCCTTCGGGTCGAGGCCCTGGTCGAGCGTGACCAGCTGATCGGCGCACGGCTTCGATCCGCGGCCTTGGATGCCGGGAGTGCCGTCGTCGAGGTTCCGACCGACGTTGATTGGGATTGTGTACTGGCAGCGGTGCGTGAAGCCGTCAACACGGCCACGGCGTCATTCGCGCGGCTTCGGCCAGGGCAGGAACTGTCGTCACGACGACGCCATGAGAACGCCGTCGTCCATCGTCAGATCGTGGCGCACGAGCGGCACATCGGAGCGAACCTCCCGGCGTTCCCCTACGCATGTGTGTGCGGGCGAGGCGGTTGCACCGACACGACCCCGGCCACGTCGGCCGAATTCGAGGCGTGCGCCTGACCACCTTGGTCTTGCGCGGTGGCCGGCTCGAAGATCGTCACGTTTCGTGGTGAGCGACCGGCGCGTCGAACTGTGCGCCTGTGCACGCTCGGAGCCGATGAGCGGATGTCACCGCTTCATCCGGGCAGGCCGGGGCGTACCCGAGACGGCCTGGCAGAGAGGGCGGCCTGCGGACCAATTGCCACACAGCCGCCGAGTGGTCAGTGAAGCTTGATCACGGTTGGCTCAATTTCACCGTTCTCCACCGCGATCAGGTACGCGTTGTCGTAGCGGAAGCCGGGCGAGAAGAAGACTCCTTCAGCGAGACTTCTCGGTCTGGTGCAGTCCTGCGGCTGGCAGTACCAGAGGCCCGTCGTGTCGCCGTAACGGGCGCTGATCACCAGCGCGCCGTCGTCAGCGACTGCCAGGTCGTAAGGGCGGCGGAACGGGTGGGGCGATGCTGCGCTGTGCCCGGTGATCCGGTCGTGGACCACCACGAACCATTCGCGTTGCCACTCCTGTTCGGTGCCGGCGCATTGGTCGGGACACGGGTGCAGGAAAAAGGCGGTGTAGCGCTCGTTCGTGGACACGGCGGGAGCTCGGGAGCAGTACAGTCGGTCGCGTCAGGCGGAGGCAGGGACGTCGTCAGCGGCACCGAGGTGGTCGGCAGGAGCACGGTCAGGTGCAGGGGGCGGATGACCCCGTCGGTGTCCACCTCTCCGACGCCAAGGCATCGGTCGTCGTTGCTGCTGCGGTTGGTGCGGTACTGCACGACGCCGATGCCCGACCGTGGCAGCCAGACGCCGGAATCGATCCGCGGCGCAGTGGTCAACGGTGTGACCAGTCCCGTCGGCAAATCCAGGGCGACGAGCCGGAACTCCGGCGACTCGTGGCACCACACGGTGAGCCCGATGCGTTCGGCCGACATCGAGAAGATCGACAGGACCATGATCGGGCTGCAGTAGTCGAACGGCAGCGAGCGTGGCTCCTCACCTGGTTGCGCGGTCCAGAGACTGGCCGGCCGCTCATACCCTGCAGCTGCCACGAGGACCCGGCCGTCCGGCAGGTAACCGACAGCCGTCGTGCGGTCCTGTGACCCCATCGGGCCGCCGCAGGCGCTGCCAAGCGCGCACAGCACCATACAGACCAGCGCGATCAACGGGGTCCGGTTGGATGCTCGACCCCCACCCACTCGGTCGCCGACCGCTCCTGCCGTTGCGTGACCCACGGCGTCAGCCTGCCAGCCCACGCCCGGATCACGCGACGGCCTGCCCAGTACCTTCACAAGGCCATCACCTGATCGAGCGCTGTCCACGCGCCTGGGGGCGAGCCGGGCTATCACCCGAAGCATTGGGCTCGTCCGGGTGACCGCTTCGATCGTGCCTGCCGCGAGCACGGCCGGATGGAGCGAGTTGTGGACCTGGTCGTCGTCGAGCTCACTGGGTCATACGCCGTTGTCGCCGGTGCCGGTGGTGATCAGCTATCGAAGCCCGGTGGTTCCGGCGCGGTAACGTGCGGTGGTGGTTTGGCAGGGCTTCGAGACGGCGTGGCACGACAGTGGATGCCAGGCTCTCGCCGGTCTGGCCGCGGCCTGTCCGGGCGAGCGGTTGTACGCCGCGGCGTTCCACCTCTTCTACGCCGACGGCACCGTGATCCTCCCGCCCGCGCTTGCGGCTAACACCGAGGCGGCGGTGCGTCACGACGACGGATACTCGACGCGGTTCACGCCGCCGGAGTGGCGGTGGGACGTCCTGGACGCCGCGAGCGATGCGATGCGGCCGTGGTACCAGCGCCTCACCGAGGAGTACCTGACCCCCGCCACCGATGATGCCGGACGCGACGCGGCGTTGGACTCGCTCTGGACGGCTCATGACGCCGCCATGGCCCGGGTCTGCAAGGCGATGACCACGACGGCGCGTCTGGGCGGCATCCACAGCTCGCTCCCGGCCACGTTCGTCATCGTCATTCTTGACGGCCAGCGGGGAGACGAGGAGGCGGACCTGACCCGCGCGAGCGTCGACCCCCTCGTGCTCACGACCGTTCCCGGACTCGCCGAGCACCTGCGAGAGACCGAAGAGGCGTGACCCTACTGCCGGCTGGCGGTGGTGTGGCAGTGTCGCGGGGGTGAGCGACCGTATCCTCTTTCCGGGCAATCCCTGGCCGGCCGGGCATGCCGTCGAGGAGCTGGCGTGGCGGGGGCGGCTCGACCCTGCTGGCCGGCTCTGGTTCGACCTGCATGTCGAGAGCGCCGAGTATTACGCCGAGGACCCCACGTACTGGGACGATGACGGTGACAGTGGCTGCGACGACTGGAGCTCGAAGGTCGTGTGGGGCAACTACCACGCCTGCACGATCTCGTCGACCCACTGGGGGCATCGGGGGTTCGTCGCGGCCACGGACGCCGAGCCGTTGGCATTGGACGCTCTTGCGGGGCGGACGTTCCACGTCGACCGGGATCCGGACCGGCCGGACGGGGTGCCGGACGGCGTGGCCGACGAGGACATCGAAGACGAGGACGCCGCGTTCGGGATCTACCTGCTGGGGCATGACGCAGTTGGAGACCACCGGATCAGCTTCGGTGCGCGGCAGGGCCGGACGGTGTTCGCCCTCGACTGGCAGGGGCGGATCGCGCTGCGTTATGCCAACAGCATGGCGCCGTTCCAGTACACCTTCCAGGCGACGATCGGCGCAGTCGCCCTGGACCACATCGCCGCACCGTCCTCATTGGACGACGGTGCGGCCGAGGCCCTCCTGCGCCGCGTGCTCGTCGACGCCGCGATGTTCGAGCTGGTCGGAGAGGGCGGCACCAGGCGGTTCGTGGCGCGCTGACACGCACGCCGGTGAGGCGGACGGCGCGCCTCGATCCTGTGCGAATTCAGGGCAGGCGCTGGAACCAGTCGTGGGTGGTCGTCAGGATCAGGACGTGGTCGGGGGCGTCCGTCGGCGTCGCGGCGTTGAGGTGGACGTCGCCGCGCCGCTCGATCCGCGAGTTGTCGGCGTCGAGCAGTTCGTCGAAGTCGAGCACGGCGTCGCGGGACGTCTGCGGTGAGGACTGTGCCATGGTGCCGAGCCTCCAGTGGCCGTGGCCGTGGAACGGACCCAACCGGCCGCTGTCCTCGAAGAAGGTGCCCAGCTGGCTGACCGGCACACCGGTCGCCTCGAAGGTGCCGTCGGCGCGCAGGTCGTAGCGGGCGGAGCTCTCGTAGCCGGCCCACACACCCACCAGGTCGGCGGTGCCCACCTCGACCGGCTCCGTCGGGTAGTCGGCCAGCGCTTCACCGAGCCCGCAGGCCGCGGACAGCAGCAGCGCCGGCACGGCCAACACGAGGCGCCGCTTCACTTCTCGGTCATCCGGTCAGCGCCGAGCTCCAGCGTGAGCGGCTTCACCGGATCGTCCGGCGGGTCGCTGACCCACTGCGTCGCACTGAACGTGACGCTGCGCGGTTGCGCGTACGGCTGGCCGTCGCGCTCGTCGCGGATCGAGGTCACGTCGAGCACGAGCAGATGGCGGTCCTGTGCGATACGCCACGAGCCCTGGCAACGGTACGGCCCGATCGGTCCCCCGATGCGAAACGGCGTGTCATCGAAGGTCGCGGTCGGGACGCCGACCGCCTCGAACGTGCCGTCGGCAGCAAACGTATAGGTGGCGCCGCTGACGTGGCCGACCCAGACACCGACGACGATGTCGTCGGTGAGGTCGACATGCTGCTGCTCCGAGTAGCGCGAGCCCGGCGAGGGACTCCAGAAACATGCGGCACCGAGCATCACGACCGTGACCCACGCCGCCGCCCGCATTCCCCGCCGCATGCGAGCAACATAGGCGCCCGTCGTCGTGCCCCGCCACACCCTGCGCCAAATCTTCACACGCGGCGAGCAGGGGGTTGCGGCGTGGGCGGGGGAGCCGAGGACGTTGCGAGACGGTCAGCGGGATGGCGTGACGAGTGGGGCGATGACGTCGGTGCGGTTGGTCCAGATGCCGCCGGACCAGTCGTCGGGGAGGTCGGCGAGGTCGGCCTGGGTGTCGAAGCCGGCGGACCAGTCGCCCACCGAGCGGACCAGGACGACGCGCGTGTCGGCGGCGCGCATGCGGGCGACGAAGAGGTGGGGCCAGCCCCATAACCACTGGCCGTAGCGGGCGGGGAGGGGGAGCTCGCGGTGGTGGCAGCTGGACGGGACGTGGCCGGTCCAGCCGGTGGCGGCGTAGGCGAGCAGGCAGTCCTTGATGATGGCGCGGGAGGTGGCGCGCACCTGGGGCAGGCGGCGCACGACGGCGGCGACCGCGGTGTCGCCGCCGGTGACGGTGACCGTGGCGAGGCGGGCGGCGGGGAGCGTGGCGAGGAACGTGGCGAGCGCGTCGCCGTCGGCCGGGTCGTCGCGCTTCAGGTCGAGCTTGAACGCGCGGTCCGGCAGTGCGGCGAACACCTCCGGGACCGTGGGGAGCAGGCCGACGCCGGTGCCGCGCAGCGGGAACGTGGTGCCTTTGTCGGCGGTGTACCCGTACCCGACGTCCAACTTCCGGAGCTCGTCCAGCGTGTGCTCGCCGACGGTGCCGTGGCCGTCGGTGCGGCAGTCGAGGGTGGCGTCGTGGAACACCGCGAGCTGGCCGTCGCGGGTCACCTGCACGTCGATCTCGGCCTGGTCGGCGCCCGCCTCGAACGCGGCCCGCAGCGACGGCAGCGTGTTCTCCAGCAGCGGCACCTGCGGCGGGTGGATGATCCGCGCCGTGCAGGTGTCGGCGGTGACGCCGGTGAGGTCGAAGGTCTGCGCGATCCCGCGGTGTGCGAGCAGGAACGGTCGCTCGCCCTTCGACGGGCCGGCGAGCGTCGAGCTGTTGCGCAGGTACAGGCCGCCGACGACGACGAGCAGCACCGCGAGGGTGATGGTGATGCGGCGACGCCATCGGCGCGGAACGGTCAGCACCATTGCAGCCTCGCGCAGTCCACCGCCGGCCGGAACGGGCAAAGGTACGTGGTCCGACCGCGACTTTGGTCCTACGACCCGCGCAGCCCCCGGGCCAGCAGCGCGGCCTGGGTGCGGCTCGCCACGTCGAGCTTCGCCAGGACGTTGCTGACGTGGGCCTTGACGGTCCGCTCGGCGAGGGAGAGGGCGCCGGCGATCTCGCGGTTGCCCAGGCCCTGGCCGAGCAGCTCCAGCACCTCCCGCTCGCGCGGGGTGAGCGAGCTGAGATCTGCGGCAGGAGACGAAGGGCGGGGCGGAGCGGCCCGCGGCCACAGCAGGTCGGCGGCCGACGCGCTCAACGGCCGCACCCCGGCGTGCGCGCCCCGCACCGCCGCGGCCAGCTCCGCGCCGGTGGCGTCCTTGAGCACGAACCCGTCGGCGCCGGCCGCCAGGGCACGCTGGATGTCCGCGGCGCTGCCGACGGTCGTCAGCATCAGCACCTTGACCGAGGGCCGCTCGGCCCGCAGCCGCAGCATCGTCGCGACCCCGTCGGCGCCCGGCAGGTACAGGTCCAGCAGGATGAGGTCGGCGGGGACGAAGTCGCGCAGCAGCGCCGCGCCGTCCGGGAACTCGGCGACCACCTCGATGCCGGGCTCGGCGCCGAGGATGAGGGCCAGCCCTTCGCGGACGAGCGCCTGGTCGTCGACGATGGCGAGCCGGATCACCCGGCCGATGATATGCCAGTGATCTGGAAGGGGGGGCGCCGATGAGCCGGCACTGGCGGATCGCGATCGACCTGACGCTGTACGCCACCCTCATCGTGCTCTACGCCCTGTCGGGCACGGTGATCTCCGTGCCGCTCGCGGTGGCGCAGCTGGTGCCGCTCGTGTGGCGGAACCGGGCGCCCGGGACGGTTCTCGCGGTGATCAGCGTGGCGACGGCGGCGCACTCACTGCTCGGGATGGGTCGCGCCGTCGGGTACCTGCCGGTGTCCCTCGCCATGTACACGGCGGCGACGCAACGGTCACCGGTGGTGCGGTGGGGCGTCTGCGCCGCCGCAACGGTCCTCGTCACGGTCGCCGGCGCGGCCCGGCGCGGCCCGGTCGAGGGCGGCCTGCTCGCGGCCGTCGCGCTGACCGTCACCTGGCTGGCCGGCGTCGAGCGCGGCGAGCATCTGCGGGAGCGGGCCGAGCACCTGCGCGAACGCGGCGAGCGGCGCCTCGCCGAGCAGGCGGCGGAGACGGCCCGCGCGCGGGAGCGGCTCGCCCGCCGGCTGCACGACAGCCTCGCCCACACAATGACCGTCATGCTGGTGCAGGGCGAGGCGCTGCGGGCGACCGCCGAGCTCGCACCCGCCGACCGGCGGCGCCTCGACACCGTGCTGCAGGCGGGCCGGGACGCCCTCGCCGAGGTGCGGCAGGCCCTGGCTGAGGAGGCTGGGGACGCTGAGGGGGCGACGCTGACCGGGCGGCTCGCCGCGCTGCGCGAGGCCGGCCTGTCGGTGCCGGGCGACCCGGCCGCCGGCCTGACCCGCCTGCCGGTCGCCGTCCGCGACGTGGCCGCCCGGCTGGTCGCGGAGGCCGCCACCAACGCGCTGCGCCACGACGGTCCGGGCACCACGCTGACCGTCACCGCCGACGAGGCGGCCGTGCGGGTCACGACCCGGCGCCCATCCGGAGCAGGTCCTTCCGGGGAAGCGGGCGGCGGTGGGTACGGCCTGCGCAGCCTCGACACCGACGTGCGCGCCGCCGGCGGGACGCTGACCTACGGCCCCACCGCGACCGGCTGGCGGGTGACGGCCGAGTTCACGCCGGCGGGTGAAGCACCTGCCCGCGTGGAGCGGCAGGACCTAGGCTGAGGACCGACACGAGGAGGTGGCGGTGCAGGGACGGTTGCGTGCCGTCGCGCAGCTCGCCGTCGCCGTGCTGGTCGCCGCGGTGACCGCCGTCGTCGTCAACCACATGCCGCCGCTGACCGGGGTCCGCCTGGCCGTCGTGGCGGTCGCGTCGCCGATCGCGCTGCTCGGCGGGCTCTGGCTGGAGATCTTCGCGGTCACCGGCGACGACCCCAGCCCACGGCCGCGTCGGGGTGGCCTGCGGCGGCGGATCCGGCGGTTCCTGCGCACCTGGCGCGGCGTGCTGTCCTCCGTCGCGATCGTCAGCGTCGTCGTGCTGGTCCCGCTGCTGTTCGTGCACGGCACCTGACAGCGCCGCCACCAGAGGCGCGGGACAGACCGGAGCGGCCCGCTGCTGTTCGTACATGCGACACAACGGCAAAATGGGAACATGGTGAAGGCAAGGCCCGCCGCCGGCGGGGGACGCTGGGTCGAGATCTCCCCCGAGCGGTTGAAGGGCTGGCTGGACGGGTTCTACGGCCGGCACGACGGTGCGACCGAGGACGCGCTCACCCTGACCGGCGCCAGCAACGGCGACACCGCGACGCTGCACCCGCCGCCGGGCCTGGACGGGGTCGCCGACATCGACGCGCTGCTGCAGGGGATCGCCCGGCCGCCGAGGATCGGGCTGCTGCTCGTGCGCAGGGGCGCCGCGGCCGTCGGGGTCGCCGAGGGCACGACCCTGGAGACGTCGAAGGTCGAGCGGTTCTACGTGCAGGGGCGCACCGCTGCCGGTGGGTGGTCGCAGCAGCGGTACGCCAGACGCCGCGGCAACCAGACGGACGCCGCCGTCGAGGAGACCGCGGACATCGCGGTGCGCGTCCTGTCCGGCGGTGAGGGCCTCGCCTCGGTCGTCTGCGGCGGCGACCGCGCGATGATCGACCACGTCCTGGAGGATCCGCGGCTGGCGCCCGTCGCCGCGCTGCGCCACCCCCACCTGCTGGAGGTCCCGGAGCCACGGCTCAACGTCCTGGAGGACGCGGTGGTCACCGCGAGAAAGATCCGCATCCATCTGGTGCCGTGAGCGCGGGGCGCTAGGCTGTCTCTGGTCGCGAGCCGGACGAGAATGGATCCGTCGATGGTTGACGTGGTGGATCGGGTCGACGTCGCGTTCCGCGGCGAGGGCAGTGGCGTGGCCGAGCTGACCTGGGGCCAGCAGTCGATGCTGCTGACGATGGACCGCGAGCGGTCGTGGCTGCCGATGGGCGGGCACCAGCCGGTGGCGCCTGGCACGACCGTCGCGGACGTGCTCGACGAGCTGCGCTACTCGCTGGAGCGCTACCAGTCCTTCCGGACGCGGCTGCGCGCGGGCACCCTGCAGGAGGTGCATGCCGAGGGGACGCTGGCCGTCGAGGTGTACGAGACGGCCGACCCCCTCGGGCTCGCCGCCGAGGTCGAGCACGGCTACCGGATCGCGGCGCCGGACCTGGCGGCGGACTGGCCGCTGCGCGCGGCGATCGTGTGCCGCGATGGGCGGCCGGAGCGGCTCGTCGCGATCATGCCGCACCTGGTGACCGATGCGATCGGCGCCGGGGTGATGGTGGCCGAGGCGAGCGCCCGCGTCGCCACGCCCGTCACCGGCCCGCAGCCGCTCGAACTGGCCGAGTGGCAGCGCTCGCCGTCCGGGGTCCGGCAGAGCGCCGCCGCGGTCCGCCACTGGGAGCGGCACCTGCCGTCGGTGACGGTGCTGCCGCCGGCACGGACGCCGGAGCCGGTGCGGTATCCGAAGGCGCGGTTCACCTCGCCGGCGATGGCGGGTGCGCTGCCGCTGGTCGCCGCGCGCACCGGGGTCGACCCGGCGACGATCCTGTCGACCGCGTTCATGGTGGCCGTCGGCCGGGTCGCCGGCACCGACCAGGTCGCGGTGCGGCACCTGGTGGGCAACCGGTTCCGCTCGGGGCTGGCCGAGGTCGTCACGCCGCTGGCGCAGCTGGGGCTGTGCGTCGCGGACGTGTCCGTGCCGTTCGACGAGGCCCTCGGCCGGGTCGCGCGGGCGTCGCTCGCCGCGCACAAGCACGCCTACTACGACCCGATGCGGCTCGCCGAGGTGCTCGCCGGCGCGGACATCGACGTCACCCGCACCGTCTGCTACAACGACCGCCGCATGCAGCGGGCCTCCACAGTGGAGGCGACGACCGCCGACGGCGTGCTGGAGTGGGTCGGCGCGTCGAGCGGGCCGACCGAGCCGCTGTTCCTGCACATCGACGACGAGCCGGGCGCGCTGGTGCTCACCGTCGACGTGGACACCGCGTTCCTGTCCCGTGCGGACGCGGAGGCGATCGCCCGCACCATGGAGTCGGTCGTCGTCGCGGGATGATCATCCCGTGACCGCCGCGTGCAGCGCCTGCCACGGGGTCGCGTCGAAGATCAGCCTGATCGACGTGATCCGGCCGCCGGTGAGGCGGAAGTGCTCGGCCGTGCGCTGCGTGCCGACCGGCGTCGCCGTGTGGACGTCGTAGACGAGGGTGGCCTCGTCCGCGCCGTACAGCTCGCTGAGCAGGTCGACACCGGTGACGATCCGCAGGAAGTCCGGCAGGCCGGCCAGGTGCGCGGCGGGGTCGTCGAACCGCAGCATCGGGCTCTCGAACCGGAACGGCGTGCCGGTCAGCGCCACGGCCGCCGGGACGTCCCCGCGGAACCGGGCCTCGTGATACGCCCGCACCACATCGACAGTGTTCATCGTGATCGCACCCTTCGAACGCCTTGGACGAGCCGGAGACACAGGTCGCGTAACTGATCGGCCTCGGCGGCGCTGAAGCCGGCGAACACGGCCTCCATCGCCATCCGCGTCGGCGCCCGGAACGTCGCCAGCCACGCCAGCCCGTCGTCGGTCGCGACGGCCCGCACCGAACGCCGGTCCGCCGGGTCCGGCACGCGCCGCAGCAGGCCCTTGTGCTCGAGGGTGTCGACGAGGCCGGTGACGTTGCGCGGAGTGACGCCGAGCGCCTGCGCCAGCTCGCCGAGCGGCAGGCCGGCCTCGCCGCTCAGGCTCAGCCGCACCAGCAGGTCGAACGCGCCGGCGCTGAGCCCGCGCCCCTCCGCGCCGGCCGAGCGGAGGTGCTCGATCGCTCCCGCCGCCGACCGCACCGCCGCGGCGGCCTCGAGCAGCGGCAGCGCCTCCTCGCCCGCGAACGCGGTGAGTGCGGCCCGGGTGCCCTCGTCGTACAGCAGGCCGTCGTCATCAGTTCCGTACTGCATAATGAAGTACTACACGAATCGGTCCTGGCGTGCAATGCGACTTGAGTCGTAGCCGGGCGCTTGCCGGTACTCCTGGGGTCGTAGGTGACGAGCAGTCCCGAGGATGACGACCGGCGCGCTGGGCGCCCCTAGCGTGGAGCCGTGGACGGGGGCGGGAGCAGCGCGGCGTGGGAGCGGTGGTGCCGGCGGCCGTGGATGCCCGTGCTGGTCGGGGCCCTGCAGATCGCCACGACCGTCGCGGCGGCACAACGGGTCACCGAGCGGCGGCCCGTCGACGCACTCGCGATCGCGCTGCTCGCGGTAGGGCCGGCGCTGCTGTGGCTGTGGCACCGCGCGCCGGTCCTCGTCCTCGCCGGCAACTTCGCGGCGACCGCCGCCTACTGCACGCTCGGCTACCGCTTCGGGCCCGCCGCGCTGAGCCTCGCGGTCGCGATGGTCGTCGCCGTCGCCACCGGGCGGCGGAGCGCGGCGTGGGTGGTGACGGCGGCCGGGCTGCCCACATATCTGCTGGTGAGCGCCGCCGTCGGGCGGCAGGCGGCGCCGGGGCCGGTCGCGGTCGTGGCGATCGCCGCCGTGCTGGGGCTCGTGCTCGCCGTGGGCGAGGCAGTCCGGGTCGCGGGGGAGCGCCGCGCCGACGCCGAGCGGGCCAGGGTCGCCGAGCAGCGGCGGCGGGTCAGCGACGAGCGGCTGCGGGTGGCGCGGGACCTGCACGACGTCCTCGCCCACCACGTGTCGCTGGTCAACATGCAGGCCAACGTGGCGCTGCGGCTCTTCGACCGCGACCCCGAGCAGGCGCGGGCGTCGGTCGCGGCGATCAAGGAGGTCAGCCGGGAGACCCTCGACGACCTGCGGGCCGCGCTCGCCGTCCTGCGCCGCGACACCGACGCGCCGCGGCGGCCGAGCGCCGGCCTCTCCCAGGTCGACGAGCTGTTGGCCCGCTCCGGCGAGGCGGGCCTGCGCGTCACGAAGACCGTCGAGGGCGAGCCGCGGCAGCTGGCGACGGCGGTGGACCTGGCGGCGTTCCGCATCGTCCAGGAGGCCGTGACCAACGTCCGCCGGCACAGCGCCGCCGTCGCCGCGACGCTGCGGATCGCGTTCACCGACGACGCCGTGACGGTCACGGTCCACGACCACGGCCCCGCCGCCACCCTGCCCAACCCCGACGGCGACGGCATCACCGGCATGCGCGAGCGCGCCGTCGGCCTCGCCGGCACGTTCGAGTCCGGCCCGACGCCGAGCGGTGGTTTCCGTGTGTACGCCGAGCTGCCCTACCGGACACCGTCATGACCCGGGCCGGACGGCGAAGCGCTGTACATGGGCACGGCTCCCGTCCCGCCTTGAGAGGCCCGTCTGTTCGGGGGACCGCGTGATCAGACTGGTGCTTGCCGACGATCAGGCGTTGATGCGGGCCGGGCTCCGGGCGCTGCTGCAGGACGGCGGGGGCGTCGACGTCGTGGCGGAGGCCGGTGATGGCCGGGTCGCGGTCGAGAAGGCCACTGAGCTGGTGCCGCACGTCGTGCTCATGGACGTGCGCATGCCGGTGATGGACGGCATCGAGGCGACCCGCCGCATCGCCGCCGACCCCAGACTCGACGAGGTCAAGGTGCTCATCCTGACGACGTTCGAGCTGGACGAGTACGTGTTCGACGCGCTGCGGGCCGGGGCCAGCGGCTTCGTGCTCAAGGACAACGAGCCCGACGACCTGATCCGGGCGATCCAGGTGGTGGCCGCCGGCGACTCGATGCTCGCGCCGAGCGTCACCCGGCGGCTGGTGCGGGAGTTCGCGTCGCGGGCCAAGGAGGCCAGGCCCGCCGAGCGGCTCGCCGGGCTCACCGAACGCGAGCGGCAGGTGATGGTGCTGGCCGCGCAGGGCCTCACCAACGACGAGATCGCCGCGCGGTTGTTCGTCAGCCTGGCGACGGCGAAGACGCACATCAGCCGGGCGATGACCAAGCTGCACGTCAGGGATCGCGCGCAGCTGGTCATCATGGCGTACGAGACTGGCCTGATCCGCCCCGGCTGGATGACGTGACCGGTTCAGGCGGTGACGTCCCGCCGGGCGAAGGTGACGAAGGCGGCGGTCAGCGCGAGTGCGCCGTACACCAGCACCCCGGCGAGACCGTGACTGTAGGGGACGCTGCCCGGTGCGCCGGTGACCACGCCCGCGAGCAGGCCGGGCAGCCAGTGGCCGGCGGCGGGGACCGTGTTGCGCGCGATGTTCTCCACCATGATGAACCAGAACAGCGCCACCCCGACCGCGATCGGCGTCGAGCGCAGCAGCACCCCGAGCGCCAGCCCGACGGTGCCGTACAGGATGGCGGCGAGCACCGTGTTCAGGTAGCCGGTCGCGGCGTCCGCCGGCCACGGCTCGGTGGGCGTGCCGCGGACGCCGGTGACGACCGCGGCCGCCGCGAGGCTCACCACCAGCGCGACGAGCAGCGCACCGGCCGTGCAGGCGGCGAGGGCGAGCAGCTTGCCGGCGAGGAGCCGGTCCCGCGACGGCTGGCGCAGCAGCAGCGTCCGCAGGGTGCCGAGGCCGTGCTCGGTGGTGACGCTGGTGAGGAACACCACGAGCACCACCACGCCGACGAGCCGCGACGCGTTCGTGAACCCCGCCGTCAGCCGAGCCGGCGGCACCGGCGCGGTCGCGAAGGTCAGCACCGTCACGAGGATCGTGAAGCCGAACAGGCCGCCGAGCGCCCCGTACAACACCCGCGGCCGGCGCAGCTTCAGCAGCTCCGACCTGAACGCGCGCATCATGACGACCGCCCTTCCGTGGCAGTGAACGTGGCAGTGAACATGGACAGGTAGCGCTCCTCGAGGTCGCCGCCGCCGGCGAGCAGCTCGCTCGTCGGGCCCTGGAACAGCCGCCGGCCGTCGCCGATGACGATCAGCCAGTCGCAGACCTGCTGGACCTCGGACAGCAGGTGCGAGGAGACCAGCACCGTGCGCCCGTCGTCGTTGATGGACCGCACGATCCCGCGCATGTCCCGGATCCCGGCCGGGTCGAGGCCGTTGGCCGGCTCGTCGAGGATGACCAGCGCCGGGTCGCCGAGCAGCGCCGCCGCGATCCCGAGCCGCTGCTTCATGCCGAGCGAGTAGCGCTGGAACGGCTTGTCACCGGTCAGCCCGACCCGCGCGAGCAGCGCCGGGATCCCGGTCGGGTCGAGACCGCCGAGGGCCGCCTGGACGGCGAGGTTCCGCGCGCCCGACAGGCCCGGGTAGAACGCCGGGCCCTCGATCATCGCGCCGACCCACGGCAGGTACGCGGCCGGCCGGCCGAGCGGCGCGCCGTTCACGCTGCCGTCGCCGGCGTCCGGCCGTACCAGCCCAAGCAGCATCCGCAGCGTGGTCGTCTTGCCGGCGCCGTTGGGCCCGATGAGCCCCGCGACCACGCCCGCCGGGACGTCCAGATCGAGCCCGTCCACGACGGCCCGGCCGCCGTACCGCTTCGTCAGCCCGCGTGTCCTGATGGCATTCGTCATGCCCCGCATCGTGGCCCGCACGCCCCCGCGGGGTCGTCAGGCCTGGGGACCGTCCACCCGCTGCCACCACGGTCGCAGCCGCAACCAGCCGCGTCCACCGTGCGATTGAGTCGGCGGCGGCAGGTGTACGACCAGCGCACGACCGTCCGGTGTGGACCACGGCACGACGCGCCCGACGGTCCCGGCCTCGAGCATGGGTCGCATGCATCGTCTCAACAACGGCCGGTGGGTCGGCCTGCTCGGCATCGGCTGGTTCGTCCTGTTCCTGCTCGGCGCCGCTGTCCTGCAGGGCGAGCCACCCCCGGCCGGCGCCCCGGTCGCCGAGGTCCGTGACTTCTTCCACGCCCACGGCACCCGCTACCTGGCCGGCGACTACGTCGCGGGCTGCGCCTTCATGCTGCTCCTCCTGCCCTTCGGCGCACTCCTGCCCCGCGCCCTGCACCTGCCCGACCGTCCACTGTGCTCATACGTCACCACCGGCGCCGTCGCCGCCCTCGTCACGGTCGGCGGCACGGCCACCTCGTTCCTGGACGCGGTGGCGATGGCCCACGGCGACACCCGCCTCGACGACTCGACGGTCACCGCTCTCCTGTACGCCAACAGCGCCGGCATCGCCCTCATCGGCCTCCCCGCCGCGGTGTTCGCCGCCGCCGCCGCCGCGACCCTGCTGCGCCACGCCCGCGCCCCGCTGGCCACCACCGCCCTCGGCTGGCTCGCCGCCGCCCTCCTGACCACCGGCGCCGTCTTCCCCCTCGCCGGCCCCGACCACGGTCCACTGTGGACCGTGGTCGGGGCGTGAGCTTCCTGACCCTGGGCCGCCTTCGTCCTGGAAACCTCGGCCCACCTCTTGACCCGCCAGCAGGACCGACAGCCGCACCGACACGCAATCGATTAGCCGGGCGACCGCAACCGCTCGGGAATTCGAAGAATCGCCTTCGCCGTCCCGTCTACTGGAGGTGCCACTAGGGTGGCGTGGTGGGCTACGACTTCGGCGGCTATGCGCTCGACGACTGGCAGATGGAATCCGTCCGGCTGGTCATGCTGGAGGCCGGTGCGATCGTCGGCGGCGGTCAGGAGCGGTTGTTCGGCAACGAGCGGTTCGCGCCGTCGCCCGAGTCGCTGCCGATCGCGCACTTCAGCTCCCCGGGCGGCTGGCAGGTGACCCCGGACCAGTGTGCGTTCATTGCCGGCCGGCTGCGGGCCGCCCTCGCCGCCGACCTGATCGGCGACATGGCCCTCTTCTACTCCGAGCAGCCGACGCAGCTGCGTGACTGGGTCGAGGAGTTCGCCGGCTTCAACGAGTCGGCCGCCACCACAGGCGGCTACCAGGTCCATTGACGCCCGCCCCGTCCGCAACGGGCCGGCCCGCAGCGCGGGCCGGCCCGCAGCGGCGTCAGAAACTGAGTTCGGCCGCCGCGCCGGTGAGGCCGGCCGACGGGCCGAGCTGCACGGCGGTCACGTCGGCGGAGCCGGGCAGGCGCACGCTGCGGCTGACCGCGCCGGTGGTGATGTCCAGCAGTTCGATGACGGCGTTGCGGTCCGCCCCGCGGCCGAGCACGGCGACGGTGGTCTCGTCGTACCAGCCGACGGGCGTCGAGCGGGGCGGCACGGTCGCGACGACCTTCCCGGACATCGCGTCGTACACCGGCGACGCGTGGGGCTGCGCCGACATGATGGTCGAGGCGTCCGTCAGCACGTACCGGCGAGACGGCGAATAACACGTGGCGCCCTCGACCGACCCGCCCGTGCCGTCGAGGCGCGCGCCGGGGGTGCCGTCGGGAGACAGGTACTGCAGCGGGCCCGGCTCGACCGTGTTGTCGGTCTGCGTGCCGCGCACGAGGACCAGGTAACGGCGCGAGTCGGCGGCCCAGCCGACCGTCGCGCCGAGGAGGTCCAGCGGGACCGGGGTGTTCGTGACGTGCCGGTCGGCCACGTCGACGCGGTGGGCGGTGAAGTGCACCGTGGGGTCCTTCTCGATCGAGGTCCACAGCACCGCGGTGCCGTCCGGCGACCACGACGGGCCGTTGCCGGCGGGGACGTCGACCCATTCGACGGCATCGCGGCCGCGGTCCAGCAACGCGGCCCGGTCGGCGAGGCCCAGCCGGCCGTTGTCGTTCACCGCCGCGCGGGTCAGGTCGGGGGACAGGACCACGGTGAACGGCAGCTCGCGGTACTTGCCGAGGGCCGGGTCGAGGATGCTGGAGCGCTCCTCGCGGGTGTAGACGTGCGCTACCTGAGGGCCGCCGCCGGGCGCGCCGGGCGCGGGTGCGCCGGGGTCCATCGGCGTGCCCGGCCCGCGCAGCAGCAGCGCGGGGACCGCCAGGGCGGCGGTGACCGCGACGGCCGCCGCGATCGCCACGGCACGGGTGCGCCGGCGCCAGCGGGCGGTGTCGAGGACGGTGTCCGCCAGACCCGGCGGCGGCACGAGGTCGGCGGGGAACGGAACGTCTCGCAGGTGCATCATGGCGCGGTCCTCACCATCGGGGTGGTCGCGAGGTCGGGGTACGCGGCCCGCAGCTTCGCCAGGGCCTTGGACGCCTGGCTGCGCACGGTGCCGAGGGAGATGTCGAGCAGCTGGGCGACCTCGGCCTCGGAGCGGTCCTCGTAGTACCGCAGCACCACGACCGCCCGTTGCCGCGCCGGGAGCGTGCGCAGCGCGTCGAAGACGCCGTGCCGGACCACGGTCTCGGCGGCGTGGTCGTCGCCCGTGGCGCGGTCCGGCGTGGCCGGCACCAGCGTCTCGGGCCGCCGGGAGCGCAGCCGCCAGCGGTTGATCTGATGGCGGTACATCGCCGTGCGCACGTACGCCTCGGGATGCTCCCGCCGGCGGATCGCGGCCCACCGCCGGACGGTGCCCAGCAGGGCCGTCTGCAGCAGGTCTTGCGCGAGATGGGTGTCGCCGGTCAGCAGGTACGCCGTGCGCAGCAGCGCGGCCGACCGGGTGGCCACGAACTCGCGGAATTCCCGCTCGTCCTCCGGGCTCATCGGAAACCTCCGTGGAAACCCTCGGCTTCAGCCGTGGGGAGGAAACAGAACCCCCGCGGAGCAGGGCAGGGAACGCCGGTCCGCCGCCTGAGCGGACCGGCGTATGGCCGCCTGTCACCGCGAGGTTCACTGATGCGTGTGCTAGCTCGCGAGCCGTGGCCAGGATGGTGAAGCGGGCGTTCAAGTACCGCTTCTACCCAACCGCTGGGCAGGCGGTCGAGCTTGCCAGGACGTTCGGGTGTGTCCGGTTGGTGTACAACATGGCGTTGCAGGCTCGCTCTGAGGCGTGGATCCTGCGCCAGGAGCGGGTGAACTACAACGCCACCAGCGCGCTGCTGACCGGCTGGAAGCGCACCGAGGAGCTGGCGTTTCTCAACGAGGTGTCCTCGGTGCCGTTGCAGCAGGCGCTGCGCCACCTGCAGGTGGCGTTCACCAGCTTCTTCGCGAAGCGGGCGAGGTATCCGACGTTCAAGTCCAGGAAGCGGTCGCGGCGGTCGGCGGAGTACACCACCAGCGCGTTCCGCTACCGGGAAGGTCGACTCATCCTGGCGAAGATGGCCGAACCCCTCGACATCGTGTGGTCGCGTCCGCTGCCCGAGGGCGCATCGCCATCCACGGTCACCGTGTCGCAGTGCGGGCAGGCCCACGACTGTGACGTGAACGCGGCCCGCAACATTCTCGCGGAGGGGCTCTCCGCGATTGCCTGTGGAGGCGGTGTAAGGCCTCAACGAGAGTCCTCTCGGACGGGGCGGTCGTCGGTGAAGCAGGAAACCCAGCGGGCGACCGCTGGAATCCCCCGCCTGTAGGCGTGGGGAGGATGTCAACCAGGGTCCTCTCCGTCGTGGCGGTGCCTCACCCTTCCAGACACCGCGACGCCCGGGAGCAATGCCTACGCCGGCGGGCGCAGTGCCGGAACGGTGGCGGCGGCGGGCCGCAGTGCGGGCGCGGTGGCGGCGACGAACAGCGCCAGCAGCACCGGGATAGCGAGCGCGCCCGGCAGGCCCGTGACGGTGCTGGCCGCGCCGATGAGCACCGGGCCGAGCAGGAAGCCGAGGTAGCCCAGGCCCACGACCCGGGCCAGGGCCCGGCCGGCGGCGTCGGGGTTGCGGTCGCCCGCGGCCGAGTACACCTGCGGCGCGATGAGCGCCATCCCGGCTCCCAGGCAGGCGAACCCGGCGACGCCCGCGGCCGGCGCGCCGACGAGCAGGGCGGCACCGAGCCCGCCGGCGGCGAGCAGCCCGCTGGCGCGGACCACGACGACCGGCCCGAACCGGGCGGTGAGCCGGTCGCCGACGAGCCGGGTGATCGTCATGGCGACCGAGAACGCGGCGAACGCCGCCGCGGCGAACCCGGCCGAGCTGTCCAGCTCGTCGCGCAGGTAGACGGCGCTCCAGTCGGCGGCGGCGCCCTCACCGACGAGCGCGCAGCAGACGAGGACGCCGAGGAACAGCACGCCCCGCACCGGACCGCCCCGCTCGGCCGGCGTCGCGGCGGTCGCCGGCACCGTGACCGTGCTCGGCATGGCCCACCACGCGGACCACGCGGCGAGGGCCACCATCGCGACGCCCACCGCGGCGAACGTGACGCGGGGGCCGGCGCCGGCGTGGGCGAACAGGCCGCCGGCGCTCGCGCCGATGAAGCCGCCGATGCTGTACACGGCGTGGAACGAGGACATGATGGGTGCGCCCCAGGCCCGTTGCACGTCGATCGCGTTGGCGTTCATGGCGATGTTCAGGGTGCCGTGCACGGCCCCGAACGCGAACAGTGCGGCGGCGAGCGTCACCAGCCCCGGCGCGTACGCGGGCGGGATGAGCACCAGGCCTTCGGCGAACGCGACCGGCAACATCACCCGCCGGCTGCCGAACCGGTCGACCAGGCGCCCGGTGGCCTGCATGCCGGTGATCGCCCCGGCGGCGAACGCCAGCAGCGCCACGGCGAGGGCGCCGTCGTTCAGCGCCAGATCCCGCTTGATCGCCGGGATGCGGGCGGTCCACACGCCGAGCGTGACGCCGAAGAGCAGGAACAACAGCGCGGTCGCGACCCGCGCCCGCACGAGGACACCGGCTTGCACGCGCCGATTCTGCCGCATTACCGGCGGCGTGCTGAATACCATCGACTGATGGATTTCCGCGAAGCCGTCCACGACGACCTGCCCGCCATCGTCGCGCTGCTGGGCGACGACGTGTTGGGCAAGGACCGGGAGGCGGCGGCGGTCGACGAGGTGTACGAGCGGGCGTTCGCGGCCGTGACCGAGGACCCGCGCAACGAACTGGTCGTCGCCGACGACGGCGGCGAGATCGTGGCGGCGCTGCAGGTGACGTACATCCCAGGGCTGGGCAGGCACGGTGCGGAGCGGGCGCTCGTCGAGTCGGTCCGGGTCCGCGCCGACCGGCGGGGGCAGGGGCTCGGTGCGGAGCTCATGACGTGGGTCGTGACGCGGGCCGGCGAGCGTGGCTGCGCGCTGGTGCAGCTGACCACCGACAAGCGCCGCGCCGACGCGCGCCGGTTCTACGAGCGGCTCGGCTTCGTCGCCAGTCACGAGGGCATGAAGCGGGACCTGTGACTGCCGTGCTGGCCGGCGCCGACGACGACCAGAACGACATCACTGGGGTCCCGCCGGTCAGGCCTGGGTGATCCGGCCGGCGTCGACCTTGATGGCGATCTCCTTCAACCCCGTGGTCGCCGGCCCGCTCATCCGGGCTCCGTCGGCGATCGCGAACGTCGAGTTGTGCGCGGGGCAGGTGGCGACGCCGTCCTTCGGCGCCGTGACCTTCACGCCCTTGTGGGGGCAGGCCGCGTTGTACGCCTTGAACGTGCCGGCGACCGGCTGGACGATCAGGACGTCGCCGACGACCTCCCCGCCGCCGACCGGGATCTCGGCGGTGCTCGCCAGGCTGGCCGCGGGCGCGGGCGCCGTGCTCTCGGCGGGAGGGGCGGACGTCGCCGGGGCGGCCGCCGCCCCGGACGAGGCAGGCTCGGAGCCGCAGGCCGCGAGCAGGGCCGTGGCGCCCGCCCCGGCGAGCAGCGCCCGGCGGCCCGCACACCATCGCATCGACACAGTTGAGCTCCTTCCGTGGGTTACCGATCCCGCACGGTACGCATCAACGGCATCGACCGCAATAAATTGCATGGTTCTTTCATGCCCCGTTAAGGCACGACGCCGGCCCCCGCGTCGTTACGGGGGCCGGCGCCGGGATCAGCGGGGTCAGGCCAGGGTGAACCTCCACTGCTGGTTGGTGGCGCCGTGGCAGGTCCACTGGAGCAGGCGGGCGCCGTCGTCGACGGAGTTGCCGTTCACGTCAACACAGAGTCCACTTTGGACGTTCTTCACCGTGTACACGCCGGAGGTGCCGGTCGGGGTCACGATGAACTTCTGGTTGTTGCCGTTGTTGCAGGTGAACTGCTGCAGGAAGGCGCCCGCGGCGGTGGAGCCCCCGACCACGTCGAGGCACTTGCCGCTGTGCACCGCCTTGAGGTAGACGGCGCCGCCACCGGCGTCGACCGCCTGCCACTTCTGGTTGTTGCCGCCGGTCGGGGCCCACTGGATGATCTGGGCCTCGTCGGCGGTGGAGACGCCGTTGACGTCGACGCTCTTGCCGCTGTGCTGGGCCGTCATCGTCCACGTCTTCCCGGCCACGCCGCCGGTGCCGGGCGTGCCCACGCCGGCCCCGCCGAAGGTGAACGAGTCGAGGTCGAAGCCGTTGTTCGCGCTGTTCTTGAACACCATGTAGAGCGTGTGGGTGCCGGACAGCGCGGCGGTGTTGACCGTCGCGGTGTTCTGGTAGTTGTCCCACCCGGTGGTGTTCGGGATCGCCGTCGTCGCCAGCAGGGTGCCGGTCGGCGAGTCGGCGCGCAGCTCGATGGAGCCGCCGCCGGTCGGCGAGGAGACCCGGTAGGTGACGTTGGTGATGCCCTGCAGGCTCATCGGGTTGAACGAGATCCAGTCGTTGTTGGAGATGTCGCCGATGCGCTTCGTGCTCTCCGCGCCGGCCTGGTCGATGACCCGGATGCCGGACTGTGCGGTGAAGTACTCCGCCTGCTTGTGCTTCGGCTGCAGGATGGCCTGGCCGTAGCCGGTCAGCGGGGCCGCGCCGCCCGCGCCGCCGTTGTCGGTGTACTTGGCGATGAGGGCGTAGAAGAGGTTCGCGCCGTCGGGGTGCCCGCCGAGCAGGTCGGTGGAGATGGTCCCGGAGCAGCCGGGGTACTCCGTGGTCTCGTGCAGGTGGTCGTCGTGGCCGAGGGCCGGGTTGACGTACACCTTGGAGCAGTCGATCGCGGCGCCGCCGGGGTCGGTGACCGTGACGGTGTAGGCGACCTGGTCACCGAAGTTGAGCATGCCGCCGTTCACCGGGGTGCTGACCGTGACGGTCGGCGCGGTGTTGCCGACGGTGATCTGCACGTTGGCGAAGCCGGTCTTGCCGGTGTTGTCGGTGACCTTCAGCTGTGCGGTGAAGTTGCCGTTGCTGCTGTACGTCTTGGCGGGGTTCGCCGCCGTCGACGTGGTGCCGTCGCCGAACGTCCACAGGTAGCTGATCGTGTCGCCCGGGTCCGGGTCCATCGATCCAGCGCTGGAGAACTGCACGCTCAGCGGGGCGTTGCCGTTGGTCACGTTGGCCGAGGCCTTGGCGATCGGTGACCGTCCACCTTGGACGTAGTCGATGCGGTAGAGGCCGGAGTCGTTGTTGCCGCCGCCGAAGTTGGAGCCCCATTCGAGCAGGTACAGCGAGCCGTCGGGGCCGAACTCCATGTCCATCGGCTTGTTGAAGTTGCCGCCGGGCAGGAACGTGTTGGTCCGGGTGACGGCGGTGTTGCCGTCGAAGTGGACCTCCTTGACGAAGTTGCGGGCCCACTCGTAGAAGAAGTGGACGCCGTCGTAGTACTGCGGGAACTTCGTCGAGGACGGGTTCGCCGCGTTGTACCGGTAGACCGGCCCGCCCATCGGCGCGGAGCCTCCGGCGCCGAGCTCCGGGAAGTTCGTCGAGGCCGGGTAGCCGTACCACATGTTCGGCGCGACGATCGGCTTCAGGTTGACCAGGCCGGTGTTGTTGGGGGAGTTGTTGACCGGCGCGGCGCAGTTGAACTTCGCGCCGACGACGCCGGTGTCGGGGTTGTACGGCGCGTAGGGCTGGTTGTCGCCGTGGCAGAAGGGCCAGCCGTAGTTGCCCGCCGTCTTGATGACGTTGAGCTCGACCAGGCCTTCCGGGCCGCGGTTGGTGGTCGGCGGGTTGCGGTCCGGGCCGTAGTCGGCCAGGTACACCCAGCCGTTGGCCGGGTCGATCGAGAAGCGGAACGGGTTACGGAAGCCCATCGCGTAGACCTCGGCCCGCGTCTGGGCGGTGCCCTGCGGGTACAGGTTGCCCGACGGGATCGTGTAGCCGCCGGAGGCTGCGGGCCGGATGCGCAGCAGCTTGCCGCGCAGGTCGTTGGTGTTGCCGGCGGTGCGGGCGGCGTCCAGGTTGGCCTTGCCGGACCGCCAGTCGAGGGGGGCGTAGCCCTGCCAGTTGGGGTCCAGGTTCGGTGGGGTGTCGTCGCCGGTACCGATGTACAGGTTGCCGTCCGGGCCGAAGGCGATGTAGCCACCGGTATGGCCGGGCTCGGGGAACGTGCGGTCGCGGTAGGCCGGGATGTCGATGATCGTGACGCCGCTGGACATGTTCAGCGTGTCGCCGCTCAGCGTGTACCGCGAGACCCGGTTGATGTCCGTCGTGCTGCTGGCCGGTGAGTGGTACAGGTACACGTAGCCGTTGCTGGCGAAGTTCGGGTCCAGCGCAAGGCCGGTGAGGCCGTCCTCGCCACCGGTGTAGACGCTCAGCGTCCCGGCGGTGACGGTGGAGTTGGTGCTCGGCTTGAAGATCTTCACCTGCCCAGCGCGCTGCACGTACAGGACGCGGCCGTCAGGCGCGACGGCGAGGGCCATCGGGTCGGCGGTGTTGTCGTCGAGGGTGCGCTTCTCGAAGTTGCCCCAGACGGTGCCGCCGCAGTCGCCCGCGAGGTTGCCCGCCGCCCACCGGATCCCGCCCAGGACGTGGTTGCGGAAGAACGTCTCGCTGTAGGACTCGATGGCGTGGCCCATGGCGGTGGTCCACACCCGGCCGCCGGAGGTGTTGCGGCACCAGGAGATCGGGTGGTCGCTGCCCATCGCGCGGGAGCCTGGGTTGTACGTGCGCTCGTCGGCGGTCACGAGCACGTGGACGTCGCCGCGCGGGTTCTTGTCGAAGTTGTACCACTCCTCGCTGCGGTTCCACCGGTCCGGCAGGCCCGCCGTGGACGGGTGGAACTTGTCGGCGACGATGGCCTGGCCGGCCAGGACGCCGGGGGAGTGTTCGGGCATGTGGGCGCCCGCGTTGACCGTCTGGTCCCACCACGGGTACTCGGTGTCGATGCCCATGTCGGTGGCGTTGTGGATGGCGACGATGCCCTTGCCGCTGGCCAGGTAGCCCTCGACGGCCGAGCGCTGGGCGGCGGTCGTGAACACCATGCCCGACGTCTGCAGCATGACGAGGACGTCGTAGGTGGCGAGGTTGGCCGGCGTGAAGACGGCCGAGTCCTCGCTGAACACCGCCTCGAAGTTGTTGGCGGCGGCCTGCTGCTGGATCATCTGGATGCCGGCCGGGATCGAGTCGTGCCGATACCCGACGGTCTTGGTGAACACCAGCGCGCGGAAGGCGGGCGCCGCCGACGCGGGCTGGACGAGCGCCATCGACAGCAACATGCCGACGATGGTGCCCAGGATCAACGTGCTTCTTCGCATGCCGTTTCCTCTCGGCGGGACAACGCGATGCGAGCCATGGGCGCACGACAGCACCCCCGTGGACAGGGTTGAGTGGCGCGTGAGTGATCCGGTCGATTCGACTGCCGTCCGCCGCGACGGACAGTGACATCGACTGGATGGAGACGCGCCAGCTGCCGTGACGAAGAGTCACATCGATGGGCTCTTCTGTCATGGCTCGCGGCGCCAAGCCTGCTCTGGCGAACCTTTTGAAGTCAATACGGACAACAAACGGGCAGCTCATAACGCTTTTTGCAGCTCAGTTCTGCGCCTCGGAGAGCACGGTTTCGTAGCTGTTTCGTCTTGATCGGGTTACGTCATTGCCAGCCGACGCTCAGACCTTTAACGTGACGGACACGATCTTTTGTCTTATCCAGCAGAAGTGCTGCACCGGTGACCGGAAGATCTAGCAACGTGAAGTTTGCTGCTTACGTTGAGTGCTGCACCGGGCTGTGAACGTCGACGCGATCGCGCCGGAGGTGACACGGCGTTAGGGGAAACCGCCGTGGCATCGCATTCGTTGCTCACGCTCCGAAGTGTTTTCCAAGGTCATCCATGGCAAGAGCTCCTGACACCCCATCCATAGGAGAACACGTGAGACGATCCACGTCCGTCGTCGCGGCGATGAGTGCCGCGTTGCTGATTCTGACCGGTTGTGCCACCGATGAGCCGACCACGACCGCCTCGGGCGCCGCGTCGTCGACCGCGGCGGCGGGGTCGGGGACCGGTGAGCAGTCGAAGTTCTTCGTGCAGGCCGATTACGACAACGAGCTGTCGCTGCTGCAGGCCACCGCCACCGGCCCCGCCGACAAGCCGTGGGAGCAGGTGCTCAACCCGAAGCTGGTCGACACGGCCAAGTACAAGAAGGCCGGCCCGTACAAGGTGTGCTTCTCCAACGCCGCGTTGAACAATCCGTGGCGGCAGGTCGGGTTCAAGGTGATGCAGGCCGAGGTCGAGGCGCAGAAGAGTCTCATCAAGGAGTTTGTGCACGTCGACGCGGAGGGCAAGGACAGCAAGCAGATCGCTGATATCAACGACCTGCTGGGCAAGGGTTGTGACGCGCTCATCGTCTCGCCCAACACCACCGCGACGTTGACTCCCGCTGTGGAGGCGGCCTGCGCCAAGGGTTTGCCGGTCATCGTGTTCGACCGTGGCGTGGACACGAAGTGTCCGGTCACGTTCATCAACCCGATCGGCGGTTACGGGTTCGGGCACGTGGGTGCGTCGTTCCTGTCGGAGAAGGTGAAGTCCGGCGGTAAGGTCCTCGCGCTGCGGATCCTGCCCGGCGTCGACGTCCTGGAGACCCGCTGGTCGGCGGCGAAGGTCCAGTTCGACAAGGCGAAGGTCAACGTCGTCGGCGTCGAGTTCACCGATGGTGACCCGGCGAAGACGAAGAAGATCGTCAACGACTACATCCAGCGGTACGGCACGATCGACGGCATCTGGATGGACGCCGGTGCCACCGCCGTCGCCGCGGTCGAGGCGTTCC
The DNA here is from genome assembly GCF_050936335.1 of Dactylosporangium sp. CA-152071. Taxonomy (NCBI): domain Bacteria; kingdom Bacillati; phylum Actinomycetota; class Actinomycetes; order Micromonosporales; family Micromonosporaceae; genus Dactylosporangium; species Dactylosporangium sp. CA-152071. The sequence continues at coordinate 2,486,368 of NZ_JBNJMZ010000001.1, read as the reverse complement.
AGGACGCGGGCAAGCCGGTCCCGCCGATCAACGGCGAGGACCAGCTGGACTTCCTGAAGCTGTGGAAGGACAAGAAGCTCACCGCGATCGCGCCCACCTACCCGACCTACCAGTGGCGCACCCCGATCATCGCCGCCCTGAAGATCCTCAACGGCGAGCAGGTGTCCAGCCCGTGGAAGCTGCCCCAGCCGACGATCACGCAGGACAACCTCGACAAGTACGTCGACGCCAACATGCCGCCGCTGCACTACGCCATGTGCGGCTGCACCGACCTGCCCGGCTACCCCCAACGCTGGAAGTAAGGTCGGGTCGGGACGCCGATCAGACCTGCGTGAATCGCCACTGCTGGTTGGTGCTGCCCTGGCAGGTCCATTGGACCAGCCGTGTGCCGTCGGTCGCCGCGTTGCCGAAGACGTCGACGCACAGTCCACTCAGGACGTTTCTGATGATGTAGACACCCGCGGTCGCCGTCGGGGTCGGTGCCGGCGTTGCGACAGGTACCGGTGTGATGGTGAACCTCTGGTTGTCGTCGTTGTTGCACCGGTACTGCTGCAGGTACGCCCCTGCGGTGGTGGAGCGGGCGTCGACGTCCAGGCACTTGCCGGAGTGGACGGCTTTGAGATTGACGGTGCCACCGCCGGCGTCGATGACCTGCCACCGCTGGTTGTCGGCGCCGGTCCCGGGCCATTGGACGACCGGGGCTCGATCGGTGCCGGACTGCGCCTCGACGTCCATGAGCTTGCCGCTGTGCTCCGCGGTCAGCGTCCACGTCCGCCCGGTGACCGGCATGGTGCCCGAAGGGCTTGGTCCCGATGTCGAGGATGCGGTGGGCCCGCGTGTGACCGGTGCCGGTCCTTTGCTCGTGGATCCGGCGGTGGCCGGTGGTCGCGGCGGTGTGGGCGGTGCCACCGCGACGCGGGTGGGCGCGGGTTCCGCCGGTGGCGTGGACACCGCGATCGGCGTGACGACGACACCGGCCACGATGACCGTGCCCGCGACGAGGGAGACGATGGGATGTGCCGCTACGGCAGCCGCGACCTTGCCGGTCAGCGAGAAGTGCACGGTGCCGGTCGCGGCGGCGCCGGAGGCGGCGTGCGCGAACGAGCTCGCCGCGCCCGTGGCGGCCGCCGGAAGCAGGCCTTTGGCTGTGAGGGCGGCGATGAGCGTGGCCGGGACGGGGAGCACGGCGAGGGCCGTGATGATCTTGTCGATCCTGATCAGGTCTGCCGTGGTCGCGGTGCAGACGGCGCAGTCGCGGATGTGCCGGGCGATCCGTTTGCGCCAGACGGTCGACGGCTGCCCGTCCCATTCGGACACGACGGTGTCCAGGCGGGCGCAGCGAGGCTCGGCGGACAGAGCGCTGACGATTCCCCGGCACCGCTCCAGCTGCTCGCGCATCCGCTGCAGACGGACACCGGCGTGCGCGACGTTCACCCCCATGGCTTCGGCCACCTCGGCGCGGCTCATGAGTTCCGCCGTTTCCTGCCACCACAACGACAGCAGCGTCCGGTCGTCCGGATCCAGCCATCGGCTCGCCTCGGCCAACCGGCGTCGCTGCTCCGCGAGCTGCATGTGCAGCACTGTCGTGCGCTCGATGTCCGGCGCGCTGTCCGCGACGTCGGCCGCCTCCTCGATCGCAGTGGTCCGCGCTGCCGCGGACTGCCAGCGATCCCTGTGTCGGCCGATCTGATGCATCGCCACGGCGGCCAGCCACGGCCGGAAGCTCTCAGGACTGCGCAGGCCCGGCAGGTCTCGCAGCACCAGCAACAATGTCTCCTGCACGACATCGTCCACGTCGGCGGGGCTGCCCACGGCCCGGCCGACGATGTTGTACAGCAGAGGCAGGCACGCCGAGATCAACTCGTCACGCGCGTCCCTGCTGCCGGCCTGCGCGGCGATGACCAGCGGCGCAAAGTCGCCCCGGAAGGTCAGGGGCGGTACAGATGACGGCTTCCGCAGCCGGGGTGCCGGTCCGCCCTGGTTCACGGCGCGGCGAGTGGGCCAGCTGTCGGTCTCCACACGGCGCGCCCACCGGCTCGCTGTCTGTGCATATCAGGTCCCACAATCGCTGTCATGAATGCGCAGGTCGTGCATCGGCCCACCACAGTGGCGACGGAAGACGATGATGTCAAGATCCCACCGAATGGCGGTCCATTGCGCGAATGGACATAACAATTTTTACGGGAGCGATTCGGCGACGTCTCGAACGTTCCTCTCGGCGGGCCAACGGGATGCGGTCACGGGCGCACGACACATCGACCCTGCGGCTGCGCAGGGTTGCGCGAAGCATGAGATTCCGGCCGGATCGACTGTCGCTCGCCGCGACGGACAGTCACACTCAGGGTTCCCGGGCCGTGTCTGCGACGCCAAGCGTGCTAGAACCATCTCCAGAAGTCAATATATGAGCAGGTAGGCGGCGCTTTCCAGCCAGCTCGGCCGGTAGAGCGCTCTCACTGACCTCGTCCGTTCGGCCGGTCGAACTCGGTCGATCAGTGGAGGTTGAGCAACGGCTTTGTTTCGGTGACGTTGCGCCGTTGCGGCTGAACATTGAAACATTTACTCTGCTCTCCGCGACCTTTAGTCGAAACTTGCAAAAGTTCCGGACTTCAACGGCGAAAGTCCCCACGCTACGTGCTCCACCGATGCTCGACCGCAATCACGGCCGTCTTCGATGGTTACGGTCAGTTAGGGGTTTGTGATGCCCGAAACTCCCCCGCTCCTCCGCTTGGGCGGGATCGGCAAGGCCTTCCTCGGCGTGCGCGTGCTGTCCGATGTGGACATCGACGTGCGCGCGGGCGAGGTGCACGCCGTCGTCGGCGAGAACGGCGCCGGCAAGTCGACCCTCATGAAGATCATCTCCGGGGTGTACACCCCCGACGGCGGCACGATCGAGCTCGACGGCCGCGCCGTGGGTTTCAAGGGGCCGCGCGACGCTCAGGCCGCCGGAATCGGGATCATCCACCAGGAGTTCAACCTGCTGCCCGAGCGCACCGTCGCCGAGAACGTGTTCCTCGGCCACGAGCCCGTCCGGCGCGGCCTGGTCGACCGCAAGGCCATGCACGCGCGGACCGCGGAGCTGCTCGCCGCCGCCGGCGAGACGTCCTTCGACCCGGGCGTGAAGGTCGGCCGGCTCGGTGTCGCCCAGCAACAGGTCGTCGAGATCGTCAAGGCGCTCGCCCTCGACGCGCGCCTGCTCATCATGGACGAGCCGACCGCCGCGCTCGCCGACCACGAGGTCGAGCTGCTCTACGCCCTCGTCCGCCGGCTGCAGGAGCGCGGCATCGGCCTGCTGTACGTGTCGCACCGCCTCACCGAGGTCTTCGACCTGTCCGACCGGATCACCGTGCTCAAGGACGGCCGCCGGGTCACCACCCTCGCCACCCGCGACACGACCGGCGACCAGCTCGTCAAGCACATGGTCGGCCGGGACCTGGCCAGCTACTACCCGCCGCGGGCCGAGCCCGGCGACATCGGCGCGGTCCGCCTCGCCGTCCACAGTGGAGCGAACCACAAGCTGCGCGGCGTCGACGTCGAGCTGCGCGCGGGGGAGATCCTCGGCATCGGCGGGCTGCAGGGCTCCGGCCGGTCCGCGCTCGCCCGCGCGATCTTCGGCGCCGACCCGTTCACCGCCGGCACGGTCGAGCTCGACGGCACGCGGATCCAGCTGCGCTCGCCCCGCGCGGCGATCCGGGCCGGCATCGCGTACGTGACCGAGGACCGCAAGGGCGAAGGCATCGTCGCCGGCCAGTCGGTGCTCGACAACGCCCTGCTCGCCGGCCGCGCCGTCTTCCCCAGCTGGCGCGGCCGGACCGACCGCACCGTCAAGGTGCGCGACCTGCTCGCCGCCGTCGAGGTCCACGCCGCCGGCGAGGATCAGGAGATCCGCTTCCTGTCCGGCGGCAACCAGCAGAAGGTCGTCCTCGCCCGCTGGCTCGCGCTCGGCCCGAAGATCCTGCTCTTCGACGAGCCGACCCGGGGCATCGACGTCGGCGCCAAGTCCGCCATCCACGACCTCGTCCGCCAGCTCGCCCGCGACGGCGCCGCCGTGCTGATGATCTCCTCCGAGCTGCCCGAGCTGCTCGGCATGAGCGACCGGATCGTCGTCATGCGCGACGGGGCCATCGCCGGACAGCTGCCCGCCGGCGCCAGTGAAGAGGACGTCGTCGGGCTCGCCACCGGCGCGTTGACCGTTGAAGAGGTGACTGCGTGACCGTCGCTCCGCCGGTACCGGCGAAAGCCCCCACGATCAAACTCAAGGTGTCCGCCGCCGGGCCCGCCCGCGGCGTCTACATCGCCCTCGCGCTGACGCTCGTGATCGGCTGGATCGTCGTCGCGATCGACGGCGGGTCGCTGTTCAACCAGTCCACAGTGGTCAGTCTGCTGCACGTCGCGACCGGCCTCGGGCTCGTCGCCGTCGGCCAGACCATCGTCATCCTGGCCGGCTCGCTCGACCTGTCCGTCGCGTACGTGATCAGCATCAGCACCCTCGTCGCGGCCGAGACGATGGCGGGAAGCGACGGCAACATCCTGCCGGCGCTCGGCCTCGTGCTGCTCGTCGCCGCCGCCATCGGACTGCTCAACGGGCTGCTGGTGACGAAGCTGCGGATCAACGCGTTCATCGCCACCGTCGGCGTCGGGCTGCTGCTCAAGGGGTACCTCGACAACGGCTACGACGGCCCGGCGGGCAAGACCGCGCCCGCGTTCGTGCAGAGCCTCGGCTACCAGCGGATCGGGCCCGTGCCGGTCGCGTTCCTGCTGCTGCTCGCCGTCGCCGCCGCGGCCTGGTTCGCGGTGCGCAACACCCGCTTCGGCCACCACCTCATCGCCGTCGGCGGCGACCCCGACGTGGCCCGGCTCTCCGGCGTCCGCAACGACCGCATCCTCATCGTCGCCCACGTGCTGTGCGCGCTGTGCTCCGGCCTCGCCGGGATCTACCTCGCCAGCCGGCTCGGCTCCGGCGCGCCCCGCGTCGGCGTCGAGGGCCTCTACGACCTGGAGTCGATCGCCGCCGTCGTGCTCGGCGGCACCGCCCTCGCCGGCGGCCGCGGCGGGGTCCTCGGCACCGTCGGCGGCGTGCTGCTGCTCGCCAGCATCGACAGCATCTTCAACCAGCTCGAGGTCGACGCGTTCTTCAAGCAGGTCATCCGCGGCGTGATCATCATCGCGGCGGTGGCCGTCTACGCCCGGCGGATGCACCGCCGCCGCACCACGTCCCGGAAGGCGGCAGCATGACGGCCACCGTGTTGGAGAAGCAGAAGGCCAACCTGCTGCGCCCCGGCGGGATCACGCCGATCATCGGGATCCTCACGATCCTGCTGGTGCTCGTCGCCATCCGGCAGCCCGACTTCTTCGCCCCGGCGTCGCTGCTGTCGTTCGTCGGCCGGTCCGCGCCCATCATCCTGCTCGCCGCCGGGCAGTACTTCGTCATCGTCTCCGGCGAGTTCGACCTCTCCGTCGGCTCGCTCGTCACCGCCCAGGTCGTCGTCGCGGCCCGGCTCATCGACAGCGACCCGTCCCGGACCTGGCCGGTGGTGCTCGTCGTGCTCGCCTTCGGCGTCGTGGTCGGGCTCGTCAACGGCCTCGTCACCACGCTGCTGAAGGTCCCGTCGTTTATCACGACCCTCGGCATGTACCTGATCCTCGTCGGCGCCGTCTACCTGTGGTCCGACGGCGCACCCAAGGGCGGCCTGTCCGAGGAGTTCCGCCGCTTCGGCCGGCGCGCGTTCGAGGACGTGCCGCTGCTCGGCCGGGTGCCCTACGCGCTGCTCATCCTCCTCGGCGTGGCCGCCGTCGCGGTCGCCGTCACCCGCTCCGACTTCGGCCGCACCCTCGTCGCCGTCGGCGGCAACCCGCGCACCGCCGAGCTCACCGGCGTCCGGGTGTGGCGCACCAAGACCATCGCGTTCGTGCTCAGCGGCGTCTTCGCCACCGTCGCCGCGATCCTGCTCGGCGGCTACAGCGGCGTGTCGTTCCAGGCAGGCGCCGGCCTCGAGTTCGGCGCGATCACCGCCGTCGTCCTCGGCGGGGTTGTCCTCGGCGGCGGCCGCGGGGCCGTCGCGGGCGCAATGCTCGGCGCCCTGACCCTCGAGACGCTTTTCGCGCTGCTCAACTTCTACGGCGTCTCCGGCGCCCTCAGGTCAACCGTCCAGGGCCTGATCATCCTCATCGCCGTCGCGGTCGGAGCACTGCGCCGCCGCTAAGGCGCCGCAACCGGATCGCCGCGCCGCCGCTGAGGCGCGCACCCCACACCCCATCCCGAGGAGAACACGTGAGACGAACCACGTCCGTCGCCGCGGCCATGACGGCTGCGTTGCTGATCCTGACCGGCTGTGCCACCGACGAGCCGACCACGACCGCCTCGGGCGCCGCGTCGTCGACCGCGGCCGCCGGATCCGGCACCGGTGAGCAGTCGAAGTTCTTCGTGCAGGCCGACTACGACAACGAGCTGTCGCTGCTGCAGGCCACCGCCACCGGCCCCGCCGACAAGCCGTGGGAGCAGGTGCTCAACCCGAAGCTGGTCGACACGGCCAAGTACAAGAAGGCCGGCCCGTACAAGGTGTGCTTCTCCAACGCCGCGTTGAACAATCCGTGGCGGCAGGTCGGGTTCAAGGTGATGCAGGCCGAGGTCGAGGCGCAGAAGAGTCTCATCAAGGAGTTTGTGCACGTCGACGCGGAGGGCAAGGACAGCAAGCAGATCGCTGATATCAACGACCTGCTGGGCAAGGGTTGTGACGCGCTCATCGTCTCGCCCAACACCACCGCGACGTTGACTCCCGCTGTGGAGGCGGCCTGCGCCAAGGGTTTGCCGGTCATCGTGTTCGACCGTGGCGTGGACACGAAGTGTCCGGTCACGTTCATCAACCCGATCGGCGGTTACGGGTTCGGGCACGTGGGTGCGTCGTTCCTGTCGGAGAAGGTGAAGTCCGGCGGTAAGGTCCTCGCGCTGCGGATCCTGCCCGGCGTCGACGTCCTGGAGACCCGCTGGTCGGCGGCGAAGGTCCAGTTCGACAAGGCGAAGGTCAACGTCGTCGGCGTCGAGTTCACCGATGGTGACCCGGCGAAGACGAAGAAGATCGTCAACGACTACATCCAGCGGTACGGCACGATCGACGGCATCTGGATGGACGCCGGTGCCACCGCCGTCGCCGCGGTCGAGGCGTTCCAGGACGCGGGCAAGCCGGTCCCGCCGATCAACGGCGAGGACCAGCTGGACTTCCTGAAGCTGTGGAAGGACAAGAAGCTCACCGCGATCGCGCCCACCTACCCGACCTACCAGTGGCGCACCCCGATCATCGCCGCCCTGAAGATCCTCAACGGCGAGCAGGTGTCCAGCCCGTGGAAGCTGCCCCAGCCGACGATCACGCAGGACAACCTCGACAAGTACGTCGACGCCAACATGCCGCCGCTGCACTACGCCATGTGCGGCTGCACCGACCTGCCCGGCTACCCCCAACGCTGGAAGTAGAAGGAGCCGCTCGTGCGCGCCATCGGTGCCAACCCCTGGATCTGGTCCTCGCCCGTCGACGACGCCGCCCTCGCTGCGCTCGTGCCACGCCTCGCCGAATGGGGCTTCGACGCGGTCGAGCTGCCGATCGAGCAGGTCGGTGACTGGGACCCGGCGCGCACGAGCGACCTTCTCGCCGCGCACGGCCTCCGCGCCGCCGGGGTCTGCGCGGTCACGCCGCCGGGCCGCGACCTGGTCTGCACCGACGACGCCACCGTCGCGTCGACCCGGGCCTATCTACGGGCCTGCGTCGACGCGGCGGCGGCCGTCGGCGCGCCCTGCGTCGGCGGGCCCGTCTACGCCGCCGTCGGCCGCACCTGGCGGATGACCCCGCCGGAGCGGCAGGCCTGCTACCGGGACTTCCGGGAAGGACTCGCGCCCGTCGCCGAGCACGCCGGGGAGCTCGGCGTCACCATCGGCGTCGAGGCCCTGAACCGCTACGAGACGAGCGTCGTCAACACGATGGAGCAGACCGTCGAGCTGATCGAAGGCCTGCCCGCCAACGTGGGGATCATGCTCGACACGTACCACATGAACATCGAAGAACGCGATCCCTATGCGGCCGTGGCGGTCGCCGGCCCGCACATCAAGCACGTCCAGGTCAGCGGCACCGACCGGGGCGCACCGGGCAGCGACCACCTCGACTGGCCACGCTTCCTGGCGGCGCTGGACAAGGCCGGCTACGCGGGCGCGCTGTGCATCGAGTCCTTCACGGCGGAGAACGAGACCATCGCCACCGCCGCGTCGATCTGGCGCCCGCTCGCCGAGACCCAGGACCGCCTCGCGCTGGACGGCCTCGCCTACCTGCGGAGCGTTATGTTCGAGGCATGAAGATCGGCGAGCTGTCGCGGCGGACGGGCGTCAGTGCCCGGGCGTTGCGGCACTACGAGGACGAGGGGCTGCTGCACCCCGGCCGGTGCAGCAACGGGTACCGGGACTTCGGTGAGGACGCCGTGGACGCGGTGGGGCAGATCCGGGCGCTGATCGACAGCGGCCTGCCGACCAGGATCATCCGCGACGTCCTGCCGTTCCTCGACGGCCCCTCGCAGGTGCTGCCCGCCACACCCTGCGCGTACTTCCTGGAGGAGGTCGCCCGGCAGGTGGAGCAGCTACAGCGCCGCATCGCGTGCCTGACCCGCAACCGCGACGCCCTCGACGCCTACCTGCGGGCCGCGCGCTTGACCCTCACGCAACCGTGAGGGTTCTACGGTCGCGCCATGCGAGCGCTTCTCCAGACCTCCCTGCACGGCCCCGCCGGCCTCCGGCTCGTCACCGACGCCCCCGTGCCCGTCCCCGGCCCCGGCGAGGTCCTGATCCGCGTCGGCGCGGCGGGCGTCAACTACGCCGACGTCATGCGGTCCCACGGCACCTACGAGGGCGGCCCGGCGGCACCGTTCGTCGCCGGGCTCGAGGCGGCGGGTGAGGTCGTCGCGGCCGGACCGCACGTCACCGCCGTCCATGTCGGCGATCACGTCGCCGGTACGGGCGCCGGCGCCTTCGCCGAGTACATGCTGCTGAACGCGGCCGCGCTGACGCCCGTGCCGGCCGGCTGGACCGACGAACAGGCCCTCGGGCTCGTGCTCAACTGGGCCACCGCCCTTGCCGCGCTGCGCCCCCTCGGCCGCGTCACCGCGGGCGAGACCGTGCTGATCACGGCCGCCGCGGGCGCCGTCGGCCAGGCCGCGACGCGCCTCGCCGTCCACTACGGCGCGACGGTCATCGCCGCCGCCTCCGCCGGCAAGCACGACCTGGTGCGAAAGCTGGGCGCGGCGCACGTCCTCGACGCCCGGACCGCCGACGTCGCCGCCGGCACGCTGCGCCTCACCGCCGGCCGCGGCGCCGACCTGGTGCTGGAGTCGGCCGGCGGCGCGTCATTCCGCGCCGCCCTCGCCGCGGCCCGCCGGGTCACCGGCCGGGTCGTCGTCTACGGCGTGGCCGGCGGCGACGCCACGGTCAGCAACCGCGAGCTGAACTTCACCCACCCCGTCCACGTCATCGGCCTGCACCTCGGCGTCCTCATCGACACCGCACCCGACCTTTACGCGGCGCTGCTCACCGAGCTCACCGCACTCCGCGCGGCCGGCGTCCTGACCCCCGGCACCCCGGCCGTGCACCCGCTGGCCGACGGGCCGGAGGTCCTCGCCGCCCTCCAGTCCCGCACCACGACCGGCAAGCTCGCCCTGCGCCCCTGACGGGCTACCCGGGCAGGTGGGCGACGACGAGCCGGGCGAGCTTCTCCGTGTCGGACCGGCTCCGGCCGGCCTTCGGCGCGTCCTTGACGCCCGTGGAGATGACGAGCAGGGCGTCGCCGGCAGCCAGGACGAGGACCTGGCCGTTGGGGGTGTCCCAGTACGCGTCGCTGCCGACGCCCGCGACGGCGACGGCGTCGGCGGTGCGCTGCCGGGTGAACTGCGAGCGGTTGTCGGCGGCGCCGGCCGGCGTGAGGGCGCGGCGGTAGCCGACGTTGGCGTAACGCTGGTCGTCGGCGGTCCAGTACACGCACGACGTGAACTTCGTGTCGGTCTTGCCGGGCTCGTTGTCGGTGAACTTCGGCGCGGGCTTGAGCTCGGCGCCGAGCACGGTCTTCGCGTCGGCCGCCTGATAGAACTCGCAGCCGGCGACCGGTGACGCCGCCGCTGCCGTCGCGCTGGAGGTGGCGGCGGCGGTCGTCCGCGGTGGGGCCGGTGCGGGGGTGGCGGTGCCTGAGCAGGCGGCGAGCGCGGTCACGGTGAGCAGGAGCGCGGGTGCGACGGATCGCATGGCGATGTCCCTTCAGTTCGCTGCGGCGCGGACGGATGCGGTGGCGTCGGTGGACACGGTCTGCCAGGGGGTGCCGAACACTGCCTGGGCGGCGGTGTCGACGGTGCGGCGCTTGCGGACGACCTCCGTGAAGAAGGCCAGCATCTTCGCCTCGCCGTAGCGCTGGGCGAGGTAGGTGACGGCGAGCAGGGCGATGCCGTAACGGGCGGCGGTCTCGTCGAACGTGGCGTCCGCCGGCGGGCGGGTGAGGACCAGCGAGCCGTCCCACTTGCCGGCCGCCAGGTACCGGCGGACCGACGGCAGGTCGTTGCGCAGCTCACCGCCCTCGCCGTTGGCGATGTACGCGGCGACGCCCTCGGTCAGCCACCACGCGGGGCCGGGCGGGGCGATCCCGCCGAGGGTCACGACGTGGGCGAACTCGTGGGTGATCAGGGTGGGCAGCCACGAGTCGGTCATCGTCTTGTGGTCGACGACGACGTCGGCCGCGCCGGGCTGCAGCGGGATCGTGTAGGCACCGGCGTTGGCGGCGCCGCCCGCGTACCAGTCCTTCCACTGCTCCTCGCCCGCGACGTAGACGAAGTACCGCTTCGGCGGGCCGTCGAACGAGGCGGCGAAGCGGTCGTCGGTGACGGTGGCCGCCTCCGCCGCGCGCAGCACCCGGTCCAGCACCACCGGGTCACCTGCGGCGTCGCCGGCCGGTCCGGCCACGGTGACCCGGCCGCCCTCCTTGACTGCGAGGGTCGTCGCGTCCCAGGGGCGGTGGGTCTGCTCGTGCCCGGAGAGCCGCAGCCGGCCGTGCACCACCGACCACTTCGTGGCGACCCGCAGCCGCACGGGCGTGCAGTCGTCGTCGGCGAAGCAGTAGCCGACGTCGACCGGCACCCGCCACGTGTCGTCGGTGCGGGACGGCAGGTCGGCGGTCTCCATCGTCCAGCGCCGCACGCGCAGCGCCGTGAGCGAGTCGAACCGCCGGCCGGCCTGCTCCCGCAGCGGCGCGTCGTCGGCGGCGATCGCCTGCAGGTAGCCGTCGCGGTCACCACGCAGCAGCGCCGCAGACTGCTGGGCCAGGACCTCCTGGATCGCGAACAGCGGGTTCTCGTCGGGCCGGACGACCGGCCCGGTGAGGGCGATTCCGGCACCGTACGCAGTGGGCGCCGGCGGCACCAGTAACGTGATGAGCACAGCGAACGCGGTCACCGCGGCGACGGACAGGACGAGCAGCGCGCCGTGGCGCGGGTCGGCCTGCCGTATCCGCTGCGTCCACTGGGATCGGGTCACGTCCGGACCGTAGCCGCGCGGCGCCCGCCCGCCGGCCCGCCGCCGCGGGTGTGGCATCTTTCCGGGAGCCGCCGGTTGCGCCCGCCCCGCGCGGCGAACAGGATGAGCGCGGATCTTGAATGAGGGGATGGTCGCATGAACGTCGGGGACGTCGTCGAGGACTTCGAGCTCGCGGACGAGCAGGGGGTGACCCGGTCACTCACCGGCCTGCTCGCGGACGGGCCGGTGGTCCTGTTCTTCTACCCGGCGGCGCTGACCGCCGGCTGCACCGCCGAGGCATGCCACTTCCGCGACGTGTACACCGAGCTCAAGGCCGTCGGCGGACATCCGGTCGGGATCAGCGGCGACGAGGTCGAGCGGCAGGCGGAGTTCGCGAAGAAGCACAGCCTCGGCTATCCGCTGCTGTCGGACCGCGACGGCGTCGTGCGGGCCCTGTTCGGCGTCGGGCGCGGCCCCCTCGGCCTCACCGCGACGAAGCGCATCACCTTCGTCATCGACACCGACCGCACGATCCTCGAGGTCATCAAGAGCGAGATCCGGATGGACGTGCACGCCGACAAGGCCGTCGCCGCGCTCCGCAAGCGGCAGGCCGCGTAAGGCCGACGCTCAGCCCGGGTCCTTCATGGAATGGTGCGGCACCGTTCCGCCGGACAGCTCACGGATGCGGGCGAGGAGCGCGACGACGAACCGGTCGGTCCCGAAGTCCCACGAGCCGCCGTCCCAGTAGTGCGACCGCTGCTGGAAGAACAGGCACGCGCGCAGCACGTCGAGGTCGCCGGGCAGGTCGCCGGTGCGCTCCCAGTCGCGGCGCGCCGGGGCGACCACCTCGGCCAGGCCTTCGGAGCCACCGTGCAGGTCGTAGCCGTTGTACGTGTGGGCGAACGTCACCAGCTCCGGGAACCCGGCACCCTCCCCGGGCACCGCGACGAGCGGCGGGTCGGGCCGCTCCCGCACGCGCACCTCCCGCGCGGTGACCTCGTGCCGCTCGGCGAACACGTCGACGATCAACCTGGTGTCCGGCCCGGCCGGGTCGAGGCGGAGCTCGAACCGCCCGTGCATGCCCGGCACCTGGAACGACATCCGCGGCTCGGCCAGCTCCAGCAACACCTCCAGCTCCGGCAGCCGCAGGGCGTGCTGGTCGACGAGGTGCTGCACGCGGGCCCGGATCACCGCGTGGACGAACACCTGGATGCGGCGCAGCGTCCCGGCGGGCACGTCGAAGCGCCGCGGCGGCTCGAGCACCGCGGCGAGGTGCGCGTGGTTCGCGCGCCGGGCGAGGTCGGCGGGGCGGTCCCCGGCGGCGGTGCGCAGCCCGCGCCAGGCGCCGAGCGCGACGAGCCGCTCCACGACCTCGACGGGCGCGCCGCCGTGCGCCGCCTGGTGCAGCGGTGCGAACCAGGACGCGCCGCCGGGGCGGGCCGAGTTCACCAGTCCGGGCTCGTCCGCCAGTACCGCGAAGACACCGGCCCAGTCGTAGCGCTTCGCGCAGTCGGCGAGCCGCTGCCGCCGCGCCATGCCTGCCTGCGTCGTGCCTGCGGTGGTGCCTGCCTTGGTGGTGCCTGCTTTGGTCGTGCCGTCCCATGCCTGCTCGCCCACGGACGCATCCTGCCGCACGCGCCCCTGGTGCCGCCGTCGTGCGGAAGAAACTGTTATCCGGCGGGCCCGGTTCCGGTCTGTTGTGCGCGAAGGGGGCGTCCGCGGGCGCCCGTGGCAGCGCGCGACGGACCGGGAGCAGGCAGTGGACACAGCGGCACGACACGACGACGAGCTCGCGGCGGCCCGCGACGGGGACCGGGCGGCGATGCGGGAGCTGGCCGCGCGGTTCCTGCCGCTGGTGTACAGCGTGGTCGGTCGAGGCCGATGCCGGGCAGCGCGAAGGGGACCAGCGGCACGAGGACGGCGAGACCCACCCCGGCGGCACCGAGCCGCCGCCCGGCCGCGGCCAGCGGCGACGGCGTCCGCGGGCCGACGCTGCCGAGCCGGCGGCCGAACCGGTGGATCCGGTCGACGCTGTCGGTGCCGAGCAGCCACAGGAAGCCCGCGGCGCCGAGGACGAACGGCAGCCAGCTGGTGCTCGCGCTGCTCGCGGTGACCGGCACGGCGTAGACGGCCAGCATCGGCAGCCCGGCGAGGGCGGGTTGGCGCTGCACGACCGCGAGCTGGTCGACGAGGAGCGCGACGGCGGCGACGCCGAGGACCGCCAGGAACATGAGGCCTTCGCGGTCGGTGACCGGCGGCGCGAACCTGGCCAGGTCGGCGGCGGCGGTCCGCAGCAGGTCGCGGAAGTGGGCGAAGGTGCCCGGTGAGGGGAGGATCCCCGCGTACTCGTGGCCGCTGCGGAACGACCAGGTCAGGACGAGCAGGCCGGCGAGCGCCATGGCCGGGGTCGGCGCCCAGGACGGCGCGCGGACGCTGCGCACGAGCAGCCCGGCGGCGCACATCGCGGCCACGACGAAGGCGGCGTGCAGCGCCCAGGTGGCGTTGTTGAAGAGCGTGCCGACCGGCAGCGCGGCCAGCAGCGTCGAGACGGCCGCGACCAGGGTGAGCCGCCGCGGCGCGCGGTGGTGCGTCGTCATCCGGTCACCCCCTGGGGCAGCCGCGCGGCCAGCTTGGCGCGGATCTTGTCGGCCGCCGGGTGGGTCAGCTCGTCGTAGATCTTCATCGCCTTGCGCCACTCGGCCTGCGCGGCCGGCAGGTCGCCCGAGTCGAAGAGGGCGTCGCCGAGCCGGTCGCCGATGCCCGCCTCGTTGGGGCTGTCGGCGAGGGCGTGGGTGAGGGCGACGGCGCGGCGGTAGCAGGCGACCGCGTCCGCGAACGCGCCCATGCGGTGGTGGGCGTAGGCGAGCGTGTCCAAGGTCGCGGCCTGCCCGTGCCGGTCGTCGATCTTCTGCTGCAGGGCGAGCGCCTGCCGGCAGTGCCCGACCGCCTGGCCCGGGTCGCCGAGCTCGATGTGGTACCAGGCGGACGCGTTCAACGCGTAGGCGAGGCTGGAGGGCCGGTCGGTCGTGCGGTACAGCGCGAGGGCCTGCTTGGCGTGGTCGAGCGCCGCCGCGTTGTCGCCCTGCGCCTCGTGCACCTCGCCGAGGTTCAGGTGGGTCGCGGCCCGGCCGACGGGGTCGTCGAGCCCGCGGAACAGCTCCAGCGACGCGGTGAGGGCGGCGTGCGCGTCGTCGTAGTTGGCCAGCGCGAGGTGGCCGCGGCCCAGGACCCGCTGCAGGTGCGCCTCGCCGTGCCGGTCGCCGCAGCGGTGCGCCGCCGCGAGCGCGACCCGCTGGGTGGCGATCCAGTCGTGGTGGCGGCCCTGCCGCTGGAAGAAGTTCGTGAGCGTCCAGGCGATCTGCCAGGCGAGCGAGTCGAACCCGGTCGTGGCGGCCGCGTGGACGGCGGCGGTGAGCACCGGATACTCGGCGGCGAACCACCGGCTCGCGGCCGCCTGGTCGGCGAGCGCGGGCGGCACGACACCGGCGGACGGCGGCGCCGGCTCGGGGACGCGCACCTGGAACGGGTGCTGGAGCGTGGTCGCGGCGAACGCGGTGTGCAGGTAGTACTCCAGCAGCCGCCGCGTCGCCGCGGTGCGCTCGCCGGCCGGGTCCTTGGCCGCCAGCTCGGCCGCGTACCGGCGCAGCAGGTCGTGCGCGGCGAACCGGCCGGCGGCCGGCTCGGTGAGCAGGTGCGCACGGACGAGGTCGGCGAGCAGCGTCCTCGCCTCCTTCACCGGCACGCCGAGCAGGCTCGCCGCGGCCGGCGCACTGATGTCCGGGCCGGGGTGCAGGCCGATCAGCCGGAACAGGCGGGCCGCCGCGTCGCTCAGGGTGCGGTACGACGAGGAGAACACGGCCCGCACGTCGCCGCGGGTGTCGCCGACGTCGAACTGGTCGAGGTCGTCGCGCAGCTCGGCGGCGAGGTCGGCGAGCGGCTGGTGCGGGCGCAGCGCGGCGCGCGCGGCGACGATCGCCAGGGCGAGCGGCAGGCCGGCGCAGGCGGCCACGATCTCGTCGACGGCGGAGGGCTCGGCGTCGAGGCGGGCGCGGCCGAGCCGCCGGGCGAGCAGGCGCGTCGCCTCCCCGTAGGTCAGCAGGTCGAGCGGGACCGGCTGGGCGCCCTCGGCGGCGATGAGCCCCGCGAGGTTGGTCCGGCTGGTGACGACGACGAGGCAGCCGGGGCCGCCGGGCAGCAGCGGCCGGGCGTGGTCGGCGTCGCGGGCGTTGTCGAGCACGATGAGGATGCGCCGGCCCGAGGTCAGGCTGCGGAACAGCGCGGTCTGCGCGGCCAGGTCGGCCGGGACGCGCCGCGGCGGCACGCCCAGCGCGTCGAGGAACCCGCGGACCGCCTGGGCGGGCGTGACGACGGTGTCGGCGCCGCCGAAGCCGTTGAGGTCGGCGTAGAGCTGCCCGTCGGGGAAGCGGCCGGCGACGCGGTGCGCCCAGTGGACGGTGAGGCTGGTCTTGCCGACGCCCGCGGTGCCGGTGACCGTGGCGAGGACGACGGCCTCCTCGAGGATCGCGTCGAGACGGTCGAGCTCGGCCGTGCGGCCCGTGAAACTGTGCAGGTCGAGGGGGAGCTGCGCGGCGGCCGGGACCGGCGCGGCGGGCTGCGGCGCCGGGGTTTCCGGGGCGCCGGCCTGCCGCAGCAGCCGGGCGTGCAGGTCGCGCAGCTCCGCGCCCGGCTCGGTGCCGAGGTCGTCGACGAGTTTGCGGCGGATTCTGGTGTACCGGTCGAGCGCCTCCGCCTGGTGCCCGCTCTCGTGCAGCGCCTCGATGAGGGCTGCGGCCAGGGACTCGGCGTAGGGGTGCTCCGCGGCCAGCTCGGTCAGCGGGCCGATGAGCGGCTCCACCGCGCCCGCGCCCCCGCCTCCACCTGCGCCGTCACCTCCGCCTTGGCCGAGTCGCAGCGCCGCCTGCGCCCAGGCGACCGCGGCGTCGAGGCGCTGCTGGCGCCAGCTCTCGCGCATGCGCTCGGCCCACGGGCCGGCCACGTCGGCGAGCGGCGCGCCCCGCCACAGGTCCAGGGCCTGCCGCAGCGCCGCGACCCGGGCGGTGTCGGAGGTTCGCGGGTCGCGGGCTTGCTCGGCGAGGGCCCGGAACCGGTGCAGGTCCACGGCCTCCGGGTCGACGTCGAGGACGTAGCCGCCGGAGCGGCGGACCAGCGGCGACGCGCCGCCGTCCTGCAGGGCGCCGCGGAGCCGGGCGACGTACACGTACAGCGCGTGCCTGGCCCGGTCGGGCGCGTCGTCGGCCCAGACCCGGTCGATGATGGTCTCGATCGGCACGAGCCGGCCGGCGTCGGCGGCCACCGCCGCGAGCACCAGGCGCTGGCGCGGCGGCCCGGCGTCCAGCCGCCGGGTGGCGGTCCACGCCTCGATCGGTCCGAGCAGCCGGAACTCCATGGACCTCCCCGTCCCCCGTTGTATCGACGATGCCGGTCCGGCGTATCGACGCATCCTACGGCAGCTGCCATCGGCGCGGAGACCGCCGGCGCGGCATCGGGGGAGGTGGACGGCTGTGCGTGCGGCCGCCGGCAGGATCGGCTGCCCGGGTCTCGCGGGGCGACGGCCCGACGACGGCGTCGTGCGTCTCCGGCTGCTCCGGCACCCGCCGCCTGACCGGCCAGGGCTGGATGTCCGGCGGCCGGTTCCGGCGGGGGCTTACGGACGGAGCGGGTCCAGGGCGGATACAACGTCCCCGGCACCGCTATACATCGGCCGGGGCCATCTGCGCGGCGAACAGGCGGACGAGGTCTCCGGCACGGTGGCCGCCGGTGCCGTCGGCGGTGACGAGCCGCGCGTCGACCAGCTCGTCGAGCGCGTCGCCGGCCCGGTCGGGGCTGAGCGTGGACGCGGCGGCGAGGTCGTGCGTCGTCACCGGCTGCGGCAGGCCGGCGAGGGTCCGCAGCGCGTCCATCGCGGCCGCGCTGACCGTGGCGCAGCGGGCGGCGAGGCTCTCCCGGATCGACAGGTCGTGCGCGCGCAGCTCGTCGAGGCGGCGCTCCGGCGCCCGCAGCCGCCGGGCGCACGCGGCCGCGGACCGGTCCGGGCGGCCCAGCAGCCGCGCCACGACGATGCGCAGCGCCGCCGGCAGGCCCTCGCAGTGGGCGGCGACCTCGTCGAGCGCCACCGGATCCTGCGCGGGGCCGAGCGAGCCGAGCAGCAGCGCGACGGCGTCGGACCGGGACAGGGGGTCCAGCGGCACCAGCGCGACACCGTCGATCGTCGGAAGCGGCCGGCTGGCGGCGATCACCGCGAGGCACCCCGGGGCGGCCGGCAGCAGCGGCCGGACCTGCGCCACGTCGTCGACGCCGTCGACGAGCAGCAGCACCCGGCGGCTCGCGAGCGCGGTCCGCAGGCGGGCGGTGCGGGCGGCGAGCCCGCGCGGGACCGTCTCGTCTGCGACGCCGAGCGAGTGCAGCAGGTGCGCCGCCGCCGCGGCCGGGTCGGCGGTGCCCAGCCGCACGAAGAGCTGCCCGTCCGGGTACCTGTCGGCGAGCAGGTGCGCGGCGTGCACGGCGAACGCGGACGCGCCGACGCCCGGCGGCCCGGAGACGCAGACGGCCCGGGCGCCGGTGGCGACCGCCGAGAGGACGGCGTCCACCGCCGGCTCGCGCCCGACCAGCACCGCGGGGCCGGGCGGCAGCTGCCGCGGCGGTTCCGGCCGCGGCCGGTGCGCGGGGACCGGGAGCGCCGCGAAGGCGGGCGTCCCGGGATGCGCCGCGAACGGCTGGCACGGCGCGGTCTCGTCGAGCGCCGGGTCGCGGGCCAGCATCGCCGCGTGCAGGCGCCGCAGCTCCGGGCCCGGGTCGACGCCCATCCGCTCGCGCAGCGCGGCCCGCGCCTCCAGGAAGCAGTGCAGCGCGCCGGAGACGTCGCCGGCGCGGTACAGGGCGCGCATCAGCTGCCCCCAGGTGCGTTCGCGCAGCGGGTGCTCCACGACGGTGCGCCGCAGCTCGCCGATGAGGACCTCGTGGTGCTGCAGGGCGAGCCGAGCGTCGACGAGGTCCTCGACGGTGCGCAGCCGCTCGTCGTCGACCGCGGCGAGGCGCTGCCCGAGCCCGCCGGGCCGGGGCAGGCCGACGCCCGCGTGGTCGTCGCGCCAGCACGCGAGGGCGGCGATGAGCCGCTCGACCGCCCGCGACGCGTCGCCGGCCCGCAGTGCCGCGCGGCCCTGCGCGGCCAGCTCCGTGAACTCGGCCAGGTCGAGCTCGCCGGGCTGGACCGCGATCCGGTAGGCCCGCTCCTGGCCGAGCAGCCGCGAGCCGGCGACCGTCTCCGGGTCGGCGAGCAGCTTGCGGACGCGGACCGCGTACGTGCGGACGTTCGCCACCGCCGAGCGGGGCGGTGCCTCGTCCCACAGCGCGGCGACGAGCCGGTCGACCGGGACGAGGCGGTTGGCGTTGAGCAGCAGCGCGGCGAGCAGCGCCTGCGGCTTGCCGGCGGGCAGCTCGACCGGGACCGCACCGGAACGAACCGTGAGCTGCCCGAGGATCTGGAACGAGAACGACATCGGCATCCCCGTGGTCGTAACGCGCGCCGGCCGGGACCGGCGCGCGTTCCCCCGATGACCCACTGGGACCAGTGGTCACCGGCGATGTTGCCGCGGGGACCCTGCCGAAACCCTGCGGGAACCTCAACGCCCTGGTCAGCCCGTTCTTTCGGGGCCTGACGACCTCGCCGCCGGGGGTGGCCAGCCGACCGCGGCCGGCGGCCGTCGGGGGCAAGTGCATCAAACTGGACTGGTGTATGGTGCTCGTCGTGGACCCTCAGGTCGGACTGCTCACCGTGCTCAAGGAGTGGGGGCGGATCGGCTGCGTCGGCTTCGGCGGCCCGCCCTCGCACATCGCGCTGCTGCGGCAGCTGTGCGTGGACCGCCGCCGGTGGCTGGACGCGACCGAGTTCGAGGACGCGGTCGCGGCCTGCAACCTGCTGCCCGGCCCGGCCTCGACCCAGCTCGCCATCTTCTGCGCGTGGCGGGTCCGCGGGCGGGTCGGCGCGCTCGTCGGCGGGGCCGCGTTCATCGTGCCGGGCCTCGTCCTGATCCTCGCCCTGTCCGTGCTGTTCCTGGCCGGGTCGCCGCCCGCATGGGTGCGCGGTGCCGGGGCCGGCGCCGGCGCGGCCGTCGCGGCGGTCGCGGTCCAGGCCGGCTGGAGCCTCCTCCCGGCGAGCCGGCAGCGGGCCTGGCAGTCGGGCAGCAAGGTGCGCTGGGTGCTGTACGTCGCCGTCGGGATCGTGGCCGCGGCGACCCTCGGCCCGTGGCTCGTCCTCGTCCTGCTCGCCTGCGGCGTGCTGGAGGCCGCGCTCACCGTCGCCGGCACCCGGCGCGCTCCCGGCCTGCCGCTGCTCGCCGCGGCCGGCGCGGGCGGGGGAGTGCTGCTGTCGATCGCCTGGGTGGCGCTGAAGGTCGGCGCGCTGTCGTACGGTGGCGGCTTCGTCATCATCCCGCTGATGCGGGCCGACGCCGTCGACCGCTTCCATTGGATGACCGACGCGCAGTTCCTCAACGCGGTCGCGCTCGGGCAGATCACGCCGGGCCCCGTCGTGCACACCGTCGCGGTGGTCGGCTACGCCGCGGCGGGCATCGGCGGTGGCGTGCTCGCCTCGGTCGTGGCGTTCAGCCCGTCGTTCGCGTTCATCCTGCTCGGCGCGCACCGCTTCGACCGCCTGCGGGGCGACGCGCGGGTCCGGGCGTTCCTCGACGGCGCCGGCCCCGCCGCCATCGGTGCGATCCTCGGCTCCGCGATCCTGCTCACCGCCGCGCTGCGCGAGCCGTGGCAGTTCGCCGTCCTCGCCGGCGCCGCGGTCCTGCTGCTGCCGCTGCGCCGGGGCGTGGTTCCCACCCTCCTCATCGCCGCTGCGATCGGCGTAACCATCAGTTTGATTTGATGTATTATGAGTTCATGGAGGATTCACCACCGGGCGTGCTGCGCCTGGCCGGGCATCCCGTGCGGTGGCAGCTGCTGCGGGAGCTGTCGCGCAGCGACCGGCAGGTCGGCGAGCTGGCGGCGCTGGTCGGCCAGCGGCAGAGCCTGACCTCCTACCACCTCGCCCAGCTGCGCTCCGGCGGGCTGGTCCGGACCCGGCGCAGCTCCGCCGACAAGCGCGACACGTATTACAGCCTCGACCTGGTCGAGTACCGCGCGCAGCTCGCCTCGGCCGGTCTCGCGTTGCACCCCGGCGTGCGCCTCACCCCCGCGGAGCCGCCGCCGTCCTTCCCCCGCACCCCCGTCCGCGTGTTGTTCCTGTGCACGGGCAACAGCTCCCGTTCCCAGATGGCCGAGGCGCTGCTGGAGCGGCTCGGCGGCGGCAGGGTCCGGGCCGCCAGCGCCGGCAGCGACCCCAAGCCCGTGCACCCCGAGGCGGTCCGCGTCATGCGCGCCGCCGGCATCGACATCGCCGGCCGCCACCCGAAGCACCTGAGCGTCTTCGCCGACGAGCCCTTCGACCACGTGATCAGCCTGTGCGACCGCGTCCGCGAGCTGCGCCCCGCGTTCGCCGGCGCGCCCGCCCTCGCCCACTGGAGCCTGCCCGACCCGGCGACCTCGACCGAGCCGTCGCCGTTCGCCCGCACCGCCGAAGACCTGACGACCCGCATCACGTTCCTGCTGCACGCCATCGACAGCACCCTCGAAAGGTCGCAGTGATGAGCCTCGAACTGAAGGATCTGGTCCACGTCCGGTACATGGTCGGCGACGTCCCGGCCGCCGCCGCGTTCTACACCACCCACCTGGGCTTCACGGTCAGGACCGACGCCGCGCCTGCCTTCGCCGACGTGGTCCGCGGCCGGCTCCGCCTCCTGCTGAGTGGCCCCGCCAGCTCCGCCGGCCGCCCCCTGCCCGACGGCGCGGTGCCCGGACCCGGCGGCTGGAACCGGATCCATCTCCTCGTCGACGACCTCCCCGCCGAGGTCGCCCGCCTGCGCGCCGCCGGCCTCACCTTCCGCAACGACATCGTGAGCGGCCCCGGCGGCCACCAGATCCTCCTGCAGGACCCGTCCGGCAACGTGATCGAGCTGTTCCAGCCCGCCGCCTGACCGGCCGGGCGGCCGGCACGCTCCTGCGCCACGACCGGGGCATCGTCACCACCGGCTCGGCCAGCGCGGGTCGCGTCGCGAGGGGTTTCCGCGTCGGTGCCCCCTCGCGACGCCATCTGACGTGCCGTCTACTCGGGTGCGGACCCCAGCGCCTCGACCAGCGGGTTGCCGTCCTCGATCGGCGCGTCCAGCTCGAGCCGCCGCAGCACGTCGATGTACGCGGCCGGCGGCGCCCCGTGCTGCAGCCCGAGCGTGATCGCCGTGGCGAGCGCGTCGGCCAGCCCGGCCAGCTCGGACCCGTGCACCCCCGCCCGCAGGTCCACCCGCCGCAGCGTGCCGTCCATCCCGTGCCCGGTCGTCATCGCCCCGGGCACCCCGCCGATCGTGAACTCCACCGTGCACCCGTCCGCCCGCCGCTCCCGCGGCCCCGGCACCACACCTGCCATGGCTCCACCCCGTCCGGATTCCGTGCCGGCCCCCGACGACCGGCGACGCCCCGAACCGTAGGACACCGCCCGCCCGGACGACAGCACCGACACGACCCGACTTCGAACACCAGATCGACACGCCGCGCGACACGCGGACGGCCCGCGGTCGGTCCGGGTGTCGCGGCCGGAATGGACTGGACGGGATGAGGATCGGGCTTGTACCTTGCTGCTGTCCGTGACGCCGCCCAAGGAGGTGAGACCCATGAACGCTGTATCGAAGTGGGTGCTCCCCCTTGCCGTCACGGCCGGGCGATTGACGTAGGTGTCGCCGGGAGCGCCCCGCCAACCAGGCACTCCCGAAAGGCAACACCTATGAACGCTGCACAGTTCCCCGACTCCACCCCCGGCCGCCCGCCGCTCACGTTCGACGTGATCATCGCCGGGTGCGGCCCGGCCGGCGCGATGCTCGCCGCCGAGCTGCGGCTGCACGACGTGCGGGTGCTCGTCCTGGAGAAGGAGACCGAGCCCACGTCGTTCGTCCGCATCGTCGGCCTGCATGTCCGCAGCATCGAGCTGATGGCGATGCGCGGGCTGCTGGAGCGCATCGCCGAACGCGCACGGCGGCGGCCGGCGGCCGGCTTCTTCGCCGCCATCGACAAGCCCGCGCCCGCGGACCTGGACACCGCGCACGCCTACCTGCTGGGCATCCCGCAGCCGGTCATCGTGCACCTGCTCGAAGCACACGCGGTCGATCTGGGCGCGCAGGTCCGGCGCGGCTGCGCGGTGACCGGCCTCGAGCAGGACGGCGAGGGCGTGACCGTCGAGCTGGCCGGCGGGGAACGGCTGCGGTCGCGCTACCTCGTCGGCTGCGACGGTGCGCGCAGCACCGTGCGCAAGCTGCTCGGCGTCGGCTTCCCCGGCGAACCCTCGCGGACCGACACGCTGATGGGCGAGATGGAGGCGGCCGCGCCGCCGGAGGAGATCGCCGCCAAGGTGGCCGAGGTCCGCAAGACCGATCAGCGGTTCACCTTCGGACCCTTCGGCGAGGTCTATCGCGTCGTGATCCCCGGCGCGGG
This sequence comes from Dactylosporangium sp. CA-152071, assembly GCF_050936335.1. Taxonomy (NCBI): domain Bacteria; kingdom Bacillati; phylum Actinomycetota; class Actinomycetes; order Micromonosporales; family Micromonosporaceae; genus Dactylosporangium; species Dactylosporangium sp. CA-152071. Next base: position 2,463,303 of record NZ_JBNJMZ010000001.1, on the reverse strand, counting down.
AGTCAGCGAGCGTGCGGAGCCACCCACCCTCGAGGACTTCCAGCGCCAGCTGCACGCCATCGCCGGCACCGACTTCGGCGTGCACTCCCCGCGCTGGTTGTCCCGCTTCGGCGACGCCACCCGACTCGCCGAACGGTACCGGGTCGGGCGGGTGCTGCTGGCCGGCGACGCGGCACACATCCATCCACCCATCGGCGGGCAGGGCCTCAACCTGGGCGTTCAGGACGCCTTCAACCTCGGCTGGAAGCTGGCCGCGCAGATCCGCGGCTGGGCGCCCGACACGCTGCTGGACACCTACGAGACCGAGCGGCATCCGGTCGCCGCGGACGTGCTGGACAACACCCGCGCCCAGATGGAGCTGTTCTCCACCGAGCCGGGCCCCCAGGCACTGCGCAGGCTGCTCACCGAGCTGATGGACTTCGACGAGGTGAACCGCCACCTGATCGAGAAGATCACCGCGATCGGCGTCCGCTACGACTTCGGCCCGGGCCCCGACCTGCTCGGCCGCCGCCTGCCCGACCTCGACGTGCAACAGGGCCGCCTGTACGACCTGCTGCACCGCGGCCGCGGCCTGCTGCTGGACCGCACCGGCCGCCTGACCGCCGGCGGCTGGTCGGACCGGGTCGACCACCTCGGGGACCCCACCGCGGCGCTGGACGCCCCGTGTGTCCTGCTCCGCCCCGACGGCCACGTCGCCTGGGTCGGCGACGACCAGCAGGACCTGGACGACCACCTCGCCCGCTGGTTCGGCAAACCCGCCTGATCGCGCTGATCTGAATGCGGCGCGTTGCCGCGGCCCGTGCCTGCGGCGCTGCCGCGGGCGCGTCGCAGCGGCGCGCCCGCGGTGGCCTACGGACGGCGGAAGAGGTCGTTCAGGTCGGACTGGGAGAGCTGGGTGTCGGCATACGTGAAGGTGCCGTGCTCGGCCAGCTCGCGGGCGGCCCGACGCAGGTGGTGATACATGGCGCGGGCGACGCTGCCGCCGACGGTGACGCGGCGGACGCCGAGGTCGCGCAGGGCGGCCAGGGACAGGGTGCCGCCGGTCAGGCCCATGACCACGTTGAGCGGGCCGGTGAGCTCGCGGACCAGCGTGCCGATCGTGGCCGGGTCGGCGGCGCCCGGCACGAACGCGCAGTCCGCGCCGGCCGCCAGATAGGCATTGGCCCGGTCGACGGCGTCGGTGAGGGTGCCGCCGACGATGAGCGCGTCGGTGCGGCCGACGAGGACGAACGGCTCGCCGGAGGAGGAGACCGCGGCGCGGGCGGCGCGGATCCGCTCCACGGCGAGCGCCCGGTCGTGCAGGGGCCGGGCCCGCGAGCCGGTGAAGTCCTCGATGTTGCCGCCCGCGGTGCCGGCGGCGACTGCCATCGAGATGGTGGCCGCGACGTCCTCCGGGGAGGTGCCGAAGCCTTCCTCGAGGTCGGCGCTCACCGGCACGTCGACCGCGGCGACGATCTCGCGGACCCGGTCGAGCATCGTGGTGCGGTCGAGGCGGGCCCCCGGACCGTGGTCGGCGAAGAAGTCGTGGTCGGGCCGGCCGAGGGAGAACGCGATCCCGGCGCTGGTGGTCGCGATGGCGGGGAAGCCGGCGGACTCGAGGACCCGGGCGCTGCCCGCGTCCCACGCGTTGGGCAGCAGGAAGCAGCCCTCCCGGTGCAGGTCCACGAACCGCTGCCGCCGGTCCCCGTCCATCGCGAACCCCCTGAAGACGATCAGCTGGCGCCGATGTCGAAGAGGTTACCCTCGGGGTCCGACAACGTCGTCCAGACGGCGCCGTACTCGTTGAAGTCGCCGACCTGCTTCGCGCCGAGGCCGACGGCGCGGGCGACGGCGCCGGGCAGGTCGGCGGTGTGCAGGTCGAGGTGGATGCTGTTCTTGCCCGGGGTCTTGTCGGAAACCTGGATGAACATGAGGACGGGCTGGGCGCCGGTCGAGCGGCCCACGGTCGCGAAGAACGGGGTCGCCTCCGGGTCGACGGCGCGGTCCAGCAGCGCGGCGTAGAAGCCGGCGAGGGCGCCCGCGTCGGCGCAGTCGATGGTGACGTGGGCGATGGCGAGGTCGGTCATGTGCTCTCTCTCCTGAGGAAACGAAGGTCAGGCGGAAATCGGCCAGCAGATCTCGGTGCGGAACTCGGCCGGGTCGGTGGTCTCGTCGGGTCCGACCAGGTAGACCTCGACGATCGGGTCGGGCAGGGCGGTGTCGTGGGACGCGACGTGCAGGCCGAGCCGGCCGTACGTGATGTCGCAGTCGGCGAACGGGCCGTTGTGCACGGCGACGGCGTAGCGGGCGGGCGGCAGGGTCGCGAACCGGTCGTCGCCCGCCCGCACCACGTCCGCCGAAACAGGCACGAAGGCGACGACCTCCCCGATCTCGCCCTCGAAGAACTCCGCGGAGTAGGTCGCGCCGGCCGGGCCGGCCGGATCGGTGCCGAGCGCGGCGAGCGTCGCGTACAGCTCGGGGAAGACCCGCCCGCACCAGTCCGTCACCTCGGTGCGGGTGATCCGCGCCGACACCCGGAGCACGGGCGAACCCGCCGACAGCCGGTGCCGGACCGGCAGCTCGGGCTCGGGCCCCAGCAGGCGGCGCAGCGACAGGACCACGTCGCGGGTACGGGTGAGCTCGGCCTCCATCCGGTCCAGGTGCCGGGCCAGGGCCTCCTGCCGCGCGGACGGGTCGGGCTCGGCGAGCACCCCGCGGATCTGCGCGATCGGCATGTCGAGGTCCCGCAGCCGCCGGATGAGGTGCGCGTCGTCGACCTGCCCGGGCGCATACCGCCGGTAGCCGGTGTCCTCGTCGATGCCGTCCGGCACCAGCAGCTCGATATCGTGGTAGTACCGCAGCGTCTTCGCGCTGAGATGGCACAGCCGCGAGAACTCGCCGATGGTGACGCCCGGTGTCATGCCCCGTGTCATGCCATTGAGTGAACCTGTTCCAGTAGGTGGAAGGTCAAGCTTCTCCGCATATGCTGTCGGGTATCGATACAGATGGAGGCCTCCATGGAGGGAGCGCCACTGCTGTCCGCGAAGCTCACCAGGCCCGAGCCGGTGGACCGGGCGCTGCCGCGTGAGCAGCTCATCGACTTGTTGTGGAGCCTGACCGACCTGCCGGTCACCGTGGTCACGGGGCCGGCCGGATCCGGCAAGAGCCGCCTGGTCGCCGCGTGGGCCGACGACAGCCCGGGCTGGGACTCGATCGCGTGGCTCACCGTCGACCAGGACGACCGGGCCCAGCCGGCGCGCCTGTGGCAGCACCTGCTGGCGGCCCTGCGCGGCGCCGGGGTGCTGCTGCCCGCGGCGCTGCTGGACCTGACCACCGCGCCCGACCACGCGGCGGTCACCGAGCTGGCGGCCGTCCTCTCCCACCAGCAGCACTCGATCGTGCTCGTCCTCGACGACGCTTGCTGGCTCGACGCGGAGCAGCTGGGCGAGATCGAGTTCCTGCTGCGGCACGCGCAGAGCCACCTCCGCCTGGTGCTCGTCGGCCGGCACCGGCCACGCTTCCCGCTGCACCGCTACCGGCTGACCGACCAGCTCAGCGAGCTGCGCTGGTCCGAGCTGGCGCTGGACGCCGGCGAGGTGCGGGCGCTGTTCGCGCTGCACGGCGTCGACCTGACCCCGGACGCGCTCGCCGACGTGATGGAACAGACCCAGGGCTGGCTCGCCGGGGTGCGCCTGTGTGCGCTGGCGATGGCGGACGGCTCCGGGGTGCCGGCGCTGGCCGGGCACGACTACGTCGTCGACTACTTCACCGGGGAGATCCTTGACCGGTGCACCCCGCGACGGCGGCGCCTGCTGGCCGGGGTGGCCCGCCTGGACACGTTCACGGCCGAGCTCGCCGCGCTCGTGGGTGGCGTCGAGGAGGGCGACGTCATCGCCGACCTGGAGGAGGCCGGCGCGTTCCTGGAGACGGTGAGCGAGGCGCAGGGCACCTACCGCCTCCACCCGCTGTTCGGTGCCGTGCTGCGCGACCGGCTTCCGCTGCCGCCCGCCGCGGCCAGGACCGCCGGGCTCGTCGCGGCCCGCTGGTCCGCCCGGCACGGTGACCTCGCCGGCGCCGTCGGGCACGCGGCGGCCGTCGGCGCGTGGGAGGACGCGGCCCGGTTCGTCGTTGACGACCTGGCGGTCGGCGAGGTCATCGTGGACGGGCCCACGGGCCGGCTCACGGCGCTGCTCGCCGGGATGCCCGCCGAGCCCGACACGCCCGAGGGCGTGATCGTCGCCGCCGCCCACGCGATCTCCCACAGCGACCACCTGAGAGCCGAGCGGCTCCTCAGCGGCAACGCCTGGCTCCCCGGCCCCGACGCGCCGCTGCCGGTCCGGCTCGCCGCGTGCATGGTCCAGCAGTCCGTCGCCTACGAGACCGGCGACGCGGAGCGGCTCGACGCGGTCACCGGCGCCGCGGCGCGGCTGCTGCCGCAGGTCGACCCGGGCAGGATCGCCGTGCGGCCGGAGCTGTGGGTGTTCGTCCTGTCCGGCGTCGCGACGGCGCACCTGCGGGCCGGCAGGCTCGACGAGGCCGCCGGGAGTTTCGCCGCGGCGATCCGGGCGGCCCGCAGCGAACGGTGCGGCGGCCTTCTCGCGTACTGCACGCAGCATCTCGCCTTCACCGAGGCGCTGCTGGGGAGGCTGCGGTCGGCGTACGACACGGCCCATCGCGCATCCGACGTGGTCGCGCGCACCGAGGCGCTGAACCGGGGCCCGCGGCACATCGCCGACCTCGCGCTCGCGTGGGTGGCCGCCGAACGCTACGACACCACCGCCGCCTGGCGTCACCTGCGCACCGCCGAGGAGGGGCTGGCCACCGACATCATGCCGCGGGAGAGCGCCTACGCGGCCACCCTGACCATCGTGCGGTCCAGGCTCCTGCGCGCCCGCGGCGAGCTGCCCGCGGCGCTGTCGGTCCTGCGCGGCGCGCCGCCGGAGACCTCGGCCCGCCTCTGGGTGCGGCACGAGCTGGATCTCGCCGAGTCGCGGGTCCTGGTCGCGATGGGCCGCCACGAGGAGGCCCGCACCGCCCTGGCCCGCCTCGACCAGGAGCGGCCGGAGGCGACCCTGGCCCGCGGCTCGGCGCTGCTCGCCGCCGGCGGCCCGCAGCCCGCCGTCGAGTGCGCCCACCAGGTGCTGTGCCTGCCGGGCCTGCCGGTCGGCGTGCTCGTCGAGGCATGGCTGCTGCTCGCGGCCGGCACCGCCCGGCAGGGCGACCACGAGCGCGCCGCCGAGGCGCTGCGGACCGCCGTCGGGTTCACCGTCGACGACGGCGGCACCCGCGCCCTCCACGAGGCCGACGGCGTCGTGCGCCAGCTGCTGCGCCGGCACGCGACGGCGGCGGATCCCGTGCCCGGTTTCAGCCTCCGGCAGGCGGAGGTGCTGCGGCACCTCGCGGCGCTGACCCCGACCGAGGAGATCGCCGAGCTCATGGACGTGTCGGTGAAGACCGTGCGCACCCACATCCGGGAGGTGCTGCGCAAGGTCGACGCGTCCAGCCGCGCCGAGGCGGTTCGCCGCGCCCGCGACCTCGGCCTGTTGTAAACCGATTGGACCTGAACCCCACTCCAGGTCGTACGGTGGCGGACGTGAGCATGGAAGTCACCGCCTGGAACCAGATGTACCAAGCCATCCACGCGACCCAGGACCGGCGGCCGTTCTCGGTCGCCACGCTGCGCCGGATCGCCGCGTTCGCCCGCCCGCACAAGGCCCGGCTCGCCGGGTTCCTGTCGCTGAGCGTCGTGACGGCCCTTCTCGCGGTCGCCACGCCGGTGCTCGCCGGCCGGGTCGTCGACGCGATCGTCGGCGGCGGCTCCCGCGACACCGTCGTCACCCTCGCGGTGCTGATCGCGGCCATCGCGCTCGTCGAGGCCGGCGTCGGGCTGCTCGCCCGGCTGCTGTCGGCGCAGATCGGCGAGGGGCTGATCCTCGACCTGCGCACCACCGTCTTCGACCACGTGCAGCGGATGCCGGTCGCGTTCTTCACCCGCACCCGCACCGGCGCGCTCGTCAGCCGGCTCAACAACGACGTCATCGGCGCGCAGCGCGCCTTCAGCGGCACCCTGTCCGGCGTCGTCAGCAACGTCGTCACCCTGTCGCTGACGTTCGCGGTGATGGTGAGCCTGTCGTGGAAGATCACGCTGCTCGCGCTGCTGCTCCTGCCGGTGTTCGTGCTACCCGCCCGCCGGATGGGCACCCGGCTCGCCCGCCTGCAGCGCGAGGCAGCCACCCACAACTCGGCGATGAGCACCCAGATGACGGAGCGCTTCTCCGCACCCGGCGCCACCCTCATCAAGCTCTTCGGCCGGCCCTCCGACGAGTCGGTGGAGTTCGCCGCCCGGGCCGGCCGGGTCCGCGACATCGGCGTCCGCACCGCGATGAACCAGACCGTGTTCATCACCGCGCTGACCGTCGTGTCCTCGCTCGCCCTGGCCCTCGTCTACGGCATCGGCGGCGTCGCGGCCCTCGCCGGCCAGCTCGACGCGGGCGCGGTCGTGGCGCTCGCGCTGCTGCTCACCCGGCTGTACGCGCCGCTGACCGCCCTCGCGAGTGCCCGGGTGGAGGTGATGAGCGCCCTGGTCAGCTTCGAACGGGTCTTCGAGATCCTCGACCTGCGCCCGCTCGTCGCGGAGAAGCCCGACGCCCGCGAGGTCCCACCCGGCCCGGTGTCCGTCGAGTTCTCCTCAGTCCGCTTCGGCTACCCCTCCGCCGACAAGGTGTCCCTCGCCTCCCTGGAGGAGGTCGCCTCCCTGGACACCCGCGGCGGCGTGGAGGTCCTGCACGACGTCTCGTTCAAGGCCGAGCCGGGTCAGATGATCGCCCTGGTCGGCTCGTCCGGCGCCGGGAAGTCCACCATCGCGCAGCTCCTGCCGCGCCTGTACGACGTGGACAGCGGCACCGTCCGCCTCGGCGGGATCGACGTCCGGGACCTGTCCTTCGACGCGATCCGTGCCACCCTCGGCATGGTCACCCAGGACGGGCACCTCTTCCACGAGTCGGTGCGGGCCAACCTGCTGCTGGCCCGGCCGTCGGCGACCGAGGACGAGCTCTGGACGGTCCTGCGCCGGGCCCGCCTCGACGACCTGGTCGCCTCCCTGCCCGACGGCCTCGACACCGTCGTCGGCGAGCGCGGCTACCGCCTCTCCGGCGGCGAACGGCAGCGCCTCACCATCGCCCGCCTGCTCCTGGCCGGTCAGCAGGTCGTCGTCCTCGACGAGGCGACCGCGCACCTCGACTCGACGTCGGAGGCCGCGGTACAGGCCGCGCTCGCCGAGGCCCTCAGCGGCCGGACGGCGGTCGTCATCGCGCACCGCCTGTCCACCGTCCGCGCCGCCGACCTCATCCTCGTCGTCGAGGCCGGCCAGATCGTCGAACGCGGCACCCACACATCCCTGCTCGCCGCCGGCGGCCGTTACGCCGAGCTCTATTCCACCCAGTTCGCCGACACCGACGACCAGGTCCGCGTCTGACCCGACCCCCTGACGCCGGCCAGCACCTCGGGCGCCCTACCCGAGACACACCTGGCACCACGACCCGGCCCGCCTCCATCCGGCGCGCCGCCGGGGGCGTTGCTGGATGCGTAGCTGGCCGGGCTCGCCCGGGCACTCGACGACTACTGACGACGTGCCGCCCGCCCGGTATCGAGGCGGGCGTCGCGCCATGCCCCCGGCGGCCGATGAGGCCCTCACCCCTGCGGCTCCCATCCCGCGGGCGACGCACGCTCGACTGATCCCACGGCCAGGAGCAGTCCGGGGAATGGGTGTTCGATGCCCGGCATCGCCGCTTGACAGGCAACCCGTCCACCCAGACTGACGGTGATCAATGCCCGCGTTTGCGCCCTTTGTTCCATCGAGGTTGCGCGATCCACCCACAAGTTGATCTCTGATTTGTGGGTGGATCGCGCAATGTCTATCCCGAAAAGGGGCGTTTCAGGGCATTGACCAACGTCTGAATAGGACGGATCGGTCTGCATGGCGGGCGTGCTCCATCCGTGCGGGGGTCGGGTCAGGCAGGGGATGCGGGTCGGGTGGGGTGGTGTGGAAGGTTGGGGTGTTGGTGGTTCCCGGGGTGTTCAGCGCATCGCGAGGAAGGTGGCGGCTCCCTCTGTATATCGGCTTCGGGAGTGTGGGCGTCGCGGTGCGTGCTGGGTTGGAGGGGATCGACAGGGGGTGGTGGCGGGGCGTGGTGCGGTGTCGGTGCTGGCTCGCGGGGTTATGCGCTTCAGTCTTGGCGTGTGGCGGCGGAGTGGGATTGACAGCTTCAATGTGCGGGCCTAGGTTGATGGAACTTATCCGGTTCAGTGAGCGCGCGCCTCCACCCCAGGCGCGCGGCCGGGGCCGGCACCGCCTGAAGGGTCGATCCGCGATGCCCCACCACGGGTTCAACGTCCAGTGGATGTTCAACGCGCACGCCGGCGCGCCAGGGCCCGACGAGCGGGTCCTGGACGCCGTCGCGGCGTGGGGATTCGACTTCATCCGGCTGCCGACGGACTACCGGCTGTGGAGCGTCGGCGGCGACCCGCACCAGGCCGACGAGTCGGTGCTCGCCCGCGTCGACAAGATCCTCGACGCGTGCCGGCAGCGCGGCTTGCATCTTTCACTGAACCTGCACCGCGCGCCCGGCTACATCATCACCGGGTGGGAGACCGAGCCGTACAACCTGTGGACGGACCGCCCGGCCCGCGACGCGTTCGTCGCCACGTGGGAGCGGTTCGCCCAGCGGTACAGCGGCATCCCGGCGGAAGAGCTCAGCTTCGATCTCGTCAACGAGCCACCGGCGCTGGGGCTGCGCGGCTTCACCCGCGACGCCCATGAGGCCGTCATCCGGCACGCGGCCGCCGCGGTGCGGGCGATCTCGCCGGACCGGCCGCTGGTCATCGACGGTCTCGACGGCGGCAACCTCGCCATGCCCGAGCTGGCCGACCTCGGCGCCACGCAGAGCGTCCGCGGATACCAGCCGATGAGCGTCTCGCACTTCCGGGCGCCCTGGTGGCCCGGGCATCAGGGGCTCCCGGCGCCCGCCTACCCGTGCGACTACGACGGGCGCTGGTGGGACGGCGCCGGGCTGCGCGACTTCTACGCGCCGTGGCGCGAGCTCGAAGCGGCGGGCGTCCCCGTGCACGTGGGGGAGTTCGGCTGCTACGAGCACACCCCCGACGAGGTCGCCCGGGCCTGGTTCGCCGACCTGTTCGACGTCTTCGGCCAGTTCGGCTGGGGCTACGCCCTGTGGGAGTTCGAAGGCCCGTTCGGCATCGTCGGGCACCACCGGCCCGGCGCCCGGTTCGAGCGGCGCGACGGCTTCGACGTCGACGTCCGCCTGCTCGACCTCATGCGCTCGTTCTGACCCTGGCACCTGTGCGGCACAACCGATAACACCCCCCTCTGATCGGAAGGTGGTACCCGTGCATATGAAGAAGCACCTCGTCGCCTTGCTCGCAGTGACCTCCCTCGTCCTCACCGCCTGCGGGGACGACGCGGGCAGCGGCTCGGACGGCAAGATCGCCGGCGACATCACGGTACTGACGCAGCGGACCGACCTCGTCGACACCGTGCTGCCGGAGTACAAGAAGAAGTTCGAGGCGAAGTATCCCGGCACGAACGTCAAGTTCGAGGCGATCACCGACTACGAGGGTGAGGTGCGCGTCCGGATGAACACGAAGAACTACGGCGACGTGCTGCCGATCCCGAACTCCGTCACCGCCGACCAGCTGCCGCTGTTCTTCGAGCCGCTGGGCACCGTGGACGCGCTGAAGGACAAGTACCGGTTCGTGCGCTCCGAGCAGACGTTCGGCGGCAAGGTCTACGGCCTCGCCATCACCGGCAACGCCCAGGGCTACGTGTTCAACAAGAAGGTGTGGGCGCAGGCCGGCGTCACCGAGCCGCCGAAGACGCCCGAGGAGTTCCTGGCGGCGCTGAAGGCCATCAAGGACAAGACCGGCGTGATCCCGCTGTACACCAACTACAAGGACGGCTGGCCGCTCGGCCAGTGGGAGGGCGTGCGCGGCGCCGTCAGCGGCGACCCGGAGGCGGCCACCAAGCTCGCCAAGGACGACGCGCCGTGGAGCCCCGGCAAGGAGCAGTACATCATCGACTCGCTGCTCTTCGACGCGGTCAAGGGCGGCTACACCGAGCCGGACCCGACGACGACCAACTGGGAGCAGTCCAAGGGAATGCTCGGCACCGGCAAGATCGCCACGATGATGCTCGGCTCCTGGTCCGTGGTGCAGATGCAGGCGGCCGCCGCCAGCAAGGACGACATCGGCTACTGGCCGTTCCCCAACCAGGTCAACGGCAAGTTCCACACCGTCGTCGGCGGCGACTACAAGAACGGCATCAACGTCAACTCGAAGAACAAGGCGACCGCGCGGGCATGGGTCGACTGGTTCGCCGACGAGTCGAACTACGCCACCGACCAGGGCGGCGTCTCGGTGGTGACGAGCGCGCAGCTGCCGGCGTCCCTCGCCGACCTGCAGACGGCCAAGACGGAGTTCATCGAGCTGAACCCGGCGCCGAAGGGCGAGGAGGGGCTCGCCGACAAGATCGGCAACACCGCCGAGATCGCGCTGTTCGACGGCAAGTACCGCCAGCGGATCGTCGACGCGGCCCGCGGCGCGAAGAAGGAGACGAAGGAACAGATCTTCGCCGACCTGAACAAGAAGTGGGCCGACACCCGGGCGAAGCTCAAGTAGGTGTGCTGCTTGGCGTGCGGCCCTTCGCCGGGCCGCACGCCTCTGTCCTCGAAAGGTGAGACGTGGGCCGGAAGCTGACACCCTACGTGTTTCTCGTTGCGCCGCTGACGTTCCTGATCGTGTTCACCTACATCCCGGTGGTGAACATGTTCGGCTACAGCGTCACGTCCTGGGACGGGCTGAGCCCGAGCCGGGAGTTCGTCGGGATCGACAACTACGTCGAGATCGCCACCCGGCCGGAGCTCTTCGGCGTGCTCAAGGTCAGCCTGTACTACATCGGCGCGTCCGTGGTGCAAATCCTGCTCGCGTTGTATTTCGCCACGATCCTGAGCTTCAACACGCGCTTCCGGAACCTGTTCAAGGGCGTGCTGTTCTTCCCGTACCTCATCAACGGCGTCGCCATCGGCATGATCTTCCTGTTCTTCTTCCAGCCCGGCGGCACCCTCGACTCGGCGATGTCGGCGGTCGGCCTCGGCGGCGCGACCCAGCAGTGGCTCGGCGATCCCGAGGTGGTCAACTACTCGCTCGCCGGCACCTCGATCTGGCGCTACCTGGGCCTCAACTTCGTGCTGTTCCTCGGCGCCATCCAGTCGATCCCCGCGCACCTGTACGAGGCCGCCGAGCTGGACGGCGCGAACCGCTGGGACCAGTTCCTGCACATCATCCTGCCGGGCATCCGGCCGATCGTCGGGCTGTCGTTCATCCTCGCGATCTCCGGCTCGCTGTCCGTCTTCGAGATCCCGTTCATCATGACCCGCGGTGCCAACGACAGCGAGACCTTCGTCATCCAGACCGTGGACATGGCCTTCAAGTACTACAAGCTCGGCCTCGCCTCGGCGATGGCGGTCGTCCTGCTGCTGATCATCCTGCTGGTGACGTGGTTGCAGCGCCGCATCGCACCCGACGAGAAGGTGGACCTCTCGTGATCGCCCGTGTGCTGAAGTACCTGTCGCTGACCGGCGCGTGCCTGGTGGTGCTGCTGCCGCCCGTCGTGCTGGTGATGGCGTCGCTGAAAACCAACACCGAATACCTCAACAGCGGCCCCTTCGACCCGCCCGGCGACTGGTTCAACCTCGACAACTACGTCACGGCCTTCACCAAGGGGCACATGCTCCGCGGCTTCGTGAACACGTCCATCATCATGGCGGTCTCGCTGGCCGGCACGGTCCTCATCGGGTCGATGGCGGCCTACGCCATCGACCGCTTCCGGTTCCGCCTCCGCGGGGTGGTCGTCGCGCTCTTCCTGCTCGCGACCCTCGTGCCCGGCGTGACCACCCAGGTCGCCACGTTCAAGGTCGTCGACGCCCTCGACCTCTACGACAGCCGCTGGTCGGCGATCGTGCTCTTCCTCGGCACCGACATCATCTCCATCTACATCTTCCAGCAGTTCCTGCGCGGCGTGCCGCGCGAGCTCGACGAGGCCGCCGCGATGGAGGGTGCCTCCGCGTTCGGCATCTACTGGAGGATCATCCTGCCGCTGCTGAAACCCGCGATCGCCACGGTCGTCATCATCAAGGGCATCGCCATGTACAACGAGTTCTACATCCCGTTCCTGTACATGCCGTCGCAGGAGCTCGGGGTCATCTCCACGTCGCTGTACCGCTTCAAGGGGCCGTTCGGGGCGCAGTGGGAGGTCATCTCCGCCGGCGTCATCCTCGTCATCATTCCAACGCTCGTTGCATTTCTCGCCCTGCAGCGCTTCATCTACAACGGCTTCACCGCGGGGGCCGGCAAGTGAGCGTGCTGTTCGGTGGTGTCGAGGCCGGCGGCACGAAGGTGGTGTGCGCGGTGGGGGTCGGCCCCGACGCGGTCGTGGACCGCACCACCATCCCGACGACCTCGCCGGGGGAGACCCTCGACCGGGTCATCGCCTACTTCCGCGCCCAGCGCGCCGCCGGCCACGACATCGCCGCGCTGGGCGTCGCCTCGTTCGGCCCGCTCGACCTCGCCTCGGGCCGGATCACCACCACCCCGAAGCCCGGCTGGGGCGGCACCGACCTCGTGGGCGCGCTGCGGCGCGGGCTCGGCGTCCCGGTGGCGCTGGACACCGACGTCAACGGCGCCGCCTACGGCGAACACCGCTGGGGCGCGGGCCGCGGCCAGGGCACGGTCGTCTACGTGACCGTCGGCACGGGCATCGGCGGCGGCGCCGTCGTCGACGGCCGCCCGCTGCACGGCCTGCTGCACCCCGAGATGGGCCACCTGCACGTCCAGCGCCACCCCGGCGACGACTTCGCCGGCACCTGCCCGTTTCACGGCGACTGCGTCGAAGGCCTCGCCAGCGGCCCCGCCATCGCCCGCCGGGCCGGCCGCCCCGCCCACGACCTCGGCCCGCTGCTGTCCCGGACGGTGGCGCTCGAGGCGCACTACCTCTCGCAGCTCATGACGTCCATCCTGTACCTGTTGATGCCGCACCGCATCGTCGTCGGCGGCGGCGTCCTGAACATCCCCGGGCTCCTGGACGCCGTCCGCGCCGCCACGGCCGAGCGGCTCGGCAAGGCCCTCGACGCCGTCCCCGCCACCGCCGACCTGTCCACCTACATCGTCCCCCCGGGACTGGGTGGCCTCTCCGGCGTGCTCGGCGCGCTCGGTCTCGCCGAGCGAATGGTTGAACCTTAATCCGTTAAGTGCTCCACTGGGATGGCAGCGCCCGCCAGCGCTGCCATTCTCCGTCCCGACTGGCTCAGTGCTGCCTGCCGTTGCTTCATCGGTTCAGGACCGATTGGAGCTGTCATGGCACGACGGACACTGGCCGCAGTCGCCGCGGGGATGCTCGCCGCCGCCGGACTCGTCGTCGCGGGACCGGCGGCGCCGGCCGCCGCGGCGACCGGGTTCCGGGTCTCCGGCACCAGGCTGCTCGACGCGCGGGGCAACCAGTTCATCATGCGCGGGGCCAACCACGGCCATGCCTGGTACACCAGCCAGACCCAGGTGTGGGCGGACATGAAGAACTCCGGCGCCAACACCATCCGGGTCGTGCTTACCGGCGGCCGCTACGGCTACAGCAGCGCCGCGGACGTCTCCGCCGTCATCTCCCGCTGCAAGGCCTACAAGCTCGTCTGCGTCCTGGAGAACCACGACACGACGGGCTACGGCGACCAGGGCGGCGCCGTCACCCTCGACGCCGCCGCCGACTACTGGCTCGCCGTGAAGAGCGCGCTGCAGGGCCAGGAGGCGTACGCGATCATCAACATCGGCAACGAGCCGCTCGGCAACAACAGCGCCTCCCAGTGGGCGGGCGCGACGCGCGCCGCGGTGCAGAAGCTGCGCAACGGCGGCGGCGTGGAGTACCTGGACATGGTGTACGGCTTCATCGTCAACAACCGCTCCTGGTGGGGCGACCGCATCATCTGGGGCACCAACGGCTGGAAGCAGACCTCGGGGCAGGCCACCGTCTACAACTGACGGTGGCCTGCCCCGCGCTCATTGGTTCATTGGGCGCGGAGGTGGTCGATGTCGTGCGTGCCGTTGCCGTCGAACCAGAGGTAGACGGCCCGCACGTCTGCCAGCGCCGCGGCGTCGCAGGACATGGCGGTCGCGAGGTCGGCCTCGACGGTCGTGGTGCTGCCCGCGCTCGCGTAGCCCCACGTCGACTGGCACCAGGTGTAGGCGTCGCCGGTCTGCACGGCGATGCTGTAGGAGGTGCCGGTGGTGGTGTGCAGCTCGTACCGCAGGGCGGACTTGCCGGACAGGTCGACACCCGTCAGGCCGCCGACGCCGAACCAGCCGCCATCGGCGGTGGTGACCCGCAGGCCGGCGGAGCCCTCGGGATGGAACTCGGTCGTCTGCGCCACCGTGCCGGCGTTGGACTGCCAGCTCGCCGCGGCCCATCCCTCGGTGCCCGCCTCGAAGGACGCCAGGATCAGGGCGTCGCCGGGCCGGTTCTTCACCGTGACGCGCAGCTCCGCGACGTTGGAGGTGCGGCCCGCCTCGTCGCGGATGGTGTACGGCGCGGCGACCCGCCCCACGAAACCGGCGGCGGGCGTGAACATGACGACGCCGGTCTTCGCGTTCAGCCCGAACGAGCCGCCGGGCAGGGTCACCGTGGTCTGCTGGCCGGCGGCGGCCGGGTCCAGGTCGATGGTGGCGGCCTTGACCCTGGTGCGGTAGGCGATGTCGTTCACGGCCGGGGTGAGCGTCACCGGGTCGTCGCGCAGCGTCTGCGCGGTGTCGTGGTCGGCGACCGGCGGGTGGGAGCGCCGGCCGTGCCGCAGCTCGTCGCCGGCGTTGGCGACGGTGGTGCACACGGGGCTGGGGCAGTAGACGGTGAAGCCGTCGTAGTCGGGGTAGTCGGTGCCGTCGTCCTGCACGCCGGAGAGGATCCAGTACAGGAAACCGTCGAGGCGGGCGCTGACCGCGGCGTCGGTCCACTGCTGGTAGACGACGTTGCGGGACGCCTTGTCCAGCAGGCCGAACTCACCGAGCATCACCGGCTTGCGCAGCCGGTCGGCGAGGCGGGCGTGGGTGGTGATCCAGTCGCTGCCCCACGACGGGTCCTTCTTCCAGTGGTCCGGGTACAGGTGGAAGGACATGAAGTCGACCGCCGGCAGCGCGGCTAGGGCCACCGAGTCTACGCCGTCGGCGCAGTTGACGGTGAAGTCGGCGCTGGCCCTGTCGGTACACAGGAAACCCTCGTCACCGGAGTTGATGAGGTGCTTGCGGTCGACGCTGTCGAGGTGGGAGCTGATGTCGGCGGCCCATGCGGTGACCGTCGCGTCGGTGCACGCCGCCGAGCGCGGGTAGACGCCGGAGCCGACGCAGCGGGGCTCGTTGGCGAGCTCCCACGCCATGATGGTGGGATCGTCCTTGTACTTGACGCCGGTGAGGCTGTTGGTGCGGTTCAGCACGTGGCTGATCCAGTCCTTGTACCAGCCGCGGATCACCGGGTCGGTGTAGAAGTCGTCGTGGTGGGTGCCGCCGCGCCAGCGCACGTACTGGTCCATGCCGCCGAAGGCGCTCCAGTTGTTGGTCAGCGGGATGACCAGCCGGATGCCCTTGTCCCGGGCCGACTTCACCACCTGGTCGAGGTGCTGGAGGCCGTCGGGGCCGTCGTTGTAGGCGGGTCGCGTGCCGTCCCAGTACTGGAAGTAGACGCCGTTCTCCTTGTGGTGCACGGATCCCGTGTCGTCCTGGGCGCCGATGTCCAGGAAGCCCCAGGTGCGCAGCACGGTGAAGCCGGCGGCCTTCGCGTCGGCGAAGACGTCGTCGACCATCGCCGGTGAGCGGTACATCAGGTAGTAGTTGTTGGAGCCGGCGAACCGGAACTCCTTGCCGTTGAGGGTGAGGTCGTCGCCATGGCGGGTGACGAAGCCGGTGTCGCCGTGCGTGGTCGCGCTTGCTGGGCCTGCGGCCAGCACGAGGGCGAGTCCGGCGCATGCGGCGAGAAGGGGTCTGATCATCGGCTGCCTTCCGTAGACTTAACCGAATCAGTCCGGAGACTAGAGTTGGCGCCGCTGGCGTGTCAATGATGACGTTGACATGGCGCATTGATCGTCTTACGGTCTGCCTTATGCGCTTCAGTCGCCGGGTCACGATCCGTCAGGTCGCCACCCGCGCGGGCGTCTCCGAGGCGGCGGTGTCGTATGCGCTCAACGGGCGGTCGGGCGTCTCCGAGATGACCCGGGCGAAGGTCCTGGCGGCCGCCCGCGAGCTCGGCTGGGCGCCCAACCTCGCGGCACGCTCCCTCGGGCTGTCCCGCGCCAACGCGATCGGCCTCGTGCTGGTGCGCCCGCCGCGGGTGCTGATCGTCGACTCCTACCTGACGCAGATGCTCAGCGGCGTCGAGGCGGAGCTCAACCGCAACGGCATGAGCCTGCTGCTGCACCTGGTCGACGAGGTCGACGACACCGTGGACGTGTACCGCCGGTGGTTCGCCGGCCGGCACGTCGACGGCGTCATCGTGACCGACGTCCGCCCGCAGGACCCGCGCATCGACGCGCTCGTCGAGCTGGGCCTGCCCGCCGCCGTCATCGGCGGGCACACCGGACCGGACACCATCAGCAGCGTCGACGCCGACGCCGCCGGCACGGCCGCGCGCGTCGCCGACTACCTGCGGGCGCTGGGGCACCGCTCGTTCGCCCGCGTCGCCGGGGTCGCGGAGCTGCTGCACACCCGGCAGCGCGACGCGGCGTTCGCCGCCGCCGTGGACCGCGCCCGCCTGGACCGGCATCGCGTGCTGCACACCAACTACAGCGCGGTGGACGGCATGCGGGCGATGCTGGACCTGATGAGCGGCGCCGACCCGCCGACCGCGGTCGTCTTCGACAACGACGTCATGGCGGCCGCCGCCCTCAAGGTCGTGCACGACCTGGGCCGCTCCGTGCCGGGGGACGTGTCGGTGATCGCCTGGGACGACTCCGACCTGTGCCAGATCACGGTCCCGGCGATCACCGCCGTCGAGCAGACCCCCGCGCACCAGGCGGAGCTGACCGCCCGGGCCCTGCTGCGGACGCTGCACACCGGCGACGTCAGCCACATCACCCTGCCGCCGGGCATCCTGCACGTGCGGGAGTCGACCCGCCCGTTGCGCCCGCGACATCCGTGATCGATGTATTCGAAACGATCCCTTGACACGGGGGTGGGCACCGCGTGCATGATCCGGCGTGCGGATTCTTGTGGTGGGTGGCAGCGGGCTGATCGGGGCGCACGTCGTGGACGTGCTCCGCGAGCGGGGGCACGAGGTGACGACCGTGGCGCGCAGCGCGCAGCCGGGGGTCGACCACCTGCTCGACATGGAGGTCGCGTCGGCCGACGAGCTGCGCAAGGTGCTCACCGGGCATGACGGGGTGGTGTACGCGGCCCGTACCGACGAACAACGCGCACTGCGCAGGCCGATCCATCCGCAGTTCCGCCGCGACATCGTCGAGCCGGTGGTGCGGCTGTTCGCGGCGGCCCGGGAGGAAGGCCTGACCCGCGGCGTCGTCATGGGTTCGTACTACACGTACTGGGACCGGCTGCACCCTGAGCTGAGGCTGACCGAGCGGCACACGTACATCCGCTGCAGGGTCGAACAGGCGCGGGAGGCACGCGAGGCCGCCGGGCCGGGGCTGCCGGTCGCCGTGCTGGAGCTGCCGTTCGTGTTCGGGCGGGCCGGGGACCGGCTGCCGAACTGGGCGCCGGCGCTGGACGGGTGGGCCCGCTCCCGGTCGCCGCTGCTCGCCCCCACCGGCGGGACGGCCGTGACCTCGGCGCGCGCCGTGGCCGAGGTCGCCGCCGACGCCCTCGAACAGGGCAGCGGCGAGGACATTCCCGTCGCCGACGAGAACCTCCGCTGGGGCGAGATGCTGGAGCGCATCGCGACGGCGGCCGGGCGCCCCCGCAAGGCCCGCCGGCTGCCCGCCGCCGTGGTCCGCACCGCCCTGAAGCTCGGCGGCGGGCTGCAGGCTCTGGGGCGCAAGGAGTCCGGCGTCAACCCGTCCCACCTCGCGGACGTGCTGCTCGCCGACCTGTTCATCGAGCCGGCGTCCGGGAAACCGCTCGACGCGGCGATCCGGGAGACGTTCGAGGAGCGCCCGGCCTCCGCGGCGACCAGTTCGCCCGGCCGGGCAGCTGCATGACCGCGTCGTCGCCGAAGGCCCCCGACAGTCCGACGGCGGCGACGAGGAACGGGGTGCACGCCGACGATCGTCGCTGTGCCGCCCGCCCGGCGTCCTCGGGCGGGCGGCGGCCACCGGTACGCAGATCTGCGTAGGCGGTGCGGTGCCGGTCGCGCCTCTCGTCGTAGGTTTTCTGTCGTACCGGGCAACTAAGCTGCGGGTATGAGACGACCGGGGGCGCTGGTGCAGGATCTCCTGCTCGGCTGCTTCGTGGCGGTCATGCAGGTGCAGGGGACCCTCGCGAAGCCGCAGGACGTGGGGTCGCGCCCGCTGACCGAGCTGGGCCACCTCGGCATCGCCCTGCTGGTCGCGAGCGGGCTGGTCCTGGCCGTGCGGCGGCGCTGGCCGGTCGCGGTGTTCGTCGCGTCGGCGCTGATCAGCCTGGCGTATTTCGTCGCCGGGTTCTCCGACGGGCCGGGGTGGATCGGGCTGTTCGTCGCGCTGTACACGCTGACCGCCTATGGCGACGGCCGCCGCTCGCTGCTGATCGCGGGCGTCGGCATCGCCGTGCTGGCCACCGGCTGGCTGATCGTGGGCGCCGACGTGGAGCCGCGCGCGGCGATCGGGTGGGTGTTCTTCCGGATCGCGGCGTCCGTCATGGCGGCGGCCCTGGGCGAGTCGGTCCGGTCGCGGCGGGTCGCGGTGGCGGAGGCCCTGGAGCGGGCGGCGCAGGCCGAGCGGACCCGGGAGGAGGAGGCCCGGTCGCGCGTGGACGCGGAGCGGCTCCGGATCGCCCGGGAGGTGCACGACACGGTCGCGCACGCGATCGCCATCATCAACGTGCAGGCGGGCGTCACGGCGTACATGCTGGACCAGCGCCCAGACCGGGCCCGCGAGGCGCTGGTGACGATCGAGCAGACAAGCGCCCAGGCGCTGCAGGAGATGCGGACCGTCCTCGGCGTGCTCCGCAACGACGACGACGGCCGGGTGCCGCACCCGGGGCTGGGGCAGGTGCACGAGCTCGCCGTGGTCGCCCGCGACGCGGGCCTCGACCTGACCCTCGACGCGGACACGGCGGGCGAGGTGCCGAGCTCCGTCGGCACCACCGCGTACCGGATCGTGCAGGAGGCGCTCACCAACGTGATCCGCCACGTCGGCCCCACCCGGGTGACGGTCGCGCTCAGCCGGCGCGCCGACGTCCTGGAGGTCCTGGTCACGAACACAGGCCCGAAGGCCGCCGCTGCCACACAGCCCGGCCGCGGCATCACGGGCATGATCGAGCGTTGCGAACTCCTCGGCGGCGACCTCACCGCCGCCCCCTTGCCCGCGGGCGGCTTCGAGGTCCGCGCCAGACTCCCGCTCGTCACCAACGCAGCGGTGCCCGCATGACCACCCCTGTCGCGCAACGAAGTCCTGCCACCATGGGCCGGTGTTCAGACCTGTGCCGGACCGTGACGGAGGTGACGGCATGAGCGCCTCGTCGCGCGGCGGAGCCCACGGACCAGGGGCACAGGGTTCGGCTCACGCCGACGTCAAGAAGCGCGGCGGACGTGACGGACATGTGCGCCCCGAATGCAGCGGAGGCCAGCGAGCCATGGAGTGGTGCTCAGGCCAGCGCCGGACCGTGGCGGAGGTGACGGCATGAGTGGCGTGTCACGTAGTGGAGGCCCGCGAACCATGGGCTGGTGTTCAGACCTGCGCCGGACCGCGACGGAGGTGACGGCATGAGCGCTCTGTCGCGTGGTGGAGGCCCGCCAGGGGCACAGGGTTCAGCTCACGCCGACGTCAACGAAGCGCAGCGGACGTGACGGACATGTGCGCACCCGAATACAGCGGGCGCCCGCGAACGTGGGCTGGAACTCAGGCGGGCGCCGGAGCGCGGCGGGCGTGATGACGTGAGCGTCCCTGAGCGCGGCGAAGGCCTGCAGATTTGGGCGCACCGTTCAGCTCACGTTGAAGCGCAGCGAAGGTGACGGCATGAGCGCCCCGTCGCGCACCGGACGCCCGCGAACCATGGGCTGGTGCTCAGATCTGCGCCGGACCGCGACGGAGGTGACGGCATGGGCACCCCGTCGCGCAGCAGAGGCCCGCGGACCAGGGGCACAGGGTTCAGCTCATGCGGACGTCAAAGAAGCGCAGTGGACGTGACGGACATGTGTGCACCCGAATACAGCGGGCGCCCGCGAAATACGGGCTGCGACTCAGGCGGGTGCCGGAGCGCGGCGAAGGCCCGCAGATTTGGGTGCACCGTTCAGCTCACGTTGAAGCGCAGCGAGGTGAAGGCATGAGCGCCTTGTCGTGCAGCGGCCGCCCGCGAACCATGGGCACACGGTTGAGCCCAGGCCAGCGTCGGAGCGCTGCGGGCGTGACGGCATGACCGCCCCGATCGCAGCGAAGGACGCGAACCATGGGCACAGGGTTCAGTTCACGCCGATGTCAGAAACGCAGTGGACGTGACGGACATGAACGCCCCGAACACAGCGGAGGCCCGCGAACATGGGCTGGAACTCAGGCGGGTGCCGGAGCGCAGCGGGTGTGATGGCATGAGCGCCCTGAGCGCGGCGCAGGCCCGCAGCCGTGGGCGCACCGTTCAGCTCACGCTGAAGCGCAGCGAAGGTGATGGCATGAGCGCCCCGTCGTTCAGCGGACGTCCGCGAACCATGAGCTGGAACGCACGCTGGCGCCGGAACGAAGCTGACGTGACGGCATGAGCGTCTCCGAACGCAACGGAGGCCCGCGAACCATGGGCACACGTTTGAGCCCAGGCCAGCGTCAGAGCGCAGCGGGCGTGACGGCATGAGCGCCCTGAAGGTCGCCAAGGGACGCGAACCATGGGTCCGGGGGTTCAGCTCACGCCAGCACCGGAGCACGGCGAAGGGCGCCAAACAAGAACGCCCCGATCGCAGCAAAGGACGCGAACCATGGGCACAGGACTCAGCTCACGCCGACGTCAGAAACGCAGCGAGGTGACGGCATGAGCGTCCCGTCGTGCAGCGGAGGGCCGCGAAGCATGGGTTGGAGTTCACGCCGACGCCGGAGCGCAGCGAGCGGTCGCCTAACATGAGCACCCCGAAGGGGCAACGGAGGGCCGCGAACCACATGGGTGCACGGGTGAGCCCCGGCCGGCGCTGGAACGCAGCGAAGGTGACGGCATGAGCGGCCCCGGGCACGGCGGGGGCCCACGAAACATAGGCTGGAACTCACGCCGCGGTACCGGAGCGCAGCGGGCGCGACGGTGCGAGCGCGCATCCGGGCACAGCGGAGGGACGCGAAGCATGGGTGCGCGGCTCGGCTCAGGGCGGCGTCGGGGCGCGGTGGAGGTGATGGTGTGAGCGATGGTCCGGTGAAGGTGCTTCTTGCCGACGATCAGGCGTTGGTGCGGTCCGGTTTCAAGATGCTGCTCGACGCTGAGGACGACATCGTCGTGGTCGGGGAGGCGGCCGATGGTGCGGAGGCGGTGGAGCGGGCCCGGGCCACCCGGCCGGACGTCGTTCTGATGGACATCCGCATGCCCGAGCTCGACGGTATCCAGGCGACCGGGCGGATCACGGGCATGCGCGGGCTTGAGCACGTGCGGGTGCTGATCCTGACCACGTACGACACCGACGCCTACGTCTTCGAGGCGCTCCAGGCGGGGGCGAGCGGCTTCCTGCTCAAGGACGCGGGGCCGGCGGAGCTGCTGCACGCCGTGCGGGTGATCGCCGCTGGTGAGGCGTTGCTCGCCCCGAGGATCACCCGGCGGCTCATCGCGCAGTTCACCGCGGGGCGAGCAGCCGTGCGGGTGGCCGAGGACAGGCTCGCCGTGCTGACCCAACGGGAGAGGGAGGTCCTCACGCTCGTGGGGCAGGGTATGAGCAACGACGAGATCGGCGCGGCGCTGTTTCTCAGCCCGGCGACGGCGCGTACGCACGTCAGCCACGCGATGGTGAAGCTCGGCGCGCGGGACCGTGCGCAGCTCGTCGTCATCGCGTACCAGACCGGTCTGGTCACCGCCCGGTGAGCGCGTACGAGTGGGTGGCCCGGGTCGGCGGTGAGGGCGGGCCGCTGCTGGTCTGCGCCGAGGCGTCGTTCGCCGCGTGGGGCGGCGCGGTCCTGGACGACGAGTACGAGCTGGACCCAGCGTGTGACTACGCCCGCGCCCACGCTGTCCTGTACCCGGAGGACGACGACGAGCTCGAGGCGGGGCTGGTCCGGTTCGGTGCGGACCAGGTGGGGCTGGTGTGGGAGATGGACGGGCCGGGCGGGGCGGACGTCGCTGTCGGCGGTGACGGCCTGCTCGTCGTGCGGTCATGGGTGCGCAACAGTGACGCCCCGCACCGGTACGCCGCCGGGCCCGCCGCGCGCGAGCGGGAGCGGCCGGTCGCCGAGCTGGAGCTGAGCGGCGGGCAGGCCGCGGTGGTGTGGGCGCCGGTCGATGCTGGCGAGGCGACGCGCACCGACAACCGGCTCAACCTGGAGCACATGCTCGGCGTCGGCGCCGTCGTCCCGCTGGCGCCCGGCCGGTACCGGGCGACCTGCGGCTGGCTGGAGGGCCGGCGAGGGCGGTACGCGCCGGCCGAGGAGCAGCACGGCCCGCCGGTCGAGGGCAGCGACGACGACTGGAGCTGCCGCTGGCTACGCCTGACCCAGCTGTGAAAGCCGGCCGGTCTCCAGGTGCGCGACGTCACCGCCGGAGTCCAGGGCGGCGGAGAGCAGGATCGCGAGGGACGTGCCGAGCACCGGCACGTCCGTGGGGTCGTCGGCGAGCCACGGCAAGAGGTCGGGATCCTGTGGCTGCTCGATCCGGCACAGGACCCAGGACGCCGTCAGCGTCTCGGCCTGCACGACCATGGCGATGCTGCGTCCGTCCGCGAGTTCGAAGAGCGTGCTGGCCCACAGGCGCTCGTAGCTGGTCAGGAACGAGCGCCGCTCGCGCGCCGGTGGCAGCCGCCAGGCGCCGTCGAACAGGGTCGCGGTGCCGACCCGGTGGTAGAGCGCCACGACCTCCTCCGGCGCGTCGTCCGCCCCTTCGCCCGCGGGGGTGGTGTCGTGCTCGCGCACCATCCGGTCGATCACGTCGTCGATCTCGAGCGCCGCGGTTGCCAGGTGCCAGCCGGCGACCGGTCGCAGGGCGCCGTCCGGGTCCTGGGCGACCGCGACGAGCCCGGCGTGCAGTGCCACCACCTCGTTGTCGCCGCCGATCTGGTCGTTGAGGTGCACGACCACCCGCGAGAGCGTCGCCGGCACCGATGAGCTGCGGATGCCGGGCCCCTGGTTCCTGGGGACGTCCCGCGGTTCGCCGACGGGCAGGTCCAGCATCGGGTTCGGGCGGTCGACGGCGGAGTCGGCAAGGTACGGGTAGAAGCGGGTGACCCAGCCGGTGACGACCTCGCCGCCGTACGCGTCGACGGGGCTGTAGATCCGCTGCCAGAAGGCGACGTCCGGCGCGCCCGAAGCGGCCCCGACGAACTCGTCGAGGATCGGTGCGAGCGACCGGCACCAGGTGTCCAACCCGAAGCGCGGAAGCGCGTCGACCCGTCCGCGGATGCGCCGCCAGTCCTCGACGGTGCCGGTCAGGGTCACCGATGGGATGCCGCAGATCGCGACCAGCCACAGCGCGAAGTACGGCGAGTACGCGTCCAGCAGCACCACCCGCCCGGCGGTCCGCTCGACCGGCGTACTGGTGGAGAAGTCGCACTCGAACAGCTCGGCGTCCTCGATCTCCTTCGCGAGCAGGCCGGCGAACTGGTCGGTCAGCCGCGCCCACGAGGCGGCGTCCTGCGGCACGGGACCGTCGATGGAGACGGCGAGCTTCTTGCGGCCGGCGTGCCGGACCAGCAGCGGCCGCAGCTCCTCGGCGTGCAGGCGGATGTGCTGGGCGACGCCCTGCGCGATGGTGAGCCACACCGCGTCGGGCGACAGGACGAGCGGCCGGTGGTCGGCGAACGCCCGCGCGACGGCGCTCAGCAGCGGGTGCACCCCGTCGGGTTCGAGCACCGCCAGCCCGAGGTCGCCGCCGACGGCCAGCGCGTCCGGGAACAGCCCGCCCAGCGGGCGGGTCGGCAGCGGCGCGGCGGCGGGCGTGACGTCATCGACTCCGAACGTGACCACCCGCCGACTGTAAGGCCCCGGTCAATGGACCGGGGCCGACCCTGCTCAGACCTCGGTCTGCTGGTGGAACACCGAGCGCCATTCGTCGTCCTCGCGGGCGTACACGCTGGTCGCGAGGACCTGGAACTTCTGCTGCTCGTCGTCGATCAGCGCGGTCACCGTCGCCTTGTACGTCACCAGGGCGCTGTCCTCGCTGATCTGCACGACCTTCAGGTGGCTCAGGTCGGTCTTGAGGAACGGGTTCTCGTTCTTGGTGACGTTCGGGACGATGTCCGCCTTACCGGCGACGCCATGTTTACTGACGGTTAGCGCGTCCTCGCGTACGACCCGTTCGTAGAAGTCGCCGTCGCCCTCGCGGTTGGCCCGCCACATTTCCTTCTCGAGGTCCTTCAGCTCCGTTGCGATGGTCATGTCGACCCCCCTTCCGCACGTTGGATACCCGGGGTCCGCACCGGTTAAACTGGTTACATGCACCCTGGCATCCACGTGCTGACCAGTGCGTATGGGCAACAGTTCTCGTTCGATCCCGGCAGTCTCGGCGTCGAGTTGCTCGCCACGGGCGGGCCCGGCGCGGGCCGCCGGTGGGAGATCCTGCACCGGCCCGCCGACCTCGCGGACTGGCTGACCCGCACCCGGCTCGCCGCGCCCGCGCCGCTCACTGTGAGTGACCTCCGGATCGGGATGGCGGACCTGGAGCGGGTCCGGCACCTGCGGGACACGTTCTGGTTGATCGCGCCCGCCATCGCCCACGGCCGTCCGGTCGACGCGGCGGCCGTGGAGGTCCTAAACGGCTACGCGGACGCCCCGCCCCGCTTCCGCGTCGACGCCGCCGACCTGGTCCGGCGGTGGGTCACCCCGGTCACCGGGCGGCAGGTGCTCGCCGCGTTCGCCCGCGACGCGCTCACCGTGATCGGCACCCCTGCGCTGCGCGACCGGCTCCGCGAGTGCGCCGGCGACCCGTGCCAGCTGATCTTCCTCGACACGTCCCGCCCCGGGAACCGCCGCTGGTGCTCGATGGAGCGGTGCGGCAACCGCAACAAGGCCCGCAGCCACCGCAACCGGCGCGCCACGCCGACCGCCGCCGCGAAACCCTGATCCGGGACGCGCTACGCCGACCGCGGCCGTGGCACCCTGACCCCGGCCGCGCTACGCCGACCTTAACCGCGACACCCTGACCCGGCCCGCGCAGCGCCGAGGCGAACACCCGCCCGGCGACGGCTCGACGTACAGCAGCCCGCAGCCACCACACATCCGGACGTGTGCCGCGAGCGGCCCGCCGAACAGCTCGATCGCGTCCCGGGCGAGCAGCGACAACACCTCCGGCACCCGCACCACGCCCCGCACGGCGGCGGCGCCGTCGGCTCGCAGCTCCGGCACGGGAGGCGTGATCGCCGCGGCCGCGTTGAGCGCGAGCCGGTCCACGACACTTGTCGCCGTTTTCGCCATGGTACGAGCGGCGGCGCGACGCACCGCATGCCGCAGCGCGTGCACGGGATCGATGTCGACCCCGGTCGCCACGATCGGGTCGAGCCCGGTCACCACTCCGAGCCAGCGGCCCAGCTCGGCCGGCCCGCTCAGCAGCTCCACCCGCCCGTGCTCGCGGTCGCCGGCCGTGTGCACCAGATCGAGCGCCATGCGCCCGGTGCGGAACCGCCGCGCCTCACCCGCGCCCAACCCGTCCAGCCGCGCCATCCGCCCACCCTAGCCCGCCCCGCCCACCTCGGCGTTGGGCTCCCGACCGGCGCGCCGCCCTGCTGTGCCAGGCAGAGATGAGTGCAGGACGAAAGGACCCGGCGCGGGGCGCGCCGGGTCCAGGGTGGTGCGGTCAGGCGGCGATGGTGGCCGCCAGGGCGCGCACCGTCGGCGACTCGTAGAGCGAGCCGACCGTCACCGGCGCGCCGAGGCGGTCGCTGAGGGCCTGGGCGAGCTGCAGCGCGCGGACCGAGTCGCAGCCCAGGCTGAAGAACGAGTCCTCCCGGCCGATGCGGGGGACGGCCAGGACGTCGGCGGCGGCGTCCGCGACGAGCTGCTCCAGCCGGCCCTCGGGGGCCGTGTAGCCGGCGCCGCCGGTGCCGATCGCGGCGAGGATCGCGGCCGGGTCGGGGGCGCCGCTGCGGTCGCGTTCGATACGGGTCGTCACGCCGACGCGGGCGAAGATGCCCTCGCGCGCGAGGCGGGTGGCGACGGCGGAGCGGACGCGCTCCGGGTCCTCGCCGGGGGAGGGCACCACGGCGACCGCGATCGTGCCGCCGCGCAGCTGGTCCGCGGCCAGGAACGGCTTGATCTGCTCGTTCTCCGGGTCGGCGCCGATCAGCAGGTGCACGGCGCCGGTGTGCAGGGCGCCGAGAAGTGCCACGGTGCCGTGGGCGGGGTCGATCAGGGACAGGCCGCGGTGCCGGGCGGCGGCGACCAGGGGGCTGCCGTCGTTCATGCCGGGGCCGTCCCACATGCTCCAGCCGATGCTCTGCGCCCGGCGGCCGGCCGCCGCCCAGCGGTGCGCCCAGCCGTCCAGGACGGCGTTGGCGGCGGCGTACGCGCCGAAGCCGGTGCCGCCGAAGAGGCCGTTGACGGACGAGAAGAGCACGACGGCGGTGCCGGGGCGGGTCGCCAGGAGCCGGTCGATCGCGGCGCAGCCGCCGGCCTTCGGGCGCAGCATGCCGGCGAGCCAGTCGGGGGACTCGGCCCGCAGCTCGTGCCGCGACAGCTGCTCCCACTGCGGCGCGACCGGGGCGCCGGCGAGGTGCAGCACCAGGTCCAGGCCGCGACCCCAGGACGTCTCGGCGTCGGCGACCGCGGCCGACAGGGCGGTGGCGTCGGCGACGTCGGCGGCACGGTACATGACCTCGCCGATCGACGTGAGGATCTCCAGGGCCTCGCGGGAGCCGTCGTCGAGCCGCGACGCGGGGGTCCGGCCGACGATGAGCAGCCGCGCCCCGTGCCCGGCGACGAGGTGCTCGGCGACGGTGCGGCCCAGCCCGCCGAGGCCGCCGGTGATGAGGCAGGTGCCGCCGCGCGGCAGGACGTCGGCGGGGACGTCGAACGCCTCGGGCAGCGTCGTGGTGCGCAGCCGCTGCACGAGCGGCCGGCCGTCGCGCACGGCGACCACGGTCTCGTCGTGCCGCATGCCCGCCAGGGCGGCGAGGTCGGCGTCGGTCGCGTCGGCGGGCGCGTCGATGAGGGTGATCCTGGCCGCGAGGCGCTCCGAGGCGGCGGTCCGCACGAGGGCGGTCAGCCCGGCACGGTCCGGCTCGACCAGGTCGCCCTCGACGGCGTGGACGGCGCCGCGGGTGAGGACGGCGAGCTCGTCGTCAGGCCCGAGACCCCGGGCGACCTCGAGGAAGTCGGCGAGCACGGTGTCGCCGCCGGAGGTGGCGTCGAAGAGCACGCGGGCGGCGGCACCGGGCTCCAGCGGCGTCCCGGCGGGCTCCCAGACGACGGACAGCGCCGCGGTGCCGGTTGCCTCGGAAGAATCCAACAGCGGACTGGATTCCGCGTAGCAGCGGTCGTCGAAGTCTCCGGCGCGCCAGCCGGACAGGAGCCGCTCCCGCTGCACCTTCCCGCCGTTCTGCCGGGGGAACTCCTGCTCCGTCACCGGCACCAGGTACGTGGGGCGCAGCGCCAGGTCCCGCGACAGGGCGGTGCGGATGTCGTCGACGAGCGCCGGCACGTCGTCGGTGTCCGGGACGAAGAAGACGACCAGGGCGTCGGTGCCGGTGTCCTCGTCGGGCACGCCCGCGACGGCCGAGCACGCGGGTCGTACACCGGCGACCTGCTCCACGACGGCCTCGATCTCGTGCGCGGGGAAGTTGGCCCCGTTGACGATGACCATGTTCTTCTGGCGTCCGGTGAGGAACAGCCGGCCGGCGCGCAGGAAGCCGAGGTCGCCGGTGTCGAACCAGCCGTCGGCGGTGAAGCTCTCCGCGTTGGCCTTGTCGTTGTGGGCGTAGCCGTTCTGGACGGTCGTGCCGGAGATGTGCAGGCGGCCGACGCGCCCCTCGGGGAGCACCGCACCGTCCGGGCCGACGATCCGCAGCGCCACGCCGGGGATCGGGGCGCCGACCTCGGTGACGACGACCGCGCCGGGGGTGCCGGCGGGCAGCTCGCGCAGCGCGCCGTCCAGGGACGCGGGCACCAGCGCGATCGTGCCGGCGGCCGGGTCGTCGCGGTGCATGCGCGAGTACGTGACGCCGGACGACGTCTCCGACATGCCCCAGCAGGGCACCATGGCGTCGGCGGGCAGGCCGTGCGGGGCGAGCAGCTCCACGAACCGGCGGGCGGTGCGGGCGACGACCGCCTCGCCCGCGTTGCAGATGTTGGTGAGCGTGCCGAGCTTCCAGGAGCCGGCGGCGATCTCGTCGGCGCGCTGCGTGACGAGCGAGAACGCGAAGTTGGGCGCCCACGTGCAGGTGGCGCCGAAGCGGTCGACGCAGTCGAGCCACAGCAGCGGACGGCGGATGACGGACTCGGTGCGGACGTTGACGTGCTCGCAGGTGAGGAACACGTCCCGCAGGTTGAACATGATCATGCCGCCGACGTGGTCGAGCGGCATCCAGTTCAGCGAGACCTCGTCCTGCGTGAAGCCGTTCGCGGCGATGGTCGCGTAGGTGCGGGCGACGATCGTGCGGTGGCGGTGCTGCACGCACTTCGGGGTGCCGGTGCTGCCGGAGGTGAGCAGGTTGACGATGAGCGCCTCGGGGTCCGGCACAGCCCAGGAAGCCGGCTCCTGCGAAGGCAGCGTGTCCGCGGCGAGGACGCGCAGCGCGGGCAGCCGGTCGGCGAGGGATCGCACGCCGGACAGCAGCGCGGCGTCGGCGATGACCGGCGGCTTGCCGAGCAGCTCCCACGCGGAGGCGAGCTTGCGCACGGCGGCGTTGTCGGTGTTGTACTCCGGAGCCGGCGCGACCGCGGTCGGCATGAACCCGCCCAGTACGCACGCCCACCAGGCGGTGACGAAGGTGCGGCTGTCGGCGCACTGCAGCAGCACGGCGTCGCCGGGCGTCAGGTCGTGCCGGCGCAGGCCGCTCAGGACGCGGCGGGCCTCGTCGAAGAGCTCGGCGTAGGTCTGCCGGTCGGTGCTGCCGTCGGGGAGCACGTACGTGGTGCCGCGGCCGGGCGCGACGCGGGCGGCGCGTTCGAGGGCCTCGGGCAGCGTCGCCACCGCGTCGGGCGGCAGCACCGGCGAGGGGCCGTGCACGAGGGCGGGGCGGTCGGCGGGGATCTCCGCACCGGAGGGGAGGCCGGTGGTGGCCTGCCCTCCGGAGACGCGGGACGCGGCGGCGCGGAGCTTGCGGTCGTACACGGCGGCGGCGTCCTGCACACCGGCGGCTCCGGCGGCGATCCGGGCGATGGTGTCGGTGGTGCTCACGGGGGTGTCCTTCCGTCCAGGGCGGCGGCGATCCCCCCGGCGGCCGCCGCGGTCAGTCCGACGATGAAGTAGTGGCCGCCCTCGACGGTCACGCCGGTGCGCCCGGCGGTGGTCTGCTCGGCCCAGCCGGCCAGGGCGGTCTCGTCGACCGAGCCGGTCGTGCCGCGGACCGTGGTGATCGGGACCGGCAGCGGCGGGCGGGGGCGGTGCCGGTAGTTCTCCCAGAGTGCGAAGTCGTGGCGCAGCACGGGAAGCAGGAACTCCAGCAGTTGCGCGTTGCCGGCGACCGCCTCGGGCAGCCCGCCACGGTCGCGGATGGACGCCAGGAGGTCCTCGTCGGACCGCAGGTGCAGCGGCGCCGGGGGCGGCGGGGCCTGCGGTGCCGGCTGCTCGGCGGCGATCAGCCGCTGCGGCCAGGTCCCGAAGCGCCGGCCCATCTCGTGCGCGACCTCGTGGGCCAGGAGGGCGCCGGCGCAGTGGCCGTACAGGGCGTAGGGCATCGTCGTGTACGGCCGCAGCGCGATCGCGCACGCCGTGACGAGCCCCGGGATGCTGGCCGGCAGCGGCTCGCGGGACCGGTCCTCGTGCCCGGGCGGCTGCACCGCCAGGACCTCGATCCAGGGCGGCAGCAGTGCCGCCATGCCCTGGTAGACCGACGCGCCGCCGCCGGCGAACGGCAGGCACACCAGCCGGAGCCGGGCGCCCTCCCGGGGCACCCGGCGCACCCACTGCGAGTCCGCCGTGAAGGTCACAGTCGCTGTGGTCATCGGGCGTCCAGTTCGGCGGCGAGCTCGGCGAGCTCCTCGTCGCTGCGCCCCTCGACCGCCGCCAGGGCCTCGGCGAGGGCGTCGCGCTGCGAGCCCTGCGTGGCACCGGCGGCGTCGACGAGCGCGGACAGGCCGGACACGGTCGGGTTGGCGAAGAACTCCGCGATCGGCACCGCAACCCCGAACACCGAGCTGACCCGCGACGACAGCTGGATCGCCTGGAGGCTGGTGCCGCCGGCGGCGAAGAAGTTCACGTCGTTGCCGATGCGGGCGCCCAGCAGCGGGGCGAAGACCTCCTCGCGCATGGTGCGCTCGGTCGGCGTGCTGTTCTCCTCGTCGGCCTCGGTGAGCTCCTCGACCGCGGCGAACTCCACCGCGGGCAGCCGGCGCCGGTCGATCTTGCCGCTCGGGGTGAGCGGCACCGCCTCCAGGGGCACCAGCACGGAGGGCACCATCGCCGACGGCAGCCGGCCGGCCACGGCGGAGCGGACGGTGTCCAGTTGCAGCTCCCCAGCCCGCTCCGGCACCACGTACGCCATGAGCAGCGCACCGGTGCGAGGGTCGTTGGCGACCTCGGCGACCGCCTGGGCGACGCCGTCGACGGCCTGCAGCGCGGCCTCGACCTCGCCGAGCTCGATCCGCACGCCGCGGACCTTCACCTGCCGGTCGGCGCGGCCGACGAACTCCAGCTCGCCGTCGTCGTTCCACACGGCGAGGTCGCCGGTGAGGTAGCGGCGGGAGCCGGGCGGGCCGTCGGGGTCGGGGCGGAACCGGTCGGCGGTCAGGTCGGGCCGGCCGAGATAGCCGCGGGCGACGCCGAGGCCGGCGACGGCCAGCTCGCCGATCGCGCCGACCGGCAGGACACCGGCGCCGGCGGCGTCGACCACGTAGGCGCGGTGGTTGGCCATCGCCCGGCCGATCGGCGGCGACGACGTCCACTCGCCCTCGCACTGCTTGGCGACGACGGTCACGGTGGTCTCGGTCGGGCCGTAGCCGTTCCAGAAGCCGCGGCCGCGGGCCCACCGGGTGGTCAGCTCGCCGGTGAACGCCTCGCCGCCGACGAACGCGATCCGCAGGTCCGGGTAGTTCTCGGGGGCGAGCAGCTCCATGATGGCGGGCGGCAGGTCGACCACAGTGATCTTTTCGGACCGCAGCACCTGGTCCAGCGAGGAGACGTCGCGGCGCTGGTCCTCGTCCATGACGTACAGCTCTGCGCCGTTGAGCAGCGAGCCGAAGATCTCGAACACGGACACGTCGAAGCCGGGCGAGGCGAAGTGCAGCACCCGGTCTCCGGGGGTGAGGTCGAACATGCCCCGCACGGTCCGCACGAAGTTCGCGGCGTTGCGGTGCTCGACGATGACGCCCTTGGGGCGGCCGGTGGAGCCGGACGTGTAGATGACGTACGCGGCGGACGCGGGCGGCACGACCGCCGGTGCACACCGGTGGCACGCCTCCTCGTCATCCGGCACGCTCGCCGGGTCGGTGCCGACGACGATCCGCAGCGGCTCCGGGACCCGGCCGGCGGTGCCGGCGGAGACGACGACGGTGTCCGCGCCGGTGTCCTCCAGGATCATGGCGAGACGCTCGTCGGGCTGGCTGGTGTCGATCGGGACGTAGGCGGCGCCGGCGCGCATGATGCCGAGGACGGCGGCGATCAGCGCCGGGCCGCGCTCCATGACGACGGGCACCAGGTCGCCGAGGCCGACGCCGGCGGCGACGAGCTGGTCGGCGACCCGGCACGACCAGCTGTCGAGCGTGC
The DNA here is from genome assembly GCF_050936335.1 of Dactylosporangium sp. CA-152071. Classification (NCBI taxonomy): domain Bacteria; kingdom Bacillati; phylum Actinomycetota; class Actinomycetes; order Micromonosporales; family Micromonosporaceae; genus Dactylosporangium; species Dactylosporangium sp. CA-152071. The sequence goes on along the minus strand of NZ_JBNJMZ010000001.1, from coordinate 2,431,116 downwards.
GGTACGTGACGCTGCCGTCCTTCCACCGCAGCGCGGTCCGCGCGGGGCCGGCCGCGACGACGTCGGCGAAGAGCTCGTGCAGCGTCGTGTCGGCGGGCTCGCCGATCGGGGCGTTCCAGCGGTCCAGGACGTCCGCGCGCTCCTCGGCGGTGCCGAGCCGAACGTCGCCGAGGGGGCGGTCCGGCTGGGCGGACAGCACTTCCAGGGTCTGCAGGAAGCGGTCCAGGAGACGGGTGGCGGTGTCGCGGCTGTACAGGGAGGTCGCGTAACGGACGGCCGCGGTGGGCCGCTCGCCGCCGGAGACCTCCAGGGCGAGCTCGAACGTGCCGGCGCCGGCGTCGACCTGCTCGCAGCCGATGCGCACCCCGTCGGCCTCGACCGGGACGGCGGGCTCGCCGGCGTCGGCGAAGCCGATCTGGACGAGGGGCAGGCGCCCGGCGTCGGGCTCGACGCCGAGCGCGTCGAGGACCAGCTTGAAGGGCAGCGCCGCGTGCTCGGCGCCGGACTCGCGGGCGGCGCGGACCTCGGCGACGACGGCGGCGAAGCTGTCGGCCTCGTCGAGCTCGACCCGCAGCGGCACCAGGTTGCCGCAGTCGCCGACGAGCAGGTCGGGGTCGAACGGGCCGGGGACGTCGGTGGGCACGCCGATGGTGAGGTCGCTGCGGGCGGTGTGCCGGGCGACCACGATGAGGAACGCGGCGAGCAACGCGTCCCGGCCGGCGTCGCCGAGCGGTGCGGGGATCGGCGCCCGGACCACGTCGCTGGAGAGGTCCAGCAGGCGCGGGCGGGGGTGGTCGGTGGGCAGCTCGGTGCCCTCCCAGCCGGCGAGGGCGCCGCGCCAGTGGTCGCTCGCGTCGCGGACGCCGTCCTGCCGGCACCAGTCGCGCTGCCAGCTCGCGTAGGCGCCGAAGTCGGCCGCCGGCTCCTTCCACTGCGGTGCGGCGCCGGCGACCCGGGCCTCGTAGGCGACGCCGAGGTCGCGCTGCAGCACGCGTGCGGAGCGGGGGTCGAGCACGATGTAGTGGCTGGTGAGCACCAACAGGTGCCGCTCGTCGCCGGCGCGCAGCAGCTTGAACCGGACCATCGGGCCGGAGTTGAGGTCCAGGCCGCGGCGCAGCTCGTCCTTCACGACCTCGTCGGCGCGGGCGCGCAGCCGGTCGCCGGTGCCGTCAGTGCCGTCAGTGCTGCCAGTGACGTCTTCGACGTCGAGCCGGACGTCCTGCGGCGCCGGCTGCACGTGCTGGGTGCCCTGCTTGTCGTCGTCGGGGAACGTCGAGCGCAGCACCGTGTGCCGCTGCTGCAGGTCCGCCAGGGCCGCGCGCAGCGCCTCGGGCTTCAGCGGGCCCTCGATCGGGAAGGCGAAGCCGAGACCGTAGGCCCGGCTGCTGGGGGCGAACCGGTCGAACAGCCACAGCTGCTCCTGCCGGAACGACAGCGGGGCCGATCGGATCCCCGAGGAGACGCCCTCCAGGCGGGCCAGCAGCTCGTCCCGGCGGTCCCCGGGGAGCTGGCGCAGTCGACGAAGCAGTTCGCTCTGTTGAGGCATGCCACGGTCCTCCCAGTCGATTCATTACAGACTATACAGACTTCGCCGACTCTGCCATTTAGGCTGCATAGTCGGCAGACGGCGGGACCCCGGCACCGGGGGGCGTGCCGGGGTCCCGTCCTGCGGGAATTTGCTCAGCCGGCCGTGAGCCGGTCCGCCAGCACCTGGAGAAGCGACGGCGGAGCCTCCAGGAAGCTGTAGTGCGTCCCGGACAGCAGCACCTTCTCGTACGGCGCCCACTGCGGCCACCCGGTCATCAGGCCGTGCGGCACCTCGACGTCGGCGTCCCAGCCGATGCCCGTGATCGGGCACTGCACGGTGCCGGCCGGGCGCCAGTACACCCGGTTCGCCGCGACGTCGGCCTCCATGGTGTCGATGAACAGGTCGACGAGCTCCTCGGCCTGCGCGGCGCCGGCGCCCATCGCGGCCAGCAGCCCGGCGATCTCGGCGCGCAGCCCGTCCTCGTCGAGGCCGAGGAACCGGCCCCACGGGCCGTCCTGCGGTGCGACCTGACTCGACATGAAGCACTGGTGCGGCGGCGGCAGGCCGCGCTCGCCGGCCTGGACGACCGTCTCGAACGCCGGCAGCGCGCCGCCGCAGTGCCCGAACACGGCCCACGGGCGCGCGGTGACGAGGTCACCGATGTCGTCGAGCATCGCCTTCGTGACGTCCTGGTAGGTGCCGAAGTGCGGCTCCCGCATCCGGTTCTCCCGGAAGGGGTGCTGGATCGGCACCACCTCGGCGTCGCCGACGGTCAGGGGCCACGCCTTGTACATCGAGGCGCCGCAGCCGGAGTACGGCATGGCGAGCAGGAGCATCTTCGCGTCGGGGGAGGGCTCCCGCAGGAACCAGCGTCGCTGTTGCGCGTCCATCACACCTTCTCCCCGATCACCACGCCGTTCGCGCCGGGCGAGTCGAAGCGGACGGTCCGCACGTCGGCGCACCCCGCGTCGCGCAGCCAGCCGCTGTACTCGGCGGCGGTGTAGTTGCGGCCCCAGCAGCCGACCAGCATGTTCATGCTCATGAGGGCCGCGTCGGCGGGGCCGGTCTTGTCGTCGTCGACGAGCAGCTCGCTGATGAGCAGCGTGCCGCCGGACGGCAGCGCGTCCAGGCACGCGGCGATGATCTTCCGGTTCTGCGCCTCGTCCCAGTCGTGCAGGATCATCGACAGCAGCACCGCGTCGTGCCCGCCCGGCAGCGCGTCGTTGAAGAAGTCCGCCGCCGCGGTGCCGACCCGCCGCGACATGCCGGCCGCGTCGATGCGCCGCTGAGCGAGGCCGCACACGTGCGCCAGGTCCAGCACGGTGCCGTGCAGGTGCTGGTACTGGCGGCACAGCTCCAGCAGGGTGGCCCCGGCCCCGCCGCCGACGTCCAGCAGGCGCCGCACCCCGGACAGGTCCACGGCCCGGGCGAGGTGCCGCGCGGTGAGGGTGGAAAAGGCGAAGAGCCCGTCCCAGAAGGAGTCCGGCCGGTTGCCCTCCTCGAACATGTTGCGGTCGGGGTCCGGCACCGGCTTGGTCGGCGCGTCGGTGCGCACCGCCTCGGTCGCCTTGAGCCAGCCGGGCGCGGTGTACTTGGCGACCATCTGCACGTAGTCGGCGAAGTAGTCGGGGCGGCCCGGCACCAGGTACGTGTCCGCGACGGCGCTGTTGTGGTAGCGGCCGTCGCGCTGCTCCAGCAGCCCCAGCGCGGTGCACGCGGTCAGCAGGATCTCCGCCGGGCGGCCGGCGATGCCGGCGCGGCTCGCGAACTCGGCCGCGGTGGCGCCGCCGCCGGCGAGGATCTCGAACGTGCCGATCTCGATCGCCGCCGTCAGCGTCTGGGACCGCCACAGGCCGGTCGCCAGGTCGATCAGCAGGGTCGGCGGCGGTGCGGTGGTCACGTCGGTCATGTCAGCGCTCCTCCTCGGCACGGAACCGCACCGGCAGCCGGTCGTACATGATGTGCCGGCCGTTCTCGAAGTGCAGCTCGCTCGGGCCGGCGAGGTCGAAGACGGGTAGCTCGGCCAGCTCGTCCAGTACAGCGGCGAACTCCGCCCTGGCGAGATGCACACCCATGCAGTGATGGATGCCGTGGCCGAAGCTCAGATGGTGGTGGGAGTTGCCGCGGTCGGGGTCGAACGCGTCGGGGTCCGGGAACTTCTCCGGGTCCCGGTTGGCCGCGTCGAAGAGCAGCACCACGCGGGCGCCGGCCGGGATGACGGTGTCGGCGACCGTGACCTCGCGGGTCGTGACCCGGGTGAACCGGTCGGTGGGGCACCAGCGCCGCAGCGCCTCCTCGGCGACGGCCGCGCGCAGCTCCGGCTCGCGGCGCAGCCGCAGCTGCAGCCCCGGGTCCTGGCCGAGGGTGTGCACCAGGCGGGTGATCGAGTTCATCGTGTTGTCGTGCCCGGCGACGCAGAAGCTGACGATGATGGAGTACAGCTCCTCGTCCGGCAGCGGCTTCCCGTCGCGCTCCATCGCGGCCAGCTTCGCGATGTAGCCGCCGTCGGGCTCGCGCCGCACCCGCTCGATCTCCTCGGCGAGGATGTCGTGGAAGGCGGGCCAGAACTTGCTCGCGTCCTTGTCGGTGGAGATGTAGGTCCACATCGTCTTCGTCGCCGCCCGTACGCGGCTGCGGCAGGCGTCGGACAGCCCGAACGCCACGCTCAGCACCTCGATCGCGAACGGCTCGGCGAGCTCGGCCATCAGGTCGCCGTGCCCGCGCCCGGCCACCGGCGCCAGGAGCCGGTGCGCCATCTCGCGCAGCCGCGGCTCCAGGTCGGCGATCGTCTCGCGGGTCACCGGGGCGGCCATCCGGTCGCGGATCTCGCGCTGCTGCGGCGGGTCGAAGTCGATGGGGGAGAACATCGGCATGCCCTCGGCACGCGGGAAGTGCACCCCGCGGGCCGAGCTGTAGGTCTGCCAGTCGGTGAGGGCCGCGCGGACGTCCGCGTAGCGGGACAGGATCCACACGCCGCCGTAGGCGGGGGAGTAGGTGACACCGCGGTCGCGGATCCCACTGTTGACGCGCTGCGCGGTGTACGGGGTGTACTCGGGGTCGTGATGGTCGAACGCGGTCACCAGCCTGTCGGTGGCGACATCCGCTTCCATGGTCGTGCCGGCATCCATGCCTGCCTCCAAGCCGGGTCGGTGGGCCCATGGGGGTTCCCATGGGCCCTTGACGTTCTTGGGGTCTCGTGTACGGGCAGCCGCCGCGCTGGGCGCACTACTGGGGTCGATCGGCGTCTATCGGCGGCGCGGGGTGATCGGGGGGAGCGCGGGGGTCGCCGCGGCCTCTGGTGCGGCGCCGATCAGCCGCGCCAGGCCGCTGACGGTCGGGTCGGTCACCAGGTCGTTCATCTCGACGCGGGTGCCGAGGTCCTGCTCGATGAGGCCCTGCAGGCGGGCCAGCAGCAGCGAGTCGCCACCGAGCTCCAGGAAGTGGTCGTCGGCACCGACCTTCTCGACGTGCAGCAGGTCGGCGAACAGCCGCGCCAGCTCGGTCTCCGTGCCGGGGGCGGGCGCCCGCCAGGATCGCGCGGGTCGGCCGCGGGCCCAGTCCGCCGGGGGGAGCCGGCGGCGGTCGATCTTGTTCGACGTGTTCAAGGGCAGCTCGTCGAGCTGGACGAAGGCGACCGGGATCATGAAGTCAGGCAGCCGCTCCAGGGCGTAGTCGCGCAGCTCGAGGGGCGCGACGTCGGTCTCGCCGGCTTCGGCCGTGAAGCACGCGACGAGCCGGCGCTGGTCGCCGTCCATCGTCGCGACGACGGCGACCTGGCGGACGGCGGGGTGCCGGCCGAGGACCCATTCGACGTCACCGAGCTCGACGCGGTGCCCGCGGATCTTCACGATGTCGTCGATGCGGCCGTGGTGCTCCAGGATGCCGTCGGGGCGGAACCGGCCCGCGTCGCCGGAGCGGTAGATCCTGGTGCCCGGCGCGCCGAACGGGTTGGGGCGGAAGCGGTCCGCGGTCTGCGCCGGGTCTCCGAGGTAGCCGAGGCTCAGGCAGTCGGAGTCGATCCACACCTCGCCGATGCCGTCACCGACCGGGGTCAGGCCGTCCTCCTCCAGCAGGTGCACGGTGACGCCCTCGATCGGGCGGCCGACCGGCGGCGCGGACCGGCGGTCGGCGGCCGTCGCCGTGGACGGCGTGCACCGCAGCGGCCACGGGTGGACGGAGTTGGCGACCTGGAAGGCCTCGAGGCTGCCGTACGAGACGGCGACCTCGAACGGCAGGTCCGGCGGACCCCACTTGTTGAGCCGGTCGCCGCCGAGCGTGAGCAGCCGCAGCGGGGTCTGGTGCGGCCACGGGAGGTTCTGCAGCACCTCGCCGACCGGCGTGATGACGAAGCTGAGCGTGATCTCCTCCTGCAGGAGCCAGTCGCGCAGCGCGGGCGGCGACGCGATCACGTCGTGCTCGCCGATGACGATCTGCGCGCCCTGCCAGAGCAGGCCGCCGACCTCGTGGATCGCGATGCCGGCCCCGGCCGCGCCCAGCCACGAGCCGCGGTCGGCGGCGGTGGTGCCGTTGATTGTGGCGCTGCGGGCGGCGCTGAGCGCCAGCCACGAGTGCTGCGCGAGGACGATCTTCGCGGCTCCGGTGGAGCCCGAGGTGAACATGGCGTAGGCGAGCTCGTCCCGCCGCGCCGCCGGGCCGGGGTCCGGCAGGTGCTCGCGGGCCGGCACGCCGGCGTCGATGGTGACCACGGGCAGCCCGCCCGGGACCGGCGGCGTGGGGTTGCCGCCGCCCGGGCAGGGCGCCACGGGCACCCCGACCGGGACGGGCGGCACCTCGGCCGCGTCGGGGCAGTGCGCGGCCGCCACCACGGCGGCGGGGCGCCCCGCCGCGATGGCCCGGTTGAAGCGCTCGACCGGCACCGAAGGGTCCAGCGGCATGCAGACGCCGCCGGCCTTCAGGCAGCCGAGCATGCCGACCACCCACTCGATCGAGCGGCCCAGGTACATGGCGACCATGTCACCGCGCCGCACACCCAGGACCGACAGCTCGTGGGCGAGCTGGTTGGCCTGCTGGTTGAGCTCGCCGTAGGTCAGCTCCCGGTCGCCGTGCCGCACGGCCGGCGAGTCCGGGGCGCTGCGGGCGAACCCCTCGATCCGGGAGACCAGGGTCGTCGTGCTCGCTCCGACGACCGGGGCTTCCTGCTGGGTGATCATGTCTGCGCTTCCTCCCCTGCTTGTCAGCCGGCCCCTGCTTGTCAGGCGGCCGGGACGACCACTCGGTCCTGCTCCGGGACGTCGTCGACGAGCCTGTTCACCCGGCCCGCGAGGACCCAGAGCACGGCGACCACGGCCAGCCCGGCGGCCAGATAGAAGGCCGTCACGTTGGTGAACGCGACGGCGATCGCGCTGCCCAGCAGCGGACCGGCGGCGTTGGCGCCCCAGACGAACGGCAGGGCGACGCCACCGACGCGGCCCATCGCCTGCGGCGGCGTGGCCTTCTGGATCAGCGTCATCACACCGACGTTGCCGACCGGCGTGGTGAACGACGAGATGCCCTGCGAGATGATCAGGATCGTCACGGCCGTCGCGGTGTTGCCGAACTGGGCGAACGGCAGCAGCAGGAACGCGACCACCAGCATCGAGTGGGTCAGCAGCAGCGTGCGGCCCATGCCGAGACGCTCGTTGATCCGGCGGGACAGGATCGCGCCGAGGATGACCGGCGTGCCGCCGACACCGAGCACGAGACCGATCTGCGCGGCGCTGAGGTGCAGGTCCTGGTAGCCGAACACGATGATCATCGCGAGGACCATGGACACGGCCGTGTTGCCGAAGGTGGCCATCAGCGTCAGGTAGCGCAGCAGCCGGTTGCCGAAGGTCATCGACACGCCGCCGCGCAGGTCTTTCAGGGTCGCCTGCACGCCGCCCGGGCGGGGCTGCGGGGCCGGCTCCTTGAACTTCACGAGCATCAGCGAGAGCCCGGCGAACAGGTAGGTGATGGCGTCGGCGGTGATCGCCCGCGCCGCGCCGAGCGCGCCGACCAGCGCACCACCGGCGCTACGGCCGAAGATGAGCGCGACGGACCGGCTCAACTGGGTCTTGGCGTTGCCGTCGACCAGGTCCTCCCGCGGCAGCAGCTGCGGCAGGTACGCCTGGTAGGCGAGCTGGAAGACCACGTCGAAGATGCCCTTGAGCACCGCCGCCACGTACAGGTGGGTGATGGTCAACCCGTCGAGGGCCCACAGCAACGGCAGCGAGCCGAGGATGAGGAACCGGGCCAGGTTGGAGATCTGCATCATCATCCGCCGGTTCAGGCGGTCGGTGAGCACCCCCATCACCGGGGCGAGCAGCACGAACGGGATCCACTGCAGCGCGATCAGCAGACCGACGCCGAGTGCGCCCTCACCGAACACCAGCACGGCGAGGGACGGCAGCGCGATGACGCTGATCTCGCTGCCCAGCAGGCTGATCGACTCGCCGCCCCAGACAAGGGCGAAGTCGCGGTTGCGCAGCACCGAGGGGCGGCGACCGGCGGCGGGCGGCTTCCCGCCACCAGGGGCGGCGGGCGGCGCGGCGCCGGCCGGGCCTTGCGGCGTCCTGGGGGCGCCTTCCGGGCGTGCTCCGGCCCGCTCCGTCGGTGCGGATGTCCTGTTTTGCGCGTTGGTTGAGGTCATGCCCCATGACTCCTCTGCGGGAATTCGTGCGAGACGCTCGTATTCCGGTGCGCGGGTCTGCGCGGCTGTCGGCACGAGTCTTCACCCACACACCACAACTGCCGACGGCCCTCACCGTAACTCGACTCTGCAGACAGCGCATCTTGCGGGGCCAGAAGCCACCCGAACCGGTCACTTCGCGCGCGATTCTCACGCAGTGAGTTATCGTATCTTCATGAGAGACTGTGAAGACTTCATGCCCCTCGCGGTCATCCAGGAGCACTTCTGGTCCTCCGACGCGTCGGCGGCGGAGCAGGCCCCGCTGACCGAGTGCGTGGCGCTCGCCGTGCCCGGCCGCCTGGACCCGGACGCGTTGCGCGCCGCGGTCGGCGCGCTGCTGGCGCGGCACGAGGTCCTGCGCACCGCGCTGCGGCTGCACGACGGCGAGCCGGGCCAGGTCGTGCTCCCGGTGCCGGACCCGCTGCCCGTCACCGTGCTCGACGACCACACCTCGGGCGACGACGCGCTCGTCCGGTTCGCCGCCACCGGGATCGACCCCTCGTCCGGCTGCGGGATCGCGTTCCTGCTGCTGCCCGGCGGCGGTCCCGACGGGGAGGACGTGCTCGCGCTCGCGGTGCACCACATCGTCGCCGACGCCACGGCCGTCCGGTTGCTGCTGGCGGAGCTCGCCGCGGACTACACCGCCGCGCTCGCCGGGCGCCCCTCGACGGTGCCGGAGCCCGAACTCCAGTACGGCGACTTCGTCCTCTGGGAGCGCGAGGCGCTGCTGCCGGCCACCCAGGACGCCGACACCGCGTGGTGGAGCGAGACCCTCCGCGACGCGCCCACCAGCCTCGACGTGCGCCCCGACCGGCCGCGCCGGCGGATCCGCCGCGGCGTCGGCAGCCGCGTCGAGCTGGTCCTGCCGGGCGTCGGCGGCCCCGCGCTGCGCGCCGCCGCCCGGGACCTGCACAGCTCGCCGTACGCGCTGTGCCTCGCCGGCTGGGCCGCCACGATCGCCCGCTCCACCGGCCGCGACGACCTGATCCTCGGCGTGCTCGCGGCCAACCGCGGCGCGCCGCAGCTGGAGACGCTGGTCGGGCAGCTGTCCAACACCGTCCCGCTGCGCCTGGACCTCGGCGGCGCCCCCGACCTGCCCGAGACGGTGGCCCGCTGCACGAAGCGGGTCGCGGCGGCGATCGAGCACGTGCGGCTGCCGTTCAACCGGATCGTGCGGGCCGCCGCCGCGCCGCGGCCGACCGACCGGACGCCGCTGATCCAGCACCTGTTCCTGCCGCGCGTGGACGCGGTCGGCGACCTGCGCTTCGGCGGGCTGCCGGTGCGGGTCCTGGACGTCGAGCGCGGCCGGGGCCGGTTCGACACCGTCGTGGAGATCGAGTTCTCCGACGAGCGGGTCCGGCTGTGGCTGGAGTACGACGGCGACCTCTACACCTCCGAAGGCGTCCGGGCGCTCGTCGACGACTACGCCCGGGTGCTGCGGCAGTGGCTCGCGCGGCCGGAGCTGCGGCTGCCGGACCTCGACCTGCACGCGCCGGAGCCGGCGCCCCTGGATGGTTACGGCGACGGGGACGGCGACGAGCGGGTGCGCCTGGATCTGCCGGACGGCACGCCGGTGACGCTGACCCTCGACCGCTCCCGCGGCGCACAGGACTGGCCGGTCCTGACCGGCGTCGACACCGGCCAGGAGCTGCGGCTGGCCGACGGGCTGTCGCCGCACCAGCCCGCGGCGCTGCTGCTCGGCGGAGCGCCCACCGGGCTCACGGCCCGCCGGGACGTCGTCGGCCGCCTCGAGATCGTCGACGGCCTGCCCGCGGCTGCTTCAGTCGAATCCGGGCCGGCCCGCCCCGACGGCCCGGACCGGCTGCTCGACCTGATCGTCGAGATCTGGGCGCAGGCCCTGGAGAAGCCGGGCCTCGCGCCGGACGCGGACTTCTTCGAGAGCGGCGGGCACTCGCTGCTCGCCACCCGGCTCGTCGCCGACATCCAGGAGGCGCTCGGCGTGCGGGTGCGGGTGCGCACCCTGTTCGAGAACCCCACCCCGGTGGAGCTGACCGGCGCGCTGCGCGCCGCGAACCCTGAGCTGGACGGCATGCTGGAGCTGGTCGCCGACCTGCCCGCGGACCTGGACGAGGCTCCCGACTCATCGGACTCCTCCTTGGAGGATGACGTGGCCGTCGACGTGCCGCTGCTGTCCGGGCAGCGGCAGCTGTGGCTGGCCGAGCAGGCCGACCCGGGCTCGCTCACCCACACGATCCCCCTCGTGCTCGACCTCACCGGACCGATGCGCCCCGAGGCGTTCGCGGCCGCGGTCAACGACGTGGTCGCGCACCAGCCCGGGCTGCGGGGCACGTTCGTCGAGGTCGGCGGCCAGCCCGTACAGCGGATCCAGCCGCACACCGGGATCGACGTGCCGGTCCACGACCTGACCGGCCTCGACGACGCCGCGCGGGAGGCCGAGCGCGGACGGCTCGAGCACGACATCGCCTACACCGGCTTCGACATCACCCGCGGGCCGCTGCTGCGGGCGCGGATCATCCGCCTCGAACCCGAGCGGCACCAGGTGCAGCTGCTGTTCCACCACCTGGTCACCGACGAGGTGTCGATGACGCTGATCATGCGGGACCTCGGCATCGCGTATGAGGCGCGGGCCGCCGGACGCGCGCCGGCCCTGCCGCGTCACGAGGTCGGCTTCGCCGCCCTCGCCCGGGCCGAGCAGGAGCTGCTCGACGGCCCCGAGGGCGAGCGGCTGCGCCGGTTCTGGGCCCGCGAGCTCGCCGGCGCCCCGCCGCTGCGGCTGGACACCGACCGCCCGCGCGGCGACAAGGCGAGGTTCCGGGGCGAGTTCCTGGAGCGGCCCGTCTCCGCCGACGCGGCGCGGACGCTGCGGGACGTGGCCGCCGCCGCGCGCACCACGCCGTTCACGGTGTTCTGTGCGGCCGTCGGCGTGCTGCTGCACCGGCTCAGCGGCCAGGACGACATCGTCATCGGCATCCCCACGGCGAACCGGACCCAGCGTGGCGCCGACCAGCTCGTCGGCTGCTTCCTCAACGTGGTCCCGGTCCGGCTCGACCTGTCGGGCAACCCGCGCTTCGACGAGCTGGTGCGGCGGGTCGGCGCGGCGGTGCTGCGCGCCTACGAGCACCAGCAGGCGCCGTTCGCCGACATCGTGCAGACCGTGCAGCCCCGGCGGGTCACCGGCGTGCATCCGATCTACCAGGTCACGTGCGAGCTGCAGCTGGAGTCGTGGATGCCGGCCGACCTTGCCGGGCTGGGCTGCGAATACCGGTTCATCTCCCACGGCACGGCCCGCTACGACATGGCCTTCCACGGGCTGCTGCGCCCGGCCGGGCTGTCGGCGATGCTCGAGCTCAACACGGACCTGTGGGACCACGCGTCCGGCTATCAGCGCATCGACCAGGTGCTGGAGCTGCTGGCCGCCGTCGCCGAGTCACCCGCGGCTCCGATCGGGGAGATCGGTGGGGTGCGCCGGTGATGGCGTCACCCTATGGTGCATGTCCGTTGCAGAGAGTCAACAGGCTGTGGCGACTGCGAGCCGCCGACCTGTCGAAGGCTTTACCAGGTCAGGCGAGGGTTTGAGCCCCCGGGAGGGTGTCGCCTTTGGCGGGCTCTCAAGATTCGACCGCAGTATAGTATCGACAGGATCGCTGTGCCACTCGACATGCACCATTCCCTCGGCTCGCCCCGAGGTATTGCAAAGAATAAGGCGGACCACCATGGAATCCGATCAGGAGTACGTTGAAACGCACTACACAGTCAAGATCGTGGCCGAGAGCCCGGACGGCGACAAGCAGCCCGCCACCATCACGGCGCGGGTCCGGATCAACCAGAATCTCGAGGCGCAGGTCGTCGAGCTGTCGGTGATGGCGCCCGAAGGTGGGGCACTGCCGGTCAACGCCGCCCGTTCGATCGACTTCGACATGCTCGCCCGCTCGCTCAGCAGTGCCGTCGCCGCGACCGTGCTCAACGGCGCGACGCCGCCCGAGCCGGAGGAGCGGCAGGCCCGCCGCGCCAAGCCCGACCGGCCGTACCGGCGCATGCCCGACGCCGAGCTGGTCGCCGCGGAGCTGCGCCGCACCGGCAGCGTGGGGCAGCTCGCCCGGCACTTCGACGTCCCCCGCTACACGGCCCAGGCCTGGGTGGACCGGCTGCGGCGCAACGGGCAGCTCGAGTTCTTCGACAGCTGACTGTCGACTCTGCAGACTCCGGCGGACACTGGGATACTCGAGTCATGACCGTGGACAAGCTTTCGCTTTCGCAGCGACTCGGACCCTATGTCGAGCACCTCGGCCTGCAGTTCGAGGAGGTTGGCCCCGACCAGGTGGTCGCCGCCTGGTCGGCCCGCGGCGACCTGCTGCAGCCGCACGGCATCCTGCACGGCGGGGTGCACTGCGCGGTGGTCGAGTCCGTCGCGAGCGTGGCCGCCGACCGGTGGCTCGGCGACAAGGGCACCGTGGTCGGGGTCAGCAACACCACCGACTTCTTCGCGCCGGTCACCGCGGCCAACGGCCGGCTCACCTCGACGGCGGTGCCCATCCACCGCGGCGCCACGCAGCAGGTCTGGGCGGTGGAGACGGTCGACGCGGCCGGCGGGCTCGTCGCCCGGGGGCAGGTCAGGCTGCAGAATCTGCGCTGATCGGCAGGCCTTTCGGCGGGCTTCTCCCGAATGAGGGAACCCGCGCGGAACCCGGTCCGGCGGTCGTGGCGGCGGTCCTACGGTGCAGGCATCACCGCAACGACCGACGGGAGTCCGCCGCATGGACTGGCGCGCAGAGGTGCTCGACCAGCTCGACCTCTACTGGGAGCACAACCTGACGCCCGCGCTGACCGGCCTCACCGACGACGAGTACTTCTGGGAGCCGGTCAAGGACTGCTGGTCCGTCCGGACCGCGGCCGACGGCCGAGCCACGCTCGACGGCGGGCACGAGACCCCGGAGCCGCCGCCGGTGACGACGATCGCCTGGCGGATGACACACGTCTCGCTGCATGTACTGGGGCTCCGCACCAGCGCGCACTTCGGCGACGGCTCGCTGACGATGGCGACCGCGGAGCTGCCGGTGACCGCGGACGCTGCCGTCGCCGCGCTGGAGGGGCACTACCGTGACTGGCGCGACGCGGTGAGCGCGCTGGACGAGGCGGCCCTGGAGCGCCCGATCGGCGAGTCGGAGGGCCCCTGGGCCGACCGCCCGATGGCGACGCTGATGCTGCACGTCAACCGCGAGGTCATGCACCACGGCGCGGAGATCGCACTGCTGCGCGACCTCTACCGCACCCACTTCGCCTGACCCGTCCTCCGACCACCACCCCGGCACGGCGACCAGCAGTCCTCACCGCCACCTGACGACCGGACCGTGCCCCGGATTCTCCACGTGCGACACCGCCCGTGCACATGAGAGCCGCCAGCCGCGCTGCGACCCCTCCACTCTCGTGTGATCGAAGTACGCTCCGGGCCGTTCGGATGGCCAGTTCTGTCCTTGGATCACGGGTGGTGGGGCGGCGGGGTTGGACAGGCGGTGCCGGGTGCCGGGTGCCAGGTGCCGGTCCGGTGCCGGGCGGTGGCCGGTGCCTGGGGAGTGGGTCGCTGTTCCGTGGGCGCGCAAGGGCGGGGTTCGGGTCGCTATGACTGCTGTGGTGCTCGACTGTCCGTGATCGAAGGACGTTCCGGGCCGTCCGGACAACCAGATCCGTCCTTCGATCACCCGCGGCCGATCACCCGCGGCCGAGCGCCGAGCGCCGAGTGCGGGCGGCGGTGGCGGTCCGGGGGTCAGACGACGCGGACTGTCAGGCCGCTGACGCCGTTGGCCTTGCCCACGTGGGTGGCCTCCTTCTGGAGGTCCTTCTCGGGCAGGACGGCGCCGTCGAACGGGGTCACCACGAGGTCCTTGCCCTCGATCTCCCAGACTGCCTCGATCCGGCCGTCGACGACGACGATGGGGGAGATCCAGCCGGCGGTGCGGCTCACCTTGCTGCGGTGCTTGGCGTCCAGCAGCACGTCGTCCTTGGTGCCGGGGCCGAGGATGTACTGGTCGAAGTGGCCGAGCAGCTTGACGCCCTTGCAGTCGGCGGAGCCGGCGAGGTCGTCGGCGTGCTCGGTCAGGATCATCGCCTTGCGGCCCTCGACGTCGACCTCGGTGAGCTTGTCGCCCATGTCGGCGAACCACTTGCGCAGCTTCGGCTTGCTGGTGCTGTTGAGCGTCAGCCATCGGTCGAACGTGTCGGGGCTGGCCGGGCCGTACGCGCCGAGATACGCCTCGATCGCGATCGGGGCCGCCTCGTCGGGCTCGGGGACGCCCTTCCAGTCCTTGCCGAACTTCTTCGCCGGCGACGTGAACGTGATCTTGTTGCCCTGGTTGGGGCCGTGGCAGAGGGCGCCGCGCCAGGCGAGGGGCTTGAGCACCGAGCCCCACCCGGAGCGCAGCCGCTCCTCCATGCTCGCGAAGCGCTTGTCGGCGATGAGCTTCGTGACCAGCTGGTCGCGGGTGAGCTCCGCGCCGCCCTCGAGGATCTGCGACACCTCGTCGGTCAGCTCGTCCACCTGCTTGGGGCTGACGCCGGACGCCTTCGTCCAGGACGGCTTGAGCCAGCTGCCCGCGGCGGCCATGAGCGACAGGAAGGCGCCGGCGTCCTGCGGGCGCAGCAGGTGCAGCGTGCCGCGCATCGCCCAGGTCTTCAGCAGCGTCAGGTCGGCGACGTCCCGGTCGACGGCATCGCCGTCGGGTGTCGTCTGCCGCAAGGCGACGGCCAGCTCGGCGGCGCTCCACACCTGCGCCTGCACACCACACAGCCTGCCGACGATCTCGCTCGCGCTGGCCTTCGTGCGCGGGTGCACGAACTGCCGCTTCATCCGCCAGGTCGCGACCTGTTTCCAGGTGACGTTCACGGTGCCCCCTCTGCAGTCAGAAATCACCCTACCCCGGGCAGAAAGACACTGCACGAAAGGCGACAAGGCTCCCACCCGCCCGGGTGGGAGCCTTGGTCGAGGAATCTCAGCCCCGGTCCGCCTGTGCGGCCTCCAGGGTGTCGCGTTTCGCCTTCGGCCGGCTCCAGCGCCGCATGATCGGGCGTTCGACGAGCGTGTAGAGCAGCCACGCGAGCACGAGGCTCGTGACGATCGTCAGCCCCGAGTAGGTCAGCACGGTGCCCCACGTGGTGGGTGCGTCGGCCGGGTTCGCGCCCCACGTGGGGGAGTGCCTGCCGATCCAGCCGTAGACGACCACCAGCCAGTGCACCAGGTACAGGGCGAAGGAGATCTCCCCCAGGAACACCATGGTGCGGCTGCCGAACGAGCTGCCGCGGCCGTCGATGTCGCGGGTGGCGACGGCGCCGACGAGGAACGCGAGCGGCAGCGCGGAGACGGCGACGAAGCCCAGGATCGGCGGCGTGGCCCCACCGGCGGCGATGAGCCCGATCGTCGCCACGATGACGGCGACCGGCAGCGGCCAGCGCTTGAGCCAGCGGCCGTTGATGACGATCAGCGCGGTGAAGATGCCCAGCACGAACTCCAGCATCCGCACCGGCGGGAAGAACGTCATGAACCACATGTGCAGCCAGGGCAGCCCGGTGCCGCGGTGGGTCCCGCCGGCGGGCAGCAGCAGCGCCACGAACGGCACGGCGCAGATCGCGGCGAACGTGATCCAGAAGCCGCGCCACAGCCGCTCGGGGCGGACCTTGCGCAGCAGGCTCAGCACGAACGGGAAGGCGAGGTAGAACAGCAGCTCGCAGGACAGCGACCAGGTCGGCGTGTTGGACCACAGGTTGAACAGCAGCTGCTGGTCGGGGATCCAGGCGTGCACCAGGAACAGCGTGGCCAGGGTGTCGCGGGTCGACAGCGCGTGCGCGGCGGTGGCCGCGAGCAGGACCGCCGCGACCAGCGTCACCAGGTGGTTCGGGTAGATCTTGAAGAACCGGCGGCGCCAGAACTGCGGCACGGTGTCGATGTCGCGGGCGACCCACGTCAGCACGAACCCGCTGAGGATGAAGAAGAACGACACCCCGACGGAGCCGAAGCCGTAGAACACGTGGATCACGAAGACCTGGTCCTTGGCGACGAACGGCAGCAGGTTGATGCCGACGTGGCACAGCACGACCAGGAACGCGGCGATGAACCGCAGGCCCGTCAGCGAGTGCAGTTTCGCGCTCGACCGGCCGGGCGCGGGCCGGTCGGCGGCGGGGGACACGGACCGTGGCCCGCCACCTCCGGCCAGGTCCACCTCGGTGCTCGCCTCGGTGGCGAGTCCCGCTCTCGGTCGAATCATCGGGCACCTCCGTCTGAGTCGGTGGCGGGCGTCAGCTCGCCGGCGAGTTCGCGGACCACGGTCGCCTGGTAGAAGTTGCGCACCGGCAGGCGGCGGCCCTGTTCGGCCTCGATCAGGTCGATCACTTCCATTGCCGTCAGCGAGGTGCCGCCGAGGGCGAAGAACTCGTCGTCGGGCGTCACCCCCTTGTCGACCTTCAGCACGCGCTGGAACACGCTCTGCACGTAGCGGATCCGGTCCTCGTCGTGGATCAGGGCCGTCCCGGCCATCGTCATCACCTCGTCTTCCGGTCGGTGTTCTGGGTGTGGTCGAGCAGCCGGCCGGCGGCCTCCACGACCGCGTCGGCGCTCACTCCGTGCGCTTCGAGGGCGTCGCGCTGGCCGGCGACCCGCGCGCCGGGCCGGCCGCGCACGGCG
This sequence comes from Dactylosporangium sp. CA-152071, assembly GCF_050936335.1. Lineage (NCBI taxonomy): Bacteria > Bacillati > Actinomycetota > Actinomycetes > Micromonosporales > Micromonosporaceae > Dactylosporangium > Dactylosporangium sp. CA-152071. The sequence goes on along the minus strand of NZ_JBNJMZ010000001.1, from coordinate 2,414,271 downwards.
ATCCGGCGGATGGGCACGGCGAGCTCGGCGGACACCACCTCGGCGACCGCGTCGCCCGCGCCGCCCTGCGGCCGGTGCTCCTCGACGGTCACCACCCCCGCCCGGCCGCGGCAGCCGGCGAGCAGCCCGTCGCGGTCCAGCGGGTGCAGGGTGTGCAGCTCGAGCACCTCCGCATCGATCCCGTCGCCGGCGAGGAGCGAGGCCGCCTCCAGCGCGAACAGCAACGGCATCGCCCCGGTCGCCACGATCGTCACGTCGGTGCCCTCGCGCAGCGTCCGGGCCCGGCCGAGCCGGAAGTCGGGCGCACTGCCCTGTGGCATCGGCGGCACCGGTGTCGCCGACCGCCCGAGCCGCAGGTACGCGGGGCCGGGCAGCTCGTGCAGCTGCCGGGTGGCGGCGCCGATCTGCCGGCCGTCGCCGGGGACGACGACGGCGAGGTCCGCGAGCGCCCGGGCGACCGCGAGGTCCTCCAAGGCGAAGTGGGTGGTGCCGAAGTGCGCGGCGGACAGCCCGCCGTGCGTGGCGATCACCCGCACGGGCAGCCGGTTGCCGACCACGTCGACCTTGAGGAACTCAGCGGCCCGCATGGTGGCGAACGTGGCCATCGTGTGCACGTAGGGGATGAAGCCGCGGCGGGCGAGCCCGGCGGCGACGGTCATCAGGTTCGCCTCGGCGATCCCGACGTTGATGTAGCGGTCGGGGAACCGCTCCGCGAAGGTGTTCTCCAGGCCGCCGGTGTCGGAGTCCAGGCAGATGACCCGGGGGTCCTCGGCGGCGAGGTCGATCAGCGTGTCGCGGTACGCCGCGCGGGGATCCGGGCCGAGCTCCACCTCGGCGATCGTCTGCGTCACGACGGCTCCCCCTTCGCCGCCCGGGCGAGGGCCGCGAGGGCGCGCTGCACCAGGGCGGGCTTGAGCTTGGCGTAGTGCCCGGCGACCTTGCGCTCCAGGAACGGCACGCCGCGGCCCTTCACGGTCGTGGCGATCACCATGACCGGGCCGTCCGGCGACGGTTGCAGCGCCTCGTGCAGCGCCGCCAGGTCGTGCCCATCGACGGTGCGCACCTGCCAGCCGAACGCGGCGAACTTCGCGTCGAGCGGCTCGAGCGCGACGCAGCCCTCGGTGCCGCCGGTGATCTGCAGCCCGTTGCGGTCCACGGCCGCGACCAGGTTGGGCAGCTTGCGGTGGCCGGCCAGCAGCGCGGCCTCCCAGACGCTGCCCTCCTGCAGCTCGCCGTCGCCGAGGACGGTGTAGACCCGCCGGTCGCCGCCGTGCAGCAGCTCGGCGAGCGCGAGGCCGATCGACAGGCCGAGCCCGTGGCCGAGCGAGCCGGTGGCGAACTCGACGCCGGGCAGGTCGTGCGCGGGATGGCCGAAGAGCCTGCTGCCGGGCTGGGCGTAGCTGTCGAGCTCGTCGGCGGGGAGCCGGCCGAGCTGGACCAGTGCGCTGTAGAGCGCCGGCGCGGCGTGGCCCTTGCTGAGCACGAACGCGTCGCCGGGGCGCAGCAGCCGCGCGTGCAGCACGGCCATCAGGTCGGCGCAGGACAGGCTGCCGCCGGCGTGCGCGCCCTCGGGCCCGCCCGCCATCCGGATGACGTCCTGCCGGATCTGGTGCGCCATCGCCGCGACGGACGCCTCGTCAAAAGCCCCGTCAAGGGCGCTGTCAACAGCGCCGTCAACAGCGCCGTCAGAAGCGCCGTCCTGAACGGCGGGGGAGTGCGGCGGGCCGGTCGTGGTCGGCGCGGCCATGTCTGGCTCCCTTCGGTGGGTGTGAATGTGTGCGTGGGTCAGCCCTTGCGGAGCGCGTCGCGCCAGCCGGGCGCGGGGCGCGAGCGGGCCATCTGGCGGATCAGGTCGAGGTGCCGCCACACCTTCTCGAAGGCGTCGGCGTAGCCGGCCAGCAGCGGCCCGGCCGCCGGATCGAGGTGGCGGCGTTGCAGGCACAGGGATCCGTCCACGACCGCGGCGGTCACGGGGAAGCGCTCGGCCACCCAGTCGAGGGCGTCGGCCTCGGTCATGCCGGCGGGGCGGAACGCGGGGTGCGCGGGCAGCGGCGCGACCTGGTACTGGGAGACCGGCACGCCCTCGGCGCGCAGCGCCCGGTGCAGGGCGGCACGCAGCCCGGTGCGGTGCTCCGGCCCGAGGCCGAGCGCCTCCGGCTGCGGCATCAGGCGCAGGATGTGCCAGGCGTGCGTGCGGCCGGCGGGGATCCGCGGCACGCCCAGCCCGGGCAGCTGGGCCAGGCGGTCCAGGAACGCGCGGATGCCCGGCTCGCGCCGGCGGGCGTTGTCGTCGAAGCGGGCCAGTTGCGAGTGGGTGAATGCCGCCGCCACGGGTGCCATCCGGGCATTGAAGGCGGCGTGGTGGCTGATGTACGTGCGAGCCCCGACCGGCGCCCGCTCGCCGAAGTTGCGCAGGCTGACGAGCCGCTCGTGCAGCTCGTCGTCGTCGGTGGTGATGAGCCCGCCCTCGCCGCACGTCGGCAGGTTCTTGTGCGGGTGCAGGCTGAAGCAGCCGGCCGTGCCGAGCGCGCCGGCCCGGCGGCCCTCCAGCCGCGCGCCGTGGGCCTGCGCGGCGTCCTCGACGACCGGCACGTCCAGCCGCTCGGCGAGGCGGCGCAGCGCCGGCATGTCCGCGGGCAGCCCGTGCAGGTGGACGGGCAGCAGCGCCGCGGTGCGGGGACCGGTGGCCGCGGCGGCCGAGCGGGGGTCCAGGTTGTAGGTGCCGGGCTCGATGTCGCCGAACACGGCCGTGCCGCCTGCCGCGTGCACGGCGTGGGCGGTCGCGTTCATCGTCAGGGCCGGCACGACCACCTCGTCGCCGGGGCCGATCCCGCAGCCGCGCAGCGCGAGGTGCAGCGCGACGGTGCCGGAGGCGACGGCGACGCAGTGCCGCGTGCCGGTGGCCTCCGCCCACGCCGCCTCGAGGCGGCCGATCTCGGGCTCGCCGGGCGACGCGGCGTTCAGCGGACCGTCGCGCAGCACGCGGAGGACGGCCCGCTCGTCGTCCGCGGTGACGACCGGCCAGGTGCCGCCGCCGCTGTCCTTCGGCACGGTGCGGTCCCCGCCGAGCAGGGCCAGCTCCGCGGTTCGCAAGGTGCGGGTGGCGGTGTGGGTGGTCTCGGCCATGAACAGGCACCTCCGGACGGTGTGCTCGTCGGGTCGCCGCTCGGGAGGACACGCACGGAGCAGTCTTTGTTGCAGACTATTCGTCGCCTCATCATGCAGAGTCTGCAACAGTGTCGAGGGCCAGCATCACCCTGCACGCCGCGATCCGCAACTCGATCATCGGCGCCTGTCCGAAGTCCTGTTTGGCAAAACCCGATGTGGGAAAGGGTCAAAGAGTCGTCGACGTGGATACTCGAGCGATTTGCCGTGACCTGCGGGATGTCGCCTCGGTGTTGCTTCCAAGTCGTCTCTCGGGATGTGCGACCGTGAAGCATGTGTTAGCTTCTGCAGTGTTGGCCAAACAGTAGTCATACAATCTGCAGGAGGCAACTAATGACTGTTGCAACGACCGTGCAGTGCCCGCAGTGCGGTGGCGCGGTGGACGTCTCCGACGAACTCATGGTTGCCGAGATCGTGATCTGCCAGCACTGCTCCAGCGAGCTCGAGGTGGTCACGACCGACCCGGTCGTGCTGGCGCTCGCGCCCGAGGTGGAAGAGGACTGGGGCGAGTAGCCGCCCGCTCGCCGGAGTGGTGGGTGCCTGAGGCGGGTCCCACCCTACGGCGGGCACCGTACACGCGACAAAGACTGCAGACGGAAAGGGGCGGCAGGGTGAAGGTGAGCGTCGTCGGCGCGGCCGGCTACACGGGTGGGGAGCTGCTCCGGCTGGTGCACGCGCACCCGGAACTGGACCTGGTGCAGGCAGTCTCCCGCCGGCACGCCGGCCGGCCGGTCGCGGAGGTGCACCCCAACCTGCACCATCTCGGCCTGACGTTCCACCCGCCGCAGGAGCTGGCCCCGGTCGACACCGCCTTCCTGGCGCTGCCCTCGGGAGCCTCGGCGGAGCTGGAGGCCGGCGTCGCCGAGCTGGCCGGCACGATCGTCGACCTGAGCCCGGACTTCCGGGCCGGCGCCAGCTCCGCGTCCGGCGACGTCTACCGGACCGGGCTGCCCGAGCTGTACGCCGACGAGCTGCCCGGCGCCGAGCGGATCAGCGTGCCCGGCTGCATGGCGACCGCCGCGATCCTCGCCCTGGCACCGCTGAGCAAGGCGGGCCTGGTCGCCGGTGACGTGGTGGTCGACGCGCGGACCGGCTCGTCCGGCTCCGGCGCCGAACCGGGCCCGTCGTCGCATCACGCGGAGCGCGGCAACGCGTTCAGAGTCTACAAACCCGCCGGGCACCGGCACGAGAAGGAGATCGCGGCGCACGCCAAGGTCCGGGCCCGCATGACCGTGACGGCCGTGCCGTCGGTCCGCGGCGCGCAGGTCGTCTGCCACGTCACGCCGCCGGAGCCGGTCGAGCGCCGGGACGTGCTGCGGGTGCTGCAGCGGGAGTACCGCGACCGCCCGTTCGTCCGGGTGGTGGCCCGCAGCCGCGGGGTGCACCGGCTGCCGGACCCGCAGTTCCTGTCCGGCACCAACTTCGTCGACGTCGGCTGCGCGGTCGACGAGGACGGCGGCCGGATCGTCGTGGTCGCCGCCCTGGACAACCTGGTCAAGGGCGCCGCCGGCGGCGGCGTGCAGAGCCTGAACGTGGCGCGCGGCCTGCCGGAGGACGCCGGCCTGGAGTTCCCGGGCCTGCACCCGGCCTGATCCGGCACGGCACACGAAGCGCAGGGCAAGCGCAGGGCAAGCACAGAGGAGGTGAGCGGGGCATGGCACAGGATGCCGGACACACCCCCGGCGGGGTCATCGTGGTCAAGATCGGCGGCGGCTCCGACCCGGGACCGTTGCTCGACGAGGTCGCGGAGCTGGCCGCGGCCGGCACGCCCACCGTGCTGGTGCACGGCGGCGGCGCCGTAGCCGACCAGCTCGCCGACGAGCTCGGCATCGAACGCGAGGTCATCAGGTCACCCGACGGCACCCAGAGCCGGCGCACCGACCGCACCATGCTCTCGATCATCACCATGGCGCTGCTCGGGCGGGTCAAGCCCGAGCTGGTCAGCGGGCTGCGGGCACGCGGCGCGCGGGCGGTGGGCCTGAGCGGGGCGGACGGCGGGCTGGCGACCGCGTCCCGCAAGCCGGCCATCCGGTCGATCAAGGCCGGAAAGACCGTGCTGATCCGCGACGACCAGTCGGGGCGGATCGAGCACGTCGACCCCGCACCCGTGCGCGCGGTGCTGGAGCGCGGCGACGTCCCCGTGGTGTCCCCGCCGGCCAGCGACGCCGACGGCAATCTGCTCAACGTCGACGCCGACGAGATGGCGGCCCGGCTCGCGGTGGCGCTCGACGCCGACGCGCTGGTCCTGCTCACCGACGTCTCCGGGGTGTACGCCGACCCGGAAGACCCGGGCAGCAGGATCGCCGAGGTCGGCCCGCAGCACCTCGACGGCGACACCGTCCGCGGGCGGATGCGGCACAAGGTGCGGGCCGGGCTGCGCGCCAGCCTGACCGTCGCGCGCGTCGTCATCGGCGCCGCCGGGCAGCACCGGCCGATCCGCCAGGCCCTCGCCGGCGGCGGCAGCTCCCTGCGCGAAGCCGGCGGCGGCAACGTCCTGCGCGAAGGCAGCGCCGCATGACCGCCGGCTGGGCCGTGCGCCGCACCCGCCCCGGAGTCCTGCGCGAGGACTACCCGGCGTGGCTGCTGCGCGCCGCGCTGAGCATCCCGTCGGTGTCCGGGCAGGAGCTGCCGCTCGCGGGCTTCCTGGCGGAGCAGATGGACACGCTCGGCTTCGACGCGCACGTCGACGAGGTCGGCAACGTCCACGGCGTCATCGGCCCCGCCGACGCCCCGACCGTGATGCTGCTCGGGCACATCGACACCGTCCCCGGGCAGGTCCCGGTCTGTCAGGTCGGCGACCTGCTGTACGGGCGCGGCTCGGTGGACGCCAAGGGCGCCTTCGTCACGATGATCTGCGCCGCCGCGCGCAGCCGGGACGTGCGGGTGCACGCCGTCGGCGCGGTCGGCGAGGAGGTCGCCGGCTCGCGGGGGGCACGGCACGTGATGGAGACCGTCCCGCGCCCGGACGCCGTGGTCATCGGCGAGCCGAGCGGCTGGGACGGGGTCTGCCTGGGCTACAAGGGGCGCATCGGCCTCGGGTACGAGATGCACCAGCCGCCGCTGCACACCAGCAGCCCGGAGCCGACCGCGGTGGAGCGCGCCGCCCGCTGGGCCGGTGACGTGCAGGACTACCTGCGCGGGCTGTCGCCGGACCCCGATCCGGACCCGGTCGCGTTCGGCGTCGCCGCCGGCACGCTCATCCGCCTGTGCGGTGACCTCGCCGACGCCGAGGCGTTCCTGACCTGCCGCGTGCCGCCGGGCTTCGACTTCGCCGCCCTGGAGCGCTTCGCCCGCAGCCGCACGCACAGCCGGATCTGGGTCGACGAGCGGGTGCCCGGGGTGACCCGCACCCGGTCCGACCCGGTGGTGAGCCAGCTGCGCGCCGCGATCGCCGCGCAGGGCGCCCGGCCGACGTTCAAGCGCAAGGCCGGCACCTCCGACATGAACACCCTCGACCCGTGGGGCGTGCCGATGGCCGCCTACGGCCCGGGTGACGCGCACCTGGACCACACCACCGACGAGCACATCCCGATCAGCGAGCTGTACCGCGCGATCGACGTCCTGGCGCTCGCCCTGCCCCGGCTCGGCCGCCAGCTGGCCACGAGAACGCCCGAACTTCTGGAGGCATGATGCTGCTCGACGGGAACGTCGCCATGATCACCGGCGCGGCCCGTGCGTTGGGCCGTTCCCACGCGCTGACCTTCGCCCGGGAGGGCGCCGACCTCATCCTGGTCGACCACTGCGACCCGCAGGCCGGCCCGTACGAGATGTCCGGCCGCCGCGACCTGGAGGAGACCGCCGACAAGTGCCGCCGCTCCGGCAGCCGGGTGCTGACCGGCGTCGCCGACGTGCGCGACCAGGCCGGCGTGGACAAGGTCGTCGACGAGGCCATGGAGGAGTTCGGTCAGATCGACGTGCTGCTCAACAACGCCGGTGTGCTGGGTCCCGGCGGTGTACGGGCGCACGAGCTGACCGAGGAGCAGTGGCAGCTGTCCCTGGACGTGAACCTCAGCGGCACGTGGCGCTGCTGCCGGGCGGTGCTGCCGCACATGGTGGAGCGCGGCGGCGGACGGATCGTGAACACGGCGTCGACCGGCGGCCGGGTCGCGTTCGAGATGTACGCCAACTACGTCGCGTCCAAGCACGGCGTGGTCGGGCTGACCAAGTCGATCGCCATCGAGTACGGCCGGCACGGGATCCGCGCCAACGCGGTCAGCCCCAGCACGGTCGCCGACGACGCGGCGCTCGGCACCCGCAGCACCCGCGCGGTCGCCGAGTCGCTGGGCTCGGGCCTGGACGACTACGAGCGCCAGTCGGCGTCGCTGCACGCGCTCGGCCGCCTGGTGACCGCTTCGGAGGTGTCGGCTGCCTGCCTGTGGCTGGCGAGCCCCGACTCCGGCGGCGTCACCGGCACCGAACTGGTGGTCGACGGCGGCTTCACGGCCCGCTGACGTCCGACGTCCCTGAACGGAACCAGACGGACAAGGAGTTGCCTGCCATGGACCAGCAGACCGACGTGCAGACGCGGCCGGACGCCACCCCGGACGCCGCACCGGCCGACCTCGCCGCGCTGCGGTCGCGGCTGGCCGCGCTGCCCGCGCAGAAGCGGCGGCTGGTGGAGCGGATGCTGGCCCGGCAGGGCACCGACCTCGGCATCACCCGCCGCGCCGCCGGCTCAGACGAGGCGCCGTGCTCCTTCGAGCAGGAGCGGCTGTGGTTCATGTACGAGCTGCTCACCCGCCGCGAGATCTTCCACGTCCCGGTCGCGCTGCGGGTCGACGGCGACCTGCGCCCCGAGGCGCTGCGGGCGGCGCTGCAGCAGCTGGCCCTGCGGCACGAGTCGCTGCGCACGGTCTTCCGGCAGCGCGACGGCAAGCCCTACCAGCTGGTCCTGGACCGCATGACGCTGCCGCTGGACGAGGTCGACTGCACGGGCGAGGACGACCCGGCCGGCACCGCCCGGCGGCTCGCCTCCGGCCTGGTCGTGGAGGACTTCGACCTCGCCGAGGGGCCGCTGGTGCGGTGCACCCTGTACAAGATCGACGACAGCACCCACCTGCTGGCCCTGGTGCAGCACCACATCGTGTCGGACAACTGGTCGCTGGGCATCCTGCTGGACGACCTGGGCCGGCTCTACGCCCGCGAGTGCGGCGTGCCGGTGGAGCTCGCCCCGCTCGACGTGCACTACCCCGACTTCGCCGAGTGGCAGCGGGCCACCGTGGACGGTGCCTCGATGCAGCGCCTGCTGGAGCACTGGCGGGAGCGGCTCGACGGCGCCCCCGACGCCCTCGACCTGCCCACCGACCGGCCCCGCCCGGCGATCCGCGGCAGCCAGGGCCAGTTCCAGCACGTGCGCTTCGGCGCCGACCTCGTCCAGGGCCTGCGCGACCTGGCAAAGAAGCACGACACCACGCTGCTCGGCGCGTTCCTCGCCGGCTACATCGCGTTCCTGTCCCGGCTGGTGCGCACCGAGTCCCTCGTCGTCGGCGTGCCGGTCGCCGGCCGCCCCCGCGCCGAGACCCAGCGGATGATCGGCTACTTCCTCAACTGGCTGCCGATCCACGTCCAGGTCGGCGACCGGCCGGACCTGCACACCCTGGTGCGCCGCACCGGCGTGGCGCTGGGCGAGGCGCTCGGCCACCAGGAGATCCCGTTCGACATGCTCGTCCGGGAGCTGCAGACGTCGCGCCGCCCCGGCGTGACCCCGATCTTCCAGACCTCGTTCTCGCTGCGCGACGGCGCGCCGACCCCGCCGAGGATGCCCGGCGTCGAGGTGTCCTTCGCCGAGCTCGACGGCGGCGCGACGCACTACGACCTGATGGCCGAGCTGTGGTGCGAGGGCGACGAGGTCGTCGGCTACCTGCCCTTCGACGACGAGCTGCTCGACGCCTCGACGGTCGCGCGCTGGGCCCGCTGGCTGGAGACAATGCTGCGGGCCGGCCTGGCGAACCCGGACGTCCCGGTCGCCGACCTGGAGATCCTCGCCGACGGCGAGCCGGCCGTCATCCCGGCGAAGGGGCTCACCGCCGCTCCCTCGCAGCAGACCCTGCACGGCGCGTTCGCCGCCCAGGCCGCGGCGCGGACCGGCGCGGTCGCCGTCGCCGACGACCAGGACCGGCTGACCTACGCGGAGCTGGCCGGCCGGGCCAACCGGATCGCGGCCGCCCTGCGCGAGCGCGGCGAGGGGCCGGGCAGCATCGTCGGCCTCGTCCTCGACCGGAGCGTGGACCTGCCCGCCGCCGTCCTCGGCGTGCTCCAGGCGGGTGCGGCGTACCTGCCGATCGACCCGGACAACCCCGCCGACCGCACCGCCGACCAGTTCGCCGAGTGCCGGGTGAGCACCGTCCTCGTCACGCCCGCGACCGGCAAGGCGCCCGCGCTCGGCGACGACGGGCCACGCACCCTCGTGCTGGACTGGGCCGAGCTTCCCGAGGCGCCCGAGCCGGTCACCGTCGACGTGCCCGCGAGCGCGCCCGCGTACGTGATCTACACGTCCGGCTCCACCGGCAAGCCCAAGGGCGTCCTCGTCGCGCACGAGCACGTGCTGCGGCTGCTGTCCGCCTGCGACGAGCACATGCGCTTCGGACCGGACGACGTGTGGACGCTGTTCCACTCCTATGCGTTCGACTTCTCCGTCTGGGAGCTGTGGGGTGCGCTGCTGCACGGCGGCCGGCTGCTCGTCGTGCCGCAGTGGGCGACCCGCGCCCCGGACGTGTTCGCCGAGCTGGTGCAGACCGAGGGCGTCACCGTGCTGAGCCAGACGCCGTCCGCGTTCGGCCAGGTGAGCGCCGCGCTGCTGGAGCGCGGCGGTGAAACCGCCCTGCGGTACGTCGTGTTCGGCGGCGAGGCGCTCAACCACGCCGCGCTGCGCCCCTGGGTCGCCGCGCACGGCGACGCCCAGCCCGAGCTCATCAACATGTACGGCATCACCGAGACCACCGTGCACGTCACCTACCGGCGGGTGCGGGAGGCGGACCTGTCCGAGACCGCGTCGCTGATCGGCCCGCCGCTGCCGGACCTGTCGCTGTACCTCCTCGACGGCTCGCTGCACCCGGTCGGCCCCGGCGTCCCCGGCGAGATCTTCGTCGGCGGCGACGGCGTCACCCACGGTTACGTCGCCAACCCGGCACTGACCGCACAGCGCATGCTGCCCGACCCGTTCAGCGGGCGGTCCGGCGCCCGGATGTACCGCAGCGGCGACCTCGCCGTGCACCGCGACGACGGCGAGCTGCTGTACCTCGGCCGCGGCGACGACCAGGTGAAGGTGCGCGGCCACCGGATCGAGCTCGGCGAGGTGCAGGCCGCCCTGGCCGCCCTCGACGACGTCGCCCGGGCCGCAGTCGTCCTCGAACGCGACCGGGTCGGCGCCGCCACCCTCGCCGGGTACGTCGTGCCCGCCGGCGAGGCGAGCCCGAGCGGCTCCGCGATCCGCCGCGCGCTGCTGCGGACCCTGCCGGAGTGGATGGTGCCGGCGACGGTCACCGTGCTGGACGAGCTGCCGCTGACCCGCAACGGCAAGCTCGACCGGCAGGCGCTCGCCGGCCGCCGCGACCAGGGCACGAGCACCGGCCCGCGCGGCGAGACGCCGGCGGACGGGACCGCGAAGGAGCTCGCCGCGATCTGGCAGGACCTGCTCGGCGTGCCCGCGGTGGGCACCGACGACAACTTCTTCGAGCTCGGCGGGCACTCGCTGATGGTGATGCACATGGTCGCCCGGATCCGCACGTCGCTCGGCGTCGACATGCCGATGGAGACCCTGTTCCGCACGCCGCAGCTGCAGCCCCTCGCCGAGGCCGTCGACGAGGTCCGCGCCGGCACCACCGTGGCCCCCGCCGCCGGTGCCGGCGACGACATCGCCACCATGCGCGCCGAGATCGCCGGGCGGGTCGCCGGGATCCCGCGGCAGGGGGAGCGCCCCGCCGCCGACCGCGATGTCGTGCTGCTCACCGGCGCGACCGGGTTCGTCGGCCGGTTCGTCCTCGCCCGGCTGCTCGACGGCGGCGACTGCACGCGGGTCGTCTGCCTGGTGCGCGGCGGGGAGCGCCGCCGCGACGACCTGGTCGACGGGATGACCGCCCTCGGGCTGTGGCGCCCGGAGCACGCCGCCCGGGTGGAGCTCGTCGACGGCGACATCGCCGCGTCGCGGCTCGGGCTGTCCCGCGCCGACCACGACCGGCTCGCCGGCGAGGCGGGGCGCATCGTGCACACCGCCGCGTGGGTCAACCACGTCTACCCGTACGAGCAGCTGGCCGCCGCCAACACACACAGCCTGGCCGGCCTGCTCGAGCTGGCCGCCGCCGGCCGCCGCGCCGCGCTGACCGTGGTGTCGACCAGCTCGGTGTTCGACTCCGCCGGCTACCCGGCCGGCGGGACCGTGCCGCCCGGCCCGCTGCACACGCTGCCGTCGACGGCGAACGGCTACGTGCGGTCCAAGGCGGTCGCCGAGCTGTACCTCGAGCACGCCGCCGAGCTGGACGTGCCCGCCGCGGTGGTGCGGATCCCGAGCGTCTTCGGCGACCAGGAGCGCTTCCAGATCAACGCGGCCGACGCCGTGTGGAGCTGGTCGCGGGCGATGATCGAGACCGGTCAGCACCCGGAGAGCTTCGCCCTGGAGGGCAACGAGCTCTTCCAGGCGCTGCCCGCCGACGCCGCCGCGGAGGCGGTGCTGCTGGCCGGCGACGGCCACGTCACGGCGGGCGCCCGCTATGTCGACGCCGTCCCCGCGACCGTCGGCAGCACCCGAGACCTGGTGGACGCGATCCGCGCCGCCGGACACGAGCTGCGGTCCTGCCCGGACCGCGAATGGTACGAGCGGGTGGCGGGCCTGGACCCCGAGCGGGTCTGGGTGGCCGGCATCGCCGGCCCGGTCGCCGCCCAGCTGGCGGCGGACCCGTCCGCCGCCGCGCCCCGGACGCTGCGCCGCTGCACCGCCCCTTCCGGTGCGGGTGAGCTGAGCGAGCTGCTGCGGACCCGGGCGCTGCACACCCCGGCGCACCTGGCCGGGTACATCCGGACGCTTGACGCGTCCTGAACTGCCGGCCGGGACCTGTGTCCCGGAACCGGAACACGCAGGAACGGACCGGGAGGATGCCCAGCCCCTGCACGGCCGAAACGGACGAGACCGAAACGATGGGAGTGACAGTGAGCACGGACGAGCGCACGTATCTCGTGGTGCGCAACCACGAGGACCAGTACTCGATCTGGCCCGCCGGGCAGGACGTCCCGGACGGCTGGGCCACCGAGGGCTTCGACGGCCCGAAGGACGACTGCCTCGCGCACATCGCCGAGGTATGGACCGACCTGCGCCCGCTGAGCCTGCGCCGCGCGGTCGTCGCCGAAGGAGGTGTTCACGTTGGCTGAGATGGTGCACACGCCGGAGACCACGAACCCCGAAAACACCGAAGAGCCGCTCGCGGTGATCGGCATGAGCTGCCGCTTCGCCCCCGACCTCGACACACCCGGACAGCTGTGGGAGTTCCTGCGGGCCGGGCGCAGCGCCGTCGGCGAGATGCCCGCCCGGCGGTGGGACCCCTACGAGGCCGACCCGAAGAGCCGCGCGATCCTGCGCCAGACGACCCGCAAGGGCTCGTTCATGCAGGACATCGAGGGCTTCGACGCGGAGTTCTTCCAGATCACCCCGCGCGAGGCGGAGTACATCGACCCGCAGCAGCGGATCATGCTGGAGATGGCCTGGGAGGCGCTGTGCGACGCCGGGCTGCCGCCGACCTCGCTCGCCGGCACCGACGCCGGTGTCTACGTGGCCGCGAACACCAACGACTACGGCCGCCGGCTCCTGGAGGACCTGGACCGCACCGGCGCCTGGGCCGTGAACGGCACCACCTTCTACGGCATCGCCAACCGGATCTCGTACTTCCTCGACGCGCACGGGCCGAGCATGGCGGTCGACACCGCGTGCGCCGGGTCGCTGACCGCGCTGCACGTCGCGTGCCAGGCCCTGCGCACCGGCGAGACCAGCGTCGCGATCGTCGGCGGCATCAACATCATGTCGTCGCCGGCGCTCGTGGTGGCGCTCGACGCGGCGTCCGCGACGTCGCCGGACGGGCGCAGCAAGGCCTTCGACAAGGCCGCCGACGGCTACGGCCGCGGTGAGGGCGGCGGCGTCGTCGTCCTCAAGCGCCTGTCCGACGCGGTCCGCGACGACGACCCGATCTACGGGCTCGTCATGGGCAGCGGCGTGTTCCAGGACGGCCGCTCCGACGGCATGATGGCCCCCAACAGCGAGGCCCAGCAGCGGATGCTGCAGGAGACCTACGAGCGGGCCGGCATCGACCCCAACACGGTGCAGTACGTCGAGGCGCACGGCACCGGCACCCAGCTGGGCGACACGGCCGAGGCGAAGGCCATCGGCAGCGTCTTCGGCCCCAGCCGGGACAGCGACGACCCGCTGCTGATCGGCACCCTCAAGCCCAACGTCGGGCACGTCGAGGCCGCCTCCGGCATCGCCGGCGTCATCAAGGTGCTGCTCGGCATGCGGCACGGTGAGCTGCCGCCCAGCCCGCACGAGGAGGTCAACCCCGAGCTCGGCCTGGACGACAACCGGATGCGCCTTGTCGGCGAGCCGACCCCGTGGCGCGCCGGTGCGCACGGCCGCCGCGCCGGTGTCTCCAGTTACGGCGTGGGCGGCTCGATCGCGCACGCCATCCTGCAGCAGGCCCCGGCGACCCGCCCGTCCGCCAACGGCCACGGCGGCGACAGGACCGCCCGCCCGTGGGTCTTCCCGATCTCGGCCGCCTCGGAGCAGGGCGTGCGCGGGCTGGCCGGCGCGGTCGCCGACTGGGTCCGCACCAACCGCGGCGCCGACCTCGACTCGCTCGCCCACACGCTGACCGGGCGCCGCTCGCACCTGGCCCGCCGGGCCGCGGTGGTGGCCGCCGGCGCCGACGAGCTCATCGAGGCCCTCGACGCGCTCGCCGACGGCGAGCACTCGCCCGACGCCGTCACCGGCGCCGCGCGCGCGTTCGGTGACAGCGGCGCCGACGGACCCGTCTGGGTGTTCTCCGGGCATGGCGCGCAGTGGGCCGGGATGGGTCAGGAGCTGCTCACCACCGAGCCGGCGTTCGCCCGCGTGATCGACGAGCTGGGCCCGGTCTTCGCCGAGGAGCTGGGCTGGACCCCGCGCGAGGCGATCGACGCCGGCGGCCCGTGGACGGTGTCCCGCACCCAGGCGATGACCTACGCGATGCAGGTCGCGCTCGCCGAGGTGTGGTCGGAGCTGGGCCTGGTCCCCGGCGCGATCATCGGGCACTCCGTCGGCGAGATCGCCGCCGCGGTCGCCGCCGGCAGCCTCGACCGGATCGACGCGGCACGCTTCGCCTGCCGCCGGGCCAAGGCCCTCGAGCAGGTCGCCGGGCAGGGCGCGATGGCGATGGTGCCGATGGCATTCGCCGACGTCGCGCAGCGCCTCGCCGGCCGCGACGGGGTCGTCGCCGGCATCGCCGCCAGCCCACTGTCCACAGTGGTCTCCGGCGACATCGACGCGGTCGAGGCGTTCGTGGCGGAGCTGTCGGGCGAGGGCATCCAGGCCCGCAAGGTCAACACCGACGTCGCCTTCCACTCACCGCACGTGCGGGGCGAGGTCCTGGCGGAGGTCGGCCGGGCCGCGGCACAGCTGCACGCCCGCCCGCCGCAGGTGACGCTGTACAGCACGGCGATGGCGGACCCGCGCTCCGGCGCCGCCCGCGAGGGCGACTACTGGGCCACGAACCTGGCCGACCCGGTGCGCTTCCACCAGGCCGTGCGGGCCGCGCTCGACGACGGCGCCCGGGTGTTCCTGGAGGTGTCCTCGCACCCGGTCGTGGCGCACTCGATCAGCGAGACCGCGATCGACGCCGGCGTCTCCGACGCGCAGGTCGCCATCACGCTGCGCCGGGAGCAGCCGGAGCAGCGCACCGTCCTGACCAACCTGGCCCGCCTGCACTGCCTGGGCAGCCCGGTGCGCTGGTCGTACGCGGGCGAGCTCGTCGACGTGCCGGCCGTACGGTGGCAGCACAAGCCGTTCTGGATCTTCCCGGACACGCCGTCCGAGCACGCGGGCGTCGGCCACGACCCGGAGAAGCACACGCTGATCGGCGGGCACACCACCGTCGCCAGCGCCCCCGTGCAGCGGGTCTGGCAGACCGAGCTGAACATGGACAACCGGCCCTACGCGCAGTCGCACAAGGTCGTCGGCGTGGAGACGGTGCCGGCCTCGGTGGTGCTCAACTCGTTCATCGGTGCCGCCGCCGGTGACGGCGACGTGCCCTATGGCCTGCGCGACATCGTGTTCCGCATCCCCCTCGCCGCGCACCCGACCCGTATCGTGCAGGTCGTCATGGAGCAGGACAAGGTCCGGCTCGCCAGCCGCATCAAGCGCGAGGACGGCGCCGGCGGTGCCGGTGGCGGCGTCCGGGACGACGAGTGGCTGACCCACACGACCGCGACCGTCGTGCCGGAGCCCGAGGTCGGCACCACGCCGTTGGAGGACGTGGACACGATCCGTGCTCGCTGCCCGGTGTCGTGGACGTGGGCGAAGGTCGACGGCATCTTCCGCGCGATGGGTGTCGACGGCTACACGTTCCCGTGGGTCGTCGAGGAGCTGCTGCGCGGCGACGACGAGCAGATCGCGACGGTCACCGTCGACCACACGCCGAAGCTGCACCCGTCGAGCTGGACCGCGGTCGTCGACGCCGCCCTCACCGCCAGCGGCGTGCTGGTGATGACCGAGGACTCGACCGTGCTGCGGACCTGCTCGCACCTGGAGTCGCTGCAGTTCAAGGGCGCGCCGCCGCCGCGGATCTTCGTGCACACCACGCGGGACCCGCGCACGCCGGACACCATCAACATGCAGGTGGCCGACGAGACCGGCACCGTCGTCTGCGAGGCCCGCGGGCTGCGCTACGTCAAGGTGCAGGACATCGGCTCGGGTGCGGTCGGCCCGCGCGACCTGGTGCAGGAGCTGACCTGGGAGCCGGTCGAGGTGCGCGCCGACGCGCCGCAGCCGCGGCAGGCGCTGCTCCTCGGGCAGCCTGAAGGCGGTTCCGCGCTCGTCGACGCGCTCAACGCCCGCGGTGTCGAGACCCGCGCGACGACGGACCCGGCCGCGATCGGCGACGGCCTGCTGGCCGGCGGCGACGTGGTGATCGTGGCCCCGCCGGCGCTGCTGCCGGACGAGGCGCCCGAGCAGGCGGCCCGCCGCTGCGCGCAGGCGCTCGTCGACGCCGTCCAGCGGGTCGCCGCGATCGAGGACGAGCAGAAGCGGCCCACCATCTGGGCGCTGACCCGCGGGGTCCGGCAGGGCGGCACGGAAGGCGCGCTGGCGCACGCCCCGCTGTGGGGCGCGGGCCGGATCGTCGCCGGTGAGCGGCCCGACCTGTGGGGCGGCACCGTCGACGTGGACGGCGGCGTCGATCTGGCGTCGGTCGCCGGCGTCATCGGTGCGCTGCCGCCCAACGAGGACGTGCTGTCCAGCACGGCGGACGGGCTGTTCGCGGCCCGGCTGCGCCGGCTGGAGCGGCCCGCCGAGCGGGAGCCGGTGGACTGCCGTCCCGACGGCACCTACCTGGTCACCGGTGGTCTCGGCGCGCTCGGTCTGGAGGCCGCGCGGCACCTGGTCGAGCAGGGCGCCCGCCGCCTGGTGCTGGTCGGCCGCCGCGGGCTGCCGCCGCGCTCGGAGTGGGACGGCGTGACCGACCCGGCCGTGGCCGCACAGATCGCCGAGGTCGTCGCCCTGGAGGCGGCGGGTGCCACGGTACGGGTGCTGCGGCTGGACATCTCCGACCCGGAGGCGACCGCCAAGGCCCTCGACCCGGGCTCGCTGGACATGCCGGCCGTGCGCGGCATCGTGCACTGCGCCGGCGTGGTCTCCGACGCCCTGGTGGAGAAGACCAGGGCGGAGAACCTCGACACCACCATGGGACCGAAGGCCGACGGCGCGATGGTCCTGCACCGGCTGTACCCGGCCGGCACGCTGGACTTCTTCACGATGTTCTCCTCGTGCGGGCAGTTCGCCCGGCTCACCGGCCAGGTCAGCTACGCCTCGGCGAACTCGTTCCTGGACGCGCTCGCCGCGCTGCGGCGCTCGCAGGGCGAGATCGGCTCGACGAGCTTCGCGTGGGCGCAGTGGATCGGCCGCGGCATGGGCGAGACCACCGGCAAGGCCACGATCCTCGAGGCCGAGTCGCGCGGCCTGGGCGGCATCACCGTCAGCGAGGCGCTGCGCAGCTGGAGCTACGCGGACCGCTACGCGCTGCCGTACGTCACCGTCATGCGGGTCATGCCCGGCCACACCCTGCCCGTGTTCTCGCAGCTGTCGGTGACCGACGCCGCGGCGGAGAACACCGGCGGCGGCGCGGTGGACTGGGCGACGGTCCCCGCGGACGAGCTGGTGGAGAAGGTGACGGCGGAGACGCACGAGCAGGTCGCCGCCGAGCTGAACCTGGCGCCGGAGGACATCGCGATCGACCGGCCGCTGCTGGAGCTCGGGGTCGACTCGGTGCTCACCGTGGCGCTGCGGGTGCGGCTGCACCGCACGTTCGCGGTGGACCTGCCGCCGACGATCCTGTGGAGCAACCCGACGGTCCGCGCCCTCGCCGAGTTCCTCGCGGGCGAGGTCGGCGGCGCGGCGGAAGAGCCGGCTCAGGAGCCGGCACAGGAACAGGCAAAGGGGGAGGCCCAGGACGCGACTGCCGGGGGCGCCTCGGAGACGCCTCCTTCCGAGGGGCCCGGGACCGACGGGACGCCGAGCCTGACCAGGCAGGTGCCCCCGGTCCGGGCGGAGACCCCGGTAGCCGCCGCATGAGACGGGACCGGGACGGTGATGACCTCGCCGTCCCGGTCCCACCGGGCCCGGGACGGTGCGACCCACCAGTCCCGGGCCCGTCGTATCAGCGAAGATGCTCCGACAGTCAACAAGACACGATGTAGAGTTCATAGTATTCTCTAGGCATTGACTGTAGAGCCCCCGAGTGTGCGTACACGCCCACGTCGACCCATCGAGGGGAGCCACTGATGGACAGTTCCGAGGACCTCCGCGCCGGTGACGTCGCGCGTCACGGTTGGGCACACGGCCGGCTGCCGCTGCCCACCGAAGGAGACGACTGGCACCGCTTCACGGCCGCATGGGACGACCTGGTCCCGGACGCCTACCTCGGCCCCGCGCGGTGCCGCCGCAACCGCCGCTACGGCCGCGTGCTCGCCCACCGCGACGGCACGCTGGAGCCGCTGCTGGGCACCGAGTTCTTCCAGAGCAAGCAGATCAACCGGGCGTTCGGCGACCAGCTGCGCGTCTTCGAGCCGCTGACCGACAAGGCCCTCACCAGCTGCCGCTTCAGCGAGATCCTGCAGGAGTCGGTCGGCCTGGTGAACGAGGCGGCCGGCGACCGCGACTGGGAGCTCGGCGTCCACTTCATCCGGGTGATCGCCGAGCCCGACGAGGGTTCGGAGCCCGCGCCGGAGGGCCGGCACTCCGACGGGCACGAGTACGTGGCGATCCACCTGATCGGCCGGCACCACTGCGTCGGCGGCGAGAGCCAGGTCTTCCGCCGCGGCGAGGAGCGGGTCGAGCACAGCGTCACCATGACCGAGCCGCTCGAGGCGCTGGTGTTGTCCGACACGACGATGGAGCACGCCGTCAGCGAGATCCGCACCGAGGACCGGTCCGTGCCCGGCTGGCGCGACACGATGATCGTCGACTTCAACACCGTGCAGGACCTCGCCGAGGTGAACGGGCGCACGCACAGCTCCCTGCAGGCACTGTCGCTGTTCTGATTGGAGGGTTCGATGAGCAGCCAGGTTTCCAGCGCTCCCGGCCGTGTCGTGCAGCGGCTGCCGGCCTCGACGGCGCGCCCCGAGTTCTGCCTGATCGGCATCGACGATCTGCTCAACAACCGGGCGACGACGGGCGTCGAGGACCTCGGGCTCGGCCGGCTCAACGCGTGGGGCAACTCGTTCCCCGCCGGGGAGCTGCCCGCGCCGCGCACGGTGATCGAGGTCGCCGGCATCCCGTTCGTGTGGCCCGACGTCCACGCCGGCGGCGACAACGTCCGCGCCGAGGGGCAGGTCATCGAGGTCCCGCCGGGCCGCTACGACTGGATCTACCTGCTGGCTGCCTCCGAGCGGCGCAGCGAGGACATCCTCTGGGCGCACTACGAAGACGGATACGCCGACCCGCTGCGGGTGGGTGTCTCGGACTTCCTGGACGGCACGCCCGCGTTCGGCGAGGAGCCCGCGTTCAAGACCGGGAAGATGCACTACCCGCACCACGTACAGCAGGGGCTGCCGACGACGATGTGGCTGTCGCGGATCGGGATGCCGCGCCACGGCGTCGCCACCGCGCTGCGCCTGCCGCGCCTGGTCGCCCTGCACGTCTTCGCGGTCACGCTGGTGACCGGCGTCGACGTCCGGCTCGCGGGCGGTGTCGCCGCATGATGTCGACCCGCACCCTCGACGAGGTCCGGCTGTGGACCCGCGACCTCGGCAGCTGCCTGCACGGCACGCTCGCGACCGTGCTCCTGCACGACGGGCACGACCCGGTCACCGTGCTGGGCGCGCCGTGGGAGTTCCGCCGCAAGGCAGGCGCCTGGACCACCGAGGAGTACTACTACCACGCCGAGCCGGACTCCCTCGCCAAGCGGCTCGCGCTCTTCCACCCCTTCGAGTCGAGCTGGCACCGGAGCCCAGGCTTGGACGAGCTTCGGGACGCGCTCGCCGCCGGGGTGCTGCCGATCGCCGCGGTGGACAACTTCCACCTGCCGTTCCGGCCCGCCTTCCACGACGTGCACGCCGCGCACCTGCTGGTGGTGTGGCGGATCACGGACACCGAGGTGTTCGTGTCCGACGCCCAGCCGCCGGCGTTCCAGGGTCCGATCCCGATCGCGGACTTCATGGCGAGCTGGGGCTCGGCGAACCCCGCCGACGACGGCGACGTGTTCTTCAGCGCCAGCCCCAGCGACCGCCGGTGGCTGCACGCGAGCATGCGGGGACCCGTGCCGGAGCCGGACCGCGCATGGACCGCGGACGTCATCCGGGAGAACGTCGCCCGCTTCCGGCGGCCGTCGGAAGGCGACACCCTGTCCGGGGTGGACGGCCTGCGCGATTACCTCGACGAGCTGTGCGCGCTGCCGCCCGGGTCCGGCGCGGCCGAGGTCGCGCTCAGCGAGCTGTACGTGATCAGCTGGAACATCCAGGCGCAGGCGGGCCTGCACGCGGAGTTCCTGCGCCGGCAGGGCCTCGCCCTGCGGAGCCTCGACCTCACGGAGGCCGCCGCGCGGGTGAACGCCGTCGCGCACGGCTGGACCGGCGTGCGGATGACCGGCGCCCACTCACGGGTCTGGGACCGACACGGCCCCGCCGAGCTGCGCGCCCACAGCACCGAGCTGCTCCGCCGCCTCGAGGTCGCCATCGAGCAGCTGGACCGCACCGCGGACGCCCTGTCCCGGAGGGCCTGAACGCCGCAGAGCCGATCAGAGCCGATCAGAGAGGCCATCGTGGACACCACAGACATGCCGATCGCCGTCGTCGCCTCCCGGGTCCGCCGGGAGGAGCGGCTGATCCTGCAGACCCTGCAGGCGCGCGGGGTCAACCACGAGCACGTGGACCCCCGGAAGCTGACGGTCATGCTCGCCGACGGGCGCCCGCCGTTCCGTGCGGCGCTCATGCGCGAGGTCAGCCACAGCCGCGCCGCGTCGGTCGCCTCGACCCTGGACGCGCTCGGCGTCCCCACGCTCAACCGCCCGCCGGTGCTGGAGACGTGCGGTGACAAGCTGCGCACCACCCTGGCGTTCCACAACGCCGGCCTGCCGATCCCGCAGGCCGCCGTGGCGTGGGGCACCGGCGCCGCACTGGAGGTCATGCCGAAGCTCGGCTACCCCCTCGTGGCGAAGCCGGTGACCGGGTCGTGGGGCAACCTGACGGCGCGGGTCCACGACGAGGAGCAGGGCCAGTCGATCCTGGAGCACCGCGCCGCGCTGCCCAATCCGCAGCAGCACGTGTACTACCTGCAGGAGCACATCGACAAGCCGGGCAAGGACATCAAGTCCTACGTGGCCGGCGACGAGGTGGTCTGCGCGATCTACAAGAACGCCGTCGACGACTGGCGCACCAACACCGCGATCGGCGGCGCGCCGACGCCGTGCCCGATCACCGACGAGCTCAACGAGCTCGCCGTGGCCGCCGCGCACGCGGTCGGCGGCGGCTTCCTCGGCGTCGACATCCTCATCGACCAGGAAGGCCGCCTGTTCGCCAACGAGGTGAACCACACGCCGGAGTTCCACGGCGCCATCGACGCCACCGACGTGGACGTCGCGGGCTGCATCGTCGACTGGGCGCTCGGCACCATCGAGGAGGTCGAGTCGGTATGACCCAGTCGTTGCTGGCACTGTGGAGCGCGCCGCGCTCGCGGTCCACCGTGTTCTTCCGGATGATGCTGGAGCGCGACGACCTCCTCGCCGTGCACGAGCCGTTCTGCAACATCGCCAACGACGGCCGCACCGAGGCCGGCGACCGCGTCGCGCGGACCCCCGACGAGCTGATGGACGCGCTGCTGGACCTGTCGGCGGGCGCGACGGTCTTCTTCAAGGACACCACCGACTGCCGCTACGACGAGGTCTTCGCCCGCGAGGACTTCCTCAAGGGCGCGCGGCACGCGTTCCTGCTGCGGGACCCGCGCGAGATCATCCCGTCCTACGCGGCGATCCGCCCCGAGATGGCGCTGCACGAGGTCGGCGTCGAGTACCTGCACCGCATCCATCAGACGGTGCTCGACGCGGGCGGTGAGCCGATCGTCATCGACTCCGACGACCTCGTCGACCGTCCGGGGGCGACGGTGCGGGCGTACTGCGACGCCGTGGGCCTGCCGTTCAGCGAGGACGTCCTGCAATGGCAGCCGGGGGAGCGGCCCGAGTGGCGGCAGTCGGCGCGCTGGCACACCGACGTCAGCGAGAGCTCCACCGTCCGGCGCACCGAGCGCGCCTACGCGCGGACGGTCGAGACGGATCCGTTGCTGCGCCGCTACTACGAGCACCACCTGCCGTTCTACGAGCAGCTGTTTCACCGACGGATCCGGATTCCCTGAGTTGCCGCTCACATACTGTGCAGTTACCGTTGCCTTAGCCGACAATCGACACATACGACATGCACAGGCGATATCGAAAGGCCCGGTTGATGATTATCTCAACGCCGCCGTTCTGTCCGGTGCAGTTCGACGACCCCGATCTGCTCGACTCCGCATTCCACGCCGTGACGGACATGCATGCGCTGTGGGCGCACCTGCGTGAGGTGGCGCCGGTCTACAAGGCGGACCCCGGCGGCGGCCGGGAGCCGTTCTGGGTGGTGACCCGGCACGACGACGTCACCCGCGTGCTGCGCACCCCGACCGAGTTCTCCTCCCGGCGCGGCACGATCCTCAGCGTCCTGGACCTGAACACGCCCGACATCGCCACCGACGACATGCTCGCCGACACCGACCCGCCGCGCCACGGCGAGCTGCGCAAGCCGCTCAACCCGGCGTTCGCTCCGGAGCTGGTCGAGACGCACGACGAGCTGATCCGCGGGCTGGCCCGCGACGCGATCCGGCGGGCCATCGACAAGGACGTCCACGACATCGCCCACGACACGATGATGTTCGCGATGTCGATCACCGGCACGCTGATGGGGCTGCCCCCGCAGGACTGGGAGCACCTCATGCACGTGGTGATGATGACGATCGCGTACGAGGACCCGACCTACGCCTCCGGCAACGCGATGTCGACCGTCCGGCAGGCCCGGCACCAGATGTTCGAGGCGTTCCGCGAGCAGTTCGCGAAGCGCGAGCGCGGCGCCGAGAACCCCGACGCGATCGGCAGGATGCGCAACATGGACCTGACCGAGGGTCCGATGTCGGAGCAGCAGGCGATGGTCAACGGGTATGTGCTGCTCATCGGCGCCAACGTGACGACGCCGCACACGCTGTGCACCCTGTTCAACCAGTGGGCCGAGCACCCGGAGCAGTTCGAGCGGCTGCGGGAGAACCGCGACGACATCCAGATCGCACTCGCCGAGGTGCTGCGCTGGGCGTCGCCGGTGACCGCGCTCATGCGCTACGCCATCCAGGACGTGGAGCTGCAGGGGCAGACCATCAAGGCCGGCGACCCGGTCAGCGCGTGGCTCGGCTCCGCCAACCGCGACGAGCGGGTCTTCGAGGACCCGTACACCTTCGACCTGACCCGCCGGCCCAACCGGCACCTCGCGTTCGGCGTCGGCCCGCACTACTGCATCGGTGCCGGGATGGCGAAGGTGACGCTGCAGATCTTCATCGAGGAGATGCTCGACCTGGTCGACACCGTCGAGATCGCCGGCGAGGTCCAGCACGTCGCGTCGCACTTCGTGCCCGGGTACAAGAGCCTGCCGGTGCGCTTCACGCCGCGGAAGGTGGCGGCCGCGCTGTGAGCATCCCGCAGACCACCGCGCCGTGGTTCGACCAGCGGTTCCGGTCGGTCACCGCGACCCACAGCCTCTACTGCTTCCCGTTCGCGGGCGGCTCCGCCACCTACTACGCCGCCTGGGAGAAGTACTTCACCGGGCGGATCGAGCTGGTGCCGGTGCAGCTGCCGGGGCGCGGCGCCCGGATGGCCGAGCAGCCCGTCAGCGACCTGGCCGGCCTCGCCGACGACCTCGCCGAGGTGATCGCCGGCGAGCCGACCGAGACCGTGCTCTTCGGGCACAGCATGGGCGCCATCCTCGCCTTCGAGGTCGCCCGCCGGCTCAAGACCGCCGGGCGTCCCGTGCGGCACCTGTTCGTGACGGGCCGGCCCGCGCCGCCGATCGTGCGCCCGCGGGAGCCGGTCAGCGACCTGCCGCGGGCCGAGTTCATCGAGATGCTGCGCGACTACGGCGCCGCCGACAACGCGGTCTTCGAGCATGACGACCTGCTGGACCTGCTGATGCCGATGCTCCGGGCGGACTTCTCGATGATCGAGCGCTACCGGATGGCGCCCGGACCGCAGCTGTCGTGCCCGGTCACCGCCTGGTGTGGCGACAGCGACCCGGGCGTGCCGCCGTCGGCGATGGCCCCGTGGGGCGAGCAGACGTCGGGGGCGTTCGCGCTCTCGGTCCTGCCCGGCGGGCACTTCTTCCTCACCGAGCACCACGCCCGGATCGTGCGGGAGGCCCACGCCGCACTCCGTGGCGTCTGACGCGTTCTGACGTTGCTTAAGGAGCCTGAGCATGGATTTCGATGTTCCCCAGGAGACCGCCGACTTCGCCGCCGAGGTCGAGCGGGTGCTGAGGTCGCCGGAGACGGCGCGGCTGCTGCACGACGTCCATGCCCGCGCCGACGGGATGGACGGCGACGTCCGCCCGCTCTACCGGCACCTCGGCGCCGCCGGCATCCTCGCGCCCTCGTGGCCCGTCGAGTACGGCGGCCGCGGCCTCGACTACACCGCGACCGTGACGCTACTGGAGCAGCTCGTCGCGCACGGCATCCCGCAGAACCTGTACTGCATCTCGGTGCAGAACGTCGGCTCGCTGATCCTGGCGTCCGGCGACGAGCGGCAGCGCAAGACCCTGCTGCCGGCGATGGCGAGCGCCGAGACGACCGCCTGCATCCTCTTCACCGAGCCGACCAACGGCTCCGACCTCGCCGCGCTGCAGACGACCGCGGTCCGCGACGGTGACGGCTGGGTCATCAACGGGCGCAAGACGTACAACCTCAAGAGCGCCTACGCGGACTTCGCGCTGATCGCGGTGCGCACCGACCCGCAGAGCAGCCAGTACGAGGGCATCACCCTGTTCCTCGTCCCGCTCGACGCGCCGGGTGTGGTGATCCGCCCGATCCCCAGCCTCGCCAACGAGCAGTTCCACGACATCTGGTTCACCGACGTACGCGTCGGCGACGACGCGGTGTTCGGCAAGCCGGGCGCCGGCTGGTCGCTGATCACGCAGATGTTCGCCGCGGAGCGCACCGGCCTGGACTACTACGCGCGCGGCCGGCACTGGCTCAACATGATCGCCGAGCGGCTCGACGCCGACGGCCGCCGCCCCGGCGACGTCACCCGGGTCGGCCTCGCCAAGCACCGCACCCGCCTCGCGGCCAGCAAGCTGCTCAGCTGCCGGGTGATGCGGAACCTGCAGGACGGCAACGCCGACATCGCCGAGTCCTCGTTCGCGAAGTGGCACTGCAGCGAGACCGGCCAGCGGATCGCCTGGTGGGCCCTGGACGCGCTCGGCCCCGACGTGCTCGTGCCCGGCCCCGGCGCCGGTGACCGCATCCTCGAGGCGGCGCTGCGCGAGTCGCCCGGCGTCACCATCTCCGGCGGGGCGTCCGAGGTCATGATCGACATCTTGAGCAGCGCGCGGGTGTACGACGCGGGCGGTGCCGCCGCACCCGCGCCCGGACCGGCGCTCGACCCCGTGCAGGAGCGGCTGCGGGAGGCGGTCGACGCGGTGCTCACCCGCACCGGCGACCTGTCCGAGCAGCTCGGGACGATCGGCGTGCCAGCCCTCAGCGCGCCCGCGAGCCTCGGCGGCGCCGCGCTCGGCCTCGGCGCCGACATCGTCATCAACGACCGGCTCGGCCACGCGCTGCAGCCCCTCGCCTGCTACCGCGACACCGCGTTCGCCCTCGACCTGCTCGACGGCGCCGACGTGCCGGCCGACATCCCCGCCGACATCCTCAGCGGGCTGCTCGACGGCACCAGCCACGGCGTCGTGATCGGCGCCCGCGGCCCGTCCGGCGTGCGGGTGAAGGGCGACGGCACGCTGTGGGGCGAGTCGGAGCCGCTGCCGCGCGGCACCGCCGGGCTGTGCGTGGTGCGCACCGACGAAGGGTGGCACCTCGTCCTGCCGGACCCCGCCACCTGCCTCGTGGACGCGTTCGAGCACTTCGGCACGCCCGCCACCCGGATCCGCTTCGACGGCGCACCTGCCGAGCCGCTGCCGATCACCGAGGAGCGGTGGCGGCGGGCCCTCGACGCGGCCCGGCTCCGGCAGGCGGCGCTGCTGCTCGGCGTCGCCGACCGCATCCTCGAGGTGGCCCGCGCGCACGTCAACACCCGCGTCCAGTCCGGCCGGCCGCTGGTCGAGCGGCAGACGGTGGCGCACCGGCTGGCGACGCTGGTGGGGGAGGGCGACGGGTGGCGGCTCGTGCTGCACCGGGCCGCCTGGCAGTTCGACCGCGACGAGGACGCGTCGGCGGCGTCGGTACTGGCGGCGCTGGCCGAACACGCGCAGCTGGCCAGCCGCACGGCGCTCCAGCTCCACGGCGTGCGGGGCATGCTCGCCCATTCGACGACGGCCACCGCGTATCGGCAGGTGTCCGTGGAGTCGACCCGCCTCGGCAGCCCCGCCGACCTGTGGCTGGCCGCGGCCGCCTGAGCCGGCCGCTTGCGTGATCCGCACGGTCGTGCTTTTCTTAGCGCATGGGGAAGGGTGAGGAGACCCGGCTCGCGGTGCTGGACGAGGCCGCGAGCGTCGCGCGGGCCGTCGGTCTCGGTGGGCTGACCATCGGCACCCTCGCCGAGCGCACGGCCCTGTCCAAGAGCGGGCTCTTCGGGCACTTCAAGTCCAAGGAGTCGCTGCAGGTCCAGGTGCTGCAGCACGCGCGGACCCGGTTCGTCGACCACGTGGTGCGCCCCGCGCTGGGCGCGCCCCGCGGCGAGCCGCGCCTGCGCGTGCTGTTCGACGGCTGGCTGCGGTGGGAGGCGGCGCCCGGCGGCTGCCTGTTCGTCACCGCCGCCGCCGAGTTCCACCACCAGCCCGGCGTCGTGCGCGAGGAGGTCGTGCGCGGCGAGCGCGACATGATCGACATGATCTCCACCATGTTCCGGGCCGGGATCGCCGACGGCGCGTTCCGCGCGGACCTGGACCCCGGCCAGGCCGCGTACGAGTTCAACGGCATCCTGCTCGTCTTCCACCAGGCGTTCCATCTGCTCGAGGACGAGCATGCCGAGCCGCGCGCCCGGCTCGCCCTCGACACCCTGCTCGACCGCGCCCGTAGCTGACCTTCCCGAGGAGTCGTCATGACCGCTGTCCTGGCTGGGCAAAAAAGCACGAACGATCGGTTTTTTCGAGCGCCGCGCCCGCTGCGGCTCGCGTTCGGTTTCCTGGAGCGGGCCGCGCCGTCGGTCGGCGCGCGGTGGGCGGAGCGGATCTGGTTCCGCCTGCCCAGGCAGACCGCGCGGCTGTCGACCGCCGGCAGCCCGTTCACCGTCCACGTCGGCGGCGTCGCCGTCGAGGGCGCCACCTGGGGCGCGGGCCCCAACGTGTACCTGTTGCACGGCTGGGCCGGGCACCGCGGCCAGCTGGAGCCCTTCGTGCCGGGACTCGTCGAGCGCGGCTTCCGGGTGATCGCCTTCGACGCGCCCAGCCACGGCGCGTCGGCTCCTGGCAGGTTCGGGCCGCGGTCCTCGTCCATCCCGGAGTTCGCCGACGCCCTGGACGCCGTCGTCGCCGAGCACGGCCCCGCCGAGGCGATCGTCGCCCACTCGCTCGGCTCGGTCGCGGCCGCGGTCGCCCTGTGCGACGGGCTGCGCGCGGGGCGGGTCGCGATGATCGCCCCGATGGCGAGCCCCGCGTCCTACGCCCGCTACTTCGCCCGGGTCCTCGGCTTCGGCGACCGGACCCTGACCCGCCTGTCCCGGCGCGTCGAGCGGCGGGTCGGGGCCCCGATGCACCACTTCGACGTGCCGGCCATCGGCAGCGCCGTACAGATGCCGCAGACGCTGATCGTGCACGACCGTGCGGACCGGTCGATCCCCGTCACGGACGGGATCGCGATCGCCGAGGCGTGGCCGTCGGCGCGGCTGCACGTCACCACCGGACTCGGCCACCGGCGCCTGCTGCGGGAGCCCGCGGTCGTCGCCGCCGTCGTGGACTTCGTCGACGGCAAGGAGCCCGACCTGGCCGGGTGACGCGCACCCAGTGGCGCGGATCATATACTCTCGGTGCCGACGACGAGGGTCTATGAAGGGTCGGTGCCTTGACGCAGCTCTCCGACGCGCGGCGCTCGCGCGTGGTGCTCGTCGGGTCCAGCACCTACGACAACTTCCCGGCCATCCCCGCCGTCACCAACAACCTCACCGCCCTGCGGGACGTGCTGGTCGACCCGCACCGGTGGGGCCTGGACCCCGACGCGTGCCGCGTCGTGCACAACCCGGAGACCACCCGCGACGTCCACGCCGTGATGCGGCGCGCCGCCGCCGAGGTCGACGTGTCGGGCCTGCTGCTGCTCTACTTCGCCGGCCACGGCGTCATCGACCCCGACACCGGCGTGCTGCACCTCGCGGTCGGGCAGACCATGCCCGACTCCGCGTACTCCAGCGCGGTGCCGTTCGACTGGGTGCGGCGGCTCGTGCAGGGCAGCCGCAGCGCCCACCGGGTCGTCATCCTCGACTGCTGCTACGCCGGCCGCGCCATCCCCGGCCTCGGCGCCGACGACGACGCCGCGCTCGCCACCCAGGTCGAGATCGACCGCAGCTGCGTGCTCGTCGCCGCGTCCGGTAACCGGATCGCCCTCGCGCCGCCGGACGAGCCGCTGACCGCGTTCACCGGCGCGCTCGTCGAGCTGCTGCGCGACGGCGTCGCGGGCGGCCCGCCGCTGCTGGACCTCGGCACGCTGCACGACGAGATCCGGCGCGTGCAGCGGGCCCGCGGCCGCCCCATCCCCGAGCTGCGCGCCCGCAACGGCGGCGACCGCATCCCGATCGTCCACAACGCCGCCACGCAGCGCCTCCCCGCCGTACCGCCGGAGCCTCCCACCCCGGAGACGCCCCGTCTGGACAGCTCGCTCGTCGGGCGGGTCCTGCGCGGCGCGCCGGGCGCGCCTGGTGTCGCCGACCCGGAGCTGGCGGGGGACGTCGCGATCCTGGCCCACTCGCCGATCGAGGGCGCCATCGGCGTGCGCCTGGACCGGCCCGCGACGCGCTCCCCGGCGCACGTGCTCGGCGAGGAGCTCGCCGGGTCCCTGCACGTCCACGCGGTCCTCGACGGCGGCCCCGTCCGCGACGTGATCCTGCTGCTCGGGCTGCTGCGCCCCGGCTACACCGCGCCCGACGGCTGGCGGGTGCTCGGGCGAGAGCTCGTCGTCGTGCCCCTCGACGCGTACCCGGCGCTCGCCGAGGCCGTGGTCTCCGCCGCGTACCTCTTCGTCGGCTACCTCGGCTGGCGCCCCCAGCAGCTGGAGACCGAGCTCGCCGCGGGCCACCTGGTCGACACCGACACCGACCTCGCCACCTGGCTCGCCGACCCGCAGCACGCGCGGTGAGCAGATGACGGGAACTGAGCAGAGCCTCGTCAACCGGCTCGTCACCACCATCCGTAAGGGCCGCGACATCACCCTCGTCCTCGGCTCGGGTCTCACCGCGCGGGTGGTGCCCGGGGTGGACCGGATGGTCGACCTCGCCGACGAGTTCGTCGCGCAGGCGCTGCAGAACAGCGACCTGCAGGCCGCCCTCGCCGGACTGCGCGCCACCCGCCGCGACGCCGCCCTCTACGCCGCCTACCGCAGGACGTTCGCCGAGTGGCTGTCGCCGGTCGAGTTCGACATCGTCGTGCAGCGGGCCACCCTGGAGGCGTACCGGCCGGACCGCGCCACCGCGGCGAGCTGGGAGCGCGTCGGCTACCACCGCGGCGTGCAGCTGGAGGACGACCGCGACGCGTGGTCGCTGCCACCGGGGGTGATCGCCGTCGGCGAGCTCCTCGCCGGCCTGCCCGACCGCTTCCAGCGCCGGGTCATCACCACCAACTTCGACCCGCTGATCGAGATCGCCGTGCGCCGCGCCGGCGGCACCGCCCGCGCGCTGACCCTCAACCGCGACGGCACGTTCGCCGGACCGCTCGGCCCTGCCGACGGCATCGACGTGCTGCACCTGCACGGGTACTGGCGGCCGACCTCCGAGTCCGACGAACGCGCCCTGCTGCACGACCCCGAGCCGCTGCGCGCCGACGACCCCGTCATCCTGAGCGCGCTGCACGAGGCGCTGCGCGGCGACACGATCTGCGTCGCCGGCTACCCGCCCGGCCGCAACGACGCCCTCACCCGCGCCGTGCACGAGCAGGCCGACGTGCTGTGGGCCCGGCACGACGACGACGCGTCCCCGGCGGGCGCCGCCCTCATCTACACCGGCGTCGACGTCGACCGGCTCTTCCCGGCGGTACGCCGCGGCCTCGCCACCCTGCCGCCCACCCCACCCCCGTCCGCGGCGCCCGCCGCCCCCGCACCGCCGGGTGTCGCACCCGCCGGGACCGCGCTGCACCGGGTCCACCTGCCGACGCTCGAAGCGGTCCTCGGCACCCGCCCGTCGGCGGTGGAGCTGCTGCGCCAGCTCGACTACGAGTTCCGCTGGCGGCGCTTCGACGACACCCCCGACACCCCGCTCGACCTCGTCTTCTGGCCGGTACGCCTGCGCCAGCCCACCCTCATCTACGCCGTGCAGGCGACCGTCGCGGCGGCGCTGTCCGCGCGCGGCGTCCGGGTCGTGCTGTGCTTCGACGACCTCGCCGGCGACCAGCACACCCGCAGCTGGCGGGCCCGCTTCACCGACGAGGTCGAGCGCTGGTTCGCCCTCGTCGAGGGAGCCCGGTCGCCCGAGGTCGACTCGCTCATGTCGTTCTGCTCGCCCGGCCGGGTCGCCGAGCGCCTCCAGGACCCGGAGCTGCTGCGCCGCCCCACCCACCCGTGGGCGGTGCAGCTGGAGTACTACCGCGGCGACCGGATGATCCTCGACGTCGCCCGCGCCGCGAAGGTGTTTCCCGGCGCCGTCGACCTGGAGATCGACGACGCGATGGCCGGTGCGCAGATCCGCACCACCCGCGCCGAGCGGCTCATGAGCACCCCGGCGATCTGGGCGTACCTGCAGTACCTGCTGCGCGACACCCGTCCCGAGGCGGTCATGACCCTCGGCGGGGAGGACGAGTCGGTCATGTGGGACCAGTGGCACGACACGTTCCCCGACGCCGTCGGGCACCTCTTCCACCCCGTCATGGCCAACGTCCGCCAGGACGCCCGGATGCTCGGCGCCCGCAGCTTCCGCGAGGTCGAGGACCACCTGCGCAAGGCGATGCGGCTGGAGAGCTGGGACCGGGAGGACCACTACCTGCACTGGATCGTGCAGCACGCGGTCGTGCTCCACCGGTACCTGCGCAACCGCCCACCGCTGTCCTACGACGGCC
Source organism: Dactylosporangium sp. CA-152071 (assembly GCF_050936335.1). Lineage (NCBI taxonomy): Bacteria > Bacillati > Actinomycetota > Actinomycetes > Micromonosporales > Micromonosporaceae > Dactylosporangium > Dactylosporangium sp. CA-152071. The sequence continues at coordinate 2,382,966 of NZ_JBNJMZ010000001.1, read as the reverse complement.
GGCTGCTGGACTCGTGGGAGACCATCCGCGCCGCGCTGCTCGACCCCCGCCTGCGGGCCGGCACGGTCAGGCTGCTCGCCCGCGAGGTGGCGGCGTTGCTCATGCACGAGGCGGTCTGACCGCCCGGTTGGATGGCGCCTCGCGTGACTCGGTCTGATCGGCCCATGCGTCACGGCGCGGGCGAAGGTACCGTCGAGGACATGGGCGCTTCCCCCGCCGACGTCGACGACCTCGCCCTGCTCGACACCGCGGAGCAGGTCTGGGGGCCCGACCTGCTCGCCTACCTGCTCGGCGCCGGCCTCGCCGCGCCGCTGCCCGGCTGGTCCGCCGAGGCCGCCGTCCACGACCCCGCGACCCGCCGCCGGCTGCACTGCGTCCTGGAGGTGCAGCGGCTCTTCGACCTGGGCAGCGTCGCCCGGGCGTGGGCCCGCGACCTGCACCCGGCGCTGGGCTTCCGCAGCCCGGCGAGCGTGATCCGCACCGGCGACGACGACGAGCGCCGCGCGGTGCTCGAGCTCGCCGAGCGCGACTCGCTCAAGCCGCGCTGACCGGTTCGGCCACGGACGGCCCCGGGACGATGGCATGATTCGCCGCGTGACCCGGCTCTCCGCACCGGTGCCCGCCGCCCCTCCGGCGGCTTCCGCACCGGCCGCGCACGCTTCGGACCTCGGGCTCGCGGCGTCGGACCTCGCGCCCTCCGCCGCGGACCCCGGGCTGTCGGCGTCGGACTTCAAGCTCGACAGCATCGACCTGTACATCACCTCGCGGTGCAACCGGCGCTGCTCCTACTGCTTCCTGCCCGACGCGTACTTCGACCGGACCCAGCACATGACCCCGGCGGCCGTCGCCGCGATCGTCACCTGGGCGGCCGGCGCCGCCACCGAGATCACCGTCCTGGGCGGCGAGCCGGCCCTGCACCCGCAGTTCACCTCGATCGTCCGCGACACCGCCGCCACCCCGATCCGGGTCCGCACCGTCACCAACGGCAGCCGCCAGTTCCGGGCCGCGCTGCCCGAGGTCCGCTCGTCGCTGAGCCGGGTCGCCGTCAGCCTCGACGCGCCGTCCGCCGCCGTCGTCGACCGCCTGCGCGGCCGCGGCGCCTTCGCCGACGCCGTCGCCACCGTCGCCGACCTGCGCGCCGCCGGGGTGCCGTTCGACCTCAACTGCACCGTCCTGGCCGACACCGTGGACCTCGTGCCGGAGATGCTCGCTTACGCCGAGGACTCCGGCGCCGGCCGGCTCAACATGCACTGGTTCTCACCCGTCGGCCGCGGCGCGTCACACGCCGCCGACCAGTCCGTCCCGGCCGCCGCCTGGCGCCGCGAGGTCCTGGACGTCGTCGCCGCCTACCGCCCGGCCCGCCAGTCCTTCACCGTCGACTGCCAGATCGCCTTCGACTTCCCCGTCCCTGGCGCCGACCCCGGCGCGTGCGCCGTCCAGGACCGCACCAACCTGCAGTTCCTCCCCTCCGGCGCCGTCTTCGCGTGCGGCATGCTCCTGGAGGACGAGGCCCTGGCCGCATACCACTGGCAGGACGGCGTGCTCATGCGCCGCTCCGGCGACACCGAACTGTCCCGCACCGCTCCGGCGTGCGCCGGCTGCCCGCTGCGCCCGTCGGACGGCGACCACCACCCGACCTGCATCTACAACCGCCTCGCCGTCTGAGCCACCTCCGCCCGCTCGGCGGCCTTGCCGGCCGGTCGGGTGCATGCCGAGCGACCGGGGCGAGGCCGACCAGAGCCGCCGTGGTCAGTGCGGGTACCGCGGTGGGCGCAGAGCCGCTCCGGCGGTGTCCCGTCCATTCGCGCAACGTACGGCGCGCACCGGCTGAGGGCCGGCTGAGGGCCGACGGAGATCCGCGCCGGTAACCGTCTCGCGGTCGGGCAGAAACCGCCGTTCGTCGGAGGACGGGGCGCTGTGTGATCAATACGCTGCGCAGATGGGCGTGCACCTCTCGGTCGACTACGGCACATCGAGCACCGTCGCGCTGCTGGCGTGGCCCGATGGGCGGACCCAGCCGCTGCTGTTCGACTCGTCGCCGCTGCTGTCCTCCGCCGTGTACGCGGAGGCGGACGGGCGGCTGCTGACCGGGCGGGACGCCGTGCGGGCGGCCCGGCTCGACCCGAGCAGGTTCGAGCCCAACCCGAAGCGGCGCATCGACGAGCCGGAGGTGCTGCTCGGCGACCGTGAGGTGCCGGTGGCGGAGCTCGTCGCGGCGACCCTGCGCCGGGTGCTGGGTGAGGCCACCCGGGCCGCCGGTGGCCGCCCGGCGTCGGTCACCGTCACGCACCCGGTGACGTGGGGGCCGGCCCGGCGGGCGATCCTGACCGATGCGTGCTCGGAGGCGGGGCTCGGCGACGTCGACCTGGTCGCGGAGCCGGTCGCGGCCGCCACCAACTTCGCCGCGGGGACGCGGGTCGAGGCGGGTCAGGCCGTCGTCGTGTACGACCTGGGCGCCGGCACGTTCGACGTCAGCGTCGTGCGGCGCACCGGGTCGGCGTTCGAGGCGCTGGCGTACCGCGGCCTCGACGACCTCGGCGGGCTGGACCTCGACGCGCTGGTGGTCGAGCACGCCGCCGGCACCGTGACCGACGGCGAGGCGTCCGCGTGGCGGGGGGTGACCGAGCCGGGCGACGCCGACGGGCGCCGCCAGCACCGGGCGCTCTGGGACGACGCGCGGGAGACCAAGGAGGCGCTGTCGCGCCAGCCTTCGGCCGGGTTCCACGTCACCGCTCTGCGCCGTGACGTGCTGGTCACCCGCGACGAGTTCGAGCGGGCGGCGGGGCCGCTGCTGCAGCGCACGGTCGACCTGACGCTGGCCACGATCCGCGAGTCCCGCGCCAAGCCGGACCAGATCGCGGGGGTGTTCCTGGTCGGCGGGGGGAGCCGGACACCGCTGGTGGCGACATTGCTGCACCGGGCGACCGGGATCGCGCCGACGCTGCTCGAGCAGCCGGAGCTGGTCGTCGCCCAGGGCGCCCTGCCGGCCGCCGCCCCCGCCGCGGGACCGGCTGCCGGGCCGGCACCGTCGGACCTCGTCTCGGCGCCGCGTACAGACGCAGCCCCCGCCTCCGCGCCGGTCTCTGTGCCGCCGTTTGAGCCGGTCTCCGCTCCTGTCTCGGCGCCGCTGTCTGGGCCGCTGTCTGGGCCGGTTGCTGCCCCCGCGTCCGTGTCGTCCTCCGTGCCGCTGTCGGTGCTGGCGCCCTCGGCGGTGCCCGCCTCCGTGGACGACGACGGACAGGAGCGGCAGGAGCGGCCGGAACCGGGCGTGGGCGACGCCGGCCGGGACCGCACCGCGCCGGCCCCGGGCGCCCTGCGTGCGCTCAGCGTCGCCGCCGGCGTCGCGTCGATCATCGTGTGCTGGGTGATCGTCAACCAGTACTCGACGCTGAGCACCCCGACGACGATGCTGGTGTACACCGTCCCACTCCTGCTCGCGGCAGTCGCGGCGTTCACCTACGCGGCCCGGCTCATCGGCCCGGTGGCCGGCGCCGTCTGCTGCCTGGCGACGGCGATGGGCGTCGACACGAACTTCGGGCCCAGGTTCGACCCGGCGGTCACCGCGTACTACTCGCTGCTCGTCGTGCCGGCCGCGCTGCTCGCCATCGGCATCCGCAAGAAGGCGTGATCAGCAGCTGGGGGTATCTTTCACAGATCATGAAGACGGTGACGCGGCGGCTGGCGGTGCGGCGGGCGGACCTGGACGCCGGCGTCTTCGACGTGCCGGAGGAGTGCGTCGAGGCGCTGCGGCACATGGTCACCGTCCCTGTCGCGCTGGAGCACAAGGCCAAGGGGATCACGACCGCCAGGCAGGTGTTCTGCGCGACGCTCCAGCAGGACATCGGCTGGCAGTTCGGCGGGATCGAGTGGCCCGAGGACGTGCGGCCCGGGGTGTTCGTCACCCTGATCTGGCGGGCGGCGAAGGACGAGGTCGTCCTGCGCACTGCGCCGCTCGCCGAGCCGATGCGGGTCGACAACGCCGTCTACTACCACGAGTACGACCCGAAGGTCGTCACCCGCGACTACAAGCCCGGCGCCGCGAACTGGTCGAAGGTCCTGCACACCATCCGGCACCTCGGGCACGTCCTCGACGACGGCAGCGCCGTGTTCGCCGAGGCGGACCTGCCCAGGCGCAGCGGCCTCGGCAAGGGGTCGCGGGGCACGTTCCTGCTGCGCAACGCCGTCGACCAGCTGCTCCGCGAAGGCTACGTCACCAGGGTCGACGGCAGCGTCGACGCGACCGGCCACCCGTCCTACCCGGCCCTCGACGGCGACGAGCCGGCGGAGATGCTCCTGTACGCGCCGCTGGTCGAGCCCGCCCCGCACCCCGACGAGCCCGGCGAGCCCAGCGACCGCCGCGAGCACTGGGTCAACGGCTTCCTCCGCCGCCTCCCACCCGGCGCACACGCCTCAGAGCGGCAGCTCTCCCTGCACCAGCAGACCGTCGAGCAGGACGAGCTCGACGAGACGGAGCTGCCGCCGGGGTACACCTTCGTGAAGAAGCACCACCGCAACGGCTGAGCACGTCAGCGCGGGGGTGAGGACGCCCTCCGGGTCGGCGACGCCCTCGGGTTCCAGGTTGGTCACGCCGGGCGCCTCGCTGGAGACGCCCCACCCGAGGGCCTGCGCCCAGAACCGGCCCACCGCGGCGTCGTCGCGGGCGTCCATCGCAATCCGTACCAGTCGCGTCGCCATGCCCCCGACCCTGAGCCGGCGGCAATCCGGTTGCGGGGGTGCGTACGGTGGGGCAGTGACCGACTTCTCTGTGCGTCCGTACGCGGCCGACGACGCGGCAGCGGTCGCGGAGCTGATCAACCTGCTGTCGGAGGCCGGTGGCGGGCACGCCGGGCACGTCGCCGCCGAGATCGAGGACTGCGTCGACAACGAGGTCAGGGACGCCGCCCTGGACACCCGGGTGGTGACCGACGGCGCCGGGCGCCTCGTCGCGGTCGCGCTGGTGCCGCTGCCGCCGGAGGGCGGCGACCGGCTGGAGCTGATCGGCGGGGTGCACCCGGACCGGCGCGGCGCCGGCCTCGGCCGGGAGCTGCTCGCCTGGCAGCTGGAGCGGGCCGCGGCCCGGCACGCCGAGCTCGCGCCGGACGCGCCGTGGCAGGCGCAGGTCATCGCGGGCGACGGCGACCCGTCCCCGACCCGCCTCTACGAACGGTTCGGCTTCACCCCGTCCCGCTACTTCCTGGAGATGTCGGCGCCGACGTCAGAGGCGCCGGCCGTGTCGCCGCCGGCGGGGGTGGAGCTCGCGCCGTACGACGCCGCGAGAGACCACGAGCTGCACGCCGTGCACACTGCGGCGTTCCGCGACCTGTGGGGCTACCAGGAGCGCACCTTCGACACGTGGGCGCCGCTGACCGTGCGGTCCGAGGCGTTCCTGCCGGAACTGTCCAGGTTCGCGCTCGCCGGCGACGAGATCACGGGCTACGTCCTCGCGTACAGCAGCGAAACACCCGGCAGGATCTACATCGGGCAGGTCGGCACCGCCGTGTCGTGGCGCCGCAAGGGCGTCGCGGGCGCGCTGCTCGCCGGCGTGCTCGGCGACGCGGGCCGGGCCGGGCACACGACCGCCGGGCTCGACACCGACGCCGGCAACCCGACCGGCGCCGCCGGCGTCTACGCGAAGGTGGGGTTCGTCGTCGACCAGCGGGTCGTCGCGTTCCGGCGGCCGGTCTAGACCGGCACCGCCGAGCCGAACGCGGGGAGCTCGAACGCGCCGGCCTTCGCGAACTGCGCGGCGAGCATCTGCTTCATCGGCCAGCGGGTCATCATCCGCATCGACACGGCCCGCAGGCGGATCATCGTGGCGGAGTCCGGCGCGTACGCACGGATCCCGCCGGGCGGCAGCTCGGTGCCGGCGTCCACGTACCGCTGCAGCCGGCGCTGGTAGGCGAGGCACGCGGCCTGCGCGTCGCCGCCGGACGCCGCCAGCTCGCCGGCGAGGACGTAGGCGCCGACGAGGGCCATGCTGGTGCCCAGGCCGGCGAGGGGCGAGCCGCAGTAGCCGGCGTCGCCGAGCAGGACCACGCTGCCGCGCGACCACTGCTCCACGCGCACCTGGCACAGCGCGTCGAAGACGAAGTCCCGCGCCTGCGGCATCGCCTGGAGCAGCGCCGGCACCCGCCAGCCGACGTGCGCCAGCCGCTCGTTGAGCAGGCGCTGCTGGTCGGCGACCGGGAGCCGTTCGAGGCCGCGCTCGGCGGACCTGAAGCTCAGGTACGCCTTCGCCGTCCCGCCGTTCTCCGGGCGGATGCCGGCCGCGATGCCGCCGGGCGCGTTGTACATGAGGTACCAGTGCCGCAGGTCGCCCGGGTCGGGGATGCTGAAGAACGCGGTGTAGCCGCCGAGCGGCCGCACGAAGTCGGTCTCCGGGCCGAACGCGAGCGCCCGCACCCCGGAGCGCACCCCGTCGGCGCCGACGACCAGGTCGAACTCCTCGGCGCCGCCGCTCGCGAAGCCGACCTCGACCCGCGGCCCGTCCTGGCGCAGCGACGTGATCCGGTCGCCGAAGCGGTAGTCGACGTCGTCGCGGGTCGCCTCGTGCAGCACCCGGGCGAGGTCGCCGCGCGGCAGCTCGATCTCCGCGACCATGCCCTCGCCGCCGAACGCGTCCGCCGCCATCGTCGAGGTCCACCGGCCGGCGGCGTCGACGGTGGCGATGCCGCGCTCGTCGACCCGCTCGGCCCTCACCCTGGCCATCAGGCCCATCCGCGCGACGACGTCCTTCGCGGCGCCGCGGATGTCGACGGCCTGGCCACCCGGGCGTGGCGCCGCGGCCCGCTCGACGACGGTCGCGGCGATCCCGTGCCGGTGCAGCCAGAACGCCAGCGCCGGCCCCGCGATCCCGGCCCCGGAGATGAGCACACGCATTCTTCGCTCCGTTTCCGCTTGTGTACTGCGTACGCAGCGACGCTAAACGGACCGCTCGCCGTGCGGCAATCGCTACTAGTACACCTGCACTCCTCGGCGCGGTCCCGGCGTCTGGTGTACTAGTACCCGTGGCCGACCTGGAACCGCCGTATCGCCGCATCGCGGCCGACATCCGCCGCCGCATCGGCAGCGGGGAGCTCTCGCCCGGCGACCCCGTGCCGTCCGCCCGGCAGATCACCCGCGACTGGGGCGTCGCGATCGCCACCGCGACCAAGGCCCTCGCCGTGCTCCGGGAGGAGGGCCTCACCATGGTCAGGCCCGGCATCGGCACGGTCGTCACCGGCCGGACCGCGGGCGCCCGCCCCGGCCGGACCGCGCACCGGCGCGCCGCACCGGACCGTGGCGTCCCCGAGCTGACCCGGGCCAGGATCGTGGCGACCGCGATCGGCATCGCCGAGGCCGAGGGGATCGCGGAGGTGTCGATGCGCCGCGTCGCCGCCGAGCTCGGCGTGGCGACGATGGCGCTCTACCGGCACGTGCGCGGCAAGGACGAGCTCACCCTGTACATGATCGACGCCGCCTTCGGCGCCGTGCCGCTGCCCGCCGTGCCGCCCCCGGGCTGGCGGCCGCGCCTGGAGCTGGCCGCCAGGCTGCTGTGGCAGCTCTTCCGCCGGCACGTGTGGCTGGCGCCGACGATGTCCCTGACCCGCCCCCAGCCCGCGATGAACGGGCTCCGCTTCACCGAATGGGTCCTCGCCTCCCTCGACGGCACCCCGCTGTCGCTCACCGACCGGCTCCACGTCCACCTGCTGCTGTTCGGCTACGTCCGCGGCCTCGCCACCACCCTCGAACCAGAGGCCGAGGCCGAACGCGAGACCGGCATGACCGGCAACGAGTGGATGGACCTCGGCTTCGGCGGCGCCGCCGTCCCCTCCGGCGTCCCCGTCTTCGAGCGCCTCATCGAGATCGACGACTTCGACCTGGACCTGGACCGCCTGTTCGTCTTCGGCCTGGACCGCCTCCTCGACGGCCTCGCCGTCTTCATCGACACCCGCGGAGGCTGACGTGTCGCCGACCGCGTCGTGAGCGTCAGGGACGGTAGCGGCGCCACATGCGGACGCCGAGGACGACGGCGGCGGCCAGGAACGGCCAGGACTGCAGGGCGATGGCCAGGATGATCGCGGCGACGCCGGCGAGGCCCAGCAGGACGGTCACCACGACCCGGCCGGTGCCCCCGCTGGGCAGCAGGGTGAAGCCCGCCAGCCGGGCGCGCAGGCGCAGCCGGGCGCGGCGCCAGCGCAGTCGCAGGCCGGTGGTCCGGGACAGGCGCGGGATCTCGTCGGGGGCGCGGGCCGGCAGGTCGACGTGGCGCTCCGCGGGGACCGCCGACTCGATCGCGGCGGTGACGGACGGCGGCAGGGGGAACAGCGTCGGTTCGATGTGGACGCTCATGCCGTCGGCGCCGAGCAGGCGGCGGGCGCCGTCGGGCCAGCGCAGGAGGGCGACGCATTCGTCGTACAACACCGTGGATGCGCCGGGCGGGGTGGTGAAGCTGACCCCGTCGGCGGCGTGCACCAGCGCGACCTCCGGGTCCACTTTGGACCGCAGGCGCTTGCCGACGACGCTGAACCGCGACAGTTGCGGCGCCGCCTCGAACCCCGCGGGTGGCCGCTCGACGCCGCGCGGCAGCATGAGCAGTGCCGAGTCGTGCACGGCGCGGGCGACCTCGCGGACGTCGGCGGCGGTGACCCGGCGCAGCTCGTCGGCGATCTCGGCCATGCTGTTGGAGGGGAACCCGGTGAGCAGGTCGAGGGCCCGGCGGGGGAGGCGCTTCGCTTCCGCGTCCGGGGCGTCCGCGCCCTCCAGCGCGAGGGCGCGGATCGCGTCCAGCTCGCCGGCGTCGATGTCGACGTCCCGCAGGCGGCGCAGCTGCGCGGTGAAGTGCTCGGCGACGGCGGCGGCCTCGCCGTCGCGGGAGTCGGCGACGGCGGTGATGGTGGCGGTCGGGCGCCCGTCGACGCCGTAGTCGGTGGCCGTCGTGTACGACAGCCCGCGCTCCTGCCGCAGCTCCCGGAACAGGGCCCGGCCCAGCGCCTGCGTGTAGACGCCCGCGGCGGCGGTCCGCGGCGCCACGGCGTCCAGCACCATCGCGGCCGAGCCGCCGGCGAACGCCGCGGGCTGCAGCGGCAGCGCCGACGACGCGGCCGGCAGCGGGCGGCGCGGGCCGTCGGGCAGGTCGAGCCGCAGCCCTGCGGGCAGCTCGTCGGCGGTGAGCCACAGGACCGCGTTGCCGCGGGTGAAGTGCGCGGCGGCCCACTCGGTGACCCGCGCCGCGGTGGCGGTGTGGATGCCGTGTTCGGCGATGCCGACGAGACCGAAGTCGCGGGCGCCGTGCCGCCACAGCGGCATCAGCAGGTTGACCGGGTCGGAGCGCCCCGCCGCCTCGGTCTCGATGAGCTTGCACTCCACCGGCAGGCGGTCCACCGGCAGCGCGCGCAGCCCGGCGCACACCCCGTGCAGGAAGGCGACCACCGCCTCGGGCGTGCCCTGCGTGACGAACTGGGTCGTGGTCGAGCCGGTCATGCCGTTGTAGTGGTAGTCCGCGACGCCGAGGCGGTGCAGCGCCAGATGCTCGACGAGATGGGTGATCCCGGCGGTGGCCGCGGTCTCGTCGGCGACCCCGACGCGGAACATCAGCCCCGCCCGCAGCGGCCCGGGCGCCGCGCCGAGCAGCACCGGCACCCCGTCGACGTCCGTCATCGTGCGGCCGCCTTGCTCCGCGCGGCCCGGAAGTCGGCCTTCCAGCTGTCGCTCATCATGTCCCATCCGTACGGTCGCACGAGGTTGCCCAGCGCCGCGAAGTGCCGCGCGGACCGGGGAAGGTCGCCACCCTGGAACAGCGCGAAGGCGAACGCGCTGTGCGCCGCCACCCACCCGTGGCCGGGCTCGTGGTCGGTGTGCAGCACCGTCCGCGCCGCGGCGGCGCCGAGCTGGTCGCGGACCTTGCGCTGGCCGAGGTAGTCGCGGATCCGGCTGATCCGGTCACTGGTGAACGCGTGCTCGATGTGCGCGTCGGCCACCACCGCACCGGCGAGCGTGCCGGGCGGCCCGGCCTTCAGGCACTCCTGCGCGAAGTCGTGCATCGCCTTCGTCGACCCGCCCCACTTCGGCGCCAGGTTCTGGATGAGCCGTCCCTGCGCGCGGTACGGGACGTCGCAGTGCTCGGCCGCCTTGTCGTACCGGCGGCGCGCCTCGGCCGGCTCGAAGCCCAGCGCCCGGGCGGTGACGATCCGCTCCGTCCACGCCGCGGCGTTGCCGGGGTCGATGGCGACGGCGTCGGTGAGGAGCCGCTCGGCCCGGCCGAGGTGGTCGTAGAAGACCCGCCACTGCGCCTGGCTCACGTTCGCGGCCCGCGACGTGGTCCGGGCCTCCCAGCCCAGCACCACGCACCTGCTCCCCAGCAACGTCCGCGCGAGCGAGGAGTCCCGCTCGGTGTCGACGGCCCGCTGCAGGAACCGCTCGCTGCCCGGCACCTCGGCGGCGACCTCCACCGCCAGCGCGTGGTCGGCCCGCGGCGGCAGCCCGTCGAAGTACGCCACGACCGCCGCCCAGTCCGCCGCCCGCACCGCCCGGCGCACCACCCCCAGATCGGGCGAGTGCGCAAAGTCCCTGGTGCGCAACGGTTTCAGCGAATCGATCATCGACACGGCCGAGATCATACGGCCCGCGCTCAGACCTGTCCGCCCCTATTCGAGGCGGTGTCCGTGCCGTCTGACACCATGTGACGGCTTCGTACCCACTCGTCGACATACGGGCCGTGGAAACTCAATCATCGGCAGGACAGTGCGATGGTCCGCGCCGCCGATCTCCGTGAGCCGATCGGACGAGCCGCGCCGGGGCCCGGCTCATTAGCCTCGATGCCGTGACGGCACATCAGTCCCGGCTGAGCATCGACTTCGGCACCTCGCACACCGTCGGGATGCTCCGTCTGCCGGACGGGCGGCACGAATCGCTGCTGTTCGACGCGACGCCGCTGCTGCCGTCCGCCGTGTTCGTCGACGGTGACGGACGGCTGCAGACCGGCCGCGACGCCGAGCGCAGCGCCCGCCTCGACCCGACCGCGTACGAGCCGAACCCGAAGCGGCGGCTGGCCGACGGGACGCTGCTGCTCGGCACGCACGAGGTGCCGGTCGCCGACGCGGTGACGGCGGTCCTCGACCGGGTCCGGTCGGAGGCGGAGCGCACGCTGGGCGCCCCCGCCGGCGAGGTCGTGCTCACCCACCCGGCCAGCTGGGCGCCGATCCGCCGCACCCTGCTGGCCGATGCCGCCCGCGCCGCCGGGCTCGGCGAGCCTGTCCTCGTCCCCGAGCCGGTCGCGGCCGCCACCTGCTTCACCGCCGTGCTGTCACACCGCGTCGACCCCGGCGCGGCCGTCGTCGTGTACGACCTCGGCGGCGGCACCTTCGACGTCAGCGTCGTGCGCCGCACCGCGACCAGCTGGGAGGTGGTGGCCAGCGACGGGTTCGAGGACGTCGGCGGGGTCGACCTGGACGCGGCCGTCGTGGGGTGGGTCGGCCGCACCGCCGGCGGCGCCGACCCGCAGCGCTGGCAGCGGCTCGCCGCCCCGGAGACGACGGCCGACCGCCGGCTGCGCCGGCAGCTGCAGGAGGACGCCCGGATCGCCAAGGAGCAGCTGAGCCGGGCGAACCAGACGGGCCTGCCGGTGCCGCTGCTCGACGTCGACGTACACCTGACGCGAGGTGAGCTCGAGGACCTGGCGCGGCCCCTGCTCGACCGCACCGTCGCGCTGACCACGGCGACGCTCTTCGCCAGCGGTGTGACCCGCGACGGCCTGGCCGGCGTATTCCTCGTCGGCGGCGCGAGCCGGATGCCCCTGGTGGCGACCCTGCTGCACCGCGCCCTCGGCGTGGCGCCGGTCGCGTTGGAGCAGCCCGAGCTCGTCGTGGCCCGCGGCGCCCTCAGCCTGCTCGACCCGGCCCCCGCGGCGCCGGTCACCCAGCCTGAGATCCCGGCGTCGCCGGCCCCGGCGCCGGGGTTGCTTCCGTCCGCATCAGATCTTGCGGCGCCCGCGTCGCCGGCACCGGTGTCCCTCGCGCCGGCTGCGGTGCCGACCGAGCCCGCCGCGGCCGCTGTACCGCCGCCCGCCGCGGACCCGGCCGCATCCGACGCTGGACCCGCATCCGACGCTGGACCCGCATCCGGCGCCGCGCCCGCATCCGGCGCCGGATCCGCATTCGACGCCCCGCCCGCAGGAGATGTCACGCCCGCGGGCGGCGCCGGAGTTGCGGGGGACGGCAGGAGGCGGTCCTGGTTGCTCGGTGCCGGGGCGCTGGCCGCCGTGCTGGCCGTCGCCGCGCTGGCCGCCGCGGCCGGCCGGGACTCGCTGGTGTCGGGCACCCGGGTGCTCGCCGGGCCGACCGCGGTCCTGCCGATGGTCGGGCTGCTGGTGCTGCTCACCGCCGGGCGTCCCCTGCCGCTGCCCGGTTCGGCGCGGCCGCTGCTCGTGCGGGCGGCCTCCGCCGGTGCCGGGGCGGCACTGCTGTACCTGATGCCCGCGCTCGTGCTGTGGAGCCGCGCCGAACTGCCCGAGTTCCTGGACTTCCGCCGCATCCGTGGCTACGGCGAGACGCTGCTGCTGGCCACGGTCGCCGGCGGGGTGCTCCTGGCCGTCATCGGGCTGACGCTGCTGGGCCGAGGCCGGATCGGCGACCCCCTCGCGGGCCCGGCCGGAGCGCGTGGCCCACTGCTCTGGGTGTGCGTCGGCGGCGTCGTCGCGGTCGCCGCGCAGAGTTACGTCCACGACCGGGACGCGCACCTCATCGCCAGCGGCGGCTGGACCTGGACCGCCCGCGAGATCAACCCGGCGGTGCAGCTCGCCCGCGCGGTGCTCGGCGAGGGTCTCCCGGCCGGGCCGCTCAACCTGCTGCTGTTCTGGGCCGGGGCGACCCTCATGTTCCTGCTGGTCCTCGGCGGCGGCCTGCTCCTGCGCCGCGGCGGCGAACCGGGCGGCTCCACGCCGGTCGTGCCGGTCGCGCCGGTCCGGATCGCCGCGGTGCTGTTCACCGCCGGCGGGGTGCTCGCCGCCGTTCACGGCCTGCAGGAGAGCGACTACTGGGGGCGCAACAACATCAGCAGCTCGCCGACGCGCGGCATCCTGCCGGCGGTGCACGCGGTCTGGAACGCCACCATCGGCCTCCTGCCACCGGGCGTGTTCACCACCGTCGTGGCCGCCGCGGTCGCCGGCACCGCCGGGCTGCTCATCGCCCGCCGGCGCCGGACCCAGGGACTGTGAGCATCCTGCTCTACGTCATCGGCGTCCTCATCACCGTGACCACCGACTCGGAGGCCGGGGGCGCCGTCATCGGAGTGCCCGGGATGGCGCTGGTCCCGATCGGCATCGCAGGCTTCATCGTGCAGCTCACCGCCAGGTCGCTGCGCATCGACGCCGACGGGATCGCCTACCGCCGGGCGCACCGCCGCACGGCCTGCCCGTGGCACCACCTCGCCTCGATCGGCGTGCAGCAGCGCCACAACGCCGGGGCGTTCGTGGTCGGTAGACTGGTCGCGGACCCCCCGCTGCGGCACGACCCGAAATTCGCGCCGGCCATCGGCGCGGACGGATCGTTCGACCTCGCACCGCTCGCCGGCCTGCGCACCTCGGCCGACGCCGTCACGGCCGCCCTGGCCCAGCACGTCAGGACCACCGCCCGCTGAGCCACCGGGCTGGCGGCCGCCCCGCATTCCGCGACCTCCGGGCAGGCGACGGGCAGGCGACGGGCAGGCGGCGGGCGGGCAACGAACGGAGCGGGCCGGGTATACCTGCTAGCAGGTATACGGGGGTGCGGAAACCGGCAGTCGGATAGTCCCGCTGGCGCCGAGGCTGTCACACAGCGGTACGAGGAACGTGGGATGTAGACATTCCGCACCCCCCTTGAACAGGTGATCCCCATGACGACTTGCCCGGTCGACCCAGTCCTGAGCATGGCACTGTTCGTCTCCGACGCCTCCGCCTCCCGCGACCTGGACGACGCCACCGTCCGCGAGACCGTCCACCGCACGCTCGACCAGCTCGGGCCGGACGAGTGCTACGCACGGGCCGCTGAGGTGTTCGGCGACCGTCCCGAGGTCGCGCTCAGCCGTATCCAGTGGGCGCGCGAGCTGTGCGCCCGCGCGCTGACCCCGGTCCTCGCCGGCGCGGCCGCCTGACCATCCGGCCCGGCACCGCAGAGTCGATTCCCGACCACATGGCCGCTCCCTACCCGGCCGGATCGCGCGGTACACCACCGGCGCGGCTGAGCACGGCCGCGATGCGTGGCTGGTCCGCCGGGCTGGTGAGCAGCACGAGGACCGCCCCGCCCGCCGGGACACCGCGGGCCGCCTGCTCCACCACGGCGTCGGAGAGCCCGGCGTCGTGCACCCCGGCCACGGCTGCCGCCGCCACGGCACCGACGGCCATCCCCGCCGTCGGCCACCCGGCGAGCGTGCCGATCACGATGCCCCACGCGGCCCCGGCGAGCGCGCCGTCGAGGACCCCCAGGTCGCGGGTCTGCAACTCATGCATCCGGTAAGGACGGCCGCCACCGGCGCCGGGTGCGTCGGACCAGGCGACCACGGCGTCGTCGAGACGGATCAGCTGCTGCTCCCGCAGATGCAGCACGAAGACCAGCGCGTCCTGAGCCTGCTGCGCCGTGCCGAAGACGTAGCGCGCGGGCCGGTCGGTGCGCTGCGCGCCCGGCCGGCGCAGCCGTCCGGCGAGCGGGCGGTGCCGCAGCTGCCAGCCCGCCAGCAGCCCGATCAGGGTCGACAGCAGATGCCCGAGGCTGGTGAAGGTCCTGCTGTCGGCGAACGGCAGCACCACGAGGAGCAGCACCGCGGGCACCAGCACCCGCCGGGTGCGCCGCACCGGCAGGCTGCAGGCCAGGGCGGCGGCGACGGCGTGCGCGCCGTAGCTGGTCCCGACGTCGGCGGCCCGGGCCACCTCCTGGTCGAGCCAGCCGTGTTGCAGACCGACCCGCAGCACCGCGTAGACCAGGCAGCTCGCGATCACGTGGGTCAGCAGGAACACCTCGGCCAGCCGGCGTCGCCCCCACACCAGCTCCGCCGCCCCGGTGAGCAGCAGCAGCGCCACGACCTGCACCGGCTCGACCCCGCCACCCAGCACGAACGCGCTGGTGAACAGCGTCCACACCCGATGCTGCCCCAGGTTGGCCACGTTGGTGGAGTTCGCCGCGACGATCCCCGCCCGGCCCTGCGGTCCGGCGAACGCGTCGATGCCGAGGCTGACCCCTACCACCGCCGCCACGTACAGCGGCGCCAGCCGTAACCCCGCCGCCGCCACCAGCAGCACCCGCGCCTTCGCCGCCGGCCCCACGCTCGCGGCGAGCTCCGCGGCGAGGTCGCCGCCGGGCAGGTACCTAGCAGACACGAGGCCGGGCTGGTTCGTGTGCCGCCAGCTCCGGTGGAGCATGACCCGGCGGCGGGACCCGGCCGCCGGGCCGCCAACCACGCGCCCGGTTGCGGTCCGCCCGCCATCGGCGCCTGGGCCGCGGGGCATCGCCCGTCACCGCCAGCGCCGCCGCCGCGGTGGGGGGCGTGCCCCGGAGGGGCCCGGCGGGTCGCCCGCCGCGGCGAGGATGCCGGCGAACCACCGGTCCGGGACCAGCGCCAGCAGGACACCGGTCAGTGTGGCGACGAGATGTTCGCGGGAAGGCAGTCCGCCCACGACGACGACCTCGGTGGCGTGGTACGCCGGTAGCACCGCCGCCAGCCACCCGATGCGCAGGCGGACGGCGGCGTACGCCAGCACCGCCACCACCGCGGCCGACGGGCCGGCATCAGCGAGGTGGGCGTCCTGCATCCCGAGCCCCACCGGCGGCCTGGCGGCGATCCACAGCGCCGCGGACAGCGTTGCCGCGCTGTGCCCGGCGACCGCGACAAGGACGGCCCGCACGGTGCCCAACACCGCCTGGGTCAGGCTGAACACGAGCAGCACCTGCATCACCGCGAACCAGAACGGCAGCAGCGCCGCCGGCGCGAACAGTGACAGCGGCAGCCGCAGCAGGACGGCCGGAAGCGGATCGCCGGGATGCGTGACGGCATACCGGCTGATCACCGGATGTCCGGGCCTGGTCCGCGCCGCGATCGCCAGCGTCGTCACCAGCACCGCGACGGCCGGACCCAGCCACAACCGGTCGTACCGGCGCAGCCGGACCGCGTCGTACACCGGCTCGAACAGCGCCTGGCCCTGCGCGGTGAGCCTCCGCAGGATCGGCTGTGCGCCAGTCACCATCCGCGCGGCCTACCCGGCCCGCCCGGCGTGCAACCCTCTGCACCGCGGGCGCCGGCCGACAACGCTCAGCGGGCGGCCTGCTCCAGGCCTTCGACGAGCGCGGCGAGGGCCGGCCGGTTGGCGGCGGCGGTGATGAACCCGACGAACCCGCTGCCCTCGAACGCCAGCGTGACCTGGACGAGGTGCTCCTTCTCGCGCCCGAACAGGCTGACCCGCCGCTCGATGTCGTTCCACTGCGCCCCGCGGAACGTCGACGCCGGGTTGCGGGTGACGGGCCGCCCGCCGCGCTGCTTCTCGAACCACTCGCCGTCCAGGACGAGCCGCTCGTTGGACTGCCCTTCCACCACGATCATGCGCCGCAGGATAAGCGACACCGACGGCTGCGCACTGTTCGCCATCGGACAGCCGGCAGGGGCACCTGGCTGATGGGACGCTGAAACCGGCGCCGCCGGTACCATGGAGCGCGTGGCCGGCGGGGTGGACGAGGTCGAGAGCAAACACCCCGTGCCGGACCCCGGGGCGCTCATGACCCGGCTCGAAGCGCTCGGCTTCCGGGCCGCACCGCCGCAGGAGCAGCTCGACGAGTACTACGACACCCCCGACGGCCAGCTGCGCGCGCAGGACCTCGTCGCCCGGTTGCGGATCACCGGCGCCACCGCGACGGCCGGCTTCAAGGGCCCCCGCACGCAGGCCGGTGACGGCACCAACCACCGCATCGAGGTGGAGTTCCCGTCGCCGGATCCAGGTGGTGTACGGGCAGCCTTCGCCGACCAGGGCCTGATCCTCGTGTGGCGCCTCGCGAAGCGCCGCCGCGAGTTTCACCGTGCGGCGCTGGTCGTCGCGGTCGACGAGCTGCCCCGCCTGGGGACGTATGCGGAGTTCGAGGGCCCACCGCCCCAGATCGCGCCCGCCCGCGACCAGGTGGCGGACCTGATCGGCCCGGCGGAGCCCCGCAACTACGCGGAGCTGGCGGCGGCCGTCCACCCGGACGCCCGCGAGCTGCTCTTCTGAGCCCGCGCACCGGTGGGGCGGTGCCCGGCGGATCCGCGGGCTACGGTGACGCTGTGCCTGCGCCTCCCGCTGTGGTGACACGGTGACCGCCGCCTGGGCGGGTGCGCCGGCCGGGGCCGAGCTGCTCGCCGCCGCCCGGCTCGAGCTGCCGGCCGGGTCTCTGGAGCTGGCCTGCCACGCCGCCGTCCCGGTCGCCGTGGACGCCGGCCTGCTGCACCGCATCCGTGACGCGTTCCCCGCTCTGGCGCTGCCGCCCGGAGGTGAGGAGCGGCTGCTGCGGTCCGCGCTCTTCGCCGGCACCGGCGACGGCCGCCACGAGATCGACCCACGGCTGCGGGCGGCGCTGCAGTCGGCGCTGGCCGCCCGGTTCGGGCCCGACCGTCTCCGGCAGGTGGCGGCGCTGGCGGGGGCTTCGCTGATCGAGCCCGGGCCCGCGCCGGCGGACCGGCTCGCCACGGCGTGGGAGGCGCTCGACCTCCGGTACCCCGTGGAGGACGCGCTGTCGGCGGTCCACGAGCTGGGGGAGCTCGCGCTGCTGCCCGGCAGCGACCTGCGCGCCATCGCGCGGGCGCTGACCGGCGCCGCCGAGTTCGGGCCCGGCGAGGTGGTGGCCGCCGCGCGGTCCGTGCTGGACGCCGTCACCCGGCTGGTGCCCGCCCCGGCGGCCGCGGACGAGGACCGGAGCGGGCGGGTGCGGTTCGAGGAGCTGTTCGGCCTCGGCGACCCCGGCGCCTTCGACCCCGCGGCCACCTGGCGGGCTCGACCGGACGGCGACCGGCTCCGCGTGCCGATCGGCGTGGGGACCGACGGCGCATCGGTCGAGCTCGACTTCGCGTCGGGGCAGCACGGCATGATCGTTGGCGCCCCCGGGTCGGGCAAGTCGGAGCTGCTGCGCTCGGTCATCCTCGCCCTCGCCGTCACGCACTCCCCGGCGGACCTCAACTTCGTCTTCGTCGACCGGCACGGCGGCGGCACCTTCCGCCCGTTCGAGCACCTGCCGCACGTCGCGGCGATGATCACCGGCGTCGGCGAGTCACCGGACCTCGTCGAGCGCTTCTTCGACACCGTCGCCGGCGAGCTCGACCGGCGGGCGCGGGACCGGACCGTCCCGGCGCCGAGCCTGTTCGTCGTCATCGACGAGTTCACCGAGCTGCTCACCGGACGGCCCGACCTCATCGACCTGTTCGTGCAGGTCGGGCGGGTCGGCCGGTCGCTCGGCGTGCACCAGCTGCTGGCGGCGCAGCGGCTCGAGGAGGGCCGGCTGCGCGGCCTGGACAACTACCTGCCGGTGCGGGTCGCGATGCGCACGTTCAGCGGGCAGGAGAGCCGCGCCGTGATCGGCGTGCCCGACGCCTACGACCTGCCCATGACGCCCGGCGTCGGCTACCTGCGGGCCGGGTCCGGCACGCCGGTCCGGTTCCTCGCGCCGGTCACGTTCCACCGCTACCTGCCGCCCGGCGGGGGCTGGGACAGCGTCCTGCGCGGCCTCGACCCGTGGGCGCCGCCGAGCGTGGCGGAGGTGCTCACCGACCGGATGCGCGCCGCCGCCCCGCCCGCGACCCAGCTGTGGCTGCCGCCCCTCACCGCGTCGCCGGCGCTCGGGGAGCTGCTCGGCCCGCTCACGACGACCCCCGACCGCGGGCTGACGGCGCCGCGGCGGCCCGGCGGGGTGCCGGTCGCCCGCGTCGACCGGCCGTTCGAGCGGCGTTACGACGTCCTCGACGTCCCGCCGGACGGCGGCAACATCGTGATCGTCGGCGGGCCGCGCAGCGGGAAGTCGACCGCGCTGCAGACGCTCGCGCTCGGGCTGGCCCTGACGTACACGCCGGCCGAGACGCACCTGTACGCACTGGAGTCCGGCGGCGGCCGGGCCCTGGCCCCCGTGGCCGGCCTGCCGCACACCGCCGCCGTCGCGGACCACCACCGGCGCGACCTGGTGCCACGGATCCTCGGCGAGCTGCACGCCTGCCTCGACCGCGAGCCCACGTGCCGCCGGTTCCTGCTCGTCGACGACTGGGGCGCCGTCCGCGACGAGTTCGAGGACATCGAGTGGATGCTCCACGACCTCGCCCAGCGGGGGCCGGCCCACGGCATCCGTCTCGCGGTCACGGCCCGGCGCTGGGCGCAGCTGCGCCCGGCCTTCCGCGACACCTTCACCACCAGGATCGAGCTGCGCCTGGGCGACCCCGCCGAGTCGGAGATCGACCGGCGGGCCGCCGCCCGGATCCCGTACGACGTGCCCGGCCGCGGCATCACCGCCGACCGCCTGCAGCTGCTGGTGGCCCGGCCGCGGCTGACCGAGGACGGCGACCTGGACGCCGCGGTGGCGGACATCCGCGCGGCGTGGCCGTCCGAGCCGGCGCCGCCCGTCGAGCCGCTGCCCGAGCGGCTGCCACCCGAGTCGCTGCCCGAGCCGCGGCGCGGCCGGATCCCGATCGGCGTCGAGCAGATCGGCCTCGGTCCGGTCGTCGCCGACTTCGACGCCGACCCGCACCTGATCGTCCTGGGCGGCGAGGGGTCCGGCAAGACCGCGTTCCTGCGCGGCCTGGCCCGTTCGATCGAGCGCGCGTACCGGCCGGAGGAGGCCCGGACCGTCGTCGTCGACTACCGCCGCCAGCTCGCCGGCGCGGCCGGCCCGGCCCACCTGCTCGGGCACTGCACCGGCCCCCAGTCCGCCGACCACGTGCTGCGCGAGGTCGCCACCGCGCTCACCGAGCGGCTGCGCGACCCCGGCCGGTGGCGCGGCCCCGAGGTGTACCTCCTCGTCGACGACTACGACCTGGTCGCCACCGCCACCAACCCCCTCGCCGCCCTCGTGGACCTCCTGCCGCACGCCGCCGGCATCGGGCTGCACGTCGTCGTCGCCCGCCGGACCAGCGGCGCGGCGCGGGCGATGTACGAGCCGGTCCTGCTCCGCCTGCGGGACCTGTCCGCCCAGGCGGTCGTGCTGTCCGGCGCCCGCGAGGACGGGCCGCTGTTCGCCGGCATCACGCCGCGGCCCCTGCCGCCGGGCCGGGCCTGGCACGCGACCCGGCGGCACGGCCGGCGGCTCGTCCAGCTGGCCTGGCACCCACCGGCGCCCGGAAGTTTGTGAAGCTCGGGGCAACCCGCCCGCCCGCCGCACCTGTCCAGGTGTGGTGAAGGGAGGTACCCGTGACCCGAGACATCGAGTCCGACCTGCACGAGTACGTCGAAACCCGGTACGTGCACCTGCGCCGCACGGCGTTCCTGCTGTGCGGCGAGTGGCACCGCGCCGAGGACCTCGTGCAGACCGCGCTGGCCAAGGTGGTGACCGCGGCGCGGCGCGGGCGGGTCGAGCACCTCGACGCGTACGCCCGCCAGGTGCTGCTGCGGGTGTACCTGGACGACAACCAGCGCGGCTCGCGGCGCCGCGAGCGGGCCTGGGCGGACCCCGCCGGCGCGGCCGAGCCGCCCGCGGCGGCCGGCGACCGCGCCACCGCACTCACCGTGCTGGCGGCGCTGCGGGCCCTGCCCGCCAGGCAGCGCGCGACGGTCGTGCTGCGCTACTGGGAGGACCGCAGCGTCGAGGACACCGCGGCGGTGCTCGGGGTGAGCGAAGGAACGGTGAAGAGCCAGTCGGCGAAGGCGCTGGCGACGCTGCGCCAGCTGCTCGCCGGCAGCGTGGGGGAGCTCATGTTCAGCGATGGAGGGATGGTCTGATGCCGCTCGACGAACTGCGCACGGCGCTGCAGGCGGCCGTGGAGGCCGATGAGCCGCCGGCCGGCGCCGGACCGGCCGCGGTGTTCGCCCGCGCCGACCGGGCCCGGACCCGGCAACGGCTCACGATGCTGGTCGGCGGGGTCGCCGTGCTGGGCGTCGCGGTCGGGACCGCCGCGTTCGCGCTGGACCGGTCGGGCGGGGCGGCCACGACCGCCCAGCCGCCGGCGGTCGCGACGTCCGCCCCGGCCGCATCCGCGGCGCTGCCGGCCGCGTCCGGCGCGGGCTCCCCGCGGCCCGAGGTGCCGGCCGACGTCATGCTCGCCACCCTCCGGCGGCTGCTCCCGGCCGGGCTGGCGGCGTCGGAGCCGGACAGCCAGCCGGGCTTCGCGGAGCTGATCCTCACCGACCCGGCCGGGCGCGGCAAGGTGCAGGTCAACGTGCAACCCAACTACCGCCGCGCCGTCCCGCCCGGCCGCGTCTCCGGCGACGACCCGATGGACAAGTTCTCCTGCGCGAAGCGGAAGGACCCGCCCGGCACCCACTGCGTCGACTCGACGCTGCCCGACGGCACGCTGCTCGTGCTGACCGACGGCCCGTCGGAGGACGCCGGACACGACCGGATCACCCTCCGCATGGTCGACGTGTTCCGGCCGGACGGCGTCCGCATCGTGGTCGGCACCTGGAACGCCGTCGGGGAGAAGACCAACACCGCGACCCGCTCCGAGCCTCCCCTGACCGGCCAGCAGCTGGAGGCGATCGCCACCGACCCCACCTGGCCGGTCTGACCCCGGCCCGGCCGGCCGCTACGCCGCCGCCCTGGCCGGCTGGTCGGCGCCGCGCACCGTGAGGTACGCCGTCACCGACGCCAGGGCGGGGTGGGTGGCGGCGACCTGCGGGGCGAGGATCTGGTGCGCCTCCACGGCCAGGGCCCGGGCCGCGTCGTGGTCGTCCCGGGCGGCGGCGAGCGCGGCCAGGTTGGTCAGCGTCAGCGCGACCTCCGGATGCGACGCGCCGTACGTGCGGCGCTTCCCGGCCAGCACGACCGTGTACAGCGCCTCGGCGGCCGCCGGGTCGCGGGCGGCGAGGACGGCGGCGAGGTTGTGCCGGTTGGTGAGGACCTCGGGGTGGTCGGGGCCGTGCCGGGCGGTGAAGTACGCGATCGCCCGGCGCAGCAACGGCTCCGCCTCCGCCGGCTCGCCACGGGCCTGCAGGATCGCGGCGAGGTGGGCCTCGTCGGCGACGACGGCCGGGTGGCCGGGCGGAAGGCACGCGCGGCGCAGGGCGAGGGAGCGCCGCGCGTACGCCTCGCCGGCCGCCAGGTCGCCGCGGCTGTGGGCGAGGCCGGCGAGGTTGTGCCAGACGGCGGCGAGCGCGGGATGGTCCGGGCCGTGGGCCGCCTCCAGCACCGTGCGGACCGCAACGTACTGGGCCTGGGCGTCGTCGTGGCGGCCCGCGAACTTGTACAGCACGCCGAGCTCGTTGCGCAGCGGCACCAGCTCCAGGTCGGTGAAGCGCGGCGCCGCGTCGTCGCACGCGGCCCGCAGCAGCCGCTCCGCCGCGGCGTAGCGGCCCTGGCGGCGCAGGTTGCCGGCCAGGGCCACGGTCGCCTGGACGCGCAGCCGCAGCAGGACCTCCGGCTGGGACGGCAGCGCGGCCATGACGGCGGTGGCGCGGCGGTGGTATGCCTCGGCGGCCGCGTGCTTGCCGAGCTCGTCGAGGGCGCTGCCGAGCAGGGTGAGCACGTTGGCGGTGTCGGGGCTGCCGGCGCCGGCGTGCGCCTCGAGGATGCCGAGGGCACGCCGGCACAGGTCGATGCTCCGCGGGTAGCGGTGCTCGTCCCAGGCGGACAGCGCCAGGTCGTGCAGGGCGACCGCCTCGTCGACGGGATCAGGTGTCATGGCCGGCTCCGTCACCCGCTGCCGTGGCTCAGACGATCCGGGCCACGGCCTGGCTGTGGTTGGTCGTCAGGCCCCGCGCCGGAAGCGCCGGGGCGGCGGGCGTGGCGACGGCCTGGCTGTGGTTGGTGGCGAGACCGCCGCCCCGGACCTGCGTGCGGACCACGGGCGTGGCGACGACAGAACGCTGCATGGGAGTGCTCCTTCGGATTCGTGGTTTCGTGTGCCCCGTGAGCGTGGCCGCCACCGCTTGGCCCGTACTTGTGGCGCACTTGGAGCGCCCGCGCCGCCCGCCGGAGCGCCAGCGCTCAAGTGGACGGCAAGCGCGCCCGCACACACTGTCGCCGACACCGGCCGCGACCGTACGGGAGCGAACCATGCAGGACACGAAGACGGACACCATGCCGGCGGCGCTGCGGCGGCTGCTGTTCGGCGACGTCGTGTCGGCCGCCGGGATCGGGCTCACCCAGCCGTACCTGGTGATCCTGCTGCACACCGGCAAAGGCATCCCGCTCGCGGCGGCCACCGCGATGACCGCGCTGCTCGCCCTCGCCAGCTTCCCCGGCAACTGGCTCAGCGGCGTCCTCACCGACCGGCACGGCGGGCGCCTCGCCATGACCGCCGGCCTCGCCACGACCGTCTGCGGCCTGGTCCTCGTCGCCACCGGCAGCCATCCGCTGCTGCTCGGGTGCGCCGTCGCGGCGGTCGGGTTCGGGTGGGCGGTGACGCTGCCCGCGTACGCGACGCTGATCGCCGGGCTCGTCCCGGAGGAGGCGCACGGCCGGACGTTCACGCTGCAGTTCGCCCTGTTCAACGCGGGCATGGGCGCGGGCTCCGCGGTGGCCGTCCTCGTCGCCGACCTCACCTGGCTGTGGTGGGCCGCCGCCGGCACGTGCCTGGTCGCGATCGTGGCCGTGCGCTGGTCGTACACCGGCGGACAAAGGGAAACGAGCACCCTGGCGGGTCCGGGCTACCGCGCGCTGCTCACGGACCGGCGGCTGCTGCTCGTGCTGTTCGTCGCCGTGCTGACCTCCGCCGCCGGATACGGCGTCTACACCGCGGGCCTGCCCGTCCTGGCGCTCCACAGTGGACGGCCGGACCTCATGTCGTGGGCGGGCGTCGCCAACTGCCTCACGATCGTCGCCGGACTCCCGTTGGCGTTGCGCGCCGGTGTACGACTGACGCCACCGCGACTCGTCGCCGCCGCTGCCGCGGTCTGGTCGGCCGGCTGGCTGCTGTGCGCCACCGTCACCACCCCGGCCTGGGCCGTGCTCCCGCTCGCCGCCGTGCTCATGGGCGCCGGCGAGCTGCTGCTGTCCGGCGCGCTGCCCGCGATGGTCAACGCCCTCGCCCCCGACGCCCTCCGCGGCCGCTACAACGCCGCCCTGACCTTCGCGATGACGGCCGGCATGTGGGCCGGCCCGCTGCTCGCCGCGGCGGCCACCGCCCTCGGCCTGCTGCGGCTGCTGTTCGCCGCCGCCGTCGTCCTGCTCGCCCTCGCCACCGCGCTGGTCCGCCGCGCCGCCCCCACGCCGCCGTGACACCCGCCGCGCCCGCCGGCAACGGTCACCCGCCCGCCGAGCGTCAACGGCGAAGCCACTCTTGAATGAGCGGCTTCGCGTCGGTGAGGCTGCTGACGACGTGATGGGCGTGGGTCAACTGATCGGCGGAATGGGTGGTGGTCAGCCCGATCACGGTCATTGCCGCGGTCCGGGCCGCTTCGACTCCGGCGGGAGCGTCCTCGATGACCAGGCACCGCTCGGCTGATGTCCGGAGCAGTCCGGCTGCGCGGAGGTAGCCCTCCGGGTGGGGTTTGCCGCGCGTGACGTGGGTGTTGTCCACCAGAACCGGAGGATCGGGCAGCCCGCCGGCGCGGAGCCGCTGCCGGACGGTCTGGGCACGGCCAGAGGTGACCACGCCCCACTGTTCAGCGTGAAGCACCTGCAGGACCGCTGCGGCATCAGGGTAGACCGGGAACGCGTCGCCTTCCTCGGCCACGAAGTCACGGACGAGTCGGTACTCAGCTTCGGGGTCGAGGCGGGGTGCGACGACGGCGATGGTGTCGACCGCCCGCTTGCCGTGGGTGTGAGACCAGACGGTCGTCGGGTCCAAGCCTCGGTGCAAGGCCCAGCGAGTCCAGATCCGCCGGTATGCGGCGTAGGAGTCGACCAGCACGCCGTCGGCGTCGAACAGCACGGCAGCGCCTTGCGCGGCTCCGTTCGTATGGTGGCTCACCATCAGGCGCTTCCTCACCCTTTCAACTGGGACGGCACGGTCAAATCGTGCGGCGGAAGTCGGTGACGTCCGGGAGCTTCTGAAAGCCGGCCGAAACGTACGTCGCCACGCCGCCGACGTTGCTGCTCGGGGTGCACACTGTCGCGCTGGACGACCCCATCTCCTGCAATGCGGCGGCCGCGGCCACGGTGATCGCGCGGCCGTATCCGCGGCCACGGTGATCCCGATGGACGCCCAGTGGTTCAAGCAGACCCGGTCGCCCTTCCCCGGCCGACCACACCGTCACCGTGGCCACCGCATCGCCGTCGCGGTCGTAACCGACCAGGCACCGAGCCCGGTGGTACGGCGGGGCGGCGGCCATCGCGCGCCAGCGCTCCAGGGTGAACGTCGAGCCGGCGAACGCTGCCCGCTGCACCGCGACCCGATCCTGAACGATCCGATCCCGAGTGTCGTGCGTGTCGATGACTTCGACCCGGAGTCCGCAGCTCTCCACCTGAACAGTCAGCTCCCGGGACAACGGGGTCCACGGTTCATCGGCCACCCAACCGCTGCGATGGAGGAGGCCTCGAAAGGCGTTGCCGAAGCGGGCCTCGACGGCCTCGGCGCCACCGGGCAGCACTCCCTGCCCCGGCTCCGACAGGTCCGTCAGCAGCTGAGCCGCGAATGCGGCGTCGTCGTCGACGCTCGGTGCGATGCCCATCCGGATCAGGCCCGCGGTGTCGTCCACCATGCCGACGGCCAAGATCTGCCCGTCACGGGTCCACACCCGGACGGCCCCGGCCAACTCCTGCGCGCCGAACCTCCAGTGCCACCCGAGGTCACCTGGATGCAGCTGGACCGGCCCGCCGGCGTGCTGCCAGCCCGCCACCGCCTCGACGATCTCGCCCAACGAGTCCGGCGTCGAACGCTGCACGGTGATCGACATGCGTCGACCCAAACACCACCGCACCGAAGACGCAACGGCTTATTGGGATTCAAGCTCGTCGACGAACGGGTCCGACGTCACCGGCGAAGCCACGGGGCGAGGACTGACACGGGTGCGGGGATCGTTGTATGCTCGCGCCGATGACTACCTCACGTCGTAGATTGGGGGTCCCATCCGCGCAAGGTGAGTGCTGATGCACTTCCATGACGCGATGGGGGACACCCGCCGAACGTTCTGGCAGCGCGTGCGCGAGTTCGCCGTGCCGCAATCAATGATCGAGTCAGCGACCGCCCGCCGGCACGCCGGTGACTGGGCCGGGGCGTGCGCCGCGGCACGGGTCGACGTCGATCTCGACCTCAAGGCAGTGGCTCGGACCGGTGGTGCGGCGCTGGCCGCGTCGATCCGGGCCGACCTGCGCCATCTCGCCCCCGACCTGCTGCGCTGGCACATGCCGCGGATCGCGCCGGACGGCCTGCTGCGGCCGGGGCTGACCATCTCCCTCGCCCGGCACGGCCCGGTGCACCTGGTGGTCCGGACGCCGCCGGCGTGGGCGGGCGCGGGGCAGCGGATCAGCCTCGCACTGTGGGAGGGGGTGCGGCGGACCGGCGCGCCGCATCCGCATCCGCATCCGGATCCGCGGTTCCGGCTCGACCTGCACCGGCACCTGTGGGACGCGCGCCGGGCGGGGGAGCTGCGGACCAGGGCCGGCCACGGCGCCACCGGTCCGGCGCCGCCTCCGGAGCCCGCCGAGGCTGTGGCTTCGGCCGCGGCCGCGGCTTCGGCTGATCGGTGGGCTGCTGCGGCTTTGGCTGCGGCTTCGGCCGATCGGTGGGCTGCTTCGGCTGCGGCTGCGGCTGCGGAGGGCGTGGCCGCGGGAGGTGCGGCGACCGACCGGTGGGCCGACGAGGCCGGGATCCTGCTGAGGGCGGACGCGTGTGCCGGCGGTGCGGTGACCGTGCGGCTCGGGGCGCGGCACCGGTTCGTCGTCACCGTCGCGGACGGCGCCGAGCCCCGCATCGCGCGGGCCCGCGGGCGCGGCGGCGGGGGACCTGTGCTGCCCGACGCCGCGACGTGGGTCCTGCCCGACGTGGAGCTGCTGCGCGAAGGGCTCATCGGCGCGGACGGGCTGCACCCGCTCGTCGCGGCGGCGCTCACGCCCGGCCGGCCGGCGTCGTACACCCGCCGCGACGACGACCCGAGCACGCCGCGGGTCGTCGAGTGCAGGGGCGAGCGGCACCGGATCGGGCTCGTGGGCGGCACGCTCGTCGCGCTCGACCACGACCCCGCCGAGGTGCGCCGGGAAGAACTGCTCGCCGCGCTCGGCGGGACCCCGCTGGCGTGCCTGCAAGCGATCGACGAGGCGCACCGCCGGCCGGAGTGCCTCCCCGACGTGCGGGCGCGGCTCGACCACGGCGACACCGAAGGCGCGCTCGCCGTCGTGGAAGGGCTGCTCGGCCCCGATGCGCTGCTGCGGCACGGCGCGCTGCGGGAAACCCTCGACGACGCGGCGCTGCGCAAGGTCGCGCACGGGCTGTTCCGCGCCGGCCTGTCCCGCACCCGCCCCGCACCCGAACGCCGCGCCGCGCGCCGCTGACCCATCGCACGTCTCCAGCCCTGCGACGGGCTGCTCCGGTGCACCGCCGGCCTTCATCCGGAGGCCGGATCACGACTTCTCCCCGAATGGTGATGCCTCATGTCCTCGTTCAGTTCTCCGGTCACCGCTTCGTTCACCGACCAGCTCGACGTCGCCGCCGAGCTGCTCGCGCTGCTGCACGACACCGGGACGGAGCCGCGCACCGATACGCAGCTGGAAGCGCTGACCCTCGCCGTCGCCGCCGACCTGCCGGTCCTGCTGTGGGGCGAGCCCGGCATCGGCAAGACGGCCGCCCTCACCCAGCTCGCCGAGGCGCTCGACCTGCCACTGACCACCGTCATCGCCAGCGTGCACGAGCCGTCGGACTTCTCGGGGCTGCCCGTCGTCGGCGACGACCCGGCGGTGCAGGGCGTGCCGATGGCCCCGCCGGACTGGGCGGTGCGCCTGGTGCACGCCGGTCGCGGCCTGCTCTTCCTGGACGAGCTGTCCACCGCGCCGCCGGCCGTGCAGGCCGCGTTGCTGCGTCTGGTGCTGGAGCGCCGCGTCGGCGCCCTTCGCTTGCCGCCGGGTGTGCGGATCGTGGCGGCCGCCAACCCGCGGTCGTCCGCCGCCGACGGGTGGGAGCTGTCCGCGCCGCTCGCGAACCGCTTCGTGCACCTGCAGTGGGTGCACGACCACGACGTCGTCGTCCGCGGCCTCGGCGGCACCTGGCCGCGCGCGTCGCTGCCCCGGCTGGATCCGCGGAAGCTGACCGAGGCGGTGGCGTTCGCCCGCCGGGCCGTGTGCGGGCTGCTCACCGCCCGGCCCCGGCTGGTGCACCAGCTGCCCGGCAGCGAGGCGCGCCGCGGCGGTCCGTGGCCGTCGCCGCGCAGCTGGGACATGGCGCTGCGGCTGACCGCGTTCGCCGTCGCCGCCGGCACGTCCCGCGACGTGCTCTCGATGCTGGTCCG
The DNA here is from genome assembly GCF_050936335.1 of Dactylosporangium sp. CA-152071. Lineage (NCBI taxonomy): Bacteria > Bacillati > Actinomycetota > Actinomycetes > Micromonosporales > Micromonosporaceae > Dactylosporangium > Dactylosporangium sp. CA-152071. The sequence goes on along the minus strand of NZ_JBNJMZ010000001.1, from coordinate 2,354,486 downwards.
CGGCACCGTCGGCGACGGCCCGGGCCTGGAGCTCCTCGCGAGCCTCGACCGGATGGACCTGCCGGACCCGGAGACGCTGCTCGCCGACCCGGCCGCGGCGGTCCTGCCGGAGCGCGGCGACCTGCGGCAGGCGGCCCTCGACGGCGTCGTCGAAGCGGTCCGCCGGCAGCCGTCGAAGGACCGGTGGGACGCGGCGTGGGCGATCCTGGCCGCCGCCGTCGACACCGGCGCCCCGGACCTCGTGGTGGTGCCGGCGTCGACGCTCGCCGCACAGCGCCACGCCGACTGGGACGTGCCCGACCTGATCGAACGCCTCGCCGGCGCGGTGTCGCTGTCGCAGCGGGCGGTGGCCGCCTGATGGCGCGCGACACCGCCGAGGCGTCCGTCGCGGGCGGCCCGGTGGCGCTGGACACCGGGAAGCTGTACGCGGCGCGGCTGCTCGCCGCGCGGGTCCGGCCGTACCTCGCGACGGCGCTGTTCGCGCTGCACGTGGTCGAGTCGCGGCGGGTACCGACGATGGCCGTCGACCGGCAGTGGCGCTGCTACGCGTCGCCGGCGTTCGTGGCGCGGACCCCGGTCGAGGAGCTCGCCGGTGTGTGGGTCCACGAGGTCGCGCACCTGCTGCGGGACCACCACGGCCGCGGCGACCGGGTAGCCCGGGAGCGCGGCCTGTACGGCGCCGGCGACCGGCTGCGGATGAACATCGCCGCCGACTGCGAGATCAACGACGACGTGTACGGCGACGGCCTCGCCCGCCCGACCGGCGCCGTCGCCGCCGCCGACCTCGGGCTGCGCGACGGCGAGCTGATGGAGGACTACCTGCGGCGGTTCCGGCTCGGACCGCGTACGGGCGGCCTCGCGTGGCTGGACTGCGGCAGCGGCGCCGACGGCCTCGAACGGCCGTGGGACCTCGGCCCGGACGGCGCGCACGGGCTCAGCGGCCACGAGCTGGACGCGGTCCGGTTCCGGGTCGCGCAGGCGATCAGGGCCCGCCCCGGCGACGTGCCGAAGGGCTGGCAGCGCTGGGCGGAGGTGGCGTTCCACCCGCCGCAGCCGTGGCGGGAGCTGCTCGGCGCGGCGGTCCGCGCCGCGGCGGCCGGCGCGGCGGGTGGCGACGACTACACGTACGGGCGGCCCGCACGGCGCTCCGCGAGCCTGCCCGGCGTGGTGCTGCCGAGCCTGCGCCGCCGCCCGCCGCAGGTCAGCGTCATCATCGACACGTCGGGCTCGGTCAGCGACGCCGAGCTCGGCAGCGCGCTGCTGGAGGTCGCCGCGATCGGCCGGGCCGTCGGCGGCCGCCGCGACCTGGTCCGGGTGCTGTCCTGCGACGCGGCGGCCGGGCTCGCGCACGCGCTGTGCCGGGCCGAGGGGATCCCGCTGATCGGCGGCGGCGGGACGGACCTGCGGGCCGGGTTCGAGCGGGCACTGCGGACGGCACCCCGCCCGGACGTCGTGGTGGCGCTCACCGACGGGCAGACGCCGTGGCCCGAGGTGCGCCCGCCGTGCCGGACCGTGGTCGGCCTGTTCCCACGGGAGACGGGTTGGGACGAGGACGACCCGGACGTCGAGCCCATCGTGCCGCCGGCGTGGGCCAGGGTGGTGTCCATAGGTTGAATACATTCCACGAAGTGCCAGCTTGATTGACGTCCGTTCGCCCGCGGTCGCATCATTTCCGCATGACAACGACGGACGCCGATTCATTCCATGGTGGAATGTCTGCGCACCAGGGTCTCAAGACCGAGATGGTCGCCGACCGGCTGCGGCGCTGGATCGCCGACAGCGGCCAGCCCGTCGGCGCCAGGCTGCCGACCGAGGCCGAGCTCGCGACCCGCCACGGCGTCGGCATCAACACCGTCCGCCGGGCCGTGGGCCTGCTGGTCGCGGAGGGCGTCGTCGTGCGGCGGCAGGGGTCCGGCACGTACGTCGCGAGCGTCCCCACCGGATCCCGCCGGACCGTCGGGGTCGTGGTGCCGTCGACGTCGTACTACTACCCGAAGGTCATCGAGGGCATCGAACGGGCGCTGACCGCCGCCCGCACCGGCGTCATGCTCGCCAGCTCAGAGAACCGCCCCGACCTGGAACGCACCCAGATCCGGCGGATGCTGGGCAGCGGCGTGGAGGGGCTCATCCTCGTGCCCAACCTGCACGTCGCCGACGACCCGCAGGCACACGCCGATGCGCTGCGGCGGCTGCCGGTCCCGTACGTGCTGGTCGAGCGCCGCCCGCCGCGGCCGGACCCCGACGACCCGGTGTCGTTCGTGACCACGCACCACCTCGGCGGCGTACACACCGCGATCCGGCACCTGGTCAGCCTCGGTCACAGGCGTGTTGGATTTCTCGGCCGCATCCGCACCGGCAACTCCGCGGTCGTCACCGAGGGCTTCGACCGCGCCGCCGCCGCGCTCGGTGCCGTCGCCGTGCCGGAGGCGCGCGTGCTGCACGAGGAGTGGACGCCCGCGCAGATCGACGCCTACGCCGCGACCTGCCGCGCGGCCGGCGTCACCGCCGTCTTCTGCCACGGCGACCGCGACGCGGCGGCGCTGCTCGCGGCGGCCCGCCGGATCGGGCTGCGGGTGCCGTCGGAGCTGTCGCTCGTCGCGTACGACGACGACGTGGCCGAGCTCGTCGACCCGCCGCTGACCGCGGTCGCCCCGCCCCGCGCGGAGCTCGGCGCGCTCGCCGCGGACCTGCTGCTGCGCCTCGTCGACGACCCCACCACCCCGGCGCACCGCATCGAGCTCCAGCCCCGCCTCACCGTCCGCGGCTCCTGCGCCCCGTTGCGGGCGCGCCGCCCTCCCGCGAAATCCAACGCGTGATGGATTTCCGACTGGGAGTCATCGGCACCGGCATCGTCGCGGCGCTCCATCTGGAAGCGGCGCGCGCCGTGCCCGGAGTCCGGGTGACAGCGGTCTGCGACATCCACGAGGCGGCCGCGGTACAGGCGGCGGCGGGCACTGGCGCGACGGCCTACACCGACCACCGCCGGATGCTGACCCGCGAACCACTCGACGGCGTCGCCATCACCGCGCCGCACGCCCTGCACGCCGGCATGACCCTGGACGCGGCCGCCGCCGGCGTGCCCGTCCTCGTCGAGAAGCCCATGGCCACGACCGTCGCCGACTGCACCGCGATGATCGAGGCGTGCGCGGCCGCCGGCGTCGTCCTCGCCGTCGGGCACGTGGTCAGGTTCGACCCCGCCGCGCACCGCGTCGCCCGGCTCCTGCGCTCCGGCGATCTCGGCGACGTCCTGGCGATCCACCATCACCGCACCGCCCACTACCAGCGCGGCTCGCGCCCCGGCTGGTTCTTCGACCCGGTGATGGCCGGCGGCGGCATCGTGATGAACGTCGGCACCCACGGCCTCGACCGCATCCAGTGGGCCGGCGACGGCACCGCCGAGTCGGCGACCGCCCGCGTGTGGCACCGCGACGGCCACGCCGTCGAGACCGACGCGATGGGCTCCGTGACGCTGTCCAGCGGCGTCGCGGCCGGCTTCCTGCTCACCAGCGCCGCCGGCCGCTTCCACGACGAGACCACCGTCGTCTGCTCCCGCGGCGCGCTGCGCTGGTCGTCGACCGACGGCACCTGGGCGAGCCGCGACGGCGCCCCCGAGACCCAGGTCATGGCGCCGGGAGGCGGGACGGGGGAGGCGTTCGCCGCGCAGCTCGCGGACTTCGTCGCCGCCTGCCGCGGCCACCGCCCGCCCGAGGTCGGCGGCGACTACGGCCGCTCGGTCGTCGCCACCGTCCTGGCCATCTACGCCTCCGCCGCGAGCGGCCGGCCGGCTTCCCTGTGCCGGTCATGACCGCCCGGGTACGCGCGGGCCGCCGCGCCGACCTCGCCGCGGTGTACCGCATCTGCGCGACCACCGACGCGACCGGTCTCGGCACGCCGCCGCGACCGTTCGACGACAAGCTGCCCGGCCACGTGTACGCCGGGCCGTATCTCGCCGCCGACCCGGGCCTGACGTTCGTCGTCGAGGACGACGCGGGCGTCGGCGGCTACGTGTCCGCGACCGCCGACACGGTGCGCTTCAACCAGTGGCTGGACGCGCACTGGTGGCCCCGGCTCCGCCGCCGGTATCCACCGGGCACGTTCGCACCGGCGGGACCGCACCGGCCGTGGTTCGACACGCACCCCGCGCACCTGCACATCAAGGTGGCGCGGCGGCTGCAGGGGCAGGGCTGCGGCCGGCGGCTCATGGACACGGTGCTCGCGGCGCTCCAAGGGCGTGGCGTCGCGGGCGTGCACCTGGGCGTGGCGGAGGCGAACACCCGAGCGGTCGCCTTCTACACCGCGCTCGGCTTCACCGAGGCGCACCGCCACGCCTGGGGAAGCACCCTCGTCCGCAACCTTTGAGTCAAAGGAGCGACCATGCGAAGAACGGTTCTCGTGGCGTTGCTGCTGATCGCCGCCGCGGCGGTGCCCGCCGTCACCCCCGCCGCGTCGGCGGCGACGAGCAGCCTCCGGTACAACACCTTCGAACGCACCGAGCGGGGCACCGCCTACACGCTGGGCGCCTGGGCCCAGGACGGGTGGACGGCCCCGTGGGAGCAGGGCATGAGCACCCGCACCTGGATCGACGGCTACAACTTCAGCCACACCGGCGGCAAGTCCCTGCGGGTGTTCTACCCGAAGGGCAAGATCGGCCCGGCCGACTCCGGCGCGCAGGCACCGCTGCAGCTGACCCGCGGCCGCGAGTACTACCTGTCCTACTGGGTGCGTTTCAGCAGCGACTTCAGCTGGGGGACCACCGAGTTCGCCGGGAAGGTCGGCCTCGGGCTCGCCGGCGGCGGGTCGTGCTCCGGGGGGCAGGTGTGCGACGGCACCAACGGCTTCAGCTCGCGCATGATCTGGCGCTCCGGCGGGAAGGCCGCGATCTACTACTACCACATGGGCCACGCCGGCCAGTACGGCGACTTCGTCGACCTGACCCGCCCCGACGGTTCGCTCATCTACTACCCGCGCGGCCAATGGGTGAACCTGGTCCAGCGCCTGCGGGTCAACACGGTCACCGCCGGCTCCGCCAACGCCGACGGTGAGATCGACATCTGGTACAACGGCGTCCAGGCCGCCTCGATCCGTGGGCTGCGCTTCGTCACCAACGCCGACCAGGTCGACAAGGCGTACTTCTCCTCGTTCGCGGGCGGCGCCACCCCGTCGTTCGCCCCTGCCAACGACTCCTGGATCTGGTACGACGACCTGAAAGTATCCAACGCCCGTGGGGATATCTGCGAGCTGAGCGGCGGCTGCCACACCCGCAGCTTCCAGGCTGAGGCGTACACCTTGATGAACGGCGTGACGACCGCCGCCACCAGCGACACCGGCGGCGGCCAGGCGACGGCCTTCGACACCGGCGACTGGATCGCCTTCGGCAACGTGAACGTCCCCAAGCCGGCCCGCTACCTGGTGGAGTACCGGATCGCGACCGCTGCCAGCAACGCCCGGCTGTCGCTGGACATCAACGCCGGCGCCACCCCGCTCGGCGAGGTGACCCTGCCCAACACCGGCGGCACCACCCAGTGGCGCACGGTGTCCAGGGAGGTCGAGGTGCCCGCCGGCACCCACCAGTTCGGCCTTTATGCATCGACCGGTGGATTCAGCCTCAACTGGTGGAAGCTGACCCAGATCGCGTGAGTCAGGTGGGCCGCGGTGGACTGTCCCCCGCGGCCCACGCTCCACAGTCAGCGCCGGACGAGGCTCAGCAGCGCGTACAGCGGCCAGCGCCAGCCGGTGACGGTCCTGAGCCAGTCCTCATACCAGGCCCGTTGCTCCGCGACGGTGACCACGTCGGCGCAGTCTGCCGGATCGAGCGCCTTGACCAGCCTGCGTGCGGACTTCCGGTGACCGCGCCGAAGGCGATACGCAACGTCGCCGTCCGTCCTGGAATGGCCATGCGGGACGGGTAGACGTCGGGCCTGGCACCGTTGCAGCACAGCCGGACACCTTCGGGCTCGACCTGAAACCGCATCGCCTCCAGCGCGCGGAACGAGTCCACCCCGGTTACCGCCCACTCTCGCCCGTCGGGGGCCCGCAGGGTGAGCTCCAGGGCCTCGTCGGTCTCGGCGCGGTCGAGGGTCCACTCCTGGGTGCCGTCCGGGGTCAGCACCCCGATCGGGGACCGCGTGACGCTCATGCTTCCAGCATCGCATTGAGCTTCGTCGCGTTCAGCCCGCCGGGAAGCCTGTGGATCGCCGTTCAGGTGGTCGCGTAGACCCGCAGGGTGATCTCGTCGCTCAGGTGGGTCTCGCCGTTGACGGTCAGGGCCGCCTGCACGACCCACACCGTGGGCGGGGTGGCCTGGCCGTTGTCGGTGACCCTGATCCGCGCGTGGTTGCCCCGGCCGTGGAACGCGACCGGGCCGAGGACCGTTTCGGTCCGAACGGTCCACTGGAGAGCGTCCGCCAGCCGTGCCTCGTCGAAGCCGGCCGGCACGGACACCTCCAGCGGCAGCGTGAACGGCTGGATCGAGTAGCACGACCCGCCGAACGTCTGCCCCGGGCAACCGGGCGCCTTCACCGTCAGCGGCAGCACCTCGCGGAGCCGGTCCGCCGCGGGCACGAGCGGCATGCCACCGGCGGCGGGCACGGAGGCGGCCGGCGATGCCGACGCGGCCGTCGAAGGTTTCGCATGTCCCGATGCGGCAGGTGTACGACCGGCGCTGGGCGAGGGCGGCACCATCAAACCCGGTGCCGCGACGGCGGACGGCGGTGCTGCCGGGGTGGTGGCGTCGCTCGCCGAGGCCTGCCCCTTCGGTGTTCCGCTCCGCAGGCCGAAGATGCCGGCGACGGCGGCACCGGCGAGCAGGACGAGGACGACGGCCAAGAGTACGGGCGGCCGCCGCAGCAACGGCAACCGGGCCACCGGGGCGGCCGGCGTCACGTAGTAGACAGCCGGCTCAGGCTCGCGCTCCGGTGCCGCCGGGACTTGCGGCGGCAGTTCGACGGTGATGTCGTCCGCGCCGGGCTCCGATGCCGGCGCAGGGCCCGGCGCCGCGACCGACGCGGCAAGGTCGACGCGCTCCGTCGGGTCCGGCACGTCAGGTTCCACGAGCCCGGCCGGGTCCGGCACGTCGGACTCGGCGAGGCCGGCCGGATCCGGGGCATCGCCTGGTTCGGTGAGCTCGGCGGGCACCTCCGGGAGGGTGAGTTCGGCGGGCACCTCCGGGAGAGGGAACTCGCTCAGCACGGCGAGGGCGGTGGGCCGGGTCTGATGCGCCGAGGTGCACGTCGCGCACGTGGGAATGTGCGCGGCCACGGCCTTGCGGACGGCGGGGCGCAGGCGCTTCGCGCTGGCCCCGGCGATGACGGTGGGCAGGTCGGGGCAGCCGGTCGCAGGGTCCGCCGCGGCGGCGGCCGTGAACAGGGCGAGCTCCAGCAGGCCGCCGGGCTCCACCAACCGGTCGACCGCCTTCCGGGTGACGTCGACCTTCTTGCCCAGGACCGCGGCGACCCCCGCCAGATCGACCTGGCGATGGCGGGGCCGCCCCGCGTACTCCGGGACCACCAGCGCGAGCAGATTCCAGTGGTGCTCCTCGATCAGGGGCCGCGCCGAATACAGTACGGGAGCGGCGGCGTCACCCGTCGCGGCGGCCGGCGCCGGGCGCTGCCGCAGCCCCTCCCTGACCGCGTCGCGCGCGACCGTGAAGCCCGTCGCGCCGGCCGGCGCCGCCTCGGTCGCGGACCGCGCCAGGGGCTCGTCACCGCACGCGAGCACCACGCAGTAGCGGTACACGTCGGCGTGCTGCGGATCCATCGACCGCCTCCTTCGCGTCGGCTCCGCGGGCTCAACGAGTGGCCGCGTCGCAGGTCGCGGCATCGAAACCTTTGCGAAACCCCTTTGGAGCGTGCCGCGCGGAAGCCGATGCTGGCTGTCACCCGATCGGAGGTTGTCCATGCATCGAGCCCGACGCAGATCGACGCGAATGTTCCTCGCGGTCCTGAGTCTGCTGCTGGCGTACGGCGGTGCGGTGGCGATGCCGGCAGCGGAGGCCGCCGCGGCTCCCGCCGTCTCGCTCCGCTTCCTGATGATCATCAAGCCCGTGTCGCAGGTGCCCGGCCTGACCGCCACGCTGAGCCAGGCGCAGATCGACGCGGCCCGGACCGCGTTCCTCAGCACGTTCCCGCGGATGGTCGAGGACCTCACCGGCGGCACCGTCGACATGAACACGCAGGTCGTCGTGTCGCCCCGGCCGCTCACGTCGATCGGCTACCAGGGGCTGATGGTCGAGCCGGGCAACGTGCCCGACGACGTCGCGCAGTACGTCCACCCGCAGGAATGGGACGGCGTGTTCGTCTACAACGCGTTCCGCCCGCACGCGTACTTCTCCAGCGGCTCGCCCGGCCCGTACAACACCGGCTGGACGAGCATCAACGCCCGCGACGACCTCGGCTACAACCAGGACGCGCTCGCCGGCTGGGTGCACGAGATGCTGCACCAGCTGGGGGAGCAGTTCTACTTCCAGCAGCTGCACGTGCCCGGCGAGGTCGAGGTGCACGCCGGCGAGGCGCACGGCTACAACCAGAACAGCGGTGGGCTGCCGTACTGGCTCGGCTGGTACCGCGACTACCTCAACAGCACGATCCCCGGCAACCTCGGCCTCGGCCTGAAGGCGTGGAGCCGCGGCAACCGGCGCGGTGTCGTCGACACCCCCACCGGCCAGATGATCGTCGGCGCCGGCTCGAACCGCTGCGTCGACGTCTCCGGCGGTCGCGACGCCGACGGCACGAAGGTCCAGCTGTGGGACTGCCACGGCGGCCCGGAGGTGCGCTGGCGGTGGCAGGGCGGGACCCTGGTCAACAGCAGGACCGGCAAATGCCTCGACGTGGCCGGCGGGCGCACCGCCGCGGGCACCAAGGTGCAGCTGTGGACGTGCCTGAACAACGGCGCCCAGCAGTGGCAGTTCGTCAACGGCAATCTGCGCAACCCGCAGTCCGGCAAGTGCCTGGACGCGGACGCCTGGGGGACCGCGAACGGCACGCAGCTCATCATCTGGGACTGCGGCGCCGCCCAGTCGAACCAGACCTGGCGCTTCCAGCAGTAGCGGCGATGGCCCGGCCTCCGGGGAAGAGGCCGGGCCGTCACCGGGCGAGGGCAGGCGCCGCCGACGCCGAGCCAGGGAGACCATCGAGACCTGGCTGCCGGTCCGGCGGCGGCCATCCGGGGGCGATCCCGAGCGAATCGGTGCGGGCTGGTTTGCCGCCCGAGATCCGGGTAGGGCGGCCCAAGGGCGCTACCACCCGCGAACTGCGCCCGGAGGGTCGCATCATGAAACGAGCACTGCAGGTCACGCTGGCGATCATGGTCGGATACGTGCTCGGCCGGCGGCGCAAACTGCGCATGGCGATGCTGCTCGGTGCCGCCGCGGCGGCTGGGCGATTCAGCGGCAACCCGACCGAGCTGGTGGCTCGCGGACGGAAGCTCGTCGGCGGCTCCGCGGCACTCGGCCAGCTGTCCGGTCTCGCCCGCCCGCTCGTCGACGCCGGCCGGTCGGCCGCCCGCACCGCCGTGTCGCAGCGCATCGACTCCGTCAGCGACCGGCTCCGGGAGCGCAGCGATGCGCTGCGTTCGGCGGGCCGGAAGGGCGCTCGCCGTGACGAGGACCGCGGCCGTGACGAGGACTACGACGCCGAGTTCGAGGACGAGGAGTTCGAGGAGCTGGAGGAGCCTGAGGAGGCACCGCCGCCCCGGCCCGCCGCCCGCCGATCCCGTCCGCGACAGGCGCGTGACGAGGCCACCGAAGACGAGGGCACCGAAGAGGAGCCCGAGTCCGAACCCGAGCCGCCGGTCCGCCGCCGGCGCGCCACGGCACGACGATGACCAGCGAGACGCGCGGCGCCCCCGGCGGCGGGATCGGTGCCCATCTGTCCCGGCTGCTGGTGCAGGAGCTGCAGAACTTCGCCGGCGCGCTGGGCCGCCGGGCCCTCACGGCCGTGCAGGACCGGGTCGAGGGCAAGATCGGCGACCTCACCGGCCGGCTCAACGAGTACGCCGAGCAGAGCGGCAGCCCGAAGCTGGTGGCGGCGGCGAAAGGCGCCGAGGAGCTCGCCGGTGGCGGTTCGCCGATGAAGGCGGCGGCGAAAGGCGGCCTGGCCGGTGGCTGGGCGAAGATCAAGAAGCTGTTCGGTGGCGGCCGCAGCGCGACCCGCAAGCTCAAGGTCACCAGCATCCTCGAGTGGGCCGACGTCGGCGTGCCGATCCGGGTCGCCTACAACCAGTGGACGTCGTTCGAGGAGTTCCCGAAGTTCACGAAGAAGGTCGAGAAGGTCGAACGGCAGGACGAGGACAAGCTGCACTGGCGGGCGCAGATCTTCCTGTCGCACCGCGACTGGGAGTCCAACATCGTGCTGCAGGAGCCCGACGAGCGCATCGTCTGGCGGTCCAAGGGCGCCAAGGGCTACGTCAACGGCGCCGTGTCGTTCCACGCCCTCACGCCGACCCTGACCCGGATCGTGCTCGTCCTCGAGTACTACCCGAAGGGGCTCTTCGAACGCACCGGCAACCTGTGGCGCGCACAGGGACGGCGGGCCCGGCTGGAGTTCAAGCACTTCGTGCGGCACACGATGACGCAGACGATCCTGAACCCCGACGAGGTCGATGGCTGGCGCGGCATCATCCGCGACGGTGAGGTGGTCCTGGACCACGAGACCGCCATGCAGCAGGAGCGCGAACGCGAGGAGCAGGAGCAGCAAGAGGAGCCGGACTCCGGCAAGCAGGGCGAGCGCGCCGAGGACGAGACCGGCGAGGCTGAGACCGAAGAGGGCGAGACCGAAGAGGGCGAGACCGAAGAGGGCGAGACCGAAGAGGGCGAGACCGAAGAAGGCGAGACCGAAGAAGGCGAGACCGAAGAAGGCGAGACCGAAGAAGAGGGTGACGAGACCCGGGCCGAGGCGGAAGAAGGCGGCGAGGACGAGGGCGACGAGGAGGAGGCGCCGCAGGCGCGCCCCCGGCGCCGCGCCGTGCCGCGCCGGACCGGCGCCGAGACCCGCGACCGCCGCGGCCCCGAACCCGGCGACCGTCGCAAGCGCAGCACCGCGAGGGGGTGAGCGAGCATGTCGGTCGTGCAGGCCGGTGGCGGGGGCGGGCAGTCCTCGTCGCTCGCCGACGTGATTGACACCATTCTCGACAAAGGACTGGTGATCGACGCGCACGTCAGCGTCGCGGTGGTCGGCATCGAGATCCTGACCATCAACGCGCGTGTCGTCGTCGCCAGCGTCGACACATACCTCCGGTTCGCGGAGGCGGCCAACCGGCTGGACCTGAAGTCGCAGGAAGGCAGCGGCCTGTCCGACATGGTCGGCGGCGCCAAGGGCGCGATCGCCGGGCACGCCGGAAAGCGCGCGATCGAAGGCGCCGGCGAGAAGATCCTGTCCAAGGCGGGCGACATGTTGGAGCAGATCGCCGGCCCGGGCGAAGAGGACCGCGACCGGCCGCGGCGACGCAGAGGAGGCTGACGTGGCCACCGACACCACCGCACCGCGGGTCGGCATGATGCTCTACGGCGTGGTGCCGTCGGACGTCGAGCCGACCGGCAGCGCCCAGGGCGTGGGCAGCCCGCCGGCCGACGTCACCACGGTGACCGAGGACGACCTGGCCGCGCTGGTGAGCGACGTCCCGCTCGACCGCCCGCTCGGCCGGCCCGACGACCTGACCGCCTACCAGCGGCTGCTGGACGGCACAGCGGCCGTGGCGCCGGTGCTCCCGGTCCGCTTCGGCACGGTGCTGCGCGACGCGGAGGCGATACGGCAGCTGCTGGCCGACCAGCACGACATGATCGCCCCGCTGCTCGACCGGCTCGAGGGCCGCGTGGAGTACGTGGTGCGCGGCCGGTACATCGAGGACGCCGTGCTCGCCGAGATCCTCGACACCGACTCCGACGCGCGGCAGCTGCGCGAGTACATCCAGGGACGGCCGGAACAGGAGACCACGCAGCAGCGCATGGCCCTGGGCGAGCGCATCAACGGCGCGATCGAGGCGATGCGGCAGGCCGACACCCGGACCGCCGTCGACCGGATCGGCAAGGTCGTGGAGGACCTCGTCGTGGCGGAGCCGACCCACGACCTGGACGCCGTGCACCTGCCCGTGCTGGTCGAGCAGGCGCACCGCGCCGAGTTCGACGCGGTGCTCGCCGAGCTCGCCGACGGGTGGAGCGGGCGGGTCGAGATGCGCAGCCTCGGCCCGGCGGCACCCTATGACTTCGTCAACCGGCTGGCCCTGGCCCGGGACGACTGAGCCATGGGCCTGCTCTTGACGATCCTCACGCTGCCGTTGGCGCCCGTACGAGCGGTCACCGCCATCGCGGAGCTGCTGCTGGAGCAGGCGGAGCAGGAGCTGTACAGCCCGCAGGGGCTGCGCCGGCAGCTGGAGGCGCTGGACGAGGCGGTGGCCCGCGGCGAGCTGAGCGAGGACGAGCGGCGCGCCGCCGAGCAGGAGATCCTCGACCGGGTCACCTCCCGGTCGACCGGCTGAACGACCGGAAGGCAGAAGCATGACACCCTCCAGCACCGAACCGCGCGAACGGCGGGCGAAGGCCCGTCCCGACCCGCTCCCGGCCGGCGCCATCGCCCGTCTCGCGGTCGACGAGGTCGGCCAGCTGACCGGCAAGGAGACGCTGGGCGTCGTGTCTGTCGAACCGGCCGACGACGGCGGCTGGGTCGTCGGCGTCGAGGTCGTCGAGGAGCGTCGCATCCCGTCATCGGCCGACATGCTCGGGCTGTACCTCGTCGAGCTCGACGAGGACGGCGAACTGCTGGCGTGCCACCGCGACCGCCGGTACCTGCGCGGCAGCACCGATGCGAAGGTGAGCTGACATGGTGGCCTCACAGGGGATGGGCCCCGCCCCCGCGCTCGGCACCGGACACCAGCCGACGAACCTCGCCGACATCCTCGAGCGGGTCCTGGACCGGGGTCTGGTGATCGCCGGCGACATCCAGGTCAACCTGCTCGACATCGAGCTGCTCACCCTCAAGCTGCGGCTGGTCATCGCGTCCGTCGACACGGCGCGGCAGCTCGGCATCGACTGGTGGGAGACCGATCCGTGGCTGTCCTCGTCCAACCGCAGGGCGGTCGAGCGCGGTGACGCGCGCCGCGAGGCTCTCGGACGCGACGACCGAGAGCGTGATGACCTCGGGCACGACGACCTCGGGCAGTCTGCCCAGCCGGCGGTCGAACCGGGCGGTGACCGGCGTGCGGGCCGGCCCGCGGTGGAGCCCGCGCACCAGGCGGCCGAGCCCGACCGGTACCCGGCGGACGGTGAGGCTCGTCCCCGCAGCCGCCGGCGCGGCGACGAGCGATGAGCGAGGTGGAACTGCTGTGGCGATGAGCGAGGTGGGACTTGCTGTGGCGGTGAGTGAGGTGGAGCTGCTGTGGCGGTGAGCGAGGGAGGGCTGCTGTGGCTGTACGCCGTCGCCCGCGACAGCGTGCCTGTCGAGGTCGCCGGCATCGGTGACGCACCGGTCCGCGCGGTCCACGCCGCGGGCCTCTGCGCCTTCGTCAGCACCGCACCGGCCGGGCTGTCCGACGCCGGCGCCCTGCAGGCTCGCCTGGAGGACGCGGAATGGGTGGCGCGGACCGCGGTGGAGCACCACCGGGTCGTGGCGGCGCTCGCCTCGGCCGCCCCGGTCGTGCCCGCGGGGCTCGCCACGGTGTGCCGCGACGAGGCCCGCATCACCGCGACCCTCGTCCGGCACGCCGCCGGGCTCACCGGTGCGCTGGACCGCGTGACCGGGCGGACCGAGTGGGGCGTCAAGGGGTACGTGCGCGGCGGCCCGGCGCCCGTGCCCGAGACCAGGGCGGGCGGGGCGGGCACCGCATACCTGGAGCGCCGCCGCGCCGAACTGTCGGCCCGCGACCGGCGCCACGACGAGGCGGCCCGCGACGCGGACGCGGCCCACGCCGAGCTGGCCCGCCGGGCGGACGGGGCGCACCGGCACGCGCCGCAGGACCGGCGGCTGACCGGCGAACCGGAGGCGATGGTGCTCAACGGCGCATACCTGGTGCCCAACGAGCGGGCCGCGGCGTTCGCGACGGCCGTCGACGCCCTCGCCGCCCGGTACCCAACGATCACGCTGCGGCTCACGGGGCCGTGGCCGCCGTACTCGTTCGTCCCCGCGCTCGGCGCGGAACCGTCGGACCCGGACCGCGTGCCGGGTGACGCCCCCGTGCACGCCGGCGGACCCGCGTGAGCGACGCCGTCCACTCGCGCGAGGTCGCCCTCGTCGACCTGCTCGACCGGGTGCTGACCACCGGGGTCGTCGTCGCCGGCGACGTCACGATCGCCATCGCCGAGGTCGACCTGGTCCGCGTGTCGCTGCGCGCCCTGGTCTCGTCGGTCTCGACCGCGTCCGGCGGCACGGTCGGCGGCACGGTCGGCGGCACGGTCGGCGGCACGGTCGGCGGCGCGGTCGAAGGCACGGTCGAAGGCACGGTCGAAGGCACGGTCGAAGGCACGGTCGAAGGCACGGTCAGCGGCATGGTCCCAGAAGGGAGGGGGTCACGGTGAACGACCTTCCCCGGGACGGGCGGATCGACCTCGACCGCGACTCCGTCGAACGCGGATTCGCCTCGCTCGTGCTCACCGTCGTGGAGCTGCTGCGCCAGCTCGTCGAACGGCAGGCGCTGCGCCGGGTCGACGTGGGCGACCTCTCCGCGGAGCAGGTGGAGCGGATCGGGCTCACGCTCATGGCGCTCGAGGAACGCATGGCCGAGCTCCGCGAGCACTTCGGCCTGCGCCCCGAGGACCTCAACATCGACCTCGGCCCACTCGGCCCGCTGCTGCCCCGCGACTGACCGGTGCGCCTGCTACGCCGCGCTTCCGGCCAGGAGTGACTCCAGCAGGGCGGTGATGCGCGCGGTCAGCGCCTCGGGCGTGGTGCCGAGCTGCACGCACCGCCCCTCCAGGGGTCCGTCCAGCCACAGCGTCACGATGCCGATCGCGAGCGCCCAGACGGCGGCCACGAGGGGCTCCGGGTCGCCGGCCGGGGCCGAGCCCTCGCGCTGGCAGTCCTGCACGGTCTCGGTGAGCAGCTGGATCGCCGCCTCGCCGGCGTGGGCGGCCTCGGGCACCTGCGGCGAGGTGGACAGCTCGCTGCGCAGCATCAGGTGCAGGTGGCCGGGGTGCTCGCGGGCGAAGGCGACATACGCCTCCAGGGTCGCGCCGAGCCCGCGCACCGCGGTGGGCGCCGCCTCACGGGCCGCCCGCAGGCGCTCCAGCAGCAGCTGATGACCCTGCACCGCGATCGCGGCGAAGAGCGCGGAGCGGTCCGGGAAGTGGTGGTACGGCGCGCCCGGGCTCACCCCCGCGTCGCGGGCCACCCGGCGCAGGCTCACCGCGGCGATGCCCTCCGCCTCGATGAGCGCCACGCAGGCGGCGAGCAGCGCGTCACGAAGGCCGCCGTGGTGGTAGCTGGCTCGGGTCTGCGGCATCGGCACCCTCCGACTGTAGGCGGTTGACGCCGGCCACCGAAGCCGACTATACAGTGCTTAGATTCTAAACGGCGCTTAGATCGGGGTTCGTCGTGTCGAAGGGAACGGTGCTCGTCACCGGCGCCACCGGCTTCATCGCCGGGCACTGCATCGAGGAGCTGCTCACCCACGGGTACGCCGTGCGGGGGACGGTCCGCGACCCGGCCACCGCCGACGTCGCCCACCTGCGGGAGATCGCCGAGCGGACCGGCGGCGCGTTCGAGGTCGTCCGGGCGAGCCTCGACGCCGACGCCGGGTGGGCCGAGGCGGTCGCCGGCTGCACGGCCGTCTGGCACGTCGCCTCGCCCAACCCGCCGTCGGCGCCGCGCACCGAGGACGAGGTCGTCCGGCCGGCCGTCGACGGCACCGTGCGGGTGCTGCGCGCCACCGCCGCGTCGGGCACGGTCCGGCGGGTCGTGCTCACGTCGTCCATCGACGCCATCCGCCACGACCACGGCACCGCCGGCCAGGTGTTCACCGAGGAGGACTGGCCCGACGCATCCGGCGCAGGCGCCTACCCGAAGAGCAAGGTGCTCGCCGAACGGGCCGCGTGGGCGATCGCCCGCGAGCACGGCCTGGAGCTCGTCGCCGTCAACCCGGGGCTGGTCCTCGGCCCGCTCCAGCGGCCGATGCGCACCACGTCCGCCGAGGTGATCCGGCTGCTGCTCAGCCGCGGGATGCCGGCCGTGCCGCGGCTGGGCTTCGCCGTCGTCGACGTCCGCGACGTGGCGCGGGCGCACCGGCTGGCCATGGAGACGCCCGCGGCCGCCGGCAACCGGTACATCGTCGCCGGCGAGCACCGCTGGATGGAGGAGATCGCGGCGGTCCTCGCCGCCGAGTTCGGCCCGCAGGGCTACCGCGTGCCGACCGCCCGCATGCCGCGCTGGCTCATGTGGACGGTCGCCCGCTTCGACCGGACAATCCGTCTGGCGTTGGGTTACGTCGGCGTGCCGGCCCTCGTCAGCGCGGAGAAGGCCGCCGGCGAGCTCGGCTGGACTCCCCGCCCCGCGAAGGAATCCATCGTCGAGATGGCCGACAGCCTGATCCGGCACGGCATCGTCCGGCCGGGCCGGCCCGCGAGAAACGGCCCGGCCCGGCAGAGTGTCAGTTGACGAGCAGGAAGTTGTCCACGGAGGAGGCCGACACCCAGCGGCGGCCGTACGCCTCCGGGTTGTTGAAGTTGTACTCCTCCAGGAACACCATCCCACCGTCCACACCGGACACCCAGGCGACGTGCCCGTACTGGCCGCCGTTCCACTGCGCGATCGCGCCCGGCGCAGCGGTGTGGCTGATCGCGCCGCCGTACTTCGCCGTGGCCTCGTCCCAGTTCTTGGCGTTGTAGTAGTTGATGCCGTTGAAGTTCGGTGGCTTGCGGGAGTAGTACTTGTCGACCCGTGAGGCCACGAACGACGTGCACTGCTTCTTCACGAACTCGTACGGGTCCAGGTACGGGAACCAGTAGTCGGCCCACGGGTAGTCGTCGACCGGCCCGAACGCGATCACGGAGCCGCTGCGGCCGCCGTACTTGCCGAACCGGTCCGCCACGACGCGGTACTCGTAGCAGCCGGTCGTGTAGCTCACCGTCGACGTCGTGCCGGTGATCATCATCTTGATGGTCTGCCACCCGCCGCCGCGGCACGCCCGGGCCTCGATGGAGTACCCGGTCGCGTTCGCGGCCGCGCTCCAGGCGACCGTCACCGTCGACACCGAGGTGCTGGTCGACGTCGGGTACGCCCGCACGCCGCCGGGCGTGCCCGGCGTGATGATGGTGAGCGTCGCCGAAGACACGTTGGAGTTGCCGCTGAGCCCGGCGAGGTTCTCCGCCCGCAGCATGAACTCGTAGGTGCGGCCCGGCGTCAGCAGGCTCATCGTGAACGTGCAACAGGTGGTGACCGGGTACGCGGCACGGGTCCACGCCGAGGTCCCCGCATAGCGGTAGTAGATCCAGTAGTACACATTGGACGGACTCGACGCGGTCCAGCTGAGGCGCACCGCGGTGTCGCCCTGCGCCGCCGCGCTCAGGCTGCCCGGCGCGGTCGGCAGCGGCGGCATCGGCCGGGCACCCGCGGCCACCGACGGCGCCGAGTCACCGGCGAGGTTCGTGGCCCGCAGCCGGAACTCGTAGTACGTGCCGTTCGTCAGGTACGTCACCGTGAACGTGCAGCACGTCGACAGCGGGTACTCCAGGCGCTGCCAGGTGCCGCCGGCGGGGCGGTACTCGACCCAGTAGTAGACGTTCGGGGTGCTCGACGCCGTCCAGCGCAGTGTGATCCGCCCGTCGCCGACCGCCGCGGTCAGCCCGGTCGGTGCGGCGGGCAGCGGCGGCAGCGGCCGGGCACTGGCCACATTGGACGCCGGGCTGTCGCCGGAGACGTTGTTGGCCCGGACCCGGAACTCGTACGTGGTGCCGTTGGCGAGCAGCCCGACGGTGTACGCGCAGCACGTCGTCACCGGGTACTGCAGGCGCTGCCAGGTGCCGCCGGCGGGGCGGTACTCGACCCAGTAGTAGACGTTCGCGGTGCCCGAGGCCGTCCAGCGCAGCGTCACCTGCCCGTCCCCGGCGGTCGCGCTCAGCCCGCTCGGGGCCTTCGGTAGCCCGCCGGTCGACGTGGCCCGCGCGGTCGCGGACGCCGGGCCCTCGCCGCCCTGGTTCTCGCCGGTGACCTTGAACTCGTAGACGTGCCCGTTGACCAGCGGGCCCCACGACGCCGACGTCTTGTCGGTCGGCAGCCCCGACTTCGCGAACGCGGCGCCGGCGGTCACGTCCCGGTAGTACACCCAGTAGTACAGGCTCGGCGCGGGCGCGTCCCAGTCGAGGTCGATCGTGCCGTCACCGGCCGCGATCGCCGTCAACCCGGTCGGCGCCGGCGGCGGCGAGAACCGTGCCGTGGCGCGGGCCGTCGCCGACGCCGGGCCCTCGCCGGCGGAGTTCGCGGCGGTCACCGTGAACTCGTAGACGTGGTTGTGGGTGAGGTATCCGGCGGTGAACGACAGCGCGGTCGTCGGCAGCGACAGGCGGGTCATCGCGCCGCCGGCGGTCACGTCCCGCATCGCGATCCAGTAGTACAGGTCGGGTCCGGCCGACGCCCACGACAGGCCGATCTGGCCGTCGCTGCGGGTCGTCGCGGTCACCCCGGTCACCTGCGGCGGCAGCGGCAGGTTCGGCGTGGACCGCACCAGGTTCGTCGGCCCGGACTCGCCGCCGGCCGCCACCGAGGTCACCTTGAACTCGTACTGGTGCCCGTTGGCCAGATACCCGGCGGTCATCGTGCAGCACGTCGAGATCGGGATCGGCAGCTGCTGGAACGTGGCCTCACCGGCGGTCACGTCGCGCTGGTACACCCAGTACCACACGTCCGGCGTGGGGCTGGTGTCCCAGGTGAGCTGCACCTGCCCGTTGCCGGCGACCGCGCGCAGGTTCGCGGGCGCGGCCGGTGCCGGGTAGACGGCGGTCGCCTGGGCCAGGTTCGACGGCGGCGAGTCGCCGCCGAGGTTGTTCGCGACGATCTTGAACTCGTAGCGGTGGTTGTGCGCGAGGTACCCCGCGGTCAGGGTGAGCGCGGTCGTCGGCAGCGGCAGCTTCGTGAAGTCGGCCTCGCCGTTGGTCACGTCCCGCTGGTACACCCAGAAGTAGACGTTGCTCGCGGTGCTGGTCCAGTCGAGCTTGATGGTGCCGTCGCCCTGCGCCGTGGCGGTCAGGTTCGCCGGCGCGGGCGGCACGGTGTAGTGCACGGTCGCCGTGGCCGACGTGGAGTACGGGGACTTCCCGCCGCCGTGCGAGGCGGTGACCACGAACTCGTACTGGTGGTCGTTGGTCAGCCACGCGATGGTCGCCGTCGTGTCGGCCGGGGTCGGGTCGCTCACCTCGACGTAGTCGGTCTCGCCGGCGGTCAGGTCGCGGCGGGACACGTCGTAGCGCCACGCGTTCGGCACCGCCGACCACGCCAGGTTCACGGAGCCGTCGCTCTGCGGGACGGCGGTGAGCCCGGCCGGCGCGGCCGGTGGCGCGATCGTCATCAGCACGCTACGCACCGGCGACGCCGGCCCCTCGCCGTTGGCGTTGCGGGCGGCCACCTTGAACTCGTACGTGTGCGCGGTCTTGAACCCGCCGAGCGTCGCGCTCGCGGTGGTGGGCTGGCCGACCCGCGCGAAGTGGGTCTGCCCGGCGGTGACGTCCCGCTGATACACCACATAGGACGGACTGCTGCCGGGCCACGACAGCGCGACCGTGCCGGCGCTGGACGCGGTCGCCGTCAGCGACGCCGGCGCGGCCGGGACCGTCGCCGGGTCGGGCACCGGCCGCGGCCACGCGATGTCGGCGAAGCGCGGGCGGTAGATGCGGGCGTCGTCGTAGAGGTCCCCGTCGTTGAGGGAGTTCACGTTGTACGACACCAGCAGCTTCCCGGACGGCGCCAGCTCCGGGTGCACGTGGGCGTCGTAGACGATGACCCCCGACTGGTTCGCCGGCTCCGGCGCGGTCAGCAGGTCGACCGGGCCGCTGAACGGGCCCCATGGGTTGCTGGCCGTGTAGGCGACGACCTGGGCGTTGAACACCACATTGCTCTCGACCGTGACGAGGACCCACTGGCCGCCGAGCTTCTGCACGCCGTACGCGGTGCCGACACCGGACAGCGGCAGCCGTGCGGAGCTCGCCGCGCTCGCCGACCAGCCGGTGCCGTTCCAGAACTCCCACGGCCCGCTCAGGCCGCCGGCCGGGACCCGGGCGAGGCGGGCGAAGCGCATCGCGTCGGCGGGCACGTAGTCAGAGCCGTAGATGTACGTGAAGCCGCCGTCAGTCACCAGCTGCGCGCCCCAGGTGACGGCGCTGCCGACCGACGGGGTCAGGTCGGTGACCCCGGTCAGCGCGAGCGACGGCAGCGCGAACGTCGCCAGCACCGTGCCGCTGAGCGCCACGTCGAGGCTCCCCGTGCCGGTGCGGCGGTAGCGGTTGTAGACCACCCGCAGGTTCGATCCTTCGACCTCGCCGTCGCCGACCCAGTAGAACTGCCCGTCGGCCGTCTGCGGCAGCAGCGCCTGCGGCGCGCTCGCGGTGCCGCCGGTCAGGGTCGTGGTCAGCGCGCTGCCGTCCTGCACCACCATCGAGTTGTTGATGAACGGCGAGCTGCGCGGGCGGCTGTGGTCGGCGTTGACGGTGCCGAGCAGCGTGTCGGAGAACAGCCACACGATCCGGCCGTCGGGCAGCAGGACCGACGCCGTGCTGTCCGCCCCGCTCCACCTCCCGCTGGTGTCGCCGTAGGCGTTGAACGCGGTGGTCAGCTGGGTGCCCGTCATGCCGCCGACGGGCGGCGCGGCGGACGCGGGCGTGCGGTCGGGCAGCACGTAGAGCAGCGCTGCGACCAGCAGCAGGACAGTCAGGCGGGCGCGCATGGTGCATGTATAGCGTTACATGGATGAATGGGTTACCCCGTGGTAACAAAGCGGGGCAAACCGGCGGGGTCAGCGCTCCAACGTTTGGAGCACGCGCTCGGCCGTCTGCCGCGTCTCGTCGTCGAACAGGACGAGCCGGAGCAGCTCGACGCCGGCCGGCGCCGTGCGCATGCCCGCGAGGGCCTGCACGACGGCGTCCTCCTTCGGCCACCGGTACACGCCGGAAGAGATCAACGGGAAGGCCACCGACGCCGCGCCCAGCCCGCCGGCGACCTCCAGCGAGCGCTCGTAGCAGCCCCGCAGCAGCGCCGACCGGTCCTCGGTCGCGCTCCACACCGGCCCGACCGTGTGGATCACCCACCGGGCGGGGAGGCGCCCGGCGGTCGTCGCGACGGCCTGCCCGACCGGCAGCCCCCGCCCGTACCGGCTGGCCCGCAGCGCGCGGCACTCCTCGAGGATCGCGGGCCCGCCCTTGCGGTGGATCGCGCCGTCCACCCCGCCGCCGCCAAGCAGCGACGTGTTCGCCGCGTTGACGATGGCGTCCACCCGCTCGGCGGTGATGTCACCCGTGACCAGCTCGATCCGCATGCCGCCCATTGTCCACTAGGGTCGGTGGATGGACTGCTACTCGTGCCGCCAGGACGGACAGGCGGCCGCGCCGCCGCGCGAGCGCATCGCCGCCGACGAGCACTGGCGGGCCGCCCACTGCTTCGACACGAGCCTGCCGGGCTGGCTGGTGCTGGTGCCCCGCCGGCACGTGACGACGGTCGCCGACCTGACCGACGCGGAGGCGGCGGGACTCGGCCTCTGGCAGGTCCGGCTGTCGCGGGCGCTGACGGCGGTGACCGGATGCGTGAAGACCTACGTGGTGCAGTTCGCCGAGAAGGAGGGCTTCGCCCACGTGCACTTCCACATCGTGCCGCGGATGTCCGACCAGCCCGACGACCGCCGCGGCCCGCGCGTCTTCGGCTCCCTGGGCGTGCCCGAGGAGGAGCGGGTCAGCGAGCGGCGGCAGGACGAGCTGGCGTCGGCGCTGCGGGCCCACCTTTAGCCGATCCGCTCCAGCTCGTTGGTGTAGTCGCCGTCGGGGCCGTACTGGATGAGCTTCGTCGCCTCGCACACGTACCGTTCGGGCTTCACGGCGAGCGTGCCCTTGCCGCTGTTGTTGCGCTTGCCGTTGCGGTCGATGACCCAGCTGATCTCGCCCGAAAGTCCACTGAGGACGACCGCGCCGTCGAGGATGCGGTAGTTGCCGGTGACCACGCCGCGGAACGTCTCGGTCCAGCTCGCCCCGTCGAACGTGGCCTTGTAGGGCTGCGAGGCGTTGGCGTCGTAGGACATGCGCCCGGCGCCGTCGAACTCCTGCACGATGCCGGCGCCCCCACTGAACTGCTGCCGCTTCGAGCCGTTGTTGACGTGGATCTCGCTGCTCGTCTGCCGCCACCGCCCGACCAGGCACGGGTCCAGCCCGGCCGCCACGCTCACGGTCGGCGACGGCGACACCGACGGAGACGGGGACGCCGAGGGCGTTGGCAGGACCGCCGGAAGCGCGGCGGCCCGCACCCCGTCCGGCCGCTGCGACCACGCATAGGCACCGCCACCACCACCGGCGAGCAGGAGCAGCACCGCGGCGCCACCGGCCAGCAGCAGCCGCCCTTTGTCGCGTTTTCGCTGATGTACCGGCGGAGCCGGCTGGACACCCGTTACCCCCGCGACGCCGGAAGTCTGGATCGCGGCCTGCTCTGCCCACCCAGCAGCCGCTCCGGTCCCCGCGCCGCCGGCGCCACGTTCGACCGGTACGGGCGCTGCCGGCGTGACGGGTACGGGCGCTGCCGGCGTGACGGGTACGGGCGCTGCCGGCGTGACGGGTACGGGCGCTGGCGGTGTGACAGGTACGGGCGCTGTCGTGGCCGGTTGGTCGAAGCCGCGCAGGCTTCCCTCCGCCACCGCCAGCTCCGGCTGGTCCACCACCACCGGCGGGATCCCCAGCGCCTGGTCCAGGGCGGCCGCCACGGCCGGCATCCGGCTCGACCCGCCCGCCAGGAACACCGCCGCCAGCGACGAGATCGGCTGCCCCGCGACGGCGAGCACCTCCACGCTCGTGCCGACGGTCCGCCGCAGCACCGGCTCCGCCAGCCGCCCGAGGGTGTCCCGGTCCAGCGGCACCTCCACGTTGAACAGCGGCAGGTGCACCAGCGTCGACGGCAGCCGCGACAGCATCTCCTTCGCCGTCCGCACGTTGTCCCACACCTGCTGCGTCACGCGCCGGTCGAGGGCGTCCTTGGGGTTGGCGAGGCGCGGCCAGTACCCCTGCGGATCCGGCACGACGTCCCGCAGGTGCGCGAAGACCGCCGCGTCGACGTCGAGGCCGCCGGTGTCGTCCAGCCCGAGCGTCGCGAGCAGCTCGAACCCGCCCTCCGTGCGCCGCACCACCGACGCGTCGAACGTGCCGGCGCCGAAGTCGTACACGAGCGCCGTGCCGCCCACGGGCACCCGGTGCCCCGCCACGTCGGCGAAGTAGTGCGCCGCCGCGACGGGCTCAGCAACCAGCCGCGCCCCCGCCGGCGCCGCGCCGAGCAGCACCTGCCGCCGCCGCTCACCCCACGCCGCGGGGCACGTGACCACGACGTCGGTCAGCGGCCCGCCCGACATCCCCGCCGCCTCCGCGACCGCCCGGTCCAGCACCGCCTCGAACAGCCGCGGGACGGGCACCTCCGCGTCGCCGAGCAGCACCGCCGCCTCGTCGACGCGGCGCTTCGGGTTGGGCTCCAGCCTGCCCGGGCTCGCCATCCCGAGGTGCAGCGCGTCCCGCCCCACGACCAGCCCGCCGCCCTCGTCCAGGCACACCGCCGACGGCATCAGCGGCGATCCGTCGAAGAGCAGCGGCCGCGGCTCCCGACCGTCCACCGCCAGCACCGCCACCGTCGTCGACGTCCCGAAGTCGATCCCCAACCGCGTCACGCCCCACACGGTACTGATCGCCGTCACCGTCTCGGCAACGCCCGTGATCCCGTGCGGTTCCGGACAACGGTTCGGGATCACGGAAATCCGGCAACCGGCCCGCTTCGGCGTGGCGCCACGCCGGACGGTCGCGCGGGCCGGTCCGGGCGGGGCATGCTGGAGCGCATGACGGAGCCGGACGCCCCCAGTACCGCACGAATGATCGACTACTGGCTCGGCGGCAGCGACCACCTGCCGGTCGACGTCGCCGCCGCGCAGGCGTTCGAGTCGGCGTACGGGCCGTGCGCCGACATCTTCCGCTCGCTGCGCGTGTTCTCCGGCCGGGCGGTGCGCCACCTCGCCGCCGAAGGCATCGACCGGTTCCTCGTCTTCGGCGCCGGCATCCCCACCCGCGGCAACGTCCACGAGAACGCCCCCGGCGCCCGCGTCCTCTACACCGACATCGACCCGCACATCGTCGCCGCCGGCGGCAGCCTCGTCGCCGGGCTCCCGGACGTCGGCTACACGCTCGGCGACGCCACGGATCTCGACGGCATCGACCCCGACGCCCGCGCCCGGGTGCTCGACGGCAGCCCGGTCGCCCTGGTGTTCCTGGGCCTGGCCGCGTTCCTCGACGACGCGACCCTGGCCCGCGCCCTCGACGCGATGCACGACGCCGTCCCGGACGGCAGCCGCCTCGCGTTCGACTTCGACAGCACCGAGCTCGAGTCGTTCCCGCAGGCCCTGGCGATGATGGGCCCCGGCTTCCACATGCGCGCCCCCGCCCGCTTCGCCGACCTGCTGGGCCCCTGGAGCACCACATCCGACGGCATCGTGCCCGTCGCCCTGTGGCGCCCCGACGGCGACCCCGAGCAGGTCCCCGACGCCTTCTGGGGCGGCCTAGCCACCAAGCCCTGACGCCGCCTCCTCCGCCCCTTCGGTGGGGCTCTCGATACTGACGGCGGCCTCGGACCGCTCCCGCGTCCGGTGCGTCCGTCGTCCGTCGTCCCGCGCACGCACCGCTCCTCGCGTCCGGCGCCCCGTACTTGCGCCCCGCACCCGTACCCGTACCCCGTGCCTGTGCCCCCGCCGCCCGTGCCCGTGCCCCCGTGCCAGCGCCCGTGCCCCCGTGCCCGCACCCGTACCCCGCGCCCGCGCCCGTGCCCCGTGCCCCGTGCCTCGTGCCCCCGCGCCCGTACCCTGTGCCCGCGCCCACGCCCGTGCCCCTCGCCAGGCGCCGCTCTCTGCTCCCTGCTCCCTGCTCCCCGCTCCCCGCTCCGGGCGCTGCTCCCCGCTCCCAGTGCCAGGCGACGGCGACGGGCGCTGCAGGACTGCACACAACCTGCAAACGCGACAGCCGTACAAGCGGCGCCGGCTCCCTTAGAGTGACCGCCATGCATGCGGTGGTGGTGCCGTTCGCCGGGGAAGGATCCGGGAGCGGAGAACTGTCGTGGGGCCAGCTCGACGTGTGGCTGAAGATGCGCCGGCTCGGGCGGTCGTTCGCGATGGGTGGGGCGCGGCCGCTGCCGCCCGGCGCGACGGTCGAGGACGTCGCCGGTGAGCTCGCCTACCTCATGGGGCGCTACGAGTCGATGCGCACCCGCTTCATTCCAACCGCCGATGGATTGCCGCGGCAGGTGGTGCACGAAAGCGGCACGATCGACCTGGAGGTCGTCGACGGCGACGCGGAATCCGTCGCCCAGCGGTTCCGGACGACGCCCTTCGACTACGAGCACGGGTGGCCAGTGCGGATGGCGGCCGTCGTCGACGGGGACCGGTGCACCCACGCGGTCCTGGTCATGTCGCACCTGGTCTTCGACGGTGCGGGCGCGGTCGTGATGATGGCCGAGACCGCCGCCCGCACCCCGCTGCCCGTGCGGGGCGCCGCACCGCTCGAACAGGCACGCCAGCAGGCGCTCCCGGCGGCGCGCCGACACAACCAGGCCGCCCTACGCCACTGGGAGACGCGGCTGCGGGAGATCCCCGTGCCCGTCGTGGCGCCGTCGCGGGACGTGCGCAGCCACCGCTACCACCAGGGCGTCTACCGCACGACGGCGCTCCCGGCGGCGCTGCTCGCCGTGGCGGAGGAGCACGGCACCGACACGGCCGCCGTGCTGCTGGCCGTGTTCGCGACGGCGTTCGCGGCGGTGACCGGCGTGGTCGTGCTGCCGCTGCGGCTGATGGCGAGCAACCGCTTCCGCGCCGAGCTCGACGGCAGCGTCAGCCCCGTGTCGCAGAACGGCCTGTGCGTCCTCGACACGACCGGCGACCTCGGGACCGTCGTGCGCAGGGCCCGCGGCGCGGCGATGGCGGCGTACAAGTACGCGTACTACGACCGGCGCGACCTCGAGGCCCGCATCGCCGCCGTCGCCGCCGACCGGGGCGCCGGGGTGGACCTGGACGTGAACTTCAACGACCGCCGGTTCGGCGGCTCGCTGCGGCCCGTCACGCCGCCGGCCGGTCCGGACGGCGAGTTCGCGTGGGTCAGCGCGCACGACGACCCGCAGTCCGGCTTCTTCCTCAACGTCGACGGGTCCGACGAGGTGCTGGAGCTGACGGTGTACGTCGACAGCCACTTCCTCGCCCCGTCCGACGCCGCCAGAATCCTGCACGAGATGGAATCGGTGGCGTCCCGCGCCGGGGACCGGGCCGCGGGCGCTGTCGGCATTGCGGCAGTAGGGCCCTGACCTGGGCGTTGTGGTGCGGACACCACAATGCGCCTGGTCCTGCCACGACTGACCGGCCCCCGCCGCCGCCCGCATCCTGGTCCGCATGTCAAGCCTGAACTCCGGCGCCGGCCTCGCGCGGCTCACCGGTTGCATCCTGACGCTCGTCGCCTTCGTCACCGCGGGCGTCTCCGCCCTCCTCTTCGTCACGCTGCCCGCCGCACCCACCAGCGACGACCTGATCGCGGCCGCGGCGGTCGCCGGGGTCACCGTCGTGCTGTTCGCCGTCGGGGTGCCGCTGTTCGTCATCGGCGCGCGGCGCTTCGCCCGGCAGCGGCGCGTGCTGCGGACGGGCACGCCCTGCCTCGCCACCGTCACCGCCGCCCACAACGTGACCAACGCCGAGAACGACGACCCGGTCGCCCGCATCACTCTTGCCGTCCCGGTCCCCGGCGGCACCGCGACCGCCGTCGTCCGGCAGGTCGTCCCGCAGCGGCTGCGCCGGACCGTCAGGCCCGGCGCCGTGCTGCCCGTCCGCGTCGACCCGGCCGACCCGGCGTTCGCCGTCATCGACTGGGAGCACGCCCAGCAGCGACACCGCATCGCCGACGACGCCGCGGCCCACGTCGCCGTCGACGTCGCCGCGGGGCTGCTGTTCTAACGACGGCGGCGTACGACCGCGACCGCCTGTCGCTTTCCTGCCCGCCGTCGTCTCCGACACCGGCCAGCCCAAGCTATCGCCGGCCACGACGGCGGCGCACGACCAGGCGACCGGCAGCCACGCGCCACGGCCCCTCGTCAGCGGCAACGACTGCAGGGGTCGTGCGGACCGGCACCAGATGGACGTCAGGCGCGGACGGCGGGCTCCGCCGCGACCGGTGCCGGGGTGCGTGGCCGGCTGATCGTGCCGCGGGCGCCGAACACCACCCGCAGGATCGTGCCGGGGGTGAGCAGCGACGTCGGCGGCGCGACGAGGTTGAGCACCCGCAGGAACGCGGCACCGAGGTTCGCGTCGCGGGTCGCCGCCCGGTGCAGCCGGTGCACGAACGCGTTGACGAACCGGACCTTGAGCGTCCGCCGCCCCGGGACCTCGGCGAAGCGCAGATCGGTGCCGACCGCGATCGACCACGGTCCGTCGACGATGCGGGCGGCCTGCCGGAAGAACCGCCGCGCGAGCCCGGTGGTGCGGCCGCCGGAGGTGTTGAGCAGGCGCCGCAGCAGGAGCGCCTCCAGCGCCGCGACCGTCATGCCCTGGCCGTAGATCGGGTTGAAGCTGCACAGCGCGTCGGCGACGACGAGGTAGCCCTCCGGGAAGCGCCGCAGCCGCTCGTACCGGCGCCGGACGCTGGCCGGATAGCGCATCGTCACCGGATCGCCGGCCGGCACCGCGCACCGGATGATCGTCGCCAGGTGCGGCGCGGCGAGGCTGTCGGCGAACGCGGCCATCCCGGCGTCGTCGGTCGGCGGGCGCTCGCCGAGCATGCCGTTGAGCGCGACGGCGACGAGCCCGTCCTCCTGCGTCGCGGCGATGCCGGACCGCGGCGCGCCGGGCACCGCGTTGGTCAGCACCCCGGACATCCCGTCGAGGTGTTCGGGCCGGTACTCGTACCGCCGCGTCACGTACGTGACGTCGACCTGCACCCGCTCCTCGGCCGGCACCGGGAAGCCGGCCGCCGACAGCCACAGCGGCCCGCGCGACGCCCGTCCGCCTGCGTCGACGACGAGGTCCGCGGCCAGCGTGTCGCCGGTGCTCAGGTGGACCCCGGTCACGGCGCTGCCGTCGGCGGACAGCACCAGGCCGGTCACGTCGGTCCGCGCCACCAGCCGCACGCCGGGCAGCGCGAGGACCCGCTCGCGGATGGTGTGCTCCAGCAGCGGCCGGCCGACCCCGGCGGCGACCAGGTCCGAGGGTGCCCGCCGCATCAGGTATCCGTCGTTGTACCAGTGGACCTGCCCGTGCAGGTCGACCATCGGCGCCCCGGCGTCGCGCAGCTGCGCGGACAGGCCGGGAAACAGCTCCTCCAGCGCGGTGCGCCCGCGGGCCAGCAGGACGTGCAGCTGATGGTCCTGCGGCACGCAGCGGCGGTGCGCCGGCGCCGCGCCGAGCGTGTCGCGGTCGAGCACCACGACCCGGCCGAAGTGTTCGCGGAGCACCCGCGCGGCGAGCAGCCCGCCGATGCTGGCCCCGATGACGACCGCCGTCGTGTCCCCTGTCACGCCCAGCAGCCTATGGATCACACACGGTCGATGTCGTCTCCGTGGTTGCGGTCTGCGGCGCTCAGGCTCCCGGCGGGGGCGGCCAGGCGAGGGCCCGCAGCACCGAGGGCTCGCCGTTGACGACGTCACGGTCATGGCTGTGCCGCTCGCCCGGGTCCCCTGGCCGGTACTGCCACAGCGCGAACGTCGTCCAGCCGGCGGGCAGTTTCGGCGGCTTCGCGGTGTACCCGGCGATGTCCAGCGGATGGTCGCCGAACGACGCGTCGTTACCCGTGCACGGGTTCCACCAGTTGGTGTTCGTGTAGATCATCGGCTTGCGGCCGACGCCCCGCTCGATCCGGTCGACGAACGCGTGGATCCAGGCCCGCATCTGCGCCGGCGTGAGCCCGTAGCAGGCGTCGGTGCGCACCCCCGCGTACGGCCACTCCAGGTCGACGAACGGCACCAGCGTCCGCGCGTCGCGGGTGAACCGGGCGTGCCGCAGGAAGTGCTCGGCCTGCCCGACGGGGTCACCCCGGTCCGGCCGCGCGTACACGTAGGCGCCGACGTACCGCCCGGCCCGCCGCGCCGCCGTGTAGTCCGCCGCGAAGTGCGGGTTGACGTACGTGCTGCCCTCGGTCGCCTTGATGTACACGAACGCGCTGCCGGCCGCGACCTCGGTCGGCCAGTGGATGCCGAACTGCCGGTGGTCGTGGCTGGAGATGTCGATCCCGCCGACCGGGTACCCCACCGGCCGCTCCGCCTGGATCGCCGCGACCGCCGCCAGCACGGGCGGGTCCGCCGGCGGGAGCGGCAGCAACGGCGCCGATGCGACCGCCCACACCGGCGCGGTCACCAGCAGCGACCAGGCCGCCACGCCCCGCGGGTGCCGCCGGGTGAACCCGGCCGCGGCCCGCCACAGGCGCCGCGACGCCGGCACGAGGCCCGCGACGGTCGCACGGGTCAGACGCCACACCGTCCCCGGAGCCTTCGTCACCGCTCCAGTGTGCCCCGCCCCCGCCCACCCGGCCCGCCGCACCGATCCACGCCCGCCCCGCCACGCCGCGATGTGCTATTGAGTCGGAGTGACAACTGGCCGGTACACCCAATGATCACCGGGCACGACTCGCTGTTCGTGCAGGGCAAGGGGTACCGGTTCGATCCCTACCGGGCCACGCTGGTCACCGCCGGGCTGACCCTCGTCACCCTCGTCACCCCAGACCTCGACAGCGCGTTCTCCCAGAGCCTGCTCGCCATGCTGACCGAGGAACTGGCGCTCCAGGCCAACGCACGGATCTGACCGGCAAATGATCAGCATGTGCTTCGAGGTTCCCGGGCCGGCGTCGCCGGGGTCCGTGAGGTGGGAGCGGGCCGGTGGCCGTGATGCCGCGTCGCTCACGGACACCGACCTGCGGTACAGGCTCTTCCTGGTCCACGTCGAGTTCACGGTGGATGGCGTCGAGGTGCACCAGGTTCGTGGACACCGCGTACGCGCGCCTGGTCGCGGAGCACCCCGACCTGGCGCGCAACGCGGTGATGCGACGGTTCGCGCCCGGCTGGAACTGAAGCGGGCGGTCCGGGCTACTTCGGCAGGCGGATGACGAGCTCGACGCGGCGGTTGAAGGCGCGGCCGGCGACGCTCGCGGAGCCGTCGGTGTTCTTCTCCTCGACGAGGGGCTGGGTGCTGCCGAGGCCGACCGCCGTGACTGAGCTGGCCGTGACGCCGTGACTGGTGAGGTACGTGCGGACCGTCTCGGCGCGGCGCTGGGAGAGGGTCTGGTTGGCGGAGGCTGAGCCGGTGGCGTCGGTGTGGCCGCGGACCTGGATCGTGCCGTTCGGGTAGAGCTTGTTGATGACCTTGATGGTGTTGTCGAGGGTGTCGGTGCTGCCGATGTCGGCGCTGCCGGTCGCGAAGAGGGCGTCGCTGTTGAAGGTGACGATGTAGACGTGGACGCCTTCGGGGGTGCGGGCCTCCAGGATCGAGCCGGAGACGCCGGTGAGGTCGACGTCGGGGCCGGGCAGGCGGTACAGGGAGTCCTTCACGAGACGGGTGTCGTTCTCCGGGTCGTGGGCGTTGCCGATCTGGCACGGGATGCGCAGGACCAGGCCGGCGCCGAAGTCCTGGGTCGCGCAGGTCGGGTCCTTCTGGCCGTCGCCGTCGTAGTCGTCGAGGCCCGGCTGGGCGCCCGGCGGCAGCGACGCCTCCGGCTCATCCGAGGAGGACGTGGCCGCCGAGGAGGACGTGGCAGCGGGAGCGGCCGTGCCGGTGGCGGGGCTCGCGGCCGGCGAACTGGCGGAGTCGCAGCCGGCGAGCAGCACGGCGGCGAGCAGCAGCGCGCCGGCGACCGCGGCCGGAAAAAGCGGAGCGGCGGCGGTGTGACGCCGGGCAGGTCTCATGGCGCGGAGCGTAGGCAGCCGGGAGGGGCGACGCTTGTCACAGGCGGGTAGCCGACACCCGCGCGTCACTCAGTCGGGTGCCGGCAGGCATCCACCATCGGCGATGCCGCCACCGGCCTCGACCGTGGTGCGGGGCGGGCCGTGCTCGCCGAAGACGTACCCGATGCCGGAGTTGCCGCAGAACAGCAGCCCACCGCCGGCGTTGGTGTCCAGCCGGCCGGGCTTGCGGCTCTCCACCTCGGCGAGGCCGGCGCCGGTCAGCACCCCCTCGATCGACGGACCGTCGAAGCGGCCCTCGGCGCGCAGCCGGGCCAGTCCCGCCTTGACCTGCTCCACGCACGGTTGCAGCGCCGCCATGTACTGCGGAGGCAGCGCGCGGCGCTGCCGGAACGCGTTGTTGGCCTGGTCGTTGAGCCGGAACTGCTCCTCGGGATCCAGGGAAGCCGAAGCAGAAGGGACAGCAGACTATGCCACTTCCCGGGTGAGGCGCGCGGGCGATCGGCGTCGCCGGGTGGTTGGCGGGCTCGGCCATGGGTACGAACGGCGCTCTGACGAGAGGTGAGCACCATGCCGCACGACCGCATCGCCGAACTCATCGCCCCGCTGCGGGTCCGTCCCGGCTCGAAGGTGCGCCTGCCGAAGGACTTCGATCCGGGGTACACCGGCGACCTCATCGACAAGGCGGCCGGGACCGAACTGTTGCAGCGCGGCGTGGCCATGCTCGCCGACTTCCAGTCGCGGCTCGCCGCGCAGCACACCAACGGGCTGCTCGTGGTGCTGCAGGCGCTCGACGCGGCCGGCAAGGACGGCACGATCCGGCACGTGATGAGCGGCGTCAATCCGCAGGGCGTGCGGGTGCACAGTTTCAAGGTGCCGTCCGTGGAGGAGCTCGACCACGACTTCCTGTGGCGGTACGCGACCCGCCTCCCGGCCCGCGGCGAGATCGCCATCTTCAACCGGTCGCACTACGAGGAGGTCCTCGTGGTGCGGGTGCACCCCGAGCTGCTCGACCGCCAGCGGCTGCCGCCGCGAACCCGCAACGGCTCGGTGTGGCGGCGCCGGTTCCAGGCCATCAACAACTTCGAGCGGCACCTCACCGACAACGGCTTCCAGATCGTGAAGCTGTTCCTCAACGTGTCCAAGGAGGAGCAGCGCAAGCGGCTGCTCGCCCGCATCGACCGCCCCGAGAAGAACTGGAAGTTCTCCGCCGCCGACCTCCACGAGCGCGGGTTCTGGCGCCGGTACCAGCAGGCCTACGCCGACATGCTGACGCACACCAGCACCGAGCACGCGCCGTGGCACGTGATCCCGGCCGACCACAAGTGGTTCTCCCGCATCGCCGCCGCGGCGGTCATCGTCAACGCGCTGGACGGGATCGACCCGCAGTACCCGGTCCTGGACACGCGGGCGCGCCGCGAACTCCAGGAAGTCCGCGGCGCGTTGGAAGAGGGATGAGATCAGACCGTCTGGCGTGCGGTGGCGCCGTTGGAGCCGAGCAGCGACGCCTTGGCCCGCTCGTACTCGCGGTCGGTGAGTACGCCGCGCTGCCGCAGGTCGGCGAGCTTCGCGAGCTCGTCGGCGCTGGAGGCGACCCGTGGTGTCGTGGGGGTCTCAGCAGCGGCCTCGCGCACGTACTGCCGGAACTGGGCCTCGTGCTGCTGTGCGCGCTGCACGGCCCGCTCGTTCATCGACCGACCCCGGGCGATCAGGTAGGTCAGTGCGCCGATCCACGGCAGCACGATGAGGAACACTGTCCAGGCGGCCTTGCCCCAGCCGGACACGGTCGGATCCCGGAAGAGGTCGGTGATGATGCTGACCATCAGCCAGATCCAGGCGAAGACGAGCATGAACCACAGGGTCGACAGCACGACTTCGCCGAACGAGACGTCCATTGCCTACCTCCGAAGGCTTCTCACCCGGGTGAGTCCCGGTCTCCTTCAGCGTGAGCCGGTCGGGGGGAGAGTCCATCGCCCTCGGAGGGTGAACGGGGGCCGCGGCGCGACCGCGGCCCCCTGAGCTGTCAGGCCGGGACCACCCATCGCTGGCTGGCGACGTTCGCGTACTCCCAGATGTGGATCTGGGTGCCGTCGGCGGAGGCGCCGCCGAGGGCGTCGAGGACCTTGCCGGACTGCGGGTTCAGGATCGAGCCGTTCGCCTGCGGCATCCAGACCTGGGAGCCGGTGCCGTTGCAGGTCCACAGCTGGACCTTGGTGCCGTTGGCGGTGCCGGCGTTGTCGACGTCGAGGCACTTGCCGAGCGCCTGGTACGTGTTGCCGACCCGGCTCCAGCGCTGCGCGGCGGTGCCGTTGCAGGTCCACAGCTGGATCTTCGTGCCGTCGGCGGTGCCGGCGTTGTCGATGTCCAGGCACTTGCCGGCGATACCCGTGATCGGGCCGGCCGTCGTGCCGGTCTGCGAGTACACCTCCAGCTCGTACACGCGGGCGTAGGCGTCCGTGGTGGTGAACCGCACGTACCGGGCGGAGACCGCGGCGAAGTTGTGCGTCGTGATGTTCGCCGTGTTGCCGGTGACGGTCGCGCGGGTCGTCCACGTGGTGCCGTCCGTGCTGGTCAGCAGGTTGAAGTTGCTGCTGTTCGCGACGTTCTCCCGGCCCGCGCCGGCGTGCCGGACGACGATCTGGCCGACCGACCTGGCGGCGCCGAGGTCGACCTGCAGCCACTTGTTCGCGCTGTTGGAGCACCACTTGTCGGCGGTGCCGCCGGAGACGGTGCCGTTGACGGCCTTCGCCGGGCTCTCCGCCGCGATGCAGGAGCTGTCCGCGGTCGCGGCCGCGTTCAGCGCCAGGTTGGCGACGGTGGCGCCGCCCGGGATGGAGTTCAGCGTGTACCACGCCTCGGTGTTCCACAGCGACAGCCCGCTGCTCGAGCTGAACGGACGCGGCGACCGCATGTGCACGACCCGGCCCGGCTTGCGCCCCGACACGGTCAGGGAGACCTTCTTGCCGTCCGCGGACAGGGTCGCGGCGGTGACGGTCAGGTTCTCCTCGTCGACCTTCGGGCCGCCGTAGGCGGCGGTCGGCTCGTACCGCCACTGCTTGAACTTGTACTTCGAGACGAGATCCGTCGCGGTCGCCGCCGACAGCGGCTGGGTGTACTCGATCTCGAACCCGGCGGCGGTGGCCCGCATCGCGAGCATGTCGAACACGGCGGTGCCGTTCGGGGTCAGCTTCTGCAGGCCGAACAGGAGCTTGCCGGACTGGCCCCAGTTGCCTCCGGCGCCGAGCCCGCCGAGGTAGATCGCGCCGTCGGGGCCGATGTTCACCTCGGAGATGCCGGCCTCCAGGCCCTGCGTCATGCGGAAGAGCGCGCCCTGGTACTCGCCGTTGACCTTCTCCAGGTACGCGCGCTGCAGGCCGCCGTACGTGACGTCACCGATGAGCAGCTGGCCCGCGTACACGCCGGTGGGCATGACGATCGGGGTGCTTGGCGAGTTCGCGATCTCGTTCTGCGGCATGTACAGCACCGGCGGCGTGACGGCGTTGTAGTCGAACGGGCCGGCGGGGGTGTTGTAGTGGTTGAAGAAGCGGCCGGGCTTGATCTGCACCAGCTTCGACGAGGGCAGCCAGCCGCCCTGGTTGTCGGTGACGAACAGGCCGTTCTCCGGGCCCCAGCCGATGCCGTGCGGCGTGCGCAGGCCGCCGGCGACGTACTCCACGGCGCCGGTCGCCTTGTTCACCTTGATGGACGTGCCGCGGTTGGCCACGGGCTGCGGGACGGTGCTCGCGCCGCCGTAGTCGATCGGCACCGACAGGCTCAGGTAGAAGTAGCCGTCGCGGTACAGCAGGCCGAACGCGAACTCGTGGAACGCGCCGCTGAACGGCCAGGTGGCGACGGTGTTGTACTGGTCGGCGACCTCGTCGCCCGTGGTGTCGACGAGCGCGGTCAGCTTGCCCTTCTCGCTGACGTACACGATGCCGTCGACGACCTTGAGCCCCATCGGCTCCTTCAGGTTGCCGGCGATCTTCTTCCTGGTGACGTTGCCCGGGCTGGTCGAGCCGCCGGTGTTGCCGAGGATCCAGACCTCGCCGGCCTGCGACGTGCCGGACTGGTCGTTGCCGCCCCAGGTGCAGATGACGAGGCGCCCGTCGGGCAGCCAGTCCATGCCGGTGACCTTCGGCTCGAAGCCGCTCGGGCGCAGGTTCGTCAGCGTGAACCCGGGGTGCACCGAGGTCAGCGGCAGGCCGTCGCCGGGGGAGTCGCCGGCGCCCTCGCACTCCTTGCGGCCGGGCGCGGTCACCCGCACGACGCCGGCGTCGGTGCTGAGCACCGAGTTGGGCACGAGCACGAACGCCGACGAGCCGGGCGTCTTCCACTCGAGGGTGATCTGCTGCCCGCCGTCGCGCTCGAAGTGGTCGATGCGCAGCGCGTGGTAGCCGGTGGTGAGGGTGACGGTGCCTTCCTTCGGCGGCGTCGCGCCGTGCAGGCCGTCGTGGTTGATGACGGTGGCGCCGTCGATCGCCAGGCGCGAGCCGTCGTCGCTGCTGAGCCGGAACGTGTAGCTGCCGGCGGTGGCGATGTTGACGTTGGCGATGACCTGCGAGACGAAGAGGTTGTCGAATCCGAAGTCGGCCGGGGTGGTCCAGTTGATCGTCGGCATCAGCTTGTCGACGTTGGGGGTCTGGCCGGTCTTGAGGGTGCAGAGGGCGCTGAGCGGGGTCTGTACGTCGTAGACGCGCAGGGTCACCCCGGGCTCCTGCGCGGGGATCGCGCTGGCGGGCGCGGCCCAGACTCCGATGGCGGCAACGGTAGCGGCGACAGTGGCGGCGGTGAGGAACCTGCGCACCATGCTTCCTCCTGAGGGGGTTGGAAGCGTCTCGATGGCGGTCGGGACGCGAAGCAGGCGGGCCTATCGACGCCGACGACTGGACCACCTCGCCGGAAGATTAGGCAGTTCCCATCGACATGTCCATACCTTTCGACGTTCTCAGCAAAAGTTTGTGGCCTCGCTACAGAAGGCGACCGTTTTGCACCCGAAGCCCGCGTCAGCGGCCCGGGAGCGCTGGAAACCGTAGGCAGTGACAACCCCTCAAGATCCGGAGGTCGCGCCATGCGGTTCCGTCTTCGCGCCGCCCTGTCCCTCGCGGTCGGCACCGCGCTCGCCGGCGCCGGCGCCACCTCCTCCGCGTTCGCGGCCCCGCCGGCCGTCTCCGAGCAGGACCGCGCGTTCGCCACGGCGGCGGGGCGCGGCGGCGCGTTCGAGATCGCGGCCGGCCGGCACGCCAGCATCAACGCCCAGGACGCGACGATCCGGGCGTTCGGCAGCCGGATGATCGTCGACCACACCGCGGTCGGCAACTCGCTGCGCGGCCTCGCGGTCGGCCTGGGCCTGACCGTGCCTGAGCAGCTCGACGCGGAGCAGCGGGTCGTGTTCGCCGCGCTCTCGTCGATGACCGGGCCGGCGCTGGACTGCACGTACGCGATGGTGGAGTACTTCGACCACGTCGCGGCGGTCGGCGTGTTCGAGCGGGAGGCCCAGACCGGCACCAACCCGGAGCTGCGCTCGCTGGCCGGCACGATGCTGCCGACCGTGCGCGACCACCGGAAGGCGATCGCCGACGCCCTCACCGACCTGGACTGCGCCGCGACGTCCGCGACCCCGGCGCCGACGGTTCCCGCCGTGCCGTCCGTCCCGGCCGTGCCCACCGTGCCCGTTGTGCCGTCTGTTCCGGCGGTGCCGACTGTTCCCGCGGTGCCGACCGTGCCCGCTGTGCCGACGGTCCCCGTTCATCCAACAGTGCCGGTAATTCCTACGGTGCCCGTGGTGCCGACCGTGCCCGTTGGGCCTACGGTGCCTGCCGGGTCCGCGGTGCCGGTCGGGCCGGCAGTGCCCGGAGGGCCGGTGCTTCCCACGTCGGCGGGCTGAGCGGTCGAGGCTGAGCGGCCGAGGCTGAGCGGTCGAGGCTGAGCGGTCGAGGCTGAGCGTCACCCCCTTGGGAGGTGTCGCCGGGCGGTGGGGCCGCTAGCGTCGGTCCCGTGGCGACGCTGGTGTCCGTGAACGTCGGCCTGCCCAAGGACGTCGAGTGGCAGGGCAGGACCGTGCACACCGGCGTCTGGAAGGCGCCGGTCGACGGGCCCGTCATGCTGCGCCGGCTCAACCTCGACGGCGACGGCCAGGGCGACCTCGCGGGCCACGGCGGCGAGCAGCGGGCCGTCCTGGTCTACCAGCTCGCCTCCTACCGGTACTGGAGCGAACACCTCCGGCGCGACGACCTGACGCCCGGCATCTTCGGCGAGAACTTCACCGTCGACGGACTGCCCGACGACGAGGTGTGCGTGGGGGACAGGTTCCGCGTCGGGAGCGCCGTCGTCGAGGTGACCCAGCCGCGGGTCACCTGCTACCGGGTCGGGCTGCGCCTCGGCGAGCCCCAGCTGCCGGCCCTGCTCGTCGCGCATCACCGCCCCGGCTTCTACCTGCGGGTCATCGCCGAGGGCGAGGTCCGCGCCGGCGACGACATCGTGAAGGTCGCCGACGGCCCGGAGAGCATCACCGTCGCGGCGGCCGACGCGCTGCTCTACCTGCCCGGCCACGACCGGGCCACCGCCGCCCGGGCACTGCGGATCGAGGCGCTCAGCCCCGGCTGGAAGGACTCCCTGCGCGCCCTGCTCGACCAGCCCGGCGGCGAAGGCAACGCGGGCCTCGCCGCGGTCGCGCCGCCGCCGGCCTGGCCCGGGTTCCGCCCGCTGCGGCTCGTCGGCGTCGAGCGCGAGACCGCCGACGTCCTGTCGCTGCGGCTGGAGGCGCCCGACGGGAGCCCGCTGCCCGCCGCGGAAGCCGGCCAGTTCCTCACCCTGCGCCTGGCGCCCGGCCTGGTGCGCAGCTACTCGCTGTCCGGGGAGCCGGGCGGACCCTCGTACCGCGTCAGCGTGAAACTCGAGCCCGACGGCGCCGGCGGCCGCTACCTCCGCGACCACGCGCGGGCCGGTGCCACCGTCGACACAGCCGCACCCCGCGGCACGTTCACCCTCGACCGGTCGGACCGTCCGGTGCTGCTCGTCTCCGCGGGGATCGGCGCCACCCCGCTGCTCGCCATGCTCCACGACCTCGCCGCCCGCCGCGCCGACCGCCCCGTCTGGTGGCTGCACGGCAGCCGGGACGGCGCCGCCCACGCGTTCGCCGCCGAGGTCCACGCGCTGCTCGGCGCGCTGCCGTCGGCGCGCGAGGTGATCTGCTACAGCCGCCCCCGCCCGCAGGATCTGCTCGGCGGCGCACGGGAAGGCCGCCTCGACGCGACCGTCCTGCGCGGGCTGGACCTGCCGCCGTCGGCGGTCGCCTACGTCTGCGGGCCGGCCGGGTTCATGGACGACGTCACGACCGCCCTGACCGCCGCCGGCGTCGCCGACATCCACCGGGAGCAGTTCACCGCTCTTGCAGCGGTGACGCCAGGTGTACGCACATCCGTGGCCGGACCGCCCCGGTCACGCCCGGGCCCCGGCCCATCCGTCACGTTCGCGCGCAGCGGCGTCACCGCGGGCTGGACCGGCAGCGACGGCACCCTGCTGGACCTCGCCGAGACCTGCCGCGTCCCGGTCCGCTGGTCCTGCCGGACCGGCGTCTGCCACACGTGCGAGACCGGCCTGCTGTCCGGCGATTTCGCCTCGAATCCGGAGCCCGTCGACCCGCCCGCCGGCGGCATCGTGCTCATCTGCTGCGCCCGCCCGCTGACCGACGTGGCCCTCGACCTCTAGAGACGAGCTCAGGAAGTGGCCGGCCGCAGGTCCAGCATCAGCAGCACCTTGTCGAAGCGGCGCTCGCCCACCGCGACGAAGCGGGGCAGCCGCCCGTACACCTGGAAATCCAACGACTGATAGAGATGCAGCGCGTTGTGGTTGTCGCCGCGGGCGTCGAGCGTCAGGACCTCGATCCCGGCGCGGCGGGCGTCGTCGACCAGCGCCACGGTCAGCGCCCGGCCTATGCCCCGCCCGTGGACGTCGGCAGCGACCGCGATCTTCTGCAGGTCGGCGTTCGGTCGGTGGGTCGGCCGGGCGTACCGCAGCCAGTAGCCGAGCCCGACGAGCCGGTCGCCGTCGTACGCGGCCCGCAGCGCCCCGTCCCCGTCGGCCACCGCCGCCGCCACCCGCCCGAACAGCTCCGCGACCTCGCCCACGTCCGGCGGCTCGACCCACCCGAGCGCCGCTCCGCCGGCGACGAGCCCGGCGAGGATCCCGTGCGCCGCCATGACGAACGCGTCGTCGACGACCGCGGGCCGGGTGCTCGGCTCAGCCACAGGACGTCAGCAGCAGCACCTCGGCCGGCCCGGCACGGAACGCCCGGTTGGTCTCGTCGTGCCGGCCCGGCAGGGTCTTGATGAGCACGACGGCTCGCACTGGTGCAGACATGCGGCGGAGCCTAACCAGCCGCCCCACGGGGCGGCCAGCCGGTTTTCAGTGGACCAGGACGATCTTGCCGCGGGCGTGGCGGGTCTCGCTCAGCTCGTGGGCGGCCGCGACCTCGGCGAGCGGGAACGCCGCCGCGACCGGCACCCGCAGGCGGCCTTCTGCGGCGGCCAGGACCGCGATCGGCAGCGCGTGCACGGCCAGGGGATCGGCGGTGCCGACGGCGTCGCCGGTGGCGTCCGCCGGGGCGCCGTGCGACAGGTGGACGCCGTGGGCCGCCGCGGTGAAGTCGGCGATCGTGACCACGCGGGCGGGGTCCCCGGCGATGGCGACGAGGTCGGGCAGCGCCCCGCCCGCGCAGTCGAACACCGCGTCCACACCGCAGGGCGCCAGGGTCCGGACCCGGTCGGGCAGGCCCGGGCCGTACGTCACCGGCTCGGCGCCGAGGGTGCGCAGGAAGTCGTGGTTGTGCGCACTCGCGGTGCCGATGACGGTGGCGCCGCGGGCGGCGGCGAGCTGGACGGCGACGGTGCCCACCGCGCCCGCCGCGCCCTGCACGAGGAGCGTGTGGCCGGCGCCGACCGCGAGCCGGTCCAGGACCCGCACCGCCGTCTCGGCGCTGCCCGCCGCTCCGCCCGCCTCCTCCCAGCTCCACGCGGCCGGCTTCGGCGCCCAGGCGGTCAGGACGGCGTGGTCGGCGTTGGCGCCGCGGGTCGTCATGCTCACCATGCCGAAGACCTCGTCGCCGGCCCGCACGCCGGTGACGCCGGCCCCGACCTCGTCGACCACGCCCGCCGCGTCGAAGCCGGTCCGGCACGGGAACGTCGTCGGCACCAAGTCCCGCCAGCGCCCGGAGCGGATGGTCACCTCCCCGGGCGAGACCCCGGAGGCCCGCACAGCGATCCGGACCTCGCCTGGCCCCGCGTGTGGCGCCTCGACCTCGGTGACGTGGACGACGTGGGGCGGCCCGTACTGGGTGAACTGCACTGCTCGCATGGCGCCCGACCGTAACGGACCACCCCGTCCGTTTCGTTAAAGTGAGAGCGGTGACGGTACAAGTGAAAGCCCGGTTGCGGTCGGACGCCCGCGACAACCGGGGCCGCATCCTCGCCGTCGCCCGCCTCGCGTTCGCCGCCGACGGGCCCGACGTGCCGATCCGCGAGATCGCCCGGCGCGCCGAGGTCGGGCCCGCCACGGTCTACCGG
This sequence comes from Dactylosporangium sp. CA-152071, assembly GCF_050936335.1. Lineage (NCBI taxonomy): Bacteria > Bacillati > Actinomycetota > Actinomycetes > Micromonosporales > Micromonosporaceae > Dactylosporangium > Dactylosporangium sp. CA-152071. The sequence goes on along the minus strand of NZ_JBNJMZ010000001.1, from coordinate 2,313,880 downwards.
CACTTCCAGACGAAGGAGGCGCTGCTGACCGAGGCGTTCGCGGAGCAGATGACGATGTGCTCCGCGGTCGTGGCGGAAGGGCTGGCGGCGGCCGACCCGTGGCGCGGCTTCTGCCACGTGATCGAGCGGCTCATGGAGCTGCACGCGCTCGACCGCGACTTCGCCCGGGCGTTCATGTCGGCGCTGCCCGCGTCGGCCGGCCTCGCCGCCGACCGCGACCGCACCCTGCGGCTGCTGCTGGACCTCGTCGCGCGGGCGAAGGCGGCGGGCCGGCTGCGCCGGGACTTCGTCCTCGAGGACGTCAGCCTCGCCCTGATGGCGAACGAGGGCATCCGGGCCGCCGCGCCCGAGCTGCGGCTCGCGGCGTCGCGCCGGTTCGCGGCCCTGATGCTCCAGTCGTTCCAGGCGGACCCGGTCGCGGCGCCGCTGCCGCCACCCGTCAGGTTGCCGCTGTCCCGATAATGGCTCCATGGGGGAGCGGTGGGGCGCGGCCGTCGGATGGGCGCCGGCGGTGGGTGGCGTGCTCGGGTTCGCCTCGTTCGCCGCGGACCTGCTCGACGGCGACCTGCGGACGGTGCTGCAGCTGACGGCCAGCACCGGGTTCGCGTGGGGCTACGCCGCGTTCGTCGCGGCCTTCCCCGCCCGGTCGATGCGCACCGCCGTCGCCGCGGCGGTCGTCGTCCTGGCCACGGCGACGGTCGGCTACTACGCCCTGAACCTCGCCTCGGACCGCTGGCGCGCGCAGGGCCTCCTGCCGGTGCTGACGGCGATGGCGTACTGGCTGCTGCTGTCCGTCGTGGGCGGGGCCGTGCTCGGCGCGCTCGCCCACCTGGTGCGGTCCGACCGGCCCCCGGTGGCCGCGACCGCCGCCGGGCTGGCCTGCGGCCTTCTCGCGGGCGCCGGCATCCAGATCGTCGCCGATCACTTCGTCACCGGCGACTTCGGCGGGATGGCCCTGGCCGAAGGCTTCGCGCAGGCCTTCGCCGGCGTCGCGGTCACGGTGTGGATGTTCGGCCGCCGCCGGGGCCCACGGGCATGGCCGAGGTTCGCCGTTGTCGCCGTCGTCGCCTGTACCGCCGCGGCCGCCGCCTGGGACGCCGTCGAGTCCGTCCAGGTCGCCGGCTTCTGACCCCTGCCTCGTGATCCGGAAGACTTCTTGTCGTCAGAGCGGCAAGAAGTCTTCCGGATCATGCCGGGCGGACGTGGGGCTCAGCCACGCACCGACGCGCTGACGTTGAACTCGGTGCGGAGCAGGTCCTCGTCCCTCGACGACGTCCCGACCAGCAGCTCGAAGGCGCCCGGCTCGACCACCCGTACACCCGCCGCGTTGACGAACGTGCAGGAGGCGACCGGCAGCTCGACGGTCACGTCACGCCGCTCGCCCGGGGCCACGTGCACCTGGGTGTAGGCCTTCAGCTCCTTGTCCGCCCAGGTCGCCGACGTGACGGTGTCGCTGACGTAGACCTGCACCGTCTCCAGCGCCGGGCGGGTGCCGGTGTTGTGGACGGTCACGGTGGCACGCAGCGTGTCGGCGGCGGTCACCTCGGTCTGCTCGATGCGCAGGTCGGTGTAGTCGACGGTGGTGTAGCTCAGGCCCTGCCCGAACGCGAACGCCGGGCGCTGCGACAGGTCGGCGTAGCGGCTGCCGTGCTGGCCGCGGACCTGGTTGTAGTACGTCGGCTGCTGCCCGGAGTGCTGGGCGAAGGAGATCGGCAGGCGGCCGGTCGGCTCGATGCCGCCGAGCAGCAGCTCCCCGATCGCCTGGCCGCCGCGCATGCCCGGGTTGGCCGCGAAGATGATCGCGGCCGCGTTGAGCGCCGACGGCGGCAGCACGAGCGGCTTCGAGCTCATGAGGACCACGATCAGCGGCGTGCCGGTGGCGGAGAGCGCGTCGAGCAGGGCGACCTGCCCGCCGATGAGCTCCAGGGTGGCGGTCGACTTGCCCTCGCCGACGAGCTCGATGTGGTCGCCGACGACCGCGACCACGTAGTCGGCCGTCTCGGCGAGCGCGACCGCCTCGGCGATCATGGCCGGGTCGGGCGCGCACGGGTGCACGACGTGCGGGCGGGGCTGGCCGTCGGGGAAGAACTCGCCCTCCGGGTCGGGGCCGACGGTGAGGATGTCGGCGCCGCGCGCGGTGGTGACGGTCCAGCCCTCGGGCACGGCGGCGCGCACGCCGTCGAGCACGGTCTGGGTCAGCTCGCGCGGGTGGCCGTCGGGCAGCCACTCGGTCTGCCCGGACGCGCCGGCCCAGTCGCCGAGCTGCGCGTGCTGGTCGTCGGCGTTGGGTCCGACCACGGCGACGGTCTTCCCCGAGCCGGCCATCGGCAGCGTGCCGTCGTTGCGCAGCAGCACCAGGCTGCGGCGGGCGATCTCCAGGTTGACCGCGGCGTGCGGGCCGCACCCGATCACGGCCGCCTGCCGGTCCGGGTCGGGGTGGCGCGGCTGCTCGAACAGGCCGAGCTCGAACTTCAGCGTCAGGATCCGGCGCACGGCCTGGTCGATGTCCGACTCGTCGAGCATGCCCTTGGTGACCGCGTCCTGGGCGCCCTCGAAGAAGCCCGGCGTGGTCATCACCATGTCGTTGCCGGCCTTGACGGCGGCGGCCGAAGCGGAGGCGTAGTCGACGTGGACCCGCTGCTCCCACACCATCCGGCCGACGTTGTCCCAGTCGGTGACGAGGGTGCCGGTGTAGCCCCACTCGCCGCGCAGGACGTCGTCGAGCAGCCAGCTGTTGACGGTGATCGGCACGCCGTCCATCGACTGGTACCCGAGCATGAACGTGCGGCAGCCCTCCCGGGCGACCCGCTCGAACGGCGGCAGGAACCACGAGCGCAGCTTGCGCGGCGACAGGTCGGCCTCGCTGGCGTCGCGGCCGCCCTGCGTCTCGGAGTAGCCGGCGAAGTGCTTCGCGGTGGCCAGGATCGCGGTCGGGTCGGCCAGGCCGTCGCCCTGGTAGCCGCGGACCATCGCGGAGGCGAACTCGCCGATGAGGAACGGGTCCTCGCCGAACGTCTCGCTGACCCGGCCCCACCGCAGGTCGCGGGCGATGCACAGGACGGGGGAGAAGGTCCAGTGGATGCCGGTGGCGGCGACCTCCACGGCGGTCACGCGGGCGACCCGCTCCACGAGCTCCGGGTCCCAGGACGCGGCCATGCCGAGCTGGGTCGGGAAGATCGTGGCGCCGATCCAGAACGAGTGGCCGTGGATGCAGTCCTCGGCGACCAGCAGCGGGATGCGCAGGCGGGTCTTCTCCACGAGCGCTGTCGCCTCCAGGACGCGCTCCGGGGAGGCGTGCAGGATCGAGCCGGCGTGCATGTCCTCGACGAGGTGGCGGACGCCGTCACGCGCGTTGAGCTGCAGCATCTGCCCTACCTTCTCGGGCAGCGTCATGCGGGCGAGCAGGTCGGCGACGCGCTCGGCGACGGCGAGGGAAGGGTCGAGGTAGGGCAGAGGGGCTGGCACGGAGTTCCTTTCACGCTGGTCCGCACAGAACGATACGCGGGAGAGCGCTCTCTGGAGAACCCCCAGGCTCGGGGCATTACAGAGCGTGTCCTGGGTCACAATGCGTAGCGCGACTACCTATGTAAGCATCGACGTATGGGGAAGTCTGTTGCCGGCGCCGTCGCGGGCCGCCGGATCAAGTACGTCTTCGTGATTTTCTGGCTGGCCGTCGCGGCCTTCGCCGGCCCGCTCGCCGGCAAGCTGACCGATGTCGAGCGCAACGACGCCAAGTCCTGGCTGCCCGGCGGAGCCGAGTCCGTGCAGGTCATCGACGTGCAGTCGAGCTTCGCCTCGCCGGACACGGTCCCGGCGATCGTGGTGTACGAGCGTGACTCCGGCCTGACTGACGGTGACCGGGCCAAGATGGCCACCGATGCGGCGGCGTTCGGCCGGGTCCCTTCGCTCGACGGCACCGTCACCGGACCGATCCCGACCAAGGACGGGCAGGCGGCCCAGATCATCGTGCCGCTCAACCTCGGGGCCGACGGCTGGTCGAAGGCCGGCGCGCTGGTCGACCAGCTGCGCGACACCGCCAAGCAGGGCGCCGACGGGCTGACCGTGCACGTGACCGGCCCCGCCGGCACCGCCGCCGACTCCAGCGCCGCGTTCGAGGGCATCGACAGCAGCCTGCTGCTCGGCACGATCGCCGTCGTGGTGGTCATCCTGCTCATCACGTACCGCAGCCCGCTGCTGTGGCTCCTGCCGGTGATCTCCTCCGGCGTGGCGCTCGTCGCCGCCCAGGCCGTCATCTACCTGCTCGCCAAGCACGCCGACCTGGTCGTGAACGCGCAGAGTGCCGGCATCCTCACCGTCCTGGTCTTCGGCGCCGGCACCGACTACGCGTTGCTGCTGATCGCGCGGTACCGCGAAGAGCTGCGCCGCCACGAGGACCGCCACGAGGCGATGGCGGAGGCGCTGCACCGCTCCGGACCGGCGATCATCGCCAGCGCCGCCACGGTCGTGCTCGGCATGCTGTGCCTGTTCTTCGCCGAGACCAACTCGACCAGCGGCCTCGGCCCGGTCGCCGCGATCGGCATCGCGGTCGGCCTCGCCGTCATGCTGACCCTGCTGCCCGTGCTCCTCACGATCTGCGGCCGGTGGATCTTCTGGCCGCTGCGCCCGAAGGCCGGCTCAGTCGAACCGACCGCGACCGGCCTGTGGGCCCGCGTCGGCGACCGCATCGCCCGCCGCCCGCGCGGCGTCTGGATCGTGACCGCGCTGGTACTGGCCGTCGCCACGATCGGCGTCGTGCAGCTGGACGCCACCGGGCTCACCAACAAGGAGTCGTTCCGCGGCACCCAGGACTCGATCGTCGGCGAGGAGGTCCTGGCCCGGCACAGCGCCGGCGCCGCGGGCAGCCCTGTCGTCGTCATCAGCACCGCGGGTGCCGCCGCGGCGACCAGGGCGGCGTTCTCGGGTGTACCCGGTATCGACCCCGCCTCGGTCAGCGAGCCGGCTGTCAAGGGCTCCTACGCGTACGTGACCGGCAACCTCGTCGACCAGGCCGACAGCCAGGCGGCCTACGACACCGTGGACCGGGTCCGTGCCGCGGTCCACGCCGTCCCCGGTGCCGAGGCGAAGGTCGGCGGCACCACCGCCGTCAACCTCGACGTGCAGCGCGCCGCCACGCACGACCGCAACCTGATCATCCCGATCGTCCTCGCGGTGGTGCTGCTCATTCTGATCCTGCTGCTGCGCTCGGTGCTCGCCCCGGTCGTCCTCATGGCGACCGTCGTGCTGTCGTTCGGCGCCGCCCTCGGCGTCAGCGCGCTGGTCTTCAAACACGTCTTCGGCTTCGGCGGCGCGGACTCGTCGCTCCCGCTGTTCGTCTTCGTGTTCCTGGTCGCGCTCGGGATCGACTACAACATCTTCCTGATGACCCGCGTCCGGGAGGAGGCCGTCAAGCACGGCACCCGCCGTGCGGCGCTGATCGGGCTCTCGGCCACCGGGGGCGTCATCACCTCGGCCGGCCTGGTCCTCGCCGGCACGTTCGCCGTCCTGGCCACGCTGCCGCTGACCGCCTTCGCCGAGATCGGCTTCGCGGTGGCGTTCGGAGTGCTCCTCGACACGACCGTCGTGCGGTCCGTGCTCGTCACCGCACTGAACCTCGACGTCGGCGAACGCATGTGGTGGCCCAGCGCCCTCGGCCGGACCACCAGACCCTCACTCGAGAAAGAGCGAGTGGCCGTCTAGAGGATGGGGCGCCCGTCCCGGTACGGACCGCTGACAGGCTCTTCCTCAGTCATCCAGAGGTCGTCGTCGTAATCGCGTTCGTCGTGCGACAGCATCCGTGCTCCCTCCTTTTGTGCAGGGATCGATGTACCCCTGACGGGTGAGCCCCAAACCCGTCAGGGGTAGATCCGTATGATCCGCTGCCGTGAGGTACGTCACGACCGTCTTCCTGCCCGCCCTCGGCGGCGCCCCCTTCGCACCCGCACTGTCGGCGGCGCTCGCCCCGTACGACCTGAACGACTACGCCCACGACCCGTTCGACCCGGCCGCCGGCTGGGACTCGTGGACGCTCCCGTCGAGCGACGCCCTGCCGCTGCGCCGCTGGCGGCGACGCGACCCGGCGGTCGTCCGCCTCGCACCCGTGGGTGTCGTCGTCGCCGCCCCCAAACGCCTCGTCGACTTCGACGAGATGCGCGCCGCCGCGGGCCGCGAGGCATCCGGTGCCTGGGACGCGTGGGCGAAGGTCGTCCGCAGCCACCCGCCGGCACTGCCCGCACCCACTTCACCGAGCAGTCCGAGTTCATGCTCCAACCGGCGATCCAGGAGGTCGCCCGGGCTGCGGTCACGCAGCGTCACCGCTACTTCACCTTCTCGGTCCTGCTGGCCGACCCGGTCACGCACTTCGGCGATGACCGCGCCGCCTTCATCGCTCGCGCCTCGACCCAGGCCTTCACCACCCACGCGTACCTGACCCTCGACGGGCAGTGGCTCACCCGGCACACCGAGGACCGCGGCTGGGGCACCCACGTCGCCGCGATGACCGCCTACCTCGACACCCTGCCGGACGACACGCTCATCGCCCGCGTCTCCTGCCACGCGTAGCCTGGCCTGCCCTGGCTGGCCTGCCCTGGCTGGCCTGCTCGCCCTGGCTTGCCCCGGCTTGCTCGCGCTGGGCTTGCTCGCGCTGGGCTTGCTCGCGCTGGGCTTGCTCGCGCTGGGCTTGCTCGCGCTGGGCTTGCTCGCGCTGGGCTTGCTCGCGCTGGGCTTGCTCGCGCTGGCCTGCCCACTCGCGCTGGCCTGGCGGTGGCCGGTGCTGCCCGCCGCGGGTTGCCCAGGCGCCGCGTGGTGGGCCCTGGTGGGGCGGGCGTCGGTCAGCGGGCCCGGTCGTAGACGAGGGCGAGGGTGCCGTGTTCGCCCGCCGCCTGGCTGGTCAGGGACCACTGACCGGCAGGGAGGCCGTCGTCGAACAGGCGCGGACCGCCGCCGAGGAACACCGGGAAGATGGTGAGCGCCAGGCGGTCGACCAGGTCGGCGGCGAGGAGGGCCTTGATGACGCTGGCGCTGGACAGCACGAGGATGTCGCCGCCGTCGGTGGCCTTCAGGTCCGCGGCCACCTCGGCGGTGGGCTTGTCGACGACCGTGGTGCGCTCCCAGGGAGCCTCGCGCAGCGTCGAGGACAGCACGACCTTGTCGGCGTCGACGAGCCACTTCGCGAAGCCCTCGTCGCGCGGGTCGGCGCCCTCCATGTCGATGACCGTGGGCCAGAAGCCGAGGAAGCCCTCCGCGTTGACCCGGCCGAGGAGCGCCGTCGTCGCCGGCTCCCACAGCTTCGTCAGGTGGTCACGGGCGACGTCGGTGATCGCATACGGCATCACCCAGCGCATGTCGATGGGGTTGTCGGGCGCGGCGTAGCGGCCGTCGAGGGACAGGCTCATGTTGGTGACGATCCGGCGGGTCATTCGGTGCTCCTCGTGTCGATGGCGGTGGTGAGTTTGTCGAGGCTTTGGCCATAGCCGAGCTCGATGCCGGCGATGAAGTCGGCGGAGTCGACGGTGCTGCCGGTGATGCGGTAGTGGACGTCGAGGTCGGTGCCGGTCTCGGACGGTCGTAAGTCCATGTCGACGTGCGAGGTGAACGCGACCCCACCGTCGGGCAGCAGCGGGGACAGCCGGTAGGAAAGGCGCTCGCCCGGACGCACGTCCTCCACGACGCCCTCGGCGCGGCCCACGACCGTGTCGGTGCCGTCGGTGTCCTCGGCGTCGCGGTATTCCAGGACGAGCCGCCCGCCCGGCCGCGCCTCGATGACGAGGCCGGAGACCCGCAGGCCGTCGGGTGCCAACCAGTCGCTGAGCAGCTCCGGGTCGGTCAGGTGGCTCCAGACGAGGTCGGGGCCGCCGCGCAGGGCCCGGGTGAACCGGAACGCGCGCCCGTCCGCCCACCCGGACGCGCCCGCGGCGTCCCGCTCGGCGAGCACGCTGCGCACGTGACGCTCGAACAGCGAGTCCACGCCGCTGACGAGATCCGCGGCATCGGCGAGGCCGCCCAGCACGACCGACAGGTCGCGCAGCGGGGTGCTCAGCAACGCGTACATGCGGCGCTGCCCGGACCGCAGCGAGGTCACGATGCCCGCCCGCTCGAGCGTCTGCAGGTGCTTCGTGGTCTGTGGCTGCCGCGCCCCGGTGAGCTGGGCGAGGACCCCGACGGACCGGGGGCGCTCAGCCAGCAGGCTGATCAGCCGCCAGCGCGCCGGGTCCGCGAGCGCGGCAAGGAGTGCTTCCATGCCGCAAAGTATGCTCCACGGAGAATATTCCTGTCAAGGAATAACTTGGTCGATCCTCGGGCGAGCGATGGGAGTTTTTGTCGTACCCCCGTGCGAGGGTGAGGGCGTGAAGGTGGAGTTCGAGGCGCAGTTGTGGGCATGGGACGCCCGGCGCATGGACACGTGGGTGTTCGTGACGCTGCCGGTCGACGAGTCGGAGGACATCCGTGACCTGACCGGTTCGGTGAAGCGGGGCTTCGGGTCGCTGCGGGTGCGGGTGAGCATCGGCGGCACGACCTGGAAGACGTCGATCTTCCCGGGCAGCGGCGGCGGCCCGTACGTCCTGCCGGTCAAGGGCCCGGTCCGCAAGGCCGAGTCCCTCGACGTCGGCGACACGGCCGCGGTGACCGTGGAGCTCCTCGATGTCTGATCTGCTGGACCCGGGCGTTGCTGCCCCTCGTTCTGCGCCGCGCCGCCGTCCTCGTGCGGTGTGTGACCAAGCTTCTGTGCTCCGGGTTGCGGTCCGATTAGCTTCGGCCGGCCGGAGCCCGGTCGCCGTCGATTTGCGGACCCGCGGGGTCACACCACGGGGGCGGCGCGTTCGGTGCGGTGGGCGCCGAGCCCTCGACCGGCGGTGAGGTGATCGAGGGCACGAAGCGACGACGATGATGCCGTCGAACTCCAGGCCCTCGGGCGAGCCGCGCCTGCCACGGTACGTGGAGACCCGGCCGAGCCGTTGTCGACAAAGCATCGCCCGGCCCGGCACGGCATCGCCCGGCCCGGCGGGGCACCGCCCGGCGGGGCGGGGCACCGCCCGGCGGGGCGGCGGCGACCGACGAGACAGTGGCGGCGGACTGCAGCTTGCAGGCGTTTCCGGTGGCCGCCTGGGTCTGTTCGCCCCCGCCGGCGTTGCGGCCGCGCTGGCCTTTCAGGGCGCGGTAGCCGCCGACCGCGGGACTTCCCATGGTCGACGGCGCGGGTCGGGCGTGGTTCAGACGGACGGCTCGTAGTGCGTCACGGTGACGGCGCCGTCCACAAGGGTGGAGGCGACGGTGCGCAGGTTGAGGCGCTGCTTCGGCTCGGCGAACAGTCGCCGGCCGCCGCCGAGGACGACCGGGTGCACCGCCACGTGGTATTCGTCGATGAGGCCGTGGTCCGTCAGGGCGGCGGCGAGCGACGCGCCGCCGGTCAGCAGGAGGTCGGCGCCGGGCTCCGCCTTGAGCGCGATCACCTCGTCGCGCAGGTTGTCGCTGATGACGCGGCTGGTCCACGCGTCGCCCTCGAACGTCCGGGAGAAGACGATCTTCGGGGTCGCGCGCCAGAACGGGGCGAAGGCGGTGACGTGCGGGTCGTCCGTCATCGACTCCGCGTCGGGCCAGAAGCCGACCATCATCTCCCACACGGGCCGTCCGAAGAGCAGCGTGTCGACCCGCTGGTCGAGGCTTTCGGAGTACGCCGACAGCCCCGGGCCCATGGTCGTCCAGTCGAACTCCCCGTTCGGCCCGTCGATGAACCCGTCGACCGACGTGTGCACCCAGTAAATGATCTTCCGCATGGCTCGCTCCTCCTTGTGGTACCGACGCTGTCACCTGGAGGTCGGGGCGCGCAGGCCAAGCTCGACATCACCATCATGTGACGCGCGACACGGGGTGCATCGAGCGAGCCGCCCGGCGGCAGTTCTGCGACGATGCGGTGTGCTGATCGTCGTATCTGGATTGCCGGGGACCGGGAAGAGTGCCGTGGCCGCGGATGTTGCCGGCGGGCTGGGTGCGGTGCAGCTGTCCATCGACGAGGCCGAGGACGCGATGCTCGGCGCCGGGCTGGCCTCGGGGTGGGAGACGGGCGTCGCGGCGTACGAGGTGACCAGGGCGTTCGCCGAGCAGAACCTGGCGCTGGGCCGGATCGTCGTGGTCGACGCCGTCAACGACAGCGAACCCGCCCGGCAGACGTGGCGCGGCGCTGCGGCGCGGGCCGGGTCGGGGTTGCGGTTCGTGGTGCTCACGTGCTCGGACCGGCAGGAGCACCGCCGGCGTCTGGAAGGCCGGCGGCGGGGGCTGCGGCACCTGCCGGAGCCGACGTGGGCGCACGTCGAGGCCCTCGCGTATGCGCCGTGGACCGATCCACACCTCGTGGTCGACACAGTCGCGCCGCTGGACACGGTGGTCGAGGCGGTGCTCGGGTTCAGTCGAGGATGACGAACTGGTAGCCGCGGGCCTGCAGCGCGGGGATGACGGTCTCCAGTGCGGCGCAGGTCTGGGCGCGGTCGCCGCCGCCGTCGTGGCAGAGCAGGATCTGGCCCGGGCGGGCGGCGAGGAGGTGGTCGGTGATGGAGCGGGTGCCGGGCTGGGTCCAGTCGCGGGGGTCGTTGGTCCAGTTGATGGGCAGCATCCGGGCCTGGGCCGCGGCGGCGAGGACGGCGGGGGAGACGGCACCGCCGGGGGATCGGAAGATCGTCGGCAGCTTGCCGGTGGTCGAGTAGATCTTGTCCTGCGCGCGGTCGATCTCCTGCTGTACGCGGCCCGGGTCGAACTGGGCGAGCTTCGCCGGATGGCTCCACGTGTGGTTGGCGACGTGGTGGCCCGCGGCGACGAGGTCCTTGGCGACGTTCTCGTGGCCGAGGACCTGGTTGCCGATGAGGCAGAAGAGGGCCGGCACGTGGTAGCGGTCCAGCAGCCGGAGCACCTTCGGCGTCCACCTGGGGTGCGGGCCGTCGTCGATGGTCAGGGCCACCGCGTTCGCCGGGAAGGGCGGGCCGGGCCTCAGCTTGCGGTACTCCTCCAGCGTGAACACCGGCCGGTCCAGCGGCGGCATCGGCGAGGGCGACGGCATCGGGGGCGAGGGTTGTGTGGAGGCGGCCGCCCCGGGGACGGGCTGAGGGCCGCGGTGCGGAGCCGGAGAGAGCGGCGGACCCGCCGAGCCGCCCGCGACGAGGGCCGTGCCGGTCGCGGCGAGCCCGGCGCCGAGCAGGCGCCTGCGGGACAGTCCGGTCACAGCGGTCACCTCCGGTGCATGATCACATCACGCCGACGCACTGTTCTTGACGCGATCGGCCCGCAAAGGGTTGCACACCCCAGACGCGGAGAGTGTCAGCGGTCCGCGTCGAGGCGGTAGCGGCGCTGGAGCAGGACGGCGACGGTCATGAGGGCGGCCGGGACGAGGGCGAAGCCGTAGCGGACCGCGGCGAGGGCCGACGGCGTCTGTGTGACGTGCTCGCCGGCGGCGCTGGCCGCGAAGCCGCCGAGGGCGAGGCAGGCCGCGTACACATAAGGCCCCAGCGCGCCGCCGGTCGCCTCCGCCGCGGTCCAGACGCCGGTGTAGCCGCCCGCGCGGGTCGTGCCGTCGGGGCCGGAGGCGGCGATGACGTCGGGGAGCATCGAGAAGGGCAGCAGCTGCATGGCGGCGAACGCGACGCCCAGGACCGCGACCGCCGCGACGATCAGGGGCAGGCCCGCGGCGCCGCCGAGGGCGAGCACGAGCGAGCCGGCGACGAACGCGACCTGGGCGACGAGCAGGCCGCGCTGCTTGCCGATCCGGCGGGCGACGGCCACCCAGACTGGCGTGGCGAGGATCGCCGGGGCGACGAACGCGGCGACGAGGACGGTGGTGAGCTTGGGGCGGCCCAGCTCGTACTCCGCGAAGTAGGGCACGGCGGCGAGGACCAGGTGCGTCGTGGTCGACATCGCCAGGTAGGACGCGACCAGGGTGCGGAACTGCCGGTCCCGCAGCGAGGCCAGCAACCCGTGCCGCGTGCCTGCGGCAGGCTGTACCGGAGCCGCTGCCGAAAGTCGTCGGACGCCGAGGATGCCGACCAGCATCGCGGCGAACATGGCGACACCGAGCAGCAGGCCCATCCAGGCGTACCCGAGCAGGGAAGCGAGCAGGGGGGCGGCCACGCCGCTGAGCAGGATGCCGACGGTGAGGACCACCATGCGGAAGCCCATCAGGCGGGTGCGCTCGTGGTAGTCGATGCGCAGATCCGCGGGAGTGGCAAGGTAGGGGACCTGGTACGCGGCGAAGAGGAGGTTGCCGGCGATGAACGCGACCGCGACCCACAGCCCCGCCGGAGCGCCGCGCAGGCCGGGGACCGCGAAGAGCGCGGCGAACGCGACGGCGAGCGCGCTGCCGGCCAGCATGAGCCGGCGCCGGTGGCCGCGGCGGGCCAGGTCGGCGTCGGAGAGCCGGCCGACCCACGGGTGCAGGACGACGTCGAGGATCTTCGGTGCGAGCAGGACGAACCCCGCGAGCAGCGGTGCGACGGCGAGGACGTCGGTGAGGAAGTACAGCAGGAGCAGGCCGGGCACGGTGACCCACACGCCCATGCCGACGGAGCCGGTCGCGAACGGGATGAGACCGCGCAGCGGCAGCCGGACGTTCGACATGAACCACGCTCCCGTAATCCAACGTGCGATGGATAATAGGCGACGATGGACGATCTGAACAGCACGCGCCGGCGCCCCGGGCGGCCCCGCGCGGCAGACATGGCAGGCACCCGTGAGGTGATCGTGCGGGCGGCGACCAAGCTGTTCGCGCGCCACGGTTTCGACGCGGTGAGCGTCCGGGCCGTGGCGGAGGCGGCGGGCGTCGACGTCGCCACGGTCCACCACCACGCCGGCAGCAAGGCCGCGCTCTACCAGGCCTGCTTCGCGGCGGTCTTCGAGGCCGAGCGCAGCGCCCTGGAGCCGGTCATCAAGGGCGCCTACGACATGCAGGGGCTGCACCGCGTCCTCGACGCGTTCGTCGACTTCCTGCAGGAGCGGCCCGAGACCACCGGCCTGTGGCTGCGCCGGTGGCTGGACCCCGACCGGCACGCGGGCGTCGACGAGCAGTATTCGACGCCGCTGTACGAGCAGGTGCAGGCGGTCCTGGCCGCCGCGCACCGGGCCGGGGTGCTGCACGAGCCGCAGCCGCACCTCGCGGTGCGCAGCCTCATCTGGGCCGTGCACGCCCACACGGTGACGGCGCTGCACGGCGAGGTCACCGAGGACTCCCGGTTCGCGCTGCGGGCGTTCGTGCACCGCTGGCTGGACCGCATGTACGGGCAGCCTTGACGCCCCCGGTGGCCGGCGCGCAGAATCCAACGCGTGTTGGAATACAGGGTGGTGGTCATCGGCGCCGGGCCGGCCGGGCTCGCCACGCTCAAGGCCCTCGCCGACGCGCGGGTGCCGGCGATCTGCTTCGACGCCGGTGACCGGCCCGGCGGGCTGTGGGTGCTCGGCGGCCCGCACTCGTCGGCGTACCGGACGCTGCACCTCAACACCAGCCGCACCCGCACCGAGTTCGCCGACTTCCCGATGCCGGCCGGCTGGCCCGACTACCCCGGTCACGCGAGCGTCGCGGCGTACCTCGCCGACTACGCCCGCACGTTCGGCCTCGACGAACGGATCCGCCACCGGCACGTCGTGACCCGCGTTCACCAGACGCGGCACGGCACCTGGGAGGTCACGGCGGAAGGTCCACAAGGGACGGTCGAGGTGACGGCCGGCGCCGTCGTCGTCGCCAGCGGGCACAACACCGTGCCCCGGCTGCCCGACCCGCCGCACCCGGGCGACCTCACCGCCACCCAGCTGCACAGCCACGACTACCGCGGCCCCGAGCAGCTGCAGGGCCGCCGGGTGCTCGTCGTCGGCGGCGGCAACTCCGCCATGGACATCGCCGTCGACGCCTCGCACGCCGCCACGCGCACCCTGCTGTCGGTGCGCCGCGGCGTCTGGATCGTGCCGAAGTACCTGTTCGGCCGCCCGTCCGACACCCTCAACGGCGCGCTCGCGAAGCGCCTCCCGTGGCGGGCGCGGCAGCGCATCAGCCAGACGATGCTGCGGCTCGCCGTCGGGCCGCCGCAACGGTACGGCCTGCCCGCCCCCGCCCACGGCTTCCTGCAGGACCACCCCACGCTGTCCGACGCCCTCCTGCCGCGCATCACCCACGGCGAGATCGAGGTGCGCCCGGCGATCGACCGTTTCGACGGCGATGACGTCATTTTTTCCAACGGCAACAGGGATTCCGTCGATGTCGTCGTCTGGTGTACCGGCTACCGCGTCGACGTGCCGTTCCTCGACTCGGCGCTGCTCGGCGAGGGCGCGGACCGGCTGCCGCTCTACCGGCACGTGTTCCACCTCGACGCGCCGGGCCTCATGTTCGTCGGGCTGATGCAGTCGACCGGCGCCGCGCTGCCGGTCGTGGAGGCTCAGGCCAGGCTGGTCGCGGGGCACCTCGCGGGCAGCTACGCGCTGCCACCGCTCGCCGCGCAGCGCAAGGACTGCGCCGCCGAGCTGCGCGCGGCACGGGACAGGTGGGGCGAGCGCCGCCCGGCGATGCGGATCGACTTCGACGCCTACCTCGACCTCGCCGCCCGCGAACTGGCCACCGGCCGCAAACGCGCGGCGGCCACCCAGAATCCAGCGCCCAGCGGTCCGATCCGAGCAGACGGTGGCGAGACGCGGGCAGAAGGCGGCGAGATGCGAGCAGACGGTGGCGCACGGCAGGCGCCCGGCGGCGGAGCCGGCACGTGAGCGCGCTGCGAGGGCGGCGGGTCGTCGTCACGGGCGCCAACGGCACGTTCGGAAAGCTGCTCGGCGAGCGGTTCACGGCGGCGGGCGCGGCCGTCGTCGGCATCGACCTCGTCGCCGTCGACGGGCCGGTGCCCGTCCTCGCCTGCGACCTCACCTCCGCCACCGCGGTCCCCGGCGCCGTCGCCGCGGCCGTCGACCGGCTCGGCGGCCTCGACCTGCTCGTCAACAACGCCGGCGTCGGCGGTCCCGCACCCGCCGAGCTGCCGCCGGACGAGGTCGTCGCGCGGCAGCTGGACGTCAACCTCCTCGCCGCGTGGCGCACGACCGCCGCCGCCATGCCGGCCCTCGAGGTGTCCCGCGGCAGGGTCGTGTTCGTCGCCAGCAGGATGGCCGTGCTGCCGCTGCCCCTCGCGGCCGCGTACGGCGTCAGCAAGCGGGCCCTCGTCGCGTACGCCGACGCGCTGCGCCTCGAGGTCGGCACCCACGTCGGGGTCAGCGTGGTCTACCCGAGCATGGTCGCGTCCCCGATCCACGACACGACCGCCGCCGCCGGCCTGTCGCTGCAGGGCGTGTCCAGGCTGGAGCCGGCCGACGGGGTCGTCACCGCGATCGTGCGCGCCGCCACCGCCCGCAAGGCGCCCCGCGCGGTCGCCACGACCCGCCGCGGCCGCTTCGAGATGGCCGTCGCCCGCCACTTCCCGTCCGTGGCGGACGCCATGGTCCGTCGTACCGTCGCCGCCAGACTCGCCGCGGGCGCCTTCGCCGACGCCCCTCTCGCCGCAGGCATGGTCCGCCGCTTTCTGTCATGATCGCGACTGAGGGCGGCGTGGCCGGACGGCACTGACGACGATCGCGCGCATGAGCTCGTTCACAACGCCTCGCGCACCTATAGCCCCGCTCAGCCCCACCCGCGTTCGCGCGGCCCTCGTGGCCATCGGCGTGGCCGCCGTCCTCATCGTCGTCTCCGCCTTGGCCGCCTGGAACCCGTGGAACTTCGTGCGGCTCGGCCACGGCGGGTACTGGTTCGCCGGTGCCCTCACGCTGACCCCGCTCACGGGTGGGGTCGTCGCCGTGCTGATCATCCGCAACCGGGCCGCCGCCATCACGGTCGGGGTCGTCAGCGCCGTGCTGACCCTGGTCGTCGCGGCTGGCGGCGCGTTCCTCGCCCTGTTCACCGACCCGGAGTGGGACCGCACCGTGCTCGCCAGCTCGCCGAGCGGCACGTACCAGGTCGTCAGCCTGGAGGACCTGAGCCTCACCTCGCGCTGGCGGATCCGGGTGTCCCGCCCCGCCGGCATCCTGACCCGCGACTCCGCCCGCCCCCTCGTGTGCATCGAGAGCGGCTTCGGCGACACCCCGAACATCAGGGTGCAGTCCGCCCGCTTCGTCACCGAGCATGAGGTCGAGGTCACCCTCCAGGACGGCAAGACCTGGCGGACCCAGTTCGACCCCGACGACCTGCAACCAGCGCAGACCCTCAAGGACGGCTGCTGACGCCACCGCCGGTCCGGCCCTTTCGAGCGCCGGACCGGCGGCCCTGTCATCGCCTTCGCCGAGCGCCGGACCGGCGGTGCTGCCAGCGCCTCGCCGGGCGCCGGACCGGCACCGCGGCGTCAGTGCAGGGCCGTCTTCAGGACGATCAGCGCGACACCGAAGCTGCCGGCGACGGCCGCCGACACCACCCGCTCGGCGCGGCTCAGCCGCCCGTGCCGGCCGATCTCCCAGCCCGCCAGGCACAGCAGCAGCGTGGAACAGACCAGTGCGGCGACCACGGACCACAGCTGCGAGTGGCCCGCCAGGTCGGCCGCGATGAGCACTGCCACCGGCAGCGCCGAGGCGGTCACCATCTCCCAGCCGCTCGCGAGCTGCCGGCGGACCACCGCCCAGGCCGGGCGGTGCCCCTCGTGGATCCGTTCGGCGACCAGCCGCGCGTAGCGCTCCGCGCTCCAGTACACGAGCAGCGTCACCGCGACCGCGACGGCGGTGGCGGCCGCGGTGTGGGCGTGCGACGCGGCCATGACGGCGGCGCTCACGATGACGCCGTAGATTCCGGCCGCAGTGCTCTCCTCGTCCGCCCGCGCCATCAGCACGCCCTAACGATCTTCGGCGGCTCCGGCCGGCACCTCCTCCTGGCTGGGTGAAGCCCGCCGAGGTGACTGGGTGAAGGCTCGCCGAGGACCGCGGCCAGGTGCGCCGCGGCCATCGTGTCCCGCGGCCGCAGCGCCAGCAGCGCCCGGAGCCGACGCGCCGCCTCCGCACGCCAGGCGGGGTCCTGCGCGTCGAGGTCCTCGGGCTCGTCCTCGCCGGTGTAGCAGACGAAGTCGTCGGTCGTGGACTCGTCCAGGACCAGCAGCGCCATCCCGTTCGCGGCGGCGGCGTGCGCCGGGTCGGCGTCCAGCGCCTGGCGGTACAGCTCGAACGCCTCGGCGCGGCGCCCCCACAGGCTGCGAAGCCAGGCCTGTCGGTCGCCGGTGCCGTCGTACAGTGGCGAAAATTCCAACACGGTGCGGAATTGCCGCAGCAACAGCCCCGCGAGCAGGGTCGCGGTCACCGGGTCGGCGGGCTCGGCCGCGAGCGCGCGCCGCAGCCACCCCTCCGCCTCCGGCACGTCGTCCGGCATCTCGAGCGACGACGCCCCTTCCAGCACGCACAGGCGGTGCCCGAGCTCCCGCGCCGCCCCCGCATCACCGGCCTCCGCCGCCTGCCGCAGTCCCTCGAGGTCCACGGCGCTACCGTACTGGCCATGTACAGCTGGTACGTCGTCCGCCGCACCTCGATGGTGAACAACAACGACACGGCCACCGACTGGTTCGTCCTCAGCGACCACGCCGACCTGCTGCGCGTCCTGGACACCCTGGACGTCAACCCGAGCTGGACCGATTCCTGCGCGCTGCAGGTGTACCGCGACAGCCGGCTCGACGTCAGCATCGACCTGCTCGCCACGATCTCCGACGACGACGACGAGGGCGACGACGAGGGCGACGACGGGGACGGGGACGGCTTCTGCCCGCCCGACCTCACCGGGATCACGATCCCCGCGCTCGACGGCCCCCCGCTCCCGCCCGGCCACCCCGTCATCCTCGACAGCACCCCACTGCACTACGGCAGCAGCACGTTCTACAACTGACCTCGCCACGGGAAGCCCCTACCGCAAATCCAATAGCCGCTGCCTTCGTGCCGGATGACGTCCCCGTCGGGCCGGCCGACGCAGACCGCGCCGCCGTCCACCCACACCTGCTCACCCTTGCGGAGGAAGACGGGTCCCGGGAGCTCGACGGCCCAGTCGCCGGCGTCGACCCTGTTCACGAGCGTCAACCGGTCCACCGGAGCCGGCGCCGTCCGGATCGGTCCCGCTACCCCGCCACCTGTCCCGAGATCCATGCCACGAGAATATCCACCCGGCCGGGGATTACGGCCGCGTCAGACGGTCGCGAGGGCGTCGACCTCCACGCAGAACGCGGGGTGCACCAGGAGGCTGGCGAACACCTGGCGGATCTGGGCCTCCGGGTCGCCGGGGGCGACGAGCCCGCCGGCGGAATCCAACGGCACCTGGCCGGAGACAGCGACGAACTCACTGGAGAAGTGGACCGCGTGGCTGTAGCCGTTGACCGGGGGCAGCCCGTCCGGGCGGGTGAAGTGTTCCACGCCAGCCCATCCTAGGCCGGGACGGTGGTGGGCAGGTCGGTGGTCATGGTGGTGAGCAGGCGCAGCGCCTGGGCGGACGGGGTGGCGGGCTCGGCGTGGTAGACGAGCAGCTGCTGGCCGGGGGCGCCGTTGACGGTGAAGGTCTCGAACGACAGGGTCAGCTCCCCGACCATCGGGTGCACGAAGCGCTTCGTGCCAGCGGTCTTCGCGGCCACGTCGTGGCGGGCCCACAGGCGGCGGAAGTCCTCGCTCTTCAGGGACAGCTCGCCGACGAGGTCGGTGAGGCGGGGGTCGTCGAGGTCGGCGCCCGCGGTGGCGCGCAGGCTGGCGACGGTCTCAGCGGCGACCTTCGGCCAGTCGGCGTAGATCCGGCGGGTGGCGGGGTCCAGGAAGACGGCGCGGACCTGGTTCTGACCCTTGACCGAGCAGTGGTTGAGGGCCGCGGCGAGGGCGTTGTTCGCGAGGACGTCCAGGTGGCGGCCGACCACCATGGCGGGCGTCTCGGTCCACAGGTCCAGCAGGCGCAGCAGGTGCGCGCTGACCCGCTCCGGCTGGCGCGGCCGGCGCCGCGGGCGGGATGCCGGGCGGGCCAGCTCCCGCAGGTGCGCGATGCCTTCGTCGTTCAGCGTGTACACGCGAGCCAGGGCATCGATCACCTGATCCGACGGGTGCTTCTCGCGGCCCTGCTCGAGCCGCACGTAGTAGTCGGCGCTGACCCCGGCGAGCAGGGCGACCTCCTCCCGGCGCAGGCCGGGGGTGCGGCGGCGGGCCGGCTCGGGCAGGCCGAAGTCCTCGGGCCGGGTCACCTCGCGGCGCGCCCGCAGGAACTCGCCGAGCCGGTTGTCGCTGTGCATCCGTCCAGCGTATGCGGCCCGGACGGCGGTTGCCTGGCCGTGGTACTCCCAGGTAAATCCCGTCCTGGATGGATTGTGCCGAGACGCCGACGGTGGAGGCATGACAAACACCAACAGGGTCGCCGTCGTCACCGGAGCGACCAGCGGCATCGGCGCGGCGACCGCGAAGCGTCTGGCGGACGGCGGCGCGGCCGTCGCGCTCGTCGGGCGGCGGGAGAGCCGCCTCAAGGACCTCGCCGCCGAGATCGGCGGCAGCGCGCTGCCGGTCGCCGCGGACGTCGGCGACCTCGACGCGATGCGGGCCGCCGCGGCCACGATCCGCGAGGCGCTCGGCCCGGTGGACCTCGTCGTCGCCAACGCGGGGGTCATGCTCGCCGCGCCGTTCGAGGCCGCGCAGACCGCCGAGTGGCAGGAGATGATCACGACGAACGTCAGCGGGCTGCTGCACACGGGCCGCGCGTTCATCGACGACCTGCTCGCGGCGGCCGCGGACGGCCGGCCGGCGGACCTCGTGCACGTCGGGTCCGTGGGCGGGCACATGGTCTTCCCGAACTACAGCGTCTACACGGCCACGAAGGCCGCCGTCGCGCACCTCACCCGCAACCTGCGGGCGGAGCTCGGCCCGCGCGGTGTCCGGGTCAAGAACGTCGAACCGGGCTTCGTGCTCACCGAGCTCGGCGACGGCATGCGCGACACCGCCCAGCGCGACCAGCTCGCCCAGTGGCGCGACTCGATCGAGGTGCTCACGCCGGAGGACGTCGCCGACGCGATCGCCTACGCGACGGCCGCACCGGCCCGCGTGAACCTGGCCGAGATCATCGTCGTGCCGACGCAACAAGGCTGAGTGCCGACGCAACAAGGCTGACCGCGGGCTTGACCTTGACCCTGGGGCAGGGTCCGACGATGGGCGGCATGACCGACATGGCGCACATCAGCGAGCGGGTCGCGGCCTTCTGCGACACCACGAACATCCCCGGCTACGTCGCCGGCGTCCACCACTCCGGCGGGCAGCACATCGTCGCGCACGGGGTGGCCAACGCCGCCACCGGCGCGCCGATGCGCGGCGACACCCGGTTCCTCTTCGGCTCCATCACGAAGGTGATGACGACCATGCTCGTGCTGCGGCAGGTCGAGCTCGGCGCCGTCGACCTGGACGCGCCGGTCGTGACGTACCTGCCGGAGTTCACGCTCACCACGCCCGGCGCGGCCGGCCGGATCCTCGTGCGGCACCTGCTGACACACACCAGTGGGATCGACGCCGACCTGTTCTTCCCGGCAGGGTGCGGCCCCGACGCGCTGCGGATCTACCTGGACGGGCTGGGGCGGCAGTGCGGGACCCTGTTCGAGCCGGGCGAGCTCGTCAGCTATTCCAACGGCGGCATGATTGTCGCCGGGCGGATGCTGGAGGTCGTCACCGGGACGCCGTATCACGAGCTGCTGCGGCGGGAGGTGTACGCGACGGCGGGCATGACCGACGCGTGCACGTCCGCGGAGGAGGCGATCCTGCGCGGCACCGCGGTCGGGCACTTCGCCGACCCGGTCACCGGCACGGTGCGGACCACCGGCATGTTCACGCTCCCCGCGACGTGGGCACCGGCCGGCGGCACGCCGATCGGGACCGTCGGGGACCTGCTCGCGCTGGGCCGGGCGCATCTCGCCGGCGGCGGTACACCGGCGATCTCGGCACGCTCGGCGGAGCTGATGCGCACGGTCGCCCACGACCTGGGCACGCCGAACGTGCCGCCGGTCGGGATGGGCTGGCTGGTGCGTGAGCTGGGCGGCACGACCGTGCTGACGATGTCCGGGGCGTCGCCGGGCGGGGTCGCGGTGCTCGCCGTCGCGCCCTCGGAGGGCCTGGTGTTCGCCGCGTACGGCAACGACGCGCGCGCCCTGTCGCTGCACGACGCGCTGCTGTCGTCGCTGCTGCCGGCCGCGCCGGTGGCCCTGAATCCAACAGGCGTTGCATTGTCGCGCTACGTGGGCACCTACCGGTCGGACCAGCTGCGCATCGAGGTCAGCGTCGTGGACGGGCAGCTGGAGGAGCGGATCACCTACGAACCCGCCGACGCCGTGCAGGAGGCCACGTTCACGGGGTTCGTCGGCGGCCCGTTCGTGGTTCCGCCGCTGCGGTACGAACCGGTCGGCGCCGACCTGTTCGCACCCGCCGGCCTGCCGCTCGGCGACCTCGATCTGACGTCGCGCCAGTACCTCGTGTCGTACCACGGCGACGGCCCGGACGGCCCCACCCACCGCTGCTCGGGCGGCCGCATGACCCGCCGCGTCCCGTCCGGGCGCTGACGGCCGGTCGGCGCTGACAGGATGCCGGGCGCTGACGGCCCGGTCCACGCTGACAGGATGCCGGGCACCGACGGCCCGGTCCACGCTGACAGGATGCGGGTGCTGACAGGATGCGGGACATGAGCGACGAACGGCACCTGCTCACCATCGGCCGGCTCGCCGACTACGCGGGCGTGACCATCAAGGCCGTCCGCCACTACCACGCGCGCGGCCTGCTGCCCGAGCCGTCCCGCGACGAGTCCGGGTACCGCCGCTACACCGCCGCCCACGCCATCCAGCTCGTGCAGATCAAGACCCTGGCCGACGCGGGCGTGCCGCTCGCCCGCGTCAAGGAGCTCCTCGCCGCGGCCCCCGCGGATTTCGCCGCGGCGATCGCCGAGATCGACCACGACCTGCGCCGCCAGGCCGAGAAAATCCAACGCAGCCGGGACCGCGTCGCCCAGCTGCGGACCGGCGACCGCCTGTTCGTCAGCGAGGAGGTCGCCGCCTACCTCGACCGGCTGCGCGCGCTCGGGGTGAGCGACCGCGCTGTCCTGCTGGAGCGCGACATCTGGGTGCTGCTGCACGCCGTCTCACCGCGGCCGGCGGACGGCTGGATCACCGACAAGCTCGACGCCCTCGACGACCCCGAGTTCCAGGCGATCTACCTCGCGTACGACGCCGCGTTCGACGCCCCACCCGACGACCCGTCCCTGCCGGCCCTCGCCGCCCGTGCCCGCCGCTGGCACGCCGAGCGGTACCCGTCCGGCGAGCCCTCCACCGGCGCCGACCCGGACATCACCCGCCTCGCCGCCCTCGCCGCCGGCGCGTCGTCACCCGCCTGGACCCGCCTCGCCGAGCTCGCGCGATCGGTGTGAACGGCGGCGAAAGGCGGGTAGCGTCGCCGACGTGCGGGGACCCTATGTGGCGGTGATCGGGGCAGGGCGGGCGACCGGGGAGCAGGAACGCGTCGCCGAGCAGGTCGGGGCGCTGCTCGCCGAGGCGGGCGCGGTGGTCCTCTCCGGCGGGCTGGGCGGGGTCATGCGGGCTTCGTGCCGCGGCGCGCACGAGCGGGGCGGCCTCACCGTCGGCCTCCTCCCCGGCGGGGACCGGAGCGAGGGCAACCAGTTCCTGACCGTGGCCCTGCCGACCGGCATGGGGGAGCTGCGCAACGGGCTCATCGCCAGGACCGCCGACGGGCTCATCGCGGTCGGCGGCGGGTGGGGGACACTGAGTGAGATCGGCTTCGCGATGCGGCTCGGGCGGCCGCTCGTCGCCGTCGGCAGCTGGGCGGTCACCGCTCCCGACGGCGGCCCGACATACCCGGTGATGGGCAGCCCCGACGAGGCCGTCGCCTGGCTGCTCCGGGAGATCGGCCACCCAACAGCGCACTAGCGCCGCGGGAAGCCACCCTGCAGCGCAGTAGCCGCCGCGGGAACCCGTTCAACAGCGCAATAGTCGCTGCCGGCAGCCTCCCGGAGACGCGAAGTGCCCCTTGCCCGCCCTCGCCGTCGTGGATCTGCACCCGGTGGTGTGCCGTGCTCCGTGCCTCGTCACCTGTGCGCTGTGCTGGGCGTGCGTTGTCTGCCGGGGAGTCGAACCCCCGCGCCTGCCCGCGGCGCGCCAGAAGAGGAGCCGAATTGCCCGTCGGCTCTCGGGTCGTGCACGCCTCCACGACGGCTACCTGCTTCGCGTCCAAACCCGGTCAGTCCAGGAGGTCGGCCTCCCAGTTCGTGCGCTGCACGGCGGTGTCGACCTCGCGCAGCTGCCGCGCCACGTCGTCGGCCTCGGCGCGCAGGTCGGCGACCGGCAGCGCGGACAGCATCTTCAGCTCCGAGCGCAGCTGCCGGTAGCCGCGCTGCCCCTCACCCGCGGCGGCGCTGGCCGCGGCCGTCACCACGCTGTGCCGCAGGCGCAGCACGTCCCGCCGGGCGAGGGCGTCGGTGAGCGTGCCGTCGCCGAGCGGCGTGGCGGCGTTGGTGCGGTTGATCCGCCGGATCAGCGACTCGAGCTCGTCGAGGACGGCGCCCGCCTCGGCGAGCAGCGCGGCCGCGTCCTCGGCGGGCGTCTCACCCTCCTGAAACCGGGCGCTGCCCGTGATGCGGGCGCGCAGCTGTTCGACCCGGCGCGCCGCGTCGGCGCGCAGCGCAAGCGCTTCAGCAAGCTTCACGCCCGCCAGTGTCCGCCACGACGATCATGCCCGCACGCCGTTTTCCGGCAACCGGCCCGCCTTGAGCGCGGCGGCGGTCTCCACGGCGCGGCGGGCCTGGTGCCGGGCCGCCTGCAGCACGACGTCGCCGGGCGGGCCGTCGCCGGTCACGTGCGAGGTGCCGTACGGGTTGCCCGACCTGAACTGGATCGGGTCCGTGTAGCCGGGCGGCACGATGATGCCGCCCCAGTGGTAGAACACGTTGGCGAGCGCGAGGAGGGTGGACTCCTGGCCGCCGTGGGCGGTGTTCGACGCGGTGAACGCCGTGTACACCTTCCCGGCGAGCCCGCCGCTGAACCACAACGGCCCGGTGCTGTCGATGAACGCCTTCAGCTGCGCGGACACGTTGCCGAAGCGGGTCGGCGTGCCGACGAGCACCACGTCGGCCCAGTCCAGGTCGTCCAGCGTCGCCCCGGCGACGTCGGCGCTCGCCGAAACGTGCGCGGCCCACGCCGGATTCCCTCCGATGATGGATTCCGGCACGGTCTCCGCGACCTTTCGGAGCCGAACGGTCGCGCCGGCCTTCTCGGCTCCCTCCGCCACGGCCGCCGCGAGGGCGTGCACGGTGCCGGTCGCGCTGTAGTAGACGACGGCGGCATTCACGGGCTGCATGTCGTTGCTCCGTTATCTTTCAGTGCGCTTTGGCGAGCACACGATCGATAGCCCCGCCTTGCGGTGGGACAGTCCCGGTCTTAACGGCGGATGCCGTGCCGGGTTGACGCTTCGCAGCCACCTGCCCGCGTGCGTGGGTCTTCTGGTCGGCTCCACGTCCAGCCACCGAGCCACTCCCGGCGGTGTCGAACTGAGCCGCTAGAGCGGCCAGATTCAGCGCGGCGTTATGGTCGCGGTCGACGACCAGACCGCACGCCTGGCAGACGAATTCACGCTCGTGCAGGGCGAGTTTGGTTTTCACCGCGCCGCAGCCCGAGCAGGTTTTCGAGGATGGATACCAGCGGTCGGCGACCAGCAGCCGGCCGCCGTTCCAGGTGGTCTTGTATGCCAGCTGGCGACGGATTTCGGCGAAGCCGGCGTCGGTGATGTGCCGGGCCAGGCGCCGGTTGGCCAGCATGCCGGTGACGTTGAGGTCTTCGACCACGACGGTGCCGTGCTCACGGGCGAGGCCGGTGGTGAGCTTGTGCAGCCCGTCGCGGCGCAGGTTCGCCACACGTGCGTGCACACGGCCGAGCCGGGTCGCTGCCCGCTGCCATCGTCTCGAGGCGTGCTGGCCGGTGCGCCGGTCCGGGCCGGTCTTGCGCGACAGCGCCCGGCCGAGCGCCCGCATCCGCTGCTGTGCAGCGACAAGGTGGCGCGGATTGTCGACCAGCTCACCGGTGGACAGCACCGCGAGGTGCTTGATGCCGACGTCCACGCCGACCACCGACTTCGGCCGCACCGGTTGCCGTTCGGCGCGCTGAACTTCGACGGTGAACGACGCATGCCAGCATCTACCGTCACGCCGCACGGTCGCCGACATGATCCGCGCGGTCTCGGCCTCGATGCGCCGAGCGAGCTTACGGGCGGACTCGTGCAGCTTCAACCGGCCCAGGCGAGGCAGAACAACGTGCATGCGGTCGGGCTCGATCCGGATCGCGCCGGTGGTGAACCGCACTGACGGTGTGGTGCGGCGGCGCGACTTGAACTTCGGAAACCCGACCCGCCGCCCGGCCCGTTTGCCGGTGCGGGAGTCGGCCCAGTTCTTCAACGCTCCGGCGAGGGCGTCCAGGCCGGTGTTGAACGCTTCCTTGGACACCTCGGGCCACCACGGCGCGACGTCGGGCTTGGCGGCGTTCCACGCCTTGCGCAGCCCGGCCAGGGTCCACGGCAGCGATGGCGTCAGCAGTTCGTCCGGCATGCCGTAGGTGCGTTCCGCGGCGCGCTGGTCCATCATCGCCTTCACCCGGGCCAGTGCCCAGTTGTGTGCGACACGAGCTGCCCCGGCGTGGGCGAGGACGGCGCGTTCCTGAGCCGGGGTGAGATCGAGCGCGAACCGGTACGCCTGGATCGTCTTCATGCCGGGTCCCTGGTCGCAGCCTCGACCGCGCGGCGGGCACGGTTCGCGGCGGCGCGGCGGCCGTACAGCCTGGCGCACAGCGACGTCAGGATCTCGGTGACGTCGCGGACCAAGTCGTCATCGACCTCGGCCGGGTCGACCACCAGCAGGCGGCGGCCCTGCGCGGACAGGGCGGCTTCGACGTATTCCGCGCCGAACCGGGCGAACCGGTCCCGGTGCTCGACCACGATCGTCGACACCTGCGGGTCGTACAGCAGTGCGAGGAACTTCTTGCGGTGCCCATTCAGCGCGGAACCGACCTCGGTTACCACGCGGTCAACGGCGAGGTGCTGCCCGGTGGCCCAGGTAGTGACCCGCGCGACCTGCCGGTCCAGATCGGACTTCTGGTCGGCCGACGACACCCGGGCGTACACCACGGTCTGCCCGGACGTTGAAGCCGAGCCGGTCAGCGGTTCACCAATCATGATCAGGCGCCCAAGCCGGTATGCGGGAACGGGTAGCGTCCCGGTCTCGTAACGCCGGCGCGCGGTCGCGTACGAGATGCCGGTGGCCGCTGCCCATTCCTTGAGGTTCACAATGCAAATTATAGCTAACTAGTGAGCACTATTGACCATTTGTTCGTCGGCAGTTGGCAACCCTTTGTCGTTGGCTGCTCATGTACGACGAAGCCCGCGGCCGACATGTGAGGCTCACAATCCGCGGGGCTGTCTCGTCGACACTGGAGGTGAACGGAAGGGGGCGCATGGAACCGGTGATGACCGAGCGGCGCAGGTTGACGGACCTCGCGTACCGCCTGCTGGGATCGCTCGCGGACGCCGAGGACGTGGTCCAGGAGACCTACGCACGCTGGTACACCCTGAGCGAACACCAACAGGAGTCCATCCAGAACCCGGCGGCGTGGCTCACGACCGTCGCCGGGCGGATCTGCCTGGACCTCCTCGGGTCGGCGCGGGTGCGGCGCGAGCGCTACGTCGGGGAGTGGATTCCCGAGCCGCTGCCCGGCCGTCCACAGTGGATCGGCGGGCGGCCCGACGGCGCCGCGCCCGACCCGGCCGAGCGGGTCACCCTCGACGAGTCGGTCAGCATGGCGTTCCTCGTGGTGCTGGAGGCGATGACGCCCGCGGAGCGGGTCGCGTTCGTGCTGCACGACGTGTTCCAGTACCCGTTCGCGGAGGTCGCCGGGATCGTCGGCCGCAGCCCGGCGGCGTGCCGGCAGCTCGCGTCGTCCGCCCGCCGGCGCATCCGCGAGCACCGCGAGGGCGCACCGCCGGCAGGCGACCGCGCCGGCGTGGTGCGGGCGTTCCGGCGGGCGTGGGAGGCCGCGGACGTCGACGCGCTCATCGGCCTGCTCGACCCGGCGGTCACCGCGACCGGCGACGGCGGCGGCCTCGTCAACGCGGCACCGCGTCCCGTCGTGGGCGCCGTGGAGGTGGCCCGGTTCTTCGCGGTCCGCACCGGGTTCCGGCTCGCCGAACGGACCGTCAACGGCCAGCCCGGCCTGGTCGCCGAGGTCGACGGCGCGGTCGCGGCGGTGCTGGCGTTCGACGTGGCGGGGGACCGGGTCCGGCACATCTGGGCGGTGCTCAACCCCGAGAAGCTCCGGCACTGGACTGCCCGGACGCCGTGAAAGCTTGTACGCCCGGCGTTCACGGGCCCGTCAACCTCCGCCCCGCCCCGCGCCGCCTGACGTTGGCAACGTGCCCGGCATGTCCATGTCTCGATGGTCGGCCGCCGCGATCGCGGCCGGCCTTCTCCTTCCACTGGCGGTGGCCACGCCCGCGGCGGCACACCGCAAGGCGTCCTTCGACATCCAGGCCCACCGCGGCGGCCTCGGCCTGCGCAGCGAGAGCACACTGAGCTCGTTCGGCAACGCGCTGCGGCTCGGCGTCACCACCCTCGAACTCGACATCCAGATCACCGCCGACGGCCAGGCCGTCGTCACCCACGACCGTCGCGTCAGCGGCGCCAAGTGCCTCGACACCGCGCCGGTCGCCGCGGGCGATCCCGTGTTCCCGTACGTCGGGAAATTCATCAAGGACCTGACCCTCGCGCAGGTCCGCACGCTCGACTGCGGCAGCAAGGGCCTGCCCGAGCACCCGGGTCAGCTGCTCACCCCCGGCTCGCGGATGCCGCTGCTGCACGAGGTGTTCGACCTCGTCGCCCGCTACGGCAACGACGACGTCAAGTTCAACCTCGAGACGAAGGTCGAGGCCGGCGCGCCGCAGGAGACCGCGCCGCGCGAGCAGTTCGTCCAGGTCGCCGCGCGCGAGATCCGCGCCGCCGGCCTGCTGCGCCGGGTCACGATCCAGAGCTTCGACTGGGGCGCGCTGCGCCGCTTCCGCGAGGTCGAGCCGCGCCTCGCGCTGGTCGCGCTGACCAACCGCGACTTCCTGCAGACCGGCCAGCCGGGCGCCTCGCCGTGGCTGGGCGGCCTCGACATCGACGACTTCGGCGGCGACCCCATCGCGGCCGTGAAATCCATCGGCGTGACGAGTTTCTCGCCGGTGCACGGTTTCCCGCAGAACGGCAAGGTCACCGACGCCGGCTACCAGCCGTACGTCACGGCGGCGATGGTGCGCCACGCGCACGCCAACGGCATCAAGGTGATCCCGTGGACCGTCGACGACCCGGCCACGATGAACAAGCTCATCGACGACGGGGTCGACGGCATCATCACCGACTACCCGGACCGCCTGCGGACCGTCGCCGCCCAGCGCGGCTTCACGCTGCCGCGCGGTACCAAGTCACCCTTCGACATCCAGGCGCACCGCGGCGGCAAGGCGACCCGGCCGGAGAACACCCTGGCCGCGTTCCGTAACTCGCTGGGCAACGCCGACATCTCCACCCTGGAACTCGACACCGGCGTCACGAAGGACGGCGTGCTCGTCGTCAGCCACGACCGCTCGCTGAACGGCTCCCACTGCCGCGACACCGCGCCGGTCCGTCCGGGTGACCCGCTGTTCCCGTACATCGGCAAGTCGATCCACGACCTCACCCTCGCCCAGGTGAAGACGGTCGACTGCGGCAACGCCTCGGCGCCCGGCGAGCGCATCCCGACGCTCGACGAGCTCTTCGCCGTCGTCAAGTCCAGCGGCCGCGACGACATCCGGCTCAACATCGAGACGAAGATCAGCCCGACCGTCGCCGACACCGAGCCGTATTGGATTTTCACCATCCGTCTCGTCACCGCGATCTCGAAGGCCGGCCTGGACCGCCGGGTCACCATCCAGTCCTTCGACTGGCGGACCATCCAGCTGTCGCGCGCGCTGAACCCGAGGATCGAGACCGTCGCGCTGGTCTGGCAGTACGGCCCCGCCGAGTGCGCCACCCTCGCCGACGAGTGCTCGCTGCAGGCGGTCTACGGCAACCCGTCGGTGAAGAGCCCGTGGACCGGCACGCTCGACTGGTGGAAGTACCGGGACCTGGGCAAACTGGTGAAGGCGAGCGGCGCGTCGACCGTCTCCGCCAACTGGCAGGTCCACGACCCGGCGCAGGGCACCGTCGTGTCCGACGACTGGTACCTGCGGCAGAACCCGGCCTACTTCCACGGCCCGACCGTCGACGTTCTGCACCGCCGGGACGGGCTGAAGGTCGTGCCGTACACCATCGACGACGAGCCGACGATGGACCGTGCCATCGCCCTCGGCGTCGACGGCATCATCTCCGACGACCCCGGGAAGCTGATCACCGTCGCCAGGCGCGCCGGTCTGCGCTGACGACTCCGTTCGCCGCACCCGTCGCCGGTACTGCCGGCGGCGGGTGCACTTTTTCGCCCCGCGGTGGTCTTTGAGCATGTCGCGTCGTGCGCGATCGCGTTGCCGGACCTGCAGTTATTGACAACAAGCTTTCCAGTAGCCCAGGATGCTGAGAGCGCTCTCACGTCCGCCAACGTGTGGCGTCCCGCCAATCGCACCGTCTCCGCTCCTGCTCGAGAAGGGCAACCCTCACCGTGGAGATCCAACAAGAACGCACACCCCGCAGGCTCCGCGGCCGCACCGCGCTGCTCGCCGCCGCCGGCGCAGCCGTGGTGGCCGCCGCATCGATCGCGGTGCTGCCCGACGC
Source organism: Dactylosporangium sp. CA-152071 (assembly GCF_050936335.1). Classification (NCBI taxonomy): domain Bacteria; kingdom Bacillati; phylum Actinomycetota; class Actinomycetes; order Micromonosporales; family Micromonosporaceae; genus Dactylosporangium; species Dactylosporangium sp. CA-152071. The sequence continues at coordinate 2,284,098 of NZ_JBNJMZ010000001.1, read as the reverse complement.
CGGCGCGTCGGTGCCACCCACCCCGTCCGGCTGGACCCAGATCTTCGCCGACGACTTCAACGGCGCCGCGAACACCGGTGTCAACACCGGCAACTGGCTCTACGACCTCGGCCACGGGTACCCCGGCGGCGCGGGCAACTGGGGCACCGGCGAGATCGAGAACATGACCAACAGCACCCAGAACGTCTACCTCGACGGTGCCGGCAACCTCGCCATCAGGCCGCTGCGCGACGGGTCAGGCAACTGGACCAGCGGCCGCATCGAGACGCAGCGCACCAACATCGCCGCGCCGGCGGGCGGCAAGCTGCGGGTCGAGGCGCGCATCGCGCAGCCAAACGTCAACACCGCCAACGGCGCCGGCTACTGGCCCGCGTTCTGGATGCTGGGCGCGGCGGCGCGCGGCACCGGCGCGACCGGCTGGCCCGGCATCGGCGAGATCGACATCCTGGAGAACATCAACGGCCGCCCGTCGGTGTTCGGCGCCCTGCACTGCGGCACCAACCCCGGCGGCCCGTGCAACGAGACCACCGGCATCGGCAGCGGCGAGCGCGCCTGCGGCGGCTGCAACGGCGGCTACCACACGTACGCCGTCGAGCAGGACCGCAGCACGTCGCCGGAGCAGATCCGCTGGTACCTGGACGGCAACAACTTCTTCACCATCAACGCCAACCAGGTCGACGCGACCACCTGGAACAACGCGACCCACCATGGCTTCTTCATCATCCTCAACGTGGCGATCGGCGGCGGCTTCCCGGCCGCGTTCGGCGGCGGTCCCTACGCCTCCACCGTGTCCGGCGCCCCGATGATGGTCGACTACGTCGCGGCGTACACGGCCGGTGGCGGCGGTGGCGGTGGCACCACGCCGCCCCCGACCAGCGGTAAGGCCGTGAAGGGCCCCGGCGGCCTCTGCCTGGACGTCCGCTCCTCCAACAGCGCCAACGGCACGCCTGTCCAGCTCTGGGGCTGCAACGGCACCGGCGCGCAGCAGTGGACCTACGTCGAGGCGGGCAGCACCCTCCGCGCCTTCGGCAAGTGCCTGGACATCCCGGGCGGCTCCACCGCCAACGGCGCCAAGCTCCAGATCTGGGACTGCAACAGCACGGGCGCCCAGGTCTTCATCCACCGCGCCGACAACACGTACTACAACCCGGCGTCCAACAAGTGCCTCGACGACCCGAACGGCTCGACGACCCAGGGCATCCAGATGCAGATCTGGGACTGCAACGGCAGCGGCGCCCAGAAGTTCAGCCTGCCGCAGTAACACCCGTACGACGACACACCCTTGGGCCGGCCCTGCCACAGGCGCCGGCCCAAGGCCGTTCTTCAGGGCGTCCCACGTCGACAGCTACCCGAGCCGGACACCCGCACACGCCACGGCACTCCGACCGTCCTCGCCGCTGTGCCCCTCCGGCGGCATCACCGCGAGCCCATGCCGGACCTTCCGGCACCACCCGACGCCGACGACGGCCCGCCCGTGCTGGACCTCCAGGCCCCAGCCACCCAGCACCACCGTGCGCACCGGTGCCGAATCCCCCAGGCCCCAGCCACCGGCGTCACCACGAGCGCCCATGCCGGACCTTGCGGCGCCACCGACCGCGGCCCGCCCCGCCACGCTGTCCGCGGTGCCGCCGCGGCCTGCCCACCGCGCTGCCCTCGGTGCCGCCGCGGCCGCACAGCTCCCGGCAGGGCGCCCCGACATCCTCGCCGCACTGCCTCGGTGCCGCGCCGTCCCGACCAGGACGGTCCCGCACCGTTCAACCAGGGCGGTCCCGCGCCGCCTCGACCAGGGCGGTTCCCGTGCCGCCTTGACCAGGTGGTTCTCGTGCCGCCTAAACCAGGCGGTCCCGCGCCAAGGGGTGCCCCGTCGTAGCAGCCGCGCTGCCACGAGCCGAGCCATCCGGTCACCGCTGTCCCGGCCTCCAACAGCGGCCCCTTCTGACGGCGCGCCCGGCTATTGCCGACACTGACCGCGTGAGGTCGGCGCGAGCGCTCGGCCCGATACCTGCGGTCTGTCAGGGCGCAGGTGGGAAATCGACGGTGATGTGGAGACCTCCTTCCGGCCCGGGGCACGCGGCGAGCGAAGCGTGATGCGCCTGCGCGATGGCGGCGACGATGGCCAGCCCGAGCCCGTGGCCATCCGTGTCGTCGGTGCGGTCGGTGCCGTGGCGCTGGAACGGCTGGAACAGTCGCCCGATCTCTGGGGCGGGGATCGGCGGCCCGGTGTTGCCGACGGTCAGTCGTCCCGTGGGGGACGTGGCGACCTCGACGGTCCCATCCGGGACGTTGTGCCGCAGCGCGTTGCCGACCAGGTTCGTCACGAGGCTCGCGGCCAGGCGCGGGTCGCCGAGCACCGGCGCGGCGGCGAGCACGGTGTGGACGCGCACGCCGCGCCGCTCGGCCTCCGCCCCATGGTCGAGGACGACGGTCCGCGTCACTTCGGCGAGGTCGAACCGCTCCCAGCGGTCGATCGGCTGATAGCCCGTCGCCAGAGTGAGCAGCGCGTCGATCAGGTGCTCCTGCTGCTCGCCGAGCTCCAGCAGCTCGTGGCAGGCCGATCGGAGCGTCTCGTCGGTGGCGTGCGGGTCGGTGAGCGTCAGTTGCAGCATGGTCCGCTGCACGGTGAGCGGCGTGCGCAGCTCGTGGGACGCGTTGGCGATGAACTGCCGCTGTGCCGTGAACGACGCGTGCAGCCGTCGCAGCAGATCGTCGAGCGTGTCGGCGAGCTCCGCGAACTCCTGGTACGCGGCGGGCACGCGCAGCCGCGCGGCGAGGGTGTCCGCGGACATCGCCCGGGCCGAAGACGTGATCAGCTGGAGGGGGCGCACCGCCCGCCCGGCGATCCACCAGCCCAGCACGACGGACAGCGCGGCGATGAAAACCAGCGCGACGGCGGAGTAGCGCAGCAGCTCACCGAGGTTGCTGGTGGCCTGGGCGCCGCTGCTTCCGTCGACGGGGGTGGTGTGGCCGGTGCTGATCAGCGGCAGGTTGACGAACGCCAGCAGCAGCACGCCGCAGCCGAAGGCGAACGCCGCGTGCAGCAGCGCGAGCCGGGTGCGCAACCGGCGACGCGGCGCTGGGCCGGTCATCGCTCGCCGATCCGATAGCCGCCCTCGCGGACGGTGTGGATGGCGGGTGGCTGGCCGAGCTTGCCGCGCAGCCGGGCGATCGTCGTCTTCACGGTGGTGGTGAACGGGTCGGTCGCGTCGTCCCAGACCCGCTCGAGAAGCTCCTCGGCGGACACGACGCGGCCGCCGGCGGCCAGCAGATGCGACAGCACCGCGAACTCCTTCGGGCTGAGATCCAGCCGCCGGCCGGCCCGCGACGCGACCCGCCGGTTGGGGTCGAGAGTCAGGTCACCGTTGTCCAGCACCGGAGGCAGCGCCGGTGTACTTCGGCGGCCCAAGGCCCGGACGCGCGCGACCAGCTCGGCGAAGTCGAACGGCTTGGGCAGATAGTCGTCGGCGCCCAGGCCGAGCCCTTCGACCCGGTCGCGGACGGTGCCGGCCGCGGTGAGCATGAGCACGCGGGTGCCCGCCCCGCCGGCCACCGTGCGCCGGCACACCTCGTCGCCGTGCAGGCCGGGCAGGTCGCGGTCCAGGACCATGACGTCATAACGGGTGGCGGCCAGCTGCTCCAGCGCGGCGTGACCGTCGAGGGCGGTGTCGACGGCCATCGCCTCGCGGCGCAGACCGGACGCGATCAACGCGCTCAGCGTCCGATGATCCTCGACCACCAGCACTCGCATGACCACACCTCCATGCAGCAAGAGCGACGCCGACCACGATGCCACGCGGGAGGTGACAGCCCGGTGACAGCGATCGACACCGTCCTGTCACCCCCGCCGGCGTACAACCGAAGCCATGACACAAGTCACCAGGCTGCTGCGGTCGGAATGGACCAAGTTCCGCACCGTGCCCGGCTGGGTGCGCGCCGCCGCGGCCGCCGCCCTGATGATCGTGCTGTTCCCGCTCACTGGCCTGGCCGGCGGGGCGCCCGAGCAGCGCACGACGGTGCCCATCGGGCCGCACGGCGAACCCGTCAGCGACGCCTACTTCTTCGTGCACCGACCGCTGGCCGGCGACGGCAGCGTCACCGTCGCGGTCACCGCCCCGTCCTCCACCAGCCCATGGGCGAAGGCAGGACTGATCGTCAGCGCGGGAGCCGAGCCCGGCGCCCGCTATGCGGCCATCATGATGACGGCTGCTCATGGTGTACGGATGCAGCACGACTACCTGCATGACCGCGCTGCTGCGGCAGGCGGCTGGCTGCGTCTGACCCGAGCCGGCGACACGGTCACCGGTGAGGTCTCCGCTGACGGCGCGAGCTGGAGCGAGGTCGACTCGGTGCGGCTGGCGGGACTGTCCGGCACCGTGCAGGTGGGCCTGTTCGTGGCCTGCCCGCCACTGGTCGACGGCATCGGCACCGCCGGCAACACGGCCACCGCCACGTTCAGCGACCTTCAACTGACGGGCGCCTGGTGGCCTGCCGTCGACTGGACCGGTGACCAGCGAGGAGCGGGCACGGCCACGTTCGCGGGTTATCCGTCCGGCACGTCCGGCGGGTTCACCGCGTCCGGCGACGGCTTCACCGTGACCGGCGCCGGCGACCTCGGCCCGGCGCCCCGCAACGAGGTGCCCGTCGGTGCCACCGCAGCCGATCTGCTCTTCGGCACGTTCCCGGCGCTGGTCGTCATCGTCGTGGTGGCCACCCAGATGATCACGACCGAGTTCCGGACCAGGCTGATCCGCACCACCTTCAGCGCGAGCCCACACCGGGTGCGTCTGCTGGCGGCCAAGGCGGCCGTGCTCGCCGGCGTCACGTTCACCGCCTGCCTCGCCGCGACGGTCATCGCGGTGCCACTGTGGCTGCGGGTGGTCCGCGGCCTCGGTCTCACAGTGTTCCCGGCAACGGACGGCACCCTGCTGCGGGCCGAGGCCGGCACCGCCGCGCTGCTCGCCGTCACCGCCGTCTTCGCGCTCGCCGTCGGCACGGTCGTGCGGCGCGGCGCCACCGCGGTGACCGCCGTCGTGGTCGCCACCGTGTTGCCCCACCTGCTGGCGCGGACGCCGTTCCTGCCGCCACCCATGGCCGAGTGGCTGGCGACGTTCACCCCGGCGGCGGCCATGGCCGTCCAGCAGACCCTGACCCGCTACCCCCAGGTCGACAGCGTGTACACCCCCGCCACCGGCTACTACCCGCTGTCCCCGTGGGCCGGCCTCGCTGTCCTGTGCACGTACACGGCGCTGACCTTCGCCTTAGCCGTCGTCCTCCTGCGCAGGAGAGACGCATGAGACGCCGCCGTAGGAGAGAGGCATGGGCGCCGCCGTAGGAGTGACGTATGAGGTGTCGCCGTAGACCGTTGCTGTGAGATGGGTGTCTTCGCGTCAGACGGCTCCGGCCGCGTGCAGGTCGGCGATCTCCTCCTGTGTGTAGCCGAGCTCGGTGAGCACCTCTTCCGTGTCGGCGCCCTTGGAACGGCCGGTGAAGCGGATGCGTCCGGGTGTGTGCGACATCCGCCACATGACGTTGTGCATGAGCATCGGGCCGAGCTCGGGGTCCTTGACCTGCGTGATCATCTCGGTCTCGCGCATGTGTGGGTCGTGGGCGATGTCGGCGGCGGAGTAAACAGCGGCGAGCGCGGCACCGGCCTGTTCGAAGGCCGCGAGGACCTCGTCGCGGTTGTACTTGCGGACCCAGGTGCCGACGTATTCGTCCAGTTCGTCGGCGTGTTCGGCGCGGGTGTGCCCGGCTGCGAACCACGGCTCGTCGACGACCTCCGGGTGGCCGACGAGGTGCATGACCCGCTCGGCGATCGCCTGTGCGGACGTCGAGACGGCCACCCAGTGGTCGTCCTTCGTGAGGTAGGTGTTGCGGGGGGCGTTGTTCGTCGAGCGGTTGCCGTGCCGTTGTTCGACGACGCCGAGCTGGTCGTAGACAGTGACACCGGGGCCGACCGCGGTGAGGATCGGCTCGATGAGGCTGAGGTCGATGACCTGGCCCGCGCCGTTGCGTGCGTCCCGGTGGTAGAGGGCCATGACGGCCGCGGAGGAGGCGGCGATGCCCGCGATGCTGTCGGCCAGGCCGAAGGCGGGCAGCATCGGGGGGCCGTCGGCCTCACCGGTGAGGTGGGCGAAGCCGCTCATCGCCTCCGCCAGGGTCCCGAAGCCGGGACGTGAGGCGTAGGGACCGTTCTGGCCGAAGCCGGTGATCCGCACGATGATGAGTCCGGGGTTGAGGGCGTGCAACGCCTCGGGCGACAGCCCCCAGCGTTCAAGCGTCCCCGGACGGAAGTTCTCGACGAGCACGTCCGACTCGCAGACGAGTCGTTTGAGCACCTCAGCCCCGGCGGGCACCTTCAGGTTCAACGTGACGGCCCGCTTGTTGCGGGACACTTCCTTCCACCACAGCGGGACCCCGTCCTTGGACGGTCCGTGACCTCGTAGCGCGTCGCCCTTGGTCGGATGTTCCAGCTTGATGACCTCGGCTCCGTAGTCGCCGAGGATCTGGCAGCACAGCGGGCCTGCCAGGATCGTGGACGCGTCGATGACCCTGACGCCACGCAACGAATCCTGAGACATGTCCCTCCTTGGTTCCGATCAGTGGAACATCGTTCCGAACCCAAGCTAGGTTCGATGTCGCCCGGAGTCAATCGCCCGAGTTTCACGGGTTGCCTGCGGATCGCCGGACGGGCAACGCTGGCGCGGGCGCCGTACCGCGAAAGAGATGCTTTCCGCAGAGCGCAATGGTGTTCCGCTCTGCGGGTTTCTCGGCTAGTCTCCGTGACTACATCAGCGGGACCGGAGGTGAAGGGCGCCTTCAATGCCCGACCGGAAACGGAGGACAGGGTTCACGTGCCGGATGACGTGTTGATCGAAGCCGTGGCGCAGGGCGTGCGCGTCTTCGACCTGGGGCGGGTCCTCTTCGTGGGGATGCCCCAGTCTCCCAACCACCCCCACTACTGGCACGCGTTGCCGCGCCGGCACGGCGACATGGTGCGGGCGGACGGCGGCTCGGCCTCGAACGACATCATCACCATGGGCACGCACGTCGGGACGCACATCGACGCCCTCTCCCACGTGTCGCAGGACGGTCGCCTCTTCGACGGCTCGGACGCCTATGAGGCTTCCTCAGGCGGTCGCTTCATCGAGCTCGGGGCGCACACCATCCCCGCCATGGTGCGTCGTGGCGTCCTCCTCGACGTGCCGGCGGCTCTCGGAACCCCTGAGGGATGTCCTCCCGGCTACGAGATCACGCCCGACGACCTCGAGGTCACCCTCGAACGTCAGGGCGGGTCCATCGCGGCCGGCGACGTGGTCCTGATCCGCAGCGGCTGGGGCAGGCACTTCGACAACCCCGACCGCTCGGTCTTCATCGGCGGCGAATCCGGCGTTCCCGGTGTCGGCGAGGCCGGCGCGCGCTGGCTCGCGGATCGGGGCGTCGTCGCCGCGGGCGCCGACACCATCGCCTTCGAGTGCCTCCCTCCGGGCGCGGGACACAGTGTGCTGCCTGCTCACCGTGTACTGCTCGTCAACGCCGGCATCTACATCATGGAAACCCTCGACCTCGAGGAGCTCGCTGCCCAGCGCGTGCACGAGTTCGTCTTCGTCGCCTCGCCGCTCAAGTTCTACGGCGCGACCGGATCGCCGGTCCGTCCCCTGGCGGTGACGAGCGGTGCATGACGCGACCCTCGCCCAGGCGATCGCGCGGTTCGCCGCCCGGGCCCGCTACGAGGACCTGCCCCCAGCGGTCACGGCCAGCGTGCGGCAGCGGGTCCTGGACACGCTCGGCATCTGCATCGCGGCGCAGAGCCTCGACAGCAGCCAGGCAGTCATCGACTACGTCGCCGAGCAGGGCGGTGCCCCCCAGGCGCGCGCGATCGGAGTGCCGCACCGGGTCCCCGCCGCGCTCGCCGCCTTCGGCAACGGGGTGCTCGCCCACTCCCTCGACTATGACGACACGCACCTGCCTTCGGTGCTCCATCCGAGCGCGACCATCGTGCCCAGCGTGCTCGCCGCCGCCGAGCGCGCGGGCACCGACGGTCGCACGGCGGTCACGGCGATCGCCGTGGGTCTCGAGGTCTGCGTCCGTATCGGCATGGCCGGCTACGACCGGCAGGCCGGCAACTCGGTGTTCTTCGAGCACGGGCAGCACGCGACCTCGATCTGCGGCGCCCTCGGTGCCGCGGTGGCCGTGGGGGTCGTGCTCGGCCAGGACGAGGCGCAGCTGACGAGCTCCCTCGGCGTCGCGGCGTCCATGGCCGCCGGCATCATCGAGGCCAACCGGACCGGTGGCAACGTCAAGCGGCTGCACTGTGGCTGGGCCGCGCACTCCGCCGTGACGGCGGCCGACCTCGTCAGCCGGGGCATCACGGGTCCGCCGACTGTGCTCGAAGGGCGTTTCGGGTTCTTCGAGGCGTTCCTGCGCGGCGAGTTCGACCCTGCCGCCATCCTTGATGGCCTGGGAACCGAGTGGGAGGTGCCCAGGATCTTCTTCAAGCCGTACCCCGCCAACCACTTCACCCACGCCGCCATCGACGCCGCCACCGCGCTGCGGCGCAGGGGCGTGGACCACCGTGCGGTGCGCAGCCTCACCCTCGGCGTCCCGGCGCCCGTCATCAGGACGATCGGCGAGCCGATCGACGGCAAGCGCCGCCCGGCCACGGGCTATCAGGCCCAGTTCTCCGGCCCGTACGCCGTCGCCGTCGGCCTGCTCGGCGGGGGAGGCGGCCTCGGGGTCGGCCTCGACGACTACACCGACGAACTCGCGGCCGCCCCCATGCGCCGGGAGATCATGGACAAGGTCAGCGTCGTCGCCGACGACGAGTGCACCCGGATCTTCCCGGAGCAGTTCCCCGCGGTCCTCACCGCCGAGCTCGCCGACGGCTCGGCCGTGACCGAGCGGGTCCTCGTCAACCGCGGAGGTCCGCAGCACCCGCTCTCCGACGACGAGGTCGAGCTCAAGTTCCGTGACAACGCGGGGCGGCACCTCCCCGAGACAGCGGTGGCGCTGATCGCGGCGCGCGTGCTGGCTTTCGACGAACTGAACGACGTCGGCGTCGCCCTCTCCGCCCTCGACGACGTGGCGGCCATCGAGTACTCCGTCACCACTACCGCGCAGGAAGGCGACCTATGAACTACGACCTCATCGTCCGCGACGTTCGCCTCGTCACCCATGAGTCGCCCCAGACCGTGCTCACCGACATCGCTGTGACGGACGGGCGGGTGGCCGCCATCGGCCACCTCGGCGACGCCACCGCCACGACGACGGTCGACGGTGGCGGCAAGCTCGCGCTGCCCGGCGTCGTCGACGCCCACCAGCACTGGGGCATCTACAACCCGCTCGAGATCGACACGGAGACCGAGTCGAAGGCGGCGGCCCAGGGCGGTGTGACGACAGGCCTCAACTACATGCGCACCGGGCAGTACTACCTCAACAAGGGCGGCGCGTACCGTGACGTGTTCCCCGAGGTGCTCGAGCGCAGCCAGGGCCGGGCGTACATCGACTACGCCTTCCACCTCGCGCCGATGTCCAAGGAGCAGATCGGCGAGATTCCCGAGCTCATCAAGGAGCACGGCGTCACGTCGTTCAAGATCTTCATGTTCTACGGTGGCCACGGCCTGCACGGCCGGTCCGCGGATCAGAGCTCGTTCCTCATGACCCCCGAGGGCGAGCGCTACGACCTCGCGCACTTCGAGTTCGTCATGCGCGGCATCCAGGCGGCCCGGGAGGCCGAGCCGCAGATCGCGGACTCCATCTCCCTCAGCATGCACTGCGAGACCGCCGAGATCATGTCGGCGTACACCGCCATGGTCGAGCAGGAGGGGCGGCTCACCGGGCTCGAGGCGTACTCCGCCTCCCGGCCTCCGCACTCCGAGGGCCTGGCCATCTCCATCGCCTCCTACCTCGCCCACGAGACGCGGCTGGCGAACATCAACCTGCTGCACCTGAGCGGACGCAAGGCCGTCGAGGCGGCCCTGCTCATGGCGAGAACCTTCCCGTACATCAACTTCCGCCGCGAGGTCACCATCGGCCACCTCATCGCCGACTACCACAGCGCGTCGGGGATCGGCGGCAAGGTCAACCCCCCGCTCCGCTCGCGTGACGATGTCGAGGGGCTGTGGGAGCACGTCCTGGCCGGCGAGATCGACTGGGTCGTCAGCGACCACGCGTGCTGCCGCGACGAGATGAAGTTCGGCGAGGAGCGCGACGACGTCTTCGTGGCCAAGTCCGGCTTCGGCGGAGCGGAGTACCTCCTGCCGGCGCTCATCACCGAAGGTCGCAAGCGGGGGCTCGGCCTGGACCGGATCGCCGCCCTGACCGCGTGGAACCCGGCACAGCGCTACGGGCTCTCCGGTCGCAAGGGTGTCGTCAAGGTGGGGTACGACGCCGACTTCTGTCTCGTCGACGACTCGCGGTCGTGGGTCGTGCGCGCCGAGGACTCCCTCTCGACGCAGGAGTACACGCCGTTCGAGGGGTTCGAGCTGTCCGCCGCCGTGACCGACACGTTCGTGCGCGGCCACCACGTCCTGGCCGATGGGGTGATCCAGGGTGAGCCCCGCGGTCAGTACCAGCGGCGTCCGTTGACCACCGAGTAAGGCAGCCAGCGACAACCGGCCGCCGACGCGAGAGGAGGACGGCGTGGATCCCTTCAAGGCACACAGTCCCGCACCCGAGCTCACCGCACTCTACGTGCCGGCGGACCGTCCGGACCGGCACGACAAGGCACTCGCGACGATCGCCGACGTCGTCATCGTCGACCTGGAGGACGCCGTCGCTCCCAGCCGCAAGGACGCGGCGCGGCGCGAGGTCGTCGACCTGCTGCGGCACCGGTCGTCGGGGTCCGGCACCGCGCGCCTCTGCGTCCGGGTCAACCCGGTGAGCAGTCCGTGGGGCCGGGCCGACCTCGAGGCGCTCGCGGAGGTCCTCGCCGACGTCACCGTGCACTCGATCCGGCTGCCCAAGGTCGAGTCGGCCCAGGACGTCGACTCGGTGCGGGCCTACTTCGAGCGGGACGTGCCGGTGTCTGTCCTCGTCGAGACGGCCGTCGGCGTCGAGCGGCTCGGGCAGATCACCGCGGCGCACGGGGTGGCGTCGGTCGCGCTGGGCGAGGCGGACCTGCGCTCGGACCTGCGGCTGACCGGGGACGGCGGGCTGGACTGGGTGCGCTCGCGACTCGTCGTCGCCGCCCGCGCCGCCGGGCTGCCGCCGCCGATGATGTCGGTCCACCCCCGGCTGAACGACGACGAAGGTCTGCTCCGATCCTGCGCGGCCGGGCGTGCCGCCGGGTTTCTCGGGCGTACCGCCGTCCACCCGAAGCAGCTGCCGCTGATCGTGGAGGGCTTCGCACCCGAGCCGGCGCAGGTCGAGAAGGCCGAGAACATGCTCGCGGCGCTCGCCCGGGGCCAGCAGGTCGCGGCGGGAGTCGTCGTCCTGCCCGACGGTCAGATGGCCGACGCCGCCATGGCCGCGGCAGCCGAGCACGTCGTCGCCGTGCACCAGCGAGTTCAGGTGCTCCGGCAGATGTGCGGCGCGGCGCAGGCGTAGACGGAGCAACAGGTAGCTGACAGGTGTCGTGCCGACGGGGCGGCTGCGGTCGGGGAGCACGGCGTTGACGGATAGGAGGCCGCACGATGCGCATGGACGGGTTCCTTCTCGGGCCTGGCCCCGCAGGCCGCTGTGACGACTACCGGGTGGGTGGCGCCGTCGTGCACCGTACCGACGCCGGTTGGCGCATGTGGTACTACTGCCGTGACCGAGCCTATGACCGCCCGGCACCGGGCACGCTGGGGTCCGGGCGGATCGCGTTGGCCACCTCCCCCGACGGCATCGGGTGGGAGAGGTTCGACGGCCCTGAAGAGCTCGGCTCGGTGTTCGCCCCGAGCAGCGACCCGGCGAGCTTCGACGCCTCGCACGTCGGGCTCACCGACGTCACCTTCGACGGGCGGCTCTGGCACCTGTGGTACTTCGGCGGCGACCTGACCGTGCGGGCGAGCCGGACACGGCTCGGGGCGGTGACGGGGCTCGGGATGCGCCCGGGGCACGCGATCAGCCCCGACGGGGTGACCTGGACCCGCGTCCCCGGCCCGGCCACCGGCGGTGCCATTCTCGACTACGACCCGGACCGGCTCTACCGCGCGTGGCCGAACGCCTTCGGTGACGCCGGCGGGACGATCTACGTCCAGACGACCTCACCGACCCTGGACCTCGGCGTGTTCCACACGGACACCTTCGTGTCCGCCGACGGGGTCGTCCTGACCGGCGTGGGTCCGCTCGTCTGGGCCGACGGCGGGCGCCCCTGGGACTCGCACGGCATTGTGACGCGGCAGGTGCTCGAGAACCCGTTCGGCGTGGGCCGCCGCTGGCTCATGCTGTACACGGGGCTCGACGAGCGCCACGGCCGCTCGGTCGCGACCGCCGACTCCGACGACGGCCGGCACTGGCACCACCAGTCCGACGGCCCGGTGCTGACGGCGGGGGAGCCCGGCGCGTGGGACAGCCTCGGCGCGGCGGCGACCCGACTGGTCCCGGTCGAGGACCGTCTGCATCTGTACTACTACGGCTTCAGCTCACTCGCCGACGACGACTCCCCCCGAGGGATCGGCCTCGCGATCGCCCACCGCCGGCCGGGGTCGCCGTTCCGACGCGTGACGACCCCCGATGACCAGTACTGACGCGTCCGAAGGAGAAAACGAGATGGCGGACGTCAACCTGCTCGTGGCCGGTGCGGGCGGCGGCATCGTCGCGGCGCTGCGGGCCCAGGAGCTCGGCCTCTCGGTCGCGGTGATCGACGCGAACGAGCACTTCCTGCGGGCGAACAACACGGCGATGTCGACGGCCATGATTCCGGGTGCCGGATCGCTGTTCCAAAATGAGGCGGGAGTCGAGGACTCGCCGGAGATCTTCGCCGAGGATGTCCGGTACAAGACCAAGGGTCGCGCCAACCCGGTCGTCACCGACGCGCTGAGCCGGATCTCGGCCCCGCTCGTCGAGTGGCTGGCCGGCTCGCTCAAGCTGCCACTCGAGCTCGTCACGGATTTCGAGTACCCCGGGCACACGCGGCACCGTTGCCACACCGTGCCGGGACGGCACGGCACGATCCTGCTCGGCATGCTCCACCGGGTCGCCCGGGAGCGGGGGATCGACATCGTCGTCCCCGCGCGGCTCGTCGCGGCCCGGCACCAGGACGACGCCCTCGTCGCCGTCACCGAGGCGCCGGACGGGACGACCGAGGAGATCTCCTGCGACGCCCTCGTCCTCGCGACGAACGGCTTCGGGGCCGACGCGGCGCTCGTCGCCGAGCACATCCCGGAGATCGCCGGCGCCGTCTACCACGGCAGCGAGGCCTCGCGCGGCGACGCGCTGAGCATCGGGCGGACGTTCGGTGCGGCCGTCGACTGCCTCGACGCGTACCAGGGCCACGGGGCGCTCTCGCTCAGCAGCATCCTGGTCGGCTGGGCGACGGTGATGCACGGCGGGTTCATCGTCAACACGAGCGGAGGCCGCTTCGCCGACGAGACCCAGGGCTACTCCGAGTTCGCCGCGCTCGAGCTCACGCAGCCGGACCACCGCGCGTTCATCATCTTCGACCAGCGGATCCATGACGCGTGCCTCGCCTTCGAGGACTTCCGTCAGACGAAGGCGTCCGGGGTGCTGCGCCAGGGCGACTCGGCCGCCGAGCTCGCCGGGCGGCTCAGCCTGCCCGCGGACCGGCTCGAGGCCTCGTTCGCGCAGGCCGCGGCCGGACGCCGCGGCGCGACCGACCCGCACGGGCGCTCCCGATGGGGCGACGCGGACCTCGCCGCTCCGTTCTACGGGGTCGAGGTGCGTCCCGCGCTCTTCCATACCCAGGGCGGGCTCGCTGTCGACGCGGCGGCCCGCGTCCTCGACGCCGCCGGCGAGCCCATCGCGGGGCTCTACGCGGCGGGTGGCGCCGCCGTGGGCATGAGCGGCCGGGGAGCGGACGGCTACCTGGCCGGCAACGGGCTGCTCGCGGCACTCGGGCTGTCCTTCATCGCGGCCGAGGACGTGGGCCGCCGGCTGGCGGGCCGCTGACCGTAACAAAGCCGCTGACCGTAACAAAGCCGCTGACCGCAGCAAAGCCGCTGACCGCAGCAAAGCCGCTGACCGCAGCAAAGCCGCTGGACGTAACAAAGAGGCCGGTGTTCGTAACAACGGTGCCGGCAACCGAAACACAGGGGCCGGTGACCGTGACGAAGTGGCCGGACGAGTTGTCACAGGCCCCTTGTTCGGCGGATATCTAGATCGCTATGGTGCATCCAATGGAACGGTGTTACGCATAGCGGAATTGATGACCGGCTCACCCATGGAGGGATGAACGTGAAGACAGGTCTCAAACAGCGCGGCCGGGCCAACTTCAACCTGCTGGCGGATCTGGCCGCATGGAGCGGCCGGGAGCTCCAGGCCTCGGCCGAGCGGACGCTGGACGAGCGGCTCGAAGGCCAGACCCTTCCCGAGGGTGACCGCGAGCGGCTGCGTCTCGGCTACGAGCTGCTCGACGGCTCCAGATCCTTTGCCTGGGACCGCTTCTACACCCGTCTCATCGCCGAGCGTCAGTTCGTGGCAGGCCTGGAGGCGTACGAGGACGGGGCGGCGGAGATCCGGGCGGAGTACGAGGCGAACGCCGGCAAGGGTGGCGTGCTCGAGCTCGACCCGGACGTCGAGATCCCCGAATACTGGACGACAGAGTTCCACCTCACGCCCGGCGGCTGGGACGGCCACGAGCACATGGGCTTCATCATCCACGACTACGTCTACGACCTGATCTTCGCGACCGGCGGGATCGGCGCCATCAAGCCGGGCAGCCACTTCTCCGACCTGCGCTACGTCACCGCCGTCGAGGGCAACCGCGACCACTACGACAACATCCTCGAGCTCGGCGTCGGGACCGGCCGTTACGCCCTCGCGCTGCAGCACGCCTACCCGAACGCGAAGATCCACGGCGTCGACCTCGGCCCGAGCGAGCTGCTGCACGCCAAGCTCGTCGCCGCGCGCAACGGCTTCGAGTGGAACCTGCGCCAGGCCCAGGCCGAGGCCACCGGCTACGACGCGGACACCTTCGACCTCACCACGGCCTTCATCCTCTTCCACGAGATCCCGGCCCCGGCCGCCAAGGCCGTGGTCAAGGAGGCGTTCCGGGTCACCAGGCCCGGCGGGGAGTTCCTCGTCGCCGACGTCGCGCCCTACAGCGAGCACGAGAACCTCTTCCGCTCGGTCGTGCTCGACTGGGAGACGGACCACCGCAACGAGCCGTTCTGGCGCGGCGCACTCCTCACCGACCGCAAGGCGCTGCTCGAGTCCGCCGGGTTCGTCGACGTCCAGGAGTACGGCGTGGGCACGGCCAACTACCCGTGGATCACCAAGGGCGTCAAGCCCGCAGCCTGAGACACCACGCTTCGGGCCCGACACGCTGCCCCCGGCGAACGCCCTCGCCCCACCCCCTGAGAGGAAGCCATGGAAGTTCCTAAGTACTTGGAGAAGGCGACGATCGACGATCTCGCCCGGATGATCGAGGGCCTCGTCGAGGAGTTGTGGGTGACCAAGGACCGGCTGTTCGTCCTTGAGGAGGTCCTCGCCGGCAAGGGCACGCTGTCCGACTCGACCGTCGACGAGCACCTGCCCTCCGAGCCGCTGCAGGCCGTGCTCCGGCGGGAGCGGATGCGTCTCATCCAGCGGGTCCTCGGCGCTCCCCAGATGGACCACTGACATGGCCATCCTCATCGCCCCCGCGCTGCGCTCCTCGCTCGGGCAGGCCCTCGGCCTCGCCGGGCGCACCATCGTCGTCACCGGCGCCAACTCCGGCATCGGGCAGGCCGTGGCCCTCGGCCTCGCCGAGCTCGGCGCCAACGTCCTCGGTCTCGCCAGGCGTGAGGAGGGACTGGCCGCGGTCGCCGAGCAGGCCGAGCAGGCCGGCATCTCGTTCGCCTACGCCGTCGCCGACGTCACCGACGAGGCCTCCGTCGAGGCGGCCATGGACCGCGCCGTCGAGACCTTCGGCGGGCTGCACGGTGTCGTCGCGAACGCCGGTATCGCCGTCGTCCAGCCCGCGCTCGAGGTCGGCGCCGACGACTTCCGTTCCGTCGTCGACACGAACCTCAACGGCGTGTTCCTCACGGCCCGCAGCGCGGCCAAGAGGATGACCGACGGCGGCTCGATCGTCCTGACCAGCTCGAGCTTCGCCCGCCGCGGTTTCCCGGACTGGTCGAGCTACAACGCGAGCAAGGCCGCCGTGTCGATGCTCGCCGAGACCCTCTCCGTCGAGTGGGCGCCGCGCGGCATCCGGGTCAACGCGATCGGCCCGACCGCGACGCTGACGCCGGTCAACGAGGCCCTCTTCGCCGACCCGGACTTCACCGCGGCGGTCGTCGCGGGCATCCCGGCCGGCCGCATCCTCGATGCCCGTGAGCTCATCCTGCCCACCGCGTTCCTGCTCAGCCCCGTCAACGGGATGATCCTCGGCCAGACCCTCATGGTCGACGGCGGCCAGACCCTCTGAAAACGCCTTCCGAGCAGCACAACCCCTGGAGGCCTCGCCATGACCCACAACAGCCCCCGCGTCGTCCACGACGTGCCCGACGCGTCCTTTCCTGACTGGTACCCGAGCAGCCCGGTCGTCACCGCCGGCCCGTTCGCATTCACCGCCTCGATGAGCGCCACCGACTTCGACAACGGAGGGCTCGCCGAGGCCGCGCAGGTCGAACCGGGCCTGCCGCTGCACAGCGGCCACCCGGTGAAGAAGCAGGTCCGTGAGGTGTACCGCCGCCTCGACTCCGCGCTCACCGTCGCCGGGTCGAGCCTCGAGCAGGGCGTGTGCATCAACCAGTGGCAGCCGACCTTCCACACCGACGGGCACCTGGAGCCGGGGTGGACGCCGCGATACCAGACCCACTGGGAGGACTGGCGCTTCGTCGCGCACTCGTACATCCAGGGCCGCGACGAGTTCCTCCTGTCCGACCGCCCGGCGAGCTGCCTGCTGCCCGTCGAGCGCCTCGTCGCCACCGACACCCACGTCGAGATCCAGCTCATCTCGTTGCTCGACGGGTCCGGTATCGAGAAGCGCGCCTACGCTCACGACGTCCACAGCCCGCTCGGTGGCTACTCGGTCGGCGTCGAGTCCGGCCCCTACCTGTTCAGCGCGGGCTTCATCCCGACCGACTTCGAGTCCGGCCTGCACCCGAACGCCCGTGTGCCACAGCACATCTGGTACGGCAACCAGGTCGCCGCGGAGACCGACGAGACGTTGCGCCAGATCCGCATCACGATGGAGGCGGCCGGCGGGGACTGGCGTGACGTCGTCAAGGTCGTCATCTACCTCACGCCCGAGGGCGTCCGGCAGCTGCCCGCCATCGACGAGGTCTGGGCCAGGCACTGGCCGACCGAGCCGCCCGCGCGCACCATCGTCCCCGTCTCCGGCATCGGTGGGGTCAAGGGCGGCAACGTCGAGATCTACGTCATCGTCGCGCGTCCCGGGCACGGCGGCGACCGCCACATCATCCGCGCGGACAACGCGCTCGCGCCGATCGGGCACCAGGCCCAGGCCGTGCGCAGCGGCTCCCTGCTGTTCCTGTCCGCGCAGCTCGGACGCACCGCTTCCGGCGCGCCCGGCGGCGCCTTCGCCCGCAGCCTGCC
This sequence comes from Dactylosporangium sp. CA-152071, assembly GCF_050936335.1. Lineage (NCBI taxonomy): Bacteria > Bacillati > Actinomycetota > Actinomycetes > Micromonosporales > Micromonosporaceae > Dactylosporangium > Dactylosporangium sp. CA-152071. The sequence continues at coordinate 2,266,452 of NZ_JBNJMZ010000001.1, read as the reverse complement.
ACACACCCGCCGCCACATCGTCGACCAGGTGCGGCGCATCCACGAGGACGTGGCGGCGATCTGCGAGGCGGCCGGCACCTCGATCGAGAACGCGGTCCGCGCCGACCTGTTCCTGTCCGACCTCGAGGACCTGCCGACCGTCTTCCAGGCCTGGCCCGAGCCCTTCACGAACGGGCTGCCCGCGGCCGGGTTCTACGAGGTCCCACGGGACTTCCAGGAGGTACCGGGCTGCGCCCTCAGCGTCGACCTCATCGTCCACATTCCTGAGCAGTGAGGTTCGCAGGCCCGTGACCGAGACCGCCGCCCGAATCAAGGAGGTCCGCGACGGCATGCGGATCCTGTGGGACGTCACCATCACGATGGACGACGGCCTGCCGCTCGCCGCCGACGTGTTCCTGCCGGAGGAGCCCGGACGCTACCCGGTGCTCCTCAGCTACGGTCCCTACGCCAAGGGGCTGCCCTTCCAGGTGGGCTACCCCACGGCGTGGGAGTCGCTGTCGGGCGACCACCCTGACGTCGCCGCGGGCAGCTCCTGCGCGTACCAGAACTGGGAGGTCGTCGATCCGGAGAAGTGGGTGCCGCACGGTTACGCCATCGTGCGGGTCGACTCCCGGGGCTGCGGCCGCTCGCCCGGCTACATCGACCACTTCTCCGCGCGCGAGACGAAGGACTTCGTCGCGTGCGTCGAGTGGGCGGCGGACCAGCCCTGGTCGACCGGCAAGGTCGGCACCTCGGGCGTGTCCTACTTCGGGATGAACCAGTGGCAGGTCGCGGCGGAACGGCCGCGCGGCCTCGCCGCGGTCTGCATCTGGGAGGGCGCGAGCGACTTCTACCGCGACGCATCCCACCACGGCGGCATCCTGTCGACGTTCTGGGAGCACTGGTACGACAAGCAGATCAAGGTCGTCCAGTACGGTCTCGGCGACCGCGGCCCGGTCAACCCCATCACCGGCCTCAACGTCTGCGGCGACGAGACGCTCAGCGAGGAGGAACTCGCCGCGAACCGGTGCGACTTCGGCACCGTCATCCGCTCCCACCCGCTGCTCGACGACTGGCACGGCGAGCGCTCCGGCGTGCTGGAGAACATCGAGGTGCCGTTGCTCAGCGCCGGGAACTGGGGCGGCTCCGGGCTGCACCTGCGCGGCAACGTCGAGGGCTTCCTGCGCGCCGGCAGCGCGCAGAAGTGGCTCGAGATGCACGGCCTGGAGCACTGGACGACCTACTACACGGACTACGGACGGCAGATCCAGCTCGCGTTCTTCGACCACTTCCTCAAGGGCGTCGACAACGGCTGGGACCAGCGCCCGCCCGTGAGCCTGCTCGTCCGCTCACCCGGCGAAGCCTACGAGGAGCGAGCCGCGTCCGCGTGGCCGCTGCCCGAGACGGCATGGCGGCGTCTCGAGCTCGACCCCGACCTGCTCCAGTTCGTCGAGCAGAACGACGCTGAACCGGGATCCGTCGAGTTCTCCGGTGGCCGGGAGGTCACCTTCCGGCTGCCGGCGACCGACGCGGACCGTGAGATCACCGGCCCGGTCTCGGCGAAGCTGTTCGTGTCCACCGACTCGGACGACGCCGACGTCTTCCTCACCGTGCGGCTGTTCGACCCCGGCGGCAAGGAGGTCACCTTCGCCGGTGCCGTCGACCCCAACGCGCCGATCAGCATGGGGTGGCTGCGCCTGAGCCATCGCGAGCTCGACGAGTCCGCCTCCACCCCGTGGCGGCCGATCCACTCCCACTCGCGCACCCTTCCCGTCGAGGCGGGCGAGGTGTACGAGGTCGACGTCGAGGTCTGGCCGACGTGCATCGTCGTCCCCGCCGGCCACACGCTCGCGGTGACCATCGGCGGCCGGGACTACGAGAACCCCGAGCTCGAGGACGCGGTGACGATGTCCAACTTCAAGAACGCCATGAAGGGCTGCGGGCCGTTCCTGCACGACGACCCGGTCGACCGTCCGCAACGGCGGGACGCCGCGCGGGTTCGCGTCCACTGCGGCGGTGACCACCGGTCGAGCGTCCTGCTGCCCTTCCAGGAGCGCTGATCGCCGTGTCCGCGGAGTCCGCCTGCCCCCCGCCGCTGCCCGTGTGGCTGCGGGAGGCCCTCAGGTCCGCCGTCTCGGCCGAGCTCATCGCGGAGGTCGTGGCCGTCGACCTCGACGCGGCGTTCGATCACCTGCGCGACGACGAGGAGTTCGTCGCCGCGCTGACCGCGAGCGTCACGGAGAACGTGCGAACCCTGCACCGGGTCGCGATGGGCGAGGTCGAGCTCGACGAGCTCGACCTCGTGCAGCCCCGGCGCCTCGCCGTCGTCCAGGCCCGGCGGCGCGTCGTGCAGGCATCCCTGCACCTGTCCTACCGCGTCGGGTTCCTCACCATGTGGCGGGACTGGGTGGGCCGCCTCGACGCCGTCGAGGCGGACCCTGCCCGCCGCTGCGAGGGCGCCCGCCTGCTCACCGAGCTCGTCATGGCCTACCAGAACGCGGCGCTGGCCCAGGTGGCCCGCGAGCACATGCTCACCGAGGAGAGCCTGCAGCGGTCGCGGGACCACCTCCGCTTCCGCCTCGTCAAGGACCTGCTCAACAGCGACCACGTCCCGGACAAGTTCGAACTGCTCGGACTCGGCTATGACATCGACGCCGACCACATCGCCGTCGCGTCGCGTGCCGATGCCGGCAGCACCGACTGGGTGCGCCGCGCTCAGGCGACCTGTGCCGTGACGGACGTCCTGCACCACACGGAGCCGGACGGCATCCACGTGCGGTTCCTCGCCCGGCGGGCGTGGACCGCCGAGGCGCGGGCGGGGCTGCGCCGGCTGCTCGCCGAGCACGGTGTCGCCGCCGAGGTGAGCGCGCCCGCGCGTGGCCTGGAGGGACTACGCCACGCCTACGGCCAGTTGGGGCGGCTGCGCCGGATTCGAGGGGCGTTCGCCGGGAAGCATCAGCGGTACCAGCTCGCCCGTGACGGGGTCATCGAGTACGCCGACGTCCGTCTCGAGGCGATCTTCCTCGACGACCTGCCCATCGCGGCCCAGCTCGTCGAGGAGGAGCTCGCGACCCTGAGCGGCACCGGCAGCGGGCTCGACGTGCTGCGCGAGACCCTGTGTGTCTGGCTGCGTGAGCGCAACTACGCCGCGACCGCGAGAGCCCTGCACCTGCACGAGAACACCGTGCGCAACCGCGTCCACCGCATCGAGGAGCTGCTCGGTCACGACCTGCAGTCCCGCCATGCCGAGCTCATGCTCGCGCTGCGCCTGCACGACCTGCTCGCCGGCCTGAACGAGACGGCTACACCGATCCGCCGTGCGATGTGAGCAGCTCCCGGGCCCGCTCGGTCGCCAGCGTGGTGTAGAGCCCGATCGCTGCCTTGACCGCCGTCAGGTCACGCTCACGGTAGCCGCTGACGATCCGCTGGTGGACGTCGACGAACTGCGAGGAGCTCTTCCGGGTCATCCCGAAGCTGTGCGCCATGATCGTCGGCATGGCCAGCGCCTCGTACTGGGCGATGGCGCGCCGGTTGCCCGAGAGCCCGATGAGGAAGCGGTGGAACCGGTCGTTGGCCTCGAGGTAGGCCTCGAAGTCGGTGAACTCGTCGTTGAGGATGAACCGGGACAGCTCGCCGCAGTGCTGGTCGAGGGCGACCAGGTCGTCCTCGGACACGGAGCCGACGGTCAGGTCGGCGACCCCCTGCTCGATGATCGCGCGCGCCTCGAACGCCTCCGCGGCGTCGTCGGCCGTGAAGGGGGCGACCCGATGGCCGTGCCGCGTCGGCATGATGAGCCCTTCACGGCGCAGCGTCGACAGCCCGGCGAGGACGGCGGCCGGCTCGACGTCGAGGCGTCGCGCCAGCTTCGGAACGTCGATGTCGTCGTGCCCGTCGATCTCCCGCGCGAGGATCATGTCGCGCAGCCGCTGGTACACCTGGTTGAAGCGGTCGAGCGTGAGCCCGCCGAACCCGCCGCGGAAGTACGTCAGGGGCAGGCCCTCACGCGCCTGGGCATCCCGCGCCCGGCCGATGAAGATGCTGTGGCTGCCCGCCTGCACCGTGTCCGACACCTCGCACTCGATCGAGGCCAGGGCGTCGGTGAGGACGGGATTGCCGAGGACTCCTTCGTGGACGCGCACCCCGGTGAACTTGTCGTCGCTCGGACGGGCGAACTGCAGTGCGAGCTGTTCCTGTCCCTCGGCGAGGATGTTGAGGCAGAAGGTGCCCGCCTCGGCGACGGTCCGCTCGGTCGGCACCGAACGGTTGACGCAGACCAGGACCATCGGCGGGTCGAGCGACAGTGACGTGAGCGCACTCACCGTCATGCCGGCCCGTGCCTGGACGCCTCGTGACGTGAGGACGGCGACGCCGGTGGCGAAGCGACCGGCGACGTTGCGGAAATGGTCGCGGTCAACGTTTGGCGTCCGAACGACGGTCATGTCCCGAGTCAACCTCCCGCGCCGGCAGCGGGGCAATCACGGCTTCCCACATCCCGGCCCGGTCAGGTTGTGAGAAGCCGTAATTGTTCCGGGGTTGACCAGCGGATTGACTGAGCCGGTGAGACTTGGATACTTCGCGATGCCACTGCACCGCCCCGGACGTCCATGGGCGGAGACGCTCCGCGAGGACCGCGAGGCGGTCATCCTCGCCGATCGGCTCGGATTCCACGACGCCTTCATCGGTGAGCACCTGACGGACACGCTGGAGAACATCACCAACTCGATGCTGTTCCTCGCGACGCTCGTCGGCGACGCTCCCCGGATCAAGCTCGCGACCGGCACGACGAACCTGTCACACCAGCATCCGGCGCTCGTCGCGGCCAACGCGGCGATGTTCGACCACCTGACCGGCGGCCGGCTCATCTTCGGCATCAGCCCCGGGGCGTTGCCGTCGGACGCCGAGGTGCTCGGCATCCTCGACGAGGACCGGGGCGCGATGTTCGCCGACGCCATCGAGGTCATCCTCAAGATCTGGGAGGGTGAGCCGCCCTACGACATCGTGTCCGGGAGCGGGCGCTACAGCGTCTCGACGCGGCGGTCGATGGACCTTCCGCTCGGTGTGGGCGTCCTGCCGAAGCCGCTGCAGAGCCCGCGCCCCGAGGTCGTCGGCACCGTCGTCGCGCCCTTCTCCAAGGGCGTCGTGGAGATGGGCCGCAAGGACTTCCACCCCCTGTCGGCCAACTTCCTGCTGCCGCAGTGGGTGGCCACGCACTGGGGCAAGTACGTCGAGGGCAAGGAGGCCGTAGGGGTCAAGGCGGACACGGCCGACTGGCGGATCGCGCGGACGGTCTTCGTCGCCGACACCGAGCAGGCGGCCCGCGCCTACGGGCGTGACGACCGGAACAGCCCCTACCGGTTCTACTACGAGCAGATGCTGCGCAAGATGACCAAGCTCGGGCGGCTGGGCCTGTTCAAGCGCGACCGCAGTGAGCCGGACGAGGCGATCACCCTTGACCGGGTCCTCGACGACCTCGTCATCTGCGGCACGCCCGAGCAGGTGGCCGAGCAGCTCGTCGCCTTCGAGCAGCAGACCGGACCCTTCGGGGAGCTCGTCTACGCCGGCCTCGACTGGGTCGACGAGGGGCTCGCGCGCCGGTCGATGGAGCTCATGGCGACCGAGGTCATGCCCCTGGTCGAGAGGTACGGCAGCGGTGCGTGACCGGATGCCGCAGTTGCCGGCGACGGCACTGACGCCGGCGCAACAGGAGGCTGTCGCGGCGATCACCGCCGGCCCCCGGGGTGAGCTCTTCGGGCCCTTCGTCCCCCTCCTGCGCAGCCCCGGCGCCATGGTCCGGCTGCAGGAGGTCGGCGCCCACCTCCGGTTCGGGTCCACCCTGCCCAAGGCGGTGCTCGAGATGGCCGTCCTGCAGGTGGCCCGCGCCCGGAACCAGGTCTTCGAGTGGGGCTACCACTGTCAGCTCGCCCTCGACGCGGGCGTCCCCCGGGAGGTCGTGGAGGACATCGCGGCCGGCCGGGAGCCGGGTCCGCCGGCGGAGCCGCTGGCGACGGGCTACGCGGTCGTCGCCGGCGTCCTCGCCGGCAACGACATCCCCGACGAGCTCTACGACCGGGCGCTCGACGTGCTCGGCGAGGAGGGCCTCATCGACGTCATCGTCTGTGCGGGCTACTACACGACCCTCGCCATGGTGATGAACGCGACCCGGACCGACGCGGGTGCGCTCAGCCCGCCCGTCGAGATGAGCCTGTCATGAGCGGGGTGGCCGTCCGCGGCCGGACCCTGCGGGAGGGCCAGGGCCCGACCGTCGTGCTGCTGCACCCGCTCGGCGCGGGCGCCGACTTCTGGCAACCGGCCGCCGCCTCGCTCGACGGCCTCGGCGTGTACGCCGTCGACCTTCCGGGGCACGGCGGCTGCCCGGTCCCCGGCGACCCCTACGGCACGGCGGACGTCGCGGCCGCGCTCGCGACGCACCTGCGCGGTCTCGGTCACGAGCGCGTGCACGTGGTGGGGCTGTCCCTCGGCGGCCTCGTCGCCCTCGAGCTCGCGGCGCACGATCCCGGTCTCGTCGCCGGCCTCGTCGTGGCGGCCACCGTCCCGTCCTACCCCGAGGACTGGCGCGAGAAGTGGCGGGCCCGGGCCGCCGAGGCCGGACGCCTGGGCGTGACCCCGTTCGTCGAGCCCACGCTGCAGCTGTGGCTCACCCCCGCCGCCCTCGCCGCCGACGGGCCCGAGGTCGCCTATGTGCGGCGCACCCTCGGCGGCACCGACCCGCGCGGCTACGCCCTCGCGTGCCTGGCCCTCGCCGATGCCGACGTCACCCCGCGGCTCGGCACGATCACGGCGCCGACCCTGCTCGTCGACGGCGAGCTCGACGCGCCGATGTTCCACGACGGCGCCGCCCGCCTCGCCCGGTCGATCCCCGGCTCCCACCGCGCCGTCATCGCCGGGGCACGGCACGCCAGTGCCCTCGAGTTCGCCGAGCCCTTCGCGCGGCTCGTACGGGACTGGGTGCGGCCTGGGAATGACAGCCCGGACGAAGGGAGCCGGTCATGAACGCGACCGGTCGACCAGTCGTCGGGTTCGTCGGGCTCGGAGTCATGGGCTCGGCCATGGCGGGCAATGTCCTCGCCGGCGGGGCGTTCGAGGTCCACGGCTACGACATCGACGCAGATCGGCGCCGGGCGTTCGCCGACGCCGGGGGCACGGTGCACGACGACCTCGCTTCGCTCGTCGCCGCCTGCGACCTCGTGCTCACCTCCCTGCCGAGCGCGGCGGCCTTCGATTCCGTCCTCGGTGGGCTCGTCGAGCACGCGCGTCCGGGGACGGTCGTCGTCGAGACGAGCACCCTGGATCTGCGCACCAAGCTCGACGGGGCGGCCCGCCTCGCCCGGGCGGGCGTCGAGATGCTCGACTGCCCGTTGAGCGGAACCGGTGCCCAGGCCCGGGCCGGCGACCTCGTCGCCTACGTGAGCGGCGCACCGGAAGCGGTCGGACGGGCCAGGAGCCTCGTCGAGGCGTTCACGCGTGCCCACTTCGAGCTCGGCAAGGTCGGCAACGGCACCCTGATGAAGCTGGTGGCGAACCATCTCGTCGCGGTGCACAACGTCGCCGCGGCCGAGGCGCTCGGGTTCGCCCAGGACCTCGGCCTCGACCTGTGGCAGGTGCTCGCCGCCGTCGGCGACGGCGCGGGAGGCTCGCGGATGCTCGGTGTCCGCGGCCCCGACATGGTGCGGGGGCGCTACGAGCCGGCGAGCATCCGCATGGACGTCTTCGCCAAGGACCTCGAGATCATCGGGGCGGCCGCGGCCGAGGCGGGCACCGTGACGCCCCTGTTCGACGCCGCCCGGGCCATCTACCGCGACGGCCTGTCGGACGGCCTCGTCGCCAGCGACACGGCCGTCGTGTTCGAAGTGCTTCGTGGGCACCCTCGCCCACGCGACCCGGCGCCCAGCGGGCGACGGGTATCGGAATCGGTCGACAACGGAAGGGAACACGCATGATCACCGGAATCCGCGGTGTGAACATCAAGGTTCGTGACCAGGATCGGTCGGCGAATTTCTGGACCGAGCAGGTCGGCCTGGAGGTCGTCAGCGACGTCGTCATGCCCGACTTCGCCCCGCGTCGCTGGTTGGAGACGGCCCCCGCGTCGCGCAACTCAATGATGATCCTGCACTGGCCGGTCTTCGACGAGGTGGAGTTCTTCTCGGGCATCACCTTCACCTGCGACGACATCCACCAGACCTACGAGGAGCTCAAGGCCAAGGGCGTCGAGTTCGTCTCCGAGCCGTTCCTGGCCGGCTTCGGCTGGTGGGCGACCTTCAAGGACCCCGACGGCAACGTGTTCGTCCTGCGGCAGGAAAAGGGCTGAGCGCAGCCATCGTCGCGCGCCCGCCGACGGCGGGCGCGCATCAGCGACAACGAAAACTCACGACGGGGCCGGAAGGCGGTTGACGATGGTGGAACGTTCGGTCATTTTCCCTCGCTGGGTGTACCTCGGTGGCGGTGAGGTGCGCACGGGCGCGGCGGTGGTCGTCGAGGGCGACCGGATCGCCCAGATCCTGCCGGCCGACCAGGCCGAGGGCATCGACGCCCGGCGGATCGAGCTGACCGACAAGGTCCTGCTGCCGGGGCTGGTCAACATGCACACCCACGCGGGTGCCGGCCCCGTCGGCCGGGCCGTGTCGGAGGACTACGAGCTGCCGACGGGCATGCCGTTCTACGTGCCGCTGTCGCGGCTGTGGCGGCACGCCTACCGTGACGAGCTGCGGGAGCAGTTCCGCGCGGTCATCGAGTGGGACGTCCTCGGCATGATGCGGACCGGGACGACGACGATCCTCAACCACGCGTCGACCGACATCGAGGGCTACCTGCACATCGCCGATCGCGTCGGGGTGCGGACCTTCGCCGGTCCGACGATCCCGCTCGACGTCACCGCCCGCCTGGGCCAGCTCTCCGGCGGGCGGGAGGACCGCAAGCAGACCACCTCGGAGGAGGTCCAGCTGGCGGAGCTCGAGGAGCTCGAGCGGATGTTCGGGGAGTGGGACGGTGCGGCGGGCGGGCGGATCACGATGGTCCTCGGGCCGGCCGCTGTGCACACCGACGAGTTCAGCGTGCTGGCCGGGGTAGGCGTGGCGGCGAAGCGGCTCGACTGCCTCGTCACGACCCACCTGTGCCAGGCGCCGAGCGAGCTCGCCGCGACGCAGGAGCGCTTCGGCACGACCCCGCTGCGGGTCCTGCAGCGGGCCGAGCTGGCCAACGAGCGGCTCATCGCCGCGCACGGCACGTACCTGCCGGACGGGGACCGCCAGCTCGCGGCCGACTCCGGGATCACCATCGTCCACTGCGCCTCGCGCAAGGCGAAGGAGGCCGTCATCTCGCCGTCGGTGTCCTTCATGGACTCGGGCATCTCCATCGCGCTCGGCACCGATGGGTTCAACTGCGACATGGTCGAAGAACTGAAGTTCGCCGCGATGCTCGGCAAGATCGGCGTCGCCCAGTCGCACCGGCCGACCGCCGCCGAGGTCCTCGACCTCGCGACGAGCCGCGCCGCCTCGATCCTGCGCCGGTCCGACCTCGGCGTCATCAAGGAGGGCGCACGGGCCGACCTCATCGGCGTCGCCATCACCGACCCGTCGATCGCCCCGGCGCTCGACGTCCTCCAGTCGCTCGTCTACTACGGCAACGGGCGTGACGTCCAGTTCGAGATGGTCGACGGCCGGGTCCTCATCCAGGACGGCGCCTTCCTCGACGTCGACCTCGACGGCGTCCGCGCCCGCGCGGAGGCGGCCCTCGCGTCGATCTGGGAGTCGGCGATCGACGCGGGCGTCATCGCCGAGGTCCTCCCGAGCATCAACCGCACGCGGCCGTTCGCCTAGCCCGTCGGCCCGGGCCTTTCCGATCACACTCAGCACATCCAGGAGGCGATCCATGACCGATCTGCTCCTCAAGGTCAGACAGAACATCAATCTGCTGTCCGGCAGCCCCGCCATCGTCGGCGACGTGACGACCGCGTCGCGCCGCACCCTGACGTGGGGAGAGCTCGGGACACGTCTCGACGGTCTCGTCGGCGGCTTCCGGGAGCGGGGCCGCAAGCCCGGCGACCGCATCGGCATCGCCCACTACCAGGGCACGTTCGGACTCGAGCTCTATCTCGCCGCGCAGGCGGCGGGCCTGCAGCCGGTGCTGCTCGGCATCACGCTGAACAACCACCTCGACGCCGCCGCGCGCGCCCTCGATCTCAAGGAGCTGTTCACCGGCCCGGAGCTGCTGGAGGCGGCCCGGCGGGCGATGGGTTCGGCGCCTGTCTGGTTCACCGAGCCCGGCACCGACACCTACGACGAGGTCGCGCGGCAGGACGGCGACACCGAGTGGGTCGGCCTCCGGGCGCCCGACACGGTGTCCGGGATCCAGTACTCGACGGGCACGACGGGCGTGCCCAAGGGGATGGTCCGCTCCGTCGGGGCGGACTACTGGGACGCCGTCAACCGCTCACTGTGCATGCGGCTGCGGCATTCGGAGCGGTGGCTCGCCGCCAGCCCGACGAACATCAACGTCTCCGTCGGTGCCCTGCGGGGCATGACGCTCATGGGTGGCACGACGATCGCCCTCGACGACGTCTCCATCGCCTCGATCGAGCGCAACAGTCAGGACGGCGTCACCGTCCTGCCGCTGCAGGCGCCCGCCTGGCGGGCGATGCTCGACTCCGGCGCGGCCGAGCGCCTGCTCGACAAGGGCCTGCGGGTCCTCGTCGCGACGGGCCAGCGGACACCGCGCGCGACGCTGCGCCGCCTCGGCGAGCTCGCCGCGGGACGGGGCGAGGTCGTCAACAGTTACGGCCTCACCGAGACCAGCACGCTCGCGATCCTCACGTCCTCGATGCCGGAGTACGGTGACTCGTCCTCGGTCGGGCGTCCCGCACCGCTGAGCACCGTCGACATCGCGCCCCGGCAGGACGCTCGCGGCGACACGCGCGGCGCCGGGGAGGTCCGGGCGAGCGGCCCGGGCATCTCGCCCGGCTACGTTCTGGCGTCCGAGCTCCACCAGACGGCCACGTCCAACGTCGGCGCGGCGGTCGACGGGTGGTTCTACACCGGTGATGTCGGTCGCTGGGACGAGCGGGGCAACCTGCAGATCCTCGGTCGCTGGAAGGACGCCTTCGTCCTCAACGGCGCATACGTCTACCCGTATGAGATCGAGGGGATCCTCGGTGAGATCCCCGGGGTGCTCGACTCCGTCGTGATCGGCCTGCGGACTGACGGGCAGTCCGCCGGCGGCGAGCTTCCCGCGGATTACATGGCCGTCGTCGTCCATTTCAAGGGCGATGTCGCCGAGCAGCGGGCCGCCATCGGGGCCGCCGTCGCCGAGTTCCCGGGCGCGCTGACGCGGCTGTTGCTCATCGACGAGATGCCCCGCAACTCGAGCGCCAAGATCAACCGGGCCGAGGTCGCCGGCCTCGTCGTCGCGGGCGTCCCGTCGGCCCTGGAGCTGTGATGGAAGGCGTCGAAGCGGTGCCGCTGCGCATCTGCATGATCTCGCCGATCCACCTCTCCGAGCCGGTCACCGCGGCCCGGGCGGAGCGGCTGCGCGAGCTCGGCGGGCCGGACCTCGACGTGGATCTCGTCGGTCTGCCTCCCGAGGCGCCGGTCGGTCTCGACCGGCCGGAGGACATCGAGGCCGCGACGGCGCACATCACCGCTGTCGCGGCGGGTCTGGACCCGGCGCGCTACGACGTCGTCGTGCCGGACTGCGTCCTCGACCCCGGCGTGGAGGCCGGTGCCGACTGTGAAATTCCTGTCCTCGGCCTGCTCCGCCTCATCGCCTCGGGTCTGTACGGGCTCGGCAGGCCGTTCTCGGCGGTGACCCGCAACGAGACGATCGCGGCCGAGCTCGAGGCGCGACTGCGTGGCTACGGCCTTGCCGAGGGCTTCAGAGGGACCGACATCCTCAACCTCGGAGTTGAAAAGGTGTTCCACGGAGAGGAATGGTCGAACGCCATGGGTCAGGTCGTGCGCGAGCGCGCCCAGGCCGGCGTCACCATCGTCCTCAACGGGTGCAGCGCTGTCGCGACCGGGCCTTCGCCCTGGTCCGGCAGCTGGGTGGTCGATCCCACCACATACGCGTTTGACCTCATTCGAGCCCGCCTGCACAACGGGGTGCGGCCGGCCGGCTGAGGCCCGAACGGGCCGCCTCGGGAGGTGTCGACGGCACCTCCCGAGGGGGTGGCCGCTGCCCTTCAAGCCATGGTCTTGACGGCCGTTGACATCGCTTCAGCGGCTTCATAATCTCATCTAGAGGAAAACAGTTCCGACAGATGAAACACGAGCGGTCGATCCCCCGCCCGGCGGACCGGAACACCATTCCCGCGACCGGCTCTCGCAGTCCTTTTGAGACACCACCTTCCTTCCCGGCTGCTGAACCGGGCCATCTCCTCATCGGAGGACAGAATGAACGACTTCCCCCCGGCTCGGCTCAGCCGAAGGAGCGCGTTGCTCCTCGGGCTGTCCGGCGCCGCATCCCTCGCCCTCGCCGCTTGCGGCAGTGTCGACGACGCCGCGTCCGGCGCCGGTGACGACATCAAGGCGCTCTCGCCCGACGGTGCGCCGGGCGACACGCCCCCGGCCGGCGTGAAGCTGGCCGCGACCCAGAACGCGACCATCGCCGTGTCGAACCTGCCCTCGTCCATCGACCCGATGGTCGTCGTCAGCGGTGGCGCCCGGCGATTCGACATCTACGAATCGCTCATCGACACCCACCCCAGCACCGGCGAGCCCCGCCCGTTCCTCGCGACGGAGTGGAAGCAGGTCGACCCCAAGACCTGGCAGTTCACCCTGCGTCAGGGCGTCAAGTTCCATGACGGCACGCCGATGACGGCCGAGGACGTCGTCTTCAGCTTCCAGCGGGCCGCGACCCAGGGCTACGGCATCGCCACGCACTTCTCGACGATGGCGAGCGCGCGCATCGTCGACGACAAGACCGTCGAACTGGTCACCAAGACCCCGGACGTGCTCATCCTCAAGCGCCTCGCTCAGGTCGCCATCCTGCCGAAGAAGTACTACGAAGGCCTCGGGACGGACCAGAAGGCGCGTGACGCCGCGTTCGCCAAGGCTCCGATCGGCACCGGCCCCTACAAGTTCGAGTCGTACGCCTCGGACAAGGCGGTCGTGAAGAAGGCCGGCGACACGACGTGGCGCAAGCCGACCCTCGAGAAGATCACCTTCCTGCAGGTCACCGACGCCGGCACGCAGCTGAACTCGCTCCTCGCCGGGGACGTGCACTACATCAACATCCAGCCGCTCAACAACCTGCCGACGCTCAAGAACGCGGGCGCGACGCTCGTCCAGCTGACCAAGGGCAACGACCTCGGTGCCTTCATGGACTCCGTCGACAACAAGGGCAAGCCCAAGACCGGCCCGATGGGTGACAAGCGGGTCCGCCAGGCGATCCAGTACGCGCTCAACAAGGAAGAGCTCGTCAAGTCCGTCCTGCAGGACCGCACCGTCGCCGACGACGGCCAGCTCATCGGCAAGGGCCTGCCGGGCTACACGGAAACCGTGAAGGACTACCCGTACGACGTCGCGAAGGCCAAGGCCATGCTCGACGAGGCGGGCTACCCCGTGAAGGCCGACGGCACGCGCTTCACCATCACGATGGCCTCCGCCTTCGCGGGCACGGGCTCGGTGCGCCGTCTCATCGGCGAGTGGATGCAGTCGTCGATCAGCAAGCTCGGCATCAAGGTCGAGTTCACCGCGCTGACCGACACCGCGCTGCAGCTCGAGTACTTCTACAACACCAAGCAGCGTCCCGACATCTACCACTTCGGTCTGTTCACGCGCCCCTACATGGACGCCGCGCGGGCCTACAGCCGGTTCGTCTCCGACAGCGGCTCGTTCCACATGAACAACCCCGAGTTCGACAAGCTCTACAAGGAGCAGCTCGGTGAGCAGGACCCGGCCAAGCGTCAGGCGATCCTCGCCAAGGTGACCGAGATCTTCCACGAGGAGTCCTGCTTCCTGTTCGCCTGCGCCGACGTCTGGGTGGACGCCGCGGCGAAGAACCTCAAGGGCCTGGTCCAGTGCGACGTCCAGACCGAGCAGTACTACGACCGGCTCTACATCACCGCATGACCTCGATGCCTTCCGGCGGGTCGTCGGCGCTGTTCACCGCGGTCCCCGAGTCCACACAGGACCCGGAGACGATGGAGGCCTACGAGAAGTCCCGCGAGCTGTTCGGGCACGTCTCCGAGCTGTTCTCCATCCTCGCGAACGCGCCGACGGCCCTGTCGGGCTGGATCGACCTGCTCCGCCGGCTGCGCCGTGAGCTGGCGGTCGCACCGCGGCTCACGGAGCCGGCGATCATCACCGTCGCGCGGCTGTACGGCAACGGGCGGGTGGCCGCGTCGCACGAGCGGCTGGCCGCCGCTGCCGGGGTGGACGCACAGGTGCTCCGCGCGGCGGCCTCCGGCGAGACGGATCGGCTCGACGCCGACGAGCGCCTCGCCTGCGACCTCGCCGCGGCGGTCGTCGGCGGTGGGGCCCCGGAGCCGCTCGTGCGGGAGTGCCAGTCGCGCCTCGGGGTCAGGGAGACGGCCGAACTCATCATCCTCACCTCCTTCTACTGCATGGTCTGTCGCGTCAACGCCTCGATGCAGGTCTACGTCGACCTGCCGCCGGCGCAACCGGCCGGGCACTGACGAGCGCCGTGTCAGCTGTACTCGCGTACGACCGGTACCCCGGAGAGGGGCCGCTCGCGGTACTGCTCCACGGCTGGGCCTGTGCCGGAGAGGACCTGCGGCCGCTCGCCCTCGAGCTCGCGGGCCGGCACGACGTCGTCGTCCCCGGGCTGCCGGGCCATCCGCGCACGGGGGCGGCGCTCGGTCCGGCCTACGGGGTCGAGGCGATGGCGCGGTGCGTGCTCGACCTCGTGCGCGCACTGGACCGCGGGCCGGCCCTCCTCGTCGGCCACAGCCTCGGTGGCGCCGTCGCGCTCGCCGCGGCCCGGCTCGAACCGGCGCTCGTCACCCGTGTCGTCACCGTGGAGACGTCGTGGGCCTGGGTCGAAGCATCCATAGGGCCCATCGATCTCGCTGACGCGGAACGCCGTTCCGCAGGTGTGAACCTGAAGCGGGAGCAGCTGGGTCTGTCCGCGGTGACCGGACGGCTCGACCCAGCGGCCATGGCCGAGGCGCTGTCCTCGGTGCTGGAGTGGTCCAGGGAGCCCTCCCGGGACTCGCCGCTGCACGGTCTCGGCATCTTCGGCGACCCCGGCTGGGCGGCAGTGAGCAGCTCAGGAGTGCCTGGCGCTCGGGAGGGTGGAGTCCGGCGCGCCCATCTGGCGGGCTGTGGGCACTGGCCGCACGTCGAGCGTCCGGCCGCGGTGGCCCGGCTGATCGCCGCGACCGGGGGCGACGAAAAGCATTGACCGCCCAGTAGCTCTGGATTACGTTGTGCGGAACGCCGTTCCGACTGATGGAGGTGCCGTGAATCGCCTGAGGGTCGTGCTCGTCCACGGCGCCGGCCGCGGAGCCTGGTGCTGGCAGCGCCTGACCCCGCTGCTCGACGCGGCGGGGGTGGAGTGGGAAGCGCCGACGCTGACCGGACTCGCGGACCGCGCGCACCTGCTCGGTCCCGAGGTCGGCCTGCAGACGCACGTCGACGACGTCCGCGCCGTCGTGGCCCGGCAGGCTCCGGCCGCGGTATGTCTCGTCGGCCACAGCTACGGCGCGGTCGTCGTCGCGGGCGTCGTCGGGGCCGAGGCCGAGCATGTCGCGCGGGTCGTCCTCCTCGACGGTCCCGTCGTCGAGGACGGCGAGAGCGGGGCGGACGTGCACCCGAAGGGCGACGCGATCCGGGCCCGGGCGAGGCGGCACGGAGACACCGACATCATCCCCATCGCCGGCGGGCCCGACGACCGGCTCTCCCCGGCGGACAACGCCTGGATCGCCGGCAGCGTCACCCCTCAGCCCCTGCGGTGCGTGACCGACCCGGTCCGCCTGCCCGGCGGGTGGCCGCTCGACCTGCCCAAGGACTACGTCCTGTGCGGCCGGCCAGGGGAGTCCCCGGACCGTCCGTACCTCTCCCGCGTCCGGTCCGGCGAGGGGTGGTCCACGCATGTCGTCGACAGCCCTCACGACGTGATGATCGCGCGGCCGGACTGGCTCGCGGAGCTGCTCGTCCGTCTGTCCGTGAACCCCATCGACGACTCCCGACGCCCGTGCCCGTAGCGACGGAAAGGCTGATCGCATGACTCTGAACGTCGCGCCCATGGGCACCGCCCCCGCGACGACCCGTGGCGGTGACCGGGCCCCTCAGGCCCCTGTCTGGTCCCGGCTCCTCTCGCATGGCGTCGTCCGCTTCGCGGTGCGCAGTGTCGTGCGGCTCGTCCTGGTCGCCGTCGGCGTCCTCACGCTCCTGTTCGTCCTGCTCCGGATCGCCGGTGACCCGGCCAAGGCCCTCGCCGGGCAGGACGCGACACCTGCCGACCTCGCGCGGATCCGCACCGGCCTCGGGCTCGACCGGCCGATCATGACGCAGTACTGGGAGTTCGTCTCCCGGGCGTTCCTGTTCGACTTCGGCGACTCGTACCGGCTCAACAGCGACGCGATGGCGGAAGTGCTGCACCGGCTGCCCGCCACCCTCGGCCTCATTCTGGCCGCGCTCGCGCTCGCGCCGCTCATCGGCATCCCGCTCGGCATGATCGCCGCGCTCGCCCGCAGCCGGATCTACGACAAGCTGATGGACGTCATCGTCGTGGGCGGCCAGGCCATCCCCGTCTTCGCCGTCGCGGTCCTGCTCGTCTACCTGTTCGGCGTCCAGCTGCGCTGGGTGCCCACACTGGCGACGGCCGGCTTCGCCTCGGACCCACGGGCGATAGTCCTGCCGATCCTCGTCCTCGCCATCCACCCCATCTCCCGCATCCTCGAGGTGACCCGGGCGGGCCTGGCCGACAGCATGCAGGAAGACTTCGTCCGGACCGCGCTGTCCAAGGGCGTCCCGCCCGCCCGGCTCGTGACCCGTCATGCGATCCGACCGGTGCTCAACAGCCTCATCACCGTCCTCGGCGTCGACTTCGCCGGGATGCTCTCCGGAGGCGTCGTCGTCGAGTTCATCTTCGTCTGGCCCGGTCTCGGACACGTGCTCATCTCCGGCGTCTCCAACCGCGACTACCCCGTCGTCGGCGCGGCGACCTTCGTCGCGGCCGTCCTCGTCGTGCTCGTCAACCTCGTCATCGACATCGCCTACCGCCAGCTCGACCCGCGGATCCGAAAGGGGCGCTGACCATGGCTCAGCCACCGCAACCGGCCGGCGTGCCGGGTCCGGCCGACCGCATCGACGCGGTCGCGGCCGCGGCCGAGGTCCCGACGGCCGCGGCAACGCCCGCCGGCCCGTCCGTTCCCGAGCGCCGCGACCCGTCACGGACACTGCTGCGCTCGTTCCTGCGCTCCAAGGCCGGCGTGCTCAGCCTCGTCGTGCTGCTCGGCATCGTCGTGGTGTCCCTGCTGGCCGGCCAGGTCGCGCCCTACGACCCCGGGCAGCTGAACCCGGCGAAGTCGCTGCTCAAGCCGGTGTGGGCCGGCGGCAGCAGCGACCATCTGCTCGGCACCGACGAGCTCGGCCGCGACCTGCTCTCACGGCTCATCTTCGGCGCACGGACGGCGCTCGCCCTCGCCTTCGGTGCCGCCACGATCAGTGCCGTCGTCGGCACCGTGCTCGGACTCGTCGGCGGCATGAACCGCCGGTGGATCGGGCCGGTCGTCGACTGGCTCTGCGACGTGCAGCTCGCGTTCCCCAACATCGTCCTCGCCCTCGTCGTCATCACGTCCCAGGGCAACAGCATCACCTCGCTGCTGGTCGTGCTGTCGATCTTCGGGTGGGTGCACTTCGCCCGCGTCGTGCGCAGCGCGGTGCTCACCCTCCGGCAGGCCGACTTCGTCCTCGCGGCGCGCGGCAGCGGCGGGTCGACCCTCAGCATCACCTTCCAGCACATCCTGCCCAACGTCATGTCGTCCGTGCTCGTCCTGTGGACGTTCGCGGTCGCGACGGTGCTCCTGCTCGTGAGCGGCCTCAGCTTCCTCGGCCTCGGCGTGCAGCCCCCGGCCTCCGACTGGGGCCAGCTGTTCGCCTCCGGGCGCGCCTTCCTCATCCAGAACCCGTGGTACGCGTTCATGCCCGCCGTTGCCATCACCGTCACGGTGCTCTGCGCGACCGTGCTGGGCCGGACGCTCCGCACGACGCTGAACCCGAGGACCCGATGACTGCCACCCCGAACGCGCCCCTGCTCGCGGTGCGCGACGTCACCGTGACGATCACCAAGGGCAAACGCCAGACCGACGCCGTCACGGGCATCGACTTCGACGTCGCAGCCGGAGAGATCGTGGCCATCGTCGGCGAGACGGGGTCAGGCAAGTCCCTGTCGGCGCTCTCGGTGCTCCAGCTGATCCGGAACCCCGTGCGGCTCGCCCGCGGCAGCGTGCTGCTCGAAGGGCGGGACCTCACCGATCTCAAGCCCGCCGACCTGCGCCGGGTGCGTGGCGGCGACATCGGGATGATCTTCCAGGACCCGATGACCGCGCTCAACCCGTTCCACACGGTCGGGCAGCAGATCGGCGAGGCCATGACGGTCCACCGCAAGCTGTCCAGGGAAGCCGTGCGCGAGCGGACCCTGCGCCTGCTCGGCGACGTCGGCATCGTCAACCCCAGACAGCGGATCGACCAGTACCCCCACGAGCTGTCCGGTGGCACCCAGCAGCGAGTCATGATCGCAATGGCGCTCGCCAACGAGCCCAAGGTGCTCATCGCCGACGAGCCGACGACCGGACTCGACGTGACCGTCCAGGCCCAGATCCTGCGCCTGGTCCGCGAGGCCGCCGTGTCCTGGGGGATGGGCGTGCTGCTGATCACCCACGATCTGGGCGTCGTCGCCGGTTACAGCGACCGCGTCGTCGTCATGTACGCCGGCAACGTCGTCGAGAGCGGGCCCACGGAGGAGGTGCTCGCCGCGCCGGCCCACCCGTACACCCGGGCCCTGCTCGACGCGCGACCGGAGAACGGCCGTCCCGGCATGAAGCTCAACGCCATCTCCGGCGGGCCGCCGGAGCTGTTCAAGTTCCCCGGCGGCTGCCGGTTCCAGCCGCGCTGCGCGGTCGCGACGGCCGAGTGCGGCGCGGCCAACCCGGCGCTCGTGCCGGCGCCGGACGCGTCCGAGGACCGCCTCGTACGCTGCATCCACCCCTTCGCCGCGCCCGTGCCGAGCGATCCCGTCCGGAAGTCCGGCGTGTCGATCTCGCTGCCCCCGGCCCCCGCCGAACCCGGCGTCCCGGCCATCCGCGTCGAGGGGCTGCGCCGCGTGTTCGCCGGCGGTGGGCACGTCACCAAGGCGGTCGACGGCGTCGACCTCCAGCTCGCGTTCGGCGAGACCCTCGGCATCGTCGGCGAGTCCGGCTGCGGCAAGTCGACGACGGCACGGATTCTCGCCGGGCTCGACCAGCCGTCCGACGGCCTCATCCGCTACGCCGACGGCAGGGAGCTCACGCACCGGCGCGGCGGCGTCGACCACACCTTCGTCCAGTACGTCTTCCAGGACACCTTCGGCTCGCTCAACCCCCGGCGCACCGTCTGGCAGATCATCGAGGAGCCGCTCAAGCGGCTCACCGGCCTTTCGAAAGCGCAGCGCGCCAAGCGGATCCGGGAGTACATGGCCGAGTGCGGCCTCATGCCGAGCATCGAGTCCCGCTACCCGCACGAGCTCTCCGGCGGCCAGCGCCAGCGCGTCGGCATCTGCCGGGCGCTCGTCGTCCAGCCCAAGGTCGTCGTCATGGACGAGCCGATGTCCGGTCTCGACCTGTCGGTCCAGGCGCAGATCATCAACCTGCTGCAGGACCTGAAGAAGGATCTCGGGCTGACGGCCGTGCTCGTCTCCCACGACATCAGCGTCATCCGGCACCTCTGCGACCGCGTCGCCGTGATGTACCTCGGCCGCGTCGTCGAGGCCGGGCCGGCGAGCAGCCTGCTCACCGACCCCCTGCACCCGTACACGGCGGCCCTGCTCAGTGCCGTCCCGCAACTGGAGACCGAAGAGCGCCGCCCCGAGATCCCGCTGCGCGGGGATGCCGGCGATGTCGACCCGGCGTCCGCCTGTGGCTTCGCGCCGCGTTGCCCGATTGCGCGCCCCGACTGCCGCACCGACGAGCTGCGCCTGACGCCTCGGCGGGACGGCCTGCTCGTCGCGTGCCACTACCCAGGTCAGTTCGACCAAGCCTGATTCCCGTCCTGCGACCGCGGATCGCGTCGTCCGTCACCGGACGGCGCCGCCGTGGCGCCAGAGGAAGGTCCCCACATGAACGAGCCATCACCGTGTGACGTCCTGATCCGGGGCCGGATCATCACCATGGACACCAACCGGCGCGTCCTCTCCGACGGCTGGGTCGCCGTCACCGACGGCGCCATCGTCGGTGTCGGCACCGGGCCGGCCCCCTATCAGCCGCGCGAGACCTGGGGCGGGGACGACCACCTCGTCATGCCCGGGCTCGTCAACACGCACACGCACCTCGTCCAGGGCTGCATCCGCAGCATGGCCGAGGGGACGAGGTTCCAGGAGCGGCTCTTCGGGTTCTACTACCCGATGACCGGTGCCTGCGACGAGGAGCGGTCCTACTGGTCGGCGATGACGCCGACGCTCGACCTGCTGCGTTCGGGCGTGACCACGACGACCGACGACCATTTCACCCACGCGAACAAGCGCTCGATGGACGGCGTGCTGCGCGCCCTGACCGACGCGGGCATCCGCGCCCGCGCCGCGCGCCTGCTCGTCAACGACCCGCTCGCGGTGCCGGAGGAGCTGCGCGAGGACATCGAGACCGCGCTCAGCGAAACCGACCGGCTCGCCGCGGCATACGACTCGGAGACGATGTCGGTGACGGCGAGCACCATCGGCATCACCTACGTCAGCGAGTCCGACCTGCGTGCGCTGTACAAGTGGACCCTCGACAACGACAAGCAGTTCGACATCCACGCACCCTCGATGATGGACGGCGCCTACCTCAAGGACGTGCGCGGCTGGTCCGGCGGCTCCTTCGAGTGGCTGCACGCGGAGGGCATGCTCGACAAGCACGTCATCGGCATCCACGCCCAGAACATCCGGCAGGGCGAGGCCGAGCTGCTGGCTCGCGCCGGCGCCAGTGTCTCCCTCGTGCCGGACATGGAGCTCATCCTCGGCATGGTCACCTTCGACTCGCGTCAGTACCTGGACGCGGGGGTCACCGTCGGTCTCGGTCTCGACGGCCCGGTGGTCTCCTACGGCCACAACTTCTGGCTCGGGATGCGGTCCTACCTCATGGCCCAGCGCATCGGTGACAGCGCGCGCAAGCTCGTCCGGGGCGACAAGGGCCACTTCGGCGACGAACTGCTGTTCGGCAGCGCGGAGGAGGCGCTCGAGCTCGGCACCATCGGCGGCGCCCGGGCGCTCGGCCTCGGCGACCGGATCGGGTCGCTCGAGGTGGGCAAGGAGGCCGACCTGCTCGTCATCGACCTGTCGACCGAGCCGACCGCCGCTCCCGAAGGGGCGCTGCTGGCCAACCTCGTCTGGTCCGGCGGGCCCGCCCCCGACTCCATCGACCGGGTCGTCGTGCGCGGCCGCACCGTGATGCGCCGGGGTCAGCCGGTCCAGGTCGATCTCAAGGAGGCCGTGCGCCGCGCGAACGAGGTCCAGCTCGAACTGTTCCAGGAGACCGGCTGCGACAGCTTCCTCCGGCGCGGCTCGACCTGGCAGTGGTCGTGACCATGAGCGGCGCGACACCGGGAGCCCACGCGGAGCCGGCCATCGGGTGGATCGGGCTGGGTGCCATGGGCGCGGCCATGGCCGCGAGGCTGGTCGACCGGGGCCGTCCCGTCCTCGGATGGAACCGCGGCGCGGCGCGCGCGGCCGACGCCGCCGCGCGCGGGGTCACCGTCACGTCCGACATCGCCGAGGCGGCCTCGCGCGACATCGTCGTGAGCATGCTGCCGGACGACGAGGTCGTGCGGGAGGTGCTCGGCGGCGCCACGGTCCTCGCGGCCGTCAAGCCGGGCAGTGTCCACGTCAACTGCGCGACCATCTCTCCCGGTCTTTCGCGCGAGCTCGACGGGCTGTACCGCTCCCGCCGCGCCCACTATGTCTCGGCGCCGGCCTTCGGCCGGTCCGCGGCCGCGGCCGGAGGTCAGCTCACGATCGTCGCGGGTGGCGACGCCGAGCCGGTGGGCCTGATCCGTCCGGTCCTCGACGACCTCGCGGTCAGCGTCCACGCCTTCCCCGAGCCGGCGCAGGCCAACCTCGTCAAGATCCTGGGCAACTACCTGATCGCGGTGACGGCCGGCTCGCTCGGCGAGGTGGCCGGGATCGCCGAACGTGGCGGGCTCAAGGCGGACCAGCTGCTCGACGTCCTCACCGAGCGGCTGTTCTCCGGGCTGATCCATCGGGCCTACGGTCAGATGGTCGCCGAACAACGGTATGAGCCGGTCGCGTTCACGATGCGACTCGGGAAGAAGGACGTCGACCTCGCCCGGGCGGAGGCCCAGCATCACGGGGGACACCTGCCCCTCGGTGACGTCATCGCCGGCGCGCTCGGCGAGGGGGTCGCGGGTACGGCGGCCGAGCAGGACTGGGCGTCCGTCGCGGAGTGGTTCCGGACGCGGGCCGGAGGTGTGCGATGAGTCGCTGGCTGATCGTCGGTTACGGCCGGGCCGGCGAGGTGCACGCGGCCGCGCTCTCGCGCGTCCCGTCGGCCGTCGTCGCCGGTGTCGTCGACTCCGTGCCGGAGGCCCGCGAGAAGGCCTCCGCCGCCGGCTACGCCGTCCACAGCGATCTCGAGGCGGCGATCGAGCGGACCCGTCCCGACGCGCTCTCGGTGGCGCTGCCGCACGACCTGCACGAGTGGACGGTCGATGTGGCGGCGGCCCACGGGCTCGCCGTCCTCGTGGAGAAGCCACTCGCCCGTGACGCCGAGGAGGCGGAGCGGATGGTGTCCACCGCCAGAGCCGCCGGTGTCGAGCTCGGGTGCCTGATGAACTACCGGGCCTACGCCCAACTGCGTTGGGTCAGGGACCTCATCGCCGGCGGCACGCTCCGGGTGCGCAGCGTCACCGTCGAGGTCAACCTGCCGGCGCCCGTCCAGGTGCCCGGCTGGCAGACGGACAGGGCGCGGGCCGGAGGCGGCCTCCTGCGCACGGTCGGGGTCCATTACCTCGACCTGCTCGTGTGGTGGCTCGGCGTGCCGGAGCGACTCGTGGGCCAGGTGACCGGACCGAACGACGAGGT
Organism: Dactylosporangium sp. CA-152071; assembly: GCF_050936335.1. Lineage (NCBI taxonomy): Bacteria > Bacillati > Actinomycetota > Actinomycetes > Micromonosporales > Micromonosporaceae > Dactylosporangium > Dactylosporangium sp. CA-152071. The sequence goes on along the minus strand of NZ_JBNJMZ010000001.1, from coordinate 2,243,229 downwards.
CGCGACGGCGCTGATCGCGCTGCCCGGCGACGTCAGCGCGGCCGTGTCGGTGGCGGCCGTCGCGGCACGCGGTGCCGGGGTGCGGATGACCCTGTTCGCCGATCAGGGAAACGTCGTCATCGATGGTTCGCGGGTGGTCTCCTCACCCGAGGGGATGATCCCGCCGGCACCTGAGGCCGATGGTGTGGACCTCCTTTACGGCTCAGGTCATCTAGAGTATTTTCGGGCAGCCGACCGGGCCGTCGGGCTGAGGGAACCGTTCCCGGTGCGGGGGGACGAAGGACTGGACGCCGTTCGTCTCGTGGATCTCTGGTATGCCTCCGCGCGGACCGGCGGATGGGTCAGGCTGTAATCTCGCTACCCACCACGACGGGCTTTACCGGCACCGTGCTCGATGCCACTGACGGCGGCCGAGGGGCACGACTTGGAAAGGGAATGACGTTGTCGCAGGACAGCCAGCTGGCCGACCTCGAGCTCGAACTCGGAGCGGGGGCGAAGGTCTCGAGCGCCACCATCGCGACGGTCGTGCGGGCCGTGGATCTGCTGATGTACTTCAAGGACGCCCCGACCCGTGACCTCGGCGTCAGTGAGATCGCCGACGGGCTCGGCATGTCGAAGGCGGCCACGCATCGCATGCTCGCGTCGCTTCGGGTGCGCGGCCTGATCGAGCTCGACGAGACGACCCGCAGGTACACCCTCGGCATCGGCATCATGCAGCTCGGCCTCGCCTACATGGACCAGATCGACATCCGTCGCATGGCTCACCCGGAGCTCGCCCGGCTGTCCAACCGGACGAACGAGACAGCGACCCTGTCCGTCCGGGTGGATCAGCGCCGGCGCATCTACGTCGACGAGGTGCTGCCACGACGCGAGGTCATCATGTCGGTGAGCCTGGGCATCCCCTACCCGCTGCACGCGGGTGCGTCGTCGAAGGCGTTCCTCGCGTTCTTCACGGAGGACGAGGTCGACCGCTACCTCGACAGCACGCTCGAGGCGGTGACCGACGGCACGATCACCGACACGGCGGCCCTGCTCAAGGAGCTCAAGGCCGTCCGTGAGCAGGGCTGGGCGCGATCCATCGGGGAGCGCCGCAGCGGTGCGGCATCGGTCGCCGCCCCGGTCTTCGACCACCACGGCAAGGTCGCGGCCGTCATCAGCGTCTGCGGACCCAAGGAGCGGTTCGAGGCCGAGTTCGACGCCTGCCGCGATGCGTTGCTCGAGGCGACCGCGCGCCTGTCCGTGCGTCTCGGGTGGACGCCGGGGCGTACGGGTGAGGCGACCGCTCGCTGATCACGCGGCCGGGCGCAGCGGGAGCAAGGGGAGCGGTGGGGGAGTTGGGGAAGGGCGCCGCACAGAGCGCGCACTGTTCCCTTTCTAAGGTATAGCGGACCCCGGGGCTTGCGGCAAGAGGTGGGTCAGGGCGCAGAATCGCTGGCCGGAGCCGGAAGCAGAGGATGTGCCTGACCATGCAACCGTTGCGGACCAGTGTGTTCGAGCTTGGGGGGCGGCTTGCCGTCAAGGGCGAGCCGGGGCTGATCGACAGGGACGAGCGGCACTTCGCGGTGATCGCGGAGAGCCTGGACGGGACGATCGCGGAGCTGCGGGAGCGGCTGGACGCGGAGCGGAGAGCGCCCGGGGGGATCGGGCAGGCGGCGATGGACCGCGACGACGAGGTGCGGCGGCTGTCGGGGCGGTTGCGGGCGTTGCGGCGGTTCGGGATGGACCTGTGCCTGGGCAGGATGGTGCCGGAGTCGGGCGAGCCGGTGTACGTCGGGCGGCTCGGGCTGACCGACGGCGGCGGGCGGCGGTTGCTGCTCGACTGGCGGTCGCCCGCGGCGGAGCCGTTCTTCGGGGCGACGCACGCGAACCCGATGGGGCTGGTCAGCCGGCGCCGGTACCGGTGGACGCGCGGCAGGATCACCGACTACTGGGACGAGGTGTTCACGCCGGAGGGGCTCGAGGGGCACGCCGCGCTGGACGACCAGTCGGCGTTCATCGCCACGCTCGGGAGCAGCCGGTCGGCGAGGATGCGGGACGTGCTCGGGACCATCCAGGCGGACCAGGACGCGATCATCCGGGCGGGGTCCGGCGGTGCGCTGGTGGTGGACGGCGGTCCCGGGACGGGGAAGACCGTTGTCGCGCTGCACCGGACGGCGTACCTGCTCTACGCCGATCCGCGGCTCGGGCACAGGCGGGGCGGCGCGCTGTTCGTGGGGCCGCACCAGCCGTACCTGGCGTACGTGGCGGACGTGCTGCCGAGCCTCGGTGAGGAGGGTGTGCAGACGTGCACGCTGCGGGACCTCGTGCCGGAGGGGGCGGCGGCCACGGCCGAGACCGATCCGGAGGTGGCCCGGCTGAAGGCGTCGGCGCGGATGGTGGGGGCGGTCGAGGAGGCCGTCCGGTTCTACGAGCGGCCGCCGGCGAAGGGGATGACCGTCGAGACCCACTGGGCGGATCTCTGGATCGGCGCCGAGGACTGGGCGGAGGCGTTCGAGGCGGCGGAGCCCGGGATCCCGCACAACGACGCGCGGGACCTGGTGTGGGAGGAGCTGGTGCGGCTCCTGCGGGAGAAGGAGGACGTCCCCGAGGCGCAGCTACGGGCGAACCGCGAGCTGGTGACGGCGTTCAACCGGGCGTGGCCGCTGATCGACGCGAAGGACCTCGTCGGTGACCTGTGGTCGGTGCCGGCGTACCTGCGCAGGTGCGCGCCGTGGCTGTCGGTGGAGGAGGTGCGCCGGCTGCAGCGGGCGGACCCGCAGGCGTGGACGGTCAGTGACCTGCCGCTGCTGGATGCGGCCAGGCAGCGGCTCGGCGACCCGGCGGCAGCGGCGCGACGGCGGCGGCGGGCGGCGGACGTGAAGGCGCGGCGGGCGGGCATGGACCGGGTCGTGGACGACCTGATCGAGGCCGCCGACGACGAGTACGGCACGGGCCTGGTGACGATGCTGCGCGGCGAGGACTTCCAGGAGGCGCTGGTCGACGAGGCCGGCCTGGCGGAGCGCGACCCGGACCGGCTGGCGGGGCCGTTCGCGCACATCGTGGTGGACGAGGCGCAGGAGCTGACCGACGCGGAGTGGCAGATGCTGCTGCTGCGCTGCCCGTCGCGGAGCTTCACGATCGTCGGGGACCGGGCCCAGGCGCGGCACGGGTTCGCCGAGTCGTGGCAGGAGCGGCTCGGGCGGGTCGGGCTCGACCGGGTCACCATGGCGTCGCTGAGCATCAACTACCGCACGCCGGAAGAGGTCATGGCCGAGGCGGCGCCGGTGATCCGGGAAGCGTTGCCGGACGCCAACGTGCCGGTGTCGATCCGAAAGAGCGGCCTTCCCGTCGTACACGCGAAGAAAACGGACATCAAGACCATCATCGGCGAGTGGCTCGCGGCGCACGAGGAGGGCACGGTGTGCGTCATCGGCGACCCGGAGTTCGCCGCGACGGAGCGCGTGCGGTCGCTGACGCCGGAGCTGTCCAAGGGGCTCGAGTTCGACCTGGTCGTGCTCGTGGATCCGGAGGCGTTCGAGAGCGCGGTCGACCGGTACGTCGCCATGACGAGGGCGACGCGGCAGCTGGTGATCAGCCGGTCTCGTCGTCGATGAGGCCGTAGGGCGGCTGGTCCGGCCGGCGGGTGAAGCGGACGATGACGTCGTCGGCGGCGGCGGGGGGCGGGGCGTTGTCGGCGACGATGATCTGCGCCCCCACGCCGCGGCCGGCGAGCCACTGCTCCAGGTGCTGGTAGATGCGCTCGATCGTGACGGTGTCGGCGAGATCGCCGGCGACGCCGAGGTTCTTCTGCGGGCTGTCCAGCATGAGGAACCCGGGGTGCGACGAGCGGCTCTCCCACGCGATCTCGAACAGGGCGAGCTGCCAGGCGAGCGCGATCAGCGTCCGCCCGCCCGACGACGCGGCCGTGTAGGGCTCGCCGCGCATGTACGGGGTCAGGTCCTCGGCGAGGTAGGCGTCGGCGACCTTCGGGTAGTGCCACTCCTGCAGGATCTCCCGGTAGCGTTCGCTGACGAGCCGGATGACCGCGGTCCGGTCCGCGCGCCGCGCCTGCGGGCCGGCGGCGGCGAGCTCCTCGCGGTACGCGGCGACCTGGTCCATCTGGTGCAGGATGCCGGCGGCGCGCCGCTCCAGGCTCTGGATCAGCCGCAGCCCGCTCAGCGCCCGTTGCAGCGTCGCGGCGGCCTCCTCGCGGCGCCGGGCGAGGGCGTCGCGCTGGGCGAGGAACGGCGTGATCGTGTGCGCCGTCGCCTCGTCGACCTCCGCGGCGGCGCGGGCCTCGTCGCGCTGGGCGCGTTCCGCGGCGTCCCGCAGCCGCGGCAGCTGCTCCTGCAGCTCCTCGGTGTAGCGGTTCAGCTCGGCGAGGCGGGTCTTCGCGGAGCGCAGCTCGGCGGTCACGTCGACCGAGCCGCCGTCGGTGATCGGCAGCTGGCAGGCGGGGCAGCGGTCCTCGCCGCCGGTGGCGGCAGCTGTCCCACTGCCACCGGTGGCGGCAGCTGTCCCACTGCCACCGGTGGCGGCAGCTGTCCCACTGCCACCGGTGGCGGCAGCTATCACACTGCCATCGGTGGCGGCAGCTGTCCCACTGCCACCGCTGAGCGGCTCCAGGCACGACGGGCACGCCGAGACGCGCATGGGCTCGAAGAGGTGGTCGGCCTCGGTGAGGATCGTCCACTTCGCGACGTCGTCGGCGTAGGTGCCGTGCAGGGTCTGCATCCGCTGCAGCTGGGTCTCCCGGTCGCGCAGCTCCGCCGCCGTGCGGCGCGCCTCGGCGGCCGCGGCGCCGTGCCGCTCGCGCAGCTCCTCGGCGAACATGGTGTCGGCGCGGGCCTGCGCGTCCAGCGCCGCGAGGGCCTGCGCGCACGCGGCCAGCTCGTCCTTCGCGGTGCGGTGCAGGGTCTCCAGGTCCTCGCGGCCGCCGACGTGCTGCTCGTCGACGATCTGCTCCGCCGCCCGGTACGCCGCCCGGGCCGCGGACAGCTCCGCCTCGACCGCGCGGATCCGCCGGCCGATCTCCACGGAGTGGTCGTCGTGCACGTCGAAGACCACGTCGACGACCTGCCGCAGCTTCAGGTGCTTCATCGGCACGCTGCGGAAGAGCAGGTCCTTGCCGTCGAGGCGCTCGTTGGGCAGGAAGCACAGCCACATCAGGTCGCGGAAGCTCAGCGGGTCGGTGTCGACGCCGCTGTCGCGCAGCCGGACGCCCTCGAGCTTGCAGTGCGACAGCAGCATGGTCGACAGGCTCTCCGGGTGGCTCGCCGGGCGCAGCGGCCGCCGTGCCGGGGGAGTGGCGCCCGGCTCGTCGAGGCGGCCCGCTCGCACGTACGCGAACATCGACGGCTCGCCGACGGTCCGCTCGATGAGGTACGGCGAGCCGGACAGCTCGACCTCCAGGGTCGCCGCGCGCACCTTCGGCATGATCTCCGGGTGGCGCGGGTGGTCGGAGGCGCCCAGGCAGTAGTCGACGAACTCCAGGATCGTGGTCTTGCCGGTGCTGAAGGCGCCGGCGAGCACGGACAGCGGCCGGGGCGAGTCGTCGGGCGCCCGGAAGTCGACGTCATAGGTGCGGTCGCCGCTGTGCAGGCGCAGCCGTCTGAGCCGGATGCCGTGTGCTCGCAAACCGATCATGTCAGGTCCTTCAGCGCGGACGAAGGGACCGGAAGGAGCCACAGCCGCAGGCCTTCGCGCAGCCTCCGCGTGCTCAGGCGACGAAGGCGGCGGATGACGATGCGCGCCGCTGTGCGGTACACCTGAGCGTACATCGCGGTGAATCGATCGGCCATCCTCGCGCCCTCCTGGGTGAGCCGGTAGGTCACCCGTCCGGTGGCCGTGACCTCGACGAGCCCCCGCCCGACGAGGGCGGCGAGGTCGTGGGACAGGTGCAGCTGGGCGGTGACGAACCGCTGGCCCGGGCTGGCGTAGGCGACGGCCCGGTCGTCGAACCCGGCGAGCCGCAGCGTGGTCCGGTCGGCGTCGTCGTCGGACCGCGCGAGGAGCAGCGGGTGGGCGGCCAGGAAGTCGTAGACGCCGAGGCGTTCGGCGTCGAGGGGCTCGGCGGCGCTGGCCAGGAGCAGGAGCAGCCTGGTCTGGCGGAAGACGGAGACGTCGTCTGGGGTCATGCGATGTCCCGCCAGTGGATGACCCAGCCCGCGCGGCGGTCCTCGACGACCCGGTGCATGAGACCGCACCGGTGCACCGGCCCGGCCCGCAGCTGGACCGGGAACGCGCCCGACTCGCGGATGTCGTGCATCACCTCGGCGTGCAGCCCCGGCAGCCGCGGGTCGCCGGCGAACGCCATCGCGTTGAACCGCGCCTCCCAGATGCTGTGCACGACCCCGTCGGCCTCGCTCAGCGCCGCGACCTCCGCCGGCACCCGCTTGTCGAGGACCTCACGGGCCAGCAGGTCGGCGTTGAAGTACTCGCGCTTCGCGGCGCCGACCTCGACGTGCCCCGCCGCCCGCAGCTGCCGCACGAACAGCGCCCGGTCCAGGGCCGTGTCGTCGTCCTCGCCGAGGTCCCGCACGGGGGTCCGCTGGGTCTGCGCGGGCACGTACGGGTCGTAGAAGTGCCGGCGCACGTGGGCGCAGTCCGGCCGCACGAGATGGTTGCGCAGCACGTTCTCGTGCCACAGCTCGATCGAGACGCCGGTCTCCCGCTGCCGCCGCGCCCGCCAGTTGTCCCACCACTGGGCGGTCGGCGCGTCCATGCTCGCCGGCACGCACAGCACCCACTGGCTCAGCCGGTACCCGTTGCGGGCGGCCGCGGCGAGCGCCGAGTCGAACGACTCGCGGATCTGCCCCTGCTGCGACCGGCCGACGACCGGCCAGAAGTACTTCGACTGCCAGATGATGACGAGCCCGGACAACTCGCCGAGGAGGATGTCGATGCCCCAGTCGCCGGGGTTGGCGGTGATCGCCCGGGCACCGGGGTAGATCGCCGCGAGCAGCATCGCCAGCATCTGCTCGAAGTCGTCGCGGGCGCCCGCGAGGTTGCCCGCCCGCAGCTGGTGCGCGGCGAAGTTGATCGGGGGCTCTCCGGAGGCAAGACTCATCGCGGCCGCGGTAGCGGTCATCCCCGCTCCTCCCACTCGCGCCCTGACCCCCATTGATCTTCGCGACTTTCAGACTGTCACGCAATGCAATAGATCCGCTACCCAGTGCGCAGTGTTTGTGCACTTTTCACCGTTCGTTTGTCGCTCGAACCGGTGACACGAGCGCCGTTCAGGGCTGGGGGAGGCGGGACAGGTCGATGTCGGCGTAGATGGCGGCGTGGTCGGAGCCGGCGTGGACCGGTTGGGTCATCGTGTCGTAGATCGGCCACAGGGCGCCGCGGCGGCCGCCCCACACGCCCTTGCGCAGGATGCCGCCGCCGGTCGTCGCGGCGAACAGGGCCGGGGACAGCAGGACGTAGTCGAGCTTGTTGGGGGCGGTGCAGTAGCCGTAGGTGCCGGGGCGGCCGCCGTCGTCGAAGCCGGGGTGGGTGCTGACGTCGCGCAGGTCGGTGTCGCGCAGCAGTGGCGCGAGGGGGTCGCCGGCCGGGGTGTCGTTGAGGTCGCCCACGACGGCGACGAGCGGGAAATCCAACGCGCGGTAGATTTCCGCGACCCGGGCGGCCTGCCGGCGGCGGCGGGCGTCGGAGGCGACCTTCCCGCCGTAGCCCTTGCTCTTGAGGTGGTTGACGAGGACCGCGAGGCGCTGGCCGTCCGGCAGCCGGAAGTGGTACTCGGCGCAGTCGCGGCTGAAGACGCGGCCGTGCTCGTCGGTGTCGTCGACGTGGGTGCGCTGGCCGACCGGCGGGTATGCCGCGGTGGACATGACGCCGACGTCGATGCCGCGCTCGTCGTTGCCGTCGACGACCATGAAGTGCTCGTACATGCCGCCGAGGCCGCCCTCGGCGAACCGCTTCAGCGCGAGGCGGCTCTCCGCCTCGATCACGCCGAGGATGTCGGCGCCGACGTCGAGGATGACCCGCGCCGTGTTGAGCAGCGCCAGCTCGTCCACCCGGTCGGTGGTCAGCTCCACCCAGCCGATCCAGTCGGCCCGGCCGCCGGCGACGACCTCGACCACGCCGGTGCGCCGCCGCACCAGCAGCCGCCCGCGGTTCTGCCGCAGGCGGGCGAACTTCGCGGTGTCGCCGTTGCGCAGCCCGAGCCGGCCCAGCTCGCGCAGGATGTCGTGCTTGACCTCGTCGGTGTACACGGGCTCCTCCAGCAGCTCGCAGGCCCGCTGGAACGCCTCGAGGATCGGGCGCCCGGCCGCCCACGTGCGCTGGTCCAGCGCCTTGGCCCGGTTGAACAGGTTCTCGACGTTGTAGCTGGCGAGCCGCATGGGCCGTAAGTTACATGCCCGCGGCACCGGCCGGACGGCATCGACGCGACGGATGCTTTACAGCGTGTCGAAGGTCCGCCTACGGTCCGGCACGCCGGCGCCCGCCAGTGCCGGCACCCTTTGCCGCAGGAGGACTCCCGACATGAGACGCCGTACCGTGGCGATCGCCGCCGCGGGCGCACTGTTCGCACTGTCCGTGTGCGCGCCGCCCGCCACCGCCGCGCCGGACCCCGGGTCGCCGGTCAAGGTGAACCAGGTCGCCTACGTGCCGGGCCTGCCGAAGCAGGCCACGATCGTCAGCTCCGCCACGACGCCGATCGGCTGGACGCTGCGCAACGCCGCCGGCGTGACCGTCGCGAGTGGACAGACGACCGTGAAGGGCGCCGACGCCCTGTCCGGCGACAACGTCCACATCGCCGACTTCTCCGCCTACGACACCCCGGGCAGCGGCTACGTGCTGTCGGCCGGCGGGTCGGACAGCTACCCGTTCGACATCTCCGCCGCGCCGGTGCAGCAGCTGCGGAAGGACTCGCTCGCCTTCTTCTACCACCAGCGCAGCGGCATCGCGATCGAGTCGCAGTACGTCGGCAGCCGCTACGCCCGCCCCGCCGGGCACGTGGGCGTCGCGCCGAACCAGGGCGACACGTCCGTGCCGTGCCGGACGAGCTGCGGCTACTCCCTCGACGTGCGCGGCGGCTGGTACGACGCCGGCGACCAGGGCAAGTACGTCGTGAACGGCGGCATCGCCGCGTGGCAGCTGCTCAACATCTACGAGCGGAGCACCGACCGGGCCGCGCTCGGCGACGGTACCCTCGCCATCCCGGAGCGGGCCAACGGCGTCCCGGACGTCCTGGACGAGGCCCGCTGGGAGGTCGAGTTCCTGCTGCGGATGCAGGTGCCGGACGGCCGTACCGACGCCGGCATGGTCCACCACAAGATCCATGACGAGAACTGGACCGGGCTGCCGATGCGCCCGGAGGCCGACCCGCAACGGCGCCTGCTGTCGCCGGTGAGCACCGCCGCCACCCTCAACCTCGCCGCCGTCGCGGCCCAGGCGGCCCGGATCTGGCGCACGATCGACCCGGCGTTCTCCGCCCGCGCCCTGACCGCCGCCGAGAAGGCGTACGCCGCCGCGAAATCCAACCCCGGACGGATTGCCAGCGGCTCCGACAGCACGGGCGGCGGCGCGTACGACGACAGCACCGTCAGCGACGAGTTCTACTGGGCCGCGGCGGAGCTGTTCACCACGACCGGCGGCGCGTCCTACCGCACCGACGTGACCGGCTCGCCGCTCTACAAGGGCGCCGGCTTCAACCAGGGCGGCTTTTACTGGGGCTGGGTCGCCGGCCTCGGCGACACGACCCTCGCGATCGTCCCCAACGGCCTGCCCGCCGCCGACGTCACGGCGACCCGCGCCAGGATGGCGACGTTCGCGGACGGGCTGCTGAGCCAGATGGCGACGCAGGGCTACCCGGCGCCGAACGGCGGCACCACCTACAACTGGGGCTCCTCCGGGCAGATCGCCGACAACGCCGCCGTCCTCGGCCTCGCCTACGACTTCACCGGCCTCGCGAAGTACCGCACCGGCGCGTTCCAGGCCCTCGACTACCTCCTCGGCCGCAACCCGCTCAACCAGTCCTACATCGCCGGGTACGGCGAGAAGGCCGTCCGCAACGTGCACCATCGGTTCTGGGCCAACCAGGCCGACGCGTCGCTGCCGACCGCGCCGCCCGGCGCGCTGTCCGGCGGCCCCAACAGCGGCCTGCAGGACCCGGTCGCGCAGGCACAGCTCGCCGGCTGCAAGGCGCAGAAGTGCTTCGTCGACGACATCGGCGCGTACTCCGTCAACGAGGTCGCGATCAACTGGAACTCGGGGCTCGCGTCCCTGGCCAGCTGGGCCGCCGAGCACACCGGCACCGTCCCGCCGCAGGACACGACCCCGCCGTCCGCGCCCGGCACGCCGGTCGCCTCCGACGTCACCTCGACCTGGCTGCGCCTCACCTGGGCCCCGTCCAGCGACCCGGAGAGCGGCGTCACCGGCTACGAGGTGCGCCGCGTGTCCGGCTCCACCTCGACGGTCGTGGCGACCACCACCACCGCGTCCGCCTCGATCACGGGCCTGACGCCCGCCACCGCCTACACGTTCGTGGTCGCCGCCCGCAACGGCACCGGCCTCACCTCCGCCGCGTCGGCGCCCGTCACCGTGACCACGGCGGACCCGCCCGCGGATGCCCGGCCCTCCACGCCCGGCCTGCCCGTCGCCTCCGCGGTGACGGCCACCGGCTTCACGCTCACCTGGGCCGCCTCCACCGACGACAACGGCGTCACCGGCTACGAGATCCACCGCCGGCAGGGCGACGCGCTGTCGATCCTCGCCACCAGCACCGGGCCGTCGGTCACGCTGACCGGCCTCACCCCCAACACCGAGTACATCCTCATGGTCCGCGCCAAGGACACCGCGGGACAGTTCTCCCTGTTGTCGTCGCCCGTCACGGTACGGACGGCGGCCGCACCGACCGGCGGCTGCACGGTGGCCTACTCGGCGAACAGCTGGGGCGCCGGCTTCACCGGCAGCGTCACGATCACGAACACCGGCACCACGGCGTGGACCTCGTGGACGCTGGGCTTCACGTTCCCCGGCGACCAGCGCGTCACCCAGGGCTGGTCCGGCCGCTGGTCGCAGACCGGCGCCGCCGTCACCGCCACGAACGAGTCCTGGAACGGCGCGGTGCCCGCCGGAGGCACCGTCAGCCTGGGCTTCAACGGCTCGTACACCGGCAGCAACACCAACCCGACGGTCTTCACCGTCAACGGCACCACCTGCTCCTGACCCGCACCGCCCAGACGCCGGCCACCGCACTGGTGGCCGGCGTCGGTGCGACGGTTACATGGGGTTCCAGCCGTCGGTGCCGGCCAGGTACTTCTGCGGGGTGTAGTTGGCGGCCTGCGAGTCGCTCAGCTGGGGCCGGTTGCCGTTGACCGTGGCACCGGCGCCGGTGTTCTTGTACTCGAAGAACCGCGCCTGCTTCCAGGTGGCGTCGCCCATGTCGTTCCACGGCTGGGCGAGCTTGATGGTGGCGCTGAGGCTCGACTCGCGGTAGAGCACCTGCGCGCCCTGCCGCCACGGCCGGCCCAGCTGAGTGACGTTGTTCGAGGCGCCGGTGATGGTCGACCTGTAGAACAGGAACCCGTAGGTCTTGGCGGGGTCGGTGCTGGCGGCCGTGATCGGGCCGCCGGTGCTGCGCTTCTCGAAGATCGAGCAGGCGTTGAAGACGGCCGTGCCGCCGCTGTAGATGAAGTCGACGGTGCCCTCGATGTAGGAGCCCACCACGTACAGCCGGGCGTGGTCGTTGATCTGGAACGTGTCCTGGTCGCCGAGCAGCCGGACGTTCCTCAGGATCGACCGGTCGGCGTCCAGCTGCAGGGCGACCGCCTGCTGGCCGCTCGTCTGCGTGCTCTCGTCGAAGTCGTTGCTGACGGTCAGGTTCGTCAGCACGCTGTCGTGGCCGTTGACGAACATGGTGGCGCTGCCGCCGGGGAAGCCGCCGCCGGCCCAGTGGTTGTTCACGATGACCGTGCCGGCCGGGGCGGAGCCGAGGCCCTGCAGCGTGATGTACGGCTTGTTCGCCGGGATGGTGACGATCTCGCGGTAGGTCCCCGGCTTGATGGTGATGGTGACCCGGCCGCTGTTGTTCGCCGGCACCGCGTCGATGGCCGCCTGCACCGTCCGGAACGTGCCGGTGCCGTCCGCCGCGACCGTGGGCTTGCCGCTGGTCGGGGGCGGGCTGGCGGTCGCGGTCGCGCCGCCGACGTGGTTGAACGACCACTGCATGCGCGCGATGTCGGCGCACGTCTCCTGCACGATCGGGTTGCCGCCGGCGGTGGAGCCGTCCTTGTCGCTGAGGCAGAGCCCGGAGGAGACGCTCTTCACGATGTACTTGCCCGCGGCCGCCGAGGACGCCGTGAAGGTCCACTGCTGGTTGGTGGAGACGCCGCAGGTGTACTGCCACAGCTGGGTGCCCGAGGTCGTGGACGCGTACGGCACGTCGACGCACTTGCCGCTGTTGGCGTTGACCAGGTTGAACGCGCCGCCCTGGACGATCACGGTGAACCGCTGGTCGGCCGCGGCGCTGTTGCACGCGATCTGGACCAGCAGGGCGCTGTTGCCGGTCGCGGCGCCGGCGACGTCGACGCACTTGCCGCTCGCGCCGCTGGCCAGGGTGTAGACGCCGCCGGCCGCCGGGCTGGCGGCCGCCTCCGACGGCCACACCGACACCGCGAGCACGGCGATCGGCACGGCCAGCGCCGCCGCCGCGACTCCGGCGACCCGGACGGTGAGCCGGCGCCACCGCGCCGATGGTTGTGGATGCACGGGAACCTCCTGAGCGGGGTGTGATCTCGTCGATGCGATAGATGCCTCGCCCGGCGCCCGGATTACGGAAAGTTCGCGGCGGCGGCGCGGGTCCCCGGCCGGCGGCGGAAACTTTCACGCCCCCGGCGAGATACCCCGTGGCGCCCCGCGCGGTGCGGGTGGTGAAATCGGCCGATGATCGACGTGCGGCTGCTGACGTTCAACACGCTCATGCGCGACGACGTCCCGGCCCGGCTGCGGGCGCTCGGCCCGGTGCTGGAGCGGGCCGCGTACGACCTGGTGTGCCTGCAGGAGGTGCTGCACGGCGGCAGCGTGCGCCTGCTGCGGCGGGGCGCCGGCTACCGGCACGTGGCGGTCACGCGGGCGGCGCTGCCGTCGGGCGGGCTGATGCTCATGTCGCGGTGGCCGATCCTGCGGTACCGGTTCGCGCGGTTCCGGATGGCCGGGCCGTTGCGCACCGAGCAGCTCATGCGCAAGGGGGCGCAGCTCGCGGTCGTCGAGACGCCGGCCGGACCTCTCGCCGTCGTCAACACCCACCTGTCCGCGAACCGCGACGACGACTGGTCGGACGGCAACCGGTTCACCCGCGTCATCCGCCAGGAGCTCGACCACCTGGCGCGGCTGGTCCGCGGGTTCGAGCCGGAGCTGCCGGCGGTGGTCGTCGGCGACTTCAACGTGCCCCGCGACTCGGCGGCGTTCACCGGGTTCGCCGCGGCGGCCGGCCTGCGCGACGTCCTCGCCGGCGACCCGACGACGACGTTCCGGCCGACGCCGCGCTGGCCGGCGCCGCCCGCCCTGGACCAGGTCCTCGTCCGCGACGGCGCGGGCCGGCCGGTCGTGGCGAGCGCCCGGACCGTGCTGCGGGACGCCGTCCGCGTCTCCGACGGGCGCGAGCTGTTCCTGTCCGACCACTACGGTCTCGAGGCCGATCTGTCCCTTGCCGGGCCTTCCATAGGGATGGAGTGACCCTCGAACGCTCCCTGCGGGTGTTTGATCGCCGGACGGCAAGGGAACCACGCGTGCACATGAACGGAGGTGCCGCATGGCCATGCCACGATCCGACGGCGACGACCCGCGGCTGCTGCGGGAGCAGATCGCGCGGACCCGCGCCGAGCTCGGCAGCACGGTCGAGGCCCTCGCCGCGAAGGCCGACGTGAAGGCGCGCGCCAAGGACGCCGCGGCGCAGGCCGCCGAGCGCGCCAAGGGCGCCGCCGCCGACGCCGCCAGGAACCTCGCCGGGACCGTCTCGGACAAGGCGGTCGCCGTGCGGCGGCCGCTGCCCCTCGCCGCGATCGGCGCCGCCGTGCTCGCCGTGGTGCTCGTCGCCGTCGCCGTCCGCCGCCGGGGGCGATGATGAGCGGCTGGGGCGCGAAGCTCGCGTACAAGCCGGTCGGGCTCGCCCTGGGCGTCGGCTCCGGCCTGGTCGCCGGGCTGGTCTTCAAGCAGGTCTGGAAGGTGCTCGGCAACGACGACGATGCGCCGAACGCCACCGACGAGGACCGCGGCTGGGGCGAGATCCTCGTCGCCGCCGCGCTGCAGGGCGCGATCTTCGCCGTGGTGAAGGCGACCGTGGACCGGGCGGGCGCGGTCGCCGTCCACCGGGCCACCGGCCGCTGGCCCGGCTGATCCCGCCACGACGTCGCCCGATCAGGGCGCACCGTTTTCCTCTCCCGGCGCCGGGGTACTGCCCGATCCACACAGCGAACTCCTGGAAGAGGGGGCCGGACCGTGACCGACGTCGTGGAGCCTCGCAGCCGGTGGCGGCCCAACGTGCTGATGCGTGGATACGCGGCGCTCGTGGTCGCGCTGCGCTGGCTGATCGTCGGCGGGTGGGCCGTCGCGGTCGTCCTGTCCGTGCAGTACCTGCCGGCCACCAACCAGGGCGGCAGCGACCTGGAGCAGCTGGTGTCCGCCGGCAACCCGGCCGTCGCCAGCGAGGTCCGCTCGTTCGAGAAGTTCGGCTTCCCGCTGCTGAGCCGCGTCGCCGTGGTGCAGCGCAAGGCCGACGGGCTGCCGCAGGCCACCCAGACCGAGGCGGTCGCCCGCGCGCGGGCGGTCAGCGACGGCACGTACACCGACGTCGCGCCGATCCGCGCGGCGGTCCCGGTCATGAACACCCTCGGCCTCTTCCCGGGCTCCGCCGAGGACGGCACCACGATCGTGACGCTGCTCTTCACGGACCCGGACGTCACCTTCGCCGACCAGGTCGCCGCCGCGGAGAAGTTCGTGGCCGCGCACTACAGCGCGGACGACGCCGTCGTCGGGATCACCGGCTCGGTGCCGGCGCGGGTCGAGCAGACCCGCATCCTGCAGTCGAAGGTGCCGACCCTGGAGCTGATCACCGTCGGCGCGGTGTTCCTCATCGTGGCGTTCGCGTTCCGGTCGCTGATCGCCGCGCTGCTCGCGCTCGGCGCCGCCGGGGTCGCGACGCTGCTGACCCTGCACGTCGGCGGCGCGCTCGCGGAGCGGCTCGGGGTGCCGGTGCCGCAGGAGACCCAGCCGCTGCTGGTCGCGCTGCTGCTCGGCGTCGTCACCGACTACGTCGTGTTCTACCTGTCGGCGGCGCGCCGGCAGCTGGCCGCCGGGGAGTCGCGGCTGGACGCCGCGCGGCACGCGACCGCGCGCTACACCCCGATCATCGCGATCGCCGGGGCGACCGCCGCCGCCGGCACCGGCGCGCTCATCGTCGCCGACGCACCGACCTTCCGGGCGTTCGGCCCCGGGATGGCGCTCGCCATCCTCATCGGCGTGCTGGTGTCGGTGACCCTGGTCCCGGCGCTGCTGGCGATCTTCGGCCGGTTCGTCTTCTGGTCGCCGCTGCGCCGCCCGCTCGGCACCCGCGGCGCCGAGCCGGCCCCGGTCGGCGGGCGCTGGTGGGCCAGGCTGCTGACCCGTCGCTGGTTCGCGCTGCCGGTGCTGCTGCTGTGCGTCGGCGGGCTGGTCGCGGCCGCGCTGCCGCTGCAGCACATCCGGCTCGGGGTGTCGTTCGTCGAGGCGCTGCCGCCGGGGCACCCGACCCGGGTCGCGGCCGACGCCGCGGAGACCGGCTTCGCCGACGGCATCCTGTCGCCGACCGAGGTGCTCGTCGAGGGCGCCGGCGTCGCGGGCCGCCAGGCGGAGCTCGCGAAGCTGCAGCAGGCGCTGTCCCGCGAGCCGGGCGTCGCCGCCGTCCTCGGCCCCGGCACCCAGGGCCTGCCGGAAGGGCTCAGCGTCTTCCAGTCCGGCGACGGCTCCGCCGCGCGCTTCCTGCTCGTCCTCGCCGACGAGCCGCTCGGCGCCCGGGCCGTCGACACCGCCGGCCGGCTCGACCGCGACCTGCCGGGCCTGCTGCGCGACGCGGGCCTCGACGGCGCGACGGCGAGCCTCGGCGGCGACACCGCCGTCGCCCATGTCATCGTCGACCAGACCGTGCGCGACCTGGGCCGCATCGCGATCGCGGCGCTGCTGGCCAACCTGCTCTTCCTGGTGCTGTTCCTGCGGGCCCTGATCGCCCCGGTCGGCCTGCTGGTCTGCAGCGTCCTCGCCATCGGCGCCACCCTCGGCCTGACCACGTACGTCTTCCAGGACCGCCTCGGCGGCGACGGCCTCACGTTCTACGTCCCGTTCGCGGCGGCGGTGCTGCTCGTCGCGCTCGGCTCCGACTACAACATCTTCGGCATCGGCCCCGCCTGGCGCGAGGCCCGGACCAGGCCGCTGCGCGAGGCGCTCGCGATCACCCTGCCGCACTCGGCGAAGGCCATCCGCACCGCCGCCTTCACGCTCGCGGTGAGCTTCGGCCTGCTGCTGATCGTGCCGCTGCGCCCATTCCGGGAGCTCGCCTTCGCCCTCGCGGTCGGCGTGTTCATCGACGCGTTCATCGTCCGGTCGCTGCTCGCCCCGGCGCTGCTGAGCGTCCTGGGGTCGACGGTGGCCCCGACCGTCGACCCGCCGCCCTCCGGTGCCGGGGAGCCGCTCGTGGTCGAGCAGCGCGCGCGCTCAAGAGACGCTCAAGACCTGCGCACCGCGGGCTCGTACGACGGCTGAGTGGCTACGCTCGATACATGCTGATCGCGAAGCGGACCAGCGTCTGGCGGGCGCGCTATACAGTCACGCAACAGGGCCACGCCGTCGCCGCGTGGGAGGGCGGGGTCTGGCGCAGCGGCGGCCAGCTGACCGTCGCCGGCCAGTCGTTCCTCGTCCGCGGCAACGCGTGGGGCAGCCGCTTCGTGATGCAGGACAAGGCCGGCGAGTCCGTCGCCGCAGCCGACCGGGTCGGCCGCAAGCAGTGGACGGTCACCGCGGGCGGCGTCACGTACCAGTTCCAGCGCGCCTCGGTGTGGAGCCAGGCCCAGGACCTCTACGCGGGTGGCCGCAAGGTCGGCTCGGTCCGCAAGACCAGCTTCTGGGGCAGTGACGTCGAGGTCGACCTGCCGGGCCTCCCACTGCCGGTGCAGGTCTTCGTCCTCGGTGTCGTCGTCACCATGTGGGAGGCCCAGTCCGCGGCCGCCGCGTCCGCCTCGGCCTGAGCCGCGGCGGTCACGGCTTCCCGTCCACCACCACCTCGCCGATCCGGTCGCGCATCGGGCGCTGCTCGAGCAGGGCGATGGCCTCCTCGACGAGGCGGCTCAGCGGGAACGGCAGCTGCGCGTCGAACGCCTCGGCGGCCGCGTCCGTCGCCGCCATCTCCGCCTCGATCGCCGGCATGAGGCGGGCCGCCCGGTCGGTGAGGTGGACGATGCGCTGCCTGGCGTCGGCGCCGGGCTCCAGGCGCACCAGGTCCTGCCGGGCCATCTCCGCGACGGTCTGGCTCGCCGCCGAGTGGGTGACGCCGATCGCGGCGGCCAGGTCGCGGATCGTGCCCGGCCCCTGCCGGGCCAGGGTGCGCACGACCGGGGCGAACCTGGGCCGGATGTCGGGCAGGCCGAGGTCCGCGTAGACGCCCGCGACGTCGCCGTCGAGCAGTTCGAGCAGGTGCCGCAGCCGGCTGCCAAGGAATGTCACAGCGCTAATATAACAGCGCTGTTGTATTCTGCTCGGCATGTACCCACCCATCGAGCCGCACGACGAGGGCATGCTCGACGTCGGCGACGGCAACCTCGTGCACTGGTCCGTCAGCGGCGACCCGGCCGGGCTGCCCGCCGCCGTCGTCCACGGCGGGCCGGGCTCCGGCAGCAGCCCGCGGACCCGGCGCTACTTCGACCCGGAGCGCTACCGGATCGTGCAGTTCGACCAGCGCAACTGCGGCCGCAGCACCCCGCACGCGTCCACATCGGACGCCGACCTGCGGCACAATACGACCGGCCACCTCGTCGCCGACATGGAGCGGCTGCGCGAGCACCTCGGGATCGACCGGTGGCTGCTGTTCGGCGGGTCGTGGGGGTCGACGCTGATCCTCGCGTACGCCGAACGCCACCCGGACCGGGTCGCCGGCATCGTCATCGACGGCGTGACCTCCACCCGCCGCCGCGAGCGCGACTGGCTCTACGAGGGCGTCGGCCGCTTCTTCCCCGCGCAGTGGGCGGCGTTCCGCGACCACGTGGCGCCGGCCCCCGCCACCGCGGAGGACCTGGTCGCGGCGTACGCGCGGCTGATGAGCTCGCCCGACCCGGCCGTGCGGGCCGCCGCGGCGCAGGCGTGGTGCGCCTGGGAGGACACCGCCGTCTCGCTCGAACCGAACGGCGTGCCGGACGCGTACAGTGGCCGCCCCGACGACGCGAAGCTCGCCATGGTGCGCATCTGCACCCACTATTTCGCCAACGCCGCCTGGCTGGAGGAGGGCGTCCTGATCCGCGACGCCGGCCGGCTCGCCGGGATCCGCGGCGTGCTGCTGCACGGCCGGTTCGACATCAGCAGCCCCCTGGAGACGGCCTGGCTGCTCGCCGAGCGCTGGCCGGACGCCACGCTGACGGTCGTCGAGGACTCCGGCCACACCGGCAGCGACACGATGCGCACCCTGATCCGCGAGGCCCTCGACTCGTTCGTCTGACCGGCGTTCAGTGCAGCCGGGCGGCGAAGTCCCGGAACCGGGACACCGCGTCGCCCCGGACCGCGGCGCCGTGGCCGAAGACCGCGACCTGGAAGTCGAGCCCGGCGAGGCGGGCGGCGCTGCGCACCGCAAGGGCCTGGTCGGCGTTGGTCAGCCGCGGCGCCGGCCCCTTCCGTCGGCCCCCAGCTTGCGCGACCGCCGGCACCGCCCGCCACGCGACGGTGGAAAATTCACTCCGGGGCCCCGGATTCCGCCGGGGCCCCGGAGCGCTGGTCAGCCGAGGTAACGGCCCCACGGGCCGGTGATGGCCAGGGTGATGCCGGGGACCTGGATGTTGACGAACAGGACCTTGCCGTCCGGGGAGAACGTCGGGCCGGTGAACTCGGAGTAGGTCGGGGCGCCGTTGGAGGTGCCGTTGCTGAGCATGTTGCGGGCGATGGCGTAGGTCGGGCCGCCGGGGACGGAGCTCAGCACGTGCGAGGCGCGGACGCCGTCCTCGGCGAGGACGAGGGTGCCCCACGGGGTGACCGTGACGTTGTCGGGCCCGTCGAAGGTCATGTCGGCGTACTTCGGCGCCGGGCCCTCGCCCTCGGCGGCGGCGTTGTGCGGGAAGTACGTGACCAGGGTGATGGTCTGGTCGGAGTAGTCGTAGAACCACACCATGCCGTCGTGCTTGGTCGCGTCGGCGGGCAGGTCGTTGGCGCCGAAGGCGAAGCTGTTGACGATGTAGCAGCCCTTGCGGGTGCTCCAGACGCCCTCGAACTTCTTGCCGCGGGTGACCGTGCCGTCGGCGAACTGGGTGCGGACCGGCTTGGTGGTCGCGTCGCGGTCCGGCACCTCGAGCCAGGTCACCTTGAACGGGCGGCCGATCTGGGCGGAGGTGAGGTACGCGACGTCGGGCAGGATGCTGCCGTCGTCGAGGCGGATCTGCATCGCCTCGAGCTTGCCGGCGTCGTCGGCCAGCGAGTTGGCGATGCCCGCGCCGAGGCGCTTGCCGTCGGTCGAGCGCCAGCGGTAGAACAGGCCGTTGGGGCTGCTGGCGTCCTCGGACAGGTAGACGTGCTTGAGGTCCGGGTCGACGGCGAGGGCCTCGTGGTCGTACCGGCCGAACGCCTTGATCGCCTTGGGCAGCTGCTTCTTGGACTCGGCCGGGAAGACCTCGAAGACGTAGCCGTGGGCCTTCTCGTAGGTGCCGGTCTGGCCGCCGGCGGTCCAGGTGGCGCCGGCGTTGGCGGTGGTCTCCTCGCAGGTCAGCCAGGTGCCCCACGGGGTCACGCCGCCCGCGCAGTTGCGCAGCGTGCCGGAGATGCCGACCCACTCGCCGGTGCGCCGGCCCTGCCCGTCGGTGGTGATGACCGTGCAGCCGCCCGCGTTCGGGGCGCCCGGGTCGTACACGGTGCCCTCGATGTGCGGCACGCCGTACACGATCGTGTGCGGGTTGAGCTCGTGGTTCTGGATGATCGTGAGCTTGTTGTGGCCGTCGGCGACGACGCCCGTGCCGTCGTGGTAACCGGGCGTCTTGCCCTGGTTGCCGGACATCTCCGTGCTGCCCTCGCGGGTGACGATCGTGTAGGAGAAGCCCTCGGGCAGCGCGAGGATGCCGTTCGGGTCGTCCTTCAGCGGCGGGAACGGGCGCCCGCCGGAGGACGGCCGGTGCTCCTCGTGCGCGAGGGCGGGCTCGGCGAGGGTCGGCAGGGCACCGGCGACGGTCAGGCCGACGCCCGCCGCGGCCGTACCACTGAGAACTTGACGGCGAGAAACAGTCACGCTGGCACGCTCCAAAGAAGTCAGCTTGATTCCTTGGCAGCCTCGGAGACGCCGGTGAACCGTGGGGAAATACAAGGCGAACGATGCGCGTCGCCGACCCGCACAGCGTGCGGTCAGTCCCACCAGAAGTGCCAGGCGGGCGCGCCGACGAGGCCCGCCGCGTATCCCTGCAGATCGTCGTCGGTCCATGCGGTGTCGGGGCAGAAGGCGACGTGCTCCGCGGCGACCGTCAATGCCTCGTCCACCGTGGACGGTGGCGCGGCGACGCTCAGGAACAGCTCGGCGAAGCCGACCCCGACGACCCGGACCCCGAAGCGCTCCTCCCAGCTGCGCAGGACCGCGCTGATGTGGGCGGTGTCGTCGGTGTGGTTGGCGGGGCCGTCCCAGCCGACGACGGTGAGCGCGTCGGCGCCGCGGCCGGCGGCGACCAGGCCGAGCCGCCACGGCCGGCGGGACGCGACGAGCGCGGCAGCCTCCCGGTCGGCGGTCGCGTCGGCGTCGGCGGGGTCGACGCCCGCCGCGGGTGCCAGCCCCGGCCACGGGCCGCGTCCGTCGCCGGTCTCCGCCCACCACTTCGGCAGCAGCGCCGCCGGGTCGTGGTCCGCGGGGTCGGACATGTCTTCGGGGACGAGCTCGCCCTCGATCCACGGGCGGCACGGGTCACCGTCGAGGTGCGTCAGCAGCAGGGGCCACAGGCCGGTGGCGGGGTGCGCGGCGCGCAGCTCCTCCCACAGCCCCGGCGGCGGGGACGTCTTGCTCAGCCAGAGCACCGCCGGCTCGTCGTCGTCGAGGTCGGGCCGGATGGTCTTGCCCGGGGGCAGCGGCACGGTGAGGGCCTTGACCCGGGCGGGCAGCGTCAGACGCTTCACGGACACCCGCACGACCGTATCCGATCGGCGCCGGGTGGGACAGCCGCCGGGCGCCGTGTCCATCGACGAACTCGGCCACTCCGGCGGGCTTTCAACGAGGTGCAGCGGTCCCCGGCCGTCCGTGGCGGGCCGCCCGCCGGGTCGGCCGATCCTGTTGCGGGCGGCCCGTCTTGGTTGGCGGGCCGCCCACAGGGTCAGCCGATCCTGTTGCGGGCGGCCCGTCTCGGTTGGCGGGCCGCCCACGGGGTCAGCCGATCACCCTGTCCCGGCCGGCGAGGACGGCGAAGCCGCCCATCACTGCGATCAGTGCGCACATCGTCGCCAAGGGCAACGTCCACGAGCCGCTCGCGTCGCGCAGCGCGCCGATGAGGACAGGGCCGCACGCGGCCAGGAGGTAGCCGACCGACTGCGCCATCCCCGACAGTGCCGCGGCCTGGCGGTGGTCGACGGCACGCAGGCTGAACAGCGACAGGCACAGCACGAGCGACAGGCCCGCACCGAGGCCGGCGCTCACCAGCCACACGACGGACAGGCCGGGCGCGAGCAGCAGCCCGCCCACGCCGAGCAGGATCACCGCGGCGCACAGCAGCGCGACGAGCCGCTGGTCGGGCAGGCGGCGCATGAGGTGCGGGGCGGCGAGGTTCGCCACGACCGCGGCGATCAGGTACACGAACAGGTGCCAGCCGGCCGTCGTCGCGCTGACCCCGTGGTCCTGCTCGATGCTCGGCAGCCAGGCGACCATCACGTAGAAGACCAGCGACTGCAGGCCCATGAACAGCGTCACCTGCCAGCCGATCGGGCTGCGCCACGGCGAGCGGTGCGCGGCCGCCGCGCCGGCGCCGCCGTCGGGGCCCGCCAGACGGGTGCGCAGCCGGGGCAGCCAGACCGCGGCGGCGATGACCGTGAGCCCGACCCAGCAGCCGAGCGCGATCCGCCAGCCGGCGGTGGACTGGCCGGCGATGGGCACGGCGACGCCGGACGCGATCGCCGCGACGATGCTCTGCGTCGCGGAGTAGCCGCCGGACAGCTGCGCGACCCGGTCCGGGAAGTCCCGCTTGACCAGGCTGGGCAGCAGCACGTTGAAGAACGCGATCGCCGCGCCGATGGCGACCGTGCCGGCCCAGATCCCGCCGGCGACCGGCACCGACCGCAGCACGATGCCGGCGGCGAGCACCGCGAGGCCCAGGCCGAGGGTGCGCTCCAGCCCGAGCCGCCGCGCCACCAGCGGGGCGACCGGCGAGAAGCCCGCGAACGCGAGCAGCGGCAGCGCGGTCAGCACACCGGCGGCGGTCGCGGTCAGGCCGAGGTCGGCGCGCACGTCGTCGAGCACCGGCCCGACCGACGTCAGCGCCGCCCGGAGGTTGGTGGCGATCAGCAGGATGCCGACCACGAGCAGCCCGGTGCGGGCCCGCACGGGGGCGAGGGTGGCGGTCACGACGCGCTCCCGCGCAGGATGTCGCGGCCCTCGGCGACCAGCGCGACGCTGCACGCCTCGGCGGCGTCGGGGTCACCGGCCTCGATCGCGTCGACCAGGTGGTGGTGCAGGTCGTGCACGGTGCTGTCGTGGTCCAGCCCGGCGCTGTCACTGATCGTCTGCGTGATGACGGGGCTCAGGTGCTGGTAGAGCTCAGCGAGCAGCGGGTTGCCGCCGGCGATGACGACCGCGCGGTGGAACGCGAAGTCGGCCTCGACGAATCCCGCCAGGTCGCCGGTCCGGGCGGCGTCCCGCCGGTCGAGCAGCTCGCGCAGATGGGCGACGTCCTCGGCGGTGGCGTGCAGCGCGGCCCGGCGCGACCCGCGGTGCTCCAGCAGCGCCCGCACCTCGAAGGCGTCGTCGGGGTCGGCCTCCGCGACCCGCCGGCCGAGGGACACCTGCAGTTCGCTGTCGGCGCGCACGTAGGTGCCGTCGCCGGGACGCGCTTCGAGGAGTCCGAGGTGTACGAGCGCGCTCAACGCCTCCCGGACGGTGTTGCGACTGACGCCGAGCTGCTCGGTGAGCCGGTGCTCGGGCGGGATCCGGGAGCCGACCGGCCAGTCACCGGCCGCGATCAGCTGCTTGAACTGACCGGCGACCTGCGTGGCGAGGGGCACGGCCCGTTGCGGGCTCGACAGCACTCCGACCTCCAAATGTAGGACATTTGGATGGTAGGACAGATCGAACCTTTGCGCGAGCGTGGATGCACGACTGCCCCGGCACCAACCGGCGCCGGGGCAGCAGGTGGACGGGTTACTTGACGGGCTTGGCCGACGGGTCCTTCTCGGTGCCGGCCGCGCGGCCCTCCCGCGGAGGAGCCACGGTGGTGCAGGTCAGCGGCGTGTCGATGGGCACCAGGCGCTCGACCGAGCCGGGGGAGCCGCCCGTGACCTCCAGCTGGGCGGGGTTCAGGTATCCGATGAACAGCTGCTTGCCGGGCGGCAGGGCCGAGGCGTCGAAGACGAACGTCGCGTCGGCGCCCGGCAGGGGCCGCACGACGTCCGTGACGCCGGGGCCGGTGCCGTGCACCAGCGTCAGGTCGTCGCCCGGGCCGGCGCAGAACTCGCCGACCTTGACGACCACCGGGAAGCCGGCCTGCCGCAGGGCCGCCTCCAGACCGGCGGGGTCCGCGAACCACTGTTGCTTGGTCCAGGTCACCTGGACCGTGCCGTCGGCCCGGGAGTCGACGGTGTAGGCGACCGTCCGGACGTGCACCTCGCCGGCCGCGTTCGCGCCGGGTGCCGTGGCCGGGGGTCCCGCCGGGGGGTTGGCGAGGCTCGCCACGCCGAGCGCGACGCCGGCCACCGCCACGGTGCCGGCGGCGACGGTCGCCAGCCGGCGGCGGTTGCGGCGGGCCCGGCCGGTGCTCACGATGTCCTCGACGGGCGTGCCCATCGTGACCGCGTCGAGCGAGCCCCGCAGGGTGTCGAGGACATCGGTGTCGTGGTCGTTCATGACTGCTCCTGACTGTTCATGACTGCTCCTGGCTGTGGTTGACGACGAGATGGCCGCGCAGCGTCGCGATCGCCCGGGACAGGTGCGCGGTGACGGTGCCCGGGGCCATGCCCAGGGCCTTGGCGGTGGCGGCGGTGTCGAGGTCGAGGAAGACCCGGAACGCGATGACCTCCCGCTGCCGGGGCGGCAGGGCGCGCAGCAGCCGCAGCAGCGCCGGGTCGAGGCCGCCGCCGGGCTCGCCGGTGCCGTCGGCGGTGTCCACGTGCCCGTCGCCGAGGTCGACCTCGCGGCGGTGCCGGCGCCACCACGACACCCGCAGGTTGAGCGCGGTGCGCACCACCCAGGCCCGCGGCGCCGGATGCCGCCGCACCTTGTGCCACGACATCCACGCCCGGGTGAACGCCTCGGCCACCAGGTCCTCGGCGACCTGGCGGTCCGCGACGCCGGCGAGCACTGCCCGCAGGCACCGGTCGCGCTCCGACCGGTAGAACTCGGTGAACTCCATGTGCCCCACGCCTCATGAACGCTTCAGGGCCCGGAATCACTTACCCGGGTTTCGCGAGGCCGTCGGTGACGGCGCCGGCGCGGACCGCTCGGCGTCGCCCGGCGCCGGTCGCGGACCCGTTCAGCGCCCGCTGGCCGCCATGAGCAGCTCGACCAGGTCGATGGCGGCCTCGACCGACCAGACGACGCTGAACGCGGCGAGCGCGGCGGGCAGCAGGCTCAGCAGCCCCGCGGCGGGCCAGGTGCGCGGGGTCAGCAGCAGCGACACCCGGCGCGGCACGATGCCCTGGGGGATCGCGACGTGCAGCACCGACCAGCCCGATCCGGCCGGGGTCGCGCCGGCACCGGAGGTCGCCAGCGCGGCCGCGCCGATGGCGTGCGCGACCGTGCGACGGCTGCCCACCTCGACGGCGGCATGCTCGTCGGCGGCCCGCTCGAGGAGGTAGTCGACGTGCTTCGCGACCCACCACAGCGCCGGGTGGGCGGCGGCGGCAGTGTCCGCCAGGCGGGCCAGCCGGTGGTGCCGGCCGGCGAGGTGCGCCTGCTCGTGCGCGAGCAGCGCGTCGAACTGCCGGTCGGTCAGCAGCGACCGCATGCCGGTGGTGACCACGACATAACCGGGCCGGCCGGGGACCGCGAACGCCTTCGCCTCCGCGTCGGGCAGCACGACGAGCGCCGTGCCGTCGCCGGCGGACCGGCCGAGCGCGAGGACGTCGCGGTGATGGCGCCAGCGCCGGGTGACGGAGACGACGACGGCGGCCAGCAGCGCGACGCTGAGCCACGGCGCCCACGGCTCCGCGGCGGTGTCGGCCGTGACGACCGTCGCCGACCAGCCGGACACGCCGGCGACGGCCGGCACCTGGGCGAGCGCCTTCAGCGCGAACAGCAGCAGGTTGACGGTGCTGGCGGCGGCGACCACGGCCGCGGACCAGGCGACGGCACGGGCCGCGCCGGCGGGCGGGAGCCGGTCGGCGAGCAGGCGCACGACGAGCAGGATCAGCGGTGGCACCACGAGCACCGACCACACGAAATGATCGAACATGTGCCTCCCCCCGCGCGGTGAGTCCGTGCCCCTCGCACTCTAACCAGATCGGTCAGCGACGACCGACCACGGCTCGATAGAGTCGTCGCGATGAGTACACCACCGCCTCCGGGAGACCGCCGGCGCCGGCCCGGACAGCTCGAGGCGCAGGTGATCACGGTCCTCGGTGCCGCTGCCGGTCCGCTCACCCCGGGCGAGGTCCGCGACCTGCTCGATCCCGCCGGCGCGCTGTCGTACAGCGCCGTGGTGACCACCCTGACCCGGCTGCACGAGAAGGGCTCCGTCACCAGGCACCGCGACGGCCGGGCGTTCCGCTACGGGGCGCTCCGCGACGCGGCCGGGCTGGTCGCGGAGCGGATGAGCCGCCTGCTCGCCGAGGAGCCCGACCGGGCGACGGTGCTGCGCCGGTTCGTCGGCACCCTCGACGACCGCGACGAGCAGACCCTCCGCGCGCTGCTGCGGGAGCACCCCGAGGCGTGACCTCTGCTAACTTCTACGTCGTGTAGAAGTTCGGCGGGAGGTGCCTGGCATTGGTGCTCGACGACGTGCTGCTCGCCCTGCTGGGCGGCCGTGACAGCAGCGCGTGGGAGCTCATGCGGCGCCACGACGAGATCTTCGGCAGCGCCCGGCGGATGGACATCGTCCGCGTGATGGCGTCGGTGACGCGGCTGGAGCGGGCCGGCTTCCTGCGGGTCGACACCGCCGTCCCGGCCCGCATGGCCAGCAGCAACCGGCGCACCTGCTCGCTCACCGCCGCCGGCCGGCAGCGCCAGCGGACCTGGCTGTGCGCCCTGCCGCCGGACGTCAGCATCGAGGACGTGTACGTGCGGGGCATGCTCGCCGTGGAGTCCGCCGACGAGGCGACCTTCGACATGTTCATCCGCAGCGGGCTCGCCGTCACCCGCGCCCGCATGCACGCGCTCGCCGACGACGTGGCCGGCGCGGCCGCCGTGACCCGCGCGAAGGCGGCGTTCGAACGGGAGACCGTCCGCGCCCTCGCCCTGTGGCTGCACCAGCTGCCCGACCACCGCCTGCCCCGCTCCGCCGCGGGCTGACCTACCTCCGGCCGCCTGGCTGCTGGCCGCCCCGCTCCGCTGCGGGCTGACCACCTTCCGTCGTATGGCTGTCGGCCGCCTTGCTCCGGCGGTCGGACCGGTCCGCTGCGGGCTGGCGGGGGGCGGCCGGTGCGGGCCGGGTAACGTCCATCGGGTCGGGCATCCTGCGAACCCCACGGACGGAGCGGCCCATGGCTCGCCATCGTGGCCGGATCGGCCCGTTCCCCAGGTGGACCGTCGCCGTGGCTGCCGTGGTGCTCGTCGCGGCCGGGGCGGCGCTGTGGTTCGTCGCGGCCGGTCGCGGTACACCGGCATCCGACGCGCGCACGCCCGCCGGTGCCGGCACGCATGCCCCGGTGTCGCCGTCCGCCTCGCCGAGCGGTGACTGTGCCGCCGCGCTGGTCGCCAAGCTCACCCTGGAGCAGCAGGTCGGTCAGCTCCTCATGATCGGCACACCGATCGGGACGCCGCTCAACGCCGTCCAGGCGATTCAGCGGTACCAGTTGGGCGGCATCTTCCTGGCCGGCCGCAGCACGGCGTCGGCGGCGTCGCTGCGCCAGTCGATCGAGCAGCTGCAGGCGGCCGCGGCCAAGTCGGGGCTCGGCCTGCAGATCGGCGTCGACCAGGAGGGCGGGCAGGTCCAGACGCTGAAGGGCGCCGACTTCCCGGCCATCCCGTCCGCGGTCAACCAGGCCAAACTGGACGACGCGACGCTGAAGGCCAACACCGCCGAGTGGGTCGGCCGGCTCAAGGCCATCGGCGTCACCATCGACCTGGCTCCGGTCGCGGACGTCGTCCCGGCCTCCGTCGGCAAGGCCAACCCCCCGATCGGCGGCTTCGACCGCCAGTACGGCGCGACCCCCGAACCCGCCGCCGCCGGCGTCGCCACCGTCGTGACCGCGATGCAGGGCGCCGGCGTGCTCGCCACGCTCAAGCACTTCCCGGGCCTCGGCCGCGTCCGCGTCAACACCGACACCTCCACCGGCGCCCGCGACGACATCACCACCGCCGACGACCCGGCCCTGCAGCCCTTCACCAGCGGCATCGCGGCCGGCTCGGCGGCGGTCATGATCTCCTCGGCGACGTACCCGAAGCTCGACCCGGCCAACATCGCCGCGTTCTCCGAGCCGATCGTCACCGGCCTGCTGCGCCAGAAGCTCGGCTTCGACGGCCTCGTGCTCTCCGACGACCTCGGCGCCGCCACCGCGGTCGCCTCGGTCCCGCTCGGCCAGCGCGCCGTCCGCTTCATCAAGGCCGGCGGCGACATGGCCCTGTCGGTGAAGCTGTCCGACGCCGGCCCGTGGACCGAGGCGCTCGTGACCGCCGCGAAGGGTGACCCCGCGTTCGCCGCCCGGGTGACCGAGTCCGCGACCCGGGTGGTCCGCGCCAAGCTCCGCGCCGGGCTGGCCCGCTGCGGCACCTGAACCGCGGCGGACCCGGCTACAGTCGCGATCATGCCGGCCACCTTCCCCTCGCACGCCGCCGCCGTCCTGCCGCTGAAGCTGTGGCGGCCCGCGTGGTTCGACGGGGTCGCCCTGGTCATCGGCTCGGCCGCGCCCGACCTGCCGTACGCGATGCACTGCCGCCCGCCGTTCACCAAGGGCCACACGTGGTGGGGCGTGCTGGCGTCCGTGCCCGTCACGACCGCGGCGACCCTGCTGGTGCGCCGGGCGGCACCGGAGGTCGCCGCGCACCTGCCGGGCCTCGGCCCGTTCGCCGTCCGTGACTACGGCGCCCTCGCCCGGGCCCGGCACCCGTGGTGGGTCACGGCCGGCTCGGCACTCATCGGCGCCGCCAGCCACGTCGCGTGGGACCACCTGACCCACGACACGGTGACCGGCACCAGGGTCGGTCTGCCGCGCCTGGCCCGGGAGGTGCTGCCGGGGGTGCCGGCGTGGGTGCCGCTGCACCTGGCCTCCAGCGCGGTTGGTGCGGCGGCGTGGCTCGCCATGTCGGCGAGGCTGGGCCGCACCCGCAGGATCGCCGCGTGGCACGGCCCGGCGCCGCACGTCCAGCGGCGACCCGGGGCGTTCTGGGGCACCGCGGCGGCGGTCGGCGCGGCAGGCGCTGCGGCAGCCGCGCTCGCACCGCAGCCCCGCCGCCGGTACGTGCGCTTCCTGCCAGCCGTGCCTCAGCCAGCGGTGGTCTCCGCGCGCCTCCTCGGCGTGACCGCGGCCGCCCTCATGACTGCCGCCGCCGTGCACCGCGCGATCACGGCAAGGCGACACCCTGCCGCCGAGCTCCACTGACCGCCGCTGCCGTCACGCCCGGCGGCACCCAGCACTGCCCCACGCCGAGTGGTGTGCCTGTTCGCCGTGTTCGCTGACCGCCGCCGCTGTCGCCGACCGCCGACCCAGCACAACTGCCCGCCTGCTCTGCCCGCCTGGTTTGGCCGCCTGGTCTGGCCGCCTGGTCTGGTCACTTGGTCTGGTCACTTGGTCTGGTCGTATGGTCTGGTCGCTTGGTCTGGCCCTCAACGAGCCCTCGATGCAGGAGACGCAGCCGTGGCGCTGGCGTATCGACCGGGACAGGCCCGCCCTCCACGCGGACGGGAATCAGCGGCTGGCCGACGCCTGACCCGACGGCGCCCTGGTCTGGTCGCCCCCGGTCTCTTCGCTTCGTCCGGTTGCCTTGCTCACGCCATGACATTGGTCAGTGCCACCGGGCCGCCGCCCGCGGCGGCGGCGTCAGCGCCACCAGGCCGCCGTCTGCAGCACGGCGTCCAGGCAGGGGCCGACGCCGGCGCCGGTGACCGTCCCCACGAATCCGGCGAGCCCGGCCAGGCCGGCCAGCGCCGTCGCGCGATCCGGCGCGGCGAGCGCGTGCCGGAGCACCGCGAGCGCCAGCGGCGTCTGCGCCGGGTCGGCCGCGACGCAGGCGGCCGCCTGCCGCGCCATTGCCGCCATCGTGACGTCGTCGGACGCCTCGGGGGCGTACCGGGCGACGAGCGCGGGCGGCAGGTGCGGCGCGAGCCCGGCCATCGCCCACGTGCGGTCGTGCTCGCCGGGCAGCGCGACCGCGACCGCCATGGCGCGGTCGAGCCGGCCCGGTGACAGCACCGGGCCGAGCGTCACCAGCATGCATGCCTGCCGATGGTCGGCCGCGGCGACGAGGACGGTCGCCAATGCCTCGCCGACGAGGGTGTCGCGCTCGTCCACCGGCAGGTGCGGCAGCAGGACGGTCAGCGCGTCGAGCCGGTAGGGCAGGTCGACGATCGAGGCGGTCGCGGCGAGCGCGTGGGCGAGCACGTCGGCGCGCCGGTCGCCGGACAGGTACGGCAACAGTGCGGTGAGCGCCTCCACGCTGCTGACGTCCAGGTCGAGGGTGGCGGCGACGGCCCGCTCCAGCTGGTCTGCCGAGAGCAGGGGCAGCAGCGCGGGCAGCTCGCCGGGCAGCGCGTAGCCGCGGTCGCCGGCGGTGGCTGCCGCCAGGGCGACGGCGACGGCCGACTGCCGGTGCCCGTCCGGAAGGTGCGGGGCGAGCGTGGCGAGTGACCGGACGAACGGCACCGGCGCCGCCGCCCGCGTGTACAGCTCGTGCAGCAGGTCGGCGGGCAGGTACCGCACGAGCCCGGCGAGCGCGGCCGCATGGTCGTTCATGACGCGGATGGCGGCGAGCGACTCGACGGCCGTGGCAAGGACGGCGGCACGGTCCTCGGCCGGCAGGTACGGCAGCAGCGCGCCCAGCGCCTCGGCCCGCAGGCGCCCGTGTGCGACGCCCAGGACCGCGCCGGTCGCCCGGCGCAGCAGGTCCGGGGGCAGCGACGGCGCCAGCCGGGCCAGCAGCCCGGTCCGGGGCCCGGGGTGCTCGACCGCGACGGCGGCGTCAAGGGCCGGCGCCGTCGCGGCGGGCAGGTGCGGGACGAGCGCGACGAGCACCTGCGCCCGGTGGTGCGCGTCGCCGAACGCGGTCGCGGCGCGCAGGACGTCGCCGAGCCGGTCAGTGCGCAGGTGCGGCACGAGCGCGACGAGGACCCGCACCCGGGCGGCGTCGTCACCGACGACGACGGCGGTGTCGGCGAGTATCCGGCGGAGCAGGGCGCCGCGCCGCTCGGCCGGCAGCCGCCGGGCCAGTGCGACGCGCACGGACACCGCACCGCTCCCGGGCGGGCCGCCGGCGGCGACGGCCAGGGCCGGCTCGACCTGGTCGGGCGGCAGATGGGGCACGAACGACAGCAGCAGCCGCTCCCGCTTGTGCCGGTCGGCGGCGGCGACGGCCAGGGCCGCGGGCCAGTGCCGGTCCGCCAGGTGCGGGGCGAGGCGGGCCAGGTCTGCGGCGTCCGGGTCGGCCGCGAGGTCGGCGAGCACGGCGTCGAGGCAGCGGTGGAGCCGGTCCGGTGGCAGGTGCGGGACGAGGGCGAGCAGCGCCGCCGTGCGCTGGTGCCGGCCGTTGACGGCGGTGGCCGCGGCCACCGCACGGTCGATGACGGTGGTCCCGGCCCCGTCCGGCGCGTGCGGCAACAGCGCGGTCAGCACCGCCGCGCGGGCGGACGGGTCGGCCAGCGCGTCGGCGGCGGCGAGCACGCCGCGGCGGGGCCCGGCCGGCAGGCGCGGTGCCAGGGCGGCGAGGAGGTGGGCCCGCGCCGGCTTGTGGTTGCTCGCCAGCGCGGTCGCGAGCAGCTGGGGCAGCCACCTGTCCGGCGCGTGCGGCACGAGCAGCGCCAGCATCCTGGCGCGGTGGTACGGATACGGGCTGTCCGCCGCGGCGACCGCGGCCCGCTCCAACTGCCGGGTCGAGAGGTACGCGGCGACCCCGGCGAGCGCCTCCTCGCGGTCCACGTCGGGGCAGGCGACGGCCGCGTCGAGGGCCTCGGCGACGACCCCGGCCCGCAGCTCGGCCGGCAGGTGCGGCAGGAACGCGGTCAGGATCCCGGCCTGCCAGGCCGGCACGCCGATGCCGGCCGCCACCGCCATGGCCTGCCGCAGCTGCTCCTGCGACAGCATCGGCGCCAGGACGGCGACCAGCTTGCACCAGATCCCCTCGTGGTGGTCGGCCGCGACCTCCAGCACGTGCCGCACCTGGTCCGTCGACAGGTGCGGGGCCAGATCGGGCAGGACGTTGCGGAAGCCTATCTCGTCCATGGCGAGGACCGTGTCGAGCGCGGCGGCGACCGCGGCGGCGCGGTCCCCGGGCACCAGATGCGGCAGGAGCGCGACCCATCCGTAGACCCGCTGGTACGGATCCCGTGTGCCCGCCACCGCCGCCGACGCCAGGGCGAGCAGTTCGGGCCGGTCCGCGACCGGCGCATGGGGCAGGAGGCCGAGCAGGCCCTGGCCGTGCCCGGGGCGGATCCGGCGGTCGCGGTGCAGGTGCGCCACGGCCTGGCGCACCGTCCAGAGGCCGTCGGCCACCGCCAGCTCGAGCAGGTCGGGTGCGACGGCGGTACGCCTGCCGCGCAGGCTCGCGGTGACCAGGCCGAACCAGATCTCGTCGTGCAGGGCGGGTGCGGGCCGCCCGGCCTCGACGGCGGCGTCGGTCCGCGCGGCGGCGGCGCGCCGGGCCGGCTCGACGTCGTCGAGGTAGTCCTCGATCGAGCCGTGCGTCTCGTGGGCCCGGCACCAGGCGTTGACCGGCCCGGTGTCGGTGTCGACCGAGGTGAGCAGCAGCTGGCGCAGGTCCTCCCACCGGCCGTCGCGGGCGAGACGCCGTGCCGCGTCCCGGTCGTTGATTGGCGTCTCGGACATGCGGCGCACTGTGTCAGACCCGGTCAACTCCCGTGCCGGTCATCCGCCTCGCGCGGCGTCGTGCACCCGCTGCGTGACGGTGAACGGCTCCACGCCGGCCAGGGCGACCGCGGCCCGGAACCCGTTTCCGCCGCTCGCCATTGCTCAAATCACCACGCGCCACACCGGTTCAGCGAACGAAACCCATGATCCGCGAGACAGAACCCAGACGGGGTTATGGGCTGAGGCGGTGGGTGAGGGCGGTGTGGCGGCCGCTGCCGACGGTGCGGACCGCGGCGGCGAGGGCGCGGCGCGAGCCGACCAGCACGACGAGGCGCTTGGCGCGGGTGACGGCGGTGTAGAGCAGGTTGCGTTGCAGCATCATCCAGGCGCTCGTGGTCAGCGGGATCACCACGGCGGGGTACTCGGAGCCCTGGGAGCGGTGGATGGTCATCGCGTACGCGTGCTGCAGCTCGTCGAGCTCGTCGAAGTCGTAGTCGATGGACTCGTCCTCGTCGGTGCGGACGGTGAGGGTCTGCTCGTCGGGGTCGAGGGCGGTGACGACGCCGAGGGTGCCGTTGAAGACGCCGGCCTGGCCCTTCTCGTAGTTGTTGCGGATCTGCGTGACCTTGTCGCCGACGCGGAACACCCGGCCGCCGGCGCGGCGCTCCGGCTGCCCGTCGCGGGACGGGGTGAGGCGCTCCTGCAGCAGGGCGTTGAGCGCGCCGGCGCCCGCCGGGCCGCGGTGCATCGGGGCGAGCACCTGCACGTCGCGGCGCGGGTCGAGGCCGAACTTCGCCGGGATCCGGTGGTGCACCACGTCGACGGTGAGCTGCGCCGCGGCCTCGGTGTCGTCGCACGGGAAGAGGAAGAAGTCCCGCATGCCCTGCACGACCGGCGGCAGGCCGGCGTTGATCCGGTGCGCGTTGGTGACGACGCCGGAGTCGGCGGCCTGCCGGAAGACCTGCGTGAGGCGTACCCGCGGGACGGCCTCCGCATCGAGGACGTCGCGCAGCACCGCGCCGGCGCCGACGGACGGCAGCTGGTCGACGTCGCCGACGAGGAGCAGGTGCGCGCCGGGCGGCACCGCCTTGACCAGCTTGTTGGCGAGGATGAGGTCGAGCATGGACACCTCGTCCACGACGAGGAGGTCGACGTCGAGGGGGTTGTCCCGGTCGAAGCTGGCGTCGCCGCCGGGCTGGAGCTTCAGCAGCCGGTGTACGGTCGCGGCGGGCTGCCCGGTCAGCTCGGACAGGCGTTTGGCGGCCCGCCCGGTCGGGGCGACCAGCAGGATCTTCGCCTTCTTCGCGGCGGCGAGCTCGACGACCGACCGGACGGTGAAGCTCTTGCCGCAGCCCGGGCCGCCGGTGAGCACCGCGACCTTCGAGGTGAGCGCCAGCCGGACCGCCTGCTCCTGCTCGGGTGCCAGGTCGGCGCCGGTGCGCGAGCGAAGCCAGGCGAGCGCGCGGGTCCAGTCGACGCCGTGGAAGTGCGGCATCCGGTCGCCCCGCCCCCGCAGCAGGGTCAGCAGCGCGTTGGCCAGGGACTGTTCCGCGCGGTGGAACGGCACCAGGTACACGGCCGGCCCGTCGTTGCCGGGGACCGTCTCGCGCACCACCCCTTCCTCCGTGACGAGCTCGTCGAGGCAGCGGGTGGCGAGGTCCGCGGGCACGTCGAGGATCTTGGTGGCGTCGGCGACCAGCTGCGCGGCGGGGAGGAAGCAGTGCCCGTTGTCGGTGGCCTCGGAGAGGGTGTACTGGAGCCCGGCCTTCACCCGCTCCGGGCTGTCGTGCGGGATGCCGACGGCCTGGGCGATCGCGTCGGCGGTCTTGAACCCGATGCCCCACACGTCGGTGGCCAGCCGGTAGGGCTCGGTCTTCACGACGTCGATGGACTTGTCGCCGTACTGCTTGTAGACGCGCACCGCGATCGACGTCGACACGCCGACGCCCTGGAGGAAGACCATCACCTCCTTGATGACCTTCTGCTCCTGCCACGCCGCGGTGATCTTCGCGGTGCGCTTCGGTCCCAGGCCGGGCACCTCGACGAGGCGCTCGGGGTGCTCCTCGATGACGGTGAGCGTGTCGAGGCCGAAGTGCTCGACGATGCGTTCGGCGAACACCGGGCCGATCCCCTTGATGAGCCCGGAGCCGAGGTAGCGGCGGATGCCCTGGATCGTGGCGGGCAGCACGGTGGTGTAGGAGACGACCTCGAACTGCCGCCCGTACTGCGGATGCGACGACCACCAGCCCCGCATCCGCAGGCTCTCGCCGGGCTGCGCCCCGAGCAGGGCCCCGACGACGGTCAGCAGGTCGGTGCCGCGCCCGGTGGCGACGCGGGCGACGGTGTAGCCGGTCTCCTCGTTCGCGTACGTGAGCCGCTCGAGGACCGCTTCGAGCACCTGCGGCGCCGGGCGGGAGGCGGCAGGTGGCGGCACGCGCACCATGGTGCCCCGGCCGCCACCGTCCTGGCAATCCGGCTCAGCGGGGCAGGCGGCGCGCCACGTAGACGACGTTCACCGCGTACCGGTCGGTGCCGGGCAGCACGCTCGCCGCCGAGTCGACGCCCCGCGCGATCCGGTCGAGCCCGCGCCGCTCGTACCAACCCTGTGTCAGCATCGAGAAGCCGCGCCGCTCCACGGTCTCGAACCCGTGCCTGGCCAGCAGCCGGTCGACGTCGTCGTGCGACAGCTCGGCGAACCACCGCTGCCCCCGCAGCCGGTGCGCCCGCAGGTGCCTCAGCGAGTTGGCGTTGCCGTGGTTCTCGATGACGAGCAGCCCGGCGCCGGGGTCGGGCAGGGCCTTGGCCGCGAACGCGAGGGCCCGGTCGCGGACGGTGTCGTCGACGTTGAGCAGCAGCCGGAACATGGTGACGAGCGTGGGTCCGTCCGCCGGTGCGGGCTGCGGCACGGGGCCGTCGGCCGGGATCGCGTGCAGCCGCGCCCGGGTGCCGACCTCGGCGGCCTTGGCGAGCATGTCGGTGGACGTGTCGTAGCCGTGGGCCTCCCGGACGAGCCCGTGCAGGCTGCGGATCGCCCGGCCGGTGCCGCAGGCGAAGTCGTGCTGTACCGGTCGCTGGTCCGGTCGCTGGTCCGGTCGCTGGTCCGGTCGCTGGTCCGGTCGCTGGTTCGGGAACGACCGCCGGACCAGGGCCCGCAGGTACGCCCGCTGCCGCTCGTTGATCCGTGACGCGTAACTGCCGGGTGCGTAGGTGACGTGCTCGTACTTGTCGACCGCGCCGGTGTGCTGGAACACCCGCGCGTAGTTCGTGTCCAAAGCTGATCCCCGTTCAGTTGTGCCGCCCTACCCAGGCCAACCGCGCCATGACGGATCGGATACGGCCAGCTACGGTCCGCAATCTTTCGAGACCTACGCTGAGGGTATATACGCGGCGTATACTCTCGGCGTATGGTGATCGGCATGAGCGTTCCCCTCACGCTGCTCGGGCTCCTGGAGCGCGAGCCCAGCCACGGCTATGACCTCAAGCGCGACTACGACACCTTCTTCGGCCGCGGCAAGCCGCTGTCGTTCGGGCAGGTCTACGCGACCCTCGGCCGCCTCGCCCGAGACGGCAAGGTCGTCATCAGCGACGTCGAGCCGGGGGAGGGGCCCGACCGGAAGCGGTACGTCATCACCGACGCCGGTGCCACCGAGGTCGACGCGTGGCTCGCCGAGCCCGTCGAGCCCGAGCCGCACCTGCAGACGGTGCTGTTCGCCAAGGTCGTGCTGTCGCTGATGCTGGGCCGCTCCGCCGAGGACTACCTGGACATGCAGCGCAGCGCCCACCTGCGCCGCATGCAGCAGCTGACCGAGATCAAGCGCGCCGGCAACCTCGTCGACGCGATGCTCGCCGACCACGGCCTGTACCACCTCGAGGCCGACCTGCACTGGATCGAGACGACGGTGGCTCGTCTCGACGCACTCACGAAAGAGGTCCGTCGATGATCGAGGCCCGTGATGTACGGCTGTCGTTCGGCCAGACACCGGCGCTGCGCGGCGCCACCCTCGCCGTCGAGGAGGGCGAGATCGTCGCCGTGATGGGCCCCAGCGGCTCGGGCAAGTCGACGCTGCTGCACTGCCTCGCCGGCATCCTGGTCCCCGACGAGGGCGAGATCCACTTCGACGGCGCCCGCATCGACCGGCTCGACGAGACCCGCCGCAGCACCCTGCGCCGCGACCGGTTCGGGTTCGTGTTCCAGTTCGGCCAGCTCGTGCCGGAGCTGACCGCCGAGGACAACATCGCCCTGCCGCTGCTGCTCGGCGGCGCCCGCCGCGCCGACGCCGTCGCGCAGGCCCGGCCCTGGTTCGCCCGGCTCGGCCTGGACGGCCTCGAGCAGCGCCGCTCCGGCGAGCTGTCCGGCGGCCAGGCGCAGCGCATCGCCCTCGCCCGGGCGCTGGTCGCCAAGCCCCGCGTCCTGTTCGCCGACGAGCCGACGGGCTCCCTCGACTCGCTCACCGGCGAGCAGGTCATGGACCTCATGGTCGACTCCGCCCGGGCGCAGGGCACGACCGTCGTGCTCGTCACCCACGAGGCCCGGGTCGCGGCGTACGCCGACCGCCAGGTCGTCGTCCGCGACGGCCGCGTCCACGCCCTCGCCAGGAGCGCGTCGTGATCCGGTTCGGGCTGCGCCTCACCCTCGCGAGCGGCCGCGAGGCCGCGATCAGGCTCGCCGTCATGGCCGGCGCGGTCGCGCTCGGCGTGTGGCTGCTGCTGAGCACCCTCGCCGGCGTCAACGCCGTCGACGGGCAGTTCGCCAGGCTGGCCGCCCTCGGCGCGCACACCCCGTCCGACGGCGGCCCGCTGTGGTGGGCCGAGCGGAACGGCGAGTACCACGACGGGCAGAGCATCACCAGGATCGACGTCGCCGCGCTCGCCGCCGGTGCGCCCGTTCCCCGGGGGCTGCCGCGCTTGCCGGGGCCGGGGGAGTACTTCGTCTCGCCGGCTCTCGCCGACCTGATCGACGCGACCCCCGCGGACCAGCTCGGCGACCGTTTCCCGGGCCGCCGGGCGGGGTTCATCGGCGACGCCGCGCTGCCCTCGCCCGGCACGCTCAGCATCGTCGTCGGCGGCACCCCGGAGTTCGTCTCGCAGCTGTACAACGCGCGCCGCGTCAGCGCGTTCCCCACCGATGCGATGGGTGTGCCCGTCGCCGCGCTCGACCTGATCCTGTCCGTCGTCGCCGGCGGGCTGCTCTTCCCGGTGCTCATCTTCATCGGCACCGCGACCCGGCTCAGCGCCGCCCGGCGGGAGCAGCGCTTCGCCGCGATGCGCCTCATCGGCGGCACGCCCCGGCAGATCTCCGTCGTCGCCGCCGTCGAGTCGACCGTCGCGGCACTGCTCGGCACCGCCGCCGGGTTCGCGCTGTACCTCGCACTCCGCGAGCAGGTCGCCGGGATCCCGTTCACCGGCATGCCGTTCCAGCCCGACGATGTCACCCTCGGCCCGCTGATGGCCGTGGCGGTCGCGGTCGGCGTGCCCGTCGCCGCCGCAGTCGCCGCCCGGGTGGCGCTGCGCCGGGTCCGCATCTCCCCGCTCGGCGTCGTGCGGCGTGTCACGCCGAAGCCGCCCCGCTGGTTCCGCCTGCTCCCGCTGCTGCTCGGCATCGGCGAGCTCGCGTTCTTCATCGGCCGGGTGCCAGAGAGCTCCAACAAGCAGGTCGCGGTCTTCCTGCCCGGGCTGCTGCTCATCATGGTCGGCCTGGTGATCGCCGGGCCGTGGCTGACGATGGTCGGCGCCCGGGTGCTCGCCCGCCGGGCGCAGCGGCCCGCGACCCTCATCGCCGCCCGCCGCCTGAGCGACAACCCGTCGGCCGCCTTCCGGGCGATCAGCGGCGTCGTCATCGGCCTTTTCGTCACCACCACGGCCGTCGGCATCATCCGCACCGTGACCGAGGAGCGCGGCCGGCACGTCGACGCGCTCTCCGCCGCCACGCTGGTCACGAAGTTCGAACGCGATCCGGACAGCATCCCCGCGCCGGTCATCGCCTCGCTGACGGCCCAGTCCGGGGTCCGCTCCGTCACGATCGTGCGGGGCGACCCCGAGCGCGACGGCGACTACGCCGGGTTCGCCCTGTGCGCCGACCTCGCCAAGGCGCCCGAATACGGCCGCTGCGCCGACGGGGCGACGGTCGCCTGGGTCCACGATGACCTGCTGGGGTGGCGAATCGCGCACGGCGCCGGCGTCGTCTGGCCGGCGGCACCCCTGACCGAGGCGCAGCTGGCCGCGCTGCCCGTGATGGCGGTCGTCACCAGTACCGACGGCGCCACCGCAACCCTGGAGCGGGCCCGCACCACGCTGGAGCGCGCGTTCCCCGACCTGCGGATCCAGCCGGTGACCGAGCGGGACCGCGCCGAGGACCAGAACTCGCAGCTCGCCGGCTTCGAGCAGCTCGCGGCGGTCGTCATCTTCGCGAGCCTGCCGATCGCCGGATGCAGCCTCGCGGTCGCCGTCATCGCCGGTCTCACCGATCGCAAACGGCCCTTCAGCCTGCTGCGGCTCACCGGTGTACCGCTCGCGGTGCTGCGACGGGTCGTCGCCCTGGAGAGCGCGGTGCCGTTGCTGGCCGCCGCCGCCCTCGCGATCGGGGCCGGGCTGCTGGGCGCGCAACTGTTCCTGAAGGCGCAGATGGACTACACGCTGCACCCGCCGTCACCGACCTACGCCGCGATCGTCGCCGGTGCGCTGCTGATGTCCCTGGCCATCATCGCCGCGACGTTCCCGCTGCTGCGGCGCATCACCGGCCCGGAGACCGCCCGGAGCGAGTGAGCCCCTTGTCGCCGCGCCACCCGCAGGTTGACGGCAGGCGTCGATCTACGATGTCCCGATGGCGTTCTACCTTCCGCTGGGCTCCGGCCGGTTCGCTTCGACAGCACACACGCGGGGGCCGTGGGACGCGGGATCGCAGCACGCCGGGCCGCCGGCGGCGCTGCTCGGCCGGGCGGTGGAGCAGATTGCGCCGCCCGGCATGCGGGTCGCCCGGCTGACCTTCGAGATCGCCAAACCGGTCCCCATCGCGGAACTGTCCGTGGAGGCGCGGATCGTCCGGCAGGGGCGCAGTGTCGCGCTCGTCGAGGCGGCGATCGAGCCGTTCATGCGCTGCACCGCGCTGCTGATCCGCGCGGGGGCGGACGTGGTGCCCGCCGCGGTCCCGCCCCCGACCGTCCACCTCGACGGCGCCACCGTCAAGCCGCTCTACCCGACGACCCACGACGTCGGCTACCACACGGCGATGGACTTCCGCTTCTCCGAGGGCTCGTTCCTGGAACGCGGCCCGGCGACCGCCTGGCTGCGCATGAACGAGTCCCTTGTGGACGGTGAGGAGCCCAGCCCGCTGACCCGCGTCCTGGTCGCCGCCGACTCGGGCAACGGGATCAGCAACGAGCTGGAGCTGCGCAGCTTCCTCTTCGTCAACGCCGACCTGACCGTACATCTGCTGCGGCACCCGATCGGGGAGTGGGTGTGCCTGCGCTCGGCCACCTCCATCGACCCCGCCGGCATCGGCCTCGCCGACACCGCCCTGCACGACCAGCACGGCCCCATCGGCCGATCGGTCCAGAGCCTTTTTGTCGCACCCCGCCGGTAGGGTGATTCTCGTACAGGTGATCGAATATTGGCGTATGGTGATCGCATGGTGGACAGTGGACTCAGTGACCGGCAGCAGCGCGTTCTGACCGTGATCCGCGGCTGGGTCGAGGAGCACGGCTATCCACCCACGGTGCGCGAGATCGGCGCGGCCGTCGGCCTGGTCTCGACGTCGTCGGTGTCGCACCATCTCAAGTCGCTGGAGCGCCTCGGCTATCTGCGCCGCGACGGCCGCTGGCCCCGGGCGATGGACGCCAGGGAGGGCGTGCGCGCCGAGTCGGGCGACGCTCAGCCCGGCACTGGCTCCGGTGCCGCGGCGTGCGAGGTTGGGCCGGGTGCCGGCGGCGACGGCCGCGCTGGGGCGGACCGTGGTGACGGCGGCGCTGACGTCCGGCTCGGTCCTTGGGCCGGGCTCGCGGGTGACGTGCGGTTCGGTGCTCGCGGTGATGACGGGGCCAGGGGCCGCCGCAGCGGTAGTGGCGCTGACGTCCGGCTCGGGCCCTGGGCCGGGGTGGCGGATGCCCTCCGATCCGGGACCCGGAGCGACAATCGTGCCGAGGGCGGCCAAGTTGACGACGTGACCGACGTCCGGACTGGGAGCCAGATCCGGGCCAGATCCGGCGGGCGGGCCGGTGCCCACGGCGCGTCGGGCACCATCCACCGTGACGCCGGGGTCAGCGTGCCGGTGCTCGGTGCGATCGCCGCCGGTCAGCCGATCCTCGCCGAGGAGCAGGCTGACGACGAGCTGACCCTGCCGTCCTCGCTCGTCGGCCACGGCAGCCTGTTCGCCCTCCGGGTCAAGGGCGACTCGATGATCGAGGCCGCCATCTGCGACGGCGACTTCGTCGTGGTCCGCCGCCAGCCGGTCGCTGACAACGGCGACATCGTCGCCGCGATGATCGACGGCGAGGCCACCGTCAAGGTCTACCGCCGCCGCGACGACGGTCATGTCGACCTCATGCCCCGCAACCCTGCGTACGACATCATCCCGGGCGACGAGGCCACCATCCTCGGCCGCGTCGTCAGCGTGCTGCGCCGCCTCTGACCCCTGCCGCCACCGCGCCGCCGTCCGGCCCGTGTCCGCGGCCGGCGTCTGTGGCCCGTGCCGGTGGGCGGCGTCGCGGCGTCGCGGCGTCGTCCAGGGCGTGTCCTGGCTGGATCGTGTCCGCACGTGTCCGCACGTGTCCGCCGGGACCTGCCTTGGGCCCGCGCCCGCCGACAGTGCCGCGGGTCGTGTCCGCAGGTCGGTGCCGCGCCGCGTTGCCGGGCGGTGTTCCTTGCCCCGCCGCCCGCCGCCCGCCGCCCGCCGCCCGCCGCCCGCCGCCCGCCGCCCGCCGCGGGTCGTGGGTCGTGGGTCGTGTTCGCAGGGTCGGTGCCCGGGCCGCGTTGCCGGGCGGTGTTCCTTGCCCGTGTCCGCAGGGTGTGGTCTGGGTTGTGTTCCCGGGCTCCGTCGGCAGACAGTGCTGTCCGGGCGGTGTTCCCGGGCAGTGTCCGCAGGGGGCGCTGTCCGGTTGTGTTCCCGTGGTCGGGTCCGCAGGGGGCGCTGTCCGGTTGTGTTCCCGTGGTCGGGTCCGCTGGGGCGTGGGCTGGTGGGCGGCGGTGGTTGTGTGGCGGTGGGGTGGGCAGAAGGGGCGGGTGGAGCTGGAGTTCGGCGAGGCGGGGCTGTCGGGTGTGGTCGACCTGATGGTGCGGGTGGTTGAGGCGGCCGGCGCGGTGGTCATCTTCGTCGGGGCGGTGGTGGCGTTCGCGCGGTTCGTGGTGGTGGCCGTGCGGACTCGGCGGGTCGAGGGGTTCACGCAGGTCAGGCTGGGGCTGGGGAGGTTTCTGGCGTTGGGGCTGGAGTTTCAGCTCGCCGGGGACATCCTGCGGACGGCGATCGCTCCGACGCTGCGGGAGATCGGGGAGCTTGCCGCCGTCGCGGCGATCCGGACGGGGCTGAACTACTTCCTCGGCCGCGAGATCAAGGAGGAGCGGGAGGAGCTCGCCCGGGGGAAGGACGCGGCCGCGCCGTGATGCGGGTGCTGGTGGAGTACGCGGCGCTGGGGTGCGTCGCGGCGGGGGTGGTCGCGGGGTGGGTGACGTTCGCGGTCGGGCGGGACCTGCGGGGCGCGCTGGGGGTGGCGCTGGACTTCTGGCTCGCGGGCGGGATGCTGCGGCTCTCCGTCGGGACGGACTGGCAGCCGCTCGCGGCCGCGGCGGCGATCCTCGTGGTCCGGAAGCTGCTCGTGGCGTCGGTGGGCCGGTCCCGGGGTCGTTTGCGGAAGCGCAAAGAAGGGTAGCCATAACAGCGTTAACCAGGTATGTCCACGTTTGGAGGGACTCGTGTCGACCGACGCGATCGTTGTGCTCAAAGAGGACCACAAGACCGTCAAGCGGCTCTTCAAGGAGTTCCAGTCGGTGGGGGACGCGGCGAAGCGGCGCAAGGCCGAGATCGTCGGCAAGATCCTGGAGGAGCTGACCGTCCACACGTACCTCGAGAACGAGGTCATGTACCCGGAGGTCCGCAAGCTGCTGCCGGACGTCGAGGACGACGTGCTGGAGTCGTACGAGGAGCATCACGTCGCGGACGTGCTGTGCTTCGAGCTCGCCACGATGAGCCCGGACGACGAGCACTTCGACGCGAAGGTGACGGTGCTCATCGAGAGCGTGACGCACCACATCGACGAGGAGGAGCAGGAGTGGTTCCCGAAGGTCCGGGCGGGCCTCGGTCGCAACCAGCTGCAGGAGATCGGCGCCCGCATGGAGGAGCTGCGGCCC
The DNA here is from genome assembly GCF_050936335.1 of Dactylosporangium sp. CA-152071. NCBI lineage: Bacteria > Bacillati > Actinomycetota > Actinomycetes > Micromonosporales > Micromonosporaceae > Dactylosporangium > Dactylosporangium sp. CA-152071. Next base: position 2,200,401 of record NZ_JBNJMZ010000001.1, on the reverse strand, counting down.
AGCGCGCCGAAGAAGCCGACCCAGCCGAAGGCGCTGAAGAAGGCGCTCGACGCGATGACCGCCTGACGGCGAAGACACCCCCGCGCCCCGCATCGGCCCGAGGTCGACAGCGGGGCGCGTGCCGTCTCAGGAGGCCGGCACCAAACCTCACGAGGCCGGCACCGAACTTCAGGACGCCGGCACCAGCGCGGGCAACCTCGGCAGGAGCAGCAGGGCGAGCGCGGCGGTGGCGACGGTGACGATGCTGGCGAGGACGGCCGGCGTGGTGAGGCCGGCGGCCTGGGCGAGCGCCGGGCCGGCGACCGCGCCGACCAGCGTGGCGAGGGCCTCGCCGCTGAGGAAGACGGCGCTCACCCGGCCGAGGACGGCGTTGGGGAGGGTGCGCTGCACCGTGGTCTGCGGCACAGCCCACGTCATCGAGCCGGAGACGCCGATGCCGACGGCGGCGGGCAGCGCGACGGGCAGGCCGTCGGCGGTGAACAGCGCCAGGAAGCCGGCGGCGGTGCAGAGCAGGCTCAGCGCGTACAGGTGCCGCGGCTGGACCCGGTCGACCAGCAGCCTGATGAGCGGGGCGCCGAGCAGGAACCCCGCCCCGAGCGCCGAGACGACCAGGCCGGCCTGGCGGGGGCCGCCGAGCTCGGTGACGCCGAGCGGGACGAGCAGGGCGCTGAGGGAGCCGTTGGCGAGGGTGAAGAGCGTGCTGATGACCAGCAGCCACCGGGTCATCCGGTCGCCGCGGATGGTGCGCAGGCCGTGCCGCAGCTCCTCGCGGATCGCCGCGACCGTCGTCCGGGACGCCCGCGCGCCGGGGCGGCGGGTGGTGAGGAAGATGGCCACGGCCGAGCACAGGTAGGTGGCGACGTCGGCCCAGATGAGCACGGGGAAGCCGTAGGCCAGGAGCAGGACGGCGCCGAGCGGGGCGCCGACGAGCCGGACGACGCCGTCGGTGCCGGCGGTGAGCGCGTTGGCGCTGCTGAGGCGGGTGCCGGTGCCGACGACGGCGGGCGTGAAGGCCTGTGCGGCCGGGCGGAACAGGACCGAGCCGGTGCTCTCGGCGGCGAGGGCGGCGTAGACGATCCACACGGTGCCGGGGGAGTCGGCGAGGAGCATCGTGGCGACCGCCGCGGCGCGGACCACGTCGGTGGTGAGCATGACCCGGCGGCGGTCCCAGCGGTCGCTGAGCACCCCGGCGAGCGGCCCGAGCAGCAGCACCGGCAGGTACTCCGCGGCGAGGGTGAGACCGGTGGCCATGAGCGAGCCGGTGATCTGCAGGACGTGCGCGGGGACGGCGACGGTCAGCAGCCAGCTGCCGAGCAGGCTGACGAACCGGCCCGTCCACAGCAGCCTGAAGTCCCGCACCCGCAGCGCCTCGGGCATCCCGGGCAGCTTCGGCATCCGTCGATCCTTGCACGGGCCCGGTGTTTCGGCGGACCCGTGCCGGGCATGGGACCCGCATGCGTGTGCTGGCCAGGCTGGAGAACGCCCGTTGGCTCGACCGGATCGGCGACGCCGTCCGGCGGGTCGTGCTCGCCACCGTGGGCAAGGGGCAGGTCGGCGAGGCACTGCACGGGCGGCAGCTGGGGCATCCGGCGCACCCGGCGATGGTGCAGCTCCCGGTCGGCGCGTGGATGAGCGCGGCCGTGCTCGACCTGCTGCCCGGCACCGAGCCCGCCGCGACCGCGCTGCTCGTCGCCGGCACCGCCGGGACGCTGCCGTCGGTCGCGACCGGCGCCGCCGACTTCGGCACCCTGTCGCGGGAGCAGCGCCGGGTCGCGCTGGTGCACGCTGCCGCGAACACCGTCGCGGTCGGCCTGTTCACCGCGTCGATCGTGGCGCGACTGCGCGGCGACCACCGGCGCGGGCGGGCGCTGTCGTTCGCGGGGCTGGGCGTCGCCGGGACGAGCGCGTATCTCGGCGGGCACCTGGCGTTCGCCCAGGCGGCCGGGGTCAACCATGCGGCTGCGGCGTTGCCTCGTGTACCGCGGGAGTGGCAAACCGTCGACTCCGTCGACAGCTTCGCGGACCGGAAGGTCGGCACGAGGGCGTTCGGCGACACGACCGTGCTCGTGTACCGGGAGAGCGACCGCTTCAGCGTGATGGTGGGCGAGTGCGCGCACCGGGGCGGCCCGCTGACCGACGGTCGCACCGTCGACGTCGACGGGCAGGTGTGCGTCCAGTGCCCGTGGCACGGCAGCGTGTTCGCGCTCGCCGACGGGCACGCCGTGCACGGGCCGGCGGGCTCCGACCAGGTCCTGCTGCGCACCCGGGTCCGCGGCGGCCTGCTGGAGGCGACCCGGCCGTAAACGGAGGCGGCACTTCGACAGGGGGAGCACGGCATGCGCATCGTCATCGTCGGCGCCACCGGCAACGCCGGGACCGCGCTGCTGCGCCGCCTGCACCAGGACGGCACGCACGACCTCGCCGGCGTGGCCCGCCGGCTGCCGGGGCCGGCTGCGGGCGCACCGTACACCGGCGTCGACTGGTACCAGTGCGACGTCGGCGCGAAGGGTGCCACCCACCGGCTCGAGCCGATGTTCGCCAACGCCGACGCGGTCGTGCACCTCGCCTGGCAGATCCAGCCGAGCCACGACCGCCAGGTGCTGCGCCGCACCAACGTCGACGGCAGCCGGGCCGTCATCGGCGCCGCCGTCCGGGCGGGCGTGCCGGCGCTCGTCGTCGCCTCGTCCGTCGGCGTCTACGCGCCCGGGCCGAAGGACCGGCTCGTCGGCGAGGACTGGCCGAAGACCGGGGTGGCGGCATCGTCGTACAGCCGGGACAAGGTCGTCGTCGAAGGCATGCTCGACACCGTCGAGCGCACCGACCCGTGGCTGCGGATCGTGCGGGTGCGGCCCGGCCTGATCTTCCAGCGGGACGCCGGCACCGAGATCGCCCGGTACTTCCTCGGCCCGCTCGCACCGACCCGCCTGCTGCGCTTCGGCCGGCTGCCGATCGTGCCGGACAACCCGCGGCTGCGGCTGCAGGCGGTCCACGCCGACGACGTCGCCGACGCGTACGCGCGGGCGCTCACCTCGGACGTGCGCGGCGCGTTCAACCTCGCGACGGACCCGGTCCTGACCCCGCGGGTCGCCGCCGAGCACTTCCACGGCAGGACGGTGCCGGTGCCGGGCGTGCTGCTGCGGGGCGGGGCCGCGCTCTCCTGGTGGCTGCGCCTGCAACCCGTCGACGCGGGCTGGGTGCAGCTGGCCCTGAGCGCGCCGCTGATGTCGAGCGAGCGGGCCACCACCGAGCTCGGCTGGCACCCGTCGGTCGACGCGGTCGCGGCGCTGCGCGAGCTCGTCGACGGCATGGCGGCCAGGGCGCACACGAAGAGCCCGCCGATGTCCGCCGGCCGCCTTCTTCCGGGCCGCACCGGCGGCCTGCTCCGGGGCCGGCTGCCGGGGACCGGCAACCCGTACTGAACCGGCGGGAACCACCACCGCCGACGAGCCGTCAGAACGGCATGAGGAGCAGCAGGCAGGTCATGGGGGCGATGCTCGGACTTCTGTTGGTGGCGGCGGGCTGCGCCCGGCAGGTGCCGCCTGACCTCGTGGCGGGACCGCCGGCCACGACACAGGCAGGGACACCGGCGGGGACACCGGCCGGCGACATCGCGGTGCAGGTGCTGCGGCGGTATCTCGGCACGCCGTCGGAGAACTCGTTCCCCGAGCGGGCGTTCCCGACGGTGTACGTCATGGACCACACGTTCGGCGACGCCGCCGACCCGAGCGGGAAGCAGGCCGGCGGCGTGCCGATCCCGGCCGGGACCCAGCAGCGGATCGCCGACGCGCTGGCGCCGGCGACGAAGGTCGTGTTCGTCGCCGACCGCGAGACCGTGCTCGAGCACAAGGAGAGCTGCGCGCGGGTCAAGGACGACGCGATCCTGATCACGCTGGGCCCGCCGGTCGGGGACGCGCGACGGGTGACGGTCGGCGTCAACGGGTTCGTCGCCTGCCTCGGCGCGACCTGGCTGACCTACGTCGTGCAGTACCAGAGCGGCGACGGCTGGCAGGTCACCGGGACGACCGGGTCGATGTCCATCGCCTGAGGCGCGAGCCGTCAGACGCGGAACTGGCCGGCCAGCGACTGCAGCTCGGAGGCGAGCCGGGCCAGGTCGTGGGTGGCGGTGCGGACCTCCGTCACGCCGCGGCTGGTCTCGTTGGCGGCGACGGCGATGCTGCTGATGTTGCTCGCGATGACGCTGGCGCCCTCGGCCGCCTCGGTGATGTTGCGCCCGATCTCGGCGGTGGTGCTGGTCTGCTGCTCGACGGCGGTGGCGATCGTCTGCTGGTAGCTGTTGACCTGGTCGATCACCTCGGCGATCGCGGCGATCGCCGAGGTGGCGTCGGTGACGCCGCCCTGGATGGCCTGGATGCGGCCGGCGATGTCACCGGTCGCCCGCGCCGTCTCCTCCGCGAGGTCCTTGACCTCGGCGGCGACCACGGCGAAGCCCTTGCCCGCCGCGCCCGCGCGGGCCGCCTCGATCGTGGCGTTCAGGGCGAGGAGGTTGGTCTGCGCGGCGATCGCGGTGATGACCTTCAGCACGGCGTTGATCTCGTTGGAGGCGGCGCCGAGCGCGTTGACGGTGCCGGTGGCGGCGCGGGCGGAGTCGACGGCGGTGCTGGAGACGCTCGCGGCCTGGCCGGCGTTGCTGGCGATCTCGCGGACCGACATGTTCATCTGCTCCGCGCCGGCCGCGACGGTCTGCACGTTGTGCGACACCTCCTCCGCGGACCCGGCGACGAGGTCGGACTGGGTGCCCGCCTCCACGGCCGCGGCCGCGATCTGCTGGGTCGTCGCGGACAGCTCCTCGGCGCTGGCGGCCACCGCGCGGGAGTGCTCGGAGATCGCGGTGACCACGCCGCGGGTGCGCTCGTTGGCGCGGTTGAGCCCGGCGGCCATCTCGCCGAACTCGTCGCGGCCGCGCACGACGGCCGTGCGGGTGAGGTCGCCGTCGGCCACCGCGGCGAGGACCGACGCGACGGCCCGCAGCGGCGGCAGGATCGACGAGCGCAGCAGCCACAGGCTGGCGGCGGTCAGCGCCAGGGCGAGGGCGCTGATGGTGAGGATCCACCGGCGGGCTGTCGCTCCGGCGTCGTCGAGCCGCTCGTTGCTGCGCCGCGCCTGCGCCCGTGCCTCCGCGACCGCGTCGTCGCCGGCCTTGGCGATCCGGGTGAAGAGGTCGATCTCGGCCCCGAGGATGAGCTTGTCCGCCGCGGCGCGGTCCTGCGCGGTGCCCGACCGGTAGAGCGCGACGATCTGCTGGTCGACCTTCATGAAGTCGGCGAACGTCTGACGCATCAGGGTGATCTGTTCGTTGATGATGGCGTCGGTACGCCACGCGTCGAGCGAACCGAGCTCCCGCTCGAACGCGGCCGCCGAGTCCAGGAACGCCTTGCGGCTGCCGGACGAGTCGGTGGCGGCGGCGGGGCCCTCGCGGGCGACGTCGAACGCGTAGGCCGTCTGCCAGCCGTTGAGGTCCGCGCTGCGGAACTTGACCTGCAGCGCCGCGCCGACCGCCCGTTGGGCGTCGGCGGCCGCGGCGGCCTTGTCCCGCTGGCTCAGTGTGACGACGTAGCCGAGCGTGGCGACGCCGAGCACCAGCACCATCGTGACCACGCCGCTGGCGAGGAGCCGCGTTCCCACCCGGATGTCCCGGAACCCACTCACATCACGGCGGATCGGCACCGAACTCCGACACTTCAGACATACCCGTCGGTAACTTCCGGTTCGGACTAGGCTGGCCCGGTCACCGACTCGAAGGGATCACCGCGATGGCGAAGGTCATCTCCACGTTGTTCATCTCGGCCGACGGCGTGGCTGAGATCGACCCCGACTGGCACTTCCCGTACTTCGACGACAACATGGGCCGCTGCGTCGGCGAGGACTACGACACCTCCGACGTGCTGCTGATCGGCCGCGAGACCTACGACAGCTTCGCCGGGGCGTGGCCCGAGCGGGAGGCCGCGGGCGGCGAGGACGCCGGGTTCGCCAAGCAGCTCGGCGACGTGCGCAAGGTGGTCGTGTCGCGGCAGCCGCTGGAGCTCACGTGGCGCAACTCCGAGCTGATCGTCGGCGACCTCGTCGAGGCCGTCACGGCGCTCAAGGCCGACCCCGGCGTCAAGGGCATCCTCATTCCAGGCTCGATCTCGGTGGTGCAGCAGCTGCTCGCCGCCGGTCTGGTCGACGAGGTGCGCCTGCTGGTGCACCCGGTGGCGGCGCGCAAGGGCCGCCGGCTGTTCGACGAGGGTGACGCCCCGTACCACCTGAAGGTGACGGCGACGGAGGTCTTCCCGACGGGCGTGATCCGGGTGATCTACGCGCCCGGCGAGCCGCCGGCGAAGGCCGGCTACGACGACGTCAAGAACCAGGTGCCCGCCGGCGAGTAGCCCCCCGAGCAGCCCCGGGGGCGCCGGTGCCCGTCGCGGCGCCGGCGCCCTCGGGTCCGCGGCGAGCGTTCGGTGCAAGCCGGGCCGCCGCCGGGTCGCGCAGACTGCCCGGCATGAGCGATGACTTCACCCCCGCGCTCGGCCGCCTGGCGCCGACGAGGTTCTACGATCCGGTGGTCGCACTGACCCGCGAGCGGCGCTGGCGGTCGTCCGTCGTCATGTACTCGTCGCCCCGGCCCGGCGAGACCGTCATCGACGTCGGCTGCGGGACCGGCTCGCTCGCGCTGCTCCTGGCCCGCGCCGAGCCCCGCGCCACGATCGTCGGCGTCGACCCTGACCCGTCCGTCCTGGCCGCCGCCGAACGCAAAGCCGCCACCGAACGCAAAGCCGCCGCCGAACGCAAAGCCGCCACCGGCCGGCCGGGTGCGACGGTGCGGTGGGAGCGAGGGATGGGTGACGCGCTGGTGTCGTTGCTGGGCACCGGATCCGTCGACACGGCCGTGTCCAGTCTCGTGCTCCACCAGTGCCCGGTCCCGGTCAAGCGGGCGCTCCTCGCGTCCATGCACGCGGTGCTGCGCCCCGGCGGCCGGCTGGTCGTCGCCGACTACGGGTGGCAGCGCACGAGGCTGATGCGTCTGGCGTTCCGGACCGTACAGCTCGCCGACGGCAGGGCCGACACCCAGCCCAACGCCGACGGCGTCCTGCCCGAGTTGATCGCCGGTGCCGGGTTCGGCGACGTCCGCGAGGCGGAGGTCGTGCCCACGGTCACCGGGTCGATCTCGCTCTACGTCGCGCGCCGCCCCTGACGGGGCACCGGACCGGCGAGGGCCGCGACGGCGACGGCGGGGGTCAGGCCGATCATCTCGCGCATCCGGCGGGTCAGGTGGGCCTGGTCGGTGAAGCCCGCCTCGGCTGCCGCGTCGGCCGGTGACCGGCCCCGCTGCAGCGCCTCCGCCGCCCGGCGCAGCCGCGCCCACCCGCGCCAGCGGGCCAGCGGCATGCCCAGCTGCGCCTGGGCGAGGGCGCGCAGCCGCTGCGGGGACAGGCCCACCGCGGCGGCCAGGTCGGCCATCGGCGGCGCGTCGCCGCGCAGCGTCTCCATGACCCGCAGCAGCCGCGGGTCGATCCCGCCGGCCGGGCACACGCTCGCCGGGCCGAGGTCGCCCTCGCTCATGGCGTGCAGCTCGGTCGCGTGCGCGATGCCTCCACCGTACCGCCGCCGCAACCGACCGGCGAAGACGCACTGCGGCTCGACGAAGAACGTGACGAGGCGCGCCGTCGCGAGCATCCTGTGCCGCACCATCGGCGCCACCACCAGCACCGCACCCCGGTGCTCGGTGCCGTCGGCGTCCACCATCCGCACCTCGCCCCGCGCGGCGATCGCCACCTGAAACGCGGCGTGGCGGTGCGGGGCGCTGTCCGCCGCGGGTCCGCGGTACACCGCGTACCCGTCGCCGACGCTGAACCGTGCGCTGGTGTCCATGCGCCGATCCTGCACTGCCGTGCGATGGGACGCGGGGCCGCCAGTGGGTATGCGGGAGGTATGAGCGACGAGAAGACGGACGAGAACGCCACGATGGGCACCACCGGCACGCCCGGCACCGCGGGCGCCGAGGCGATCGACGACCCGGACCGCCCGAACGCGTCGGCCGTGGGAGCGCGCACGACGCTCGGCCCGGGCGGGCAGGCGGACGCGCCGGGGCTGCCGTTCGACCGCAAGCCCGACTCCGGCGACCCGGTCCACTCCGCGCAGACCGCGACCGAACGCGGCGAGGGCGGCAGCTGAGCCGGCGCCGCCTAGAGCCTGACGACGGCCATGTCCCACTGGAAGCCGGCCTCGTCGGACCACGACGCGACGACGGTGCCGCGGGGGACCTTGAACGGGCCGGTGCCGTTGAAGACCATGCCGGCGGTGCCGTCGGCGCAGCACCAGCGCAGGTGGGCGAGCAGCTCGTCGTCGACGCCGGCCTCGGCCAGGGCGGCCTCCCACTCCTCGTCGGCGTCGAACTCGAACTCGAACAGGTCCTCGGGTCCGTCGCCGACCTGGGTGGCGACGCGCATCGCGTCGAAGAGCGTGCCGTCGGAGGCGAGCCGCACGTACGCGACGCGCCAGTCCTCCGCAGGGGGCAGCTGGAGGTCCTTGAGGTCACTGCCCTCCAGCAATCCATCCGCCGATGGAATGTCGAACAGTGAACCGGCCGCGTCGACCCGTAGCGGCCCTTCGTCGTTCATCGCCAGGTGCTGGTGCACCAGGACGGTGTCGCCGCGCAGGGCCGCGGGGTCGAGCCACGCCGGCAGCCGGTCGAGGCCGGTCTCACCGAGGAAGTTGCCCCACGCGAAGGTGGCGTAGGTCGCGTCCTGCGGGTGGTCGGACAGCGGGGCGCCGAGCAGCGCCTCGAACGCGGGGGTGAGCCTGGCACGCCATTCGTCGGACATGCCGGTTGATCTTAGTGAGTGGTCTTCGCCCAGACATCGACGGGCGGCGTCGCGGTCACCGGCTCGGCCGGCATGATGATCCACAGGATCGGGTAGATCAGGATCTGGCTGCCCGGGATCAGCAGCAGGATCAGGATGAACAGCAGCCGCGCCGGCCAGGGGTCGATGCCGAAGCGCCGTCCGAGCCCGGCGCACACGCCGCCGAGCACGCGGCCCTGCGCCGGCCGGACCAGGCCCTGTTGTCGCATCGACTGGTGCACGCTTTCCATCGTCTCGCTCCTTCGTCGCGTGTTCGCGTTGTTCCTCAAGCGTGCGCCGCCGGGACCCTGGACGGCATCAGGGATCGGCCCCGGTCGCCCCCTGAGACCCGGCCGTGGGACCGACAGGGGAAGCGGGCGGTGGCAGACTGCCGTCATGGCGGAGATCGTGGAGCTGCTGTCGTCGCCGTCGCACCGGTACGTGGGGCGCCCCGCCGACGGTCCGCTGCCGGCATCCGCCGGTGAGCTGGTCGGCGAGATCCGGATCCGGGCCGGGCTGGGGGTCGTCGGCGACCGGTACTTCGGCAGGCCGGCGCACCGGGAGGCGAGCGTCACCGTCATCGCGCGGGAGTCGCTGCCCGTCGGGGCGGGGCTGACGCAGGTGCGGCGCAACATCATGGTCGCCGGGATCGCCGTCGACGAGCTCGTCGGCGCGGAGCTGACCCTCGACAGCGGCGACGGGCCGGTCCGGCTGCGGGTGCGGCGGGCCGCGCACCCGTGCGCCTGGATGGACGCGACCATCGGGCCGGGCGCGTGGAAGGCGTTGCGGGGCAAGGGCGGCGTGCGCTGCGAGCCGCTCGACGACGGGGTCCTGCGGGTCGGCCCGGTGGCCTTCACCGTGTCGCGCTGAGCTCCCGCCGGATCGCGTCGAACAGCGGCGACTCCCGCAGCTGCCGCCAGGGCAGGAAGAGCGGCTCGGGGAGGTCGTCGAGGTCGTGCCAGGCGAGGCTCACGCACTTGTCGGGCTCGAGGATCGCCGGCTCGCCCGCGAGATGGTCGGCGAGCATCCAGACGGTGACGTAGTGCCGGTCCTCGTCGGCGAAGACGTCGTTGGTGACGGCGCCGAACCGGACGTTGGTGATCTGGACGCCGGTCTCCTCGAGGACCTCGCGGACCGCGGTGTCCTCGAACGACTCGCCGAACTCAAGGTGCCCGCCCGGCACCGACCACGTGCCGGCGCCGTGCGCGCCGCGGCGGCGCCCCATGAGGAACCTGCCGCCGCGGCACACGAAGACCGCGATCCCCACCCTGACCACGGCAGGGAGCCTACTCGAGCTCGTCCAGGTCGGCGGGCCCGAGCGTGATGCCGGCGGCGGCGACGTTCTCCTCGAGGTGCGCGAGCCGGGACGTGCCGGGGATCGGCAGCACGACGGGGGAGCGGTGCAGCAGCCAGGCCAGGGCGACCTGCGTCCGGGTCGCGCCGAGCCGCGCGGCGACCCGGCTGACGGCGTCCCCGCTGATGTCGGAGCCCCTGCTCAGGGGCGCCACCGGCAGCCACGGCAGGAACGCGATGCCGTGCCGCTCGCAGTGCTCCAGCACCGGCTCGGAGGCGCGGTCGGTGAGGTTGTAGCGGTTCTGCACGCTGGCGATCGGCATGATCCGCGATGCCTCGACGAGCTGCTCGACGGTCACCTCCGACAGCCCGACGTGCCGGACCTTCCCCTCGTCGCGCAGCCGCCGCAGCGCTGCACGTGACCACGTCGGCCGTGTCGCAGCAGATGGCCCGCCTGGAGCGGGAGGTCGGCCAGCGCCTCGTCGAGCGGCAGGGCCGCGGCATCCGGGTCACCGAGGCCGGCGCCGTCCTCGCCCGCAGCGCCGCCGACGTGCTCAACCTGGTCGAGCGGGTCGAGGCGGGCCTCGCCGAGCACCGCGGCGTCGTCGCCGGGCCGCTCGCCGTCGCCGCGTTCGCGACCGCGGCCCGGGGGCTGCTGCCGGGCGTCCTGGCCGAGCTGACCGGCCGTTTCCCCGACCTGGACGTGTCGCTGTCGGAGCGGGAGCCCGACGCGGCGGTCGCCGCGCTGCGCCGCGGCCACCTGGACGTCGCCGTCGTGCAGGACTGGTCCGACGACGTCCTCGGCGTCCCGGACGGCGTGTCCCGCCGGCATCTGCTGGACGACCCGTTCGACGTGGCGCTGCCCGCCGGGCACCCCCTCGCGGGGCGGTCGGCGGTCGCCGTCACCGACCTGGCCGGCGACGACTGGATCGGCTGGAGCACGGGCCAGATCTGCCATGACTGGCTCGCCGCCACCCTGCGCCGGCACGGCGCCCAGGCCCGGATCCGGCACACCGCGTCGGAGCACTCGACGCAGCTGGCGCTCGTCGCCGCCGGTCTCGGCGCGGCCGTGATCCCGCGGCTCGGCCGCGACCCCGTGCCGGCGGGGGTCCGGCTGGTGCCGATCGACCCCCAGCCGGCCAGGCGGGTGTTCGCCCTGTGGCGGGACAGCGCCGCCGCCCGCCCGGCCGTCGCCGCCGCCGTCGACGCCCTTGCCGCCCACGCCGCGGCCATGGACACGGATCGCTCATGGGTGGCAGGCCATGGGGGCTCCACCTGATCGTCGCCTGGTTCACCCTGGCGCCGCGCCGGACCGGCCAGGCCGTCGGCCTGCTGGTGTCCGGGGTGGTGTCGATCGTGGTTGGCGGTGGTGCGGGGGCGTACCTCGCCGCGGAGCGTTAGTCTGCCCGCCATGAGAGCGACGGGTCTGGTGGCGGCCGTGGTGAGCGCGGGGTTGTTGGCGTGGCCCGCGCCGGTGCTCGGTGCGGCGCCTCCCGCGGTGGTGCCCTGCCCGTACGCCTCGATCCCCACCATCCCGCCGACGCCGCCGTCGCCCGTGCTGGACCCCGCGGCCCAGGCCGTCGGCGGGGACCAGCTCGGCACGACCGGGCTGGCCGTGGCGGCCGGGACGGCGGCGCCGCCGACGCTGTCGGCCATGTCGTGGATCGTCGCCGACCTCGACACCGGCGAGGTCCTCGGCGCGTGCGCGCCGCACCTGCGCCGCCGGCCGGCGAGCGTGCAGAAGCTGCTGCTCGCCGCGACCGCCCTGCCGAAGCTGGACCCCGCGCAGGTCGTCGAGGCGACCGCCGAGGACCTCGACCTGCCCAAGGACAGCTCCGCCGTCGGCATGATCGTCGGCGGGAAGTACCCGGTGTCGACGCTGTGGCTCGGGCTGCTGCTGCAGTCCGGCAACGACACCGCCAACGCCCTCGCCCGCGTCGCCGGCGGGGAGGGCGGGGTGGCCGCCACGATCGACGCGATGAACGCCGAGGCGCGTCGGCTCGGCGCCGACGACACCCACGCCGTCACCCCGTCCGGGCTCGACGCCCCCGACCAGCTCACCAGCGCCTACGACCTGGCCCTCATCGCCCGCGCCGACTTCGCCCGGCCGGACTTCATCACGTACGACACCACCCTCGCCTACCAGTGGCCCGCGCAGCCACCGAAGGACCCGAAGGGCTTCCAGATCCAGAACGAGAACAAGCTCCTCACCAGCTACCAGGGCGCGATCGGCGGCAAGACCGGCTTCACCGACGAGGCCCGGCACACGTACGTCGGCGCCGCCCAGCGCAACGGCCGGCGGCTCGTCGTCACCGTCATGGGCGCCGAGATCGTGCCCGCCCGTGCATGGAAGCAGGGCACGATGCTGCTCGACTGGGGGTTCGCCCTGCCGACCGGGACGTCCGTCGGGCACCTCGTCACCCCGGAGGAGGCGGCCAAGCTGCACGCCGCCCCGCCGTCCGCCGCGCCCGCGACGGCGGTCGCCCAGCCCGCGACCGGAAAGACCGGAGGCTACTCGATCTGGCCCACGATCCTCGCCGTCGGCGCGGTGGCGCTGACCGCCGGCGTGGTGGGCGTCGTCATGCTCATCCGGCGCCGCCGCCTGGAGTAGGACTGGCATAGGATCGGTCATGCCGTTCGAACCGCCCGCGATGCGCATCGGCCTCGGGCTCGCCGCCGTGGGGCGGCCCGGGTACATCAACCTCGGCCGGGAGCGGGATCTGCCCGCGGACCGGTCGGTCGAGGCGCTGCGGGCCCGCAGCCACGAGCTGCTCGACGCCGCGTACGCCGCCGGGGTCCGGTTTTTCGACGTGGCCCGCTCCTACGGGCTGGCGGAGGAGTTCCTCGCCGGCTGGCTGCCCGGGAAGGCGGGCGCCGTCGCCGGGTCGAAGTGGGGCTACACGTACACGGCCGGATGGCGGGTCGACGCGCCCGTGCACGAGGCGAAGGACCACTCCGTCGCCACGTTCGACCGGCAGGTCGCCGAGACCCTGGAGCTGTTCGGGGACCGGCTCGACCTGTACCAGATCCACTCCGTGACACCGGAGAGCACCGCGCTCACCGACGCCACCCTGCACCGGCGGCTCGCGGACCTCGCCGCCACCGGCGTCACCGTCGGGCTGTCCACCAGCGGGCCGCGCCAGGCCGACGCGATCCGGGCCGCGCTGCGCGTCGAGGTGGGCGGCGAGCCGCTGTTCCGCACCGTGCAGGCGACGTGGAACCCGCTGGAGCCGTCCGCCGGGCCGGCCCTCGCCGAGGCGCACGCGGACGGCCGCACCGTCATCGTCAAGGAGTCCCTGGCGAACGGGCGGCTCGCCGGCTGCGACGCGGCCGCCATCGCCGCGGCGCTGCGCCAGCCGTGGGCGGGCGTGGTGCTGTCCGGCGCGGCCACGACCGCGCAGCTGGCCGCCAACCTGCGCGCCCTGGACGTCGACGACCCCGGCCCGCTCCCGCCCGCCGAGACCCCCGCGGACTACTGGGCCCACCGGGCATCCCTGACATGGTCATAAGGGCGCCCGGGCGGGCGTGACCGGCGCTACCGTGTCGCGATCCAGACGGAGTGCGGCGGCGGGAGTGCATGACGCTCGATGCTGTTGCGCGTGCCGACCATCCGCCTCGCCCGCGCCGCGGGCACTCTGCTGATCATCGCCGTGCTCGTCGGTGCCGCCCCCGCCGCCGCGGAGCCGACCCCCGGGCCCGACTGCCCCGAGACCCGGGCGCAGCTCGCCGGGCAGCACATCACCACCACCGAGGGCCTGCCCGACCTCACCTGCGCCGACCTGCACGGCGCCGTCCTCGACGGCCTCGACCTGGGCCAGGAGGACCTGTCCGGCATCGACGCCCACGGCGCCTCGTTCCGCGGCACGGACCTGGTGCAGGCCACGCTGACCGGCGCCGACCTGCGCGGCGCCCGGTTCGACGACGCCGACCTCACCCAGGCGCACCTGGATCTCGCCGACGCCCGCGACGCGTCGTTCGCCGGCGCCGACCTCAGCCAGGCCGACCTGCCGAAGGCGGACCTGCGCGGCGCCGACTTCACCGGCACGTCACTCACCCAGGCCGACCTCGGCGGCGCCGACCTGCGCGGCGCCCGCACGCTCTTCGCCGAGGCGATCCAGGCCGACACGTCCGGCGCGAAGGTGGACATCCTCGACCCGCGCACCTTCCAGGCCGCCCTGCTGGCGATCCTGCTCGGCCTGGTGCTGCTGGTGAAGTCGCTGATCAACATGCTCAGGGGGCTCACGCCGGGCGGCAAGCCGCTCAAGCGGGGCCTGACCCGCCTGGCCATCTATGCGGTGGCCAGCCTGATGGTCTGGATCTTCGCCGGGATGCTGCTGCCGTTGATGTTCGTCTCCGTCCTGTACCCGTGGCTGGTCGGCGCCCTTCTCGTCTACCTCTCGGGTGCCGTGCGCGGCCACCGGCCCGCCCGGTTCGACGCTGACCCGAACCCGGCGAACCTCAGCATCAACTTCGGGACGGCCCGCTGACGTCGCCCTCCTCGAAGTGGCGGATCAGGTCGCCGACGCTGCGCAGCCAGCCGCGGACGCGCCCGCTCCAGTCCTCGCTGCCGAGCAGGACGACGGCCTCACCGCCGAGGAACGACAGGCCGATGAGCCCGGCGACGTCGCCCGGGCGCATCGGCCCGAGCGACCCGAACCGCTGCTCGGCCTCCGTCGACACCTGCACCAGCACGGCGAACCACGCCTCCAGCATCGCGGTCACCCGCGCCGCCACCTGCGGGTCGGACCAGCCGGCCGCGATCATCTCCTGCAGCACCCGCACGTAACCGGAGGCGAGGTCGTCGTCGAGGAAGTCGCACGCCTGCTCGTAGCGTTTCCAGAGGGGGGTCTCGGCGCCGTACATGCGGACCTGGCGTGCCACGAGCTGCTGATTCTCATGGTCGAGCAGGGCGAGGATGACGCCCTGCTTCCCGCCGAAGTGGTAGTGGATCTGGCTGAGCGGCACACCCGCCCGCTCGGCGACCCGGCGGGTGGACAGCGCGGCGTATCCGTCCGCGAGCAGGCACGTCCTCGCCGCCTCGATGATGCGGCCCTGCGTGTTCAAACCGTCCCCAATCGATGCGTGCTTGTTCGGTCGGTCGACCGAATGCTACCTTGCTGAATGTCGGTCGGTCGACCGAACAAGGGAGGTGGCACCATGATTCGCAAGATCTCGGTCGTCGGCTACGGCGCGGCGGCCTACCTGGTCTTCGTCGCCGCGCTGCTCTACGCGATCGGGTTCCTGGCCGGCGTCGCCGTGCCCAAGGGCATCGACGACGGCACCGCCGGTCCGGCCTGGCGGGCGCTGCTCGTCGACTCGGCGCTGCTGACGCTCTTCGCCGTCCAGCACAGCGTGATGGCCCGCCCGTGGTTCAAGCGCTGGTGGACCCGCTTCGTCCCGGCCGCGATCGAGCGCAGCACCTTCGTCCTCGCCTCGACCGCGGTGCTGGTCCTGCTGTTCTGGCAGTGGCAGCCGCTGCCCGCCACCGTCTGGTCCGTCGGCCCGGCCTGGGCCCGCGGCATCCTCTGGGCGGTCTACGCGCTCGGCTGGGCGATCCTGGTGTTCAGCACGTTCGCCGTCGGCCACTTCGACCTCTTCGGCCTGCGCCAGGTGCTGGCCCGCGCCCGTGACCGGCACTACGCCGAGCCGGGCCTCCGCGAGCCGCTCGTCTACCGGCTCGTCCGGCACCCGCTCATGGTCGGCTTCCTGATCGCGTTCTGGGCGGCGCCGGACCTGAGCGTCGGGCGCCTGGTCTTCGCCCTGGCGTCGACCGGCTACATCATGGTGGGTGTCCGCCTGGAGGAGCGCGACCTGCGCGTCCAGCTCGGCGAACCCTACGAGGACTACCTGCGCCGGGTGCCGCGCTTCGTGCCCCGTCCGGTGCGCTGAGGGAAGGGTACGGGCGATGCGGGCGCGACAGGCCGACGTCGAGGGGTTCGTCGAGCACGACGGCGTCAAGATTCACTACGAGGTGCACGGTGCCGGCGGCCCGACGATCCTGCTGCTGCCGACGTGGACGCTGGTGCACAAGCGGGTCTGGAAGCTGCAGGTGCCGTATCTGGCCCGGCACTTCCGCGTCGTCACGTACGACGGGCCCGGCAACGGGCGGTCCGACCGGCCGCCGACCCCGCGGGCGTACGGGCAGGCGGCGCAGGTCGCCTACGCGCTCGCCGTGCTCGACGCGACCGGCACGGACCAGGCCGTCGTCGTCGGGCTGTCCCGCGCGGTCAACTGGGCGCTGGAGCTCGCCGCCGAGCATCCCGGGCGGGTGCACGGCACGGTCGCGATCGGCGCCTCGATCGCGCTCACGCCGCTCTCGCAGGCGCGCGCGGCCTCCGGCGGGCTGGACGACCGGACCGCGCCCGACCTGCCACCGTCGGCGGTGCCCCGGCTCGGCGCCGACCCGGCGAACCACTGGCGCAAGTACAACCGGCGGTACTGGCGGTCGCGGTACGAGGACTTCGCCTGGTTCTTCATGGGGCAGTGCTTCAGCGAGCCGCACTCCACGAAGCAGGTCGAGGACGGCGTCGCCTGGGCCCTCGAAACCACCGGGGCCGTGCTCGACGTCGAGAGCCAGGCCGACCGGCCCGGGCGCGAGGAGATCGAGGACTGGTGCGGCCGGCTGCGCGGCCCGGTGCTGGTGCTGCACGGCAGCGACGACCGCGTCGCCCCGCCGGCCCGCGGCGAGGCGCTCGCCGAGCTCACCGGCGGCGACCTGGTGGTCATCGACGGCGGCGGCCACATCCCGCTCGCCCGCGACCCCGTCCAGGTCAACCTGCTGGTGCGCGGGTTCGCCGAGCGGTTCCGCCCGGCGGCGCCGGTCCGCCGCGCCTGGGGCCGCTGGCAGTCCCGGCCCCGGCGGGTGCTCTACCTGTCCTCGCCGATCGGTCTCGGTCACGCCCGGCGCGACCTCGCCATCGCCGCGAAGCTGCGCGAGCTGCGACCCGGCATCGAGATCGACTGGCTCACCCAGGACCCCGTGACCCGGATGCTCGCCGACGCGGGCGAGCACGTCCACCCCGCGAGCCGCTTCCTGGTCAACGAGTCCGCGCACGTGGAGAGCGAGTCCGGCGAGCACGACCTGCACTGTTTCGAGGCGCTGCGCAGGATGGACGAGATCCTCGTCGCCAACTTCATGGTGTTCCACGACCTGCTGGAGTCGGAGCGCTACGACCTCGTCGTCGGCGACGAGGCGTGGGACGTCGACCACTTCCTGCACGAGAACCCCGAGCTGAAGCGTTCGGCGTACGCGTGGCTCACCGACTTCGTCGGCTTCCTGCCGATGCCGTCCGGCGGCGAGCGCGAGGCCCTCGTCGCCGCCGACTACAACGCCGAGATGATCGGCCACATCGACCGGTACCCGCGCCTGCGCGACCGGTCCATCTTCGTCGGCGACCCCGGCGACGTCATCGACGAGCCGTTCGGGCCCGGACTGCCCCGCATCAAGGACTGGACCACGGAGCACTACGACTTCGCCGGCTATGTGACCGGCACGGTGGCCGGTGAGGCGCGGAGCGCGGTGCGGGCGTCGCTCGGGTACCGGCCCGGCGAGCGGGTCTGCGTGGTCACCGTCGGCGGGTCCGGGGTCGGCGGGCACCTGCTCCGGCTCGTCGCCGCGGCGTTCCCGGAGGCGGCCAGGCGGGTGCCGGGCCTGCGGATGATCCTGGTGGCCGGCCCCCGCATCGACCCGGCCACGGTGGCGGCCCCGCCGGGGCTGGACGTCCTGCCGTACGTGCCGGGGCTGGACCGGCACCTCGCCGCGTGCGACCTGGCGGTGGTGCAGGGCGGGCTCACGACGTGCATGGAGCTGACGGCGGCGGGGCGGCCGTTCATCTACGTGCCGCTGCGCAACCACTTCGAGCAGCAGTTCCACGTCACGCACCGGCTCCGCCGGCACGGCGCCGGGCGGCGGATGGACTACGACACCCTCACCCCCGACTCGCTCGCGGCGGCGATCGCGGAGGAGATCGACCGCCCGGTCGCCTACCGCGCCGTTCCGGCCGACGGCGCCGCTCGCGCCGCCGCCCTGCTCGCCGAGCTTTTCTGACCCGGTGTGCGGCGCCTGTCAGGATGTGCGGATGAATCCTCTGCGCTTGATCGAGACGTCGCCGGGCAAGTACTCGCTGCTGTTGAACGCCGGGAGCACCCAGGTCGACACCGCCATCGAGTCCCTGGGGCACGAACCGCACGGCTACTTCTGGGAGGCGATCGCGCGGCTGCTGGTGAGCGTCGAGGCGCCGGACCTGGGCGGCCGGTTCTCCTACGACCCGGAGGCCGGCATGTTCTGCGCATACGGGACCGACCGGGGCGCGCTCGAGGCCCTGTCGAAGCTGCTGACCCCCGTCGTCACGGACGTCGAGCAGGCCAGGAAGGCGGTCGCCCTGGCCGTGGCGAAGGGGGTCGACCTCGACGACTGAGGCCGGTCGAAAAAGTTCCGGGGCGGATGTCGAAAGCGCGGCGAGCCGTTCGACGCGTCTGTAGCGGCACGGTGAGCGTGCCGGTGCCAGAGGAGACCGACATGTCGTTCCAGGCGTACCTCGACAACATCGAGACCAAGACCGGCAAGACCCCGCGGGAGCTGCTCGGGCTTGCGGCGGCGCGGGGGCTGGACGCGCCCGGGGTCAAGGCCGGCGCGATCGTCGACTGGCTGAAGGCGGACTTCGATCTCGGGCGCGGCCACGCGATGGCGCTCGTCCACGTGATCAAGAACGGCCCGAAGATCCCCGGCAAGCACGTGGGCGCGACCGGCACCCACCGCGACGGCAGCGACACCCTGTGGCTGGACGGCAAGGCCACCCGCCCAGCATGAACCGGCGGACCGGCGAATTCGATCAATCTCTGAGTTGATCAGCGAATCTCGATAGATCCGGCATTGACGGTAGTACAAAGGTCACTGATTGCAATATGGTGGCCTGACGTGTCGCGCACCCCGGCGGCCGGGGAAAACGCCGCATTCGTCATTGAAACGCGTCTTCTTGCACATGGTGAAAAGCGCAGATTCGAGCCACCGTCAATCAGCTGCGTCACATCGGAGGAGCCGTGCACCGCGTCCGTCGGATCTTCACATTGTTATCGGCAGCAGGCCTGCTCGCGCCGGCGTTCGTCGGCGTGCCCGCCGGCGCGGGCGCCGCGGAGACCGTCACCTCCGGGGCCTACACCGCGGTGATCAGGCGCACGAGCTACGGCGTGCCGCACGTGCTGGCCACCAGCGTCGGCGGCGCCGCGTTCGGGCAGGGCTGGGCCTACGCCGAGGACCGGTTCTGCGACCTCGCCGACCAGGTCGTCAAGGTCCGCAGCGAGCGGTCGCGGTGGTTCGGCCCCGGGCCTGACGGCGCCAACCTGGCGACCGACTTCGCGTACCAGTCGCTGGGCCTCGTCGACCGCGCCCGGGAGCAGCTCACCAGGCTGCAGCCCGAGGAGCGCGACGTGCTCAACGGCTACGTGCGTGGCTTCAACGCGTTCCTGGCCGCCGCCGGCCCCGCCAGGGTGCCCGGCTGGTGCGCCGGCCAGCCGTGGATCGCGCCGATCTCCGCGGTCGACGTCCTCGCGTACCAGCGCGACATCGCGCTGCTGGCCAGCGGCGGCGCGCTGCTCGCCCCGATCGCCTCGGCCACCCCGCCGGGCAGCGCGAGCGCCGCGCTCGCGATCGCGCCGGAGGTCACCACCGACGGGCTGGCCGCGCTGCGGCAGCAGAAGGCCCTGTCCAGCAACGGCTGGGCGCTGGGCGCGGACAAGACCCAGACCGGGCGGGGCATGCTGGTCGGCAACCCGCACTTTCCGTGGGAGGGCGAGCTCAAGTTCTGGGAGTCGCAGCTGACCGTCCCCGGGAGTCTCAACGTGTACGGCGCGAGCCTCGGCGGCATCCCCGGGGTGCAGATCGGCTTCACCGACAAGGTCGCGTGGACGCACACGGTCGCGGAGGGGTCGCGCTTCACCTTCTACTCCGTCGACCTCGTCCCCGGCTCGCCGACCACGTACCTCGTGGACGGGCGGCCCGAGGCGATGACGTCGAAGCAGGTGACGATCCGGGTCAACCAGGGCGGCGCGCTGCAGACCGTCACCCGCACCATGTGGTTCACCCGGTACGGGCCGGTGCTGGACCTGTCGGCGATCGACCCCGCGTTCGGGTGGACGGCGACGACGGCGTACACGTACCGCGACGCCAACATCGACAACGACCGGCTGCTGCGGGTGTGGATGAACATGGCCCGCGCCACCGACGTCGCCGGCCTGCGCGCGTCGATCGGCCGCGACCAGGGCATCCCGTGGGTGAACACGGTCGCGACCGACTCTGCCGGCAACGCCTGGTACACCGACTCGTCGCCGACGCCGAACCTGTCCGTGGCGTCGCTGACGGAGATGGCGAACCACCCGCTCGGCGCGCTGAACGGCAGCGACAGCGCCAACGCGTGGGTCGTGCAGCCGGGGGCGCGCTCGCCGGGGCTGATCCCGTTCGCCCAGCAGCCGCAGCTGCAACGGCGCGACTACGTCTTCAACTCCAACGACAGCCACTGGGTGCCGAACCAGAACGCCTTCCTGACCGGCTTCTCGCCGTTGCAGGGCTCGGAGGGCACGCCGCTGTCGGCGCGGTCGCGGCAGAACCTGCGGCTCATCAACGGCACGGCCCGCTTCGACCTCGCCGGCCTCGGCACCGCCATCCTCTCCGGCGACTCGCTGACGGCCGCGGAGCTCGCCGGATACACGGTGGCGTCCTGCCGCGCGCAGGGCACCCGGCCCGTGAACGTGGACGGCACGCCGGTCGACATCAGCGCCGGTTGCGCCGCGCTCGCCGCCTGGGACCGGCTGTTCGACCTGCCGAGCCGCGGCGCGGTGCTGTGGCGGGAGACGATCGGCGCGGTCCTCGCCGAGCACCCCGACGCGCTCACGACCGCGGGTCCGCTGTTCGGCGTGGCGTTCAACCCCGCGGACCCCGGCCGCACCCCGCGCGGCGCACCGGCCGACCCGGCGCCGCTGCTGACGGGGCTCGCCCGCGCCATGCTGCGGATGCGCGCCGTAGGCCTGCCGCTGAACGTGCAGCTGCAGTCCGTCCAGTACACCGTGAAGGCCGGCCAGCGGATCCCGGTGCCCGGCTCGACGGAGAACGTCGGCATCGCCAACATGGCGCAGTACGAACCGTTCCCGGGCTCGTCCCGTGAGCCGTTCATGAACCCGGGCACGTTCGCCGAGGGCAGCGACCTCACCGACCGCGGGTACGTCGTGAACTACGGCACCAGCTTCCTGCTGACGCTCGCGTACACGTCCTCCGGCCCGTCGGCGCGCTGCGTCCTCACCTACAGCGAGTCCACCGACCCGTACTCGCCCAACTACACCGACCAGACGCTGCTGTTCCGCAACAAGCAGCTGCGCGACTGCCGCTACTCGGAGGCGTCGATCGCCGCCGACCCGAAGCTCTCCGTCAGGACAGTGCGGGGGTGATCGCGGCGACCCGGGCCGCCGCCGACCGTCGCAGCCATGCGACCGCGTCGGCGGCGGCCGGGTTCGCGCCGAACGCCGCCGCCAGGGCGACGCACTGCTCCGGCGGCAGCGGCACCCCGTCGCGGCTGGTGAGCGGGGCGGCGACGGTGTGCGTGCCGCCGCTCCGAGTCCATCCGGCCATTCTGCCGGCCCTCCCGGGCGGGGCGCCGGACCACCTTGCGCTCACCCCGCCGGCGGTGGATCCGTCGGTACGGTGGGAACGGTGACCACAGGAGGACCGGTGATCCTCGGTTTCGACGGCTCCGCGGCCGCACGGCAGGCGGTGCGCGACGCGGCGGCCCTGCTCGGCCCGCAACCGGCGCTCGTCGTCACGGTGTGGGAGGCCGGGCGGCGCTTCGAACCCCTGACGCTGCCCGTGCCGGGCTTCGAGCTCCCACCGGCCGCCCTGGACCTGCGCAGCGCCGCCGAGATGGACGAGGCCGCGTACGAGTCGGCGAAGCAGACCGCCCGGCAGGGCGCGCAGCTCGCCCGGGAGGCCGGCTTCACCACCGCCACCGCGCTCGCCGTCGCCGACGACCTGACCCCCGCCGACACCCTGCTGCGCGTGGCCCGGGAGCACGACAGCCCCGGCATCGTGGTCGGCGCGCACGGGCACCGCAAGCTCAGCGAGCTGCTGCTGGGCAGCACCTCCGACACCCTCGTGCACAAGTCCGACCGCCCGGTCGTCGTGGTCCGCGCCCGGGCCAGGGACCATTCCGGCACCCCGGAGACGACCGCTTCGGGCTGACCCGGTCCGGATCACCCGGTGCGGGTGGCGGGTGCCAGACTTGGTGCATGGGTCTGTACACAGTGGCGGAGGCGCGGGCGGCGCTCGGCCGGCTGCGGCCACTGCTCGACGAGCTCGTCGCCGTGCGGGCGGACGCTGCGGAGCTGGCGGCGGCGCTCGCACCCGGCGGCGCCGCGACGGCGCTGGGTGGGCTGCCGGAGTGGAAGGCCAGGTCCGCCAGGTTCGACGAGCTGGTCACCGAGGTGCAGCAGAGCGGGGCGCACCTCAAGGGCGTGGCGCCGCTGCTGCTCGACTTCCCGGCCGAGCTCGACGGGGTGCCGGTGCTGCTGTGCTGGCTGGAAGGCGACCGCGACCTCGCCTGGTATCACCGCGCCGACCTCGGCTTCGCCGGCCGCCGCCGGCTCGACTGAGCCGGGTCTACCGGGCGGGGATCGCGCGGTCGGCCACGACCTCGTAGACCATGTCGGTGGTGATGGAGCCGACGCGGGCGAGCTCGGAGGTGATGCGGGCGAGGTCCGGCATGTCGGCGGCGACGATCTCGGCGACGTAGCACGCCTCGCCGGTCACGCGGACGCAGCGCACGATCTGCGGCTCGCGGTCCAGGACGGCGGCGACCTTGTCGTACAGGGCGCCGTGCACCTTCATGCGCACGACCGCGCGCAGCGGCAGGCCGCAGGCGACCGGGTCGACCCTGGCCGTGTAGCCGGTGATGACGCCCCGCTCCTCCAGGCCGCGCAGGCGGGCCCGCGTCGCGGACACGCCCAGGTGGATCGCGGCCGCGAGGGACGTCAGCGACGCGCGGGCGTCCCGCTGCACCGCCGCGAGCAGCTGCCGGTCCACCTCGTCGAGCCCCGGTGCGGTCATCGCGGCAGGCTACCGCAGATCCTGCGGCGAACCGCCCGCGATGCCGCACGAACGGCCTCCACCCGGTGGGTGGCGGGCCGTAGCGTCGAGGTGTGCCTGAAACCTCGTTCGTCTATGTCGACGTGTTCGCCTCGGCCCCGCTCACCGGCGCGCCGCTCACCCTCGTGACCGACGCCGACGGGCTCACCGACCCCCAGATGCGGGCGATCGCCCGCGAGTTCAACCAGTCGGAGACCACGTTCGTCCAGTCGCCCACGCGGCCGGGGGCGACGCGGCGGCTGCGGTCCTTCACGCCGACCGGGGAGGAGGTGTACGGCGCCGGCCACAACGCCCTCGGCGCCTGGCTGTGGCTCGCCGGCCCGGGCGGCCTGGACGGCGGTGGCGACTTCACGCAGGAGATCGGCGAGGACGTGCTGCCCGTCCACGTGCGGCACGACGACGGGCGGGTGGTGGTGACCATGGAACAGTCGCCGCCCGTCTTCGGCGCCGTCGTCAGCGACCGGGCCGGGCTGGCCGCCGCGCTCGGGCTGCGCGAGGAGGACCTCGTCGCCGACCGGCCCGCCCAGGTGGTCTCCACCGGCGCGGGGCACCTGCTCGTGCCGGTGCGCGACCGCGCCGCCGTGGACCGGGCCGCGCCCGACGACGCCCGGCTCACCGCCGCGCTCCGGCAGGTCGGGGGTGAGGGCTGCTACCTGTACACCGGCGACACCGTCGACAAGGACGCCACGGCCTACGCGAGGTTCTTCAACCCGGCGATGGGAATCGCGGAGGACCCGGCGACCGGCACCGCCGCCGGCCCCCTCGCCGCGCTGCTGGCGGCCGGCGACCAAGGTGACCAGAGTGAGGTCGCCGTCGTCGTCGAGCAGGGGCACTCGATGGGCCGGCCCAGCCGGATCACCGTGACCGTCGCCGGGTCCCGCGTCCGGGTCAGCGGCTCCGGCCTGGTCGTCGCCCGCGGCACCATGACCCTGCCGGAGGCGTCGTGACCCCGGACGACGAGCGGTTCCTGCGCCGGGCGATCGCGATCGCCGTCGAGGCCCGCGCGGCGGGTGAGGCGCCCTTCGGGTCGCTGCTCGTCGCCGGCGGCCGGGTCCTCGCCGAGGAGCACAACACGGTCCTGTCCGACGACGACATCAGCGCCCACCCGGAGCTGAAGCTGGCCCGCTGGGCCGCCCGCCACCTGACCCCCGAGGACGCCGCCGCCACCACGATGTACACCAGCTGCCAGCCCTGCGGCATGTGCACCGGCGCCATCGACCGCTCCGGCCTCGGCCGGGTCGTGTACGCCCTGTCCGCCGGGCAGCTCGACGCGCTGAAACCCGCCGGCGGCTTCCCGCGGGTCCCGCAGGAGGGGCCGGCCCTGCTCGACGCGGCCCGGGCGGCCGTCGAGGGCTACTACACCGCGTGACCGGGGTGGCCTGGGAGCGGGTGTACGGCTGCGACGGCACCTCCGAGCACGTCCCCGCCCTGCTGGAGGCGTTGACGGCGGCCGAGCCGGAGACCCGTGCCCGGGCCCGGAACGAGCTGTCCGCGCACCTGTACCACCAGGGCACCCGGTGGCAGGCCAGCGCCGTCGTCGTGCCGTTCCTGGTCGCGCTCGCCGACGACCCGGCGACCCCGGACCGGGCCGACCTCCTGCGGATGCTCAGGAAGGTGGCGATCGGCGACCACCGCGACGACGCCCTGCCGTTCGACGCGCGCGCCGCCTACCCGGCGGCGGACGCGGTCACCGACGAGCAGCTGCTGCGGCTCAACCTGTGGCTCACCGGCGACGACGAGGCCGGCGACGACGAGGCCGGCGACGCGGGAGCCGACCGCTGGGCCCGGGACGCCTACGACGCCCTCGCCGCCCACGCCAGGACCGTCACCGGCTGGGTGGGTGACGCGGACCCGGCGGTCGCGGAGCTGGCCGCCGGGCTCCTGGCGTGGCTCCCGCCCACCCCGTCGGCGGTGGCGGCGCTGCTGGGGACGGCGAGCGCCGCGGCCAACCTGACCCTCGCCCACCTGCCGGTCGACGACCCGGCCGTCGACACGCACCTCCGGGGGCGGCTCGACCATCCGGATCGGCAGGTGGCGCTGACGGCGGCGATCGCGCTGGCGTACCGGCACCGCGCCGCCACCCCGGAGCCCGCCCTGACGATGATCGCCGTCGCCGCCGACCCGGACGGGCCGCTCCCGCCCGACGTGCCCGGCTGGGACGACCGGGCGCTGCGCGGCTTCGTGGCCCTCGCCCTCGCCCGCATCGGCTGGTGACACCCGGCCCGGCCGTCAGCGGTTGGGTGGGTCGGGCAGCGGGTCGCCCTGGCGGACCAGGCCGCTCTGGTACGCGAGGACCACCAGCTGCGCCCGGTCCCGGACGTTCAGCTTCGTCATCGCCCGGTTGACGTGCGTCTTGGCGGTCAGCGGCGACACGAAGAGGCGCTCGGCGATGTCGTCGTTGGACAGGCCGTGCGCGACGAGGACGAGGACCTCGCGCTCCCGGTCGGTGAGCAGGTCCAGCGCCGGCAGCGCCCCGTCGGCGTCCGGCCGGAGGCTGGTCAGGAAGCGGCTCACCAGCCCGCGGGTCGCCCGCGGCGACAGCAGCTGCTCGCCGCCCGCCACCACCCGGATCGCGTGCAGCAGGTCGGCGGGGGCGACGCCCTTGCCGAGGAACCCGCTGGCGCCCGCCTGCAGCGCGAGGACCACGTTGTCGTCGGTCTCGAACGTGGTGAGCACGAGGATCCGCACGCCGGCCAGGTTGTCGTCGGCGCCGATGCGGCGGGTCGCCTCGAGGCCGTCCATGCGCGGCATGCGGATGTCCATGAGGACGACGTCGGCGCGGGCGGTCCGGGCCAGGTCCACGGCCTCCCGCCCGTCGGCCGCCTCGCCGACGACCTCGAAGCCGGGCTCCGAGTCGATGATCATCTTGAAGCCGGCGCGGATCAGCGCCTGGTCGTCCGCGAGCAGCACCCGGATCGTCACGCGTGCTCCGCCGGCAGGACCGTGTGGATCCGGAACACCATCGTCATGCGTGCTCCGCCGGCAGGACCGCGTGGACCCGGAACACCGAGGCGCCGACCGGGCACGCGGTCACGCTCCCACCGGCGGCCGCGGCGCGCTCGCGCATGCCGAGCAGTCCGTAGCCGGCGCCCTTCTGCGCGGCCGCCCGCATCCGGTTGCTGACCTCGAGGACCACGTCGTCCGGGGTGTACTCGACGAGGAGCTGCGCCGAGCCGTCGCCGTAGCGGTGGGCGTTGGTCAGGGCCTCCTGCACGATGCGGTACGCCGCGAGATCCACCATCGCGGGCAGCTCCCGCGCCTCCCCGACCTGCCGGAGCCGCACCGGGAACCCGGTCGTCTCCAGCGTGGCGAGCAGCTCCGGCAGCCGCGCGAGGCCGGGGGCGGGCTCGGTGGTCTCACGCTCGTCGGCGCCGCGCAGCACCCCGACCACCGACTGGATCTCCTTCAGCACCGTGTCGGACGCCTCGCGGATGTGGTTCAGGACCGGGCCCACCTGGTCCGGCCGGCGCTGCAGGACGTGCGCGGCGGCGCCCGCCTGCACGCTGATGACCGCGATGTGGTGCGCGACGACGTCGTGCAACTCCCTGGCGATCCGCAGCCGCTCGTCCATGACGCGGCGCCGGGCCTCGTCCTCGCGGGTCTGCTCCGCCCGGCGGGCGCGCTCCTCGACCTCGGCGACGTACGCGCGGTGGGTGCGCGCCGCGTCGCCGACCGCGGCCGCCATGAAGATCCACGCGAAGATGCCGAGCGTCTCGCCCCGCCACCAGTCCTCGGCGGCGACGATGAGGCCCGTCAGGTACACGAACCCGGACGCGGCGAGCGCGCACACCCAGCCCTTGCGCCGGTCGGTGTGCGCCGCGATCGAGTACGTGATGACGCCGAGCGCCACGATCAGCCCCGGGTTGCTGACGCCCTGCAGGATCGCGCCGATGGTCGCGGACGTGGCGATGCCGAGCGCCGCCAGGGGCCGCAGCCGGCGGATGAGGACGGCGACGAACGCCACGCCCGCGACGATCACGTCGCCGTTGGTGGCCCGGTCGTCGGCGGCGGCGCGCAGCACGGCGAACGCCAGCACGAGGGCGAGCAGCATGTCCAGCAGCAGCGGCCTGCCCGCCGCGTATCTCCACACCCTGGTGAGCGCGGTCTCGCTGGCGTCCATGCTCTGCACCGTACGCGGCCTTTCGCGGCGGCGGCGTCGTCTGGCCGCAGTAGCCACCACCCGGGCGGCTACCACGCCCGTGGTAGCCCGGTGTCTGCGCCGGGACGACGCTTTCCGGCCCGCCGCCCGGGACCGTGGTCGGCATGGCAACCTACCTGTACCGGCTCGGGAAGCTGAGCTTCCGCCGCCGGAAGCTCGTCCTCGTGCTCTGGCTGGCACTGATCGCGGCCCTCGGCGCCGGCGCGGCGACCCTGTCGGGCCCGACGGCCGGCTCGTTCGAGATCCCGGGCACGCAGGCGCAGGAGGCGCAGGACCTGCTCGCGCAGCGCTTCCCGCAGGCCGGAGCGGGCGGCGCGCAGGCGCGGGTGGTGTTCGCCGCGCCGGCCGGCCAGAAGCTCACCGACCCCGGCAACGCCGCCGCCGTCGAGCGGACCGTCACCGCGCTGAAGGCCGGCGGTCGGGTCGCGAGCGTCTCCGACCCGCTGCGGGGGACCGTCAACCAGGCCGGGACCGTCGCCTACGCGCAGGTGACCTACACAGTGCAGCCGATCGGCCTGACGGACGCCGACCGGGCGGCGCTCGTGGACGCGACCCGCGCCGGGCGCGACGCGGGCCTGACCGTCGAGATCGGCGGCGACGCCCTGCAGGCGCCGGCGGAGCAGGGCATCGGCGAGGTGATCGGCCTGCTCATCGCCGCGCTCGTCCTGCTGGTCACCCTCGGGTCGCTGGTCGCGGCCGGCCTGCCGCTGCTGACCGCGCTGCTCGGCGTGGGCGCCGCGATGGCCGGCATCCAGATCGTGACCGGCTTCGTGGACCTCAGCAGCACCACGCCGACCCTCGCGCTGATGCTCGGCATCGCGGTCGCCATCGACTACGCGCTGTTCATCGTCTCGCGGTTCCGCCACGAGGTCGCGCTCGGCCGGTCGCCCGCCGAGGCGGCGGGGCGGGCCGTGGGCACTGCCGGGTCCGCCGTCACGTTCGCCGGGCTGACGGTCGTCATCGCCCTGGCCGCCCTCGCCGTCGTGAACATCCCGGTCCTGACCCAGATGGGGCTCGCCGCGTCCGGTGCGGTCATCGTCGCGGTGCTCATCGCCCTCACCCTGCTGCCGGCGCTGCTCGGCTTCGCGGGCGACCGGGTGGCCAAGGGCCGCGTCGCCGCCCGCAGGCACGGCAACGGCACCATGGGCCGCCGCTGGGCGGCACTCGTCACCCGGCGGCCGGTCCTGACGCTCGTCGCCGCGGTCCTCGGCCTCGGGATCGTCGCCATGCCCGTCCTCGACATGCGCCTCGGCCTGCCCGGCGACAACATGGCCGGCCCCGCCACGACCCAGCGCAAGGCCTACGACCTGCTCACCGAGGGCTTCGGCCCCGGCTTCAACGGCCCGCTGCTGGTCGTCGTCGACGCCGCCGCCAGCCCCGACCCGCAGGCCGCCGCGACCGCCGCCGCCGCGCGCATCGCGGAGCTGCCCGGCGTCGTCACCGTCAGCCCGCCGGCGCTCAACCCGGCCGGCGACACGGCGATCCTGCAGGTGATCCCCGCGACCGCGCCCGACGCGGCACAGACCACCGACCTCGTGCACGCCATCCGGGCGCTGCCGCCGTCCGGCGGTGCCGCGCTCGCCGTCACCGGCACCACCGCCGTCAACATCGACATCTCGGCGAAGATGGGGTCGGCGCTCGGGCCGTACCTGGCGGTGATCGTGGTGCTCGCGTTCCTGCTGCTGACGCTGCTGTTCCGCTCGGTGCTCGTGCCGCTGAAGGCGATCGTCGGGTTCCTGCTGAGCGTCGCCGCCACGTTCGGCGCCGTCGTCGCCGTGTTCCAGTGGGGCTGGCTCGCCGACCTCATCGGCGTCGAGCAGACCGGCCCGATCGTCAGCCTGCTCCCCGTCATCCTCATCGGGATCGTGTTCGGCCTCGCCATGGACTACGAGGTGTTCCTCGTCAGCCGCATGCGGGAGGAGCACGTGCACGGCGCCGCGCCCAAGGACGCCGTCGTCAACGGGTTCAGCCACGGCGCCCGGGTCGTCACCGCCGCCGCGATCATCATGATCAGCGTGTTCTCCGGCTTCATCCTGTCGCCCGAGGCCATGATCAAGTCGATCGGGTTCGCGCTCGCCGCGGCCATCCTCTTCGACGCGTTCGTGGTGCGGATGACGCTCGTCCCGGCGGTCATGACGCTCCTGGGCCGCCGCGCCTGGGCGCTGCCGCGCTGGCTCGACCGCCTCCTGCCCGACGTCGACGTCGAGGGCACCCGGCTGCACGGCGAGGAGCCGCCGGCGGTCGAGCCGGAGCTCGTCAGCGCTGGAACTGCCGCTCGATGAGGTCGAGCAGCGCCGCGTGGGTCCGCTGATCCGCGGCGGCGACGAGGCCGCCGGCCCCGGTGTGCATCGGCTGCCCCCGCAGCCCGGTCACCACGCAGCCGGCGGCCTCGCACAGCGCGATCCCGGCCGCGAAGTGGACGCTGTCGCGCAGGTCGCCGTCGGTCACGTACGCCGCCCGCCGGCCCGCGGCGACCCACGCGACGGCGAGGGTGCTCGACACGACCCGCGGCCGGAACAGCTCGCCGAACCCCGGATCCGCGAGGAGCCGCGCCGGGTGGAAGGCGGGACCGTTCGGGAACGGCGGGTCGAGGTTCACGTCGACAAGAGCGGACCGCGGCGTCGGTACGAGGTCCGCCTCCACCCCGTCGCGGCGCACCCGGGCCACCCCGGCGGCCGCCGAGAACGTCTCCCGGGCGAACGGGTCCACGGACACGGCCACGGTGGTGCCCGCGGGCGTGCGCAGCGCCACGTTGACGGCCACGAGCATCGCGCCGGCCGCGTAGTTGAGCGTGCCGCACAGGGGGTCGACGAGCCACGTACGGTCGCCGCCGCCGATGCGGCCGGACTCCTCGCCGTGCACGGCGTCGCCGGGCCGGGCGGCCCGCAGCACCGCCAGGATCGCCCGCTCCGCCTCGATGTCGGCCTCGGTGGCGAAGTCGCCGCCGCCCTTCGCGAACCGGTCCAGGCGGGTCCCGAAGCGCGAACGGACCACCGCCGCGCCCGCTTCGGCGGCGGCGATGGCCAGTTCGAGATCGTCTGTCGTCACGCCCCGACGATAGCCGGGGACTTCTCCACGATCGGCGTCCTCCCGCGACCGCGCAGGGCGATCCCGGCGGCGCACAGCACGGTCACCGCGAGGACGCCGGCGGCGAGCAGCGTCCTGCCGTCCGGGTCGAGCAGCGGCTGGCCGCGCAGCGCCTGCCAGGTGAGCAGGGCGATGAGGCCGCCGTACCCGAGCGCCGCCGCCCGCACGAGCCCCCGCGCGACCCGCTGCTCCCCGAGCACCGAGGACAGCCGACCCCGCGCGGCCTGCTGCTCGCCGGGCGCCGAGGACGGCCGGCGCCGGGCGGCGGCGGCGAGCAGGAGCGCCAGCAGCGGCAGGGCCTGCAGGGCGTGGATGCCGACGAAGTGCGCGACGCGCAGGTCGCCGCCGGTCGTCGACCAGCCGGTGACGGGCATCGCCGGGCCGCCGTCGGCGACGCCGACGCTGTGCGCGCCGATGATGCCGACCGTCTCGCCCCGGTCCAGGGCCGCGTCCTGCTCGGCGGTCGGCTGCGTCATGAGGAACGCGACCAGCATCCCGGCGAGCGACAGCGTGAAGCCGAGCCGGGCCGCGGACTTCAGCACCGGGTCGCCGCCGCGCTGGAAGGCGACCACGATCGCGACGACGAGGCTGGCCGTCCACAGCACCACGACCAGGTTGCCCATGAGCGACCACACGGTCTCGTCGAACGGGGTGGAGTTGTTGAAGTGGCTGGGCCGGCCCCGGACCCCTTGCAGCACGATCAGGGCCATCTCGACGGTGGCGGCGACGGCGACGACCGTCCCGGCCCACCAGCCGGTGCGCCGGCCGCGCCGGGCGGCCCGGAGCAGCCACGCCAGGGTCACCGCGTACACACCCATGGAAACGGCGAACTTGAACGGCTTGAGCCAGGTGGGGCTGCCGACGACCAGCCGGTCGTCGACGAAGATCCCGACGAGGGACACGAGGGCGAGGACACCCATCGCCGCCGCGAACCACAGCAGCGGACGGTGCCATCGGACGGGCTGCGGACCGGTCATGGTGGACTCCACGAAAGAGGGCTGATGATGCGTCCACGGTCCCAATCCGGGGGTGCCCCGCACATGCCCGCCGACCCCCTCACTCCGCGTCCCGCCTCCCTCAGGCGCCGTGGTGGGGCTGTCCCTACCAACGTCAGGTGAGCGTGCCCGCGACGAAGGCGAACGCGGCCGGGACGACCCTGCTCCAGTACCCGAAGTTGTGCCTGCCGCCGGTGTACGAGCCGGCGACGGGCGCCTCGGGCAGCTGCCGGTGCAGCGCACGGACGTCGGGGTGGAGCGGGTCGTCGCGGCCGCACCAGAGGCCGACGGGTGTCCCGCGCAGCCGGTCGCGGCCGGCGAAGACGGCGTCCCCGGGCGCGACGGCCGGCGAGAACGCGGCGACCGCGCGCACGAACCCGGGAAACGCCTCGGCGAGCAGCAGCGCCCCGGCCCCGCCCATCGACCAGCCCCACACCGCGATCCGCGTCGTGTCGAACCCCCGCTCGGCGCACCACCGCGGCACCTCGTCGTGCACCATCCGCTGCGGGTCGTCACCCCCCGAAGGCCGCCAGCCGAGGCGGTCACCGGTCGCGCCCGCCAGCACGAACGGCGGCGCGCCCCCTGCGACGGCCGCGGTCAGGAACCGGCCGAGACCCATGGCCGGGAAGTCCCGGACCGTCTTCGACCCGCCGTGCAGGACCAGGCACACGGGCAGCCCGCGCCCGTCGCCGTG
Source organism: Dactylosporangium sp. CA-152071 (assembly GCF_050936335.1). NCBI lineage: Bacteria > Bacillati > Actinomycetota > Actinomycetes > Micromonosporales > Micromonosporaceae > Dactylosporangium > Dactylosporangium sp. CA-152071. The sequence goes on along the minus strand of NZ_JBNJMZ010000001.1, from coordinate 2,168,207 downwards.
CCCGGCGGGCACGCACGTGTAGACGTCGACGCTCCTGCCCCGCGCGGCCGACACCCGCCGCTCCAGCCGCTCGTCGCCGACGGGCGCGTCCGGCACGACCGGCTTGTCCCCGCCGCCCGCTCCGAGCAGCCGCCCCAGGTCACCGAACCCGACGCGGGCCGCGGACGGCAACCCGCCGCCGGACCGCACGTCGACGAACCGCGCCCCACCGGCCGCCACCGCCGCGGCGACGCCGATCCCGGCCACCCCGGCGAGCACAACCCGTCGCCGCATCCGGCCCTCCGTCACTGTCGCCCTGCCGGGTTCAACGACGGACAGGCCGATCAGTGGTAGAAGCCGACGATGCCCTTCTGCTCGGCGGCGGCACCGGCGGTCCAGGCGGCGACCGCGCGCACCTCGTCCGTCGTGCCGGACTTCAGCGGCTCGGCGGCGGCGGCGACCTCGGCGGCGGTCCAGTAGCCGATGGACGGGAAGTCGTCCGGCGACGGGAAGCTGACCGGCGCGCCGCGGAAGATGAGGTCCGACATGCTGATCGCGGCGCCGGTCGCCTTCATGGCCGGGTCGACCGTACTGTCCAGATAGGACGACGGGCACGGGTAGAACTGCGAGTTGTCCAGGAACCGGCCGGAGAACTCGACCATGTACTTGAAGCCGTAGCCGTACAGGTGGCCGGGCAGTGTCTTGTCGCCGCCCATGACGAGGTGCTCGATCGCGGTGAAGACCGACGGCGCGCCGCGGTCGTTGGAGCAGTCGAGGTCGTCGTTGAGCCGGGCGATGTCGGTGCGGAACCTGCCGCAGATCGCCCGCCGTGCCTGGTTGTCGCCGCTGCCGCACAGGGCGGCCAGCCTGTCGATGTCGACCCGGTAGGCCATGACGCCGTACCCCATGGAATCTCCCTCTGTCCGTTACGTCGTCGGGTCCGGCGAGCGCGGACAAGCGGGAAGCCGGGCGCGGAGCCGCCGGAGACGGGCATGACTCCGGCGACTCCGCTGCAACCAGCTTGACAGCAATCGTGGAATGCTGGGGGGCGTGCCGATCATCGGGTTCCTGCACACGGCCGACGTCCACGTCGCGACGTTCCGCACGCTCCTCGCCGGCGCCGCACCCGACGCGCGGGGGCTGCACGTCGTGGACGCGGCGCTGTTGGAGGACGCGCGGGCCGGCGCCGACGTGGGGGAGCGGGTCGTGGCGCGCCTGCGGGGACTCGCGGCGGACGGCGCGGACGTCATCGTCTGCACCTGCTCCACGATCGGCGGGCTCGCCGAGACCGTCGACGCCGGCGTGCCGGTGCTGCGGGTCGACCGGCCGATGGCCGAGGCGGCGGTCGCCGGGGGAGGCCGGATCGCGGTCGTCGCCGCGCTCGCCTCGACCCTCGCGCCCACGACCGGCCTGTTGCGCGAGTGCGCGGCGCTGGCCGGTGTGACCGTCGAGATCGTCGAGGCGCCGTGCCTGGACGCGTGGGCGCTGTTCGAGTCGGGGGACCTCGACGCGTACGTCCGGCGGGTCGCCGGGCACGTCCGGACCGTCGCCGCGACCGCCGACGTGGTCGTCCTCGCACAGGCGAGCATGGCCCCGGCCGCCGACCTCGTGCCGGACCTGCCGGTGCTCAGCAGCCCCAGGACCGCCGTCGCCCGCGCCGTCGCCGTCACCCCGACCTGACCTGCGGGGAAGATCCGCCGGGCGTATACCGTGGACGGGTGACGGCAGAGCGACCCGCCCGGCGGGCACCACAGGCACACACGGGCCGGGTGGTCCGCACCGAGCGGCTCACCCCGAACATGCACCGCGTCGTGCTCGGTGGCGAGGGTCTCGACAGGTTCGACGCCGGGCAGTACACCGACCACTACGTGAAGCTGATGTTCCCGCCCGCCGGCGTCGTCTACCCGAGCCCGTTCGACCTCGCCGCGATCCGCGAGCAGCTGCCCCGCGAGCAGTGGCCCGTCACCCGCACGTACACGGTGCGCGACTGGGACCCGGTGACGCGCCAGCTGACCCTGGACTTCGTCATCCACGGCGACACCGGTCTCGCCGCCCAGTGGGCGGTCGCCGCCCACCCCGGCGACGAGGTGTCCTTCGGCGGACCCGGCGGCAAGTACGCGCCCGACCCGGCCGCCGGCTGGCACCTCCTCGCCGGCGACGAGAGCGCCCTGCCGGCCATCGCCGCGGCCCTGGAGCGCCTTGCCCCGGACGCCGTCGTGGAGGCGTTCGTCGAGGTCGCCGATGCCCGCGAGGAGCAGAAGATCCCCGGCGTCACCTGGCTGCGCCGCGGCGGCCGGCCCGTCGGCGCGGCGCTCGTCGAGGCCGTCACGGCCGCCGAGTGGCGCGGCGACGACGTCCACGCGTTCGTCCACGGCGAAGCCGGCTTCGTCAAGGAGCTGCGCCGCTACCTGCGCCTCGACCGCCGGGTGCCCATGGAGCGGCTGTCGATCTCCGGGTACTGGCGCCTCGGCCACGACGAGGACGGCTGGCAGGCCTCCAAGCGCGACTGGAACACCCAGGTCGAGGCGGAGCAGGAAGGCGACCGGCAGCAGTGACCCTGCTGCTGAAGCTGCTGCTCGCCCCGCTCCTCGTCGTCGCCTCGTCCCTCGCCGGCCGCCGCTGGGGCGCCCCCGTCGCCGGCACCCTGGTCGCGCTGCCGATCGTCGCCGGCCCGATCCTGCTCGTCACCTGCCTCGAGCAGGGCCCCCGGTTCGGCGCCCGGGCCGCGTCGTCGGCGCTGCTCGGCCTGGTGTCCCTCGCGGCGTTCACGGTCGTCTTCGCCTGGTGCTCGCGGCGCACCGGCTGGGTCGGCTCCCTCGCCGCCGCATGGCTCGCGACGCTCGCCCTGGACCTCGCCCTCGCCCGCCTGACCGTTCCTCCGTTCGCGGGTTTCGCCATCGTGCTGGCGGCGGCCTGGCTCGCCCTCCGCGTCTTCCCCGCGGCACCGGTCTCGTCCGCGGAGCAGTCGCCGTCCTGGCCCTGGTGGGACCTGCCGGGGCGGGCCTTCGCGACCGCGGCCCTGGTCGTCACCGTCACGACCGCCGCCGAGACGGTCGGCCCGTCGTTCACCGGTGTCCTCGCCCCGTTCCCGATCGCCACCAGCGTCGTCGCCGCCTTCGTCCTCGCCCAGCAGGGCACCGACGGCGCGGTTGAGACGCTGCGCGGCGTCCCGCGCGGCCTGCTCGGCTTCGCCGTCTTCTGCCTGCTCGTAGCCGTCCTCGTCGAGCGCCTCGGCACCCCGGCCACGTTCGCCGCCGCGCTCGCCGTGACCCTGGCGGTGCAGCTCGCCTGGCGCTGGGCCCTGTCCCGCCGCGCCGAGCCCGCCCTGGCGTCGGGCTGACATGCTCTCCGCCCGCGCCAAGCGGTTCCTGGCCGAGCACGCCACCCGGCACCCTCCGATGCCCGAAGCCGCGATCCGGGCCGCCGCGGGAGACCTGCCCGGCGACGCCGTCGAGGCGCTCGTGCGGTTCGAGGCGAGCTACGGCGGCCTGTGGTACCGGGTCATCGGCGGCAACCCGATGGAGCACGGCCTCGACGGCGAGGTCGAGGTCCACGACACACCCCTGGGCCCCGCGTTCACCGGCATCCTGGACGGCGCCTGGACCTGGCCCGTCGACGTGCTCCTCGACGGCCGCACCGCGCTGGACCTGGGGAGCTGGCCGTTCCGCGTCATCGACCGCTCCGTCGAGCAGCGCATCGAGAAGCACGCGCTGCTGGTCGAGGTCAAGGGGTGGCCGCACCGCACGTACACCTGCCGGACGCCGCCACTCGTCGCACCGGTCGCGGACGAGCGGCTGCTGCCGCCCGCGGTGCCCGAGGCGAGCGGCCCGGCCGACCTGTGGTGGCGCGACGACGACACGGCCGTCGAGGCGACCCTGCACGCCTGGGGCGGCGGGCAGGACCTGTGGACGGTCCGGCACTTCGGCCGGGTGCCGCACCTGGCGCACCACGCGGACCCCATCGTCTACGCGGCGATGGGCCACGAGACGGTCCCCGCCACCTGGTGCATCCTGTGCTCCGAACCCGTCGCTCCGGAACGGATGTGCCCGCCGCCGCCGGCCTCGCCTCAAACCTCCGGCGGCAGGCTCAGGAGGCGCGCAGGCGGGTGACGAAGCCGATCCGGTCGCCGCGGTGGAGCGAGCGCGGCCCCCGCGGGGATCCGCTCGGTGGTGACGACCCGCCGGCCCGGCCGCTGCCCGTGTCGCGCAGCGCTTCGGTGCACGACACCAGCTCCAGCGGCTGGATCAGCTCCGGGGCGGCGACGAACGTGCCACCGCCCCGGTAGGCGCGCAGGCGGCCCTCACGGCCGTCGTGAGGGCCCCGCGGGCAGGGGTTACGCGATGCGCAGGTCGTCGATCGCCCAGTACCAGTTGTTGTTGGCGTCGTAGTAGCGGAACTTGACGACCATCCGGGTCGCCCCGGCCGGGACCGTCACGGGCAGCGACTCGACCTTCGCCCGCGCGTCGGCGCTGTAGCGCTTGACGAGCACGTCGGCGCCGCCGTTGAACGACACGAGGACGTCGGCCTTCTGGGCGCCCTCCTGCCGGTAGTGCGTCACGTAGTTGAGCCGGACCGTGCTGCCGGCGGTCACGGTGTAGGACGGGGACAGCAGCGTCGAGTCATAGCTGGTGCCGCCGGCCTTGTCGTTGAACTCGTCGGAGTCGGCGACGGCGAAGACGCCGCGGGTGCGCAGCGCGTTCTCCCGCTCCTGGCCGCTCTGCGCCCGGCTCCAGAACTCGTCGGTGGTGAAGCTCCAGCCGCGCCACTCGGTGACCCCGCCGGACGGCATGCGGCTGCGGTCGACCGACCAGCCCGCGGGCGCGGTCGGCGTCCAGCCCTTGAGCGTTGCCGGGATGCCGGTCTCGTCGACCCGCGTCTGCAGTGACGGCGCGAGGGTGTCGAACGCATCGGTGGACCGCACGGAGACGGGCTTGCCGTCCAGGGCGGCGCTCACGCCGAAGTGGCCGAGCGCGGTCGAGGCGACGTCGGCGAGGCGGGTGTCGACCGGCCGCGCGCCGGCCGCGACGCCGGTGCCCTTGGCGAGGACGAACGTGCGACGCTCGTCGATGCCGCAGCCGCCGTGGCCGCCGCCGGGGTTCGCGTGGCCGTGGTCGGTGGTGACGACGACCAACCAGTCCTCGCCGCTGTACGTGGGGCGCGCCGCGATCGCCGCGAGCAGCTGGCCGAGCTGCTGGTCCTGCTTCTCGATCGCGGTCCGGTACGCGGTGCCGGTGCCGCTGGCGTGCGCGACGACGTCGGTGTTGCCCAGGTAGACGAAGGACGCGTCAGGGTTCTCGTTGCGCAGCCGGTTGACCGCGTCGGAGGTGATCTTCGCGTCGGCGCTGACGTAGCCCTCGGCGTCGCCGTCGAACGTGACGCGGGTGTCGATCGCGGTGCCGAACGTGCCCTGCGTGTGCAGCACCGCCCAGTCGACCGCCGAGTAGGTGCGGTAGGCCGGGTTCGCGCTCTCCAGGCGGGTAAGGAAGTCCGGGTAGGTCCCGTACTGCTTGCCGGCGAACGTGTTGTCCTTCACGCCGTGCTTGTCGGGGAACACGCCGGTCGCGATCGTCGACCAGCCGGGCCCGCTGGAGGAGGCCGCGACGCCCGGGCAGTACACCAGGCTCTCGCCGAGGGTGCCGCCGGCGGCGAGGGCGTCGAGGTTGGGCGCGTTCGCGGCGACCACGGCCGCCCAGTTGAGCCCGTCCATGCCGACCACCAGCAGCTTCTTGACGGGCGCGGCCGCGTGCGCGGGCGTTGCGGTGGTGACGAGCGCGGCGCCGGTGAGCGCCAGGCCGGTGGCGAGGGCGCCGGCCACGATCGATCGTTGCATCGAAAACCTCCGAGTCGGGGTCGCGTCGCAACGCATCGAAATCAATCAGGATGAACGGCGTCCCCCCGCAAGGCGGGCTCCTGGATAACAGGTCCGGACCAATTCGCGTTTTCGGCAGGTGTACGAACTGCCGCCACGCCGGCCGCTTCGCCGGATGCGACGGGGAGCGGCTCCGCGGGCCGTGGCGGAGCCGTCGCGGTCGCGGGATTCGGCTTGGTGGGGGTCGCGTTCGCGGCGTGCGGCTTGTCGGGGGTCGCGGTCGCGGGGTGCGGCTTCGCGGGGCGCAGGAGGGCTGTCGCGGTCGCGGCGGCGGTGAGGTACAGCAGGGCCTGGCCGTTCAGCAGCGGCACGACGCCGAGCCGGTCGGCGAGCAGGCCGGCGGCGAGCATGCCGGCGCCGCTGCTGCCCTCGAAGACCGCGCCGAACACCCCGAACACCTTGCCCCGGGCGCCGTCGGGGGTCTCCTGCTGCAACAGGCTCACCAGCCCGGTGATCATGACGACGCCGGGCGCGCCGACCAGGATGAACAGCGCGACGTACACCGGAAGGGCCGTCGTCACGAGCGGCCCGTTCCACACCGCCAGCGACAGCAGCCCGAAGGCGCCGGCGCCGACGGCGATCAGCGTGCCGGGCGCCGGCGAGCGGCGGGCCACGGCGAGCAGCAGGCCCAGCGTGATCGCGCCGATCGCCTGGACCCCGCGCAGCAGGCCGGTCTCGGCCGCGCCGCCGCCCAGCTCGCGGGCGACCCACACGACGAACAGCACGACGAAGACGCCCTGCGCGGTGCCGCAGAGCGCGGCGACCCCCAGCGCGGACCAGACCCGGCGCCCGCCGAGGCCGCCGCCACCCGGGGTTTGCGGATCCGCGGCCTCGCGTGCCCCGCCGGCGACGCCCGCGATCAGCAGGCCGGCCGCGAGGAACGTGACCAGGTCCACCGCCACGATCACGGGCAATCCGCTGACCGCCAGGAGCAGGCCGCCCAGCGGGCCGCCCACCAGCCGGCCCGCGTTCTGGCCGAAGCCGAGCAGGGCGTTGGCCGGCACCAGCTCCGCGGCGGGGATCAGGGTCGGCAGCAGCGCGTTCCTGGCCGGGCCGAACACCGCGAGCGCGGCCGCCTCGACGGCGATCACCGCGTAGAGGATCGGCAGGTCGCCCCGGTCGTGGACGAACAGGAGCGGCAGCAGCGCGGCCGCCTGGACCGTCACGACCGTGACCAGCAGCCGGCGGCGGTCCCACCGGTCGGCGAGGTGCCCGGCGACGGGGCCGAGCAGGACCGCGGGTGCCAGCTCGATCAGGAACGCGAACGACGTCTGCAGGGACGAGCCGGTCAGCTGGTACACGAGAATCGGCAGCGCGACCAGCAGCAGCCAGTCGCCCGAGTCGGAGATCAGGCCGGCGAGCCAGAGCCGCCGGAAGTCACGGTGTCGCAGTGGCCGCATCGGGCCCCTCCTCGTTGTCGCGCATGAGCGGAAAGCCGTGGAAGCCCAGGTGGGCCATCTGGGCGCCGTCCGGGTCATCGTCGCGGGTCGCGGCGATGAAGGGGCGGATCAGCGCGTCGATCTGGTCGCCGAGGACCCGCAGCTCGTCCGGGGTGACCTTCAGCGTGTAGAGCCCGTAGTGGTCGGCGTCCCGCCACCGCGCGGGGGCGTTGTCGCGGCGGGCCAGCCAGTCGCGCACGAGGCGCTGGTCGCGCTGGACGCTGAGGGCGGCGATGGTGGCCGCCTGCCGGCCCTCCGGGGAGTCCGCGTCGGCGTCCGGCTGCACGGAGAAGCCGGTGACCAGGGCCCGCCAGGGCCGCTCGCGTCCGTCCCGCTCGCTCGTGTCGTCCGGCGCGACGAGGCCCGCCTTGGCGAGGGCGCGCAGGTGGTAGCTGCAGTTGGACGGGGTGTCGCCGACCGCCCGCGCGCACTGCGACGCCGTCGCCGGGCCGGTGGCGATGAGGTGGCTCAGCAGCTCGTAGCGCACCGGGTGGGCCAGGGTCCGCAGCTCCTCCGGCTCGCTGAGCGTCCGCCGCGCTTCTCTGCCCACCGTGTCCTCCAACTCCTTCAACTCTGAAAGTGACTTTCAGAGTGCCACAGATCAGTGCGATGTGAAAGAGTCTTTCAGACTTCAGATCCAGCCGGTCTCGGTCGCGATGCGGATCGCGTCGACGCGGTTGCGCGCGTGCAGCTTCGTCCCGGCGGACATCAGGAGGTCACGGACCGTGCCGACCGACAGCACGAGCGTCGCGGCGATGGCGGGCGGCAGCGGCGGCACTGCACCGGGCGCGTCGAGCCGGACGCCGGCGGTCATGAGCACCGGACTCGGCGTCATGGACTTCGTGCTGTTCCTCCTCCTGACCGTCCTGCTCTGCGGGCTGGCTCGACCAGTCGCCGACCACGGAACGTCCGGCCGCCGGCTCGAAGACCCGCGTCGCGATGATGGCCCCGAAACTTCGCCCCCGGCGCCGACAAATCAGGCCCGAAGCTGGCCGCATCTGCGAGCAGGCTGTGCCGTAGCGGGCAGGGATGCCCGAAGCTGATGACCGAGGAGTGCGTGCGATGGGCAACGAGATCACCCCGTTCCGGATCCATGTCGACCAGGCGGAGCTGGACGACCTGCGCCGGCGGCTCGCCGGGGTCCGCTGGCCGGCGCAGGTGCCGGGGGTGGGCTGGGAGCGGGGCGTGCCGGTCGAGCACCTGCGGGAGCTCGTGGACCAGTGGACGAAGTTCGACTGGCGCGCGGTCGAGGAGCAGATCAACCGGCACCCGCAGTACACCACCCGCATCGACGACCAGGACATCCACTTCCTGCACGTCAGGTCCCCTCACGACGGCGCGCTGCCGGTGCTGCTGGCGCACGGCTGGCCCGGTTCGTTCGCCGAGTTCCTCCAGGTCATCGAGCCGCTGACCAACCCCGCCGACCCGGCCGACGCGTTTCACCTGGTGATCCCGTCGCACCCCAACTTCGGCTTCACCGGGCCGGCCGGGGCCGGCTGGGACGCCCGGCGGATCGCCACCGCGTACGCGGAGCTGATGGCCCGGCTCGGCTACGACCGCTACGGCGCGCAGGGCGGCGACTTCGGCGCGTTCATCGCCCCCGACCTCGGCCGCGTCGCACCCGAGCACGTCGTCGGCGTGCACGTCAACGCCGCGACGGCCGGCTTCATCCCGTTCGGCGGCCTGCCCGAGGGCACCGTGCTCACCGACGCCGAGCAGGCGCGCCTCGACCGGATGCAGCGCTTCCTCGACTCGGGGAACGGCTACTTCCAGATCCAGGCCAGCAAGCCGCACACGCTCGGCTTCGGCCTCGCCGACTCACCCGTCGGGCAGCTCGCCTGGATCGGCGAGAAGTTCCACGACTGGGCCCACCCGGCCGGCTCGATCGACGCCGAGCACGTGCTGACCCACGCGACCCTCTACTGGCTCACCAACACCGGTGCGTCGTCGGCGCAGATGTACTACGAGTCGATGCACACCCACAACTGGCCGACCCCTTCCACGGTGCCGACCGGCGTGGCGAACTTCGCCGAGGACATCGCGATCCGCCAGTTCGCGTCGCAGCTGAACAACATCACCCACTGGGCCGAGTACGACCGCGGCGGCCACTTCGCGGCCCTCGAAGTGCCCGACCTGTTCGTCGACGAGGTCCGCACCTTCTTCCGCACCGTGCGCTGACCCGGCCCGCGGCTGCCCTAGCTGCGGCCGCCCTGGCCGCTGTCGCCCCGGTCCCGCCGTCCGAATCGCTGCCATTGCCGCGGGCAGTCAATTCAGGCGCCTCGTCGCGGGACCGGGTCGACACCGATCACGCCCCCCACTGTCCACAGTGGAGAACAGGTGCTCGTGGCGACGGGCTCGCCGCTGAGCCTGCCTGCCGCCTCAGCCGCGCGCGTTGACCACCGGCACGGTGTCCAGCGTGATGCCGAACGTGTCGCGGTACACCGCCAGCACCTCGGCATCGTCCTTCAGAACGCGCTCCGTCCGTCCACCACCGCCACCGTGATCACCATTCCCGCCGACGGGAGCGGTCGTGGTGATCAGGGTGCGCCCACTGAGCGTGACCCGGCCGGTGTCCGTCACGACCGAGCAGGTCAGCTGCCGCGTGAAGTGCGACGCCGGCGACGTCCGGTGCCACCAGCTCAGCGGCGTGAAGTCGCTCAGCTCGTACGGCCGCTGATCCAGCAGGTACTCCCATCCTCCGTCACCGCGGACCGCCAGGTCGGCCCCGTCGGGCAGCACCTCGAAGACGCCCGCCGGGTCGGCCTGCGGACCGGCGACGTCCATCCGCAACGGGTGCTGGGCGAACCTGCCGAACCCGACGTCCACCAGATACGGCGCATCCAGCTGCACCCGCAGCGCCATGTGATCCAACGGCACCCCGAACCGCTCACCCGTCCACACCCGGCACGAGTGCAACGTCACCTCGTACCCGAGCGACGCCAGCAACGCCGCGAACGCACCGTTGAGCTCGTAGCAGAACCCACCGCGCCGCCGGTCGACGACCTTCGCGACGAGCGCGGCGGACTCCAGCACGATCTCTTCTCCGTGGTGCACGCTCAGGTTCTCGAACGGCACCGCCATCAGGTGCGCCCGCTGCAACACCCGCAGCGCGGCCAGGTCGGCGACGGCTGGCCGTGCCACGCCGATCCTCTGCAGGTAGGAGTCCATCGCGCCAGCCTACGTCGCCGTCACGCCACCCTGATCCGCCACAGCGCGAGCGCGGCGAGCAGGAGCGCCGCCGTCACGTACAGCAGCGACTCCAGCCACTGGAAGCGCCAGTAGCGTTCACCAGGGTGATAGGCGACCTCGACATGCAGGTCCAGGGCGGCGAGGCGCTGCGCCATGACGTCGAACTGCCCCGACAGGCAGCCGTTGTACCGATCGAGCCCGACCGCCTCGCCGTCCGCGGTCAGCAGCCGGCTGTTCGACACGATCCAGGTGTTCGGCACGCTGAGCCCCTCGACGTCCGCATCCTTGCCGAGGAAGCTCAGGTTTCGGATGGCCTCCGCGGACATGACCTGCGACCCGTGCACCGGTGCCGCGAGGTGCGGCCGTGCCACGATCGGCATCGCGATCTGCACCGCCGCGAACAGCAGCGCCGTCAACGCCATCGCCGGCACCGTGCGCCGCAGTAACAGCCCGCACAGCGCACCCAGCACGACGCCGCAGCAGGTGTACGCGACCGGCACCAGGTTGCGCGTGCCGAACATGACCGCGTCGAACCGATCCGCGGCGACCGCGTCGTAGGGACGCGCCGCCCACGTCAACAGCAGGCTGAACACCCCGGTCACCGCCGCCGCCGCGACGCACACCACGCCCAGGCGCACGACCAGCCAACGGCGACGGGTCACACTCTGGTTCCAGACGAGCCGATACGTGCCCGACTCCAATTCCCGGGCGACGAGCGGCGCCCCCCAGAACATGCCGAGCAACGCAGGCGTCACGACCAGCAACGCGTCCACGAGATACAGCCGCCCCTCGAACCGCGACTGAAACTCCCGCAACGCCGATCCACACGCATCCCCGCACCCTGCGACAGCGTCGTGATGCCCGTCGCGGATCTGCACCCCGAGCACGATCAGATACACGGCGAGCACTGCGACCGCACCCCCCGTCACCAGCACGGCTGGAGCATTTCGGGCGGCGGTTGCTCTGGTACGAGCCGCCGCCCCTCCCACGCGTCGGCGACGAGCTCCAGTTCCCGGGGGTGCCGGGCGAGCGGCGGACCGTGGTGGCGGTGCTGCCGCAGCGGGCCGGTGACGAGGACCTGTACTGGGTGCGGCTCGCGGGGCATGACTTCCCGATCAGCTGGGACGCCGTCTGGCAGTACGTGACGGATTGAAGTTGCACCCGTACTGAGAGTTAGTGGCGTCGTGGGTTGGAAAAGGGTACGTGAGACAACGCCGCCAACATTGGAGGTCAATGCCATGCGTGCCGCACTCATCCGGCTCTGTGCCCTGCCCGCCGCCGTCGCGCTCGCCGCCACCGGGGCCGCGGCCCCGGCGTCCGCCGCGGGGGGACGGGTCTCGGCGCAGGACCGGGCGTTCGTCGCGGAGGCCGGGCACGGGGGCGCGTTCGAGGTCGCCGCCGGCCGGATGGCCGCGCAGCAGGCGCACGACAAGGGGGTGCGCGCCTTCGGCAACCGGATGGTCGCGGACCATACGAAGGCGGGCGCGGAGCTGACCGCGCTGGGGAAGGAGCTGGGCCTGGAGGTGCCGGACGCGCCGAGCGAGGAGCAGGACGCGATCCTGACGCTGTTCGGGACGACGACCGGGCCGGTGTTCGACTGCTCGTACGCGCCGGTCGAGTACTTCGACCACGTGGCGGCGATCGGGGCGTTCGAGAAGGAGGCGGACCAGGGGCGCAACGCGAAGCTGAAGACGTTCGCGCGGAAGGCGCTGCCGCTGCTGCGCGAGCACCAGACGATGATCGCCGACACGCTCGCCGACGTCCGGTGTACCGCGCCCGTGCCGCTGCCGACGCCCATCCCGATCCCCGGCGACTGAGGCCCGGATCGGCGGGCGACTGCGGCACGGATTTGAGCGCGGCTGCGGCGCGGATCTGAGTGTGACTGAGGCGGAATCAGAGGCTGAAGTAGGCGCCGGGGGAGACGCCGAACGCCTGCCGGAACGCGGCGATGAACGCGCTCGGCGAGCGGTAGCCGACCCGTCGCGCCACCACCGCGACCGGCGTGCCGGTGGCGAGCAGGGACAGGGCCGCGCGGAGCCGGACGTTGGTGCGCCAGCGGCCGAAGCTCATCCCCGTGCCGTCGGTGAACAGCCGCGCCAGGGTCCGGGCGCTCGCGCCGGCGTGCCGGGCCCAGCCGTCGAGGTCGCGCCCGTCGGAAGGCGGGCGACGACCGCCTCGGCGACCAGGAGCGCCCGCGGGTCGGCGGGCATCGGCACGTCGATCGTCGCGACCCCCGCCGACTGGAGGAGATCCAGCAGCACCGCCTCCGCCCGCCGCCGCGCGGCCTCAGAGGACCGCACAGGCCCAGCGAAAGCGGCATCCGAAGCCGAAGCCGAAGCGGCAGCGGCAGCGGCATCCGAAGGGGTAGCAGGAAGTGGCGGGAACGTCGCGAGGTGCGCGGCCAGCTCCCGCAGCAATGCCGTGACCAGACGGTCGGGGCGTGGAAGCCGCGCGGGGCCCGGTCCACGTAGACGGCCCGGGCCACCGCCGGCCCACCTTCCAGGGCGTGCGGCGTGCCCGCCGGGATCCACAGCGCCCGCGTCGTCGGCAGCACCCAGACCCCGCCGGGCGCGGTGACGCTGACGACACCCTTCGCCGCCCACGTCAGCTGGTGCGTCGCGTGGCGGTGCACGGGGAACCTGGTGCCCGCCGCGAGCTGGAAGTCCCGCGCGACGATCACCGGATGGCCGGAACTCGACATCGGTTGGCAGTGTAGCGGCGGGCGGCCATCGTACCGTCGCAACCATGAACGGCATCCACAACGTCCTGTGCCGCTCCGCCCGCTGGGGCAGGACCGTCGAGCGCCGGTTGCTGCCGTGGGCGCTCAACGGTGTCCCCCTGCACGGCCGGGTGCTGGAGATCGGGCCGGGGTTCGGCGCGACGACCCGCGTCCTGGCGCGTGCCTGTGCGGACCTGACCGCCGTGGAGATCGACCCACGGCACGTGGCGCGGCTGCGGGCGACGTTCGGCAACGTCGTGCGGGGCGACGGGACGGACCTGCCGTTCCCGGACGGCAGCTTCGACACCGTGGTGTGCTTCACGATGCTGCACCACGTGCCGTCGCGCGAGCTGCAGGACCGGCTGTTCGCCGAGGCGTGCCGGGTGCTGACGGCGGGCGGTGTGTTCGCCGGCAGCGACAGCCTCGTGAGCCGTCGCTTCCGGCTGCTGCACCTCGGCGACGTCATGGTGCCCGTCGACCCCGCGACCCTCCCGGAAAGGCTGCGCCGGGCCGGTTTCCCCGACCCGGCCGTCAGCACCGGCGGCCCCTCCCTGCGATTCCGTGCCGCGAAGCACCCATGAATCCAACAGTCAGAGGCGTTGCCACAGGGCCGGCACGTTCGGCGGCTCCCAGCCGGGCTGCGCGGTGTGCCCCTGCAGGCAGCGGTACGCCACCCCGGCGTAGGTGACCTGGGCGCCGGCGGCGTACACCTGACCGGCGGCCCACGTGCCACCAGGGGTCGACGGAGGCGTGGTGGGAGGCGTGGTCGGCGGGGTGGTCGGCACGTCCAGCACGAAGTCGAACGTCGCCTCCCGGCCGCCGCTGACGGACCGGACGGTCATCAGCAGCCGCGGGTCGTAGAGGCTGTCGGTCGAGTTGCGCGGCTCGCCCGGGAAGTACAGCTGCGTGGTGAGGATCGGCTGGCCGGGCGCCTGCACCTTCACGTGGATGTGCCGCGTCCGCCCCGGGTAGAGTCCCGGCACGATCGTGGTGAGGCTGAACGCCCCCTGCCCGTTGGTGTACTGGTGGCCGCGCAGCCGGTATCCCGCGTTGTCGTACGCGCCGGCGTTGTCCGCCTGCCAGAAATCCAACAACGCGTTGGCGACGGGGCTGCACGACGTACCGAAGACGTAGCCGGACACCGTGAGCCGGGTGCCGGGCAGGCCGGTCGCGATCGCGGTCCGCTGCGGCGAGTTGGGCTTGAAGTAGGGGCCTTCCATCTGCGGCGGCGTCTCGTCGTCGCCGTCGTCGCACATCGGCGTCGGTGCCAGGCTCACCTGGTCGGTGTCCCGGGCGAGCGCGGGCACCCCCGCGAGCAGGATCGGCACCGGCGCGGCGACGAGCGCGGCGCGCAGCAGCTGCTTGCGGGTCAGAGCGGGTCCGCCCGGACGGTTCTCGTCCAGGGCGGCGTCGTCGTGCTGGCCTGTCATTGCCGGCTCCTCGGTTCGCTGGTCGGCCCGCTCGTAACGGGCCCGACCGCGACACTAGGCAAGGCAATCGGCACTGGTCGATGGACGTAACACCGCGATCATGGTGCATTTGCAGCAGCGCACATTCTGTAAATGCCTGGACGTGAACCTGCAACAGGCCGGCACCGTCACGCTGCTCGGCCGGGCCGGCGTGCAGAAGCGGCCGCAGCGCAACCAGTCCGCGTACCAGCTGCGGATCAGCGACACGGGTGCCTGGTCGATCGCGAAGAACTCCACCGGCGGCGTCCTGACCACCCTCGCGTCCGGCACCCGCGCCGCGCTGGGCCTCAACACCTGGCACAACCTGAAGCTCGGCTTCAGCGGCAACCAGATCACCGCCACCGCCGACGGCGCCACGCTCGGCACCGTCACCGACCGGTCGTTCGTGTCCGGACAGGTCGGCGTCGGGGTCGTCGGCTACCAGACCGACCAGTTCGACAACCTGAGCGTCACCCGCAACGCCGACGGCAACCTCGGCGGCGTCCTCAAGGGACAGGAGTCCGGCCTCTGTGTCGACGTCCCGGGCGCCGGCACCACCAACGGCACCGCCGTCAACCTGTGGAACTGCAACGGCGGCGCCAACCAGAGCTGGAGCCTGACGCCGTCGCGGCAGCTGCAGGTGTACGGCACCAAGTGCCTCGACGTGAACGGCGGCGGGACCGCGGACGGGACCGTCGTGCAGATCTACGACTGCAACGGCTCCGGCGCGCAGCAGTGGGCCGTGAACGCGGACGGCGGCGTCGTCAACACCGGCTCCGGCAAGTGCCTGGACGCGACCGGTCACGGCACCACCAACGGCACCGGGCTCGTCATCTGGGACTGCAACGGCGGCGCCAACCAGCGGTGGGCGCGCGCCGACGTCGACGGCGTCCTGCGCGGCACGGAGTCCGGCAAGTGCGTCGACGTGCCCGCCATCAGCCAGGCCGACGGCACGCGGCCGGCGCTGTGGGACTGCAACGGCGGCACCAACCAGGCGTGGACGTCGACGGCCACCAACGCGTTGAAGGTCTACGACACGAAGTGCCTGGAGGCCGCCGGCGGCGCCACCGCCGACAACACCCCCGTGCAGATTTGGGACTGCAACGGCACCGCCGGCCAGCAGTGGCAGGTCCGCGGGGACGGCGCGGTCATCAACGTGGGCTCCGGCAAGTGCCTCGACGTAGTCGGCCACGGCACCGCCAACAACACCCAGTTCGTCATCTGGCCCTGCAACGGCGCCGCCAACCAGAAGTTCGCCCGCTCATGAGGAGGACCGCCATGCTCCGCAAGCGCATCACCATCGGGCTCTCGCTCGTCCTCGCCGGCGCCATGACGCTCGTGGCACCGGCCGCCGCACACGCGGAATCCAACGGCGGCGTCGACGTGAACGGCGGCGGCGCGGCCGACGGCACCCTCGTCCAGCTGTGGGAGTGCAACGGCAGCGCCGCGCAGGTGTGGTCGGCGCGCTGAGCACCAAGCGCAACGGCCCGCCCGACGAGGGCGGGCCGTTGCGCTCAAAACCATCAGGCGCCGAGCGCGACGTGGAAGAGCTTCTCGTTGCTGTTGTTCGGGATGCTGTCCTTGTCGCCGGTGGTGCTGGTGGTCAGCCACAGGCCGCCGTCCGGCGCCGGTTCGACGGTGCGGAGCCGGCCGTACGTGCCGTTGAAGTACGCCTGCACGTTCGTCAGCGAGGTGCCGCTGATGACCGCGCGGTACATGCGGGTGCCGCGCTCGCAGGCGATGTACAGCACGTCACGGACGATCGCGATGCCGGAGCAGGAGCCCTCCGCCGTCGGGTACGTGCGCTTCGGCGCGATGAACCCGGCGGTGCCGCACGTGCCGCTGGTGCCCTCGCACGCCGGCCAGCCGTAGTTGCCGCCCTTCTGGATGAGGTTGGTCTCGTCCATGATCGCGTTGCCGAACTCCTGCTCCCACAGCCGTCCCTGCGAGTCGAACGCGAGCCCCTGGGGGTTGCGGTGCCCGTAGCTCCAGACGTAGTTGCCGAACGGGTTGTCCGACGGCACGGTCCCGTCCGGGTTGAGCCGCAGCACCTTGCCGTTGAGGCTGTTGAGGTTCTGCGCGTTGTCGCCGTTCTGCGCGTCGCCGGTGCTGGCGTAGAGCTTGCCGTCGGGGCCGAACCGCAGCCGGCCGCCGTCGTGGAACTTGTTGCGCAGGATGCCGCTGAGCAGGACCTGCTCGCTGCCGGTGTTCAGGGTGCCGTTCTCGTACCTGATCCGCACGATCCGGTTGTCCGACGGCGAGGTGTGCATGATGTACAGCCAGTGGTCGCTCGCGTGGTTCGCCGAGATCGCCAGTCCGAGCAGGCCGCCCTCGCCGTCGGTGTTCTGCACGTTCGGCACCGTGCCGATGCTGTTCTTCGCGCCGGTGGCGGGGTTGAGGTGGACGATGTCGTGCGCGTCGCGCCGGGTGTAGAGGATCGTGCCGTCCGGCAGCGTGACGAGGCCCCACGGGATGTCGGTGTCGGTGCCGATCTGCGTGACGGCGCAGACCGAGCTGCCGCACGCGGCGCCCGTGGTGACGGTGGCGGTGTTGCTGCGCGGCGACGCGTTGCCCTGCGCGTCGCGGGCGACGACCTGGTAGGCGTAGGCCCGGTTGGCGGCCAGGGCGCTGTCGATGAACGTGGTCGCGGGGGTGGTGGTGCCGGTCCCGGTGATCGTGCCGACCTTCGCGTTGTCGCGGTAGACGTCGTACGCGCGGACCTGGATGTTGTCGGTGGCGGCGGTCCACCGCAGGGTCACGGTCGTGCCGGACGCGGACCCGGTGAGCCCGGTCGGCGCGGTCGGCGGCGTGGTGTCGGCCTGGCACTGCGGCGGCGTGATCGGCACCGTGGTGCTGGCCTGCGAGACGTTGCCGGCGGCGTCGCGGGCGTTGACGTACAGGCCCCAGGTGACCCCGGGCACGACTGTGAGGTCGGTGGACAGCGTGGTCACCGACTTCATCAGCTGGCCGTCGTGGAAGACGTCGTAGAACGCGACGCCCACGTTGTCGGTGGACGCGTTCCAGGAGAACGTGACGGCGTCGCAGACGAGGTTGCTGACCCGGGGGTTGCCGGGCACCGTCGGCGGCTGCGAGTCACCGGCCGCGGTCGTCCACCGCTGGTTGCTCTGCCCGTTGCAGGTCCACAGGGCGACCGGCGTGCTGTTGGCGGTGGCGGCGCCGGTCACGTCGAGGCACAGGCCCGACTCGACGCCGGTGATGGTGCCGTTGGTGTTGATCCGCCACTTCTGGTTGGCGCCGCCGTTGCAGGTGTAGATCTGCGCGGTCGCCGGGGCGGTGGTGTCGTGCCCGGCGACGTCCAGGCACTTGGGGGAGTCGTACACCCGCAGCTCCCCGGCGGCCGTGAAGGTCCACGCCTGGTTGGCCTGGCCGTTGCAGTCGTAGATGTTGACGAGGGCCTTGTCCGCCTGCGACTGGCCGACGACGTCGAGGCAGCGGCCGGAGGCGGCGCTGACGACGGTCGAGCCGGTCGCCGCCTCGGCCGGTGCCCGGACCGCGACGATGACGACGGTGATCACGCCCGCGGCGGCGATCCCCGCCGCCAGCAGCCGTTTCGGGATGCGCATCATGCCTCCAATGCATTGATCAGTGCAAAGTGCGACAACTCCGATCGAAGAGCAAAAATAGGCGTGTGTCAACGTTGTCAGTACAGCTCGGGGCAGCATTTAAGGCGTATTTCAGGCCCCCCTCAAGTGGGCCTTCCGTGGACCCGGACGGCCGCCGGCCGATACCGTCGACAGCATGGCCACCTACTCGGGACCCGCGACGCTGATCCTCACCACCGGGGCGCGGGTCGGCGGCATGGCGTCGCTGAACACCAACAACCGCGGCGCGCCCGGCGGCTGGAGCGGCACGTTCCGCCCCAATGAGGTCAGCACGGAGGTGCGCGACGCGACCGGCGGGCAGATCGAGCTGCCGTACGAGCAGGTCGGCACGGTCGCCGTCACCGGCGTTCGGCGCCTCCTGGCGACCCAGGTGCTGATGTCGCTGACCGGCAGCGGCCCCGCCCCGTTCTGATCGGAAGCGGTCAGCCGCCCATCAGGTCGTTGAACCGGGTGGTGAACCCGACCTCGTCGGGGCGCTGCGCGTCGCGACGCTCCGCCGCCCGCCGCACGAGGATCTCGACCTCGTCGGTGGCGAGGACCGCCATGGTCTCGTCCAGGTAGTCCCGCAGCGGCATCGCCCGGGGATCGGTCAGGTTCACGTCCATGAGGTGGGTCTGCGTGTAGGGCGGCGCGATCTCCAGCACCGACACCGGGGTGCCGCGCAGGCGGTACCGCAGCGACAGCGTGTAGGAGTGCAGGGCCGCCTTCGTCGCCGAGTACAGCGTCGAGGAGGCGAGGGGCGCGTAGCCGAGCATCGAGCTGACGTTGACGATGGTCGCCGACGGCAGCGACCGCAGGTGCGTGACGAACGCCGAGTTGAGCCGGATCGGGCCGAGCAGGTTCGTGGCGACGATCGCGGTCAGCGCCGCGTCGTCGATCGGCTCGGCCGGGTCGTCGCCGAACATGATGCCGGCGTTGTTGACCACTACGTTGAGGTCCGGATACGTGGCGATCAGCTGCGGCACGACGACGGCGATCGACGCCGGGTCCGACACGTCGAGCCGCACCCACCGCATGCCGGGGTTGGCGGCGGCGACCTCCTCCAGGGCGGCGACGCGCCGGCCGGCGACGATGACCGTGTTGCCGCGCCGGTGCAGCTCCTCCGCGAGCCCACGGCCGATGCCGCTGCCGCCGCCGGTGATGAGGACGGTGTTGCCGGTGAGCTTCATGCGACTCCGTTCGCGTGCTTGCGCACGTACGCCTCGAAGGTGGTGGGCGGGCGGCCGAGCAGCCAGGTGAGCACGTTGGGGTTGCCGACGAAGTCGTGGCTGCTGTACCGCTCGGTGATGGAGCGCAGCACCCGCAGCTGGTGGGTCACCTCGCGCGGGTCCGCGTCGCCGACCCACACCTTCAGGTAGGTGTCGGCGTCGATCCGGCGCACCTCGACGGGCCGCCCGAGGACCCGGGAGATGATCTCGCCGAGCTCGTGCGCGGTGTACCGGCCGGGCCCGGCCAGCTCATAGGTGGCGCCGTAGTGGCGCGCACCGTCGGCGAGGACGGTGCGCGCCACGTCGGTGACGTCGTCGAGGTCCACCATGGACTGGCGGCGCTCCAGGGACCACGACAGCTCGAACACGCCGCGGGAGAAGACGGGCTTGAGCTTCAGCGGCAGCATGTAGTTGGCCGGCTGGAGGATGGTGAACTCCAGCCCCGAGGACAGCAGGTGCTCCTCGACGTCGCGCTTGATCTCGTGCTGGACGAGGTCGGTGGTGATGGCGTGCAGCACCGAGCTGAAGACGAAGTGCCGCACGCTGGCGGCGCGGGCCGCGTCGACGACGGTGCGGCCCATCTCGCGTTCCCGCGGGTGCAGGGTCGGGCCGATGTGGTAGACCTGCTGCGCGCCGTGCACGGCCCGGGCCGCGACGGCCGGGTCGCTGACGTCGCCGACGACCACGTCCGGCACCCCCATCTGGTGCAGCCGCCGGGCCGACTCGACGCTCCGCACGCACGCGCGGACCGGCAGCTTCGCGTCGAGCAGCTTGGGAATCAGCAGCCGCCCCTGGTTGCCGTTGGCGGCGGTGACCACGATCATGTCGGTGCCTTTCCGTCAGGGGGCGGTCAGCGGACCCGCGTGCCGCCGATCCACACGCCGCGGATGTCGCGGGTCGCGGTGATGTCAGCGGTGGGGTCGCCGCCGACGAGCAGCAGGTCGGCGCGGCGGCCGGGGGCGATCACGCCGCGGTCGGTCAGGCCGAAGGTGTCCGCGGCGGCCGACGTGGCGCCGCGCAGCGCCTCGGCCGGGGTGAGGCCGGCGTCCACCAGCCGCCGCAGCTCCTCGTGGATCGACTCGCCGTAGGGCACCTGGCAGGGCGTCTTGACGTTGTCGTTGCTGTCGGTGCCGACGAGCACCGTCATGCCCGCCTTCCGGAACGTCGACACGGTCGCGGTGGCGTGCTCGTACCGCATCCGCATCCCCGGCATCAGGGTGCCCAGCACCCGCATGATCAGCTTGCCGCCGATGTTGCGCACGACGCCGTCCATCATGGTCAGCGTCGGCACGATGACGACCCGGCGCCGGGCGAGCAGCGCCTCGAACGCGGCGTCCAGCTCGCTGGTCAGCGCCGTGTGCGTGACGATGTCGGCGCCGGCCCGGACGGCGACGGTGAGCGTGTCGGCGCTGACCACGTGCGCGATGGTCAGCAGCCCGGTGGCGTGCGCCGCCTCCACGACAGCGGCGACGGTCTCGGGGCTCAGCGCCTTCGTGCCGGGGATCTTCGGGTCCTCGACCGCGATCTTGATGTAGTCGACGCCCTCGGCGACCCGGTCCGCGACGAACCGGGTCGCGTCCTGCGGCCCCGTCACGGTGCTGGACGGCCCGAACCCCATGTGCTTCACGAAGTGCGAGCCGGGCGCGTTGGCGAGGTTGCCGGCGATGCGGACGTCCGGCAGGCCCGGCAGGCCCTTGAGCCTGCCGGGGATGCCCGCGTCCCAGCACCCCATGTCGAGCGCGGTGGTGACGCCCCACCGGGCGGCCGCCTCCAGGTGCGCGACCTCGGTGACGTGGACGTGCGTGTCGATGAGCCCGGGCAGCAGCGCGGCTCCCCGGGCGTCGATCGTTTCCGTGGCCGCCGTGCCCGGTGGTGCGATGAGACCGTTCGCGATCACGACCGTGGCGGGGTCCCCCAGGCGTGACCCGTCGAACACCCGGGCGTTCAGCAGAGCAGTGCTCAACTGGGGTCCTTGGCCACGCTGACCTCCAGGGCGAACGCGAGCTGGCTCAGCTGCAGGGCCGCGCCGGCGTTGTGGAAGTCGACGCAGTGCCCGGCGTTGCGCACGAGGCGCCCGTCGACGACCGGTGCGGACGTGAACGACGCGGCGTAGTCGGCGGCCTGGGCGGCGTCGGTGATCCACAGCGCGTCGAACTCGCCCTGCCGGGCGTGCACGGGCACGGTGACCTGGGCGTTGACCTCGCGTACCCGGGAGATCCAGCCGTTGTTGATGTCGATCAGCTCGGCCCGCGGCACGGACGTGTCGGAGCTGTGGCTCAGCTCGGGCATCGTCGTGTCGTGCGTCCAGGCCGGGCCGAACATGACGCTGTCCTTCATCGGGCCGGGCAGGTCGATCATCAGGATGTCGGGCAGCGCGTCGAACGCCATCCGCGGGCCGTCGGGCACCTGCAGCAGGCAGCCGGAGACCGCGATACCGAGCAGCGGCCAGCTCGGCTGCCCGGCGGCGATGGCGGTGGTGACGGCGCCGCCGATGGAGTGGCCGATGACGAACACGCCGGCGTGGCCCTCGCCGTGCCGCTGCCACAGCTCGCCGATGACCCGGTCGAGGGCCTTCGCGTTGGCGAGGATGATCGACTCGCCGGGCTCCACGTGGGTGCTGCCGAGGTAGCCCGGGCGGTCGAGGGCGATGACCGGGATCCCGAGCGCGGCGGCCCGCTCCAGCAGCGAGTAGCCGGGGATGTCGAAGTACTCGGAGGTGTACGTGCCGCCGTGGATCGCGATGATGAGCGGCACCTGCGCGGCCGCGGCCGGCGTCTGCGGGGTGTTCCGGCGGCCCGTGACCGTCAGGCCGTCGGCGCCGGTGTGGGTGAAGGGAGTGGCGGTGGGTGTCATGGTTGGTGTCTCCATTCTCCGCGGATCGCCTCGTCGACGATCCGCTCGGCCTCGGCCTCGGCGTCCGGGACCGGACGGCCGATCCATGCGATGTGCTGGTCGGGGCGCACCAGCACCAGTCGTCCGCTGAAGAACGCGTCCAGTCCGAGCGAGGGGTCGTCGAGCACGGCCAGGGGGATGCCGTGCCGCTCGGCGTGGCGGATGAACGCGGCGGCGTGCCAGGCCGGGCCGATGATGGTGAGCTCGGGCCCGAGCCGGTCGAACAGGGACTGCCCGTCGGGCAGCCAGGTGTGGGGGAGCCGGTTGCCCGGGGCGGCCACCGGCAGGTAGTCGGATCCGTTGGTGGTCTGCACGTCGGCGTACTCGGTGTAGCCGACGCCGAGCACCAGGCCGTCGCTGTGGAACTCGGTGCGCTTCGCCGCCTGGATGACCGCGGCGGCCTCCTCGGTGGCGCCACCGCTGGTCAGGCCGGCCGCGGCGGAGAGGACCGCCGGCCCGCTCTTGCCGTTCTCCGCGGCGGCCGCGACGAACCGCTGCGCGACCGGGCGGCGCTCGGCCTCGTAGCTGTCCAGGAGCGCCTCCGGCGCCCACTCGTTGATGACGGCGGCGAGCTTCCAGCCGAGGTTGACCGCGTCGCCGATGCCGGTGTTGTACCCGTGGCCGCCCCACGGCGGGTTCTGGTGCGCGGCGTCGCCGGCGACGAACAGCCGCCCGCGGCGGAACCTGTCGGCGATCAGCGTCCGTGCCCACCACGGGTCGGTCGCGATCACCTTGATCGGCAGCTCCCGGCCGAGCAGCCGGTGCACGAGCGCGGTGGCGTCGACCTCGCCGGTGTGGTCGTCGTCCTCGTCCTCGTCCGGGCGGACCGTGGCGATCGCCCACCAGGTGCCGTCGAGGTCGAGGCGGCCGACGAGCCCGGGTGCGGCGGGGTCGAGCACCCAGTACTGGACGGCGTTGCCGTGCGGGATCAGGTCGCCGAGCTCGGCGCACTCGAACGTGATGCTGACGTTCGGGCGGGGGAGGCTGGACCCCTCGTACACCGCGCCCATCGCGGTGCGGACGGCGCTGCGCGGCCCGTCGGCGCCGACGACGTAGTCGGCCTCGACGGTCGACGTGGTGCCGTCCGCGTCATCGAGCGTCACCACCACCGTGCTGCCGCGCTCGTCGAACGCGACGGCCCGCCGGCCGAGCAGGAGCGTCGCGTGGCTCTCCGGGCGGCCGAGGGCGTCGCGCATCGCCTGCTCGACGATCGGCTGCGCCACCTGCTGGCCCGGCTCGGCGGCGACGTCGGTGCCGGCGAGGGCGAGCCCGAGCGTGCCGGTCAGCCGGGTCACCTCGCGGCCGGTGACCGACATGCAGAAGACGATGTCCTTGGACCACTCGACGTGCAGCGGGGCGCGCTGCCGGACGGTGCCGGCGAGGCCCCACCGGCGGAACAGCTCCATCGTGCGCGCCGACGTCGTCTTCGCGCGGGGGCGCAGGTAGGAGACGTGTTCCCGCGGCTCGACGACCACCGACGCGACGCCGTGATGGTCCAGCTCCATCGCCGTGGCCAGCCCGACCGGCCCGCCGCCGACGACCAGCACGCTGGTCCTCAGGTCCGCGCTCATGCCGTCACCTCCGCTGCGCTCCGGCGCCGGCCTGAGCCAACCTGTACCGCCGATGAGCGGGCCGAGCCGCTCCGCTGCCCGCTCATGCGGCGGTCGGGGTCGACACGGCCAGCTCCTGGAGGTAGTCCTCCACGGTGCGGGGGGCGCGGCCGAGGACCCGTTCGACGTCGGGCGTCACGAACTCCGACTGCCCATCGCGGAACAGCTGGTACATCTCCTGGAAGTGCTCGGCCTCCCACAGCGCGGTGCCCCGCTCCAGCAGCGAGGCGCGCACGTCGGCAGGGGTGATGTCGACGGTCTCGGCGCCGAGCAGGCCGGCGATCTCGCGGTACGTGACCGCACGCCCGCCGGTGAGCACGACGGTCTGCCCGGTCCAGCGGTCCTCGGTGAGCAGCTCCGCGCAGACGTCGCCGACGTCGCGCGTGTCGACCAGGCTGATGCCGGCGTTGCCGGTCGCGCCGATGAGCAGGACGGCCATCAGTCGAACACCGTTACCTTCGCGTCGGCCGGGATGTCGTCGTTGACGCGGTCGGTGTCGTCCGCGCGGCGCCACAGCTCGTAGCCGTTCTCCCGGCAGATCTTGCCGTCGCGCATCTGGAACGCGTGAATCAGCCGCATGCTGCACCGGGTCCCGGGCGGGAACGGGCAGTTGCGGAACCCGTCGGTCTTCACCGTGATCTCGAAGATGCTGTCGTCGAACACCCACTCCTCGGTCGCGAACCGGTAGAGGTTGGTGATCCTGTGGACGTGCATGGCGTCGAAGATCTTCAGGTATTCGGCCTTGACCTCGGCCTTGTCCTTGAGCAGGAGGCCGCGGGCGGGGACCTCCCAGATGATGTCGTCGGTGTAGACCGCGATGGCGAGGTCGATGCCCTCGGGGTTCTCGTTGTGGAAGTGCTGGTCCACGGTCGCGTTGTTCCGGGCGATGATCGCCTCGCGGATCAGCTCGGGGGACCCGGCGTCCATCTCTACAGACATGGGGCAACTCCATCCTGTGGCGGCGCTAGGATATACGTTTGACTCCAGACGTTCGCACACGATCCGTTCTCGCACAACCAGCGTAGGTGGAGTTCCTCGCATCGCGTGGCCAGTGCTGCAGCTTCCGCCGTTCGGGCGAGATCCGGAAGGTCTTGTGCTCGCCTCGGCAGCGTGTCAGGCTAGAAAATATATTCTAGCGTCCGCCCCCTGCCGGGCGCGTGCACTCCTTTGCAAGAAACGGAGCCACCCATGTCTGCCCAGACCGAGGCCGAGAAGCGGGAAGCGATCATCGCGTTGAACAACGCGACCGTGGACGAGCACTTCCACAACGAGAACCCGGAGAGCATCGACCAGGCGATCGCCGTCTACACCGACGACATCGTCTGGGAGGTCCCGGCCCGCGGCCTCGTCCACCGGGACAAGGAGACGGTCAAGGCCGAGTACCTGCAGATCTTCGCGGCGATGCACGTCCACAAGATCACCAACCTGCACCGGTTCGCGACCGAGGAGTGGGTCTTCGACGACAGCATCTTCGAGCTGACGATCACGCAGGAGGGCTTCCGCAACTGCCCGTTCCCGCCCGGGACCCGGTGCAGCATGCGGCTGATCCACGCGTTCCAGATGCGCGACGGCAAGATCTGCCGGGAGAACGGCTACGAGCTGTGGCGCCGCGCGGACGACACCGACCGGGTCAACGACGACATCCACGCCGACGCCGTCGTCACGGTGTTCGACTGATGCGGCTCGCCAACGTCGCCGGCCGCCTCGTCAGCCAGGAGGGCGCCGACCTGGTCGACGTCGCGTCCGCCAGCGGCGGCCGGTTCGGCCCCGACCCGCACGACGTCCTCGACCACTGGGACGAGTTCCTGGCCTGGGCCGACACCCGCCCGCCGGCCGGTCCGCCGCTGCCCCCGCCGCCGGACGCGGGCCCGCCGGTGCCGCGGCCGTCGCAGGTGTTCGGCGTCGGGCTCAACTACGCCGACCACGCCGGCGAGTCCGGCATGGTGCTGCCGTCGCAGCCGATGGTCTTCCCCAAGTTCAGCTCCTGCATCACCGGCCCCGGCGCCGTCGACCTGCCGTCCTCGACGGTGGACTGGGAGGTGGAGCTGGTCGTGGTGATCGGCCGCCCCGCCCGGCACGTCGCCGAGGCGGACGCATGGTCGTACATCGCCGGACTGACGATCGGGCAGGACCTCAGCGACCGGACGCTGCAGTTCGCCGGCGGCACGCCGCCGCAGTTCGGCCTGGGCAAGTCGCTGCCCGGCTTCGGGCCCATCGGCCCGTGGCTGGTGACCCCCGGCGAGCTCGGCGACCCCGACGACCTGGAGATCGGCTGCCGCCGCAACGGCGACGAGGTCCAGCACTCACGCACCAGGCACCTCATCTTCACCGTGCCCGCGCTGGTGGCGTTCCTGTCGTCGCACCTGCCGCTGCGCCCCGGCGACCTCATCTTCACCGGGACCCCGGCCGGCGTCGGTTTCGGCCGCGACCCGGCCGTCTACCTGCGCCCCGGCGACGAGCTCGTCAGCACCATCGAGGGCCTCGGCGCGCTCGTCACCCGCGTCACCGGGAGCGCCTCGTGACCGCCGGCTGCACACCCTGCGAGATGGAGGCCCTCGAGGATGCCGCGGTGGTCTTCCGTGACGACCTCTGGGCGTGCGAGGTGCTCGACGGCTTCGACGTCCCCGGCTGGTTCGTGCTGCGGGTCCGCCGCCACGCCCTGCGGATCGGCGGCCTGAGCGACGCGGAGCTGGCCACGTACGGCCGCCGCGCCCGCGACCTCTCCGCCGCCGTCAGCGAGGTGACCGGCGCCCCGGCCACCTACCTGCTCACCTTCGGCGAGGCGAACCCGCACTTCCACACCCTCGTCGCCGCCCGCGGCGACGACGTCCCGCCGGAGCGCCGCCTGGGAGCCATCATGCAGCAGCGCACCGACAAGCTCGACCACGCGGCCGCCCTGGCCCTCGTCCCCGCCGTGGCCCGGGCTTACGCCCGCCACGCCGGCCGCTAGCACGTCGAAGACCGCCGGCCGGGGCGCCCCGCGCGCCGCAGCGACGCCCCGGCCGGCCCATGCGGCGGACATCGACGCGATGTGAAGCCGGAAGCGCTCACGTGGGCAGGAGGCTCCCGGCCGACCACAATGGCGGCGCGAGCACATCATCGCCGCCCTGCACGCGAGCCTGCGCCCGCTGGGCACCGACCACGTCGACCTGCTCCAGCTGCACGCGTTCGACGAGTCGACCCCGCTGGAGGAGACGCTGTCGACCCTCGACGGGCTGGTGCGCGCCGGGAAGGTCCGGCACCTCGGGGTCAGCAACTACGCGAGCTGGCAGCTGCATGGGGCGCCTGGTCAGGGCGACGGGGGGAGGGCGGCCATCCACTCCAGGCAGGCCAGCTCGTGCTCGGCGAGGTGCTCGTTGACGGCGAGCTTCAGCTCGGCGGGGGAGCCGGTGCGGGCGGCGTCGATCAGGAGGCGGTGGGCGATCTCGCGGCGGCGGCGCTCCTCGCGGTCGATCTGGTAGGTCTCGTAGACGACGCGGGTGTAGCGGTCGCAGGCGTGCCACAGCTGCTCCAGCAGGCGCAGGTCCCACTCGGTGAGGGCGGGGCGGAGCAGCGCGAGGTGGAACTGCTTGTGGATCTCCCAGGACTCGTCGGCGTCGAGCTCGTAGTGGGTGAACGCCTTGAGCAGGCGCTCGGCCTCGTCCAGGTCGGCGGGGGTCAGGCCGATGCAGGCGCGGGCGGCCAGGTCGCATTCGATGAGCTTGCGCAGCCGGTAGATCGAGCGGAGCTCGTCGCGGTCGAGCGGGTTGACGATCGCGCTGCGGCCGGGGCGCAGGGTGATGAGCCCCTGGGTCTCCAGGCGCCGGAGGGCCTCGCGGACGGGGATGTGGCTCACCCCGAGCTGCACGCTCAGGTCGGCGATCGAGAAGCTCGAGCCGGCCTTCAGTGTGCCGTTGAGGACGCCGCGCCTGATCTCGGCGGTCACCCGGTCCACGGCGGAGTTCGGCCCTGCGACGGACCGCAGTCCGACCCGGCCGGCTGACTTCTCGAGCGACGCCTCAGACACCACGAATATACGGTAGCGCATCCGCGTGCGTTTCGGTGTGTTGCCTGGATCGCCTTGCCACGCAGGGGAGTCGTACACCTGCAACGGCGGCCACAGGAGACTCTTGCGTCTATTATATATTCCACCCTACTGTGGCATCATGACCAGCATTCTCCACACACCGGTGGTGCCCGTGACGGATCAGGCCGAGCCCGACGCCCTGCAGCAGGTCCAGGACCGGGTGCTGTGGCTGTCCACGGCCATGGTCCACCATGCCAACCGGGTCCGGCCCAACCCGAGCGGGCTCAAGGTCGGCGGGCACCAGGCGTCGTGCGCGTCCATGGTGTCGATCATGACGTCGCTGTGGTTCGAGCAGCTGCGGCCGGGAGACCGGGTGTCGGTCAAGCCGCACGCGTCGCCGGTCCTGCACGCCGTCAACTACCTGCTCGGCGAGCTGGACGAGTCCTACCTGCCACGGCTGCGGGAGTTCGGCGGGCTGCAGTCCTACCCGAGCCGCGCGAAGGACCCCGACCCCGTCGACTACTCGACCGGCTCGGTCGGCATCGGCGCGACCGCACCGATCTGGGGCGCGATCGCCAGGCGGTTCGTCGACGCGCAGACCGACGCGAGGACCGGCGGCGGCCGGCAGTACTCACTCGTCGGCGACGCCGAGCTCGACGAGGGCGCCGTGTGGGAGGCGATGCTCGACGCGTCCGTCGCGGAGCTCGGCGAGGTCGTCTGGATCGTCGACCTCAACCGGCAGTCCCTGGACCGGGTCGTGCCGCACATCGCCGCCGGCCGGCTGGAGCAGATGTTCGCCGCCGCCGGCTGGCAGGTGATCACGGTGAAGTTCGGCCGGCTCCTGGAAGAGCTGTTCACCCGGCCGGGCGGCGCCGAGCTCAAGCGCCGGATCATCGACATGCCCAACCCGGAGTACCAGCGGCTGCTGCGCTGCGGCGCCGACGAGCTGCGGGCCCGGCTGCCCGGGACCGACCCGAAGGTCGCCGCGCTGGTCGCGGACCTCGACGACGACACCCTGACGAAGGCGATCCGCAACCTCGGCGGCCACGACCTCGACGCGCTGCGCGCCGCCTTCGCGCAGATCGACGACACCCGCCCGACGGTCGTCATCGCGTACACCATCAAGGGCTACGGCCTGCCCACCCAGGGCCACCCGCAGAACCACTCCTCGCTGCTGACCGTCGAGCAGTACGAGCAGCTCGCCGCCGGCCTGGGCATGGACGCCGGCCGGCCGTGGGTGCGGTTCGCCGCCGACTCCGCCGCGGGCAGGCTGTGCCGCGACGCGGCGGACCGGCTGCGGCGCGATACCCCGGCGGCCGTGACGCCGCCCGCCATCCCCACCGACATCGGCCGGACGCCGTCCGGCACGTCCACCACGCAGGCCGCGCTCGGCCGGGCGCTGCTCGACCTGACCCGCGAGGCGCCCGAGGCGGCCCGCCGGGTGGTCACCGTCAGCCCCGACGTCAGCTCCAGCACCAACCTCGCCGGCTGGCTCAACAAGGTCGGCGTGTGGTCGCCGACGGAGCGGCACAACTGGTTCGCCGACGACAGCGAGACCACCATGCACTGGCGGGAGCGCCCCACCGGCCAGCACATGGAGCTGGGCATCGCCGAGGTCAACCTGGTGGGTCTCATCGGCGAGCTCGGCGCCACCTGGAGCCGCTGGGGCCAGCCCCTGTTCCCGATCGGGGTGCTGTACGACCCGTTCGTCGAGCGGGCCCTCGAACCCTGGTCCTACGGCATCTACGCCGGAGGCCAGTCGATCCTCGTCGGCACCCCGTCCGGGGTGAGCCTCGCGGCCGAGGGCGGCGCGCACCAGTCGATCAAGACGCCGTCGATCGGCCTGGAGCAGCCCGGCTGCGTCAGCTTCGAGCCGGCGTTCGCGATCGAGGTCGAGTGGACGCTGTTCGACGCGATCTCCCGCCTCGGCCGGCCCGACGGCAGCTCCTCCTACCTGCGGCTGTCGACCCGCCCGGTCAACCAGGCCCTGGCCGCGGTCCCCACCGACCCGGCCGCCCGCGAGCGGCGCCGCCGCCAGGTCCTGGCCGGGGCGTACACGCTGCGCGCCGCGACGGGAGCGACCCCGGCGGTCACGCTCGTCGGGATGGGCGCGATGGTCACCGAGACCCTGGCGGCCGCGGACCGGCTCGCTGGCCTCGGCGTCGACGCCGAGGTCATCTGCGTGACCAGCCCCGGCCGCCTGTTCGAGGCGGTCCAGGCGCGCCGCGGGCAGGGCGACGGGCCGTCGTGGATCCTCGACCAGGTGTTTCCCGAGCACCGGGCCGCGCCGATGGTGACGGTCCTCGACGGGCACCCGCACACACTCGCGTTCCTGGCCACGGTCAACCGGGTGCGGACGCTGTCGCTGGGCGTGTCACGGTTCGGCCAGGCCGGCGGCCTGGAGGACGTCTACCGCTACCACGGCATCGACACGGACTCCGTCGTCCGGGCCGCGCTGGACCTGACCGGCTGACCGGTCAGTGCCGGTGCACGGCGTCTGGGTGCCTCGGGTCGCCGGGGTGCTCGTAACCGGGCGCCAACCGCACCAGCGCGGCGCAACGCTCCTCGAGCCACCGCGCGAACCGCCGCTCGGCGTCCTCCGCGCCGAGCCGGGCGGCGAGCGCGTCACGCACCTGCGCGAAATCCAGCGGGAAGAGGTCCCGGTTGCGGTCGTAGTACGCCGCCGTATCCGCCTCGGTTGCGGGCACCGGCGGCGCCACGACCGCGCGGAGCGACCGTGCGAGGGGATGGGCCGCGACGACCGCCGCGGTCACGCCGCCGGACCGCAGGGCCTCCGCGAGCGTCACCTGCCGGGGCGCGTCGCCGGAGGCCGCTGTCAGCCCGAGCGCGTGCGCCTCGTGGGCGACGACCGCCTCCACGGTCAGCACCTGCACCAGCCAGCGGCGGAGGTTGCGGCCCTCCGCGGTGGCCGGGTCGGGGAGCCGCGCCGCGTAAGGCCCCTGGCGCATCGCCGCGAGCCGGGCGTCCACCGCGGCGACGTCGAGCGGCCTGCCGGCCACCCAGGCGACGGCGGTCATGGCAGCACCGTGACGGTGACCGGCGCCGTGTAGTGCAGCTCGCCGGCGTGGGCGACCTTGCACAGCGCCCACCAGTTGCCCGGGTCATGCCCGTCCGGGACCGTGACCGGGATCCGCAGCGTCGTCCGGCCGCTCAGATCCACCCGGTGCGACGGTGCCGGGAACACGTCCCAGGTGTGCCACGGGCTGACGAGCTGCACGTCGACGACGATCGGCCCAGCGGCGTCGGTTTCGAGCGAGAGCTCCAGCTGGCTGGACTGCCCGGGGCGCAGTCGCAACGGGCCGGGGTCGCTCCAGGCGGCCGTCACGGTTTCGGGTCCGTTGACGCCGACGAGCAGTCGCACGAAGTCCTCGACACCGTGCGAGGTGCTGGCGCGCAGCCAGTACACCCCCTGCCGAATATCCAACGGAGGATGGATTACGACCTGGTGCCGGACGAATTCGCCCGGCGGAAGGTCGAACGCGAACCCGCCCGGCTCCGCCCCGAACCCCGGCGGCACCTCGAGCGAGACGGTGCCGGCAGCGCGGTCGCGGGCCAGATCCGACGCCACGGTCACCGTCACGGCCACCGCCCCGCCGCCGCTCACGACATCAGTGGCGGGTGTGACGGCAGCAGCCAGCGCATCGGAAGCTGCCGACGTGACGGGAGTTGCGGTCGCGTCGGAAGTTGCGGGCATGGCGGACACGGCGGGCGCTGTGGGAGTTGCGGTTGTGTCGGGCGCGGCGGGTGCGGTGGCCGTGTCGGGCGTGGCGGAAATTGCGGTTGTGTCGGGCGCGGCGGGTGCGGTGGCCGTGTCGGGCGTGGCGGAAATTGCGGCTGTGTCGGGCGCGGCGGGTGCGGCGGCCGTGTCAGGCACGTCGGGCGGGGCGGTTGTGGTGGGCGGGGCGGTCGGCGTGGGGGTGATGGTGGCGACGGGTGGGTTGAGGTGGACTGTCACCGGGAGGTTGCCGGTCGGGGCCGGGCCGGTGTTGTGCAGCCAGTACTTCGCGTAGGCGGGGGCGGCCGGCGCCGGGGCCGGGGCGATGGGGTCTGTGTCGGCCGTGAACTGCGCGATGCTTGCACCGTCCAGCGACAGCAGCACCGCGCCGTCGCGCAGGCGGAGCGCGGCGGCGGGTGATTCCAGGAGGTCGGTCGAGTGGGCGGCCGTCACCGGGGTCCACAGGGCGAGCCGGACGTCGGTGGGGGAGCCGGACGCCTCGTAGAGGCGCACCGTGACGTTGTTGACCGTAGCTGGGGGGATTCCAATGGCGAGTGGATTTCCTGAAGGCTTGAGCGCGGTGACGACGATGTCGCCGGTGGATGAGACGGTCAGGTAGCTTGCGGACTCAGCGGAGGAGCCGGGGACCACGCGGGCGTGCAGTGGGTGGTTCACCTCGTGGCCGTGCCGCACCAGGGCGGTGGCCCGCCAGTCGCCGGGGCCGGCGACGAGGGCGGCGTCGAAGGTGTGGGTCCAGTGCTGCTGCTGAAAGGTCGAGCCGTCGGGTGCGGTGCGGCGCGGCGGGTCGATCCACACCCCGGACGGCCAGCCGGTGCAGGAGCGCAGCAGCGACAGGTGCAGCGCGCCGGTGGTGTCGACGGCGAAGCCGGGGATGCCGCGGTTGACGATGGCGACGGTCCGGTCGTCGAGATCGGGGTCGGGCATGACGGTCAACGGCTGCGTCACCGGCACGGTCCCGGTGGCGGCGAGGTCGTCGCACAGCGCCTCGACCGCGCCGGCGCCGATGACGATGAGCACCGGCAGGTCCAGGACGCCGGTGAGGTCCGCGTTGGGCACCCACACGTCCGTCAGCGGCCGAGCCGCGGGCACCAGCACCCGGGCGCGGCCCGCGGCGGCGAGCTGCCGGTCGACCTCGCCGGCGTACGAGGGGTCCGCGGCGGCGAGGACGGCCTCCGTGAACGCGGTCCGGCCGACGCTGATCCGCACGTCCGGCAGGTTGGAGTCGACGGCGAGCCGCCCGTAGCGCGGGCCGCCGGGCCGGGACGTCGTGGCGGTGACCCCGCGCCGCACCAGCGCGACGGCGAGGTCCCGCACGTCCTGCGCGGCGACGATCTCGGCGATCCCGATCGCTCTGGTGTGCCGGCGTACGCCGGACAGGTCGTGCACGTCGACGCGGGCGGTGCTGGAGACCGCGAACCAGTGCTGCGCCGGGTTGTCGAGGGTCCACGGCGCCTGCTCGCTGTCGACCTCGACGAGCCCGAAGCCGCGGCCGACGACGGCGTTGCCGACCTCGCTGACGGGCAGCCCGCCGGGGACGTCCACCGGCCAGCACAGCCGGACGAGGTGGTCCTCGCCGGTGAAGTCGTCGACCCGGGTGGCGAGGCCGAGGCGCTCGTCGCCGTGCCAGAGGGTCAGGGTCTGCGTGAACCGCAGCGGGCCGGCCGCGCCGGTGACGGTGATCCGCTCGCCGAGCGGGCCGTGCTCGACCAGGACGCCGGTGGCGGGCTCCCGGGCGGAGCCGTGGGTGGCGGGGCCCTTCGGCAGCAGGTGCCAGGGCCCTTCGTGGAAGCGGGGGTGGGCGGAGTACTCGTCGTAGACGAGCAGCTCGTTGCCGACCCGGCCGGGCCGCAGCAGCTCGCGGCCGGTGCGCAGGTCGACGAGGCTCGACACGCAGCCGCCGCGGGCCGGGTCGACCGTGAGGCGGTAGACGTCGTTGGCGATGACCGGCTCGCCCCCGGTCGCAGTCCAGCCGAATGCCGGGGCGGAGGCCGGGGCGGAGGAGAGCGCCAGGGGGAAGGCGCGGTAGCCCAGCGACGGCACGTCGGTGGCGCGGAAGACCACGTCGACCGAGGCGAGGGTGCCGTCCTCGTGGTGGCGCGGGTGCTCCAGCTGGACGGGCACGTCGCCGACCGTGAGGCCGGTCGTGCCGGGGTGGGGCAGGTCGACGCGGACCCGGACCAGGTCGGTGCGGGGCCAGGCCGACGGGTTGAAGACGACCACGGACCGGTCCGGCCCCCCGCCGGGTCGCGGGCCGAGCCGGTCCAGCGCCCCGTCCAGCACGGACCCCGCCAGGTCGTGCGCCTCCCGCCAGCCGGTCAGCAGGTCCAGGTACACCTGGTCGGACTCGCTGCCGGTGATGGCGTCGTGGTGGGCGCCGTACACGAGCTGCCGCCACGCCTTGTCGACCTCGGCGTGCGGGAACTGCGCGCCGTGCAGCGCGGCGGCGACGGTCGCGAAGAGCTCCGCGTCGACCAGCAGTGCCTCGACGTGCCGCTGCGCCTGCTTGGTGTCGATGAACGACACGTCCTTGCCGGTGTAGACCGGGTTCATGTCGCGGGTCTGCGGTGCGGCCGGGACACCGTCGGCGGCCAGCTGCGCGCGGACCGCGGCGAAGAACTCGCGGGGCAGCCCGCACACGAAGCGGGGCCAGGCGTAGCGGGAATTCCACTCGCGATGGATTTCCGTCACCCACTTCGCCGGCGGCGTGTAGTCGGTGCCGACGGGCAGCAGCACGTTGCGGGTCGCGGCGACCTTCTTCAGCAGCAGGAACAGCTCGTAGACGCTCTGCTGCGCGCCGGCGAGGGTCGGCTGGGCGTCGATGTGCCAGCCGGCCGAGTAGTGCGCGGGCATGTAGTGGGTCAGCACGCCGCGGCCCGAAGGGGAGATCCACTCGAACTCGGAGCTGAACTGCATCGCCGACGGGTCGCCCCAGCCGTCGCGCGGCTCGTACGTCCACAGCATCGGCCCCCACTGGTGGAACGGGCCGCGCGCCCACGACGACGAGTCGAGGCCGGCGTCGGCGACGAGCCCGGGGAACTGCGGGTCGTGCCCGAAGACGTCGAGCTGCCAGGCGGTGCGGGGGTCGCCGCCGATGACGTCGCGCTGGAAGCCGATGCCGTGCACCAGGTTGCGGATCGTCGACTCGGCGGAGGTGAGGTTGGTGTTGGGCTCGTTGTAGGTGCCGCCCATGAGTTCGAGGCGGCCCTCGGCGAGCAGGGTCCGCAGGTACCGGCGGTCCTCGGGGTGACTGTCCCAGTAGGGTTTCAGGTAGTCGAGCTCGGCGAGGACGAACTTGTAGTCCGGGTCGCGGCGGGCGGTCTCCAGGTGCAGCCGGACCAGGTCGAAGCCGGTGTGCTGGAACGCGGCCCGGAACTCGGTGCCGAGGCGGCCCTCGCGGTCCCACGTCGCCGTGTAGGCCGCCTGGGTGTTCCACCAGACCGGGTCGTAGTGGAAGTGCGGGACCATCCACACCGTCCAGCCCGGTTCGGCGACGACGAGGGAGGCCTCGACCGTGTGCCCACCGGCGGCGGTCACCCGGATCGGCACCGTCGCGCCGGGCGGCGCTGTACACGAGACGCCGACCTCAACCAGAGGTCCACTGTGGACGTCGGCGTGGCCCGCGACGCCGTCGCCGGTGATGTCCAGCCGTCCCGGCCAGTCCTCGACCTCGACGCGGACGACCTGCAGCGGGCCGGTGAGAAACAGTTCGGTGCCGGTGACGCCGACGATGCGCATGTGCTGGTTCAGCCTTTCACCGCGGAGCAAGTGCCTGGACGTGAATGGCGCCGCCACCGCGGACGGCACGCCGGTCATCATCTACGACTGCCACACGGGCGCCAACCAGCAGTGGAGCGTCAACGCCGACGGCACCGTCGTCAGTGTCGCATCCGGCAAGTGCCTCGACGCGACCGCGCACGGCACGGCCAACGGCACCCCGCTGGCCATCTGGACCTGCAACGGCGGCGCCAACCAGCGCTGGTACCGCACCTGAGACCCCGGCCCGCCCGGGCGCCGCACCGGGCGGGCCGGCTCCTCCCCAGGAGGCACGTGTACTGCAAGTTCGGGGTCACTCCCGGTTGAGCTCCCGGAACCGGCCGGGGGTGACGCCGACCTCGCGGCGGAAGAAGCGGCAGAAGTACGCGGGGTCGGCGAACCCGACGGCGTGCGCGACCTGCGCGACGCTCAGCCCGGTCCGGGCCAGCAGTCGCCGCGCCTCCAGGGCCTGGGCGCGGCGGATCAGCCGGCCGGGCGGCTCGCCGGTTGACGCCTTCACCGCCTCCGTCAGGTGGCTGGTGGAGACGCCGAGCCGCGCCGCGTAGGCCCGCACGGTCGGCGCGATCCCCGTGTCGTGGGTGAGCAGCCGGCCGAACCGCTCCGCCACGCCCGGCGCCGGATCCGCGGGCCTCGGCGCGCCGAGGCGCAGCGCGCGGACGACGAGCACGTGCAGCAGTGCGGCCAGGACGGTGGTGAAGCCCGGCCGGCGTTCGGTGTACTCGAGCGCCATCGCGGCCAGCAGCGACTCGAGGCCGGCCGCGTCGCCGGGGGCGGGTCGCAGCCCGGGCGCGGCCGACAGGGCCGTCAGGGCGCGGCGGTCCTCCGGGTGCTGGTGCAGCGCGTCGTCGGCGAAGACGATCACCCAGCCGTCGAGCCCGCAGACGTCCCGCCAGTGGTGCACCTGCCCGGGTGCGACCGCGAAGAGCTGCGGCGGCCGCAGGCGGTGCGCGGCGAGGTCCACGACGTGCGCGCCGGTGCCGCGGGTGACGTAGACGATCTCGTGGAAGCTGTGCCGGTGCGGGAAGCCGGCCCGCGCCATCGGCCCGAACCAGTCGAACGAGCCGATCGCGAACGGCAGCGGCGCCGGGTCCGGCACGTCCAGCTCGTGCCTCGGCAGCACGTCCTCCACCTTTCTGTAAAGAATCCTCAAAGTAACGCGCTCATGTACCGCGGTCAATGCCGAGCATTCCGTCGAGCACCTCGTGGAGGAACGCGGTGCGGTCGGCGGAAGGGCCCCACGAGTCCTCGACCCGGCACAGCAGCAGCACCCGCGCCGGGACGCCGTGCCGCGCGTACGCGACGAGCTTGTGGTGCCCGTCGAGGACCACCCCGACGAAGAACCGCTCGGGGTGGTCCATCCGCACGTCGCGGTCCTCCACCCACGCGGTGACCACGGCGGTGGGCCGTTCACCCGCGGCGATCCTCGCCGTGTGTGCCGCCACGGTACGCGGATCGACGGCCGCGAGGTCCTGCGACGGCAGCACCACGGCGAACGTCGGCCGCACCCCCGGCACCGTCGTGCGCAGCTGGAGATGGCCGGTGCCGGGCCAGTCGACCTCCGGCACGTCGAAGGGCTTCTCGTCGACGCGCAGCTCGTGGCGCCGCACGCACCAGGACGCGGCCGGGTCGCCGACCAGCTCCAGGTCCAGGTCGGCGAGCGCGGCCAGGTAGTGCCCGGAGCGCAGCCCCGTCAGCAGCGGCGCCACCGCGTCCAGCACGTCCCGGTCCAGCGCGGTCACGTCGCCGAGCCGCTCCCGCACCAGCTGCGACAGCGCCGCCGCGGGCCGCTCCGGCCACCCGATGAGGTGCAGCGTGGTCTCGCACGTGCCGCAGTCGGAGCCCACCCCGTACAGTGGCGACCCGCCGACGAGGAGCGACTTGAACCAGCGCGGCCAGGTCGAGCCGGGTGGCGTCGGGTCGTAGTCGATGCCGACGACGCCGCGCCCGTCGGCGACCACGAGCCTCGCCCGGTCGTCGCCGAGCGGCTCGACGTCCTCCACCCGCGGCCGGGCCTCCGTCGCCGGCGTCCAGGCGGCCCACGCCATGCGCACCGCGTGCGGCCAGGCGTCGCGGTCGAGGGGGAGCACCGGGTCGTGGCCGGTCAGCCGGACCAGCGCGTGGTGCAGTCCGAACAGCGCCTCCCCTGGCGCCTCACCCACCCGTGCCCGCAGCGGCCCGATCGCCGCGGGGTCGCCGCGTTGCTCGACGGTCACGACGAGCCGGTCGTGCTCGAGCCCGGTGAGCCGCGGCAGCCGCGCCAGCAGCGAGGCGAGATCGTCCGTCACCCGCGCAGTCAAGCACGGCGCGGTGAGTACGGTGGGATCGTGACGGCGCCGGTGACGACCGTGCTGCTGGTGTTCGGGCGAGGGGTCGCGACCGCCGGCGGGGAATGGGTGCTCACCCCGGCGGGTGCCGCCAGGGTTGACGCCGCGGTCGGCTACGTCTCGGCGCACCGGGACGCGTTCGACGCCGCGGCGGCGCCGCTGGTCGTGTTCAGCGGCGGGTGGGCGGAGGCGGCCGAGGGCGCGCCGCGACCGCCGGAGGGCTGCCGGGAGGGTGACCTGATGGTGGCCCGGGCGCGGGCCGCCGGGCTCGACCGCCACGCGGCGCTGCGGACCGAGTGCCGGTCGCGGAGCACCCTGGAGAACCTGCTGCACACGGTCGAGGACGGCCTGCTCGCCGGGCACGAGTTCGGCCCCGGGCACCCGCTCGGGCTGGTCTCGCACGCGTGGCACCTGCCGCGGATCCGGTTCCTCGCCCGCAAAGTGCTGCGGCTGCGTGGTGCGGCGCTGCTCGACGTGCCCGCGACCGGCGGCGAGCCGGCGTCGCGGCGGGAGCGGGCGCTGCACGTCGCGTCGCGGCTCTGGTTCCTGGGCGTCGCCGACCCCGCCGGGCTGCTGCGCCGCGAGCGCGCGGCGGTGGCGGCATTGCGCCGCCGCCCGGCTGGGTAACAGGCATCCGTGATGTTTCTGCTGCCGGTGTACGAGCCGGGCCACGGCCTCGTCAGCACCGTCGTCGCGCTGTCCGGGGCGCGGCCGGGGGCGCACGTCGTCGTGGTCGACGACGGCAGCGGACCGGCCGCCGCGGGCCTCCTGCACCGCGCCCGGGAGCTGGGCTGCACGGTGCTGCGACACGGGACGAACCGCGGCAAGGGCGCGGCGCTGAAGACCGGCTTCCGGCACATCGCCGCGGCGCACCCCGGCCAGGCGGTCGTCTGCGCGGACCCCGACGGTCAGCACCTCCTGGCGGACATCCTCCGGGTCGCCGAGCACGTGGAGGTCGGCGGCCAGATGGTGCTCGGCGTGCGCCGCTTCGAGGGCCGGGTGCCGCTGCGCAGCCGCTTCGGCAACGCCGTCACCCGCGTGTTGTTCCGCGCCGCGACCGGCCGCGGCGTCCGGGACACGCAGACCGGGCTGCGCGGCTACCCGGCGGACCTGCTGCACTGGCTGTGCGGGATCCCGGGCGAACGGTTCGAGTACGAGATGAACGTCCTGCTGCACGCCGCGCGCGCCGGCCGGCAGATCAACGAGACGGTCATCGCCACCACGTACATCGGCGACAACGGCACCTCGCACTTCGGTTCGCTGTCCGACTCGGCCCGCGTCTACCGCCCGCTGCTGCGTCACGCGCTGTCATGGAGGGGTGCGCGTAGCCGGCCGGTCACGCGATGAGGGATCATGGAGGCATGGAACCGACCACTGGCCGCCGCCCGACCCAGAAGACCGCAGTGAACGGGGGCGAGGCTGGGTGGGTGCCGATCGCGGAGCTGACCGACCTGGCGCGGGCGCTGCTGGGTGAGCGGCCGAGCGGCCGCGACGTCGTGCCCATGGCGGTCGCGGAGCGGATCAGCCGGCTCGCGGCGCAGTGGGCGTCGGCCGGGTTCACCGCCGCGACCGTGCGCCCGTGGGTGGACCTGCAGCCGGCCGCGGCCGCCGTGCTCGCCAAGGCCGGTGCGACGCCGGAGGCCCTCGACCGGCAGGTCGTCACCGTGTCCGGCGCCGCCATGACCCTGTGGCGGGCGGTCTGCTCCGGCGCGATGCCCGCCGCCGACGCCGCCGCCGCACTGCGACCCGCCGGCGGTGCGCCCGCGCCCGCCGCCGCTCCCAGCGCCGCCCCTGCCCCCGTCGGCGTCGAGGCGCCGGCGCGGGCGAAGATCGCTCCGGCGCTGTTCTCCCACCCCGCGACGGAGACGGTGCACGACACGGCCGAACAGCGCCGCCGGTCCGCTCCACCGGCGACGCCGTTCAGTGCGTGAGCCGTCTCAGCGCGGTGCGTGAGCCGACTCAGCGCGGGTCTCAGCCGGTGTACGCGGCGAAGATGCGGCTGAACTCGTAGGGCTGCTGCGGGATGTTGGTGCACATGTAGAGCGCGCCGGTGCACGCGTTGCGGTCCCGGGTGGTCTCCCAGAACGACAGCATGCCCAGGTGGTTGGCCTGCGCGAACGCCACCAGCTGCCGGGCGTCGGCCTGGTCGTAGGTGCCGCCGTCGTCGTTCTTGCCCAGCATCGGCGTCACGCCGACCATCCGCCACAGCTGCGCGTCGGTCTTCGCCGGGTACAGGGTCTTGAGCTGCGCGAACGTCGACTGCGCCGCCTGCACGGCGAAATTGCCGTAGTCGCCGCTGCTGCGCTGGTAGTCCATCGCCATGACGTTGACCAGGTCGAGGTTCACCCCGGCGTCGCGGGCGGAGCGGACCACGGCCACGCCGTCGGCGGTGAGGCCCTCCGGCAGGACCGGCAGGGTCAGCGAGATCTTCAGGTTGGGCCGGGCGGCCTGCAGCAGCGCGAGGGCCTGCGACCGGCGCGCCACCGTGGTCGGGTCGGCCACTGCCGCGCCCTCGATGTCCAGGTCGATGTAGTTGAGCTGGTACGCGTCGACGACGGCCTGGTACTCTGCCGCGACGGCCGCGGGGGTGCCGCAGGCCTGGGCGAGCTCGATGCCGCTCGCACCGCCGAAGGAGATCTTGACGTCGCCGCCGCGGGCGCGGATCGCGTCGATCTGGTCCTTCGCCCACGCGGCCCTCGGGTCGTACGCGTTGAACCACGACGCCTTGCAGCCGGCGCTGTTGACGAACGCGAGGGTGAAGCTCTTCATGTTGCCGGCGGTCGCCATGTCGGGGAGTGACGGGGTCGGCCACGCGCCCATGTCGACGTACGGTGCGACGGGCACCGCAGTGCCGCCGCCGCCGCCACCCGCGGTGGTGCTGACGCTGACCTGGTTGCTCGCGGCGGAGGTGTTGCCCGCGGCGTCGCGCGCCTTGACCGTGAACGTGTAGGCCGTCGACGCCGACAGCCCGCCGACCGTGCCGCTCGTGCCGGTGACGGTGGTGGCCAGGGTGCCGCCGCGGTAGATGTCGTACGCGGTGACGCCGACGTTGTCGGTCGAGGCGTTCCAGGCGAGGCTGACGCTGGACGAGGTGGCACCGGTGCCGCGCAGGCTCGCCGGGGCGGTCGGCGCCTGCGTGTCGGCCACGCCGGCGCAGCTGGCGCCGTTGAGCTTGCAGTTGGCGGGCTTGCCGCCGCCGGAGACGAGGAACCCGAAGCTGGTCGACGCGCCCGGCGCGAGCGTGCCGTTGTAGGTCCGGTTCGTCGCGGTGACGTGGGTGCCGGCCTGGCCGGCCAGGGCGTCCCAGTAGCTGCCGAGCGTGGTCCCGGCCGGCAGGTCGAACTCGACCTTCCACGACGTGACGGTCGCCGCGGAGCCGTTCGCGATCGTGTACTTCGCCTGGTAGCCGGAGCCCCAGTCGGAGTCGTACGTGAGGGTGGCGGTCAGCGAGCCGGCCGCTTCCGCGGTCCCGGCGAGGACGGCCGTGCCGCCCGCCGCCAGGATCGTCGCGGCGGCGACCAGCACCAGCCGGTGTCGTAGCGCCATCTATGCCTCCAGCGTTGGTCTGATTGATGCCCAACGATAAAGAAAGTTAACTAAAAGTCAATGGGTCGTTCCCGGCGCTCGATCTTTGCTTCGCGAGCCCCCGGATCGGAGGAGGATGGGTGTCGCGCCGCCGAAGCTGGGTAGCGCTTCCTTGTCACGCGTTCCGCGTCACGCCTGGTTCGGATTCGCCGCGCGAGCTTGCTGGTTTGTCACGCTTTGTTCGGATTCGTCACGCCTGGTTCGGTTTGCCGAGGGAGGGCCCATGTTCAACCCGCTGGAGCACCCGGGACTGCCGGTAGGCCGCCAGGGCCGGCACTGGCACGAGCTCGACGTCGAGGCGACCCAACTGCGCTCCGCCGAGCCCGGCGCGAGCGGCCGGGTCGACGAGATGGAAGCCCTCCAGGCGGCCGCCGCCCTGTTCAACCGCCGTGCCGCCCTGCGCTGCCCCGACCTGGAGTCCCAGCGTGCCGTGCAGCGCCTCGGCCTGGCCGCCACGGCCCGCCACGACACGCTCGCCGCGCTGCACCCGTTCGCCGGGGCCGCCCTGTCCCCGGGTGGCGACCAGAGCCTCTGGGCCCAGCTGGTCGTCCAGGAGTGCGCCGCCTGCGCCATGTACCACACGTTCCTGGAGCAGGAGACCGACCGCCGGCTGCGCCAGCTGTGGGAGCTGCACCTGCAGATGGAGCTGGCCGCCCTCCACACCGCCGGCGACCTGCTCCGCCTGCACGAGGACCGTGACCCGCAGGAGCTGATGGCCGCGATGCCGGCCGCCGGCGTGGCCGACCTGCCGGCGATGCTCACCGAGCACCAGTCCCGGATCGACGAGCAGTTCGACAGGACCGCGGCCGCCGCGGGGGAGGACCGCTACACCGCGTTCGGCGAGCTCGCCTGGATGATCGCCGTCCACGAGACGATCGAGGAGGAGATCGTCCACCCGCTCACCCGGCACCTCGACCCCCCGGACCACCTCGCCGACCACCTGCTCGACGAGGAGCGCCGGATCAGCGAGGCCCTCGCCGACGTCTCCATCGGCCTCGGCGACGTCGACGGCCTGGCCGCCGTCCACGCCATGCTGCTCGCCCACACCCGGCGCGAGTCGACCGAGGAGTTCCCGCTGCTGCGCGCCGGCATCCCCGCCGCCGAGCTCGCCGACCTGGCCACCGCCGCCCGGGCCGCCGAGTCCCAGGCCTGTGCCGGCGCGACCGCGCGCCCGGGCATGCCGCAGGCCTCCGACCTCGTCCGCGACGTCCTGCGACCCACCGCCCAGCAGCTGCCCGTGTGACCGCCGGCCAGCACGGGTCCGGCAGGGTTCGGGAGCGCGCCTGATGGGTACTGTCCTGCTCGGGGGACGAATTGGCAGGCCACGAGTTGGCAGGCCACGAGACGGGCGTAAGGACGCGGTAACCGATGGCACGCGACCGGATACGCTCTGTGACTCGGGAGTTCACCGGTGATGGTCTGCGCCGCGTCCGGGAGCTCGTCGAGCAGACCGCCCGCCTCGCCGGCGTCTCCGCGTCCAACGTGCGCGATCTGGTGATCGCGGTCAGTGAGCTCGCCGCCAACGCGATCCGCCACGGCGGCGGCAGCGGGCGGATCGTCATCGAGCAGACGGATGAGGGCGTGCGGGTCGAGGTCAGCGACCACGGGCCGGGCCTGCCGGAGTCCGTGCCGCGGGACCTGCCGGCGCCCGAGGAGATCAACGGCCGCGGCCTGTGGATGGTCCGGAACCTGTGCCAGGACCTGCACATCACCAGCACCGCCCGCGGGGTCACGGTCCGGCTGTTCATGCCCCGTGCAGGGCGCACCGCTTGAGGCTTTCGCCGCCACTGTACTGGCAGAGCGCGCCAAACCTTCACCGGGTGGTTCAACGATACGGTTGAAGTCATGACTGACGCTGCCACCCCGGAGGCGATCGCCGGCCGGATCCTCGCCCTGCCCGGCGTCGAGCTGCTGCTCGCGACGGAGGAGTCGGGGGCGCCGGAGACGAGCTGGGGCGACCGGTTCTTCTACGTCGGCCCGGACCGCAGGATGCCGTTCGCGACGATCGTCGGGCGGGACACCCCCGGCTGGGACGAGGCGTCGCGGCTGGACCGGCCGGGCGTGTTCCGGGTCAACGTGCACGCCGGGCGCGAGGCGTTCGAGGCGCACCTCGGCTATCCGCCCGCGGAGCTGCCCGAGCGGCAGGCGGGCATCGACTTCGCCGGGCTCGACGAGATCCTGCCGCATCCCGCGTACGGGCGGCAGGGCTGGGTCTGTGTGCTCAACCCCGGCGCCCGTACCGCCGCCGACCTCGACGACCTGATCGCCGTGGCGCACCGGCACGCCACCGAGGCCGACCTGCGCCGCCGCGGGAGACACCCGGGCTGAGCGGCCGGTCATGGACAGGTCAAGGGCCCGCGCCCCGGCGGGACGCGGGCCCTTTGGCGACCGCGCTCAGTCCTTGAACGCGTCCTTGACCTTCTCACCGGCCTGCTTGAGGCTGCCCGAGGCCTTGTCGACCTTGCCCTCGGCCTCGAGCCGCTCGTTGCCGGTGGCCTTGCCCGCGCCTTCCTTGACCTTGCCGGCGGTCTCTTCCGCCTGGTTGTCGATCTTGTCGCTCAGTCCCATGGCGAACCCCAATCGCAGAAGGTCGGTGCCGCTGCCGGCACCCACCAGTAGTGGTGCCCCTGGTGCAGCGGGCGAAACGGTGCGGGGAGTCACCTCAGGCGCACCTGACCGCAACCGATCTGAA
This sequence comes from Dactylosporangium sp. CA-152071, assembly GCF_050936335.1. Classification (NCBI taxonomy): domain Bacteria; kingdom Bacillati; phylum Actinomycetota; class Actinomycetes; order Micromonosporales; family Micromonosporaceae; genus Dactylosporangium; species Dactylosporangium sp. CA-152071. Next base: position 2,124,093 of record NZ_JBNJMZ010000001.1, on the reverse strand, counting down.
CCTCGAGGTGATGGCGATGACGCGCTGGCTCGCGAACCGGGCGGTCCGCACCAAGGTGCTGCTCGTGGTGGCGATCCTGGGCGTCGTCGCGGTCGCCGGCGCGGCCCTCGCGTCGGTGCGGCTGCACGAGCTCAAGACGGAGGCGAAGGCGCTGTACGTCCGCGGGCTGCTGCCGGTCGCCGGGCTCAGCGAGGCAGCAATGTCCAGACGGTGGCCGCCGGCACCGAGGAGATGGGTGCCGCCATCGCCGAGATCGCCCGCAGCGCCGCCGACGCCGCCCGGGTCGCCGGCGGCGGCGTGGTGACCGCGCAGCAGGCGTCGGAGACGATCCGCAAGCTCGGCCACTCCAGCGGCGAGATCACCACCGTCCTGAAGGCGATCACCGCGATCGCCGAGCAGACGAACCTGCTGGCGTTGAACGCGACGATCGAGGCGGCGCGGGCCGGCGACGCCGGCAAGGGCTTCGCCGTCGTCGCCGGTGAGGTGAAGGACCTGGCGCAGGAGACCGCGAAGGCGACCAGCGACATCTCCGCCCGCATCGACGCGATCCAGCAGGACGCGGCCGCCGCCGTCGCCGCCGTCACATAGATCGCGGCCGTCATCGACGAGACCAACCAGTACGCCACGACGATCGCCGCCGCCGTCGAGGAGCAGAGCGCCACCACGAGCGAGATGACCCGCAACGTCGCCGAGGCCGCGTCCGGCGCCAACGAGATCGCCAGCAACATCAGCGGCGTCGCGCAGGCGAGCCAGGTCACCAACGACGGCGTCACGCAGACCCGCACGTCGGCCGACGACCTCGCCCGCATGTCGGCGGAGCTGCGGCAGGTCGTGTCCCGCTTTCAACTCGCGTAATTTTTTCCGCGCATGCTGTCCGGTCGGCGGGGTCCCGCTCGTCACCATGGTGAGATCCCGTCGAACGAAGGGCCCGTCACCATGAAGTACATGATGTTCGTCTGCACCGACACCGAGCCCGACACCGACCCGGCGCCCGAGCCGGACATCGTCGCCTGGGTCGCCGGGCAGGACGGCGCCGGGCGGCGGGTGACGGGCCACCAGCTGGCCGCGACGTCCGCCGCGACGACCGTCCGGGTCCGCAACGGTGAGCTGCTCGTCTCCGACGGCCCGTTCACCGAGACCAAGGAGGTCATCGTCGGGTTCGACATCCTGGAGTGCGCCGACCTGGACGAGGCGATCGAGGTCGCCCGGGCCCACCCGATGGCGCGGGCCGGGCGGCTGGAGCTGCGGCCGTTCGCGACCTTTGCATAACCCGCCGGCTGACGGCGATCCGGTCGCGGCGGCGGCTGTCGGCGCCTACTCGAGGATCGTCGCCACGCTGATCAGGGTCACCGGCGACTGGGCCCTGGCCGAGGACTGCGCGCAGGACGCCCTCGCCGCGGCCCTGGAGCGGTGGCCGCGCGACGGCGTGCCGGACAACCCGGGCGGGTGGCTGATGACGGCCGCCCGCAACCGGGCCGTCGACGTGCTGCGCCGCGCCGCCGTGGAGCGCCGGAAGCTGCAGGAGATCGCCATGCTGACCCCTGCCGAGGAAGCGGTCCCGGGCGAGCTCGACGACCGGCTGCGGCTCATCTTCACCTGCTGCCATCCGGCGCTGCCGCTCGAGGCGCGGGTGGCGCTGACGCTGCGCACCATCTGCGCGGTGCCGACCGCCGACATCGCCCGGGCGTTCCTCGTCACCGAGTCCGCGATGACCCGGCGGCTCACCAGGGCCAAGTCGAAGATCGCGGCGGCCGGCATCCCGTTCCGGGTGCCGGCCGGCCGGGCGCTCACCGAACGCCTCCCCGGCGTCCTGGCCGTGCTGTACCTGCTGTTCACGCAGGGCTACAACGCCGACGGCGAACCCGCGTTCGCGGACGAGGCGATCCGCCTGGCGCGGCTCGTCGACCGGCTCATGCCGGACCAGCCGGAGGTGCCGGCGCTGCTGGCACTGTTCCTGTTCCAGCACTCGCGGCGCGCCGCCCGCCGCGGCGCGGACGGCGAGCTGCTCACCCTCGACCGGCAGGACCGCGACCGCTGGGACCACGCCGCGATCGCCGAGGCGGTCGAGGTCCTGCGGCGGGTGACGGCCGACGGCCCGTACGCGCTGCAGGCCCGCATCGCCGCCTGCCACGCCACCGCCCCGTCGCCGGACCTGACCGACTGGGCGCGGATCGCCGCGTGCTACGACCGGCTCGCCGCCGCGCAGCCGTCACCGGTGATCGAGCTCAACCGGGCCGTCGCGCACGGCTACGCGTACGGGCCGCGGGAAGGCCTGGCGCTGCTCGCCGCGGTCCGCGCGCTCGACGGGCACCCGCACGCCCTGGCGGTGGAGGCCGACCTCACCGGGCGGCTCGGCGAGCACGCGCGCGCCGCGGAGCTGTTCCGGCGGGCTGCCGCGGCGGCGCACAGCGACGAGGAGCGCCGCGCCCTCTCGGCCCGCGCGGCTGAGTGGCACCTCCGTGGTAGCACTGATGCGCCGAACGGCGGTGCGGGCGCATCCTGAGCGCCGTGACCATCGTCCTGCGCGCGGCGCGGCTGTTCGACGGCGCCGCCGGCTCCCTGACCCCCGACCCGGTCGTGATCGTCGACGGCGGCCGGATCACCGCCGCCGGCACCGGCGTGCCCGTGCCCGCCGGGGCGGCCGTCGTCGACCTCGGCGACGCGACGATCCTGCCCGGGCTCGTCGACACCCACGTGCACCTGGCGCTCGACGCGTCCACCGACCCGGTCGGCGCCCTCGCGGGCCGCGACGCGGCGGCGGCGCTCGCCGCGATGACCGCCGCCGCCCGGCACGCCACCCGCGGCGGCGTGACCACGGTCCGCGACCTCGGCGACCGCGGCTACCTCGCCCTCGCGCTGCGCGACGCGGTGGCGGGCGACCCGACGCTGCCGACGATCGTCGCCGCCGGGCCGCCGATCACCACACCCGGCGGGCACTGCCACTTCCTCGGCGGTGCCATCGGCGGCAACTCTGGCGGCGGCGCCGCCGGGGTCCGGGCCGCGGTCCGCGAGCGCGCCGAACGCGGCGCCGACATCGTCAAGATCATGGCGAGCGGCGGCAACCTCACGCCGGGCACCCTGCCGGAGCGGTCCCAGTTCGGCGTCGCCGAGCTGCGGGCCGCGGTCGACGAGGCGCACCGGCTCGGGCTGCCCGTCACCGCGCACGCGCACGGCACCCAGGCGATCGCCGACGCCCTCGCGGCCGGGGTCGACGGGCTGGAGCACGTGTCGTTCATGACCGCGGACAGCGTCGACCCGGTCCCCGACGCGGTGCTCGCCGCCATCGTGGCGCGGCGGGTGGCGCTCGGCATCACGATCGGCGTCAGGCCGGTCCCGGGCTTCACCCCGCCGCCGGCGGTCCTGTCCCGCCTGCCGCTGCTGCATGCCGGGAATCGCCGCATGTACGAGGCGGGCGCCGTCATCACCGCCGGCACCGACGCGGGCATCGCACCGATCAAACCGCCGGACGTCGTGCGGTGGGCGGTCGCGCAGCTCGCCGGGATCGGCATGACGCCGGTCGACGCGCTCCGCGCGGTCACGTCGGTCGCCGCGGGGGTGTGCGGGCTCGGCGACCGGAAGGGCCGCGTCGCGCCCGGCTTCGACGCAGACCTCCTGGCCGTCGCCGGCGACCCGCTGCGCGACCCCGCGGCCCTGCACGACATCCGCGCCGTCTACGTCCGTGGCGTGCCGGTCAGCCACTGAAGGCGGGACCGCGGCGGTGTGCTCATTCAGCGAGGAGGCCGTGCTCGCGGGCGTAGAGGGCGGCCTGGGTACGGTCGCGCAGGCCGAGCCGGGTCAGCACCCGCGACACGTGGTTCTTCACCGTGCCCTCGCTGACGAACAGGGCCCGGGCGATCTCGCGGTTCGTCGCGCCCGTCGCGACCAGGCGCAGGATCTCCACCTCCCGGGCCGTGAGCGCGCCGCCCGCCGGGGCCGGCGGGTCCGGGGTCGCGGCGGCGAGCCGGGCGGCGACCCCGGCGGCGAGCGGTGCCACCCCGGCGTGCGTGAGGCGGACCGCGGCGGCCAGGTCGGCGGCGGCCAGGTCCTTGAGCAGGTAGCCGCCGGCACCGGCCCGGAGCGCCCGCGTCACGTACTCGTCGTCGTCGAACGTCGTGAGCATCACGACCCGGCAGCCCGGGAGCCGCTCGCACAGCTCCCGGGTGGCCTCGACACCGTCCATGACCGGCATACGGACGTCCATCAGCACCACGTCCGGCACGGCGTCGAGGGCCTTCGCGACCGCCTCGGCGCCGTCCGCGGCGGTGCCGACGACGTCGATCCCCGGCTGGATGCCCAGCAGCGACGCGATGCCGTCGCGGACCAGCTGCTGGTCGTCGACGACGAGGACCCGGACCGCCGTCATGCCGCCGGCACCGTCACGGTGAGGGTGACCCCGGGCCCGCCGCCGGCGCGCTTCGTGGCCGCGCCGCCGCCGCTGTACGTGGTGGCCACGCCGCCGTTGCCATGCTCGGTGGCCGTGGGGCTGCCCTCGCCGCTGCGGCCGGTGTCCGCGTCTCGGCTGGTGTGGCCGGTGGTGACGGCGACGCTGCCGCCGACCGCGGCCAGCCGCTCCCGCATGCCCCGCAGCCCGAAGCCCTCGGCCGCGCCGGCCGCGAAGCCGTGGCCGTCGTCGGCGACGACCAGCCGCGCCGTGCCGCCGCCGAACGTCGCCCGGACCGTGACCCGGCCGGCGCCCGCGTGCCGGCGGGCGTTCGTCACGCCTTCCTGCGCCGCGCGGAGCACCGCGATCCGCGCCGCCAGCGGCAGGTCCGGCTCGTCGCCGAGGACCGCCACGTCCACCCCTTCGCCGGCGAGGTCGGCCAGCGCGCCGGTCAGCGAGAACGGCGCCGTCAACGCCCGTACCGCGCCGCGCACCTCGTGCAGGGCGCGTGCCGCCGAGTCGCGCGCCGCCCGTACCGACTGATCGGCCGCCGCCGGGTCCCGGTCGCGGAACGCCGCCGCCTTCTCCAGCTGGATGCTGACCGCGGTCAGGTGGTGTCCGAGGCTGTCGTGCAGGTCCCGGGCGACCCGTCCGCGCTCCGCCGCCGCGGACAGCTCCGCGACCTCGTCGAGCGCCAGCCGCAGCCTCGCCCGCGAGTCGGACTCGCCGACCGCGGCCGCCGCCATCGCGACCGCCAGGCACATGCCGACGGCCAGCATCAGCACGTCCCTGACGCGTTCGCCGTCGGTGTGCCAGTGGGGGTCGGCGACGCTCAGCCACCCGACGGGCACCGCCACGCCCGCCGCCGCGAGCGTGACCGCGACCTTCCTTCCGTAGGCGAAGTATGCGGCGAACGGCACCAGCAGGAACAGCAGGTTGGACAGCCCGTCGCCGTCGAGCGTCGCGACCAGCACGAACAGCGCGGTCCTGGCGGTCAGGAACACCGCCGCCGGCGCCGCGACGCGGCGCTCGACCAGCTCCAGGCCGGCGAGCGCCCCGATCGCGGCGACGAGCGCGGCGGCCTGCGCGACGCCGCCGGCCCTGACCTGATGGTGCAGACCGGCGGCGAGGACCGCGCCGTACACGACGAACGGCAGCCACGGCGGGCGCATCATGCGATTCAGGCTACTGTCCGCCGGAGGCCGGCAGCACGGACAGTGCCAGCCATCCGATCGACGCCGCGGCCAGCACGTGCACCAGGCTCGTCGCCGGCGTGTCCGGCAGCGGTGCGAGGGCCGCGAGCAGCGTCAGCGACACGCCGTAACCCGCCGCGGGCAGCCTCGGGAAACCGCCGGAGCGCAGCATCGAGACGCTGAAGAGGATCGTGCCGACGACGAACACCACGGCACTGATCAGCAGCGCCGTGCCGAACGGTCCGTCCCGCAGCGTGTCCACAGTGGACTCGTCGAGGTGGAACAGGACCAGGTTGAGCGCGAACGCGACGCCGGTGAACAGCCCGAGCCCGAGCGCGTTCACCGCGTAGGCGGCCGCCCCGAACCTGCCGGCGGTGGCGCGATGGTGCAGGTAGAGGGCGGTGACCGCGGGCGCGGAGAGCGCGGTGCCGAGCCCGAGGACGAAGCTCGTCGCCGACGTCTCGCCGGTGAACGCCTCCACCGCGCCCGGCACGCCGATCGACAGCCCGAGCAGGACGCCGCTGGCGGCGCCGAACCGTTGCAACCACGTGAGATCCATGCCGAGGACCGTATTTTCGCGGGTGGCACGCGGGGGAGTGCCGGACGGCCAAGGTTCCGGCTGCCGTTCGTCATGTGCCGGGCCGCCGGGGCGCACGGAACGCGTGCACCCCGGCGGACGGTGGAGCGGTGCGGTCAGTGGCAGGAACCGGTGCCGCTGTCGCTGTAGGACTGGCCGGCGACGGGGACGAACTGCCAGTCGTACGTGTTGGCGTGGAGCGTGAACTTGAGGACGCCGTAGGCGGAGCTGTTACGGGCCTCGCTGTTGGGCTGGATGGTGCCGAAGGCGTAGTGGCTGGCGCCACCCATGCCGGCGACCCAGGTGCGCAGGCCGCGGGCGTTGTCCAGGGCGCCGTTCGGGTTCATCGGGGCGAAGCGCTCGTAGACGTGGTTGTGGCCCCACAGCACGACGTCGGCGTTGTAGTCGTACAGCGCCTGGTAGAGCGGGCGCGTCGAGGTCGACGGGGCGTGGTTGGAGCTGGACGTGAAGAGCGGGTGGTGCCAGTACGCCAGGGTGCACGGCTTGCCGCTGGCCGCGAGGTCCGAGCGCAGCCACTGCTCCTGCGCCGAGCCCGCGGACATGCTGATGTTCGAGTTCAGCGACACGATGTGCCAGTTGCCGAGGTCGAACGAGTAGTAGCCACGGCCGGACGGGCCGGCGACGGAGCCGAAGTAGCTGTAGTACGCCGAGGCGCCCGACGTGACGTAGTCGTGGTTGCCGGGGGAGGGCCGGGTGCGGGCCTTGAACCGGCCCCACGTCGGCTCGTAGTAGGAGTTGAACTCGCTCGCCGTGCCGCTGTCGTACACGTTGTCGCCCAGCGTGTAGACGGTGCCCGGGATGTTGTCGATCAGCGCCGCGGTGGCGCTGTCGCCCGAGCCGGAGTTGGCGATGTCGCCGGCGCCCACGAACACGGGGTCGCCCGAGGGCGGCGTGGTCGTGCCGGTGGTGATGACCAGCTGCGGGGCGTCGGCGCCGCTCTCGCGCGAGTCGTAGTAGGCGCCGTCGGAGTTCGTGGAGCTGCCGCCGATGCTGAACGTGCCGTTGCCGGTCACGAGCGCCTTGACGTCGACCTCGTACCAGCCGTCCTTGGTGACGGAGCCGATGGTGCCCAGCGTCGCGCCGTCGATCGCGGGCTGGTTGTTCCAGGTCGTGCCCGTCTCGGACCAGGTCGTGTTGCTCATGGCCTTGAACGTGCCGCCGGCGGGGCTGCCGTCGTTGCCGCTGATGGTGCGCAGGCGCAGCTTGGCGGCGGTGACCGTGCCGCTGACGCCCGACACCGTGAACCGCAGGAAGACGCGGCGCACCGGCGAGTTGTCCACGACGATCTGCGTCGCCGTGCCGTAGTTGGTGGACGCGGTGTCGCTCTGGACGTACGTGTCGGCGACGGGCGTGAACGTGGCCGTGGCGGCCGACGCGGGGGTCGCGGCGGCCACGACGACGGTGGCGGTGGCGGCGACCAGCGCCGCGACCGTCGCCATCGTCACCTGTGGGCGGGTGAGACGGATGCCCATCCAGAAACCCTTCTCTGGGCGTGTGCAGAAGCGCAAGGAACATAGGGACGCCGATGGGCCGCACCGGTACCGTAAGGTAAACATATAACGAAATACTTCGATGTAAAGTCCCGTTCATGTGCTGCACACCGGCCCGCCGTTTCCGGGGCGTTGCGGGAAGATCCGCCGCCGTCGGACGATGGCGCACCGTTGCCCGCAGGAGCCGCAGGAGAGGGAGACCACCGGGGTGTACCTGTCGACCGTGACCAGCCCGGTCACCGCGCCACCGGGCGGTGACCCGCGCCGCCGGCGGATCGCGCTCGTCAGCGGCAACGTCGTCGCCCTCGGCACGGTCAGCCTCATCACCGACGTGTCCGCCGAGATGGTCACCGCGGTCCTGCCCCTGTACCTCGTGCTGGGCCTGCACGTCAGCCCGCTCGCCTACGGCGTCGTGGACGGCGTCTACACCGGCGCGACCGCGGTCCTGCGCCTCGCCGGCGGGTTCGTCGCCGACCGGTTCCGCTCCCGCAAGCTGGTCGCCGGCTTCGGGTACACGCTGTCCGCCGTCGCCAAGCTCGGCCTGCTCCTCGCCGGCCGGTCGGTGCCGGCGATCGGCGCCGTCATCGCCGTCGACCGTCTCGGCAAGGGCGTGCGGACCGCGCCCCGCGACGCGCTGATCACCGAGTCGACGCCGCCGGAGGCGCTGGGGCGGGCGTTCGGCGTACACCGGACGATGGACAGCATCGGGGCGTTCCTCGGCCCGCTCGTCGCGCTCGCCGTCCTGGCCGCCGCCGGCGAGTCCTACGACGCGGTCTTCGTGACCAGCTTCTGCATCGCGGCGCTCGCGGTCGTCGTGCTGGCCCTGTTCGTCCGCGAACGACCGGCGGCAGCGCTCGAACGCGCGGCAGCGCTCGAACGCGCGGCAGCGCTCGAACGCGCGGCAGCGCTCGAACCCGCGTCGGCGCCCGAGTCCGCGGCAGCGCTCGAACCCGCGTCGGCGCCCGAGTCCGCGGCAGCGCTCGAACCCGCGGTGGCGCCCGAGTCCGCGGCGGACAAGGTGTCGCTGAAGGCCGCGTTCGGGTTGCTGCGCGACGCGCCCGTCAGGCGGCTCGCGGCGGCCTCCTGCCTGCTCGGGCTCGCCACGATCGGCGACGGTTTCGTGTACCTGATGCTGCAACGCCGCGAGGAGCTCAGCCTCGTGTGGTTTCCGATGCTGGCGGTCGGCACGAGCCTGGCGTACCTGCTGCTCGCCGCGCCGCTGGGCATCCTCGCCGACCGGATCGGCCGGCTGCCGGTGGTCCTCGGCGGCTACACGGCGCTGGGCCTGGCCTACCTGCTGCTCTTCGGCCCGGTCGGCGGGTGGCCGCTGCTCGTGTTGACCCTGGCGCTGCACGGGCTGTTCTACGCCGCCACCGACGGGGTCCTCATCGCCCTCGCCGGGCCGGTGCTGCCGGCGCGGCTGCGCACCACCGGCATCGCGGTCGTCCAGACGGGACAGGCGCTCGCATACCTGGTGTCGTCCGTCCTCTTCGGACTCGCGTGGCAGGCGTGGGGCCCGCAGACCGCCAGCCGGGCCGCGGCCGCCGGTGTGGCGGTGGTCGTGGTCGCGACACTGCTGCTGCTGAGGAAACGGGGACCGGTGCGATGACACGGCTGTCGAACAAGGCGCGGATCGGCGTGCTCGCCGCCGCCGTCGTCGTGCTCGCGGGCGTCGCGGCGGGCTACACGGCACTCGCCGCCGACCGCGCCGAGCCCGCGGCCGCGACCGGGCCCGGGCGGGACGCCGCCGTCACGCTCACACCGGGGGCGCGCCTGCTCACGATCACCGACCGGCACCTCGCGACCGTGGCCGCCGCGGACCCCACCGGTCCGCGGACCGTGTCCACAGTGGAGTGCCTGCGGGTGTACGCGGCCGCCGGCACGGGCGTGTGCCTGCGACCGCAGACCGCGTGGGCCTACGAGGTGGTCGTCCTCGACGCCGACCTGCACCCCCGGCAGACCGTGGCCGTGCCCGGCCTGCCCAACCGCGCCAGGGTCTCGCCGTCGGGCCGGTTCGTGGCGTGGACCGTCTTCGTCGGCGGCGACTCCTACACCAGCAGCGGGTTCTCCACCCGCACCGGAATCCTCGACACCAGGACGGGCACGACCATCAGCTCGCTCGAGGAGCTCACCGTCATCCACGAGGGCAAGCCCTACCGCAACGTCGACGTGAACTTCTGGGGCGTCACGTTCGCCGCCGACGACAACCGGTTCTACGCGACGATGTCGACGGCCGGCCGCCGGTACCTCGTCCGTGGGGACCTCGCCGCCCGCACCGTCGAAACCCTGCGCGACAACGTCGAGTGCCCCTCGCTGTCGCCGGACGGCACCCGGATCGCGTTCAAGCAGGCGATCGACGCCGACCCGCAGCGCGGCTGGCGGCTGTCGGTGCTCGACCTCGCCACCATGCGGGTGACGCAGACCGCGGAGCAGACGAGCGTCGACGACCAGGCGGCCTGGCTGGACGGGTCCACCCTCGGGTACACGCTGCGCCAGGACGACGGCCGCCCCGACGTCTGGTCGGTGCCCGCCGACGGCACGGGCGCGCCCCGCCTGCTGATCCCGGGCGCGGAGTCGCCGGCGCCGCTGGCGGTCTGAATCCTGTCACCGTGTGGGTGACCGGGTGCGGCGCCGCCCCGCCGGGCGCCTCACTGTGTGCCGGGTCCGCACGGCCGACTCCACCCCGGTCGGCCAGTACGACTGCCACGGCGGCGCCGACCAGAAGTGGTGGTGGTCCTGACCCTGCCGGTACGGTCGCGGCGTGAGAACGCGCAGCGCCGTGGCAGCGCTGGTGGCCGGGGTGTTGATCGGGGGCGCCCCGGCGCCGGCACAGGCTGAGACCGTCCGCGAGCAGCAGTGGTGGCTCGGCGCGCTCGGCATGGCGAAGGCCCAACAGGTCAGCAAGGGCGAGGGCGTCGTCGTCGCGGTGATCGACACCGGCGTCGACGGCGCCCAGCCGGACCTGTCCGGCGCGCTGCTGCCCGGCGCCGGCACCAACGGCGTGGCGAGCGAGAAGGGCTGGGACGACCCCGACGGCCACGGCACCCAGATGGCGACGGTCCTGGCGGGCCGCGGCGGCGACGGGGCGAACCATGTGCTCGGCATCGCCCCGAAGGCCAAGGTCCTGCCGATCGCGATCCCGATCGGCAACAGGGCGGCCGGCGCGCCCGCGGGCACGCTCGCCGAGCCGATCCGCTACGCCGCCGACCACGGCGCGAAGATCATCAACATGTCGTTCACGCTCACCGACGACGAGCTGAAGCAGCCGGAGCTGGACGCCATCGCGTACGCCCGCGCCAAGGGAGCCGTCCTCGTCGCCGCCGGCGGCAACCGCCCCCAGGGCGACGACCACGTGCCGCTCCCGGCCCGCTACCCAGGCGTCATCACCGTCGCCGGCACGACCCGCGCCGGCGGGCTGTGGGACGGCTCGATCGCCGACCCGACCGTCGACATCGCCGCGCCGGCGCAGGACATCATCGGCGCCGCCCCGAAGTCCCGCTACCCCTCCGGGTTCGCGATCGGCTCGGGCACGAGCGGCGCCGCCGCGATCGTCTCCGGCCTCCTCGCGCTGATCTGGTCCAGGCACCCCAAGCTGGACGCGGCCAACGTCGTCAACCGCCTCTTCGCCACCGCCCGCGACAAGGGTGCCCCGGGCCGCGACGACAGCTTCGGCCACGGGCTGATCGACCCGTACGCGGCCCTGACCGCCAACGTCCCACCGGTCACCGCCGACCCGCTCGGCCCGCTCGGCCCGACCGCTTCGCCGTCCCCGCCGCCCACCACCCACGCGCCGCCGCCGCGGGCTTCCGGCGACGGCCCGGGCACTCCCGCGATCCGCGCCGCGGTCGTCGGCGGCGGATCGCTCCTGCTGGCGCTGCTGCTCGTCTTCGGCGTCGCCCGCCCGCTGCTGCGCGGCCCACGCCGGCGCCGCTGACCCACCTTCGCGGCGCCGGGGCCGTCGCCGCGGGCGCCGTCGCCGTCGCCGTCGCCGAGGCGGAGTGGGCGGCCCACGTGGGCCCGCCGGATGGCACAGCTCCGTGCGATCCTCGCCGGCCTGCGGGGGATCACCGATCCGTACGCGTGACGCCGCCCGCGTCAGCCGGTCGTGGTGGTCTTCGTCGTCGTGGCGGTCGGGGCGCCGTCGTCGCAGGTGACGGACATCCGGATCGTGACGTTGCCGCGCTTGAAGGCGACCTCCGCCGTGCCCGCCGGGCCGCCGTTGAAGGTCGTGACCTTGTAGCCGTCCGCCGGGTCGGGGGACGTCAGCCGCACGCGCCCGGCGCCGTCGCAGGTGCCGGTGACCGTGCCACCGGCGGAGGTGAGGGTCTCCGAGCGCGGCGGGTCCGAGGCCGGGGGCGGGGGTGGCGGCTCGGTCGTGGGCGCCGGGTCGGTGATGTCGGCACCGCCGGAGGAGCCCGCCGGGGCGGGCCCGCCCGTCGCGCCGCCGCCATGGGTGCCGCCGCCCGGGGTGCCGGCGCCGCCGCGTGGAACGCCGGTGCCGCCGGACCTGGGGGCGCCCGTGGCCGCGAGGCCCGTCGCGGCCGCCACTGCGGGCCGGGACCTGCCCGGCGGCGGCGTGTCTTCGTCGGACCGGCCCGAGGCGATCGGCGGGGAGCCCAGCGCCACCCAGGCCACGACCGCGGCGACCGACACGATGCCCACGCCCGCCGCCGCCGTCACCCGGGCGCGCGACCGCCGGGCCGGGGTGGGCGGGATGACCAGTGCCGACGGTTCGCCGTCCGCCGAAGGCCCGGCCGCCGTCCCCAGGGCCGTCAGGGCCAGCAGCGCCGGGGTGGACGGGACGACCTGCAGCCCGGCGGCCGCGGCGAGCGCCGCCGCGACCTCCGGCGCGTCGGGGCGCTCCGCCGGGTCCTTGCGCAGGCAGCGGTGGCACAGGTCGGCGATCTCCGGCGGGACCCCCGGCGTCTCCGGCAGCGGCGCGGGCGGGAGGTACACGTGCGCGGTGAGCACCTGCGTCGTGCTGTCCGCGGCCCAGGGCAGGTGCCCGGCGAGCAGCTTGTAGAGGATCACGCCGAGCGCGTAGACGTCGGAGGCCGGCTCGATCGCGTCGTCGGTGAGCCGCTCCGGCGCCAGGTACGACGGTGTGCCCAGCACCTGGCCGGACAGGTCGCCGTCGCCGCCGGGGCTGACGGAGGCCGCGATGCCGAAGTCGACGACCTTCGCGCCGCCCGGGGTCACGATCACGTTGGCGGGCTTGATGTCACGGTGCACGAGCGACGCGGCGTGCGCGGCGGTCAGCGCGGCGGCGATCTCGGCGCAGATGCGGAAGGCGACGCTCGGCTCGACCGGCCCGGCGGCGATCCGCTGCGCGAGGGTCGGGCCCGGGACCAGCTCCATCACGACGTACGGGACGAGCTCGCCGTCGTCGGACGCCTCACCGTAGTCGTGGACCTGGGCGATGTTGGGGTGCGACAGGTTCGCCGCGGCCCTGGCCTCGGCGCGTATCCGCCGCAGCGAGTCGGGCTTCGTGAGGTGTGCCCCGTTGAGCATCTTGACCGCGACCGCCCGCCCCAGCACCTCGTCGGTCGCCGCCCACACCACTGCCATCCCGCCGCTGCCGAGCTGCTCCTCCAGACGGTAGCGACCGCCCAGCACCCGCCCCTGCACCTCGAGCCGTCCCTCCGATCCGGTAGCCGTCCTCCGGCGGGCGTCTGGCCGTCTCCACGCATCGACGCTCACCGTGCAGGGCGTATCCTGCCGTGAGCACCCCTCGCGACGCCAGCCACCCCTTGGCCAGTTCGGTCCGGCGCCTGGTCAGGAGGCTTCGAACCGCAGGTCGGTCGACGAGCAGCGACACCTCATCGGCCGGTGGTGCCCGTGGCGGCGCGGACCGCGCCCGGCGACACGCCGAAGGTCCGGCTGAAGGCCCGGGAGAAGGCGGCCTCCGACGCGTAGCCGAAGCGGTGCGCCACCTGCGAGAGTGGCTCCGGCGACTGCTGCAGGTGGGTGTGGGCGAGCTGCATCCGCCACTGGGTCACGTACTGCATGACGGGCTCGCCGAGCAGCGCCGTGAACCGGGCGGAGAACGCCGAACGGGACATCGCCGCCTCGCGGGCCAGGGACTCCACGCTCCACGGCGCCTCCGGGGCCCGGTGCATCGCGGCCAGCGCCCGGCCGAGGTGCTCGTCGCGCAGCGCCGCGAGCCAGCCCTGGTGCGCCTCGGGCGCGGTGTCGAGCCAGCCGCGGATCGCCTGCACCACCAGGACGTCGGCGAGGCGGGTCAGCACCGTCTCGCCGCCGGGCCGCAGCGCGGTCGCCTCGGCGGCGATGAGCTGCAGGGTGCTGTGCAGCCAGCCGCCGTCGTCGTCCCACCCGTCGACGTGCAGCACCAGCGGCAGCTGCGCGACCAGCCGCCGGGCCGGGACGTGGTCGCAGCGCAGCACGCAGTAGGTGACCCGGGTCAGCGCGCCGCCGCCGCCGTGGCGCAGCAGCTCATACCGCTCGCTGACCCGCTCGACCGGGATGTCGAACAGCGGCGTGGCGCGGGACCCGCTGTGTCCGCCGTGTCCACTGTGGACGCGGTGCGGGGTGCCGTGCGGGATCAGGGTCAGCCCGCGCGGCCGCAGCGTCCGCGGCGGCTCGCCGTCGACCTCGAGGACGGCCTCGCCGGCGGTGACGACGAGCAGCGCCATGAGCCCGTCCAGCGCGGGCACGGCGATGTCCCACGGCGCGGTCAGCTCCGAGCGGCAGTACAGCGTGCCGGTGAGCCGCAAGAGGTGCAGCGCCTCACCGAGCGGGTCCGCGGCCGGCGGGAGGATCGTCGTCGTCACCTCGTCATCGTCCATGATGCTGGACGATCTGCAAAGACTTCCGGTGTTCCTGTGATTCAGGATCTCGCCGGTACCGGCGAAGCTTGACCACATGAGCAACCTTGTCATCGGCTCGACCGGCAAGACCGGCCGCCGGATCCTCCGCCGCCTCACCGACCTGGGGCACCCCGTGCGTGGCGCCTCCCGCCGCAGCGACCCGCCGTTCGACTGGGAACGGCGGGAGACCTGGCCGGCCGTCCTGGACGGCGTCGACGCCGCGTACGTCTCCTACTACTCCGACCTCGCCGCCCCCGAGGCGCCCGCCGCGGTGGAGGCGTTCACGAAGGCGGCCGCGGCGGCCGGCGTCCGGCGGCTCGTGCTGCTGTCCGGCCGCGGCGAGCACCACGCCGAGAGCTGCGAGGACATCGTCCGGGAGTCCGGGCTCGACTACACGCTCGTGCGGGCCTCGTGGTTCGCGCAGAACTTCGGCGAGGGCGAGCTGCGGCAGGGGGTCATGGACGGCGCCGTCGTCCTGGCCGCCGGCGACGTCGCCGAGCCGTTCGTGGACGTGGAGGACATCGCCGACGTGGCGGTCGCGGCGCTGCTCGACGAGCGGCACGACGGCCGCGTGTACGAGGTCACCGGCCCGCGGCTGCTCACCTTCGCCGAGGCGGCCGCGGAGATCGCGCTGGCAGCGGGCCGGCCGGTCACGTACGTGCCGGTCAGCGTCGAGGAGCTGCGGGCGGCGCTCGCCGGGCACCCGCAGGGCGACCTGTTCGCCGACCTGTGCGGCGAGGTGTTCGACGGGCGCAACGCCAGCCTCGGCACCGGCGTCCAGGACGCCCTCGGCCGGCCGCCGCGGGACTTCGCCGACTACTGCCGCGCCGCCGCGGCGGCTGGGGCCTGGCGGTGATCCGGCGGATCCTGCTGCTCGTCTCGGGGGTCGTGGCCGTCGCGGTCGGGGGCGCCAGCCTGTTCGCACCCGTGGCCTTCCGCCGCCAGTACGGCATCAGCATCGGCACCGACCCCAACCTCCTCAGCGAGACCAGGTCGGCCGGTGGGGCGGTGCTCGCCGTCGGGGTGCTGCTGCTGGCCGGCGCGTTCGTGGCGCGGCTGGCGTTCCCGGCGGCGGTCGCCGGGGCCGTGTTCTACCTGGCGTACGCGGTGTCGCGCGGGATGTCGGCGGCGCTGGACGGGGCACCGGCGAGCGGCCTCGTCGTCGGCGGGATCGTCGAGCTGGCCCTCGGGGTGGCGTGCTGGTTCGCCGCCACCCGCCCGGCGCCGGACGCTCACCTGGGCGCGGGCCACTCCAGGCTGGGGTAGCCGGGCGTCGACCACTCCGGGGCGGGGTGGCCGGGCGCTCACCTGGACGCGGGCCACTCCAGGTCGGGGTCGACGGGCGCCGCGTAGTCGACGCCGGGGACGTCGAAGCCGTACAGGCCGCGGAACTGGGCGCGGAACCAGTCGACGTCGGCGACCTCGGCGATCGTCGCCGGGGTGATCGCGTGCCAGCGCTCCGCGACCGCGGCCTGCACCGCGGGGTCCAGCTCCCACCGGTCCAGCCGCAGCCGGCCCTGCTCGTCCAGGTCGAGCGGGGCCGCACCGGTCAGCTGGTCCCACAGCTGCACCGACTGCTCGACCGGCGACTGGAGGGCGTCGCCGAGCACGGCGCGCAGGACGCTGACGTACAGGGCGATGCCCGGGATGGCGGTCGACGCCTGCGTGACGGCCGCGCCGTTGACCGACGTCAGCGCCCGGCCGCCGTGCCCGGCGAGTCGCTCGTCGAGCTCCTTTGCGGTCCGCTCCAGGTGCAGCTTCGCCGCGCCGATCGTGCCGTCGCGGTAGATCGCCGAGGTGAGGCCGGATCCGATGTACGACAGGGCCACCGTGCGGAACCCGTCGCGCAGCATCCCCCGGTCCTGCAGCGCGGTGACCCAGCGGGACCAGTCCTCGCCGCCCATCACCTGCACCGTGTCGGCCGCCTCCTGCTCGCCGGCGGGGGCGGCGGTCACGTCCCGCAGAGCCGCCGTGCCGTCGGCGTCGAACTCGAGCGTCCGCGTCGTGTGCGCCTCGCCGAGCGGCTTGATGACCGACTGGAACGTGGTGCCGGTCCGCGGGTCCGTCCGTCGCGGCGCGGCGACGCTGTACACCAGGACATCCACCTGACCGAACCGCTTCTGCAGCAGGTCGAGGACCTCGTCCTTGGTGGTGTCGGCGAACGCGTCGGCGTTGACGAAGGTGAAGTCGCTGCCGACCTCCGCGGCGACCGCGTCGGTGGCGATCGTGCGATACCAGCCGGCGGTCGCGGTGCGCCGGCCCGGCGGGCGCTCGAACGCGACGCCGACGCCCTGCACGCCGTGCCGGACCAGGCCCGCCAGGGTGGCGGCGAGGCCGTAGCCCGCGCTGGAGCCGATGATGAGCGCGGTGAGCTTCGACGGCTGCCGCTGCGGCGCCGGGATCTGCGCGACCATGTCGGTGACGCTGCGGAAGCAGCCGGCGGGGTGCGCGTCGAGCAGCAGGAACCCTCGCCCGGTGGGACTGACGACACGTGCGGCCACGACTGCTCCCTCGATCATCCGGCGGTGCGTTCACATCCTGTCATGCCGTTGTCTTTCAGTGCGCTTTGGCGAGCACACGATCGATAGCCCCGCCTTGCGGTGGGACAGTCCCGGTCTTAACGGCGGATGCCGTGCCGGGTTGACGCTTCGCAGCCACCTGCCCGCGTGCGTGGGTCTTCTGGTCGGCTCCACGTCCAGCCACCGAGCCACTCCCGGCGGTGTCGAACTGAGCCGCTAGAGCGGCCAGATTCAGCGCGGCGTTATGGTCGCGGTCGACGACCAGACCGCACGCCTGGCAGACGAATTCACGCTCGTGCAGGGCGAGTTTGGTTTTCACCGCGCCGCAGCCCGAGCAGGTTTTCGAGGATGGATACCAGCGGTCGGCGACCAGCAGCCGGCCGCCGTTCCAGGTGGTCTTGTATGCCAGCTGGCGACGGATTTCGGCGAAGCCGGCGTCGGTGATGTGCCGGGCCAGGCGCCGGTTGGCCAGCATGCCGGTGACGTTGAGGTCTTCGACCACGACGGTGCCGTGCTCACGGGCGAGGCCGGTGGTGAGCTTGTGCAGCCCGTCGCGGCGCAGGTTCGCCACACGTGCGTGCACACGGCCGAGCCGGGTCGCTGCCCGCTGCCATCGTCTCGAGGCGTGCTGGCCGGTGCGCCGGTCCGGGCCGGTCTTGCGCGACAGCGCCCGGCCGAGCGCCCGCATCCGCTGCTGTGCAGCGACAAGGTGGCGCGGATTGTCGACCAGCTCACCGGTGGACAGCACCGCGAGGTGCTTGATGCCGACGTCCACGCCGACCACCGACTTCGGCCGCACCGGTTGCCGTTCGGCGCGCTGAACTTCGACGGTGAACGACGCATGCCAGCATCTACCGTCACGCCGCACGGTCGCCGACATGATCCGCGCGGTCTCGGCCTCGATGCGCCGAGCGAGCTTACGGGCGGACTCGTGCAGCTTCAACCGGCCCAGGCGAGGCAGAACAACGTGCATGCGGTCGGGCTCGATCCGGATCGCGCCGGTGGTGAACCGCACTGACGGTGTGGTGCGGCGGCGCGACTTGAACTTCGGAAACCCGACCCGCCGCCCGGCCCGTTTGCCGGTGCGGGAGTCGGCCCAGTTCTTCAACGCTCCGGCGAGGGCGTCCAGGCCGGTGTTGAACGCTTCCTTGGACACCTCGGGCCACCACGGCGCGACGTCGGGCTTGGCGGCGTTCCACGCCTTGCGCAGCCCGGCCAGGGTCCACGGCAGCGATGGCGTCAGCAGTTCGTCCGGCATGCCGTAGGTGCGTTCCGCGGCGCGCTGGTCCATCATCGCCTTCACCCGGGCCAGTGCCCAGTTGTGTGCGACACGAGCTGCCCCGGCGTGGGCGAGGACGGCGCGTTCCTGAGCCGGGGTGAGATCGAGCGCGAACCGGTACGCCTGGATCGTCTTCATGCCGGGTCCCTGGTCGCAGCCTCGACCGCGCGGCGGGCACGGTTCGCGGCGGCGCGGCGGCCGTACAGCCTGGCGCACAGCGACGTCAGGATCTCGGTGACGTCGCGGACCAAGTCGTCATCGACCTCGGCCGGGTCGACCACCAGCAGGCGGCGGCCCTGCGCGGACAGGGCGGCTTCGACGTATTCCGCGCCGAACCGGGCGAACCGGTCCCGGTGCTCGACCACGATCGTCGACACCTGCGGGTCGTACAGCAGTGCGAGGAACTTCTTGCGGTGCCCATTCAGCGCGGAACCGACCTCGGTTACCACGCGGTCAACGGCGAGGTGCTGCCCGGTGGCCCAGGTAGTGACCCGCGCGACCTGCCGGTCCAGATCGGACTTCTGGTCGGCCGACGACACCCGGGCGTACACCACGGTCTGCCCGGACGTTGAAGCCGAGCCGGTCAGCGGTTCACCAATCATGATCAGGCGCCCAAGCCGGTATGCGGGAACGGGTAGCGTCCCGGTCTCGTAACGCCGGCGCGCGGTCGCGTACGAGATGCCGGTGGCCGCTGCCCATTCCTTGAGGTTCACAATGCAAATTATAGCTAACTAGTGAGCACTATTGACCATTTACTCGTCGGCAGTTGGCAACCCCCGGCGGTGTCCAGTTTCCGGCAGCGCCACTGTGATCGACGCCCGTCACTGCCTACCTTGGCCGCCATGGACCTCATCGCCGGCGCCGACGTCAGCGCGGACAACATCCTCGACTACTCGGTGACGCCGGCGTGCCAGGCGTACGTCATCGGCGAGCACGTGGTGCGGATCCCCCGCTGCCAGGTGCTCGCGGTGGCGAGCCTGTCCAACCACCAGCCGCCCGCGTACCCGTTCCCACAGGTGCCCTCGGCGCCGTGGACCTACACGGCGGGCGCGCACGCCTACGTCGGGGTCCGCGACGGCGCCACGGGC
Organism: Dactylosporangium sp. CA-152071; assembly: GCF_050936335.1. Lineage (NCBI taxonomy): Bacteria > Bacillati > Actinomycetota > Actinomycetes > Micromonosporales > Micromonosporaceae > Dactylosporangium > Dactylosporangium sp. CA-152071. The sequence goes on along the minus strand of NZ_JBNJMZ010000001.1, from coordinate 2,104,718 downwards.
GTCTGGGACCACACGCTGCGCGCCCGGGTGGAGTCCGGCGACTGCCGCGCCGTGAGCTTCCGCGTGTACGTGGAGCAGGGCTGGGCCGCGGTGAACGGCCTGGTCTTCCGGACCGGTGGCGTGATCCCCGTCTACGACCGGGTCAGGCTGGAGTCGCACCGGATCGTCTTCGACGCCATCACCGGCCTCATCGTCTTCAGTGTGACGACGTCGCGGGCCGGCGAGGCGGGCGACGACGACACCGACCCCGACGAGTACGCCCTCACCGCCGCCCGTGCCGTCGCTCCTGAGGGCATGCACCTGCGGGTCCGCGCGCTGGACCAGCCGCTGCCGCCCGGCCGCAGCTTCCGGGTGGACCTCGACTCGGGTGCCGTCATCGAGGTCCGCGACCGGACTCAGCCGTAGTGCATGCCGTCGGCCTCGACGACGGTCTTCTTCGCCGGAGCGACCGATATCGACCGCTGTTGACACGGTGGTGGGGTGGTCCTACGTTGAACATATGTTCAGAACTTCTGTTCAGGACGATCGGTTCGACGTCGCGGTGGTCGGGGCGGGGCTGGCGGGCCTGGCCACGGCGCTGCGGCTGCAGGCGGCCGGCCGCACGACGGTGGTGCTCGAGGCGCACGGCCACGCGGGCGGCTGCGCCGGCTACTACCGCCGTCGCGGCTTCTCCTTCGACGTCGGCGCCACCACGCTCGTCGACTTCGAGCCCGGCGGCGTGGGCGCCGAGCTGTTCGACGCCGTCGGCATGCCGCCGCTGCCCGGTGAGGCGCTGCCCGGGTATGTGGCGTGGCTGCCCGATCGCACCGTCGTGCTGCACCGCGACGCCGGCGCCTGGCACCGGGAGCGACTGCGGGCGCTCGGCGACACCGACCGGCACCGCCGGTTCTGGGCGCTGCTCGACCGGCTCGCCGACGCGTTCTGGCTGGCCAGCCGCGCGGGCGCGAGGATGCCCGTGCGAGGCCCGGCCGACCTGGTGCACAACGCGCGGGCGATGCGCCTCACCGACCTGCACCTGGCCCGGCACGTCACCGGCACGCTCGGCGGGGCGCTGCGGCGGCACGGGCTGCGCGACGACGCCGCCCTGGTCGGGCTGCTGTCGATGCTCGTCGAGGACACCGTGCACAGCACCGTCGACGACGCCCCGCTGGTCAACGCGGCGCTCGGCATCACCATCCGCGGCGCCGGGCTGACCCGCGCGACCGGCGGCATGCGCGGCTTCTGGCGGGCCGCCGTGGCGCACTACCGGTCGCTCGGCGGCGACCTGCGCTGCGGCTGGCGGGTCACCGGCGTGACCGGCGCCGCCCCGCACTTCACCGTCGACGGGCCGCGCGGCACCGTCCGGGCGGCGCAGGTCGTCAGTGCGGTGCCGGTCGCCACGACCGCGTCGCTCGCCCCCGCCGCCCGGCCCGCCCTGGAGCGCTTCCTGCGCCGCGACGCCGGCGACCTCGGCGGCGCGGCCATGGTGTGCCTCGGCGTGCCCGAGGAGGAGGTGGCCGGGCAGGAGTTCACCCACCACCAGCTGCTGCGCTCCTACGCCGAGCCGCTCGGCGACGGCAACAACATGTTCGTCTCCGTGTCGGCGGCAGGCGACCACGACAGCGCCCCGCCGGGCCACCGCGCCGTGATGCTGTCCACCCACACCGGCCTCGCCGGCTGGGAGGACCTGGACGACGCCGGGCACGCCCGCCGCCGCGCCGCCCTCGGCGACCGGCTCGTGGCCGAGGCCCGGCGGGTCTTCCCGCGGCTCGGCGAGCGGGCCGTGGTGCGGGAGGTGGGCACGCCGCGGACCTATGCGCGGTTCACGTCCCGCCCCCTCGGCGCCGTCGGCGGCGTCCGGCAGCGCCCCTCCAACGCCAACCAGCACGCCGTCCCGCACCGCTCGGCCGTGCCCGGCCTCTGGCTCGTCGGCGACTCCACCTGGCCCGGCCTCGGCACCGTCGCCTGTGTCCTGGGCAGCCGCATCGTCGCCGAAGGCGTGCTCTCTGGCCCCGGCGCGGAGCGCGGCGTGCCCGTCACGGACAGCCTGGTGCGGGCATGAAACCGGCGCTGGACGACCTCGGCACGGACCTGCTCGCCACCCGGCCGGGGCAGCGGCGGCTGGCCCTCACCCGACCGGCGCTCGGCGTCGCCGTCTACGTGGTGGTCGCGGCCCTCGGATGGTGGTGGGTGACCCCCGTCGTCATGTTCGGGATCTTCGTCGCGGTCGTCACCGTCACCCACGACGTGGTGCACCGGTCGATCGGGCTCGGGCCGCGGGCGACCGAGTGGGCGCTGTTCCTGTGCGGCCTCGTCCTGGTGGAGAGCGGGCACGCCTACCGGGCGACCCACCTGCAGCACCACCGGGCGTTCCCCGCGCCGGAGGACGACCCGGACCGCGATCCGGAGGGCTATCCGGCGCACATCAGCCTGCTCGGCGCCGCCTGCTACGGGCCGGTGTTCCTGGTGCGGTTGTGGCGGTGGGCGTACCGTCGCAGCCGCCGGGACCGCGGGTGGCTGGTCGCGGAGGCCGCCGCGCCGGTCCTCGTCATCGCCGGCGGGGTCGCCCTGCTGCCGGTCACGCCGATGCTGCTCTGGTATGCGGTGATGGCGGTCGTCGGCAGCTGGGTCTATCCGGTGCTGACGGTGTACCTGCCGCATCACGACTTCGGGGACACGCCCCTGACGCAGACGCGGACCCTGCGCGGGCGGGTGATCCCGGCCGTGTTCCTGGAGCTGACCTACCACCTGGAGCACCACCTGTACCCGCAGGTGCCCAGCCACCGGCTCGCGGAGCTGGGGCGGCGGCTCGACCCGTTCCTCGCCGCGTCCGGAGTCCGGCCGCACCGGGTGATCTGACATCGCCTACCGTTGCCGGTGATGCCGCGCCGAACCGAGACCCGCGAGCGCATCCTGCGCGCCGCCGTCGACACCCTCGCCACCCAGGGCTTCTCGACCAGCACCGCGAGGGCCATCGCGGCCACCGGCGGCTTCGCGCCCGGCGTCATCTACTACCACTTCGAGGACCTCGAGGACCTGCTGCTCGCGGCCATGCGGCACAGCAGCGACAGCCGGATGGAGCGCTACACCGCCCGCACGAGCGGCGTCCGCGGTGCCCGGGAGCTCCTGCCGGCGCTGCGGGAGCTGTACGAGGAGGACGTCGCCACCGGTCACATCGCCGCCGTGCAGGAGCTGGTCGCCGGGGCGGTCGGCGCCACCCGCCTCGCCGAAGGGGTCCGCGCCGAGATCCGGCGCTGGGAGGACTTCACCGAGGCACTGATCGGCCGCCTGCTCGGCGACAGCCCCCTCGCCGCCCTCATCCCCGGCCGCGAGGCCGCCATGGCGGCGATGGCCTTCTACCTGGGCCTGGAGATGCTGACCCACCTCGACGGCGACCGCAGCCGCAGCGACACCCTGTTCGCCGCGGCCGCCGGCCTCGCCGACATGCTCGACGCCCTGACCGGCCTCACCGGGGGCGACGAGCAGGGCTGACCCTCCCACAGCCGCGCTGCGCCGCAGGCCCGGGGACCGTCGACCGCCACCCCACGCGTGCGGGCTACGGCAGCGGTGACGGCACGACGATCGAGCCGATGGAGGCGTCGCCGAGGCCGCAGTACAGGCGGACGGTGCCGCCGTCGAGGACCTCCATCGAGCCGGGGAAGACGACGTCGGCGAGGTCGGCGCGCTTCGGCGGCGCGGGCGGGAAATCGGCGCGCATCGCGATGACCGCCGGCGCGGTCGTGGTGCAGGCGGCGGGGTCGATGGTCCACCAGGCGCCGGCGTACTCCTGCGGGCCGCCCTCCTCGCCGACGGCGACGTGACCGAGGACGCCGATGCGGTCGCCGAGGTCGTACAGCTCGTTGACGCCGAGCTTGGTGTCCTCGGCGACCTGGTCGTGGAAGATGTGCGCCTTGGCGATGAGCTCCGCGGACAGTTGCGTGTAGTCGTCGGTGAGGATGAGGCTCACCCGGCCGCGCCCGGCGGTGCCGCCCTGCGGCCGGCCGCACACGGCGAGGCCGTCGCGGCGCTGCAGCAGCCGGATGTCCTTCATGCCCGGCACCTCGACGAACGGCCGGGCCGGGTCGAGCCGCTCGACGTCCGGTGCGGCGTAGAAGCGGGTGACGACGCCCGGCGGGTCGGTGCCGAAGTCCAGCGAGACCACGCCGAGGACCAGCACCGGCGAGCCGTCAGGACCCAGGACCCAGGCGGCGAACGGGTCCTCCGCCGCCGTGAACACCGGCATGCCGGGCGCCTCCCGCCAGCCGTCACCGGTGCGCTCGTAGAAGCGGACCTCGGGATCCCACGACGACCCGTCACGCCAGTAGCTGCCGGGCGACTCGACCCGCACCGCGAGCAGCGCCCGGCCGGCCTGCCGGATCAGGCAGGGGTTGTACGCGAGGCGGTCGCCGACGCCCGGGATCGGCTCGGCGACCCCGGTCGGGCGGCCGGGGCGGCGCAGGTGGGCGGCGACGAGGTCGCGGTACCCGGCGGGAGACAGCGTCACACAAGCACCGTAACGCCGTCACCGGGTGCGGAAGGCGGGAAACCGGGGTGAACGTCGGAAGCGGCGGCACCCGCCGCGCCGGGGCGGCCACGGTGCGTGCCCGGCACTAAGCTTTGGTGATGGCACACGACGGCGCGCGGCGTGCGACCTCGCCGGCCACGGCGGACGGTGCTGCCGGCACCGTGCCCTCCGTCGTGCGGGCGCTGCTGGCGGCGGTGCCGGTCGGGTGCTCGTGGCTGCTGCCGCTGACCGGCGAGGACGGCGAGGTCGCCGACTTCCTCGTCGCCGCGGTGGGCGGCCAGGCCGGGGACATCTACGGCCGTGGTCTCGAGCGGGTGGGGGAGCGGGTCAGTGACCTGTACCCGAGCATGGTCGGCGGACCGTTGTGGGACCTGTACCTGCGGGTGCTCGCCGACGGGGTGCCCGCGGAGCTGCCCGCCTTCCGGTATGCCGAGCGGCAGGCCGGGATCGTGGCCGACTCGCTGTTCGAGGTGAGCGTCCATCCGGTCCTCGGCGGGCTGCTGGTGTGGTGGCAGCGCACCGACGAGGCCCGCCGCCGGCTGGAGCGCACCGAGCAGCTCGGCAGCCTCGGCTGGGCCGAGCACGACCTGATCACCGGGTGCAGCGACTGGTCGCCGGGGATGTTCCGGATCTTCGGGCGGGATCCGGCGCTGGGGCCGATGACACGGTCGGAGCAGGCCGCGGCGCTGCTGCCCGACGACCGCGGGGTGAGCGAGACCGCCTGGCAGACCCTGGACAGCGGCGCCGCGTCCGACGTGACCGTCCGGTTCCGGACCGCGGACACGGTGAAGTACCTGCGGATCCTGTCCGACGTCGCCCGCGACGCCGACGGCAGCCCGCTGAAGGTCTACGCCGTCGTGCAGGACGTCACCGCCCGCGAGGACGCCCGCACCGCGATGGATCGGCTCCGCGACCAGCTGCGCACCCGGGAGATGACGGCGCTCGCCGAGCACCGGCTCGCCGCGCAGCTGCAGAACCTGATCCAGCCGGTGCCGCCGGAGCCGTTCCCCCTGGCCGGGCTGTGGGCCGTGGTCAGCTACCTGCCCGCGGAGAGCGCCGTGCAGGTCGGCGGCGACTGGTACCACGCGCAGAGCCTGCCGGACGGGCGCGTGGTGCTCGCGGTCGGCGACGTCGCCGGGCACGGGCTGGACGCCGCCAACGGCATGGCGCACCTGCGGTTCTCGCTGGTGGCGTGGCTGTCCATCGGCATCCGTGACCCCGGCACGCTGCTCGCCCACATGAACCAGCTGTCCCTGCAGCTCGGCATCACCGGCACGGCGGCGATCGGGCTGTACGACCCCGCCACCCGCACCCTGGCGTGGGCGCGGGCCGGGCACATGCCGCCGCTGCTGGCCCGGGCCGGGGTGACCACGGAGCTGGACCGGCCCGCGGGCCTGCTGCTCGGCGCCGCCGGCGACTCCGCCTATCCGGTCGTCACGGCGGCACTGCGCGACGACGACCTCGTGCTCTTCTACACCGACGGCCTGATCGAGCGCCGGTCCACCGACAGCGACGTGATGCTCGACCGCGTCAAGCAGACCCTGTCCGCCGTCTCCGCCGAGGCGGGGCCCGAGCAGCTGACCCGGCTCCGCGGCCTGCTGCACTACGCCGGCCCCGATGACGACACGTGCACCCTGGCGGTGTGCGTACAACCCTGACGGTGCCCGCTACAGGCCCGCTACAGGCCCGCTACAGGTGCAGGCGGAGGCGGACCGTGGTGCCGTCGGGGCCGCTGACCGTGTCGACCTGGTCGCAGATCCGCTCGACGATCGCCAGCCCCCGGCCGCGGACCGCGTCCACCCCCGGCATCGGCCGCGGGAACGCTCGCGGCGGACCCTGATCCACGACGTCGCAGACGACCTGCCCGTCGTCGGCCCAGAGGCTGACCCGGCCGCCGCCGGTCGTGTGCTGCAGCGTGTTGGTCGCCAGCTCGTTGACGGCGAGCATCAGCAGCTCCGTGCGGGTCGGCGACATGCCCGACGCGAGGGCCTGGGTCCGCACGAACGCCCGCACCGCCCCGAGGTCGCCGGGCACGCTGTAGTCGACCGACGGGGCGCTCATGCCGCCATATCCGTCTCCGTGGGCGGGGCCAGCAGGTCGCCGACGCCGGTCATGTCCAGGACGTGGGCGACCACGCCGGCGGCGTTGACCACCTCCAACCTGCGGCCCTGCCGCTGGGCGGCGTGATGGCCGGCGACCAGCGCGTGTATGCCGCTGGAGTCGATGAACCGCAGGGCGGCCAGGTCGACGACGACCACCGGCGCGAGGTCGACGGCCGCCAGCAGCGCCGACGTGAGCTCCTCGCGGCAGGCCAGATCGCACTCGCCGGCCAGGGCCACGACGGCCCGGCCGTCCACCTCGGACGTCTTCACCTCGAACTGTGCCATCGACCTCAGCACCCCTCGCCACCGACCCGGCACCCATCATGGCACCTGAGACCGGGCGGCAGGGCATCAGCCGACCGCCCGACCCGCCGAGAGGACGCGGGGGCGCGGCGACGTGACCGGGCCTGCTTCACTCGTATCCGTGGAACACGTGCTGGACCCCGACGACCGGACGCTGCACGGCTACTTCTCGCGGGACCGCCCGCCGGCGCTGACCGTGCGGCCCGGCGACACCGTGACCTTCCGGACCCTGGACTGCTGGTGGTCCGCCGGCCGCTACGCCGGCGAGCCGGTGCCGGACCGGCCGCGGGTGCCGCAGTACCGCGACGGGTACGGGCACGCGCTCACCGGGCCGGTCGAGATCGAAGGCGCCACGCCCGGGCAGACCCTCGAGGTCCGCATCGACGAGGTGGTGCCGGCGGCGTGGGGCACCACCGTCGCCGGCGGCTGGCCGAGCGGCCCGAACCGCCGGTACCACCTGGAACACGACGGCGTCGTGCACGCCTGGGACCTCGACCCCGTCGCGATGACCGGCCGCAACCAGCACGGCCACACCGTGCCGCTGCGCCCGTTCATGGGCGTGATGGGCATGCCGCCGGCCGAGCCGGGGGAGCACTCGACGATCCCGCCGCGGGCGCACGGCGGCAACATCGACTGCAAGGAACTCGTCGCCGGCACCACGCTGCTGCTGCCGGTCCCGGTCGACGGCGCCCTGTTCTCCGTCGGCGACGGGCACGCCGCGCAGGGCGACGGCGAGGTCAGCGGCACCGCGATCGAGTGCCCGATGGACCGGGTGACGCTCACGTTCGGGCTGCGCGACGACTTCCCCGTGTCCGGCCCCGTCGCCCGTACCGGCGACGCATGGCTGACGATGGGCCTCGGCGACACCCTGGACGACGCCGCCTACGCCGCGCTGGACGCGATGTTCGCGCTGCTGGAGCGGCTGCACGGGGTGCGGCGCGCCGACGCCGTCGCGCTCGCCAGCGTCGCGGTCGACCTGCGGGTGACGCAGATCGTCAACCAGGTCGTCGGCGCGCACGCCGTCCTGCGCGACGGGGCGCTCACCACCGGTGGGTGAGACGCGGCCTGTGCACCCCGGCGAGCCTTGAATCGGCTGCAGCAGCCGGAGGCTCAGGAGGGATGCACACATGGCACGCGCTGTGGGAATCGACCTCGGCACGACCAACTCCGTGATCGCCGCGTTCGAGGGTGGCCGTCCCACCGTCCTGCCCAGCGAGGAAGGCAGCAGGACGACGCCGTCCGTCGTCGCGTACACCGGCACCGGCGAGCGGCTCGTCGGGCAGCTCGCCCGCCGGCAGGCGGTGCTGAACCCCAAGGGCACGATCTACTCCGCGAAACGCTTCATCGGCCGCCGCTTCGACGAGGTCAGCGAGGAATCGCGCGGCGTCACCTACGACGTGGTGCCGGGCCCCGACGGCATGGTGCGCTTCGACGTGCGCGACAAACAGCTGTCGCCGGAGGAGGTGTCCGCGCAGATCCTGCGCAAGCTCGCCGACGACGCCGCCAAGCACCTCGGCGAGAAGGTGACCGAGGCGGTCGTCACGGTCCCGGCGTACTTCAACGACGCGCAGCGGCAGGCGACCAAGGACGCGGGGAAGATCGCCGGGCTGAACGTGCTGCGGATCATCAACGAGCCGACGGCGGCCGCGCTCGCGTACGGGCTGGACAAGCAGGGCCACGAGACGGTCCTCGTGTTCGACCTCGGCGGCGGCACGTTCGACGTCAGCATCCTCGACGTCGGCGACGGCGTCGTGGAGGTCCGGGCGACGTCCGGCGACACGCACCTCGGCGGCGACAACTTCGACCACCGGCTCGTCGAGCACATCGCCGACCAGTTCCAGCGGGAACAGGGCATCGACGTGCGCACCGACCCGCAGGCGCTGCAGCGCCTCACCGAGGCCGCCGAGCGCGCGAAGATCGAGCTGTCGTCGGTGACGCAGACCCAGGTGAACCTGCCGTTCATCACCGCCGACGCGACCGGCCCGAAGCACCTGACGATGACGCTCACCCGGGCCACGTTCGAGGAGCTGACCCACGACCTGCTCGAACGCACCATGGAGCCGGTCCGGCAGGCGATGCAGGACGCGAAGGCGGGCGCCGGCGACCTCGACGAGGTGATCCTCGTCGGCGGGGCGACCCGCATGCCGGCCGTGCAGGCCCTCGTCCGCCGGCTCACCGGCGGCAAGGACCCCAACATGTCCGTGAACCCGGACGAGGTCGTCGCCCTCGGCGCCGCCATCCAGGCGGGCGTGCTCAAGGGCGAGGTGCAGGACGTGGTCCTGCTCGACGTGACGCCGCTGTCGCTGGGCGTGGAGACCCTCGGCGGGCTCATGACGAGGGTCATCGAGCGCAACACGACGATCCCGGCCCGGCGCGCCGAGACGTTCTCCACCGCCGACGACAACCAGCCGGCCGTCGACGTGGTCGCGCTGCAGGGCGAGCGGGAGCGCGCCGCCGACAACCGGGTCCTCGGCCGGATGCGGCTGGAGAACATCCGGCCCGCGCCGCGCGGCACCCCGCAGATCGAGGTCACGTTCGACGTCGACGCCAACGGCATCCTCAACGTGTCGGCGAAGGACAAGGACACCGGCGCCGAGCAGAAGATCACCATCACCGAGAGCGGGACCCTCGACGCCGCCGAGGTCGAGCGGATGGTCCGCGAGGCCGAGGAGCACCGGGCCGAGGACCGGCAGGTCCGGGAGCGGATCGACGCCTCCAACGAGCTCGACAGCGTGGCGTACCAGCTGGAACGCGCCCTGCAGGAGCACGGCGACGTGCCGGAGCACGAGCGGGCCCGCGCCACGATGCTCGTCGCGGACGCCCGCCGGGCGGTGGAGGAGCAGGCGCCGGCGGCCCGCATGCGGCAGCTCACCGAGGACCTGCGGCAGATGACCCTGGCGCTGGGCAGCCGGGCCGCCAGGCCGTCCCAGGCCGGCGCCGCGGCACCGCAGGACGCCGACGACGTCATCGACGCCGACTTCAACACCGGATCATGAGCGGGCCGGCGCGGAGCTCCAGGTCAGGGCGGCGCCGGAGCGTGGCGGAGGTCAGGTCATGACCCAGGAGCACGAGGTCGCGGAGCTCACCGAACGGTGGCAGCGGGCCGCGGCGGACGTGGAGAACACCCGCAAGTGGGCCGAGCGGCAGGCGGTGCGGCAGCGGCAGGAGGAGCGGGTCGCGATCTCCACCGCGTGGCTGCCCGTCCTGGACAACCTCGACCTGGCGCTGCGGCACGGCGACGCCGACCCCCGCACGATCGTCGAAGGCGTGGAAGGCGTCCGCGAGCAGGCCCTCGCCGTGCTCGCCGGCTTCGGGTTCGTGCCGTTCGGCGAGGTCGGCGAGCCGTTCGACCCGGTGCGGCACGAGGCGGCCGAGGTCGTGCGCGACAGCGACGCGCCGCCCGGGACCGTCGTGCGGGTGCTGCGGCCGGGGTACGGCGACGGCGAGCGGCTCCTGCGGCCGGCGGTCGTCGCGGTCAGCGCGCCGGTGCTGCTGGGCGACAGGGAGAACGGGCCCGACGGTGAGTGAGCGGCGCGACCCGTACCAGGTGCTCGGCGTGGCCAGGACCGCGACACCGGAGGAGATCCAGCGCGCGTACCGGACCCTGGCCCGCCGGCAGCACCCAGACATCAACAAGGAGCCCGGCGCCGAGGACCGCTTCAAGGAGATCAACGAGGCGTACCACGTGCTGTCCGACCCGGAGCGCCGGGCCCGCCACGACAAGGCCGGGCGGGAGCGGGCCCGTCCGCGGGGGGTGCAGACCGTCGACATCGACGACCTATTCAGCAGCATGTTCGGCGGGCGGTACGGCACGGGCGTCGACACCGAGGCGCACATCACGGTCGGCGTCGAGGAGGCGTTCCGCGGCGGGCGCCGAACGGTGACCCTGCCGGACGCCGACGGCCGCCCCCGCCGCTACGACGTGAACATCCCCGCCGGCGTCGTCGACGGCCAGCGGATCCGGCTCGCGGGCCAGGGCGCCCCCGGCGTCGCCGGTGGCCCGCCCGGGGACCTGTACCTCGTCGTCGCGCTCGCGCCGCACCCCCGGTTCCGGGTCCAGGGCCGGGACGTGGTGCTCGACCTGCCGGTCGCGCCGTGGGAGGCGGCCCTCGGCGCGCGGGTGCCGCTCGACGCCCCCGGCGGTCCGGTGCGGGTGGACGTGCCGGCCGGCACGTCGTCCGGGCGGCGGCTGCGGCTGCGCGGGCAGGGGCTGCCCAACCCGCGCGGCCGCCCCGGCGACCTGTACGCCGAGGTGCGGATCATGGTGCCGGCGACGCTGAGCACGCGGGAGCGTCACCTGTTCGAGGAGCTCGGCAAGGCGTCGGCGTACGACCCGCGGGGCCGCTGAACAGGCGCCGCCGCACCGGATCGCGTACCGTGCTGCTGTGATCGGCTCGGACGGATACCCGGCCACCAGAGTGTGGGACCGGTGGAGCAGCACCCGGTGGTTCGCATCGGTGCTGATCGCGATGGTGGTGCTCGTCGTGTGCGGCGCGGCCGTCGGCGCGGGGGTGCTGAGCCACACCGCGGGGGTGTCCAACCGGCTCAGCGACCGGATCTCCCCGGCCCGCACCGCGGTCGTCGAGCTGACCGCCGCCCTCGTCGACCAGGAGACCGGCGTCCGCGGCTTCCTGCTCAGCGGCGACGAGCGGTTCCTGGAGCCGTACGCGCGGGGCGTCGACGGCGAGCGGACCCTGCTGACCCGCATCCGGCAGCTGCTCGCCGGCGAGCCCGTCGCCCTCGCCGACCTCGACCGCGCCGAGGCGCAGGCCCGCGAGTGGCGGACCACCGTCGCGGACCCGGCGATCGAGACCCGCCGCCGCGGCAGCGACCCGGGGGCCGCGGTCGACACCGTGCTCGCCGGCAAGGCCGCCTTCGACGCGGTCCGGGACCGGGTCGCGGCCCTCGACAGGGACCTCGCCGCCATCCGGGACCAGGCCCGCGCGGACCTCGACGCGGCCCGCCGGCTGCGTGACGGCGTGTTCATCGGGATGATCGGATTCCTGCTGCTGTTCATCGTCGCGATCGCGGTGCTGCTGCGTGTGGTGGTGCTGCGGCCCCTCGACAGGCTCAGCGCCGGCGTGCGGCGGGTCGCCGGCGGCGACTTCGACCACCGGCTCGCCGCGGCCGGTCCGGCGGACCTGGCCAGGCTGACCGGCGACGTCGAGACGATGCGCCAGCGGGTCGTCGACGCGCTCGTGGACAGCCAGCGGGCCCGGGCGAAGCTGGAGCAGCAGCAGCTCGAGCTGCACCGCTCCAACGCCGACCTGGAGCAGTTCGCCTACGTCGCCTCGCACGACCTGCAGGAGCCGCTGCGCAAGGTCGCCTCGTTCTGCCAGATGCTGCAGCGCCGCTACAGCGACCAGCTCGATGACAAGGCCCGGCAGTACATCGCCTTCGCCGTCGACGGCGCGACCCGGATGCAGCGGCTGATCACGGACCTGCTGACCTTCTCGCGCATCGGCCGCGTGTACGACGACAGCCGCTCCGTCGACCTCGACGACGTGGTCGCGCAGGCGGAGGCGAACCTCGCGGGCGCGATCGCGGACCGCGGCGCCCGGGTCGAGCGGCCGCGGCTGCCGACCGTGCCGGGCGACGTGACCCTGCTGACGATGCTGTGGCAGAACCTCATCAGCAACGCCATCAAGTTCCGCCACCCGGACCGGGACCCGGTGGTGCGGGTGGCGGTCGGCGAGGCCGGCGACATGTGGCAGTTCAGCGTCGAGGACAACGGCATCGGGATCGACCCGAAGTACGCGGACAAGATCTTCGTCATCTTCCAGCGGCTGCACTCGCGGGAGACCTACACCGGCACGGGGATCGGGCTGGCGGTGTGCAAGAAGGTGGTCGAGTTCCACGGCGGCGAGATCCGCCTCGACGACACGTACCGCGACGGTGCCCGCTTCGTGTTCACCCTGCCCCGCGAGGCGGCGGCCGCCGACGACCTGGACGCCGCGGGCGAACCGGAGGCGCTGGCCGTGCACTGATGCGGGACGAGCACGGTGCGTAGCGCCATACAATCGTTGCGTAATGTGGCGGAGCATCGGTTTTGACGGGAGCGCCGGAGCGGCCCGTGCCGCCGCCGGCCTGTTCCTGCTCGCCGGCGTCCTCGCCGTCCTCGGCGTCGCCCAGCCGCACAGCCGCGGCCGCGACCTGCTCGTCGTCGCCGTCGCCGACTTCTGCATCGCGGCGGCCGCGTGGTGGGCGCCGTGGCAGCGGCTGCACCCGCGGGCGACCGTGGCGTTCGCGCTCGCGGGGCTGGTGGTGCTGGCGTTCTCGACGTGGGCGTTCGGCGGGACCGCCGCCGGCACCGGGCCGTTCTTCGTTCTGCTCTTCGCGTGGGTCGGGCTGCACCACCCGCCCTGGATCGCGTACGCGCTGTCGCCGCTGACCGCCGCCGCCTACATCGCACCGCTGATCGCCACGCACCAGCCGCCCGAGGTCGTCGGCAGCGCCGTGGTGTTCGTGCCGGTCGTGACCGCCGTCGCGGTGCTCATCGCGGGCCGGGTCCGGCAGTGGCGGCGGGCCCAGGACGAGGTCGCCGCGGCCGAGCGGTGGCGGGCGTCGCTCATGCTGACCCTGGCGCACGACGTACGGTCGCCGCTGACCGCCGTGCAGGGTGCCCTGGAACTGCTCGACGAGGACGCGGGCCTGCCGCCGGAGCACCGGGCCCGGCTGACCGCCGCCGCGCTGCGCCAGGTCGCCCGGATCGCGCGGCTGGCCAGCGGGCTGCTCGACGTCGGCCGGGTCGAGGACGGCAGGCTCAAGCTGGACCTGCGCCCCGTCCTGGTGCGCGCTGCGGTCGCGGACGCGGTCCTGCTCACCCCGCAGGCCGACGCCGTCGTCGACGTCGAGCCCGGCCTGACGGTGGTCACCGACCCCGACCGCCTCGAGCAGATGCTGGTCAACCTGATCGGCAACGCCATGCGGCACGGCGCCGCCCCGATCTGCGTGAGCGCGTCGGCGTCCGGCGGGACCATGACGATCGCCGTCCGCGACCACGGACCAGGGGTGCCGCCGGACGCCGTGAGCGCGTTGTTCAGCCGGTACGGCGGGGGAGCCGCGCCCCATTCCGTCGGCCTCGGCCTGTGGATCGTGCGCGAGCTGGCCCGGGCGCACGGCGGCGACCTCACCTACGAGCCCGCCCACCCCGGCGCGTGCTTCGTCATCAGCCTGCCCGCCCGGCCGTGAGCGGCCGTGAGCGGTTCGGTTCAGCCGAACGTCTGGTCCGAGGGGACGCGGGACCGCGCCGTGAAGCGGGCCGACTGCGCGACGGGCAGCGTGAAGGACAGCCTGGCCCCGCCGCCCGGGTTGTCGTTGGCGGTGATCGTGCCGCCGTGCCGCTCCACGACCCGCTGGCAGATGGCGAGCCCGAGGCCGGTGCCGGCGTAGTCCGCGGTGCGGTGCGCGCGGTGGAAGCCGGTGAAGATCGCGTCGTGCTCGCCCTCCGGGATGCCGATGCCGCGGTCGGCGACGTCGACCCGGACCCACCCGGTGCCGTGCGGCGTCGCGCAGACGTCGACCCGCGCGGGCTGCCCCGGCGGCGTGTACTTCAGCGCGTTGCCGATCAGGTTGTCGAGCAGCTGCCGCAGCAGCGCCGGATCCGCGTGCACCGACGGCATGGCGCCGACGAAGATCTGCGGCGGCGGGCTGGTCAGGTCGGCGGCCAGTGCCGCGAGCCGCTCGGTGACCACGTCGTCGACGACGGCGCGCAGGTCGAGGTCCCGCGCGTCCAGCACGGCGTCGCGGGCCGCAGCGTAGCCGAGCAGGTCGTCGATGAGCCGGCGCATCCGGGCCGTCGTCGCCAGGGCCCGGTCCAGCACCGCCCGCTCCTCGCGGTGCTCCTGCCCGCACAGCCCGTCGCCGAGCGAGTCGCGGACGAACTCGGTGAACCCGCCGATCGCCGTCAGCGGGCTGCGCAGGTCGTGGGCGACGATGCCGGCGAACGCGGTCAGCTCGGCCTCCCGCTGCCGCAGCGCCGTGATCGTGTACGACGACGCGACCGCCCCCATGATCTGCCCCTCCCGGTCCCGCAGCGGCCGGGCGTGCATCATCACCACCTGCTGGTGCCCGTCGGCCTGGGTCACGTGCGCCTCGACCCCGTCGACCCGCCGGCCGTGCAGCGCCACGAGCAGCGGCAGGTCGTGCTCGGCGAACGGGGTGCCGTCCGGGTGCGCCATCCTGACCCGGCGGCTGCTCTCGACCGCCGGCAGCGGCCCGCCGGACCCGGCGTCGGCGCCGGCGTCGAGGCCCGGGATCGCGACCCGCGCCGCGCGGTTGGTGTGCACCAGCATGCCGTCGGCGTCGCAGGTGATGACGGTGACGTCCAGCGCGTCGAGGACCTGCCGCAGGTACGCCCGCTCGGTGGCGAGCTCGTCCCGCGCGGCGCGCAGCCCGGCCTCCGCCGCCTCCCGCAGCGCCAGCTCCTCGCGCATCGCGGTGTTCGCCTCGGCGATCGCCCGGTCCGCGGCGGCGCGCGCCGTGACGTCGTGGAACACCGCGACCGCGCCCGGCCGGCCGGCGCTGCCGTGCAGCGGCCGCGCCGACACGGTGATGACGACCCCGTCCGGGTTGCCGCCGTTGCGGATCACCATCGGCACCTGGTCGCTGGCCTCCCCGGCCAGGGCCCGGGCGAGCGGCAGCTCCCCGGTGGGGAACGGGGTGGCGCCGTCGGGCCGGAAGATCCCGTAGTGCGCCTGCCACGTGTCCGCGCCGTCCTGGCTGTCCTCCTCCACCCCGAGCAACGCCTTGGCGGCCGGGTTGTGCAGCAGGAGCCGGCCGTGCTCGTCGACCACCCCGACCCCGTCGCTGACGCTGTCGACCACGGCGGTGAGCAGGGCCGCGTGGTCGCGGGCGTCCGCCTCGGTGCGGCGCAGCCGTGCAGTCGCGGCCGCGACCCGGGCGTCCGCCCTGGCCCGCCCGGTGCCGAGCACGAACGTCAACAGGGCCAGCAGGCCGCCGAGGCCGAGGCCCGCGGCCGTCATCGCCGCCGGGAACGGGCCCGCGCCCGGCAGGTCCGCGGCGACGACGCTGATCCGCAGCCGCCACCGCGCCTGCGCCACCGCGACGTCGACGGTCCGGTGGTCGGTCCGATGCCGGTCGGACTCGGCGCGGACCGCGGCCACGGTGCCCTCGGTGCCGTCGGCGTCGCGCGCCGACAGCGTCACGTCCGCGCTGTTCTGGGCGCTGCGCCGCACCGCGGCCGTCATGAAGTCCTGCCCCCGCAGCCCCATCAGCACCCAGCCGAGGAACGGCCGCTCCGCGGCGGCGCCCGACGCCGGCGGCGGGCCGGGCGTGCCGTAGACCGGGGCCGTCAGCACGAACGACTGCTGCCGCTGCTGCTCCGGCAGGTTCCGGTCGCGGATCAGCAGGTACGTGTCGGACACCGTGATCCGGCCGGACCGCCGGGCCTCGGCGAGGGCCCGCGTCGGCGCCGCCGCCTGCGTGACGTCGACGCCCAGCCCGCCGGCGGTGGAGCCGTCGAACGGCTCGCTGAAGATCGAGAAGATGTGGCCGGTCCCCGACCCGACCGGCGTGAGCGTCAGGCCCGGCACCCCGCGCTCGCGCCACAACGCCTGCACCCGGCCGATCTCGCCGTCGTCGGCGGGCACCATGAACGCGATCGACGTGGCGCCCGCCAGCCCCATGTGCCGCAGCGGGTCGACGGCCCGGGCGAACTTCGCCGCGGTCAGCGGCTCGAACGCGCCGGTCGCGGCCGCCACGGTGCGCAGGGTGTCGACGTAGCGGCCGGTCTCGTGGACGACGGCCGCCGCGACCGAGCCGACCTTGCGGTCCAGGGCCTGCGTCATCGCCCGGTGCTGCGCGCGGTCCAGCACCACCCCGGCGCTGACCGCCATCGCCGCGGTGAGGACCGCGACGAGGCTGGCGAGGGCCCCGGCGCGCGACATCGCCCGCCCGGCCCGCCGCAGGACGGACCACACACCCGGTTATCGGAGCGCGCCGCCCCGACCTTCGGACTTTCTACCGCAGTTGTGGCAGGACCTTCGCACCGAACGCGTCGATGAACTCGTCCTGCCGCTGCCCGACGTGGTGCAGGTAGATCTGGTCGAAGCCGAGCTCGGCGTACCCGTGCAGGATCTCGGCGTGCCGGCGCAGGTCGGCGCCGACGTGCACGGTGCCGGCGACCTGCTCCGGGGTCACGTGCTCGGACACCGCGTCGAAGTGCCCGGCGGTCTCCAGGTCCCAGCAGACGGGCGGCGCGAAGACGTTGCTGCGCCACTGCTCGTGCGCGACGGCGAGGGCCTCCTCGTCCGTCGGCGCCCAGCTCAGGTGCACCTGGAGGCAGAGGTCACCGCGCCCGCCCGCGGCCCGGTACGCGTCGATCATGCGGCGCAGGTGCCCGACCGGCTGGTTCACGGTGATCAGGCCGTCGGCCCACGCCCCGGCCCAGCCGGCGGTCTCCACGCTGACGGCCGCGCCGACCAGCCTGACCGGCTCGTCGGGGCGCGTCCACAGCCGCGCCCGGTCCACGGTGACGAGCCCGTCGTGGCTGACCTCCTCGCCGGCGAGCAACGCACGGATCACGTCGACGCACTCCCGCAGTCGCGCGGCGCGGACGTCCTTGCGTGGCCAGCCGTCGCCGGTGATGTGCTCGTTGCTGGCCTCGCCGGTGCCGAGCGCCGCCCAGAACCTTCCCGGGTACATCGCCGCGAGTGTCCCGATCGCCTGCGCGATGATCGCCGGGTGGTACCGCTGGCCGGGCGCGTTGACGATCCCGAACGGCAGCGACGTCGCCTGCAGCGCCGCGCCGAGCCACGACCACGCGAACGCCGACTGCCCCTGCCGGGCGCTCCACGGCGAGAAGTGGTCGGAGCACATGGCCGCGCCGAACCCGGCGGCCTCCGCCCGCCGCACCGCGGCCAGCAGCGCGGACGGGTGGATCTGCTCGTGCGAGTTGTGCAACCCGTAGACCGTCATGCCGGCTCTCTTACCCACCCCGTCCCCGTCCCCATGCACGGTCAGACCGGTGCGGGGTTGAGCCGGGCGAAGGCTTCCTGACGCTGGTACGGGAAGTGCGGGTACGGCGCGGTGCGGGCGCTTGCCGCGTCGAGGCGGGCCAGTTGCTCCGGCGTGAGCGACCAGCCCACGGCGCCCAGGTTCTGGCGGAGCTGGGTCTCGTCGCGGGCGCCGACGACGACGGACGCGACGGTCGGGCGGTGCAGCAGCCAGTTGATGGCGATCTGCGGCACGGCCCGGCCGGTTTCGGCGGCGACCTCGTCGAGCGCGTCGACCACGGTGTACAGGTGCTCGTCGTCGACGGGCGGGCCGAAGCCGGCCGTCTCGTGCAGGCGGCTGCCGGCCGGCGGTGGGGTGCCCCGGCGGATCCGGCCGGTGAGCCGGCCCCAGCCGAGCGGGCTCCACACGACGGCGCCGAGGCCCTGGTCGAGAGCGAGCGGGAGCAGGTCCCACTCGTAGTCCCGGCCGACCAGCG
The DNA here is from genome assembly GCF_050936335.1 of Dactylosporangium sp. CA-152071. Classification (NCBI taxonomy): domain Bacteria; kingdom Bacillati; phylum Actinomycetota; class Actinomycetes; order Micromonosporales; family Micromonosporaceae; genus Dactylosporangium; species Dactylosporangium sp. CA-152071. The sequence goes on along the minus strand of NZ_JBNJMZ010000001.1, from coordinate 2,086,357 downwards.
AGTAGTAGACCTGGTGGGCGACGTAGCGCGGGTAGCCGTGCCGGTCGGCGGCCGCGAGGGACTTCATGATCTGCCAGCCGGCGAAGTTGGAGACACCGAGGTAGCGAACCTTGCCCGCGCGGACCAGGCCGTCCAGCGTCGAGAGCACCTCCTCCACCGGTGTGCCGGCATCGAACGCGTGCAGCTGGAACAGGTCGATGTGGTCCGTGCCGAGGCGGCGCAGCGCCGCGTCGCAGGCGCGGATCAGCCGGGACCGCGACGAGCCGGCGTCGCCGGGGCCGTCGCCGGTCGGCAGGCTGGTCTTCGTCGACAGCAGGACGCGGTCGCGGCGGCCCCTCACGGCCTGCCCGAGCACCTCCTCCGAGGCGCCGTCGGAGTAGACGTCGGCGGTGTCGAACATCGAGACGCCGGCGTCGAGGCAGATGTCGACGAGCCGGCGGGCCTCGCGGGCGCCGGTGCTGCCCCACGCGCCGAAGAGTGGCCCGCTGCCGCCGAAGGTCCCGGCCCCGAAGCTCAGCGCGGGCACCTGCAACCCCGACGCACCCAGCCGGCGGTACTCCATGATCGCACTCCTAACGGGTCTGTAGTTCCGTTAACGCTTCCGTTACGCTAGCACCGGCACCGGCTAAACGGAACTGGAGCACCGTTATGACGAGCAACACGCGACCCGGCGGGCGCACCGCCAGGGTGCGGGACGCGGTGCTGCGCGCCGCCGGAGACGCCCTCGCCGAGCACGGCCTGGCCGGCCTCGACCTCGCCGACGTGGCCCGCCGGGCAGAGGTGGGGAAGACGACCGTGTACCGCCGCTGGGGCACCGTCACCGGGCTCGTCGCCGACCTGCTGCTGGACATGGCGGAACAGTCGCTGCCCCGCTCGGACACCGGCTCGCTCGACGGTGACCTGCGCGCCAACGCCAGGCTGGTCCAGCGGACGCTGAGCGATCCGCGGCAGGGGCCGCTCTTCAAGGCCGTCATCGCCGCGGCCACCTCGGACCCGCGGACCGCCGCGGCGCTGCACGGCTTCTACGACACCCGCATCCGCGAGTGGGCGTCCTGCGTGGAGCTCGCCGTCCGGCGCGGCGAGGTCCCCGTGGGCACCGACGCGCACGAGGTGGTCCGCGCGGTCTCGGCGCCGCTGTACTACCGGCTGCTGGCCAGCGGTGACCCGGTCGACGTGGCCGCCGCCGACCGGGCGGCCGCCGCAGCCGCCGCGGCCGCCCGCGCGGGGATCTTCGTCCGCACCGCGTAGTCGCCCTGCGGCGATGGCGAGGCGCTCGGCGATCCGCGGGGCGAACGGGCCGACGGCGGTCGACCGGCGCGGTCACCAGATGAACGCCGTCGCCAGGACGGGATCGTGGCCGGCGGCCCGCCCGGACTGTCCGTCGGCGCCGCCGCCGGTTCCGCGTCGAACGACGTGCCCGCACGGACGCCTAACCGGCGTATCCAGGCTGCCGATATGGCAGGCATGCCGGAGGAGCTGTACCTGCTCGGCAACGTCGTGATCATGCTGGCCTACGCCGCCATCATGGTCGCGATCGTCGTCCCGGTCGCCAGGGCCGGTCAACTGCGCACCAACAAGCTCGCCGTGGCGACCGCGCTGATCTTCTTCAGCTGCGCCGTCGGGCACGGGCTGCACGCGCTGACGGCCGCGCGCGGCCTGGCGACGGGTGCCGGTCATCCGGCGTCCTGGACGGCGGCGCTGTGGGACGTGCTCACCGCCGGTGTCGGCGTCTACTACTGGACGCTCCGGCGCGGATACGGCGTGCTGCTCGACAAAGGCGCCATGTACGTCGACCCGTGGCGGCAGCACCGTCTCGACGCCGCCGGTGCGCGCGAACGGGCCGCGCGGGCCAGCGCCGAGAACCACCGGGCGACCCTCGCCGCCGTCGTCGAACACACCGCCGACGCCATCATCGGCGCCGACCCCGACGGCACCATCACGGCCTGGAACAGCGGCGCGGAGCGGCTCTTCGGCTACACCGCCGCCGAGGCGATCGGCCGGCACGCGCTGATCGTGACCAACAGCGAGAGCACGGACGAGCAGGCGCGGCTCATGGACCGCATCCGCGCCGGCGAGCGGAGCCTGTCCTACGAGGCGCAGCGGGTGCACAAGGACGGCTCGCCGCTGGAGGTCGCGTTCACCGTCGCCCCGATCCAGGACGGTGCCGGGACCGTCATCGGCATCTCCGTGGTCGCCCGCGACATCGCCGCGGCGAAGGAGGCCGCGGAGCGGCAGCGCGCCATGCAGGAGCGCACCCATCAGGCGCAGCGTATGGAGAGCCTCGGCAAGCTCGCCGGCGGCGTCGCGCACGACTTCAACAACCTGCTCGCGATCATCGTCAACTACACCGACTTCGCCATGCAGGGCGGCAAGGGCGACGCGACCGTCCAGGCGGACCTCGCCCACGTGCGCACCGCCGCGGACCGCGCGATCAACCTGACCCGCCAGTTGCTGACGTTCACCCGCGGCGACGCGATCCAGCCGCAGGACGTCGACCTCAACGCCGCCGTCGCCGAGGTCCAGACCATGCTGGAGCGCACGATCGGCGAGCACATCACGCTCATCACCGTGCCGTCGGCGCAGCCGCTGACCGTGCGCGCCGACCCCGGCCAGCTCCAGCAGGTGCTGCTCAACCTGGCGCTCAACGCCCGCGACGCGATGCCCGACGGCGGCACGCTGGTGATCGAGGCCAACACCGCCGACCTGACCGGCGACGAGCTCGCCGTGCAGCCGCAGCCGGCGCCCGGCCACTACGCCCGGCTGCTCGTCAGCGACACCGGCGAGGGCATGTCCCCGGAGGTCGCCGCGCACGTCTTCGAGCCGTTCTACACGACAAAGCCGCGCGGGCAGGGCACCGGCCTGGGGCTGGCCACGGTGTATGGCATCCTCGCCGAGGCGGGCGGCAGCATCAACCTGTACACCGAGGCCGGTGTCGGCACCACGTTCCGCGTCTACCTGCCGCTGGTCACATCGGCCGGACCGGCGCCGGGCAGGCCGGCCCGCGCCGCCACCCCGCCGCACGGGGGTGGCCGCACCGTCCTCGTCGTGGAGGACGAGCCGGCGCTGGCCCGGGTCGTTACCCGCATCCTGGGCAACGCGGGCTACCGCGTCGTGGCGTGCGCGAACGGCGAGGAGGCCCTCGCGGCGGACGGCCAACGCCCGTGCGACATCCTGCTCACCGACGTCATCATGCCCGGCATGTCCGGCCGCCGCCTCGCCGAGTGCCTGCACGAGCGCCGGCCGGGCCTGCCGGTGCTGTACATGTCCGGGTACAGCAACGGCCTGCTCGGCACGACCCACGTGCTGGACGGGGACATCGCGTTCCTGGAGAAGCCCTTCACGGCCGACCAACTGCTGGTGAAGCTGGGCGAGGCGGCGGTCGCCTCACAGGTTGACCGTGCTGCCGTGGCCGGTTGACGGTCAGGCCGGGATCGGCAGGACGGTGCCGGTGCCGCGTTCGACGGCGGCGACGACGGTGTGCCCGCGGGCCGGGATGTAGACGTCCATGCCGGTGATGAACGTCTGCGCGTAGAACTCCGGCAGCGGCGCCGACAGGTCGGTGACGCCGTCGCTGCCCTTGTCGAACGCGAAGATGCCGATGATCCGCTTCACCCGCAGGCTGTTGGCCTCGTTGAGCTGTCGCTGCCGTGGGACACGATGCCCGACACGCCGGGCGCGCCGCGGGACCGCACGGCGCGGCCGTCGCTGGACGAGGTCCTCGAACTGCGCCACGACCGCATGGCGACCGTCCGCACCCTGGTCGACGGCCTGGCCGACGCGTCCCTCGCCGCCGACACCGTGCCCGTGCGGGCGCCGGGCCGGCCGCCGCCGCGCGCCTTCGCCGTGCACGACTGCCTGTCGGTGGCGCTCAACGAGGAGTGGGAGCACTGCCTGCACGCCGAGCGCGACCTCGACGCCCTATTCGAAGACCGACACCCGGCGGCGGTGCATCGTCGGCGTCTCGATCTCGTCGAGCACGGCGACCGCCAGGTCCGCGTACGACAGTCCCGACGCGGGCAGGGTCTCGCCGCCGATCCGGTACCGCCCCCGCCGTGGGCCTGCCGGGTCCAGCCCCGCGGGTGGCGTCAGCATCAGCCAGTCGACGTCTTCGCCGGCCGTACGCCAGCGATCCAGACCCGCGGCGTGCGACAGTGCGAACGGCCGCAGGTGCGCCGGGAACGCCGCGGGATCGTCGTGGACCGGCCGCCCGTCGGCGCCGAGCAGGTTCGCGAACAGGCCGATCGGCACGGCCCGCCGCACCCCGGCCAGCGGCAGGCCGTGCAGGAGCGCGTCGGCGGCGTCGGCGAAGAACCGGGCGTCGAGCGGGCCGAGCGCGGCGAGCGCCTCGGGGCCCGACGCCGGGGTGACCGCGCTGACCACGGCCGAGTGTCCGCGCGCGATCGACGCCGTCGCCGGCCCGTCGCGCACGTCGCCCCGCACCACACGCACGCCTTCTGCCGCGATGCCCGGGTGCCGGGACGGGTCGCGGACCACCGCGGTGACCTGATGGCCGCGGGCGAGCGCCTCGGCGGTGACCGCCCGCCCCGCCCTGCCGCCCGCTCCGAAGATGACGATGCCGCTCATGGGCCGGACGGTAGCCGCGCCGGCACCGGTTACTGCAAACATACCGGGATGGACCTGGACCCGCGGATGTTCGACCCGGTGTGCCCGTCCGGCGCGCTGCCGTTCCAGATCGGCGACAAGTGGACGGCGATGGTGGTGCTGTGCCTGGAGCACGGCCCGCGCCGCTTCACCGAGCTGCGGGTCCCGCTGCGCGCCGTGACGCCGAAGGTGCTCACGGAGACGCTGCGGGCGATGGAGCGCGACGGGCTCGTGGTGCGCACCGCGTACGCGGAAAATCCACCGCGCGTTGAATATGCGCTGACCGATCTCGGTCGCACGCTGCTGACGCTCATCGAGGCGGTGCGGGCCTGGAGTGCCGAGCACCTTCCCGCGCTGCTGGCCGCCCGCGCCGCCAACTCCTGACGCCCCGGCTACTCCTGTGGCGGTTGCGGCGTCTGTACGACTGGCGCCGGCGGTTCCGCTGCCGTGGGCTCTTCCTGCGGCGTCTGCGGTGCCGGCGGTTCCGTTGCCGTGGGCTGATCCTGCGGCGTCTGCGGCGCCGGCACGACGTGCGCCGGTGCCGGCACGACGTGCGCCGGTGCCGGTGCGACGTGCGCCGACGGGTCCGGGCAGATGAAGTACGGGCCGGGGTACGCCGGCCACGCGGGCGGCACCGGCGCGGCGGCCCGCGGCACGAAGTACCGGTGCGCCGGCGGCAGCGCGAGCAGCAGGACGACCGCCACGCTGAGCGTCACGACGAGGAACAGGCCGAGGGCGCCGCCCAGGAACGCGAGGTCGGAGAAGTCCTCGACGCGGTCCCAGAGGATCGACTGGAACTGCGACGCCTCCGGCGAGTCCCACGACGCCCCGTCGTCGACGACCACTTCGGAGTCCCAGTCGGCGGTGGCGAGCAGCGGCAGCATCAGGAGTCCGCCGCACATCTGCAGCGTGATCAGCAGCAACTGGCCGGCGGCGGCGACGAAGACGAAGATCCGGGCGACGTTGCTGCCGCGCAGCACCGGCAGCGCCGTGATCCCGAGCCACAGCGCCAGGACCAGCGCGGGCACCCCCACGAACAGCGCGGAGAACAGGTTTCCGGTGCGCTCGGTGTCAACCTCCCGCGGGTCCACGCCCGGCACCATCCCGGCCGCCCGCGAGATCTCCGCGTCGTAGTGCACCGCGTACGCGACGACCATCCCCACCACGGTCAGCAACACCGCCGAGGCGGCCAGCTGCAACCAGAACGCCACGGTCACCTGTGCGGGCCGCGCCGGCCGCGCCGGCCGAACTACCTCAACAGTCACAGCAAGCGACCCTACGGGCGGGCCGCCCCCGCGGCCTACAGCCGTTCGGACAGCCCGTCAACGGCCGATGTCCGGCGGCGGGGCGGTGCTGGCGCGAAGGACGATGCGGGTGGGGACGAGGTCGGTGCCGGGGTCGGCGGGCTCGTTGCGGAGCTGGCGGAGCAGAGCCTGGACGCAGCGGCGGCCGACCTCGGCGAAGTCCTGGTGCACGGTGGTCAGCGGCGGCAGGTAGGACGACGCGTCGGCGATGTCGTCGAAGCCGACGACGCTGACGTGCGCGGGGACCGGGCGGCCGCGCTCGTGCAGGGCGCGCAGGACGCCGAGGGCCATCTGGTCGTTGGCGGCGAACACGGCGGTGCAGTCGGGGCGGGCGGCGAGCCGCAGGCCGGCCCGGTAGCCGGACTCGGCGGACCAGTCGCCGCTCTCGACCGGCGGCACGGGGCGGCCGGCCGCCTCCAGCTCGGCGCGCCACGCCTTCGCGCGGCGGTCGCTGGCGAAGGACTCGGCCGGGCCGGCGACGTGCCAGACGGTGCGGTGGCCCAGATCGAGCAGGTGCCGGACGGCCTGGCGGGCGCCGTCGGCCTGGTCGGTGTCCACGACCGGGTAGCGGTCGCCGGCGTCGGAGTCGACCACGACCACGTGGACGCCGGGCGGCAGGGAGACGGTGCTGGCGTCGAGCAGATGGATCTCGAGGATGACGATGACGCCGTCGACGGCGAGCTCGCCCATGCGCGTGAACGCGCCCAGCACGTTGTCCTGGGTCGGCATGTCGACGGGGATCAGCGTGATGGCGTAGCCCTCGGCGGCGGCGTGGGCGGCGATCGCCTCGACGGTGCGGCTGTTGCCGGTCGAGGAGAGCCCGAACAGGATGACGCCGATGGTGTTGAACTGCCCGTAGCGCAGCGAGCGGGCCGCGCTGTTGGGCCGGTAGCCGAGCTCCCGCATCGCGGCGAGGACCTGCTCGCGGGTCGCCTCGATGACGCCCGGGTGGCCGTTGGAGACGCGCGAGACGGTCTGCGACGACACGCCGGCGAGGGCGGCCACGTCGGCCATCGAGACGCGCTGCTTGCGGCGGCCGCCGGGCACGTCCGAGCCGCCGCGCTGCACGCCGGCGGCCGGGCGGATCGCGTCGACGTCCATCGCTTGCTCCTTGACGGTCCTGGTGAGGGGTGCCACTATACCGGCACCCACGTTTACGTAAACATCGTTCACCGCGGTGCGCGATGTTTACGTAAACACCGACGTAGAGGAGGTCATCGTGGCGCGGGTCGGCTGGCTGTTCACGGCCCCGTTCCTGGCGGTCTTCGCGCTCGTGTTCCTCGCCCCGATCGGCTACGGCGTCTACCTGAGCCTGTTCGACACCAAGTTGATCGGCGGCACCACGTTCGCCGGCGCCGGCAACTACGCCAAGGCGCTCAGCGACCCGCAGTTCTGGTCCTCGTTCGGCCGGGTGGCGCTGTTCCTCGCCGTCCAGGTGCCGGTGATGCTGTTCCTGGCGCTGCTGCTCGCGCTCGCCATCGACAGCGGCCGGCTGCACGGCGCCGCGTTCTTCCGGATCTCGGTGTTCCTGCCCTACGCGGTGCCGGCGGTCGTCGCCGCGCTCATGTGGGGCTTCATGTACGGCGACCGCTTCGGCCTGGTCGGCAACCTCGAACGGGCCCTGCACGTGACCCTGCCCGACCTGCTCTCGCCCGACGTCGTCCTCGCGTCCATCGGCAACATCGTGACCTGGGAGTTCGTCGGCTACAACATGCTGATCCTGTACTCGGCGCTGCGGGTGGTGAACCCGTCGCTGTACGAGGCCGCGGAGATCGACGGCGCCGGGCAGATCCGGATCGTGCGGGTGATCAAACTGCCCGCGCTGCGCGGGCCGCTGCTCATCGCGACCATCTTCTCGATCATCGGCAGCTTCCAGTTGTTCAACGAGCCGAGCATCCTCAAGACCCTGGCGCCCAACTCGATCAGCACGTTCTACACACCCAACCTGTACGCCTACTCGCTGTCGTTCTCCGGGCAGCAGTACAACTACTCCGCCACGATCGCCGTCGTCATGGGCGTCATCACGATGGTCGTCGCCTACCTGGTGCAGCTGCGTGGCCTGCGGAGGGCGTCATGAGGCGCCGCCGCAGCGTCACGCTGACCGCCGCCTGCTCCCTGATGCTCGTCTACAGCCTGCTCCCGCTGGTGTGGCTGCTCATCAACGCGACGAAGACGCAGGACGGGCTGCTCAGCTCGTTCGGCCTGTGGTTCGCCGACGACTTCGCGTTCCTCGGCAACGTCGCCGACACGTTCACCTACGACGGCGGCATCTTCACCCGCTGGCTGCTCAACACGCTGTTCTACGTGGTCGCCGGCGCGGGTGGGGCGACCCTGCTCGCGGCCCTGGCCGGCTACGGGCTGGCGAAGTTCGACTTCCCCGGGCGCAGGGCCGTGTTCGCGGTCGTCCTCGGGGCCGTCGCGGTGCCGGGCACCGCCCTCGCCGTGCCGACGTTCCTGATGTTCTCCGGGCTCGGCCTCACCAACACCCCCTGGGCGATCATCGTGCCCTCGCTGGTCTCCCCGTTCGGCCTGTACCTGATGTGGAACTTCGCCGGCGACTCGGTGCCCGACGATCTGCTCGAGTCGGCGCGCGTCGACGGCGCGGGGGAGCTGCGCACGTTCTTCTCCATCGGGTGCCCGCTCATGGCGCCCGGCGCCGTCACCGTCCTGCTGTTCAACGTCGTCGCGACCTGGAACAACTACTTCCTGCCGCTGATCATGCTGAAAGACCCTGACTGGTATCCGCTCACCCTCGGGCTCAAGTCCTGGAACCAGCAGGCGACGACCGCCGGCGGCGAGGCCGTCTTCAACCTCGTCATCACCGGCTCACTGCTCACGATCGTGCCGCTCATCGCCGCGTTCCTGCTGCTGCAACGGTTCTGGCAGTCGGGCCTCAACGCCGGGGGCGTCAAGGAATGACACCCCACCCCAATGAGAAGGGAATCCGCCATGCCGGCATCCCGCCGCACACTCCTGCTCGGCGCAGCGTCGCTGACCGCGTCGCTGCTCATCTCCGGCTGTACCGGCGACGACACCTCTGAGAAGGCCCAGGGGAACGTGTCCGACGCCGACCTCACGGCCGCCCTCGACAAGGGCGGCGAGCTCACCGTCTGGGCCTGGGAGCCGACGCTGAAGAAGGTCGTCGCCGACTTCCAGACGAAGTACCCGAAGGTGAAGGTCAACCTGGTCAACGCGGGCACCGGCAACGACCAGTACACGGCGCTGCAGAACGCCATCAAGGCCGGCTCCGGCGTCCCCGACGTCGCGCAGGTCGAGTACTACGCGCTGCCGCAGTTCGCCCTCGCGAAGTCGCTGACCGACCTCAACCCCTACGGTTTCGGCGCGCTGCAGAGCACGTTCACGCCCGGCCCGTGGAGCTCCGTGCACGCCGGGGCCGCCGCGTACGGGCTGCCGATGGACTCCGGCCCGATGGCGCTGTTCTACAACAAGGAGGTCTTCGACAAGCACGGCGTCGCGGTCCCCGCCACCTGGGACGAGTACGTCGCCGCCGCCCAGAAGCTGCACGCCGCCGACCCGAGTGTGTACATCACCAGCGACACCGGCGACGCCGGCTTCACCACCAGCATGATCTGGCAGGCCGGCGGCAGACCGTACACAGTGGACGGCACGAAGGTCGGCGTGAACTTCGCCGACCCGGGCACGCAGAAGTTCACCGCCATGTGGCAGAAGCTCATCGACGGCAAGCTGCTGTCGCCGGTGAACGGCTGGAGCGACGCCTGGTACAAGGGCCTCGGCGACGGCACCATCGCCTCGCTCGTCATCGGCGCGTGGATGCCCGCGAACCTGGAGTCGGGGGTGAAGGCCGCCGCCGGCAAGTGGCGGGTCGCGCCGATGCCGCAGTGGGAGGCCGGCGGGAAGGCCACGGCGGAGAACGGCGGCAGCTCCCTCGCGCTGCCCGCCGCCGGCGGCAACAAGACCCTCGCCTACGCGTTCAGCAGGTACGCCACGGTCGGCGACGGCGCGCAGTCCCGGGCCGACAACGGCGCCTTCCCCGCCACCACCGCACAGCTGGACGCGGCGGCGTTCAAGAACAAGGAGTTCGCGTACTTCGGCGGGCAGAAGGTCAACGAGGTCCTCGCCCAGGCCGCCGGCCAGGTCGTGCCCGGCTGGACCTACCTGCCGTTCCAGGTCTACGCCAACAGCGTCTTCAACGACACCGCCGGCAAGGCGTACCTCGGCGGCGGCGTCACCCTGCAGAACGGCCTCAAGGCCTGGCAGGACTCGTCGGTGAAGTACGGCAAGGAACAGGGCTTCACCATCCAGTAAGGGAGTTGCCGTGCACAACGACTGGCTGCGCTGGCCGACGGATCCCGCGCGGGCCCGCCTCGGGTTCGGGGCCGACTACAACCCCGAGCAGTGGCCCCGGCACGTGTGGGACGAGGACATGCGCGCGATGCGCGCCGCCGGGGTGAACATCGTGTCCCTCGCCATCTTCTCCTGGGCCAGGATTCAACCGGCCGAGGACACGTGGGATTTCGCCTGGCTCGACGAGGCCATGGACCTGTTGCACAGCAACGGCATCGCGGTCGATCTGGCCACGGCGACGGCCTCCCCGCCGCCGTGGCTGACCACCCTGCACCCGCAGATCCTGCCGGTGGACCGCGAGGGGCGCACCGTCTGGCCCGGGGCGCGGCAGCACTGGCGGCCCACGTCACCGGTCTTCCGGGAGCACGCCCTGCGGCTGACCCGCGCCCTCGCCACCCGCTACGGCCCGCACCCGGCGCTCGCGGCGTGGCACGTCAACAACGAGCTCGGCTGCCACAACGTCTACGACTACTCCGACGACGCGGCGGCGGCGTTCCGGCGGTGGCTGCGCGACCGGTACACCACCCTGGAAGCGCTGAACGAGGCCTGGGCGACCACGTTCTGGTCGCAGGGCTACAGCGACTGGGGGCAGATCATCCCGCCGCGGCTCGTGACGTCGCACCCGAACCCCGCGCAGCAGCTGGACTTCAAGCGCTTCTCCTCCGACGCGCTCAAGGAGCACCTGCGGGCCGAGCGGGCGGTGCTGCGCGAGCTGACCCCCGAGGTGCCGGTCACCACCAACTTCCTGCTCATGGGCGAGACCAAGGGCATGAACTACGCCGACTGGGCGGCAGAGGTCGACTTCGTCGCCAACGACCACTACACGCTGCCCGGCCCGCAGTCCCGCGACGAGCTGTCGTTCTCCGCGAACCTCACCGGCAACCTGGCCGGCGGGCGGGCGTGGTACCTCATGGAACACTCGACCAGCGCGGTGAACTGGCAGCCGGTCAACGTCGCGAAGGCCCCCGGTGAGCTGGCCCGCGACTCCCTCACGCACGTCGCGCACGGCGCCGACGCCGTCTGCTTCTTCCAGTGGCGGCAGTCGGCGGCCGGCGCCGAGAAGTACCACTCGGCGATGGTGCCGCACGCCGGCGAGGACAGCGCCGTGTTCCGCGCCGTCGTCGACCTCGGCGCCCGGCTGCGCGCGCTCGACGGGGTCGCCGGTCGCCGCCGCATCCCGGCCCGCGCCGCCGTCGTCTTCGACTGGGAGTCGTGGTGGGCGGCGGAGCTCGACTCGCACCCCACCGACCGGCTCCGCTACCGGCAGGAGGCGCTCGACTGGTACACGGCGCTGCTGGACCTCGGCATCCGCGCCGACGTCGTGCCGACCGGCGCGCCGCTGGAACGCTACGACCTGCTGGTCGCGCCGATCCTGCACGTCGTCCCCGCCGGGCTCGCCGCGCGGCTGCGCGGGTACGTCGACGGCGGCGGGCACCTCGTCACCACGTACTTCTCCGGCATCGTCGACGAGCACGACCGGGTGTGGCTCGGCGGCTACCCGGGAGCGCTGCGGGACCTGCTCGGCATCCGCATCGAGGAGTTCGCGCCGCTGCTCGACGAGCAGCGCGTCGAGCTCGACAACGGCACGACCGGCACGCTGTGGACCGACCGGATCGACGTGACCGACCCGGCGACGGAGGTGCTCGCCTGGTACAAGACGGGCGACCAGGCGGGGCGGGCGGCGGTCACCCGGCGGCAGGCCGGCGCGGGCTCCGCCGCCTACGTGTCCACCCGCCTCGGCTCGGCGGGCCTGGCCCCGGTCCTCGCCGACCTGGCCGGGCGGGCCGGCGTCACCAGCGAGCTGCCGGAGCCGCTGTGCGGGCGCGTGGAGCTCGCGGTCCGGGGCGGGCACTGGTTCCTCATCAATCGGACCGGCGCGCCCGTCGACATCAGCGCCGTCACCGGGATGCCCTCGACCCTGGAGCCGCACGGGGTCCACGTCGTGCGGACGGGGGGCACATGAGCACGGAGGTGCTCGCCGCGGTGCGGCACCGGCGGATCCTGGCGCTGCTCGCGTCGCGGGAGTTCGTCACCGTCACCGAGGTCCGGGCGGCGACCGGCGCGTCGCTCGCCACCGCGAACCGGGACCTGTCGGTGCTCGCCGCCGCGGGTGCGCTGACCCGCATCCGGGGCGGCGCGACCAGGGCGGCCCCGCCCCCGGCCGGGCCGTCGGGTCAGGAACGCGTCCTGGTGGCCTGCCTGGTGCAGGCCCGGCGGGCGGCCGAGCGCCACGACCTGGCCGCGGTCGAGGGTGCGCTGCATCAGGCGCTCACCACCTGCCGGCAGCTGCGGGATCGCCATGTGAGCGATAACATTTGTCCGCCACGGAAGGAGGCCTCATGACGTTACAGACCGGGATGTGCTCGGTCACATTGCGGCGCCTGCCGGCGGGCGCGGTGCTCGACCTGGCCGCGGCGGCCGGGCTGGCGTGCGTCGAGTGGGGCGCGGACCGGCACGTCCCGCCCGGCGACCCGCGGGCCGCCGTGGCGCTGCGGCAGCGCGGGCTCGACCTGGGCGTGGCGGTCGCCGCATACGGCTCCTACTTCCGGGCCGGCGTCGACGACGTCGCGGATTTCGCCACTGTACTGGCGGCGGCGGTCGCTCTCGGCGCGCCGCGGGTGCGGATCTGGGCCGGCGCGGCGGGGTCGGCGGGGGTCTCCGCCGACGAGCGCCGGGCGGTCGTCGCGGGCGCCCGGGCCGCCGTCGAGCGCGCCGCCGACGCGGGGATCCTGGTGGCGTTCGAGTTCCACGGGGACACGCTCACCGACACGGTCGCCTCGACGCTCGACCTGCTCGGCGAGGTCCCCGGCGCCGCCACGTACTGGCAGCCGCCGGTCGGCGCCCCGGATGCCGAGGCGCTCGCCGGACTCGCGGCGGTGCTGGACCATCTCGCGGCGGTGCACGTCTTCTCGTGGTGGCCGCGCACCGAACGGCTCCCGCTGACCGCCCGCGAGCGGCTGTGGCGTGAGACTTTCACGCTGCTGCGCGGCTGTGAACTCGACCGCGACCTCGACGCGCTGCTCGAGTTCGTCCCCGGCGACGACCCGGCCGTGGTCGCCACCGAGGCCGCGACCCTGCGCGACCTGGCCGGCGCATGAGTCTCCGCGAGCGGTGGGACGGGCTGCCGGCAGGGGTACGGGCGCGCGCCGTGAGCGACGCCCGCGACCGGATACCCGTACCTTCCGCCGACGTGCGGGAGGCATGGGCGGGGCTGCCCGCACCGGCGGTCGACCACGACGCGCCGTGGCCGCAGCCGCTGCTGTCGCAGTACGGGCGGTACTGGCGGGACGGCAACCGCACCGGCTACGAGGGCCCGGCCGCCGCGCTGCGCGACCGTGCCGCGACGGCCGTCCTCGCCGCCGCGGTCACCGGCGACCTCCGCGACCTGGACGCCGCCGCGGACGGGCTGCAGCTGCTGTGCGAGCAGAGCACCTGGTGCTGGGCCGCACACGAGACCTTCGCCGCCGAGCGCGGGCACGTGGTGCCGGACCCGGACCGCCCGTACCTCGACCTCGGCGCCGCCGAGACCGCCGGGCTGCTCGCGTGGGCCGACCTCGTCCTCGCGCCCGCGCTCGACCGGCGCGTGCCCGGACTGCGGGAACGCGTCAGGTGGGAGGTGCGGCGGCGGGTCCTGCGACCGTTCCGCGAGGTGCGGGACTGGCACTGGCTCGGCCTCGACGGGCACCAGCACAACTGGAACCCGTGGATCCACGGACACGTCCTCGCCGCCACGCTGTTCCTGGACCCCGACCCGGCGGTGGTGGACCTGGTCGTGGACGGCCTCGACCGGTACCTGGCCGCCCAGCCCGCGGACGGCGGGTGCGACGAGGGGTACGGGTACTGGTGGAACGGGCCGGCCCGGCTCGCCGAGGCGCTGCAGCTGCTCGACTGGTCCACCGGCGGCCTCCTCGCCCCGTGGACGATCCCTCCGCTGGCGGAGATGTCGCGGTACCCGCGGCACACCGACCTCGGCGGCGGATGGGCGGTCAACGTCGGCGACGGCCCCGCCCGCCCCGATCCGGCGCAGCCGTGGCACGTGCTGCACCGCTGGGGCGCCGCCTGCGGCGCGGCCGACGTGGTCGGCTACGCGGTCTCACGCAAGGGCCGGCCGGGCGGCGCCGGGCTCGGCCGGGCGCTGGTCGAGCTGCACGACCCCGCCTGGCGGGCGGCCGTCCCCGCGCCCGCGCCGCTGCCCGAGCGGTCCTGGCTGCCGGACGTGCAGCTGCTCGTCTGCCGCGCGCCCGGGATCGCGCTCGCCGTCAAGGGCGGCCACAACGACGAGAACCACAACCACAACGACGCCGGCTCCTATGTCGTCGCCGTCGGCGGTGTGCCGGCCGTCATCGACCTCGGGCAGCCGACGTACACCGCGATCTCCTTCACGGAGCGCCGCTACGAGCAGTGGGTGACCCGCAGCGAGTGGCACAACCTCCCGGTGATCGGCGGCGCCGGCCAGGAGCCCGGCCATGCGTTTCGGGCCACGGACGTCCGCGCCGACGGCGACGCGCTGCACCTGGACCTGAGCCGCGCCTACCCGCCGGAGGCCGGCTGCCGGTCGTGGCGGCGCACGGCGCGCCTCGACCGGGCGCGCGGCGCCGTCGTCGTGTCTGACGACTGGGACCCCGCGGTGCCGGCCGTGCTGCACCACGTCCTGTCCGGCGAGCCCGTGACGCACCGCGCGGGCGAGCTCGTCATGCGGTTCCGCTCGCCCGTACGCCTGTCGTGGGACCCCGCCCTCGGCGCCGGTCACCTGGAGCGGCACCCGGTCGACGACCCGCTCCTGCGCGGCGTGTGGGGCGACGCCGTCCACCGCCTCGTCATCGCCGCCACCGCCACCTTCGAACTGACCGTCACCAGTGGAGACCCCTGATGGACGCTGCCGAGCGCTCCCCGTACACCGGCTACACCCGCGAACACTGGACGGCCGCCGCCGACCGCCTGCTCGCCGCGGTGCGCCCGTACGCGTCGCCCGACCACGCGCGGATCGACCTGCCGGGCCGCACCAGCAGGTACGGGCGGGACAGCGACGCGCTCGAAGGGTTCGCCCGCACCTTCCTGCTCGCCGCGATCCGGCTGCGCGGCGAGGGCGGCGCCGACCCGGACGGGCTCGCCGGCTGGTACGCCGACGGGCTGCGCGCCGGCCCGGACGTGTGGCCGCGGCCGGACCGCCTCGACCAGGCGAAGGTCGAGGCCGCGTCGATCGCGCTCGGGCTGCACCTGAGCCGGCCCTGGATCTGGGACCGCCTCGACGACGCCGGCCGGGAGCGGATCGCCGGCTGGCTCGGCACCGTCGTCGGCCAGGCGTACCCGCCGATCAACTGGGTCTGGTTCCAGCTCACCGTCGAGGCGTTCCTCCGCGGGACCGGCGGCGACTGGTCCGAGGCGGACATCCACAGTGGACTGGCGGTGCACGAGTCGCTGTACCGCGGCGACGGCTGGTACGCCGACGGCCCCGAACGCTCCTACGACCACTACAACGGGTGGGCGCTGCACACGTTCCCGCTGCTGTGGGCGGACCTCGCCGGCGGCCTGTGCCCGGAGCACCTGCGGCAGGCGTGGCGCGAGCGGTTGCGGCGGTTCCTCGGCGACGCCGTGCACCTCGTCGGCGCCGACGGCTCCCCGCTGCTGCAGGGCCGCAGCCTCATCTACCGGTTCGGCGCCGCGGCGCCGTTCTGGATGGGCGCCGTCACCGGCGCGACGCCGCTGTCCCCGGGCGCCACCCGGCGGGCGTGCAGCGGCATCCTCCGGCACTTCCACCAGCACGGCGTGCCCGGCCGGCGCGGGCTGCTGACGCTCGGCTGGCACCGGGAGTGGCCGGCGATGGGGCAGTCCTACTCGGGGCCCGGCTCGCCGTACTGGGCGGTGAAAGGCATGCTCGGCCTGCTGCTGCCGGCGGACCATCCCGTGTGGACGGACGTCGAGGAGCCGCTGCCGGTCGAGCGGTCCGACTTCACGCGGGCGATCGGCCCGCCGGGCTGGCTCGCCGCGGGCACCCGCGCCGACGGCGTGGTCCGCGTCGCCAACCACGGCACCGACCACGCCCTGGAGGGCGACGGCGGCACCGACGCGCCGCTGTACGCGCGGCTCGGCTACTCCACCGCGACGTTCCCGGCCGGCGACGACAACTCGATCGCGCTGGTCCGCGACGGCGAGCCCAGCCACCGCAGCGGGTTCCGGACCGTCGGGTGCACCACGGACGGCGCGGTCAGCGTCGCCCGGCTGCACTGGGTCGGCACGCCCGACACGGCGGCACCCGACCACGGCTCCGGCCGCACCGGCACCGTCACGTGGGGTCCGCACATGACGATGGCGTCGCTGATCCGCGGCGCCGTCGAGGTGCGGGTCGCCCGGATCGACGACGAGGTCGACGACGAGGAGCCGGCCCCCGGCACGGTGCTCGAGTTCAGCGGCTGGCCCATCACCCGCGGGCTCACGTCGCTGCTCGTGCCGCTGCACGGGTTCGAGGGGGCGGCGCTGTCGGAGCGCACCGTCGCGTCACCGCTCGGCGACGAGGTGCGGGTGCCGGTGCTGCGGGCCGCCGAGCCCCCGCGCGCAGGGCGGGTCTACGCGGTCGCCGTGCGGCTCAGCCGGGCCCCGTCGGGCGGGCTGCCGACCGTGACCGCCGCCGCGGGGACGGTCACGGTCCACTGGCCGGACGGCTCCACGGCGACGGTCACCCTCCCTGCCGTGGCACGGAGGAGTCCCGGATGACCAGCTCCGGGGTGACGAGGACGCGCTGCACCGGCCGGCGCGGCTCCGTCAGCCGGGCCACCATCAGCTCGACCGCGACCCGGCCGACGTGCCCCTTCGGCGGCCGCACCGCCGTCATCGCCGGCTCGGCCAGGTGGGCCACCTCATCGTCGTAGGACACCAGCGCGAGGTCGTCGGGAATGGACAGCCCCAGCTCGATGCAGAACTGCGCGATCGAGATCGCGTCGGGGTCGCCGTGCACGATCAGCGCCGTCGTGCCCGACTCCCGGCAGCGGCGCATGATCCCGGCGATGATGTCGCGGTGGCCCGGCACGTCCAGGCCCACCGACTCCCGCACCACCAGGTCGTCGGGGATGCCGAGGTCCGCGCAGGCGAGGCCCCAGCCGACGGCGAGGTGCGCCGACGTCGGTGACCCCCGCGACAGCACGAGGCCGATCCGGCGGTGGCCGTGCTGATGCAGGTGCCGCACCGCCATCTCCAGGCCGAGCGAGTGGTCGCTGCGGACCCACTCCAGCTGCCGGCGCGTCGGCGTCCAGCGCGGCGCCTGCCGCTCGACGAGGATCGTCGGCACCGGCAGCCCGCTGATCCAGTCGACCATCTCCGCCACCCCGCCGCCGTCGAGGCTCGGGGCGAGCAGCAGGCCCTGCACCTGCTGGGCGTCGACGAGCCGGCCGATCTGGCGGCGGTCCTCCTCCGGGTCGTAGCTGGAGCCGC
This sequence comes from Dactylosporangium sp. CA-152071, assembly GCF_050936335.1. Classification (NCBI taxonomy): domain Bacteria; kingdom Bacillati; phylum Actinomycetota; class Actinomycetes; order Micromonosporales; family Micromonosporaceae; genus Dactylosporangium; species Dactylosporangium sp. CA-152071. The sequence continues at coordinate 2,068,700 of NZ_JBNJMZ010000001.1, read as the reverse complement.
GCAGTTGGATGTGCACGCCCAGGGCGGCCGCGGCGGCGCGGGCGCCGGTGACGATCGGGGGCCAGTAGTAGTCCAGCGACGGCACCACCATGCCGACCGTGAACCGGGTCTTCGGCGGCCGAGGGCGGCGCGGCGACGGCAGCAGCTGGGTCGGCAGGGTGGCGCCGCCGTGGACCTTCGTCAGCAGGTTGCGCTCGGCGAGCGCGGCGATGTCGCGGCGCACGGTCAGCTCGCTGACCCCGAGCACCGGCGCGAGGTCCTTGACCCGCACGGCGCCGAGCCGGCGCAGCTCGTCCATGAGCCGTTCCTGGCGCTGCACGTTGAACATCCGCGCTCCTGGTTGTTTGACTCTGTTCGTTTCGGATCGAACGAGATCGTGCTCTTCCGGACATGTTCGAACGCGGCTATCCCTGTTCCTACACGAATCTCAACGGAAACAACAGGAGCCGCGTTGCCGAAGCCGAAGGCGTTGGTGGTGATGAACCCGGAGTCGTTCCGGGCCCACTTCGACGACGCACGCACCGCCCGGCTGGCCGCGCTGGCCGACCTCGGTGACGGCGGCGTCGACGGTGGCCCGGTGTGCCTGCACGAGCTCGACTCGCCGGCCGCCCGCCGCCGCCTCCGGGGCGCCGACGTGCTGCTGACGTCGTGGGGCGCCCCGGCGCTCACCGCGGAGCGGCTGCGGGACGCGCCGGCGCTGCGGGCGGTGTTCCACGCCGCGGGCAGCGTCCGGCCCCTCGTCACGAGCGAGGTGTGGCGGCGCGGCATCCGCATGACGAGCGCCGCGGACGCCAACGCGATCCCTGTCGCCGAATACACCCTCGCCGCGATCATCTTCGCCGGCAAGAAGGTGCCGTTCATCGCCGCCGACCCCGAGGCGGCCTACCGGGGCTGGAGCCACCTCGGCGGCTACGGCAACCTGTCCAACTACCGGCGCACCGTCGGCGTCGTCGGCTTCTCCCGGATCGGGCGGCGGGTCGTCGGCCTGCTCGACCGGCTCGACGCGACGGTGTGCCTCGTCGCCGACCCGCACGCCGACCCGGCCGAGGTCGCCGCGGCCGGCGGCGTCCTGGTCGACCTGCCGGAGCTGCTGGCCCGCAGCGAGACCCTGACGCTGCACGCGCCGGCGCTGCCCAGCACCCACCACATGATCGGCGCGGCCGAGCTCGCGCTCCTGCCCGACCACGCCACGGTCGTCAACACCGCGCGGGGCAGCCTCATCGACTCCGCGGCCCTCGCCGCCGAGTGCCGGTCCGGGCGGCTCTTCGCGATCCTCGACGTCACCGAGCCCGAGCCGCTGCCGCCCGGCGACCCGCTCCGTTCGACGCCGAACGTCCTGATCACCCCGCACCTGGCCGGCTCGCTCGGCACCGAGATCCTCCGCCTGACCGACCACACCCTCGACGAGCTCGCCCGCTGGATCGCGGGCGAGCCGCTGCGCGCCGAGATCACCCCGCAGGCGTTCGCCCTCAACGCCTGACCACACCCCCCATCGAAGGAGACCGCCATGCACCGCTCCCGGTTCGGTATAGCCGCCGCAGTCGCCCTCGCGTTGACGCTCACCGGATGCGGCAACGGCGACGACCCCGGCGCGGCCGGCGGCAAGACCGTGCTGACCGTGTCGCTGTGGAACTACGCCAGCACCCCGGAGTTCAAGGCGCTCGTCGAAGGCTTCGAGGCCGAGCACCCGGACATCGACGTGCAGCCGGTCGACATCCTCGCCGACGACTACGCCAAGAAGGTCACGACCATGCTGGCCGGCGGCGACACCACCGACGTCATCACGATGAAGAACGTCACCGACTACGCCCGCTACGGCACCCGCGGCCAGCTCGCCCCGCTGACCGACGAGGCGAACAAGCTCGACAAGAGCGCCTACCTGGGCCTGGAGCCGTTCAACCTCGACGGGAAGTACTTCGCGCTGCCCTACCGCTCGGACTTCTGGGTCCTGTACTACAACAAGAAGCTGGTGAAGGACGCGGACCTGTCGAAGCTGACCTGGCAGGACTACGCGCAGCTGGCGAAGGCGTCCACGACCGGCAGCGGCGCCGACAAGGTCTACGGCACCTACCAGCACGTGTGGCGCTCCGTGGTGCAGGCCGTCGCGGCCGCGCAGACCGGCGGCGACCTGCTCGGCGGCGACTACGGCTTCATGAGCGCCCAGTACACGATGGCGCTGGACCTCGAAAAGGCCGGGGCGACCCTGCCGTGGGGCACCGCCTCCACGCAGAAGGTCTCCTACAACACGATGTTCTCCACCGGCAAGGCCGCGATGCTGCCGATGGGCACCTGGTACGCGGCGGCGCTGCTGCAGGCCAAGGCCGACAAGAAGTCCGATGTGGACTGGGGCATCGCGCCGCTGCCGCAGGTGGGCGGCGGCACGGTGACCACCTTCGGCTCGCCGACCGCGTTCGCCGTCAACAAGAAGGCCAAGCACGCGGACGCGGCGAAGCGCTTCGTGCTGTGGGCGTCGGGGGAGAAGGGTGCGGCCACGATCGCGAAGATCGGCGTCACCCCGGCCTACCACAGCGCCGCCATCACCGACGCGTACTTCGCGGTCGCCGGCATGCCGGGCGACGCCCTCGCCAAGAAGGCGTTCCAGCCCGACAAGGTGGTGCTGGAGATGCCGGTCAGCGACAAGTCCTCCGACGTCGACGCCATCCTCACCGAGGAGCACCAGCTCATCATGACCGGCAGCAAGACGGTGAGCGCCGGCATCGCCGAGATGGGCAAGCGGGTCAAGTCCGAGGTCCACTGAGCATGACGACCCACGCCGCGAGGCGCCGCAGCCGGACGCTCGTCGGCTGGGCGTTCATCCTGCCCAACTTCCTCGGGTTCGCCGCGCTCACGCTGGTGCCGGTGGTGATCGCCCTCGCGCTGTCGTTCATGCGGTGGGACTTCTACTCCGACCCCGAGTGGGCCGGGCTGGACAACTTCCGCCGCATGGCCGGCAGCGACACGTTCTGGACCGCGCTGACCAACACCACGTACTACGCGGCCGGCCACATCCCGCTCACCCTGGCCGCGTCGCTCGGGTTCGCGGTCCTGCTCAACCGGAAGCTACGCGGGGTGCGGTTCTTCCGCACCGCGCTCTTCTTCCCCTACATCACGTCGCTGGTCGCCGTGGCGGTCGTCTGGAACATGCTGTTCAGCCCCGAGTTCGGGCCGGTGAACCAGCTGCTGCGGGCGGTCGGCGTCGACGACCCGCCGGGCTGGACGACGTCGACCACCTGGGCGATGCCGGCGGTGATCCTGACCAGCGTCTGGCGGGACATGGGCTACTACATGATCATCTACCTGGCCGGGCTGCAGGGGATCCCGGCGTACCTGTACGAGGCGGCCGAGATGGACGGCGCCGGCCCGTGGCAGCGCTTCCGCCACATCACGGTGCCGGCGCTGCGCCCGACCACGTTCTTCGTGGTCATCATGCTCACCATCGCCAGCTTCAAGGTCTTCGACCTGGTGCAGGTCATGACCGAGGGCGGGCCCGGCCGCTCCACGCTGGTGCTGTCGCAGCTCATCTTCCGCGAAGGCATCACCGAGGGCCGCTTCGGCTACTCCTCGGCGATCGCGATGGTGCTGTTCGTCGTCGTGCTGACCGTCACCGTCGTGCAGTTCCGGCTCCAGCGCAGGAGCGAGCGGTGAGACGGGTCGCGCTCCACGCCCTGCTGGCCGGCCTCGGCGCCGCCGTGCTGATCCCGTTCCTGTGGATGCTCGTCTCGTCGCTGAAGCGCGACAACGAGGTGTTCACCGTGCCGGTCCAGTGGATCCCCGAGGAGCTCCAGTGGGGCAACTACGGCCGGATCTGGCAGGAGATCCCGCTCGGCACGTACCTGGGCAACTCGCTGATCCTCGCGGTCAGCATCACCTTCCTGCAGGTGCTCACCGGCAGCTTCGCCGCCTACGGCTTCGCGAAGGTGCGCTTCCCCGGGCGGGACGCGCTCTTCCTCGCCTACGTCGCCACCATCGCGGTGCCGTGGCAGGCGTACATGGTGCCGCAGTACATCCTCATGGAGAAGGCCGGGCTGGTGAACACCCGCACGGCGCTGATCCTGCTGCAGGCGTTCGGCGCGTTCGGTGTCTTCCTGATGCGGCAGTTCTACCTCAGCATCCCCGACGAGCTGATCGAGGCGGCGCGGCTCGACGGGCTCACCGAGTTCGGCATCTGGGCGCGGGTCGCGCTGCCGCTGTCCAAGCCGGCCCTCGCCAGCCTCGCGCTGCTCACGTTCGTCAACACCTGGAACGACTACATGGGCCCGTTCATCTACCTGACGAGCAACGACCTGTGGACCGTGCAGATCGGCCTTCGCTCGTTCGTCGGGGTCTACGACTCGGAGTACGCCATGATCATGACCGGCTCCGTCATCTCCGTCCTGCCGATCCTCGCCGTGTTCCTGCTCGGTCAGCGGTACTTCGTGCAGGGCGTCGCCACCACCGGGATGAAGTGATGCTCGCCCGGCTGAACGCGCCCGCGGACACGTGGGAGCTGATCTGGGCGTGGGTCGGCCGGGTCCTGGTGGTGAACCTGGGCCTGGCCGTCACCAACCTGCCGCTGCTGCTCGCGCTGTTCGTGGTGGACCGGCCCTGGCGCTTCCCGGTGTTCTTCGCCGTGCTGTCGCTCGGCCTCGGCCCGTCCCTGGCGGCCGCGTTCGCGCACCTGCACGGCGACCCGTTCGTGCGGTCCTACCGCCGCCACTTCGCCAGGGCCGCGCTGCGCTGGTCGGTGGTCATCGCCGGGCTCGGCATCCTCGCCGCCGACGTCGTCGCGCTGCACGACGCCGACCCGGGCGCGCTGCTCGTGCCGATGCTCGCCGTCCTCGCCGTGCTGCTGCTCGCCGCCGGGGTCCTCTGGCTGGCGATGCTGCCGCTGCACCACCCCGGCGGCGCCCGCGGGGCGCTGTGGGTCGCGGTGCGCCGGTGGCCGCTCAGCCTGCTCAGCCTCACCGTCCTGGCCGCCGCCGCGGCCGCCGTCAACCAGGCGCCCGTGGCCGGTCTCGCGACCGTGCCCGGCTGCGCCCTGCTCGTCGCCTGGCACAACAGTCGGGTCGCCCTCACGACCTGACGCACCCATTCCGTCAGGGGCGGGGCCGCCAACCCCTCCCACACCCCACAAGGAGTGCCGATGTCCGCACCCCACCCACGATGGCGCCGGCTGGTCCTCACCGCCGCCGTCCTCGCCGCCAGCACCGTCGCCGCCGTGCTGCCGGCCGCCACCGGCCACGCGGCGACCTCGGGCTTCCACGGCGTCAACTGGGCCGACCCGCGGGACAACTTCACCGACGACGCCGTCGTCCCCAGTGGACTGTCCACCGCCGACAGCTACGCCACCACGAAGGCCAAGGCCGGCCGGATCCTCGACGGCTTCCGCACCGACCTGGGCGCCAACACCGTCCGGCTGCCCGTCAACGCCGCCAGCGTCGGGACCGCCTGGTGGAACTCGTACACCGGCGCGATCGACGCCGCCACCGAGCGCGGGATGAACGTCATCCTCAGCTACTGGGAAGGCGACTCGTCCCGCGACGGCAAGGTCGACAACACGACCGCGTTCTGGTCGATGTGGCAGACCGCGGTCGGCAAGTACGCCGGCAACGCCCGCGTCTACTTCGAGCCGATGAACGAGCCGCACGGCTACAGCTTCACCGACTGGAGCGCCATCTGCGCCACCTGGCTCGCCAACCACGCGGCCGTGCCCAGGGGGCGGGTCATCCTGTCGGGCACCGGCTACAACCAGGACGTCAAGCAGCTCGGCGCCGACGGCCGCTTCACCGGCACGCTGCTGTCGGTCCACCTCTACAAGTTCTTCTCCAGCAACACCACCTACGCCCAGTTCAAGGCGCAGCTCGCCAACGAGGTCGGCGCCTACGCGAGCCGCACCATCCTCGACGAGTGGGGCGCGCCGATGACCGACGGCACCAACTACCACGCGGCCGGCAGCACCAACCCGTTCGTCACCTACCTGCAGGCGTCGTCGGACTTCGCTCGGGAGAACGCGATGGGCACCGTCTACTGGCCGGGCCTGCGCAACGGCGACCCCTACTCGATGGAGACGCTCGTCGGCGCCTACCCGAACACGACGCTGCTCAACACCAACTCCTCCGGCCGGCACCTGCTGCTGGCCAGCTGGGGTGTCAGCGCCGCGCGGACCGGCACCGTCAAGGGGCTCGCCGGCAAGTGCCTCGACACCGCGGCCAGCGGCACCGCCAGCCCGAAGGTCGTCATCGCCACCTGCACCGGCGGCGCGAGCCAGAGCTGGACGCTCGACGGCGGGGCGCTGAAGTCCGGCGGCCGCTGCGCCGACGCGACCGGCGGGGCGACCGCCGACGGCACCCGGATCATCACCTACGCGTGCAGCGGCGCGGCGAACCAGCAGTGGATCCTCGTCGGCAACCAGCTGCGCAACGGCAAGTCCGGCACCTGCCTCGACGTCCCGGCGTCCAACAGCGCGGACGGCACCCAGGTGACCATCTACAGCTGCAACAACGGCGCCAACCAGCGCTGGACCCTGGGAGGCTGACGATGCAATCCATCATCCGCTGGTTTACCGCCGGCATCGCGCTGCTGGCCGGGGTGCTGGTGGCGCCGGCTCCCGCGGCCGCGGCCACCACGCTCGTCTACGCGACCTTCAAGGGCGACGCCGCCGCCGACGAGGAGCTGTGGCTCTACCAGTCCACCAACGGCGGCACCAGGTACCTCAACACGTGGACCGGCCTCAGCGCCGTCGGCTGCTCCGGCTGCCGGCACGGGACGGCGATCCCCCGATGAGACGACTTCTCGTGCTTGCCGTGCTCGCGCTCCTGTGCGTGGCGACGCCCGCCCGGGCCGCCACCGTGACCGTCGCCAGCGGCGGCCAGTTCCGCGACACCGCCGGCAACGTCGTGCACGCGCACGGCGGCGGCGTGCTCAAGGTCGGCCAGTATTACTACTGGTTCGGCGAGAACCGCAACACCGACAACACCTTCCGCAGCGTCTCCGTCTATCGGTCCTCCGACCTGCGGACCTGGGAGTTCCGCAACAACGTGCTGACCCAGTCGTCGCACGCGGAACTGGCGTCGGCCAACATCGAACGCCCCAAGGTGATCTACAACAGCTCGACCGGGCAGTTCGTGATGTGGATGCACAAGGAGAGCGCCACCGACTACTCGGAGGCCCGCGCCGCCGTCGCCACGTCGTCCACCGTGGACGGCGCCTACACGTACCGGGGCAGCTTCCGCCCGCTCGGGCACATGTCGCGGGACATCACCCTGTTCCGCGACGACGACGGCACCGCGTACATGATCTCGGCGGCGAACGAGAACGCCGACCTGCACGTGTACCGGCTGACCGCCGACTACCTCGGGGTCGGCACCCTGCTGCACCGGCTATGGCAGGGTTCGTGGCGCGAGGCGCCCGCGATGTTCAAGCGCAACGGCGTCTACTTCCTGCTCACCTCCGGCGCGACCGGCTGGGCGCCGAACCAGCAGAAGTACGCGACCGCCACCTCGGTCGCGGGGACGTGGACCGCGCTGCAGAACGCCGGCGACAACACGGCGTTCGGCTCGCAGACCGCGTACGTCCTGCCGGTGCAGGGCAGCACGACCACGTCCTACCTGTACCTCGGCGACCGCTGGGCCGGGGCGTGGAGCGGGCGGGTCAACGACTCGCAGTACGTGTGGCTGCCGCTGCAGTTCCCGACGAGCACCAGCCTGTCGCTGAGCTGGTCCCCGGCGGTCAGCATCGACACCGCGACCGGGGTGGTGCAGGGCACCGCCGGGCCCGCCGAGCAGCTGGTCGCCCGGCACAGCGGCAAGTGCCTCGACGTGGCCTCCGGCTCCGCCGCGGACAGCGCCCGGACCCTCCAGTACACCTGCGGAAACGGTCTGAACCAGCGCTTCACCGTGCAGGACCTGGGAACCGGCTACGTGCGGCTCGTCGCGCGGCACAGCGGCAAGTGCCTGGACGTCACCAGCGCCTCGACGTCCGACGGTGCGACCGTCGTGCAGTACACCTGCGGCGGCGGCACCAACCAGCAGTGGCAGGTCCAGGACGCCGGCGGCGGCTACGTCCGGTTCGTCGCGCGGCACAGCGGCAAGTGCCTGGACATCAACGGCGCCTCGACGTCCGACGGCGCCGGCGGCATCCAGTGGACCTGCGGATCGGGCACCAACCAGCAGTGGACCCGACGCGTGGCGGCGTAAGGGCTCCACCGGCCAAAGCCGTGCCGCCGCGGCTGGGAACGCGGCGGCACGGTCAGGTCACATCACCAGCAGCACCGCGGCGACCGCCGCCGCCCCGGAGAAGGCGGCGGCGGTCCAGCGCCACCACGGGCGGCCCGCGACGAGCGGCAGGTCGCGCCAGCGGGGGACGGCCACGCAGAGCACGGCGGCGGACGCGGCCACGCCGAGCGCCCAGACGAGGCCGGGGACCGCCAGCCAGTCGCCGGCCCGGTGCGCGAGCAGCGGCATCACCACCGCCCACGCCATCGACGTGGCGAGCCTGACGCGGTCGGTGCGGCTTCTGGCCGTGATGAGCAGGCCGGCCGCGCCGAGGAAGCTCAGGCCCACGGCGAGCAGCACCGCGAGCGGCGTCCGCTCCGGGCCGGTGGCGCCGGCCGGGGTGACGCCGAGCAGGCGCCGCCCGATGGGGTCGACGTCGCGGTCGGTGTTGCCGAGCACGACGACGCCGCGGCCGGTGGCGCGGTCCACGGCCAGGAACGAGCGGAACCCGCCGGTGCCCCCGTTGTGCCACGTCAGTGCGGTGCCGCCGTAGCGGGTGGTGAACCATCCGTAGCCGATCCGCTCGCCGCCATCGCCCGTGTCGAACCGCGGGGTCAGCGCGTCGATGCCGGGCGCGGTGCCGGCCTGCACGGCGGTCACCAGCCGGGCGAGATCGACGGCGGTCGACCAGACGCCGATGCCGGCCGGCGCCCAGCCCTCGCCCCGCCACGGATCCATCTCCCGCCCGGCCGCCGTCCCGCCGGTCGCGTGCCCGGCCGGCAGCGCGGTGCCGTCGGGGTTGACCGTCGTCGCCGCCATCCCGAGCGGGTCGAGCAGCCGGCGGCGCAGCAGGTCCTGATACGGCACGCCGGCCCGCTCGGCGAGCGCCTGGCCGAGGACGGCGACCCCGAAGTTGGAGTAGTGCACGGTGCCCGTGTCGCCGGGGCGCTGCCCACCGGCGGTGTGCAGCAGCCATTCGCGGTGTTGTCGCCGGTACGGGTCGGCGCCGCTGACCCTGGCGGACCACAGGCGGGCGGCCTGTCCCGCCGACCCGATCGGCACGCTGCGCAGCCCGGCCCGGTGGCTCGCGAGCTCCGCGACGGTCACGTCGCCGGTGGGGCCGCCGATCGACGGCACGAGCGCCCGCAGCCGCTCGTCCGGCTCGACACCGGAGTCCGCGAGCAGCATGCCGGTGAACGTCTTGACGATGGAGCCGATCTCGAACGGGGTGTCCGCGGTGACCGGCGTCCCGTCGCCGCGGTCGCCGATGCCCGCCGTCCGGACCCCGCCCGGCCCGATCAGCGCGACGGCGAGCCCGCGGTAGCCGTCGGGGTCACCGGCGGCCGCTCTGAGGTCGGCGGCGAGGGCGGCGTCCCCGGTGGTGCCCCGGCCCAGGTGCGGTGGCCGGGGCGCGGCCAGGAGCGCGGCGAGCACCCCGGCGAGCAGGGCGGTCACGACGGTCACGACGACACGGTGCGGCATGGTCTGGCTCCCTTCCGGCAAAGGACTCCTCAGCGGCGGGCGGCCGCCAGGATGGTCAGCAGCGGCACGACCCGCTCCGGCGGCACGCTGTAGTGCCCGCGGCCGGCGGTCCGCAGCCAGCCCGCGGCGGTCAGCTGGCGCAGGTGGTGGTAGAGCTGGCCGCTGGTGCCGAGGCCCTCGGTGGCGGCGAGGTCGGTGCTCGCCCGCACGCCGCCGAGGATCTCCCGCAGCAGCCGCAGCCGCATCGGGTGCGCGAGCGCCGCCAGCGCCGCCGCGAACTCCTGCCAGTCCTCGTCCAGCAGCTGCCCGACCGGCGTGCCGAGCTGCCAGTCGTAGTGCTCGCCGGTTGGCAGGTCGACGGTGCCGGTGAAGAGCACCGCACCCTCGTCCGGCGCCAGCTCCCGCAGCCGCTCCAGCGCCCAGAACGCCGACCCGTCCACCTGGGACGGCTCGCCGAACACCCGGGCCTCGAGCGCGGCCACCCGCTCCTCCAGCGACGCCATGAGTACGATATTACGTAATTACGTAGTAGCGTTCAAACCCTGCGCCGGCTGTACGGGGGCCGCGGTGGTCATGTGCCGGACGGTGGGCCACCAGATGAGCAGCTCCGCGACGGCCAGCGCGAGCGCGAACGGGGCGAGGGTCCACAGCCCGGACCGGTCCGCGATGGCGCCGGCCAGGAACGGGAAGAGCGCGCCGCCGAGCACCGACACGCCGTTGAGCAGGCCGATCGCGGTGGGGGCGAGGTCGCCCGGGGCGAGGGCGGGCGCGATCGCCATCGTGGTGGGGAAGACGGGTCCCAGCCAGAAGCCGAGGAGCGCGAAGGCCGCCACGGCCGTCGCGGGCACGAGCCACAGCAGCGCCGCCGCCAGGGTGACGCCGATCAGGCACGCGGTCATCAGCCGGTTCGCGGTCCAGCCGAGGCGGGCCGCGGCCGGGCTGAGCACGAAGCGGCCGGCGGTCAGGCCGAGCCAGTAGCCGCTGACCGTGTAGCCGGCGAGGAGGTCGCCGTGGCCGCGTTCGGCGACGAGGTAGCTGAAGCCCCAGTTGCCGACGCTGATCTCCAGCCCCACGTACACCGCGAGGAACACCGCGCCGAGCAGCACCGCCGGCCGCCGGCCGGCCGTGCGGACCAGACCCCGGGCGGGCGGCGGGTCTGGAACGCCGGTCGGGGCACCGGCCGGGGCACCGGTAGGAGCGCTGCCGGCGGTGGCGCGCAGCGTGAGCTGGAAGCCGGCGACGATCGGCACGCACGCCAGGGCGAGGACCAGCCACACCGAGGTCCACGCGGTGAAGCCCAGCATCCAGGTCGCGAGGGGCGGGCCGATCAGCGCCCCGACGCCGAAGAACGCGTGCAGCCAGTTGAGCAGCGTGGTGGAGCCGGGCAGGGCGGCGAGGTACGCGTTGAGCACCGACTCGAGGACGCCGGTGCCGTACCCGGCGACGACCTGCACCCCGACGAGCACCGCGAACGCCGGGCGGGTCGCCGTGCCGAGCCCCGCGGCGATGAACGCGGCGCCGCCCGTGGTCAGCGCCGCCCTGGTCCCGAGCCGATGGATGAGCGTCCCGGCGGTCGCCCCGGCGAGCAGGAACCCGGCCGAGAACGCGAAGAACGTGACGCCTATCGTCGCCTTGTCGAGGTGATAGTCCAGCAGCTGCGCGGGCAGCAGCACACCGCCGACCCCGGCGCTCAGGCCGGCGAGGACGAAGGTGGCGTAGGCGAACACGATCGGCGCCAGGGCGCGCGGATGAGACGCTGACACCGGCTCATCATGCCGAACCATCGACGCCGGGTCGCCGGTTCGGTTTTTCGAAAGTGAAGGGGAACAGCGGATGTCGGACCGCAACGCCTGGCGCGAGCTCATCGAGGCCGACCCGGAGCACTCGCAACGCTACATCGAGCGGTTCCGGTCGATGGCCGAGGCGGGCGCCGACCTCGTCGGCGAGGCCCGCCTCGTCGACGCGATGCTGCCCCGCTGCGCCCGGATCCTCGACGCGGGCTGCGGCCAGGGCCGGGTGGGTGGCCACCTCGCCCGGATGGGCCACGACGTGATCGGCGTCGACCTCGACCCGGTGCTGGTCGCGGCCGCCCGGGACTCCTACCCGTCCGCGACCTGGCTCGTCGGCGACCTGTCGGAGCTCGACCTGCCGGCCCGCGAGGTCCCCGACGGCTTCGACGCCATCGTCTGCGCCGGCAACGTGATGACGTTCGTCGCGAGGGACACCCGCCGCGCGATCCTGCGCCGGATGCGGGCCCACCTGCGGGGCGCCGGCCGGGTCGTCATCGGCTTCGGCGCCGGCCGCGGCTACGGGTTCGACGACTTCCTCGCCGACGCCGACGCCGCCGGCCTGGCCCCGGACCTGCTGCTGGCCACCTGGGACCTCCGCCCCTTCACCCCGGACTCCGACTTCCTCGTCGCCGTCCTGCGCCCGGCGGGGTAGCGCGCCGGCCGGTCCGCCGCGGTGTCGCGTCGCGGGTCACGGGTCGTGGGTGGTCAGGTCGTCGGCGGCGCGGGCGAAGGCCAGGACCTTGGCGGTGGCGCGGTCGCGGTGCCAGGCCAGGCCCCACTCGACCGGCGGCGCGTCGCGGAAGGGCACGTAGGCGACGTCGGGGCGCACGTAGTAGCGCCGCACGTGCGCGCCGACCGGCAGGACGCCCCGCCCGGAGCCGGCCAGCATCAGCGCCTCCTGGAACGTGGCGGCCGGCGGGCCCGGCGGGATGGGGCGGCCCGCCGGGGTGCTGCCGGGGTTGCGGTCGCGCAGGGTCGACGCCGGCAGGGTCTCCGGCAGCTGGAGCACCGGCACGCCGGCGAGGTCCTCCACGGACACGGTGTCGCGGCGGGCGAGCGGGTGCTGCGACGACACCGCGAGCATGCGCGCCTCCCGCACCAGGGCGCGGCCGGTGTCCAGGAGCGGGTCGTCCACGGGGAGCCCGGTGAGCGCCACGTCCACGGAGCCGTCGTGCAGCCACGGGACGACCTCCGCGATCTGCGCCTCCCGGATCCGCACCTCGCAGCCGGGGTGCCGGCGCCGGAACAGGTCGGCGACCTGGATGACCAGCTGGCCGGCGGCCGCGCCGACGAAGCCCACGACGAGCTCGCCGGCCATGCCCCGCCCGGCGGCGACGGCCCGCCGCACCGCCGCCTCGATCTGCGCCCACGCGGGCTGGACGTCGTCGTGCAGCCGCCGCCCGGCCTCGGTCAGCTCCACCCGCCGGCTGGTGCGGTGAAACAGCGGCACCCCGACCCGCCGCTCCAGCTTCCGGATCGTCTGGCTGACCCGGGTCGTCGACACGCCGAGCCGTCCGGCGGTCCGCCCGAAGTGCAGTTCCTCGGCGAGGACGATGAAGGCGTCCAGCTCGTGCCGCTCCAGCATGCCGCCCCCGATCGTGAAGTCCCGCTTCATGATCGTGCCACAGAAGTGCGTTGATCATCGTGCGGGTCCGGCCGAGACTGGAGCGCATGCCGAAGCTCACCGCACTGCGTACAGCCGTCGAGGGCCGCGTCCTGCTGCCCTGCGACGACGGGTTCGACGCCGCCCGCCGCCCCTGGAACCTCGCGGTCGACCAGCCGGCCGCCGCCGTCGTCGAGGCCGCTCACGCCGCGGACGTGGCCGCCGTCGTGCGGTTCGCGGCGGCGGAGGGGCTGGCCGTGGCGCCGCAGCCGACCGGGCACGGCGCCACCGGCAACACCGGCGACGCGATCCTGCTGCGGACCGGCCGGCTCGACCAGGTCCACGTCGACGCCGCGGCGCGCACCGCACGGGTCGGCGCGGGCGCGACCTGGGGCGCGGTCCAGGCGGCCGCCGGCCCGCGCGGGCTCACCGGCCTGGCCGGCAGCTCGCCGGTCGTCGGTGTCACCGGGTACACGCTCGGCGGCGGGATGAGCTGGTTCGGCCGTGCGTTCGGATGGGCCGCCGACAGTGTCACCGCCTTCGACGTCGTCGATGCCGCCGGTGTACCGGCGAAGGTCACCGCGGACAGCGACGCCGAGCTCTTCTGGGCGCTGCGCGGCGGTGGCGGAGACGTCGCGGTCGTCACGGCCGTCGAGTTCCGCCTGCACCCCGCCCCGGTCCTGTACGGCGGCCGGATGCTCTGGCCGGCGGACCGGGCGCCGCGGGTCCTCGCCGCGTTCCGGGACGTCGCCTGGGAGGCGCCCCGCGAGCTGACCCTGTGGTTCGAGCTGATGCGGTTCCCGGGCGGGCCGCCGCTCGTCGCCGTCGACGTCACGTACCTCGGCGACGCGGCGACCGGCGCGGCCCTGACGAAACCGTTCGCGGACGCCGGCCCGCCGATGAGTGACAGCCGCGCCGTGCTGCCGGTCGCCGACCTCGGCTCGATCACGGCCGAGCCGGTGGACCCGTCGCCGGGGCTGTCGTTCAGCGCGCTGCTGCACGACCTCGACGGCGTGGCCGGCGCGCTGCTGGACCGGCCCGTCGACCCGCTGCTCGCCATCCAGGTGCGGCAGCTCGGCGGCGCGTTCGCCGGCCCGTCGGACAGCCCGTTCGGCCCGCTCACGGAGCCGTACTCGCTGTACACGCTGGGGATCCCGGCCACGCCGGAGCGGGCGGCCGCGATCCGGGAGCGGCAGCGCGAGATCGTCGCCGCGCTCGGCCCGGCCGTCGCCGGTCGCAAGCCGCTGACCGCGCTCAGCGGCGGCGAGTCGGTCGGGGACGCGTTCGTGCCCGGCGTCCTCGCCCGGCTGCGCGAGGTGAAGCGGCGCCGCGACCCGGCCGGGGTGCTGCGGAGCAACTACCCGGTCGCGTGAGCGCGGCGGCCTGGAGCGGCGCGATTCAGAGCGCCGGAGCGGAGGTGCCGGCCCGCGAATCGAGGGCGCCGGCGAGCGCGGCGCGCGAGGTGATGCCGAGCTTCGGGAAGGCCCGGTGCAGGTGGGCGCCGACCGTGCGGTGCGACAGGAACAGCCGCTCGCCGATCTGCTTGTTGGTCAGCCCGGTCGCGGCGAGCGTGGCGATCTGCCGCTCCTGCGGGGTCAGCGCCGCCGGTCCGGACCCGACGGTGGCCACGCCCGCGGCGCGCAGCTCGTTGCGGGCCCGGTCCGCCCACGGCTGGGCGCCGAGCCGGTCCAGGCTCTCCAGAGCGTCCCGCAGCTGCAGCCGGGCGCTGGTGGTGTCGCGGGTACGCCGCAGCCATTCGCCGTACGCGAGCCGGATCCGCGCCTGTTCGAACGGCCACTGGTCGGCGCACGGGAGCGCGAGCGCGGCCGCGTAGAGCCGCTCGGCGTCGTCGTCGGGGGCGGCGATCGCGGCGGCGCCGGCGGTGAGCAGCGCGGTGCGGGACGACACGTCGGCGAGCCCGGCCTGCCGCGCGGCGTCGACGTGCGCCCGCGCCTCGTCGAGGTGTCCGATGTGGACGGCCGCGTCGACGGTGTCGAGGACCATCCACCGGCCGGGCACGCCGAGGCTCGGGTGCCCGGGCCCGTCGATCCGGGCGGCCTGCACGTAGGCGTCCTCGTAGTCGCGCCGGCCGAGCGCGGCGACGGCGCGGGCCTGCCACGCGAGGGCCTGCGTCAGCCCGACGCCGCGCGGCGCCGCCCAGCGGGTCACCTCGTCGGTCAGCATCCGCGTGCGGGCGGCGTCGCCGCGGTACGCCCCGATCAGCGCCAGCCGGCACCGCAGCTGCCCTTCGAGCAGGTGGTAGCCGTCGGCGCGGGCGATCTCGAGGGCCTCCTCCGCCAGCCGCTCGGCCTCGTCCCACTGCCCGTGCGTGATCGAGTCGACGCTGAGCATCAGCAGCCCGGCGATGACCACGGTGACGATGCCGCCGTCGCGTTCCCGGTCGATGACGCGGTGGCACAGGTGCCGGTAGGCGGCGAGCGCGTCGAGCTCGACGGCGGCGTACGTGAGCGGGATGAACTGCCACGGCGCCGGGTCGCTGGACAGGTCCTCGAACGCGGTGGAGAGCCGGTGCCGCAGCGGGTCGGCGGTGCCGACCGGGTCGGCGTACGCGTCGTAGCACAGCTGCAGCGCGGTGACGGCCCGCGGGTCGAACCTGGTCAGCGCCGCCCGCAGCAGCTCCCACGGCCCGGGACGTCCACTGTAGACACACACGAACAGCAGCGCGTAGAGCACGCCGTACGCGTCCCAGCCGTCGCCCGGCGTGCCGTCGAGGTCGTCGAGCGCCCTGGCGAGGAGGCGGTGGGCCGCGTCGACGTCGCCGCTGCCGTTGGTCAGCAGGTGCGCGGTGGCGGCGAACACGAGACCGGTGGCGGTGTGGGGGGTCTGCCCGGCGTCGTTGAGCAGCTGCGGCACCCGGTCGAGCTGGCCGGTGACGTTGGCGAGAAACGCCGCCTCGACGAGCCGCCGGGACCGCTGCCCGGGCCGGTCGCTGAGCTCGCTGGCGCGCACGAGCGCGCTGACCGCACCGGCGGCGCCGCCGCGGGGCCGGCCGCCGCGGCCACCGGTCCAGGCGGCCTGTGCGACCTCGTCCAGCGCGCGGGCGACGACCTCGTCGGGTCCGGTCGCGGCGTCGGCCAGGTGGCGGGCGCGGCGCTCCGGTGCGGTCCCGCGGCACCCCGCCGGCGTCGCCGCGACGGCCGGTCCGAGTGTCCGGGCGAGGGCGAGGTGCGCGTGCCGCCGCTCGTCGGCGGTGGCGAGCTGGGCGACCGCGGCGCGGATCAGCGGGTGGCGGAACTCCAGGCGGCCGCCCTCGACCACGCGGATCAGCCCGGCCCGCTTCGCCGGGGACAGGTCGCGGAGGTCGGCGTGCGGGCGGGCGGCGGCCCGCACCATGGCGACGTCGGCGTCGGGGTCGAGCGCGGCCAGCAGGAGCACGGCCCGGGTCGGCTCCGGCAACTCGGCGAGCCCGGCGGCGAACGCCGCCTCGAGGCGGTCGCCGGGCGGCAGGAACGCGGGCAGCGCGGCCTGACCCGACCGCTCCCGGGGCGTGAGCGCCGCCGGCAGCTCCAGCAGCGCGAGCGGGTTGCCGGCGGCGTCGTCGAGCAGCCGCCGCCGCACGACGCCGGGCAGGCCGGGGTGGTGGGCGTCCAGCAGCGCCGCCGCGGCCCGCGCGGCCAGCGGGCCGACGGTCCGCTCCGGCAGCCGCGTCTCGTCGAAGACGCCACCCGCGCCCGACCGGACGGCGGCGAGGAACCGCGCGTGGGTGCCGGCGACGCGCCGCGCGAGGAACCCGAGGACGGTCGCACTCGCCGCGTCGATCCACTGGACGTCGTCGACGACCAGCAGCACCGGGCGGCCCGCCGCGACCTCGGCGACGAGGGCGAGCACGGCCGTGGACAGCACCAGCGGCTCGGCCTCCCGGGCGCCGGCGCGGCCGAGCACATGGGCGAGGGCGTCGCGCTGATCGTCGGGGAGCTGCCCGGCGAAGTCCCGGGTGGCGTACAGCAGCTGGTGCAGCGTCGAGAAGCGGATCCCGGACTCGAACGGCGCGCCCGCCGCCCGCAGCACCCGCATCCCGGCCGCGCCGGCCCGTGCGGCGGCGGCGTCGAGCAGCGTGGTCTTGCCGGTGCCCGGGTCGCCGCGCAGCAGCAGGCTCGGGCCGGGCGGGTCGGCGCCGGCGAGCACCGCGTCGATCGCCCGCAGCTCGGGTGCCCGGCCGCGTAGTTCACCCTGCTCCGCTGGAAGCGTCACGGTCATCCCCCGCCCCCAACGGTAGCCAGGGAAGCAGTCATCTGACCCATGCCGCGGCGCCGGGGCCGCCGCAGGATTCATGGGTAGCCACGCACCAGCGATTGGAGAGACCATGCGGGTACTGATGATCGCGCCACCAGGAGCCGGCAAGGGCACGCAGGGAGCCCGGATCGCAGCCCACTTCGGCGTGCCGCACCTCGCGACCGGCGACCTGCTGCGCCGCCACGTCGCGCTCGGCACGAGCCTGGGCCGCGCCGTGCAGGAGCATCTGGACCGCGGTGATCTGGTGCCGGACGGCGTCATGCAGGACCTGGTCCGCAGGTCCCTCGCCGACGCGACGGCCGACGGCGGCGGTTACGTGCTCGACGGCTACCCGCGCACGCCCGCGCAGGCGTGGGCCGCGTACCGGATCGCCGTGTCGCTCGACGCGACCGCGCACGTCGCGCTGCACCTGCGCATCGACGACGACGAGGTGGTCCGCCGCCTGCTGGCCCGCTCCGCGATCGAGCACCGCACCGACGACACCGAGCCCGTCATCCGCCGCCGCCTCGCCCTGTACCACCGGGTGACGGAGCCGATCCTGCACTGGTACCACAGCCGCGGCATCCTGCTGTCGGTCGACGGCATGCCGGAACCGGACCGGGTCACGTCGACGGTGGTGTCGGCGCTGCGGTACAGAAGGCCGTGTCCCGGTCCGGTTCCCGCGCTGGTGGCCGCGGCCTAACCGCGGGTGAGGCGCTGCACCACCCCCGTGCCGTCGTAGACGTTGGCGCCCAGGTAGCCGCTGCTGTAGGCGGTGTCGGTGGCGTCGATGACCGGCGTGGTGCCGCCGCCCAGGTAGACCTTGATGCTCGCGCCCGAGGCGACGACCTTCAGGTGGTAGGTGCGGCCCGGGACGATCGCCGTCGGGTAGGTGGCGATGTCGCGGCCGGGTCGCCACAGCTTCACCACCCCGGACGCGTCGATGTTCGCGGTGTAGTGCTGGGTGGCGTCGGCGTTGGCCCGGAAGGTGAGGGCCGCGGCGGTGCCGTTGACGATCGTGACGTCGCCCTCGTAGGTGAAGTCGGCGGCGACGGTCCGGCTCAGGTAGAACGTGTCGCCGGCGCTGGTGCCGCGGGCGCCGGCCCGGGCGGTGGTCGTCGTCCAGGTGCCGCCGACGGGCTGCCACGGGCCGGCGAGGTTCGTCGCGAACCCGGGCCCGTTCAGCGTCAGGTTCTGCACGGTGGCGGTGCCGTTGAAGACGTTGGCGCCCAGGTAGCCGCTGCTGTAGGCGGTGTCGGTGGCGTCGATGACCGGGGTCGTGCCGTGGTCGAGGTACACCTTGATGCTCGCGCCGGCGGCGACGACCTTCAGGTGGTAGGTCCGGCCCGGGACGACCGCCGCGGGCGCGGTGGCGATGACCCGGCCGGGCCGCCACAGCTTCACCACCCCGGACGCGTCGACGTTGGCGGTGTAGTGCTGGGTGGCGTCGGCGTTGGCCCGGAAGGTGAGGGCGGCGGCGGTGCCGGAGGCGATTGTGACGTCGCCCTCGTAGGTGAGGTCGGCGGCGGTCGTGTTGCTCAGGTAGAACGCGTCACCGCTCGCGGTGCCGCGCTTGCCGGTCGCGGCGTCGCCCCAGGATCCGCCCGCGGCGCGCCACGGACCGGCGAGGTTCGACTCCAATGTGGACTGACCCTGCCCCCACGCGGAGCCCAGCCGGTGGAGCTCGGCGGAGACCAGCCGCACGGAGCCGCCGGTGGCGAACAGCCGGATGCCCTGGCTGCCCGCCGCGGAGTTGAAGTTCACGTTGTCGGTGAAGGAGAGCCGGCCGTCGTTGCCGAACACCTCCAGCTGGCCGCGGTCCACGAGCAGCCGCACCTTGACCCGCCCGTTCAGGGGTGCCAGCGGCGCTCCGTACAGCGTCTGCGCGGCTCGGTCGTAGACCACGGCCCGGTCGTGGCCGCCGTCCGCGCGGCGGTGCAGCTGGAACCCGAACTGGGTGGCGGTGGCGGTGCCGACGTCGAACTCGGCGAGGATCTCGTAGGTGTCGGCGGTGATGCCGGCGAACGGGTCCGTGGCCGGGTCGGTGGTGACCGTGCGGTTCGACCAGGTCGTGGTGCCCTGGCGCAGGGAGGCGATCTCGGCGACGGGGAACCGGGTGACGCGCGGCCCGGCGGGCGTGCTGATGAGCCCCAGCTGGACGGGGAACGACGCGTTGCCGGTCCAGGTGCCGCCGCGGTTGCCGGGCTGCCAGGCCATCTGCACGGTCCGGCCGTCGGGCATGTTGCTGAAGGTGAGGCCCGCGTAGAACGTGCCGTCGAAGCTGTTGCGGCCCTGGTCCATGCGCTGCGGCGCGGTCCAGTCGGGGGCGAACGCGGCGCCGTCGAACGTGCCGGTGACGTACTCGCCGGAGGCGTCGGTCATCACCCAGCGGACGTTCGCCGCGTTCCCGTCGACGGGCAGCGGGAAGAAGTCGGGGCACTCGAAGAGCCAGCCCGCGGCGTACCGGCTGCGATAGGTCCAGTCGAGGAGGTTCGCCGACGTGTAGACGTTGACGCCGTTGCCGCCGCCGTCGGACCAGACGACCATGACCCACCGGCCGCGGGCGGCGTCCCACAGCACCTTCGGATCGCGGCTGGTGCCGGTCGGGGTCACGACCTTCCGGCCGCGGTCGTAGTTCTGGAAGGTGCGGGCGCCGTCGGTGCTGTAGGCGATCGAGACGCCGTTGGTGCCGGTGAACACGACGATCGGGGCGTCGGCGCCGGTCTTCAGCCCCGAGGCGTTGGTGGTGTCGACGACGCCGGCGCCGGAGAACAGGTCGCCGGGGTGCGCGCCCGGCTCGAGGGCGACCGGCTTCTGCGTCCAGTGCACGAGATCGGGGCTGGTCGCGTGCCCCCAGTGCATGGTGTCCCAGCCGAGGCCGTGCGGGTTGTGCTGGTAGAAGAGGTGGTACTGGCCGTTGTGGTACAGCGGGGCGTTGACGTCGTTCATCCAGCCGCTGCGCGAGCTGAAGTGGAACTGGCCGCGGAACGGCTCGTCGTAGGCGGCGGTGGCCGGGTACGGGAACTCCGGGTAGTCGCTGGACGGGCTCGCGGCGGCCGGGGCGGCGGCGGACAGGGCGCCGGCGACGAGGGCGGCGACGAGCAGGAACCGAACGGTACGCATGGCGGTGGTCCCTTCGGCGGGGTGACCGGTAGGGTTGAGGAAACGTTTCCTGACGAGTGTTCGACAGTGTGCGCTTCATAGAGAAAGATGTCCATACATGAGTGACCGTGGGCGGGCCACGATGAAGGACGTCGCGGCGCTCGCGGGCGTCGGGCTGGCGACGGTCTCCCGGGTCATCAACGGCGTGCCGGTCGACCCGCACCTCACCGGCCGGGTCCTGGACGCCGCGCGGCAGCTCGGCTACCGCAAGGACACCGCCGCCACCAGCCTGCGCCGCGCCGACCGGCGCACCAACACGATCGGGCTCGTGCTGCAGGACGTGGCCAACCCGTTCTCCTCCGCGCTGCACCGGGCCGTCGAGGACGTCGGCGTGCAGCGCGGGCTGCTGGTCCTCGCCGGCAGCAGCGACGAGGAGCCCGACCGGGAGCGGGAGCTGCTCGGGGTGTTGCGCACCAGGCGCGTCGACGGGCTCATCGTGGTGCCGACCGGCGCGCCCGACGGGGAGCTGGCGGCGGCGCACCGCGACGGGACGCCGATCGTCTGCATCGACCGCGCCTCGCCGGTGCCCGGCCTGGACACCGTCACCGCCGACAACCGCGGCGGCGTCGCGGGGGCCGTGCGGGCGCTGCACGACCTGGGGCACCGCGACATCGGGTTCGTCGCCGACCGCTCGTCGCTGTGGACGGCCCGCGAGCGGCACGCGGGGTTCGTCCAGGCGGCGGGGGCGACCCGGCCGGCGTGGGTGCGCCGGGACGTGCACACCGCGGAGGCGGCCCGGCAGGCGGTGACGGAGATGTTCGCCGCCGCGCTCGCGCCGACCGCGCTGGTGACCGCACAGAACTGGTTGACCGTCGGCGCCCGGCGGGCGCTGGTGGAGCTGGGGCTGCACCGCACCGTCGCGCACGTCGGCTTCGACGACTTCCCCCTCGCCGACATGCTCGACCCGCCGGTGTCGGTGATCGCGCAGGACCCGGCGGAGCTGGGGCGGCGGGCGGCGTTGCTCCTGCTGTCCCGGCTCGACGGCGACACCGGACCCGCGGCGGCGGTGACGCTGCCGACGCGGTACATCGCCCGGGGGTCGGGGGAGATCCCGCCGCCCGGGCGATGACCCGCCTGTTGGTCAGCCGGCCTTGGAGCTGGTCACGGGCATCGAGGAGGCGCCCGGGCCGGCGCTGGCCGACGCGGGTGCGCCCGGCCTGGTCGACGCGGGCACGCCGGGCCTGGTCGACGCGGGCGGGCGCGGGGTGTCGTCGCCGGTCCGGGCCGGCGGCTTGCCGTCCGCCGACGACCACAGCACGATGATGTTCCCGGGGATCGGCGCGGTGTCGAACACGATCCAGTCGCCGGGCACCTGATCGGCCGGGGCGGCCATGGACTTCGGGCCGACGCGGTATTCGGCCGTCATGCCCTTCGCGGCGAGGATCTGGCGCGCCTCGGAGACCCGCTTGCCGATCAGGGACCCGCCGACGGCGTTCTCCTCCGCGGAGCCGCCCTCGATGAACTCGCCCGGCAGCGGGGTCCGGCCGAACGCCACGACCGCGTAGGACGAGAAGTTCAGCGGCACCTTGAACCCGACCTGGCACGACCCGTTGGCGGTGCACCGGCCGGGATCCTCGATCGCCTCCAGCCCCGGGGCGCCCGACTCCTCGAAGACCACCTTGCCGACGTTCTCGGGGTTCGCCGGCACCAGCTCGATCTTGATGTTGAGCCCGCGCCTCGCGAGCTCGTCACGGTACCGCTGGGGGTCGGCGGCGGGGTCCTTGATCGTGACGGTCAGGAACCCGTCGCCCTCGGTGAAGGTGAGCGCCGCGTTGGCCGGCTTCGGCGCGGTGAGCAGCGACCCGGCGACGAGCGCCGCGACGGTGAGCCCGGCCGCGACCGGCACCCCGACGAACAGGCGGCGCCGCCAGTTCGTCGCCGGCGCGCCGGTGTCCAGGATGGCGTGCAGCAGGTCCTCGCCGGCCGCCCGGGCGGGCTCCGGGACGTGCACGGTGGGGGAGAGCAGCCGGATCAGGTGATCCTGCTCCTCGTCGACGTCAGTCACGGTGGCTCCTCTCACGGCTGGTGAAGGTGGGTGTGCGCAGCGCCTCCGCGAAGCGGCGGCGCGCTCGGTGCAGGCGGATCCGGGCGGCGTTGACCGTGCAGCCGAACGCGACGGCGAGCTCGTCGGCGCTCAGCCCCTCCCAGGCCACCAGCCGCAGCACCTCCCGGTCGCCCTCGGGCAGCGCGCGGAACGCGTGGGCGATCTCCGGCGGCACCGAAGGCTCGATCGTGGTGGCGCCGGCGAGCTCCTGCCGCAGCCGCGCCCCGAGGTCGGCGCGGCGCCGGTCGGCGCGCTGGTGGTTGGCCATGACGTTGCGGGCGACCCCGAACAGCCAGGGTCTGGCCTGCTCGTCGGGGATCTCGTCGATGCGGCGCCAGGCGGTCAGGAACGTGTCGGCGACCACGTCGGCGGCCGACTCCGGCCGGTCGACGCGCCGCAGCGCGTAGCCGAGCAGGTCCTGGTAGCAGGACCGGTACAGGGCTTCGAAGCGGGCGGCGCTAGGGGCTCGTGCCAAGGGTGGCTCCCGTCATGCGGCGTTCGTGTCGCCTGTACATGTCCGCACGGGGCCGAGCATTTCACGGTTCCTTGACGGCGCTGCCCGGCCGCCGCGCCCCGGGGAGGATTTGTCTGATCTTGTGCCCTGTTCCCCTTCAGGCGCCGGCGGCGGGGCCGATAGGTCTCCTGGTGGGCGTGTCCCGAGCGCCCGTCCGCCCGGGAGGGGAGACCAGTGAGCGTTGAGGCGGCGCCCCGTGGCGGCGGTCCCGGCGACAGCACCGCCGGCGACGCGAAGCGATACCTGACCTTCACGTTGAACGGCGAGTCCTACGCGCTGGACATCTTCCACATCACCGAGATCCTGGAATACCGGAATCTCACGGTCGTGCCGATGACGCCCGACTTCGTCCGCGGCGTCATCAACCTGCGCGGCCGGGCGGTCCCGGTCATCGACCTCGCGATCCGCTTCGCCAAGGGCGCCACGAGCATCGCCAGGCGCACCAGCATCATCATCGTGCACATCCGCGGGATGCCCGGGTCCGGTGACGCCGGCGCGGGCACCGTCACCGGTGACGGCCGCGACGGTCAGGACATCGGCGTCCTCGTCGACGCGGTCAGCAAGGTCGAGTCCTTCACGGCGGAGGACATCGAGCCGGCACCGGCGTTCGGCGCCGGCATCCGGGCCGACTTCATCAGCGGCATGGCGAAGCGCGACAACGACTTCATCATCGTGCTCGACATCGACCACGTGCTGTCGCTGAGCGACATGGCGGACCTCGTGACGGCGCTGCCGGCCGGAGCGGAAGGGAACGGCGGCGCCGACCGGGCGATCCGGTCGTCATGACGCGGTCACTCGCCGGCCCCGCGGAGATCAGCGCCGCGGAGTTCCAGGCCGTCAGCGAGTTCCTCCACCAGTGCACCGGGATCCGGCTCGCGCCGGGCAAGGAGACGCTGGTGATGGGGCGGCTGGACAAGCGCCTGCGCAAGCTCGGCCTGTCCAGCTACACGGAGTACCTCCGGCTGATCCGGTCACCGCAGCACGCCACGGAGACCCGGCAGGCGATCGACCTGCTGACCACGAACGAGACGTTCTTCTTCCGCGAGCCGCGGCACTTCGAGTTCCTCGGCGAGGTCGTCGCGCCCGCGTACCGCGCCCAGCGCGTGCACCGGCCGTTCCGGCTGTGGAGCGCCGCCAGCTCCAGCGGCGAGGAGGCGTACAGCGCGGCGATGGTGCTCGCCGAGGCGCTGCCGGACCGGCCGTGGGAGATCGTCGGCACCGACATCTCGTCACGGGTGGTGGCCGGCGCGGCGGCCGGCATCTACCCGATCTCGGCCGCGGAGCGGATCCCGAAGGTGATGCTGCGGCGGTACTGCCGCAAGGGGCGGGCCGAGTACGAGGGCCTGATGGCCGTCGACCGGGAGCTGCGGGCGCGCACGACGTTCCTCGGCGCGAACCTCCTGGAGGATCTGACCCGCCTCGGCCGGTTCGACGTGATCATGCTGCGCAACGTGATGATCTACTTCGAGCCCGAGACGAAGGCGCGGGTGGTCGGGCGGCTGCAGGAGATGCTGCACCCGGGCGGCTACCTCATCGTCAGCCTGTCCGAGACGCTCAACGGCATCCCGTCGCGGCTGCGGGCGGTCCAGCCGTCGATCTACCGCCTCGGAGACGACCGTGGGTAGCGTGACCGAGGTCTTCCTCAACCCGGGCGACTTCCACTTCGCCGGGGCCGGCACCCGCATCCGCACCGTCCTCGGCTCCTGCGTCGCCATCACGCTGTGGCACCCGCGGCTGCTGGTCGGCGGGATGTGCCACTACCTGCTGTCCCACCGCGCCGCCCCGCCGGGGGAGCACCCCACGCTGAGCGGTCGCTACGCCGACGAGGCGGTCCAGCTGTTCCTGCACGAGCTCGGGCGCAACGGCACCCGTCCCACGGACTACCAGGCGAAGATCTTCGGCGGCGGCGACCAGTTCCCCGACGGATCGCCCGGACCGGCGCCGCGCGTCCCGCGGGACAACATCGAGACCGGCCTGCTGCTGCTGCGCGAGCACGGCTTCCACCTGGCCGCGAAGCATCTGGGCGGCACCGGATCCCGGCAGCTGGTGTTCGACCTCGGCACGGGCGACGTGTGGGTGCAGCATCAGGAGCGCCGGCCGGCCGGAGCGGGTCATGACCGGTAAGGGGATCAGCGTCGTCATCGTCGACGACTCCGCGGTGGTGCGCCAGGTGCTGTCCAAGCGGCTGGCGGACAGCCCCGGCATCGAGGTGCTCGGATGCGCCTCAGATCCGATCTTCGCGATGAACCTGATGAACCGGGCCTGGCCGGACGTCGTCGTGCTCGACATCGAGATGCCCAGGATGGACGGCATCACGTTCCTCAAGAAGATCATGGCGACCCGGCCGACGCCGGTGATCATCTGCTCGACGCTGAGCCAGCGCGGCGCCCGCGCCACGATGGACGCCCTGGCGGCCGGGGCGGCCGGCGTCGTGCCCAAGCCCAGCACCGGCCTGAAGCAGTTCATGGCCGACGACAGCGGCGACATCGTGGCGGCGGTCCGGGCGGCGGCGGCCGGCAAGGTCGCCCGCCTCAACCGGGCCGGGCCGGCCCCCGCCGCCGTGCCGCGACCGGCCGCGGCGGCCCCGCCCGTGGTGTCGGCCGGCCGGATCATCGCCATCGGCACCTCCACCGGCGGCACGCAGGCCCTCGAGACCGTGCTGACGGCGCTGCCCCGCGACAGCCCGGGCATCGTGATCGTGCAGCACATGCCGGAGAAGTTCACCGCCGCGTTCGCCGAGCGCATGGACGTGCTGTCCGCGATCGAGGTCCGCGAGGCCGCCGACGGCGACCTCGTCGCCGGCGGACTGGCCCTCGTCGCGCCGGGCGGCCGGCACATGCAGGTCCTCTCCGACGGCGCCCGCTTCCGGGTCAAGGTGAGTGACGGCCCGCCGGTCAACCGGCACCGGCCCTCCGTCGACGTGCTCTTCCGGTCCGTCGCGAAGGTCGCGGGCCGGCACGCGCTCGGCGTGATCATGACCGGGATGGGCGACGACGGCGCCCGCGGGCTGCTGGAGATGCGGACCGCCGGCGCGCTCACCGTCGCGCAGGACGAGGCGACCTGTGTCGTGCACGGTATGCCGAAGGAAGCGGTCCGGCTGGGTGCCGTCGACCGGGAAGTGCCGCTGACCGCCATCGCCGAGGTGATCCGTTCCCATGGTTGAGTTCCTGATCGTCGTCGTCGCCCTCGCCGCCGGCCTGGCCGCCGGCTACAAGGCCGGGGCGCTGCGCGCCGTCCGCGCCGGGCGGGAGGCGGCGGCGGCGCACGCCGCGACCGCCGACTACGCGCGCAGCGTCACCGAGTTCGCCGGCGCGGTCGCCCCCGTCTGGTCGAGCCAGATCGAGTCGTCGCGGACGCAGATGGAGGCCGCGGTCGGCGCGGTGACCACCGAGTTCAGCCAGATCGTCGACAACCTCGACGCGGTGCTCGCCTCGTCGAGCGCGGCACTGGAGGACAGCCACGGCGGCGGCGCGCTGGAGCGCGGCCGGCAGCGCCTCGGCAGCGTCGTGCACACCCTCGACGCCGCCCTGACCTCGAAACGTGAGGCGCTGCGGGACCTCGAGGCGCTGCTCGGCCTCAACGACGACCTGAAGCAGATGACCGCCGAGGTCGCCCAGATCGCGGCGCAGACCAACCTCCTGGCGCTCAACGCGTCGATCGAGGCCGCGCGGGCCGGCGAGGCCGGCGCCGGGTTCGGCATCGTCGCCCTGGAGGTCCGCCAGCTGGCGGAGCGGTCGTTCCAGACCAGCGAGCGGATGGCGCGCCGCGTCGAGGGCATCGCCGGCGCGATCGCCTCCGCGCTGAGCAAGGCCGAGGGCGACGCCGAGCGCGAGGGCGTGGCGGTCACCCGGGCCAACAGCGAGGTGAGCGAGGTCCTCGACGACCTCGGCGCCGTGCTCGCCGGCCTGCGCGACTCCTCCGACCAGCTCGAACGCGCCGCCGTCGGGATCCGGTCGGGGGTCGCCGGTGCCATCGTCAACCTGCAGTTCCAGGACCGGATCGGCCAGGTCCTGGAGCACCTGCGGGAGAACATCGACCGGATGCCGGTCGTCCTCGCCGAGGACCGGTCCCTGGACGCCCAGCGGCTGCTCGACGAGCTCGCCGCCACGTACACGATGCACCAGGAGCGGGAGGCGCACCTCACCGGCGCCAAGACCGCCGCGGTGCCCGAATCAGAGATCACGTTCTTCTAGAGGGGGCACCTGATGTCGAAGACCATTCTGATCGTCGATGACTCGGCGTCGGTACGGCAGGTCGTCACCATCGCGCTGCGCGGCGCGGGCTACGAGGTGGTGGCCGCGACCGACGGCAAGGACGCGCTGAAGCAGCTCGACGGCCGGCGGATCCACCTGATCATCTCGGACGTGAACATGCCGAACATGGACGGCATCACGCTCGTCGGCGAGGTCAAGAAGCTGCCGTCCTACCGGTTCACCCCGATCATCATGCTGACGACGGAGTCGCAGGAGGACAAGAAGCGGCAGGCGCAGGCGGCCGGGGCGAAGGCGTGGGTCACCAAGCCGTTCCAGCCGGACCAGATGCTGGCGGCGGTGTCGAAGCTGGTCATGCCGTGACCGTGCCGGCCCGGCGCCTGGAGCTCGACGGCGAGCTGACCATCGTCGCGGCGGCCGAGCAGCAGGCCCGGGTGCGGGCGTTCCTCGCGGAGAGCCCCGTGCCGGCCGAGCTCGACCTCTCGGGCGTGACCGAGCTGGACACCGCCGGCCTGCAGATCCTGCTCGCCGCCCGGCGGGAGGCGGAGCAGCGGGGCACCGCCCTGACCTTCCACGACCCGAGCGGCCCCGTCCGGTCGGTGTTCGAGACCGCCCACCTCAGCGCGGAGCTGGACTGACGGGAGCACGATGGTGAGCGACGACCTCAACGACGCCCTCGACACCTTCATCACCGAGGCACGGGAGCTGCTGCAGGACTTCGAGGAGGGCCTGCTCGGCCTCGAGGACGACCCGAGCGCCGAGGAGACCGTCAACGCGCTCTTCCGCACGATGCACACCCTCAAAGGGTCGGCGGGGCTGTTCGGCCTGGCCCATCTGGTGGCGTTCACGCACGTGGTGGAGACCGTGCTGGACTCGCTCCGCGAGGGCGAGCTGGCGGTGACCCCGGAGCTGGTCAGCGCGCTGCTGCCGTGCGGCGACCACGTCTCCTCGATGGTCGAGGGCGTGGCCTCCGGCCGGACCGAGGCGACACCGGCCGAGACCGTCGACGGCGACCGGCTGCTCGCCGCGCTTCAGCCGTTCCTCACCGAGGGGGAGGCGCCGGCTCGTACACCCGCCGCCGCCGAGGAACAGAGCGATGACGGGCTCAGGACGTGGCGGCTCACGCTGTGGTTCGGACCCGACAGCCTGCGCAACGGCATGGACCCCTTGTCGTTCCTGCGCTATCTCGGCAGCATGGGCACCGTCACCCGGGTCGCGACCCTGACCGACGCCCTGCCCGAGCCCGACCTGATGGACCCGGAGACCTGCTACCTCGGCTTCGAGGCCGAGTTCGTCAGCGGCGCGCCGAAGACGGAGATCGAGGGGGTCTTCGACTTCGTCCGCGAGGACAGCCAGATCGCGATCGTGCCCGCCGACGACTACGTCACGGTGATCGAGGAGCTGCCCGACCAGGACCGGCTCGGTGACCTGCTGGTCCGCAGCGGCGCCGCCACCGACCTGGAGATCGCCAGGGCGCTGCGGATCCAGCAGGAGCGCAACCGGTCCGGCGACACGCTGCCGCCGCTCGGCGAGATCCTGATCGAGACGCAGGCCGTGCCGAAGCCCGTGGTCGAGGCGGCGCTGGGCAAGCAGCGCAAGACGGCCGACAGCCGGTCGCAGGAGACCCAGACCATCCGGGTGTACGCCAACCGCCTCGACAAGCTCATCGACCTCGTCGGCGAGCTCGTCATCGCCCAGTCGAGCGTGGGGATCCACCGCCGCGACGGCGACGGCGACGAGGAGGCGCAGGGCGAGGTCATGAGACTCGTCGAGGAGGTCCGGCACAGCGCGCTGTCGCTGCGGATGGTGCCCATCGGCACCACGCTGCGCCGCTTCGAGCGGGTCGTCCGCGACGTCTGCGTCGACCTGGACAAGGACGTCGACCTGATCATCACCGGCGGCGAGGCGGAGATGGACAAGGCGCTCGTCGAGCGGATCGGCGACCCGCTGCTGCACCTGGTCCGCAACGCCCTCGACCACGGCGTCGAGCCCCGGGCGGAGCGGGAGCGCGAGGGCAAGCCGGTGCGCGGGAAGCTGCGGCTCAACGCCTTCCACGACGCCGGGTCCATCGTCATCGAGGTCGCCGACGACGGCCGTGGGCTCAACCGCGAGCGCATCCTCGCCAAAGCCGTCGACCGCGGCATGGTCCAGGCGGGCACCGTCATGAGCGACCACGAGGTGTTCGACCTCATCTTCGAGCCCGGCTTCTCGACCGTGGAGACGGTGTCGAACCTCTCGGGCCGCGGCGTCGGGATGGACGTCGTGCGCCGCAACATCGCCGAGCTACGCGGCACCATCGAGGTCGACACGGCCGCCGGGGCGGGCACCACCTTCCGGATCCGGCTGCCGCTGACGCTCGCCATCATCGACGGGTTCCTGGTCGGCGTCGGGACCAGCGCGTTCATCGTGCCGCTGGACCGGGTCACCGAGTGCGTGGAGCTGCCACCGAACGCCTCCGGCCGCGACTGTATGTACCTGCGGGGTGAGGTGCTGCCCTTCGTCCGGCTCCGGACGATCTTCGACATCGCGGGGCAGCCGCCGCGGCGGCAGAACGTGGTCGTCATCGAGCAGTCCGGGCAGCGGGCGGGGCTGGTCGTGGACACCCTGCTCGGGCAGTTCCAGACCGTCATCAAACCGCTGGGCGTGCTCTTCAGCGAGGCCCGCTGCATCAGCGGCTCGACGATCCTCGGCAACGGCGAGGTGGCGCTGATCCTGGACGTCGGACCCCTCGTCGCGGAGAACGTGAGCCGCGAGCAGCTGCTCGTCTGAAGGCCGGCCCGCCGGACCCGGTCAGAAGCGGTCGAACTTGCTCTCGTCGATCTCGGCGACCGGGAGGTCGGCCCGCGGCGAGTACTGCGAGGTGCCGTAGTTCAGGCTCTTCGCCTGTGGCTTCGCCGTCTCCCGCGGCGAACGGCCGCTGTTCGTGGTGCGGCGCCCGCCGCCCGTGCCGGTCGTGAAGAACGCCATCATGTTCTGCAGCTGATGCGTCTGCGCCGCCATCTCCTCGGCGGTGGCCGCGAGCTCCTCGCTCGACGACGCGGTCTGCTGGGTGACCTTGCCGATCTGGGTCATCGCGATGTTGATCTGGTGCACGCCGGTGGACTGCTCGCCGCTGGCGGCGGCGATCTCCTGGACCAGGTCCGAGGTCCTGGTGATGCTCGGGATGATCTTGTCGAGGAGGGTGCCGGCGTGCTCCGCGGTCGTCACGCTGCCCGCGGCCAGCTCGCTGATCTCCTGCGCCGCGATCTGGCTGCGCTCGGCGAGCTTGCCGACCTCCGTCGCCACCACGGCGAAGCCCTTGCCGTGCTCCCCGGCCCGGGCCGCCTCGATGGTCGCGTTCAGGGCCAGCATGTTGGTCTGGAAGGCGATGTCGTCGATGATGCCGATCTTGCTGGTGATCTGCTTCATCGCGTCGAGCGTCTTCTGCACCGCGCCGCCGCCGTCCTGGGCCTCGGTTGCGGCGCTGGCCGCGATGCTCTCGGTGGTGCGGGCGTTGTCGCTGTTCTGGGCGATGCCGGCGGTCATCTGCTCGATGCTGGCAGTCGTCTCCTGCACGCTGGCGGCCTGCTCGGTCGCGGCCTGCGACAGGCTCTGGGAGGCGCCGCTGATCTGGCTCGACGCGTTGGTCAGCTGGGTGGCGGAGTCGACGACCGTGCTCACCGTGTCGGCGAGCCGCTCCAGCGCGCTGTTGAGGGCGGTGCCCATCCGGCCGACCTCGTCGCGGCTCACCACCGTGACCCGCCGGTCGAGGTGCCCCTCGGCCATGGCGGACAGGACCGCGACCGTCTCCTGCAGCGGCCTGGAGATCGCCCGGCTGATCATCAGCACGATCGTGAACGCCAGCACCAGTGCCACCACGATCAGCCCGATCGACAGCACCCGCGAGGAGTCGTACGCGGACTTCGACTCGGCGAGCGTCGTCTGGGCGGCCTTGTTCTCCAGCTCCACCAGGTTGGTGAGCGAGGTGTCGATCGTGGCCGCGATCGACGCGCCCTGCCCCTTGGTCACCTTGTTGAAGCCGTCGTAGTCGCTGGCCTTCGCCAGCGGGATCAGCTGCGTCGTGAGCAGGTCCTGGTACGCCTTCCAGGACGACTCGAACGACTCCCGGTCGGCCGCGCCGCCCTGCCCGCCGCCGGCGGCGAACGTCTGCCAGCTCGTGTCGAGCCCCTCCACGGCCGTCCGCAGCGCCTGATCGGCGGCGTCCTTCTCGGCCGGGGTCTGCGCGAGGGCGACGTCCCGGAGCCGGAACCGGATATCGCGGTAGTCCGAGCTGACCTCGTCGACGTTCTGCACCGTGCGCAGGTTGTTGTTGTACATCAGGTCCAGGCGATCCTGGGCGTCGCCGAGCTGGATCAGGCCGAACACCCCGATCGCCAGCAGCAGCACGGACACCACGCCCGCCAGGGTGCCCAGCTTCCAGGCGACGGACAGGTCACGGAATCCGGAGCGGCGTCGTTCGCCGGTAGCCTCGGCCATTCCCGGCCCTCCTCTGGAGTTGGGTCTGCCCTCTCCTCATCGGCCCCGACCGGGGATCGTCTGAGCATTTCCGCCACCGACGTCGCGTCGTCCGATCGGGCGGAATCCTGGCCTGTTGACCCGCCCGGCTCGGGCTCGGTAGATTCCGGCCGCGAGCCGCGGTGGGAGCCGAGCGGCCGGACGCGGCGTGTGAGCCGCGGGTCCGGCGCGTGTCCGTGCCCGTCACACCCCGCCCCGGAGGCACTGTGTTCCGCTCCGCCATCCTTGCCGTCGCCGCGCTCCTGCCGCTCCCGTTGGCCTCGCCCGCGTCGGCCGCCGCCCCAGCTGGGGACTTCAGCTGTGACTACCGCTTCTTCGCGTGGGACGGGGGGTTCGTCGCGGATCTCACGATCACCAACCACGGCCCGGCCATCGACGGCTGGACGGCCAGGTGGACCTTCAGCACCGCGACCGGCAACCTCGGCGTCTGGCAGGCCAGGATGGAGCAGCCGAACCCGTTCGCGGTCACGGCGACGAACATGCCGTACAACGCCGTCATCGACACGGGCCGGTCGGTGCGGTTCGGCTGGACCGCGTCGGCCGCCGCGACGGAGGCGCCGCACGACCTGACCGTCAACGGCCTGCCCTGCTGAGCCCGTCGACGGCGCGAGCCAGCCCGTGCCGGTCGCCGGTGCGTTCGGCGAGGGCGCGGGCCGCCGCGAACCGGTGCACCGCCGAGTCCGGGCGGTCCGTGGCCAGCAGCACGTCGCCGAGGGCGTTGAGGGTCTCGACCTCCAGGCCGCACTCGCCCGTGGCGCGGGCGACGGTGAGCGCGCGCCGCAGGTGGCCGAGGGCCTTCGTGTGGTCGCCGCGGCGGTGGTACGCCACCCCGAGCGTGCCCCGCGCGGTGCCCTCGCCGCCGCGGTCACGGGCCTCGACGCACCGCTCCAGGGCCAGGTGCAGGTGTGTGAGCGCCGCGTCGTGGCGGCCCGTGGCGCTGAAGACGGCGCCGAGGTTGCCCAGCGCGTAACCCTCGAGGCGTCGGTCGCCGAGGTCGGCGAACAGCGCCGCCGCCCGGTGCAGATGGTCGAGGGCCTCCGGGTGCCGGCCGATGCGGTGCAGCGTGAAGCCGAGGTTGAGCAGCTGGGCGCCCTCGCCGTGGCGATCGCCGAGCGCCCGGTAGGCGGCCAGGGCGTCCCGCAGCCGGGTGAGCGCCTCGTCGTGGTCGCCGAGCCGCTCGTGCACGAGGGCCAGCCGGGCGGTGGCGCGCGCCTCGCCGGCCGCGTCACCGGCGGCGCGGTGACCGTCCAGCGACCGCCCGAAGTGGACCTTCGCCAGGTCGTGGTCGCCGAGCAGCCAGTGGACGGCGCCGAGGTCGGCGTGCGCGCCGGCGTCGCCGTGCGCCGCGGCGGCGGCGTGCAGCGCGAGCGCCTCCCGGTAGTGGCCGCCGACCTCCAGGTATCGCCACAGCACCCGCGACAGGGCGACGGCGGCCCGCGACCCGGCGAGCGCGACGAGCGCGGCGCGGTGCCGGTCCAGCCATCGCGCCGCCGCCTCGGGACCGTCCATCATGGTCCCCGTGGCGGCCCCTGTGACGGGTTCTGCGCTGTCGTGGGGGAACAGGGTCGCGGTCGCGGCGGTCGCGGTGTCCAGCAGGTGCGCGGTGAGCCGGTCCAGCGCGGCCCCCGCCTCGCCGGGCGGCAGGAGCGCGGCGAGCTCCGCGCTGTAGGCCCGCAACAGGTCGTGCATGGTGTAGCCGCCGTCGGCCGGCTCGACGAGGTGCGCGCGGGCCAGCTCGTCGAGCGGCACCCCGGCGGGCCCGCCGGCGAGGGCGGTGGCGGCGGCGTCGTCGAAGACCCGGCCGGGGTACAGGCCGAGCAGCTGGAAAGCGCGCGCGGCGGGCGGGTCGAGGCGGCGCAGCGACCAGGAGAACACCGACCGCAGCGCGGTGTGCGGGTCGCCGTCGGCATCGAACGCGGCCAGGTCGGCGGGGACCCCGGAGCAGTGCGGTGACGGGCCGGCCGCGGCGATGCGCAGTGCGAGCGGCAGGCCGGCGCAGCGGTCGGCGAGGAGGTCCACGGTGCCCGGGCCGGCCCCGGGGCCGAGGAGCCGCCGCAGCAGGACGCGGGAGTCGGCCCGGTCGAGCCGGCCGAGGCGGACCGGGTGGGCGCCGTCGCGGGCGACCAGGCCGCCGAGCGTGTCGCGGCTGGTGACGACGACCGCGCCGGTGGAGGTGCCGGGCAGCAGCGGGCGGACCTGGCCGGCGCCGGCGGCGTTGTCCAGCACCACGAGCAGCCGCCGGCCGGCGACCTCGGTCCGGTAGCGGGCGGCGCGTTCGTCGGTCGCGGCGGGAATGCCCGACGCGGGCACGCCGAGCCCGCGGAGGAACCCGGCGAGGGCGTCGCCGGGGTCGACGGGCTGGCGGGGGTCGTATCCGCGCAGGTCGACGTAGAGCTGGCCGTCGGGGAACCGGTCGGCGACGCGGTGCGCCCAGTGCACGGCGAGGGCGGTCTTGCCCACGCCGGCGGTGCCGGCGATCAGCACGACCCGGGGCCCGGCGCCCGCGAGGACGGCGTCGAGGTCGGCGAGGCGCGCCGCCCGGCCGGTGAACGCGGGCACGTCGGCCGGCAGCTGCCGGGGCACCGGGTGCCCCGGGCCGATTGGGCCGGCTGGGGCGGCAGGGGCGGGGGAAGGCACGGGACGGCGGCCCTCCTCGACCCGGTCGCGGGCGGTGGCGAGCGCGCCCTGCTCGGCCGGTGACGCGCCCAGCAGGCGGACCAGCACGTCGAAGCGGTCGGTCGGCGGCAGCACCCGCCCCGACAGGTAGCCGCCGATGATCCCGTGCGACCAGCCGGTCGCCGCCGCCAGGTCGCGGTAGGTCAGCTCGGTGCCGCCGCGGCGGCGGGCGTCGCGGCGGCGCAGCTCCCGCAGCAGCCGCGCCAGGTCGGCGGTCGCGCGCACGGCCGCGACCGCGTCCGGCGCGAGAAGGGCGGCGCGGGTGTCGATGCCGGCAGCGTAGGCCGGGACGCGCCCGCGGTGCGCGGGGTCGCCGGGCGGCGGACCCCGCGCACCAGGTCACGGCGTCACGCCATGGTGCACGGGGCGCCGTTGAGCGTGAAACTTGCCGGCGGGGTGAACGGGGTGGCCCCGCCGGTGAACCCGGGCATCGCCTGGCCGCCGGGGCTGATCGTGGTGCTCCACGCGTTCGGGGTGAGCGTGCCGGTGTTCCCGGAGCGGGTGAGGATCGCACCGAACGTGTTGTACGTGACCGCCGTCGAGGCGAGCGTGAAGCCGATCGTCCAGCCGGTGACCGGCGCGGCGGTCGTGTTGGTGATCGTGACGTTGACGAGGAACCCGGGACTGAACAGCACGACCTGGACCTTGCAGGTCGGCGCGGCCGTGTACGCGAGGGTGGTGACGGTGGCCGCGGGCGAGCGGGCGGACAGGTTGCCGTTCGTGTCGAACGCGACGACCGCGAACGTGTACGCGGTGCCCCCCGTCAGGCCCGTGACCCGGTAGAAGCGGCTGGACCAGTCGGCGGTGCGGATCGTCGTCCAGACGCCACCGATCAGCTGCTGGAGGTGGTACCCGCCGACCTGGACGTTGTCGGTCGACTCGCCCCAGACCATCGACACCCCGTTGGTGGTGACGCTGCTGAAGAGCGGGGCGCTCGGCGCCGACGGCGGGGTGCTGTCCGGCGCGGCCAGCGTCGTGAACGTGACCGGCGCCGACGGCGGGCTCGCGACGTACCCGGACGACGTCGTCGGCAGCGAGTACACCCGGAACGTGTACGTGGTGCCCCGCTGCAGGCCGGTCAGGGTGATGCCGTTGAACAGGCCGCGGGCGTACTCGGTCCAGGTGCCGCCGACCTTGCGCTCGACCACGTCCTGCTCGGCGAGCAGGTCGTGCGACCACTGCAGGTCGGCGCTCGTGTCGGCGACGTGCAGCGCCTGCACGTCGACCGGCGCGGTGAGGACCGTTGCGGCGAAGGCGGGCGCCGGGGCGAGCGCCAGGAGCCCGGCGGTGAGCAGGGCGAGGAACCGGGACAGTCGCATCGTGAGCCTTTCGGTGATGGGCGTCGATCACGCCGCATCCATGCTCGGCGCCTGACCCCACCGCCCACCCCCGATCCTGGACACCGTCGGACAGCGTTGGACAGCGGTGGCGGGAACGCCCCGCGGAGGGTAAGAGTGTCGGATGGACTGGACCGTCATCCTCACGCTGCTGGTCGCCATCGCGCTCGGCGCCGCCGTGGGCCTGGAGCGGGAGCTGGGTGCCCAGCCCGCCGGACTGCGCACCCACATGCTCGTCGCCGCCGGCGCGGCCCTGTTCACCATCGCCGGCAAGGAGGCCGGCTCCGACCCGACCCGCATCGCCGCGCAGGTCGTCACGGGCATCGGCTTCCTCGGCGCCGGCGCCATCTTCAAGGAGGGCGTCAACATCAGCGGGCTGACGACCGCGGCGTCGCTGTGGGTGACCGCCGCGATCGGGCTCGCGACCGGCCTGGAGCTGTTCTGGGCGGCGGGCACGGTCACCGCAGCGGCGCTCGCCGCCCTGTGGCTGTTCAAGGTCGCGGAGGCCAACTGGCTGCCGGACCGGCACCGCGTCCAGGTGACGCTGACGCTCGCCCCGGACTTCCCGCTCGACGTGGTGGAGCGGGAAGCCCTGGAGGCGCTGCCGGGCGCCCATGTGCTGCGCGTCGACTACGCCGGCCACGACCAGTCGATCGTGCTCACCGCGCAGGGCGACAACAACACGTCACTGCCGGCGATCGCGGAGTCCCTGCGCCTGCTGGACGGCGTCCAGGGCGTCGAGATCGCCCGCTGACCTCAGCCGGCCGAGGGCGACGGTGACGCCGAAGCCGATGCCGAAGCCGATGCCGAAGCGGAGGCCGACGGGGCGACGTACGGCACGGCGCTGCCCTTGACGTACTGGTCCCAGCTCGTCGACCAGTCCGTCCAGCCGTTGCCCCACTTCACCTGCTCCTCGGTGCCCTTGATGATCACCGGGTCGCCGATGCGGGTCTGCTTCCACAGCCACTCCGCGTGCGCGGCGGAGATGTTGGTGCAGCCGTGGGACACGTTGCGCTTGCCCTGGTCGCCCTCGGACCACGGGGCGGAGTGGATGTACTCGCCGTCCCAGGTGAGCCGCTGCGGCCAGTACACCTTGGTGCGGTAGCCCGCGGCGGAGTCGGCCGGGACGCCGTAGGTGGAGGAGTCGAACCACTCCCACTCGTTCTTGATCATGACGATGAAGTTGCCGCTGGCCGACGGGTTCTTCGGGCGGCCGAGGCTCACCGGGATGGTCCGCAGCAGCTGGCCGTCCTGCGTGACGGTCATCTGCTTGGTGGCGTTGTCGACCTCCATGACGAACTTCGGCCCGACCGTCGCGGTGAACGACACGTCGCGCTCGCCCCACCACTTGCCGTCCAGGTTCGTGCCGCCGGTGCGCGCGTTGACCTGGAGCTTCGTGCCGGTCTGCCAGTACTCCTTCGGGCGGAAGTGCAGCTCCTTGCCGGTGAACCAGTTGAAGGCGCCCTCCTGCGGCGGGTCGCTGATCACCTGGATGCGCTGCTGCACGGCCGCGCGCTGGGCCGGCGCGACGTCGACGCCGAACGTGATGATGACCGGCATCCCGACGCCGACGACCTGCTTGTCGTTGATGATGCTGGTGACCTTGCCCAGCTTCGACGGCTTCGCCATGGTCGTGAACGCCGTCGTCGCCGTCGTCGGCTTACCGTCCGTCGAGGTGGCGGTGACCGTCGCGGTGTACTTGGTGCCGTACTTGAGCTGCGCGGCCGGCTGCCACGCCTTGCCGTCGGCGCGGACCGCGCCGACGACCTCCGCCCCGCCCGCGTCGGTGAGCTTCACGGTGACGTCCGCCGCGTTGGTGGCGGTGTACGCCAGGTCGACGGCGGTGGGCACGTTGGCGGCGCCGTCGGCCGGGCCGCTGATCGCGAGCTCCACCGGCAGCGCAGGCGCCTTCGGGCTCGCCGAGGCCTGCTGCTGCGTCTTGCTCGGGGACGCCTTGTCGGTGCAGGCGGTCAACAGCAGCGCCGCCGCGGCGACCAGCGCCGCGGCCGACCGCAGGCGCGGGAGTGTGGTGTGCGTCATCGAGGGGCAGGTTACCCTGGCGCGTCCATCCGTACGACCCCCGGGCGGCGGTCGTAAAACCGCTGCATGACCGACATTTCGGTGTTTTTGCGCCGAGTGGCGCCGTCCGGGCGGATGGCTATGCTGGCGACGATGCTGACGCTTCCGACCGGGCGCCTGCCCAGGTTTCTGATGCTGCTGCTGGCCACCGTGATCGTGGGGGTGGTCTGGGTCGCCGACCCCGCTTCCGCGGAGCCGGGCGAGGACGGCGGACAGAATCTCACCGTCCGCCAGGCGCTCGACAAGGCCAACGCCGAGTACAACGACGCCAAGGGCCGCCTCGACAAGTCCGTCGCCGACGAGGCCGCCGTCAACGGGCAGCTGGCGGCGACGCAGACCCAGGTCGGCGAGCTGGAGGCGGCGGCCGGATCGGTGGCCAACG
This sequence comes from Dactylosporangium sp. CA-152071, assembly GCF_050936335.1. NCBI lineage: Bacteria > Bacillati > Actinomycetota > Actinomycetes > Micromonosporales > Micromonosporaceae > Dactylosporangium > Dactylosporangium sp. CA-152071. Next base: position 2,030,480 of record NZ_JBNJMZ010000001.1, on the reverse strand, counting down.
CCGCCTACCGCGGGCGCCGGATCAGCCTGACCAACGTGGTCCTCGCCGGCGACTCGCCGGAGGCCACCATCCACGGCATGACCACGGTGCAGTACATGCTGTACCGTGACGACAAGTCACTGCGCGAGCTGGCCGAGACGCGCAAGAAGCTGGAGCAGCAGAAGGCGGACATCGCCGCGGCGATCGCCAACCAGCAGGCCCAGCTGAAGATCATGGAGACGAACAAGAAGGCCGCCGAGGACGCCCTGAAGAAGGCGGGCGGCGGCGGCACCGTGACCGGCGCGCCGGGCGGCGGCAAGGTCACCACCAACCCGGTCGGCCGAAACGGCGACGGCTCCTACGCCAGCCAGGGCTGCACCCAGGACGACCCGACCACGACCGGGTGCATCAGCCCGCGGATGCTCAACGCCTACAACGAGGCGCGCAAGGCCGGCTACACCCACTACACGTCCTGCTTCCGCAGCGGCGGGGGCGGTGACCACCCGGCCGGTAAGGCCTGCGACTTCTCCGCCAACGCCAAGACCTTCGTCAACGCCCGCGCCACCGGCGCCGACCAGCAGTACGGCGACGCCCTGGCCGCCTGGTGCGTCGCCAACGCGAAGAACCTCGGCGTCAAGTACGTCATCTGGTACAAGCGGATCTGGCAGCCGAGCAGCGGCTGGAAGTCCTACGGCGGCGACGGCACCCCCGCCGGCGACCACTACAACCACGTGCACCTCTCGATGCAGTAGGGCATCCCCCGCCACGCAACCGGTTTGCTCCTGGCCCTATGGATCAGGTGCGGGCACCGGGTGCCGATGGCAGGATCGGCGCTTCGGGCGATGAAGCAGCCGGACCGTTGGACAGGGGGAGCGTGGCGTGCGACGACCAACCGGACTGCTCCAGCGCGGTGCCGTGGTCGGCCTCGCCGCTGTCCTGCTCGGCCTGACCGGCGTCAGTGTCGTCGGCACGAACCGCACCCGCGCCTCCGCGAACGCCGCCGTCCACGCGACGGCGCTCGCCGCGGCGTACGACCTGGCCGACGACGCCGTCGCCCTGGAGAAGATCGCCGACCAGCAGTACCGCCTCGAACCCGGCATGGCGGCCCGGGAGCTGCACCGCGGCGCGGCCGGCGCGCTCGACGTGGCGCTGCACGACGTCGAGCAGCGTGGCGGGGCCGAGGACCGGGCGCTCGCCGCCCGGGTCCGGGAGCTGCACGCGACCTACCTGACCGCGGTCGCGCGGGTGTTCGAGGCCGCCGATCGTGGCGACACCGCGGGTGCGGCCCGCATCGACGAGGCGGACGTCGACCCGGTCGCGGACCAGATCGGTGCCCTCGTCCACACCGCCACCACCGCCAGCGCGGCCGAGGCGGCCCAGGCGATGCGCGACCTGCACCGCGTCGAGGGCGTCGTCTTCACCGCCACGACCGGCACGTTCGGCGTCGGGCTGGCGCTGCTGGTCGTGTTCGGCGTCATCGCCGGCGGCTACCAGCGCCGCCTCGTGCGGCACGCCGCAGAGCACAAGTACCACGCGTCGCACGACGCGCTGACCGGCCTGCCCAACCGGACGCTCTTCACCGAACGCACCGGCGACGCGCTGCGCTCGCCCGACCCGGCGCTCGCCGTCCTGCTGCTGGACCTCGACCGGTTCAAGGAGGTCAACGACACCCTCGGTCACCAGTACGGCGACGAGCTGCTGCGGCAGGTCGCGGTCCGCACCACCGGGGCGCTGCGCGCCGGGGACGTCGTCGCGCGGCTGTCCGGCGACGAGTTCGCGGTGCTGCTGCCCGGCGCGTCCGCCGCCGACGCCGCGGCGCTGGCCACCCGGTTGCAGGGCGAGCTGCACCGCACCTTCACGCTCGACGACGTCGCCGTCGACGTGGAGGTCAGCATCGGCATCGCCGTGGCGCCCGAGCACGCGAGCGACACCGACGCGCTGCTGCGCTGCGCCGACATCGCCATGTACGCGGCGAAGGACAGCAAGACCGGCGCCACCCTGTATCGGCCGAACATGCACATCGAGGACGGCAACCGACTGCTGCTGCTCGGCGACCTGCGCCGCGCCCTCGACGTCATCGACCAGCTCACCCTGCACTACCAGCCGAAGATCCGGCTGGACGACGGCCGCCCGTCGGGTGCGGAGGCGCTCGTGCGGTGGGCGCACCCGACGCGCGGGCAGATCCCGCCCGCGGAGTTCATCCCGGTCGCGGAGAGCACCGGTCTCATCACCCGGCTCACCCTGTACGTGCTGCGCCTCGCCGTCGTGCAGGCTCGGGCCTGGCTCGACGACGGTCTCGTCGTGCCGATCGCGGTCAACCTGTCGCCGCGCTGCCTGCTGGACCCCGACCTGGTCGGCCACGTGACGCGGCTGCTGGACGAGCACGACCTGCCAGCCGAACTGCTGCGCCTCGAGGTGACCGAGACCGCCGTCATGGCGAACCCGGTCCTCGCCACCGAGACGCTCGTCGCCCTGCACCGCCTCGGCGTGCGGCTGTCGATCGACGACTACGGCACCGGGTACTCCTCGATGGCGTACCTCAAGAGCCTGCCCGTCGACGAGCTGAAGGTCGACCGCACGTTCGTCATGCACATGGACGACGACCCGGAGGACGCGGTGCTGGTCCGCGGCGCGATCGAGCTCGGCCACAACCTGGGCATGTCGGTGGTCGCGGAGGGCGTCGAGGGCGCCGCGCACGTCGCCGCGCTGCAGGAGCTCGGCTGCGACGTCGCGCAGGGCTACCACTACGCCCGCCCGATGCCACCGGGCGAGCTGACCGCCTGGCTGAAGACCAGCTCGCTCCCGGTGTCCGCCTAGGTCAGCCGGCCGGCCTGCGGCGCTGGATCTTGCGGTGCCGCAGGCGCAGCTTGAACGGCATCGTCGCGCTCTCGATCTTCGTGGCCGTGGTCATCTTCGACACGCCGTCGGTGCGCTCCTCGAAGCGGATCGGCACCTCGATGATGGTCTGCCCGAGCTTGGTCGCCAGGAAGTGCATCTCGACCTGGAAGCTGTAGCCGTTGGACTGGACCCGGTCCAGGCCGATCGCCTCCAGCGCGTCCACCCGCCAGATCTTGAACCCGGCGGTCAGGTCCCGGATCCGCACCTGCAGCAGGGTGTGGACGTACAGGTTGGCCCAGCCGCTGAGCGCCCGCCGGTACAGCGGCCACTTCTCGTCGAGCTGCCCGCCGGGCACGTAGCGTGAGCCGATGACCACACCGGCGTTGGTGGACAGCAGTGCCCCGAGCATGCCGGGCAGCGCCTCCGGCGGGTGCGACAGGTCGGCGTCCATCTGCGCGACGAACTTGGCGCCGTCCGCGATCGCGTGGCCGATGCCGTCGACGTACGCCCTGCCGAGGCCCTCCTTGCCGGGCCGGTGCAGCACCCGGATCCGCCCGGGGTGCTCGACGGCGAGCTTCTCCGCGACCTCGCCGGTGCCGTCCGGGGAGTTGTCGTCGGCGACGAGGATGCTCAGCCCCGGCAGCGGCAGGGCGAGCAGCCGCTCGACCAGCCGTGGCAGGTTGCCCGCCTCGTTGTAGGTCGGGACGACGACGGTCAGGGGCTCGTCACACCACGGAGACGGCAGCCGCACTGGTTCGATCATTCCCGACCTTCCTCGATTACTGACAATGTCAGACAAGAGGGTATCCGCGTCCGCCCCACCGCCCGTGCACCGGCCCCTCGCCGGTCGTCATGGGCTGGCGGCGAGGAAGAGGAAGGCGGCACAGATCGACAGGTGCACCGCCGCCTGCAGCAGGGTCGCGCGGCCCGGCATGACGGTGAGGATGCCGACACCCGCGGTGAGGGTGAGCAGCACGATCTGGGTGGCGCCGAGGCCGAGGACCAGCGGGCCGCTGAGCCAGATCGAGGCGAGCGCGATCGACGGGATCGTCAGCCCGATGCTGGCGATCGCCGACCCGAGGGCCAGGTTGAGGCTGATCTGCACCAGGTCGCGGCGGGCGTTGCGGACTGCCGCGAGGGTCTCCGGCAGCAGGATCAGCACGGCGATGACGACCCCGACGAACGACTGGGGGAGCCCGACCCGCGCGACGCCGGCCTCGATCGTGCCCGACTCCACCTTCGCCAGGCCGACCACCGACACCAGCGCGACGATCAGCAGCACGAGGCTGGTGAGCGCCTGACGCGGCGCCGGAGCCGCCGCGTGCTCCTCCTCGGCGTCGTTGACCGGCAGGAAGCTCTCGCGGTGCCGCACGTTCTGGACGAGCACGAACAGCGCGTACAGGGCGAGCGACGCGACCGCCGCGAACGCCAGCTGCGGACCGGTGAACTGCGGCGCCGGTGCGCTGGTGGTGAACGTCGGCAGGACCAGGCTGAGGGTCGCGAGGGTGATGACCGCGGCGAGCGCGGCTCCGGTCCCCTCGGCGTTGAACACCGCGATGCGGGTGCGCAGCGCCGCGACCAGCAGTGACAGCCCAACGATGCCGTTGCAGGTGATCATCACGGCGGCGAAGACGGTGTCGCGGGCCAGGGTCTCCGTGCCGGAACCGCCGGTCACCATCAGGGTGATGATCAGGCCGACCTCGATGACGGTCACCGCGACGGCGAGGATGAGCGCGCCGAACGGCTCCCCGACCCGGTGGGCGACGACCTCCGCGTGATGCACCGCGGCCAGTACGGACCCTGCCAGGAGCGCCACCACGACGACCTCGACGGGGATCGGTATGTCGCGCCCCCACACCGCGACGAGGACCGCGAGGGCGAACGGCGGCAGGACCAGGGCGGAGCGGTTCAGAGAAGTGCGCACGCGCGCATCTGACCGCCGTCGCACGCACGAAACATGCCTGACCTTGATTCCGGCCGTACAGATGGGATCATCGCGCGTCGGGGGGTCAGGACCAGTTCCAGGGAGGCAATACATGGACACGACCCGCGCGGAGCCGCGCAACGGCTTCGACCGGTTCTTCGAGATCAGTGCGCGAGGCTCGACGATGAGCCGCGAGATCCGCGGCGGTCTCGCGACGTTCTTCACGATGGCCTACATCGTCGTGCTCAACCCCCTCATCCTCGGCAGCGGTGTCGACAGCACCGGCGGCAAGCTCGCCATCGCGGCGGTCGCCTCGGCGACGGCGCTCGTCGCCGGGGTCGTGACGATCCTGATGGGCGTCGTCGCCCGCTTCCCCCTCGCGCTCGCCGCCGGCCTGGGTGTCAACGCGCTCGTGGCCTTCGAGATCGCACCCCACATGACCTGGGCCGACGCGATGGGCCTGGTCGTGATCGAGGGCGTGCTCATCGGTATCCTGGTGCTGACCGGGCTCCGGGAGGCGGTGTTCCGGGCCGTGCCGACGCAGCTGAAGACCGCCATCGGCGTCGGCATCGGGCTGTTCCTGGCGCTCATCGGCTTCGTCGACGCGGGCTTCGTGCGGCGCGTGCCGGACGTGGCCAACACCACCGTCCCGGTCGGCCTCGGCATCGGCGGCAAGCTGATCAGCTGGCCCGCGCTCGCGTTCGGCGTCGGTCTGCTGCTCACCGTCGTGCTGGTGGTGCGCAAGGTGCGCGGCGCGATCCTCATCGGCATCCTCGCCTCCACGGTCCTCGCCATCGTCATCGAGGCGATCGCGAAGGCCGGCCCGTCGTTCGTGGACGACAAGCCCAACCCGAAGGGCTGGAGCCTCAACGTCCCCGTCGTGCCGGACAAGATCATCGACAAGCCCGACCTGTCCCTGCTGGGCCACTTCAACGTCCTGCACTCCTGGCAGACCGCCGGCGTCCTGATCGTGATCATGTTCGTGTTCACCCTGCTGATCACCGACTTCTTCGACACGATGGGCACGATGGTCGCGGTCGCGCAGGAGGGTGACATGCTCGACGAGCAGGGCATGCCGCCGCGCACCCGCGAGATCCTGCTCGTCGACTCCGTCGCCGCCGCCGCGGGCGGCGCGGCGAGCACGTCCAGCAACACCACCTACATCGAGAGCGCCGCCGGCGTCGCCGAGGGCGCCCGCACCGGCGTGGCGAGCCTGGTCACCGGTGGGCTGTTCCTCGTCGCGATGTTCTTCGCGCCGCTGGTGACGGTGGTGCCTTTCGAGGCGGCGTCGGTCGCCCTCGTCGTCGTCGGCTTCCTCATGATGACCACGGTCCGCTCCATCGACTGGTCGGACTACGAGATCGCGCTGCCGGCGTTCCTCACCATCATCCTCATGCCGTTCACGTACTCCATCTCCAACGGCATCGGCGCCGGCGTCGTCTCCTTCGTCGTCATCAAGCTCGCCGCCGGCAAGGCCCGCGACGTCCACCCGCTCCTCTACGGCGTCGCGGTCATGTTCATCGTCTACTTCCTCCGCGGCCCGCTGGAGCTGCTCGTCTGAGACCCGTGAGGGGTGCCCCGGCACCCCTCACGGCGTACAGGCGTCCGCCCCCTGAGTGGGAGCGCTGTGCGCCGATTCAGTGAAGGACATCGTTGGTTGAAACGTTTTAACGCGTTCGGCCGCGACCCTCCCCGACGACCCGTGGCCGAAGCAGGCGATCGTGCGGCCACATCTGGACGACCGGCTTCGGCGACTGGTGCCCGCCCGATCTCAGCGCCAACGCCAACGGCGGCCTGGGCAGCCCCGGCGCCGGCGCCTGCACCAGTGAGGTCTCGCTGGTGAACACGGCGCTGGCGTACCGGCAGGCGCTCACCGTCGCGAAGGCGGCGACCGCGCTCGGGCAGGCCGGCGACGCGACCCGCTACACCCAGCTCGCCGGCGACATCAAAGCGGCCTTCAACGCGCGGTTCCTCAACGCCGACGGCGCCTCCTACAGCAGCGGCCGGCAGACGACCAGCATGCTGCCGCTCGCCTTCGGGCTGGTCCCGGACGCGAACGTCACCGCGGTCGGGGCCCGGCTCGCCGACACGGTCCTCAACCGCAACGGGGGGCACCTCGACACGGGGATCTTCGGCACGCGGTACCTCATGGACGCCCTCGCCGGCATCGGCCGCACCGACGTGGCGATGACGATCCTGAACCAGACGACCTACCCGGGCTTCGGGTTCGAGATCGGGATGGGGGCGACGAGCCCGTGGGAGCAGTGGATGTACCGGCCGTCGATGGAGACCCACGACCACGCGATGTTCGCGGGCATCAACGCGTCGCTCTACACCGTCCTCACCGGCATCCGCCCGGGGTCACCGGCCTACCGCACCGTCGTCATCGACCCGCGGGTCCCGGCCGGGCTGCAGGCGGTCAGCGCGTCCATCGACACGGTGCGCGGCGTCGTCGCCTCGTCGTGGACGGTGTCGGGCCAGCAGATCACGATGGACGTGACCGTGCCGGTCGGGTCGGCGGCGACGGTGCACGTCCCGAACTTCGGCCGCGGCGCGACCACCGGCGGCGGGACGGTCGTCACCACCACGGGCACGGAGACGGTGTACTCGGTCGGTTCGGGGCGGTGGCAGTTCACCGGAAGCCTCGGCCCGGCCGCCGGTCCGACGCTGCCCGGGACGTGGACGCAGTGCGCCGCCGAGACCGGGACGTGCCAGGTCACGGGCACCGCGACCGTCGCGTTCGGCGCGCAGGGGCAGTTCCGGTACCTGACCGTCACCGGCTCGACGCCGTGCACGAACACCGTGTTCGGCGACCCGGTCCCGAACGTGTCGAAGGCCTGCTTCACGCTGGGCCTGCCGGCCGCCGGGAACGGCTGGCAGAGTGCGCGGCGGAGACCGGGACGTGCTCGTTCGCGGGGACCTCGACGGTGGCGTTCGGGGCGCAGGGGCAGTTCCGCCACCTGACCGTCACCGGCGGGACGGCCTGCACGAACGCGGCCTTCGGCGACCCGGTCCCCGGCACCCAGAAAACCTGCTACGTCCAGTGACCCGCGCCTGTCCCGCGTCGCGGCACCGGGCGCGGCGGAAACGCCGGGTGGGCGGGCACTAGCCTGGGGCCGTGAGCGTCGAGCTGCGCCTGCTGTCGCGGGTCGCCTACCGTGGCCGGGACATCGTCGGGCCGCGGCAGTGCGGGCTGCTCGCGCTGCTGGCGGGGGAGCCGCGGACCGGCTGCGGCACCGCCAGGCTCGTCGACGGGCTGTGGCCCGACGAGCAGCCGGAGCACCCGGCGAAGGCGCTGCAGGTCGTCGTGTCGCGGGTGCGGGCGCAGGCCGGCGCCGACATCGTGGCCAGGACCGCGGGCGGTTACCGGCTCGCGGTGCCGGCGCCGTTGCTGGACACCGAGGCGGTGCTGCTGCACGCGGCCGCCGCGGCGGACCTGGCCCGGGGCGGGGACCACGCCGGGGCGCTCGCCCGCGCGGAGGAAGGGCTCGCGCTGTGGGACGGGGCCGAGCCGGCCGACCCGGGCCTGGCCGACCCGCTGTCCGTCCTGCGTGCGGAGCGGGACCGGACGCGCCACGCGCTGCTCGCCGCGCGGGCGGTCGCGCTGTCGCGGCTCGGCCGGCACGCCGAGGCCGTCGGCCCGCTGACCGAGGCGGCCGCGCTGCGCCCGAAGGACGAGGCGGTGCTGCTCGAACTGCTGCGCGCCGAGGCGGCGACGGCCGGCACCGCGGCGGCGCTGGAGCGTTACGAGACCTACCGGGCCACGCTGCGCGACGAGCTCGGCGCCGACCCGGGCCCAGCCCTGCAGGACGTGCACCGGGGCCTGCTGCGCGACGAGGCACCCGCGGTGCGGCGCGGCGTCCCGCACGACCCCAACCCGCTGCTCGGCCGCGACGACGACATCGCCGCGGTCACGGAGCTGCTCGCCACGTCCCGGGTCGCGTCGGTCGTCGGGACCGGCGGGCTCGGCAAGACCCGGCTCGCGTACGCGGTCAGCCGCCAGGCCCGCCAGCCGGTCGTGCAGCTCGTCGCGCTCGCGGGTGTCGCCGCCGACGCGGACGTGGCCCCGGCGGTCGCGTCGGCGCTCGGTGTCGCCGCACCCGCCGACGGTCCCGGGGCGGCCGCCGCGATCGCCGCCGCCCTCGGCACCGGGCCGGTGCTGCTGGTGCTGGACAACTGCGAGCATGTGGTCCGCGGCGCCGCCGACCTCGTCCGGGACCTCGTGGCCGCGACGGGCGACCTGCGGGTGCTGACCACCAGCCGGGCGCCGCTCGGGTTGTCCTCGGAGGTGGTGTACCCGCTGCCGGAGCTCGACCTGGCCACCACCGTCGAGCTGTTCCGGCAGCGGGCGAAGGCCGCCCGGCCCGGCGCGGACGTGCCCGGCGACGTGGTGCGGCAGCTGTGCGCGCGCCTGGACGGTCTGCCGCTCGCGGTCGAGCTCGCCGCCGCCCGCGTGCGGGTCATGTCGGCGACCGAGATGGCCCGCCGCCTCGACGACCGGCTTGCCCTGCTGCGCGGCGGGGCGAGGGACGCGCCGCCGCGGCACCACACGCTGCACGCCGTCATCGACTGGAGCTGGAACCTCCTCGACGAGCCCGACCGGGCGGCGATGCGCGCCCTGTCCGTGTTCCCCGGCGGGTTCACCGCCGGCGCGGCCCGGCACGTCCTCGCCGAAGCCGAAGGCGAATCCGAAGGCGAATCCGAAGGCGGCGACGACGTCCTGCTGGCGCTCACGCAGCTCGCCGACCAGTCGCTGCTGAAGGTCACCGACACGCCGTTCGGCACCAGGTTCCGGATGCTGGAGACGGTGCGGGAGTTCAGCACCGCGCACCGGGAGCGGGCGGGCGGGACCGGTCGCGCCGTCGACGGGCTGCTCGCGTGGGCGGGGGAGTTCGGCGTCGCGCACGCCGGAGCGGTCTTCGGCACGGACCTCGTCAGGGAGGTCGAGCGGGTCCGCGCCGAGCAGGACAATCTCGTCCTCGCCCTGCGCCACGCCGTCGACCGCGCCGATGGTCCCGCCGTCGCCGCCGCGGCAGGTGTACTGGCGGCGCTGTGGACCGTCGAGGGCAGTTTCGTGCGGATGACGGCCCTGGCCCGCGACGTCGAATGGGTCATGTCGCACGTGCGGCCCGCACCCGCGCTGGTCGAGGTGGCCCGCACCGCGGCGCTGCTGTGCGCGATGAACGACTTCCTCATGCGCGGGCCGATGCCGGGCCGGTTCCTCGTCGCCCTGCGCCGGCTGCCGCCCACGACGCCGGACACGCTGATCGGCGCGGCCGACGCGGTCCGGCGCGCCATGACGCGCGACGAGGCCGCGCTGTGGGCGCTCTGCGACAGCGACGAGCCGCTGCTGGCCGGGATCGCGTACGGCGCCGCCAGCTACCTGTGCGAGCAGCGGCAGGACACCGACGGCGCGCTGCGGGCGGCCGGGAGGATGCTCGCGGTGCTCGGCACCCGCACGACCCCGCTGATGCGGGCCGTCGCGCACTCCCGCATCGGTGAGCTGCTCGTGGAGGTCGGCCGCGGCCAGGAGGCGGCGGCGCACCTCGCGGAGACGCTGGCGGTGCTGGACCAGCTGCGCCAGCCCGGCGTGCCGTCCAGCGCGTCGCGGGTCCGCGGTGCGATGGCCCTCGCGAGCCTGCAGCGCGGCGCGCTGGACGAGGCGGAGGACCTGCTCGAGCAGGCGGTGCAGAGCGCCCACGACCCGGGCGACGACCCGATGATGTTCGGCTCCGGGGTCCGCGCGGAGATTCTGATCGCCCGCGGCGACGTCGACGCCGGCCTCGCGCTGTGGCGCGAGGTCGTGGCCCGGCTCGACGCCGCCGAGGGTCAGGAGCTGCCGGGCTCGGCGGGCTGGGCGATGGAGGTGCGGGCCACCACGGTGATCGCGCACGCCCAGCACGGCCGGCTCGACCTCGTCCCGGCCATCGTCGACGGCCTGCCGGACCTCCTGGCGCGCCTGCTCGCGAGCTCCGGCACCGTCAACGCGGTCGGCGGCCCCGTGTACGGCGCGCTGCTGCTCGCCCTGGCCGTCGCCGACCTGGACCGCGGGCGGCGCACCGGCGACACCAGGGTCGCCGCGTGCGCGGCGCGGATGATCGCCCTGGCGGAGGCGTTCCGGTTCACGATGGGCTTCCAGCCGACGATGCACGCCGGCTACGCCCGCGACCTCGCGGAACAGGCCGACGCCGCCGAGTACGTCTCGGCGGCGTCGGACTACGCGGCGCTGGAGCGGGACGCGCTGCGGGAGGCCGTGTCGGCGGTCCTGCTGGCGCGCCGCGCGCTCATCGGCGCGGAGCGCGGTTGAACACGGACCGCGCCCACAGGTAGCCGACGGCGGAGAGCCCGACACACCAGGCGACCGCGATGCCGCCGCTGTTACCGACGGGCGTGTCCATCAGCAGCGCCCGCAGCGTGTCGATGATCGGCGTGAAGGGCTCGTTGGCGGCGAACCAGCGCACCGCCCCCGACATCGACTCGGTCGTGACGAACGCGCTGCTGACGAACGGCAGCACCTGCACGAGCAGCAGGAAGCCCGTGGTGCCCTCGGGGGTGGGGGAGACCAGCCCGATCGCGACCGCCAGCCAGGTCAGCGCGAGGACCAGCAGCAGCACGAGACCGGCCGCGCCGAGCCACCGCAGCGGGTCGGTGGTGGGCCGGAACCCCATCAGCAGCGCCACTCCGACGACGAGCGCCAGGCTCAGGAACGTGCGGATCGTGGCGGCCAGGACGTGCCCGGTCAGCACCGACTGCCGGGAGATCGGCATGGTGCGGAACCGGTCGATGATGCCCTCGGTCATGTCCTTGTTGACCGCCAGCGCCGTGGTCGAGGCGCCGTACCCGGCGGTCACCAGCAGGATGCCCGGCACGATGTAGTTGATGTAGGCGCTGCCACCGGCGATGCCCGCGTTGATCGCGCCGCCGAAGACCCCGACGAACAGCAGCAGGAGCAGCACCGGCACGAGCAGGGACGTGACCATCGAGGCGGGGTACCGCACCGTGTGCAGCAGGCTGCGGCGCAGCATCGTGGCGGAGTCGGTGACGGCGGTGGTCATGGTGCTCATCGGGCGCCTTCCTTCGCGGCGGTGGTTGCGGTGGGCTGGTCCCCGGTCCGGCTGCTCTGGTGGCCGGTCAGGGCGAAGAACACGTCGTCGAGGTCCGGCGTGTGCACGGACAGGTCGGCGACGGGCACGGAGGCGGCGTCGAGCCGGTCCAGCAGCGCCCGCAGCGACGAGACGCCGCCGTCGCCCGGCACGCGCAGTGCCAGCTCCTCGTCGTCCCGCGCCGAGTCCGCGAACAGCCGCGCGGCCGTGTCCAGGTCCTCGGCGGTGTCGAACCGCACCCGGATGTGCCCGCCGGGGATCTGCCGCTTGAGCTGCTCGGCGGTGCCGGTGGCCACGATCCGCCCGCCGTCGAGCACCGCGATGCGGTCGGCGAGCTGGTCGGCCTCGTCGAGGTACTGCGTGGTCAGGAACACCGTGACCCCGTCGGCGACGAGCCTGCGGATGATCTGCCACATGGTCCGGCGGCTGCGCGGGTCGAGCCCGGTGGTGGGCTCGTCGAGGAAGATGACGCTCGGGTCGCCGACCAGCGTCATCGCCAGGTCGAGCCGGCGCCGCATGCCGCCGGAGTAGGTCGCGGCGGCCTTCTTCGCCGCGTCGACCAGGTCGAACCGCTCCAGCAGGTCGGCGACCCGCCGCCGGCCGCCGGCCCGGCCGAGGTGGTGCAGGGCCGCCATGAGCGCGAGGTTCTCCTCGCCGGTGAGCAGCCCGTCGACCGCCGAGAACTGCCCGGTGACCCCGATCGCGGCGCGCACCGCGCCGGCCTCGCGGACCACGTCGTGCCCGGCGACGGACGCCTGCCCGCCGTCGGCGCCGATGAGCGTCGACAGGATGCGCACCGTCGTCGTCTTGCCGGACCCGTTCGGCCCCAGCAACGAGAAGACCGTCCCGCGCGGGACCTCCAGGTCGATTCCGTCGAGCACGACGTGGTCACCGAACGACTTGCGCAACCCGGTAGCCACGATCGCCGACGGGGACGGGGTGGTAGCCACGTCCCTCCCTCCCAACCGCCGCTGTGACGCTGGTGCGCCACGACTGCGACGATCGTGCGGGCCGCGACCTTCACCGCGGTTTCACGGGACTTTCAGCGCCTTTCACCGCCGGGCGGTGCCCGCCACCACCCTCGTGGCCAGGTTGTTCCCGCCGCTCGCGGTGCCGGTGACGGTGACCTGCATGCCGGACTTCACCCTGCCGAGCGCACCGGGCCCGGCCGGGACGCCGTTGACCACGACGGCGGTGCCGGACGTCAGCGTGAACCTGACCGTCCTGGGCCGGCTGTCGCGGAACTTGTAGGCGCGGGTCACCACCAGCGACGCGTCGGCGGTGCGGACCGACGCGACGGTCCCGACCACGGACACCGCACCCGGTGCCGGCGTCACCCCCGCCGCCCGGGCTTCTCCCGGCGTCATGAACTGGCTTCCGGCGACCACGGCAGCGATCAGACCCGCGGTGCGGTGATGACGTCGTGACAAGGTTCCTGCCTCCTGATGGTGTGCCGGAACCGGTAGCGTCCCCGACCAGGGTTGCGGCCAGGGTGCCGTCGCGGTCCCGTCCGGTTTCGCGCCGCCGCCTGTCAGCCGGGCGGGTCGGCCAGGAAGGACGAGAGGCGGCCGAGACGGTCGTCCCAGTCGGCGGCGAGGGCGGCCAGGTAGCCCTGGGCGAGCTTGATCGGCTCGGAGCGGTGGCGGAACAGGACCCGGCGGCCGGTGCCGGCGTCGCTGGTGACCAGGCCGGCGTCGGCGAGGAGGGCGAGGTGCTTGGCGACGCCCTGGCGGGTGATCGACAGGCGGCCGGACAGGTCGGTGGCCGTGCTCGGGCCGTGCTCGGCGAGCGAGGCGAGGATCGCCCGGCGGTTGGGGTCGGCGAGGGCGGTGAAGACGGCGACCGCCGTTTCCTCGGGTTCAGACGGCATGGCTCGAGGTCGTCGGCATGGTCGGCTCCTGCGGTCGCGGCGTGGCGATCTACCGTACCTGGACCGCCGCACCCGCTCGACGCATCCGGCTCCCCGGCCGCGCGCCGGCCGCCAGGCGCTGCCGCGGCGGCCGGTCAGGCACCCCGGCAAGCGGCCCGCGCCGCCCGCCCGGAGCTGCCGCGGCGTCCGTCACGCCTCCGTGAAGCGGCCGGTCAGCCGCCCCGGAGCGTGAGCGCGAGCGTCGCCACGCCGGAGCCCGCCAGGGCGAACGCCCACACCCGGTCGGCGTCGAACCTCGCCCTGACCCGCACCGGGCGCAGCCGCAGCACCTCGTAGGCCACCAGCGCGACCAGGCCCGCCGCCGCGACCATCGCCGCCGTGTGGACCGTCGTGGCGAGGATGCCGGTCATCGCCGAGGTACGGCCGGCGGCGCCGACGGCGTGGCCGTGGTGGGCGGCCGCCGGCACCGCGGCGAGCAACGGCAGCAGGACGAGCCCGGCGCCGTGCGCGGAGGACATCAGGAACGACCACGTGAGCAGGTCGGCCGGGCGCGGGCCGGTCCGGTGGTGGCTCGGGGACAGCAGCCGCCAGACGCCGAACGCGGTCAGCGCGACCCCGCCCGCGGTCGCGACGAGCCGCGCGCCGGTCACCGACATGAGCGCCGCGACCAGCGTCGCGATCACGAACACCGACGCGGCGTGGCCGAGCGCGATCGGCCCGAGCGTCGCCGCGATCGCCGCGCGCCGCCGCTCCCGCACCCCGCCGGCGAGGGCGAAGAGCCACCCCATGCCCGGGTTCAGCCCATGGAATGCGCCGAGCCCGGCCAGCACCACGTACTGCCACGGATGCATTGCCCGCTCCCTTGTCGCAACCGTTCGGTTGCGGGAAACGTATCGCAACTCAGAGGTTGCGTCAACGGTCCCGGAGCGACCCGCGTCAGGCAACGGCCGGGCCGGCGCCCTGGTCCGGATCCGAGGGGAGCGCCAGCCAGCAGTGGTCCAGCCCCGGGTCGGTGAACGCGACCCGGCGCGGCCGGTGCTTCGCCCGGTACATCGCCTCGTCCGCGGCGCGCACCAGCTCCTCGGGGTCGACGGCGGCCTCCGGGTCGTCGGCGACCGCCACGCCGATGCTGGTGGCGACCGTGACCGTCGCCAGGGACAGCACCAGCGGCTCCTCGACCGCGGCCAGGATGCGCTGGAGCACGGGCGTGACCCGGTCGACCGGGCCGAACTGCTCCAGCACCACCACGAACTCGTCGCCGCCGAGGCGGGCCACGAAGTCGGTGCTGCGGACGGTGCCGGCGAGCCGGCCCGCGATGCGGATGAGCAGCTCGTCGCCGACTGCGTGGCCGTACTTGTCGTTGACGGGTTTGAAGCCGTTGAGGTCGAGGAACAGCACGGCGATCGGCCCGCCGCCGCGGCGGACCCGTTCGGTGGCGTCGCGGATCCGCCCGACGAGCCGGCGCCGGTTGGGCAGGCCGGTGAGGACGTCGTGCGCCGCCTCGTGCTCCTGCCGCCGCTGCTCGGTGACGTCCCGGTTGACGAAGACGTACCCGGCGGGCGTGCCGTCGTCGGAGGCGTGCAGCGCTGACACGGACGACAGCACGGTGAGCGGCGCCGCGTCGGAGCGCCGCTCGCGCAGCTCGCCCTCCCACCGCCCGGACGCGGCCACGTCCTGCAGCATCTGCGCCGCGGGGACCTCGGTGTCGTCGGTGACGCACGCGGTGGCGAGCAGCGCGAGCAGGTCGCAGCCGACCGCGTCGCCGGAGGAGTACCCGTACAGGCGCTCGGCCCCGGAGTTCCAGCTGACGATCACGCCGTCGGCGTCGCAGGAGACGATGGCGTCGGAGATCGCGTCCAGCAGGTCGCCCTGGCGGCGGGCGTCCTCGAGCAGTTCCAGCGTCGCGGCGAACGCGTGGCTGTGCTCGATCACCCCGCCGGCGACGGTCGCGGCCGCCTCGACGAACGCCATGTCCGCGGGCTGGACGGGGTCGCCGTCGCTCCCCAGCACGCCGAGCGCGCCGATGACCGCGCCCCGGGCGAGAATGTGCGCCACACTGATGGCGTTTTCCGCGTCTGTACGGGGTGGCCCGGCGACCGCGTCGAGCAGCGCTCCGGCCAGGGCGGGCCCGGCCTCACCGGCGGTCCGGACCACCGGCGCGGCGCCCGTGGTGAGCGCTCCCACGACGCAGCAGTCCGGCAGCTCCGCGCCGACGGCGGAGACCAGACGCTCCAGAAGGTGGCCGTCGTCGGGCGGTGCGTCCAACATGCGGACGCAGACGTCTGCCACCGCACGCAGTCGGGACACATCGTTCTATCGGCCGCCGGAACGCGAACTGAAGCACCCTCGCGGGCAGGCCGGGCGTGTGCCGCCGCTCAGTCCTTCCCGTCCGGCGCGGGCGGCCGCCCCTCGTCGCCGCCCGTGGCCGGTGGTGGTGGTGTGTCGTCGCCGCCCGCGGTGCGGGTGCCGGGGCGTGGGGTGCCGAGCACGATCAGCGCCGGGCCGGCGATCGTGAGCGCGGCGGTCAGCGCCGGCCCGTACTCAACGCCCTCGCTCACCGCGGTGCTCCAGGCGACGGCCGTGTAGGCGTCCCCGCACAGGGCGTCGGTGAGCGCGGCCACGCTGAGCCACGCGCCGGTCAGGTCGGACTGCGTCACGGCCGCCTGCACCGCGACGAGCCCCGCCCCCGCCGCCACCAGCCACCGGCGGTCCTCGCGCCGGCCGGCCAGGAGCAGCAGCACGAGAGCGGCCGCGACGGCGAGCGGCCCGGGCCACGCGCAGCGGGCCACCCCGGCCATCTCGTCCAGATCGACGTCGAACCAGAGGCCGGCCAGGACGCCCACGCCCACCACGACGGCCGCGACCGTGGTGGCCACGACCCGCACCCGCCGGTGGGCGCGGGGCAGCCCGAGCACGGCGGCCACCAGCAGGACCACCGCGCCCAGCTGGACCAGTGTCGCGATGGACTCCGACCGGTACGCCCGGCCCGCGGCGTCCAGCATGGCCTGCAGCGCGACCGTCTGCGACGGCCCGTACCCGAACCAGCCGGCGTCCTGTCCCGCGTCGTCGAGCGCGGCGTCCCGTACCAGCGCGGCGACCGCGAACAGCAGGCATCCCGCCGCCAGCGCCCACCGCGACCGGCTCTGCCGGACGGCCAGCGCCGCCAGCACGGCCAGTGCCGCCGCCGTGCACCGCAGCGACACCTGCGTCGCCGACAGGGCCGCCGCCGACACCGCCAGCACCCCGGTCACCGCGAACATGGATCCGAGCAAGGACAGGCGCACCGCCGGATCTTGCCACAGCACCCGCCGCCGCAGGGGGCGCCGAACTACATCGGTGTACTTATCGATCATTGCTTCCCGCTGGTGACGGGGCTGTCGTAGCGTCGGGTGGTGAGCGCGGCCGTGATGCAGACACCCGACGGGCGGTGGCGTGTCGAGGTCGGCGGGGTGGGCTCCGTCGCGTGGTACAGGGTGATCGGCCCGGGCGTGTCGCGGGCGGTGCCGAGCGTGGACAAGCTCGCCGACGTGCTGCGCGAGGAAGGTGTCGAGCTCGGCGACTTCGTCGAGCCGGAAGTCGCCTGACGCCCGCTCAGACGGTGACCGGGCGGCGCTTGCGGTCGTACATCTTCCGGTCCGCCTCGGCGACGAGCTGCTCCGCCGTGCCCGGCCCGGCAAGCGCGGTGCCTGCCGTGCCGGGAGCACTGCCTGCCTCGTCGGACGCACTGCCTGCCGTGTCGAGTGCACTGCCTGCCGTGTCGAGTGCACTGCCTGCCGTGTCGAGTGCACTGCCTGCCGTGTCGAGTGCACTGCCTGCCTTGCCGGTCGCGGTGCCTGCCTGGACGGGGGCGGTGCCCGCCCTGTCGGACGCGGCGCCCCGCCTGTCGGGGGTCGGGCCCGACTTGTCGAGGGCGGGGCCCGACCCGGTGAGGGCGGTGCCGATCGTCACGCCGACGTCGACCTGGTGGCCGGCGACCGTCATCGGCGCGCCGACGGCGGCGGTCAGCCGGCGCCGCAGCGCGTCGGCCCGCGTGGCGTCGACGCCGTGGCAGACGATCAGGAACTCGTCGCCGCCGATCCGGCCGACCAGGTCGCCGGGGCGCACCGCGGCGCGCAGCCGGGCCGCGACCTGCCGCAGGACCTCGTCGCCGGCGAGGTGGCCGAGCGTGTCGTTGATCGGCTTGAAGCGGTCGAGGTCGCAGTACAGCACCCCGACGCCGGCGCCGAAGGACTCCTCCAGCCTGGCCAGGACGCCGTGCCGGTTGAGCAGGCCGGTGAGCTCGTCGTGGCTGGCCCGGTGCGCCAGCGCCGACTCGGCCTCGGCGCGCTGGCGCAGCAGCTGGCCGATCCGGGCGAGGACGAGCCCGATGACGACGAGCGTCCCGACGCTGAGCAGCGGCGCGTCGGCCTTGCCGCCCCACAGGACGGGCAGCGCGCCGACGACCGGGTTGATCGAGAGGACCGCGCCGAGGTGCGCCAGGCGCAGCGTGGGGCGCTCCGGCTGCCGCCCGACCGGCTCGGTGAGCGTGACCGCCGCCGGGTGCAGCGCCGCGGCGCCGAAGCTCAGGTACGCCACCGCCCACAACGCCGGCACGACCTGCGTGGCCACCGGGTGGGGCAGGTCCGCGGTCAGTACCGACGCGACGACCCCGGCGAGTCCCAGCGCGATCGACACGTAGAGGTAGCGCAGCGACCCCGTGCCCATCGTCCGGGCGATGCGCCGCATCGAGCCGAGCGTGGCCAGCAGCGCCAGGAGGTTGGCCAGCGCCAGCAGCTGCACCGCCGCGGGCGCGTGCCCGGCGGCCAGCCGCGGCCGCAGCACGAACTCCCACAGCGGGCCCGCGGCGCCGACGCCGATCAGCGCCGCGTCGATGACCCCGCCGCCGTCGCCGGGCGTGTGCCGGGTCACGACGACCGCGCTGGCCGACAGCAGCCCGAGGAACCCGGCGGCCATCAGGACCGGCGCGACGAGCCCGCCGCCCGGCACCTCGACGCCGAGGTCGGCGCCGAGCCCGAGCAGGTTGGTGCCGGTCAGCAGCCCCAGCCCGACGAGCGCCAGGTGCCAGGGCAGCGGGCCGCCCGGCCGGCGGCGGCGCAGGTGCCAGCCGATCGCGGCGGCCGGGGCCAGCCCGCTGAGCAGCATGACGAACGCCTCGGCGGGCCCGTCGAACGCCAGCAGCGCCGTCACCGTCACGACGACGGCCAGCGCGTAGGCTCGATGCAGGATCACCACCCCGGAGAGATCGTCCTTCGGCGTGCGGGCATGAGCAGAACGGTAGGCTGCCCCGCATGTCCGCCTATGGCCCAGCGCTGTTCGTGTCCAGGAACGACGGCGCGGCGGTCCCGCTGGAGGAACAGGAGACGATCCTGCACCTGGTCCGCGCCGCCGCCGCCACCGTCCGCCTGAAGGACGAGGAGGGCGCGCCCGTCGACCCCCGCGTCTACGACTACGACGAGTACGAGCCGCTCGCCCTCGGCGTGCTGCTGTACTCCGGCTACGCTTACGGGCAGATGCCGGAGGAGATCCAGCAGGACCAGGACGAGGCCTGGACCGCGGAGACCACCCGCGTCGCGGCAGAGGTCGACCGCCATGCTCCCGGGGTCTACGCCTTCACCGGCTACGGCGTCGAGGACTGAGCCCCGGGCAGGTCGGGCAGGGGCACGCCGAGGGCGGTGGCCAGGTCGAGGGTCCGGCGCGGCGTGACGCAGCGCCGGGCCAGTGCGGCCTCGTCGAGGCGGCCGGTGCGGGCCTGGAAGAGCACCGGGGCGGCCGGGTGCGCCCGCAGGGCCGCGTCGGGGAGCTCACGGGCGAGCGCCTGGGCGGCGGCGACGAGGGCGGGCAGCGACGAGCGCAGCAGTTCTGCCCACGCCGCGACCTCGTCCAGCCACGGGTCTTGAGCGGGGGACAAGGTGCGGGACAGGGCGGCGGTCAGGTCGGGCCAGGTGTAGTCGCGCCAGGGGCGGGTGCGCAGGACGGGGAGCTGCCACTCGCGGCGGGTGACCGACCAGTGGTCGGCGTGGGCGGGGACCGCGTGGACGGTGCGGTCCGGCAGGACCAGGGCGGTCAGGTTCCAGCCGTGGCAGGCGCCGGTGTCCAGGCCGAAGACGCGGCCGTCGCGCAGCAGCGGCTCGCGGCCGGTGACGTGGTGGCCGAAGGCGACCGGCTCCGGGTCGGTGTAGTGCTCGTGCCAGTGGCCGGTCGGGACGATCCCGGCGAGGGCCTTCTCGCCGCTGGTCGAGCCGCACAGGATCTCTTCCCGCTGCTCGTCCAGCGGCACGCCCGGGACCAGCGCCGCGTGCACGACCCGGACGTGCTCGTTCTCGAAGAAGTACGGCAGGGTCCGCATCCACGCGACCGCGTCGGCGTAGCCGGCGCCGAGCTGCAGGCGGGTGATCTCCTGCGCGTAGGAGAGGACGCCGCGGACGTGCTTGCGCTCGTGGTTGCCCATGACGACGACGGAGTTGGGCCGGGAGCGGAAGAAGCCGACGACCTCGGCGGGTGACGGGCCGCGGTCGACCAGGTCCCCGACGCTGACGAGCAGGTCGTCGGGGCGCAGCGCGACGGCGTCGCAGAGCTCGAGCAGCTCGGTGAAACAGCCGTGGATGTCGCCGACGACGACGGTGCGTCCCATCCGCAGGAGCGTAGGAACGCACCGTGGCGGCGCGCAATTGGTTTAGGCGAGGATAGCGGTGACCCTGGTTGGCAAAAATCGCCGTGGCGATTCTTAAGGAGAAGGAAGGACCACCATGGCCTCGCCCTTCGATGCTAGCACCTGCCCCAGATCCACGGGATCGAATTGACTGTCCTGGTTGGACGGTCGGAAGACGTAGGCGGGGCCGCCGGTGAGGGCGGCGTCCGTGTCGTCGTAGCGGACCGGCATGCCGTCCCCGGCCGCCGGGGCGTGCCGGAACAGGTCGTGCACGCTCGGCAGGCTCGCCAGGTACTCGACGTACGGCGGCAGTATCCCGGCCAGCAGCGCCCCGTTGAGCGACGCCGAATGGACGCGGGAGGGCAGGTTCGCGTCGAGGTACACGAGCTCGCGGCGGGACAGGTCGAGGTGGGCGACGAACTTCGTCAGCCCGGCGCCGCGGACCGGGAACGACAGCTGGACGCGGCCCGGCTCGAACAACCTGCCCTCCTGCGGCTGCGAACCCCACTGCAGCGCGGCGTGCACGTCGCTGGCGGACTCGAACGAGCGGCGGGAGTAGCACAGCAGGCTCCACACCGCGTAGCGGACGCCGGCGGCGGCGAGCTCGTCGAGGTAGAGGTCGATGAGCTGGCAGGCGCGGCCGTCGAGGTCCTTGGAGTTCGTCGGGTCGCCGGAGAACACCGCCGCGTCGCCGAACCGGTTGTGGTCCCAGCAGCAGGCGCCGACCGGCTGCCAGGCGTCGTCGAAGAAATTCCAGCTGTTGTCGTACCAGATGTTGCCCACCGTGGGACCCGTCGCCCAGTAGGACGCGCTACGCACGAACCGGACCTCGTCGGGGATGCCGAAGACGGTGCCGCGCCCGTACGGTGCGAGCTCGGCGTCGTTCGTCGGCAGCTTCACCTTCTCCGTCGCGGGGTCCAGCGCCACGGGCCCGGTGCCGGCGAGGCGGCGGGTCAGCTCGGCGTCGATCGCGGCCAGCACGGCGTCGCGCGGGCCGGCCGGCAGCCGGTCCCCGCCGGCCGCGACGACCTGCGCCCGCGACCAGTTGCCGCGCGGCGGGAACATGCGCCACTGCCGCGCGTCGACGGTCTCCAGGTGCCGCCGCAGCTGGAGCAGCCGCAGGGTCGTGAGGTCCCGGACGACGGTCTCGACGCCGGGCGCCTCGCCGAACGTGACGAGGAGCTGCCGCAGCCGGCGCGCGTACTCGCCCGGCCGGGTGGCGAGCAGGCCCGCCACGGCCGGGTCGCGAGTGGCGAGCAGCCGCTCCACGTCGGAGGCGAACCCGCGCACCGGGCGGCCGGTGTACAGCGCGTCGTACGCCGCCACGACCCGCGGGAACGCGGCCCGGTAGTCGCCGGGGTGCAGCGCGAAGAGCAGGCGCTTGAAGGGCTCCCGGCGCCGGGCGACGTCGTCGAGCAGGTGTGGGGCGCTCTCCAGCATGCCGAGCAGGTGCCGCCGCTCCGCCCGCGTGAAGCGGCGCAGCCGCTGGGCGGCGCGCAGGCCGGGGTCGCCGCCGGAGAGCGCGGCTGCGAGGCGCAGCACGTCGGTCGCGGTCGAGACGCGCGCCTCGACGCCGGTCTCCAGCAGTCGCACGGCGAGCCGGACCCGGTTCTCCACGAAGGTCACCCCGGCGAGGTCGACCGGCCCCTCGGTGAGGTCGGTGACGTCGCGCCACTGGTCGTCGGTCCAGCGCGCCGGCAGCGCGTGCAGCCCGGCGAGGATCCGTGGCAGCGCGGCGTCGTCGGCCGGGTGCAGCACCCGCGGCGCGGGCAGGTCCCGCAGCGGCGCCCGGGTCGCCTCCTCCTGCGTCACCAGCTCGTTGGGCAGCCCCCAGTACATGAGGATCTGCCGCAGCCAGTACTCCGCCTCGTCCATGGCGAGGACCTCGGCCGGGAAGTTCCTGTAGACGACGAAGTCGGCCATGCGCTTGTCGTCACCGGTCAGCGCGGCGAGCACCGGCTCGACGCCGGCCCACCACTGCCGCAGTTCGTCCTCGCCTGTCACGCTCAGCATGGTGTACGCGCGGGCGGACAGCGCGAAGCCGTAGTGGGCGATGTTCGCGGTCACGGTCGCGAGCGCCGCCGCCGGGGCGGTCCGCGCCGCCGGTGCGGGCATGGCGATGAGGTCGCGGGCGATCAGGACTCGTTGCACGCCCGTGAGGGTCCCGCACCCGCGGCACCACGGTCAAAGGCGTTTGCGGTGCCGGCGGCCCACCGCTGTCGGGTTCCCGCCTCGGTCCGCTCCAACCGGACGGCGATCGCGGCGTCTTAGGGTGCATGACCGGATGGTGGGGAGACAGATGTCAATGACGATGTGGGAGGCGGGCCCGGCGGTGGCCGAGACGGACGCCCGGCAGGAGTTCTTCGCGGCCGAGTATCCGCGGCTCGCGGGATGGGTGCGCAGGCAGGTCGGCGACGACGACACGGCGCACGACGTCGCGGCCGAGGCGTTCACCCGCCTGATGTCACGGTGGTCTGCGGCGCAGGAGCCGCATGCCTACCTGTACAAGACGGCGGTCAATCTGCTGAAGGACCACTGGCGGCGGACCCGCAAGGAACGGCGCGCGCTGAGCCTCGTGGCGGCCGAGCAGGACCACGGCCCGGACGGACGGCCCGACCGGGCCAGCGACCTGCGGGGGCTGCTCGAGCCGCTGCCCGAGCACCAGCGCACCGCGGTGCTGCTGCACTACCTCGCCGGGTTCTCGATCCGGGAGGTGGCGGCGATCGTCGGCCGGGCGGAAGGGACGGTCAAGTCGGATCTGTTTCAGGCGCGGGCGCGCATTCGAGTGGAGTTGGGTGACAATGATGACTGACCGTTTCGAGACCTGGCTGGACGAGCAGCAGGTCGAGTTCCTCGCTCCGCCGCCGGGCACGTATCCGCGCATCGCCCGGTCCGCGCGGCGCCGGCGGGCCGGCCGGGCGGTCGCCGGGGTGGCCGCCGCGACCCTCGCCGTCGCGGTCGCCGCGGGCGCCGTGCACCAGTTCATGGACGCGACCCCGCCGCCGGACCTGCCCGCGTCGACGCCGACCGCAGGGCCGACCGCAGGGCCGACGGAGGCGCCGACGACAGCGCCGACAGACGGGCCGACGGCGGCAGGCAGCACCGGTGCTTCCGCACCCGCCGGCAGCGCGACGACGCAGCAGGTGACCGGGCGGTGCCGGACGGGCGAGCTGCGGGTGACCGCCATGAGCGCGCCCGGCGGCGGCGCGATGGGCGGCGTGTACACCTGGCTCGTCTTCACCAACACGTCCGGCCGGACGTGCTCGTTGTACGGGTTCCCGGGCGTGTCATACGTGACGGGGGCGTCCGGCACCCAGATCAACGAGCCGGCGAAGCGGGAAGGCACCACCCCGGTGCGGGTCGACCTCGCTCCGGGGCAGGGCGCCCACGCTCAGGTACGAACCGGTCAATCAGGTGCATACCCGGACACGTGCCAGCCTGTCGAGGCGGCCGGGTACCGGGTGTACGTCCCCGACGAGACGGCGTCCGTGTTCGTGCCATGGCGGGTGAAGGTGTGCTCGACCGACGGCGTCAACGGCATGCTGATCGGCCCGGTGTTCCCGGGGACGTCCGGATAGTCGCGGACACGCGGCGGGGCAGGGTACGGTGCCTCGGCAGGCGGCGGTCGCTCAGGTCCCGCGGGTCGCGGTCGATGAGCATCTGGGACGGGGCGGGTCGAAGGACGGGCGGCAGATGACGGGATCGGGACAGCCGAGCCCGGTGGCGCGGCTCCGTGACGCGGTGTTCGGGGCTTCTCGCGCCGATGTCGCCCTTCAGACCGGGATTGTCCTGATCGCGTGGGTGTGGTTCGCGGTCAACGTGCAGGGCCCGGTCGCCTCCCCAGCGCTCGGCTGGGTGCCGAACCTGTGCTCCGCCGCGCTGGCCGGCGCCGCGCTCTGGACCGTCGGCACCGGCCCGCGGGTGAACCCGGCCGCGGCCCGGTTCTGGCGGTTCATGGGCGCCGGCACCCTCCTCGTGGGTGTCGGCTCCGTGGTCCGCGGGATCCAGGCGATCAACGAGCCGCGGGGCAGCATCGGCCCGGTGGACGGCGCGATCTACCTGGTCGCGGTGCTGCTGGAAGGGTGGGCGCTGCTACGGCTGCCGCTCGGGCTGGAGCGCGGCCGGCGGCGGGTCACGTTCCTGCTCGACGCGTGCACGGTCGTCGTCGCCGGCGGGCTGTTCCTGTGGCAGTTCTGGCTGCGCCCGTCGCTGGAGCGCGACAGCGGCAACCAGGCCGCGTTCGTCACGGGGCTGGTCACGCTGGTCGTGTCGATGCTGGCACTGTTCGCGATCGTGAAGGTGGCGCTGACCGGCACGTCGACCGTCGACAAGGCCGCGCTGCAGTGGTTCGGCCTCGCGATCGTCGTCGGGGCGCTCGCGTCGGCGCCGGAGGCGCTGCTGCCGCCCGGCGCACCCAGCCCGAGCCAGCTCGCGGTGCCGCTGAGCTGCCTGTTCGCCGTGTTCGCCGCCCGCCTGGAGCGCCGCGGCCGGACCGCGCCGGACCCGGCGGTCACGGGAGGGCGCCGCCGGCCGTTCAGCGTCATGCCGTACGTGGCCGTCGCCGCCAGCAACGTGCTGCTGCTGTTCGTCATGTCCTCCGACGACCCCGGCGAGCGGCTCGGTGCCGCCGTCGGCGTGGTGATCCTCGCCGTGCTGGTCATCGCCCGGCAGATGCTCACGTTCCAGGACAACGCCCGGCTCGTCGCCCGGCTCGACGCGGGCATGGTCGAGCTCGGCGACCGGGAGCGCCGCTTCCGCTCCCTCGTGCAGAACGCCTCCGACCTCATCACCGTCACCGACGCCGACGGCGTCCTGACCTACGTCAGCCCCGGCGCGACCCGCCTGCTCGGGCTCCCGGCCGAGCAGTGGCCGGGCCGGCCCGCCGCCGACATGCTCTACGTCGACGACGTGGACCTCGTGCTCACGGCGTACCAACGCGTCATCGACGACCCGGGGGCCCCGGCCGTCTTCCAGGCCCGGCTCGCGCACGCCGACGGCAGCTGGCGCTGGGCCGAGATCACGATGGCGAACCTCCTGCACGACCCCGGCGTCGCCGGCATCGTCTGCAACTCCCGCGACATCACCGACGCCCGGGACTTCCAGCAGCGGCTGAGCCACCAGGCCAGCCACGACGCGCTCACCGACCTCGCCAACCGCAGCCTCTTCGGCGAACGGGTCTCCGAGGCGCTCGCCGCCGGCCCGCCCGAGCGGCTCCGCGTGCTGCTCATCGACCTCAACGAGTTCAAGACCGTCAACGACACCCTGGGCCACGCCGTCGGCGACGCGCTGCTGATCGCCGCCGCCAACCGCCTCCGCGGCGCGGTCCGGCGCGCCGACACCGTCGCCAGGCTGGGCGGCGACGAGTTCGCGGTGCTGCTGGAGCACGCCGACGACGAGGCCGCCCTCGCGGTCATCGCCCGCATCGCCGCCGCGTTCGAGGAGCCCGTCCACGTCGACGGCCACCGGCTGCGGCTGGCCGCCAGCATCGGCGTGGCGCTCGGCACCGTCGCCGCCACGCCCCAGGAGCTGCTGCGCCGCGCCGACGTCGCGATGTACGCGGCGAAGGCCGACCGCGACGGCCCCCGCATCCGCCACGTCGACTACGCCGCGCCGCTGGACGTCCAGGTCCAGGCCCGCGCCACGCTCGAACGCGACCTGCGCACCGGTATCGACGAGGAGCGGTTCTCCGTCGTGTACCAGCCGATCGTGGCGCTCGCCGGGGCCGCCGCCGCATTGGACCCGGGCACTGACCCGGGCGCGGCCCCGGCCGTGGTCCCGGTCATGGTCGAGGCGCTGGTCCGCTGGGAGCACCCGGACCTCGGCACGGTCTCCCCGGGCGACTTCATCCCCGTGGCCGAGGCGTCCGGTCTCATCGTGCCCCTCGGCCGGTGGATTCTCGCGCAGACCTGCCGTCAGGCGGTGCGCTGGCATCAGCTGTACGGCGACGCCGCCCCACGGATGAGCGTCAACGTCTCGGCCCGCCAGCTGCAGGAGGCCGACTTCGCCGCCGAGGTGGCGCGGCTGCTGGCGGCGTCCGGCCTCGCCCCGCACCGGCTCACCGTCGAGATCACGGAGACCGCCACCCTGCACCCCTCCTGCGTCCAGTCCGTGCACGCCCTGCGCGCGCTCGGGGTGCGCATCTCGCTCGACGACTTCGGCACCGGCCACTCCAGCCTCAGCACCCTGCAGACCTGCCCCGTCGACGAGATCAAGCTCGACCGGGCCTTCACCGGCACCTGTACGGCCCCCGACGGTCGTACGGTCGCCGCCGCCGTCATCCAGATGGCCCGCGCGCTGCGTCTCGACGCCGTCGCCGAGGGCATCGAGACACCGGCGCAGGCCCAGCGGCTGCGCGAGCTCGGCTACCCCCACGGCCAGGGCTACCACTTCGCGAAGCCACAGCCCGCGGAGGCCATCGACGCGCTGCTGGCCGCCGGCACGCCGACCGTCGCCGCCCACTGAGCGCAACGCCCGCCGTAGCCCGCCCGCCGCGGACTACGCCGCCGGTCGTAGCCGGTCGCGCCCTGCGCACGACGACCGCGGCCCCCTCCGGTTCCTACCGTGTCGCATGTACCTCCCACATGCGCTCGAGAGGAGCCCTCCAATGCTCGCTTCCGTCGACCCAACGGCGGCCACCGTGGCCATGATGAGCGCCGGCCGTGGCACGGCGATCCTGGCCGGCGTGATCGCCCTGCTCGGCATCGCCATCGGCGCCGCGACCCTGAACCGCACCTCGCGCGCCGATGACCCCGGCAACCTGCTGCGCTGGACCCTCGCCGCGCCCGTCCTGGGCGCGTTCGCGGTGGTCCTCGGCACCGTCGTCGTCGCGACCGCCGACGGCGGCGTGGGCACCGGCAACGGCCTGGCCGGCGGCGTCGTCGCCATCGTCCTCGGCCTGACCGCCGCCGTCCTCGGCGGGCTGGCCCTGCGCCGCACCCGTTCCCGCCGCACCGGCTGACACCGAGCCGCCGTGCGGGCTCGACGGAGGTCCGTCCGGCGGGACCTGACCACTCGGACCGGACGCGGGTGGTGCGCGCTCGAACGGGCCGGCGGGGCGCGACGATCGGGCAGGTGCGTGTCAGCGGGCCGGTGGAATCGCCGCCACGGGTATTGACCAGGATCGGGGCGGCTGGTTACAGATCAACTGTGACCACGAAGGAGCCCGCCCTGAAGCGACTCGCGACGATCGCCACCGCCGTGCTGCTCGCCGTGTCGGCCGGATGCGCCGACGACCCGGCGGGCGGACGGTCCGAGGCGGGCGCGCCGCAGGACGTGTGCGGCCCGATCGAGCGGCTCCAGCCCGACGAGGTGCTCGGCGGGGCGCCCGCCGGGCACCGGCCCTGCGCGGCGGACTCCACGGCGGGCATGCTCGGCGTCGCGGTGTGGACCGCCGCCGACGGCAGGCGGGTCTCCGTCGGCGTCGCGGGCGGCACGCACGCGGCCACGTTCGAGCAGCTGTACGCGGCGGCGCCCGAACCCCAGCGGTGCACCGCGGGCGGGGGCGTGCGCTGCGTCGACAAGACCAGCACCGGCCAGGCCGAGACCGGGACGCTCATCGTCGAGCGGGGCAGCACGTACCTCGTCGTCTGGCTCTCCGACACCGGCGGCCACCAGGCCGGGCTCGACGTCCCGGCGGAGCGCCGCCCGGCGTTCCTGCGCCTCGCCGCGGCGGCGATGCGGTCCGTCTACGGCACCGAGGTGCACTTCCCCGACACGGCCGCCGGCCGGTCGCCCGCGGGGAACACGGCGGCGCCCACCGGCACCGGCACCGGTGGCGCAGGCTCGGCCGACCCAGTCGTCGCCGAGCTCGGCAAGCTCGGCTACCAGCGCACGATGACCGGCGGGTACCAGTCGCCGCAGCTGGGCCGGAAGGTCACCATCGAGGACTGGAAGCCGGCGTCCGGTGCCGGGCCGACCGTGCAGCTGTCGGACGCGCCGCCCGGCCGGCCCGGCGCCCTCGCCGTCGCCGACGTCGACTGGGGGCAGGTCGGCCAGTACCAGCGGTTCCTGTGCGAGCCCGACGACGCCACCGCGTTCAAGGTCGCCCGCAGCATCGACCTGTCCCGCATCGTCAAGGACAACGTCACCAACGGCGTCATCCAGCCGCAGCCCGGCCCCAGCGGCTCCCGCACCGTCGCCGGCAACGGCGTCACCTGCACCGCCCGGTGATGGAGCGGCCCACACCGGGCGACCGTCCGGCGGAGCCGGCCGGAGGGCCGCTCAGCAGGCGTGCCCTGCTGGCCGGTGGCGCGCTGGCCGCGGGAGGGGTGGTCGCCGCCGGCGTGGCGGCCGTGCGCGGCAGCACCGGCGACGGGCCCGGCCCGGCGCCCGCGCCGGCCGCGGAGCTGGGCGGGCTGATGGTGCCGTTCTACGGCGCGCACCAGGCGGGTGTGGAGACGCCGGCGCAGGCGCACGCCGCGTTCGTCGCGCTCGATCTCGCCGGCGGCGTGGACCGGGCGGCGCTGCGCCGGATGATGCTGCTGCTCACCGACGCCGCGGCGCGGCTGACCCAGGGCCGCGCGCCGCTCGCGGACGGCCAGCCGGAGCTGGCGCACCTGCCGTCCCGGCTGACCGTCACGTTCGGGTTCGGGCCGCGGCTGTTCGACGTCGCCGGCCTCGCCGGGCGGCGGCCGGCGTCGCTGGAGCAGCTGCCCGCGTTCGGCATCGACCGGCTGCAGGAGCGGTGGAGCGGCGGCGACGTGCTGCTGCAGCTCTGCGCCGACGACCCGCTGACCGTCGCCCACGCGCAGCGCATGCTGGTGAAGGACGCGCGGTCGTTCGCCACCGTACGATGGGTGCAGCGCGGGTTCCGCCGCGGTCGCGGCATGCAGGGCGACGGGGTGACCCAGCGCAACGTCCTCGGCCAGCTCGACGGCACCGGCAACCCGGCTCCGGGCACCCCGGCCTTCGCGGGCGCGGTCTGGACCGACGCCGGACCGGCCTGGCTGCACGGCGGGACGACGGTGGTGGTGCGCCGGATCCGCGCGGAGCTGGAGGCGTGGGACGCCACCGGCACCGCAGGCAAGGAGTCCGCCGTCGGCCGGCGGCTGTCCGACGGCGCGCCGCTCACCGGGCGGCACGAGCTGGACGAGCCGGACCTCACCGCGAAGGACGCGCACGGGCGCCCGGTCATCCCGGAGCTCTCGCACATCGCCCGCGCCCAGGTGGGCTCGGACCGGCTGCGGATCTTCCGCCGCGCGTACAACTACGACGAGCCGCCCGCCCCGGACGGCACCGCCGACAGCGGGCTCGTCTTCGCCTCGTTCCAGCGCGACGTCGGCGAGCAGTTCGTCCCCATCCAGCGCAGGCTCGCCGAGGCCGACCTGATGAACGAGTGGATCACCCCGATCGGGTCCGCGGTCTTCGCCGTCCCGCCCGGCTGCGACCCCGGCGGCTGGGTCGGCGAGCGGCTGCTCAGGTAGCCGGGCGGGGACCGGCACCCGCTCGCCCCGATCGATGCCCTTCCGCGAGAATGGGTCGATGGACGTCGACGTCTGGTATCGGACACTGAGGATGGCGGTCGGGACGTACGTGCTGCACCTGCACGACGCCGAAATCGAGGCGGCCGGGCAGCTCTACTGCGTCAGCCCCGGGAACCGGCCGTCCGGCTCCGACGACGGGCAGGTCCCGGCGCCGGCGGAGGACGCGTCGCGGTGGCGGGCGGCGACCGAGGCGGCGCTCGCCGCCCTGAGGTCGGTGGAGGAGCGGGACCGGGCGGCGCGGCGGCAGCTGCACCGGCCGGACCAGGCCTGGCAGGGAGTGTGGTGGGAACTCCGCCGCGACCGGTTGCACCGGGACTACGAGGTGCGGAAGGCGGCGCTGGAGGTCGAGGTGCGGGCGGCCTACCGCGCCTTCCGGGATGAGGCCGGCGACCTCACCGACCACATCGTGGCGTGGCGGGAGCGCTGGGCGCGGGAGGAGCGGGAGCGGGAGGAGCGGTCGCGGGCGGAGCGGGTCGCGGCGGTGCGGGCAGGCGCCGGCGGCGCCGTCTGGACCTACCGGATCGGGGACCACGGCGGCCACCGCCGGGTGTTGATCTGGCTGCCCGCCGTCGAGCGCGGCGACGGTGACGAGCGCGGTGCGGTCGTCCGTGACCTGACGGCCCGGCAGGTGCAGAAGATGATCGGGGAGCGGCGCGGCCGGGATCCGTACCTGTGGATCGCCTGGCGGGAGGCGACCGGGAGGGCGATGCAGGAGTGGTACGAGGACGAGGCACGTCCCGCCGGCAGTGCGCGGGTCGCCACGGACGTCGGGGCGTGGGCGGCGCTGACCGGCGTGGTCGTCGAGCCGGTGGTGTGGCGGCCCGGCGAGCTCGAAGGGCTGCGCGTGGCACCGCCGAGCCGCGGCTCCGGCCCGTCCGGCGTCTCGTCCTGAGCGGGGCGGGCTCGGTGGCGTCTGGTTGACTGGGGCACCCGATCGCCGTCGTACGAGGAGCCGCGCCGTGGCCGCACGAGTGACCCGCAGGGTGACCCCGACCCTCGACGTGGAGGGCGCGCTGTGGGGGCGCGGGCACCTGACGGTCGCCGGGATGGACGAGGTCGGGCGTGGGGCGTGGGCCGGGCCGATCGCCGTCGGGATCGCGGTGGTCGCCGGGGACTGCCCGCCCGTGCCGGAGGGGCTGGCCGACTCGAAGTTCCTGTCGGAGGCGCAGCGGGAGCGGATGGTGCCCGTCGTGCGGGAGTGGGTGCGGCACTGGGCGGTGGGGGAGGCCAGCGCCGAGGAGGTCGACGAGCTCGGGGTGACGGCGGCACTGCGGAAGGCGGGGTGGCGGGCCCTCGCGGCGCTGCCGGAGCACCCCGACGTGATCATTCTCGACGGGGCGCACGACTACCTCAGCGACCCGATGGAGGAGACGCTGTTCTGCCCGGAGCGCAGCATCCCGCCGGTGCGCACCGAGGTGAAGGGCGACGCGCGGTGCGCGGTCGTCGCGGCGGCGTCGATCCTGGCGAAGTCGCACCGGGACCTGTACATGGCGGCGCTCTCGGCCGAGTTCCCGCAGTACGGGTGGGAGCGCAACGCGGGGTACGGGGGTGCGGCCGAGCACGTCGACGGGGTCGCGGCGCACGGGCTGAGTGTCCACCACCGCAGGTCGTGGCGGATGGCGGCTGGTACAACGGGAGCATGACGACAGCTGCGGCGATGAGGGCCGAGGCGGCCGCGCTCCTGGCACTCGCACCGAAGGTGGGGCTGCCGTTCGAGGACGACGCGCACCGGCGCTGGATCGAGTACCGGCCGCGGCCACGGCCGGGCGTGAGCCTCGGCGCGCTGGACCCGGAGGGGCGCAAGGCGGCGCACCGGCTGCTCGCCACGGGGCTGCGCCCGCACGCGTTCGCGCAGGCGACCGTGATCCTCGCGCTCGAGGAGGTGCTCGACCGCGAGGAAGGGTACCGGCGTGGCCGGCACAGCAACGACTACACGATCGTCGTGTTCGGCACGCCGGACGTCGCCGGGCGCTGGGGCTGGCGGTTCGAGGGGCATCACCTGTCGGTGACGATGACGCTCGACGGCGACACGGTCTCGCCGGCGCCGGTGTTCCTCGGTGCGAACCCGCTCGGCACCTGGTATCGCGGCCGGCCCGTGGTGCGGCCGCTCGCGCCGGAGGAGGAGCTCGGCTGGGCGGTGCTGGACGCGGTCCCGCGGGATCTCCTGCCGCGCGTCGTGCTGCGGCCGGCGGCGCCGCCGGACATCCACAGTGGACCGCGGGCGGCGGTCCCACCGGTGCCGGAAGGCGTCCCGGCGGTCGAGCTGCCCGATCCGGCGCGGCTGCTGCTGGACGAGCTCGTCGCCGTGTACCTGGACCGGCTGCCGGAGGACGTCGCGCCGGCCGTGGACCGGGACCGGCTGTCGTTCGCGTGGGAGGGCGCGACCGGGCGCACCGGCCGGCACTACTATCGCGTGCAGGGCCCCGACCTGCTCATCGAATACGACAACACCGCCGACGACCTCAACCACGCCCACACCGTGCTGCGCCGCCCCGACTCGGACTTCGGCGCCGACGTCCTCGCCGAGCACCGGGCCGACTGGCACGCCCCGTAGGGCTCAGGTGCCGCAGAAGGTCTGGAACGAGGCGCCGAAGCCCTCGGGCGCGGGAGCGGCGTAGCGCTCCAGGCCGGGCCGCTCGGTGTACGGGTCGGCGAGGACCTCGACGAGCTCGGTGAGCGGCGCCAGGTCACCGCCGGTCGCGGCGGCCAGCGCCGCCTCGACGAGGTGGTTGCGGGGGATGTAGACCGGGTTGACGCGGTCCATGGCGTCGGCGTCGGGGGCGAGCGCCTGCCACCGCGCCAGCCACGCGCCGGCGAGAGGGTCGGGCAGGAGGCCGCGGAACCGGCCGGCGTCGCCGCGGGCGGCCGCGGCGAGGGCGCGGAAGGCCGACGTGTAGTCGACGCCCTTGGTCTGCAGCAGCGTGAGCAGGTCCTCGACCAGCGGCGCGGCCACGTCGTCGGCGAGTCCCGCCGGCAGGCCGAGCTTGGCGCGCATGCCGGCGGACCAGGCGGCGTCGTGCCGGCGGCGGAATTCCCCGAGGGCGGCCACGGCCAGCTCGACGGCGCGGTCCTGCACCTCGTCGAACAGCGGCAGCATCGCCTCGGCGAGCCGGGCGAGGTTCCACTCCGCGACGACCGGCTGGTTGCCGTAGGCGTACCGGCCGCCGTGGTCGATCGAGCTGTAGACCGTCGCCGGGTCGTAGGCGTCCATGAACGCGCACGGCCCGTAGTCGATGGTCTCGCCGGAGATCGTCATGTTGTCGGTGTTCATGACGCCGTGCACGAACCCGACGAGCATCCACCGTGCGACGAGGTCGGCCTGTGCCGCGACGACCGCCTCGAACAGCGCGAGGTAGGGCTGCTCGGCGTCGGCCGCGGCCGGGTGGTGGCGGGCGATCGCGTGGTCGGCGAGGCGCCGCAGCAGGCCGGTGTCGCCGGTGACGGTGGCGTACTGGAAGCTGCCCACCCGCAGGTGACTGGCCGCCACCCGGGCGAGGACGGCACCGGGCAGCATCGCCTCCCGGCGGACGGGGCGGCCGGTCGCGGTGACGGCGAGCGAGCGGGTCGTGGGGATGCCGAGCGCGTGCATGGCCCCGCTGACCACGTGCTCGCGCAGCATCGGCCCGACCACGGCGAGCCCGTCGCCGCCGCGGGCGAACGGGGTCCTGCCAGAGCCCTTCAGGTGCAGGTCGCGGAGCCGCCCGCCGGCGTCGATCTCGCCCAGCAGCAGCGCCCGGCCGTCGCCGAGCCGCGGGTTGAACCCGCCGAACTGGTGCCCGGCGTAGGCCTGCGCGACGGGCGTGGCGCCGTCGGGCACGGCCGCGCCGACCAGCAGCCGGACGCCGTCGGGTGAGCGCAGCCACGCCGGGTCGAGGCCCAGGTCGGCGGCCAGGGCCTCGTCGAGCACGAGCAGCCGCGGCTCGGGGAACTGCTCGGCCTGCCACGGCACCGCCATCTCGGGCAGCTCACGGGCGAAGCGGTTGCCGAGGGTGACGGCCGTTGCGATGCTCACCCGGTCGAGAGTACGTCCCACCGGCGGGTGATCCGCTCAGCCGTGTTCCCGGTCACGCCGGCCCTTACGCGGGTTCGCGCACGCCACCGGGGTCGGCGCCGCCCTCGTCGTCGCCGGGCATCGGCTCCGCCGGGGCCTCCGGCAGCCCGCCGGGCCTCCCGGGCAGCAGCTCACCCGGGTCGTCGGGCACGGGCTCCCGAGGGTCGATCGGCGGGTACTCCTCGGGGTCAAGATCCGGATTCGCCATTCCGTCAGTATTGGGCACGGACGGCGCCTCCGCCCGTCAAGCGCCGCGGGTGGTCACCCGGTCACGCGCCTGGCCGGCCGTGCTGTCCGGGGCCGGCCGTGGTGGCAGCAGGACGCAGAGCGCGGGAGATCCTCCAGCAGCTGATCAGAAACGGACACTCTCAGGCCGACATCGCCCGCGAGATGGGTGTCACCCGCCAGGCCGTCCAGAAGATGCTCAGCGCATGAGAACGCCGGCCGGACCAGGAAGGTCCGGCCGGCGGGTGAACGAAACAGGTCAGCTGGCCGTGCAGGTGAGCGGGGACGGGACGGCGTTCGTGCCGTTCCAGGTGCCGAGGAAGCCGAACGACGTGCTCGCGCCGGCGCCGACGGAGCCGTTGTAGCTGACGTTGCGGGCGGTCACGGCCGCGCCGGAGCTGGTGATCGTCGCGCTCCAGCCGTTCGTGACGGTCTGGCCGTTGGCGTAGGACCAGCCGACCGTCCATCCGGAGATCGCCGAGCCGCCGGCGGTGACGCGGACCTCGGCCTGGAACCCGCCGGGCCACTGGCCGACGATCGCGTAGCTGGCGGTGCAGGTCTTGCCACCGGGCGGCGGCGGCGAGGACGACGGGCTGCGCGACGCCGACGGCGACGCGGACGGGCTGCGCGACCCCGACGGGGAGACCGACGCGGACGGCGACGTGGTCTGTCCACTGTAGATCGACGCCTCGCGGGAGGTCGCCTTCAGGCCGTTGGCGCCGTTGACGATCCGGTCGCCGAACGTGGTCAGCTGCGCCGGGTTGAAGTTGACCGTCATGTCGAGGATCGGGTCGCTGTTGCCGCTCCACGACCAGGCGATCCAGCCCAGCCCGCGGGCCTGCGCCTCGGACAGGATCGTCTCGTGGTCGACCTCGCCGGAGTTGAACTTCCAGCCGAACTCGCCGACGACGAGCGGCCAGCCCTTGTTCTTGAACGCGTCGAAGTAGGCGACGATCGTGGCGGCGTTGGCGTACACGGCGTACATGTGGATCGACAGCACCGTGTTGTGCTTGGTGTCCGCGTCCAGCACGGTCTGGCCCGTGTCACGCATGACGTTCTGCCAGTCCTGGCCCCAGTTCGGGGCGTCGACCATGATGAGGTGCTCGAAGCCGTTGCTGCGCAGCTTCTGGATCGCGGCGGCGGTGGCGGCGGTCCACTGCGCGGGGTTGGTGTTGCCGATCGGCTCGTTGCCGATGTTGATGACGACGTAGTTCTCCTGGCCGACCAGGTTCGCCTTCTGGCTGATCCAGTAGTTGGCGGCCTCGTCCAGCGACGCGGCCGCGCCCTCCTCGCCGTAGCCGGTGGTGTCGTGGACCTCGAGGACGCAGATCAGCTTGTTCTGCTTGCACAGGCTGATGACCGCGGGCACGTCGTTGGAGGGGCCCCAGCGCTTGCCGGTGCCCAGCACCACCCGGATCGTGTTGGCGCCGGCGGCCTTGATGGCCGCGAACGAGGACGTCTGGCCGGTGTACCACACGTGCGGGTGGTTGACCCCGCGCATGATCAGGTTCTGGCCGTTGGCCTCCACGATGTTGCGGCCGCTGATGTGCAGGCCGACCGCGGCGGACGCGGGCTGCATGAACATCACCACCGACGCGGTGACGGCGAGCAGCAGCGCGCCGCCGAGAACGCTGAGTCTTCTCCTCATGGCCTACCTCGAGACATCGATGGGAGCTGGGCGGGCCGGACACTAGGTTCGGCCGTCGACGGCTGTCAACGCGCACGAGCCCCGCGGCGGCCTTCGCGGCGGCGGTGTTTGCGCTGGTACGGACGCGGACGGCGCGGTCACTCCCGGGTGGGACAAACCGTGTACGTTTCACGCGTTGTCCCGGGACGGGGCGTCGCCGCGAACAGGTACATTGGGTGCCGGTGAGCGCGCGGGGGATCTATCGGCTGACGGTGCTGGGCGTCATCGTCGCCTGCGTGATCGTGTCCTGGGTGACGCTGGCGCGGCGCGCCGAGGGGCACCCGCAGAAGCCGGGGCCGCGGCCCGCGTTCCAGCTGCCGTTCCCATGCGGGGAGTCGTGGAGCCTGACCACGTATGCGGGCCACGACGACTACGACATCGACTTCTTCTACAACGGCGGCCCCAGCGGCGGCCGGGCGGTCCTCGCCTCGGCCGCCGGCACCGTCGCCTGGGCCGGCTGGCAGGCGACCCTCGAGGGCGGCGCGCCGGCCGCGCCCGGCACCGTCGGCACCCGCGGCGGCCTCGGCTTCGGCGTGATCATCGACCACGGCGGCGGCTGGTTCACCTCGTACGGTCACCTGCAGACCTGGCCGGAGGTGAAGCAGGGCCAGGTGGTGCCGCGGGGGCAGCTGCTCGGCCACGTCGGCAGGACCGGCTCCACCAGCATCGAGCACCTGCACTACGAGCAGCACGACGACACCCGGGACCCCCGCCATACCCGCGGCAACGCCGACAAGGTCGAGTCCGTCTTCGACGGCGTCCCCTCGGGCATCACCAGCGACGGCAGCGCCGGCACCGGCCCCCTCCGCACGGCCGGCCCGGTCTCCCCGCCCCAGAACCGGACCAGCCGCAACTGCTGACGCGCGCGGTGGGTCAGACGGCGGCGGCGCCGAGCACCCACGAGCGGGTCTGGTCGATGAAGTCGGCCGGGAAGCCGGGGGTGAACCCGGTCGCCGCCTCCAGGCGCGTGACCAGCTCGGGCGGCAGCTTGACCTCGGTGCAGCCCAGGTTGTCGCGCAGCTGCTCGACGGTCCGGGCGCCGACGATGGGCAGCACGCCGTCGCGCCGGCGGGTCCAGGCGAGGGCCACCTGTGCCGGCGTGACGCCCAGCTCGCCGGCGACCGCTCCGACGGCCTGGGCGACGCCGAGGTCGCGGTCGCTGATCGCGTCCCGGCTCAGGCGGCTCCTGGTGGCGGGTGCGCCGGCGTTGTACTTGCCGGACAGCACGCCGCCGCCGAGCGGGCTCCAGGCGGTCACGGTGAGGCCGTAGGCGTCGGCCATCGGCAGGAGCTCCCGCTCGGCGTCGCGGTTGACCAGGCTGTACGGGACCTGCAGGCCGGCGAACGGGGTCCAGCCCCGCCACTCGGCCAGGGTGTTCGCCCGGGACACCACCCAGGCAGGGGTGTCCGACACGCCGACATAGAGCACCTTGCCGGCGGTGACCGCGTCGTCGAGCGCCCGCATGGTCTCCTCGATCGGCGTGTGCCGGTCCCAGATGTGCACCCAGTAGACGTCGACGTGGTCGGTGCGCAGGCGGCGCAGGCTGGTCTCCAGCGACAGCCTGAGGTTCTTGCGATGGTTGCCGCCGCCGTTGGGGTCGGTCGCGTCGCGCGTGACGGTGTACTTCGTGGCCACCACGAACCTGTCGCGCCGCCCGGCGAGCAGCTCGCCCAGGATCTCCTCGCTGGCGCCGCCGCGGTAGTTGACGGCGGTGTCGACGGTGTTGCCGCCGGCGTCGGCGTAGGCGTCCAGGATGCGCCGGCACTCCTCGACCGGTGCGCCGACCCCACCCTGCTCGCCGAATGTCATCGCGCCGAGCACCAGCTCGGACACCCGCAGGCCGGTGCGCCCGAAAGTCGTGTACCTCATGCGGCGACCATACAGAGTGTCTGGTCACGCTGTCCAGACATGCCATGCGGTATGCTGCCGCACGTGGCAGCACGACGTGACGGACCCCAGCAGAGCGGCGCCGAGCTGCGCGAACGCATCCTCGACGGGCTGCACGGACTGCTGCGGGAGCGCACCTTCGACACGCTCAGCGTGGCCGAGATCATCACCGCCGCGGGGGTCTCCCGGGCGAGCTTCTACTTCTACTTCGCCGGCAAGCAGGCCGTGCTGGCCGAGCTGGTGCGCCGGGCGGTCGGCGCCGGCCACGAGGCGGCGCGGCCGTGGTCGGAGGCGGCGGCGGGCCCGCGCGAGACCCTGCGCGCAGGCGTCGACGCCGGCGCCGGGCTGTGGCTCGCCAACGCCGCCGTCCTGCGCGCGATCGTGGAGAGCTGGGCGTCCGACCCGCAGCTGCGCGAGCTGTGGCTGGAGCAGATGGCGTCGTACACCGACGTCGCGGCCACCCGGATCGAGGCCGACCGCCGGTCCGACCCCGCCGTCGCGGCCCGGCTGGAGGGCATCGACGTGCGCGCGCTCGCCGCCTCGCTGACCTGGACCGGCGAGCGGCTGTACTACCTGGCGGCGTGCGGCGTGCCGCCGTTCGACGACCGGACGGTCCTGGTCGACACGCTGACCCACCTGTGGGTGTCCGCGCTGTACGAGTAGCGGGCCTTCCTTCCCGATTCCTGTTATGCCCGGCCCTGCCTTCGCATCTACCTGGGTGCCCGCCGGATCGCCCCGGCGGTTCGTAGCTCAGCGTGACCGGAAGGGACCGGGTTCATGTCCAGATCGAGTTGGTCGAGGCGACATCTGCTCTATGCCGCGCTCGCCGTCGTCGTGCCCGCCGTGGTGACCGGGGTGTCGACGCCGCCGTCCGACGCGGCGACCCTGCCACCCACGGGCGGCACCTATCAGCTGGCGGTCAGGAAGAGCGGCATGTGCATCGACGTGCCGTCGGCGTCGACGGCGAACGGCGCGCTGCTGCAGCAGTGGGGCTGCACGAGCGGCGCGGCCTGGCAGCAGTTCAGGCTCACCGCCGCGGGCTCGGACTTCCAGCTGGTGAACGTGAGCAGCGGCAAGTGCGTCGACGTGCCGGGCTGGTCGACGGCCTCGGGTGTGCAGCTGCAGCAGTACACGTGCGTGGCGAGCCAGGCCAACCAGCAGTGG
This sequence comes from Dactylosporangium sp. CA-152071, assembly GCF_050936335.1. Classification (NCBI taxonomy): domain Bacteria; kingdom Bacillati; phylum Actinomycetota; class Actinomycetes; order Micromonosporales; family Micromonosporaceae; genus Dactylosporangium; species Dactylosporangium sp. CA-152071. The sequence goes on along the minus strand of NZ_JBNJMZ010000001.1, from coordinate 1,991,621 downwards.
CGGCTGGTCGCGTCCGGCACCGGCACCTTCCAGATCATCAACGTGAACAGCGGCCTGTGCGTCAGCGACAAGGACGCCAGCACCGCGTCGGGCGCCGCGGTGATCCAGGAGACGTGCACCGCCAACAGCAACAAGCAGTGGGCCTTCAACGCCGTCGGCGGCACCGGCCCCGCCACCGTCGCCAAGGACGGGACCGGGCAGTACACGACCGTGCAGGCGGCGGTCGACGCGGTGCCGGCGAACAACACCACCCGCCGGGTCATCACCATCAAGGCCGGCACCTACCGCGAGATCGTCACGATCCCGTCGAACAAGCCCTTCGTCACCCTGCAGGGGCTGGGTTCGTCGGCGTCGGCGACGGTCATCGTCAACAACCACAGCAGCGCCGGCGGCTACGGTACGAGCGGCAGCGCCACGGTCTTCGTCAACGGCCACGACTTCGTCGCGACGAACCTGACCATGTCCAACGACTACGGCGAAGGCAGCCAGGCGGTCGCGGCGAACGTCAACGCCGACCGGTCGGTGTTCGACAACGTGCGGTTCCTCGGTAACCAGGACACGCTGCTGGTCAACAACTCCCGCCAGTACTACGTGAACTCCTACGTCGAGGGCACCGTCGACTTCATCTTCGGCGGCGCGACCGCGGTGTTCAACGCGAGCACCATCCACGAGAAGCGCAGCAGCGGCGGGCCGATCACCGCGGCGAACACCGACGCGGCCAAGACCTACGGCATCCTCATCTACAGGTGCACCATCACCGGCGCCGCGAACAACGTGACGCAGCTCGGCCGCCCGTGGGGCCCGGCCGCGCAGGTGCTCTACCGCGAGTCGAACCTCAGCGCGACGATGAAGACCGCGCAGCCGTGGACCGACATGTCCGGCAACTCGTGGAAGAACGCGCGGTTCCTGGAGTACCGCAACACCGGTGCCGGCGCCGGCACGAACAGCAACCGCCCGCAGCTGAGCGACTCGGCCGCGGCGAACTACACCCCGCAGAAGTACCTGGCCGGCACCGACGGCTGGAACCCAGTCTGAACCCGGTCTAGGAAACCACCGGCGACAGCCCACGGGCACCGCTCGCCCCGGTGCGTTCGCGACGCGGCGCACCGGGGCAAGTCAGCTGCAATTGCGCTGCAATCGGGGCGTTCCATCGTGGTGCGGCACACGATGGAAGGGACTCAACTTTGCGCACCATTCTTGTCACTGGATCGGCCGACGGCATCGGCCTGCACACCGCGACCCAGCTCGTCGACGGCGGGCACCGGGTGATCCTGCACGCCCGCAACGAGGAGCGCGCCGCCGCCGCGAAGGCCGCGCTGCCCGGCGCGGCCGCGGTCGTCGTCGGCGACCTGCGCTCGCTCGACGACACCCGGGCCCTGGCCGCCTCGCTGTCGGGGTACGGTCACCTCGACGCGGTCGTGCACAACGCCGGGATCGCCCGGCTGGAGAGCAGCGAGCGGGAGTTGACCGGCGACGGCCTGGAGTCGATGTTCCAGGTGAACGTGCTCGCCCCGTACCTGCTGACGGCGCTGCTGCCGCGGCCGGAGCGGCTGGTGTTCGTGTCGTCGGCGATGGCCGCGGACGGTGTCGTGGACCTGGCCGACCTGCAGTACGACCGGCGCCCCTGGGACGGGTTCGTGGCCTACTCCACGTCGAAGCTGCTCGACCTGATGCTGGCCGTCGCGATCGCCCGGCGCTGGCCGGCGACGCTCAGCAACGCCCTCGACCCGGGCTGGGTGCGCACCAAGATGGGCGGCGACAGCGCCCCGACGGACCCCGCGGACGCCGCGCGGGCGCAGGTGCGGCTCGCCGTCGGCACCGACCCGGAGGTGCTGGTCACCGGCCGGTACGTCAGCGACCGCGACTGGCGGCCGGGCGACGCCCACCTCGACGCGGCGCTGCTGGAGGCGCTGCTCGAGCACCTCGCCGACCTCAGCGGGGCACCGCTGCCGGCGTAGGTGTCGTATCCTGGCCGACTTTGCTGTCACAGGAGGTAACGATGGCCAGGTATCCGAAGAGCATCACCGAGCGGTTTCACGGCACGCCGGAGCAGCTGGCGGCGGGGTTGGTCGGCGACCCGCCCCGCCGCTGGTCCGCCGTTGTCGTCGACGACTACGACCCGTCGTGGCCGCTGCGGTTCGAGACGACCCGCGCCGCCCTGACCGGGGCGCTCGGCGACCTCGTGCTGGCCGTCGAGCACGTCGGCTCCACGGCCGTCCCCGGCCTGCCCGCGAAGCCGGTCGTCGACGTGGACCTCACCGTGCCCGACAGCGACGACGAGTCGTCGTTCGTGCCCGTCCTGGCCCCGCTCGGCTACCGGCTCGTGCTGCGCGAGCCGTGGTGGCACGGGCACCGCATGCTGGTCAGCGCGGCCGACGACGTGCACCTGCACGTGTGGCCGCCGGGCGCCCCGGAGCCGATCCGTCACCTGCTCTTCCGCGACTGGCTGCGCGAGCACCCATCGGACCGGGACCTGTACGCCGGCACGAAGCGGCGCCTGGCCGGCGAGACCGTGGACCGGCCCGGCGACTACAGCCTGGCGAAGAACGACGTCATCGACGCCATCTTCGCCCGGATCTTCGCTGCTTGACGGCTCCTGACGGCATTGCGCGCCGCGGGATCTCTCAGGAGCGGGACGGTTGCGCCGATCGGTGGGGTGCGAGCTTCGCGAGAACGGTCGGCGAGGGGTGGCAGAAATGGACGCGCTGCGGCGGACGCGGGTGGTCACGCGGCTGGTGATCGGTTTCCTCGTCATCGCGCTGTGCGTGGTGGCCATCTGGATCGCGGCGGTCTCGGCCTCCCACGGCACCCGCGACACGGCCGGGCACCTGTCCGCCGCCCAGGCCCAGCTCGACGCGGCCGAGCAGCTGAAGTTCCGCATCACCGACATCTCCGGCTGGCAGGTCGGCTACGCGTTCGACGTCGAGCGCGGCGAGCCCGGCAGCACCGACGACACGGCCGACACGCGGGCGGCGTTCCTGCAGGCGATGCGGGACTTCAGCACCGAGCTGGGCACGATGGCGAGCCTGCCGCTGCCGGCCGCCGACCAGGCCGCCGTGCGGGCGATCCGCCAGGCGTTCGACGACTTCAAGGCCCTCGACGACCGGGTCATCGCGGCGTACCGGGCGGGGACCCCGGCACAGGTCAAAGCGGCCAACGACCTCGTCGTCGGCGAGGGCCTGGAGGTGTACGCCCGCATCAGCGGCCCGGTCGACGAGCTGCTCGCCGGCGCCAAGCAGCGGTCGGCCGCCGCCGACAAGGCCGCCCGGTCGACGGCGAGCCGCACCGGCAGGCTGGCCAACGTCGTGGGCAGCGGCGCGCTCGTGCTGGCGGTCGCCATGGCGCTGGCGCTGTCGGTCTCGATCCTGCGGCCGCTGCGGGCCCTGCACGAGCGCCTGTCGGACATCGCCGAGGGTGAGGGCGACCTGACCCACCGGCTGGCGGTCAGCGGCAACGACGAGTTCACCACCGTGAGCCGCGAGTTCAACACGTTCGTCGAGAAGATCGCCGCGACGGTACGGGCGATCAGCGGGTCGGCGTCCACGGTCGCGGTCGCCAGCGAGCGGCTCAGCGACACCTCGACCCGGATCATGACCAGCGCCCAGCAGACGTCGACCCGGTCAGGGCTGATCGTGGCGTCGGCCGACGAGGTGTCCGACAACGTCCGCACCGTCGCGACCGGCGCGGAGCACATGAGCGCCTCGATCCAGGAGATCGCCGGCACCGCCGCCGACGCGGCCCGCATCGGCGGGCAGACCACCGAGCTGACCCAGTCGGCGCACGACCTGATCGGCCGGCTGAGCGGGTCGAGCCAGCAGATCGGCAACGTCGTCACGGTCATCAACGACATCGCGGCGCAGACCAACCTGCTGGCGCTCAACGCGACCATCGAGGCGGCCCGGGCCGGCGAGGCCGGCAAGGGCTTCGCCGTCGTGGCCACCGAGGTGAAGGACCTCGCCCAGGAGACCGGCCGGGCGACCAGCGACATCGCGTCGAAGGTGCAGAGCATTCAGGCCGACACGATGGCCGCGACCGAGGCGATCACCCAGATCGTCGAGATCACCGGGCGGCTCGGCGACTACCAGAACACCATCGCGGCGGCCGTCGAGCAGCAGAACGCCACCACGACCGAGATCGGCCGCAACATCTCCCGGGCCGCGGCCGGCTCGGCCGACATCGCCGCGAACATCGCCACCATCTCCGACGCGGCCCGCATCACCACCAGCGGGGTCGAGGAGACCCGCACCGCCGCGGAGGAGCTGTCGGCGATGAGCCGCGAGCTGCACGCCCTGGTCGGCCAGTTCCGCGTCTGACAGTGGCGCCGGGGACGGGCTACGCTCGGTGGGTCTCATCTACCGCTGGAGCCGCCGCGATGCCGATCGACGAAGCCGAGGAACGGCTGCGGGTCGGGCCGCCCGCCGACCACGCGGCGGGGCTGCCGGCGGTGCGGCTCAGCGTCACCAACGCGGTGCGGCGGATGGGGATCGTCAAGGCGACCCGCAACCTGCTCGCGCTCAACCAGGTCGACGGCGTCGACTGCATGAGCTGTGCGTGGCCCGACCCCCAGGGCAAGCGGCACACCGCCGAGTTCTGCGAGAACGGGGCGAAGGCCGTCTCGTGGGAGGGCGTGCGGGAGACCGTCGAGCCCGCGTTCTTCGCCGCGCACTCCCTGGAGGACCTCGCCGGGCGCACCGACCACTGGCTGGAGGCGCAGGGCCGGCTCATCCACCCGATGGTCCGCCGCGACGGCGGCACCCACTACGAGCCGATCTCCTGGGACGAGGCGTTCGCGCTCGTCGCCACCCACCTCAACGCCCTGGACGGCCCCGACGAGGCGGTGTTCTACACGTCCGGCCGGGCCAGCAACGAGGCGGCGTTCCTCTACCAGCTCTTCGCCCGCGCGTATGGCACCAACAACCTGCCCGACTGCTCCAACATGTGCCACGAGTCGACGTCGGCCGGGCTGGCCGCCACGATCGGCATCGGCAAGGGCTCGGTGTCGCTGCAGGACCTGCACGAGGCCGAGCTCATCGTCGTGTCGGGGCAGAACCCCGGCACCAACCACCCGCGGATGCTCACCGCGCTGGAGACCGCCAAGCGCAACGGCGCGAGGATCCTGGCGATCAACCCGCTGCCGGAGGCGGGGCTGCTGCGCTTCGACAACCCGCAGAAGGCGCGCGGGCTCGCCGGCCGGGGCACCGGGCTCGCCGACGAGCTGCTGCAGATCCGCTCCAACGGCGACCTGGCGCTGTGGCAGGCCATCGGCCACCTGCTCCTGCAGGCGCCCGGGGCGGTCGACCGTGACTTCGTCGACCGGTACACCACCGGCTTCGACGAATGGGAGCGCCACGCGCGCGCCGTGGACCGCGCCGCGGTGCTCGCCGCGACCGGCCTGACCTGGTCGCAGATCGAGACCGCCGCGGCGATGCTGGCCGCCTCCAAGCGCACCGTGCACTGCTGGGCGATGGGCATCACCCAGCACCACAACGCGGTCGCCACCATCAAGGAGTTCGTCAACGTCGCGCTGCTGCAGGGCAACATCGGCAAGCCGGGTGCCGGACTGTGCCCGGTGCGCGGCCACTCCAACGTGCAGGGCGACCGCACGATGGGCATCTGGGAGAAGCCGCCCGCCTGGTTCCTCGACGCGCTCGGCGCCGAGTTCGGCTTCGCGCCGCCGCGCCTTCCCGGGCACGACGCCGTCGACGCCGTGAAGGCGTTCCGGGACCGGCGGGCCAAGGTGTTCGTCGCGCTCGGCGGCAACTTCGTCGCCGCCATGTCCGACACCGACGTCACCACCGCCGCCATGCGGGATGCGACGCTCACCGTGCAGGTGTCCACGAAGCTCAACCGCAGCCACGTCGCCGCCGGCCGCACGGCGCTGATCCTGCCGACGCTCGGCCGGTCCGAGCAGGACATGACCGGCGGAAAGGTGCAGCGGGTCACCGTCGAGGACTCGATGTCGGAGGTGCACGCGTCGCGGGGCCGCTCCGCGCCGGCGGGCCCGCTGCTGCGCTCGGAGGTCGACATCGTGTGCGGTCTCGCGGCGGCCGTCCTGGGGGACCGGCACGGCATCCCGTGGGCGTCGTTCACCGTCGACTACGACCGGATCCGCGACCGCATCTCCCGCGTGGTGCCCGGCTGCGCCGACTACAACGCCCGTATCTCCGACGGCGGCTTCACGATGCCGCACGGGCCGCGGGACTCCCGCACGTTCCCGACCCCGGAGGGCAAGGCCGTGTTCACGGTCAGCCCGCTGGTCGTCCTGGAGGTGCCGCCGGGGCGGCTGGTGCTGCAGACGATCCGCAGCCACGACCAGTTCAACACGACCATCTACGGCCTGGACGACCGATACCGTGGCATCCGCTCCGGGCGGCGGGTCGTGTTCATCAACGCGCTCGACCTCGCCGAGCTCGGCTTCGCCGACGGGGACGTGGTCGACCTCGTGTCGGAGTTCTCCGACGGCGTCGAGCGTCGCGCCGCGCGGTTCCGGCTCGTCTCGTACGACACGCCGAAGGGCTGCGTCGCCGCGTACTACCCGGAGACCAACCCGCTGGTGCCGCTGGACTCGCAGGCTGCGGTCAGCGGCACCCCCACGTCGAAGTGGGTCGTCGTGCGGTTGGAGGCTAGCGGTAGGTGATGTCGCTCGCGCTGTAGAAGCAGTTGACGCCGTCCGCGCCGGAGCCGACGTGGGTCGGTTCGCTGCCCTTCGGGGCGCCCTTGTACTTGTCGCAGATGGTCGCCGAGCCGTAGACGGTGATCCGGGTGAACCGGGCCGTGTCACCCCAGTTGATGTTGATCCCGGCGATCACCTTCGTGGACTTCGCGATGATGTTGTCCACCACGACGTTGCGCTGGTAGGAGTTCGTGCAGTTGCCGCAGGCGCGGTACAGCTTGCCGGCGTTCTCGACGTAGAAGCCGGAGATGTTGACCGTGCCGTTGCCGTTGTGCTGGAACACCTTGTCGCTGGCCGACTTCGCGCCGCCGCCGATCACGTAGCTGGTGCCGCCGCCCGTGCCGAGGAACGTCGCGGCGTCCTCGCCCACGTCCTCCCACCACACGTTCTGGATCGTGCACGTGCCGAGGCAGTGGATGCCGTCACCGGCCGGCGCGCCGATGATCACGTTCTTGATGGTCGCACCGTTGGCCAGCTCGAACATCGGGTCCTGGCTCTCGCTCTGCCCGCCGTCACCGATGCAGCAGTACCGCTTCATCCCGCCGTCGAGCGTGCCCGACACCTTGACGGTGCCGCTGACGCTCGCGTCGCCCGACTTCGTCGGCCAGCTCGTGCTGGGGTTGGTAGTTGTGGGCGTGGTCGTGCCCGCCACCACCAGGCGCCACTGCTGGTTGGCGCCGTTGAGGTCGGTGAACTGCGAGATCCGCGCGCCGTTGGCGGTGGACCACTCCCAGACCTCGAGGGCCTTGCCGCTGTGCCGGTTGATGAGCTGGATGTTGTCGTCGATGTTCTGCACGGAGAACTGCTGGTTGTAGCCGCTGCTGATCGGCCACTGGCGGTACTCCGCGCCGTCGGCGGTGTTCCACTCCCACAGGTCGACGGCCTTGCCGCTGTGCCGGGCGATGATCCGCCACCAGCCGGTGCCGGCCGACTCGAACCGGAACTGCTGGCACTGGCAGCCGTTGCTGCTGTACTGGGTGACCGTGGCGCCGTCCGCGGTCGACGCGCCCGTGACCTCCATGACCTTGCCGCTGTTGACGTTCACCAGGTTGTACCAGGTGCCTTGCACGATCGTCGCCGCGTCCGCGGACCGCACGGCGACGGTCGTCACCGCCGCCACCACGGTCAGCACGACCGCACTGAGCAGCCAGCGTCTGTGTCTCTGCCTTGCCACGTCGGGGAACCTCCGATCGGTGTCTTGGTTCGTGTCGCGAGGAAAGCGCTTTCCTCGGTGGCGGACCGTATCGGCGTCGTCCGTACTTGTCAACGTCGATGTGAGCGCTCACTTCGTCCGCTCCTCGTCAACGGCGGCGCCGTGAAAGGAGGCTGTGAAAACTGTCGTACCCCGCGGGCATGATGTGCGCATGAGCGGTGGGGTGGGGATTCGGGACGTGTGGCAGCTTGTCGACGAGGCGCGGGCGGACCTGGGCGGGGCGCCGTCCGCCGACGACGTCGCGGCGGCGATGGTGCGGTTGCTCAGCGCGCGGCCGGCGGCTGGCATCGCCGCGTTCGACCGGCCCTTCGACGAGCTGATGGCGGTGTCCTACCGGGCGGATCTGTGGGCCGCCGCGTACATCATCAACGGCGGCGCGTCCGGTGACGGGTTCGACTATTTCCGCGGCTGGCTCGTGGCACAGGGCAGGGACTGGTTCGAGTGCGCCCTCGCCCACCCCGACAGCCTGGCCGCCCATCCCGCGGTGGCCGCGGCCGCGGACGGGGGCGGAGACCTCGACGGCGAGCCGGTCCTGTATGTCGTGATGGACGCCTATCGCGACGTCACCGGCGAGGAAGAGGTGCCGCCCTATCCCGACACGGTCTGGATCCCCGACCTCGACCCGGACTGGAATTTCGACTACAACGACGAGGCCGAGATGCGTCGCCGCCTCCCGGCGCTCGTGGCGCTCTTCGACGGGGAGGACGAGCAGTGAGCGTTGCCGAGGCGCGGCCGCCGGGCGCGGAGGACGTGTGGCGCCTGATCTCCGCGGCGCGGGCGGACCTGGGCGGGTCGCCGTCCGCCGAGGACGTGGCGGCGGCGGTGGTGCGCTTGCTGCGCAGCCGGCCGCCCACCGACATCGCCGCGTTCGACCGGCCCTTCGAGGAGTTGCTGGCGGCGTCCTACCGGGCGGACCTGTGGGCCGCCGCGTGCATCATCAACGACGGCGCGTCCGATGACGTCTTCGACTATTTCCGCGGCTGGCTCGTGGCGCAGGGCAGGGAATGGTTCGAGCGCGCGCTCGCCGACCCCGACAGCCTGGCCACCCATCCCGAGGTGATCGCGGCGGTGGCCGGGGTCGGTGACCTGTATGGCGAGGATGTCCTGTGTGTCGTGATAGACGCCTATCGCGCCGTCACGGGCGAGGATGTGCCCCGGATTTCCGACCCGGTGCGGATTCCCGACCTCGACCCGGACTGGAATTTCGACTACAACGACGAGGCCGAGATGCGCCGCCGCCTGCCGCGGCTCATGGCGCTCCACGACGGCGAGGAGGAGCGGTGAGCCGGACCGAGGCGCCACCGCCGGGCGCGGAGGACGTGTGGCGGCTGGTCGACGAGACGCGGGCGGGCCTGGGCGGGTCGCCGTCCGCCGACGACGTCGCGGCGGCGATGGTGCGGCTGCTCGGCGCGCGTCCGCCGGTCGTGATCGCGGCGTTCGACCGGCCGTTCGACGAGCTGGTGGCGGTGTCCTACCGGGCCGGCCTGTGGGCCGCCGCCTACGTCATCAACGGCGGCGCGTCCGACGACGGGTTCGAGTATTTCCGGGGATGGCTGATCACGCAGGGCAGGGAGACGTTCGAGCGGGCGCTCGCCGACCCCGACAGCCTCGCGACACATCCCGCGGTCGTCTCGGCGGCCGCCGAGTGCGACGACCTCGAGTGCGAGGACGTGCTGGCTGTCGTCTGGCAGGCGTACCGGGACCGGACCGGCGGCGACGAGCTGCCCGCCCGTGACTTCACCATCCGCTATCCCGACCTCGACCCGGACTGGGAGTTCGATTTCGACGACGAGGCCGAGATGCGGCGCCGCCTGCCGCGGCTCATGGCGCTGTACGACGAGGAAGAGGACACGTGAGCGAGCTTCGGGAAGAGGTCGGCGGGGACGAAGCGCTCTGGGGTGTTCTCGCGCCGCACGTGCTGCCGTCGGTCCGGCTGACCGGCGGCGGGGCGTGCGCGCCGGATTCGCGGGGCACGCGGCTCGGCGGGGACACGCTCGCCGGGGACGGGTTCGTCTGGCCGCGGACCGATGGCGGCAGAGCGCTGTCGGTGATCGCCCAGCTGGACTGCGACGAGATCAACGCGACGCTCGGCGGCGACGGCCCGGGTGTGCTGCCGGGCGGGGCGCTGCTGACGTTCTTCTACGACGCCGTCGAGATGGAAGGCTGGGGCTACGAGCCAGGCCACCGGCAGCACTGGCGGGTCGTCGTGTCCGACGCCGCGACGGCGCGGCCGGTGGTGGCGCCTGAGGGGACGGAAGCGTTCGGCGCTGTGGCGTGCGTGCCCCGGCGGGTGCTGACGATCCCCGACAGGTGGGAGCCGGCCGTGGAGCGGCTGCGCGAGCACGGTCGCGGCGCGGTGAGCCGGTTGTATGACCGCGTCGGGGCGAAGGACGAGGCGCCCAGACACCGGGTGTTCGGCTGGCCCGAGCCGGTGCAGGGCCCGATGCAGCTGGAGTGCCAGCTCGCCGCCAGCGGCATCTCCGTCGGCGGGCCCGAGGGCTATGGCGACCCGCGCGTGGAGCGGCTCCGCGAGGGCGTCGCCGACTGGGTGCTGCTCCTGCAGGTCGACTCCGACGACGTCGCCGGCTGGATGTGGGGTGACGTCGGCACGTTGTACTACTGGATTCGCTCCCAGGACCTCGCCGCCGGCGACTTCACCCGCATCTGGGGGATCGGCCAGTGCTGCTGAGCCGCCCCTCGTGCCCCGATCCAGCCGGCGGCCCGGCCGCGGCCGGAGACGGACGGCGGGCATGACCGAGGTCCGTGACGGTGTCGATGGCGACGACGACGAGGCGTTGTGGGCGGCGGTGATGGCGCATGCGCTGCCGTCGGTCCGCCTGACGCACAGCCCGGCGCACGGTTTGGAGTGCAGCCCGGCGCACGGTTCGGTGTGCGGCCCGGCGGGCGGTTCGGCGTGCGGGGAGGGGTTCCGGGGCACGCGGCTCGGTGGGGTCGCGCTCGGAGACGAGTGGTTCGTCTGGCCGCGGACGGACGGCGGGCGGGCGCTGTCGCTGATCGTGCAGCTGGACTGCGACGAGGTCAACGAGGCCCTCGGGCTGGACGCGTTGCCGGTGGGGGTGCTGCTGGCGTTCTTCTACGACGCCGTGGAGATGGGCGGGTGGGAGAACGACCCGAGCGACCCGCAGTGGTGGCGGGTCGTCATGGTGGACGCGGGGACCGCGGTGCCGGTGGCGACGCCGGAGGGAGTCGCGACCTTTCCGGCGGTGGCCTGCGCGGGCCGGCGGGTGCTCACGATCCCGGACGAGTCGGAGGCAGTCGTCCAGCCGTTGTGGGAGCGGCAGCCCGCCGGGATGGATGCGCTGTACGGGAGAGCGGAGGCGCCGATGCACCGCGTCTTCGGCTGGCCGGAGTTCATCCAGGACCCCGCACGGCCGGATGACGGCGACTGGGTGCTGCTGCAGGTGGACTCCGACGGCGTCACCGGGTGGATGTGGGGGGACGTCGGCCGGCTGTACTACTGGATCCGCCGGCAGGACCTGGTCGCCGGGGAGTTCGGGCGCGTCAGGGGCGTCGTGCAGTGTCATTGAACGGAGGGGCTGAGGGCGCGCGGCGGCGGTGGCGCGCGCCCCGTGAACGACGGTCAGGAGCCGGGCGGCGGCGGGGGCGGCGGGTCGACGGCGATGCCGACCTGGGCGCGGGTGGAGAAGTTGCCGGCACCGTCGAAGGCGCGGACGGCGACGAAGTAGGTGCCGTAGCCGGTGTAGGGGACGTAGGCGGTGGTGTTGCCGACCAGGCTGATGACCGTGCCGTTGAGGGCGACCTCATAGCCGGCGACGAACTGGTTGTCGGTCGAGGCGGTCCAGACGACTGTCCAGGAGCCGTCGGTCACCCCGCGAAATGCCAGGCCCGTCGGCTGGCTGGGGGCGGTGGTGTCCGGCGGCGTGCCCAGGCCCACCGTGGCGAAGGGGGAGCGGTTGCCGGCGGCGTCGATCGCCCGTACACCGAACGACATCACCATCGGTGGGGGCGTCGGCATGCTGTAGCTGGTGCCGGTGACGGTCGCGATCGGGGCGGTGGAGGTGTTGGAGTAGATCTCGTAGCCGGTGACGGCGCGGTCGTCGGTCGAGGGGGACCAGGTGAGCACGAACGAGCTGGCCTGTGCGGTGCCGCGCAGGTTGGTCGGGGTCGACGGCGGGCGGACGTCGCGCGACGGTGGGCGGCCGTCGCACGGGGCGGCGTTGAGCAGGCAGCCCTGCGGCGTGCCCTGGCCGGCGGCGACCCAGCCGAAGCTGGTCGACGCACCCGGGGCGAGGCTCGCGTTCCACGACGCGCCGACGGCGACGTAGTGGCTGCCGGAGCGGGTCACCGTGGCGTCCCAGGAGCTGCCGATGGTCGTGCCGGCGGGCAGGTCGAACTCGACCCGCCAGGTCAGGGCGGTCGTGCCGCCGTTGGTGACGGTCATGCGGCCCACGTAGCCCGCGGGCCACGTGCTGTCCTGGGAGAACGCGGCCGTCGGGACGGTGGCGGCACCGGCGGCCACGGGGTTGAGCGTGATCGCGAGGATGCCGGCCACGACGGCCGCCCTCGCTAAGAATCGACTCATGTGAATGGACGATACGCGAGCGCCGCAACTCAGGGGCAGTCGCGGCCCGTGCAGGTCCGCTGGCGGGCGAGGGCGGCGGCGAGCGCGGGGCGGGTCGAGCCGTCCTGGAGCGGGTTGGTCAGCTGCCACGGGTCGCGGGCCAGGTCGTAGTACTCGCGGTCGGTGACGGTGAACGCGTCGTCGTAGATCTCCGTGTACCGGTAGCGCCCCGGCACCACCGTCGACGCCCACGACGGGATGCCCGCACCGTTGGCCGGGTCCCGCCAGTACTCCGTGAGCAGCGCCCGCCGGTCGCCGGGTGCCAGCAGGTCGCGCCCGTCCACCTGGAACGACGGGGTGAGACCGGCGGCGGCGAGCACCGTCGGGGTGATGTCGAGGTTCGCGGCCAGCCGGCGGTCGCTGCCGGCGGGGATGTGCCCCGGCCACGAGATCGGCAGCGGGACGCGCTCGGCCTGCAGGTACGGCATGAACTTCTCCGGCAGCCCGTGCTCGCCGAACAGCTTGCCGTTGTCCGACAGCCACGCCAGCGCCTTCGGCATCGCGAACGTCTGCCCGGTCCGCGCGTCGTCCATGGGCAGCAGCAACACGTTCGGCCGACCCGGCGGCGCCGCCGCCCGTACATCATGGGTGGGCGCGACCGGACCGGCCGCCGCCACCACCGCCACAGCCCACGCCGCCACCCGTATCGCGCACTCCAGGTATCCGCTGCAACACGCTGTGCTACAAGGTAGCCGCTACGGGACGGCGGGGTGGTATTCCCCGTGATACATGCCGAGGAAGGGCGCGACCAGCAGCGCGACCTGCGTGGCGAGGAACCAGGCGACGGCGAGGGCGGGCACCGCCAGCAACGCGAGCGCCGGCGCCGTCCGGGCGGCGGCGACGACCCGGTCGAGCCGCGGCGAGTCGACCCTGGCCACCGCCACCAGCACGAGCAGCACGGCCGCCGCGCCGAACAGCAGGGACAGCGCCGCCCCGGCGTACTGCGCCAGCCACGCGAACCCGTTGTGCAGCCAGCCGAGATCCAGCGGCGCGTCCACGCCGTCGAGTCGCGCGCCGCGCCACCACCCGGGCCCGTACCTCGCCAGCAGGAAGTACGTGACGGCGGCGACGGCCGACAGCACCGTTGCGCCCCGACCGGACTCCCGCGCCGCCATCGCCACACGTTACCGCCGGACGGTGCCTCCGAACGGGTCGCTGTGCACCAGGTGCACGAAGGGATGCGAGCCGAGCGGGGTGGCGCCCTTACGGACGGGTGCGGCGGCGAGCCGGTCGCCCAGTCCCCGCCTTCGGCCTGCCCGTCGACCGTTCGTCGTGACGGTCAGCGGAACAGCGGGACCCACTCGTGGCGGCGCACGATCGTCACGCCGGGCGCCCGGTAGTACGGGTCGTCGTCGATGATCGCCTCGAACTCCTCGGCGGTCACGTCGAAGAGCAGCAGCGCGCCGGTCTCGTCCGAGTACGGCCCGGCCATCACCACCCGCCCGGCCTCGTGCAACACCCGCAGCCGTTCCCGGTGCGCGGGCCGCACCGCCAGCCGGTCGGGACTCCCGTCGAAGGCAAGCTCAAGCAGGTACACGCGGCCATCGTAGGGGAGGACCCGCTCACGGGTCGGGGGAGGTGGCGCGGACCTGCCGGAACGCGTCCAGCCACTGGCGCACCTGCTCGTCGGGGTGCAGGTACGGGCCGTCCGGGACGATCCGCGTGTCGACGCCGGACAGCATCGACAGCGCCAGCCACACCACCTGGTCGGCGGCGACGCCCGCGTCGGGGCGCGCGTGCCAGGGCGCCGCCCACGCGGCCACGTCCTCGCGCGACCGGGTGCCGCCCAGCACCGCCACGAAGCACCGTTCGAGCTCCGCGCGGGTCGGCCGCGGCGCCGGCGTCGTCATGCGCCCCAGCGTCGCAGACGGCGTCCACCCCGGGTGGCTAAGGTTTCGTCCGTGGATGCGAAGACCGATGAGCTGCGAGCCGCCCACGACGTCCTGGCCGAGATCTACGCCGACGGCCTGGCCGGCGAGCTGGACCGGATGCCGGTCGAGCGGGCGGTGCTCGGCCTGTTCTGCGAGCTGACCCTCGCCGCCGACCTGGGCCCCGACGTGGGCGACGTCGGCTGCGGCACCGGCCGGCTCGCCCCCTACCTGTCCGCCCACGGCCTGTCCCCGCACGGCGTCGACCTGTCCCCGGAGATGGTCAGGGTGGCCCGGCGCGACCACCCGGGCTTCCCCTTCGCCGTCGCCGACCTGCGCGACCTGCCGTTCGCCGACGCCTCCCTCGCCGGCGTCGTCTGCTGGTACTCGCTGATCTTCCTCGCCCCCGAGGACCGCGCGCCTGCCTTCGGCGAGCTGTCCCGCGTCGTCAAGCCGGGCGGCCACCTGGTGACGGCCTTCAAGGACGGCGACGGCACCCTCCGCCGCGCCGGCCGCACCGCCGGCGTCGAGTTCGACGCGTACTGGCTGCCCGCCGACGAGATGGCCCACCACCTCACCACCGCCGGCTTCACCACGCTCTTCCGCGCCACCCGCCCCGCCGAACAGGGCGAGTCGACCCCCCAGTCCTACCTCCTCGCCCGCCGCACATGAGACACGTGCTGCCGGCGCCGGTGTGTCAGACGTAGGCGACCGTCACGTGTTGCAGGGTGAGGGTGAGCTTCGGGGTGCCGTCGCCGTGGTAGCTGGTCTCGGGGACGACGCCGGCGGCGGCGACCTGCTTGACGATGTCCATGCCCTTGGTGACGATGCCGATCAGGCTGTAGTTCGCGGGGATTCCCGGGTTGTCGGCATAGTTGATGAAGAACTGGCTGCCGCTGGTGCCCGGGTCCTCCCAGCGGGACACGGCCACCGTGTCGCGGAGGTAGCCGGCCTTGGGGCCGAGGTTCTCCTCCGCGTACTGGTACGCGGGGCCGCCCGTGCCGGTGCCGGACGGGTCGCCGCACTGCAGGATGGACAGGCTTTCCGTGGTGCCCAGGCGGTGGCAGCGGCTGCCGTCGAAGAACTGCTTGCCGGCCAGGTAGGCGAAGCTCGCCACCGCGCACGGGGCGACCTTGGCGTCCATCGTGATCTCGATGGTGCCGAGGTTGGTCGTCAAGGTCATGGTCGCGATGGTGCCGCTGGGGACCGTGCCCGGGGGTGTGCCGACATCCTTGGTGTTCGCCTTGTTGTCGGGGTTGACCGGGGACCATCGGCACTCGGCGGTGGCGGCCGGCGACGGTGCCGCGGGCGTGGCGACCCGCCGGGCGGCCTGCGGCTGGCCGGTGCAGCCGGCCAGGCCCGCCGTGACGAGCAGCGCGGCGAGCGCCTGGGTGAGTCGCTTCACGGCTGGTTCCTTTCGGAAAGCGCGGCGCCGTCCGCCGCGACCCTTCCGACCATGCGGGCATCCGTCGTTGTCCGGTAGGGGCGACGCCCCTCGGGCGGTCAACTCCGGACAACCCCGGTGATGCCGAAGTTCGCCATGTCGACGACGGGGCGGTAGCCGAGGGCGGCGTAGATCTTGTTGGAGGTGGGGTTGGCCTGGTCGGTGAAGAGGCAGACGCGGTCGCCGGTGGACTGGAGGTGGCGGGAGACCTCGGCGACGGCGTTGCTGGCCCAGCCGTGGCCGCGCTGGTCCGGCGGGGTGTAGACGGGGGCGATCCTGACCACGCCGTACGTGGGTGCGGTGGCGCCGACGAGGCTGACCGGCCGGCCGGTGCCGTCGAGCCAGAACCAGAGCAGGCCGTCGTCGATGCGGCGCAGCAGCTCCTGGCGGTCGGGCATGGCGTGCATACCCGTGCCGCGGGGGCGACCGGCCTGCTCGTCGGCGTCGCCCATGAACGCGGTGACCCACTCGACGACCAGGTCGACGGCGGAGGCGGGGACCGGGGCCAGGCGGCCCGGCGCGGGGCGCGGCGGGACGAGCTCGCCGAGCACGTGCAGCCGGGTGTGGATGAGGACCTCGGCCCGGCCGCCGGTGAGGCGGGCCAGCTCGGCGGCGCACACCTGCGACGCGGGCAGCGAGCCGTTGACACCCAGGGTCTCCTCGCCGCGGGCGTGCAGGGCACGGGCGAGCTCGACCGCGGCGTCCGCCGGCATCGGCAGCAGGTACAGCGGATGCGGCGCCATCGGGGCGGTGCGCATACCCGCCCCGACCACCGCGCCGGAGGTGTCGCGCGCGACGAGCCACCAGAAGTGTGCGGGCGGGCCGCCGTCGGGCCAGGTGCGGGGCTTGTGCGCGTTCGCGGTCACGACGGTGTTCAGGACGGGGTCGGCGGCCAGGTGGTCCCCGGCCGCGGCGAGGAACTCGGCGGCGTCGGCGGTGAACTCGAGTGTGACCATCCGCGTACGGTATCCAGATGTCGACGATGGTGTTGGTACCGGCGGATCCGCTGCGCCCCCGCCGACCCGACGGGCACTTCGCCCCGGAGGCCGGCGCCGCCCGCGAGGCGGGCCTGGACGTGGCGGTGGTGGACCACGACGCGTTGAGCACGCCGGACGGGGCGCGGCGAGCCGTGGCCCGCGTCGAGGCGGGCGAACGGCAGGCCGTCTACCGCGGCTGGATGCTGCGCTCCGAGCAGTACGCGGCGTTCGCCGGAGCCCTGCGGGACCGTGGCGTCACGTTGCGGACCAGCGCCGCGCAGTACCGGCAGGCGCATGAGCTCCCCGGCTGGTACGCCGCCCTGGCGGACGTCACCCCACGCTCGGTGTGGACGGCCGGCGACGAGCGCGAGGCGTTCGAGCGGGCCGCGGGCGACCTCGGCAACGGCGCGGCGGTCCTGCGCGACTACACGAAGTCGATGAAGCACCACTGGCACGAGGCCGCGTTCATCCCCGACCTCGCCGACACCGCCGCGGCGTGGGCGGTCGCGCAACGGTTCCGGGAGCTGCGCGACGACGAGTTCACCGGCGGGTTCGTGCTGCGCCGGTTCGAGGAGCTGAGCAAGGCGGAGGTCCGCACCTGGTGGGTCGGCGGCGCGTGCAGGCTGGTCGGCCCGCACCCGGACACGCCGCACGACCTGCCGCCCGCGGATCTCGACCTGGCCGCCGTGGCGCCGCTCGTCGCCGCGCTGGGCCTGCCGTTCGTCACGGTCGACCTGGCGCTGCGGTCCGACGGCGTGTGGCGGGTCATCGAGCTCGGCGACGGTCAGGTCAGCGACCGGCCCGGCACCGTCGACCCGGAGGAGTTCGTCGCGGCCGTGGTGTGACGCCACACCACCCTCGCGGGCGGCCGGCCTCGCGAGATCGACCGCCGTCGCCCTGCTGCGGACCGGACAGCGTCGGTGGCGGATGTACGACGCAGCCGTCGGCCCACGGCAGCACCGGCGGTCATGATGACCCGATGCGGAGGCGGCGCGACGGTGTCCTGACGGTCCTGGTGGCGCTCGTCGCCGGCGGCACCATCGCGTGCCTCGTCGCCGCGCTCGTCGACGGCCTCGGCCCGTGGGTGCTCGCCGTGGTGGCGCTGCTCGCCGCCGGCGTCGCCTGGCTGAAGTGGCGCGAGGTGCGGGCCCGCCGGGCGGAGCGGCGCACCGAGGACGCCGTCCACGACCTGTACACCGACGCCCTCGACCGGGCCGGACGCGGCGACCACGCCGGCGCCGCCACCCGCCTCGCCAGCGCGCTCCGCCGGGGCGGCGGGGACCTCACCGCGGAACTCCAGCAGTGCCTGGCCGCCGCCCACCTCGCCCTCGGCGAGACCGGCCAGGCCGTCGCGGTGTGGCGCGAGGCGTACGAGCTGAACCAGCGCGAACAGGGCGACGACGCGCCACCGACGATCGCCGCCGCCAACGGCCTCGCCGCGGCGCTGCTGACGCACGGCGACCGGGCCGCGGCGGCCGCCCGCTACCGCGACACCCTCGAACGCTGCCGCCGGCTGCTCGGCGACGCCGACCCGGAGACCGTCGCCGCCCTGAACGGCGTCACCAGGACCGACCCCACCCCGCGCCACGACACGGTCGCCGCCCTGTACGAGGACCTGTTCGGCGCGTCCCACCCGGACGCGCGCATCGCCCGGCGCCAGTCCGCCCCGCAGGACCCCGCGACCGCCCACCTCGCCACCGGCGACCTCCGAGCCGCCCGCACTCTCTCCGAACAGGCCGCCACGACCCCGCCGGCTCTGAACGACCTGGCGATGGTGCTGCGCGAGCAGCGCGATCTGATGGGCGCCTACCGCGCCTACGAACGGGCCACCGAGCTCAGCGACCCCCTCGACCCGCACCACCTCACCGCGCTCGCCGGCCTGACCCGCATCATGCTGCTGCAGGGCGACGAGACCAACGCCACCGCCGCACTCACCGACCTCGCCGAGGCGTACGCCACGCGGTACGGACCCCACCACCCCGAAACGACCGCCGCCCGGCGCAACCTCGCCCGCCTCACACGCCCCGCGTAGCGGCCATGGCATCGTCTCGGCGGTCCGCGGTACGAGCCGAACCAACCCTCGCATCGGGGGCTTTCCGCCGACGAACGTCAGGACGGAGAGATGGCTCAGCTGCTGTGCAACCCACCCAGTGCCACCGAGACCCGGTCACTGGAGGGACTTGCGGAGCCAGTGGCCGGCGTACGGGCTGTCGTTGAACGCGGGCACCTCGTGGAAGCCGTGCCGCGTGTACAGGGCGCGGGCCTCGACCAGGTCGGTGCGCACGTCCAGCCGCAGGGACGTGACACCCTCGGTGCGGGCCTGCTGCTCCACGACGGTGATCAGCCTTCCGCCGAGGCCCTGCCGGCGGACCTTGTCCGAGACGTAGACCCTGGTCAGCTCGCCGACCCGGTGGCCGTCCTCGGTGACGTACCGCAGGCCGACGCAGCCGGCGACCGTGGTGCCGACGGTCGCGACCCAGAACCAGCCGGTCGGCGGCTGCAGGTCCTCGTCGGGGTCCTCGGAGAGGATCGTGTCGACCTCCACCTCCGTCATCGGGCGGTCGTAGTACCGCCCGCCGATGTCGTGGTAGTAGGCGCGCAGCGCCGCCCGCGCCCGCGGGTGCGCCGGTGGCACCACGGTCACGGCCAGGCTGGTCTCGGAGACGGCGGTCACCCGGCCATCATCGGCCGGTCCGCCACGCGCCGCCATCGCATTCCCGGCGGCGCGGGCGTGGCATGATGCGAGCCACCCGACGAGCCCGAGGGACCCGATGAGCGCTGGACTGGCGGCGGAGCTGTGCTACACCGGCGCGGTGCGCCTGCGTCCCTCGCCGGCCACGTTGCGGCGGTACTGGCCGTCCGCCACCCTCACCGACGGCACGAGCCGCGGCGGCGGGTACATGGTCGGCTTCCCGGAGCTCACCGCGCCCGACCCGATCCGGCTCCTGGTCAGCTTCGGGCGGCCGGCGGTGTCGCAGGGCCGCCGGGACCTCGCCCACACCCGTGGCTGGGCGGAGGCGGCGGAGGTGATGGCCGGGGTGACACGCACGGTGACGGTCACCGAGATCTTCGGTACGTCGTTCGCCCCCGCCGACCGGGTGCGGGCGTTCACCGCCGTCGTGCGTACCCTCGCCGACGACACGGCACCGGTCGCGGTCTGGTGGCCGTCGAGCCGGCTCGCCACGCCACCCGGCTCCGAGGTGGGCGTGGTCAACGTGCGGCACCACGACGTCACCGGCCGGTACCTGCTGGACACCCTCGGGCTCGGCCCGCTCGGCCTGCCCGACCTGCAGTGCGTGTGCGGGGCGCTCCCGCCGGAGGCCCTGTCCGCGTACCTGGCGGCGACCGCCTCCTCGATGATCGACGGCCGCGGCCTGAAGGCCGGCGACGTCGTGCCGGGCCTGACCCCGCACCAGCGGTGGAAGGTCGAGGCCGGACCCGCGTTCGCCGCGCCGGACCGGCCGGTCCTGACCATCACGCCGGACGGCGCCGCGTAAGGTCACCGGCATGAAGCTGCGTGAGGACGAGGTGTCGGTGCCGGCGCCCGGCGGGCCGGTCCGGGCCGTCGTGCTGCGGCCCTCCGGCGACGGTCCGTTGCCGGGCGTCCTGCTGTACACCGACATCTTCCAGCTGACGGAGTCGACGCTGCGGACCGCGCGGCGGCTCGCCTCGGCCGGCTTCGTCGTCTGCGTCCCCGAGATCTACCCGGACGGCGACCTGGCCGGCGTCGCGCTCGAGTTCGACGACGCGGGCAAGCAGGCGGGCCTCGCCGGCGCGGCGGCCACCACGACCGCCTCGTTCGACGCCGACCGGGTGGCGGTCCTGTCGTACCTCGACGGACGCCCCGACACGACGACCCTGTTCGCGACCGGGTTCTGCATCGGCGGGCACCTCGCGTTCCGGGCGGCGTTCGACCCGCGCGTGGCCGCGACGGTCTGCTTCTACCCGACCGGCCTGCACAACGGTGCGCTCGGCGCCGACCCCGACGCCGGCACCCTGGGCTCCCTCGCCGAGATCCGGGGGCGGCTCATGCTCGTGTTCGGCTCACAGGACCCGCACGTGCCCGCCGACGCCCGCCTGCGGATCATCGCCGCACTGTACGACGCGGGCCTGCACGATGCGGAGCTGCACGTCTACGCCGGCGGCGAGCACGCGTTCATGCGCGACGTCGGCCCGCGCCACGACCCGGTGCTCACCGACCAGGCGCTGACGGCGGCCATCTCCTTCTTCACCACGCTGTAGCAACCGTCCCGCACCCCGCCGCCCGCACGCTCACTTGTGACGTGACCGGCGACGGACGGAGTGGTGCATGCGGCGGCAACTGACGGTGCTGGGTCTGACGGGCGCCGCCCTGGTGGCGTTCGGCTCAACCGCGCTCGCGGCCTCCTCGTCCGTGCCGGGCACCGTCTCCTCCGGCAAGGTGAAGCTGGCGGTGCGCTCCGCCCCGACGCCCGCGGCACCCGCCGTCGGCAGCCTGCGCAACGGCGCGAAGCTGTCGCTGGTCTGCTCCGTGCGGGGCCCGAAGACGAAGGGCCGCGTCCGCACCACCGACCGTTGGGACCGGCTCACCAGCGGCGCCTACGTCTCGGACGCCTACGTCTCCCGCCGCAAGACCGTCCCCGCATGCCCGGCCCCGGCGCCTTCCGCGTCCCCGTCGGTCACACCATCGGCCACGCCGTCTTTGATCGTGCCGCCCACGGGTGCCGTGCCCGTCGGCACCTGGGTCAACCCCGTGCCGGGCAAGGGCACCAGCGGCTTCCGCACCGTCTCCCGCCCCACCCACGACGGCATCGACATCATGGCCGCCCGCGAGACCCCGATCCGCGCCGCCGCCGCCGGCACCGTCATCACCGTCGTGTGCAACACCTCCGGCCCGTCCTGCGACGTCGACGGCTCACCGAGCATCAAGGGCTGCGGCTGGTACGTCGAGATCCACCACGCCGGCGACATCGTCACGCGGTACTGCCACATGGTCCGCCAGCCCGACGTCACCGTCGGCCAGCAGGTCACCGCCGGCCAGACCATCGGCCACGTCGGCACCTCCGGCAACTCCTCCGGCCCCCACCTGCATTCGAGGTCCACTACGGCCGCCCCGCCACCCGCCTCAACGCCATCGACCCCGTCCCCTTCATGAGGACCGCCGGCGCCCCCGTCGCCTGACGTCACTTCTGTGGGTTCTCGATGAACCCGACATCCGGCACCTACTCGACCGCCACGCGCCTCTGCTGGATCGGCCGCCACAACCCAAGGTCAAAACGGACAGCGGTGCGACACGTGGGCCGGCAACCAAACGTCAGGACAGCCCGCCACGACAGCCGGACCGGCAGCTGTCGACCTGACTCGATCACCAACAACAGCCTGCCCAACGCCAGCGGGACAGCCGAATGACGGCAGAACGCGGACTCTCAGCTCGGCGATTGGCAGTCCTGCGTCACCATCTCCTTCCAGGTCCCGACCAACTCGACCTTCACATCCACCGACCGTCGCACACCGTCGGCCGTGACCACCACCAACGCAAGCGGCAGCGGCTGCTGCTCGACGCCGGCGGCGCACACAACCGTCAGGTTCGCCGGAAACCGCGCAGCCCCACCTGCTGCGACCCGCTGCTGACCCCACACTCGAAAGTCCCCGCTCGCAGGACCCGACACCTCCACCGGCAGTGGACCCCCGTTCGCGACCGCCACGCTTCCCTCCATCGAGACCCGGCCGTTGGAGCCCGTGGTCGTCGAGAGATCCGCTACCGCAACGAACAATGAAACCCGCGCCGACTCCAGCTTTCGCTGCTCCCATCGCGCCCAAGCGCGCCCGAGTGCCGCGCCGATCAACCCGCCTATCAACACCAGCACCACGACGCCAGAAGCGGACACCCGCAGCGACGTCCAACGCCGCCGCAGCCCGACTGGCCGCCGCGGCAACGGATCGTCGCTCAGATCAAGATCAATATGCCCGCTCGGGGGAGCTTGGCCATCCGGACCGTCCACCCGCAGACCCTATCTGGAACCCACTGCGCAGCGACCACCCCCCGGTTCGCCGCAACCAGCCCATGCTCCGATGCCACGCGAACCGCGACATGCAACGCACTTCAGAACAACAGATCGACGAGTAGAAGTCGGCGACAAACCGATGAGAAGCCCTGGGCAAGGCCAAGGTCAGCAGACATCAACCGCCGACAACATCCGGCCGACACACAGTGCTCGGGCGTCGCTGCGGTGCCGTGATCGTGAGGTCGCGGCCGACCGCTGCCACCCTGGGCCAGGCCACGCGGCGTTTGAACGCGTCGACCTACGCGTTCCACCAGCGGTCGGTGCCGCAGCCCACCTCGAAATGCCACCAGCCGTTCGACTCGCCCTCCACCAACACCCGCTTGATCTCTCCGAAGTCGGCGTCGACGGGCACGTCGAACGCCACCAGCGGAAACTCCGCGCTGAAGACCTCACCGCCCAGGCCGAAACGCTTGAACGCGGCGTGGACGGCCTGGGCGCTCGGGCCCAGCGGCCCGGAAGGCACCGGAAGCACACGGACAACGCAATGCCCGGATGCCTGCACCCGGCCGGTCGCCCACCGCAAGCCTTCGGCGTCGGTCCCGAACCGGACGATGTCACCTTGCGCAACACCGTTCTGCAGGAGGGCCACGTTGTCCACCCGAGCCGTGTCCTCGCTCAACTGGGTTGCCCACAAGCCTTCGGTGTCATGCGGCAACCAGCCCTCGCGCGGCACGAACTTGAACCAGATCTTGATCGCGTCGCCCACAGGCCGCTCGTGCGGCACGGAATCCGTCGTCACACCCGACATGATCCGCGACCGGTGCCTTCTCAGTGCTGCTGCGCCTTCACCTTTCCCACTGCTTGGTGAGGGCCTCGCGGAAGTGCTTGCTGAAGTCGTCGGACCCCGGGAGGTTGCCCGGCCACGAACAGCCCGACCTGCGCGTCGGTGCACCACGGCCCGAGGTCCAGCCTCGACCAGGGCGCCGTCGCCGCCGCGGGCCACGGCGGCACCTCGATGACCGGACGCATCGTGATCACGGCGCGGGGCTACCCGGCAGCCGGGGAGGAGCCGAGGAAGCCGGCCCGCTCGGCCACGAGCTCCGACCGGACGAGCTCCAGCAGGCGGCCGACCCAGTTCCGGGTGTCGGGGCCGCCGCCGTGCCCGAAGGAGTCGCTGCCGTAGTCGATGCGGGCGTCGCCGGTCGCCACGAGGACGTCGGCGAGGGCCGGGTGTTGGGTGAACTTCGCCCGCAGGACCGTGTGCATCGCGGCGGCGCGGACGAGCGGCCAGTCCGGGCGCAGCGGCGCGGTCCTGGCGGTCCGTTCCGCGAGCATCGCCGTCGCCGCGGCGCGGATCGCGTGGCGGGCCGCCTCGTCGGTGGTGGCGAGGGCCCAGTACGCGTGCACCGCGCTGGCGTACGTCGACCCGGCGACGGTGACCGGCACCGGGTACTCGTTGCGCAGCCACTCGATGCCCGGCGCCTGGGGCCAGGTGCCGGGGAGCCATGCCAGCATGACCGTGGCGTCCTGCGGGCCGTCGACGGATCGGCCGCCGTGCCGCCGGGCCGTCGCCCTGGCCCGGTCGGCGAAGTACTCGTCCGCCTGCGCGTGCATCGCCGGGGTGACGACCGCGCCGCGGGGTGTGGGCTCGCCGACCTGGGTGCACAGCACCTGCAGCGGCCAGTCCTTCGCGTCCATGTCGCCCAGGGTGAACATCCGCAGGTGTTCCGGGACGGCCAGGTACGCCTCCCGCAGCGCCACCCGGTCCGCCTCCGTCCGCGTCTCCAGGTAGCGGTCCAGCGCCTGCCGGCAGCGGCCGGTGGAGTCGGGCCGGTCGTTGAGCTCGTCGATCAGGTCGGCGACCTCACCCAGGAGGCCATCGGCGGTCACCCACATCTCCGGCTCCTCGATCCGCCAGTCCGCCAGCTCATGGGCGCTGGCCTCCGCGCCGGGCTCGAGCCGCGTGGCGACCCAGCCGGACGCCAGCTTCTCGCGCAGGCCGTCGAGGTCGACCCAGCCCCAGCAGTCGATGACGCCGTCGGCGAAGACGAACAGCTCGGTCAGGAAGTACGTGTCACCGTTGCGGATGAAGATGGGCCGCCAGGTGCCTTCGATCCGCTCGCCGTCGACGAAGCGGTACGTCCTCCTGAGCGCCACCGGCGAAGTGTACGGCCGTAGAGTGCGGTCCGTGACCAGCGAAGCCATGCGGCTCATCGGCTGGGGCGTCCTGGACCACTTCGCCGACGGCGGACTGGAGCGGGCCGGCCGCGACGGGCTCGACGAGCGGCTGCACTGCCGGTTCCGCCGCGACCCGGCCGAGCTGGTGACGATCCTCGGCGGCGGCAGCGACGGGCTGCATTACGGCCTCTGGTACGACGACCCGGCCGAGCTGCCCTCGTTCGTCGCCTACAACTACGCGAGGGACTCGGCGGAGACGTGGACGGCGAAGGCCCCGACGGGCCTCGCCCAGATCCGCCGCGTGCTCGACGACGCGCTCGACGACGACGAGGACCCCGAGCGGTACTGGACGCTGTACCCGCTGCGGGCCGTGCTCGACTGGTTCGACGCGGCCGACGCCGCGGCGTGCGCGGCCGACGGACCGCCGCGCTGGGCCGACGCGCGGCGGCCCCCGGGCGGCGTGACGCTCGGCGCGGTGCTCCCGCCGGACAGCGGCGACCCGCGCGTCGGGGAGATGGAGGCGCGCCACGACGCGTCCCGCGGCGACGAGGAACGCACCCGCGGCTGGATCGCCGAGGCGACGGCGGAGCTCGCCGCCGGCAGGCCCGCGTTCGCGCTCGTCCTCGGCCGGGAGCTGCACTGGCTGGACGCCGACCGGCACCGGCGAGAAGCCGTCGAACTGCTCGCCGGCGCCTACCGTGCGCTGGGCCGGGACGCCCTGGCGGGCATCGCCGAGGTCCACGCCGCCAACCGTGACCTGCCGTCGGTCGACGTCCTGCAGCCGCGCTGACGTCACCGGTCTTCGAGACGCTGCCGCCACCAGGCCCGCGCGTGCCTGGGGCCGCGGGTGGCGGCCCACGGGTCGGGCAGCGTCTTGCGCAGGAACTCCTCGTCCAGCACCGCGACGAGGCGCCGCAGCTCGCGGGCGGCGGCGCGGGGCAGGGCGTGCAGCGCCGCCTCGAGGATGTCCCGCTGGAAGCTGATGTCGCAGCTCGGGCTGGGGCACTGGCCGGCCAGGTCGATCCAGCGGCCCGCCTGCCGGATCTCGCGCCGGTAGGTGCGGAGCGCGCCGCCGACATCGCCGATGCGGGGGCGCAGGGCCTGGATCGCCGCGTTGGCTCGGCTCGACAGGCCGTCGATGGTGGGCGTCCGCGGTGTCACGCGGCCGGCGCCCGGGGCGTTACGCGCCATGCGCCTTTCGGAGTCGTCGCATGCGACCCATTGTGGCACAACGCTATGCTCGACCGGTCATGTCCGGGAGCGTGCGGTTCGCGATACTCGGGCCGCTCCTGGTGTCCCGCGACGGCGCGGCCGTGCCGGTCGGCGGTCCCAAGCAGCAGGCGCTGCTGACCCTGCTGCTCCTGCGACCCAACCGGGTGAACAGCACCGGCTGGCTCACCGACGCGCTGTGGGACGGCGACCCGCCGCCGAGCGCACAGGTCACGCTGCGCAGCTACGTCGCCGCGCTGCGCCGGGCGCTCGAGCCGGGCCGCGGTGCGCGGGCGCAGGGCACGGTCGTGGTCGGCCACGCCGGCGGCTACGAGCTGCGCGTGCCGCCCGAATCGGTCGACGCCGCGGAGTTCGTCGCGCTCGCCGAGGCGGGCGCCAGGGCCCTCGCCGCCGGTGACCCTGCCACCGCCGAACGCGACTACACGCGGGCCCTCGCGCTCTGGCGCGGCGACCCGCCCGCCGGGGACCTGTCGGCCGTCCACGCCGAGGTGGCCAGGCTCGCCGAGACCCGCCTGGCGGTCGAGGAGGGCCGCTGCACCGCCGCCGTCGCCGGGGGCCGGCATCTCGCGGTCCTGCCCGACCTGCGGCGGTTCGTGGCCGAACAACCCGCCAGGGAGTCGGCGCGCGGGCAGCTGATGCTCGCGCTGTACCGTGCGGGCCGGCAGACCGAGGCCCTCGCCGTCCACGACGAGGGCCGCCGCTTCCTGGCCACCGAGTTCGGCGTCGAGCCGGGCGCGGCGCTGCGCGAGCTGCACCACCGGATCCTCAGCCACACGGTCCCCGAGGCCGGGTCGACCGTCCACATCGGACACGAAGCCGCGCCGGCCGGCTTCGCCGGGCGGGAGGCGCGGCCGGCCGGCTTCGTCGGGCGGGGCGCCGAGCTGGCCGTCCTCGGCGAGCATCTCGGGGCGGCGCTGCGCGGCGGCGGGCGGATGGTCGCCGTCGTCGGCGAGGCGGGCATCGGCAAGACGACCCTGGCCACCGCCGTCACCGACCGGGCCGCGGCCGCCGGCGTCCCCGTGGTGTGGGGCCGCTGCCCCGCCGTCGGGCAGGCGCCGCCGTTCTGGCTGTGGAGTCAGATCGTGCGCGGACTGCTCGCCCTCCCGCACGCCGAGCCTCCCGCGGCGGCCCTCACCGGGTTCGTCGGCGGACCGTCCACGGTGGACGTCGCACCCGATCCCGCGGCGAGGTTCCGCGCCTACGAGGCGGTTTCGGCGCTGGTACGAACGTCCGCCGCCCCCTCCGGTCTGGTGCTCGTCCTCGACGACCTCCACGCGGCCGACCCGGACTCGCTGCTGCTGACCCGGTTCCTGGCCACGACCATCCACACGGGACGGACGCTCGTGGTGGCGACGCTGCGCCCGTACGAGCGCGACCCCGCCCTCGTGGAGACCCTCGACGACCTCGCCCGCGGCGCCGGGTCCGGGCAGCTGCGCCTCGCCGGCCTCGACCCCGCCGGGGTCGCCGACCTGGTCGCGGCCCGCACCGGCGCACCCGCGCCGGACGACGTGGTGCGGCGGCTCGCGGAGCGCACCGGCGGCAACCCGTTCTTCCTCACCGAGGTCCTCGGCGCGCCGGGGGAGCGGCTGCCGCCGAGCGTCCGCGACGCCGTGCGGCTACGCCTGGACGGCGTCCGCGACGCGGTCACCCGCGAGTGCCTGGACGTGCTCGGCGTCGCCGGACGGGACCTGGAGCTGCGGCTCCTCGCCGCCGTGACCGGCGCCTCCGCCGCCGAGCTGCTCGCCGGCCCGGCCGCGGCGCAGCTGGTCACGGAGGCCGGCCCCGGCGCGGTCCGGTTCCGGCACCCGCTGTTCGCCGAGGTCGCGTACGCCGAGCTGCCCGCGGCGCGACGGGCCGCCCTGCACGCCCGCCTGGCGTCCGCGGCCGCCGACCCGTACCCCGGCGCGCTCACCGCGGGCGAGATCGCGTTCCACTATGGACGGTCGATCGGCCTGGGCCACGCGGGCGACTTCCTGCGCTGGACGGTGCGCGCCGCCGACGACGCCGCGCGCCGCCTCGCGTACGAGGACGCGCTCGCCCACCTCGCCCGCGCCACCGACCAGCTCGCGCCGCACGCCGCCACGTCCCCCGGCGCGGCCGCCGCCGAGCTGGACGTGCAGCTGCGCCGGGCGGCGCTGCTGCAGATCACCGTCGGCGTCGGCAGCGACGTGGTCGCCGAGGCGGCCGCCCGGGCCAGGTGGCTGCTGCCGTACACCGGCACCGGCACCGACGTGCGCGCCGCGCTGTGGACCCTGGGCGAGGTCGCCTGCAACCGCGCCGAGTACACGGTCGCCGAGGACCTCGCCCGCCAACTGCTCGCCTCCGCCCCATCCGCGGGGGCGTCAAACGACTCCGGCGCGCCCGCGGAGGACCCGCTCGGTGCAGGCGCGCCTCCGCGCGAGCCGCTCGGTGCGGGCGCGCCTTCGGACGAGCTTCTCGCCGCCGCCGGCCCGTACCTGCTCGGTGTCGCCTGCTACTTCACCGGCCGCCTCGCCGAGGCCGACGAGCACCTCAGCACCGCCGTCGACCGCCTCGCCGCCGTCGACCCCCGCCACCTGCGCTCGCAGGCGGGCCGCACCCCGGCCCTCGCCGCGTACAACTTCCGTGCCCTCGTCCGCTCGCTGCGCGGCCTGCCCGCCGCCGCCCGGGAGGACCTGGCCTCGGCCGCGGCACTCGCCGAGCGCTGCGACGACCCGTACGGCCGGGCCAACGCCGCCCTGTACGCCGCCTGGACCGCCCTGCAGGAGCACGACGTCCCCGCCGGCCTCGCCGCCGCCCGGCGCTGCCGCGAGATCGGCGCCCGCCAGGGCATGCCCCACTTCGTCACCACCGGCGACTTCGTGGCGGCCTGGGCGGCCGTGCACACCGGTACACCCGCCGCCCTCGCCACGATGCGCACCACCGGCGAGGCGATCCACCGCCTCGGCCTGCGCGCCACGAGGACCATCTCCATCGCCGCCATGGCCGACGCCCACCTCGCCGCCGGCGACCGCACCACCGCCGCCACCCTCGCCACCGAAGGCCTCACCGCCGCCGCGGCCATGGGCGAGCAGGTCCTCACCGCCGAACTCCTCCGCGTCCGCGGCCTCGCCACCGCCAACCAGGAAGACCTCCACACCGGCGCCGCCACCGCCACCGCCCAGGGTGCCCACCTCCTCCTGCACCGCCTCCAGCACCCCCGAGCCGGATCGGCCTGACCCTCGGCACCTGGCGTGAGCGGGTTTCAGCAGCGTTTCAGGGGTGGCGGTCAGCCTTCTGGGAGATCGGCCGGGTGGGTCCGGCCGGCGGAACCAGACGGAGGTAGGCCATGAAAGCGAAGCGCAGCGCCGGTTGGCGGGTGGTCGTCGTGCTCGCGGCGGCGGGTGCCGTGCTCTTCGGGGCGGCGACCAGTGCGTCGGCGGCGACACAGCAACAGGCGGCGCAGGTCGCTGCGGCGCCGAGGCTGGTGATCCTCGCGCAGGACGGCGGGGCCAGGCTGCTCGACGCGCACGAGATCGCCTCGCAGGACTACAACGTGGTGACCAGGCCGTACCAGACGGACAACACGCAGAAGTGGTGGCTGACGGACGTGGGCGGTGGGCTGTACACCTTGCAGCAGGCCAGCAGTGGACGGTTCCTCGACGCGCACGAGATCGCGAGCCTCGACTACCGGGTCGTGACGCGGCCGCGGCAGACGTTCGACAGCACCCAGCTGTGGCGGCTGCAGGACTACGGCGGCGCGTTCTACACGGTGCAGCAGGTGAGCAGCGGCCGGTACCTCGACGCGTACGTGTCCAGCGCGCAGGACTTCCGCGCCGTCACGCGGCCGTGGACGGGGGCCAACTCGCAGGTGTGGCGGATCGTGGGCGCCTGATACCGGCTGTCAGGTCACCGACCGACGGGTCCCTCCACCGCCACACCTGCGGCTACCGTTTACCGGTCGTTGAAGGGGTGTGGGGGACACGATGCAGGTCAGGCTCCTCGGGCCGATCGACGTGACGCAGGCCGGGGTGCCCCGCGAGGTGCCCGGGCTGCGCCGCAAGGCGGTGCTCGCGGCGCTGGCGGTGGGCCGGGGTGAGGTGGTCAGCACCGACCGGCTGATCGACGCGGTCTGGGGTGAGGACCCGCCGGCCACGGCGATGAACACGTTGCAGCGGCACGTGTCGTACCTGCGGCAGGTGCTGGGCGGGCGGGACACCATCGTGGCCCGTCCGCCCGGCTACGTGCTGGCGCTGCCGGGCGACGACGCCACCGACGTCGCGGTCGCCGAACGGCTCATCCGGCAGGGGACCGCGCAGGGTTCCGCGCAGGGTTCCGCGCAGGGTTCCGCGCAGGGTTCCGCGCAGGGTTCCGCGCAGGGCGAGCACGCCGAGCGGGTGCGCGTGCTGCAACAGGCCCTCGCCCTGTGGCGCGGCAGGCCGCTCGAGGACATCGCCGGCCAGACCGGCCTCGACGCGGAGGCCGAGCGGCTGGAGGTGCTGCGCCTGCACGCCCAGTCGGCGCTCGCCGAGTGCCGGCTGCAGCTCGGCGAGCACGCGCAGCTCGTGCCCGACCTGGAGCGGCTCACCCGCGACCATCCCCTCGACGAGGGGCTGCACGGGCAGCTGATGCTCGCGCTGTACCGGTCGGGCCGCCCCGCCGACGCGCTCGCCACCTACCAGCGGCTGCGGCAGGCGCTCGCGACCGAGCTCGGGCTGGACCCGGGCCAGCACCTCCGCGACCTCGAGGCGGCCGTGCTGCGGCAGGACCCGGCGCTCGACCTGACCGCGTCGCGGGTCACCGCCGCCGCACCCGCCGCGCCGGCGCAGCTGCCGCTGGCGGTGCGCGGGTTCGCCGGCCACGCGCAGCGCCTCGCCCGGCTGGACGCCCTCGTGCAGGAGGCGGCGGCAGCGCGGACCACGGTCGTCTGTGCCGTGTCCGGCCCGCCCGGCGTCGGCAAGACCAGTCTCGCGGTGCACTGGGCGCACCGGGTCGCGGACCGGTTCCCCGACGGTCAGCTGTACGTCAACCTGCGCGGCTTCGACCAGCGCGGCGCCGTGATGGACCCGGCGGAGGCGCTGAGCGGCTTCCTGCACGCGTTCCGGACGCCACGGGAGCAGGTCCCGGCCGGGCTGGACGACCGGGCCACCCGGTACAGGAGCATCCTCGCCGGCAAGCGGGTCCTCATCATCCTCGACAACGCCCGCGACGCAGACCAGGTCCGCCCGCTGCTGCCCGGCGCGCCCGGCTGCCTGGTCCTGGTGACGAGCCGCAACCAGCTGACGCCGCTCGTCGCGGCCGAGGGCGCGGTGCCGCTCGCGCTGGACCTGCTGACGGCGGGGGAGGCGCGCGAACTGCTGACCCTCCGGCTCGGCGCGGCCCGGACCGCCGCGGAGCCCGCCGCGGTCGCGGAGATCGTGCAGCGGTGCGCGCGGCTGCCGCTCGCGCTGTCCATCGCCGCCGCGCACGCCGCGACCCGTCCGGGCACGTCGCTCGCCACGCACGCGGCCCAGCTGCGCGACACGGCCGGCGGACTGGACGCCCTCGACGGCGGCGACACGAGCACCGACGTGCGGGCGGTGTTCTCCTGGTCGTACCGCGCGCTGACCGACGACGGGGCGCGGATGTTCCGCCTGCTGGGCCTGCACCCGGGCCCCGATCTCGGCGTGCCGGCCGCGGCCAGCCTCGCCGGCGTCGGGCTGCCGCGGGCGCGGGCGCTGCTGGCCGAGCTCGTCGAGGCGAACCTGCTCACCGAGCACACGCCCGGCCGGTTCCGCTTCCACGACCTGCTGCGCAGCTACGCCGCCGAACAGGTCTCCGCGGACCGGGCCGCCGCCGTCCTCAGGATGTTCGACCACTACCTGCACACCGCGCACGCGGCGGTCATGCAGCTGGACACCGGCCGCCCGCCGACGCGGCTGCCGCGCCCCGCCGACGGCGTCACGGTCATCAAGGTCCGCGGCGGCGACGAGGCGATGGCGTGGTTCACCGCCGAGGACGCGGTCCTGCTCGCGGCCGTGCACGGCGGCGCCGCCGAGGGCCTCGACGAGCACGTGTGGCGGCTCGCGTGGACGCTGACCACGTACCTCGACTGGCTGGGCCGCTTCGACGACCTCATCGCGACTTCCGCCGCGGCCCTCGCGGCCCTGCTGCGCGTCGGCGACGTCCTCGGCCGCGCGCACGTCCACCGCGACCTGGGCCGAACCCTCGCCCGGCTGGGCCGCTTCGACGAGGCCGCGACGCACCTCGACCAGGCCATCGACCTCTACCGTTCCCTGGGCGACCCGGTCGGCCAGGCCCGCACCCACCACAACATCGGCTGGATGCTGCAGGTCCAGCAGCGGCACCGGGAGGCCCTGACCCACAGCGAGCAGGCGTTCGACCTGTTCGAGGCGGCGGGTGACGTACTGTGGCAGGCCCGCACCCTGAACGCGGCCGGATGGCTGCACGCCCAGCTCGGCGACCACCGGCGGACCCTGGACCTCTCCGGCCGGGCGCTGCAGCTGCTGCAGGAGGTCGGCGACCGGCACGGCGAGGCGGGCACGTGGGACAGCCTCGCCCTCGCCCACGACCATCTCGGCGACCACCAGCAGGCGACCCGCTGCTACGACAAGGCGATCCAGCTCTTCGAGCAGCTCGGCGACCGCGCCACCGCCGCCGACGTCCTCGTCGCCGCCGGCGACCGCCACCACGCCGCCGGCGACGGCGCCGGGGCGGCCGTGTCGTGGCGCCGCGCCCTCCAGCACTTCGAGGCGATCGGCGACCCCCGCGCCGGCGACGTCAACCGGAAGCTGCAAGCGGTCTGAGGCGCACGCTCCGGCGGGGCTACGATGCCGGTATGGCCGGGGACCGGCACTGGTTCAGGGGTGACTGCCACGTGCATTCCCGGCGCTCGCATGGTGGGGAGCTCACGCCGGCGGAGCTCGTCGCCGCCGCCCGGGCGGCCGGGCTCGACTTCATCGCCGTGACCGAACACAACCTGGACACGGCTCGGGACCCGTGGTCGCGGCTCGCCGGCGACGGCCTGCTGGTCATCCCCGGTCAGGAGGTCGTCACCGAGACCGGGCACTGGCTGGCGCTCGGCCTGGCTCCCGGGCACGTCGCCGACTGGCGCTACGGCGTCCGCGACGACCTGATCGACCGGTCCGTCGCCGAGGTCCACCGGGCCGGCGGCCTGTGCGTCGTGGCGCACCCGCACGCCCCGTACCCGGCGGGCACCTTCATGTACCCGTTCGACGGCTTCGACGCGGTCGAGGTGTGGAACGGGCAGTGGAGCTCCGACCTGCCCTGGAACGCCGACAACGAGGCCGCCCTCGCGGAGTGGGGCCGCGGCCTGGCGATCGGTGTCCACCGCCGCCGCTGGACACCGGCGATCGGCAACAGCGACGCCCACCTGGCCGGCCAGATCGGCACCCCGCAGACCGTCGTCCACGCCGCGGACCTCACCCAGCACGCCGTGCTCGCCGCCCTACGCGCGGGCCGCTGCTGGATCGCCGGGTCCGCCGCGATCCAGCTGACGCTGGTCGCCACCGCTGGTCCGTCCGAGGCCGGAATCGGCGAGCACCTGCCCGCCGTCGACGGCGCACCCGTCACGGTGGAGGTCCACGTGAGCGGCGTGCCGTCGGGCACGGTCAGCCTCCACACCGACCGCGGCCGGTCCCACCAGGAGGCACTGCCTCCCGCCGGCGCGGGCACCGCGACCTGGTCCACCACCGACCGGCCCACCTTCGTCCGCGTCGAGGTCCGCCATCCCACCGGCCACATGGCGGCACTCACCAACCCGGTCATCCTGACGTAGCAGCGCCGCGACGGGGCTTCAACCGGGTCCGGAACAGGTCGCCGGCGGGTCGCCCAGCGGACACTCCTCGTCGACGACGCGATCCCGCCACGCCTCGTCGGTGCGCACCTCCGCAGGCGGCGCGAACCGGAGATCCCGGTGTCGACGCTGCCGACCAGGTCGAACACGTCGTACAGCCCCACCGGCAGCCCCGCGTTCCGCGGCAACGGCACCGGGTCACCGACGACGGGAATGCCCTGCTCGACCGCCAGCCGCCGACACGTCTCGACCCGCTCCCGGAGCACCTCGTTTCACGTCCACCGCGGACTCGGCCACCAGTCTTGCCGAACTCCGCCGCCGATGAGACACCTGTGATCGCAACGCTCCTCCGCCCCCCGACCGGCCAGCACCTTGACATCGACCACCGTGGAACCGGCCCGAACCGGCATGCCGGCCCTGTGGAGGACGGCTACGCGCCCGCGCCGTTGACTCCAGCCCCTCATCGGGTGGGACCGGGCGACGTCGCGGCTGTCGGCGTCGGCCTGCAGCTCACCGTAGGTCGATCTCAACCTGGTGCGTCGTGAGCATGTTCAGCAGAAATTCCATGGTGACGGCAGGGCCCAGCCGGCGCCGGTCGTAGCCGGCGACGAGGTGCGCGCGGGCGACGGCGGAGTCGTGCCACACCAGGCGAAACGGTGTCTGCGCGCCGAACTTCCCGCACAGGCAGTCGTCGAGGGCGTCGAGGTTCCAGCCGAAGTATCCACCCGGGCCGTTGATCGCCTCACCGATCGCGCAGTAGAACCCGTCGATGTCGGTCACGAACCGGCCGTCGAGGTCGTATGTGGTGCCGGCCGGCCGGTCCGGCGTACCGGACGGGTGGGCGAGCGCCATGCCGGCCCAGTGATGGCGCAGCTCCCGGTCGTAGCCGGCCCACAGATTCTTCCCGGCGGGCCGTCCGGTGTGCCAATGCTCCAGGATGCTGAGGACTCCCGTCGGCAGCGGCTCCTGCGGATCGCTGTCGACCGTCACGTCGACGAGCCCGGCACCGAGCCGTGACGGCCCGCTCGCGGCGACCGTTCCGGACACCACGGCACCGATGATCTGGTCGGCCGAACCGTCGGCGGCGACTGCGTACACCTCGGCGCGGACGCGACGGCGACGCAGACCTGCCTTGGTCGACTGGCCGAGCGCACCGAGCGCGGTCAGCAGCAGAGGTTCCGGCCGGCAGCCGAGCAGCCGGATCTGCGGCACGGGTGGTGCGGCCTGATCGCGGAACACGCCGGTGACGTCCCGGCATGTGCCGTAGGGCTCCTCGTCCCGGCCCTGGACCACGAACTCGGTCACCTCGCCGGGACGCACCACGGCGTCCGTGCGGTCGTAGACATGGACGAAGCCGCTGAGATCGATGTCCACGGTTCCCGGCACGGCGAGGCTCGGCCGTTGCGCGAGCACGACGATGTCGCCGAGGTGCTCCCCCCACCAGGGCGGCGACGTGCCCGGCGGTGGCAGCGGCACCGCTATGTGGACGTCGCCCAGCCAGGCCTGATCTGTGCCGAACGCCTCGGCGGGCAGCCGGTCGAGGAGGTCGGCAAGCGCGCCGCCCGGGGCGCAGCCGACGAGCGTGAACCCCTCCCGGGGCCGGGGCGGCAGATCCACGAACAGTCCGTCGATCTCCGCGCACAGCGCCAGCGGGATGTCGTCCTCGTAGGTACCCTCGAAGCCGACGTCACCGAGGAGCAGCCAGCGCGGGTCGACCGGATGCTCCCACGTCCACCGCCGCCGCTCGGCCGGCAGGACCGCCTCGGGACCGGCGCCCATCGTCACACCGAGACCCTACCCCGCCGGAGACGCCACGACGGGGCGCACCGGTGGACGGTCGAGCACGGCCGGGCGCAGTCCGTACACAGGGTGGAACAACGCGATGACGGCCACCCTACGATCATGCACGCTTGCGATCAGCGTCGATGTCGGCGGCCGCCCGCACGGCGGCCGCCTGCTGGCCCTGGGCGCGAAGAAGGCGCACCAGCAGGTGGAGGGCGGTCTTGTCGCCGTCCTCCGCGCGGCGGCGCAGTTCGCCGGCGCGGCCTTCCTCGAACAGGAGCCGGTCCAGCCGCCGCCGCGCGTGCACGTCGATGCCGGCCTGATCGGCCAGTTCGTCCAGCAGGCCGGCTCTCGCCAGAAGGTCCATGTGCCACAGGTGTGCGTTGTGCCGGTGGAAGTCCTGGCTGTAGCACTCGGCGAACTCGCTGACGACGGCGATCGCCGTGGTCCAGTCGCCGCGCGCTTCGGCCGCTTCCGCCGCGGCGTGATCGAACCACGTCTCCATCCGACCAGTCTCGCGCCCGGGCGGCGGAATCAGGGGGTGGGCTTCACGGGAATTCGTCATCCATGGGGCGACGTATCGGTGTTTGCGGGTCTGGTACGCCCGGAGGTTGCACACGGTCGCCGCGAGGCGCGGGTACCCGCCCAGCGGACACTCCTCGTCGACGACGCGATCCCGCCACGCCTCGACGGTGCGCACCTCCGCGGGCGGCGCGAACCGCAGATCCCCGGTGTCGACGCTGCCGACCATGTCGAACACGTCGTACAGCCCACCCGGCAGCCCCGGATTCCGCGGCAACGGCACCGGCGCACCGATGACGACGGGAATGCCGTGCTCCACCGCCAGCCGCCGAAACGTCCCGACCCGCTCCCGCAGCACCTCGATCACATCCACCGCGGCCTCAGCCGACCGCCCAGGTGAGACAGAATCAGAATTCGCCAAGGTCGACTTCGACCAGGAAGGGCGCGGTCAGCTTGACGACGCCGGTGAAGATCTCGCTCTCGCGGTAGCGTGCGGTCGCCGGGTCAAGAACGTACGTGTAGAGGAGCGGCGCGCCAGTGGCGGCCTGCTCGACGCGCCAGTAGAACTGGATACCGGCCCTCGCGTACTGATCGGCCTTGACGATCCGATCGGTCGTCTCCGACCCGGGAGAGACCACCTCGACCACAAGAAGCACATGCTCGGGTCGAGTCGGAGTGACGTCGATGGTCTCCGCCCGGTAGACCGTCACGTCAGGACGACGGTTGTTCAGCGGCACGTCCTGAAGCCGGACGTCGAAGTCGGTGTCGGCGTTCCAGTCCGGCCCCGCGGCGGCATCCAAGGCGTTCGCCAGTAGCCTGGCCAGGCGGTTGTGCCGCTTGGAGGCGCTCGGACTCACGAGGACCATCCCATCCACGATCTCGATACCCGCGCATTGTTCTTCTGACCAGGACGCGTATTGGTCGGCCGTGACCTGCTCATGCATCCAGGCCGGTGCGACCCTCTCGGCCGTCATGCACACCTCCTGAACGGCGATCGGCTATGAGCCTCAAGATACCGCGGCTGCGGCGACAAGCCGTTCCTCTCGGCTCGTCTGGGTCTGTTGTCCTGATTGTTCCACTGCCCCCGCCGCGGTCGTGCCGGTTCAGGCGGCGGGCGGTGGTGGGCGGAGGCCGGCGACGAGGAGCTGGGCCATGTGGCGGGCGTCGTAGCGGGGGTCGCGGCCGGCGCCGATGCAGAGGTTGCCGACGGCGTACATGAGGGCGAACGGCTCCACGTCGGGCCTTGCCTCGCCGGCGGTGACGGCCGCTGACAGCAGGGACGCGCAGACGGGCAGCAGGCGGTCGATGAAGTACGCGTGCAGCGTCTCGAACGTGGTGTCGTCGGACCGCAGGGCGGCGGCGAGGCCGTGCTTGGTGACGAGGAAGTCGACGAACAGGTCGATCCAGGCGGCCAGGGCGGCGTGCGGGGAGGCGGTGCCGGCGAGGAGGTCCGGGCCGGCGGAGGCGCACGCCTCGACCTGGTGGCGGTAGACGGCGACGATCAGGTCGGCGCGGGTCGGGAAGTGGCGGTAGATGGTGCCGACGCCGACGCCCGCCCGCGCGGCGATGTCGCGGACCGGGGCGTCGACGCCCGCCGCGACGAACGCCGCGGCCGCCGCGTCCAGCAGGGTCTGCTCGTTGCGCCGCGCGTCGGCGCGCTTCCGTGGTGCCTCGTGCGTCACTGCCCGCTCCAGGAACTTGGCAAACGGAACCGTGTTCCGTATCGTCGAGAGAGCGGAACGAGGTTCCGCTTATAGGGAAAGGATGCCAGACGGCCATGCAGTACCGCACTTTGGGCCGCACGGGTGTGCAGGTCAGCACGCTCGTGCTCGGCGCGATGAACTTCGGCAGCATCGGGCGCACCACGCAGGACGAGGCGACGGCCATCGTCGACGCCGCCCTCGACGCCGGGATCAACATGATCGACACCGCCGACATGTACGGGCAGGGCGAGTCCGAGGAGATGGTCGGCCGGGCGATCGCCGGGCGGCGCGACGACATCGTCCTCGCGACGAAGGCGGTGATGCCGATGGGCGACGAGCGCAACCACCGCGGCGCGTCCCGCCGGTGGCTCGTCACCGAGCTCGACAACAGCCTGCGCCGCCTCGGGGTGGAGCACGTCGACCTGTACCAGATCCACCGTTGGGACCCGACGACCAGCGACGAGGAGACCCTGTCGGCGCTCACCGACCTCCAGCGCGCCGGGAAGATCCGCTACTTCGGGTCGTCGACGTTTCCGGCGTACCGCATCGTGCAGGCCGAATGGGCGGCGCGGCGGCACCACCTCGGCCGGTACGTGACCGAACAACCCAGCTATTCCATCCTGCAGCGGGGAATCGAGGCGCATGTGCTGCCCGTGACCCAGGAGTACGGTCTCGGCGTGCTCGCGTGGAGCCCGCTCGCGTCCGGATGGCTGTCGGGTGCGGTGCGGGAGGGCCGGGAGATCACCACCAGCCGGTCGGCGATCCTGCCGGAGCGCTTCGACCTCGGCATCGCCTCCAACCGGGCCCGGCTCGAGGCCGTCGAGCGGCTGGCCAAGGTCGCCGAAGACGCGGGACTCACGCTAATCCAACTCGCGTTGGGTTTCGTGACCGCACACCCGGGCGTGACGAGCGCGATCATCGGGCCGCGCACGCTGCAGCACCTGGATTCCCAGTTGGCGGCGGCGGATGTGGTACTGCCGGCCGACGTCCTCGACGCCGTCGACGCCGTTGTCGCGCCGGGCGTGGACCTGGCGCCGCAGGAGAAGTTCGACACGCCACCGTCGCTGCTCGACGCCGCGCTGCGCCGCCGGTAGGGACACCTCCACACGGGTTCCACACGGTTCCCACAGCGCGCTGGTGGACTGCCCGGATGGACACAGACGTCGTCGTGGTGGGCTGCGGGCCGGTCGGCGCGCTCACCGCCAACCTGCTCGGCGTCCGCGGGGTGCGGACCGTCGTCGTCGAGCGCAGCACCGCCCCGCACGGGCAGCCGCGGGCGTTCTCCTGCGACGACGAGGCCCTGCGGATCTACCAGCAGGCGGGGCTGCGCGACGAGGTCGCCGCCGACATGTACCCGCCGCCGCTCGTCGAGTACGTCAGCGGCGACGGCCGGCCGTTCGCCACGATCGCGCTCGACGAGGTCGACTTCGGCCTGGGCAGCGAGCCGCTGCACTTCTTCGACCAGCCTCGGCTGGAGGCGTCGCTGCGCGGCGGCCTCGAGCGGTTCGAGCACGTGTCGCTGCGGACCGGCGTCGAGCTGACCGGCCTCGACCAGGACGCCGACGGCGTCACGGTATTCCTCCGCGCGTTGGATAACGGCGCCGTCAGCTCGCTCCGGGCGCGGTACGTGCTCGGCTGCGACGGCGCCCGCAGCGCAACCCGTGCGGCCGTTGGAATCGCGTTGAGCGGCACGTCGTACGCCGAGCCGTGGCTGGCGATCTCCGGCGACGTCGAGCCGGGCGGCGTCCGCCAGCCGACGACCAGGTTCGTCTGCGACTGGCGCCGCCCCGCGTTCATCTCGCCCGGCGCGTTCGGCACGCACCGCCTCGAGTTCATGCTCCGCGCCACCGAGACACCCGCGGAGATGACCCGGCCGGAGACGGTGGCGCGGCTGGCCGCCCCGTACGTCGACCCCGACCGCTTCACGGTGACCCGCGCCGTCGTGTACACCTTCCACCACCTCGCCGCGCGGCAGTGGCGGGTGGGCCGGGTCTTCCTGCTCGGCGACGCCGCCCACCAGATGCCACCGTTCCTCGGCCAGGGCCTGTGCAGCGGCCTCCGCGACGCCGCGAACCTCAGCTGGAAGCTCGCCATGGCCCTGGACGGCACCGCCGGCGACGACCTGCTCGACACGT
Source organism: Dactylosporangium sp. CA-152071 (assembly GCF_050936335.1). Lineage (NCBI taxonomy): Bacteria > Bacillati > Actinomycetota > Actinomycetes > Micromonosporales > Micromonosporaceae > Dactylosporangium > Dactylosporangium sp. CA-152071. Next base: position 1,951,535 of record NZ_JBNJMZ010000001.1, on the reverse strand, counting down.
ACGAGGCCGAACGACGCCCCCACACCGCCGCGATGGCCGCCATGAGCGTCCGCCTCGGCCGTGTCTTCCTGGTCCGCAACCGCGTGCTCGCCTTCCTGCGCGACACCACCCTGCGGGCAGTCCAGGCGGTGCCCCGCGTACGCCGCCTCATCCGCCACTTCGAGTTCAAGCCCGCGCCGATCCTGGACAAGGGCGCGCTCGCCGGCGGCACCCGCCGCGGCCCCATCGGCACGATGTTCCCCCAGCCGCTGGTCCTACCTGCCGGCGCCACCGCCCCCGTCCGCCTCGACGACGTGCTCGGAACGGGCTTCGCGGTGATCGGCCCGTCCGTGACCGCCACGACCCGACGCCCCGGCCCGCCGGCAACCCTCATCCGCGTCCTACCACCCGGCACCACCCCCGCCGCCGCGGAAGCCCCCGCCGCGTCAGACAGCCCAGCCGCGGCAGAAGGTCCTGCAACGGCGGAAGACGCGCTGACGGTGGTCGACGTCGACGGCGTGCTGACCGCCTGGTTCGCCAAGCACCGCGCCGAGGTAGCGGTCCTGCGCCCCGACCGCTTCGTCTACGCCACCACCCTCACCGCCTGACCAGCGGACCGCGAAACCCGATGCCGAACCAGTGCCCCGGCGCGATGATGAACGCTGTGGTCGCGACGTAGCGGGTGGCTCAGCAGCCGGGCCGTTTGGTCGCGGTCCGTCGCGGTGACGGAGGAGGCGACATCAGCGAACCGCGGATCGTCACCAGCTGGCTGCGGGAGCGGATCGGGCGCCGGCTGGCCGAGGTGACCGAGGCGCGCCACTGGCACCAGGGTGAACGCGACCCGGACGCCGCCAGTCTCATCCACGCGTGGCCGCGCTTCGAGGGACTGCCGCCGACCGAGCTGCACTGCAACGGTGACAGCCTGGAACTGTCCACCGCCGACCCGTACGACGGCTACGACATGGACGAGTGCGGTGACGTACGCGTCGCACCGGCCACACCGCCCGACCTGCTGGCCGGCGTGGTGGGGCGGCGGCTCACCGACGCCGCCGTGATCCTCGGCCCGTTCGGCGGCCAGGACTGCGCCGGCGTGCTGCTGCGCCTCGACGGTGTCGACATCGTCATCGGAGCCTTCTGCGACGAATGGGTCCTCACCACCGGCCGGCCTCCGGCACGCGTCGCTCCGTACTGGCGCGTCCAACCCTGGCTCGGACCGCGTTGACCCCCGACCCCTGCGCGGTCCGCAGGGAAACGCGGGCTGTCGCGGCCCCGCGTAGGGACACCCGACCGCGACGGCCGAGGTCGCCATCGGCCCGGCCGTCAGTGGCCGCGGCGGCGTTCGCGAGCCTTGGCGCGGCGGGCGTCGCGGCGATGCTCGGCGTGTGCCTCCTTCGCCTCGCGGCCGCGTCGGGTGGAGGCCTGCTTGCGCAGCTCCAGCTCCTTGCGGACCGCCTCCTGGGCCGCGGTGCTCGGCCGCGCCGCCTGTGCGGCCCGGGCCGCGTCCCGGGCCAGCCGCTTCGGGCTGCGGGCCGGGGGCTGCGCCGGCTGACCGGCCACCGCAGCAGACCGTCCGGCCCGGTCGAGCAGGGCACCGCCGTGCCGGAGCAGGAACTGGTACAGCTCGGCATCGGTCGGCTCGCCGCCGAAGACGTGCCGGGTCGCCCGTACACCCTCCGGGTCACGCACTTCGAGCACGGCAACCCAGAACGGGTTGTCGAAGAACACGGTCATCGTCGCCATCACGGTCTCCTGAGTGCAGGCAGCATGCGTCCTGCACCGGACAACCGGTCAGCGAACCGACCGGCAGGAGACGGATCGCCACCGAAGCGGCGACGCCCCGACTACCAACGGGGCCGTGTTTTCGTGCGCCGCCGACGATACCCTGCGCCGGCAGATGGGCGGCGGTTGATCGGTGGGGCGGTAGGGTCCGCGGCATGGAGTTGCGCGACGCGCTACGACGCAGGCCGGTCACGGCCGAGCGACGGGCCGCGATCACGGCGGCGGTACAGCGGATCGAGGAGCTCGTCGGCAGCGGTGCGGACGCCGCCGCGGCGGTCGCGGCACTCAACGAGACGACCGGCCACCGCTTCGGGCCGGACGACTTCCGTTATCACTGCGGAGCGCCGGACCGCGAAGCACTGATCGAGTGGGCGTGCGCGGCGCCGCCGGCCCGGCTGCCCGACGTCACCCGGGACGAACTGGTCGAGATCGTGCGTCGCATTCTCGCCGACCCGGCCGATGACTGGTCCATCGCCGCGTTCGACCGCAACACCGTGATGCCGGGCGCGAGCGGCCTCATCTTCCACCCGGCGCCCGCACTGCGCGACGCGACGGCGGAACAGATCGTCGACGCCGCGCTGGCCTACCGTCCGATCGCGCTCTGACACGGGCCGACGCACGATCGACATCGGCGCGGGCGTGGTGAGCGTGGGCGGGGGCGGGGAAGCGCGGGTGGATGGCTCAGGTGGGACATGGCGCGGAGGAGCTCGGAGCGCTCCTCCGGTTTCGTGCCGCGCAGGACGATGAGGACCAGGACAACGCGAGCCGTTGCCCAGATCGCCGCGCATGCGACAGGGACGAGGAAAGCGAACGCGGGCAGCGCGCCCATTGCGGTACCTCCGGCAGACACGGCAGCTTGCGTTCGACGCTGGGCCGAACGTGAGCGTGCAGCTGATACCGGAGGTCTCTTCCGCCGTCCGCTACGCGTGGACGACCGACAGTGCCGGGTCGAAATCCGGGATGGGCTCCGACCGTGCTGACGACAGCTGCCGCGGGGGAATACTCCCCTCCTGTTGTCTAGCGAGCATTGCACGTCCGGTAGCAGATCGCCAGATGTCGCTGTCGCGAGCGGCGTACAAGATCATCCGACCTCCGCGAGGGCGGACCGCCGCGCGGAGTCGGCGACAGGCGCAGCGCCCTTGAGCCGGTCCACCAACCAGATGGCGGCCGCCGGGGCGACGAACACGGTGGCGAACACGGCGACCGACGCCGCGACCAGGCCGACCCAGGCCATGGTCGAGAGCCCGTTCACGTCACCGACCTCTTCGGAGAAGACGCCGATGGCGGGCAGCATCAGGAACAGCGCCCCGGCCGCCGCCGCGAGCCAGCGCCACCACCGCATCGTGAAGGCAGCCGCCAGCGCCGCCGGCGCCACCGCGACAACGAAGATGAGCGCGATGAAGAAGGTCCCCGACCAGCTGAACCCGGGCTCACCGCCGGTCGCGAGCGTCAGGAGCCGCATGAACCCGCGCGACAGCGCACCCAGGACGACACCGGCGCCGACCGCCCCAGCGACCGCGCTGGTCAGAACCTTGATTGCACGCATGGAGACGGAGTTTAGGCAGGCGAACGGCGCGTGGCCGCGCCTTGGTCATCTTTATGACCGGCGGACCGCTGCCGGCTTCCCGACGATGTCAGGTGGTCGAGCAGTAGGCGGTGGCGCGGGCGAAGCCGAGCTCGAACTGCTCGTCGGTCAGGGTGATCAGCTCCGGTCCCTGGCCGGTGGTCAGCTGGAACCGGTCGCGCAGGGCCCGGGCCCAGAGCTGCCGGACGGCGTCCAGGATCTGCTGCCGATCCCCGCCGGCGCCTTGGACCTCGATGTAGTACGTCGCGCCGCGGGGGCGCACGCGCGTGTGGGCCATGAAGATCTCGGCGCCACCGGCCGCGCCGTGCAGCACACCGGCGCAGCCGACGACCGCGCGCAGGGGCAGCGGCCCGCCGCCGGTCGCGTCGGCGATGAGCTGCCCGGCCGCGACGTCGTCGGCGTCCAGCGGTAGCGCGGTCACCAGCGCCACCCTGACCGACGTCCGGCCGGCGGCGGCGCGGGGCGCGCGGCCGGCGGGCTTGACCCGCACCGCCCCGGGAAGGTCTTCCTGCCGGGCCCACCGGAAGGCCGTCGTGAGGCCGGCCGGGTCCAGGTTCATCGCCCTGACGATCAGCCGATGCTGGAACTCGGCGAAGACCTTCGTCCCGGTGCCGAACTCCCCGCGCAGCGTGACACCGAGCCGATCCAGGTCCACGGAGCCCACTCCGAACGGTGCGAACACACCGGGATCGGCGCCGCCGAAGCGGACCCTGGTCTCGCTGCCGTCGCCGGTGTACCGGCCGGCGAGCGCTGCCCGGTCGGAGACGTACTCGTGGACGCGGTCCCCGTCGCGGTAGACGGTGATGAACACCGCGTCCGAGTCGACGACGACGTGGCTCACCACGGGCGTGCGCAGCCGCGCGCTGACCGACCGCGCCAACCCGTCGACGTCGGCGACGCCGTGCTCGCCTTCGCGGGGCAGCACCGCCACCCGACCCGCCGCCGCAGGCACGACCCATGCGTCGGCGTCGAGGTCCGTCAGGGCGGACACCACCCCGGCGAACTCCCCGACCACCATCATCGTCTCGTAGCTGGTGCCCATGGCGTTCGTGCCTCCCGCGCTCTCGATCAGCCAGCGGAGGATACGCGCCGCACCAGGCTTCCGTGAGCCCGTTCTACGGCTTCGTCGCGTGGGCGCCGATGAGGGACGGGGTCCAGACGACCGTGCCGTTGGTGACGGCGTCGGCGCGGAGGCGGTCGGCGAGGGTGTCGAGGTCGCCGGGGAGGTCGAGACCGAGCTTCTGGATGAGCGGCGCGAGGGCTCGGGTGACGCCGGCCAGCCAGGCGTAGCCGCCGAAGTCGGGGCCGCCGCCGATCAGGGCCTCGTCGCGCATCGTGGGTTCGGGCAGGCCGGCGGCGGTGTACGCGGCGAACAGCTGGCGGCCCATGCGGACCTGCATGCCGGCGCGGCGGAAGGCTTCGGTGGTGAGCCGGCCGGTGTCGTTCCACAGCGACGCCTCGGGCAGCGACCGCGCGGCGATCGCGGGGTCGAGGTCGAGCTCCTGGAAGGCGACGATCCCGCCGGAGCGGACCCGGTCGGCGACGGCACGCAGCGCCGCGACGGGGTCGGCGCGGTACATCAGGACCAGGCGCCCGACGGCGGCGTCGAACCCGGTCCCGGCGTCGGCGGTGTCCAGGTCACCCTCGACGAATTCGACGTTGGACAGCCCGAGGGCCTCGGCCCGGCCCCGGGCGACCCGCAGCGCCGCCGCGTCGACGTCGACGCCGACGACCGTGCCCTGCGGTCCGACGATGCCGGCGGCGAGCAGCGCCACGTCGCCGGCGCCGCTGCCCACGTCGAGGACCCGCATGCCGGGGCGCAGGCCCGCGTCACGCAGCAGCCGTTCGGTGGTGCCGTGCAGGAACAGCGCCTGACGGCCGAGTCGTTCGTACTCCTCCTGCGACCGCTCCAGCGCGTACGCCGGGTCGCCTGTCGGGTTTCCCATCGCCCCAGGCTGGCTGCCCGGCGGGCGCCGCGCAGCCAGCATCAGGACAGCCGCGGGTTGAACCGCCGGGGCATCCCGTGCGTGCGGTCAGGCGCTCTCGGAGACCTCGAAGCCGACGAGCCAGTGCAGCCCGTAGCGCGTCGGGGCGGTCATGTTGTGGATCTTACGTACCGCGGCCGCTTCGCGCTGACCCTGATCGATGCGGGTCATGGAGGGGCGCGGAACGTGCGGCGGTAGGTGTCCGGCGGGACGCCGAGCGTCCGCTGGAAGTGCCGGCGGAGGGTGGTGGCGGTGCCCATGCCGGCGGCGGAGGCGATGGCGTCGATGCCGTCGTCGGTGCTCTCCAGGAGCTGCTGGGCGCGGCGGATGCGTTGCGTGTGCAGCCATTGCAGCGGGGTGGTGCCGGTGACGGCGTGGAAGAGGCGGGCCAGGTGCCGGGAGCTCAGGTTCGCCCGGGCGGCCAGGTCCTCCACGGTGAGCGGCTGGTCGAGGCGCTGCATCACCCACGGGAGCAGGTCGGACAGGGGGTGGCCGTCCTCGTCCGGCACCGGCGTGGTGACGAACTGGGCCTGGCCGCCGGCGCGGTGCGGCGGCACGACGAGGCGGCGGGCGACGATGTTGGCGACGGTCGAGCCGTGGTCGAGGCGGACCAGGTGCAGGCACAGATCCATGGCGGCGGCCTTGCCGGCGGACGTGAGGACGCGGCCGTTGTCGATGTACAGCACATCGGGGTCGACGGCCACCCGCGGGTAACGCGCGGCGAGCTCGTCGGTGTGCGCCCAGTGCGTCGTGGCGCGGAGCCCGTCGAGAATGCCGGCGGCCGCCAGTACAAAGGCGCCGGTGCACAACGAGACGACCCGGGCGCCGGCGTCGTGGGCCGCACGCACCGCCTCGACCAGGTCGGCCGGCGGGTCGGCGGCGACGTCGGCGAGCGCCGGCACGATGACGGTGTGGGCGCGCGCCAGGTGGTCGAGGCCGTGGTCGGGCTCCAGCCGGAAGCGGCCGGCCCGCACGCCCCGCGGGCCGCACACCGCGAGGTCATACCAGGGGCCGGTGAGCGCGTCCGGCGGCGGGCCGAACACCTCGCACGCCAGGGCGAGCTCGAAGTGCAGCATCCCGTCGGTGGCGGCGACCGCGACAGAGGTCATGTCGGAAATTGTACGGGTCGCGTCGTTCCGGACGCTGGTGCGGCTCGGCGGGCCGGGACAGGATCGTCCGCGTGGATCACTTCAAGGCAGAGGTCGCCGTGTACGGCGCCTACGGGCACACGGGGAAGTTCGTCGTCGCGGAGCTGGCCGAGCGCGGGTACACCCCGCGGCACGTGGGCCGCGACGCCGCCAAGCTGCCGGCCGGCGGGTGGCGGGCGGCGGTGGACGACCCGGCCGCGCTCGACCGCGCGCTGGACGGCTCGGCGGCCGTCATCAACACCGCCGGGCCGTTCGCCACGACCGCCGCGCCGCTGGTCGAGGCCGCGTTGCGGGCGGGCATCCCGTACGTCGACGTCGCCGCCGAGATCGAGGCCAACCGCGACACGTTCAGCCACTTCAAGGACCGCGCGGGGAACACCTCGGTCGTGCCGGCGATGGCGTTCTTCGGCGGGCTCGGGGACCTGCTCGTCACCACCGCGATGGGCGACCGGACCACGGCCGGCGAGGTGCACGTGGCGTACGGCCTGAGCGGCTGGCACCCGACCGCCGGGACCCGGGTCGCGGGCGCCGTGTCGGGGGAGCGGCGGGGCGGGCGCAGGGTCCGCTACAGCGGCGGGCGCCTCCAGTACCACACCGACACCCTGCCGGTCCTGGAGTGGCCGTTCCCGGCGCCGCTCGGTCCGCGCGACGTCATCGGGGAGTTCACGATGGCCGACGTCGTCACCGTCCCCAGCCACCTGACGGTCCCGGAGGTGCGCACGTACATGACCGCCACGGCCGCCGCCGACCTGGCCGCGCCGGAGACCCCGGCCCCGGCCGCCGTCGACGCGCGGGGCCGCTCCGCGCAGACGTTCATGGTCGACGTCGTGGTCCGCTCCGGCACCGAGGAGCGCCGCATCACCGCGACCGGCCAGGACATCTACGCGATCAGCGCGCCCCTGGCGGTCGAGGCCGTCGACCGGATCCTCACCGGCCGCGTCAGGACCACCGGTGTCGCCTCGGCCGGCGCCGCCTTCGACGCCCCGGACTTCCTGCGCGCGCTGTCGCCGCACCTGTCCGTGCACACGCCGGACGGCGGCGCGTTCACCGCCCGTTAACCGTAGGACCGGCGGCCGGCGGGCATGAGACAGCAGAGACACGAGTGAGAGGACGATGCCGTCATGACCGGTCCCGACGGGGTCGCTCACCTGGGCGACATCGACACGGCACTGCGGCGCGAGGCCGACATCCTGTCCGAGCGGTTCCCCGGCGCCCCGCGGGCCGAGGTCGACGCGATGGTCCGCGAGGTCTACGCCGAGCTGCTGCGCGACGCCGAGGTGGAGACGCACGTGCTGTCGCTGACCCGGCCGCGGGTGATCGAGCAGTTGCGCGAGCGCGGGTACGAGCTGCACGAGCCCGAGGTCGAGGCCGGCTAGCGAGCCCGGCACGCACCTCTCATGGCGCGGCGGCGAGGCAGAACGGGTGGCCGGCCGGGTCGAGCATGACCGGCCGCGGCGGGCTCGGCGAGTACCTGCGCGGGGCGTCGCTCACCACCGCGCACGTCGGCACGTGCGTGGAGGACATCGACCAGCTTGAGCGGTCGCACATCACCTGCACGGCCCGGTGGCTGGAGGGCGCGGGTGACGTGATCGGCATTGCCCCGGAAGGTGTGACGGCCGTCGACGCCGGCGTGAGCGGCTCCCACTACGAGGTCCGCCTGCCGGGCGGCGAGGACCTGCGGGTGTTCGCCCGCGGCGCCGAGGCCAGGGCCGCCGACAGCAAGTCGATGCTGGTCGGCGGCGGTGTCCTGCTGGTGACGGTCGCCCTGCTGGCGTGGGAGCTCACGGTCGTCGTGCGCCGCAGGCGCAGCTGACGGCGAGCGGGTCACGGGCCGGGCGTCGGCCAGGCGCCGCGGTGACCGCGCCGTGCGGCCGGCACCTCCGCCGCGGTGGTTGACCCAGTCGCCGACAATGCAGGGCATGGTTGCGTTCGATGTCGTCCTGCGCGGGTACGACCGGCGTGCCGTCGACGCCCTGATGCGGGCGGTCGAGGCGGCCGCGGGCGACCGGGACCGGATCGCCGCCGCGGTGCGCGCGGCCGGCCGGCTGCCGGTGGTGCTCCGCGGCTACTCGCCGGTCCAGGTCGACGCCTGGCTGGCAGCCTCCCGCACCGCCGAGCCGGAGCCCGGCGCCGGCCCCGCCCCGGTCTGGGCGGCGGCCGTCGAGCTGCCGGTCGTGCTGCGCGGGTACCGCCCCGCGGAGACCGACGCGCTGCTCACCCTCGTCGCCGGTGCGATCGCGAGCGGCGACGCCGCCCGGCGGGCCGACGCGCTGCGGGCGATCGGCGACGCGCACCTGCCGGTCGCGTTCCGCGGCTTCGACCGGGCCGCGGTCGACGCCTGGCTCGCCCGGGCCGCCCACCAGCTGCGCGGACGGTAGGGCTGTCCCTACCGGGCCGCCGCCCGCCCGCCCCACCCCGGGTCCGCCGGTCCGCCGGATCGATCCGGGGTGGGCGCCTCAATAGCGTTCCAAGCATGGAATCCAGGGACAACGTGAAGGGCATCGCGGCGCGGGTCGCGGTGTGGAGCGCCCGCCATCGCGCGCTCGCCATCATCGGATGGCTCGTCTTCGTCGTCGGGGTCACCGTGCTCAGCGGGCAGGCCGGGATGGTCGAGGCGGGCAGCGGCGACTTCGGCAACGGCGAGTCGGGCCGCGCCGACCGGATCGTCGCCCAGGCAGGCTTCCCCGAGCAGGGCGCCGGCGAGATGGTGATCGTCACCAGCAAGTCCACAGTGGACGACCCGGACCTCGAGGCCGCCGTCGCGGAGGTCACCGCCGCCGTGAACGGCACCGGCGCCACCGAGCCCGTCGCGGCGCCGGTCACCTCCGAGGACGGCAGGTCGGTGCTGCTCACGTTCACCGTGCGCGGCGACCCGGAGACCGCCAAGGACCGCATCCAGCCGGTCCTCGACGCCGTCGCCGGCGTGCAGCGCGCGCACCCACAGCTGTACATCGCCGAGGCCGGCGACGCCAGCGGCGACAAGCTCATCGGCGACGAGCTCGACGAGGGCCTGAACCGGCTGTCGATGCTGTCGATCCCGGTCACCCTCGGCATCCTGCTCGTCGCGTTCGGCGCGATCGTCGCGGCGCTGCTGCCCGTCGGGCTGGCCGTCACCGCGGTCGTCGGGGCGGTCGGGCTCCTCGCGTTCGCCAGCCACCTCGCGCCGGCCGTCGACACCACGATGCACGTCATGCTGCTGGTCGGGCTCGCCGTCGGCGTCGACTACTGCCTGTTCTACATCCGCCGGGAGCGCGACGAGCGGCGCAACGGCGTCGACCCGCACCGGGCCCTGGTCATCGCCGCGCAGACGTCCGGCCGGTCGATCTGGGTCTCGGGGCTGACCGTCATCGTCGCCATGGCCGGCATGTTCCTGACCCGCGACACGACGTTCGTCAGCTTCGCCGTCGGCACCATCCTCGTCGTCGCCACGGCCGTCCTCGGCTCGCTGACCGTCCTGCCGGCGCTGCTGTCCGCGCTCGGCGACCGGGTCGACCTCGGGAAGATCCCCGGCCTGTACCGCCGGCGCGGCGGCGGAGGCCGCGTCTGGGGTGCGGTGCTGCGGCTGGTGCTGAAGCGCCCGCTGGTCTCCACCGTCGTCGCCGTCGCCGCGCTCGGCGTGCTCGCCGCGCCCGCGCTGGACCTGCGCACCAAGGGTGAGGGCGTCGAGGACCTGTCCCCGAGCGCGCCGATCACCCAGGCGTTCCTGGCGATCCAGGCGGCGTTCCCCGGCGGCACCGGGCCCGCCGAGGTCGTCGTCAAGGCACCCGCCGTCACCGGCGCCGGATGGGACGCGGCGGTGGCGGAGTTCAAGCGGCAGGCGCTCGCCACGGGCAAGCTGCACGAGCCGGTCACGGTGACCGTCAACCCCGCCGGCGATGTGGCCGTCATCAGCGTCGGCCTCTCCGGTACCGGCAGCGACCGCGCCTCCGAGGAGGCCCTGGCGGCCCTGCGCGGGACGGTCATCCCCGCGACGCTCGCGAAGCAGCCGGGCGCGTGGGTCGGCGTCACGGGCGGCACCGCCGGCTCGAAGGACTTCAACGACCAGCTCGCCGGCTCCATGCCGCTGGTCTTCGGGTTCGTGCTGGGGCTGGCGTTCCTGCTGCTGCTCGTGTCGTTCCGGTCGGTCGTCGTCGCGGTCACCGGCGTGGTGCTCAACCTGCTGTCGGTCGCCGCGGCCTACGGGATGCTGGTGTTCGTCTTCCAGTACGGCCACTTCGAGTCGCTGCTGGACTTCCGGGCCGCCGACGGCATCACGAACTGGATGCCGCTGTTCCTCTTCGTCATCCTGTTCGGCCTGTCGATGGACTACCATGTCTTCGTCGTCAGCCGCATCCGCGAGGGCCACGACCGGGGGCTGCCGACCCGGCAGGCGGTCACCGAGGGCATCACCGCCACCGCCGGCGTCATCACCAGCGCCGCCGCGGTCATGGTGGCGGTGTTCGCCCTGTTCGCCACGCTGCCCCTGGTCTCCACCAAGGAGCTCGGCGTCGGGCTCGCGGCGGCGGTCCTGCTCGACGCGACGATCGTCCGCGCGGTGCTCCTGCCGGCCACGATGGCCCTGCTCGGCGAGCGCAACTGGTGGCTGCCCCGCTGGCTCGGCTGGCTGCCGGAGGTCTCCCACGACGTGCCGGCGCAGCCCAGCGACGCCCGGGAGCTGGCGGCGAGCAGCGTGTGACCGCCGGCGCGGCCATAGGATCTTCCCCATGCTCCGTGCCCTGCGGCACCCGACCCGCCTGCTGCCGACGGCGTTCCTGGCCGCGCTCGCCGTCGGCACCGGCCTGCTCATGCTCCCCGCGGCCCGCGCCGCCGGGGAGCCCGCGCCGTTTCTGGTGGCGCTGTTCACCGCCGCGTCGTCGGTGTTCATCACCGGCATGAGCACCGTCGACCCGGCGACCTACTGGTCACCGGCCGGCCAGGGCATCATCCTCGGCCTCATCCAGGTCGGCGGCTTCGGCATCATGACCTTCGCGACCGTCCTCGGGCTGATGGTCTCGCGCCGGCTCGCGCTGCGCACCCGGCTCGTCGCCCAGGCCGAGACCCGCTCGCTCAACCTCGGCGAGGTGCGGGCGCTGCTGCTGCGGGTCCTGGCCATGATGGTCGGCTTCGAGCTGGTGGTCGCCGCCGTGCTGACCGTCCGCTTCCGCACCACCTACGACGACTCGTTCGGCACCGCGCTCTGGCACGGCGTCTTCCACGCGGTCAGCGCCTTCAACAACGCCGGGACCACCCTGTACTCCGACAGCTTCATGGGCTTCGTCGGCGACCCGTGGATCTGCGGCACCGTCGCCGTCGCCGTCATCCTCGGCGGCCTCGGATTCCCCGTGATGCTGGAGCTCTACCGGGAGTGGCGCAAGCCGCGGTACTGGTCGATCCACACCCGCCTCACCGTCTGGGGCTCGGCGATCCTGCTGCTCGTCGGCGCCGGCGCGGTCACCGCCTTCGAGTGGTCCAACCCCGCGACCCTCGGCCCGCTCAACTGGTGGCAGACCCTCGTCGGCGGCATGTTCTCCGGTGTCAGCCCCCGCACCGCCGGGTTCAACAGCATCGACTACGCGGCGGCCCGCCCGGAGACCCTTGCCCTCACCAACGTCCTCATGTTCATCGGCGGCGGCAGCGCCGGCACGTCCGGCGGCATCAAGGTCACCACGTTCTTCCTGCTCGCGTTCGTCATCTGGGCCGAGGTGCGGGGCGAGGACGACGTCAACGTCGGCGCCCGCCGCGTCCCGGCGCAGACGGTCCGGCAGGCGGTCACGGTCGCGCTGCTCGGCGTCGGCATCGTCGCGCTGGGGACGCTGGTCCTGCTGCTGATCACCGCGCTGCCGTTCGACCGGGTGCTGTTCGAGGCGACCGCCGCGTTCTCGACCGCTGGGCTGTCCACCGGCATCACCGCGTCCCTGCCGCCGGCCGGCCAGCTGACGCTCGTCGCGCTGATGTTCATCGGCAGGGTCGGTACGATCACGGTGGCCTCCGCGATCGCGCTGCGGCACCGGAAGCTGCGCTACCGCCTGCCCGAGGAGCGGCCGATCATCGGGTGACGTTTTTCCGGGGAGGCTCCATGGGCAAGAGCGACGTGTCGGGCGGCGTGGTGGTCATCGGCCTCGGCCGCTTCGGCGGGCAGGTCGCCGAGTCGCTCACCGAGCTCGGCCACGAGGTCCTCGGCATCGACGAGAACGCCGAGATCGTGCAGAAGCTGGCCAACGTCCTCACCCACGTCGTGCAGGCCGACTCCACCGACGAGGAGGCCCTGCGCCAGATCGGCGTCCCCGAGTTCAACCGCGCCGTCGTCGGGATCGGCACCGACATCGAGGCGAGCGTCCTGACCGTCCTGGCCCTCACCGAGCTCGGCATCGAGGAGATCTGGGCCAAGGCCATCTCCGCCAAGCACGGCCGCATCCTGGAGCGCGTCGGCGCCCGGCACGTCGTCTTCCCCGAGGCCGACATGGGCGTGCGCGTCGCGCACCTCGTCACCGGCAAGCTGCTGGACTTCATCGAGTTCGACGACGGCTACGCCATCGCCAAGGTCTGCCCGCCCGACGACATGATCGGCCAGACCCTGACCCAGCTCGCCCTGCGCACCCGGCACGGCATCACCGTCGTCGCCGTCAAGCGCGCCGGCGAGGAGGCGGAGACCGCCCTGCCCGACACCGTCATCCAGCGCGGCGACACCCTGATCGTCTCCGGCCCGACGGAGAAGGTCGAGCAGCTGGGCGCCCGCCCCAGCTGAGGGGCTGCGGGACCGGTCCGGGTGCGACATGATCGGTCGCGGGCGGACGGCGGGGGGAGGCGCGGGTGCAACGCTATGTCGACGGCGACGGCATGCGCATGTGGCACGACGAGCGTGGCTCGGGCGAGCCGGTGGTGCTGCTGCACGGCGCCATCGTCGACTCGCGCTGCTTCGCCGGCAACCTGGACGCGCTGGCGGGATCGTTCCGGCTCTACCTTCCGGAGCGGCGCGGCCACGGGCACACCGCGGACCCGGGCGGCCCGCTCAGCCCGCAGGTGATGGCCGCGGACATGATCGCGTTCCTGGAGACCGTGGTGGGTGGGGCGGCCGCCCTGGTCGGGTACAGCGCGGGCGGGGTGGTGGCGCTGCTGACGGCGCTGGCCCGCCCGGACCTGGTGTCCCGGCTGGTGCTGATCAGCACCGCGTTCCACCAGGACGGCTGGGTGCTGCCGCCCGCCTCGCCGGCGGACATCCCACAGATCATCTACGACCAGCACGCCGGCGTGTCGCCGGACGGGCCCGGGCGGCTGACGTCCGTCATCGAGCGGATCGCCGAGTCGGCCGGGGCGGGAGACCTGGCGCTGACCGCGGCCGACCTGGGGGCGGCCGGCTGCCGCACGCTGGTGCTCGTCGGCGACGACGACGCCGTGTCCCTGGAGCACACGCTGGCGCTCTACCGCGGGCTGCCCGACGCCGAGCTGGCCGTGGTGCCACGCGCCTCGCACACGCTGCTGATCGAGCAGCCGCAGCTGTGCACCGGCCTGGTCGCGGCGTTCCTCGGCGGGGCACCGGCGACGACGCACATGCCGATCCGCAGGGCCTGAGTGTGTGAAGCCCGGGGCACACGAACGGCCCGGGACGCGAGGTCCCGGGCCGTTCGTCGAAGGGGTGGTCAGATGAGCCAGCGGTTGCGCTGGACGAAGGGGAGCTTGGCCCAGAGGCGGCCGAGGCCCCAGGTGTGGCCGGCGTACGCGGCGGCGAGGACGACCAGCACCACCGCGTAGACCAGGTGGTAGTCGGCGAACGGGTTGGTCGAGCCGCTCGCGGCGCCGGCCGCGGTGTGCTGCGCGATCGGGAACTCCGCCAGCCACATCATCGCCATGATGAGCGCGCCCGACGCGGCGGCGATCCGCAGGCCGATCCCGGCGATGAGGGCCAGGCCGACGCCGAGCATGCCGAGCATGAACAGCCAGTTCGCCCACCAGGTGCCGGCCATGGCGTGGAACGCCGACTGCAGCGGGCCGACGTCGACGGAGCTCAGGAAGCCCTTCGTGGGCGAGCCGCCGTTGATCCAGGCCTTCGCCGACGGGGTCGCGTAGCCGAGGCCGAACGTCTTGTCCAGGAACGCCCAGAGGAACACGAACCCGGTGCCGACCCGCAGCACCGCGAGCGCCTTCGCGGCGGTCTTGGTGAGCATGCTGCCGGGGGCTTCGACCCGCTCGAGGTGGCTGACGGGGGTGTGGTGGACGGATGCGGCGCTCATTTCGGGCCTCCAGTCGGTGTCCTCGACGACTTCAGTGTTGTCGTCGCGGCGCCGGTGCGAACGGGCCGGAAGTCCCGTGTTCGCGGGACCTCAAGCCGGGCGCGGGCCTGCCGATGGGACCATCGGGGGTGGTCTCGTGGACCCGGAGCCGTCGCTGTCCGAGGACGACGTGCGGGGCATCGTCTGGCAGGTGTGGACGGCGTACCTGAACTGCGCGCCGGAGGTGACGCCCGCCCCGGAGCCGCCGGCGGACACCGCGGACGTGACGGCCAGCATCGGCCTCGCCGGCGCGTGGAACGGCCTCGCCGTGCTGCGCTGCGGGCTGCCGGTCGCGGGGGTGATCGCCGGCGCGATGCTCGACGTCGACCCCACGAGCGCCAACGCCGACGACTGCGCCGACGCGCTCGGCGAGCTGGTCAACATCCTCGCCGGCAACGTGAAGAGCCTGCTGCCGAAGCCCAGTCACCTGTCGCTGCCGCAGGTGGTGGTCGGCCGGGCGAAGATCGTGTGGCCCGGCACGACGCCGCTGCACACGCTGCAGGTCACGCTGAACACCGAGCCGATGCTCCTGACGATCCTGCACGGCCAGCCCAAGCCCGCCTGACCCCCCGCCTGACCCCGGAGAGAGGGTGGACAGGACCTTCGCCTCTGGCGGTCGCCCGGCGTCCGGGGGAAGCGTCGTACCCGGCAGATACCGTGCGCACCCGCCGGGGGGGCATCCATGTGGGACCAGGACACGTTCGTCTCCGCGGTCGGCGACGCCGTGCGGGCGCCGTCGATCCACAACAGCCAGCCGTGGCGCTTCCGCCGCACGGAGGGCGGCATCGAGGTGCGCGTCGACCCGGCGAGGGCGCTGCCGGCCACGGACCCGGACGGCCGGGCCGCGCGCGTGTCGTGCGGCGCCGCGGCGGCCAACCTCGCCCTGTCGCTCGCGGTCGCCGAGGCGCCCGCGGACGTCGCGACCCATGCGGGCGCGGTGCACCTGACGCCGGCCGTACCGCGGCCGCCGACGCCGCTGGAGCGCCGCCTGCACTGGCAGATCTGGCGCCGGCACACCAACCGGTCGCCGTTCGCCGACACCGCCGTCGCCGCCGGCGTCACCACCCAGCTCGTGCGGCAGGTCGAGTCGGACGGCGGCTGGCTGGACCTGGTCGAGGACGGACCGGACCTGCACGCCCTGGCGGCGCTCACCCATGAGGCCGACACGGAGCTGCGCGCGGACCCCCGGTACCTGGCCGAACTGCGCGCCTGGAGCACCGGCGCCGACCAGGACGTGGAGGGTGTCGGGCCGCGGGCGGCCGGCGCCACGCCACACCCGGGGGAGCTGATGACCCGACGGGACTTCGGCGGCCCCGGCCACGAGGACACCCGCGACCCCGGCCGCGGCCCGGTCGTCGCCGTGTTCGGCGTCCACGGCGACCGGGCCGCCGACGAGCTGCGCGCCGGCATCGTGCTGCAGCGGCTGCTGCTGCTCGCCGCCGACCTCGGCCTGGCCGCCGCGCTGTTCTCCCAGCCGATCGAGGTGCCGGCCGTGCGCGAGCAGGTGCGGCTCGCCCTGCACCGGTCCCACGACCCGCAGCTCGTGCTCCGCTTCGGCTACGCACCGTCGATGTGCTTCACGAACCGCCGCCCGCCGTCCGACGTCATCGGGTAGCCCGGGGGCTTCCGCAGGCCGCGTTCAGATGGAAACATCGGTTCTCACAGCGGAACGAGGGGAGTCCCATGCACGTCGTCGTCAGCCAGGCCTGGACCCGGGACGCGGAGGGCCACGCCGACGCGTACGTCGCGCTGTCCGCGCGGTTCGCCGACTACTTCGCCGCCCATCCCGGCTTCCGGGGCCGCTGGCTGGTCCGCGACGCCGACGACCCGACGCACTTCACCCACATCCGCCTCTTCGACACGGCGGAGTCCTACGCCGAGGCGACCCGTACACCCGGCTACGTCGAGCACACCGAAGCCATGTACGAGCACCTCCGCCCGTACGACACCTATCCCCGCATGACCGGCGAGGTCGTGCTGGAGGACCGGCCGTGACCGTGTTCGTCCTGGTCCATGGCGCCTTCCGGGGCGCGTGGTCGTGGTCGCGGGTCCGCCGCCTGCTGACGGCCGCCGGTCACGAGGTGCACACGCCGTCGCTGACCGGCATGGGCGACCGCCGCCACCTCACCGCCGAGCCGCCATCCCTGGACACCTGGGCCCTCGACGTCGCCAACCTCCTGACCGAGGAGGACCTGCACGACGTCGTCCTCGCCGGCCACAGCCAGGGCGGCATCGCGATCGCCGCCGCGGCGCCCAGGTGCGCCGACCGCCTGGCCAGGCTCGTCTTCGTCGACGCGCCCGAGCCCCTGCCGGGCGAACGCGCCGCCGCCCTCCTCGGGCCCGTCCCCGACCTGCCCCGCGACCTGTGGCTGCAACCGAAGCCCCTCCAGGCCGGCGCCGGCCTCGACGAGGACACGGCCGCCTGGATGAACGCCCGCCTCTGCCCGACCCCGCTCGCCCCCTCCCTGGACCCCATGCCCGCGCACACGGCGGCGTCGGCGTCGGTGCCGCGCACGCACATCTTCTGCACCGCGACCCCACCCGGCTACCCGGCCGCCGTCACCCGCGCCCGCCTCGAAGCGGCCGGCACCCCGTACCACCTCATCGACAGCGACCACGACGCCCCGATGTCCCACCCCGCCGACCTCGCGGCGCTCCTCACGGGTCGCTGACGAGTGCCGTCCGACGGCGGGCCGCCCCGCGGCGCCGGTAACGCTGCGGCCGGGAAGTGGTCCGGAGCCGTTCACGTCGATGGCATCGGTCGATCGGCCCGCTCGCGTAGACCAAGGGCATGACTTCTGGAACCTGGAACCGCCGGCGGGTGCTGGGCACCTCGGCGGCCGTCGCGGCCGGTGCCGTTACGGCGTCCGCGCTGCCGGCCACGCCGTCCGTCGCGTTCGTGCCCGACGGCCGGCCGGTGCTGACCCACGGTGTGCAGAGCGGCGACGCGTTCGGCGCGGCGGCGAACATCTGGACCCGGGCCGACCGGGCCGGGCGGATGCTCGTGGAGCTCAGCGACCGCCCCGACTTCCGGCACGCGCGGACCCTGCGCGGCCCCGTGCTCGCCGCCGGCAGCGACTTCACCGGCAGCCTGCGGGTCCACGGCCTGGTGCCGGGGCGCCGCACCTACTACCGGGTCCGCGCCGACGCCGGGCACGGCCGGGTGAGCGAGCCGGTCAGCGGCTCGCTGCGGATCCCGGCCCGGCACGAGGGCGTGCGGTTCGTGTGGACCGGTGACATCGCCGGCCAGGGCTACGGCATCAACCCCGACGTCGGCGGCATGCGCATCTTCCGCGCGATGCGCGACGTGCGCCCCGACTTCTTCCTGTGCAGCGGCGACACCGTCTACGCCGACGGGCCGGTGCCGGAGACCGTCGCGTTGCCGGACGGGCGGGTGTGGCGCAACGTGACGACCGAGGCGAAGAGCAAGGTCGCCGAGACGCTGCAGGAGTACCGCGGCCAGTACGCGTACAACCTGCTCGACGCCAACCTGCGTGCCTTCACCGCGGAGGTGCCGCAGCTCAACCAGTGGGACGACCACGAGGTCCGCAACAACTGGTTCCCCGGCCAGATCCTCGACGACGCGCGGTACACGGAGAAGCGCGTCGACGTGCTCGCCGCCCGCGCCAGGCAGGCGTTCTACGAGTGGCAGCCGATCAGCCCCGGCCCGGTGTACCGCAAGGTGTCCTACGGCCCGCTGCTGGACCTGTTCAAGCTCGACATGCGCACCTTCAAGGACGCCAACGACGGCAACACCTACGCCGACCGGTCCCGGGGCCTGCTCGGCGCGCAGCAGCGGGCCTGGCTGACCCGGGAGCTGCTCAGCTCGCGCGCGACGTGGAAGGTCATCGCGATCGACCTGCCGCTGGGCCTGGTCGTCCCCGACGGCGCCGCGGCGCAGGAGGGCGTCGCGCAGGGCGACCCGGGCGCGCCGCTGGGGCGGGAGCTCGAGTTCGCGTCGGTGCTGCAGGCCGCGCACCGTCACGGTGTACGGGGCATCGTCTTCCTCACCGCGGACGTGCACTACACCGCCGCCCACCACTACGACCCCGCGCGGGCCGCGATCCAGGACTTCACGCCGTTCTGGGAGTTCGTGTCCGGGCCGGCGAACGCGGGTGCGTTCGGGCCGAACGCCCTCGACGCGACGTTCGGGCCGCAGGCCGCGTTCGTGCACGCCCCACCGCGCGCGAACGCCTCGCCGATGGAGGGATTCCAGCACTTCGGGCAGGTCGACATCGACCCGCACACCAGGGCGCTGACCGTCCGCCTCCGCGACCTCGACGGCGCGGTGCTGTGGACGACGACGCTGCCCGCCGCCTGAGCTGAGCGGCACCGCGGGCGGCCCGGGTTCCCGGGCCGCCCGCGCCGGTAACGCGGCAGGCCGGCGATACGCCCCTTGTCTGTACGGGTGCTTCCGCCCGCGGGAAGGGTGAGGTGGCGAGGGAATGTTCGGCCCGTGGCTCAGCACGGCCGGTCCGCGCCGGCGGCGCGAGCGGTCCGCGCCCGCCGGACGTAACGAGACCTCCGGCGCCGGCTCCTGCGGAGGCGCCGACCCCGACGGCCCCGGCCGCGCCACGGACGGTGCCGGCCGCCCTCTGGACGGCGCCAGCGGCGGGCGGGACGACGCGGCTCACCAGCGGGTGCGGAACCTGGCCGCGGCCGCCCGCGTGGCGACCGGCCCAGAGGCGCGGGCGCGGGCCGGGACCGAGCTGCGGCACGCGCTGCGGGGCCTGTGCGACCTGGTGCTCGCCGACGGCATGGCCGGACCCGACCTCGGGGCGTCGGTGCGCGGGCTCGCCGCGGCCATGCCGTTCCCCGTCGTCGTGACCGTGGACGTCGGGCCGGCGGCGAACGCGGTGGCCTCGACGGCGTACGCGGTGATCTGCGAGGCCCTCGCCAACGTCGCCGGGCATGCGCACGCCCGGCGGGCGGTCGTCACGGTCCAGCGGCACGTCCGGACGGTGCAGGTGGCGGTGGCGGACGACGGCGTCGGCGGCGCGCAACCGGTCATCGGCGGCGGGATCGTCATGGTCGCCGCCCGGGTCGCGGCGCTCGGCGGCCTGCTGCACCTCGACAGCCCCGCCGGCAGCGGCACGCACCTGACGGTGGAGCTCCCGGCCGGCTGATCCGCTCCCGCTGACCGGAGCCGAGGGCGGGAGAAGCTGCCGGCGCGACGGGCGCTGTTCGCGGCGCGTTCAACGGGCCGACGTCGCCGTCGGGAAGGCTGCGAACTTCGACATCCGTCCATGTCTGGAGCGTCCTTCGTGCGTGTTCGCCAGTCCCTCACAGCTGTCATCGTCGCCGCGCTGACCGTCCCGCTGCTGCCCGCCCCCGCGGCGCACGCGGCGGCGACCGGCGTGCGGATCAACGAGGTCGAGT
The DNA here is from genome assembly GCF_050936335.1 of Dactylosporangium sp. CA-152071. Lineage (NCBI taxonomy): Bacteria > Bacillati > Actinomycetota > Actinomycetes > Micromonosporales > Micromonosporaceae > Dactylosporangium > Dactylosporangium sp. CA-152071. The sequence goes on along the minus strand of NZ_JBNJMZ010000001.1, from coordinate 1,931,434 downwards.
CCAGCGGCGGCAGCCCGGGCGACTGGGTCGAGCTGACCAACACCGGCACCACCGCGGTCAGCCTCGCCGGATGGGTCGTCAAGGACAACGACGACGCCCACCAGTACGTCATCGGCGGCGGCGTGAGCCTGGCGCCCGGCGCGTACCTCGCCGTCGACGTCGAGAGCGCGTTCGGCCTCGGCAGCGCCGACAGCGTCCGCCTGTACGAGCCCGGCGGCACCCTCGCCGACTCCTACACCTGGTCGAGCCACGCGAGCAGCACGTACGGCCGCTGCCCGAACGGCACGGGCAGCTTCGTCACCACGAGCGCCGCCACGAAGGGCACCGCGAACGCGTGCCCGCCGCCGCCCCCGGCCGCCTGGCCCGGCGGGTCGGCGGTCGCCGACGCCGACGCGAGCAACGCCTTCGGGGAGAACCTCAGCGGCCTGTCGTACGAGTCCGCATCCGTCGTCTGGGCGGTCCGCAACGGCGCCGGCACGCTCTACCGGCTGACGCCGAACGGCACGACGTGGCAGAAGGCCGCCACGTACACGCTGCGCTACGCCAACGGCAGCGGCGACCCGGACGCCGAGGGTGTCGTCGTCACCCCCGACGGGATCATGGTGGTGACCGAGCGGGACAACGCCAAGAGCGGCACCAGCCTGCAGAAGATCCTGCGGTACAACCCGTCCGGCAGCACGGTGAACGCGTCCGCCGAATGGAACCTCACCGCCGACCTGCCGGGCACCGCCGCGAACAGCGGCCTGGAGGCCATCGCGTGGGTGCCGGACACCGCCCTCGTGGCGGCGGGCTTCCGCGACGAGCGCACCGGTGGCGCCTACACGCCGTCGTCGTACGCCGGCCACGGCACCGGCCTGTACCTCGTCGGCGCCGAGGCCACCGGCACCGTCTACGCGTATGCGCTGAACCTCGCGGGCACCGGCTACACCCGGGTCGCCGCGTTCCCGACCGGCCTCGCCGCCGTCATGGACCTCGAGTACGAGCCGTCGACCGGCCGCCTGTGGGCAGCCTGCGACGACACCTGCTCCGGCCGCTCCACCACCCTGACCATCAACGCGCAGGGCACCTTCACCCCGACCGCCACCTACAACCGCCCCTCGGGCATGTCGAACTACAACAACGAGGGCCTCGCCTTCAGCCCCGCGTGCTCGGGCGGCACGAAGCAGGTCCTGTGGGCCGACGACAGCAACGACGGCGGCCACGCCCTGCGCAGCGGCACCCTGTCCTGCTGATCGTCCTGCTGATCGCCGCCGGTGCGGGCCGGCCATGGTGCATGCTGGCCCCTCGGGTGGCGTCCGGGACGAAGGAGGATGCATGGGCAAGGTCGTGGCATCGGCGTCGATGTCGCTGGACGGGTACATCGCGAAGGACGACAACACGATCGGGCGTCTCTTCGACTGGTTCCAGAACGGGGACGTGGAGCTGCCCACCGTGGCCGGGCACTTCACGTTCCACGTGAGCCGGCCGAGCGCCGACTACTGGACGCGGTGGGTCTCGCAGATCGGTGCGCTGGTCTGCGGGCGGACGCTCTTCGACTTCACCGACGGGTGGGGCGGGCAGCACACGATGGGCATGCCGGTCGTGGTGGTCACCCATCAGGTGCCCGCCGAATGGGTGGCGGCGCATCCGGGTGCCCCGTTCCACTTCGTCACCGACGGCGTCGCGGCGGCGGTCGCGAAGGCCCAGGAGATCGCCGGCGACCGGATCGTGTCGGTCACCGCCGGCACGATCGCCGGGCAGTGCCTGGAGCTCGGCCTGCTCGACGAGGTCGCGGTCGACCTGGTGCCCGTGGTGATGGGCAAGGGCCGGCCGTTCTTCGGCGACCTCGCCGCCGGGGACGCCCTGCTCGGCGACCCGACCGTCTGCATCCAGGGCGACCGGGTCACCCACCTGGTGTTCCCGGTCGACCGCGCCGCCTGACGCGGCACCCATCGGACCGGCCGCGTCGCGGCGCGATCGCGCTGCGACCGGTCCGGCGGCGGGCCCGGCGGCCTCCTTGCAAGGGCCAGGCCGGTCCGGTGGCGGGTCCGGCGGCCTCCTTGCAAGGGCCAGGCCGGTCCGGTGGCGGGTCTGGCGGGCGTCCGGCGAGGGCCGGTCCGGTCCGGTGGCGGCGTGGTCAGCGACGCGGGTCGACGGCCTGGCGCAGCGCGGGTGAGTGGCCGGCCGCCGCGAAGGCGCGGTCGAGGTCGGCCAGGCCGAAGCGTTCGCCGACCAGCTCGGCGAACGGGAAGCGGCCGGCGTGCCCGGTGAGGAACGCGACGGCCCGGCGCAGGTGGCCGGGGCGGTAGTTGTGCACGCCGGTCACGGTCAGCAGGTTGCGCACGAAGCGCTCCGGCGCGATCGTGACCGGCGGGCCGGGGGAGACCGAGCCGGCGAGGACCGCGTGGCCGCCGACGTCCAGGGCGGCCAGGCAGCCCTCGACCGCGGTGGCCGAGCCGGACAGCTCCAGGGCGACATCGAAGCCGGTCAGCGGCTCGCCGGGGGCGGCCACGCGGTCGGCCCCGAAGCGGGTGGCGAGCCGGCGCCGGGCCGGATCCGGGTCGCTGACCGTGACCTCGGCGCCCGCCGTGGCGCACATCGCGGCGGCCGTGACGCCCAGCAGGCCGGCGCCGGTGACGAGCACGCGGCGGCCCGGCAGCGGCGGCGCGGCGTCCAGCATCGCGGCGACCGTCGCGGTCGCGCAGGACGCCGGTGCGGCCACGACGTCGGGCAGGTCCTCGGGGACCGGCACGATCGTGGTCCCGGCCGGCAGGACCGCGTGGGTGGCGAAGCCGCCGCTGAGGGTCCAGCCGCCGTCGACGGGCTCGTGGCCGAACTTGCGCAGCCGCACGCACTTGTGCTCCAGGCCGCGCGTACAGCGGGGGCACGCGCCGCAGGAGACGGTCACCGACCAGACCACCCGGTCGCCCGGGCGGACCGGGGCGCCGGGGGCCGCGGCGACGACCCGGCCGACCTGCTCGTGACCGAGGACGGTCGGCGTCGGGGCGGGGCGGTGGCCGGCGACGGTGTGCAGGTCGCTGCCGCAGATCGTCGCCAGCTCGACCTCGACCAGCACCTCGCCGGCGTCCAGCCGCGCCGGCAGCGCGGTGCTGACGACGCGGAAGGGCGATCCGGCGCCGTCCCAGCGGGCGAACCGCACCGTGCCGCCGCCCACGTCGCCGCCCACGTCAGCGCCGGCCGTCGGTGACGGCGTCGATGAGTGCGGGGAGCTCGACGACGCTGCCGAGCACGTGCTGCGCGCCCGCGGCCCGCAGCGCCGGCTCGGCGCGGCCGCCGGTGAGGACGCCGACGACCAGGCCGGCCCCGGCGGCGACGCCGGAGGCGGCGTCCGACTCGGTGTCGCCGACCACGACGAGGGCGTCGACGGACCCGGCGCCGGTCCGCAGCAGCGCGGTCAGGTTGAGGTCCGGGGCCGGGCGGCCGCGGCCCGCGTCGGCGGGGGTGAGCACGGCGTCGGCCAGGTCCCGCCAGCCGAGGGTGCCGACGACGGCGTCCGCCGTGGCGCGGCCGAAGCCGGTGGTGAAGACCACGGCCAGGCCGCGCTCGCGCAGCTCGCGGACGGCCTTCTCGGCGCCGGGGATGGGCGTGCACCGGCCCTCTTCGACCAGCTCGCCGTAGGCCTGCTCGAAGGCCTGGTTGAGGCGCTGCGCCGTGGCCTCGTCGGCGAGGGCGCGGAAGACCTCGATCTTGGACTGCCCCATCGTCGCCCGCACGTGCTCGACGGCGGCCGCGCGGCCCGGGTCGCCGGGCAGCACCCGGTCGAAGGCCCGCTCGAAGCCCAGCTCGACCAGGCCGTCGTCCACGACGGTCGTCCCGGCGAGGTCCAGCACCACGGTCTCGAATCGCATGTTCTCGTTTCCCATCTATGAGGTGGTTCCGAACAGGTCGGCGACGGTCGCGTCGCCCAGGCCGAGGCCGGTGGTCATGCCGATGCCGGTGGTGACCGACACGACCCGCAGCCCGTCCGCGGGCGCGGCGACGAGGAACTCTTCCGGCGCCGACGCGTAGACGCCCTGCCACCGTTCGCGGACCGGCAGGCCGGGCAGGCCGAACAGGTCGCGGGTGACGCCGGCGAGCGCGGCGAAGGACGACTCGGCCTGGAACGGCGCGACCGCGGCGTCCCGGTAGTGGGTATCGCCGACGATGAGGGTGCCGTCGGGGCGCTGCGTGTACATCTGGTTGAGGTCCAGCGCGTACAGGTCGGGGTGCTCGGCCGAGAGCCGCTCGCGCAGGGCCGCGGCGGCCGGGGTCGCGTTGGTGGCCGAGTACCGCAGCAGCGACCATCCTGTGAGGACCGGGGCGCTCAGCGGCGACGGCAGGGCCCCGGCGTCGACCAGGAGCATGTCCAGGCCGCAGCGTACGACGCCGGCGGCCTCCGCGACGTGCGGGAACAGCTGGTCGACGTCGTGCCCGACGGCGACGACGACCGCGCCGGCGCGGATCGGGCCGCGGGACGTGTGCAGCACGCCGCCGTCGACGCCGAGGGCCGAGGTGCGCCAGCGGAACTCGACGCCGGCCCCGGCCAGGTGCCGGGCCAGCGCCGGGGCGGCCTGCCGCGGGTCGACCTGCAGGTCCCGGGGCAGCCAGGCCCCGCCGACCGCGCCCGTCACCGGCACCCAGTCGGTGACCTCGTCCGGGCGCAGCAGGGTCATGGCCGGTTCGTCCTCGCGCCACTGCTCGAGGACGGCCAGCTCGTCGGCGGCCCGGGCGACGATCACGGTGCCGGACTCGCGGGCCCAGAAGCCGGCCCGTTGCGCGTAGCGCAGCCAGAGCTCGCGGGCCCGCTCGGCGTATTCGCGCGCCTGCCCGCTCTGCGCGGTGATGCAGACGTGCCCGAAGTTGCGCACGCTGGCGCCGTGGATCGCGGTGGACCGTTCGACGACGACGACCCGCAGCCCGCGCGCGTGCGCCGCGGCGGCGTGGCCGAGCCCGACGATCCCGGCGCCGACGACGGCGAGGTCGAAGGCGGGGGCGGCGCTCACCGCAGCGCCCGGCGGATGACGGCGGAGACGGCCTCGACCACCAGCACGACGACCACGAGGACGATGACGAACGCGGTGACCTGGTCGTAGCGGGACACCCGGGTGGCGTCGACGAGGTAGTAGCCGATGCCGCCGGCCGCGACGATGCCGAGCACGGTCGCCGAGCGGATGTTGGAGTCGAGCAGGTAGAGCGTGTGGCCGACGAACGCGGGCACGCTCAGCCGCGCGGTGGAGGAGAAGAACACCTGGGTGCGGGTCGCGCCGACGGAGCGGACGGCGACCTGCGGGCCCGGCGCCGCCTCTTCGAGGGAGTCCGCGATGAGCTTGCCGAGCAGGCCGACGCCGACGAAGCCGAGGGCGAGGGTGCCGGCCTGCGGGCCGAGCCCGGTGACGATGATCAGCACGATGGCCAGGATGAGCTCCGGGACCGAGCGGACCACCAGCAGCAGCAGCCGGGCGGCCGCCCGCGTCGGGCCGTTCGGGGCGGCGTTGCGGGCCGCGAGGGGGCCGACGAGCAGCGACAGCACGACGCTCAGCAGCGTGGCCGCCGCCGCGATCTCCAGCGTCACCAGCAGCGCGTCGAAGACGTCCGCCCAGGTGCGCGGCTCGATCGAGGGTGGCCAGGTCCGGTCGAGGAGGAACGGGATCTGCCCCCAGAAGCGGAACAGGTCCAGCCACTTCGCCTCGGACCCGATGACGGCCGCCACGATGACGGCCACCGCGGCGCCGACGGCCGCCGTGGACCTGACGCGGTCCGCGTTCCACGGGCGGCGCATCGCGGCTGCCACCGCCGCGTCCCGGTCATGGGTCGCGGGGATGGCGGCGGTGACGGGGAGGTCCGGCGCCGGCAGCCGGCGGGCCAGCCGGGAGCCGAGGCTGCGGCCGGTCGGCGCCGCGCCGAGCAGCTGGGCCCGGATCACGGTCGAGACGATCTCGAACAGCACGCACAGGCCGAAGATGACGAGGGCGAACGCCATCGCCTTGTGGTAGTTCAGCGACTCCAGGGACAGGCGCAGGTCGTAGCCGAGGCCGATGATGCCGGCGTAGCCGAGCAGGACCGACCCTCGCAGGTTGATGTCGCTGCGGTGCAGCGTCGTGGCGATCCAGGAGGGCAGCACCTGCGGGAAGATGCCGGACCAGAACTCCTGGGCCCGGGAGGCGCCGGTCGCCCGGATCGCCTGGCGCGGGCCCTCGTCGATCTGCTCGATGGCGTCGGCGAAGAGCTTCGAGATCATGCCGATCGAGTGCAGCGCGATCGCGAGGATGCCGGGCAGCGAGCCCAGCGTGAAGAGCAGCACGAACAGCATGGCCAGCACGACGTCCGGCACGGCGCGGGCCACGACGCCGATCGCCCGGCCGATCGGGACCAGCCACGGCAGCGGGCTGGTGTTGCGGGCCGAGATGTACGCGACCGGCACCGACAGCAGCGCGGAGATCGCGGTCCCGCACAGCACGACGCCGAGGGTGACGCCGATCGAGCGCAGCAGCTCCTGGACCGGCGGGAAGCGCAGCGGCAGCATCCGGTCGAGGAACGGCCCGACCTTGTCGGCGCTCTCGGTGAACGTCTCGGCCGTGAAGCCGATCTCGTTCAACGACCAGACCGCGAACCCCAGCAGCGCGACGAGCAGGCCGGCCGCGACGATCGTGGACGGGGCCGGTGCGGGGCGCTTCACAGCCCGGTCCAGGTCCAGCACCGGCATCTCGGGCAGGTCGGTGGCGCTCACTGCACCTCCGCCAGCGACGCCGTCATCCGGCCGTAGATGCGCATCGCCGTCTCGCGGGTGAGACCGGCGGCGGGCGTGTCGAGCACGACGCTGCCGCTGCGCATGCCGACGATGCGCTGCCCCCAGGCGAGCGCGAGCTCCACCTGGTGCAGGCTGCAGATCACGGTCAGCTTGTCCTCGGCGGCGATGTCGCGCAGCAGGGCCATCACCTGGTCGCTGGACTCGGGGTCCAGCGACGCGACCGGTTCGTCGGCGAGCAGGATCTCAGGCCGCTGCATCAGCGCCCGGGCGATGGCGACGCGCTGCTGCTGGCCGCCGGAGAGCGTGTCGGCCCGCTGGTAGGCCTTGTCGAGCAGGCCGACCCGGTCGAGCTGGGTCAGTGCCCGCCGGCGCTGCTCCCGTGGGTAGGACGCGACGCCGATCCGCGGGCCGCGCAGCCCGGCGAGGGCGCCGGTGAGGATGTTCTCCAGCACCGTGAGCCGGCCGACCAGGTGGAACTGCTGGAAGACCATGCCGATGCGGCCGCGCAGCCGGCGCAGGTCGCGGCCGCGCAGGCGGGTGAGGTCCTCGCCGAGGACGCGCAGGTCGCCCGCGCTCGGCGTCTCGAGGCCGTTCATGTGGCGCAGGAGGGTCGTCTTGCCCGAGCCCGAGAGCCCGAGCAGGACGACGATCTCCCCGCGGGTGACCGTCAGCGACACGTCCCGCAGCGCGGTGACCTGCCCGTAGGTCTTGCTGAGCCCGTGCACCTCGACAGCGGGCGCGTCGCTGACAGTCATCGTCCCTACCTCAGTTGCCGCAGGCCGCGGCCTTGGTCTGCTTGCACAGATCGCGGATGATGTCGTACTTCGCGTCGTCGACCGGCGCGAGGGCGTAGAAGGTCTTCTTGAAGGCGTCGCTGTCCGCGCCGGCGACACCGGCGGCCTGGATCTGGTCGATCGTGACGTTCTGCAGGCCCGAGACCAGCTTGGTCTTGAGGTCGGCCGGCAGCCCGTCGGCGAGGGTCATCGGCGCGCCGATGACGAAGGTCTTGTTGATGACCTTCAGGCCCTTCTGGGCCTCGACGGCGACGTCCTCGGCGAAGCCGGCCTCGCACTCGGAGCCCTGGGAGACCTTGAGCGCCGACGCGTCGTGCTTGCCGGCGAAGACCGGCGTCACGTCCTTGGTCGGGTCGATGCCGGCCTTGAGCAGGTTGTAGCTGGGGTACAGGTAGCCGGAGGTCGAGGTCTGGCTGACGAAGCAGACCTTCTTGCCCTTGAAGTCCTCGATCTTGCTGATGGAGGAGCTCTCGGGGGCGATCGCCTCGGAGTAGTAGCCGGGCTCCTGGCCCTTCTTGGTGATGATGGAGGCGAACGGCGTGATCTTGGCGCCGTTGTTCTTCGCCGTCACGTACGTGAAGCCGGAGAAGCTCGCGATGTCGACCTTGCCGGAGACCGCGGCCTCGATGAGGGCTGCGTAGTCCGACGACTCCCGGTACTCGACCTTGAGCCCGGAGATCTTGGCGATGTAGTCCTCGAGCGGCTTGTAGTTCTGCTGCGTGGAGGCGGTGTCCGGCACGACGCCGAACACGAGCGTGCCGGAGTCCTTGGCGAACTTGCCGGCCGCGGCCGACGCGCCGGCGGCGGTGGAGGTGGTGTCGTCGTCGGAGGAGCACGCGGTGGTGCCGGCCAGCAGCACGGCCACGGCGGCGACGCCGAGGGCGACCCGGGTGGAGACCTTCATGTTCAACCCTTCTTGACCTGCGGGTTCAGTCGTTCGTTCGGATTCCTCATCAGCGGCGTCAACGTAGGGAGCACAGGTGAACGGGCCGCCAACGAGCCGTAGTTCGCAGCGAACGAGCCACAAAGGTTCGCACCTGTTATGGTTCCGTTATGAAGCGGGCGCGCCGTAAGGTTGCCCCGTGTCGGTCTCCCTGCACCACTCAGGCATCCCCGCGCACGGCCGGGTCCCGAAGTACTACGCCGTCAAGGCGCGGATCCTCGACGAGATCGCCGAGCTCGGCGTCGGGGCGCTGCTCCCGCCGGAGCGTGACCTCGCCGCCCGGTTCGGCGTCGCCCGTTCCACGGTCCGCCAGGCGATCTCGGAGCTGGTCATCGAGGGCCGGCTCAGCGCGCGGCAGGGGCGCGGGACGTTCGTCGCCGGGCCCAAGCTCATCCATCCGCTGTCGCTGGCCAGCTACACCGAGGCGCTGCGGGCCATGGGCCGCACACCGTCCCGCATCGTCGTCACGATCGGCGAGATCCCGGCCGACGACGAGCTGGCCGCCACCCTGGAGATCGCGTCGGCCGCACCGGTCATCCATCTGGAGCGGGTGCTGCTCGCCGACGGCGAACCGCTCGGCCTGGAGAGCACCTGCCTGCCGGCCGAGCGCTACCCGACGCTGCTCGACGTGCTCGACCCCAGCGGCTCGCTGTACCGCTGCATGCAGGACGAGCTCGGCGTCGTCTGGGCCGAGGCGACCGAGCGGATCGAGACCGCCCTGGCCAGCCCACGCGAGGCGCTGCTGCTGCAGACCAACCCGGCGCTGCCGATGCTGCTCATGCAGCGGGTCAGCCGCGACCCGACCGGCACGCCCATCGAGCGGGTCCGTTCGCTGTACCGCGGCGACCGGATCGGCTTCGAGACCCGGCTGACCGCCGAACGGTAGGCGCCGCGCAGGCCGCGCTGTCCCCCGGTCGGTGCGACGTCGGCCGCGACCGGTCCGTCCCGCGGGCCCGAACGACCGCACCTGGGACGTCCGCGTCGCCGGCACCGCCGCCGTGTACCTCTCGGCGAGCGCGGACGGCACCGCCCCGTTCTCGGTCGACGACATCGTCGACATCACGGTCGTCACCCCGACCGGCTCGACCCGGCGCTGGCAGCGCGACTTCAGCCTGAACTGCAACACCACCGTCGACTCCCGCGCGGCCGAGAACATCCGCACGCTGTTCGAGCCGGGCCTCAACACCATGCGGGTCGTGCTGAAGGACTGGTGCGGCTACGACGTCGGCAACTCCGACCTGTGGCTGACCGGCGCCGCCGGCGCCACCCCGCGCTGACGCATTGTGGTGCCGGCCGCGAGCGCCGATGATGGTCACGACATAGACCATTGTCGAAGGGATGGACATGATCCGTCGTACGATGCTCGCGCTGCTGGTCACCGGTGCCGTGATCGCCGGCGCCGCCACCCCCGCCGGGGCGATCCCGCCGCCCCCGCCCGGCGGTGACCTTCTCATCGTCTTCGCCTACTACGCCGACGCCGCGAAGACCCAGGTCATCGGGCAGTCGTGGACCGGCTGCGGCCAGCCCCCGGGCAGCTGGGGCGTCACCTCGGGCATCAGGCAGGTGTTCTTCACCCCCTGCTGACAACACGGTCGCGACGGCGGCGCCGGCCCTGCCGCCGGTGCCGCCGGCGCCCGCATAGACTCCGCCGGGTGATCGTGCGGATGGCGGGACCGGCGGACGTGGCGGCGCTCGCGGAGCTGCGGGAGATCGGGCCGGACCAGTTCGACGAGTTCGCCGGCTGGGTGGCGGCGCACGCGGAGACGCACCTGCCGTTCGTCGCCGAGATCGACGGAGCCGTGGTCGGGTGCGCCTTTCTGTGCGTCGCGGAGCGCGTCCCCGGCAGCGGGGCGCCGCAGCGGCGGTTCGGGGACGTGCAGTCGGTGATGGTCCGCGAGGAGCGCCGGAACCGGGGCATCGGCGGTGCGCTGATAGCGGCGATCCTGGCCGAGGCCGAGGCGCGGGGGCTGCTGCACGTGACCGTCCACTCAGGACGGCGGGCGGTCGACTTCTACGCGCGCAACGGGTTCAGCCACCACCGGCAGCTGTTGCTGTGGGAGGCGGCAGCAGGGTCGTGAGGGCCTCGGCGGTGCTTCGCGACGCCGCAGCAACCACCGGAAGGCCCCGCCGTCTAGGGTGGCCGGTGTGATCGGTGTGCCTGTGCGGGTGATGGTGGTGGACGACCACCCGATGTGGCGGGACGGGGTGGCACGGGATCTGACCGACGCCGGTTACCTGGTCACCGCCGTGATCGGCGAGGGAGCCCAGGCGCTGCGGGTCGCGCGGGCGGCCCGCCCCGACGTGGTCGTGCTCGACCTGCAGCTGACCGACCTGTCCGGCGTCGAGGTGATCGGCGGGCTGCTCGAGGCGCTGCCCGAGGTGCGCGTCCTCATGCTGTCCGCCAGCGGGGAGCAGCGCGACGTGCTCGACGCGCTGAAGGCTGGCGCCACCGGCTACCTGGTGAAGTCGGCGGGACGGCAGGAGTTCCTGGAGGCGGTGCGCCGCACCGTGGAGGGCGAGGCCGTGTTCACCGCCGGGCTGGCCGGTCTGGTGCTCGGGGAGTACCGGAAGCTGGCCCGGTCCACGAGCGGCGGGCCCGAGCTGACCGCGCGGGAGACCGAGGTCCTGCGGCTGGTCGCCAAGGGCCTGCCGTACAAGCTGGTGGCGGAGGACCTGGGGCTCTCGGTCCGCACGGTGCAGAACCACGTGCAGAACACGCTGGGGAAGCTGCAGCTGCACAACCGCAGCGCGCTGGTGCGCTACGCACTCGAGCACGGGCTCGACTGAGTACTTCTACTCATGCCCGGCCGCCGCCGGTGCGGAATGTTCTGTGCATGGCCCTGAACCAATCGATGGTGGTCGCCCAACGGCACGGCGTCGTCCGGCGCCGTGACCCGCTGTACCGCGCCGTCACCCGCCTGCTGGCCGTCTCGCTGACGCCGGTCGCCGCGCTGGTCGCGCCGGGGCGGGCGCGGCACACCGCCTGCCAGTGGGCGCTGACCCTGCGCTTCCCGGCCGAGGACCTGGCCGGGCTCACCCCTGCGACGCGGGCGGCGTTCGAGGCGGCCCGCACGCGGGCGTTGTGGCGGCACGGCGAGCTGCTCGGGCTGACCTCCGGCCACCGGGACGCGGATGTCCAGGCCGCGCTGTACGCCGCGCAGGTCGAGCGCTGCGGTTCGGAGGAGCTGGCCCGGCGGTGGACGCTGCCGCCGGACGAGTCGCGGCACGTCGCGGGTCTGGCCCTCGACGTGCGGCCGTCGGAGGGTGCGCGCTGGCTCGAGGTGTACGGCGCGCGGTACGGCCTGTACCGGATGTACGACAACGAATGGTGGCATTTCGAGTACCACCCGGAAGGCCGCCCGGCCCGCCTGGCACACCCGGCCGTCGCGCACGCGGCCCATCGGTCATGATCATCGACATGCATGAACGGACGTTGCGGTGGTGGATCGCGCTGGCGGGTCTGGGCGGCGGTCTGCTGGTCGCGGTGGTGCAGTCCTCGCACGGGGGAGGATTCTCGCCGCGGCTCGGCGTGCAGGGGCCCGACGCGTACTACGGGCCCGACCCGTACACGCCGCTGATCCCCACCGCGGCGACCGTGCTGGCGCTGTGCCTGCTGCGGTGGTGGCCCTGCCTGCTGACGGCCGGCGGGCTGCTGTGCGTGCCGATCGCGTGGCCGGACCTGGTCCCGTATCCGGACACGATGATCTTCTACCACCTGTCCAGCGCGGCGTTCCCGGTCCTCGCCATCGGGGCGCTGGGCGCCGCGCAGCGGCTGCTGTGCACCGGCGCGCCGGGTCTGGGCGCCGCCGTGGCCGGCCTCGTCATCGGGTTCGGCCTCTTCGGCCAGGCCCTGCCGGGCACCATCTACCAGTTCATGGACCCGGCGCTGCCCATCTGGCGCGGGTTGCTGGTCGTGGCCGGCCTCGCCGCCGTCGCCCCGGCGACCTGGTGGTGGCGGCGCGGCGATCCCGCCGCGGTCGGGCCGCCGGACGAGAAGGCCTGGAGCTGGAAGCGGCTGCGGCCGATCGTCACCGGCGGGCTGGTGGCGATCGTGGCGCTGCCGTTCGCCATGCTCTCCACCGAGCGGCTCGCGGACCTGCTGGGCGTCAGCTGGCGGACGCTCGCCAACTCCCCGAACGCCAGGACCGCCATTCTCGGCGGGATGACCCTCGCGGCGGCGGTGGTCCTGGCCACGCTGGCCGGGGTGTGGTCGCTGGCCGGGGCGCTGACCGCGGCGACGGCGCAGATCGCGGTCTCCGCGCCGCTGGCGATCGCGCTGCTCGCGACCAGGGACGCGGGCCCCGCCCGCTGGTCCGCCGCGCTGCTGGGGGTGGCGATCGGCGTGGCCGCCGCGGCGACCAGGTGGCGGGTCGCGGCCACGGTCGCGCTCACGGTGGGCGCGGCGACGTGCCTGTTCATCGCGTTCTCGGGCACGAGCGGCGACCCGCAGAAGCTCGCCGGGCAGTACGGTGCGACGCCGGCGCTGCTGATGATCGTGCTGGTCACCGGGGCCGCGACCGCGGTCGCCGGCGCAACGGCACCGGTGCTCGCCCCGCGCGGCTCGCTCCCCGCGGTCCTCGGCCCGATCGCCGGCGTGCTCGTCGTCGCCGGCGTCAAGACCGCCCCGGTGATCGACCTGGGTGGCGCGGCGCCGCGGTCGATCGGCACGACGCTCCGCCTCGACACGGCCGGCGTCCTGCTGCTGGTGTCGGCCGCGGCGATCGGCGGACTGGGCATCGCGCACCATCTCTCCGAGCGCTGGGCGGAGCGCAAGCAGGCCGAGCTGATCCGGCAGGAGGCGGCCGCCGCGGAGCGGGACCGGCTGGCCCGGCCGATCCACGACGGCGTGCTGCAGGTCCTCGCCATGGTCCAGCGCGAGGGCTCGGAGCTCGGCGGCGCCGGCGCCCAACTGGCGGCGCTGGCCGGCGAACAGGAGGTGGCCCTGCGCAACCTGCTCAGCGGCAACCCGGCGCCACCCGGCGCGGGCACCGAGGCCGACCTGCGGGCCAGGCTCACCGGGCTGTCCTCGGCCACCGTCGACGTCGCCGCCCCGGTCGACCCGGTCATGCTGCCGGCCGCCCCGGCGGCCGAGCTGTTCGCGGCGGTCCAGGCGGCGCTGGACAACGTCCGGCAGCACGCCGGGCCGGGCGCGCGGGCCTGGATCCTCCTGGAGGACGAGGACGACGGGGTACGTGTGACGGTCCGCGACGACGGTGCCGGCTTCGAGCCGCACCGGCTGCGGGACGCGGCCCTGGCGGGCCGCCTGGGGGTGGAGCAGTCGATCCGCGGCCGGATCCACGACCTCGGCGGCACCGCGACCGTCAAGAGCCGCCCGGGCATCGGCACGGAGGTCGAGCTGTGGGTCCCGTTCCCCGCGCGGTGACCGAAAGTGACCGGAGGCATATTATCGGAAAACAACGGATTTGCAGTGATCCGATGAGGCCGCGGTACCGGTCAAATCCAACGGGATTGGCCGTTTCGCTGCCGCAGCGCGATTCTTATTGGATGATGGCCACACTCCGGGCCCGAGGGCGCGGATTCCGATCCAGCGGGATGGATAGAGAAGTGGAGCGGCGGTGATCGGGTCAAGGGTGGGTCTGCGCAGCGACATCGAGCAGGGCACAGTCGAGGTCATCGTCGAGGGGCCGTGCGACGGGCGGGTCAAGACCGACCTCGCCACCGCGGTGCGCAAGGGTCTGGCGGAGCATCCGAGGGCGCTGCTGCTGAACCTGACGGCGGTCGAGCAGCCCAACCCCGCGCTCGTCGGCGCGGTCCTCCTCGCCGAGCGGCACAGCGGCTCCATCCAGCCGCCGGTCCCGCTGGTGCTCGTGGCGTCGGACGCCACCTGGCGCAAGCTGGTCGGCGCCGGGCTCATGACCCGGATCCCGATCTACACCACCATGGCCGCGGCGCAGGACGCGCTCAGCCACAGGACGCCACCGTTCGGCCGGGTCAGGCTCGACCTGCAGCCGGAGGCCATGGCGCCCTCGACGGCGCGGTCGTTCATCGGTGACACGGTCCTGGCCTGGGACCTGCGCGCGCTGCTGCACCCGGCCCGGGCGATCATCTCGGAGCTCGTGACCAACGCCGTGCAGCACGCGCGGACGCCGTTCACCGTGACCGCCTCCCGCCGCTGGGACCTGCTGCATCTCGCGGTCGAGGACGGCGATCCGGCGCTGCCCCGCATGATCAGGCCGGTGCAGCGCGAGGACGTGCCACTGGACGTCCGGGGCATCGGGCTCGGGATCGTCGCGCGGTCGGCGCGCGCCTGGGGGGCGACGCGGACCGTGGCGGGCAAGGTGATCTGGGCGACCCTGGCGACGGTGCCGACGCAGCGCCGGACCTGAGCACGGGTCGGTAGCCCGCTCGGCGGATGCGCGGCGCCGAGGGACGATGCGCGTCCCGCACACAGACCAGCACGACTCCGCCGGCCGGCCGGCCGACCCGCCCGCACGTGAAGGTCGTGGCGCCGGCGGGCCGGATCACGCCGCCCGACTCCGTCCGAAGTGGATCGGCGCCGCGCTGGTGCTGCTCACCGCCGCGGACCCGCCGCACCTGGTGAAGGCGTCCGGGATCGACCCCGGCACACCGGATTCCCCGCACCGCGAACCCGGGCCGCGTGCCCCGGTGAGGCGGCGTGTGACGCGCGCAGAGCACCTCGGCCCACCGTCGCGGCCGCTGAGGGTGGGGGCGCCGCGCCGTGGGTGGTCTCGTGGTGAGAACTGACCGACGCCGCTCCCGCGAACTGAACCGGGGCGGCAATCTGGGGATGCGGTGCCCACCCAGGTGCCGCTGCCTCCGTTGGACCGCACCCGGTCACGCTGTGGCACGGCACGCCCGGGTCTCCGCCCCCGGCGCGCCCCCGTTCATGACTGTCGCTGAGACCCGCGGCCGGTCCTACGCCGGCCGCGGTGCCCCGCTGCGCCTTGGCGGCAGCCGCGCCGCCGGCCCGCACCTGTGCCGCGGCGGCATCAGCAGAGATAGGGCTGAAATTTTGATCCAGGCAACCACCAGGACGACCGCGCCGCCGTCCCGGCAGCACGAGCTCACGGCGCGACGCCTGCACCACGTGTTCGAGACCGCGTGCGACCGCACCCCCACCGCCGTCGCGCTGGAATGCGACGGGATCCGCCTCACCTACCAGGACCTCGACGAGCGCGCCAACCGGCTCGCGCACCGGCTGCGCGGCCTCGGCATCCGCGGCGGCGCCCGGACGGCGATCCTGCTGCAGCGCTCCGTCGCGACGTACGTGGCGCTGCTCGCCGTCGGCAAGGCCGGCGGGGCGTTCGTGCCGATCGACCCGGAGTCGCCCGCCGACCGGGTCGCCTACATCGCCGAGGACTCGGCGATCGCGCTGCTGCTGACGTCGGCGGAGCTCGCCGACCGCGCCGAAGGGCTGCCCTGCCCGGTGCTGCGCGTCGACAGCACCGGCGGCCCCGACGAGACCGCAGCGGCGGCCGGTGGGGACGGCGGCGCCGCCGAGGCGCCCGCGCTCCGCCCGGAGCCGGACGCCGCCGGCGACCCCGTCGCTTACATCATCTACACCTCGGGCTCCAGCGGCCGCCCGAAGGGCGTGGAGGTGGCCCAGTCCAGCATCTGCAACTTCCTCGACGTCGTGCCGGGGGTGTACGACGTGCGCCCCGGCGACCGGGTCTACCAGGGCATGACGATCGCGTTCGACTTCTCGATCGAGGAGATCTGGCCCACGTGGTCCGTCGGCGCCACCCTCGTCGCCGGGCCGACCGACTCGCGGCGCTTCGGCACCGAACTCGCCGACTTCCTGGACTCGTCCGGCATCACCGTCCTGTACTGCGTGCCGACCCTGCTGGCGACGATCCCCCGGGAGCTGTCCCGCATCCGCAGCGTCCTCGTCGGCGGGGAGGCCTGCCCCGGCCAGCTCGTCGAGCGGTGGAGCCGGCCGGGCCGGCGCATCCTCAACACCTATGGGCCGACCGAGGCGACCGTCACCGCGACCTGGTGCGAGCTGCTGCCCGGGCGGATCGTCACCATCGGCCGGCCGCTGCCCACCTACAGCGTCGTGCTGCTGGACGAGCAGCGCCGGCCGGTCCGCGACGGCGAGGTCGGCGAGATCTGCATCGGCGGGCCCGGCGTCGCCCGCGGCTACGTCGGGCGGCCCGAGCTGACCGCCGACCGGTTCGTCGAGCACCCTCTCGCACCGCCCGGATCCCGCCTGTACCGCACCGGCGACCTCGGCCGGCTCACCGCCGACGGCGAGGTCGAGTACCTCGGCCGCGCCGACGCCGAGGTCAAGATCCGCGGCCACCGGGTCGACCTCGGCGAGATCGAGAACGTGCTGCTGGAGGACGCCGGCGTGAGCGAAGCGGTCGCGGCGCTCGTCCCGGTCGGCACCGGGGACGACGCGCCCCGGGAGCTCGCCGCCTACATCGTCTGCCCGGAGCCCGGCGACTCGCTGGTGCCCCGCCTGTTCGAGCAGCTGCAGGAGCGCCTGCCCGGGTACATGGTGCCGGCGTACCTCGACGTGGTCGAGGCGCTGCCCGCCATGCCGAGCGGCAAGGTCGACCGCAAGCGGCTGCCGGCCCCGGTGCACCGGCGCCCCGCCCGCGGCGCCGTCGTCGCCGCGGACACCGAGCTCGAGGAGCAGGTCCGCGCGGTGTGGGCCGAGGCGTTCGGGCTGGAACCGCAGGCCCTGTCGGTCGAGGCGCACTTCTTCGACGACCTGGGCGGGCACTCGCTGCTCGCCGCGCGGGTCGTGTCGCTGCTGCGCACCCGCGGCATCGGCGCCAGCCCCGCCGTGCGCGACCTGTACAGCAACCCGACGGTGCGCGGCCTGGCCGGCCGGCTCGCCGCGCCCGCGACGGGACTTGCCGCGCCGCGCCGCCCGGCGCCGCTGCGCCACGGCAGCCGCCGCATCGCGGCCGCCGGCGCCGGCCAGGCGCTCGTCATCTACCTGCTGGTGCTGCTCATCACGCTGCCGGTGTCCTATGTGTACACCTGGAACAACGGCCGCGTGTCCTTCGAGGTCCTCGCCCAGCTGATGATGGCGATCCTGGTGAGCTACCTCGGCGTGCGCTGGATCGTGCCGGTCCTGCTCGCCCGGCCGGTCGCCGCCGGCATCCGCCCCGGCCGGTACCGACTATGGGGCCCGACCTACGTGCGGCTGTGGATGCTCGACCTGCTGCTGGCGCTCGGGCCGATGACCGTGCTCAGCGGCTCGCCGCTGATGGCGGTGTACCTGCGGCTGCTCGGCGCCCGCGTCGGCGCCCGGACCACGATCGCGACCAGCTCGATCGGCGTCCCCACCATGATCGAGATCGAGTCCGACGCCACCGTCGGCTACGGCGTGTCGATGCGGCCGTGGCGGGTCGAGCACGGCTGGGTCGTCGTCGAGCCGATCACGGTCGCGCGGCACGCGTTCGTGGGCGCCAACGCCGTGCTCGAGCCGGGGTCGTCGGTGCGGTCCGGCGCCGGGCTCGGCGAGCAGTCCGTGCTCGAGCAGGGCGAGACCGTGCCGCCCGGCGCGCGGTGGGCGGGCTCCCCGGCGGCGCCCGTCGACGCGCTGTGCTCGACGGTGGAGGTCATGCTGGCGGCCAAGGGCCGCCGCCAGAACTGGCACCCGAAGCACCTGCTCGCCGCCGGCCTCGGCGCCATCGGCCTCGAGCTGAGCGCCATCGCGACCGTCGTGCCCAGCGTGGTCCTCGTCTGGTGGGCGCTGCTGCAGTGGGGGCTGCTCGCCGGTCTCGTCGCCACCGTCCCCGCCGGGCCGCTCTACGTGCTGACCACCTGCGCGGTCATCGCGGGCGGCAAACGCCTCGTGCTGCGGCACGCCCCGGCCGGCATCCACCCGGCCCGCTCCGGCCTCGGCGTCCGCAAGTGGATCGCCGACAAGCTGCTGGAGTTCAGCCTGCTGTTCACCAACTCGCTGTACTCCACCCTGTACACGGTGCCGTGGCTGCGGCTGCTCGGCGCCCGCGTCGGGCGGGGCGCCGAGGTGTCCACCGCCGCGCACCTCGACCCGGACCTGCTCACCCTCGACCCGGACAGCTTCGTGGCCGACATGGCCAGCGTCGGCGCCGCCACGTTCGCCAACGGGCGGATGGCGCTGCTGCCGACCAGGGTCGGGCACCGGGCGTTCGTCGGCAACGCGGCGTTCGTGCCGGCCGGCACCACCCTCGGCGCCGGCAGCCTCGTCGGCGTGCAGACCCTGCCGCCGGACGAGGACGTCCCCGACGGCACCTCGTGGCTCGGCTCGCCCGCGATGCACCTGCCGCGGCGGCAGAGCAGCGGCACGTTCTCCGAGCAGGAGACGTTCCGCCCGCCGCGGCAGGTGGTGGCGCACCGCCTCGCCGTCGAGTTCGCCCGCGCGACCGTGCCGGCCTCGCTGCTGGGCATGAGCGTCTACCTGTACCTGTGGGTGCTGTCGGCGCTGGCCCGCGGCCGTGACCTGCCGGTGCCGGCGCTGGTCTCCCCGCTGGTCGTCATGGCCGCGGGCGCCGCCGTGATCGGGTGCTGCGCGGCCACGAAACGCAGCATCATCGGCGCCTACCGGCCCAGGGTCGAGCCGCTGTGGAGCACGTTCGTGCGGCGCACCGAGTTCGTCACCGGCCTGTACGAGGCCGCGGCGATCCCGGCCGGGGTCGGCATGCTCGTCGGCACCCCGTTCCTGCCGCCGGTGCTGCGCTGGTTCGGCGCCCGCATCGGCCGGCGCACCTGGATCGGCACCACGTACCTGACCGAGTTCGACCTGGTCGAGATCGGCGACGACGCCGCGGTCGGCGCCGAGGTGTCGCTGCAGACCCACCTGTTCGAGGACCGGGTGATGAAGATGTCCGTCGTCACCGTCGGCGCCGGCGCCAGCATCGGCACCCGGGCGATCGTGCTGTACGACGCCGTCGTCGGCGACGAGGTGTCGCTCGGCTCGCTGTCGCTGCTGATGAAGGGCGAACACCTCACGCCCGGCAGCCGATGGCGTGGCATCCCCGCACAGGGCGTCGCCACCCTTCCGGAGCTCGCCGCCCTTCCGGCGCCCGCCACCCTTCCGGCGATCGCAGCCTGAACCGTCCGCTGTCCGGCCCGCACCGGCGCCCGCCGTCCGCGTGCCTGCCGGTCGCGTGCGCACCGCCCGCTTCGCAAGATCCCGTCACACATCAAGGAGGACACCGCCCCATGAACACCGAACTGCTCGTCTCCGACGCCACCCACTTCCGCATCGACTACGAGATCAACCCGTACATGCACACCGACGTGCAACCCGACCCGGTCGCGGCCAACGCCGAGCACGACGCGATCGTCGCCGCGCACCTGGCCGCCGGCCGCCTCGTCGAGTACGTCCCCGCCGCACCCGAGTGCCCGGACATGGTGTTCACCGCGAACGCCGCGGTGGTCCGCGGCGAGCGGGCCGTGCTGGGCTTCCCGCCGCCGGAACGCAAGGCGGAGATGTCGTACTTCGAGGAGTGGCTGGTCGACCGCGGCTACGAGGTGGTCGAGGCGCCGTTCCCGTTCAGCGGCCAGGGCGACGCCCTCGCCTGCGGCGACCTGCTGCTCGCCGGCCACGGGCAGCGCACCGACCAGCGCATGCACGCCGTCCTGGCCAAGGAGCTCGACTACGACGTGATCCCGCTGCGCACCGTCGGCCCGCGCTGGTACGACCTCGATCTGGCCATCGCCGTCATCGACCCGCACACCCTGGCGTACTGCCCGCTGGCGCTCGACGAGCCGAGCCGCGGCAGCCTGCGCGCGCTGGGGCTGGACCTGATCGAGGTCGGCCTCGACGAGGCGTCCCGCCTCGCGCTCAACCTGATCAGCGACGGCCGCACCGTGACGATGACCCGCGGGGTGCCGCGCCTGGCCGCCGCGCTGCGCGAGCGGAGGCTGCACGTGGTCGAGCTCGACACGACCCAGCTCGCCAAGGGCGGCGGCGGCGTGCGGTGCACCGCCCTGACCCTGGACAACCCGCCGCGGCAGGGGTCGCGGTGATCGCATCCCGGCGCGTCCGGAGCACCGGCGCCGGGCGCGCCATGGCCGCGACGTGCCGCATGCCGGCCGCGCAGCCCACGGGAGGGTCCGGCGGGGCGCTGGTCGCGCTGGTGTACCGCGGGCCCGCGTCCCTGCCCGGCTGCCCCGAGGCGGTGGCCGACCTGCTGCGCCGCAGCCGCTGGGGCTTCGACGTGCGCTTCGTCGGCCCCGGCGAGGACGTGCAGGTGTCGGCGCGCGCCCTGTCCGGTGCGGTCCTGTACGCGCAGCCCGGCGGCGGCCTGCTCTCGCACGGCTACCGCCACCTGCGCCGGCACCGCGCCGCGATCCGCGAGTTCGTGCACGACGGCGGGCGGTACCTCGGCTTCTGCCTCGGCGGGTACCTGGCCGGCGCGACCCCCGGCTTCGGCCTGCTGCCGGGGGACACCGACCAGTACATCGCCTCGGCCGCCGCCACCGTCGTCGAGCCGCACGACACGCTCGTCGAGGTCGCGTGGCGGGGCCGCGCCCGGACGCTGTTCTTCCAGGACGGCCCGTACTTCTGGGTGCGGCCCGACGCCGGTGCGACGGTCGTCGCCACCTACCCCAACGGCACCGTCGCCGCGCTCGTCGCCGGCTTCGGGGAAGGCCGGGTCGGGGTCGTCGGCCCCCACCCGGAGGCGACCGGCGACTGGTACGCCGATGCCGGTCTGTCCGTGGACCGGCTCGGCGTCGACCTGGGCCTCGACCTGGTGGACGCGGTGATGACCGCATGACCGCTGTGCAACAGGGCGCGGGGGACAGTACGGCGCGGCCCGGTGACCTGGCGGCGTCCGCGCCGCCCGCGCGAGCCGCGGCGCCACGCACCCGGCAACGGCTCATCGGCATCGACGCCGCCCGGGGTGTGGCGCTGCTCGGGATGATCACCCTGCACGCGCTGTGGGAGGCCGATGCCGCAGGCAACCCGACCTGGTCGGACAGGGCGTTCAGCGGGCGGGCGGCGGCGGCCTTCGCGCTGCTCGCCGGCGTCGGCATCGCGTTCGTGTCCGGCCGGCGACGGGTCCCGGCGGCCGACCGTCCCGCCGTGGCCGCCGGGATGGCCGCCCGGGCTGTCGCCATCGGTGTGGTCGGATTCCTGGTCTGCGCCGCCGACACGACGCTCAAGGCGGTGATCCTGCCGTACCTGGCGGTGGTGTTCCTGCTGGCGATCCCGCTGGTGTTCCTGCGCACCTGGACCGTTGCCGTGGTGGGTCTGCTCCTGGCGACGGCGGGCCCGGTCGGCAACTACTTCCTGCTGCCACGGCTGCCGGAGCCGGAGCTCGGCAACCCGTCGTTCATAAGGCTCGTCCAGGACCCGATCGGGATGCTCACCGAGCTGACGTTCACCGGCTTCTACCCGTCGCCGACCTGGCTGGCGTACGTGTGCGTCGGCATCGTCATCGGGCGGCAGGACCTGAGCCGGCGACGGTTCGCCGCCCTGCTGCTGGCCGTCGGCACGGTCGTCGCCGTCGCGGCGCACACGGCCTCCACGCTGCTGCTGCACCGCTACGGGGGGCTGGCACACATCTGGGCCGCGCAGCCGCGCAGCGACCTGACGGCGGCGCAGACGACCGAGCTGCTCAAGTTCGGCGGCAACGGCAACGTCCCGTCCTCCACGTGGTGGTGGCTGGCGGTCGACACCGCGCACACGGGCACGCCGCCCGAGATGTTCGGCGCCGCCGGTTGCGCCGTCGCGGTGCTGGGCCTGATGCTGCTCGCCGCGCACGTCACGCACCGGGTGCTGGGGCCGGTGTGCACGGTCATCCTGGTGTTGCTGGCCTCGGCCGGCAGCATGACGCTGACCTTCTACTCCGCGCACATCCTGTTCATCAACTCGGATTTCGACACTTACAGTGCCGGGAACGGCTGTCTCGTGCAGGTCGTCGGCGCATTGCTGATCGGCCTCGCGGTCAGGGGAACGGTCGGCCGCGGCCCGCTGGAGGCGGCCGTCGCGGCGCTGGCCAACCGCGCCCGGCGGTTGACCACGTCCCGCGGCGCGGTACGGGTCGTCGCCACCATCAGAGCTACCGCCACCATCCCGGTCCAGGCCTCGCCGGCGCCGGTCTCGGCCGTGCCGGCGGCTTCGGCACCGGCTTTGGCACCGGCACCGGCGAAGCCCTCGGAATCCTCGATGGATTCGACGACGGCGTCGGCGGCGCAGGCACCGGCTGCGACGGCGTCCAAGGGGTCGGGGTCCGGTGGACCGGCGGCTGATGGCTCGGGGTCAGGTGGGCCGGTGCCGCGGCGGGCGCCGCGACGGCCGCATGGGCCCGGCGACGGCCGCCGCCGCACCGTCCGGCGGCGGGCGCAACCCGGGGCCGGACAGGGCGGCGGCCGGTGAACCGGCGGCGGTTCCTGCTCGGCGCGGGCGCCGCCGCCGGTGTCCTCGCCGCGCTCGGCGGGGCGGCCGGCGCCGGGTACATGAAGCTGTCCGGTGACCGGCCGCTCGCCCTCGTCTACCGCGGCCCGGCCGCCTGCGCGGGCTGCTCCGAGGCGGTCGCGGCCCTGCTGCGCGGCGCGCCGAGCGGGTTCCGGACCGAGTTCTGCGGCCCCGGCGAGCAGGTGGCGCTGTCCGCGGACTCGCTCGCCGGGGCCAGCGTGTACGCGCAGCCCGGGGGCGGAGACGTCCGCCAGGCGTGGCGCCGCCTGCGCGGGCACGCCGAGGAGGTCCGCGGCTTCGTGCACGGCGGCGGCAACTATCTCGGCTTCTGCCTGGGCGCCTACCTCGCCGCCGCCGACCCCGGCTTCGGCCTGCTGGCCGGGGTCGGCGTCGAGGGGTACATCTACAGCGCCGAGGCGACGGTCCACGACCAGGACGACACCGTCGTCGGCGTCGACTGGCGGGGCCGGCGGCGGCACATGTTCTTCCAGGACGGCGCGCTGTTCCGCCCCAAGCCGGGCACGCCGGTGACGGTCCTGGCCACGTACGACACCGGCGGCGCCGCGGCCGTCGTCACCGGCTACGGCTCCGGGCGCGTCGGGCTGGTCGGCCCGCACCCGGAGGCGGACCGGTCCTGGTACGACGACGCCGGCCTCAGCAACCCCGACGGCATCCAGTTCGACCTCGGCCACGACCTGATCGAGAGCACCCTGCGCCGGGACTGATCCGCCGCCGCGCCGTCGGCCCGCGCCGGCCGGCGTCAGGAGCCGCCACCACCGCCTGCGATGTCGGGGGAGCGGGGCGCCGGGCGGAACGCCGCCGCGATCCGGTCGGCCATGGCGCCGATCGCCCGGCAGTTCGCTGTATCCCGCTTCGCCGTGTCCTGCTGCGGTGTGGACGGCTCGCACCACGGCAGCCCGTCGACCCACGGCGGTGGGTGCGCGCCGGCCGGCCGGTGCCGCACCGTGCCGAAGGCCACGTGGTCGGCCAGGCTTCCGCCGTGTGCGCGGCACCGCTCGGCCCGGTCGAGCACCTCGGCGGCCGCGGCCCGGCCCTGTGCGGTCAGCCGCGGCCCGGTCAGCAGGTGGCGGACGACGAGGTACAGGCCGGCCGCGGTGGGCACGCCGATGGCCGCCGCGGTGGCCGCCGTGGCCGCGCCCTCGGCGAGCGCCGCGCCGGCGACGACGCCCGTCACCGCCACCACCAGGGTGGCCAGGGTGCTGCGCAGCTGGTCCCACGCCGGCGGCACGGTCTGCCAGAGCCCCGCCGTCTCGCCGCTTCGCCGGGCCCGCAGGTACAGCCTCCGGGCGGCGCCGGCGGCGGCGTGCCGGTGCAGCGACACCTCCCGCTCCGGGCCGAACAGCTCACCGAGCAGCGCGGCGTCGGCCGCGCCGATCCTGGTCGCGGGGCCGCGCGCGTGCGACACGTCGACCGCCCACAACCCGGCCGGCCGCTCGTGCCAGCGCAGCGTCACCAGCCCACGCTCGGCCACGTCGACCAGCTGGGCGGCGACCGCCCGCCCGTCCAGCGGCCGCCCGGCCAGCTCGGCCAGCAGCTCGTCGCGAATCCGATCCGGCACGCGCCCTCCCGCCCCGGTAGGCGCCCGATCGTATGCGGCAAGGTCAACGGCGGGTGGCAGTTGCCCACCGGTGGCAGTTGCAACGTTGTCGCGTGCGTACATGAGCACATAAAGTGGAGGCATGGGCGATCGACACGGGCACGGGCACCACCCGGACTCCCGGTGGGCGGCGGCACGGCACCGGGTCGGGCATCTGCTGGCACCGCACTCGCACGACACCGCGGGCAGGGTCGACGGTGCGCTGGAGACCTCGCGGGAAGGGATCCGCGCGCTGTGGGTCTCGCTGCTGGTGCTGGGGGCGACCGCCGCGATCCAGGTCGTGGTCGTGCTGGTGTCGGGGTCGGTGGCGCTGCTCGGCGACACGCTGCACAACATCGCCGACGCGCTGACCGCCGTGCCGCTCGGGGTGGCGTTCATCGTCGGGCGCCGGGTCGCCGATCGGCGGTACACCTACGGATACGGCCGCGGGGAGGACATCGCCGGCATCGTCATCGTGCTCACCATCGCCGCGTCGGCGGTCCTCGCCGGGCTCGAGGCCGTCGACCGGCTGTTCAACCCGGCCGCGGTGACGCACCTGCCGTGGGTGGCGGTCGCGGCCGTGACCGGTTTCGCGGGCAACGAGCTCGTCGCCCGGTACCGCATCCGCATCGGCCGGAGGATCGGCTCGGCGGCGCTCGTCGCGGACGGCCTGCACGCCCGCACCGACGGCTTCACCTCCCTCGCCGTGCTCCTCGGCGCCGGCGGCGTGGCCGTCGGCTGGCGGTGGGCCGACCCGGTCGTCGGCCTGGCCATCACCGTCGCGATCCTGTTCGTGCTCAAGGACGCGGCGCGGGAGGTGTACCGCAGGCTGATGGACGCCGTCGACCCCGCGCTCGTGGACACCGCCGAGGCGACCCTCGCCGGCACGCCCGGCGTGCGGAGGGTCGCCGCGCTGCGGATGCGCTGGATCGGCCACCGGCTGCACGCGGAGACCGATCTCGTCGTGGCGGACACGCTGACGGTCGTCGAGGCGCACGCCATCGCCCTCGACGCCGAGCACCGGCTGCTGCACGCGGTGCCCCGGCTCACCGGGGCCACCATCCACACCGACCCCGACAGCGCCGACGCGCACGCCGCCGTGGCGCACCACCACCGGGCTTCCGCGGTACCGTGAGTGCTCATGTACGCACCAGACGAAACCACGGTCGACTCGCCGACCGACGCGCAGGTCGCGACCGCGGTGACCGCGCTGCGGATGCTCGCCGACCCGACCCGCCTGCGGCTGCTGTGGGTGCTGCGCGATGGCGAGCAGGACGTCAGCACCCTGACGGCGGCGGTCGGCGCCGCCCGCCCGGCGGTGTCGCAGCACCTGGCCAAGCTGCTGCTCGCGGGCCTGGTCCACACCCGGCGGGACGGCCGGCGGGTGCTCTACCGGGCGGCCGGCGGGCACGTCCGCCGGCTCGTGACCGAGGTGTTCCACGCGGCCGACCATCATCTGACCGGCGCGCCCGAGCACGACTGACGCCGCCGCCAGTGCTTCAGCGTCAGCGCGCGGCGTTCGACGAGATGCCATGACGCGTAGGCGACGGCGGCGGTGATCGTCAGGCTCAGCGCCGTGTAGGGCAGGTAGCCCCAGCGGTTGGCGCCGAACGTGGCCAGGAGCTGCTGGACGACGAAGCCGTAGATGTAGATGCCGTAGGAGTAGTCGTTGACGGCGCCGACGCGGCGCAGCCGCCGCGGTGCCCGGACCGCGGCCCACACGAGCAGGTAGGCGAGGGTGGGGAAGCCGGCGACGAAGAACCCGCCCAGCAGGAGCGACGCGGCCAGGATCACGAGGCAGCCGGCGGCGAGGCCGTCGTGGATCGGGACGCGGTCGCGGTACAGCTCGATGGTCGCCCCGGTGAGGAACAGCGCGCCGAGGTAGATGAGCCACTGCACCGAGACGCTGCCGACCAGCGGCGGCACGATCGCCCCGTAGTGCTGCGCCGGCGGCCCTTCCAGGGTCCAGCCGCGGATCTGGTCGGCGACGATGCAGCCGTACAGCCCGGCGGCGAAAACCGGCACGAGCCACCGCGCCCGGCGCAGCACGGCCGTCACCGCGAGGACCGCGACGACCGCGTAGCAGGTGGACTCGTAGACGAGGGACCACAGCGCGCCGTCGAAGACGCTGTTGCCGCCGATCTCGCGGCCCCACGGGGTGTCGGCGAGGAGGTCCTGGATGCCGTACTGGCGCACGCCGGTGAACCAGTTGCCGGCGACGTACTGCAACGGCCCCTTCGGCCCGTCCCAGAACCCGGCGAGGGTGCCCCGCTGGTGCAGCGCGACGACCGGCGCGGCGACGAACGCGGTGACGAGCAGGCACACCCACAGGCCGGGCAGGATGCGCAGCGCGCGGTGCCAGGCGAACCGCCCGACGCTCGTGTGCGCGGCGGAGCGGGTGATGAGCAGTCCGGACAGGACGAAGAAGCCGAAGACCGCGAGGGTGCCGACGTTGGTCTGTCTCTGGAACAGGCTCCGGCCCAGGTCCTCCCAGCCGAAGCCGAGCGAGGTGGCGTGGGCGAGGACGACCGCGACGGCGAGGCCGAGGCGGATGGCGCCGATGCCGTTGTCGCGCCCGTCCCACCGCCCGGCGAGGCTGCCGTGGGCGAGGCGGTATCCGCGCGGCGGGGCGGCCGATGCGTGGTTGCCGGTGTGGTTGTCGGCGTGGTCGCCGGTGTGGGTTTCGGTGTGGGTTTCCGTGTCGGGGGCATGGTGCGTCGGCCGCCGGTCGGCGGTTGCGGGCATGTGGGAGCTCCAGGTGTGTGGCGTCGGTCAGGACACGTCGCGAGCGCCGTGCCGGCCTAGATCCGCCATACCTGGAGGTGCGACTGCCGAGGTTGCCCGGTGTCCCGGTCCGGGACCGCCGGTGGTGGTGGGGGTTCGGTGACGACGCCGGCCGGGACCGTGATGACGGTCGCGGAGCCGGTCGGCAGCTTCGGCTGCTGCGGGTACGCCGGCGCCCCGGCCGTGTGCAGCACGTTGTGGTGGTGCTGGTGGGAGTGCTCACCGGTGACGCCGTGATGGCCGTGCCCGGCCGATGCCGCGTGGCCGTCGGGGTGCCCCTGCAGGAGGTGCGCCGACTGCGCGCTGGCCAGCGGCGCGAGCAGTAACGACAGGAGGAGCAGGAACGTCAGTCCGGCCCGTGCCGGCCACAACACCCACCACCGCCCCATGCCTCGGATGATGGCAGCCTGCCGGGCCGTGGCGGTGTCGGAGATCCGCCACAACGCTGCATGTTCACCCGCACGTAACGGGCCGGCGCCCCGCGAGGTGGGGGCGCCGGCGGCGGCGCGTACGGGCGGCATCGGGCCTATTCCGCGACCTCGGACCGGATGGCGGTGAACCATGCCGGCCCGGCTGCGGCGGGTGCGGGACGGTTGGCCCGGTCGACGACGACGAGCGTGGCGGCGAGGACGCCGAGCACGATGATCGCGGTGGCAGCGACCCGCCGCGCCCGCTCCGACGTGTACCGGGCCGGCAGGTAGCCGGCGGCGAGCATGACGACGACGAGCGCGATGACCTGGCCGCCCTCGATGCCGAGGTTGAACGCGACGATGCGGGTGAGGCTGCCGACGCCGTGCACGACGAACTCGGGGACGGACCTGCCGGCCGCGTCGTCGACGCCGTGCGCCGACGCGGCGGTCGGCAGGAGCAGCAGCAGGGTCAGGGCGGCGCCGGGCACGACGGTGCCCCGGCGCAGGGTGGGTCGATGCATGGAGGCCTCTCGGGGTTTCCCGGGCACGGTGGAGCGACGCCCGGACGGACGTTGGGAAACAGCGCTATGCGGGCGTTCCCGACGCCGGCGGGGCTCGGCCCGCCACCCGGAGCACGGACCAGACCGACTCGCCGCCCGCGGCCGCGCGCACGACGGCGCGCATCCGCACCGGCGGATCGAACCGCCGCGAGGCAGCCGCCGCGGCGGCGAGGCTGATGCGCCGCACGGCGCCGCGCCACAGCAGCGTGGCGAGCACGCCGGCGGCGCCGTGCACCGCCAGGCCGAGCAGCAGCACGACCGGCGGCGGCACCACGTGCGTGTCGGAGGCGGCCCAGGCGGCGGTCTCGGCCGCGAGGAACGCTCCGGTCGACCAGAGCCCGGCGGTGCGGGCCAGCCGCCGTTTGCGCGGCGCCGGCAGCCGCCCGCCGGACGCGAACGCCGCGGCGGTGACCGCGAGCAGCGACGTCGCGGTGAGGGCGAGGGCCACGACCACCGCGGCCAGCTCGGCCGCGTGGACGTGCGAGACACCGTCGGCCATGCCGTGCGCCGCCGCGTGCCGGTGCGCGAGCAGCCGCGACGTGACCAGGTGCGCGGTGCTCCAGCCGAGCGCACCCGACGAGACCGCGGAGACGGCGACGAGCGCGCGACCCGCGTGCCGCTGGTCCGTCGCCCTCACCTCCCGCACCGTGTGGCCGCCGCCATCGTACGGGGTCGCCGCCGGCACCTGCCGCAGCCGTTCGGCCGGACTGTGGTGGCCGGCCCGCGGGTCAGCGTGCGGAGGCGATGGTCCGCACGACCGTGGCGTGGACGGTGGCGAGCGGTGCCGGGCCGAACAGCCTGGAGTCCAGGCCGGGGCGGTCGCCGAGCACGACGACCATGCCGGCCGGGACCGGGCCCGGCGCCGCCGCCGGCACGTCCGGCGGGAGGGGGTCGCCCGGCACGGCGGCGACCCGCTTGACCAGCCACGGCGACGGCGTCGCCGGCGTGGGTCCACCGTGGACGACCTCGGCGCCGGGCGGTGGCGCGGCGGCGGCCGGGCGCCGCAGCACCACGATGTCGCCGCGGCGCGGTGTGCGGCCGGCCCGCCGCCGGGCCAGCACGAGGTCGCCGTCGTGCAGCGCGGGTTCCATGCTGTCGCCGTGCACCCTGACCACCAGCCACCAGGGCCGGAGGAAGAGCCGCAGCAGCCACGTCACGGCGCCGCCGGGTCCAGGTCGTAGCCGCTGGCCTGCAACCGGAACAGCGTCGCGTACGTGCCGCCGGCCGCCATCAGCGAGGCGTGCGTCCCCGTCTCGGCGATCCGCCCGTCGGCGAGGACCACGATGCGGTCGGCGTCGCGGACCGTGTTGAGCCGGTGGGAGACCAGCACGCTGGTGCGGCCGTCGCGGTGGGCGGCGATCGCCCGGTGGACGCGGTGCTCGGCGGCGGCGTCCAGCCCGGAGCTCGGCTCGTCCAGGATCAGCAGGTCCCGCTGCCCGCGCAGCAACGCCCTGGCCAGCGCCAGCCGCTGCCACTGCCCGCCGGACAGCAGCACCCCCTCCGGCCGGTCGTAGTCGACGAACGTGCGGGACAGCAGGGTGTCGTACCGGCCGGGCAGGGCCAGCAGCGTGTCGTGGATGCCGGCCCGCGTCGCCGGTTCCGCGAGCCGGGACGGGTCGGTGTCCAGGGTCGTGCGTCCGTCGGTGTCGCCGAGCGCGATGTTCTCCGCGGCCGTCAGCTCGTAGCACATGAAGTCCTGGAAGACGGCCGCCACCCGCCGGCGGAGGTCCTCGACGGGCAGGTCGCGCAGGTCGACGCCGTCCCAGCGGATCGCGCCGCGGGTCGGGTCGTACAGGCGGCACAGCAGCTTCACCAGGGTGCTCTTGCCCGCGCCGTTCTCGCCGACGACCGCCACCGCGCACCCGGGCGGGATGGCGACGCTGACGCCGCGCAGCACCCACGGATGCTCGTCGCCGTAGCGGAACCACACGTCGTCCAGGACGATTCCGGTCTCGCCGGCGACCGGTCCGCCCACCGCCGGCGCCGCCCCGGCGTCCGGTGGGGTGGCCAGCAGCGCGCGGTAGTGGTCGAACAGCAGCCCGGCATGATGGGCCAGCGCGAGGTACTGCACGCCGCCCGACAGTGCGGCCTGCACGCCGGCGACCGCGAGGATCACGGCGCCGACGTCGCCGGCGCTGAGGCGGCCCGCGGCGGCCGCGACGAGGGTCCAGGCGACCGCGGCGCCGGCGAACAGGGCCGACAGCGCCGCGAGGGACACCTGGCTGCCGAGCTCGGCGCGGTCCATCCGGCGGTGCCCGGCGTTGACGGTCCGCAGCTCGGTGAGCATCCGGTGGCGCAGCAGGTCGCCGGCGCCGAACAGCCGCACCTCCTTGGCGGCGCTGAGGTCGGTGAGCAGGTCGGTGTAGAACAGCTCCCGCCGCTCGGCCGGGCTGAGGCTGAAGGTGAGCGCGGCCCGGCGCCGGCTCAGCCGCAGCTCCGCCACCAGCGCCGGGACGGCCGCGGCGGCGAGACCGGCGGCCAGCCACGGCGAGACGACGACGAGCGCGCCGGCCATGCCGGCGATCGTCACGACGGCCTGGGCGACGCCGAGGACGCTGTCGACGACCTGGCTCGGGCCGCCGTTCCCGGCCTGTTCGGCCATCCGCAGCCGGTCCCGGAACGCCGGGTCCTCGAGGGTCCGCAGCAGCGTGAACCGGCCGACGGCCGCGTACAGGCGGTCCTTGGCGATGACGGCGACGGCGCGGCCGAGCTCCGCCTGGACGTAGCGCAGCACGGGCGGGCCGAGCGCGGCGAGCAGCCCGGCGGCGGCGAGGGCGGCGGCGACGGGGAGCACCGCCGCGGCCGCGCCGCCCGCGACGACCCGGTCGATGCCGACCTTCGTCAGCCACGCGGCAAGCGCCGGTAGCGCGCCGGACAGCAGGCGCGCGGCGACATACCCGCACAGCAGCGCCGGACGGGCCCGCCACGCGAGCAGCAGCGCCGCGCCGGCACGGGACAGCACGGCGGTCACGCCGGCACGGGCACCTGGTAGCCGACGGACTCGACCACGCCACCGTCCCGCACGAGCACGAACGCGGGGAAGCCCCGGACGCCGAACGCGCCCGCGACGGGGCCCTCCGGGTCCTCCAGGATGACCGCGACGCCGCCGGTGCCGGTGAGCGCGCCGACGACGGGTGCCGGGTCGCCGCCGTCGTCGACGACGACCGCGAGGACGTCGCCGGGGTGCCGGGCCGCCGCGGCGCGGAAGTCGCCGAGCCGCTCATGGCAGGCGGGGCAGTCGGGCGAGAAGAACCCGATGAGGGTCTGGCCGGTGAGCGAGGCCCGGTCGACCCGCCGGCCGTCCACAGTGGACGCCGTGAAGTCGGCGACGGGTTCGCCGAGGGTCGCGGTCGACACCGGCGGCGGCTCGGCCATGTCGCCGAGGCGGTTCTCGTAGGCGCGCAGCCGGCGCACGACCCCGAGGACGACGACCAGGTTGAACAGGGTCAGCGCGGTGAGCAGCAGCACCGCGACGAGCAGCGCGGTGGTCACCGGCCCGCTCCCTTCGCCGGTACCGGCGGGATGCTGAGCAACGACACGATGTCCTCCAGCGACGCAAGGATGAGCCCCACGGCGCCACCGGCGACCGCGCGGACCAGGGACGGGGTTGAGGTGCCGGGGCCGGCGACGGGCACGGCCGCGGCGGCAGGCGGGCGTCCCGGCCCCGGCCGCAGCGCGGCCGCGCTGCGCCGGAGCCGGGTGAACGACCGGGATGAAACTTTCCCGGCGACCGCCATCGCGAACACGACGGCCGAGCCGGCGGCGAACGCGGTCACCGGCATCGGTGACCCGCCGGGGCGCGCCCGGCCGTCGTGTGGTTCAGCACGTGCCGGTGACCGTGCAGGAGTAGCAGTGGTTCGGCACGCCGGAGCAGCCGTACATGCACTTGCGGCGGTACCGCAGGCCGCCCTTGCAGTAGCACGTCTCCCATTCGTACGTGCATCCCGCGTCCGCCTCGGCCGTCGGGGCGAGGCGCGCGAGCACGCGGTCGGCGAGCCGACCCATGGCTTGAACCATCGATGACATCCTTCCATCGGGGGATACCGATAGGCAGCGTGATCGATACCGGTCGACCTGTCAATGGGAGCGTTCCCATCGCGTTGGCGGGCCGGGCGGTCAGCCGTACTGCATGCCGGGCGCGTTGCCGTCGTCGACCATGGCGAGGATCGCGTCGGGTTCGGCGGTGCCCGCCGTCGCGCGGACCATGTGCAGCCCGCCGCCGAGCGCGGTGACCGTGACGTCGCGGAACACCTCGGCCGGCCGGTCGTGCGCGTACTCCTGCCGCTGCTCCGTGACGGAGCGGTCCATGTCCTCGGCCGTGCTCCACGACGAGCACACGACGAACTTCGCCGGTTTGCTGGAGCCGGCGCCCGCCCGGAGCACCCCGGCGGCGATCACGTAGGTCCGTTCGTCCCGCGTCCGGGTCCGGAAGTACGCGGCGACCACGTCGCCGAGGCAGCCCGCCAGCGCGCGGAACGTCGGGTTCGCCGCGAGCGAGCGCTCCGGAGCGGCCCGGACGTCGTCCCAGTTCGCGTCGTCGCCGCCGACGAACAGGTCGCCGCCCTCGCCGTGGACGCGGGGCATGGCGATGCTCAGGAACTGCAGGCCGTCGCCGGTGAGGACCGGTGGGGCGACGAGGCCACCGCCGTCGTCCCGCCAGCCCGCCGCGACCAGCTTGCGGGTGACCTCGACCGGGAACTGCCCGCCGGCGACGAGCGACACGTCGCGCGACGACCCCCCGGCGGTGACGACGTATTCGCTGTTGTCCAGCCGGATGTCGTAGTCGGGCAGTCTGATGACCTCCGGCTGGAGCCGGGCGCTGCCGCGACCGATCAGCCCGCGCCACTTCACCGACCCGGTCTTGCGCGGGAAGTGCATCGTGACCGCCTCGTCGGCGAAACGCACGTTCGTGCGGATGTTCTCGGTGTCGGCGAGGCGGCCCAGCGCCTTGACGAGCTCGGCGTCCCCGCCGCCCGAGCCCGGCGACCCCTCGCGATCACCGCAGGCGGCCATGGTGCCGAGCAGGACCGCGCAGGCCAGGAGCAGTGCGTGCGTCCGGTGCCGCCGGAAGGGTGCGAACATGCCGGCACTGTGCCGCCCCGCGCGTGCAGCCGACGTGCAACCGGACCGGCCGCATGAATTTCCGGCCGGTTGTCGATTTCGGGCCGGTGGCCGCGTCATGGTGGCATCGGATGGAGGAGGAGTCATGCGGTACGCGCTGTTGCTCTACGGTGACGAACGGGTGTGGCAGGAGGCCGACGAGGCGGCCCGGCGGGAGATCTACGCCAGGCATGAGCGGTTCATGAAGCTGCTCGTGGAGCGCGGCGCGCTGGTCGGCGGGGCGGAGCTGGCGCCGACCGGGACGGCGACGACACTGCGGCGCGACGGTGCGGCGGTCAGCGTCACCGACGGGCCGTTCGCGGAGACGGCGGAGCAGCTGGCCGGGTTCTACCTGATCGAGGCGGCGGACCTGGACGAGGCGCTGGAGCTGGCCCGGGAGCTGCCGTCCGGGGTGGTCGAGGTGCGGCCGATGGCGCCGGGCCCGAAGGAGCCCAGCTGAGCGGTGCGGTCGAGCAGGCGTACCGGGAGCACTGGCCGCGCCTGCTCGCGCTGCTCGTCACCCGGCTGCGGCGGTTCGACCTCGCCGAGGAGAGCCTGCAGGACGCGTTCGCGGCCGCGGTCGAGCGGTGGGACCGGGACGGCGTGCCGGCGAACCCGGCGGGCTGGCTGATGACCGCCGCGTGGCGGCGGGCCCTCGACCGGGTGCGGCGGGAGGAGGCGGACCGGGAGCGGCTGCCGCTGCTGGTCGTCGACGCGCCCGGCACCGTCACCGAAGCCGGCGTCGGGGACGAGGTCGGCGACGAGCGGCTGCGGCTGCTGTTCGCCTGCTGCCACCCGGCGCTGGCGCCCGACGCGCGGACCGCGCTGATGCTGCGCTTCGGGGCGGGCCTGACCACGGCCGAGATCGCGCGGCTGTGCCTGGTGCCGGAGCCGACGATGGCGGCGCGCCTGACCCGGGCGAAGAAGAAGATCGCGCAGGCGGGGATCCCGCTGCGGGCACCGGCGCCGGCCGACCTCGCCGGCCGCCTCGACGGGCTGCTGACGGCGGTGTACCTGCTGTTCAGCGAGGGCTACCGGGCCACCGTCGGGCCGGTGCTGCTGCGGCCGCGGCTGGCGCAGGAGGCGATCCGGCTCGGCTACGAGCTGGGTCTCCTGCTGCCGGACGAGCCGGAGCCGGTCGCGCTGCTGGCGCTGATGGTGCTGCAGCACGCCCGCCGCGACGCCCGCGTCGACGCCGACGGGCACCTGGTCCGGCTGGCCGAGCAGGACCGGTCCCGCTGGCACCCGACCGAGCTGCGGCACGGCTTCGAGCTGCTGGCGTTCGTCCGCGACGACGAGGGTTCCGGCCGGTACGCGCTGGAGGCGCTGATCGCCGCGGAGCACGCGAAGGCAGCCGTCCTGACCAGCACAGCGGCCGGCACCGACTGGGCGCGGATCGCCGGGCTGTACGCGCGGCTGGAGGCGCGTACCGGCTCGCCGGTCGTGCGGCTCAACCGGGCCGTGGCGGTCGCGGAGGCCGGCGACCCCGCGCTGGCGCTGGCGCTGACCGAGGAGGCGGCCGAGCGGCTGCCGGGCCACCACCTCGTCCCGGCCGTGCGGGCGGAGCTGCTGCAGCGCCTCGGCCGTTCCGGCGCGGCTGGCGCGGCCTGGGAGGCGTCGCTGCGGCTGGTGCGCACCGAACCCGAGCGCCAGTACCTCCTGCGCCGGGCCGCCGCCGCCCCGGCGCCGCGGTCGTAGCCGCCGGCCGGTGCCGCGGCCGTGGTCGCCGGCTCGCTCAGGTGGCGGGGGAGACGGTCACCGGGATGCCGTTGAGGACGCTGTTGCCCGACAGCGGGTCGATGGCGTGGTCGTCGGTGAGGATGTTGCTGTTGACGCCGGGTGTGGCGGCGGCGACCGCGGCCCGCGTGCCGGGCGCGCCGTGCCCCCAGCCGTGCGGCAGGCTGACCACGCCCGGCATGACCGTGTCGGTGATCTCGACGGCGACGGTGAGCGTGCCGACGCGGGACGCGACCGTCGCCCTGCCGCCGTCGGCGAGGCGCAGCGCGGCCGCGTCGTGCGGGTGGACCTGCAGCGTGCAGCGGTCCCTGCCCTTCATCAGCCCCGGCACGTTGTGCATCCAGCTGTTGTTGGACCGCAGGTGCCGCCGGCCGACGAGGACGAGCCCGTCGCTCGGCCGGTCGAGGGCCGCCCGCAGCCGGTCGACGTCCTCGGCGATCGGCGCGGGGCACAGCTCGACCTGCCCGCTCGGGGTCCGCAGCACCTCCGGCACCCGCGGCTGCAACGGACCCAGGTCGACGCCGTGCGGGTGGTCGAGGAGCTTCCGCAGCGTCAGCCCTGACTCGTCGGCGCCGAAGCCTTCACCGTACGAGCTGAGCCGCAACCGCACGTCGAGCAGCCGCTCCGCGGGTCCGTCGCCGCCGACGAGGGCCCGCAGCCCGGCGACGTCCCGGCCGTGGACGGGGGAGCCTGGGTCGTCGACGGCCCGCTGCAGCAGCTGCAGGAGCAGCCGCTCGTGGTCGACCCCGGCGAGGCGGGCCAGGATGTCGGCCTCGTCCATGCCGCCGGGGTCCTTCGGCAGCACGGGCGGCGAGTACGCGGCCGTGTTGCGCACGACGAGGGTCAGGAACGCGAAGTCGTAGTGGCCGACCCGGGCGGGGTCGGTCGGCGGCAGGATCACGTCGGCGTGCCGGGTGGTCTCGTTGAGGTACGGGTCGACGCTCACCATGAACTCGAGCCCGCCGAGAGCCGCGTCGAGCTGCCCGCTGTTGGGCGTGGACAGCACCGGGTTGCCGGCGACGGTGACGAGCGCCCGCACCTGCCCGTCGCCGGGCGTGGTGATCTCGTCGGCGAGGGTCGCGACCGGCAGCTCGCCCTTGACCTCCGGCAGGCCGCGGACCCGGCTGGTCCACCGCCCGACCCGGAAGCCCTTGCCGCCCGGCTCCGTGGCCTTCCGGGCGTGCGGCGCGAGCGGGAACATGACGCCGCCGGGCCGGTCGAGGTTGCCGGTGAGCACGTTGACGACGTCGACGAGCCAGCTCGTCAGGGTGCCGAACTCGACCGCGCAGGTGCCGATCCGCCCGTACACGGCGGCGGACGGCGCGGCGGCGAGGTCGCGGGCGAGCCGGCGGATGTCCCCGGCCGGCACCCCGCACGCGGCGGCGACGGTCTCGGGCGGGAAGTCCTTCGCGAGGCCCGCGACCCGCTCCACGTCGCGGACGTGCCCCTCCAGGCGGCCGAGCGCGACGAGGTCCTCGTCGAACAGGGTGTGCACGAGCGCGAACAGCAGCAGCGCGTCGCCGCCGGGCCGGACGAACACGTGCTCGTCGGCGACGGCCGCGGTCCGGGTCCGCCGCGGGTCCACGACGACGACCCGCCCGCCCCGGGCCTGGACGGCGGCGAGCCGCCCGGGGAAGTCGGGCGCCGTACACAGGCTGCCGTTGGACTCCAGGGGGTTCGCGCCGATGAGGACGAGCAGGTCGGTCCGGTCGATGTCGGGCACCGGGATGGCGTCGGGGTTGCCGTACAGGTAACCGCACGACACGTGCTTCGGCATCTGGTCGACGGTGCTGGCGGAGTAGACGTTGCGGCTGGCGAGGGCCTTGACGAGCGGCCCGCCGTAGAGCGGCCCGGCCATCGTGTGGACGTTGGGGTTGCCGAGGTACACGGCGACCGCGTCCGCCCCGTGCCGCGCCTGCACCTGCGCGAGCCCGGCCGCGGCCGCCGCGAACGCCTCGTCCCAGCCCACCCCGTGATGCCGTCCGTCGGCGCCGCGCACCAGCGGCCGGCGCAGCCGGTCCGGGTCGTGCACCAGCTGCCCGAACGTGGCCCCCTTCGGGCACACGAACCCGGCGCTGAGCACGTGCTCCCGGTCGCCGCGCGCCGCCACGATCCTGTCCCCGGCGACGGTGAGCTCCAGCCCGCAGACGGCCTCGCACAGCGGGCAGGTCCGGAAGGCCGTGCGGGTCGCTTCACCGTGCATCGTGCCCCACCACCATTGGTCGAGGTTCGCCGTCGCGGCCAGCTTCACCCCTGAGACACGGTCCCGGCAAGCGGGCTACCGCGCCTGGACGGGCAGCTGGAGGTAGGAGGCGTGCGCGCCGCCGGTGTGGATGACGTGCCGGCCGCTGTTGGCGGGGGTGTACTCGACCAGCCGGGGCATCATCGGGCCGAGGAGGTTGCGGCCGCTGATGACGAGGCGGAGCTGCTCGCCGGGGTGGAAGAGCAGGCCGATCGGGAGCAGGTCGATCTCGACGTCGACGATCTCGCCGGGGGTGAGCTTCTCGACCCGGTCGAAGGTGTGGACGGGCACGTCGCCGGTCGACAGGGTCTCGTCGAGGTGGCGCAGGGAGACCCGCAGGCGGCCGTCGGAGCCCTTGTACCGCAGGATCGTGGCGCCGCGCTCGGTGAGGTCCTGCAGCATCGCGCTCTGGTTGGGGGTGGTGAACGCCTGCAGCGGCGTGCCGTGCGCGTCGAGCTTCTGGACGAGGACGAACAGGTCCATGTCGTCGGCGCCGTGCGCCTCGACCCACAGGTGCGCCTTCGGGTAGCCGACCAGCACGGTCTCCCGGTCGAACCGGGTCACGAACGAGACCACGTCAGGGTTGGCGCCGATGTCGTACGCCGCGGGCACGCCGGCCGCCGGTGCCGCCGGCACCAGGGTGCGGGAGCGGCCGTCGAGGTAGAACCTCGTCGGGGTGACGTCCCGCGGCGGGAACTGGTCGGCGGGGACCGCGACCCGGTCGCCGCCGTGCAGGTCGAGCAGCGAGTATCGGACGCGCGGCGTCCGCTCCCAGCCGTTGTCCTCGCCCTTGAGGTAGTGGTCGAAGAACCGGCGCAGGTCCTCGACGTTCGCCTCGTCGTAGTAGTCGGGCCACTCCTGGGTGTTGTGGACGCGCAGCCACTTGTCGGTCGAGGCCATCCGCCGCCAGGCGCGGAACGTGCCCGCGGTGTGCAGCGTGTTGGAGTAGCTGGCCACGACGTACGCCGGCACCGTGATCCGGTCGAAGTCCGGGACCTTGTCCGCCCACAGGGCGTTCATCAGTGGGAACCGCTCGGCCTCGGCGACGATGTCCTCCTTCTGTCCGAGGCCGAGGAAGCTGTGGTCCCGCAGCTGCCGGGCGAACCCCGTGTCGGGCATGCCGCCGCGCAGCACGAGGTCGCGGTACACGTCGCTGACCCCCTCCCACGGGTTGATCGCCACCAGGTGCGGCGGCTGCTCGGCGGCGGTGAACCATTGCGAGGCCGCGAGGTAGGAGGTGCCGCTCATCGCGACCTTGCCGGTGCACCACTCCTGGACGGCGAGCCACTCGATCAGGTCGTAGCAGTCGCGGCCCTCCTGCCGGTCCCACAGGACGCTGTCGCCCTCTGAGTTCGCGACGCCCCGGACGTCGGGGTTGCAGATCGCGTAGCCCCGCGCGCACCAGTACGCCGGGTCGGGCGCCTCGAACTTCGCCAGCCCCGACACGATCCCGTTGTCCAGGCCGACCAGCCCGAACACGCCCATCACGCTGGCCGAGGTGCCCTGCCCCTTGCCGTACGGACTCCACGCGACGATCACGGGCACCGGCTGCGCACCGGCGGGCCGCAGCACGTCGACGTAGATCGTCACGCCATCACGCAGTGTCACGGCGACGTCCTTCTCCAGGACGATGTCGACCGGGATCGGCTTGAACGGCGGCGCGATCCGGAAGCCCGCCTCCAGGGTCCGGGTGCCGGGCTCGAAGCCGCTCAGGATCCCGTACCGGTCGCCTGGCTGCAGGGGCTGGGACGGCAGGTAGATCTTCTCCATGGCAAGAATATAAACACGCGTTGAGATTGGCCGGCAAGGGTTCCGGGTTGGCAAACTCAACGCGCGTTCATAAACTGGGCGTGATGGAGGAGACGGTGCGACGCGGCCGCCGGCCCGGGCAGAGCGCGACCCGGCAGGCGATCCTCGAGGCCGCCCGGGCGCGCTTCGCCGCCGACGGCTTCACCGCCACCACGATCCGCCGCATCGCCGCCGACGCCGAGGTGGACGCGTCCCTCGTCATGCAGTTCTTCAAGTCCAAGGACGAGCTCTTCGGCGCCGTCATGTCGGTGCCGCCGGCCGCCCTCGACCGAATGACCGACGCGTGGCGGGGCCCGTCGGAGGAGATCGGCGAGCGGGTCGCCCGCGCGTTCCTCGGCGTCTGGGAGGACGACCCGGAGGCCTCTGAGCCGCTGCTGGCGATGCTCCGCGGCGCGATCGCCCAGGAGCAGGCCGCCGCCCAGCTCCGTGACTTCGTCGAGGCCCGCCTCATGAAGGGCGTCGACGCCCACCTCCGGGACGACCCGGACACCCGCCTGCGCGTCGCCCTCGCCGCCGCCATGCTGATGGGCGTCGTGGTCGCCCGCCGCATCGTCCGCGTGCCGACCATCGCCGACGAGGACCTGACCCAGGTCGTGGCCGCCGCCGGCACCGCCCTGCAAGCGCTGCTCGCGCCCGGCACGCCCGCACGCTGAGGCAGCCCTCCACAAGCTCGGCGCGAGGCAGCCCTCCACAAGCTCGGCACAAGGCCGGCGGCCGACGATGCGTTACATGACGCCAAGACTGAGGCAGGCACTCACCGCAGGTGCCGTCGTGTCCCTCGCCGTCGCGGTCGCGCCGGCACCGCCCGGGCGGAGCGCCGCCGCCGAGCCGTGCCTGCGCACGGTCGCCGTCCAGCCACAGGTGACGGCCGGCGAGCGCGCCGGCACGCTGACCTTCCTGGTGTATTCGGGCGGGTGCGCCGCGGCCGGCGCGGTGGAGTTC
Organism: Dactylosporangium sp. CA-152071; assembly: GCF_050936335.1. Taxonomy (NCBI): domain Bacteria; kingdom Bacillati; phylum Actinomycetota; class Actinomycetes; order Micromonosporales; family Micromonosporaceae; genus Dactylosporangium; species Dactylosporangium sp. CA-152071. The sequence goes on along the minus strand of NZ_JBNJMZ010000001.1, from coordinate 1,891,439 downwards.
ACGGTCACGGCCGGCAGCGCCCTGCCGGCGGCCGACTTCGTGCTGCCGGACGGGGTGCTGCGCTGGGACGCCGGAGACACCGGCGTCCGGTCGATCGTGGCGAGGATCGCCGACGACCGGGTGCGGGAGGCCGCGCTCGAAGACTTCACGGTGCGGCTCACCGCACCCAGCGCCAGCATCGTCGTGTGGCGCGGCACCGCGAACGGGCGCATCCTCGACGACGACGGCCCCGGCCTGGTCTGGGCCGTGGACGACGGCGTCGTCCCCATGCTGGGCCACGGCTACCTGTGCCCGCCGCCGCCTCCGCCCCCGCCGACACCGCTGACCTACGTGTGGCAGACCGGCGACGGGACGGCCAGGGCGGGCGTCGACTACGTCCCGGTCGGTGAGCGGACGCAGACCGTCCCGGCCGGGGCCACGCGCGTCCCGTTCGACGTGACCCTGCTACCGCGTCCGGCCGGCACCCCGAGCCGCTGGTTCACGGTGCGGATCGTCGCGGTCTCGTCCGGCACCGTCGTCGACTCGGTCGCGGTGGTCACCATCGACGGTCCCTAGGTGGGCCAGGACGACGGACTCGAGGTGCCGGTCGGCGAGCTCGCGGGCGAGCGCCAAGGCCCGGCGGAACTGGGTCGCGGCGGCCGCGCGGTCGCCGCGACCCAGGTGGGCGAGGCCGATGAACCTGAGCGTCTCGGCCTCCACGCCCCGGGCGCCGATCCTCCGCCGGATCGCCAGCGACGCCGTGAACTGTTCGAGCGCGCCCTCGTGGTCGGCGGCGGCCAGGTGGATCTCGCCGAGGCTGGTCAGCGTCAGCGCCTCCATGGGCGCGTCACCGATCTCGCGGGCGAGCGCGAGCGCCCGGCAGAGGTGCTCGCGCGCGAGGTCCGGCTCGCCCATCCGGGTGTACACGTGACCGAGATTGTTCAGGGCGAGGGCGACACCCGGCAGGTGGCCGTCCGTGCGGTGCAGGTCCAGTGCCTGGCCGAACGCGCCCGCCGCCGCGTCGAGCCGGCCCAGCTCGCAGTGGGCCACGGCGATGTTGTTCAGCGCCAGGCCCTCGTCGCGCCGGTACCCCACGGCACGCAGCAATGCGAGCGCCGCCGGTAGGTGCTCCAGCGCCTCCTCGTGCCGTCCGGCCGTGTTCAGGGCCATGCCGAGCAGGCCGCGCATCAGCGCCTGTGCGGCCAGTTCGTCGCCGCGCTCGGCGGCGGACAGGCCCAGGCGGTAGGTCTCGAGCTGGTCGGGCCAGCAGCCGCGCAGCATGTGGAAGCCGGTCAGCAGATAGGCCAGCTGCCAGGTCGCGCGGTCGTGCCCGTGCTCGGCGGCGTGCCGGACCACAGGGAGCAGGTTGGCCCGCTCGGCGTCGAGGAAGGCCAGCGCGTGGCCCCGGTCCAGCGGGAACGGCACCTCGACCGGCGGTTCGGCGGCCACCGCCCCGGCCCGGTCACGCGCCGGGTCGCACACGCGGTTCGCGGCGTCGGCGGCGACGAGGTACCACTCGACGATGCGCCGGTCGGCCGCGGCCGCCTCCTCCGGCCCGGCCCGTTCCGCCGCGTACAGGCGGATCAGGTCGTGGAACCGGAACCGGCCGCCGCCGGTGTCCACGACGAGATGCGCGCCGAGCAGCTCGCCGAGGGCCTGCCGTGCCTCGGCGTCGCGGGCACCCGCGACGGCGGACGCCAGCGCCGGGGTGAACGTGGCACCGGGATGGCGGCCCAACCGGCGGAAGGTGCGCGCGGCCAGCGGGCTCAACGCCTCGTAGGCGCTGGTGAACACCGTCCGGACGCTGCGGGAGTCGCCGGGGACCGTCAGGGTGGCCAGCCGGTCGGCGCCGGCGAGCGCGGCGACCAGCTCGGCGATCGGTCGCGGCGGATGGACGGTCAGCTTGGCCGCGGCGATCCGCAGGGCCAGCGGCATCCGGCCGCACAACTCGACGAGCGCCGCGGCCGGGCCGGGCTCCCGCGCGACCCGGTCGGTGCCGATCACGCGGCCGAGCAGGGCCAGGGCCTCACCGGCCGCGAGCACGTCGAGGTCGACGAGGGTGACCGCGTGGTCCATCGTGAGGCCGGCCAGCTGGCGGCGGCTGGTCACCAGCAGCCGGCTGCCGGCCGACGGCGGCACCAGCGAGGTCACCTGGGCCGCCGTCGCGGCGTTGTCGAGCAGGATGAGGACCTGGCGGTGGTGCACCACCGACCGGTACAGGCCGAGCAGCGCCGCCGGGTCGACCGGGATCTGCGCGGCCGGCACGTCGAGCCCGAGCAGCAGCAGGGTCAGCGCCTCGGCGGCCGGCGTCGCGGTCGCCGGGTCGTGACCGCGCAGGTCGAGGAAGAGCTGCCCGTCGCGGAACCGGCCGGCGACCCGGTGCGCCCACTGCACGGCCAGGGCGGTCTTGCCCATGCCGGCCGGACCGCACACCACCCCGACCTGCGACGGACCGCCGAGGAGCCCGTCGAGGGCGGACAGCTCGGCGGTGCGCCCGACGAAGTGGCCGACCCGCGGCGGCAGCTGCGCCGGGGTGGTCACCCCGGGCTGGGAGACCTCGAGATCGAGCACCGGTGACCGGCGCAGGACCGACGCGTACAGCGCCGCCGCCCGCGGACCGGGCTCCACCCCGAGCCGCTCCGCGAGCCGCCCCCGCAGCCGCTGGTACGCCTCGATGGCGTCGGTGTGCCGGCCGCACCGGTACATGGCGAGCATCGACAGCTCGACGAGCCGCTCCCGCACCGGATGGGTGACGAGGGCCTTCTCCAGCTCGTCGACGGCGGCGGCGTGCTCGCCGAGCCGCAGGCGGGCGTCCCACAGGTCCTCCTGCGCGCCGAGCCGCAGCTCGTGCAGCCGGCCCACCTCGGCCGCGACCCAGCCCACCGGGTCCGCGTCGGCGAGCGCCTCGCCGCGCCACAGCGCCAGCGCCAGACGCAGGCGGCTCGCCGCCTCGGTCACCTGACCGGCGGCCAGCGCCCGGCGGGCCTCGGCGGCCCATCGCTCGAAGCGGTGGGCGTCCACCTCGTCGGGCCGGACCGCGAGCAGGTACCCCGGGCCCCGGGTGAGCAGCACGCCCGGCAGCCCGCACGCGTCGAGGGACTGCCGGACCCGGGCGACGTGGCTGTACAGCGTGGCGACGGCGGTCCGCGGCGGCGCCTCTGCCCAGAGCGCGTCGAGCAGCCTGCCCTGCGTGACGACCCGGCCGGCGGTCAGCGCCAGCACGCCGACCAGGGCCCGCTGGCGCGCCCCGGACAGGGCCGTCGAGCCCCTCGGCCCGGCCACCTCCAGCGGTCCGAGCAGTCGCACCTCGGCCCGCCGCGCCGGCTCCTGGACCCGGACCGGCCCGGTGGCCCGGCGGCGGTGGTCCTCCGCGCGGTCCCGCGCGGTGGCGAGGACGCCCTGCTCGGCGGGGGAGGCGCCGAGCAGCCGGACGAGGACGTCGAACCGGTCGACGGGCGGCAGTGACTTGCCGGAGAAGTACTGCGCGACGATCCCGAGCGACCAGCCGGTGGCCGCGGCGAGGTCCCGGTAGGTCAGCTCCGCGCCGCCCCTCCGCCGGGCCTCCCGTCGCCGCAGCTGGTGCAGCATCCCCGGAAGATCCGGCACAGCCTGGTCGTCCGCCATCGACCGTTCATAGATGGACATCAGGCTTTCTGGCAAGGCGTCCGCGCAAACCCAACAGTTCAACAATGTTCAACCGTCGATGTTCAGCAGGGTTCAGGTTCGGCGGCGCGCCCCGGCGGCCGGGCCCACCGTGGTGGCACACCTCAACTGGAAGGGGCACCGATGAACATCCACCGACGCCTGGCCACCGTGGGCGCGGGCGCCGTCGTCGCGGTCGCCGCCGTCGTCCCGCTCGGGCCGGCACCGGCATCGGCCGACCCGGCGGGCCTGGTCACGGTCGGCTTCACGACGGCCGCGAACAGCAGCGACAAGACCTACTCGAAGGCCTGCCCGCCCGGCACCGTCGTCACCGGCGGCGGCGGGTACCTCACCGCCAACCCGGCGGCCCAGGGCTGGGTCGGGCTCGACCAGCTCGAGCCGAACGCCGACGGCTCGGGGTTCACCGCCACCCTGCGCGAGGTCGACACGTACGCGGGCAACTGGTCGCTGACGGTGAAGGCCCAGTGCGCCGACCCGCTGCCGGGCTGGCAGCGCCTCAGCGCCACGTCGGCCGCCGCCACCACCTCGGCCACCGCCACGACGCCGTCCTGCCCGGCGGGCAAGAGCGTGATCGGCACCGGCGCCAAGGTCAACAACGGCCAGGGCGAGGTCGTGCTGGACGACGTCATCCCGTCGGCGAACCTCAAGACCGTGACGGCCAAGGCGTACCGCGTCCCGGGCAGCGCACACAGCGGCTGGACCCTCACCGCGTACGCCATCTGCGCGAACACCCCCGCGGGCCTGCAACTGGTGTCGTGGGACACCGGCCCGCTCACCAGCACGGCGCATCAGTCGCTGAACTGGCACTGCGACGAGAGCGCGGGCCCGAAGGGCACCTTCGGCGGCGGGTTCGCGATCGACAGCGGTCTGGGCAACGTGCTGCCGTCCGTGCTGAACGTCTACAGCAGCGACGACATGTCGGCGGCAGCCGACGAGTTCCACAGCGGCTACGCCGGCAACTGGAACCTGACCCTCTACGTGATCTGCGGAAGCTAAGCGCCACAGCGGTCGCGCCGGGGCACACCCCCGGCGCGCACCGCGTACAGGAATCGCGGCGCTGGTGTGCCAGGCTGGTGTGGTGCGGATGATCGTTCCACAGTTGGTGGCGGAGCCCCGGGGCTCGTCCTCGACGGCGGACTCGTGCTGAGCGGCGGGCGGGTGGCCCGGCTCGGCACGGCGGTCAGCGAGTGGCGGTCCTCGATCCGTCCACATTGGACGTCGGTGACCACTTCGACTGGCACGGGTTCTTTCTCGGCGACCGTCGGGCCGTGCTCAAGACGTACGAGAGCGGCCTCCTGCTCTGCGACGCGGACCTGCGACCGGAGGCCTGGATCGCACTGCCCGGCGACGCCGAAGCGGTCGAGGCGGCCGTCGGGCTGGACGAGGACCTGTTCGCCGCGCAGCTGTGGGTCGACGACGAGCCGATGACGATGGTGTGGAGCCTGCCGACGCCGTGAACGAACGTGGACGTGCTCCGCGCCACGCAAGGATACGGCGCCACGTGTGGACGCCCGGGCGCGGCGCAACAACCCGGCCTCAGCAGACGTGCTCGGTGGCGGCCAGGATCTGGTCGGTCACGGCGTCGGGGTGGGAGATCAGCGTCAGGTGTGACCCGCCCGGCACCGTGCGGATGTGTGCCTTGGCCCGGTGCGCCATCGACTCCTGCGACGCCGGCGTGATGATCTTGTCGGCGCCCCCGATGACGTACCACGAGGGGATGCTCTCCCACGCGGCTGCCTTCGACGGGGTGGAGAACGCGGCGGTCGCGGCCGAGCGCTGGCTCGCCCACAGCACGTCAGCCTGGCCGGGCGCGAGGTCCGGCCCGAACGAGTGCACGAACACCGGCTGCTTCAGGTACAGGTCCGTGCCCACCTTGTCGAACAGCACGGTTGCGTTCTGGTTCAACGCCGAACCGGACCCGCTCAGCCCGCCGGTCGTCTCCCCGACGGCCGGCGCGGCGGCGTCGACGTAGACCAGCGCCTTCACGTTGGTGTTGCCGGCCGCCGCGTTGGTGATGACCGCGCCGCCGTAGGAGTGCCCGACCAGCACCACCGGCCCGTGCACCGACTTGAGAAATTCGGAGACGGACGCCGCGTCACCGGTCAGCCCGCGCAGCGGGTTGGCGATCGCCCGCGCCGTGTAGCCCCTGCCCTGCAGGCGGGAGACCTCCCCGCTCCAGCTTGACGTGCCCGCCCACGCGCCGTGCACCAGCACGATCGTCGGTTTCCCGCCGCACCCCGCCGGCGCCGCGGGGGCCGCGGAGGCGGTGAGCGAGGTTCCCAGCAGCCCGAGGACGATCGCCGAGGCTGCGCCACCAATCGCCTTCATCCGTCGGAACTACCCCGGCCGCCGGCCTTGATGTCCGCGTCGGCGATGCAGAACGTCCGGGCTATTCATCGGGTGGCTGCGCCGTCCGGCACACACGTCGCTGGACTCCGGCGGTGTAGCAGGCGGCTGCGGCGGCACGATGAGGGCATGGAGGAATATCGGGAGATCGTGTCGGACATTGTCACGACGGCCGGCGGAGCAGAGGCGTGGATCGAGATGAACCTCTCCGGATACCTGACTGAGCGCTGCACCGGATGCGGCGCGGACGAGGACGCGGATGGGATCGCGCCCGCGCTGCAGTGGCTGACCGATCACGCCGCCACCTGCACCACCCGCCTCTAGGCACGGCGCCGTCATCCACGCCTCGGGTCACCCGGTGACGATCCAGCTGCGCGCCCGCGGCAACATTTCGGGAAAGACCGAGGCTGGGACGTGGTGGGCACGGTGGCGTCCGGCTGTCGCCCCGCGGGCTCGGCCGTCGGGCCGGGCCCGGGTTCCCTCGTCAGATGGGCCGGACGGCACAGGCCAGCGCCTGCGGTGAGGCAGCCCGGCATGATCGAGCCGGATCACCGCTTACCGGATTTCGGAGATCCCGCCCGTGGAGGTCAGGCGCGGCGGTCCTGCCCGGGTCGTGCGGCGGGTCGGCGGGCCGGGGGCGGTGTGAACAGGTCCACCAGGTCGTCCAGGCGGATCATCAGCAGGCCGCAGACGGCGCCCGTCGTCAGGGCCACCGCCGTGCCGGCCAGGTCGGGCGGCTGGGTCCGGGTCATGGCGATGCCGAGCGCCGCGGTGCCGGTCGCCGCCAGCAGGAGTCCGTTGCGGACCAGGTGGCGGGCGCTCAGCGGGCGTTCGGCGGCGCCGAAGCAGGCGCAGCGGGCGCCGGTGCCGCGGCGCACGGCGAGCGCCACGCCGGTGGTGAACACGGCCAGCAGGGCGCCGGTGAGGGCGAGCACCACCATCGCGAGGGGCCGCGCGGGCGGCCATCCGCCGGTCACGGCCACCGCCGCCGCGGCGAGCCCCGCCACCAGGCCGGCCTCGGCGACCGTGGCCGCCATTGCCACGCCGGTCACGTGGCCGGCGGGGACGAGCGGCACGGGGCGCAGGGACTCCGCGAACGCCTGCTGGGCGGCGCGGCTGCGCAGCTTGCTCCAGGCGGAGGCGGCGAACACGCAGCACAGCGCCGCCAGCAGTCCCAACGACAGGTACGACATCGTCACCTTCAAACGGTCAGCCGGCCACGCCGGTCAGGGTGGTGAGCCGGGCGCGCACCTGCTCCGCGTCGGCGTCGCCGAGGTCGGCGAGGATCTGGCCGGCGACCCGCCAGGCGGCCCGCGCGGCGTCCGGGCGGCCGGACGCCAGGTGGGTGTCGCCGAGGTGGGTGAGCACCTTGGTTTCGCTGAACCGGTCGCCGAACCGGCGGCACAGCGCCAGCGCCCGTTCATAGCACTCCAGCGCGCGGGCGTACTCGCCCTGATGGTGGTGCACGTAGCCGATGCTGTCCAGGGTGGCCGCCTGGCCGCTGCGGTCACCCAGCTCGTCCTGGAGGGCCAGGGCGCGCCGGCAGTGGGTCAGGCTGTCCGCCCACTCGCGCTGCCTGGCGTGCACCCAGCCGACCAGGTTCAGCGCCCGGCCGCGGCCCAGGCGGTGCCCGGCCTCGGTGTAGAGCCGCAGCGCGGACGCGCTGTGCGAGCGCATCAGCGGCCACTCGCCCCGCGACTCGGCGAGGCGGGCGAGCGCGAAGTGCACGCCCGCGCGGCCCGCGGTGTCGCCGAGCCGCTCGTATCCGTCCAGCGCCGCTCGGTACGCCGCCTCGGCCTCGCCGTACCGCCGCAGGTGCGCGTGGGCGCATCCGAGGAACCGCTGCGCCCAGGCGCGTTCGCGGTGCTCGCCGAGCCGCTCGGTCGCCTCGATCGCGAGCCGCCCGACCGCGATGAGGTCCTGCCACCGTCCCTGGTTGTGCAGCAGCCCGGCGAGCACCCGGGCCAGCTGCCACGCGCGCCGGGTGAACCCGGCCTCGGCGGCCAGCGTCGCCGCGGCCAGCATCGCCTGCCGGTGCTCGGTGAACCAGGCCAGCGCCCGCCGCTCGCAGGCGCACGGCTCGACCAGCACCCCGGCCGGCGGCGGGTCCGCGACCAGGCGGATCCAGTGCGGCTCCAGCCGTAGCGCCGCGGCCTGCCCGCAGTACACGTAGTGGTCGAGCAGCCGGCCCACCGCGGCGGCCCGGTAGCGCAGGTCGGCGTAGCAGTCCAGCGCGTCGACGGTCCGGCCGGTCAGGTGCAGGGCCCGCATCAGGACGGCGGTGAGCGGCTCGACCAGCGGATACTCGCCGATCGCCTCGGTCAGCGGGCCGAGGACCGTGCCGGCGTTGCCGCAGCGCAGCTCCGCCTCGGCCCACTGCACCAGGGCGTCGACGTACTGGCGGCGCCACGCCCTGCGCATCCGCTCGGCCCAGCTCCCCGGCACCCCGGCGAGCGGCTCGCCGGTCCACAGGTTCAGCGCCCGGCGCAGCAGCGCCACCCCTTCGCCGTCCGGGCGGCCGCGGGCCCGGTCGATGAGGTCGCGGAAGCGGTTCAGGTCGATCCGCTCGGGCGCGACGTCCAGCACGTAGCCGCCGGAGCGGCGAGGCAGCACGGGCGCGTCGCCGTCGGGGGCCAGCAGCCGGCGCAGCCGGGTGAGGTAGACCTGGAGGGTGCGCCGGGCACCGGACGGCGCCTCGTCCCACACCCGGTCGATGAGCAGCTCGGTGGTGACCGGGCGGCCGGCGTCGGCGGCCAGCACCGCCAGGACGTGCCGCTGCTGCGGCGGCCCGGCGTCCACCACGTGGTGGTCGAGCCGCAGTTCCACCGGACCGAGCAACCGAATCTCCATGCCACCGCCCCCGTTGGCAGCGCCCGGCGTCAATGCCTGACTCAGTGATGCCTATCTAACACTCGTGCTGGCCGGATGCCAACAATTCGTTAACGAATCGACTTCGGTCTCCGTCGCATGCTGTGGGCAGCCGGCCGAAGATCACAGGCCGGCGCCTCCACTCATCCGTACAACGGAAGGGAAGGTGCACATGCGTGCAGCCAAGAAGATGGTCGGCGCGGTAGCCGACCGGATCCTCGGCATGGTCGTGCCGCACACCGTGGCCCGGGCAGCGGACTGCGACTACGAGTGCTGCAGTGCGCGCAACAGTGGCCGGTACTGCTGCTACTACCCGAGCGGTTCCCACCACTGCGGCAGCTGCATCACGTACATCCCGTGCTGACCCTGCGGTGAGCCCGGCGGATCGCCGGTGTCCGCGGGCACCGGCGGTCTGCGGGCCCGGTCCTTCCCACCCGTTCGCCGGTCGACCGGCAGATGCAAAGGCGGTTTCCATGCCCCTCCTCATAGTCGTCGTGGCGCTCGTCGGTGCCCTGTGCGTGCTGAACCTGTTGCTGTGCCTCGGGATGATCCGCCGGCTGCGCGAGCAGACGCAGCTGATCGACGCGGTGTACGAGTTCGTCGGCGGCGCACCCGCCGCGGGCCCGGCCGGGTCCGACCCGGTGGCCGGTGACACCGTCGCCGACTTCCACGCCACCACCACCGACGGTGCGCCGGTCGGCCGGGACGACCTGGCGCCGGCGACCGTCGTGGCGTTCCTCGCCGCGGACTGCAAGGGCTGTCAGGCGCAGCTGCCCGACTTCCTCGCCTGGGCCCGCGGCCAGGACCGCCAGCGGGTCCTGGCCGTCGTGAACGCCCACGACAGCGACCCGGACGCCCTCATCGCGCAGCTCACGCCGGTGGCGCGGGTGGTCCTGGAAGGCGCGAGGCCGCCGGTCGCGCGCGCGTTCGGGGTGACCTCGTACCCCCGGTTCTGCGTGCTCGGCGCCGACGCGACGCTGTCCGCGGTCGTCGCGGCGGTGTCCCGGCTCCCGGTCGGCACCGCGGCGTGACCGCTGCAGCAGCCGACCCACGGCCCGGCCGGCGTGCCCTTGCCGGCGCCGCCGGCCGGGCCGCCGGCATGGTCTGGCGCGCGGCCCGCGGCCACGTCCTCGGGTACGTCGCCGCGACCGTGGTCACCGCGGCGGCCCCGGTCGCGATGGCCTGGCTCACCCGGGAGGTGCTGGACCGGGTCGCCGGGCCGGGCCGGGCCGGCGCGGTCGCCGGGCTGCTCAGCCTGGCGCTGGCCCTGGCCGCCGCCGGTGCCGCCCTCGCCGTCGCCGTGCAGGCCGCGGAGTACCTCCGCAGCGAGGTGGACCGGCGGGCCGCGCTGCGCGGCAAGGACGAGCTCTTCGCCGCGGTGTCGAGCCTTCCCGGGCTGGCCCGCTTCGAGAGCCCGGCGTTCCTCGACCGGCTGCGGCTGGGCGTGCTCAGCGCGGCCAACCCCGGGCGGCTCGTGGACACCGCGCTGGCGGGAGTCCGCAGCGGGCTGACGGTCGCCGGGTTCGTCGGCTCGCTGGCCCTGATCAGCCCGGCGTTCACCGGCGTCGTCCTCGCCTCGGCCGTGCCGGCGCTGCTCATCGAGCTGCGCCTGTCGCGCCAGCGGACCGGCATGCTGTGGCGGATCGGGCCCGTGGAGCGGCGCGGCCTGTTCTATTCCAACCTGCTGTCCACCGTGGACGCCGCCAAGGAGATCCGGCTCTTCGACCTCGGCGGCTTCCTGCGCGGCCGGATGCTCGACGAGCAGCGCACCGCCGACGCGGCCCGGCGCCGCATGGACCGCCGCGAGCTGCTGGTCCAGGGCGGGCTGGCGGGCAGCTCGGCCGTGGTGGCCGGGGCCGGCCTGGTGTGGGCGATCCTCGCCGCCGGCGACGGCCGGCTCGGCGTGGGTGACGTGTCGATGTTCGTGGCCGCGATGGCCGGCGTACAGGCGTCCCTGGGCACGGTCGTCTCGGCCGGGGTGATGGCCTACGAGCACCTGTTGACGTTCCATCACTACGTCGCGGTGGTCACCGCCGAGCCCGACCTGCCGGTGCCGGCGTCACCCCGGCCGCTGCCGCCGCTGCGCCGGGGGATCGAGCTGCGCGACGTGTGGTTCCGTTACAGCCCCGACCACCCGTGGGTGCTGCGCGGGCTGAACCTGACCATCCCGTGCGGGCAGACGGTCGCCCTGGTCGGGCGCAACGGCGGCGGCAAGAGCACCCTGGTGAAGCTGCTGTGCCGGTTCTACGACCCGACCCGCGGTGAGATCCGCTGGGACGGCGTGGACATCCGGGACGTGCCGCCGGCGCAGCTGCGGGCCAGGATCGGCGCGGTCTTCCAGGACTTCGTGTCCTACGAGCTGACCGCTACCGAGAACATCGCGGTCGGCGACCTGTCCGCCGCCGCCGACCCGCGGCGCGTCGCCGACGCGGCCCGGGAGGCCGGGGTGCACGACGCCCTGTCCGCGCTGCCCCGCGGGTACCGGACGATGCTGAGCCGCGCCTTCGACGCCGACCCGGAGGGCGCCGGGTCCGCCACCGGCGTGCTGCTGTCCGGCGGCCAGTGGCAGCGGGTGGCGCTGGCCCGGGCGTTCCTGCGCCGCGACCGGGACCTGCTGATCCTGGACGAGCCGAGCGCCGGCCTGGATCCCGAGGCGGAGCACCAGGTGCACACCCACCTGCGCACCCTGCGGGCCGGCCGGACCAGCCTGGTCGTGTCGCACCGGCTCGGCGCGGTCCGCGACGCCGACCGGATCGTGGTCCTGGCCGACGGCGTCGTGGCCGAGGAGGGCACCCACGCCGAACTGGTCGCCGCGGACGGTGGCTACGCGCGGCTCTTCGCCCGCCAGGCGGCCGGCTACCGCGACGCCGTGCCCGCTGAGCCCGCTGAGCCCGCTGAGCCCGCTGAGCCGTTCAAGGTGCACGGATGATGTGGCTCCCGCTCGCCACGGTGGTGCTGGCCGCCCTCGGCGCCGTGTGGTGGCTGCGCCGGCGCTACCTGACGGTCACCGTCGACGGCCCCAGCATGCTGCCCACGTACCGCCCGGGCGAACGCCTCCTGGTCCGCCGGATCCCACCGGCAGCGCTGCGCACCGGCCAGGTGGTGGTCTTCACGGCCTCGCCCCCACCCCCACCGGCACCCCAGCGACCCGCGCGGATCGTCAAGCGTGTGGCCGCCGCCCCCGGCGACCCCATCCCGCGCGACACCGTGCCCGCCCTGCGCACCGTCCCGGGCAATCACGTCCCTCCCGACCGCGTGGTCCTGCTGGGCGACAACCCCGTCGTGTCCCACGACTCCCGCCGCTCCGGCTACTTCACCACCGACCGCCTCCTCGGCGTCGTCATCCGCCGACTGGGCGCACCGTAGGACGGAATTGATTGGACGGCACCGATCGTGCGGGCCGATACTGTGCGGCTGGTCTCCGGTTGACCGGCGTCCGGGGGCGGTCGCCCACCGGGCCGTCGCGACGACGGGCTGGGTGGTCATCGTGGAGCAGCGTTCGGAAGAAGCCGTCCTGCGTCGCCTGTACGCCGGGATTCGTGAGCGGCGGTCGCCGCAGGACGTGGCGGTGGACATCGTGGAACTCGGCGCGCAGCGGTGGCTGAGTGCGGTGGGCTGCCGGGACCTGTATTCGATGATGCGGTACCAGCGGGCGCGTCAGCTGGTGGTGGCGCAGGACGGGCCGGCGGTGTGGACCGGGCCGGTCGGGTCGTCGATGCCGACGACGTGGCGGCATCATCCGGGGCTGGCCAGGGCGTACGAGACGGCCAAGGTCGCGGTGGACGCCGTCGCGCTCGCCGCGGCGCGACCGGCACCGGTGGCGGCGGACCCGGCCGAGCCGGCGGCGCTGCACCTGTGGCTCGGGTCGGCCCTGACGCTGCTCGGCCTCCCCGACGAGGATCCCTGGCCGGCCCGCCGGACGGTCCCGCGCCGTCCGGTGCCGATCTCGTGGGCGGGCGGCACCTATTACCGGCTGCGCAAGCCGGCCGGGGCGCGGGGCGACCGGGGCGGGCACGCCGACGCCCGGGACCGGATGGCCGCCGCCACCCGCCGGGAACTGCTTCCCGGGGTGTCGGTGCGCACGTACCGCCGGGCGGTGCGGGCCGTGCTGCACCTGCAGCAGCGCACCGAGGTGCTGGGCGCCGAACGGGACCGCGAGGCGTCGGTGGCGTTCGGCAAGGCGCGGCTGGCGTACCTCGTCACCGAGGAGGACTTCGTCGCGTGCCCGGCCACCGCCGCGTTCACCGCGTACTACGTGGCGCGGCTGAACATGCGGACCCTGTTCACGTCGGGGCGCCAGGCCCGTCCCATGGACACCCTCGCCGAGCAGCTGCTGGCGGCCGCGCTGTCGAGCCCGGCCTGCCGGCCGTGGGTGCTGGCGTCGGTGCTGACGCGGTGGTCGGTGCTGGACCGGCTCGACGACACGCAGTGCGGCCGGCTGATGGGGCTGTACTACGAGCAGCTCGCCGCGTCGGCACGGGCACTGCGGCGCGCCTACGACGTGCGCCGCGACCCCACCCACATGATCATGCGGGCCGGCGACGACTCGTCGACGTGGAACAGCGCGTCCCGGGCGTTCAACCAGGCCCGCACCGGCTGGCTGAATCTGACGCGCGGACTCGGGTACGACGACGTCATCGAGGCGAGCTGCCCGGGCAAGGTGCCCGCGCTGGTGGCGGCCGACGTGGCGGCCTGGCACCGGTTGGAGGGCCGCGACCAGCACGCGGACGTGCAGGTGTGGGCGGACCTGCCGGTGCCGTGGGACGTCGTGCTCGGTGACGACTCCTGCGACGCCGACCTGGTGCGGCAGGCATGCCGCCGGCACGGGGTGGATCCGGAGGCCACCGGCTGGACGCAGCCGTACCGTCAGGGCATGACCGAGCTGCCGGCGCCGGCCCGGGATCTGGTGCACGGGGTGACGGTGTCGTCGCCGCTGCTGGCCGGGCTCCTGCGGGAGACCGGCGTGTTCTCCGGACAGACACAGCGGCGATAACGCCTTGCGCCGACCGGCGCGATCGACGAGGCTGACGTGGCACGGCGGTAGCTCAGAGAGCCGGAGGAGGCTCCGGCCCGGCAGAGCGGGCGGCTCACGAACCTTCCGCCCCGTCCCCGTTTCGACCACGGGTCGTCGTGCACACAGGCCAGGTGTCCGGAACCGTCCGGGCGCCTGGCCTGTGTGGTGCTGCGGGCTGAGCGCGGATCGGGGCTCAGCACAGTCCAGAGGGCGGTGAACCGGCAGCCGAGGCCGTCGAGTCCACTGTGGATGGCGGCGGCGGCGGTACGTAGGCACCGACGCCGATCCGGGTGACCGCCACCGCCTCGTAGGCGGACGTCAGCGAGCTGAGGTTGGCGGCGATCGAGGCCAGCGCGGCGACGGAGTTGGCGACCTGCCGGGTGCCGTCGGTGGAGCGGCCCGCCGCCTGCGCCAGGTCGTTGATCGTCGAGGTCAGCGCGAGCGTCGTGTCGCCGGTGTCGTGGACCCGCCGGGTCATCTCGGCGGTGACGGTGCGCTGGTCGTCCACCGCGGCGGTGATGTCCGCCTGGTGGCCGGTGATCTCGTGGATGACCTTCGTGATCGAGCCGAGCGCCGTCGCGGTGGCCTCCGCGTCGGTGCGGATGGCGGCCACCTGCGCGTCGATGCTGCCGGTGGCCTCCGCGGTCTGCTGGGCGAGGCCCTTCACCTCGTCGGCGACCACCGCGAAGCCCTTGCCGCTCGCGCCGGCCCTGGCCGCCTCGATGGTGGCGTTGAGCGCGAGCAGGTTCGTCTGGGCGGCGACACCGTTGATGAACGCGACCACGCCGCTGATCTCGGCGCTGGACGTGCCCAGCCGGGTCACGCTGACCTGGGTGTCGGCGGCCGTCGTGACGCCCTGCTGCGCCACCCGCCCGGCGTTGCCGGCCCGCTCGGCGATCGCGTCGATGCTGGTCCGCACGGCGTCGGCCCCGGACAGCAGGCCGCGCATGTTGGCGGTGACGTCGTCGATGGACCGGACAGCAGCACCGCCTGCTGGGCGGTCTCCGCGGTGTGGCGGGTGACCGTCGAGGCGTTCGTGGCCAGGTCGTCGGCGGCGTCGCGCAGGTTGTGCGCCTGCTGTGCGATATCGGCGACCACCGCGCGGAGTTGAGGCCGATGGGCCGCTTCGTTCGTGGATCCGGCCGGGGTACGGCGTCACCGCCGGGCGTCCTGCCCCGGGCGCCGCTCGACGCGGTGGAGCCGGGGCAGGAGTGTGCTGCGGGAGGACGGGCCGCTCAGGTGATGGGGACGTCGCGGCGGCGGAAGCCGGCCAGGCCGGCGACGACCAGGGCGACGGTGATCGCGGTCAGGACCAGCAGCGGCGCCGCGGCGACCGGCCCGCCCGGGACGTGGGGGATGTGGGTGAAGGGGGAGACGTCCAGCAGCGCCTGGCTCAGCTGCAGCGCGGCGCCGACCTGCCCCAGGATCACGCACAGCGACAGCGCCGCCCAGCCGATCGCCGGGGCGCGGCGGGGCGCCAGGCCGAAGACCGCCACGGTGAGCGCGGCGAGGAGCCAGATCGCGGGCAGCTGGACCAGCGCCCCGGCCAGGACGCGGGGGAGCTCCCGCCCGACGGCGCCGGTGGCCGTGCCGTAGAGGAGCCCGGCGGCGAGACCGGTCACGACCATCACGAGCGTCGGGCCGAGGAACGCGAAGACGAGGTGCGACGCGGCCCACCGCAGCCGGCTCACGCCGGTGGCCAGCAGGGCCTCGCTGCGCAGCGCCGCCTCCTCGGTGCGCATCCGCAGCGCCGCGGAGATGCCGTAGGCGGCGACCGCGATCGCGCCGAGGCCGAGCGAGCCGGCGATGAACACGTCGCCGGCGCCGGACGCGCCGCCGAGGCGCTCCATGATCTGCTTGAGCTGCTCGTTGTCGGCCAGCAGATCCCCCGAGGTCTTCGCGACGCCACCGAAGAGCAGCCCGCCGACGATCCCGAGGCCGATCAGCCAGCCGTACAGGGAGCCGCGGTGCAGCCGCCACGCGAGCGCCAGCGGGCTGGCGAGCCCGGGTCCGGCCGACGCCGGGCCGAGCTTCGGGGGCAGCAGCCCGGCGCCGACGTCGCGGCGGGCCGACAGGCGCAGCGCGAGCGCGGTGACGGCGAGCGCGGCGGCGGCGATGACCGCGAACACCCACCAGTGGTCGCCGGCATAGGCGCGCACGTGGTAGATCCAGCCGAGCGGCGAGACCCACGACAGCCACGACAGGCCACCGCCGGCGACGTCGCCGGCGCCCCGCACCCCGAACGCGACGCCGACAACGGCGACGCCGATGCCCCGGGCCGCGCCCGCGCCCTCGCTGAGCTGCGCGGCGGCCGCGCCGACGGCGCCGAACAGGATGCCGGCGCAGGCCCAGGCCAGTCCCATGGCGGCGGCGCCGCCGGCCTGCGTGTGCTGGCTGATCATGCCGAGCGTGACGAGCGCGCCGACGAGCACGCTCGCGCAGGAGATGGTGGCCAGCGCGGCGGCGACGGGGGCGTGCCGGCCGACGACGGTCGCGCCGAGCAGCTCGCGACGCCCGGCCTCCTCCTCGACCCGGGTGTGCCGGATGACGAACAGCACCCCGATCAGCGCCATGATCACCATGCCGGTCGCGGACCGCCAGTAGATCAGCGCCCCGAGGCTCGCGTTGTCCGGCTTCGTCCCGTAGAACAGCAGCAGCATCGGGTTGCCGGCGAGGTTGTCGATGTAGCCCTGCCGCCCGGCGTCGGTCGGGTACAGCTGCGCGGTGCCGGACGCGAGGGACAGCGGCAGCAGGCCCAGCAGCAGCATCCAGATCGGCAGCAGCACCCGGTCGCGGCGGACGATGAGGCGGGCGAGGGCGCCGGTGCCGGTGAACGCGCTCATTTCGACGGCTCCGTCTCGTAGTGGCGCAGGAAGAGCTCCTCGAGCGTCGGCGGCTGGCTGACGAGGCTGCGCACGCCGTGCGAGGTCAGCTGGCGCAGCACGGTGTCGAGCTGCGCCGAGTCGACCTGGAGCCGCACCTGGTGGTCGCGCACGTGCAGGTCGTGGACGCCGGCCAGGTCCGCGAGGCCGTTGGGCGGGGTGCTCAGCTCGGCGGAGATGGACGTGCGCGTCAGGTGCCGCAGTTGCGTCAGTGTGCCGGTCTCGACGGTGCGGCCCTGGCGGATGATGCTGACCCGGTCGCAGAGCGCCTCGACCTCCGACAGGATGTGGCTGGACAGCAGCACGGTGCGGCCGCGCTGCTCGGTCTCCTCGGCGACGACCTGCCGGAACACCTCCTCCATCAACGGGTCCAGGCCGGAGGTGGGCTCGTCGAGCAGCAGCAGCTCGACGTCGGAGGCGAGCGCGGCGATGAGGCCGACCTTCTGCCGGTTGCCCTTGGAGTAGGCGCGGCCCTTCTTGCGGGGGTCGAGGTCGAAGCGCTCGAGCAGCTCGTCGCGGCGGGTCCGGTTCACCCCGCCGCGCAGCCTGCCCAGCAGGTCGATGACCTCGCCGCCGGAGAGGTTGGGCCACAGGGTGACGTCGCCCGGCACGTACGCCAGCCGCCGGTGCAGCGAGACGGCGTCGTGCCACGGGTCGCCGCCGAGCAGCCGCACGGTGCCGCCGTCGGCGCGCTGCAGGCCGAGCAGGATTCGGATGGTGGTGGTCTTGCCTGCCCCGTTGGGACCGAGGAACCCGTGCACCTCGCCCTGCGCGACGGTCAGATCGAGGCCGTCCAGCGCGGTGGTCTGGCCGAACCGCTTGATCAGTCCGGCGACCTCAATGGAGTTTTCCATGCTTCAGACGCTACACTCATTTCACACAAGTGTGAAAGTTCGTGTTGGACAATTGACGGATGGAATCCCACATGCGAGATGAGGCGGCGTTACGGGCCTTCGTGGAGGACATGGCCAGGCTGCTCGGCGACTGGGGCTTCCCGCGCATGGCCGGCCGGGTCGTCTTCACGCTCATGGCCGCCGACGAGCGGTCGCTGACCGCCGGTGAGCTGGCCGACCGCCTGGGCGTCAGCGCCGCCGCGATCTCCGGCGCCGTGCGCTACCTGTCGCAGATCTCGATGGTGGCCCGCGAGCACGTCCCCGGCGACCGTCGCGACCGCTACCGGCTCGTCGACGATTCCTGGTATGAGGTGACGGTCGCCAAGATGACCCTGCTGAAGACCCTCGCCGACGCCGCCGACGTGGGCGCGGCCGCGGCGGGCGGACCCGGCACCACTGCCGGCGCCCGGCTCGCCGGGATGCGTGACTTCTACACCTGGGTGCAGGACCGGCTGCCGGCCCTGCTCGACCAGTGGGCCGCGGAGAAGGCGGCCAAGGCGGACTGAGTGCCCGGAGACGGACCTGCCGCCGGCCCGTTGGGGAGCCGGCGGCAGGTCGGTCGGGTGCGGGAGCTACTTCAGGGACTTCATCCAGTCCCGCAGCTGGCGGGCCTGGCGGTCGAGCTCGCCACGCGCCGCGTCGGTGCCGGCGGTGGGGGAGCCGGCCAGCGCGATGATCTTGTTGAGTGAGGTGCCCGCGGCGTTGTAGTCCAGCCGCAGGTACGCGGCCTGTGCCTCGTCGAGGAGCGCGGTGACCGCCGCGGCGGACTCCGGGTCCAGGGTGCCACCGGCGGCGCCGGCGGTGATCAGCGTGCGGGTCTGCCGGAAGGTCGAGCAGTTCGCCTCGCTCTGCCCGGCCGTCCAGTTGATGCCCGCCAGCAGGATCCTGGTGAAGTCCTCACGGTAGTACTGCGCGCGGTCGTGGCCGAGGATGAGCGAGAAGGCGCGGCCGCCGTCGTAGTTCTGGCACCACGCGATCGGGTGGTCGCCACCCATCAGCGCCATCGGGACGTTCGCGGCGTTGCCGCTGTTGAGGCTCCGGCGGTACGTCGACTCCTCGAGGCTCAGCAGCGTGTGCACCTCGGCCCGCGGGTTGTGGTCGAAGTTGTACAGCTCGTCGATGGTGAGCCAGGTCTTCGGCAGGTGCGCCGTGGCCGGGTTCGTCGGGTCCTCGGTGTTGACCTGCACGTTGATGCAGCTGCCGCAGGTGCCCTCGCCGTTCTGCCCGCCCGGGTGGTTGGTGAACCACGCCCCGACCAGGTCGCGGTACCAGGCCACGTTGTGGATCGCGTCGGACGCGCCGTGCAGCCCGACGAAGCCACCGCCGGCCTGGATGTACCCCTGGAACGCGGCCAGCTCGGCGGCGTTGAGCGCGTCGGACGCCGGCGCGCTGTTGGGGTTGGTCCCGTCCACCGGGGAGCCGAAGATGACCGTCTTGTACTTCGCCAGGTCGGCGGCGGAGGTGAACGGCGTGCTCGACAGCGACGCCGGGGCCAGCCGCGGGTCCCAGATGTCGACGTCGAAGCCGTGCTGCTGACCCCACTGCTGGACGAGCAGGGCGGTGTCGGCGATGTGGTCGTGGCGGAAGCCCTTGGTGGCCGAGAAGTACAGCACCCGGTAGGTGGCGCCGGGGAAGTTCGTCGAGGCCGCGAGCGGCGTCGCCGGCGCGATCGGGTTGGGCCCGATGGCCGGCGTGACGGTCATGCCGGTCGCCGGCTCGGCCGGGAGCTTCCCGGCGAGCTTGTCCTGCAGGTAGCGGGCGTCGCCGACGAGGGTGTCCCGGGCCGCGCCGGAGACCGATCCGTCCTGCGCGGCGGCGACGAACTGGTTGAGGGCCCGCTTCGCCTGGTTGACGTTGCCCGCCTCCGCGAGGCCCGCCGCCTCCGTCAGCTTGGCCCGCAGGCCGGCGCCGAGGTCCGCGCCGATCGCGCCGGCGGTGACGTAGCCGCCGATCAGGGTGTCGAGTTCAGCGAACGACGTGGTCACCACGAAGGTCTGCTCGAAGTGCGCCGCGTTGCCGGCGGCGTCGCTGGCGACCACGCTGATCGTGTGCGCTCCGGTAGCCAGGGTGGAGGTGGCGACGGGCAGCGGGGTCGTCTCGGTCTGGTCGATCCACATCCGGTGGATGAAGACACCGCCGGAGCCCGGCGCGGGATCGGTGCGGGTCGGGATCAGCGTGGCGGTGTGGCCGACGTGCCCGTCGACGATGCCGGGCCAGCTGACCACCGGGGCGACGGTGTCGACCCGGACCGTGATCGTGCGGACGGCCTCGGCCGACCCGTCGCCGCCGACGGCGCGGTACCCGACCGTGGTGGTGCCCTGCTGGGTGATCTGCACGGAGCCGCTCAGGCTCGCGGGGAACGGGCCGGTCGCGGACACCGCGGTCTGGAACGGTGCCGTGTTGCCGAGCCGGTACTCCAGGCGCTGGACGCCGTTGGCCGCGTCGGTCGCGGACAGGTTCAGCGTGACCGGGCCGCGGTAGTAGTTGTTGGTGCCGCTGGGGGTGGCCGGGGTGAGCGTGGCCGGCGCGCTCGTCGGCGCGGCCCATGCCGGGGTGGCGATGACGAGCGACCCGACGGACATGGACGCGACCGGCACGGCGGCGACCAGGCACCGTAACAGGTGCCGGCGGGCGTCTGGGCGGGCTCGGCCGGAGGTGGTCTGGCTGGGCATGGTCTTCCTTCCGGTTCAGGAACAGGAAAGGCAAGCGAACGGTCTCCGATGCGGCCGGAAGGGTCCCGTCCCTCCGGCCGCACCGGCCAACCACTCCGACTTCGCCGCCTCCGGCTGTGGAGCGCACCCACAGCCGGACCCTCTGGGCAGCGATGCCGGAGAGCTTCTGTATCGCCGCGTGCGTCGCCGGCACGTGTGCATGCGTCGATGGCAACGGTGGTCCCGGCGGCGCGTCCGTGAGGACGGCCGTGGGGTCAGCGTTGCTCGACGGTCACGGTGCGCAGGTCATCGCGGCGGGTGCAGGCACGGATCGAGCCGGCTGCGGTGTGCTGCGTGGTGGGTGTCAGACCTGAAGTGCAAGCGGACCACCTCCCCGGCTCGTTCACGTCGTTGAAACAGTGCTGCCCCGTGGCCGACACAGTAAGAGCCTTCCGCTCAGGATGTCCAGGGCTTCGATGTTTTATGAACCAACTTTCGTTCATCTCAGCGAAAGTGAACTTTTGTCCTCACGCCGCCATTCGCAGGTGTCGCCGGGTTTGGCGCGCCCGCGGCAGTGCAAAAAGCCTGATCGTCAGTTGCCATATGGCGATCCGCCGCATGTCACAGCCGATTCGGCGGTCCGCCGGAGCGACGTGTAACGCGAATCGCTCGCGTTCCGCTCCTTCGAATAGGGGCAATCTCAAGACCGCCATGAGTGCCTCCGGGAGGCTGGTGGCCGAAAGGAACTTTTGTAAGCACGATTAAAAGTTACGACCATCCAAACCGAACTTTTGCTTGATTAGCTCTTTCTTTTTGACGGAGTCGAGTTATACGGTGTCGCCAACAGGTTGACCGAGCCAGTCGCTCGCCCCGCTGAGCGGGATCCCGGCGAGCACTGACGCGCAGCTCGGTCACACCACTGCGGTTCGACACACACCCACACCCACACCCCGTACGCCTCCCTCCGGGCGTGCTGCACCACCACACCCGTCACCCGAACGGACGTCGTCCGCTCGCGGCGCCACCCCGCCGCGGCCTCCGACGGTCCGTTCGCCCTGCACCCTGCGGAGGAGGTCCCATGACCAGAGCTCCGGGCCGTCGCGTCACCACTGCGTACGCTGGCCTGCTCGCGCTCGTCGCATCCACGTTGGTCGGGACGGTGTCGGCGTCCGCCCCGGCGGTCGCCGCGCCTCAACCGACCAGTAATGGCATCCAGTACAAGGTCCTGGCATTCACCAAGTCGGTCGGCGCGAAACACGCGTCGACGTCGGCCGGCGTCAACGCGCTCAAGGAGCTGGGCAAGCAGCTCCGGTTCACCGTCGAAGAGACCGACGACGCCAGGAAGTTCGACGAGCCTCACCTCAAGCAGTTCCGGGTGGTCGTCTTCCTCAACACCGCCGGCGACGTGCTCGACGCGACGCAGCAGGCCGCGTTCGAGTCGTACTACCGTGACGGCGGCGGCTTCGTCGGCATCCACTCGGCGATCGAGACCGAGCCGGACTGGCAGTTCCTCACCGATGTCCTCGGCACCAGGGCGTCCGGCTCGTCGGGCGTCACGAAGGCCACCGTCAAGGTGGCGGACCGCGTGCACCCGGCGTCGGCGAACCTGCCCGAGCGCTGGGACCGCACGGATCAGTGGTACAACTTCACGTCCAACGTGCGGGGCTTCTCGCACGTGCTGGCGACCGTCGATGAGAACACCTACACCGGCGGCACGATGGGGTTCGATCACCCGATCACCTGGTGCAAGGACTACCAGGGCGGCCGCTCGTTCTACACGGGTCTGGGTGACACGCCGGCGAGCTTCGCCACGCCCGACCTGCGGGCCCACCTCGGTGGCGCGATCCAGTGGGCGGCCGGTCAGACCGACGGCGACTGCGGCGCGACCGTGCTGGCCAACTACCAGATGGACTACATCGCCGCGCCGCCGAACGTCAGCGAGCCGATCGGCTTCGACGTGCTGCCCGACGGCCGTGTCGTGCAGACCGACCGCCGTGGTGGCATCCGCCTGCACGACCCGGCGACCAACACCACCCACGTGCTGGCGCAGATCCCCGTGTACATGGCCAGCGAGGACGGCATGTACGGCCCGGCGATCGACAACGACTTCGCCAACAACCACTGGGTCTACGTGTACTACTCGCCGCTGACCCAGGAAGCGCCGTACCCGCAGACGACGCCGACGGCGAACTCGCCGACCACCGGCGCGGACCCGAGCGTCTGGGACCCGTGGAAGGGCTACTTCCAGCTGTCCCGGTTCAAGTTCGTCGACGGGCCGACCCCGACCCTCGACGTGGCGTCCGAGCAGAAGATCATGAAGGTGCCGGTCGACCGCGGGGCCTGCTGCCACGTGGCCGGTGACATCACCTTCGACAAGGACAACAACCTGTGGATGGTGACCGGCGACGACACCCCGTCGGGTGGCGGCAACTCCGGTGGCTTCGCGCCGTTCAACGACATGCTGACCACGACCGGGCAGTACAACGCCCCGTACGTCGACGCCCGTCGCTCGGCGATGAACACCAACGACCTGCGCGGCAAGGTCCTGCGCATCAAGGTCCAGGGTGACGGCTCGTACACCATCCCGGCCGGCAACCTGTTCACCGGCAACGAGGAGGGCGGCGGCAAGACCCGGCCCGAGATCTACGCCATGGGCTTCCGCAACCCGTTCCGCATCACCGTGGACAAGAACGGCGTCGCCTACGTCACCGACTACTCGCCCGACTCGTCGACGCCGCAGGTGAACCGCGGTCCGGCGGGCACCGGCCGGATGGAGATCGTGCGGAAGCCGGCAAACTACGGCTGGCCGCTGTGCTACTCGCCGTCCCTGCCGTACTACCGGTGGAACTTCAACACCTCGACGCCGCTGGACAACCCGGCGCAGGCGTTCGAGTGCAACAACCCGGAGCGCGGCCCGGCCAACACGTCCCGGTGGAACACCGGCCTGACGTACGCGCCGCCGATCGCGACGCCGGACATGTATTACTCGTTCCAGGACAACAACGCGGCCAACCCGCTCGGCACGCCCTGCCCGGCGTACTACATGCAGAGCCCGGCCGGCAAGTGCCCGCAGCTCTTCCCGGAGCTCGGCACCGGCGGCGTCGGCCCGCACGGCGCGGCCAAGTACGACTACGACGCGAACAACCCCAACCCGACGAAGTTCCCGGCCTACTACGACCAGTCGATCTTCTTCGGCGAGTTCACCCGCGACTACCTGCGGGAGATCCGCCTGGACTCGTCCGGGCAGGTCTTCAAGATCAACGATCTGCTCAGCTGTGGCGCCGGACCGACCACGCCCGCGCGGCCGTTCCTGTGCGACAACCCCATGGACATGATGTGGGGCAAGGACGGCAACTTCTACCTGCTGACCTACGGTGACGGCTTCTTCAACATCAACCCCGACGCCGCGCTGGTGAAGTTCAGCTACGTGAAGGGCACCCGGGCACCGGTCGCGAAGCTGTCGGCCAGCCCGACCGACGGCGTCGGGCCGCTGACCGTCGCGTTCTCCAGCGAGGGCTCGAACGACCCGGACCCGGCCGACTCCATCAAGTTCGCCTGGGACTTCGACGGCAACGGCACGACCGACTCCGTCGACCCCAACCCGTCGTTCACCTACACCACCAACGGGGTGTACACGGCCCGGCTGACCGTCACGGACTCCAGCGGCAAGACGGCCTCGGCGAACACGACGATCACCGTCGGCAACACCTCACCGACGGTCAAGGTCAACGTGCCGATCGAGGGCGGACTGTTCGCCTTCGGCGACTCGATCCCGTTCAACGTCACGGTCACCGACCCGCAGGACGGTGCGATCGACTGCTCCCGGGTCGAGGTGACGTTCGTGCTCGGGCACGACAGCCACGGCCACGCCGAGTCGACCGCGAACGGCTGTTCCGGGACGCTGCCCACGTTCGACGAGGACGTCTCGCACGGCGGCAACGTGTTCGGCGTGATCAGTGTCTCGTACACGGACAAGGGCGGCCCCGGTGGCATCCCGGCGCTGACCACGGTCGCGCAGACGACCATCCGGCAGAAGAAGCAGGAGCTCGAGTTCGCCGTCGACCAGTCCGGCACGAACACGGCGGCGACCACCGACACCGGCGGCGGCCTGCAACGCGGCAGCCTCGGCAGCGGTGACTGGATCGCCCTCAACGGCACGGTCGACCTGAAGAACATCAACTCGCTGACGTTCCGCACGTCGGGTGGCAGCGGCGCGGCCGGTACCGGATCCGTCGAGGTCCGCCTGGACTCGCTCACCGGACCGGTCCTGACCACGGTCACGATCGCGCCCACCGCGAACGCCAACACGTTCGCCAGCCAGACCTTCCCGATCACCGACCCGGGCGGCGCACACCGGATCTACCTGGTGTTCCGTCCCGTCACGGGCGGGCCGACGAACAACTTCTTCAACCTCAACTGGGTGGAGTTCGGCGGTCAGGGCGTGAGCGCGCCCTAGCTCCACCACCCACCGGGGCGGGGTGCGCCACCCCCCGCAGTGCGCCGCACCCCGCCCCGGTCTGAAGCACCCGCACTACCAGCAGAAGGAGCAACACATGTCCGGAAAGATCAACCGCCGCCGGTTACTGGCCGGCGCCGGCCTCACTGCGGCCGCCGCGTTCAGCCCGCTCGGCCCGGCCGCCGTCTTCTCGCCCATGGCGGCGAGCGCGGCCAACGGCCGGCTCATCCCCGACGGCAAGCTCGGCACCATCACGTACAGCCAGCGTGACGTCCCGACCCGGATCGGCATCGCGGCGAGCGCCGCGCTGGGTGTGGCGCCGACGATGGGCTACCTGGGCGGCCCCAACTTCCCGAAGGACCCGACCGACCTCGGCCCGCTGGTGCCGCTGCCGGGCGGCTGGCTGGAGCTGTTCGAGTTCCTGGCCAAGGCCGGCTTCAAGCAGATCGAGTTCGCCGGCTACGGCCAGCACGCCTCGAACCCGGGCGGCGCCGCGCCGAACCCGGCGCCGGGCGGCGTCACCACCCCGGAGGCGCGCGCGGCCTACCTCGCCTACGCCCGCACCCTGCGTGGCTTCCTCGACGCCTTCGGCCTGCAGGCGATCGGCAACCACGGGTTCGTCCCGAACACCTGGAACGGCCCGGGCAGCGCCGGCGGCGCGATGACCGCCCAGGACTACAACCGGCTGCAGGCCGAGCTGGAGTTCGCGGCGATCCTCGGCATGCCGTTCATGGGCACGGGCAGCGACCCGACGAGCGCCAACAACCGCAACATCGAGCCGTGGACCCTCGCGGGCGAGAAGTGGTCGGCGCTCAACGAGATCAGCGTGGGGCAGTGGGGCATCCACATGTACACGCACAACCACTCGCCGGCGTACAACTTCCTGCAGGACGGCCCGCTGGTCACCGTCACGCAGGACCGCATCACCGGTGCGCCGATCGCGCCCATCCAGGTCCGTGGCGAGTCGGGCAAGCGGCTCATGCAGCACTACCTCGACGTCACCAGCCCCGACCTGGTCGTCATCGAGATGGACGTCTACTGGGCCCACGTCGCTCAGCACCAGCACCGCTGGCGCTACGACTGGGAGGGCAAGCGCGTCGAGGACATCTTCGACCCGACCGCCCAGGTCGCCAAGCAGACCAAGCGGTACGCGCTGTTCCACGCCAAGGACGGCGACGCCACCGGCCAGGCCCCCGGCGTGGGCGACGGCTACTCGTGGATCCCGTTCGGCGACCCCCGCAGTGACATCAACTACAAGGGGTTCTACAGCAACATCGGCGCCAAGGGCTTCCACAACTCGAACTACGAGCAGGACAACGCCCCCGGCGGTAACGGCGACCCCGGCCAGTCGCTGAGGTTCGCCAGGATCAGCGCGGCAGGGATGGCGGCCCTGCGCGGCTGACCCGCCCGGCCCGAGGCCGTCCCCGGCGCTGCCGCCCGGGGACGGCCTTTGGTCGTCTTCCCGCAGCCCGCGTGTGACCTGCGGCAAGAACCCTGCCGCGCCGCGGGGGAGCTGCCGAAAGGTACGACGGTTCAGTCGTCCTCTCACGTTGTCGCGCACACGATGACCGCCGTCGCCGCCAACGCCTCCGCCACGACCACGGAGGCCGCCTCGGCGCAGCGCTCCGCGGGGAGCCTCGCCACCATGGCCGGCGAGCTGCGCGACATCGCCGCCTCGTTTCGCCACTGACCCCTGTGTCACGGTCGGCTTCGCCGTCCGCCGGCGCCGGATAGGCTTCAGGGCATGACGTCCGCCGCATCGAGCACCGCCCTGATCGTCGTGGACCTGATGCCGCGCGTCGTCGAGCGGGACCTGGGCCCGCACCGCGGCGCGGACGTCGTGGCCCGGTCCGCCGACCTCGCCACGGCGGCGCGCAAGGCGGGTGGCACCGTCGTCCTGGTCCGCGTCGAGCGGCCGAACGTCACGGAGCAGCCGCCGGGCAGCGGCTTCGTGCCGGAGATGGAGCCGCAGGACGGCGACGTCGTCATCGTGAAGCGCACCATCGGCGCCTTCTACGGCACCGGCCTCGCCGACCGGCTGCGCGAGCGCGGCATCGACACCGTCGTCATGGCGGGGATCGCCACCACCATGGGGGTCGAGTCGACCGCCCGGGCCGCCGCCGACCACGGCTTCGAGGTCGTCTTCGCCGCCGACGCGATGAGCGGGATGACCGCGCCGGAGCACGAGCACGCGCTCACCGTCACCCTGCCGCGGTTCGGCGAGGTCCACGACACCGCGTACCTCCTCGACCACCTGTGGCGCGGTTAAACATCGTTTTTGTCCTCAATCCAGCCATACCGACCAGGTCGCCACCCTCGCCTGACGACGACAGGTAACGAGGAAAGCCGGCCTGAGTACTGTTCCTGCATGTTGACGACGCATGACGCGTGCTGAACCGTCGGAGTGCTGATGTTTGGATCGGCCGAGCATTTTCGTGAGATGGCAGCGGAGTTCGCCGAGGAGATCGGGAGGCCGCCGACCGTCAGGGAGGTGATGGAGATCCTCGAGCTGGCCAGCATCGGCGAGGTGGACGTGTTGCGGCTGCGGTTCACCGCGAACATCAAGGCGACGGCCGGCGTGTCCCGCGTCGGGGATCTGAACGATGCCGCATTCGCGGCCGCGGCAAGTGGGCTGGAGGCGGTGATCGGCTCGGACCTGGACCCGGAGAGCCCCGGCTTCACGGGTGAGGTCGGGCGGCGGCTGACCTCCGCCTTGCGGGAATCGGGCATCGAATACGCGGATGTGGCGCCGGAGACAGAGGTCCGGGCCAAGGTTTCGGTAGCGCGCAGGCTCAAGCGCACACGGCTCGGCGACGTGGTGGCTGCGCCGATTCCGGCGGGTGGTTATCGCATCGGTGTGATCGTCGCCAAGAATGCGTTCGGTCTGGCGATCGGGTTCTTCGAAACGGTCGTTCCCGTGCCACGGGTGCCGGCGTCCACCGACAAGGTCGTGCCGTTTCCGATGTACATAGGAGACGACTCGATCGAGTCTGGGCGGTGGCCGATCATCGGCCACGACGAGCGACAGCTCGACCGATTTCCGCGCGATCCGGAGATTTACCATCGGCCTGACTGGCCGGCGAAGCCCCGCCGCGGTGAGTTCGGCGCCGCAGAGAACAGCGCGCGTGTCCTCCGCAAGATCGATGTGGAGGAGGCCCGGGCGGTCGGCCTGCTGGATGGCACCTACCATCAGTTTCTGCCCGGCCAGCGGATGCTGCGCTGGCTGGACGACCGCTACCCGCCGGGCGGTCGAGGCGATCAGAGGCCGGCTCCTTAATGCGGGTGGCTCAACCTGAGCTGGTCCTGGCCAGGTAGGCCCGGGCCAACTGGTGCCGGCAGCGCGAGGCCGTCCTAGCGCAGCCGTATCCGTCACGGACCGAGTCGCTGCTTCCGGGCTAACATTGGAGCGGTGACGCGAGGTTACGTCACGACATTCAACCAGAGATGCCCGGTTCGTTGCCGCGGTCAAGGGCCAGACGCAGCCGCCGTGTGTTGTCGCAAGGTGAGGGGCGTCGTTGATACGGGCGCGCCTGATGGCATTATTATTGCTACGTCCGAAGCCGCCACCGCTCGCGCTCGGGCTGATGGCTGCCGTGATACTCATCGCGGCGGAGACCGCCCTGTTGTTCCCCCTCAAGGCAGGTGTCGCAGAGGGCGCCAGAAGCGTGGTCTACCTCTGCGGCGTCATGGTCGTCTCAACCTTGTGGGGCGCCGGACTCGGCGTGGTGACCTCGGTGGTCAGCGCCCTCGCCTACAACTATTTCCACGTTCCGCCCTACTGGACGTTGCACCTCAACGCGCGCCGGGACATGCAGAGCATCGTGGTCTTCATCGCGGCCGGGCTGTTGACCAGCTTCCTTGCAGACCTGGCCCGGTCCCGCGCCGCCGAGGCATCGCAGCGACAGCAGGAGGCCGACCTCGCCGCTGAGCTGGCCCACCGGATGTTGCGCGCTGGCGATCTGCGCTCGGTCCTTGGTCCGGCGTCACAACGGATCGCGGAGGTGTTCGCGCTACGGTCCGCGGCCATCGAGCTCGGAGCGGTTCCCGGGGACGAGCGGCGGGCCGCGTTGCCGTTGTATGACCGCGCGACGTGTCTGGGCACCCTGCTGGTCCCGGCGGACCTCCCCGAACCGACGCTGGAGCGCCTGCGGCGACGGGTGGTGCCATCGCTGGAGTCGCTCCTGTTCGCGGAGTTCGGCCGTGAGGCGATCACCAACTCGCTGAAAGCGAGTCGTGAAGAGGCCACCAGGCTGATGGAGGAGCAGGCCGCGATGCGGCGGGTGGCCACCCTGGTCGCGCATGGAGCCGCACCGATCGAGGTCTTCGGTGCGGTGACGAGGGAGCTGTGCCGGATCTGCGGCCCCCAGAACACCGGTCTCGTCCGCTACGAGCCGGACGGCACGGGCACCCTCGTCTCGGGCCGCAACGAGGCCGACATCGCCCAGATGCCGGCCGGAACGTCCATCCTGCTTGAGGGAGACTGCGTGTCCGGGATCGTCAAGCGCACCGGTCGCTCGGCCCGGGTGAGCTATGACAAGGCCGTAGGTCCCACCGCAGCGACCTTGCGTGAGCTCGGCATCCGTTCGGGGGTCGGCGTTCCGGTCGTGGTCGGAGGTCGTCTCTGGGGCGCGGCCCTCGCCTCGACCACGTCGCCCACGCCGATACCGGCTGCCGCCGAGGCACGCCTGGTCGACTTCACCGAGCTGGTCGCGACTGCGATCGCCAACGCCGACAGCCGTACACAGCTCACCGCCTCCCGTGCCCGCGTCGTCGCCGCCGCGGACGACGCTCGCCGCCGACTCGAGCGTGACCTGCACGACGGCGCACAGCAACGTCTCATCTCGCTCGGCCTCCGACTGCGCTCTGTGGAAGCCGCAATGCCGCCCGGCTTGGACACGATCAGGGAGGAAGTGGCACTCGCCGCGAATGGCCTGACCGGTGTCTGCGAGGACCTGCGGGAGATCTCCCGGGGCATCCATCCGGCGATCCTGTCCGAGGGTGGGCTGGGCCCGGCGCTCAAGACGCTTGCCCGCCGCAGCGCGATTCCGGTGGAGCTCACGCTGGGCATCGACCGGCGGTTGCCCGAACGGGCCGAGGTCACTGCGTACTTCATCGTGTCCGAAGCGCTCGCGAACGCCGCCAAACACGCCCAGGCGACCGTGGTCTGTGTCGACGCCGAAGCCTGTGACGGACTCCTTGAGCTCTCGATCCGGGACAACGGCATCGGGGGAGTCGACACCGGCAACGGGTCCGGACTGATCGGCCTGCAGGACCGCACCGAGGCACTCGGCGGCCAGATGGAGGTCGTAAGCCCGGTCGGCAGCGGCACAGCACTACTGTTCAGCATTCCGATCGACGGCATCTGAGCGACAACGGAGGTCTGCCGCACACGCGGGCCAAGGGGGTGAGCGTGAAGCTGGTGCAGGAGTCCGACTACCGGTTCCGTATCGACCGGGACGGCGAGATGCGGGTGCCCGGCGTGGTGTTCGCCTCGCGGGCGCTGCTGCCCGACCCCGCTGGGGACAAGTCCCTGGAGCAGGTGGCCAACGTCGCGACACTGCCCGGGGTGGTGGGCGCGTCGTATGCCATGCCCGACGTGCATTGGGGGTACGGGTTCCCGATCGGCGGGGTCGCCGCCACTGACGTCGCCACCGGCGGGGTGGTCTCCCCCGGCGGTGTCGGGTTCGACATCTCCTGCGGCGTGCGGCTGCTCGCCGCCGACCTCGACCGCCAGGATCTCGCGGAGCCGGTGCTGCGGGCGCTGATGGACGGCCTCGGCGCGGCGACTCCCCGCGGCATGAACCGCGGCGCCGTGTGGGCGCTGCGCGATGCCCGGCAGCTGCGGGAGGTGCTGGCCGGCGGCGCCCGGTACGCGGTGCAGCAGGGCCACGGGGTGCAGCGCGACCTCGACCGCTGCGAGGACGGCGGCGTGGTGGCCGCCGCCGACCCCGGGCAGGCCAGCGAGCGGGCGGTGCAGCGCGGACTGGGCCAGGTGGGCAGCCTCGGGTCGGGAAACCACTTCCTGGAGGTCCAGGTCGTCGACCGGGTCTACGACGAGCCGGCGGCCGAGGCGTTCGGGCTGCGGGCCGGCCAGGTGTGCGTCATGATCCACTGCGGGTCCCGCGGGCTCGGACACCAGATCTGCACCGACCACGTGCGCGTCATAGAACGCGCCATGCACAGGTTCGGTATCACCGTCCCGGACCGGCAGCTGGCGTGCGCGCCGGTCTCGTCGCCGGAGGGCCAGGCGTATCTCGGGGCGATGGCCGCGGCGGCCAACTACGCCCGCGCCAACCGGCAGCTGCTCGCCGTGGCGGCCCGACGCGTGTTCGGCAGGGTCGCCGGTCGGGAGCTGGCGTTGGTGTACGACATCTCGCACAACCTCGCCAAGATCGAGACACACGAGGTGGCCGGGCTGCCGCGGCGGCTGTGCGTGCACCGGAAGGGTGCCACCCGGGCGCTGCCACCTGGCCATCCGGACCTGCCGGCCGACCTGCGCGGCGCCGGGCAACCGGTGCTCATCCCCGGCACCATGGGCACCGCGTCCTATGTGCTCACCGGCCGGCCGGGTGCGCCGGCGTTCGCCTCGACCTGCCACGGCGCCGGCCGTGCGCTCAGCCGCCATCGGGCAGCCAAGACGGTGCACGGCAAGGAGCTGCGCGAGCGGCTGGAGGCCGACGGCATCATGGTGCGCGGGGCGTCGTGGCGCGGCCTGGCCGAGGAGACACCGGAGGCGTACAAGGACATCGACACCGTCGTGGACGCCGCGCAGGGCGCCGGGCTGTGCGTGCGGGTCGCGCGGCTGGTGCCGATCGGCGTGGTCAAGGGGTGAGACGACCGGCTGGTCGGTGTGTGCCAGGACCTGCTACGGCAGCTGGCGGGCGGCAACATCGCTGTGCGCGGCGACTTCTCCTGCGGTCCGGCCGAAGAGGCGCCGAGGCTGACCTGCTTCGTTGCGCTCACACGTCGATGGTCACCGAGCACGACCAGCCGGCCCCTTCGCAGCCGAACCACAATTCGTGCAGCGAGACCCCCTTCGGTACCGCGCCCACCAACTCCACCCGGTCGGCGTCGACCATCGACAACCGCACGTCCAGACTGCCGTCACCGGCCTCCACCTGCGCCGCGACCGGAAGCCGGCCAGCGGTGTCGATCAGATAGATCACCTCGTCGAGCACCGCGACCAGCAGGTCGGCGTCTGGGCCGGGTCCGGCCCGGAACCGAACGGTCGCGGTCGGCGCAACGCCGGACACCTCGGCGAAGTTGCCCACCGTTGCCGCGACCGCCTCCACCACACAGCGTTCCCGCGACGGCGCCCACGCCTCGATCCGCACGTCCGCGGTGTGCGGAACGCTCCGATGCCCCGCTGCCGGCCGTTCAGCCATCACAGCCTCCAACCCGCCACCCGCCGTGCCGGGCAGATCGACCACGCACCAGTGCGCTTCATGGTCGCAGCCAGCCGGCTCATCGCCGTCCTCACAGCTCGGCGTCGTTCAAGGCCAGCCGTCGCGCCCGCAGTGACGGTGACCAGCTGACGCACCCGGCTACCCAGGCAATCGTACGATCCGTCGGCGGTCAGGGCACGTTCGGCAGCGGCCACAGCTGCCCGGTCGCGCTGTCGATGAGCGCAGCGCGGGTGATCCGGGCGGTGAGAGGGAGGATGCCGTAGACGGTGGTGGCGACGATGGGCAACCGCTCGGACCGGGCGCGCGGGGCGATCGAGCAGTGTGGCAGCCACGCGTCGATCTCATAGTGTGCGTGTACCAGCGCACCCGTGGCGCGGATCGCCTCGACGACGCCCTGTTGTCGCGCGATGAGGTCCGCCGGCACGGCGGGAACGAGGCAGATCCGGCCCCGCCGGAAGGCGCCCAGCGCGTCAAAGGTGACCTCGAAGCCGCCTCGGTCCGGGAGCCCCGCCACGGTGTCGCGGACGGCGTCGAGATCCCACCGCAGCAGCACGACGTACGACAGATGGGGATGATGCATCCCGTGGGTGTGCGAGCGCAGTGTCGCGACGCCCTGCTCCTCGAGCCTGTCCCACAGCTTCGTCAGGGCACGCTCGGCGCGACCGTCGAAGAGCAAGCAGACAGCCAAGGCCACCGCTCGACGGTAGCTCCCTCTTCTCCGCCACGAGGACGTGTCGGGCCGCACCGGACCGCTGCCCATCGGGTTGGCACTACAATAATTCCTTATTGTTGATGTTTCGATGAAACTCTGCGTCGATGAGGGGCAACCTTTGCGGGATAATTCGAACTGACCAGGAGATTTGCCCGATGCCGCGACACCACCGGCATTGGGCGTAAATCGTATTCCGGGCCGCAGAGCGGTACGGGAACGGACAATTTTCGGTCGCTATTCGTGAGTGCTGCCGCACGGTCCGAATTTGGAACGCTTTACCGAGAAATTGTGCGGTTCAATCGCCCGGCGGCTCGGGGACTTTGGTCTACCCTCTGCGACCGGCGCACGGCCGGGCCGTCAACAGAACGCACCGCGACGGCTCGTCACAGCGTGTGGCCGCCACCTTGGCACGTAGCCGGAGGCCCCGACGATGGCACAACACGCGACGCGATCCCGTTCATTGATCGCCGTCCTTTTGCACTGCCTGCTGGCATTCGCCCTGATGGCGCCGACCACGCTCCTCTTCGACCAGGTCTGGGGCTCGGTCGGGGAGCGGACCCGGTTCGCCCAGTCGGAACGCAACGGCATCCAGTACCTCCACAGCCTCGGTCAGCTCACGATCGCCCTGACGGACGCGCAGTCCGCCGCGGTCTCGGGGCGCCCGTTCCCGCGGGACACGGTCACCCGCGTGGTCGAGGCCACCGCTTCGGTCGACGCCCGGCTCGGCGGGGACCTGCGCACCCACGAGCGATGGTCCGGGCTGCGCGCCAAGATCGAGGCGCTGGCGGCGCTGGGCGTCATCGACCCCGCCGCGGCGTTCAGCACCTTCGGTGAGGCGACCGACCTGCTCCTCGCGCTGTACAAGGAGGTCCGCGACAACTCGCAGCTGACCCGCGAGCAGGACATCGACGCGTCCTACCTGCAGGAAGGCGCGGCGCAGCAGCTGCCCGAGGCCGTGGTGGCCGCCGGCCGGTTCATGGATCTGGCGGTCATCGCCGCCGGGCGGCCCCGCAACGACCCGGCGGGCACGGCCGCCAACCTGCTCAACGCCCGTGACGCGGTGACCTACCCGGCCAACAACCTCGCCGCCGGCCTGCAGGCCGCGGTCGACGGCACCAGCAGCCGGACCCTCAGTGGCAACCTGCTGAGCCGGCTGGACCGGTTCCGGCGCGGCATGGAGACGCTGACCGCGACGACGGTGCCGGTCGACGGCCGGACCGCGGTGAACACCGCGGCGCTGCGGGACGTCCGCAACGAGGTCCAGACGGCCGCGTCCGAGCTGGCGGCGACGATTCTGGACGAGCTCGACCTGCTGATCGGCGCCCGGATCGAGGACCTGGACCGGCAGCGACAGACGGCGGCGGTCACCCTGGCGGTGGCTGTGCTGCTGGCGCT
Organism: Dactylosporangium sp. CA-152071; assembly: GCF_050936335.1. NCBI lineage: Bacteria > Bacillati > Actinomycetota > Actinomycetes > Micromonosporales > Micromonosporaceae > Dactylosporangium > Dactylosporangium sp. CA-152071. The sequence continues at coordinate 1,857,174 of NZ_JBNJMZ010000001.1, read as the reverse complement.
GGTCCCGCTGACCGTGCGGCTCGCCCGGCCCCGCCGTCGACCGGTCGCGAACCCACCCGTCCCACCGGCCCCCCAACCGGCCGGGGACGTGGTCCCCGCCTGGCGCCGGGAGCCGACCGGTGCTCGCTAGGCTTCGCATCCGCGGCAAGCTCGCGGTCCTGCTCATCGCCCCGCTGGTCGCGATCGTGCTGCTCACGGTCGTCGTCGTGGTCGACCGGGTCGGGCAGGCCGGGCGGGCGGCGGACACCGCGCGGACCGCCCGGGTCGCCGGTGACGTCGGTGCGCTCGTCCAGGACCTGCAGCAGGAACGGCTGATGGCGGTTGGACACCTCGTCCAGGTGGTCGGCCGTTCGCGGCTGCTGCTGCAGACGGCGGCGGTCACCGACCGGGTCACCAACCTCAAGCTCGACTACGCCGGCAACCTGTCACCGGAGGTGGCGGAAGCGATCGACGACGTGAAGTCGCTCGCCGGGCTGCGTGCCTCGCTGGTGGCCGGCAGCGCCGACGTCGAGGGGGTGCTGACCCAGTTCACCGCGGTCATCGGCCGGCTGATCGACGCGCTGCGGCTGATGGACGCGGCCGACGCGACCACCGTCGAGGGCCGGCAGCTCCTGGCGCTGGACGCGCTGCTGCGGGTCGATGAGGGCAACAGCGCCGGCGCCGCACTGATCACCGTCATGGTCGCCACCCGCGCCCAGCGTGACCTCGCCAGGTACCTCGCCAACGCCGCCGCCGTGCAGCCGAACCTGGACCGGTTCACCGCCTCCGGGACCCCCGAACAGGTGGATCTGTACGGTCTGGTCACGGCCGCGTTCGCCTCCCGCGTCGGCGGTGGCTTCGTGGAGAACGTCGAGACCGACCCGACCGGGGCGATCGCCGACCTGCGGGTCGCCACGCTGTTCCCGTCGCTGGAGGCCTACATCGCGCTCGGCCGCTTCGTGGAGAAGCGGATCGTCACCGACGTCACCGCCACGATGGCCGACCAGGAGCGGCGGCAGACCACCATCGCGTATGGTTTCAGCGCCGGCATGCTCGTCCTGCTGCTGCTCGTCATCCTGCTGAGCACGGCGATCGCGCGCACGGTCGCGCGGCCGCTGACCCTGCTGACGGCCTCCGCCGCCCGCGTCGCGCAGGTCACCGAGGACGAGCTGGTCCGGGTCGCGGACGACGAGTCCGCCGCGCCCGAGCCGGTGCGCCTGGAGCGGATCACCGTCGGCGGCCGGGACGAGATCGGCGACCTGGCCCGGACCTTCGAGCGCGTGCAGCAGACCGCGGCGCAGCTGGTCGAGCGGCAGGTGACCAGCCGCCGCAACGTCGCGCAGATGTTCGGTCACGTCGGCCGCCGCACGCAGAACCTCGTCGGCCGGCAGCTCGGCCTCATCGACCAGCTGGAGCGCGACGAGACGGAGCCCGACCGGCTGCGGCAGCTGTACCGGCTGGACCACGTCGCCAGCCGCCTGCGCCGCAACGCCAGCAGCCTGGTCGTCCTGTCCGGCGGTACCGGCACCAACCCGCACCTGGCGCCGCTGGCACTGGCCGACGCGGTCCGCCTGGCGCTCGGCGAGATCGAGGAGTACGACCGCGTCGACGTGCAGCTCACCGGCACGATCATGCTGGCGCCCGCGGTCATCAGCGACCTGGTCCTGATGCTGGCCGAGCTGATGGAGAACGCGACCTCCAACTCGCCGCCGCACACCCGGGTCGCCGTCACCGCCGGCGAGAGCGCGACCGACGTGCGGGTGTCGATCGTCGATCACGGCATCGGCATGCCGGCCGAGCGGCTCACGGTCGAGAACGCCCGGCTGGAGCGCCGCGAGCGCATCGACCTCGCCCCGACGGAGGTGCTCGGCCTGTTCGTGGTGGGCCGGCTGGCCCGTCGGCACGGGCTGCAGGTGTCGTTGAGCGAAACGCCCGGCGGTGGCGTCACCGCGACCGTCGTCGTCGGGCGGGAGCTACTGGACGGCTCGGCCGCGCCGGTCCCGCAACCGCGGGAGACGATCGCTTCGGTCATCGACATCGGCGCATTCACCCGGGCCACCCACTCGATCGACGGCGGACAGCCGTGGAACGCGTTCGCCGCGCCGCACGCGCTCGCCGCCGCGCCGCCGCCGGCCATCGCCGCCGTTGCGTCGCCGCCGGCCATCGCCGCTGTCGTGGCACCGCCGGATGCCGCCGCCACCGCTGAGATCCCTGCGCAGCAGGGGCAACCATCGCGGCAGGGGCAAGCGTTGCGCCGGCGGGTGCCGGGGGCGCAGCTGCCGGCCGACAGTCAGGCTGCCAGGAACACGGCGCAGTCCGTGGCGGCCCCTCCCGATCCGAGCAGCGCGCAGGCACTCGTCGAGGCGTTCGAGGATGGTGTACGCCGAGCGCAGCACGACGTCACAGCACCCCCGGTCGACCAGACGCCACCGCTCCCGCCGACGCCGCAGCTCCAGTCGACGCCGGTGCGGCCGGCCACCGCCGATCGGAACCTGAGCAGACGGGTGCCGGGTGCCACGTTGCGGGACCCCGGTGCCATCCCGAGACCGGGGCTCCACCTGGTGGAGAGCCAGCCGTCCCACGATCCCGACAGTGCATTGAACCTTGTCGAGCAGTTCGAATCCGGCGTCCTGCGCGCACTGCGCGAGGTCAGATCAGAAGGATCATCACAATGACGAGTCCGTTCATCCAGGACAGCACGCCCCGCCAATCCTCTGGTGGGCCGTTCAACGCCGCACCGATGAGCACGGAGGTGCAGACCTTCAACTGGCTGCTCGACTCGTTCACGTCCGGCACCGCCGGCGTGGTGGAGGCCATCGCGGTGTCCGCGGACGGCCTGCTGATGGCTGCGTCGGCCTCGAAGGAACGGGCCAACGCGGAGCGCCTGGCCGCCATCGTCTCCGGGATGACCAGCCTCGCCAGCGGCGCTTCCGCCTCGTACAACCTCGGCGGGCTCAACCGGGTCATCGTCGACCTGGTCGACGGCTACCTGTTGATCACCGCCATCAGCGCCGGGTCGGTCCTCGGTGTCATCGCGACCCGCGCGGCCAACCTGAGCACGGTGGCATACGAGATGACGCTCTTCGCCAGCCGGGCCGGCGCGGCGCTCACCCCGCAGCTCATCGCCGAGTTGAAGAACGCGGTCCAGCGGTGACCGTGCCGCCCGGGCAGGAGCCGCCCGGCATCCGGCCGTATCTGCGTTCACCGGTCGCGCCGGTCTCACCGGCTCCGCCGGCAGCGTGGAACCGTCCTGCGCACCGTGCACCGGACAACCCGAGACCCTACGTCCTGACGGCCGGGCGGGTGCAGGGCGACGACCCGGCGGTGAACCTGGAGACGCAGGTGACGATCCGGCCGGGGGCGCCACCGGACGCCGCGCGGTCCATGCCGACCGAGCTCCAGGCGATCCTCGCCACCTGCGTGTCCCCGGTGTCGGTCGCCGAGATCTCCGCTCAGGCCCACCTGCATCTCGGCGTGACCAAGATCCTCGTCGGCGACCTGTGCGCCGCCGGATTTCTGGACATCCACCAGCTCGAGGTCGACCCCGTCCACAGTCCCGACGTCATCTTGCGAGTAATCCATGGACTCCGTGCGATCTCCTGACGCAGCACCCATTCCAGTCAAGATCGTTGTCGCCGGTGGCTTCGGCGTCGGCAAGACCACGACGGTCGCCGCGATCTCCGAGATTCCTCCCCTGACCACCGAGGCCGAGATGACCTCCGCGGGGGTCGGCATCGACAACCCCGGGCACCGCGTCAACAAGGTGACCACCACCGTCGCGATGGACTTCGGCTGCGTGACGATCGACCGCACGCTCAAGCTGTACCTGTTCGGCACGCCCGGCCAGGCGCGCTTCGGGTTCATGTGGGACGATCTCGTCCGTGGCGCCCTCGGCGCGCTCGTCGTCGTGGACAGCTCCCGCCTCGACGACTGCTACCCGGCCGTGGACTACTTCGAGCAGTCGGGGCTGCCGTTCGTGGTGGCGGTCAACGCCTTCGACGGCGTGCTCGCCAACGACCTGGAGAGCGTCCGGTGGGCACTCGCCGTCGCCGACCACGTGCCGGTGATCGAGTTCGACGCCCGCGAGCGCCTGTCGGTGCGCGACGCGCTGCTCGTGGTTCTCGACCGGGCCCTGGACCGGGCCGTCAGCGGTTCCCATTCATAGGCGGAGGTTCTGCACGAAGGCGCCCGGCGACGACCGTCGGCGCGGTAACGCCGGCCACCCGCCCCTCGCTATTGATGTAGATGCACTGCCCTTCACTGCTACCCGAGTGGAGGGGCTTTTGCTTGCCCGGGCAAAAGTTCGATCTAAGTAGAACGAACTTTCGATGGCGCGGCTATTTCTTTTGGTACGGGCGACCGATACCGTGACGGCTATGCATTGACGGGCGAGTGCCGCCCCGCATCGCGGGATCCCGGCGGCACTCCGGCGCGACGTCATCGCAGCACCACCACGGCACCCCACTCGCTGCGCGCTTTCCCTCCGGGCGTGCCGCACCCGCGTCGCCCCGTTCCCCTGCCTGACGCACCCCCGTGCGCCGTGTTCGTCCCGCGCCGCACCGGCCGGGCGGACACGCCTGCCCGGAGAACGACGGCATCAGCCTCCGGAACGGATCGCCCCGCTGACCGCCTGCGGCCTGGGCGGCATCTGCTGTTGAACGAAGGGAATGCACCATGGCAAGGAACAGGATCGATCGCCGTACCCTGCTGCGAGGTGCCCGATGAGGGCGTGGCGCCTGGTCGAGGACGAGCCGGCGGAGCCGCAGCCCGCCCCCGAGCGTCCGCGTGCCGTCGGACGGTACCTGGTCGTCGCGGCGGTGATGCTGGTCGGCCTGGTCGGCGCCGGTGGATTGGCCGCCGCCCAGACCGGGATGTTCGCCGAGCGTCCGGACGGCTGTGCCCAGCCTGACCGCAGCGTCCAGCTGTACGCGGTGGAGCTGCCCAAGGACGGCACGCAGACCCGGATCGGCTACGGCCTCACCCCGGAGACGGCGTCCTACCCGGGCCCGCTGATGGAGATGATGGAGGGGGAGTGCCTCGCCATCACCCTGCACAACCAGGTGCCCGAGGCGACCCTGGCGGCGCTGCGCACCAACCCGAGCCACCCGCTCGGCGTCTCCCTGCACGTCCACGGGGTCAAGTACACCCAGGAGTCCGACGGCACGGTGCAGAGCGGGTCGTACGTCCCGCCGGGCGGCACCCGCACCTACACCTGGTACGCCCAGCCCCGCAACACCAAGACCGGGGCGCAGGGCACCGCCGGGTACTGGTGGTATCACGACCACGTGGTGGGTGGCCCGCACGGCACCCAGGGACTCGCCGCCGGCCTCTTCGGCGGCCTGGTGGTCCGCCGCCCCGGCGACCCGAAACCGGACCGCACCTACACGGTGGTCTTCGGCAACCAGCAGAGCATCAACCTGCGTCGCGGCGCGGCCACCGACACCTGCGCGGAGGTGAACCCGCAGCCCGGCCCGACCTGCCTGGTCGCCCGCAAGGGGGAGCGGGTGGAGCTGGTGGTGGTCGGCGCCGGCAACGACATGCACACCTTCCACCTGCACGGGCACTCCTGGGCGGACACCCGGACCGGGGTGGTGAGCAACGGGCAGCCGCTCGCCGACTCCGTGCCGATCATCGACACCAAGGTGCTCGGCCCGGCCCAGTCGTTCGGGGTCAGCTTCGTCGCCGGCGACTCGGTCGGACCGGGGCACTGGATGCTGCACTGCCACATGCAGTTCCACTCCGACGCCGGCATGTCGACGATGCTGCACGTGCTGGACGAGAACGGGAACATGCCGTCCGGCATGGACCACCAGCACGCCGCCGCCCCGGCAGCAGCCGCCGTACCCGCCACCGACGACGGCACCCACGTGCACAACTGACGGCCCGGGGCGGCCGGCCTCAGCGTCGAGGACCGGCGGCCCCGGACCCCCACCGCACCCTGCGCCACGTACCGGAGCGGCTGAGGAGGACCCTAGTAGCCTGTGCGGCCAGTTCTCACAACATCAGGAGCTGCCATGTGTCAACGCGCCACCTGCAAGACCTGCGGCAAGGCCACCTACACCGGATGCGGCAACCACGTCGACACCGTCCTCGCCGGCGTACCCCGGTCCCAGCGGTGCGCCTGCGAAGCCAAGCCCCCGACGGTCCGCTTGCTGTCGTGGCTCCGCAGGCGCTGACGCTGTGCGATGCAGGTGCCGCGGGTGCGGGAACGGCTGATGCCATGCACTACTCCGCCGCTGCGGGGAGACGGATGGTGAAGGCGGCGCCTTCGCCCGGACGGCCCCACGCCTCGATGGTGCCGCCGTGGCCGGTGACGACCTCCCGGGCGAGGGCGAGGCCGAGCCCGAAGCGGCGGTGATCGCCATGACCCCGCGCGAACCTGGCGAACAGCCGCTCGGCGTCGGCCGGGTCGAAGCCGGTGCCGTCGTCCCGGACGACGACGGTGACGAACGCGCCGTCGGCGCCGAGTTCGAGGCTCACGTGGCCGCCTTGCCGGGTGTGGCTGAGGGCGTTGTCGACCAGGGCGGTGAGCACGCGCCGCAGGGCGGCTTCGTGGCCGGGGACCGTCGAGGGTGCCCCGGTGCCGGGCAGCAGGGCCAGCTCGACGTCCTGTCCCCGGGCGCGATCGGCGTGGCAGGCGATGACGTCCGCGGCGACCGCCTCGAGGTCGACCGGAGCGCGGGCGTCGTCGCGGCGGCTGAGCTGGGTGGACAGCAGCAGGTCCTCGACCACCTCACCGAGGTGCCGGGTGCCGGTGACGAGCCGGTCGACGTCGGTGGTGACGTCCGTGACGTCCGCGCCGGCGCGCAGGTCCATCTGGAGCAGTTGCGCCCGGGTGTGCAGCTGGGTCAGCGGGGTGCGCAGTTCGTGGCTCGCGTCGGCGACGAACCGCCGTTGCCGGGCGAGGGCGTCCGCCAGGGGTGCCGTGGCACGGCGGGCGAGCAACGCCGCGGACAGCAGCGCGATGAGCAGGCCGGCAAGCTCGCCGACGACGAGGGCGCCGAGCAGCCGCTCCCGCTCTTCGTGCTGCTCGTGCCGGCTCAGGACCACCTGCACGGTTTGGGTTCCTCGCGGCAGCGTCAGGGTCAGGTAGCCGCCCTCGCTGCCGGCGATGGTGCTGATCTCGCTCACTCCGCTGGCGCGGACACGCTGGAGCGCACCCCGGTCAGGCAGTTGCGTGGGTGCGCCCGTGGTGGCCCTGATACCACCGCCGGACTCCTGAACGAAGATCCACCCGTCCGGCGGTGGATCGTTCACATCCTCCGCGTGCGCGGCGGTCTGCCGCAGCAGCGCCATGGAGGCGGCGTTCTGGCTGTGGGTCACCACGGCGAACGCCAGCCCGCCGAGGACCAGCAGGCTCACCGTGATCGCGGCCGCGGTCTGCACCGCGATGACACGGCGTGCCCGCGACAGCAGGTTCTGGTCCGGATCAGTCCCGGCGGTGCTCCGGCGCTTCATCCGCGCCCGAGCCGATAGCCCACACCCCGGACGGTGGCGACCGCGGCCGTCCCGAGCTTGCGTCGCAGGTAATGCACATACGTGTCGACCAGCGCGACGGTGGCGGCCTCGGGAAACACCCGCTGCACGATCTCCTCCCGGGTGAACGCCCGCGCCGGGTTCCGGGCCAGCAGCCGCAGCAGGTCACTCTCGCGGCCGGACAGCGCCACGACGGACCCGTCCGGAGCGGTCACCGTCCTCGTGATCAGGTCGAACGTCGCATCCCCGACCATCAGATGCTGCCCCGACCGGGAGTGCCCGCGCAGCAGCACCCGGACGCGAGCGAGGAGCTCGTCGACCTCGAAGGGCTTGACGACGTAGTCCTCGGCGCCGGCGTCGAGTCCGGTCACCCGGTCCGGCACGGTCCCGAGGGCGGTCAGCACCAGCGCCGGAACGGTCACTCCGGTCCTGCGCAGCCGGCCGAGCAGGTCGAGGCCCTCGATGGCCGGGAGCCCCCGATCCAGGATCATCGCGTCGTACTGGCGGGTGAGCGCCAGATGCAGGCCGGCCTGGCCGTCCGGTGCGAGTTCGGGCTCGTACCCGGCGCTGCGGAGCAGGCGCAGCAGCAGCGGGCCGAGTTCACGGTCGTCCTCGACCACCAGCACCCTCGCAGCGCTCATGCCCGCTCCGTACTCCTCTCCTGCCCGGCCACAGGTCCAGCTTCTCCGCCGGAGATGGGAAAGTTCGAAGATTCGCTGCATAGCATCTGCCGGGTCGTGAGCCGTGGGGCATGACACCGAACTCCTGTCACCGCGGCCATCGTTTCCGGAAGGAATCCCCATGGGCACGGTCAACGGACTGCCGGCACACATCCTGCTCGTACACGCCATTGTGGTGCTGCTTCCACTCGCCGCCCTGCTGCTCGTGCTGACCGCCGCCTGGCCCGCGGCCCGCCGCCGTTTCGCCGGCCCGAACGCGATCCTGTCCGCGCTCGTCGTCGCCCTTGTTCCCGTCACGACGAGCGCCGGCGAGTGGCTGGAGCACCGGGTCGGCGAGACCGCGCTGCTGGACCGGCACACCGAGCTCGGCGACACCGCCATCTGGGCCGCCCTCCCAGTGGCCATCCTGGCCCTGGCCATCTGGTGGCGGCAACGGGAGACGACGTCGCCGGCGACCCGGCGCACCTACCTGGCGCCGCTGTCGGCCCCGATCACCAGGGCGGTCGTCGCGCTGGCCGTCGTCATCGCCGGCTGGGCCGTCTTCGACACGTACCGCATCGGCGACTCCGGGGCGAAGGCATCATGGAGCGGCACGTTCAGCACCGTCAGCCGGGACGGGCGCCACGGCGACTGATCGCCCGGCAGGCGTGCCGAAGCGGTCGCTCACCCGTTCACGTCGGTCGGCGTGGTCGGGTTGGTCGAGCCTTCTCGCGCCGGATGCCGGACGGCGGCAGGCCGGCCTGTGTGATGCATGCACCCGCCAGGGGTGGCCGCAGGTCGGTGTCGCCTTCGACCTGCGGCCGGGACTGCCGTACTGCCTCGGCGCCGTCCTCTGCGGTCTGGCTGCCGTGCTGCTGCACCGGTCCGGTAACGCCGAGGCGCGTCCAACCACCATCGAGATGGGACGACCAGCGTGATGACAACGTTCGGTCGCCTGGTCGCCCAACGCGGGCCGGATCGCCGGGCCGGACTACTCGTCGTCAGCGTCGAGGCGGCTGACGTCGGAGACGCGACTGGGCAGGGTGACGGTGTGGCCGTAGAAGTTGCGGATCTCGGCGACGACGCGCTCGAACTGGTCGAGGTCGATCGGCTTGGTGACGAACGCGTTGGCGTTGCGGGAGTAGCTGGCCGCGATGTCGCTCTCCGTCGACGACGTGGTGAACACGATGACCGGGATCGACTTGAGCTTGTCCTCCTGCTTGATGAGCGTGAGCGCCTGGCGGCCGTCGACGCGCGGCATGTTCAGGTCCAGCAGGATCAGATCGGGCCGGGGTGCGTCGGTGTAGGGCTCCTCCCGGTGCAGGAACGCCAAGGCTTCCCCGCCGTCGGCCACGTGGTGCAGCTCGCTGCGGATGCTGTGATCCTCGAAGACGCTCTCCATCAGTGCCACGTCGGCGGGGTCGTCCTCGACGAGCAGGACCTGCAGGACGGAACGCTCAGTCGGCATCGCGGTGCTCTCTGCTGGTTGGTCGGCCGCCGGGCGGCGTGGTCGGAGCATCAGGGCCGGCCGTAGCGAGGCGAGGCACCGCTCACGAGCGCGCCCGCGCTGCCGGCGACCTTGACAGCGGTACAGTACGGCACCGTTGCAGCACTGCCCGAAGACCCGGACCGGGAAACCCGCGCCGCCGGTCGACCGCCGGGACTTTCCGGTGCCCACCCGCTGTCAGCGCGGCTCAGCCGGGGTCGGCGGCGCGGAAGGCTTGGCCCGACATCGCGACGAGGGCCACGGCGACCGCGCCGGCGGCCATGGCCACGAGTGGGATCGCCGTCACCGAGCCGGCCGCGTAGCACCATGAGCCGACGGCCGAGCCGGAGACGATGCCGATCTGGAAGACGATGCCGTACACGGCGTTGGCCGGTTCGGCGGCGCGGCCCGGGGCGCGCCGCAGGACCGCCAGGGAGGTCGCCACCACGAGGACGGAGAAGGTGCCGCCCCACACGAGCAGCATCGGCACGCCGGCGTACGGGGCCGCCGCCAGACCCGCCGACCAGACGCCGGCGAGCGCCACCACGAAGACCACCGAGGCCGCGCGGGTGCCGGTGATCGGGCGGGTGTCGCTGAGCCGGCCGCCGAGGTTGCTGCCGATGACCGCGCATATGCCGTACACCAGAAGCAGCACGGTCAAGGTGGTGCCGTGCAAACCGAGTCGTTCGGCCGCGAACGGGGCTACGTAGGTGAACAGGGCGAAGTGCCCGACCACCGTGGCGAGCAGCACGCCGAGGACGGGGACGAGGCCCGGCAGCCGCAGCACCTCGGGGAGGCGGGGATGGTCCGCGAGGGTGCCGGGCTCGTCCGCGACGGAGGGCACCAGGAAGATCACGGCCACGGCGAGCAGCAGCGACACCGCGGCGATGGCGAGCAGGGCGGCCCGCCATCCGGCGAGCTGGCCCAGGCCGGTGGCGAGCGGCGTGCCGACGACGAGCGCCGCCGAGCCGCCGACCATCACCCGCCCGGCCGCGCGCCCCCGCGTCGACGGCCGGGCGAGGCGCTGGGCGGTGGGTGCGGCGAGCGCGAAGAACAGCCCGTGCCCGACCGCGGCGAGCCCGCGACCGGCGGCGAGGACCGTGAGGTTGCCGGCGGCGGCGGTCGCGACGTGCCCGACGCTGAACGCCGCCGTGCTCGCGGCCAGGACCCAGCGGCGGTCGAACCGGGCCGTCCACCGCGTCAGCGGGACCGCGGTGCCGCCGGCGACCAGGGCATACCAGCTGACCGTCAGCCCGACCCGGCTCTCGGTGCTACCGACACCAGAGGCGATGTCGCTGATCAGCCCGATCGGGGTGGTCTCGCCGGTGACGACGATGAAGGCCAGAGCCGCCAGGGCGAACGTGGCGACGAGTTCGGTACGCGGATGCATCGGCACCGACTCTGTCACGGCCCGGGCCGGCTCCGCCTCCGAACGTGATCCACGACTCGCGGACGTTCAGTCGTCATCCGAGGAGAACGCGCGGGCCAGCAGCGCGGCGATGGCGACACCGACCACGGCGATGGCGACCTGCACGCCGATGACCAGCCAGTCGTACCGGTGACCGGCCACCACCAGGACCTTGTCGCTGCTGATGTCCCACCGGTCGGCGGCCCACGTGCCGGCGACGGCGGCACCCATCCCGATCAGCACGGTGAGGATCAGGCCGATCGGCTGCCGGCCCGGCAGCACGATCCGCGCGACGACACCGATGACCGCACCGAACACGATCGCGGACACGTAATCCTGTGCACTCACCGAGCGACCTCCTCGTCCCGATCCGCCTCGCATTGTGCCGCAGCCGCGCAAGTCAGCCGTAGACGACGGTCACCTGTCGCAGGACGATGCCGACCTTCGGGGCGCCGTCGTCCGGGCTGCTGCCGCCGGGTTTGACGCCGCCGTCGGCGACCTTGTCGATGATGTCCATGCCCTTGGTGACGGTGCCGAAGCGGGTGTAGTCCGCGGGGAGCATCGGGTTGTCGTCGTAGTTGATGAAGAACTGGCTGCCGCTCGTCCCCGGCTCCTGGGCGCGGGCCAGGGCCACCGAGCCGCGGCGGTAGCCGGGCTGGGTGCCGAGGTTCTCCTCCGCGAACTGGTACGCGGGGCCGCCGGTGCTCGTGCCGGACGGGTCGCCGCACTGCAGGACGAACAGCCCGGCCGTCGTGAGGCGGTGGCAGGCGGTGCCGTCGAAGAACTTCTTGCCGGCCAGGTAGGCGAAGCTGGCCACCGCGCACGGGGCGGCCTTGGCGTCCATCGCGATCTCGACCACGCCGAGGTTGGTGGTCAGCGTCATGGTCGCCTTGCTGCCGCCGGGGACCGTGGCCGGCGGTGTGCCGACGTCCTTGATGGCCGGTTGGTTGCCGGCGGCGACCGGCGACCACCGGCACGCGCCGGCGGCAGCCGACGATGACGACGATGACGGCGATGACGATGCCGCGGATGGGGCGATCCGCTGACCGAACTGCTGCCCTGGCGACGATGCCGTGGTGCACCCGGCCAGCAGCGACACGGTCACCGCCGCGCTCAGCAGGCCATGCGGTCGACGAATCATGCGTGCACAGTACGACACCCATCAGGCCGGCGGGCGGGGAGCCAGGGCGACGACGAGCGGCAGCGGGATCAGCGCGGCCATCGTGACGGCGAGACCGACCTGATCGGCGACCCAGCCGATGAGCGCCGGACCGAGCAGGATCCCGGTGTAGGTGAACGTGGTCAGCCGCGAGATCAGGGTCGCCGCCGGAGCGCCCCGCAGCCGGCCGACCGCGCTGAAGGTCAGCGGGATCAGCACCGAGGCACCCAGCCCGGCCAGGGCGAAACCGGCCACCGCCGCGGCCGGGTGCGGCGTCAGCACGGCGAACGCGAAGCCGCCCGCGGCGATCGCCGCGCCGAGGCGGAACAGCGTGTTGCCGCCCCAGCGGCCGGTGAGCCGGTCGCCGACCAGCCTTCCCGCGGTCTGGCCGCCGGTGTACGCCGTGATCGCCGCCGCGGCCAGGCTGAGGCCGGCGTGCCGCTCCTGGTGCAGGAAGATGCCGCCCCAGCCGAGCACCGCACCCTCGTAGACCATGATCGCGGTGGCGGTCAGGCCCAGCACGATCAGGGCGCCGCTCCAGCCGGTCCGCGGGCCGGCGGCGCCGTCCTGCCCGGCCGCGCCGCCGACGTCGGCTTCCCCGCGCCCGTTCTCCGGCACCAGCCGGGGTCCGAGCGCGAGGCCGGCGGCCAGCAGGAGGGCGCAGGCGGTGACGAGGTGGACGGCGAGCGAGACCCCGGCGTGCGCCAGGGCGGCGGTGGACAGCGACGCGACGACCGCGCTGATGCTCCAGGCCGCGTGGCAGCCGTTGAGGACCGGGCGCCCGGCCCGGCGTTCGACGGCGACCGCGCTGGTGTTCATCGCCGCGTCGGTGGTGCCGTGGACGGCGCCGAGCAGGGTCGCCAGGGCGGTGAACCACCACGGTCCGGGCGCGACGGCGATGCCGGCCAGCAGCAGCGGCATGACCGCGAGGGTCACGCGCAGCACCGCCCGGGCCCCCACCCGGGCGGTCAGCGGCCCGACGAACTGCATGCAGGCCAGCGCGGCACCCGCGAACAGCAGCCCGGTGAAGCCGAACTGTCCGTCGCTGAGCTGGTGGGCGTCCTTGATCGAGGGCGCCCGCACGATGTAGGTCGACAGCGTGAGCCCGTTGAGGAAGAACACGGCGGTCACGGCCCACCGCCCCGGCGTCCTCACTGCTGGCTGATCGATGATGGTCTGGTCACTGACGGTCATGCACGCCACCCACTCCCGGAACGGACCCCGGTCGGGCCCCCACCTGGATGACGAACGGCGACCGGCTGAAACCGACAACCACCACCGGCAAGATCTGGTCAGGTCGCGATCGGCTGGGCGGTGATCACGACGTTGTCGCGGTAATGCCTGGTCGCGCTGTCGAACGGGCCGCCGCAGGTGATGAGGGTGAGTCGCACGGCGCCGTCGCGGGCGAAGTACCGCTGCAGCGGGATCGCCGTCTTCGGGTGGATCTCGCGGGCCACGACACCGAACCGGTGCACGGTGCCATCGCCGCCGGTGACGTCGATCCGGTCGCCCGGGCCGAGGTCGCGCAGTTTGAAGAAGGCCCCGCCACCCTGCCGGGCGCTGTCGACGTGGCCGGCGATGACGATCGACCCGGCGGTGGCCTCCAGCCCCGGCCCGTACCTGTACCAGCCGACGACGTCGACGCTCGGTGGCACCGCGAAGTCGCCGGTGCGCTCGTCCACGCCGACCGGGTTCACGGTCGCGTTCACGCCGAGCTTCCCGATGCGCAGCCGGGCCGGTGGCACCGCGGCGACCGCGGACGGCGGCGCACCGGCGACGATCGGCACACCGCCGCCGGACGGGGAGGGTGTCGCGGAGGCGAGCGCCGCCGCGCCGGCCGCTCCGACCGTCGGCGCCGGTCGGCCTTGGCCTCGTTCGGGTTGGTGAGGTTCTTGAACACCGGCTGGCCGCCCGCCCGCACGTCGACGGCCGGCGCCGCCGCCGTGTGCCGCACGACCAGCCGGGCCTTGCCCGGGGCGAGGGTCTTCGTGTCGTTGACGAACGGGGTCAGCGTCGGCTTGCCGTCGGCCGTCAGGTGCGCCACCAGGCTGATGTTCGCGTCGGCGGGCACGGCCGCCTGGTCGACCTTGACGACGGGGCTGGTGACCGGGTCGCCGGGCTTGACGATGACGATGTCGTACTTGCCGGCCGGCAGGTCGAGCGGCCCGGCGACCTTCGACGGCTGGAAGTTGTCGAGGGTCTTCTTGCCGTTGACGTACACGTCGACCGGCTGGCCCGGAATCCCGTGCACCACCGACACCTTGCTCGACCCGGCGGCGTGCGCCGGCGACGCGACCAGCAGCGTGGCCACGGCGACGGCGCCGAGCGCCCCGGCTCCGGCGGCGATGCGGCGCAAGGTCAGACGAATGCTCATGGTGAAGCCCTTCCAGTTCCGGACACGCGAGCGGCTTGCTCCGTCGCCAGGTCCTTCGTGCGCCGGAGGGCGTCGCGGATTCAGGCGGTGGAACATGCCACGAATCGCATCCAGCCGGGGGTCGCGACACGTACCTGCTTCGATGCGGTCGAGCCGGGCGTCGCCGCACTCGCACACTTGCGGACGTGGTCGACTGGTACATGCAGGCCGAATCTCGACGGCCGTGTTCACGTTGTGAAACGGCTGCGGCGGCGCGATGCGATCGCGACCGCCTGATTCGGGCCATGCGGGTCGGCGGACGGCGTAACGTCTTGGACGAGTACGCGTCGGCGCACCCTCGGCGCGGTGGGTGATCGGCCGCGAACTGGCCTCTGCTGTGCATCTGCCGTTTCCGAACCGGGCGGCGGACCGGCATGGATGCCGGGAAGGTAGCCGCCATATGAGCACGCGGGAGACCCGCCCGGTAGCGGCCCCACCGGGACCGGTGAGGACCTTGCGCCGTAGAAGGCGATGGCCGCTGCGGTCATACCTGATCGGGCTGTTGATGCTGTTCGTGGTCACGGCCGGCGCAGGAATCTGTGCGGGGTGGGTGCAGGCCCGCCACGACGCGGTGTCCGCCGCCCGGGCGGACGCGTCGACGGCGGCCCGTCTGGCGGCGCGGCAGATCGGCGAGCACCTCGCCGTCGTGCGTGGCACCGTCGAGTCCGTCGCGTCCAGCGCGGGCGTGGCGCAGGTGTTCGCCGACCCGAGCGCCTGCCGGCTGGCGTTCTCCCTCGGCGGCGCCGACGACGGGCACCTGGACGTCCTGCGCCCTGACGGGACCGTTGCATGCTCGTCCAGGCCACCGCCCGACGGCCAACCGGCGAACGCCTACACCAAGGCGTCGTGGCTGCCCGACGCGGTGCGCACGCCGCAGGCCGTGGCGCCGGTCCGCGACGACCGCACCGGACGACCCGCCTTCCTGGTCACCGCCGTGATCCCCGGACTCGGCCTGGTGGCCGCGTTCGTCGACCTGACCGCCCTCGGCGCGGCGGCGGGCAATCTGTTCGGCGGACCCCGCCACCTGGAATTCGTGATCACCACCGAGGACGGCTCGATCGTGCTGACGCGGTGGCCCGACGGGTCGCGGTGGGCCGGCACCCCGGTACGCGACAGCCGATTCGCGATGGCCGATGTCGATTCCGGTGCCGGGGTCGACGTGACGGGGCTGCCCCGGTTGTATGGCCGGACGGCCGTCGAGGGCGCCGGCTGGCAGGTCCTGGCCGGCGCGGACCGGTCGGCCGCGCTGGCCGGCGCCGACCGGCTGGCCCGGCGCCAGGCCCTGATCGTGGCGCTCGGCCTGCTCGCGGGACTGCTGGCCACCATGGTCGTGCAGCGGCACGTCACCGCCCCGATCGGCAGGCTCCGCACCGCGGTACGTACCGCCACCACCTCCGGCAACCTGGACACGACCGTCACGGTGTCCGGCCCGCGGGAGGTCGCCGAACTCGGCGAGGACTTCACTACGCTGCTGGCCACCGTCGACCGGGAACTGCGGGAACGCCGCCGCGCCGAAGCAGTTGCCCAGGAGCACGAACGCAACTACCGGCAGATGTTCGACGCCAGCCCCAACCCCGTTGTGGTCTTCGACGCCGGCACCCTCGACATCGTCGCCGCGAACGCCGCCGCTGTCGCGTACTACGGCCGGCCCGAAGACGCTCTGCTCACGATGACCTACACCGGTCTGCTCGCGGCGGAGGAACCCACCGTGCCGGCCGCCGGCACCGCGGCAGCCGAGCCGGTCGAACGTGACCAGCCGCAGCGCCATCTCAAGCACGACGGCACCATCACCGAGACCAGCGTCACCACCTACCTGACGTCCTTCGCCGGGCGGAAGGTCCGCTGCGCCGTCATCACCGACGTCACCGAACGCGAGCACCTGCAACGACGCCTGCGCCAGTCCGACCGCCTCGAAAGCCTCGGACAGCTCGCCGCCGGAGTCGCGCACGACTTCAACAACCTCCTCGGCATCATCAACGGCTACGCCGGCATGGCCGCCGCGGACCTGGAGCCGGCCGCCGCCGCTGACCCCGCCTGGCGCACCCTGCACGCCGACCTGACCGAGATCGTCGCCGCCGGTGACCGCGCGACCGCCCTCACCCGGCAGCTGCTGTCGTTCGCCCGCGCCGACCCCGCACCCGAGACCCGGGTCCTGGACCTCAACACCATCGTCGCCGACCTCGGCACCCTGCTGCGGCGTGCTCTCGGCGAGGACATCACCCTCATCACCGACCTCACCGCGCAGCCGTGGCCGATCAGCGCCGACCCCGGCCGCCTCGAGCAGGTCCTGGTGAACCTGGCCGTCAACGCCCGCGACGCCATGCCCGGCGGCGGTGTCCTCACCATCGAGACCGCGCCTGTCACCGTCGATGAGCATTACGCCGCCCAGCACCCGGGCGCACGAACCGGCCGCTACATGCGGCTGCGGGTCAGCGACACCGGCACCGGCATGGACCGAGCCACCCTGGAGCGCGCCTTCGAACCGTTCTTCACCACGAAACCCAAGGGCCACGGCACCGGCCTCGGCCTGGCCACCATCTACGGCATCGTCACCCAGGCCGGCGGCCACGCACAGATCTACTCCGAACCCGGCCACGGCACGACCATCATCACGCTGCTGCCGGTCACCGATGACCTCACCGAACCGGACGCCACGCCGGCGGAGCAGCACCGGCCGGGCGCCGGCGAGACGATCCTGCTCGTCGAGGACGACGACAACCTCCGCGCGATCACCGAACGCGTCCTGCACAACGCCGGCTACACGGTCCTGTCCGCCGCCACGGTCACCGACGCCCAGCAGCTCGCCACGGTCGACCCCGACATCGCGCTGCTGCTCACCGACGTGATCCTGCCTGACATGCACGGACCCGCCCTCGCCGCCGCACTGCACCGCGCCCGACCAGGACTGCCCGTCATCTATCTGTCCGGATACACCGAAACAATCCTCGCCAGCCGCAGCGCCATCCCGGCCGGCGCGACCTTGCTCACCAAACCGGTCAGTGCCCACCAGCTCCTGCGCACCGTCACCCGCGTCCTGGACCACACACCAGCGCAGGCCCCCGGCCCGCGGCCGCACTGACGCGGCTCCGCGACGCTTCGAGCGAACGCCGTCCATCGCCGACATCGAGGGGGTCGGCGGGGCGAAGCCCGGCGGTCTCCACGCGGTCAGACGGGGTACAGCAACCTACCGGTCAGAGGGTCCTGGCCGTAGCGCAGACACAGGTCCGCCAGCACGTCCTCGTGCGTCACGGCCACGTTCATGACCGTGTCGTTGCCGGCGTAGTAGACGACGACCGTGCCGTCGGCCTCGCGTACCAGGCCGCAGGAGAAGACCACGTTCGGCACGTGGACGTAGTCGGTGTCGGGGACGCGGCAGTCGGCGCGCGACGGAAACAGGATCGGGATGCTCGACACGCGCACCACGCTCGGGTCGTCGAGATCGTGCAGGGCGACGCCGAGCACATACGGATTGCCGTCCATCGTGGTGCGTACGCCGTGGAAGACGTTGAGCCAGCCGTGCGGCGTACGCACCGGCGGCGCACCCGGCCCGATCTTGTCGGAGAAGGCGCTCGGGCCCACGCCCGTTCGCAGCACCGGCTCGTCGGCGACCTCCCACGGCCCGGTCCGGAAGTCGTCCGCGTAGCCGATCCTGACCTGCGTGTACACGCCGCCGATGTCGCCCGGACCGACGTCGTTGGGCCGGAACAGCCCGACGTACCGCCCGCCGATCCGCTCCGGGAACACGACCACGTTGCGCATGTCCCGATCGAGCATCGGACCGTGCCTGGTGAACGTGGTGAGATCGTCGGTGAGGGCGAGCGACACGCGCACCCGGTTGCGAATCCCGGCGTGGTAGGCGCTGTACGTGACCGCGAACGTGCCCTCGACCGGGTTGATCCGGGCGTCCTCGACGCCGCCGGATTCGGTGTCGACGAGGTGCCGCCGGTCGACGCCGTCGACGCACACGTCCCGCTCGGTCGCCGGCGACAGCACCGGCCGCGGGTGCACGGTCCAGTCCGTGACACCGTCGGCGCTGACCGCGAGGCCGAGCACGCTGATCCCGCAGCGCAGGTGCGACCGGAACAGCAGTGCCGTCCGGTCCGCGAGCCTCGCCGCGCCCGCGTTGTGCACGGTGACCACCTGAAGGTGCGGCTCACGCCAGACGGCGTTGACCTGTCGCGCGGTGAGGATCGGATTGGCCGGATGCCGCAGGACCGGACGGTCCAACGACACGGCACCGGTCGTCGCATCGCCGAAGCGTACGTCGCGCGTCGTCACAGCGCCCACGGTCGCACGCGTCCGGCCGTCCCGGGTCACTCATCGAGGGCGACAACACCTGGACTTCGCCGACGGTCCGACTCCCCTCAGCGTCGATGATCTCCTCGGCATGGCCCCTATGCTACGGCCAGCACGGATGGTGCCGTACCGCCGAGGAAAGCGGCCGAACGTCCCGGCGGCGGCGGGTAGTTCGGCCATGACCCGGGCGCCGCGCCGGTGGCACGTTGGGAGGTGTGAGCCCCGCCGACATGACAGGAGCCGTGCCATGACCGTCCAAGCCCGGCCGGTGCTCGCCGGCCTCGACGACGCCGACGACGAACTGGTGGCCGTGCGGGCCGGAGCCGTCGAGGCGCGGCTACGTGACCAGCCGCTGCATCTGTTCTCGGCGTTCGCCCCGCCGCCCCCGGATGCGCGGCCCGAAGCGCGGTGGCAGCCCCGTGACGAGGCACTGGCCCGGATGATGCGGGCGGTCGCCTTGGCGGGCCGGTCGATCGACGTCGACGCCCGGATGGTCTGCGGCGACCTCGCCGGCGCCATGGTCGCCCAGGCACCGCATGCGTCGCTGGTCGTCCTGGCCTCGGCGGCGGCTCGCCCGGACAGCGACTCGGAGGCATGCTCGGTGGCTCGCAGCAGCGCCGTGCCAGTGCTCGTGGTGCCGGCGCGGCCGGCGACGCAGGACGCCCCGGTGACGGCCGGGCTGGCCGGCGGCGCCGCGTCCGACGCAGTCCTGGAGTTCGCCTTCGATGAGGCAGCGCGCCGCGGCGTGCCACTGCGCGTGGTCCACCTGAGCGACGCCGCGACGGCGCGGCACTGGCACCGGTCCGACTTCCTGGCGGGCCTGTCCGTGCCGGCGCCGCCGTCGATCGGGTTGACGCCGACCGACCTGGCCGAGCGGCTCCTGGCGGAGGCGCTTGCCGGCTGGCCGGCCCGGTACCCGGACGTGCCGATCGAACGGTGCATCGTTCACGGCCCCGATGTGGAGCACGGCATCGCGGCCCTGACACGGGACGCCTGCATGATGGTGGTGGCCGCGCGGAGCCGGCTCGAGACCGGCGCGCGGATCCTCGGCCCGGTCACGAGCGGGCTGTTGCGCGACGCGGGCTGCCCCGTGGCGGTCGTTGCCGCTGCGGACCGGCTGCTGAGCGCGCCGAACGGCGACGTCTGCGGGTAGTCGAGCGAACGATCGGGCATGTCGCCGGGACCGGGGAGCCGCGCTACGACGGCCCGGGCTTCTCCTGGCGGACGACGGCGACGGGGCAGGCCGCGTGCTGGACGGCGGTGAGCGACACCGAGCCCAGCAGCAGCCCCGTGAACCCGCCACGGCCGCGGGAGCCGACGACCAGCAACCGGGCGCCGGCGGACCGGTCGACGAGCACGGCGGAGGCCCGGCCGCGCACGGTGATCGTGCGGAAGTCGACGTCCGGGTACTTCTCCCGCCACCCGGCGGTCGACTCGGCCAGCGTACGATGCACGTCCTCGCCCACGTCGTCGGCGTCGACGATCAGCGGGTCGTCGGGGCGGCCGGCTGAGCCCGCCCGCCGGTGGGCCAGGACGGCCGTCAGGCCGGCGCCGCACGACGCCGCGTGCTCGAACGCGAAGCGCAGCGCGTCGCCTGCGTCGTGCGAGCCGTCGACCCCGACCACGACCCGTCCCGCTTCCGGGCCGGGCGGGCGGTCGAGGTGCCGCACGACCACGACAGGGCAGGGGGCGTGCATGGCGACCTGCGTGCTGACCGAGCCCAGCAGAAGACCGGCGAAGCCGCCGTGGCCGCGGCTGCCGACCACCACCTCGGCGGCGGTCCTGGCGGTGTCCAGCAACGCCACCGAGGCCGGCTCCGGCCGGGTGGCCGTGGTGAGCCGCACTGCGGACGCAGCCGCTCTCGCCCGGTCGGCGGCCTCGGCGACGATCTGCGCGGCCGCCTCCTGGATCCCGAGCTCGAACGGTGACGGCGACGGCGCGACGACCGGCGCGTAGATCGGCGGCGGCCACTGGAACGCGTTCAGGATGTGCATCGGCCGGCCCCGGCGCACCGCCTCCGCGGCTGCCCAGTCGACAGCTTCCAGGCTCGGTGGGGAGCCGTCGACGCCGACGACGATGGTGTGTTCGGCAACCATGGTGACCTCCCTTGACGGTGCCACGGGGTGAGTTCCTCCGCCGGAGCGCGGCGTGGCGGCCGGGGAGCCGCGGTCACGCGGCGCCGGCCGTGCAGAGCCAGTCGGCCGCCGCGCCGATCGCAGCCGCGAACGACTCGGTGCTCTCCGGCGCGGGACCGTCGCCGACGACCAGCACGTGACGCAGCTCCGGCAGCTCGCCGGCGGCGTGCCGGTCGATCGCCTCGTAGCCGATGTTGAGCCCCCGGCCATCGGGCCTGCCGGACAACCACGACCGGGCGTGCTGCCAGGTGAAGTCGTGCCGGACCCAGGCGTAGCCGGCCAGATCGGCTCGCTCGCGGTCGGCCGCCGTCTTCTGTGTGCGTTCGCTCATCGGATGCCATCCTCGTTCTGAGGAGCGGCTGAGTCGCGGGATGCTTGTCGTATCCAGCGTCGCGCGGATCGCCTGGCGCGCCCAGCACCGTTGGTCCCGAGCGGCCGGCCCGCGCCGCGTTGCGTCGCGCCCGGCGGTGGGGTGGCGGCACGGGACCTTCGGCCCTGACGATCTCCGCCATCACCGCGTCACGGTGGCCGAGTGAGGCCGATGTGCGGGCCGCGTACTGACCTGTACGAGGTCCGGATGGCGGTCGGCCACTACTGCCGCCGCTGTCACCTGGAGGTGGATCATGAAGATCGCAACCCCGCTCTTCAGCGATCGGGTCGACGCGGGCCGCCGACTGGGCCGCAAGCTGACCCGGCTGCGCGGCCCGGACGTCGTGGTGCTGGGCCTGCCCCGTGGCGGCGTGCCCGTCGCCGCCCAGGTCGCCGAAGAGCTGAACGCCCCGCTGGACGTCATCGTCGTGCGGAAGCTCGGCGTGCCGTGGCAGCCCGAGCTCGGCATGGGTGCCATCGGCGAGGACGGCGTGCGCGTCCTCAACCAGCGCGTCATCAACCTGGCCGGGATCGGCGACGAGCAGCTGGCCGCGGTCGAGCGGACCGAGCTGGCGGCACTGCGCCGCCGCGCGAGGCTGCTGCGCGGCGACCGGCCGGCGATCGACCTGGCGGGGCGGACCGTCATCATCGTCGACGACGGCATCGCGACCGGGTCGACGGCACGGGCCGCCGCGTGGGTCGCCCGCGCCCGGGGCGCCGCCCGCGTCGTCCTCGCCGTCCCGGTCGCGCCTGCCGAGGCGATCGAACCGCTGCTGCGCGACTGCGACGAGCTGGTCTCCGTCCGGTCGCTGAGCAGGCTGTCGTCGGTCGGCCAGTCGTACGAGGACTTCACGCCGACCACCGACGACGAAGTCCGCGACCTGCTCATCCACCACAGGGCGGCGAGCCGCCCGGCAACGGCCCAGGAGCACTGGCACGACGAGCAGGTCGTCACCTGTCCGGAAACCCTGCGCCTGCCCGGCCGCCTCACCGTGCCCGCCGGCGCCGACAGACTCGTCGTGTTCGCCCATGGCGGCGGCAGCAGCCGGCACAGCCCGCGCAACGAGTACGTCGCCGCGGTGATGCACCAGAGCGGGCTCGCCACGTTGCTGTTCGACCTGCTCACCCCGGACGAAGCGGCCGACCGGGCGCAGGTGTTCGACATCGAACGGCTCGCCGGCCGGCTCACCGAGGTCACCGCGTGGGTGCGCCAGCACCCGCTGTGCGCGACGCTGCCGGTCGGCTGGTTCGGCGCCAGCACGGGCGCGGGCGCGGCGTTGTGGGCGGCCGCGGAGCCGCATGCCGGCGTCGCGGCGATCGTCTCCCGGGGCGGCCGCCCCGACCTGGCCGGGCGGCGGCTGTCCGCGGTGACCGCACCCACCCTGCTCATCGTCGGTGGCCGCGACACCCGGGTCCTGGAGCTCAACCGGGCCGCGCAGGCCCAGCTGCGCTGCCCCAACCACCTGTTCGTCGTGCCCGGCGCCACGCACCTGTTCGAGGAGCCGGGCACCCTGACCACCGCCGCCCGGCAGGCCCGCGGCTGGTTCCTGAAGCACGGCCTACGGCAGGCCACCGGGCTCAGGGCGTGACGACGACCTTCAGTCCGGCGCGCCGGACCGCGGTGCGGAACGCCTCCGTGGCCTGGGTCAGAGGGAAGCGGTGTGTGACGAGCGACGCGACGTCGACCCGCCCGCGCTGGACGAGGTCGATCGCGCGCGGATAGACGTGGTTCATCCGCCGGCACATCGCGAACGTCAGGCCCTTGCGCCGGGCCGCCCCTGCGGGGAACGTCGTCGTGTCCTCGTCCGGGATGCCGACCAGCACGATCCGGCCGCCGGGGCGGGCCGCGGCGACCGCCGCATGCACGGCCCGGTCGTTGCCGGCCACCTCGAACACCACGTCGGCGTCGACGCCGTCCAAGCGGTCCGCCGCGTCCGCCGTCACCGTCTCGTCGGCGCCGAACCGTCGTGCCGCCTCCGTCCGGTGTACGAGGGGATCCATCGCCACCACCCGGGACGCGCCGGCCACCCGGGCGAGCTGGACCAGCAGCAGCCCGATCGGCCCGCAGCCGACCACCGCGACCGACCCGCCGAGCCGCAGGTGACCGAGGTCGAACGCGTGGACCGCGACGCCGAGCGGCTCCAGCATCGCGCCGTCGGTGTCGGAGAGGTTGTCGGGCAGCGGGTGCAGCAGGCTCGTCGGCCAGGCCAGCCATTCGCGCAGCGCGCCGTCGAGCTCGCCGTGCCCGGCGAAGCGGACGGTGGGGCAGAGGTTGCAGTACCCCTCCAGACACCTGGCACACCGCCCGCACGGGATGGCCGGGTCGACGGCGACGCGGCGCCCGTGCAGCGGACCGCCCGCCACGACGCCGGCGAACTCGTGACCCGGGACGACCGGCCGGGTCAGCTGCGCGTCGCCGATCCCGCCGTGGGTGAACCAGTGCAGGTCCGAGCCGCACAGCCCGACGGCGGTGACCCGCACCAGGCTCATGCCGTCGCCGGGGACCGGCCGGGGCTCGCTGGTGCCGCGCAGTGCGCCGACGCCGTGCAGCCGCACCGCCATGCCCGTGCTGTCGTCGCCCATTCAGCCATGATGACCCACCGGGACGCGGACCAGCTCGTACGGTGGCGAACGGGTCAACGCCAGGACCCGCGACATGCTCGCCGCGGCCGATGCCAAGCTGTCCTGGAGCATCAACAACCGGGCTTCTTCGGACTCGTCATCGGCGGCGTCGTGATGATGTCTCGGCGATGATGAGCGTTGGCTGGAACGTGGCGCGGGCCAGCCAGGCGGGGGAGGCCGCCGAGAGTCGGTAGAGGGCGGACCGTAGCGTGGCGCGATGGGAATGTACCCGGAGTACAAAGAGATACCTGCGGCCCTGCTCGCCCGGCTGCTCGAACACCCCGATGACGAGGAGTGGGTCGACGGGCTCCTGTTCGAGGCCGGTGATCCGGACTCGACGACTGCGCCGGGTTGGAGCGCGGCGGCGAGTTGCTCGACCCTGACCGACGGGGAGCTTCGCGCGCGCTTCACCTGGCCCCACCTGACCTTCTCCGCCGCGCAGCGGCGCCGACTCGGCGCCCTCGACCTCGGCAAGTACCCGGATCCGGACTGGTTCAGCCATTTCCTCTTCGCGGCCGACACCCCAGAACGGATCGATCTGGCAGGCGTGCTCAGCGACGACTGGGACGAGCGGAACGCCGCCTGGGAGAAGATCGTGCAGGTGCCGGTCCACGTCGCGCACCACAGCGCCTACCGCACAGGAGACACCGAGTACGGCTTCCACACGAACGTGCCCTGCTACGGCATCGGTGAGTACCGCACAGCCGAGGTTCTGGCCTCCGTGTGGGACAAGATCGAACGTGTCCTCGCCGCCTACCCCGAGCTGGCCAACCGCATCATCGAGCGATTCGAAGCGCAGATCAGGTACTACTACGGCTGCGTCGCCCGGGGCAGCGTCGACCTCAGCGTGTGCTGGTAGCGCATGGCAGACAAGCACGCAGAAGCCCGTCTCCTCATGGGAGCCGCAGCCGCGGGCCTACTCCATGCCGGGTTCAGTCTCTACTGGGCGTTCGGTGGTCGCTGGCTGCTTCCGACGGTCGGCCAGTGGGCAGTGACCGTTGCGCGAGAAGCGCCAGTCACCGCCGGCTTGTTGCTGGTCGCCGTCGCCGCGGTGAAATGCACGGTCGTGGTCGTGCCTCTGGTGACCAGCAGAAGGTCGCTCCCTCGCCCAGGCGCGTGGCGAGCGTTCGCGTGGCTGGCCGCCATCGTGCTCACCGGATACGGGGCGTTGAACTCCATCGCGGCCTGGCTCGTTCTGGGTGGTGTGCTGCGACCGGAGGGTGGCTTCGATCGGCAAGCGATGCTCGGCCACGCCTACCTTTGGGACCCGCTGTTTCTCGTGTGGGGCCTGCTTCTCGGAGCCGGCCTGCTCATCGGCAGCAACGACCGGCGAAGGCGTGCGCGGGCGAGCGCGTAGCACGCCGACGGTTGTGGCGTGCACCGGTCGACCGGGCAACGGCGGCCGACGACTGTGCTGTGCGCGGGTACCGTTGTCGATCGCACTCGCCGAGCGACACGGAGGCCTCGATGAGGACTGAGCTGGTCACCGAGGACACGATCGCCGAGTGTCGGGAGCTGGCGAGGCTCGACCCGGCCGTCGGCGTTCCCGAGCTGGCTCACGGCCTCAACAGGTTCGGATGGCAGGTTCGACACGAACAACCAACGCAAAGCCTTCCGTACTTCGAGGAGGCCGCCGACCTCTGGCGGGTCCTGGCGGCCGATGGAGCCACGGGGCATCTCGCCAGCGCGTCGCGGGCGTTTGCCTCGCTGGCCCAGCTGTACTCGTACGTCCACGACGACGAGCGCGCGTTGGCCGCACGGCACCAGGCCGCGGCGTACGCCCGGCGGGCCAGCCCACCGGCGGATGTCGACACGAGGGTCCTCATGGCGCTCGCGTCCGGGCTTGCCGAGGCCGGGCAGTTCGCGCAGGCCGCGACCGTGCAGCGTGAGGTCGTCGACAGCCACCGTACGGCCGGACCGCAGAACGGCCCCGACCAGCCGACCATGACCATGTGGGCACTGCTGGCCCTGGCCATCTATCTCGACCTTGCCGGTGAGACCGACGCGAGCCTCGACGTCGAGCGCGCGATCCTGGCACAGCAACGCCGCGAGGCCGAAACAGATCCCAGATGCCTGCCGATCCTGGCGATCTGGACGGCGGGATCGTCGGTCTGGTTCGCCGAGAACGGCCACCCGAAGATCGCGCACGGACTCCTGCGGGAATCCGTCGCTGCCTGCGAGCAACTCCCCTCCGCCGGAAGCGACGCCAACTACCAGTTCCGCCGGGCCGTCCAAGGGGCACTCTTCGCCCGATCCGGCACCCGGGACGAGCGGCCCCGAGCCGGCCGACCGACCCCGGTCGGCGTCGCGACGCACGCGCGCCTGCGACCAGTCGCCGGGCTGAGCTTGCACCGGTGGGCCTTCAGCCTCCGAGAGACGTACCGCGCGGGCCTCCTCGACATCGACGAAGCGATCGCGGCGCATGCCGGTCGCCTCCCGCCCGACACGGACCGCCTCGCCGAGCTCGGCACCCTGATCCGCCGCCGAGCCATCCGCGCCTCGGTACTCTTCAGCCTGCCCCGGCACGTCCACGACGAGATGACCCTGACGCTGGCCCGAAGCGTCGACCTTGAACGCGAACTGCACCGCACCGCGCCCGGCCCTGAAACCTCCCGGCGGCTGGTCCGAGCCCTGACTGATCAGGCCATGGGCCACCTCGCCACCGGCGACTACGCCACGGCGACCGACGACCTGCGCGAAGCCCTCGCCCTCCACGCCACCGCCGACAGTGCCTGACCTGCCAAACATCCGCATCTGGCCGATGATCGCGCACCTGATCATGGTTCTCAGTGGTTGCGGAACTTCTCCACTGCCCGTAGGTCGTCGCGTCGCCGCGCTCCTGCGCTGACGCTCCAGGTCTGGCCCGTGTCGCCGTTTGGCGTCAGCTGAACGATGAGGCCGCGACCGACATACGTGTCGCTCTGCCAGTCCAGCCACTCGCGGTTGGGTAGCGGCGCCCGGTGCAGGCCGGTCAGGATGCGGTCTTTGTCTTCCCGCCAGACTGCGCCGTACATGGTGTAGTGCCCGATCTGGGTGGCTTCGTAGAGCACGGTTGCGAGCAGGAACTGGCTCAAGGGCAGTGGCTTGAGTTCGGGCTCCTCGTCCTCGCGCAGGAACCACACCGGCGGGTCGTCGCCCGCCAGCTCGGTCGCCATGACGAAACAACCCTGATTCTCGGCACCGAACAGCAGCCGTCCGGCGTCATCCAGCCGCAGCTCATGCGGCGCGAACAAGGAGTCTTGCCTGCCGAGAAGGTCCCGGCGGTACGCGATCGCCGCGTGCAGCGCGGCGAGGGCTGGCGGCATCGGGACGGCAGCTGGCGGATGAGGACCGCAGACCGGGCCGACGTCGGCGTACCAGTCCGTTACGAATGCCGATGTGGCGCCCACTGGGTCGTGTGGCAGCAGGCGCAGCCAGTCGAGTTTCGGCATGTCCCGCTCCGGTTGGGGCGCGATGGCGGACCGGATCCGGTCCAGCAGCCCGAACGGCAGTGCGGGATCGAGCTCGAACGTGCAGCTGAGCAATCCTTCACTGCAGG
Organism: Dactylosporangium sp. CA-152071; assembly: GCF_050936335.1. Taxonomy (NCBI): domain Bacteria; kingdom Bacillati; phylum Actinomycetota; class Actinomycetes; order Micromonosporales; family Micromonosporaceae; genus Dactylosporangium; species Dactylosporangium sp. CA-152071. Next base: position 1,829,634 of record NZ_JBNJMZ010000001.1, on the reverse strand, counting down.
GGTCCCAGGAGGCCCCGCACTCACGGAGCGACCCGAGCGGCACGCAGCCACCGCCGAGACGTGCGTAGCCCTCAACGCGGAACACCGCCCCTTCCCTCGAGGAAACGGCAGGCCACGGGTACAACAGGGCGTAAATCTCATCGGGGAACGGCGCTGCCACGGCCGCATGTCGCGCATCTTGAATGCCGGTGTGACCTGGACGGTCACCCGGCTCGAAAACGATCGTCAGTACATCTGAGCCCAAGACGTACGTCACCAACGGCGTGCGGTAGATCCGCGGGTCGACACCGGCGGCACCGAACACCGCATCCTGCGAGATCAGATGCACGCGCGCATGCTAGCCGACGGGGAATGCCGACGCTCGCTCATGCCGCGATCCGGGGCGGTCCCGGTTGGTGGAGCGCCTGCGCCCGCGTTACTGAGTAGTCTCGTGTCCGTGTCTGACAAGGCGGAGCGACGGGCGGCGCGCGAGGTGGTTGCTGCGTACCACGAGGCCGAGTTGGGCGAGCTTGTTGCCCGCGTCAGTGAGGCTGTCGACCGCTACCGTGCCGGAGAGCTCGACGCCTTCGACGTTGACCGAGTGCTATTCCAGTACTCGCGAGCGGCGAGGGAGCTCTGGAAGTACTGCAACTACGGCCAGGTGGAGATCGCCGCGGAGGTCATCAGAGCGCAGCCGTCCTGCGGCTGGTGGGAGCGGGGCGCTCCGCGACAGCGGTCCTGACCGAGGCCGCGCAACACGGTCAGGTATACGGATCTGCCGCCGTTGGTGCGCGACGGCAGGCCCGTGCACGTCACAGCGGGTGACCAGCGCGGCGAGGCCAAGACTTCCTGGCCTGCCGATGTCCGTGCGTCTGCGAGGCGCGGCTGCCCGACCGCGTTTCCGTGCCATGACCTACACGGTGGATGCGCGCCCCGCTTCGTCGAGGAGCACCTGCAGCCGATCCCGGCAGCGCAGCAACAGCCCGGCGATCTCATCGAAGGTCGCCGCATTGACCGTGCTGTTGTCGAACCACATCGCCCGCACCGCGGCCTGACTCTGCGCCAAATACGATCCCGCAGCGTCAACCAGTCCGATGAACTCGTCCCTGTTCTGCGGTGGCGCGAACTGGACCGACCCGCGCGCGGCTCGCAACGGCTCCCCGGTAACAGCGAACACCGCCGCCTGGTCGCCGCCCGCCTGATCAGCTCCGATCCACGCCAGGACATACTCGAGCTCTGTCGCGGCCAACGTCAGCCTGCCGACTGCCAGAACCGCTTCATCGGTGACTCGCCGCATCCCGCAACCGTATCGGAGACGCGCCTCGCAGGTGCAGGCTCATAGCCGCGATCCGTGGGCGAAACGAGATTCGGCTGAAGGGGTCGAGTTGATTCGCGTTCGACGTGCGCCGCATCGGCTTCAACAATGCTCCACCCGGGGCCGAGTAACCATGATCGGGTGAGCGAACATGCCGGTGAGCGCTCAGCTGATCTTGGTCGGACGCCAGGAGTTTGACGTTATCCACCCGCTCCCAGGCGCACGCCCGGCATCGGCGCTCTGACCGGCCGGCGTAAGTCCGAATCCGTACGAACCTGGCTCACTGCAGCTCGACGACGACGGATCATCGCTATCTGACCAGGTTGTGGTGATCATCGCTTGTTGGCTGCCGCAGTATTAACCACTCGACATACCGGTTCATGGCGAGGCACGCTGCTCGCCGTGTGCTGGACCCCGTTGTCCTTGCCGCCGAGGCCGACGCAACGACAGGCGCCGGATCCTTGTTGGCCGGCACGCCGGTGCTTGCGCTCGTGGGTCGAAACGGAGGGATGAAGGGTTGGCCGGCCTGAGCATCGTCGTGTGCCTTCCGCCGGATTCGGTGGCGGACGTCGTCGCCGCGCTCGACAGTGTGATGGCTCCGTTCGAGGCGATGCGGGGCTTCGCCCCGGAGCGGGACCAGTGGGAACGGTGGTCCATCCGGGGTGGCTCTGACGGCTTCGGGTTTCGGGTCCTGCCGGGTATGGAGCACGATCCGCGCCTCATCCACGATGAGCCCCACTGGCAGCACGGTCCCCAGCCGAGTTTGGCCGGTATGTGTGCGGGCGGCCCGAGAGGACTGCTTGACCTGGCGGGCCCGGTCGCCGACGCGGAGATCGCGGCTGGGCGGCTGTGGGACCTGTTCCACCAGCTCCGCGGCGAGATGCCGACCGTCCTGCCGCTGGAACACTTCAGGACGCTACCGGAAAACCAGGTCCGTTACATGCCCGTCGGCGGTAACCCTGAGCAATACCCGTTGCAGCCGAACCACAACTTGACGCAAGCGCTGCAGCAGTACCGAGCGCAACCACTGATCCAACAACTCCGCGCCGCGCCGTGCTTCAGCGCGGGCGTGGTCCGCGAGCTGCCGGACATGCTGCCGTGGTTCGCGCTGCCCCGCGAGGAGTATGTGGCTCAGCGGGCCGAGGACGCGTTGCGGCAATCCGAGCTGCTCACGCTCGACGGCTGGTGGATCGAGCGGAACTATCTACCGGTGCATGGAGCCTGCGAAAGCCTTGACACGTGTCCGCACCGCGCCGACCGGAGCGAGCCATGGACGCGAGCGGAGATGGCCGCCTACTTAGAGCACCTGGCCGAGGACGTCATCATCGTCCAGCTGCATTGCAAGGTCTGAACAGCCGTTAACTGGACATGGAGCCGCGAAGAGCGCGCTGTATGCGGCTGTAGTCAGCTCGGCAGGCCTCTCGACAGAGCGGCGGGCGTCAGCTGTTGGACACGTGGACGAAGAGGTCGGCGAGCGGGGTTGCGTCCAGGTCGGCCGCGATCTCCACCATCACTGATGAGGCGCTGTCGGCGGCGACGGAGTAGCCGCCGAGGAGCCGGCCGTCCGGCCAGCCCCACGCGTCGGGCGTGCGGGTGACGAACGTCGGCGGCCTGTCCCCAGCGGCGATGGGCTCGGCGGCATTCGATGACAGAGACTGTTCGACACATCCGTGCCGATGTGAGGACGTCCGGCTGTGCCGGATACACCTCTCTGTCAGGCGAGTCGACCCCGCCGATGGACGGTGTTACGTGACCATTGACAAACCGTGCCGCAGCACGGCGCCCGTTGCTGACGTGACGACTTCGGCGATCAGCGGTCATACCATCGCTTGGTAGGTCCTCATGCCGTCATCTGCTGGTCGCGATTGGCGTATGCCTTGCGCCGAGCCATGCGGAACCGCAAGCGTGCTGGGCCAACGACGTAGTGCCAGTTGTCAGTGACCCGATTGCCGAGGCCATCGAACACCCGGGCCGCTGACGGCCAATCCCTGGCCAGGTTGAACGCGAGCGCGAACGAGTTCCATGCCCTCGGCCAGCCGACGGTGTGGCGGTACTCGGCGTGCCAGATCGACCGCTCGGCGGCGACGCGCAACTCAGCCCGTACCTCGGGATGCCGCATGTAGCTCCAGTCCTCCTCGGCAGCCAACGCCGTCCACCGCTCCAGGTGGGCGATCGCGATAAGGGCGGGCAGTAGGCTGCCGGCCGGTGCTGTCTCCGCGGCAGATCGGGCGAACGCGAACATCTCATCGTGACTACCGAACCACTTGCGGCACAGGTACTGCATCATCTGTGCGTGTGCCACGTTGTTGAATGGTGCATGTCGGATGGCACCGGCGAACCGTCGCTGTGCCTCGGCCCGGCTGACCTGTGAGCCGCGTGCCGATGTCACCAGGAAGGTCCACGGCGCGGGGTCGGCTTCGTCGACGGCCGCGACCTCCCACAAGGTCCGCTCGACGAGTACGAGCCTGCGGTGGAATTCCTGGAACTGCGACCGGCGGGTGAACTTGGCGAAACGTGCTCCGCGGGCCTCCCAGGCCCATTGGACGCCTGCCGCTCCCTGCACCAAAGCCGGCAAACTGTCTTGGGGCTCCGCCGCCGCCCAGTCGCTGGCCAGCGCGTACGCGTTCGGCATGCCCGAGTACTCGTCGATCAGCACGGTGCGCTCGTCACCTTGGGCGGCTTCCACCACCCGTCGTGCCTCGGCCCAGTTCCGTCCACGGAGTGCGTTGTAGAAGGCGTGCACGGTCGCATCTCCCGCGGAGGGGTCCAGCCTCAGTCTTATTGACCACACGCCGGCATCGTAGTGTGTTGAATTCGCACGAACGATCAGGACCTGCGTCCGGTTTGAACACGAGACGCGGGCAGTTCGATGGTCGGGATCTTGTCGATCAGGAGTCGAGCAGTGTCGAGGTGGATCTGAAAGTCCACGATGTGATCCAAGGCGACACGGCTCAGTCGATGCTCAAGCCACTCGGCCCGGCGCTGCGGGTGCGTTTCCTCCTCGGCTGACGCTCCAACAGCCGCCAGAAGTCCTCCACGTCCACGGCGATGACCTTACGCCGACGCCCCGCACCTTGATCGCCGAGTTCCGGATCTGCCGCCGACCGAGCGCGTAGGCCCATCACTCGGTGTGACGGGCGTTCTGCGCCATCCGGTGCGCAGGCATGCCGATGAGCGTGCGTCTCGTACGACATAATGCGGCACATGGATCTTGCTGGATTCTGGGCGCTCATCGAGCGCTCGGCGCAGGAAACCACCGGTCCGATCGAGCGAGGCGACTGGCTCGCAGAGGCACTGACCGGGCTCGCGGACGAAGAATTGATCGACTTCCAGGACCACCTCGACGCCCAGACAGATCGGGTGAGCACCTGGTTGATGTGGCACGCGGCCAGCCTGATCCAGGACGGGTGCAGCGATGATGGTTTCAGCGGATTCCGCGCGTGGCTGGTCGGACTTGGTCCCGTCGTGGTCGACCGTGTTGCTGACGACCCTGACCGGCTCGCTGACCAGCCAGAGGTACAGCGCCTGGCCGGCCGGCACCCGCGCACCTGGGCGGAAGAGGACTGGCCCTATTGGGAGGAACTGGAGTTCGTTGCCGTCCATGAGTACGAGCGCCGTTACGGTGACTGCGCGAGTATCTACCACGCGCAGACGTCCCGGCTGACCACCGCCGAGCCAGTACCGCAGCCCGTCGAGGAAGAACGCTGGGATCACTACGACCTGGCAGAGTCCCGTCAGCGGCTGCCGCGACTCGCCGCGATGTTTCCACAGGCCGGTCCATCCCACGCCACGCCCGAGGCCGCGCAAGCCTCCCTCATGCAAGCGAAGGAGGGCCTCGAACGACAACTCGCAGAGTCCGGCCGAACATTGGCCGAGTTCTTCCGCGGGATACCGCCCAGGATTCCGTGACGAGCGAGCACTCGTAGCCGCGGACAACGCTCGCTGCGAGGCCGATACTCTCGTTGGGTGGTGGATGATCCGTCCAAGTTCAGCGACGTCACCTGTTCTCTGTGCGGCCGCCACAACCGGCATGTCCGGGTTGTAGCCACCGAGGCCGGGCCGATCATCTGCCAGGTGTGCGTCGCGAAGTGCGCCGAGATCTTCGACCAGGAGGTCGGGCTGACACCACCGCACGGCGGCTGGTCTCAGCGCTGGCCGTTGAAGAGCTAGAAATCCGATGTCGAACCATCCGCTCATGGCCGGTCGAGCGCCGCGACGGAGTGCCCTGATCAGGTGCCTACCGGATTGGTCACGCCCTGTCGGCGACTGAGTGATTCGCTCTACGCCGCGGCGTGCTCACGCCGGTCAGGCGGATGAGTCGAGGTGCCAGGTGCCGTCGACTCGTCGATAGAAGTCGCGGGTGAGCCGATGGTCGCCAGCTGGCCAGACACGGTCGATCAGTTGGCCCAGCTGCGCACGCCCCGCCTGACTGCTCGCCGGGCAGCAGGCGAGGATGTCCCTGGTAGGCGCGACGGCCAGAATGGAACGCTCACCGAACTGCGACTCGAAACGGTTCCACACCTCCTCGAGAAACATGACGCTGACCTCGAAGGTGCCGCCGAGCAATACCGGCCTGATGTCGTGATATTCGGGCGTGCGAAGCTGCCGCTGGCCGACGTACGCGGCGAGGTTCCGCACTGCCTGCTCGTGCAGTTCGTCCACGGTGATCGCTACGCCGTTGAGCTCGTCTTCGGAGACGAAACGCAACCCAGAGCCGACTTCGACCACATACGTGGTAACCAGCGAACCGACGAACGGGCGGCTGACCAGCGCGAGATCCAACCCCGGGATCGGCCCGGAGCTGCCCGGCGGCGTTACGGCCTTGGCGTACGGCAGGACTGAGTTCAGGTCCAGTCCATTCGACCCTTCCGGATTCACGCCATGATCGTACGCACCCGAGGCCCTCGCGCAGCCTCCAAGCCCGCCGCGACGGGGAGCTCTGGCGTCCATCGCTGCGGACAGTGCATTGCACGTGGCCCGGCGGTGTCCCACCGGGCCACGTGGCTATCTGCCCGCGGTGTTGCTGGCCCAGATCGCGGCGCCGGCGGCCGTGTACACGACCAGGTTGCCGTCGCCCTGGAAGGCGAACATGGTGCCGCCCCTGCCGTTGGTGCCGGTGGCCCACAGCGGCCGGCCGGCCTGGTAGATGACGAAGTTGCCGTCGCCCTGCATGGTCGCGGTGGCGCCCGGGTACCCCGCCGTGTTCGAGGCCCAGAGCGGCTGGCCGAACCGGTTGTACTCGACCAGGTTGCCGTCGCTTTGCATGAGCAGCGTGTAGTAGCCGTTCTGCGCGTAGTACTGCGTGCCGGGCTGGAGCGTCATGCCCGCGGTGAAGACGTTGGTGGTGGTCCAGATCTGCGTGCCGGCGGCGTTGGTGACGGTAAGGGTGCCGTTGGGGCTGAAGCGCAGCTGGTTGCCCGTGCCGCTGGTGCCGGTCGTCCAGCTCGGGTTGACCGCGTTCAGGTACGCCCAGATGACGAAGTTGCCGCCGGTCTGCAGCTGCGCCAGGGCGCCGGGCCAGCCGTTCGTGCCGGACGACCAGACCACGCCGCCGTCGCGGTTGTAGATGGCCAGGTTGCCGTCGGTCTGCATGATCAGGGCGAAGTTGTCGGTGGTGTACGCCGCGCCGGAGATGAAGACCTCGCCGGCGCCGAACGTGAAGCCGTTCGCGTTGTACCGGCCGAAGTTCGCGTTCGTGGTGGTGATGACGGCCGCGCCGTCGCCGGTGCGGACGCCGTCGCGGTAGCTGACGTTCGTGACGGTCGGGGAGGCCCAGCTCGTGCCGCCGCCACCGCCGCCGGTACCGCTCACGCCGTAGCTGGAATGGTTCATGCTGGAGCCGCCGGCGCCGCCGCCGATGTAGCCGCCCCCGCCGCCGCCCCCGTTGCCCCAGCCGCCTGAGCCGCCCTCGCCACCCTGGCCGAGGCCGACGTCGCGGCCGGCCGGGGCGGTGCTGCAGTTCGCCGCGCACGTGCCGCCGCCCCCGCCAGCGGACCCGCCGTAGCCTCCGCCACCGCCCGGCACCAGGGTCTGGCACCTGCCGGCCGGGCCGCACTGGGTGAGGTTGCCGCCCGACTGCCCGTTCGTGGTGGCAAGGCCACCATTGCCGCCGTTGGCGCCGTACGGGAGGAGGGACCACTCATTGCTTCCGGTCCTGGCGGTGAAGATCAGTCCGTGGTTGCCCGCGCCACCACCGCCGCCGGCCACGAGCAGCGGCTGCGTCAGCGGAGCGCCCGCGGCGAACAGGACCGTGGCGCCGCCGCCGCTGCCGGTGGTCGGCCCCACCGAGCTCGCGCCGCCGGCGAAGGGCTGCGGCCCGTCCTCCATGTGGACGCCGGCCGAGCCGGCCTCGTGCACGACCCGCTGGTAGGCGACGAACGGGCCGCTGCTGCCGTCCCGGCCGCCGACGTTGATCTGAAACGTGTCGCCGGCCGTGGGCAGGGTGCCACGGACCGCACCGCCGGAGCCGGGCACCCCACCGTCGGGGTTGCCGCCCTGCGCGCCATACAGATCGAAGGTGACCGTACGAGCGCCCGGCGGCGCGGTGTACGTGTGGGCGCCCTTGCCCAGGGTGCACTGCGTGATCCAGCCCCGGGCGAGCGAGACCGGCTGCCCGCCCGCGTTGGTGCAGGCCTGAAAATCCGCCGAGGCGGCCTGCGCCGCGCCGGCACCCACGACGACCAGGCCGGCCGTTCCGAGCATCACCACGGCTGCGCGAGCCATCGCGCGCCGCCAACGACCCTGAGCACGATTGCCGTTCATGTCGGTCTCCCTCGTCCGTTTCACTGGCATCCGGGGGGAGGACGGAGCCGGGCACGGTCCTCATACGAACGGCGGCAGGCAAGTTTTCAGCAGCCGGCCCGGCGATCGTCACGCTGTGTCGCGGTGAGTCAGGGGCGCAGACGATGCGTGGTCATCGACGAAGCCGGCGCCGTAAGCGGCGAACCGTCGTCGAAGGTGCGGGCGAGATCGGCGAGTCGGTCGACTGCGGCGTCGAGGGCGGTGTCGGTGGTCGTGACGGCGATCCGGATGTGGGAGTTCCAGCGGTCGGTCGGGGTCAGGGTGCGCCCGGCGGTGATGCCGACCTGGACTCTGGCGGCGGCTTGCACGATGGGGTCGGCGTCGTCGAGGTGGGTGCGGACCCAGAGGAACGGTCCGCTGTCGCCGCTCGCGTCGTGCCAGAGGGGGAGGTCTTGTCGGAGCCGGCGCCGCAGGTGGGTGCGTTGATGCGTGAGCTGCTGGCGCCGGTGTGCGGCGAGCGCGTCGATGTGTGGCAGGCAGTGCAGGACGAGCGCCTGGTCGAGGGCGGGTGTGGCGAGGTCGAGCGCGGCCTTGCGCGCGCTGAACCGGGCGATTGCCGGCGCCGGTGCGCGGAGCCAGCCGACTCGCAGGGCGGACCACAGCACCTTGCTGAACGTGCCGATGGTGATGATGTCCGCGTGGGGGTCGTGCGTGGTGAGGAAGGGCGGCGGCCGGTCGGCGAGGAACCGTAGGGCCTGGTCGTCGACGACGGTGGCGCCCCAGCGTCCGGCCAGCTCGACGACGCGTCGGCCGGTCGCGTCGTCGAGCTGGCGGCCGGTGGGGTTGTGCACGGCGGACGTGACATGGACGAGATCCACCCGGTGCTCGTCCGCGGCGAGACCGGCGGCCCGCTCGAGGTGATCGACGCTGCACGGCAGCAGTCTGGCGCGGCGCTGGAGGTAGGCGTGCAGCGCGCCGAAGTAGGTGGGGTCCTCGATCATGACGCGGTCGTTGCGTTCGAGATCGGAGGCGATGAGCGCCGGCGCCTGTTGGGAGCCGGTGGTGATCAGCAGCTGTGACGGCTGGGTGGGCAGACCGTGACCGGTGAGGTGGTCGGCGAGTGCGGATCGTAGTTCCGGCAGGCCCGCCGTGTCGTGTCCGCTGCCGATCAGGTCGAGCAGGGCGTCGGCGGAGTGGGCGAGCGTCTCGGCCAGGATCGTGGGCGGGTCGAACCGGCAGACCGTGAGGTCGACGGAGTCGGTCGAATGCCGTGGGTGCGTGCTGCGGATGAACGGGTTGGCCGCCAGGGCCGCGATGGCTGGATCGTGCCGCAAGGTCCGGTCGCCGGTCACGGTCGTGCCGCTCCCGCGGACGCTGTGCAGTGCTCCGCGCTGGCGCAGCAGGTCGTAGGCACCGGCGACCGTGGTGCGGCTGATCCCGAGACGGCGGGCGAGCGCGCGTTCGGACGGAAGGCGGTCGCCTGGCCGCAGCAGCCGGGCCTCGATGAGCGATGTCACGGCGAGCGCGAGGCACTGGTGCAGGGGGCCGCGATGGCTGCGCCAGTCGGCGAGCAGGGGCACGAGATCAGGCACGCTCATCTGGACCACTTTCGCGGCGAATGGCCCTTGAGGCGAGGGCCAATCGGGAGCACCTTGGCCTGCATGCGCGAAATTGTCACCAGCCCGCAGATCGCCCCTCCGGCCGGACCGTACTCGCACGCGGTCATCGGTACAGGCGATCTCGTCTACGTGTCCGGACAGACCGGACAGGACCCTTCCACCGGCGAGATCGTCGGCGGTGGCGTCGCCGCCGAGACCCGCCAGGTGTTCGCCAACCTGCTGCAGGTGCTGCACGCGGCGGGCCTGGACTACGCCTCAGTCGTGAAGTGCAACGTGTTCCTCGTCGACATGGCCGACTTCGGATCGATGAATGCCGTCTTCGCCGAGGTGATGCCCGGGCCGTATCCGGCCCGCAGCACCGTCGCCGTCGCCGCGCTGCCACTGGGCGCCCGGGTGGAGATCGAATGCGTGGCGGCCCGATGAACACCTGGCAGGCCGACACCGTCGCCGCCCAGCGACGCCCCGTCGGGGGACTCGTCGGCGTCGGCGTCGCGCCGGCGATTCATCCGACCGCCGCGTTCGCCGCTCCGACCGCCGCCGCGTTCGCCGACCTGGCGGTCCGGCGGCGGGCCATCGACTTCTACACCCGTTACGGCAACCCGAACCACGCCGAGACCGCTTCGGTCATCGCCGCGCTCGAGGGCGGCGAAACGGCGCTGCTGTACGCCTCCGGCATGGCCGCGATCACCGCGACGATCGTCGCGTTCGGCACCGGCGCGCGGGTCGTCGCGCAACGCGAGCTGTACGGGGGGACTGCCGGCTTCCTGGACAGCATCGCTCCGCGACTCGGCATCGGCGTCGACTTCGTGCACCATGACGACCTGGCCGGGTTCGACCAGGCATTGCGCACCCCGGCGACATTGGTGCTGCTCGAGACGCCGACGAACCCGCTGCTGCGCGTCACCGACGTCGCGGCGATCGCAACGCTGGCCCGTCGTGCCGGGGCGGTCCTGGCGGTCGACGCCACGCTCGGCTCACCGGTCAACCAGCAATTGCTCGGGCTCGGGGCCGACATCGTGCTCCACAGCGCCACCAAGTACCTCGGCGGCCACGGCGACCTCACCGCCGGCGTCGCGGTCACCTCCAACGACCTCGCCGACCGGCTGTGGAGCGATGCCTACCTGTTCGGCGCCACACTGTCCGCCCACGACGCGTGGATGTTGCAGCGCGGCCTGCGCACCTTGCCGGTACGGATGCGGCAGCACAACCGGTCGGCTTCAGCCGTCGCGGCCCATCTGACCGAGCATCCGGCCGTCGTCCGGGTGCACCACCCCAGCCTCGTCGACCACCCGCAGGCGGAGCTGATCGCCCGCCAGATGACCGGCCCCGGAGGCGTGCTCAGCTTCGAGGTCCGCGGCGGGCTCGAAGCGGCCGAGCGCGTGGTCTCCCGCCTGCGACTTCCCTCCCGGGCCGCGAGCTTCGGCGGGCCGACCGCCGCGGTGGTCCTCCCGGCCCGGATGTGGTCCGGCATGGGCAGCGCGACCGTGGAGGACCTGGTGCCGGCCGGGCTCATCCGGCTCGCCGTCGGCCTGGAGGACCCCGCCGACTTGAACACGGACCTCGACCAGGCGCTGTCGTGAAACTCGTTCGCTACGGACCACCCGGCGCCGAGCGGCCGGGCGTCCTCGACGCGGCGGGCGCGGTTCGGGACCTGTCCGCGCACATCGCCGACATCGATCCCGATGGCCTCGCCCCGCAGCGGCTCGCGCGGCTTGCGCGGCTCGACGTCGACCGGCTTCCAGCGGTTCCGACCCCGACCCGCATCGGGCCGTGCCTCGGCCGGGTCGGCAAGATCGTCGGGGTCGGCCTCAACTACCGGTCGCACGCGGACGAGGCCCGCATGCCCCTGCCGGACGAGCCGCTGCTCTTCCTGAAGCCGGCGTCGGCCGTCAGCGGCCCGAACGACCCGGTGCTCCTGCCGCCGCTGAGCACGACCACCGACTACGAGGTCGAGCTGGGCGTCGTCATCGGCCGCACGGCGCGCCAGGCCCGGACCTCCGAGGCGATGGGCCACGTCGCCGGGTACTGCATCGTCAACGACATCACCGAACGCACGTGGCAGCTGCACCGTGGCGGCACCTGGGACAAGGGCAAGGCACACGACACGTTCGCCCCCATCGGGCCCTGGCTCGTCACGACCGACGAGATCCCCGACCCGCACGGCCTCGCCATGCGGCTCCGCGTCGACAACGAGACCAGGCAACGTGCCAGTACCGGCGACATGCACCACCGGATCGACCAGCTGATCGCCTACATCAGCCAGTTCATGACGCTGCACCCCGGCGACATCATCACCACCGGCACGCCGGCCGGAACCGCCCTCGGCACCGACACCGACCACTACCTCAAACCAGGCCAGACGATGACCACCACCATCGACGGGCTCGGCACGCAGCACACCCCGATCGCCCAGGCCGCCCGGCCTCCCCAGGACGGCCACGCTGCACGTACACGGGACACATAGCGGACGCGCCCGGCCGGGGCCTGCAGGTCATGGCCCGGCAAAAACTTCTTGGCTCTGATGTCGAAACGGCGCGCTGTCGCGCGAAGGACGGGTGCGGGCCGGAACAGCCGGCCCACCACCGGGGGAGACCTGATGCGACGGATCATCGCTTCGACCTACACCACTGTCGACGGCTTCATCGACAACCCCCACGAGTGGTCGCTGGCATACAACGACCCGGCGGCCATGCGGTACGCCCTGGACCTGACGCTCAGGGCCGACGCGCTGATCCTGGGCCGCATCACCTACGAGGGCATGGCGCAGGCGTGGCCCGACATGGGTGGCAACCCGTACGCCGACCACGTCAACGCCATGCACAAGTACGTCGTCGCCTCCCAGCCGGTCGACACCAGCGCCTGGAACCCGACGACCGTCATCGCCGGCGCCGAGTTGCTGACCGCTGTCAAGGCGCTCAAGGAGAACGATGGCGCCGACATCCTGATCTGGGGCAACGGCCGGTTGACCGACGCACTCGCGACGGCCGGCCTCCTCGACGAGTACAAGATCTGGACCTACCCGGTCCTCAAGGGCAGTGGCGAGCCGCTGTTCCGCGCTGAGAGCCGAACCGGCCTCCAGCACTTCGAGACCACCACCTTCGAGTCCGGGGTGGTCGTGTCGACCTACCGCGTCACCACCGCCTGAACAGGAGCACCGAGATGAGCGACGACATGAGCCAGGACGTCACCGATTACCTCGCCAAGACCAAGCCGTGGCAGCAGGACCTGTGCGCGACGCTGCGCCAGACCGTTCTCGACACCGTCCCCGGCGTCGAGGAGGTCATCCAGTACGGCAAGCCGCACTTCAACCTCGCCGGCCAGAACACCGCAGTGCTGCACGTGGCCGCCGCCAAGGTCTCGTTCATGGTGTTCGGTGCTGGTGAGGTCGACCCGGTGCCGGGCGTGCTGCGGTCGATGGGCAACGGCGACCGCAAGGTCGTCGACCTCGCCGAGGGCGACACGGTCGACACCGACTTCATCGCCGGCCTGCTGCGCCGGACCACCGGCCTGGACTGAGACAAGATCAACCGAGAGGATCCTTCTCATGCGTGTGATGGTGATGACCAAGGGCGATGCCGCCGACGAGGGCAGCGGTGAGCCGACGACCGAGATGTTCGAGAAGATGCGGGTCTTCAACGAACGACTCGTCAACGCCGGCATCATGCTCGGCGGCGAGGGGCTTCAGCCCAGCGCCGCCGGGGCGAAGGTCGCGTTCTCGACAGCGGGCACGACGGTGGTCGACGGCCCGTTCACCGAGTCCAAAGAGGTGATCGCGGGCTACTGGATCTGGGAGGTCAGCTCGCTGGCCGAGGCGATCGAGTGGGCGAAGAGGTGCCCGTTCGACCCGTCCTACGGCGACTCGCAAATCCTGGAGATCCGGCCGTTGTTCGACATGGCCGACTTCGCCCAGACCGTCGACGCTGACGCGCTCGCCAAGAGCGAGCGGTTGCTCGACCCGACCTCGGACTGAACCGGACCCGGCCATGGACCTGCGCAAGTCGGTCGAGGCGCTATGGCGGATCGAGGCGCCCCAGTTGATCGCGACGCTCGCCCGCCGGATCGGGAGCCTCGACATCGCCGAGGATCTCGCGTCCGAGGCGTTCGTGTCGGCACTGGAGCAGTGGCCGGCCGACGGCATCCCGCCGAATCCGGGTGCCTGGCTGATGAAGACCGCCTGGCACAAGGCGATCGACCGTGCCCGGCGCGAGGAGACGGCCCGCAAGAAGGCGCCGCTCCTCGTCGCCGGGCACGATGGCGAACTGGCCGATGTCGCGGACGAGGCACTCGATCCGATCCCGGACGACCTGCTCACCATGGTGTTCACCACGTGCCATCCCGTGCTCTCACCCGAATCCCGGGTCGCGCTCACACTGAGGCTCTTCGGCGGACTGACGACCGACGAGGTCGCCCGTGCCTTCCTCGTGCCCACTGCGACGATCGGGCAGCGGATCTCACGCGCCAAGCGGACCCTGTCCGAGGCGCGGGTGCCGATCGAGGCCCCGTCAGCCGGGGAACTCCCCGAACGCCTGCGCGCGGTGCTGGATGTGCTCTACGCGATCTTCAACGAGGGCTATTCGGCCTCGTCAGGCACGAACCTCGTCCGCGCCGACCTCGCCGTCGAGGCGATGCGGATGGGACGGGTCCTCGCAGGACTCTCCCCGACCGAGCCCGAAGTGTTCGGACTGGTCGCCCTCATGGAGCTGCAGGCCTCCCGCTTCCGGACCCGTGTCGACGCTGCCGGCATCCCGATCCGGCTCGAGGACCAGGACCGCCGGCTCTGGGACCGCACGCTGATCGAGCACGGCCTCAGCATGCTCGACCGCGCCTTCGACCTGGCCCGGCCCCTCGGCGTGTTCTCGCTGCAAGCCGCCATCTCCGCCTGCCACGCCCGCGCGGCGACGTTCGCAGTCACCGACTGGGTCGCCATCCTCGCGCTGTACGACGCCCTCACCCAGATCACCCGGTCACCCGTCGTGGAGCTCAACCGCGCGGTCGCCGTGCTCCATGTCGACGGACCCGAAGCCGCACTCGCCACGACCCGACCACTGCTCGCCGACCGCCGGATGGCCGGCTACCACCTGCTGGGCGCGGTGCGCGGGGACATCCTCATCCGGCTCGGCCGCCACGCCGAGGCCGCAGCCGAGCTGGAACGCGCGGCCGAACTCGCACCGACCAGACAGGAACGGCAACTCCTTCTCAGCCGCATGGCGCAGGCGCTCGCCCCCCGCAACGCCGGCGGCCGGTCCAGCAAGGAGCCGCCAGCGGAGTGAGCCGGAAATCCAGACCTACGCCAACCCGAAACCACCCGATCAAAGCGGGACCTGAACTGGCAATGAAGGCACAGGTCACCACATGTTGGCCTTGATCTTCTTCATGGTGAGGTGGGATTCCACGCGCAGAACGCCGGGCAGGCCGATGAGCTTGGTGCTGAGGAACGCCTCGAAATCGGCGTGGTCGGCTACCGCGACACGGATGAAGTAGTCGGGACGGCCGAAGAGGCGGCGGAACTCGGTGACCTCGTCGTAACCGGCCACGGTGGTCTCGAACTCCTGCACGGTCTTCAGGTCTTGGGCCTGAATCTCCACGTCGATCAGGACTTCCAGTCCGCGTCCGGTGGCGGCGGGGTCGATCACGGCCCGATAACCGGCGATGACGCCGGCCTCCTCAAGCCGCTTGACCCGCCGCAGGCATGGCGGCGGGGTCAACCCGACCCGGCCGGCGAGGTCGACGTTGCTCAGCCGCCCGTCCCGACCGAGGTGAAACAAAATTTCACGATCAATCGCGTCGAGTCGGTTCACGTTGCGCACACCCCCACCGTAGAGCAACTATTCGCAATCGAACGAGCCCTGCGTCAAACTAAAATTGCTGCATGGGCATGAGTTCCGCTGCGAGAATCACCGTGCAAGCCGGCCGGCCGCCGATGCCGTCGCCGGTGGTGGCCGCGGTGAAGGACTCGCTGCCGGTGGGTCTCGGCCTGGCGCCGTTGGGCGTCGCGTTCGGGATGCTGATAGTGCAGACCGGGCTGTCGTGGTGGTGGGCGACGGTGTTCACCGCGGTCATCTACGCCGGGTCGTTCGAGTTTCTCCTCATCGGCCTGGTCACCGCTGCGGCGCCGCTGGCAACGATCGCGACGACCGCCTTCCTGGTCAACGTCCGGCACCTGTTCTACGCCCTGTCGTTCCCGCTGCATCGGGTCCGCGGCGTCGGCAAGGTGTACGGCACGTTCGCGTTGACCGATGAGGCGTACGCGCTGACCACCACTGAGCAGGCGCAAACCTGGCCCGGCCGGCGCATCCTGGCGCTGCAACTGTTCCTGCAGATGTACTGGGTCGCCGGCGCCACCCTCGGCGGCCTGCTCGGCTCCCGGGTGCCCGACGGCGTCACCGGGTTGGACTTCGCGCTGACCGCCTTGTTCGTGGTGCTGGCCATCGAGGCCATCCGGGCCGGCCGTGACATCCCCAGCCCCGTGCTGGCCCTGCTGGCCGCGGTGATCGCCGGTCTGCTGTCTCCCGAGCAGATGATGCTGACCGCCGTCACCCTGTTCACCGCCGCGCTGATGGTCCGCCGGTTCGTCGCCGCCCGGAGATCCGCCCGTGCATGACACCCCGTACATCCTCGCTGCGGTTGGCATGTCCGCGGCCGTCACCTGGGGCCTGCGGGCTCTGCCGTTCGCCGTGCTGGCCCGGCTACGCGCCAGCCACACGATCACCTACCTGAGCACCGCCATGCCGGCCGGGGTCATGGTCATCCTCGCCGTCTACTGCCTGCGTGACCTGCCTTCTGCCCCGACCCACCGGCTGCTCGCCGTGCTGCTGGCGCTGGCCGCCACCATCGGCCTGCACCTGTGGCGCCGCAGCGCCCTGCTGAGCATCCTGGGTGGCACCGCAATCCATGTCGCTCTGGCCAGCACCGTGCTCGCCGGCTGACAAACAGCCGAGGGGTGGCGACGAGGACGCGTCAGCGGTCCGCCCGATGAGGGTGGCGGCGAGGATGCCCGAGGGGCCGCCGGCCGCCGCGCAGGACGAGACGGTCAGGCGAGAGTGGCGGTGTCGATGTCGAACCGGTACCGCACGTCGGAGGCCAGGACGCGTTCGTAGGTGGCGCCAGTCGGGTTCGGCGTGGTCAGAACAGCGGCTGCTGGGCACCGGGTTGGTGCGGTGGTGCGGCGCCGGAGATGGCGTGCAGGTGCGACAGCCGGGACCAGGCCAGCCGGGTGCTGCCGGCGGTGAGCAGGTGCCGCACTGCGGTGGCGGTCGCGGTGGCGTCCGGCAGGGCTCGGTGCCGTCCGGCTGGGACTGGGATGCCGAGGTGGGTGAGGACGGTGTCGAGCTGGTAGTTCGGCAGGCCGGGGCAGGCGTGCCGGGCGAGCCGGATCGTGTCGAGCATCGGGGCGGTGGCGAGGGTCGGGCAGGCGGTGGCGTACCGGCGCAGGATGCCGGCCTCGGTGGCGGCGTGATGCGCGACCGTCACGTACGGCGGCGCGGTGAGCATCGCGTCGAACTGGCTGAGGACCGCCGCGGCACCAGGTCTTCCGGTCACCATCGCCGGGGTGATGCCGGTCTGGCGGGTGTCGAGCGCGGTGACCGGGGCGTGGGCCGGTGGCCGGATGAGTGCCTCGAACCGGCCGGTCTCGTCGAGCCGCCATCCTTCCGACCCGTCGTGCAGTCGGAGCAGGACGGCGCCGACCTCGATGGGTTCGGCCGGTGCTCCGGTCGGGGTGGTGCCTTCGAAGTCGAGGACCACGAACGTGGTGGCGCGCATCGCCGGATCGGTCGCGTACCGGTCAACCATCCGCAGCTCCGGAGGCGGATCTGCCGAGCCTGGCGAGGAGCTCGTCGACCTGCCGGCGGGTGGTCGCCTCGATCAGCAGCGCGTGGCCGCCGTGTGCGGCGATGTGAGCGCGTACGGCGGGTGCGTGCCGGCGGCGGAATCCCAGGACGGTCGGCATCGCGTACTGGCCGACCACGTCGGCGCCGATCCCGCCGAGTGGGCTACCTGTCGCCATGCGGAGCCCATTCGCCTGGTGCGGTGCGGGTGAACTTGGTGAGGAACCTCGGCAGGTGCGGGTCGGTGCGTTCGGCGGGCCAGGTCATGGCTTCGGCGCGGGGGTACCAGTCCCAGCCGGCGAACTCGCCCGGATCTGGTGTGATCGGCCGGTCAGCGTCCAGCGCGATCGGGAACCACAGGGTGCAGTCGGTGTGGACGTGCGGGCCGACGGTCTGCGTGACCGTGACGAACAGCGGCCGTCCGCCGGGCCACCACGGATGCGGATGCGCCGCCGCCTGGAGTTCTTCCCCGGCTTCCCGTGCGACGGTGACCCAGGGGTGTTCGTCGGGTTCGACGTGCCCGCCCGGCGGGAGCAGCCGCCCGGCCTTGCGGTGCTCGACGAGGAGCACCCGGTCGGTGCGTTCGTCGTACGGCAGGAAGTAAGTGACGAGGTGC
This sequence comes from Dactylosporangium sp. CA-152071, assembly GCF_050936335.1. Classification (NCBI taxonomy): domain Bacteria; kingdom Bacillati; phylum Actinomycetota; class Actinomycetes; order Micromonosporales; family Micromonosporaceae; genus Dactylosporangium; species Dactylosporangium sp. CA-152071. The sequence goes on along the minus strand of NZ_JBNJMZ010000001.1, from coordinate 1,811,538 downwards.
TTCGGCGGAACGTCCGGCGGCACCCGCCGGTACACCTCGGCGCCGCTGTCGATCCACGCCAGGACGTCGTCGCGGTCGGCGGCTTCACGGTCGTCGAACGGAACCAGCCCGGCAACCAGCTCCCGCAGCGCCTGCCGCTCGGCCGCCATTCTCATCATATGTCCGCCTCCGCTCACGGGCTTTCTCGGCGAACTTACCCGGCGGTTTCCTGAGGAGTTCGCCGCTCACCTGAACGATTGGGACGGCAATGTGGTGGCCGTGTCAGCCAGAGACACCGCCTGGTGGATTGTTGTACTGGCTCTACAACCGGGCCGGCGACGACCGGGTGGTCACAAGCGGCGACGATCGACTGGTCGCGCAGCTCAAGCGGCTACTGACGGCCGTCACCAACACCGTCTGACGTGTGTTGGCGTGCAGAGGCTCGTGGGGGCACGGGAACGTACCGCGGACGGCCGCTCATCCCTGGCGTTCGGCGACCCGGGCGAGTTGTTCGGTGACCGATCCCCAGCCGTCCGCGAAGCCGAGCTTCTCGTGATGGTCTCGATCGGCCGGATCGCCGTGGCGGACGATGACGCGATAGTCCGTGCCGTCGGGGTGATCGCTCAGGGTGATCTCGGCGGTCATGGGGACAGGGGAGGGGTTCGTGGGTCGCCAAGCGCTGTCGATCGCGTTGGTGAACACGATCCGCTCGAGCTCGTCGACGACGAGGAAGCACGCGTCGAGGTGCGGGGCGAACGTCACCCCGTCGTCGCTGAGCCGGGTCACGAGCGCGCCACCGGGCCGCACGTCCAGGCGGTCGACGCGGCACAGGGTCGGAGCCGGGACCCACCACTGCTCGAAACGGGACGGGTCGGTCCACGCGGTCCATACGGCGGCGCGGGGCGCGCGGATCACCCGTTGCAGGGCCAGGTCCAGGTCCGGGTCGAGGTCGGGATTCATTGCCGTTACTCCTTCTGATCGGTGAGGAGGCGTTCGAGGCGGTCGGTGCGCGCTTCCCAGATCCCGCGCTGCTGGGCGAGCCAGTCGTCGACGACGGCGAGGCGTTCGCGGTTGAGCGTGCAGGTGCGCACCCGTCCGGACTTCGCCGTGCGGATCAACCCGCTGGCCTCGAGCGTCCGCAGGTGCTTGATGAACGAGGGAAGGGTCATTGGGAACTCGCCGGCGAGTTCGCCGACGCTCGCCGGGCCCCGGCCGAGGCGCTGGATGACGCCGCGCCGGGTCGGGTCGGCAAGGGCGACGAACACGCCGTCGAGCTGCGCCGAATACTGTGCCACGCGGCTAAGTATTCTTCGTCCAGATACTTAGCGCAAGGGCTAAGTATCGTGGGGGTGAACCGACTGAACGGGCGAGGGCTTCCCGCAGGGCATCGGCGGCGACCACCTGCTGGTCCGCCCGGGAGCGGACCAGCAGCGGCGGTGGGTCAGGAGCCGGCGGAGCGGATCTTGCCGGCCATGTCGACGTCCATCTCCTCCATCGAGGTGCGGATGTCGCGGAACTGCTTCGCGAAGTCGTTGATGCCCTTCATCGCGGCGAGGAGGCTGGTGTTGAACTTGTCGTAGGACTCCTTCATCGCGGGGCTGGACTGCTGGAAGACCAGGCCGTCCTCCAGCAGGTTGGACACGTCGCTGCGCAGGGACTCGAGCATCGGGAGGATGTCGCGGACGGCGCCGTCGAGGCGGGTCGAGGTCGCCTCGATCTTGTCGTAGTCGAGTGAGATGTTGGGCATGGCGGGCTCCTTCGGTCAGACGCCGATCGGGTAGCTGGAGTAGTCGGTCTCGTCCTCGGGCGTGGTCTTCTCGACCTCGTCCCAGCGCGCGTACTGATCGCCGCGCGTGTACTTCGTCACCGTGCCGTCGCTCTCGGTCACGGTCATCGTGCCGCCGCCGCCCTCGTTCAGGGCGATGACGGTGTGCGTGGTCGAGCCGTCGCCCGCCGTGGTGTCGGTCACCGACGAGCCGTGCTCACCCGTCGTCGTCACCGAGTGGGTCGTGCTGCCGTCGCTGTAGGTGGTGTCCGTCGTGTACGACGTGCGATCCGCCGAATACGTGGTGGTCGAGGTGTACCGCTGGTCGCCGTTGACGACCGTGGTCTCCTCCTTGATCACGTTGTAGTTCTCGTCGAGCGTCAGGTGGGTGTGCACCGATCCCGTCTCGGTCGTGATCGTCGAGTCGGTCGGCGGCGGGCCCGGGTCGGTCGCGGAGCAGAAGCCCGGCATCGACCCGTCCGGCCCCGGCACGCAGTCACCGCGGTGCGCCTGCAGGTAGTCCCAGGCGTCCTTGGAGTCCTTCCAGCGGTCCAGGTCCAGGCTGGCGCCCATCATGCCCATCCCGTTGGCGATCTGGGCGTCGACGTCGAAGTACCCGTCGGCGACCGCGCCGAAGATGTCACCGAGCTCCCGCAGGTCGTCCTCGGCCTTGCTCATCGGGTGCTGGGCCATCCGGTACAGGCTGCGAAACGACCCAGCCAGCCCGTCGTTGCCGAACACCGCGTCCGAGTCCTCGTATTCGATGCTGCCGACCTGCGAGAACACCGTGTCGCCGAGCTTCGGCCCGATCCGGTCGGCGAGATCGTGCAGGTCCTTCTTGGCCTCGTGCAACAGCCCGTAGTCGATGGCGAAGTCGGGCAACGCGGCCTCCTCTCGTGGTCCCGCCTCGACCACGTGTGAACCGTCCGGCGGGTTCACACGTGGTCATGCAGATCCGCTGCGAGGGGGGTGTCCGCGTGCCACGACCGACCGACTGGGACAAGGTCGGCCTCGGCGGCGACCCGACCCCCGGCGACCCCGCCCGGATCGACGAGGTCATCGCCTCGCTGCGCAGCCTCGGCACCGTCGCCCGCGAGGTCGACACCGCGCTCGCCGCCGTCCTGGACACCGCCGGCCCGGAGGCGTTTGCCGGCAAGACCGCCGAGGCGCTGCGGGAGAAGATCAGCGGCCGGCTGCGCGGCTTCGTGCAGAGTCTCGCCGAGGCGTTCGAGTGGTCGGCGGCGGCGCTCACCACCTACGTGGCGGTGATGCGCGACGAGCAGTGGCGCGCCGACCAGGCACTCACCCAGGCCCGCGGGATGGCTGAGGACGACCCTGGCCGGGCGGCGCTCACCGACACCGCCCGCACCGCGGGGGAGCAGCAGAGCGCCGCGGCCGACACCGCGTCGAACCGGATCGTCGAGGCGTATCAGAACATCAAGCAGCCCGTGTCCGGCTGCGAGGAGTTCTGGGAGATCTTCAAGTGGATCGCGATCGCCCTGATCCTGCCGGCGCTGGTCTTCGGCGGCCCGATCGCGCTCGTGGCCATCGGCGTCAACCTGGCCCTGTTCATCAAGACCGCGGTCGACTTCGCCCACGGCAACGCCACCGCGCTGGAGTTCTTCCTCTCCGCCCTGGGCATTCTCGCCCCGACCACCCGGGCCGTGCCGATCTTCCAGATCATCGCCGCCGGCGCGAAGTTCGCCTGGAACGGGCTGAAGGCCGGCGCGTTCGCGGTGTTCAAGTTCTTCGGCAACGCGTTCCGCGGCATCATCAGCCACCCGTTCGTGATCTTCCCCGGACTGCACGACATCGCGACCGTCGCCGGCACCTGGATCCGCAACGGCGCCCTGTGGCTGCGGACCGGCATCACCGACCTGCCCGCCCTCACCGGCATCGCGCTGTCGAAGGCGGGGCTCTTCGTCGTCAACGGCGTCCGCGGTATCCAGGCGTTCGCCACGAGCGTGCCCTCGATGGTCGCCAAGTTCGGCGTCAGCACCTGGACGTTCCTGAAGACCGAGTTCGGCGGCAACCGCTGGCTGCGGCTCTTCCTGCCCGCCGAGGCCGACGAGCTGCACCTCGGCGTGTGGAAGGCGATGAAGCTCGCCGTCTTCGACCGCGGTGTCCTGGGCCATCACCTGTACGGCCTGCCCCGCCCGCACGTCTTCCTCCCGGAGAGCGGGGGCGGCGGCGTACACCTGGACCTCAACGACGTGCGCACCGGCAACCTCACCGTCCCGCCCCGGATCGAGACCGTCAACGTCGGATCGTTCGAAGGCATCGGCAAGATCACCCCGACCCCGCCGGCGATGCAGCTGCACAGCACCATCGGCGACGGCTTCCACTTCAGCGGCGACGCGGTCCGCAGCATCGACGCCATCATGCTGTCGCCGATGGACACGCTGACCCGGGTGCGGCTGGAGGGCATGAGCATCGGCATGCCGCCCCTGCACACCTTCGACCCCGGCACGGGCGTCAGCGCCGGCGTACACCTGCAGCCGGTGTCGCCGGCGCAGCACGCGGGCGTCGGCGGCAACCTGCACCTGCCGGCCATCTCCGCGGTCACCGCCCCGCCGCCGAGCTCCCTGCTCGGCGGCATCCACCTCGGTGAGACCGGCTCCATGGCGGGCGCCGTCCACCTGACCCCGCCGGGCGCCGTCACCCACAACACCGTCCCACCGGCGAGCGTCCTGGCCAACGCCGTGCCCCCGCCGGCCGCGGTGACGCACCTCGGCGCCTCCCCGGTGCTCGCCAATGCCGTGCCCCCGCCGGCGGGTCTCACCCACGCGGGCGCCACGCCGGTGCTCGCGACGGCCGTGCCGCCGCCGGCGGGTCTCACGCATGCCGGTGCCTCGCCGGTACTGGCGAACGCCGCGCCCCCGCCGGCAGTCATCGCGAACGGCGTGCCGGCGCCCGGCGGGTTCACGCACGGCGGTCCCGCGCCGGTCGCGCTCGGGGACGCGATCACGCCGGGCGCCCTCACGCACGCCACCCCGGTCCCGTCCGTGCACAACGGCCTGCACCTCGGCCCGCCGCCCTCGGCGCACGCCGGGGCGATGGACCTGCTCGCCCAGCACCCGGGTGCGGCGCCCACCGCGCACACGCTGATCGGCACCCCGGGCGGCGCGGTCAACGGCGCCGGCGCCCGCATCGGCGACCACACCGGCCTCGCGATCGGCGCCCAGCACGTGTCGCAGGACCTCGGCGCCCTGAGCCGGGGCCTCGACACCCCGCCGGTGTCCCAGCTCGTCGTCACCCGCCTCGACGGCGTCTCCGCCCACCCCGGCGCCGCGGCCACGACCCCGGCCCACCTCGCCGGCTCCCCACCCGGTCTGAACGGCGCCGCGGGCCTGCACCCCACCCCGGCGCACGTCGCGGGCACCCCGCCGAACGTGAACGGCGCGCTGCACGCGGCACCGCACGACGGTGACCTCGTCGTCCCGCACACCCCGGTGCCGCACGGCGCGGATCCGTCCGCCCTGCACGCCCCGCCCCCGCGCGACCCCGGTGCCCCGGCGATCCACGGCCCGCACCATGCCGGCACACCCACGGTCCACGTGCCCGCAGGCGCCTCGGGCAGCCCCGCCCACCTCGCCGGTGTGCAGCCCCCACCCCCGGTCGCCCAGCTCGCCGTCGACGTCCGAGCCCTGAACGGCGCAGACAACACCGTCCGGGCCGGCGCCGGCGTCGATCCGGGTCCGGGCGGACGGGCCGGCGCCGGCGTCGACCCGGGTCCGGGCGGACGGGCCGGCGCCGGCGTCGATCCGGGTCCGGGCGGACGGGCCGGCGCCGACGTCGACCTGGGTCCGGGCGGACGGGCCGGCAGCGACGCCGACCCCGGGCCGGCCACCCCGCCCGGCGGCGGAGCGGCGGACGCCGGCGTCGACCCGGTCACCGTCACCCTCGCGCTCGGCCTGCTGCAGACCCAGCTCAGCCGGGGCGCGCCGCACGCCGGCGGCGCCGCGGTCCGGGACGCCGGCATCACCCCGCCCCCGCCGGCGTCGAACGCCCGCCCGACCGGCGCGCAGCTGGACGCCGCCTGGCAGCGTGACAGCAACCGCATCGCCGGACTGTTCGGCGCCATGGACGATCCGCTGCGCCGGCAACGCCTGGACACCTGGGGCCAGTACACGGGAGCCCGCAACGAACTCGGCCGCGTCGAGGCACTCTGGAACGACATCCAGGCCCGGCCAGGGCAGTCGTCCAGCGGCCCGGGTGTCGCTCACGTGCACGCCGGCAACGCCCACCAGGCCGCCCTCATGCGCGTCGAACGCCTGGAGGCCGAGCTGCGCGGCCTCGGGGTCAACCCGGCCGCGATGGACGCCCGGATCTCCGAGCTCACCGCCAGTTCGCTGCGGGACCGGCCGCGGCTGCTCGGCGGCGGCGGCAACCTCTCGCGGATCGTCAACGACCTGTGGGCCGGCGCGCCGATCGACGGGCACGTCGTGCTCCGCGGCGCCGACGGTGGCGGGCTCGGGCTGCGAATCGACGAGCACGTCGACGCCGCCGGCGCGGTGCAGCTGCGGCTGATCGACGACGACGGCGCCGTGGTGCCGCACCTGACCGTGACGGAGTTCGACGGCGGGTACCAGATCGGCGGCGGCACCGGGTTCCGCCGCTTCGACGCCGACGGCGACCTCACCGAGGTCGGCACGGTCCTGCGCGGCCTGGACGGGCACGACCTGCAGGGCCGGTTCGTGGTGGAGCCGGTCGGCGGGTACGCCATGGGCGGCGTGCGGATCGAGAGCACCGGCGGCCACGCGATCACGCGGCACGGCGACGGCTTCCAGGTCGCCGACGGCGCCGGCTTCCACCGCTTCGACGCCACAGGCACCGCGACGGCCACCGGCCGCCCGCTGCGGGACGCGACGGGCGCCCCCGTCGGCGGCCAGTTCGTCGTCACCCACGGCGCCGGCGGGCACACCGTCGAGGTCGCCGACCCCAGGTTCACCACGGCCGTGCACGGGGGTGGGTTCCAGGTGACGGACACCGCCGCGCACCACGGCTTCCAGCGCTTCGACCACACCGGCGCGCTCACCGAGACCGGCCGGCCGCTGCGGGACGCGGGCGGCGGCGTGCTCGGCGACCGCTTCCACGTCCAGCCGGTCGGCGGCGCGCCGGCCCGCATCGAGGTCACCGACGCCAGATTCACGGTCGCGGCGCACGGCCCGGGGTTCCAGATCACCGACACCGCGGCGCACCACGCGTTCCAGCGCTTCGACCAGGCCGGCACCCTGACCGCGACGGGCCGCCCGCTCACCGACGCGGGCGGCGGGGTCCTCGACCACCGGTTCTGGGTGACGGACGCGCACGGCGCCGGCGGCCGGATCGAGGTCACCGACCCCAGGTACACGGTCGCGGCGCACGGCGGCGGGACCCAGGTCACCGACACCGCGGCGCACCACGGGTTCCAGCGCTTCGACGGCACCGGTGCGCTGACCGAGACCGGCCGGCCGCTGCGGGACGCGGGCGGCAACGTGCTCGGCGACCGGTTCCACGTCCAGCCGACCGGCGGCGCGCCGGCCCGCATCGAGGTCACCGACGCCCGGTTCACGGTCACGGCGCACGGCGGCGGGACCCAGATCACGGACACGCTCGGCGGCAACGCGTTCCAGCGCTTCGACGGCGCCGGCACCCACCTGGAGACCGGCACGCCGGTGCGCGACCTCGCCGGCCGGGCCGACCGGGTCGTGGTCACCCCTGCCGCCGGCGGTGCCGGGCACGTCGAGGATCTGGCCGGCGTGCGGCTCCCGGGCCTCCAGGTCGCCGCGGACGGCGCCGGCTACCGGGTCACCGACCAGCTGGGCCTGCACGCCGGGGAGTTCCGCCGGTACGGCGCCGCCGGCAACCTCCTGGAGCAGTCCTTCAACGTGCTGCGCGACGCGGCACCCACCACCCGGCAGTTCGTGGTCAACGCCACCGGCCGGACCTGGCACCTCGCCGACAACGGCGTGCAGCTGCCCGCCGGCGCGTTCCACGCCGGGACCGTCGACGCGGCCGCCGCCGGTTCGGGGCGGGTCCGGCTGCTCAACCGGTCCGGCGTCGAGGTCTTCGACCGGCGCCCGATCCCGGGCGGCACCAGCCTCGACGTGTTCCGCCGCATCGACGGCGACTTCGGCCGCACTGCGCAACGCCCGCACTGGGTGGAGCTCACCCCCGACGGCCGGGTCGTCGACCACGGCGTACGCAGGTTCGACACCAACGCCGTCGGCTGGCGGGACGTCGACCATCGTGGCCGGCTCGTGCACGAGTTCCGGCAGGGCATCGGCGGCGGCGACGTCGTGGGGCTGCGCGGTGCCCTCGGCGACTGGACCTGGCACCGCTTCGACAACGCCGGCAACCGGCTCGGCCACGGCCCCCGCACCCTGGACCGAGACGGCGGCTGGACGGACCGGCTGCCCCCGGCCGGCGGCAACCCCGGGCCGGTCGTGCAGCGCCAGTGGGGCACCGCGCACGGCCCCGCGAACGCCGGCGTGTATCAGCAGTTCGACCTCGGCGCCGGCGGCGTGCGCCGATCACGTAGAGATGGCCGAACGTGCCGAGGTCGACCGTCGCGACCCGGCGCTGCTGGAGCTGCGGGACGTCTTCGAGCGCGTACGGGATCAGCGGCGGCACGCTCTCGTGCACGGGCGCCTCCCGCTGGACGGTCAGCTCCGCCAGCAGCGCCCGCTCGTGCAGCGCCGGCAGCCACGGGCTCGGCTGCGGCACCAGGTCGGTGAGGCCGGCCGCGGCCTCGTTCACGGCGGCGACGAAGACCTGCAGGTCCGTCGGCACGAGAGCGGTGGGGGCGTGCGGGTCGACGTCGGCGACGGGCAGGTCGACGGGGCGGCCGAGCCGCTGCCACGACAGTTCCGCGGTGCGCAGCGGCGCCGCGGCGACAGGTGCGGTGCCCTCGGGGTGCCGGCCGGCCCCGACCCACGCGGCCTGGAACGGCACGGTCGTGCGGTGCCCGGCGCGCACCAGCGCCCGACCCGGGTTGCCGGGCGAGATGGTGACGGCCTCGCCGGTGTCGATGATGTCCTGGCTCTCCACCGTGTCGGTGACCCGCAGCGCGATCCGCAGGTTGGTGTTGGCCTTGATGTCGGGGGTGACCGCCCCGGCCGGCCGTTGCGTGGCGAGGACGAGGTGGATGCCGAGGGACCGGCCCCGCTGCGCGATGCCGATCAGGCCGGGCACGAAGTCCGGCACCTCACGCACGAGGGTGGCGAACTCGTCGATCACCAGCAGCAGCCGCGGTAGCCGGGGCAGCGCCGGGTCGGCGGCGCGTTTCGCCCGGTACGCGGGCAGGTCCTTGCACTCGGCGCCGGCGAGGATCCGCTCCCGGCGGCGGAGCTCGGCGCCGAGGGAGTCCATCGCCCGCTGCACGAGGTGCGCGTCGAGGTCGGTGACCATGCCCAGGGTGTGCGGCAGCTCGGCGCACTCCCGGAACGCGCTGCCGCCCTTGTAGTCGACGAGGACGAAGGTCAGCTCGTCGGGGCGGTTCGCCGCGGCGAGCGACGCCACGAACGCCTGCAGCAGCTCCGACTTCCCGGACCCGGTGGTGCCGGCGACGAGCCCGTGCGGCCCGTCGCGGACCAGGTCCAGCGCGAGCGGCCCGTCGTAGCCGCGGCCGAGCGCGAACGTGGTGCTGGCCGGCCGCTTCTCCCACCGGCGCAGCAGCTCGGCGGGGTCTGGCGGCTCGAGGTCCAGCAGTTCCAGCAGCCGCACCTCGCGGGGCAGCCCGGCGTCGTGCTCGGGGCTGACGTCGCGCAGCGGGGCGAGGCCGCGGGCGAGCCACTCGCACCAGCCGACGTCGACCAGGTCGGCGCGGATGCCGGTGAGGTCGGCGCTGCCGGTGCGGCGCAGCGTGACGGTCGTCGCGGCGGCCACGACGACCGCGGTGCACTCCTCCGGCAGGAGCCGCTCCTGCTCGTCGAGGCAGATGCTGAACAGGCGGACCCGCGGGCCCTCGGTGAGCAGCTGCACGACTCCCGGGACGTCTCGCAGCTGGCGGGCGCCGTCGAGGATGACGAGCACGTCGGGGTCGGTGAACATGGCCTTGCCCAGCGACGAGCCGAGCGCCCGCTGGCGCGCCTGCACCTGGGCGACCAGTTCGGCGACGCGGTTGGCGACGCTCTCCGGGTCGTTGCCGACGCTGACCATCGGGCCGCCCCCACCGGCGGGCCGCAGGTGCGGCAGCCACCGGACCCAGCTCCAGCCGTCGCTGCGCTGGGGCTCGGTGAGCACGACCACCCGCAGGTCCCGGGGGCTGTGCAGGACGGCGCTCTGCGCGACGAACCACCGCGCCAGCGCCTGTACCGGCGCGGCCGGGCCGGCGACGCCGATGACGCCGTATTCGGCGAGCTCCAGGCCGACCGGCACGTCCTGGATGTTCCAGCGCACCGTGCGGTGGTTCTCGTCACGGCCCGGGTCGTCGATCTCCTTCACGGACGGCAGGTCGGCGGTGCCGAGCCGGACCAGCAGGTGGTCGGGGTCCCGCCGGCGCCGCTCCCACAGCCGCACCCCGGGGCCGGTCGCGACGAGGCCGAGCGTCGCCGGGTCGGGTCCGGTCACGCAGCGCACGTGCCGCTCCTGCCGGACCGCGTCGTGGATCTCGCGTTGCAGGGAGTCCATCCGCAGCCGGTACCGCCGCCACTGGTCCTCGTGCTGTTTGCGGTTGCCGCGCCGGCCGACCATCCAGTTGGTGACCGCCATGACCGGTGTGAACAGGATGAAGACCAGGTAGAAGTACGAGCGGAACACCCCGACGAGGACCAGCCCGAGCACGATCGGGGCGACGAGCATCAGCATCGGGAAGGGCTGGCGCGGCGGCTTGGTCGGAGGGTTCGGCAGCCGCACCCGCTCGGCGTCCAGATGCGGCGCGATCCGCGGCGGCCGGTTGTAGTCCAGGCCGATCCCGTCGGCGGCGTCCGTGACCGCGGCGTCGGCCGCCACCGGGGCGACGAGCCTCAGCAGGACCGGACCGACGGCGAGATCGGTGCCGGGCTCCCAGCGCCGGGCGGGTTCGTCGTCGTCCTGCGCGTCCGGTACCGATGGCCGCCCGCCGGTCTCGACGGTGATGCCGGTTTCCGGGTCGAACGCGTACGGCGGCTCCACGACCGCCGGTCTGACCTCGCCGTCGTCGCCGGGCTCGCGGTGCCAGGTCACGGTTCCCCGGGAGACCGTCACCCAGAGCCCGCCGGTGGGCGCGTCGGGGCCGTCGACGCTGATCGCGCAGTGATCGGCGGTGCCGATCTCCCAGCTGCCCGGGGTGAGCCGCCAGCTTCGGCCGGCGGCCGGCCCGGAGACCGCGTGCAGCTCGACGAGCACCGGGCCGGCGTCGGCCGCGTCGGGCCGGACCAGGTCCCGTCGCCGGACGGGCCGGCCCAGACCCAGGACCGCTCCTGACCGGATGCCGGAGCCGTGCACCGGGGCGGAGAGGGGCACCTCGACGCCGTCGAGGTACACCTTCCTGGCCGGACCGGCTCCGGCCAGGAACCTGGCCGCGCCCCCGTCGTCGGCGGGCCGGTCGAGGGCGGCGCTGAGCTCGGCCACGGTGCAGGCGCCGGGCAGGTCGACGAGGTGGTCCCGGCGCGTCCCGTCGATGCCGTCGACGGTGGTGAGTGTCAGGTTCACGCCGGCATCCCCCTGGTCGCGGACACGCCGGGGGCGGGGCGTTCCGGCTCGTCGAACTCGTCCTCGTCGTGCGTGGTGGCGCTGACCGGCCGGACGGGCGGCGCCCCGGCGTCGGCCGCTTCCCCCGGCGGAGGCGCCTCCGGGTCGGCCTCCGGAGCCGTCGCCGCTCGGACCGGCGGCCGGGACGACGGGCCGTCGAGGGAGGCCACGAAGGCGTCCTCGTCCAGGAGCGGGCCGGTGTCTGGGCGCCGCGGCGCGGGCGGGATCGTCGCGAGCGTGCGGACGACCGATCTCGGCAGCGCGGTGACGTCGAGGACGAGCGGGGTGCCGGCCGGGCGTACGAGTCCCGTGCGGTCGGCGACGAGCAGCCTGGCATGGCCCTGGGCGCCGCCGATGCGGACGGTGCGCAGCTCGGTGCGCGTGCTGCCGGGTACACCCGCGCAGATGTGGAACTCGCTGGCCGGCGTGGTCAGCTCGCCGTCGAACCCGGGATGCACGCCGGGGCCGATGGTGACCGCGCCGCCGGGCAGGCGGGCCTCGAGCTGGGCGGCGATCGACTGCACGAGCGCGCGGCCGGTGCGGTCGTCGCCGGTCGTGGCGACGGTGGCGGGGCCGGCGGTCAGGTCGAGGAACACCACGCCGCCGCGGGCGTCCTCCACGCCGGCAGCCACCAGCACCGGGGTCGCGTCGCCGGGTGCGTTCGGGTCCCGTGGGGTCCACCACAGCAGCGGGTCGTCCTCGTCGGCGGTCCACGACGAGTCGTCGGGGGCCTCGCAGGGCGCCCCGGCGAAGTACACGCCGACGGCGTCGCCGGCGAGGATCACGGCGTAGGGCTGCCGCCGGCCGGGCAGCGGGATGTCGCGCAGCGCCGCCGCGGCGGTCGTCCAGGTCTGCGGGTCGGCGAGCAGTCCGCTGAGGAGTTCGAGGCGTCGCCGGTACCGCCACCAGCGTCGGACGGGCCGCCCGAACGCCGCCGCCGTCCGCCGCACCTCGTGGGCGAACCGGCGCCGCACCACCCGCCAGCCGCCGGCCCGCCGCACCGCGCGCTGGAGCAGGACGAGGGCGAGCACGAGCAGGCCGAGACCGCCGAGCAGGGCGCTGATCGGCCCGCGGTGCGCCGACAGGTACGCGATCATGCCGCCTCCCCGAGGACCACGCGCATGGCCCGCAGCGCGTGGTGGGTGCGGGACTTCACGGTGCCGCCGGGGATGCCGAGCGCCGCCGCGGTGTCGTCGCCGCCGCGTCCGAGCAGGTGGACGTGCACCAGGATCTCGCGGTGCCGGGCCGGCAGCTGCCGCAGCCCGTGCACCAGGAGGTGCCGGTCGGCGACGGTCTCGGCCAGGTCGCCGCGGTCGGCCCGCTCGGGGAACAGGTCGGCCGCGATCCCGATCGGCACGCTGCGGTCCTTGCGCCAGGCGTCGACGACGAGGTTGCGCGCGATCCTGAACAGCCACTGCCGGATCGGCCGCTCGGCCCAGTCGAGCTGGTCGGCGTGCTGCCACGCGCGCAGCAGGGTCTCCTGCACGATGTCCTCGGCCTGGTGCAGGTCGGGGGCGACGAGTCGGGTCACGTAGCGGTGCAGGGCGGCGCGCTGTTCGCCGAGGTCGCGGGCGGCATCGCCAGAGCTCACGTTGGGCGCAGCCTTTCGCGTACATTCGTGCGAAGCGCCCGGATGGTCGTTCATTGAGCACTTCCGCGCCCACACTTACAGCGCCGGATTGCCTACGGGTAGCCGAAGATGAACATGGCGTGTCCGTTCATCGACCGCCAGCTATACGAGGTCGATGTAGTCCGTCGCCGGCGTGCTCGACGCTTCGTCGCCGCCGATGTGCAGGTACGGTCCGGGGTGAGGGCGGCAGAGCGCCACCAAGACGTCCAGCGCGTTCATCATCCAGTACCCGCGGCAACGTGTACTGCTGAGACGCGGTAGAGCCCGGCTCTGGCAGCGCTACGCCGTCGCCCCGACCGTGCTTTCCACGGTGACGGGGTGGCGGCGGGTGGGCAGACCCAGCGTCGGGTTGGCGACGCCCCAGGCCGCGCCCTTGCAGATCAGCTCCTTGTAGAGCGCGGCGAGCCGGCCGGTGAGGACCGCGGAGACGGCACGGTCGTCGGCGGTCACGTACTGGATCAGGCCCTCCTTGCGGCCCAGCGAGATGCACTGGTTGAAGTAGCGCAGCGGGACGTTCGGCAGCTTCCCGCCGGTCAGGCGTGCCGCGATCGCGTCGGCGGCCTGCCACGCCATCGGGGTGCCGGACGCGCACGACATCCGCAGCGGCTTGTCCCCGGCGCCCATGGCGAAGGCGGCGTCGCCCACGGCGTACACCTCCGGATGGGACGCCGACCGCATGGTGCCGTCGACGACGATCCGGCCGGTGTCGGTGACCTCCAGGCCGCTCGCCTGCGCGATCGGGTGGACCGCGAACCCGGCGGTCCATACCGTGACCGCGGCCGGGATGGTGCGGCCGTCGGCGGTGATGACGGCGTCGGCCTCGACCCGGGCGACGGCGGTGTGCTCGTGCACGGTGATCCCGAGCCGGGCGGCGACCTTCCGCAGGTGCGCGCGGCCCTTGTCCGACAGCCAGTCGCCGAGCTCTCCCCGGGCGGCGAGGGCGACCTCGAGGTCCGGACGCGCCTCGGCGATCTCGGTGGCGGCCTCCAGTCCCGTGAGGCCGCCGCCGACGACGACCACGGGCTGCCCGGCGTCGAGGCGGGCCAGGCGGTCCCGCAGCCGCAGCGCGCCGGAGCGGCTGGCGAGCTCGTGGGCGTGCTCAGCGGTGCCGGGGACGCCCTGGGCGTTCCAGCCGCTGCCGAGCGCGTAGACGAGGGTGTCGTATCCGAGTTCCTCACCGCCGGCCGTGACGGTCCTGCGCTCCACGTCCACGGCGGTGACCTTGGCGATCCGCAGCTGGACGCCGGTGCCGGCGAGCATCGCGCTGAACGGCCGCGGCTTGAGCGCCTGGCCGGTCGCCAGCTGGTGCATGCGGACCCGTTCGACGAAGTCCGGGTCGGCGTTGACGAGGGTGATCGCGACGTCCTCGCGGCGCAGCCGCTTGGCGAGCCGGCCGGCGGCGATGGCCCCGGCGTACCCGGCGCCCAGAACGATGATGCGGTGCTGCTGCATGTCCCTGCTCCTGTCTGGCGGTGTGCCCCTTGAACCGGGCGGCCCGCCGTTTGCTGACAGGAACGTGGTGTGAAGCAGCTCACATGCTCACTGGAACGCGGTGAACAGGGGTTTCCCGTGGTCGCCGGTGGCCGTCCAGCGCTCGGTCGCGCGGTCGAGCTTGTCGGGGTTGACCTGGTTGCGCAGCGCCGCGATACCGCCGTCGGTGACCTCCAGGCACATGACCCCCACGACCCGCCCGTCCACGACGGCCACGACGGCCGGCTCCCCGTTGGCGGTCGTGGCGTAGATCCCGGGCGACCCGCCGGCGGCGGCGCGCTTCGCCTCGCCGGGCGCGAACAGCCCCCGCACGAACTTCGCCACCGCGAGGGCACCCTCGTACGCCTTCGCCCGCGCCGGCACCTTCCCGCCGCCGTCGCCGATCGAGACGGCGTCCCCGGTGAGCAGCCGCACGAGCGGCTCGGTCCGCCCGCTGGTCGCGGCCGCCAGGAACTCCTCGACGATCCGCCGCGCCGCGGCCTCGTCGATCTCCGTGCGCGCCCGGCCCTCGGCGACGTGTTGCTTGGCCCGGTGGAAGATCTGCTGGCTGGCGGCCTCCGTGATGTCGAGGATCCCGGCGATCTCCCGGTGCGGGTAGTCGAACGCGGCGCGCAGCACGTACACCGCCCGCTCGTTCGGCGTGAGCCGCTCCATCAGCGTGAGCACCGCGTAGGACACCGACTCGCGCTGCTCCACGGTGTCGGCCGGACCGAGCATCGGATCCCCCGCGAGCAGCGGCTCCGGCAGCCACTGCCCCACGTACACCTCACGCCGCGCCCGCGCCGACGTGAGCTGATTGAGGCACAGGTTGGTGAGGACCTTCGTCAGCCACGCCTCGAGCACCTCGATGTGCCCGTGGTCCGCGCCCTGCCAGCGCAGGAACGTCTCCTGCACCGCGTCCTCGGCCTCCGCCGCGGAGCCGAGCATGCGGTAGGCGATGGCCTCCAGCCACGGCCGGGCCACCTCGAACCGCTCAACGTCCCCAACGGTCAGAGCCATGACCCCACGGTACGTGCTTCACTTTCGCCGGCCTCGCCCCGGCCGCGGCGCCCCACCCCGGGGCCGCCGTCGGTGAAGGCTCGCCTATGGGACGGTTGATCCTCGGACGACGAGGCGACCGGGCTGACGGACGACGCCAGAGCGGGTCTCGCCATCCAGGATCGCGAAGAGTTGTCCGACCGCGGTCGCGCCCAGCTGCTCGAGGTTGAGGTCGACGGTCGTCAGCGGGGGTCGGCACTCGGTGGCGAAGACCTCCCAGTTGTCGTAGCCGACCAGCGCGACGTCGTCGGGTACATGGCGGCCGAGTTCGCGTAAGGTGTCGGCCGCTCCCGAGGCGATCTGGTCGTTGCCGCAGAAGATCGCATCGATGTCGGGGTGTGCGCTCAGGAGCCGGGCGGCGGCGTGCCGTCCCCAGCGTTGCGACCACTGGCCGAAGAGCGGATCGCCGATGAGTGGCAGGCCGGCGCTGTCGAGGACCTCCCGTAACGCGGCGGCCCGGTCGCGGGCGGCCCGGTAGGTGTCGTCGCCGGTGATGTGGGCGATGCGCTTGCGGCCGAGCGCGACGAGATGCTCGGCGGCAAGGCGGGCGCCGCCGGCGTCGTCGGCGATGACAGACAGGTCGGCGGGGTTGTCGGACTCGCAGTAGGCATAGACGACCGGAATCGGGATGTCGCGCGTGAGTGATTGGCGCAGGTCGTTGGCGTCGCCGAGGATGATGAACCCGTCGACCTGGCGGGCCAGCAACGTTTGAATGTAGTGGCGCCGGCGGATGGCATCGCCGCGGGCATCGCACAGCAGGACGCTCATCTGTTCGTTGCCCAGGGCGTTCTCGGCGCCGAGCAGCACCGGAATCGCAAAGCGGGCGCTGGTCAGCTCGTCAGTGAGCAAACCGATGGTTCGGGTGTTACCGGAGACGAGCCCCCGAGCCAACACGTTGGGGTAGAAAGCCAATTCCTCCGCGGCCTGCTGCACCCGTCGACGGGTCGCGGGGGCCACCTCGTCGCGCGAGTTGAGTGCCTTCGAGGCGGTGGCGACGGAGACCCCTGCCCGCTTGGCAACGTCGGTCAGGGTCGCCCGCGCGCGTGTTCTGCCCACCGGTTCAGTCCTCTCGAAAACGTTTCGGCGAGCATAGCTGGTGGGTGAGCCTCGCAACGACAGGTGCTGCGCGATGGCTGCAAAACAGCCGTTGACAGGTGCGTCTCGCGCTGCCAAGATTCCCGAAAAGGTTTTCGTAACATTTCGGAAAGGTGGTGACGGTGGCGGCCGTCCCAGGACCCGTTGTGCCCTCGAGCGGGGAGCTGCACCCCGTCGGACTGCACCAGGTGCAGCTCACCGGTGGGTATTGGGGGAAGCGTCAGGCGGTCATCGGCACCGCCACCATTGAGCATTGCCGCGAGTGGCTGGACCGGCTCGGCTGGACGGGCAACTTCCGCGACCCCGACGCTGCGCTGCGCCGCCGCGGGCGTGAGTTCTCCGATTCCGAGGTGTACAAGCTCGCCGAGGCGGCCAGCTGGGAGACCGGCCGGGCCGGCGGCACCGATCACACCGGGCTGCTGTCCGAGCTGGTCGCGCTGGCCGCGGGCGCCCAGGCCGTCGACGGCTACCTGCACACCGGCTACGGGCGGCCCGGGCAGCCGGAGCGGTACAGCGACTTCAATTTCGGTCACGAGCTCTACTGCGCCGGTCATCTGCTGCAGGCCGCGGTGGCCGCGCACCGCACCGGCGCCGCTCCCGAGCTGCTGCAGGTCGCCCGCCGGGTCGCCGACCACGTCTGCGAGCGCTTCGCCCAGGAGGGCTTCTGCGGGCACCCCGAGATCGAGCCCGGGCTCGTCGAGCTCTATCGGCTCACCGGCGAGCGCAGGTACCTCGACATGGCCGTCGCGTTCATCGGCCGGCGCGGGCACCGCAGCCTGCCGGAGCACGAGTTCGGATGGCGGTACTTCCAGGACGAGACCCCGATCCGTGCGGCGGAGGCGTTCGGCGGCCACGCCGTGCGCGCCCTGTACCTGGCCTGCGGCGCCGTGGACGTGGCCGTGGAGACCGGCGACGACGAGCTGCTCGCGGCGGTCGTGCGGCAGTTCGACCACACCGTCGCCCGGCGCACCTACATCACCGGCGGGATGGGCTCGCGCCACCTCGACGAGTCCTTCGGCGACGACTTCGTGCTTCCGCCGGACCGGGCCTACTCCGAGACCTGCGCCGGCGTGGCCACCGTCATGCTCGCCCACCGGCTGCTGCTGGCCACCGGCGACACCCGCTACGGCGACATCGTCGATCGGGTGCTGCACAACGTGATCGCCGCCGCGGTGGCCGACGACGGCCGCTCCTTCTTCTACGCCCACACCCTGCACCAGCGCACCCGGCCCGAGACTCCCTCGGCTGAGCATGAGCAGCTGCGCTTCGGCGGTGGCCAGCGTGCGCCGTGGTTCGAGGTGTCCTGTTGCCTGACCAACGTGTCCCGGCTCGTCGCCTCCCTGGGCACCTACTTCGTGACCGCGACCGAGTCCGGCAACGACGCCGGTGTGCAGATTCACCAGTTCGCTCCCATGACCGTCCAGGCCGCGGGCATGCGACTCGAGGTCGACACGGCGTACCCGGACAACGGCACCGTCATCGTCACCGTGGCCGAAGCACCCGCTCAGGAGCGGACGATCACGCTGCGGGTGCCGGACTGGGCAGGTGGCGGGACCCGGGTCGAGCGCCGCGTCTTCGTTCCCGGCGAGCAGATCCGACTGGACCTGTCCGTGCGGCCTCGATGGACGTTCCCGGACCCGCGCGTGGACGCGGTGCGCGGCTGCGCCGCAGTGGAGGCGGGTCCGATCGTGATGTGCGCCGAGTCGATCGACCAGGAGGACGGCGTCGACCTCGATGAGCTGCAGGTCGACACCGGCGTCGCGCCCGAGGAGGGCGCGGTGAAGGGGCGCACCGCCGACCCGGGTAAGGCCAGGTGGCCGTACGGTGACCGGCCCGTGCCGGCCGAAAATGTGCAGCCAGTCCTCGTTCCGCTCGTCCCGTATCACCGCTGGGCCCGCCGCGGCCCATCCACGATGCGCGTCTGGCTTCCCATCATCCCGTCCTGACAAGGAGGTGACGCGATGCCACACCCCCGCCGGAAGTCTCGGCCGGCACTCGCGTTGACTACCGCTCCCGCCGCCGTAATGCCTCCGCCAGCAGCGACCAAGGGCCCCAGACGATCGGCCTCGGCGGGGCCGATCGAGGTCAAGGCGTTCGGCTGAGCATGCACACCGCCCGAAGGCCCCCGGCGATGCGGGACGTCGCTCACCTCGCCGGGGTCTCGCACCAGACCGTCTCGCGGGTGATCAACGACCACCCCAACGTCCGGTCGCAGACCCGGGCCAGGGTCCTGGACGCGATGCGGGCGTTGGACTATCAGCCCAACATCGCGGCCCGGACCCTGGCCACCAACCGGTCCCAGACGGTCGGCCTCGTCACCTTCGACACGACCCTCTTCGGGCCCTCGTTCATGGTCCACGCCATCGAGCGGGCGGCCCGGGAGGCCGGCTACTTCGTCAGCATCGCCAGCGCCCGGGAGCCCGACGTGCCACAGGTCCGCGACGCCGTGCGGCGCCTGCGCGAGCAGGCCGTCGAGGGCATCGTCACGCTCGCGCCGGTCGCGGCGGCCTGGACGGCGCTGCGGCAGGTGCCCCTGGACGTGCCGATCGTCGGCCTCGGCATCACTGCCGAGGCCGGCGACGACTCCGAGGTCCCCATGGTGGCGATCGACAACGCCGCCGGGGCGGCCCTGGCCACCCGGCATCTGCTCGAACTCGGCCATCGCACCGTCCACCATGTCGCGGGACCGGCGAACTGGCCGGAGGCCAGAGAGCGGATGGCCGGCTGGCGGACGGCGCTGGAGGACGCGGGACGCTCGGCCCCGGCGCCCCTCACGAGCGACTGGAGCGCCGCGGCCGGCTACGCCGCCGGCCGGACCCTGGCGGAGCGGCCGGAGGTGACCGCGGTGTTCTGCGCCAACGACCAGGTGGCCGTCGGTGTCCTGCGCGCCTTGTACGAGGCCGGCCGCTCGGTGCCGCACGCCGTCAGCGTCGTGGGCTTCGACGACATGCCCGAGGCCCCGTACCTCCTGCCGCCGCTCACCACGGTCCGGCAGGACTTCGCCGAGCTGGGCAGGCGCAGCCTGGACCTGCTCGTCGACCAGATCTCGACGGGCTCGCGGCGGGGCGGGGAGTTCCGCTCCGCGCCGAGCCTGATCGTGCGCAGTTCCACGGCGACACCCCTTGCACTTTGAGAACGCTCACAAACAATGGATCACCTGGGAAAGGAAACGATCGTGAAACGCTGGATGGGCAGCATCGTCGCTGCGACGTTACTGTTGGGCGCCGCCGCGTGCGGTGACGACACCAAGGCCGGCACCCCGGCCGACGCGGACAGTGGCACCACGCTCAAGCTGTGGACACGGGCTGCCACCGAATCGCAGTCCAAGGCCTACGCGGCCGCCTACAACGCCACCCACAAGAACCAGGTCGAGGTCACCGCGTACCCGAACGAGGAGTATCCGGCCAAGCTCGCGTCCGCCGCCGGGGCCAAGGCATTGCCGGATCTGTTCGCCTCCGACGTGGTGTTCGCGCCGCAGTACGCCTCGCAGGGGCTGTGGCTGGACATCACCGACAAGTTCAACGCCCTGACGGTCAAGGACAAGGTCGCCCCCGCGCACGTGCGCAACGGCACCTGGAACAAGAAGAACTACGCGGTCCCGCACACCATCGACATGTCGGTCATGCTGTACAACAAGGACCTCTTCGCCAAGGCCGGCCTGGACCCGAAGAAGCCACCGACGACCCTGCAGGAGTTCGCCGACGCCGCCCGCGCCGTGGACAAGCTCGGCGGCGACGTCAACGGCACCTACTTCGGCGGCAACTGCGGTGGCTGCAACGTGTTCACCCTGTGGCCGTCGGTGTGGGCCTCCGGCGGTGACGTGATGAACGCCGAGGGCACCGAGAGCACCGTCAACGGCAAGGCGATGGCCGACGTCTTCGCGCTGTACCGCAAGCTCTACGACGAGGGCGTGGCCGCGCCGGCGTCGAAGGACGAGGCCGGCCCGACGTGGCTCGGCGCGCTGCAGAGCGGCAAGATCGGCATCGCGCCCGGCCCGGCGGCCTGGCTCGGCCTGATCGAGGAGAAGGCGACGTTCAAGCTCGGGATCGCCCCGATCAGCGGCATCGACGGGGGCGAGTCGACGTTCGTCGGCGGCGACGCGATCGGCATCGGTGCCACCAGCAAGCACGCCGCCGAGGCGTGGGACTTCCTGGCCTGGACCCTCGGCGACGAGGCCCAGGTGGAGGTCGTGGCCAAGAACAAGGGCGTGCCGGTGCGCACGGACCTGGCCGCCAACAAGTACTCCTCCGCCGACCCGCGGATCGTCACCATCAACAATCTCATGGCCAAGGGCCGCACGCCGTACGCGAAGAACTTCAATGTCACCTACAACGACCCGCAGAGCCCGTGGGTGACCGCGTTCCGGGGTGCGCTGTTCGGCGACGCCCAGAAGTCCCTCGACGACGGCGCGACCGCGCTCACCGCCTCCCTGAAGAAGTGAAGTAGAGACCGATGACCCTGCTCGTCGACGAGCGGCCGGCGGTCTCACCGCCGGCCGCCCGGCCCCGCACCCGACGCACCCGCCGGTGGGTGGGCGCCCTGTACGCCGCACCCACCGCCTTCATGGTCGGCATGTTCTTCCTCGTCCCGCTCGGCCTCGTGGCGTACATGTCGCTGCACCACTGGCCGTTGCTCGGCGCGCCAGAGCTCAACGCGCCGGAGAACTACGCCGGCATGGCCGACGACGAGCTGCTCGCCACCGCGGCCTGGTTCACCCTCAAGTACACCGCCGTGGTCACGGTGTTGCTCTTCGGGCTCTCCTTCGGGCTGGCGCTGCTCGTGCAGCACCCGGGCCGGGGTGTCGGGCTGCTGCGCACCGCGTACTTCATCCCGGCCGCGGTCGGCTTCGCCAGCGCCTCCCTGCTGTTCCTGGGCCTGCTCAGCGACGAGATCGGCCCGGTCAACCGGATCCTCGAGTCGCTGGGTCTGCTGCACGGCTACGTGTCGTGGACCAGCGGCAGCCCCGGCAGCGCGCTGGGCTCCGCGGTCGGGCTCGTGCTGTGGCGCTTCGCCGGGTTCAACATGCTCATCCTGCTCACCGGCCTGCAAGCGATTCCAGTCGAGGTGTACGAGGCCGCCCGCCTCGACGGCGCCTCCCGCTGGGCGACATTCCGGCGGATCACGGTGCCGCTGATGCGCCCCACCCTCGCCCTCGTCCTCACGCTCATGGTCACCGGCTCCCTCCTCGCCTTCGACCAGTTCTGGATCCTCACCCGCGGCGGGCCCGACAACTCCACCACCTCGCTGGTGATGATCATCTACCGCAAGGCCTTCATCGAGCTCGACCTCGGATCCGCCGCGGCCATCTCCGTCGTGCTCCTCGTCGTCCTGGTTCTGTTCAACGTGGTGCAGCTCGGCATGCTGCGCAGAAAGGGCTGACATGCGACGGCTCACCGGCGCCGCCCTGGCCATCCTGTTCCTGTTCCCGCTCGCCTGGAGCGCGTTCGCCTCGGTGCGCACGCCGAGCGGGTTCGGGCTGGAGAACTACGCACGGCTGTTCAACGCCGACAACGGCATCCACTTCGAGCAGGTGTTCAACTCCGTCGCCGTCAGCGTCCTCACCGTCGGCGGCACCCTGGTCGTGAGCACCCTCGGCGGCTACGCGTTCGGCCGGTTCACCTTTCCCGGCCGCGACGCGCTGTTCCTGCTCACCCTCGCGATCCTCATGGTGCCCTACGCGACCATCCTCATCGCGCTGTACGTCCTGCTGGGCTGGATCGGTCTGCAGGACTCGCTCATCGGCCTGAGTCTCGTGCTCATCATGTTCCAGCTGCCCTTCTCCGTGTTCATGATGCGCAACTCCTTCGAGGCCGTGCCCAAGGAGCTCGAGGAGGCCGCACTGCTCGACGGCTGCGGCAGCTTCCGGGCGCTGACCCGCATCATGCTGCCCGCGGTGAAGCCGGGCCTCATCACCGTCGGGCTCTTCGCCTTCCTCACCTCGTGGAGCGAGTTCTTCGCCCCGTTGATCCTGCTCAACTCGACCGACAAGTTCACCATGATGCTCACCGTGGTGAACATGCGCACCGCCACGTTCGGCGCCATCGACTACGCCGCGCTGGAGGCCGGCGTGACATTCATGGCGGTGCCCTGCCTGGTGCTGTTCCTCGTTCTGCAGCGCAGCTACGTCCGTGGTTTCATGTCAGGCGCATTGCGCGGCTGACTCCCGGGGCACTCGACCACCCGCCGTACATCGGCTCGTCCACCAGGCGTCCGTTGCCACTGCCGCATGGCCGGATGGTCATCACCGTGCGGCGTGCGGCGATGCGGGCTGACTCGGGGCGGGCGCCCTGCCGAACCGGGGGAGTTCGGCACTGCGCGGCTGATCGGCCGGCCGCGCCGCGCCGCCATGTCGACGACCCGGATGCCGGCTCGGGAACGCGGCGCTGTCGGTAGGAATTGCGACGGGATCGCCGCTGCGTGCGGGGCTGCCGGGCTTCGCCCGGGCGAGTCCTCCAGCCTTCACCGCCACCATCGTGGAGCAGGGCTGCGTCCGATTAGCCCGACCTTTCCGAATTGCCGGTAAGGAGGGCGTCGACAACTCGTCACATTCATACATTTGCGTTCCTTGTCGGCGATCGCGCTGGTGGGAGCACTTCCAGGCAGGTGGGCGCTTCGAACCGAAAACGTTTCGGTTTGTAAGGACCCAAACGGCGACTGTCTCAGTTGTAACAACCCGTAGAACGGCGGAAATCAACCGTTGACACGGTCGTAACGTGTTGCCACCATTTCCGAAAAGGTTTTCGAGGAAGGTGTCCATGCTTCGTCGCACGCTCGTCGCCGTCGCCGCGGTCGTGGTCCTCGCAGGGTGCTCCGGGTCGCCGAAGTCCGCACCGCCGCCGCCCGTCGACGGGGCCGACAGCGGCGGCCGGCTCGTCCTGTGGACCCGGTCCCAGCTCGAGGTCCAGGCGACCCTGCTCGTTGACGCGTACAACGCGACCCACACCAACCAGGTCGAGCTGGCGCTGGTGAACGGCGCCGATGTGAACGTTCGCATCGACGGCGCCGCGCAGGCCGGGGCCCTGCCCGACCTGCTCGCCGGCGGCCTGGCGGATGTGCCCGGGTGGACCGGGCGCGGGCTCTTTCAGGACATCACCGGGCGAGTCGCGCGCCTGTCCTTCGCCGCTCAGCTCGACCAGCCGTCGATCCAGGCCGGGACCAGGGACGGCGCCAAGCACGCGGTGCCGTTCGTGCTCGCGAAGGACGGCGGCGACGGCATCGGCATCTCCCGCGACTCGAAGAAGGCGGACCAGGCGTGGAACTTCATCGCCTGGGTGCTCTCCGACGAGGCCCAGGTGCAAGTGCTCGCCCGCAACGGGGACGAGGTCGCGCGGGCCGACCTGAAGACGAACGAATTCACCCCCACCGAGAAAGGTGCCCGTTCGTGAGAACAGTCCGGCCACGCGTCGCGGCCGCTGCCGCGGTCGCCGGCCTGCTGCTGACCACCCTGACCCCCGTGCCGGCTCAGGCCGCACCCAACACCGCCACCCCCTATCCGACGTTCACCGGCGGCGCCAACCCCGTGCCGGACGAGCGCACCGGCTACCACCCCCGCAACCAGCTCCAGGCCATCTTCGACGCCGACGTCACCGCCGGCGCCGGAACGGGCCCGGACAACGACTTCTGGATCGACCGCATGCTCGCCCGCACCGGCAACCAGCCGGGCGGGTCGAACGGCGACGCGAACCAGTACCTCTTCAGCCGCGGCCGCGCCGTGTTCATGAAGACGCACAGCCCGAACGTGCTCGGCTTCGGCGGCGAGGTCGCCTACATCGAGTCGATCGCGGGCGGCCAGGGCGCGTACACCATCACCGCCTCCGTCAACGGCGCCGACGTCGCGCTCACCGAGGACGTGAACCAGCGCAGGCAGACCCCGAGCTACTTCCGCACCGTCTTCAACAACACCGCGGGCGGGCTGCGCATCACCGAGACCAAGTACATCACCGACGCCAATGTCGCGGTGACCTCGGTGGACGTCGCCAGCACCAACGGCGCGGCCAAGAGCATCACGCTCACCGCGAGCTCGGCGTTCGCCAAGACCGTCGCGGGTGACAACGGCGAGCTGACCGGCGCCGTGCGCGCGTTCAACCAGCTCACCACGCTCTTCCCACGCTTCTCCGGCGACGGCTTCGCGCCCGTTGACGGCACGCTGCGCCAGACCCTGAGCGTGCCGGCGTCCGGCGCGGTGACGACGAAGGTGCAGCTGGGCTTCATCACCAAGGAGCAGCCGGCCGCGGAGACGGAGTACACCCGCTACCGGGGCCTGACCCCGGCCGCGGCCTACAAGGAGCACGTCACCGCCTACAACCGGTGGTGGGCCGACAACGTGCCCTACCTGGACACGCCTGAGAACAACATCGACAAGACGCTGTTCTACCGCTGGTGGCTGATGCGGTACAACTTCCTCGACGCCGACCTGCCGGGCAACGACTACCAGTTCCCGACGTCGATGGAGGGTGTGCTCGGCTACAACAACGCGATCGTGCTGACCGCCGGCATGTTCGTCGACGACCTCAAGTACTTCCGTGACCCCGTCTACTCCTACGGCCCGTGGGTGTCGGCCGGCGAGGTGTCGAAGAGCTCGAAGTACGTCGACAACCCCGGAGACCCGGCGAACTGGTCCAACTCCTACACCGAGTACATCTCCGAGGCCGCCTGGCGTTCGTACCAGCTGCACGGCGGGCCGAAGGCGATCGCCCGCAACCTGGCTGGCTACGCCGAGAACGACGTGAAGGGGCTGCAGCAGGCGTACGACTTCGACGGCAACGGCCTCATCGAGTACAACTGGGGCGCCATGACCGGCAACGACGCCGACGCGGTGTCGTTCGACTGGAAGTCCGGCTACATGGACCGCGCCGAGAACGCGTACCTGTACTCCAACGCCAAGGCCGCCGCGGCCGCGTACCGCACCGCCGGTGACACGGCCAAGGCCGACGAGATGGAGGCGTTCGCCGCACGGATCAAGGCGGCCGTGCTGCAGTACCTGTGGGAGCCCGCCCGCAGCACCCCGGACCAGATGGGGCTCTACGGCAACCTGCTCAAGCACCGCCTGGTCTCCGGCAACCAGCTCGTGCCGTGGAAGGAGATCAACAACTACTACCCGTTCTCGGTCGGGCTGATGCCGAAGCCGGGCGACGCCGACTACACCCAGCCCTACGTCGAGGCGCTGCGGCTGTTCGCGGACAGCTCCCAGTACCCGATCTTCCCGTTCACCACCGCGAACCAGGCCGACAAGGCCGCGGCCGCGGCGGCGGGCTACCCGGGCAGCAACAACTTCTCCATCATCAACTCCACGGTGACGTTCCGGATGTTGTCGTCGGTGCTGCGCAACTACCCGACGAGCTACATCGACGCCGAGTGGTACAAGAAGCTGCTGTACTGGAACGCCTGGGCGCAGTACCAGAACAACGGCGACAACCGGTACCCGGACCAGAACGAGTTCTGGGCCGACGGCTCCGCGACGGCCGGGACGATCGGCTACCGCTCCTGGATCCACCACACGATCCTGGGCGCCACCAACTTCACCGTCATCGAGGACGCGATGGGCCTGCGCCCGCGCGCCGACGCGAAGGTGGAGCTCGACCCGATCGACATCGGCTGGGACCACTTCACCGCCAACAACATCCGCTACCGCGACCGTGATCTCACCATCGTCTGGGACGCGCCCGGCGGCACGCGGTACTACGGCACCGGCGTCCCGGAGGGCTACTCCGTCTACCTGGACGGGCAGCTCGCGTTCACCGCGGACAAGCTCGGCAAGCTGGTCTACGACCCGGCCACCGGCACGGTCGAGGCCGCTCCGGGCGTGCAGGTGCTGACCCACACCGCGATCGCGGTGAAGGCGCCGCAGGACGTCACCTACGCCGCCGGCGACCGCGTCGTCGACGTGATGGCCAAGGCGGGCGCCGACATCGCCCCGGCCAGCACCGGCTCGGAGAACTTCGCCCAGGGCCGCCCGGCCACCGCGACGTTCTCGGCGGCGGGCCGCGCCCCGGCCGGCGCCGTCAACGGCACGACGATCAACGAGCCCTTCTGGGGCACCGCCGGATCGCCCAACACCAGCGACTTGATCGACATCGATCTGCAGGGCGAGCGGTCGATCGACGACGTGCGGGTGTACTTCTACAACACCACCACGACCGCGACGGTCGCCGGCTACGCGCCGCCGGCCCAGTTCACGGTCTCCTACGACGACGGCTCCGGCTGGAAGCTGGTCCCGAGCGAGTTCCGGGCGCCCGCGTACCCGCGCGGCAACCTCAACCAGGTCCGGTTCCCCGCGGTCAAGGCGAAGAAGCTGCGCATCACCGTGCAGCACTCGCCGGGCGCGAAGACCGGCGTCAAGGAGGTCCAGGCGTTCGGCACCGGCGTGGCCGCCCCAGCGGCGGTGAACAACCCGCCGCTGGCCGACGCGTGGCTCGACTCGTCCTACAGCCAGGCCGGCTCGGCCCGCATCATCGGCCTCGCCCAGGACGACGGTGACCCGGGCTCGGCGCTCAGCTCGGCATGGACGGTCGTCGACGCGCCCGACGGCGGTTCGGCCGCCTTCGACCCGGCCAACGCGCCGAGCACGGTGGCCCGGTTCACCAAGTCCGGCCGGTACACCCTGCGCCTGAGCGTCTCCAACGGCCAGGCGACCTCGACCAAGGACCTCGTGGTCAACGCGACCGCGCTGGCCGAGGGCGAGATCAACGTGGCGAGCACGGCGACGGCGTCGGCGAGCTTCACGGCCGGCTGGAACAACGTCAACGCCGTCAACGACGGCAAGCCCGCGCTGTTCAGCGGCGGCGTGCAGACCGACCTGTGGGGCACGTGGACCGGCAGCGAGCCGGCCACCCGCTGGCTGCAGTACGACTTCCCGTCGGCGGTGCGCGTGGACCACGCCTCGATCGACTTCTGGTCGGACAGCACCACGGGCGGCAGCGGCGTCGCGGTGCCCAAGTCGTGGAAGCTGCAGTGGTGGGACGGCACGGCCTGGCAGGACGTGACCAACGCGGCCGGCTTCGACCCGGCGGTGCGCGGGCGCACCAACCAGGTGACGTTCGACGCGGTCACCACCACCCGGCTGCGGGCCACGTTCAACGCGCTGCCCAACGCCGCCGGCACCGCGTACTCGGCGGTCGGCGTCTCCGAGTGGCGGGTCTTCGCCGCCGCCGCGAGCTCCGTCAAGGGCGTGGACGCGCGGACCCAGGTCGGCGTCGTGCCCACCCTGCCGTCCACTGTGGACGTCACCTACGCCGACGGCACCACGCTGCCGGTCGCGGTGGCCTGGGGCGCGATCGACCCGGCGAAGGTGGCCGCGGTCGGCGACTTCACGGTCTCCGGCTTCGTCACCGGCACCACGCTCACCGCCACCGCCCACGTGTGGGTGCGCGGCCCAGACCCGGTGCAGATCAACACGATCGACCCGGTGGCGGTCGCCACGAAGGTCGGCGTCGCGCCGAAGCTGCCCACCGGGGTGACCGTCGGGTACAACGACGGGTCGCGGCAGAGCGGCATCGCGGTCACCTGGGCGGCGATCGACCCGGCCAAGTACGCGTCGGCGAGCACCTTCGAGGTGAGCGGCCAGGTGGCCGGCACCGACAAGACGGCCACCGCGACGGTCACCGTCGGCGACGGCGGCCCGAGCGACACCGCCCCGCCGGTCGCGGTCCTTGCCGCCGATCCGGCGCCGGCCAGCGGCTGGACGACGTCGAACGTCACCGTCACCGCGACGGCGACCGACAACGCCGACCCGGCGCCGAAGCTCGAGATCGCGGTCGGGACGGGGGCCTTCCAGGCGTACACCGGACCGGTCACCATCTCCGCGGAGGGCTCGACGCCGGTGAAGGCCCGGGCCACCGACAAGGCGGGCAACGTCTCGCCGGTGACCGAGCGCACCGTCGGCATCGACCGCACCGCGCCGACGGCCGCGGCGGCACTCGACGCCGCCAGCCGCTCGGTGACCATCACCGGCACCGACGCGCTGTCGGGCATCGGGGCGGTGCAGTACCGCCTCACCGTCGGCGGCGTGGTCACCCAGGACTGGACGACGGCCAACGGCGCGGTGCCGATCGGCTCGGCGGCGACGATCGTCGACTACCGGGCCGTGGACAAGGCCGGCAACACCTCCGCCACCGGCTCGCTGCCGGTCGCGGCGGGTCAGGCGCCGGTGAACGTGGCCCGCACGGCCACCGCCTCCGCGTCCTACACCCCGGCCTGGGTCACCGCGGACAACCTCAACGACGGCGTCCAGCCGACCGGGCCGGTCGGGCCGAACACCGACGTGTGGAACACCTGGCCGCAGGTGGGCGAGCAGTGGATCCAGCTGGACTGGGCCTCGCCGGTCACCGTCGACCGTAGCCGGATCTGGTTCACCCAGGACGTCGACGACTCCGGAGCCGGGGTCGCGCCGCCGAAGACCTGGAAGCTGCAGTACTGGACCAGCGCCGGCACCTGGGCCGACGTCGAGCAGCCCGGCGCCTACGGCACCTCCGCCACCGAGTGGAACACCGTGACGTTCAAGGCGGTCACGACCACGAAGCTGCGGGCGCTGCTCACCGCGAGCGGGACCGAGGAGGGCAAGGGCGCACCCGGCGTGCAGGAGTGGGAGGTGTACGACGTGCCGGGCAACCCGGCGCCGAAGTTCCACGTCGAGGTCCAGGCCAAGACGCAGTGCATCGCCGGCACCGCGTACGTGTCGGTCAACGTCCGCAACGCCGACGACCAGACGCTCACCATCGAGCTGGTCACGCCGTACGGGTCGCGGACGGTGACCGGGGTCGCCCCGGGCAAGACCGCGTACCAGTCCTTCACCACCCGCTCCGCCGCCGTGGCGGCCGGGACGGCCACGGTGAAGGTCACCGGCACCGGCGGAAGCATGGAGATCACTGCCCCCTACACCGCTTCCAGCTGCTAGGAAGGCAAACCTTGAGACCGCTCCGCATGATCGCGGTCGCCGGTCTGGTGCTGGCCGGGCTGCTCGTCAGCCCGGCCGGTCCGGCCCACGCCGCGGATTCGTACACCTTCACCCACCAGGGCAACCCGATCCTCGCCGACGGCAGCTACTACTCGGCCGACCCGGCCCCGCTCGTCGCCGGCGACCAGTTGTACATCTACACCGGCCACGACCAGGCCGGCCCCACCACCAACGACTTCCAGATGAACGAGTGGGGCACGCTGCGCACCGGCGACGTCCAGAGTGGACAGTGGACCCACTTCCCGTCGCTGGCCCGCCCCGAGACCCTGTTCAGCTGGGCCACGGCCGGTCGCGCCTACGCCGGCCAGGTGGTCCAGGGCCCTGATGGGCGCTACTACTGGTACCTGCCGGTCAGCGAGCGCAACAGCACCGCCGCCGACAAGTTCGCCATCGGCCTGGCCGTGTCAGACAGCCCGACCGGGCCGTGGACCGACTACATCGGCGGCCCGCTGATCTCGCAGCGGGTGCCGGCGGCCAACGACATCCAGAACATCGACCCGACCGTCCTCGTCGAGAACGGCCACGTCTACGTCTACTGGGGCACCTTCGGTCAGCTGCGGGTGCTCGAGTACCAGTCGGACATGAAGACGCCGGTCGGCGCCCAGAAGTCCGTCACGGGCCTCACCGGGTTCTTCGAGGCGCCGTGGCTGTTCGCCCGCAACGGCACGTACTACCTGGCGTACGCGGGCAACAACGCCGGCCCGACCTCGTCGTGCACCCCGGCGAACTACCACGCCTGCATCGCCTACGCGACGTCGTCCTCGCCGACCGGCCCGTGGACCTACCGCGGCACCGTGCTCGCGCCGGTGTCCTCGACCACCAGCCACCCGGGCATCATCCAGTTCAACGGGCAGTGGTACATCACGTACCACACGGCCGACGCGGTCGGCGGCGGGCACTTCCGCCGCTCGGTCGCGATCGACAAGGTGGAGTGGGACGACACCCAGTCGCCGCCGCGGATGAAGATGGTCGTGCAGACGCCGGTGAAGCAGCGCGACCGCACCCCGCGGGCGAACATCGCCCAGGAGGCGAAGGTCACCGTCTCCAACGACCCCGTGCCGACGCAGTACTGGGTGAAGTCGCTCAACGACGAGATCGTGCGCGCCAACCCGCTCCCGCCGGACATGTGGGGCACGTGGACCGGCAACAACCCCGCGCAGCAGTGGGTCCAGTACACCTGGGACCAGCCGATGCGGGTCAGCGGCTCGCAGATCGACTTCTGGAACGACCAGCCGCAGGGCAGCGGCGTCGGCGTCGCCGCGCCGGCCAAGTGGAAGATCCAGTACTGGAACCTCGGCACGGGGCAGTGGGCCGACGTGCCCAACCCGAGCGGGTACCCGACGGCGACCGCGGGCTTCCAGAGCACCACCTTCGATCCGGTCACCACCACGCAGGTGCGGGCGATCTTCGACGCCTCGACCAACGGCAGCACCTATTCGGCCGTCGCCGTCGAGGAGTGGAAGGTCCTCGCCGCGCAGCCGGCGTCCGTCACCGCCCCGGCGATCACCGTCGAGGTCGGCGAGACCGATCTGCCCGGCACGGTGCCGGTCACGTTCGGCGCCGAGACGCTGCAGGTGCCGGTCTACTGGGACCCGGTCACCGCGGCCGACGTCGCCGAGCCGCACCAGTTCACCGTCAAGGGATCCGTGCTCGGCTACGCGGCCGGCCAGGTCTCGGCCCCGGTGACCGTGGTCTCGCCCGGCGACACCGCCGGCGACGTGACCGCGCCGACCCTGACGCTCACCCCGAGCGGCAGCGCGGGCACCGGTGGCTGGTTCCGCTCCACGGTCAAGGTCCGGGTCGCGGCGGTCGACGACCGCGGCGGGCGGATGACGATCGAGTCCAAGGTGGACGGTGGTGCGGCGGCCGGTGCGTCGCCGGTGCGGTACACCGACGTCACCGTCTCCGGCGACGGGCAGCACACCGTGAGCGCCACGGCGACGGACCGGGCCGGCAACACCTCGGCCGCGGCCACGCTGCCGGTGCGCATCGACGCGACGGCGCCCGTCAGCACGGGCACGGTCGACGCCGCCGCGAGAAGGGTCAGCGTCACGGCGAGCGACGCCACCTCGGGCGTGGCCCGTATCGAGTACGCCGTCGACACCGGAGCGTGGGCCACGTACACCGGGGCGATCGCGGCGCCGGACTCGAACAAGCACACGGTGTCGTTCCGGGCGCTGGACAACGCCGGCAACCTCGAGACGGCGAGGACGGCCACGATCGCCGCCGACCTGTCCGGTCCGATGTCGGGCAACGTCGGGCCGATCGCGACCCCGACGGCGTCGTACACCGCCTCCTGGAACAGCGTCACCGCGCTCAACGACAACGCCGACCCCGCCAACCCGGCCCAGGCCCAGATCTGGGGCACGTGGTCCGGCACCCGGCCGGCGACGCAGTGGGTGCAGTACGACTGGGCACGGCCGATCCGGCTCACCGGCGCCGAGCTCAAGTTCTGGAAGGACTCCAACCGTGGCACCGGCGACGGCGTCGCCGAACCCGACGGGTGGAAGCTGCAGTACTGGGACGGCGCCGCCTGGCTCGACGTCGCCGCCGCCGGCGCCTACGGCACGTCCACGACGGCGTTCAACACCGTGTCGTTCACCCCGGTGACGACCAGCCGGCTGCGGGCGACCATCAACGCCAACGGCAACGGCACCACCTACTCGGCGGTCGCCGTCACCGAGTGGCGGGTCTTCGCCGACGACCCCGGCACCGTCCCGGCCACCGTGCCCGTCACGGTGACCGTCCAGCCGCGCTGCATCGCCGGCAAGGCGTATCTCGCCGTGCAGGCCCGCAACGACCACGACTCGACGGTCGACATCGCCGTCGAGACCGCCTACGGCGACCGGGCCTTCGCCGCCGTCGCCCCCGGCGCCAACGCCTACCAGTCCTTCGCGGTCCGTGCCGGGTCGATCCCGGCCGGCGCCGTCACCGTCCGTGCCACCGGCACCGTCGGCGGCAAGGACGTCACCACCCCCATCACCGCCGACTACGGCACCCTCACCTGTTAGGAGCAGCATGAACACACGCGCTCGACTTCACCTGGCCACCGCCACGGCCGTGCTGGCGGGTAGCACCGCCTTCGCGGGCGTCGCGGCCGCCGACCCGGGGGACTCCAGCGATGTCAACGTGACCGTCGACATCCCCGCGATCCACCAGCCCGGCGTCCTGGCTCTCAGCGTCGCCGCCAACGCGGTGAACCTGACGGAGAACGGCTCCACCGCCCTGGTGCGCCAGTTCACCGGCACCCTGCCGACGGTCACCGTCACCGACACCCGCACCGCGGAGGAGGTCCCGCCCGGGGCCGCATGGGCCGTGCTCGGCACGTCCAGCAACTTCACCGGCACGGCGGGGCAGCCCGCCATCACCGCCGACCACCTCGGCTGGAAGCCGCGCCTGATCGACGGCGGCGAGACCGGCCAGGTGAGCGAGGGTGAGGAGGTCGTGACGGTGCTCGACGACCCGACGCAGCCGGGCAACAACGTCGGCCTCAAGGACCAGGAGCTGCTGGTCTCCACGTACGACTCGGCGGCGGTGGCCGGCGGCTCGTACGACGTGAACGCCGACCTGTTCCTGCGCACCCCCGCCGACGTCGCGGCCGGCTCCTACCACGCCACCCTGACGATCTCGCTGTTCGAGTAATGATCCTGTCCCGCTCGGCCCGGACCGCGGTGATGGTGCTCACCGCGGTCCTGGCCGCCCCCCTCGTCCCCACCCCAGCCGTCGCGGACCCGAGCCCGAGCCCCGCCGGCAAGCTCACCTGGACCGTCCAGCCCGCCACCGAGAGGGGGCCGGACGGCCGCCGCTGGGTCGAGCGCACCCTCGACCCGGGTCAGGTCGTCACCGAGCACATGGCCGTGCGCAACCTCGGCAAGATCCCGGCGGTCTTCGTCCTGTCGGCCGCCGACGGTTACCTCACCGACAAGGGCCGCTTCAACATGCTGCCCGCCGACCAGCCCTCCAAGGACGGTGGCACCTGGATCGCGGTGCAGCCGCAGATCACCGTCGGCGCGAACGAGACCAAGGTCGTGCCGTTCACCATCACCGTCCCGCGCGACGCCGCCCCGGGCGACCACCCGGCCGGCATCGCCGCCTCGGTGCTCAGCAGCAACGGCACCGTCCAGGTCGAGAGCCGGGTCGGGTTCCGGG
Organism: Dactylosporangium sp. CA-152071; assembly: GCF_050936335.1. Lineage (NCBI taxonomy): Bacteria > Bacillati > Actinomycetota > Actinomycetes > Micromonosporales > Micromonosporaceae > Dactylosporangium > Dactylosporangium sp. CA-152071. The sequence goes on along the minus strand of NZ_JBNJMZ010000001.1, from coordinate 1,777,785 downwards.
TGATGCTGCGCGCCAGCGGCAGCGTGCAGGCCGCCCTGGCCGCGCGGGGCCTCACCGCCCGCTATGAGCGCTCGTGGAACCCGCTTCGCCCCGGCGCGGTCCATGTCACCTACACGCTGGTCAACACCGGCAACGTGCGGGTCGACGCCCGCGCCGGCGCCTCCGTCGCCGAGCTGTTCGGCGCGCACCGCCGCGACGCAGGCGTGGAGACGGGGGAGCTGTTGCCCGGCGGCGGCCGCGAGGCCGACACCCGCATCGGCGGCGTGTGGGGCCTGGTCCGCGTGCGAACCACGGTGGTGCTCACCCCGTCGGTGCTCGGCGATGCCGGGGCGGGCACGCGGGCGAGCCCGGCGACGGCGGAGGTGACGGCCTGGATCGTGCCCTGGCCGCAGCTCTTCGTGCTGGTGGTGCTCGTGGCGCTCTTCTTCGTCCAGCGCACCCTCCGGCGCACCCGGCGCCGTCGCTTGACCCGCCTGCTGGACGAGGCGCGGCGGGAAGGACGGGCCTCGGCACTCGCGGCGAAGTGACGATTGTTAGCGCTAACAATTGAGGTGGTCGCACCTCAAACGGGTTATTGACCCGATCCGAAGTGAGCGCTAACAATGAGATGCAGTACACCCCTCGGGAAGGAATGACCTTCAGTGGCCAATCGACGTCAGATTCTGCAGGCCTCCGCGCTCGGCGCCGCGACCATCGCCGGCGCGGGCCTGCTCGACCCTGCCTCCGCCGCCGCGGCCGTCACCGCGGCGGCCGCCGCCCCGCCCCAGCCCGGCCCGGGCGGGACCGCGCCCGTGCGCCCCTTCCAGCTGCGCGACGTGCGGCTCGGCAGCGGCGTGCTGCAGGAGAAGCGGGACCGGACCAAGGCGTTCCTGCGCGCCTACGACGAGCGCCGCTTCCTGGTGCTGTTCAACAACCAGGCCGGCCGGTCGAACCCGTCGGGGGTCAACGTCCCGGGCGGCTGGGAGGACGGCGGGCTGCTCAGCGGCCACTGGGCCGGGCACCACATGACCGCCCTCGCACAGGCGTACGCCGACCAGGGCGAGGCGGTCTACAAGTCCAAGCTCGACTGGATGGTGGGCGAGCTGGCCGCGTGCCAGGCCGCCATCACGGCCCGGATGAGCACCGGCGGCACCGGCGGCGGGGAGCAGCCCGCCCCGCAGATCGGCCGCGTGCCGGGCCGCTTCGGCAACGCGCTGAAGCTCAACGGCACCAGCAAGGCGCAGTACTGCACGCTGCCCCAGGAGGCCATCAACCAGCTCACCGACTTCACCATCGCGACCTGGATCAACCTCGCCTCCACGACCAGCTGGACCCGGCTGTTCGACTTCGGCCAGTCCACGACCGTCAACATGTTCCTGACCCCGCGGGCCGGCGCGACCGGCAACGTGCCGCGCTTCGCCATCACCGTCGGCGGGTCGGGTCAGGAGCAGCAGATCAACGGCAGCTCGGCGCTGCCCACCAACCAGTGGGTGCACATCGCGGTCACGCTGTCCGGCAAGACGGGGACGCTGTACGTCAACGCCCAGCCGGCCGGCACCAACGCCAACATGACGCTGAACCCGTCCAACCTCGGCAACCCCGGCAACCGGTGGATCGGCCGGTCGCAGTACGGCGACCCGTTCCTGGACGCGGCGATCGACGAGTTCCACATCTTCGACCGGGCGCTGAGCCAGACCGAGCTGCTGTCGATGCTGGACTCCCCGGCCGGGAGCACCGGGGGCGGCAACATCGCGTGGTACAAGTTCGACGAGGCCGACGGCACCGCGCTCAAGGACTCCTCGCCCAACGGCCGCGACGCGGGCATCGTGGCCGCCTCCACGGCCGGGCCGGCCGACTGGATCCCCACGTTCGCGGGCTACCTCGGCGCCATCCCCGAGGACGCCGTGCTGCGCCTCGGCCCGCCGCGCTGGGCGGTCTACGGCGGCAACGCCCAGACCAACACCTGGGCGCCGTGGTACACGCAGCACAAGATCATGCGCGGGCTGCTCGACGCGTACTACAACACCGACAACGCCCAGGCCCTCGAGGTCGTCACGAAGATGGCGGACTGGGCCCACCTGGCGCTCACCATCGGCGACAAGAACCACCCCGACTACAAGGGCCCGCTGACCCGCGACGACCTCAACTACATGTGGGACCTCTACATCGGCGGCGAGTTCGGCGGCGCGAACGAGATCTTCCCGGAGATCTACGCGCTCACCGGCGAGGCGAAGCACCTGGAGACCGCCAAGGCCTTCGACAACCGCGAGTCGCTCTTCGGCGCCTGCGTGGAGAACCGCGACATCCTCGTGGTCACCCCGCAGAACCGGCCCGGCCGGCGCCGTGGCGAGCGGCTGCACGCCAACACCCACGTGCCGCAGTTCATCGGATACCTGCGCGTCTTCGAGCACGGCGGCGGACAGGAGTACTTCGCCGCCGCGAAGAACTTCTACGGCATGATGGTGCCGCACCGCATGTTCGCCCACGGCGGCACGGGCGGCAACTACCCCGGCTCCAACAACAACCTCGAGCTGTTCCAGAACCGCGACAACATCGCCAACTCGGTGCCGACCAGCGGCGCGGAGACCTGCACCACGTACAACGTCATGAAGCTGGCCCGCAACCTCTTCCTGCACGAGCACGACCCGGCGTACATGGACTACTACGAGCGCGGCCTGCTCAACATGATCCCTGGGTCGCGGGCCGACACCGCCTCCACCGGCGACCCCCAGGTGACGTACTTCCAGCCGCTGGCGCCGGGGACCGTGCGCAGCTACGGCAACACCGGCACCTGCTGCGGCGGCACCGGGCTGGAGAACCACACGAAGTACCAGGAGACCATCTACCTCAAGTCCGACGACGACACCACGCTGTGGGTCAACCTCTACCTGCCGTCGACGCTGACCTGGGCCGAGAAGGGCTTCACCGTCACGCAGGCGACGACGTACCCGCGCGCGGACCAGACGAAGCTCACGATCGACGGCACCGGCCCGCTCGATCTGAAGCTGCGCGTGCCCGGGTGGTGCCGGCGCGGCTTCGCCGTCACGGTCAACGGCGTCGCACAGAGCCTGAACGCGCAGCCGGGCTCGTACGTGACGCTCAGCCGCAGCTGGAGCCGCGGCGACGTCGTCGAGATCAAGATTCCGTTCAGCATCCACATCGAGCGGGCCATCGACCGCCCTGACACCCAGGCGATCTTCTGGGGTCCGGTGCTGCTGCAGATCATGGGCAACCCGGGCAGCGGCGCCTGGCGGGAGCTGTCGCTGTACCGCTTCCTGAAGCGCGACGGCGACTACTCGCGCGCGGCGGTCACGGCCGGGGCGGTCACGGCGGCCGGCGACCAGACGTTCACCGCGGGCGGGTTCACGCTGCGGCCGTACTACATCAGTGACACCCAGGCCGCCTCGTCGTACTTCCGCCGGGTCGAGCCGACCGTCGTCTTCGGCTCGATCGACTCCGGGGTGCCCAACCGCAAACGCAACGACGGGCTGCCGAACTACGACGTCCCCGTCACCGGCGTCACGTCTCCGGGCACGGACGGCCCGACGTTCCTGGACCTACTGTGGGACCGGGCGCCGTTCGCGACCCACGGCCAGTTCATGGCGGCGGTCAACGACCTCGCGGCCCAGCTGTACACGGGGGCCGAGAAGGACGCGGTGGTGGCCGCGGCGGTCGCGGCCGAGCGCGAGCTCGCGACCGGGCCGTCGCTCAGCGTCGCCGTCGAGGCCCGCACGCAGACGATCGGCGCGACCAGGTACGTCTCGGTCAGTGCGCGCAACGACGACAGCGTGTCGCTCACCATCGAGCTGATCACGGCGTACGGTTCGCGGACGGTCGCCGGGGTGGCGCCCGGCAAGTCGGCGTACCAGTCGTTCAACTCGCGGGCCGCGTCGATCCCGGCCGGCACCGTGACCGTCAAGGCCACCGGCATCATCGATGGGCAGGCGGTGACGGCGGAGTTCTCCGCCTCATACAGCTGATGCGATCTTCCGCACCCCGGGGCCGCAGTCGCAGGCGCCCCGGGGTGCGGACCTGCCGGTCCAGGTCAAGGGCAACCAGTCCGCCCCGCCCCGCACCTGGACTCAGCGCGGTCAGGCCGACCTGCGCACCACGAGCGAGTAGTCCGTGAGCACCTCGGTCGGCGGTGTGCCACGGCCGGCGACGCGTGCTGCGAGCATGTCGACGGCCTGCTTGGCGACCTGCGCGGTGCCCGGCTCGATCGTGGTGAGCGGCGGCGTGGTGAACTCCGCCATCGCCACGTTGTCGAATCCGATGACAGCCACGTCGTCGGGCACGCGTACGCCGCGGGCCGCGAGCGTGTGGAGCGCGCCGAACGCCATCGTGTCGTTGAAGCAGAAGACCGCATCTGGCGGCTGCGGCAGGCCGAGGAGGCGCGCCATGCCGGCGGCACCGTCGCGCAGGTGCCACTCCTCGGCGGTGACGACGTGCTCGGCAGGCAGCGAAAGGCCGTTCTCGGCGAGCGTGTCGCGAAACGCATCGAGGCGCAGCGACGCGGCCGACGTGGTGGCGACCCGCGGGTTCGCGCCGATCGCGGCGATGCGGCGGTGGCCGCGGTCGATGAGGTACTGCGTCGCGAGCCGGGCCGCCTCGGTGTTGGCCATGGTGACGTGGTCGACGGGTCCGCGGAAGATCCGCTCGCCGAGGATGACGAGCCGGTCGTTGCCCGTGAGGTACCGCTCGTCGCCGGGCCCGAGCGCGTGGGGCTGGAAGATCAGGCCGTCGGAGTGCTGGCGCCGTGCGCCGGAGAGGATCGCGATCTCGATGTCGCGGCGTGCACCGGTCTGCTGGATGACGACGGTCCAGTCGTGCCGCTCGGCCTCGGTCATGATGCGCCCGGCGAGGTCGGTGAAGTAGTCGATCGTCAGGTCAGGGATGGCGAGCGTGATCGTGCCGGTTCGCCCGGTGCGCAAGCTGCGCGCTGACGTGTTCAGGCGGTAGCCGAGTTCGTCGACGGCGCGCAGCACGCGGTCACGCGTCTCGGGCCGCACCGACGTGTGCCCGGAGAGCACGTTGGACACGGTCCGGGCCGTGACGCCGGCGCGGGCGCCGACGTCGGCCATCGTGACGCTCTCGTCCTTGCGTGCCATCTGCTCACCCACTTCCGGTTGCGCAGCCGATGCGGACGGTGGCCCACGATACAGGCGGCAGCCGAAGGGCGAGCGTCCCGTCGTCGAGCCGCGTGTCCAGCGGTCGCGGCACGACGGCGTCGGGGTCGTCGGCCGTGTTCGTCGCCGTGGGGTCCGGCGCCCACAACAGCTCGGCGTGCTCGACGACGCGCGGGGCCAGCTCACGCAGGTCGAGCGCGATGTCGGTGACCGTGCTCGTCGAACGGTTGGCCAGGTGGACGAGCGCGTGGTCGCCGCCCGGGGAGACGGTCACGACGCAGGTCGCATCGGCGCCGCCCGTCGCGTCCGCCGCGGTGTCCAGCAGGGTGTCCGGCAGGGTGTCCAGCACGGTGTGGCCCGCGCTGCGGGCGACGGCGGCGAACGGGTGGAAGGTGGTCTGCCGCCATGCGGGCCGGCCGGGCTCGGCGCGGATCGGGCCGATCACGTTGACGAGCTGTGCCATCGCGGCGACGGCGACGACGTCGGCGTGGCGCAGGATGCTCTGCAGCAACGTGCCGACCACGACCGCGTCGGCGAGCGTGTACGTCTCCTCGAGGATGCGCGGCGCCTCCTCGAACACGCGGTGTGGCTCGATCTCGTCGTACGACGTGTAGTTCCACACGTTCCACTCGTCGAGGCTGATGCGGATGTCGCGCTCGCTGCGCGTCGCGGCCCGCACGTGCGCGATGGTCGCGGCGACGTCGTCGAGGAACCGGTCCAGCACGTCCGACGAGCGCAGGAACCGTGCGCGGTCGCCCTCGTCGTAGAAGTAGATGTGGCACGACAGGTGATCGACGAGGTCGATCGTGCGGGTCAACACTTCCCGCTCCCACGCGCCGAACGTGGGCATCCGCTCGTGCGAGCTGCCGACCACGACGAGCTCGAGCGCGGGGTCGAACCGGCGCATCGCGGCGGCGGTGACGGCCGCGTGCTCAGCGTAGGCGGCTGCGGAGCGGTGGCCGAGCTGCCACCGGCCGTCGGCCTCGTTGCCGAGGCACCACAGGCGCACGTCGTGCGGCTCGGGTGAGCCGTTCGCGACGCGCGCGTCGGAGAGCGTCGTGCCGCCCGGGTAGTTGGCGTATTCGAGCAGGTCGAGCGCCGAGCGTGTGTCGCCGAGGCCGAGGTTGAGCGCGAGCATCGGCTCGACGCCGGCGTGCCGGCACCAGGCCACGAACTCGTCGGTGCCGAAGATGTTCGGCTCGATGGTCTTCCAGGCGAGGTCGAGGCGGCGTGGGCGGACGTCTCGCGGGCCGACGCCGTCGCGCCAGTCGTAACCCGAGACGAAGTTCCCGCCGGGATAGCGCACCACGGTGACGCCGAGCTCGCGGACGAGCTCGAGCACGTCGCCGCGGAAGCCTTCAGGCGTCGCGGACGGGTCGTCGGGGGCGAACAGCCCGCCGTAGACGCCGCGGCCCAGGTGCTCGACGAACGAGCCGAACAGGCGCGGGTTCGCGATGCCGATCCGGCGGGCCAGCCGGAGCCTCACGGGCACGGCGGGGGTGTGGTCATCCACGTCGACGATCTACCTCTCTCGGTTGTTCATCGATGAAATTAGGCGACAGAAGTTGCAGCGTCAACGTGACCGCTGACCAAGCGGCAGTTTGCTGGAGACGCTTGACGAAAAGCTTTTCGGCGTGCAAAGTCACTGCCCTAACAGGGCCGATTCATCGATGAAACAAACCTGGGGTTCGGCGGCATCGCCGCACGGTCCATGGCGACAGGAGGAAGACAGCTCATGAGAAACGCACGCCTCGCCCGCGCGCTCGTCGCGCTGGTCGGGGCCGCAACGCTCGGCCTGGCGGCCTGCTCGTCCGGCAGTCCGAGCAGTGAGGGCTCGACCACGCTGACGGTCTGGCATTACTACAACACCGACGGACAGGTGCAGGGCCTGCAGCGGCTTGCGACCGCGTTCGAGGCCAAACACCCCGGCGTGCACGTCCAGTTCCAGTACGTGCCGGTCGAGCAGATGACGACGAAGGCGGTCACCGCCGCGGGCGCCAAGACGGGCCCCGACGTGCTGGTCTTCGGTGCCTCGGGCACCTACCCGCTGGCACAGGCCGGCGCGATCAAGCCGATGGACGACTGGTGGTCCACGTACTCCGACGCCAAGCAGTTCCCCGACGGCGTGCTGCAGAAGGTCGACGGGAAGCTGTACGGCGTCCAGGGCTACGTCAACCTGCTCGGCCTCTGGTACAACAAGGACCTGCTCGACCAGTTCGGCGCCCAGGTCCCCACCACGATTCCCGAGCTCGAGGGCGTGATGGCGAAGGCCGTCAAGGCCGGCAAGCAGGGAATAACGCTCACCGGCAAGCCGGGCCTCGAGAGCCAGTGGCAGGGCTTCCCCTGGTTCACGTCGAACGGGTTCACCTACGGCAACGCTCAGGCCGCGCCCATGGCGCAGACCTACACGATGCTCCAGGACTGGACCGCCAAGGGATACCTGTCCAAAGAGGCGGCGGCGTGGGACCAGGTGGTCCCGTTCCAGCAGTTCGCCGGCGGCTCGTCGGTGTTCGCGGTCAACGGCAACTGGCAGATCGCCGCCGCGGCCCAGGCCAAGTTCAAGTACGGCGTCGCACCTCTGCCGATCACCTCGCAGGGCGGCGTCCTGCTGGGCGGCGAGGTGCAGAACGTCGGGGCGTTCTCGAAGCACCCCGACCTGGCGAAGCAGTTCCTCGAGGACGCGTTCTTCTCGGTCGACGGCGAGCTCACGCTGCTCGACGCGTTCGGCTCGATCCCGGCGCGCGCGGACGCCGCGGCGTCCGCGAAGATCAGCGGTGACCCAGTCCTCAGCGTGTTCGGCAAGATCGTGCAGCAGCAGGGGCGCCCGTCGCCGAGCCCACAGGTGCCGTCCAAGAACGTCGACAAGGTCGAGACGCTCGTCGGCAACTCCTGGTCGAAGGCGATCTCGGGTCAGGGCAAGCCGGAACAACTCGCCAACGAGCTGATCGACCAGCTCACGCCCCTGTTGAAGGGCTGAGGTCGGATGAGTTCGAGCGTGCCCCCGGTGCCCACGCCGACGAGCACGACCGCCGCCGGTCTCTCCGCACCCGCACGGGCGCGGAGAGGCCGGCGCCACGGCCGCACCGTCGACCGTCGTATCGCCCTGGCGACTCCCGCAGGCGCCCTGTTGCTCGCGCTGGCCGTCTGGCCGCTCGTACAGCTCGGCAGCATGAGCCTGCACGCGGTGAGTGCGGCGACCCTCAACTCCGACTGGGACCTCGTCGGTCTCGACAACTACGCGGCGATGCTGCGCGAGCGTGACTTCGGTCAGGTCCTGGCCAACACGTTGGCGTTCGTCATCATCGTGACCGCGATCGGGATGGTCGGCGGCTTCATGGTCGCCGTCGCCGTCTTGTCGTCGACCCGCGGTGGCTCCTTCCTGCTCGGTCTGATGGTGTTCGTCTGGGCGTTGCCACCGGTCGTCAACGGATCGATCTGGAAGTTCCTCCTGGCTGACCAGGGCCTGGTCAACCAGATCCTCCGAACCCTCGGCGGTCACGGGGTGGGGTTCCTCTACGACTCCGATCTCGCCCTGTGGTCGGTCGCGCTGGTCAATGCCTGGGCAGTCGTGCCGTTCAACGCACTGGTTCTGCGCGCGGCGCTGCTCGGCGTCGACCCGCAGGTGCTGGAGGCCGCGGAGCTCGACGGGGCGCGGCCGTGGAAGCGGGTATGGCATGTGCTGATGCCCGCGGGCCGCACCGCGGCGACCGTACTCACGATCCTGACGATCGTGTACGCCTTCCGCAGCTTCGACTTCATCTACGTCATGACGTCCGGCGGACCGGGAACGGCATCCACGACGCTGCCGTTTCTCGCGTACTCCGAAGCGTTCTTGACACTCGACTACGGACGGGGGGCCGCGACGGCGCTCATCGCGCTCGCCGTTGTCGTCGTGCTCGCGCTGATCTACTCCCGCGACGTCCGCCGAACCGAAGGGGAGGCATGATCCGCCGCCGCGAGCCGGTCGCCTTCTCGTTCCGCTCCGTGCTCTATGTGCTCTACGGGCTTCCGTTGCTGTGGATCGTCCTCACGTCGCTCAAGAGCCAGGGCGAGGTGCTGTCGAGTCAGGCCTCGATCATGTTCCATCCGACGCTCGAGGCGTACCGCGCCGCCATCGCTGATCCGGCGCTCGGTGCCGCTGTTCGTCAGTCGGCGACCGTGGCGATCGGCACGACGGCCGTGTGCCTCGCGTTCGCGACGCCCGCCGCGTACGCGCTCGCCAGAGCGCGAAGCGCGATCGTCGTGCCGGCGCTCGTCCTTCTCGTCGTCCTCCAGATGGTGCCGCAGACCGCGAATCTCATCCCGCTGTTCTGGCTGCTGTCGAAGTGGGGACTGCTCGACTCGACGCTCGGCCTCGTGCTCGCGGACGCGGCCATGTTCCTTCCGTGGGCGATCCTGCTGCTGCGCCCGTTCTTCGGGCAGATCCCGACCGCCATCGAAGAGGCCGCACGCGTCGACGGTGGCTCCACGATCCGCACGTTCTGGTCGGTGGCGCTGCCGCTCGCCCGGAACGGGATCCTCACCGTGTCCTCGGTGATCTTCCTCGTCTCGTGGGGCGAGTTCCTCTATGGCATGACGTTCATGCTCTCGCCCGAGAAGTACCCGCTGTCGTCGCTGATCGCGGTGCAGTCCGGCGCTTACGGCGCGGACTGGCCGGCGATGATGGCGTTCGCCGTCGTCTCCGCGGTGCCTGTGCTCGTGGTGTACGTGGCCAGCCTGCGGCTGCTGTCCTCGGGTCTGACCATGGGCGCGGTCAAATAGCCGCGACACCGCGCCGGTGTCGGCGCGGTGTCGCTGCCGGGAAGCCGACGTCGACGAGCTTCCCGCGCACCGGGCCGCGCGCCGGCGACCGTCCAGTTGGCCGGCTCCTGCCGACAGCGGCGGGTTGACGTCGTCGATGCTGCTCGGGCTCGCCGGATACCGCATCGGCGGTACGCAGGGCCCGGCTGCGGCGACCGCGGTATGTGCGATCACCGTGGTTGGCCGACGACGTGGGACGGGTCTGGTCGCGACAGTGGAGGCGTTCTGCTCCACCGTGGTGACGAAGGGACCTGCTCCATGTCTGTGCTGGCACGCTGGTGCGTCAGGCACCGCAAGACCGTCTTCGCCGGCTGGCTGCTGGTGGTGGTGGGCCTGCTCGCGCTGGTGATCGTCGGCGGGACGGCGTTCAAGACCTCTGCCGAGATGCCCGACAGCCAGTCGTCGAAGGCGTATGCGCTGCTCGCTCGGGTGTCCGGCGGTGCGGGCGAGGCGACGACCGCAGGCAGGGTCGCATGGCACGCGACGGCTGGTTCGGTGACGTCGGCGCAGGTGCGACAGCAGATCGATGGTCTGCTGGACGAGGTCGGTAGGCAGCCGGGCGTGGTCTCCGTGGTGAGTCCGTACGGCGAGGCCGGCGCTCGACAGGTGGCACCGTCCGCGAACACGGCGTATGCCCAGGTGATCCTGCGCTCCGACGCAGACGTCGCCGGCGTCGAGCAGGTCCTGGACCGGGCTGCGCTCAAAGGAGTGGAGCTGACCTACGGCGGCACCGCGTTCGACCACCAGCCGCAGCCGAGCCACGGCGGTGAGGCCGTCGGCCTGGTCGTGGCGCTGGTGCTGCTGATGCTGATGTTCCGGTCGTGGTGGGCGTCGTGGCTGCCGCTCATCACCGGGATCGCCGGCGTGGTCGTGTCACTGCTGCTCGTCGTGGTCGCCTCGCACGTCGTCACGCTGGATGCGACGTCGATCACCATGGCGTCGATGATGGGTCTGGCCGTCGGCATCGACTATGCGCTGTTCATCGTCAACCGCACCCGCAAAGGGCTGCTCGCCGGTCATTCGGTCGCGGATGCGGTGGTCCGGGCGGCCGACACCTCCGGCCGGGCGGTGGTCTTCGCCGGGCTGACGGTCATCGTGGCGCTGGCCGGGATCCGGGTCGTCGGCATGGGGGTGCTCACCGGCATGGGCGAGGCCGCCGCGGTGACGGTGGCGTGCACGGTGCTGGCCGCCTTGACGTTGCTGCCGGCGTTGCTGGGCACGCTGGGGGTGAAGGTGCTGTCGAAGCGGCAGCGCGCGCAGCTGGCCGAGGGTGTCGTCGAGGACCACCGGCCGGGCGGACTCGCCGCCGGGTGGGCCCGTCTGGTCCAGCGGGCGCCGTGGCTGGTGGTTCCGCTCGCGCTGGTGGCGGTCATGGTGCTCGCGGCGCCGGTCCTGCAGATGCGTGTCGGTGACACCGACGCGAGCAGCGACCCGTCCGGGTCGCGGTCGCACCGGTACGCCGTGATGACGTCGACCGCGTTCGGCGCGGGCTTCGACAACCCGCTCGTCGTCGCGGCGAGCACTCCCGACGCCCGGTCGAAGCAGGCGTTCGCGCAGCTGGCCGACCGGCTCGCCGGGGTGCCCGGTGTGGTCGCGGTGACTCCGGTGAGCGCGTCGGCGGACGGCACGGCCGGTATGACGACGATCGTCCCCGCCGGCAGCGCGCAGGCCGCGGAGACGGCGGACCTGATCGAGCGTCTGCGTGGTGACGTCATCCCGTCAGCGGAAGCCGGGACCGGCCTGCGCGTCTACGTCGGTGGGAAGGCGGCCTCGAGTCAGGACCTGGCCGACGCGCTGATGGGCAGGCTTCCGCTGTACCTGGGCATCATCGCGGTTCTCGGGTTCCTGCTGCTGGCGGTGGCGTACCGCAGCTTCCTGGTGCCGCTGGTGGGGGCGTTGAGCAACATCACGAGCATCCTGGTCGGCCTCGGCGCCATCACGGCCGTGTTCCAGTTCGGCTGGGGCAGCGAGCTGATGCGGGTCGGCTCCGGTGGGCCGATCATGTACATCGTCCCCGTGATGATCGTCGGGATCGTGTTCGGTCTGTCGATGGACTATCAGGTGTTCCTGGTCAGCCGGATGCATGAGGAGTGGAGGCACACCGGCGACAACCGCCGGGCCGTGCGGGTCGGCGTGAGCGAGACCGGCCGGGTCATCGCCACCGCTGCGCTGATCATGGTCGGTGTGTTCGCCTCCTTCGCGTTCGGTGGCCAGCGGATCGTCGCTGCGATCGGCGTCGGCCTGGCGGTCGCCGTGCTGATCGACGCCTTTGTCGTGCGGATGACCCTCGTCCCGGCGCTGATGACGGTGCTCGGCCGGTACAACTGGTGGTATCCGCGCTGGGCGGAGAAGGTCACGCCGCATGTGGCGGTCGAGGGCGCCCCGGAGACGCAGCCGGCACAAGAACGGGAGCCGGCCGCCGTCGGATGAGTTCAGTACGGGGTGCCCGGACATGCGTCCCGTGTCCGGGCACCCCACCGTCAGCGGATGATGGAACCGACCGAATGACCAGGGAAGGCATTGCACGTGACGATCCGCGTCCTCCTCGCCGACGACCAGGCGCTGCTACGGGCCACCTTCCGGCTGCTGCTGGACGCCGCCGCGGACATCGAGGTCGTCGCCGAGGCCTCCACGGGCGACGAGGCCGTCGCGAAGGCGTTGCAGACCGGCCCTGACGTCGTCCTGATGGACATCCGGATGCCCGGCAGCGACGGCATCGCCGCCACTGGTCGGATCGCCGGGGCGCAGAGCCTGGCCGGCACCCGGGTACTCATCCTCACCACGTTCGAGACCGACGAGCACGTCCTTGCCGCGCTGCGCGCCGGGGCCAGCGGCTTTCTCGGCAAGGGGGTCGACCCCGCCGACCTCCTGCAGGCGATCCGCACTGTCGCCGCGGGTGAGTCGTTGCTGTCGCCGGCCGCGACGACCGCGCTGATCGGCCGGTTCCTCACGATGCCGGACCAGGCCACCGCCGGCGCCGACGCCCGCTTGGCCGACCTCACCACGAGAGAGCGGGAGATCGTCGCGCTGGCCGGCACGGGACTGTCGAACGACGAGATCGGCCGGCGGCTGTCGATCAGCGCCGCGACCGCCAAGACACACGTCAACCGCGCCATGATGAAGATCGGCGCGCGCGACCGCGCCCAGCTCGTGGTGTTCGCCTACGAGACGGGCCTCGTCACGCCGGGACGGAGCTGACCGTGCGCGGGTTGCGGGCCGGCGGGCTCTCGCTGGTGGTCGTGCTGATCGGTCTGGCGCAGATCGCCTACGGCCACGGCCCCGGGTTGTTCAAGCCGACGATTCCCCAGCTCGTGCTCGTGCTGGTTGGGGCCGGGGCGCTGCTGGTGCGGCAGCGCCACCCTCGCGCGGTCGTGGTCGTCACGGTGCTGTGCGGGGCGGCCCTGCCGGCGTTCCCGCCGCACCTCGTGCTGGCGGACGTGCCGACCATGGTGGCGTTGTACACCCTCGCGCTGCGGGCCGGACGGCGCACCGCGGCGGCGTACGGTGCCGTCGCCGTGCTGCTGCTCACCGGCAGCTCCATGTGGTGGCTTCCGGGGCATCTCTTCGACATCCGCAACCTCCTGCCGCTGAACTACATCGCTGCCGCGGTCGCGATCGGCGACTCGGTGCGCAACCAGCGCACGCTCCTGACCCAGGAACGCCGCCGGGCGGCAGAGGCCGAACGGGACAGTGAAACGGAGGCCCGCCGGCAGGTGCGCGAGGAGCGCGTCCGTATCGCCCGCGACCTCCACGACGTCGTCGCTCACCACATCACCCTGGTCAACGCACAGGCCGGCGTCGCACACCACCTGCTGCGCACCGATCCGGACCGCGCCTACCAGGCCCTCGCCGGCATCAAGGAGACCAGCCGGGCGGCCCTGGACGAGCTACGGGCGACGGTCGGCCTGCTGCGGGCCGACGACGAGCCGGACGACCGGCAACCGGCACCCACCTTCGCCGGGCTCGACGCGTTGCTGGACGGGTTCCGCCAGGCCGGGCTCGAAGTCCGCCTGACCCGCGCCGGCGCTCCGCGACCGCTCACCGGCACCGCCGACCTCGCCGCCTACCGGATCGTGCAGGAGGCACTGACCAACGCCCGCAAGCACGGTGGCGGGGGAGCCGTGGACCTGGACGTCAGGTACAACGAGGACACACTCGACATCACGCTCGCCAATCCGGCGCAGCCGGGCGTGCAAGGACCGGGCACGGGCCACGGCATGATCGGCATGCGGGAACGCGCCGAGTCGGCCGGCGGCCGGTTCACGGCCGGCATGATCACCGGGAGGTTCGTTGTTCACGTCAGCCTGCCGTTGGCGGCGGACTGACCCGGCGGGCAAGCCGCGCACCATCCATTCCTGCCGTCCGCACCGGCGACCTGCAACCGGACGATCCCGGCCCGACGGGGCACCGGCCGCACCTACGCCCGCCGTCGGCGACCGCCCGGGCCAGTCGGTAAACCGCGTCTCGTCTGGGGCTGACATCGATGCATGAAGCGCCGACGCGGGTGTCAGGAGCGGTTGGGCTTGGCCTCGACCTTGGTAGTCACCGGAACGCGCGGCTTCGCGGTGAACGAGTTGAACCTGGCGCGTAGGTATTGGAGCTGGTCGAGCGCCTGCACCGACTCAGGCATCGTGGTGAGCAGATTCTCGTCGAGGTAGAGCGCGCGCAACGCGTGCAGGTTGCCGATCGAGTCGGGCAGCGAGCGCAATTTGTTGTACGACAGATCCAAGGTCTCCAGCTCGCGGAGCCGGCCGATTGAGTCGGGGACCGTCGCGAGTTCGTGGCCGGCGATGTTCATCCAGGTCAGTGCGGTGAGCTCGCCGATCGACTCAGGCAGGCTGGTCAGCCGACCGTTGCGGATGGCGAGCCGTGTCAGCCGGGTCAGTTCGCCGATCCAGCCGGGCACCTGGCTCACCGGGCCGGTGAAGTAGAGGTATTCGAGCGCGGTGCAGCTGCGCAGCTGCGCCGGGAACTCGGTGAACCGGTTGAATCCCAACGACAGCGTGGTCAGGTTGACGAGGTCGGCGAACGACGCCGGCAAGGCGGTGAGCTGGTTCGAGTTGAGATCCAGCCCGGTCAGGGAGGACAGCTTTCCGATCGATTCGGGCAGCGCGACGATCTCGTTGTCGCGCAGCTGGAGCGAGCGGAGACCGCCGAGGTCGCAGATCGTTTCCGGCAGCGCGTCGATCTCGTTGTCGTCGGCGCGAAGGTCGACGAGGGCGGCCAGCTCGCCGATGTTGTCGGGCAGCCGGGTCAGCTTGTTGCCGGTGACGCGAAGGGTGTGCAAGGAGCGTAGGTCCGCGCACCAGTCGGGCAGCGTCGTGAACGCATTGCGGTCGAGCCGCAGCGTGGTCAGTGCGGCGAGGTCGCGCATCCGGTCGGGCAGCGTCACCAGTTGGTTGCCACTGGCCGTGATGTGCTGGAGCGCGACCAGCTCGCCGATCTCGTCCGGCAGCGCGGTGAGCTGGTTGTTGTCGAGGCGTATGTCGGTCAGCGCGGTCAGCTCGCCGATCCAGGCCGGCAGCGCGGTCAGCCGGTTGCCGCTCAGGTCGAGTGTGGTGACCGTGGTGAGGTCTCGAATGGCCGGACGAAGCTTCGTGAGGCGGCGACCGGACAGGTCGAGGCGGGTGCCGCCGTTCGTGCGGGCGTCTTTGATGAGCTCATCTGTCGTGGGCACGCGCTGCCAACCGTTTCCGTTGAGGGTGGGGTGTTCGGCACCCTAGTAGCTCTCCGCAACCTCACATACGACAGTCGATCGTCACGGAACGCGATACCACCAGCAGAGGCGTTCGTCGTCGAGCGTGCGGCGTGACCGACCGGGCCCGGCCGCCCGCCGCAGCCCCGGACCGGGCTGGTAGCGGCGGTGCTCATGGAACGTGTGGCGGCCTACAGCGGCTGGGACGCGCGGCCCTTTCCGGGCTCCGACGGGGCCTCGCGGGTCCTGTGGTCCGCGGCCCGGCTGCTCGGCGCGTGGAGCGGTGAGGTCCGTGCCGAAGTGGCGCCGGGTGGTGGGCCGGTGGACGGCGTGGACACTCCCGATCAGTGGAGGCGGCGGCCAAGGCCGAAACCCAGCCTTGGCCGCCGCTGTCCTTGTTCAGCCGATGCCGGCGCGCGCAGTGGTGAGCCTGCCCAGCAGTTCGTGGGCGCGCACGGCGCGGTCGGCGTCCTCGCGGCGGACCTGTTCGATGAACGCCTCGACGTCGTCGTGGCCCTTGGCGTCGGCAGCGTACTTCGCGCACACCTGGCTGCCTTTGAGGGCGTGGTACTGGATACTTACGAGGTCGTAGACGATGTCATCGGCAGGGGTATGAGACTCGGCCATTGCACAACTCCTTGTCGTCTCCTTGCGTCGCTGGTTCCCTGATACCTACCCGCAGATCACCGACGAACCATCGGCACACGCCGGCGGAACAGCGAGGGGTGGCCCGGCACCGTTGGACTCCGACAGCTGTCCCTGGTTGACCCTGGTGGGCCCGGCACTGGTGGAGGTCACCGCCCGGTGCTGGTGTCCGGGGGTGGTGTGGTGAGCTGGGGCGGTTCGCTGGGTAGCTCGACGGGGAGCTCGGCGTGCAGGGCGGTCCCCGGGCCGGGTGGGCTGCTGATGGTGATGGTTCCGCCGAGGGCGTTGACTCGGTCGGTCAGCCCGAGCAGGCCAGTGCCGCGGGCTGGGTCGGCGCCGCCGATGCCGTCGTCGCGGACCGTCAGGTGCAGCCGGCCTGCCTCGAGCGTCACCTGAAGGTGAACGTGGGAGGCGTGGGCGTGCCTGGCGGCGTTCGTCAACGCCTCCGCAACGATGTGGTAGGCCGTCATCTCGACGGGTTCGGGGGGCCGGCGGTCGAGGCGCACGTCGAGCTCGACGGGCAGGCGGGAGCGGCGGGCGAGACGTTTGAGTGCGGGTCGCAGGCCAAGGTCGGACAGCAGTGTCGGGTGGATGCCGTAGGAGACGTCCCGCAGGTCGTCCAGGACCGCATTCAGGTTGTCCGTCACGGCGGACACGCGCTGGCGCAGCTGCGGCATTTCGGGCGGGATGTCCGAGGCGGTGCCGCCCGTCTCGATGGCGATCGCGATGAGCTGCTGGATGCGGTCGTGCAGGTGGCGTTCGATCTGGCGTCGGGCGTGGTCGGCGGCGGCGACCACGCGCACCCGGGAGGCTGCCAGATCGGTGCGGGCCCGAGTGTTGGCGATGGCGGTGGCGATCAGGTCGGTGCAGTCGGCGAGCCGCGCTTCGGCGTCGGGGGCCAGCGGCTGCTGGCGGGTCACGGTGGCGTTCACGACTCCCCACAGGCGTCCCTCGACGAAGATCGGGGCGCCGACCGCCGCGTGGACGTGATGCCGGCGCAGGTGGGCGGCGATCGGACCGGGAGCGTCGGCGTAGCTGTCCATCCGGGCTGCTCGCCCGGTCTGGCGGACCGTTGCCGTGACGCTGCGCCCGTCGAGGGACAGCCGTGTGCCGACCGGCAGTTCGATGTCGGCGGCTTGCCAGGCGCCGATCGCCGTTGCGGTGCCGTCCGGTTCGTACCGCACGATGTGCGCCCCGTCGCTGCCGATGAGTCCGCCGAGTTCGGTGGCGATGACGTCCAGGACCTCGGCCGGTGCGGCGCCGCGCGCCACGCGGGTCGCGATGCGCCGCACCGCGGTCTGTGTCTGGGCGGCGTGGACGAGGTCCCGTACGCGCTGGCGCACCGCGTCACCCATCGTGTTCAACGAGCGGGTGAGTTCACCGGCCTCGCCGGCGCCGGTCTCGGGGACGCGGGTGTCGAGCTCGCCGCGGGCGAGGTGGCCGGCCATGGTGGCCGCCCGGCGAACGGGCCGGACGACGACCCACGCCAGGTACTCCACGAGGATGACGCCGACCAGCACCGCACCTGCCATGCCCGCGGTGACCGCCGTCGCCGCGTGGCCGCCGGCCTGCTGGGCGTGTGTGGCGCGGTCGGTCGCCAGCTGCCGCTCCCTCGTGATGAGGTGGTCGAGTTCGGCTCGCAGTTCGGCGACTCGGCGCTCGTCGTCCTGCGCCGTGGCCGTGCTGTGCACGGCGGGGTCGCCGCGCTGCGCTGCCTGCAGCATCGGCGTGGCGTAGTCCCGGACGTAGGACTGGCTGTGCTGGGCGACCTGCCGGGCCTGCCGGGCCTGGTCCGGCGTTCGGGCCAACCGCTCCAGCCGGGCACTTGCGTGCGTGAGCGCGGCCTGCTCCTGCATCGATGCGTTGAGCAGGCCCGGGTCCTTGGTGGCGATGAAGCCACGCTCGGTCCGGTCCAGGTCGAGCAGGTGCTGCTCGACCTGCTGCTCAGCGACGACCATCTCCATGGAATGCGTCGACATGCGGTCCGTATCGCGGTGCTGCAGAATCGCGGCGAGCAGCGCGCTGAACACGCCGCCGAACACGAGGATGAGGACGACGAAGCTCACGACCATGCGAGGAATCAGCCCACCACACACGGCAACCTCCGATCCGGATCCGCGGCTCGGTCGCGGCCACACCGGCTACCCACTCCGTACGGCCCCGAACTGCAAGAGCCACGCAAACGGGCTACAGCCACTCAACGACAACTCGCAGGCGCCGCCGGGCGACGCATCGCCGATGTCCCGGGTACAAATTCCCCAGCTACGAATCTCCGGGCCACAACATCCCTGGCCGCTTGGGCCAACCGGCGCATTCCACCGTGCCGCGCGCATCCGTCATGAACACCCGCGGATGCCCCTGAGCACCCTGCGGAGGACGGTATTGTGGGATCAAGCCACCCCCAGGTAGCAGATGCCGAGCTGCCCGCGGCCAGCGCTATGTCATGAGCCTCACGTCCAGGCAAACCGCCATGGTCGTCTAGAACGCGGCAGCGTTCCCCAGCAGCACGGGGATCGGGGTGGCAATTGCATCAGCGCGGATGGTGAACGGACACGCATCCGAGCCATCTCGTTTCATTGTCCGCCCCGCCTCGTGCACCGACCACGGTCTCCGGGAAGTTGGGAACTGCGTCTGTTGGTTGGGTGATGCCGAGGGCGGTCAAGGGAGCCCTGGCCAGCCGCCGTGTCGCAGCCAATCCCGGACCGTGTCGTTCGCGGGCCGCCAGTACCGTGGCGGTCGTTGCCACGTCCTCCCCGGTCGCCCCGGACGAGCTCGTCCGGGTTGTGGGCTACTTCCGCGGCCGCGGGCCGCGGCTACCGCGGCTACGAGGTGCGGGTGTACGCGAGCGTCCACGCGTCGACCGGCTACCTCGCCGGGCCGGCCAAGCAGCGCGTGGCGGATGCGGTTGCGCAGGCGGCGGGTCTGCTCGTCGACGCTGACCTCGAGCCAGTACTTGAGCAGGATGATGCCGGAGTCGACGATGGCGCGGTTGTACCAGCTGCGGTCGAAGATCACGACGTCGCCGCGCCGGGTAGGTGCGGCAGGTAGCGTTGCAGGTACATCTGCGAGCGTTCCCGGTCGTCGGGTGCGGGTAGCGCGACGATCCGGAACACGCGGGGGCTGACCCGTTCGGTGTTGGCCTTGATCGTGCCGCCCTTTCCGGCGGTGTCGCGGCCCTCGAAGACGGCACAGATCTTGGTGCCGGTGGTCTTGACCCATTCCTGCATGGGCGACGAGCTCGCCGTGCAGGATGCGCAGGTCGCGCTGATACTGCTGGTCCTTCGTCCGGGACGGTGGCTGTTCGTCGCACTTCATGTCCTCTGCCTTTGAGCTCAGGTGGGCATCGGTGACTGGGCGGTCGCCGGTCCGGTGGCGGTATTGGTACTGGTGCGGTCGGGTCCGACGGCTCGGCGCGGGTCGGTGCCGGTCTGCCCGGCGCGGGCGCGGCGGATCGCTTTGGCGGTCTCGGCGACGGCGGGCAGCGCGAGAGCCAGGCCGAGGCAGGCCAGCCATTGCGTCCCGGTGAGCGGCTGGGTCAGCAGGGTGCGCTGGAGGAAGCCGACCCAGGTCGCCAGGATCAGCATCCCGATGGTGATGAGGCTGATCGCCGCGGCTTTGAGGATCGGCGGGCCGAGCCCGCTGGCCGGGTCGCGCCGGTTGATGACGGCGTTCGCGACGGTGCCGAGGCCCAGCACCACGAACGTCATCGTGAGCGACGCGCTCGGAGCGTCGGCACGTGGCTCGTCGGGACCCCAGAGGAGCGGGACGAGCGCGGCCAGGAACATCACTGCCGCGTAGGACAGCCAGGTCAGCTCGGCGGCGCGGTTGGTGATCGGCACCGCCGGGTCGCGTGGCGGCCGCCGCATGACCGCCGGGTCGCCGGGGTCGACCGCAATGATGATGACGCCGATCGCGGTGGCGAAGAACAGCAGGTAGAGCACCATCGCGGGGGTGAGCGCCTCGCCGCGGTTGAGGTTGCCGGCGGTCGCGGCGACGAACAGCATGACCAGCGCCAGCAGTTGCGTCATCTGAAACCGTATGTAGGCGACGATCTTCTCGTAGACGCGGCGGCCGATCTCGATGGCGTGCACGAGGGTGCCGAAGTTGTCGTCGGTGAGGATCATCCGCGCGGCCTGTTTGGTGACCGCGCTGCCGCTGCCCATGGCGACGCCGATGTCGGCCTGTTTCAGGGCGGCGGCGTCGTTGACCGCGTCGCCGGTCATCGCCACGACCAGCCCCTGACGTTGCAGGGACTGGGTCAGGCGGAGCTTGTCCTGCGGTGACACCCGCCCGAAGACGTGCAGCTGCGGCAGTCGGCGGGTCAGCTCGTCCTCGGGGAGTGCCTGCAGGTCCGGGCCGCTGATCGTGCCCGGTCCCAGGTGCAGCGTCTCGCCGATGGCCCGGGCTGTGGCGGCGTGGTCGCCGGTGATCATCCGGACGTCGATGCCGGCCTGCTGCGCGGTCCGTACCGCGGTCTTGGCCTCGGCGCGGAGCGGGTCGATGATGCCGACCATGCCGACGTGACCGAGCCGGTAGGTCAGCGTCATCGGGTCTGTGCGCATCGCCGGCTCCTCGTCGAGGTCCAGGAGCCGGGCGGCGAAGGCGAGCACCCGCAGGCCTTCGCCGCCCATCCGGTTGTTGGCGGCGTCGATGCCCGCGCGGGCCGCGCCGATCGGCTCCTGGCCGCCGTGCAGCGGTCCGCTGGCGTAGGCGCAACGGTCGAGGACCACGTCGGGTGCGCCCTTGACGAGCATGATGACCCGGTCGGTGCTGTCGACCTGGATGCGGTGGAAGGTGGCCATGAACTTGTAGCTGGAGTCGAACGGGACCTCGGCCAGCCGCGGGTAGGCGCGCCTGGTCTGCTCGGCGTTGACGCCGAGTTTGGCCGCGAGCACGACCAGCGCCGCCTCGGTGGGGTCGCCGATGACGCCGCCGTCGTCGGCGACGGTCGCGTCGCTGTCGAGTGCGAGGCCCAGCGCGAGCCCGGTGAAGTCGGGCGTGGGCGTGCCGGCGACGGATGTGATCCCGCCGGTCTTGCGGTAGCCCTCGCCGTCGACGGTGAACCAGGCGCCGTCGGCGTGGATGACCGAGACCATCATCTCGTTCATCGTCAGTGTGCCGGTTTTGTCCGTGTTGATGGTGCCGGTGGCGCCGAGCGTCTCGACGTCGGTGAGGTTCTTGACGACGGCCTCGGCCCCGGCGAGGTCCTTGGCGCCGTATGCGAGGAGCCCTGACACGAACGCCGGCAGGCCCGTCGGGATCGCCGAGATCGCCATCGCGGTGCCCAGCAGCACCACATCGTTGAGCGGCAGGCCCCGCAGCCAGCCGACGACGACGATGAACGCGACGGCGGTCCACGCGACGATGCCCAGTACCCGGGTGAGCGAGTCCAGCTCCCGTTGCAGCGGCGACCTGGTCCGGTGCACGGTGTTGAGCATCGTGGCGATGCGGCCCATCTCGGTGTGTATGCCGGTCGCGGTGACCGCCATCGCCGCCGTGCCGCGAGTGACGGACGTGCTCTGGAAGAGCATGTTGGACCGGTCGCCGAGTGCCACGTCCCCGCCGCTGGAGGCCGCGGTGAGGACGGCGCCGTCCTTGGCCACGGGTGCGCTCTCGCCGGTCAGCGCCGCCTCCTGGGTTTCCAGTGTCGCCGAGCGAAGGACCCTCCCGTCGGCCGGGACCAGGTCGCCGGCCTCGAGCTCGACGACGTCACCGGGGACCAGGTCGGCGGCGGGCACCACGATCACGGCGCCGTCGCGCACGACCCTGGCCTGCGGCACCTGCGTCGTGGCGAGCGCGTCGATGCTGGCCCTGGCCCGCAGCTCCTGCCGGGCGCCGAGCACGACGTTGAGCGCCACGAGCAGCCCGACGACGACCGTGGTCAGGAGCCCGCCGGACACCAGGCCGACCACGACCACGACGATGAGCATGAGGTTCATCGGGTCTCGTAGCTGCCGCAGCGCCACCGACCATGCGGACGGCGGTTGTTCACGCGGGATGCTGTTCGGTCCGTACGAGCTGAGCCGGGTGGCCGCCGCACCGTTGTCCAGCCCGCGCTCGGCGTCGCTGTCCAGTGCCGTCATCACCTCGCCCTGCGGCCTCGCGTACCACCGCGCCTCTGCCTGATCGATGGTGCTGGTCGCACCGGTCATCGCGGGCCCCCTTCGACGTCTCCTGCCGAACCTTCGCTGTCGCTCAGTCGTGGCCGGGGGACGCCGCGGCGGTACTGCGCTGACGCAGCTGGAATGCGAACGCCACCTCGGCGGCGCCGATGAGCAGGGCGCTGATCCCGGTCAGCAGGATCGTCACGCCAAGGGACAGGCCGGGCCAGAACACGAACGCCAGACCGACCAGCAGCGACACGGCGCCGATCGCGATCAGCGAGACACGGATCCTGCCGTGGGTGAGGAACGCGATGGCCAGTTCGGCGATGCCGCTGACCAGCCAGGCCAGGCCGATGATGCCGGCCAGGGCCGCCACACCGGTGGCCACGTGCTGCAGGCAGGCGATGCCGCCGACGATCAGCAGCGCACCGAGACCACCGAGCAGCACCCGCCGGCCGGTCGTCTGGTCGTGGGCGAACGCGCCGAAGATCCGGATCGCGCCGGCGACGAGCAGCCAGACCCCGACCAGCACACCCAGCAGGGACAGCGTCTTGGATGGCCACGCGAGGACCGCGATGCCGAACAGGATGGTGATCAGCCCGAGCCCGAGCATCTCCCGGAACGGTTCGACCGCCGCAGCAGGTTTGGCCGTGTCGTGTCGCCGGGTCTGCCGGTGATGCCATGGAAAGCTGGTCATGCCGCCTCCGTTCAACGTCCGCGGTTGTCCACCTTCGATACTCTGCGGCGGGCCGCTCGACCGCCTCACCCGGCCAGGTCGGTTCACCCGGGTCAGGGAACGGTGCCCGCATCGAGCCGCTGCCCGCGCACCGCTTCCACGACGACTCGGACCCCGGCGGGCACCTGGCCGTGCAGCGCGGTGAGGAGATCGCCGACCGGTGGCAGCGGTTGCGGTGCCAGGACGTCGATCACCGCGGTCCGCGAGGCGACGGTGACGTTGACGACCTCGGCGCCGGGCACGCCGGCGATCCACCGGCCGGCGGCCGTGGTGATGCGCTGGGTCCACCGGTCGACCTGCAGGTTGGCGGCGGTGTTCGCGCCCAGTGGGACGATCAGGATGACGAGCAGCACCATGATCGTCGCATAGCCGGCCCGCGGCCCACGGGTGACACCGCGTGTCTCCCGGGCGTAGCCGTAGGCGGCGAACACCATGGTGCCGGCCAGCACCAGCGACACCACGTTGGACGCGAACAGGACCAGCGCGCCGGCGGCGAGCGCGAACTCGCCCTGCCCGGCACAGACCCCGGCCACGGCGAGGGGCGGCACCAGCGAGATGGCGATCGCCACGCCCGGCAGTACGTCGCTGACGTCCCGCCGGGACAGCCCCACCGCGCCGGCGAATCCGGTCGCGACGGCGGCGACCAGGTCGGCGAGCCGCGGTGATGTGCGGCCCGACACCTGCGTGTTGGCGAGCAGGTTGGCGCTGCCTGGCACGGCGAGGGACGCGAGCACGCCGACGGCGACGACCGCGGCGAAGCCCAGGGTGACGAACCCGGCCGAGCGCAGTAGCAGCCGCCGCTCCCCGGTCACGATGCCCAGCGCCATGCCCATGATCGGCGTCGACAGCGGCGCGATGATCATCGCGCCGATCACCGTGGCGGTCGAGTCCGCGAGCACCCCCGCGCCGGCGATCACCGCAGAGATGAGCAGCATCGACCAGAACGCGGACTGCTTCGCCGAGCTGTCGCCCCGGGTCAGGTCGAGGTGGTCGGCCAGTGCGTCGATCGGCTTGCGTTGGCTGCGCGGCAGCAGCCCGGGCCACCACCCGCGGGCCTGCATGCCGTCGTTCATGGTGCCAGGCGGGTCATGCGCCGCTCATCGTCGCGAGCGGTGCGTCCTGGCCGACGCCGTTGCCGTGCGGGTGGTCGAGCTGGTGGTCGAGGTTGATGGCCGCGTTGATCAGGGACAGATGGCTGAACGCCTGCGGGAAGTTGCCGAGCTGCTCCCCGGTGAGGCCGACCTCCTCGGCGTAGAGGCCGAGCGGGTTGGCATACGTCTGCATCTTGTCGAAGACCAGCCGCGCCTGCGTGAGCCGCCCGGCGCAGGCGAGGGCCTCGACATACCAGAACGTGCACAGCGAGAACGTGCCCTCGTGCCCGCGCAGGCCGTCCGGCGACGCGCTCGGGTTATACCGGTAGACGAGACTGTCCGACACCAGCTCCCGATCCACGGCGTCCAATGTGGACAGCCACAGCGGGTCGGTCGGCGTGATGAACCCCGCCAGCGGCATCAGCAGCAACGAGGCGTCCATGACCTCGGAGCCGTAGTGCTGAGTGAAGCTGCGGGTGCGGTTGTTCCAGCCGCGTGCCATGAGCTGGTTGTAGACGGCATCACGGGCGGCGGTCCACCGGGCCAGGTTCGCGGGCCGGCCGCGGCGCGCGGCGAGCCGGATCGCCCGGTCGAGCGCCACCCAGCACTGGAACCGGCCGTAGATGAAGTCCTTGCGGCCGCCGCGGGTCTCCCAGATGCCCTCCTCGGGCTGATCCCAGTGCTCGCACAGCCAGTCGACGATGCCGGCGACACTCGTCCACCCGTCGTGGGCCATGCCTTGGCCCTGGGCGTCGGCCCGGTACAGCGCGTCGAGCGCCTCACCGTAGATGTCCAGCTGCAGCTGGTCGGCGGCGTCGTTGCCGATGCGGACCGGCTTCGACCCGCGCCAGCCCTCGAAATGCTCCAGGGTCTCCTCGGTCAGGTCGGACGAGCCGTCCACCCGGTACATCACCTTCAGCGGCCCCGACCGGCTGCCTTTGCTCTCCACCACACGGTCCTTGAGCCAGCGCCCGAACGCCGCCGCCTCATCCGTGTAGCCGAGACCGAGCAGCGCGTGCACCGAGAACGACCCGTCGCGGATCCAGGTGTAGCGGTAATCCCAGTTGCGTTCACCACCGGCGAGCTCCGGCAACCCGGCCGTCGGCGCCGCGACCGGTGCCCCGGTCGGCGCATAGGTGAGCAGCTTGAGGGTGATCGCGGACCGGGCGACCATCTCCCGCCACCGGCCGCGATAGGTCGACGCGTGCACCCAGTCCCGCCAGAACCGTGCGGTATCTTCGCCCAGACGCTCCAGCTCGGCCGTCGGCATCCGGGTCGGCCGGCCGCCCATCGACTCCAAGACGATCCCGGCGGTCTCACCCTCCCGCAACGACTTCGTGATGTGCAGATCATCGCCGCGACGCTGCACCTCGTTATTGCGCTGCGCCACGCCGACGGGATGCACCGTCAACTCCTGGCCCTCGGCGGAGAACACCGCGCCTTCGCTGGAGAGGTCGAGCTTGTGCGGCAGCCGGCCGTAGTCGAAACGGGGCCTGATGTCGATGGTGAACCGCATCGTGCCGCGGACCATCCGCACCATCCGCACCAGGCGGTGCCGGTCGGTGGCGACCGTCCCAGCGACCGGCATGAAGTCGGTGACCTCGCCGACACCGTCCGGGGTCATGAACCGGGTGATCAGCATCCCGGTGTCCGGGAGATAGAGCTGCCGACTCACGTAGTCCTCGGTGTCGGGCGCGATCCGGCAATGGCCGCCCCGCTCCACGTCCAGCAGCGAGGCGAACACGCTCGGCGAGTCGAACCGGGGACAGCACCACCAGTCCACCGTCCCGTCACCGCTGACCAGCGCGGCGGTCTGCAAGTCACCGATCAGCCCATGGTCGCCAATGTCCGGGTACCGATGCATGGCACACTCCCTCGTTGCCGGCCGCTCCCAGCACGGCCCTGATCCAGCCCGTCAACGCTGACCGGCGGTGGTTCCGCTCGCCTCGCCCGCCGGAGAGGACCTCTGGGGACTCACGCACCGGGGCGGGCGACGACTTCAGCCGCACCGCGAACCGTATTCGCCGCCGCCCGAGCTCTGAGCTGGAGGTATTCTTCGCCGCTGACCCACACAGCCGACGGAGGACTGCTCGATCGCTGCCCGCACCGGCGAGATCGGAGTCGATCCCGCCGGTGCGGTTCTCCGGGCCTGACTCTCTCTTGACGAATGCGATCAGCGGTGCAGCGGTGTCGTTCGATCTGGTCCAGGTCGCCGCGGCGCAGGGTGCCGGAGGTCTGGGAGTAATGTCACAGGTCGCTGTAGCGGATCATGACGGGGGTTTCGGTCAGGGTGAGCTCGGCGCCGCCAGCCAGGGGCTCCGTCGTGCCGTCGAGTCGGAGCAGCGCCTCCGCCGTGGCCTCGGCGTGCAGGCGTACCGAGCCGGTGTGGGTCCAGCGGATGACGGCGCGCCGGTTGCCGGCCGGGGTCGGCACGACGAACTCGCACTGCCACGCGTGCTGGGGCAGGCCGGCGGGCTGGCCGTGGCCGCAGGAGCGGATCTGCGCGCCGGCGAGCCAGCGCTGCAACTGCTGCACGGCGAGGGCGGCCTCGGTCGGCTCGCCCTCGTCGGCCTGCAGCACGATGGGGATCTTCGTGCCGCCCCAGTTGTAGAAGTACATGCGGTGCAGGTTCGTGGTGCGGGCGAGCAGCCCGACGAGGTAGAAGCGGACGGCGTAGTCGCGGGCGCGGGCCCGGTCGAGCTGGCCCTCCAGCGGGATGGCGTAGGTCGTGCCCGTGTTCCACAGCGGCGGGTGCAGGCCGGCCTCGTGGAAGAGCCGGTCGATCTGCGTGGTCAGCTCCAGCATCGTCTCCGGCGGGTCCTCCGGCGAGCGCTGGTGCAGCTTGACGGCGGCGGCGTGGCAGTACTCGTAGCCGCCGAGCCGGGCGAACTCCCGCAGCACCTGCTGGCCCTCGGCGCTCCACAGGTTGCCCATGCCCGGGCAGACCACGGTGGCGGCGGGATCGGTGGCGCGGATGATCGCGCTGCCCCGGCGGGTCATCTCGACCAGGGTTTCGACGCTGCCGGTGTACATCCGGGCGTCGTTGGCGAGCACCCACAGCTCGTAGGCGGCGATGCGGCCCTTGTACCGGCCGACCAGCGCGCTGACGTACGCGTCCCACACCGCCAGGTCGTCCGGCGGCGACGACTTCGCGTTGTCCGGGTAGACCGACCGCTTGCCGTTGGGCGCCGCCCAGGCCGGCGTGCCGCCCATCGTGTAGAGCACCGGCAGCCTGGCGGCGGCGGCCCCTTCGACGAGCCGGTCCAGGATCGTCCAGTCGAACCGGTCCCGCGCCGGGTTCACCCGCGACCAGCCCGTCTCGCTGTCCCACAGGCGCACCGCGCCGGTGGTGAACCCCGGCATGTGCCCGGTCGCGCTGTTGATCGTCACCCCGAAGTACTCCGGCGGGACCGGTCGCGCGGGCAGCGTCCAGCTCGGGCCGCTGATCCACTGCGGGGTCGCGCTCGGCGGCGCGGTCTGCGGCCGGTCTTCCCTGCCCCGCCACCACACCGCCGCGACCGCACCCGCCAGCACCAGCAGCGCCGCGGCCAGCCCGGCGTACAGGGCGAGGCGCCGCGGCACCGGTGCAACGGCGGCCTTCGACGAGGCGGCGGGTCCTGCGGTGGCGGCGGGTTCTGAGCCGGCGGCCGGGTCTGCGGTGGCGGCCGGGTCTTGTCGCGGGGCCGCGGCCCACAGCGGATAGAGCCGGTCGAGCTCGTCACGGTCCGCCCCGCACGCCGTGGCGATCCGCTCCACCGTGCCGAAGTCCTGCGGCACCGCCGCCCCGGCGACGAACCGGTGCACCGTCGACTTGCTCAGGTTCGTCTTCTGCCCGATGCGGGCATAGCTGAGCCCGCTGCGGTCCTTCAGCGCGGTCAGCAGCGCGGCAAGCTCGCCGGGACGGTGCGGCATCGCCGTCATCTCTCCAGGTGTCGGGGCGGGCTGCATCCTATCGGCCGTCCCAAGACCGCAGCATCCCCGCAGGTCAGCCCGTTTCCGCCGTCCCGCCGTCCCAGATCGGTCCCGGCATCTGGCGCCCGTACCGCGGCGTTGACAGACTGCCAGCGCGGTGGCCCGGACCGTTGGGGGAGCGGCGGTCCGGGCCGCCGGCGACGGTGACCGGATGCGAAACGGGGGCATCCGGTCACCGTCCGTCTCGAGCGCGGCATCGACGGGTTTGCACGCAAATTGCACGGGTGCTGAAACCGGAGGCGGCCACGCCGGCGGCGCAAGCTGCAGTGTGCGTCCGAGACTTCGAGGACCATCATTTTGCGACAGTTTCTGCACGCCGCCGTCGCAGCGCTGCTGGCCCTCGGCGCGGGGCTGGTGGTGCCGGCGGTCCCGGCACATGCGGCGCTGAACTGCAACGTCCCCGACCCGCCGCCGAAGTGCGAGGACCCGCCCGAGCCGATCGACCCGTCAGGCGCGCTGACCGGGGCGACCCGGGTGCCCGCCGGGGTGAGGGTCGTCGGGTGGGCCACCCACCCGGACCGGCGTCCGGTGACGATCAGTGTCCTGGTCGTCGGCGCCTTCGTCGGCACGGTGACCACCGGTACGAGTGGGGGCTTCACCGGGACGGTGCCGGCGCGGGCCGGAGACCGGGTGTGCGCCGTCGCGCACAACACGGGCCCGATCGTCGGGAGCGCCGACATCAGCTGAATCGCGCTCGCCGTCGCGGGCGACCCGGTCGGCGCGGTCGACCAGTTCGACCGGTCCGGGACCGACCTGGTCCTGAAGGGCTGGGCGGTCGACGGCGACACGACCGGCGCGCTGGATCTGCACGTGTACCAGGACGGCGCCTTCACCGGTTCGGCCCGGGCCGACGGTCCGCTGGCCGTGCCGCCGGCCGGGTACCCGGAGTACGGCACCGCACACGGGTACACGTTCCGGATCCCGGAGCGGGGGGACGGGGCGCACACGATCTGCGTCTACGCCCTCAACGTCGGCGCGGGCAGCGTCAACACGCAGCTGGGGTGCTGGCAGTACACCGTGAAGCACGAGCCGTTCGGCGCGCTGGACGGCGTGACGCGGACCGGCGACAAGCTGCGCGTGTGGGGCTGGTCGGTCGACCCGGACGAGCCGCGGACCCCGACCGACGTGCACCTCTACGACAGCGGCGGGTACGTCGGTGCCTTCACCGCGAACGGGAACCGGCCCGACCTGCCCGCCGAGTACGGCGCGGCGCACGGCTACGACCTGACCCTGCCGGCGAACATGGCGACGGGCGACCACTCGTTCTGCGCGTACGCGATCAACCGCTCGTACGGCAGCACCAACACCCTGCTCGGGTGCCGGCCCTACCACGTGCCGGCGCCGGTCGTCGCCCCGACGATCCTGGCGTTTCAGGACTGGGGCCTGACCTCCAAGGCGGTCGACCTGGAGTGGACGGACAACTCGGGCAGCGAGACCGGCTACCGCGTCGACCGGTCGGTTGCCGGCGGGGCGTGGCAGGAGGTCTGGCGCGGCCACCCCAACGCTTGCAGGAGCACCTTCCCAAGTCGAAGGTGGTCAAGGCCTTCAACCACATCGGCGCGCCGACATCACGACCGACGGTTCCCCGTCCGGCGCGCCGGGCCGGCGCGCCCTGGTGGTGTCGTCGGACCATCCCGACGCGGCCGACTTCGCCAGGGACCTCTACGACCGGATCGGCTTCGACACGGTCGACGTCAGCCCGCTGAGCGAGTCGTGGCGCGTCGAGCGCGACCGGCCGGCTTATGTCGTCAAGCAGACGAAGGCCGAGCTGGAGGCGAACCTCGCGAAGGCGACCCGCACGGTCTGAACGCAGCCGAACGGCCCGGACCGGGCCGCCGCCGTGCTGGGGCGGCCCGGGGACGGCGCGTCAGCGTGTCTTCGGCAGGTCGAACTGGTCGGCCCGTTGGCAGTCGCTCGAGCCGCCGATGCCGGACGAGCCCACGCGGTCCAGGGCGTCGCGGGCGTTTTCGCGGCCGAGGTTCCAGCCGTACCACGGGTCCGGCTCGTCCAGGTCGTCGACGATCCAGCTCAGCGCGCAGCGACGGACCGAGTCCGGGAGGGTTGACAGGGCCGGGGTGGCGTCGGAGGACAGGGCGCGCAGGTACCAGGCGTCGATCTTGCCGGTCTCCTGGTAGCGCGCGATGTTGCGGCGGGCCGCGTAGTCCTCCGGGTTGAGCACCGCGAGGGTGAGCAGCATGATGACCGCGAGACCGACGGTCGCCGACGGGATCCAGGTGCCGCGCCACCGGATGCCGGCCACCATGATCATGATGAAGACGGTGCCGAGGAGCAGCTCGAACGCCATCACGAAGATGCGCTCGCCGGTGAAGCTGTAGACCTTCTGGTAGGCGTACATGCGGGACAAAGCCGACACCACGATCACGATGCTCAGCGACGAGAGCAGGCCGAGCAGCGTGCGCAGCAGGATGCGGTCGACCCGGTCCTCGCGGCTGGCCCAGCGGGTCACGCCGCCCAGCACGGCGATCGTCAGCACGGTGACGGTCGCCAGCTGCCAGAAGCCGCTGCGGGCGTATTCGGCGTAGCTGAGGCCGGCGGTCTGCAGCACGTGGTGCTGGCCGCCGAACAGGACGGTGGCCTGCACGACGACGAATCCGCTGTACAGCAGGACCAGCGCCCCGATCGGCAGCCCCCACTCCAGGCGGCGCAGCCGCACGGTGCCCGGCTTGTCGATGGTGGACAGGTCCGGCGGTGCGGCGACGGTGTAGACGGCCGCGACGGCGATCAGCGCGCACAGGATGAACAGGAACACGCGGCCGACGCTGACCGTCGGCACGACGGCGGAGAGTACCTGCGAGAACGCGGCGTCGGCGGAGGAGAGCAGCGCGCCGAAGACCAGCACGAACAGGACAGTGATGATGACCGACCAGGCGACGCGCTGGGTGTGGCGGGGCTTGCCGTGCCGGTCGCCGGTGGCGCTGAGGTGCTTGGCCACCCACGGGATGCCGCGCAAGGCCGCGAACGGCGCCGCCACGAGGCTGAACAGTATGGAGCGGACGCGTTGGCCGCCGACGATGGCCAGGGCGGCGCAGCCGAGCGCTCCCAGCACACAGAACGTGACGAGCCACCAGGCGTTGCGGAACGCCAGCACCGACAGCAGGACGACCGCGGAGCCGGCCCAGACAGCCCGCATCGCCCGGTCGGCCTTCGGCAGCGCTGCGGCGGCCGGCCAGATGCCGGCGATGACGGCGGCGACGAGCGCGAACCCGCCGAGGAACCAGCCGATGCCGACCCGCGTGCCGGGCAGGACGATCGCGGCGACGAGTCCGCCGGCGAGCACGGCGACCGGTACGCGCCAGCCGCTCGCGGGCTCCGGCCCGGGCCAACGTGCTTCCAGGAACCCGGGCGGCAGCGGTCGCGGCGGCCCCATGACCCGCGGAACAGTCTGATAGGGCCGGAACGTGGGCACCACAGGATGCGGCGGGAAGGGCGCGCCAGACGGCGGCGCGAAGGGCCGTGTTCCCGGCTGGTGCTGCACCAGCGGCGGTGCGACAGCCTCCTCGTCTTGTTCCTTGTCTTCTTCGAGCTCGTCGTCGGGCAGTTCCTCAACAGGCGCGGCGGCTGTGGCCACAACGGGCGTGACTGGCACGGCCGCGACGGGCGTGACTGGCTCGGGCTCAACGGGCGCGGCCGTCATGCCCTCGACAGGCTTGACCGCCGCGCCCGGGACCAGCGGCACGAACACGGCGAATCCCGGGGTTCCCGCGGGAATCGTCACCGGAATCGCCCACGTCGTCTGCCCCTCGGCGGTGCCGGGCCAGGCGACCGGCTGTGGCCGTCCATCGCCGCCGGGCATGACCAGCAGATACGGTACGGCCACGGGCGGTTGGACGGTTGGATCGATTTCGTCGGGTACGGCGTCGGTCATTGGGTAGCTCCACGTGTCGGTGGACAGTTGCCGGACCACGCCCGTGCTCACCGTCCGTCGCCGTCCCGCCGATGAGCCCAGATCGGCGGGTTGTCACGAATAGTGACGGCGCGTAACACGGCAGTGCGGAGATGGCGGGGCGTGGCGCCAACTGGCGCTTTGGTCCGGACCGGATTTTCCCTGCATGGCCCGGCGGCAGGGATCATGGCACGGCGGCGCGGCCGCGGACCAGCCCGTGGCGCACACCTGGGACGGTGGGACGTTGCACCACCGCCCACCTGCGAAAACGCGGCTTCCCGGGACGAGGCGCCGGGCAGTCCAGTGCGGAGAACCGGCGGTGTGCGCCAGCAGCCCGACGATGCTCCGCTGTGAGGCGGGCAGGGTGAGGCGCTGGAAGAACTGCCACATCAGGGTGTTGGCGCCGATCTCCCGGGTGGTGGTGCCGTTGCCGGGGAAGGCGGCCGGGGTGCCGGGCCCGGTGTGGCCGCCGTCACTGATCGTGTACAGAACGGTGTCGGCGGCGCAGTTCGGGTAGCTGGTCCTCGTCACGTGGGTGGTGACGGAGACGGCGGCCGGGCCCGAGGTGCAGCGGTTGATCGCCGCCCAGCGGGCCTGGGCGCCCGGGATCGGGTAGCGCCAGACGTCGCCGCCGCCCTGGTAGGGGTTGGTGGCGTCCTGCTGGCCGCGGAAGGTGATGACCGGGACCGGACGGGCCGGGGCGCACGACGACGGGTCGGGCTGGGCGGGGTTCCGCAGGTCGGGGGCCGGCGCGCAGGCCGGCGACCGGGGCGATGGCGGCGACCTGGTGCGGCCGGGCGCAGGCGGCGGCCGACGTCATCCGGCCGCCGCCGGAGTACCAGGTGCCGTAGACGCGGGTCGGGACGGCGCACAGCGCGGAGGTCGCGGTGGTGAGAACGGCGACGATGGTCATTGCCACGCATGCGACGTCACGCCGCCCGTGGGGCCGTGCGGGGCTGGCGGACTCATGGGGTCGTCGCCATGCGGCGGGCGCGGCACAGCACGATCGCCGAGTAGCCGTGGGCGGTGTCCTGGCCGGTCCGGTGGACCTCGATGGTGCCGTCGAGCGGGGCGAACTCGGGCTGGAGCACCTCGTGGATGTCGTGTTCGTCGATGTCGGCGCCGGGGAAGGTGTGGCCCGCCACGGTGTAGCCGCGGCAGCGGCGCAGGGCCGCGGTGACGAACAGGCCACCGGGCTCTACCAGGCCGGTGATGTGGCGCATGAACAACCGCCACGTGGTCCGGTCGGCTGTGGCAGAGTCCGCGCAGTACGGGCTGATCACGGTGGCGTACGTGCGGCCGAGCGGGCGGGGATGGCGGGCATCGACCCGTACCAGCGATGTGATCTTGCTTCTCGTCAGGTCTTCACGTGCGGCGAGCTCCTCGTCGGACGGATCGGCGATGCCCTCGCACTCCAGGGTGTAGCGGACGAACGGGCGCCAGTCGTGGGCGCCGGGCTCGCGGTCGAGCCAGCGCTGGATCTCGGTGAGGTTGGCCGGGAGGTAGTCGCCGAGGTGGATCTCCGAGGCGATCTCGGCCGCGGCGAACACGTGGTGGAGGGTGGGCCCGGTGCCGAAGAACAGCACGGGGCGGTCGCGTTCGGCGTGGCGGACCGCGGCGACCAGGAAGGCGATGGTGGCGACCTCGTCCGGCTCGACGGTGCGGTAGTAGCCGGTCAGGTAGTGTGCCGGCACCCAGTCGATGTCGAAGGACGCGTACCGGCGGCGGCCGAGGAAGGCGCGGGTAAGCCGGGCCAGGCCGTACTCGTACGCCCCGGCGGCGAGGTTCGCGCCCGCCAGGAAGACCACGGCGTCGTGGGTGCCGACGGTGTCGCTGAGCGCGGCGGTGCCGAACGCACCCGCGTAGTACGGCACCTCCGCCGCGACCTGCGTGCCGGCGTAGCCGATCGCCGCCGCCAGCCGCGGCGCGCGGGCGCTGGTCGTGACGCGTCGGGTGAGGTCGTGAGCGGCCTTGGAGATGACGTTGGTACTGGTGCCGGTGCGCGCCAGCAACGACCAGTTCGCCACCAGGTTGGTGCGCAGTCCGAGCCCCCAGGCCACATAGCTGCCCGCGAGCAGCGCCACCGCCCAGGGCGGGGCGACGTCGTCGAGCAGACCCGACGCGACCAGGGCGACGCCGGCTGCGGCCGCCCAGACGTCCAGCGCGTAGTTCGACACCACGGTCGCGGCGATGCTGGCAGTCCATCCGCTCATCGGGACACCGAGACGCCGGCCTCGCGGTCCGTGAGCCGTCCCGTGCGGTGCAGCCAGCGGATCGTGTCGCCGTACGTCTCGATCAGCGAGCGCGGTTTGATGCCGAGCTCCTCGCGGGCGCGGGAGTCGTCGCAGCGGGTTGCCGCACGGATGAGAACCACCCCTTCATGGTCGGCCGGGAGGTGGAACGGGGTGATGCGCTGGAGGGCGGACATGCTCCAGGTCAGCGGCAGCATGGCGGCGGACGGGACGACGAGGCACGGCAGGCGGCGGCCGGTCAGCGCCCGCAGGGCGGCGTACATGGTCTCGCCGTCGGCGAACTGGCCCGGGACCAGGTAGCGGCGCGGTTCGGACCGGGTCGTGAAGACGGCGGCGTGCACGGCGGCGACGTCGCGGACATCGACGACCTGCAGGCCGCCGCTGGGCCATACCGGGTACCGCCCGCGCAGCATGTCCCGCAGCCGGCGGGTCTGGTCGCCGAAGTGCGGGTCGTCCGGGCCGAGGACCGCGCCCGGCTGCACGATCACCACCGGTGCGCCCGCGTCCTGCAGCTCGCGGGCGACGGCCTCGGACCTGACCTTCGACTGGATGTACGTCCCCGGTGTGCTCGACAGCGGAGCGTCCGGGCTGACGGTGGCTCCCCGCCGTAGCAGCGCGACGATGCTGGAGACGTGCACGACCGGGTCGCAGCCGGCCTCGACGGCGCCTCGGAGCACCGTCTGCGCAGCGGCGAGGTTGGTCCGCGCGATCGCCGGTCGGGCGCGGGCGTCCAGGTCGTACACGGCGGCGGCGTGCAGGACCGCGTCGCAGCCCTGCAGCGCGCGGGCGACGGTGCCGGGGTCGGTGACGTCGCCGACGATGTGCTCCACGACCGTGTGCACGCCGAGCGGTTCCAGGGCCGGGGCGATGCGGGCGGGCGAGCGGACGAGGAGCCGGACGTCGTGGCCCGCGGCGATGAGCGCCGCCACGCTGTGCGAACCGACGAAGCCGGTCCCTCCGGTGACAAGGATCTTCATGTCGTCGGCCCCTTCTTCGATGATGGCGACGTCGAGGCGAGGATGGAGCCGGGTGGTGTTCACTTTCCAGGTCAGATAGTTGTTATTCGCTGTCCAATCCGAACCGCGGCGGTGGAGAGTTCAGGTGGAGGTGACGACGTGTCGATGTCTCTCGGCGAGGTGCTCGAGTCCGCCCGGCGGCAGCGGTTCGTAGGACGCCGGGCCGAGCTCGCGGCGTTCGACGCCGCCGTCGGCGGGCGCTCGGCGCGGCGGGTGCTGTTCGTGCACGGCCAGGGCGGCATCGGCAAGACCACGCTGCTGGCGGAGCTGGGCGCCCGGGCGCGTGCGGCGGGCCGGACCGTGGTCCACGTCGACGGGCGGGACCTCGACCCCTCCCCGGACGGGCTGCTGTCGGCCATCGGGCGGCCCCTGCCCGCCGCCGCGGTCCTGCTCGTGGACGGCTACGAGCAGCTCGCCCCGATCGACGGGTGGTTGCGTGAGCAGTTCATACCGGGTCTGAGCGCCGACACTGTGGTCGTCCTGGCCGGCCGGGAGCCGCCGGCCGCGCCTTGGCGCTCCGATGCCGGGTGGCGAGCGCTGATGACGGTGTGCCGTCTGGAGCCCGTCGGTCCCGACGAGGCCGCGCAGCTGCTGGTGCACGCCGGTGTTGAGGCGTCCGTGCTGCCCCACCTGACCGCGCTGGGCGCCGGGCATCCGCTGACCCTGGCGCTGCTGGCCGATCTGGCGACCCGAGGGCAGGTGCCCGACACCCTCGCCGACGCGCCGGATCTGATCTCCACCCTGTTGCAGTCGTTCGTGGGCGAGGTTCCGACCCAGCCCCAGCTGATCGGCTTGGCCACCTGCGCGATCGCCTGGTCGACCACCGAGGACCTGCTCGCCCGGACGGTCGGCGCCGACGCCCCCGCGGTGTGGCAGTGGCTGGCCCGGCTGCCGTTCGTCACCAGCAGCCCCAGCGGGCTGTCGGTCCACGACCTGGCCCGTGACGTGCTCAACGCCGAGTTCCAGCGTCGCCTGCCCGAGCAGTACCGCACTTATCAGCGCCTCGTCTTCGACCACGCGGTCGCCGCCCTGCGCACCGCGAGCGGCCGGTACGGGCAACCGGAGGCGCACCACCTCTTCTTCATCCACCGCCACGGCCCGTTCGGCGAAGTGATCGCGGCGCTGCGGACGCAGGGGTCGGCGGCAGTGGTACCGGCCCGGCCCGACGAGCACGACCAGGTATGCGCCACCATCGAACGGTTCGAGGGACCGCTCAGCGCCGGCCTCGCCCGCGCCTGGCTGTCCGAGCAGCCCGAGCGACTGTCCGTGGTCCGCACCGGCGATCGCGTCGCCGGCTTCGCCCACCACGTGCTGTGCCCCAGCGGCTCCCCGCTCGAGGACCGCGACCCGGTCGTGCGCGCCGTGCTGGACCACGTCGCGCGGGAGAGCCCGATCCGCCCGGGCGAGCACGTGCTGATCAACCGCTTCGCCGCCGGGGTCCGTGACCACCAGCACGACCCGTACATGGTGGTGGCCGGCCCGGTGTCCAGCATCATCGAGTGGCTCACCCGCCCACTGGCCTGGTCATTCGTGGTCGTGGTCGACGAGGCGTTCTGGGCGCCGAAGTTCGACTACATCGCTTTCGCACCCATGGTCCGCATCGAGGTCGGCGGCCTGCCCCACGTCGCCTTCGGCATCGACTGGCGCCGCCTGCCGGTCGGGGCGTGGCTGGACCTCATGTACGAACGCGGCCACACGGGCGGCACGGGTCGTGCACCGGCTGCCCTGCTGCGGCCGCCGCCATTGTCCCGCGCCCGCTTCGACGCCTCCGTCCGGACTGCCCTGCAGTCCCTGCACCGTCCCGAGCAGCTCGCGGTCAATCCGCTGCTCGGCACGGCCCTGGGCACGGACGCCACCCAACTGCGCGCCACGATCGAGGATGCCGTCGGCCGGGTCGGCGACCTCCCGAAGGGCCACCAGCTCCAGGCCGTGCTGCACCGCACCTACGTCCGCCCGGCGCCGACGCAGGAGGCGGCGGCCGAGGTGCTCGGCCTGCCGCTGAGCACGTATCGCCGGTATCTGGCGAAGGCCGTCGATCACCTGACCGACATCCTGTGGACGATCGAGATCGGCGGGCGCACCGGGTAGGGCCGTCGTCGAGCTGGTTGGGATCCGTCCGTGCCGGCTGGTCGAGATCTTGAGAGGCGCTGCCCAGGTTTGAGCCCGGGATGCGCGGCGGGTTCCCGGCTTCTGACTTTGCCTGGAGGGGACCGTCCTCCCGGCGATCGACTTCAGGCGGGCATGTCAGGAGTCCGGACACGCCCAGGCGGCACTGACCCGCCGACGCTTCCCGCTGCAGGCGCGGGGGCGTGTCCTCTACGACGTGCCCGAGGCGTTGCCACACGCCTTCGGGGTGGAGCTGGTCCGTCCCCAGGAGCAGTCAAGGGCGACAGACATTTAGGTCCCTTCGGTGGTTGCCCGAAGCAGTTGACTGTCGCGTGTGCCCGTGCGGGCCGGCGTTGCGGCCGTAACGAAGGCGAGCAGGTGCTGCGGGCTGGCCAGTAGTGGGACAAAGCCGAGTTCGGCGGCGCCGACAAGGGTCGCGTCGTCGCCCAGAGCCGAGGTGCGCAGTCGTACCCGCTCGCGGGCCACCGGCAGAACGTTGATCGCGATCCGGGCACGCACCTGCGCCGACGCGGCTGGGTAGACGTCGCGCAGCATCCCGCCGAAGATCACCATGGCCGGGTTGAACAAGTTGATGAGATTGGCCACGCCGATGCCGAGCCAGTCC
The DNA here is from genome assembly GCF_050936335.1 of Dactylosporangium sp. CA-152071. NCBI lineage: Bacteria > Bacillati > Actinomycetota > Actinomycetes > Micromonosporales > Micromonosporaceae > Dactylosporangium > Dactylosporangium sp. CA-152071. Next base: position 1,739,734 of record NZ_JBNJMZ010000001.1, on the reverse strand, counting down.
CCGATGCGCCGCACCGATTCCAGCGCGGCCGGATCGCCCCGGTCGGCGTCATCGACCACAGCCCGTACGGCGTCGCGGCCGAACTGCGTGGCGGGCCTGCCTGCGGTGTCGAGCAGGGCTCGTTCGCCCACCTCAGCCTCGAAACAACCCCGCGAGCCGCAACCACACGCCCGCCCGTCGTACGGGTTGATCACCATGTGGCCCACCTCGCAGCCGTAGCCGCCATCTCCATCGAGCAACTTGCCCCCGACGATGATCCCGCCCCCCACGCCCACATCGCCGTGCAGATAGATCAGGTTCTGCAGGCCGATGCCGACACCGCGCTGCTGTTCGGCCAGGGCGCCCAGGTGTGCCTCGTTACCCACAGCCACCGGTAGGCCCAGTCCGAGCCGCCGGGAGAGTTCGGCGCCGAATGCCTGGTCCACCCAACCCAGGTCAGGGCCGAAGCGCACCATGCCGTCATCGGGCCGGATCATGCCGCAGTACGATGCGCCGATCCCGACGCAGGCCGAACTGGCCGGCGCAGAGCGGTGCAACCGACGGCCGAAGCGGGCCAACACGTCCACGACCCAGTCAAGATCAGCACCGGCCCGTGGTCGTACCGCCTCGAGCCGGTCGAGTACGGTCCCGCCCAGATCCACCCTGGCCGCAGTCACCCGGTCCACGGCGACATCGAAGGCCAGCACGTGTACCCGGTTGGGCTCGGGGCGCACCACCAACGACGGGCGCCCACGCCGTCCGGCGCCGGCCGGCGTCTCCTCTCGGACCAAGCCGATAGCGATCAGCTCGGCCGTCAGCGCCATGATGGTGCTGCGGTTCAAGCCCATCCGCTCGGCCAACGCTGCACGGGAGACCGCGCCGTCCAGATGGACGTGCCGCAACAGGATGCCGAGGTTGGGCGATGGATCCTGCAGAACCACGCGAACCTCCGACATCGGCTCGGATGTGCCAACAGTCGAGCCCGGAAACAGGACCGGCGGGCGCCGTAGTCCAAGGCCACAGCGTACCGAGAACCCCGCCCCGCGTTTGCGCTCGGCCAATGCGCCCATCTCGGTGTTGCCTCCAGCAACACACCGCATGCCGTAACCCATCCGAAGATCGAGTTCGGTGCCAAAGCTTGGTCGACCAAGCGTGCATTCGGTCGAACCGCACCACCCCGTCATCTGGGCCGGACCATGCTCGACACGAATTCGGAGGCGCCTTTCGATCGCTTGCAGGGGGTAGCGTCATTCGAGCCGGGATATGTGAGGTTTCGGTGGCTGCGCGACGGGCCTGGTGTGGTCCCGGGCGGGGTCCTGTCAGCAGCCGCGCCACGTGCGTAGTTCACGGATGAGGGGTGTCGATGACCGGCCAGAGTGTTAGCCGTTTCGGTGTCGCTGGCGCCGCCCTCGTGTTCACGATGGGGACGCTCGTGCCCGGGAGCGCGTCCGCGGATCCGGGCGCTCCAGTGGCGCCAGGGTCGCCGATCGATCCAGCGTCGGCGGTGCCGAAAACCATCGTGCTCGACGTTGAGGCCGGGAAGATGGTGTCGGTGGAGCCCGGCCTACCAGCCGGGGTCGCCGAAGTACCGATCGGTTTTATCGACAGTGCCGACTGGCACAAGTAAGGCCTGCATGCATGGCTGACCTTCCCGCAACGCAAGGTGTCCCGGTCGTGCGCGCAGACTTCAGCGACGACAGCACCTGGCGGCGACTCATGAAGGAGATCACCGCCCCAACGGAGGAGGGCTTCGGCGCTGACGTCGAGTTCGTCGAGGACCGGACGCTCGCAGGCCTGGATGCCGTGGCGATCGCGGCCGGTTACCGTCGTGCCTACCCGCATCAGTACCGGCACCCGATCCTGTTCGTGGTCGACGCTGTTGCCGTCTCAGCGCCGAACCACCCGCTCCTGGTCATCAACCTCAATGCCAGGGACAGCTCGGGACCGTTCAGAACCCTGCCACGGCAGGTGCAGTCGATCGAGAACAACCTGTCGATCGCAAACATGGACTACTTCGAGTTCGCGCGGTCCACCGGTCCAGACGGCGTCTTCCGAGGCTTCTGAACACCTTGCCGACCCGTCTGCTCAATACAGGGGGCACCTCGACTGGACGGTGCTGGTCTGCTGCGGATGGGGCGCCGCCACCGTGCTGACCCGGCCCGGCATGCTGTTCGTCGGGCAGGGCATCCTGGTCGAGGCGGGCACGGTCGCGATCGACCCGGCGTTGCGGAGCATCAGCCGCTGGTACCTCGGCCTCTGGGCCCTGGTTCGTGCTGGGTAGCCTGGCCTTCGGCGCGGCGGCGCGGGCGCACGTCCTGGCGTCGCCCGATCGGCGCCGCGAGCGCGCGGCCGGCATCGTCAGCGCCGCAGGCGGGCTCGGCCTCTCCGCGATCGCCCTCGTCGCGTGCATCGGATAGTGGCTTTCGCAGCCGTCAGCCGGGGCCGGGGTCGTGCAGGCGGCGCCACTCGGCCGAGGCGTCGCCGTAGCGGGCGCGGAAGCGCCGGCGTCACCACCGAGGTCCTCCTGGCCGCGGCCGCGCGTGACGACGGCGGAGGTTTCCGGCCGCGCCGACCGGAGCCTCGGCAACCGAAGAGTTCCGGCATCTGTCTGTTCTGTAACATCGTGGAGCCCTGACGGGTCCGGACCGAGTTGGAGTGCCTCCGTGCCGTTGCGCCGCATCGCCGTACTCGGGTTGACGATCCTGATACTGACCTTGACGCTCGGTGGCAGCCGCGGCGGCAGCGGCCCGCCCGCGCCTGCTGTGGCCGCGCCGGTCGCGGCGGTGCCGGTGGTCGCCGAGCACCGGGAGCCGACGGTCCAACCGAGCGTGCCGAGCCCCATGGCCTCGCCGTCCGTGTCGTCGCCGGTTGTCGCGACGGGTGACGGCCCGGCTGGGACGGTGCGCAAGACGGGGTCGGATGCGGTCGCGCTGACCTTCGACGACGGCCCGTGGGACGACACCCCCGCCGTGCTGGACCTGCTGGCCCAGCACCGCGTCAAGGCGACGTTCTGCATGGTCGGCCGGCAGGTCGCTGCGCGCGCTGAGATGGTCCGGCGGATGGTCGCCGAGGGGCACACCCTGTGCAACCACTCGTGGAGCCACGACGAGATGCTGCGCACCCGTACGCCTGATCAGATCAGATCCGACATGCAACGCACCATCGACGCGATCCGGGCGGTCGCACCCGGCGCGGTGATCGGCTACTTCCGCGCCCCTGGCGGCAACTGGTCGCCGGACATCGTGAGCATCGCGGCCGGTCTGGGCATGACGTCGATCTCGTGGACCGTCGACCCGCGGGACTGGAGCGGCCCGGGGGTCCAGTCGGTCGTGAATACCGTGCTGACGAAGACTCGTCCTGGTGGGATCGTGCTCCTGCACGACGGCGCGGGGCCGCAGACGGTCGCCGCGCTGCGAACGATCCTGCCCGACCTGGCGGGCCGGTTCACCCTGATCGCCCTCCCGGCGCCGACCAGCGTGGCCCAAACCTTGCGATAGGAGACCGCCGGGCAACTCAGCCGGTCCTGACGGCGGCCGGGCCGCACCCGGCCCGTCGGCTGGCTGTTGCTCAGCACCGAGTCGAGCGGTGGTCGGCAGCGGTTGCGCCGGGGTCGTCCTATCCACGGGCGGCCCATTGATCACGACCGGAACGGCAAGACATGGTCGCCTCGGCGGTATCCTCCACGAGTGCCGACATGCGCCTGACCTGTACGGAGGAGATCTTCGGCAAGGGCGAGATCCGGCTGGGCCGGTTGGCGTACCGCATCAGCGCTATCCTGTCGCGATACGGCCGTGTCGAGATGTCGAACACGGTTCGGTACCTCGAAAGGACTGTGCATGCCTCGCGTGGTACCGGCGGTCATCCGCGCCCTCGACATCCTCGAACTCTTCCTGGACCAGCCCCGGCTGTCGGCCCGCGAGATCGCCGAACGGCTCGGCCTGCCTCGGACCACCGTCCACGAGTTGCTCGTCACGCTGGTCGCCCGCTCGTATCTGATCTCGGTGCCCGGCCAACCGGTCCAGTTCCGGCTTGGCATGCCACTGTTCCAACTTGGTGCCGCGTTCGCCGGCCAGCTCGACCTGGTCCGCGAGGCGCAGGATGTGGCGCAGGACGTCGCTGCGGCCTGTGACGAGGCTGTGCACGTCGCTGTGCTCAGCGGCGCGGATGTGATCTACCTGGTGAAGGTCGACAGCACGCACCCGGTCCGGATGGTGTCCGCGGTCGGCCGGCGGCTGCCCGCGCACTGCACGGCCGTCGGCAAGATGCTGCTGTCGAGCCTCGACCCGAGCGACCTTGACGCGCTCCTGCCGCCCGGCGGCCTGTCCGCCATGACGCCGGACAGCATCACCGACCCGGACCGGTTCCGTGCCGAGCTCGATCGCATCCGCGCCGAGGGCGTGGCGGTCGACGACGGCGAGTCCGACAGCGCGGTCCGCTGTGTCGGAGCGCCGGTCCGCGACCACACCGGCAAGACGGTCGCGGCGATGAGTGTCTCCGCGCCGATCATCCGCTGGACGCCCACGGCGCACGCGGAGTGGACGCGGCTGGTCTGCGAGGGTGCCGTCGCGTTGTCGACCCGGCTGGGATACCGCGCACCGCGCTGACGCGCCCGTTCGGCGCACGATGTGGCCGACTGTCCATCGGCCTCATTGACACCTCTCACTCGGTCCTCTACCGTCGCGTCCTATCGAGATATCGAACTCCGTTCGAAATATCGAACACCGCGTTGAGATGTGCTCACGAGAACACGCCGCAGTGGATCGCGCTGTCCTGTGTGGACTGACGATCCTCGCCTACGGAAGGGAGTTCCGTATCACCCGATTCGACACCTGGCGTCCGTGGATCCCCGTTCTATTTCTAGTCACGAACATCAATGTCGCACGCATTTTTCCAGGTACCGAAGTCATTCGGATGTAACTGTTCAATGTGGGTATTGACCCGCCGCGATCAGCGGCCGTAGCGTGCGGCACGCGCAGAACAGTTCGGAAGTCGATCGAAAGTATCAGACCGTTCCGGCGGTGGAATTGGCACATCGCCGTCCCCGCACCGCTGAGCCTTCGGATCATTTGATGGCTTGCGACAAAGGAGGTAAATGGTCATGGAGAACAACCCGTCGTGGTCCCGGCGCGGCTTCCTGGGAGTGGGTTTGGGCGTGCTCGGCGCGGCTGGTCTGGCCGCATGTGGGGACAGTCCCTCGAAGTCGGCTCCGAAGGTGCAGCCGGAGGTTCCGCAGGAACTGCTCGACGCCGCGGCGTCGTTGAAGGGCTCCTTGATGGGGGTGCTGTCGCAGAAGCTGTACTCGACGGCGGCGAACGCTGCGCTCGACAGCTCGATCAAGACGTTCGCCGACGCCACCGGGACGAAGATCGAGAACAGTCTGGTCCAGGCCGACGCCGGTGATGTGGTGGCCAAGATCGACGCAGAGGTGAAGGGTGGTGTGGCGCGCGACCTGGCGTTCATGACCGACTCGCGGTTCGTGGCGCAGTTCCACGCGCTGGGCGACCTGGAGGATGTGACGGACGTCGTCAAGGCGCTCACGGCCAAGTACGGCGAGCCCACCGCGGAGTCCAAGAACTTCTGCGTCTTCGACGGCAAGTGGTTCGCCATCCCGTACCACTTCATCGGCATCGGGTCTTTCCTGCGCAAGGACTGGATGCAGGAGAAGGGCATCACCCCCAAGGAGATCTACACCTGGGAGGAACTGCGGGACCTGTGCCTGGCCATCTCCGATCCGGGCAAGCGCCGGTACGGCTGGGGCATGACCGTGAACCGGTCCGGTGACGCCAACGGCATGATCGAGGCACTGATCAACGCCTACGGCGGGTCGATCGTCGACAACGACGGCAAGAAGGTCTTCTTCGACTCGCCCGAGACGGTGCAGGCGGTGAGCTTCCTGGGCGACATCTACACCAACCCCAAGTACAAGCCGATGCTGCCGCCGGGCGTGGCCGCCTGGACCGACTCCAGCAACAACGAGAACTGGCTCGCCGGGATCCTCGGCTACACCCGCAACCAGTTCAGCGTCTACGCGGACTCCAAGACCAAGAAGAATCCCGTCTACGACAACACGCACGTCTTCGCCGACTGCATCGGACCCGCGACGGACAAGCCCCTCCTGCTCGGCCAGTCCCAGGGCTTCGTCATCTTCAAGGGCGCCAAGAACGCGGCGCTCGCCAAGCTCCTGGCGCAGTACCTGGTCAGCGCGAAGGCGCTGCTCGGCGTGGCGAAGGAGGCGCCCGGCCTGGCATTGCCCGCCTGGGAGAAGGTGTGGGATTCCGACCCGTTCTTCACCAGCGGCGACCCCGCGTTCCCCGTCCTGCGCAAGATCACCCAGCTGTCGCTGCCGCTGAAGACGAAGAACGGCCTGGCCTTCCCGCAGAAGGCCAACGCCGGTCAGCAGGCCGCCACCGCCGCGTACGTCCTCACCGACATGATGCAGCAGGTCGTCCAGGGCACGGCGCCCGACAAGGCCGTGACCGCCGCCCACGCCAAGATGGTGCAGATCTTCAACCAGCAGGGGCTGCCCCAGTGACATCGGTGCGGACCCCACCGCCCCCGGCGACGAAGACATCCCCGTCGCCGGGGCGCGGCTCCCTCACGACGACCCAGCGGCGGCTGGGTCGCGACTGGCGGCTGGCGGCGCTGTTCCTGGCGCCGATGGCCCTGCTGGTCGGCGGGCTCGTGCTCGTGCCGATCGGCCGTTCCGTCGTCACCAGCACGACGGAGCGGCACGGGCAGGACAGCGTGTTCGTCGGCCTGGGCAACTACATCGCCCTCGCCGGCGACGAGCAGTTCCGCACGGGCGTGCTGAACTCGTTCGTGTTCACCGCGTACGCCGAGGTGTTCAAGGTGGTGCTGGGTCTGTCCGCGGCACTCCTGTTGCACCATCGGCGGCGTGGCCGGGCCGTGCTGGCCGGGCTGCTCCTGCTGCCGTGGGTGGTGCCGACGGTGGTGACGGCGTTCAGCTGGCGCGCACTGCTCGACCCGATCTTCGGCAGCGTCAACACGCTGCTCACCGACTCGGGCATCGGCCCCCTGCTGGCCGCCGCGCACCTGGTCGACGAGTGGCCCGCGGGCTGGCTGTCCGACCCGTCGCTGGCCATGCCGTCGGTCATCCTCGTCAACGTGTGGAAGGGCGTGCCGTTCTTCACCGTCACGTTCCTCGCCGGGTTGAAGGCCATCCCCGCGGACCTCTACGAGGCGGCGACCATCGACGGCGCGTCATCGCTGCAGCGGTTCATCCACGTGACCCTGCCCGGCCTGCGCCACGTCATCACCGTGACGGTGACCCTGTCGTCGATCTGGACGTTCAACAACTTCGACCTCATCTGGCTGCTGACACAGGGCGGCCCGGGCGATGCGACCGCGCCGTATGTGCTCGTCGCCTACTCCAAGGCGATCCTGCAGCTGCAGTACGGCGCGGGAGCGGCAGTCACGCTCGTGATGCTGCCGGTCATCGGCGTGCTGGTGTTCGTCCTGGTCCGGTTGATGCGCCGCAACGACGCCGGCGCGCCCTCCCGACCGCCCGGGCCGGTGCGCAAGGCAATGCCATGGGCCATGGCCGTGACGGTCGCCGGTCTGCTGGCCTGGGCATCACCCCAGATCTTCTGGAAGGCCGCGGTGGTCCTCGCGGTGATCCTGCTGGTCGCCGCGGTCGTGGGCCGGGTGGTTACGGCGTTGCAAACCTGGGGGCACCGCCGGGCGTCGTCCCTGGTCTCGCGCCTGGGATCTGGTGTCGCGCTGGCCGGGCTGCTCGTCTTCGTGCTCGGCCCGCTGTACTGGATCGCCGTCACGGCCTTCAAGTCCGAGGACCAGATCGTCATGCACAACAGCGACCTGTGGCCGACGCCGTGGACCCTGCAACAGTTCGGTGACCTGTTCACCAACCAGCCCTTCGGCCGCTGGTACCTCAACACCGTGCTGGTGTCTCTGACGTCCACCGTGGCGGCACTGCTCTGCGCCGCCCTGGCCGGCTACGCACTGGCCCGGCTGCGGTTCCGCGGGGCGCAGAGCTTCACGGTCACGGTCCTGCTCACCTACGTGATGCCGGGAGCGCTGCTGTTCATCCCGCTCTACCAGCTGCTCATCGGCGTGCGGCTCAACGACTCGCTGTGGTCGCTGGTGCTGACCTACCCGACCTTCACGCTGCCGTTCGCCACCTGGCTGCTGACCGGCTACTTCTCCTCGATCCCCACCGAGCTCGAGGAGGCCGCGCTGGTCGACGGCTGCACCCGCCTCCAAGCGTTCCGCCGGGTGATGCTGCCGCTGGCAAAACCGGGCCTACTGGCAGTCGGACTGTTCACCCTCACCAATGCCTGGAACGAGTTCCTCTTCGCCTTCGTATTCCTCACCAAGGACGAATACAAGACGCTCCCCGTCGGAATGCAGGCGATGATCACCGGAGACGTCGTCCCGCAAGGACAGCTCGCCGCCGCGTCGCTGCTCGTCAGCATCCCCGTGGTACTGATGTACGCCTTCGGGCAACGCTTCCTGACCGAGGGCCTCACCGCGGGCGCGGTGAAGGGCTGACACCCGCCCGCCCCTGCGAAGGCAGCCCAGTGGACCCCGGCAGTCCGGGCAGCCCGGCCGACAACGCCGGTGGCGGGCTCCGCAGCCCCGGTCTCGGCATTGATTTCCGCCCGGACTGCCTGCTGACGAATTGCACGGACGACTTCAGAGAGTGCAGGCCTTGAACATCGTCAGGTACGAGTTGAACGGCGACGTCCACGTCGGACTTCATACTGATGGCGCGGTCGTCGAGGTCGAGGGCGTCTCGGCGCTGGCGCAGTTGTGGCATCTGCCGGCCACGCAGTTGCGGGCGCGGTTGTCCCGGTCCGTGTCGGGTCCTGTGGTGCCGCTGTCCGGGGTGCGGTTGCTGGCCCCGGTCGACGCGTCGACCGAGGTGTGGGCCTGTGGTGTCACCTATCGGGAGTCGCGGGAGGCCCGTATCGAGGACAGTGAGCGGGCCGCGGATGTGTATTCGCTGGTGTACGACGCGCAGCGACCGGAGTTGTTCTTCAAGTCGGTGCCGTGGCGGGTTCGCGGTCCTGGTGCGCCGATCGGTATCCGGGCTGACTCCGAGGTCGATGTTCCGGAGCCGGAGCTTGCTGTCGTGATCAATCGGTTCGGTGAGATCGTTGGTTACACGGTCTGCAACGACGTGTCGTCGCGCAGTATCGAGGGCGCGAATCCGTTGTATCTGCCGCAGGCGAAGACCTACTACGGGTCGTGTGCCCTCGGTCCGTGGATCACGCCTGCCTGGGATGTCAGCGATCCGTATGCACTCGCGATCGACCTTTCGATCGAACGGGACGGTCGCGAGCATTGGCGGGGACGTACCAGCACGTCGTCGCTGCACCGGCGGTTGGATGAGTTGGTCGGTTACATCATGCGTGGTGATGTTCATCCTGACGGTGCAGTGCTGTCCACCGGAACGGGTCTTGTGCCGCCGGCGCCGTTCACCCTGGCCGATGGCGACACGGTGCGGATCACCATCGACGCGATCGGTACTCTGACCAACCCGGTCCGGCGCGGAATCCCTCAGGCGGGGGCATCGTGATCGCCAGCATCGACCCGAGCACCGGCGCCACCACCGAGGTGTTCGACGTCCCCGCCGAGGACCTCGACCGGCTGGGCGAGCGCGCCCGCGCCGCACACCGCGAACTCGAAGGGGCCGGGCGCTCCGGCCGGGCGGCGATGCTGCGGGCCATGGCGGCGGCGGTCGAGGAGCGCCGCACGGCGCTGGTGGCGGTGGCCGACCGTGAGACGGGCCTGGGCCGGCAGCGGCTGAACGCGGAGCTGACCCGCACGGCGTACCAACTCGAGTTCTTCGCCGGCGTGCTCGACGACGGCGCGTACCTCGAGGCGGCCATCGACCACGCCGGTTCGACCCCGATGGGTCAGCGCCCGGATCTGCGCCGGATACTTGTCCCGCTGGGGCCGGTGGCGGTCTTCGGCGCCGCCAACTTCCCGTTCGCCTTCTCCGTTCCGGGTGGCGACACTGCCTCCGCGCTGGCCGCCGGCTGCTCCGTGATCGCGAAGGTCCACCCGGCCCACCCCGCCACCTCGCTGCTGTCCCGCGACGCGCTGCTGGCCGGCGCCCGGGCCGCGGGCCTGAGCACCGATGTGGTGTCGCTCGTGTACCGCGACGAGACCGCGGCGCGGCTCGTGCAGCACCCGGACATCACCGCGGTCGGCTTCACCGGCTCGCTGCGCGTCGGCCGGCTGCTCGCCGACCTCGCCGCCGCCCGGCCGGCGCCGATCCCCTTCTACGGCGAGGTCGGCGCGGTCAACACCTTCGTGGTCGGCCGCGCCGCCGCACGCGACCGCGGCGCGCAGATCGGCGACGGGCTCGCGGCCTCCTTCATGCTCGGCGTCGGGCAGTTCTGCACAAAGCCGGGGATCGCGGTCGTTCCGTCCGGTGCGGCCGGATCTGCGCTGACGCAGGCACTCGTCGACCGGGTCGCCGCGGCGGGCGCCGGCATCATGCTGAGCGAGCGCATCGCCGACGCGTACGCCGACGGGGCCGAGTCCCTGCTCGCCGCCGCCGGCGTCGAGGTGCTCGCCCGGGGCGGCGACGGGCCGGCCGAGGGCTTCCGGGGCTCGCCGCTGCTGCTGCGGGCCCGGCCGGACGCGCTCGAGGGCACGCTGCTGGAAGAGTGCTTCGGGCCGGAGCTGATCGTCGTCGAGTACGACACCGACGACGACGCCCTCACCACGCTGCGCCGTTTCGGGCCCGCGCTCACCGCGACCATCCACGCCGATGACGAGGACCGGCCGCTGGCCACCCGGCTGCTGGACCACGCACACCGCACGGCCGGGCGCGTGGTGTGGAACGGCTACCCGACGGGTGTGGCGGTCGCCTGGGCGATGCACCACGGCGGTCCCTACCCCGCCACCACCAACGCCCTGCACACCAGTGTCGGCGCGAGCGCGATCCGCCGCTGGCTGCGCCCTGTCTGCTTTCAGGACGTCCCCCAGGAACTGCTGCCGGACGAGCTGCGCGACGTCCCCGAGCACGGCCGCACCCCGCGCCGCGTCAGCGGAACGCTGGATCGCGGATGACCGTCGCGCCCTGTCACCCGGCAGACGACGGGAGTCTGCACCTTGCCATGTCCGATGTGGACGATGGTCTGATGCAATATTTCGTGGAATGTTGAGAGGAAGGCGCATGCAGCCACGTCGCAGCGCGCAGTGGTACGCGGGCAACGACCGCAACAGCTACATCCACCGGGCTTGGATGCGTCGAGGCCTGCCGGCCGACGCGTTCGACGGCCGGCCGCACATCGCGATCGCCAACACCGCCTCCGACCTGACCCCGTGCAACGCCCACCTCGACGAGGTCGCCCGCAGCGTCAGCGACGGCATCTACGAGGCCGGCGGCATCGCGTTGAACCTGCCGGTGGTGTCGCTGGGGGAGACGCAGGTGCGCCCGACGGCGATGCTGTGGCGCAACATGGCCGCGATGGCGACGGAGGAGATGCTGCGGGCCAACCCGATCGACGGCGTGGTCCTGCTCGGCGGCTGCGACAAAACCATCCCGTCCCTGCTGATGGCCGCCGCGTCGGTGGACCTGCCCGCCGTCGTGATGCCCGGCGGCCCGATGCTGACCGGGACCTTCCGCGGCGTCCCGCTGGGCTGCGGCACCGGTGTCTGGCAGCTGAGCGAGGAGGTCCGCGCCGGCACCCTGAGCGCCGCCGAGTTCGTTCGCTCGGAATCCTCGATGATCCGCAGCAAGGGTCACTGCAACACCATGGGCACCGCCTCCACCATGGGCCTGCTGGCCGAGGTGCTCGGCATGACCCGGCCCGGCGTGGCCGGCATTCCCGCGCCCGACAGCCGCCTGCTGGAGGCCGCCCACGCCACCGGTGTGCTCGTCGTGGAGATGATCGAAGCCGGTCGGCGGCCCAGTACCGTGCTGTCCCGGGGCTCGTTCCTCAACGCGATCGTGGCCCTCGCCGCCCTCGGCGGCTCCACCAACGCGGTGGTCCATCTGCTGGCCATCGCCGGCCGGCTCGGCGTCGAGCTCACGCAGGACGACTTCGACCGTACCGGCTCGCACGTGCCGCTCCTCGTGGACCTCCAACCGGCCGGCCGCTTCCTGATGGAGGACCTGTACCGGGCCGGGGGCCTGCACGCGGTCCTCAATGAGGTCCGCGACCTGCTCGACCCGGCCGCGCTCACCGTCACGGGGCGGCCGCTGGTGGAGCACCTCGACACCGCGCGGGTCTACGACCGCGAGGTCATCCGCCCGCGGGAACAGCCGCTGCAGCCGGCCGCCGGGATCGCGGTCCTGTACGGCAACCTCGCGCCGGACGGTGCCGTCATCAAGCCCGCCGCCGCCTCACCGGAACTGCTCTCGCACCGCGGTCCGGCGGTCGTCTTCGACTCGATCGAGGATCTGCACGCCCGCCTCGACGATCCGGACCTCGGCGTCACCGCCGACTCGGTGCTGATCCTGCGCGGCTGCGGCCCGAAGGGCTACCCCGGCATGCCGGAGGTCGCCAACCTGCCGCTACCGGCCAAGCTGCTCGCCGAGGGCGTCCGGGACATGGTCCGCATCTGCGACGGCCGGATGAGCGGCACTGCGTACGGAACCGTCGTCCTGCACGTCACGCCGGAGGCCGCCGTCGGCGGGCCGCTGGCCAAGGTCCGGACCGGCGACATGATCATTCTCGACGTCGCGGGCCGGCGCCTCGACGTCGACATCCCCGACGCCGAGCTCGCCGCCCGAGAGCCCGCCGCCGCCGCCGTGAACGCCTTCGCCCGCCCACGGCGCGGCTGGGAGCGCCTCTACGTGGACACCGTCGGCCAGGCCAACATCGGCGCCGACCTCGACTTCCTGCTCGGCTCCAGCGGCGATGAGGTCTCCCGCGAATCCCACTGACGAGGAACCCCGGTGAACATCCCCCACACCGCCGCCATCGCCGGCGACACGTGCATCATCAAGCGGACCTGGTGATGCACGTGCGCCGGCCGCATACAGAGGGCCTTGCTGTCAGCGCTGCAGCGTCAGCACGCCCGGCCGCCACGGCAGCAGGTTGTAGTCGCCGCCCGCGCTGGGGTTCTTGCCCTGGTACAGGAACTGCAGGTTGCACGGGTCGATGGTCTTGGTCTGGTCGGGGTTGGTGCGGACCAGGTCACCGTGGCTGATGTCGTTGGTCCATGACGCACCGCTGTTCGCCTTGCCGGCGAAGGGGTTGCTCTCGCTGGCGGCCTGCGGGGTCCACGACCCGCTCAGGCTGCTGGACGTGAACGACCGGAAGTAGCGGCCCTGGCTGCCGATCGCCTCGACGATCATCAGGTACTGGTTCTGCCCCTGCACCTTGTAGACCTCGACCGCCTCGAACAGGTTGTTCGTCGAGTCGCTCATGATCGTCGTGTAGCTGGAACCGAAGTTGCCCGGGAAGTTCCCGATCGGCATGCTGGCCCGGTAGATCTTGCCGTTGTCACCGGCGAAGAACAGGTACATGTTCTGACCATCACCGATGAGCGTCTGGTCGATGACGCCGGTGCTCGAGCCGGTGATGCTGCCGGTGAACAGCGCCTGCGGCGACGACCAGCCGTTGGGGTTGGTCGGGTCGCTGGACGTCTTGTAGTTGAACGCGTTCGGACCCCACTGGTAGGCCAGCACCCACACGTTCTTCGGCGCGAAGTAGAACAGCGTCGGCGCCACCGTGCCCTGGCTCATCCCGGTCTGGGTGGCCGAACCCATGTCCGACCAGTTGGTGAACAGGCCGAAGCTCATCGAGCCGTACGACCCTCCACTGGAGACGTTCGACGCGTAGACCAGGTGCTTGCCGTTGTAGACGACATTGGTGAAGTCCTTCAGCGACACCCACCCGGACTTCGGGTTGGCCAGCGCGCCGGTCGACGACCAGCGATACGTCGACGGCAGTGAACAGTTCCCGCTCGGGCTGGTGCTCGGGCTGGCGCTGGCACTGCGGCTCGGGCTGGCGCTGGTCGAGCCGGGCGAGCTCGGCGAACCGCCGACCGGGCCGTTGCAGGCGGTGCCGTTGAGCGCGAAGTCGGTGGGGACCGGGTTCGAGCCGTTCCAGGAGCCGTTGAACCCGAAGGCGGCGTTGCCGTTGGTGGGGATGCTGCTGTTGTAGGTGGCATTGGTGACGGTGACCTGGGCGCCGGACTGGGCGACCGAGCCGTTCCAGAGCTGCGTGACGGTCTGTCCGGCGCCGAACGTCCAGGTGAGGCTCCAGCCGTTGACGGCGTCGCCGTAGTTGGTGACGGTGACATTGGCGTTGAAGCCACCCGGCCAGGAGCTGGACACGACGTATTCGACACGGCAGCCGGCGGCCGCCTGAGCGGTGTTCGCGGTCAGCACCGCGGCGGTCCCGGCCACGGTGAGGCCCGCCGTACAGGCGACCACCACCCAGGACCGCGAGCGAGGGAACTTCATCAGGTCCTCCGGAGAAACGGGGCGTGGTCGGGCGGCGCGTCAGCCGCCCGTGCGGTCGACCGTCTCGCACGCCTCCGTCCGGTCAGACAGCGGAGAGCCATCCGGCGGAGAAAGCTCCGGGTGGGACCGGCCGGATACTCGGAAGCGGGAGACAGACGTCCGCGAATGTTATCGCTCACATGTGTGCCGTCAAGTGACGCGGGAATGCTCGAGACTTTCGAAAGACGCGTCATGTTTATCTGCCGACGGCAGGTAGGCCAACGTCCGGCGTCACGCCGAGCGAGGGACGCTGTGCCGGACCGCGCTCAAGCGTGTGATCCGCAAGTTCTGCAAGGAGCCGCGATTGCCGCCGGCTCCGGTGCGGTGCGCCCGGAAATGGCCGAGCCCTGCGACCGGCACGGCAAAAGTGTTATGTGCGGTACTGCCGCGCAGTCGCGTGTGATGACGTGAAACTTCCATTCCTGGTCGTTTACTCCACCCGGTCCCGAAGGAGTTTCGGAATATGTTGTCTTCGCGTGATGGCCGTGACAACATCGGCGCGCACGAATCCCCCGTACGGCATCGCCCGGCGTTGCACCGCGACGTCCGGCGTGACGTGTTCGTGGAAGGAATCGCACGATGTCAAGACGCAGAGGTTCGCTCGTCGCGGTAATCGCGGCGGCGCTCGTCGTGGTCGCGGCCGGGTGGCAGGCCAGCGGCCACGACGCGACCGCGGAGGCGAGTACCAGCGGCACGCTCGCCACCACCGCCGGATGCGGCAAGGCTCCGACCCTCACGAGCGGCACCCGCTCCATCCAGAGCGGCGGCCAGAATCGTACGTACATCCTCAGAGTCCCCGACAACTACAACAACAGTCATCCGTACCGGCTGGTCTTCGGACTGCACTGGTTGAACGGCTCCGCCAATGCCGTCGCCTCGGCCGGCTACTACGGGCTGCAGCCGTTGTCGAACAACAGCACCATTTTCGTGGCGCCCCAGGGCATCGACAACGGCTGGGCCAACACCGGCGGCCGTGATCTGACGCTCGTCGACGATCTGACCAGCCTCATCGAGAACGGTCTGTGTGTTGACACCGCCCAGGTGTACGCGATGGGCTGGAGCTACGGCGGCGCGATGAGCTATGCGCTCGCCTGCGCCAGGCCGAACGTCTTCCGCGCGGTCGCGGTGCTGTCCGGCGCGAACCTGAGCGGATGCAACGGCGGCACGCAGCCCGTCGCCTACCTGGGCATCCACGGCACGCACGACAGCGTGCTGAACATCTCGAACGGACGGTCGTTGCGCGACACGTTCGTCAGGAACAACGGGTGTACCGCGCAGAACCCGCCCGAGCCGGGGCAGAACAGCCTCACGCACATCGCCACGAGCTACTCGGGCTGCCGGGCCGGATACCCGGTGCGCTGGATCGCGTTCGACGGAGACCACACACCCAGCCCGGTGGATGGTTCCACCAGCCCCAACGACTCCCGGACCTGGACGTCCGGGGAGGCCTGGCGGTTCTTCACGCAGTTCGAGAGCACCACGCCGCCGAGCTCGACCCCGCCGAGCTCGCCGTCCTCGTCGCCGTCGACCCCGGCGTCATCCTCGCCGCCCCCGCCGTCCGGTGCCAAGCGCATCGTCGGCGCGCAGTCGGGTCGGTGCGTCGACGTGCCGAACTCCTCGCGCACCAACGGCACGCGCGTGCAGCTGTACGACTGCCACAGCGGGACGAACCAGCGGTGGACGCTCACGTCGAGCCGCCAGCTGACCGTGTACGGCAACGTGTGCCTGGACGCCGCCGGGTCCGGCAACGGGTCGGCCGTGCAGATCTACAGCTGTAACGGCCAGGCCAACCAGCAGTGGAACGTCAACAGCAACGGCACCATCACCGGCGTGCAGTCCGGTCGGTGCCTGGACGTCTGGGGCACCGGCAACGGCCAGCAGATCCAGCTCTACGACTGCAACGGCCAGGCCAACCAACGCTTCAGCCTCAACTGACCCGCCATGTCGCCGGTGGTCGAACGGCCACCGGCGACATCTTCAACGGTAACGGCCACGACCACGTCACCGCGGCCGACCGGTACGGCCTCATCAGGAAGGGCAGGGCCTTTGCGTAGTCGGTTGGCGGATGGCTGAGCTGGGTATGTCCGGGTGTCTGTGTCGGGTCCGGGATGATGCAGGGCATGCGCGATCAACGCCGTTGCGCTCCGCGTCCGACCTGCCGCGCTCGGTCCCGTTGCGTCAGCAGTCGTAGCGACCGTTGGCGGACGTCGACGTAGCGCTCGTGCACCTCCGGGGTGCCGGCGGTGGCTACCTCCTCGGCCGCGACAGGCCAGTGCGGCGGCTCGGCACCGCCGGACAGCGCCCAGGCCGCCTGACGTGCCGCGCCGAGCGCGACGTACTCGCCGGGGCTCGGCACGCTCACCGGCGCGTCGAACAGCGCCGGCGCGACCGCCCGTACCGCGCGGGACTTGGCCGCGCCGCCGATCAGCAGCACCCGGTCGACCGGGGTGCCCTGGGCGCGGAGCGCGTCGAGGGCGTCGGCGAGGCCGCCGAGCATGCCCTCCACCGCGGCCCGCGCCAGGTTCGCCGGCGACGCGTTCGCCCGGGTCAGCCCGGCGAGCAGACCGCGCGCGTCGGGCAGGTTGGGGGTACGTTCCCCGTCCAGGTACGGCAGGAGCGTCAACCCGCCCGCGCCCGGCGGCGCCGAGAGCGCCAACTCGTCGAACTCGGCCAGCGACCGGCCCAGCAGGTCGGCGACCGTGCCCAGCACCCGGGCCGCGTTGAGCGTGCACACCAGCGGCAGGAACCGGCCGGTCGCGTCGGCGTAGCCGGCCACCAGCCCGCTCGCGTCGGCGGTCGCAACCTCGCTCACCCCGAACGCGCATCCCGAGGTGCCCAGCGACACCACCACGTCGCCGGGCCGCAGGCCGACGCCGAGCGCCGCGGCCATCGTGTCACCGGTGCCGGCGGCGAGCACCGCACCGGACGCGGTCTCGCCGACCGTCTCGGCGGGCCCAGCGACCCGGGGCACAGCCAGGTCCCGGCCGAAGGCGAGCCTCACCAGGTCCCGGCGGTACTCCCCGGTCGCCGGCGACCAGTACCCGGTGCCGGAGGCCTCGCCGCGGTCGGTCGTCGGCTCGCCCCCGTCCGCGCGCAGCCGGTGGGTGAGCCAGTCGTGCGGCAGCAGCACTGTGGTGGTCCGGGCCGCGAGATCCGGCTCGGCGCGGGCGAACCAGCGCAGCTTGGTGACCGTGAAGCTGGCCACCGGCACCAGCCCGACCGCGTCGGCCCACGCCTGCGGGCCGCCGAACTCGTCGGTGAGGTCGACCGCGGCGCGCGCCGAGCGGGTGTCGTTCCACAGCACAGCGGGACGCACCACTTCGCCGGCCTCGTCGAGGCAGATCATGCCCTGCTGCTGCCCGCCGACGCCGATCGCGGCGACACCGTCCAGCAGCCCAGCGCTGGCCTGCTCGTACGCGGCCCACCACAGGCGCGGATCGGCCTCGGTACCGTCGGGGTGCGGCGCGCGGCCCTCGCGGAGCACCTCGCCGGTGTCCGCGTCGCACACCACGACCTTGGTCGACTGGGTCGACGTGTCGACCCCGGCAACCAGGGTCATCGCACGCCCCGCAGGTGTTCCATAGTCAGTTGATCGAGACGCTCGAACGCCATGCCGGCGGCTTCGACCGGGTCGACGGGGGCGCGGGTGGCGTCACCGAAGTCGTCGCGGGCGGACCAGCCGACCGTCCACAAACCCAACGAGAACTTGTGCTGCGGAGTAGGCGTGAAGCCACTCATGGCGGTGCCTCCGTCGTTCGCGGTTGAACCGACTTTACGCACACCAACCGGTTAGTTCAATATCCTTCCAAACCTCGGCCGGGCGCTGCCGGAATGCTGCAACGATCGCCCGATGCTGATGGGTGCCCGCAAGATCGCTCCCGCGCTGGCGGCGGGCTGCACGACGATCACCAAGCCAGCGGCCCAGACGCCACTCACCATGCTGTTTCTGGCCCGCATCATGGAGGAGGTCGGCGTCCCCCCGAGTGGATGTACGCGATGATCCATGGGCTCGGTCGCGCCGCCAACGAGGAAGCCCTGGTCGGACGCAGAACCGCCGATGAAGCCGGTCGGTTGCTCTCCCGCACCCTGACGCACGCTTTCGTCGCCCGCCGTGACGGTTGAGCGAAATCCTACTTGTCCAATAGGATGCATCGGTGGCATTGGCCGGGCGTACGACCTTCGCGGTGGACGAGGTCACCAGCCTCGTGCGCGACCTCATCGGGATCGACACGTTGACGGTGACCAGCACCCGCAGGCCGCCGTCGCGGTACGCCCCCACGGTCGTGGGCTCGGCGACGGCCGCGGTGATCGGCGCGCGCCAGCGGAACACGCCGAGTTCGGCGCAGTGCTGGACGAGGTCGGCGACGTCGGTGCCGAAGCTGTGCGTGTGTAGCGCGAGGAGTTCCGGGAGTCCGAGATCGTCCAGGTGCGTGGAGTCTGGCTCCGTGTCGTCCGTGAAGGTTCCAGTTGCGTTCGGTGTCGGTGACCGGGAACGGGTCGCCTGACCATGGTTGGTGCAGCGCCGCTGTCCTGGTGAACAGCTGCCCGGGCTTGAGGTGTGGCTCGGCGACCTGCAGTCCCGGCGCGCTGACGCGGCCGGGTGCGGCGCGTTGATCGGGCCGGTCCAGGACCTGGCCGCCATCATCGGGGAGGAGCGCCGGGAAGGAGCCGGGGTGCGGGAGAGGCCCGGGGCGTGGTTGGTGGCGTCGGTTCAGCGGGCCGTCCGCCGATGACAGGCGGCTCAGCTATGCGGCCCAGCGCTTGTGTGACGGCTTGCGGACGCGCTTGCGGGAGAGGATCCACAGCGCTTCGACGCCGTCCTTCCAGGTGATCTTCTTGCCTTCTTCGCGGGTGCGGGCGCGGTAGCCGATCGGCACCTCGTAGGGGCGGTGCCGGTCGCGCAGCAGCTTGCCGGTGACCTCGGCCTCCATGCCGAATCCATCGGTCTTGTCGTGGCTGTGCGCTTTGGCGTACTTGGCGCAAAAGTCAGCAGGGCTCTCGTAGAGCATCGGAACCTCCTCCTTGGTCCTGCCTCAAGTTGGACCGTTGACGCTGACGGGCGAGCAGAGTGCCGGTCGGCCGTAGGCCGCGATGATTCCGCCTTGTCGTGCAACACGGGTGGCGCGCAGCTTCGTGTTAGGGGTGAGCAGGGAGGCGAGTTGACATTCGAGGAGTACGTGGCGGCGCGGTTGCCGGCGCTGCTGCGGCAGGCGACGGTGCTGGCCGGCGATCCGCACGTGGCTGAGGATGTCGTCCAGGACGTCCTCATCAAGGCGCAGCCGAAGTGGGCGCGGATCTGCGAGTTGGACGCACCGGACGCGTACCTGCGCAAGATGATCGTGAATGAGCTGCTGTCCGCCCGGCGGCGGGTGGCTGCCGCCCTCCGCCGGGAACGGGCCCAATGGCCGGCACCGGCCCAGAATGACGTCGACGTGATCGTGCTGCGTGAGGCGATCCTGCAGGTGATCCGTACCCTCCCGGTCCGTCAGCGCCTCGTGATCGCGCTGCGCTTCTACGAGGACATGTCCGACGCCGACATTGCCGCGTTACTGGACTGCACCGAGGGGACGGTGCGTAGTCAAGCGTCGCGTGCGCTGGCCAAACTGCGTGAGATGGCGGCGACGCAACCAGTACTGGAGGACAAATGATCGACGCCGATGCCATCCGAAGCGCCTTCGCCGCCCTCGCCGACGAGGCCCCACCACCGGAGCGGATCCACGCTTCGCTGGCCGTCCGCGCGCGCCGGCACCGCCAGCGCCGGCTGGTCCTGCGGCTCGCCGGCGCCGGTACGGTCGCGGCCGCCACCGGCGTCGCGGCGGCTGGAGTGTGGCGCTTCACCCGGCCGCCGGAGTCGAGGTTTCCGGTGCTGTACGCCGGTCCCGGCGGCGGCTGGCTGGAGGTTCCCCTGCGCTTCCGTCCGACATGGCTGCCCCGTGGGTACGGCGAAGGGCAACGTGGCGTCGTCGTGGATGGGACGCAGGCACCCGTGGTCTCGCGGGGCTGGCAGACAGGCGACATGAGCCAGGGGATCTCGTTGATGGTCGGCTGGCACTCATCGCTCGATCCCGACCGGCCGAACGGTCCACTGACAACGATCGACGTCAATGGAGTGCCAGGTCGGCTCGTCCAGGTCGGCGATCAGACTCTCGGCACGTTCCTCACCTGGCAGCCGCCTGGCCAGCCGCAGCTGTTGATCAGCGTACACACCGATGATGGCGCGGACGCCCAACAGAACCTGGCCGTCCGGGTCGCGCGCTCACTGCGGCCGGATCCGGGAGTCACCTCGGTCGGCCCGCGCTTCGGCTGGCTGCCGCTCGACCTTGCTGCCGCGCCCTGGCGGCTGGCACACGGATTTGCAGGCACCGACTGGGTCCAGGATGTGAGGGTGAGCGGCACCGGCGGACGGCAGCTCATCATCAGCATGGGGACCAGCGCCGAGATGCGCCTGGCGAACACGTTCACCAGCGAACCGGTCCGCATCCGCGACTGGAGCGGCTGGCAGGTGCCGGCGATGGGACAGCTCTTCCTGGTGCTGCCCGACGGCATCGAGGTGTCCGCCCAACTCGACGATGGACCCGGCGGCGAACAGGTCATGCCCACCCTGATCCGGATCATCGAGGAGTTTGAGTTCGGACCATGGCCGGACATGAGCTGGATCGGTGGACGTTGAGGTTCAGGCCCGACCACCCGGCGGGCACGTGGCCCTACCGGAAAGTTGACGTTGTCTCACTGAAGTTGGTGCTGGTTCAGGTCGTCCGCGTCTTCGCCGTAGATCTCGTAGTGGTCGCCGTTCGTCATCACCACTTCGATCGCTGGATCAAGCTGTCGTATGCCCATTGAACCGGCTGAGTGTTTTCCCAACCGGCTTCCGTGTACTCCTTGAGCACGTAGTCGGCTTCGGCCTTCACCACGTCAGGACCAATCGGCCTGATGCGGTCCAACCGGTCAACTACGCCCCACGCCGCCTGGTCGGGGCCGTTGCTGCCCGGGATGAATACCAGGTCGCCCGGTGCGATGGCCTCCGGTCATTCCCGCGAACCGCATGGCCGCGGCCTACACCGCCGGAGCGCTCACCGGCGGCCCCCGGGTCGCGCTCCTGGTGGTCATGATGGTCACGTTCGCGCTGGGCGAGTGCGCGTACAGCCCGGCGTTCTACACCGTCGTCGAGCGGATCGCGCCGAAGGGCACGCTCGGCCGCTCGTCCGGCGCGGCGTGGGCGGTGTTCCAGGTCGGCAACACCATCGGCCCGCCGATCGCGGTGTTCCTGGTCGGCGGCGACGTGCCGTTCTGGCTCGTACTGGCGACGGCCGCGGTGGCCGCCGCGGCGCTGGTGCTGATCGTCGCCCGGCGGATGCACGCGGCACCCGAGCCGGCGCTCGCCGCGCGGTGACGCCGGCCGCCCGGCCGAGCCCGTTCCTGACGCTGCCGGGGGAGACACATCGTGGCCGCGCGACACGCCGTGCACAGCCACGATGTGCTCCCTCGAGCACCGTCGCGGGTCAGTAACCGAGCCGGTCGAGGATCCGGGCCGCCACCTCGAGGGTGTCCCCCTCCGGTACGGCGGAATAGCCCCCGACCGCCCTGCGCCAGGCCTCCTCGTGCGCGACGACGCGGGCCCGCAGGTCGTCGACGTCCGGCGATTCCCCCGCCGTCGCCGCCCGCGCCAACCAGGTCGCCCACAACTCCCACCGAGGCAGGTAGTAGTCCCGGATCAGCCCGGCCCAGTGGCGTCCGGAGTAGTCGTGCAGCCCGCTCGTCTGGTGGCCCCAGACGGAGACGAGGCTTCGAGCGTCCCGCTCCATGACGTCGGCCTCGGCCGGCGACCCGCCCCACGCGCGGGCGTCGGCGATCCACCGGCCGACGCGCGAGTCCGAGCGGGTGCCGGCGAGTTCGTCGAGGTCGAGCAGGTCCACCCGGAACCGGGCCAGGTGCTCGAGGATCCCGTCCCGGTCGCCCTTCGCGAAGGCCGCCATCATGCCGCGGATGTGCACCCGGCACCCCTGCGCCACCACATGACCGACCAGATCGGCGACGTCCCGCTCCAGCGGTTCCCGAGCCCCCGCGTCCGCCGCCCGCCGCAGGAGCAGCCGCGTGGCGGCGGCGATCCGCGGCAGGGCGCCGAGCACCATCGGGTCGTTCTCGGCGTCGATGTTCGCCGACTGCCGCTGCGGCTCCGCTTCCCGCGGGACGAACTCCCCGGCCAGACGCTGCGCGGCGAAGGGCGTTCCGGTCGACCACGGACGGGCGATGACCGGCGACGGGATCGACCGGGTGCGGCCCGGCCCGTAGAGCGTGTCCGCCAGCAGCCGCCAGGCCTCGACGACGTCGTCGTGCCCGGAAACGTAGCGCTGCCGCGCGAACGAGTCCAGCCACTCGTCGACCTCCGCGGTGCCCCAGGCGAGGTCGGTGGCCAGCTCGTAGAAGACGGTGTTGTTCTCGATCGCCTCCGGCGCGAGGCCGATCCCGGTGAGCCGGGCCGGCCGGGTGCGCCGCAGTTCCTCGACATCGCGGCGCAGGCCACGCAGGTCGCCGAAGAGCGCGAAGCGACCGCCGAAGTTGTGCACCGCGCACCACACCCAACGCCGCTCGAACATGCCGTTTCGGCGCCACATGGGTGCGTGCTCACCCCACAGGTCGAGCAGGACGAGCCGCTCCTCCGGCACGCCGGCGAGGTACGCGCGGACCCGCTCCGGGCGCCAGAAGTCGCGGTGGTAGTGGAACGGCCAGCCGGCGAGCACCCAGGTCGCCGCCGGGTCGTTGTCGGCCATCGCCCGGTAGACGGCCCGGCCCGCGGACTCCAGGTAGTCGGGGTCACCGGACGGCGGCACCGACTCGATGTACGGATCGACGGCGTAGTGGTGGTCGGTGCCGAACAGCTCCCGTTGGACGCTCATGAACTGCGCGGCCAGCGAGCGGTACCGCTCGCTGCCGGGGCCGAGGATCCGGGTGTGCCAGCCCTGCCACTCGAGCTCGCCGTCCGACGGGCCGGCCAGTTCCGGCGGTACATGTCCGCCGAACATCGGCAGGACCGGCGTCATGCCCAGCGAGCGCTGCCGTTCGAGGATCCGCTGCGCCAGCTCGACGTGCCGGCTGACCCAGGTCGACGGCAGCGGCCCGCCGAACGAGTTGGTGTTGCCCATCCACGTCCACGGGAAGTGCGCCGCGCTGCCGATCCACTCGTCGATCCGGGCCTGGTCGAGCCCGGCCCGCCGGAACATCTCCGCCAGCACCGCCTCGTGCCCCACCTGCATGAGCGGGTGGGTGACACCGTGCAGCGCCATCCAGTCGATCTCCCGCTCCCAGCGGTCCCAGTCCCAGAACGCCGAGGAGTAGCCGTAGGTCACCGCGTTGAGGTAGTAGCGGATCGGGAACGGGCTCGCCAGCCGGGTCCGCGGGGCCGCGGGCCATGACTCCAGCGGCGGCTGGAGCCTCGGCTGGTCCCAGGTCACCTGGCGGCCGGTGACCGCCTTCAGGTACTGGGCGAACGCGGACGCCGCGGCGACGGGGTCCGAGCCGCGCAGGGTCAGTACGCCGTCACGGCACTCGTACTCGCCGGCGGCGGCGTCAGCGCCCGCCGGAATCGTCTCGACCCGCACGTCGCCGCCGGCCACGCGGGCCGCAAGGGCTCGGACCGCATCCAACGCTCACACCTCCTCGAGGGTGCGGTTCAGCCGGGACCGCTCGGCGGCGAAGGCGACGAAGTGGCTCTCCATGCTCTCCTCCAGCGAGGTCGGGGCCGCCCCGACGTCCGCACCGGCGAGCCGTCCCCGGACCCGTCCGGTGAAGTCGCTCATCAGCCCGGCGTCCCCGCCGCCGTGTCCGGTGAAGGCCTCGATGACCTCGTCGACGATGCCGGGCGATCCGGCACCGACCTCCAGCGTCGAGTCGGGTCGTTGCCCGTCCACGTGGGGTGGCGCCTCCAGGAAGGGCGTGACCGTGATCCGCCCGGAGCGCATGTCGGCGCTGATCTGCCCGTGGCTGCCCATCATGACGAGCGTCCGGGTGTTCTCGGCGGTGAACGCGGAGACCACCAGCGACGCGGTGACGCCGTTACCGAACCGCAGTGCGGTCGTCTGGTGGTCGACGACGTCGTTGTCCATCCGGTAGACGCACCGTCCGTAGTCGGTCAGTCGCAGGGCACGCTGGCGGCCTGCCGGACTCGTGTCGTTCGTGACGACGGTGACCGGCGGGCCGTTGATGCCGGCGAGTTGCTCGACGTAGAGGCGTTCGGCGTTGTACGGGCAGGTGTCGGCGACGGCGCAGCCGTCGACGCAGCGCTCCGTCGACCCCTTCGGCGCGCGTTCGGCCCGGAAGTGACGGCGTTCGCCGAACGAGGCGACCGCGGTGATCGGCGCCCCGACCAGCCACCGGAGGATGTCGATGTCGTGGCACGCCTTGGCTAGCAGCATCGGGCTCGACCTGTCCGCGCGGTGCCAGTTGCCGCGGACGTAGCTGTGCGCGAAGTGCCAGTAGGCGATGTTCTCGATGTGGGAGATGCCCTGGAGTTCGCCGATCCGGCCTTCGTCGAGCAGGCGGCGCAGGGTGCGGAAGAACGGGGTGTAGCGGAGCACGTGGGCGACGGTGACCGTGCCGGGGCTGCCGTCGGCGGCGGCCGTCAGTCTCCGCAACTCCTCGGGCGTCGGCGCGATGGGCTTCTCGAGCAGGACGTGGTAGCCCAGTTCGAGGGCCCGCAGGGTGGGATCGACGTGATCGCGGTCCGGGGTCGCGACGATGACCGCGTCCCATGGGCCGGGTGTCGCCAGCGCCTGGCGCCAGTCGGTGTACCGCTGGGTGGCCGGAACGGCATGGGCATCGCCCACGCGGTCGCGGCGCTCCGCGTCGGGGTCGGCGACCGCGACGACCCGGCCCTCGTCCGGGTGCTCCAGGCACCACTGGGCGTACGCGTGCGCGCCGCGACCTCCCGCACCGAGCACGAGGAGTCGCACTGGACCTGTTCCCGATGACACGGGGGCCGTCACGTCGATCATCAACCTTTCTGGGTTCATCGGTCCGCTCCCGAGGTCAGGCCGGCGACGATGTAGCGCTGAGCGAGGAAGAATATGGCGATGACCGGTGCGGTCACCGCGATGGAACCGGCCAGGAGCACGGTCACCGGCACCTGCTGGTCGGTGAGCTGGGCGAGACCGAGCGGTGCCGTCCACAGCGAACGGTCCTGGACCAGGAAGAGCAACGCGTAGAAGTACTCGTTCCACGCGATCATGAAGACGTAGATGGCGGTCGCCATGACACCGGGCAGCGCGATCGGCAGGACGACCTTGCGCAGCATCGTCGGCAACGAGCACCCGTCGAGCAGGGCCGCCTCCTCGACGCTCTCCGGCAGGGCGAGGAAGTAGTTGCGCATCATGTACAGCGCGACCGGGATCGTGGCGGCGACGTAGATGATGAGCAGTCCGTACAGCGATCCGGTCAGGCCCATCCGGCTCAGGATGACGAACTCCGGCACCGCGATCACGATGCCTGGGAACAGGTACACGGCGAGGATGATCGCGCTCGTGAACCGGCGGCCCCGGTACCGCAGGCGCGCCACCGCGTACGCCCCGAAGACGCACCCGATGATCGACAGTACGACGGCGGCGACGGCGACCAGCAACGAGTTGATCACGAACCGGCCGAGCCCGAAGCCTCCCGCCGACGGGTCCTTCATGGCTGTGGTGTAGCTGGACAGGTCGATCTCGGACAGCCCGGGCACGACGTCGAGCGGGTCCAGCAGCACGGCGGAGTACGGGCGCAGTGAGAGCAGCACGCCGTAGAGCACCGGCCCGACGCTGCACATGAGCGCGACGATGATGAACGCCCACCGCAGGGCGGCGACCGGGCGGGAGGAGCGCATCGGTGAACTCACATCGTCTCCTTCCGCCTGGAGAGCAGCACGTATCCGGCGAGCAGCACGCAGAGGATCACCGACATCAACATTCCGTAGGCGGCGGCGCCACCGATGTCGGCCCGGTTGATCAGCTGGGTGTAGACCTTGATCGCCATGACCTGGGTGCCTCCCGCGCCCCCGGTCAGCAGGTAGATGTCGTTGAAGCTCTGGAACGACCAGATGAACCGCAGCAGTACCAGGAGCAGGACCACTCCCCGCAGTTGCGGAAGGACGATGTGGCGCAGGCTCTGCCAGCCGGACGCGCCGTCCAGCGCCCCCGCCTCCTCGATCGCACCGGGAACGCTCTGCAGGCGGGCGGTGACGAAGAGGAAGGCGAGCGGGAATGACTTCCAGACCTCGAAGCAGACGACGACCAGCAGGGACACCGGCACCGGCAGGCCCGCCAGGTCCATCGAGGTGGTGCTGAGAAAGCCGATCGGACTGTCCCAGCCGAGGTACTCCTGACCGAACGCGTTGACGATGCCGTACTGCGGGTTGAGCATCGTCCGCCAGATCATCGCCGAAGCGATGACCGGCAGCACGTACGGGATCAGCAGCAGTACCCGGACCAGGCCCCGGCCCCGGAAGGGGCGGCGCAGGGCAAAGGCGAGGGCGAGGCCGACGCCGACGGCCCCGATCGTGGTCAGCGCCGAGTAGGCGATGGTGGTCCACAGCGCGCCCCAGAACGCGTCCGACCCCATGGCGTCCCGGTAGTTGTCGAGGGTCCACTCGACGGAGGATGGCGACAGCCGCGGGATGTCGATCAGCCGTATGTCGGAGAACGAGAAGACCACGGACAGGACGAACGGGATCAGGATGACCAGGGTGATCAGCACCAGCGACGGGCCGGTGAGCAACTGGCCGTTGAGGTTCTCCCGCTGGGCACGGCTGAGCCGTTCCCAGCGGGAGACCCGGGTCGTCGGAGTACTCACAGTTCCGCTTGGATCTTCTTGACCCGCTCGGCCATGTCCTTGGTCACCTGCGCGGGCGGCGTGCCGTTGTAGAGACGGTCGAGGAATTCCGCGAGCGCCCCCTGCGAGGTGACCGCGCCCGCGAGGGCCGAGTCTTTCGTCCCCATGCCCCACAGGTGCACGGCGTTGATGCCGTCACGGATCGCGGTGACCATCTCCGGGCCGTACAGCTCGGTGACGGAGCTCTTCCGCTCGGGCCCGATGCCGAGGTTGGCCCACGCCTCGATGTAGGCGTTCGGCTCGCTCGACGTCCCGTTGCGCAGCGGGATCCGCCCCTCGGTCGCCGAGGCGAGCGTGTCCTTGTAGCCCTCGTCCAGCACGTACTTGATGAACGACTTCGCCTCGTTGGTGTGGGCACCCCGCGGGATGCCGTAGCCGAGCGTCGCGCCGTACTGCGCCGGGTGGTCGCGGTCCAGCACAGTGATGAAGCCGGAGTTCTTCGCGAGGAACGCCGGGTCGTCCTTGCACTGCGGGCAGGTCGCCGGGTTCGCCTTGTCCAGGCCGGCCAGCTCGTCGAGGATGTGGGTGGAGAAGAGCAGCATCGAGGACTTCCCGGCGAGGTAGGCCGCTCGCGCGCTGGTCACGTCGAAGTCTCCCTGCACGCTCGAGTCGCGCAGCACCTTGAACAGTTCGGCCGCCCGGGTGCACTCCGGCGAGTCGATCGCGACCTTGCCGTCCTTCACGAGTTCACACCCGGCGCTCTGCCAGATCGAGTAGACGGCCTCGGTGCCCGAGGGGGTGCTGGACTGCGTGCCGAGGGCGATGCCGGTCACCCCGGTCTTCTTCATCTCGGTGGCGGCCTTCGCCAGTTCCTCGAGATTGGTGGGCGCCGCGACCCCGGCGGCCTGGAACAGGTCCTTACGGTAGACCAGCAGGTGCACCCAGCCGTCGCTCGGCACCGCGCCGAGCTCGCCGTCCTGGCTGAACGACTGCAGGGCGTTCTTGTTGAACGTGCCGGCACCGAGGTCGTCGACGACCTGCTTGGCGGCCTTCGTGTCCAGCAGCCCCTGCGACCGCCAGTTGGCCGTCGTCGCGGCGCTGTGCAGCATGACGTCGGGTACCTTCCCGGACGCCGCGCCCGTCACCAGCGCCTGCCGCTGGTCGGCCTCGCTCAGCGGGACGACCTTCACGGCGATGCCGGTCTTCTCCTTGAACTTGGCCGCGATCGCCTCCTGCGCCGCGACCCGGTCCGGGGTCGTCTGCGGCGTCCAGAAGGTGATCTCGTCGGCCTTCTTCGACTCTGGATCAGCGGACCCGCCGCAGGCGGCGAGTATGGTGAGCGCGGCCGTAGCGGCAGCTGCCGCCACGGTCCAGCGCCTGATCGCGTGGGCCATGTTCGATATCTCCTCGATCTGTTCGTACTCAGTGCCGCTCGATGACGCCGCGCATGACGTTGCCGACCGAGGTCGACGGCGGCTGCGCGCCGAGCAGGGGGCTGATGGTGGCGGCCACGTCCACGAGGCCGGCGTCGCACAGCGGGGCACCAGCCCGGATCCCGGCGCCGGAGGGCACCGGCGGGACCTGCGCCTCGGCCGGCCCGCCGGGTGCGGCACGCGGGACGTCGTCACGGACCCGGCCCATCGTTCCGCCTCCCTCCATATAGCGGGATCGTGAGCGACAGTCTGCGAATCTACGAGGAAGACTGTCAACAACGAGGGCCGAAGTGCAAGAATCCAGCATGCAACGCCACCTGTCTGATGGGAACAGCGGATCCTTGGACGAACTCGACCGGCGGGTCATCGGCGCGCTGCTCGCCCATCCCCGCGCCACTCACGCGCAGATCAGCGAGGCGGTCTTCACCTCCGAGGCGACCGTCTCCCGGCGGGTTCCCCGGCTGCTGCGCAGCGGCGCGGTGCGGGTCATCGGGGTCATGGACAACGAGACGACCCGCCGGGCACGATCGCTCTTCGTCCGGCTGCGCTGCCGCCCGGACGCCGCCAACCGGTCGGCCGATCATCTGGCCCGGTGGCAGGAGAGCGGGTCGGTCAAGCTGGTCACCGGCAGCGTCGACTGCGTGGCCGAGGTGTCCTATGCCTCCAACGAGCACCTGCTCCAGGTGATGTTCGAGCAGTTGCCCGGCCTCGACGGCGTCCTCGCCGTCTGGAGCAACCAGGTGATCCGCAGGTTCTCCACGCCGCACAACTGGAACCCGAGCCTCCTGCCGGCGGACGTGGTCGACCGGCTGCGGTCGCAACGGATCGATCGGTGGGACGAGCAGGCGCCCGTCGACGCTCCGCCGCGGCTGAGCCCGCTCGACGAGATGATCATCGCCAGCCTCGCGGTGGACGGCCGCCTGGGTTGGCAGCCGCTGGCCGATCGGTGCGGCGCGACGCCGGCCACCGTCCGGCGGCGCACCGAGGCGATGATGGCGGCCGGCCTGCTGCGAATGCGGACCGTCGTCGAGCCCGGCGTTGTCGGGCTTCCGGTGAACGCGTTCATCTCACTCAACGTCAACCCGACGCAACTCGGCCAGGCGGGTGCACTGCTCGCCGCCCATCCCGCCGTGCTCATGATCGCCGCGACCACCGGCGACCGGAACCTCTGCGGCGAGGTCGCGCTGGAGAGCGACCGGGCGCTGTACGACTTTCTGTCCGCCACCATCGGTCAGCTGCCCGGCCTCCAGCACGCCGACGTGGCGATCGCGCTGCGTTCCGTCAAGCGGGCGGGGAAGGTCCTGCCGCCGATCTCGATCGACGGTGCGCTCGGGCGCGATCCGGCGGATGCGGACCTCTAGGCCGTCAGGAATGGAGCCGGTGGCATCACGCGCGTGACGGCGGGCGGAGTGCTCCGCGGGATGGCCGATAGCCAGCATGAGAGCGCTCTCGGTCGTAGGATTCTTGCGCTGCATTGCCAATCGTTGACAGTCTGCATCGCCCGTGTCGAGACTCCTGGCAATTCTCGACAGTCTCGTCACCGAGGAGAGGGCATCATGATCCACCGGACCAAACCACTGTTTGCGACCGCCGCCCTACATAGAGTTCGATCCCGGTCGCGTGCCGTCGGCCTGCTCGCGTCCAGCCTCTGCCTTGCGCTCGCCGGCAGCCTCAGCCCGTCGCCGGCCTTCGCCGCCGACCCGGCGGCCGGAGCCCACCGACCGGCGCCGTCCGACCACATCGTGCTGCTCGCGTTGGACGGCTTCGACGTCGAATACCTCGACAAAGTCCCGATGCCGAACCTCCAGCACCTGCTGACCCGGGGCACCCTCACCACCTCCACCGGCGTGATGCCCTCCATCACCAACCCGTCGTGGTCGTCCATCGCGACCGGCGCCTGGCCGGAGGCGCACCAGAACACGGCCTACTGGTACAACCCCGCGACGGGGGTGGCCGTCGGCCAGCAGCGGGACCTGGCCGTGCCGACCATCGCGCAGGCGATCCGTGCGCAGGGTGGCACGGTGCTGTCCTCGCAGTGGTTCGTCGTCCAGAACTACGGCACGGCGTTCGGCGACCCCGACGGCATTTACACCCAGCCGGGCGGGGACTGCCCCCGTCGGGTCGACGACGCCGTCGCGGTGCTCGGCGGCAAGCCGGTGAGCAGCGGCGGAAAGCTGGTCACCGCACCGAAGATTCCCGACCTGATCGCGGTCTACTGCGACGTGCTGGACGCGCTCGGGCACGCCGACGGCGACATCGCCCCCGGCATCCCGGACGCCCTGCGGCAGATCGACGCGCAGATCGGCCGGCTGGTGGATGCCGTCAAGGACGCCGACATCTACGGTCGTACGACGTTCGTCATCACCGGTGACCACGGCATGTCCACGTTCACCCAGGGCACCGACACCGCGATGCTCGCCGCCATCGCCGGCGCGGGCTACAAGGCACAGATCCTCAACGCCGGCCAGTCGCCGGCCGCTGACACGGATGCGGTGATCGTCATCGGTGGCGTCGGCAGCCTCCACCTGGTCGGGGACGCCGCCAACGACCCGGCCGCCGCCGAGCGGATCAAGGCCGCGCTCCTCACCCTCCCGCACGTGCGCGCGGTGTACGACAAGGACGCGCAGCGCGCCATGCACATGAGCCCCAAGTTCGGCGAGCTGGTCATCGAGCCGGAGTCCGGATGGTCGCTGGGCGCGACACCGGCCGGGCCGCGCGGAGTGCACGGCCTGACCGAGACGCTCTCCGTGCCACTGGTGCTCGCCGGCGCCGGCGTGCGGCCGAACACGCCGCCCCAGTCGCCCCGGCACGTCGACCTCGCCCCGACGATGGCGGCCCTGCTCGGTATCGAACCGCCGTCCGGCAGCCAGGGGCGCGTCCTGACAGAGTCGATCCGTGTCAAGTGAGCGGAAGGACCACACCGTGACGTCCCAGCCGGCCTCCCCGCACGTACAGTTCCCGGTGGATCGGCGCCGCCTGCTCACCCTCGGTGCCGGTGCGCTCGTCGGAGCGGCCACCGGCGTCATCGCGTGCGGCTCGCCGGGCACCGCGGCACCGCCGGCACCGTCGGGTTTCGCGCTCCTCGGCGACACCCAGATCGACGTCTCCCTGCCTGAGCGCACCGAGTGGGTGGGCT
The DNA here is from genome assembly GCF_050936335.1 of Dactylosporangium sp. CA-152071. Lineage (NCBI taxonomy): Bacteria > Bacillati > Actinomycetota > Actinomycetes > Micromonosporales > Micromonosporaceae > Dactylosporangium > Dactylosporangium sp. CA-152071. The sequence continues at coordinate 1,707,939 of NZ_JBNJMZ010000001.1, read as the reverse complement.
GGGTGTACCAGCAGATCGCCGCAGCGGACCCCCAGCTCGTCTGCCACGTCGGGGACATCGTCGAGCACGGTTCGGCGGAGGAGTACGACACGTACCTGTCGATCGTCCCGGTCGCCCTGCGGCCGCGAATCCGGTACGTGCCGGGCAACCACGACTGGCGGTGGGACAGTACCGCCGGCGAGCGCTACGGCGCGCTCTTCGGACCCCGCCGCTACTCCTTCGACTTCGCCGGAATGCACTTCGTCGCCCTGGACCCCAGCCACCTGCTGCAGGAACCGGGCGGGTTCGGCGAGTCGGGCATCAGCTGGCTCACCCGGGACCTGGACCGGGTGCGGCCGGGTGTGCCGATCATTCTGCTCTGCCACTTCCCGTTCGGCGGCGACAACTACTACGTCAGCGACCAGGAACGACTGCTGGAGCTGCTGGACCGCTACAACGTGCGGGCGATCTTCGCCGGGCACATCCACACCGAGGAGGTGCAGCGGTTCAACGGCCTGACCCAGCTGGCCGTCGACGACACCCGTGGTGCGCCGATCTACTACTGGGTGGAGCGGGTGGTCAGCACGGCGGGCCCGATGCTGACGGTGACCGCCGTGCAGCGAGGCGCCGACGGCGCCCCGGTGTCGCGGCCGGTGCTGGAGATCCCGCTCGCCGGCCCCCGCACGGCGGTCGAGGAGCGACCGCAGTCGGTGCGGCTCGCCCAGTCCGGTGCCGCGCTGGCGGTGTCGGTGCGCCTCAACCCTCATGCCCGCGCGGCCAGCGTGCAGGCACAGCTGTTTCCCCAGCACACGTACGGGCTGAAGGACGCCGGCCAGTGGCGTGACCTGCCCGGGGACGCCTCCGGCCGCGGCTATGCCGGCACCCTGGACATCGCCGCGCTGCCACCCGGCGAGCACCGGATGACGGTCCGGGTCACCAACCCGGAGGGCGCCTGGTACGAGCAGAACCGCACCTTCACCCTGCCCGACGCCGACCGGAGGCTGCGCTGGCGCGAACAGCTCGGCGCCCCGGTGCAGGCCGGGCTGGCGGCCGGCGACGGCCTGCTGGTCGCCGCGACGGTCGACGGCACCGTGATCGGGGCGCGGCCCAGCCGTGCCAAGCTGGGGCGCTGCTGGCAGACCCGGATCGGGCCGGTGCACGGCCGGCCGGCGTTCGCACCCGACGGCCGAACCGTCTACCTGCCGTCGGATGATCACCACTTGTACGCGCTCGACCCGGCCAGCGGCAGAACGCGGTTCATGTACGACGCGGGAGCCCCGGTGCTCGGCAGTCCGCTCGTGACCACGATCGGCGGCCGCGACGTGGTGATCTTCGGCGCGGGCGAGGCACGGCACGCCATCGACGCGGCGACAGGCGCCCCGGTGTGGACCGTGTCCGGACAGGGCATGTTCACGGGGCGCGCGGCGAGCGACGGCACCCGGGTGTACGCGGGTGGCGGCCTCGGCTACGCGTACGCGCACGACGCCCGCACCGGTGCGGTGCTGTGGGAGTCCTCCACCAACACCCGCACCACCGCCTACAGCCGCCTCATCTACGGCCCCTGGGCCGACACCCTGATGGTCCTGCCCAACGGCCTGGTCCTGGTGTCCACAGTGGCCAACGCGTTCGCGCTGGACCCCGCCACCGGCGAACAGCGCTGGTCGCGGGCCGGCTCGTTCATCTATGCCCCGAAGGCGCAACTCGCCGGCGGTGACCTGCTGATGTTCGACGACGGGGCGCGCACCGCCGCCCGGGTGGACCCGTCCACCGGCCAGGCGCGGTGGACCGCGGGCCTGGTCGCCCGCCCGGTCAACACCGGCGCGGCGGTGCACAACGGCGTCGCCTGGGTGCCCGGCACGACGGGACTGCTGGTCGGCGTCGACGTGGCCAACGGGGCGATCCGGGCCCGCCTGCAACTGACCACCACGGCGTACTGCTACAGCCCGCCGGTGGTGGTCGACGGAACGCTGCTCGTCGGTGACCAGGACGGCCAGTTGTACGGCGTCGCCGTGGACTGAAACGACCCGAGTGGCTCCCCGCATCCAGGCGCGGGGAGCCGCTCGCTCCGTCAGGTACCTGGAGCCGGGACAACCGCTGGCGAGGACGTGCGATGGACGATGTGGCGATCAGGGACCTGCTGGCCGGGGACGCCCCGGTGACCTGGGTGTTCGCGGGCGACAGCATCGTGCAGGCCGCCCGGTGGACGGACGGCGCGCGCGGCTACGCCGAGCTGTTCTCCGAGTGCGTCAGGTATGAACGCGGCCGGTCCCTGGACGCGGTGATCAACACCGGGGTCAGCGGTTGGCGCGCCGCCGACCTGGCCGCGAACCTGGACCGCGCCGTCCTGCGGCACGCCCCGGACGTGACGGTGATCGGGGTCGGTACGAATGACGCCAAGGGCACCCCCGTCGAGGACTTCTTCGCCGTGATGGTGCCGATCATCGACCGGCTACGGCGGGCCGGGTCCCGCGTCGCCCTGCAGACCCCGGTCCCCGGCCCGATCGAAGGCATCCCCGCCTACGCCGAGGCGATCCGGGCGCTGGCCACCGAGCAGGGCGCCGCCCTGGTCGATCACTACGCCCGCTGGAAGCCGGCCGATCCGCGGTGGTACGGGGACCCCGTCCACCCCAACGCTGAGGGCCACCGCGTGATGGCCCTCAGCCTCATCGGGGCGCTCGGTGTGCCCACCGACCGGCCGCCAGCAACGGAGTGAACCGTTGCACCCACCGGAAGATCGTGACGTGATCGGCCTCGACACCACGCTCGAGCAGCAGTTCCTCGACGTCACGATACGAGAGGTTGTACCGCAGGTACAGCCGAACAGCGACCACGATCACCTCCGGCGGAAACGGGAACCCGACGAACGCGGACCGTGGCGGCGATGACAGTCGGCGGCTCGAAAGCATCACTGCTCAACCCTGCCTCGATCATGCCGAACGACGAATGCAACAGAGCCGTCAGCTCCTTGGTCTTCACGCCGAGGGTGAGGCTGCGCAGCGCGTCGCTGTCGGCGGCGGCGCGGTCGTTGACGACGAAGAGCTTGCTGAACCCGGTGCGTAGCGCGGTGACCCGCAGGTCGATGCCGGGCAGCACGTTGGGGTAGACGGCGGAGTCGCCGTCCAGCCGCGGCGGGGGCAGCGCCTCGGGCCAGGTGAGGGTGAACTCGCGGCCGTGGTCGCGGACGCGGACGATGTCGCCGTTGCCGCCGGCGGAGAACGTGAGGTCGACCGGGCCGGCCTTGGACCGCAGCGCCCGGCGGCGAGGTCCGGCTGCAGCGTCAGGTCGACCGGGACCCAGGTCTTGCCCTGCAGCACCCGCACGGGGGCGGTGTACTGCCGCATCGTGTAGGTGCCGGACGGGTTCGCGAACTACTCGGTCGTCTCGGTGTGTCGCTCGAGGATCTCCACCGGCTTGCCGGTGTGCTTGGCCTCGGCGAACCGGGTCACGGTCGGCACCTCGGCCGCGATCGCGCCGGGCTGCTGCTGCGCCGGGTTGGCGGCGGTTGGCGGCTGCGCCGACGGCTCCTGTGCGCCGAGCTGCGACCAGTTGATCACCGCCGCCGCGGTCAGGGCCGCCGCGACGGTCAGCACCGGCCAGCGCCGGCGTAATGCTTGCGATCTCATCTGTTGCCCTCCCCGTGGGTGTTGTCGCCGTGCCCGCATACGGCGTGTGGGTCGCCCGTTCTGGGCGACCCACACGACATCGGCTGTTCACGACGTTGACACCTTTGGGCGCATTTGCGCGGGCAGGGCGGCCTCGCACCTGCGCCCCGGTGCCGTTGCGCCGCAGCTTAGATGCATGCACCTGAATATTTCAATGCCTTGTAAATCGACCGATCGACATGGATGATCCGTGCTGCGACACCTCTACTCGAGGTGTTGATCATGGCTCGTTACGGGGAGGATGCCGTGGTCTGGTCCGGGTTTCATGCTGTGCGGACGGAAGTGCCGCCGGTTCGCCACCGCCGCCGTTGGCGGCAGCGGGTGGTCTCAACACTCATCGGCGTGATCGCTGTCACGCTTGCCGCTGGTGCGGTGTCGGTGCTGCCGGCGCATGCGGCGCCGGTGGATCCGTTCGTGGCGGGGCCGAACCAGGTGGAGCGGGTCGTCCCGGCGGATAAGAGCCACAAGAACGTGGTGCAGCCGCTCGTCGACGCGGAGCAGGACATTGCGCTCAAGGCGAGTCCGCCGGTGGCGTGGCCGACGGCGGAGACCACGACGGTCGATCTGGCTGCGCGGCGTCTGGCGGCGGAGCCGCAGCGGACGAACGCGCATGTGGTGAGTCCGGCGAGGGCGGGGCCGACCCGGGCTGGTGGCAGCCCGGTGTTTGTGGGTGATGCCCGTGAGGTGCGGGAGGATCTGCGGAAGGTGCCGCTGGCGGGCCCGCAGGCAGTGCAGGTGGAAGTGTACGACCGGGCCCGCACCGCGAAGTCCCGTGTGGACGGTCTGTTGCTGCGGGTGTCGCGGCCGGACCGGGCGATGAGCAATGACGCGATCGCGGTCGAGGTTGATTACAGCGGTTTCCGGGCCGCGTACGGTGGCGCCTGGAGCTCCCGGCTGAAGCTGGTTGAGCTGCCCGAGTGCGCCGCGACGACTCCGGAGTCGAGCGCCTGCCAGGTGGGCACGAAGCTGGCCGCCACCAACGACACGACGGCGGGGCGGATCGGCGGTGACGTGACCCTCGCCGGCGGTGCGACGAAGCTCCTGGCGGTGCAGGCCGCCGCCTCGGGCAGCGCCGGCAACTTCGGCGCCACCTCGCTGTCCACGTCGTCGACGTGGAATGCGGGTGGTGCGACCGGTGACTTCACCTGGTCCTACCCATTGCGGGTGCCGCCGGCGAACGGTGGCCCGAGCCCGAGCATCAGCCTTGCCTATGCGTCCAGCGCGGTGGACGGCCGGACGAACGCGGCGAACAACCAGACGTCGTGGATCGGGATGGGGTTCGAGTTCGCGCCCGGTCAGATCGAGCGGCGGTACAAGCCGTGTGCGTCCGATGTGGAGGGCGCGGCGAACAACAAGACCCGCCCGACGGGTGACATGTGCTGGTTCTCCGACAACGCGAGCATCTCCCTCAATGGGCACTCGTCCGAGCTGGTCCGGGTCGGGACCACGAACTTCTGGAAGCTGAAGGACGACGACGGCACGATCGTCGAGCAGAAGTTCGACGGGGGCCGCAACAACGGCGACGACAACGGCGAGTACTGGATCTTCACCTCGCCGGACGGCACCCAGTACTACCTGGGCTACAACCGGCTGCCGGGCTGGAACGGCGGCGACGAGACGAAGTCGACGTTCACGCTGCCCGTGTACGGCAACCACCCTGGTGAGGCGTGTTACAACGCGTCGTTCCAGGCGTCGGCGTGCCGGCAGGGGTACAAGTGGAACGTCGACTATGTCGTGGACGTCAACGGCAACACGATGTCGTACTTCTACGACCCGGAGACGAACAACTACGCCCGCTACGGTGAGGCGAACAGCCCGGACTGGTACACCCGCGGCGGGAACCTGAAGCGCATCGAGTACGGCCAGCGCAGCAACGCCGTGTCCAGCACGCCGGCCCTCGCCCGGGTGCTGTTCGAGACCGGTGACCGGTGCCTGCCGAACACGAACTGCAACGACGCGTGGAACTGGCCCGACACGCCGATGGACCTCAACTGTGCCGCGGCGCCGTGCACGCAGACGTTCTCGCCGGCCTTCTTCACCAAGCGCCGCCTGAAGCAGGTCGACACCGAGGTCCTGAACAACAACGGCGTCGGCTACCGGCCCGTGGACCGGTACACGCTGCGGCACTCCTACGTCAGCGGCGACGCGGCGACCGGCTACGCGCTGTGGCTCGACGGGATCACCCAGACCGGTCGCGGTGCCACCCCGGAGATCGTCATGCCGGAGGTGACGTTCGACGGCACCTTCCTGCCGAACCGGGTCGATGACCTCGCCAACAACATCGCGCCGCTGAACTGGCGCCGGATCATCGGCATCACCAACGAGAACGGCGGCACCCTCGCGGTCCGCTACGCGCCGACGAACTGCTCCCGCACCAACCTCCCGGCGTCACCGGCCACCAACACCCAGCGCTGCATGCCGGTGAAGGGCAGCGACGACGCGTTCCCGAACCGCATCGACTACTTCCACAAGTACATCGTCGACCGGGTCACGCAGTCGGTGGCCGGGTACACGGTGCCGGCCGTGACGCAGGTCGTGAACGACTACGAGTACGTCGGTGACGCCGCGTGGCGGTTCGACGAGCTCGACGGGATCACCCCCGAAGAGGACAAGACGTGGGCGCAGTGGCGCGGCTACGGCACCGTCATCACCCGGACCGGTGACGGCAACGACGGCACCCGCGGCAAGACCGAGTCGCGGTTCTACCGCGGCATGCACGGCGACAAGACCGGCACCGCCGGGGTGTTCAAGACGGTCAACGTGACCGACTCCAGGGGTGGGTCGGTCCCGGACGAGGACCGGTTCAACGGTCAGACCCGGGAAGCGAGCAGCTTCCTGGACGACACGACCCGGCTGAGCACCACCATCTCGGACTTCTGGGTGTCCGCGGCGACCGCGTCGCAGACCCGGCCGTGGGGCGTCATCAACGCCACCAAGGTCGCCACCTCTGCCAGCTACTCGTACATCTACCTCAGCCCGACGAACGTCCGTGAGACCCGTGTGGTCAACACGATCGCCGCCGACGGCACGATCACCGCCGTGCACAACATGGGGGTTGTCGGTGACACCACCGATGATCAGTGCACGAAGTACACGTTCGCGTCCAGCGCCGTCGCGTTCCTGCCGAACCGGCCGGTCCGGGTGCAGCAACTGAGCGCGGCGTGCTCGGTGGCGGATCCGCCGAAGGCGGATGTGCTGTCGGACTCCCGCACGTACTACGACGGGTCCGACACGTTCGGCTATGTCGGTGCTCGCGGTCTCGCGACCCGGGTCGACGCGGTCAACGGGTTCACCGGTGCGAACGCGAGCAGCGCGACGTATCAGACGAAGTCGAAGGCGGTGTACAACGCCGACGGCAACATCACCGACACGTACGACGTCAAGCTGAACCGGACGAAGACGGCGTACACCCGTGACGGCAACGGACCGATCACCCGGATCACGACGACGGACCCGATCGGTCACATCACCTATGTCGAGTCGGATCCCGCGTGGGGCGCGCCGGTGCTCAACGGTGACTCGAGCAACGCCACGGTGTTGGGTGATGTGAAGAACGAGGTCGAGCTCGACGCCTTGGGCCGGGTGCGCAATGTGTGGGGTACGACCCGCGTCCGCGGCGTGGACACCCCGGACGCCAGCTACCAGTACCTGATCCAGCGCAATGCTCCGCCGGTCGTCGTGTCGACGACGCTGCAGTCGCCGGTCGGGGCTCTCGCGCCGCAGTACACGTCGAAGTACGAGATCTACGACGGCCTGCTCCGGCTCCGGCAGACCCAGATCGCCAGCCCGTCCGGTGGGCGGTCGGTCAACACGATCGACTACGACAGCCAGAACCGGATCGTGAAGCGCTCCGGACCGATCTACAACGACGCGCCGTCCGGCTTCAGCTACCTGCCGATGAACGAGGCATCGCTGCCCAACCAGGTCCGCACGCTGTATGACGGCGCCAGCCGGGTCACCGCCGAGATCCTGATGGGCCACAACGCGTCCGGGCTGTTCGAGAAGTGGCGCACCACGACCAGCTACAGCGGCGACCAGGTCAGCACGACCCCGCCCGCCGGGGCGGGCGCTGCCACCGTCACCTACGACGCGCAGGGCCGGGTGTCGAAGCTGTGGCAGTACAAGACGGGGGTGCCGACGCCGTCGGATCCGAACAGTTACGACGAGACGAAGTACAGCTACACCAAGGACGGGCAGCAGAGCGTCGTCGAGGACTCCGCCGGCAACAAGTGGGAGTACTTCTACGACGACCTGCACCGCACCAAGGAGACCAGGGAACCGGACCGCGGCACGTCGAAGTTCGAGTACAACCAGTACGGCGAGGTCGTCAAGACCATCGACGCCCGGAACCAGGCGCTCAGCATCACCTACGACACGGTCGGCCGCCCGGTCGAGCTGAAGGACGTGACGCTCACGCCGGAGAAGCGCCTGGCGACGTGGACGTACGACACGCTCAAGAAGGGCCTGCTGACGTCGTCGTCGCGGTGGGTCGGTTCGGATGAGTACCGTAGCTCGGTCGTTGAGTACGACCACGCGATGCGGCCCACGAAGTCCTCGATCGGCATCCCCATGATCGAGGGCGGTCTCGCCGGCACCTACCTGTACGAGCACACGTACAACTTCGACGGGTCACCGAAGACGACGACGCTCCCGGCCGCCGGTAACCTGCCGTCGGAGACGCTGACGTACGGCTACAACGCGTGGGGTCTGCCGTTCTCCCTGACCGGCGCCTCGACGTATGTGCAGGCGTCGGCGTACAACTCCTTCGCGGAGCCGTTGAGTGTGACGGTCGGCGCGACCGGCGCCGGGAACAAGTCGCTGCTGCTGCAGTTCACCTACGAGGAGGCGACCCGCCGGCTGGCGTCGTCGTCGGCCCGCCCGAACGGCGGCGCGTCGGTGTACAACGCGAAGTACACCTACGACGCGGCCGGCAACACCACGTCGGTGTCGGACCAACCGGCCCTCACCGGTCAGCCGCAGGACCATCAGTGCTTCGCATACGACTACCTGCGGCGCATGACCGAAGCATGGACACCGACCACACTGGACTGCGCCGCCGCGAACCGTACCGTCGGCAACCTCGGCGGTCCGGCGAAGTACTGGAGCAGCTACACGTTCGACAAGACCGGCAACCGTACGGCCGAAACGAAGCATGAACTGCCGGGCGAGCCGACCAAGAACTACCTCTACGGCACCGGGCACAAGCTCGGCAGCACCACCGTCGGCGGCAGCACCCTCACGTCGTACCAGTACGACGCCTCCGGGAACACCACCCACCGGGTCGTCGGCGGCAGCACCCAGGTCCTCGATTGGAACTCCGAGGGCAAGCTCGCCAAGGTCACCGAGGGCACGAAGATCACCAAGTTCCTCAACGACGCCGCCGGTCAACGGCTCATCCGCCGCGACGACACCGGCACCACGCTCTACCTTCCGGGCCAGGAGATCCACCTGAGCACCGGCGGTGCGGAGACCGGCACCCGCTACTACAGCCACGGCGGGTTGAACGTCGCGGTCCGGACCGACGACAACAAGCTCACGTATCTGGCGTCGGACCCGCACGGCACCGCGACCGTGGCGATGGACGCCTCGACAGGGACGTTCCAGAAGCGGCGGTCGACCCCGTTCGGTGAGGACCGCGGCGCGGCCGTCACCGGGTGGCCGGGTGACAAGGGCTTCATCGGTGGCACGAAGGACCAGTCGACGGGCCTGACGCACCTCGGCGCCCGCGAGTACGACCCGACGCTGGGCCGCTTCATCTCGGTCGACCCGCTCACGATCCCCGAGGACCCGCAGCGGCTCAACGGCTACGCGTACGGCAACAACGCGCCGATCGTGAACGCCGACCCGACCGGCGAGGCGTTCCCGGCCGATCCGGACGCCAGCCCTGGGCCGCCCCCGCCGACGAAGCCCGGCCTCACACCGGAGGAGGAAGCGGCCCGCGCCGAGGCCGAGGCCGTCAAGAAGAAGTCGATCATGGACATCATCCTCGAACAGGGGCTGGCGTTCCTCCTCGACTTCCTCGGCATCACCGACATCATCGACTGCATCAACACCCGCAAGGTCAGCTCGTGCGTGAACGCGCTGCTCGGCGTGTTCCCATCAGGCCGGGTCCTGAAGTCCCTCAACTCGATCCGTAAAGGCATCGAACGGGCGTTCTCCGCCTACCAGTCATGGCAAAAAGCCATGAAGATCGCCAACGACGTCATCAAACGCACCGACGACCTCATCGCCGCGGCGAAGAGGAAGGCCGACGAACTCGCCGCCAACATCGGCGCCGGCGCCAAGAAAGCCGACGACGGCCCAGGCGGACTCGCCGACGACGCGGGCAACGCGGCCGGCGGCGGGGGCAAGGGCAAGGGCGGCAATCCCAGCAAGTGTGGTGGCAAGGGCGCGCGCCACAGCTTCGATCCGGAGACGCCCGTCCAGATGGCAGACGGCTCCGTCAAACCCATCAAAGACGTCAACGCCGGCGACGAGGTCGTGGCCACGGACCCGGAAACGGGTCGGACGACGACACGCGTGGTCGAACGTCAGCACGTCAACCTGGACAGTGACCTCGTCGATGTCACGCTCGCCGGCAGCGACGGCGTCGAGACTCTGCACACAACTGAACGTCACCCGTTCTGGTCCGTGACCCGCCAGGCATGGGTCGATGCGGCAGCCCTGCAGCCGGGCGAGCAGGTCCACACGCTCGACGGCGTGACGGTGGTCGTTCTCGAGGTCCAGTTCCTCGGCGCGACGCGGGTCATGTACGACCTCACCGTTGCCGAGATCCACACGTACTACGTGCGCGCCAGCAACTCGCCGGTCCTGGTTCACAACTGTGACAACTCGGAACATGCGGACGACTGCTACTGTGATCTGGGGGACACTCCTAAGCCGCGGGTAGATCCGCTGAGTGATGACGTCTGGGGTGCTGCCGAGGAGGCGACGTCATCGAGTCGCGAAGTCCACGGGGTGTTGGCAGCCGCGGATGACGGGTACTCGATGAGTGACATCGACGAAATCATTCAGAGTCCGGACCAGATCCTGCGGCAGGTCGAAGATAATAGATTCGTCTTTATTCGAGAACTTGGCTCAGGCCAAGCGTACGCGGTCATCCGCAACCCGGAAAACACTGTAACAATCAGCAGCTTTGAATTGCCGATTACATCGGTGAACGACAGGATCCGTAAGAGAAGGTGGCGTGTCGACTGACGTCAGTGGTAAGGTAATGTGTTGCTTCTGTTATAAGATCATCCGTCTTGAAGAAGATGAAAATGCGATGCGAGTGCGACTGGCCAGACTGTCGGACCTGCGCCCCAAGCAGGAGATGTACACCCATTCGGCGTGCCTGAAAGAACGGCTTCCCGGCGGTTTCGATGTCTGGTGGGAGTAGGAGTACATCCACCGATGAATGATTGCTCCGGGGAGGCCCAGTGGCTGGGCTTCCCCGGACGTCGGGTTCCTGAGAAGGTGCTTGAGACGGGTGTCGCACGGCGTGTCCGGCTGGTTGACGGTTCTGCCGGGGACGCCCCTGTCAGGTGCGGTTCGCCGATGTCAGACGCCGCTGCAGGATGCCGCTGAACTGGCGTGACACCTGCAGCGGGGGGCGGATCTCCACCGACTGGCTTTGTTTGCATCGAGGGGTCAGGGGTTCGAGTCCCCTAAACCGGAGGTAGTGCTCCGCCGCTCGGGCGCTTCATCGCGAGCACTCAGGGTTACCTGGATGGTCAACTCGGCTTCATGACGAGGAGAACCACACCGCCGCCGACAATTGGGCTGCCTATATCATGAGGAGGTCCAGCTAGCGCGGTGTGCACGATATCGGACCAGGGCGGTGACGGCATGGACGCCTTTGGCGAATGGTTTCTGCTTGCAGAAGGTGACGTGCTCTCCTACGTCAAGGACGTGGCCGCACTGCGCTTGTTCGATGAATTCGGCATGCTGCTGTGGGACATCCCGGACGATCAGTTCCGCATCGACGTGATGCGGAATGCGGATCGCTTCGGTTGCTCCTATCGAATGTTCATCAAGCGAGCCACGCTCGAGGCGCACCAACGCGGTACGCCTTCGTAGCCGAAACTGATCAGGACGTTTGCCGCAATGCCCGCCGTCGGACACCGACGGCGGGCATTGCTACGTAGTGGTGCCAGAAGGAGAAGTGCCCACACGATGTCGATGGTCTCGAGTAACGCGTAGTCCACCGACTTGTAATCGGGAGGTTGGGGGTTCGGCCGCTTCACCAGCCCGGTCGTCGGGCAGCGCACCGACGCTGCGGTGAACGCGACCTGGAAGGGCGGCAGCATCAACGCCCCGATCGGCGGCTTCGGCGTGACCCAGGGCGCAAACCTGCCGTTCCTGGTCCGCTGGACCGGTGTGCTGAGCCTGCCGGCCGGGACGTGGAAGCTCGGCGGCCTCACCAACGGCGCGATGCGTGTCTACCTCAACGGCTCGTCCACCCCCACCTACGACGACTGGGCGGGTACCGCCAGCGCCATCAGCCCCGGCTACGGTTCCGCCACGGTCAGCGGTGCCCACACCTACCAGGTCAAGGTCGAGAGCTGGGTCGCCGGTACGGCGGGCACCGATTACACCGTGCAGTTGTGGGCGAAGAACACCGACATCACCGACCCGGGCACGACCTCCGAATGGGTGGTGTCCAGCGGGTGGCTCACGCCGACCTCGACCGGCGTGCCGCCGGGCTGGAGCCTGCTGGCCAACCCGGCCACCGCGCAATGGGTGCACGCCGACGACGAAGGCAGCCAGGTCGTGCTCCAGGGGGCCTCCGGGCAGACGGCGATGTTCACCCGCACGGCGCCGGGCTACTACCAGGCGCCGCCGGCGTGACAACCGCCTCGCCGACATCCGCGACGCGCTCGCAGACGCCGCTGTCGCCGCCGGCACCCCGGCCGGCACCGCTGTCGCCTGCCCGGCCGGCAGCACCGGACTGTCGGTGACCCCGGTCGACACGCAGATCTGCTACGACAGCACCGGGCGCGTCGCCACGGTCATCCAACCCACAGCCCGGGGAAGGACGTGGTCGCATCGCCCCACCGGCCGGCCCGCGGCGCCCCCACACCGGCCGGCCCGCGACCCCGTCGCACTGACCTCGGTGGCCCCGCAGGTGCCCCGGGCCGAAGAACGGCACCCCCTCGGCCGATCCCCGGCCCAGCCGAACGGCCGACGCGAAACATGTCCGCACCAGGCGGAAACTCGCAGGTCACCCACGGTAGGAAGGTCCGCCGAAGCGCGTGAGATCCGCGTTGCCGGATGCATTGACGTGGCCTGAGTCACGGCTCTATCGTGAACCACCAGTTCACTCAGTGATCCGATCCAACGGTTCACTGAGTGAAACACTACCGCCGGACGACGGCTCCCGAGAGGTTTCGGAGAGTGCCTGCACATGACCGCGACAAAGATCGTTCCGCCGCCGTCGGCCGAGACGGGGCGCGCCCAGCGCGGGCGGCAGCAGCTGGCGCAGGGCCGGCCCCTTCGCGGACCTAACGTGAAGAAGCACGTCATCAACACCGTCGGCTCGATCGGGGTCGTCGCGCTGCTGGCCGGGCTCTGGGAGGGGTACAAGGCGCTGGGCCAGGCGGCCGGCGACGTCATCCCCGGGACCAGGATCGGCTTCCCGGTGGCCACCGACGACCTGTCGATGCCTCACCTCTCGACGATTCTGCACTCGCTGATCGAGCCGGCCCGGCGCGGCGACTCGACGTCCCTGGCTGCGTACCTGATCGGCGAGGCCACAGTGACCCTGCGCGAGGCCCTCTACGGCCTCGTCGCCGGCTCCGTGCTCGGCCTGCTGCTCGCGATCGTGTTCCTCAACGTGGTCCCGATCAGCAAGGGCCTGATGCCGTGGCTGGTGGCCTCGCAGACGGTGCCGCTGGTGGCGATCGCTCCGATGATCGTGATCTGGGGCGGCAAGGCCGGCGCCCCGCCCTGGATCGCCGTGACCGGCATCGCCGCCTACCTGGCGTTCTTCCCGGTCACGATCAACACCCTGCGCGGCCTGAAGTCACCGCAGAAGGTGCACCTGGAGCTCATGCACAGCGTCGGTGCCAAGCGCCGCCAGGTGCTGTGGTGGCTGCGCGTACCGGCCTCGCTGCCGTTCGTGTTCGCCGGGCTCCGGCTGGCCGCGACGGCGAGCGTCGTCGGCGCGATTGTCGGCGAGCTGTCGGCCGGCACCGGTCGCGGCATCGGCCGGTCGATCCTCACCTTCGCCTACTACTACTCGAACGGCCCGGAGAAGCTCTACGCGGCCGTGCTCGTATCCGCGGTCGCCGGCATCGTCTTCGTGCAGCTGCTGGGCCTGATCGAGCGATTCGCGCTCCGGCACCGCCATGCGTGAGCAGTCCGGAAGCGCCGGAAACCCATGGCTCGGACCGCGTCAGCGGCGGACCGTCGCTCCCGCCGGGAATCCCGGCGTCCGCGGTGGCAAGACCGCACCGAACCTTCGACATGTGCCTGGAGTAGCTGATGACTGAGCCCGCCATCATCTCCGTCCGCGGAGTCAACAAAGAGTTCAACAGCGGCGGCAAGCGCTCGGTGACCGCGCTTCAGAACATCGACCTGACGATCGAGCGCGGCGAGTTCGTGTCGCTGCTCGGCCCGAGCGGCTGCGGCAAGAGCACCCTGCTGCGTGTGCTGGCCGACCTCACCGAGCCGACCAGCGGCACGGTGACGCTCAACGGCAAGACGCCCCGCGCCGCGCGGACCGACCGTGACTACGGGATGGTCTTCCAGCAGGCCGGCCTGTTCGACTGGCGCAGCGTCCAGCGCAACGTGGAGCTGCCGCTACAGGTCGCCGGGGCCGGCAAGCAGGCCCGCCGGGCGAAGGCGCAGGAGATGCTGGAGCTCGTCCGGCTCTCCGAGTTCGCCAAGCACTTCCCGTGGCAGCTCTCCGGCGGCATGCAGCAGCGGGTGGCGATCGCCCGCGCGCTCTCCGCCGACCCCGCGATCCTGTTCATGGACGAGCCGCTGGGCGCGCTGGACGAGATGAACCGGGAGCGGCTGCAGGGCGAGCTGCTGCGGATCTGGGCCGACACCCGGACCACGGTCGTGTTCGTCACGCACAGCATCTCCGAGGCGGTCTTCCTCTCCTCGCGGATCGTCGTCATGTCGGCCCGCCCGGGCCGGATCGCCGCGAGCATCGACGTGGACCTGCCGTACCCGAGGACCTCGGCCACCCGTAGCACCGAAGCGTTCTTCGCCAAGGTGACCGAGGCCCGCACGGCCCTGCACAGCGAGCTCGCCGAGCAGGCTGCCTGATGGCCGTCACCCAGGCCGTCCAGCCGTCCCGGCTGCGGGTCCAGCTCGGCCGCGTCCTGCCGGTCGTCGTCACCGCCCTGGTGATTCTCGGCGCGTGGCAGCTCGCCGTCATCGTGTTCGACGTCCCGTCGTTCATCCTCCCGACGCCGACCGCGATCCTGTCCGCGTTCGCCGGCCAGTTCGGCACGATCATGTCGGCCTCCCGGATCACCGTCGAGGCGGTCCTGCTCGGCCTGCTCATGGGCGTGGTCTGGGGCGTCGTGGTGGCGTTGGTGCTGAGCCGGTTCCCGAGCATGTCCGGGCCCGTGCTCACCGTGGCCGTCATCATCAACTGCGCCCCGATCGTGGCCCTGGCCCCGATCTTCAACAACTGGTTCGGCGTCACCAGCCTGGTCTCCAAGGCCGGCGTCGCCGCCGTGATGGTGTTCTTCCCCGTTCTGGTCAACACGACCCGGGGCCTGCTCCAGGTCTCACCCCTGCACCTGGAGCTCATGCAGTCGCTGGCGGCCAAGCCCCGGCACGTGGCGCTGATGCTGCGACTGCCCAACGCGCTGCCCTTCCTGTTCAACGCGTTGAAGCTCGGCTCCACCCTCGCCGTCATCGGCGTGATCGTGACCGAGTACTTCGGCGGCCCGAGCAACGCACTCGGCGTCTACATCGCCTCGCAGGCGTCGCTGCCCCGGTTCGACTACGCCTGGGCCGGAATCCTCGTGGCGAGCGTGCTCGGCCTGGCCATGTTCGGCGTCGTCTCGCTGCTGGAGCGCCTCCTCATGCCCTGGCACTCCTCGCTGCACGACGAGAACCCGTAGGCGCCACACCCCCTCAGAAGCCCCCACACTCTTCTCTGCTTTGGAGTCACCATGTTCCTTCGTAGACGGCCGGGCCGGTTGGCAGCCGGTCTGAGCGCCCTCACCGCCACCGCGCTGCTCGCGACCGGCTGTGGCGGCATGTCCGACAGCGGCACGCAGGCCGCGTCCGACGCCGGCAAGGACTGCCAGTCGAAGACCAAGGTCCGCGTCGTGCTCCAGTGGGTCGCCCAGGCCCAGTTCGCCGGCTACTACGCGGCGAAGGACAAGGGCTTCTACGACGCGGCGTGCCTGGACGTGACCATCCAGGAGGGCGGCGTCAACATCGTCCCCCAGCAGGTGCTCTCGTCCGGCAACGCCGAGTTCGCGGTCAGCCACGTCACCAAGACGATGGCGACCCGCGAGCAGGGCGCCGACCTCGTCAACATCGGCCAGGTCTTCCAGCGCGGCGCGTACCTGCAGGTCGCCTGGGCCGACTCGGGCATCAAGACCCTCGCCGACCTCAAGGGCAAGAAGACCGGCAGCTGGGGCTACGGCAACGAGCTGGTGCAGTACGCGGCGATGCGCGGCGCGGGCGTCGAGCCGACCAAGGACACCCAGATCATCCAGCAGCCGTTCGACATGTCGCTGCTGCTCAAGCGCGAGGTCGACAGCGCGCAGGCGAAGACGTACAACGAGTACGCCCAGCTGCTGGAGACCAAGAACCCGAAGACCGGCAAGCTGTACCAGCAGTCGGACTTCACCGCGATCAGCCTGCAGGACGCCGGCTACACCAGCCTCGAGGACGGCATCTACAGCCGCGGGGACTGGCTCAAGGACCAGGCCAACCAGGACACCGCGGTGAAGTTCCTCAAGGCGTCGTACCAGGGCTGGGCCGCCTGCCGCGACGACCTCAAGGGCTGCGTCGACATCGTGCTCAACCACGGCAGCGCGCTGGGCGCCGGTCACCAGACCTGGATGCTCACCGAGGTCAACAAGCTGGTCTGGCCGTCGCCGAACGGCATCGGGGCGATGGACCAGAAGTCGTGGGACTCCACCATCGACATCGCGATCAAGGGCGGCGTGCTCAAGAACAAGCCGGACAGCAGCGCGTTCCGCACCGACCTGTCCGACAAGGCCCGCGAGGAGCTCAAGGCGGCCGGCGCGGACGTCGTGGGCAGCTCCTACAAGCCCGAGACGCCGACGATCACCGAGGGCGGCAAGTAGCCGCGCAGGGTGCCGGACGGGGGTACGGCCTCGTCCGGCATCCTGGCGGCCCGCCGCGCCTGCCAGGATGGCATCGAAAAGAATTGCCGCTGACGATGGCATGCGGATAACGGGAGGAACTCGATGGCATCTGGTGAAGCCGGCCTGGTCCGGCGCACCATCTGGCTGCTGCGCGCGGTGGCCGCCCACCCCGAGGGCGTCGGCCTCAGCGAGGTCGCGCGCGAGGCGGGCATTCCGAAGGCGACCTGCTACCGGGTGCTGACCGTGCTGGAGCGGGAGAGCTGGCTGACCCTCGACCCGGTGACGCGGCGCTACCGCGTCTCCCTCGGCCTGCTGTCCATCGTGGGCGGCCTGCTCGACGGCGGCGGCGCCTATGGCCACATGCGTGACGTCCTGCGCGGCCTGGCGGAGGAGACCCGGGAGACGGCGGGCTTCGACGTCCTGCTCGCCCCGAAGGTGATGGTCGTGGCCCAGGTGCCGGGACCCTCGCTCATCGGCCAGACCCTCAAGCCCGTGCCGCGGACGCAGCCCGTGTGGGCCACGTCCACCGGCAAGGTGCTGCTGGCCGCGCTCGACCCGGCCGAGGTCCGCGCCGACTTCGCCGAGGAGTTCGCCGCGTCCGCGCCGCCGGAGGTCGGCGACCTGGACTCGTTCATGGGCTCGCTGGCGGCGGTCCGCGCCCGCGGGTTCGCGTTCGCCTACGACGAGCTCGAGGTCGGCGCGGCCTCCGTGGCCGCGCCGGTGCGGATCCGGGGCACCACGCCGTACGCGGTCTGGATCGGCGGCCCCACCTACCGGCTCACCCGCGAACGGATCGACGAGGTGGCGGAGTCGGTCATGAAGGCCGCCCGGCAACTCAGCGAGCTGCTCAGCAATACCGACATCGAGCTGCCCAGTGGGCTAGGCCGGCTGTAACGCCGGCGATGGACCGGACCGGGGACGACCGGCCGGTGGAGGAGGAAGCAATGGCCTCATTTGACGAGGCGCTGGCCGCGGCGACGGCGGCGGCCGGCCGGGTGCCGAAGGGCCTGTACATCGACGGCGAGTGGCGGGCGGCCCAGGGCGGCAAGGCTCTGGCGGTCGAGGACCCGGCGACCGGCTCGGTGATCGCGGAGGTCGCCGACGCATCCGTCGCCGACGCGCTCGACGCCCTGGCCGCCGCCGACCGGGCCCAGCACGCCTGGGCCGCCACGGCACCGCGCGAGCGCGGAGAGGTGCTGCGCCGGGCGTTCGAGCTGATGGTCGAGCGCCGCGACGACCTGGCCGGGCTGATGACCCTGGAGATGGGTAAGGCCTTCGCCGAGTCGCAGGCCGAGGTCGGCTACGCGGCGGAGTTCTTCCGCTGGTTCGCCGAGGAGGCCGTCCGCATCGACGGCGGCTACCTGCCGGCCCCGGCCGGTGGCTCCCGGGTGCTGCTCATGCGCCAGCCGGTCGGCCCGTGCCTGCTCATCACCCCGTGGAACTTCCCGATGGCGATGGGCACCCGCAAGATCGGCCCCGCGCTCGCGGCCGGCTGCACGGTCGTGGTGAAGCCGGCCAAGCAGACCCCGCTGTCGATGCTGGCGCTGGTGTCGATCCTCGAGGAGGCCGGCGTCCCGCGGGGCGTGGTCAACGTGTTCACCACGGCCCGCTCGGGCGAGGCCAGCTCGGCGCTGCTGGACGACCCGCGGTTGCGCAAGGTGTCGTTCACCGGGTCGACCGAGGTGGGCCGGACCCTGCTGGGCCAGGCCGCCCGGCGGGTGCTGCGCACGTCCATGGAGCTCGGTGGCAACGCGCCGTTCCTGGTCTTCGACGACGCCGATCTCGACCTCGCCATCGAGGGGGCCGTCCAGGCCAAGATGCGCAATGTCGGCGAGGCCTGTACCGCCGCCAACCGCTTCTATGTCCAGCGCTCCGTCGCGGAGCGGTTCGTCAGCGGCCTGGCCGAGCGCCTGGGCCGCCTGCGCGTCGGCCACGGGCTCGACCCGGCGACCGAGGTGGGTCCGCTCATCGACGGCAACGCCGTGAAGTCGGTCGGTGAGCTGGTCTGCGACGCGACCGCGGCCGGCGCCCGGGTCGTGACCGGGGGAGCGGCAGTCGGCGGCGACGGCTACTTCTTCGCCCCGACGGTCCTGGCCGACGTGCCCGGCGACGCCCGGACGGTCCGCGAGGAGATCTTCGGCCCGGTGGCCCCGATCGTGGTCTTCGACGCCGAGGACGAGGCGGTCGGCCTGGCCAACGCCTCCGAGTACGGCCTCGCCTCCTACGTCTTCACCGAGAACCTGGGCCGCGGCCTGCGCGTCAGCGAACGCCTCGAGAGCGGCATGGTCGGTCTCAACCAGGGCGTCATCTCCAACCCGGCGGCGCCGTTCGGCGGGGTGAAGCAGTCCGGCCTCGGCCGCGAGGGCGGCCGGGTCGGCATCGACGAGTACCTGAACATCAAGTACACGGCCGTCCGGGCGAACTGGTGACCGGCTTCGTCCTGGCCGGCGTGCAGTGGGAACCGGTCCTCGGTGATGTCGAGGGCAACCTCGCGGCCTCGTCGGCCTGGATCCGGCGGGCCGCGGCCGAGGGGGCCCGGCTCGTCGTCCTGCCCGAGGCGTCCTCAGCCGGCTACGTGTTCGAGGACCGGGCGGAGGCGGCGAAGTACGCGGAGCCGATACCCGACGGCCCCACGAGCACCGGCTGGGCCGCGCTCGCGGCGGAGCTGGGGATCTGGATCGTCGGCGGCCTGACCGAGCTCGACGGGGACCGGGTCTACAACTCCGCGGTGGTGCTCGGGCCGGACGGCCACCTGGGCACGTACCGCAAGGCCCACCTGTGGAACGACGAGAAACGCATCTACGACCCGAACACGGCCGGCTTCCCGGTGTTCGACACCCCGCTGGGGCGCATCGGCGTCGGTATCTGTTACGACGCCTGGTTCCCCGAGATGTTCCGCAGCGCGGCCGTACAAGGTGCGGATCTTCTCGTGCTGCCGTCGAACTGGGTGCCCGTGCCCGGGCAGCCCGACACCGGGCCGGCGATGGCGCACCTGATGTGCATGACGGGCGCACACAGCAACCAGTTCTTCGTCGCCGGCATCAGTCGGATCGGCGTCGAGCGCGGGCAGGAGTTCGTCGGGCGGTCCGTGCTCGTGGGCCCTGACGGCTGGCCGTTGGCCGAGCCCGCGAGCCGCGACCGCGAAGAGCTGGTGCTGGCCGAGGTCGACCTCATCGGCACCCGTCGGCAGCGCCGGGAGAACCCGTTCAACCAGCCTCTGGCTGACCGGCGCACCGACCTCTACTCGAGCTGAGCCTCGAGTCCTCACGGCTCTTGACAGCCCCCCGCAGTGTCTACAGTATTTGAACCGACGGTTCGTTCAATGAACCACAGAGGAGTAATCGTGATCAGGGTCCGGAAGATCGTTCGCCACCTCGAGGAGACCTGGCTCGAGAACGGTCAGGACGTGCAGCCCCGCCACCGCGTCGCGTTCGTCGGGGTCGTCATCGAGAACCCCTACCCCAGCGAGTACGTGCAGGATCTGGTGACCCTCGCCGACGAGCTGGGCGAGGAGATCGGCAGCCTCATCGGCCCGGCCTGCGTCGAGCTGCTGGGCGACGAGGTCGAGGCCTTCGGCAAGGCGGCGCTCGTCGGCATCGACGGGGAGCTCGAGCACGGCTCGGCGCTCATTCACAACCTGCGGTTCGGCAACATGTTCCGCAACGCGGCCGGCGGCACCGAGCTGCTCCCGGCGGCCGAGAAGGTCGGGCTCACCGGCAGCCCGATCGACATCCCGCTCAAGCACAAGCTGGACTCGAAGACCCGCTCGCACCACCAGACGGTGACGCTGCAGGTCGCCGACGTCCCGCGGCCCCGCGAGATCTTCGTGATCGTCGCCGCGGCCAACGCCGGCCGCCCGCTCGCCCGCCTCGCCACCTTCGGCGCCGAGGTCAAGGCCGGCGCATGACCATCACCGAGCACCAGATCGACACCGGCGCCTGGACCGCGGAGCGCGTGAAGGCGGTCGACAAGGAGTACGTCATCCACTCCTGGTCGGTGCAGGGCTCGCTCGACCCGATCCCCGTCGCCGGCGGCTCGGGCTCGTGGTTCTGGGACTACGACGGCCGCAAGTACCTGGACTTCCAGTCGCAGCTCGTCAACCTGAACCTGGGCCACCAGCACCCCCGCCTCGTCGAGGCGATCCGCGCCCAGGCCGAGGAGCTGTGCTACATCGGCCCCGGCTTCGCGGAGCGCTCGCGGGCCGAGCTCGCCGAGATGATCGCGAACCTGACCCCCGGCGACCTGAAGATGAGCTTCTTCACCACCGGCGGCGCGGCGGCCAACGAGAACGCGGTGCGGCTCGCCCGCCACGTGACCGGCCGGCACAAGATCGTCGCGCGGTACCGCTCGTACCACGGCGCCACCGCCGGTGCGATGTCGCTCACCGGCGACCCGCGCCGGTGGGCCGCGGAGCCGGGCATCAGCGGCGTGGTGCGGATGCTCGACCCGTACACGTACCGCTGCCCGGCCGGGCACCCCGACCCGTGCCCGGTCTGCTCGGGCGGGCCGCACCTCGAGGAGCTCCTGCAGTACGAGAACCCCGAGACCGTCGCCGCCGTCATCGTCGAGCCGGTCACCGGGACCAACGGCCTGCTCTACCCGCCGGACGGGTACCTGCAGTCGCTGCGCGAGGTCTGCGACCGGTACGGCATCATCCTGATCTTCGACGAGGTCATGGCCGGCTTCGGCCGCACCGGCGAGTGGTTCGCCTGCAACCACTGGAACGTCACGCCCGACATCCTCATCACCGCCAAGGGCCTGAACTCGGGCTACGTCCCGCTCGGCGCGATGACGGTGAACGAGCGGATCTCCGAGTGGCTGCGGACGAACATGTTCTGGGGCGGCATGACCTACGCCGGTCACCCCCTCGCGTGCGCGTCCGGCGTGGCCTCGCTGCGGATCATGCAGGACGAGGGCGTCGTGGACAACTCGCGGGCGATGGGCGAGCGCCTCGGCGCCGGCCTGGCCCAGCTGGCCGAGCGGCACCCGAGCATCGGCGACATCCGCGGCCGCGGCCTCTTCTACGGCGTCGAGCTGGTGAAGAACCGCGCGACCAAGGATCCGCTCGTCCCGTTCAACGCCAAGGGACCCGCGGCCGCCCCGGTGGGCAAGCTGCTCAAGGCGGCGATGGAGCGGGGCGTGTACCTCACCGCCAACTTCAACGTCCTGCGCCTCACGCCGCCGCTGGTCATCAACGCCGCCGAGATCGACCTGGCGCTCGGCGTGCTCGACGAGGTCCTCGCCCTCGCCGACGAGCACTACCAGGGCTGAACTGGAGAGATTGCCATGGGATCGACACTGATTCGCGGCGGTACGGTCGTCAACGCCGACGCGGCCATCCGCGCCGACGTGCTCGTTCGCGACGGCCGGATCGTCGCGCTCGGTATCGGTTCGGACTGGACCGCCGACGAGGTGATCGACGCGACCGGCATGCTCGTCATCCCGGGCGGGATCGACGCGCACACGCACCTGGAGTACCCGATCGACGGGTTCACCACCAGGACGGCCGACGACTTCTACACCGGGACCGTCGCCGCCGCGCACGGCGGCACCACGACGATCCTGGACTTCGTCAAGAAGGAGCCGGACCGGTCGCTGTACGACACGTACCTGCGGCGCCGCGACGCGGCCCTGGAGCGCTCGGTCGTCGACTTCGGTCTGCACGCCATCGTCCCGCCCCGCGCCCAGCAGCCCGACGTGCTCGACGACCTGCGCCGCCTCGCCGGCGAGGGGGCGGCCAGCTGGAAGTTCTTCATGGCCTACCCGGGCACCCAGATGGTCGACGACGGCGAGCTGCTGGAGGGCTTCGACCTCGCCCGTGAGCTCGGCGTGCTGCCGATGGTGCATGCCGAGAACGGGCACATGGTGGCCCGCGAGACCCAGCTGCTCATCGACCGAGGGGACACGGCCGAGCACTTCCACGCGACCGCCCACGGCCACGACTCCGAGGCCGAGGCGGTGCACCGTGCGATCGTGCTCGCCGAGTCGGTCGGGGCGCCGCTGTACGTCGTGCACGTCTCCAGCGCCGCCGCGGCCGACGAGATCAGCCGGGCACGGGCCGACGGCCGCCGGGTGTGGGCGGAGACCTGCCCGCAGTACCTGCAGGTCGCCTACGAGGACTACGAGGGCCTCGGCGAGAAGGCCGCCGCCTACCTGTGCTCGCCGCCGATCCGCGAGCGCAGCAATCAGGAAGGCCTGTGGAAGGCGCTCGTCACCGGCGCGATGGCGACGGTCGCGACCGACCACGCGGGCTTCTGCCTGCACCAGCCCGACGACCTGCCCCCGCAGAAGCTGCGCAGCCCCGGCTATTTCCCCAAGGTGCCCAACGGGGTGCCCGGCATCGAGGACCGGCTCATGGTGCTCTGGGAAGGCGGCGTGGCGAGTGGGCGCTTCGACGCCTGCCGCTTCGTCGACCTGGTGTCGACCCGGCCGGCCAAGCTCTTCGGCCTGTTCCCCCGCAAGGGGATCGTCGCCGTCGGGGCCGACGCCGACCTGGTCGTGTGGGACCCCGCCGCCGACCACGTCATCACCACCGAGAACACCCACATGCGCACCGACTACAACCTCTACGACGGGATGCGGGTGACCGGCAGGCCGGTCCACGTCCTGTCCCGCGGCGACCACCTGGTCGACGCCGCCGGCTCCTTCTCCGGCGCCGCGGGCCGCGGAGTCTTCGCCGAGCGCGGCGCGCCGCACCTCTTCTGAACGGAGCGTTCTTCGCAATGAAAATTCCTCTTGGCATCCATGTCGGCGAGCGGCTCAGCCTCGAGCAGACCTACTGGCAGGCCGAGTTCGCCGACCAGAACGGCTTCGAGTCCGTCTGGGTCGCCGAGGGGCGCCTCGCCCGCGACGGCATCGTGCCCGCCGCGATCATCGCGAGCCGGACCCGCCACGTGAAGATCGGCACCGGCGTCGTCAACAACAAGAGCCGCAACGCCGCGCTCATGGCGGTCACCTTCAAGACCCTCGACGAGGTCGCGCCCGGCCGCGCGATCCTCGGCATCGGCGCCTGGTGGGAGCCCCTCGCGACCAAGGTCGGGCAGCCCCTCGTCAAGCCGATCGCGTCGATGCGCGAGTACATCACCGTCCTGCAGTCGTTCTTCCGCAACGAGCTCGTCGACTTCGAGGGCGACTTCGTGCAGATGCGCGGCGTGCGCTTCGACAGCATGTACCGCGAGAACAAGCCCGTCGACATCCCCATCTACATCGGCGCCGTGGGCCCGAAGATGCTCGAGCTGGCCGGGGAGATCAGCGACGGCGTGCACATGGACTTCCTGCTGCCGCCGTCATACCTCGTCGGCGCGAACGCCGCCATCGAGCGCGGCCTGGCCAAGCGCACCGACGGCAAGACGTCGATCGACCTCACTCAGATCGTCTCGTGCAGCATCAACGACGACGACCCGCAGGAGGCCATCGACGCCTGCAAGGCCTTCCTGACGCTGTACCTGTGCCAGCAGCCCCACATCGCCGAACACTGCGGCGTCGAGCGCGAGCTGGTCGACCGGCTCCAGGAGATCGCCGGCTGGCCCGCGACCCCCGAGGACATCAAGCGCGCGATGCAGCTCGTCCCCAACAGCCTGGTCCAGAACGTGACCGCCTGTGGCTCGACGGACGACGCGTTCGAGAAGCTCATGTCGTACCACGAGGCCGGCGTCCGCAGCCCGATCATCTCGACACTGGGCGACAAGGAGCAGACCCTCACCCGGCTCGCCCAGGCGGCCAAGGCATGAGCGTCACCACGATCGCCGTCATCGGCGGGACCGGCCCCCAGGGCCGCGGCCTTGCCTACCGCCTGGCTCGCGCCGGACACTCCATCGTGCTCGGCTCCCGAGACGCTTCGCGTGCCTCGGCGGCCGCGGTGGAGCTGGGGCATGAGCTCGAGATCGGCTCCGTGGAGTTGCGTCGGGTGGCCGGGAACGTCACCGGTGCGTCCAACCTCGACGCGGCCGCCTCCGCCCCCGTCGTGCTGCTCGCCGTGCCCTACGACGGACACACCGAGCTGGTGTCGTCGCTGGCCGCTGCCCTGGCCGGGAAAATCGTCATCAGCTGTGTCAACCCGCTGGGCTTCGACAAGCAGGGCCCGTTCGGCCTCGACGTCCCCGCGGGCAGCGCCGCCGAGGAGGCCGCGTCCCTGGCCGGCGGCGCCACGGTGGTGGGCGCGTTCCACCACCTCTCGGCCCCGCTGCTGCTCGACCAGGACGCGGACCTGAGCCACGAGGACGTCCTGGTGTGCGGCGACGACCGCGAGGCCAAGGAGCTCGTCATGGGCCTGGCCGCGGACGTGACCGGTGGCCGGGGCGTCGACGCGGGCCGGCTGCGGCTGGCCCGTCAGCTGGAACCGCTGACCGCCGTGCTCATCTCGGTGAACAAGCGGTACAAGACCCGCTCCGGGGTGTCCATCACCGGCCTGACCCAGGCCTCCCACGAGAGGGTCCCCGCGTGAAACTCGCCGCACTGCAACTGCAGGCCTCCAACGACCGCACGGAGACGATCGGCCGCGCCGCCGACCTGATCGACGACGCCGCCGGCCAGGGCACCCGGATCCTGCTGCTGCCGGAGCTCTTCGCCGTGCCGTTCGTCCAGCCGGAGCCGGACCTCGACTACTTCGAGCTGGCCGAGCGCCTCGACGGCCCCTCGAACCAGATGGCCGCCGAGCGCTCGCGGCAGCACGGCATGACGATCGTCTCGTCGATCTTCGAGGCCGCCGAGGTGCCGGGCGTGTACTACAACACGGCCTGCACCTACGTGGCCGGCGAGCTCAAGTCGGTGTACCGCAAGTCGCACCTGCCGTTCTCCAACGGTTTCCCGGAGAAGTTCTACTTCCAGCCCGGCGGCTCGGAGCCCGAAGTCGTCGACACCGGCGAAACCGGCGTCGGCACCATCATCTGCTACGAGCGCCACTTCCCGGAGCTCAGCCGGATCGTGGCCCTGCGCGGTGGCTCGGTGCTGTGCGTGCCGGTCGCCTCGGCCAGCGCCCCCATGCGCGAGGTCTTCCAGCTGGAACTGCGCGCGCACGCAGTGTTCAACGGCCTGTTCGTGATCTGCTCGAACCGGGTCGGCAAGGAAGGCGTCAAGGACTACTTCGGCCTCAGCGCCGTCTACGGCCCGGACGGCGACGTGCTGGCCGAGGCGGCGGACGGCGCCGACGGGCTGGCGGTCGCGGAGGTCGACCTGAGCCTGATCGACCGCACCCGGCGCAAGCGGCCGTTCCTGCGGGATCGGCGGCCCGAGCTGTACTCGCGCCTGACGAAGATGGGCCCGACAGCCTGACCCCAAGCCGGTGCGGCGCATGCGATGTCGTGCTCATTGCATGCGCCGTGCCGTTCCACCCACCCACCCCCGACCACGGCCGACCGATCCACCAGGACACCGCAGCGGCCTGGCTCGGAATCAGCCAAAGTCAGCCCTGCCCGACGCGCTGCCCGACGCGCTGTGCGCCGAGGTGGCCGAGCATGCCTGGCCGCGCGGGCCGCCGTGGCTGCCTTCGTGGCGCGCTGACCTGTTGGTTTGGTCGGCTTGGGCGGGTCGGCTAAGGCAGGTCGGCTTGGTTTAGGTCGGCGCTGGCTCGGTAGAGAGGGCTCAGCGGCGGCCTCGGGGGAGTGCGGATGTTGAAGGGCTTCAAGAACTTCCTGATGCAGGGCGACCTGATCATCATTGCTGTGGGTCTGGTGGTCGCGTTGGCCTTCAGCACTTTGATCAAGGCGTTCACCGACAGCGTCATCACGCCGTTGGTCAACGCACTGGCAGGCGGCGGCACGACGGGGAAGGGCATCGGCTGGACGGTGAACGGCCAGCGGATCGACCTCGGGGCCTTCATCGGCGCCCTGATCTACTTCATCATCTTCATGGCTGTCATCTACTACCTGATCGTGGTCCCGTACCGGGCGTACATGCAGAAGCGCGGCAGAACGGTGTTTGGGGACCCGCCTCCGACGAAGACCTGCCCGAGCTGCCGGATGGAGGACGTGCCGGCGGCCGCGGTCCGCTGCCCGCACTGCACCACGGACCTCGCCACGGCCTGACCTACCGGCGTGGTCGAGGTCGCGACGGTTGAGGAGATCGCCGGGTGGGGCGAGGATCTGCGAGCGCTGACCGATGGGTTGGAGTGGTTGTTCAACCGCCCGGAGCCGAGGGTGACGTTCGGGCTGATGGTGCGGGCGTTGCTGGCCGACGTGCCGAAGAAGAACTCGTGGGGGCTGGCAGAGCACGTCGGGTTGGCGACCCCGCAGCCGTTTGAGCACCTGCTGGGCGGTGCCCGGCGGGACGCCGACGCGTTGCGGGACGCGGTGCGGTCGCACGTCGTGCGGGGTTTGGCTGATCCGGGTGCGGCGTTGGTGCTCGACGACACGCAGGTGGTCAAGAAGGGAGTCAAGAGCGTCGGGGTGGCTCCGCAGCATTGCGGGCTGACCGGACAGACCGAGAACTGCCAGGTCATGGTGATGCTGTCGTACGCCTCGCTGCACGGGTACGCGTTCATCGACCGGGCGTTGTATCTGCCGGCCTCGTGGACCGACGACCCAGGGTGCTGTCGGGCCGCCGGAGTGCCTGCGCAGGTGGGGTTCGTCACCAAGCCGCACCAAGGGCTGGCGATGCCGAAGCGGGCTCTGGCCGACCCGGCGGTGGTGTTCTCCTGGTTCGCCGCCGACTCCGGCTACGGGCGCGACCCGGCGCTGCGCCGCTTCTGCCATGACCAGCAGGTGCCCTACGTGTTGGCGGTCCCGGTGGACCTGCCTCTGCTCGACGTGCGCGGGCAGCCGCTGCGCCCGGACGCGGTGCTGGCGTGCACACCGGCCACCGTGTGGCAGCGGCGGTCTTGCGGCGATGGCAGTACAGGAAAGCGTTCTACGACTGGCCGCGCATGCCGTGGTGGTCAAGGACCAGCCGCCGACCCGGCAATCTCCTCAACCGTCACGACCTCCATCACGCCGGCCATGATGATCGATCAGGCCAGTTCGGGGTGCGCTCCGTTTGGCTTTGCTGGGTCTGCTCGAGGAAATGGCAGACCAGTTGGAGCGGACCCCGACATTGGCAGAGTTCGCCGAGGTGTTCAGCCGGTCCGTGCCGGCCGAGGATGCCCGGATCGACATCGAACGCAGCCCGGCCGTGATCGTTGCGACCGCCGGAAACAAGCGTGTCAGCGGGGACACGGCCCAGGTCGACGACCTCGAGGACCATGTGTATGCAGCCGTCTCCAACGTGTTCAATGTGCTGGTCACGACTTGGCCGGGCTCCGATGCGCCCAAGTTGTCGGCGTTGCTCGTCGAGATTTCCGAGGTACTGCGGGAAATGCCGGCGCAGTCCGTCACCGGAGTCGGTCGCAACACGAGATTGAAGCTTCAAGGCCCGTCCGCACACCGTCGGCCCCAACCCGGCGACGTCGTCTCCATCCCTTCTGGAAAGGGCGGCTATCGTCTCGCGGTGGTGGTCGCCAGGAATCGCTTCGGGATCGCATACGGTTTATTCAAGGGGCGGCATGCGATTCCTCGGATTCCCGGCAATGACCACGCGATCTACCCCCTCCCGGTGTACTCCGACGATCGATCCGTGACGAATGGAACGTGGAAAATTCTGGGTACGCGGGAATCGCTGCTGCAGCGATTCCCGCGGGATCCGGTGATCTACCACTTCAAGGGTCCGGCGGAATCGCCGGACGGCACGCTCCGGGAGCTCTCCGAAGAAGAAGTCGTACTCACGGAACTGGCCAAAAGCTACTACAACCAGGCTTACATGAGCCATGTCCTCCAAGACGAGCTCGACCAGGGCCTTTGCAAGGTAGGGATTTGACTGGTTCGCCGGGTTGGGGATAGCCGCGCCCGTTGCGGCGGCCTCACGCGGCGAGCGTGGCCCCGTGGTGATCATGCAGTTGTCTACGCTGGATGATCAGAAGAAGGACCGCGCTCGTGGCGGCATCATCGCTGATTGATCGCCTCACCGTACGCACCCAGGGCGTGTCGATCGACCCCATGCAGACACGGGCGCTGCTGCAAGCGCTGGCCAGGGTGCCCGACCCACGCGATCCACGCGGTGTGATACACCCGCTGCCGAGCCTGCTCGCGGTCGCCGTCGCCGCCGTGCTGGCCAGTGCCCGCTCGGTCGCCGCGATCGGCGAGTGGGTCGCCGATGTACCAGCCGCGATCCTCGCCGCGTTGGGCGTGGTCCGTGACCCATTCACCGGCATCCACCGCGTGCCGGACGCCACCACGATCGGCCGGGTGCTGGCCAGTCTCGACAGTGACGCGTTCGACACTGCCGTCAGCCGGTGGCTGGTGGGCCTGCACACCCCACCCGCCGGCCAGCCGTCGCGGCGGCGTGCCTACGCCGCGGACGGCAAGACCCTGTGCGGGTCCGGCCCGGCCGGGTCACAGATCCACCTCCTCGCAGCGGTCGACCACCACACCGGGGCGGTGGTTGCGCAGACCGCGGTCGAGGGCAAGACCAACGAAATATCCAGGTTCGTGCCGCTGCTGGCCGGCCTCAACCTCGACGGTGCGGTGATCACTGCCGATGCACTGCACACTCAGCGCGAGCACGCCCGCTGGCTGGTCGAACAGCGTAACGCCGGCTACGTGTTCGTCGTGAAGAATAGTCAGCCGACCCTGTACCACCAGGTCAAACACCTGCCCTGGGGCAAGGTCCCAGTTTGCGACGAGGTCCACACCCGCGGCCACGGCCGCTACGACATCCGCCGTCTGCAGGTCCTCACCGTCGCTCCGTCGATCGGCCTGGAGTTCCCGTACGCCGTGCAGGCCATCCGCGTGCGCCGACGCCGCATGAACCTGACCACCGGCCACTGGTCGACCGTCACGGTCTACGCCGTCACCAACTTCACCGCCGGCCAGGCCACCCCAGCCGAACTGGCCGACTGGCTACGCGGGCACTGGACCATCGAAGTGCTCCACCACGTCCGTGACGTCACCTTCGCCGAAGACGCCAGCCAGATCCGAACCGGCAACGCCGCACGATCGATGGCCACCCTCCGCAACGCCGCGATCAGCGTGCTCCGCCTGACCGGGACGACCACGATCGCCCGAGCACTGCGCGCCAACGCCAGAGACCCCCGTCGCACGCTGCGCCTCCTCGGCCTACTGGCATAGCGCAAGTGGTCAAATACCTACCTTGCAGAGGCCCTGAGCAGCCCATCAGATCGGCCCGCAACCGCTGCACCCGCCCCGCGGCTGTCCTGACAGCCGCAGCCGCCTCGATCTTGTTGTCGTCACACACACATGATCCTCAGGGCAGCTGCACCCACATCAACGGCCCACAGCATCGACCTGGTCAGATACTGGTTCGCTAACAGTGCTATCACTGCCAGACGTCCTCCCAGTCCCATGCCCGAGCGGGGCCGCCATCTGCGTCCCGGCCGAACTGGTAGAGCCGCTCGTTGCCGGGCTGCTCGCGGAACAAGACGAACAGCCCCGCTTCAGGCAGCCGCTGGATCAGCATCTCGGCCTGGTGGTCCGCTCCCGCCTTCCGTAGTGCCGCTAGCAGGGCCGCCGCCGTCTGCTGGTTGCCAGGCGGCACCCGCATCCCAAGATCGCGCCCCAGCAGGGCGGCAACCTGGGTCTGCGCGTCACCCTCAGCCAGGATGTCCAATATCTGGGCGACGGACCTCGTGTCGTCCAGGGAGATCCGGCCGACAGCGCGACCCGCCAGCAGCCCGACCTGCTCTCGCGCTCCGGCATGCCAAAGCCCGTGCAGCACGGCCGCGATGCTGGAGGCGCCACCGAGCACGTCGTCCGGAGTATCGGCGGCAGCGCGGCCAGCCAGCCGCCTGACCTGCTCTCCCGCGCCCGCCTCATGGAGCTCAATGAGCAGGTCCCGCACCCCGAACGGGCGGTCGAGCCTGACCTGCCCGGCCGGGTCTCGCGACACCAACAAGGCGGCCGCGTCCGCTGCCCCGGCCTGCCGCAGTTCCCTGAGGAATTCCGCGACCGTGAACGGGTTGTCCACGCCGATCGCGGGGCTGGCCCTGGCTGCCAGCAGTTGCGCCTGGTCAAGCTCGCCGTTCTCGCGCAGTTCCACCAGCAAGCAGGTGACCTCAATCGGGTCATCGAGCCGGACGTCCGCGGTGGTGGGCATGGCAGGCGGGCTGGCCGCGTGCTCTTCCATGGCCTTCCGGTGCGCTTCGGCGAGGACCGCCGGCGGATCCACGCCTGTCCATGGGTCATCAAGGCTGGCAAGCTCAGCGCCGCGCTCCGCCAGCCGCCCGACCTGGTCTTCCTCGCCAGCCTCCCGGAGCGTGACGACCAGCTCCGCGACGCCGGGCGGGTCGTCGAGGCGAACGCCCGCGACAGCGCGCCCAGCCAGGTGCCGCGCCTCGTCGTCCGCGCCGGCCATGAGCAGTGCCCGCAGCAGGTACGCGTCGTGTGCCGGATCATCGACCGGGGCGCTCTCGGCGGCCCACCGGGCGGCGCGCGGGTCGCCGGGATGCACCAGGTGCCAGCACCGGACCAGGTCGGCGGCGGCTTTCGCGTCACCGGCCAACGCGGCGCGCCCATACAGCCGGGCGGCCTCGCGAAGCAGGCCGCGTGCCTCGATGCCAGTTCGGATCGCCCACAAGTCGGCCACGAGCGCCGAGTCTATTCAGAGGCCACGAGCCGTCCCCAAGACTCGGACCTAGTCCAACTCACCGTCCACGAGGCCAGGCGACTGCTCGCCAGCATCTCCGCAGGTCAACGCCGACAGGCCACTCCGCCCGCTGGCTCCCGCGACGATCACCACGGGGCGCGCTCGCCGCGTCAGGCCGCCGCAACGGGCGCGGCTATCCCCAACCCGGCGAACCGGTCAAATCCCTACCTTGCAAAGGCCCTGCGAGCTCGACACCGGCGTACTTCTCGATGATTGAGCCTTTCCCAACCTCATCCGTGCTGCTCTTCGGCATGTTGAAGGACGAGGATCGCGACGGTCAGCGCGGTGGCTTGCTGTGGGCGGCAGCGCAGTCCGCGGAGCGGGCGCCAGGTCTTGAGCGTGGCATTCGCTCGTTCGCCGATGCCGCGGATCTGGTTGTGGCTGCTGTTGCAGTCTCGCATCCGTGCCGGTAGGTCGCGGCCGTAGTGCGGCACGCCGATCGCGCCGCCGGCGCCGCGGTATGCCTTGTCGGCCAGGGTCGCGACCGCGGCGCTGGTCAGTGCGGCGATGATGCCGTGGGTGCGGGCTGCGGTCAGGTCGTGGGGTCGCGCCGGGCAGTGCCGGTGACAGCCCAGACGAGCCGGCCGTGCGGATCGGCGATGACCTGCACGTTCACCCCGTGCCGCCTGTGCTTGCCGGGGGAGTGCTGCCGGTCCTTGTGCCCGCGGATGCGGTCGATCGCGATCAGCGTGCCGTCGAGGATGACGTAGGACAGCCGGCGGATGCGGTGCATCGCCTCGGTGAGGGGCGGTGCGGTGGCGGCGAGCAGGTCGACCGCTTCGCGGATGTGCCGCCAGGCGGTGGCGACACCGATGCCGGATCCGGCCGCGAGCTGGGCGTAGGTGTCACCGTTGCGCAGATGGGCCAGAGCGAGCAGGGCCTGCTGGCCCGGGTCGAGACGCCGCCACCGCGACCGCAGCGACCGTCGGTGGCTGCGGATCAGGCCGGTGTGGTGGTTGAGGCCGCGGCTGGACAACGAGATCGCCGACGGGTGGGACAGCATCGAGAGGCTCCACGGAAGGGCAACGTCCTTGGTCGATTGCTGTCTTACCGGGAGTGCATATTCATGTGTGCGAGCTCGTCGCGACGACTGGCGCGCGGCCGGTGCTGACCAGACCACCATTTCGCCCGGTGCCAGTGAGGCCGGCGCTGTTTCATTGCTGAGCGGAGCGCTATGTGTCATGTGGATGACGATGGTGGCCGCCGCGTATCGCGATTCGGCGGCCACCATGGCCTCGGCATGTCAGCCGTTGAGTCCGGCGTAGATCTGCTCGGTGGCCTCGACGACCGGGCTCGGCTTGGCGATTTTCACGGCAGTGCCGACGGCCGAGTACGTCGTCGTCATGGTGTCGGCCTTTTCTTCACCGTGCTCCGGCACCATGAACGACAGCGCGGTGAGCTTGCCCTGGGCGTCGAGGGTGGCGGTGAATGGAATCGCTTTGGCCTTGTCGGCGAGCGCGGCGACCGATTCGGCGCCGATGCCACCGACGCCCTCGCCGACCTTTGTCGCGTCGAACGTGCCGGTGATCTTCGTGCCGTCCTTCTTGGCGGTGACGATGGCCTTCGCGATGAGCGTCAGGCCGGTCGGGTCCTGCGCGGTGTTGATGAGCAGCTTGTTGAGCGACTGCAGCTTCCCCGGTTCGAAATGAATCCACTTGTTCGCCGCACCCGGGATCTGGACGCCGTCGAGCTTGGCGTAGTAGTCCTCGCCGACGACCGTGACGCTGACCTTGAGCTTGGCGGCCGGGATGTCGGCGACCTGGGCGATGTTGCCGGCCGTAGGGTCGACCGACCCTTTCACCTGCGGGCCGCTCTTGGCCTTGGTCAGGAACGCGTACGGCTTGGTGGCGAGGTCGGCGATCGCCGCCTCGAACTCGGCGGACCCGGCCGCCGGCTTGGCCGAGGCCGACGCGGCGGGTGCCGCTGCGCCCGTGGTCGCCGGTGTCCCGTTCGCGTTGGACGACGGAGAAGACTCGCCGCAGCCGGCCAGCAAGGTCGCCGCAGCGACGAACGGAACCGCGATACGGTGCAATGCGCGCAAGATAATGCTCCCCTGGATGGTAGTCGCCGGTCAGGGTACGACAGTCTCGCCAGGGCGTACGACGGTCACAGCTCGGTGCCCCGGGCACCCCGCGGGTGCTGTCGGCGGCGCGGGTTTCATCCGGACTCACGATGTACTTCGAGGACGACATGACGGTCGAGCGAGGTGGCGTCCTCCTCCCGGCAGGAGCACCTGTACATACCGGCCGTCGCGCGGCGCCGATGCCGGATCGGCAGCGGCCCGTTGATCGACGGGTCTTCCTGTCGCGGGGCGCTTTGGCATACGATGACGCACGGTGCGCCGGGAAGTCTGGTCGGCAAGTCATTGTCGCTGACCAGGAAGGCCCACGATCGTGGATTTCGCCGCCGCGCACACTCATTCTGCAGTGCCGATGCTTCCGCCTGTCGTTGGCGGCGGTGCGATGTCCGGTGTCCAGACCCTGACCCCGCCGGGGCGGCCACGTCCGGTCGCCGACCCGCGATGACCGCCCGTGCAGCGATCCGGGCGTGCCCGGGGGCGGTGACGCGGATCCATGCGTGACTTCGTCAGCGCGGCATTCGCGTTTCCCACGGCTGTGTTCAGCGTGCTGCTGCTTGTCGTCGCCGGGTACTGGGTGGTGGTGTCGCTCGGAGCGCTGCACGTCGAGTCGCTCGACACGGGCGGCGACACCGGCGGCGATGCCGGCGGCGACGATGCCGGCGTGTTGGATGTCGCCGGTCTCGGCGGCGTGCCGATCACCGTTGCCGTCTCACTGCTGATCGCGGTCGGCTGGTTCGCCAGTCTCGCCGCCGCGACGGTGGTGCACGGCCCGTTCGCGCCGGCCGTGGTGCTGGTCGTCGCCGTCGGCGTGGCGTGGCTCGTCACCAGGCTGGCCGTCCTCGCGCTCCGCCGGTTGTTCACCGCTGCGCCGGGCCCGTCCCGTGCCGATCTGCTCGGGCGCCCCTGTGTCATCCGCACCGGATCGGTCACGTCGACCTTCGGTCAGGCCGAGGTGACGGCCGCCGACGGATCGTCGGCGATCGTCCAGGTGCGCCAGGCCGGCGACGGTGGGCTGCGCGCCGGCAGCGCCGCGTACATCTACGGCTACGACGATACCGGCGAGTTCTTCTGGGTCGTGGAAGACCCCAGCACCCTCGCCTGACACCGCTGCCCAATCCTGCTCGGCCCTGCGCCGGCGTCGCCCGACGCCGGCTGCTCGAGGCTTGCCAGTTTCCCGTCTGTCCCGCCCTACCAAAGGGGGTTTGTCGATGAATGTCATCACCACTGGACTCGCGGTGCTCGTCGCCGTCGTCGTGCTCATCGTGGTCGGCGTCGCGCTCATGGTCGCCCGGTTGTTCCGCAAGATCGACCAAGGAAAGGCGTTGATCATCTCCAAGGTACGGCGGGTCGATGTCACCTTCACCGGCGCCGTCGTGCTGCCGGTGCTGCACAAGGCCGAGGTCATGGACATCTCGGTGAAGACCATCGAGATCGAGCGCTCCGGGCACGAGGGCCTGATCTGCCGGGACAACATCCGGGCCGACATCCGGATCACGTTCTTCGTGCGGGTCAACAAGACGGTCGAGGACGTCATCAAGGTTGCCCAGGCGATCGGCACCGGCCGCGCGAGTGACCAGGCGACGCTGCAGGAGCTGTTCAACGCGAAGTTCTCCGAGGCGCTCAAGACGGTCGGCAAGCAACTGGACTTCGTCGACCTCTACACCAAACGCGACGAGTTCCGCGACCAGATCATCCGCGTCATCGGCACCGACCTCAACGGCTACAGCCTCGAGGACGCCGCCATCGACTTCCTCGAGCAGACCCCGATGAGCCGCCTGGACCCGGCCAACATCCTCGACGCGCAGGGGATCCGCAAGATCACGGAGCTCACCGCGATCGAACACGTGCGCACCAACGAGCTCCAGCGCGGCGAGCAGAAGGAGATCAAACGCCAGGACGTCGACGCACGGGAGGCGATCCTCGAGCTGGAGCGCCGGCAGGCCGAGGCGGAGATCCGCCAGGCCCGCGAGGTGGCGACGCTGCAGGCCCGCGAGGACGCGGAGGTCGTGCGGGTCAAGGCGGAGGAGCGGCTGAAGGCACACGGCGCCGACCTGCGCACCGACGAGCAGCTCGGCATCCAGCGGGAGAACCAGGCCCGCGAGATCGCCGTCGCACAGAAGAACCGCGAGCGGGTCGTCGCGATCGAGAGCGAGCGGATCGAGAAGGACCGCATGCTGGAGGTCATCGCGCGGCAGCGCGAAACCGAGCTGTCCGCCATCGCCAAGGACAAGGAGCTCGAGGTCGAGAAGCGCGGCATCGCCGAGGTCGTCCGCGAGCGCATCGCGGTGGAGCGGACCGTTGCCGAGCAGGAGGAGCAGATCAAGCGGCTTCGGGTGGTCGAGGAGGCGGAGCGCACCCGCCAGGCGATCGTCATCCAGGCCGAGGCGGAGGCGCAGGAGAACCTCGTCAAGGACATCAAGGCCGCCGAGGCGGCGGAGGCGTCAGCGAAGTTCAAGGCCCGCGAGGAGCTGGTCCTCGCCGAGGCACGCCAGCAGACCGCCGAGCTCGACGCCCGGGCGAAGATCCGGCTCGCCGAGGGCGTGCAGGCCGAGGCCGCCGCGACCGGACTGGCCGACGTGCAGGTGCGCGAGCGCAGCGCGGACGCGATCGAGAAGGTCGGCAGGGCCGAGGTCGCGGTCGAGCGGGACAGGGCCCTCGCCACCGCAGAGGTGGGCAGGGCCACCGTCGGCGTGGAGCGCGAGCGGGCGCTGGTGAGCGCCGAGGCCATCCGCGAGAAGCTCAAGGGCGAGGCGGAGGGGCTCACCGACAAGGCCGCGGCGATGGCGGCGCTGGACGACGCGTCCCGCCGGCACGAGGAGTACCGGCTGCGCCTGGAGATGGAGAAGGACGTCCGCCTCGCCGGCATCGACCTGCAGCGGCAGGTCGCCGAGTCGCAGGCGCTGGTGCTCGCGGCCGGCCTGGAGAAGGCCGACATCGACATCGTCGGCGGCGAGAGCATGTTCTTCGACCGGCTCCTGGGCTCGATCGCCATGGGCAAGAGCGTCGACGGCTTCGTGCAGCACTCCGACGTCATGGGCACGATCGCCGCGCCCTACCTCAACGGCGAGGCCAGCCTGGGCGACGACCTGGTCCGGCTGCTCGGCTCGATGGGCACCACGGACATGAGCAACCTGACGCTGTCGGCGTTGCTGCTGCAGCAGATCAACGCGGGCGGGTCCGACGCGGCGAAACTCAAGGAACTGCTCGGTGCCGCGCAGCAGCTCGGTGTCGCCGACGCTTCGGTGACCTCCCTGGCGGCGGGCAAGCGGTGACGGTGACGCAGGAGTCGAGCGCACCCGCAACGCCCGCGGCGGGCCTCGACGAGGGCACCTTCGAGGTGCTCCGCGCCCGGCTCGCCGTCCAGGCGGCGGAGCTCACCCGGCGGGCCGAGGCGCTCAACGCCCGCCGGGTCGGGGTGTTCGGCGGCGCCGAGCTCCGGCTGCTCGGCACCGAACGGATCCGCACGGGCCACAACTGCGTGCCCCGCGACATCGTGTCCGTCGGCGGACTGATGCTCCTCGGCTACAACGTGTCCGCCGGGGCCGAGCCGGCGACCATGGTCGGCCACGTCTTCTCCCTGCACGGCGTCGCTCGTGACGGCGACGGGTTCCGGTTCGAGGAGGCGGCGTGGGACGAGCTGCCCGGGCTGCTGCGCGACCCGCAGTTCGAGCGCGACCTCGGCGACCTGTACCGCTACTACAAGCAGGCCCGCCTGATGCGGCTGCGCCGCCTGGACGACCGGTTGCTCGCGGTGTTCCAGACCGGGCCACGCATCGACGACACCCGGGTGCTGCGCTGGCGGGTCGCCGCCGACGGCACGGTCACCTACCTGGACAACCAGGGCGAGCGCGACGACACGTTCCCCGCACCGCACGAGTTCACCTGGGTGCCGACCACCCGCGAACACCATGTGCCCGGCCGGCACCCGCACATCACCATCGAGGACGAGGTCTTCGTCGGGACGGTCGCCGGCGCACTCACCGTCAAGATCGAGAACGACACCGAGACCGGGGACGGCGTCTACGCGGAGCCGGTGGCCGAGCCGCTGCAGAGCCTCGCCGACGCCGAGGTCGCCTACGCCCGGGTCGGCGCGCTCATCCTGCTGCGCGTCCTGCCGTACAAGGAGACGGTCACCCGGTATCTGGTGTTCAACACACGTACCCGCGGCGTCGTGCGTCTCGACGGAATCGGCCAGGCCTGCCTGCGCCTGCCCGACGACCACGGCATCGTCTTCCCCGGCGGCTTCCACCTGGACACCGGTGACACGAAGACGTTCGACGGCGACGTGTCGGGTCTGGAGTTCGAGCGGGTGATCCGCTCGCCCAACGGCGAAGACGTACTGTTCGTCTTCCACGACAGAGCGGCAGGACGTTCGCTGCTCCTGCCGTACAACGTGATCCGCAAAGCGGTGACCAACCCCGTCTCCTGCCACGGATACTCGTTGTTCGACGACGGCACCCTCGTGGTGTTCCGCGCATTGTCCGACGCGCCGGCCCGGGTCCACACGATGCAGGTCTGGCGGACGCCGTACACCTCCGACGCATACGCTGCGACCCGACCGGCCGGCACCGGAACGCTGGCGCGGATCGGCAACGCCGACCTCGTGCGAGGGGTGTCGGAATGCCTGTCGGTGGCCCGCATGGTCGAGGACATGACGCCGACCGGTGCGGTGTTCGAGGCGATCATCGCCGCGTGC
The DNA here is from genome assembly GCF_050936335.1 of Dactylosporangium sp. CA-152071. NCBI lineage: Bacteria > Bacillati > Actinomycetota > Actinomycetes > Micromonosporales > Micromonosporaceae > Dactylosporangium > Dactylosporangium sp. CA-152071. The sequence goes on along the minus strand of NZ_JBNJMZ010000001.1, from coordinate 1,669,605 downwards.
GATCGCATCATCGACCACCACCACTGGCTCGGCGAGCGCGAAGCCGGTGACCTGCGGGGGCCGCTGACAGCACTGCGGGCGACCGCCGCCGAGGTGCTCCAGGAGCACGAGAAGGTCCGCGACCTGCGCGATCGCGCCGCCACGGCCCTGCGCGAAGCCGCCGCCGGCCTTGCTTCGCTGATCCGCCGTTCGCGGGGGGAGACCCCGGCCGGCGCGGACGACTGGGTGCGCCGGCTCACCGAGCTACGCCAGGCACACGGCCGGCTCGTGACGCTGCGCGAGCTGCGCTACGTCGACGCCGGGCACGTCGAGGAACTGACCGGGCAGGTCACCGACGAGCTCGCCGCCGCCGCGCACCGGGCGGTCGGCTTCCTGCGGCGCGAGGACGCGTTCACCGGCTACCACCACGAGGTCGAGCGGCTCGCCGGTGACGCCGCCGCCATCGCCACGGTCGCCCAGGCGGCGCCCGTGGCCCAGCGGCTCGCCGAGCAGGGCGACGGCCTGCAGGTGCTCACCGAGGTGATCGGCTCGCTGGACATCGCGGACACCATCGTGCGCATCGGCATCCTCGAACGGGCCGGCGAGGTGCTCGGCGGCGTGAACCGGGCCCGGGCGATCCTCGACGGCCGCAGGCGCGAACTGCTGGACAGGGAGCGGCGCGGCGAGTTCGCGGCCGAGCTCGGCCTGCTCGGGCAGGCCATCACCGGTGCGCTCGCCGTCGCCGACAGCCCGCGACGCTGCGACGAGCAGCTCGGCCGGTTGCTGGTACAGCTGGAGCAGCTGGAGTCGAGGTTCGCCGCGATCGACGAGTTCGCCGACCAGCTCGGTGCGAAGCGGACCGACGTGTACGAGGCGTTCACCGCGCGCAAGCAGGCGCTGCTGGACGACCGGTCCCGGCGGGCCGACCGGCTCGTCGACACAGCCGGACGGATCCTGGGCACCGTCGGCCGGCGGGTGGCGAACCTCGCGTCACTGGAGGAGGTCAACACGTACTTCGCCGCCGACCCGATGGTGACGAAGCTGCACGCCGTCGCCGGCGAACTGCGCGCGCTGGACGACCAGGTGCGCGCCGGAGAACTCGAGGGACGCATCACGGCGGCCCGCGCGGCGGCCGGCCGGGCGCTCCGCGACCGGCTCGACCTGTTCACCGACGGTGGCGACACGATCCGCCTCGGACGGCACCGGTTCGCCGTCAACACGTCCCCCGTGGACCTCACGCTCGTCCCGCACGACGGCGGCCTGACCTTCACCATCACCGGGACCGACTACCACGCGCCGGTGCGCGACGACGTCATCGAGGCCGCCAGACCGTTCTGGGAGCAGCCGCTGCCGTCGGAGTCGGCCGACGTGTACCGCGCCGAGCACCTGGCGTCCGCGCTGCTCACCGAGGTCGGCCAGCAGGCACTGCACGAGGCGGCGGCGACCACCGACGGCCTGTCGGAGCTGGTCCGGCGGGCCGCCGAGCAGCGCTTCGACGAGGGCTACGAACGGGGTGTGCACGACCACGACGCCGCCCTGATCCTCGCGACGCTGCTGCGGCTGCACGCCGGCGCCGGGCTGCTGCGGTACCCGCCGGCGGCGAGGGCGGCGGCGCAGGTGTCATGGTCGCAGGACACCGCCGTCCTGCGGCGTGCGGTGTCGCTGTCGCGGGCCCGCACCCTGTTCGGCCGGTCCGCCGCGATCGACGAGCTGTGCGCCGAGCTCGGCGCGTCGATCGCGGAGTTCCACTCCGCCAACGGCCTGCACCTGTCCGCCGGTGACGCCGCACTGGCGGGGGAGTACCTGTTCGAGGAGCTGAGCGGCCCATCCGAGGGGTTCGTCACCAGCGCCGCGGCGCGGGCCGTGCTGACCGCGTTCCACACCGCGCTGGGCGACGCCCGGCGGGACCTCGAGGACGATCTGCGGGCGCTCGGCGACGACCCCACCACGCTCGCCGCCCGCCACCAGCTGGTCGCGGCGTGGCTCACGTCCTTCGCCGCGGGAACGTCGTTCGACCCGGCGGACCTGGCCGAGGCCGTGGCCGTGCAGCTGTGCGGACCACGGCTGTCGCGGTACGACTCCTCCGCGGCAATGACCGCCGAGGTGCCCGGGCTCCTTGGCGCGCACCCGCGGATCGTGGGCCGGACCCTTGCCGTCCGCCTCGACGAGCTGCTCGCCCGGACCCGGCGGATGCGCACCGAACGGATGCCCGCGTTCCGGGCGTACCAGCGGCGGCGCGCCGAACTGGTGGCCGCCGAACGGGACCGGCTGCGATTGACGGAGTACACGCCGAAGGTGATGAGCGGATTCGTCCGCAACCGGCTCATCGACGAGGTCTACCTGCCGCTGATCGGGGACAACCTCGCCCGGCAGCTGGGCGCGTCCGGCGACGGCAGGCGCAGCGACCAGCTGGGACTGCTGCTGCTCATCTCGCCGCCCGGCTACGGCAAGACGACCCTCATGGAGTACGTCGCCGACCGGCTCGGCCTGATGTTCGTCAAGGTCAACGGCCCGGCGCTCGGCCGCGACGTCACATCGGTCGACCCGGCGCAGGCCCCGAACGCCACGGCGCGCCAGGAGGTCGAGAAGATCTCCTTCGCCCTGGAGATGGGCAACAACGTGCTGCTGCACCTCGACGACATCCAGCACGTCTCGCCGGAGCTGCTGCAGAAGTTCATCTCGCTCTGTGATGCGCAGCGGCGGATGGAAGGCGTGTGGAACGGCCGCACCCGCACGTACGACCTGCGGGGCAAACGGTTCGCGGTGTGCATGGCCGGCAACCCGTACACCGAGTCGGGGCAACGCTTCCACGTGCCGGACATGCTCGCCAACCGCGCCGACGTGTGGAACCTCGGCGACGTCCTGTCCGGCCGGGACGAGCTGTTCGCGCTCAGCTACATCGAGAACGCGCTCACCACCAACCCGGTGCTGGCACCGTTGTCGACCCGGGCCCCGGGCGACGTCGAACTGCTGGTGCGACTCGCCCGCGGCGACGGACAGGTGCGAGCCGACCAGCTCGAACACTCATACGGGCCGGTCGAGCTCGACGAGATCCTGGCAGTGCTCCGCAAGCTGCTGCGGGTGCAGCGCGTCGTGCTGACCGTCAACCGCGCCTACATGGCCTCGGCGGCCCAGGCGGACGCCGCACGGACCGAGCCGCCGTTCCGGCTGCAGGGCTCCTACCGTGACATGAACACGATCGCGGAGCGGATCGTGCCCGTCATGAACGACGCCGAGCTGGAGGCCGTGATCGACGACCACTACGCAGGCGAGGCGCAGACCCTCACCGGCGATGCCGAGGCGAACCTGCTCAAGCTCGCCGAGCTGCGCGGCCGGCAGAGCGCCGAGCAGGTCCGCCGCTGGGCCGACGTGAGGGCCGCCTACGTGCGGCGGATGGCGCTCGGCGGGGGCGAGGACGATCCGCTGATCAGGGCGGTGGCGGCGGTCGGGCTCCTGGCCGACCGGGTCGGCGGCGTCGAGTCGGCGATCGACCGCGCCACCGCCACCGCCACCGCCGGCAGGCCAGGGGTTTGATGGCCGGGTTCGCGTGGCCGTCAAACCCCTGGCCGACCGCACCGTCATCGCCGGGCTCGCGACCCGGCGGGTCCGTCGCCGCGCCGCCGGCACCGCGGCGGTGTCATGGAACTGTCATGGTTCCGCGGGGAGACGGCCACATCGCGGCGTCAGGGTGGCATTGCCTGCCCCGACCAACGGAGGAACCGTTGACCGCACTGTTGAGCCGCGACGGCAAGAACTTCACGCTGGCCTGCGACCGCTGTGGTCAGATGGTCACCGGTCTGGCGCCGTCGATGGGCACGTGGGACGTGGCGTGGAGCCTGTTCGGTCAGGACGGTTGGCGTGGTGCCGACCTGGCGACGGGTCCGCACGCCTGCGGTCGCTGCGACGGGCAGATGGACGATGCGGGGATGGTCGAGCAGGCGTTCGACCGGCAGGCGGACGTCCCTGTCGGCCGGGCGTTGCGGCGGATCGTGCTGCACCGCCTGCCTGACCTGGTCGTGGTCCGGCCGGCCGGCGGACTGGACCTCGTGGCCAACGTCGGTCTGCAGGAGCTGCTGCGGACCGGTGCGGAGCCGGGCGGTCACGTCTTGTTCGACTTCACCAGGGTGACGAGCGTCGACTCCGGGACCTTCGCGGTGCTGGTCAACGCGCACCGGCGGGCCGTCGCGCACCAGGCGCGGATCGCTGTCGCCGGGGCACGGCCCGCCGTCCGTGCGGCGATCGAGTTGCTGTGTCTGCACCGCGTCCTGCCGATGTTCGACGACCAGCGCGACGCCATTCGGTGGCTTCGTGGCGAGCGTCGCGCGGGTTCGCACGACCAGGCGCCCATGAGCGACGTGCGGTCCGCCGATGTGGACGCGGCGGTCGGCCCGCCGTCCGGGTCGTAGTCGCGGCGTGCGCTCGCCGGCCCGACGGACGCGCTCAGGTGGGCACGGTGACAAACCGGGCGGGACCCGCGGGCAACGGCCGTGAACCGCGCGGTGGGTGGCGGTTCGCGACTTCGCGATGTCAGTGCCCTGCGAGTTGGGGTCGCAGGGTGTCGTACGCCCATGCGGCGAGGGTGGTGGGAGTCGTGGTCCGCCCAGTCCGCGACTGCTCGGGGACGAATCCGTCGCGCAGCCCGGTAGACATCCCGATCACGGCGTCGGTGAGTCCGGCCGTCATTCCGCTCGCGCGCAACAGCTGGCGCATGGCGTCGTCGGAGATCTGCTCGACCGTCACCGGACGCCCGACGGCCGCGCTGACGATCTCGGCCGCTTCCACCCAGGTGAGATCTGCGGGCCCGTGCACCGCCTGCACGACGCGGCCCGACCAGTCCCTCGACAGCAACCGGGTGACGGCCACCTCGGCGATGTCCCGCGGCGCGACCCACGCCATCGGCTGGTCGACCGGCAGGATGATCGGTATCCGTCCCGCGCGGATCGCCTCGAGCTGCAACTCGAGGTTGGTGAAGAAGAACCCGCAGCGCAGGTGCGTCACGGCAGCACCGGCGGCCTCCAGGGCAACCTCGGTCGCCGCCAGCCCGTCGATCTCTCCGGCGCCGTGCCGTAGCTCAGCGCCGACGCTGCTCTGGGTCTCTGCATGCCCCGGTGTTCGCGCGTACCCCCGTCACACCAGCCGGTGGCGGTGCGGCCCGCCGGAGCCCGAGCTGATCACCGGCCGTCTGGCTCGGCCGCGGCGGCTGCGGCGGCCGGGTGGGCCGGGGACGTCGCGGCACCGGCGAGCCACGTGGCGAGCGCGTCGGCGGCCTGCTCCGCCGCCCGGCGGGCGGTCTGCACGGTCGCGCCGGCGAGGTGCGGGGTCAGGACCGTGCCGGGTGCCGCCCGCAGCGGCGAGTCCGCCGGCAGCGGTTCGACGTCGAACACGTCGAACGCGGCGGCCCGCAGCCGTCCCGACGTGAGCGCCTCGGCCACGGCCCGGTAGTCGAGCAGGCCGCCACGTGCGGAGTTCACCAGCACCGCGCCGTGCGGCAACTGGGCCAGTTCCTTGGCGCCGATCATGCCGACGGTCTCGGCGGTGAGCCGGGCGTGCAGGCTCAGCACCTGGCTGCGGGACAGCAGCTCGTCCAGCGTGACCGCTTCGGCGCCGTCGAGGGTGGCGGGGTCGGCGTACGGGTCGTGCACGATCACGGTCGCGTCGAACGCGCGCAGGATGCGGGCCACGCGCCGGCCGATGGCGCCGTAGCCGATCAGGCCCGCGGTGGTGCCGCCGAGCTCGGAGCCGACGGCGTCGAGCGCGTAGAGGTCGGAGCGCCACTGGCCGGCGAGCACCGACGCGTGGGTTTCCGGGATCATGCGCAGCGCCGCGAGCATGAGCGCGACGGTGTGCTCGGCGGCGGCCACCGCGTTGCGCCCCGGCGTGCTGCGGACCTCGATGCCGCGGGCTTCGGCGGCGGCGAGGTTCACGTTCACCGGACCGCCGCGCGTGACCACGATCAGCTTCAGCGCCGGGGCGGCGGCCAGCACCCGTTCGGTGAGCGGCGCCATCTGGGTGATCACCACATCGACCCCGGACAGCAGGTCGATGAGCGCGTCCTCGATGTCCGACGCCTCGTCGACCTCGTTCACCCGGCCGAACGGCGTGTGCGGCCACGGTCCGGTGTGCGTGACGATGTCGAGGTCGGCGAGTCTGTGGAGGGCATCGATCACGAGCGCGGGGGTGACGAAGTGGTCGCCGGCGACGAGTACACGGGTCACGGGGTGGTCCTCCAGGTCGAGCGGGCGCTGGCAACAGCGGACAGGTAATGGGCGTATCGGTCGTCGCGGCAGCGGCGCGGGGTGAACACGGCGGTCGGCGGTGGTGGCGGCAGCTCGGCGATGCCGACGGTGCGCAGCGCCGCCTGGACCGCACCGCGGGCACCGACCTCATCGCCGAGCAGCACCCGGATGGGCCGGCCGAGGACGTCGGCGAAGATCTGTGCCCAGGCGCCGCTGCGCATGCCGCCGCCGCAGGCGAACAGTTCGCCGTCCAGGCCCGCGGCGGTGAGGCAGTGCCGCGCGCTGTACGCGATCGCTTCGCAGGTCGCGAGCACCAGGTCGGCGACCGTGACGCCGGTGTGCAGCCCGTCGATGCGGGCCCGGGCCGCGGGCGCCACGAACGGCGCCCGTTCTCCCGCCTCGGCGAAGAACGGCAGCACCGACAGGCCGGTGGAGTCGCCACTGGACAGCAGAGCAGGCAGGTCGTCGAGGGTCGCTCCGGTCAGGTTCAGCACCCAGTCCAGTCCCGCCGTGCCGACCATCGCCGGCAGCGCCCGCAGCCACCTCCCGGGTTCCCAGGTGGTGAGGGTCAGGCCGGCGGGTTCGCCGGTGCCGACGCGATCGGTGAGCACCTGGCAGGCCAGGGTGGTGCCGACGGTCAGCAGGCCGTCGCCGATCTGCGCGACGCCGGCTCCCAGCGCGGCGGCCGGCAGGTCGTACGGCGCCGCGACGACCGGGATGCCGGCCGGTATCGCGCCGATCGTGGTGCGCAGCCCCTCGACCGGGGCGGCCAGGACCGGTGGGAGCAGGTCCCGGCGGTGGGCGAGGCCCAGCGCGGCCAGCAGCGCGGGATCGTAGTCGCGCGTGCCCGGGTCGAGGAGGGGCACCGAGGACACGTCGGTCGCGCGTAGCCCGGTCAGGCGTTGCACGACGACGTCCTTGCAGTACGCCGCGGTGGCCGCCCGGTCGAGCGTGGCCGGCTCGTTGCGGTCGAGCCAGGCCAGCAGCGGGCCCGAGCTGCCCGCGAACGGCAGGTTGCCGGTGCGGTCGTACACCTGCTGCAGCGCCCCGTCGGTCGTCCACTCGGCGACGACGTCGGCGGCGCGCGCGTCGAGCCAGGAGATGGCGGGCCGGACGGGGTGCCCGGCGTCGTCCACGGCCCAGAGTCCGTCGCCCTGTCCGGTGATCCCGATCGCGGCGACCGGCCCGGGTTCGAGCTCGTCCAGGACGGCGGCGACCGAGGCGGCGACCGCCGCGGCGTCCTGCTCGTACCGGCCGGGGCCGGCCCGGTGCAGCGCCGTGGGGCGGGCGGCGCGGCGCAGGGCGGTGCCGTCCGCCGCGAACACGACCGCCTTGGTGACGGTGGTGCCGACGTCGACGCCGACCGCGTGGGGAGCATCAGACGGCTTCATATCTGACACCGTTTTCGCGCATCTCCAGCAGTGCCTCGGGCGGCGCCTGCTTGTCGGTGAGGACCAGGTCGATGTCGGACAGCGGGGCGAGCCGGTGCAGGGAGGCCCGGCCGAGCTTGGTGTGGTCGACCATGAGCACCGATCGCTGGGCGGCGCGGATCATGGCCCGCTTGACCAGGACGATCTCCTGTTCCTGGTGGTAGGCGTAGCCGCCGGACACGGCCGACGTCGAGGCGAAGAGCAGGTCGACGCGCAGCGCCTCGATCGCGTCGATGCAGGGCACGCCGAGGAAGGAGTCGTGGGTCGGGTAGTACTCCCCGCCGAGGGCCAGCAGCCGGATGCCCCGCATGGTGCTGAGCAGTTTGATGGTCTCCAGGAAGTTGGTCATCACGGTCAGTGGTGCCGCGTCCTCCAGGAGCCGGGCGAGCTCCAGCGTGGTGGTCGAGTCGTCCAGCATGATGGCCATGCCCGGTTCGATCAGTTCGCGGGCCCGTTGCGCGATCGCGATCTTCTCGGCCTTCGCGGCACGCAGCCGGAAGGACACGTTGCTCTCGAACACGCTCGACGGCTGGGCGCTCACGCCGCCGCGGAACTTGCGCACGACGCCTTGCCGTTCCAGCTCGTCGAGATCGCGGTGGATGGTCATCAGGCTGACGTGGAACAGCTCGGCCAGGTCGTTGGCCGACACCGAACCGTGCTGCAGGACGTGTTCGACGATCTCCGCCTGCCGCTGGGCCGGCCGGCTGCGCTCCGTGGGGTCGGTCATGGCTGCCATCCTTCAGACACCGGCACGTTGTACGCCAGCAGGGCCACCGGCACGCCGTCCTCGGACAGCCGCAGCGTGGTCACCGCGACCGGATCGAGCGCCGGCAGCCGGCGGCGGTACTGCGCGAGCGGCAGGCCCAGCGCCGCACACACGACCAGCCGGATGATCGTGCTGTGGGCCACCACCAGGGCGCTGCCCTGCGGCACCCGTGCGGCCAGCGCGGCGAGCCCGGCATGGAACCGGTCGACGGCGTCGTCCTGCTGCTCCTCGTCACCGCGATCACCGCGATCCAGTTCAGGGTCCTGCAGCGGAAGGTGTTCTACTCATGAGCCGGTTGCGCAACGCCGGCACGATCGCCGGACTGGTCGTCCTCGTCGCCGTGGTGATCTTCCCGCTGTACTACGCGGTCGCCGGATCATTGATGAGCCGCGACGACCTGACCCGCTTCCCGCCCGCGCTGCTGCCGACCAGCCTTCACGTGAGCAGTTTCGGTGCCGTGCTGGACGCGGTGCCGCTGGCCCGCCAATACGGCAACAGCATCCTGGTGTCCCTCGTCGTCGTTCTCGGCGTCCTGCTCACTTCGGTGCTGTCCGGCTACGTGTTCGCGTTCCTGCACTTCCCGCTGAAGCGGCTCGCGTTCGGCATGTTCCTCGCCACGATGATGGTGCCGGCCGAGTCGATGATCATCCCGAACTACCTCACGATGGCGGACTGGGGCCTGGTCAACACGTTCCCGGCACTGTTCCTGCCGTTCCTCGCGGCGGGCTTCGGGACCTTCCTCATGCGGCAGTTCTTCCTGAGCTTCCCGAAGGAGGTGTACGAGGCGGCGAAGGTCGAGGGCTGCGGGCACCTCCGGTTCCTCTGGCAGATCCTCGTCCCGCTGTCCCGGCCGGCGATCGGCACCCTGGCCATCCACTCCTTCATCAGCAGCTACAACCACTACTTCTGGCCACTGCTGGTCACGAGCACACCGAAGATGCAGACGCTGCAGATCGGCCTCGCCCAGCTCAACTCGGTCGAAGAGCGGGCGCCCGACGTCATCTTCGCCGGCGTCGTGCTCGCCATCATCCCGATGCTGGTGATGATCTACATGTTCCAGCGGCACATCGTGCGGGGCCTGACAGCGGGGGCGGTCCGATGACCACGACCCAGGGGAAGACGGCACCGACCCTCGTGCCGGGCGAGGTCGCCGGCACGGGCAGCCACGGCCTGTACCACCGGCTGCGGCAGGTGCCGGGCGAGGCCCACACCCTGCGCACCGACTTCGTGCCCGGGCCGGCGCCGTCCGGCGGCAGCACCGTGATCGCCACCCTCGCCCACCTGACCGATCTGCACGTCGTCGATCCCGGGTCGCCGGCCCGCCTGGACTTCGCCATGCGGACCGGCGCCGGCGCCGCCGGCTGGGCCGGGCTCGTCGACTGGGTGTTCCGGCCGCAGGAGGCGCTCGCCCCGCACGCCGCCGCGGCGATGATCCGCACGCTCGCCGCGCTCGACCTCGATGCGTGCGTGGTGACCGGCGACAACATCGACAACGCGCAGGCCAACGAGCTCGCCGCCTACCTCGCGCTGCTTGACGGCGGCACCGTCGAGGTCAGCCCGTTCGGCTATCACGGGCCCCAACGGCTGGACTGGGACGACCCCTGGTACTGGCGGCCCGACCAGGGCGACGACCGGTACAAACGCCTGTGGGGGTTCCCGACCCACCCCGGCCTGCTGGAGGCCGCCACCGCACCGTTCACCGCCGCAGGCCTCGGCCACCCGTGGCTGGCCTGCCTCGGCAACCACGACCTGCTGATCGGCGGCACCACCGCGGCCCGGCCGGACCTCGCGGCGATCGCCACCGGGCCGCGCAAGCCGGTCGGCCTGCCGGACGGACCGGATCTGCCCGATGCCCTGGGCACGTTCCTGACCGATCCGGCCGCGCTCTTCGCCGGGCCGTCCCGGCCGGTGCCGGCACTGGCCGGCCGGGCCTTCATCACCCCGGCCGACTTCGTGCGCGCCCACCGGCACCCGGGCGCGCGCCCGGCAGGGCACGGGTTCGCGGCGGCCAACCACCGCGGCGGCACCGCCCACTACGCCTACGACCCCGTGCCCGGCGTGCGGATCGTCGTGCTCAACACCGACAACCCGCACGGGCACTGGGACGGCAGCATCGACCGGGCCCAGCTCGACTGGCTCGCCGGGCAGCTCGCCGCCGACGGTCCGGACGACCCGCTCATCGTGCTCGCCTCGCACCACGCGACGAGCTCGCTGCGCAACGGTTACGGCGTCTGCCCCGACCACCCGGGCGAGCGCGCCTACGCCGGCGAGATCCTCCGCCTGGCGCTCGGCTGCCGCAACGTGGTGCTCTGGCTCAACGGCCACCACCACGCCAACCGGGTCGTCGCGCACCACCGCGGCGACGGCGGCGGCCTGTTCGAGGTGACCACCGCGGCGATCGCCGACTGGCCGGTGCAGGCGCGGGTCCTGCAGATCGCCCGCGAGCGGTCCGGCGGACTCTGCATCACCAGCACACTCGTCGACCACGACGCGCCCGTGGTGCCGGCCGCCGGGCAGGACACCACCGACCGGCTCGCCGCGCTGCACCGCGAGCTGGCCTACAACGACGCCGTCCGCGCCGGTCGCACCGGTGCGGCCGGCGGCGCGCCGGACCGCAACGTCCGGCTCCGTCTCCCCGCACCATCACGCTGAAGGGAGCACCGCCTTGCGCCGACCGTTTCTGGCGCTCGTGCTGGTGATCGGCATGGTTCTCGGCACGGCCTCGCAGGCCGCCGCCGCGACTGTGACCGTCACCAGCGGCTCGATCAAGGTTCTGTTCCTCCGCCCGAACCTCGACCCAGTTCCCGATGCCGACTACGCCACCCCCGACCCGAACAAGAACGGACCCCAGTTCACCCAGTACCAGACCACCGGACTGCGGGACGAGATCGACACCCTGGTCCAGGCCAGCGTCGCCGGATCGACCCTCTACGCGTCGCTGTACACCTTCACCGACCAGGCCATCACCGACCACCTGCTGGCCGCGCACGCACGCGGGGTGAAGGTGCGCCTGCTCATCGAGGCGTGCACCGACGGCGACCCGGCGGTGTGCAACCAGTCCGCCCAGGTCGACTCGCTGGTCTCCGGCCTGCCGGCGTGGTCGTCCAGCGCGACCGGCTCATGGGCCAAACGCTGCTTCGCCTCCTGCGCGGGCGGTGGCACCGGCATCAACCACAACAAGTTCTGGGTGTTCAGCGCCCTGTCGGACGGGCGCACCGACGTCACCCTCATCGGGTCGAACAACCCCACCAACCCGCAGCAGCAGATGTACCAGAACCTCGTCGAGGTCTCCGGCAACGCCGCGCTCGCCACGGCCTACCGCGACTACGTGAACCGCAAGCTCGCCGTGACCGGCAGCAGCAAGGTCTACGAGACCGGCCACGTCGACGCCGGGCCGTTCCGGCTCTGGTACTCGCCACGCAACTCCCCGAGCACCGCCGAGGACACCACGATCACCAACTCGTTCAACCCGCAGAGCACCCGCCACGACATCTTCGCCGCCGCGATCGACGACGTGCAGTGCTCCACGACGAGCACGGACGACGTGATCCGGCTCGCGATGTGGGGGTTCCGCGACGCCCGGCCCGAGGTCATCGACGCGCTGGGTGACAAGGCCGACGCCGGCTGCACCGTCGAGGTCGCCACCGGTGAGCACCAGGACATGATCGACGACCTGGCCGCACGCGGCATCGGTGTCTACTCGATGAACCCGGGCGGCTGCCGGCAGTCGTTCTTCGCGGTGGGCTCGGCCGTCAACGCCGAGTGCTCCGACGGCAGCATCCACTCCAAGTACCTGGTGGTGCAGGGGGTTTCCCGCAAGGACAACCAGACGCATCGGTACGTGTACACCGGCTCGCAGAACCTCACCAACGGCGCGCTGAAGAAGAACGACGAGACGTTCATGCGGATCGACGACACGACCGTCTACAACGGTTTCGTCGCCGACTTCGCCGCCATCAAGGAAGCGGCGGTGAAGATCGCGCCGTCGCGGTACCCGAACGCCACCTTCGCCACGGCGAACCAGGTCGCCACCGGCGATCAGTTCGAGCCGGCGGTCGCCTCGTACCGCGACGCGAACGGGCGCCACGTCAGCGTGGTCGCGTTCAGCTCCGGCTCGCTGACCGGCACCGGCAACGAGATCCGGCTGGGTCGCTTCGTCGACGGGGTGCGCCAGTCCGACGTCGTCGTGCGCACCGGCGGCAGCACGAACTGGAACTACCGCACACCCGACGTGGGTCTTGCCGCCAACGGCGACGCGGTGCTCGTGTGGGCCGACGACAGCAACGGCAACGGCGGCTACGAGATCCGGTCCCGGCGCGTCCACCCGGACGGGACGATGACCTCGATCGTCAACGTCAACACGCAGGCCGCCGGCGATCAGAGTGAACCGTCGATCGCCGTGCTGTCCGACGGCCGGTTCGGCGTCGCCTGGCAGGACACGACCACGGCCGGGGTGAGCTCGATCCGGTACGCCTCGTTCAGCGCCGCCGACGTGCGGCTGTCACCGGTGAGCGGCGGATACGACGTGCCGGTGCAGGCGGTGACGGGTGGGACCTACCGCAAGCCCGACCTCGCGATCAACGACTCCGGCACCGCCGCGGTCGCCTGGGAGGACGACGAGGACGGCAACGGCGGGTACAGCATCCGGGGGAAGACGGGCACGCTCGCCGGATCGTTCGGCACCGTCGTCGCCGTCCACACCGGCACACTGTCCGACGGCCAGCAACTCGAGCCCTCGGTCGCGATCGGCGCGTCCGGGATCTGGTACGTCGCCTGGACCGACGAGCACACCGGCCGGACCGGCTACGACGGCAACCCGCAATCGCTGATCTACGTGCGCGGCTTCACCGGCACGACCGCCGCGTTCGCCGCCCGCACCGTCAGCGGGCCGATCTACCGGTGGACGGCCAGCACGGCCGGCGTGTACAGCGTGACGGCCCAGACGGCGTACCAGTCCGACCGGGTAGGCCGACAGTCGCGTCCGGACGTCGCCGTGGACGGCGCCGGCAACGCCGTGGTGACGTGGCACGAGACCGGGCAGGCGACCGGACTCACCAGTGCCAGCAGCGGCACCGAGGTCTGGGCCCGCGGCATCGGTTCGACGGGCGGGACGAGCAACCTGTTCCCGGAGCACCGGCTGAGCGTCTTCACCGCCAACCGCCAGGACACCCCGGCGATCGGGGCCGACCAGGACGGCTACCTGACGGTCGTCTACGTCGACGACTGGGACGGCAACGGCGGCACCCAGCTGATGATCCGTTACGGCCTGCGCAACTGCGCGCAGACCTGCTGACAACGGTGGTGGGGAGGGCACCGCCGCTCTCCCCACCACCGTGCCCGGGCCAGCTGCTTGACGGCGGTCGCGGCATCGGGCAATCACCGCGCATGTCGCCGGCGCCCTCACATGTCGACGCCGGCGCCGGCGCGGCAACCCGAATGCCGGTGGCGACCGGGGGGAGCGTCATGCGTCGCCTGTCGCGGCCCGCATCTCGGCGAGCCTGCGACGAACGGCGTCCACCAACGGGCTGTTGTCCCCGAGCACCTGCTCGGCGAGGGGGAGCAGCTGCTCATCCATCGCGATAGCCTCGCCGACGCGACCCACCCGCCAGTAGGCGACGGCGAGGTTGTAGCGGGCGATCAGCGCGCCGGGGTGGTCGTCGCCGAACTGCCGGCGGCGGCCGGGAAGAACCTGCTCCCAGACCGCGACCGCGTCCTCGATCCGCTCGGCGTCCCAGTATGCGGTGGCCAGGTTGGAGAGGGTGGTCAGGACATCGGGGTGGTCGTCGCCGAGCAGCCGGCGGCGGCCGGCGAGCACCTGTTCGAGCGCCGCGACCGCGTCCTCGATCCGCTCGGCGTCCCAGCGGGCGACGGCCAGGTTGGAGAGGGTGGTCAGCACGTCGGGGTGGTCGTCGCCGAACAGCCGGCGGCGGCCGGCGAGCACCTGCTCCCACGCCGCGACCGCGTCCCCGGTCCGCTCGGCGGCCCAGTAGGCGAGGGCCAGGTTGTGGCGGGTGGTCAGCACCTCGGCGTGGTCGTCGCCGAACACCCGGACATAGCCGATGAGCAGCTGTTCGAAGGCCGCGGCCGCCGCGGCGGCGTGACCCTGCAACCGCCGGTAGTTGGCCGCGCCGCCGGCGATGCGCAGCGCGCCGACGTTGGTGTGGACGGCAGGCAGGTGGCTCAGCACCGCGTCGAGGTGCGGCAGCAACGCGTCCCACCGTTGCCAGCTGTCCACGTTGTCGATCGGCTCGACCGGCAACGCCGCGGTCAGCACCCGCACCGCCTCGTCCAGGCCGCCGTCCGGCGTCTCGGCGCGGATGATGGCCTGCACCAGCCTGTGCACGCGGACCGTGCCCGCATTCCAGGTGACCATCTTGTACGACGTCAGCAGCGTCAACGCCTCGTCCAGGTCGGCCGGGTGCTCGGACAGCGCCATCAGCACGTCCTCGGGCACCGCGTCGGGCGCCATCCAGGCCAGCACGCGCATCACGCGGTCCGCGAGCACCGACCGGCTCCGGACCGCGTTCAAGGTCAGGTGCAACGGTGCGGCGGCGGCCCGGTCCGCGGCGTTGCCGTGCGCGTCCAGAGCGAGCTGGCCGCGCAGCAGCGACCAGTACTGTTCGAAGGTCAGGCCGTCGTGCTGCCTGATGTACGCGCCCGCCTGCTCCAGCGCCAGCGGAAGGTCACCCAGCTGCGCGGCCAGCCGGTCCGCACCGGCGGTGGCCGGCAGGCCCGTCAGCGCGACCAGCAGCTCGACGCTGGCGGGACGATCCAGCACCCCCAGCGACAGCGGTGTCAGGCCCAGCGAAGCCCACCGGGCCAGTCCCGGGTCGCGGCGGGTCGTCACCACCACATGGCCCCGGCCGGCCACGTCGCCCAACAGCTCGGCGACGTCCTCCACGTCCTCGACGTCGTCCAGCACCAGCAGCCAGTCGCTGTTCGACCGCAACCAGCCGACCGCCCACGCCCGCGCATCGGCAAGTGTGCCGGCCGGACCCAGCCGCCGCGCGAACGTGGCCAGCCCGAGCCGCACGTTGTCTGCCGTGCCCGCGCTGACCCAGCACACCTGCCGGTAGCGGCCCGCGTGCTCCAGCGCGTAGCGCAGCGCCAGTTCGGTCTTGCCGATGCCGCCGAACCCAAACACCGACGCCTGGCCCACCACCACCCCGACGTCGGCGGCGGGCAGCCGCCGGGAGAGCTGCGTCAGGTCACGGCCGACGAACACGTCCGACGCCGGTGGCAGGTCCCTGAGCACGTCGGAGCGTGTGGTGCCGCGGGCCCGGCGGCGACACAGGCAGATCCGCAGCTGCGGCAGGCTCCGCCGCAGCTGCGCGACGGTCCGCGACAGACCGAACGCCTGCCGTGTCTCGTCGAGGACCAGCAGCACCGGGGTTCGCGTGAGGCCTGCGGCGTCGATGATCGTGGTGAGGTCGTCGCTCCAGCCGCGAGCCTCCTCGTCCGTGATCCCGCCCGCCGACGCCAGCCGTCGCTCCCAGTCCAGCAGGATCGGTGCGCAGCGATCGGCCGCCTGCGGGCGCTGCGCGAGGATCTGCCGCGCCGTCTCCAGCAGCACCGGCGGCAGCGTGGGTGGACGGACGTCCGGACGGCTCAGGTCGAGGTACGCGATGGGCAGACCGGCCCGGGCACGGTCGAGCAGGAAGCGGGCGGCGGCCACCGAACCACCACCACCGTCAAGGATGGCGAGGGTCGACCCGGGTGTGGGGTGGACCAGGTCGCGGAGCACACGAAGGTGCTCGCCGTCGTCAGGTTGCCGGCCCGCGGCGAGCGCTTCGACGGGTTGCAGCAGCAGGAGCCACTCCAGCCGGGCCGCGAGCGAGCCCGGGTCCGGCAGGTCGTCGAACCCTGCGGGTCTGAGCCAATCGCAGACGGTCCGAACGCAGACGAGCGCCGCGAGGTCCAGCTCGTCGATTGCGGGTCGACGGCCGGTGAGGTACAGCTCCAGGAAGACCTGGATCGGTTCGGCCGGACGCTGCGGGTTGACGGCCAGGGCGTCGAGGATCCGCCCTTCCTGCCGGAGCCGGCGCAGCACCTGAACGCGCACGTCCGTGCCCAGGGTCCACCGCCGCTGCAACGCGGCGTCGACCGTCACGTCCGAGTCCAGCAGCAGCAGGTCAAGGTCGCCGGGTGGGCCCGGGACAGGGGTGATGGCCGGTGGTGAGTACCAGGCGAGGACCGCGGCCGCCTCGTGCAGCCCGCCGTACGCCGTCGCCGTCCCCTCGGTCATGCGCGCACCGACGACCCGGCGGCATCCGCGAGCGCCCGGCTCGCCCGATCACCGAGCACCCGCAGGTAGTCGTGCTGCTCCGGGTGCAGATCCGCGAGGACACGGGCGGCGGCGTCGGCGAGGAGCTGCTCGGTCCACGGCACGCCGAGCTGCTCGTAGGCATCGCGGAAGAACTGCGCGACCTCGTCGGCGCCGATCTGCTCCAGGGTCTCGATCGACGCGTGCTGCCCCACGGCGACGAGGGAGTCGTCGAAGCCGAGGAGCACCAGCCGGAACCCGGTCAAGAACCGGTCGACGCGCCGCGCCAGCTCCTTCACGAGATCGATGGTGGCCTGCATGGCGACGACGTGATTGAAGCCGTCGATGACGATCCACGGGTTGCGCTCGTCGCGCATGGCATGCGACTCGAACTCGTCACAGAAGAGCAGCACCCACTCCGGCCACGGCGTGCCGACGGGGGCGGTGGCCAGCTCGGCCGGATAGCCGAGCATCCGCACGATGCGCTGGGCGACGTCGTGGGGTGTCACAATCCGGTCGCGGCCGAGCAGCCGCGGGATCGCCTCAAGATCTACGTGGGCGATCCGGAACGCCGGGCGCACCATGTGAAGGTACGCGATGAGCTGCGTCGTATGGGACTTCCCGGTCCGTCGCGGGCCGCCGACCACGAGAATCCGCCGGCCGGTGGGCTGGCAGAGCTCCCGGAGCGCCGCCCGCAGCCGGGACCGGTCGATCAGCACGTGACCGCCGCTGAGCCGGCACGCCGCGAAGTGGTCGGCGAGCGCGACCGGTGGGGCCGGCGACACCCGGTCGAGGGTTTCGCGCAGCAGGTCGTCGCTCGGAACGAGCGCCGAAGCGGTGCTCAGCAGCTCGATCAGCCAGCCGTCGGCGAACGCCGCCTTCACCACCGCCAGGACGTTGCCGCGGTAGTCGTTGCCCTTGACCTCCAGCTCATCGAGCGTGCGGTCGCACGACATGACCAGCTCTTCCAGTCGCTGCCGGTCTGCGAAGGCCACCAGTAGGCCGTCGCGCACGGCAAGGAGTTCGCGTGGTTGGAGGTTCGGCCGGGCGAAGGTCATCGCCGCCGGACCCGCTGCTTCGGCATAGGAGGCCAGCCTAGGTCAACCGCTCGACCGGGCTCAATCACGCGACCGCGCAGCATTGCCTGGCCCATCGGGTCGGGAAAGCTGGCGGCGCGGCCCGTGCGGTGTGCCTTCGTGGTATCACTGTGCTGGCTCTGGCATACGCCACGGAACATCCAGACAGACAGGCCATTCGCTGATGCCCCCAAGCCGGTTGACCGGTCCGGAGATGATCGAGCTCCGGAATCTGCTCGCCGACGCGTTTCCGCGTTCGCGGTTCCGGGAGCTGCTGCTCGGCAGGCTGGACCGGCGGTTCGACGACTTCGTCGGGGCCGAGGTGGGGTACCGTGCGGCACTGCTGGACATCGTCCAGGATGCCAACGCCCAACTGTGGTGGCGTGACCTGCTCACCGCGGCCCGGCAGGCCCTGCCGTCGGACTCGGACCTGCTGGCGTTCGCGGCACGGTTCGAGCTGGCGCCGCAGACCGGCACCGGCGGCGCGTCGCTGGAGCTCAGGATCCGCCAGTCCAACTCGATGTACGACCTGGCCACGTGGCTGGCCCGGCTCGGCGAGATCGAGGGTCAGGTGTGCCGTGTCGAGGTGTCCCATCCCGGCGGGCTTGGCACCGGCACCGGATTCCTCGTGGGGCCCGACGTCGTCCTGACCAACTCTCACGTCGTGAAAGCCGTGGTCGACGGCGTCGTGGCACCGGCCGCGGTCCGGCTGCGGTTCGACTACCGGTATCTCGCCGACGGCGTCACGCCCGCGCCCGGGACCGTGCACCGGCTCGCCGCGGACTGGCTGATCGACCACAGCCCGCACAGCCGGCACGACGGAGAGGTCCCGCCAACAGGTGAACCGTCCGCCGACGAGCTCGACTACGCCCTCCTGCGGCTGGCCGGCCGCGCCGGCGAGGAGCCGGTCGGCGGGCCCACCAACGACGGCGAGTGGACGCCGCGGGGCTGGCTGAAGATGCCGGTCGCCGACCACGACTTCACGAAGGTCCGCGCCCTGTACATCGTGCAGCACGCCGACGGGGCACCGCTGCAGGTGGCGATCGACTCCGAGGCGGTCCTCGGCGTGAACAGCTCCGGCACGAGGGTCCGGTACGCGACGAACACCGAGCCGGGGTCGTCCGGCTCGCCGTGCTTCGGGCCGGACTGGCAGTGGGTCGCGGTCCATCACGCCGGCGACCCCCATTACCCCGCCTTCGGGGTCGCCGGGTACAACCAGGGCATCCCCGTGGCCGCGATCCGCGCCGCCACCCGCAAGCGCGGCACCGACACGGCGTTCGGGCCATGACGGTGCCGCGCTCAGCTGCGTCGGCTCGTCCTCGGATGGGCCGCGGACATGGCCTCCGGTGGCGTCGCCGGCCCGGAGGTGGCGCTACTTCGGAGTAACCTGGTGAGAGGGTCACCATGCCTTTCGTGAGCGCGTCACCGCGCGATTCGGGCTACCTCACCGACCGCTGGCGTTCAGCGCGTGATGGGATGCGGAAGAGGGCGCCCCTGACGCGGGTACGCCTGCTGTCGCTCGTGATTCGTGCGCAGCCGCCGCCGTGGCCGCTCGGGTTGCTCATCGCGGCGGTGGTGATCGCGACCGAGACCTTCGCGCTGATCCCGTTGCGCGGCACGGTTCGCGAGGATTCCCGAGGAATGATCTACCTCGTCGGGGTGCTGGTCGTCTCGATGGTGTGCGGTGCGACGACGGGCGCGCTGACGGCGGTGGCCAGCACCGCCGCGTACAACTACTTCCACGTGCCGCCCTTCGGCGAGTTCCAGCTCTCCACCGGTCAGGACCTCCAGGACGTGGCCGTGTTCGTGGCGGCTGCGCTGCTGGTCAGCGGTCTGGCGAACCTCGTGCGCAGACACGCCGCCGAGATCTCCGACCGGCGCCAGGAGGCCGATCTCAGCGCCGACCTCGCCCACGTGCTGCTCGGCGCCGA
Organism: Dactylosporangium sp. CA-152071; assembly: GCF_050936335.1. NCBI lineage: Bacteria > Bacillati > Actinomycetota > Actinomycetes > Micromonosporales > Micromonosporaceae > Dactylosporangium > Dactylosporangium sp. CA-152071. The sequence continues at coordinate 1,649,924 of NZ_JBNJMZ010000001.1, read as the reverse complement.
GCACCTGCACCCCGCGCTGGACACCGCCGCCCACCGGATCGCCCAGACACTGCGGATTCCCTGGGCCGAGATCGCAGTCGGCGGGTGTGCCGCCGACCCGGACCGCAGTGCGTTCCCGCTGCGCACCGGGCAGACCACGCTGGGCACCTTGCTCGTCCCGGCCGGCCTGTCAGAACCCGTCCGGCGGCGCCTGCGGGAGCGGGTCGTGCCCGTCCTCGCCTCGGTGCTCGGCGCGGCGCGGGAGCGCGAGACGAGCCGAGAGCAGACCGCGAACCTGGCCGAACAGCAGGCCGCGTTGCGCCGCGTGGCCACGCTCGTCGCTCGGGGAGCCGCCCCGGCCGAGGTGTTCGACGCCGTGGCCGAGGAGATCGGCCACGTCCTCGGCCCGTACCCCACGGCGTTGTACCGGTACGAGTCCAACGGCACCGTCACCAGAGTGGCCGGCGCCAAGGAGCTGGACCTGGCCGAGCAGACGTTCCCGGTCCGGGGCGAGTCGCTCCTGCCGATGGTGCTGCGGACCGGCGCCGCGGCCCGGATCGCCTCGTACGACGACGCCGCCGGACCCAACGCCGAGATCGCCCGCCGCGAAGGCATCCGCTCGGGAGTCGGTGTCCCGATCATGGTCGAGGGCCGTATCTGGGGTGTGGCCATCGTCGTGACGATGCGGCCCGAGCCGTTGCCGGGCGACACCGAAACCCGCATGGCCGACTTCACCGAGCTCGTCGCGACAGCGATCGTCAACGCCGAGACCAACGCGGAACTCACCGCGTCCCGGGCCCGCATCGTCGCCGCCAGCGACGAGGCACGCCGCCGCATCGAACGCGACCTGCATGACGGCGCGCAGCAACGGCTCGTCGCGCTCGGCCTCCAGATGCGCATGGTGGAGGAGACCCTGCCCGCCGGGTCCGCTCGGCACGACCTGTCGCAGGCCGTGAACGACGTGACCAGCGTCCTGCACGACCTGCAGGAGCTCTCGCGCGGCATCCACCCGGCCATCCTGTCCAAGGGCGGGCTCGGTGCGGCCGTCAGGGCCCTCGTCCGCCGCAGCGCCACACCCGTCGACCTCACCCTGGCCGTCCAGCGGCGGCTCCCCGAGCAGGTGGAGGTCGGCGCCTACTACGTCGTGTCCGAGGCGCTCACCAACACCGCCAAGCACGCCCAGGCGAGCCTGGTCCGCGTCGACCTCGAGGCCAGTGACGGCCGCCTGCGGATCTCGGTGCAGGACGACGGCGTCGGCGGCGCGAACCTCAAGAGCGGCTCGGGCCTCGTCGGCCTCCGCGACCGCGTCGCCACGCTCGGCGGCTGGCTGGAGGTCGCCAGCCCACCCGGCCACGGAACAGCACTGCTGGCCGAGATCCCGATCGACGGCGACTGAACGCCGGCGCCGGGCGATCCGCCGGGCCCGGCCCGGCGTCCTCACCCGCCTCGCCGCGCAGCGCTGCCGCTACCGGCCGGCGTGGAACTCACGTTCGTGGTAGGTCAGCGCAGTCGGCCGGGCCGATCCGTGCGGCGACGACCTTACGAGCCCTACAGGATGGTGAGGCGGGAGATCGCGACGAGGTCGGCACCGGCGTTCGCCTCGGCGACCAGTTGGCGGTGGCCGGCGTCGTCGGGGTCGCCGACGGTCGCGGAGACGGTGAGCGTGGTACCCCCGTCGTCGGGCACCAGCAGCGGCCGTTTGAACTGGGTCTCATGGTCGAGAACTCCGGCCAGGTCGCCGATCCATTCGGTGACCGCCCGTGCGGTCAGCGCCATGGTGAGCATCCCGTGCCCGATGACACCGGGCAGTCCCGCCTGTCCGGCGGCGTGATCGCTGAAGTGGATCGGGTTGAAGTCACCCGACGCGCCCGCGTAGCGGACCAGGTCCTGCCGGGTGACCTTGAACTCGCGGTCTGGAAGCTGCTGACCGGGCGCGGTCCAGGGTCGCGCCGGCTCCGCGTCGCGAGGGCCGGACCGGGGCCGGGTACCCCGTTCGACCAGCGTCGAGTATGCGGTGCAGACCGGCTCCCCGGCCGTGGTGGCGATCTCGCTGCGCGTGGTGACGATCTGGTGCACCCCGCCGGACTGAATCTGTTCGATGTGGACGGTCACGGTCAGTTCGTCGCCGGCCCGGATGTCCCTCGTGTGCCGGAATCGCTGGCGCCCGTGCACCACCCGGCTGTAGTCCAGCCCGAGTGCCGGGTCGGACAACACGTGCCGGGTAGCGGGCAGGCTCAGCACGATGGGAAACGTGGAGAGGACCACTGGCTGGCCGTTCTGGCCGGGGGTGGCTGCGGTGGCCAGGCCGAACTCCCGAATCTTCTCCCGACTGACCTGGTACGGCGCGGTGGGTGCGAACACCTTGCCAATGAACGCCTCGTTGAGCGGCATGTTCTTCTCCTGATCGGGGTCTGCTAGAGCGCGGTGGCCAGCCACGCGGCCAGGTCGACGTCGGTGGTCTTGAGGGTCAGCACGTCGACCCCGGCATCCGCCCAGGCCGCCAGCCGGTCCCGGATCCGTTCCCGGGGTCCCACGAGGGCGAGCTGGTCGATGAGCGCGTCCGGTACCGCGGCGGCCGCCTCGGTGCGGTGCCCGTCCAGGTACAGGTTCTGGATCTGCTGGGTGGTCGCCTCGTAGCCCAGCCGGGACGCCAGGTCGGCGTAGAAGTTGCGGCCGCGTGTGCCCATGCCGCCCAGGTACAGGGCGAACACCGGGCGCAGCGCGTCGTAGCAGGCCGTGAGGTCGGCTCCGGGCGCCATGTGCACCGTGGCCACGACCCGCAGCGGGCCCAGGTCCGCGGTGCGGCGGGCCAGCCCGGGGGCGAGTAGCTCGCGATACACCTCGGGCCGGTCGGGGCAGTAGAAGGCGGGCAGCCAGCCCTCGGCGAGCTGTCCGGCCAGCGCCACGTTGTGTGGGCCGTTGGCCGCCAACAGGACCGGTATCCGCGGGCGAATCGGGTGCAGTGTGGCCTTCAACGGGCGTGGTCGTTCCCGGTCGGCCCGCGGGTACGGCAGCGGGTAGTGGACGCCCGGGTAGGTCAACGGGTCCTGCCGGGCCACCACCGCGCGCACGATGTCGACGTACTCGCGAGTGCGGGCCAGCGGGGAGTCGAACGCGACGCCGTGCCAGCCCTCCACCACCTGTGGGCCGGAGATGCCGAGGCCGAGCAGCAGCCGGCCCTCGCTGAGCTGGTCGAGGGTGAGCGCGGTCATCGCGGTGGCGGCCGGGGTGCGTGCCGGCATCTGCAGCACCGCCGTGCCCAGGCCGATCCGACTGGTCACCGCCGCCAGGTAGGCCAGCACGCTGACCGCGTCGGAGCCGTACGCCTCCGAGACCCACAGGGAGTCCAGGCCGGCCGCGTCGGCGCGGCGGGCCACAGCGGCGAGGTCACGCAGGCCGGCGGAGTGTCCAAGGCTGAGTCCGAGTTTCATGAAGTCCGACTCTGTTCTGTATATAGAACGATCATTGTCTTGATTGCGAGAACATTAGAGACGCCAAGGATGAGCGTCAAGGTTCGGACCAGCGCTCATCTCTGCTGCAAAAGCGGCGTTGAGGGTTGACACCCCCGGATGATCCATTCCATGATGTTCGAACCCAACCCGTTGAACGTCGTTCTACTGACAGACCGTCGGCGCTTCCCGACCGCTCTTCGGGACGCCGAGAGCCGGAGCCTCCGGCTCGTCGCATCCATACCAAGCAGCCCTGCGCGCATTTCCCCAGCCAGGGCTTCCGGCCGCATTGCCCACCCCGCAGGGAGCGACCATGTCCCGTACCCGCGCGGCACGATGCCTGAGCATCGTGGCCACCTCACTCACGCTCGCCGCATTAGCCACCGGCTGCGGCGACGGCAAGGACTCCGGCTCGTCGTCCGGAAAAGACATCGTCATCGGCATGGTCGAGGACACCTCGGGCGGAACCGCGGCCACATCGGCCGAGGCGAGCACGGGGATCTCGCTGGCCATCGACGAGATCAACAAGGCGGGCGGCGTCGGCGGGCGATCGCTCAAGCTGATCCGTCAGAGCGACGGCAGCCAGCCCAGCCAGACGCCGGCCGTGCTTCGCAAGCTCGTCAGCGACGGTGCCCGCGTCATCATCATGAACTCGTCGTCGGCGTCGGCCCAGCAGGTCAAGCCGGTCGTCGAGCAGGAGAAGATCGTGGCCATCTCGGCGACGAACATCGCCACCGCCATCGCAGAACCGCCGAACAACACGTTCTCGTTCATCCTGGCCAACCCGATCACCGACATCGGCACCGTCTACGCGGCGGCGTTCAAGAAGATCGGCGTCACGAAGCTGGCGGTCATCACCGACGACTCGCCCACCATGGCCGGCCTCAACAAGGGGCTGCTGCCAATCTTCGAGCAGTCCGGCATCACCATCGTCGCCAACGAGAAGGCGCCGCTCAACAGCACCGACGTGGCGCCGCAACTGAGCCGCATCGCCGCCGCCAAGCCCGACGCGCTGTTCGTGTCCTCACTGGGAGGGCAGCTGGAGGTGCTGTTCCACAACACCGCGCATCAGATCATCCCCGACGCGCCCCGGATCTCCCTGGCGTCGATCGGTAACCAGCCGGAGACCTGGAAGCTGGCCAAGCCCGGCGCGTTGCGGCAGCTCGTCTACGCCAGCGCCATCTCCGCCGACAACGCCCGCTCGACCGAGCTGGGCGGCAAGCTCAAGGCCAAGCTGGGGGAGAAGTACCTCGGGCTCACCGCGTTCGCCGCGCAGGGCTACGACACCGTGTACCTGCTCAAGCAGGCGATCGAGAAGGCCGGCGTGGACAGCAGCCCGGCGCAGGTGCGAGACGGGCTCGAGCAGATCAGCAAGTTCCCGGCGAGCTGGGGACGGCAGGGCTTCACGATGAGTTTCACGTCCAGCAAGCACGTCGGCAGCGACGGGCTGTGCGGCATCGTGCTGCGCCGCTTCACCGAGCAGAACCAGCCCGGCGACAACTGGGCCGACTACCAGCCGCAGTGCTCATGACGGGCACGACAGGTCAGTCGCGCACCGCGTTCATCACGGGCGGTGCCCGGGGCATCGGGCGGACGTTCGCGCAGGCGCTCGTCGCCGACGGTACCCGGGTGGTCCTGGCAGACATCGACGGGGCGGCGGCGGAACAGGCCGCCGCCGATCTCGGGGCCGCCGTGGCGCTCGGGGTCGCCTGCGACACCGCCGACGAGGCGTCGGTGCAACGCGCCGTCGACGAGGCCGCGGCACACTTCGGCGGTCTTGACATCCTGATCAACAACGCCGGCAAGCACCTGATGGCCTGGAGCCGGCCGGTCACCGAGATCTCGACCGCCGGCTGGCGGGAGATCCTCGACGTGAACGTGCTGGGCATCGTCAACTGCGCCCGGGCCTGCCGGCCGCACCTGCGCCGCAGCGGCGCGGGTGCGGTACTCAACATCTCCTCGGTGTCCGGGTTCGCAGCCACCGACGTGTACGGCATCACCAAGCTCGCCGTGCGTGGCCTGACCGGCGCGCTGGCGAAGGAGTTCGCGCCCGACGGGATCCGGGTGAACTGCCTGGCCCCTGGGCCGATGGACTCCGAGTCGGCCATGGCCGACCTGCCCGAAGCGTTGCTTCGTGACTTCATCGCCAACAAGCAGCTCATCCAGCGCCAGGGCCGGATGGCCGACCTCGTGGGCGCCATGCGGTTCTTCTGCGGCGCGGACAGCGCCTTCATCACCGGCGAGACCCTGATCGTCGGTGGCGGTCACCCGCTTCGGGTCTGACTCGCATCACTACACCCCAAGGAGTGAGTTCCATGTCGTGGAGCCTGCATCACGTCAACCTGCCCGCCTCGGACGTCCGGGCGATGGCCGCCTTCTACTCGAAGGTGTTCGGCATGCAGGAGAAGACGTTCCCGTTCGTCGCCGACGGACGGGGCGCCCTGGAGACGGGCAACGACTTCGTCGCCCTGTTCGAGGACCACAACCAACGGCAGATCCACATCTGCAAGCCGACCCCGTCGCTGCCGTGGGACAACCAGCTGCGGCTGCACCCGGTCATCAACGGGCACATCGCCATCGAGGTGGATGACATCGACGGCGCGATGCGGCGGCTCGACGAGCTGGGCATGCCCTACAACGACACCGGCACGTGGGCGCTCAAGGGGTACCGGCAGGTCTACTGCTACGACCCGTCGATGAACGTCGTCGAGATCAACCAGAAGCACCCCTGAGACAACGATGCCCCTTCAGGTCATCGTCTCGATCATCGAGACAGGATGCTTCTTCGGTCTGCTGGCCGCGGCGATGTTCGTGGTGCGGGAGAGTTCCGGATTCTTCAACTTCGCGATCGGCGGATACGCGGTGTTCGCCGGGCTCGCCTCGGCGTACTTCACCAGCGTGCGGGGTCTGCCCGCCGCCGCCGGGGTCGTCATCGGGGTGATCGGCGCGGTCGCACTGGCGCTGCTGACCGAGGTGCTCGTGGTGCGTCCGATGTGGAAGCCGGGCGCCAACGAGGAGCTGCCGATGGTGATCGCGCTGGTGGCCACGCTGTTCGCCCTGGAACAGCTCGCCGGGGTGCTGTTCGGCCGTGCCGCGCTGCCCGGGCCACAACTGGTCGGGGACGGCTCGGTGCGGCTGGGCAGCGCCACGGTGACTTCCCAGGCCGCCCTGGAGGTCGGGCTGACCGCGCTGGCGTTCGGGTTGCTGCTGCTGTTCATCTACCGCACCCGGATGGGTCGAAGTCTGCGCGCGATCGGCGAGAACACGCCGGCCGCCATCGTCCTCGGGCTGCCGGTGCGGGCGGTACGCATCGCCTCGTTCACCCTCGCCGGGGTGCTGGCCGGCCTCGCGGGCAGCGTCTTCGCGGCACGCTCCGGGATCATCTTCGACAGCTCGATGGACTACACCCTCTTCGCGTTCCTGGCGCTGGTGATCGGCGGCACCTCGTCGGTGTGGGGGCCGCTGGCCGGCGGGCTGATCCTGGCCACCATCCAGTCGGCCGCGATCTTCTACTTCGGCGCGGCCGCCCTGCAGTACGCGACCCTGGCCGCCGCCGTGCTCTTCTTCGCCTTCCGCCCCCAGGGCATCTTCATGAAACGGGTACGGGTATGAGCGCCACCCGCCTGCGGCCCCTCGCCGAACCGGTCATCACCGGCGCGCTGCTGATCCTCGCCATCACCTGGGTCGGCACCGACGGGTACCGGCAGGACCTCGCCGTGCTCACCGTCACGTACGGGCTGATCGGGCTCGGCCTGTACAGCCACTTCATCATGGGCGATTCGCTGTCCATCGCCTACAACGCCTACGCGGCGATCGGCGGCTACGCGATGGGCCTGGTCGCCACCCGGACCGGCTGGCCGCTGCTGGTGTCGCTACCACTGGGCATCGTCGCCGCTGTGCTCATCTCCGTGGTGCTGGGCCTGGCCACCCGCCGGCTCAACGGCTTCTACCTGGCCGCCGTGACACTGCTGTTCGGCGAGGCGTTCCAGGCATGGCTCATCGACGCGCACGACGTCACCGGCGGCGCCGAGGGCGTGATCCTCACCCGGTCGATCAGTGTCTTCGGCGCGCAGCTCGGCCGGGACGAGATCGTGATCGTCGCGCTGGTACTGATGTGGCTGATCACGTTGCTGCTGTCCCGGTTGCGTCGCTCGCCGTTCGGCGTCGCGCTGCGGGCCAAGGGGCAGGCCGCGGTCGCCGTCGAGGCGGCCGGGGTGCCGGTGACCGCGCTGACGCTCATCTCGCTGAGCATCGGCGCCGCGATCGGCTCGCTGGCCGGTGCCGTGTTCACCACCGCGAACCTGTCGATCCTGCCGGAGTCGATCCCGCTGTCGGTGGCGTTCCTCGCGGTGTTCATCCCGTTCCTGGGCGGGCGTTCCAGCCCGTGGGGAGTGGTCATCGGCGCGCTGCTGGTCACGCAGCTCACCTTCAACCTCAACTTCTTCCAGGGTTCCGGGACGCTCCTGTTCGCCGTCGCCGTGGTGGCCGTGCTCATCTTCGCGCCGGAGGGTCTGATCGGCGTGGCCCGGGACCTGACCGGTCGGCTCGTCGGCGCTGTCAACCGAGGCGGACGCGATGAACGCTGACATCCTTTCCTGTCATGAGCTGACCAAGTCGTACGGCGGGGTCAAGGCGGTCACCGGCGCCTCGTTCGCGGTCGGCGCCGGTGAGATCGTCGGGCTGGTCGGTCCCAACGGCGCGGGCAAGAGCACGATCGTCGACCTGATCGGCGGCGAGCAGCGGCCCGACAGCGGCCAGGTCCTCGCCGGCGGGGTACCGCTGGCCGGCCCGCCGTCCCGCCGCGCCCGTCGCGCCGGGCTGGCCCGCACCTATCAGTACCCGCTGGTCGCCGGAGCGCTCACCGCCCGCGACAACATCATCGTCGGCGGCCTCGCCCGGGGCATGTCCTCCGGCCTTGCACTGCTGGGCACGGCGGTGCGAGGCGTGATCGCCCCAGGCGGTCGGGCGCTGCGCGAGGAGGCCGGCCACACAGCCGCCCGTCTCGGGCTGCACCGCATCGACCGGCTGGCCGCCGACCTGACCCTCGGCGAGCTGCGGCTGCTGGAGGTGGCCCGTGCACTGCTGCAGCACCCGCGCATCGCGCTGCTCGACGAGCCGTTCGCCGGACTGGCCGCCGACGGCATAGCCGGCCTGTCCGAATCCATCCGCACGGTGGCCGCCGGGGGCACGGCCGTGCTGCTGGTCGACCACAACGTCGACATCGTGGCCTCGATGGCCGACCGGATGGTGCTGATGGCCGGCGGCACGGTCGTCTTCGACGGCGCACCCCGCGACTGCCTCGCCAGCGCCGAGATGCAGGCAGTCTACTTCGGCACCGGGCAGGTGGATCGATGAGCGAGACGGGACTGCGGGCCTCCGGCCTGACCGTCCGGTACGGACGGGCCAGCGCGCTGAACCTCGCCGGTACCGAGCTGCGGGTGCCGGCGGGGCGGGTGACCCTGGTGGTCGGCCCCAACGGCGCCGGCAAGAGCAGTCTGGCCCTTGCCATGTACGGCTCCGTGCCGGCGGGCGGGCAGGTGTTCCTCGGCGGCCGGGACGTCTCCGCGCTGCCCACCCGGAACCGGGCCCGGGCCGGGCTCGCCCTGGTACCGCAGGGCCGGCAGCTCTTCGCGCGGATGAGCGTCCGGGAGAACCTGATGGTCAGCGCCGAACTGCTGCGACTGGACCCGGCGCGGGTGGAGCAGGCACTGGACCGCTTTCCGATCCTGCGGACCCGCGCCAACCGGCCGGCCGGCGTGCTCTCCGGCGGTGAGCAGCAGATGATGGTGGTGGCCCGGGCGTTGATGACCGACCCCAGCGTGCTGCTGCTCGACGAGATGGCCACCGGGCTGGCCCCGCTGATCGTGGAGGACCTGCTGCGCACCGTGCGGGATCTGGCCCGGTCGGGCACCGCCGTGCTGCTGGCCTCGCCGACCATCGGCGTGCTCGGCCAGGTCGCCGACGGTGGCGTCGTGCTGATGCGCGGCCGGGTCGTCGCCGAACACGATGACGTCGCCGAACTGGACGCCGCCTACCAGGCCGCCATGGGCGCCGTCGTGGAGGGCTGAGCCGTGATCGATGGCACTGCGGTGATCGGTTTCGTGGGGCTGGGCAACATCGGCCGGCCGATGGCCGGCACGCTCGCGGCTGCGTTCCCGGTGGTCGTGTACGACGTGAACGCGTCGGCCGCCGCCGGGGTGCCCGGTGCCCGGGTCGCGGCCTCGCTGGCCGACCTGGGCGCCGCCGCCACCGTGGTGGGCGTCGCCGTGTACGACGACAGCCAGGTCCGCGACGTGGTGACCGGACTGCTGGCAGGGATGCGCCCCGGCAGCACCATCCTGGTGCACAGCACCATCTCGCCGGGCACCGTGCGAGACGTCGCGGCCCAGGCGGGCGCGGCCGGGGTGGCGCTGCTGGACGTGGCGGTCGCCGGCGGCGACAGCGTGGCACGACGTGGCGAACTCACCCTGATGGTCGGCGGCGACCCGGACGAGTTGGCCCGCGTCCGCCCGGTCCTCGACGCCCTGGGCAGCCGGATCCACCACGTCGGGCCGGTCGGCGCCGGACTGGCCGCCAAGCTGGCCAACAACCTCGCGCTGCACGTCGGGTTCCAGGTGCTGGAAGAGGCCCTGGCCCTGGGCGGCGACGCGGGCGTCGGCGAGGCGGAGCTGCTGGACGTGCTGGACTCCGGCACCGCGCGGTCCTGGTTGACCGGCAACTTCGCCTACTACCGCCGCCAGATCCGCGAGGTACTGCCGCCCGGCATGGTCGCCAAGGACCTGCGCGCCGCCGTCGCGCTGGCCGGCGACGGCGCGGACATCCCGCTGACCAGGCTCGCCGCCGGCACCCCGCGGGAGGCGGTGGTGGTGGCGGCGCTGCGGACCCCGCTGGGCCGCCGCCGGGGCGCGCTGAGCACGGTGCGCCCGGACGAACTGCTGGCCTACACCCTGCTCCGGCTCGTCCAGCGGGCCGGCATCGCACCGGACGCTGTGGACGACGTGATTGCCGGATGCGTCAATGCGGTCGGTGAGCAGGGCCGCAACATCGCCCGGGTGGCCGCGCTGGCCGCCGGCCTGCCGGTCACGGTGCCCGGCGTGACGGTCAACCGGATGTGCGGATCCAGCCAGCAGGCGCTGCACTTCGCGGCGCAAGCGGTGCTGAGCGGTCAGCAGCGGATGGTGATCGCCGCCGGTGTCGAGTCGATGTCCCGGGTACCGCTGGGCGCCGATGCGGCGGGCGTCGCGCCACCTGACGCGGTCACGGGCCGGTACGCGCTGGTGGACCAGGGCGTGGCGGCGGACCGGATCGCCGCGCGTTGGCGCCTGGACCGTGCCGAGCTGGACGCCTTCGCCCTGGCCAGCCACCGCAACGCCGAGGCCGCCTGGCGGGACGGCCGGTTCGCCGACGAGTGCGTGCCGGTACCTGCCGACCTCACCGCTGCACTGCTCGCCGGCGAGCTGCCCGACGCGGGCTGGCTCATCGAGCGCGACGCGGGCATCCGGCCGGACACCTCGCTGGCGACCCTGGCCACGCTGGAGCCCGCCTTCGGCGCGGGCGGCGTGCACCACGCCGGCAACTCCAGCCAGCTCACCGACGGCGCGGCGGCCGTGCTGGTCTGCGATCGCGCTGAGGCGCAACGGCACGGCCTGGTGCCGCTGGCCCGGATCGTGGACACCGAAGTGGTCGGCGTGGAACCCGACCTGATGCTGCACGGCGTCATCCCGGTGACCCAGCGCATCCTGGCACGCACCGGACTCACCCTCGCCGATATCGACCTGTATGAGGTCAACGAGGCGTTTGCCAGCGTCCCGCTGGCCTGGCTGCGGGAGACAGGCGCCGATCCCGACCGGCTCAACGTCAACGGTGGCGCCATCGCGCTGGGCCACCCGACCGGGTGCTCAGGCGTCCGGCTGGCCACCACCCTGCTGCACGAGCTGCGCCGCCGGGGCGGTCGCTACGGATTGCAGGTCATGTGCACCGGATACGGGATGGCCACCGCGACGCTCTACGAACGGATGGGTGAGGCATGAGCGAACTGCTGCCGGAGCAGACCCGGGAGATTCTGGATGGGCTGCGCGACTTCCTCGAAGCCGAGGTGCTCGCCCGCCACGGCGACGCCCATGCACTGCTGTCCGACCCGCGCCAGCGGTACGGGCCGGACGGCCGGCACGTCGCCGCGGTCGAGGAGCACCGCCGCGCCGTCCGGATGGCCTCGTCCCGCGCCGGGTACTACACGATGTGCGTTCCCGAGGAGCTCGGCGGCGGTGGGCAGGGCGCGGTCACCATGTACGCGGCGTGGGAGCTCATCAACCGGCTCTGCGGCAGCGCCGGCTGGCTGGGCAGCGAGGTGGTGGCGCACTGGGCGACCGGACCGAGCGTGGTGTTCGCCCGCGCCGGGCAACGGCTGCGCGACACGTTCCTCGGGCCCCTCCTGTCCGGCGAGCAGACCATGTGCTTCGCGATGTCCGAGCCGGGCGCCGGCTCGGACGTGTGGCAGATGTCGACCCGGGCGGTACCCGAGGCGGGCGGCTGGCGGCTCACCGGCGTCAAGCAGTGGATCTCCAATGGGCCGCATGCCGACCTGGCCCTCGTCTTCGCGGTCACCGACCCCGAGAGGGTACGGGCCCGGGCGGGCGGCATCTCGGCCTTCCTGGTGCCGACCGACGCGCCGGGATTCCGGGTGGACAGTGTCATCGGCCTGTACGGCCAGACGGGCGGCGAGCATGCCATCCTGTCGATGGACGACGTGCGCGTCGAGGACTGGCAGCTGTTCGGCGAGCCGGGCGGCGGGCTGTCGCTCGGGTTGGACGGCATCGCCACCGGCCGGCTGTACAACACGGCGAAGGGCGTCGGGTTGGCACGCTGGGCGCTGGGCCTCGCGGTCGAGTTCGCCACCGGACGGGAGACATTCGGTACTCGGCTGTTCGACAACCAGGGCATCTCGTTCCCGCTGGCGGATGCCGCCACCCGGATTCACGCGGCGCACCTGATGGGGCTGCACGCCGCCGGACTGGTCGACGCCGGGCGGCCCGCCCTGACCGAGGTGGCGATGGCCAAGCTGTTCGCCACCGAGATGGCCACCGATGTCATCGACCAGGCTATGCAGACGCTCGGCGGGATGGGCATCACGACCGAGGTGGGGCTTGCGAAGGCGTGGCAGAGCATGCGAACGGTACGGATCGCGGACGGCTCGTCGGAGATACTCAAGCGGCTCATCTCACGGCGTCTGGCCAATGGCGAGGTGAGCGGATGACTCGAGGTGAAGGTGCCATGTCCGAGGAGTACCGAGTCCCCGCCATCGAACGGGCCGTACGGGTGCTGAGGCTGCTCGCCGCGCGGGACTCGATGTCGCTGGCGCAGACGGTGGAAGCCACCGGGATGAACAAGAGCACCACCTACTACATCCTGCGCACCCTGCTGGCCGAGAACCTCGTGCAGTACGACGACGCCGGGCAGCGCTACCAGCTCGGCCCGGCCCTGGTCGAGCTCGGTGCCGCCGCGGCCAACCAGATGAACGACGTCAGCATCGCCAAGCGCAGCCTGGCCGAACTGCTGGAACAGATGAACGTCACGATCGTGCTGTACCGGCGGATCAGCCTGACCGAGATCATCTTGGTCGACAAGCTGGAACGCCCGCACCGGGTACGCATCACCCTGCAGGTCGGCACGCCGGTGCCGATCCAGGGCGGCTCGTTCGGCCGGGTCTTCCTCGCCTACGACCAGCCGTCGCAAGTCAACGCCGCGCTGGCCACCGGGCTGCAACTGTTCACCAGCAAGAGCGTCACTCGTAAGGAGATCTTCCTGCGGGATCTGGAACGCGTGCGCGAGCAGGGTTTCGCGGTCGACCACGAGGGTTACGCGCTGGGCGTCAGCACAGTCGCCGCGCCGGTCTTCGGGCCGGATGGGCGGATCCTGCTGGTCGCCGCCGCCGTGGGTTTCACCAATGAGATGGACGAACAACGATCCGCGCTGTACGGGCGACTGCTGCGCGAATGCTGCGAGCGGATCACGAAGATGCTCGCCGGTCGCACCGAACTCGTCGGTCAGGACGAGCCCTGGGTCGGCCACCAACCTCTGAAGGACAGGGAGTACCGCACATGACGGCTACGGCCTCGGTTTCAACACAGTCGCTCCGCGGTCAGGTGGCCGTGGTCACCGGTGGAGCGGGCGGACTGGGCCTGGCCATCGGCCGGGAGCTCGGGCTGGCCGGCGCCACCGTCATTGTCGCCGACATCGCCGCCGAACCCGCCGCCCGGGGTGCCGAGCAGTTCGCCGCGGATGGCATCGACGCACATCCGCACGTGCTCGACGTGACGTCCCGGCAGAGCATCGACGCGATGGCCGCCGAGGTGAACGACCGCCACGGCCGCATCGACATCCTGGTCAACAACGCCGGCTTCCCGGTGGACCGGCCGTTGGTGTCCATGAGCGACGACGACTGGCACCAGGTGCTCAACGTGTGCCTGTACGGCACCTTCGCGTGCAGCCGTGCCGTGGCGCCGGGCATGATCGAGCGCAGCTATGGACGGATCATCAACATCAGCTCCCGCGCCTACCTGGGCAACCCGGGGCAGGCGAACTACGCCGCGGCCAAGGCCGGCATCGTCGGCCTGACCCGTACCCTGGCCAAGGAACTCGGCCGGTACAACATCACGGTCAACGCGATCGCCCCCGGCCTGATCGCCACCGAGACCGTCCGCCGGCACCCGAAGTTCGACGCCATCGCGGAACGGGCGCAGCGCGCCAACTCGATCCGCCGCCTCGGCACCCCCGAAGACATCTCCGCCGCCGCGCTGTACCTCGCCTCGCCGGCCGCCTCGTTCGTCACCGGGGACGTGCTGCACGTCACCGGCGGCCGGTTCAGCTGAGGCGGCGGCAATGGACGTCCTGCTGAACGAGGACGAGCGGCTGCTGCGCGACAGTGTGCGCTCGTACCTCGACGCGAAGATCGCGCCGATCGTGACTGAGCACGAACGGGCACGCACCTTTCCCTGGCATCGGCTGGTCGAGCTGTACGAGTTCGGGTACGTGCGCGGCGTGGTACCGGAAGCAGACGGCGGCGACGGTGCCAGCCACATGGTGCTGGCGCTGCTGATGCAGGAGGCGGGCCGCTGCTGGGGTTCGCTGCGCACCACGCTCAACGTGCAGAGCATGCTGGCCCGGGTACTGAGCACGGCCGGCACGCCGGAGCAGAAGGAGCGGTTCCTGCGGCCGCTGCTGGCCGGGCAGCGGTTCGGCTGGTTCGCGCTCACCGAACCCGACGCGGGTTCCGACGCCGGGGCGCTGCGCACGACAGCCCGGCGTGACGGGGATGACTACGTCATCAACGGGCGGAAGCTGTACATCACCAACGCCTTGGCCGGCGACTTCGGGGTCGTGCTGGCCCGCGTGCCGGACACCGGCGAGGTCAGCGCGTTCCTGGTCGACCGGGCGGAGTCGCAGTATCAGGCCTACGACATCCCGCACATGCCGCTGCGGGCCACGACCAGCTGCGAACTGGTCTTCGACCAGACCCGGGTGCCGGCGGCGAACGTGCTCGGCGAGTTGGGCCGTGGGCTGGCCCTGGCGATGGCCGGCGTCAACCTGGGCCGGTTGAACATGGCCATGGGTGCGGTCGGGCTGGCCCAGGCCTGCCTGGAGTCCTGTGTGAGCTTCGCTCGCACCCGGGAACAGTTCGGCCGCCCGATCGCCGGATTCCAACTGGTGCAGGAGATGGTGGTGCAGGTCGCCACACTCACCGAGACGGCCCGGCTGCTGGGCTATCAGGCAGCCCGCACGCTCGACGCCGGGCTGCCGGGCCGGTACGAGTGCTCGATGGCCAAGTACTACTGCGGCGAGGCTGCCGGTCAGGCGGCCACGCTGGCGTTGCAGGTGCACGGCGGGGCCGGGCTGATGGAGGAGTCCCCGGTGGAGCGCTACTTCCGCGACGCGCGGGAGGCGACCATCCCCGAGGGCACCAGCCAGATCCAGATCCTGCACCTGGGCAAGCACCTGCTCGGGGTGTCAGCACTGCGATGAACACAGCACACGAAGAGGGAGACGTCATGTCCGGGCCGCTGCACGGGGTACGGGTCATCGAGGTGGCGGCGCTCGGCCCGGTGCCGTTCGCCGGGATGCTGCTGGCTGACATGGGTGCCGAGGTGATCCGGGTCGACCGGGTGGGCGCCCCCGCGCCGGGCGCGGGAGCGAGCGCCGGGACGGATCCGCGGCACCGGCACCGGCGCACCGTGGCACTGGACCTCAAGCGGTCCGAGGGCGTGGACCTGTTGCTGCGCCTCGTGGAGGGCGCCGACGTGTTGATGGAGGGGATGCGGCCCGGCGTGATGGAGCGGCTCGGTGCCGGCCCGCAACCCTGCCTGGAGCGCAATCCGGGGCTGATCTACGCACGGATGACCGGTTGGGGGCAGGACGGGCCGCTGGCCCAGCGCGCCGGGCACGACATCAACTACATCGGGATCGCCGGCGCGCTGTATCCGATGGGGCCGGCCGAGCTGCCACCGCCGGTGCCGTTGAACCTGGTCGGCGACTTCGGCGGGGGAGCGCTGTACCTGGCCTTCGGTATCGCATGCGCACTGCGGGAACGGGAGCGCTCCGGGGCCGGGCAGGTCATCGACGCGGCGATGGTGGACGGGGTGGTCTCGCTGACCGCGATGTTCCACGGGATGCTGGCCGCCGGCACCTGGTCGGACCGGCGGGAGAGCAACGTGCTCGACGGCGGTGCGCCGTTCTACCGCACGTACCGCACCAGCGACGGCGGCTTCATGGCGGTCGGCGCGATCGAGCCGCAGTTCTACGCCCAGCTGCTGTCCGGGCTCGAGTTGGCCGCCGATGACTTTCCGCAGCACGACCGGGAGCGCTGGCCGGCGCAGGCCGCCGCGTTCGCCCGGATCTTCGCCACCCGCACCCGGGACGAGTGGACGGCGGCCTTCGACGGTACCGACGCCTGCGTCACGCCGGTGCTGTCGATGGCCGAGGCCGCCACGCACCCGCACCTGGCCGCCCGGCGCACCCTGGTCCCGGTCGCGGGTGCGCCCCAGCCGGCGCCCGCGCCGCGGTTCTCCCGGACCGCACCGGTGCCGCCGGGCCCGCCGGTCGGGTACAGCCGGCACACCGACGAACTGCTCGGCGGGCTCGGGATGTCCACAGTGGACATCGAACGGCTGCGTGCCGACCGGATCGTGGGATAGGCCGGCATGACGAACGACTTGACGAACGAGGGCATCGAGTACGACGAGCGTGACGGCATCGCCACCATCCGGCTCAACCGGCCGGACGTGGGCAACGCGCTGTCCCGGCGGATGCGGCCCAGGCTGCGCGAGCTGTGGGCGAGGGTGCGCGACGATCCGTCGGTACGGGTGGTCATCGTCACCGGCACCGGGGACCGGCACTTCTGCACCGGAGCCGATGTCCGCGAGGTGGCCGACACCGGCACGACCACGTCCGGCCAGGGCACGGTGGCCGAGGACATCGTCTGGTCACCGTTGCAGAACCAGGTGTGGAAGCCCGTCATCTGCGCCGTGAACGGGCTGGTCGCCGGGGGCGGGCTGCACTTCGTCGCGGACGCGGACGTCGTCGTGGCCGCCGACCACGCCCAATTCATGGACACCCATGTCAGCGTCGGGCAGGTCGGTGCGGTGGAGAACATCGGCCTGGGCCGCCGGTTGCCGCTGGGCACCGTGCTGCGGATGACGTTGACGGGCAAGGGTTTCCGGCTCGACGCGGCACGCGCGTACCAGCTGGGCCTGGTCGACGAGTTGGTGCCGGCGGCCCAGCTGATGGACACCGCATGGGGCCTGGCCGTGGCCATCGCAGCCAACTCCCCGAGTGCGGTGTCGCGCTCGAAGCAGGCGATCTGGGGGGCCGCCGAACGGCCGCACCAGGAGGCCCTGGAGTACGGCTGGGAACTGGCCCGCCGACAGTGGACCCACCCCGACTTCCTGGAGGGTGCGCGTGCCTTCGTACAGCGACGTCCTCCACAATGGAACGTCGAGGCACCGGCATGAGATGGACCTTCACCGCCGAGCAGGAGCGACTGCGCGACGAGGTGCGGGCGTTCCTGGCCGAACACGTGCACAGACGCGACCCGATGCAGTACTTCCATGGCCGCGGCGGTGCCAGCCGCGAGCTGTACCGCGAACTCGGCCGGCGCGGCTGGCTACGGCTGGCCTGGCCGCGTGAGTGGGACGGGCAGGCCGCGCCGCCCTCGACCGAGTTCATCGTCTGGGATGAGCTGGCCTACGCCCGCGCAGTACGCCCCGACCTGGCCGCCGGGATCATAGCGAAGACCATCATCGGGCACGGCACGGACGAGCAACGGGCCCGCTTCCTGCCCGGTATCGGCCTGGGCGAGATCAGCTTCGCGTTGGGATACTCGGAGCCGGAAGCCGGCTCCGACCTGGCCGGGGTGCGCACCCGGGCGGTACGCGACGGCGACGGATACCGGGTCACCGGCGAGAAGCGGTGGACCTCCGACGCGCACAACTCCGACTACCTGTGGCTGCTGTGCCGTACCCCGGACGACGGTCACACGCTGCTGATGCTCGACCTCACGGCACCCGGGGTGCAGATCCGGCCGATCCACACCATCGACGGGCACCGGCTCAACGAGGTGAGCCTCGACGGCGTGTACGTGCCGCAGGAGAACCGGATCGGTGCCGAAGGCGAGGCGTGGCGGCTGATCCGGGCCGCACTGGCCGTCGAGCGGCATCTGATGGTGCTGCCCGGCCGGGTCCGCCGCGACTACGAGGATCTGCTGCGCTGGTCGGTCGAGCGCGGCTGGTCGGCCGATGCCCGGGTCCGCGCCGACATCGCCGACGTTGCGCTGGACGTGGCCGAGGTGGAGGCGGCCGCCATGAGTACCCTCGCGGCCCTGGAGGCCGGCCATGACGGTGCCGCGCAGGCGGCGCGGGCGAAGCTGCTGGGCAGCAGGACCCTGCAACGCATCGCGCGGCTGCCGTTCGACGTCGGCGATGCCGGGGCCGCCAGCACCGGCACGCCGAGCTTCCTGTGGCACGAAACCTTCATGGAGACCATCGCCGGAGGCACCTCGGAAATCATGCTGGGCGTGCTGGCCCGCGAGGCGCTCGGGCTGGGAGGACGTCGATGACCCTGTACCTGGACGTGCTGGCCGACCACGCGCGGCACGCACCGGACGCGCCGGCGCTGATCGACCCGGCCGGCGAGTACACCTACGCGGAACTGTGGACCGCGATCGAGGAACACGCCGCCGCGCTGCGCGCCCTCGGCGTCGCCCCGGGCGACCGGGTGGTCACCGCGCTGGCACCCGGCGCCCCGCATCTGGCCGCGCTGTTCGGGATCATCGCCGCCGGGGCGGTCGCAGTACCGCTGAACACCCGGCTCGCCCCGCTCGAGGCATACGCCTTCCTGGCCCCGCTCTGCCCGGCCCAGCTGCTGGCCGCCGAGTCCCATGCCGAGCCGGCGGCCGAGCTGGCGGCCAGGCTGGGCTGCGGCTTGGCCACGCTGCCCTCGGCCGGCGCTCCCGGGCCGTTGACCGACCGGATGGCGCTGACTGTCGCGACGCCTGCCTCCTCGTCGTCCTCGTTCCGGGACGAGGCGGCCGCGATGATCATCGGTACCGGTGGCACCACCGGCGAGCCGAAGGGCGCCACCTGGACCCATTCGGCGCTGTATCAGTACGCCGCGTCCTGCCAGGCGCAGATGGAGATCCGGCGCACCGACGTGGAGCTGTACTTCTCCCCGTTCTTCCACATCGCGATCGCCACGGTCGTGTTCGCGACCCTGTACGCGGGCGGCACCGCCTGGCTGCTACCGCGCTTCGACGAGGCCACCGTCCTCGACGCGCTCGCCACCGGCCGGCCCACCCGGCTGTTCGGCGCACCCACCGCACTGCTGCGGCTGCTGGACCATCCCGGCTTCGGCGCGGAACACGGCGCCCCGATCCGCCGGGTGCTGTTCGGCTCCACCTCCAGCGCACCCGACTTCCCTGGCCGGCTGCGCACCGCGTTCCCCCGGGCCCACCTGATCACCGGGTACGGCGCCACCGAGTTCGGCGCGGCGGCCCGGGTGCGCTCCTGGGAACACGAGGACGGCGACGACCGGGGGCTGGGGCGCCCGGTGCCGGGCGCGTCGATCCGCATCGTCGACGACACCGGCCACGACGTGCCACGGGGCAGCGTCGGGGAGGTCGTGGTCCGCACGCCGTGGCAGATGTCCGGGTACTGGGCGCGACCGGAACAGACCCAAACCACTGTGGTCGACGGCGCGATCCGCTCCGGCGACCTCGGCTGGCTCGACGCGGACGGCTTCCTCCACCTGGCCGGCCGGGCCAAAGACATGATCATCTCGGGTGGCGAGAACGTCTTCCCGATCGAGGTCGAGAACGTGATCGCCCAGCACCCGCAGGTCCACCAAGTGGCGGTGTTCGGCGCGGACGACCCGCTGTGGGGCGAACGGGTGGAGGCCGCCGTCGTCCCACATCCCGGCGGTGGCGTGGATCCCGACGCGCTGCGCGAACACTGCCGGGCCGCACTGGCCGGGTACAAGGTGCCCCGCCGGTTCCACGTGCTTGACGAGCTGCCGGTGACCCCGGCGATGAAGGTGGACAAACGTGCCCTGCGGGAGGTCACCCGTGACGCTTGAGGTGGACTACGGCCAGCAGCCGCGGGAGTTCGCGGAGGCAGTGCGTGCGCTGTGCCGGCGCCACGAGGAAGGTTGGCGCCACCTGCCGGGCGACGGGTTTCCCGAGCAGACCTGGCAGGACCTCGCCGACATCGGGTTCCTTGGCCTTGCGGCCGAGGGCACCGAGGTGGCCCGCGAGATCGCCGCCGTCATGGAGGAGCTGGGCGCGCTCGGTTGCCCCGGCCCGCTCTGGGAAACCGTCCTGGCGACCCGCGCCGCCGGCGGACCACCGGCGAACGGCATCGCCACCGTGGGCACCGGCGGTCCGTTGCCCTGGGGACACCGCGCCACCGCGTTCTTCGCGCTCACCGACGACGGCCTCTGGGAATGTGAGCCGGCCGGTGAGGCGGTGCCGGTACGGATGCTCACCGGTGACGGGTGGGCCGAGATGCCGCTGGCGCCCCGCCGTCGTATCTCCGACGAGTGCGGCGCGCTCGCCCTCGGTGACCTGGCGCTCGCCGCGCAACTCGTCGGAGCCGGTACCCGGCTGGTTCGGGACGCGGCCGGGTACGTGGCCACCCGCCACCAGTTCCGTCGGCCGCTGGGCGACTTCCAGGGCGTGGCGTTCCCCCTCGCCGAGGCCGACGTCGGCCTGGCGGCCGCGCATGCCTTGACCAGCCGTGCCGCGACCCGGCTGGCGGACGGCGCGCCGGACGCCGCGCGGGCCGCCCGTGCCGCCGTCCTGTCCGCCGCCCGCGCGGCGCGTACCGCCACCTACCACACCTTCCAGACGTACGGTGCGATGGCGTTCGCTGAAGAGGGTGGTGTGGCCTGGTACGGGCGGCGCATCGCCCAACTGCGCACCCAGGCGCTGGCCCCGTACCGCAGGTCGGCGTGGACCGCCGACGTCTTCGAAAGGAAGTCCCCATGACCGGCGACGTCGTCGTCCTCGCCACGGGTCGCACCCCGTTCGGCCGCTTCGGCGGCGCCCTGCGTAACCTGCCCTTGCCCGAGCTCGGGGCGATCCCGGTGGGCGCCGTGCTGCAGCGCGCCGGGCTGACCGGCGCGGACGTCGACGAGTTGGCGTTCGGGGTGAACTTCCCCGGCTCCGAGCGGTCGGTGGCCCGGCAGGTGCTGCTGCGTGCCGGCATCCCCGAGGAGAAGGTCGCGTACACCGTCGACCGGGCCTGCTGCTCGTCGCTCGCGGCGATCACGCTGGCCAGCCGGGGACTGCGGCTGAACGACACCGCGCTGAGCGTCGCCGGTGCCGTGGAGAACCTGAGCCGGGTGCCGTACTTCGTGCACGAGGCCCGCTTCGGCAACCGGATCGGCGACATCGTGCTCACCGACCAACTCGTCGTCTCCTGCCCGCACACGGGGGTACCCAGGGCGGTGCAGGCCGGCGCCGAGGCCACCGAGTACGGCGTGGACCGCGCCGCACAGGACGACTGGGCGCTGCGCAGCCAGCAACGCTACGCCGACGCGCTGGCCCGCGGCTGCTTCGACGACGAGATCGTGCCCGTGGACGTGCCGGACCGCAACGGCCGCGCCGTCCGGTTGGCCGCCGACGAGGTACCGCGGCCCGCCACCACGGCACAGCAACTGGCTGCGCTGCCGACGGTCTACGGCAGTGCCACGGTGACGGCGGGCAACGCGCCCAACATGAGCACCGGCGCGGTGGCCCTGGTGCTGGCCAGCGAGGAGGAGGCGACGCGGCGCGGCACCACCGGCCTGGCCACCGTCGGCGCCTGCACGCAGGTCTCCGGCGACCCGCAACGCCTGGCGTCGATGCCCGCGCGGGCGGCCCAGCGGGCACTGGCCCGGGCCGGCCTGACGCTCGCGGACATCGACCTGATCGAGGTCAACGAGGCTTTCGCCGCCGTACCCCTGGTGACGACGCTCGTACTGGCGGACGGCGACCGGGACAAGGCGCAGCGGCTGCGCGAACGGACGAACGTCAACGGCGGCGCCGTCGCGATCGGCCATCCCACCGGCGCGACGGGCGGCCGACTGGTAGTGACAGTGATCAATGAGCTGCGCCGCCGGGGTGGCGGGCGGGGCCTGGTCACCATCTGCGGCGGCGTCGGCGAAGCCGAGGCGGTCATCGTCACCGTCCGGTGATGCGCGCTGAGGCCACCAGCTCCTACCGCAGTCGACCTGTGGTGGTCACGTCCGGAGTGTCCCAGCTGGCCGGGTCACCGAAGATGAACTCCCCGCCGTGGCGGCGGGGCTGGCCGGCCCAGCTCTCCCGGCAGCCGGGTCGGCGCGGCCCGACGCGGGACCGGTCCGCCCGCAGCCCGGCCAGGACCCGGACCGCCAGATCCCCTCGGTCAGGACGTGGTGCTTCGAGCCCGCTCGCGCGCGGTCGACCGGGCCTTCGAAGCTCGGACCACTTTTTGGCCGCGTCTGGCGGCACGCACCTGGGAGAGCATGAGCGCGGCCGGGTGCAGCACCCACTCGCCGCTGAGCGACGAAGCACAGGCCCGTCGCTACGCGCCTGCTGGGTGTGCGCCGGCGTACCAGGGGTGTACCGCGACCTTGCCGGGGTAGTGCCGAACTCCGGGGTAGTGCCGAGCTCATCGGGTGGTCGGTGCAGCTGCCGCGCTTCCCGCGGCGGAAGCCGGACAGACTACGGCGAAGCCGCTGGGTGGCTTGCCGCTCTCCTTGACTGCGCGGGAGGGCGCGGGCCTCTGAAACGCAGGCCGGGGACCGTTCCATCGGTATTCCGGCCAGTTGCCGAATCGTCGGCGCTGCTGCAGAAAGGACGCTGCCGCTATGAAGAAAGTTCTTATCACTGGAGCCGGGACTGGTTTCGGCCATGAGGTGGCAATGCGCCTGGCTGGAAAGGGATTCGACGTCATCGCCACCGTGGAGATCTGGGCCCAGGTGCAGACCCTCAAGTGGCAGGCCGCTCAGCGAGGGGTGAGTTTACAGGTCGAGAAGCTCGACGTCACCGACGAGGGAGACCGGAGAAAAGCCCTTTCGTGGGACGTCGAGATCCTGGTGAACAACGCGGGTGTCGGGGAGGGTGGTTCGACTGTCGACATTCCCGACCGGAACATTCGCAATCAATTTGAGGTAAACCTTTTCGGACCCCTTCTACTGACGCAGGGAATCGCGAAGCAGATGGTCAAGCGGGGCGAGGGGCGTATTGTCTGGATGTCGTCCCGGGAGGGGCTGAACGTCAATCCTTTCACCGGCCTCTACTCGGCGTCGAAGCACGCGATCGAGGCCATCGCGGAAAGCATGGCGGACGAGCTGCGTGAGTTTGGCATTGAGGTTGCCACCGTCAATCCAGGCCCATTTCTGACCGGATTCAACGACCGCATGTTCCAGACCTGGAAGAGCTGGGAGGACGATGCCTCCGAGCGGCTGTTCGACTACTCGAAACTCGCGTTCCCGCGGGCGCAGTTCGATCCCGAGCCCGTGTACGAGACATTGACTGCCGTCGCCGCCGGTGAGGTGGACAGCTACCGCAACCTGGAACCGGCATCAATGATCGAGGAGACCAAGCGTCTCATCGAGGCGCCATGGCAGCGCCATGTCCGCGACGGACTTGGTACGCGCCCGGAGAAGCTTCAGGCTTCGTTCGACATGGAGCCCGAAACCCCTGTTTCCGTCTGAATCCCGTCAAGGGGCCAGAGGTGCTTGGCGGTCGCCGGACCTGACACTGCTACGGCGGTTCGTACCTTCCGACGCGACCAGCACCTCGTCGACGGTGAGCACGTCTCCCCGGTCGAGGCGCACCGTGACCGGTCCACCGTGGATCCAGACCCGGGCCCGGCGTCGTTGACCTCGACCCGCTCGACGCGATCGACCCGCTGCTCCAGGCGCACGTCGACGCCCGCGTCGCGGAACCACCACCCCGACGGAGTGATCCTGGTCGTGGACAAGGGCTACCGAGACCGGACCACCGAAACCTGGCTCAACGACAACAACATCGATGTCGTCCGACCCGCATACCGCACCGACCCGCCACGCCCCGGACGGCCACTGCTGCGCGCGGTCCGGCAGAACATCGAGTCCGTCAACCAAACCCTCAAAGGCCAACTCGACCTCGAACGCCACGGCGGACGAACCCCAGCCGGCGTCGCCGTCGGGGTACTGCAACGCATCCTGGCCATGACCGCCGCGATCTGGCACAACTGGCACACCGGCCAGCCGATCATGCGATCCCTGACCGCCTACGACCACTGAACCGCAAGCGTCACAGGCCGTACTGCTCCAGCAGGCGCAGCCAGATTTCGCTGACGGTCGGGAACGGCGGCACGGCGTGCCACAGTTGGTCGAGGGGAACCTCAGCGTTCACCGCGATGGTGGCCGAGTGCAGCATGTCTGCCATGTCGGAGGCGACGAAGGTCGCGCCGAGCAGGACCCGGCGGTCTTCGTCGACGACCAGCTTCGCCCGGCCGGTGTAGCCGATGCCGCGGACGATGGCGCCGGCGACCTCGCCGATGTCGTACTCCACGGTGCGGACGTTGAAGCCGTCGGCGCGGGCCTGGGACTCGGTGCGCCCGACCATGCACACCTGCGGCTCGGTGAACACGACCTGGGGCGCGCCCCGGTCGTCGGCGGTGTCGCGCAGCCCTGGCGCGTCCTCGGGCCGGCCGGTGGCGCGGGCGGCGATGACGTCGCCGCAGACGCGGGCCTGGTACTTGCCCATGTGGGTGAGCAGGTTGCGGCCGTTGACGTCGCCGACGGCGTACAGCCAGCCGTCCGCGACGGCGGTGGCCCGCATGCTCGCGTCCACCCGGATCGGGCCGTCGGGGCGCAGGCCGACCGTGTCCAGGCCGATGTCGTATGTCGAGAAGCGGCGGCCGGTGCCGACGAGGAGGTCGTCAGCATCGACCTGCCCGCCGTCGTCGGTGTGCACGGTCACCGGACCGCCCGCGACCGGCCGCTCCACACGGGTGGCCGAGCGGCCGAAGCGCACGTCGATGCCCGATTCCCGGAACGACTGCGCTACCAGGTCGCCGGCGAAGGGCTCGGCCCGGGTGAGCAGCCGGTCGCCGCGCACGAGCACGGTCGTCTCCTCGGCGCCGAGGGAGTGCAGCGCCTGGGCCATCTCGCAGGCCACCGGCCCGGCGCCTATCACGACCAGCCGCTTGGGTACCTGCTGGACGCTGGTCGCTTCCCGGTTGGTCCATGGGCGGGCCTCCCGCAGCCCGGGCACGTCGGGGACGGCGGGGTCGCTGCCGGTGGCGACGACGACGGCGTGCCGGGCACGCAGCGCCCGCGTGCCACCCTCCGGCGTCATGACCTCGGCGCGCAGCGGCCCGGCCAGCCGTCCATAGCCTCGCACGAACGTCGCCGGGAACTTCTCGATCAAGTTCACCTCGTGGCCGTCGTCGCGGTGCGACACCGTCTCGTCGCGGCGGGCCAGCACCGCGGCGGCGTCGATCGGGCCGCGCAGCTGCAGTCCCGGCATCCGGTTCACCTCGGCCGCCAATTCCATCGGCCACAGCAGCGCCTTGCTCGGAACACACGCGTAGTACTCGCACTCGCCGCCGGCCAGGCGCTCCTCGACCACGGCCGCGGTCAGGCCACCCCGTACAGCGCGCGCGGCGACGGTTATCCCGACCGGTCCCGCACCGATCACGATCACGTCGAAAACGTCATTCTTGTTCGCCATGGCGCTCCTCCGATGCTCGAAGTCATGCCTTGTGTGACTTCCCCAGCAGGCTGACTCGAACCCGTGGGTTCGAGTAGGTCCAGTGCCGGCGGACCAGCCGGCGGTGCCAGGCCAGCAGGGTCGCCGGGGTGACGATCCGATGCTTCCCCAGCTCCAGTGGCAGCGCCCGGACCAGCGAGGACAACACCGCCCGTTCCGGTCTGCCGACGCGTGAGATTGATGCTCGTAAACGCTTGACAGCTCCGTCGATGCGGTGGTCCCATCTCTAGCAACTGTCAGGCAACTTGCCTAACAATTCAGGCTTCTCAGGCTTGGAGGCTCGATGAGTTCCGGAGGACCACGAAAGGCAAGACGCTGGATCACCTCCCTGATGGCGGCAGCAGTGGTGGCCGCGATCCTCCCGCTGGCGAAACCCGCGCAGGCCGCCGCGATCCGGTATGAGGCCGAGAGCGCCACGATCTCCGGCGGCACCGTGGAATCGAACCACACCGGCTTCACCGGGACCGGGTTCGTCAACTACGACAACGCGACCGGCAGCGCCGTCGAATGGACCGTCAACGCCGCCACGGCGGGCACCGCGTCGATCGGGCTGCGGTTCGCCAACGGCACCACCACCGACCGGCCGATGGACATCAGCGTCAACGGCACGGTGGTCACCGCCTCGCTGTCGTTCCCGGGCACCGGCA
The DNA here is from genome assembly GCF_050936335.1 of Dactylosporangium sp. CA-152071. Lineage (NCBI taxonomy): Bacteria > Bacillati > Actinomycetota > Actinomycetes > Micromonosporales > Micromonosporaceae > Dactylosporangium > Dactylosporangium sp. CA-152071. Next base: position 1,623,579 of record NZ_JBNJMZ010000001.1, on the reverse strand, counting down.
ACTGGGACACGTGGCAGACCAAGACGATCACCGCAGCGGTGAACGCCGGCACGAACCGGATCCGCGCCGTCGCGACGACCGCGAACGGCGGGCCCAACGTCGACCGGATCGACGTCGACGTCGCGCCGCCGACCTCGGACTACCAGGCGGAGAACGCGACCGTCTCGCAGGGCGCGGTCGAGGCGAACCACACCGGGTTCACCGGCACCGGCTTCGTGAACTACGACAACGTCATCGGCAGCTACGTCGAGTGGTCGATCCCGGCCGCCACCGCCGGCAACGTCAGCGTCGCCATCCGGTACGCCAACGGTGTCGCTAATGGCGCCAGCGTCGACCGGCCGATGGACGTGACGGTCAACGGCACCCTTGTGCGCAGTGCCCTGTCGTTCCCCAGCACCGGCAACTGGGACACCTGGCAGACGGTGACGCTCACGGTCGGCCTCTCCGCCGGTACCAATCGCATCCGGGCCATCGCGACGACCGCCAACGGCGGACCCAACGTCGACCGGCTCAGCACCGGCGTCCCCGGCGACACCGCGCCGCCGACCGCGCCCGGACAGCCCGTCTGCGGCACCATCACCGAGAACAGCATCAACCTGTCGTGGGGTGCCTCGACGGACAACGTCGGCGTCGTCGCGTACGACATCTACCACGACGGCAACAAGATCAGCGAGGCCGCCGGGAACGTCACCGCGAAGGCCCTGACCGGGCTGCAGCCCAACTTCGAGTACCGTCTGTCGGTCTTCGGCCGCGACGCCGCGGGCAACGTGTCGACGAGCAGCGCCCAGGCGATCTGCCGGACCCTCGCCAGCACCGACACACAGGCGCCGACCGCGCCGTCCGGCTTCGCCACCGCGAATGTCGCCGGCAGCACCGTCGACACGTCATGGACGGCGTCGACGGACAACGTCGGCGTGGCCGGATACGACGTGATGGGCGGCGGCTCGGTCCTCAAGTCGGCCGGCAACGTGACCTCGACAACGGTCACCGGGCTGGCCTGCAGCACCACCTACACGCTGACGGTCGTCGCGCGGGACGCGGCCGGCAACGTCTCCGCTCCGAGCAACGCCCGGACGATCACCACCACCGCGTGCAGCGGTGGCGTGCCGTCCGGCATCACCACCGTCTCCACCGGCTGGACGATCCCGTGGGGCATCGCCTGGATGCCCGACGGCCAGACCGCCATCGCCACCGAGCGCGACTCGTTCAAGGTCTTCAAGGTCACCCTGGGTGGGGCGCGGACGCAGGTCGGCGCCGTGCCGAATACGGTCACCACCGACGGCGAGGGCGGCCTGCTCGGCGTCGCGGTCGACCCGGCCTGGACCACTAACCATTTCGTGTACTTCATGCACACCGCCGCGGAAGGCAACCGCATCGCCCGGATGACCTACAACGGCACGACGCTCACGGCGTACACGTCGCTGGTCACCGGCATCATGAAGAACCGCTACCACAACGGCGGCCGCCTGGCGTTCGGCCCCGACGGCTACCTGTACGCGACCACCGGCGAGGCGCAGACGCCCAACCTCGCCCAGGACAAGAGCTCGCTCAACGGCAAGATCCTGCGGATGAAGACCGACGGCACCGCGGCGCCCGGCAACCCGTTCGGCACCCTCGTGTACAGCTACGGCCACCGCAACCCGCAGGGCCTCGCCTGGGACTCCCAGGGCCGGCTGTGGGAGGCCGAGTTCGGCAACAGCCAGTTCGACGAGCTCAACCTCATCAAGGCGGGCCGTAACTACGGCTGGCCGACGTGTGAGGGCACCTGCAGCGTCTCGGGCATGGAGAACCCGAAGCGGCAGTGGTCGGTGAGCACCGCCTCGCCGAGCGCGATCGCGATCGTCCGCGACGTCGTGTACATGGCGGCGCTGCGCGGCGAGCGGCTGTGGCGCATCCCGTTGCTCGACGCCGAGAACACCGGCACGCCGACGTCGTACTACGTCGGCACGTACGGGCGGCTGCGCACGGTCGTCAAGGTGCCAGGCGCCGACCAGCTGTGGCTGTCGACGACCAACTGCGACAACAACGGCGGTGCCGCCGCCGGTTCCGACCAGATCTTCCGCATCACGATCACCTAGCCATCCCGGAGGAACGATGCGACTCAACAGACGGCGCGCCGCGCTGGCGGCGGGCGTGGTGGCGGCACTGGCGGCGATCGGCCTGCCGACCGGTGTCGCCCAGGCCGCCACGACCACCGCCTACCAGGCGGAGAACGCGACGATCACGAATGGCGCGGTGGAGTCCAACCACGCCGGCTACACCGGCACCGGATTCGTCAACTACGACAACGCCACCGGCTCGTCCGTGCAGTGGTCGGTGACCGCCGCGGCGACCGGCAGCGCGACGCTCAGCATCAGATTCGCCAACGGTACGGTCACCAACCGCCCGATGGACATCGCGGTGAACGGCACGACCGTCGCGTCCGGCGTCGCGTTCAACGGCACCGGCGCCTGGACCACGTGGCAGGAGACGTCGCTCACCGCGACGCTGAACGCCGGCGCCAACACGGTGCGGGCCACCGCGACCACGGCCGGCGGCGGCCCGAACGTCGACAAGCTCACCGTCGTCGAGGGCGGCACCACCGGCCCGAGCATGGCGGTCGCGCCGTACGAGTACTTCGGCTGGGGCAACCCACAGAGCCCGACGTCGGTGATGTCGGCGACCGGCATCAAGTTTTTCACGCTCGCCTTCATGCTCTCCGACGGCGGATGCAACCCGCTGTGGGACGGCTCGCGGCCGCTGACCGGCGGCGACGATCAGGCGAAGATCAACGCCATCCGCGGCGCTGGCGGGGACGTCATCGTCTCCTTCGGCGGCTGGAGCGGCAACAAGCTCGGCGAGAAGTGCTCGTCGGCATCCGCGCTCGCCGGCGCGTACCAGAAGGTCATCAACGCCTACGGGCTCAAGGCGATCGACATCGACATCGAGGCGACCGAGTTCTCCAACGCCACCGTCCGGCAGCGGGTCATCTCCGCCCTGAAGACCATCAAGACGAACAACCCAGGCATCAAGACGTTCGTCACGTTCGGCACGACCCCGACCGGGCCGGACTCCGACGGCGTCGATCTCATCAACAAGGGCGCGGCGGCCGGCCTGAGCAACGACGGCTGGACCATCATGCCGTTCGACTTCGGCGGGCACAGCGGCACGATGGGCGCCGCGTCGGTCAGCGCCGCCAACGGCCTGAAGAACGCCGTCAAGAACGCCTACGGCTACAGCGACGCGGTGGCCTACACGAGGATCGGCATCTCGTCGATGAACGGCGTGACCGACGAGTCCGACGAGACGGTCACGCTCGCCGACTTCCAGACGATCCTGGCGTACGCACAACAGCACCACCTGGCGCGCCTGACGTTCTGGTCGGTCAACCGCGACCGGGCCTGTGGCAGCGGCTCCGACGCCGATTCGTGCAGCGGCGTCTCGCAGGCGGCATACGCGTACACCAAGATCTTCGTCCAGTACACCGGCTGAGAAGGGAAGCCCATGAGACGCAAGCAGCTCGGTCTGCCGGTAGTGGTGCTCGGGGTCGTGGCGGCGCTGACGTCGCCGGCGACGCCGGCGGCAGCGGCCGCGACCCGCTACGAGGCGGAATCGGCCACGATCTCGCAAGGCGTGGTCGAGTCGAACCACACCGGATTCAGCGGAACCGGATTCGTCAACTACGACAACGTCGTGGGCTCGTCGGTGCAGTGGTCGGTGACCGCGGCCACGGCCGGTGCCGCCACGATCGTCCTGCGCTACGCCAACGGCACCACCACCAACCGGCCGATGGACATCGCCGTCAACGGCACGGTCGTCGCGGCGGCCACGGCGTTCGGCAGCACCACGAACTGGGACACCTGGCAGAGCAAGACGATCACGGCGACCCTGAACGCTGGGACCAACACGATCCGGGCGACGGCCACGACGGCGAACGGCGGTCCCAACGTCGACTGGCTCAGCGTCGACGCGGGCACCACCCCGCCGACCGGACCGGCGGTGCCCTTCGGCAGCCACCTCTTCCCGTACCAGGCCGGCACGCTGAAGCCGACCGGCTCACAGTCGACCCTGGACCAGGCCGTCGTCACCTACTACAACAAGTGGAAGGCCGCGTTCGTCAAGCAGAACTGCGGCAACGGCTGGTACGAGATCATCTCACCGGACGCCGATCACCCGTACGTCGCCGAGGCGCAGGGCTACGGCATGGTGATCGTGGCCACCATGGCCGGCGCCGACGCGAACGCGAAGACCGTGTTCGACGGGATGGTCAAGTACATGCTGGCGCATCCCTCCGTACACAATCCGGATCTGCTCGCGGCCGAGCAGGATACGGCCTGCAAGAGCGTCAACGGTTCCGACTCGGCCACCGACGGTGACCTCGACGTCGCGTATGGGCTGCTGCTCGCCGACAAACAGTGGGGCAGCGCCGGAACGTACAACTACAAGCAACTGGCCATCAGGCACATCAACGCGATCAAGGCCAACGAGGTCAACCCCACGACACACCTGCTGCTCCTCGGCGACTGGAGCACCCCGGGCGACAGCCTCTACTGGACCACCCGGCCGTCCGACTTCATGATCGACCACTTCCGCGCGTTCAGGGCTGCCACGGGCGACACGGCGTGGGACACGATCCGCACCGCGCACCAGAACCTCATCACCAACCTGCAGGCCCAGTACGCGTCGGGCACCGGGCTGTTGCCGGACTTCGTGGTGAACACCAACACCACACCGAAGCCCGCGCCCGGCGAGGTGCTCGAGGACCCGAACGACGGCAAGTACTTCTGGAACTCGTGCCGCACCCCATGGCGGATCGGCGCGGACGCGGTGACCAGCGGCGACGCCGCGTCGCTCGCCTCCGCCCGCAAGCTCAACACCTGGGTGCGCGGCAAGACCGGCGGCAACCCGAACAGCATCGCGGTCGGTTACTCGCTGAGTGGATCGGCGATCTCGTCGGGCAGCGAGCCGGCGTTCTTCGCACCCTTCGCGGTGGCGGCGCTCACCGACCCCGGCGGCCAGGCCTGGCTGGACGCGCTGTGGACCAAGATGGTCAACACCTCGTTCACCAGCAACGACTACTACTCGACGAGCATCCAGTTGCAGGTGATGATCGTCGCCAGCGGCAACTTCTGGGCGCCCTGACCGCACACGGCCGGGCCCGGTGTCCCCAGCGGGCACCGGGCCCGTCCGCTCGTCAACGAGGCCGTGGCCGAGTTCACGGCCGTGCACAAATCGCCGGCAAGGCGATCACCATCGACAGCGGTGGCATCGACCTGGCCGACTGGGCGTACGCCATGCGCGGCGTGAGCGGCGACGACGTGGTCACCATCAAGACGAACGAGGGCACGTTCAACCAGTCGCCCGGCAACGGCACCGCCGAAGAGCTCGACCAGACCACCATCAACCTGCTCACCGCCGTCCGCACCGACCGGGTCAAGGGCTTCCTCGCTGCCCACCCTCAACTGGTCGCCGGCGGCTGACCGGCCGGCGTCGTGAAGGTCAGCGGGACAGCCGGATCGCGGCGTGCATTCGTGAGGACGAAACCTGAGTGGCCCGGCTGGTAAACGATTCGGCCGCTGCGGCAACCGTAGTGTGTGCTCTCATCCAACCTACTGTCCGCGCGGCTGAGTCGGCGCCGGTTCGTCGGCGGCGCGGCGGTCGCCGGCGTGGCGCTGGCCGCTGGCTGTGCTCATGAAGATGACGATGCCTTTGGCGCTGGTGTGCTCGCGGGCGGGCCGGCGGAGCAGTTCACGTCGCCGACGGCCAAGCTTTCCGGGGCGCTGCGGATCCTCGCCTGGAGCCATTTCGTGCCGACGTACGACCGCTGGTTCGACGGTTTCGTCCGTCGGTGGGCCAGCCAGGTCGGCGTCGACGTCACCGTCGATCACATCGACCTGGGCCAGATCACGACCCGGGTGGCGGCCGAGATCTACGCCGGTCGGGGGCACGACCTCATCCAGTACGTGGCGCCGCTGCCGCAGTTCGAACCGGCGGTGCTGGACCTCACCGACCTCGTCCGGGAGGCCAACCGGCGGTGGGGCCCGCAACTGGAACTGTGCCGGCGGTCGAGCTTCAACCCGGCGACGAACCGGTACTTCGCCTACGCGCCGGGCTGGGTGCCGGATCCCGGGAACTACCGGCGTTCGATGTGGTCGAAGATCGGCCTGCCCGACGGCCCCTCGAGCTGGGACGAACTGCTGCGCGGCGGGGCCGAGATCCGCCGCGCCACCGGCGTTCAGCTCGGGCTCGGCATGTCACAGGAGCTCGATTCGAACATGGTCGGCCGCTCCCTGCTGTGGTCGTTCGGATCGTCCATTCAGGACGCCGAGGGGCGGGTCACGCTCGAGGCGCCCGAGGCCGTGGCGGCAGTGGAGTTCATGACCAGGCTGTACCGCGAGGCCATGACCGACGAGGTCTTCTCGTGGATCCCCAGCTCCAACAACCAGGGGCTGGTCGCCGGCAAGCTGTCCTACATCTGCAACTCGATCTCTGCCTGGCGGACCGCGCAGCGCTCCACTCCGGCCGTCGCGGCTGACATCGACTTCGTGCCGGCGTTGGCCGGCCCGGCGGGCGCCACGGCCGCGCACCACCTCGTGCACAACTGGGTCATCCCGAAGTACGCCACCGGGGCCGCCGCCGGACAGGAGTTCCTGTTGCACTACACCGCGAACTTCGCCGCCGCCACCTACTCGTCGATGCTGTACGACCTGTGCGCCTGGCCCGGCCGTACCCCGGAGCTCGCGACCTGGCTGCGGCGCGACCCGTTCCGCGCCGACCCGCCCGGCAAGCTCGAGCTGCTCGTCGACGCCGCCCGGTGGAGCGCCGACCTGGGCCATCCCGGCACGGCCAACGCCGCCGTCGGGGAGGTCGCCAGCAGCTTCGTCATCCCAGACATGTTCGCCCGCGCGGCGCGCGGCGAGGTCAGCGCCGCGGTCGCGGTCGCCGACGCCGCGGCGCAGGTCCGGTCCGTCTACGCCAAATGGCAGGCCAGGGGACTGGTGGCCTGATGGGAAACCACGCCTTCCCGACGCGCGGGCGCAGCGCCCGCGATCGCGCGCTGGCATCGCTGTTCGTCGTGCCGACCGTCGCCTACGTCGCCGCCCTGATCCTCGGGCCGGTGGTACTGGCCGTCGCGTTCGCCGTGTCGGACGTGACCGTCGCCGATCCGACCTTCGACTGGGCCGGCCTGGCCGGCATCGAACGTGTGCTGGGCGACCCGGTGTTCTGGCGAGCGTTGCTCAACACGTGCATCATCACCGCGGCGACCACGTCGCTGGCGGTGGTCGGCGGGAACGTGGTGGCCCGGCTGATGTTGGCCCGGGTGTACGGACGTTGGCTGGTGCGGCTGTGCGTGCTGCTGCCCTGGGTCACCCCGGTCACCGTGTCATCGGTCGCGTGGCTGTGGATGCTCGATTCGGTCTACTCGCCGCTGGACTGGACCGGTCGGCAGCTCGGTCTGCTCGGCGCGGGGGAGAGCGTCAACTGGCTCGGCCGGCCTTCGACGGCCATGGCATCGGTCGTGGCGGTGCAGGCGTGGCGGCTCACCCCGCTCACCGCCGTCATCATCATGGCCGGGCTCGTGGCGATCCCCCGCAACATCTACGAGGCCGCTCGCGTCGACGGTGCTGGCCGCTGGCTGCAGACCCGGTTCATGACGGTGCCGTTGACGGCCCCGATCGTCGCGGTCGCGGGCCTGTTCTGCGCGGTCCTCACGTTCAGCGACATGGCGGTGGTGCGGGTGCTGACCAACGGTGGGCCGACCCATGCCACGGAGGTGCTTGCCACGCTGGCGTTCCGCCGGGGCATCGACGGCGGTGATGTCGGCCAGGGCGCTGCGGTGGCCCTGTTCCTGCTGCCGGTGCTGCTGGCCGCGACGCTGACGATCCTCGGCCTGGTGCGCCGGATGGTGGCCCGGTGATCCCCGTGCGGCGCGCCGAGCGGGCGCGGCGGCGGCAACGGCTGGGTGGCGTGGCTGTGCACGCGGCGGCATACGCGGCCGCGTTGCTGGGCGCGGGGCCGTTCCTGTGGAGCATGATCACCGCCGTGAAGCTCAACCGGGACCTGTACGACCCGGCGCACAGTCCCTTGTGGTTCAACGCCCCACCGACCGCCGACCACCTTGCGTACCTGTGGCGGCACACGGCCTTCCCGACGTTCGCCTGGAACACGCTGTGGATCGGCGCGGCGGTGGTCGTGGCCACCCTCCTGCTCGCCACGCCGGCCGGCTACGCGCTGGCGCGGCTGCGGCGGCCATGGGCCGGCCGGCTCGGCATGGCGATCTTCCTGTGCTATCTCGTCCCGCCGAGCGTGCTGTTCCTGCCGCTGTCGCGGCTTGTCGCCGCCATCGGCCTGCAGGACTCGGACTGGGCCCTGGTGCTGGTCTACCCGACACTGACCGTCCCGGTGTCGGTCTGGCTGATGATGGGCTTCTTCAGCGCCATCCCGCTGCAGGTCGAGGAGCAGGCACTGGTCGACGGCTGTACCCGGTTCGCCGCCTTTCGCCGGGTCGCGCTGCCGCTGGCGGTGCCCGGGGTGGTCGCGGTCGTCGTACTCAGCTTCGTCCTGTGCGCGAGCGAGTACCTGTACGCGATCGCGTTCGTCTCTCCCACCGCCGGGAAGGTCGTCTCGACCGGGATCCCCACCGAGCTGATCCGCGGCGACCTGTTCTACTGGCAGTCCCTGCAGGGCGCCGTCGTGCTCGTCGCGGTGCCCGTCGCGGTGGTCTTCAACCTGTTGCTCAAGCGGTTCGTCGCGGGGTTCACCGCGGGCGCGGTGACCGTGGGCTGACCACGGCGGAACGCCGCCAGTGGCGGCTACGGTGGCGGCTACGGCGGCGGCCCGATGCCGCTCCTCGGCGCCTCGGTGCTGCTGCCCGGCCGGTCATCGAAGATGATGTGGATGTTGACGTCAGCGCGGCTGAGCGCCCACAGGCCGATGATGTCGGCCACCGCGAAGATCACCGCGGCGAGGATCGCCAGCACGATCCGCCGCCGCCGTTCCCGGCGCCTCCAGCCGGCCAGAGCGGCCGGGTAGCGGTTCGACGCGCCGTGGACCGAGGTGGCCAGCGCGTCGAACACGTCGCGGAGCTGTTCCTCGGCGACCCCCGAGCCCGCGGCCGAACCGGTTGCGGGTGCCTGACCTGGTACCTGGCCGGATGGAACGCCACTCATCTCCGCTCCTCCAGTAACCGCGTGAGCGTGGCCATACCTCGCGACGTGTGTGACTTGACCGCGCCGGCCGAGATACCCATCGCCGCGGCTATCTCCGATTCTCGCAGATCCAGCCAGTACCGCAGGACCAGCGCTTCCCGCTGCCGGGCCGGCAATTGCTTGATCGCCTCCACGAGGGCGCGCTGGTCGTCGCGCAGCAGCACCTCGGCCTCGGCCGACCCGACCGACTCGATCACCTGCTCCGCGTGCCGGCGCGCCACCTGCAGCCGGCGCACCCGCATCCGCACGAGGTTGCACACGACGGCGCGCACGTAGCTCAGCGCGGCGTCGTGACTGCGTAACCGGTGCCAGCGGCGGTACAACTCGTAGAACGCCTCCGAGACGATGTCCTCGGCCTCGCCCTCCGCACCGAGCAGCACCGCCAAGCGCAGCAGCGGGGTGTGGTTGGCGTCGAAGAGCCTGGCCAGTGCGGCCTCGCGGTCCAGGTCGGCGAGGTTCACCCCGGTGGGGCCGAGGGCGGCCGGCGCCGGGTCGGCGGCCGGTGCGAGCGGCCGTGACGAGACCTGCTGCCTCATGGGACCACCGCCCCGGTGGCGGTACCGTCGCCGAGCTCGCGGGCCACGCCGAGCCGGTCCAGCGCCGGGGTCAGCGCGGCAGCGACCGCGAGGTTGAGCACCAGCGCGGCGAGCGCGACGTACACGTGCACACCGGCGAACGAGACGACGGAGGAGAAGCCGCCGGAGGCGACCAGCACGGTCCCCGCGACCATGCCGGCGAGCCAGCCGACGAGCAGCGCGCCGCGGTGCGGCCAACTGGTGAACAGCCCGAGTGCCACCGTGGGAAACGTCTGCAGGATCCACACCCCGCCGAGCAGCTGCAGGTTGATCGCGTCCTGGTCCGGTAGGCCGAAGATGAACGCGAGCGCCCCGAACTTCGCCACCAGCGACACCGCGCGGGCGACCTGGGCCTGGTGCTTCGGTGTCGCGGTCGGGTGGAAGTACTCGACATAGACGTTGCGGACGAACAGTGTGGCCGCGCCGATCGACATCACCGCGGCGGGCACCAGCACCGCCACCGCGAGCGCGCCGAACACGAGCCCAGCGGCGACCGGTGAGGTCAGCTCCCGCACCATCAGCGGCACGGCCGCCTCGGCGTTGCCGGGCCGGGCCTCTACGCCCGCGGCAAGCGCGGCGACGCCGAGCAGCGCGAAGAGCCCCAGCACCGCGGTCCATGCCGGTAACCCGATGATCGCCTTGCGGAGCCGGTCGCCGCTGGACGCGGCGAAGGACGCGGTCAGTACGTGCGGATACATGAGCAGCGCGAGCGCGGAGCCGAGCGCCAGCGTGGCGTAGGCGGTGTAGAGCGAGGGGGTGAGCGTCAAGGAGGTCTCCGGTACGCCGCGTGCGGTGATGGCGTCCTCGGCGGCTCGGAACGTCGCCTGCGGCCCGCCGAGCCGGTTGAGCACGAGCCCGACGATGCCGACGACCGTGGTGCCGATCAGGACCCCTTTGGCCAGGGAAATGACGGTCGGTGCGCGCAGCCCGTTGCGGTACGTGGCGCCAGCCAGCACCGCGAACACCGCGACCAGCGTGAGGTCGCCCGCGATCCCGTCGGTGGGGTAGAGGCCGCCGGCGGCCAGGATCGCCCGGATGCCGAGGAGTTGCAGGGCGATGTACGGCATGGTGGCGAGGATTCCGGTGAGCGCCACGGCGAGCGCGAGCAGCGGTGAGTCGTACCGGGCTCGCACGTAGTCGGCCACCGTCGTATGGCCGTTGTCCTTCGCGACCTGCCACAGCTTCGGCAGGAGTACGAAGGCCAGCGGGTAGACGATCACCGTGTACGCGAGTGCGAAGAACCCCAGCGCCCCGATGCCGTACACCAGACCTGGCACCGCGGCGTACGTATAGGCCGTGTAGATCGTGCCGCCGAGCAGGAACCAGGTGAGCACGGCCCCGAACTGCCGTCCCGCCAGCGCCCAGTCGTCGAGTGTGGGCAGCTCGTCGCGTACCCGGAAGCGCCGCGCGGCGATCGCGAGCAGCGACGTACCGGCGACGACCAGCGTGAAGGCGGTGGTGCTGGCGGGATCGACCATGGGCACCCTCTCAGTCCTCTGTGTGTTGCGCAGGCTCCCGGATCGGTTGACACGAAACAAGAGGCAATCGGTCGGTAAACCGTGCGACATGGGTGCGCAACATTCAGGCATCGTCGACGACTGTTCGGGAGGCTGGGATGGCGAGATTCCGCAAGGCAATCAGGGTCGCCGCCCACACCGGCCTGGCACTGCCGCTCGTGGCAATCCTCTGGGTCCCGCTGTACGCGCGGACCACGCCTCGGCTGGCAGGGCTGCCTTACTTCTACTGGTTCCAGTTCGCTTGGATCTTCCTGAGCATGGCGCTGATGACAGCCAGTCATCTGCTGCTGAAGCGCACGGACCCTGGAGTCCGTGCGCCAGGGACGCATCCAGGCGGACACCCCCACCCTGGAGAGCATGCATGAGCATCTTCACTCCGCAGACCCGGGCCCGCCCAGGCCTGCGGTCCATCGTGATCTGGACAGCCGTGTCGATCGTCGGCGCGATCGCCTGGGGGGTCATCGCCCTGGCCCGCGGCGAGCGTATCTCGGCGATCTGGCTGGTGGTCGCGGCGCTGTGCTCGTACGCGATTGCCTACCGGTTCTACGCGCGCTTCATCGCCCGGCGCGTGCTCAAGGCCGACGACCGGCGCGCCACGCCCGCGGAGAGGCTGGACAACGGCATCGACTACCACGTCACCGACCGCCGCGTGCTGCTGGGCCACCACTTCGCCGCGATCGCGGGCGCCGGGCCGCTGGTCGGGCCGGTCCTCGCGGCGCAGATGGGCTACCTACCCGGCACCATCTGGATCATCGTCGGTGTCGTCTTCGCCGGGGCCGTGCAGGACATGGTGGTCATGTTCCTGTCCATGCGCCGCGACGGGAAGAGCATCGGCCAGATGGCCCGGGACGAGATCGGCCGCGTCGGCGGCGTCGCAGCCCTGGTGGCCGTCTTCTCAATCATGATCATCCTGCTCGGTGTCCTCGCGCTCGTCGTCGTCAACGCGCTCGCGAAGTCGCCCTGGGGCACCTTCTCCATCGCCATGACCATCCCGATCGCCCTGTTCATGGGCTTCTACCTACGGGTACTCCGACCGGGCCGCGTGGTCGAAACCAGCGTGATCGGCGTCGGCCTGCTGGTCCTCGCCATCGTCGCGGGCGGCTGGGTCCAGGACTCCAGCTGGGCCGGCGCGTTCACGCTCAAGCCCGAGACCCTGGTCTTCTGCCTGGTCGGGTACGGCTTCGTCGCGTCCGTCCTGCCGGTGTGGATGCTTCTGGCGCCGCGCGACTACTTGTCCACCTTCATGAAGATCGGAACGATCGCGCTGCTCGCGGTCGGCGTGCTGGTGACCGCTCCGGTACTGCAGAACGAGGCCGTCACCAAGTTCGCCTTCAGCGGCAACGGCCCGGTCTTCGCCGGCACACTGTTCCCCTTCGTCTTCATCACCATCACCTGCGGGGCGCTGTCCGGCTTCCACGCGCTGATCTCCTCGGGCACCACGCCGAAGATGATCCAGAAGGAGTCGCAGGTCCGGCTCGTCGGCTACGGCGGCATGCTGATGGAGTCGTTCGTCGCGGTCATGGCCATCATCGCCGCATCGCTGCTGGACCCGGGGCTGTACTACGCGATGAACTCGCCCGGCGGCGTGGTCGGCACGACCTTCCAGAGCGCCGCGACGGCGGTGACCAATCTGGGATTCACCGTCACCCCCGATACCCTGCAGGCCGCGGCCGCCGCCGTCGGCGAACCGACACTGGTGTCGCGTACTGGTGGCGCGCCGACGCTCGCCGTCGGCATCTCCGAGATCTTCTCCGGCTTCCTCGGCGGGGCGGGGCTCCAGGCGTTCTGGTACCACTTCGCGATCATGTTCGAGGCGCTGTTCATCCTGACCACAGTCGACGCCGGGACCCGGGTCGGCCGGTTCATGCTCCAGGACATGCTGGGCAACATCTGGAAGCCGATCGGCCGGGTCAGCTGGCTGCCTGGCGTGTGGATGACCAGCGCGGCGGTCGTGGGCGCCTGGGGCTACTTCCTGTACACCGGTGTCACCAACCCGCTCGGCGGCATCAACCAGCTCTTCCCCCTGTTCGCCGTCGCCAACCAGCTGCTCGCCGCCCTGGCACTGACCGTCGTCACGGTCATCCTGGTCAAGAGCGGCCGGCTCAAATGGGCCTGGGTCACCGCCATACCGTTGGCCTGGGTCGCGGCCGTGACGATGACCGCCAGCTACCAGAAGGTCTTCTCCACCGACCCGAAGATGGGCTTCTTCGCCCAGCGCCAGCGCTTCGCCGACGCACTCGAACAGGGCAAGGTGCTCGCACCCGCCAAGAACCTCGACCAGATGCAACAAGTCGTCACCAACTCGACCGTGCAGCTCGTGCTGTCGGCGCTCTTCGCAGTCCTGATCATCATCGTGATCGTCGACGGAGCTCGGACATGCCTCCAGGCGATCATCCGCGGTCGCGAGCTCCCGACGACGGAGACACCGTTCGTCGAATCGACGATCGTCGCGCCGGCTGGCCTCTTCGCCACTGCGGATGAGCGCCAGGAACTGGTCAGTGCCGGAGCTGGCGCCTTCGCGGCCGGGACCGATCAGCAGCGCGGCGGCAGACGCAGGGACGGCGACGGATGAGAGCGCGTCACCTGCTGTCGCGACTCTGGTGGTACCTCCGGGAACTGGTTGGCGAGACCAGCTACGACCACTACCTCGCACATCAGCAACAACACTGTCGGGACGGATCGCCGCTGACCCGACGTGAGTTCGAGCACCTGAGGACCGCGTCTCCTGTGCGCTGCTGTTGACCGACGCATGACAACGCGTCCGGCCGGTCGGATTCACGGACCGGCCGGCCGGACGTGCCCACCACCCGCTTGACCATCTGACGTGCGGAGTCCGACGCCGGCCAGTTGGAGCCGAACATCCCCGGGCTCCCTGAGTCGAAGGTAGGGACCACACCAAACCGTGGACGCTGGCGGCCGGGGGCGCCCCCACACCCCGGCCGCCAGCTGTGAACAACGCGACGGATCGTTCCGTCAGCGACGTGCCACGCCGCCTCCATTGCCGGAATCCTGCTACCCGCCATCACGGACTCAAACGTCGGCACACCACCAGCCGGCCGGCCGTTCACCTCGATGGCCGACGCCGTCGTGCGACCGGACGAGCCAGATGCGCAGAATCGGATAATAGGTCTGAAACCGACTGATTATTACTTCATCGTCACATACGTTGCATTAAGGGTTGGGTGATCTGTCGAAACTGCCGTCTCACGTTTGGCTCCGATCTGACGTCTACAGAGTGCAGAGAGAAAGGAGCCGCGATGAGCACGCGACACATACTGATGGAGACGTCCCTCGGATCGGTCACGATCGTGGCGAGCGGTGAGGCGATCATCGGCCTGTACTTCCGTCATCACATCCGCCGGCCCGCGCAGGAGACGTTCGGGCAGGAAGTGGCGCCGGCAGCGGACGCGCTGCTTGCCGAGGCTGCCGAGCAGCTGATCGACTACCTGGCCGGCGGCCGACGTGAGTTCGCCCTTCCGTTCGACGCCTCGGGTGATGCGTTCCAGCGCGCCGTGTGGAGCATCGTCGCCGAAATCCCGTTCGGTGCGACCGCCACCTACGGGCAGATCGCGGAACGGCTCGGCGACAAGTCCCTGGCCTACCGTGTCGGCCAGGCGGTCGGCGCGAACCCGCTGTGCATCTTCGTGCCGTGTCACCGCGTCGTCGGTGCGAATGGGAACCTCACTGGCTACGCCGGCGGGCTCAAGCGGAAGCAGGCGCTTCTGGAGCTTGAGGAACCCGCTCAGGTGCGCGCCGGACGGTTGTTCTAGCGAATCTCGCGAAAGACCCGCCTTCGCCGACTTCAATGGGATGAACATGAAACTGCCGTTCGAATCTGTGGTCGCGCAGCACAGCGTCACCGTGCTGCGCGTCTGCCGAGCGCTGCTTGGAGTACAAGATGCGGACGACGCCTGGTCGGAGACCTTCCTTGCCGCGTTGCGCGCCTACCCGGACCTTCCGGAGACCGCGAACGTCGAAGCCTGGCTCGTGACCATCGCCCGCCGTAAGGCGATCGATGTCCAGCGGGCCGCGAAGCGGGACCCGCTGCCGGTGGAGACACTGCCGGAAGCGCCGGCCTCGATCGGAATCCCGGGCACCGACGACACCGAACTCTGGGAACTCGTCGGCCGCCTCCCCGACAAGCAGCGGCAGGCGATCACCTTCCGATACCTCGTCGGCATGCCACATGCGGAGATCGCGGCGATCCTCGGCGGAACCGTCGACGCGGCACGGAGAGCCGCCGCCGACGGGCTCAAGACCCTCAGGAAGCAGTTTCCGGGCGCAAACGCGAAAGGAGCAGTCCAATGAGCGACATCCGCAACGATGACGCCCTCACCGCCCTGTCGGCGCCCATCGACCCCGAGACCCTGGCAAGGCTGCACGCCCGACTCGAGCACGAGGCGCAGGCCGAAGGTCTCGTCGACGTCGCGTACACGACCGTCGACAGCCCGGTCGGGAAGCTGCTGCTCGCGGCGACCGCGAAGGGCCTGATCCGCGTCGCCTACGCCCGCGAGGACCACGACCGTGTGCTGGAGAACCTGGCCGAGAAGGTCAGCCTCCGCATCCTGCGCGCACCGAAGCGACTCGACGACGCGGCGCGCGAGCTCGACGAGTACTTCGACCGCCGCCGGAAGGTCTTCGGCCTGGCGCTCGACCTGTCCCTCTCGCGCGGGTTCCGGCAGCTCGTCCAGAAGCACCTCCCAGAGATCGGGTACGGCCAGACCCGTAGCTACCGGGAGGTCGCCGAGCTCGTCGGCAACCCCAAGGCCGTGCGCGCCGTCGGCACCGCGTGCGCCACCAACCCGCTGCCCGTCGTCGTTCCCTGTCACCGTGTACTGCGCACCGACGGCACTCTCGGCGGGTACATCGGCGGGCTCGACGCCAAGACCACCCTGCTCGAGCTGGAGGCCGCAGCATGACCGCCAAGCCGAAGCCCCCGGCGAACCCCTGGCGGGAACGCGTCGAATCCGCGGACTGGGCCGCCGTCGCAGTCGAGATGGACGAGTACGGCGGCGCCTTGCTCCCGCAGCTCCTCGCCCCCGCGGAGGCGAAAGAGATCCGCGACCTGTACGACAGCGATGAGCTGTTCCGCAGCACGATCAACATGGGCCGGCATCGCTTCGGCGAAGGGCAGTACCGGTACTTCGCGGCACCGTACCCCGAGCCGATCGAGGCGCTGAAGCAGGCGCTCTACCCGAGGTTGCTGCCGATCGCCCGTGACTGGTGGACCAGGCTCGGCCGGCCCGCCCCTTGGCCGGACACCCTCGACGAGTGGCTGCAGATGTGCCACGACGCCGGGCAGGCCAAGTCGACGGCGATTCTGCTCCGCTACGGCGAGAAGGACTGGAACGCGCTGCACCGCGACCTCTACGGCGACCTCGTCTTCCCCCTTCAGGTCGTGATCAACCTCAACGAGCCCGGAGTCGATCACACCGGCGGCGAGTTCCTCCTGCTGGAACAGCGGCCACGGGCGCAGTCCCGCGGCACGGCCACACTCCTGCCGCACGGTCACGGGTATGTCTTCACCACTCGCGACCGCCCCGTCCGCTCCGCCCGCGGCTGGTCGGCGGCACCGGTGCGGCACGGGGTCTCCGCGATCCGCTCCGGCGAGCGGCACACGCTCGCCCTCGTCTTCCACGACGCGGCATGAGCACCACGAAGACCTACACGCTCATCGGCGCGGACGAGCGCCCCCACTCGTCTCCCGCCAAGGGCGAGTGGGGCGGCCACCGCGGCAACAAGATCTACGGCCGGTTCGACTGCCCCTCCGCGCTCCGAGCGATCGCGCGAGGCGGCTACGTGACGCACCGCGTCTTCTTCGCAGACGAGGCGACCGCGATCGCCGCCGGCTACCGGCCGTGCGGGACCTGCTGCACAGACCGCTACCAGGCGTGGATGGTCGCACAGGAGAAAGGCGAACCGTGGATGCCCTGGTGAGCCCGCTCCTGCGCAGTTCGCAAGGAATCCGCCCCCCGCACGCTGCGGCGGCGACGGAGGCGGAGGTCGAGGCGATCACGGCACTCGCCCGGACCCGCGGCGCAACACGGCTCGCCATCGGATCGGGCCGAGCGGACGACGACCTCACGACAGCACGCGCTGTCGCGACACGGTGGGAAGCACTCGGCGGCGAGATCGTCACGACCCTCACCTGGCCGGAGACCGCCGCGTCGTGGTCGCGGCAGGCCACCCGGTTCACCGCTGCTGATCCAGATCTGTGGATCATGACCGGTTCCCCAGCCGGATGGGCGCAGATGACCCGCAGGCTCCTGTGGTCGACGAGTTGGCGGCCGGCTCGAACCATCCTGGCGGCGGCGCTGTCCGGGCGGGCGGCGCTCGATCTGGTCGGCCTCGCCAACCTCGACGGAATCACCGGCGTCACCGAATCAGGCCGCGCCTGGCGGATCGAGCACGAGGTCGTCACAGCACACCATGTAAGGACTTGACGATGACGCTCTTCACTCCGGACCTCGACCCAGGGGAACGCCGCGAACCCGGTCCCGGTGCGATCCTGATCCCGAGTTGGCTCAACATGGAGCAGCAGGAGTGGCTCGTGCGCCAGTTTCACCGTTGGACGCAAGGGCCCGTTCCCATTCGGGCCGCAACGGTCCGCGGCCACGAGATGTCCGTGCGCACCGTGTGCCTGGGCTGGCACTGGCAGCCGTACAGGTACACGCGAGAAGCGACCGACGTCAACGGTGCCCGGGTCCTCCCGTTTCCGGGCTGGATGGTGCGGCTCGGCCGGCGCGCGCTTCGCGACGCCGGCTACCCCGAAGACGAGGTGAACGCCTACACGCCGGACACGGCGCTCGTGAACCACTACGACGACTCCGCACGTCTGGGCATGCACCAGGACAAGGACGAGCGCTCCCTCGCCCCAGTTGTGTCGCTGTCGATCGGTGACGCCTGTACGTTCCGCTTCGGCAACACGGAGAACCGCGGAAAGCCCTACACCGACCTCCGCCTCCGCTCCGGGGACCTCTTCATCTTCGGCGGAGCATCCAGGCTCGCCTACCACGGCGTCACGCGCGTGCATCCCTTCACCGCCCCGGACGGATGCGGCCTGGAAACCGGCAGGATCAACATCACCATGCGCACCACCGGACTCACCGACTGACGGAGAAGCAACACGGCAATGAACGAGACACCCGACGACCCCAGCGTCGTGATCGGCGAAGACGGCCTGGCCCGACCCGCGTGGGCGTCGATCGAGCCGATGCTGCGCGACTACTACGACACCGAATGGGGCATGCCCGTCACCGACGAACGCGGCGTCTACGAGCGGGTCACGCTCGAAGGGTTCCAGGCGGGCCTGTCCTGGGCCACGATCCTCCGAAAACGACCCGCATTCCGCGCCGCGTTCGACGATTTCGATCCCGACGCGGTCGCCGCCTACACCGAGGGCGATGTCGAACGCCTCCTCGCAGACACCGGGATCGTCCGAAACCGGCAGAAGATCGAGGCCGCGATCCGAAACGCCCAGGCGACGCAGAGGCTCCGCGACGACATCGGACTATCCGCGCTCATCTGGTCGTCCAAGCCGGCAACGACCCCCCGGCCGCGAACCTTCGCCGACATCCCCACCACCTCGCCCGAATCCGTCGCCCTCTCGAAAGAGCTCCGCAAGCGCGGATTCGCGTTCGTCGGCCCGACGACGATGTTCGCGCTCATGGAGGCGATCGGCATCGTCGACACGCACCTGATCGGCTCGCACCGACGCGGCACCTCCGGCGTCTGGCCCGAATGAGCACGATCCATCCCGACGCCTCCGGGCCGTTGCATCACGATGCTGCGCTCGCGATGCTCGCAGCGCATGCCGTTCCGGGTTGGAGAACACCGACCGCGAAGCGTCAACGCATCGCGCCCGGCGACCGCGGGTGTCCAAACTGTGCGAGCCGGGGCCGGACACCAGAGCCCCGATCCTGCACGACCTCACGCGACACGAGCCCAAGCGCGAGCCGGACCCGGCAGGCGCGGGCATCGCCATGCACCGCTCGCCGCGAAGCAAACCGGCTACACCGCCCTGTGGATGCCGAGCGACGTCCGTTCCGAGTATTTCAATCTGTCGCTCGGGCTGCGATCTGAGTTGAGAAACCCCGGCGGCCAGTCTCACGAAACACCCATCCGACGCGTCTTCCCGGTGTCGGCGGCCAGCAACCGGCCGGCGATCACCCACACGAGCAAAGGGACGACATCATGTCGCTGGAAGAGAACAAGGCCGTCGTCGGACGCTGGTTCACCGAGTTCTGGGGCAACCCCTGGAACCCTGCGGTCATCGACGAGCTCGCGCACCCCGACATCCGCTTCGAGTACTCGCTGCACAAGCCGATGCGCGGTCGCGACGAAGTGCGGGTCTTCGCCACCGACTTCCGCACCGCGTTCCCGGACCTCAACTTCTGGGGCACCGCCGACCTGATCGCCGAGGGCGACTACGTGGTCGGACAGTGGGAAGGCGGCGGCACCCACACCGGGTCGATCGTCTTCGACGACCTGCCCATCGGCTCGGTGCCGGCGGCGTCCGGCAAGACGCTCCGCTTCACCGGCACGACCGTCCTCAAGGTCGTCGACGGACTCATCGTCGAAGAGGTCGGACTCGACGACGGCGTGAAGGTCCTCCAGCAGCTCGGCATCATCCCCACCGAGTAGGTCGACGAGCACGCCGTTTGAAGGCAGGGAGGGGTCGAGCGACGCGCACGGCCCCTCCCTGCGCAGTTCTCGCCCTGATGGATTTCGGCATCGCCGGGAGGCTCGCGTACAGCAACAACGACGAATTCGCCACCCCCGCCGACGTCACAGCACGCTTCCGCGGTGGAAGAAACGGGGAAGGTCACGGGCCGGCCGCCGACAGCCGGGAGCTCCCTGGACCGGGTGCGGGGCCAGCATCGTGACGGTGCAGTAGCGGTTGCTGGTCCTGTGAACCGCCGGTTCCGGTCGCATCTACAGGCGCCGTATGGTGATGCCGTGGGCAGGTATCCGGTGGCGAGCGAAGCTGCCGTGCCTCCACTGCGCACTGTCGCAGGTGGTGGTGCGATCGTTCGTCCGTGCGGCATGCCCGGCGTTGGGCTGGCGTCGGCCGAGCTGCGGCAGCGTCGGTGCTCAGCCCCGCGGCCTTCGCTGGTCCGCTGGTCGGCCCGTCGCGCGTCAGCCCGGTCCGCGCGGTCAGCACGGTCCACGACGATCACGGCGCGCTGTTCATGACCGGTGCGGCTTTGGAGCTCGTCGGCCGGGACGCCGAGCTTGCGATGCTGCGCGGGTTCCGTGCGGAGATGGCCCGGTCCGCAGGTGCGTTGCTGCTGGCCGGCGATCCGGGTGTCGGGAAGACTGCGCTGTTGCGGGCGGCCGCCGCCGACGCGGCGGCTGCTGGGATGCGGGTGCTTTCTGCGTCGGGTACGCCGTTCGAGGCCAAGCACAGTTTCTCCTGCCTGCACCAGTTGCTGCATCCCGTGGGCGAACAGATCGGCTGGCTGGGCCCGGCCCACCGGCAGGCGTTGCAGGTCGCGCTGGGCATACAGGACTGTGAACCGCCGAGCCTGCTGATGATCGCCAACGCGGTCCTGGACCTGCTGCGCCAACTGGCGACAGAGGACCCGGTGCTGCTGATCGTGGACGACCTGCAGTGGATCGATCGCGCCAGCGCGATGGTTCTGGCGGTCGTGGCACGCCGCCTGACCCGCGGCGTCGGGCTGCTGGCCGCCTACCGGTCCGGGCACGAGACCTTCTTCGACCGGGCCGGTCTGCCCGAGTACGAGATCCGTCCGTTGGACCAGACAGCTGCCGCGGCGTTGGTGGCGCAGCGTTTCCCCGCCCTGGTGCCCCGTGTGCGCGGGCGGCTGCTGGCCGAGGCGCAGGGCAATCCGCTGGCGTTGCTGGAGCTGCCGTTGGCACTCACCGACCGGCAGCAGACGGGCGTCGGATCATTGCCGGATGTGCTAGCGCTCAACCGTCGACTGCAAGCGGCATTCGCCGCGCGGATCGACGGACTGCCTCCGCAGACCCGGCGCATCCTCCTGCTCGCCGCTCTCGACGGCAGCGGCCTGCTCAGCAACCTCATTGCTGGCGAACCGGACCTGGTGGCGCTTGCGGCGGCCGAGCGGGCAGGCCTGATCCACGTCGACGACCGCGCCGGCCGGCTGACTTTCCATCACCTGCTGACCCGCTCCGCCGTGGTCGAAGGGTCCATGTTCGACGAGCGCATTCGAGCCCACGCTCAGCTGGCCGCCGCCATGGCCGACCGCCCCGAGCGGGCCGCGTGGCACCTGGCCCAGGCGAGCACCGGGCCGGACGAGACTGTCGCCCGGCTCCTCGAGGACGCCGCGTACACGGTCCGCAGCCGCGGTGACGCCGCCGGCGCGGTCACCACCCTGCTGCGCGCCGCCGACCTGAGCCCGACCGACACCGACCGCAGCCGACGCCTTGCCGAAGCGGCGTATCTCGGTGCGCTGGTCACCGGCGACCTGCGTGACGTGCCGCGGCTGCTGGCCGGCGACGGGCACCCCTCGGGCGAGCAGTCGCTGGTCACAGCCGTCGCCGCCGCGCATCACCTGTTGCTGAGCGGGGAAGGCGACATCGGCACCGCCCACCGGCTGCTGGCCGGAGCCATCCAGATGCAGCCGGTCCCGTACGACGGTGACAACCCCACCATGGTCGAGGCCCTCTACACCCTCGGCTGGGTCTGCTACTTCAGCGGCCAGGCCGACCTGTGGGAACCGTTCCACGCCGCGTTGTCCCGCCTGTGGCCGCCGACACCCGAGTTGCTCGCCCTGCTGGCCGGCACCTTCGACGACCCGGCCCGCACCGCAGCGCCGCTGCTCGACCGGCTCGACGCCGCGATCGTCGGGCTGAGCGTGCAGACCGACGCCGTGTGGACCATCCGCGTCACGCTGGCGGCGATGTTCCTGGACCGGTTGACGTCGTGCCGCACACCGCTGTCGGCGATCCTCGGCAGAGAACCGGGCCCAGGGCTCACCCTGACCCTGCACGCCCGGTCGCTGCTCGGCCTCGACCAGTTCATGACCGGCGAGTGGGACGCTGTGCGGCGCATCGCCGAGGAGCACGTCGAGCTGTGCCAGGCCCACGACTACCGGCTCCTGGAGTGCATCGGCCTGTACCTGCTGGCGATGCTGGCCGCGGCGCACGGCGACCACGAACAGGTGCGACAGCTGACCGACCGGATGACGATCTGGGCCACGCCCCGCGGAGCCGGGCTCGTGCTGCGCATCGCGGAACAGGCGAAGCTGCTCGACGCGCTCGGCCGCGCCGACTTCGGGCAGGCATACCAGCACGCCACCACGATCGCGACTGTCGGGCAGATGCCTGCGCACATCCCGCACGGCCTGTGGCTGATCATGGACGTCGTCGAGGCCGCAGCGCGCACCGGACGCATCGCCGAAGCCCGGGCGCACGTCGCGGCAGCCCGGGATTGCCGGGTCGCCGCGATCTCCCCGCGGCTGGCCATGACCATCGAGGCGGCGGCCGCGCTCGCCGCACCCGATGACCAGGCACCTGCCCTGTTCGACGCCGCCCTCGCCGTCAGCGGCGGCCAACGCTGGCCGTTCGAGCGAGCCCGGATCCAGCTCGCCTACGGCGAGCGGCTGCGCCGGTCCAAGGCCAACGCCGCCGCCCGGCAGCATCTGGCGACCGCCCTGGAAGCCTTCGACCGGCTCGGCGCCCTGCCGTGGTCCGCGCGGGCATCGGCGGAACTGCGGGCGACCGGTCACACCGTCGGCGGCCTCCCGTCAACCGGGCCGGCCGCGCTGACGCCGCAGCAACGGCAGATCGCCGAACTCGCCGCCGCCGGGCTGAGCAACAAACAGATCGGCGAGAAGCTGTTCCTGTCGCCCCGCACGGTCGGCACCCACCTGTACCAGATCTTCCCGAAGCTCGGCATCACTTCCCGGGCGGCACTGCGCGACGCGATCGCCGACACCAGTCATTTGACGTAATCGAACCGCACGCTGCAGCGCCTACCGTCACCGCATCCACACCCACTCATCCAAGGAGTGCAAGTCGTGAGTGCTGTGACCAACGTCGTGCTCGTGCACGGCGGCTTCGTCGACGGATCCGGCTGGCAGCCGGTCTACGACCTGCTCACCCAGGACGGCTACCGGGTCAGCGTCGTGCAGAACCCCACCCTGTCGCTGCACGGCGACGCCGAGGCGACCCGGCTGATCCTCGACCAGCAGGATGGCCCGACGGTGCTCGTCGGCCACTCCTACGGCGGCGCCGTGATCAGCGAGGCCGGCACCCACCCCAACGTTGCCGCCCTCGTCTACATCGCCGCGTTCGCTCCCGACAAGGGTGAGTCGGTGAACACGCTGATCGCCGACCCGCCGCCCGGGGCGCCGGTCCCGCCGATCCTGCCACCGGTCAACGGGTACCTCTTCCTCGACCGGGACAAGTTCCACGCCTCGTTCGCCGGTGACCTCCCAGCCGCCCAGGCGGCGTTCCTGGCCGACGCACAGGTCCCCTGGGGTGTCGACGCCCTCGCCGGCGCCGTGTCCGAACCCGCCTGGCGCGCCAAGCCGAGCTGGTACCTGGTCGCGACCGACGACCGCATGATCCCGCCGCCCGCCCAGCGCGCCATGTCGGCACGGGCTGGATCCACGGTCGTGGAGGCCGCCGGCAGCCACGCCATCTACGTGTCGCAGCCCGCCGCGGTCGCCGACCTGATCAAGCAGGCCGCCGCCAACCGCTGAAACACCCGCACGTGCCGGCCGCCATCCTGGCGGCCGGCACACCACCGCACCAACGTCAACCACCACGCCCGGCCGCGCGCAGGGGACCGCACGGTGCTTGCTGCCACCCGGCGCACCGTCGACGCGGCCGCAGTGGACCGCGCTGCCGCCGGCGACGATCTGAGCCGGGACGGAGTCGTGGTGGTGCGTTGGCGGCACCGGCCGACGTTCTTCGGACTCGGGCGGACCTGTCGATGTAAACGTGGCTCAAGCGACCGGCTTCTGGCGATGTCGTGGTGGGCGTGGTCATCGTGACCGTGGGGCGGTGCAGTGATCCTGCTGCAGGAGGTTCGGTACCGCGGCTGCCGACCAGGCCGACGCCTTCGGTGACGTGCAGGGTCTGGGCGACGGCGTGGAAGTGCAGTTGGTGCGGGCACCCGGCGTGAACCGGACCAGCGAGACAGTCATCCGCGACGGTCCCGTCCCGGAGTAGATCGGCGTCATGTACACGTCGCCGGTGAATCGTTCGGCGGGTGTCTTGATCGTCGCGGCTACGGGCTGCAGTTGCGTTGTGGGCTCCTTACGGCCGCAGCAGGGTCTTGATGGTGCGGCGCTCGTCCATCGCCGTGTATCCGTCGGCGACTTGGTCGAGGGGCAGGGTGAGGTCGAAGACCTTGCCCGGGTCGATGGTGCGGCTGGTGATGAGGTCGACGAGTTCGGGCAGGAACCGGCGGACCGGGGCGGGGCCGCCGTGCAGGTGGACGTGGGAGTAGAACAGCTCCTCGCCGGGCAGTTCGACGCCGTGGGCGACGCCGACGTAGCCGACGTGCCCGCCGGGGCGGGTGGAGCGGATTGCCTGCAGCATCGACTCCTGGGTGCCGACTGCCTCGATGACGCTGTGCGGGCGGAGGCCGCGGGTGAGGTCTTTGATGCGGGCGACGCCGTCGTCGCCGCGTTCGGTGACGATGTCGGTGGCCCCGTATTCCAGGGCGAGTTTCTGCCGGTCGGCGTGTCGGCTCATGGCGATGATCCGTTCTGCGCCGAGCTGCTTTGCGGCGAGGACCGCGAGGAGGCCGACGGCGCCGTCCCCGACGACGGCGACGGTCTTGCCCGGGCCGGCCTCGGCGGCGACGGCGCCGAACCAGCCGGTGCCGAGCACGTCGGACGGCGTCTCGCGGGTGGCCACAGCTCGGGGCGTTGCCAGACCTGCCCGAACAGGACGGTGTCGGTGCAGTCGACGAGCGCCGAGGCGAAGTCGCCGAACATGGTCTGCGCGCCGGACGGCGCAGCATCGTCAGCCATCGGTGGTTTCCTTAAGCTGGTCAGCGAGGGGTGAGTTTGAGGGTGGCGGCGCGGGCATCTGGGGCGAGCATCGCCTCGATGTAGGTGGCGCCGTAGCGGCGGTACTTGGTGCGGTAGCCGGCGTCGATGCGTTCGTGGACCGGGTCGTCGCCGGGCACGTCGGTGAAGGTGACGTCCCGCTCGACCCCACCTGCGCTGATGTGGCCTTCGTGGCGGGCGCGGGTGCCGCGGTACCAGACCGAGTCGGGGCCGTTCGCGGCGCGCACGTACAGGTCGTCGCCGTCCGGGACGACCCAGATCGTGGTCGTCCGCCGCAGGCGGCCGTCGGCGCGGACGCTGGCGATGCCGAGTTCGTCAGCGGCGGCGATGCGACGCAGCTCGTCTGTTGTCCAGGTGGTCATAGCGGGTACTCCAGGTGGTTGTGCGACGTGGCGCGTCAGTGAGCCTGGGCGGCCGGGATGAGCGGCCGGTCGGCTGGGGCGGCGACGGTGGCGCGGTCGCGGTTGAGCAGCACGAGCAGCGCCCCGGCGAGGGAGCAGCCGGCGGTGGCCAGGACCGCGTGGTTCCAGCCGACGAGGACCGCCGCCGGGGTGGAGCCGCGACTGATCAGGAGGGTAACCAGGGCCAGGCCGATCGCCGAGTCGAGGTAGCGGGCGGTGTTGTGGGCGCCGCTGCCCATCGCGGCCCGGTCAGCCGGCACGCTGGAGACCGCCTGCCGGCCCAGCGCTGCATTGAGGACGCCGTTGGCCGCGCCGGCCGGCAGCAGGCCGGGCAGCAGCCGAGCGACCGGGCTGTGCGGGTGCAATTCCATCAGGGCGAGTTGCCCGGCGGCGCAGCCGAGCAAACCGGCGATGAGCTGCCCGCGGGGTGTCAGTCACCTGGACAGTCGGCGGGCGCCGAGCGGGGTGATGGCGCTGAGCCCGGACCAGGCCAGCATCGCCGCCACGCTGGCCAGGGCGGTGCCGCCGAGGCCGCGTTCGACGATGATCGGGGTGAACGACGTCAGCGACAGCATTCCGGCGCCGGCGGCGAGCGCCGCGGCCAGGGCGGCGGTGAAGTCGCGGCGGCAGCAGCGCCAGGTCGAACATCGGATGTGCCTGGAGGTGCTCGACGACCACGAAGCCGGTCAGCAGCAGGAGCCCGGCGCCGAACAGGCCGAGCGTCGCCGGGCCGGTCCAGCCGGTTCGGCCCTGCGCCAGCCCGGCCAGCAGCGCCGCCGGCCCGAACCCGAGTAGCACGGTGCCGGGCACGTCAATCGGGCGCGGGCGCGCCGCCTTCGACTCCGGCAGCCACCCGCGTCCCGCGGCGGCGACCGCGAGCGCGCCGAGCGCTGTGGCCAGGAAGGGCCACCGCCACCCGCCCGTCGCCTGCAGCCCCAGCGCGAGGAACGGGCCGGCCGTGACGCCGGCGCCCAGCGCCGCGCCCCAGATGCCGGTCGCCTGAGCCCGCTGCGGCCCATCCGATAGGCGTGCCCGATCAGGCCGAGGCTGCACGCGACGATTGCGGCGCCGCCGAGCCCCTGCAGGACCCGGCCCACGATCAGGACCAGCGCGTCGGGGGCGGCGGCGCCGACCAATGACGCCGCAGCGAGCAGCAGCGCGCCGATGAGGACGGTGCGGCGGCGGCCGTGGTCGTCGCCGAGCGCGCCGCTGCCGCGCAGCCCGGCCGCGCAGCCGACGCCCATCCCGCTGAGGATCCACGCCTGCCCGCCGACGCCCGCGTGGACCGGCAGCTGCGGCGGGCAGCCTGGCCAGGGGCAGGGTGAACGCGACCAGCACCAGGGCGGTTCCGGCCGCCACGACGGCCAGGACGCTCCCGCGGCGGCCGGATCGCGGCCGGGTCGCGGCTCCGGACTGGACGCATCGGTCATGTCATCCATACAGCCGGCGGCTCCAGGCCGGGGGAGGGTTGCCGAAGGTGGTAATGCCAGCGCCCACCTCGCCTGCACCGGCGCCCGTACCGTGAAGGGCATGGACAACCGCGACGAGGTGCGCGAGTTCTCCGAAACAGCAGGTCCGGCCGGGCGCACTGCACCTGCTGCACGCGATGACCGACGCGCTCGCGTTCGTCCGCAACGGCCGCCTCGGCATCCTCGCCGCAAACCGCTCGCCGAAGCCCTGTACGCACCCGCGTTCGACACCCCGGCCCGGCCGGTGAACCTCGCCGGTTCTGTTTCCTCGACCCCCGCGCCGACGAGCTCCACCCGGACTGGGACGAGGCGGCGAACACCACCGTCGCGCTGCTGCGCACCGAGGCCGGCCGCGACCCCTACGACAAGGCCCTCACCGACCTCGTCGGCGAGCTCGCCACCCGCAGCGACGCCTTCCGCACCCTGCGGGCCGCGCACAACGTCCGCCTGCACCACACCGGCGTCAAAACGCTTCCACCACCCCGTCATCGGCCGCATCGAGCTCGGCTTCGAAGCCATGCCCATGCCCGCCGATCCCGGCCTCACCCTCACCGCCTACAGCGCCGCCGCCGGCACCCCGGCAGCGGACGCGCCCCGGCTCCTGGCCAGCTGGGCCGCATCCACCGAACCCGCCGAGCCCGCCGCGGCCCATGAGGCCGACCGGGCCTGACGCCTCGACCCGATCCACACCCTCCAGGAGTTCACCATCTTCCTCACCGGCACCCTCAACCAGGAAACCAGGTTCGCCGACGGCGACATCCGCGCCGGCATCCCGCGCTTCGACGCCGACGTCCGCGAGGCCGACCTGGCCCTCGTCGACCTGCTCCGGGCCGTTGCCGAGCGCAACGGTGCCACCGTCGCGCAGATCGCGCTCGCCTGGCTGCTCGCTCAGCAGCCGTGGATCGTGCCCATCCCGGCACCCGCAGGCTCGAACGCCTCAACGAGAACCTCGGCGCCGCCGCCGTCGAGCTCACCGCCGATGACCTGCGCGACATCGACGCCGCCGCGGGCGTCGAGATCGTCGGTGCTCGCTACCCCGAGCATCTGGAACGCATGACCAACCTTTGACGCCACCGGGCCGCGAGCTGCTGGACAGTATGTGCCGCTCAAACCCGGGTGAGGATCCCTGCTGGTACTCCTTTCGGCAGGGGCTCCCTGAGTGTCGCTGGCAGGGCTTGTATGGCATGAACGTCATGCTCGCCGACAGTAGACCGGGAGATACTTCGTGAACGCCATGGATGTGCATCCGCGTCGCGCGCTGCTGCGCGGCGTGCTTCTCGGCACAGCCGGGGTTGCCCTCAACGCCTGCACCGATGCACCCAGCGCCGCCCCGAGCCGGCCTGCGCCGACCGGAGCATCACGAAGTGGTCCAGCACCGTCTTCGCCGGCCTCGAGCGCAGTCCTGCTGGCCTATTTCTCTCGGGCCGGCGAGAACTACTTCAACGGCGGCCGGACCCGGCTGACCGTCGGCAACACCCAGGTCGTGGCCGACATGATCACCAGACTTGTCGGCTGCGAGGTGCACCGCATAGAGGCCGCCGAGCCGTACTCCGACGACTATGACCCGACGGTCGCGCGCAACGTGCGGGAACAGCAAGCGAACGCCCGGCCGGGCATCGCGAACCCGCTCCCGTCGATCGGCCGGTACACCACGATCCTGTTGGGCAGCCCGATCTGGAACGTGCGAGCGCCGATGATCATGACAGCGTTCGCGGAGGGCTTCGACTTCACCGGCAAGACGGTCCACCCGCTGACCACGTACGCGGTGAGCGGCTTGGGCACGACCGAGCGCGACTACGCCGCGTCGTGTCGCGGCGCGACGCTCGGGGAAGGGCTGGCCGTGCGGGGTGAGGAGGCCGGAGACGCCGAGCCGGCGGTCACGGCCTGGCTGCGCCGCATCGGCCTACTCGCCCCCTGACGGGGAAAGATAGCGCCGTTCAGGTCGAATCCAACGTTGCAGCGGACCTACCGGCGTCCGTTACGGCCCAAGTGGCCAGCAGTGCCAAGCCGTCGCTGGATGGCGTGCCGGGCTCGGCGGAGTAGGTGACGATGGTGAGGGTTTCGTCACCGGGCAGTTCGAGTCCTTCGTAGGCGAGTTCCAGCTCGCCGATGGCGGGGTGGCGGAAGCGTTTGGTGCCGTGGGTGTGGACGAAGACGTCTTGGGCGGCCCACCAGGTGCGGAAGGTGTCGCTGCGCATGGACAGCTCGCCGATGAGGTGCATCAGCTGCTGGTCGTGGGGGTGGGCTGCGGCGGCGGTGCGGAGTGAGCCGACAGCGGCGCGGGCGGTTTTCGCCCATTCGGGGTAGAACGCCTGGGCGTGCGGGTCGAGGAACGTGAACCGCATCGTGTTGACCGGCAGGGTCGGGTGGGCGGCGAACATCGGGGCGTAGAGCGCGCGGCCGAGCGGGTTCGCGGCGAGGATGTCGAAGCGGTGGGTGCGCAGGAACGCCGGGACACCGGTCATGGAGTCCAGTAGCCGGCGCACGGCCGGGCGGATCTCTGGCGTGCTGGGGCGGCGCCGGGAGCGGGCTGGGGCGGGACCGGCGGCGCGGGCGAGGTTGTGCAGGTAGGTCGTTTCGGTGTCGTCGAGCTGCAGGGCGCGGGCCAGCGCGGAAAGGACGCTGTCGGAGGCGCCGGCGAGGTTGCCGCGCTCGAGGCGGGTGTAGTACTCGACGCTGACCCCGGCGAGGGCGGCGACCTCGCCGCGGCGCAGCCCGGCGACGCGGCGGCTGCCGCCGGCGGGGATGCCGGCCTGATCGGGGCTGATTTTGGCGCGGCGGGTGGTGAGGAAGGCGCGGACCTCGCCGCGGTTGTCCATGCCCATAGCACCAGGCTAGGCGGCGTGCCGGGCGTGAGGGGGTCCCTGTCGGTACCCCTTTCACAGGTGGCTCCCTGCCAGAGGTGGGTAGGTGTCTGATGGAGGAAGGACGCCATGCTCGACCGCCGCGCCACCAAGTCGCTCGTGCGCATCAGCGCCGCCTGAAAGGACCTCGCATGTCCACAATCCCGCAGTTGACGCTGAACAACGGCGTCACGATGCCCGCCCTCGGCTTCGGCGTCTTCCAGACACCGCCCGAGGAGACCCGCGCCGCCGTCGACGCCGCCTTGCAGACCGGGTACCGGCACATCGACACCGCCGCCGCCTACGGCAACGAACGGCAGGTCGGCGAGGCCGTCGCCGCGTCCGGCCTCGACCGCGGCGCGGTGTTCCTGGAGACGAAGATCTGGATCAGCGACTACGGCTCCGACGAGACCCTGCACGGCTACACCAAGAGCGCCACCAAGCTGGGCGTCGAGCAGATCGACCTGCTCATCCTGCACCAGGCCCTGCCGTCGGAGTTCGGACGGACTCGCGAGGCGTACCGAGCGCTGGAGAGACTGTACGCCGACGGGAAGGTACGCGCGATCGGGGTCAGCAACTTCATGGTCGAGCACCTGACCGCCTTGCTGGACAAGGCCACCGTGGTCCCGGCGGTGAACCAGATCGAGGTCCACCCGTACTTCACCCAGCCCGAGGTTCAGGCGTTCGGCGCCGAGCACGGCATCGCCACCCAGGCGTGGTCACCGATCGGCGGCATCACCTTCTACCGCGACGGCGAGCACACCAGCACCCTGCAGGACCCGGTCATCGGCGACATCGCTCAGCAGCACGGCAAGAGCCCGGCGCAGGTGATGCTGCGCTGGCACCTGCAGCAGGGCCGCTCCGCGATCCCCAAGTCGACGAATCCGCAGCGTATCGCCGAGAACTTCGCCGTCTTCGACTTCGACCTCACCGACGACGAGCTCGCCGCGATCGACGGCCTGGACACCGGCCGTCGTGGAGGCCCCGAACCGGCCGACATCACCCTCGCCACCTTCGGCCGGCCGATCCCCGAAGCCTGACCTACCCGTGGCCAGCCCCCTGCATCTGGGGGCGGCCGGACCGAATCCGACGACGATACGGAGCAGCTACCATGCGAACTGCGGCACTCGGTGACCTCAAGGTCGCCCGCATCGGGCTCGGCGCGATGGGCATGTCCCACGGCTACACCGGCGCCGGCACCGACGACGCCGAGTCGATCCGCACCGTCCACCGCGCCCTCGACCTCGGCGTCACCCTCATCGACACCGCCGAGATCTACGGCCCGTACGTCAACGAGGAACTCGTCGGCCGGGCCATCAGAGGCCGCCGCGACCAGGTCGTCCTGGCCACCAAGTTCGGGCTCGTCAGCCGCGTCGAAGAGAACACGGCCGCCGACGCCATCGAGCTCAGCCCCGGACAGCTCGCGACCCTCGACAGCCTCGCCCCGGCAGAAGGCGGCCACCACACCGACGAGCAGATGACCATGATCGAACGCTAAGGGGTGTCTCACCTGGTGATCTTTGTGAGTCGGCGGTGGCAGATGAGGATTGCGGCGAGGTCGGCAAACGCTTGGAAATGCTCGGCTTTGCGTTCGTAGCGGCGGGCGAGGCGGCGGTTGTTGGCGAACCAGGACAGGCATGACTCGACGATCCACCGGTGCCGACCGAGGCGTTGGGAGGACTCGACGCCCTTGCGGGCGATGCGGACCGTGATGCCTCTGCGGCGGATCTCGGCCCGGCCCACCGCCTCGACCGCAGCCCCGCCCAGCTCCTCCAGCTGGGCGACCTGACCGTCATGAACATCCGCCAAGGCCCCGTCACCCACCTCGAGCCCGGCGATGTCGCGCGGTTCGCGACGCTCACCGGCCTGCACGTCGACGAGGTCGCCGCGCTGTGCCTGTCCGCGCACGCCAGCCGCTGTGCGCCGCTGCAGGCGACCTTCCTCGGCCGGCGCCGCGACCCGGCCCGGCCCGGCACCAACGAACTGTGGATCTTCGGCCGGTTCGGCCGCTACTGCCCGGCCTGTCTGGCTGGCCCCCGCCCGAACGCCGCACGCCGGAGCCCGGCGCCGCGTCCCCGCTCGAGCAATCGCTGCTGCGCCTGCAGCACCGCATCCATTGGAGCAGACGGGGTCGGTACGGCGTGGGCGGTCGGCTGCGGAGACCGAGCCGAAGCGTGCGTTGCCTGTGGCCGCGGAGTTCCGTGGTCTGTTGCCGGTTGGACTGCGGCGGGGCCGCGCGGTGTTGGTGACGGCGTCCGGGCCGGCCAGCTATCGGAGAACGAAACCGGCGTACGACAGACACTGAGGCTTCCGCGTGGACGATGCGCTCGCCATGCCCATGAGGAATTGCGTAAGCGCTGGTGAGTTGTAATTGCATGGGCGCCGACATCCTCGGTGCGGTGGCGGGCTTGTGTAGTTCCAGCTCACCACTGGTCAGGGCGCTGACAGAGGCCTGCCGGTAGTCTCAGCCAAGCGTCGATCACAATCTGGAGAACAGACGGCGCTAACCAACAGGGGGAGCACTCGATGACAGCGAGCCACGCCGGCTCGACCGAGACCGCGGCAACCATAGCGGCGGATGCGATCAGGCTGCGGATCTTACAGCAACGTCTGCTGCCCGGTGTGCACGTGCGTCAGGACGAACTCGCCGCTGAGCTGGGCATGAGCCGGGTTCCTGTCCGCGAGGCGCTGAAGATGCTGACTGTGGATGGGCTGGTGACGTACGAGCCGAATCGCGGCTATTTCGTCACGAGGCTGTCCCAGTCGGAGATGCTCCAGCTGTACTGGCTGCGTGAGGTCGTGGAGGACGAGTTGATGAGGACGGTCCGGTGGCCGTCCGCCAGCGAATTAGCGGCGCTTGAAGCGCAGAATCAACGCATGAAGCAGGCCGACATCACGGTTGAGGAGATGGTGGCGGCCACCGACGCGTTCCACTCCGCGATCTTCGCCTTGTCGCCCAAGCACGTTCTTGCCCGTGAAGTGCGGCGGTGGTGGGCGGTGTCCACTGCCTACCGGGCGCTGTCGATCAGCATTCACGTCCGAGAGCAGGGCGAGGCCGACGGCGACCACGACAGGTTCGTGCGGGCCCTTGCCGAACAGGACCGGGAGCTGTTGCTGGCAGTGTCACGTCAGCACCGCGAGACGACCATCGGCCGGCTTCTTCCAGTTCTGCCCAGCTCCAGCTGAGAGTGACCGGCAATCGGGCGTAAGTCGGTCAGAAGATCAGATCGGGACGGCAAGCGGGCACAGGCATCAACGATCATGTGAGTTCTCTACGCTCTGTGGTCGACAAGGATGCCCGTGCCCGCAGCGCAGTCTGTGGTCAGGCCGGCTGCTCGGGCGAGGGCCTGGCCGGGCGAGTCGGGTTGCGTCTGGCTTGGCGCCGGTTCAACCAGGATGCCAACGGTGGTGTGACAGCGAGCACGATGAGCAGGCGCAGTACCTGGACCGCCATGACGTAGGTGGGGTTGCTACCAGTGTCCGTGGCCGCGGCCAAGACGGCGACGATGCCACCAGGCGTTGTCGCGAGGTAGGCGGTCAGCCCGTCCACAGGAGTCAGCCAGGCGAGCAGTGCTCCGAGCGCGGCGGTCACCGCGACGACCGCGACCACCAGGAGGACCACCACCGGCAGCATGCGCGCGATCGAGATGAGGCTCGCCCGGGTGAACCGCAGTCCCACCTGTGCGCCGACGAGCGCGTATCCGAGCCATTGTGCTGGTTGCGGCACGTCGACCGGGCCGAGCCAGCCGGTGGCGGCCAGGACCGCGGCGGCAGCGAGGGGGCACAGGAGGCTGCCTGTCGCGACGGGAACGAAGCGGGCGGTCAGTAGACCGATGAGGGCGGCGCCGGCGACGAAAACTGCGGACGGCCACACCGGCGCGTGCGGGGCAGCCACTGGCCCGAGCCCGCCCGTCGCGTGGAACGCGAGCGCCACGACGGCGGGCATCGAGAACAGGACGGCCAGTAGCCGGAGCTGCTGTACGACGGCAACGACGCGATCATCGGCTCCGAGGTCGTGGGCGACCGCGCTCACCCCTGCCCCGCCACCGGCGATCATCGCGAATGCCCCGGTCGCGGCGCTGACGTCGGCTCGCAACGCGAGCAGTCGGCCGGCGAGCACGCTGATGACGACGGTGGCCAGGGTGACTGCCGTGATCGCGACGAGGTCGGCGCCGATCGCGGCGAGCGCTGATGGGGTGACCATGGTGCCGATGACGACGCCGATCAGTGCCTGACCGAGCCGTGTGGCGGGCTCGGGCATGTGCAGCGGCGTGCGGGAGAGTAGCGCGTACCCGGTTGCGGACAGCAGCGAACCGAACAGCACCGGCGCGGGCAGGCCGACGAGATCCAAAACGGCGCTGGCCGCCGTCGTGGCCGCCGCGATGGTCAGGTAGGGCAGGGCATAGGCGCGCCACTGAATGCTGTTCATGGTCGGCCGGGCACCCGACCGACCGCGTCGGTCGGCGTCGCTGCGGAATCGACGATCCAGTGCCAGTCCCGGCGCCACAGGTAGTCGACCGCGCGCCGTCGCAACCTCCAGGCGTCGCCGTCGGCCGTGATTACGTCGTCGTAGCGGCCCATCGATTCAGGCCTGCACAGCGGGTCGAGCACGCGCCAGCGTGCCCTGCCGATGAAGGTACTGGCGTCGACGCGTTCGAGGTGGACGTTGAAGGTGTCATGGACGTAACCGGGGCGGCTACCGGACACGGCCATCATGTGCTCCACGATGGCGGATCGACCTGTCCTTGTGACGGGCTCGCTGGGTCCCTCCGGCCGTGGGTAGGTGATGATGACCTCGGCGTCCTTGGTGAAGCAGGCTTCGATCATCCGGGGGTCGTGATCATCAATCGCGTGGGCGTAGCGGGCGTAGAGGTTCAGTAGCGCCAGGTGTTCGGTGGCATCCAGCATCGGTGTCGCCACGGCGATCTCCTCCCGATAGCCCGGCACGGGTTCGTGCGGGGTGGGCGGTTTGTTGGGCGGGTCAGTGAAGCGGCGAGAAGGCCGTCGGTTCCAGCGCGAGGGATACGGTCTCCGTCACGAGTGTGCCGTTGACCATCGACGCTGCTCGCGCCGCGACCCATTCGGGGTCAGCCCGGAATCTGGTCCAGTTGCCGATCGGGTCTCCGGTGTGCCGCACGAGGTAGACCAGGCGGTTGTCGTCGGCGGCGACGGTCCAGATTCCGACGACGTCGATGCCATGGCGTCGTAGCAGCCGCACCGAGTGGTCTCGGAATCGTGCAACGAGATCGGCCCTGTGGCCGGGCGGGCTGGTGTAGGTCAGCAGTTCGTACACGGCGAGTACCTCGATTGGCGTGATCTGCGACGACGGGCTGGCCGCGGCGAACCTGGATGAGGTCTGGTGCGGCCCGCATGTGTCTGATACGTTTCCGCCATCCTACAGATTGGATCCGATCGTGAATAGTATTGTGGATACTCCAGCCCTCGGCGGGGACGAGGTGCTGCGCCGGATCGAGCAACGGCGGGGCGCGGTACTGCCCGTGCACAACCTCATGGCGGAGCTGGATCCGCAGTTTCTGGACCTGTTCGACGAGATGTACTGCCACACCCTCGGGGTGGACCCGGTGCCCGCGGACGGCCGTCTGTCGGCTTCCTACCGCGAGCTGATCTGCGCCTGCGCGTGCGCGGTCGCGAACGCCCCGGTGACCACGATCGCCCGGCATCTGCGGCGGGCCCTGGACCTCGGCCTGACCGAGCAGGAGGCCATCGACGGGTTTCATGCGCTGCTCATTCCGTGCGGCGGGCTGGCAGTGGCCGCCGGCGTACGGGCGATGATGCTCCTGCGAGACCAGGCCGCCGAGGCCTGATCGTGACCGCCGGGACCAAACCTCGCGCCGCGGGCCTGGTCCGCCGCGGGCCGTTGCGTGCGCTCTGGGGCCCAGGGGTGCTGGACCGTCTCGGCGCCGAGCTCGCCCGGCTCAACGTGCGGCGCGGGCTGCTCGTCTGCGGGTCGACGCTCGGCGGCGACCGCGCTGTGCTGGCGCGCGTCCTCGGCGCCGCCGGCGGTCGCATCACTGATGTCTACGCCGGTGTGGAGGCGCACAGCCCGATCGCATCCGTTGAGACCGGCGTCCAGGTCATGCGGGCGCATTCGTGCGACGCGATCATCGCGCTCGGCGGCGGGTCGGTGCTGGTGACCGCGAGGGCGATGGCTGTGCTGCTGGCTGAGGACGCTCCGCTGCGCGACCTGGTCACCTACCGTGCGCCGGACGGCCGGTTCGTCAGCCCGCGACTGAACACCCCGAAGGTGCCCATCGTGGTGCTGCCGACCACACCCACGACCGCCGTTCCCGGGGCGGCGACCGCCGTCACGGTGCCCGGCGAGGACGGCCGGCTGGCCATGTTCGACCCGAAGACCCGCGCCGCCTCGATCCTCATCGACCCGACGCTGCTCGATACCGCCCCGGCCGCGGTGGTCCGGTCGGCGGCGTTCAACTCCCTGGCGATGTCCGTAGAGGGGCTGGTCTCCGCGCGGGCGAATCCTTTCTCCGACGCCTGGCACATCCATTCGTTGCGCCTGCATGCGCGGCACGTCCCGCTGATCGACGCAGGCGGGGCGGACCGGGTGACGATGGTGCTGGCGAGCATGATGTGCGCGGAGGGTGCCGACCTGTCCGGCGTCGGGCTGACTGCCGCGTTGTCGCACGTGATCGGGCACCGCTTCCACGCGTCCAACGGGGATGTCGACGTCGTCGTGCTGCCGCACGTGCTCGACTTCGTCGCCTCCGACGAGAACGTCGGCCGGCGCTTGGCGGGCGCCTGCGAGGCGGCGGGCATCGGCGACGTGCCCACGATGCTCGCCAACCTGCGGACGCCGGTGTCGTTACGCTCGCTGGGCGTCGGCGAGCAGGACCTAGATGCCATCGCCGCAGCCGCGGCGACCGACTTCGCGTTCAGCACGAGTCCTCGCCACGTTCGAATCGAAGACGCCGTGGCCGTCTTGCGCGCCGCACTCTGACCGCGCGGACGGCGCAGGAGCCGTCGCGGGCCGGTGCGGACTCCACCCCCAACGCATCGAGGGAAGTGACATGCCGTCCTATCGAGACATCCACGAGCGTAGCATCGACGATCCCCTTGGCTTCTGGGCCGACCAGGCCGCGCTGATCGACTGGACCCGCCAGCCGATGCGGATTCTGGACGACAGCCGTGCGCCGTTCTATCGCTGGTTCGCCGACGGCAGCCTCAACACCTGCTTCAACGCGCTGGACCGGCACGTGCTGGCCGGAAACGGTGGCCGCACCGCGTTGCGCTTCCACAGCGCCATGACCGGCGACAGGCTGCGCCTGTCCTACGCCGAGTTGCTCGCCGCGGTGGCGGCCTGCGCCGGTGCGCTGCGGGACCTCGGTGTCCGCACCGGTGACCGGGTCGTGCTCTACATGCCAATGATCCCGGAGGCGGTGATCGCGATGCTCGCCTGCGCCCGTCTCGGCGCCGTGCACTCTGTCGTGTTCGGTGGGTTCGCGGCGCACGAGCTCGCAGCTCGCATCGATGACGCCCAGCCTACGGTGATCGTCGCCGCGTCGTGCGGTATCGAGCCCTCCCGCGTGGTGGACTACAAGTCGATCCTGGACCGGGCCCTCGACATCGCCACCCACCGCCCGCTGGCCTGCCTGGTCAAGCAGCGCCCGCAGGCTCCTGCGGCGCTCGCCGCGCCGCGTGACGTCGACTGGGACGCCGCGGTGGCCGCGTCGGCGCCGGCCGACTGCGTGGAGGTGGCCGCGACGGATCCCCTGTACATCCTCTACACCTCCGGGACCACGGCCCGGCCCAAGGGCATTGTTCGGGACAACGGCGGACACGCCGTGGCCATGGCCTGGTCGATGCGCAACGTCTACGACATCGGTCCTGACGACGTGTGGTGGGCGGCGTCCGACGTCGGATGGGTCGTGGGCCACTCCTACATCGTCTACGCTCCGCTCATCGCCGGCGCTACGACGGTGCTCTACGAGGGCAAGCCCGTTGGGACACCGGACGCGGGTGCCTTCTGGCGCGTCGTTGAGGAGTACGGCGTCCGGGGGCTCTTCGCCGCGCCGACCGCGATCCGGGCCATCAAGAAGGAGGACCCCGACGGCACGCTCCTTGCCCGGCACGACGTGTCCTGTCTGCGGAACCTGTTCATGGCCGGCGAACGACTCGACCCGGCCACCTACGAATGGGCGTCCCAACACCTCGGCGTCCCGGTCGTGGACAACTGGTGGCAGACGGAGACCGGCTGGCCAATCGCCTCGAACCTGCGCGGCCTGGCGCCCATGCCGATCAAGGCCGGTTCGCCGTCGGTTCCGGTGCCCGGCTACGACGTGCGGATCCTCGATTCCGCCGGACGCCCGTGCGCACCGAACACGGAAGGCGACATCTGCATCCGCCTCCCGCTTCCCCCGGGCACGCTGCCGACACTCTGGCACGACGACGATCGCTACGTCGCCTCGTACCTGTCGGCCCATG
The DNA here is from genome assembly GCF_050936335.1 of Dactylosporangium sp. CA-152071. Lineage (NCBI taxonomy): Bacteria > Bacillati > Actinomycetota > Actinomycetes > Micromonosporales > Micromonosporaceae > Dactylosporangium > Dactylosporangium sp. CA-152071. The sequence goes on along the minus strand of NZ_JBNJMZ010000001.1, from coordinate 1,585,114 downwards.
CCGGCTACTACTTATCCGCCGACAGCGGGTACATGGACGAGGACGGCTACCTGTTCGTCATGGGCCGCACCGACGACGTGATCAACGTCGCTGGCCATCGCCTGTCGACCGGCGCCATCGAGGCCGTCCTTGCCTCCCATCCGGCCGTCGCCGAATGCGCCGTCATCGGGGTGGCCGATCCGCTCAAGGGCCAGATCCCCCGCGGCTTCGTGGTCCTCAAGGCCGGGGTCGCCCTCAACCAAGGGGACGTCGGCGGGCAACTGGTCGCTCTCGTCCGCGATGAGATCGGGGCTGTCGCGGCGTTCAAGGACGTCGTAGTGGTGCCGATGCTGCCCAAGACCAGATCGGGCAAGATCCTGCGCCGCACCATGCGGCAGATGGCCGACGGTGAAGCGCCCGACATCCCGTCCACCATCGAGGACCCGTCGGCGCTCGACGCCCTCGCACCGCTGCTCGTCCGTTCGTCGGACGCGCCGCTGCGGTCGGGCTGAGGGCACCGCACGCCACCAGCCGTTTCATGTACAAAACATCCCCTTGACGCCTGCGGAACGGAGAAGTAGCGTGCGTCACATGTCCAAGATTGGATCCACAATTGAATCCGAAGTTGGCGAAGGACTGGTTGTCGGCTGTTTCTCCGGCTTTCTCGGCGACCGCGCCGACGGGATGACGGCCCTGCTCCGCTCGGGCGTCGACGTGCTGGTCGGCGACTATCTCGCGGAGCTGACCATGCTCATCCTCCGCAAGAACGTCGACCGCGGCGGCGTCGGCTATGCCCGCGCGTTCCTCGACCAGATCGGCCCGCACCTCGGTCAGATCGCGGCGCAGGGCGTGAAGGTCGTCGTCAACGCCGGCGGGCTCGACCCGCTGCGATGCGCCGCGGACCTGCGGGCCCTGTGCGCCGATCGCGGGGTGGCGCTGCGCGTGGCCGCGATCACGGGTGACGACGTGCGGCAGCAGCTGCCCACGATGTTTCCGGACGGTTCCGGACCGGTCAACATCGACACCGGCGAGGCCCTGCCGGTGGCCGAGGTCGAGGTGCTGACGGCCAACGCCTATCTGGGCGCCTGGCCGATCGTCGAAGCGCTCCAGCACGGCGCCGACATCGTCGTGTGCCCGCGGGCCACCGATGCCTCGCTGGTCGTCGGGCCCGCAGCGTGGCGGTTCGGCTGGAACCGCGACGACTGGTCGCGCCTGGCCGGCGCCGTCGTGGCCGGGCACCTCATCGAGTGCGGCTCACAGGTGACCGGCGGCAACTTCGCCTTCTTCACCGAGCACGAGCATCTTGGCACCCCTGGCATGCCGATCGCGGAGGTGCTGCCCAACGGCGACTGCGTCATCACCAAGGCCCGCGACACCGGCGGGATCGTCACCACCGACACCGTCATCGCACAGCTGCTGTACGAGACCGGGCCGGTGGAGTATCAGAACCCCGATGTCATCACCGACCTGTCGACGATCACCCTTGCTGACCTGGGCCACGACCGTGTCCGGGTCACCGGCGTCGCCGGCCGCGCGCCGACGGGCACGACAAAGCTCTCCCTCACCTTCGACGGAGGATTCCGTAACTCGGTCTCCTTCGGGCTGACCGGCCGCAACATCCCGCAGAAGCTGGAGTGGGTGCGCGAGCAGATCGCGACGACCGTCGGGCCCGACTCCTCGTTCGACAGGATCCGTTGGAGCGTCGTCGGCCCCGCGGCCGTGCACGGGAACAAGGACCAGTCCACCGCAATCGTCGTGGTGACCGCCCGGGACCACACGCGGGATCGGATCGGACGCCGGGGGTTCGCCGACAAGTTCGTGGAACTCGTCACCGCCGGGCCGCCCGGCATGTACCTGGTAACCCCGCCTACCGACGCCAAGGCGTATGGCGTGCAGTGGCCGAGCCTGGTCGACAAGCACCACGTCGAGGTCGTCGTACACCTGGACACCGCGGATGCCGTGCCGGTCGCCTGGGGTCCGTCCAGCGACGAGCGTCGCGAGACGCCCGCGCGCCCGAAGCCGGACCTTGACCGGTCCGGCACCGGCGACAGCCGGGTCGCGTTCGGCACCCTCTTCGGAACGCGGTCCGGCGACAAGGGCGGCATGGCCAACGTGGGCGTGTGGGCCCGCAGTGAACGGGCCTTCGCGTGGCTGTGTCACCACATGACCGCGGAGCGGCTCACCAAGCTCCTACCGGAGCTCGAGTCGCTGCGCGTGGAACGGCATGTTCTGCCCAACCTCAAGGCGGTTAACTTCCTCGTCTTCGGCATCCTCGAGGATGGCGCCGCATCCAGCACCAGCATCGATATCCAGGCGAAAGGGCTCGGCGAATACCTCGCCGCCCAGAAGATCGACGTCCCGGCCGAACTCGTCGACGACCGCGCCTGAACGGTTACGAAGCCGCCCACCCCGTTCGCCGGCGGCTTCGGTGATCCACACCCCGCCGGCAGGTCCTGCCCGCCGGTTCAGCCTCCGTCTCTCAGGTCGACATTGGAGTTCCCATGAAACACATCTTGGCGCGGGCGGTGATGGTCCTGGTCGCGGCCACGACCCTCGCCGCGTGCGGCGACGACGAGCCGCCGGCCACCGTCTCTGGGCCGATGGCCGAGCTGTATCAGCAGGCGCGCAACGAGCCACCGCTGACGTGGTACAGCTCGCAGGACCCCGCCCTCAACGAGGCCCTCGTCACAGCGTTCGGCAAGGCATTTCCCGGCCTTCAGGTGCAACAGCTGCGGCTGGCCAGCGGTGCACTGGCAACCCGCTACGCCCAGGAGCACAACGCCGGCGCGAAGACCGCGGACGTGCTCACCGCCTCGGCGCAGGCGTTCCTCAAAGACGGCTTCACCAAGGGATGGTTCGAGCAGATCGACAAGACGAGCCTCCCGGCGGTGGCGAAGCTGGACGACAAGTGGTTCATCAACGGCGGCGAGGCAACGGCCGCCATCTCACTGTTCGGCATCTGCTACAACACGAACCTGGTCAAGAACCCACCGAAGGACTGGACCGACGCGCTCGACCCGCAGTACAAGGGCAAGATCGCGTTCGCTGACTTCCGCAACGCGCCGCTCTATCTGGACCAGGGCGCCCTGTGGATCGACAACTACGGTGAGCAGTACCTGAGGGACCTCAAGGCGCAGAGCCTCAAGGTCGTCGACAGCATGGTTCCTGGGGTCCAGCAGCTCGCCGCCGGCCAGCTCAGCCTCGCGGTGCCGTGTCCGCCCACGATCATCGAATCGCTCAAGAACGACGGTGCTCCGATCGCTGTGACGTTCCCGCCGAAGGTCGTCGGCGCCGAGTTCGACAGCGTCATCACCAAGGGGACCCGCAGCCCGAGCTTCGCGAAGCTGTTCTACGACTTCATGTTCACCCCCGAGGGGCAGGCGGCGATCAACGGCAAGACGGGCGCGTCGGCGCTCGGCGCCCCGGGCACGACACCGCTGCCGGCTGGCTACACCCGGCCGATCGTGGACAAGCAGCCAGCCACCCTCAAGACGATGCAGGACATCTTCCAGCTGGCCTGACGGCTCACCCCCACCCGAAAGGCACCGAGCAGTGAGCGAGTCACAGATCACTGTCGCCAACGCACGGCGACGATTCACACGCCAGGACAAGTCGACGATCAACGCGCTCGACGACGTCTCGTTCGACGTTGCGGCAGGGGAGTTCCTCGTCCTTCTCGGGCCTTCCGGGTGCGGCAAGTCAACCCTGTTACGGACGATCGCTGGACTGGAGCACCTCGACTCCGGGCGCATCGCATTGGGCGGAACCGCGGTCATCGACACCGGCAAGCGCGTCAACGTACCCACGGAACAGCGGCGCCTCAGCATGATGTTCCAGTCCTATGCTCTCTGGCCGCACATGACGGTCGCCGACAACGTGGCCTACCCGCTGCGGGCCCGGCGCGTGAGCCGGTCCACCATCCAGGCCAGCGTCCAGGAGGTGCTCGCCTCGGTGGGCGTCGGCGAACTGGCACGCCAGTATCCCGGTCAGATCAGCGGCGGGCAAGCGCAGCGGGTCGCCCTCGCCCGGGCGCTGGTCGCCAAGGACAGCATCGTCCTGTTCGACGAGCCGCTGTCCAATGTGGACGCCAAGGTGCGCGAGCGCTTGCGGCACGAGATCGCGCGGCTGCACCGCGAGTCCGGGTTCACCGCGGTCTACGTGACGCACGACCAGGAGGAAGCCCTCACCCTGGCCACCCGCATCATCGTGATGAAGGACGGCCGGGTGTGCCAGTCGGGCACACCGCAGGAGATCTACGACCGGCCCAATTCCCGCTACGTGGCGAGGTTCATGGGTTCCACCAACGAACTTCTGGTCACCCCCACGGGGCAGGTCGTCGACGGGCTCGCGGTCGTCGACTCGCCGATCGGCCCCATGCGGATCGACGGGCCCGAGCCGTCGCCCGGACCCCTGACGGTGTTCTCCAGGCCCGAAGCGTGGAAGATCAACACCGGGGGCGTCGCGGTCGAGGAGCCGAATACCTGGAACGGTCTCATCCGCCAGGTCGTGTTCCTGGGCTCGGTGTCAGACATCACCGTCGAGGTCAACGGCCTGTCCGTGCTCGTGCGGTCCATGGACCGCCGGCTGCGCGCCGGCGACAAGGTCCGGCTGTCCATCGACCCCCGGTCCCTCGTGTGCCGGCCCGACGACCCGGCCGAGGCCGGTAGTGCGCCGCCGCGTCCCGAACTGCGGGTCGACCGACGGGTGGGGGCGCCACGATGACCACGACCGCCCAGGCCCGCTCCAGCGGGCGAAACCGGCGCCGCTTCAGCCCCTTCGACGTCGTCGTCACCGCGGTGTGCGGCGCACTCGTCCTGCTGATCGTCTACCCGCTCGCCGGAACACTGGTCAACATCGCTTCTGGCGAGGAAGGCTCCGTCACCGGCACCTTCGCGGACGTATTCACCGACCGTCGGCTGCTCACCGTCCTGGGCAACACCGCCCTGGTCATCGGCGTCAGCTGCCTGATCGCGATCGTTCTCGGCTCGACCCTGGCCTGGCTCAACGAGCGCACCAACGCCCGGCTGGGCTGGGCCTCGGACGTGCTGCCTGTGGTCTCGCTGCTGGTCCCATCCACGGCCGGCGCCATCGGGTGGGTGCTGCTCGCCTCGCCGGGCGCCGGATTCCTCAACGTCATCATCAGCGACATCAACGACGCGGCGGGCATCGGCCTGCCGCAGCTGAACATCTTCTCCCGGCCCGGGATGATCTTCGTCTACTCGCTGTACATGATCCCGCAGGTCTACCTGGTCGTGGCATCGGCGATGCGCAACATCGACCCCGCCCTTGAAGAGGCCGCCCGCGTCAGCGGCCGACGCACGTTCGCCGTGGTGCGCACGGTGACCCTGCCGGCCGTCGCGCCGGCGATCGTGGCTGGGGCGGTCCTGTCGCTGGTGTTCGGCATCGCGATGTTCTCCGTGCCGCTGATCATCGGCACGCAGGCCAATGTGCCGATTTTGACCGTCGAGATCGTCCGGAAGCTGACGGTGGCGTATCCGCCGGATCTGCTTGGCGCGGTGCTGCTGTCCCTGCTGCTGCTGGTCGCCATCCTCGGGTTCACCGCGCTGAGCCGGGTGGTCACCCGCCGTGGGCACTACGCCACCATCGGCGGGCGCGGCGCGGCACAGAACCCGTACGCCTTCGGCATCGGCGGCCGGACCGTCGCCTGGGTGTTCATGTTCGGCTACATGGCCCTGGGCTGTGCGCTGCCGGTGGCGGCGCTGACGCTGGTGTCGTTCCAGCCGTTCTGGACCGGCAGCTTCACTGCCCCCTTGCGGTTGCGGGCATACGAGCAGCTGTTCCGGTCGGGAAGCGAGACCTACGAGGCGCTGACCAACAGTCTCGTGCTGGGCATCGCCGCTGCGACGATCTGCATGGTGGTCGCGATCCTGGTGGCGTACCGGATCGGCCGGTCGAGGCGGTTCGGGGCACTCCTGGACACGACGACGAAGATTCCCGGGACGGTGTCCCACGTGATCTTCGCGATCGCTTTCGTCAGTGCGCTCGCCGGGCCGCCGCTGCGGCTCGGCGGGACGCTGACAATTCTGCTGCTGGCCTATGTGGTGCTGTACATCACCCAGGCGACGGTGTCGTCGCAGTCGGCCGCGGCTCAGGTCGGCAAGGATCTGCTCGACGCGTCCCGGGTGTCCGGCCGCGGCCCCGCCGAGACCCTGCGCCGGATCTCGCTGCCGCTCATGGCGCCCGGGATCGCCGCCGGCTGGGTGTTCGTGTTCGTCCTGGTCGTCGGGGACATCACGGCCTCGGCGATCCTCGCCGGTACCAAGACGCCGGTGGTGGGTTTCACGATGTTGAGCCTGTTCCAGAACGGCACCTATCCGAACCTGGCCGCGCTGGCCACGGTCATCACTGTGCTGTCGATGGTCGTGGTCGGGGCGGCACTGGTCTGGGTCAATCGGGCACGGAAGCGGGTGAGCCGGTGACCGCCGACAACCAGGCGACGACGGCGGCGGCATCCGCCGACGTCACGGAGCCGGTGCTGCTGACCCAGCGCCACGGCCGCGTCCTCGTCGTCACCATGAACCGGCCCCGGCAGCGCAACGCGCTCAACGCCGCGCTGCGGCGGGCACTGCGCGAGACGTTCGACGCGTTCGAGCAGGACGACGAGCTGCGCTGCGCGGTCCTGGCCGGCAACGGGCCGTCGTTCTGCGCCGGCGGGGACCTCAAGGAGATGGCCGCGACCCAGCTGCAGGCGCCGGGCGAGGACTGGATGAAGATGGTCGGCAGCAACGGCTCACCGGCCAAGCCGGTCGTCGCCGCGGTGCAGGGACACGCCTACGGGGGCGGGTTTCTGCTCGCCCAGGCGTGCGACCTGTGTGTCTGCGACTCGACCGCGCTGTTCGGGATCGCCGAGGTCAAGCGCGGCCGTGGCGCGCCATGGGCTGCCCCGCTCGCGTCGATGCTGCCCAAACGCATCATGACCGAGCTGCTGCTGACCGGCGAGCCGCTGAACGCGACCAGAGCGTACGAGCTCGGCCTGGCCAACCGTCTCGTACCGGAGGGCGAGGCGATCACCGCGGCCGTGGAACTGGCTGCGCTCATCGCCGGCAACGCGCCGCTGAGCGTGGCGGCGGCCAAGCAACTGGTCCAGTTCAGCGCCGAGGTCGGCCAGAGCAGCGCGCTCGTCGCCGCCGGTTGGCTGTACGAGCGCGTCTACGCCAGCAACGACGCGCTCGAGGGACCACGGGCGTTCCGCGAACGCCGAGACCCGACCTGGACCGGAACGTGACAGCGCCGAGATGGTGTCCACCCGTCACCCCGGCGCAGTCAGCGCCGGCGGATGTCAGCCACACGAGCACGACGGAAGCAAGGAGACAGCGAAATGCCCCAGGTGTCGTTCCCCCATCGTGAGCGCCAGGCCGATCTGCGCGCCGCGGTCAGCGAGCTGTGCGCCAAGTACGACGCGGCGTACTGGGAGCGCCAGGACCGCGAGCACACCTTCCCCACGGACTTCGTCCGTGAGTTCGTCGACGCCGGCTACATGGGCGCGTTCATCCCCGAGGAGTACGGCGGCGGCGGCGGCTCGATGGCCGACATGTCCGCCATCGTCGAGGAGGTCGCCGCGTCCGGCGGCGGCCTCAACGCCACCAGCTCCATCCACATCCCGCTGCTGTGTGTGCCCGCACTGCTGTCCTTCGGCACCGAGGAACAGAAGCAGGAGTTCCTGCCGAAGGTCGCCCGCGGCGAGCTGTTCGTCACCTTCGGCGTGACCGAACCGACCGCAGGCACCGACACGATCCGGATCACCACCCGGGCCACCCGCGTCGACGGCGGATACCTGATCAACGGCGCGAAGGTGTGGAACTCGGGCGCGGTCCGCGGCGACAAGATCCTCTTCCTGGCCCGCACCAGCGCCCCCGGTGAGGCCGGTGGCCGTCGCGGCACTGGGCTGACGCTGTTCATGACGGATCTGCAGGTGCCCACTATCGACATCCGGCCGATCCCGAAGATGGTGCGTAACGCCGTCGAGTCCTGCGAGGTGTTCTTCGCGGACACGTTCGTCGCCGACCACGAGGTCATCGGTCGTGTCGACGAGGGCTTCTACCACATGCTGCACAGCCTCAACGGCGAGCGGCTGCTCATCGCCTCGGAGGCGCTCGGGCTCGGGCGGTGGGCGATCGAGAACGCCAGCCGCTACGCCAACGAGCGGATCGTCTTCGACCGGCCGATCGGCATGAACCAGTCCGTCGCGCACCCGCTCGCCAAGAGCTACCTGCAGCTGCTGGCCGGCGCCGAGATGCTCACCCGGGCGATCGACGTCTACGCCACGCAGGGCCCCGCCGCGGCGGGCCTGCTCTCCAACGCCGCGAAGTACCTCATCAGCGAGGCGGCGTTCGACGCGACCGACGCGGCCATGCAGACCTTCGGCGGCTATTCGTTCGCCCGGGAGTACCACATCGGCCGGTTCTGGACCGAAGCGCGCCTGTTCCGGGTGGGCCCGGTCAACAACCAGATGGTGCTCAACTACGTCGCCGAACGCGCCTTGGCGCTGCCCCGCAGCTACTAGGCCCGACCAGCTCGAGGGGAAGATTCTTGGTGGGAACACGCAACACGGCGGCCGCTCCGCTGGCCGGGGTACGGGTGCTCGAGGTCTCGACGCGCGCTGCCGGCGGCTACTGCGGTCGGCTGCTTCACCTGCTCGGTGCGACGGTCAGTCGCGTCACGGTGGCGCCGTCGGTGGACTGCCCGCCCGAACTGCTCGCGGAGTTCGAGGCAGCGCTGCACGCCGGCAAGGCGACGATCGGCGCCGACGACATCGCCGGCCAGGACACGGCACTGGCAACCAGCTCGATCCTGGTCGTGGACTGTCTGCACGACGACACGCACGGTGGGGCGGTCACGGCTGTTGCCCGCCGTGTCGCCGACGCCCGACCGGATACGTGCAGCCTGGTGGACGTCTCATCGCACCGCGACCCCGACATCGACGACACCGGCGGCACGTCACCGGCGTCGTCGATCATCGCGGGCGCGCACTCCGGTCTGATCAGCAGCCTGGGCAAGCCCGACCGGGAGCCGCTGTCGCTGCCGTTTGACCTGGCCGACTACTTCAGCGGTACCGAGGCGGCCACCGCGGCAGTTGTCGGTGTCCTGCTACGCGACGGCGGCGTCGACCGGGCGCTGTCGTTGGACGTCTCCGCCACCGATGTCCTGACCTATTTCATCGGGCAGATCGGTTCGAACTATCTGCCCTACGGGCGGCCCTGGCACCGCGACGGTGCCCGGGCCACCATGTCCGGCGGCTCCTACCCAGCCGCGATGTTCCCGTGCCGCGACGGCTGGATCTCCGTCATGTGCCGCACACCCGGCGAATACCGAGGGCTGCTGTCCGCGCTGGGCAACCCGCAGTGGAGCCGCAGACCGGGTTACGACGACCCGAGGATCGTCGCCATGGAACATGCCGACGAGGTCGACACGTACGTCACGGCGTGGACCACGTCGCTGACCCGCGACGAGGTCTTCGCCGCGAGCAGGCGGCACGGCTTCGCGACCGGATCGGTGCTCACCATGGCCGAGGTGCTCGTCAACGAGCACCTCAACGCCAGAGGCTTCTTCCAGCCGGTATCGTCCGGGCGGGTGGTGCCCGGCAGCCCGTTCCGTCTGGCCCGCACGCAGCCCGGCGGAGCGCCACGGGCCGCCAGGCGCAGCGAACGGCCGGCCCGGCCGAGCCTCGCGCGGCCGCTGGACGGACTGCGGGTGCTGGACATGACCTGGGTCTGGTCCGGACCGATGGTCACCGCGGCACTCGCCGACCTGGGCGCCACGGTCATCAAGATCGAGCACCGTGGCCGTCCCGATCCCACCCGGCTGCGTGGCCCGGCACTCCGCGACGGCGTGCCGATTGCCGGCCCGCTCATGGAGGTCGCGCCGTTCTTCAACCAGGTCAACCACGGCAAGCTCAGCGTCGAGGTGGACCTCAGCACCGACGACGGTGCTCGGCTCGTGCACCGACTGGCCGACCACGTCGACGTGCTGGTGGAGAACATGAGGCCGGGCGCGCTCGAGCGGCGCGGTCTGAGCTTCGATGCGCTCTCGGCCACCAACCCTGACCTGGTCATGCTCTCCATGTCGGTGTTTGGGCGGACCGGGCCGCTGCGTGACGTGCGTGGCTACGCTCCGGTGATGTCGGGAACATCCGGGCTCGATTCGCTCGTCGGCTACGGAGATGATCTCATCGGCACGTTCAACCCGGCCGTCGGCGACCCCAACGGTGCCGGCCACGGACTCGTCGCGGTCCTGGCTTCGGTCGTCGCTCAGCGCCGAGGCGCCGGCGGCTGCCACATCGACGTCTCACAGGTCGAGGCGTTGCTGAGCACACAACTGGCGCCAGTGCTGCTGCAGCAGGTCGCTGGCAACGTCGCGCCGCCGGGCAACCGCCACTCGACCTTCTGGCCGCACGGCATCTACCGCTGTGCCGGCGACGATGCATGGGTTGCGGTGGTGGCCCGCAACAACTCCGAGCGCAGCCGCCTCGCCTCGCTCGTCGGCATCGAGGTCGACGCCGACCCGGCCACCTACGAGGTGGCGCTGTCCGACTGGGCGCGCAAGCACGACGCCAGCGAAGCCGAGCACAACCTCACCGCATTGTCCATCCCGGCCGCGAGGGTGGCCGGGTTCGAAGCCGTCGAAGGGCCACGGGCACGGCGGCGCGGCCTCAACCAGTTCGTCGAGCACCCGTTTCTCGGCCGGCAGCGCGTCATGGTTCCGCCGTGGAAGTGCAACGGGCTCTCGTTCCACGCCCCGGGAGCCGCCCCGCTGCTGGGCGCCGACACCGATCAGGTGCTGCACGAGGTGCTGGGCATGAACGGCGACGAACTCGCGGCGCTTCGGGCCGCGAAGGTGATCTCGCACGACGCCGGCCAGCAGGAACGTCCCCAGCCCGTCGGGTTGACTGAAGCATGAGGAGCATCGACACAATGAACAGCGGCAAGATCCGCGTCGAGACCGACGCCGAACATCCCAATGTCTTGGTGGTGACGCTGGACAACCCTCCGGTCAACGCCCTGACCACCGCCATGTACCGCGAGATCACCGAGATCTTCCGGTCCGCTGGCAAGGCCGGTGAGCGGTGCGTGGTCCTCACCGCGGAGGGCAGCCGGGCGTTCTGCGCGGGCAGCGACAAGAACGAGCACATCGAACTCTCGCCAGGGACCGCGGTTTCGCGGTCCCGGATGCTGCGGGACTGCTTCGGCGCCATCCGGGACTGCGAGATTCCCGTCATCGCCGCCGTCGGCGGCCCTGTCCTGGGCGGAGGCATCGCGCTGGTCGGGTCCGCCGACGTCGTGGTCGCATCAGACAACGCTGCCTTCGGCGTACCCGAGATCAACGTCGGTGTCATGGGCGGCACCAAGCACATGGCACGCCTCGTGCCGGAGAAGGTCCTGCGGTGGCTGGCGTTCAGCGGTGAGAGCCTGCCTGCCGCCGACCTCGCCCGGCTCGGCGGCGTAGTGCGGCTGACGACCCGCGACGCCCTGCTGCCGGAGGCGATGGCCATGGCCGGGCGCATCGCCGCCAAGGGACCCAGCGCCGTCAGACTGATGAAGGAGATCCTGAACCTGTCCGAGCTGGGCGACCTCGCCAGCGGCTACCACATCGAGCAACTCGGGACGGCCATCATGAGCGGCATCCCGGAGTCCAAGGAAGCCGCCCGCGCAGTGAGGGAGCGCCGTGCGCCCAACTTCGCCTGAGCACGACGTCGCGTCAGCCGAAGCGCCGTTACGAGTGCGGGACATCGGCCCGGTGCGCGTACTCGAGCTCAACGACCCGCGCCATCGCAACCCGCTCACCGTGCGGCTGCGCGCGGAGCTGTGCCGGGCGATTGAGGCGGCCCGCGACAGCGCGCACTGCCGCTCGATCGTGCTGACGGGCAGCGGGGGACATTTCTGCTCCGGTGGAGACATCCACACGATGAGCCAGGACACGTCAGCGAACCAGGCCCGCATGCAGTGGGTCACCCGGCTCGTCGAAACCATCGCCGGCAGCCCGTTGCCGATCGTTGCGGCCGTCGAGGGAGCCGCATTCGGCGCCGGCATGGGCCTCGCACTGGCCAGCGACTACGTCGTCGCCGCTGAGCAGGCCCGGTTCTGCGCCTCCTTTGGAGCCATGGGACTCGGGCCCGACGGCGGCCTGTCCTGGACCCTGCCACGCGTTGTCGGTCTGCTCCGCGCCCGGCGGCTGCTGCTGTTCGGCGACGTCGTCAGCGCCGCCGAGGCACAGGCCATGGGGATGGTCAACGAAGTCTGCGCCGCGGGCACCGCCATGGACATTGCCGTCGAACGGGCGACGGCACTGGCACAACGGTCCGCGAGCGCGGTGGCAGCCGCCAAGACCGCGCTGCACCACGCCTCCAACGATCTGCACGCGGCCCTCGACCGGGAGAGCCTGGCACAAGTCGGGCTTATGGCCGGGGCGGACTTCGCCGAAGGACTCTCAGCGTTCCGGGCCAAACGACGGCCGCAGTTTCCCACCGCATCCGCGACCACGTGAAGGAAGTAGCCCTCGATGGCAGGCAGCGGCGCCGACGCGAACGAGACCGCGGCAACGATCGCGGCCGACGCCATCCGGCGACGGATCCTCCAGCAGCGCCTCATGCCTGGCATGCACGTCCGCCAGGACGAGTTGGCCACTGAGCTGGGCATGAGTCGCGTGCCGATCCGCGAGGCGCTCAAAATGCTCAGCGTCGACGGGCTGGTGACCTACGAGCCGAACCGCGGCTACTTCGTCACCCAGCTGTCGAGGTCGGAGATGCTGCAGCTCTACTGGCTGCGCGAAACGGTCGAGGACAACCTGATCAACACCGCGCGCTGGCCCACCGCGCAGGAACTGGCGGACCTGGAGGTGCAAAAGCAGCGTATGAAGAGGGCCGACATCACCGTCGAAGAGATGGTCGCCGCCGCCGACGCGTTCCACTTCGCGATCTTCGCGTTGTCGCCGAAGCACATCCTGGCCCGTGAGGTGAAGCGGTGGTGGGCAATGTCCACGGCATATCGAGCACTGTCGATCAGTATTCACATCAGGGAAGACCGGGAATCCGACGGCGATCACGACCGGTTCGTCGAGGCACTGTCCAGCCGCGACCGCACCATGCTGCTGGAGGTGTCCCGCAGACACCGCGAGACCACGGTCGCCAGGCTCCTGCCCATCCTGCCCGACCCGGGCGAGGACTCCACGCCGGGCGAGCCGGCGCCCAACCGTACGGCACAGGCAGATCCGTCCAGGCATGCACGAGGGGCACGGCGATGACAATGGGCAAGCCAATGAACCTTGACACTATCGGCGTAGGACTGGTCGGCCTGAGCGCGACCGGCGGCTGGGCCTCGGTGGCCCACGAGCCCGCCCTCGGAAAGACGCCAGGCGTGCAGTTGCGCGCTCTGAGCGCCAGCAGCGAGCAGACCGCCAGCCGCGCGAGCGAGCGCTACGGCGTGCCCGGATACGGCTCTGTGGAGCAGATGGCAGCCCGCGACGACGTTGACCTGGTGGCGGTCTCGGTCCGAGTCCCGCTGCACTACCCACTCGTCACAGCCGCCCTGCCGGCCGGCAAGAACATCTTCTGCGAATGGCCGCTGGGCAACGGCACCGAAGAGGCGCAACGCATGACCACCGAGGCCCAGCGGCTCGGCCTGCGGACGTTCGTCGGCCTCCAGGCCCGGTCTGCGCCCAACCTCAGATTTCTGCGCGACCTTGTCCATGACGGACAGATCGGCGAGGTTCTATCCACCAGTATGGTGGCCTCAGCCCGCCGATGGGGCGGCTCCTACCACCCGAAGAACGAATACCTGCTCGACCGGCGCAACGGCGCCACCATGCTCACCATCCCGTTCGCGCACACCCTCGACGCCCTCGAGATGGTGCTCGGCGACCTGCACGAGGTCAACGCGACCCTCGCCATCCGCCGGCCGCTCGTCCGCAACGTCGACACAGGTGCACTCACCCCGATGACCGGTGAAGACCAAGTCGTCCTCGCCGGCACGCTCCAATCCGGCGCCGTCGCATCGATGCATTTCCGCGGCGGCCTCTCGCGCGGCACGAAATTCCTCTGGGAGATCAACGGAACCGCCGGCGACATCGTCGTCAGTGGCGACACCGGGCAGCTTCAGTTCGCACAAGTCGACATCTTTCTGGGCAACCGCCAGCGAGATTCGCAACTCGAGCCCATGCCAACGCCCGAGCGGTACGTCCTGCCGGAGCTACGGGATCTGGGAGGCCCCGACAACTACGGATACGGCGTCGGTCACGAATACGCCCAACTCGTCCACGATCTTCGCACCGAGTCCCAGACCGTGCCCGACTTCGTCCACGCCGTCAACCTGCACAAGAAGCTCGATCTGATCCACACCGCCGCACAGACGGGTGAACGGGTCGACCTCTCCTCGGCGTCGACGGCCGCCTCCACGCCGGACCGTCACCGAGCCCCGTGATGGCCTCGCCCGCGGCGTCACGTGCGGGGTCGGACAATCCGGCTGGCCGTCGGCCACGTCTGACCCGCAGTGACGCTGCGGGTCAGGCTGTCTACTGGTGTCGTGCGCCGAAAGGGGACGTCTGATCGAAACCATGGTGAAGGTGACCGGCGTCGCGCAACGCGAGGCATGGCAGGCCCGGGCAATGCCGCCGGTCGAGCAGGTCCGGCCTGGCCTGTGGTCCGTGCCCGTGCCGATGCCAGGCAACCCGCTGCGGTACGTGCTGATCTACGTTTTCGAGCGCGTCGACGGCATCGCCATCATCGACAGCGGCTGGCCGACGCAAGAGGCATGGGATGCGCTCGTCGCGGGCCTGGCAGCCCTCGGCGCGTCCATCGCCGACGTACGGGCGACGCTGGTCACACATGTGCACTCCGATCATCACGGGCTCAGCGGCCGCGTCCGCGAAGCATCCGGCGCATGGATCGGCATGCACGCGCTCGAGGCCGCAGTCCTCAAGCAGCGCCACGACCTCGATGCCTTCGTCCGCCGCTGGTACGGCTGGGTGCTGGCCCGAGGCGGCAGCGACGCCGATGCCGATGCCCTCATCGGCACTACCGATCAGCTGCGCCAGTGGTTGGCGCTAGCCGATCCGGACCGCCTGATCGACGACGGTGACCGACCGCTGCCCGAACTGCGAGCAGTGTGGACCCCTGGCCATACACCTGGTCACCTGTGTTTCCACGATGAGACCCGCGGGCTGCTGTTCTCCGGCGACCATGTCCTGCCACGGATCAGCCCCAACATCGCGCTGCAGCCCGGGCAGCCCGACGACCCACTCGGGGACTTTCTGAACTCCCTGGAAAAGGCGGGCGCGCTGGCGGTCGACGAGGTACTACCGGCCCACGAGTGGCGCTTCGCCGGCCTCTCCGCACGCACCGACGAGCTCCTGCGCCATCACCAGACCCGGCTCGCCGAAATCCGCGCGGTGCTCGGCCGGTCACCGGGGGCCAGCACTTGGCACGTCGCCGAGCTACTGAGCTGGTCACGGACGTGGCCAGAGATTCAAGGCCCCATCCGCCGCTCCGCCGTGGCCGAGACATTCGCCCATCTCGCGCACTTGGAGCGGCTGGGCGCGATCGTGCGGAATCCGGGACCTGTCGACAGTTGGACCTTACGGCTTCCGGCCTGATGGGCGACGCCGCTGGCCGCACCATTTCGCAGAAGAACGGGCTATCGCGGCTCCGCCATGCGGTGCGGGTGGGCGGCGCGCAGCTACCGCATGGCGGTCTCGACACGGATGCCGAAGAGGCGTATCAGCCGGATCGGATCGGCGGTGACGGCGGCTTCGTGCAGGATCCGGTCGGCGCGCAGGCTGCAGGCGCGCACACCGGGGCGGTGCAGCGGCACCGAGACAACGGTTGCGGCGACGGGCGAGTGCCGGTTGGCTTCGTCCGTGATTTCGGGGTTCTGGCGCAATCCCCGTGAATGATCACTGCGACTACGCGGACCCGCTGTGGCGCTGCCGCAGCCCTGTGACCGAATCGGCTTGAGCCATTTTCCCAGCTCAGGACACACGCAGACAAACTTCACTGGCAGAAACCGCAGGCTGGACATACTTCGATGGCATGGGTGCAAGGTTTGATGGCAACGGACAGCGAGCTCGGGACCCACCGGCTGAAGTCCGATTCTTGTGTTCGTGAGTTCAGGGCCCACCCATGTGGATGGTCTGACGACCGGCGAGCCCAACGCCGTCGAGTCGCCAGTGACGTCCCTTACGCTCTCGGAACCCTGCTCACGACGGGCCGGGTCCATGTCGTGGGCCTGTCGAGGCGGTCGGTGGGCATGCCGTTCCGCCGGGGGTGACCAGGCGCTGCGGTACGCCCCGCAGCAGCGTTCAGTCTCCGGCCGGATGAGCATTCGTAGGTGCTCGGCGACCGGCGGGTCCGTCAGTGACAGGGACGGCCGGCGGTTGCCTGCTGCGGGTAGCGGCACAGGACGCCGCTGAGGTGCGGATGCGCTCCGGTGGTGGCAGCGGGCAGTGTGTCGGGCGCGCGGTCGTGTTCGACCCAGTCCACGAGTGCGGCGTGCGGGTCGGTGGGGACAGGTCCGGCCCCGCCGGAGCAGTGCCCCACGCCTGGGGCGAGGAAGACGCGGTAGAACCGGTCGGTGGCCTCGCCGCCGCCCATGGCGGATTCGACGCGGCGGCGGTAGTCGACCGTGCCCTGCGGGAAGACGGCTGGGTCGGCCAGGCCATGCCAGGTGATCATTTTGCCGCCGGCGGCGCGGAAGGCGGACAGGTCGGGATCGTCGGAGTCGATGACGGCGCCGTAGCGTGCCTGGGACTCCTCGAACAGGCGCTCGAACTCGGCGTAGCCGATGGTGGAGACGTCGAGGTGGGGTTGCCGCAGCAGGAAGTAGTGGATCCAGTCCGCGGCGACGGGGAACGGCGCGCCGTGCCTCGGCCCGAACAGGGGCTTGGTTGTGCCGGCCAGCCAGCTGAACGACGCGCCGCGCGGCAGGCCGTACCACTGCCGTTCCCCGGTGCGGGTCGTCGGGCCGTCCCAGATCCTGCCGACGATGTCGGCGTCCACCCGGCTGATCCGGATCGTCCGGCCGTGACAGCGCACGCTCGTGCCGACGAGCCGGCCGGGGTCGAACCGGCAGGTGTCGGGCCGCCCGATGATCCCGTCGAGGCGGCCGTCGTCGGTATCGCACGCCGCGATCGCGGCGCGGTTGAAGGCGGCGAACTCGCATGTGGTCGGGTACGTACCCGCCTCGTTCATGACGACCTGCGGCCAGAACTGGGCCAGGGTAAGGCGGTTCCAGGCGATGGCGGGCGCGTCGGCGAGGATGCCGTCGAAGTCGCCGGGGTAGCGCTGCGCCTCGGTCAGGCCCTGCCGGCCGCCGGTCGAGCAGCCGGTGAAGTATGAGTAGGCGGGCGGCCGGCCGTAGAACCCGGCGATCACCTGTTTCCCGATTCGGCTCATCTCGTGCACTGAGCGGTAGGCGAAGTTGGCCAACAGCCCGTCGTTGATCGGCCGGTCATGGCGCTGCGCCCAGACCGGCGGGCTCTTGGCAGTGCTCGGCACACCGGCGTCGGTGGAGGCCGCCGCGTAGCCCCGCCGGACCGCTGGGACGAGGGCGCGCTCGAACTCGCCCGCGGCGAACGCTCCGCCGCCGGTGGCCTGGAAACGGCCGTTCCACGTCGATTGTGGCAGCCACACCTGGATGCGGACCCGGTCACGAAGCGGCGGGTGCGTCAGGATGATCGTAACGTCGCAGAACGCCGGAACCCCGCTGGCAACGGGCCGACCGGGGAGGGAGGCCCGGGCACCCATGCCGTCCGGGTGGGCGACCGCGGACATCGCGAGGATCCGCGTGCCGGGCAGGGACGGCGGGGACAGGCGTGGGCAATTGCCGTGACCGGTGAGCATCACGGCGGCGGCGACGGACAACGTGAGCGCCACCGGCAGCAGGAGCGCACCGATGGCAACCAGGGGTGTTCGCATCGCTGCTCCCGTGGGGACGGCCGCGCGGGCGGACGTGCACCGACGCCTCGCTGGCTACCCGGCGCGGCCCGCGTCACACTCCGGCGGAGCGGACGGCGCCGGGCCGAGCGTCCGGCATCCGGTCGATGCATCATCGCCATTGGGACTGGCGACATAGCGGGGATGGCGCGCCGCGGGTCGGCGATCCGGATCTCGGCTCAGCCGTGCGAGTCCAAACGACCTGTACCCGGATGTACGGGCTAGCGCCTCGAGCGGGGTGTGAGGCAGCTGCCTGGCATGCTTCCCACCGTCATCCCTCTACGCGTAGGCGGTCGCGGCCGGCGGCGGCTCCGGCACTGCGCTCGTGGAGACGGGGGCCGTGTTTGCGGTCTTTGACGTGGGCGTGGGCCATGAGCCCGAACAGCACCGTGAGCAGGACTGCGGACGAGCCGAGTGTGCCCAGGTCCAGGCCGCCCTTGGTGGTGGGTTTGGTGAGCAGGTCACCGGCCGTGGCGCCCAGCGGCCGGGTGAGGACGAACGCGGCCCAGAACAAGGCCACGTTCGGGACGGCCGGCACGTACTTGAGCATGAGCAGGGCCGCGAGCACGGCGGTGATGAGGAGCGCGCCACCTCCGTAGCCGAGGCCGGAGCTGTCGGACAGGAAGTCGCCCATCGAGGTGCCCAGGGTGTTGGACACCAGGATCGCCGCCCAGAACAGCGCCTCGCCTCGGAACGTGTCGATGTCGCGGATCGCGAACGTGAGCCCGGCGTACCGCCATGCCACGAAGATGGTGACCAGCAGTGTGACGAGGATTGCCGCACCGGTGGGGTAGCCAAGCCCCAGTCCTTGCGGCCCCCAGCCGAGGGTGGCGGCGCCGGTGGGGAGGTACTTGGCGGTGGCGTCGCGATTCATGAAGTCCGAGATGGTGGTGCCGGCCATGCTCGTGGACAGGATGACGGCCCAGTAGCAGAACGGGTTGTACCGGCGGGAGCGCAGCTGCGCGAGCAGCGTGACGACGAAGATGCAGAACAGGGCGATCGTGGTGAGGAAGTAGCCCAGCTTGAGGGTCTGGGCGAACAGGTCTCCGGCGGTCTCACCGAGCGTTGTGGCGGCGATTTTCATGATCCAGAAGGCGAGGGTGACGTCGGGCAGCTTTCGCATGGCGTAGCGGCTGCCCCGAGCCAGCGCTGCTTGGGTGGTGTCCTCGGCATGCTGCATAGGGATCTCCTTGCGCCGTCGGTCGCCGAGGGCCGGCGACAGTAGGGCAAATCTGGGCAAACCTATGACAAGCCGCATAAGAAAGGCCTGAAAGTGGTTGCGACCCGCGGATCACGCTGACGCCGGTCAGCCGTGGGGCAGCGCTCTCAGCGGTTCCTTATCGGTGCGCAGCAGGCTTGAAGGGTCGGTTCAGGGGGTGATCGCATGCGGGTGCTGCTCGTGGAGGACGAGGAGGGGCTGGCCAAGACGATTCGGCAGGCGCTCAACGTCGACGGGTTCGCGGTGGACCTTGCCCTTTCCGGCACCGACGGGTTGTGGGCGGCGAAGGGGACCGTGTACGACGCGGTGGTGCTGGACATCATGCTGCCCGGGCTCAGCGGCTACGAGGTGTGCCGGCAACTGCGGGCAGCCGGCGTGTGGACGCCGGTGCTGATGCTGACCGCGAAGGACGGCGAGTTCGACGAGGCGGACGCCTTCGACCTCGGCGCGGACGACTATCTGACCAAGCCGTTCAGCTTCGTGGTGCTCGAGGCCAGGCTGCGGGCGCTCATCCGCCGGGGTGCGCCCGAGCGGCCGGCCGTGCTCACCGTCGGGGACCTCAGCCTGGACCCGGCCCGGCTGACCGTGGCGCGCGGCGACGAGCCGATTGCGTTGACGCCGCGCGAGTTCAATCTGCTGCATTTCCTGATGCGGCACCGGGGCGAGGTCGTGTCCCGCACCCAGGTCCTCGAGGGCGTCTGGGACACGTACTACGACGGCGACTCCAACGTGGTCGAGGTCTACATCGGCTACCTGCGCCGCAAGATCGACCAGCCGTTCGGGCGCACGGCGATCACGACGGTCCGCGGGGCCGGTTACCGTCTGGCGGCTGACGGCGGATAGCCTGCCCGGCCGCATGGACCCGCGTTCAGCGGGCTTTCAGGCACTCGCGCCTACGGTGCCGGTCATGCGGAATCGTTCGGTTGTGACACTGGTCATCGCGGCCGTCGTCGTCATGCTCGCGGGGTGCGGCCGGGGCGGGTCGGGTGGGGACACCGGCGGTGCCGGGGACATCCCTGACAACCAGGCGTTCGTCGAGTACCGGCCGGCGGACGGCCGGTTCAGCATCAAGGTGCCGGAGGGCTGGGCCCGTGCCGAGTCCGGCGACACAGCGACCTTCACCGACAAGCTCAACACCATCACGGTCGTCGTCGCGCCGCGGGCCACGCCGCCGGACGCCGCCAGCGGCGCCGCCGACCTCGCGGCGCTGAAGGACACCACGGCCGGGTTCACGCCCGGCACGGTGAGCACAGTCGACCGCAAGGCGGGCACGGCGGTGCTGATCACGTACCGGGCCGACTCCGCCGCGGATCCGGTGACCGGCAAGGTGGTCAGCGACGACGTCGAGCGGTACCAGTTCTGGCGGGACGCGACGCTGCTGACCGTGACCCTCGCCGGGCCGCACGGCGCCGACAACGTCGACCCGTGGCGGACCGTCACCGACTCCGTGCGGTGGCTGCCGTGACCGCACCACCGGCGGCGGTGCTACGGGCGCAGCGGCTGTACCGGTTCTTCCACGCCGGCGACGAGGAGGTGGTCGCGCTGTGCGGGGTGTCGGTGCAGCTGGCCGCCGGTGAGTGGGTCGCGGTGACCGGGCCCTCGGGGTCGGGCAAGTCGACGCTGCTGCAGTGTCTCGCCGGGCTCGACGAACCCGACGGCGGTGATGTGTGGGTCGCCGGGCAGCGCATCACCCGCCGGCCCGACACGGATCGGGCCCGGCTGCGAGCAAGGTACATCGGCGTGCTGCACCAGTCGGGGAACCTCCTGGAGCACCTCACGATCGGGCAGCAGATCCGCTTCGCCCGACGGCTCGCGGGGCAGCGGCACGACGCCGGTGTCGTCGACCGGCTCCTCGGCGCCGTCGGCCTCGACGGGCGCGGCCGGGCGCTGCCGGGGCAGCTGTCCGGAGGTGAGGCGGCCCGGGCGTCGCTCGCGGTCGCGCTGGCCAACGACCCGCCGGTGCTCATCGCCGACGAGCCGACCGGTGAGCTGGACGCGTTCACCGAGCGGGCGGTGCTGTCGCTGCTCGCCGCGCGCGCCGTCGCCGGGACCGCGGTCCTCGTCGCCAGCCACAGCCGGGCCGTCACCCGCGCCGCGCACCGGGTCGTCGAGCTCCACGACGGTCATGTCCACCAAGCCGACACCCGAACCGCAGACCGAACCGCAGACCGAACCGCAGACCGAGCCGCAGACCGAGCCGCAGACCGAGCCGCAGACCGGGGCACAGACCGGACCGGCCATGACGGGTGACGGCACCGTGCTGTTCGTCGGCACCGGGCTGGGCCGCACGTTCGGTGAGGTGACCGCCGTCGACGATGTCAGCTGCCTCGTGGTCGCCGGGGACCGGATCGCGGTGACCGGGCCGTCCGGGTCCGGCAAGTCGACGCTGCTGCACCTCGTCGCCGGCATCGACCGGCCCACCAGCGGCACCGCCACCTGGCCACGGCTGCCCGGCGGGCCGCTGCAGCACCCCGGCAGCGTCGGGATCGTGTTCCAGCAGCCGAACCTGCTGCCCGATCTCACCGCCCTCGAGAACGTGCAGCTGCCGCTGCTACTCGCCGGGCACACCGCTGAAGCGGCCGCCGAGGCCGCCGCCGAGGCACTGCGCACCCTGGAGCTCGGCCATCTTGCCGACCGGCTGCCCCACGAGCTGTCCGGCGGGCAGGCGCACCGCGTCGCCGTCGCCCGTGCCGTCGCGGGCCGGCCCGAGCTGGTCGTCGCCGACGAGCCGACCGCGGCCCTCGACGGACCGACCGCCGCCCACCTCGCCGCGGCGCTGCTGGCGACCGTCGAGCGCGTCGGCGCCGCCCTGCTGATCGCCACCCACGACGAGACCGTGGCCGCCCGGATGCGGACCAGCTGGTCGATGACGCACGGGACGCTCACCCGCACCACACCCATCGGAGCAGACACATGCTGATCTGGCTCGACGGGCTGCTGCGCCACCGCGGTGCCCGCCTGCTCGCCACCGCGGCCGGGATCGGCACCGCCGTCGCGCTGCTCGCCACCCTCGGCGCGTTCCTCAGCAGGGCACAGCAGAGCATGACCACGCGCGCCGTCGCGACCGTCGGCGTCGACTGGCAGGTACACCTGGGCGTCAACGCAGACCCGAAGACCGTCCTGGACCTGGTGCGTGCCGAACCCGGTGTCCGCACCGCGCTGCCCGTCACGTACGTGCGCGTGCCGGCGCTCGCCGCGACAATCCGCGGGTCGGTGAGCACGACCGGGGCGGCCGTCGTCGTGGGCCTGCCGGACGGCTACCGCGACCGGTTCCCGGGACAGATCCGTGACCTCGGAGGCGGTCCTGGCGACGGCAAGGGCGTGCTGCTGGCGCAGCAGACGGCGGCGAACCTGCGGGCCGTGCCCGGCACGGTCATCACGGTCCAGCGGCCCGGCCTGACGCCGGCGGAGGTGACCGTCACCGGGGTGGTGGACCTGCCGCACGCCGACACCATGTTCGCCGGGACCACGCCGGGAACCGCCGTGGCACCACCGGACAACGTGCTGCTGCTGCCGGACACCACGTTCGCGGAGATGTTCACGCCGCTGCGGGCTGTGCGGGCCGACCTGTTCACCGACGAGGTGCACGCCCGGACCGACCGGAGGCTGCCCGCCGACCCGGGCCGGGCCTACACGGCGACCGGCGGTGCCGCACGGCACCTCGACGCGGACCTCGCCGGAGCGGGCCACACCACCGACAACCTCGGCGCGGCGCTGGACGCCGCAAGGGCCGACGCCGCGTACGCCACTGCCCTGTTCCTGTTCCTGGCCACCCCAGGCGCCGTCCTCGCCGGGTTGCTCACCGCTGTCATCGTCGCCACCGCGAGCCGGCGGCGGCAGCGCGAGCAGGCGCTGCTGCGGACCCGTGGCGCCACCACCCGGCAGGTGCTGACCGTCGCCGCGGTCGAGTCCGCCGCCTGCGGAGTTCTCGGCGCCGGTCTCGGGGTGGCGGTTGCGGCGGCGCTCGGCGCGGCCGTGTTCGGCAACCCGGGCACGCCCCTGTGGTCCGCCGCCGCGGCCGTCGCCGGGGTCGCCGTGGCGGCCGCCACGGTGCTACTGCCCGCCTGGCGGTCCCTGCGCGCCGACAGTGTCGCCGTGGTGCGGGCCGGGGCCGACCACGATCGGCTGCCGCTGGTCCTGCGCCTCGGTGGTGACGTCGCCGCGCTGGCGGCCGCGTTCCTGGTGCTGCGGGCCACGTCGGCGGCCGGCTACCAGCTGGTGCTGGCGCCGGAGGGGGCGCCGCGGATCGCGGTGGACTATTGGGCGTTCGCCGGTCCGGCGCTGCTGTGGGTCGGGGCCGCGTTGCTGCTGTGGCGGCTCGTCGAGCTCGCATTGCGGTTCGGGCGTGTGCCGCTGACCAGGCTGCTGCGCGGACCCGCGGGTCCGCTGGCCGGCACGGCCGCCGCCGGGCTACGGCGGCGCCGACGGGCGGTCGCGACAGCGGTGACGTTGATCGCGCTCGCGGTCGGGTTCGCCGTGGCCGCGGCCGGGTTCACCGCCACATACCGGCAGCAGGCGGAGGTCGACGCCCGCCTCACCAACGGCGCCGACGTGACCGTGACCGCCGCCGACTCCAGCGGCGATCTGGCCGGCGCGATCGCCGGCACGCCGGGGGTGCGGCACGTGGAGACGATCCAGCACCGCTTCGCCTATGTCGGCGCGGACCTGCAGGACCTGTACGCGGTGCGGCCCGCCACGGTCACCGCCGGCGCGCACCTCGCCGACGGCTGGTTCACCGGCGGTACCGCCGCGGCGCTCATGCAACGCCTCGGCCGGCAGCCCGACGGGGTCCTCGTCTCCGCCGAGACCGTCGTGGACTTCCAGCTGCAGCCCGGCGACCGGATCACCCTGCGGGTCACCGACGCCCGGACGGGCGCGGCGACTCCCGTCGACTTCCACTTCCTCGGTGTCGTCAACGAGTTCCCGACCGCGCCGACGGACAGCTTCCTGGTCGTCAACGAGACGTATCTGACCGCGAAGGCCGGGGCGGGGCCCGGGACGCACCTCGTCGACACGGCGGGCGGGGACCCGGCGGCCGTCGCCGCCGCGCTGCGCACCCGGCTCGGGCCCGGCCCGGCCGTCACCGACATCACCACGAGCCGGGCCCTGGTCGGCTCCAGCCTCACCGCCGTCGACCTCGGCGGGCTCACCCGCATCGAGCTCGGCTTCGCGCTGGCGATCGCGGCCGCCGCGGCGGGCCTGGTCCTGGCGGTGGACATGGCGGAGCGGCGGCGCACGTTCAGTGTCGCCGCGGCGCTCGGCGCTCGGCGCCGGCATCTCGCCGGGTTCGTCGCCGGTGAGGCCGCCGTGATCGTCGGGCCGGCCGTGCTCGCGGGGGTGGCGCTCGGGGTCGGGCAGGCCCTGGTCCTGGTCGCGACGCTCAACGGCGTGTTCGACCCGCCACCGGACCGGCTCGCGGTGCCGTGGGGCTATCTCGCCGTCGTGATCGGGTCGGGCGTCGCCGCCGCGGCAGCCACCGTCGCCGCGGTGGTGGCCCGGACCCGCCGTCCCGACCTGACCCTGCTCCGCGAACCGTAACTGCGACCACAGGCCGGTCAGGTGCGGGCGACGTTGACGGCGTAGGAGGCCGCGCCCGGCACCCGCGCCGCGACGGCGTCCACGGCTCGGGCGGCGGCGCGCAGGCAGTTCCCCCACCATCTCCTACGACGTGTAGGAGGTGCTGGGGTTGCGTGGCGACACGAATTGGCCACGACAGTGGACCGGCAGGCGGCATTGACGGTGTGCGGCAGTGTCGTAGAGGGCGTCTGCGGCGGCGAGAACCGTTCCCCAGCTCACGCCGGGCGCGACTGCGCGGTTGTGCCGGGCGACGGCGGTGAGTCTCGCGGGATCGTCCAGGAGCGATTCGACCGTCCCACGCAGGTCGTCGTCGGAGTGCACGAGCCAGCCCTCCGTCCCGTCCCGGATGAAGTCGGCGATCCCGCTGCCGGCGCGGGCCACGACCGGGAGGCCGGCGCTGCGGGCCTCGAGGGCGGCGATGCCGAACGACTCGTGCCGGGCCGGCGCGACGTACAGGTCGGCGGCGGCGAGCAGGGCCCGGATCGCGGGCCGGTCCAGGGCCCCGGCGAGCACGATGTCAGCCTCGGCGCCGGCGGCGGCGACCCGGCGGCGCAGCCCAGGCAGCAGCGGGCCGTCGCCGACGAGCACGGCCCGGAACCCGCCGGGCCGCATCGTGCGCATCGCCAGGAGCAGGTCCAGCAGCGCCGCGGGCCGTTTGCGGCGGACCATCCGCAGCACGCTGATCAGGGTCGGCGCCGCACCGGTGCGCGGGGCGGGCGGGGCCAGCCAGGCGGCCGGGTCGATGCCGTTGGGCAGCACAGCGACGGGTGCGCCGTCCAGGGCGCCCTGGACCGCGGCCGCGGCGGCCGTGCTGACCGCGGTCCACGTCACCGGCCAGGACGCGGCACCGTATCGGCGGGCGTAGCGGCGCACCAGGGGAACGATGTCGTGCCACATCGAGTGCACGGTCACGACGGTGGGGATGCCGTCGGCGGCGGCGAGGCGGGTCAGGGTCCACGCGAGCGGCGAGATCGCCGAGATGTGCGCGTGCACCACGTCGGGTCGACCGGCCCGCAGTGCCCGCAGCAGCAGCGGCTCCCGCGCGACACGGTAGGGCCCGATTCCGGCCGTGCCGTGCCGGAGCCGCCGCACCGGGACCGCGCCGGCAGCACCCGCACCGGGCGCGGTGGTGGTCAGGACGGTCGGCTGGTGTCCGCTGTGCAGCTGGCGGGTGCTGAGGTCGTCGACCTGGAGCTCGATACCGCCGAGGCGGGGCAGGAAGACGTCGGTGACGTGGGTGATCCGCATGGGGGCTCCGGTCGGGACGGTCCGGTTCGGGGAGTGGTGCGCCGGGTCAGCAGCCACAGCGCGGCGGCGAGGCCACCGACGGGGATCTCGGCGATGAAGATGAACGCGCGGAACAGCAGTACCCCGGCGAGGGCGCCGGTAGCGTCGGCGCCGAGGCCGATCAGCAGCCCGACGGTGCCGGCTTCGATGAGTCCTGCGCCGCCCGGGGTGATCCCGGCTAGGGTCAGGAGTCGTTCGGTGACGAGGCCGGCGACGACCAGCGGCCATGGCATGGCTGCGCCGATTGCGAGCAGGCACAGCCACCACAGGGCGCCCTGCATCAGCCAGTAGGAGATCATGCCCCAGGTCAATGCGGCCCACCGGCTCCGGACGAGCTGGTCGGTGCCGTCCAGCAGTGCCGCGGCCGTAGCTGTCCAGCCCGGCACGGCACTGGGTGCGCCGGCGCCGTAGCCGGGCCGTCGGTGCCGCAGCCGCTCGGCGAACGCGACGACGCGCAGGAGTGGTCCCGCCCGGCCGAAGAGCGCGGTGACCAGGAGCAGACCTGTCCCGGCGGCGAATACCGCCGTCGCGAGCCACAGCATGCCGTTGGGGCCTGCGTCCAGGAAGCCGGTGGCGAGCAGCGTGCCGACGGCGACGAGTGGCATGACGAGCTTTGCCGCCGTGTCCCAGGCCTTTGACAGCATGACGAACCGGGCGAAGTCGAGGTTGCCGTGGCCCCAGCCGCGGACCATGGCGAGGTTGAGCGCGGTGCCGGCGACGCCGCCGAGCGGCAGCACATTGGACAAGGCGCTGCCGGCCAGGTTGAGGGTGAGGGCCCGGCGGTGGGTGAGGCCGGGCATGGCGGCGCTGAGCACGATGGTGTGCACGCAGAGCCCGGCGAGCCAGACGACGCCGAGCGCGGCGAGCCACTGCCAGGTGACGGTGCCGAGCTGCCGCCAGGCACCCGACCACGATGCGCCGACGGACGACAGGTGCAGCGCCGCCCACACCACCACGGCGATCCCGCCCGCCAGCAGGATCAGCCGCGCCCTGGTCGTCATGGCCGTCCGGCCGTCGCGACCGTGTCGTGCCGCCGGGCCGTCCACGCGGCGGCAACCGTGTCGGCGAGCGTGTGCCAGGCCTGCCAGGAGAGCCCGTCGCGGATCCGGCCGACGGCCGCGACGACGGCGGGCGCGTCCCCGGCCCGCCGCGCCCCCGCGTGACGCGGCACCGGCAGCCCGGTGACGGACTCGACGGTGCGCACGACGTCGAGGACCGATGCCCCGCGACCACTGCCGACGTTGTAGATCCGCCCGACGGCCCGCCGGGTCTCGAGGTGTACGGCCGCGGCGTGGTGCGCGTCGGCGACGGTCAGCGGCACGTCGGCGGGCACCCGGTGCGGCATCCCGGTGGACAGGTCGTCCAGCACGACGACGGGCTGCCCCGCGGTGCGCAGCCGCCGTACGACGTGGGCGCCGATGTATCCGGCGCCGCCGGTGACGAGCCACGTCATGCCGACACCACGCGGCGCTCGGCCAGACGTTCGCCCGCTCGTTCGCCCGCGTGTTCGCCCGCTTGTTCGCCCAGGTGCTCGCCGAGCGTGCCGACGGTGAGGCCGCGGTCGCGGGCCAGGGTGATGATCCTGGGCAGCGCGGCCAGGGTCCGCTGCCACGAGCCGGGGGCCGAGGTGCAGTCGGAGTCGTGCAGCAGCACCGTGCCGCCACCGGCGAGCCGCCCGGCGACGGTGTCCACAATGGACGTCGGGGTGGCGCGGGCCCGCCAGTCGCGGCCCCAGCTGGTCCACAGCACCGGTCGCAGGCCGATCCGCCGGCAGGTGCGCAGGGCACTGGCGGTGAGCACACCGTAGGGCGGGCGGTAGTACCGCGCGCTCACGCCGGTCGTCGCGGCGATGAGGTCGCGGGCGGCGGTGATGTCGTCGGCGGTGGCACCGGGGGTGCGCCACAGCAGGCACCGGTGTGCCCAGCCGTGCACGGCGACCTCGTGGCCGGCGGCGACGATCTCACGGCCGAGGTCGGGGTCGTGCTGCAGCATCGAGGCGAGCAGGAAGAAGGTGGCCCGTACGTCGTGCTCGGCGAGCACCCGCAGGAACTGCGGGGTGGAGCGGCGGTCGGGGCCGTCGTCGAAGGTCAGCGCGACGTGCCCGGCGGCCCCGGCCCCGGCGAGACCGGGCAGCACCGCGCGGCGCAGCGGCGTGCAGGCGGTGACGGCGGGAGCGGCGTGCACGGCCCACGCGGCACCGGCGACACCGGCCGCCCACGCCAGTCCCCGCCTCATGCCGCCACCACCCGCGGACCGCCGTCCGCCACCGGCGAAGGCGGCCGGACCGCGGACGGGACCGGGCTCGGGCTCGGCATGCCGGCCGCTGCGGCGATGACGGTCTCCGGGCGGATCGCCGCCGGGCGGAACGCGTTCGGGGTGACCATCGCCTGGCGCAGCGCGGCGGCCAGGTCGGCCGGGTCGCGGATCCAGGGGACCCAGCCGGCCACGTCGAGGGCCTCGGCGTTGCTGCGGCCGTGGCCGGGCACGCACCGGTAGGTCACGACCGGGACGCCGGCGGTGAGCGCCTCCAGGGACGACAGCCCGCCGGCGTTCTGCACCACCACCTGGCAGGTGCGCATGAGGGCGGCCATGTCGTCGATCCAGCCGAGCGCGACCACCCGTCCGGTCCGAGCGAGCCGGTGCCGCAGCGGGTCGTTGCGTCCGCACGCCACGACGGGGACGGCGAGGCCGGTGGCGGCGATGTCGGCGGCGGCCCGCTCGACGGCGCCGACGCCCCAGGCACCCGCGACGATGAGCGCCAGCGGCGCCACGGCCGGCAGACCGAACCGCAGCCGCTGCCGCACCTGAGAGGTGACCGGGGGCGTACGGCCGAACGCCGGCGACACGGCGGGTGCGACGACCCGCACGTCGCGGGCGCCGTGCCGGCGCGCCTGCCGGGCCGCTTCGTCGTGCAGGGCGAGGTGGGTGTCGACGCCGCCGGCGATCCACAGCGGGTGCACCGACAGGTCCGTCAGGTAGGTCAGCGCCGGAGCCTTCAGCCGGCCGTCCCGACGCAGCCGACCGAGGACCTGACCAGCAAGCGGGTAGGTGGAGACCACGGCGGCGGCATCAGGGCCGACCGCGGCGAGGGTCGCCTCGTCGGCGAGCGCGGTCAGCCGGGACGCGGCCGCCGCAACGCCCGCGGTGCCGACCGCGGACAGCAGCCAGCCCCAGGTGGCGGGAAGCGTGGTGAGCTGCCGGCGGTACATGCCGCGCAGCAGCCGGCCGGCGCGGCGGGGCAGCAGGTCGACGAAGTCGTGCCGCTGGACCGCGAACCCGTCCAGCCGCAGCCGACGGCTCAGCTCGGCGGCCGCGCCGTCGTGGCCCGCGCCGAAGCTGGCGGAGACGACCACCACGCGGGCCGACCGGCCGTGGATCAGCGGTGCCGTCATCGGTCCGATCCTTTCGGGTCCGGGACGCCGGTCCGGATGGGCCAGGCTGCGGTGGATGTTCGGCCTGCCAACCTGAAAGGACGCTGAACAGCCGCCGGTCCACGAAGCGGTGACACGACCGTGGCGCTCGACCCGCGCACCCACGATCTCCTACAAATTGTAGGAATGCGTATCATTCCGGCAATCCTGGTGGGCACCTCACTGCTCGGCACGGGTGCGGTCCTCGCCGCACCGCCATCGAGCACCACGCGGCCCGACCACATCGTGATCGTGGTGATGGAGAACAAACGGTACGACGCCGTGATCGGGCACCGAAAGACCCCGTACATCAGCGACCTGGCCCGCCGCGGAGCGAACTTTACCGCAGCGTACGGCGAGACCCATCCCAGCCAGCCCAACTACCTCGCCCTGTTCTCCGGCTCCACCCAGGGCGTCACCGACAACCACTGCGGGCACACGTTCCACGACGAGCCGAACCTCGCCCGGCAGCTGCTGGACGCCGGGCACACGTTCGCCGGCTACGCCGAGGACCTGCCGGCCGTCGGCTCGGCGGTCTGCGCCGCCGGCAGCTACGTGCGGCGGCACAACCCGTGGGTCAACTTCGACAACGTGCCCGCGGAGGTCAACCGGCCGCTGACGGACCTGCCCGCCGACTACGACCGGCTGCCGACCGTGGCGTTCGTCATCCCCGGCCTGTGCCACGACATGCACGACTGCCCGAAGGCCGACGCCGACGCGTGGCTGCGCCACACCCTCGGCGGCTACATCGACTGGGCCGAGACCCACAACAGCCTGCTCATCCTCACCTTCGACGAGGACAACCGCACCGACGGCAACCACATCCCGACGGTCGTCCTCGGCGCCGGCGTCACCCCCGGCAACCGGACCGCGCGCATCGATCACTACACGATCCTGCGGACGATCGAGGACGCCTACGGCCTGCCGCCGCTCGGCGCGGCCGCGGACGCCGGGACGCTCACCCTCCAGTAGCGCGCTTCAGCGTGGGTTCAGGAGCACCGGGTTGCCTTGCCAGGTATGGCGGGCAGGACGAAGCTCAGGGACCGGGTGCGGCGGCGGCTCGGCGTGCGGATGCGCTCCGCGCTCGCCGCCGCGCTCGTCGTCGCCGTCGCGTCGATCCTCAGCGGTATCGCGCTCGTCGTCGCGGCGCGGCTGATCCTGCTCGACAACGTCAACCAGACCACCAATCAGCGGGCCGTCCAGATGGCGGCCGCGGTCGGCCAGTCCGGCGGGGCGAGCCTCACCGCCGCGATCCGGCCGTCGCCCCGGGACCGCACCTTCGTGCAGGTCGTCGACGCCGACGGCCGGGTGATCGCCGCGTCCGCGGCTGTCGGCGGCGCCGGCCCGATCTCGCCGCTGCGGCCGGCCGCCGGGCAGACCGTCCGCGAACAGCGGTGCCTCGACCTGGCGCACGACGAACACCTCAGGAAGCCGGCTGCTGGGGCTGCTTGGCGGCGCCGGTGCGGCCCGCTGCGAACGCCGTCGTCACCGCGGTCGCGAGGAACCAACCGGCGAGGACATCGGTCGGCCAGTGCGCGAGGAGGGCGACACGGCTCACGCCGACCAGCACGGCCCATCCGGCGGCGGTGACGATCAGGGCGGTCCGCAGCGGCTCGCGCCGCACGTAGGCGAGCACGAGCAGGATCGCGACACCCGCCGCGACCCCGCTGGACGTGGTGTGACCCGATGGGAACGACCATCCAGAGATCGCCGTGAGCCGGTCGACGGGCCGCTCCCGGGCCACCAGGTGCAGGACCGTGACCCGGATGGCGACCGATGCCGCGGGGGCGGCGACGACCAGCAGCGCCGCCTGCCACTGCTGGCGCCACGCGAGGACGATGAAGGTCAGCAGGGCCAGGGACACCAGCACGCCCGAGTCACCGGTGTGGGTGACGAACGACATCAGCGTGCGCCAGCGGACGTGCCCGGCCGCGAACTGCCGGGCCGTGCTGCTCATGCCGTTGTCGAACCGCTCGACCACCGCGACGCGGGCCACCACGACGGCGGTGAGGGCCAGGAATCCGGCCGTGGCGGCCGCCGCCGCCGCCAGCAGCCAGGTCCGCAGATGCCGAGGTGCTCGATCCATGTGCGCCGCCTCCGGATGCACGTGCCGGGAATGCCGGGCAGTGTGCCGAGGGCGGCCTGAGAGTCCGCTGAACGTGCCGGTGTCAGGCCGCCGACCACCACGCGTGGGCGACCAGCGCGAACTCCACGACGGCGATGCTTGAGGCGCTCCAGCGGCGGCACGAGGCCGACTTGCACACTCCTACAAGATGTAGGAGTCTAGCGAAGTTAGCCTAACCTTGCTTGGAGTGAGTGCGTGGGAACGGTGTTCTTCGCGAGCTTCCTGATCGGTCTGCGCGACGGTCTCGAGGCTGCGCTCGTGGTCAGCATCCTGGTCGCGTTCCTCGTCCAGGCGGGGCGGCGGGATCGGCTGCCGCACGTGTGGGCCGGGGTGGCGGTGGCGATCCTGCTGTCGGCGGGGCTCGGTGTCCTGCTGACCACGGTCGCGGGGTGGCTCGGCAGCGGCGTGCGGATGGAGCTGTTCGAGGCCGTCACCTCCCTCGCCGCCGTCGTCCTGGTCACCGCGATGATCTTCTGGATGCGCCGGACCGCCCGCACGCTCAAGGGCGAGCTCACCGACCGGCTGGCCACCGCGCTGAGCGTCGGCGGGTGGGCGGTCGCCGCGACCGCGTTCTTCGCCGTCGTGCGTGAGGGCGTGGAGATGGTGCTGCTGGTCTTCGCCGCCGCGGAGGGGGCGAGCGAGTCCGCGGCGCCGCTGGCCGGGATGCTGAGCGGGGTCGCCGTGGCGGTCGGGCTCGGCTGGCTGATCAGCACCGCGACCGCCCGGATCAACCTCGGCCGGTTCTTCACCTGGACCGCGGTCCTGCTGATCCTGGTCGCGGCCGGGATCCTCAAGTACGCCGTGCACGGCCTGCAGAGCGCGGCCGTGCTGCCCGGCGGCACCACCCTCGCCTTCGACGTGAGCGCCGGCGTGGACCCGACCTCGTGGTACGCCACGCTCCTGGCCGGCACCGTCAACGTCACCACCCGCGCGACCGTCCTGGAGGTGCTCGCCTGGGCCGGGTTCGCCGCCGTCATGCTGCTGCTGTACTTCCGTCCGGTCACCGCACCGGCCAAGGTGCGGGTCGGTGCGGTCGCGGTCGTCGCGGTCGTCCTCACCCCGAGCAGCAGCTGCGGCGGGCCGGCCGCCGCGCCCGCGACCGACCGGATCACGGTCACCGCCACCGACACCACCTGCACCGTCAGCACCGAGCACACCACCGCGGGCGGCCGCGAGTTCACGGTCACGAACAAGGGCTCCAAGCTGACGGAGTTCTACGTGTACGCGGCCGGTGACCGCATCATCGGCGAGGTCGAGAACATCGCGCCCGGCGTCACCCGCACCCTGCACGTCGAACTGGCGGCAGGCTCGTACACCACCTCCTGCAGACCCGGCATGACCGGCACCGGCCTGCGCGGGCCGCTCACCGTCACCGACGGTGCCCCGTCCGGCACCACCAGCGCCGACCCGGCCCTCACCACGGCCGCCGCCGCGTATCACCGCTACCTGCTGGCACAGGGCGACCTGATGACCGCGCAGACCGCCGGGTTCGTCGCCGCGGTCAAGGCCGGCGACCGTGGCCGTGCCCAGGCGCTGTACGCGGCGGCCCGCACCCCGTACGAGCGGATCGAACCCGTCGCGGAGTCCTTCGGCGACCTCGACCCGCGCATCGACGCCCGCGACGGCGACCTCGACCCCGGCCAGCCCTGGACCGGGTGGCATCGCATCGAACAGCAACTGTGGAACGGCACACCGATGACCGAGGTCACGCCCGTCGCTGTGCAGCTGGAGTCCGACGTCACCGAACTGCGGCACCGCCTCGACGGGGTCGCGCCGACCGCGCTGGAGGTCGCCAACGGCGCCAAGAGCCTCCTCGACGAGGTCGCCGCGAAGAAGGTCACCGGCGAGGAGGACCGCTACTCCCACACCGACCTGTGGGACTTCGCCGCGAACGTGGACGGCTGCCGCGCCGCCCTCGACACGCTGCGGCCGGTCCTGGACGCCCGCCGGCCTGACCTCGGCACGGCCCTGGACCAACGATTCGCCGCAGTCACCGCCGAGCTCGGCAAGCACCGCCACGGCGACGGGTTCGCGTCCTACGACACGCTCACCCGGGAACAGGTGCAGCTGCTCGCCGCCGCGGTCAACGCCCTCGCCGAGCAGGTCAGCGCCGTCCCGGTGGTGATCACCCACCCGTGAACGGTCCTTCATCGGATTCTCAGGATGCCCGGCCTACCGTCACCGGCGATGAACTACGAACTGATCCCGCACGACGCGGGCGGCTCCCTGCCCAGCGACCACGCCACCGCGGCGTTCACGATCGCCGTCGCCATCGGCTGGTTCCTGTACCGCCGCTGGGGGATCACCCTCCTGGTGACCGCAACCGTCGTCGGCGCCGCCCGGATCTGGGTCGGCGTGCACTACCCCGGTGACATCCTCGCCGGTCTCGGCATCGCCCTCGCCTCGGTCCTCGTCATCGAAGCAGTCACCAGACTCGTCCACCCCCTCAATGGGAGTTCCGCATCGTGTACGCCCTGAGCACGACCCTCGCCGTCGGCCCCAAGTTCCTCGACCCCGAATGGCTCATCTCCACCTTCGGCCTCATCGGCATCCTCGCGATCGTGTTCGCCGAGTCCGGGCTGTTCATCGGGTTCTTCCTACCCGGCGACTCACTGCTGTTCACCACCGGACTGCTCGTCGCCGGCGGCAGATACCTGCACCAGCCACTGTGGCTGGTCTGCCTGCTGGTATCGGTCGCGGCCATCGCCGGTGACCAGGTCGGCTACCTGTTCGGCCGGCGGGTCGGGCCGGCCCTGTTCCGCCGCCCCGACTCCCGGCTGTTCAAACAGGAGTACCTGACGAAGGCGCAGGAGTTCTTCGAACGCTACGGCGCCCGCTCGATCGTCCTGGCCCGGTTCGTGCCGATCGTGCGCACCTTCACCCCCATCGTCGCCGGCGCCAGCCGCATGCACTACCGCACCTTCATCGTCTACAACGTCCTCGGCGGCATCCTGTGGAGCTGCGGCGTCACGGTCCTGGGGTACTTCCTCGGCCAGGTCACATTCGTCAAGGACAACATCGAGCTCATCCTGATCGGCATCGTGGTCGTGTCGGTGGCACCGATCGCCGTCGAGCTGCTGCGCGCCCGGTCCCGCGCCCGGCGCTCCTCCACCACCTGACCCGGCAGGCTGTAAGGACCCGGTTCAACGGCGGTGATCTGTGGGTCCGGCGAAGCGGGCAGGTCAGTTCAGGATTCGATGACGTCGCGCCGTGACGTCGTCAGGTACGTCACCAGCCCGATCACGATCACGAGGAAGGCGACGCTGGGTCCGACGGTACCGAGGCCGAGTCCGCTGTCGGCGCGCGCCTGGGACAGCCAGTCGCCGAGTGACGCGCCGAGCGGCCGGGTGAGCACGTACGCCGCCCAGAACGCGAACACGCCGCCGAGCACGCCGAACCGGTAGCCGATCGCGATCACCGCGATGACCGCGGCGAAGATTCCGGCCGACGGCAGGTAACCGAGGCTGAGCCGCTCCGCGAGCAGGTCGCCGGCGGCGGTGCCGAGCGCGAACGTGAACAGGATCGCCGCCCAGTAGAACCATTCGCGGCGGCGCGTGGTGATGGAGTGGATCGAGAGGGTGCGTTCGCTGCGGTACCAGAGGACGAACGTCGCGGCGAGCAGGACGCTGAACACGATGGTGGTGACGATGAGGGACACGCCGAAACTGTCGGTGAGGTTGTCGGTGACGAGCGTGCCGGCGACGCTGACGAGGATGACGACCAGCCAGTACCGCCACGGGACGTAGCGGTCGGCGCGCAGCTGCAGCGCCAGGGCGATCGCGAGGGCCACGGCCATGATGCCGGTGGTCGCGCCGAGCCCGATGCCGAGGTTGAAGTTGAGCAGGTCCGCGGCGGTCTCGCCGACGGTGGTGGCGAGCACCTTGATGATCCAGAAGTAGACCGTGACCTCGGGGACCTTGTTCGCCATTCCGCGCAGGTCAGGCCGGATCCAGGCGCGGTCCACGTT
Source organism: Dactylosporangium sp. CA-152071 (assembly GCF_050936335.1). Lineage (NCBI taxonomy): Bacteria > Bacillati > Actinomycetota > Actinomycetes > Micromonosporales > Micromonosporaceae > Dactylosporangium > Dactylosporangium sp. CA-152071. The sequence goes on along the minus strand of NZ_JBNJMZ010000001.1, from coordinate 1,549,609 downwards.
CGTGTCTTGATTCATACGGCACAGGCTCACACCTCGGACCTGAACGGTCGCTGAACGTCGTGGCCGGCGTTCCCCCGGACGTGCCGCCACGGCCGGGCGTACTGGTACACGGCGCGTACTACGCGGCGGGTAGCATCGGGTGATGCAGACGGCGGACGCTCAGACGCTGGTGTTGTGTGCGCTCGCCGACGGGCCCAAGCACGGTTACGCGATCAACACCGCGATCGCCGAGCTCACCGGCGAGCGGCTCGGCGTCGGCAGCCTGTATGGGGCCCTGGCCCGGCTGGAGGCGAAGCGGTTCGTCGAGCCGGAGCCGTCGGACGCGGAGGGGCGCAAGCGGCCGGTCCGGATCACCGCGGAGGGCCGCGCCGTCTTGGAGCGGGAGCTGCGTTCGATGGCCCAGGTCGCCGCGGCGGGGCTGCGGCGGCTCGCCACCGGTGCGGCGTGAGTGCCGTGTCCGGCGGCGGGCGGACACGGCTCGTGCGGGCGCTCGTCGGCATGTATCCGGCGGCGTTCCGGGCGCGGTGGGGCGAGGACGTCGAGGCGGAGGTGCACGCCGCCGGCCCACGGGCCTGGCTGGGACTCACCTGCTCGGCCGTGGGCATGTGGCTGCATCCGGCGGTGTGGCCGGCCGACAGTGGGGAGCCAGCGACGGCACCGGGCGTCGGTGCTGGCCGTCGCGGTCGCCGCCGTCGGCTGGTATGTGCTGCATCTGGCCGCCGAGCTCGACGACGCGCAGCTGGCATCCGCGGGCCGGGCTCACCTGCCCAGCGGTTGCCTCCTTGCCATGCTCGCCGGGCTCGTGCTGGTCGCGCCCCGGCCGAGGTGGCCGCTGGCGGGCAGCGGGGTGGTGTGCCGAGCCGGGGTCCGCGGGCTGCTGCCGCCGGCGCTGGTGGGCGCTCTCGTCGTCGGCGTGGTCCGCGTCGCGCCGGCCCTGACCGCAGGGTTGAAGGCCGCGTTGCTGCTCGGCTGGTACATGGCACTCGCCTGGGCCGCGGCGCAGACCTGCCGGCTGGTGGCCCGGCTCGGACCGGTGCTCGGCCGGCCGGCGTCGCCCCGGGCGATCATGGCCGGGCTGGGCACGCTCGCGGCTACGGCAACGGCGGCCGGGCTGGTGATCGGGACCGCGTCACTGCCCGGCGGCCCGCAGTTGCTGCCGGTCGGTGCCGGCGGGGCCCTGCTGACGCTCGCCTGGGTGTGTGCCGGCGCCGCCGTCGATCTCGGCCCGCTGCTGCGCATCGACGCCCGGTAGGGCCTCCAGCCGTAGGGCGTCGGTCAACGCGGCCCGCAGGCGGTCGGCGTGAGCGTGGAGGGTCGGGGGCACCCACCGTACACCGGCCGCGGCGGCACGATCGGTCCAGCCGCGGGGCGCGAGGACGAGGCCGCAGCAGGCGGCGAAATAGGCGACGGTCAGCCATCCGTGCGCCCGGTCGGGCATCGGCACGAAACGGCTGGTGAACAGCCCGACGCCGGCGCCGATCGTCCACCACGGCAGCACCGCGCGGGAGCCGGCGACGTCCCACAGTGCGGCACCGACGACGATGCCCGCCACGTAGTAGCGGTTGGTGCCGGGGTCGAGCACGACGCGGGCCATCACGGCCAGCAGCGGCACTGCGGCCCACCTGCCGCGGCGGACCGCCACGACGCCGAGCGCGAGGCCCAGCAGCAGCTGTGCCGGGCGGGCCCACGACGGGGTCCGAGGGTCGTGCACGCCGAACACCCGCAGTGCGGACAGTTGCGTGTTGGGGATCGTGTAGTGCACGGCGCGCATCGTGCCGGGGTCGGCGAGCAGGAACGGCAGCCAGGCCACCGTGACAGTCGCCGCCAGCGTCAGCAGCCCGAGCCGCCGACCGCGCCGGTCGCCGGCGATCAGCAGCAGAGCCGCGAAGGCGAGCGCCCATGGTTTCGCGTCGACGGCGAGGCCCAGCAGCAGGCCCGTCAGGACCGGTCGGCGGGCGCAGGCGGCCTGTGCGGCGGCGATCGTGCCGAGCAGGGCGAGGACGTCGTCGAGGTGGGCGGAGCTGACCGCCAGGTACATCCAGACCGGCAGCAGGTACAGCGCGGCCAGGGCCACCCGTAGGTTGATGTCGTGCCGGTCGAGGTTCGGCCGGATCCGGCCGGCGACCTGCCGGATCTGCCGGACGATGACGAGGCCGGCGGCCGCGCCGAGGACCTGCACGGCGAACAGTGCTCCGGGCGGCCCGGCGGCGAGCAGCGGTAGGGCAGCCAGCAAGGCGACGGGGCCGATCTGCAGCACGGGCGCGGCCGCATAGAGGTGCAGGCCGCCGGCGGCCGTGTCGTCGAGGTCGGCGAGGGCGGTCGCGCCGTCGACGAAGAAGTGCCACGACCCGCCGCCGTGGACCGCCATCACGACGAACCACATCACGGCCCAGCCAACCAGCACGCCCGCGACCAGGCGTTCCCGTCGTAGTGTCGCCAGCTGCCACATGCCGGGCACGCTATGGACCGGGACCTGAAGGCTCGCTGAACCTCCAACCTTAGTACACGCTACGTACTACGCGCCGTGTACTATCACGGTCATGGCGACCCGTTCGACCTTCGCGCGCCGGCTGCTGCGATATGTGCTGGTTTCGTTGCTCGCCATCACCGGCGTCGGCGTCGGTTACGTCGGCTACGCGGCGTCCGGCACGCCCGGCCGGTGACGTTGCCCGCACCGGACGGCGCCTACCCGGTCGGCCGGGCGATGTTCGACTGGACCGACGAGTCCCGCACCGACCCGCTGGCACCGCAGCCGGACATCCATCGCACGTTGTCGGTGTGGCTCTGGTATCCGGCCGCCCCGCCGGCGGGAGCCCGGCCCGCGGCCTACGCACCGGGCGCCTGGGCGCGGCTGCACCTCGGCGGGCTGCCCGGCCTCGGCGAGACCCGCTTCGACAAGATCCGCGGCCACGCCGTCCAGGACTCGCCGGTGGCTTCGACGGTCAGGTCCTTGCGGTGCACGCCGGGGAGGTCGATCTCGACGGGGTAGGCATCGTCGGTCTCGGTGATGTCTGCCAGGGGAGTCCAGCCCGCTGCGGTGCCGGGCATGAGGTCGGTGCCCAGTGCGGTGCTCATCAGCTCGCAGATCGGTGGAAGCGTTTCCATTTCCGTACCCTCGTGGCCGCCGCCGCACTCAGTACAGGGTGAGCTCCCACGGCTGCACCAGGTCGGCGTCCGGCGGCACGGTCAGGTCGACGCCGCTGCCGAACGACAGGCCGCGCCGCGGCGGGCGGGGCACCCCGCCGGTGCGGGCGCCGAGCTGCCGGGCCGCCTCGGCGAGCACTATGCCGGTGAGGAGTCGGTACCGGCCGACGTTGCCGGGCGTGGTGACGCGGGCGAACTCGGCACCGGGCACGGGTTCCCAGCCGTCACCGTCCGGGATGACCAGCGTGGTGCCCGGGCCGGTCAGCTCGGTGCGGTGCGGGGGCGGTCCGTCGACGTCAGGTCCGCACACGACGACCCGGCCGCCGGGTGGCGGGGACCAGGCGTCGCCGGCCGGCACGACCCGCAGCGGGTTGCGGTGGCTGCGCGCGGCGGCGCGGGCCTCGTTGCGAACCGGGCGCGGCGTGCCGAACCACACTTTCTCGCGGTCGTCGAGCGTCACGCTCTGCCATCCGAACGCCGCCGCGGAACGCAGCGTGCTGCCGGCCTCCACGTGGTCCCGCGGAGCGGCCAGCAGCAGCGCCGGACGGTGCGACTCGGGCCGCGGGGCGCGGGGGCGGCGACGGCCGTCCGCGTCGAGAAGGTAGTACAGCGCCACGGCCGCGGCGGTGGCGACGTTGAGCGTGTTCACGCCCCGGCCCGGCATCGGGATGTGCACCGTCTTCGCGGCGGCGCGCAGGACGTCCGGGCGGATGCCACGGCGCTCGTTGCCGACCACGATGGACGCTCTACCGTGGACTGTTCCGGCGCGGTACACGGACTCCGCTCCCGTCGCGTTGTCCACGGCCACGACCGGGTCCGCGCCGCCGAGCAGCGCCTCAGTGTCGACAGTGGACAGGTCCGGGACGTGCCCGGCGAGGCCGCGGCTGTCGCGGAACACGCACGGCACCGCGAACATCCGCGCGGCCTCGGCGAGCGCCAGTGCGTTGGCGGGGTTCTCCACGCCGTCGCCGACCAGCCGGGCGCGTGAGCTCACCACCGCGCCGCCCAGGCGGCCCGTGCCCGCGCGGCGAACGCGTCCGCGCGGCGCTCATGGTCGGCGGTACGCATCGCGCGGGTGTGCCGCCGGCGCGCCGCGTGCTGGATCCGGTGGTGGCCGATCTCGTGCATGAGCCCGTCGAAGAGCACGAAGTCACGCAGCGCCTCCTCCGACGGCCAGTCCACCAGCGTGCCGGCCGAACCAGCCACCACCCGGGCACCGGCACGCTCCAGCCGCGCTGCGGCGGCATCGGTGAGCCGGCCCGGCAGTACCCACGGCGGCGCGGGCTGCTCGAACAGCAGCACCACCCCGGGCACCCGCAGCACCGCGACGGCCGGCCCGGCAGATGCTGCCGGGCGCTGTCGCAACTCGACGCCGCGCAGCCCGTACGCGGCCGCCGGCCCGAAGAAGGTCAGGACCCGAACGATGTCGTCGGTGCCGGCCGGGTGAACGAACCCCGGTCGCGGCCGGCACACCCGCACGGGCACGGAAGCGCCGGCGCGCCGGGCGGCGCGGATCGGGTACGGGTCGGTGCGCAGGCTACGGCTCAAGGGCGATCACGGGGACCTTGATAGCAGCCGGCCCCGCCGCACACCACCGGTTTTCCGTGCCGTCCAGGCCACCGGTCCGCGCACAGTCGCTGTACAACCACGTCACCTCCCAGGACGAGATCCTCGACGGTGCCATCGACACCGCCGCACTCGCCGACCCCGACTGGCGCCACAGCAGCGCCGCGCCGCCCCGCCTGTGCCGTGACCCGTGGATCCCCGCCGGCTGACTCCGACGAAGCGCGGCGGCCGGCCCGGCCGGCGATGAAACTGGCGCGCGGGCCGGGCGAACGTGACGTTATCCTGATCGGGGCCGGTCGCGGGACTGTCTGTGCGACTTCCGGAACCCGCCTCTGAAGCGCCGCTTCGCAGTTCGCGCGGCGAACTCCCCGACCGGCCCTCGACAACGTGGGGGAGGGGCCGTGGACCTGGCCGAGCGGGTCGCGTGCGAGGACGTCGTCATGTTCGTCAACGCCGCGGTCACGTCCACCGGGCAACGGGAGTTCCACGCCGGCGCCGCGCAGCAGCGGCTGTCGCTGGCGTTCCTGCACGAGTACGTGCTCGTCAACTACCGTGAGCTGTACGCCGCCACGCTCGCCCTGGACGTCAACGACTTCAACGCCGGGCTCGTCGTGCTCAACCTGTTGCGCACGGCGCAGGAGGTACCGCTGCCGCGATGGAAGCTGGAAGGCGCCCTGATCGCCGCGCGGCTGCGGACGCTGCCGCCGCAGCGCGTGTACCGCATCCTGCACACCCTGCGGGCGGAAGGCATCAACAACCGGCGGACCCGAGCGATCGTGCGGGACTGGGTCGCGGGCCGGCCCGACATCGCCTTCGACGCCGTCAAGTACCGGCGCCACCTGGCCGGCGCCGTCCGGCACACGCACGTGCGGCTGCCCGACGAGGTCGGCACGATGCTGTTCGACTGGCGGCGGCCCAAGCGCTACGCCACCCCGATCCTGGAGACGTGGCGGCGGGCGCACTACGAGCAGCGTGCCGTGTTCGACCTGCCGTACACGGTCGCGGAGGGCTTCGCCGCCATGCACCGCATCGACCGGGCCCGGCTGCTGCAGCGCGCCGGCTCGCAGCTGACCGGGCTGGAGCGGCTACGGCTGCAGGACACCGCCACCCGGGCCGGTCGCAAGACCCCCGTACGGGTCGAGGTCGACCTCCACTGGACCCCGCTGACCCGCCTCGCCGTCTACGTGCTGTCCCTGCCGCGGCCGGAGCGTGCCCGCCGTCGCGACGAGCTGACCGCGGCGCTGCGCTCGGCCGCCCGGCGCGCGGCCGGACGCCGGGCCGGCACCTGGGGCACCGTCGTCGGTGTGCTGGACGACAGCTACTCCGCCGCCGGCTCCGGCGTGAAGCGGCGCCGGCCCCTCGCGGTCGCCCTGGCCATGCACTACCTGCTGGAGGCGCTCGCCACGCGGCACCACACGGTCTGGCTCGCGCACACCGGCGACCCGCTGCTGGTGCACCCGATCGGGGCGACACCGCTGGGCCAGCGGCTCCTCGACGGGCTGCGGCTGCGCCCCGACCGGCTCGTCGTGGTCTCCGACGGCTGGGACAACGCGCCGCCCGGGCAGGCCGCGGAGGTGCTGCGGGTGTGGCGGGAGCGCCTCGACCCGGCCGGGCACACGTCGATCGTGCACCTCAACCCGGTGTACGACGGCGAGGCGTTCGACGTGCGCCGCCTCGCGCCGACGGTCGCGACGGTCGGGGTCCGCGACGCGGAGGACGCCGCGGCCCTGGTCGAGCTGGCCCGGTTCTCCACCGGGACGGCGACCTTCGCGCAGCTGCGCGCGTACCTGGACGATCTGGTGGAAGGATTCCTGCGATGATCGCCGGTCTGCGGGCCGGCCCCGCCCAGACGTGGGGCGCGGTGCGGCTCGTACCGCTGCTGCGCGACGAGCCGGTCACCGACCTGCGGCTGCACGCCCGGCTGCACGACGAGGACGAACTGTCCGTGGTGGAGCTGTCGCCGCGGGAGGCCTACGTCGCGTACGTGCCGCACGCGTTCGTCGCGACCTGGACGTCCGACGGCTCACCCGCCGCCGCGTACGGCACTCAGCTGATCGACCCGCGGGAGCCGGGCCTGCCGCGGGCGATCGGGCTGCGGTTCCGGCGCCGGCTCGCCCGCCGCGAGGACCGCCGCCGCCTGCGCTTTCTGCCGCTGCACCTGGCGCTGGAAGGCTTCCTGGACCTGCAGTTCGGCGGGCCGCCGATCGCCTGGCAGGAGTGGACCCACCGGGCCGTCACGCACGGCCTGTCGCCGCGGGTCGAGGAGGCCTACTGCGGCGCCTCGATCACCGGCCTCGATGACGCCCTGCGCGTCTTCGAGATCCACCCCACGCAGTGCGGCGTGGTGCTGTACCTCGCTGACGCGATCGCCGCGGTCTTCGCCGTGCCGCACCCGGCCGACTACCGCGCCCTGCACCCGACGCTTCTGCGTGACTTCTACGGTGAGCTGCTGTACCAGTACGCGCACCTCTTCCCGGCCGTGCCGGACTTCCACCAGCCGCTCGACGCTACCGCGGTGTCCACTGTGGACGATCTGCAGGCCGAGCTGTCCCGGGTCGCGGCGCAGTGGTCGGCGTTCCACGACGACACCATGTTCACGGTGACGGCCGGGACGACGCGGCCGGTGTACCGCATGGGCCGCTTCACGCTGTCGCGGTTCCTGCCACCGTTCGACCCGGCACTGGACAACCACATCGGCGAGGTCATCACCGACGAACACGGCACCGTCGCATACCTCAAGACGTTCCGGCTGTCCGCGGCACAGACCCGCCGCGGCCACCTGCTGTCCCGGCTCGCCGCCACCGGATGGGACCTGGACGCGACCGCCGCCGCGCTGGGCACCGACCGGCCGGGCCTGGTGCAGCGGCTGGACCGGGCCGGCTTCGGCCACCTGCTGCGCCCGGACATCCTCGACGCCTGCCGCGCCGGGCAGGCGTCGTGAGCCGTGTCGAGCTGGTGCGGGTGCTCGAGGCGGCGCGGGCGCTGCTGGCCCGGCCCGGCAACGACTTCACCTGGTCGTCCTTTGTGGACTCGGCGGCCGCCGTCGAGGAGCTCGACAATGCGATGGCCGCGGTCCTGGCCGGCGGTACACCCGTGGGGCTGTCGATCCTCTTCGCGCCGACCGGTCCCATCCAGGAGGTCGCGATCTCCAGCGGCTGGGGGGACGCGTTTCTCGAGCTGGCAGACCGCTTCGACACCGCCGTCGCGGGGGAGTAGGTGCCAGCGGCGCGTCAGGCCAGGAAGTCCTCGATGAAGGGCAGCGTGCGGCACAGCGGACCCGGGTCGCTCGCCGCGGCCAGCTCGCCCAGGTAGTCGCCGTGGTTGCCGGGGACGACCAGCAGGCGGGCGCCGGGGATCAGGGCGGCCAGGCGCGCGGCGTGCTCGACCCGCACCACGTCCCGGTCGGCGACGACGACCAGGGTCGGCGCGGCGATCGCGGCGGGCAGGGCGTCGGGCCAGTCGGTGAATCCGGTGAGCATCAGCTCGTGGTCCAGTTCGAACATCCGCTCGGCGTGGGCCGGGTCGCCGCTGACCGCGAGGTCGGCGTCGCGGTACACCTGCGGCAGGTGCTCGAACGTCGCACCGGCCATGCCCTCCCAGAAGCCGTCGATCATGCCGTCGCGGCGGAACGGCGCCGACGCCACGACGAGGCGGCCGGCCGCCGCCGGGTGGCGCGCGGCGAGCTGCATCGCGACCTGGCCGCCGTTGCTGAAGCCGAGCACGTCGACCGGCCCCACGCCCAGCTCCGCCAGCAGCGCGGCGACGCCGTCGGCGGAACCCTCGAACGACGCAGGCCCCTCGCCCGCCCCGGTCCGGCCGTGCCCCTGCAGCTCGACGGCGAGCAGGCGGCGGGAGTCGCGCAGCAGCGGGATGAGCCGGCCCCAGTTCGACTCGATCGTGGACCCGCCGCCGTGGATGAGCAGCAGCGGCCGGCGGTCCGCGCGGGGCTCGCCGTGCCATTCGTAGTACAGCGGCAGGTCCGCGTTGGAGAACATGGTGCCAGCATAGGCAGGGTGCGGACCTGCGCAGCGGGTGCGCTGCCTGGGCAGCGTGGCGGGCAGCGCCTCGGCCTCGCGGGCGCACGACTGCAGCCGGTCGGCGCGCTGCCGGGTCGCCTCGATGCGGGTGGTGAGCTCGTGCAGCTGGGCGCGGTGGCGCTGGTCGTGGCGGCGGACGGCGGCGAGGTCGGCGGACAGGAGCCGGTTGATGTGGTTGACCGAGTGCTCCAGGTGCAGGCAGACCTGGTTGAGCTGGTGGTAGGCGTGCTGGCTCAGCTGCGGCTCGGGCGTGGTTTCAGCAGAGACCCAGATCGATGTCCGGTCACTCGTCGTTCGCGCCGGGTGCGGTCCTGGGAGGCGGTCGGCGAGTCTGGGTGGGGTTGTCGACGGTTGTCAGTTCGAGCGGGATGGTGAACCGCAGCGTCGTGCCCTGGCCGGGTGGACTGGTGAGCCGGCTGCTGCCACCGAGGGCGGTCACCCGGTCGTCGAGGCCGCGGATGCCGGAGCCGGCGCTCGGGTCTGCTCCGCCGACGCCGTCGTCTTCGATGCGCAGCCGCAGGGTGTGTGCGTCGGCCGTGACGGTGACGCACACGTATGAGGCGTTCGCGTGTTTGGCGGTGTTGGTGAACGCTTCGGCGATGATGTAATACGCACCGGTCTCGATGTTGGGCGGGAGTCGGGACGGTAGGTGGATGTGCAGTTCGGCAGGCACTGGTGAGCGGCGCGTCAGGGTCTTGAGTGCGGACTCGAGGCCACGTTCGGTCAGGATCGCCGGGTGGATGCCGTGGGAGAGTTCCCGGAGCTCGTCGAGGGTGCCGGCCAGGTCGGCGTTGATCGTCGCGAGCTCGTCGGCCAGCCCCGGTGGCTCGGCGGTTGTCCGGGCCTGGAGCTGGCGCAAGCCCAGGAGAAGCGCGAGGAGCCGTTGTTGGGTGCCGTCATGCAGGTCGCGTTCGACCTTGCGGCGGGCCTGGTCGCTGGCTTCGACGATGCGGACGCTCGCGGCAGCCAGGTCGGCGCGGGCCTGGAGGTTCGCGACGGCCAGGCCGGCGAGATCGGTGAACGCGGCGGTCCGCGGGGCGTCGTCCGGACTCAGCTGTTCGTCGCTTGAGGCCATGACGATCAGCACCCCCCACAGGTTGCCCTGGACCACGATGGGCGCGCCCACGGAAACCTTGATCCCGTACTGGGACAGGAACGGGTCGGCGACGCAGGTTCCCTCGCCGACGCGGGTCCAGCATGGCCGCTGTTCGGCGTAGACATGCACGGCTGCTCCGTGCGGTGGCAGGATCGTGCGGGTGCCGACCGCCACGGGTATGTCATGCGGGCTGCACGCCGCGACGACGGTCGCCGCACCGTCCAGCTCGTACCGCAACAGCATCGTCAGGTCGGCTCCCAGGAGTTCTCTGACCTCGTCGGTGACCGCGCTGAACACGGTCTGCGGCGGCGATGCGCGGGCCACCAGGGTCGCGATCCGCCGCAGGGCGCGCTGCTCGGCCACAAACCGGTTGAGGTCGTCACGGTGGCTTTCCAACGACGTGGCCATGGTGTTGAACGAACGTTGCAGGCTGCCGATCTCGTGCGGACCGTCTTCAGGCATCCGGGTGGACAGGGCGCCGCCGGCCAATTGATCGGCCATCCCGGCCGCCGCGCGCACCGGTCGAACGATCCCGCGGTTCACGAGCGTTGCGAACATCAGCATGACAAGCACGGAGCCGGCCAGGCCGGCGCCGGCCACGGCCCGTGCCCACACGGTGGCAACGTCGGCGCCGGCCGCCTGTCGGGCCGCGGCCCGCAACTCGATGGCGTGGAACTGCGCGAATCCGGCATGGATCTCATCGAGACGCTGCTGGCTGTCGACCAGATGGACCGGGTCAGACGCTGGGCCGCCGGGGTGGACCCCGACCACCACCGGTGCGGACTCATCACTCATGTACGCGGTGATCTCCTGGTTGAGGAGCTGGACGCGGGCCTGCTGCCGCGGATCTCCCAGGACGGAGCCGGCGAGTTGGGTGGTCTGTTGCGGGATCGCCGTACGAGCCTGTTCCCACGACTGCATGAACCGTGGATCGTGGGTGATGATGTAGCCGCGTTCAGCGCTCGCCACCGCGAGCACGGAGGACTGCAGCTGCCCAGCGCTGATGAGCGCGGCCTGCGAGCTGCGTGCCGATCGAACCTCCTGATCCAGCTTCGCCACCGCGGTCAGCATCACGGCCAGGATCGCGCTCAACGCCACCGCGAACACCGTGCACAGCACGACCACCTGGCGGGTGAGCCCGGCGCCGAGGAGTCCCGACCAGGACGGCCGATGCCCGAAACCCCACCCGTGTACCTTCACCGCAGATCTCCATCCAGCACACCGCCGCCGGAGACGGGTAGTGCGCCAGCTGGGAGGCGATGACATCGCATGGTCGAGCTAAGACAGTCCTGCTCGGATCAAGCGTACTGCCGCAAATGCTGCTTTTTAGCGCCGTACCGAGGCGATTGACGTCGCTACGGGCCTGGTGGCGGGATGCCGGGAACTGGTATGGCCGCCTGGCCGGATCGGCCAACGTGCAGGTCCGTTGCCAGCGGACACGGCATGCTGCAGCTATCGAGGATGCGGGTCTGAGCTGTGGAGCGTCATTGTGCGAGTGACGCTGGCTCCTTTGAATCGCACGTCCACCCGGACTTGGGTGATGGATTCGCGTGACGGGCGTTGAAACGTCGCGTACCGAATCATTGCTGTGTCGGCGGTGCCGCCGCCGTTGGCGGTGCTTCGACATTCCGTCCAGCGTTCCCCCGGCAGCCGGGCGGCCAATGCGACGGTCGGCCTGGCTGCCGGGGTTGTCAAGCTGAGCGGGTCGGCACCTTCGACCCATCAGGGACACGAGCAGCGTCTCTCCCAGGGCGATGACCGGACAGATCCACACCCGCATCTCGTCATCGGCGATGAGAAGATCGGCTTCGCCGTATGCGCCAGTGTCTGCCATGACCTCGCGTCCCTGAGCCGTTGCGGGCTGGCCGATGTCGCAGTTTACGGTCATTGTGGCGCTGAACGCTACGAACCGGTAGCGCCCAGGAGGCCGGTCAGCAGTCCGTGGTCCTGCGTACCGTCACCGCCGTGCAGGGCGGGCGTCGCCGCGGCCGGGTTCAAGGCCACCAGCAGCTTCGGCGGCCATGTCGCTGCGCCCTGCTCCGTCACATTCCACCACTTGACTGGTCGGCCTCCACACCCTGCCGGCCTTGGCCGCCCATGGGTAGCTTCACGTTGACGGACGTGCCGGAGCCGGTCGGGCTGGTCAGTGTCAATGTGCCGCCGAGCGCCTCGACGCGGTCGCGTAGGCCGGCCAGGCCGGAGTCCTGGTTCGGGTCCGCGCGGGCGGTGCCGTCGTCGTGGACGGTCACGGTGAGGATCTCGCCGGGCGCTGATTCGTCCATCGCCGGCTCGTCGGCGATGACGTCGATCTTCACGGAGACCTCCGAGACGTCGGCGTGGTTGGCCGAGTTGGCGAGCGCCTCCGAGATCACGTGGTAGGCGGCGACCTCGACGTTGCCGGGCAGGCGATGGTTCAGCCCGCCGTGCACCGCCACCGGGACCGCGCTGCGGCGGGCGAGCGCCTTGACCGCGGGGACCAGTCCGCCCTGGGAGAGCAGCGCCGGATGGATACCGCGGACGATCCGCTGAAGGTTGTCGAAGGCGGCGGACAGCCCTGCGGAGGTGTCCGCCAACCGGGACCGTACCTCGCCGAACTCCTTGGGGATCATGGCCTCGGCGAAGCGCAGCTCCAGCCCGAGTGAGATGAGCCGCTGCTGGACTGTGTCGTGCAGTTCGCGTTCGATGCCGCGGCGTGCCTCGTCCGCGGCGTGGACGAGCCGGGCCCGCGACGCGGTGAGCTCCGCCCGGCTCTCGGTGTTGGCGATCGCGGTCGCGACGAGCTCGGTGAACTTCGCAAGCTCATGCTCGATGCCGAGCGGCGGCGGGCCGGCCCGCCGCCATAGGGCGATGACGACGCCCCAGACCCGGCCCTCGACGACGATCGGCGCGCCGACCGAGGCGTGCATGCCCTCCGCGTGGGCGAGCTCGGCCAGCGGGCCGCTGCGGCCCTCATACGAGTCGATGCGGGTCGGACGGGAGCCGTGCAGCACCAGCTCCGCGACGCCACCGGCGAAGTCAACCTGTTTGCCCAGCATCGACTGGGATCCTGGCGCTCTGTTGTACTCGGCGACGCCGGTCACCGTCCTGGGACCGTCCCAGCGCCAGACCCGCGTGGCGTCCGCGTCGAACAGGTCGGCCGCCTCGGTGGCGACCGCTGCGACGATCTCGGCGAAGGCGACGCCGTTGGCCACCAGCACTGCCACCCGGCGTAACGCCGCCTGCTGGGTGAGGAGCGCCTGCTGCCCGGCCCGGCTCGCCTGCAAGGATCGACCGGCCCGCAGCACGGTCGCCAGCCCGGGCACCACCCCGTCCCGCAGACGCCGCAGGACACGGTCCGGGACGTCTCCGGGGACGACGAGCGCGCCCGGGTCCAACGGCAGCTGGATCTGGCCCTCGCGCCGCGGTACCGGGTCAGGCTCGATCGCCGCATACGGCAGCCGCATGGCGTACGCGATCCGATCGGAGGCTTCCGGAAGTACAGCGCGCACATCGTCGGCGCCGAGGATGAGCCGGGTCATCTCGGCGACCGCGTCGGCGTCCCGTTTCCGTTCGATGGACTCGAGCGCCCGCGCGCGGGCCAGCTGCGCCAGCGAACCGGAGACCGTGGCGACCATGAGGTACACCGAAAGCCCGAGCCAGTCCCGCCAGTCCCCGGTCTGGAAACGCCCGATCGGCGGGGTGTGGAAGTAGTCGAACGCGAGCGCGCTGACGATCGACGTCGCCACACCCGCCCACAGGCCCCACACCGTGGAGACGACGAGGACACCAGGCAGGTAGACGAGAGCCAGGGCCTCCATCGGAGCAACCTGCCGCAACGGGACGACCAGCAGGGTCTCCACGACGGTGAACCCCGCGCCGACTACGATCCCTACGGCGGCTGACGGCTGGCTGACCCGCACCAGCCATGACGCTAGGCGTCCGTGCATCAATCGACCCTCTTGTCGAACACATCGGTTCCGGCATGGCTGGGCAGGCGGAGCCGGTCGAGCAGAGGCAACCAATCGATGCTAGGGCGGCAGGCATCGAACGCCGGACTCCTGGCGGCCCGGGCGCAGCGAATCACCCCAAAATTCACCTCGGATGCGGCGCATCACCGGGCCTGCCGGTCGCGATCCTGGCCTTCTTCGCGGTCGTCGGAACGCTCCACACCATGTTGGAGTAGCCGGTGGTGGGCCTGAAGTCGTACGGCGCCAGGCGCACCCGCTTCAACGGCCCCGTCTTCGCCGTTCACCCGCAGATGTCCGCCGAGGACATGGCCACGTCCCACTTCCGAGGCCCACAGGACATGGAGGTCCGCACCGACGGATGGGTCCGACATCGAGCGCCTCGGCGGGTCCGCACGTCAGGGCCGCTTCAGGGCCGATCCCCCCGGCGGAATCAACCGGTCCCGTGATCGCTCACAGCGAGCCTTCACGGTTTCGCGAGTCGCAACACCGACACGCCGGAATCGACCGCCGGGAAACGGTGATCAATACAGTGCAGGCATGTTCGACAACCGCAAGGTCCGCAAGAACGGGCTCGCCGCGCAGGCGCTGGTGCTGTCCGCCAAGGAACACTCCAGGTTCAGCTCGAACGAGAAGCCCCGCTACGACTTCGCGCTGGAGGTCCGGCCGCACGACCGCGCACCGTTCCAGGCGCACGTCCGGCAAGCGTTCTACATCGCCGAACGCAAGCCGGTCGAGGCGGAGGTGGTGCGGGTGAAGTACGACCCCGCCACGCTGAAGGTCGTCTTCGACCTCGAGGGCGACCCGCGGTTCGACCTCGAGGCGATGCAGCGGCGCACCGCCCAGATCAACTGGGAGACTCACCGCCGCGGCGGGCCGGGTTCGCCGTCCTGACGACTCAGCGCGCGACGGGCCCGGCTGGCACACCCGGTGCCGCGGGTACGCCGGACGGTAGGGAACCTCAGATGCCGCAGGTGAAGCGGAACCGTTCCCAATCGCCGATGCGGGTGGCGTCGGAGTGGATCGTGTCGGTGACGCGGCCGCCGGAGTCACGGCGGTGAGGTAGTGGCCGTTGACGGTCTGGATGGCGTATGCGCCGCCGCCGAGCGCGACCGGGGCCAGCGAGGTGACGGCTGACGGTGCCGACCACAAAGCCGGCGGTTGCCGATGTCGACGTCGTCGAGCAGCAGGATAGCCGCCGGAGGCCGCCGGCGATCAGTGCGCTACCGCCGGGCAGCAGCGGTTCGCTGGCGTGCCGATTCGTACAGCACGACCGTCGCGGCGGTCGCCGCGTTCAGGGAGCTGGCGGACCCGAACATCGGAATCCGGACGAACTGGTCGCAGGCCGCACGCCAGCCGGAGCTGAGGCCGGTGGTCTCGTTACCGACCAACGTCAGCGTGGCTTGCGTGAAGTCGTACTCGGCGGCGGCCAGGGCGCCGCGCTCATCGGTTCCCACGATGCTCATGCCGATGCCGTCGGCGCGGACGTCAGTCACCCAGGACAGAACGGCCTGGTGTGAGGGCATCTGGACCACGGGCAAGGCGAACAGCGAGCCGGTGCTCGCCCGGACGGCCTTCGGGTCGTATACGTCGGCGGCGTGCCCGGTGATGATGACACCGGAGGCGCCGAAGGCGTCCGCGGACCGAACGAGGGTCCCGATATTGCCGGGGCTGGTGGGCCGATCGAACACGACGGTGAGCATGGTCGGCCCGACCGGGATACGGCGCAGGTCGTCCTCCGGCATCGCGGCCACAGCCAGCAGCTCTGGAACTGTGTCTACCTTTTCGCCTAGTTCCTGCATCAGTTCAGGGGAGACGGCGATCTTCTCGGCCCGGACCGTGTCCAGGGCCTTGCGTGCCCAGCGGGACAGCTGAGCGCTGGTGTCGTAGAGCAGCTCTCGGATCTGCCAGCCGTGTTCGATGGCCATGGTGATCGGGCGTACGCCCTGCACGAGGAACTCGCCGCGACGCTGCCGCTTGGTCCGATTGCCGAGGAGAGCCTGCCATTGCTGGAACCGCGCATTGCGGCCACTCACCCGCAGACCCATCGCCAACCCCGCCTCCGTCGCTCGTCGCCCACCCATGCCCTGCCTGGTGCCTGCTGCGCCTGCCATGTCTACCCGGCTCTGCAGTTGGTGCCGTCCCCGTCCAGACCGGGGGTGTCGTGTCCGAGGCCGCGACGGATCGCGATCTCTACGGGTGAGTACGCGCCGTCGGTCCGCTCCAGTTCGTACGGTGCAGCCGGCATCAGCGCTGGCTGGGCCATGAAGCGCGGCCGCACCCCATGGTGCGGTTGCGCCGCGTGTACCAGGAATGGATGGCACAGGAAGACGTCGCCTGGGGACCCGGTGGCGAGGACGAGTGGCCGGTGGTCGGACGCCGCCACCAGATCGGGCGCAATGGCCAGCCCGCTCGCTCCGTCCTCCCCGTACTTCTCCAGCACCTTCGGTACGTCGAGGTGTGACCCGACCCTGATCCGGGTCGGGGCGTCCTCCTCGCCGACCTCGCTGAACAGGAACAGCATCAGCAGCGCCCGGCCCCGTGAGCGCACATTTGTGAAGTACCAGCTCTCGCCCTCCGGCAGATAGCTCCCCTCGATGTGCCAGCCCGCGTCGTCCGGCTCCATTTCGTGCGGGAAGCGCAGCGGGAACGTGCCCAGTGAATAGCGCGGCTCCCAGCGTCCCGCGCCGACGAGCAGGTCGTACGCGTGATGGAGGAACGGGGAGTTGGGTGCGGCGGCGAACGGCCCCTGCGCCATGCCGGATACCCAGTGCACGGGCTGCGTCCACGTTGCCGGATCGTCCGGTTCGCAGCCCGTCTCGCGCCATAGCAGCCGCGCGCAGTCCGCAGCCACACGCGGCGCGACGGCGCCCTTCACCTTCACGAAGCCGTCGCGAAGAAAGCGGGATACCAAGGTTGTGTCATCCACGCCCCCATCGTGCGGCGACATCGGTCCCGATCACCCGACACTTTCCGCACCGCTTTTATCGGATGTGCCGCAACAGCGAAGGCGCACGATCGGATCGGACCACAGCGATCGGGCGTGACCGGTGTGCCTTCGACCAAGGTTGATGCCAGAAGGAGGCTTGATGATCTCGGCGCTCAACCGACTCGCCGACGTCGACCGAGGCGTTCGGGCGGGCATTCCGGGCGGTCATCGGCGCTGGCCCTGGTGATGTGCGCCGCGACGGAGACCCCTTCGCACAACCACAATTCAAGTTCCGCCTGACCGTCGAAGGGAACGAACACATGGACACCCGCATCGTCGACCATCCCGCGTTCCGGCTCGTGGGGCACGCCGCCCGTGTGCCGCTGATCCACCAAGGCGTCAACCCGCATATCCAGCAGCACATCACCGCACTGCCGACAGAGGAGCACCTGCGCTTGAAGGCCCTCGGCAACGCTGAGCCGAGCGGCCTGCTCGCGGTCAGCGACGATCTCGACCCCGACTACACCGAGGGCAGTGAGCTGACCTACCTTCACGGGGTCGCCGTGTCCCCGGATACGCCGGTCCCCGGCGGCCTCGACATCATCGAGGTCCCGGCCGGCAGATGGGTTGTCATCCGGGACGCGGGACCGTATCCGCAGACCCTGCAGAAGACCTGGGCCACGGCCGCAGCCGAGTGGTTCCCCTCCAACCCGTGGCGACTGCGGCCAGGTCCGGAGATCGTCGCGGTGCTCGAGCCTACGAACGGCTTCAGCACCGCAGCCCGTGAGCTCTGGCTGCCCGTCGAACCGGCGTAGCGACCTGGCGGGCATCCAGCCGCAGCCGGGTGTGGGTGGGGACCCGTCACGGTCGCAGCCGTGGCTGGCGGGAGTGAGGTTACAGCGGGCGACGGTGACGACGCCGGCGCTGGCGGCTCGGATTGGGGTGCGGCGGGTTGCGCCGAGGGCCACGCCGTGGTGGCTGGGTCGTTGCGTGGTTCTGAACCCCGACACGATGGGGGCCTCGACAGGCGTGACCTATCGGCACGGCGGTGTGCCGGTGGTAGGAGTCCTCTTCCTGGCGAGGGGTGAGGCATCCGTAGTGCGCGGGCACCAGGGCAGTGACGCCGACCAACAGGAATGTGCACAGCAGTACACGACATCGTCGCGGCGCCCGACGGTCCGTGCTATGCCTGACCTGGCTACGCGCCGGCACCGATCGGGTCGCCCGGGCGGGCCGGCTGCGCGTTGATCCGGCGGTCGTCCAGCAGTTCGCGCACGAGTGCGGCCGGGCCACCCAGATAGGTCGACGTGAGGTCGATCTCGGTGGCGACGCACCAGGAGTGGTCGTCGGGCCACCACAGGTTGGGACTCTGCTCCCACGACAGATCCCACAGTGCCCGCGCGGCGTCGAGCCCGCCGCGGTACAGCGCGAAGGAACGAGATGGCATCTGGATCCTCGCCGGTGGAGGGGTGAGCCACGCCGGTGGATCAGCACTGCCGTCGCTGGTCAGCGCGGTCATCGCGGGAGGCCCATGCAGCCAGGCGTACCCGTCCCAGATGGCAAACCAACACGATCCCGGTTCGGGTGCGTGCCGCGGGAGCACCTCGAGGAGCGCGTCCAGTTGCGGCCGGTCGAGTGTACCGGCGTCCGGATGGCGGATCCGCGCGTATGCCGCGAACGCCTCGGGAACCAGGCTGCCGACATCCTGGGCGAACGGATGCAGTCTCTCGACGATCCACCGCGCCGCTGCGACGTCCTCGGACCACTGCACGCCAGGTCACCCCCTCGTTATTACTCCTCCGTGGTGCGGAATCCCCAGCTGGCGCTCACCACCGCATTGTCGCGGGCACTGGCTGGACGGCTGGAAACCGGAACGTACCACTCAGCACAAAGCACGATCACCGGGAGTGCCGAACTATTCGTGAGGCGAACCAGCGCCCCGTCCTGATCGTTTTTCAGACGGCACTCCGTTTCCGGGACGGCAGGCGACGACAGTTCGTCCGGGCACGCAATTGCGTGCGGTTCGGATGTCGGCACTCCGTTGTCGTCGAGCGCGCCTTGGAAGAGGCGGACATCGACCGCGGTCGGGTGCGACTGCGTTGGTAGCCGTTCGTCGAGCCGTAGCCGCGCTGCTCCCACCCATACCACCGGCTGCGGTAGAGCGTCACGTCGACGTGCGCCCCGAGCCCGGAGCACACGGTGCGGGCGACAACATTGATCGAACCGTTGACGTGGCTGGAGGAATGCGGCCGATCGGTCTGACCGTAGCAGCCGGGCGCCAGTGCCGGCGACACGCTCCCGCCACTTCCGAGCGCACTCTTGTCGGGTGCAATGAAAGGCTTTCCATCGGCGGTGCGGGACTTCGATGTCGGCGACCAGTGATCCGGCGACGCGCTTGCCGGAGAAACGGTCGCAAAGACACCGATGAGTCCACCGACCGACGGTTCCTGCACAGCAAGGACCGACCGGACTCGTCGGCTGGTCCTGGTGGCAGACGACGCGACGCTCAGACGCAGACGGCGTCGAGCGCCTTCTTGAGGGCGGCGGGCTCAGTGGGTGTCATCGGCGCCCTCACGGACCGTCGGGAGCCACTCGTCCTCTTCCTCCTGGACGTGGTGGGTGACGTTCTCGATGAGCATGGTGACCTTCGCGTCGAAGTGCTCGTCGTCGGGGTTCATGGTGAACAGCTCCAAGCACAGCACATCGGCGACGTGATGTTGCTCGTACGACTCCAGCACGTCCTTCGGTCAGTACCTCGAGGATCTCCTGGGCGATCTTCGACCTGCGCTCCGCAGCACCGTCTTGCGCGGCCCGGAACTCCTTGAACAGCCGCTTGACGTGCCTGTGGTCGTCGTTGAGCATCACGATCGCGTCGGTCGACATCGCCACTCCCTGTGCGTACGGACGGGATGATTGCGGTCCGGGCACTCTCCTGTTGAGCTGCGCAGACGCGGATTCATCCGATCCCGGTGAGAGCCGACTCCGCGGCGTGGCCCGGGCTTGGACCACGCCGCGGTGGGTAACGGAAGACCATGACTGCTAGCGCGATCGAGGTCCAGCGCTATCTCGGCGACGTGGACTACCCGACGGACAAACAGCACCTCGTCGAGCAGGCTCGCGACCACGGTGCCAACGAAAATGTCATGCGGACCCTCCGGGACCTTTCCCGCGAGCGGTTCGCCTCACCGAACGATGTCACCCAGGCGATCAGCGAACCGTCGAAGGCGCGCGACATCGTGGAGATCCTGCTCGCCAGGCACACCGAGATCAAGCAGATGTTCACGCGCGTCAGCTCCGCTCAGGGGAAGCAGAAGGAGGAGCTGTTCCACGATCTGGTCAGGATGCTGGCTGTGCACGAGAACGCCGAGGAAGTGGTCGTACATCCGGCGGCGCGTGACCTGATTCCCAACGGCAAGAAGGTGGTCGGCGAACGGCTTCAGGAGGAGTCCGAGGCCAAGCGGGCGCTCGCTGACCTCTACGACCTAGGTATCGATCATCCCGAGTTCGACCAGCACCTGCGCGTTCTGGCCGAGTCGGTGGTGACCCATGCCATGGAGGAGGAGCAACAAGAGTTCTCGCAGCTGCGTCAGCGCGCCGACATTGACCGGCTGCGCCGGATGGCGACCGCGTTCGAGGCGGCCGAGGCGGTCGTGCCGACACGCCCGCATCCGGCGGCCGGGGAGTCCGCGGTCGTCAATCTGATGGTCGGCCCGCCGACCGCGGTGTTCGACAAGATCCGCGACGCGATGCGCGACTGGCGTGAGCGCACGGGCGAGGGATGAACGATTCAGCCTGTGACAGAGCGGCATGACAGAGCCGGCGCAGCGCTTCAGGCGCCGGCACCTGGCCGGCGGTGCGTTGTACCAGGTCGATGAGCCGTTCGGTGCCGAACAGCTCGCCGGTGCGGTCCCTGGCTTCGGTGATGCCGTCGGTGAAGAGCAGCGGCCGGTCACCCCGCTCGAGCATCTCCTCGGCGATCTCGACCTGCGAGTCGTCGAGCCCCAGGGGCATCCGACGGCCACTCACAAGGCTGCGGACCACTTTGCCGTGCCGGATCAGTAACGGCTGCGGATGGCCGGCGTTGATATAGCGCTGACACCCACTGGCGAGGTCGAGCTCGGCGAGGACCGCTGTGGTGACCGCAGTCCGGCCAGGTGCTCTTCGAGCGCCTGGTCGGCGGCCCGAGCCATGGCGTCCAATCCGGCACCGGCCCGCCGGGCGGCCCGGATTGCCGACATCACCACCGTGGTGCCGAGGCCGGCGCGTAGCTCGTGCCCTGCCGTGTCGAAGATGGCGAAGAACAGCAACGGGTCGTTGAGCGCGTACCGACGAGGTGACCGAACAGCTCGCAGCCGTACGTGACGTCGTCATCGGGGGAAGGTTACCGGGTTACGGTCGTTCTGACCGCCGCCACCGGGCGGGGTACGCGAACGGCAGGCCGCCCAGCAGCAGGCGGCCGAGGCGGAACGCCGCCACGAGCAGGCCTGTGAGCTCATCAACGCGCTGCAACGCGATCTGCTGCCCGCCGGAGTGCTGGTGCTGCCCCAGATGCGGTTCGCGGCCAGTTGCCTGTACGCCGAGTACGGTCGGCTCCTTCGCATCAGGTGTTGTCGGTGTCGCCGGTCAGTCGTTGTCCAATCGAGCGGGTGTTCACACGTCAGGCAGGTGCGAGCGCGTACTGCTGATGGCCGTGGCCTGACCGGCACGGGTGTTCGGGTCTGTACGCCCGGCTGGCATACAGGTCCTCGCCCACCTCGCGGCGTGCGTGCCCCAGGCTGAGTGACCTCTCGCCGGGCCTGTCGCCGCGCGCGGGTCGGCGTCGCCACTTCGGATTCCTCGATCGCGGTGCTGTGCCGTCGCGGTGATGGCTGTCGTTGTGTTCGACCTGCGGGACGGATCACGCCGGGTTAGGCTGGCCGCCTACTGCGGATCAACGGAGCGTGCATGGGCCCTGATCAACAGCCCGCGCCCTCGCCGGACAGCGGGCCACGCCTCGCGATTACCTCCGCCACGCCTGGCGAGGCAGGCGCCGTGGTGTTGACGGTCGTCGGTAGCCTCGACTTCTACACCGCGGCGGCGTTCATCACGGCGGTGCGGGAGGCATTCGATGCCGGTGCCAACGTGGTGCGGGTGGATCTGGGCGGGGTCGGGTTCTGTGACTCGTCCGGGCTCGCCGTTCTGGTCCGCGCGCACAAGGCCGCGCAGCGCGACGGCCGCCGCTTCACGATCTGCAGTCCGGGTCATGTCCTCAATCGCATGTTCGCGCTGACCGCGCTGGACACCGTCCTCGACATCGCTTCCGCCCCGAACGGCGAAGCCAATTCCGGGTCCTGAGCGCGCTCAGGGCGCGGTGGTACCGGGAAGGCGGACGGTGCCGAGCCAGAACTGGTTGATCTGGCGCACGATGGCGACGAACTCCTGATAATCGGCGGGTTTGGTGACGTAGGCGTTGCCGTGGGTGTCGTAGCAGGCGACGACGTCCTCGATCGCGCTGGACGTGGTGAGCACGACGACGGGAATGCTGGCCACGGTCGCGTCGGCCTTGATGGTGCGCAGGACCTCGCGGCCGTCGACGCGGGGCAGGTTGAGGTCGAGCAGGATGAAGTCCGGGCGGGGCGCGTCGGTGTAGTCGCCGCGCCGGTACAGGAAGTCGAGGGCTTGTTCGCCGTCGCGGGCGACGTGCAGCTGGCTGTCCTGGGCGTCGTCGCCGAACGCCTCGCGGGCCATGAGCTCGTCACCGGGGTCGTCCTCGACGAGCAGGATCTGCGCGGTGAGCGCCTGACCGGTGGGTGTCTGAGCCGGGGTCACGGGTGGTCCCTTCATCGAGCATGCCGCGTGCGCGCCGTCTGCGCGTTGAACGATGGAGAGAGCCCTGCTGTGATCGCCGCCCGCGCGGCGCGGCAGTTTCGAGCCGGCGCAACTGTACGCGCACCCGGTCGATCAACCAGCGCCACGCCAGGGCACGCTGCCGGTCAACGTCCGGGTTCAGCCGGCCAGAAGGTGAGTCCGCAGCGTGTCGAGGGTGCTGCGCAGTAGCCGGGAGACGTGCATCTGGGAGATCCCGAGCTCGGCGGCGATCTGCGATTGGCTGCAGCTACCGAAGAACCGCATGGTGACGATGACCCGCTCCCGCTCCGGAAGGGCGGCCAGCAGCGGCTTCAGCGCCTCGCGGGCCTCGACCTGCTCGATGCCGGGGTCGGCGCCGCCGATGTAGGCGCCGAGGTCGGTGTACTCGCCGTCGCAGTCGCCGCCGGCTGGGGCGTCCAGGGACAGGGTGCGGTACGCGTGGGCGGCGTCGAGGCCTTCGATGACGTCTTCCTCGCTGCAGCCGAGCCGGTCGGCGAGGTCAGCGACCGTCGGGGACCGGCCGAGGGACTGGGTGAGTTCCTCGCTGACGCGGCCGATCCGCAGCCGGATCTCCTGGGTGCGGCGCGGGACCCGCATGTCCCAGCAGCGGTCCCGGAAGTGCCGTTTGAGCTCGCCGGTGATCGTGGGGATGGCGTAGGCGGTGAACCCGACCCCGCGGGAGGGGTCGAACCCGTCGACGGACTTGACCAGTCCGACGCCGGCGACCTGGACGAGGTCGTCGAAGGGTTCGCCGTGGTTGCGGAACCGCTGGGTGAGGTAGCGCGCGAGGGGCAGGTACAGCTCGACGATCCGGCCCCTGATGCGGGACCGATCCGGGCTGCCCGCGGGCAGGTCGGCGAGCAGGGACAGCAGCGACATGACGAGCGGGGCGGTCGTGGTCGCGGTCCGCGACTCGCAGGTGTGGCGGCGGCTGCGCCGGCCGATCCCCGCCGCGGTGCTGAGCGCCGCGGTCACCGTCGCCGTGGCAGTGGTCGCGATGGGCGTGCGGGGGCGGCGGTGAGCGGCATCGTGGGCAAGCTGGCGTACAAGCCGGTCGGGTTGCTACTCGGGGCGGCCGTCGACCGGGGCGGGGCGGTCGCGGTGCGCCGCACCACCGGCTCCTGGCCCACCTGAGCACCGCCCGCCGGCCCGGGCAGCGGGCAGGACCAACGCCGGGAGCCGGGTCCACTCCGGCAGGTCGCCGGGCGGGTGGTGACGTTCGCGGCGGGACTTGCCGTCGGGTACGTGCTGGGCCTCGGGCCGGACGTGAGCGGTACGAGCAGCTCACCGCGCACGCCCGCCAGCTGCGGACCAATCCGACCCTCGACCAACTCGAAGCTGCGGCTGCCGACCTCATCAACAACCGGCGCGGCACGGACACCGCACCGGCCGCAACTCCGCCGGATGTGGCACCGGGCAGCGCTAGCGTCGCCTCACCGGCTATGCCCTGACGCCTGACCGTTTCCCCGGCGGCAACCGGTCCTGTGACCTCCGGAGGCAGCTCATGCCCCGGCGCCGCCGGGCAACGCGTCCACGATGGTGAAGACACGATCGAGGGCGGTCATCCGGAAGACCCGCAGCAGCCGCTCGTGCGGGACGACGAGCGCCAGCCGCCCGCCGGCCTCGTCCTGTAAACGCTTGTGCACGCCGACGAAGACGCTCAGCGTGGTGGAGTCCAGGAAACCCACACCGGTCAGATCAACGGTCAGCGCCGTCGCACCGTCGTCCAGACGGGCGTGCAGGAACTGGCGTAGTTCGGGGCTGGTGGCGACGTCGAGCTCACCGGTCACCGCCACCACGGTCGGCGATCCTGCCGGAGAAGCCACGGACAGCTGCATGACGGGCTCCCAACGGCCAATGGCGGACGGCACATCGTAGCTCCCACGTCCGGCGGCCGCCTGGATCGCTGCGGGACTTGAGCGCGTCGCGTGGTGACGGTGTTCAGGGCCGGCCGTCACCACGCGTCAGGCGTCTCGCGTCACCGCGGTCGATCGAGCGGTACGGTCACGCTCCTTCACCACCACGCAGTACGCGTTTCTTGAGGGTCACCGGTACCAGCGAGTTGAGCCTGCAGGCAGGTGCGGTGCGTCAGGTGGACGGCTGGTACGGCTGGGCGGCCAGCAGCCGCGCGAGGTGGGCGGCGTTGGCGGCGAGGGTCTTCGTCGCCGCACCGGTCGTGTCCGGCTTCGGGCCGGCGTCGGCGTAGTCCACCTTCTGCATGGCCTCACCGACCCAGTACGTGCCGCCGGCCGCCGGGATCGTGAAGCCGACGTCGTTGAGGGCCTGGAACACCTCGGCGGTCACGTGGTGTGCGCCGTCCTCGTTGCCCACCACCGCGACCGTTGCGACCTTGCCGTAGGTGAGTAGTCTGCCCTGCTCGTCGGTCTCGGACAGTTCGGCGTCGAGCCGCTCGAGGACCACCTTGCACACCGACGCGGGCTGTCCCATCCAGATCGGCGTGCCGATCACCAGGATCTGCGCGTCGAGCAGCTTCGCGCGGATCCGCGGCCAGGCGTCGCCGCCGCCTTCATCGGTCGAGACGCCGAACCGGACGTCGTGGTCAACGACCCGGATCACCTCGCCGTCGACATCGTGATCGGCGAGCGCGGCCAGGACCTCACGGCCGAGTAGCTCCGAACTCGACGGGGCCGGAGACTTCTTCAGCGAACAGACCAGGACCAGGGCACGCAACGACGACATGATCCCGTCCGTACCCTGCACTACCGGCGTCGAACCTTCCGCCTTTGATACCGGTCGAGCTGCGAAGCGCCGACTGGCCTGGACTCCGGTGAGCCGCGCCGAAGACCAGGCCGAGGGAGTGCCCGGCCAGCCGGCGCCAGAGTCCAGCCCGCCGTCCGGCAGCGTCTGCCGTGGACGCCTGAGCCTGCGACATGTTCATTCCCAGACCGCCATGCCGGCGATGCGCCGCACCCCGTCCTGCGCAGTACTTGCGAGGTCACAGCGGAATGTCGAGCCACACGTCCTTGCCATCGTCCGGGCCGGTCGACACACCCCAGTCGACGGCCAGCCGCCCGAACAGCACAGTGCCGCGGCCGCGCTCACTGACCGCGTCGGCGGCAGGCGGGCGCCACGGCCGCACCGGCGCCGGGTCATGCACGACGATGTGCAGCACCCTGCCGGTGCAGCAGACCGCCACCCGCTCGACACCACCGGCGTGCTGCAACGCGTTGGCCGTGAGCTCACCGAGCAGCAGCTCGGCATCGTCGAGCAGGCACGGCCGGAGCGGTCCGTCGAGCAGGCCCGGGACAACGCGCCTCAGCCAGGCGCGGGCCTCCGCGGACACAGCGACATCGTCGCAGCGCGCGGGACTCCACCGGGCCTCCCGCCCGTGCTCCTCAACCATCGTCGCCTCCTCACCACGCCCCCTCGTCCATCCGTTACCCGAATCAGGTGCGGCTATCCGACGAACGATCCGTGTGGACAAAGCCGGTCCGACCGACCGGATGAGCGCGTTTGCTCAGCGCAGCGCGTTGCCCGCGCGCCACCACGCAGGAAGTCAACGTCGGTGCATAAACTCAAGATGAACGGGTACGCCGAATATGCGGGTCACAACGAGCAGGGTGACCAGTAGCAGATGTTGCGGGTGGCGCCGCGACGGCGCTTTGGATGCAGCTCCACCGTCACCGTGGAGAGCCAGAAGGCCGACGTCACCGTCACCGCGATCGCGCTCACGAAGAGCAGTAGCATCCCGTGGCTATCTTGGCGGTGTGCGCCGCTACCACCTACGAGACCGCGTCGCCGGCCTCGACCCGGTGCGCGACCACGCTGAGATCGTCCGTCTGCTCATGTTCCACGAGTTCCCGTGGGATGTGCGCATGGCCGGACGCCTGATGATCTGGCACCTGTACGCCAACCCGCCCGTCGCCGCCGCGGTCGGCCACACCGACGCCCTGCTGGAACGGGCCGAGATCACGTCGCTGACCTTCGGCGACCTCGTCGAGCACGGCCTGGACTCCCCGCGGGGCCGGGAGATCCTGCGATGGGTCAACCGCAGCCACCGCGGTACCCCGGCGACCGCCGAGCACAACGCGTTCGCGCTCGCCGCCCTGGCGGTGACGCTGACCCGCTGGCTGGACCGCTTCGGCTGGCGGCCGCTCACCCCGGGCGAGCGCACCGCGCTGGCCGTGTTCTACGCGGAGCTCGGCCGGCGGATGGGCGTGCGCGCCCTGCCCCGTTCACCGGACGAGCTGGCCCGCGAGCTGGAGCGGGCCGAGGCCGGCTTCGCCTTCAGCGAGGCCGGTCAGCTGTGTAGCCAACGCACGCTGGCGATGGCGAGGTCCCGGGTCCGGCCGTGGCTGCGCCCGCTGGTCCGCCCGGTCGTGGCCGCCCTGCTGGCCCCGGGCACCCGAGCCGCCGTGGGCCTGCGCCCGCCGCCCCGGCCCGTGCGGGCCGCTGTGCACGCGGCCCTGCTCGCCCGCCGCTGGGTGGTGCGCCTTCTGCCGCCCCGGGCGACGCCTACCACCCCGCGAACCCGGCGCCGCCTGGCCGACCAGACGCCGGCGTAGGAGTGCAGGCCGTTGGCGACCGGCTTCCGGCCGGCGCGGTGGGACGTCAGGTCGCGGGTTGTGGTCCGCGGCGCGTCGACGGGACGGTCCGTGACGCGATACCGGCCAGAGATCGGCGGGGCCATGCCGCCGGCATCGGAGGATGCAGCGCGCCGGCGGCTGGGGTTGAGGCTAGCCTGCGGCATGCAACTGGCGGCTGTCATGGTCGGCGAAGGGATGACGGGTGGCGCAGGGCGATTGGGTGCCTGATGAACTGGATCTGCCGTGGCTGACCCAGTTCGACGTGCGGACGCTCGTGGCGGGTGTCCCGGCCGGTCCGGTGGGCGCGGACGACCCGGTGTGGGAGACGTTGCATGACAACGGGCTGCTGCCGTCCAGGGTTCGTGATGCCATCGAAGGTCTGCGGGGTAGCAGCCCCGCCACCATGGCTGAGGCGCTCGTCGATCTTGGATGGACAGTCTGCAGTGATGGCAACACGAGCGCGTCGGGTGCCTTCGTCGTGCCGATGTTGATCCGTGCCGCGGCGGATACGTCTGCTCAATCGCGGGCTGACGCGCTGCAACTCGTTGGTGACCTGGCCCGCGTGTTTACCCTCAACATGGAGATGCGGCCGTCGATGCTTTGGGTGATGCAGCCGATGCCGGTCTACGATTCCAGTGGCTATCTGGAGAACTGGGCGGTTGAGGCCGCGCGGATGATGGTCGGGCGCGACACGGATCTGCTGGTTGA
Source organism: Dactylosporangium sp. CA-152071 (assembly GCF_050936335.1). Lineage (NCBI taxonomy): Bacteria > Bacillati > Actinomycetota > Actinomycetes > Micromonosporales > Micromonosporaceae > Dactylosporangium > Dactylosporangium sp. CA-152071. Next base: position 1,521,791 of record NZ_JBNJMZ010000001.1, on the reverse strand, counting down.
GTTGCTGGACGACGACGATCCCGACGTCCGAGGTCGCGCGGCCTACGTGTTGGTCACCGCGTTGCCGGTCGATGGGGACCTGGTCGAGATCCTGCGGTTACGACTTACGGCCGAGACCGTTGCGTCGGTGAGGATGATTCTTGTCATCTGTATTGCGCAACACCTCAGGGAACTGGACCAGGTTCCAGAGGCGCTGGCATGGTCGCGGGCGAACTGGTCGGATCGCGCTTCGCCGCTGGAGATCCGGCTCGGTGGTGTGATCGCCTGGCTCAATCTCACCGACGAGGCCGTGCCGCCGGAGTTGCGGAAGGTGTTGAGTGAACTGCCGATGCCGGCTGTCCGAGAGCTGTCGGAGCAACTTCCGTGGATCTGGTGGCTCAACTACCAGACCGATGGGATCGCGAATTGGTGGCAGCGGTTGATCCAGTGACCTGAGTGCTGCTACGCAGGGTGATCCCACCCGGCCCCGCCGTGACCCGAGGCGTGCACGTGGAACGCGGTGCCCGCACAGATTCGGCGTCACCGAGACTTGCAACGGACCGACAAGGTTCAGCAGCCCAGCCCGGGGGATCTCTGCGTTCAGAGTCGACGCAACCGCCGATCGAGCCGCCGCACGCTGTCGGCGGTCACGTGATTCCCTGGTCTGGGCTCAAGTAGTGGGAGCTCTCCCGTGACTGGTCGAGGATCAGCAGTCCTGGGTGGGTTGTCCATCGCCGTACGGGATCGGCGGTGTTTGTTGTTGTTTGTCGCTGTAGCTCATGAGGTCGGAGCGCCGCTCTGATGAAGAGGGCCTGCCGCCCGAGATGGGGTGGCTGACCAGCTGGCGAGGAGTTTGAGTCGGTCTTCGGACGCGGTGCCGGGTTCGGCGGTGTAGATGATCAGGTTGTGCACGGCTCGGCTGGACAGGGGTAGGTCGAGGTGCTGGAAGGCCAGTTCCAGGTGGCCGACCTCGGGGTGCTGGAGTCGTTTGATGCCGTCGTGGCGGATCAGGACGTCGTGCGCGGCCCATTGGTCGCGGAACTCGGGGCTGAGGGTGGACAGCTCGCCGATGAGGTCGCGCAGCGCCCGGTCGCGGGGCTCGCGAGCGGCCTCGGCGCGCAGCAGAGCGGCGGTGGCGTTGCCGGCGGCGTCCCAGTCGACGAAGAAGTCGTGTGCGCCAGGGTCGAGGAAGATGAAGCGGGCGATGTTGGGGCGGCCGCGCTTGTCGATGGTGGCGCTGTCGAACATCGGTGCGTACAGGGCTCGGGCCAGGGGGTTGCTGGCTATGACGTCCGTGCGGCCGCTGCGCACGAACGCCGAGGACATCGTCATGGAGTCAAGCAGCCACTGGACTCGGGGCGGGACCTCGACGTCCCGGCGACGCGATGGCGTGCGACTCCCGGCCCGCGATGACTGGGCCAGGTCGAACAGGTAGGTGCGTTCGTCGTCGTCCAGCCGCAGGGCGCGGGCGACCGCGTCGAGGACGTCGTCGGACACGCCGGCGATGTGACCCTTTTCCAGCCGCGTGTACCACTCTGTGCTCACGCCGGCGAGGACGGCGACCTCCTCGCGCCGCAGCCCGGCGACCCGGCGACGGGCGCTGGTCGGCAGCCCGGCCTGTGCCGGGGTGATCTTGGCGCGTCGGCCGGCGAGGAAGTCCCGGATCTCGCCGCGGTTTCCGGGCTGCTGGTCCATGTCCGTCACCGTATCCGCCGGTCACGGCGCGAGGGGGGTAGAGGTTGTACCCCCACAAACGCGACCTTCTCCGGTACCGGCGATCGCGGTCTTCTGGGACCGAACGCGTAACGGAGGTAGGGGACATGACGAGCAAGACGCTGACAGCGCCGGCGGTGGCGCTGGGCACGTGGGCCTGGGGAGACAGCGGCGAGGCGGGCGACGGCTACTTCGGCAGCCAGCTGACCGCGTCCGGCCTGCGCGAGGCCGTCGAGAAGGCGCAAGCGAACGGGTTCACCTTGTGGGACACCGCGGTGGTGTACGGCATGGGTCACTCGGAGACGGTCCTCGCTCAGGCGCTGAAGGGCTACGCCCGCAGCGAGTACCAGCTGTCGACGAAGTTCACCCCGCAGGCCGCGGGCGACGGCGACGATCCGGTCGCGGAGATGCTGGAACAGAGCCTCGAACGATTGGGCACGGACTATGTGGATCTGTACTGGATCCACAACCCCGCCGACGTGGCCCGCTGGACGCCGCCGCTGATTCCGCTGCTGCGGAGCGGCAAGATCAAGCATGTCGGCGTCTCGAACCACAACATGAAGGAGATCGCTCTCGCCGACCAGATCCTCGGCGAGGCCGGCTTTCGCGTGGAGGCGGTCCAGAACCACTACAGTCTCCTGTACCGCGGCTCCGAGCGCGCGGGCATTCTCGATCACTGCCGCGAGCACGACGTGCGGTTCTTTGCCTACATGGTCCTCGAGCAGGGATCGCTGACCGGCAGGTACGGCCCAGCCCATCCGCTGCCCGCGGGCAGTAACCGGGCGGCCGCGTACAACGGCATCCTGCCCAAACTCCAGGCGCTGACGGACAGGATGCGGGCGATCGGCGGGGCCCGGGGCGCGTCCGCCGCCGACGTCGCCACCGCCTGGGCCATCGCCAAGGGGACCACCCCGATCATCGGCGTCACGAAGGCGAGTTACATCGACGGGTTGGTCCGAGCTCGCGGCCTCGAGCTCGCCGACGAGGAGATCGCGGAGCTGGAGGCGCTGGCGGACGCCGCGGACGTCGACACGCGCGGCTGGTGGGAGCACGAGATGTAGCAAGCACTCTCTCCGCCCGTGTGGAGAAGGCGCTTCGCTGAGCCGGCACAGGGGTCGGGTCGTCTTCGGCCCGTCCCCCGCTCGGCTGCGTCGACTCGCGGAACCAGGTGCCTGTCGGTTCAGTTGCGTCAAGCGGCTGCTCACGAGGCGCCGTCGGGTCGTCGAACTGCTGATTTGGCCAGTCCACGACCTGGACGCCATCACTGGGGATGCGTGCCGTGGAGGAGCCGGGTGCGGGAGCGGCCTGGGCTGTGGTTGGTGGTGCCGGTTCGGTGGGCTGCAGTACCACCAGAGCTACGGCAAGTGGACGTTCCTCTCGCCCAACGCTGACGTCGCGAGCCCCAGCCAGTACTACGCTGCGACATCCTCCAACGCGCTCGCGGCGAACACGTGGGTGCATCTGGTCGGGGTGTTCGACGCCAACACCAAGCGGCAGTCGCTGTACGTCAACAACGTGCGCGGCACCGACAGCACCAACCCGACCCCGTTCGAGTCGGCCACCGGCACGACCATCGGCGGCGTGACGACAACGGTCGCCTCGGACCACTTCAACGGTTCCATCGACAACGTCCAGATGTACCAGCGGGCGCTGTCCGACCAGGAGGTGCAGCGGCTCTACAACACCGGACGCTCCGGCACCGACACCGCCGCGACCGGCGAGCTCAAGACGACGTACACCCTCGACAACCGTGGCCTGACGACCGCGGTGCTCGACCCGAACGGCAACACCACCGACTACGAGTACGACGCCGCCGGCAGCCTCACCAAGACCATCGCCCCGTCGGTGAGCACCGAGGTGTACAACACGACAGCGGTGCAGGTCCGACCGACGACGACCATCGGCTACAACGCCTTCGGTGAGCCCGTCGAGCACCAGGATCCGCTCGGCAATGTCACGCAGGCGCGGTACGACGCGGCTGGTCGGGTGTGGAAGACGATCCTGCTGTCGTACACGCCGCCGGGCGGGGCGCCGATCGTCGATGCCAGCAGCACGGTCGTGTACGACAAGCTGGGCCGCACGACGTCGGCGACGGATCCGCGGAACAAGACGACGTCGTACGAGTACGACACGCTCGGCAACGTCACGAAGGTGACCGGGCCGACCGGGAAGATCACCACGGCGCAGTACGACGCGGTCGGTGATCTCCTCGAGGCGGTCGCCCCGACCGGTGCGAAGATCACCGCGACGTACGACTACCTGGGCCGGAAGCTGACCAGCACGCAGGTGGTGCGGCAGCCGTCGCCGGTGTCGAACACGACCACGTATGACTACGGCACCGGCGTGTACGGGGACGAGGAGCCGGCGGCCGGTCCGTGGCTGCGGAAGGTCATGTCGCCGGGTGGTGTGGCGGCGGAGATGACGTACAACACCCTCGGTGAGGTGCTGACGCAGAAGGACGGTGCCGGCAACGTCACCAGTACCGCCTACGACGGTCTCGGCCGGCCGGTCCTCGTCACGAACCCGGACAACACGAAGACCAGCACGGTGTATGACGGCGCCGGGTGGGTGGTGCAGGCGTCGCAGCTCGACGCGGCGAACGCGGTGCTGACGACGCGTTCGGCGTCGTACGACAACAACGGCAACCTGGTCACGGCGACGGACGCGCGTGGGCACACGACGACGTTCACGTACAACCCGCTCGACCAGATCGTGGGCGAGTCGCAGCCGGTGACGTCGACGCTGTCGACCAACACGTCATTCGGGTACGACGCCGCGGGCAACCGGACCCGGTTCACCGACGGGCGCGGCAACAAGTTCTGGAGCACGTACAACACGTGGGGTCTGCCCGAGTCGCAGATCGAGCCGTCCACGACCGCGCACACGGCGTTGGCGGACCGCAAGGCGACGAACGTGTACGACCTCGGCGGGCGGCTGACCTCCCAGCAACTGCAGTCCGGCGTTCAGATCGACTACGCCTACGACGACCTGGGCCAGGTGACCGGGCAGACCGGTAGCGGCACCGCCGTGCCGACGGCGGCGCGGACGTTCGGGTACGACGACGCAGGCCGGATCACGTCGCTGTCGGTGCCGGGTGGCACGAACACGATCAGCTACGACGACCGTGGCCTGCCGTTGAGCATCACCGGGCCGGCGGACAACACGTCGTACACGTACAACAGCGACGGCAACCTGACGTCGCGAGCCGCGCACTGTCGGCGGCAGATGTGGGCAGGTGGCTGTGCAGCGGCGCCCGTCGATCAACTCAGGCCCGACGAGGACCGCCACGCGATCCCTTGGCAGCCGGTTTGAGGTCCTACCTCGGCAGGCTCTTCATGCACACTCGTATCGGACGTCCGCCCGGCCCGTCCATACGCAGGTCCGTGTTGGTCTGCGGCCAGGCACCGCAGGGGATCCGGCCTGCCTTGTCGTCCTCGATGTCCTCGACGCCGAGGACGACATGGTCGGCGTCGCCGTCATCGCAGCTGACCACCGCCAAGCGCACGAGCTGGACGCAGTCACCGGCCTTGAACCGTTCGCGGTGGTGGCGCAGCAGCACGCCGGTGGCCATCGCGGCGACGACGACCACCGACGTGACCACCAGCAGCACCTTGAGTCTCGGCACCGCCGAAGAGTACTGGTCGGACGAGCTGCCGACATCGAAGAGGTCGCCCTCCTGGTCGGCAAGGGTGGTCCACTGTGCACTGGGTCAGGGCGCGGGGCTGTCAGTTGGCGAGCTGATCGCGGCAATTCCGCACATTCGATCATGGTGTTGGTGCTTGGGGGTCACGCTCGCCAATCGTTGGAGGGAGCGGTGATGGAGGGATGTGTCCTGCCAGGCGCAGGGACGCGTGGGCTGACGTAGCCAGGTTTCACCGACCTTGCCCTCGTCGCAGGGCGACGAACCGAGCCCTATATGCTCGCGCCGCTTCGATGACAACGGGGAGGTACGAAGCGGTGCGGATTTTCATGGTTGCAGGGGTTGCCGCGGCGGTGCTGGCACTGGGCGCAGGGTGTGCGGACGAGGGCGGGGCGACCGATGCGGGGGCGTCCGCGGCGGCCACGACTGCAGCGGCGTCGCCGTCGGTGGCGGGTGGGGAGGCCGCTTGCGAGCCGATCAAGGCGTTGCAGGTGCAGTACTTCGACAAGGTCATCGCCGCGCTGCAGAAGGCTGGGCAGGCCGCCCAGAGCGGTGACTCAGCCGGCGGCGCCGCGGCACTCGCGGACGCCCGGAAGCTTGCCACCGAGTGGGCCGGCAAGCTCGAGCCGGTGGCGGGCCAGGTCAGTGACCCGGAGTTGAGATCGGCAGTGTCGCAGTTCCTGGGTCAGCTCAAGCAGTTCGGCACCGGCCAGGCGAACATCGCCCAGATCCAGACGGCCGCGCCGGCCCTGACCTCCGTGCTGCTCAAGGTGTGCCCGTAGGGCTGACCAATCTGGTCGGGTGCGCGCAAATCAAGCAGTTCAGCGCGCCGGTCGCCGCGTGACCTCATCACGCGGCGTAACGGACGCGGTCAACTCGCGTTCACCCTCGGCGGCATGTGCGGACGTCAAGATCCTATGGTTGACCGCTCACCGCGTTGGTGCATCGCGCACGGCATGATGATCGGATGCGCAGTGCGGAAGAGCTGATGGCGACGCCCGATCCGGCGTGGCCGACGCTGGAGGCGGAGCTACTGTCCAATCCGCAAGTCACCATTCTGTCGGTTCCTGCTGGGGCCGGCCGGGACTGCTTGTACCGGCTGCAGGTTTCTGCCCGGTCGCGGCTCGGCGCTTTGGCGTTGCACACAGGTGGGTTGCTCGTGGATGACGGCTGGCTGAGGGTGCTTGGCGGCGGCGATGAGGCTGGCCTGCCGTCATTGGCGCAAGCCAACGACTTGCCCGGCGATGGTCGGCCGCCCGCTTCGCTCGTGGTGGGTCATGACGTCCTCGGCGGGAGGTTCGAGGTCAACGGCGCCGATCCAGCGGCGCTCGGTCGTCCCGGAGACGCCGGCGAGGTGTGCTACTTCGGCCCTGACACGCTGACATGGGAGCCCCTCGGCGCAGGTCACGGCGCCTGGCTGTCATGGATCGCCGAGGGCGGCACAGCGCAGTTCTACGCGTCGTTGCGGTGGACGGACTGGCAGGCGGAAACCCGCGCGCTGCCGCTGTCGCACGGCCTCACGGTCTACCCATTCCTGTGGTCCCGCGAAGCGCACGAGAACCTCGCCGCAACCACCCGTGGTCCGGCCCCGATGGCCGAATTGTTCTCGCTGCAGGACGAGTTCGCCGCGCGATTTGCCGAGGAACCAGACGCCACGGCGTTGCACATCCGCGTCGACTGAGCAACCGGCCCCCGACGACCCGGCGTCAACCTGCGCGACAGGCGCTCACCACCAGGACGGCAAGCCTCAGCGTCACCGCTCCCGTCAGTGGTGGTGACCAGCACGGTTCTACCGACGCGCACCAGTCGCGGCATGTGCGGACGTCCTGCTCATCTCGTCGTAGGTGTCTCGGCCCGGCTGTGGTAGGAACGGCGCCATGCCGATCGAGTTCGTTGCGTCCGTGGCTGGCGTCGATGAGGAGGACTGCTTGGTTGCCGCCGTCGGGGAACGAGACGACGGCACCGGCCGCGCCCTGATCTTCCAAGCCGGCGATGAGCCTCCCGGTGCCCAGGACGTCCAGGTTGGGCATGGACACCTACTGTTTGAGCACCGAGTGCCAAGGAGCCGCATACGGGTGCATCCGCGAATTGAGCATCGACGGCGACCGAATGCGCGTCGTCGTCAGCGAAGACGCACTCGCCGACCTCGGCCTGGAAGACGCCGAGATCATCGTCAAACTGGCAGCAGATCCGCAGACGCTCGCGACTTTCCGCGAGTACCTGGCACGAATCTTCGAGTACCTGGCACGAATCTTGACGTACGGGCGACTCGACGCGCGACCGGCAGTACTGCGTCTGTAACCACTGCTGAGCGCAAGCCACATGACGGCCGCCCGCGCGGATCGGCGGCATGAGCGCGCGCACCAGATCTTGGTACGCCCCTGCCTCGCGGCCCGAAGACCGCTGTCATCGTGATGTACGGAGGTGGTCTGCCGAGGGCGGCCAGTCCCGAGCTGACTGTCTGGCCGACGGAGGCATTGGGTCCGGGGCCGTTGCCGTAGCGTGTCCGGACGTGGGTGCCAAGACAGCGCTGCTGCTGTACGCCGAAGGCGATGTGGGTCAGGCGCTGCACGATGCGGCCGAGCTGGATCGCGCGGCGGCCGAGGCGCTGGTGGCGCGGTTGTTTCCCGGGCGCGATGTGGTTGCGGTGGAGGACGGCAACCTGGGGCGGAACATCAACCCGACGGCCGGCCTGCTGTACGTCGGAGTGTTCCGGGGTCTCACCGTCATTTGCGCAGCCGACCTGGGCGAGATAAGGCCTGGCGATCTACGGCCGGGTTGGCTGGCCGAGGGGGCGGGTCGGCGCGTGATCCTGCATTCGATGCATAGCGTCTCGGATTTTCTCGGCTTCGCGGTTTGGGGCGCAGACGGAACGCTCGAACGAGCGGTGTGCTTGAGCCCTGATGACGGCATCGTCGAGGATCGCGGTGACCGACTGCCGTTCGAGCAGGCCTACTGGGCTGGGCGGCATCCGGTCGACGATGACGCCGATGACGCCGAGCCCTATCCGTTGCCGTTTCATCCTTTGGATCTCGGTGAGGACGCGCTGGCGGCCTTGTGCGGGTTCGTTATCGAGGGCATGCCGCTGGAGGAGATGCCCGATCTTTACCGGGTGCCGCTGGCCGGCTTCCGGTTGGGCGTACCGAGGCTGACGCTGGAGCGATCGCACGGCCGCCCGATCGCGCAACCGTCGGCCCTCGATGTCGAGTCGCAGGTCCGCCGGCTCGGTAGCGGGCTCGATTATCTGATCGTCGACATGGGCGGCGAGAACTACCTGCAGGCGGCAGTCGGGGGTCGATTTGAGATCCCGGCCGGAGTGTTCTGGGTCGAACGGCGCGAGGGCAGCCCGGATCTTCACTTCAGATGTGAAGTCGACACGCTTGGTGAAGTCGCCGAGATCTTCCGCGGTTACCTCGTGAACCAGGACGGTTGGGGCGACCGCCACTGGGAGCAGATCTGGCTGTAGCCAGCCGAGCCGACCGACTCCGGAGATGCCCGGCGAAACCGACTCAACCAAAGAACTGCCAGCTCGCACGCCTATCGGCCAGATCACGGTGCGATCCAATGCGGAATATTGGTCACCAGCTGTGACGAGCGGAGACCGGCTGGGCGCGCACGGTCAGCGGCATGTCCGGATGTTCGATGGCGGCCGGCCTCACAGGTCGAGGACGGCTCGGATCTTGGCAAGCTCCTGCTGGCTGTCCGTGGCCATGAAGGTGTACAGGGCGGTCTCGCCCCGGACCGCGATCATGATGCGGGCGGGGCCGGTGAACCGGTACACCGCGTCGCATGGTTGGTTGCCGGCCCAGGCGTATGTCGTGGGAAGTTCGAGGTAGCGCTGTCGCAGCGTATCGAGTGCCTGTCTTGGCAAGCGATCGTCGTCCGTGAAGAAGGAGTCCTTGCCGAACGCCTGGGCCGTCCAGACTGACGTCAGAACATAGTTGGAAAAGTGGTCGGCGTACAGCTTCTCGAACGGATCATGACGGTCGGGGTCGATGATCCAGACTGGTGGGTCTTCGTCGACGGTGATCGGCGGTGCTTCTGGTAGGTCAAAGAGCGGTTCGCCGTCGTACCGTGGCGGTCGGAGCCGCACCACCCAGCGCCAGCAGCACTGCGAGTCGGTCTCGGTGACGAGCCGGCCGCCGTCAAGGTAGTCGAGGCCGTCGATCGGGTCACCGAGTCTGGCGGCGCTGACCAGGATGTTGTCGCTGTGGCGCGCGAGCCATTCCACTGCTCCCTGTATCGAGTACCACTCCCGCACAGCGAGCGGCACATGAAGACCCCACTCGCGTTCCAGCGCGTCGATCCAGCCCGACACGACAGGGTCCACCGACGGCCTGAGACCGTTTGTCCGGTATGCGTCAGCATGCCACCACACGGGCGGAGACCTCCTCGAAACAGGTCGCCATGCTTTCACATCGAATGCGCGCACATCGGCACGAGCGTGCACGGGCCCGAGGGCACGCAGGCTCCAGCGGGAGGTACGGAGCGTCACGACTACTGATGAGCCGCAGCGCGCGATCGGCGGCATGTGCGGGCGCCTGACCAACCCGCACTCTCGCGTCGGCTCGTCGACGGCCGTGTAGGTAGTTTGCTCGTCACCAGGTGGCAGCTGTTGCGGCTGCCGTTGTCGCGGCGGTTGCGGCGTCCTCGACGGGTCCAGTCGGGCCGTCGTAGACGTGCACCCTGAAGGTGTCCTCGCCCGTCGGGTGGAACGCCAGGCCACGGCGTACACCATGAACGGAATCGGCTGCGTGCAGCAGATGCAGGGTGCCATGGCTGACCCACGGTCGCAGCGCTCGCAGTGTCCTATTCGCCGCGGCCGCCGTGACGATCGCGTGCAGGAATGGTTCACCGTTATCGGTCAGCACGCCCCACAATGTTTCGGTCGCGGCCTGAGCATCGCCGGCCTGGAGGTACCGCGCCACGTTGCTGCACAGATCCCGCAACGGCAGGTCGTCCTGCCAAGCCCGCAGCGAGTTGACGACGTCGTCCACACCGGGTGCGTGCCCCCAAGCCGCAAGCTCACCGCGGTGGTCCCAGATCGTCACCAGAGTTGTACCGCTGCTGCGCCGGCGGACGCTGATGAAGCCGCCTGCCGTGAACAGGATCGCGGCAACAGGCCCATAGCGGTCCCGACCATCGCCGAGCCCTGGCAGCGGCGCCCCAGACCGCTCGGCACGACGACGCAACTCCTCAACAAACGTCACATGCTTACGGTATCCACGCGCCAGCCCGCGGGGCCGGAACGAGACACGGGCGCCCGACCAGCGGCAGATCCGTGCAGTCGACCTTGATTGACCGGGGGCCGTGGACGTGCCAGTAGGGTCTGCCCCTTGCCGGACGACATCGATTCGGCGGCTTGCCGCGCAACCGTCGACGACCTGTGTGCCGTGCGCAGCGGGCCGTCAGGTCGCAGCGGGTCGCGGCACTCCCAGCACGCCGAGACCGCGGGCTGCTCCGGCGCGTACCTGCGGCGAGGTGTCGGCGAGCAACGACAGCAGGGCATCGGCCGCCACCGCCGAGCGATCAGTGCCGACAGCCAGGTTGCCGATCGTCTCGCCCAGTGCTGACCGGACACTCACGTCAGGATCCTGGATCAGCCGTGCCAGGTGCTCGACGGCAGCTGCGTCGGCGAACCAGCGCAGATGCAGGACCGCGGATTGCCGGGTCCAGGCGTCCGGGTCGTGCAGGGCGGACAGCACCAGCTCGTAGGCTCGTCGGTCACCTTTGAGGCTCGACAGGGCGCCAAGCGCATCTTGACGGATCCTTGCGTCGGGGTCGGCCAGCGCCTGCCGCAGCAGTTCCACGTCGCTGGGCTGGATGACATAGCCGAGGGCCCACAGCCCGGCACTGCGCAGGTCGCGATGGCCGGTAGCGATGAACGACATAATGGTGGGACGGCACGCCGCCGGGTCCGTCTCCATGATGTCGGCCAGCCATGCGCAGAAATTGTCGAGGTCGTTACCCCGCAAGGGACGGGCGAAGGCACGCAGCAGCAGCGGGAAGGCGGCAACCCCGCGAAGGCCGGCCAGGATGTAGACCATGAAGTCCCGGCCGTACCAGTCGTCCTCGTCGAGATACCGTTCCAGCGCGGCCTGAACGGGCGGGATCAGCGAGCGGTCTCCGCTCATGGCCAGCTCACGCACTGACGGCCACGGGTCACCGTCCAACGTCTCGACATGACGAAACACCTCAGCGAGCGTCATCTGCACCCCCTCCCGAATGCTCCGACGAAGGATCGTCGCCACATGTGAAGCGTTAACGCCGATCATGCCATCCGCACGATCGCACTCCGAGCCGGCGACGGCAGCGATCAGGGTCACCAGCAAGATCCCGCGCGCGCTCATCGGCCATGAGTGCGCGCTGGCCGCCTGGCCGGGCACCCTCTTCGCAACGTGTCCGTCACGGCCGGCCGCCATTCACCCGGTGACGGGTGGCATGTCGATGAGACGTACGTCAGGGTCAACGGGGTGTGGCGGTACGTGTACCGGGCGGTCGATCAGTACGGGCAGGTCATCGACGTGTTGGTGTCGGCGCGCCGCGATGCCGACGGGCCCGGCGGTTCTTCCGGCGGGTGCTGTCGACGTTGAAGGTCAAGCCCACCAAGGTGTCACTGACGTCGCCGCGGTCTACCCCGGCGTGCTGGGTTGAGCTGATTCCGCAGGCGTGGCACCACGTCGAACGGTATGCCAACAGTCCGATCGAGGCTGATCGCAGCCAGCTGAAACGCCGGTTGAGACCGATGCGCGGACTACGAACGGACAAGACGGCTCGCCCTGGCGATTTGACCTTGTGACCAGACGCGGGCGGGGGTTTTGAGCGCGTCCGTCGATCCCACAACGCAACGGCGCCCGAAATGGCTCCAGGCAAGGATCCGCAGCGCCTCGGACAGCTTGGCTGTCGGCAACGCGAAGTGCTCCGCCGGCCCGCCCGCGAACACACCGGCGCCGTAGGTGTCGTCATCTTCATGGGCGCAGCCGGCGGCCAGCGCCATGCCGGCGACTGCCGCGCCACCGACGAACTGGCGCCGACTCAGCCGCGCGGACAGCAGGTTGGATGAGATCACACCCTTCTGTTGCCACAGCGGCCGGATCGTTTACCGGCCGGAGCCGTCCAGCCGTCACCGGCCGTCGGTTCAGGGACGCACGCAAAAGGAAGGACTCTTTACAGTAAGCCAAGTTTGCGATATGAAAAAAGTCCGCCAATTCGATCCAGGTCCATGTCCCACCAGCACCCCTCAGGAGCAGCCTCATGGACAGACGACGATCTGGGTACCTACGCCGGGTTCTCGTCGCGGCCGCCACCGCCGTGCTCGGCACCGTCATCCTCGTCCCGGGCGCCGCATCCGCCGCGGGCACGGGTGCGATCACCGGCTACGGCGGCAAGTGTGTCGACGTCGCGTCGGCCAACAGCGCGAACGGCACCCAGGTACAGCTGTGGACGTGCAACGGCACCAACGCGCAGAGCTGGACCGTGGGCACCGACGGCACCATCCGGGCCCTCGGCAAGTGCCTGGACGTCTCTGGTGGCTCCACGGCCAACGGGGCCAAGGTCCAGCTCTGGGACTGCAACGGCACCGGCGCCCAGCAGTGGGTCGCCAACGCGGCCCGCGACATCGTCAACCCCCAGGCCAACAAGTGCCTCGACGCCACCGGCGTGAGCTCCGCCGACGGTACTCCGCTGCAGATCTGGGACTGCGGCGGTGGCGCCAACCAGAAGTGGAACGTCCCCGGCGGTGGTGGCGGCGGCGGTACGAGCGGGTTCGTGGTCAGCGAGGCCCAGTTCAGCCAGATGTTCCCGAGCCGGAACTCGTTCTACACGTACGCCGGGCTGACCGATGCCATGAAGAAGTACCCCGCGTTCGCCACCACCGGCAGCGACACGGTCCGCAAGCAGGAGGCCGCGGCCTTCCTGGCCAACGTCGGCCACGAGACCGGCGGGCTCGTCTACATCAACGAGATCAACACCGCCAACTGGCCGCACTACTGCGACTGGAGCCAGCCCTACGGCTGCCCGGCCGGGCAGTCGGCGTACCACGGCCGCGGCCCGATCCAGCTGAGCTGGAACTTCAACTACAAGGCGGCCGGCGACGCGCTCGGCGTCAACCTGCTCAACAACCCAGACCTGGTGGCCACGAACTCGTCGATCTCGTGGCAGACCGGCCTGTGGTACTGGATGACCGGCACCGGCGGCGCGGGCACCACGTCGCACAACGCGATGGTGAACGGGCAGGGCTTCGGCACCACCATCCGGGCCATCAACAGCATCGAGTGCAATGGCGGCAACCCGGCGCAGGTGCAGAGCCGGGTCAACCTCTACAACCAGTTCGTCGGCATCCTGGGCGTGCCCGCGGGCGGCAACCTCTACTGCTGACGGGGACGAGCACTGTCATCGGACGGACCGGTCACGCCCGCGGCGCGACCGGTCCGTCGCATCGGCGACGAAGCACGCGCCGGGCCGGCTCGACCCGGTGCAGGACGCGTGTGTTCCGGCGTCCGTTCGCCGAAGGCGCAGACGGCGGGGCATGGATCGCATCAACGATGCCGATGTCCTGTTCCGGAGCCAGGGTTGTCGCGACATGCACGATGACGTTCGGCTCATTCAAACGCCGGGCAGTTCGAGGTGACATACCTCCTCAAGGTCACGTGCCCGCCCATGGCAGGTCCCGCGCGGCTGCCGACATGGAGATTGTCATGCTTCGTGGCGGCGGTCCGGCGCGTCGAACCGCGGCCGCGCTGCTCGCACGTACCGATGAGCGGACGCTGTGTCGCTGAGGCCGATGCCCGTAATCGTCTAGATCGGACCGGGTCGAAGTCCGTCGCAGGCAATCTCGATCATGCGTTGTTGGGCGGTCGCATCGCCGGTGCGGGCGATGCAGCCGGCGATGAGGGCTTTGACGTCGGCGTTGTCGGCGTCGCCACGGACCGCTCCGGCCTGTTGAGCTCGGGTGAGGAGACCCGTCAGGGCCGCGTTGAAGTCGCGGATGGCCGTGGACGCTGCGGTCTCGAGGTCGACGCCGGCGCCGATGAGGGCATCACCGACGGCGTGATCGGCGGCGCTCTGGCGCACCAGGTGCGCGAAGAAGGAGAAGAACGCTGTTGTCGGGTGTTCCCGGGCGGCGATTTCTTCCGCGCTGTGGACGAGTTGCTTGATCCGGTGCAGTGCGACCGCCAGGAACAGCGCCTCCTTGGTGGGGTAGTGCCGGGTGACGGTGCCGGTGCTGACACCGGCCCGGCGGGCGATCTCGCGGATCGAGACCGAGACACCGTGCGCCGCGAAGGCGTCGAAGGCCACCTCCAGGACTCGTGCCTGATTGCGTCTGCCGTCGGCGCGCTGGGGCCTGGACGGCTCCGCGATCGCGTCGAGGTGGGTGGCATCCGGGTTGCGGTCCGATGGTGGCATCGCTGTGATCGTAGGCTGTGCCGCGCCGACATCCCGTCGCGCGTTCGGCGATGCCGGCACGGATTCAGGTTCGTTCAGCCGTGCAGTGGCCGGGACCCGCTGATTTCGTACCACACGACCTCCACGCTGCGCACGTCAGGCACCGCGGGCGCCGACTGTGCGATGCCGGCCAGGTGCGTGGTGAGGTGCGCCTCGGACTCCCACCGTTCGTAGATGTTGACCCGGTCCGGCTCGATCGGGTCGGCCGCGACCACGTAGTCGAGGCATCCCGGCGTGGTTCGGACGTGACGAAGGACCGGGGCGAGGCTTTCGAGGAGTACGCCTCGGCGTTCGGGATCGACGTAGCCGGTTCCGGCAACGATCAGCATGGCTGGCCTCCAGGGTTGACGTCTCGCTATCTCCGGGGCACTGTAGCAGTTAAACGGCACATGCGTGCCGGATAAGTTGATCTTCTGGTGATGGGAGCACCCATGCGATTGGCGGTCTTCGGCGCGACGGGCCGCGCCGGCCGGGTCGTCGTCGACCACGCGCTGCGAGGCGACCACGAGGTCTGCACACTCGCCCGCGACCCGGCCCGACTCCGTCCACGCGCCGGGCTTCGCGTCGTCGGCGGCGACGTACGCGATCCGGCGGCGGTGGCCGAAACGCTTGAGGGCGCCGACGCGGTCATCAGCACGTTGGGCAGGCGGCGGCAAGATGGCGACGTCTGCACCGACGGCATCCGCACGGTGCTCTCCGCCGTAGCCGGCAACATGCCCCGTCGCCTCATCGTCCTGAGCAACTACGGGGTTGCGGACAGCCGCCGCCGCACCGCGTACGTCGCCGTGTCGTGGCTGCTCGAACGGGCCGTTCTTCGCGACAAGGAACACATGGAGGCGCTGCTGCGGGACAGCAACGCCGACTGGACCATCGTGCGCGCACCGGTACTCACCAACGGACCCCGCACCGGCCGCTACCGCACCGGCGTCGACCTCCAACTTTCCTTTACCGCCAAGGTCTCCCGCGCCGACCTCGCGGAATTCATCCTCACCGAGCTACGCGACAACGCGCACATACGCCAATCCGTCACCATCACCTCGTAAGACGATGCCGACGCCCGCCTGGCCGCCAGGCCCGCACGCGCCACGGCGGGCCGATGCACTCATCTGTCATGCGACGCCCCGCCGCGACGACGAGTTCATCCGCCGCCGGCTGGGCCGACGCCTACGTCCGGCGGCCGTACGGTGATGTGGCAGCTCTTGCAGCGTTCACAGGGATCATCGCCGCGGAGACGGACACCCCGCCCAGTGAACCCGGGCGCTGACCGCGTCGTGCCGGACGCTCACGCGGGCCATGCCGCGTGAGCGGCTGCGCTCACCCGTGCGTGATGCGTTCCCACCAGCTCGGTGGTTCGAGCGCGTCGGTGGCGTGCACGGCCGTGGTCGCGGCAGTGGCCAAGGCGGTGAACTTGAGCGTGCCGGCACCGGTGCCCGCCGCGATGCGGCCCGGCAAGGCGCCCACCGTGTCGATCCGGTACGTCAGGCCGGGCCAGCCGACCACGTCCACGTCGCCGGTCGCGGCGAGGGGGGTGCTCCTGCCCGTCGGTCCCCGGAGGGTCGCCACGACCTCGCCGGCGTGCACGGCCTTGTACTTGTGCAGCAGGCCGCTGCTGGCCTGAATCAGGCGACGGCTGGCCTCGAAGGCGTCGGCCGGGCTCGGGCCGGGAGCGAGCACGGCACCGATGACCCTGAACCGTTGCCCCTCCGCGGAGAACTCGGCCGCGAAGAGCAGGCAGCCGCCGGCCTCGTCGGTGAAGCCTGTCTTGATGCCCACGAGCCCGTCCTTGCCGAGCTGGGTGTTGACGTTCTCGACCTGCCCGACCACGGGCAGCGTGGCCTTCGGCATCGCCACGATCTGCGCCAGCGCCGGCACCTGCATCGCCACCCGGGCCAGGGTGACCTGGTCGGCGGCGGTGCTGACGGTGGTCGGATCGAGCCCGGACGGGTCGGTGTACTTCGTATCGGCCATCCCGAGCTGGGCCGCGGCCTGGTTCATCTTCGTGACGAACGCGTCGCTGCTGCCGGCGTCCCACCGGGCGAGGATGTGGGCGACGTTGTTGGCCGAGGGCAGCAGCAGGGCCTCGAGGGCCTGCCGTTCGGTGAGCACCTCACCGGCGACCACCCGGACCACCGACTGGCCGGAGGCGAGCTGGGCCGGGTATGCGGCGGCCTCCTCCGGCGAGACGATCAGCGTGGGGCCGTTCTCGTCGAGGCGCAGGGGATGATCCCGCAGGATCACGTACGCGGTCATCACCTTGGTGACGCTGGCGATCGGCACGGGCCGCGACGCACCGGAGCCGCCCACCCGGCCGAGTCCGTCGATCTCGACCGTCGCCTGAC
Organism: Dactylosporangium sp. CA-152071; assembly: GCF_050936335.1. Taxonomy (NCBI): domain Bacteria; kingdom Bacillati; phylum Actinomycetota; class Actinomycetes; order Micromonosporales; family Micromonosporaceae; genus Dactylosporangium; species Dactylosporangium sp. CA-152071. Next base: position 1,504,676 of record NZ_JBNJMZ010000001.1, on the reverse strand, counting down.
CGGCCTGCGGCCACGGCAACACCGGCGCAGCGCCCGGGATCGTGTACGTCTGCGGCAAGGTCTGCTTGATCTGCGGCGCCGGCACGGTACGGGTGAGCCTGAAGGTGACGAACCCGCCGACGGCGAGCGCGACGACCGCCGCGGCCACGGTCAGCCACAGCCGCAGCCCCTGACGACGAACCGGCGACGGCGCAACCACCGGCTCAACACTGATCTTGGTCAACCGAACCCCCACGGCGGATCGCTCGAAGGTCAAGCCGTGGCACGAACACGGCAAGCCGCCGCTACCCAGTGCGACCGCCGGCTAACGTCCGAATTGCTCGATCGACTCCAGGCGGCCGGAAAGCTGGCAGCGACCCTCCGGCCACCAGCTACCGCCCGCCGTCCTGTACATCAGGCCGGCTGGAGCGGCGTACCGAGCGCAACGTTCACGGGTACAGTCGGGCCATCGCGTGGATCGTGTCGGTCATGTGGGCGATGAGTTCCGCAGGGGCGAGGACCTGAGCGTTCGCGCCGAGCTGGAGCAGACCGGCGGCGGCATGGCCCACGCTCTCCAATGGGATGGTGACGCGCTGCCAGCCGTCCGGGTCGGCGGGCGTGAGCGTTCGCAGCGCCAGCCGGCTTGCCTTCGGGCCGAGGACATCGGGCAGGGCAGCAAGCCCGGCGGGCGACAGCCGCACGACGGCGACGTCCGCGATTTCGGCCCGCTCGTACCGTTCGACGTTTGCCCGCCAGAACTCGGCCAGATCGAAGCCATCCGGCCGGGCGAACGTCTCCGGTAGCGGCCGCAGATCCACGATGGACGCGACCCGGTAGGTGCGCGGTTCGCCAGTCCCGTCGGCGATCAGGTACCAGACCCCGGCCTTGAGGACCAGGCCCAACGGGTGCAGCCGCCGGGTGACCTCGCCGGGTTCGGGTGCCCACCGCCGGTACCGGATCTCGACTGCCTGGTCCTGCCAGAGCGCCTCGGCGGCGGCGGTCAGGTGCGGCACGACGTCCGGATCCCGGTACCACCCCGGTGCGTCGAGGTGGAATCGCTGCCGGATCCGCATCGACGCTTCCCGGTACGGGGTCGGCAACGCCGCCATCAGCTTGAGCTCGGCGGCGGCCAACTGGGCACCGAAACCCAGCTCCGCGGCCGGCTGCGGCATGCCGGTCAAGGACAGCGACTCGGCCTCGCCGGCGGTCAGCCCGGTAAGCCGGGTGCGGTACCCCTCCATCAGCTGGTAGCCGCCGGTGGGGCCGGGCTCGGCATAGATCGGCACGCCCGCCGCGGCGAGCGCCTCGACGTCGCGGTACACGGTCCGCGGGGTGACTCCGAGCTCCGCAGCGAGTCGTGCCGCGCTCATCCGGCCGCGGTTCTGCAGCAGTAGGAGCAGGGACAACAGTCGACTGGCACGCACCTGGGACAGTCTGCCAGGCCACTGACAGAAGATGTCAGGGGTACTCCGACACGATCGTCTCCATGAACGACTTCGACTTCCTCATCGGTTCGTGGAACGTGGTCAACCGGCGCCTCACCGCCCTCTTCACCGGCAGCGACGATTGGGAGGACTTCCCGGGTACCTCGACCTGCCAGCACATCTTCGGAGGCAGCGGCAACACTGAAGAGATCATCTTCCCGACGCTGGGCAGCCGCGGCTTCACGTTGCGCCTGTTCGACGTCGAGCGCGAAGAGTGGTCGATCTACTGGGCCAGCAGCCGAACCGGACTGCTCTACCCGCCGGTGGTGGGCACGTTCAGCGATGGTCGCGGCGACTTCTACGGCGACGACACGCACGACGGCAAGCCGATCAAGGCTCACTTCATCTGGTCGGACATCACTTCCACCTCGGCACGGTGGGAGCAGGAGTTCTCCGCCGACGGCGGACAGACGTGGGAATCCAACTGGACCATGGAGCTCACCCGCGCATGACCTACGGCCCGGCGACCACCATCCGGCGACTACCTGCATAAAAACAGATGCGGGCGCCTCGGCTTGTCCGGTCAGGACGCCGGCAACGCGGGAAACGTTGGATTGCGCTTGCTCTTTCCATCCTTGGCGGTGCGACCGTCTCGTTCACCGTGGCCGCCTTCAGCATGGCGTCCTATGCACCGTGGCGGTTCGTCGCGTTTTCTCCCGCTCGAAAAGCCATCGCGGGTTACGTTCCCGACGCCACAGCCCGCTGCGGCAGATGTGCGCACGCGGGTCGATGCTCGGCGCGCTGGCTGTCTGCAGGGCGGAGTTAGGGTTCGCACGTGGATCTTGCGGAGTTCGACATGCTGGCCGAGCCGTTGCGGCAGAGGTCGGCCCGGGAGCAGGCCCGGCATGGTTTTGCGCTGGTCGATGGGCTCGTCTCCACGCCTGAGGTGATCGCGCTCGTTGAGGGCCGGATGGGCATCGTCCTTCCGGACAAATACAAGGTGTTCATGACGCGATACGGCGGTGGCCGGTTCGGTTTCGTCGAGTTGTTCCCGCTCGTTGAGCCGGGCAAGCCGGCCAGGTACGGCGATGTCTGGTCGGAGTACGAGGAATGGCTCCCCGAGGGTGACTTCGTCGCCGTGGCGGCGGTGGGCACCGGCGACTACTGGGGGTTCCCGGTCACCGAAGGGCGCTGTCACGACCAGGTCTGGTTCCATTTTCCACGACCAGGACGATCATGAGCCGGTGGCCGCGGACTTCCTGGAGTTCATCGCCGAACAAGGGTTGAAGAGTCCGGCCGATCGCGTCATGGAACGCCGCGCTCTCGACGATCGCCGTTCTTGATGATCAGGCGCGCAACGTTCGGCACGACCGGAGGCCCGGGCGCGGTCGTGCCAATTGCCGTTTGTTTGTCGTCGGCGGCTTTGACGAGTTTGGCGGCCATGACGTAGCGGACCCGGTAGCCGGCCATCGCGGCGGCGCCGAGGCCGATGAGCAGGTGGCTTTTGCCGGTGCCGGAGTCGCCGATGAGGCAACGGGGTTCGCCGTTGCGGACCCAGGCGCAGGTGGACAGGGTGTGGATCATTGCGGGGTTGACGGTGGGGTTGGCGTCGAAGTCGAAGTCGAAGTCCTGCAGTTCTACGCCAACACCGGCCGAGCACCGAACACCATCATCGCATACGGGCGTGCGGCCAGATGATCATCTGCTCTTTCTGACCGAGTCCGACACCGACCCGGGCCCTCCGTGACGGGAGCGCTGCCCACAGAATCTCGGACGCCCCGTGCGGCCGACCTGCACAGGGCGCCATTGTTGCCCTTCAATCAGCTCCCCAGCGGGGACACGCGCGCTCTGCTGAAACCAACCGCCACTGGTCGAAGCGATTCACCGGACTCGTTGGGCGATCCTCAGCTCAGTCAGGTAGCGCTTGACAATTTGACCCCCGTAGTCCACGTCGATCAGCCGCGCGATGGAGTTCAGCAGTGCGTTCCGCTGCACGTCCGGCAAGGCACGGTGTCCGGAGTGGGTCAACAGCAGATCCAGGTAGTCAGCTGTCGAGTACGGCAGCTCCCACTCGTATCGGTAGAACTTCGCAGGCCCGAATCGCCCCGACGAGGTGAGCTCCCGATCGTCTTCGACGATGTCACGAGCAGTCTCAAGACGCAGGCCCGGTGGGGTCGACGGATCGAAGCGCTCGTAGCACTTCTGGATCTCAACGAAGAATGCCTCGGTCCAGGTGCCGCCAGCGATGTGGTGGGTTCCCACGGTGGCCAGCAGGCCACCGAGACGCAAAGCGTCAGCAGACTTCGACACCCGCACCGCGGGGTCGATCCAGTGAAACGCGGTAGCGGAGAACACCACGTCGAACGGTTCACCGGGCAAGGGCCACTCCTCGAACGCCGCCGTGACGACCTCCACCGCGTCGAACGCGGCAAGATTTCGCCGAGCCACAGCCGCCATGTCGGTGCCCAACTCGACAGCCACGATGCGGTAGCCCCGCTCGGCCAACGGCACGGTCGCCTGCCCAGTGCCACAGCCGATCTCCAGCACTCTTGCCCCAGGCGCTACCCCGGCCGCAGCGAGATCATCAAACATCTGCACTGGGTATCGGGGGCGGGCACGGTCATACCGTGCAGCGTCCTCGTTGAAGGTCTCTCGCAACCTCACGTAGTCATTGCTATCGCTCACCAACAGAGAGTACGGGCGCAGCTCCTACGGCAGGCACCCAATTCTCGATGCCAGGCACGGCAGGGTCCAGCCGCTCGCCCGCCTGCCGATCGTTACCGGTGATCAAACGTTCGGCTCTTCGAGCGCCGCGAGACAGCTTCTGGCACTGTGTCGAGCACGGCGAACGGCAGATCGTCTGTGGCCAGGACGCCGGTGTTTCGACGCTGCCGCTTCGTTGTGGTTACGGCTGCGGGTACGTCTTCAGCAGCCGGGCCGCCTCGGCGCGCAGCTCCGCTCGGGTGAGACCGCCGCCGAACATCGAGTCGGCGACCCGGTCCAGGAACCGGATGAACTCGTCGGCGCCCGCCGGTGGCCGGCCGGGCAACGGCCGGAGGCGGCCGCGCTTGCGGGCGTTCCACTCCTGGATCACCCGCACGCTGGCGTCGTCGGCGCGCTGCCAGCACTCCCACCAGTCGAGGTCGTCGAGTTCGACGGCCGGGTACACCGTGTCCACCGGCACGAGTCCGAGCGCCCGCACCAGCCCGTCCAAGGCCGTCTCGTTGGTACGGGTGCCGATCGCCTCGGCGATCCGTGGCGCGGTGGTGTCGAGGCCGGCGTCGGCGGCCCAGCCGGCCAGGTGGTCCGCCAGGCCGGGCAGGTCGTTCGCCGGCACGTCGTCGCCGGCGGGCAGCGGCACCGTGGAGTCGTCGTGGTGATCGAAGATGCAGCCCTTGTCGTTGTCCGCGGCGCGGGCGAAGTGCGCCAGCCACAGCCGGCCGTCGGGGGTCGCGCCGCCGTACTGCAGGCAGTAGCTCTCCTTGATCTCCACCGCCAGCACCGGCGCACCGGTGGCGATCGCCAGCGGCACGGGCCCGCCGTGGATGGCGGGCCACTCGTGATGCATCGGCGTCATGAGGCCGGCAAGCTGCCACCCCTCCTGGTGCCGGGTGATGAGCATGCACCGGCTGCCGAACGCCGACCGCATGCCGGGCACGTGCGGCAGCGGCGTCGCCGACCGGGCCAGTACATAGGTGCCGTAGAAGGCCATTCAGCGCCCCGGTGCCTGGTCGAAGTGGGTCGTGAAGAATCCGATCGGGTCGCGGTGCAGGTCGTCGGCGATGGCCTGGACGGTGGCACGCGCCACTGCCGGCTTCGCGTCGACAAGCTCCACCCCGACCGGCTCGGCTTCAACCCGCCGTGGGACGGCACCCACAGCACCTGACCAGCGCGGCCCACCACCAAACCGGCTCCGGCATCCGCTCGCCGGCGCGGACTGGCATCGCACTGATCAACGACCAACTACCCGCGCGGCACGTGCTGCATGATCAGGTGAGTGAACGCGGTGAGTCGTGCCCGCACGTCGTCGGAACTCCATGCCCGCTTGGACGTAGCGTGCAAGCGCAGCTCGATGTACAGGTTTCGGGTCAAGCAGGCCAGCTTCGCATCGACCTGGCCGCCGCCGTCGAGGAGCCGCCGGGTGAAGAACGCCGCGTCGCCGAGGTCGGCAATGACGTCGCCGACGAAGCCGTCCCGGTTGCCGAAGTCCGCGCCTTCCTCGTTGAATCGGTTCACTGCGTCGTTGACGGTGACGTACACGCGCAGTTCGTTCGTGCCGGTCTCACCCGCGAGCGTGAACAGGCAGCCGTTGTCCAGCTGCTTCCAGTCGCTGACGGGACCGGCCTGCTCGCCCATGTTGCCGTTGATCAGGACACAGACATCGTCCGGTCGACGGTAGTCGCCCTGGCCGGAATCGCCCTGGCCGACACGCGCGGTCAGGCGGTCACGGAACACGTAGCCGGCGGCGACAGCACCACTACAGCAAAGCACCGCGACCAGGCCGATGATGCCGAGGGTGAGCCCAGCACGAGGGCCTCGCCGCTGCGGCACAGGGAAGGGAGCGGTCATGATCACGGAGTATCGCGGCCGGCCTCGCGGAAGGCAACATCGTGCCGTTGCGCACGGCCGGTGGCGTGACCGGATGGCTGATCCCCTGCGTCAATCGCGGCTTGGCGCCTCGATCGGATCACGGCCAGCCGTTCGAACGGGCGGGCATTGCGGCTCGCAGTGCCTTCACACAGTCAGACGCCGGCGCCAGACCGATGCAGGCGCTGTCCTAACGTAGCGGCCAGCGCCGTGCTGAGGACCTGATACGCGGGGTCGCGGGTGAGCCACAGCAGCTTGTGCCGCCGTCCGTCAACCATCCGCAGTCGTAGACCATGCGCGGTAACACCTCGAACCAGACGCGCGTGCGCGACGTCGGAGAAGGCGATGACCTTGTTGGTCGGGTGTTCGGCCAGCAGTCGATCCAGATCGAACGCGGCAATGTCAGCACGTTCCAGTGGCTCGGCCACCGTCGGCCCCAATCCGTGAGCCCGCGTCGCCTCGAGGCTGAGCCGACGCCGCATCAGCCCGGTCGACGTGAGCCACAGCTCCCCATGGAACCAGTCCAGCCACCCGGTCGTGCAACTGCGGGTCACACACTCAGCCACGTTCATGATCCGTCAGCGTACGAGGTCCCGCGCGATCGCAACGTCCCTCCGAGATGATTTCTGCTCGCTCGGCAACACCGGACACCGGCCATCGACCACGCCTGTCTCGACGGCATGTCACTGAGCGCGCTCGATCAGCGGCCATGAGCGGATGCTGAGCTTCCACGCCCCATGCGCCGTGGATCGAGCCGCCATCCGGGCGCCGTCGGCGTGTGGCTGGAACAAGGTTCCGGATGCGGTGACGACGCAGCTGTGTCTGGGTTGTGGCCGGCGGTGGCAATCTTCCCTCATACCTTCGCACCCGATATATTGGCTCGCGTGGAGACCCCGCTGCGAGAGCCCACGTTCTTGATCCTCACTGCCCTGGCCGGTGAGCCTCTGCATGGGTACGGCTTGATCGCCGAGGTGGACCGGTTGTCCGGCGGCCGCGTCTCGCTGCGGCCCGGCACGCTGTACGGTGCGCTCGACCGGTTGGTCGACGCCGGCCTGGTGCGTATTGACCACGAGGAGATCGTAGAAGGCCGGTTGCGCCGCTACTACCAGCTCACCGAGTCCGGCGGCGAGGTGCTGGCCGCCGAAACCGAACGCATGCGCCGCAACGTCGATGCCGCAACAGTCCGGTTGCGTGCCATCCAGGCTGCGCCCCGCCTCAGTGGAGGGGTCGCATGAGCCCGGCGGAACGCCGGCATGATCGCCCGGAAGGGCGGGACCAGGGAGGCCCGACCATGACCGATCTGGAACGCCGCTATGCGCGCTGGACGGCGCTGTTCTATCCGGCCGGTTATCGGCGGGAGCGTGGTTCGGAGCTGGTGGACACCTACCTGTCCCTGGCCGCGCCCGACCGTAAGAGGCCCTCGGCCGCCGACGTCGCGGACCTTGCGGTCGGTGGGCTGCGCCGGCACCTGCGGGTCGCGCAAGGCCTCGGTCCCGGTTTCCGGCTCGCCGGCGTGCTCGCGCTGGCCACGCTGGCCGCGTTCGCGACCGGGTGGGCGATCTTCGAGGCGGTGGTGCCCTGGGCGCCGTGGTTTCCGTATCGCGGGCCTTTCTTGTCGTCGCTCGGCGTCCCGGTGTGGGCAGCCTGGTTGCTGGCCGTCGTCGTGTACGTTGTCGCGCCCGGCCGGTGGTTCCGGTGGGCGGTCGGCCTCGCCGTGTTGGTGACTGCGGGAAGCGTCGTGCTGGCTGCGATGCCGACCGGAATGCACCGGCCGCCGCTGCTCGTGCTGCTGCCCCAGGTCGTGCTCGGTGTCGTCGCGCTCGGTGCGGCCGGGCCTCAGCCCCGGTGGGTTCGGCTGATACCGCTCGCCGCCGCGGCAGCGAGCGTGCCGGTCGCCGCCAGCACCGCGCCGCGCTTCGTCTTCTTCGGCGACTTTTACTACGCAGCTGCCCCGACAGCATTGCCTGCCGCTGCGGTGACACTGCTGATCGTCGGGGCGCTGCTCGCGTTCGGCCTGGCCGCCCGGCACGACTACCGCGGCGTCTGGGCGCTGCTGATCCTGCTCACACCGATCGGAATGCTGGCATTGAACTCGCTCGGTGCGATGCTCGACGACAGCGGCGCCGGCAGGCCCGTCACCCCGCCGTGGTCATCCATGGTGGCCGCGTCAGTGCTGGTACTGATGGTCGGCCTGGTTTCGATGCCGCTGGCCATCGCGGCGCGGGGTCGACTGTCGTCAGGTGGCCGGCCGTTCCACACCGACGCGGGTCGTTGCCCAACCTGCGGCGCGCGCTCAGAGTCGGCGTAGGATTCCGGCTCCGGACAGCGGTCCCGAACCACGACCGGGCACGGATTCGCGACTCAGCGCCGACCGAGTACACGCACATCGGCGGAGTCGGTTCAGTGAGCGCCGGACCGTTCTCGTGCCGGCGCGCCACATATGGAGAGCCACACCGGCCCGGCTATCCGCCGGGGTTCAGGCTCAGCCGGTGCCGTTCTGCACCGGATAGTGGATGACGACCGCACCACCGGTGGCGTAGTTGGCGACATCGGCGGTCACCTGCCGGCCCTGTGGAGACGCCCTCGCCGCGGTCATTGCCGCAGCGTCGGCGAACTCGGCTTCGAAGACCGCGAAGTACGGCGTCTGACCCTGCGTCGCTGCCACGTCGAAGCTGTAGCGCCACGCGAGCAGGCCGGGCAGGCGCGTGACCAGCGGGAGGTGGTTGGTCACGTAGTAGTCGCGGAAGTGGTCGGGATCGGTGGGTGTGGGATACAGGACAACCAGCTTGTGCATGACAACCTCCGTTTACACGATCCAGTCGGTGATGAGGGTGCCGGCGCGATGGTGGGCGTTCGGCCTGAGGTGACGACGCCCCACCGCCGGTCCTTCAACAGGCGCAGCACCGCGGCGGCGTCGGGGTATACGGGAAAGAGCACGCCGTCGACGTCGAACAACACCGCCTTGTAGACGCCTCACAAGGCCACCCCTGCCGCTTCGGAAATCGAATCACCTCACCGGACGCTAGTGTATCGAAGATCGAAGCATCAAGAGGGGCGGCACAGGCGATGACGGTACCCAGGCCAGGCCGGCCCGTGCGCGGATCGAGCACCGGGCGACCCCTCATGGCCGCCCTCGACCTCTTCGGCCGTCGCTGGAACCTGCGCGTCGTCTGGGAGCTGCAGCATGGGCCGGTCGGGTTCCGCGCGCTGCGGCAGCGCTGCGACAACATGTCCTCCAGTGTCCTGCGGCAGCGGCTGACCGAACTCCTTGACGCCCAACTCGTCACCCAGCAGCCGGACGCGGCCTACGCGCTCACCGATCTGGGTCGGGGCGCCTGCCAGGCATTGCGCCCGCTCGCCCGCTGGTCCGACGCGTGGGCCTCGGCCCTGAGCGAGGACGGCAAGGACTGAACCCGTGAAGCGCCGCCCCCTGGCGCTTCGGAAACCGAATCGCCTGGAAGGGTGGCCATGCTTATCCGGATGGTGGACGCCCTGCACGACTCGTGCGACGTCGACGACGAACTGTGGCGGTCCGCGCGGGAATTGTTCGACGAGCGGCAGCTGCTCGACGTGCCACTGCTGTGCGGGTGGTACCACGCGATCTGTTTCGCCACCCGCACCGCTCGCGTCGAACTCGAGCCCGGTGCTCCCCGCTTCGTCGACGTCACGGCCGCCTGATGGCCGGCCCGCCGGTGGCAGTGGTGAACGCCTGCACCCGCGATGGGGAAGGCGGCAGCCCCACCGCGGTGGTGATCGACGACGCCACGCTCACCGACGACGACCGTCACGCCATCGCCCGTAGGATCGGCACCTCCCACACCGCGTTCATCGACACCAGTACAGCGGATGCGCCCATGGTGCGCTTCTTCACCAGCGCCGGGGAACTCACGAACTGCGGCCATGGCATCATTGCCGCGCAAGCCATCCTGCTGCACCGCAGCGGCGCCACCGAGCACCACGGCAGCCTGCGCACCGCAGGCCGCACCTTCGCCACGACCGCCGTCCGCCGCCACAACGGCATCGAAGTCCGGTTCGACCAAGGCGTCATCGCCCTGGCGGACTACGCCGACGCCACTGCCGGCGGCATCATCGCGGCCCTCGACCTGCAACGAGCGGACATCGCCGCCGACGTACGGGTCGCCTCGCCCGGCACGCCACGACTTCTCGTCCCCGTCCGGGATCACCTGACGCTGCAGTCCATGCGGCCCGACTTCGGTCGGTTGGCAACCGAGTGTCGCCGGCTCGGGTATCTCGGCTGCTTCACCTACGCACTGTCGCCGACCGCAAGAACGGCCGCGGCCCGCATGTTCGCCCCCGCGATCGGCGTCAACGAGGACATCGCGAACGCCAACAGTGTCGGCTGCCTTGCCGCCCACCTGCTCGACACATCCGGCAATGGCGACATCGACATCCACCAGGGCGACACGCTCCGGAGACCGTCATCGATTTTCGCCAGCGCGACATGTACTGGATCCGGCATCGTCGCCAGAATCGGCGGAGTGGTCGACCTCGGCCCGCCCATCGATCTCCGTGCGCCAAAGCCGTCGAGCCACCTTCCCTGCCGATGATCGGATGCACGGTCATCGGCAGTTCAGCGCGCCGGTCGCCGCGTGACCTCATCGCGCGGCGTAACGGACGCGGTCAACTCGCGTTCACCCTCGGCGGCAGATGAGCGCGCCGAGCTGCGGACGGGTCTCGCGCCAGTCAAGCGACTCAGGGGGTCGCATTCCGGGCGCATGCGATCAAGAATTCTGCCTATGGGATGGTCGCTTGCTACGCCTCCGCTGTTCGCGGCGCTCGAACCGGCTCGCCGAGTCCTGTTGGCGGGAGCGGGGGGTGGATTCGACGTGTACGCCGGGCTTCCGCTGGCGTTCGCGTTGTGGGATCGGGGTGTCGAGGTCCACTTGGCCAATCTGTCCTTCGGGCCGTTGACGCTGGTGCCACCCGAACAGTGGCTGGAGCCCAACGTCGCTGCCGTCACGCCGGACGTCGCACGGCGTGTCTCGTACTTCCCGGAACTGGCCCTCGCCCACTGGCTGGCTGAGCAGCGACTGCCGTCGACCGTGTACGCGCTGCGCCGAACTGGGGTGCAGCCGCTGCGCGCCGCGTACCGCAATCTTGTCTCGTCGCTCGGTGTGGACGCGATCGTCCTGGTCGACGGCGGCACCGACATCCTGCTGCGCGGCGACGAGTCGGGGCTGGGTACCCCGGTCGAGGACATCGGCAGCCTGGCAGCGGTGGCCGGGCTCGATGTACCGATCAAGCTTGTGACGTGCCTGGGCTTCGGCATCGACGCCTACCATGGGGTGAACCACGTTCAGGTCCTGGAGAACCTCGCGGCGCTCGACCGCGACGGCGGCTATCTCGGCGCGCTGTCCATCCCGAGCGACAGCCGCGAGGCAGCCCTGTATCGCGACGCTGTCGCAGCCGCGCAGGCCGCGACACCGCAGCGGCCGAGCATCGTGAACGGCCAGATCGCAGCGGCGCTGAGCGGCGAGTCCGGAGACACCGGGTTCACCCGCCGACTGTCCGGGTCCACGCTGTTCGTGAACCCGCTGATGGCAATGTACTTCACCGTGGAGCTCATGGCGCTCGCAGCCAGATGCCTGTACCTGGACCGGCTGGAGGAGACACCTACGGTTCGGCATATCGAGGTCCAGATCGAGCAGTACCGCAGCGGCGTCGACAGGCGCATCCCCAGGGCTTTCCCGCATTAATTGGACGGCGCTTGGCCCGCGCCATCCGCATCTGGCCGATGAGCGAGCACCTGATCTTGACAGCGATGCGCCATCCGTCCGTTCCTGCACTACCTGCCTTCGCACCCGCTTCCTCAGTCCGGTCGCGCTGTCGCCGCGGCGTTGGCACTCGGCGTCGATCCACGTGCTGCTGCGCGGCGACCTTCCACTGTGGACGTTCAACTCGGTCAGGGTGACCGTGCTGGCCACCGTTGGCCTGGTCTTCGTCGACTCCCTGGCGGCTACTCGCTGGGCTGGCGCGGTCCGGGGGCATCGTCTTCGACTGCGTGGTGTCGGTGCTTACGGTGCGGCCGATCGTCCTCACTGTGCCGCTGGCGCGGTCCGCGCCAGCACCGAACACTAGGCGCTCCGGTTGGCCTGTCGGCCCTGGGACCGCGACGGCGCGGGGGCCAGACGTTGCCTACCCGGTGATGATGGCTGGCTCGATCCTGACCATCATCCCCATGGCTATCGTCTTGGTCGTCTTCCAGCACTTCTTCGTCCGCGGAGTGGCGCAGTCCGGCGTGGAGCGCTGACCGGGGCCGACGTGTGCCCGCACAGGTGTGGTGGCCGCGCGAGGGGGCAGAGCACAAGGTATGGCGAGGTACAAGGTGGGCTACATCGTCGGCAGCCTCGCGGCCGCCTCCATCAATCGTGCGCTGTCCAGGGCGCTCATCCGCCTGGCCCCGCCGGAGCTGGAGTTCGTGGAGATTCCGATCCGCGACCTGCCGCTGTACAGCTACGACTACGACGCCGACTTCCCCGCCCCGGCCCGGGCGTTGAAGCAGGCCGTTGCCTCCGTCGATGCGGTCCTGTTCGTCACGCCGGAGTACAACCGCTCGATCCCCGGCGCCCTGAAGAACGCCATCGACTGGGCGAGCCGGCCCTGGGGCGACAACTCGTTCACGCGCAAGCCGTCGGCCGTGATCGGCGCGTCCCCGGGCAAGATCGGCACCGCGATCGCGCAGCAGAGCCTGCGCAGCGTGCTCGGCTACTGCAACTCCCCCCAGATGAACGCCCCGGAGGCGTACATCCAGTTCCGGCCCGGCCTGATCAGCGAGACGGGCGAGGTCGGCGACGCAGGCACGGAGCAGTTCCTGCGGAAATTCATGGCGGAGTTCCACGGGTTCGTCGCCCAGGTCATGACGGCGCTGCCCCGGGCCGGGGCGCGCAGGGCGGAGCAGCGGCGGCCGCCCGCCGCTGGCGAGGCGGACGCGCTGGTGGTCGGCGCCGGTCCGGTCGGCCTGATGGCCGCACACGAGCTGCTGCGCCGCGGGATCGCCGTGCGGCTGGTCGACGCCGCATCCGGCCCGGCCACGACGAGCCGGGCCGCCGTGATCCATCCGCGCACCATCGAGATCCTGGACCAGCTGGGGCTCTACGAGGAGTTCAACGCCCGCGCGGTGCAGGGCAGAGGGATCGCCTTCGACGCCGACGGCCGGCAGTTGGCCTCGATGGACCCGTCGTTCACCGGGCACGCCACGCGCTTCAACCGGATGTGGCTGCTCGACCAGGCCATCACCGAGCGACTGCTGCGCTCGGCGGTCGAGCGGCTCGGCGGTCGCGTGGAGTGGGGTGTCCGGCTGACCGGCGTCGAACGGGACGCCGGGACGGTACGCGCGACGCTGGATCACGACGGCAGGGTGGAGGAGACGACGGCGCCGTGGCTGGTCGGCTGCGACGGCGGGCACAGCACGGTCCGGGAGCAGCTGGGCGTAGTGCTGAAGGGCGAGTCCACCGAAACCTGGCTGATCGCGGACGCGGAGATCGACTTTGCGCGGCCGGTCGAGCACGACCGGATCCGCTGGATCCGGGCGGACGGCGCGTCCATGATGCTGTTTCCGCTGGTCGGCGAGCGCCGCTGGCGCCTGCTCGACACTGTCGACGTCGACTACGGGGGCGATGACGACGCGGTCGCCGAGCGGTTCGCCAGGAAGCTCAGCCGCGGTCTGGGGACCGAGGCGCGAGTGGAGCGCCCGACCTGGGTGTCGGTGTTCACCATCCAGCAGCGCGCGGCGCCTGTCATGCAGTCCGACCGTTGCTTCCTGGCCGGCGACGCCGCGCACGTGCACAGCCCGGCGAGCGGACAGGGCCTGAACACCGGCGTGCAGGACGCCTTCAACCTGGCCTGGAAGCTCGCCGCGGTGATCCGGGGCCTGGCCGGCCCGAGCCTGCTGGACACCTACAGCGCCGAGCGGGTCCCGGTCGGGAAGGCCCTGCTCCGCTCGACGCGGACGGCGACGGAGCTCGTGGAGCTGCGCAACGCCGTGATCGACGAGCACCTGCCCGCCGTGTTCGAGGTGGCCAATGCATGGCCCCCGATCTTCCAGGCACTGAACCGGAGCCTCTTCGGGGCGATGTCGGGCCTCGGCATCGCCTACCGGACGAGCCCGCTGACGGTACCGGACACCGACACGCTCCGGCCCGGGCCCGCCCCCGGGGAGCGCGTGGTGCAGGTCCGCCACCCCGAGGCGGACACCGCCGGCTGGCGGAAGCTGTTCGACGCGCTGCGCGGCCCGAGCTGGCTGCTGGTCACCGCAGACCAGACCACCGGCGGTCAGGAACTCTCCCTACCGAGCCTGGCGCAGACGTGCGCCGTCGGCAGGCCCGCCTCCGACACGCTCGGCCTCGAAGATGGCGGGTGGCTCCTCGTCCGGCCCGACGGCTACGTAGCCGCCCGCGGGCATGGCCAGGACCAACTCAACCGCGCTCACTGCCGCATGCCACTGTGAACGCCGAGACGACGCTGGCGGTTCGCGCGCACCGCCGCAGCGGATCGGGCGGCTCCGGGGATCCGCGACGCGCCATTCGGGGAACCCTACCAACCATGATCAGGCGCGCACACATGCCGGTGAGCGCCTGATCTTGGTCGGACGCCAGGAGTTTGACGTTATCCACCCGCTCCCAGGCGCACGCCCGGCATCGGCGCTCTGACCGGCCGGCGTAAGTCCGAATCCGTACGAACCTGGCTCACTGCAGCTCGACGACGACGGATCATCGCTATCTGACCAGGTTGTGGTGATCATCGCTTGTTGGCTGCCGCAGTATTAACCACTCGACATACCGGTTCATGGCGAGGCACGCTGCTCGCCGTGTGCTGGACCCCGTTGTCCTTGCCGCCGAGGCCGACGCAACGACAGGCGCCGGATCCTTGTTGGCCGGCACGCCGGTGCTTGCGCTCGTGGGTCGAAACGGAGGGATGAAGGGTTGGCCGGCCTGAGCATCGTCGTGTGCCTTCCGCCGGATTCGGTGGCGGACGTCGTCGCCGCGCTCGACAGTGTGATGGCGCCGTTCGAGGCGATGCGGGGCTTCGCCCCGGAGCGGGACCAGTGGGAACGGTGGTCCATCCGGGGTGGCTCTGACGGCTTCGGGTTTCGGGTCCTGCCGGGTATGGAGCACGATCCGCGCCTCATCCACGATGAGCCCCACTGGCAGCACGGTCCCCAGCCGAGTTTGGCCGGTATGTGTGCGGGCGGCCCGAGAGGACTGCTTGACCTGGCGGGCCCGGTCGCCGACGCGGAGATCGCGGCTGGGCGGCTGTGGGACCTGTTCCACCAGCTCCGCGGCGAGATGCCGACCGTCCTGCCGCTGGAACACTTCAGGACGCTACCGGAAAACCAGGTCCGTTACATGCCCGTCGGCGGTAACCCTGAGCAATACCCGTTGCAGCCGAACCACAACTTGACGCAAGCGCTGCAGCAGTACCGAGCGCAACCACTGATCCAACAACTCCGCGCCGCGCCGTGCTTCAGCGCGGGCGTGGTCCGCGAGCTGCCGGACATGCTGCCGTGGTTCGCGCTGCCCCGCGAGGAGTATGTGGCTCAGCGGGCCGAGGACGCGTTGCGGCATTCCGAGCTGCTCACGCTCGACGGCTGGTGGATCGAGCGGAACTATCTACCGGTGCATGGAGCCTGCGAAAGCCTTGACACGTGTCCGCACCGCGCCGACCGGAGCGAGCCATGGACGCGAGCGGAGATGGCCGCCTACTTAGAGCACCTGGCCGAGGACGTCATCATCGTCCAGCTGCATTGCAAGGTCTGAACAGCCGTTAACTGGACATGGAGCCGCGAAGAGCGCGCTGTATGCGGCTGTAGTCAGCTCGGCAGGCCTCTCGACAGAGCGGCGGGCGTCAGCTGTTGGACACGTGGACGAAGAGGTCGGCGAGCGGGGTTGCGTCCAGGTCGGCCGCGATCTCCACCATCACTGATGAGGCGCTGTCGGCGGCGACGGAGTAGCCGCCGAGGAGCCGGCCGTCCGGCCAGCCCCACGCGTCGGGCGTGCGGGTGACGAACGTCGGCGGCCTGTCCCCAGCGGCGATGGGCTCGGACTGTCGCTCATGTCGGGCACCGTACCCGGCCGCAAGCTGAAACGCCGTCCCCGAACCGCGAACGACGCAGCATGTGGCGATTGAATGGGTGCGCGCTCATGCCCCTGGTCGGGCGCTGCCATCGCCAAGTCGTCCCCGTCCGTAGTGGGACCTGGGGCCGTGGCGTTGGGTGACGCGCCGGCGGCGGCGCAACGCGAGCCACAGTACGAGAACACCGAGCAGCAGCACCGGTAGTACGCCTGCGATGAGCTTGACGAAGAAGGGCGGAAGAGGGCCATAGTCCGGGTTGCCGGCGTCGCGGAACTGGCCGGCGATCGCCAGGTGGGCCGCGACGTCGAGTTCACCCACCCCGTCCGGGGTCTCCAGCAGCACCATCGGGGCCGTGGCAGCCGGGGCGAGCTCGATGAGGCGCGCCCGGATGCTGTCGTAGTCGGCATTCGGGCGCCAGAAGTATTCGCGGAACGGTTGCAGCGGCGGCGCGCCTCGCCGGGACACCCCCGCGACGGCGATCGCGGTTCCGTCGTCGCGCCAGCCGATGACCCGCAGATAGCGGGCGTCCACGTCCCGGAGGGCAAGGGCTGGCTCGGCCGTGCCGGTGATGGCGTCGAACGGCACGAGCCGCCAGGACCGGCCGTTGACGAGACGGACGGTGACGAATGAGCGGCCGTCGGGCCGCCAGGCGCCGGGCCCGGCCAACGCCTCGTCATGCAGCGGCACCGTAGCGTACTGCGCGAGGCTGGTGCCGTCGAGGCGGTACAGGTTGAGCTGGTCGCGCACCTGCAGCGCGAGGCGGCTGTTGTCGGGCGACAGCGCCGCGACGACCGGCGTCTCCTTGTCGGTGTTGTCGATGCTGGCGGTCTCGGCCCGGCTGACGAGGTCATAGACGACGATCCGGCTCTGCCAGTGCTGGCCGCCGTCAACGTAGGTGGTGGGGCCTCTCTCGTAGTAGATCAGCAGCGTCCCGTCCGGGGAGAAGGCCAGCGGACTGCTGTTGGGAAACGTGAGCGAGACGCCACGATCGGGCCGCAACGACTGCACCGTCCCGCTCCGCGCGACGAGGTCGCCGTCCGGGGACAGCAGCGCCTCGTATCCGATGGCCCAGGGTGTGGAGTCGTTGAACACCCGGTAGCGGTCGCTGCCCGCCGCCACCACGGCGAAGCGTCCCTCGGCGATGCCGCCATGGGTCGCCCTGCCGCCGAAGATCACGGCGGCGGTGCCCGGCGGCGACTGCTCGACCGACGCGGTCCAGATCTTCGGCTCGTGAAGCGTGCGCGGCAGGCCGACGGTAACAGCCCCGGGGCCGCCCGGCACGCTGGTGCCGCCGGGGCGGATCGCCAGACCGAGTGACAAGGTGAGCAGCAAGACCATCACGGCGACGCCGCGCACCGCCCACCGTCGCCTGGCGCGCTTGTGGGCCCGGTCGAAGAAGTCGCCGGGCACCGCCGCGGCCGGTGCCTGACCGGCGAGCATCCGCAGGTTCTCGCGCAGCGACGTCTCGGTGTTCACATTCCCACCTCCACCTTCTGGGTGACCAGCTCGCCGAGCTCGGGGGCGAGCCGACGCAGGCGGTCGAGGGCGTGTCGGGTCTGGCTTTTGACGGTGCCGATCCGGCAGCCGAGGCGTACCGCGGTCTCGGCTTCGCTGTGGTCCTCGTAGAAGCGCAGCACCAGCACTGCCCGCTGGCGCGGGGTCAGCCGGCCGAGCGCCTGGCGCAGCACCACGGCCACCTCGGGATCCGGGCCGGCGGGCGCCTGCCGTTCGGGCAGGTCTGCGGTGAGCGTCTCGACCACGCGAATCCGGCGCTTGCGCCACCAGCTCACGTACTGCGTGTAGAGGACGCGGTACACGTACGCCCGCGGATCTTCGATCTTGTGCCAGCGGGTGACGGCCAAGGCGAGTGCGGTCTGCACGAGATCTTCGGCGTGGTGGCGGTCGCCGGTGAGCAGAAATGCCGATCTCATCAACGCATCGCTCTCGTCGCGGACGAAGTCGTCGAAACCTCGTCGCGCCGCATCGTGCTGTCGGATCACAGGTCCTCCCTCACACAGTACGACGCCTGGAGGGCGGCCATCGGAGGGAAGGAACTGCCCGGCTTTCGCCAATAGGCGATGTGTCGAGCGAGGCGGCGGTCGGCGAGGCGACCGATCGTGGAGCATCGGGCCGGGTTGCAGGCATCGGCTGTGCGAAGTCGCCGGTGTCGACCTCCGGGAAGGGCATGATGGACACACCGGTACCGTGCAGCACCGGTGCGCGGATGGTTCCGGTCTGACCGCCGGGCTGGGTGCGGTGTTCGAGTCGGACAAGGTGCCGGCGAGGCGATGGCCTGGGCCTGCGGCGGCTTGATCAGGTGCGCGCATCGTAGCCGCGATCCGATCGCTACGGGGCGCAACTGTCCGGGCTGGCTGCGGCGCGCGGAAGCCGATGAGCGGATGTTGCCGGGTTGGTCAGGTGGCAGTCGGGGGCGTGGGCAGGTCCGTGCGACCAACTTTTGTGTTTCACCGTTCGCCGGTCCTGCCGGTTTGTCCGGCCTCGACATGCCGAGGCCGGAACCTGCCTGGAACCATCAGAACCATGACGACCTTCCGCCTGCTGCGGCAGACGAATCGCTTCTCGCGATTCGCTCAGGTCACCGTCGAGGTCGCGGCGTCGAGCCGGTCCGAGGTAGAGGTGACCGCCGTCGCGGTCGACGAACACCGGCGGGAAGCTGAGCTGGGCGCTCGGTGGGCTCTGCGTGGACTGCCCGTGGCGGCGAGGGTAGTCGTGACCGCCGTGGTCATCACCGAGGTCGACACCAGCGTGGGCGACGTCTACGAGGCCACTGCCCGCGCCGTGTGGCAGGAGCTGCGGGTCGAGCACCGGGTGCCGTACGTAGGCTTCAGCGATTCCGAGATAGTCACGTCGTGGCTGAAAAGCATGGTGGGCCGACGGCTCGACGCCGTGACGGAGGCCCGGCACTGGTACGAGGGACGGCGTGGACCGGACGCTGAGAGCCTGCTCCACGCTTGGCTGTTCTTCGATTGCGCGATGCCGGTCGGTCTTCACGGCCGCGGCGACCAACTTCTGCTCGCGAAGGATTATCCGTACCGTTCCTACGACATGGACGAGTACGGAGAGGCCAGGGTCGGCCCGGCACGGCGTCCGGACGTGCTGTCCGGGTTCATCGGCGCTCGGCTCACCGACGGCGCCGTGATCGTCGGCCACGTCGGCCACGTCGGCCACGACGGCGACGCGGTCGCTGCTGGCCTCGTGCTGCGGTTTGAGAACGGCGACCTCGTTATCGGCACGCTCGGCGACGAGTGGGTTCTCGCCGTCGGCTCGGTGCCGGCGGCCGCCCACGACTGGACGGTGCAGCGCTTCGTGCATGACGGCTGCCAGTAGCCGTTCCTTCTTCATCTCCCAGCGGATCTGGCTGCGCATGCCGACCTTGCCCGTGTCATACCGGGTGCCCGCCCGGAGCTGGCGGGATCCGTTCATTCCGCCAGTAGTCGGTGCGCCAGCCTGCCATCACCCAGAGCCGATAGAGACCATCCGCTCATACCGCGAAGGGCGTGCCGCGTGCAGGACTGGGCTGGGACTACAACCTGTCCTTCTCCGGCAGCGCCACCACCGGCCCGCACGACACCACCTCCATGGGCGGCGGCCGCTTCCCCGGCGGCGGCAACGGCGGGGACTTCCAGCCGCCGGCCGGCATGCAGCTGCCCGACGGCATGCGACCACCCGCGGGCATGGGCGGCGGCATGGGCGGGCGCGGCGGCTTCGGCGGCAACAAGCTCAAGGAACGGTTCCTGGCCAGCAAGGCATTCACTTCGACCTATGACGACGCCTACCGCGCGCTGTACAAGAAGATCTACGCCGGCGCGGACGCCCTGAACATCCTCGACGGCATCACCGCGGTCCTCGGCACCGTCCAGGGCAACAACGCCGAGAAGACCAAGTCCGACGCCGAAACGCTGCGCACCCTCATCGTGCAGCGAACCGAACACCTCGCCGGCGACAGCGTCATCACCGGCGGCTGACCGATCAGCCCCGCGAACCCGCACCCGGCGACCCCGGGTGCGGGTGCTGCGCGGCATGCAGCGCAGCGGCCCGCATCCCCGCCGCGGCGAACTCGATCCGCTGCGCCGGCAACTCCAGCGCCGTGCCCTCCGGCACCGCGAAACTCAACGCGACAACCCCGTCGACCCGCACCGTGCGCACCTCCACCGCGGCCGGCACGCCGACGGTCCGCAGCCACCGCTCGGCCTCCCGCTCGTCAGCGTGGCCCAGGCACAAGCCGAAGTACCGCATCGCCGGCACGGACGTCCCCATCCGGCGATGGTGCCGAGCCGGGTGAACGGCCGCGGGTCGACCAGTCGACGGGCCCGTGAACACGCCGGATCGTCCACGTGGTGCTGACGTCAGCGGGGTGATGGCCGGGGCGACCGCGAGCGGGCTGCGACGGAACGTCACGAACGCCACCACGGTGCAGTTCACGCGGGCACAAAGCTCATACGTCAGGCTTCGGCGTGAAGATGTGCGCCAGTTGCGGGTCGCCGAAGAGGGTGATCGCGACGATTCCCTCCTCGGCCACGGTCAGCACTGCCACGCCGAAGGGCTCGCCGCGGAACCACGCCACCGCGGCGGGCTGGCCGTTCGCCTCGGTCGCCACCATCCGCCATTGTCCAGCGGTGCCCATCGCCGGCGCCGCGAAGGCGAGGCACGTCTCGAGACCCGTGTACGAGGCCCGCGAGCCGACCGGCTCGATGGCCGCGTCCGCACGTAGCACCGCACGGAACGCGTCGGCGTCGGACGCCTCCCACGCGGCCATGTAGCCGGCAAGCAGTTCCCGCGCTCGGGGCGAGGCGGCGTCCAGCACGTCGTCGCGGGCCGGCGCCGCCTCGGCGAGCCGGGCCCTGGCCCGCTGCAAGGCGCTCTTCACGGCCGGCACCGACATGCCCAGCACCTCGCCGGTCTCGGCCGCGGAGAACGCCAGCACCTCCCGGAGCAGCAGCACGGCCCGCTGGCGGGGGCTGAGGTGCTGCAACCCGGCCACGAACGCGAGCCGCACGCTCTCCCGTGCGGTCACCGCGTCGAGCGGGTCCGTCGGGAACGGCTCCAGCAGTCCATCGGCGTCGTCCGGGCCGAGACCGAACGAGAGCGTGCGCCGCTCCCGCCCTTCGATCACGTTCAGGCAGACGTTCGTGGCGATCCGGTAGAGCCAGGTGCGCACCGACGAACGTCCCTCGAACGCCGCCCATCCGCGCAGCGCCCGCAGATACGTGTCCTGCACGACGTCCTCGGCCTCATGGTAGGTGCCGAGCATCCGGTACGCGTGGGCGAACAACCCCCGGCGTTCCCCCTCGAACGCCTCGGTCAGAGCCCCAACGTCGGACGCACCCATGCCGCCAACCTCCCGATCGCCTCGTCGGCGACCGGTGCGCGCCCGGCGGCCATCTGGAACGTATGCAGCTGCCCGTCAAAGACGTCCAACCGAGCACCGGTCAGCCGCGCGAGGCGCTCGCTGTCACCCCGGCCGCTCTCGTCGCCGCCGCACTGCACGTACACCGGCGGCAGCGCGGACAGGTCGGCGTGGAAGGCGTTGACCTCCGGCGCCAGGCCGCTCACCTCCTCAGGCAGATACTGCTCGATGAGAGCCTGCACCATCGGCCGGGTGAAGAAGACGTCCGTTGCGGCGTTCTCCTCGTACGAGGTCGCGGTCTGCGCCGGATCCATGTCGATCCATGGCGACAGCAACAGCAGCGAGGCCGCACCGGGTTCGCGCAGGGCGACCTGCACGGCCAGACCCCCGCCGCAGGAGTCGCCGGCCAGCGCCACACGTCGGGTGTGCGCCACCGCCCACCGGTACGCCGCGACCGCATCCTCGATCTGCGCCGGGTAGCGGAACTGTGGGACGTGCCGGTAGGTGGCGAGCAGGACCCGGACACCGGCCGCCTTCGCGAGGTGCCCGTACATCTTGCGGTGGGTGTACAGCGAACCGCCCACGAAACCGCCACCGTGCAGTGCGACGATCACCCGGTCGGGGTCGGCGCCGTGCGGGGCGAGCCACATCGCCGGCACCCCACCCGCCGACACCTCCGTGTAGTCGAGGCCGCGCGGCTCGGCCGTCACATCGCCCCACTGGTCGTCCTCGCCCATGTCCCCGACGGCCCAGTGGGCGTACATCGCTCTGATCGCATCCACACCCGTACAGACCGCCGCCGTCCACGAAAGGAATCGCGGCGCGCTCAATTCGGGGGGCCTGCTGCCTGAACCTCATTGCTCCAGCAGCGCGGCGCCCTCGGCCCACTCGATCCGGTACTTCTTCATCTGGTGCAGTCCCCGAGCGGCGTCGATCGGCCGGCCCTGCTTGCCGCCCGCCGCGATGCTGGGATCGGCGCCCCGCTCCAGCAGGTGCTGCAGGACGCGGAAGCGGGTGGTCTGCTGCTCGGGCGTCCACGGCGTGGTGCCGGTGGCCGCCGCGAACCACAGCGCGGTGCGTCCGGCGGTGTCGACAGCGTCGAGCGGACAGCCGGCGTCGAGGAGCCTGTCGATGATCTCCACGCGAGCATCGGCGGCGCCGACAAGGCCATGGGCCACCCGATGCAGCGGCGTGTCCTGGAACGCCGTCAGCGCCCTGGCGTCCGCGCCGGCGTCCAGCAGCATCGCGACGACCTCGGCCGCCCCCACACCGGCGGCGACATGCAACGGCGTGAACGAACGGGAGTCGCCTGCGTCCACCGCGGCGTCCTCGGCGATCAACCGACCTACCTCCTGCGCATCGCCCGCTTGGGCAGCGATGTGCAGCGGGCGCTCTCGCAGCTCGGTCATCTCCGCACACTAACTTGATCGACACTCGCCAGATCCACCGCGGGAGGTCGACGGTCTGCTCCGGCTGGCTGACGCGGTGGCCGCGGTGGTGTCCGGCGTGCGGGCGAGACGGCGCACGTACCAGAGCGAGAACACGGTCAGTCCGAGCGCCGGCGAACGAGGCGAGGTGAATCCACGGGGTGGCTGCTCTGATCGTCGTCAGCGCGCCCGCTGCAGTTCCCGTCAGTCCACGGAAGTCACGACGCGGGCGCGCCTCGGACGTGTCGTGTCAGGCGCCGGCCGGAGCCGGTGAGGTCGGTGCCGGTGTGTCGCGGCGGCGCCGGATCAGTCCGGCGACGGCGTCGAAGAGCAGGAACGCGACGAGGGTGACGCCGAACGCGGGCAGTGCCCAGCCGATCGCGGCGGTCACGAGGATGCCGACGATGAGCAGCGGGACTCGCAGCTTCCGCCAGGCACCACGAGCGGGCGGCGTGCCGACGGGGGCCCGGCGTTCGCCGCGGGTGGGGCGGCGCTGCCACCACATCCGGTAGCCCCAGAAGATGACGCAGAGCAGGCCGATGGCGAGCGCGGCGAGCAGCAGCTGGTTGGCAAGGCCGAAGAGGTAGCCCATGTGGGCCTGGATGCCGAGGGCGGAGAGCTTGGCGAGGAACGGCCAGTCGGCGTAGTCGGTGCGGTGCAGCACCGTGCCGGCGACGGGGTCGACGGCGATCTTGTCGAAGTGGACGGGCCAGACGTTGTCGTTCTGCACGACGGTCCAGGCGGCGCCGTCTTCGGCGGGGGCGCCGATCTCGATCGGGCCGGTGATGCCGTTGGTGCGGGCGATGTGCAGGACGGTGTCGACCTGTGCGGGGTCGCCGGCGGCCGCCGTGCCACCGCCGCTGTGGTGGCCCCCGCCGGTGGCGGCGGTCGCGCCGGTGGTGACCAGCTCGGGCCGGTTGGCGTCGAGGGAGTCCAGAGCGAGCTTGAAGTTTGCGCCGGCGTAGTCGGACCAGGTGAGCCCGGTCGCGGACAGGAACAGCAGTCCGACGACGAGCCAGACGCCGGTGGCGCCGTGCATGCCGCGGGTGCGGCGCACGCCCTTGGCGGCGGTGTCGTAGAGCAGGGTGGCCTCGACGCGGCTGCGGCGCTTCTCGCCGCGGATGCGCCACTGCCGGTTGCACCACAGGATGAGGCCGCCGAGCGCGACGACCCACAGCCAGCTGGCGGCGGTCTCGGAGTAGAGCACACCGATGTCGTCGAGGTGCAGGTGCCGGTGGAAGTCGTCGAGCCACGTCGTCAGCGGGGTGGACCCCCACCAGGTGACCAGCTGGCCGCGGATCTCGCCGGTGTACGGGTCGACGTAGACGGTTTCCTGCTTCTCACCGAGCTCCGGGACCATGAACACGACCTTCGTCGTCGCGTCCGGGGCGGAGGCCGGGATCACGGTGGAGAACGTGCCGGTCGGGTGCGCGGCGATCGCGGCGGCGACCTGCTCCGACAGCGGCTTCGGCAGACCCGGTCCCACGCGGGCGGCGTGCAGTTCCTTGTCGTACACGATGCTGTCGAGCTGCGGGGTGAAGACGAACAGCAGGCCGGTCAGCGCGGCGATCACCAGGAGCGGCGCGACGAGGATGCCGGCGTAGAAGTGCAGCCGGGTCAGCAGCGGCACCACCGACCACGTCCGGGCCGGCTGGCCGCCGGTGCGGGCGATGGGTGCTGCCGCGGGTTCTTCAGTCGGGGGCGAGACATCGGTGGCGACGGACATCAGGGAACCTCCGGGCGGGGCGACGGTTCGAGACGGAACGGACAGGTGGCACCCGCAGACGTCCTCGGCTGACGCGTCCACGAGCATGTAGTCGTCCGAAGTGCCCAGCAAGTTCCCGGTGAGTTCCGAAGAGTTCTCAGCGACGCTCGGCGGCCTCCGCGGCGCGGCGCAGGAAGGCGTTGTACCGGGCGAGCTCGTCGTCCTCACCCGCGGCTTCGGCCCGGTCGGCGGCCCGGTCCAGGCGACGCTGCTCGCGCTCGTCGGCGCGGATCCAGCGCACGACCAGCAGGATCAGGATCGCCACCGCCGGGAGCTCGCCGAACCCCCAGGCGAGCCCGGCGCCGACGCGTTGGTCGGCGAGGAGGCTGCCGGCCCAGGCGGGGTGGACGGCGGTGTACCAGTCGGCGGCGATGACCGTGCGGGACTGCATCAGCGCGACGCCGAGGAACGCGTGGAACGCCATGCCGGCGAAGTGGACCAGGACCAGGACCGGCGGGGGCACCGCACGCCTGCCCGGGTCGACGCCGATGAGGACCCAGAAGAACAGGAACCCGGTCAGCACGAAGTGGGTGAGCATCGCCAGATGACCGAGGTGGTACCGCATGAGGGTGCTGAGCAGGTCGCTGAAGTACAGGCCGTACAGGCTCACCACGTACAGGCCGAGCGCGACGACGGGATGTGACAGGACCTGCAGGACGCGGCTGTGCAGGGAGAGCAGCAGCCAGTCCCGCGCGCCACGGACCGCCGGGTCGGCGGGCTTGCGCAGCGTCCGCAGGGCCAGGGTGGCCGGGGCGCCGCCGACGAGCAGGATCGGCACCACCATCGCCAGGACCATGTGCTGGGCCATGTGCGCGCTGAACAGCACGTACGCGTAGCGGGCGAATCCACCGACGGTGAACAGCCCCAGGAGCAGCACCCCGCCGAGCCAGCTCGCGGTCCGCGCCACCGGCCAGCGGTGCCCGGCGCGGTGCAGCCGCCACACGCCGATCAGATAGCCGGCGGCTGCCAGCGCCACGACGGCGATGAAGAACCCGTCCAGCAGCGGCGGCCAGATGACCCGAGCGGCGCTGATCGGCGGTGGGGCGGTGAATCCGAGCAGGTCGGTGACCGGGTCCGTGTCCACCGGGTCGGTCGGCACCGGGGTCGGCGTGCGGGACAGCGCCACCGCGAGGCCGAACGTCGCGGCGAAGACGAGGAGTTCGCCGGTCGCGAGCCGCCGGAACGATCCGAACGCGCGTCGCCGCTGCACGGCACCGAACACCCCGACCACGATCAGCGCGACGATCTTGCCGAGCAGGAGCAGCCCGTACCGGGAGCGCCACAGCTCGTCGACGGAACCGAGGCGGACCGCCGCGTTCGCGAGCCCGCTGACCGCGACGGCCACCCAGCAGCCCAGGGCGAGGCGGCTGTAGCCGCGGACGGCGACGTCGAGGACCCGGTCGGAGCGGAGCGTGAGCAGGGCGCCGAGGCCGCCGACCCACAGCGCGGCGGCGAGGATGTGCACGGCGAGGCTCGTCACCGCCAGCTGGTGGTTGCCGGCACCGGCCGAATGGCCGGTCAGCGCGGGCGGCAGGGCGGCGACGCAGGCGAGCGCGGCGACCATGCCGGCGCCGGTGCGGGTGAGCACGATCCGGCACGCGACGGCGATGACCGCGGCGAAGACGGCCTGCGCGAGGGCGGACCGGCCCTGCGCCACCGACCACGCAAGGCTGCGGAGCCCGGCGAACGACACCTGGGACACGGGCTGACCGAGCAGGTCCGACAGGGTCAGCGGCAGCATCGCCAGGGCGGACAGGGACCAGCCGGTCGCCCACCACGAGGCGCGGCGCAGCATCCGGTATCCGGCCGGGCCGAGCAGCTGACCGGCGCCGTGCCGGCCGCCGCCCGGGTTGTCCAGGCCGGGCAGCAGGAACGCCGCGGTCACGCACCAGCCGACGGTCGCCACGCACCCGACGTTGACGGCCGCGCGAACCAGCGGCAGCCCCCAGGTGGTGAGCGCCCCGGCGTCCGGCAGGCCGACGACCGTGCGTCCCGTGATCGCGCCGCCCCACCGCAACGCCGACACCAGCACTGCCACCAGTGCCATCGTGCCGGCGGCGAAGATGAGCAGCTTCCGGGCCTTTCGGGTCAGGTCCAGATAAGTCATAGTTTTCCGTGCACTACCGTGAGCATCGCCCAGGTAGTCGCTCCCAGACCCGGGTTGGTTCCCGTCACGAGGCTGTGATCTGTGGAACTCGAGGGGCCGCCATCCCGCTCGTCGTTTTCGAGAGGACCCAGCAGTCATGCGTCTCGTTCGCCTTGCTCGTGCCGGTGCCGCCCTGGCCGCGGTGGCCGTGGCGGCCTTCACGTTCCCCGGCGTGGCATCCGCGCACGTCACCGTCAACCCGAACACCGCCGCCCAGGGCGGCTACACCAAGGTCACCTTCCGGGTCCCGAACGAGAAGGACGACGCCAGCACCACCAAGGTGGAGATCGCGATCCCGACCGACACGCCGATCGCGTCGGTGTCGCTCAAGCCGCTGCAGGGCTGGACCGCGGTCACCGAGAACAGCAAGCTCGCCACCCCGATCAAGACCGACGACGGCGAGATCACCGAGGCGATCTCGAAGATCAGCTGGACGGCGTCGGCGGGCGCGGAGATCAAGCCGCACACGTTCCAGGAGTTCGACGTCTCCCTCGGCCCGCTGCCGACCGCCGACCAGATCGTGTTCAAGGCCCTGCAGACGTACTCCAACGGTGAGATCGTCCGGTGGATCGACGAGCCCGCCGCCGGTGCCGAGGCCGAGCACCCCGCCCCGGTGCTGAAGCTGACCAAGGCCGGTGCCGCCGCGAGCCCGGCCGCCGGCACCGCGGCGAACCTCGCGGCGCAGGACGCGGCCGCCACCGCCAACGACGGCGACACCGACGGCACCGCGATCACCCTCGGCGTCTTCGCGCTCATCGCCGGCCTCGCGGGGCTGTTCCTCGGCGTCCTGGCCTACCGCCGCGCCGGCCGCACCGGCTGACCGTCCAGCGAGCAGGGTCCGCCGTCATCACGGCGGCGGACCCGGCGGGAACTTCAGGACACGCGGCGGCGACTACCTGGTGTGCCGTATGTGAGTCCCTGCGTGTGGACGGTGACCTTCCGGTTGCGGACCCGCGGCACCGCGGCGCTGGTGATGACGACAACCCTGCGCACGTGACGGCCCGCTCAAGCGGCCCGGTCCAGGTCCGCGGCGCCCGTGCTGATCCGCGCCTGGCCCTGGATGAGCCGCAGTGGCGGCCGCGTGGCGGTGGGTTCCGGCAGCGGCTGCTGCTCGGTCAGGCGCCAGCGTGGCCGCAGCCCGCGGCTCGGTGGAGTGCCGGGGTCCAGACGGGGGTGGCACAGCGCCAGCACGAGGAGGTACCCGGCCAGCACGAACCCGTGACTGGCCAGCCGGATCTGCTGCACCTGACCGGCGAACACGTCGTTGGCGCTGAGCAACGCGAGGAGCGCGACGAACGCGGACAGGATCGGCACTGCACCCGTGGGCCGGCTACGGCTCCAGGCGGCGAACGCGAACCCGGCACCGACGGCGACGTTCCAGGCGGCCGACTCGTGCCACAGGTGCCCCGCCGTGGCGCCCGCCGCCGCAGCCGCGTGGACGTGCTCGGCCGCGGCGTTGCGGGCGACCTGCGCCATGCCGAGCAGGAACTGCGCCGCGCCGAGCGTGCCGAGCGCCACCCGCAGACCGTTGCGCAGCCTCGGCATGTCGGGCCGGACCTTGCGCAGCAGCGCCGCGATGTCCAGTCTCGCGGGCACGCCGACCGGCTGGATGCGCACGGCGCGGGTCAGCATGAGGGCGTCGCGCTGCCACGTCCGGCAGGTGCGGCAGCGGCGCAGGTGTGCGTCGGTCTCGGCGGCCGGGACCGGCTCGGCCTCGCCGTCGAGCCGGGCGGACAGCGCTTCCTGGTACAGGTCACATCCCACACACCGGTAGTCGTCCCCAACCGGAAAAGGTTCCACCAGGAACAGCGGAAGGCACGGTGGTGCGCCATGAGCGCCGCAGGCCCGGATGACTCGCTCACCGGTGCTCGGCCTGTCCTACGCGGAGGCCGCCGAGGTTGAGGGTGTACCGATCGGCACGATCCGGTCACGGGTCGCCAGGGCGCGCGCGGAGCTGGTGGCCGCGCACCGCGCCGCGCAGGCCAGCTGATCAGCGCACCACGAGCTGCACCAGCAGCAGATGCGCGCCGTGGGTCTCGATCTCGAACATGCCGGCGGTGTCGGCGGGGAATTCCAGTGTTGCGGGCTGCCCGGCGGTGAGCGTGGCCTTGCGGTCATAGCCGTGGACGTGCAGTTCGTCGGGCACGTCGGAGGTGACGGTGAGCTTGATGGTGCTGCCCTTGCCGACTTCGACGCGTTGCACGGGCGGGTCGGCCCGGCCGGCGGTGATCGTCACGGTGATCTGCCGGTCCTGCACGGCGGCGGCGTCGCCGGTGCTGCCGCGGTACAGCAGCGCCACGACGACGCCGGCGACGATGAGGACGGCGACGGCGGCGAGCCGGGTGACGGTGTCCCGGGAACGGGCGGGTGCGGAGGTGACGGGCACGGCAGAGTCCTAACGCGAGCACGGTAAAGGGCTGCGGTCCCCGGTGCGCCATCACCGGTTGGCCGCTTGTCCACTCCGGCTGCCGCTCCGGGGTTGTGGACGCGTCCAGCGTACCGGTGCCGCGCCGGCGGCGGCAGTGCCTCGTTCGTCAGCCCGTCCGGCTTCTGCGCCACCAGACGGCGCCGCCGCCCAGTACCAGCGCGACGGCGACGACACCGAGCACGACCCAGAGCAGTCCGCTGGCCCCGCTGTCGCTCGAGGCCGGGCCGGTCCCGACGGTCGGTGTCGCCGCCGAGGCCGTCGCCGGGGCGGCGCTCGTCGCCGGTGGCGGGCTGGACGGGGCGGCGGTGGTCGGTGCCGGTGCGGCGTTGGTGAAGGTGAGCTGGCCCTCGATCGGGTGGCCGTCGACGGAGACGGTCCGCCACGCGACCTTGATCGCGCCGGCGGGCAGCGGTTTGACGGACTGGGTGAGGGTCTTGTCGACGGACTTCGGGGTGCCGTCGCTGTAGGAGACGCCGTCGGGCCCGGTGACGACCACGGTGCTGAACTGCTGCTTCACCGGCTCGTTGAAGGTGAACGTGACCGCGGTCAGCGGGGCGGACACGGTGGCGCCGTCGGCCGGGTCGCTCTTGACGAGCTTGGCGTGTGCCCACGCCGGCGCCGGCGGGGCCAGCAGGACGAGCAGGGCCACGGCGGCGGCGGCCAGGACCGCGCGGAACGTTCGCATGCGTCCATCCTGAACCCTCCGGCACTCCGGTCGGCACTGCGGGCAGCGACACGAATCTCACGGGAACTTTCCCGGCGTGCGCCCCGACTACTCCCATGACAGTGCTCGCCTCCGAACGTGAAGGATGTCCGATGTCGTTGCGCAACCTTGGTGCGCTGGCCGGCGCTGCGCTGGTGCTCGCCCTCACCGCTTGCGGGTCCGAGGAGTCCCCGAGCAGCACACCGTCCGGGCAGGCCGCGCCGGCCGCCACGAGCGCGAGCGCGCAGGCGGCGCTGGTGGTCAAGGACCCGTGGGTGAAGAGCGCGAAGTCGGGGATGTCCGCGGCGTACGGCACAGTCATGAACACGACCGGCAAGGAGATCGTCGTGGTGTCGGCGACGTCGTCGGTGTCGCCGATGATGGAGCTGCACGAGACGACCACGGTCGACGGGAAGATGGCGATGCGGCCGAAGGACGGCGGTTTCGTCATCCCGGCCAACGGCAGCCACGAGTTCAAGCCCGGCGGCGACCACTTCATGCTGATGGACGTAAAGACCGAGGTGAAGGCCGGTGACCAGGTCACGTTCACGCTGACGCTGAAGGACGGCGGGACGGTGCAGTTCACGGCCCTCGGCAAGGACTTCGCCGCGGGCAACGAGTCCTACATGCCTGGCATGGGTGGCAGCCCGAGCGCCAGCGCGATGACGATGGGCTGACATGACCCGTCGTGCACGCGGGCCGGTCAGCAGGCGTGCCCTGCTGACCGGCGGTGCGCTGTCCGTGGGCGGGGCGATCGGCGTCGCCGCGGCTTCGGCATCGCGTCCTGAGCAACGCGTTCCTGAGGTGTCAGCCGCGAACTTCGGCGGGCAGATGGTGCCGTTCTACGGTGCACATCAGGCGGGAGTGGAGACGCCGGCACAGGCACATGCCGCGTTCGTCGCGCTCGACCTCGCCGCCGGTGTGGACCGTGCGGCGCTGCGCCGGATGATGCTGGTGCTGACCGACGATGCGGCCCGGCTGACCCAGGGCCTCGCGCCCCTCGCCGACGGGCAGCCGGAGCTGGCGCACGTGCCGGCCCGGCTCACCGTGACGTTCGGGTTCGGGCCGCGGTTGTTCGACGCCGCCGGGCTCGGCGACCGGCGGCCGGCGTCGCTGCAGCAGCTGCCCGCGTTCGGCATCGACCGGCTGCAGGAGCGGTGGAGCGGCGGGGACGTGCTGCTGCAGCTCTGCGCCGACGACCCGCTCACCGTCGCCCACGCCCAGCGGATGCTGGTCAAGGACAGCCGGTCGTTCGCGACCGTACGGTGGGTGCAGCGCGGATTCCGGCGCGGCCGCGGCATGCAGGACGACGGGGTGACCCAGCGCAACGTCCTCGGCCAGATCGACGGCACCGGCAACCCGGCGCCGGGCAGCCCGGTGTTCGGCGGCGCGGTGTGGACCGACACCGGACCCGCCTGGCTGCACGGCGGGACGACCGTGGTGATCCGCCGGATCCGGGCCGAGCTGGAGCAGTGGGACGCCGCCGACGCGGCCGGCAAGGAGTTCGCGGTCGGGCGGCGCCTGTCCGACGGCGCGCCGATCACCGGGCAGCGGGAGCTGGACAAGCCCGACTTCAACGCGAAGAACGAGCTCGGCTTCTCGGTCATCTCCGAGTTCTCGCACGTGGCCCGCGCGCAGGTGGGAGAGGACCGGTTGCGGATCTTCCGGCGTCCGTACAACTACGACGAGCCGCCCGGCGCCGACGGCACCGCCGACAGCGGCCTCGTGTTCGCCTCGTTCCAGCGCGACATCGGCGAACAGTCCATCCCCATCCAGCGCAAGCTCGCGGAGGCCGACCTGATGAACGAATGGATCACCCCGATCGGGTCCGCCGTCTTCGCCGTCCCGCCCGGCTGCGAACCCGGCGGCTGGATCGGCGAGGGCCTGCTCAAGTAGAAGGATCAGCGTCATATCCAGTACGCCACCCGCGGGCCGGCGACGCTGTGGGAGCCGCAGGCCCTGCCGGCGCCCGGGGCGCTCGTCAACCTCGTCGGCGCCGTTCGCGCGGGGTTGCTCGTACAGATGGAGACGCCCGCATCCTCGACGGAGCTCGCCGCCCGTCTCGGCGTCACCACCACCGCGGTCAACCAGCACCTGCTGGCGCTGCACGCCGGGGGACTGCTGGTCCGCTCCGGGCACGTCCTGCACTCGATCTTCTGGAACAACCTGTCACCCAACGGCGGTGACCGCCCCGACGGCGAGCTCGCCGCCGCGATCGAGGAGCACTTCGGCACGTTCGAAGGCTTCGCCGGTCAGCTCTCCACCGCCACGAAGGGTGTGTGCAGGGCTCGGGCTGGGGCGTGCTGGCGTGGGAGCCGCTCGGCAGGCGCCTGCTCGTGGAGCAGGTGTACGACCACCACGGCAACGTCGGGCAGGGCACCACGCCGCTGCTCGTCTTCGACGCCTGGGAACACGCCTACTACCTGCAGTACAAGAACGTCCGCCCCGACTACGTCGACCAGCTCTGGAACCTGGTCAACTGGGCCGACGTGCAGGCCCGCCTCGCCGCGGCCACCGCGGCGGCGTGACCGAATCCGCTCGCGGCACGAGCGCCGAGATCGTCCAACGCGTCGCCGGGTCATCGCCGCGGAGCACCGCGGTGACCTCGCCGGCGCCGAGGCGCTGCTCGGCGCGTTCTACCTCCTCGCCGAACTCGCGCCCGACCTGGTGCGGACCCAGACCGGGAAGAGCGTGGAGAACCTCGTCCGCGAGCTCAACCTGCTGCTCGAACGGGCGCTGACGAGCCCGCCGGACCGAGCGTGACGCAGCACACGGGCACCCCATCGAATCCGGTGGGGTGCCCGTCGGCATGATCTGAGGGAGGTGGCGGCGCCCAGTTCAGGTTGAGGACCATCGCGCTGGGCGCCGCCGCGCCTGACCGCACCCTGCGCAGCCATGGCGTCGACGAAGAATCCGCCAGGCAACGGTGACCACTCCAAGGTCCGTACCCAGCCAGGACTCTCCTGTTGCCAGTCTCATGTATTTGCCAGGAGCTTGCAACAAGGCGACTGCGCAGCTTGGCTCGTCCCTGCGCGGTATCCACGAGGCGGTCGGCGCCGGCCACCTCGAGCCGGATGCCCGGGGAGATGGCGTGGCACGGTTGGATGACCGGTTCCGAACGCCGCGAGGCCGTCCGGCGCTTCGTCCCCGACGGCCGGGAGGCATCCGTCGGTGCCTCGCCGCGAAGCGGTCGCAGCCGCACGCATCGTGAAGCCCGCGGGACGACGACGGCCGTGTGCAGGACGCGTCCCTATGGCGCTGGGCGGACCAGACCGGCGTCGTAGGCCGCGATGACCAGCTGAGCCCGGTCCCGGGCGCCGAGCTTCGTCAGCAACCGGCCGATGTGCGTCTTCACGGTCGAGAGGCTGACGTGCAGGCGTGCGGCGATCTCCTGGTTGGACAGGCCGAGCCCGACCATGGTCAGGACCTCGCGCTCCCGGTCGGTGGTGTCGGCCAGCGTCCCGGTCGGCGCCACCCTCGTGCCCGGCCTACGGGTGAACTCCTCGATGAGCCGGCGCGTGACCCCCGGCGCGAGCAGCGCCTCGCCGGCGGCGACGACCCGGATCGCGGCCAGCAGGTCCGCAGGCCTGGTGTCCTTGAGGAGAAAACCGCTCGCGCCCGCGTGCAACGCGGCGAACACGTTCTCGTCGGCGTCGAAGGTCGTCAGGATGAGCACCTGCACACCTGCTGTCGCCGGGTCGGCGCAGATCCGCCGGGTGGCCTCGATACCGTCCAGGTCCGGCATGCGGATGTCCATGAGCACCACGTCGGGCCGCTCCCGCCGGGCCAGCGTGACCGCCTCCGCGCCGGTCGCCGCCTCACCCACCGCAACGAGGTCGGTGGCGGTGTCGATGAGGACCCGGAAGCTGCCACGGATCAATGTCTGGTCGTCGGCGACCAGAACCCGGATCATCGCGCCGTCCCGGAGCCGAGCGGGAACGTGGCCCGGACCCTGAAGCCGCGGTCCGCCGCCGGGCCGGTGGTGAGCGTCCCCGCGAACATCGCCACGCGCTCCCGCATGCCACTGATCCCGTGACCACCCGACAGTGTCACACCGCCAGGATCGGTTGGGGTGCGGCCCGGACCATCGTCGTCGACCTCGACGGTGAGGGTGTCGGGTCGGAAACTGACCGTCACCCGGCACCGGTCCGTGGCGGCGTGCCGAATCACATTCGTGATCGCCTCCTGCACGATGCGGTAGGCGACGAGCTCCAGCCCGGTGGGCAACTCCCGCCTGGCACCGTCCATCCGCAGGTCGACGACCAGACCGGTGTCGGCGGTGCGGCGCACCAAGTCGTCGAGGTCGTCGAGGCCCGGACCGGTCTGCGGTGAGAGACCCGCCGGCGGTGCGGGACGGTCCGGCGCGACGACGCCCTCACGGAGAACGCCCAGCATCGCGCGCATCTCACGCACTGCGTCGCGGCTGGTCTCCTCGATGGACAGCAGCGCGCGCCGGGCCTCTTCTGGCCGCTCGGCCGCGACGTGGTTGGCGACGCCGGCCTGCACGGCGATCACGCTCATCGTGTGCGCGACGACGTCGTGCAGCTCGCGGGCGATCCGTAGCCGCTCCTCGGTCATCGCGCGGCGCGCCTCCGCGTGCCGGGTCTGCGCCTGCTGCTCCTCCCGTTCGCGCACACCCGCGACGTACAGGCGATGCTGCCGCACCGCGTAACCCATCGTCCAGGCGACCGCGAGAAGCAGGGCGGTCTCGGTGAGCATCGCGACCCGGTTGGGCCCGGGCCTGGCCCAGGAACCGCCGAGCACGCCTGCGACCCCGAGCACCGCCGAGGCCATGGCACCCGCGAGGAGCCAACCGGCCTCACGGCGCGCAAACCGTTGCGGCACCACGTACATGACGAAGGCGACACCGGCCCACGGCGCGGAAAACGAACCGACGCCGGTGGCGAGCACCGCGACGACCAGGGTGAGGACGAGCGCGGTCCGTGTCCTGCTCTGCCGCAGCACCCCGCCGAGCGTGGCGACGGCGAGGACCGCCACATCGACCCAGCTGGAGCCGTGCGGGACGGCGGTCTGCCACGCCAAGACCGTCGCCACCGCGGCCAGCGCTGCTGCGGCGACCCCGTCGACCACCGTGCGGTGCGCCGTCCCGAACTGGCCGGGCAACAGCGGTCGGGGTGACTGCATGAACGAACCGTAGCTGCCCGGCCGCGGTGCCGCGTCAGACCACGGTACGACGCCGGAGGTGTACCTGAGTCTGACGTTGAGCCCCAGGACTGTTCCCGGGCACGACGACGCGGGCGCCCGCACGCATCAGGATCGTTGCACCGCAAGCGATTCGTGGAGGATGAGATGAGCGCCGTCGTGGAGGCCAGAGGCCTGGGCAAACGGTATCGGGACAGGTGGGCGCTCATGGAGTGCACACTGTCGATCCCCGCCGGGCGCGTGGCCGGGCTCGTCGGCCCCAACGGGGCCGGGAAGAGCACGCTGCTGCAGCTGGCGGTCGGTCTGCTGGCGCCGACCGCGGGCACCGTCGAGGTGCTCGGCCGCCGCCCCGGCGCCGACCGGGCGCACCTGGCGCGGGTCGGCTTCGTCGCGCAGGACGCACCCGTCTACTCGACCCTGACGATCGCCGAACACCTGAGACTCGGCGCCCGTCTCAACCCCGGCTGGGACGCCGGATACGCCAAGCGGCGGGTCGACCGCCTCGGCCTGGACCCGGGCCTGCGCGCGGGACGGCTGTCCGGTGGCCAGCGCGCACAGCTCGCCCTCACCCTCGCCGTCGGCAAGCGTCCGGACCTGCTGGTCCTCGACGAGCCGGCGGCGAGCCTCGACCCCCTCGCCAGGCACGACTTCCTGCGGGACCTGGCCGAGTCGGTCACCGATCGGGAGATGAGCGTGGTGCTGTCCTCGCACGTGGTCTCGGACCTGGCGCGCAGCTGCGACTACCTGATCGTGCTGAGCACAGCCCGGGTGCAGGCGGCCGGGCCGGTCACGGCGCTGCTCGCCGGGCATCCCGGGCTGGACCTGGAAGAACTCGTCCTCACCTACCTCGGCCAGGGCCGCGACAACGACACGGAGGCCGCACGATGACCTGGTTGACCTGGCGGCAGACCCGGGCACAGCTGTGGGCCGCGGCAGGGCTGGTCGCCGCGGTCGGCGTCGCGTTCCTGCTCACCGGCGCGCGCCTCGTCGACATGTACGCCTCCAGCGGCCTGGGCACGTGCGCTGCCGCCGGCGACTGCGTCCGGGCGCAGGCCGCGTTCGCCGACGGCGTCCAGGCCGGCAACGTGCGACCCTTCCTGTACTTCGCCGGCATCGTGCTGGCCTACGGGATCCCGGCCGCGATCGGCATGTTCTGGGGCGCGCCGCTGGTCGCGAAGGAACTGGAGGCCGGGACGCTGCGGCTGGCCTGGACGCAGAGCGTCACCCGGACCCGCTGGCTCCTGGTGCGGCTCGGCCTGACCGGCCTCGCCGCGGGGCTCTTCGCGGGACTGTCGAGCCTGGCGGTGACCTGGTGGGCGGCGCCACTGGACCGGGCCGGTGGCCTGCCGGGCCACGACCAGGGGCTGGCGCTGCCGAACCGGTTCGCGCCGCTGGTCTTCGGTGCCCGGGACGTCGTGCCCGTCGGCCACGCGGTGTTCGCGTTCGCGTTGGGTGTCGCGGTGGGGCTGCTGGTGCGACGCACCGTGCCGGCGATGGCGGTGACCGTCGCGGTCCTGGCCGCGATACAGGTGCTCGTGCCGGCGGTGCTCCGCGAGCACTACCGCGCCGCGCTGTCCACCACGACGCCGCTGACCGTGACCGGGAAGCCGCACCAGGTGCGGGTCGACGACCACGGCATGGCCGTGTCGATGCCGGTCGACATCCCCGGCGCGTGGATCACCTCGGTGCGGACGGTGGACGCGGAAGGCCGCCCGTTCTCCGGACCGGTGCCGGAAGCCTGCACGTCGCCGGCGTTCCCGCCGGCGGAGTGCGACGCGGCCGTCGACCGGCTGCGGCTCGCCCAGCTCGTGACCTACCAGCCGGCGCAGCGATACTGGGCGTTCCAATGGGCGGAGACGGCGGGCTACCTGGTGCTGGCCGCCGGCCTGGCCGCGTTCTGCGCCGTGCGGATACGCCGGTTGCGGCTGTCGTAACCCACGGCCTGCGCCGTTCGACGTCCATCACTGACTGCGGCGGCGCCGGGTGACGGGTCCTCGACACCCGGCCGCCGCGTCCGGCCCCAGGTCATTCGAACCGGCCGTTGGTCGGGGGGCATGCTCCGGCGGCGCACCGGCAGCATGGTCGCCACCGCCACCGCCACCGCCGCCGTTGCACTGCCGCCGGCCACCGTCGGCTCGTGTACCCGTCGCGTCAGGGAAGGTGCCCGCACTGTCCACACAGGACGGATCAGTCGTGAGCACGGCCGGTGCCCAGAGCCTGCGACCGTCGGTCAGATCCGCTTGCGTACGAGGGAGACGAGCTCCTTCGCCCGGTCGAGCTTGTCGGCGGCCTTGATGGACCCGACCTCCACGTACAGCACGTCCTTGCCGAGCTGGACCTCGATGCCGCCCGTGCCTTCGTCCCAGTAGACCTTGCCGCCCAGGCCGATGACGGCGACCTGGTCCTTGTCGAGCTGGGCTACGCGGTTGCGGAAGACGGTGATTTTGACGCTGGTGTTCGGGGCGCTCGCGCCGGACAGGCGGTACCAGCAGCCGCCGACGGCGACGAACGGGCGGGTCACCGGCTCGCCGACGATCCGGCCGACCTCCCCGACGGTCGCGTAGCGGCACTCCGCCGGGGTCGTCTCCGCGGCGGTCGGCTCCGGCCCCGGGTCGAGCGTGACGGTCTTGATCGGGCTGGGCACGTACGGGGGCTCGGTGCTCGTGCTCACCGACACCGCGGGCGCGGCCTGCTGCGGGGAGCCGCCGCTCCCGCCACAACCAGCCAGGCCGACCGCCAGCACCGCCACCAGACCGCATCGAACGAGACGCAACGGGACACCCTACGACGATCTTGGTAATGCCGTGGACGTCCCGGGCGTGCGGCGAGGTCGTCGTCACGGTCGTCCTCCCGGCTGGTGCGGGCGCCCGCTGGCACACTGGCGGGCATGGTCGACTGGTACACGCGGACCGACGTGGGTGGCGGCGTCATCCGGATCTCGGAGCCGCACGTCAACGAGCTGCTGTCGGCGAACTTCTGGTGGCTGCGCGGCACCGACCGGGACATCGTGATCGACGCCGGGCTCGGTGTCGTCGGCCTCCGGGACGCGGTTGCGGGCCTGTTCGAGCGCGACCCGATGGTCCTGCTCACCCATGCGCACCTGGACCATGTCGGTGGCGCGGCCGAGTTCGCCGACCGGGCCGCGCACCCCGCCGAGGCGGAGCTGCTGGCGGCGGGTGTACCGGCGAGCCTGTGCGGCGCGGAGCTCTACGACAAGCTGGGGATCGACGCGGCGGGGGAACCCGTCCCGGAGCTGATGCTCGACGTCCTGCCCGGTCCCGGCTACGACCCGGCCGGCTACCGCGTCCGGCCCGTCACCCTGAGCCGTACGATCGACGACGGCGACCGGATCGACCTGGGCGGCCGGGTACTGACCGTGCTGCACCTGCCCGGCCACACACCGGGCAGCATCGCCCTGCTGGAGGAGCACACCGGGACGCTGTACTCCGGCGACGTCATCTACGACGGTGGCCTGATCGACGACCTGCCGGACTCCGACGTCGCCGACTACCGGCGGAGCATGGAGCTCCTCGCCGACCTCGACGTGTCCGTGGTCCACCCCGGCCACGGGCGCAGCTTCGACAGGACGCGCCTGCACCAGCTCGCCGAGGCCTACCTGCACAGGACGGCTGAGGTCCCCGGCTCGGGGATGTCCATGACGGAGAGATCAGGGTAACTCCCTGATGGCACCGGCGATCAAAACCGGTCGCTGGGAGGAGGTCCGGGCGGGG
This sequence comes from Dactylosporangium sp. CA-152071, assembly GCF_050936335.1. Lineage (NCBI taxonomy): Bacteria > Bacillati > Actinomycetota > Actinomycetes > Micromonosporales > Micromonosporaceae > Dactylosporangium > Dactylosporangium sp. CA-152071. The sequence goes on along the minus strand of NZ_JBNJMZ010000001.1, from coordinate 1,465,863 downwards.
GTCCGCGTGACACGATGCCGCCAGGGACTGACGGGGGAGCAGGGATGGTGCTGTCGCGACGAAGATTCCTGGCGGGGGCGGGGCTGGCCGCGGGCGGGGTGGTGGCCGGGGCGGCGGGCGGTCCACTCGCGCGACGGGCGTTCGGGCTGGACCACCCGCCGCTGAGCGGTGGGTACGCGTCGGCCGCCGACGTGCTCGCCGACGCGCAGTCGCCGAGCACCACCATCACGTATCACGTGCGCACCGACGAGCCGGTCGTCGCGTTCACCTTCGACGACGGGCCGGCGCCGAAGTGGACGCCCATGGTCCTCGACGCCCTCGACGAGTGGCAGGTGCCGGCGACGTTCTTCATGGTGGGGCGCAATCTCAGGCGGCACGCGGACGTCGTGCGCGGGCGGCTGGACCGCCACGAGATCGGCAACCACACGTGGTCGCACCCCGACCTGGCCACGCTCGACCTGCGCCACGCCGTCGACGAGGTGCGCCGCGGCGACGAGGCGATCCGTGCGGTGACCGGGCGGACGCCCACGCTGCTGCGGCCGCCGTACGGGCACCTCGGCGGCTCCACCGTCCTCGCCGCCGACAAGCTCGGCTACCGGCTGGTGCTGTGGTCGCACCAGATGGACGAGCGACGCTACCGCCGCGACCCGCAGGAGCAGGTCCGCGCCATCGTCGACGCCGTGCAGCCCGGGTCGATCGTCCTGGCGCACGACGTCGGCCAGCCGCGCAGGTTGGTGGCGCTGCGCCACCTCGGCGAGATGTTCGCCGGCCTGCGGGCCCGGGGGTTCCGCCTCGTGACGGTGTCGGAGCTGCTCGCCATGGACCAGAACGACCCTGCCCGCCGGCCCTGACGAGCCGGCGACCGCGCGCACCGGCGCCGTCCACGGGGCACCGCGCCGGTGACGGCGGCGGCCGCGCGGTGCGGGTGCCGGGTGCGGGGGAACGTGGTGCGGGGAGCGCGCACCGACGCCGCCCGGGACAGCGGACCGTCCCGGGCGGCACCGGGGTCAGGCGGGCCGGCCGTAGAGGGTGATCTCTGCGGCGGAGGCGTAGGCCGCGCCGTTGGTGGCGCGGGTGGTGCGGAGGCGGACCTGCCGTGCGGTGGTGGGGGTGAAGGTGACGGTCTTCGGGGTGCTGCCGGCCGGGAAGGTGCCGGCGGCGACCTGGGTCCAGGTGGTGCCGTCGGTGCTGGTCAGGATCTGGTAGTCGGCGATGGTGCCGTTGGTCCCGCCGTCCTGGCGGGGCAGGTAGTCGAGCCGGTCGACGACGACGCTGTTGTTGAGGTTGACGGTGAGGTGGTGCGGCATCGGCGCCACGCCGCCGGTGTAGGCGGTGTGCCAGATGGTGGCCGGGTTGCCGTCGGCGGCGTTGGCGGGGGCGCCGTTCTCGCCGGCGGACTCGGCGCTGTCGGCCGTCACGGTCCAGCCCGCCCGGGACAGCGGGGGCAGGCCACCGCCGCCGACCGCCTCGTCCGTCGGCACCGCCTGGAAGACGGCGACCTCGAACGGCTGCAGCGTGATGGTGACGGGCGTGGCGGCGTCGGCGACGAAACCGCTGCGGCGGCCGTCGCGCTCGGTGAACCTGTACCGCCGGTGCGCCCCGCCCGGCAGCTCGAACACGGTCCGCGGGTCGACGGTGAACGCCTGCGCCGCCGTGGTCGGGTTCCTCAGCATCAGCATGCCCGTGGAGGCACCCGCCGTGGAGTTCCACGCCGCGGTGCCGTAGACGGCGCCGGCGGCCGGGTCCCCGCCGATCCAGTGCACGTCGCCGAGCAACCGCTCGTTGGCCCGCGCCCATCGGGCGTTGGCCGCCACGGTGTCCCAGAACCAGGCCGCGCCGGGCCGGTCCGGGCTGACGAGCGTGTTGCGCACGTACAGCTCCTGCAGGCTCAGCCCGAGCGCGAAGTAGGCACGGACGTCCTGCGAGACCTGCTCCCGCACCGACGGCTTGCTCAGGTCGTAGTCGGCGGTGAACTGCCGCAGCACCACGAGCCCGGTCGAGACCGCCACGCTCGCCAGCACCAGCCAGGTGCGGCCGCTCTCGTCATGGCCGACCAACGCTCCAGTCAGCAGCGCCAGGGTGCCGGACAGGGCGACGTAGGGCAGGAAGCTGTACGGGCGGCGCCTCGGGCGTTCCAGCGCGTCCGGGTCGGCGGCCACCTGGAGACACTGCACCCAGGCCGCGACCATCAGCAGGCAGTCGCTGCCGACACTGAGCGCCGTGATCCAGCCGGCGTGTCCTGAGCCGACCGCGGTCGTCCACAGCACGGCGGTCAGGCCACCCGCACCGGCCGCGGCGCCACCGAGGACCCCGGTCGCCGCCGTGAACGGAGGGCGGCCCGCGAGCAGCAGCTTGGCCACGGCGAACACCGTCACCAGCAGCGGCACCGGACCGGTCAGCAGACGGAGGAAGTCCACGCCCGCCGGCCCGCTCGCCGGCACGGCGAAGTAGCCGCTGCAGGCGACGGCCGCGCTGGCGTCCGCGGCGCCGCCGGCGAGCGCCGCGACGACGTCCCCGGCGGACCCGGCCAGCCGCCCCGAGGCCAGGGCCGCGAGCGCCACGACGCTCAGCGTCAGGTGCACGCCGAGCGCGACCCGCATCCAGCGGACGCGCGTGAGCGAGGCGAGCAGCAGCACGCCGACCCCTCCTCCGCGTCGCAGCGTGGCATGCGGTATCGGTATCGGCGGGCCACGGCGCCGGCTGAGGGCAACCACCGCGGCGCACCCGGACCGGTGCCGCACCGCGACCGGGGGAGGGCGCGGTGCGGCGGGCCGGTCAGCAGAGGGCGGCGTCCACGGTGCCCGCGACGTCGGTGACCATCTGCTCCGTGGTGGGCAGGGCGGTCACGGTGACGACCACGCTGCGGCCGTCGGTCGTGGCGAGGTTGCGGGTCTCGAAGCCCTGGATGTCGCCGCCGTGGCCCCAGGCGTCGCCGCCGCAGGGCAGCGGGTGCCGGGCGATGCCGAGGCCGTACTGCCAGTCGCCGCTCGGCTCGAAGCCCGGCGCGGCGACGGTACGCAGCATCGCCGCCTGCTGGGCGGGCCGCAGGAGCCTGCCGTCGAGCAGAGCGGTGAAGAACGTGCGCAGGTCCGCCGGGGTCGAGATCAGCTGCCCGGCGGCCCAGCCCAGCGACGGGTCCATCTCGGTGACGTCGACCCACGCGGCGCCGGGCGCGGTGGCGACGTACCCGTGCGGATGCGGATCCGGCAGGCGCTGCTCGCCGGCGGCGGGCCAGGACGTGTCGCGGAGCCGGAGCGGTTCGATGATCCGCCGGGTGATCTCCTCACCGACCGGGCGCCGGGTCACCTCCTCGACGATGAGACCGGCGAGCACGTAGTTGGTGTTGCTGTACTCCCACCGGCTGCCCGGCGCGAACCGCGGCGGCCCGGTGAGCGCCGCGTCGACGAGCCGGCGCGGCTCGTAGTAGGCGTGCGCCAGACCGGCGAGGTCCTCGGGCCGGGTGAACAGCACCTCGTCGTAGTCGGGCAGCCCGCTGGTCTGCTGCAGCAGCTGGCGCACGGTGATCCTCGACCCGTCGTTACCGTTGCCGCGCACCACACCCGGCAGGTAGCGCTCGACGGCGGCGTCCAGGTCGATGCGGCCCTCCCCGGCCAGCTGCAGCACGACCACGGCCGTGAACGTCTTGGTGTTGCTGCCGATGCGGACGTGACCGTTGCGCGGCACCGGCCGCCCGGTGCGCAGGTCGCCGACACCCGCGGTGTAGTCGCGGACCCGCCCGTCGGCGCGGCGGACGGAGGCGAGCGCACCGGGGAACCCGTCGTCGCGCACGAGGTGGTCGAGCCGCTGCTGGACCGCGTCGGGGCGGCGGGTGTCGTTGTCGGCGAAGGCGGCGGGCGCGGCGCCCACGGCGAGCACGGCCGAGGTCCCGGCCGCGACGAGCACGGCACGGCGAGTCTTGCTGGACATGAACGCTCCTTGAACGTGTCGGCGGTGGATACCTGCCGAACGCTACGAGCGGCAGCGGCGAACATCGATCCAGCAGCCTGCCCGGCCGTGGTGGTGCACGCTGTACCTCTCACCCAGTCCCAACCGTCCGGCTGGATGCCCGGTGCGGGACGCTGGCATCGCTGTGGTCCCGGAGGACGAGCCTCCGGGACCACGGGGCGGCGGGGAGTCAGATCAGGACTTGCAGAACTGCTGAGCGTCGAAGACTTCGCTCGTTCCTGCGTCGACGAGAAACACCATGACGCAGTACAGACTGGCCGACAGCTTCTTGCGTTCCTCTTGCTTCATCGTCATCGGCCCGCGAACCTGCGGCTGGCTGCCGCGGTAGGTGACGACCCAGGCCAGGCGGTCGGCGTAGTCGGCGGCTGCCTGACCCTTGAGCTGCCGGGTCACCGACCGCAGTGCCACCTCCGGGGTGCCGGGCTGAAGCTCTTCCGCGAAGCCGGCTGACCGCACCTTGGCGACGGCCGAGCCGCGGTCGACCTTCGGCGCCGCAGCCTGGATTGCCGGACGGGCCACCGTGGCACCGTCCGGGTACACCACGTCGGCGGTCGTGTCGGCGCGCAGCCAGCCCGGGTCCGGCCGAGTGGAAGGGGCCGAGTTTGCCGCCGACGCCATCACGATCGGCACCACGACCGCAGCTGCGATCGCCACGAACAGGCCGACGGTGATCTGGTGTCGCAGGGACAAGCCGCGTTGCATCGGGTTCCTCCTCATGGTGTCGCCGTCCAGATGGAGAACGCGTCGCAACCGGAGGCGGACCGACCCCACCGGGCGCTGGAGGTGGTCGCGTTCATCGCACATGGCATGGGCACCAGGGCATCGTTGGAGTACTGCTGGGCGCCCAACGCCGTGAAAGCCGTGCGGGTGCCGGACCTGCCGGGGACATCGGTCTCCAGGTGGCCGGTCTCCCCCGAGAACTGCGGTGAGAAGGGCAGGCCGCCCCAGCCAGAGCTGAAGAAGGGGTTGAAGTCCGAGTTGGACCAGACGGTGACGTCAATGATGGCCTGCAGGCAGGTGCAGGCTGAGTTCCACAGCACCCGGAAGGTGTGACGGACGCCGACCTCCGACGCGATCGAGAAGGTGCTGTAGCGGGTCGACAGGTGATCGCCTGTGCTGTTGTTCCAGGCGTGCTGCGAAAACCACCGCAGCGGAGAACCGGAGGTCCGTTCGAAGCCTACCTGGGACCACGCGGCTCCCGTGCGGTTCCAGCCCGCGATCATCAGCCACGCATTGGAGAAGTTGCCGATGCCACCTGCCCCGCTGCACAGCACGCCGTCTCGTACGACGATGTAACCAGACGCTCCTTCGAAGCTGTACCCGGGCCAGATGTCAGGATCGTAGTAGTAGCCGTCAAAGTAGTTGCCCTGCGTTCCGCAGGTTCCGGCCGCCGCGGCCGGGTTCTCGTCGATCACCACCACGGCACCGGTGGCGAGAACGAACACGACCAGCATGGCCATCATCCGGTCGATGAAACGTTCCACAGTGGACGTTGACTGGACTTGACTATTCATGTGTCTCCCCGTGGGGGTATCCGCCGCCCCGCCTGATCGTACTCGTGTTCATCGATGCATGGTGTCCCCGTTGCGGGACCTGCCCCACGCTGTAGGCGTTGGGCGCCCGCGGTTCCGATACCGTGCGGTGGACCTCGACCGGATCATGGCCTGGCACCTGCGGACCGTGCTCGGGGACGCGTTGTGGCGGGCCGAGGCCGGAGTCGCGTTGCCGGACCATCGCACGTCGGCGCAATGGGTCGACGACCTGGACGCCCGATTCACCGCCCTCGGAACCTTCGGCTGAGCGGCGCCATATGGTGTTGGGGCCTGTGCGGGACGAACTCGTGGCAGCGCCGTGAGGGGTCAGGTCAGCAGACCGATGGTGGCCAGCGGTGTCCGCGCCATTCGTCCCACGTCGCGAATCCGGCCGGTGGGCCGCCGATGGGCTCGCTGCCGTCGAGCTCGCCTGGCGTCGGCACCTCGATCCAGGCCGCCCACTCGGCGAGCTCCTCGTCGGACATGGGCCAGGTCGTGTGCGGTGCTTCGGTTTGGCGCTGATCGAGGCGTCTGCGCTGTTCGGCCGATGTGAGCTCGAAGTAGAGCAGCTGCACCGTGGCGTCCCGGTCGGTTGCTGCCTGGCGGAGCGCGGAGCGCTCATCCCGACTCCAGAGGCCGAAGTCGATGATGACGGTGTTGCCCAGTTCAAGGGCGCGCAGCCCGATCTGGATGAGCCGTCCTTCGATCACGTCCCCGGCCGACTCCGGATTCTCGGGCCCGAAGAGCGCCTTCACCCATTCGTCCTTCGTGAGACGAAGCGCTCCCCGCTCGAGCTCGATGCGTCGGGCGGCGGTGGTCTTCCCGGTACCCGGGAGCCCCACCGTCAGAAACAGCGTCGGTCGCCTCATCATCACTGCCGATGACCGGTGGGTAGACGTCAGCTGCCGGAACGGGACGGCCGGGCCGGGCGGTGCGCGGCGTCGCGGGTCGTGGCCGCGTCGAGCAGCAGCTCCGCCATTGCCCGGGCCTGCCGGACCGGGCCGTCGATGCCCAGGGCCTGCACCGACGCGTTCATCCCTTCGGCGATCAGGGCCAGGCGGTCGGCGAGCGCGTCAGGGTCGTCGACGGGCTCGACCTCGGCCAGGTGCCGGACCAGCCCGTGCAGTCGCTCGCGGACCCAGGTCTTCGTGGCCACCGCCCGGCGGTGGGCCGGCACATCCTCGTCGGGGAACTCGCCGATGGCGATCAGGAACGCGCACCCGCGGCACGTGTCGGGCTGGAGGGATTCGAAGATCTTGTCGAACAGGTCGAGGATCTGTTGCCGCGGTGGCTGCTCACCCGGTTCGGTGGCGGCGGTGAACCACGCGCGGTAGCCCTGGTCGACGTGGTCGACGTAGGCGTCCACCAGACCGTCCTTGGATCCGAACAGCCGGTACAGCGTGGTGGGCGCGACCCCGGCCTCGGAGGCCACCATGTCGACCCCGGTCGCCCTGATGCCACGCCAGTAGAACAGATCGTGCGCCACCTGCAGGAGGTGCTCGCGGGTCTCGGAGCCTGACCGCCGCATCGTGCCCCCTTGCCGTCACCCACTGCCGTGAAAAACTATAGTCACCGCGAATGTTAGGGATCGTTCCCTAACTACGGTACGCTGTGGCTCGACATCGGCCGCACCTTGGATGAGCTGAGAGGGACGTCATGAGTCCGCAGACCGCGTCGGCCAGCCGCAGACGTACCAACCTGGCACTGCTCCTGCTGTTCCTGGGAACGTTCACGATGGGCAGCGCCGAGCTGGTCGTCGTCGGCGTGCTTCAGCCGGTCGCCACAGACCTCGGCGTGTCGACGAGCACCGCGGGATACCTCGTCACCGCCTATGCGCTCGGCCTGTCCCTCGGAGGGCCGATCCTGACCGCGCTCACCATCAAGCTCGCCCGCCGGCCGCTGCTCTGGGCGACGCTGGCCGGGTGGCTGCTGCTCAACCTGGTCGCGGTCGTCACGGCCGACTTCGCCACGTTCGTCGTCGTCCGGGCGGTGACCGGCGCGCTGCAGGGCCTCTTCGTCGGCCTCGCCTTCACCGCCGGCATCAGCATGGTGCCGGCGGAGCGGATCGGCCGGGCGTTCTCCGCCGTCATCGGCGGGTTCGCGGTCTCCACCGCGCTCGGCGTGCCGATCGGCACACTGATCGGCGAGGTCAGCAGCTGGGAAGGCGCGTACCTCGCGATCATCGGGCTCGGCGTGCTGGTCCTCGCCGCCCTGACGCTGGCCATCCCGCCGGTTCCCAGCGGCGGCGCGGGCAACGCCTGGACCCAGGCCCGGCACGCGCTCGCGCCGCGGGTGCTCGCCCTCCTCGGGCTGTGCATGCTGCTGTTCGCCGGACCGTACGCCACCCTGACGTACATCACGCCGTTCCTCGACCAGGTCACCGGCATCTCGGGCGCCCTCATCAGCGCCTTCCTGCTGGCCTACGGCGCCGCGACCGCGATCGGCGCCTTCGGCGGCGGCCGGTTCGCCGACCGCAACGCGTCGAGGACGATCCTGGTGACCAACGTCGTCCTCGTCGCTGCCCTGGTGCTGCTGTACTTCGTGGCGGAAGTGCCGCTGCTCGTCGCCCTGGCGCTGGTCGTCTGGGGCATCGCCGGGTTCGGCATGGTGCCGTCGCTGCAGTACCGCATCGTCGCCCTGTCCGGCCCCGGTGCCGACCTGGCGGCCACGCTGCCCGCCTCCGCCATCAACGCCGGCATCGCCCTCGGCTCCCTCATCGGCGGCTGGGCACTGGCCACACACGGGGCCTCCGCACCGGTGATCGTGGGCATCGTGGTCTCGGCGATCGCCGCCCCGGCCTCCTGGGCGACCGGCCTGCTCCGCCCGCCGGCCACCGCCCAGGCACCCGCGCAGCCCTCCGACGATTCGCTGGACCCGTCACCGACAGCCGCCTGACCACCCAGAACGCCAGGTCTGCCGCCCCGCCCGGGGCGGCACCACCAAGACCACCACGATCGTGCCACCGTCAGCCTGGCGATGCGTCGAATCGGGTCGAGATGACCTGGCCACGCAGGACGCCGATATGGTGATCGCGCCGCCACATCGACGCCTGACCGGGAGGCTCCTGGTGACCGTACCTCCGCCCGCGTGGGCCAACCTGATCGAGGGCCTGACGTTGCTGGCCCAGCATCCCGCCAACCCGGGCTATCCGCTGGACATCGAACACGGCCAGCTGTTCGTCCTGGCCGACGCCAAAGCGTTCACCGACGATGAGCTGTCCCGGCTGGAAACACTCGGCTTCACCGTGAACCGCGACAGCGAGTACTACGCGTTCCGCTTCGACAGCGCCGGATCGTAAGCACATGCCGCCGGCCTGGCGCGGCTGGCAGTCGTGAGTGCCGGGTGGGAGGAGGGGATCTACAGGGCCGCATCGTCGGGGTGACCTGCCTCGAGGGCAGCATGGGCCAGTCGCCCGGCGAATGCTGGTCGAGCGCGACCGGCTGGAGCCGGCCGCCTGCAGCAGGTCGAATAACAACATGCCGGGCTCGCCAACAGCCGTCCATCGTCTCGCGTCGGCTGTCGATCGTCGTCAGGCCCCACCGGTCTGTGTCATCGACGGCATGGCCTTCGGAACCTGATTACGGCTCACGCTTTCGTCGGCGACCACATCAATGACGCTTGATCACGTTTCCGCTCATGCCGATGAGCGGGCATGCGATCTTGTACGCGAACGATGTCTTGAGCCGAACTTCTATCAGGGCACTGCTGGGCCAGGGGCTGGAATTGCAGCGGCGAGGCGATTGCCTGCCGGGACCGTCAGTCAGATGCGCGAGGCCGCCGCCAGGTCACAGGTTCGGTGCCCGACCGTGCTGATGAACGTGCGACTCGCAATGGGATACTCAGCGCATGGCGGGTTCGTGGTGGGCTTTCGGCGTTGGTGTCGTATTTTCGTTGGTCGGCGCTGTATTGGCCACGAACTACCGCGATCTGGTCGTTAAGCACATGAGGGTGACCCAGCAGTGGAGCCCTTTCCGTCGGGAACCTCTGGATCCGGCCCCGTTCATTATCCTCGAGCGTGTTCTTGGTGCGGTGTTCGCTGTCTTTGGGACAGCTCTGCTGGTCCTTGCTATCGCCGACCTCATCGTTGGCCCTGGCCGATTTATCCAGCAAGGACCGTAGTTCCGACTGGCTTCAGCGACCTCCGAGCCTCCTACGAACGGGCAGCAACTGCTGGCCGCGGTACGCTTCAGCGCCAAGTGAATCGTGATCGGGTGAGCAGATCTGCCGCCGTTAGTGCGCGGTCATGGTGGGACCGGCTGCCACTCGTAACAGACCGTCAGCGACTCGCCGTGGCCAAGGGGGCCTTTGTGTCCTGCCGATGACCGTGTGCGGTGATCTTCGAGGTGGCCGGACGCCGTAGCATCGCTGCGTGCTCATCGAGTTCACCTTCGCCCGGCCGCAGGAGTACTTCCGTAGGCATCTGGTGCCGGGTGCCAGGCGTGCTGCTGTTCCGCGGGTGGCTGTCGCGGTCGGACTTGCGCTGCTCGGATACGTGGTCGTCACGTTCGGAGACGACGTCGATGGCGTCACTGCTGTCTGGGTCAGCGTGTTGTTCACCGTCGCCGCCGGTTTCGCGCTGTGGCGGGCCTGGCGCAAGTATGTGGCGCTGATGGCCGTACCAACGTTCTGGCTCGCCGCGCGCCACTACGTGATTGACGACGAAGCGGTGCACGCTACCACTGAACTGTCCGCCGTGACCTACCACTGGCCACTGGTGCAACGCGTATGGGTCGTTCCGGAAGCATATATCTTCGGGGTGGAACACTTCGGGATCTTCGACCTGCCTCGAGCCGTGCTGACCGAGCGGCAGAACGCCGAACTCCGAACATTCTTGGCAGCGCGCGGCCTGCTCACCGCAGACGCTATGGACCCTCCAACCGCGACGCCGACTCGGGTCGATCCTGAGGGATCTGCGACGGTCTAAGCGGGTTGCCTGAAGTTATGTCCGTAACTCGCCCAAGTTGATCGATGAGGGCATGGAATGGCCTCGTCGAGTTTGGATTTGGTTACCACACACAAGTCCGACCACGACGAGGCCTCGACCAGTATGCGCCCGGCGCACATCTACGCCAACCTGTCCGACGAGCAGCACACCGAGCTCGTCACCGCCCTGCACCAGCAGTGGCGGGTCGCCGCTCGAGCAGTGATGGTGCTGCTGTCCGCCGGTGGCATGTCCGCCGCCGAGATCGCCGACGTGCTGCACTTCGACCCACGCACCGTGCGGCGGTGGATCGTCCGGCACGGTCTGGAAGGACTCAGCGGCCTGCCGGACCGGCCCCGAACCGGCCGGCCACGGTTGGGCAGCCACGGCCTGGGCGATCGCATCCGCCGGCTGCTCAACACCCCGAAAGCCTGGACCACCGCCCGGATCTGGCGCGCCCTCGGACGACCGAACCTGAGCCTACGCACCATCTACCGCCGCACCCGCGAACACGCCCGCTGGTCCCGACCGCGGCTGATCGCCAAAAGCGACCCCGACCACGACCAGATCTGCGCCAGCATCCGCGACCAGATCACCGCCCTGCCCGCCGGATCGGTCGTCCTCGCCGAGGACGAGACACACCTGGATCTGCTGGCCCGGGTGCGAGCCTGCTGGATGCCCAGAGGCGTCCGCCACCGGGTGATGACGCCCGGCACCAACATTCGCCGCACCGTGCACGGCGCGGTCAACCTTGCCACCGGCGCCTGGCATCACCACGTCTCGGTGAAGAACGTCTCGGTGGTGTTCTGCTACTTCCTGGACCTGCTCCTCGCCGCCTACCCCGACGCCCCGATCATCGCGGTGATCTGCGACAACGGCACCACCCACCACAGCGGCATCACCAAACGGTGGCTCGCCGAGCACCCCCGCATGGCACTGATCGGCAAGCCCATGCCTTCTTCCGCAACCGCACCAACGACCAAAACCTCACCACCGCCGCACCCTGGACCTCGCCATGGCTGCCCGAGAGTTACAGACAGAAGTATTGATCAGGCGCTTAGCGCGGGAACGCACGCATCTGCCGCCGATCGTGCGCGGCGGTTGGCCGACGATCGTCGCGCTCCATACGTCGCTACGGCCAGCTTGATCACCGGGTCGCAGCGGTGGGTCGCATGAATGCGGCGGGATCGTGGCACGTTGGCGCAGTGCTGGACGTCGGCGGGGCAGCGGATCGCGGCCGGCACCCATAGCCTCGCTCTGTGAAGAAGACGGCGGTCCAGTTGGTGTCGGTGGTGGTCGCGGTCATCGGGCTGGCCGCCTGCACCCGCTCGTCCAACCCGGATCCCGCGCAGGCGCCGTTCGTGCTGGGGACCATCGATGGGCAGGTAAGTTCCTACGACCGGCTGGTCGGCGCGTGGCATTCGACGCAGTACGGCGAGCCGTACGTCGAGGTCTCGATCCGCGAAGGGTGGAGCATTCATCTCCGCGGGCGGTGTACCGGCTCGGGCGTGCTCAAAGCGCGCATGATCGCTGTCAGCATGTACTTCACGGACGGCTGGACCTGCGACGGTCAGTGGCGGTTCCTAACGATGATGTTTCCAGCCGACGACCTGGCGGTCGGCCGCATCGACCTCGGGCCCTTCACCGTGGCGCTCGACCGTGCCGACACCATCACCTCCTGGGACGTCGAAGCCTATGCGACGATGCCGACTCCCTCGCTCGGCCCGAGCCTCTCGCCGTGGCCGTCCCCGTCTCTGCTGCGCGCCTGATACGCCACGGTGATCGCGCAACCAGCACCCAAACCTGACCTTCAACGGTCAAGCAACACCTGAGGCTCAGCGCCGCCTTGATCACCCCGGTAGAGGCCGCCGGCCGTGGGTCCGATCGGCTGATCTGCCGTGTGGGCGCCGGTCCTACGCTGCCGGGATGATCTCTGCGATCCTCGCCGGAACCGCCCGTTGTCCTCGCTGGGTGCTCGGCGGTGCGGTGTCCCTTGCCTGCGTGTTCGTAGGGGTGCATCTGCTGTCGGCGACGCACAGCGGTATCAGGTCCGCGATCTCGATGGTGCTGTCCTTGCTCGCGCTCACGGCAAATTTCCTGGCGTCGGTCGCGGTGAGCCGGTGGCGGCCGGCGGCGTTCACGGTGGATGCCGCGGCGTCCGCATTTCGTACCCTGCCCCAGCCGGGCCATGTCTACCAGGCCGTCGGCATGGCGTTCTTCAGCGCGACCTTCATCACCATCACCGTCAACATGCACACCGAGCTGCGCGGCTGGCCGTCCCCGGACCGGGCCGAGCAGTTCATGGCCGCCACGATGGTCGTCCTTGCCGTATTGCTCGTCGTGTTGAGCGTCGTTTTCATCACCGCGGCATGGCAGGGCATCGGTGTGCGGTTAGGGCCGGACGGCCTGCAGGACCGGAGCGTGCTTGGCACGCTCGCCGTCCCGTGGGACGCCTTGACGACGGCCTCGCTGCCGGCCATCACCCCATCGGCGCTGTTCCTGCAGCTCACGTACGCCAGGCCTGATCTCATCCGCGTCGCCGGCCTGCCGTTGACCCGGCGACAGATCCGTACCGACACCGTCAACGCGCTGTTTCTGGCCCACACGATGCACCACTACCTCGTCCATCCCGAGCGTCGCCAGCGTATCGGCACGGCAGCCGGATACACCGAATTGCTGACCGCGCTATACGGTCCGGGCCCCAATAGATTCAGCCATCCGCCGGCGTGAGCCTGAGCGGGTTCAGCGGCTGCGGGGGTGGCTCGACCGGTCCCGCAGCCAGCTGCGCGACAGGGTCGCCGCAATGGCGAACGCCGGCAGCGCGGCAAAGAGTAGATGCGGTGGGGTCACGTCGAAGATGAAGATCGCGATGAACATCGCCACCGCGAAGGCGAACCCGGTACCGAGAAGAACCCACCACACGACATCCGCTCGCTTCATGGCGTGAGTGTAGGTGCAAGCGACCACCACGTCCCGTTGTCGCTGCCTCGGCTGTTGCCGGCACGGGGCGGCAGCCTCGGCGCGATCACCGCCGGGACCGGTATCCCGAAAGCCCTCACTCACTGCACCGCTATTCCACCTCGGCCGGCTGCACAGCGCACTGAGCGCTCCATGCCGCGACCCCGGCGTTGAGACGGTCGACCTCCGCTGGTGTGCCGATGTCAGAGCGATACTGGGGCTCGGCTACGCATCAGCGCCACTCGTGCCAGGCATTCCCAACATGGTCGGCCCTGGAGCGCGCAACTGATCGAGCCGGGCCGGCTTCTCGCGGGCCGCGCTCAGCGTGGCGGTTTCGGCACCAACACGTCCGGGCGTGTCGCTGCGAGAGCTTGGACGAAGGAGCGCACGCAAGGGCGGTAGTGCGCCTTGTTCGCGGCATGGGAGTTCGCCAGGCCGGGGCAAGTCGCGGCCGAGGATCCCGGATAGTTGCCGCGCAAGTGTCTAATTAGCATGCGTCGTCGACCACACGCCTCCCCGCAAGCAAGCTTGGTCGGCTGGCCGAGGCGATGGAGTCCGTCCCGACGCTGAAGCGCGGATCGACGTGATCCGGCGTCGGTCGCGCCGTAATCTCGTCGATCGGCGCATCGGGCGGCCTCAGCGGTCGCAAAATGGTCGGGCGAGCGCGAGGTCGGCGTCCACTCGGCGCAACAAGTCGAAACCCCACGTGTTGACGCCGTCCAGGTCGACCTCGTTGTAGATGCGAGCTGCAAGGTCGTGCAGCGAGCGGGCGAGCCGGGCGTACTCGAGGTGGGTGAGGTCGAGTCGCTGCGCGCCGTAGGCGTGCAGGAAGCGCACAGGGTCGGGTCCGCACAAGGCGGCGAACAGGTCGTGCTCGCGCGGTGCCAGCATCGTCTGACCCCAGTCGAGCAGCGTCGCGACGCGACCGTCGCGGTCGACGAGGACGTTGTGAGGGAACAGGTCGTGGTGGCACACGATGTGGGGCACGTCGATCGCGCGGGCCCGTTCGATCACCGCTTCGAGCCGGTCGACGTTGGCCATGACCTCGTCGCGGCGGTCGACGATCCACGGGTGGTCGTGCCGGTCGCGCAGCACCTCGATGCACCACTCGTCCATATCGGTGCGGGGTAGGACGAGGTCGGCGATCTCGTGCACGGCGCGCATCGCCCGCGCGATCGCGTCGGCGTCGTTCCACGTTGCCTGGCGGCCGTCGACGAACGGGAACAGCGCGTAGCGCCGGCCATGGTGCTCGGAGGTGTACGAGCCGTCGAGCGCTCGCTGCGCCGCAGGAACGGGGATGCCCCGAGCCGCCAGCTCAGCGGTCAGCGCAAGTGCGGCGTCGCTGCCGGGCTGCTGACGCCAGAGTTTCACGAACCAGCGCCCGTCCGTGAACGCATCCGCTTCGAACCCGCCCGGGTGGGGCCGCAGCTCGCCCACCTCGACACCGAAGGCGTCGCGGACCTGAGTCGTCGTCGGCGGGGTTGCTTCGTTCCACATCGAACCAGGATGCTACCGCTGCCGAGTCCTGCCGGTCGACGTCTTCTGCGAGTATCGGCTCGAGTGGCCGTGGATCTGCACGACCAGCCCGTGCCCGCAGCGATTGCGGCCACGCACCGGCGGGCTGCAGCACCTCAGACGACGGCGAAACTCGCTCGGCAGTGACGAACGAAACGTCGGTGCACGCACGACTTGGGCGTACTACTACACCGGCTTCCCACTGATCCGGATCACCGACACGGAGGTCAGGCCCTTCGCGCCGGGTCCGGTCCGTGGGGCACGGGCCGTGCTGATCCACGACGACGTGGTGATCTTCATCGGTGGGTACGGCGCGCCGCATCAGCTGATCGCTGGTGTGCGCGCGTGCTCCAGTTGCCTTGCAGATACCCGACGCCGAGCAGTGCTCCAAGTGCCGCTGGCCGGCGGCTGGGACTGTCAGCCGTCGGCGCGGAATGCCCATCGGGCGCGGACGACACCGTCCGGGTCGGCAACGATCGCTCGGGCGAGCATGGCGATGCCGTTGCTGTAGATGATCGTGGCGGCCCGGGCCCCGGACACCATGGCGCGCAGCTCGTCGTGCAGGCGGCCATCGCATACCTGCTGGTTGATCCGGCCCTGCTGGTCCTGCCAGACCATCGTGAACAGGCCGCCGGGCAGATCGCCCAGGACCGCGCCGACGTCGGAGGACAGGTCCGGCCAGACTGCCAGCATCGTTCTGGGCGCGAGCTGGTCCCGCACGGTGGCGAGGGCACCGGGGGTGAGCCGGTGAAACGCCGGCCGGTTGACGACAGCCGTCGCCTCGAGCAGCAGCGACCCGTGCGCCTCGGCCTGCGCGCCCACCTCCGTCCAAAACGCGCCATCGGCCGGCCGGCGCTCGTCGGTGTTCTCGAACTCGTACGCCCACGGCGACTCCGGGATCGGCTCCACGAAGAGTCCGAGCTTCCGCGCCTCGGCCACGGCGACCGGGCACGGCACCTCGCTGCCGACGTACATGTACTGGTCGTAGCCGACGTGGACGAGGAACCGGTCGTCGAGCTCCAACCGGCACCATGCACCGTTCTCCCGCAGCATCACCCGGACCAGCTCGAGTCCGACGGCCAGGTCGATCTGCGCCCCGTCGTGAAAGCCGGCGAGGTCGGGCGGGAACAGCCCGGTGAGGCCGTCGCCCTCAACCGGTGGATCGAGCCCGAAGTTGATCCGGCCCGCCACCTGCGGCTCGCGGATGGCGAGTCGGGCGATCCCGGTTTCCCGGCCGAACGCGGCGACCGCGGCGAGATAGGCGGACTCCACTGTTCCGTGATCGCTGCGCTCGTAGTCGTCGTACCAGTGAGTCATCGGATCCCGCTTGGTGACCTTGTAGACGTAAGCCGGCACAGCCACCATTGTGAACGAGGTCGTTCGACCCATGCCGATGAGCGGGTGGGAAGTCCAGGTGCTCGGCCATGGTGTCGATGTTGAACCGGCTGCCTTCGGTACACGTGAATTCGGGTGTGGCCCGGTCGCCTTCCGTGCCACCCTTGCCCGACGTCATCGCTGCGAAGGAGAGCCTGTTGACAGGCCAAGACCGCGTCCAGGACCTCAACCGACAGGCGTGGGACCATGCCGTCGACCGTGGCGACAACCCGTACACCCACATCGTCTCCTCCGCGCGCGTGGCCGCGGCTCGACGAGGCGACTGGTCACTGACCGTCAGCGAGCAGCGGCCAGTGCCGAGACACTGGCTTGAACCACTCGCCGGGGCTCGGGTGCTCTGCCTGGCTTCGGGTGGCGGGCAACAGGCGCCGATCCTGGCCGCTGCCGGTGCCCCAGATAGGCGGCGTCATAGCCGCCGGCTTCACCATCGACGGGTTCTATGAGGATCGGCGGACCGAGGCGGACGGCAACCCTATTCGCCACTTCATGCCCAGCGTCTTCGTGATGCGCGCCCGCAAAGTCTGAACCGCGACCGCCGCCCAGGGCGCACGCAGGACACCCTTGCACCGAATACCCTGCTTCACTGCCCTTGGCATCCGGACATGCCGCTGACGGGCGCGTGCCGCCCAGCCGTTGCCCGTCACAGAAGGTAACCGCCTCGTCGAGATCAAGGCGCGCTGTCCTGGTCGTACCACCAGTAGATAAGAAGCCGATGAGCGAGCCCGGACTTGCCGGCGGCAGGGCGCGCGCCGCTGCCCCGGCGTCCAAGCCGGGGCAGCGATCGTTTCGAACCTCTCAGCGGTCGCCGGGGCGCTCGTGGCTGGTTGCGGCCTTCTTGGCGTCCGCTGCGTTCACCTTCGGCGGGAAGGCGTTCTTGGCGCACGCGAAGTACCAGACGGCGTGCACGAGCGTGTTCTTGAACTGGTGCAGCGAACGTAGCGCGTTGCCGCGGAGGCTGTTGGCCTGTTGTTGTGCGAGCGCTGGGTTCGCGGCGTACGTCTCCATCGTCGAGGCGGGCGGCTGCTTTGTGACGGTCGTGTACGTGTCGCAGTCCTCGTGGTAGCACGGGTCGAGCTGCTCGCCCAGTACGCCACCGTACTTGGCGACCTGCTCGGCGGTCTTGGGTGCCTCGGCCCCGGCGAACACGCCGCCCGCCGGAATGCCGCGGTTGATGAAGCCGACGTAGTCCGAGCGGCCGTCGAACGGGATCGGCTCGCTGACCATCCCGCGCTTGGCCCAGTAGCCGGTGAGCACCCGCTCGATCAGGCCGGAACCCTCGGGTCCGGCGTTCTCGGAGCCGAACGTCGAGCCGTCGCCGTCATAGACCAGCCGCGCGAAGTTCGGCGACGCGATCATGTCGGTGTCGAGCATCATGTCCGTTCGCGCGACCTCGCGGTCGGACAGGTGGGCCGCGTAATACTGCGAGCCGACCAGGCCGTCCTCCTCGCCACCGAACCACAGGAAGCGGATCTTGTTGCGCGGCGTGCCCACCTTGGCGAGCTGCTCGGCGAGCTCGAGCTGGAACGCCGTGCCTGACCCGTCGTCGTTGATGCCCGGACCCGCGGTCACCGAATCCAGATGGGCGCCGAGCAGCACCATGTGGTTCGCGTCCCCGCGCTTGGTCTCGGCCACCACGTTCGGATACAGCCTCTGCTCGTCGACACCGTTGGTCGCGAGGTCGACGGTCGGGTTCTGGCCCGCCTTGTACGCGTTGTAAAGCTCCTGACCGACGGCGAAGCTCGACGCCACCGCCGGCAGCGGGTAGTCGAACGGCGCCGCGCGGAACAGGGCGTTGCTGCGAGCCGCCGTGTCACCCTCGTTGAACAGGATCACCCCGATGGCGCCCGCCTGCACGGCGTTCTCCAGCTTAGAAGTGAACGAGCAGGTGCCCCGCTGGATCAGCGAGACGGCGCCGCTGGTGGCCGCGGGAAAATCCGACAGCTCACAGCCGGAGGTCGATCCGCCGGGGCTCGGGATCACGACGTCGTCGGTCGGGACGACCTTGACGTTCGTCAGCGCCTTGGTCGGCGTGTGCTCGAACGCGATGAAGTCGACCGACGGCGAGTCGTCGTCCCCGGCGCCGCCCGCGACATAGGCCCTGCCGGTCGGCGAGACCTGCCGAAGCGCGGGCGCCGCGTTCTCATGCCACTCCGGCATGTTGAACATCTCGTAGTGGACGTTGTAGCCGGCCCTCTCCAGCGTGGCCTTCACGTAGGCCGCCGACGCGGTGTAGCCGGGCGTCCGCGTGGCGCGCGTGCCACCGTTGCGGTCGGCGATGCGCTGCAGCGCCCGCTGATGATCGGTGATGCCATCCACCGTCACCAGCCGCTCCAGCCGTGACGAATCAACGTCCGGTGGCGCTGCGGCAGCCGGCGACGCGCCGACAAGCGCAACGATGATGACGGCCGCACCCACCAATCCGACCCGATGCATCTCGTCTCCCGCCTCTTACCCCTGGAAGGTCACCGTCCCATAGTCAAATATCGATCACAACCCTCATCTATGTGGCGACCCACCCCTGGCGGTTGCCTACGTAACCCCTCTCCGGCACCCGCGCCGTCATCGATTTGGACGCCGCGACGGTCGAGCCGCTCACGCTCGGCCGGTACGGGGGGATACGGGTGTCGGCACCGGCGGTCGACGATGGATGTCATGGAAGCCGAGCTTCGACCCACGTACGACGCGGACCCTGACATCTACGACCGGTACGAACGGGAGGCCGACGAGTACCTGGCCTCCCATGGCCTGCGCGTCGCCGCGGAAATGCTGCCCGCGGTCCGGGCGGCAATCGTCCGTGAGACCCGGCATGAGGCAGATTTCTCTGCCGGACGAGGCAGCGTGCCGGGCAACACGTCCCTGATGCGGATCTGCGTCGCGCAACTCTGGCACGGTGGCGCCGTCGAGGACGCCCTGTTGGTGTGCCGGGCCCGCCGGACCAGCATGGATGCGACCGGCGCCATCGACGGGGAGCTCATGCTGGGCGCCGGCGTTCTTCCGACGCGGTGGTACCTGGTGGCCCTGGGCACCGACGAGGCCAGCGAGGCGCTCCGCTACGTCAGCAGCCTGGCGGAGGGTTACGAGGCCGGCCGCTTCGCCGCCGACCTCGACGACTACTACCGCAACAGCTGACACCGGAACACCCGTCCCGGTTGAAGGCGCGTGGGGCCGCTGGCGTGCCATGCCCCACCGGGGGTTCAAATCCCCTCCGGTCCGACATCCTCATCTCCCGCTGACCGCGCTCGTCGGCGCGCGGTCTGTTGCGACACCGAGTGACTGGGGGCTCAGAGCCTTGTTGCTGGTCGTGTCGGATGCCGTGAGCGTGGCGGCGGTCGTTGCTGCGTTCTTGGCGTACCGTGCGCCAGTGGGTTTCTTCGGGACGTTCGTGCTGGCGCAGTCTGACCGTCTCCTCGCCGTCGAGGAGGCGACGCTCGGTTTCGGGTATCAGCATGAGCATCTGTACGAGCTCGGCGGTGGATGGCAGCTGCTGGAGACCCGGGGCATCGGGGACCCGCAGGACTTCGTTGCCGCCGGCGAACGGTTTGTCGCCGCCACCGGTGACGGCGTGCTCGCCGCATATGTGAACGCCGGTGACTGTATCGGCGTCCATGGGCGGACGTCCGAGGGTTGGACCACGTCGTTCCATCTGCCCGTTGACGAGGCTCCGTGCTCGTATCGGCATCGCCCTCAGGCGGCGGCGCGAACGAGGGAAGCCGTCGGCGCCGATCTTGAGCAGTGGGCCCGCAGCGCCGGGCTGACTCCTGTCCCGGAGCAGGTCCGGGCCATCGCGGCCTACGACTATCGCGGCAATTCCGGCTGGGGCCATGAGCTGCCGCTCGAACTGCTGCCGGCGCTCGGTCTGCCCGAGGCCGCCGAACCAAGCCCAACCTTCATCGACCTTGAGCAGCTGCCCTGGTGCGCAATCGTCGGTTCCAGTGGCCTGGCACGGCAGGCGTTGGGACGCAGGATCTACCGCGACAGCCGCAAGGCAGCGGACAGCGGAGTCTTCGGCCCGGAACAAGAATGGGAACGCGCCGCAATCGCGATCGAGGCCGACATCTGGGCCGCCAGGCATCGCCCGAACGTCGACACCACGACATTGCTAGAGCGCGCCGAGCGGCTTCTCGACGCCTGCCGAAACGACGAGAACGCAATGGTGTACCGCTGGCGCAGCTGAACTCCCTGCGGACGCCGACGCCGTTCCTGTCAAACGTCCCGCAGCGACGTACCGTTCGGTCGGACATCTCATCTGCGTCATGGTCCGAGGCCATCGGCTCCGGCGCCCGCAACATCACGTCAGCACGGCTCGGGAATCGGGCAATCTTGGCATCCGCTCATGCCGCGCTTGAGCGACCGCCAGGGAGGACGACGCGCTGTCGCCCGCGCGAAAGATTGAAGGTCAGGCAGTGCTGTCCGCCGCTGACGGATGACAGCAGCCCTTGCCGCAACACAGAATCGACGGGTGGCCATGACGTTGCAGGCGGTCCTGGAGATCCCCTTCAGGGCACCGGATCCTGTGCCGTGGCCCGTCGCCACCCGCGAACCCGGCGCCTGGCTCACCCTCGACGGCACCTGCGGCGACCTCGAGATCGGGCTGTTCGCCGCAGTCGTCGCCGGCTACAACAACATCCCGCCCGGCAAGCTGGCCACAGCGGAACACCTGATCGCGCCGGGCGGGCTGATCCTGACGGACCCCACCACCGTGATCACCCCAGGTTGCTGCTGCGGCCTGGAGGACTGGCGCGACTGGGCCCGCGCCCTCGTCGACAACGAACCACCATGGCTCGGCCACGACCCGACACCCACAATGTCGATCGGCGACCGGATCACCGTATGGCAGGACACCGGACCACCAGAGAACCACGCCCCGATCCTGTCCGGCCCGCACATCACCCTCACCCGCGCTCACCTCGCTGACCTGCTCCAAGGTGTCCACCGCGACCTGACCGCGTTCACCACCGCGCTCGCAGCCTGGGCCGAACGGCAGACCACCAACGGCCCAGCTCTCACCGCCACAATCGACGCCGCGTTTGCGTTCACCGCGCCGCTGCCTCCCAGCGCAATCTGACGCCGCGAGGGGCGGACGACTCAAGCTCTCGCGCACCGGTTCATCCAAGATCACACGCTCTGATCTGCCGATGAGTGAGCATCGATCATGTTCATTGGGTCGCGAACATGCAGGTGCTATGCATTCCATAAAGCTGGGTCGTCGCGGTGGTTCTTGGCGCCTTTGGCCAGCACCGTCCGCAACTGTGAGAGGTGTTCGGTGTCGGCTGGAAGGTGCAGGCGCTCCAGCAGCGTGAGCGCGTCCGCCGGTTGCAGGTCGCCGTAGAGCGCGTGGTAGCCGTCCAGCAGGCCGAGGAAGACCGCCGGGTGGAGTTCGGTGACGGTCGTGACGGCCTGGAAGATGTGGTGTTTGTGGGTCCAGCGGATCGTGCCGGAGTCTTCCAGCACGTGACGGGCACGGTGGTGCAGCGGACCGTGGGCCAGTTCAGGCAGGCGACCGTTCGTGGCGAGACGGCGTACGTCGTCGCCTAGCAACGCGGCGAATGCGGCCTCTGCGGTCCTGCCGAGGAACCAGTACGTTCGTAGGGACAGCCGCAGGTGCTCGATCGGATCGGCTACTTCCAGACGGGTTCGACAGCCGGCCCAGAAGGCGTCGATGACCGCTGGGTCGTCGTGGTCGTGGACGTAGCCGTTCAAGAAGATCATCACCTGGAACGAACCCGTCAGGTCCAGCAGGCCCAGCGCGGTGTGAACACGCTGTACACCACTTGATTCGTCGTCCTCCAGGATGCCGTACGCGCACGCGAACGCCACGTCGTCGTTCGACATCTCCGTCACGCCGGGCGGCTCACGGTCCAGCCACCGACCGGGGCCGAGCGGTGTTATCCCTGCCCCGGCAAGCCATTGCAGGGCCAGGTCCGCATCCGAGGTACGCACTCCGCGGAGTGTGCACACGTCCAAGCCAGATGTCCATGGAATACACGGCAAGGCCAACATCCACATCTGCCGCGGACAGCGCGTTCGCGATGGTTGTGCTCAGTGCTGTCGCCGCTGTCGGCGGCCCTGGGTGTTGGCGTTCTGGGTGAGGTCGGCGCGTAGCTGGGTGCGGGTGCGCATCAAGATCCGTCCGAGCATGTTCTTGCCGGTGCCACTGCGGCCGCGTCCCCAGTAGTGGTCGGTGCTGGTGTCCTCGACGATCTCCTCGTCGCCGGTGTCCAACAGGATGGCGCGGATGTCGGCGTGGGCGGTGAACTTGGCCGTCACGGCCCGCCGCATCACGTCGTCTTTGACCCGTTCCCAGTCGCGGCGCAGCGGCCGATACCGGTCGCGGCCCAGCTCGGCGGCCCGCAACGGGGTCGCCGTCCGCCGGATGAGTTCGGCGTGGCGGGTACCGGCGAACTTCTGGGCCTGGAAATAGTGCTCGGAGGTCGTCCACCAGTGGCCGTCGAGGTCAAAGCCGTGGCCGGAGAAGTTGGAGAAGCAGCCGTACGGAACCTCGTCGGCACCATAGAAGTAGATCGTCATCTGGGCCTCGGAGCGGGGGGCGGGGATCTGCACCGTGTCACAGGCATCGACAGAGCGGCAACCGAGTTCGCTGGCCACCATCCGGATCTAAGCGGGTTGACAGAGGTTCTGCGCGTAACCAGGCGTGGGTGGGTCGCCAGGGGCGAAGACGACACGGCCTTGCCGGTTGTTGATGATTGGTGAAGAACCAGACACCACCACAACGAACCGGCAAGGTCGTGTCCATTATGCGCCCTGTCTGTGTATCCGCCGAGGTCTCCAGCAGCGCCCGGGCCCAGATCATGCACCTGCTGCACGGCCGGTGGCGTACCGCCACCCGCCTGATCATGGTCGTGCTGTCCACCGCCGGCATGTCCCCGGCCCAAATCGCCGACCTGCTGGACTACCACCCCGCCACCGTGCGCCGCTGGCTGCACCGCTACACCATCGACGGCATCCCCGGCCTACCCGA
This sequence comes from Dactylosporangium sp. CA-152071, assembly GCF_050936335.1. Taxonomy (NCBI): domain Bacteria; kingdom Bacillati; phylum Actinomycetota; class Actinomycetes; order Micromonosporales; family Micromonosporaceae; genus Dactylosporangium; species Dactylosporangium sp. CA-152071. The sequence continues at coordinate 1,442,597 of NZ_JBNJMZ010000001.1, read as the reverse complement.
CCGGCCCCGACCCGGACGGCCCCGCCTCGGCGGCCCAGCCCTCACCGCACGCATCACCACACTGCTCGCCAAGCCCGGGCCGTGGACCATCCAGCGAATCCGGCAGCAGCTGGGCAGACCCCAGGTCAGCCTGCACACCCTGTGGCGACGCACCCGCACGGTGGCCCAGTGGCGACGACCCCGCCTCGTCCCCAAAGGCGACCCCGACCACGACCGCGTTGTGGCGGGCATCCGCCGCCGCATCGCCCGGCTCCCGGCCGGATCGGTCGTCCTCGCCGCGGACGAGGCCCACCTCGACCTGCTCCCCACAGTGCGGGCCACCTGGACCCTGCACAGACGCCGCCACCGGGTCATGACACCGGGCAAGAACCGGCGCGCCACCATCTTCGGCGCCCTCGATCTGGCCACCGGCGCCTGGTGGTCGCTCTGGGCCCGCCGCAGCGCCGCCGGTTTCACCACCATGCTGCAACTGCTGCTGACCGCCTACCCCACCGCCCCAGCAGTGGCGGTCATCTGCGACAACGACAACATCCACCACGCCGCGAGGGTGCAGCAGTGGGTCAGCGACCACCCGCGGCTGCGGTTGTTGTACGGGGCTACGTACAGTCCGCATGACAATCCGGTGGAACGCGTCTGGGCTGCGCTCAAAGCGCAGTTGGCCAACACCGCGGTCACCTGGACCGAACGCATCCACCAAGCCCGCGTGTTCTTCCGGCGACGAACACCACAGCAGATGCTGACCACCGCCGCCGCATGGACCTCACCGTGGCTGCCCCGCAGTTACGCGCAGAACTTCAGGGAATCCGCTTAGCCGCGATCCGCTTGCTGACACCCGCCACGCTCGGCGGTCCGGTCATCGAGCGCATGCCGAGGTGACCCCCACCTCGGCGCACGGCTCCCCGTCTGCCCGATCCAGCAGCGCTGCGACGTCGACGACCTGGTCCTGCCGCGCAACCGATCGACCACGGCTGCGAGGAAACACGTCGCAGGATGACGCGGCGCGACAACAGCCCCAGCAGATAGCGGCGCACTTGCCGACGCCGCTCCAGCCGCCCGAACGCCGCGGTGCCGGGCCTTCTCGGGGCAGGCCTGGGGCCGGGGCTTGTCAGCCGTACGTCGGATGCTGCGGCCAGCCGTCGGGCGAGTCCTCCCAATCCTCCTGCCGCCCGTACACGCTGAGGTCTCGCACGTTGTTGGTGAACAGCAGCCGGTCGACGCCCCGCTGGGTGGTGCTGTAGGTGCGGTGGACAACGTCGCCGTCGCGGACGAACATCGACAGCATGAAGTAGTCCGCGCCGCAGTCCTTGGCGAAGGTCGTGCCGCGGGACGAGACGAACGGCATCGTCCAGCCCATCTTGGCCTTGTACCCTTCGATCTGCGCCAGCGGCATGTTCGAGATCGTTGCCCAGCTGATGCCGGCGTCGGCGAGCATCGCCTGGCCATGCTCGGGCACGTTGTTCGTGAACGCGGTGCACCCAGAGCAGAAGTCGTCCGCGCCGATATCCATGAACTGGTACACAGCCAGCTCCGGCCGCCCGTCGAACAGGTCGACCAGCGTTCGTGGCCCGGACGGCGTGTCGAACGTGTAGTCGCCCATGCGGACCATCGGCAGCCGCCGTCGCTGCGCGGCGACCCTGTCGGTGAGCCGGGTCGCCTCCTTCTCGGCCGTGAGCAGCTCCGCGCGCGCCCGGTCCCACTCCTCGACCGTTACCACCTGTGGCTTCTCCATACGCCCGATCATGCCGCGTTCCGGCCTGGCTCGCAGTACAGACGTCCCGGCCCGCCCCCACAGGGTGTACGTCGCGCAGGCGAGCGGCTCAGACGCTGCCGTACGTGGCGTTCGGGCCCCAGTGCGGCATGGCCGGTGGGTCGGAGTGTGCAGCGCGGTGCAACGGACCTCGTGGATGATGCTGTCCATGGACACAGGAGCCCGCCGCGCCGTTGTTGCGGCACTGATGCGGCTGGCCGGCAGCAGCGGCTACCGCGACCGAGCGGACGCCGGCGCGGCTTTGGCGAACTTCGCAGAGATGCCTGAGGCCGCGCGGCCGCTACAGCAGCTCCTGCCCGACGCCTCCGACACGTTCGTCACTCTAGTGACCGCCGACGCCCTGCTGCGGCGTAAGGATTCGGTCGGTCTGGCCCTGGTGGTGCGCGCGCTGGCGGACGCCGACGACCAGCACGCCCAATGGATCCACAGTGCCGTGCGGAACCGCGGCATCCGCTCATAGCCGCTGAGAGGCGCTCGGCGGTGGGTCGAAGGGCGTTGCCGACGGTTACTGGCTCTCAGTCAGCGGAGCGCTGCGACGGCTTCTACCTCGACGAGTTGGTCGGGGTAGCCGAGGACCGCAACCCCGAGCAGGGTGCTGGGCGCGTCGTGGTCGGCGAAGTGCCGGCGGACCACGTTCCATGCCGTGACGAGGTCGGTGCGGTCATGGGTGGCGACGTAGACGGTCGTCTTGACCACGTCGGTGAGGGTGGCGTCGGCGGCCGCCAACGCCGTGCGAAGGTTCGCCATCACCTGTTCGGCCTGCCCGGCCACGTCGCCGACGGCGACGGTCGCGCCGGCCTCGTCGAGCGGGCAGGCGCCGGCGGTGAACACCAGCCGCCGGACGTCGGAGGCCACCGCGGCGTAGGCGTACGGAGCCTGGTCGGTCAGCTGGGGCGCGCGGATCAGTTCGATGGAGCCGGGTACGGTCACGGACGCATCGTCGCAAACTCGCTCGGCAGTGACGAACGAAATCCGGTCACCCATGATCCCCGGCCGCCCACGATCGCCGGGCGTCCGGATCTGGCCGCGATCCGTGCGCTGTCAGTGTGCGGTCGGCTTGTCCGTCCGTCGCAGTCTCGGGAGGGCCTCGACGGCGCCTGTCGTGCCGGCCGCGACCTCGTCCAGCAACTCGTCGGCCCGGCCGTACCGGACCAGCATGCCGGTCAGCCGGTAGCCGACGGACGCGTCGGCGGCGTGTTCGCGCAGTGTCTGCAGAGCCTCGTCGACCCGGTCGTGCTCCTCCAGCATGGTGGCGAGCTGCTGGAGGCAGTGCACATCGCCGCCGGCGGCGCGGTCGCGGAGCACCTGCATCGCCTCCTCGACGCGGCCGCGCGACTTCAGCATGCCGGCCAACCAGCGGGCGTCGGACGTGCTGGTGGCGGCGCGGTCGCGGAGCACCTGCAGCGCCTCGTCGACCCGGCCGTGCTCCGTCAGCATGCTGACGAGGCGGCGGACGGCCCCCTCGTCGCCGGCGGCGGCGCGGTCGCGGAGCAGTTGCAGCGCCTCCTCGATGTGGCCCTGCCCGGCAAGGTCAGCGGCCAGTTGGTGGGCGTGCGCGGCTTCGGCGATGCCGGGCGGCAGCTCGAACGGTACATCGACGGCTCGGCGGAACTCGGCGGCCATGTCGATCATCTCAGAGAAGGACCGGATCGCGCCGGGTTCGGAGAGGACCCGTGCCGCCTGGGCATGGCAGCCGTGCTCTACCAGCAGCTCGGCGAGCTGCTGGTAGGCGTACGGGTCCCCGGCGGAGTATTCGCGCAGCACCTGCAGCGCCTCGTCGAGGCGGCTGTACTCGGCCAGCAGGGCGGTCAGGCGGCGGACCCCGTACCGGTCGCCGCCGTCGGCGAGCTCGCGCAGGACCTGCACGGCCTCGTCGACGCGACCGCAGTGGACCAGCATGTCGGTCAGGAAGTGGGCGACGATCGTGTTGCCCGCGGCGTGGTCCCGCAGGATCTGCAGACCTTCGTCGGCGCCGGCGCCGGCGCCGTGCTGGATCAGCGTGGCGGCCAGGGGTACGGCGGCGAGCAGGCCGTCGGTGGCCAGCGCGCCGCGGTAGAAGGTGATGGCGTGCTCCGGCCGGCCCCGGCGCCCGGCGTTGCCGGCGAGGCCGAGGCTGTCGCGCGGGTCGCGGTGGGTGAGGAGCGCGTTCCACACGAGGTCGGGCAGCGCGGCGGTGCGGCGGGTGCGCTGGGCGTGCTGGTGGAGGTAGTCGGCGGGCAGGTAGCCGGCGACCGCCCCCATGCCGGCCGGCACGGGCGTGAGGCAGGCGGCGGCGCCGTGGACGGTGCCGGTGGCGTACGCCAGGGCGCGGTCGAGCCAGTCGGCGGGGGCGGTCGCCTGCTGGGCTGCGGTGAGGTAGGCGGGTGCGGCGGCCTCGAGGTAGGCGCGGGTGGCGGGTTGCTGGGCGCCGACGCGGCGGGCGTCGAGCGCGGCGGTGATGACGGCCCTGCCGTAGCAGTCGGCGGCGGGGGCGTGCTCCCAGCGGTGGATGAGGGCCGGGCCGGCGGCGAGGACCTGGGTGAAGCCGGCGTCGGTGGTGTCGAGGGCGATCCGGATGCGCGGGTCGGTGCCGGCGAGCGCCTCGCCGTGGCGGCGTTCGGCCCGGCTGAACGTCTCGGGCACCTGGATCAGCCGGGCCAGGCCGAGCAGCTCGCGGTCGTTGGCGTACAGGTCCTGCTGGTCGGTGCAGGTCCGGGCGGTGCGCACCGTGTACTCCTCCGGCCACAGCGTCGCGACCACGACGGTGCCGGCGGTGACGAGCTGCCGCAGGGTGCCGGCCGGCAGCGCGGCGGGACGGTTGAGGTAGCGCTGCAGCTCGTCCAGCCACAGCACCGTCCGCGGCGTCGGCGCCTGGGCGTGGCCGGCGATCGCGGCGGCGTCGGCCGGGTGCAGCAGCCACCACTCGGGCAGGGTGGCGAGGACCGCCTCGTGCAGGGCCCGGGTCTTGCCGACCGACGAACCACCGAGGAGCAGCACGAATCCGCCCTCCGCAGCGGCCTCGGCAAGCGCGGACCGCAGGTCGGCGTCGACGTCCCGCGGCACGTACGGCGGCAGCTCCCGGACGGTGCCGGACACCTGGATCGCGGCGTGGACGCCGAGCAGCCGCGGCCGGGTCAGCCGGACCCGGACCGCGCCGGCCGGCTGCGGCTGACCGGCCGTGGCCACCCGTTCCCACACGGTCAGCCACGGCCGCCGCGCCGCGTCGTCGTGCAGGCCGCACGCGAGCAGGAAGGTGACCACGGTGTCGCGGGTCGGCGTCGACCTGGCGTTGAGCAGGTCGCTCACCGTCGCGGCCGGCAGGGATCGCGGCCGCGCCGCCCTGCGCAGGTCGGCGTACGAGCGGCCGGCACGCAACCGGCCGCACGCCTCGGCGAAGTCCGCGAGGGACTGCACCGACGCGAGATCGAGCCCGCCGCCGTCGCGGGCGGCGGGAAGCTGGTCGTCGGTCATCTGGGCGCCCTCCCCGGGTGTTCGGCGACCCCGCCGAACACTCCCGGACCACCGTAGAACGCCACCGCATCGGCCGCGAACGCCGAGGGCAACCGGACCGGAGACCCTGGGAGGGGTTCGGCTTCCTTCGCGCCCGGTGCCGAACCCCGCACCGGGGCGGTTCCTTGGAACCGTCAACGCGGGACACCACCGACCACCGGGAGCCACCGATGTCCACCGAACCGAACCCGTCCTGGCGCGAGAAGCTCACCCTCGCGGCCGTCCGCGGCGCCGTCGCAGGCGCGACCCGGGCGATCGTCACCTGGTTGCTGGAGCGCTGATCCGGCACCGACACCGCGAGGTACCGTTGGTCCACGATGGACACGATCCCGGCGCCGTGCCGCGGCGTCCGGCACGGCTGATGACGTGCGCAGCGTCGAACTGCTCCCCGATGACCGGCTGGACGCGCACGTGCGCGCGCTGTGGAGGCGGCTGCGGGAGGCCGGGCTGCCGAGCCTGGCCCGGCACCCGCACCCGACGAACCGGCCCCACCTCACGGTGCTGACCGCGTCCGCGATCACCGATGCGCCGGAGCTGCCGCTGCCGGTGGCGGCGGAGCTCGGAGCGGTCAGGTTGCTCGGCCGGGCACTGGTGCTCGGGGTGACGCCGACGGACGAGCTCCGGGCGATCCACGCGGAGTGCTGGTCGGCCCTCGCGGCCGCGGAGCCGTGGCCCGGGGCCGGGGGAGTGGGTGCCGCACGTGAGCCTGGCGCTGAACGTGCCGCCGCCCCAACGGGAAACCGCCCTGGCGGTGCTCGGCGACGTCGCGCCGGCCCATGGGCGGTTCGTCGCGGCGCGCAGCTACGACACGCGGAGCCGGACCGTCACCGACCTTCCCTGACCGTCCGGCGGCGCAGGGCGAGGAGGGTCGTGGCGGCGAGCACGGCGGTGACGGCGAACCCGGCCGGGTAGCCGGTCGCGGTGGCCAGGAGGCCGAAGCCGGCCGCCCCGGCGCCGAGGCCCCCGTCGTAGGCGACGCTCCACACGGCGGTGACGGCGCCGTACCGCGAGGGCGGTGCCGCGTCCAGCATCACGGCAAGACTCGCGGTCTGCAGGGCGCCGAACCCCGCACCGAAGACGACGGCGGCGGCCAGGACGGCCACCGGATGCGCGGCGACGGCGAGCGCGGCGAAGCCGGTGGTGGCGGCCAGCATCGCGGGCGTCAGGAGTCGCCGCGGGCCGTGCCGGTCGCCGGCCCTGCCCGCCCACCAGCGGGTGACGGTGGCGGTGAGCGCCTGCAGCAGCAGGGCCGTCGCGACGACACCGGCGCCGGCGTGCGGCAGCGCCGCGGGCAGGAACGTCGCGACGATGCCCGCGAGCGTGCAGGCGCCGCCGAAGACGATGGCCGGGCGGGTCAGGACCGGCTCGCGCAGGGCGCGCATGATGCCGTCCGTGGCGCGGCCGTCTGCGCCGAGCTGCGAAGGCGCGGAGGCCCCGGCCTGGTCGACATCGATGTGGCTGTCGGGGCCGGTCGGCGAGGGCAGGCGGCGGGTCGCCCCGTCCGTGCCGGGCAGCAGCGGCAGCGCGAGCAGGGCGGTGAGGGCGAGGACCGCGCCGGTGGCGTACGCGGTGGGAAAGCCCGCGTGCGCGGCGAGCCACAGCCCGGCGGGCATCCCGACCACGGCCGGCACCCCGGAGACGACACCGACCAGGCCGAGCCCCTCACCGCGGCGGTCCGGTGGGAGCAGCTGCGCCGACCAGGCGCCGCACGCCACGAAAATCGTCGCCGCGCCGATGCCGCGCAGCGCGCACACGGCGAGGACCGCCCCGAAGGCGGTGGTGACGGTGAGGCCGAGCGCCGGCAGGCCCAGCAGCAGCAGCCCGGCGGCGATCACGGCGCGGTACCCGAACCGGGCCACCACCCGCGGCAGCGCCAGCTCCGCGGCCACCGTCGAGGCCATGAGCACGCCGGTGGTCAGCCCGGCGGCGGCCCCGCCGGCACCGGACGCGGCCATGGCCGCGGGGACGACCGGCAGCAGCGCGTAGAAGGCGGTCAGGCCGAGCAGGTCAACGGTGGACACCAGCAGCAGCGACCGGCTGAGCAGCCGTGGCCGGGGATCGGTGTGCGTCGTCATGCATCGACCGTAGAAGCCGAACGGTTCGCTCAACAGTGCCGAAGACCCGGCGGCAAATCAGGACCAATTGTCGACGTGGCCGTCGGCTCCGGCACCTGACCCGGTCACGGCGACCCGCGATGTCACGGTGGCGGCGCCGCGGGACGCGGCGTGGTCACGGCCCAGAGGCGGACGTCGTGCAGGCCGGTGGCGGCGGTCAGGTACCGGCCCGAGGCGCTGAACCGCACCACACACACCGCCGAGCCGCGCCGGCGGAACCGGTCGGGTGGGAGCGCGAGGATCGATCCCGTCTGCCTGCCGGTCGCCGCGTCCCAGGCGGACATCGTGCCCTCGTCGTCGCCGGTGACGAAGACGGTGCCGCCCGGCTCGAACGCGACGTCCCAGACCGGCGCGTACGCCCCGGCGACCGTCACGTCCCGGACGACCTGCCAGGTGTCGGTCTCCCACAGCACGACGCGGCCGTTGGTGGTCGAGCCGGCGAGGTACGTCCCGTCGCCGGAGAACGCGACGGCGCAGTACGAGAAGACGGTGTTGTGCCGGAGCCGGTTGACCTGCTTGCCGGTGGCGGGGTCCCACAGCCCGATGTCGCCGGCCCCGGCGGTGGCCAGCAGCGAGCTGTCGGGTGTGAACGCGACGGACCCTGTCGCGGCGCCGAACTTGCTCAGCAGGTGGTGCAGATGCCCGGTCCGAGCCTTCCAGAGCCGCACCGTGGTGCTGCCGTCGGCGGCGGCGAGCAGCTGGCCGTCCGGGGAGTACGCCATCTGCCGGATCAGCTGCTGGTCGCCGTTCAGCTCGGTGACCACCCTGCCGGTGTCGACGTCGAGGAGCCGGATCTTCGGGTGGCCGGCGGCGGTGGCGAGCACCGCACCGTCGGGGGCGAAGGCCAGCGTGCTGGAGCCGAGCCGGCCCGGGACGCTGCGGGTGGCGCGCTTGAGCAGGGGGACGCGCATGCCCGGCAGGCGGCGCAGCTCCCGGCCGGTCGAGGCGTTCCACAGCAGCACCTCGCCGCTCGTGCCGTTGGTCGCGACGAGCCGTTCGTCGCCGGAGACGTCGACACACCACAGCCGGTTGCCCGGGGACGAGGTGTCCCTGAGCGTCCGGGCGGCCTGGAGCCGGTGGTGCCACGCGACGCCGGCCGGCGCCGTCGCGTCCCGCGCGGCCGGGGGCGGGGTCACCCGGACCTGTGCCCGGGCCCGGACGGCGGGCGTCGGTTCAGCCCCAACGCCAACGGTGCCTGCCCCCGGCGCGGCGGCGGGCGCCGTGCGGGGCACCACCACCGGCGGAGTCTGCGGCGGCGGCGGAGTCTGTGGCGGCGGGGCGGTCCGCACGCTGCCCTCCGCGACGGCCAGCTGCGGTTGGTCGCTGACGACCGGCTCGACCCGCAGCGCGCGGTGCAGCAGGGTCGCCACGAGCGGAGTGCGGCACGCGCCACCGACCAGCAGCAGCCCGGCCACCTCCGACTGGCCCACGCCGGCGTGGCGCAGCGCCGACTGTGTCACGGCGACCGTGCGCTGCAGGTGCGGCAGGGCGGCCCGCTCGAACTCCTCGCGGGTGATGTGCAGCGTCGTCGCGGCCAGCGGGACGTACAGGTCGGCGCTGGAACGGCGGGACAGCTGCTCCTTCGCGGCGCGGGCCGCCGTCCGCAGCTCCCGCGCCGCGCGGCGGTCCTCCTCGCCGGCCGGCCACTCGAGGCGCCCCCACGCCGCCTCGTGCCCGCCCGTGAGCGCCCGGGCGTGCATGACGACCGCCTGGTCGAGATCCAGGCCACCGACGTCCTCCAGGCCGTCGACCGCGACCACGGTGAAGCCGCCGTCGCCGTCGGCACGCACGATGCTCAGGTCGAACGTGCCGGCGCCGAGATCGAAGACGATGAGGCAGCGGCCTCGCGGGACGTCGCGGCCGAGGATGTCGGTGAAGTACGCGGCGGCGGCCACCGGTTCGGCGAGCAGCCGTGCCCCGGCCAGGCCGGCCTGCTCGGCGGCGGCGCGCAGCGTGGCCTTGCGGGTCGGGCCCCACGTCGCGGGGTGCGTGAGCGTCGGCACCAGCGGCTCACCCGACGCGGCCTCGACGGCCTGCTCGTGAACCCGGCGCAGCACCGCCGCGATCAGCTCGGTCACGGGCCGGGACTCCTCGCCGAGCCACACCGTCTGCTCGTCGATGCGCCGCTTCGGGTTCGGCTCCAGCGCGCCCGGGTGGGCGATCGCGGCCCGCTCCGCCTCGTCGCCGACCAGCAGCCCGTGCTCGGCCGAGGCGAGCACGGCCGAGCCGAGCAGCGGCGAGCCGTCGAAGAGCAGCGGCCGGACCTGACCGCCCGCGGTGGCGATGACCGCTGCCGTCGTCGTCGTGCCGAAGTCGATGCCCAGGCGGACCATCGGCCCAGGATACGGATCACGCGCTTGCCCCTCACGTGGCGTCATGGCGGATAGTCGGTGCCGTGGAAGCGCAGTTGAGCGTCGGGCGGGTGGCCGAGCTGGCCGGAGTGTCCGTCCGGACGCTGCATCACTACGACGAGATCGGCCTCGTGCGGCCGTCCTCACGGACCGCGGCGGGGCACCGGGCCTACTCGGCGGGCGACGTCGTGCGGTTGCGGGAGGTGCTGGCGTACCGGCGGCTGGGCTTCGGCCTGCGCGAGATCGCGGACCTGGTCGACGACCCGGCCACCGACGCGGTCGCGCACCTGCGCCGGCTGCGCGGCCTGCTGCTCGACCAGCGCGACCGCGCCGCCGCCATGGTGGTGGCCATCGACAAGGAACTGGAGGCCCGGGAAATGGGGATCAGCACACCGCCGGAGGAGCAGCTGCAGGCGTTCGGCGCACGGTTGTACGACGCCATCGGGTCCGCGTACCCGGCGACCCGGCGCACCGAGCCGCGCATCGCCGCCCGGATCTGGGCGGCGCTCGGCGACGCGCGGACGGTCCTGAACGTCGGGGCCGGCACCGGCTCCTACGAGCCGCCGGACCGCGACGTCACGGCGGTGGAGCCGTCGGCGGTCATGCGGGCGCAACGTCCCGCGGGCGCGGCGCCGTGCGTGGCCGCGGTCGCCGGGCGCCTGCCCTTCGCGGACCAGTCGTTCGACGCGGCGATGGCGGTCAGCACCGTGCACCACTGGCCCGACCCGGTCGCGGGGCTGCGGGAGATGCGGCGGGTGGCCCGTCGCGTGGTGGTGCTGACGTACGACGCCGACAGCACCGACTGGCAGCAACGGTTCTGGCTCGTCCGCGACTACCTGCCGGAGTTCGCGGAGCTGCTCGTCGGCTGGCCTTCCGTGGCCGACATGACCCGCGCGATCGGGGGCCGCGAGGAGCCGGTGCCGATCCCGTGGGACTGCGCCGACGGCTTCTTCGAGGCCTACTGGCGCCGGCCCGAGGCGTACCTCGACGAGCACGTGCGCCGCGCGGTGTCGGTCTGGACCAGGGTGGGGCAGCACGCCGAGCGGCGGGCCGTCGGCAGCCTCCACGACGACCTCACCTCGGGCCGGTGGGCCGAACGCAACCCCGGGCTCGCCGACCTCGACGCCGCGGAGCTCGGCCTCCGCCTGCTCGTCGCCTGAGCCTTCGGGTCCTGTCAGGAAGCGCCGGTGTGCGCCGCGTCCAGGTGCTTGCGTCTCGGCGGGCGCGCCGCGCCGGCCTCCCGGTCCTCCAGGGAGTCGACGAGGCGGGTCAGGAGCGCTTCCAGGAGGTCGTGGTCGCCGTCGGCCGCGGGCAGCGCCGCCATGCTGGCCTCGACCCGCTGGCTGACGCGCTGGTGCAGCCGCCGGCCCCGGGGCGTGAGGTGGGCGCGGATGCGGCGCCGGTCGATCTCGTCGATCCGCCGGTACACCAGGTTCTCCTCCACGAGGTGGTCGAGGAGCTTGGTGAGCGTGGCCGGCGGGAGGAAGGCGTGCTCGGCGATCTCGGTCATGTGATGGCCGGCGCCGTCGGAGAGCAGGGTGATGACCCGCCAGGCCTCCGGCGTGCAGCCCTCGGTGTCGAGGATTGCGGCGAGGCGCCGGCCCAGCAGCCGCTCGGCCCGCGTCAGCAGCCGGATCAGGTCCTGGGGCTGAGGCGTGCGCGAGATCGTCATGCCACTCCTACGGCCGGTGAGCAGTGTCATGCTACAGAACGGCCGCATCCGTGGGAACGCTCTGGAGATCATGCGCGGCACCGGGAAGCATGACGCTATGTCTCGGTCTGACCGGCTGGTCCCCGGTCCGGTGCTGCCGGATCCGTTGCCGCGCGGGCATTCCGAGCTGCTGCGTGTGAGCGGCGAGACGCTGGACGTGGCGCTGGTCGTGCCGATGCGGGGGCCGGCCGGGATCTTCGGGCCGAGCTGTGAGCTGTGCGCGGAGCTGGCCGTCGAGGAGGTCAACCGGGCCGGCGGCGTGCTGGGGCGCGAGCTGCGCCTGGTGCCGGTCGACGGCGGTGCCGCGCCGGAGCGGGTGGCCGCCGAGGTCGAGGCGCTGGTGGCGGTCGGGGCGGTGCACGGCGTCACCGGGTGGCACATCTCGTCGGTGCGGCAGGCGGTGGCGCCGCGGATCGCGGGGCGCGTGCCGTACGTCTACACGGCGCTGTACGAGGGCGGCGAACGCACCGATGGAGTGTTCCTGACCAGCGAGACGCCCGACCAGCAGCTGTACCCGGCGATGCGGACCCTCGCCCGGGAGCGCGGGCTGCGGCGCTGGTTCGTCGTCGGCAACGACTACGTCTGGCCGAGACGCACCGCGCGGGCGGCACGGCGGTACGCGGCGCAGTGCGGCGCACGCATCTGCGGCGAGGTGTACGTGCCGCTGGGCACGCACGACTTCGCCGACGTGCTGCGCCGCGTCGAGCACGCCGAGGCCGACGCGGTCCTGATGCTGCTGGTCGGCAACGACGCCGTGCGGTTCAACCGGGCGTTCGCCCGGTACGGCCTGGATCAGCGGTGCCTGCGGCTGAGCACGCTGATGGACGAGAACATGCTGCTGGGCAGCGGCGCGGCGGCGACCCGCGGGCTGTTCAGCACCGCGGGGTTCTTCGCGTCGCTGGTGACCGCGGAGAACCTGGACTTCCACGGCAAGTACGCGCGCCGGTTCGGGGTCGACGCCCCGCCGCTGGGCAGCCTGGGCGAGTCCTGTTACGAGGGGGTGCTGCTGCTCGCGGCGCTGATCGAACGGGCTCAGTCACTCGATGTCCGTGCCATTGACGCCAGTGCCGGGACGGTTTCTTACGAGGGGCCGCGCGGGCTGCTGCGGATGCGGGGCCGGCACATGCGCCAGCGTATATACCTTGCCGAGGCCCGGGGGCTCGAGTTCGACGTGGTGACCCAGCTGTAGGACGGCTCTTGACAGTGTGCGCCGTCGACATCGAAGATGCTTCCTGCGTGAAGCATCTTCGGGACTTGCGCACGTCGTAGTCCTTCCAGATGCTGGTCTGCCCTCGCCCGCGTGACGCTCCGCCGCGGTGGGGGCTCATTGTCGTGTCCCATTCTGCCGGCCTGTTGGCCGGCTATTTTTTTCACGGCCGCAAACCCGTTCGCCGGGAGTGCAGAAACGGTGAATTAAGGGCTGGGAAACGTCGCAGAAATCAATCTCGATGACGCTGACCGCACACCAGCACCTGGACGCATGGCGCCGCCCGGCCACGAGCCGAGGCCGCTGAATGTTCAGTCACGACGATTGCGTGCGCCACCACCGAATGCCGATATTCGTGCTCCCGTGGGGAGCAAGGAGGTTTCATGTCCAGGTTCCGCGGCCGCCGCGTGGCGGCGTGTGCAGCGATGCTCGCAGCGGCATTGACGCTCGCCGCATGTGGCAGCAAGACCGGCGAGAAGGCGGCCGGCCCCGGCGCGGCCGCCGACACCTCGGGTGACACCGTCAAGGTGGGCCTGCTCAACTCGCTGTCCGGCACCATGGCCATCAGTGAGGTCACGGTCCGCGACTCGCTGAAGCTCGCCGTCGAGGAGATCAACGCCGCCGGTGGCGTGCTCGGCAAGAAGATCCAGCCGGTCAGCGAGGACGGCGCCTCCGACTGGCCGACCTTCGCCGAGAAGGCCGAGAAGCTCATCCAGCAGGACAAGGTCGCCGCCGTGTTCGGCTGCTGGACCTCGGCCAGCCGCAAGGCGGTCAAGCCGGTCTTCGAGAAGAACAAGGCGCTGCTGTTCTACCCGGTGCAGTACGAGGGGCTCGAGCAGTCGCCGTACATCTTCTACACCGGCGCCACCACCAACCAGCAGATCGTGCCCGGCCTGGACTACCTGAAGTCGCAGGGCAAGACCTCGATCTACCTGGTCGGCAGCGACTACGTGTTCCCGCGGACCGCCAACAAGATCATCAAGGCGTACGCGGCGGCCAACGGGATGACCGTCCTCGGCGAGGACTACGCGCCGCTCGGCTCCACCGAGTTCGGCACGATCGTCAACAAGGTCAAGGCGTCCAAGGCGGCGGCGGTGTTCAACACCCTCAACGGCGACAGCAACGTGGCCTTCTTCAAGGAGTACAAGTCGGCCGGCCTGACCGCCGCGTCGATGCCGGTCGTGTCCGTGTCGATCGCCGAGGAGGAGGTCAAGAGCATCGGCACCCAGTACCTCGACGGCCAGCTCACCGCGTGGAACTACTACCAGACCACGACGGGCGCCGCGAACGACAAGTTCGTCAAGGCGTACAAGGCCAAGTACGGCGCGGACAAGCCGACGTCCGACCCGATGGAGGCCGCGTACACCTCGGTCTACCTGTGGAAGGCCATGGTCGAGAAGGCCGGCACCTTCGACGTGGAGAAGGTCAAGGCCGCCTCCGACGGCATCACGTTCGACGCCCCCGAAGGCAAGGTGACCGTCGACGGCGCCACCCAGCACATCTACAAGACGGCCCGCATCGGCAAGGTCGGCGCCGACGGCCTGATCACCGAGGTGTGGAACTCCGGACAGCCCGTCAAGCCCGACCCGTACCTCAAGGGCTACCCCTGGGCGACCGGCCTGTCCTGACCTCCCGGCCCGGTGGCGCAGGACGGCCCGTCCTGCGCCACCCCCGCCCGCATCCGAACGGACGTTTCCGATGGTCATCGTCAGTCAACTGTTCACCGGCGTCAGCATCGGTGCTGTGCTGCTGCTCATCGCGCTCGGCCTGGCCCTCACCTTCGGCCAGATGAACGTCATCAACATGGCCCACGGCGAGTTCATCATGACCGGCGCCTACACCGTGTTCGTGCTGCAGCAGGTCATCACCGTCGCCGGCCTCTCGCTGCTCGTGGCGCTGCCGGTCGCGTTTCTCATCGCCGGGGCGATGGGCGTGCTGCTGGAGTTCCTGCTCATCCGCCGGCTCTACGCCCGCCCGCTGGACACGCTGCTGGTCACCTGGGGCGTCTCGCTGATCCTGCAGCAGGCGGCCAGGGACATCTTCGGCGCCCCCAACGTGCAGACCCGCGCCCCCGACCTGCTCACCGGTAACGTCAAGATCGTCGGCGACCTGGTGCTGGCGAACAACCGCCTGTTCATCCTCGCCCTCGCACTGCTCGCCGTCGCGGCGCTGACGTTGGTCATGCGGTACACCTCCCTGGGCCGGCGGATCCGCGCGGTGGTGCAGAACCGTGACCTCGCCGCGGTCTCCGGCATCCCGACCGGCCGGGTCGACCGGCTCACCTTCTTCATCGGCTCCGGCCTCGCCGGGGTCGCCGGGGTCGCGCTCACCCTGCTCGGGCCGATCGGCCCGACCATGGGCACCAACATCATCATCGACGCGTTCCTCGTCGTGGTGGTCGGCGGCATCGCCCAGCTCAAGGGCACCGTCATCGTCGCCTTCGTGCTCGGCATCCTGCAGTCCACAGTGGAGTACTCGACCACGGTGAGCGTGGCGAAGGTCGTGGTCTTCATCGCCATCGTGGCGTTCCTGCAGTGGCGGCCCCAGGGGCTGTTCACCCTACGCACCCGGAGCCTGACTTGAACCGCCTTCTTGCGCGCGGCGCGTCCCTGCGGGTGGGCGCCGGGTTCGCCGCCGGCGCGGTGCTGCTGTTCGCCGTCGCCCCGTTCGCGCTCTCCGACTTCCGGCTCGGCCTGCTGGCCAAGTACCTGTGCCTGGCGATGGTCGCGATCGGCATCGGGCTGGCCTGGGGGCGCGGCGGGCTGCTCACCCTCGGCCAGGGCGTGTTCTTCGGCCTCGGCGGCTACGCGATGGCGATGCACCTCAAGCTCGCCGACGCCGGTCCGGGCAACATGCCGGACTTCATGGAGCTGTACGGGCAGCTGGACGAGCTGCCGTGGTGGTGGCGACCGTTCGCCAGCCCGTACTTCGCCCTCCCGGCCGCCGTGCTCCTGCCGATGGCGGTGGCATTCCTGCTCGGCTCGCTCGTCTTCCGCCGCCGGGTGCGCGGCGCCTACTTCGCGATCCTGTCGCAGGCGCTCGCGGCCGCCATGGCGATCTTCCTCATCGGCCAGCAGGGCACCACCGGCGGCACCAACGGGCTCACCGACTTCCAGGGCTTCTTCGGCTACGACCTGGACGACCCGGTCAACCAGCGGATGGTGTACTTCATCATCGCCGGCGTCCTGTTGCTGCTGCTGCTCGCGGTCCGCCAGCTCATGCACAGCCGCTACGGCGAGCTGCTGGTCGCGGTGCGCGACGCCGAGGAGCGGGTCCGCTTCCTCGGCTACGACCCCGCCAACGTCAAGCTCGTCGCCTTCGTCACCGCCGCGGGCATGGCGGGCCTCGCCGGGGCGCTGTTCGTGCCGGCGGTCGGCATCATCAACCCGGCGCTGATCGGCATCGTGCCGTCGATCGAGTTCGTCATCGGCGTCGCCGTCGGCGGCCGGGCGACGCTGCTCGGCCCGGTGCTCGGCGCGGTCGCCGTGGCGTGGGCGAAGACCACGCTGTCGGAGCAGTTCCCGGCCGCCTGGACCTACCTGCAGGGGCTGCTGTTCGTGCTCGTCGTCGCGTTCCTGCCGGGCGGGCTGGCGTCGCTGGTCCGGATGGCGCGCGCCCGGCGCCGTACCGCGGAAAGCCCACCCGGCACCGCGGAAAGTCCACCCGGCCGGACAGCGTCCACGGCCGGTGCCGCACAGGAGGTGGCCGCATGAGTGACGAGCTGGCAGGGCTACGGATCCGGGACCTGCGGGTGGTCTTCGACGGGTTCCCCGCCGTCGACGGCGTCAGCCTCGACGTGCGCCCCGGCGACATCCGCTTCCTCATCGGACCCAACGGCGCCGGCAAGACCACCCTCGTCGACGCCGTCACCGGCCTCGTCAAGGCGACCGGATCCGTGTGCTTCGGCGAACAGGAACTGCTCGGGCGGCCGGTGCACCGCATCGCCCGGCTCGGCGTCGGGCGCACCTTCCAGACCGCGACGGTCTTCGAGGAGCTGACCGTCCTGCAGAACCTGGACATCGCCGCCGGCGCCGGCCGCGGCGCGCTCACCCTGCTGCGCCGCCGCCGCGGTGTGCCGGAATCGGTGGCGCGGGCCCTGGAGACGATCGGGCTGACCGCGCAGCGCGACCGGCTCGCCGGCACCCTCGCGCACGGGCAGAAGCAGTGGCTGGAGATCGGCATGCTGCTCGTCCAGGACGTGCAGCTGCTGCTGCTCGACGAGCCGGTCGCCGGCATGAGCCAGGACGAGCGGGACGCCACCGGCGAGCTGCTCGGCGTGGTCGCCCGGGACCGGACAGTCGTGGTGATCGAGCACGACATGGACTTCCTTCGCCGGTACGCCCGCACCGTCACCGTCATGCACGTCGGCAAGGTGCTCTCCGAGGGCACGGTGGCCGAGGTGCAGGCCGACCCGAAGGTCCAGGAGGTCTACCTGGGACACGCCGCCGAGCCCGCCGTCCAGGAGGCCTGATGCTCCAGTTCGACAACGTCCACGTCGGGTACGGGCGCAGCGTCGTCCTGCACGGGATATCCGCCGACGTGCCGGCCGGCGGCGTCGCCGCGGTGCTCGGCCACAACGGCGCCGGCAAGAGCACCCTGCTGCGCGCCGCCATCGGGCTGCTCAAACCCCGGCAGGGGACGATCCGCCTGGACGGCGAGGACATCACCGGTCTCGCGCCGCACCAGCGGGTCGCCCGCGGCATGGCGTACGTGCCGCAGGGCCAGCAGTCCTTCCCGCACCTGACCACCGCCGAGAATCTCCAGCTGGTCGCGGACGGCCGCCCCGGCGGCAAGGAGGCGACGGCCGAGGCCCTCGACCTGTTCCCCGCGCTGACGGGACTGCTCGGCCGCCGCGCCGGGCTGCTGTCCGGCGGGCAGCGCCAGCAGCTCGCCATCGCCCGGGCGCTGATCACCAGGCCGCGCGTGCTGCTGCTGGACGAGCCGACCGAAGGCATCCAACCGACCGTCGTGGCGGAGATCGAGCAGACGATCCTGGCCGTGGCCGGCCGTGGCGGCGTGTCGGTGCTCCTCGTTGAGCAGCACGTCGGCTTTGCGCTCGCGGCGGCCGGGCGGTACTACGTTCTGGAGGCCGGCCGGGTCACCTCGTCCGGTCAGGGCGGCGAGGACGCCCGGACCGCGGTCCGGCAGGCGCTGTCCGTATGACCTGGAGGACTCGTTGTTCCTGACCCCGCACGAGCAGGAACGCCTGCTCATCCACGTCGCCGCCGACGTGGCCCGCCGCCGGCGCGAACGCGGCCTGCGGCTCAACCACCCCGAGGCGGTCGCGATCATCACCGCGTTCCTGCTGGAGGGCGCCCGCGACGGCCGTACGGTCGTCGACCTCATGGAGGCCGGCCGGCACGTGCTGACCCGCGACGACGTGCTCGACGGAATCCCCGAGATGCTGAAGGAGGTGCAGGTGGAGGCCACGTTCCCGGACGGCACCAAGTTGGTGACGGTGCACCACCCGATCGCATGATCCCCGGCGAGGTCTTCCCGGCCGACGAACCGGTCGAGATCAACGCCGGCCGTCCGGTGACCACGCTGATGGTGACCAACACCGCCGACCGGCCCGTCCAGGTCGGCTCCCACTATCACTTCGCCGAGGCCAACCCCGGTCTGGACTTCGATCGGGCCGCGGCGTGGGGACAGCGGCTGGCCGTCCCGGCCGGGACCGCCGTGCGCTTCGAGCCCGGCGTCAGCCGCGAGGTCGACCTCGTCCCGCTCGGCGGCGCGCGAGTCGTCCCGGGGCTGCGCGGCGAATGCGGCGGTGCGCTGTGAGCTACTTGGACCGGCGGCGCTATGCCGCCCTGTACGGGCCGACCACCGGCGACCGCATCCGGCTCGCCGACACCAACCTGATCGTCGAGGTCGAGGCCGACCACTGCGCCGGCGGCGACGAGGCCGTCTTCGGCGGCGGCAAGGTGATCCGCGAGTCGATGGGCCAGTCCCGGGCCACCCGCGCCGAGGGCACCCCCGACACCGTCATCACCGGCGCGGTGATCCTGGACCACTGGGGGATCGTCAAGGCCGACGTCGGCATCCGCGACGGCCGCATCGTGGCGATCGGCAAGGCCGGCAACCCCGACATCATGCCCGGCGTCCACCCGGACCTGGTGATCGGACCGTCGACCGAGATCGTCGCCGGCAACGGCAAGATCCTCACCGCCGGCGCGGTCGACACCCACGTGCACTTCATCTGCCCGCAGCTCGTCACCGAGGCCCTCGCCGGCGGCGTCACCACCCTCGTCGGTGGCGGGGTCGGCCCGGCGGAGAGCAGCAAGGCCACGACCGTCACCTCCAACGCCTGGCACCTCGCCCGCATGCACGAGGCGCTCGACGTGTGGCCGGTCAACGTCCTGCTGCTGGGCAAGGGCAACACCGTCTCCGAGGAGGCGATGTGGGAGCAGCTGCGCGGCGGGGCGGGCGGGTTCAAGCTGCACGAGGACTGGGGCACCACCCCGGCGGCCATCGACGCGTGCCTGCGCGTCGCCGACGCCTCCGGCGTCCAGGTGTCCATCCACACCGACACGCTCAACGAGGCCGGGTTCGTCCAGGACACCCTGCGGGCGATCAACGGGCGGGCCATCCACTCGTACCACACGGAGGGCGCAGGCGGCGGCCACGCGCCGGACATCATCACCGTCGCGAGCCTCCCCAACGTGCTGCCGTCCTCGACCAACCCGACCCGGCCGTACACCCGCAACACGCTCGCCGAGCACCTGGACATGCTCATGGTGTGCCACCACCTGTCGCCGGACATCCCGGAGGACCTGGCGTTCGCCGAGAGCCGGATCCGGCCCTCGACGATGGCCGCCGAGGACCTGCTGCACGACCTCGGTGCCATCTCGATCATCGGCTCGGACTCGCAGGCGATGGGGCGCATCGGCGAGGTGGTGATGCGGACCTGGCAGACCGCCCACGTGATGAAGGCCCGCGTCGGCGCGCTGCCGGGCGACGGCGCCGCCGACAACCACCGCGCCCGCCGGTACGTCGCGAAGTACACCATCTGTGCGGCGATGGCCAACGGCCTGGAGACCGAGGTCGGCTCGGTGGAGGCCGGCAAGCTCGCCGACCTGGTGCTGTGGGATCCGGCGTTCTTCGGTGTCCGCCCGCACGTGGTCATCAAGGGCGGCATGATCGCGTGGGGGCAGATGGGCGACGCCAACGCCTCCATCCCCACCCCGCAACCGGTCCTGCCGCGGCCGATGTTCGGCGCCTACGGTGTCGTGCCGGCGGCGACCAGCGTCGCGTTCGTCGCCCCGGCGGCCATCGAGGCGGGGCTGGAGCTGGACGTCCGGCGCCGGCTCGTCCCCGTCGCGGACGTCCGGTCCCGCGGCAAGGCCGACCTCCCGCACAACGGCGCCATGCCGCGCATCGAGGTCGAGCCCGACACGTTCACCGTCCGCATCGACGGGGAAGTGGTGGACCCGGACCCGGTGACCGAGCTGCCCATGGCCCAGCGGTACTTCCTGTTCTAGCCGCCATGGACACCACACTGCTGCTCCTCGCCGACGGCCGGTTCCCCTCCGGCGGCCACGCCCACTCCAGCGGCCTGGAGGCCGCGGTGGCCGCCGGGCGGGTCACCGGAATTCCCGAGCTGGAGGCGTTCCTGCGCGGCCGGCTGGCCACCGCCGGCCCCGTGACGGCGGCCTTCGCCGCGGCCACCAGACAGGCGGCGGCCGAGGCGGTAGCCCTCGGCGCCGTCCTGGCGGAGCTCGACGCGGAGCTCGACGCCCGCACGGCCTCGCCCGCGCTGCGGCTCGCCTCACGCCGGCAAGGGCGTGCGCTGCTGCGGGCCGGCCGGACCACCTGGCCGTCCCCGCTGTTCGCCCAGGTTCCGCACCACGCGGACGGCTGCCACCAGCCGATCGCGCTCGGGCTGACGGCGGCCGCCGCCGGCCTCACCACCGAGCAGACCGCGCTGGTCGCCACGCACGGGATCGTCACCGGTCCGGCCAGCGCCGCCGTACGACTCCTCGGGCTCGACCCCTATCAGGCCCAGGCGCTGCTGGCCCGGCTGGCCGCCACCTGCGACCGGGTCGCCGCACTCGCGGCCGCCGAGGCGGGCGCCGCGCCCGCCGACCTGCCGGCGAACACCGCACCACTGGCCGACATCCACGCCGAAACTCACGCCACCTGGGAGGTGCGTCTCTTTGCGTCCTGACAGCCACCACGACGAGACCGTTCCGCACAGCCACCCGCACCCCGACGTCGACCCGCACGCACCCCTCACCGACGCCGCCGACGGAGGACGGGCGCTGCGGATCGGCATCGGCGGGCCCGTCGGATCGGGCAAGACCGCCCTGGTCGCCGCGCTGTGCCGGGCCCTCGGTGGCGAGCTGCGCCTCGGCGTGGTCACCAACGACATCTACACCACCGAGGACGCCGACTTCCTCAAGCGCAACGCGGTCCTGCCACCGGAACGCATCCGTGCCGTGGAGACCGGCTGCTGCCCGCACACCGCGATCCGCGACGACATCTCCGCCAACCTCGACGCCGTCGAGGAGCTGGAGTCCATGCTCGGGCCGCTGGACCTGGTGCTGGTGGAGAGCGGCGGCGACAACCTCACCGCCACCTTCAGCAAGGGCCTCATCGACCAGCAGATCTTCGTCGTCGACGTGGCCGGCGGCGACAAGGTCCCCCGCAAGGGCGGGCCCGGGGTCACCGCCGCCGACCTGCTGGTCATCAACAAGACCGACCTGGCGCCCATGGTCGGCGCCGACCTGGCGGTGATGGACCGGGACGCCCGGGCCCGCCGCGGCGAGCTGCCCACGATCTTCCTGTCGATCGCGACCGACCCGCACGCCACCGCGGTCGCCGACTGGGTGCGCCATCTCGTCGCCTACCACCAAGCCCATCACCGTGCCCACCAAGCCCACCACCAAGCCCACCAAGAGGGCCGGCCGCACGCCCACGCCGCGACCGGCTGATGCGGGCGCACGCCAGGGTCGTCGCCGAGGCCGACGGCCGCGGCGGCACCCGGCTCGCCCAGCTCCGCGGCGAGACCCCGCTGCTGCTGCGGCGGACCGGTGTCGCCGCGGGCCTCGACGCCGGCTGGGCCACCGTGCACCTCGTCGGTGGCGCGGCCGGCCCGCTCGGTGGGGACGACCTGCGACTGGACATCGACGTCGGGCCGGGGGCGAGGCTGAGCCTGCGCACTGTCGCCGCGTCGATCGCCCTGCCCTCGCGTACGGGCGCACCCTCGCACCTCAACGTCCGGGTGACCGTCGCCGACGGCGGGACGCTGCACTGGCTGCCCGAGCAGACCGTCGCCGCCGCCGGCTGCCGCCACACCATCGCCGCGAGCGTCGACGCCGGCGAGGGCGCGACGCTGCTGTGGCGCGACGAGCTCGTCTGCGGCCGGCACGACGAAGCGCCGGGCGACCTCACGGTCAGCACGTCGGTGACCTACGCCGGCCGGCCGCTGCTGCGCCAGCGGCTCGACGTCGGTCCCGGCGCCGACGGCTGGGCCGGGCCGGCCGTCCTCGGCGCCGCCAGGGCGACCGGCTCGCTGCTGCACGTCCACCCGGGCGTGGCGCCGGGCGCGCCGCGCGTGCTCGGCCCCACCGCCGTCCGCGTGCCGCTCGCCGGGCCGGCCTCGCTGACGACGGCCACCGCGCCCGACGCCCATGCCCTGCGCCAGTACCTCTGCCTCGCCGCGCCGGATCCCGCCCCGGTGCCGCTGCTCCGGCCCCCATGAGCGGGCCGCCCGGTGCGGGTGCGCCGCTCTGGCCCGGCGGTGTGGTACATCCAAGTGGTGAAGTACATTTCCACGACGATGTGGTGAGCCGGTGTCAGACGACCGGTGACCCCGTGGCCGCGATCGAAGCCGCCGACCGGCTGGCGTGCCGCGTGCCCGAGGCGCACGCCGCGACGGTGTGCGTGGCGGTCCTCGACCTGACCGGCGGCCTGCTGACCTACTGCACGGCCGGGCACCCGCCGCCGCTGGTGGTCGGCCCGGACACCGCCCGCTACGTGCCGGCGTCCGGCGCCGGTCCGCTCGGCACCGGCGCCCGCTTCGCGGTCGCGACCGGCCAGGTCGAGCCGCACGAGGTGCTGCTGCTCTACACCGACGGCATCATCGAGCGACCCGGCCGCACCCCGGCGGCCGCCACGGTCGAGCTGGCCCGGGTCGCCACCGACGCGGTCGCCGGACGAGGCTTCGACGCCCCCGGCGACTCCGTCGTCGACCGCGTCTGCACCCAGACCCTCGAGCTGCTGGTACGCGAGACCGGGCACACCGACGACGTCACCCTGCTCGCCGCGGGCCGCCGCGTCCCCGCACCACCGCTGCGGCTGCACCTGCCCGCGGCCCGGTCCACGACCGCCGTCCGCGACGTGCTGACCGCCTGGCTGGCCGCCCACGACGCCGGCGAGGACGACCGGCTCGCCCTCGCCCACGCGGTCGTCGAGCCGACCACCAACGCTTACGAGCACGCCCGGCCCGACACCGGCGACGCCACCGTCACCCTCACCGCCGACCTGCACGACGACGGCCGTGCGCGGATCGACGTCACCGACAACGGCCACTGGCACGAACGGCCCCGCCCCGGCGACGAGCGGTTCCGCGAGGACCACGGACTCGGGCTGGCCATGACCGCCACCTTCGCCGACCGCCTCGACATCCACCGGGGTGAGCACGGCACCACCGCCACGGTGCACCGCCGGCTGTCAGGCTCGGCCCGCCTGCTCACCGCCGGCCAGATCAGCCACGGCGCCGTCCTGGCCGCGCACCAGGTGGCGGACCTGATGCGCATCGTCGAGCAGCCGGATTCGCCCAGCAACCGCATCGCCGTCCACGGCCCGCTCGACGCCCGCCACGCCACGGAGCTCCGCGCGGAGCTGGTCCGGCGCACGCTCGGCGGCACCCACCGGCTGACCGTCGACCTCACCGGCGTCACCCACCTCGCCAGCGCCGCCGTCGCCGAGCTGTACCGCCACCGTCAGGACGGATCCGGTCCGCTGCGGCTGTACGCACCCGCCGGCAGCACCGCCCACCACGTCCTCACGCTGATCAACCTCCCGCACACCACCGGCGACCCCGACCTGCCCGGCCCCGGCGGCGTCCACGGCTGAGCATCAGTCGAACGTGTAGATCTGCCTGCTCGACGTGTCGATGGTCTTGCCGAGCCGTGGCAGGAGCACCAGGGACAGGATCCCCAGCACCTCCAGCACCAGCAGCCAGACCGGCGCGGTCGGGTCCATGAGCAGGCCGATGGCCAGGGCCGCACCCGCGAACGCGAGATACGCCGCACCGAGAAGACCGACGACGAGGACAGCGGTCCACAGGCCGACGAGCAGCTGCCGCAGCGGCCGCACGCTGGCCAGGTCGGCGATGTTCAGCAGGACGATCGAAGCGGCCGCGGCGATGACCGTCCACCGCGAGGCGACGCCCCACCGCTGGTAGCTGAGCGCCTGGTCGAGGACGTACTGCCAGTCGACGTGGTCCACCTTCGTGACCGACTCCTCCTGGCTCAGCTGCACGACGAAGCCGACCAGCTGCGCGACGGCGTAGGCGATCGCGATGAAGCAGGCGCTGCACACGACGAACTTCACGGTCGCGCGCTGCCGTTCGGTGCTCCAGTACAGCGCCGAGTCGCGCGCGGTCCGCAGCGCCGTCCTGCCGTGGCGTGCGGCCGCGACGGCGAACTGCTTCCAGGCGAGCAACGTCAGCACGGTGGTGAGCACGCCGATGAGCAGCGCCGGCACCCCCAGCCACAGCAGGACGTGCATGACGACGTCTTGGGGGTCTGGCAGCTCCGGCATGCGACGAGTGTCGGCGTGGCCGGTGGCGGTCGACATCCGTCCATCGGCCGGAACCGCGCTGTTGAGTGGAGGCTTCGTGTCGCTGGTGGCGACAGGATTGTGCCCGTGCGGCTGTTGTCCAGGGGTCCCGGCCGCGCGGGGTCCCGCCTTCTTCCCGTGTCCGGATGCTGCCGCGATCGTATGATTCGGGAGTGGACCTTGGTGGGACGTCGATGTTGGGGGCGGTGCTCGACGCGGTCGAAGACGCGGCGCCGGTCGACGCCGTGGAGGCGATCACCCGGGAGCTGGTCAAGGCCCTCGACGCGCGGTCGGCGTCGTTCCTGATCGCCGACCTGGGCGGCCGCGCACTGGTCCGGCTGGCGTATGCGCCGCAGGAGCACCCCGCGGGCCCAGACGCGGGCCGCCGCCGCGGTGACGAGGTCGCCACCGTGCTGCCGTTCGACGGCGGGCCGACGGAGCAGGCCCTGCGGACACAGACACCGCAGGTGCTCGACGGCGACGACGGGTGGACGGTGTGGGCGCCGGTCACGGAGCGCGGCGAGGCGATCGGCCTGCTGGAGCTGGTGCTGCCGGACGAGCCCGACCCGCGGGCGGTGCAGGAGATCGGCCGGATCGCGCACCTGCTCGGCTTCGTGGTGATCGCCAACCGGCGGCACACGGACCTGTTCGAGTGGGGGCAGCGCACCACACCGTTCAACCTCTCCGCCGAGATCCAGCGCCGGCTGCTGCCCGGCGCGTTCACCTGCGAAGCCGGCGCCTTCACCCTGTCGGGCTGGCTGGAGCCGGCGGCCAGCATCGGCGGGGACACGTTCGACTACTCCCTGGCGCGCGACTCGCTGCACTTCAGCGTCACCGACGCGATGGGGCACGGGGTCGCGAGCGCGCTGACCGCCACGCTGGGCGTGGGCAGCCTGCGCAACACCCGCCGCCGCGGGCGGAGCCTCGTCGAGCAGGCCGAGGTCGCGAACGCCGCGGTGGCCGAGCACGCCTCCGCCGCGAGCACGTTCATCACCGCCGTCCTCGGCCGGATCGATCTTGCCGGCGGCGTGTGTACGTTGATCAACGCCGGACACCTGCCGCCGCTGCTGATCCGGGACGGGCGGGTCGAGCAGGTGCGGCTACCGCGCAACATCCCGCTCGGCATGCTGCCCGGCACGAGGTTCGACAGCGGCGAGCTGCGGCTGTCGGCCGGGGACCGGCTGGTGATCGTGACCGACGGGGTGCGGGAGCGCCGGGCCGCGCAGCTCGACCTGCCCGCCGAGCTGCTGCGGGTGGCCGGCCTGCACCCGCGTGAGGCGACCCGCGCCCTGGCCGACGCGGTCCTGCGGGTCGCCGGCCCCGTGCTCGCCGACGACGCCACGCTGCTGATCATCGACTGGTACGGCGAGCACGGCCAGAGCCGGCGCACCAGCGCCGGCGCCGACACGGATCGCGCCAGCGGGCCGCTGACCGACTGACCCGGCTGCCCCGCTGCCCTGCCTGCCATGGGGGTCCGTCAGCCGGTGTGCTGCACCAACTCGATGGTCAGGCCGCCCGGATGCCAGACCTGCACGGACCGGTACCCCTGCAGCGCGGCCAACCCGGCGTCGTTCCTCGCCCCGGCGACGATGTGGTCCTGTATGGACACCGCGACGACCCACACCCGTCCGGTCCCGGCGAGGCAGGCCTTCGGGTCGGCGCACTCCCGGGCCCAGAACGCGCCGATCTGCGCCGCCGACCTGTCCAGGTAGACGTCCTTGGGCCGGGCGGCGTCGGTGCGCAGGTAATAGTCCATCGTGCTGCGCAGCATGAACATCGAGCGGGCGCGGTCCGAGTCGCCGACGTAGACGATGCCGTCGCCCGGCCGCTGGCCGGAGCGGACGATACGCGCGGCGCCGAACCAGTTCGGAGGGGTGTACCACGGCCCGGCCGGGTAACGGTCCGCCTCATGGCCGGCCGGGCCGCGGATCGCCAGCTGGTCCGGCAGGCCGAGCAGACCGACGAGGACGGCACCGGCGACGACGGCCGGAATTGCTGCCCGCGCGAGCGCCCGCGCGGCGAGGAGCGCGAGCGCCGGGAGCAGGAACAGCAGGTAGCGCGGCCACCAGATCGGGGTGGACTGGGACACGACGAACCCCGCGATCGGCGGCGCCAGCACCCCGCCGGCGCACACCAGCAGGCTTCGCGTGCCACCTCGCCGCGACCCGGCCGCGGCCATGCCGACCAGTGCGCCGGCGACCAGCGTCGACGCCGTGACCATGGTCAGCGTCGGCAGGAGGTCGTGCGCCGCCGGCACCGGCATCCAGCCGATCTGGGTGGTGCGCTGGCGTCGGGCCACGAGGATCAACGGAGACAGCGCGGCGATGCCGAGGCCCGCCGCCGCCGGCCAGCGCAGCAGCCGCCGGTCCCGGTCGACGGCCAGCAGCCAGGCGACGGCGACGGCGTGGCCGGACAGGAGCAGGAGCGCGACGAGATGCGCGTACCCGACCAGGACGAGGGCGGCCGAGTACCAGGCCCAGCGCCCCCAGCCCGGCCGGTCCAGGGCGCGCACGAACAGGTAGGTGGCCAGGGCGGCCGCCAGGGTGGCGAACGCGTACGAGCGGGCCTCCTGCGCGAACCGGGACGTCGCCGGGATCGCCGCGAACAGCAGTCCCGCGGCGAGGCCGCCGGCGCCCCCGTGCAGGTGGTTGCCGGTGAGCGCGACCAGCGCCGCCGCGGCGGCCATGGCGAGCAGCGACGGGGTCCGCAGCGACGCGGCGGAGTCGCCGAAGACGGCGATCCAGTAGTGCATGAACAGGTAGTGGCCGCCGGCGACCGCATCCGTGTTGCCCAGGAGGTCGAACAGCTCCGGGACACTGCGGACGGCGGCGCTCCACGTCGCGATCTCGTCACGCCAGAGCCGGGGCGTCAGGTACTGGTAGCGACCCAGCCCCAGCATCACGAGCCCGGGCACGACCCAGAAGTAGTGGGCGGCAAGCAGCCGCCGCCATCGTGGGGTGACCGTCGGCACGCGCGGCTCGCCGGAACCGGCGGCACGCACGACCTCGCCGGTGATCGAGGCGCTGGTCAACGGATCTCCTCACTGCCGGCCCGGTGAGCCGGCAGTGACCCGGTCCCCGCCGGGCAAACGTCGTCGATTGCGTGAACCGGCGGGCTAGCGCCCGGCGGCTCACCCCGAGGTTCCGGCGCCGCAGCACCTCGGGACGCGGCCGGGCACCCGGCGGCGCCGGCCGGGAGGAGGAGGTGATTTCGCCCTGGCCCGTGCGTGAACCAGGACCGGCCGGGCAGGGGTACCGGACGCCGCACCGCCCCGCGTGGCCCGTCGATCCTCGGCACCCGGCCGTGGCGCGGCCTCGGGAAGGGCGTGTCATGGCGAGCGGTCAGGTCGTGGTCGGCGTCGACGGCACGGCGCCGTCGCTGGACGCCGTACGCTGGGCCGCGGCCGCCGCCCAGCGGCGGGACGGGTCGCTGCACGTCGTGCTGGCCTATCACTGGCGGGTGCCGGCGGCGTTCGCGCCGCCCGCCGACCTGGCCGAGACCGCGCAACACCTGGCCGAGATGCTCGCCGCCGACGCCGCCCGCGAGGCCGGGGCCGTCGCGGCAGGCATCGACGTCACCGCCGAGGCCGTGCTGGGGCAACCCGCCGGGGTCCTCATCCGGGCCGGCGAGGGTGCGGGGCTGCTCGTGGTCGGCACCCGCGGCCGCCACCGTGCCGTCGCCGCCGTGCTCGGCTCGGTCGCCCAGCAGGTGGCCACCCACGCCACCTGCCCGGTCGTGGTCGTGCGTGGCCGGCAGGACCCGTCCGGTGGCGTGCTCGTCGGTGTCGACGAGTCGCTGTCTGCCGACGGCGCGCTGGAGCTGGCCTTCGCCGAGGCCGCCCGGTGGCGGTGTGACGTCGTGGCGGTCCGGGCGATCGAGACGCCGATCGGGCCGCCGGCCGTCGGCCTGCCCCCGGTGCTGTACGACACGGTCGAGACCCGCCGGGTCCTGGAGGAAGCGGCGACCGCACGCGTCGCGGCGGCGGGGCAGCGGCATCCGCGGGTTCAGTGGGAGTTCCACGGCGTCACCGGCGACCCGGCCGACGTGCTGTGCGACCGGTCGCAGCAGGCGCGGCTCGTCGTGGTGGGCAGCCGCGGCCGCGGCGGGTTCGCCGGGCTGCTGCTCGGCTCGGTCGGGCTGCGGCTGCTGCACCGCGCCGACTGCCCGGTGCTCGTCGCTCACCGTCCGCCGGCACCGGCGCCCGGCGGGGCCGGACGTCCGGGAAACGGGTCGTCTGCCCTGTGCGACGGCGAAGGCCCGGGCAATGCTTGACGGTGTGGTCGAGGTCCCGCACGCATTGGAGGTGAGGGCAGTGTGTACCCCGCGGCAACTCCTGGCCGGAGCGCGGACGATCGCGGTCGTCGGAGCCTCCCGCGACCCGCTCGCGCCCGCGAACTGGGTGCCACGCATGCTGCAGGAGCACGGCTGGCGGACCATCCCGGTCAACCTGGAGGACGTCCGGCTGTTCGGCGAGCGGGTCTACGGCCGGCTGGCCGACATCCCGTGCCACGTCGACATCGTGAGCGTCTTCCGGCCCGCGGCCGACGTCCCCGGCATCGTGCGCGAGGCGGCGGCAGTCGGTGCCGGCGCCGTATGGCTGGAGCCGGGCACCGTCAGCCCGGAGGCGAGACACCTGGCCGAGGCGGCCGGCCTCGGCTACGTCGAGGACCTGTGCATCGGCGCGGAGCGGGCGCTGAGCCAGATGGTCGTCGGCGGCGTGACACCGGCGCCTCCGGTGTACGAAGGCCCCGGTGTGCCGCCGACGCCGGTGCCTCCGACGCCTGTGCCCCCGACACCCGTGCCCCCGACACCCGTGCCGCCGATGCCCGTGCCGCCGACTCCTGTGCCTCCGGCGCCCGAGCCGGTGGCGGGGGGCTTGGAGCCGCCCGCGCGGCCGGCGCCCGCACACGCGCGCTCGGCGGTGGCATGCCGATCGGCCCGGCAGGCGCGTCACCGGCCGCGCGGCCAGCGGCCCTCGGTCCGGCAGCGGTCGCTCCGGCGGGTCAAGGAGAGCCACGGCCGCATCGACGGCTACTACGACATCACCAGCGACCGCACCACCACCTGGCCGGACGGCCGGCGAGCGGGCGGCACCCGCGCCGGCCTGCTGCACGGCCGGCCGATGCGACGGATCTTCACCGCCTGGCTCGCCGACAGCGACCACGCGACGGCCTCCCGCCGAGCGGCGCCCCGGATCCGCCGCCAGACGGCGGCCGTCCTTTAGCCACCGGGCGGAGCGCTGCCGTCCCGGCCGCCACCGGCGGCTCCTACCCGCCCCGCGGCCGGCGACCCGTCAGCGCTCCGACTCGGCGGAGGCCCCGGCGGAGATCCCGGCGAAGACCGCGGCGAGGTCGACGAGACGGTTCGTGTAGCCCCACTCGTTGTCGTACCAGCCGAAGACCTTCACCAGGTGCCCGTCGGCGGCGGTGAGGCCGGCGTCGAAGACGCAGGACGACGGGTCGCCGATGATGTCCCGGGAGACCAGCGGCGCTTCGCTGTAGCGCAGGATCCCCGCGAGGGCGCCCGCGGCGGCCGCGGCGAACGCCGCGTTGATCTGCTCGGCCGTCGCGGGCCGCGCCAGCCGGCAGGTCAGGTCGGTCATCGAGCCGTTCTCCACCGGCACCCGCAGCGCGACACCCCCGAGCCTGCCGGCCAGATCCGGCAGGACCAGTCCGATGGCCTTCGCGGCGCCGGTACTGGTGGGGATGATGTTGACGGCCGCGGTCCGGGCCCGCCGCGGGTCCTTGTGCGGCGCGTCGAGGACCATCTGGTCGTTGGTGTAGGCGTGCACGGTCGTCAGGTATCCCTGCTCGATGCCGAACGCCTCGTGCAGCACCTTCGCCATCGGTGCCGCGCAGTTCGTGGTGCACGACGCCGCGGAGACCACGTCGTGCAGCGCCGGGTCGTAGGTGCCGCTGTTGACGCCGGGCACGATCGTCGCGTCGACCTCCTTGCCCGGTGCGGAGACGAGGACCTTCCTGGCGCCGGCCTTCAGGTGGCCCGCCGCGTCGTCGCGGGCGCGGAACCTGCCGGTGGACTCGACGACGAGGTCGACGTCGAGGTCCTCCCAGGGCAGGGACAGCGGGTCCTTGTGGCGGAGCACCTCGATGTACTGCCCGCCGACGGTCATGCCGCCGCCGGACGGGTCGACGTCCACCGCGGCGCGCAGGCGGCCGAACGTCGAGTCGTGCTGGAGCAGGTGGGCGAGCGTCGCCGTGTCGTAGAGGTCGTTGACCGCGACGACGGCGAGGTCGCCGCCGAGCATCCCGCGGTCGACGAGACAGCGGATGAAGTCCCGGCCGATCCGGCCGAACCCGTTGATGGCGATCCGGTATGTCATGGCGTCCTCCTGAGACCCCTGCCGTGGGACCGCGGCGGCCCCATCCGTCCCACCGTCACCCCACGCCGCGCGTTCCGGCACGGGCCGAAGGTCATCACCCGGCAGGGCCATCGTCGGGCCGTGGTGAACAGGACTTTTGCCCCTGCCGGTTCCGGCGGCTTCCCGGGACCGTGGTGGGTGGCAGGTGACGTCGGACGATCGAGGAGCGCGCCATGGTGGCGATCCACTACACCGCGCGTGGCGCGGCGCCGCTGACCGGTGCGGTCAGCCAGTCGCTGACGCGGGCCACGTTCGCCGCGCTCAACGCGCCGTCGGTGCAGGAGACGCAGCCGTGGCGCTGGCGGATCGACCGGGACCGGCTCGCCCTCTACGCGGACTGGAACCGGCGGCTGGCCGACGCCGACCCCGACGGCCGGCAGCTGCTGATCAGCTGCGGTGCGGCGCTGCACCACGCCCGCGTGGCCCTCGCCGCCGAGGGGGTGGGCGTCGACGTGTGGCGCTTCCCGGACCCCGCCGATCCGGCCCTGCTGACCGAGCTGCGCTGCACCGGCCCGGTCGAGCGGGCGCCGCGGGCCGCCGTGCTGCACCGCGCGATCGCGGTCCGGCGCAGCGACCGGCGCCCGTTCGCTGACGTGCCCGTGCCGCAGGAGCAGCTGGCGGTGCTCGAGGCGGCGGCCGGGGCCGGCTCGTACACGCTGAACGGACCTGACACGCAGCACCGTGCGGCGTACGTCGTGATCACCGCACCGGGTGCCGGGCCGGGTGACTGGGTCGCCGCGGGTGAGGCGATGTCGGCGGTCCTGCTCGCGGCGACCGCGGCCGGGCTCGTCTCGTCGCCGGTCGACGACCTGACGGCGCTGGCCGGTCCGCCGGAGTCCCCGGCAGGAGTCCCGGGGCCCGTCGCGGCGGTCCGGGTCGGCGTCGCGGGAAGGGTCGGCCCCGCGCCGGCGCGGGCCGTCTCCACCTGACCACCCTCCCGCCGGGAGAGCCGGCGAGGGCCGTCTCCGCCGGCGGGTCGTCGGTGCCGCTACAGGGGCACGTGCCAGGCGACCCTGGTGCCGGGGGAGGCCGGCTCGACCGTGCAGTCGCCGCCCAGGTCGGCGGCCCGGGCCCGCATGTTCGGCAGCCCGTGCCCGGCCGGGTCGGCGGCCGCGGCGATGCCCCGCCCGTCGTCCTGCACGGTCAGCGCCAGCCGCCCGTGCGTGACCGCCACGGTGACCTGCACCGAGCGGGCGTTCGCGTGCTTGGCGACGTTGCTCAGCGACTCGCGCAGCACGGCGAGGAGGGCGGTGCGCTGCGTGTCCGGCACGGCCGTGTCGACCGGCCCGTCGATGCGCAGCGCGGGCCGGAAGCCGAGCGCCTCGCGCGCCTCGTCGGCCAGGTCGCGGATCTCGGTGCGGAAGCTGTGCGGGGCGGGTCCGCGCAGCTCGAAGATGGCGCCGCGGATGTCGCGGATGGTGGTGTCGAGGTCGTTGACCACCCGGTCGATGCGGTGCCGCACGTCGGGCTGCCCGGACAGCCGGGTGGCGCCCTGCAGCTGCATCCCGGCGGCGAACAGCCGCTGGATGACGACGTCGTGCAGGTCGCGGGCGATGCGTTCCCGGTCGCCGACGACGGCCAGCATCTCCCGCTCGTCCTGCGCGCGGGCCCGCTCCAGCGCCAGGGCGGCCTGCCCGGCGAACGTCTCCACCATCGCCAGCTCGAGCCCTTCGGCGATGGCGACGCTGTCCTTGCGGTACGCGACGACGAGCACACCGAGCGCGACGCCGCCGACCGCGAGCGGCACGAGCAGCGCCGTGCCCGTGGACAGCAGCACCGGCCAGTTCGCCGCCGACCCGAGGTCGGTGACCACCGACAGTTGCTGCCGGTGCAGCACCTCGGTGAACTCGCTGCCCGCCACCGGGATCGACCAGCCGGCCGCGTCGTCCGGTCCGCCGACGGCGACCTCGACCGTGAGCCGCTCGGCGGTGTCGTCGACGAGCAGCACCATCGCCAGGTCCGCGTCCGCGACGTCCAGCGCCCGGCTCGCGACGAGCTCGAGGGCCTCGGTCCGGCGTACCTCACCCAGCAGCACCGACGTGATCTCCGCGGCCGCCATGAGCCAGCGCTGCCGCCGCTCCGCCTGCGCGTAGAGGCGGGCGTTGTCGATGGCGGCGCCGGCGGCGACGGACAGCGCGGCGACGAGGTTCTCGTCATCCTGCGTGAACTGCTCCCCGCCGCGCTTCTCCGCCAGGTACAGGTTGCCGAACACCTGGTCACGGATGCGGATCGGCACGCCCAGGAAGCTGTGCATCGGCGGATGGTTGGGCGGGAACCCGTACGCGCGCGGATGCTGGGTGATGTCCTCGAGGCGGATCGGGCGCGGCTCCTCGATAAGCAGCCCCAGCACGCCGTGGCCGCGGGGCAGGTCGCCGATCTCGGCGCGCTCGTCGGCCGTGACGCCGTGGTTGATGAACTCGACCAGCATCCGGTCGGGCCCGATCACGCCGAGCGCGCCGTACCGCGCGTCGGCGAGCTGGCAGGCGGCCCGCACGATCCGGTCCAGGGTGCTGTGCAGGTCGAGGTCGGAGCCGATGCCCACGACCGCGTCCAGCAGCGAGCGGAGCCGCTCCCGGCTGGTCATGACCTCGCCGACCCGGGTGAGCAGCTCCTGCAGCAGCGAGTCGAGGTCGACCCGCGACAGTGACGGCAGCGGCAGCGACGGCTGCCACGCGCTCTGCTCGCCGGTCACGGCTGCTTCAGCAGGCGGGAGGCGAGGACGGCGGCCTGGGTGCGCCGCTCGAGCCCGAGCTTCGCCAGCAGGCTGGAGACGTAGTTCTTCACCGTCTTCTCCGCCAGGAACATCCGCTCGGCGATCTCCCGGTTGGTCAGACCCTCGGCGATGTGCTGGAGGATCTTGCGCTCCTGGTCGGTGAGGTTCTTGAGCTCGTCGGGCTGCTCCGGGCCTTTACGGATGCGCTCCAGCACCCGGGCGGTGACGGCCGGGTCCAGCAGCGACTGGCCGGCGGCGACGCGGCGGATGCCGTCGATGAGGTCGGTGCCGTGGATCTGCTTGAGGACGTACCCGGACGCGCCGGCCATGATCGCGGCGAAGAGCGCCTCGTCGTCGTCGTACGAGGTGAGGATCAGTGCCTTGATGGACGGGTCGACGGAGCGGACGTCGCGGCAGACGTCGATGCCGCTGCCGTCGGGCAGGCGCCCGTCGAGGACCGCGACGTCGGGCCGCAGCGCGGGAATGCGGTGCGTGGCGTCGACGGCGGACCCGGACTCGCCGACGACCTCTATGTCACCCTCGCGCTCCAGCATCTCCCGAAGCCCGAACCGGACCACCTCGTGGTCGTCGAGCAGATACACCCGGATCATGTGGCCCCTTCCACCGTGACGTCTCGCCGGTACGGCACAATCTGCGCCCACCATCGTGTCACGCCCGGCCTGCCGCCCTGTGCGCCGGGGATGCCGCCGGCCGTCCCCGGGGCGCGGTCCGGCCGACGGCATCCCCGGCCCTGACCCGCCGCACGGGTGTGATCTGCCGGGTGATTCAGCGGGTGGGGAGGTTCGCCCCGCACTGTTGCGCCGGGACGGTCGGCGACCGTGGAGAGGAGGGACCGGACCTGTTCGGGAGGGTGCGATGACCGACGTCGACATCTGGTCGGATGCCACCTTCA
Organism: Dactylosporangium sp. CA-152071; assembly: GCF_050936335.1. Classification (NCBI taxonomy): domain Bacteria; kingdom Bacillati; phylum Actinomycetota; class Actinomycetes; order Micromonosporales; family Micromonosporaceae; genus Dactylosporangium; species Dactylosporangium sp. CA-152071. The sequence continues at coordinate 1,408,165 of NZ_JBNJMZ010000001.1, read as the reverse complement.
TGGCCGCGGTCGGCGAGGCCGTGTGGGCGCCGTCGATCCACAACAGCCAGCCGTGGCGGTTCCGGCGCACCGCCGACGGCATCGAGGTCCTGGTCGACCGTGACCGCGCCCTGCCGGTGTGCGACCCGGACCTGCGCGCGGCACGCATCTCGTGCGGCGCGGCCGCCTTCAACCTGCGCCTGGCGCTCGCTGTCGCCGGAGCGCCGGCGGCCTGCACGATCGGATCGGGCGACGTGGTGGTCCACCTCGTGCCCGACCGCGGCAGACCGGTCACCCCGGCGGAGTGCCGCCTGCACCGGCAGATCCGGCGCCGGCACACCAACCGGTCCGGGTTCGCGGAGGCCAGGGTCGCGCCGGGCGTCATGACGCAGCTGGTGGACGAGGCCGCCGACGAGGGCGGTTGGCTGCACGTCGTCGAGGACGACGAGTCGGCGCTGTGGACGGTCGCGCAGCTGACCCGGGAGGCCGACGCGCAGTTGAAGGCGGACCCCGCCTACGTCGCCGAGCTGCGCGCATGGACCTCGGCGGACGACGACGTGCAGGGGGTGGGGCGCGGCGCCGCGGGCGCCGCCCCCCACCCGGCCGAGATGATGCCCCGCCGCGACTTCGGCGGACCTCCCAGGGAGGACACCCGGGACCTCACCGGGGCCCCTGTCGTCGCCGTCCTCGGCTACCAGGGCGAACACCGCATGCACGAGATCCAGGCGGGCATGGTGCTGCAACGGGTGCTGCTGCGCGCCGCCGACCTCGGCCTCGCCACGGCGATGTACTCCCAGCCGATCGAGGTGCCGGCGGTCCGCGAGCGGCTGCGGCTCGCCCTGCGGCGCCCGTACGCCCCGCAGCTCGTGCTGCGGTTCGGGTACGCGCCGACGACGTGCTACACGAACCGCCGCCCGGTCAGCGACGTCATCGACCGCTGACCGCCGGCGCCGCGGTGCTGTCGCCCTGGTCAGCCGTGCCTCGGGCCGGGCGGCTGCCATGCTTCACTCGACCGGGGTCGACCGCTCCGACGGCGGGGAAGTGTCCGATCATCGCCCGACAGCGAGCGGGCAGGCCGACGACCGCGCCATCGCGGAGTGGTTGATTGGAGTCGGGTCGGCCCTACCGCAGATGGCGTCCGCCGGAGTCATCGCCCCCGCAGCACGGCAGCGTCGGGCCGGCCCGTACGGCGTGCCGGGGCGGCCCACCCGCGGCCGGCGCCGCGGGCCGACCGCCCGGGTCCGCCGGACGGCAGCGTGCTGTGGGCCGTCACCTGCGGGGCGTCCGGGACCGGGGGATGCCGGTGGACTTGCGGCGGGAGGTCTCGACGCCGGCGGTGTGCACCCGGCGGGTCGAGGCCGCCGTATCCTCCGCGGACAGTGCCGGCTCGGGCGAGCCGGTCGGTGCCGGGGCGGCGTCCGGCGCGGTGGGGCGGGACGCGAGCCGGTGGGCCGCCAGCACGGCCGCCAGCGGCGCCGTCACCAGCAACGGCACGAGGAAGCGCAGGTCGATGACCGACAGCGTGACGCTGAGCATCAGCAGGGACAGGCTCATGACCGCCAGCAGCACGCTGTCCGCGGCCTCCCTGTCGCGGAGCCGCCGGCCGCCGCCGCGCCTGCGCCGCACGGTCGCGGCGAGCGCGAACAGGGCGAGCAGCACCAGGGCCGACGGTGGCATCACGACGGTCTGCCCGTAGGCCCACAGCGCACTGTTCAGCGGCGTGACCGTGGGTGCGGCGCCGCCGGAGCCCGCCGGCCGGAAGCCGCGCGCCATGAGCGTCGCCGTGCAGTTGCTCACCTGGTTGCCGGACCGCCCGCCGGACGGCATGGTCCACAGGTCCGTGGTGCAGGCGATCCGGGCCGGTGCCGGCCAGCCCGGCTGCACGAGGTGCCAGGCGTCGGTGGCGACCGCGGCGGCGAAGTCCCCGGGCTGCTCGCGGATCGCCTTCAGCGCGAAGTGCCGGAAGAGCCAGTCGTGCTCCGGACCCGGATAGCGCGCGCCGATGCGGTCGCGGTCCAGCTCCCACAGGTACACGTCGCTGACCTCACGGTGGCCGAGCGGCTCCGGCGGGCAGATCTGCCGTTCCTGCGGGGTGAAGTCGGTGCGGGTGCAGTCGACGAACGTGGTGGTGCGCTGCCACAGGTACCGGCCGGTGTAGCTGTTCAGCGCGTAGGCGTCGTAATGCCGGTCGTACCACACCATGTAGGCGACGACGGGGACGACCAGCGACACGGTGAACAGCGCGATGCGCCGCCAGCCGACCCGCCGCACGATCAGGTACAGCACCACCAGCGCGGCGATGGGCTGGCCGACGGTGCGGGTGAGCGTGACCAGCGCGAAGACCAGACCGCTGAGGCCCATGAGCCACAGCGGGGGCCGCCGCGACCACATCAGCAGCGCGACGCCGGCGAGGAGGAGGAACGAGAACAGCGTCTCGGACAGCACGTAGTGCTCGAGCTGGATCTGGCGCGCGTCCAGGAGCACCGGCGCCGCCGCGAGGGCGGACCAGCTGCGCCGCACCCCTCGCCTGGTGCACAGCGCGTAGATGCCGACCCCCATGACCAGGCCCATCAGGTGCTGGACGGCGGAGACCGAGGCGATGTGGCCGGTCGTGCCGAGCACCTTGAGCATGGCCGGGTATCCGAAGGGCCAGATCGGGCTCGGCGTGCCGGAGCTCGCCGCGTCCATGTACGCCCGCGTGTCGTAGAAGTAGCCGAACGCCGGGTAGTAGGCGGCCATCATGCCGACCCGCAGCAGCGCGCCGGCCGCGACGAGCCCGGCGAGCGCCCGGTGCTCCCGGAGCCACGCGCCGGTCATCCGCCACGCGCCGGTCATCGGAGGGACGTCTGCGAGTTGACCGGGCGCTGCGCCGGGATCTCCGGGTCGGCGTCGGCCGCGGGCGGGCCCGTGCGGCGGCCGGCCGCACGCAACGACAGCAGGCTCGCGAACAGGCCTGAGAAGATCAGGATGATGCCCAGCGCGATGGCCGTCGCCGACGGCAGCACCAGGCGCAGGGTCTCCCGCGGGTCCAGCCGTCCGAAGCCGCCGGCGCCCCAGTCGGTGACCGCGACCAGCGTGCTGACCAGGCCGGCGAGCCCGACCAGCAGGCCACCGGCGACGCACCGTTCGAAGCTCAGCCACCGTACCCATCGGACGTGCTTGTCCTCGCGGGTGATGCCTTCCTGGATGCCGTACAGCCGGGCGAACCCGCCGAAGATCAGCAGCTGCGCCCCGACGAGCGTGGCGAGGGACGAGTAGACCAGCGCGCTGACGTCGAAGGAGACGCCGAACACGTGCCGCTCCCCGGGCAGCAGGAGGGCCGTGCCGGTCAGTCCGGTCAGCGCGAGGACCAGGCCGGGGAGGAGCAGCGTGCGCTTCGGCGCGAAGATGAGCAGGAAGCGCAGGTGCCGCCAGCCGTCCCGCCAGGTCCGCAGGTGCGGCGGGCGGCTGCGGCCGTCGCGCCCCAGCGGGGTGGCGACCTCGCTGATCGAGTACTTCGCCAGCGCGGCGCGGATGACCAGCTCGCTGGCGAACTCCATGCCCGCCATGCAGAGCCCGAGGGCGCGGATCCGGTCGCGGTGGAAGCCGCGCAGGCCGCAGTGGAAGTCGCCGACGCCCGGCAGCGCGAAGAGCACCCGGCCGAGCCAGGACAGCACGGGATTGCCGAGGTACCGGTGCAGCGCGGGCATGGCGCCGCGGGTGATGCCGCCCTTGAAGCGGTTGCCCATGACGACGTCCTTGCCGGCGCGCAGCTCGGTGATGAACGGGCCGAGGTTGCCGAGGTCGTACGAGTCGTCGGCGTCGCCCATGATCACGTAGCGGCCGCGGGCGGCCTCGATGCCCGCGAGGAGCGCGCCGCCGTAGCCGCGGACCGGGGCGTGGACGAGCGTCGCGCCGGCGGCCGTTGCGAGGGCCTGCGAACCGTCGGTCGACCCGTTGTCGGAGACGACCACCTCGCCGATGACACCGAGCTCGGCCAGCCCCTTCAACGCCTTCCGGACGCAGGTCTCGATGGTCTCCGCCTCGTTGAGGCAGGGCAGGACCACGCTCACTTCCACGGGGGCGGCGCTACCGGACATGAAAGGATTCCCCCGAGGTCGTCGAACGGGCAAAGTCGCGGAACGGGACGCCGACGGAGCGGGTCGGCGCGAAGTCGGGGGACGGGTCCTGGTTGAGCACGCTCACGACGCTGTCGCTGCGGAACGGCACGCGCAGGCCGACCACCTCGGCGGCCTTGAGCGGCAGCCAGACCGACCGCCACGGCACCGGCACCACGGCGACCCTGCGGCGTTGCCTGGCGGCGAGCTCCAGAAGGACCTGCCGCAGCGTCCAGCCGCGCTCGTGCGCGGCGATGACCGGCTCGCCGGGCGCGGCCAGCGCGGGCCGGACGACGAGACGGCGGATCAGGGCGGCGACGTCGTCCTCGTGCGCCGGGTAGAGCACCTGCCGGCCGTTGCCGATCAGCGGAACGACCGGCAGCCTGCGCACCATGGTGTTCAGGGCGCCGACCACGCCGCCGGGCTGGTCGCCGAAGACGAGGCCGGGCCGCACGACGAGGGCACCCAACCGGTGCGCCGCGTCCTCCACGGCGAGCTTGGCCCGGCCGTAGTCGCTGCGGCAGCCGGGGAAGGCGCTGATGGTCGAGATGAACACGATCGTCTGCGCACCCTCGGCGCGGGCCTGCTCCATCAGCCGGATCGAGCCCCGCACGTTGCGTGCCACCAGGTCCGCGCGGGTGTGCAGGGAGAAGTCCCAGGCGCAGTGGACCAGTGCGGTCACGCTGTTGTCGCGGAAGATGCCGGCGTCCGCCCCGCCGGCGAGGGTGAACCGTTCGGCGGGCGCGCTGCGGCCCAAGCGGACGACCCGGCCGACGCCGGCCAGCCGCTGGCAGATGCGGGAGCCGAGGTAGCCCGAGGCGCCGGTGACCGCGATCCTCACCGCTGCGCCCCCGGATGGGCGCCGATGCGGTAGGCGTTCGCCATGACGGTCAGCGTGATCGTGCTCGCGGTGATGGTGGGGAACACGCTGGAGTCGACGAGGTGCACGCGCTCGAACCCGGCCGGACGCCCCAGCGGGTCGGTCTCGAGCTCGCCCGGCTGCCGTCGCATCGGCAGCGTGCCACCGCAGTGGAAGCCGCGCCCCGGCTCGCCGAGCTTCATCGCCGCGCCCAGCGGCACCGCCCGGATCAGGGAACGGTGCCGGCGCAGCTTCGCGACGAGCCTCCTGAGCACGCCGCGGGTCCGCGGGCTGCGCCGCCCCTGGAGGTCGAGCACCCCGTCGCGGCGCAGGGTGAGGCCGATCTCGCCGGACAGGTCCGAGTGCAGGTACCCCTGGATCAGCAGCATCCGGCGCAGGAACGCCGCCGAGATCGGCCGGAACGCCGGCCGCGCCGCGCGCAGGGCCGTGGCGATCGCCTGCCGGTAGAGCTCGTTGTAGGTGTAGACCTGCATGTGGACGCTGTTGGCGGACAGTTCGGGGTCGAACACCTCCAGGAACGCCTGAGCGAGCGTGTGCAGCGGTTCATCGAAGACACCCTGGACGCCCGCGTAGCGCAGCATCGGCAGCAGGAAGTACTGGCTGTCGCGGACGACGACCTCGCGGTCGTAGGCGCCGATCGACGCCAGCACGAGCTTGGTGGTGCTCAGCACGCCGGCGCCGACGTAGAGCCGGGAGGCGACGTGCCGGACCGCCTCGCCGGTACGCCGGTCGCGGCCCTCGATGTGCACCTCGCCGCCGCGCTCGGTGAACCCGGTGACGACCACGCCCGGCACGTAGGTGACCTTCCGCTGCGCGACGAGCTCCTGCAGCGTGCGCGCCGGGTTGTAGATCAGCCCGTACGGGCAGCCGAACATGCACAGGCCGCACCGCTCGCACGGCTGCCCGCCGGCGTTGCGGCTGGCGACCGCGAGCCGGGCCCGGCCGAACAGGAACCCGTTGCTGCGCAGGGCCTCGCGGTGGGACCGCAGGTCACGCAGCAACGCCTCGGCCTGCCGGCTCACCGGCAGCGACTCCAGCCGCGGCGCGTAGGTGGGGAACTGCTCCGCCAGGTCGTCGTCGGCGCCCGACAGCCCGACGAACGACAGCACCTGCTCGAAGCACGGGCCCAGCTCGCCGGGCCCGGTCGGCCAGGACTCCAGCTCCGCCGGCAGGTAGGGCAGCACCGCCGCCCCCCAGACGTTGCCGAACCCGCCCTTGCCGAACGACGGCACCACGCCGACACCGGTCGCGCGGGACGGCAGGTGCCGGTCGGCGTCCCGGTACGGGAAGTCGGAACCGAAGCTGACCTTCAGCGGGACGCCGCCGGGTCCCGCGCCCATGTTGGCCTTGACCGCCGACACGTCGCCGGGGCTCCACTGCGCCGGCCGCTCGGCGGCCATCCGTGCGACGGTCGACGCGCGGGCGGGTTCGAGCGTCAGACCCGCGTCCAGCACCGTGACGTGCAGACCTTGCCGGGTCAGGGCGACCGCCGCCGCGGTGCCGGCCGGACCGGACCCGATGACATAGATCATGCCTGGATGCCGCCGGGGGTCAGGCACGGCACGGCGTCACGGGCCGGGCGCGCCGCCGGGACGGTCCACAGTGGACCTCGGTCGGCTTGATGGTGGTGGTGCTGCGCACGCGGGCTCATGGCTCACCTCTGCCGGCAGTCCACCACCGCCGAAGCATGGCGGACGCCGGCATCGGCCGTTTCTCACCCGGGCCTCACCCGAAATTCACACATGAACCGCGGGACCGGACCGGCGGCCGTATGGTCCCGGCGATTCGGGTCGTAGGTCCCTGGGCTCGCGCGCTGTGCGCTCCGATCCTGGAGACCAGCAGCTCACCCGCGGCCGACGGCCGCCGTACGCCGGAGCCGCCACCCGAACCTACGGAAGTGACGATGATGAGTAGACACACTGCACCCGCGGTGACCGGGGCGCGCCGGGGGATGATGCTGGCGATCGCCACGGCCGGCTTCGCGGTCAACTTCTGGGCCTGGGCGCTGCTGAGCCCGCTCGCGCCGAAGCTGAAGGACGCCCTGCACCTGAGCCCGCTGCAGCAGGCGCTGCTGGTCGCGGTGCCCGTCGTGGTCGGCTCGCTCGGCCGGATCCCGGTCGGCGCGCTGACCGACCGGTTCGGCGGGCGGGTCATGTTCCCGCTGGTGTCGCTCGCGACGATCGTCCCGGTGCTGTACCTGGGGCTCGCCGGGCAGCAGTCGCTCACCGGCCTGCTCGTCGGCGGCTTCTTCCTCGGCATCGGCGGGACCGCTTTCGCCGTCGGCGTCCCGTTCGTCACCGCCTGGTTCCCGCCCGCGAAGCGCGGCCTCGCCGTCGGCGTCTTCGGCATGGGCATGGGCGGCACCGCGATCAGCGCGCTCACCACCGTCAAGCTCGTCGGCGCCTACGGCAGCGCGATGCCGTTCGTGCTCACCGCGATCGTCCTCGCCGCCTACGCGCTGCTGGCCGGGCTGCTGCTGCGCGACGCGCCGGGCCGGACCGTGCCCGCCGAGCCGCTCGGCCGCCGCCTCGCCGCCACGCTCAAGCTCCGCGTCACCTGGCACGCCTCCGCCCTCTACGCGGTCGCGTTCGGCGGCTACGTCGCGTTCTCCGTCTACCTGCCCGCGTACCTGAAGACCGCGTACGGCCTCGCGCAGGCCGACGCCGCCAACCGCATGGCCGGGTTCGTGCTGCTCGCCGTGGTGATGCGACCGATCGGCGGCTGGTTGTCCGACCGGATCGAACCGGCCCGGGTCCTGACCGGCACCCTGCTGGTCGTCGGGGTCGCGGCGCTCGTGCAGACGTTCACGCCGGCCCTCGCGCCGCTGGGCACCGTGGCCTTCCTGTCCCTGGCGGCCGCGCTCGGCGCCGGCAGCGGAGCGACGTTCGCGCTCGTCGCGCAGCTCGCCCCGGCGAACAAGGTCGGTTCCGTGACCGGTGTGGTGGGCGCCGCGGGCGGCCTCGGCGGATTCGTGCCGCCGCTGCTGATGGGCAGCATCTACGGCCGGTACGGCTCCTACGCGGTCGGTCTCGCGCTGCTCGCGGTCGTCGCGGCGGCCGCGGTGCTGCTGACCGCCACCGTCGTGCGCAGGTCGGCGCGTGCGGTCCCCGGCCGTGCCTGACCCGCTCATGGCCCCGCCGCCCGGTGTGCGCCGGGCGGCGGGGCCGCCGCGTGCGGGCCCCGCCCGGCGCGGGCCATGGCGGCGGACAATCGTTACTGGAAGCGACCTTTCGGCGAGGAACGGGCGACATGTCCGGATACGGTGGATGACATGACCGCGGCAGTCACCCGCCCGCACCACCCGCAGCGCCACGCCGGCGGGACCCCGTGGGCGGCCGCCCGCGCGCTGGCGCACCGCGTGGCGGAGCCGCTGGGCCTCGTCGAGGTGCCGCTGACGGGCGCGGCCGGCCGCACCCTGGCCCGGCCGCTCGCCGCGGCCGTGGACCTGCCGGGCTTCGACAACGCGGCCATGGACGGCTACGCGGTCCGTGGCGACGGTCCGTGGCGGGTCGTCGGCGGCGTCCTGGCCGGCGGCCCGGGCGCGGCGCCGCTCGCGCCCGGCGAGGCGGTCGAGATCGCCACCGGCGCGCCGGTCCCGTCGGGTGCCGACCGGGTCGTGCCCTACGAGGTGGTCGCCCGCCACGGCGTGGTCGTGTCCGCGTCCGGCGACGGTGCCGGCAAGCGCCACATCCGGCGGGCGGGGGAGTACGTCACCGCCGGGCGGCCCGTCCTGCCCGCGGGGTCGGTGCTGACCGCCGCCGCGCTGGGGCTCGCCGCGAGCGTCGGCGTGGACGTCGTCACCGTCCGGCGCGCACCGACCGTCCGCCTGCTGCTCACCGGCGACGAGATCGTCACGGCCGGCACCCCGGCCCACGGCCAGGTGCGCGACGCGATCGGGCCCACCCTGACGGCGCTGCTGCGGGCCTGGTCCGCCGACCTGGTCGACGTGCGATGGACACCGGACCACCCGGCGGCCGTCACGGCCGCCGCCGTCGAACGGTCGCTGAGCGACGTCGACGTCACCGTGGTCGGCGGCGCGTCGTCGGTCGGCCCGGCCGACGCCCTCCACGACGTGCTCACCACCGCCGGCGCGACGATCCACGTCGACGGCGTCGACTGCCGGCCCGGCCACCCGCAGGTGCTCGCCTCGCGCGCCGGGCACTGGCTCGTCGGGCTCCCCGGCAACCCGTACGCGGCCATGGTCGCCGCGTGCACGCTGCTGCAGCCGCTGCTCGCCGGCCTCGCGGGCCGGACGCTGCCGGCCCTGCCCAGGGTGTGCCTGGACGGCGATCCACGGGTGCACGCCACCGCGACCAGCATCGTGCCGGTCCGCTGGGACGGCGCCGCGCCGAGCGTGGTCGACGGCGCCCGGCCCGGCCACCTCGGCGCCGCGGCCCTCGCCGACGCGCTCGCCGTCGTGCCACCCGCGTGGCGTCCCGGCGAACCGGTCGAGCTGCTGCTCCTGCCGCAGTGACCCGCCCTGGCGCCGGCTGAGCGCCAGGGCCGGCCATCACGCCCGGTCGATCCGCCGGGCGCGGATGGGGTGGCCCGCGCTCGTCACGCACCGGCCGGTGGGCAGGTCGAACTTCCAGCCGTGCATCTGGCACGTCAGCACGGTGCCGTCGAGCTTGCCGAAGCGTTCCAGGTTGGCCTTCAGGTGCGGGCAGTGACCCTGCACCGCCCAGTCGCCGATGACGATCTCCTCGCCGTCGCTGGTCCGGCCGGCGTACCACGCCTCGGCGTAGCGCAGCCGCTCCTCGCTGAGGCACTTGAAGAAGGTGTAGACGTACTCGTTGTACTGGCCGACCCGGGCGGCGGAGAAGCGGCAGGACAGGAACAGGCTGTTGACCCAGTCGGTCTCACCGGTCGCCAGCAGGTGCTCGATCAGGCCGCGGCGGGTGCGGAAGCGGTACCGGGCCCGCTCGTCACCGGCGGCGCGCACCTCGCGGGCCGTGAAGTCGAAGACGACGCTCTGCACCACGACGTCGGCGTCGTCGGTCAGGTCGAAGCGGACCGGCCCGCCGATGCCGGCGGCGATGTGCTCGCTCGCGGCCATCAGCGGCTGCACCCGGCGGACCAGCTCCGCGAGCACGTCGACCTCCGGGTGCGGCCATGCCGCCCTGGCGGCCTCGATCACCGGGCGCTGCCGCCGCTGGTAGTCGCGCAGGTAGCCCGCCTTGTCGGCGAAGAACGCGCGGACGTCCCCGACGGGGTGCCCGACCTCGCACGCGTCAGGGGTGATCGTGGCCGTGCTGCCGGGCAGCAGGACCACGCCGTTGGTGCGGCCGAGACGCTCGTAGTGGTCGATGAAGTCCTGCTGGTCGGGGAAGATGTTGCCCTCGTCGCCGAACAGGTCGTTGACGCCCCACAGCTCGTCGTCGAGGAAGCAGGGCGGCCCGGCGATCGGGAAGACCCAGCCGGCGTCGAGCTCCTCGATGTACCGCATCGTCCGGTCGAACTGGCGCTCCCGCTTCTGCTTGCCGAAGGCGCGCTTCGCGGCGGCGGGCAGCTCGTAGACCATCGGGTACCAGATGGCGCCGGAGAACTGCAGCAGGTGCGCGTGCACGCGACCGAGCCGCGCGAACTCGGTCAGGTCGCGGGGGCGGGCGTCGTTCTGGTTGAGCAGCCGCACGCCGTCGTGCTCGACCCAGATCGACGAGTCGCCGATCGGGCCGTCCGTCGGCGACACGAGCGCCTGGATCATGACGTTGAGCCCGCCGTCCAGGGCCACCGGCTCGCCGCTGCGGGTCCGCAGGAACGACCGGAACCCGAGCGCCCGCAGCTCGTCCTCCAGGTCGCTGGTCGGGTACTCGGGCAGCAGTACCGTCGCCGACTTCGACACGTGCCGGCGCAGGTGCTCCGCGTCGAAGTGGTCCCGGTGCAGGTGCGACACGTAGAGGTAGTCGCAGCGGCCGAGCCGGTCCCAGTCGAGACCGGAGTTGTCGGGGAACGGGAACCAGGAGGCGAGGAACGCCGGGTTCACCCACGGGTCGCACAGGATGGTGCCGGCCGGTGTCTCGATCAGCATGCCGGCGTGGCCGGTCCCCGTAACCCGCATGGGCGCACGTTCCCTTCCGCCGCCGCGGACGTGGCGGCACGGTGCCGAGCCTGCCGCCTGCCGGCCGGGCCGGGCAGTGCTGAAGGGCCCGACCGGCACCATGCCGAAAGTCCCGGACCCGGGTGGCACGAGGACCGATGGCACCGGGACTTCCGCCGCCGTGCTCCGGCGCCGCGGCGCGCGAGACTTGAGGTGCCGGGGAACGGCGGAACCGCGCCATCCCGCTCGCTCCGCGGCACCGTCCACCGGGGGCAGGTGTGACATGAAACAGACGCTGCGGCTCGGACGCGTCGCGGGAATCCCGATCGGCGTCCACTGGTCGGTGCTGGTCATCATGGTGCTGCTGGCGCGGAGCCTCGCCACCGCCGTCCTGCCGGCCGATGCGCCGGGCACCCCCAGGCCGGTCGCCTGGCTGTTCGGCGCCGCCGGTGCCCTGCTGATGCTGCTGTCGCTGCTCGCCCACGAGCTCGCGCACGCCCTGGTGGGCCGGCACTTCGGCATCCGGGTCGAGCGGCTGACGCTCTGGCTGCTCGGCGGCATGGCCGAGTTCCGCGACGAGCCGCCCAGCGCGCGGGCCGACCTCCTGGTGGCCGGTGCCGGCCCGCTGACGAGCGTCGCGGCGGCGGTGGGGTTCGGGTCCGTCGCGGTGCTGCTGTCGGCCGCCGGCGGGCCGGTCGCCGTCGTCGTCGTGCTGCTCTGGCTGACGACGATCAACCTGGTGCTCGCCGTCTTCAACCTGCTGCCCGGTGCCCCGCTCGACGGCGGCCGGGTGCTGCGGGCCGCGCTGTGGTGGTGGCACGGCGACCGTGCGCGGGCCGCGCTGACCGCCGTCCGGGTCGGTCACGCGCTGGGCGTGACGCTGATCCTCGCCGGGCTGGTCGAAGTGGTGATCTTCGGCCTGGTCGACGGTCTCTGGACGGCGCTGGTGGGCTGGTTCCTGATCATGGCGGCCGGCGCGGAGGGCGAGTCGGTCCGGTCAAGGGGTGGCGCCCAGCGGCAGCAGCCGAAAACCGGTGCGTTCCGGTAGCGGCGCACCGGTGCAATTGTCTGGGCCAGTGGTTGCCGTCAGTGTTTTGCCGTCAGTGCTTGCCGAGCAGGCGCGAGGCCAGCACCGCCGCCTGGGTGCGCCGCTCCAGCCCGAGCTTCGCCAGCAGGCTGGAGACGTAGTTCTTCACCGTCTTCTCCGCCAGGAACATCCGCTCGGCGATCTCCCGGTTGGTCAGGCCTTCCGCCACGTGCAGCAGGATCTTGCGCTCCTGGTCGGTGAGGTTCTTGAGCTCATCGGGCTGCTCCGGGCCCTTGCGGATGCGCTCCAGCACCCGGGCGGTGACGGCCGGGTCCAGCAGCGACTGGCCGGCGGCGACCCGGCGGATGCCGTCGATGAGGTCGGTGCCGTGGATCTGCTTCAGCACGTAGCCCGACGCGCCGGCCATGATCGCGGCGAACAGGGCCTCGTCGTCGTCGTACGAGGTGAGGATCAGTGCCTTGATGGACGGGTCGACGGAGCGGACGTCGCGGCAGACGTCGATGCCGCTGCCGTCGGGCAGGCGCCCGTCGAGCACGGCGACGTCGGGCCGCAGCGCGGGAATGCGGTGCGTCGCGTCGACGGCGGACCCGGACTCGCCGACGACCTCGATGTCACCCTCCCGCTCGAGCATCTCGCGCAGGCCGAACCGGACGACTTCGTGGTCGTCGAGCAGATACACCCGAATCATGGCTTCATTGTCACCCGGTGGCCACCCGCGCGGGCGGGCCGAAAGTCCCAGGCCCCCCAGCCCTTCGGCACAGAAACCAGCCCCTCGGCACTGAACCGGCCCTTCGGCACTGAACCGGCCCTTCGGCATCGACCGGCCGGAGGTCCCGCGGTGCCCCGGGACGTAGGTCCCGTCGATGTGGGTGGTTGTGCTCTGTGGCGGGCCGGTGCCAGTGCCACAGGCTGATGCCATCACATCGACGCACTTTCCAAGGCCCCGGAGGGCACGCCATGAAGCGCAAGACGCTCGACATCCTCGTCGGTCTCGGCCTCGTCGTCCTGGCAGGGCTGTTGCTGGTGGCCGGCCTGGTGCTGACCAGCAACGCGAACTTCGCCAACGACTACGTCAAGGACCAGCTCGGCCAGCAACAGATCTCCTTCAAGCCGGCGGCGACCCTGACGGCGGAGGAGAAGGAGTCGGCCTGCCTGGTCAAGTACGCCGGTCAGCAGCTGACCACCGGCAAGCAGGCGGAGTGCTACGCCAACGAGTTCATCGGCCTGCACCTCAAGTCGATCGCGGGCGGCAAGACCTACGCCCAGATGGGTGACGTCCAGGCTGACCTGAAGGCGAAGATCGCCGCGCTGCCGAAGGACGACCCGGCCGCCGCCGACCTGCAGAAGCAGCTGACCGACGCCAACACGGCCCGCGAGACCGTGTTCAAGGGCGAGACCCTGCGCGGCCTGCTGCTCACCTCGTACGGCTTCAGCGAGTTCGGCGCCAAGGCCGGCCAGGCCGCGCTCGTCGCGTACTTCGCCGCCGGCCTGCTGCTCCTGCTCGGCGCCGCCGGTCTCGTCCACGCCGCCGCGACCCCCGGGACCAAGGGCTTCGCGGTCCCCGACCAGGCGCTCGTCAGCGCCTGACCGTCACCCGCACCCCCAACCCCCCCGACCCGGGCCTCCCAGTGAGCGCCCGGGTCGGGCGCATGTCGGCATCGGGCTGCCGGACCGGCGGCCTGCCGGTCCGGCCGGTGTGGGCGGGCGCGGTCAGGCCAGCAGCCGCACGCGCTCGTCGGTGATGGCCTGGATGTCGGCCGCCGCCGAGAGCAGCAGCTGGTGGCCGAGGTCGTTGAGCGCACGGGCGACGGCGAGCTCGTCACCGATCTCCGGCACGTTCTCGTCGGCGGGGTTGAGGCGGGCCCGGCCGACGCCGAGTTGGTGGCTGTCGTCGTTGGCGTGCAGCCGGGCCTCGGCGTGGGTTTCCCCCTCGGTCTCACCGATCAGCAGGTCCACCGTCCAGTGCTTGGTCGTGGTCATGATCTCCTCCAGTCCGGTCGTTCGTCGCGTCGCGGGGCGACGCGTCACCTCCGACGGCCCCGCGCCCGGGCCACGGTCCGGGCGCTCGCGTCGATCTCGGACGGAAGGCGGGCGCCTGGGCCGTGGCGGCCCTGCCCGCGAACGTGTCACCAACAGCGGTGCCGCGACGCCGGCGATCCTCGGTGACCGCCGGGTCGACCGGGGAAGCTGAGCGGGCCGTCGTGCTGGGGTGAAGGCGTGACCATTCCAACGGTACCCGCGCGTCTGCCACAAACCTGTGTGTTCCGGCACCGCGGCGGCCTGGCCGCGAGGCGGGGGTCACCGCGTCGGCGTTGTTTCCCGGTACAGGTCGAGCATCCGCAGCCGGGTCGCCTGCATCCGCGCGACGACCACCTCGATCAGGCGCCGGGTCAGCTCGTAGCCGAGCTCCGGCTCGTCGGCGCACATCGCGCGGACGCCCGCGGCCTCGAAGCAGATCGCCAGGACGGGCGTGTCGGCCGTGGCGCCGAAGTGCCAGCGGTACGGCGGGAACAGCCACGACCAGCCGACCACCTGCCCGGCGCCGATGGTCTCCACGACGACGTCGCCGCGGCCGGGCAGGCGCGTGTCGAGACTCACCAGCCCGTCACGGATGAGCCAGAACTTGTCGGCCCTGCCGCCTTCGCTGAAGAGCCGGGTGCCCGCGCGGACCGTCACGCGGTGCGAATAGTGCGCCATGCGCTCCAGGAACCGGTCCGGCACTCCGGCCATGAACGGATGCTCGACGAGCAGATCGTGCGCGGTGATCATCGATCTCACCTCAACCGTCGTGTGGTGGTCTCCGCCTCCAGACAACGTGCCCCGGCCGGTCCCAGGTAGAGCCGCGAGCCCTCCGATGGCAGGACCTACGGCCCTGTCGCCGGCCGGGTCGTTCGGGGACGCGTGGCGGGGCAAGTCTTCAGGCCCGGGGTCCGGCGGCCGATAGTGCGGTTGACGACTGACTCCTGGAGGATGGCAGTGACCCTGCGGCGCAAGCTGGTCGGTGGGTACCTGCTGGTCGCGCTCCTGGTGGCGCTCGTCGGTGTGGTGGCCTGGCGGGTCGACGTCGGGTCCGCGCGCCGCGCGGCGATCACCGAGGCCGAGCACGTCGCGTTCGGGGTGGCCAGGGACGTCGCGTTCGGGCTGCCACCTGACTCCGCCGGGGAGCAGGACCCCGGCCCGCTGTACGACAGACCTGAGTGGCTCGACGCCTACCTGCGGCGGCTGCGCGACCTGCAGGGCCGCGACATCGTCGTCGTCGACCGCCGTCAGGTGGTGCTCGGCGGCGCGGTCCCGGACCACGTCGGCACCACCTTCGACCATGACACCGCGGACCAGGTCGGCGCCACGATCCGCGACCGGGTGCCGCGGACCTTCGTCGAGGTCAGCGACGACCACCCGGCCGGCATCAAACAGGTCGTCGTCCCGCTCGTCGGCCGCGACGACGTGACACTCGGCGCGGTGATCCTCGAGTACACCCCCCTCTACGACGAGATGGTCGCCTCCACCGGCCGGGCGCAGCTGACGATCGCCGTCGTCTGCGGCTCCGGTGTGCTGCTCGTGCTCCTGGTCGGCGGGCTGCTCGCGTCGTCGGTGACGCGGCGGGTCGCGACGCTGACCGCGGCGGTGCACGACGCCTGCACCTGCAGCCGATCGTCGAGACGCTCGCCGGCCGCACCGAGGGCGTCGAGGCGCTCGTGCGGTGGCAGGACCCCGCGGCCGGGCTGCGGGCGCCGGGCACGTTCCTGCCCCTCGCCGAGAATGCCGGGCTCATCACCGACATCGACCGGTGGATGCTGCGGGAGAGCTGCCTGACCCTGCGCGCGTGGCAGGACGACGACGCCGCGGGCGCCCCCGACTGGATCACCGTCAACATCTCCGCCGCCCTGCTGGACAGCCCCGACCTGCCGGACCTCGTCACGCGGACGCTGCGCGAGACGGGCCTGCGCCCCGAGGCGCTGGTCCTGGAGGTCACCGAGACCACTCTCATGCGCGACGTGGCGGGCACCGCGCCGCGGCTGGAGCGGCTGCGGTCGACGGGCGTGCGCATCGCCATCGACGACTTCGGCACCGGGTACTCGTCCCTGGGCTACCTCCGGGACATCCCCGCCGACGTGCTGAAGATCGACCGGTCGTTCCTCGAAGGGCTCGTCGGCAGCGACCGCCACCGGGGCCTGCTCGCCGCCGTCGTGCAGCTCGGGCACACCCTCGGCCTGCGGGTCGTCGCCGAGGGCGTCGAGGACGCCGAGCAGCTCGCCGAGCTTGTGGGCCTCGGTTGCCGGTACGCGCAGGGGTACCACCTGGCCCGCCCGGCACCGGTCGGGCAGCTGCGCGCCGCCGCCGACCTCGTCCGCGGCTGACCCCGGGCCGGGCCGCACGCTGCCGGTGTGCTCAAGGGGCGGCCGGCGCGTGGACGATCAGCACCGGGCACGCGGCGTGGTGCATCAGGTGCTGGCCGACGGAGCCGAGGAGCAGGCCGGCGAACCCGCCGTGCCCGCGGCTGCCGACGGCGACCAGCTGGGCGGTGCCGGAGGCGTCCAGCAGCGCCTGGGCCGTCCGGCCGTTGACGAGCCGGGTCTCCAGCGCGACGGCCGGGTACTTCTCCCGCCAGCCGGCCACCGCCGCCTCCAGCAGCTGCTGTTCCGTCGCCTCGATCATGGCGTACGGCAGGGAGGTGACCATGGGTGGCAGGTAGGCACGGACGGCGAGCACGCCGGTGCCGCGCAGCCGCGCCGCCTCGAACGCGACACCCAGCGCGGCGTCGGAGCTGGGGGAGCCGTCGACGCCGGCCACCACCGGGCCGCCGGCCGCGGCCCGGCCGCGCACCACGACGACCGGGGTGCGCGCGTGCGTGGCGACCTGCTGGCTGACCGACCCGAGCAGCAGGTGGGTGAGCCCGCCGCCGCCACGGTTGCCGACCACGATCAGGCGGGCGCCCGCGTCACCGAGCTCGAGCAGGGTCGGTGACGGCGCGGCATGGACCGCCGTGCCGTCGATGCTGACGCCGGTGCCGCGCCGGCGGAGATGCTCCACGATCTCGGCGATCAACGCGTCGCCGCGCTCCTGCGCCTCGGCGGCCATCTCCCCGGCCGGTCCCGCGTACTCCCCGCCGGGCCAGGCGAGCTGGTAGGCGTACACGATGTGCATGCGCGACCCGGTCCGCTCGGCCTCGTCCACGGCCCAGTCGACGGCGGCCCGGGCCTCGCCCGACCCGTCGAATCCGACGACGATCCGCTGTGCGTCCATCGCAGTCCTCCTTCGTGACGGTCCGGCCGGACAGGGCCGGGGTCTCCTCGCCGGGCGGGACCTCCGGCCCCGCCCGGCGGCGCGTGGTGCCGTCAGTGCCGGGCGATGAGGACCGGCGAGTCCGCGTGCTCGAGCACGTGCTGGGCGACCGCACCGAGATGCAGCCCGGTGAAGCCACCGTGCCCCCGCGCCCCGAGCACGATCATCAGCGCGTTCCGCGCCTCGTCCAGCAGCACCGGCACCGGCACGCCCTGCCGCACCCGCGCCTCGGCCTCGACGGCGGGGTCCTTCGCCCGCAGCCGCTCCAGGTCGGCGTCGAGCTCGGCGGCCAGCTTGTCCGGGTCGGGGCGGCGGGCCAGGCGGCTCGCCGGCGGCTGCCACACGCGCACCGCGACCAGCGGCACCCGGCGGGCCGACGCCTCGCCGAACGCCGCCTCCAGCGCCAGCAGGCCGCCGGCGGACCCGTCGGTGCCGACGACGACCGGCCCGTGGGACGGCAGCTGCGCCTCCGGCCCGGACCAGCGCTCGGCGTGGTGCACCACGAGGACCGGGCAGTACGCGTAACCGGCGAGCTGCACGCCGACGGAGCCGACCAGCAGCGAGTGGAAGCCGCCGTGCCCGCGGCTGCCGACGACGACCAGCTCGGCGTGCCGGGACTGCTCGCGCAGCGCGTGCGCGGGCTGCCCGAACCACGTCGACGTCGTCACGTGCAGGCCCGGATACCACCGGCGGGCCTCGACCGCGGCGTTCAGGACCAGGCCCTGCTCGTCGGTGATCTCCTCCGGAGGGCCGGGGACGCCGAGGGCGTGCGTGATGCGCAGCGGCAGGCGGAGCCGGACCGCCTCGTCGGCGGCCCAGCGGACCGCGCCGAACGCGGCCGGCGAGCCGTCGACGCCGACGATCACCGGCCGTTGGATGGTGGTCATGACGGCCTCCTCACGATGTGCGGCGGTGTCTTCAACGGTCGTCCACCGCCGTGCCGGCCGGAAGGGCCGATGGTCCCGTCCACCGCGGGCGGCGACACCGGCGCATGCGCCGACCGGCCCTGACCGCCCGCAGACCCTGGTACCCGATCCTGGCGGCGCCACCCGGCGGATGGGTGCGGTGCCTCAGGCGGCGCCTCGCCCCGCCGGTGTACCGGCGGGCGCACCGTGGGGCCGCGGGACGACCAGCACCGGCCGGTGGGCGTGGTGCAGGGTGGCCATCGCCACGCTGCCGAGCATGATCTCCTGCGCCGCAGAGCGCCCCCGCGAGCCGACGACGACCAGTGCCGCCGACCGGTCCGCCGCGTACCCGCCGAGGGCGTCGGCGATGGCGTGGCCCGGTGCTCCGTTCCCCGGCCGGACCAGGACCGGTTTGACGGACCGGCTCCCGTCCGGCGGCGGGGTCGACGGCCACTCCTCGGCCCTGTCGTGCACCGACACGAGCACCACCTCCCGCTCCGGCAGCAGCCGGTCGGCGGCCACGACCGCGGCCGAGGCGCCCGGGGAGCCGTCCCAGCCGACGACGACCGGTCCGCCCGGGACCGCCGCGGCGTCCCGCATGAGCATGGGATACGGCACGACCAGCACCGGCTTCGGGCTGTAGTGCACGAGGACGTCGGAGACGCTGCCGAGGACCGCGCGGAAGCCGTCGAGGCCACGGGAGCCGATGAGGACCACGTCGGGCTCCAGGGCGGCGGCGGTCCTGGCCAGCTCGAACCCCTCGCCGCCCTCGGTGGGCCGGGTGAGGGCCTCGGCGCGCCAGCCCGCGGTCCGGGCGATCGTGACCCCGGTGACGACGACCTGTTCGGCCCGCCACGCGCCCTCCCCGCGCAGCGCCTCGACGAACTCCTCGATGTGGTCCCGGCCGGCCCACAACCGCCGGCGGAGGCCCTCCTCGGCGAACGGTGGCGTCCACAGGTACGCGATCCAGGCGTGCGCGTCCGGCAGCAGTTGCGTGCCGGCCCGCAGCGCGGCGTTCGCGGCGGCGGAACCGTCGTAACAGACCAGGGCGCGTTTCGTCATCGCGGGCCCTCCTGACAGTCGGGTGGCCGCCGCGTCACCTCGGCGGGCGGACGACGACGACCGGGCAGTGTGCGTGGTGGACGGCGGCCTGGCCGGCCGAGCCGAGCAGCAGCCCGGTGAAGCCGCCGTGCCCGCGGGCACCGACGACCAGCAGCTCGGCGGCGGCCGAGGCGTCGACGAGCACGCCGCCGGCGCGTCCGGCGACGGCCTCGAGCTGGACGTCGACCTGCGGGTACTTCTCCTGCCATCCGGCGATCGCCTCGGCGAGCACCCGGCGCGCACTGAGCAGCTCGGCCTGCTCGCCGTGCACCGGCGGGGCGACCCCGTCCCTCTGCCCGGCGACGTGCCACTGGACCGCGGTGACCACGGTCAGCCCGGCCCGCCGGAACGCCGCCTGCTCGAACGCGAGGCCGAGCGCGAGGTCGGCGCCGTGCGAGCCGTCGACACCGACGACGACCCGGCCGGCGTGCGGCCCGTCGGCAAGGTCGACCTCCCGGACGATCACCACCGGGCAGGCGGCGTGCCCGGCGAGCTCGACTCCCGTCGAGCCGACCAGCAGGGCGGCGAAGCCGCCGAGGCCGCGGCTGCCGACGACGACGAGCGACGCCAGCCGAGAGGCGGCCAGCATCGCCGGCACGCACAGCCGGGTCGTGAACTCGGTGGTGATCCGCAGGTCGGCGCCGACGTCACGGGCCACCACGACGGCGTCGGCGAGCACCCGGGCCGCCGTCGCCCGCACGTCGGTCTCGTAGGCGACCGGCAGCGCGAACCCCACGGGCGGGTACACCAGGTCGGGCCAGTCGTGCGCGTGCAGCAGGTGCAGCGGCCGGTGCCGCCGGGCGGCGTCGGCGGCGGCCCACCACACGGCCCGCATGCTGCCGGCGGAGCCGTCGACGCCGGCGACGACAGCGGCGGCCGGGACGGATGACGTGGACATGGCAGCTCCATAAGATCGCTCCTGCGCCGTCGCCGGGACGGCGGATCGCGCGGACGTGTCCGGCCGGCGTCGCGGGCGGCGCGCACCGCCACCGCTGTCCCCACCACCAACCATCCGCGCCGGGTGCGTGGCCGGCCAGGGCCCGGCGGCAACGG
The DNA here is from genome assembly GCF_050936335.1 of Dactylosporangium sp. CA-152071. Lineage (NCBI taxonomy): Bacteria > Bacillati > Actinomycetota > Actinomycetes > Micromonosporales > Micromonosporaceae > Dactylosporangium > Dactylosporangium sp. CA-152071. The sequence continues at coordinate 1,387,782 of NZ_JBNJMZ010000001.1, read as the reverse complement.
ACGACGGGGACCGCGGTGCGTGCATGGTGGGCGTCCGGGCGGGCAGGAAGGCCGGGTGCGACGGATGACCACGTGGCGGGTCGAGCGGCCGGGACCCATCCAGCAGCGTCCCCTGCGGATGGATTCGGCGCCGGTACCGGAGCCGGGGCCGGGCGAGGTCCTCGTGCGCGTCCGCGCGTGCGCGGTCTGCCGCACCGATCTGCACCTGGCCGAAGGCGACCTCCCGCCGTTACGGCCCGGTGTGGTGCCCGGCCACGAGGTCGTCGGCGACGTCGAGCGGTTGGGGCCGGACGCCGGCGACCTGCGGGTGGGTGAGCGGGTGGGGGTGGCGTGGCTGCGCCACACCTGCGGCGCCTGCGTCTACTGCCGCGCGGGGGCGGAGAACCTGTGCCCGTCCTCGCGGTACACCGGCTGGCACGCCGACGGCGGCTTCGCCGAGCACTGCGTGGCGCCGGCGGCGTTCGTCTACCGGCTGCCGCCGCGCTACGACGACGCCCATGCCGCCCCGCTGCTGTGCGCCGGGATCATCGGCTTCCGCGCGCTGCGCCGGGCGGAGCTTCCCCCGGGAGGCCGCCTGGGCCTGTACGGGTTCGGCGCGTCGGCGCACCTGGCGGCGCAGGTCGCGATCGCGCAGGGCGCGAGGGTCCACGTGCTGACCCGCTCGGCGCAGGCGCAGCAGCTGGCCCTGGACCTCGGCGCCGCGTCCGCGGGCGACGCCGCCGGCCGGCCGCCGGAGCCGCTGGACGCCGCGATCCTGTTCGCGCCCGTGGGCGACCTGGTGCCGGTCGCGCTGTCGGCGCTGGACCGCGGTGGCACGCTCGCGGTGGCCGGCATCCACCTCACCGACATCCCGGTCCTGCGGTACGCCGACCACCTGTTCCAGGAGCGGACGCTGCGCAGCGTCACCGCCAACACCCGCCAGGACGGCCGCGACTTCCTGGCGTTCGCGCAGGAGCATCCGCTGCGGGTGAGCATCACGGAGTACCCCCTGGGGGCGGCGGACGAGGCCCTCGCCGACCTCGCCGCCGACCGGGTCAACGGCGCCGCCGTCCTGGTCCCGCCTACCTGACCGCCCTACCTGACTGCGAGGCCCGGCCGGGCTACCGCACCACCGCGACCGGGCAGGCGGCGTGGTGGATCAACGCCTGGCTGACCGAGCCCAGCAGCAGCCCGGTGAAGCCGCCGCGGCCGCGCGAGCCGACGACCATCAGCTCCGCGCCGTGGGACAGCCGCCTGAGGACCGACGCGGCACCGCCGCGCACCGTGCGGCGGCGCACGTCGACGTCCGGGTACTTGTCGGCCCAGCCGCAGACCGACTCCGCCAGGGCCCGCCGCTCGTCGTCGAGCAGGTCCTCGGTGTCGTAGACGAGCGGCAGCATGTCGCCGGGGCCGGTGGACTCGGGCCAGCGGTACGTGTGCACCGCGGTCAGCCCGACCCCGCGGAACGAGGCCTGCTCGAACGCGAACCGCATCGCGTGCTCGGCGTCGTGGGACCCGTCGACGCCGACGAGGACCCGGCCCGCCTCGACGGCGTCGGCGGGCTCGCCTTGGCGGACCACGACGACCGGGCCGGCGGCGTGCGCGGCCACCTGCGCGCCGACGGATCCGAGCAGCAGGCCGCCGAATCCGCCCAGGCCGCGGCTGCCGACGACGACGGTGCCGGCCCACCCGGAGGCGTGGACCAGCGCGGCAGCGGCCGGCTCGATCGGCGTATCGGTGGTGATCGGCAGCTGGGATGCGACGGTGCGCGCGCGGGCCACGGCGGTGTCGACGACGGTGTCGGCGGCGTGCCGGACGAGCTCGTCCAGCGCGGGTGTCCGGCGGGCGCCCAGCGACGGGTGGGCGACGGGCCACGCGTACGCGTGGATGATGTGCAGCCGGCGGCCCCGGCGCGCGGAGTCCCAGGCGGCCCAGTCCACGGCCGCCAGGCTCTCCGGTGAGCCGTCGACACCGACGACGACGTCATGCTTGTGCTCCATCACGCGTCTCCTTCCACGGATCCCCGGGCCGTTTCGGCGTTCCGTCGTCCTGCGCCGGCGCTTCGTGTCGGACGTCCGGGTGGCCGGCGCGAAACGACACCCGCTGTTGGGGAGCCCGGTGCGGTGACCATCTTGGTGATGGCGAACCTGGCGGCCCTCGTCGCCGTCCTTGGCATTCCGCTCGTCGTGACCTGTGCCCGGCAGCGGGTGTCGTACCTCAATCCTTACCGCGGCGGACGGTCGGCGGCACCGGAGAAGGTCCCGCCCGCCGTGGGCCGCGCGGCCCGGACCGCCACGCGCTTGGGGCCCTGCCCGGCGCGCCGTCGCGCCGCACGTGGCAGATGGCCGGCGTGCCGCCGTCTCCTCGACCGCCCACGGCAACGCGGCGACCGGAAGAGCATGAAGACCCTGGCAACGGCGTGGCGCGCGGCGCACGGTTGATCGAGAGGGAGACCCCCGACCCCGCGGGACCGCTCGCGGGACGAGCGGAGGAGGAACGGATCATGCAGGCGAACATCGGAGACCGGCTGATCGTCGAGGGCACCCACCTGGGCGACAGCCGGCGGATCGGTGTCATCACCGAGGTCGGCCACGCCGATCACACGCCGCCGTACAGGGTGCGCTGGCTCGACACGGGCCATGAGGCGCTGGTCTTCCCGGGCCCTGACGCCCGGGTGCGCCCTCCTGCCGACGACGACGAGCCGGTCGGCGGCCCGGCGTCCTGACACCGGGGCGGTGGTCCGGCGGGGCCCGGTGTCAGGGTCGCCGGGTCAGGGCCGCCGGGCCCGGCCGCGGCGCGTCTCGTGCTCGTCCGGCCGCCGCCCGACGAGGAGGTACAGCAGCGGGCCCGCCGGCTGGATCGCGAGCGCGGGCCACCACAGCGCCTTCAGCCCCTGGACCTGCGACGCGGGGCGCCGGTACAGGTCGGCGGCGGCGATCGCGGTGAGCGTGATCTCCGCGGCCGTCCCCACCACGAGCGCCGCCCGGTCGCGGGTGGACAGGTCGCTCCATCGGGAATGGTGCACGGATTCGCGGCCGATCGCCCGGGCCACGGTCGCCAGTGTCATCGGATTCCTCCACGGTGCTGTAGGCCGGCAAGGCCACCGTAGGCAGGCGCCGGCGACAGCGGCGTCACACCGCGGTGGTGGGCGCGCCCGCCACCACGACGACCTCGGACCAGTCCCGGCGCGGGCTCGCGGGCACCGGCATGCCGTAGCCGATGCGCAGGATCATCTGCGGGGCCCACGGGTCGGCGGGGTCCGCGATGGCGCGGCGCAGCCGGGGGATCTCCAGCGCCTGGGTCATCGGCTGGGCGGCGACGCCGCGCACCGTGGCGCTGAGCAGGACCCGCTGCATGGCCTGGCCGGCCCGCACGCGGGCGGTGCGGCCGTCGGCGCGGCTGCTGAGCACGACGAGCTGCGGGTGGGGCTCGAACACGGCGGCCGGGCGGCCCGGGTCCGCCGACAGCAGCCCGAAGTCCCGTGCCGGCAGCCAGCCGTGCACGTCGCGCGGGCCGGTGAGCTCCGCCGGTATGCCGTCGCGGCGGCCGGGACCGCCGGCCGTCCAGGTGGCCAGCTCCCGGCGGTACGCGGGGTCGCGGCGCTGGGCGGCGTCGGCCGCGGCGGTGAGCGTCAGCAGCGCCTCGCGCCGCACCCGGTCCAGCACGGTCAGCTCGGCACCCTCCGCGGCTGCCGCCGCCCGCAGCTCGTCGATGACGCGTGCCGGGACGACGGCCCGGGCGTACGGTCCGCGGTTCGTGTGCCGCCGGAAGAGCGCCGTGCCGAGCGCGCGCAGGCCGGGCCCGGGGGCGCCGGACCTGCCCGGCTCGATCCGGGCCACGGTCAGGCCGTCGGCGGGAAACGGCCGCAGCACCGGCAGCCACCCGTCCAGCGCCATGGCCAGGCGCAGGTTGAACACGGCGGCGCCGACGCTGAGCAGCATCGCGCGGTGGTCGCGGTCGACGACCCGCAGCCGGCGCGCCGGGTCGGTGCGCACGTCGATCACGTCGTCGTGGGTGTGGAACCGCCACGGTTGGGTGTTGTGGATGGAGGGCGCGGCGACGGCGGCGCGCAGCAGGGTCTCCGTCGTCCCGGCATCGAGTCGCCAGCGCATCGCCGGTCATCTCCGATCGTCGCCGCACCGGCCGACTGGCCGCCGTGCTGTCGTGGTTCTGGCGTCCAGCCTCGTCGCCGTGGCCGCGGGCCGCACGAGGCGTTGGTCCTGTCGCGCCGGGCAGGTCGGCCCGCCGGCGGGAGCCGACGCGGCACCCCCTGCCCTTCCGGATCGACGGTGATCGCGGCATCGATCACCTGATGCGGATGATTCGTGTCCGGCGTGCTGGCACAGAGCGCCGCGGTGAGATCATGCTGGACCCGAGCGCCGCACGTGGTGCGGGTGCTGGCAGCCGCGACTGCGGCACCGGCGCGCCCCCGGCAGGGCCGGTCCAGGCGGCGCGGCAGGTCACCGACGACGTGGTGGCGGCACCGCATCGCCGCCCGTCGTCGTGGGGGCCGGGCACGGCCGGCGGTCCGCCCGGCTCCGGACGCACGTGTTCGGGGGACTTCGGGGGACGTGGAGGTTCGGGGGACTTCGGGGGACGTGGAGGGAGGCCGACATTGGGCTACCGGTACGGACCCGTGGTGGCCGGCGTCGACGGTTCGGCCGACAGCCTCGGTGCGCTGCGGTGGGCGGCGGACGAGGCCTGCCGGCACAACCGGGAGCTGCTCGTCGTCCATGCGATCGACCCGGCCCTGCGGGCCGGTGACGTGCCGCCGGGCAGCGCCGACATCGCCGTCCGGGCGGCGGACGAGGCGCTGCGATGGCGACCCGGTGTCTGCGCGGCCGGGGTGACGGAGGTCGGCGCCCCGGTCGAGGTGCTGCGCAGCCATACGCGGCAGGCCCGGCTGCTCGTCGTGGCGAGCCACGGCGGCGGCAACAACATGGCCGACCCGCTCGGCTCGGTGTGTGACCAGCTCTGCCTGGGGGCGGAGTGCCCGGTGCTCGCGGTCCACGCGGCACGACGCTGGGCCGATCCGTTCACGGTCCTGCCGCAGACAGGCCCGGTGGTGGCCGGCTTCGACGGGTCGGACCCGGCCCGCCGGGCGCTCCGCCTCGCGTTCGAGGAGGCCGCCGACCGCGGCCAGCGACTCGTCGTCATCCAGGTCTGGCAGCATCCCGAGCTGTGGCTGCACGGCCGGCACCACGGGGAAGGCCGGCACCACGGGCCGTGCCTGAGCAGCGACGAGTCGGCCGTCCACGAGGCGCTCGTGGCGGCGGCCGAGCCGTGGCGCGCGCGGCACCCTCTCGTCGAGATGGAGCTGCGCAGCGAGCCCGGCGACCCGGTCGAGGCCCTGACCCTCGCCTCGCAGTGGGCGATGCTCATGGTGTTCGGCACCCGCAGCCCGGCGGATCCCGACCAGCCGCCGAGCCCCTCGGTGATGCACCGGGTCCTGCGCGACATGGCCTGTCCCGCGCTCATCGCGCACGGCACCGTCCAGGAGCACGCCGCACCCGTGCCGGGCGCCGTGCATTCGGCGTCAGCGTGACAGCCGCCCGCACCCCCGCCCGGGCCGGCGGTCGCAGAGAAGCAGGCCGTTCGGCACCGAACAGCGTCCCGAGCCGGTGGCACAGTGGAGGTGTCGCCGGTCATCGTCACAGCGAGGAGCTGATCACGATGCGTACACCACGGCAGATACTCGCCGGCGCGCACACGATCGCGGTGGTGGGAGCGTCCCGCGACCCGCAGAAGCCCGGGCACTGGGTGCCGAAGATGCTGCAGGAGCAGGGCTGGCACATCGTCCCGGTCAATCCGCACGCCACGGTCCTGTTCGGCGAGCACGCGTACGCACGGCTCGCCGACGTCCCGGAGCACATCGACGTGGTGCAGGTGTTCCGGCCGGCGGAGGAGGCCGAGGGTCTGGTCCGGGAGGCGGCCGCGGCCGGTGCCGGGGCGGTCTGGCTGCAGGAGGGCATCGCCAGCCCGAAGGCGCGGCAGCTCGCCGGTGAGGTCGCGCTGGACTACGTCGAGGACACGTGCATGGGGGCGGAGCGCGCGCTGGCCGACATGGTGCACGGCGGATGCGAGCCGGAGTGCCCCGTCTACCACGGCATCGTGCCCGTGCCGGAGTCGTCGCCGGAGCCGGCCGACGCGCGGTGAACGTCGCCGGAACCGGTGCGGCGCAAGGATCTGGACGATGAGGCCGGGAAGGAGTTCGTCATGGTAACGGTACGACACACCGAGCCCGACGCGGCGATCCGCGTGGAGGCGGTCAGCCGGATCCTGGCGCGTGCGGCCGTGACCGCGCTGCGCGCACCGTCCATCTGGAACACCCAGCCCTGGCGCTGGCGCATCGAGCACGACGTCGCCGTGCTCCGCGCGGACCGGCGCCGGCAGCTGGACCCCATCGATCCGGAGGGCCGGCTGCTGACGGTCAGCTGCGGGGCCGCGCTGCACCACGCGTGCGTCGCGCTGGCGGCCGAGGGCGCGGCCGTGGTCGTCGACCGGCTGCCCCGCGACGACGACCCGGACCTGCTGGCGACGCTGCGGTACGCCGGCCGCCTGCAACCGTCGTCGCCCGCACAACGGCTCCGGCATGCGATCCAGGCCAGGCGGACCGACCGGCGGCCGTTCGACGTCCGCCCCGTGCCGGAGCACATCGCCGACCGGCTGCGCGCCGCGGCCCGCCACGCCGGCGCCGACATGCACCTCGTCCGGCCGCAGGATCTCACCGCGGTGGCCGTCGCCGCCGGTCACGCCGCCGCCGCCGAGCGGGCCGACCCGGCGTACCGGGCCGAGCTCGACAGGTGGACCGGGGCGCGTCTGGCTGCCGGCGACGGGGTGCCGCACGACACCACCGCGGCAGTGGGCGCGCGGCCGGTGCCGATCCGCGACTTCACCGGTGTCGACGAGGGCCCGAGCATCTACAGCGGTGCCGAACCGGTGGACCGCGCCGCCTCGTACGGCGTGATCGTCACCGACGTGGACGAGCCGGCGGCCTGGCTCGTCGCGGGTGAGGCGCTGTCCGCCGTGCTGCTCACCGCGACCGCCGAACGGCTGGCCACCTCCGCGATGAGCGACCTCGTGGAGGTCCGCAGTGCCCGGGACCTGCTGCGCCGCATGCTCGGCGACGTCGCCCATCCCGTCATCGGCGTCCGGATCGGCGTCCCCGGCCCGGGAGCCCTCCCGCCGCACTCGCCGAGGAGGCCGGCCGCCGAGACCGTCGAGGTCGTCGGCGAACTCATGGTGGACGGCTGACGTCCCGTCCGCAGGGCCCTTTGAGGCCCCGTGCCCTGCGGATCACGTCTCCTCGTCGGCGGTGGTGACCGTGTCGATGCCGGGCGTGGTGCGCACGAGCGCCATCGCGATGTCGCGTTCGGTGCCGCTGTCGAAGCGGCCGCTGACCACCGCCGTGCCACCGGTGACGGCGACCGTCCAGCGACGCTGACCGCCGGCGTACTCCGTCAGCCGTCGTTGCGCCTCGCGCATCGCCGTGTCGTCGGTGGGCATGATCGTGCGGAGCACGTCGCACCGGCTGACGATGCCGATGACGTGCTCGTCGATCACGATCGGCACGCTGTGGACGCCCTGGTCGACCATGACCTTGGCGATGTCGGCGACGTCGGCGTCGGGCCAGCCGGCCACCGGCAGCCCGGACATGACGTCCTCCACCCGGGTGCCCGGCGTGTCCGCCCCGGGTGCCGCCGGTCCGGCGGACCGGCGGAGCAGGTCCCGTTCGCTGATCGAGCCGACCAGCCTGCCGTGCGCGTCGACCACCGGCGCGGCCGTGATCTGCTCGCGTTCGAGCAGGGCCACCGCGCCGGCGACGGGTTCGTCCGCCCGCACCGTGTGGACGGGCCGGCTCATGATGTCCTTGGCGTGCATGGCGTGCCTCCTGTCGCCTTCCTGGGTGTGCTCCCTGGCTTCCCGGCCTGCTCCACGGCGGGGAGTCACGGTCCGGTCTCGTCGCCGATGACGTCACCGGTCGGCCGGCGGGGGCTCGCCGGTGGCGGCGACCCGGGATCGGCGCCGACGCGCAGCACGAGTTGCGGATTGCCGCCGTGCGGCAGGAGGCTCCGCAGCAGGGCGCGCGCGCCGGGCACCTCGACGGCGTCGCTCATCGGCGAGACCGCCAGCCCGAGACTGATCGCGGTGAGCCAGACCGCGCTGACCGCCTCGCCCGCCCGCAACCAGGCGGCCGGCTCGTCGGTGCGCGTGGCGAGCAGCAGGTACCCGGCGGACCGGTCGTCGCCGGTGCCCGGGGTCAGGGCGGCCCGGTCGCCGAGCCCGAAGCCGCGCAGCGGCACCGGCCGGGGCGTCGGTCCCGCGACGGTCTCCGGCGGCACACCGTCGCCCTCCTCCGCCGGCCGCCCCGTCCACTCCCGCAGCTCCTCCCGGCGCCGCTCGTCCTTGGCCTCGATGATCTGCGCGCCGTGCTCGGCCGCCCGCAGGTACGCGATCTGGTCGCCGTCGATGCGGTGCAGCGTCGTGTCCTCGGCCGTCGCCGCCGCGTGCAGCGCGTCCAGCGCGTCGCCGGCCGCCGGCCCGGACGCCAGGAACGGCCGCCGGTCAGTCCGCCGCTGCCGCATGGCGTCCGCGGCGGCGGCGTCCTCCGCCCGCACCGGCTGGATCCCGCCGGAGCGCACCCGGGCGAGCAGGTCCGGGTCGGCCGCGTCGGGATGACGCCGCACCGACGGGTTGATCCCGGACGCCGCCAGCGCGACCCGGGCGTGGTGCAGCGCCGCGCCGCAGCTCAGGATCAGCAGCCGGCCGGCCGGGTCGATGGCGTGCAGCTGGCGGGTCCGGTCGGCGTGCAGGTCGAGCCCGTCCTCGCTGACGTGCCACCGCCACGGCTGCGTGTTCAGCACGGACGGTGCCCGCGTGGCCTCCTCGGCGGCGCAGCGCAGCAGCTCCTGCACCGACCGCCCGTTGTTGCGTGTGCTGATGTCCATCCGTCGGCCTCGCTTCCCGCGAAGTGCCTCAGTGCCTGCCGCCTCCACGGTGCTTCGAGCCCGCAGGCGGTGCCGGACCGTCCGTGGCGGCGGCAGGGGCGGCGTTCTCGCAGCGCACCTGCCCGCCGTGCCGCCCGCTACACCTGGCCACGGGCGGCACCGGGGAATGATCCCGGCCGGCCCGCGCCACCGCGGTGTGACGGAACCAAAGACCCTGGAGGCGTTCCGTACCGGGGAGATCAAATGATCTCAGGCGGTCGGAACCCCGCCCCTTGGATGAGGGAAGGACGAGACGATGTCCCGCACGCACGACGAGGTCGAGGTCCAGGTCCAGCTGCAGGCAGGGATGGAGCCTCGGCTGCAGGGGTACGCCCGGGAGAAGGTCACCGCGGTGCTCGGGCACACGGGACGCCCGATCCTCTACGCCAAGGTGCGGCTCGACCGGATCGCGAACCCGGCCGCCACCCGGCCCGTCACCGCCCGCGCCGAGATCGACCTGAACGGCCGGGTCCTGCACGCCGAGGCGGCCGCGGACGGCCCGTACGAGGCCGTGGACCTCCTCCAGGACCGGCTGCTGGCCAGGCTCGAGCACGAGAAGGCCGGCCACCGGTAGGCACCCGGATCCGGGACGGCGAGGACGGGACCTTCGGCACTGTCGGCCCCTGTGACGGGCGGCGACACTGACGCCGTTGCCGATCCAGGAGGTGTACCGGTGCCGGAGCTCGACGTGTCAGTGATCGGCCCCGCGGGTGACGTCGACGTGCGCAGCCGCGGGCCGGTCGACCCGGACGACCGGGAGAGTGCGCGGGCGGCCGTCGCGGGCGTGGTCGCGCGGCACCGCTCGGCCGGCGCGGCGCGGCTGCGCCTCACCTGCGGACCCCACGCGGGCTGCCCGGCCGTGATCCAGGTGAACCTGCGCGTCGGCGGGGCACCCGCCCGGATCCAGGTCGACGGCCCGACCCTGCCGGCCGCCGTCGCGGCCGCCACGGACCGGCTGCAGCGCCAGATCACCCGGCTGGAGACCGGGTGGGAGCCGTGGCCGTGGCCCGACCCGCAGCGGCGCACGCTCGCGGTGCCCGGCCCGGCCCGGATCACCCGCCGCAAGGTGGTGCCGCTGCGGCCGCGCCGGGCCTGCCAGGCCGGGTCGATGCTGGCCGCGATGGACTACGACGTGTGCCTGTTCACCGAACTGGACACGGGCGAGGACGCCGTCGTGTACCGCGCCGGCCCCACCGGCCTGCGCGTCGCCCGGCAGCACAGCATGCGTCCGGTCACCGCCAACGGCACGCCGACACCGACGGTCAACTCGCGCCGGACGCCGGTCCTCACCCCGGACGCGGCCGCCACCCGCCTCGCCGAGGGCTGGCTGCCGTTCCTGTTCTTCACCGACGCCGCCGACGGCCGCGGCGCCCTGGTCTACCGCCGCTACGACGGCGGCGTCGGCCTGCTGGCGCCGGGTGACGCCGCGCGTTTTCCTACACTTCGCGCGCGGCCCGGCGAATAGAGGGACGGACGGAACAGGCACGGACCGATCGGACGGCGAGGTGCGATGCGTGAGGCCACGGTGGCCCCGACCGGGCAGGAGCGGATGCTCGGCGAGGACGAGCTGATCGTGACCAAGACCGATCTACGGGGCGTCATCACGTACGCCAACCCGGTCTTCCTCAGGATGTCCGCCCTGACCGCCGCGGAGGCGATCGGCAGCCCGCACAACGTGATCCGCCACCCTGACATGCCGCGGTGCGTCTTCAAGCTGCTGTGGGACACCATCGGTCGCGGCGACGAGCTCTTCGCCTACGTCGTCAACCTGGCCCGCGACGGCGCGCACTACTGGGTGCTGGCGCACGTGACGCCGTCGTTCGACGCCCGTGGCGCCCGCGTCGGGTACCACTCCAACCGCCGCCGCCCGGATCGCTCCGCGGTCGCGGCCGTCACCGGGCTCTACGCCAGGCTGCGCGCCGAGGAACGCCGCCACGGCCGGCCGCAGGAGGCGATCGAGGCGTCCACCCGCCTGCTGGAGCGGGAGCTCGCCGAGCAGGGCCGCACCTACGACGAGTTCTTCTGGTCGCTGACCGGGACTGTCACGGTATGAGACGGGTGTCGAAGGAACCGCGGCCTTCCGGGGACGACACGCTCCGGATGCTGGCCGCCGTCTGCCGGGCCGTCGCCGGCGGTGACCTCGAGGCCCGCGTGCCGGTGGTGGGGCACGACCCGGACGCCGCCGCGGCGGCGGACGCCGTGAACCAGCTCATCGACGTGGTCGACGCGTTCGTGCGCGAGTCCACCGCGTCGCTCACCGCCGCCGCGGAAGGCCGCTACCACCGGCGCTTCCTGCCGGGCGGGATGCGGGGCGCGTTCGGGCTGGGCGCGGCGACCATCAACCGCGCCACGGACCGGATGCGCGCCGCCGCCGAGGACCTCGCGGCGGCCGGCCTGAGCCGTCTCGGCCTGGCCGACCAGCTCGAGTCCGCGGTGCTCACCGTGTCGGAGCAGGACCTGAGGGCCACCGGGCCGGGCCCCGTGCGGGCCCGTGCGGGCACCGGGCGCCACGCGGTGGCACGGCGCCTGCCGGCGGGCAGATTGCCGATGATCGGCAAGCAGGGCGCCGTCAAGGTTGCCGACCGATGCTGGTGTATGCCGGGCGCGGATCGCCGATGCTGGAGATTCCTTCGGTACGGCTCGCAGGGGTGGTGATCGTGGTGACTGGCGTGTTGTGCCCTGAGCGGCCCCCCGTCCTGGTCGCCGCCTGCCCCGCGCCGACCGGCTCGCCCGGTGCGACCCCAACCTGGCCACGTGTGGCGCGGGGACGCATCGGGCTCGAGCGCTTCCACCGGCAGTCGCCGCCCGGCCGCTACGGCGTGCCGGCCGTCATCGGCTGACCGCAGGCCCGGCCACAGCGTCCGCGGCGATCGACGCCGGACGCGCCTGACCCCTCGTGCTGCGGCACCGCCACGGCCCGTCCCGGTCGCGTCCGGACCGTCTTCCGCACAACCTCACCGTCGTCACGGACCGCGTTCAGGTGTCCGAGAGGAGAGCCATGTTCACCCAACCGACCGGCAGCGCCGCCCTGGAGCGCTCAGAACGACCGGGCGACCCCCGGCTCCGCGCCGGCGCGGCGAGCCCCGCGCACGAGCCCGCGGCCGTGGGGCTCGACCTCGGCGGCGCCGGCGCCAGGATCTGGGCGTCGGGCCGCGGGGTGCTGCAGCTCAGCTACCCGGAGACGGTGACCGCGCCGTGGTCCGGTCTGGTCGCCCGGGGCCGGATCACCGACCTGGACGCGATGCGGACCCTGCTGTCCGGCCTCTCGTGGGAGCGGCGCCGGCCGCTGCCCGCCGGTGCCGTGGTCGTGACGTGCCGGCCCGTGGGCACCGACCCGCGGATGGAGCCGGCCGTGCGCGAGCTGGTGACGAAGGTGTTCGAACCGGCACGGCTGCTGTTCATCGACTCCGTGCGCGCGGCGGCGATCGGTGCCGGCGCGGCGCCGGGCCCGTTGCTGGTCGCCGACGTCGGCGCGCACCTGACCGAGGTCGCCGTGCTCGAGGGCGGCGTGATCGTCGCGGCCCACCGGCGCGACGTCGGGCTGCACGACGGCGTCGACGGGCCGGACCTCGACGCGGCGGTCGTCGCCGCCATCACCGACCTCGTCGGCCGGGTGCGCCGGCAGACCGGCCACCGCCGCCAGGTCGTCGCCGCGGCGATCCGCGGGGGTCTGCTCCTCGTCGGCGGCGGGGCGGCCCGGCCCCGGCTGGCGGCGCGCATCGCGGGTGCCGCGGGCACCCCGGTGCGCCGCCCGGCCGCGCCGCATCTGGCCGCGGTGCGCGGCGCCGGCCTGGCCGCGCTCGCCGCGCTGCGCCGCGGCGCCGTGCGGCCCTGACCGGCACACGCGTGCTCCACCGCAATGTTCTGACAGGTTGATGGGAGACCAGCATGAGCGTCGACACGAGTCCGCTGCGGCACACGCTGCAGACGCAGCTGCGACAGCACACCGAGGAGCTCGCGGTCCTCGCCGCGGCCGGCACCGAGCCGGGCAGCGCCGGCGAGGACCCGGACACGATCGGTGCGCGCACGGCCGCCGCCCGCCAGGCGATCGAGGAGATCTCCGCCGCGCTGTCCCGGCTCACCGCGGGCAGCTACGGCCACTGCGAACGCTGCACCGGCCCGATTCCCGCCGCCCGGCTGGAGATCCTGCCGCACGCGCGGTTCTGCGTGCCCTGCCAGGCCCGCGGGCGTTGACCCCCTGCCGCACGGAGGCGCCGGACCGCACGGCCGGCGCCTCCGGCGGCCACGAACCAGGAGCTTCACGATGGACACACGCGGCAGGCAGCGGGATCTCGACATGCTGCGGGTGCTGCTGCACGAGCACCGCGACCGGTACCGCACCCAGCTCCGCCTGCTCAACCAGCCGCGGCAGGGCGGCGCCGGCAGCACCGAGCAGCCGGCGCTGGCCGAGCTCACCTGGCGCCGGCTCGACGACGTCGAACACGCGCTGCACGCGCTCGACCGTGGCCGCTACGGCAGGTGTACCGGATGCGGGTCCGACATCCGTATCGACCAACTGATCCGGCAACCGGCGGCCAGCCGCTGCCCCGGCTGCTCGCGGCGGGAACCGGAGCCGGGCCTGCGGAGCCGGGTCTACACTGCCGGTGACCGGCCACGGCGGGAACGCACCGCCGCGCCGGAGACCCGGCGGCCGGACGCCGGCGGGAGGTGAGCACTGCGATGGCCGACCGCAGCCGGCGGGCCTCGACCGGCGCGTCTGCCGACGCGTCCAAGGCCGCGCAGCCGCAGCAGGCGCAGCAGGCATGGCTGGCCGAGGTCGCCACCGCCGCCGCCCGCGACGCCGGTGACGTGCCGGTGCTGCTGCTCGGCGACTACCTGCCGATGCTCGCCGACGCCGCGGTCAGCGGCCGCCGGCCCAGACGCGCCGAGCTCGACGCCGTGGCGCTGCTCGGCCGGCAGGCCGCCGAGCAGGGCATCTCCGCCGGACGGGTGGTGCAGCTGTACCTGTCGGCGGCCAGACGGCTGTGGCAGGACCTGCCGATGGTGGTGCGTTCCCGCGACAGCGAGGTCGTCCGCGCCGCCGCGGCCGCGGTGCTGCACGTCATCGACGACGCCGTCGCGACCCTCGCCGAGGGGTACGCGGTCGCGCGCCGGGACCTCGTCCGCCGGGAGGAGGCGCTGCGCCGGGAGCTCGTCGACGACCTGCTGCGCGGCGACTCCGACCTCGGCAGCGTGGTCGAGCGGGCCGAGCCGTTCGGGCTCGACCTCGCCCGGGTGCACCAGGTGGCGCTCGCCGCCCCGGGCCGGCGGCTGCCCGACACCGACACGGCGATCAGCGCCCTCGAGGCGGTCATCTTCGACCGGCTCGGCGACCGGGACGTCCTCGTCGCCACCAAGGACAACCTCCTCGTCGTCCTCGCCCCGGCGGAGCCCGCCGTGACCGGCACGACCGCACCCGCCGGCCGCGACAGCGACCTGGGTGAGCTGATGCACGGCGAGCTCAACCGCCTCCGGCACGGACGGCCGTGGCGGGTCGCGGTCGGCCGCCCGCACCCGGGCCTGTACGGCATCGCCCGCTCCTACGAGGAGGCCCGCGAGGCACTGACCATGGCGGGGCGCCTGCACGCGGACAAGTCCGTCATCACCGCGCACGACCTGCTCGTCTACCGGGTCCTGCTGCGCGACCAGCCCGCCATCGTCGACCTCGTCTCCGCCGTGCTCAGCCCGCTGCTGCAGGCCCGCGGCGGCGCCCGGCCGCTGCTGGACACCCTGGACGTCTACTTCGCCACCGGCGGGGTGGCCACCGAGTCGGCGAAGCGGCTGCGGGTGTCGGTGCGCACCGTGACGTACCGGCTGGAGCGCATCAAGGCCCTCACCGGCTACGACGCGGCCGACCCGACCCACCGGTTCACCCTGCAGGCCGCGGTCCTCGGCGCCAAGGTCCTCAACTGGCCGGCCGAGGCGCGCCCGGGCACCGCGTGACCGTCCTCACGCAGGAGGGCCCGACAGTCCCGGACGGACGTGCCGTTCGGCCCTGATGCCGCCCGCGCCGGCTCCCGAGAATCGGGCCATGGACGCGCTGGACCTTGCGCGGTGGCAGTTCGCGATCACCACCGTCTACCACTTCATCTTCGTGCCGATCACCATCGGCCTGTCGGCGCTCGTCGCCGGGCTGCAGACCGCCTGGTTCCGGACCGGGCGCCCCGAGTACCTGCGAGCGACGAAGTTCTGGGGGAAGCTGTTCCTCATCAACTTCGCGATGGGGGTCGTCACCGGCATCGTGCAGGAGTTCCAGTTCGGCATGAACTGGAGCGCGTACTCACGCTTCGTCGGTGACATCTTCGGCGCGCCCCTGGCCATCGAGGGGCTCCTCGCGTTCTTCCTCGAGTCGACGTTCCTCGGACTGTGGATCTTCGGCTGGGACCGGCTGCCGAAGCGCGTCCACCTGGCGGCGATCTGGCTCGCGTCGATCGGCACCATGCTGTCGGCGTACTTCATCCTCGCCGCCAACTCCTGGATGCAGCACCCCGTCGGGTACACCGTGAACGCCGAACGCGGCCGGGCGGAGCTCACCGACATCGTCGCGGTCCTGACGAACTCGACGACCCTCGTGACCTTCCCGCACACCGTCACGGCGTGCTTCCTCACCGGCGGCGCGTTCATGCTCGCCGTGAGCGCCTGGCACCTGCGCCGCGGCAACCAGGTCGACGTGTTCCGGCCGGCGCTGCGCCTCGGCGCCTGGGTCGTGCTCGTCGCCGGCGTCGGCGTGCTCGTCACCGGGGACCTGCAGGCGCGGGTGATGACCGAGCAGCAGCCGATGAAGATGGCCGCCGCGGAGGCGCTGTACCAGACGTCCGAACCCGCCTCGTTCTCCATCTTCACCATCGGCTCGCTCGACGGGCGCGAGGAGGTCGCCAGCGTGCGCATCCCGTCGCTGCTGTCCTTCATGGCGACCGGCAGCCCCGGCGGCTCCGTCGAGGGCATCAACGACCTCCAGCAGCTGTATTCGCAGCGGTACGGCGAAGGCGACTACGTGCCCTACGTGCCGGTCACCTACTGGTCGTTCCGCCTCATGATCGGCTTCGGCGTCCTCGCCATGGCCGTCGCCGTGGTCGCGCTGTGGCGTACCCGGAAGGGCCGGCTGCCCGCTGGGCGCTGGCTGTGGACGGCCGCCGTGGCCACGGTCGCCATGCCGCTGCTGGCCAACTCGTTCGGCTGGATCTTCACCGAGGTCGGCCGCCAGCCGTGGACCGTCTTCGGCATCTTCAAGACCTCACAGAGCGTCTCGCCGTCGGTGTCCGCGAGCACCGTCGCGACCTCGCTCGTCGTCTTCACGCTCCTGTACGGCGCGCTCGCCGTCGTCGAACTGATGCTGATGCTGCGCTACGCCCGGGCCGGGGCACCCGAAATCGTCGTACCCAGTGACATAGCTGACGAAGATGACGAAGACCGTCCGCTGGCGTTCGCGTACTAGAGGGAAACGACATGGAACTCACCACCGTCTGGTTCGCGCTCATCGCCGTGCTCTGGGCCGGCTACTTCCTCCTGGAAGGCTTCGACTTCGGCGTCGGCATGCTGCTGCCGGTCCTCGCCCGCGACGAGCGGGAGCGGCGCCTGCTCATCAACACCATCGGCCCGGTCTGGGACGGCAACGAGGTCTGGCTCCTCGTCGCCGGCGGCGCGACGTTCGCCGCCTTCCCGGAGTGGTATGCCACGCTCTTCTCCGGCTTCTACCTGCCGCTGCTGATCATCCTCGTGGCGCTCATCCTGCGTGGGCTGGCTTTCGAGTACCGTGGCAAGGTCGACAGTCCACAGTGGAGGCGCCGCTGGGACCTGTGCATCATCGCCGGGAGCTTCGTGCCGGCGCTGCTGTGGGGTGTCGCGTTCGGCAACATCGTCCGCGGCGTGCCGATCACCGCCGAGCACGAGTACGCCGGCACGTTCTTCACCCTCCTCAACCCCTACGCGCTGCTCGGCGGACTCACGACGCTGTCGCTGTTCGCGCTGCACGGCGCGGTGTTCCTGGCGCTGAAGACCGACGGCGACGTCCGGGCCAGGGCGGGGCGCCTCGCGTTCCGGCTCAGCCTGCCCGCCGTGCTCCTCGCCGCGGCGTTCCTGCTGTGGACCCAGCTGACCCACGACGACGCCTGGGGCTGGGCGCTGTCGGGTGCGGCCGCCGCGGCCCTGATCGGCGCGGTGGTGGCCGCGCGGGCCCGCCGCGAAGGCTGGGCGTTCCTCGCCACCGGGGCGACCCTGGTCCTCGCCGTCGCCGCCCTGTTCGTCACCCTCTTCCCCGACGTCATGCCGACCACCCTCCCCGGGGGCGACAGCCTCACCGTGACCAACGCGTCGTCCACGCCGTACACGCTGAAGGTCATGACCTGGGTCGCGGTCTGCTTCACCCCGATCGTGCTGGGCTACCAGTCGTGGACATACTGGGTGTTCCGCCGGCGGCTGCGGGTCGAGCACATCCCGGCGGCCCACCCGTGAAGCCCCTCGACCCGCGCCTGCTGCGCCACGCCCGGGCGACCCGCGGCTACCTCGTGCTGTCCGTCGCCCTCGGCGTCGCCCTCGCCGCGCTCGTCGTGGCCCAGGCCACGCTGCTCGCCGACGGCATCACCGCCGTGTACCTGCACGGCGCCGACGTGGCCCGGATCGCGCCGGCCCTCGGCTGGCTGGCCGCCGTCGTCGCGCTGCGGGCGGCGGTCGCCTGGGCGCAGGAGGTCGCCGCGGCCCGCTCGTCCGCGGCCGTGAAGCGGCAACTGCGGTCGCGGCTGCTCGCCCACGTCGCGGCGCTCGGCCCGGGCGCCGCCGGCGACAGCGGCAAGGTCGCCGTCCTCGCCACCCGCGGGCTGGACGCCCTGGACGCCTACTTCGCGCGGTATCTGCCGCAGCTGGTCCTCGCCGCGCTGGTGCCGGTCATCGTGCTCGCCCGCATCGCGCCCGCGGACCTCGTCGCCGCGGGCACGATCGCCCTCACCCTGCCGCTCATCCCGGTGTTCATGGCCCTCGTCGGGCTGCACACCGAGTCGGCGAACCGGCGCCAGTTCCGGCTCCTCGCCCGGCTGTCGCACCACTTCCTCGACGTCGTCGCCGGCCTGCCGACCCTGCGGGTCTTCGGCCGCGCGAAGCGGCAGGCCGGGGTCATCGCCCGGATCAGTGCCGAGCAGCGCACCACCACCATGCGCACGCTGCGGGTCGCGTTCCTGTCCTCGCTCGTGCTGGAGCTGCTCGCGACACTGTCGGTGGCGCTCGTCGCGGTCGGCATCGGCCTGCGCCTCGTCGACGGCAGCCTCGGCCTCGCCACCGCGCTGCTCGTGCTGATCCTCGCCCCGGAGGCCTACCTGCCGCTGCGCCAGGTCGGCGCCAACTACCACGCCAGCGCCGAAGGGCTCGCCGCCGCCACGTCCGTGTTCGAGATCCTCGACCGGCCGCCGCCACCGCACGGCACGGCACCGGCACCGGCCGGCACCGTGCGCTTCGAGGACGTCGTCGTCCGTCACGACGGCCGGTCCGAGGCGTCGCTGCCGCCGTTCACCGCCGAGATCCACCCGGGCGAGTTGGTGGCCCTGACCGGCCCCAGCGGCTGCGGCAAGTCCACGGCCCTGGCCGTGCTGCTCGGCTTCGCCGCACCGGCGGCCGGCACCGTCACCGTCGACGGCCAGGACCTGGCGGCCGTCGACCCCGACGCGTGGCGGCGGCTGGTCGCGTGGCTGCCGCAGCGGCCCTGGCTCAGCGCCGGCACCATCGCCGACAACATCCGCCTGGGCGCGCCCGCCGCCACCGAGGAGTCGCTGCGCCGCGCCGCGGACCTCGCCGGCGCGCTGGAGTTCATCGACGCCCTGCCGGACGGCATGTCGACCAGGCTCGGCGACGACGGCGCGGGCCTGTCCGCCGGCCAGCGGCAGCGCATCGCATTGGCCCGCGTGTTCCTGCGCGACGCCCCGCTGGTCCTGCTCGACGAGCCGACCGCCAACCTCGACGCCGCGACGGAGGCGGGCATCCTCGCCGCGATCCGCGCCCACGCCACCGGCCGGACGGTCATCATGACCGCCCACCGCCCCGCGCTCATCGCCCTCGCCGACCGCACGATCCCGGTCGGCCGCTCGGCGGTGCCGGCATGAGCGTCACCGACCACGCGCCCCGCCGCTGCGCCCCCGCGAACGGTTGGACGCTCATCGTGACGGCCCATCGTTCCGTGCTCGTCGCTCTCGCTGACCGCGTGATTCCGGTCGGCCGCTCGGCGGTGCCGGCATGAGCGTCACCGACCACGCGGCCCGCCCCAACGGCCCGTCCACCTCGCCCACGAAGAACGGCGACATGACCCCCGACCGCAACCACGGCGCACCGGCCGAGTCCACCCGGACGCATGACCGCCCCGTCCACGCCGCCACCCGACCGCGCGACGACCGTGCCCGCGCGGCCGGTCAGCCTCCCCTGGAGCGCGGCGTGGATGGCGTGCCCGGTGCGGCGTCCCGGGGCCGTGGCGTGGCCGGCGCGGTGGGCCTGGAGCGAGCCGTGGACGGCCGTGGCGTCGGTGTTGTCCGTGGTGTGCTGCGGTTGTGCCGGCCGGCGGCAGGGCAGCTCGCACTGGCGTTGATCGCGGGGGTCGGCGCGGCCGGAGCCGGGGTCGGGCTGATGGCGACGTCGGCGTGGCTCATCTCGCGCGCCGCTCAGCACCCGCCGGTGCTGCACCTGATGGTGGCGATCGTCGCCGTGCGGGCGTTCGGGATCGGTCGGGGCGTGCTGCGGTATGTCGAGCGGGTCACCGGCCACGACGCCGCGTTCCGGGTGCTGGGCGGGTTGAGGGTGCAGGCGTACCGGAGGCTGGAGCGTCTCGCGCCCGCCGGCATCGCCGCGTTCCGCCGCGGTGACCTCGTCGCGCGCCTCGTCGACGACGTCGAGTCCGTGCTCGACGTGATCGCGCGCGTGCTGCTGCCCATCGCGGTCGCCGCCGTCACCGGTGCGGCCACCGTGCTGCTCGTCGGCGGCCTGCTGCCGGTCGCCGGTGCGGTCCTCGCGGCCGGGCTGCTCTTCGTCGCGGTCGGGGTGCCGGTGCTGCAGTCGGCGGCGGTCCGTCGCGCCGACGCCAGGCTCGCACCCCTGCGCGGCGCGCTGGCCGCGGGCACCGTCGACCTGATGGAAGGGCTGCCCGAGCTCATCGCGCACGGCGCCGCCGGTGACGCGCTCGCCGCGCTGGACCGCACCGACCGGCAGCTGCTCACCGCCGCCCGCCGCTCCAGCGCCGCCGCGGGCCTGTCGGCCGCGGTCACCGCGCTGTGCACGGGCCTGAGCGTCCTCGCCGGCCTGGCCGCCGGCGCCGTCGCGGTCCGGGCCGGCACCCTCCCGGGGGAGCTGCTCGCCGTCGTCGTGCTCACCCCGCTCGCCGTGTTCGAGACGGTCGGCACGATCCCTGCTGCCGCGCAGCGCCTCGCCGCGGCACGCGCCGCCCTCGGCCGGCTCGCCGAGATCGCCGCAGCCGCCGACCCGGCCCCGGACCCGATCGAGCCCGCACCGTTGCCGGCCGCCCCGCCGACCGTCCGCCTCGAGGGCGTGTCCGCCGGCTGGACGCCGGGCCAGGTGGTGGTCCGCGACGTGTCGCTCACGCTGCGCCCGGGCCGCCGGGTCGCGCTCGTCGGCCCGAGCGGCGCAGGCAAGAGCACGGTCGCGGCGCTGCTGCTGCGATGGCTCGACCCGGTCGCCGGCCGGGTGACGCTCAACGATGTCGACGTGCGCGACCTGCGCGGCGACGACCTGCGCCGGGTCGTCGGATACCTGGGCGACGACGCGTACCTGTTCGACACGACCATCGAGGCGAACCTGCGCATCGGCCGCCCCGGCGCGACCCAGGCCGAGCTCGAGACGGCCCTGACGGCCGCGCGGCTGCTCGACTGGGTCAGGACCCTGCCCGCCGGCCTCGACACCCCCGTCGGCGAGCACGGCGTCACCCTGTCCGGCGGCCAGCGCCGCCGGCTCGCGCTCGCCCGCGCGCTGCTGGCCGACTTCCCCGTCCTGATCCTCGACGAGCCCACCGAACACCTCGACGAGCCCACCGCCGCCGCACTGACCCGCGACCTGCTGACCGCCACGGGCGACCGGGCGGTCCTGCTCATCACCCACCGCACGGACCTCCTCACCGACGTCGACGAGGTCGTCAACTTGGCCCCGCCTCACCGCAACGATGCCCACCTGCCGGGCAGGAAGTGCGGTTGAGCCCCACCGCCCGCTGCAGCCGGGCAGGAAGAGAGGCTGAGCACACCGGCCAGCGGCGGGAAGGGGGGTCGAGCTCCACCGCCCCGCGTTCTCCACGGCAACCCGGGCACGGGCCGGCTGACCCGTTCGATGGTGCCGGTGAGGCTTTGCGGTGCAGTTGTTCCAAGGCGCGGGCGTTCATTCCACGTCGGCGGTGTATGAGGTGATGCCGCAGCGCCAAGCGCCACTCGCGGTCCGGATGGGTGGTTCTTGCTCGCGAGTTCGGGCCCCACCGACAGCAGCGAAGGCTCAGCAGGTCACCGAAACCAGGGCCTTCTTACGCACCGTGATGAGCGCCGCACGGAGGTGCCGTACAACTCGGTGATCTGCTGCTGCGTGAGCCAGACCGCGCCATCGGCAGGGGAGCGCACCTGCAACCGGTAACGCCGAGCGCCGCCGGACAGGCTGCAGGCGGCGCGCACCGCGTCGGCGTTGAGCACCAGTGCGGCGACCGCAGTACGGACCGGGACGGGTGGATCGGCGGGGTCGACGACGCCACCTGCGTCGCGGACTCCGGTGGTCGCGATCCAGGCGGCGTCCGGCGGTTACCCGGCTAGCAGTTCGACTGGGATGTTGCCGCGTGTGGCGTGGGAGTACGGGCATACCTGGTGAGTGGCCTCGATGAGTTCGCGACCGGCTTCCCGGGGCAGGCCTTCCGGCAGCTTCGTCCGCAGGGTGACTTCGAGACGGAAGCCGCCTTGCCCGTCGGGACGAGGCCGACCTCAGCGGTGACCGGCCTCCGCAGCCGGAACCGCATGGACCCCGCGGCTGTGCCGGCCGAACTGCGAGGCGTCAGCGCGGGCTGTACCTCCGACTACCCGGGGCGCGAACAGCCGGAGATGTCACCCACCATTGCCACGGCGGCCCCAGCCGTCGCCGTGCATGATCGTGCTCAGCAACACGAGCGCGCACAGCCGCACGGTTCGATGCGCCCGCCAGTTACCACGAAGCGTGACGATCTCCGAGCCGGTTGGCGCGCGTGACCTGCGGCTACTTGAGCGGATACCCGCTGGAGGAGGTCCGTCGGTCCGATACCTTCCGCTGTGCTGGCGGTGAGGGCTCGGACAACGTGGAAGATCCGGGCTGCCCTGGCGACCCCGACTCGATCATGACGATTGAGCGTCGGTCAGCCCGTGGCACGCTCGGCAGCGTCGAGCCATCGCAGGTACCACGCCGCGAACGTCACCAGCGTCGACCCGCCCGGACCGAGGACCGGGCGCAGGTCGAGCTCGTCGGACCGCGGGTCGTCCCACATCTGCCCTCGAGCGGGCCCGCTCACAACGAGCCACGTGCGCTGAGCGCAACCGAGGTGCTCGAGACAGATCGCGCCGGCAGTCAACGCGTCGTCCCACAGCAGCGCCTCGACGCGCTCCTCGTACGCCTCCATCGCGGCGTCGAACGCCTCCTCGTCGTCGAAGTCCACCTCATCGGGGCAGCTCTGCCGCAGCTCGGCGAGCGCGGCCGAACCGATCCGCTGCACCGGAAACGGCGTCGCGAGCAGCGGCACCCTCGTCAGGTCTGCGCCGTCGCCGTGCCAGCGCCAGGTGCCGGCAGGCTCGCGGCGGACCGGGAAGATACCGTATGTCGGACCCGCGCCGCCCGCACCGACCTCCGTGAGGAATGAGCGGTACTCCTCCGGCAGAACCACGCCGAGGTACGCCTCCAGGTCGGCGAGCTCATCCGTGGTCAGGGCCGGCTCCAGCACGAAACCGTGTGCGGATGCCCCGAAGACCCGCTCGTCCGCGCCATGCGCCCGCAACGCCTCAACCCGCTGCCGCACGCCCGCCCACACCGACACAGGCCCTCCCAGTGAGTACTCGCAGCCGCTCGTACCGCCAAAGAATAGATCTCCGACTTCAGCCAGGTTCATCCATAAGACAGCAAGCGTCGATGTCGGCGGGGCACGTCGCTCGCCGCGACGACCAGGGTGCCGGCGCCGCGCGAGACCAGCGGCAGGTCCGGACGTCTGGTCTGGCCGATTGATTGTGGCAACGGTGATGATGATCTACGCTGCCGAATCGTGAGCCTGCGTGTCCTGTCCATGCGCATCTGCGCCGCCGTCACCGGTGTTGTCACCTCGACCGCCGCTGGCGCTCCGGCCTGGGCCAGCGGCTCCGGGGCACAAGGGTCCAGAGACGCAGCGGAAGACATCGCATACTCGCTCGGCCGCCTGACCAGCACCCTGTGCTGCATCGCAGTCGTTGTCGGCGTTGTCGTCTTCCTGGTCCGCCGCAACAGGCGCTGACGGCCCACACCACCCAGAGCGCAAGACACCGAGATTGACCAGCATCCATCTGGCCCGGGCCTGCGGTGCGCCCTTGGGCACGCTACCAATCAGCGGCGCTCCGTCCTGCCACAATGATCGGCCCGACCAAGCCGTCAAAGATCCCTGAGCATTGAGGGCCGAGGCGAGCTCCGTCAGCGGCATGTCCGTGCATCCGATCAAGAGGTCGTAGCGGCAAGAGGCCCGAGTTCCGACGACGGCCGATGATGACGCTGGCCGTTCGGGCCACATTCCGGATGCCGGGGTTGCGTGGATTCCCTGGCCGGACTCGTACCGCAAACCGATGTCCGTAGTGAGTTGCGCGGCTCCGTTCAGGACAGGCCGTGAGCTGATCTTGCTCACGGCCATTCGGCGCACGGTTCGGTTTAGCCTGGCCGAGGCGCTGGTCACCGCCGTTCAGTCCCAGCGAGCCGGATCTCCGAGTCTCGGCTCCGCTCCGCTGCCGAGTGTTACAGCCCGGACCCCTACCTTCACAACGCACACCTGTGGCACATGGACCTGCTCGCGAAGGCGGGGCGGCTCGATGAACTCGCCCGCCGGGGCGAGAGCGATCGGTGTGCACGCCGACGGCTGGACCGCCTGCTGTACGAGCAGGGGCGCGGCAGCGACCTCCGACATCGCGCCGAACGCGGCGACAAGACCGCGTTCTACGTGCTTGTGCGCCTGCTCCGTGATCGGGGCGACGAGACAGTGGCTCGCCAGGCGGTCGCCGACATCGATCAAACAGACGTGTACGCGACGCAACTCGCGCACGAGCCGCGCACGCGCGTTGAGCGGAACGGCAGCGATGAATGACAGTGATCGACACTTCGGGCGTCATCGAGCCGACTTTGCCGGGGCCCTGGTAGGGTCCGCCTCCGGCGGTCGCTCGGCGATCGACCACGGTCTCCTGTTCGGCGCCGGCGCCACCGTCGTGCGCTGGCCGTCGGTAGCCGTGCCCAGTTCGCCGACATGAACCGCACCATCGCGGCCCATCGCCTCAGGCCCGTCATCGACCGCGTCTCCCCTTCGCGGAGGCCGCCGCCGCTTACCGCTACTACGAGTCGGGCAGCCCGTTCGGAAGGTGGTCATCCGGACCAGGTAGCGGACGTGTCGCACAGGCTGCATCCCCGGGCACAGCTGACTCCACGCAGGGCCTTGAACGTGGTCTCCGGACGAACCGCAGGCGAGCGCCCGAGCCGCTGCGGCCCGGAGCGACCAGGTGGCAGCACCGCCCTGCGGCAGGTGGGAGGGGCGCCGACCGTGCGGCTCGCGGGCATCGACCACCGTACAAAGCACAATAATCTGCGCATGTACCTCACGACAGGCAGGCCCACAGCGTCCGGTCGGGCGGCGGCGACCGGGGCCGGCGCACGCCGGCGTGCCGGGCGCTGCGTCCGCGTCCTGGCCGCCGCTGTGGCCTGCACACTGATCGCCGCGTGCGGCGGACCTGCCCGGCCGACGCAACCGCCGCCCGCCCCGACGATCCCGGCGCCGGCCCGCGAGTCGTCCCCGCCCGCCGCGGGCGACACGTCCCCGCCGGCACCGCCGAGCCCGTCCACGGCCGCCGCGGCTCAGCTCCCGCCGGGATTCGTCTCGCTGCCCGACATCGATCCCAGCATCCTGACCGACATCCGTTACGCCACCGCCCACAACTTCGTCGGCCGGCCGATCACCGGCTACCAGCGGCCACGCTGCCTGCTCACCCGCCAGGCCGCCGAGGCGCTGCACCGGGTGCAGACAACCGCGCTCAGCAAGGGGTACAGCCTCAAGGTGTACGACTGCTACCGGCCCCAGCAGGGCGTCGACGACTTCGTGCACTGGGCGACGACAGCCGACCAGCGGATGAAGGCGGAGTTCTACCCCGAGGTCGACAAGTCCGTGCTGTTCGACGACGGATACATCGGCGGGCCCACCGCGCACAGCCGGGGCAGCACGATGGACCTGACACTGGTCGCCACCCCCTCGCGCGCGGAACCCTCCTACCGGACGGGCGAACCGCTCCTGCCCTGCACCGCGCCGGCGGCGCAGCGGTTTCCCGACAACAGCATCGACATGGGAACCGGCTTCGACTGCTTCGACCCACTCGCACACACGATCACCGCGGGCCTGAGCGGCTTGGCGAGGAACAACCGGGCGCTGCTCACCGGCCTGATGGCACAAGGCGGGTTCACCAACTACCCGAAGGAATGGTGGCACTACACGCTCGACAACGAGCCGTATCCAAGCACATATCATGACTTCCCGGTGGCGTAGCGACACCCTCGCACCGGCGAGGAGCATCCCTGCCCGTTCGCCGACCGACTGGTCGCCGCGTGCACCACGTGGATCCGCTGCGGAGTGGCCGGAGGGCGGGGATGATCGAGCCGTGGAGGTACTGAGCAGCCGCATTCTGCTGCGCCCGGCCGATTTCGGGCGCAGCCGGAGCTTCTACCGCGACATCCTCGGCCTGGCGATCTACCGTGAATTCGGACCGGCCGAGCACCCGGGCGTGGTCTTCTTCCTCGGCCAGGGGCTCCTCGAAGTGTCCGGTTCGCACGATGAGCCCGGCGGACCGCTGCAGTTGTGGCTGCAGGTCCGTGACGTCCGGGCCGAGTACGAGCGCCTGCGGGCCGCGGGGGTGACGGTCCTCCGGGAGCCCCGGCGGGAGTCGTGGGGGCTGGTCGAGGTGTGGATCGAGGACCCGGACCGCGTGCCGATCGTGCTCGTCGAGGTCCCTGCCGACCACCCGCTGCGGCGCGACCCGCGATGACCGTCGGCGCCGGCGCTCCGGACGGCCGCAGCACCGCAACGCGAGCCACCGCTGCCGCCACCTGCCGGCGCAGCTGATCGGCTCAGCTGCGGCCGGCTCCGGACGACCGCGCGTCGCGACGCCCCTCCTCCCGCCCGACCCAGGCGGCGCACTCCTCGATCGCGTCCACGAGCAGCGCGCGCAGCAGGCGGTCCCGATGCGGCGTGCAGGTCGCGGCGACCCCTTCCACCGCCGAGCGGACGGCGTGCGGCGCGACCCGCCGGCGGAAGGCCGCCGCCGATGCCGCAGGCACGCCACGGGTGAACTTCCCGGCCCACCGGGTGGCCCTGGGGGCCTGCGCCAGCGCCTCCTGAGAGCGCTTCTCCAGCGTGTCCGGCGACCGCCCGTCGAGAACGGCGAGCATGTGATCACAGGCCAGCACGGAGACCGCCATGGCGCACTGCCGCTCCGCGGCCACGACCGGCAGCGCCGCCGTCGCCAGCCGGAGCGCGATCCGCGCGTCGACGCGCAGGTCGGCACTGACCAACCCGATCACCGACGGGACCAGGCCGGCCAGCTGCTGACGGCCGGCATCGGAGGTGTTGTCGTTGACGAGACGGGCCACCCCGGCGAGCAACGGGTGGGTGCAGACCGGATGGTCGCTCCACCGCCCACCGGCCAGAAACGACGCCAGTTCCATGAAGCAGGCACCCTTGCCCGGATGGCGATGCTTGCCTCGCGACAGCATCGGAACCGCGTCCGGCGCCCGGACATCCTTCATCAGCACGGAACACCTCCTGGCCGACACCACCGCCGACACCACCGTGGCCGACACCATCCGCTGTTCTCTTCCCCGCGCCCCGCGCCAGTAACTCGGCGTGTTCGACTCATCTACCGGTCTTGCGCGCTCCTTCCGTGCTCGGCCCGGCATGCACACTGAGATGATGCCGGAGCGCCTGATGCCATGTGGCAACGACTGTGCGACGTCGCGCGGACGATGCCGCCCCGCCGGCGCCGCGCCGTCGCGATCACACTCATCCTGCTCACCAGCGCTGTGTGGGCGGTGAACTCCGCACCACTGAGACAGACCACGCTGCCGCCCCTGGAGCCGTTGTCGCCGCACGACGAGCACAGCCCCCCAACCGACGCACTGCTCGCGGATCTGCGGCGCGGCCACTACCACCCAGCGATGCAGCGCTTGGCGAGCCTCACGGCCGCCTACCCCGACGACCTGAATCTGCGTGCTGAGCGTGCGGCTCTTTACCGGCAGGTAGGCAACTTGGTTGAAGCCGGACGCTGGGGCTTCCTCACGGAGGATGCCACCGAAACGGAGATTGCCGCATTCGAGAAGGCCAATCCTGGTGCCTGGATGCGCCTGCTCGTGTTGAGGGTCAATACAGACCCGACAGACAAGCTCGGGCCGGTGGCGAGCGCTCGTTTGGCGCGGTTGATCGAACGGGCCAGCCAGGACGGCCCGGCGCCGGTGGCTTGGACTGAGGCCGGCTCCGGCCTCAGTTCCCCGGTTCATGGCGCGACGAGCTTCCCTGCCTGCTGGCAGCGGTGGTAGGACTGATCGTCGTGACGCTGGCCGTCCTCGGACTGATCACCGTGATCCGGTGGGCACTGTAGGCCCACTGCCCGCAGGCGATCCGAACCGAGGCGTCGTGAGGGTGCGCAACTGCCTATCTCCCTCCGGGCGGTCGCTGAGGTTGGCGAGCAGCCGATGGATCGCCGGCGCCGCGAATGCGTCGCCCCGTTCGCTCATCGGCTCCTTGTCCGGACGCCGACTGGGCCAGCTCGCAGTGACGTTGCGTAGCGAGCGGATCGCAGATCCGGATGCCGACCGTTCATCCGGCGGGAAGCTGCGATGCGAGCATCGCTGGATGACGGATGAGCAGGCGCGTGTCCTAGCCCGCGGTGGGAACGTCGCGGTGACTTGGCTGGATGGTCGCGCGTTTCCGGGAATCCATGTACAGGGTGACACCTTCGCCGAGGTGCACCGACAGATTGCCGATGCGGCGAGACGGTTGCGCGGTGCCAATGGCGACAGTGATGCGCTGGACGATCTCGACTACGCCGTCAGAGAGATGACCGACATGCTGCACTTCTACGAATCCACACTCGCGGAGCGAGACATCCGACGACCGTACTTCCAGAACGAGGCCGGCTGAGGTCGACCAGAAGCACCGTGCCGCGCACCAGCGGCAGATGAGGATGCCGGTGCGCGAAACGGCCTGGACGGCGCTACGCGAGTTCGTAGGTGAAGCGGTCGATCCGACCCGAGGCGGCGTCGCGGTCGGCCGACGCGCGAAGGACGTCTTCGATTCGATTGAACGCGGTCCTTCCCATGGCCGAGCGGCTCGCTCGTGCCGCGGTCCAGATGAAGTGAACGGGACGCGGAACATCGGTGGTCAGTCGGTCCCACAACGCGTTCAAGTTGTGCCCGTAGTAGGGACCGAAGTCCAGAAGTGCCGCCACGTGCCGGTGGAAGTCGGCTTCGGAGCGGATCTGGTTGCCGTCAAGCTGCACGCGCACCACTGGACGATAGCGACCGTCGTCGCACCACGCCCACCCACCGACACGGGCGCAGGGCCGACCTGGCCGGCATTACGACGTCGACAGCCGTCTGCTGGCCGGCACGCACGGACGGCGGCAGAAGCGGATGCCGTGTGCCGAGTCGTATCCCTCGCTCTGGTCGCGCATCTGGGCCCGGAATTGTCACCGGTGGTCGGGCGGGCAGAGGACACTATCGCAATGATCGGCGATTGGGTTCAGTGGCAGGTGTCAGCGTTCCTTGCCCTGCAAGGCAATGGTGTCGGCTCGTGGCAGGGCATCGAGATGGCCGTTCGCGGCGATGACACCCACTTTGAGTTCGGTGGCTCGGACGTACCGTGTCTGCAACTGCTCAGCCTGCGCATGACGCTCGGCAACGACTCATCAGTCGTCGTCACCACGTACCAGGACGACGATGCGGCTGAGATAGCGGTAGTGGAGGGGTGACGATGGCTGACACGCTGGTGATGGACGTTCAACTGGATGTCGACGCGTCCGCCGGTGAGTTCGCCGAGTTGACCTGTCGGTGGATCGACGAGATGTCCGTCGGTATCCGTCCGCAGGTTCGTGCCGCGCTTGCCGGTCAGCCGGCGAAGTTGGCGGCGTCGGGTGAGCCTGGCACGCCGTTCAGTGTGCTCGGCGTGACCCGTGGCTACCGGGAGACGACCCGCAACTGCAGCACGGCCGGTCTGCAGTGGCTGCGCACAGAGTTGGGCAAGGGTCAGCCGTCGCGGGCTGACCTGTGGTGCGGTGTGCATGACGAGCACGGTGCCCGCCGCTGGCAGAGTCTGGTGCTGGACGTGACCCACGACGCGGACGAGTCGCCGGGGTGGCTGGCCCTGTCCGGCAATCCGCTGGTGTCGTCGTTCGTGGACCCGGTGGCCGGGCTCGACGAGCAGCGGCTGTGGCTGGCGGCGTTGTTCACCTTCGCCGACCGCGTCAATCCCGGGTTCGGTCACATCAGCCTGTACTACGACGGGGGAAACACGGCGTTGGAGCGGGCGGTGCCGACCACGATGCCGTTCGCCGCTCGTTATCGCGAGTATGCCCTCAACGAGTGCCGTCGGTATCTGCGCGGGTATTCGTGGGTGACGATCGTGCCGGAGGAGCTGCTGCCCCGGGTCGGTGGTGTGTCCCGGCTGCGGGACAGTGGTGCGTTCACGCAGGTGCGGCCGCTGGCCGGCGGTGGCGTGTGGCTGCAGGCGACCGACGACTACCGCGAGTTCGACGACGTAGCCCTCGGCCGAGTTTTCGAGGCGGTGGCCCCGGCGCTGCGTCCCGGGCTGCCCCGCGACCTGGGGCGGCCTATGCACGGCAAGAACCCGTCGCGTGTCGTCCTGCGCGATGCTGCCGAACTTGGGGCGGAGTGACACGGTGGGCACGAGCTACGAAACGATTCTCGTGGCGGCAGACCTCGATGCCGTCGTGCGGGCCGTGACCGCGACTGGTGCTGAGGCGGTTGTCGTGCCCGTCGCCGACCGGCGGGTGGCGGTCGTGCCCCGTGAGGGCGACTACGACGTCGCCGACGTGCGGCCGCTCGCGGCGTCGGTGAGCGGGCAACTGCGCTGTCCGGTCCTGGTGTCGGAGGTGTCGGACTCGGACCTGGTGGTGTGCCTGGTCTACCGTGACGGCCCCCGCGTCCACCGGTACGTGTCGAAGGTGCAGATGACGGTCGAGTGGTTCGAGGACGATGACGGCCGGTTCCGGGCCGAACTGGACGGGGAGGTATTGCCGGACGGGGCGCCGGTTCCGCAAGGGCCGGCCGGTGCCGACCCGGCCGCGTTCGCCGTGTTCGCCGCCGATGTCGCGGACCCGGACCGAATCGGGGTGGCGCTGCGCGGGGAAGCCGACCCCGAGGACCTCTTGAGTCGGCGGGTCGCGGCGTGCCGCTCCATGCGGGTGCCGAGGGTGCTGCGCAGGATCGGCCCGTCGGTGCGGCCGTCGACGGCGCGTTCGATGGCCCGGGCGACGGCCGGGGGCAGCGGATGAGCACGACCCTGCCGCCCTCGCCCCAGACCCGTAGGACGCGGTGGCCGTGCTCTTCGCCGAGATCGTTGATGTTGGCCGCGCAGGTTTCGAAGATCCGCAGTCCGAGCAGGCCGAGGAGCGCGATCAGGGCGTAGTCGTTCGGGTTGGTCGACAGCCGGGCCGTGGTGATCAGCGCTTCGAACTGCAGGTGCCCGAGGCCGAGGGTCGGTGACTCAGCGGGGACGGTGGGCCGGCGGACGTAGTCGGCGGGTGAGTGCGGCAGGATGCCGTCGATGACGCAGGTGCGGTAGAAGCCGACCACGACCGACAACCGTCGGGACACCGTGGACGGTTGGTACTGGCGGACATCCTGCAGCCAGCGCAGGTACCGTTCGATACCCACCCGGACCGCTGCAAGCGGATCGAGGTCATGGTCGGCGCACCAGCGCAGGAAACTCGTAGATCCGACTCGCTGTGCAGCCGGGTCTGACCACGGTTGCGGCCGAGGTGCGCGGCGGCCGCCGCACGAAGTACGAGCTCGTTCGGGGACCCGCCGCTGACGGCTGGGACGGCGATGGCAGCCATACATCACGATGCGTCACCCGCAGCGATGAACACCAGTGCGCTCTCCGCGGCATGTGCGGATACCCGTTGCGAGGCAGTAGGCCCCGGCTCGGTTGAGGATGACCTACCCGCCACGGCGAAGTACGCTGCGGGTTTGTGACCGGTGGTACCTGGGATCTGGACGATGTGCTGGTCGTGCTCGGCACGTCCTGGGGCGACTACGAGGTGACACTGGCTGAGTGGATGGCCGGAGGCCCGGGTCCTCGGCACGGGAGCAGGCCGGAGTCCGCACGATCTCGGTCGACGGGCGAGACATTGCCGCTGACGGTGATTCCGCTGGCGTACCGCAACGATCGCGAGTCCCGCGCCCTGATCACGGCCGGCAGGATTGCGTCGCCGTGGCGGGACATCCCGTGGGACGTCGGCAACTGGGGCGAGCCGCCCTGTGAAGTACGCGGCCCGCGACCCTTTGACCGATCGGTGGCGGACCCAGAACGGATGGACCGCCTGGCCGCCAGCGTGCTGCGCGTTCTACCGCCTGCCCCTGTGGACGCAGAGGCCGCCCGTGCGGTGCTCGCCCAGGTGCCGGAGTTTGGTGAGGCGGCGCCTGGCATGGTGAGGCGGCTCGCGGCCGAGGCGCGGTGGGAGGAACTCGACGCGATTGTCCAGTTGGCCGCTGTCGCCGCGCTCGTGGACGTCGCCCCACTGTTGTGCGAGGTGCTTGGCTCGGATGCCAGACCGCCCCACCCCGGACACCTCGTGGATGCGCTCGGACAGCTCAGGTACGACGACGCCGCAGAGCTGCTGGAACGTCTGGTTGGACAGTTCGTGTACGCGGCTGGGGATCTGTCCCTCGCTCGACGATGCATCCGCGCGCTGGCTGCGACTGGTAAGCCAAACTCGCGTGCAAGGCTGACGCTCATCTCCTGGCGGGACTGGCCAGGACCCATTCAACAGTGGGCGACCCACGAGCTGGAGGCCAACGGTCAATACATCCCTCCACCAGGCCCTTGATCCGGACGGAGAGAAGGTCAGCGGACAGAGGCTGGTCCGACTGCATTGTTCAGCCATGATCACGTGCGCGCACATCGGCAGGACAGGAACCCTCGCCTTCGCCGCTCCTGTGACCCTCCGTGACGAGCTCCCGTCGGCGGCCACGCACCCGCTGCGGCAGATGTGCGCACCTGATCATTGCTCGGCTTCGGTTTGATCGGGCGGCAGTGCGAAGACGTCGCCACGCAGACAGTCATGCCGGGGTTCCGGCGACAGCGGCCAGGGTTCGTTCGCCACGACCTGAGCCTGCCATCCACCGAGCTTCAATCCGTCACGGGTGTACCCTTCCAGCCGGCTGTCGGCGTCCTCCCCGAGCAATCCGGCGTGTTCGAGGATCACGAACAGCGCATCCGCGGCGCACGACACCATCGCGGGGGCCTCGTCGGCGCCGGCGTCCGGGTTCAGGTCCTGGTAGATGCGGCGGGCCGCGGCCAGGAGGCGGGCGGCGTCGGCGACCGAGAAGTCGCGCCGCAGTCGTAACGACAGGCTCATGCCGTCGACCAGCGGATCGTCGCCGGACACCGTGCCATCGCCGCTCATGCGGACAGGGTACCGACGCCGCAGCCGAGCCCTTGCTCGCGCGGTTTGCTGTGGTGGCTTGGTGGCGGCCATGATCGCCGTGTGACTCTGGCGGAGATCGACGTTGCCCGGTTGCTGCTTCGGGCGCGGCAGTTGTGCGCTGCCGCGTACGCCGAAGGCTGGCTGACGTCGCCGGTGGTGGTGGATTCGCCGTTGCGGCAGGCGGTCCGGGGGCTGGCCGACCTGCTCGGCGGGCAGGACGGCCGGCGTGGTGTGCCGACGGTGGACGACCTGGTGTCGTTCGCGTGTGCGGTGTCCGACGACGGGCACCGCGCGTCGGCGCTGTCACGCCTCGTGCCGTATGCCGATGAGAAACAGCTGTCGACGCTGCTGGCCGCCGGCCACGCGATCGACGAGGAGTATCAGCGGTGCCGGGTGTTCACGGCGGTGGCCCCGCGCGCCTCGGCCGGACAGTTGGCCGGCATGGTCGCCGCCGTCCACGGGTGGACGCTCGCCAGGGACCGCATGTTCGGGTTCGTGTCGCTGGTGCCGTACCTGTCCGGCGCCGACCGGGCAGCAGCGGTCGACGCCGCCCTGGACGCCATCGAGAAGAACGACTGGTTCTATTTCGTGTCCGAGACGATCGGACAGTTCGCACCGCACCTGACCGCTGCCGAGCTCGACCGGGCACTCGCCGCCGCGGCCCGGGCGGCGACCGACGAGCAGGATCGGTCAAATCTGCTGACCCGGTTCCCATCGCTGCGACCGACCACGTGGTGGGCCGAGGCGGTGTCCAGGGCAGCAACCATCAAGGACGGGAACCTGCGCGCGGTCACCCTGCGGGACCTGGCGAAGCAGGCACCTGTCGAGCACCTGGACGCGGTGCTCGCCGCGGCCCACGCCATCCGCAACGGCGGCGCCCGCACCCGTGCGCTTGCCGAGATCGCCCCGCACCTGCCCGAGACCCGACGCCCGGAGGTGATCGAGGCCGCGCTGGCCGCGCTGCTCGCCACGCCGGTCCGCGACGAGCTGCGCCACCTCGCGCGGGGCGCGCTCCTACCGCTGCTCAACCACGACCAGGTCGCCACGATCATCGACAGCGACTCCCGGAAACGCAACGAGGGCGGAACGTGGTTGGCAGCGGTGGCTCCGTACGCCGCACCCGAACACCTCGTCGCCGCCGTCACTGCTGCGATCGCACCACACCAACTCGGTGACCCGCTGCCCGATCTACCGATGGGGATGCGCCACGGATTTCCACGAATCGTCGAGCACCTGCCGGCCGGCCACCGCAACCTCGCAGCGCTCAGCGCCGTCTCCATACGCGACCAGATCGGCGTCGGTGAGCACCTCTGGGCCCAGAATCTCGCGCTGGTCGCCGGATACCTCACGCCCACCCAACTGGATCAGGTGCTGGCCTCGATCGACCCGAACGGCCCACCCGTCGCGCTCAGCATCGCCATCGAGCACCTCGCCCCGCACCTCGACCACGATCAACTCGACACCGCCCTGACCACCGTCCTCGCCATCGACGACGAAGAAGGTCGCGGCCCGGCAATGACCGCCATCGCCACACACCTCACCGACGACCAAGCCGAACGGCTGGTCGCCGCTGTGTTGAACCTCCAGGACCCGCGAATCCTCGCCGAAACCCTCACCGCGGTTCTGCTATACGCACCCGCCGAGCAGCAACCACTCCTCGCACAGACCATACTGACCGCCGCATCCACCATCGAAGACCCCGAGGACCGCGCCGGACGCCTGCTCGCACTCGCCGCCGCATACCCCGGCACCCACCGCGGCACCGCACTGGCCCGCGCTTTCACCGCGATGACCGCCCTGCCCGACGCCACCGCCCAGCTGCGCATGCTGGACCTCATGACCTCGCTCGTCGCCACCGAACACCACGACGCAACAACCACCAGCCCACCCGACCAGCAAGCCCCTGACTCTGCGACTACCTGACGACCCAGTGCCTGCAACTCTGGGCAAGATCATGCACATTCGTCCGTGGCTGCCGACCGGCTGGGTGCAAGAGCACGACCTGGCTCACGGCGTCGGAGCGAGCGGATCGCGGTAGAAGAGGATGCGGCGCCCCTCGTGGCGGGGCTGCGCCGGCGCGGCCGGTTCCATAGTCTTCAGTCCATGTCTCGAGACAACGTGCGGAAGGCGGTGCGGTTCGCCGCGGCCGCCGCCGTTCTCGGCCTGACCGCCCTCCTGCCCGCCGCGCCGGCCGCCGCCGCGGGCACTCAGACCATCTACATGAACGCGTCCGGATCGGACTCGGCCGCGGGTGACACCCCGGCCGCCGCGGTGAGGACGCTCGAGCGCGTCGAGCAGCTCGTCGCGGCCGGCCCGTCCGACCAGGACGTCGAGGTGCGCATCCACGCCGGCACCTACGTGGCCCAGCAGACGATCTGGCAGACGTACCGGCCGGGGCACACGATCTCGTTCATGCCGGACGACTACGAGATCGGCGGGGGCGCCGACTCGATCGCCGCGCGGCCGGTGTTCCAGAACGCGCGGGCCAGCGGCTCCAACCGGTACATCGCCGGGTACTGGTTCTACGCCTGCGCTGGCGGGGCGCTCAACGCCGGTGGCACCTCCGGCCTGCGGTTCTACTACCTCCAGGCGCAGTACTACTCGAGCGGCGGCATCTCGCTGGACGGATCGGCCGGGTCCTGTGGCGGCGGATACCACCCGTCCTCCGGGCCGGGCCTGCCGTCGGCGCGCGGCCTGGACGGCAACACCGTGTTCGGCATGGTCCTCACCTCGCTGGGCAATGCGTACACCGGTGGCATCTGCGGTGACGCGGACTGGCCGCGGTGCGGGTACGGCGGGATCGTGCTCACCGAGTCGTCGGGCAACCGGATCGCCAACAACCACTTCGTGAACCTGCGCAACAGCGAGAACAGCTACATCCACGCCGCCTACATCACGCACAAGAGCTCGCGCAACACGTTCACCGGCAACAACGTGACCGGGGTCAGCAGCGATCCGGTCAAGCTACGGGACGGCAGCGACTTCAACACCTTCGACGCCAACGTGTTCGGGGCGAACGGCTTCCCGCGCTCGTCGACGCCGCCGTCCGCGCACTACCTGGAGGAGGTCAACGTGGACGCGGGCGAGTGCTCGTCGTACCACAACCGGTTCACCAACAACGACCTCGGCACGTACCTGATCGGCAGCAGCGCCAACCTGCCGACCTGGTACCTCTACCCGGCGGGCGCGACCTGGGCCGGCGCCCCGGGCTGCCCGGCGCTGCCGGCCGGCGAGACCCGGCTGACCACGGCGAACAACACCTACTGACCGCTCGGGTCACTGGCCCACGGCACGGCTGGCGAGGACCTGCCTGCCGTGGGCCTCCGAACGGTCGTGGGCCTCGGCGTACTCCCGCTCCCACTCCTCGCGCTCCCGCTCGAAGCCGGCCCGCCACTCGCCGGTCTCCTGGCCGAACCCTCGGGTCCGCTTGTTGGGCAAGGTCCAGGTCGGGCACGTCGAGGGGCGATGATCCCTCCAGGCCGCACGAACCGCCAGCCGCCACTTGACAGCAATGCTCAACCGCGCCAAACGTCCGCCTTCATTACCGCATCGAGAACGATGAACGCCGACGCGCGTGGACAGCGGCAGATCCGTATACCTGACCGTGTTGCGCGGCCTCGGTCAGGACCGCTGTCGCGGAGCGCCCCGCTCCCACCAGCCGCAGGACGGCTGCGCTCTGATGACCTCCGCGGCGATCTCCACCTGGCCGTAGTTGCAGTACTTCCAGAGCTCCCTCGCCGCTCGCGAGTACTGGAATAGCACTCGGTCAACGTCGAAGGCGTCGAGCTCTCCGGCACGGTAGCGGTCGACAGCCTCACTGACGCGGGCAACAAGCTCGCCCAACTCGGCCTCGTGGTACGCAGCAACCACCTCGCGTGCCGCCCGTCGCTCCGCCTTGTCAGACACGGACACGAGACTACTCAGTAACGCGGGCGCCGCCACGTCAGCCCGCCGCGCCAACAAGATCACCGGCAGCAGCACATGCGTGGACCCGCAACCCGCGCAACGCGCCCGGCGCGGACGCACCGACACCCGGCCCTCAACCGCACGAATCCAACGCGCCCGGCCGAACCCCCACCCCGTCAACACCCCCGCACAACCCGGGCAGACCAACTCCCCAGCGCGCAACCTCACCTCGACGCGATCAACATCAGCCTCTACCGTGAGCATCAAGCTGCCTCCGCGCAGCGCTCACGGCCCTCCCGGAGACTCCGCCAAGAGAAGACCGGGAGGGCCGCACTCTTCCCGGACCCGCTCACGCTGTCGTCGCACACGAAGAACAGCAAGCCCCGGCCCGGCCCAAGAACCCGCTCACCGCCCGTGACGCCGGCCTACCCCCACGTCCTCACGCCGAAAGTCGTCCAACAGCAGCGTACGGGTCCAGGTGGAGCGTGCGGCTGGCTGCGTCGGAGGCGCCGATCGTCTCGGCGACCCGGGGCGCCACCACGATGACCACGAACGTGCCAACATGATCGCCACCGGTGAACACGGCTCGGATGCACTGAAATCGGCAGGACCGGACACCCGACCTCGCCGCTCCAATCACAGACTGTGAGGCCGGTCGGCGACCGCTGCGCACCCGCAGCGCGGCATGAGCGTGCACGCGATCTTGCGAGTGCCATACCATCGCCGCGTGCGGATCGAATTCACCTACAGCCGTAGCCAGGACTACTTCCGAGCGCAGCTCCGGGCAGATGCATGGCGTGGAGTTGGTCCGACGCTGATGCTGACGGCAATGCTGGCCGTAGGCGGCGCGGTCACGGGATTAGGCGACGCAAACCCTCAGTCCGCCGCCTTCGGGGTCGCCGCACTCGTCGTTGCGATCCTGCTGGCACTCAAGGCACGCTACCAATTCGTCGCCGCCGTCACCGTCCCAGAGCTGTGGCACCGACCCCGCACGTGGTCAATTACCGAGGACGCACTCGAATCGAACACAGAACTCACTTCCCAGCAGTGGAGATGGGCAGCGGTTGAGCGCGTCGAGCAACGGCCTGAGGCATACCTGTTCTGGCAGGGCCCGGTCATGTTCGACCTGCCCCGCGCACCGTTGAGCACCGGTCAAGAGTCCGAACTTCAGACACACCTCGTTGAGTTGGGACTGTTGCGACCGACCGCAGCAGCCACCCGCACGGCACCGCCAGCCACTGACGGCGCACCCGAACGCTGGAGGTCGCATGGTTGACGCCGCTGACACTGTGACCCTGTCCGTGATGCAGCGGAATGCCTTGAGCCTGTCCGGATTGGCGCTCGGCTTGATGCCAGGCACGCAGGGGGCCTGGATCCCGGCCGCGGCCGCTGCCATGGCCGGGCTGATGGTCCTCGGCGTCTGGACGCAGACGACTCAAAGCCGTCTGCCGATTGCCTTGGCCGTCTGGACTGGCCTCGCCATCGCAATGGCAGCGGGTTTCGTTGTGTCGCAATGGTCGCGCGGACATCTGCTGCAAGCCCCCGCAAAGGACTACTTCGGGTTCTGGGCGCTGGCCGGACTGGCCGCCTTGCTTGCGCTGCTGGTGGAGCACCGGGCGCAGCGCGGGCCGAAGCCGGTAACCGTGGCGCTGGGTATGGCCGCGGTTGCGGGGCTCGTTCTTGTCTTCGTCGGTGTCGACAGCTTCGGGCCACGGCGTTTCGAGGCTTCGCGGGCGGAGGCACTGCCGCTGCCGGCGACGCTGCGACTCGTGTCGTTCGATGCCTGCGCCGCGAGCGGGAGTAGCGGCAACTGCACCGCTGCGGTCGTGGTGACCGCCGCCGATGGGGCGGGCAAGACCGAAGTACTCGAGCGCCTCGCAGTGCATCTGCGTGCACTCGGCTGGCCGTTGGTGGCTGGCCCGGCCGGCTACTACGGCTGCCGTGACACCGGCGGGTTATGGAGCTGGACGCAGCATTGCCTATCCATGGGCACTGGCGCTGAGCCGCAGAAGCATCCCTCGGATGCCGTCGTCGTCCACATCGACAACGAATAAAATCACCGTGTCCATACGCTCGACCACGCCTGTCCCAGCCGAGCCCGGCCGGCTGCCGCTGCGCTGGGCGGTCATCCTCAGCGTTGCCGCGGTCGCCGGGTCCGGCGCCGGAATCATGACCGCCGCGGTCGTTGCCGGCCTGCTGCACGCCGTGCTGGACTGATGAGCCAGGACACGGGGCCGCGACTGCCAGTCGACTCCGCTGAACGATGTCCGATTCCGGCAGCAGCCTGGCGAGGACATTTGTCGTCCTGGACCGCGTTTCTGGCCTGCGGCGACTGACTGCCGTCGGCGCGGCCCGCCTTCGCACATGCCGCGCCTTACAAACTACTGGTGCCGATGTCCGAAGTTGTCAGCCCTCGTCATCCATCGGCGGGATGTTCCACCGGAGTACGGCCTTACCCTCAACGTCCTCCAGCGTCAGCGGGTACACCTGTCCGAACGGCCGGCCAGCGTTGAATCGCTGCAGTTCGATCTGTGACCAGGCGACACACAGGATCGGGCAACCGGCTACCTCGATCACCCCGGCACCCAAGGGATCCAGCCAGCCGGCTCGCCTTCCAAGATGGAGATGGCTGTGTGCGTCGACGTTCGCCATGTGTGCGTGGTGACCCCGCGTCACCGCCCAGTGGTTGATCGCCGCCGCCCGCCCGTGCGCGACGTCGAGGGGTAGATCCAACCAGCCGTGAATGCCGTCATTATGGAGTCCCGGGATCGGTTGCGCACCGAAGTGCGCCCAGGCCTCCTCGTGGCCCTTGCCCCAAATTCTCAGGTCGGCCAGCCCGTCGACGGTGCGCTCCTCGCGCGCGATGCCGGCCCAGGAGTCGAGCGCGACCGCATCGCCGATGACCATCCCGCACGGATCCACGGGCAGGTCACCCAGCACCACCGGTACTGTTCCGTCCGACACCGCCGACCACGGCAGGTTCAAATCGATGTCGAGCGTCGCAATAGTGTCGACATCGTCGTACGTACCTGGCCGGGTGCGCGCATGCACCGTCAACGCGGCCGGTCCGGCCGGCACAGCGACCGCCTCAGCGAGCCAGTCCCGCAGGTGGGCGCCGCCCGTCTCGGCGGCCCGCATCGCACGAACTGACAACGGCTCCCCGAGCTCGGCCCACTCGTCGAGAAAACTACCGCACGCCAGCACCACCGTGCCCGAGGGCGCAGTCACCCGGCCCAGCCTTACGACCGTCGCTGCGGAATCATCGCTGCTGCTCATCGCCGCCGATCATCGCACTCCACGAGCTTCCGAGGCATCCGCTCATCGGCAGTTCAGCGCGCCGGTCGCCGCGTGACCTCATCACGCGGCGTAACGGACGCGGTTAACTCGCGTTCACCCTCGGCGGCATGAGCGTGCATCTGTGCGCTCGCTGGCAGGACTGGGCGTTCGGCACTGATGCCGGTAGGCCCGGTACGTCTTCGGACTACAGGTAGATCTCGGCCAGGCGGGGGTATCGGGCGTGCACCGCGTCGTCGTCTTCGTGGTCGAAGTCGTCGCCGAGTAACGGCCCGTTGAACGTGTCCGCGGGCAGCTCGGCCCGGGCCGAGTCGACGGCGTCGAAGAAGTCGGCGTCCTCGTCGAACGCCGCTCGCCCGACGCTGAGCATGCTCTCGCACAGCAGGAAGTCGTCGTCCGGGTCGATGCCCAGTTCGGCGAGCGTGTCCGGGTCCCGCAGGGCGCGCTCCCAGATGCTGCGGCCCTGCGTGACGAGCCAGCCGCGGAAGTAGTCGAAGGCATCGTCGGAGCAGCCACCTCTCATGAGGTAGGCGGCGCCCCATAGGTTCCAGTCGTAGGACTCCGCATCGAGCGCGGCGTAGCGCAGGTCGAACGCGACGGCCGCCTCGCGGCCGAGTTCGGCGAGGCGTTGCCCGACCTTCTCGGCCACCTGCTTGGCACCCTCGGCGGTCCGGGTGTCCTCGATGCCCTCACGGGCGCGGTCGACGATTGCCCAGAACTCGTCCTGATCCATGATCGCCATGCCGCGATCCTGCCATGCCGCCGTGGCCCACCGGGTGCGGACACGGCTGACGTTCGTGATCGGATGTGCACTCATCGGCCAAGGCAGGAAGGGTCGGCATCGCCGGGACGCCTCGCTCGCTGTGACGACCGAGGTGCCGGCGCCGCGCAAGACCAGCGGCAGATCAGCACATCTGACCTTGGGCCGCCGCCTTCGGCGTGCCTTGGGATCCGACTGGCCTGCCGGCATCGAAGTCACACGGCTTCGACCGCTTCCCCTCTGACAAGATCTCTTCCATGGGACTGCTGTGTGATTACTTTGTCGCATCCTCTGACGAGGCTGCGATTGCCATGCTCGAGGTACCGGGTGGCCCTGCTGCCGCGCCTGCACCCGGCCCACCCGTACTGGAGCTGAAGAACATCGAACCAGCAGTCAACATGCAGACCCTGGAAGAACTGCTCACCGGCCGGTCGGCCGAGGACGTCGTACGCAATCCACGGCAGGGAAACATGCTGGAGTCCGATCCCGACGGTGCGGCAATCGTATCCATCACGCTGGAACTTCAGCAGGCACTCGCCACCAGCGACGCGGACACGTTGCGGGCGGTGGCCGAGCGATGGGCCGACACTGACGAACTCGCCGGATCGGACCCGGACGACCTCACCGACATCCTGCTCCAGTTGGCCCAACTCGCACACGAGGCCAACGTCCGCGAGCATGCACTCTACTGCTGGGTGTCGCCCTGACCCGACTATGCCGCACCTCCCGGAACATGGTTCGGCACATCGTGCTGCGCCCGCTCAGCGGCATGAGCGTGCACGTGATCAAGGCGGCGCTGAGCCTCAGGTGTTGCTTGACCGTTGAAGGTCAGGTTTGGGTGCTGGTTGCGCAATCACCGTGGCGTATCAGGCG
Organism: Dactylosporangium sp. CA-152071; assembly: GCF_050936335.1. Taxonomy (NCBI): domain Bacteria; kingdom Bacillati; phylum Actinomycetota; class Actinomycetes; order Micromonosporales; family Micromonosporaceae; genus Dactylosporangium; species Dactylosporangium sp. CA-152071. The sequence continues at coordinate 1,346,077 of NZ_JBNJMZ010000001.1, read as the reverse complement.
CGCAGCAGAGACGGGGACGGCCACGGCGAGAGGCTCGGGCCGAGCGAGGGAGTCGGCATCGTCGCATAGGCTTCGACGTCCCAGGAGGTGATGGTGTCGGCGCGGTCGAGCGCCACGGTGAAGGGCCCGAGGTCGATGCGGCCGACCGCCAGGTCGTCGGCTGGAAACATCATCGTTAGGAACCGCCACTGACCGTCGCAGGTCCAGCCGTCCGTGAAGTACATGCTGACAGCGATCATGCGCGCTTTGAGCACGCCCGAGCCGGTACACCGCCCGCGGAGATGAATGCTCCACCCTTCGCGGATCGAGACCTCGACGTACGGCTCGCCGTACTGCGTCGAATGCCACGCGCCGACCAGCCGGTCGTAGGAACTTACCTGCCCATCGATGGTCCCCAGCACGAACGGCGCCTGCGCGGGATCCGGGTTGGACGAGCGGGTGCAGGCGGCCAGCCCGATGACCGCGACCACCACCGACACCAACTGGACCGCCGTCTTCTTCACAGAGCGAGGCTATGGGTGCCGGCCGCGATCCGCTGCCCCGCCGACGTCCAGCACTGCGCCAACGTGCCACGATCCCGCCGCATTCATGCGACCCACCGCTGCGACCCGGTGGTCAAGCTGGCCGTAGCGACGTATGGAGCGCGACGATCGTCGGCCAACCGCCGCGCACGATCGGCGGCAGATCAGGATGCCAAGATCGCGGATCGGCGATGCCGGGCGTCGCCCACGCTTCGGCGTCAGACCCAGTCAGCTCCACGGACGCTGGTCGGCGTCCTCGCCGAGGACGACAGCGCACTCCCGGCACAGGGCCATGCCGAAGCGCCAGTCCGCCCAGGCGGCGGAGCCCAGGATGCGGCCGACGATCTGGGCCAGGTCCGTGTAGTTGTAGCCCTCAATGCGCCACTGCCGCACCATCCCGGCGACATCCTCGGTGACCACGACGCCCCAGTCGGCGGCCGTGGGCACGGGCGCGAAGACCGGCCGCAGCGCGTCGGCGACGGTCCTGGCGGCTTCTCGGGCGAAGTCGCGCGGCGACTCGGTGGCCCGTGCCAGTGCGCCGCCGTGGGTGAAGACGACGACCCGGCGGAAGGCGCTGGTGGCCCGCAGCGCGTCGGCGCCGCCGAGCTGTTCGACCAGCTCCGGTGGGATGAGCGCGACCCAGTCGTAGCCGCGCAGCGCGACCCGGGCCGGCTGCGTCGCCGTGCTCTGGTCGCGGTTGATCGCGGCATTGAGCCCGGGCCAGTACGGATCGAGCCGGGCCGGCTTGGCGGTGAAGGAGACCTGGCCATAGGCAAGATCCGCGGCGTCGGCGACCACACGGACCAGCTCGACGGCGGCGGCAAGGACGCACTTCTCCTGTGACGGCAGGAAGCTGGCCCGGCCCGCAGCACGAGCTGCCGCGGACCATCGACATGGGAGGCGAACGTGGACACTTCGTACGGGATGTACGGTTCGTCGCTGTCGAAGTACCAGTTGCCCTGCAGCTGGTAGAGCTGCTCGTTGAGCCCCTGTTCCCATCGGGTGAACCGGACCTTGGCGACCCGGTCCTGGGCGATGGAGACCCACTGCGTCGCCGAGACCCTCGTGCGCGGCGGGGTCCAGCCCTCGGGCACGGCGGCCGCGAGCAGCACACCGCCGGCGGTGCCGCGCCACAGCCGCAGGACGTCGCGTACCGACTCGATCGACTTGATCTCGTCGAGGTACAGCAGGGTCGAGACGCTGTCCGGCTCCTCGGCCTCGCCGGTCACCCAGGCGGGGATGCCGGCCTCGTCGTCCGCGCTCATTCGCTACCTCCTCGACGCGATCTGTCCCAGGCGGGACGGCGAGCATTGGCGAGTGCAGCCGGCCCCGCGGACGGCGACGATCACCTGCATAGCAAACATGACAGCGCAGCTGATCAAATGTTCGTGGTGGCCGGGCGGTACGGCTGAGTCCTGGTACATCAGACTGGCCAGGTGATCAGTGAGGTTGACGGGTGGCCGGTGGGCGAGAGCATCGATGATCTCGCGGCGTATGCGATGGCGCAGGGAGGGGGCTACGACGTCCACGAGGTACGCCTGTGCAGGTGTGCCGTGCGCGGCGGTCAGGTCTTCGGCGCGCAGGGTGACCTCGAGGAGCGCGGTGCAGCGCATCTGCCGCGGCTGCAATGCTGAGCACTTCATCGCCGACAGCGGCGTGTGTGTAGCTATCAACCTGCTCCGACAGCGACGGTTCAACCCGATCGGGGGTCAAGGGCGTCGACGAGGTCCGTCTGATCGGCATCGCCCAGCGATCGCCAACCTGGTGTTGCACGCCACCGGCCGCGAGCGTCCGCTGTCTGCCGATCACGTTCGACAAGCTGCTGGAGGACAGGAGGCCCTCGTTCGCCCGCACTACGGCAGCAGTTGCAGGATGCGATCATCAGTGCTGATCGGTGCGCCGCTGCCGTCCCGATTGGACGTCATCACCCACAGCGTCCCGTCGGGCGCGGAGACGACGGTGCGTAGCCGCCCATACGTGCCGACGAGCAGTGCCTGCGGCTGCGGTCCGTTCAGCCCGACCTTCCACAGTCGCTTCCCGCGCAGGCATGCCAGGTAGATGTTGCCACCGGCGATCGCGATGCCGCTCGGCGATGCGTCTTTGGGTGCCCAGACGTCGATTGGGTTCACGAATCGGATGTCGCTGCCTGTGCCCTCCACCACCGGCCAGCCGTAGTTCTTCCCGGCCTCGATGCGGTTGAGCTCATCGAAGCGTTCCAAGCCCAATTCAGATGCGTACAGCGTGCCGCGCTGGTCGAAGGCGAGACCCTCCACGTTGCGATGACCCAGGCTGAAGACGGCGCTGTCGCCGAACGGGTTGCCGGGAGCCGGCTTGCCGTCGGGGGTGATGCGCAGGACCTTGCCAGCGAGGGTATTGCGGTTCTGGGCGTTTTCGCCGTTGGCGGCATCGCCGGTACTTGCGTAGAGCATCCCGTCCGGGCCGAACGCGAGCCGGCCCCCGCTGTGCTGGTCGGTGTGGGGGATGCCGGTGAGCACCGGAACGGGGGTGCCGCCGAGGTGGAACCGGACGATGCGGTTGTCGACCGCGGTCGAATAGTACGCGTACACCCATTGGTCGGTCCGGTACGACGGTGACACCGCGATGCCGAGCAGACCCCCTTCGCCGGTTGCGTGCACGTCGGCGAACCGCTGGACTTCCTTGACCGCACCGCGTTTGCTCACCGCCAGCACCCGTGCGGTGTTCCGTTCCGTGACCAATGCCGAGCCGTCCGGAAGGAAGGCGAGGCCCCACGGGACTTGCAGGCCGGTGACCAAGGTGCGGACCTCACCTGGCCGGAGGTCGCTCTTCGGTGGATCCGCAATACCGACGTCGAGCCAGACGGCTGCCGCCGAAACGCCGATGGACGCCGAGACGACGACCGCCGCGACGACGGTCCACCAACGGAGGCTCACCACCCCACCACGATTCCGGATGCGCCCAAACGCCGCCCCACCCGCCGGAAGTGATCTGTCAGACGCACGGCGGTCGCCATGGTGCAACCAACAGCCGGTCTGAGAAACTGCACCACGCGCAGCGGTGGCGCGGCGACGCCGCCAGGCCGGGTCCAGACCGCGCTCGCCCGGGCCGCGCTGGTCTGGCACCGGCTCGGCGCGGCGTCGGATGCGTATGTGCGCAAGATCCTCGTCGACGAGTCGCAGTAGCCGGAGACATCGCTGGCGGCAGGAAATGCCGGTTCAAGCCGTCCCCGGCCGCAACCTGGCCGATGCCGCCTCGACGATGGACGACCGCGATGTGCTGCGCCGGGGCTCGCCACCCAATCAACCCCGAACAGCCCAGGGTTCGGCTTCTTCTGCGAAGGTGCGGATGAGCTCGATGTCGCTGCCCCACGCATCGAGCACGTCCCCATGTCCGTGCTGACGCGCCAGCGTGTCGACCGCGGGGAACAATCCGAGTGCATGGGTGGCGACGCGCCCAGGCGCGAGTGCGGTGTTCCAGAAGGCCGGAAGCGGGAAGTTCGTCAGCTCCCAGTGGAGGTACTTGTTGTAGGGACGAAGCCGTCCATGCAGCGCGAAGACCGTCTCCAGCAGCCAGGGCACGCTTTCGATCTCGTCCAGGTGCGCGGCGTCGGCAAAGCCGTCGCGGTGACTCTTGACTGCCCGGTAGAGCTGGTTGGTGTAGGCATCCAGGGCGGCACGCGTCAACCGGACCGCCTCCTCCTCCGTGGGTGTAGCCTGCCGGTGGACCAGCTCGGTGATACCGCCGTCGAGGCGATCCAGCAGCACCTGCGCACCGCGGTAGGCGTATCGCTGCCAGTGCACGGAGGTGTCAGCCAGGGCCTGCACGGTGCACACCACCTCATCCAGCTCGGCCGATCTGATGCTGTGCCGCCAGGCGACGGCCTGGTCGGCGACCGCAACGGTCACGTCGTAGTCGGACCGGGGCGTGGTCAGGCCGCGAGCGTGTGAACCCATCAGGATCACGCCTCGAACCGCGGGATCGCGGGTCGAACGAGCGAGAACCTGCTCAAGGATGTCCATGCTGTCTCGTTTCCTACATCGCCGATCGTCACCCACAGGGCCCGATTACCGGCATAGCTGAGCAACGTGATCGTCGGCAACAGATTTCCGTGTTCACGCGAAGATCAGATGCACCGACATCGGCAAGACAGGAAGGGTCGGCATCGCCGGGACGCCTCGCTCGCCGTGACGACCGAGGTGCCGGCGCCGCGCAAGACCAGCGGCAGATCAGGATGCTGGCGGACCGGAGGGGATTTGAACCCCCGGTGGGGCATGGCACGCCAGCGGCCCCACGCGCCTTCGAGCCGCCCGTGCGTGCCTGGCCTTCGACTCTGAGCGCTGCAATAACCCGGCTCTGCCACCGGTCCAGACGCAGTATGGTTCGATCTCGCCAACCAAGCAGGCGGGTTCTCGACGGCATTGCGCGCTGTCGGCCGCAGATCCGGATGCCGCGCGCCTGGTGGCTGCTCATGTCAGTGCACGTGCCTGCTATTACTGATTGTCCCGGACTCGCCGGTCAGCGACGCAAACGGTCAGGCCGACGTTAGGGTCGTTCGATGCGAGTGCTCGTGACGGTCAACGATGCTTATGGGCACGTCCTGCCTCTCGTACCAACCGTGCAGGAATTGATCAGTCGCCGGCATGACATGCTCGTGGCCTGCCCGGGCGGGACGCTCAACAGGCTGAGCCTCGGTGGACTGCGGACCTGCCGGTATGTGCCGGTCGAGACTGCACCCTTACCGATCGGTCCGCCGCCAAGGGACCGGATCGTTGAGCGGCTGGCATTCTCGGTGCATCTGGCGTGGCCGAATGTTGCCCGCGGCTGGGCTGGTCAATTGCTGGAGGATGCCCGGAGATTCCGGCCAGACCTCGTCATATGCGAGCCCGTCGAGCACGCCGGCCGAGTGGTGGCGGCCATCTTAGGTGTGCCCTTCGTCGAGCACGGCTGGGGCTTCACGTTACCGGTCGGCGCAGACGTGACTGCCGCGCACGGTCTCGCCGATCTCTATCAGACCACCGGTACGACGTACCAGGAACCATCCCTGCGAGTGGACCTCGGCTCGGCCGCCCTCCAGGCATCCGACATCGACCAGGCAATCGAGCGATATCGGTATGTGGCATGGTCTCCGCCGACAGAACTGCTCGCTCCTCCAGGGCTGAAACCCCGCGTCTTGGTAACCCTCGGCACCTTTCCCAAACCTGGCGCGGCCGAGCGTCTTCAGCAGGCCGTCGGCGCAGCCACCGAACTTGATGCGGAGCCGGTCGTTGTGCTCGGCAACGAAGATCGTCGTTCACTCGACGGCTGGCCGTCGAGTGTCACCGTCCGGGAATGGGTGGATCTGCCGGCCGAGATCACGAGGTGCGCGCTCGTCGTTCACCATGGAGGCGCCGGAACAAGCTGGGCGACGCTGCTGGCCGGCGTTCCTGCCGTCTGCCTGCCCCAATCCGGTGACCAGTTCCGCAACGCCGAACGGCTGGCCGGAGCAGGCGCCGCGACCGTAGTCATGCCGGATGCCATGGACGCGCTGACGCTGCGACGCGCCTTCTCGCAGGCACTGGCCGACCCATCATTGGCGGCTGGCGCTGACCGGGTGCGGCGATCAAACGACTCGCTTCCTCCGACCGCCGCGCTGGTCGACCGGCTGGAGATGATCCGGCGGTAGACCACCCTGCGATCGACGGTCTCCTCGGTGGGCGAGGCAGCCCAACGCCGAGTGCACGCTCATCGGCCAGATGTGCGCAAGGTGCGATCGTTTGCCGTGGCGGCCGGCATCTACGGAGAGTGACCTGGCGTTCTGGCGCTGTCGCGTCAGGTGTTCGGAATCTCGACGGGGTGCTCGGCCGCGTCCTGGGCGGCCATGGCGGCCATGGCCGCCCGGTACGAAGCCTGGTCCAGCGAGCCGGACATCAGGCGCTGGGCCGCGTCGCGCTCGGCGCGGCCGCGGCGCCGCTCCTCGCGGGTGGCGAGCCAGGTCGCGAGACGCGGCCGGTGCCGGTCGGCGCCCGGTGGGTCGCCGTGGATGGCCTGGACGTGCAGGGCGATCAGCGCGATGTAGACGGCGGCGATGAACGTGGCCACGAGCATGACTGCCACCACCGGACTCAATCCTTCCATCAGGTGTACGTCGGCTCAGGCCGGCCGGTGGGCGATGAGGACCGGGCACTCAGCGTGGTGCATGAGTTGCTGGCCGACGGAACCCAGCAAGAGGCCCGCGAAGCCGCCGTGACCGCGGCTGCCGACCACGACGAGCTGTGCGGTGTGCGAGACGCCGACGAGGACCTTCGCCGCCCGGCCGGTGGCCAGCAGTGGCTCGAGGCGCACGGACGGGTACTTGTCCTGCCAGCCGGCCAGCGACTCCCGCAGGTGCGCGCGCTCCTCGGCCTCGAAGGCGCTCGGCGGCAGCACCGAGGGGGACGGCGGGACGTACGCCCTGATGGCGACGACGTGGGTGCCGCGCGCGGCGGCAGCCTCGAACGCGAGCGTGAGCGCGGCGTCGGTGGAGGGGGAGCCGTCGACCCCGACGACGACCGGACCGCCGGGCGTCGCCGTGCGGCCGCGGACGACGGCGACGGGGACCCGGGCGTGCGTGGCGACCTGCTGGCTGACGGAGCCCTGGAGCAGGCTCGCCATCCCGCCGGCGCCGCGGTTGCCGACGACGAGCAGGCGCGCGCCAGCGTGGGCGAAGTCGAGCAGCGTCGCGGCCGGCGCGGCGTGCACCACCGTGGCGACGGCGTCGACGCCGGTGCCGCGGGCACGGACCGCCGCGGCGGCACCGGCCGCGAGCTCCTCGGCGCGGCCCCGGGCCTCGTCCGCCTCATGGGCGGTCGGACGATAGGAGACACCCGCCGGCCAACTGAGCTGGTAGGCGTGGACGATCCGCAGCGGCGCGCCGGTGCGCTCCGCCTCGTCGGCGGCCCAGTCCACCGCCTGCTGTGCTGCCTGCGACCCGTCGTGCCCGACGACGATGCTTGTGGTGCCCGTGAATGTGGTGTCCATGAGACCAGCGTCGACCGGTCCGCGCGGACACGGCAGAGGCATGTGGGTCGGCGGATGCGGGCCGTTGGTCCCGGTCGTCAGCGAAGCGGCAGCCCGAACGTCCGGCCGGCGGCGCGGAGCTCGTCGCGGATCGACGGGTGTGCGGCGTGGTCGACGATCTCCTGGGCCTGCTCCACCGAGTCGCGGCCCCAGATCGTGGCGGTGCCCTGCTCGGTGACGATGTAGCTGTGCTGGAACGAGGTGACCGGGCCGGACACCAGCGGCACGACCGAGGACACGTCGGCCTTCGGGTGCCAGGAGCGCAGCGCGATGACGGCGTGGCCGCCGGGGGAGTGCATGGCGCCGACGATGAAGTCGGTCTGGCCGCCGAAGCCGGAGTGCGTACGGTTGCCGACCCGGGTGGCGTTGGCCTGCGCGAACAGGTCGACCTGCAGCGCGCTGTTGACGCTCATGAGGTTGGGGTGCGCGGCGATCGTGCCCGGGTTGTTGGTCTTCTCGGTGCGCAGCATGCGGATACGTGGGTTGGCGTCGACCCAGTCGTACAACTCGGCCGAACCGAAGCAGAAGGAGGCGGTGATCGGCGTGTCCCGGTCGAGGCAGCCCGCCTTCTCCAGGGCGAGGGCGCCGTCGCTGAACATCTCCGACCAGATCCGCAGCCCGCGCCGGTCGAGCAGGGCGTCGAGCGTCGCGTCCGGGATGGCGCCGATGCCGAGCTGCAGCGTCGCGTCCGCCGGCACGAGCGCGGCCACCCGCTCCCCGATGGCCGCCGACACCGCGTCGGGTGCCACGACCGCGTGCGTGGCGAGCGGCTCGTCGACCTCGAGGAGGTAGTCCACCGCGTCGAGGGGCACGAGCGCGTCGCCGTGGGTGAAGGGCATCGCGGGGTTCGCCTGCGCGACGACGATGCCGCCGCGGGCGCGGGCGGACTCGATCGCGGCCGGCAGGACGTTGACCTCGACGCCGAGGCTGACCGCACCGCCGACCGGCCGGGAGGTGTGCAGCAGCACCACGTCGGGCGCGAGCCGCTGCCGGAACAGGTGCGGCACCAGCGACAGCCGGCACGGGAAGTAGTGCAGCCGCGGGTGGGCGCGCATCCCCGGCCCGACGAACGCGGACTCGTAGACGACGCCGTCGCGGTCCGGCAGGCCGTGCTGGGCGTTGAGCATGAACAGCCGGAACTCCGCGACGGCCGCGTCGGCGACGGACAGCAGCCGGCGCGGGGCGGCGTAGTTGCCGCTGGCGACGATCCGCGGGATGCCCGGCAGCGCGCCAAGGATCCGTGCGAGCTCCGGTTCGGTCACTGTTCGCATGCCGCGCTCCTTCAATAGCTCCGTGGATCACGTTAGGCGGCGGCCAGGGGTGTACAGCAGGGCCGGCGGACGGTGCCGCACAGGGGAGAAGGTCCCGCCGGGTACGGGCCCAATGGCCCTGTCCGGGGCGTGATGACAGGGGAACAGTTCAGGGATGGTGTCGATGCGGGCCCTGGGCCGTGACCGCTGCCTGGAGCTGCTGGCGTCGGTGCCGGTCGGCCGGGTGGTCTTCAGCATGCGCGCGCTCCCGGCGATCCGACCGGTCAACCACCTCGTCGACGGCGACGCCGTCGTGATCCGCAGCAACCTGGGCGGTGCCCTGGCCTCAGCGGCCACCCAGGGCGGTGGGGTCGTCGTGGCGTACGAGGCGGACGTCCTCGACGCGGACACCCACACCGGCTGGACGGTGGTCGTCACCGGCACCGCCAGGCTCGTCCTCGACCCGGCCCGCCAGGCCCGCTACGAGCGGCTCCTGCACCCCTGGGTGGACGAGGAGATGAACTGCGTCATCACCATCGACTGCGACCTCGTCACCGGCTACGAGCTCCACGACGAGGTGCCGGCCGGCGCGGGAGCCTGACCCGCGAGCGGTTCACCCCGCGACCGGCACCATGACCAGCAGCAGGACCAGCAGCAGGACGGTGGCGGCGATCTCGATCAGGCCGACCTGCTTCGGGGTCAGGCGGCGCCTGGGCAGCAGGGCCGCGCGGGCCAGCAGGAGGGCGAACACGACCAGCACCGGCACGCCGACCCACCAGGCCGCCCCGAGCGCGGCGAGGTGGAACAGCACCGACGCGCGGTAGTAGCCGGCGCTGCCGCGTTCACGGATCATGGTTTTGACGTAGAGCACCGTGCCGGTGAAGTAGGCGGTCACGGCCGCGAACACCGGCACGGCCTCCGCCAGCGGACGGCCGGCGACGGTGGCGCAGACGAAGACCATCAGGCAGCTCTGCACGACCGACGCGAGATCGTTGACGAGCGCGCGTTCGTCGCGGCGCCGGGCGTAGGCGACGTTGACCGCGAACAGTGCGGCGAAGGCCGGCCCGTACCAGAGCAGCTGCGGCCGCACGAGCAGCACGAGCGCACCCGACACGGCCGCGACCGGGCCGTAGAGGAGCAGCTGCGCGCGGACCCGGGCGAGGCGGCGGGTCTTGACCGCCTGCAGGAAGTAGTAGCTGAACAGGTAGGCGGCCAGCCACGCCACCAGCAGCGGCAGGTGCGGCCAGCGGAAGCCGGCGGTGAGGACCCCGGCGAGCCACGGCAGCAGGAGCATCGCCCAGGCGCCGTGCTGCGGCGGCACGAACCGGTTCCTGCTCACGAGACCTCGATGATGCCGCGGGCGCCGCGTTCGGCGTCGACCATGGCGTGCGTGACGAAGGGGTAGTGGCCGGCCGCGGCGAGGGTGGTCTCGACGAAACCGCCGGCCGCGGGGGACAGGTCCAGGACCTGCGCGCCGCCGGGGTCGCCGGGGCGCAGCAGCCACTGCCCTTCACGGTAGACGGTGTCGAACTGGGCGCCGACGATGTGGAACGCGCTGCCGCGGCTCGGGCCGGCGTCGAGGACCCAGACACGGATCCGTTGGCCCGCACGGGTTTGCAGCGGCCGGTGGGTGTACTGGTCGGCGTGGCCGTTGAACACGACCGCGTCCGGCTGGTCCGCCTGCATCGTCGCCAGGTCGCCGCCGAGGTACAGCTCGGACTGCACGAGGACGAACTCGTGGTCGACCGGTGCCAGGTCCGGCGGGTCGATGATGACGGCGCCGTACATGCCGTTGCCGATGTGCAGCAGCATCGGCATCGTCGAGCAGTGGTACATCCAGATGCCGGCACGGGTCGCGGTGAACGTGTAGGTGAGCCGTTCGCCAGGCTCGATCGGGCGCATCGGCTCGTCCGGGGCGAGCGCGCCGGCGTGGAAGTCGACGCCGTGGTCGATGGTGCCGTCGTTGATGAGCGTGATCTCGAACGTGTCGCCGACCCGGCCGCGCAGCGTCGGTCCCGGAGCGGTGCCGTTGAACGTCCACAGGTGCCGCCGTGCGTCCTCCCGCACCCGCAGCTCGACTTTGTGGACGCGCTCCGGGGGTACGGGCGGCGCCGTGGCATCCCGTGCCGTGAACTCCGCGGGGGCGGCCGGGTGGTCGTGGGTGCCGTCGACGGTGATCGTGAGGGTCATGCCCGCCTGCCGGTGGCCCGGGAGCGAGCACCAGCCCTCGACGGTGCCCCCGATGACGCCGGCGTCGAGGCGGGCGGTGCCGCCGGCGGCGACGGTGCCGGTCTTCGCGCCGGTGTCCAGGACGAGGTCGTGGCGGCGGCGGTCGCGGTTGGCGAGCTCGACGACGAGCCGGTCGCCGGCGGGGACCGCGATGTGGTCGGGGTGGAAGCGCATGTCCTCGGCGGTCACGGTGACGGTGGTGGTGTGCCCGGTCGGCGTCACCTCGCTGGTTGTCGCCGCGGACCTGGTGTCGGCGCCGGTGCCGACACCCGCGACCCGCTGCGCCGCGACGCCGACGAGGGTGGCGAGGACGACCAGCGCCAGGCCGGCGGCGACGCCACCGAGCGGGCGGGCGTGCTCTGCGGGCATCGTTACCTCCGGGCGGTGAGCAGGACGCGCGCCGCCGGTCCGAGGAACTGCAGCAGTGCGGCGAGGACCAGCAGTGACGTGGTGATGTGGACGTACGCGCCGACCGGCAGCAGGAACACGGCGAGCGCCGCGTTGCCCATGGCGACCCGCTGCGGCCAGTGCCGTTCGAGTCGCGCCGACCGCTGCCGTACGAGCGCCGGGCCGCCACCGAGGACGACCGGGAGCAGGTAGGTCAGCGCGCCGATGAGGACCTGCGCGGCGAAGCCGGCGAGCAGCGGGGCGAGGACGGCGCCGAAGCGGGCTGCCGCGGCGGCCGGGGTGGCGGACGACAGCAGGGTCCACGCGTCGACGCCGAGCGCGACGAGCAGCCACCCGCCCGCGGCGGCGATCGACCAGGTGGCGAACGACGCGGGTGGGCGCTGCCCGGCGGTGTGTACCGCGGGCGCGGCGGTGATCAGGACGGCGGCGGCGAAGACGGCGAGCCCGCCGGCGGCGAGGACCGGCCACCAGGCGAGCACCCCCACCGCGAGCAGCGCCAGGCCGGTCACCGCCGTGGGCAGCGCGGTGCGGGCGGCCCGGGCGGCGCCGTCGGCCATGCGGGTGCGCAGCACCGTCGGCCACAGCGTGAGCAGCGTGCCCAGGACGGTCAGCGTGACCCAGCCGAGCAGGTTCACGTGCGCGTGGAACAGCAGCAGCCGCGGCCGCGCGCCGTCGTCGACCACCAGCATCCAGGCGCCGGCGGGGACGCCGGTGAGCAGGGCGACGGACGCGGCGAGGTAGTAGTGGGCGGTGACGGCGAACCGGGCCGGCAGCGCGGTCCGCACCTGCCGCGCGAGCCAGGCGAGGTGCGCGGCGACCGCGGCGAAGACAGCCCCGGCCCCGGCGACGCCGACCCACGGCAGGTCCGCGACGCCACCGGCGAGCACCGCGACGACGCCCGCGTTGAGCACGGCCAGCCGGACCGCCTCGGCACGGCGGCGCGGCGGGGCGGGGATGCGCAGGACCGCGGCGGTGAAGTGGGCGCTCCACACCACGACGGCGTTGGTGACCGCGCCGAGCAGCAGCAGGTGGATGACCAGCCAGCGCCAGCCGGGCAGGAACGGGTGCCCGACCCCGACCGCGGCGATCCCGGCCAGGTACGCGAGGGGCAGCGCCGCCACCCGGCGGTGCCACGCCGCCCGCCCGGTCGGTGCGGCGTCCGCGCCCACCGCGACGGCGGTCACGACAGCGCCGCTCGTGCGACCGGCGGCCGGCGGTGGGCGCGGCGGGAGAGGGCCGCGCACGCGGCGAAGCCGAGCACCGCCGCGACGTTGGCGACGCCGGACCAGCGCCACACCACCGCCGCGCCGAAGGCGTCGCCGAGGACGACGCGGACCAGCAGCGAGGCGTGCAGCAGGGCCAGGGGCGCGTACAGCAGCGGGTGGAACGGCAGCGGCACGCGCAGGACGGCCGGCAGGATCACCGGGGCGTGCACGAAGATCATCGACATGACGAAGCCGAGGAACACGGCGTGCACGGTGGCGTCGTAGCGGGCTCCGCCGCCGGTGGCGCCCGCGCCGGCCCACAGCACCCCGGCGACGCCCAGCCAGGCGTAGCCGGCGAGCAGCCCCACGGCGATGAACCGGGGCAGACCACTGGCGCGGACGGTGCGGCGGGCCACGTCGTGCACGAGCAGCCACGCCACGACGCCCAGCAGCGCCGCGCCGAACAGCTGCGTGCCGCCGGCGGGCCGGACCGTGACGGCGGCGGCACCGGCGGTCAGAGCGGCCAGGGCGGCGAGGAACCAGCGCTCGGCGTGCCGCTCGAAGAGGGCGACGCGGGCCAGCTCCAGGCGTTCGCCGGCGATGGTCGCGACGACGAACACGGTCAGCCACGGCACGATCTCGGCGACGATGAAGCCGGCCAGCCACAGCAGGGTCGCCGCGTACCAGGCGAACGCCCCCGCCGCCTGGGCGAGCAGCGCGGCCTCCGGCTGGCGGCGCCACAGCGCGCGGTACACGCCGAGCAGGACCACCGAGGCGGCCATCAGTAGGACCTTGCCGGCCAGGCCCGGACCGGTCACGAGCAGCGTCAGGCCGCCGAGCCCGGAGCAGGCCGGCGCCAGCAGCGCCCATCGCGCGCCCAGCGCGACCGCCCGTTCCAGGGCGATGAGCGTGCCGGCGAAGCCGAGGACCATCAGCGGCCCGTGCACCGCCTCGAGGGGCAGCGCCGGCGCCGGGACGGGGGTGCCGAGCAGGAGCAGCCCGCCGTACAGGCCGGCCAGCAGCGCACCGCCGCCGGCGGCGAGCAGCGGCACCCGCGGGTTCACGACGGCACGCGCACGACGCAGGCGGCGGGCGCGCCGAACGGCTCCAGCACCGTGCCGCCGCCGGCCCCGCCCCGCTGCTCCAGGATGCCGCGGACGACCCCGAGGTGCAGGCCGCACATCGCGTCGGGGTTCTGCCCGACGAGCTCCAGGAACGGGCAGGTGTGCAGGTGGATCGTGCCCGGCTCGGCGGGCACCCGCCGCGGCCCGAACCCGAGGCCGTCGAACACCTCCACGACCGTGTCGACCGGGTCGGCGTGCTCGCGGGCGGCCGCGGCCAGCTGCCGCCCCCAGCCCTCGCCCGCCTGGGCCGCGGCCTCCCGCGTGTCGCCGCCGGCCTTGGACAGGTGGTCCAGCAACGCGGCGGCGAGGACCCGGTAGGCGGCCGGGGCGGGCGCGGGGTCCGCGGTGGCCGCCCGGTAGCGCCAGGCCGGCCGGCCCGGCTGCCCGCCGCTGGCGCGGGCCTTGACCAGCAGCCCGGTCTCGGCGAGCCGGTCGAGGTGGGCCCGGACCGTGGACAGGTGCAGGCCGGTCTCGGCGACGACGTCCGCAGCGGTGAGGCCGCCGCCGGCGGCGCGGACCAGCTGCAGGATCGACACCCGGCTGGCCGAGCCGAGCGCCCGGTGCTGCGGCGTGTCGATCGTCTCGCCGGAAGGCCCTACCGAAGGGGTTTCCATGGTGCTTAACGTTATAACGTCAAACGACCTCAAAACCAGTGGAGGGTTCCATGTCACACGACGAAGCGACGCAGGGGTGCGGAGGAAGCTGCGGCTGCGGCGGGGATGCCGCCGGCGGCGCCGGTGACGCGCCGCTGCTGTCCATCGACCCGCGCCTCGACGTCCGTGCCCTGCCGCACGGCGAGCGCCACGGCCGGGTCCTCGACGCGCTGGACGCGCTGCCCGAGGACTGCGCCCTCGTCCTCGTCGCCCCGCACGCCCCGCGACCGCTCCTGGCCGAGATCGACCGGCGCTACGCCGGGCGGTTCGCCGCCGAATGGCTGCAGTCCGGCCCCGACACCTGGCAGATCCGGCTGCACCGCACACCGGTCCCCGCCTAATGGTCCCGGCACGCGATCAGGTGGCGCTCGCGAGTGCGCTGAAGACCCGCTCGGACTTCGTCGTCGCCACCGTGCCCGATGCGGCTACGGAGCGACGACTGAGTCCGTCGTCGTGACGATCTGTCCACGCAGCGGGGTCAGCGTCGCGCCGATCTGGGCCACCTGATCGTCGGCCACGCCGAGGTCGGTCAGCGTGCCGGCCAGGTGGGCCACGACCGCGTCGAAGTCGGCGTCGGTGATTCCCAGCCCGGCGTGCGCGGCGGCCATGTCGCGGCCGGCGAAGATCTGCGGGCCGCCGAGCGCCGCGGTGATGAACGCCCGCTGGTGCGTCTTGAGCCGCTGGACGTCGACGCCGGTGAAGAAGCTTTCGAGGCGGGGATCCGTGAGGACGCGGGCGTAGAACTGCTCGACGGCGGCCTGGACCGCTGCCGCTCCGCCGATGGTGTCGTAGATGCTCATGTCGCCTCCTGCCTTCCGGGCGCCGCGCGGGGTGCGGCGTCGGTGATCATGCGGCCGGCCGTAGGACAGTCCGCGATCGGATAGTCACGGTAGTGAGACCTTTGAATAGCTGTTCAGACACTACACAAGTAAACCGGGAATCACATAGACAGAGTTTCCACGCGCCGATCGTGGTCAGGACTCGGCGAACGTTCGTGGCGCTGCTCTACCCCGGGTCGTGCTCGGCGTCGGCGCCCACTGCCTGGTCGTCAGCGACGTGCCCGCGGGCACCCGGCTGCGATCACCGGTCCGGCGGCGCCGCGCTGCACGCGGCGCACGCGGTGGCCCGGCGCCCGGAGCTCGCCGGCGGCACCGTCGTGGTCATCCTGCCCGACACCGGCGAGCGGTACCTGAGCACGCCGCTGTTCGAGGCCGCCGCTGCCCCCGCGGCGCCACGGCCGGCGCAGGCCCCTGCCACGCCTGGCCGGTGACCGTTCGCCGGGTGTGGCACGGACCCGGCCGGGTAGCAGGGGCGGCGTGCCGTCCGCCGGGGTGGAGGTCCCGCGCGCCCGCTTCGGTCTGATGGTCCCGATCAACTCGGGACCTTCGGCACGGTTGCCCGGGATTGCGGTGCGGTCAGATGGCACGGGATCTCGCGTTCGGCTTGCCTCACGGCATGAATAGGACGAATCTGATTCTCAAGTTCATATACGGAGGAACGTGGCGATGACGAGCGCGACCGAAAAAGCGGGCAGGGCGCTGCTGGGCGTCGGCGGGCTGGTGCGCCGGGCGGAGGTCTCCACCGACGGGCGGACGCTGCACCAGATCGGCGGGCGGGAGGCGGACGGCTTCTACCGGGATCGGTGGTCCTACGACAAGGTCGTCCGCTCCACGCACGGCGTCAACTGCACCGGCTCGTGCTCGTGGAAGGTGTACGTCAAGGACGGCATCATCACCTGGGAGCAGCAGCAGACCGACTACCCGAGCGTCGGCGCGGACCGGCCGGAGTACGAGCCCCGCGGCTGCCCGCGCGGCGCCGCGTTCTCCTGGTACACGTACTCGCCGACCCGGGTCCGCTACCCGTATGCGCGCGGGATCCTGGTCGAGATGTACCGGGAGGCGAAGGCCCGCCTCGGCGACCCGGTCGCGGCGTGGGCCGACATCCAGGCCGACCCGCAGCGCCGCCGCGCCTACCAGCGGGCACGCGGCAAGGGCGGGCTCGTGCGGGTCTCGTGGGACGAGGCGCAGGAGCTCGTCGCCGCCGCGCACGTGCACGCCATCAAGCAGTACGGGCCGGACCGCGTCGCCGGGTTCTCGCCGATCCCCGCGATGTCGATGGTGTCGCACGCGGTCGGGGCGCGGTTCCTGTCGCTGATCGGCGGCACGATGCTGTCGTTCTACGACTGGTACGCCGACCTGCCCGTCGCGTCGCCGCAGATGTTCGGCGACCAGACCGACGTGCCCGAGTCCGGCGACTGGTGGGACGCGTCCTACCTGATGATGTGGGGCTCCAACGTCCCGGTCACCCGCACCCCCGACGCGCACTGGATGGCCGAGGCCCGCTACCGCGGGCAGAAAGTCGTCGTCGTGTCCCCGGACTACGCGGACAACGTGAAGTTCGCCGACGAGTGGATGCCCGCCCAGCCCGGCACCGACGGCGCCCTCGCCATGGCGATGGGGCACGTCGTGCTCAAGGAGTGCTTCGTCGAACGGACCGTCCCCCGGTTCGCCGACTACGTCAGCCGGTACACCGACCTGCCGTACCTGGTCGCCCTGGAGCCGTGCGAGCAGGGCTACCGGCCCGGGAAGTTCATCACCGCCGCCGACCTCGGGGAGACCGACCCCGAGGCCGCGTTCCGCCCGGCGCTGTGGGACACCACGACCGGCGCGCCGGCCGTGCCGAACGGTTCGCTCGGCCACCGGTTCAGCGAGGCCGGCGTCGGCCGGTGGAACCTCGACCTCGGCGCGATCACGCCCAGGCTGAGCTGCGAGGGCGGCGACGCCGTCGAGGTCGTGCTGCCCCGCTTCGACAACGACACGCCCGAGCTGCTGCGCCGCGGCGTGCCGACCGCCACCGTCGGCGGCCGGCTCGTCACCACCGTGTACGACCTGATGCTCGCCCAGTACGGCGTGGCCCGCCCCGGACTGCCCGGGCAGTGGCCCGCCGGCTACGACGACCCGGCCGAGCCGTACACCCCGGCGTGGCAGGAGCCGATCACCGGCGTGCCGGCAGCGCAGGTCGCGAGGATCGCGCGGGAGTTCGCCGACAACGCCGAACGCTCCGGCGGCCGGTCGATGATCCTCATGGGCGCCGGCACCAACCACTGGTTCCACTCCGACGCCACGTACCGGGCGATGCTGACGCTGACGACGCTCACCGGCTGCCAGGGTGTGAACGGCGGAGGCTGGGCGCACTACGTCGGGCAGGAGAAGTGCCGGCCCGTCACCGGCTGGGCGCACCTGGCGTTCGGCCTGGACTGGTCCCGGCCGCCGCGGCAGATGATCGGCACCGCGTTCTGGTACCTGCACACCGACCAGTGGCGCTACGACCAGTACACCGCCGACGTGCTCACCTCACCCCTCGCGAAGGGCGCGTTCGCCGGCCGGCACACCGCCGACCTCCTCGCGCAGTCGGCCCGGCTCGGCTGGATGCCGTCGATGCCGAACTTCGACCGCAACCCGCTGGACGTGGCCGACGAGGCCCTCGCCGCGAACCCGGAGAACCCGGCCGCGCACGTCGCCCAGGAGCTCGTCGACGGCCGGCTCGGGTTCGCCGGTGCCGACCCCGACGCGCCGCAGAACTGGCCCCGCGTCCTCACCGTCTGGCGGGCCAACCTCCTCGGCTCGTCGGCGAAGGGCAACGAGTACTTCCTGCGGCACCTGCTCGGCACCGACGCGTCGCTGCGCGCCGCCGAGGCGCCACCGGACAAGCGGCCGCGGGACGTCGTCTGGCACGACGAGGCGCCCGAGGGCAAGCTCGACCTGCTGCTGTCGCTGGACTTCCGGATGACGTCGACCACCCTGTTCTCCGACGTCGTGCTACCCGCCGCCACCTGGTACGAGAAGCACGACCTCAACACCACCGACATGCACCCGTTCATCCACGCGTTCACGCCGGCGATCAACCCGCCGTGGCAGACCAGGACGGACTTCACCGCGTTCCACGGCATCGCCAAGGCGTTCTCCGACCTCGCCGGCCCGCACCTCGGCGTCCGCAAGGACATCGTCGCCGCACCCCTGCAGCACGACACGCCCGACGCGCTCGCCACCCCCGGCGGGATCGTGCGGGACTGGAAGGCCGGCGAGACCGCCGCCGTGCCGGGCCGCACGATGCCGAAGTTCATCGTCGTCGAACGCGACTACGGCGCGGTCGCCGACAAGATGGCCTCGCTCGGACCGCTGCTGGACCGGCTCGGCACCACCACCAAGGCCGTCACCGTCGACGTGAAACCCGAGATCGAGTTCCTGAAGAAGATCAACGGCACCGTCCGCGGGGGCGTCGCCGACGGCCGCCCGCGCCTCGACACCGACATCCGCGCGTGCGAGGCGATCCTCGCCCTGTCCGGCACCACCAACGGCCGCGTCGCCACCGAAGGATTCGAGTTCCTCGAGCGGCGCACCGGGCAACGCCTCGCGGACCTCGCCCGCGAGCACGAGGGCAAGCAGATCCGGTTCGCCGACGCGCAGTCCCGGCCGGTACCGGTGATCACCAGCCCCGAATGGTCCGGCAGCGAGCACGGCGGGCGGCGCTACTCGCCCTTCACCATCAACGTCGAACGCCGCAAACCCTGGCACACGCTCACCGGCCGGCAGCACTTCTACCTCGACCACGACTGGATGCAGGAGCTCGGCGAGGAACTGCCGGTCTTCCGCCCGCCGCTGGACATGCACAAGCTCTTCGGCGAGCCGCGGCTCGGGCGCACCGGGGAGCTGGAGCTGACCGTGCGCTACCTGACCCCACACTCGAAGTGGTCGATCCACTCCGAATACCAGGACAACCTCATCATGCTCACGCTGTCCCGCGGCGGGCCAACGATGTGGATGTCGGAGGCCGACGCCGCGAAGATCGGCGTCACCGACAACGAGTGGATCGAAGCGGTCAACCGCAACGGCGTCGTCGTCTGCCGTGCCGTCGTCACCCACAAGATGCCAGAGGGCACCGTGTACATGTACCACGCCCAGGAACGCGTCATCGACGTGCCGAAGGCCGAGACGAACGGCCGCCGCGGCGGCATCCACAACTCGCTCACCCGGCTGCTGATCAAACCGAGCCACATCATCGGCGGCTACGCGCAGCTGTCGTTCGCGTTCAACTACCTCGGCCCCACCGGGAACCAGCGCGACGAGGTCACCGTCATCCGCCGCCGGTCCCAGGAGGTCGAGTACTGATGCGCATCATGGCTCAGATGGCGATGGTGATGAACCTCGACAAGTGCATCGGCTGCCACACCTGCTCCGTCACCTGCAAGCAGGCGTGGACCAACCGGTCCGGCGTCGAGTACGTCTGGTTCAACAACGTCGAGTCCCGCCCCGGGCAGGGGTACCCGCGCACGTACGAGAACCAGCAACGCTGGGAAGGCGGGTGGACCCGCACCAGGACCGGGCGGCTCAAGCCCCGCGCCGGCGGCCGGGTGAAGAAGCTGCTCAGCATCTTCGCCAACCCCAAGCTGCCGTCCATGCAGGACTACTACGAGCCGTGGACCTACGACTACGAGCACCTGCTCACCGCGCCCGCCGGCGACGACACCCCCGTCGCCCGCCCCAAGTCGCTGCTCACCGGCCGGGACACGAAGGTCACCTGGTCGGCGAACTGGGACGACTCCCTCGCCGGCGGCAACGAGGTCGCCGCCGGCGACCCGATCCTCGCGCAGCTGTCCGACCAGGTCCGCCAGGAGTACGAGAAGGCGTTCCTGTTCTTCCTGCCGCGCATCTGCGAGCACTGCCTCAACCCGTCGTGCGCCGCGTCGTGCCCGTCCGGCGCGATCTACAAGCGGGCCGAGGACGGCATCGTGCTCGTCGACCAGGACCGGTGCCGCGGCTGGCGGATGTGCGTCACCGGCTGCCCGTACAAGAAGGTCTACTTCAACCACCGCACCGGCAAGGCCGAGAAGTGCACGTTCTGCTTCCCGCGGATCGAGATCGGCCAGCCGACCATCTGCTCCGAGACGTGCGTCGGGCGGCTGCGCTACATCGGCCTGATGCTGTACGACGCGGACCGGGTCGGCAAGGCCGCCGCCGTCAAGGACGAGCGCGAGCTCTACGCCGCGCAACGGTCGGTGTTCCTGGACCCGAACGACCCGCAGGTCGCCGCCGCGGCCCGCGCCTCCGGCATCCCCGAGGACTGGATCGCCGCGGCGCAACGCTCCCCGATCTGGGACCTCATCATGAAGTACGAGGTGGCGCTGCCGCTGCACCCGGAGTACCGCACCATGCCGATGGTCTGGTACATCCCGCCGCTGTCGCCGGTCGTCGACGCGCTCACCGGGACCGGCCACGACGGCGAGGAAGTCGGGAACCTGTTCGGCGCCGTCGACGCGCTGCGCATCCCCGTCGACTACCTCGCCGGGCTGTTCACCGCCGGCGACCCCGCACCGGTCACCGCCGTGCTGCGCCGCCTGGCCGCGATGCGCTCCTATCAGCGGCGGATCAACCTCGGCGAGTCGCGCGACGAGTCCATCGCCGCCAGGGTCGGCATGACCGGGCAGCAGATGGACGACATGTACCGGCTGCTCGCCATCGCCAAGTACGAGGAGCGGTATGTCATCCCGGCCGCCCATCCCGAGCTGATCGACGACGCGCACCGCCTCGAACAGCTGGGCACCGAGTGCAGCCTCGAGGGTGGCCCCTTCGGGGAGATGTCCGGGACGCCCGCGCCGATCTCGATCGAGAACTTCCACATGCTGCGCAACCGGCAGACCGCCGACACGGTGGCCGCGCCGGCCGACAAGGAGGCCCGGGTGAACCTGCTCAACTGGGACGGCAAGGGCACCCCGGAGGGCCTGTTCCC
The DNA here is from genome assembly GCF_050936335.1 of Dactylosporangium sp. CA-152071. Lineage (NCBI taxonomy): Bacteria > Bacillati > Actinomycetota > Actinomycetes > Micromonosporales > Micromonosporaceae > Dactylosporangium > Dactylosporangium sp. CA-152071. Next base: position 1,324,887 of record NZ_JBNJMZ010000001.1, on the reverse strand, counting down.
GCCGAAGAACGACGGCGGTGACCCGTGACCGCCCGCACCGCCTGGCGTCCCGTCGCCGCCCGTGCGGCGTCCCTGCTGCTGCGCTACCCCGATGACGAGGTGCTGGCCGCGGTGCCGACGATCACCGCCGCCCTCGACGGGCTCCCACCGGGCGTCGCCGCGCCGCTGCGGCTCGTCGCCGAACACCGCGGCGGCGACGCGGGCCGGCTCGCCGCCGAGTATGTGGAGCTGTTCGACTTCCGGCGCCGGTGCTGCCTGCACCTGACGTACTACACCTGTGGCGACACCCGCCGGCGCGGCGAGGCTCTGGTCCTGTTCGCCGCCGGGTACAAGGCCGCCGGTCTGGAGCTGGTCGACGGGGAGCTGCCCGACTACCTGCCCGCCGTCCTCGACCTCGCCGCCGCGCCCGATCCCGCTGCCGACCACGGCTGGCGGCTGCTGCGGGAGAACCGGATCGGCCTCGACCTGCTGAGCGGGGCCCTCGACGGCTCCGTGTACAGGCACGCGATCGAGGCGGTCCGCGCGATGCTGCCACCGGCCCAGCCCGGTGACCTCGCCGCCGCCGTCCGGCTCGCCCGCACCGGCCCGCCCGTCGAGCAGGTCGGCCTCGAACCGTTCGGACTCGTCGACACCACCGGAGGCCGCCGATGAACGTCCTGCTCTGGGTCGTGTACCCGTACGTCGCCGTCGCGATCCTCGTCGGCGGCCTGATCTGGCGCTACCGCTACGACAAGTTCGGCTGGACGACCCGCTCGTCGCAGCTGTACGAGACCGCCGTCCTGCGCTGGGGCAGCCCGCTGTTCCACTTCGGCGTCCTGATGGTCCTCATCGGGCACGTCGGCGGTCTGGTGGTGCCGAAGGCGTGGACGGAGGCGGTCGGGATCACCGAGCACGCCTACCACCTGTCGGCCGTGTTCATCGGTACCGTCGCCGGCCTCTGCACCCTGATCGGCATGGCGATCCTCATCGCCCGCCGCCGGCTCACCGGGCCGGTCTTCGCCGCCACCACGAAGAACGACAAGGGCATGTACCTGGTGCTCGCCGCCGTCATCGTCCTCGGCCTGCTCGCCACCGTGAAGGCGAACATCGCCGGCGACGGCTACGACTACCGCGAGACGATCTCCCCCTGGTTCCGGTCGCTGTTCGTCTTCCAGCCCGACCCGGACCTCATGGCGGGCGTGCCGACGTCGTTCCAGGTCCACATCATCATGGCGTTCGCGCTGTTCGCGTTCTGGCCCTTCACCCGGCTCGTGCACGCGTTCAGCGCCCCCGTCGGCTACCTCACCCGCCCCTACGTGGTGTACCGCAGCCGCGACGCCAGGCCCGGGCTGCGGCCCGCCCGTCCCGGCTGGGAGGGCCCGCCGAAGCTGCCCACCACCGACGACGCCTCCGCCCGCCGGCGGTAACGCCGGCCCGACCACCGCCGAGGTATGAGATGGCGAGAACCGGCAGACCCGCCACCAAGAAGGCGGCCGCACCACCGGCGCCGGCGGCGACCCCGCCCGGCGCCGGGCGGAACCTGATCCTGGCGACGATCGGGTTCACCGTGAACTTCTGGGCCTGGGCGCTGCTCGGCCCGCTCGGGCCCGGCGTCAAGGAGCGCCTCGGGCTGAGTTTCGCCGCCCAGTCGCTGCTCGTCGCCGTGCCCGTCGTCGTCGGATCGCTCGGCCGCATCCCGGTCGGCGCCCTCACCGACCGGTACGGCGCGCGCGTCATGTTCCCGCTCGTCAGCCTCGCCACCATCGTGCCCGTGCTGACCCTGACCGTCGTGTCGTCCTACCCGGCGCTCATCGTCACCGGGTTCTTCCTCGGCCTCGGCGGCACCACCTTCGCCGTCGGCGTCCCGCTCGTCTCCGGCTGGTACCCGCCGGCCCGCAAAGGCTTCGCGCTCGGCGTGTTCGGCATCGGGACCGGCGGCACCGCCATCGCCAACTTCAGCACCGTCAAGCTCGCCGACGCGTACGGTGCGGACACGCCGTTCCTCATCGTGGCCGCCGTCCTCGCCGTCTACGCGGTGCTCGCCTTCCTGCTGATGCGGGACGCGCCGGGCCGGCAGCCACCGGCCGGCTCGGCGGTCTCCCGCGTCCTGGCCGTGAGCCGGCTCGGCGTCACCTGGCAGCTGTGCTTCCTGTACGCGGTCGGCTTCGGCGGGTTCGTCGCCTTCAGCGTGTACCTGCCCGCCTACCTGAAGACTGTCTACGGGCTCACCGCCGACGACGCCGCGCTGCGCACCGCCGGGTTCGTCGTCCTCGCCGTGATCGCCCGGCCCACCGGCGGCTGGCTCTCCGACCGCTTCCACCCCGTGCCGGTCCTCGTCTGGTGCTTCGCCGGCACCGCGCTCTTCGCCGTCGTGCAGGCGTTCCAGCCGGCCCTGATGCCGGTGGCCACCATCGCGTTCCTCGGCATGGCGGCCCTGCTCGGCGCGGCCGGCGGCGCCGTCTTCGCCCTCGTCGGCAAGGTCGCCCCCGCGGACAAGGTCGGCGCCGTCACCGGCGTCGTCGGCGCGGCCGGCGGCCTCGGCGGGTTCGTCCCGCCACTCGTCATGGGCTGGGTGTACGGCGTGGAAGGCTCCTACGCCATCGGCCTGATGCTGCTGTCGGACGTCGCCCTCGCCGCCGCCGTCTACACCGCCGTCAAGATGAGCACCCTGGCCCGCCGCACCACCTGAAAGGAACCCGACATGTCCTCGTCATCGCTGCCCGCACTCGTCGAACAGCACCTGGCGACCGCCCGCACCGCCTCCAGCGGCCGCAGCGCCCAGACCCTGTACGGCGGTCACGAGCGCACACTGCACCAGACGCTCATCGCCCTGGCCGCCGGCCGCAAGCTCGACGAGCACGAGAACCCCGGCGAGGCCACCCTGCACGTGCTGCACGGCCGGGTCCGGCTCGCCACCGCCACCGCCACCGACGCCGCCACCGACGCCGTTGAGGCCGCCGCCGGCGACCTGCTCGCCATCCCGGACGCCCGGCACACCCTCGAGGCCCTCGACGACGCCGCCGTCCTGCTCACCGTCGCCAAGCCGCACTGAGCCCGCCCGGCTGTCAACCGCCGGTGCCGGCCATCCGGTTTACTCGGCGGGAGGGCCGGATGACGCGAACACCCGCACCACCGGAAGGCTTCGCCGAGTTCGTGGCGACGCGGTCGCACGTGCTGCTGCGGGCGGCGTGGCTGCTGACCGGCGACGCCGGGCGGGCCGAGGACCTCCTGCAGACGGCGCTCGCGCGCAGCTGGCAGCACTGGGACAGGATCGCGGTCGGCGGCAGCCCCGAGGCGTACGTGCGGCGGGTCCTCTACACCACCTACTCCAGCTGGTGGCAGCGGCGCTGGCGGGGCGAGCTGCCGAGCGCGGCGCCGCCGGAGCGGGCCAGCGGCGAGGACGTCGCCGCCGAGTCGGCCGGGCGGGACGGGGTGCGGCGCGCGCTCGCCCGGCTCACCGGCCGGCAGCGGGCCGTGGTCGTGCTGCGCTACGTGGAGGACCGCACCGTCGCGGAGACGGCGGAGCTGCTGGGCTGCACCGAGGGCACGGTGAAGACCCTGGCCTTCCGGGCGCTGCGGGCGCTGCGCGAGGACGACGCGGTGCGGGCGCTGCTCATCGACGAGGGAATCGACGGGGGAATGGGGCACCATGACGCGTCCTGACGGTGACGGCCGGGCCATCGGCCGGCTCCTCGACGGTCTCGTGCCGGAGCTCGCGACGCCGCCGGACCGGCTCGCGGCGGTCGGCCGGAAGGTGCGGCGCCGGCGGCGGCTCACCGGGATGCTGGCCGCGGCGGCCGTGGCCGCCGTGCTGATCGGCGGGGCGGCCGCCTTCGCCACCGCCAGGCCCGGTCCCAGCGTGCCGGCCGGGCCAGACACGGGGGTTCCTGGCCGGCCCGGCGCCGGTGACTGCCCGTCGGCGCCGCCGGCGCGGTTCGGCGGGGGCAACGGGGACCTGCCGTCCAGCGCGGCCGGCGACCTCGCCCGGGCCGGCGCGGTCCGTGCCGTGTTCTGCCGGTACATCGAGGTCCCGGAGCTGCACGTGCGGCGGCCCGGCCCGCCGCGGCGGCTCGTGCTGACCCGCGACGTCGGCGGCCTGGTCACCGCGCTGAACACCCTCCCGACCAGCGACATCGACCCGTGCTTCACCGTCGGCCTCGGCGGCGGGTACCTCACCCTGGAGTACGGCGACGGCAGCCGCGCGACGGTCGAGTTCGCGAGCGCGTGCGGGTTCGTGCGGCGCGGGACGGTCACCCGGTATCAGGGCGACCGGGCGGTCGAGGCGTTCGACCGCCGGTTCGTGGCGCAGGAACTCGCGGCGGCGCGGCCGGGTGACGTGCCCGCCGCGGGCTGCGCGCAGCGGCTCACGACCGGGCCCGCCGACGGCAGGTTCAGCCCGGACCCCGTCGCCGACTTCTGGACCGTCACCTACGGCGCCGACCGCCGCTACCTGCCGGCGCCGCTCGCCGTCGTCACCGCCTGCCGGTACGCGCGCGGCGACGGGGACGCGTGGGACCGCACCCGCCAGGTCACCGACCGGGGCGCCGCCGGTGACGCGGCCACGGCGGTGAACGCGGCGGCGGAGGCGACCGCCGGCGAGATCCCGTACCTGCACTGCTCGGCGCCGCCGGGGACGGTCGACGTCCTCGTGCTGCGCGACGTGCTCGGCGAGACCCGCGAGGTGCGGGTCACCCGCGACGCCTGCCCGGTGGTGACGTTCGACTTCGAGGGCGCCCCGCCGTCGCCGGCCCTCAACGCCGTGCTGGACCGCCTGCTGGGGAGGCCGTAGGCGAGCCGACGCGGGCGCGGACCGCGTCGACGGCGTCCCAGTCGGCGCCGCTGAGGCTGATCAGCGCGGCCGGGAACACGCCGTCCTGCTCCTTGAGGATGTGGTCGCGCAGCACGTCGAGGATCCGCACGAACCGGTCGGGCCACGCGGGGTCGGTGGGCGTGCCGGCGGCGGCCTGCCCGAGCACCGCCTCGATCGCGTCGTGCTCCGCCTCCAGGGCGGCGACCTGGTCCGGGAACTCGCCCGCCAGCAGCGGGAACAGCCCCTTCTCCTCGACCTCGGTGTGCGGGCCGAGCACCGCGGCGATCCGCCGGGCCAGGTCCGCCATCCCGCCGGTGTCGGCGGCGGCGCGGGCCGCGCGGACCTCGCCGATCAGGTTCACCACCGTGTCGTGCTCGCGGGTCAGCTCGTCGATCGCCGCCAGGGACTGGCAGCCGCAGTATTCGCACACGCTTCCGAGCATCCGTCCGCTGTCACCCTCCTGACCAGGGACCTTGGTCCCGGATCAGGTGGAGCGGACGGCCTGCGTCGTCCTCGTCGCCCACGCGAGCGCCGCCAGGTGCTTGATGAGGAGGTTGCCGCCGCCGCGGGTCGGGGCGCCCCGTTCGTGGGCGCCGACCGCGGCGAGCACATCGCCGAGCGCGCCCGCGCCGTGCAGCAGCCCGTCGCGGACCGCCGGGGCCAGGGGCAGCGAGCCGGCGAGGGCCTCGATCGGCAGGCCCAGCAGGCCCGCGACGGCGTCGAGCAGGCCCGCCGTGAACGCCTCGTCGCCGGCGACGCCGGTGCTCTCCGCGATCAGCCGGCACAGTTGCGCGTGGACGAGGATGTCGGCGGTCTGCTCCTCGCCGGCCTCGGTGAGGTCGCCGACGAGCATCAGCGTCACCCAGTCGCGGATCTGCGCGGTGCCGAGCATGACGACCGCCTCGTGCACCGACGACACCCGGTGCGCGGCGCCGGCCGCGGCGGCGTTGACCGCCTTCAGCATCCGGTAGCTCAGCGCCGGGTCGCCCGACACGATCGACACGACCCGGTCCAGCCCCACGTCGGGCGCCATCAGCAGGCCGAGCAGGTGCACGCAGCGCAGCCGGGAGGCGCTCAGCGTCCGGGCCGACACGACCGCCGGCCGGCTCAGCGCGTACCCCTGGAACAGCTCGAACCCGAGCGCCTTCGCCTCCGCCACGTCGTCGGCGGTCTCCAGCCGCTCGGCGACGAACCGCAGGTGCGGGTGCGCGGCCCGGGCGGCGAGGATCGCCCGGCGCTGCGCGTCCGTCGTGCCCAGGTAGTCGACCTTCACGTAGGACGCGAGGGCGAAGAGCCTCTCGTGCCCCGACCCGGGGACGAAGTCGTCGAGGGCGATGACGTACCCGCGGCCGACCAGCGCGGCGACGCCCTCGACGAGCCGGTCGTCGACGTCGACGGTCTCGAGCACCTCCAGGACGGCGTGCCCGGGGGCGAACGGCACCGGCAGCTCGCCGAGCAGGAAGTCGGCGGTGAGGTTGATGAAGCAGGGCCGCCCGCCGGCGAGCTCCTCGACGCCGACGGTGGTGAACGCGGCGACCATCACCTGGCTCGTCGCGAACGACCCGCCGTCCGTCGCGGCGCCGGCCCGGGGCCCGTCGCGGAACAGCAGCTCGTACGCCGCGACGTCGCCCTGCCGGTCGTAGATGGCCTGGCGACCCACGTGGACGTCCGCGACCTCAGGTATGACGTTGGACATGCGTTTCTCGATCCGTGTGCGGCAGAACACCCTGCGTCACCGATAGTGACCTTTCCTGCTACCTGACGGCGACCGCCGAACGTCCACCAGCGCCGCCGACCGGCGTCCACCGGTCGGGGCCGTGGGCCCGCGACCGGGGGACTTTCGGCCCATGCGCCGGGACCGGACCCGGCGGAGGGTGGAGGGGAGACCACCGTCGTCCGGGAGGGAGCAGGTCGATGTCTGCGCTGCTGGTACGTGATGTGATGAGCACCGGCGTGGTCACCGTCGCACCCGACCTCGGGTACAAGCAGATCGTCGACCTCCTCGTCGAGTTCGGGGTCAGCGCCGTGCCGGTCGTCGACGGCGACCGCCGGGTGCTGGGCGTCGTCTCGGAGGCGGACCTGCTGCACAAGGTGGAGTGGGGTGCCGGCGCGCACGCCGGCCTCTTCGAACGCCGCCGGCAGCGCCTGGCGAAGGAGAAGGCTTCCGGCGAGCACGCCGAGGCGCTGATGACGGCACCCGCGGTCACCGTCACCGCGACCGCGACCCTCACCGACGCCGCCCGGCTCATGGAGCTCCGCGACGTCAAGCGGCTCCCCGTCGTCGACGACGCCGGAAACCTGGTCGGCATCGTCTCCCGCCGGGACCTGCTGCGGCGGTACCTGCGGGAGGACGCCGCCATCCGCGCCGACATCATCGAGTCGGTGCTGCGCGGCATCATGTGGATCGACCCGGTCGAGGTCGACGTCGCTGTCGCGGACGGCCATGTGACCCTCGCCGGGAAGATCGACCGGCGCAGCAGCGCCCAGATCGCCGTCCGCCTGATCCACCGCGTCGACGGCGTCGTCGGCGTCACCGACGACGAGCTCGAATGGGGCTTCGACGACACGACGGCCCGGCTCGGCCACATCGACGCCTGACCGCCATGCCGACACGGATCAGGGTCGTCGCCGGCTTCGACGGTTCCGCGGACGGCTGGGCGGCGGCCCGCCACGCCGCCGCCGAGGCCGCCGCCGGGCGGGGTGTCGTTCGGCTCGTGCACTCCCAGTTGGACCGGGTCGCGTACGCCGGCCTGCTGCCGCCCGACCTCACCGCCGACGCCCACACGGAGGCGTGGCGGCTGCTCGACACGGTCCGCGACGAGCTGGCGGCGGCCCACCCCGGCGTGCACGTCGAGGCGGCGGTCGTGCAACGGGCGCCGGCCGCCGCGCTGGTACGGGTGGCCCGCTCGGCCGACGTCGTCGTGCTCGGCCGGCGAGGGCACGGACGGCCCCCGGCGCGCGGCGGGGCCGGACGGATCCACGTCGGCGCCGTCACCGCGCACGTGCTGGCGTACGCCTCGTGCCCCGTCGTCGTCGTGAGCGCCGGCGACACCGGGCACGGCCCGGTCCTGCTGGGGCTCGACCCGGCCGCGCCGTCGGCGGCGGCGATCCACCACGCGTTCGAGACGGCGCAGCGCCGCGGCACGGGCGTCAGGGTGTGCGCCGTCAGCGGACCCGACGACCCGCGCGACGACGCCGCCACCCGGCTGCTGCTCAGCCGGGCCATCGCCGACCGGCGCACCGCGCACCCCGACGTCGCCGTCGCGCTGGACGCCCTGCACGGCGTCGACCCCGCCGCCCGGCTGCTCGACGCCGCGAGGGCCGCGTCGCTCGTCGTCGTGGGCGCCGGCGAGGGGACCGGCACGCTCGTGCGCAACGCGTCGTGCCCGGTCGCCGTCGTCGGTGGGCGGGACCTTGGTCATCCCCGGGCGGGACGTCGGGCACTGGGATCGATGCCCTGACCGCCGAAGGATGGAGGCGCGGGCCGTGCGGTCCGCGCCGCCCTCGGGAAGGAAGTGATGACGGTGACCGGGACCCTCACCCCGCTCGACGTGCCCGTCCTGGCCGTCGAAGGGACAGCGCCGGCCGTCGACCGCCTGGTGACCAGGGCGCTGCGGGCGCTCGACGCGTACGCGGCACTGGGGCAGGAGCAGATCGACCACATCGTCAAGAAGGCCTCCGTCGCGGCGCTCAGCCAGCACGGCCGCCTCGCCGAGCTCGCGATCGAGGAGACCGGGCGCGGCGTCTTCGAGGACAAGGCGGTCAAGAACGTCTTCGCCTCCGAGCACATCGCGCACAGCCTCGCCGGCCTGCGCAGCGTCGGGATCGTGGCCCGCGACGAGATCAACGGTATCGTCGAGATCGCCGAACCGGTCGGGGTCGTCTGCGCCGTCACGCCCGTCACCAACCCCACGTCGACGACGGTGTTCAAGGCGCTGATCGCGCTGAAGACCCGCAACCCCGTCGTGTTCGCGTTCCACCCCGCCGCCCAGCGGTGCAGCGCCGAGGCCGCCAGGGTGGTCCGCGACGCGGCCGTCGCCGCCGGCGCGCCCCGCGACTGCATCCAGTGGATCGAGGCGCCGTCCATCGAGGCGACCCAGACCCTCATGCGGCACCCCGGCGTGGCCGTCGTCCTCGCCACCGGCGGCGGCGCCATGGTCCGCGCGGCGTACTCGGCCGGCAAGCCAGCGCTCGGCGTCGGGCCCGGCAACGTCCCCGCGTACATCGAACGCAGCGCCGACGTGGTGCGCGCCGTGCACGACGTCGTGGTCTCCAAGACCTTCGACAACGGCATGATCTGCGCCTCCGAGCAGGCCGTCATCCTCGACGACGCCATCGCCGGTGAGGCCCTCGCCCAGTTCGAGCGGCTGCACGCGCACATCGCGACCCCGCAGGAGAAGGAGCTGCTGGAGCGGTTCATCTTCGGTGCCGCCGCCGGCTCCAACTGCGCCGGGGCCAGGCTCAACCCCGACGTGGTGGGCCGCTCCGCGGCGTGGATCGCGGCCGGGGCCGGCTTCGACGTGCCGGCGGACACCTCGGTCATCCTCGTGCCGGTCGGCGGTGTCGGCCCCGACGAGCCGCTGACCCGGGAGAAGCTGTGCCCGGTCCTCGCCGTGCTGCGCGCCGGCTCGACGGAGGAGGGTTTCCGCCTCGCCGAGCAGATGGTCGAGCTCGACGGGCTCGGGCACAGCGCGGTCATCCACACCGCCGGCGCCGCCACCGCGGAGGCCTACGGCCGGCGGGTCAAGGCGGTCAGGATCATCTGGAACTCGCCGTCGTCGCAGGGCGGCATCGGCGACGTCTACAACGCCTTCCTGCCGTCGCTGACGCTCGGCTGCGGCAGCTACGGCCGCAACTCGGTGTCCGGCAACGTCTCGGCGGTGAACCTGCTCAACATCAAGCGGATCGGCCGGCGCACCAACAACCTGCAGTGGTTCAAGGTCCCGCCGAAGATCTACTTCGAGCCCAACGCCATCCGGTACCTGGCGGACATGCCCGACGTCCACCGGGTCACGATCGTCACCGACCCGACGATGACCAGGCTCGGCTACGTCGACCGCATCCGCGGCGTCCTGCGCGGCAGCGCCAACCCGGTCACCGTGCAGATCCTGGACGACGTCGAGCCGGAGCCGACGATGGCGACCGTCGAGCGGGGCGCCGAGCTGATGGGCTCGTTCCGCCCCGACACGATCATCGCGCTCGGCGGCGGCTCGCCGATGGACGCGGCGAAGGTGATGTGGCTGCTGTACGAGAACCCCGGCACCGAGTTCACCGACATGCGGGAGAAGTTCTTCGACATCCGCAAGCGGGCGTTCACGTTCCCGGCCCTGGGCCGGCTGGCCCGGCTCGTCTGCGTGCCGACCACGTCCGGCACCGGCGCGGAGATCACCCCGTTCGCCGTCATCACCGACACGAAGACCGGCATGAAGTACCCCCTGGCCGACTACGCGCTCACCCCGAGCGTCGCGATCATCGACCCGGTGCTGACGGCCGACCTGCCGGCGAACGTCACCGCCGACAGCGGCTTCGACTGCCTCACGCACGCCACCGAGGCGTTCGTGTCCGTGTACGCCAACGACTACACCGACGGCCTCGCCCTGCACGCGATCAAGCTGGTGTTCCAGTACCTGCCGGCGGCCGTGCACCAGGGCCGCACCGACGCGACCGCGCGGGAGAAGATGCACAACGCCGGGACGATCGCCGGCATGGCCTTCGGCAACGCGTTCCTCGGCATTGTGCACGCCCTGGCCCACACCCTGGGCGCCACGTTCCACATCGCTCACGGGCGCACCAACGCGATCCTGCTGCCGCACGTCATCCGCCACAACGGCACGGTGCCGGCGAAGCTGACCGCCTGGCCGAAGTACGAGCGGTACGTGGCCCCGGAGCGCTTCCAGCAGATCGCCCAGGCGCTCGGGCTACCGGCCGGCACCCCCGAGGAGGGCGTGGAGTCCTACGCCGCCGCCGTGGAGCGCCTCCGCGCCGAGGTCGGCATCGAGCCGTCGTTCCAGGCCGTCGGCGTCGACGAGCAGACGTTCCTGGACGCGCTGCCGCAGCAGGCGATGAACGCCTACCTGGACCAGTGCGCCCCGGCGAACCCGCGCATGCCGATGCTGGACGACCTCCGCGCCATCATGCGGACCGCCTACTACGGCGCCGCCGGGCGGTGACCTGAGCGCGGGTGGTGACGCCGGCCGGTCTGCTGGCGCGCCACCGCCTCAGGCTGTCAACTCGGCGCGGCCGGTCCGGTGACGGTCCAGGCCGGGCCGGGCGACGATCGAGGCGTTGGCGCGGGCGACGATCGCTCGCAGGCGCGCGCCCAGAACCAGCCGGGCAGCGGCGGGACCGCGAGGACCTGCTGCTGCCGGTCGCGGACGAGCGCCGGCGCCTGCGCGGCGTCGCCGGGGTTGAGCTCCGCCGCACTCATCGCGGTTTGCTACCCCATCACCAGCCTCAGGCTCGTGCAATGACCGGCTGACGGCCGTGAGGGCCGGGGGTCCCGCCGGGACGGGACCACCGGCCCTGCCACGGAACCCGGGCGTGGGCGAGAGTCGATGTGAGCCCACTGAACGGGAGGCCGCCATGACACCGCATCTGCGAGCCGAGATCGACCAGGTCGCCGAGGCCTCGATCGCGGCGCTGCGCGCTCCGTCGATCCTGAACACCCAGCCGTGGCGGTGGCGGCTCGCCGGCAACAACGCCGAGCTGTGGGCCGACCGGTCCCGCCGCCTGGACGGCATCGACCCCGACGGCCGGCTCCTGCTGCTCAGCTGCGGCACCGCGCTGCACCATGCGACCGTGGCGCTGCTCGCCGCCGGCTACGACGCCGGCATCGTCCGGCTGCCGGACCCGGACCGGCCGGACCTGGTCGCCCGGATCCGTCAGGGGCGGCAGCGCACCGCGGACGCCTTCCTGTACCGGGCGATCTACCAGCGCCGCACGGACCGCCGGCCGTTCGGCGACACCCGCCCCGGCGACGCCGTGCTCGACGAGCTGCGCGCCGCCGCCGAGCGGCACGGCACGCACCTGCACGTGGTGCGCGACGACCAGGTGACGGCCTTCGCCTCCGCGGTCGCGCACGCGGGGGAGGCGGAGCACGGCGACGCGCGGATCCGGGAGGACCTGCTCGCCTGGACGACCCGCGACCGGGACGACCGGGACGGCGTCTCGCCCCGCAGCACCGTCCCGGACACCCACCGTACCGTCGCGCCCCGGGACTTCAACCTGGCGCGCCCGGCGGCGCTCGAACCGGGCACCGGGTCGGACCGCGGCACCGCGTACGTCATCCTCACCGTCGAGGAGGAGGAACCCTCGAACTGGGTCGCCGCCGGCGAGGCACTCTCCGACGTCTGGCTCACCCTCACCGCCCGAGGGCTGGCCGCCTCGCCGATCAGCGAGGTCGTCGAGGTGCCGGCGGTCCGGGTGGCGCTGCGGCGGCTGCTCGGCGGCGTCGGTCACCCGGCGATAGCGATGCGGGTCGGCGTGCCCGTCGACGACCTGGAGCCGGTCCCGCCGTCCGTCCGCCGCTCCGGCACCGACACCATCGGCCTGCCCGGTCAACCGTGATCTTCTGACGCGTCCCGAATGCACGGCCGCGGCAGCTCGCGTAGCCTCGGCCTCATATGCCCGGGATGGAATGTTGACATTTCGACCGCAAACCTGAACACGCATATCGGAGAAAGGACGTCCGGTGACCACTGTCGCGGACCGCACCACTGCCCTCGGCCGGCCCACTGACGACGAGATCGCCCAGCTGGACGCGTGGTGGCGAGCGAACAACTACCTCACCATCGGCCAGATCTACCTGCAGGGCAACCCGCTGCTGCGCCGCCCCCTCGCCCCCGAGGACATCAAACCCCGCCTGCTCGGTCACTGGGGCACCAGCCCCGGCCTGTCGCTGATCTACGCGCACGTGTCGCGGCTCATCCGGCTCACCGGCCAGCAGGCGATCTACCTCGCCGGCCCCGGCCACGGCGGCCCCGCGCTCGTCGCCGCCGGCTACCTGGAGGGCACCTACAGCGAGGTCTACCCGGCGGTGTCGCAGGACGAGGAAGGCCTGCTGCGGCTGTTCCGGCAGTTCTCCAGCCCCGGCGGCATCCCCAGCCACGTCTCCGTGACCACGCCCGGCTCCATCCACGAGGGCGGCGAGCTCGGCTACGTCCTCGTCCACGCGTTCGGCTCCGTCATGGACAACCCCGACCTGCTGACCGTCGCGGTCGTCGGCGACGGCGAGGCCGAGACCGGCCCCCTCGAAGGCTCGTGGAAGGGCGTCTCGTTCATCAACCCGGCCCGCGACGGCGCGGTCCTGCCGATCCTGCACCTCAACGACGCGAAGATCGCCGGCCCGACGGTGCTCGGCCGCAAGGAACCCGCCGAGGTGCGCTCGCTGCTGGAGGGCCACGGCTACGAGGTCCTCGAGGTCAGCGGCTCGGACCTGCCCGGCATGCACCACCGCTTCGCCGCCACCCTCGCCGAGGCGTGGGGCAAGATCCACGCCATCCAGACCGCCGCCCGCAGCACCGACTGGGACGGCGCCCGGCCCCGCTGGCCGATGATCATCCTCCGGTCGCCGAAGGGCTGGACCGGGCCCGAGGAGGTCGACGGCGTCAAGGTCACCGGCACGTGGCGGTCCCACCAGGTGCCGCTTTCCGGCGTCAAGGACAACCCGGAGCACCTGGCGATCCTGGAGCGTTGGCTGCGTTCGTACCGGCCGGAGGAGCTGTTCGACGACGCCGGGGCACCCGTCGCCCTCGTGTCCGGCCTCGCCCCCGGCGGTGACCTGCGGATGAGCGCCAGCCCGCACGCCAACGGCGGCCTGCTCACCCGCGACCTCGACATCCCCGACTTCCGCAAGTACGCGGTCGACGTCGACGAGCCCGGCGCCTCCCGCGCGGAGTCGACCCGGCGCCTCGGCGAGATGCTGCGCGACGTGTACAGCGGCAACCCCGACCGCTTCCGCCTCTTCTGCCCCGACGAGACCAACAGCAACCGGCTCGGCGCCGTCTTCGAGGTCTCCGACCGCGCCTTCATGGAGCGGGTCACCGACGCCGACGTCGCCATCGGCCGCGACGGGCGGGTCATGGAGGTGCTCTCCGAGCACAACTGCCACGGCTGGCTGGAGGGCTACACCCTCACCGGACGGCACGGCATGTTCGCCACGTACGAGGCATTCGCGATGGTGTCCGCGTCGCAGACGGTGCAGCACGGCAAGTGGCTGCAGGAGGCGAAACGGCTCGACTGGCGGGCGAAGGTGCCCTCGCTGAACGTGCTGCTCACCTCGACCGCATGGCGCAACGACCACAACGGCTTCTCGCACCAGGGCCCCGGGCTCATCCAGGTCGTGCTCACCCAGCGCGGCGACGTGGCCCGCGTCTACCTGCCGCCGGACGCCAACACGCTGCTGTCCGTCGCGGACCACTGCCTGCGCTCCCGCTCGTACATCAACCTCATCGTCATCGACAAGCAGCCGCAGCTGCAGTGGCTGAGCATGGACCAGGCCATCGAGCACTGCGCGGCGGGCGCGGGGATCTGGGACTGGGCCGGCACCGACGACGGCTCCACCGACCCCGACATCGTGCTGGCCTGCGCCGGTGACGTCGTCACGATGGAGACCGTCGCCGCCGCGCAGATCCTCCGCGAGCGGCTGCCGAAGCTCAAGGTCCGGGTCGTCAACGTCGTGGACCTCATGACGCTGCCCCGCCCGAAGGACCACCCGCACGGGATGAGCCCGACCCGGTTCACCGAGCTGTTCACCGACCACGTCGACGTCGTCTTCGCCTTCCACGGCTACCCGGGCGCCATCCACCAGCTCGTCCACGGCCGCCCCGACGCAGACCGGTTCCGGGTGCGTGGCTTCATCGAGGAGGGCACCACCACGACCCCGTTCGACATGACCGTCCGCAACCGCGCCTCCCGCTTCCACCTCGTCATCGACGCCATCAACAACGCGAAGCGGCTGCCGCGCGGCGCCGCCGAGCTGAAGGCGTGGTGCGAGCAGAAACTCGCCGAGCACGAGACCTACGTCGTGGAGCACCTCGAGGACCTGCCCGAGGTCCGCGACTGGACCCTCGGCGACTGGGCGGCACAGGGATGAGCACGGCGACCGAAACGCTGGCCCGGGCGGCGGACACCGCCCGGCTGGCGCCCTCCGTGCACAACACCCAGCCGTGGCGTTGGGTCGTGCAGGGCTCGTCCTTGTCGCTGTACGCCGTGCCCGGCCGCCAGCTGCGCGAGCAGGACCCGGCGGGGCGCCTCCTGCTGGTCAGCTGCGGCGCGGCGCTGCACCACGCGCGGGTCGCCCTGGACGCCTCCGGCTGGACGTACGACGTCGCGCGATCCGCCGGCGACGGGTCCACCACGGCCGACGACGCGACGCCGCTCGCGGTCGTGCACGCCTCGCAGGCCGGGCCCGCCGACCCCGGCGCGATGCGGCGCCTGCAGCTGCTGCAGGTCCGGCGCACCGACCGGCGGGTGGTCAGCGACGAGCCGGTGTCCGCGCCCGTGCGCGAGGCGCTGGTCGCCGCGGCCGGGCAGGAGGGCTCCCGCCTGCACCTGCTCACCCGCGACCAGGTCCTCCAGCTCGCCGTCGTCATCGAGCACGCCGGCGACGCGGAGCGGCACGACGAACGGATGCGCGCCGAGACGGCCGAGTGGGTCGGCGGCGACCGCCCGTCGGGCACCGGCCTGCCCGACACCGTGATCCCCGCCGAGCTGCCGCTCACCACGGTCGCCGAACGCGACTTCGGCGTCAGCGGCAACCTCCCGGCCGGCTCCGGCCACGACGAGGCCGCCGCCTACGCCGTCCTGTACGGCGACGGCGACGAACCCTCCGACTGGCTCCGCGCCGGCGAGGCCCTCAGCGAGATCTGGCTCGCCGCGACCGAGCACGGCGCCGCGGTCCTGCCGCTGAGCAGCCCCGTCGAGCTCGACTTCACCCGCCAGGCGCTGCGGCGCATGCTGGGCGAGGTCGGCTACCCGTACCTGGTCCTGCGCCTCGGCACCACGGACCCCGACCACGCCGGCCCGGCCCACACGCCGCGCCTGCCCGTCGAGCAGGTCGTCGAGATCCTCGACTGACAGCACCACCGGCACGGTGGGCGGCGGGCCGGTCCGGGCCCGCCGCCCGCTCGTCGTGGTTACGATGCATCCCCCCACGCACCCGTCCGCGCGCGGGACTGCGGGCGTGTGTCCCGGTAGGGAGGTGTCGTGGAGGCTGAGGAGTCGTTCCGTGCGTACGTGGCGGGCCGGTTGGCGGCGTTGTCCCGCATGGCCTACCTGCTGTGCGGTGATCGGCACGCCGCCGAGGACCTCGTGCAGGTGACGCTGGTCCGGGTCGCCCGGCACTGGGAGCGGGTGGTTGCCGGCGGGGACCCGGACCCGTACGTGCGGCGGGTGATGGTCAGCCAGCACGTGTCGCTGTGGCGGCGGCGCTGGCGGCAGGTGCACGTGAGCGATCAGCTGCCGGACCGCGCGGTGCCGGACCGGGCGGACGCCGTCACGACCGCGCTCGCGGTCCAGGCCGCGCTGGCGAAGCTGGCGCCCCGGCAGCGGGCCGTGCTGGTCCTGCGGTACTTCGAGGACCTGACCGAGGCCGCGACCGCCGAGGCGCTGCGCTGCTCGGTGTCGACCGTGAAGAGCCAGACCCGGGACGCCCTCGCCGCCCTCCGTGTCAAAGCGCCCGAGCTGGCCGAGGTGATGTCATGACCGTGCCGTTGCGTGACACGCTGCGTGAGCTGGGGGAGCGGATGCCGCCCGCCCGGCTGCCCGACGACCCGTGGCGGCGCGGGCGGCGGCAGCGGCGCCGGAGCAGGGTCGTCGCGGCCGTCGTCGTGGCGCTGCTCTGCGCGGCCGTGGCCGTCCTGCCCGGCGTACACCTGGAGTCCCGGCCCGCCCAGGGCGACCCGGCCGTCCCCGCCGGCATCGAGCTGCCGTACTTCTGGCAGGCGACGGTCGGCATGGCGCCGCCCGGCCCGGCCACGGTGCTGTTCGGCGGCTACAGCTGGGGGCTGAGCAGCGACCCCTACCCCTTCGAGGAAGAGGGCGGCAAGCTCGCCGTTGTCGGCCGTGACGGCGCCTACCGAATGCTGCGCTATCCGGACGACAAGCTGCGTGCCGGGCAGGATGTGCGGCTGTCTCCGGACGGCAACCTCGTCGCGCAGAGCATGCTGACCGGCGGTCCGGCCGGGTGGCTGGTGGTCACCGACCTGCGCACCGGCCGCAGCCGCGGCTACGGCGACGGGCCGCCGGCCTGCTGCTTCGAGGTCGCGGCGTGGCGGCCGGACAGCGGCGCCGTCCTGGTGCTGCACGGCGACAACAACGACTTTGATCCAGGAACCGACCGCCGACGGGCACAGTACATCCTGGTCGACCTGGCCAGCGGCGCGCTGGTCCCGGTCGACGACGTGTTCGCGCGCGACCCCGTCGCCTCAGCGTGGGTGGCGGCGTTCGCGCCGGACGGCCACGGGTTCGTCACGACGAGGCCCTCCGCGGGCGGCACCGAGTTGCGCGGTTACGACGCCACCGGCCGGCGGCTGTGGACCCGCGACCTCGGCGACCGGCGGCTGGCCGGCGCGGGCGCCTACACACCGGACAGTTCGGCCGTGGCACTGCTGACCATCGACGGCTGCACGAACACAAAGGAGTGCGACCACGATCGGCTCGCCGCCCGGCGATGGCGCGTCTCCTACGTAGACGCCGCCACCGGCGCGGACCGCGAAGGGCCGGCGCTGCCGACGGTGACCGGTCCGGCGGTACGAGCGCTCGGCTGGCACGGCGACACCCTCATCGTCGTGCAATACGAACTCGATGACGAAATCCTGCTGGAACCGGACGATACGGGCTGGTCAGAGACCCGGCACGTCCGCGTGCTGGCGCTGCGACCAGACGGCACCGTGAGCGTCGTGCTGGACCCGCCGGGCGACGTCAGCTCCATCGACATCGCGCAGGACCTGCTCCGCGACGGGCGGTTCGGTGGCCCGGTGCCAGCGCCGGCGGCGCTGCCCGCCCGCTGGTCGGTGATCGCGCAGGCAGGCGTGCTCGCGCTCTGCGTGCTGTCACCGGTGCTGCTGATCGCCGCCCTCGTCATCCGGCTGGTCCGTCGCCGCCGCCGCACGGCCCGGCCGTAGCGGCGGCGTCTCGGACCGTTGTCGGCCGCGGCTCAGCGGTCCTCCGGCACGGGTAGCTCCCGTCCGAGGCGTACGAGCGGGGACAGGACCATCACCAGGGGTGACACCATCATGCCGGCGCCCGCCACGAGGATGGCGGTGCGCAGCCCCAGCTCTCCCGCGAGGAGGCCGCCGAGCAGCGAGCCCAGCGGGGTCAGGCCCATGCCGGCGAACGTGATCGTCGCGGCGGCGCGGCCCTGCATCCCGTCCGGGGTCACGGCCTGCCGGATGGCCATGACGGTGACGTTGACCAGCTGTCCGAATGCCCCGGCCACGAGGTTGATCGCGGCGAGCGCCGGCACCGTCACCGCGGGGGTGCCCTGCACCGCCGGCACGAGCAGCAGCGCGCCGTTGCCGATCGTCGCCGCGGACACCAGCACCACGCCGTGGCCGAACCTGCCGGGCAGGCGGGCGGCGAGCAGCGAACCGGCGAGCGCCCCGGGTCCGGTCGCCGCGAGCACCAGCCCGACCGCGCCGCCCGGCAGGCGCAGGTCTTCGGTGAGGTAGACCAGATACGCGGTCATCACGGCCGCGAACGAGAACTGGAACGCACCGGAGGCCAGGCACACGGCCCGCAGCGACGCCTCACCGGCGACGAAGCGGACGCCTTCCCTGACCTCCCGCCACACGTGCGGGGCCCGGCCGGCGCGCTCCGGGGCCGGCTCGCGGTGCCGGATCCGCGAGACCGACCCGAACGACAGCGCGAACAACAACCCGTTGGCCACCGCCGCGATCGACGCCGACGGCAGCGACACCAACGCCCCGCCGAGCGCCGGACCACCGATCTGCGCCGCGGACCGGCTGCCCTCGAGCGCGCTGTTGCCGCGCAGCAACTGGTCGCGCCGCAGCATCCGTACGAGCAACGCCTGGTACGCCACGTCGAAGAACACCGACATCGTCCCCAGCGCGAAGCCCGCGACCAGCAGGATCGGCAGGTGGAGACCGCCGGCGAGGGCGGCCGCGGCGACCCCGGCCAGCACCAACGCCCGGCCGAGGTCCGCCAGCATCATGACGTTCCGGGCGCGCCACCGGTCCACCCAGGCGCCGATGAACAACGACAGCAGCAGCAACGGCGCCTGCCCGACGGCCCGGAGCGCACCGAGCCCGCCGACGTCGAGATGCAGCGTCAGCACGGCGATCAGCGGCAGGACCACCAGGCTCGCGTGCTCGCCGAGCTGCGAGGCGGTCTGCCCCACCCAGAGCCTGCGGAAGTCGGCGTCGCGCCAGAGAGCGGACGGAGCGGCGGATTCGGAATCGGGCACAGCGGAAGACGCGGACGGCACGGAAGACCCCTCGGGTTGCCGAAGACAACGGCCCGCCGCCCGTTCCGCAGACGCGTGAACGGGTTCAGGCGGGGAGTGCTCGCTGTGCCGCGCTTTCGAAGGCAGCACGCGATGACCGGGGCCGCTCACGGCCCAAACGTCAACGCGTGCTCGAACGACCGGGCATCTCAACTCCTGGAGGGATCAGTCGGCAAGCAGACGGTAACCATCGACGGCCCGGCGCGCAACGCGATACGAACGCCCAGGAGCTGGCGTGGCGGTCGCCATCCCGGCGGCGCGGCGGGGCATGCCGCTTGGAAGGCGAACCCGGCCGGCCGACCGCACTGGATCACCTCGGCGTCGAGGTCGAGACCACCGAGGCCGTCGACGCCGCGACCGGCCGGCTGACCGGGGCGGGACTCATCACCCTGGCCGAGGGCGACACCGAGTGCTGCTACGCGTTGCAGGACAAGGTCTGGGTGCGGGGCCCGGGCGACGAGCCATGGGAGGTGTACGTGGTCAAGGGAGAATCCGACGTGGGGGACAAGCCCATCGTCGTGGAGACCTGCTGCACCGGCACCCAGCCGTCCGACAGCGCGCCCGCCGTCGTGCCGTCGCCCGCCGTGGTGCCTGCCGGTCCGGCGTAGCAGGCGGTCCGGCGTAGCAGGCGGTCCGGCCGGACACAGCGGTTATCTGGTCGGAGCGGCCCGCCGGACGTGGTGGCCGAGAAGGAAGGTCACCAGGCCCGGGACGGCGGCCGCCGCAGCGCAGGCCAGCGTCTGGGTCAGGGTCAGCGGCGTCGTGCCGAGCAGGGACTGCAGCGGCGGGAGCCAGACGGCGGCGAGCTGCAGGACGAGGGACAGGCCGACGGCGGCGTCCAGGCTCCAGTTGCGCTGCCCGCCGCCACGGGCCCGCAGGGCGAGGGCGACGCCGAGCTGGGCGAGGCCGAGCACCAGGAACAGCACGCTCTGCCACGGACCGCCGGCGTGCCGCGTCCACAGCGTCGCGGCCAGGACCGTGGCCGTGATCAGCGCGCTCGTGACGACGATCGGCGCGGCCAGCCCACCGAGGATCGCCTGGTCCGGGCGGCGCGGCGGTCGCCGCATCAGGTCGGGTGCGGCAGGCTCGCCGCCCAGCGCGACACCCGGCAGCCCGTGCGTGATCATGTTGATCCACAAGATCTGCGCCGGCAGCAACGGCACGGGCATGCCCAGCCACGGCCCGGCGAGCATGACGAGCACCTCGGCGGCACCGCCGGACAACGCGTACACGAGGAAGCGGCGGATGTTGGCGTAGATGCGCCGCCCCTCACGCACCGCTGTGGCGACGGTGGCGAGGTTGTCGTCAGCGAGGACGAGGTCCGCGGCCTGGCGCGCGGCCTCGGTGCCGCCACGGCCCATCGCGACCCCGATGTCGGCCCGGCGCAGAGCCGGCGCGTCGTTCACACCGTCGCCGGTCATGGCCACGACGCCGCCACCGCGCTGGAGTCCTTCGATGATGGTCAGCTTCTGCTCGGGACTGGTCCGTGCATACACGACGGGCACCGCACCGCCCACCACGTTCTGCGGCGCATCGATGCCCAGGCTGTGGGGAGGCGCGGCGCCGTCCGGGCCGTGAGGTGGCGCGGCGGGGCTGGTCGGGTCGGTGCCGAGCGCGACCCTTGCACCGGGGGTGGCGAGGCCGACCCGTTCGGCGATCGCAGCAGCCGTCGCCGGGTGGTCCCCGGTGATGAGGATGACCTCGATGCCCGCGTCCCGCAACGCGGCCACGGCCGCCGGCGCCGCCTTCCGCACCGGGTCGATGAGGGCGACCAGCCCGAGCGGCCGCAGGTCCCGTTCGGCGTCCTCAGGCGTCGGTATGGAGTCCCGGTGCGCACCGGAGACGGCGAGCACCCGATAGCCCTCAGCGGCAAGCGCACGGTAGCCCTCGATGGCAAGAGCCCGGTGGTCATCGGTGGTGAGTGGCATGTGGGCGTCGGTGGTGGGTGCCGGCGGTGTGGCGGTGAGCAGCACGTCGGGTGCGCCCTTGGACACGACCAGGTATCCGCCGGCAGGGTCGGCGTGGACGGTGGTCATGCGGCGTCGCACGGCGTCGAACGGGACCTCGGCCACGCGGGGGAACTCCTGCCGCACCGCCAGGTCGACGCCGCACCGTCCGGCGGCGGCGAGCAGGGCGGCCTCCATCGGGTCGCCGACCGGCGCCCACGCAGGTCGGGCGTGGTCGAGGTCCGCGTCGTTGCACAGCACCAGCGCCCGGGCGAGCTCGAGCCCGGCGGCGCCCGGCTCGGGTGTCGCGGTCCCGGTAGGGGCGTAGCCGGTGCCGGTCAGGGTGATCTCGCCGCCGTCGGGCAGCAGGAGCCGCTCGACGCTCATCAGCCCTTCGGTGAGCGTGCCGGTCTTGTCGGTGGCGAGGACGGTGACGGAGCCGAGGGTCTCCACGGCGGGCAGCCGGCGCACGATCGCCGACCGCCGTGCCATCCGGTGCGCGCCGAGGGCCAGGGCCAGGGTCACGACCGCCGGCAGCGACTCGGGCACGGCGGCGACGGTGAGGCTCACCGCGGCCAGCATCATCTCGGCGACCGGCTGGCCGCGCAGCACGCCGACCAGGAACACCACCCCGGACAGCGCGACCGCGGCCAGGGCGAGGACCTTGCCGAGCCCGACGAGCCGGCGCTGGAGCGGCGTCTGCCGCCGCGGCTGCCCGGCGACCAGGGCTGCGATGCGGCCCAGCGCGCTGTGCTCGCCCGTGCGCACGACGACACCGGTGGCGCGCCCGGTGGCGGTGACGGTGCCCGCGGACAGCTCGTCGCCGGCGGACCGGGCCACCGTCATCGACTCGCCGGTGAGCGCCGACTCGTCCAGGGCCAGCCGGACCGCCTCGACGACCCGCAGGTCGGCCGGGACGATGTCGCCGGCCTCGACCCGCACGACGTCGCCGGGCACCAGCTCGGCGGCGGGGACGGAGACGTCGGCGCCGTCGCGGCGGACCCTGGCGGACGGGGCGGCCATGCGGCGCAGCGCCGCCACCGCCCGGTCGGCGCGCAGCTCCTGCACGACGCCGACGGTGGTGTTGAGGACGATCACCAGCGCGATGACGACCAGGTCGCTGACGTCCCGCAGGGCCGCGGTCACGACCATGGCGACCAGCAGCACGACGATCAGCGGGTCCCGCAGCTGCACGCCGATCCGCGCGACGATGGACGGTGGCGGCGCGGCCGGAAGCTCGTTACGCCCGTGCCGCTCCCGCAGCACGGTGACCTCCCTGGCGCTGAGCCCGGCCGGGTCCGTCAACGTCGTGGTCATGCCTAGACCCTCCCACCGTCCACCCCCACCGCCCAGCGGCGAAGGTCCCGCGCAGGGCGGGACCTTCGCCGTAGGACCAGCGGCTCAGGTGGCCGACGGCGCGTGCGCGATCAGCACCGGGCACTCGGCGTGCTGCATCAGCTGCTGCCCGACCGACCCCAGCAGCAGCCCGGCGAACCCGCCGTGCCCGCGGCTGCCGACCACCACCAGCTGCGCCGTGTGCGACACGCCGATGAGCACCTTGGCGGCCCGTCCGGCGGCCAGCAGCGCCTCGACCTTCACGCCGGGGTACCGCTCGCGCCACCCGGCCAGCGACGACTCCAGCGCCGCCCGCTCCGCCGCCTCGGCGGCCTCACGCGGGACCAGCACCGGTGACGGCGGCACGAAGGCGCGGACCGCCACGAGCTCGGTGCCGCGCGCGGCGGCCGCCTCGAACGCCAGCCGCAGCGCCGTCTCCGCCGACGGCGAGCCGTCGACCCCGACCATGACCGGGCCGGTGACCGCGTCGGAGTGCCCGCGCACGACCGCGACGGGCGTGCGGGCGTGCGTGGCGACCTGCTGGCTCACCGAGCCCAGCAGCAGGTTGCTGACCCCGCCGGCGCCGCGGCTGCCGACGACCAGCAGGCCGGCGGCCTCGCCCAGGTCGAGCAGCGTCGCCGCGCCGGGCGCGTGGACGGCGACGCCGACGACGTCGAGCCCTTCGTGGCGGTCGCGGACCCGGGCGACGGCCTCGGCGACGAGCTGCTCACCGGCCCGCTCCGCCGCCTCGATCAGCTCGGCCGTGACGTCGTAGTACACACCGGGCCACACGACCTGGTAGCCGTGCACGATCCGCAGCTGGGCACGCGCCCGCGCGGCCTCGGCGGCGGCCCAGTCGACCGCCTTGCGTGCCTCGTCGGATCCGTCGTACCCGACGACGACTCGTTGGATGTTCATCTCAGCTCCCTTACCGTGAGTCGGAACCGGTCGCGACGACCGCGCAGCGGCCCGCCTCGAGCCGGGCGACCGGCACCCGGAAGGGCGAGCAGGAGACGTAGTCGAGCCCGGCGTCGTGGAAGAAGTGGATGGAGGCGGGGTCGCCGCCGTGCTCGCCGCAGACCCCGATGTGCAGGTCCGGCCGGGTCCGGCGGCCCTCGTCGACCGCGATGCGGACCAGCCTGCCGACCCCGTCGCGGTCGATCGACTCGAACGGCGAGACGCCGAAGATGCCCAGCTCCAGGTAGCGGGTGAAGAACGCGCCCTCGACGTCGTCGCGGGAGAAGCCCCACCCCATCTGGGTGAGGTCGTTGGTACCGAAGGAGAAGAAGTCGGCCGCGCGGGCGATCTCGCCGGCGGTCAGGGCGGCGCGCGGCACCTCGATCATCGTGCCGACCCGGGCCTGCACGCCGAGCGACCCCAGCAGCTGTTGCGCCTCCTCGCGGACGGCCTCCAGCTCCTGCACGGCGCCCACGAGCGGCACCATGATCTCCGGCCGGACCGTGACCCCGCGTTCGCGGCAGGCGAGCGTCGCCTCGGCCACGGCGCGGATCTGCATCGCGAACAGTCCGGGCACGACCAGGCCGAGCCGGACCCCGCGCAGGCCGAGCATCGGGTTCTCCTCGTGCATCCGATGGACCGCGTCGAGCAGCGCCCGGTCGTGCCCGTCCGGCTCGCCGCGCGACTCCTCGAGCGCGACCCGCACTGCCAGCTCGTCCAGCGGCGGCAGGAACTCGTGCAGCGGCGGGTCGATGAGCCGGACCGTCACCGGCAGCCCGTTCATCGCCTCGAACAGCCGCTCGAAGTCGGCACGTTGCAAGGGGAGCAGATCGGCGAGGGCCTTGTCGCGTTCGTCGTCGGTGCCGGCGAGGATGAGCCGCTCGACCAGCGGCCGCCGCTCGCCGAGGAACATGTGCTCGGTGCGGCACAGCCCGATGCCCTGGGCGCCGAACCGGCGGGCGCGGGCGGCGTCGTCCGCGGTGTCGGCGTTGGCCCGCACGCCGAGGCGCCGCACCTTGTCGGCGTGGGCGAGGATCCGGTCGACGGCCGCGACCAGCGGGTCGGCGCCGGGGGAGAGCGTGCCTTCGAAGTGCCGGACGACCGGCGACTCCTGCACCGGCACGGCGCCGAGGTACACGGTGCCGGCGCTGCCGTCGATCGACACGACGTCGCCCTCGGCCACCGTCCGGCCGTCCGCTGTGAAGTGTCCATCGTGGACCTCGATGCGGTCGGCGCCGCACACGCACGTCTTGCCCATGCCGCGGGCGACCACCGCCGCGTGCGAGGTCTTGCCGCCGCGGCTGGTCAGGATCCCCTGCGCGGCGATCATGCCGGGCAGGTCGTCGGGGTTGGTCTCCCGCCGCACCAGGATGACCCGCTCGCCCCGCGCGGCCAGCGCCGCCGCCCGCTTCGCGTCGAAGACCACCGCGCCGACCGCGGCGCCCGGGGACGCCGCGACACCCCGGGCCAGCCGCTCGGGCGCCCGGGAGAGGTCGAACGCCGGGAACATCAGCTGCGCCAGCTGGGCGCCGGTCACCCGGTGCAGCGCCTCGTCGAGGTCGATGACGCCCTCGTCGACGAGCTGCGCGGCGATGACGAACGCGGCCGCCGCGGTCCGCTTGCCGACGCGCGTCTGCAGCATCCACAGCTTGCCGCGCTCGATGGTGAACTCGATGTCGCACAGGTCGCGGTAGTGCGCCTCCAGCTTCGCCATGATGACCATCAGCTCGTCGTAGGCGTGCTTGTCGAGGGAGGCGAGCTGCTGCAGCGGCACGGTGTTGCGGATGCCGGCGACGACGTCCTCGCCCTGGGCGTTGGCGAGGTAGTCGCCGTAGACGCCGGGCGCGCCGGTGGCCGGGTCGCGGGTGAACGCCACGCCGGTCCCGGAGTCCGGGCCGAGGTTGCCGAAGACCATGGCGACGATGTTGACGGCGGTGCCGAGGTCCGCCGGGATGTGCTCCTGCCGGCGGTAGAGCACGGCCCGCTCGCCGTTCCACGAGTTGAAGACGGCGCGGATCGACTGGTCGAGCTGCTCCCGCGCGTCCTGCGGGAACTCGTGGCCGGTGTGCTCGCGGAAGATCTCGCGGTACCGCGTGACGAGCCCCCGCAGCGCGGCCGCGTCGAGGCCCAGGTCGTCGGTGGTGCCCGCGGCGCGTTTGGCGTCGTCGAGGGCGCGCTCGAAGGCCTCGCCGGGCACCCCGCACACGGTCCTGCCGTACATCTGGATCAGCCGCCGGTAGGAGTCCCAGGCGAACCGCGCGTCGCCGCCGGTCTGCGTGGCGAGGCCGGCGACGGTCGCGTCGCTCAGCCCGACGTTCAGGATGGTCTCCATCATGCCCGGCATCGAGAACTTCGCGCCGGAGCGCACCGACACCAGCAGCGGATCGTCCGGGTCGCCGAGCCGCCGGCCGGCCTGCCGTTCGAGCCGCTCCAGATGCAGGCCGATCTCGTCGGCCAGGCCGAACGGCTCGTCGCCGCCGCGCAGGTACGCCCGGCAGGCGTCGGTCGTGACGGTGAAGCCGGGCGGCACGGGCAGCCCGAGGTTCGCCATCTCGGCGAGGTTGCCGCCCTTGCCGCCGAGCAGGTCCTTGAGCTCCTTGCTGCCCTCCGCGAAGTCATACACGTACTTGGTCACGGCCGGCCTCCTTCGGCACGGTGTGCGCCGCCGGCGCCGGTCGGCACTGGCGGATGGTGACGGTGCCCCGGACGCAGCCGAGGTCGTCGACGACGTACGCGACGTCCGCTCCGGCGGTGGTGAGCGTGTGCGCGGCCCGCGCCGGCGACCAGGCCTCGCCGACCACGACGGCGTCGGCCATGAGGTCGCCGGCCGCCGCGTGGCGCCTGGCGTCCCGGCGGCGCCGGTGCCGGGGTGTGCCCGCGACGCGGGGACCGCCTTCGCCGCCGAACAGGCCGCCGAACAGGTCGGGGTGGTCGGCGGTGTCGATGGCGCCGAGCAGCCGGCCGAACTCGTCGACGACCGCGACGTGCGACGCGCGGGACGCCTCGACGACGTCAACCAGCTGTTGCAGGCCTGCGCGCTCGCCGATGGTCGGCACGGTCACGGTGCACCTCCACGATATTCCGACTCGACGCTAGGCACGGTTTCCGGCCGCGGACAGGGCCGTTGGACCCGGTGGCACGGGCCGGTCGAACGGCACCCGTGGAGGTGCCGTTGTGCCCTGCCGCGGGGTGCCCGCGGGCCATACGTTCGGCTCAGCAGACAGCGACGGATTGAGCAGGAGGCAGGCCATGGGACGCTGGAACGTCGCCGACGTGATGACGATCGGCGCGATTTCCGTGCAGGAGGACACGCCGTTCAAGGAGATCGTCGACCTCCTGGAGGCGCACGAGATCAACGCGGTGCCGGTGGTCGACGCGCACGACCGGGTCGTCGGCGTCGTGTCCTCGGCCGACCTGGTGCCGAAGATCGAGTTCGCCGGCGATGACGACCACCCGCGGCTGTTCGAGGGCCGGCACACCCGCCAGGCGCGCGGCAAGGCCCACGCGACCGCCGCGGGCGAGCTGATGAACGCCCCGGCCGTCACCGTGCTGAGCACCACGTCCGTGGTCGCCGCCGCCCGCATCATGGAGACCGACGAGCTGAAGCGCCTGCCGGTCGTCGACGACCTGGGCCGCCTCATCGGCATGGTCACCCGCCGCGACCTGCTGAAGGTGTTCCTGCGCACCGACGAGGACATCCGCCGCGAGATCCTCACCGAGGCCGTCGACGACCTCGTCGGCATCGACCGGTCGCAGCTGCGGGTCGAGGTCGACGACGGCGTCGTCACCCTGCTCGGCGAGGTCGATCGCGGCTCGCTCGTCCCGCCGCTCGTCCGCCAGATCGAGCGCGTCGACGGCGTCGTCGACGTGGTCAGCCACCTGTCGTTCGACCGGGACGACACCGCCGACCAGCCGAAGCCCTACCGCGCCCCGGTCATGTTCTGACGAATGCGCGAGGACGCCCAGGCATGCAGCGCCTGGGCGTCCTCGTTGCCGGGGTTCAGTCCCAGCTGGCGGTGGACCAGTCCTCGCTGGACCAGTAGTGGCCGCTCCACGTGCCGCTGGACCAGTAGTGCCCGGACCAGTAGTGGCCCGACCAGCCCGGGTCCGACCAGGTGGTGGCGGCGCCCCACGGGGTGCCGGACCAGGCGGAGACGGCCCACGTCTTCGACGCCCAGGACGTCCCGGTCCAGCCGCTGCCGGTCACCTGGTGGCCCATCCACTGCCCGCCCGACCACGAGCTCTGCGACGCGCTGCGCGACGCCCAGGCGCCGGTGCTGAGGGTGCCCCAGATGGTGGCCTCACCGGTGAGGGCGACGTTGTCGCGGACGACGTGGCTGCCGCCGCGGGCGTCCTCGATCGGGCCGGACCCGTTGGACCAGGTGAAGTTCTGCTTCACGTTCGGCGTCGGCGCGGCCAGGGCCTTGCCGAGGTTGAGCTCGCGGTATCCGAGACCGGCCGCGTTGCCGCTGGTCAGGACGTCGCCGTTGGCCATCAGCAGGTACTTGACCTGGTCCGGTGTGAGCGACGGGCGGGCCTGCAGCAGCAGCGCGACGGCGGAGCTGGTGACCGCGGTCGCCTGGGAGGTGCCGCTGCCGCGGAACAGGGTCGTCCCGACCCGGGCGGAGGTGTAGGACACGTCGATGTTGGAGCCGGGGTCGGCGAGCGACAGGATCGACTGGCCGGGTGCCAGCAGGTCGGTGCGGCGGTTGGACGGGCCGTTGTACGTCAGGCTGGTGAACGCCGAGATGGTGTCGTCCGATGTGGACAGTGTGCCGCGGGTGTCGGCCGAGCCGACGTTGAGGATGAACTGGTCGGTGGCCGGGTCGGTCATCTGCTTGCCGTCGTTGCCGACGGCGGCGATGACGACGATGCCGGCCTTCCAGGCCTGCTCCGCGGCGAAGGCCACCGGGTCGGTCCAGTAGTTCGGCGTGCCGCCGGTGCCGTAGGACAGGTTGATGACCCGGATCGGGCTGGCGGGGTCGTCGTTGCGGTGCGCCACCACCCAGTCGATCGCGGCGATCATCTGCGACGCGTCCACGGCGCCGTTGGATGTGCCGACCTTGACGGAGGTGAGCTTCACCTTGGGGGCCAGGCCGACGGTGCCGGTCGTGCTGTCGTTGGCGACGATGATGCCGGCCATGTGCGTGCCGTGCCCGTACGTGTCGAGGTAGCGCAGGTTCGACGACTGCGACTCGAACGACAGGTCCGGCCCGTTGATGATCTGCGCGGCGGGCATCCCGGGCACCGGCGCGATGCCGGTGTCGATCAGCGCGACACCGACCCCGGCGCCGGTGAGGCCGGCGGCCGTGCCGGTGGCCGCGCCGATGGTCTTGCGCACGTCGGCCAGCGAGAGGCCCGCGCCCGAGGCGGCCGTGCCCATCCAGATGTTCGACGCCCAGGCGTCCGATGCCCGGTGCGCCGCCGACGCGATCGACTGGGTGCCGCCGGCCGTGCCGCCGATGACCACCGGCAGCAGCGCCGCCGCCGCGGCCGCCGCCCGCAGCAGCCCCCGCCTGCCCCGCCTGCGTGTGTTGCGCACCTTGCACTCCTTCCGGCTGCCCGTGATCGACGGGCCCGCCCCATCATTCGGGCCGGAGCCGCCGGACGGCAGGGCCCGGACCGGGAGTGCCACCGAACCGCACCCGGCGCCTGTCAGCCGCCCGCCGGACGTATCGGCCGGTCGGCCGCGGCGGCGACCGATGACCCGACAGGCGCCGGGCGGGGTTCAGCAGCGGGTGATCGTCGAGTTGTTCAGCGTCACGTCGGAGATCGTGAGCCGGTCCGTGCACGGGTTCTCGACGATCCGGTTGTTCGTCAGCGTGAAGTTGCGCAGCGTGATGTCGGTGTTGCCGGGGAACTCGGTCCGCTCGGCCAGCCGGACCTCGCCGCCGCCGCTGATCGTGCCGCCGTTCGTGGCGACGGTGACGTTGTAGCAGTTCTCGATCAGGACGGCGTTGTTGCCGGTGTCGGCGATGTCGACCCGGTCGACGACGGCGCCGCCGCTCTCCGAGACGCAGAAGATGCCCCGGCCGCCGCCGCGCGCACGGACCGTCCCGACGCGGATGTTCGTGGTGTACGAACTGCCGATGCGCCCGTTGCGGTTGGCCATCCGGAACGCCGCGTACCCGGTGCCCGTCCCGGCGTTCTCCGCGTCGACGGTGCCGACCGTCGCGTTGACGGTCTGGTTGAGCAGCAGGCCCGACTCGCCGACGTTGCGCGCGGTCACCGTGCCGATGGTGATGCCGTCGACGCCGTACGTCTCGACCGCGTGCGAGCTCGCGCCCGACACGTACACCGTGCCGATCCGGACGTTGCGGGTCCACTGGCTGGTGTCGCCGCGGTTGTCGATGCGCACGCCGAGGCCGCCGGACAGCCGCATGTCGATCTGCCCGAGCACGACGTTCGTGACGTTGCGCATGAAGATGCCGTACAGCGGGGCGCCGGTCAGCGTGAGGTGCTGCACCTCGACGTCGGTGGTGCCGCGCGAGTAGATCGGCGCCTGGTCGCCCGAGCCCGTGCCGGTGACGTTGATCGTGCCGCAGACGTCGATCGTGGTGTAGCTGGGCAGCGAGATGCGGGCGCCGGCGCTGATCGTGCCGGAGCCGCGCACGACGACGCGCTGCTTCGAGGTCCGCCCGGCTGTCAGGCTGTTGACGGCGGCCTGCACGGCCGCGCGCATGTCGGTGCCCGTGTATGCGGTGGTGCCGCCGTTGCGCGCCGTCCACGTGCCGCCGTTGAGCACCGCCTCGGCGTTGAAGGAGCCGGTGCCGCACCCGCCGGACGGCGGCGACGTCGTCGGCGTGCCACTGCCGACGCGGGCGAGGGTCCACTGCTGGTTGGCACCGTCGGTGTCGGTGTACTGCGAGATGCGGGCCCCGTCGGCGGTCGACCACTCCCAGACGTCGAGGGCCTTGCCGCTGTGCCGGCTGAGCAGCCGCACGTAGCCGCCGGCGGAGTCCTTCAGCGTGAACTGCTGCCGGTTGTTCCCGGCGGCGGCGGTCTGCTGGTACAGGCCGGCTCCGTCGCTCGCGTTGGCGAGCTCGAGGACCTTGCCGCTGTGCCGCGACCTGATCTGGTAGTAGCCGTTGTCGGTGGGCACGAACTGCCACTGCTGGACGGCGAGGTCGTTGCGGGTGAACTGGTTGACCGGGGCGCCGTCGGCGGTTGACCACTCCCACAGGTCCATAGCCTTGCCGCTGTTGCGGTTGACGATCACGTACCAGGCGGACGTGTCGACCGTGGCCGCCGACGCGGCCGGCAGGGCGACGACGACGCCCACGCCCAGCAGCGTGGTCACCGCCGTCCCGATGAGCACACTGATGCGCCAGCGACGCTTCATGACGCGACTCCTCACGGGGAAAGGGCTTTCCCAAGGGTGTCGGCGAAGCTATCGGAGTGCATCGATGAAGTCAAACGCCGCTGTAACTTTCAGCGACCGCGATCGTCCGGACCCGGACGACCTTGCCGTCCGGCAGGCAGTCCGCCGTCCGGTCGGCGGTCATCCACGGGGCTGCGGGGCGGCCGGCACGCTGATGTGGTCGACCACGGAGACCACGCCGTCGAGCCCGCCGGCGATCCTGGCCGCGACCATGGCGTCCCGCCGCCGCGCGGCGGCGCCGCACAAGGTCACCGTGCCGTCGTGGACGTCGGCGGTGACGCCGTCGTCCCCGAGGCACAGCCCGTGGATGAGCAGCTCGTCCATGAGCTCCCGTTCGATCGCCTCGTCGGAGCGCAGCGCACCGCGCAGCAGGTCCCGGCGGGTCACGATCCCGACGAGGGTGCCGGTGTCGTCGTCGAGCACCGGCAGCCGCTTCACCCGGTGCCGCTCCATCAGCCCGGCGGCGGCGCTCACCCGCGACCCGGCGGTCACCGTGACCGGCGGCGTGGACATCATCGTGCCGGCGGTGCCCGCCGGCGCGTCGCCGGCGCCCGGGCGCAGCAGGGGCAGCAGATCCGCCTCGGAGATCACCCCGATCACCCGGTCGTCGTCACGGACGACCGGCACGCCGCTCACGCCGAACTCGGTGATGACGTCGGCGACGTGCCGATCGGTGCAGTCGGCCGTCACGACCACCACCGACGGGTTCATCACGTCACGGACACATAGGTCTTTCATGGCCCTACCCCCTTCACGGTCCACGCTGCTCCGTGGCCGTTGCGGCCGCACGGGCCGAAGGTCACCTGGTCGCCGGGCCGTCGTCCTGACGGGGCGGTCCGGGGACGGTGAGTGGATGGGCGACGTCGTCCAGCGCGGCGAGGACGGCCATGGTCCGCCGGTATCCGACCTGGTCGAGGCTACCCGCGACGAGGCGCCGGGCGGCGTCGGACTCCATGCGGGCCAGGCGCGGGGCCTTCACGTCGGCCGCGCGGTAGATCGTCAGCACGGTGGCGGCGGCGGCGCCGTACACCATCAGGACGACGGCGGTGACGATCAGCGTGTGTGTCATGGGTCGGCTCCGTCCTCGGCGGGTGCTCGGTCAGGCGACCAGGGCGCTGCCGTACTTCACGACGACCAGCAGCGCGAGGACGAGCAGCCAGATCGTGACGGCGACGGCGTCGAGGTCGGCGTCGATCGCGGCGCGCAGGGCCGGTCCGGCGCGGCGGGGGAGCGGCAGGTGGCCGTCGCGGAGGTTCACGTGCGTCAGGGTGGCGAAGACCAGCGTCGTGGACACCGTGACCAGCAGGCACCACGGGCACAGCGCGCCGATGACGTACGACGACTGGTAGAACAGCCAGTAGGCGAACCCGACGCCGATGGTGTAGACGACCTGCGCCGCCAGCATGAACCAGCGCGGGAAGCGCACGCCGCCGAGGCTCGCGATCGCGACGGTGATGACGACGGGCTCGGCGACCAGGCCGAAGAACGCGTTCGGGAAGCCGAACAGCTGCGCCTGCCAGGACCGCCCGACGGTGCCGCAGGACAGCACGGCGTTGATGTCGCAGGTCAGGTCGGCGGCGGGATCGGCGGCGAGGCGGACCGCGTCGACCGACAGCACGAACGACGCGACCAGGCTCAGCACGGCCGACACGAGCATCGTGCCGTAGATCCAGCCGTTGCTGTGCCGCAGCCGCCGGACCCGCTCCAGGGCGGTCATGCCGCGGCCGCGACGGCCGCGGCCAGCGGACCGGCCGTGTACAGGTCGCCCTCGAACACCTTGCCGTTGACCAGGACCGTCGGCGTGCCGGTGACGCCGCCGTGCTGGAACGCCCAGTCGGTGGACGTCGCGACCCAGCGCTCGAAGCGGCGTTCGGTGAACGACGCCGCGACGTCGGCGGGGACGCCCGCGCCGGTGGCGATCGCCGCGATCCGCTGGTCGGTCAGGCCGGGCCCGCCCTCCGCGGGCTGCTGCTCGAACAGCGCGGCGCTGAACGCGAGCACCTTCGCCGGGCTCCGGTCGGCGACGGTGGCGACGGCGTTGGCGGTGCGGGTGGAGTACCGGGTGCCCTGCGACGCCCGGTCGAGGAACGCGAGCGGGTGCAGCTCCAGGCGGGCCGTGCCGGCGGCGACGAGACGCTCCAGGTCGCCGCTGTTCGCCCGCTCGAACCGCCCGCAGTACGGGCAGAGGTAGTCCAGGTAGATCGTCACCGTGACCGGACCCGTCCCGGTCACGATCGCGCCGGTGGCGGTCGCGCCGGCCGGGGCCGCCGTCGACTGCGCGGCGGGCGGTGCTGGCGCGTCGTCTCCGCCGGCCGCGTCGACGAGGACGAACGCGATCGCGGCCAGCAGCGCGACGATGACGACCCCACCGGCGACACCCAGGTTCCGGTGCCGCCGCCGGGTGCGCCGCAGCGCCTCCGCTCGCGCCTGCCGTGCCTCCCGGGCCTGCCGGGCCTGCCGTGCCGGCGTGCGTGCCTGTGTCCCCATGTCGGCGGTCCCCCTGTCGGATGCGTGTGCGCGCTGTCAGCCTCCGCCCGTACCGCGAGACGGCGGATGAGGCGGAAGACCCGTACTGACCGGGACCGACGGCCCGGGACCGGCGGCCCTCGTCCAGGGAGCGCCGCGGCCGCGGTGACGGGCGTCCCGGAGGCGGCGGGACCAACGGCCCTGCCGTCTCCGTCGGCCGCGGACGAGGCTGGAACCGAGCCGAGGAGGAACCGATGACCACCATCAGCGCCCCCGCCGAAACCACAGCCGGGCTCGCCGCCTGGCGCGGCTTCCGCGGCGGATCGTGGCGGGACCAGGTCGACGTGGCAGGGTTCGTGCGGGCCAACGTCCGCCCGTACGAGGGCGACGAGACGTTCCTCGCCGGCCCGACGCGGCGGACCACGCACGTGTGGGGCCTGCTGACCGCGATGTTCCCGCAGGAGCGCGAGCGCGGCATCCACGACGTCGACCCGCGCACGCCCGCGTCGATCACCGCCTTCGCGCCCGGCTACATCGACCGCGAGCACGAGCTGATCGTGGGCCTGCAGACCGACGCGCCGCTGCGCAGGGCGATCATGCCCTTCGGCGGGCTGCGGATGGTGGAGAACGGGCTCAAGGCCTACGGGTACGAGCTCGACCCCCTCGTGAAGGAGATCTTCACCCGGTTCCGCAAGACGCACAACGCCGCCGTGTTCGACGCGTACACGCCGCAGATCCTCGCCGCGCGCAAGGCCGGCGTCATCACCGGCCTTCCCGACGCGTACGGGCGCGGCCGCATCATCGGCGACTACCGCCGGGTCCCGCTGTACGGCGTCGACTTCCTCATCGCCGAGAAGCGCCGCGACAAGGCGTCCCTGGACGACCGGCCGTCGACCGCCGAAGTCATCCGCGACCGCGAGGAGCTGGCCGAGCAGCTGCGCGCCCTCGACGAGCTCAAGGCGATGGCCGCGAGCTACGGGTACGACATCGCGGCTCCCGCCCGCACCGGTCGGGAGGCCGTGCAGTGGCTGTACTTCGCCTACCTCGCCGCCGCGAAGGAGCAGAACGGCGCCGCGATGTCGCTCGGGCGCACCTCGACGTTCCTGGACATCTACCTCGAACGCGACCTCGACGAGGGCGTCCTCACCGAGAGCGGCGCGCAGGAGCTCGTCGACGACTTCGTCATGAAGCTGCGCATCATCCGCTTCCTGCGCACCCCCGAGTACGACCAGCTGTTCTCGGGCGACCCGACCTGGGTCACCGAGTCGATCGGCGGGATGGGCGCCGGCGGCCGGACCCTCGTCACCCGCACGTCGCTGCGGTACCTGCAGACGCTGTACAACCTGGGACCGGCGCCCGAGCCGAACCTGACCGTCCTGTGGTCGCCGGCGCTGCCCGAGCCGTTCAAACGCTTCTGCGCGAAGGTGTCGATGGACACCAGCGCCATCCAGTACGAGAACGACGACCTGCTGCGGCGGCACAGCGACGACGACACCGCGATCGCCTGCTGCGTGTCGGCGATGCGCGTCGGCAAGGACATGCAGTTCTTCGGCGCGCGCGTCAACGTCGCCAAGGCCCTGCTGTACGCGATCAACGGCGGCCGCGACGAGATGAGCGGCGTCCAGGTCGCGCCCGCGACCGCACCGCTCACCGGCGAGGTCCTGGACTACGGCGAGGTGCTCGCGGCGTTCGACCGCACCCTCGACTGGCTCGCCCGCACGTACGTCGACGCGCTCAACATCATCCACTGCATGCACGACAAGTACGCCTACGAGCGCATCGAGATGGCGCTGCACGACTACCCGGTGCGCCGGTTCCTGGCCTGCGGCATCGCCGGGCTCTCCGTCGCCGCCGACAGCCTCGCCGCGATCCGCTACGCCCGCGTCACGCCGGTCCGCGACGCCACCGGCCTCGCCGTCGACTACACGGTGGACGGCGACTACCCGGCCTACGGCAACGGCGACGACCGCGCCGACAGCATCGCCGTGTGGCTGGTCGAGACGTTCATGGACAAGGTCCGCGCCAACCCCAGCTACCGCGACGCGATCCACACCCAGTCGGTGCTCACCATCACCTCCAACGTCGTGTACGGCAAGCACACCGGCAACACGCCGGACGGCCGCCGCGCCGGCGAGCCGTTCGCGCCCGGCGCCAACCCGATGAACGGCCGCGACACCCACGGCATGGTCGCCTCGGCCCTGTCGGTGGCGAAGCTGCCCTACGCTGCGGCCCGCGACGGCATCTCCCTCACCAGCACCGTCACCCCGGACGGCCTCGGCCGCGCCGACGCCGAACGGGTCACGAACCTGGCCCGCATCCTCGACGCCTACATCGGCGCCGGCGGGTTCCACCTCAACGTCAACGTGCTCGACCGGGCCACGCTGCTGGACGCGATGGAGCACCCCGAGCGGTACCCGCAGCTGACCGTGCGCGTGTCCGGCTACGCCGTCAACTTCGTGCGGCTCACCCCGGAGCAGCAGCGCGACGTCGTCAACCGGACCTTCCACGGATCGGCATGACCCCGATGCGTTCCTCCCAGACCCGGCCGGACGCCACCGTCCTTCCCCCCGAACGGTGGCGTCCGGTCCCGGGCCGGCTGCACTCGTGGGACGTCTCCACCGGCGTCGACGGGCCCGGCACCCGCTTCGTGGCGTTCCTCGCCGGGTGCCCGCTGCGCTGCCTGTACTGCCAGAACCCCGACACCTGGCGCATGCGCGACGGCACCGCGACCACCGCCGGCGGCGTCGTCGACCAGGTCCGCACGTTCACCGACTTCGTGCGGACCACCGGCGGCGGCATGACCGTCAGCGGCGGCGAACCGTTGCTGCAGCCCGCGTTCACCCACGCGCTCTTCACCGGCGCCCGGCAGCTCGGCCTGCACACCGCCCTCGACACGTCCGGCGCGCTCGGCGCCCGCGCCGGCGACGACCTCCTCGACGTCACCGACCTCGTCCTGCTCGACATCAAGGCGTGGGACCCGGCCCGCTACCACCGGCTCACCGGCGGGTCCGTCGCCCCGACCCTGGACTTCGCGCGCCGCCTCGCCGGCCGCGGCACGCCGGTCTGGGTGCGGTACGTCCTCGTCCCCGGCCTCACCGACGACCCCGCGGACGTCGAGGGCGTCGCCGGGTTCGCCGCCGGGCTCGGCAACGTGGAACGCGTCGACGTCCTGCCGTTCCACCGCCTCGGCGCCGCCAAGTACGACCGGCTCGGCATCCCGTTCACCCTGCGGGACACCCCGCCCCCGGGCGAGGCGCTCCTGACCCGGGTCCGCGACACCTTCGCCGCCGCCGGCCTCACCGTGTACTGACGACCGCCCTCGAGGAGGACGCCCGGTCAGCCGGTCGCGAGGGCGGCGAGTTGCGGGGCGAGCCACGGGGCGACGACGCTGCGGACACCCTCGGGGGTGAGGTGGAGGCCGTCGCTGCGGACGCGGACGTTGCCCACCTGCCAGGTGAACTTCCCGTCGGGGCAGACGACGCGGTTGAGGTCGAGCACGACCGGGTGGCTGGGGTGGTCGGCGGCGGTGGCGCGCAGCAGGCGGTTCCACGCGTCGACGCGCTCAGGGGTGTCCTCGGGCCACAGACCGCCGTCCGGTCGTTCCTGGCGTCGCGTGTACGGGGCGGTCAGCAGCGCGACCCGGGCGCCGCGCCCGGCGGCGAGGTCGATCGCGGTCCGGAGCTGGCCGGCGAGGTACGCGTCGTAGTCCGGCTCGCCGACGTGGGTCCACCGGCCGTCGAGCCGGCGGTCCATCAGCTCCCACCGGTCCAGCAGCACGACCACCACGTCGGGTTCGGCCTTCGCCACGGAGCTGCCCCACCGGTACTGCCACGTCGCGCAGTACGGGAGGTTGGTGTGCGGGTCGCCGCCGTAGCGCAGCTCCGGCAGGACCGCGATCCCGCAGCCCTGGACGCCCTGGTTGTCGAGCTCGAAGCGGGGGTCGCCGGGCCAGTACGCGCCGAGGGTCCACGACACGGAGTCGCCGATGACCATCACCCGCGGGGGACCGGCGCGCCGGCCGGGGCGGGCCGTCACCGGGCCGCCGGCCGGAGCGGAGGCCGTGGCTTGCGGGGCGGCGACCGTGACCAGTGGGGGCGCGGCGGCCGCGCCGGGCGGCGGCGGAACGGCGGGCGGCCCCGCCAGCAGGGCGAGGACCGTCGCCGCGGCCGCCGTCGCCGTGGCGCCCAGCGGCAGCAGCCACCGTCGGCCGGCGGCGACCGCGCCCGCACGGCGGATCGGCTGCTCCACCAGGACGAAGCTGACCGCGGCCACGAGCAGGGTCGTGGTCACCCTGGCCGCGAAGAGCCGGACGCCGGTGAGCCCGGTGCGGTCGGCGTCGAGGACCGCGAACAGCGGCCAGTGCCACAGGTACGCGCCGTATGAGACCCGCCCGAGCAGGACCATGGCACGGCCGCTCAGCAGGCGGGCGGCCGGGGAGGACGGCGCCGCGGCGAGCTCGCCGACGACCGCGGCGGCCGCGACCGCGAACAGGGCCAGCCCGCCGTGGAACAGCCACGGGGAGTCGCCGCGCGCGGCAGCCAGGCCGGCGCAGATCACCGGTACACCGGCGGCCGCGGCACAACGGCGGAGGGTGGCGTGCCGGGTCAGCGCCGGCAGGGCCGCCGCGAGCGCGCAGCCGATGAGCGGCGCGCAGGCCCGGGTGTCGGTGCCGAAGTAGAGCCGGTCCGTGCCGTCGGTGCCGTCTGTGGCCGGCAGCGACGCGGCGGTGACCGCCGAGGCGGCCGCGCCGAGCAGCGCGCCGATCCCGATGACGAGCCGTCGCCGCGGCAGGCGCAGCGCCAGGAGCAGCAGCAGCGGCCACAGCAGGTAGAACTGCTCCTCGATGGCGAGGGACCAGGTGTGCTGCAACGGTGACGCGGCGGCGGTCCCGGTGAAGTAGTCGCCGCCCCGGTCCGCCATCCGCCAGTTCGCCCAGTAGGTGAGCGCCGCGAGTGCGTCGGTCCGCAGCGGCGCCGGGTCCTGCGCGGGCAGCAGCCACCGGGCGGTGAGCAGCACGAACCCGACCATGAGCACCAGCGCGGGCAGCAGCCGCCGGGCCCGGCGCAGCCAGAAGCCGCCCAGTGAGATCCGGCCCGTCTCCTCGGCCTCGCGGAGCAGCAGCGAGGTGATGAGGAAGCCGGACAGGACGAAGAACAGGTCCACGCCGAGGAACCCGCCCGGCAGCAGGCCGGGCAGGCCGTGCACGACGAGGACCGCGCACAGCGCGACGGCCCGGACGCCGTCGAGCGCCGGCAGGTGGGGTGACCGCGCCGGAGCCGCCGTCGGCGCAGTCAAGGACACGGCGGGCCCGCTGCCCGCACCGCGGCGCTCCAAACGCCTGCGTCAGCCGGTGCGGCGAACCACCCGCACCGTCAACCGATCGGGCCGGGACGGCCGCCGGCCGGCCGCCGGGCTCGCCGAGACCCGTGGGCACGGCCCGCGCGACCGTCCTCAGTGGTGCGGGGCCGGGCGCGGGCCGCCCGCCAGCAGGTCGGCGACCGCGCCCCGCAGCTCGGGGTGGGCGAACCGGAAGCCCGCCGCCTCCAGCCGCGCCGGGATGCACCGACGGCCGGTCAGCGCGAGCGCCGGGTCGGTCCGCGGCACCCGCGCCCCGAGCCGCACCAGCGTGGCCGGGGTGGGCGGTGCCGGCGGGCGGTGCAGCGCCCGCCGGAGGGTGGCCATGAGCTCCGCGTTGCGCACCGGCCGCGGTGACGTCGCGTGGATGACCCCGCTCAGCGCCGGGCCGTCGTCCAGGCACCGGCGCATGACGGCGAGCATGTCGGCGACGTGCAGCCAGCTGATCCATTGCCGCCCGTCGCCGACCCGGCCGCCGAGCCCCCAGCGCACGAGCCCTGTCAGGCGCCGCATCGCCGGCGTGCCCGGCTCCAGGACGATGCCCGTGCGCAGTACGATCCTGCGCCGCGCCGGCACGTCCGCCGCCGCCTCCTCCCAGGCCCTGGCGACGCCGGCCATCTGCGCCGGGCCGTCGGCGGCGGGCGCGGTCTCGTCGAGCACGGCCTCGCCGGCGTCGCCGTAGATGGCGAGGGTGCTCATCTGCACCCACACCGGCACCCGGGCGTCGACCTCCGCGGCGGCGCGGGCGAGCGCCCGGGTCGGCTCGACGCGGGAGCGGGTCAGCAGCGCGACGTTCGCCGCGGTCGGCGGCCGGTCCACCAGCGCGCCGCACAGGTTGACGACGGCGGCGCCGCGCAGCTCACCGGCCCACGCGCCCACGGTCGCGCCGTCCCAGCGCACCCACCGCCCCGACCCCGGCGCGGCCGGCGAGCGGCTCAGCACGACGACCTCGTGCCCGCGCGCGGTCAGGTCCCGCGACACCGCCCGCCCGAGCCCGCCGGACCCGCCCGCGACGACGACCTTCATGACTGCCCCTCCCCATTGAGCGATCGCTCAAACGGAGTCTGGCACGGTTTGAGCGATCGCTCAAGTGCGGGGTTGCTGACTTCGACCGCCTTCAGTACGGTGCACGCATTCGGTTCGGCAGCCACGGGGGGCTCACGTTGAACAGACGGTTCCGCATGCTCGCGCTCGTCACCTGCGCGCTGATGCTGCTCCAGATCCTGCGACCACTTCCGGCCGCGGCGGCCGTCGAGGCGCTACCCGACGACTACCAGTACGCGATCGGCTTCGCCGAGACGAAGAACACCAACGAATGGTCCTACCTGCAATGGGACGGCACCGCCTACAGCGACATGGACTGGAAGCCGCTCGAGCACCGGTGGCGCGGCAACTGCGAGTTCTGCATCATCGCCCGCAGCGGGATGCACCCCGACGTCAACGACGCGGTGATCGGCTGGACGGCGCCGCGGGCCGGCACGGTCACGGTGCGCGGCACCATCGACAGCCGTGCGTACGGCGACCCGGCCAACCACGACATCGACGGCGTCCGGGCGTTCGTGCGCCAGCGCAGCGGCAGCACGCTCACCAAGGTCTGGCCGTCCGACGCGTACCAGGAGATCCGGCCGGGCTTCATGGCCCAGCACATCTTCCAGACCACCGTCGCCGCCGGTGACCAGCTGCTGTTCCACGTGAACAAGAACGGCACCACATACAACGACTCGACCTCGTGGTTCCCGCGGATCAGCTACGGCTACACCCCCAAGTTCACCCTGGACCAGGCCGAGCTCGTGATGGGCCCCGACGACTTCGAGCACATCGGCATCAACGACGCCCTGGACGCGAGCGTCTCGGTGGTGCCGAAGAACGGCTCCTTCGACTTCTACCACTCCTCCGGCGGCCGGCTGCAGAAGTTCCGCGGCGACCTCAGGCACCCGGCGCAGACCCCCGTCTACCA
Organism: Dactylosporangium sp. CA-152071; assembly: GCF_050936335.1. Taxonomy (NCBI): domain Bacteria; kingdom Bacillati; phylum Actinomycetota; class Actinomycetes; order Micromonosporales; family Micromonosporaceae; genus Dactylosporangium; species Dactylosporangium sp. CA-152071. Next base: position 1,284,237 of record NZ_JBNJMZ010000001.1, on the reverse strand, counting down.
CGACCAGGCCAGTGTCCGGTTCACCAACCTGAACCAGTTCGACGGCACCTGGTGGATCGAGAACATCTACCGCACGCCCGAGGGGCACCTGCTCGCGTTCTGCCACATCGAGAACGCCAACCCGGCCACGTCCGGCTGGTGGGCCGGCGGCCTCGCGTACTCGACCGACGACGGCGAACACTTCCAGATCCTCGGCAAGACCATCGCCGCGGAGGTCAAGCAGCAGACCGGCGCCAACGGCAACATCGGCGGCATGCCGTTCGTCGTCAAGGACGGCTACTTCTACGTCTACTTCACCGAGCCGGGGGTCCCGACGGTGGCCCGGGCGCCGGTCACCGAGGTCCTGGACGCCGCCCGGCGCGGCACCGTCAGCACGTGGATGAAGCTCGACCGTAACGGCGGCTTCACCTCGCCCGGCATGAACGGCGTCGGGGGCTGGGTCATGCCGGCGGGCGAGACCAACGACTACGGCACCCATGGCGACGCCGCCTACAGCACCTACCTCGGCAAGTACCTCGTGGCCGGCGGCAGCGCCGGCGCCGGGCGGGGCGTCTTCCTGACCTTCGGCGACGACCCGACGCACTTCGAGACGCCGACCTGGCTGCTCAACAGCGACGCGGTGAACAAGCCGACGCTGTCGCCCTACGAGACGATCGTGAACCTCGACGGCTCCGACAACGGCGAGGTCGGCCGGGAGTTCTACGTCTACTTCGGCTACTACTTCGTCTGGCCGCGCGACGAGCCGACCACGGACATCGCCAAGGAGTTCCGCTGGCTGTACCGGCAGAAGGTGACCCTGAACGCCGCCGGCTTCAACCGGAGCGCGGTGAGCCTCGGCACCGACTACACGGGCAAGCACGGCGAGAACGGCCTGGACTACGTGCAGCGGTTCCCAGCCCCCGGCATGCGCTACTTCATGATGAACTGGAACGACCAGGACCTGCGCTGGCACGGCGACGAGCAGTTCGCGCTCATCGACTCGGTCGGCATGCACCCGGGCAGCACCTACGACGTCGCCCGCGCCTGGCAGGCCCCACGAACCGGGACGGTGCGGGTGAGCGCCGGCGGCGGCGGCATCTTCACCGCCGGCGGCAGCGGCGCCGACGGCGTCCGGATCACCATCAACCGGTCGACGTCGTCCTTCAAGTCGCCCGTAGTCACGGTGTGGCCCGCATGGGACAGCCCCGCCGCGATCGTCGCGCCGGGCACCACGCTGCCGTTCGCGCCGGTCGACATCACCGTCACCAAGGGCGAGTGGCTGTACTTCAACGTCAACAGGAACGGCAACAACGGCTACGACACCACCGTGTGGGTGCCGCAGATCGCGTACCTGCCCTGACGAGTGCCCGTACTCGGGTCGAGCAGCCGGGCGGGCGCGGGTGGCCTGGCCGCCGCCCGCGCCCGCCGGTCTCACGTCATGACGCGCGGGCCTCGATCGCGTCGAGGTCGCGCACGGCGTAGCGGTGGTGCTCCCACTCCTCCTCCAGGATCACGTGCAGGCACGAGCGCACGGTCTCCTCGCGCTCGGGCGCGTGCGGGTTGTGGCGGGTCGCGGCCAGCTCGTCGGCCGTGACGCCGTCGAGGAAGTCGCGGACCATCGCGACCCGGCCCGCCCGGGCCTCCAGCACCTCCGCGAACGGCGGCGTCCCGGCCGTGAAGACCGACGTGTCGTGGCCGTCCTGCTCCGCGCCGGAGTACAGCAGGCCGATGGGGTGGAACGGCTGCTCGACCCGCAGGATCGCCTTGCCCAGCCAGATGTCGGTGGCGGCCACCAGGTGCCGCAGGGTCTGCGCGAACGACCACTCGCCGTCCACCGCCTCGTCGACCGTGCCGTCCGGCAGCGCCGCCGCCCGCGCGACGGTCGCCGCCCACGCGCCCTCGACCGTTGTCCACGCCGCCCGCAGCCCGCCGGGGTCCTCCGCCTGCCGTGCGGCCCGCCCCGGGAACCGCCGGTTGAGCTCCGCCTCGACGAACGGCAGCACGTCGATGCCGTTGACCAGCAGGACGTTGCCGCCCTCGAACAGCCACGGCGAGTCGAGCTCCACGCCCCGCAGCTCGACGCCCCGCATCACGACCCCGGACAGGTCCGCCCCGGCGAACCGGGCCCCCCGCAGGTCCGCGTCCGTGAACCGCGCTCCCCGCAGCTCGTCGTCACGGCCGAATGTCGTCATCGCTGTCCCCCCGTATCGACCGCCGCTCATGGCGGCAACTGGCGTGTGCCACGCCCGACCCTACGCCGGTGCCCACGGCGCCGGTCGGTACAGGCGACACAGACGGCGCAAAGAGCACTTTCAGCGGCTTCGGTGCGATGCACGGCAATCCCGGCGTCGGCGGTGCACCGGCCGTGCGTGCCTGCATTAGGGTGCGTGCGCATCGATGGATCCGGGGGGCCGCAAGATGATCGGCGTTGATGAGGAGTTCGGGGTGCTGCTGCGCGCGGCACGCCGGGAGGCGGGGCTCAGCCAGCGGCAGCTGGCCGAGCTGGCAGGGATGAGCCTGGCCGCGGTGCGCGACCTGGAGCAGGGGCGGACCCGACGGCCGCAGCCGCAGTCGGTGGAGGCCCTGGCAGGCGGGTTGCGCCTGACGGGCCCGCAGGCCACGGCCTTCCGGCGGGCGGCGGCCCGGGAGCAGGTGACACCCGCACCGGCCGCGGCACCGGCCGTGGCATCGATCAGGGACCCCGCGACCAGGCAACGACAGGCCAGGGCGCGGGGCGGCGCCGATCTCCCGGTGCGGGTGTCGGTGCTGGGGGCGGCGACCGTCCACCGCGGCGCGCACCTGGTCGCGATCGGTTCGGCGCGCCAGCGGGTGCTGCTGGGCCGGCTGGCGCTGTCGGCCAACGCGGCCGTCGCGATGTCGGAGCTGGTGGACCTGCTCTGGGACGTGGAGCCGCCGGCGGCGCCGGCCCATGCGGTGCACACGTACGTGTCACGGCTGCGGACCGCCCTCGACCCCGACAACACGGACCGGACCGGGCTGATCGAGCGGACCCCCGGCGGGTACCGGCTGAACCTCACCGCCGACCAGCTCGACCTCGCCGGCTTCCGGCAGCGGGTGGAGCGGACGCGGGCGGCGGCGCCCGCGGAGGCGCTGGATCTGCTGGAGGCGGCGCTGGCGGTGTGGCGGGGCAGCCCGCTCGCCGACGTCCCGCAGCTGCGGCACCACCCGCTGGTCACGGCCGTGGCGAACGAGCGGGTGGCGGTGGCGCTACGGTTCGCCGACGCGGCCCTCGCCGCCGGGCAGCCCGGCCGGTGCCTGCCGGTGCTGCGTGAGCTCACCACGGCCGACCCGCTGCACGAGCCGCTGCACGCCCGGCTCATCGCCGCGCTCGCCGCCGGTGACCTGCAGGCGGCGGCCCTCGCGGTCTACGCCGACATCCGGCAGCGGCTCGTCGAGGAGCTCGGCGTGGAGCCCGGACCGGACCTGATCGACGCCCACCGGCGGGTGCTGCGGCAGGAGACGGCCGGGCCGGGCGCGGTCCTCGCCGCCGCGCCGGTCGTGCCGGCGCAGCTGCCGCCGGACGTGCCCGGGTTCGCCGGGCGGCGGGCGGAGCTGGCCGACCTGGACCGGATCGCCGGGACCGGGCCGGCGGCGCAGCCGTCCGCGGTGGTGATCGCCGCGATCTCCGGCACGGCCGGGGTCGGCAAGACCGCCCTGGCCATCCGCTGGGCGCACCGGGTCCGGGACCGGTACCCCGACGGCCAGGTGTACCTGAACCTGCGCGGCTCCGACCCCGAGGAGCCGATGAGCTCCACCGACGCGCTGCGCCGGCTGCTGCGGGCGCTCGGCGTGGCCGGCGCCGACCTGCCCGCCGACGCCGACGAGCGGGCCGCCCGCTACCGCACGCAGATCGCCGACCGGCGGATGCTGATCCTGCTGGACAACGCGTCGTCGGTCGAGCAGGTCCGGCCGCTGCTGCCGGGGACCGCGTCGTGCACGGTGCTGGTGACCAGCCGCGACCGGCTGGCCGGGCTGGTGGCGGTGCACGGCGCCCACCGCGTCGACCTGGACCTGCTGTCGGTGGTCGAGGCGGGTGCGCTGCTGCGCCGGCTGATCGGTGTCCGGGCGGAGGCGGAGCCGGGGGCCGCGGTCGCGCTGGCGGAGCTGTGCGCGCGGCTGCCGCTGGCGTTGCGGGTCGTCGCCGAGCTGGTCGTCTCGCGCCGCGGGGCGACCCTCGCCGAACTGGTGGCCGAGCTCGGCGACCAGCGGCTGCGGCTCGCGCTGCTCGACGCCGGCGGCGACCCGCGCGGCTCGGTGCCGGCGGCGTTCTCGTGGTCGCTGCGGCACCTTCCGCCGGCGGTGGCGCAGCTGTTCGTGCTGGTGGCGCTGCACCCCGGCGGCGACGTCGACGTGTACGCGGCGGCGGCCCTGGCCGACGTCACCGTGCCGGACGCGCGGCGGATGCTGTCGCTGCTCGTGCGGGGGCGCATGCTGGACGTCACGGCCGGCGAACGGTTCGGGATGCACGACCTGCTCCGCGCGTACGCGCTGGGGCTCGCCGACGACGCGGCGGTGCACGCCGCCAGGACGCGGCTGTTCGAACACTGCACGGCCGCCGCGGCGGCGGCGATGGACGTGCTGTTCCCGGCGGAGTGCCGGCACCGCCCGGCGGTGCCGCCGACGGCGACGACCCCGCCCCTGCCGGACCGGACGGCGGCCCGGGCGTGGCTGGACGCGGAGCTGCCCGGCCTGACCGCGGTCGTGCGGTACACGGCCCGGCACGGCTGGCCGGTCCACGCCGGGATCCTGGCCCGGACGCTGTTCCGCTACCTCGCCGGTGGCTCCGCCGAGGAGGCGCTCGTCGTGCACCAGGCCGCCCACGACGCCGCCGAGCTGGCCGGTGACCGTCCCGGCGCCGCGTACGCCGACCTCGGTCTGGGCGCCACGCAGCAGCAGCTGGGGCGGCTCACGACGGCGGCCGGCCACTTCACCCGGGCGCGGGCCGTGCTCGACCGGGCGGGCGACCCCACGGGGGCGGCCCGGGCGCTGGTGGGGCTCGGCGCCGTCGAGCAGCGGCTGCACCGCTACCAGGTGGCCGCCGGGCACTTCGGCGCGGCCCTGGCGATCTTCCGGTCGCAACGCGACGACGCCGGCGTCGGCCGGACGCTGATCAACCTCGGCATGGTCCGTTACCAGCTCGGCGACCTCGAGACGGCTGCGGGGCACCACCGGGAGGCGATCGCGGTGCACCGGCGCATCGGCGACCGGACGGGGGAGGCGACCGCCCTGACCGACCTCGGCATCATCGAGGTGCACCTGGGGCAGCCGCGGCGGGCCGCCGAACGCCACTCGCGCAGCCTCGCCCTTTTCCTGGAGGCCGGCGACCGGCACGGTGAGGCGTGGGCCCGCAACGGGCTCGGTGAGGCGGCGGCCGCCGCGGGCCGGCCGGCGGACGCGCTCGCGCACCACACCGCCGCGCTCGACACCGCCGTGCGGGCCGGGCTGCGCGACCAGCAGGCGCGGGCGCACGCCGGGCTCGGCCACGCCCACCGCGGGTCGTTCGAGCAGGACCTGGCCCGCGAGCACTTCGCGCGGGCCCTGGCGCTCTACGACGACCTCGGCGTGCCGGAGGCCGCGCAGCTGCGGGACGAGCTGGCCGCGACGCCCGACTGAGCCCCGACTCAGCCCCCACGGGGTACGGGCGAGCGGTACGGGCGGGGTACGGGTAGCGGCGCGTGAGCCGGATGAGAGCGGCGCTGCCCATGATCGCCCCGACGTCTCTGCTGCTCGCCCGTTCCTTGGAGGGACAACTATGGGCAGGTTCTCCTCGGCGCGCCGGCGCGCCGGACTGGTCCTCGCCGGGTTAGGGCTCGGCCTCGGCTGGGTCACCGTCGTGCCGCACACGGCGGTCGCCGCCCCACCGAGCGCCGCATGCGCCGCAGAGGCGGTGCAGCAGGACGAGAAGACCGCCAGGGCGTCCGCGCGCCTGTGCGGCAAGCGCTTCGAGGTGGTCGGCGCCCGCACCGCCAAGTCACAGACATTCGCCAACCCGAACGGCTCGATGACCTATGAGGCTTCCGCGACGCCGAAGCGGGTCAAGACCGCGAGCGGCTGGACGCCGATCGACACGGCGTTGCAGCCGGCGAAGGCCGGCGGCTTCGCCGCCAAGGCCGCCGAGCTGCCCGTGACCTTCTCCGCCGGCGGCACCCAGCCCTTCGCGACGGTGCAGACCGCGGCCGGGGCGTTCTCGCTGCGCTGGCCGGCGGCACTGCCCGCGGGCCGGATCGACGGCGACAGCGTCGTCTACCCGGACGTGCTCGACGGCGTCGACCTGCGGGTGCGGGCGCTCTCCGACAGCTTCAACTACGTGCTGGTGGTGAAGACCCGCGCGGCGCAGGCGAACCCGGCGCTGCGCCGCATCGCGGTCGCCGTCACCGGACCCGCCACCCGCACCCGCGCCGACGGCACGTTCGAGGTCCTCGACGGCACGGGCACCGCGGTGCTCGCCTCGGCGCCGGCCGGCATGTGGGACGCCTCCGGCGGCGGCACCGCCCGCGGCGCGGAGGACCTCACCCGCACCGGCGCGGTCGCGACCGAGCTGACCGGTGGCGAGCTGGTCCTGCGCCCCGACCCGGCATGGCTGGCCGACGAGAGCCTCACCCTGCCGCTGTACGTCGACCCGCAGATCGGCCTGCCGCGGACCAGCTTCGCGTACGCCAACAGCGACAACTACAGCTACTCCGGCGGCGTCGGCGACGTCGCCCGCGTCGGCCGCAACCCGGAGTGCTGCGGCACCAACTGGCGGGCGTACTTCGAGTTCGGACTGACGGCCGTGCACGGCAAGCAGATCATCGCCGCCGAGCTCAAGACCCTCGTCACGCACTCGTGGAACTGCACCGGCACCGACCTGACCCTGGCGCAGAGCGGGGCGATCGGATCCGGGCTCAACGCCTCCCGGATCGGCTGGGCGCCGGTGGTGCTGACGGGGTTCGGGGCGCGGTCGGCGCAGAGCTGCAGCGCGCCGGGCAACAACCCGAGCTGGATCCTCACCTCGCAGATGCAGAGCTGGGCCGACGCCCGCTTCGGCGCCTACACGTTCGTGTTCCTCGGCTCGGAGAGCGACTCCCACCAGTGGAAGAAGCTGTCGGCGGCGAACACGAACCTGGTCGTGCAGTACAACACCCCACCGACGATCTCGGACCAGTCCGCGACCGGTGACGGCAGCACCATCGGCTGCTACTCCAGCGGCACGAGCGGCCAGCCGGCGATCGGCGCGAACAACGGCGTGCAGCTGAGCACCAAGGTGCAGGACGCCGAGACCGACCAGAACATCGTCGGCAAGTTCGAATGGCAGGACCTGACCGCCGGCACGGGCATCGTGAGCGTGCCGGACTCCCCGGGCCTGCCGGCGCCGCGCACGATCACCGTCAACGTCCCCGGCTCGTCGCTGCCCAACGGCCACAACATCCAGTGGCGGGTGCGGGCGTGGGACGGCAACCACTACAGCGGCTACTCGCCTTGGTGCCACTTCGTGGTCGACGGGACCGCGCCGGCGCAGCCGCTGCTGACCAGCAGCGACCTGCAGGACTTCCCGTTCCCGGCGGGCCCGGGGGCGGTCGCCGGGGCACCGGCCACGGTGACGTTCAGCCCGGTGGACCAGGTCCTGGACCGCGTGGTCGGCTACTACTACTCCGTCGGCACCGTGGAGCGGACCCCGTACATCTGGGTGCCGGCCGCGGCGAACGGCGTGGCGACCGTGCCGGTCGTGCCCGTCGACGGCTCCGGCGGGATCAACATCCTCAGCGTGGTCGCGGTCGACGCCAGCGGCAACCGGTCGCCGCAGGCCCCGAACGTCGGCAACTTCCACACCCCTGGCCTGTGGATGTTCCTCGCGAACCCGGGCACCGCGTCGCGGAAGCGGGCCGACGCGACCGGTGACGACAACGCCGACATCGTCGCCGTCGTCGACCCGGGCGGCTACCGCACGTCGCTGATGCGGTGGACGACGAAGGCCAACGGCAGCGGCACGACCGCGCCGGTGACACCCGTGGTCAACGACCCGCAGGCGTACCCGATCGCGACGGTCAAGTCGTTCAACGGCGACTTCAACGGCGACGGCCGCGCCGACGTCGCGATGTTCCGCGACTACGGCGGCTGCCGCATGACCCTGTCGTGGTGGCTGTCGGACGGCAACGGCTACAGCGCCGCGGCGCAGCTGTGGGACTCCGGTGCGGGCACCTGGTGCTTCGACCGGGTCCAGGCGGTCGCGGGCGACTTCACCGGCGACGGCAAGACCGACATCACCGCGTTCTACCGCTACGACGGCAACCAGGAGCGGACGTTCCTGTTCCAGGCGAAGCCCGACGGCACGGGCTTCAACGGGCCGGTCCAGTCGTGGGACTCGGGCCCCGGCAACTGGGACGGCAACCGGATCAAGGCACCGGTGGCCGGCGACTTCGACAAGGACGGCAAGGCCGAGATTCTCGTCTGGTACGACTACGGCAACTGCGACACGGGCCTGTGGCGCTTCCGCCCGCCGGGCGACGGCACCCTCGCGACGAATCCGGTGTCCCGCTCCGGCGCCGGCGTCAAGTGCATGACGAACACCGTCACGACGTTCAGCGGCGACGCCGACGGCGACGGCGACGAGGACCTGTACGAGATCCTGAAGTCCGGCTCGGGCGTGTGCGCGGCGATCTCCGCCGGGATGTCCTTCGCGCCCGCGTCGTGCATGGCGATCCCGGGCAGCAGCACCGCGGCGTCGTGGCGGTTCACCGGCGGTGACATCGACGGCAACGGCCGGTTCGACATCGTCTGCTTCGACGGCACGACCAGCACCACGATCAAGGTCGTCAAGGGCGGGTTCGTCGCCGGTGAGGCGAAGACCGAGCTGAGCTGGTGGGACTCGACGAGCGTCACCGGCACGCTCGACCCGGCCACGGTGCGTGCGCTGTGAGGGCGCGGTGGGTGGGGCTCGTCGCCCTTGCTGTCACGCTGCTGGCCGACGGCGTCGCCGTGATCCCGGCGAACGCCGGCCCGGTCGACCTCAAGCTGCCGAAGGACCAGCCGCTGGTGCAGGGCCGCGACGCGGTGTTCAAGGCGCCGGCGAAGGACCCGCAACCGACCGTGACGGCCGCGCCGAAGGTCGCCTGGCCTGCTGCCGGCACGGCCGAGGTGCAGCTGCCCGTCGCGGCCTCGCTGCAGGCGACGGCCGCCCCGGCCCTCGCCTGGGCGCAGGGGCTGCCGGTCGGCGCGCGGGCGGGCGCCGCCCTCGGCCCGCAGCAGCGGCTGTCGGGCGAGTCGCTCGGCACCGTGCCAGGCAAGGTACGGGTGAGCCTGCTCGCGCACGGCACCGGCGGCCGTGACGTCGTGCTCCGGGTCGGCCGCAGCGACGGCCGTACCGGCGCGGGCGCGGTCGTCGTCGGCGTGGACTACACCGCGTTCCGCGACGCCTACGGTGCCGACTGGTCCCGCCGGCTGCGCCTCGTCGCGCTGCCGGAGTGCGCGCTGAGCACCCCGAGCCTGCCGGGCTGCCAGGAGCAGGCGCTCGACTCGACCAACGACCCGGTCACCGGGGTGGTGTCCGCCGCCGTCGCCGCGCCCGCGCTGCTGGACCAGCGGCTCGACGCGACGACCGTGGCCGCACCGCAGGCCCGCTCCGGCATGCTCGTCGCGCTCGCCGCGGGGCCCGACTCCGACGGCGGCGACTTCAAGGCCACCGACCTCAACGCCGCCAACAAGTGGGGCGCGGGCGGCAGCGCCGGCGGGTTCAACTGGAGCTACCCGGTGCCGCTGCCGCCGGGCGCCGGCGGGCCGATGCCGCAGGTCCAGCTCGGGTACTCCTCGCAGTCCGTCGACGGGATGACCGCCGCCGCGAACTCGCAGCCGAGCTGGGTCGGTGAGGGCTTCAACTGGCAGCCCGGATCGATCGAGCGCGGCTACCGCGGCTGCACCGACGACGGCCGGACCGGCACCGGCGACGTGTGCTGGGTGGGCGAGAACGCCACCATGACCCTGAACGGGCAGTCGAGCACGCTGGTGCTGGAGAACGGCAAGTGGCGGCCGTCGGCCGACAACGGCGCGAAGGTCGAGAAGCTCGCCAACCTCGCCACCGGCAACGGCGACGACGACGGCGAGTACTGGCGGGTGACGACGACCGACGGGACCGAGTACTACTTCGGCCTCAACCGGCTGCCCGGCTGGGACGGCGACCCGGCCACCGAGACCAAGTCCGTCGGGTACGAGCCGGTGTACGGCAACAACACCGGCGAGCCGTGCAACGCGAACGGCTGGTGCCAGCAGGCGTACCGGTGGAACCTCGACTACGTCGTGGACCCGTTCAAGAACACCATGTCGTACTTCTACGAGCGGCACCTCAACAACTACGCCCGCAACCGCACCGACTCGGCCGGGACGCCGTACGTCCGTGACCTGTACGTGCGGGAGATCAACTACGGCACGCGGCAGAACGCGGCCGGCGCCGACACCGTCTTCGCCGGCACCGCACCGGCCCGGGTCCTGTTCGGCGCCGAGGAACGGTGCATCACCCCCGGCGCGACCTGCGTGCCGGTCGCGGCCAACGCGGCGAACTTCCCCGACGCCCCGGTCGACCAGCTGTGCTCCGGCACCAGCTGCGCCGGCCGCTACTCCCCGACGTTCTTCACCACGAAACGGCTCAGCACGGTCACCACCGAGGTCGCCACCGGCAACCGGACGTGGCGCCGGGTGACGCAGACCAAGCTCAGCCACCAGTGGAACGACCCGGGCGTCAACCTGCAGAAGGTGCTGTGGCTGTCCAGCATCAAGGGCTGCGGCACCACCGACGACGCCGACGCGTGCACGCCCCCGGTCCAGCTCAACCCCGTCGGGATGCGCAACCGCGTCGACATGGCCGGCACCACGAACAGCATCACCCGCTACCGGATGCGCTCGATCCTCACCGAGTCCGGCAACACGATCGCCGTGACCTACTCGGCGGAGGACTGCGTCGCCGGGCAGACCATGCCGGCCGCACCCGACAACAACAACCGGCGCTGCTACCCGCAGTACTGGGTGCCACCGGGCACCAGCTCCCCGAAACTGGAGTACTTCCACAAGTACCGCGTGGAGAAGGTCGCCGAGGGCGACGGCGGCGACGCGACCGACGGCACCGAGGACGAGGAGACCACCTACGAGTACATCGGCGACCCGGCGTGGCACTCCGACCAGAACCCCATCGCGATGCCGAACCGGCGCACGTGGGGGCTGTGGCGCGGCTACCAGAAGGTACGGGTGCTGCGCGGCGCCGCGACGAGCGTGCGACTGAAGACCGAGACGACGTACTTCCGCGGCATGCACGGTGACAAGCTCAGCAGCGGTACCCGTACCGCATCCGTGCCCGACTCCGACGGCGGCAGCTGGGCCGACGAGGACCGGTTCGCCGGCACCGTCCGGGAGCAGATCAACTACCTCGGCGAGACCTCGACCGTGGTCGACAAGACGAAGACCGACCCGTACGAGTACGGGCCGACCGCCACCCAGGACGTCCTCGGCATCACCGTGCGGGCGTGGGTGACGAACGTGAAGGCGACGCAGGTCACGACGACGCTCGACGGCGGACGGGCGCCCCGCAAGACCCGGACCACCAACACGTTCCTGGCCGACGGCACCGGCCGGGTGGAGCGGGTCGACGACGAGGCCGACCTGTCCACGACCGCCGACGACCAGTGCGTGCGGCAGTGGTACGCGAGCAACGCCGCCGGCACGAACATCCAGCACCTGTCCCGGGTCGAGGTGGTCGCGGTGCGCTGCGCACTCACCCCGAACCGGGTCACGGACGTCGTCTCCGACGTGCGGATGTGGTACGACGGGGCGACGTCCTACTCCACGACCCTGACCAAGGGCTTCACCTCCAGGGTCGAGCAGCTGCTGACGCCGAACGCGACGAACCCGACGTACCAGACCACCACGAGGGCCGCCGCGGACGAGCACGGCCGGTCCGTCGACGTGTGGGACGCCGAGAACTACCACACCGGCACCGCCTACACGCCGGCCACCGGGGGACCGGTCACCAAGGTCTCCGTCACCAACCCGCTCGGGTGGGTCACCGACACCGACGTCGACCCCGCCAGCGGCCGCGCCATCTCGGTCGTCGACAAGGATGTCAGCGGGCCCGGGACGACCCGGCGGACCGACTTCGCCTACGACAAGCTCAGCCGGGTCGTGTCCGTGTGGGCGCCGGGCCGCAACAAGGCCGCCAACGAGACGGCGTCGGTGAAGTTCGCCTACGACCTGCGCCAGACCGGCGCGTCGAGCGTCGCCACCAGCCGGCTCAACACCACCGGCAACGGATACCTGACCAGCTACTCGCTGCTGGACAGCAAGCTGCGCCCCCGGCAGGAGCAGACCCCGGCGGAGGGCGGCAACCGGGTCATCGCCGAGACCCTCTACGACAGCCGGGGGCTGGCGAAGGTGTCCAGGCCGGCGTTCGGGGCCACCGGCGCGCCGAGCGGGACGCTGCGGCTGGCCACCGACACGGAGGTGCCGGGCCAGACCCGCTCCACCTACGACGGCGCGGGCCGGCTGATCCTGCAGGCGTGGCAGCTCAGCGGCGTCACCCAGTGGACCGGCAGCCACGCGTACGGCGGCGACCGCGAGGACCTGAGCCCGCCGGCCGGCAGCTCGGCCACCTCGACGTTCATCGATGCCCGCGGACGGATCACGGCGCTGTGGACCTACCGCGGCAACGTCGCCGACCCGGTGAACGGCGCGCACGACGTGATGCGCCGCACCTACCACCCGAACGGGGAGGTCGCCTCGGTCACCGACGGGTCCGGCAACCTCTGGACCTACGTCGTGGACGCCATGGGCCGGGTCACCGAGGCCAACGACCCGGACACCGGCAAGAGCACGTACGGGTACGACCTGCTGGGCAAGGTCACGAAGACGGTGAGCGCCCGCAACGTCACGATGTACACCACGTACGACGGGCTCGGCCGCAGGACCGCCGAGTACACCGGCACCACGACGAACAAGACCGCCGAGTGGACCTACGACACGCTGGTGCACGGGCAGCCCACCGCGGCGACCCGCTACCAGGGCGGGCAGGCCTACACCCGGCAGGTCACCGAGTACACGGCCGCCGGTCAGCCGAAGAAGACCAAGGTGACGATCCCGTCGAACACCACGACCGGGACCCTCGCCGGCGACTACGTCACCGAGTCGACCTACAACGCGGACGGGACCGTCGCCACGGCGACCGCGTCGGCGAAGGTGAGCGTGCCGAACTACGGCGGACTCAACGACGAGACGCTGCAGCTCGGCTACACGGCGCTGGGCAACCCGCTGACCCTGCAGTCGAACCTCGGCACGTACGTCGTGGACACCCAGTACAAGCCCGAGGGGATGCTCGGCAGCATGCAGCTGCGCGACTCGGCGGCCGGCAAGAACCTGCGGCAGCTGTGGTCGTACTACCCGGGCAGCAAGCTGCTGTCCAACCACCTGGTGTACGGCGACATCCCGAACACCGTGGCGAAGAACGCCACGTACACCTACGACGCCTCCGGCAACGTGCTGTCGATCGCGGACAGGATCGCGCAGTACAGCGCCGGCCAGGACGACGTGCAGTGCTTCCGGTACGACGACCGGTTCCGGCTGAGCGACGCGTGGACCCCGACGTCGGGCAACTGCGCGACGGCACCGACGGTCGCCGGGCTCGGCGGTGCGGCGGCGTACTGGAAGTCGTACACCAGCGACGCCAGCGGCAACCGGACCAGCGAGGTGACCCACACCGCCGGCGGCGACTTCAACCGCACCTACACGTATCCGGCGCAGGGGGTCGGTACGGGACGGCCGCACGCTGTCACGCAGATCGCCACCACCGGCGCGGGTACGGGCACCGACACGTACGGGTACGACAACGGCGGCAACGTCACCACCCGGTCGATCGCCGGCCGGCCGTCGCAGACGCTGACGTGGACCCCGGCCAACCAGCTGGAGTCGGTCAGCGACAGCACCGGCACCACGTCCTACCTGTACGACGCCGACGGGGCGCGGCTGCTGACGAAGGATCCGGCCGGCACCACGCTGCACCTGGGCGACGTCGAGTACCGGCTGGCGGGCGGGGCCACCTCCGGCACCCGCAGCTACGTGCACGCCGGCCAGACGATCGCGGTGCGCACCCCGCAGGGGCTCAGCTGGCAGTGCGCCGACCACCAGGGCACGGCGGGGCTGTCGTTCAAGGCGACGGACCTGAGCAAGACGGTGCGCCGGGCGGACCCGTTCGGCAACCCGCGCGGCCCGGTGGTGACCTGGCCGTCCAAGCGCGGGTTCCTCAACGGCTACGCCGACGACACGGGCCTGGTGCACCTCGGCGCCCGCGAGTACGACCCGCGTGCGGGCCGGTTCGTCTCCGTGGACCCGATCCTGGATGCGAACAAGCTGCAGGGCATGAACGGGTACTCCTACGCCGAGAACAGCCCGGTGACGCTGTCGGATCCGGACGGCCGTTACGCCTGCCGCGGCAACGAGTGCGCCCCGAACCCGCCCGCCGCGGCGCCGCCCGCGCCGGAGGATCCGCCGGTCATAGTGATCATCGTGGACAAGGGCGGCGACCCCAAGAAGCCCACGGGCAAGACGGTCCTGAAGTACAAGGGCAAGGTGTGGCTGTACCACAACTGCAAGGAGGGCATGATGGGCCCCGTCACGGTCTCCCCGTGTGCCCCCGAGGAGGAGCTGGGTGTCGCGGTTCCGTGCAGCAACGGCGGCGGCGGTGGGCTGAAGGGCGAGATCTGCTGGGAGTCCACCGACGGGTTCCGGCACGACCTCTACGGCAACAAGTACTGCCCGCTGAAGGCCGTCCAGACGGCGTGCTCCCCGGGCTCCGCGACGCCCAAGCAGGAGCGCGTCTGCCAGAACTACTCGACGGTGATGGGCCCCAAGCAACCGAAGTACCAAGGTGGCCAGTACGAGGACCCGTTCGAGTGCTCCAGCGGCAAGGAGGTGTGCAGGGTCGGCAACATCCTGAACTTCGTGCAGTTCCTGACGGGGTTCTGCCCGATCCTCTGGTGCACGGCGGTGGGGGCCGGCATCGGGGCGGTCTCGGCCGGGGCGTACTACCTCGGCGGTGAGACCGACAAAGGCAACCGGCAGCTGGCCACCACAGCGTTGGGGCTTGCCGTCGGCCCGCTGACGGGGAGGGTGGCCGCGAAGGTCGCCTTCGGCGCCGAACCGTCCGTCCAGAAGGGCCTCGACTACTCCTTCGGTCAGGTCGGCGGGTACGCGGCCGGCGTGTCGTGGTGCGGCTGGACCCCGTTCGGCTGCGATGACGAGGCAACGTTCTCGCAGGTGTGGCCGTTCGACTAGAGCGGGCTCGACAGACCGTCCTGTACGGACGTACAGTGCAGATGTACAGTACGTTCGTACAGGACGGTGAGCTTCGATGGGTCGCGGGGATCACCTGCTCGACGCGCTGGTCCGCGTGGTCGCCGAGGGCGGTATCGCGGCGGTCAGCGTCCGGGCAGTCGCGGCCGAGGCCGGGGTCTCCGTCGCCCAGGTGCAGTACTACTTCCGTACCAAGGAAGAGCTCGTCACCGCCGCCTACAAACACGTCGCCGAAGGCCTGCTGGAGCGGGTCCGGGCGCTGGACCTGAGTGGCCCGCCGCGGGACGCCCTGCGGCGGGTCCTGCACGTCTGGCTGCCGGTGGACGAGGCCCGCAGCCGCGACGCCAAGGTGTGGCTGACGTTCGCCGCGGCCGCGCCCGTGTCGCCGGCGATCGGCCCGCTCAGCGCCGAGATGGACGGCGACCTCAAGCGGTGGCTGGCCGGCTTCCTCGGCGAGGCGCAGCGGACCGGCGCCCTCGACCCCGCCCTCGACCCGGACATCGAGGCGGCGCTGATCCTCGCGGTGCAGGACGGGCTCGTCGTGCAGGCGCTCGTCCTGCCCGAACAGGAGCGGGCGGCGCTCGTCGTCGCCGCGATGGACACCTATCTGGACCGGCTGTTCGTCAGGCGTTGACGGAGGCAGACGATGCGCGCGCAGACGCCGGCCCGGCCGACCCGACGCTCCTCCGTCCGCCCCTGGCGGGCCGTGCTCGGCGCCGCCGTCATGGCGGTCGCGCTCGGCGCCGGGCAGGCGGCCGGCGACGCCGTCACCCGCTGGGCCGGCCTGGCCGGCTTCCCCGCGCGGCTGGTGCCGGCGCTGCTGGTCGCCGGGATCGCCGTGCCGCTCGTCCTCGCGCTGCGGCGGCGCGACGGCGCCCCGGCCGCGCGGCTCGGCCTCACCGGCCCGCGGGAGGCGACCCAGGCGTTCGTCCTCGGCGTGACCGTCGTCACCGGCGCCGCCGCGGTCGTCGCCATCGGCCGCCTCCACCGCCGGTAGGCCCACGCCGGCGTTATACATGCCGGATGGATCTCGCTCAGCTTCTCGCGTCGGCGGCCGGCGGCCGGTTCCCGCCCGCGGACGGCGGCGTGACGGTCGTGCCGCAGCCCTCCGCCCGCGACGCGGGGGTGGTCGCCTTCACCGCCCACTCGGTGGTGTTCACCGACGAGGACCCGGGCTGGGTGCGCGCGGCCCTCGCGGCCCTGGACTGCGACCCCCTCGCCGCCGCCATGCACCCGCGCTTCCTGGCCGCGCTCCTCGAGCGCACCGGCCGCACCATGGACACGATCGACCTGCTGACCGTGGCCGGTGCGCTGCCGGGGGACCCGCCGGTGCGGCTCAGCGAGTTCACCGACCCGGAGCACCCTCGCGTCCGGCGTGCCCTGCGCCACCGCGACGAGGTGCGGGTGTGGTCCGCCGACGGCGGGATCGTCGTCCTCGGCCGGGGAGTGGCGGGCCGCTGGGAGACGGCGATCGAGGTCGACGAGGACGCCCAGGACCGGGGGCTGGGCCGCGCGCTGGCCACCGCGGCCCGGCACCTCGTCCCGGCGGGGGAGCCCGTCTGGTCACAGCAGGCGGCCGGCAACGCCCGCAGCGTCCGCGCCTTCCAGGCGGCCGGCTTCCGCCCCGTCGCCGCCGAGGCCCTCATGTACCTCGGTTCCTAGCATCCTAGGAAAGCCTACGCGACGTGCCGGCCGTCTCGCGTGCCGTTGCATGCAAGGATGCATGCAACGGGGTAGCCTGGCCGCTGTGACGATCGAGACGACCGGGTCGGCGGCGGAGCGCGCGTACGCGTACACCAAGGGCCGCATCATCCGCGGCGAGCTGGCGGGCGGTGACCGGCTCAGCGAGGGGCAGATCTGCGCCGATCTGCGGTTGAGCCGGACCCCGGTGCACGAGGCGTTCCTGCGGCTGGAGGCCGAGCGGCTGATCCGGCTCTCGTCGCGGCAGGGCGCGACGGTGTCGCCGATCCCCATGAGCGAGGCCGCCGACGTGCTGGAGATGCGCGGCGCCCTGGAGCGGACCGCGGCCGCCCGGATCGCCGCCCGCCGCCGTGACCCGGACGAGGTGTCGCGCGCGTTGCGGGGCCCGCTCGCCCGGCAGGAGGCGGCCATGGCGGCCGGGGACGTCGGCGCGTTCGTCGTGGCCGACATCGACTTCCACACCGCGGTCGTCGCCCTGTCCGGCAACCCCATCGCCGAGCACTTCTACGACCTGCTGCGCGACCGGCAGCTGCGGCTCGCGTACGTGGTGCTCACCAGCACCGACGTCGCGCCGGCCGCGTCGTTCGCCGACCACCGGGAGCTGGCGCGGTGCCTGTGCGAGCACGACGCCGCCGGGTATGACGCGGTGCTGGCGCGGCACCTCGCCCGCCATCAGGGACTGCTGTGACCGCGGTCGCCGCCCGGCCGACGGCCGCGCCGGCCCGGACCCGGGCCTGGGTGCCGGTGTTCGCGGTCATGTTCCTGTGCACCTGGGCGGGCAACCAGTTCAGCCCGTTGCTGCTGCTCTATCAGCAGCGGCAGCACTACTCCACAGCCGCGGTCAACGGCTTCCTCGGCGTGTACGTGCTCGGGCTGGTCCCGGCGTTCCTGCTCAGCGGCGCGCTCAGCGACCGCTACGGCCGTCGGCCGGTGATGGCGGCCGGTGCCGCCGCCGCGCTGGCGACCAGCGCCGCTCTCACCTTCGGCGAGTCCGGGCCGTGGGTGATCTGCCTGGGCCGGTTCCTGGCCGGCGTGGCGGTGGGCACGGCCACGTGCGTCGGCACCAGTTGGCTGAAGGAGCTTTCCCAGCCTCCGTTCGATCTCGGTGCCGACGCCGGCACGGGAGCGCGTCGCGCCGCCCTGGCGTTCTCCCTGGGCTCGGCCGCTGGGGCTGTCGTCGCCGGCCTGATCGCCCAGTGGGGTCCGTGGCCGGAGCGGCTGCCGTTCCTGATCCACGTGGTGCTGGCGGCGCCGCTGCTGTGGCTGGTGCCGCGCGCGCCGGAGACCGTCACGACCGGGGGAGTGTCCGGTCCGCTGCGCGGCCGGTTGCGCGTGCCCGCGGCGGGGCATCGCCGGTTCACCCGCGTCGTGGTGGTCGCCGCGCCGTGGACGTTCGCGGCCGCGGGGCTGGGGTACGGCTACCTGCCGGTCCTGCTCGCGGGCGTGACCGGCGGGCTCGGTATCGCGTACGCGACCCTGCTCACGGCGGTGGCCCTGGCCGCGTCGGCGCTGGTGCAGCCGTGGGCCAAGCGCCTCGACGCGCTGGACAGCGCCCGTGGCCTGCTCACCGGCGTGGCGGTCATCGTCGCCGCCACGGTGCTGGTCGCGGTCGCCGTGCACTGGCACTCCTGGCCGCTGGGCATCGTGGCGGCGACGGTGTCGGGTGCCGGTATGGGGGTCGCGATGGTCTCCGGCGTCCTGGAGGTGCAGCGCATCGCGGGCCCCGCCGGCCTGGCCGGGCTCACCGGCGTCTTCTACGCGGTCGCCTACGGTGGTTTCCTCGCCCCCACCGTCCTGTCGTTCGTCGCCGGGCGGACGGGCGTCGCCGTTCCCGCCCTGCTGCTCGGCCTCGCGGGCGTGGGTGTGGTGTGCGGGCTGCTGCTCATGCGCTCCTACCGTCGGCACCTGCCCTCCCGCTGAGGGCCGGGGCCGGTGCGGTCAGTCGGCGCCGAGCGCGGCGGCCGTGGCCTCGCGGAGGGTGGTGGGCGGGCGGCCCAGGAGGTGTTCGAGGTCGGGGGTCTGGCGTTCGAGCATGCCGGCCTTGGCGAGGCGCATGAGGAAGCCGAGCGGGCCGGGCACGTCGTCGGTGGCGGCGGCGTCGACGTGGCGGCCGGTCAGGTCGGTGACGGCCGCCGCCAGGTCCGCGTATGTCCACAGTGGACCGGTGAGGTCGTAGGACCGGCCGAGGTGCGCGTCGTCCACCAGTACCGACGCCGCCGCCGCTGCGAGGTCGGACCGCGGTGCGGTGTTGAGGGCGCGGCCGCCGGTGCCGTCGGGCAGGGTGGTCGCGTCGCGGAGGGTCGGGTTGACGAACGCCTCGGAGTAGAAGGGGTTGCGCAGGATCGTGGCGGGGAGCCCGCTGTCGGCGATCGCGCGTTCGGTGGCGTGGTGGGCGGCGTTGAGGCCGTCGCCGGACCGGTCGGCGCCGAGGAAGCTGGTGTAGGCGACGGTCCGTACGCCGGCGGCGACGGCCGCGTCGAGGGCGTTGCGGTGCTGGCGGGTCCGGCGGTCGGGGTCGAGCTCGGGGGAGGAGATGAGCAGCAGCCGGTCCGCGCCCTGGAAGGCGGTGCGCAGCGTGCCGGGGTCGTCGTAGTCGCCGTGGCGGACGTCGACGCCGCGGGTGGTGAGGTCGGCGCAGCGGGTGGGGTCGCGGACCGCGGCGATGAGGGGCAGGTGCGGGTGGTGGGTCCGCAGGTGGTCGATGACGAGCCGGCCGAACGCGCCGTTCGCGGCGCCGATGATGATCACGCGCGCCAGGCAACACCGGTGGCCCCTTCCGGCGCCAGCGAATTTCCGAAAGTGGAAAGTTTCACGGCCGCGGATGTTGGCGCTCACCAATCCTTCATGAGCAGCTCAAGGTGCGAAGATCGATGTGCTTGACATCATCGATGTGAGCGATAACATCGCATCGCCAACCGTCCGCCGCGCGTTGGCGACCATTGATGGAAGGGGTCATGATGACTCAACGACCGACCCGGCGGCGCTTGCGCCGCGCCGCCCTCGCCGGAGCGTTCGCCGGGGCGCTGCTCACCGGCGTCCTCGTCGCCGGCGCCGGCATCTCGCAGGCGGCGACCAGCCAGCCGTGCGACATCTACGCCGCCGGCGGCACCCCGTGCGTCGCGGCGCACAGCACCACCCGCGCGCTCTACGGCACGTACAGCGGCCCGCTCTACCAGGTCCGCCGCGCCTCCGACAACACCACCAGGGACATCGCGCCGGTCAGCGCCGGCAGCTACGCCGACGCCGCCACGCAGGACAGCTTCTGCGCCGGCACGTCGTGCCTGATCACGATCATCTACGACCAGACGGGCCGCAACAACCGGCTCACGCAGGCGCCGCCCGGCGGCTTCAACGGCCCGGCCGCGGGTGGTTACGACAACCTGGCCAACGCCACGGCCGCGCCGGTCACGGTCGGCGGGCACAAGGTGTACGGCGTGTTCGTGGCGCCCGGCACCGGGTACCGCAACAACGCCACGAACGGCATCGCCCGTGGCGACCAGCCGGAGGGCATGTACGCGATCTTCGACGGCACCCACTACAACGGCGGCTGCTGCTTCGACTACGGCAACGCCGAGACCAACAGCCGCGACAACGGCAACGGCACCATGGAGGCCATCTACTTCGGCAGCAACAAGGTCTGGGGCTACGGTGCCGGCAACGGCCCGTGGATCATGGCCGACCTGGAGAACGGCCTGTTCTCCGGCGTGAACCAGCGCTACAACGCCGGCGACCCGAGCATCAGCCACCGGTTCCTCACCGCGATCGTCAAGGGCGAGCCGAACCACTGGGCGATCCGCGGCGGCAACGCCCAGTCCGGCAGCCTCGGCACGTTCTACAACGGCGCCCGGCCGAACGTCGCCGGCTACAACCCGATGAAGAAGGAAGGCGCCATCATCCTCGGCATCGGCGGCGACAACAGCGTCGGCGCCGCCGGCACCTTCTACGAGGGCGTGATGACGTCCGGCTACCCGTCGGACGCGACGGAGAACGCGGTGCAGGCCAACATCGTCGCCGCCGGCTACGGCACGTCCGGCTCCACCGGCGGCCCGGCGGTCGGGTCGAACGTGTCGCTGCGCGCCACCACCGCGTGCTGCACCACCCGGTACATCAGCCACTCCGGCGCGACCGTCTCCACCCAGGTGGTCAGCGCGTCCAGCTCCGCCACCGACAAGAGCAACGCGTCGTTCACGGTCCGAGCCGGCCTCGCCAACAGCGCCTGCGTCTCGTTCGAGGCGCGCAACGCCGCCGGCAGCTACCTGCGGCACCAGAACTACCAGCTGTTCCTGCACGCCAACGACGGCTCGGCGCTGTTCGCCTCCGACGCGACGTTCTGCCCGCAGACGGGCCGCAACGGGCAGGGCAACTCGTTCGCGTCGGCGAACTTCCCGGACCGGTTCATCCGGCATTACAACAACAACGTGTACATCGCCAGCAACGGCGGCTCGAACGCCTGGGACGCGACCGGGCTGTGGGCCGACGACGTGAGCTGGGTCCCCGCGCCGGCGTGGGCGTGATGAGGCGGCGGCTGTCCGGGCTCGCGGCGCTCGTCACGCTGGCCGGGGTGGTGTCCGCGCTGCCGGACGCGTCGGCCGCCACGGTGGACGCCGCCCCGGCCGCGTACCCGATGCCGGCGCGGGTCACCGGTGACACCGGCGTGCACGACCCGACCGTGGTCAAGCGACCCGACGGCACGTACCTGGTCGCGCACACCGGCACCAACATCGCGCTGAAGACGTCCACCGACCGGGTCGCCTTCCGCAACGCCGGGTCCGTCTTCCCCGGCGGGGCGTCGTGGACCACCCCGTACACGGGCGGCTCCCGGAACCTGTGGGCGCCGGACCTCTCGTTCCGCAACGGCCGCTACTACCTGTACTACTCGGCGTCGACGTTCGGCTCCAACCACTCGGCGATCTTCCTGGCGACCAGCACCACCGGCGCGTCCGGCAGCTGGACCAACCAGGGTCTCGTCGTCGAGTCCCGGACGTCGGACAACTTCAACGCCATCGACCCGAACCTGCTGGTCGACGAGCAGGGCCGGTGGTGGTTGTCGTTCGGGTCGTTCTGGACCGGCATCAAGCTGATCCCGCTCGACCCGGCCACCGGCAAGCGGTCCGGCACGACGATGCACGGCCTCGCGAGCTACGGCCCGGGTATCGAGGCGCCGTTCATCGTCAAGCGCGGCGCCTGGTACTACCTGTACGTGTCGTTCGACCGCTGCTGCCAGGGGGCGAGCAGCACGTACCGGGTGATGGTGGGGCGTTCGGCGAGCCCCACCGGCCCGTACGTCGACAGGGCCGGTCTCGCGATGACGTCCGGCGGCGGCACGCAGGTGCTGGCGTCGCACGGCAGCGTCCACGGCCCGGGCCACGAGGCGGTCCTCGCCGACAGCGACGGCGACCAGCTCGTGTACCACTACTACGCCGACAACGGCGCGTCGCTGCTGGGCATCAACCGCCTCGGCTACGACGCGGCGGGCTGGCCGTACGTGTACTGAACCGTCATACGATCCAGGTGCCGGCCGTCTGCTTGGCGTAGTCGGCGAAGTCCCGGGGCTCCCGGCCGAGGATGAGCCGCACGTCGTCGGTCAGGTGGGCGTTGCGGCCGTCGAGCACGGTCGTGAACAGGTACATCAGCAGGTCGGCGAGCTCCGGCGGCAACTGCGCCGCGTAGTCGGCGGCCGGCACCTGGACGAACGTGATGTCGCGGCCGGTCGCGGCGGCGATCTCGGCGACCGCGCCGGCGAAGGTGAGCAGGCGCGGGCCGGTCAGCTCGTACACCTGGCCGTCGTGGCCCTCCTCGGTGAGCGCCGCGACGGCGACGTCGGCGATGTCGTCGGCGTCGACGAACGGCTCCGGGACGTCGCCGACGGGCAGCGCGACCTCGCCGGCGAGGACCGGTTCCAGGAGGTGGTCCTCGCTGAAGTTCTGGTTGAACCAGCTGCAGCGCAGGACCGTCGACTCGACGCCGGCGGACCGCACGATCTGCTCGCACACGGCCGCCTCGTCCTCGCCGCGGCCGGACAGCAGCACGAGGCGGGTGACGCCGGAGGCGGCGGCGAGGTCGGTGAACGCCTGGATGGCCTGCGGTGCGCCGGGTGCGGCGAGGTCCGGCTGATACGACACGTACACGCTGCGGACGCCGGACAGGACCGGCTGCCACGTCGCCGGGTCGGTCCAGTCGAAGGGCTGCGGGGCGGTGCGGGAGCCGATACGGACCGGGACGCCGGCGCCGCGCAGGCGTTGCGCGACGCGGCGTCCCGTCTTGCCGGTGCCGCCGAGGACAAGCGTTGTCATGCACCCATCTCAGCGCGCGGACCGGCGGTCTTCCATGGCTGGGACTCGCGGATGCATGTCCAGGCGTCTTACGGGAAGTTGAGCAGGTACACGTTGTTGGTCGTGGAGTTCGCGGCCGCGCCGGTGTTGTTGATGACGTGCGAGATGGTGCCGACGCCGCCGAGGGACACGATCGCCATGTTGTGGAACTTGACGCCCGCCACGGCCGGGACCTCGAAGGCGCGGGCGGACGCGACGCTGTTGTTGACGTTGAAGAAGCAGTAGCTGCCCAGGCCCCACGCCTCGAACGTGGTGACCGCGGAGCCGACCTTGATCGCCGGGTAGCCCTGGGTGGAGCCGTTCATCCACGCGGCCTGGTTCGGCGGGTCGTACGGCATCTCGTTCTGGAAGAACACGATCCTGCCGCCGGCGCCGTTCCAGACGACCTCGTTCTTCTGGTAGTGCTCGACGAACAGGCCGGTCGCCAGGACGTTGTCGCCGTTGACGGTGAGGCCGTTGTCGGCGGTGTTGACGGTCCAGCCGACGCCGCTGCCGTGGTCGGCGCGCCACGCCCAGATGTGGTCGATGATCGTGTTGTTGGTGTTGACGACCAGGCTGTTGGTGGCCTTGCCGGCGACCATGCCGCCGATGCGGAAGAACACGTCCTGGATCGTGGTCGGGTTCGCGGCGTGTGACACCCCGGTCTTGGCCAGGCCGACCTTCAGCAGCGTGTCGCTGCGCGTCACCCGACCCGGCCCACGCGCTCGCCGGCGGGCCTTCGCCGAACGCCCGGGGCGACAGCCCGTCGTCCAGGAGCCGCCCGGCGAAGGCGCCGGCGGTGACCTGATCTTCGATCAAGGGGTGCCCTTCCGTCGATGCGATCATCGACAGGAGTACCACATGCCGGCCGGCCGTGCCTCCTCAGGCCGCCTCAGGCCGCCTCAGGCGGTCATCCACTGCCGGAGCTTCTCCGGGTTGCGGACCACCCAGATGCGCGTGATCCGGTCGCCGGTGACGGTGAACGCGAACACCGTCAGGGTCCGGCCGGCGTGCCGGGCGACCAGGCCGGGCCGCCCGTTGACGGTGCGTTCCAGGAACGTCGTGCCCCGCGGGACCCGCTCGGCGATCTCGACCCAGGCGCGGGCGATCCGCGCGCCGCCCTCGATCGGCTGGAGGAAGGTGGTGGCCAGTCCGCCGCCGTCGGCGACCGCCGTGGCACCGGGGTCCAGCAGGCCGATGAGCGCGTCGACGTCCTTGGCCTCCCAGGCCGCCTTGAAGGCCCGGACGACGGCGGCCTGCCGGGCCGGCGGGGTCGCGGGAGGCTGCGCGGCGCGGATGCGGCGGCGGGCCGAGGACGCCAGCTGGCGGCACGCCGCCGGGGTGCGCCCGACGATCTCGGCGATCTCGGCGAACGGGTAGCGGAAGACGTCGTGGAGGATGAACGCGACCCGTTCGGCCGGCGTCATCGACTCGAGCATCACGAGAAACGCCATGTTGACGGACTCGTCGAGGGTGACCCGGTCGGCGGGGTCCGCCGGGGCGCCGCCGGTCCACTCCGTGCGGTCGGGCAGCGGCTCCGGGAGCCACTCGCCCACGTAGCGCTCCCGCCGGGCCCGGGCCGAGCCGAGCAGGTTGAGGCAGACGCGGCTGGCGACCGTCGTCAGCCAGGCGCCGGGCGACTCGATGGCCTGCTGCTGCTCGCGGGGCATGGCGTACCAGCGGGCATACGTCTCCTGCACGGCGTCCTCGGCCTCCGCGAGGGAGCCCAGCAGCCGGTAGGCCAGATTGATCAGCTGACGGCGCTCGTTGATGATCGCTGGGGTGGTCATGGCCGCAACGGCTCCCTCGGTGGCAGGTGCTTCACCGGTACGACACGGCAGCCTCCCGGATTGTGAGGTCGGCCTCGTCGCCTCACACTCCGGTGCGCTGTGCTGTCGAACCCGGTGAGACGAACCCATCATCCAACGGGCAGGGGACACCGATGACGGACTTCCAGGCGATCGCGGACCGCGTCGAGATCGAGGCGCTGCGCGGCGAGTTCACCGACGCGGCGATGATGCGCGACCGCGCCCGCCTCGCCGCGCTGTTCACCGACGACGGCGTGCTGCGGATGCCGAACATCCCCGTCGAGCTGGTCGGGCCGGCGCAGATCCGGGCCGGGGGTGAGCGGCTGCAGGCCCAGTGGGAGTTCTTCGTGCAGAACACCCACCCCGGCACGGTCCAGCTCGACGGCGACACCGCGACCGGCCGCACCTACATCCAGGAGATCGCGCGCACCCGCGACGGCCGCCAGGGGCAGAACTTCGCCATCTACCACGACCGCTACCGGCGCACCGGCGACGGCTGGAAGTTCGCGGAGCGGGTCTACGAGGTCAGGTACCTGGACACCAGCCCACTGGCCGGCTCGGCGCCCGCCTCCACCGACGCCTCCAGGGACGCCGACGCCTCCACCTTCACCGGTGCGGCGTCCGAGGCGCGGCTGCAGCGGACCGCGGCGGCGCTGCGGGCGAACAACTTCGCCGTCGAGGTCCTCGACGACGCCGCCGCGGCCCGGGCCCGCGTCGAGGAGCTGATCCCCGAAGGCGCCAGCGTGTTCACCGGTGCCAGCGAGACGCTGCGGGCGTCCGGCATCGACGCGGACATCAACGGCGGCGGCCGCTACGACGCGGTCAAGTCACGGACCCTGACGATGGACCGGGCCACCGGCACCCGCGACATCTGGCGGCTGATCGCCAGCCCCGACGTCATCGTGGGCAGCGTCGCCGCGGTCACCGAGACCGGCTCCCTCGTCGTCGCCTCGGCCAGCGGCTCCCAGCTGCCCGGCTACGCGGGCGCCGCCGGCCACGCCATCTGGATCGTCGGCGCGCAGAAGGTCGTGCCCGACCTGAACGCCGCCCTGCACCGCGTCGAGGTGCACTGCCTGCCGCTGGAGAGCGCCCGCGCCCAGGCGGCCTACGGCCGGCCCAGCGCCGCCAACCGCGTGCTCATCCTCAACGCGGAGCTCGAACCCGGCCGCGGCACCGTCCTGCTGCTGCGGGAGCCCATCGGATTCTGAAGCCCCCGTCAGGCCCGCGGCGAGACGGGGCGCTCGAAGAAGGTCTCAAGCACCACGGTGGCCTGCGTGCCGCTGACCCCGTCGATCGCGTAGATCCGGCGGAGCACGTCCTGCAGGTGTGCGGTGGTCGTCGTCCTGACCTTCACCAGGACCGACGCGCTGCCGGCGATGACGTGCGCCTCCAGGACCTCGGGCAGCGCCGCGAACGCGTCCGCCGAGTCGCCCATCCAGGCGTCCGAGTCGACCATCACGAAGGCCAGGACGCCGCCGCCCACGGCGGCCGGGTCGACCTCGACCGTGGTGCGCCGGATGACGCCCCGCTCGCGCAGCTTCCGCACGCGCTCGTGGGCCGCGCCGGCGGACAGCCCGACGGCCCGGCCCAGCTCGGCGTAGGGCTGGCCGGCGTCCTCCTGCAGCTTCCCCAGCAGCGTCCTGTCGACCTGGTCCACGGTCCTCCGTTCGGCGATTCCTTGCATTCACCGTACCGCATCCTGCACTCTGAACTGAATGCAGGATATGGTTCGGTGCTTGCAGGAACTGGGAGGAAGTTTCCATGAGCGGTGATTCCCCCGCGCTGTACGAGATGTTCGACGACCGGTTCCGTGCGGGGCGGTGCATGAACGGTGACGAACGGCTGGAGGTCCTGCACACGGGCTGCCGGTGGGTGGAAGGGCCGATCTACCTCCCCGCCTGGCGGCAGGTGATCTGGAGCGACATCCCCAACGACCGGATGCTGCGCTGGGACGAGGAGACCGGCACGGTCAGCGTCTTCCGCCGCGGCGCCGGGCACCCCAACGGCAACACCCTCGACCGTCAGGGCCGGCTGGTCACCTGCGAACAGGGCAACCGCCGGGTGACCCGGACCGAACCCGACGGCACCGTCACCGTGCTGGCGGACCGGTGGCAGGGCAAGCGCCTGAACAGCCCGAACGATGCCACGGTGAAGTCAGACGGGTCGATCTGGTTCTCCGACCCGGACTTCGGCATCACCAGCGACTACGAGGGCTACCGGGCAGACAGCGAGATCGGGTCCAACAACGTCTACCGGATCGACCCCGCCACCGGCGAGGTGCGGCTGGTCGCCGACTGCTTCGGCGCGCCGAACGGCCTGGTCTTCTCCGCCGACGAACGGCAACTGTACGTCTCCGACACCCGGGCGGGCGTCATCCGGGTCTTCGACGTCCGCGACGACGGCACCCTGTCCAAGGACCGCATCTTCGCCGAAGCGGCGACCCGCGACCGGGCCCGCTTCGACAACCTCCGCTTCGACGACGCCGGCCGGCTCTGGGCCGCCGCGATGAACGACGGCGTGCACTGCTACGAGGCTGACGGCACGCTGCTCGGACGGCTGCGGGTCCCCGAAGCGGTCGCCAACGTCTCCTGGGGCGGCGCCAAACGCAACCGCCTCTTCATCGCCGCCGAGACAAGCCTCTACTCCGTCGTCATGGGCGTCACCGGCACACATCCGACCGGACCGGGACGCCGGCCCTGGCTGGACGGTCAGCGGTAGCCGAGCGCCCCGCCCCACACGTCCCGGCCGTCGGCCCAGGTCCAGAGCCACCCGCGCACGGATCCGGTCAGGTGGGCAGCGCCGAGGTGAGGGCCTGGCGGAGGGAGCGGATCGCGGGGTGGTCGGCGTGCCCCTGGCGGACGGCGGTGGAGATGCGGCGGTGGGCCTGGGGCTTCGGCAGCGGGCGGGTCGCGACGGTGGGGCGGCGGCCGCGCCAGGTGAGATCGGGCAGGAACGCGGCGGCGTGGCCGGACTCGACGAGGCGGACGTGCAGCAGCAGGTCGCTGCTCTCGTAGCGGACGTCGGGCTCGAAGCCGGCCTTGCGGCAGACGGCGACCGCCCACGCCCTCGCCGCCGTCCCCGCGGGCTCCAGCACCCACGGGTGACCGGCGAGGGCGGCGAGCGCCGCCTGGTTCTGCGGGGTGCGCACCGTCCGCGGGTGCGCCAGCCTGATCGGGTCGACACACAGCGGCGCGACGTCGATGCCGGTGGGCAGCGGCTGCGGGCCGTCCGGGTACTCCTCGACGATGACCAGGTCGAAGTCGCGGGCGAGCAACGCCGGGATGGCCGTCTCGGGCTCGGCCTGCGTCAGGTGTACGCGCAGCCGCGGGTGACCGCGTCCGAGGGTCGTGATCGCCGGCGGGACGAGGGCGAGCGCGGCCGTCTGGAACGCCGCGACCCGGACGACGCCCGCGGCGACGGCGCTCGCGGCCGCGATGTCGGCCTGGGCGCGCTCCAGCTCCGCCAGGATGCGGTCGGTGCAGGCGACCAGGATCTGCGCCTGCGGCGTGAGCCGGACCCGGCGCCCGACGTGCTCCAGCAGCACCGTGCCGGTCTCCGCCTCCAGCTGTGACAGCTGCTGCGACACCGTCGAAGGGCTGTAGGACAGGGCGGAGGCGACCGCGGCGAGCGTGCCGCGGTGGGCGAGCTCGCGCAGCAGCCGCAGCCGGCGCAGGTCGAGCACCCCGTACCCCCCACTGTCGGCAACCCGAACGTCAAACCGTCGACAGGACCGAACGATACCGCTCGGAACGATCCGCTGGACGAACGTGTCACGCGGCGCCGAAGCTGGACCGGTGGAATTCGACGCGGAACTGCGGCAGTGGCGGCACGACCTGCACCGCATCCCGGAGCTCGGCTTCCAGGAGCACCGCACCAGCGACTACCTGGCCGCGGCGCTGGACGGGATGGGCCTGGAGGTCACCCGCGGCGTCGGCGGCACCGGCGTGGTCGCCACGCTGAGATCCGGCAGGTCCGGCACGGGCGGTGGCGCGATCGCGCTGCGGGCAGACATGGACGGCATCCCGCTGACGGAGCGCGGCGAGCTCCCGTACCGGTCCGAGCACGACGGCGTCATGCACGCCTGCGGGCACGACGGCCACATGGCGATGCTGCTCGGCGCGGCCCGGTCACTGGCCGGGGCCGGGGGCGCGACGGGAATCGACGGGACCGTGCACTTCGTGTTCCAGCCCGACGAGGAGCACGGCCGCGGCGCGAAGGCGATGATCGCCGACGGGCTGTTCGAGCGGTTCCCCGTCGACGCGATCTTCGGGCTGCACAACATGCCGGGGCACCCGGCGGGCGGCCTGGCCACCCGGGCCGGCGGGCTGATGGCCAGCGAGGACAACTTCGAGATCCGCATCGCCGGGCGGGGCGGGCACGCGGCCCGGCCGCAGATGGTCGTCGACCCGATCGTGGTCGCCGCGCAGCTCGTCCTGGCACTGCAGACGATCGTGGCGCGCAACCTCGACCCGACCGACCCGGCCGTCGTGTCGTGCACGGAGATCACCACCGACGGGGCCCGCAACGCGATCCCCTCCCGGGCCGTGATCCGGGGCGACACGCGCAGCTTCACGCCGGCCGTACAGGCGACACTGGAGCACCGCATCCGGCAGCTCGCCGACGGGATCTGCGCCGCGCACGGCGCGACGGCCGAGGTCACGTACACGCACGAGTTCGAGCCGACCGTCAACGACCCCGCCGCCGTGGCGACCGCGCTGACCGCGGCCCGGCTCACCGTCGGCGCGGACCGCGTCGACGGCGACACCCCGCCGTGGACCGCCAGCGAGGACTTCGGCGCGTTCAGCAACCAGGTGCCCGGCTGCTTCGCGCTGCTCGGCAACGGCGCCGGCGGCCCGTCGCTGCACAGCGCCGACTACGACTTCAACGACGACGTCCTGAGCACCGGCGTCGCGTACTACGTCAACCTGGTCCGCACCGCGCTGCCGGCCGTCACCACATGACGGCTGCGAACCCGCTCCGCGACCCGGCCTGGCGCTGCGAGCCCGCACCCGCCGAGGTGCTGGACTTCCACCGGCGGCTTCCCGGGTACGCCCCGACCCCGCTCACCGAGCTGCCCGAGCTGGCCGCCGCGGCCGGTGTCGCGCGGCTCTACGCCAAGGACGAGTCGACGCGGCTGGGGCTGCCGGCGTTCAAGGCGCTCGGCGCGTCCTGGGCGATCCACCGGGCGCTGCGCGCACGGCGCGGTGCGGGGCAGGCGACGATCGTCACCGCGACGGACGGCAACCACGGCCGCGCCGTCGCCCGCTTCGCCCGGCAGTTCGGCCACCGCGCCGCCGTCTACGTGCCCGACGGCGTGCACCCGGCGGCGGTGCGGGCGATCCGCGACGAGGGCGCCGACGTCACCCACGTCCCCGGCGACTACGACACCGCCGTCGCGGCCGCCGCCGCCTCGTCCGGCGGCGGGGACGGCGGAGTCGGCGGGGACCGGCTGCTCGTGCAGGACATGGCGTGGGACGGCTACGAGGACGTGCCGGGGTGGATCGTCGACGGGTACTCCACCCTGTTCGCGGAGCTGCCCGTGCGTCCCGACCTGGTCGTCGTCCCCGCCGGCGTCGGCTCGCTGCTGCAGGCCGCGCTCACCCACTACCGCAGCCGCACCGCCCCGCCCGGCACGGCGGTGGTGAGCGTCGAGCCGGACTCCGCCGCGTGCGTCCTGGCGAGCGTCGCCGCCGGCCACCCGGTCACCGTCGCGACCGGCACGACCAGCATGGCCGGGCTCAACTGCGGCACCGTGTCGAGCCTCGCATGGCCGTACATCCGCGGCGGCCTCGACGCGTGCACCACCGTCACCGACGCCCGGGCCGCCGCGGCGATGCGCGACCTGTCCGCCCACGGCGTCGACGCCGGCCCCTGCGGCGCCGCGCCCCTCGCCGCGCTGCGGTCTCTGCGGGCCGCTCCGGGCAGCACCGTCGTCCTGCTGGTCACCGAGGGCCGCGCCGCGAACGCGCATTGACGGCAGTCAGGACGGCCTCCGCGGTGACGAGGTCCTGCCAGGCCATGCCGACGCTCTTGAACAGCAGCGGCCGGTCGGCGGGCGGGCGGGCGCGGCCGGTGACGACGTCACGCATCGGGACCAGGTCCTCGGGCCGCAGTCGCCGCTCGTGTACGGCCATGCCGACGTCACCGGCCTCGCGCAGGGCGGTGGCGGCGTCCTCGACGACGACCGTCGCCCGGGCGCACAGCGCCGGCGGCACCTCGCGGGCGTCGGGCTCGTGCGAGCCGACCGCGATGACGGTCGCCGTGTCACGGATCAGGCCGGCGTCGAAGAGCGGCTCCCGCGCGGTCGTGGCGCAGACGACGACGTCGGCCTCGCGCAGCACGTCCTCGACCGGCCGGTCGCCCGTACGGCCGCGGGTGAGGTGCGTGACGGTCGCGATGGGCAGCACCGCGGCGAGGGTCTCGGCGTGCCCGTGCGCCTGCGGCCCCGCCCCGAACACCGCCACCCGCAGCGGACCCGGCATCGCCCGCAGCCGCGGCAGGACGGCGGCGACGGACACCGCCGGCGTGCGCAGCGTCGTCAGCGCCGTGCCGTCCAGCACCGCGACCAGGCCCAGCGACTCGGCGTCGAACAGCAGGTAGGACGCCTGGATGCGGGGCAGCCCCCGGGCCGGGTTGCCGGGCGCGACGGTCGCCACCTTGATGCCGGCGTGGGTGCCGGTCGCCTCCGATGGCATGAGCAGGAACTGGCCCGCCCGCACGGCGACGGCGTGCCGCGGCGGGTCGGCGGCCGGGTCGAGACCGGCCCGCAGCGCGGCGGTGATCGCGGCGACGGCCGCGGCGGGCCCGCACGCGTCCCGCACGGCGTCGGCGTCGAGGATCAGCGGCCCGGTCACCGCAGCACGAACCCGGGCACGAGGGGGTCGGCGGGGTCGACGACGAACGTGTGCTCACCCGTCCGGTACGCCATCCCTGTCACCTGCGGGATGACCGCCGCCCGTCCGTCGACCGTGGTGGTGGCGAGCACCGTGCCGGCGAAGACGGACCCGACGATGGACTCGTGCCGCAGCGTCACCGCGCTGTCCTGTTCGGCGAGCACGGCGAGCCGGGCGCAGGTCCCCGACCCGCAGGGCGACCGGTCGACCTCCCCGTCCGCGAACACGGTGACGTTGCGCTGGTGCACCTGGCCGTCGGCCACCCCCAGGTCCTCGAACAGGATCGTGCCGTACACGCCGCTGAGCCGCGGGTCGCTGGGGTGCACGGCGTGCGGGCTGTCGTTGAGCGCCCACTTCACCTCCCGCCCCAGCGTGATCAGGTCCTGGTAGTGGCCAGGGTCGACGCGCAGCCCGGCGGACGCCGCGTCGACGCAGGCGTAGATCGCCCCGCCGTAGCTGACGGTCACCGCGAGCTCTCCCCGGGACGTGTTGAGCGGCACGTCCCGGGCGATGACGTAGCTCGCCACGTTGACGAAGTCGACGGCGACGCTCCGCCCGGCCTCCCGGTGCACCCGCGCCGTGACCCTGCCCGACGGCACGTCGATGACCACGTCCACCGTGCCGTCCCGCGGCGCCCCGACGATCCCGGTGTCCACGGCCCACACCCCGAGCGCGATCGTCCCGTGCCCGCACGCGGTGGAGAACCCGTCCTTGTGCCAGAACAGCACCCCCAGGTGCGCCCCGTCGTCGGGCGGCACGACGAACCCGCCGTACATGTCGGCGT
This sequence comes from Dactylosporangium sp. CA-152071, assembly GCF_050936335.1. Taxonomy (NCBI): domain Bacteria; kingdom Bacillati; phylum Actinomycetota; class Actinomycetes; order Micromonosporales; family Micromonosporaceae; genus Dactylosporangium; species Dactylosporangium sp. CA-152071. The sequence continues at coordinate 1,251,440 of NZ_JBNJMZ010000001.1, read as the reverse complement.
GCCCCCGCGGCTCGAAGCACAGCAGCTCCCGCAGCCGCTGCGCGTCGGGGCTGTCGATCGCCCGCGCCCGCCGCTCCGCGACGCTCTGTCCGGGCAGGGCCACCGGTGGCTCCGCCACGATCCGGAACGGCTCCCCGGCCGTGTGGTAGTCAACCGTCGACACAGCAGGCACGATCACCACCCCATCTTGGACCACCGGCCACCGGCCGGGTGCCCCAGGTGCGGAGTCGCCGCACGCCAGAAGGCTCATGGGCGCCGGCCCCGGACAGGTGAGTGATCCCGCCCGAGGAATGAGCGGCCGGGTCAGCCGCGGGCGGTTTGGTGGCTCCTCCGCCGGGAACGTACGTCGACGTAGCACAATCCCGGGAACCTGGAGGCATCAGATGACTGTCGGCGGCATCATCTCCGCGCTCGTCGTTGGCCTGATCATCGGCGCGCTCGGGCGCCTGGTCGTGCCCGGCAAGCAGAACATCCCGATCTGGCTGACCATCGTCATCGGCATCGTCGCCGCCCTGATCGGCACCGCCATCGCCGGTGCGATCGGCGTGGCCAACACCTCAGGCATCGACTGGATCGAGCTCGCCATCCAGGTCGTGCTGGCCGCGGCCGGCGTGTGGCTGGTCGCGGGCATGTACGGCCGCCGCCACCACCACGTGTAGTGACCCGGACTCGCCCAGGGAGCTGCACGACCGGAAGCGACGTCGCGGACCAGAAGGGTCCACGACGTCGCAGCGCTCCGGTCGTCACGAGGCGGTGAGGACCTCGGCGAGCCTCGCGGTGGCCCGGGGGGTGGTGAGGATCGTGTAGTGGTTGCAGTCGGGGATGAGCTCGGCGCGCAGGGCCGTCTGCGCGGTCCAGTGGTCGACCACGGGCTGCGGGAGCAGGCCGGGCTCCTGGCCGAACATGCCGCGCGGGGCGTGCAGCAGGTCGGCCGGCAGGCGCAGCGCGCGCAGGTCGTCGCCGAACGTCGCCGCGTTGACGAGCAGGTCGCGGCCGTCCTCCGCCACAGCTGCCGGGGACACCCGGGAGCGGATCGAGCCGGGGTCGCCGGTGGCGTCGTAGCGGGCGTACGCGTCGAGGTCGGCGCTCCAGTCGGCGGCGAGCGCCGGGTGGTTGCGGAACACGTCGACGTAGGCGTCCTCGGTCGGGAACGTCATCCTCAGGCGGGTGATCGCCGGGCCCAGCGTCGCCTCCAGGACCGCGTCGGGGTCCGCGCCGGGCGGGACGGGCAGCGGCAGGCCGCCGTCGATGAGCACGAGGCGCCGGTACAGGCCGGGCTCCCGGACCGCGGCCCGCAGCGCGGCGTAGGCGCCCATCGACTGCCCGGCGAGCACGACGGGCCGGCCGAGGTGGCGGGCGGCGGTGGCGAGGTCCTCGGCGTGGCGGTCCATGCCGAACGGGCCGGGGAGGCCGTTGCTGCGTCCCCGGCCGCGCAGGTCCACGGCGAGCAGCGTCCAGCCGGCGGGCAGGGCACGGGCGAGCGCCGCGAACGCCATCGCCGAGGCGGTGATGCCGTGGGCGGCGAGCACGACCGGCGCCGCCGGGTCCTGCGAGCCGGACCGCAGGGCGTGCAGTGGGCCGTCCGGCGTGGGGATCTCGACGCTGTCCATGTGGTGTGGTTCCTCCGAACTGTGCGGGGTTACGGGGCGAGGGCGTTGCGGCGGACGTCGGAGAACGTGCGGGTATCGGTACAGATGCCGCAGCGTGGACCGGTGAACTCGGCGCCGGCGGCGGTGTCGCCCATGAGCTGGAAGCGGAACCAGGCGGTCGTCGGCGCGGCGAACGGGCCCGGGTCGCCGACGACGGTGAAGTGGTCGGCGCCCCGCAGCTCAGCGTAGATCGCCGGGATGTGGTCCGCGTCGTTGTAGAACGCCTTCACCAGCGCCGGGAACACGATGCTGTCGTATTGACCGGCGAGCAGCAGCGCGGGGACGTGCACGGCGTCGATGTCGGCGAGGGGGCCGGGCTGGATCGGCAGGATCGCGTCGATGCGCGGGTCGGCGCCGACGACGATCGCCGCGGCGCCGCCCTGGGAGTGGCCGGACGCGCCGATGTGGGCGAGGTCGACGTGGTGGTGGAAGACGCTGCCGGGGTCGGCGTCTGCCTGGGCGAGGGCGTCGATGCCGAGGCGCATCGAGACGCCGAGGTTGGAGGTGGGCGTGTTCGCGGCGGAGACGATGAAGCCGTGGCTCGCCCAGTACAGCAGCAGGTCACGGTAGACGAGCGGGACGCCGCCGGTGCCGTTGCCCCAGACGATCACCGGGTGCCGGCGGGGGCTGGTGGCGATGTCGCGCGGGTAGTACAGGGTGTTGACGACGCCGACCTGGACGGCGGTCGCGTAGGGGCCGGGCGCGTCCCAGGCGTCCGCGGCGGCGGCCGGTCGGGCGGGGACCAGCAGCGCGGCCACGCACAGCAGCGCGGCGAGGCCGTAACGGTGAGACATCGTGCCTCCTCGTTGGTTTGGGGGTCCTCGAATCGTCGCGCCGGCCGCGGCCGGTGTCTGTGCGCACTTGCGGCAATGATTGACGCGCGGGTTTGGGCGATGTGACGATGCCGGCATGCGGGACCTGCACGACCGGATGGCGCCCAGGCTCGCCGAGCTGACCGGTGAGATCGTCGCCGGATGCGCCTCCGACGTGCCGTTCTACCGGGGGCTGCCGGCCGAGGTCCTGGACGGCCCGGTCCGCGAGTCGGTCGGCACCGTCTTGGGCCTTCTGCTGAGGATGCTCCGCGACGAGGAGGCGCTGCGGCCCGGCGACCTGACCTGGGTGGTGGAGCTGTCCGCCCGCCGGGCCCGGGACCACGTGCCGCTGGAGGCGGCGCTCGCGGCGTACCTCATCGGCGCCCGCACCTGGTGGCGCACGCTGTCGGCCGTCGCCGCCCCCGCGGAGCTGCCCGCCGCCGGCGCGCTGCTGCTGGACGGCCTGGCCGGCATGATGCCCGCCGTCGTCGTCGCGCACCTGCAGGCGCAGGAGGACCTGCGGGGCGAGTCGGCGCGGGCCCGGCGGGAGCTGCTCGCCGCGCTGCTGCACGGGCAGCCGTTCCATGTCGTCGCGGCCCTCGCGCAGGACGTCAGGGTCGAGGTCGGGCAGCGGCACACGGTGCTGCTGGTGCGGTTCGCGCCCCGCCCGCCGGACCGGCTCGTGCAGGTCGCCCTCGACGCGCACGCGGGCACGCCCGTCCTCGCCGACCACGCCGCCGGCATCGTGCTGCTGCCCGACGGCGTCACCGCGGCGGCGATGGCCGCGGGGCTGGGGGAGGCGCTGTCGAGCACCGTGCTGGCGGCCGCGGCGGCGGCGGACACGCCCGCCGGCATCCCGGCCGCGGCCGCCGAGGCGCGCGAGGTGATGGACCTGGTGACCCGGATCGGCCGCACGTCCGGCGTGTACCGCCTGGACGACGTCCTCGTGGAGTACCAGCTCTCCCGCCCCGGGCCGGGCCTGCAGCGGCTGGCGGCGAAGCTCGACCCGCTGCGCGGGCACCCGTACCTGCTCGACACGCTGCGCAGCTTCGTCACGCACGGGCACAACCGCCGGCAGACCGCGCTGGACCTGCACATCCACCGCAACACGCTGGACTACCGCCTGCACCGCATCACCACGATGACCGGCCTGGACCCGGCGGTCCCCGAGCACGCCCGCCTGCTGGACGCCGCCCTCACCGCCACGGCGCTGCACGACCGCCCGCCGCAGGCCGGTGCCGGCTGACCTCTTACGAACCGGGGACATCGTGGATCAACGCCTTCCACGGCACTGAACGATGCCGCCCCGATCGCGGGTAGCGTGAACGGATGCTGACGACACGTGTCGGGGGGCCGTCGGATGCGCCGGTCGTCGCCCGGCTGTGGGCCGCCGCGGACGCCGCCCGCCGCGCCGCTGCCGGGGCTGGGCACCACACCGAGGCAACGGCGGAGGCAAGGACCCTGCGGATGCTGGCGGGAACCGGGTCGCTGCTGGTGGTGGCGGAGGCAGAGGGTGAGCCGGCCGCGATGGCCGTGGTCGTGCAGGCCCTCGCGCGGGACGGCGCCGGCGACCCGATCCCGGGGCTGGCCCACGTCACGATGGTCGCCGTCGACCCGTCCCGCTGGGGCCTCGGCCTCGGCGCCGCCGTCGTCACCCGCGCGCAGGCCGAGGCCCGCGGCCTCGGCTACACCCAGGCGCAGCTGTGGACGCAGCAGAGCAACGCGCGGGCCGACCGCCTGTACCGCCGCCTCGGCTGGACCCTGTCGGGCCGCACCACCACCGACGAGCACGGCGAACCGATCCGCCACTACGTCCGGGCGCTCTGAGCCCACTGGGAGGCCGAGCCTCGAAGCGCACCGAGACAGCGATCGTCAAGAACGCCGTCATCCATGCATTGGAACGGTTCGCCGGCGAGGATGTCCTGACCGTCGACGTGGCAGCGTCAGGCGTCGGTGTCGGCGGCTCGGACGCGACGCCGATCGATCACGGTCACGTCGACGCCGCTCGGCACAGTGAAGTCTCCGGAGGGGTCGGACAGCAGTTCGGCCGGGTCGAGGGGCAGCCGCGCGTGGGGGCCGAAGTACGCGCCGTCAAGGTGGGCGAGGACCTCGGTGCCGTGTTCCTCGGTTTCGTCGAGCACCTGCAGCTGCGGGGGTGGATATCGCCAGTCGGCCCACTGCCGGTAATGCCGCCCGTCCCGCCAGACATCCGCGACGACCGCGGTGCACAGGGCCGTCACCATGGCCAGGCCAGTGCCTGCCGGGCATGGCCCGCGACCGACAAACGCGGTCAACGCCTCGGCCACCCACGGCTCCCGCTGTGGCCGAATCCGATCGACGGAAAGACCCACGCCGTTGTCCCGCACTGAGAACACCAGGTCCGATTCGATCACGACATCGACCCGGGAAACCAGGCTCTGAGGATCGGCCGCGGCCTGGTGGACCGCCCAACGCAGAACCTGTCCGGGCAGCGCCGGGTCGTGCCGATCGACTCCGAAGTACATCAGCGGACGGCTCCGCACGGCCATCAGATTCGGCCAGACAGTGATGCCACTGGCCGTCAGCTGACGTCCGTCATGACTGGTCATCACAACATCATCCCCGATCAGGACACGCCACCGGTGCGGCGCGGCGGCGGTGGAAGTGTCCTCGCGGGGCGTCGAAGGGGCAGCCGGCGGGGTGGCCGTCGCGAGGACCTCCAGGGGGTCGGTGAAGACGGTGGCCTGGAGGTCCTCGCGGGTCATGGCCGGGTCAGCGCTGGCGCAGGAAGCCGGCGTCGAGGAACTTGAAGTTGGTGGTCTCCCGGTCGCCGTCGGTGGGCGTGTCCGCGCCGTCGTGCACGACGAGCAGGCCGTGCGGGAAGCCGGGCAGCGGGGTCGCGGTCACGGCGGCGCCGTCGCAGCCTTCGGAGCCGTCGGTGCGGGCGCCGGCGACGACCGCGAAGTGGCCGGTCGGGCGCAGGGTCAGCCGGTCGTAGGTGTAGAAGGTGTCGTCGCCCTGGCTCGACACGAGCAGGGTGCCGGTGAGCGCGCCGGTCTGCAGGATGGTGAGGCCCTCGACGTCCGCGGCGATGCGGCCGCCGTAGCCGGGGTCGGCGGCGTAGTCGACGACGCAGTCGTCCTCGGCCTCGTCGAACCGGGCCGGGACGCCGAACTCGCGGGTCCGCTCCACGGACTGCGGCGCGCCGCGGAACCGGCCGCCCCACACCGGGATCCGCCACAGGCCGACGGTCTCCTGCGCCAGGTACGCGATCCGGGTCGTCGGGTCGACGACGCTGCCCTCCACCTGTGGGCCGTCGCCGGGGTCGGCGCACGGCGACCAGGCCGAGCCGTTCGGCAGCCGGAACGTCGACGGCAGCGTCAGCAGGTCCACCCGCCGGTAGGTGACGGTGCCGCCGGTCGCGACGAGCTGGAACAGGCCGACCTCGGAGGTGCTGCGGCGGCTGACGACGGCGTAGGCGGTGCCGTCGAAGTCGCGGAACGTGGCCAGGCCGTAGGCGGTGCGCTGCTCGTTGACCTGCGCCTGGTCGGTGCTGAACGCGAACGGCACGCCGGGCGCGGTCACGTCGGTGAGGGTGCCGGTGGCCGGGTCGATGCGGTAGAAGCGCAGCTGGTCGCGGCCCCGGTCGGTGACGACGGCCAGGTCGGTGGTGCGGCCGCCGAGCCGGAACCCGGGCACCAGGTCGACGTTGTTGAACCGGCCTGCGGCGTCGTCCTCGCCGGGCGCGGGCGGGGTGGCGATCGCCTGCCGTTCGCGGCCCGCGAGGTCGTACACGCGAAGACCACCGTTCTTGGCGGTGGCCAGCACCCGGCTCGCGCCGCGGTCGCGCTCGTTGACCCAGATGGCCGGGTCGTCGGCGTTGGCGTCGCCGCCGGCCTCGTCGTCGTAGAGGGGCGGGGTCTCCACGGCCGCGGTCACCGTCTTCAGGGACGGCGCCGCGTGGGCGGCCGTGGGGACCAGCAGCAGCGGCACCGTGGCCGCCGCCAGGACAATGAGTCGTCGCATCCGCCGAAGCTATGGTGCGTGTCGATCCGTCAGGTGAACACGCTCAGTCGGCCGGCGGATCCGCCAGTGGCCAGCCGACGGCGGCCAGGCGCGCCGACACCCTGGCGACGTCCTCGGCGGACGCCGTCTGCAGCACGGAGTCGTTGATCATGCTCTCGATGTCGGCGGTGCTGACCGGGTCGGCGGTGCGCTGCGACTCCCCGGCGAGCGCCCGCGCGATCCCGTGGATCTCGTCGTCGGTCAGCTTGCGCCGCAGCAGCCCGAGCAGCGCCACGTAGTCCTGGCGGGGCACTCCGGACGGGTAGCCGGCCCGCAGCCACTCCACGGTGCGGGTCAGGAAGTTCGAGCTGGGCTCACCCATGGTGTCCTCTCACTTGTCCACGACGGTCGGGTAGACGTGCTCGAAGCTGAGCTCCTTGCCGAAGCCCGACGCGACGATGAACGTGATGCCCAGCGCGACGCCGAGCAGCACGATCGCGAAGCAGAGGTAGCCGCCGGCGGTGCCCAGCGGGTGCGGTGCCCGGCCCGGGCCGCCCGCGCCGTACGCGAGCGACCGGACGCCGAGCGCGAACAGGGCCGGCAGGCCGGCGCCCAGGATCAGGCCGGCCAGCAGGACCCGCCAGGCCGCCTCGAGCGCGAATCCGAGGTTGTGCATCTCGCGGTCCTCTCAGCGGTCCGCGTCGGCGAGTTCGCGCCGGGCGTCCCAGTCGTCGTTGACGTTGGTGTGGTCGACCGGCGCCCGGCGGGACCGCAGGTACATGAACGCGGCCGCGGCGAGGAGGACCAGGAAGATGGTGACCGCGCCGGCGAGGCCGCCGACGCCGTTGCCGAGCCACCACATGAGCGCGCCGACGACCGCGGCGGCGGGCAGCGTGATGAGCCACGCCGCGACCATGCGCCCGGCCACCGCCCAGCGCACCAGCGCGCCGGGCCGCCCGACGCCGCTGCCGAGGATCGAGCCGGTCGCGACGTGGGTGGTCGACAGCGCGAACCCGAGATGGCTTGAGGCCAGGATGACCGCCGCGGACGCGGACTCGGCGGCGAGCCCCTGCGGCGGGGAGATCTCGACCAGGCCCTTGCCGACGGTACGGATGATGCGCCAGCCGCCGAGGGCGGTGCCGAGCGCGATCGCCACCGCGCAGGCGGCCTTGACCCAGAACGGGATGTTCGTCGTGTCCGTCCAGGCCCCCGTCGCGATCAGCGCCAGGGTGATGACCCCCATGGTCTTCTGGGCGTCGTTGGTGCCGTGGGCGAGCGAGACCAGCGAGGCGCTGCCGATCTGCCCCCAGCGGAAGCCGTTGTCGGTGAAGCGCTGGTCGACGCCGGTGGTGATCCGGTAGATCAGCCAGGTGCCGGTGGCGGCGACGGCCCCGGCGATCACCGGCGACATGACGGCTGGCAGGACGACCTTGCCGATGACACCGTCGAGCTTGCTGCCGTCGCCGTTCCAGTTGACGCCGGACCAGCCGAGCCCGGCGATCGTGGCGCCGATGAGCCCGCCGAAGAGCGCGTGCGACGAGCTGGACGGCAGGCCGAGCAGCCAGGTCAGCAGGTTCCACACGATGCCGCCGACCAGCCCGGCCAGGATGATCAGCAGCAGCGCGGCGCCGCCGTCGGCGACGAGGTCCTGTTTCGGTGTGCCGTTGGAGTTCTGAATCTTCACGACCGCGTTGCTCACGGTCAGGGCGACCTCGACGGACAGGAACGCACCCACCAGGTTCAGGACGCCGGACAGGAGCACCGCGACCTTCGGCCGTAGGGCACGGGTGGCGATGGAGGTCGCCATCGCGTTGGCGGTGTCGTGGAACCCGTTCGTGAAGTCGAACCCGAGCGCCGTCACGATCACCAGGAGGAGGACCACGGTGGTTTCGGTCACACTCTCGATCGTCACGCCGCCCGGTGCGACCCACCACCGCGGAAGCCCTGCTCAGGCGGGATTTCGCTACCAGTTTCCCGCCCGGTCACCCACGGGTGCGACAGCCCGGTCAGCTACGGGTGCGACAGCCCGGTCGCCTACGGGCGCGACAGCCCGGTCGCCTACGGCCGCGACAGCCCGGTCGCCTACGGGTGCGACAGCATGAACCGCACCCGGGTCCAACCGTCGTGATGGGTGACGGCGAACGCCTCGGACAGCTGCTGGGCGATCCACATGCCGCGGCCGCCGAGCAGCCGGTCGTCCGGCGGGCGGTAGCCGGCGAGCGGGTCGGACGGGCCGGGCCCGTCGTCGCCGACCTCGCAGACCATGCCCTGCGGCGTGACCCAGACCCGCAGCTCGCGGCGGGCGCCCCCGTACAGCACGGCGTTGGCGGCGATCTCGCTGGTGACCAGCAGCAGCTCGTCGAGCCGGTCGGTGCCGCCCCAGCCGTGCGCGGCGGCGATCCGGCCGACGAGGTGGCGGGCCTCGGCCACGCTGTCGCCGAGGGGCGTCACGTCGGCGGGCGGGCCGTCGACGGGCGGGACCGGCTCGGGCACCGCGCCGAGGAACTCCGCCGGCGGCCGGTACGTGTCGCTGCCGGGATGGGTCCGCCGGGCGTCGGCGAGCACCTCGTGCGGCAGCACGCGCGTGTCATACGGGCAGACGATCCAGGCCGGGGCGTCGGCGAGCACCTCGTTGACCGCCGACTCGAACCGCGCCCAGGTCACGTGCCGCGCCGGCGGCCCGGACCCGGCCTCGCCGATGATCCGGACCGCGTCGTGCCCGCGGCTGGCGGCGTCGGCGAGGAGCTTCCGCCAGCCGGCGACGGTGCTCGCCGGTCGCTGGAAGCAGCCGTCGCGGTCCATGAACGTCACCTGGGCGGCGTCGCGGCCGAGCGCGTCGCGCAGCAGGTCCGCGTTGGCGTCGGTGACGGCCGCGACGACGGCGTGGTCGCTGCGCAGGCCGTCGCGGACGAACGGCACGAGCCCGCCGGTGAACCCCTCGTCGGTGTCGTAGAAGAACGCGTCGTGGGTCAGCGACTCCCGCATCCCCACCACCCCGCCTTCCGACCTCCGGCCTGCCGGCCTCCACCGTACCCCTGCCATCACCCGCCGAAGGTGAGGGTATATACGCCGTTCCGCACCATTCGACCTGGTTTTGGGGAGATCATGGCGGAGTGAGGGAGCACACGGGGGCATTCAGAGGACCGGACACCGACCATGTCGTGCACGTCGCCCGGCAGCCGATCTACGACCGCGACGGCATCATGGTCGCCGGCGAGCTGCTGTTCCGGGCCCGGACGACCGCGACGGGCGCAGACCGCAGCGACTCCGTCGCCACAGCCCGCGTGCTGGTCGCGGCGTTCACCGAGTTCGGGATCAGGGAGCTGACCGGCGACCGGCTGTGCTTCGTCAACCTGACCCGCGACTTCCTCACCGGCCGCCTGCCGCTGCCGTTCGACGGCAGCCAGGCCGTCCTGGAGATCCTGGAGTCGACCATCGTCGACGACGAGGTCGTCGACGGCGTCACCGCGCTCGTCGAGCAGGGGTACACCGTCGCCCTCGACGACTTCGTGCCCGGCGGCGGCCACGAGCCGCTGCTGCCCCTCGCCACCTACGTGAAGATCGACATGCTGCACGCGTCGGAGCCCGAGGTCCGCGCCGCCGTCGCCGAGTGCCGCCGCTTCGGGCACCGGCGGCTGGTCGCCGAGCGCCTGGAGACCCCCGACGCGCTGCGCCTGGCGTTCACGCTCGGGTTCGAGCTCTTCCAGGGCAACATCCTGGGCCGCCCGCACATCAACTCGACCGTCACGCTCGCCCCGGCGCGGCTGACCCGGCTGCGGATGCTGCAGGCGCTCACCGCCGAGGACGCCGACATCGACGAGATCGCCGCGCTCGTCGCCGAGGACGCGGCGCTCACGCTGCGGCTGCTGCGCGCCACCAACTCCGCCGCGCTCGGGCTCAACCGGACCGTGTCGTCGGTCCGCGACACCGTCGTCGTGCTCGGCCTCGACCGGATCCGGCAGTGGGTGACGCTCATGCTCGTCGCAGACCTCACCGAGGCCGACCCCGAGCAGCTCAGCGACGTCCTCGTCCGGGCCCGGTTCAGCCAGTTCCTGGCCGGCGCCGCGGGGGTGCCCGGCGACGTCGCGTACATCGGCGGGCTGCTCTCGGCGCTCGCCGACCTCTACGACGAGCCCGCCGACCGCATGGTGCACGGGCTGCCGCTGGACCCGGTCCTCGTCGACGCCCTCACCACCGGCCGCGGCCCGCTCGGCGACGTGCTCGCCACGGCCCGCGCGTACATGACCCAGTCCGCGGAGATGCCCCCGGCCGGCAGCCTGCCCACCCAGACGACCGGCACCGAGGACATGGTCATGGCATACCTGTCGGCCGTGCGCTCCACCAACGCCACCCTCGCCGAGCTGACCGCCGACGTGTAGGTTCACGCCGTGGCGGCAGCGGGTGTGGTACTGGTGACCGGCGCGTCCCGCGGACTGGGCGCGACGATCGCCCGGACACTCGCGGCCGGCGGCTGGGCCGTCGCGGTCAACTACCGGCACGGCGCCGCACCCGCCGCGGCGGTCGTCGCGGACATCCGCGCCGCCGGCGGCACCGCCGAGGCCTTCGAGGCCGACGTCACCGACGAGTCCTCCGTCGCCGCGCTCATGGCGGACGTCACCGCCCGGCTCGGCCCGGTCACCGCCGTCGTCGCCAACGCCACCGGCCCGCAGCCCCCGGTCCCCGTCGAGGACCTCACCTGGGACGACCACCTCGGGCAGCTGCTGTTCTTCGTGAAGAGCCCGACCCTGCTCGTCCAGGCCGCCCTGCCCGCGATGCGCGCCGCCGGCCGCGGCCGGGTCGTGCTGGTCGGCTCCGACATGGTCGACCGGGCCCTGCCCGGCTGGTCCGCGTACGTGGCGGCGAAGGCGGCCCAGGTCGGCCTGGCCCGCACCTGGGCCCGCGAGCTCGGCCCGCACGGCATCACCGTCAACGTCGTCGCCCCCGGCTGGATCCCCGTCGAACGCCACGCCGACGTGCCCTCCACGGCGCTGGACTCGTACGCCGCCGAGGTCCCGCTGCGCCGCATCGGCCACCCGTCCGACGTCGCCGGCGCGGTGCGCTTCCTGCTGTCGGACGAGGGCGCCTTCATCACCGGCGACCGCCTGACCGTCAACGGTGGCCACACCATCGGCTGACGATCGTGCGGCCGCCGCGGGACGCGGTGTACCTCCGCGAAGGTCACTCGGTGTCGGCCTGCCACAGGTCGGGGCCGAACATCTCGTACTGGACGTCGCGGGCCGGCACGCCGCGGTCGATCAGCTGGCTGCGCACGCTCTGCAGGAACGGCAGCGGGCCGCACAGGTAGAAGACGGCGCCGTCGGGCAGCGGGATCCGCGAGACGTCCATCATGCCGGCCGAGACGCCCGCGCCCGGCAGGTCGGTGTGCGGGTCCTGCTCGTACCACACGTGCAGCACCGACGAGGGCAGGCGGGACAGGTCCCCGACGATCTGCCGGCGCAGCGGGAAGGACTCCTCGTCGGTGTCGGCGTGCAGCAGGGTGATGTGCATGCGGGAGCCGGCGGCGACGAGGTGGGAGAGCATGCCGGCCATCGGGGTGATGCCGATGCCGGCGCTGGCGAAGACGACCGGCCGACCGGAGTCGTCCAGGACCACGTCGCCGTAGGGGACGCTCATGGCGATCTCGTCGCCGACCTGGACGCCGTCGTGCAGGAGGTTGGACACCTCGCCGTCGGGCTTGCCGCCGCCGTGGACCCGCTTGACCGCGAAGTAGCGGTGCTCGCCGTCGTCGGCGCGGGTCAGGCTGTACTGGCGCGGCTGGCGCACACCGTCGGGCATGCGGAGGTTGACGCTGACGTACTGCCCGGGCAGCGACGTCCTGACGGGCCGGTCGTCGGTGCGGCGCATCACGAAGCCCATGACGTCGCCGGTCTCGCGGTACTTGCCGGCGACCCGCCACTGCCGCCACACCCGTTCCGGGGTGACGCCGCGGGCGCTGTACAGGCCGCGCTCCTGGTTGATCAGGGCGTAGGCCATCAGCCAGTACACCTCGTCCCAGGCCGCCGCAACGTCCGGGGTGACAGCATCGCCGAGGACGTCACCGATCGCCCACATCAGGTGCTCGTGCACGATGCCGTACTGCTCGGGCCGGATGCCCAGCGACGCGTGCTTGTGCGAGATGCGCGTCAGCAGCCGCCCCGGCGGCCGCAGCGGGTCGTCCAACAGGGTCGAGGCGAACACCACCACCGACCCCGCCAGGGCCTTGGGCTGCGAGCCCTCCGCCTGGTTGCCGCGGTTGAACAGCCCGTCCTCCAGGTCCGGCCGGGCGGCGAACATGTGGGCGTAGAAGCGGTCCGCGATCTCCCCGATGTGCTGGCCGACGACGGGAAGCGTGGCCTGGACGACCGGCCGGGCCTGGTTCGACAACACCGCTGGGTTCTCACCGGTTCGCGGAGGGTCAAACCCGCTCAGCGCCGGCGGCTCACAGCCGGGCGACGACCGGCACGTCTGGATCTCGCCGCCCCGGCTGCTGCGGTCAACTCCGCTCGAGTGCGACGACCGCGTCGAGGAGGCCGTGCAGGCCGAGCTCGTAGCGGTCGGCGTCCACCCGTTCGAACAGGAGCTCGTCGAGCGGCACGCCGGCGGACTGCTCCGGGCGTCCGGCGATCTCCAACTCGGCCAGGACGACGAGTTTGAGATCGTGCAGGAACGTCGGCTCGCTGTACAGAGCTGTCATCGCGGTTGTCATCGCGCCTCCGATTCCGGCTCGGAGCGTGGATGGAAGCACCGCCCACCCGACAAGCGTTCTCCGCGGGTGTCACACCGGCGCTCACCCGGAGGGATGAAACGGTCTCCCGGCGGGGGACAGTGGGCGGGGGCGGGGCGTGGCAGGATGCCCAGCGTGCCGGAGACCTCAGTCGACACGCAGGTGTTCCCGCGGCCGTCCGGGCTCGCCGGCGGCCACCTGGCCCTCGCCACCTCCACGCCGGAGCGGATCCGGGAGCAGGCGTTCTTCGCCGGGTTCGTCGGCACGCCCCGGGTCGTCGCCGGCGGCCTGCTCGCCCTCGCCGACATCGCCGGGGCCGACTTCCGCGGGGTCCGCACCGCCCGCGCCGGTGGCGGCCGCGACCCGGTGGTCACCGGTGACGGCGAGCGGCTGCGGTTCGAGGCGCTGTCGACGTGCGGCGGCGTGTACGGGCGGCTCGACCTCGACCCCGCCGAGCTGCAGGACGCGCCGGTCGGGCGCGGCACCACCAACGTGGACGTGAACCCGCCGCTCTACGAGGCGCTGACCCGGGTCGGCGGGCAGGACCCGCTGCGGCTGTCCGTCGGCGCCGACGAGCTCGCCGTCGGCACCCTCGACGGCAGGATCGTCGAGAAGCGGGTGCCGCTGCCGGCCCGGTGGCTGCGCGGGCTCGCAGAGGTCGCGGCGCACGCGCTGCCGCTGGACGCGCGGCTGCAGCTGCCCGCCGGGCGGGCCGTCACGCTGCTGGCCGAGGTGTCCGCGCGGAGCCGGCAGGTCCGCTGGCTCATGCCGGCCGGGCCGGGCTGGCGGTTCACGACCCGGTCGTCACCCGGGGCGGTGTGCGTCGCCGACGGGTTCCGGCTCGCGCCGCTGCGCCCGCTGCTGCCGCTCGCGCGCACCCTCACCCTGTACTCGCCGCCGGCCACCGGCGCACCCGCGCAGGTCAGCGGCTGGGTGCTGGACTTCGGCACGGCCCGCTTCACGCTGCTGCTGTCGACCGCGACCCAGCACGGTTTCGCCGGCGACGGGCGGCTCCTGGCCGACCTGGGCGGCGGGGGAGACCCGGCCGGGGACGCCGAGACCCTCGACGGGCTGCTCGCCGCCGACCCCGTCCTCGACCGCCCGGCGGTCGCCGACCGCACCGGCTGGGACCGGTCCCGGGTCACCGCCGCGCTCGCCGCCCTCGCCACCGCCGGTCAGGTGGGGTACGACGTCGCGGCGGCGTCCTCGTTCCACCGGCCGCTGCCCTACCGGGCGGACCTCGTCGCCGCGCTGCACCCGCGGCTCGCCGCCGCCCGGATGCTCGCCACGGCGGGCCGGGTCGTGGCCACCGCCGACGGCTTCGAGGTCGTCTCCGGCGAGCGCACGTACCTCGTCCACCGGCGCGGCGACGAGCACGCGTGCACCTGCGCCTGGTGGGCGGAGCATCAGGGCCGCCGCGGGCCGTGCAAGCACGTCGTCGCGGCCGTCATCACCGGGCGGACGGGGGAACGGGATGCGTGAGGTGTTCGCGCGGATCGAGGACGGCGACCTCGAGGCGCTGGCCGAGGTCCTCGCCGGGCTGTCCGCCGGGGACCGGGCCGCGCTCCTGCCGCTGCTGGACGACTACACCCCACCGCCGGTGCTGCCGGAGCCGGTACCGGAGCCGGAGCCGGAACCTGAGGTGCACCCCGGCGTCATGGTCCTGCGCGCCCATGCGGGCGGGCCGGCGATCGGTGGCGCGGCGCCCCGGCGGCTCGTGGCGACGGCCATGTTCACGGCGCCGGACGCAGAGCAAGCGGCGGACGGAGCGCGGGCGCCGGGGGAGGAGGTGGTGCTGGACGAGGAGACCGTGCGGCAGCAGGAGCGCCTGCGCCGCAACCGCGGCAACATCTGGTTCCTGCGGCACGAGGCCGAAGCGGCCGCCCGGCGGCGCAACGAGCAGCGGCACGCCGCCTACTCCCTCGCCGTCATCGCCTGCGTGGGCGCCGCCGCCGACGCGGTCAAGCGGCTGCACGCGCCGTGGACGAACGACCGGCCGCCGCACCTCGCGCCGGACGCCCTGCCCCACCTGCTGCGGCTGCGCGGCGCCGACTGGTGCGCGACCCTCGGCCGCGGCATGCTGCGCCGGTCGCGGTCCCGCGCGTTGGCGACCCTGTGGCCGTTCACGGAGGCGCTGCTGCGGGCCGTCGGCGCGCCACCGCCCGAGGAGCCCGCCGCCGTCGCCTGCTACGTCCGGATGCGGCGCGACGGGCAGCAGCTCGCCGGGTTCCTCGCCGCGGACCCGTGGTTCGACCGGATGCTGCCGCACCTGTTCGACGAGGTCCAGGTCGCCACCGCGTTCGCCGACCAGTCGGCCTGGCCGGAGGCGCTGCTGGAGCTCGCCGCGACCGGCCGGGTCGAGCGGGGCACCGTGATCGCCGGGTGCCTGCGCCGCCTGCGCGCCGGCGGCCGGCCGGGGATCCTGCAGCCGTTCCTCGCCATGCTCAAGCAGCTCGCCCCGGCCGCCGGTGAGCTCACCGGGCACCGGCAGGAGCTGACGGGGCTGCTCGGCGCGCCGCTGTCGACGGTCGCGGACTGGGCGTACACGTCGCTGCGGGCGCTGCACGACACGGCGCCCCTCGACCCGGCGACCCTCGCCGAGATCACCGCCGGCATGCTCAGCCGGCCGGAGAAGAAGCTGGTCCGCGCCCACCTCGGCTGGCTGCGGCAGCTGCCCCTCGACGACCTCCTCGACGGTCTGGTGACCGGCCTGCACCACCCGGTGGCGGAGCTCGCCGGGCGCACCCTCGACCTGATCGAGCTGCGGCTGCCGCACCTGCCGGCCGCCGCCCGCGACCGCCTCCGCGACGAGGTGCCCGCCCTCGACGGCGCCGTCGGGCAGCGCCTGGCCGCGCTGCTCGGCACGGCGGCGCCCCCGCCGCCGCCCGTCCCGGTCCTCGTCGCGGCGCTGCCGGCGGCGTTCCCGGCGCCGCTGGACCTCGGCGCCCTCGCCGGCGAGCTCGCCACCACCCTGCGCCACGGCGACGAGGACCCGGTCCGGCACGAGCTCATGCTCGACGGGCTGCTGCGCGCCGCCCGCGGCGATCGGGCCGCCGCCGCCCGGGTCCTCACCGCCGTCATGCCGCAGTGGGCGGGCACGTGGGCCGACCTGATCGCCGCCGCGACCGGGTTGACGGCGCCGCCACCGTACGAGAGCCCGTTCGCCCACCTGTACGTCACCACGCTCGGCACGTTCGTCGAGCGCCGGTCCGTCGAGCTCGCCGCGCGACTGGCCGCCGACCCGCCGCCCGCGCTGCTCGCCACGCCGGCCACGGTCGCGGGGCACGTCGACCCCGACCGGGTCCTGTCGCTGCTGCGCCAGGCCGACCGCGACGGCTGGCAGCCCGGCCCGGCCGACCTGACCCAGGCGCTGCTGCGGCTGCCGCGGACCGTCGACGCCACGGTCGTCGAGGGCGCCGCGCGGCTCGCCTCGCCCGCGGGCCGCCGCTTCGCGGACCACCTCCGCACGGCCGCGGCCGAGCCGCGGACCTGGGTCGAGGAGGTGCCGGGCCAGGCGTACCACTCCGGCCGCCGGATCGCGATGCTGGACGCGGCGGGGCTGCCGGCCGACGTCGCCGACCCGCGCACCGCGACACAGCGCGTCGCCGCCGTCTACCACCAGCCGCGCCTGGCCCTGTGGCCGATGGTCACGCCGTCGCACCGGGAGGTCGCGGCCGCGCACATCCAGCCGTACCTGGTCACCCCGCACGGCAGCCCCGGCACCCAGTTCCTCGAGGGGCTCGCCGCCGCCGACGGCCCGCCCGGCCCGGCGATGTCGCTGGTCCTCGCGTACGTGTTCGGCTCGTCGCGGCAGGAGATGCGGCTCGTCGCGGCCGACGCGCTCATCACCCTCGCCGCCCGGCCTGGCTGGGACAGCACCACGACCGGCGCGGAGGTCGGCGCCCTGTCGAGCGACGAACGGATCGTGCTGCAGCGCACCGTCCAGCCGCTCACCGAGGCGTTCAAGGCCGGCGCGCACACCGCCGTGTGGCAGGCGACGTCGGCGGCCCTGCCGGCACTGCTCGCCGCCGCCCCGCGCCCCGGCCTCGCCGACCTGCTGACCCTGGCCGCCGACGCCCGGCCGGCCGGCGCCCGCCTGGACCTGCCGGAGCTGCACGCCCTCGCGGCCCGCCCCGGCCGCAGCCGCCTGGCCGAGTCCGCCCGCCGCCTCGCCGCCCTGGTGGGCGGCCGCTGACCGTTTGCCTCCGCCACGGCGAGGGCAACCAGTGAGCATGGAAGAGCCGGTCGCCTCCGTCACCGTCTGCGAGGACGGGCCGCTGCTCGTGCGCGGCCAGTTCACGCTGCTCACGCAGGACGGCGAGGTCGTGGACCCGGGCCGGGCCACCGTCGCGCTGTGCCGGTGCGGCCGGTCGACGATCAAGCCGTTCTGCGACGGCACGCACAAGGTGATCGGCTTCCAGGCCCCGAGCGCCTCCACCGGCGACCGCCCCGCTGCCGGCGCCTGACCCACCAAGCTCCCCGACGCCGTTGATCGAATGGCGGATCCGGCCGTCCGCGCGACCGGATCCGCCGTTCGATCGTGCGCGTCGGGGCTCAGGAGGGCGGGCCGAGGGCGCCCACCGGGGCAGGGACCGGCCGCAGGGACGAGTGGCCGGCGGTCCACAGGTCCAGGACGTGGGCGGCGAATCGGCCGTCCAGCGCGAGGGCGCACGCCGCGCCGAACAGCACCTGCCCCGCCTGTGAAGGGTGCTGGGCGCAGAAGCCGCCGGCGAGGTCGTGGGCGGCGATCTGCTCGTGGACGGCGTCGGCCTCGACGTGCTCGTCGTAGAAGCGGGTCGCGGTCGCGTCGAGGCCGAGGCGGCGCAGGCCGTCGCCGTAGCGGCGGTTGGGCAGGGACGACGTCATCTCGAAGACGGCGAGGTGGCCGACGGTCGCGCCGCGCAGCCGGCGGTGCAGGCCGAACAGCGACATGAGGTTGTTGGTCGCGAGCGTGACGGCCGGGACCACGTCCAGGTGGGCGCCGTAGGTGTCGTCCAGGTCCAGCTCCCGCATCGTGGCGCGGAAGAGCTCGGCGTGCATGCGCTCGGCGCGGCCGCCGCCGTACTCGTCGGACTGGATCTCCACGAGGGCGGCCTTCGGGCGGCCGGCCAGGCGCGGGATCGCCCACGTGTGCGGGTCGGCCTCCCGGAGGTGGTAGATCGAGCGGTGCCGCACGAACTCGCGGAACTGCTCGAGCGTCGCGCGCCCCTTCAGGAACTTCGACAGTGACGGGGCGTCGTCGGCGTCGACGAGCGCCGTGAGCGCGTGCGGGACCTCGTGCGGCGCCGGCGGCGTCGGCACGGGCACCGCCGCGCGCAACGCGTCCTCGAACCGCTCCTCGCCGGCCTGACGCAACGCCAGCAGCGACGGCTGCCACTCCCACCGCTCGTCGACGCCGTCGAAGCCGCGGTAGTGCAGCTCGTAACAGATGTGCAGGCTCAGCTGCAGGTCCTCGTCGGTGCACGCGTCGGTGCCTGCCGCCAGCTCCCGCCAGGCGCCGCCCGGCAGGTCGCGCGGTGGGCCGGCGAGCATGGCGACGAGCGTGTCGGAGACCGGTCCTCGCGGTCGGGGCAGGCGCATGGTCACCGTCTTCCCTCCGGACGGGCCGGTTAAGCAGGAACTTTGTGGGGAAAGGGCTCGGCATGACCGCGGCCACCGAAGCGCCCGTCTACGCTGACGCCGCCCTGCGCCGCCTCGGCGAGGCCGTCAAGGAGACGGGGTACCGGTTCGTCCCCGTCACCGAGGCCACGCACGAGCGGGTCAACCGGCGGCCGGCGAACGCCCGCGCCAGGACGCTGCGCGACGTGCTCGGCTGGAGCCGCCCGTTCGGGCCCGGCGTGCTCCCCGACGGCCTCGTCACGCTGCTCGACGAGGCCGGCGTCCTGGACCGCGACGGCGACACGTGGCGCAGCCGGATCCGCTGCTCCACGCTCGACGGCGGCCTGTTCTTCCACTCCGCGTACCCGCCGGCCGGGCCCGACGCAGTGTTCTTCGGCCCCGACACGCTGCGCGCCTGCGACGCCGTCGCCGCGCACCTGCGGACGCCGCCGGTCGCGCCGCGGCGGGCCGTCGACATCGGCACGGGCAGCGGCGCGATCGCCGTCACCGTGGCACGGCACGCACCCGAGGCGGAGGTCGTCGGCGTCGACATCAACCCGGTCGCGCTGCGGTACACGGCCGTCAACGCGGACCTCGCCGAGGCGCGGGTGACGCCCGTCCACAGCGACCTGCTCACCGAGGTCGACGGCCAGTTCGACCTCATCGTCTCCAACCCGCCGTTCATGATCGACCCGCAGCGCCGGCGGTACCGGGACGGCGGCGGCCGACACGGACACGACCTACCCTTGGCCGTGCTCGACACCGCCGTGCACCGCCTCTCGCCCGGCGGATCGCTGGTGCTGTTCAGCGGCACCGGCGTCGTCGACGGCCGGGACCCGCTGCTCGCCGGGGCCGCGACCAGACTCGCCGGCACCGGCCTCGACTGGACCTACCGGGAGATCGACCCCGACGTGTACAGCGAGAACCTCGACGACCCGTCCTACGCGCACGCCGAACGCATCGCCGTGTGTGTCCTCATCGCTGAAAGGCGCCGCTGATGTCGTTGACCGCGTCCAGCCCCGCGGACCTCGCCGGCGCGCTCGCCCGGCAGGCCCTGACCGTCGGTGCGGAGGAGGAGTTCCTCCTGCTGGACCCGGGCACGTGGCGCAACGTCCCGGTCGCCGACGACGCCCGCGCGCGCCTGCCCGACCCGGCCCGGCAGCAGACCAGGGTCGAGTTCCGGCGCAGCATGATGGAGATGGTCACGCCGGTCTGCACGTCCCTGTCCGAGCTGCGCGGGCGGCTGACCGCCAACCGGGCCGCGGCCGCCCTCGCCGCGCAGTCGGTGGGCGCGCGGCTGGTCGCCGTCGCCGCCACCCCGGTCGCCGAGCCCGACCTCACCGTCGAGGACACGCCCCGCTTCCGGGCGATCTCCCGGCACTACGGGCCGATCGCGCACGACCCGGCGCTGTGCGGCTGCCACGTGCACGTCGGCGTCCCCGACCGGGAGGTCGCCGTGCAGGTCTGCAACCACCTTCGGCCGTGGCTGCCGGTGGTGCAGGCGCTGACCGCGAACTCGCCGTTCCACGCGGGGGCGGACACGGGCCACGCGAGCTGGCGCAGCATCCAGCTGGACCGCTGGCCGAGCCTGGGCCCGGCGCCCTACCTGACGTCGGTGGCCCACTACGAGCGCACGGTCGCGGAGCTGGTCGGCAGCGGTGTCATGCTGGACGAGTCGATGGTGTTGTGGTGGGTACGACCGTCGCGGCGCTACCCGACCGTCGAGGTCCGCGTCGGCGACGTGTGCCCGACCGCCGGCGACACGGTCCTCGTCGCCGGGCTCGTCCGCGGGCTCGTCGCCACCGTCCTGGACGACATCGCCGCCGGCCGCCCGGCGGTCAGCCCGCCCGAGCACCTGCTGCGGGCCGCGCACTGGAACGCCGCACACCAGGGCCTCGGTGGCACCCTCATGGACCTGTGCGGCCGCCGCGCGGTGCCGGCCTGGGACCTGGTCGACCTGCTCGCCGACATCACCGGCCCGGCGCTGCGCCGGCACGGCGACGACGGCGTCGTCGCCAAGGAGCTGGCCCGGCTCCGCGAGGAGGGGACCGGCGCCGACCGGCAGCGCGTCGCCGGCGACGTGCCCGGCGCCATGCGCCTGCTGGCGGACCTGACCACGCACTAACATCGCTGGTCGTGAAGACCGAACCGAAGATGGTCCTTGTCGTGCGCACCGACCTCGGCATGGGCCGGGGCAAGATCGCGGCGCAGGTCGCGCACGCGGCCGTGTCCGCGGTGCTGCAGGGGCCGCACGGGGCGGTGTTCGAGGCGTGGCTGCAGGCGGGGCAGCCGAAGGTGGTGCTGAAGGTCGCCGGGGCGGCGGAGCTCGCCGAGCTGTGCGGGCACGCCGTCGAGGCGGGCCTGCCGGTGCAGGTCATCCACGACGCGGGACGCACGCAGGTGGCCGCGGGCACGGCCACCTGCTGCGCCATCGGCCCCGCCCTCCCGGCCGACGTCGACCCGGTGACGGCGGTGCTGAGCCTGCTGTGACGGTCCACTGTGGACCCGGACGTCCCGCGACGGGACGTCAGCCCTTGACGCCGCTGCTGGCGACGCTGCGGACGAAGTACCGCTGGAAGACGATGAACACGATCGCCACCGGGATGATGGTGAGGATCGAGCCGGCCATCATCACCGGGTAGTCGAAGCTCTGCCCGCCCGCGCCGCCGCGGCCCAGCGTCGACAGGCCGAAGGGCAGCGTCCAGTGCGAGGGGCTGGCCCGCACCACGATGAGCGGCATCAGGAACTCGTTCCACACCCCTTGGAACGACAGGATCGTCAGCGTCAGCAGCGCGGGCCGCGCCAGCGGCAGCACCACGTGCCAGTAGGCCTGGAAGATCGAGGCGCCGTCGATGCGGGCCGCCTCCTCCAGCTCCTTGGGCAGCTCGGCGAAGAACTGGCGCATCAGGAAGATCCCCATGGCGTCGACCGCGAGCGGCAGGATGAGGCCGGTGTACGAGTTGAGCAGGCTCAGCTCCTTCAGCACCAGGAACCGCGGCACGGTCAGCACGATCGGCGGCACCGCGAGCACCGCGATGATCCCGGCGAACAGGACGCCGCGGCCGCGGAAGTGCAGCCGGGCCAGGGCGTAGCCGGCGAGGGAGTCGATGAAGACCCGCCCGAGGGTCGCGGCGACCGTGACGAGGATCGAGTTGAAGGTCCACAGCGGGAAGTCGCTGTGCACGAGCACGTCCGACCACGCCCGCAGGTCGAAGGAGCGCGGCCACGGCGACACCGGATGGGTGGCGACCTCGGGCCGCGACTTGAACGACGTGCCCAGCGACAGCACGAACGGGTAGATGAACACGACGGCGAAGCCGAGCAGCAGCGCGTACCGCAGCACGCGGCGCAACGAGAACGGCATGTCAGCGCTCCTTCCGCAGCACGAGCCGCTGCACGCCGGTGAACACCAGGATGATGACGAGCACGATGAACGCGATCGCCGCGGCCCGGCCCATCGCGCTGTTCTGGAAGCCTTCGCGGTAGATGAGGTACGCGGGGGTGAGCGTGGTCTTCTGCGGCCCGCCGGACGTCATCGCGTAGACCTGGTCGAACACCTGCCAGGTGCCGATCACGCCGAGGGTCAGCACGAGGAACAGCGTCGGCTTCAGCAGCGGCAGCGTGATCCGGAAGAAGCGCTGCCGGGCGGAGGCGCCGTCGATGGAGGCGGCCTCCTCGAGCTCCTCCGGGACGTTCTGCAGCCCGGCGAGGAACATCAGCATGAACGTGCCGGTCGTGGTCCAGGTCGCGAGGATCATCACGGAGCTGAGCGCGACGCTGGGCCCGGCGAGCCAGTCCCACCAGGACAGGTCCATGAACTCGCCGCGCAGCGCGCCCGGCGGGCTGTCGACGCCGGCCGCGCCCAGCAGCAGGTGCAGCAGCCCGTCGGAGCCGTCGAGCCACACCAGGTCGACCTTGCCCGGCAGCACCGCCGACAGCACCGTGTTGACCACGCCGGTCGGGCTGAACAGGAAGATGAAGATGAACGCGACCGCGATCGAGCTGGTCACCGACGGGAAGTAGAACGCGGTGCGGAAGAACGTGCGGCCCTTGAGCAGCCGGGCGTTGACGACGAGCGCGAGGAGGAACGCGAGCGCCGTCTGCGCGGGGACGACGCCGAGCACGTAGTACAGGTTGTTGCGCAGGCTCTTGGCGAAGTCGCCGCGGACGATCCCGGGATCGGTCAGCAGGTCCTGGTAGTTGGCGGCGCCGGCGGGGTCGGAGGCGCTGAGCGGGGTGAGCCCGCTCCAGTCGCGGAAGCTGACCCACAGCGCGAGGAGGATCGGCGCGACCATGAACGCGCCGAGCCCGATCAGCGCGGGCGACACGAAGAGCCAGCCGGCCAGCCCCTGCCGGCCGTGAATGCGTGACATGCGGACTCCTCAGTGGAGGGGCCGCCGGGGCGGCCCCTCTCCGTGACGTCAGCCGAGGATGTCGGTCCCGGCCTTCTGCGTGCTGGTGACGACGTCGGCGACCTGCTTGTTGCCCTTGGCGAGGCCCTGGATGCCGTCGTTGAACGTGTCGATCGCGGTGCTGAAGCCCGGCACGAACACCGACTTCTTCGCGTAGTCGCCGCCGGCGACGAACGCCTTCAGCTCCGGCTTGTCCGCCAGCCACTTGTCCGCCAGGGACTTGCGCGACGGCATGACCGGGAACTCCTTGGTCACCGCGAACTGCTCGTCCGGCGAAGTGAGGAACTTGACGAAGTCGAGCGCGGCGGCCTTGTTCTTCGCCGCCTTCGCCACGCCGTAGCAGACGGAGAACGACATCGTGCCCTTGCCCTTCGGGCCGGCGGGCAGCTCGGCGACCGCGTACTTGACGTTGGGGAAGTCGTTCTTCATCGCCCCGACGATCCAGTTGCCCTCGATCGTCATCGACGTGGCGGCCTTGCCGAACGCCTCGCCGCCCCAGCCCGCGCCGACCGACGCCGGGGTGCCGAACCAGCCGGCCTTGTGGTTGTCGGTGACGTACTGCAGCGCCGTGCGCATCTCCGGCGTGTCCATCGTCATCTTGGTGACGTCGTCGTTCGTCGGCCAGGCGCCCGCCTGGGCCATGAACGCACCCCAGCGGTAGAACTCCGGCGCGAGCACCAGACCCGGGTGGCCCGGCTTGGTGAGCGCCTTCGCCGTCGCGGTCAGCTCGTCCCAGGTCGTGGGCGGCTTCAGGCCGGCGGCGGTGAAGTCGGCGGTGTTGTAGACCAGTTGCAGCGTGGAGAAGTCCTTCGGCGCGCAGTAGTAGGTGCCCTTGTAGGTGAAGGACTGCTTGAGCGTCTCGTAGAAGTCGCCAGGGTTGTCGACCTTGTCGCCGATCGGCTCCAGGACGCCGTTCTTGCCGAAGTCGGGCAGCTTGTTGTCGTTGACGTAGAAGACGTCCGGCGGTTCGCCGCCGGCGAGCGCGGTGGTGAGGGCCGTGTCGTACTCGGGCAGCACCTTCAGCTCGACGGTGTTGCGGCCCTGCTTGTTGTAGTCCTCGACGGCCTTGCGCAGCACGGCGTCCTCGGCGGGGGAGGAGGAGAACGCGTACATCGTCAGCTTCGCGCCGGTGGCGCTGCCTTCGGTGCCGGTGCCGCTGCCGTCGTCACCGCACGCGGCGACCAGCAGGACGGTGGCGATCAGAGCGGTCAGGAGGCGGGGTGTTCGTAACATGATGTCGCTCCCAGGGGGGTCGGGGAAACTCAGGGCAGAGCGCTGGAGGCCCGGACGATCAGCTCGGGTGCCAGCAGTTGCCCGGCGGGTTCGTTGCCGCCGGGGCCCAGCAGGGCACGGATCATCGCGTGTCCGACGGCCTCGATCGGCTGCCGGACGCTGGACAGGTCGAGCGCGCCGGCGGTCGGGGTGTCGTCGAAGCCGACGACGGCGAGCCGGGCGTGCCGTTGCCGCACGGTGCGCAGCACGCCCGCGGCGAGCGTGTCGGTAGCGGCGACGACGGCGGTCGGTGGGGTGTGGTGGTCCAGCAGTGCCTCCGCGAGGCGCGCGCCGGTGGCGAGGGAGTCCTCGCCGCGCAGGTCGAGGTGGCGGGAGCCGTCGAGCAGGCCGTGCTTGTCGAGGGCGGTGCGCCACCCGTCGGCGCGCCGGTCGCCGACCGCGACGCCTTCGGGGTAGCCGAGGAACGCGATGCGCCGGTGCTCGCGGGTGACCAGGTGATCGACGGCGGCGGCCGTGCCGGCGGTGTTGTCGATGTCGACCCACGGGTGGGCGTCGTCGGCGCCGGTACGGCCGAACGCGGCGAACGGGATCCGCAGCTGCCGCAGGCCCGCCGGGCGCGGGTCGGCGGACTGGATGCCGTAGAGCACGACGCCGTCGATGGCGCCGGCCCGGTGCAGCGCGTCGGCGTTGGCGACCTCGTCGAGCGGGTCGTCGGCGGTGAACAGCAGCAGATGGTGGTCGGCGGCCCGGCCGGCCTCCGCGAGCGCGTGCAGCAGCCGGTCGTGCATGCTGCCCAGCGCGTGCGGGTGCATCGGCTCGATCCGGTAGCCGATCATGCGTGAGGTGGCGGCCCGCAGCGACTGCGCGACCCGGTTGGGCCGGTAGCCGAGCTGCTCGATCGCCGCCTCGACCCGCTGCCGGGTCTCGGGCCGCACCCGCTGCGGCGCGTTGAGCACGTTGGACACGGTCTGCCGGGAGACGCCGGCGGCTCGTGCGACGTCCTCGACGGTCGGCGGATGCACGGGACCTCCCACGGGAGATGGTGTTGAACGTTCAAATCGGGTCTTGCGGGATGCCCGTTTGAACGTTCAACATGGGTGTTCGGACATTCTCACCCCGCCAACGGCTTGTCAAGAGGAGCGATATGGGGCAGCCCTACCTCCACGAGCACGTGACGTGTGTCGCCGCCCCGGCCACGTGGCTCTCCGGCCCATCGGGCCAGCTCCGGGGCGGCGCCGACGGCCTGTACGTCGACGACCGCCGGGTCCTGTCGAGGCTGGTCGTCACCGTCGACGGCGCCGAGCCCGTCCCGGTCCAGGTCACCCGGACGGGTGCGGCGTCGGCCCGGTTCGCCGCGGTGCTGCCGGGCCTCGGCGACGACGGCCCCGACCCGACCGTCACGCTCGTGCGCGACCGCCGCACGTCGCCCCGCGGTGGCACCGAGACGCTCACGCTGACCAACCTGTCCCACGCCACCCTGGCCGTGGAGATCGAGATCGTCGCCGGCACCGACTTCGCCACCATGGGCGCCGTGAAGGACGGGCACCCGTCAGTGTCCACAGTGGAGGTTTTCGGCGTCGGTACCGACGCGGCCGACGCCAACGGGATGCGCGTCGCCGTGACGGCGGACCCGCCGCCGGACCAGCCGCCGGGTGCCGGGCCGATGCGTTGGCTGGTCACGGTCGAGCCGCGGGCGAGCTGGACCGCCACGGTGCGCTTCACCCGCGCGGACGCCGCGCCGATCACCCGCTCCGCCGCACCGGCCGGGCTGCGGGTCACCGCCGACGACCGGCGCCTCGACGCGCTGGTGCGCGCGAGCGTCGAGGACCTCGCGGCGTTGCGGCACGCCGACGGCGACGACGACTACTACACCGCCGGCAGCCCCTGGTACCTCACCCTCTTCGGCCGCGACTCGCTGTGGGCGGCCCGGCTGGCCCTTCCGCTCGGCACCGGCGTCGCCGCCGGCACGCTGCGCGCTCTCGCCCGCCGCCAGGGCACGAAGCACGACCCGGACACCGACGAGGAGCCCGGCAAGATCCTGCACGAGGTCCGTCCCGTCGACGCTGCCCACTGGCTGCCGCCGGTCTACTACGGCACCGTCGACGCCACCGCGCTGTTCGTCAGCACCGCCGCCGACGCCTACCGGTGGGGGCTGCCGGCCGCCGAGGTCGAGCCGCTGCTGCCGCACGTCGAGCGGGCGCTGATGTGGCTGGCCGGGCACGACGGCTTCATCGCCTACCGGTCCAGCACGAAGGGCCTGGCCAACCACGGCTGGAAGGACTCCGGCGACGGCATCCAGCACGCCGACGGGCGCATCGCGCGCGGGCCGCTCGCGCTCGCCGAGGTGCAGGCGTACGCCTACCGGGCCTTCCTGGACGGTGCCTGGCTCCTGGAGTCGTTCGGCCGCGACGGCGCCGCGCACTGGCGCGACCGGGCCTCGGCGCTCGCGGCGCGGTTCCGGGCGGCGTTCTGGTGCCCGGGTGGCTACCCCGCGGTCGCCCTCGACGGCGACGGCGTGCAGGTCGACAGCCTCACGTCCAACATCGGCCACCTGCTCGGCACCGGCCTGCTCTCGACGGAGGAGAGCGCCCGGGTCGCCGGCCACCTCGCCGAGCTGCGCTCACCGTTCGGCATCCGGACCATCGCGCCCTCGTCGGGCGGGTACAACTTCCTGTCCTACCACCTCGGCTCGGTGTGGCCGCACGACACCGCGATCGCCCTGCTCGGCCTGGTCCGCGACGGCCACCGCGCCGAGGCGGCCGAGGTGATCCGCGCCCTGCTCGCCGCCGGCGAACGCTTCGACGCCCGGCTGCCGGAGCTCTTCGGCGGCGACGACGCGCCGACGCCGTACCCGGCCTCCTGCCGCCCCCAGGCCTGGGCCGCCGCCGCCGGTCCCGCGCTGGTGACCGCCCTGCTCGGCCTCGACGTCGACGCCCCTTCGGGCCGGTTGACGCTCGACCCCCTGTCCCCGTCCCCGGTCGGCGCCTACCAGGTGCGCGGCCTGCGGATCGCCGGCCGTTCGCTCGATGTGACCGTCACCGCGGCCGGTGCGGCGACGGTCCACAACGATCCGTTTAAGGCTTGACTTATATAAGCAGCGGATGACATTGTACGTGCCGTGCATGCGTTCGATGTGCTCGGCGACCCCGTGCGGCGCCGGATCCTGGAGCTGCTCGCCGACGGGGAGCAGCCCGCCGGCGCGGTCAGCGAGACCGTGCGGGCCGAGTTCGGGATCTCGCAGCCGGCGGTGTCGCAGCACCTGAAGGTGCTGCGCGAGTCGGGGTTCGCGACCGTCCGGGCCGACGGCACCCGGCGCCTGTACGCCGTCGACGCCGCGCCGTTGCGCGAGGTCGACGCCTGGCTGGAGCGGTTCCGTGGCTTCTGGGAGCAGCGCCTGGACGCGCTCGGCACCGAGCTCGCCCGGGGCAAGCGCTCGCGATCCTCAACAGAAGGGCCTTCGTCGTGATCGACATCGTCAACCAGATCAACGCCGTCCACCGCGAGGTCGGCAGCCACCCGGTCAGCACCGGCGAGGGGCGCTCGCTGCTGCTGCGCCGCACGTACGACGCCGACGTCGCGGACGTGTGGGACGCCTGCACCGATCCCGGGCGGCTCGGCCGGTGGCTCGGGCAGGTCGACGGCGACCTGCGCCTGGGTGGCACGTTCCAGATCAAGAACAACGCCGGCGGCCGGATCGTGCGCTGCGAGGAGCCGCGGCTGCTCGCGGTGACCTGGTCCTTCGGCGGCGGCATGGACACCGAGGTCGAGCTGCGGCTCGCGCCCGGTCCCGACGGTGGCACCGTGCTGGAGCTGGAGCACTCCTCGCCCGCGGAGGTCGTGGACGAGCTCGTCCGCCAGTACGGCCCCGGCGGCACGATCGGCGTCGGTGGCGGCTGGGACCTCGCGCTGCTCGGCCTCGACCTGCACCTGCGCGGCGTCGAACTGGACCCCGCCACCTGGGAGGGCTCGCCCGAGTCGAAGGAGTTCGGGACCCGCGCCTGCCACGCCTGGGGCGCGGCGATCCAGGCCGCCTGGGGCACCAGCGACGACGACATCGCCGCGGCGGTCGCGTTCGGCGTGCAGCAGTTCGCTCCCTGAGCGCGGCGACCGCCGGGCGGTCATCGACAGCGGTAACTACGCCGGCGGCGGGTAGTCGCGTAGCGGAATCGTCACGGCGAATTCATATTGACGTTTAGTGATATCACTGGCAACTCTCCGGTAATGCGACGCCCGCCTAGCGCAAGTTTTCCTCAAGGTCCGTTTCTCGCGCTCGGGCGGGCGCCGCGAACTGCTTATGGTCTGCGGGGCCCGTAGGCGGACGAGAGGCAGATGTCGTGGGATCCAGGACGACCCGCACGGTCGTGGCATTGGCCGGGGTGGTCGCCCTCGCGGCGGGCTGCGGCACGACCCCCGCCGCCGACGCGGGCCGGCCACTGGTCGTGCGGCTCTACGGATCCGACGCGAACATGACCAACTCGCTCAAGGACAAGCTCGCCGGAAATCCCGGGATACTTTCCGGGATGGTCGGCACCACCCCGCTGCTCGCGCTGCCCGAGTCGTTCCAGGAACGGCTGCGCGGGGTCGACCCGACGCTGGTCGACTACGGGTACGCCGCCGAGGCCTACGACGCGGTCATGCTCGCCGCCCTCGCCGCCGAGTCGGCCCGCACCACCCAGCCCCTGACCGTCGCGAAGTACGTCGTGGGCGCCTCGACCTCCGGCACGACCTGCGACTCCGCCGCCGCCTGCCTGGCGCTGGCCAAGGCCGGCAAGGACTTCGCCTACCGCGGCGTGTCGATGCGCCGCAGCGGCCTCAGCGACAGCGGCGAGCCCTCCTCGGCCTCTTACGGCACCCTGCACTTCGGCCGGGACAACACCATCAACGCCAACATGACCGAGTACATCGGCGCCGGCGACGAGTCGCTCGCCTCCACCATCCCCGCCCCGCCGTTCACCGCCTATCCGAACTTCGGGGCGGGCGCGAAGAAGCCGGCCCCGCTGAAGGTCGGCGGGCTCATGCCGCACACCGGCCGGCTCGCGTTCCGCAGCCCGCCGCGCTTCGCCGCCGCCAAGCTCGCCGTCATGGACATCAACGCCGCCGGCGGCGTGCTGGGACAGCCGGTCGAGTGGGTCGACGGCGACGACGGCACGGACGCCACCGTCGCCGCCGCCACCGTGGACCGGTTCGTCGGCCTGGGCGTGCAGGTCATCATCGGCGCGTCGTCCTCCAGCGTGACGAAGGCCGTCATCCCGAAGATCGCCGCGGCCGGCCGGATCCTCATCTCCCCGTCGTCCACATCGGACGAGCTGAGCACCGTCGCGGACAACGGCCTGTTCTTCCGCACCGCCCCCGCCGACACCCTGCAGGCCCGCGCCCTCACCGACGTCATCATGCGCGACGGCCCCCACAAGGTGATGATCCTGGCCCGCGAGGACGCCTACGGCCTCGGGCTGCAGAAGAACGTGAAGGCGAACCTGGTCATCGCCGGCGTGCCCGAAGGCGCCGTCCAGCTCGTGTCCTACCCCGGCACCAGCCAGGACTTCGCCGGGCTGGCCGCCCGTGTCCGGTCCGCCGCCCCCGACGCCGTGCTCATCCTCGGCTACGACGAGACGGCCCTCATCGTGACGGCCCTCTACGCCCATAAGGTCGGCACGGCCGGCGCCCTGAACAGGTGACCGCGGCCCGGCCCGGCCAGGTGCGGCCGAACGTACGGTGACCGCCAGTGGCCCGGCCGCTACGTTGTCCGCATGCGCGCAGATCGGGCCCGGCTCGGCATCGACTTCGGCACGTCGAGCACCGTCGCCGTCCTCGGGCAACCGGACGGTCAGGTCCGGCCCCTGCTGTTCGGCGAGACGCCGATCCTGCCCTCGGCGGTCTGTGTCGACTGGCGCGCGCCCGACCCCGCGTTCCTCATCGGCCGCGACGCGATCCACGCCGGCCGGGCGCACCCGGACAGCTTCGAGCCCAACCCGAAGCTGCGCATCGACGACGGGTCGGTCCTGCTCGGCACCGCCGAGCTGCCCGTCACCGAGCTGATCGGGGCCGTGCTGCGCCGGGTCGGCACCGAGGCGGAGCGGGTCGCCGGCGCGCCGGTCGGCGAGGTCACGCTGACCTACCCGGCGTCGTGGGGACCGCGGCGCAGGTCCGTGCTGCAGGAGGCCGCCCGCATCGCCGGGCTGGCGGAGCCGGCCCTGGTCGCCGAGCCGGTCGCCGCCGCCGCGTACTTCGTCGACACCCTCGCGCAGACCGTGCCCGTCGGGCGCTGCGTGGTGGTGTACGACTTCGGCGCCGGCACCTTCGACGCGTCGGTCGTCGGCCGCACCGATGACGGGTTCACCGTCCTCGCCGAGGAGGGCCTGCGCGACGCCGGCGGCCTGGACATCGACAACGCGGTCGTGGCGTACTTCGGCGCCACCTACGGCGTCTCCGACGGCGACTCGTGGCGGCGCCTCACGCACCCCGAGACCCCAGCGGACCGGCGGGTCTCCAGGCACTTCTGGGACGACGTCCGCACCGGCAAGGAGATGCTCTCCCGCGCCGCCTCCACCTCGATCTACCTGCCGCTCGTCGAGACCGACGCGCTGCTCGGCCGGGAGCAGCTCGAGCACCTCGCCCGCCCGCTGCTGGACCGCACCGTCGCCGCCACCGCCGCCGCGATCCGCGCCGCCCAGGTCGACGCCTCCCGCATCGCCGGCGTGTTCCTCGTCGGCGGATCGAGCCGCATCCCGCTCGCCGCGACCCTGCTGCACCGCACCCTCGGGATCGCCCCGACGATCATCGAGCAGCCCGAGCTCGTCGTCGCCGGCGGCAGCCTCGTCGCCACCGCGACGTCCCAGGCCCTTCCGGCGGCTCCGGTGCCACCCGCGGTGGTGTCGGCGTCGGTACCGGTGTCGCCCCCCTCGATGCCGGCCGCACCCGTCTCGCCGGTCGCGGCACCCGTCTCGCCGGTCGCGGCACCCGTCTCGCCGGTCGCCGCGCCCGTCTCGCCGGTCGCGCCGCCTGGACCGGCGCCGGTGTTCACGCTGCCGTCGATGGAGGTGCCGTCGACTCTCGAGCAGCCGCCACCCGCACCGTGGGAGGCGACGCCGGCCGCCCCGGTCTCGCCGGCCGTCGGCGCCGCTTCTGTCTCGCCTGCGGTGGGTGCAGCCCCGGTGCCACCTGCGGTGGGCGCCGCTCCGGTGTCGCCGGCCGGCGGTGGCGCATCGGTGTCGCCGGCTGTGGGCGCGGCTTCGGTCTCGCCGGCCGTAGGTGGCGCTTCGGTCCTGCCGGCTGTGGGTGCGGCTTCGGTGCCGTCCGTCGCCGGCCAGTTCGCCGCCGCTCCCGTGAGTGCCGTGCCCGGCGGCGCCGTTCCCGTGAGCGCGGCGCCGGCCAGCACCACCCCGGTGAGCGCGGCCCCGGTCAGCGCCGTGCCCGGCAGCGCGGCCCCCGTGAGCGCGCCCCCCGTGGCCGCGGCGCCCGGCGGTGCCGCGCCGGAGCCGGAGCCGGAGAGCAGCGGGTGGCCGGCGCTGGCGCCGCTGTTCACCGCGCCGCCCGTCGCCGACGCGCCGGCACCCGCGTCAGGGACACCGGGTCGCGTTGCCGCCGTCCGTGGGCTGGGGATCGCGGTGGCGGGCACGGCGCTGCTACGGCACCTCGTCATGCTGCTGGACAGCGGGCCGTCCGCGGTCGTCTCCGGAAATGGGTCCGAGCCGTTCTTCGACTACGCCGGGCTCGGCGTGCTGGTCGTCCTCGGCGGGTGGCTGGCCGCCCGCCCGGCGCACGCGCGACCGGTGCTCGGCGTCGCCGCCGGGTTCGCGCCGTGGGCCCTGCTCCCGATCATCGGGGACATCGCCCTGGTCTCCCGGTACTTCGACTGGACCGACGAGCTCACGCTGATGCTCCCGGCGCTGTCGGCGCAGCTCGTCGCCCTGTTCGCCGTGGTGTGGCTGGTCGGCCAGGCGGCGCTGCGCGCCCGCACCGCGCCGCGGCTGCTGCCGCTCGGGCTCGCTGCCGTCGCGTTCTGGACGCCGCCCGCCGCGCTGCTGTGGCTGAGCACCGGCCGCTCCGAGGTCATCGCGTCGGGTCAGGTGTTCCGGATCGGTCTCGCGGTCGGCCTCGGCACGCTGCTGATCTACGCGGCGGCCGGCGCCAGACCGTGGGCGGGCTGGACCATCGGCGCGTGGATCGGCGGCGCGCTGGTGTGGCTGCTCAGTGCCGACCTCGGCAACCGCGCTCAGGGCCTGGAGACCCAGTGGATGGCGCCGGCGCTGCTGCTCCTGGCGGTGGCGGCCGTCCTGCTGCTGGTGCTGCTGCGCGCCGACCGTGGCGCCGCCCGCCCGGCCGCCGGGCTGGCGAAGGGCCCGGCCACGGTCGCGCTCGTCGCCGCCGGCATCGCCGCGGCCGGGTTCGCGTCGATCCTGTGGGACCAGCTGGAGCGGTGGTCCTACCAGGCCGCCCCGAACATCAACGCCTCGGTGTTCTCCGTCGCCGCGGGCACAATCGTGCTGATCGGCGGGGCGCTGCTGCTCGTCGCCAGGCGCAGCGCCGGCGCGGCCGCGTACTTCGTCGGCGCCGCCGCCGGCCCGGTCAGCGTGCTCGCCGGCCCGACCGCCGACGCGTTGAACTGGAACAACGGCGTCGGCCTGGTCCTGCTCGGCGCCGCGACGCTGGTGCTCGCCGCCGTGCTGATCCGCTCCGTGCCGACCCGGCTGTCCTGGCCGCACCTCGCCGTCGCCGCCGCGTGCCTGCTACTGATCATGTGGACCACGTCCGCCGTGCCGTACAACCGCCTCGACCGCGGCGACCAGTGGCTGATGCTCCTGGTGTTCGTCGCGATCCCCGCCACGATCGTGTGGAAGGGCGGCGTGGTCACCGCCGGCGCCCTCCTCGGCGTCGCCGCCGGCACCCTCGGCGACCAGTTCCTCACCGTGTACCGCACGATCGACGACACCCCCGGCATCATGCTCGGCCTCGCCGTCCTCGCCACCCTCACGACCGGCCTGCTCCTGGCGAGGTCCGCCCCCGACCGGACGGGCTGACCCCGGGCTCAGCGGCCGCCGGCGACGAAGGTGAGGGCCTCGTGGGCGAGGGGGGTCCAGGGCTCGTCGGTGGTGGGGGAGAGGGTGAGCCACTCGCGCATCGGTCTGCCCTTGTCGGCGTCCCAGCGGTCGCCGTGGCCGGCGGAGACGAGGGCGTCGACGCGGGGTTTGGGGAGCTTCAGGACGAGGCGGTCCTGGACCAGCATGGCGAAGATCTTGTTGTTGACGCGCAGGGCGGCGGCGCCGAAGCCGGTGCCGCCGGTCGCGCCGGGGAGGGTGACGCCCGGCTCGGTGCCGAGCTCGTCGGCGAGCGCGTCGAAGCGGTCCTGCGGGGTCACCGCGTCACGGTACCCGATCAGCCCTTCAGGGCACCCTTGACGAAGCCGCGCACGTAGTACCGCTGCAGCAACAGGAACAGGAGCACGCATGGCACCGCGGCGGTGACGACGCCGGACAGCAGGGTGCCGTGGTCGACGGCGCCGAGGCTGCCGGACTGCAGGTTGAACAGGGCGACCGGCAGCGTGAACTTCTCGTCGTCGGTGATGAAGATGAGCGGGGCGACGAACTCGTTCCACGAGGCGAGGAACGAGAACAGCGCGACCGTCACGATGCCGGGGACGACGCCGCGGAGCAGGACGTGGCGCAGGACGCCGGCCGGGCCGCAGCCGTCGATGAGGGCCGCCTCGTCGAGCTCGACGGGCAGCGCCTCGAACGAGTTGCGCATCATGAACAGCCCGAACGGCAGCTGGAACATGGCGAGCACGAGCGCGAGGCCGACCAGCGAGTTCTGCAGGCCGAGCCAGTCGAGCATGATGTACAGCGGGATCAGGATCGTGCTGTGCGGCACCATGAGGATGCTCAGGGTGGCCATGAAGAGCAGGTTCCGGCCGCGGAACGAGAAGCGGGCGATCGCGTAGCCGCCCAGGGTCGTGGCCACCACGGTGACGGCGACCGTCACGAGGGCGACGAACGCGGTGTTGCGCATGTAGACGGGCAGGCCGCTGCCGTACACCAGCAGCCGCCGGTAGTTGTCGAGCCCCAGCTGCCCGGTGCCGGTGCGGCCGTGCAGCGACGCCCAGAGCGCCCACAGCATCGGGGTCAGGAACAGCACGGCGAGCGCGGCGCAGGTGGTGATGCGGGCCTTCATCGGGCGCTCCTGAGGAATCGGACCTGTGCGCCGTTGACGGCGTACAGGACGGCGAGGATCCCCACGGAGATGGCGGCGGCGCGGCCGAGGTCCTGTGACGTGAACGCCTCGCGGTAGATGCCGATGACGACGGTCGCCGTGCCGTGGCGGCCGCCGGTGAGGATGAAGAACTGGTCGAACGCGAGCAGCGAGCTCGTCACCAGCAGCACGAGGACGAGGGTCATGGTGGGGCGCAGCAGCGGCAGCGTGATCCGCCGCATCATCTGCCAGCGGGTCGCGCCCTCGATGGTCGCCGCCTCGTACAGGAGCGGATTGATCGACTGCAGTCCGGCCATGATGATGACCATGTAGTAGCCCGCGAACTTCCACGTGATCATGACCGCGGTCGAGTAGAGCGCGTTGTCGCCGTCGCCGAGCCAGTCGACGCCGTCGCTGCCGAGCAGCGCGGCGAACGCGTTGAGCGGCGACGCGTCGTGGTTGAACATGCCGTAGAACAACAGGCTCGCCGAGGCCAGCCCGACCGCGGCGGGCAGGAAGAACACGGTCCGGAACACGGTCATGGCCGGCCCGGGGCGCTGCACGAGCAGGGCGAGCCCGAACGCCATCAGCCCGACGAGCACGGTGGCGACCAGGGTGTACTTGATGCTGAAGACGATCGCCCGGGTGAACAGGGGCTCGCGCAGCGCCTCGTAGTTCGCCACACCGTTCGGGGCCGAAGCGCCCAGCAGCGGCCAGTGGTTGAGCGACATCCACGCCATCAGGCCGAGCGGTCCGACGAACAGCACCACCACCAGCAGCGCCGTCGGCACGGCGTAGAGGAATCCGGACGACCGCCGCACGCTCAGCCCCCGCTCAGTGAGGTGGTGATGCTTCCGTTGTGCCGGTCGAGGGCGGCGCCGACGTCGCCGGGGCCGAACACCGCGTCGGCGACCGCTTCGATCCACGGGCCGTTGGGGTCGTTGAACGTCTTGCCGAACGCGACGGCGTACGGGGTCTGGCCCTTCCGCGCGATCGCCGTGAACGTCACCAGCCGCGGGTCCTGCTGGGCGTGGACGTTGTTGTCGAGGTCGCTGCGGACGGGCACGTAGCGGTTCTTCGCCACGACGTCGACCTGCGCCTGCTCCGACAGCGTCCAGGCGATGAAGTCCCACGCCTGGTCCGCGTGCCGGCTGTTGGAGCCGATGCCGAGCACGTCCCCGCCGACGAACGACGACGCGCCGCCTTCGAGGCCCGGGATCGCGGCGACGCCGACCTGCAGCCGCGACGCCTCCTCGATGTTGCGCAGGGCGGTGGCGCCCATCGGCTGGATGCCGATCAGCCCCTCGCTGAACGCCTGCGTCCACGACGGGCCGCTCTCGTTCTTCGCCGACCGGGGGACGAGGCCGTCGGCGTACATGCCGCGGTAGAACTGGAAGACCCGCGTCGCGTCGGCGCTGTCGAGCATCGCGGCGGTGCCGTCCTCGTTGAGGACCTTCGACCCGGACGCCCAGATCATCGGCCACGCCGTGGCGAACATGCAGTCCGGGCACGCGCCGCCGAAGTTGAACCCGTGCACGCCGCCGCCGAGCCCGTTGACCTTCGCGGCGAACTCGCGCAGCTCCCGCAGGCTGGCCGGCGGCCGGTCGCCGTCGAGCCCGGCCCGGATGAACAGGTCCTTGTTGTAGAACAACGCGGCCAGGTCGATGTCGTGCGGCACGCCGTAGGTGCGGCCGGCGTGCCGGACGGCCCGCATGTGCGACGGTGCGAGGTCCTCCCGGAACGGCAGCGTGGCGACCCGCGCCGTGATGTCGGCGAACACGCCCTGGGCGGCGTAGTTCGGCGCGTACACCACGTCGACGGCGAGCAGGTCCGGCAGCTGCCGGGTGCCGGCGGCCGCGCCGACGCGCTGCTGGTAGGAGTCCCCCGGCATGACCGTGAGCTTGACCTTGTTGCGGTGGCTGCGGTTGTACTGCTCGATGAGGGCCCGGCTGAAGGCCCCGGTGAGCGAGCGCGTCCACATGGTCAGCACCGTCCCGTCGTCGGTGGCCGCGGTCCCCGCCGGCACCGGCACGTCGTGCGCCCGCTGGCACCCGGCCAGGGCGAGCACGGCGACGAGCCCCACCACTCCGGCCTTGCATGAGCCCATTGATCGCCTCCGCTCCTCGCGGCATGTTAGCGGTCACATCGACGTTGTCAACACCACCGTCTGGACGTTAAATCTCGGCGATGCACTGGGTTTGTGGCGATGTGAGCGATAACCCGCGTTGGTCGCGTCGCCGGGGCGGCCCGGCGGCGCCCCCTCGCGCCGCCGGGCCTGGGTGGGTCAGACGCGCAGCTTCGCCAGGGCGTCGGACCAGGCGACGACCTGGCCGAGCGTGGCGTCCAGGGCGTCGAGCTGCGCCTGCCCCGGAGTGAGCCGGGTGAAGTTCTCGAAGTCCGTGTAGAACGACAGCGCGACCTGCGAGCGGACCGTGGCGAGCTGCAGCTCGGCGGCGATGAGCCGCAGGTGCTCCACGGCACGGGCGGCGCCGACCACGCCGTAGCCGACGAACCCGGCGGCCTTGTTGTTCCACTCGGCGTACAGGTAGTCGATGGCGTTCTTCAGCACCCCGGTCGTGGAGTGGTTGTACTCCGGCGTGACGAACACGTAGCCGTCGAAGCCGTCGATGACCCGCGACCACGCC
Source organism: Dactylosporangium sp. CA-152071 (assembly GCF_050936335.1). Classification (NCBI taxonomy): domain Bacteria; kingdom Bacillati; phylum Actinomycetota; class Actinomycetes; order Micromonosporales; family Micromonosporaceae; genus Dactylosporangium; species Dactylosporangium sp. CA-152071. The sequence goes on along the minus strand of NZ_JBNJMZ010000001.1, from coordinate 1,214,201 downwards.
TTCGTGTGCTCGTTGGCGTACCGGCCCGCCGACGCCGGGACGGGCTCGTCGAGGTGCGGCAGCGGGTGGTCGGCGAGGTCGACGATCTCGAACTCGGCGTCGTCCCGCCGGGCGGCGGTCTCGAGCACCCAGTCGGCGACGAGCCGGCTGTACCGGCCGGGCCGGACGCTCCCGACGATGATGGCGATCCTGGTCACGGGCTGCACTCCTCACGTTCGACGCCGCGCCAGTCGCGGCCTCTGTGTGGTGTCAGCGGTTCTGCAATACGCTGCATTTCCGGTCTGAATTCGGCACTTCGGGGTGCGTCGCGCACCTTGAGGTGCGTCTTGGCTTCTCTCAGGGGGAACTGGAATGACCACTTCCGACGACCTGTCCACATGTCAGGACGACGACCTTCGGGCGGTGGTCCGCGGGTTGCTGACGACGATCGGGGACAAGTGGACGCTCGTGGTCATCGCCACGCTGGTCGCCGGGTCGCGGCGGTTCACGGAGATCCAGCGGGGGATCGACGGCATCTCGCACCGGATGCTCGCGAAGACGCTGCGCGACCTGGAGCGCGACGGCCTCGTGTCACGCGAGGCGCATGCGGAGGTGCCGCCGCGGGTGGTGTACGAGCTGACGCCCCTCGGCCGCACGCTGCTCGAACCCGTCGACGGGCTGGTCCGCTGGGTGGGGGAGCACGGCCGGACCGTGCTGGCCCACCGGGCCCGCTTGACGTTGTAGCAAGTGTTGTACCATGATGGTGATACAACACTTGCGACAATCTTTCGGGAGTGCTCATGACTACGGCAGAAGAGCGGGCGGCGCGCGCCTGGCTGGTCGGCAACGGGCTGCCCGACGCGCCCGTGAGCGAGCTGCTGGTCGCCCGGCTCGCGGCCCGGCGGCGGGCGCGCCTCGCCGACCACGTGGTCCTCGCGGCGGTGATCATCGTGGCCGCGGGTGCACACGCGGCCAACTTCTCGGCCCCGGCGAGATCCTCGCCGGACCGGCCGGTGCTGCTGATGGTCCTCGGCGCGGCGGCCGCGGGGCTGCTGGTCTCCCGGCTGCTCATCGCGCGGTGGCTGGCCGCGGCCGACCGGAGGGCGGGGGCGGCGCTGCCGCGCCGGGCGGCGCACGCCGTGAAGCCCGGCTGGCGGGTGGTGCTCGGCCTGCCGCACGCCGTGTTCGGCCTCGCCACGCTCGGCGTCGCGGTCGTCCTCGCGCTCGGCGCGATGACCGTCGAGGAGCCGACGGTCTGGCAGGGCGGGGTGATCCTGCTCGTGGCGGTGCTCGGTGTCGGCGTGGGCAGCGCCGTGCAGCTGCGGCAGCTGCTGACCCGGCCCGTGGTGGCCGAGGACGAGGTGTCGCTGACCGCCGACGTCATCATGCGGGTCGAGGACGCCAGAGAGGCGACCGCCCCGGCCGTGCTGTGGTCGCTGCCGGTCGTCCTGCCGTTCGGCCTCGCGCCCGCCTGGTGGAACGCGGCCGCGGTGGCCGCCGTCGTCCTCGGCGTCGCCGCGCTCGTCCTGCTCCACGCCCGGACGCCGGGGAGCCTCGCCACGGCCCGGCAGGCAATGATCGTCCAATGATCGTCATCGACGCGGCCTCGGCCGTTCCGCCGTTCGAGCAGTTACGGGCCCAGCTCGCTGGGCAGATCCAGGACCACACGCTCCCGGTCGGGTTCCGCCTGCCGCCGATACGCAGCCTGGCGACGGACCTGGGCCTGGCCGCGAACACGGTGGCCCGCGCGTATCGGGAGCTGGAGGAGGCCGGCCTGATCGAGACCCGCGGCCGCGCCGGCTCGTTCGTGTCCGCCGCGGGCGAGGCGGGCCGGGAACGCGCCCGGCAGGCCGCCGCCGACTACGCCGCCGTGGCGATCAGCGTCGGCATCGACCTCGACGAGGCGCTGCACATCGTGGAGGCGGCGTTCACCGCGTCCGCCCCGATCGCCACCCGGCCTGCCCCGCCGCTGGCCCGGCCGAGCGCCCCCGGTCCAGGCGCCACCTCCGCCACGTGACCGGCGCTCCGTTGTGGAGGCCGCCAGCGCCCCCGCCGTCTCGCGGGAGGCGGCCTGATCGAGTGCCTTCGCCGTGTCACGGCCGGCGGCCAGGTGCTGGCGCCGTCAGCGGGTGACCGGGGCGACGCCGGTGGACTCGCGGACGACGAGGCGGCCGGGCTGGCGGACGACGCCCGAATGGTGGTCGCCGTCGAGGGCGGCGAAGAGGTGGCGGACGGCGGTGGCGCCGAGCTGCTCGAGGTTGAGGTCCACCGTGGTCAGTGGGGGGCGGCACTCGGTGGCGAAGACCTCCCAGTTGTCGTAGCCGACCACGGCCACGTCGTCGGGGCAGGTGCGGCCCAGGTCGCGCAGGGCCTCGGTGACGCCGGAGGCGATCTGGTCGTTGCCGCAGAAGATGGCGTCGATGTCGGGGTGCGAGGCGAGCAGCCGCGAGGTGGCGTGCCGGCCCCAGCGCTGCGACCACTGGCCGAAGAGCGGCTCGCCGACCAGGGAGAGGCCTGCCGACGAGAGGCCCGAGGCGAAGGCCAGGGCGCGGTCGCGGGCGGCGCGGTAGCCGTGGTCGCCGGTGATGTGGGCGATGCGTCGGCGACCCAGCGAGACGAGGTGCTCGGCGGCGAGGTGGGCGCCGCCGGCGTCGTCGGCGACGACGGACAGGTCCGCGGGGTCGTCGGACTCGCAGTACGCGTACACGACCGGCACGGGGATGCTGCGGGTCAGTGACGGGCGCAGGTCGTTGGCGTCGCCGAGGATGATGAACCCGTCGACCTGCCGGGCGAGCAGCGTGCGGATGTAGTGCTGGCGGCGGATGGCGTCGCCGCGGGCGTCGCAGAGCAGGACGCTCATCTGCTCGTTGCCGAGGGCGTTCTCGGCGCCGAGCAGGACCGGGATCGCGAAGCGGGCGGCCGACAGCTCGTCGGTGAGCAGGCCGATCGTGCGGGTGTTGCCCGAGATCAGGCCGCGCGCGAGCACGTTGGGCTGGAAGGACAGCTCCTCCGCGGCCTGCTGGACCCGCCGCCGGGTCGCCGGGGCCACCTCGTCGCGGGCGTTGAGCGCCTTGGAGGCGGTCGCGACCGAGACGCCGGCCAACTTGGCGACGTCGGTGAGGGTGACCTGCGCGCGTTTCCTGCTCACCAGCGGCCCTTCTCAAGCATCCGAAAACTTTTCGGCGAGCATACACATGCTCGGTTGCGTGTCACAACTGTCACAAACCGACATTCGGGTCAGATCAGCATCGTCGCGCGCAGGAAATCGACCGTTGACACGACGAGGCCATGCTGCCATCCTTCCGAAAAGGTTTTCGTAACACAGAAAGGTGGGTACCGCAGTGACGTCGGACGCCAGCGGAGGGCCGGTGCTCCCGTCCCGCGGGGTACTGCGGCCCGTCGATCCGCGACGGGTACGCATCACCGGCGGGTTCTGGGCGCAGCGCCAGGCGGTGAACGGCACCGCCACGATCGAGCACTGCCGCACCTGGCTCGACCGGCTCGGCTGGACCGGCAACTTCGCCACGACGGGCACAGGCACCGAGCGCCGCCGCGGCCGGGAGTTCTCCGACTCCGAGATCTACAAGCACGTCGAGGCGATGTGCTGGGAGTCCGTCCGCCCCGGCGGCACCGACCACTCGGCGCGGCTGGACGAGCTCACCGCCATGATCGCCGCCGCGCAGGCCCCCGACGGCTACCTGCACACCGCGTTCGGCCGGCCCGGCCAGCCCGAGCGGTACAGCGACCTGAACTTCGGCCACGAACTCTACTGCGCCGGCCACCTCATCCAGGCCGGCGTCGCCGCGGCCCGCACCGGCCTGGCCGGCGGCCTGCTCGAGGTGGCCCGCGGCGTCGCGGACCACGTCTGCGCGACCTTCGGCGACGAAGGGCTGTGCGGCCACCCGGAGATCGAGACGGCCCTCGTGGAGCTGTTCCGGGTCACGGGCGAGCAGCGCTACCTCGACCAGGCGGCCCGGTTCGTCGAGCGGCGCGGGCACCGCAGCCTGCCCGAGCACGAGTTCGGCTGGCGGTACTTCCAGGACGCCGTGCCGGTCCGCGACGGCGAGGCGTTCGCCGGCCACGCGGTCCGCGCGCTCTACCTCGCCGCCGGCGCCGTCGACGTGGCCGTGGAGACCGGCGACGACGCGCTGCTCGGCGCCGTGGTGCGGCAGTTCGACCGGACCCTCGCCCGGCGCACCTACATCACCGGCGGGATGGGCTCGCGGCACCTCGACGAGTCCTACGGCGACGACTTCGTGCTGCCGCCGGACCGCGCGTACTCCGAGACGTGCGCCGGCGTGGCCACCGTGATGCTCGCGCACCGGCTGCTGCTGGCGACCGGTGACCTGCGCTACGGCGACATCGTCGACCGGGTCCTGCACAACGTGATCGCCACCGCGGTCGCCGACGACGGGCAGTCCTTCTTCTACGCCAACACCCTGCACCAGCGGACCCCGACCGAGGCGGTGCCGCCGGACCGGGAGCAGCTGCGCTTCGGCGGCGGGCCGCGCGCCCCGTGGTTCGAGGTCTCCTGCTGCCTCAACAACGTCGCCCGGCTCGTCGCCTCGCTCGGCACCTACCTGGTGACGGAGGACGACACGGGCGTGCAGCTGCACCACTACGCACCGATGACCGTCGACGGGGAGCGGGTCACCGTCGAGACCGACTACCCCGAAGGCGGCACCGTCGTCGTCACCGCCGACCGGCCCGTCACCGTGCGGGTGCCGGCCTGGGCGGACGGCGCCACGCCGACCCGCGACGGCGACCAGGTCCGCCTGGACCTGCCCATGAAGCCCCGCTGGACGTTCCCCGACGCCCGCGTCGACGCCACCCGCGGCTGCGCGGCCGTCGAGGTGGGCCCGGTCGTCATGTGCGCCGAGTCGGTCGACCAGGAGGACGGCGTCACCCTCGACGACCTCCAGGTCGACACGTCCGTCGCCCCCGAGGCCACCGCCGTCAAGGGGCGCCTGCTGCACCGGGCCGAGCGCGGCTGGCCGTACCACGAGCTGCCGGAAGGGCGTGACAAAGCCGGAAGCCGCGAAGACAGTCCCGAAAGCTCCGATCCGATCGTGGTCACCCTTGTGCCCTACCACCGCTGGGCCCGGCGCGGGCCCTCCACGATGCGGATCTGGCTGCCCACCACCTGACCCCCACCCGAAATGGAGGTGACGCGATGCCACACCCCCGCTGGAAACTCAGGCTGGCAATCGCGTTGACGACCGCCCTGACCGGCTCGATCGGTGCCGCGACGCTGGCCGCCAACCCGGCGTCCGCGGCACAGACGATCGGCTACCCGACGTTCAACGGGCCGGCAGTGCCCGCACCACCGGTCGCGATGAGCACCGGCAACACCATGCAGGCCATCTTCGACGCGGAGAGCGGCGGCACGGACTTCTGGATGGACCGGCTGCTCGCGCGGCCCGGCAACGACCCCGCCGGCACCTGGCTGATGACCCGCGGCCGGGGCGTGTTCATGAAGACGCACACGCCGTCGACGCTCGGCTTCGGCGGTGACGTCGCGTACTGGGAGAGCATCAACGGGCAGGGCGCGTTCACCGTCACCGCCGGCACCGGCACCTGGACCGAGCAGGTGTCGCAGCGCTGGCAGGCGCCCAGCCACTGGAAGAGCGTCCACACCAACGGATCCCTGCGGATCAACCAGACGAAGTTCATCACCCACAACAATGTCGCCGTCGACAACCTGGCGATCACCAACACCGGCACCGCCTCGCAGACGATCGCGCTGCGGGTCACCTCGCCCTACGCCACGTCCGGCAGCGGCGACGAGCTGACCGGCCAGGTGGGCGTGAAGAACGCGCTCACCACCCTGTACCCGCGGCTGTCCGCCGACGGGTTCACCGCCACCAGCGGCGGGCTCAACCGGTCGGTGACGATCGCGGCCGGCGCCACCGTCACCACCAAGGTGCTGCTCGGCTTCGTCGCCAACGAGATCCCCGACTCGCTCACGGAGTACAACGCCTACAAGGGCTACAGCGCGGCGATCGCCTTCTCGACCCACGTGCGGGACTACAACCGCTGGTGGGCGGTGAACGTGCCGTACCTCGACGTGCCCGAGCCGGCCATCAAGAAGAACATCTACTACCGCTGGTGGCTGATGCGCTTCAACTACCTCGACGTCGACATCCCCGGACAGGACTTCCAGTTCCCGGTCTCGGTCGAGGGCGCGCTGGGCTACAACAACGCGATCGCGCTCACCCAGCCGATGCACATCGACGACCTCAAGTACCTGCGCAACGCCGCCTACTCCTACGGGCCGTGGCTGTCGGTCGGGCAGACGTCCAAGGGCGGCCGCTTCATGGACAACCCCGGCGACCCGGAGAACTGGTCCAACAGCTACACCCAGTACATCGCCGAGGCGGCCTGGCGCAGCTACCAGATCCACGGCGGGCAGCCCGCGATCGCCGGCAACCTCGCGAAGTACGCCGAGGGCGACGTGAAGGGCCAGCTGTCCTACTACGACCACAACAACAACGGCCTCATCGAGTACGACTGGGGCGCGCTCACCGGCAACGACGCCGACGCCGTGTCCTTCCACTGGCGCTCCGGCAACATGGACCGGGCCGAGTCCGCGTACGTCTACAGTGGAGCGCTCGCCGCGGTCCAGGCGTACACGGCGATCGGCAACACTGCCAAGGCCGCCGAGATGCAGGCGATCGCCGACCGCATCCGCAACGCCATCGTGTCGACGCTGTGGGACTCGACCAACAAGCTCATCGAGCACCGGCACGTCTCCACCAACGCGCTCGTGCCGTGGAAGGAAATCAACAACTACTACCCGTACTCGGTCGGCGCGATGCCCAACACCGACGAGTACAAGCAGGCGCTGCGGCTCTTCGCCGACCCCGCCGAGTACCCGGTCTTCCCGTTCTTCACGGCCAACCAGAAGGACAAGGCGGCCGCCGCCGCGGCGGGCCAGCCGGGCAGCAACAACTTCTCCACCATCAACTCCACGGTGCAGTTCCGCCTGTACTCCTCGGTGCTGCGCAACTACCCCAACCAGTGGATGTCCACTGAGGACTACAAGAAGCTGCTGTACTGGAACGCCTGGGCGCAGTACATCGGCGGCAACACCCAGTGGCCGGACGCCAACGAGTTCTGGGCCGACTGGAACGCCGGCACGAAGAACATCGACTACCGGTCCTGGATCCACCACAACATCCTCGGCAGCAGCAACTGGACCGTCATCGAGGACGTGATGGGCCTGCGGCCCCGCAACGACAACCAGGTCGAGCTGAGCCCGCTCAACATCGGCTGGCCCAACTTCGCCGCCAACAACCTGCGCTACCGCAACGCCGACCTCAGCGTCGTGTGGGACGACCCGGCCGACGGCGTCGTCAAGTACAGCGGCATCCCGCAGGGCTACTCCATCTTCGTCAACGGCACCCGCGTGGCGACCGTCGACAAGCTGGTCCGCCTGGTGTGGAACCCGGCCACCGGCGCGGTCACGTTCCCGGCCGGCGGCGGCGCGACCGTGCAGTTCAGCGCGGCGTACTCGGGCCTGCAGGCGCCGGCCCAGGTGAGCCAGACCAGCGCCCAGATGGTCGACATGTTCAACAAGGCCGGCGTCGACCTGACCTCGACCCTGCCGAACTATGCGCAGGGCGTGGCCACCTCCGCGTCCTACACGGCGAGCGGCACCGCCGGCGCCAACGCGGTCGACGGGTTCCCGATCAACGAACCGACGTGGGGCACCTACGGCTCGCCGAACGCCACCGACTGGCTGGAGCTCAACCTGGGTCAGGCGCGGACGGTCGACGAGGTGCGGCTGTGGTTCCGTAACGACCGGGCCACCAACCGGTACCGGCAGCCCAGCTCGTACCAGATCCAGTACTACAACGGCAGCGCGTGGGTGAACGTGGCCGCGCCGGTGAAGACGCCGGGCACGCCACGGGCGAACTACAACGTCGTCAACTTCACCGCCGTCAACACCACCAGGCTGCGGGTGCAGGTGACCCACGCGTCGGGCTTCAAGACCGCCCTGACCGAGGTCAAGGTGTACAACCGGGGCGGCGGCACCGTGCCCCCGCCGACGGGCGGCAACCTCGCCCTGAGCGCCACCCCGAGCGCGTCCTACACCTCGTCGTGGGAGAGCGTGGCCGCGCTCAACGACGGCATCGACCCGCCGAGCTCCAACGACACCGTCAACCCGCGCTGGGGCACCTGGCCCAACACGGGCGAGCAGTGGGGCCTGCTGACCTGGTCCTCCGCGCAGACGGTGAACGCCGCCGACGTCTACTTCTTCGACGACAACGGCGGGGTGCGGCTGCCCGCGTCGTGGAAGTTGCAGTACTGGAACGGCACCGCCTACGTGGACGTCGCCGGCGCATCCGGCTACCCGCTCGGCATCAACCAGTACAACCACGTGACGTTCACCGCGGTGAGCACCACCAGGCTCCGGGTGCTCCTGCAGAGCGGCACCGCGTCGGTCGGTCTGCTGGAAGTCAAGGTGACCGGCCCGTAACCCCAGAAAGGTCCGCCCGTGCACAGCGTACGAAGGCCCCCGGCGATGCGGGACGTCGCCCACCTCGCCGGGGTGTCCCACCAGACCGTGTCCAGGGTGGTCAACGACCACCCGAGTGTGCGGTCCGAGACCCGAGCCAGGGTCCTCGCCGCGATGCGGGCGCTGGACTACCAGCCCAACGTCGCGGCCAGGACCCTGGCGACGAACCGGTCGCAGACCGTCGGCCTGGTCACCTTCGACACCACGCTGTTCGGGCCGTCGTTCATGGTCCACGCCATCGAACGCGCGGCCCGGGAAGCGGGCTACTTCGTCAGTATCGCCAGCGCCAGGGAGCTGAACGTGCCCTCCGTGTCCGAAGCGATCCGCCGACTGCGGGAACAGGCGGTCGAGGGGATCATCACCCTCGCCCCGGTCGCCGCGGCCTGGACGGCGCTCGGCCGCTCGCTGCTCGACGTGCCCGCGCACGTGCCGATCGTCGGCATGGGCATCGACGTGGCGGCGATGCCGGAGGTGCCGATGGTGGCCGTGGACAACGCGGCGGGTGCCGGGCTCGCGACCCGGCACCTGATCGCGCTCGGTCACCGCACCGTGCACCACGTCGCGGGCCCGCCCGAGTGGCCCGAGGCCCGCGAACGGCTCGTCGGCTGGCAGGCAGCGCTGGAGGACGCCGGTCTACCGGTGCCCGTCCCGCTGCCCGGCGACTGGAGCGCCCGGTCCGGCTACGCCGCCGGCCGGGCGCTCGCCGCCGACCCGTCGGTGACGGCCGTGTTCTGCGGCAACGACCAGATGGCGATCGGCGTGCTGCGCGCCTTGCACCAGGCCGGCAGGGCGGTGCCGGACGAGGTCAGCGTCGTCGGGTTCGACGACATGCCGGAGGCGCCCTACCTGCAGCCTCCCCTGACCACCGTCCGGCAGGACTTCGCCGAGCTCGGCAGGCGCAGCATGCACCTGCTCGTCACCCAGATCGCGGCGGGCGTGCGGCAGACCGGTCAGCACCGGTCCGCCCCCGACCTCGTCGTGCGTGAAAGCACCTCCGCTCTTGCTCTTTGATAGCGCTCACAAACAATGTGTCCAGGAAGGGACCGACCTTGAAGCGTTTACTGAGCGGCACCGTCGCCGCCACCCTGTTGTTGGCGCTCGGCGCCTGCGGCGACTCCGCTGACTCCCCGGCGGCGACCGGCGAGGCCGCGGACAGCGGGGCCACGCTCACCCTGTGGACCCGCGCCGCCACCGAGTCCGTGTCGAAGGCGTACGCCGCCGCCTACAACGCCACCCACAAGAACCAGGTGCAGGTCACCGCGTATCCGAACGAGGAGTACCCGGCGAAGCTCGCCTCGGCCGCCGGGGCCAAGGCATTGCCGGATCTGTTCGCCTCCGACGTGGTGTTCGCGCCGCAGTACGCCTCGCAGGGGTTGTGGCTGGACATCACCGACAAGTTCAACGCCCTGCCGATGAAGGACAAGGTCGCCCCGGCGCACGTGCGCAACGGCACCTGGAACAAGAAGAACTACGCGGTCCCGCACACGATCGACATGTCGGTCATGCTGTACAACAAGGACCTGTTCACCAAGGCCGGCCTGGACCCGGAGAAGCCGCCGGCGTCGCTGACCGAGTTCGCCGCGGCCGCCCGCGCCATCGACAAGCTCGGCGGCGACATCAACGGCACCTACTTCGGCGGCAACTGTGGCGGCTGCAACGTCTTCACCCTGTGGCCGTCGGTGTGGGCCGCCGGCGGCGACGTGATGAACGCCGAGGGCACCGCCTCGACCATCGACTCCAAGGAGATGTCGGAGGTCTTCGCGCTCTACCGGAAGCTGTACGACGAGGGCGTCGCCGCGCCGGCGTCGAAGGACGAGGCCGGCCCGACCTGGCTCGGCGCGCTGCAGAGCGGCAAGATCGGCATCGCCCCGGCGCCGTCGGCGTGGCTCGGCATCATCGAGGAGAAGGCCACCTTCAAGGTCGGCATCGCGCCGATCAGCGGCATCAACGGGGGCGAGTCGACGTTCGTCGGCGGCGACTCGATCGGCATCGGCGCCACCAGCAAGCACGCCGCGCAGGCCTGGGACTTCCTCGCCTGGACCCTCGGCGACGAGGCGCAGGTCGAGGTCGTCGCGAAGAACAAGGGCGTGCCGACCCGCACCGACCTGGCCTCGAACAAGTACTCCTCGGCCGACCCGCGGATCGTGACCATCAACAACCTGATGGGCAAGGGCAAGACGCCGTACGCGAAGAACTTCAACGCCACCTACAACGACCCGCAGAGCCCGTGGAACACCGCGTTCCGCGGTGCCCTGTTCGGCGACGCGCAGAAGTCGCTCGGTGACGGCGCCACCGCCCTCACCGCCTCACTGAAGAAGTAGCCGTGCCCGCCCGCCCCCGCGCGAGCGGGGGCGGGCCGCCCGCCCCACCGACACCCCCTCGAACCAGGACACCCCTCGAACACGGTCGCACCGGAGAAGATGATGACCTTGCTGGCGCCAACGCGACCGACGGTCCTGCCGTCGGCGCCACCGCGAAGGAAACGCAACAGGCAGTGGATCGGCGCCCTGTACGCCGCGCCGACCGCGTTCGTGGTGGGCATGTTCTTCGTCGTGCCGCTCGGCCTGGTCGTGTGGATGTCGCTGCACCACTGGCCGCTGCTCGGCGCGCCCACGATCAACGCGCCGGAGAACTACGCCGGGCTCGCCGACGACGACCTGCTGCGCACCGCCGTGTGGTTCACCCTCAAGTACACGGTCGTCGTGACGGTCCTGCTGTTCGTGCTGTCGTTCGGCCTGGCGCTCATGGTGCAGCACCGCCGGCGCGGCGTCGGGCTGCTGCGCACCGCGTTCTTCCTGCCCGCCGCGGTCGGCTTCGCCAGCGCGTCGCTGCTGTTCCTCGGCCTGCTCAGCGACGAGATCGGCCCCGTCAACCGGGTCCTGGAGACGGTCGGGCTGGTCGACGGGTACGTGTCGTGGACCAGCGGCAGCCCCGACTCCGCGCTCGGCTCCGCGGTCGTGCTCGTGCTGTGGCGCTTCGCCGGCTTCAACATGCTGATCCTGCTCACCGGCCTGCAGGCGATCCCGCTGGACGTGTACGAGGCGGCCCGCCTGGACGGCGCGACCCGCTGGCAGATCTTCCGGCGGATCACCGTGCCCCTGATGCGCCCGACGATCGCGCTGGTGCTCACGCTCATGATCACCGGCTCGCTGCTCGCCTTCGACCAGTTCTGGATCCTCACCCGCGGCGGCCCCGACAACGGCACCACGTCGCTGGTCATGGTGATCTACCGGGAGGCGTTCATCGAGCTGGATCTCGGCTCGGCGGCGGCGATCTCGGTCGTGCTGCTCGGGGTGCTCATCGTGTTCAACGCCATCCAGCTCGGCGTCCTGCGCCGCCGATCGCAGTAGGGACCCGTGCTCATGCCCCGCAAGATCAGTGCCGCCGCCCTCGCCGTCCTCTTCCTGTTCCCGCTGCTGTGGAGTGCGTGGGCGTCGGTGCGCACCCCGTCCGGCTTCGGCCTCGAGAACTACAGCAGGCTGTTCACCTCGGACAACGGCATCCGCTTCGAGCACATCGTCAACAGCGTCACCGTGTCGGCGCTGACCGTCGGCGGCACGCTGCTGGTCGCCACCCTCGGCGGCTACGCGTTCGGCCGGTTCCAGTTCCCGGGCAAGAACGCCCTGTTCCTGCTCACCCTCGCGATCCTGATGGTGCCCTACGCGACCATCCTCATCGCCCTGTACGTGCTGCTGGGGTGGATCGGGCTGCAGGACTCCCTGCTCGGGCTCAGTCTCGTCCTGATCATGTTCCAGCTGCCGTTCTCGATCTTCATGATGCGCAACGCGTTCGAGGCGATCCCGAAGGAGCTGGAGGAGTCCGCCCTGATCGACGGGTGTACCAGCTTCGGCGCGCTCACCCGCATCATGCTGCACGCGGTGCGGCCGGGCCTGATCACCGTCGGGCTGTTCGCGTTCCTCACCTCGTGGAGCGAGTTCTTCGCCCCGCTCATCCTGCTCAACTCCACGGACAAGTTCACCGTGATGCTCGCCGTGGTCAACATGCGCACCGCCTCGTTCGGCGCCATCGACTACGCCGCCCTGGAGGCCGGCGTGACGTTCATGGCGGTGCCCTGCCTGCTGCTCTTCCTCGTCCTGCAACGCAGTTACGTCCGGGGCTTCATGTCGGGCGCGCTGCGCGGCTAGTGCTTCCTCGGCACCACGGCGGACCGTCCACGGACGGACGGTCCGCGGACACCCCATACCCTCGGGAGGGACCCATGTCCTCACCACCGGTGACCCGCCGCAGCGTGCTGCGGACCACCGCCGTCGCCGGCGCCGCCACCGCCGTCGCCCCGCTCCTGTTCTCCGAGGCGGCCGGCGCCGCCCGCCCGGACACCGGCGTCTCCGCCTACGCGTTCCCGCTCACCGCGGTGCAGCTGCTGACCAGCCCGTTCACCGCCGCGGCCGGGCGCATCCACTCCTACCTGCTGTTCCTGGACAACGACCGGCTGCTGCACACGTTCCGCCTCAACGTCGGGCTCTCCTCCTCCGCCACCCCCTGCGGCGGCTGGGAGTCACCGACGACCGAGCTGCGCGGGCACTCCACCGGCCACATCCTGTCCGCCCTCGCCCAGGCGTACGCCAGCACCGGCAACACCGCCTTCAAGACCAAGGGCGACCAGCTCGTCACCGTCCTCGCCCAGTGCCAGTCGCGCGCCGCCACCGCCGGCTACAACACCGGCTACCTCAGCGCGTTCCCGGAAAGTTTCATCGACCGGGTCGAGGCGCGGCAGTCCGTCTGGGCGCCCTACTACACGCTGCACAAGCTCATGGCCGGCCTGCTGGACATGCACCAGCTCGCCGGCAACGCGCAGGCGCTGACCGTGCTCACCGGCATGGCGGCGTGGGTCAAGTTCCGCAATGACCGGCTGACCCTGACCCAGCGGCAGAACATGCTCGACACCGAGTTCGGCGGGATGAACGAGGTCCTCACCAACCTCTACCAGCTGACCGGCGACGCCGCGCACCTCGCCGCCGCGCAGCAGTTCGACCACGCGGAGATCTTCGACCCGCTCGCGGCCGGCACCGACAGCCTGAACAACTACCACGCCAACACGCAGATCCCGAAGATCATCGGCGCGATCCGCGAGTACCACGCGACCGGGACCGTTCGCTACCGCACGATCGCGGTCAACTTCTGGGACATCGTCACCCGCCGGCACACGTACGCGATCGGCGGCAACTCCAACGGCGAGTACTTCAAGGCGCCCGACCGCATCGCCAGCGAGCTGTCCGACACGACCGCCGAGTGCTGCAACTCGCACAACATGCTGAAGCTGACCCGGCAGCTGTTCTTCACCGACCCGTCCCGGGTGGACTACCTCGACTACTACGAGAAGGCGCTCTACAACCACATCCTCGCCTCGCAGGACCCGAACTCCGCGCACGGTTTCCAGTGCTACTACGTGCCGCTGCGCGCCGGCGGGATCAAGACCTACAGCAACGACTACAACAGTTTCGTCTGCTGCCACGGCACGGGCATGGAGAGCAACACCAAGTTCGGCGACAGCATCTACTTCCACGACGGCGCCAGCACCCTGTACGTGAACCTGTTCATCCCGTCGGTGCTGACGTGGTCCGCGCGCGGCGTCACGATCCGGCAGGAGACCGGCTTCCCGGAGGCCGGCTCGACCAAGCTGACCGTCACCGGGTCCGGCACGTTCACCGTGAAGGTCCGGATCCCGTCGTGGGCGTCCTCGGCGTCGGTACGGGTGAACGGTGCCGCTCAGGCCGCGCCCGCACCCGGCTCGTTCGCCACGATCGCCCGCACCTGGGCCTCCGGCGACGTCATCGACGTGACCCTGCCGATGGCGCTGACCCGCGAGTCCGCCAACGACAACAGCAGCGTGCAGGCGGTGAAGGTCGGCCCGATCGTCCTCGGCGGGCTGTTCGGCACCAACAATCTCAGCGCACTACCCGTACTCAACCCGGCCACGCTCACCGCGACGGCGACCCCGTTGCAGTACACCGCCGGCGGGGTCACCCTCCAGCCGTTCTACAAGGTGCACGGCCAGCGCTACAGCGTCTACTGGTCGGTCAACACCACCCCGCCGCTGCCACAGTTCGTCGCGCACTACCAGTTCGAGGGCAACGGCACCGACGCCACCGGCAACGGCCGCACCGCCACGGTCACCAACGGCACCTACGTGACGGGCCGCACCGGCAGCGCCGTCAACCTCAACGGCACCAACGGATACGTGGCGCTGCCGTCGGGGATCCTGGCCGGCGCCACGAACTTCGCCGTCGCCCTGTGGGTCCGCGTCGACACGATCACCAACTGGGCCCGCGTCTTCGACTTCGGCAGCGGCACGGGCGTCAACATGTTCCTCGTCGCCAGGTCGGGCTCCGGGACCGCGCGGTTCGCGATCACGGCCACCGGCGCCGGCGGCGAGCAGCGCATCGACGCCCCGTCCGCGCTGCCGGCCGGCGCCTGGACGCACGTCGCCGTCACCCGCGAGGGCAACCTCGGCGTGCTGTACGTCAACGGCGCCGAGGTGGCCCGCAACACCGGGCTGACGCTCAGCCCGTCGAGCCTCGGCGCCACCACGCAGAACTGGGTCGGCCGCTCGCAGTACGCCGACCCGTACCTCGACGGCGCCGTCGACAGTCTCCGCATCTACAGCCGCGCGCTGACCGCCGCCGAGGTCGCCGGCTTCGCCGCCAACGGAACCTGAGAGGTTTTGATGTTGCATCGACCAGTCGTGCTCGCCGTGCTCGCGGCGACGACCGTCTCCGTGCTCAACTGGCCGGGCGTGGCAGCCGCCGCGCCGGTCACCTTCGCCAGCACCGTCGTCAACCAGTCCAGCGGGCAGTGCGCCAACGTGCCGGGCGGCGCACCCACCAACGTCCTGCAGCTCGTGCAGGCCGCCTGCAACGGCGCCACCAGCCAGAACTTCACCTTCGTCCCGGTGGCGAACGCGACCGGCACCTACACCGTCAACACGCTCACCTCCGGCTCCTGCGTCGACGTGACCGGCCGGTCCACCGCGGACAACGCGACGATCATCCAGTACACCTGCAACGGCCAGACCAACCAGCAGTTCCGGCTGCAGGCGGTCACCGTCTCCGGCGCCACGAACACGTTCAACCTCGTCGCCGTCGAGTCCGGCAAGTGCGTCGCGCCGGCGTCGGCCGGGCTCGTGCAGCTGACCTGCTCCACGGCGGCGACGCAGGTGTGGCGGCTGCCGTCGTACAACGGCGGCACGACGACCACGCGCACCTTCACCAACCCGCTCGACCCGCAGGGCCCGGACCCGTGGCTCACGTACTACAGCGGCTACTACTACCTGGCGTCCACGACGTGGAACCGCACGATCACGATGCGCAAGAGCCGCACGCTCGGCGGCCTGGCCACCGCGCCGGAGACCGTCATCTTCAACCTCACCCGGCCCAACGGCGCCGGCACCATGTGGGCGCCCGAGTTCCACCTGCTGAACGGCCCCAACGGGCAGCGCTGGTACTTCTACTACACCGCCGGCGCCGAGCCGTACAACCTCGGCACGCAGCGCATCCACGTCCTCGAAAGCGCGGGCCTCGACCCGATGGGCCCGTACACGTTCAAGGCCGACCTGCTCGACCCGACCTCTGACAACACGTGGGAGCTCGACCCGAGCATCCTGCAGCTCAACGGCCAGCTCTACCTGCTCGGCACGTTCTACAACGGCTCGCAGCCGATGTTCATCCGCCCGCTGTCGAACCCGTGGACGGCCAGCGGCACCCGCCGCATCCTGTCCACGCCCACCTACAGCTGGGAGACGGTCGGCGGCGCCGTCAACGAGGGCGCCGAGGTCATCACCCACGGCGGGAAGACCTTCATCATCTACTCCGCCAGCCACTGCTCCACCCCGGACTACAAGCTCGGCATGCTCACCTGGAACGGCGGCGACCCGCTCAACTCGTCGTCGTGGGTGAAGTCCCCGAACCCGGTCTTCCAGCGCTCCAACGCCAACTCGGTCTACGCCCCGGGCCACAACGGCTTCTTCAAGTCCCCCGACGGCACCGAGGACTGGATCGTCTACCACGCCAACAGCTCCACCAGCGGCGGCTGCGACATGAACCGCAGCACCCGTGCCCAGAAGTTCACCTGGAACGCCGACGGCACCCCCAACTTCGGCGTCCCGGTCGCCCTGGGCACCCAACTCCCCGTCCCCTCAGGCGAACCCGCCTCCTGACCCTCCCGCGCCCACGACGGGCGGGACCAGCCGGTCCCGCCCGTCTCGTGGTGGACTGCGGGTGGCCGGTGTGCCATCGTGGGCGGATGTCACGGGTGGTGACGTTGCCGGCGGTGGGCAGGTTGCTTGCCGTCACCGACCTGCACGGTAACCTCGCGGACTTCCATGCGATCGTGGCCCGGTTCAGGGCCATCGTGGACGCTGGGGGGCCGCGGCCGCACCTGCTGTTCTGTGGCGACCTCGTGCACGGGCCGGCCATCGCTCCGCGGGCGTGGCCGGAGCATCTCGGCGACTTCTATGTCGACCAGACGCCGCGGCTGCTCGCCGAAGCCCGTGAACTCCAGGAGGCCTACCCGCAACAGGTCCACTTCCTGCTGGGCAACCATGAGCACGCCCATCTGGGTGGCCCGCGGTTGGACAAGTTCCATGGCGACGAGGCGGCCCACCTGGAGCGGCAGTACGCCCCGGGCGGGTTCGCCCCGGTCCGGCGGTGGATGGCGGGCTGGCCGCTCGCGGCCGTCGCGCCGGGCGCGGGCATCGCCTTCACCCACGCCGCGCCGCACGCGCGGATCGCCGGGCCTCGTGACCTCGACGACCTGGCGCTGGCCGGGTACGAATCGGTGCCCCTGGCCGACATGGCGTCGACCGGGCCGCTCGGGGCGCTGCTGTGGGCCCGGACCACGCCCGCCGAGCGGGGCTTCGCGTTCCTTCGTGCCCTGCACGTCGGGTGCAAGGTGGCGGTGTTCGGCCACGACATCGTGCGGGAAGGGCACTGGATCGAGCATGAGCCGCTGTTGTGCGTCTCCAGCAGCTTCGGGTGCTACGACGGCGACAAGGTGTACCTGGAGTGGGATCTGGCCCGCCCGGCGGGCAGCGCCGCCGAGGTTGCCCGCGACGGCCTGCGGCGGCTGCACCCCGGCGCCCGGCCGGTGCATCGCACCTGAAGCTCAGCGCTGTGCGGTGACGGAGCGATGGTCACGGTGCGTCGTCGAGGTCTTCCCTGCGCGGGAGGGGGACGGGGCTGATGTCGTGGCCGAGGTCGACGATGGCGCGCAGGAGGTAGGCGCCGAGGCGACGGAGAAAGTCCATGCCACGGAGCTTGACGGTGGTCGATGCAGGCGCGGTACCGCGGCGGCTGGGAGGCTCCTCCAGCGAGGCTCCACGCGGACTGTAGCGGAACTGTGCGGAAGATCTACCCGGTTCGATCACGCTGGGCGACATCGCGTCCCCCGCTGGCATCGACGACAGGACCTCCCGATATGCGACAGTTCCGTACTCTGGCGGCCGCCGCCACCGCGCTCAGTCTCTTAGCCGCCGCCGGGTGCGGGTCCACGCCCGCGTCCGGTGAGGGCGCCGCAGGGGAGGGGGCGCCGGTCGCGGGTGGGACGTTCAACTACGCGATCGACTCCGAGCCCAGCTGCCTCGACCCGCACGTCAGCCTCGCCGACGCCACCGCGTTCATCACCCGCGGGGTCGTGGACTCGCTCGTGGTGCAGGACGCCGACGGTAGCTTCAAGCCGTGGCTGGCGAAGTCGTGGAAGGTCTCCGACGACCTCAAGACGTACACGTTCGACCTGCGGACCGACGTCACGTTCCACGACGGGACGAAGTTCGACGCGGCGGCGGTGAAGGCGAACTTCGACCGGATCGTGGCCAAGGAGACCAAGTCGCAGTATGCGAGCACCCTGATCGGGCCGTACACCGGCACCACCGTCGTCGACGAGCACACCGCAGAGGTGCGGTTCAGCGCGCCGTTCCAGCCGTTCCTGCAGGCGGCGAGCACCGCGTACCTCGGCATCCAGTCGCCGAAGGCGTTCACCGACTACGCGGGGGCGCTGTGCGAGCACGTCGTCGGGTCGGGGCCGTTCGTGTTCACCAGCCACACCCGGCAGCAGAACGTGACGCTGACGCGCAGCGCGACCTACACCTCGGCGCCGCCGAACGCGAAGCACGCCGGGCCCGCGCACCTGGACAAGGTCGTCATCCGGTTCCTGTCCGAGAGCGCCACCCGGCTCGGCACGCTCACCAGCGGTGAGGTCCAGGGGATCAGCGCCGTGCCGGTGCCCAACGTCGCGGCGGTGCAGGCGGACACCGCACTCCAGCTCGTCCGCACCGACGCGCAGGGGGCCGTCTACACGCTGTACCCGAACACGTCGCGGGCGCCGTTCGACGACGAGAAGGTCCGCAAGGCGTTCCAGCAGGCGCTCGACGTCGACACCCTGGTCAAGAGCGTCTACTTCGGACAGTACAAGCGGGCGTGGGGCGTCCTGTCGCCCAACACGAAGTACTACGAGCCGTCGCTGGAGCAGAAGACGAAGTACGACGAGGCGGCCGCGAACAAGCTCCTCGACGAGGCCGGCTGGACCACCCGCGACGCTGACGGGTACCGCACGAAGAACGGCAAACGGCTCGCCGTGGTCTGGCCGTACACGCAGCAGCAGGCCGCCGTCCAGCAGCGGGGCACGTTCGCCCAGGCGGTGCAGGCGGCGCAGAAGAAGATCGGCATCGAGGTCGTGCGGACCAGCGTGCAGACCGCCGAGCTGTTCGGGCTGGTCGCGAAGGCCCAGTACGACATCTTCGACGAGAGCTGGACCCGCGCCGACCCCGACCTGCTGCGCATCTTCTTCGCCTCCACCAGCAAGCCGCTCACCGGCCAGAACATCTCGTGGGTCAACGACGCGACCGTCGACGGCTGGGTGAACGGCGCGTCCGCCACCGCCGACGACGCCAAGCGCAAGGACGCGTACAGCCGCACCCAGCTGTGGGTGCAGGAGCACGCCGCCGCGTTCCCCGTCTACGTGCCCGCGTACCTGCTCGCGGCGTCGACGAAGGTGCACGGCCTGCGGTCGGACCCGGCCTCGTTCCCGCTGCTCTACGACGTGTGGCTGACGAAGTGAGCAGGGTGCGGTGGCTGCTGCGCCGGCTCGCCGGTGGTCTCGGCGTGCTCCTCGGCGCCGCCACCGTCACCTTCCTCGCGATGGAGCTCATCCCCGGTGACCCGGCGCGCGCCCTGGTGGGCAGCGCGCCGGCCACGCCGCAGACGATGGCGCTGATCCGGCACGAGATGGGCCTCGACCTGCCGCTGCCGGTGCGGTACGGGCACTACCTGGCCCGGCTCGCGAGCGGTGACCTCGGCCGCTCGTACCAGCTGCAGCAACCGGTGTCGGCGATCATCGGCGAGCAGGTGTGGCCGACCGTGCAGCTGGCGCTCGCCGCGACGCTCCTCGCCTTCGCGGGCGCGGTGCTCGTCGCCACGCTCACCGCCGGCCGGTGGCGGGTCGCCCGTGGCGTCGCGCAGGCGGTCGAGCTGGTCGCGGTGTCCACGCCGAGCTTCTGGCTCGGGCTGCTGCTGCTGTCGGTGTTCGCGTTCCGGCTGCGGCTGGTCCCGGTCGGCGTCGACCAGGGCCCCGCGGCGCTGATCCTGCCCGCCGTCACCCTCGCCGTCCCCGTCGGCGCGATCCTCACCCAGGTGCTGCGCGACGGGATGGAGGGGGCGCTGCGGCAGCCGTTCGTGGTGTCGGTGCGGGCCAGGGGCGTCGGCGAGCTCGGCGTGCGGGCGCGGCACGTGCTGCGGCACGGGCTGAGCCCGGCGGTGACCCTGTCGGGCTGGCTCGTCGGGCACCTGCTCGGCGGGGCGGTGCTCGTCGAGCAGGTGTTCGCCCGCCCGGGCCTCGGGCGGGTCACGCTCGCCGCCATCAGCAGCCGCGACTTCCCGGTCGTCATCGCGATGGTGCTGTTCGTCGCGGTGGTGTTCGTGGTGGTGAGCACGCTCGTCGACGGCCTGTACCGGATCATCGACCCACGCCTGCGGGGAGCGGCTCCATGACCGACATCGCGGTCACCGCGAAAGCAAGGCCACGGGTGCCGGCGGCGGGTGTCGTCGCCGCCGGCGTGGTCCTCGCCGCGCTGCTCGTCGCGGTGCTCGTGCCGGACCGCCTGGCCGCGGGGCCCGACGAGGTCGACCCGCTCATCGCGCTGCGGCCGCCGGACGGCACGCACTGGCTCGGCACCGACCAGCTCGGCCGGGACGTCTACGCGCGGATCGTCCACGGCGCCCGCATCTCGCTCGTCACCGGCGTCGCCGCGACCGCCCTGGCCGTCGTGGCCGGCACGCTGCTCGGGCTGCTGTCGGCGCTCGGCGGGCGGCTGGTCGACGAGGTGCTCATGCGCGCCGTCGACGTGCTGCTCGCGCTGCCCGGCATCCTGCTCGCCCTGCTGGTCATCGCGGTGCTCGGACCCGGCCCGGTCAGCGAGCTCGTCGCGATCGCGTTCGCGGCGGTCCCGGGGTACGCGCGCATGATCCGCGGGCAGGCGCTGTCGGTGCGCCGCGCCGACTACGTCACCAGCGCCGTCGCCGTCGGCGTCCGCCCGATCGGCCTCGTCTGGCGGCACGTGCTGCCCAACTCGCTCGGCCCGGTGCTGGTCCTGGCGACGCTCGGCACCGGCAGCGCCATCATCATCGGCTCGTCGCTGAGCTTTCTCGGCCTCGGCCCGCGCCAGCCGACCCCGGAATGGGGCGCGATGCTCGCCGACGGCCGTGACTTCCTGTCCACCGCCTGGTGGGTGGGCGTCTTCCCCGGCCTGGCCATCACCGTGACGGTCGTCGCGGTGACCGTCCTCGGCCGCCGCTGGCAACGACGATTCGAAGGGCTCCGATGACACTGTTGCGAGTGGACGACCTGCAGGTGACGTTCCACAGTGGACGCGAGCGGGTCGAGGCCGTGCGGGGCGTGTCGTTCCAGATCGAGGCGGGGGAGTGCCTGGCGGTCGTGGGCGAGTCCGGGTCGGGCAAGAGCGTCACGGCCCGCACCCTCGTCGGCCTCACCGGGCCGTCCTCCGAGGTGGAGGCCGCCCGCATCGAGTTCGCCGGGCGGGATCTGCGCAGGCTGGGGCCTCGCGGCTGGCGGGAGGTCCGCGGCCGGGGGATCGGTCTCGTGCTGCAGGACGCGCTCGTCTCGCTCGACCCGCTGCGCACCGTCGGCGCCGAGATCGCCGAGGCCCTGCGCGCGGACGTCAAGGACCGCCGGGGAAGGGTGCTGGAGCTGCTGCGCGAGGTCGGCGTGCCCGAGCCGGAGCAGCGCGCCCGGCAGCACCCGCACGAGCTGTCCGGCGGGCTGCGGCAGCGGGCCCTCATCGCCTCGGCGATCGCGGCCGGGCCGTCGCTGCTCGTCGCCGACGAGCCGACCACCGCGCTCGACGTCACCGTCCAGGCGCAGATTCTCGCCCTGCTCGCCGAGCGCAAGGCGACCGGCACCGCGCTGCTGCTGATCAGCCACGACCTCGCCGTCGTCGCCGGCCTCGCGGACCGCACCGCGGTGATGCGCGACGGCGTGATCGTCGAGTCGGGCCCCACGGCGCAGGTGCTCGGCGACCCGCAGCACCCCTACACCCGCCAGCTGCTCGCCGCGGTCCCCGGCGCGCACCCCCGCGGCACCAGGCTCTCCGGCGGTCAGGCCGCTCAGGTGGCGTTGGCGGCGTCGGTACCGGGGGAGCCCGTCCTCGAGCTCCGCGGCGTCACGAAACGGTTCCGCCTGCCGGGTGGTGGCTCCCGGGACGCCGTGCGGGACGTGTCGGCGACGCTGCGCGCCGGCGAGATCCTCGGCCTCGTCGGCGAGTCGGGGTCGGGCAAGAGCACCGTCGCCCGGGTCGCGCTCGGGCTCCTGGCACCGGACAGCGGCGAGGTGCTCCTCGAGGGGCGTCCGTGGAGCGCGCTGCGGGAGCGGGACCGGCGGCCGCTGCGGCGCAGGATCGGCGTCGTCTTCCAGGACCCGCTGAGCTCGTTCGACCCGCGGCACCCGGTCGAGCGCATCGTCGCCGAGCCGCTCGGCGTCATCGGCCATCCCCGGCGCGACCGGCGCCGCCGCGTCCTGCGGCTGCTGGACCAGGTCGGGCTCGGCGCCGCGGTGCTCGACCGGCGGCCGGTCGAGCTCTCCGGCGGGCAGCGGCAGCGGGTCGCCATCGCCCGCGCCCTCGCGCCAGGGCCGGCGCTGCTGGTCTGCGACGAGCCCGTGTCCGCCCTCGACGTGTCGATCCAGGCGCAGGTCCTGGACCTGCTCACCGACCTGCGGGCGGAGCTCGGGGTGGCGATGCTGTTCATCTCGCACGACCTCGGGGTGGTGCACCACCTCAGTGACCGCGTCGCCGTCATGCGCGCCGGCGAGATCGTCGAGGACGGGCCGGTCGAGACCGTGTTCGCCGCGCCGCGGCACCCGTACACCCGACAGCTGCTGGACGCGGTGCCGCGGCTGGAGGTCGTCACACCCGGCACGGCTCGCTGAGCACGCGGCGGATCCGGCCGAGGTCCAGGTCGATGGAGAAGCGGGACGGCACGTGCACCGGCGGCGCGTCGAGCGCCGGGTCGAAGGAGAGCACGGCCTGGTGCAGGCGGCGCAGCGCCGGCGACGGCTCCAGGCCCAGCTCGTCGGACAGGACCGTCCGCAGCCGCGTGAAGACCTCTAACGCGTGCACCTGGCGACCGGAGCGGTACAGCGCCAGCATCAGGTGCGCGTGCAGGTTCTCGTGGACGGGGTGCCGCTCGACCAGCGCGCTGAGCTCGCCGATCAGCTCCTGGTGCCGGCCCAGGCGCAGGTCGACCTCGATGCGGCGCTCGATGGTGGACAGCCGGCTCTCCTCCAGGCTGGCCAGCCACGTGCGCAGCACCGGGCCGGGCTGCACGTCCACGAGCGCCGGGCCGCGCCAGACGGCGAGCGCGTCGCGCAGCGCCGCCGCGGCCGCCGGGTCGTCGCCGTCGCCGAGCGCCTGCCGGCTGTCGCGGAGCCGGTCCTCGAACGCGTCGACGTCCAGCTCGCCCTGCCGCGACACGAACAGGTAGCCGCGGTCGCGGGTGACGAGGCGGCCGGCGCAGGTGGCGTCCCGCTCGTTGCCCAGCCGCAGGATGCGGCGCAGCTGCATGATGTAGGTGTGCAGCGTCGACACGGCGCTCGCCGGCGGGTTGTACTCCCACAGCTCCTCGATGCACTGACTCACCGGCACCACCTGGTTTGCGTTGAGCAGCAGCAGCGCGAGCAGTTGCCGCTGCTTCGGTGCGGTCGGCACCTGGATCGCCCCGTCGGCGCACAGGAGGAGCGGGCCAAGAACTCCCAGTTTCACTGCGTCTCCTATCGGATTAATAGGATTTTGGTCCGACTTCGCCGCTTGCGTCATTGCAGGGATTGGGCGCGGTCGTCGCTGCGGCTTTACCGATTACATTGAAGCGTATCGTAGGTAAATACTACGGTCAAGGTAGGAAATCAGACGCTATCTGCGGCTCTTCGTGCGCCCCTGAACAGGTGCAACCCGATACGCGCGCAGAAAAAGATCGGTGGCATCGGCGCAAATCTCGTCGATTTCCCAGGGCGCCAAAGCGAGCGTGCCATATTTCGACCGCTGCTGTCCCTCATAGGTGAGCTGGGACACGAAATGCGCCGCCGCACGGTCCGGACGGTCCGCGCTCAACACGCCCTGGGCGGTCAGCACGGCCACCCGCTGGATCAGCCAACCCAGCAGCTTCGGCCCCGACTGCGGCTCGTCCGCGCCGCAGGAGCGGTGCAGCTGCGGGTGGTGCGAGACCTCGGCGATGATCAGCCGGCGCAGCGCCGACACCTCGGGATCGAGCGTCGCGGCGAGGAACTGCCGGCCGAGCCGCAGCAGGTCCTGCTCCAGCGCGGCCGGGTCGGTCAGCAGCGACTCGTCGAGCTCGGTGTCACGGTCGGCGCCGGTGCGCGCCTCGTCGACCACCGCGACGAACAGCCGCTCCTTGTCGCCGAAGTGGTTGTAGATGGTCTGCTTCGACACGCCCGCCTCGGCCGCGATCGTGTCGAGATTGGCCCGTTCATAGCCGGCGGTGATGAAGATCCGGGTCGCCGCCCGCATGATGGCGGTGCGCTTGCCGGGCAGTCCGCGGGGCGCGACCTCGGAGGGTGTCATCGTCGAGCTCGAACCCGCCACGCGTACCGCCCCTCCGTCGCCCGTCGATCATACTAGACGGTACAGTCCAGACCGCTACCAGTCCAGACCGCCGTGCACGTCCACGACGCTGCCGTTGACGTAACCCGCGCCCGCGCCGGCCAGGAACACCGCGACCGCCGCGACCTCCTCGCCGGTGCCCGACCGCCCGGCGGCGAGCCGCGGCCCGTACCTCGCCCACACCGCCGCGTTGCCGATGAGCTGCTCGCCCATGCCCTCCGCGATGATCCCCGGGGACAGGCAGTTCACCGTGATGCCGTGCGGCGCCAGCTCCACCGCCGCGGTGCGGGTGAGCGCCTCGATCGCCGCCTTCGACGCGCTGTAGGCCGCCGCCCCCGGCGTCGCCCGGGTGGCGAGCGCCGACGACAGCGTCAGGATCCGGCCGCCGCCGGCCCGCCGCAGCGCCGGGACGGCCGCCTGCACGGTGTGGAACGTGCCGGCCACGTTCGTGGCGAGCACGTCCGCGAACGCCTCCGGCGCCTGCCCGGCGACCGGCCCGGGGCGGCTCACCCCGGCGTTCGCCACGACGATGTCGACGCGGCCGAACCGCGCCTCGACCCGGTCGAAGAGGTCCCGGACCGAGCCCGGGTCCGTCACGTCGACCCGCTCGTCCGGCGGCTCCGCGGACCTCGCCGCGGCCACCACCTTGGCGCCCCGCGCCGCGAACGCCGCCGCGATCGTCCTGCCGATGCCCCGGGTACCCCCGGTCACCACCGCCACCCGCCCGTCCAGACTCATGCGGACAGCCTCCGCAGCCCCCGTCCACGGGTGCTACACAACACCTGGAGCCCGTCTCCAGGCCGGTCGTGGTCGCCGCTCCATCGGCCGCTGTCAACGTTCTCGGCATGGCAGATGCGAGGCGAGACCGGCGCCGGGTCGCCGGCGTTCCACGTGACGGGGCGCATGCGGCGGGGGACCGGCGCCGGGTGGCGATCACCGGCATCGGCGTGGTCGCCCCCGGAGGGGTCGGCACCAAGGCGTTCTGGGCGCTGCTCACCAGCGGGCGGACCGCGACCCGGACCATCACCGCGTTCGACGCCGGGGCGTTCCGCTCCCGGGTCGCCGCCGAGTGCGACTTCGACCCGGTGGCCGCCGGACTGACCCAGCAGGAGATCCGCCGCATGGACCGGGCGGCGCAGTTCGCCGTCGTCGCGGCCCGTGAGGCGCTCAATGACAGCGGTCTCGACTTCGACGCCCGCGACCCCGGCCGGACCGCGACCGTCATCGGCAGCGCCGTCGGCGCGACCACCAGCCTCGAGCGCGAGTACGCCGTGGCCAGCGACGCCGGCCGGCACTGGCACGTCGACCCCCGGTACGCGGTGCCGCACCTGTACGACTACCTGGTGCCGAGCTCCCTGGCCGCGGAGGTCGCCTGGGCGGCCGGCGCCGAGGGCCCCGCCGCGGTCGTCTCCACCGGCTGCACGTCGGGCCTGGACGCGCTCGGCCACGCCGCCGACCTGATCCGCGAGGGCTCCGCCGACGTCGTCATCGGCGGCGCGACCGACGCACCGATCTCCCCGATCACGGTCGCCTGCTTCGACGCCATCAAGGCCACCACCGCCCGCAACGACGACCCCGAGCACGCGTCGCGCCCGTTCGACCGCAGCCGCGACGGCTTCGTGCTCGGCGAGGGCTCGGCGGTGTTCGTCCTGGAGGAGCTGTCCGCCGCACGGGCCCGCGGCGCCCGCGTGTACGCGGAGATCGCCGGGTTCGCCGGGCGCGCCAACGCCTTCCACATGACCGGCCTGCGCCCCGACGGGGTCGAGATGGCCGAGGCGATCCGGGTCGCGCTCGACGAGGCCCGCCTCGACCCGACCGCCGTGGACTACCTCAACGCGCACGGCTCCGGCACCAAGCAGAACGACCGGCACGAGACCGCGGCGGCGAAGCTCAGCCTCGGCGCGCACGCGTACCGCACCCCGGTCAGCTCGATCAAGTCGATGGTCGGGCACTCGCTCGGCGCGATCGGCTCCATCGAGATCGCCGCGAGCGCCCTCGCGATCGAGCACGGCGTCATCCCGCCGACCGCCAACCTGCACGAGCCCGACCCCGAGTGCGACCTGGACTACGTGCCGCTGCACGCCCGGGAGCAGCGCACCGACACCGTCCTGTCCGTCGGCAGCGGCTTCGGCGGCTTCCAGAGCGCCATGGTCCTGGTGCGGCCGTGACCGCGCCCACCACGGAAGGCCGGGGCACAGTCATCACGGGAGGCGGGGGCGCCGTCATCACGGGTATCGGTGTGGTGGCGCCGAACGGGTTCGGCACCGAGGACTACTGGCGGGCGACCCTCGACGGGCGCAACGGCATCGGCCGGATCACCCGCTTCGACCCGGAGCGCTACCCGGCCCGGCTCGCCGGCGAGGTCCGCGGCTTCGAGCCGCGCCGGCACCTGCCGAGCCGGCTGCTGCCGCAGACCGACCACATGACCCGCCTCGCGCTCGTCGCCGCCGACCTCGCCCTCACCGACGCCGGACTCGACCCCGCCGCCCTGCCCGCGTACGCGGCCGGGGTGGTCACCGCCAGCGCCTCCGGCGGCTTCGAGTTCGGCCAGCGGGAGCTGGAGAAGCTGTGGAGCCTCGGCGGCGAGCACGTCAGCGCCTACCAGTCGTTCGCGTGGTTCTATGCGGTGAACACCGGCCAGATCTCGATCCGGCACGGCCTGCGCGGCCCCAGCGGCGTCCTCGTCACAGAGCAGGCCGGCGGCCTCGACGCGCTCGCGCAGGCCCGCCGGCACATCCGCAAGGGGATCCCGGTCGTGCTGTCCGGCGGTGTCGACAGCGCGCTGTGCCCGTGGGGCTGGATCGCGCAGGTCGCCAACGGCCGGGTCGCGACCGGTGAGGACCCCGCGACCGCGTTCCGTCCGTTCCACCGCGACGCGGCCGGCTACGTGCCGGGGGAGGGCGGCGCGATCCTCGTCGTCGAGGACGCGGCCGCGGCGGCCACCCGCGGCGCCGCACCCCTGGCCGTCGTCGCCGGGTACGCCGCCACCTTCGACCCGCCGCAGGACAGCGGGCGGCCCGGCACGCTGCGCCGCGCCATCGAGATCGCGCTCGCGGACGCCGGTGCCGCCGCCGCGGACGTCGGCGTCGTCTTCGCCGACGCGGCCGGGGTGCCCGCCCTGGACCGGGCCGAGGCCGACGCGCTCGCCGCCGTGTTCGGCCCGCGCGGCACCCCGGTGACCGCGCCGAAGACGATGACCGGCCGGCTCGCCTCCGGCGGCGCCGCGCTCGACGTGGCCACCGCGGCCCTCGCCCTGCGCGACGGCGTCATCCCGCCGACCGTCAACGTCGACGCCCCGGCCCTCGCCCACGACCTGGACCTGGTCACGTCGGCGCGCCCGGCGCGGCTGCGCACGGCCCTCGTCGTCGCCCGCGGGTACGGCGGCTTCAACGCGGCCGTCGTCCTGCACCACCCGACCGCAGCGCACCGACAAGGAGCAGCAGCATGAGCAGCAGAGAACTGACCGTCGACGGGGTCCGCGAGCTCCTGCGCGAGGTCGCCGGCGAGGACGAGACCGGCGGCCTCGACGGCGACATCGGCGCCGTGCCGTTCGAGGACCTCGGCTACGACTCCCTGGCGCTGCTGGAGCTCGCCGGGCGGGTCGAACGCGACTACCGGGTGCGGCTCGCCGACGACACCGTCGTGCAGGCCCGCACCCCGGACGAGTTCGTCGGCATCGTCAACCAGGCCCGGGCCGGTGCGCGGTGAGTTTCGCCCTGTGCGCCGGTTGCCGGATCCCGCTGTACGAGCCGAAGCTCGCCCGCAACCTCGGAGTGTGCCCCGAATGCGGGCACCACCACCGGCTCACCGCCCACGAGCGGATCGCCCAGCTGCTGGACCCGGGCAGCGTGCACGCGCTCGACGCGCCGGTGCCCGCCGGCGACGTCGTGATCCGCGACGCCGACCACCTGGAGGGCCGCGACGCGTGGGACACGGTGCGGCTGGCGCGGGACATCGGCCGGCCCAGCACCGCCGACTACCTCGACCGCATCTTCACCGACGTCGTGCGGCTGCACGGCGACCGGATCTCCGGCGAGTGCCCGGCCGTCATCGGCGCACTGGCGAGGCTCGACGGGATCCCGGTCGTCGTCATCGGCCACCAGAAGGGGCACACCGCCAAGGAGCTGTCCCGCAGCCGGTACGGCATGCCGACGCCCGCCGGCTACCGCAAGGCGGCCCGGCTGATGCGGCTCGCCGCCAAGCTCGGGCTGCCCGTGGTCACGCTCGTCGACACGCCCGGCGCGTATCCGGGTCCGGAGGCGGAGGAGCAGGGGCAGGCGGTCGCGATCGCCGAGAGCCTGCGGCTCATGGCCGGCCTGCCCGTGCCCGTCGTCGCCGTCGTCACCGGCGAGGGCGGCAGCGGCGGGGCGCTCGCCCTGGCCCTGGCGAACCGGGTGCTCGTCCTGGCCAACGGCGTCTACTCCGTCATCAGCCCCGAGGGGTGCGCGGCGATCCTGTGGAACGACCCGGCGCAGGCACCGCGGGCGGCCAGGTCGCTGCGGCTGCGCCCGGCGGACCTGGTGCGCCTCGGCGTCGTCGACGGCGTCGTGCCGGAGCCGCCCGGCGGTGCGGCCGCCGACCACGCGGAGGCGGCGCGGCTGCTGCGGGCCGCGCTCGTCACCGAGCTGCGGTCGCTCCTGCCGCTGAACGCGCCGCGGCTCATCGTCGGCCGCCACGCCCGCTTCCGCCGCTTCGGCGCCCCGGTCGACCAGGTCGCGGCATGACGACCCTGGCGGAGGCCCGGGACGGCGCCGGGCCGGATGCGGCAGGGGTGCTGGACGCCGTCCGGCGGACCGTCCTCCTGCTCGCCAACGAGGCAGGGGCGCGACCGGAGCTGGTGCGGGTGTCCGTCGGTGACGTCGCGGTGGAGATCTCGTTCGGCGCCGTGCCGCCCGTCCCGGCCGCCGTGCCGACCGCGGACCACGTCGAGATCCAGGTCCTCGCCGACGCCCACGGCAACGCGGTGCACCTCGGCGAGCGCGACTGCTCCGTGCAGCGCCGGCACCAGAAGCTCATCGAGGAGACCCCGGCGCCCGGTGTACCGCGGGACGTCGTCGAGCGCATGGGCGAGGCCAGCGTCCGTGGCGCGCTCGCGGCCGGCTACGTCGGCGCCGGCACCTTCGAGTTCCTGCTCGACGACGCCGGGGACTTCTTCTTCCTCGAGGTGAACTGCCGCATCCAGGTGGAGCACCCGGTCACCGAGGCGGTCACCGGCCTCGACCTGGTCGCCGAGCAGCTGCGGATCGCCGCGGGGGAGCCGCTCGGCCTCACCCAGGCCGACGTCGCGCCCCGCGGCGTCGCGATCGAGTGCCGCGTCAACGCCGAGGACCCGGCCCGCGACTTCGCGCCCGCACCCGGCCGCCTGGACGCGTTCACCGTGCCCGGCGGGCCGTTCGTGCGGGTCGACACGCACGCGTACCCCGGCTACAGCGTCCCGTCGGCGTACGACTCGCTGCTCGCCAAGCTCATCGTGTGGGCGCCCGACCGGGACACCGCCATCGCGCGCGGCCGCCGGGCCCTCGCCGACTTCCGGGTCGACGGGCCGGGCGTGCACACCACCGCCGGCTTTCTCCGCGACGTCCTCGCCGACGCGTCGTTCCGCGCCGGCACCCACGACACCGGGCTCGTCGCCCGGCTGCAGTCCCAGCCCGAGACCCAGGAGGATTCATGACCGAGACAGCGGCGAAGCCGAAGGCGCCCGCCGGGCCCCGGCATGCGCTGGTCACCGGGGCCACCAGCGGGATCGGCCTGGCCGTCGCCCGTGCCCTCGGCGGAGCCGGCCATCGCGTGTACCTGTGCGCCCGCGACGCCGACGCCGTCGCCCTCACCGTGAAGGAGCTGCGCGACGAGGGCCTCGACGTCGACGGGCAGGCCGCCGACGTCCGCGACACCGGCCAGATCCGCACCCTCGTCGCCGGCGCCGTGCAACGCTTCGGACCCGTCGACGTGCTCGTCAACAACGCCGGCCGCAGCGGCGGCGGCGTCACCTCCGCGGTCGCCGACGAGCTGTGGGACGACGTCATCGCCACCAACCTCACCGCCGTCTTCCACGTGACCCGGGAGGCGCTCACCGCCGGCGGGCTCGAGGGGCGCCCCGGCGGCCGCATCATCAACATCGCGTCCACCGGTGGCAAGCAGGGCGTCGTGCTCGGCGCGCCCTACTCCGCCTCCAAGCACGGTGTCATCGGCTTCACCAAGGCCCTGGGCCTGGAGCTGGCCCGCACCGGGGTGACCGTCAACGCCGTCTGCCCCGGCTACGTCGAGACGCCGATGGCGCAGCGAGTCCGCGCCGGCTACGCCGCCGCGTGGCAGACCACCGAGGACGACGTCCTGGACCGGTTCCAGGCGAAGATCCCGCTCGGGCGGTACTCGACGCCTGACGAGGTCGCGGCGCTCGTCGGGTACCTCGTCACGCCGGCCGCGGACCCCATCACCGCCCAGGCGATCAACGTCTGCGGCGGGCTCGGCAACTACTAGGAAACGAGGACCGACGATGACTGTCTCCCATGAGATCACGGTCGCCGCGCCGCCGGACCGGGTGTATGCGCTGCTCGCCGACGCGGCCGGATGGCCGGCGCTGTTCCCGCCGACCGTGCACGCCGTGGCGACCCCGCTGTCCGACGGTGAGGAGCGGTTGCAGCTGTGGGCGACCGCGAACGGTGCGGTGAAGTCGTGGACCTCGCTGCGCACCCTCGACCCCGTCGCCCGGAGGATCACGTTCCGGCAGGAGGTGTCGGCGCCGCCGGTGGCGTCGATGGGCGGCGAGTGGCACGTCGCGGAAGCCGCCGACGGGCACAGCCGGGTCGTGCTCACCCACACGTACCGCGCGATCGACGACGACCCGTCAGGCCTGGCGTGGATCGCCGAGGCGGTCGAACGCAACAGCGTCGCCGAGCTCACCGCGCTGGAGGCCGGTGCGCTCGCCGACCCCGGCATCGACTTCACGTTCTCCGACTCCGTCGAGTTCGCCGGCTCCGCGCGGGACGCGCACGCCTTCATCTGGGACGCGCAGCACTGGCCCGCACGGCTGCCGCACGTCGTCGGCGTCGAGCTGGACGAGAAGCCGGCCGGCGTGCAGCGCCTGCGGATGGGGACCCTGGCGAAGGACGGCTCCAGCCACACGACCGAGTCGATCCGGGTCGGCCTGCCGGGCCTGCGCATCGTCTACAAGCAGACCCGGCCGCCGGCGCTGCTGAGCGTCCACACGGGACGATGGACGTTCGAGGAGCGCGACGGCCTCGTGACCGCCACGTCCCAGCACCGGGTGGTGCTGCGGCCGTCGGCCGTGGTCCCGGTGCTCGGTGAAGGCAGGACCGTCGCGGATGCCCGCACCTTCGTGCGCGAGGCGCTCGGCGCCAACAGCCTCGCCACCCTGCGGCACGTCGCCGGGGTGACCGCATGACGACCGCCGTCGACACCGGTCTCTACCAGCGGGTGCAGCAGTTCTACGCCGTGCAGATGCGGCTGCTGGACGAGGGCCGCGCAGAGGAGTGGGCGGACACCTTCACCGAGGACGGCGAGTTCGGCCAGGACCGCCGCCCCGCACCGCGCCGGGGCCGGGCGGAGATCGGAGGGCGGCTGCGCAAGGCCGCCGACGCTCTGGCCGCCCGCGGCGTGGTCCGCCGGCACTGGCTCGGCATGCTCGCCGTCGAGCCGCAGCCCGACGGCACCGTCACCACCCGCTACTACGCGCTCGTCATCGAGACCCCGACCGGCGGGCAGTCCGCGCTGCACCTGAGCACCGCGGCCGACGACGTCCTCGTCCCCGACGGCGACACCTTCCTGGTCCGCCGCCGCTACGTGGTGCACGACGGCTGGACCCCGTGACGCTGCTCCCCTTCTACGTGCGGCAGCTGCACCTGCTCGACGCCGGGGAGGTGGACGCGTGGGCGGCCACCTTCACCGTCGACGCGGTCTTCACCCAGGTCGCCCCCGCCGGCAGGACGTTCGCCGGCGGGGCACCGGCGCAGCGTCGCGGGCGGGCGGCGATCGCCGGCGCGCTGCGGGCCGCGGTGGCGAAGCGCGCAGGCTCCGCCGTCGTCCGCCGGTACTGGCTGGACATGCTCGTCGTCGACCCCGCGCCGGGCGGTGCGCTGCGGACGAGGTTCGCCGCCTTCAACGTCGAGACGCCCGCCGGCGGCCGCCCGGTGGTCCACAACAGCACCACCGGCGAGGACCTGCTGGTGCCCGCGCCGGGCGGCTGGCTCGTCGCCGCCCGCCGGATCACCCACGACGCCGTCAGCTGACGGTGATCAGACGGGCAGGGCCTTCTTGCCCAGGCCCTTGATCGAGGCCTTGGCCTTCTTGCCGGGGTTGAACAGGGCGAAGCAGCGCTGGTTGCGCTCGCCGGCGTCCCAGTCGGCCTTGGTGAAGCCGTCCCAGGCCATGCCCATGTCGCTGCGGGTGTTCAGCTGGGACTCGGTGAGGCCCATGAACTTCGCGATGGCGGGCCAGCAGCGGTCGGTCGTCCACTTCTTCAGCAGGTCGTGGGAGGGCAGCGCGCCGCCGACGCCGGCGCCGACCTGGACGGTGCCGACGAACTCGGCCTCGTGCGGCTGCGCGCAGTCGATCTGGGTGAGCGCCCGGATGTCACCCCACCAGTTGTCCTTGCCCTTGTCGCCGTTGACCTCGATGCAGTGCAGCGCCTTCGGTGCGGCGCCGGTCAGCGAACCCTTCAGGGACGAGCTGACCAGGGAGCCGGAGCTGTAGACGTAGACGTCGCTTGTCGCGTAGACGGAGCAGACGTAGGTGCGCAGGCCTCCGCTCCACGGTGTCCGGTTCGGCATCTGGACGTTGATGCCGAGCATGCCGGTGTGCCAGTCGCCGCCGACGTGGTCGCTGACGGCCTTGTCGCAGGCCGCGTACGCCGCCTTGGCATCCTCGCTGCCGGCTGCGGGTGGCTCCGAGGCCTGCGCGGCGTCGCCCTCGACGGTGCCGGTCATGACCACCTCGAGCGAGTGCGGGCGGTCGCACGCGACCCGGGCGCCGAGCAGCGACGACGGGTTGTAGGACGGCTGCGCGTCCCGGTCCAGGCACGCCCCGGTGGCCGGCAGCTCGAACCGCGGCGCGGCGAGGGGCTGCCAGTCGTCGACCAGGTCGGAGTCGACTCCCGGGACGTTGACGCCGCAACCGGACAATCCGAGCAGCACGGCGGCGAGGGCAGCGGCGATCGCCGTCCGGGCAGGCGTCAACATCGTCTCTCGTTTCCCCCGTTGCAGCGCCACCGTCCGGTGGCGACCACGACTGTCTTCGCCGCGCGACGGGATGTCAATGCCGATCCGGTCACACCTGCCCAGGTCAGACCGGAAGCGCCTTCGTCGCGATCCCCTTGATGGACGCGCGGAGCTTCTTGCCCGGGTAGGACAGGGCGACGCAGCGCTGGGTGCGGTCGCCCGAGTCCCACATCGCCTTGTCGAAGCCGTCCCAGAAGACCCCGATGTCGCGGCGCGAGTCCAGCTGGGTCGCGGTGAGCCCCATGAACTTCTCCACGGCGGACCAGCAGCGTTCGCCCGCCAGCTTCTGCAGCTGATCGTTGGAGGGGAGCTCGTCGGTGACACCCGCGGCGACCTGGACGGTGCCGGCGAACTCGGCCTCGTGCGGCTGCGCGCAGTCGACGGGGGTCATCGCACGGACCTCCTCCCACCAGCCGTCGGAGCCCTTGTCGCCGTTGACGTCGAGGCAGTGCATCGCCTTCGGTGCGGCGCCGGTCAGCGAGCCCTTCGACGAGCCGGTGGACGACCCGATCCGGCCGAAGAAGTCGCTGAGGACGAGGACCGAGCAGACGTAGGAGCGCAGCCCGCCCTCCCAGGAGCGGCGCGCCGGCATCTGCATGGTGACGCCGAACAGGCCGGTGTGCCAGTCGCCGCCGACGTAGGCGTCCGCCGCCGCGCTGCACGTCTTGTACGCCGCCCGGTACGCCTCGCCGCCTGGCCCACCGCCGGGCTCGGGTGGCACGGCCCGCTGGGCGGCGCTGCCGTCGACGGTGCCGACCAGGACGACCTCGAACGTGTGGTCGCGGTCGCACGGGGTCTCGGCGTCGCGCACCGTCGACGGGCTGAAGGTCGTCGTCGCCGCGCTGCCTTCCAGGCACGTCCCGACGGCCGGCAGGTCGAACTTCGGCGCGGTGAGGGCCTTCCAGTCGTCGATCAGGTCGCCGTCCGCGCCGGCGGGCGGCAGGGTGCAGCCGGACGCGCCGAGCAGCACGCCGGCCAGCACGGCGGCGATCGCCGCCCGGGTACGTGCCGTCATGCCGGGAATCCCTTCTTGCCGAGCCCCTTGACCGTGGCGCGGGCCTTCTTGCCCGGGCGGAAGAGGGCGAAGCAGCGCTGGTACGGGTCGCCGGCCTCCCACTGGTATCTGCCCATGCCGTCCCAGGCGGCCCAGAACTCCTCGCGGGCGTCGAGCTCGTTGCCGCTGAGACCGACGAACCTGGCCACGACGTCCCAGCACGGGCCGAGCGACCGCTTGCGCAGCACGTCGGAGGCGGGAAGGGAGCCGGTGGCCGGGCCCACCTGGATGGTGCCGGCGAACTCGGCCTCGTGCGGCTGCGCGCAGTCGATCGGGGTCAGCGTCGACATGTCTTCCCACCAGCCGTCGGACCTGGTGGTGCCCGTGGCCGCCAGGCAGCGCAGTGCCCTCGGCGCGGCGCCGGTCAGCGAGCCCTTCAGCGACCCGGTGTTCATCTGCATGACGCCGTAGGCGTCGCTGAGCGCGACGACGGAGCAGACGTAGTCGCGCAGCCCGCCCTGCCAGGCCTGGCTGGTCGGCTGCCGCACATCGATGCCGAGCAGGCCGGTGTGCCACTCGCCGCCGACGTATCCGGCGACCGCCTTGCCGCAGGCCGTGTAGGACGCCTGGAAGCCCTCGCTGCCCGGCTTCGGGGGCGCCGGCGCCTGCGCGGCGCTGCCCT
Organism: Dactylosporangium sp. CA-152071; assembly: GCF_050936335.1. Taxonomy (NCBI): domain Bacteria; kingdom Bacillati; phylum Actinomycetota; class Actinomycetes; order Micromonosporales; family Micromonosporaceae; genus Dactylosporangium; species Dactylosporangium sp. CA-152071. Next base: position 1,178,654 of record NZ_JBNJMZ010000001.1, on the reverse strand, counting down.
CCACGGTGCGGACCAGGACGACCTCGAGCGTGTGGGCCCGGTCGCACTCGATCGGGGTGGCCACGGTGTAGGCCGGGTCGAACGGGGTCTTCGTCGTGGTGCTCAGGCACGCCCCGACGGCCGGCAGGTCGAACTTCGGCGCGGCGAGCGGCGGCCAGTCGTCGGTGAGCTCGCCGTCGACGCCGGCGGCGGTCGGGCCGCAGCCGGACGTGCCGAGCAGCAGCCCGGCGAGGACGGCGGCGGCAGCCGCCCGGACAGCACGCTTCATCGACTCTCGTTCCCCCGTGGATCTCCACCCGGACGGTGGAGATGATGACTGTCTGCGGTCGCCGGCCGGGATGTCAACAGCCGTGCGGGTCGATGTCGCCGCCGAAGAGATCGCCGTGCCCGCGACGGTTTTGCGCCGCGGTCTACGCTCGGGCCGCCGGATCGAGTCACAGTCCGCGGGAGGCGCTGCCGTACATGGCGATCGTTCGACGCCGCCCGGCGCTGGCCTGGGCCGTCCTCGTGCTCACCCTCGGCCTCACCGTCGCGACGGTGGCGGCCTGGTCGGTGGCCCGGCCGCCGCTGGACACGGTCCAGCTCTACGTCCTCGTCGATGTGCTGGACGGTGCCGTCTACGGCGCCGCCGCATGGGTGGTGCTCCGCCGGGCCTCCCACGCGGCGGGCTGGATCTTCGTCGCGGCCGGGGTCGGCGGTGCGGTGTCGGGGTTCAGCCGCACCTGGGGGCTGCTCGCCGCCGGAGTGCCGGGGCTGTGGACCCATCGCCTGCTGACCGACGCCTGGTCGTGGGCCTGGATTCCCGGCCTGTTCGGCCTGCTGATCCTGCTGCCGTGGCTGCTGCCGCCGCGGCGGCCGACCGCCGGGGTCCGGGCGGTGCTGGCCTGCGGGGTCGCGTTCATCGGGATCGTCACCGTGGTCGTGGCGACGGATCCGTGGACCGCCCGGGCCGGCGGTGCGGTGCCGCAGGGGCTTCGCCGGGCGGTGTTCGGGTGGAGCGAGCCGGTGCTGGTGCTGCTCGGTCTCGCCGCAGCCGCCGGCGTGTTCCTGCGCCGGCACCGCGCCCCGGCCACCGAGCGGGGCGGCCTGGGCTGGCTCGCGTGGGCGACCGTGCTGCTGTCGCTGGCGTTCCTGCCGCTCGCGGTCGCGCCGGCGGCCAGCGGGGGCGCGCCGCCGCTGCTGATGCTCGCCTCCCAGGCGCTGTTCCCGGCGGCGGTCTTCGCGGTCGTGCTCCGCCTGCGGCTGTGGCGGGTCGACATCGCCGTCCGGCGCACCATGCTGTGGCTGCTGATGACCACGCTCGTCGTGGCGGGCTACGCCGGCTCGGTCGCGCTGGTCGGTGCCACCGGCGCGCCGACGCCGCAGATCCTGGCGACGGCCGCGGTCGCGATCGCGTTCTCGCCGGTGCGCCAGTGGGCGCAGCGTCGCGTCGACCGGCTGGTGTACGGCGAGCGCACCGCCGACCTGATCCGCACCGTCAGCGACGGCCTGCACGGCGCGGCGGAGCCCGGCCGGCAGCTCCGCGACGTCGCGGAGGGGATCGCGGCGTCGATGCGGCTCGTCGGGTGCGTCGTGACGGTGGACGGCGCGGCGGTGGGCGTCCTGGTGACGGGACTGGCCGGTGAACCGATGAGCGTGCCCCTGACCCGCGACGGGCGGGCCATCGGGGAGCTCGTGGCGTGGCCCCCGGCCGGGGAGCGGCTCGACGGCCGGTCCGCGGCGACCCTGGCCGGCCTGGCGCCGGTCGTGGCCGCGCTCGTGGACCTGACCCGCCTGGACCGCGAGCTGACCCGGTCGCGGGCCCGGGTGGCGCAGGCGCGCGACTCGGAGCGGCGGAAGCTGCGCCGCGACCTGCACGACGGCCTCGGCCCGGCGTTGAGCGGGATGGGGTTCGCGCTCGCGGGGGCGCGCAACCTCCTGCGGGCCGACCTGGACCGGCCCGCAGTCGCGGCGGCCGACAGGCTGCTCGCGGGGCTGGGCGACGAGGCCGCCCGCTACGCGGGACAGGTGCGGGACCTCGCCCGTGACCTGGTCCCGCCGGTGCTGGACACGGATGGGCTGCTGCCCGCGCTGCAGGAGCTGAGTCACCGGTACGCCGCCGCCGGGTTGACGGTCCGGGTGGAGGCGGAGGCGGTGCCGCTCCCGGAGGACGCTGTCGTGGCGATCTATGCGGTGGTGACCGAGGCGGTCCGCAACGTGCACCGGCATTCCGGTGCCGACGCGTGCACGGTCGCGGTACACCGGCAGACTGAATGTGTGGAGGTGTCGGTGCTCGACCAGGGCAACGGTTTCGGGACGCGGGCGCGTGCCGGGGTGGGCATGCAGTCGATGCGTGAACGGGCGGAAGGCCTCGGCGGCGTGCTGACGGTCGACGGCCGAGCCGGCGGCACCGCCGTCCGGCTGACCATCCCGGTGCGGCGGCCATGACCGCGGTGAGCTCGCCGGTGCGGGTGGTCGTCGTCGACGACCACCCGGTGTTCCGGATGGGCATGGTCGCGTTGCTGTCCACGCTCGACGGCATCAGCTGCGTGGGGGAGGCCGACGGCGCGGCGACCGGCGCGGCGGTCATCGCCGAGCACCGGCCCGACGTGGTGCTGATGGACCTGAGGCTGGGCGACGGGTCCGGGGTGGTGGCGACGCGGGCCGCCGTGCAGGCGGACCCGCAGCTCGGTGTGCTGGTGGTGACGATGCTCGACGACGACGACTCGGTGTTCGCCGCGCTCCGCGCCGGCGCCCGCGGCTACGTGCTGAAGACGGCCTCACCCGCCGAGATCGAGCGGGCGGTGCACGCGGTCGCGGACGGCGAGGTGCTGCTGGGCCGCGGGGTTGCGGCGCGGGCGGTGCGGCTGCTCAGCCCGGCCGCGCACCGGGCGCCGGCGGCGTTTCCGCAGCTCACCGGCGCGAGTTGGAGATCCTCGACCTGGTCGCGGCCGGGCTGGACAACACGGCGGTCGCCCGGCGGCTGGCGCTGAGCACCAAGACCGTGCGCAACCACCTGTCGCGGGTACTGACGAAGATCCGGGCCACCGACCGCGGCCAGGCCATCATCCGGGCCCGCGAGGCCGGTCTCGGCGGACGGTAGTCCCACCGCGTGGGGCGGGCGCTCGCCCCGCCCCACGCGGTGCCGTTCAGGAACTGGGTGCGGCGTGCTGAGCGATGGCCTTTGCCGTTTCGAGGCTCTGCATCATCATCTCCACGGCCGGGATGCCCTCGGTGTAGCCGGGATGCGTGGCCAGGCGCACGCTCGCGGCCTCCAGCGAGTCCCGGACGCGGTTCGAGCGCAAGGCCGACAGCCACCAGACGCAGTCCGCCACCGGGTCGGGGTTGACCACGGGACGGTCCGGGTTGGTCGTCCAGCCGCACGACAGCAGCTTGTACCTGCCTTCGTTCTGGCCCGTACGCGGGTCGAACGTCCCGTCCGGCCGCACGACGCACTGGTTGTTCTGGACCGCCGAACAGTAGGTGCTGCGCGCCTTGCTGAACGGCGCCACGACCTGCGACCAGCGGTACTCGGACGGCAGCTTGTCCACGCCGACCAGGTACAGGGCCAGCTGCTCGTCCTGCTGGAGCGAGCGGCCGAACCCGAGCCGCACGTACGCGTCGAGCAGCCGGGCCGCCGTCGTCATCTGGCGTACGTACGTGTTCAGCTGATCACCCGCCGTCGTCATCCTGCGCTCGACCTCGGCGTAGTAGTTGCCGGCGACCGAGTTGTGCCAGTTGCGGACCCGGGTGATGGCGGCGGCGTCCGCCGAGACCGTCATCGGTGCCGACGCCTCGAACTGCGCCTTGTAGGTCGGGTCCCACTTCTCGCTCAGCGCCTGGTCGGGCGACGTCTGCCAGGACGTCTGTCCCGAACGCGGCGGGTAGTACTGGCCCATCCTGCCGTACGGGAACACCTTCTCCCACTGCCGGACCGTGCTGAACTGACCGTCCCAGCCCTGCTGGATGCGCATGGTCACCTTCAGGTCCGCGTAGATGGCGTACGGCTTGTCGCCGCCCGGCTCCTCCGGCTGGACCACGTTCTCCCAGTTGGCGTCGTAGCACACGCGGACCGAGGTGTTCGCCCGTGCGTACGATGCGACCCACAGCTCCTGCGGAAGCGCCAGCAGCTGCACGTTGGCCGGTCGGTTCCGCTTCGGGGCGCCCGCCCGCGTGCAGTCCTCGACGATGGTCGGCTCGGCCGCCGGTTTGTTCGGCACCGCCTGGTTCGCCGGGCCGAACTGGTTGTACGCCGGGTGCCCCACCCGCGGCACGTCCCGCAGCTTTTCGAGCTCGGTGAGGAGCCCGTCCGATCCAGCCCGGTACCGCTTGATCAGGCTCTCGATGATCGGGTTCAGCCGGGCCGGGTTGTCGCCGGTCGGCGTGCGCGGCTTGCTGAACGTCGCCGCACCGCTGAGGATGGCGTTGCCCGACTTGATGAATCCGTCCGACAGGTCCGGCTGGGTTCTGGAATGGCCCGGATTCTGCGCCATCAGCATCTTGTACGGCTCCGTGGCCCCCAGCCAGAACTCCGCGTTGGGCGTCGGGTCCACCTCGTCGGTGCCGGGCATGCCCAGATACTGGCGGGCGTAGGCGTTGAGGTACTGGATCGCTCCGGAGGCGTGGTAGCCGTCCAGGACCGTGTTGGCGTCCGTGTCGGGATCGTTGAGGTTCAGTGGAATCGTGCGGGCCATCGGCTCGTTCTTGGCGACGGTGTCGGCCGACGTCAAGAGGTCGGTGGCCGCGCCCAGATAGGTGGCGGGCTTCTTGTCATTCCACGGCAGGTCGTGCCCGTGCATCGTCTTGAAGCCGACCGCCCCGTTGAACCAGTCGGCGACCGGGATGGAGCGATCGGCTCGTTCCGCCTCGAAGATCGCCAGTCCCCAGAATTCGACCTTGTACGTCAGGGCAGCGAGCCGGCTGGTGATGTCGGCCAGCTGCTGGCTCGTCGCGTTGTGCAGCTGCAGCAGGATTCCGAACTGCGACAGCATCTGGCCGTAGATCTCGGTGAGTGCGGGTTCGATCCGGTCGAACCGTTCGCTCATCTGGTTCGACATGTTGACCACCTCCTGGCGGAGCTGCCACAGCTCGTCCCAGATCTGTTGGTCGGGCGAAGGCCACCCGCCGAACAGCGGCACCAGCGTCTGGACGGCGCCGAGCACGTTGCCCGCCATCATCAGCGCGCTCATCGACGTCAGCGCCGCGACGAGTCCCTTGGACGCGATCGTCGGCAGCCAGGCGTTGACCGCGGTGGCGATCTGGACCGCCGCCTTCCCGGTGACGGCGGCGATCCGACCTGCCGGATAGTCGGCGAACCCGATCAGCGTCGACAGCAGCTGGACCGCACCGGCGGCGCCGTGGATCCACTGCTGCCGCTGGGCCGCCTGCGCCTTGGCCTGGTCCAGCGCCGCCTGCGTCGGGTTGCCGCCGTTGATCGGGAACTGCGCGTTCAGCGCGTTGGCCGCCGCGGTGGACTCGGCGAGCCGGGCGTTGATCTTGTCCAGCAGCTGCTTGAGCTGGCTGTTGCCGTCGTTGACGTAGTCCTGCGCGTTGTACCCGTGGTCCAGCAGGCCCTTGACGTTGATGTAGGTCGCGATGACCGGGTCGGCCTGCAACTGGTCCGAGCCGGCCTTGGACGACACGTTGTACCTGACGCCGAACTGGCCGTCCCAGGCCGCCGCGAACGTCGGATCGTCCATGCCGAGCCGGGCCACGGCGCCCCAAACCCGGTCCTCGACCGCGTACACCTGGTCGAAGAACGAGTACATGAACTGTGACGCCGCGACCTGGTCGACCATGTCGCCATGGACGCTCAGCTGCGGGCCGAGCGTCGACTCGATCAGCGCCTGCATGATCGGCGCCGTGACCTCCCCGGCCGGGTGGTTCGCCGACAGCTCGATCAGCTTCACGACGAACTCGTACGCCGGCCGCTCCAGGTCCTCCACCCGCAGCTGGCTGTCGTACCAGTTGCCCATGATGACCGCGTGGTCCATCAGGTCCTTCGCGGTGGCGTTGGGGTGCGTCTGGCGGTAGCCGACCATCTCGGCGCTGAGGAACATGTGCTCCAGCCCCTGCACGCCCTGCGCCCGGTTGCGCATGTGCGCCGAGAAGAGCCGATCCCTCAGTGCGAGGGGGTCGATCTGTACCTGGACCGCCGCGTACGCGGCACCGGCGTCCCCGACGCTGCCACCGGCGACCGTCACCAGTGTCAGCATCGCCGCGAGCAGAAGCCGCCATCGCCCGGTGAACAATCTCGACCGCGGCCGCTGCCGTCGTGTTCTGACCATCGTGTTTCCCTTCCGGCCGCGGCGGCGTGCCCGGTCGGGCGCCGCTCGCCGCAGGCCAGCCCGACCCTGAGCGGGGAGTGGGCCCGGGCACCAGGGACGGCTGTCCCTGCCACCCCGGACCGCCGCTGTCGGCTGGCGGACACGAATCGCAGGCAACCATAGACTCTTCTGGCAACAGTATTTACAACTGAAGAAGTTTTGTTTACAAATAGGCATGGACGGACGTCCATCTGTGGTAGCCCCATGGTCGGAAGGTGACCCCCCATGCCCAGACCACGTGTTCTTGCGCTCCTCGCCGCGGCCGGCATAGCGCTGGCCGCCGCCGGCGCCGCGATCCTGCCGGCGACCGCGTCCAACGCGGCCACCGCCTGCGCCGCCGCGTACAACAACTCCGCCGTCTACACCGGCGGCATGCAGGTCTCGTACAACAGCCACAACTGGACCGCCAAGTGGTGGACGCAGTACGAGGCGCCGAGCACCGGTGGCTCCGGCGTGTGGGCCGACAACGGCTCGTGCGGCGGGTCCGGCGGCGGTGGTGGTGGCGGCACGGCCTGCAACTACCCCGCCTGGGTCGCCGGGCAGTACTACGCGGTCGGCGCGATCGTGCGCTACACCAACGGGCTCTACTACCAGGCCACCCATGAGAACCCCGGTTACGACCCGACGATCAGCACGTGGTTCTGGAGCCCGTACGCGTGCTCCGGCGGTGGCGGTGGCGGTGGCGGCGGCACCACCGGGTTCGTGGTCAGCGAGGCGCAGTTCAACCAGATGTTCCCGAGCCGGAACGGCTTCTACACCTACGCCGGCCTGACCGACGCGATGGCGAAGTACCCCGCCTTCGCCAAGACCGGCAGTGACACCGTCAAGCGCCAAGAGGCGGCCGCGTTCCTGGCCAACGTCGGCCACGAGACCGGCGGCCTCGTCTACATCAACGAGATCAACACCGCCAACTGGCCGCACTACTGCGACTACAGCCAGCCGTACGGCTGCCCGGCCGGCCAGTCCGCCTACCACGGCCGCGGCCCGATCCAGCTGAGCTGGAACTTCAACTACAAGGCGGCTGGCGACGCGCTCGGCGTCGACCTGCTCAACAACCCGGACCTGGTCGCCACCAACTCGTCGATCTCCTGGCAGACCGGCCTCTGGTACTGGATGACCGGCACCGGCAACGCCGGCACGACCTCGCACAACGCCATGGTCAACGGCCAGGGCTTCGGCACCACGATCCGGGCGATCAACAGCATCGAGTGCAACGGCGGCAACCCGGCGCAGGTGCAGAGCCGGGTCAACCTGTACAACCAGTTCACCGCCATCCTCGGCGTCCCCGCCGGCGGCAACCTCACCTGCTGAGACCCGCGCAGGTCCGGTGGGTGGGGTCAGGTGGACCCCACCCACCGGACGCGTCTCAGGCGGCGCAGGGCAGGGGGCCGCCGTTCCAGGTGACCATCTCGGCGAAGACCGGGGCGGACGGCAGGTAGGCACCGGCGGGGGCGCCGGTGCGATCGGCGTAGGCGCGGTGGAGGTTGGCCACGAGACGCTCCGGCTCGCCCCAGCCGGCGAACTCGCCGAGGTCGGCCTCCAGGGCCGCCTCCAGCGGGGTGAGGCCGGCGGCGAGGCCTCGGTCGGCGAGGTCGTCGAGCCAGCGCAGGTAGGCCGTCGTCGCGTCGAGGGCCGCGGCGCCCGCGACCGGGCCGTGCCCGCCGACGACCACCTCGGGCTCCAGTGCGGCGAGGGCGGCGACGGCGTGCAGGCTGCCGTGGACGGAGCCCATCAGCACGAACGGCGTGTGCCCCGGCATGACCACGTCGCCGGTGAAGAGCACGCGCTGCGCGGGCAGCCACGCGACGACGTCGCCGGTGGTGTGGGCCGGGCCCGGGTGCCACAGGCGCACCTCGGTCCGTCCGACGTGGACGGTGAGCCGGTCGGTGAACGTCAGGTCCGGCAGGAGCAGCGGCTGGTCGCCCCAGTTGACGCCGGGCCAGACCTGGCGCAGCGCGGTGCCGCGGGCCGCCATGTCCGCGCGGGCCGTGGCGTGGGCGACGACCGTGGCGGGCGGGGCGAAGACGGCGTTGCCGAGGGTGTGGTCGCCGTGGTGGTGGGTGTCGACGACGACGCCCGGCGGTGCCGGGGTGACCCGCCGCACCGCGTCGCGCAGCGCCAGCGCCCGGGCGTGGGTCGCGGCGGTGTCGACGAGCAGCGCGGCGGTGCCGTCGTGGACGAGCCCGGCATTGTTGACGCACCAGCCGCCGTCCGGCTGCACGTACGCGTGCACGCCGTCGCCCACCTCGATCAGCGTCATGCCGTCACCTCCGCCGTGGTGGCCCCGGGTCCGGCATCAGACCGCTTCACGCCGGCCCTGTGCCGGCGGCGACGACCTCGCAGACGTGCGGGTCGCCGGTGGAGACGGTGGAGACCCGCAGCGCGGTGCGGAAGGCCTCCTGCGACGTGGCGGTCCGGAACGCGGCGAGGTCGCGCCACTCGGCGATGTTGACGTAGACGTCGGGGTCGGTGGTGGAGCGCACCAACTGGTAGCGGACCAGGCCCGGCTGGGCGCGGAAGAACGCGGCGACGCCGGCGTAGATCCGTTCGAGGTCCTCGGCGGGTCCGGTGAGCCGCAACGTGTTGACGAACACGACGGTGGTCATGGACCGACCCTGGACCGTTCCCCTCCAGTCGCCCTGGAGTCACGCTGCACCGTGCTTGCCCTACTAGACGCGTAGGTCTAACGTAATGGACTATCAAGTCCAACTGAACCAACGGGAGTGATCATGGCAGTCGCCGAGGCCCCACCGGGGGAGACCGGGCGCCGTGGACCGGACTGGGCCGTGCTGTCGCTGCTCTGCCTCGGGCAGGTGATGGTGGTGCTCGACGTGTCGATCGTGAACGTCGCACTGCCCGCCATCCGGGCGGACCTCGGCTTCAGCGACTCCGGCCTGCAGTGGGTCGTCAACGCCTACACGCTGACCTTCGCCGGCTTCCTGCTGCTCGGCGGGCGGGCCGCCGACCTCTTCGGCCGGCGTCGCATGTTCATCACCGGCCTGGTGCTCTTCACCGTCGCGAGCCTCGTCGGCGGCCTCGCCCAGGACGAGCTCACCCTCATCATCGCCCGCGGCGCGCAGGGCCTCGGCGGCGCGATCCTGTCGCCGGCCACGCTGACGCTGCTCACCACCACCTTCGTCGAGGCGCCGAAGCGCGCCAGGGCGATGGCGGCCTGGAGCGCGGTCTCCGGCGGCGGTGCCGCGATCGGCTCGCTGCTCGGCGGCGTGCTCACCGACCTCATCAACTGGCGCTGGATCCTGTTCGTCAACGTGCCGATCGGCCTCGCCGCGATCGTCGCGTCGCTGCGGGTGCTGCCCCTGGGCCGCCCCGACCCGGCCGCCGGCCCGCGCCGTCTGGACCTGCTCGGCTCGCTGCTGGTCACCGCCGGTCTCGTCGCCGTCGTGTACGGCACGGTCAACAGCCAGGCCCACGGCTGGGGCGACCCGGCCACCTTCGGCCCGCTCGCCGTCGGCGTCGTGCTGCTCGCCTGGTTCGTCCTGCACGAGGCGAAGGTCGCCGAGGCCCCGGTCGTGCCGCTGCGGCTGTTCGCCTCCCGCGGCATCACCGTGGCCAACCTCGTCATGTTCTGGCTCGGGTGCGCCGTCATCGCCCACTTCTTCTTCCTGTCGCTGTACATGCAGAACGTCCTCGGCTACGACGCCCTCGCCGCCGGGCTGGCGTTCCTGCCCGGCGCGATCGCGATGACGGCCGGCGCCTACGCCGGGCCGGTGCTGCTCAAGCGGGTCGGCGTCCGGCCGCTGCTGATCGGCGGGCCGCTGCTGTCCGGGATCGGCCTCGCCTGGCTGTCGGTGATCCCGGTCCGCGGCTCGTACGCCGCCGACCTGCTCGTGCCGATGATCCTGGTGACGCTCGGCGCGGGCATCGCGATGACCCCGCTCGCCATCACCGCCACGTCGGGCATCCCGCGGCACGAGGCCGGTCTCGCCTCCGGCGTCATCAACACCACCCGGCAGGTCGGCGGGTCGCTCGGCCTCGCGGTGCTCGCCACGATCGGCGCGACCCGGGCACAGCACCTGCTCGCCGCGGGCACGGCCCAGGCCGACGCGGTCGTCTCCGGGTACCGCCTGGCGTTTCTGGTCGGTGCGGCGTTCGCGGTGGTCGGCGCGCTCACGTCGATCGCGGCCCCCGGCCCGGCCCCGGCGCCTGCCGCGGCCCCCGAACCGGCGGCCGAACCGGCCTCCGGGCCCGCCGCCGCCGAGCCCGCCGCGGCCAAGTCCGCGTCCTGACCCGTCCGGACCTGCCCGGGCCGGGTCCTGCCGGGCCTGCCCGGGCCGGGACTTGCGGGCCGCGACAGCCCGCGACCGGCGGGGGCACGCGAGTGCCCGGTGCCATCGCTCCACAGCCCGGTGCCGGCCGTGCCTCGCCGGCCGGCACCGCCATCCCTGACGGCCGTCTCTAACGGAAGGTGTCGGCGTGGTCCTCGGCCCACTGGCGGAAGCTGCGCGGCGCCCGGCCTGTCACGTCCTCGACCGTCGGCAGGACTCTTGCGCGGAACGGGCCGGCCACCGCGCGTGCGGACAGCACCGCGTCGACCACCTCCGCTGGCACCCGCCGGGCCATCGCAGTCCGGGCCTGCTCGAGGCTGAGCTCCTCGAAGCGCAGCGGCCGGTCCAGGACCTCGGCGAGGACAGCGACCTGCTCGGCGGGGCTGATCGCCGCCGGGCCGCTCAGCGGCAGCACCGCACCGTCGTGCCCGCCCCTGAGCGCCGCGACCACCACCGCGGCGATGTCCCGCGGGTCCACGATGGACGCGCGCAGGCTCCCGAACGGCGCACGGACGACGCCGGCCTGCCGCACCGACGGCGTCCACTCCGACGCGTTGGACATGAACCCTCCGGGGCGGACGATCGTCCAGGCCGGCCCCGCGTCCCGCACGGCGCGTTCCCCGTCGGCGTGCCAGCGGCCGAGGAGCCCGTCGGGGTCCTCCTCGGCGGCGAGGGACGAGAGCGCGACGAGCCGGGTCACCCCGGCCGTCGCGGCGGCCCGCGCCAGGTTCGCGTCGTGCACGGCCTTGCGCGGCCCGACCGACAGCAGGAACACCCGGTCCACACCGTCCAACGTGGACGGGAGGCTGTCCGGGTCGCCCAGGTCGCCGGCGACGAGCTCGACTTCCGGCAGCAGTGTCGCCGCCCGTGCCGGGTCCCGGGTCAGGGCGCGCACGGGCTCGCCCGCCTCCAGCAGCTGCCGCACCACCGCGCGTCCGACGGTGCCCGTGGCACCGGTCAACAGGATCGTCATGCGTCCGTGTCTAACCGCACCCCCTCCAGCGCCGCTGGAGTCTCGCGCGGCGTGGCTGGAGTCTCGCGCGGCGTGGCCGGAGTCTCGTGCGGCGTGGCTGGGGTCTCGCGCGGCGTGGCTGGAGTGGAGCCGGGCTCCATGGCAGCTCCAGTGGCCGCTCCTAGCGTCAGGGGAGCCGCGTCCGACGACACCTGGGAGTCCACAGTGGAGCTGAACCCCACCCCGATCCTCGACATCGCGTCGGGTGCCCGCCGCGCGCGGCTGCTGTTCGCCGCCGCCGACGTCGGCGTCTTCGGTGCCCTCGCCGAGGCACCCGCAACCGGCGAGGAGGTCCGCGCGAGGCTGGGGCTGCACAGGGAGGGCGTCGGCGACCTGCTCGCCGGGCTGGAGGCGCTCGGGCTCGTCGAGCGCCGCGACGGCCGCTACCACAACGGTCCCGCCGCCGGCCGCTACCTGGTGCCCGGGCGGCCCGAGTTCCTCGGCGGGTTCCTGGACTTCCTCGACCACACGCTGCACCCGGCCTGGGACGGCCTGGCCACCAGCCTCCGTTCCGGCGAACCCGCGAACGCGCAGGCCGGCGCCGGCGACCCCTACGCGCCGGTGCACGCCGACCCCACCTCGCGGACCGCGTTCTTCGACGCGATGGACGTGCTCAACGCGCCGATCGGCGCGGCCCTCGCCGAGCTGGACTGGAGCGGCTTCGAGCACGTCGTCGACGTCGGCGGCGCCCGCGGCAACATCGCCGTGCACCTGGTCAAGGCGCACCCGCACCTGCGGGTCACCGTGTTCGACCTGCCGGACGTGCGGCCGGCCTTCGAGGCGCACGTCGTCGACAACGACCGGGTCACCTTCGCCGGTGGGGACTTCTTCACCGACCCGCTGCCGGCCGCCGACGCGGTGCTGTTCGGACATGTGCTGCACAACTGGCCCGTGGAGCGGCGCCGGTTCCTCGCACAGGCGGCCTTCCGCGCCGTGCGGCCCGGCGGCGCCGCGTTCGTCTACGACCCGATGCTCGACCCCGACCGCCCGCAGCTGCCCAACGTCCTCGCCAGCCTCAACATGCTCGTCTGGTCCGCCGGCGGCGCCGAGTACACCTTCGCCGACGCCGCGACCTGGTTCACCGACGCCGGGTTCGCCACCGTCTCGCACGCCCCGCTGGTCGCGACCACGAGCCTGCTCACGGCGCGGAAGGAGTGAGGTGGTGGCCGTCCGCGTCGCCCGTGACCCCGACGTCACGCGCAAGGCGCTCACCGGGTGGCTCGCCGGCCGGTTCGGCGCGCCCGACCTGCGGCTCGGGCCGGTGACCGTGCCGCCGTCGACCGGCTTCTCCGCGGAGAACCTGGTCGTCGACGCCACCTGGACCGGCCCCGGGGGTCCGGCCCGGCGACGGCTGGTCGTGCGCGTCGCGCCCACCACCTATCAGCTGCATCCCCGGCCGCGGTTCTGGCAGCAGTACCACGTGCAGCGACTCCTCGGCGAGCGCACCGACGTGCCGGTCGCGCCGGCGCTCGGCTTCGAGCCCGACCCGGAGGTCCTCGGCGCGCCGTTCTGCGTGCTCGGCCACGTCGCCGGGGTCGTCCCGGCGGACCTCCCCTCGTACCATCGCGAAGGCTGGCTGCACGACGCGCCTGCCCCCATGCGGGCGGCAGCGTGGCGCAACGCCGTCGACGTCCTCGCCCGCATCCACCGCGTCAACCTCCCGCCCCTCGACCTGGGGCCGTCGGAGCCGGCCGCGCAGGTCGAGGAGCTCGCCGCGGACCTCGACTTCTACGGCTGCGCAACGGATCCGCACATCCGAGCCGGGATCGGCGCGCTGCGGGCGACCGTGCCTGCGCAGGCCGGGCCGCCGGTCCTGCTGTGGGGTGACGCCCGGCTGGGCAACATCGTCTTCGACGGGGCGTCCGTGGCCGCCGTCCTCGACTGGGAGACGGCCGGGCTCGGCGCACCCGAGGCCGACCTGGCCTGGTTCCTGCACCTGGACCGGCACCTCAGCGAAGGCATCGGCGCCGAACGCCTTCCCGGACTGCCGGACCGCGCCGCGACCGTCGCCCACTGGGCCCGCCGGGCCGGCCGCGTGCCGCACGCGCTCGACTTCCACCGGGTGCTCGCCGCGGTCAGGTTCGCGGCCGTCACCGCCAGGGTCACCGCCCTGCTGACCGGGCACCGCCTGGTCCCCGCCGACTTCCCCCTGCACCGCAACGCGACGCGCCTGCTCGCGACCACACTCAAGGAGGTCGGCACTTGAAACTGTCCATCCTGGACCAGTCCCCGATCGGGACCGGCCAGTCACCCGCGCAGGCCCTGCGCAACACGGTCGAGCTCGCCGAGCTCGCCGACCAGCTCGGCTACACCCGCTACTGGGTCGCCGAGCACCACGCGATGCACTCCCACGGCGGGAGCGCCCCCGAGGTGCTCGTCGCCGCGATCGCCGCCCGCACCAGCCGGATCCGGGTCGGCTCCGGCGGGGTGCTGCTGAGCCACTACAGCCCGTTCAAGGTCGCCGAGGTCTTCCGTACCCTCGAGGCCCTGTACCCGGGCCGCATCGACCTCGGCATCGGCCGGTCCGCGGGGTCCAGCCCGATCGAGACCTACGCGCTGCGGGGCGCGTCGTCGCTGCCGGACGACTTCGACGACAAGCTCGTGCAGCTGCTCGCGTTCCTCGACGGGAGCTTCCCGCCCGGGCACCCGTTCCACGACATCGTCGTCACCCCGACCGGCACCGGACGCCCCGAGGTGTGGCTGCTCGGCTCCAGCCCGCGCAGCGGCGCCGTCGCCGCCCAGCTGGGCCTGCCCTACGCCTACGCCCACTTCATCAACCCGGCCCCGACCCGCGCCGTCTTCGCCGACCACCAGGCCCGCACCGGCGGCACCGGCAAGGCGATCCTGGGCATCGGCGTCTACTGCGCCGACACCGACGCCGAGGCCGAGCGCATCTACGCCACCCAGCGGGCGTTCCGCAAGCGGCTCACCCGCAACGACGTGCGCCCCGTGCCGACCCCGGAGCAGTCGCTGCTGGAGCTCGCCGACGGCGACGACCCGCTCGGCGCGGAGCGCTTCGAGTTCCCGCGCTACGTCCACGGCACACCGGACCGTGTCCGCGACCAGATCCTGGCCATCACCGAGGCGACCGGCGCCGAAGAGGTCATCGCGCTCGCCACCATCCACGACCATGCCGACCGGCTGCGCTCCTACGAGCTGCTGGCTTCGGCGTTCGCGCTGCAACCCGCTCTCGCCTGAGAGGATTCCGATGCGTTTCGGTATCAACCTGTTCCCGACCGTCGGCCCGTCGGACAAGGCGGCGGTCGAGTACTTCGACGACGCGCTCGCCCTGGTCGAGCTCGCCGAGCAGCTCGACTTCCACCACGTGAAGACGGTCGAGCACTACTTCTTCGCCTACGGCGGCTACAGCCCCGACCCGGTCACCTTCCTGGCCGCCGCGGCCGCCCGCACCTCCCGGATCCGGCTCGTCACCGGCGCGGTCATCCCGGCGTTCACGCATCCGATCAAGCTGGCCGGCAAGCTGGCCATGCTCGACAACATCTCCCACGGCCGGCTCGACGTCGGCTTCGGCCGCGCGTTCCTGCCCGACGAGTTCGCCGCGTTCGGCATCCCCCTGGACGAGAGCCGCCCCCGCTTCGACGAGGGCGTCTCCGCCGTCCGTCAACTGTGGACCACGACCGATCTGGTGTTCGACGGGCAGTTCCACCGGTTCGGACCCGTCACGCTGCTGCCCCTGACCTACCAGCGGCCGCACCCGCCGATCCTCGTCGCCACCGCGATCACCCCGTCGTCCGCGGCGTCCGCCGGTGCGAATGGTTACGGGCTGCTGCTCGTACCGTCGATCAACAAGCGGGAGAAGGTCCAGGAGATGATCGCCGGCTACCGCGCGGCCCGGGCCGCCGCGGGTCTGGACCCCGCCGGCGGGGACATCCACCTCAGCTACAACTGCTACCTGTCCGAGGACGCCGGCGAGGCGTACCGCAACGGCCGCCGCTACTCCGAGTGGACGAACGCCCGCCTCCTGGAGGCGGTCTCGGCGTGGGGCGTCACCCGCAGCTCCGGCTACGAGGGCTACGAGAACATCGTGCAGAAGGTGTCGTCGGCGGACTTCGACAGCTCGCTGCGCGACAACAAGGCCCTCGTCGGCACTCCCGCCGAGGTCGTCGACCGGGTCACCACGATCCGCGACTGGTTCGGCGACGTGACGATCAGCCTGCAGGTCGTCTCCGGCAACATGCCCCTGTCCGAGTCGCAGCGCACCATCCGTCTCTTCGGCGAGCAGGTCCTGCCCAAGTTCAGCTGACCGGCGCCTGGATCAGCGCGCGCATGACGTCGCGCGGCAGGGACGGGTTGGCCGCGGCCTCGGCGACCCCGTCGTCGAGGAGCGCGATGAGCGTCCCGGCATCCAGGGCGGGGTGCCGGCCCGCGGCCCGCCGGGCCTTCTCGTCGGCCAGGCACGCGGCGAGCGCGGGCCCGGTGGCGTTGGGATGCCTGGCGATCTCGCGGAGGGCGAGCTTCGCCGGCGGCCGCAGCGTCGCGATCCGCAGCAGCAGGTCCGCGGGGCAGACGGGGTTGCCGGCCAGCGCGCCGGCGACCCGGACGCCGTGGGCGGTGAGCATTGCCTGCATGCGGGCGGGGGAGACGTGGGGGTTGCGCGCGACCGCCTGGAGCACCGCCGCGTCGGGGTCCGCGGCGAGGGCGTCGACGAGGTCGCCGGGCAGCCCGGGGTGCCGCGCGGCGAGCATCCGGACGGCCGGCACCCTGGACGTCGCGAGCTCCCGCAGCTCGTCGGCCGTGGCGCCGGCGATCCGCGGCAGGACCGCCGGACCGGTCCCGCCGGCGGCGGTGAGCGCCTGCGGCGGTGTCGCCTCGATCTCGGCGGCGAGGCGCGACAGCGGCGTCGGTCCGGTCCGGGTGGTGGCGGCGAGGCCGGTGAGGATGTCGAGCGGGACGTTCGGGTTGTGCATGAGGCACTGCTGCACGCCGGGCGTCGGGTCGGCGGCCATGCTCCGCAGCGTGGCGACGTCGACGGCGGGGTTGGCGGCGATCGCGTGGCGGACCTGGGGCACGGGGTCGGTGGCGAGGCGGGCGTACTCGTCCTGCGGCAGGTCCGGCCGGGCCGCGACAGCCCACCGGACCCAGGAGTCCGGATGCCGGGCGAGGAGCACGAGGGCCGGCGCGGGCGTGGAACGGTTCCCGGCCGCCATGCTCTGGATGCCGCGGACAGCGCTCTCGTGGCCGCCGTCGCAGGCCTCCCAGTCCGCGGGTTGATGAGTTCCGTCGCAGCCCGGGCAGGCCTCGGCGGGCGGGCGGGCACCGTCTCGCGCCAGGGCCGCCAGTACCCCGCCCGGTGTGGCCTCGTTGGCGGCCAATGCCATTCGGACCCGGGTGTGCGGGTGCCGGGCCAGCCGCTCGGCGAGCGTCGCGGTCATCGCGGGCGACCTCGCGGCCTCGGCGACGACGTCCTTCTCGGGGTCGTCCGCGAGCTGCGCCACCACCTCGGCGGGCGTGTGTGCGGCGGACGCGAGCAGCTGGCGGATCCAGGGATCGGGTGACGCCGCGTGTGCGTGTGCCCACTCCGGTGGCGCCCCGGTGGCGTCCAGCAGCGCGGCGACGATCCGCGCGTCGCGCCCGTCGACGTCGGCGGCCAGCAGGTGTCCATGGTGGACGAGACAGACGGCGGCGTCGGTGCTCCGTGCCGCGATGGCGCGGACCTGGGCGGCGGACAGGTCGTCCCGCCACGCCAGGTCGTCGAGCAGCTCGTCGTCCCCGGCGGCGATGAGCGCGTCGAGCAGGTCCGCCGGCAGGGCCGGGTTCTCCGCCAGGCCGTTGAGAAGTCCCACCCGTGCAGTGTTCCGCCCGGCCCTGCCCGACGCGACCAGTTTCGGGCCGGCCCCTCGACCGGTCAGGCGGCGAGGAAGCCGGCGACGGCGGCCGCGAACGCCGCGGGTTCGTCGACCCACGGGTAGTGGCCGGCGCCGGGGATGGTGACGTGGCGGGCGTGGGGGAGGCCGGCGGCGACCACGTCGCCGATGCGGACGCCGGTGAGGGCGTCGCGGTCGCCGGTGAGGACCAGGACCGGGGCCGGGACGGTGGCGAAGTCGTCGAGCCAGCCGGTGGAGGTGCCGGCCCAGAAACCGGCCCAGGCGTCCAGCGCGAACCCGGTGCGCTGCGTCGCGGCGTGGGCCTGCTGGTGGGCGTCCCAGCGGCCGTACGCGGCGGGGGTGTAGCGGTCCAGGACGTCGAACACCTGGGCGGGTGGGGTGTCCGGCGGCAGGCTCAGCAGCTCACCCGCGGCGTCGCTGACCGACGAGAACCAGGGGGCGTCGGTGCGGGTGGCGAGGATGTCGCCCACGTCGTCGCCGCCCTTGCCGTACAGCTGCGGGCTGGGTGCGACGAGGATCAGGCGGTCGATCCGGGTGGGGTGCCCGGCGGCGTAGGCGCTGGCGACGACCGAGCCGGCGGAGTGGCCGAGGAGGTCCAGGCGGTCCAGGCCGAGGTGGGCGCGCAGCGCCTCGACATCCCGGGCGAGGCTCGGGTACGCGTAGGTGGCCGGGTCGGCGGGCCGGGGCGAGGCGCCGGTGCCGCGGGCGTCGTAGCGGATGAGGGTCCGCGACGCCGACAGGCCGCCGAGGTCCTCGAGGTACCCGGCGGCCCGCGGACCGCCGGGGACCAGGACCAGCGGCGGCCCGTCGCCGATCGACTCGTAGTGCAGGACCGTGCCGTCGTAGCTGGTGAAGGTAGCCATGCAGCGACGCTACGAACGGCCGGTCGACGCCCGCTGCAGTCCCGCTACAGCGCGAGGCGCAGGACCGCCTTGCCGTTGACCTTCCGGTCGCGCAGCGCGTCCCAGGCCGGTGCCGGGTCGGACCACGGCGTCGTGAGCGCGACCTGCGGGTCGAGCCGGCCCTGCGTCACGAGGCCGACGAGCGTGGCGAGGTCGCGGCCGACCGGCTGCCGGCGCGTCTCCTGGAACAGGTGCAGGTACCGCAGCGACACCCCCGGCCGGAGCCGGCCCCAGTCCAGCGGGAGCCGCAGCGGCTCGCGGGTCGTGTTGCCGTAGCTGACCACGACCCCGTCCTCGGCGACCGACGTCCACGCCTGTTCCAGGGCTGCGCCGCCGACGCTGTCGAGCAGGACGTCCACCGGTTCGGCGATGGCGTCGCCGTACAGGCCGACCGCCGCGGCGCCGAGCTTCGCCAGGCCGTCGCCGCGGCCCGCCGTGCCCACCCGGGCGATGACCCGCGCGCCGGCGGCGGCCGCGAGCTGCACCGCGACCCGGCCGACGCCGCCGCCCGCGCCGGTCACCAGGACCGTCCGGCCGAGCAGCCAGCCGGCGTGCCGGAGGGCGTAGAGGGCGGTGAGGCCCGCGACCGGCAGCGCCGCGCCGGTCGTGTCGGGGACCGTGTCGGGCAGCGCGGCGAGATGGCCGGCGGGGATCGCGACCCGCTCGGCGAACCCGTCCCGCCCCGCGAGCCCGACGACCCGCGCGCCGGCGGGCGGGCCGGAGCCGTCGGCGGCGGCCCGCTCGACGACCCCGGCGACGTCCCAGCCGAGCCGCGACCCGGCTGGCAGGCTCGCGGCCACGGTCAGGTCGCCGCGGTTGAGCCCGGCCGCGTGCACCGCGACGACGGCCTCCCCGGGCGCCGGGTCCGGTTCGCCGACGTCGGCGGGGGCGGCCTCGCCCCCGCCGGTCGTGACGAGCGCCCGCACGGGCTCAGCCCGCGGGCGCGAGGTCGCGGTTGGCGAACGCGTCGACGTCGAACCCGCCGGGCGTCGACAGCGGCAGCACCTCGAGGCGCAGGTGCGAGGAGAGCGGGTTGCCGTACAGGACGTCGGTGAGCTCCTCGTGCGAGGCGACCTCGTAGATGTTGAGCCCGCCGGACTGGCCGACGACGATCCAGCTGTGCTTGATGATGCCCTTGTCGATCAGGCCCTGGATGTAGCCGAAGCCCTCCGGCAGCCGGTGCCGGAACTCGTCGGAGCTGATCCCGATGGGGTTCTGGTGCGTGAAGACGGCGAACAGTGCCATGGATGCCCTCCAGGGTGAGCGTCCCGCGTGGCGCGGGCTCACGGACCAGCCTGTTCGCGGCCGGTGCAGCGGGACTGGAGCGCTCCTGGAGCCCCGCGACACCGTCCCCGCAGGGGTTCGGGAGCGGTCCGGGAGCGGTCCGGGAGCGGTCAGGGGAGCGGTCAGGGGCGGTCGGGGTCCGTCGCGGTGTCGAGCTTGAGCTCCTGCAGGCGCAGGCCGTCCAGGAGCAGGTCGAGGCCGGCGACGAACTGGTCGCGGTCGTCGTGGTCGCGCAGGTCGGCGGCGGCGCGGGTCAGGAACGGGAACGCGGCCGGGTCGAGGGCCTCCCACTGCGCCGCCAGCTCGGCCAGGACCGTGTCCCGGCTCACGCCGGGGGCGGCGGTCGCGGCGTTGCTGCTCTCCTGCGCGGTGACGCTGGTGACGAAGTTGAAGATGGCCGTGGCGGTCACGAAGTGGCGCTCGGGCGGCAGCGTGGTCTTCGCGACCAGCGTGCCGATGCGGTCCAGCAGGCGCAGCGCGTTGGGCTGTGGTGGGACCACGCCGATGTGGGACGCGGCCCACGGGTGCCGCTCGAAGGTGTCGTAGATCGCGAGGGCCAGCGTGTGCAGCGACGCGTCGGCGCCGCCGGTGAGCGCGTCGCCCATGACCCGGTCGGCGGCGAGGCGGACCAGGTCGTCCTTGTTCGCCACGTGCCAGTACAGCGCGCCCGCACCCGTCTTGAGCCGCTCGGTGAGCAGCTTGAACGTGAGCCCGCGCTCGCCGTGCTCGTCGAGCAGCTCGACGGCGGCGGCGGCCACCACCTCCCTCGACAGTCGTGCGGTGCGGCCCTTGGCGGGTGTCTGTGGCATGCCTCCATCTTGACACGGACTGGAATGTCATTCCAGAATCGGAGAGTAATGGAATGACATTCCAGAAGGGGGTGCGAGATGAGTGTCGACGTCATCGAGGTGCGCAAGCCGGGGCAGGCCACCTCCCTGCGGGCGGTCTGGCCCGCCATCCTCGGGCTGTCGGTCGTCTTCCTGGTGGAGATGCTCGACAACTCCGTGCTGAACGTGGCGCTGCCCACCATCACGCGGGACCTCCACGCCTCCGCCGCCGACCTGCAGTGGATCACCTCCGGCTACTCGCTGCTCTTCGGTGGCCTGATGATCGCGTTCGGCTCCATCGCCGACCGGTACGGGACCCGGCGGGTCATGCTCATCGGACTCGGCCTGTTCGCGCTCGCCAGCCTCGCCGTGCTGGCGGTCCGCACGCCGGGCCAGCTCGTCGCGGTGCGGGCGGTCATCGGCGTCACCGCGGCCATGACCGCACCCGGGACGATGGCGCTGTGCTTCCGGCTGTTCGACCAGGAGAACCTCCTGATGCGGGCGACCGGCCTGATCTCCTCGGTCGGCCTCGTCGGCCTGGCCGTGGGGCCGACCGTCGGCGGACTGGTGATCCAGGTGCTGCCGTGGCAGGCGTTGCTGCTGCTCAACGTGCCGATCGCGGCGCTCGCGATCGCGTGCATCCGCTTCGGCGTCCCCGCCGACGACCCCGCGCACCGCAACCGCTCGCCGCTGGACCTGCCCGGCGCCCTGCTCGGCACGGCCACGATCATCCTCGCCCTGTGGACGGCCACACTGGCGGTCGAGGAGGGCTGGGGTCACGCGAAGCCGTGGCTCGCCGGCGCGGGCGCCGTGCTCAGCGCGCTCGGGTTCGTGCTCCGGGAGCGCAGCACCGCCCACCCGATGTTCGACTTCGCCCTGCTCAAGCGCCCGTCGGTGTCGGCCAGCCTCGCGTACCAGGCGGCGATCGGCCTCGGGCTCGCCGTGCTCACCTTCAGCGTCTCGCTGCAGCTGCAGCTCGTCTGGGGCTGGTCACCGGCGCAGGCCGCGCTCGGCAACCTCCCGCAGATCGTCACCATGCTCGCGGTCGGGCCGTTCGTGGAGAAGTTCGTCGAGAAGATCGGCGCCCGCCTGGCCGGCCCGGTCGGCGCGGCCGCCGTCATCGCGGGCCTGCTGATCTACGGCCTCCTCGGCCGGCAGCACTACGCCTGGATCGCCGCCGCGCTGGTACTGACGGCCGCCGGCATGCGGGTCGTCATGATCATCGCCGCCGTGACGGTCATGCGCGGACTGCCCGAGGACCAGACCTCCATCGGCGCCGCGCTCAACGACACCAGCCAGGAGGTCGCGAGCAGCGTCGGCATGGCCGTCACGGGCACGATCGTGGCCGCCGCGCTCGCCGGTCCGCTGACGGACGTCGGCACCCGCGCCGCGGCGACCCACAGCTTCGAAAACGCCGTCACCGTCGCGACGCTGACGCTCACCGCCGTCTGCGCCGCCCTCGTCCTCTGGGCGATCCGCCGTAGCCGCAAAGGCTGATCTCCTGCCGCGCGTCGATGCCATACCGTGATCGGACCACTTCGGGAGGTAACCATGAAGATCGAAGGATCCGTCGCGCTGGTCACCGGCGCCAACCGCGGCCTCGGCCTGCACATCGCCCGCGAACTGCTCGCCCGCGGCGCGACCGTGTACGCGACGGCCCGCGACCCGCGATCCGTCGACCTGCCCGGAGCGACGGTCCTGCCGCTCGACGTCACCGACGCCGCATCGGTCGAGGCCGCCGCGGCCGCGGCCGGCGACGTCACGCTGCTGGTCAACAACGCCGGCGTGGCGACGTTCGCCAACCTCGTCGACGGCGACCTCGACGACATCCGCCTCGAGATGGAGACGCACTTCTTCGGCACGCTCCGCGTGGTCCGCGCCTTCGCCCCGATCCTGGCCGCCAACGGCGGCGGCGCCGTCGTCAACCTCCTGTCGGTGCTGTCGTGGATCACGTTCCTCAACGCCACGTCCTACGCCGCGGCGAAGGCGGCCGAGTGGAGCCTCACCAACGGCATCCGCCTCGAGCTCGCCGCCCAGGGCACCCAGGTCTCCGGCGTCCACCTCGGCGCCGCCGACACCGACATGATGTCCCGCTGGGACGTGCCGAAGCTCGACCCCGCGGCCGTCGCGACCGCCGTTGCCGACGGCGTCGCCCGGGGCGACCTGGAGATCCTCGTCGACGACGCCGCCACCGGCGCCAAGCAGGCCCTCGCCGCCGACCTCAGGATGGTGTACCCGCAGCTGTCGTGACCGCCCCGCCCGCCGCCGCCAGCCGGTCGGCGAGCAACTGCGTCACGGCCGGGGTGTCGGTGATGCCGTCCCTCGTCAGGCGCGCGTAGGCGTCGACGGCCTCGGCGATCGTCATCCCATCCCGGCGGAACACCGCGAGCAGCCGCACCCGCACCGGACGGTTGACCTCGGGGTCGGCGTGCACCCGGGCGAGCCCGACTCGGGCGATGAGCGCCTCCCGTGCGATTCCGGTCAGCGGACCCCGACCGCAGGCCTCGCTCGCGGCGCCGCAGTCGCACTGCGTCGAGACGGACGACTCGATGTGCCCGTAGAAGACCAACTCCTGCGGCCGGCTCCGGCTGGTGCCGCCGCACTGGGCGCACGGCGCCAGCAGCACGTCACCTTCACGCCGCAGCACGCCGCCACTGTACCGACGACCGGCGGCGCTGCGGGGAGCGCGACCGCACCGGCGCTGAGGCCGTGGGAAGCCGGGCGGAGCTGGCGTGGCGCCGGCTGGTCGCCGACGCCACGCGTCTGCCTCGCTAGGACGGCATCAGGGCAGCATCGCCGGGTTGCCGGCCAGCGCCGCGACCTGGTCCGCGGTGAGGAACGCCTTGTCCAGGGCGGGTTTGCGGTCCGTGGCGGTGTCGTGGGGGTAGACGGGGACGGTGCGCTGGGCGGTCACGCTGAAGTGGCCGCCCTGCAGGTAGCGGCGGGCGACGATGACGTCGCCGCCGTCGCCGTGGTCCTCCAGCCAGACCACGACCTGCACGCCGGCGACGTCGACGACGCGGCAGTCACGGCCCGCGTCGGGCAGGGCGCACAGGCCGCCGGGCGGCACGGTCTCGCTGGTCTGCGCCAGGTACGCGCCGAGGTAGCCCTCCCCGTGCCCGTCCGAGACGACGACGTGGGCGGACATCACCACGAGCGCCGAACCGGTCGGCGAGTCCAGGCGCATCGCCGGCGTGCTCGGACCGGCGAACGGGTACTGGGTGTGTCCCGAGTACCCCGCCGGCAGGGCCGCGACGAGCAGGTCGTACACGGCGCGGTCGTGCGTCGGGAGCGCCTGCGCCGACGGTACCGGCGCCGCGGACGCGACCTGAGAAGCGGTGGGCTGCGCGGCGGGCACGGCGACGAACGGCGCGGGGGCCGTCGGGCGGGACGGCAGCAGCGCGGGCGCGACCAGGGCCGCCGCGACCGTCACGCCGGCGAGACCCGCGGTGGCGGCGACGACCCGGTCGCGGGTCCTCGCGGCCCGGGCGGCGACCGCGAGGACCCGCTCCGCCTCACGCAGCGGCGGCGCGTCGTCGAGGGCGAGGTCGCAGAGCATCTTCACGTCGTTCACTGGAGTCCTCCGGGGCTGGTCGGTCTGAGGTCTTCGAGGGTGTCGCCGAGCACCTCGCGCAGGTTGTCGAGGCCGCGGGCGGTCTGGCTCTTCACGGTGCCGGTGGAGCAGCCGAGCACGTCGGCGACCTGCTCGACCGACAGGTCCGCCCAGAAGCGCAGCACCAGCACCGCCCGCCGCCCTTTCGGGATGCGCAGCAGCGCCCGCTTGAGCACCTGCCGGTCCTCGACGCCCCGCTGGTCGGGGACGCTCGCGTCGAGCACCTCGTCGTCGGGCGTCGGGCGTTCCCGCCGCCACGGCCGCCGGCGCTCGTCGAGGAAGGCCCGCAGCAGCACCCGCCGCGCGTACTGGTCGAGCACGTCGTGCCGGTCGATCCGGCCCCACGCGCGGTACAGCTTCGTGAACACCGTCTGGGTCAGGTCCTCGGCGAGGTGCCAGTCCCCGCACAGCAGGAAGGCGGTGTTTCTCAGGTGTCCGGCGCGGGCGGCGTAGTACGCGACGAACTCGTCGTCGTGCGGGCGCCGGCCGCGCCTCAGAATTCGCATCATCATCGCGATAGACACGTACAGCACGCGGAAACAGGTTGCTCGGGCAGGCGGTCACGCTCACGCCTCTGGCGAGTTCGCCCGTGACAACGCACCGTCGAGGGCCGGTAGGCTGCGGGTGGCCGCTACTGGCGCGGGTGGGGCACCACCGGGGACCGGCCGGATCGATGGGTGTGGCGCCGTCCGCCTGGGCGCCTCCGGGAAGCAGACGTCCTGCGAAACGGAGGCACGGTGGACCTGCGCTATGGCATGAACCCGCACCAGCGGCCCGCGAAGATGACATCGATCGACCCGGGGCGGCCGCCGTTGCGGTTCCTGCACGGGGCGCCGTCGTTTGTGAACGTGCTCGACGCGGCCGGGGCCTGGCAGCTGGTGCGGGAGGCGGCGGCCGCGCTCGGCGGGCCGGTCGCGGCGTCGTTCAAGCACGTGTCGCCCGCCGGGGCCGCGACCGCGGGTCCGCTCGACGGGGTCATGGCCGCCACGTACCGGCTGAATTCCGCCACGACCGGGCGGCTGACCAGCGCGTACGTCAGGGCGCGGGACGCGGACCCGAAGAGCTCCTACGGTGACTTCGTCGCGGTGTCCGAGCCCGTCGACGCCGAGCTCGCCGACCTGCTGCGGCGGGTGGTGTCCGACGGGATCGTGGCGCCCGGGTTCGAGGACGGGGTGGTGGCGACGCTCGCGGCGAAGAAGAGCGGCCGGTTCCTCGTCGTCGAGGCCGACCCGGCGTTCCGGCCCCCTTCGGTGGAGCGTCGCGAGGTGTACGGGATGCGCCTCACCCAGCCGCGCGACGAGGCCCCGCTGACCCGGGAACTGCTCGGCGAAGGGCTGCCCGGGCCCGCGGCCGACGACCTGCTGCTCGGGCTGGTGACGGTCAGGTACACGCAGTCGAACTCGGTCACCTACGTCCGGGACGGCATGGTGCTCGGGGTCGGCGCGGGGCAGCAGTCACGGGTGGACTGCACCAGGCTGGCCGGCGCCAAGGCCGACACGTGGTGGCTGCGCCGCCACCCCGCGGTGCCCACCGGCGACCAGGACAAGGTGCAGGACCGGGTCGCCGAGCAGCTCCGGCGGGTGGAGCTGCTCGGCGCCGCCGACCGGGAGGCCTGGCTGGCCGGGAGGGACGGGATCGCGTTCGTCTCCGACGGGGCGCTGCCCTTCGCCGACAACGTGGAGCACGCCGCCCGGCACGGCGCGCGGTACATCGCCGAACCGGGCGACTCGATCCGCTCCACCGACGTGTCCGCCGAGTGCGACCGCCGCGGCATCACCCTCGTCCGGACGGGAATCCGGCTGTTCTGCCATTGAGCCCGGAGGCAGGGCGGCCCCCGGCATGACGCGGCTCTCAGTGCGGGCACAGGGATCGAGGACGATGATCGGGGTATGACGGCGGTGTTGGAACGTCCGGCCGCGGTACTGGTCGCGGTCTCGCGGCCATGGTTCTGGCCGGTGTCGTGGGTGCCGGCGTACCTCGGCACGGTGCTGGCGGGTCACGACTGGCTGCCCGCGCCGGCCGACCGGGGGCGCGCGCTCGTGGCGCTGCTTGTGCTCGGGCCGCTCATCTGGGGCGCGGTGCTGGCCCAGAACGACCTGCAGGACCTGCGCAGCGACCGCGACAACCCGCGCAAGGCCACGGCCCCACTGGTCACCGGAGCGGTCTCCGCCAGGCGTTTGCGGGTGTGGTACCGGTGGCTGGCGGTCACCTGCGTCGCGGCCGCCCTGTACGTGGGTCCGCTGTTCGTGCTCGGCGTCGCCGGGGTGCTGCTGCTCGGCTGGGCGTACAGCGTGCCGCCGCTGCGGCTGAAGACCCGGCCCGGCTGGGACGTCGCGGTCAACGCGCTGGTCGTCGGGGTCGTGTCGCCGGCCGCGGGCTGGGCGATCACCCGGCCGCCGTGGGAGTTCCCGTGGCAGTTCGGGCTGATCGGCCTGCTCTTCGCCGCCGCTCTGTACGTGCCGACCACCGTCACCGACCTGGCCGCCGACACGGGCGCGGGCGACACGACGTTCGCCGTGCGGTTCGGTCCACGGTCCGCGCACCGGCTCGGCGTCGCGCTGTGGGCGGCGGCGCTGGCGTTCTGCGTGCTGCTGGCATGGCTGGACGTGCTGGTGCCGCGCTCGACCCTCGTGCCGCAGCTGCTGATGACACCGGTCCTGCTCGCCGCCTACGCGGTCCTGACCCGCCGCCCGACGATCACGAAGATGGCCGTGGTGTCGATCCTGTTCGGCATCCCCACGATCGGCTTCGCGCTCGCGTACATCGGCTGACGCGGCGGCGGGTCCTTGACCTTGCCCCAAGGGAAGGCCGCAGACTCGGGGGCGTGGACGGAAAGCACCTGCTGGCAGGGCAGTTCGGGGCGGCCTCGCGGCTGTCGCCGAAGGCCCTGCGCCTGTACGCGGAGCAGGGGCTGCTCATCCCGGCCGAGGTGGACCCGGCGACCTGCCCGCGGCCGCCGCCCTGCTGCGCGCGCTCGCCCCGACCTACGACCGGCTCCGCGCGGCGCTCATGGAGCCCCGGACGACCGGGACGCCGCTATGATCTTGTGACGTGACGTCGTTCCCGTGCCGCCCGGAGGTCGTGTGATGACCGGTTTTCACGACCCGATGCGGGTGCAGCTGGAGGCGTTCGTCGACGAGCACCGCGAGGCGCTCGCCGCGTGCCTCGACGGGCTCACCGAGGAGCAGGCGCGCCGGTCGCTGGTGCGGTCCCGCACGACGCTGCTCGGGCTGGTGAAGCACGTCACGTTCGTCGAGAAGGTGTGGTTCGACGAGGCGGTCACCGGCCGGCCCCGGGCCGAGATCGGAATCCCGGAAACACCCGACGAGAGTTTCGTCCTCGACGACACGGACACCATCGCCACCGTGCGTGCGGCGTTCCGGGAGACCTGCGCGGCCTCCCGGCGGGCGACGGCGGGGCTCGACCTGGACGACCTGCTGCCGGGCAACCGCCGGGGGCCGCTGCCGTTGCGCTGGGTCTACCTGCACGTGCTGCGCGAGCTGGCCCAGCACTGCGGCCACGCCGACATCCTGCGCGAGCAGCTGCTGGACGCGTAGCCGCGCTACCGGCCGCGGCGCGCGGCGGCGGCCTTCCTCGGGGCGGGCTTCTTCGCGGACGCCACCTTCTTGGCGGGCGCCTTCTGCTGGACGGGCGCGGCGGCGGCCTCTTCGCGGGCGGCCTGCAGGCGGCGCTCCTCGCGCTTGTTCTCCGCGTGGATCTCGCGCTCCTTGACCAGCCACTCCGGCGGGTCCGCGGCGAGGGCGGCGATCTGCGCGGTCGTGAGCGGGTCGGTGATGCCCCCGCGCGCCAGCCCGCTGTTGGACACCCGCAGGCGGGCCGCGACCACGTTGCGCGGGTGCGGGCCGTCCTTGCGCAGGTCGGCGAGCCACTGCGGGGGGTTGCGCTGCAGCTCGTCGAGCTCCTCGCGGGACACCATCCCGTCCTGGAACTCCTGCGGGGTCGCGGGCAGATACACGTCGAGCTTCAGCGCCGCCGTGGCGGGCTTCATCACCTGGGACTTCTTCGGGCTCACGCGGCCAAGGGTACCCTGGCCGGATGCCCACGCCGTTTCGCCTGCTCGTCGTCCCAGGGGTGACCGTGGACAAGTGGACCCGTCTGTGGGCCGAGCGGCTGCCCGACGTGGAGCTGCTGGTCGAGCCCGTCCCGGCCCAGGACGCGCCGGGGCTGCTGCTCGACGGTGCCGACGCGGGGCTGGTCCGCCTGCCGGTCGATCCGGACGCGTTCCACGCCATCCCGCTGTACACCGAGACCACCGTCGTGGTCGTCCCGAAGGACCACCTGCTCACCGCGGGTGAGGAGCTGACCGTCGCCGACCTGGCCGACGAGACCCTCCTGAGCCCGCTCGACGACACCCTGACCTGGCCGTCGATGCCGGCGGCGGTGCTGGCGGAGCGGCCGGAGACGACGGCCGTCGCGGTCGAATGGGTCGCGTCTTCGGCAGGTGTACTGGTGGTGCCGCAGTCCCTCGCCCGCGCGCACCATCGCAAGGACCTGACCTACCGCGTGCTGATCGACGCTCCGACGTCGTCCGTGGGGCTGGCCTGGGTGCGGGACCGCCACACCGACCTGGTCGAGGAGATGATCGGCATCGTCCGTGGCCGCACCGCCAACAGCACCCGCGGCCGCGCTCCGGAGCAACCCGCGAGAAGACCCGCCAGGCCGCAGCCGGGCGCCAAGGCCCGCAAGCGGCGATGAACGAGGCCCAGGTGCACGAGGTGCTCGGCGCCCTCGAGGCGGCCGGCTGTCCGCACTGGATCTCGGGCGGCTGGGGCATCGACGCCCTGGTCGGCCGGCAGACGAGGGAGCACCGGGACCTCGACCTCGCCGTCGACGCCGCCCGGGAGGCCGAGGCGCTGCGGGCCCTCGAGGCGCTCGGCTACCGGGTCGAGACCGACTGGCGCCCCGTCCGCGTCGAGGTCGCCGGCCCCGGCGGCGGGTATGTCGACCTGCACCCGGTGGCCTTCACCGAAGACGGTGAAGGACGGCAGGAGGGGCTCGACGGCGGCTGGTTCGACTACCCGCGCGCCGACCTCACCATCGGCACGATCGGCGGCCGGGCCGTGCCGTGCATCTCGAAGCGGCTTCAGCAGGTCTTCCACCAGGGCTACGAGCCCCGCGAGGTCGACCGGGCGGACCTGCGGCAGCTGGGGGACTGCCCGTGAAGCTGCACGTGGGGTGCGCGATGTGGACGCACAAGGCGTGGCAGTGGCCGGGGAAGGAGCGGCTCAGGGCGTACGCCGAGCGGTGCACCGCGGTCGAGGGCAACACCACGTTCTACGCCACACCGGCCAGGGACACCGTCGAGACGTGGGCGCGGCAGACCGGGCCGGACTTCCGGTTCGTGGTGAAGCTGCCGAAGCGGGTCACCCACGAGCGGCGCCTGACCGACGCCGGCGCCGACGTGCGCGCGTTCCTCGACGCGATCGAGCCGCTGGGCCCCCGCACCCACGCCGTGTGGATCCAGCTGCCCGCGTCGTTCGGGCCGGGGGACGTGCCGGTGCTGGAGCGCTTCCTGCGCCGGATGCCGCCGTCGCTGCGGTGCGCCGTGGAGGTCCGCCACCTGGACTTCTTCACCGACCGGGCGGCGGCCAGCGAGCTGGAGACGGCCCTGGAGACGGTGGCGGCGGAGTGGGTGCCGTTCGACACGACCGCGTTCTTCACCAGCCCGCCGACCAGCGACGCCGAGCGCGACGCGTGGACGAAGAAGCCGCGGGTGCCGCGGCGGACCAGAGCGCTGACCGGGACACCGATCGTGCGGTACCTCGGCCGCGACGACCCGGACCGGACGGTCGACGGCTGGCAGGCCTGGCTCGACGTCGTGACGGGCTGGCTGCGGGAGGGCCGGTCGCCGACGGTCTTCGTACACACGCCGGACAACGCCGACGCGCCCGCCCTCGCCCGTCGCTTCCACGACGAGGTCCGGGCACGCCTGCCGCAGCTCGCACCGCTGCCGGAGCCCGAGCCGGCCGAGGACGACGAGCCCCTCACCCTGTTCTGAGGACGACTTGCCTTCGAGCGCGCTCGAAGGTGCAGGGGTGGGAGGTATGAACGCGAACCATGGAGCGAAGACCACCGCCGCCGAGGTGATCGACGGCGTCGACCTGCGCGGACGGACCGCGATCGTGACCGGCGGCGCGTCGGGCATCGGCACCGAGACGACCAGGGCGCTCGCCGCCGCCGGCGCCCGGGTGATCGTCGCCGTCCGGGACGTCGCGAAGGCCAGGGGCGTCGTCGAGGCGGAGTTCGCCGAGCTCGACCTGGCGTCGATCCGGTCGGTGGACGCGTTCGTCGCGACCGTCAGCGGCCCGGTGCACATCCTGGTCAACAACGCCGGCGTGATGGCGGCGCCGTTCACGCAGACCGCCGACGGGTTCGAGCTGCAGTTCGGCACCAACCACCTCGGCCACTTCGCGCTCGTCCAGGGGCTGCTGCCGCGGCTGCTGGAGGGCGCCGCGCAGGCCGGCGAGGCGCGGGTCGTGTCGGTGAGCTCCGCCGGGCACCGCCGCAGCGACGTACACCTCGACGACCCGAACTTCCGCGACCGCCCGTACGACCGCTGGCAGGCCTACGGCCAGTCGAAGACCGCCAACGTGCTGCTCGCCGTCGAGCTGGACCGCCGGCACACCGGCGACGGGATCGTGGCGAACGCGCTGCACCCGGGCGGCATCCTGACGCCGTTGCAGCGGCACCTGAGCGTCGAGGAGCAGGTCGAGCTCGGCTGGATCGACGAGCAGGGCCGCCCGCTGCAGGACTTCAAGACGACCGGGCAGGGCGCGGCGACGTCGGTCTACGCGGCGGTGTCGCCGGACCTGGCCGAGCGGGGCGGGCAGTACCTCGAGGACTGCGCGGTCGCCGCGGAGTACGGCGGCAGCGGGCCGTTCTGCGGGTACATGCCGTACGCCCGGGACCCGAAGCGCGCCGCCGAGCTGTGGGAGCGCAGCGAGGACTGGGTCGGGCAGGCCCGCAAGGGATGACGTGAGGCACCGGCCCCGGCGGCGCGGTGTTGCCGGGGCCGGTGCGGTCAGGAGGGACCTCTCAGTAGAGGTCGGTGGTGCTGGCGCCGCCGAAGCCCGGCGCGGTCACGGTCAGCCGGGTGGCGTTGATGGTGCGCTGGTCGGGCATCGTGACCCGGCCGGTGCCCTCGTGCGCCGGCAGCGTGTACGTCCAGTACCGCGGCGTCTGCACTCGCTCGTGGGTGCCGGGGATCGTGTACCAGACCCAGTAGTCCCAGCGGACCGTGAAGCCGGTCTCGCCGATGACGTTGTCGTCGAATGAGATCATCCACTGCTGGCCGTTGTGGAACGACACGATGTTCGAGATGGCCGGCGCGTTGTAGGTGCGGCAGCCGAGCTGCGGGTTGCCCGTGGGGGTGGCGCCGGACGGCGTCACGTTGATGGCGTAGGCGCAGACGGTGTGCGAGCCGTGCTTCGCCGGGATCACCGCTTCGTAGCCGCGGTACGCCCCGAAGTACGGGTACACGGCCGCGACGTCCGACCGGTACGTGTTCGCGACGGTCGAGCCGGCGTACGTGCCGTCGATGTACACGTGGACCTGCAGCGCCGCGGCGGTGTCGCCGTCGGCGGCCCAGCCTTCGACGCGGACGCCGTTGCCGGTGAACGTGACGGCGTCGAGGGCGCCGCGGGGCGGGGTGTCGATCGGGCCGGGGTCCGGGTCAGGGTCCTGGTCGCCGCACGCGGGCGGCGGCACAGGTTGGTTGCACAGCGGCGTGGCGTGCGCCGCCCCGGGCACGGCTATGGCGCCGGCCAGGGCGAGCAGCGCCGCCGCGGTGGCTCTGGTCAAGGACTTCATCGAATACTCCGTGGTTGTAGCGGAGGACCATCGTGCGGCCCGCCGCGTGCAATCCACGTGCAATGTCAGAGCCCGTCGATGTACGCGCGCACCGCCGCCCGGTCCATCAGCTGCCCGCGCCGGTGCGCCGCGTCGTACTCCGCCGGGGCGAGCCGGGACGTGACCGCGGCGACGTTGCGCGGGCCGTTGAGCGGGTCCATGCGCTGCGGTGAGTAGCCGACCTGCCCGCCGAGCGCGTCGACCGCGCCGAGCAGCACCGCGCCGGCGCCTGGCCGGCCGGTGAGGGCGAGCGTGCCGGCGAGCAGGTGCGTGGTGGCGAGCCAGCCGGTGACGTCGTCCTCCTCGTCCAGGTCGCGGGTGGCGCGGCGGGTGAGCGTGTAGGCCTCGTCGTGCTCGCCGTTGACGGCGGCCTGCTTGGCGCGGATCCAGCGGGCGGAGCCGGCCGACCAGACGAAGCCGCAGCGGGTGCCGACCTCGATCGCCTCGTCGAGGGCGGCCGCGGCGGTCTCCGCGTCGCCGCTCGCACCGGCGATCAGACCGATACTGATCAGCGCCTCGGGCAGGACCCAGTCGGCGCCGCTGGCGATGGCCTGCTCGCGGGCCTCCTCGCCCATCTTGGCCCCTTCCTCCAGCTGACCGCGCAGGCCCAGCGACAGGGTAAGGTACGCCGACGCACGAGCCAGGGTCGTGGGGCGGCCCGCCGCACGGGCGAGCTCCAGGGCGACGAGGATCGCCTCGGTGCTGGCGGCGACGTCCCCGGCGAGGTACTGCAGGCAGGCGATGCCGGTCAGCGCCCTGGCCCGGTCGTCGCCGGGCGCGTCCGGGGCGGCGTCGAGGCCGGCCCGCAGCCAGCGCAGCCCCTCGGTGATGTGGCCGGTGCGGTACCAGAACCAGGCGAGGTCGGCGGCGAGCCGCAGCCCGGCCGCCGGGTCCT
Organism: Dactylosporangium sp. CA-152071; assembly: GCF_050936335.1. NCBI lineage: Bacteria > Bacillati > Actinomycetota > Actinomycetes > Micromonosporales > Micromonosporaceae > Dactylosporangium > Dactylosporangium sp. CA-152071. Next base: position 1,145,815 of record NZ_JBNJMZ010000001.1, on the reverse strand, counting down.
CGCCGCCGAGGGCGAACGCGAGCGCGGCGCGGGTGTCGTCCTGCTCGGCCGAGAGGGCGCGCAACCACCAGCGGGCGTGGGGTCCGCGCAGCTCCCGGTCGGCGGTCGCGGCGAGCTCCGCGGCGCGGGCGAGGTGGCGGCGGCGGACCGCGCGGCGCTCGTCGTCGCCGAGGCGGCGGCCGGCGTACTTCCGCAGCGTCTGCAGCATGCGGTAGCGCCGCGGTGACGTGTCGGGCAGCGTCGTGACCAGCGACGCGGTGATGAGCCCGGTCAGCGGCGTGAGCACGTCGCCGGCGACGCGTTCGGCGGCGTCGAGGTCGAACGTGCCGGCGAAGACGCTGAGCCGCGCGAACGTGTCCCGCTGCGGCTGGTCGAGGAGCCGGTAGGTCACGTCGATCGCGGTGTCGAGGCTGCGGTGCCGGGCCGGCACGTCGCGGCGGGCGGTCCGCAGCGCCGCCGGGTCGTCCAGCCGCTCCAGGATCTGCGCCGGGGACAGCGCGACGAGCTGCCCGGCGGCGAGCTCCACGGCGAGCGGCAGGCCGTCGAGGCGTTCGCAGATCCGGGTGACGACGGCGCGTTCGGCGGCGTCGCAGCGCCAGTCGGGGGCGACGGCGGCGGCCCGGTCCAGGAACAGCTCGACCGCGGCGGTCGCGACGGGCAGCGGCGGCACGGGGTGGCGCCGCTCACCGCCGATGCTCAGCGGCACCCGGCTGGTGACGAGGATCCGCAGGCCGGGCAGGCCGGTGAGCAGCCGCGGAACGACGCCGGCGAGGGCGTCGACGAGGTGTTCGCCGTTGTCGACGAGCAGGACGATCCGCCGGTCGCCGACGGCCGCGGCGACGCCGGCGAGGTCGGTGGAGACGGCCAGGCCGAACGCCTGGGCGAGGGTCGGCTCCAGCAGGGTGTCGTCGGCGAGCCCGGCGAGCTCCGCGACGCACACGTCACGGCCGAGCCCGCGGCACACCTCGGCCGCGAGGCGGCTCTTGCCGCTGCCGCCGGGCCCGACGAGCGTGATCAGCCGGTGGTCGCGCAGCAGCGCCCGCACCTCGGCGACCTCGACGTCGCGGCCCAGGAACCGGTCCGCGGGCAACGGCGGCGGCTGGGGCAGCGCCGGCGCCTGGGGTGGCTGAGGCGGCTGGGGGAGCGCGGGGACCGCCGGGCCGAGGTGCGGCTCCTGCCGCAGGATCGACTGGGCGAGGGTGGCCAGCTCCCCGCCCGGGTCCAGGCCGTACTCGTCGGCGAGCATGATGCGCGCCTCGTGGTAGGTGGCGAGCGCCTCGGCCTGCCGGCCCGCCCGGTACAGCGACAGCATCAGCCTCGCGCGGCTGCCCTCCCGCAGCGGGTGCTCCGCGACGAGCGCCGACGCCGCGGCGACGGCCTCCGCGGTGCGGCCGAGCCCGAGCAGGGCGTCGACCCGCAGCTCCGCGGCGACCTGGCGCAGTTCGGTGAGGCGGGCGATCTCCGCCTGCGCGGCGGGGTCGTCGGCGAGGTCCATCAGCGCCGGCCCGCGCCACAGCGTGAGGGCCGCGTCGACGCTGCGCAGCGCCGCCGCCGGGTCCGCGGTGAGCGCCTCCCGGCTCCGGGCGACCCCGTGCTCGAAGCGCTGCGCGTCGATCTGCCGGGCGCCGGCGACGACCCGGTAGCCGCGCTGGTGCCGTTCGAGCGTTTCGGGGCCGATCACCCGGCGCAGCCGCGACAGATAGGTCTGCAGGGCGTTCTTCGCGCTGGGTGGCGGGTCCTCGCCCCACACGCCGTCGATGAGCCGGTCGACGCTGATGACCTGGTCGGCGTCGAGCAGCAGGGTGGCGAGGACCGCCCGGGGTTTCGGCCCGCCGAGCGCGACGACCCTGCCCGCGGCGATGACCTCCAGCGGACCCAGGATCCGAAACTCCATGTGACTCCCTGCGGTGGTGCGAGGCGTCGAGGGTGCCACACGGGTGCCACTGCGGTGGGCGTGTCGGTCTTGTGAACGACACATTTCGAAACGGCTTCGGGATCATCGGTACGGGTCCATACCGTGTCGGCATGTTGCGACGACTCCTCACCGCCCTGGCGCTGCTGGCGCCGCTGCTGGTGCCCTTCGCGGCACCGGCGCCGGCCGGCGCCTCGACCTTCGCGCCCGCCGGCGGGCGGCTGATGTTCGCCGGCCAGTCCACGAAAGTGTCGTGGGACGACTACACGTCGTTCGCCGCCGCGCCCAGCGGCGGCTCCGTCTACTACGAAGTGAAGTCCGGCACCTGGGTCAACGCCGGGCACCGCGACTACGCCACGTTCCTGGCCCAGCAGGGCAAGATGATCCAGGTCGGCGTGTCGTGGAAGGACAACCCGCCCGGCTTCAACGGCGGCGACGAGAACACCAAGGCGGCCCGGTCCCGGGCGGTCACCGCGGAGCTCGCCGCCGGCGGTTACGCCGCGCAGTTCAACCAGCTCATCGCGTTCATCAACCAGTACCCGAACGCGAAGTTCTTCCTGCGCCTGGACTACGAGGTGTCCAGCTTCTACCACTGCACCGACGCCTCGTGCTCCTCGTACAAGAACGCGTTCGCCCGGATCCGCTCGCTGATCGAGGGCCAGAAGCGGCAGGACAACGTCACCTACGTGTTCCACCCGGTGCGCGGCGAGTACGAGCAGATGTACCCCGGTGACGCCGTCACCGACTGGGTCGGCGTGTCCGTGTTCGCCCACGAGCTGTGCATGCCGATCTACGACAACGGATACCTGTACAACGGCACCCCGCCCCAGAACTACGACACCGGTGCCCTGCAGTGCCGCAACGCCTACATCGGCACCGACGCAGGCGGTAACCAGGCCGCGGTGTGGAAGAACTGGGACTACGACGGCAACGTGCTCAAGATGATGAAGTTCAGCAAGGACCACGGCAAGCCGATGATCGTGTCGGAGTCCGGGATGATGAACTTCACCGACAACGGCGGCGACACCGCCGGCATGGAGGAGACCCGCGGCGACATGTGGGTCAAGCGGCTGTTCGGCCTGATGAACTACAGCGGCCCGATCCCGAACCTGTCCGGCAGCTACGACCTGCGTGACGTCATCAAGGCCGCCGTCTACATCGACCTGGACTTCCGCTACGGCTGGGACGGCATCCAGGACGGAAGTTTCGACTTCCCCGTCAACTCCACCTGGTTCGTCGACGGCCGGCTGTCACGGTACGGCGCGGCGAAGGCCTCCTTCTGCCAGGGCCTCACCGACCGCGGCTTCGTCACCACCTGCTCCGGCGGCAGCACCGGCACCGTCAACCGGATCATCGGGCAGGGCTCCAACCGCTGCATCGACGTCAGCGGCGGCCGGACCACCGACGGCGCCGCCGTCCAGCTGTGGGACTGCCTCGGCAACGGCGCGCAGCAGTGGCGCCGCAGCGGCAACACGTTCGTCAACCCGCAGTCGGGCAAGTGCCTCGACGCAGCCGGCGCCGGCACCGCCGACGGCACCGTCCTGCAGCTGTGGACCTGCCTGAACAACAGCGCCCAGCAGTGGGTGGTCAACGGCAACGGCACGATCACCAACCCCGCCTCCGGCAAGTGCATCGACGCCACCGCGTGGGGGACCGCCAACGGCACCCGCCTGCAGCTGTGGACCTGCGGCGCCGGTCAGTCCAACCAGAACTGGCGCCTGGCCTGACACCTGTGTCAGTAGTACGACACCCCCGAGAACAGTACGAAAGGGAAATCCGCCACATGTCCCGAAGATTCAAGATCGGCCTGGGCATCTTCGCGGCGACCGTCGTCGCCGTGCCCCTCATCACCGCCGTGACCACCCAGTCCGCCAGCGCCGTGGCCGGCCGTAACCTGCCGCCCAACGGCAAGGTCATGTTCCTCGCCGGTCAGACCACCCCCGACCTGACCGCGTACAAGCAGCAGGTGCTCGACGTCGACGCGTCCTTCCCCCGTCCGGGCGGCGTCACGCTGTACACCAACATCTCCCCGAACGCGTGCAACGGCCTGACCGCCACCTGCAACCTGAACGGCAACATCTTCAACTTCAACCAGACCCTCGCCGAGTACCCCGGCGCCGCGCTCGCGGTCGGTCTGTACCTCGCGGACAACCCCGGCTGCGCCAACCAGCCGTTGCGGGCGATCATCGGCCGGCAGGACGCGGACATCGCCGGCGCCCTCGGCCAGCAGTACCGGCAGAACCTCGACAACCTGATCGTCTACCTGCGCAACACGAACCGGTCGGTCTACCTGCGGGTCGGTTACGAGTTCGACGGCCCGTGGAACTGCTACAACTACGACTTCTACAAGGCCGCGTTCCGCGTGGTGAAGCAGCGCATCGACGCCCTCGGCGCCACCAACGTGGCCACGGTGTGGCAGAGCGCCAGCTACGCCAAGGACGGCGACGCGCAGTACAAGTTCGACTTCAGCAACCCGAGCCACCTGTCCGACTGGTACCCCGGCGACGACGTCGTGGACTGGGTCGCGCTGAGCACCTTCTACTGGGACGCGAACTACCGCCAGTACCAGTGGGCCTGCGACAACCCGACGAGCAGCCCGAAGGTCCTCTACGACCGGGTGCTCAACTTCGCCCGCAGCCACAACAAGCCAGCGATGATCTCCGAGTCGACCCCGCAGGCGTACCGCACCGCCAACCTGGACGCCAGCTGCACCAACGTCAACAACCGGGTCTCGCTCAACGGTGACTGGACGAAGATCGGCACCTGGTACAACGAGTACTTCAACTACATCAACAGCAACGCTGACGTGCTGCGCGGCGCCGCGTACATCAACAGCAACTGGGAGGCCATCGCCCAGTTCGCCTGCCCGCCGGGTGCCTCCTCGGGCCAGCCGGGCTGCTCCGACGGGTACTGGGGCAACAGCCGCATCCAGGACAACGCCAACATCAAGTCGAACTTCAAGCGGGAGCTGCAGAACTCGCTGTTCGTCAACGGCACCCTGACCGGCCGCGGCGCCAACTGGGGCGGCGGCACCGGCCCGACCACCCAGCCGCCGACCAGCAACCCGCCGACCTCCAGCGGGCCGACCGGCAACCCGGGCAACCGCAACGCGTTCGCCACGATCGAGGCCGAGTCGTACAACAGCCAGAGCGGCATCCAGAAGGTGACCACGTCCGGCGCCAGCGGCGGCCAGGAGGTCGGCTACACCAACAACGGTGACTGGATCAAGCTCGACGGCGTCGACTTCGGCGGCCGCAACCCCAACCAGGTCGTGTTCCGCTACTCCTCGGCCCGTCCGACGAGCCAGGCGTTCACCCTGGAGTTCCACGCGGGCTCGGCGACCGGCCCGGTCATCGCCGCACCCGGCATCCTCGGCACCGGCAGCTGGACGACGTACAAGGAGATCGCCTTCAACGTCAGCAACCTGCCGGCCGGCACCACCTCCATCACCGCGGTGATCCGGTGCAGCGACAGCGCCGACGTGATGGACATCGACTGGTTCCGCTTCCAGTAGCGGACCAGCTGCAGGACCCGTGGTGGCCGTCGGCGTCGGCTGCCACGCCCAAACCCGGCGGCGGTGAGCAGGGGTGCCCACCGCCGCCGGTCCCTGCGTGTGGAAGGCCCATGTAAACAACCGAAAAACATCGAAACTGCTCGGTGTCCTGCACCGTTCATACCTACCTTGAGGGCCCCAAGACCCCCAAGGAGGCTCGATGAAGGCAACCGTCCGCCAACGGCGGCCGTTCCTCATCGCGGGCGTCGCGCTGCTCATGGCTCTCACCGGCCAGATCAGCGCGGCGTCCGCGCACGTTCCCGTAGCGCTGTCAGAGCCGTCGGTGTTCGGTGCCGGCGCCCGTCCGGTCGCGCAGCCGTCGGATGACGCCTCGCGCGGGCTCGTGCACCGCGGCCTGGTCGCCGACAAGGCCGGCGCCTGCGTCGGCGGGCTGCGGGTCACCGCCGTCAACCCGGTCATGTGCACCCACGGCCCCGACGCGCCGCCCAACGGACTCAGCGTGAAGTCGCCGGTCGCCGCCGCTCCCGCCACGGTTGCCGCCGCCGTCGCCGCGCTGCCCGTCTGCGAGGGCGACGGCGTCTCCGGCCGCCGCGTGGAGATCCTGTACGTGCACGGCAACACCGACCGGTACGGCCAGTTCCTGGAGACGTTCCGCCAGATCGGCGAGGGCGTCGACGTCATCTACAACGAGAGCGCCAAGGAGACCGGCGGCGAGCGGCACGTCCGCTTCGTCACCGAGTCGGTCAACGGGCAGTGCCGTCCGGTCGTGCGCAACGTGCGGGTCGCGGACTCCACCCTCGGCGATTTCGGCGCGAGCGTCAACGCCGTCAAGGCGCTGGGCTACAACCGCACCGACCGCAAGTACATGATGCTCACCGACGCCAACGTGTACTGCGGCATCGGCGGCTTCGCCGGCGACACCCGCAAGAGCGACGACAACCGCTCCAACTTCGGCCCCGAGTTCGGCCGGTCCGACAACGGCTGCTGGAACGCCGCCGTCGCCTCCCACGAGCTCGGCCACAACCTCGGCGCGGTCAACAACAACGCGCCGAACGCGTCCGGCGGCGCGCACTGCACCGACGAGTACGACGTCATGTGCTACTCCGACGAGCCGAACCACCCGCCGATGCGGTACATCTGCACCGACCGCAACCACGAGAACCGGCTCGACTGCGGCCACAACGACTACTACTCGACCGCCCCGGCACCCGGCTCCTACCTGGCGAACAACTTCAACGTCGCCGACAACCTGTTCCTGATCCGCGGCGGCCAGTCGCCGATCCGCACGATCGTCGGCGTCGGCTCCAACAGGTGTCTCGACGTCTCCGGCGGCAGAACCGCCGACGGCACGGTCGTGCAGCTGTGGGACTGCCTCAACAACGGCGCCCAGCAGTGGCGCCAGGTCGAGCTCGCCCTGGTGAACCCGCAGTCCGGCAAGTGCCTGGACATCGACAGGGCGGCCACCGCCAACGGCTCGAAGGTCCAGCTGTGGACCTGCTACGGCAACACCGCCCAGCACTGGGTGATCCGCTCCGACGGCTCCATCTTCAACCCGCCGTCGGGCCGCTGCCTGGACGCGTCTGGCCGCGGCACCGCCAACGGCACCCCAATGATCATCTGGGACTGCCTCGGCCTGCCGAACCAGCAGTGGTCGGTGCGCTGACCCGTGGTATTGACGTCGGTCATGGGCCGGTCATCCGGTCCGGCCCATGACCGATCCCGCTGAACGTGAGGATCAGGCGCGGGGCCTGTGAGGATCGTGTAAAGGGCATGGCGGGGCGCGACGACGGGCGCCTATGTTCGTCGCGTGCGGCGGGGGTTGCGGACGGCGGCGTGGGTCATGGTGGCGGTGCTCGGTGCCGCGTGCTTCCTGGACCGCCTGCCGGCCTCGCGCCACTCGGAGCAGCGCGACGTCGTCCTGACCACCGACATCGTCGCCGGCGTCTGGGTCGGCCACGTCAGCGGCGTCCGCCGGCCGGCTAGGCGGCCCGCGGGGGTGCCGTGCTCTCCCGGACGACCAGGTCCGTGGCGAGCTCGATGCGGGTGGACTCGAGGCGCTCGCCGTTGACGATGCGCAGCAGGGTGCGGGCGGCGACGACGCCCATCTCGTGCAGCGGCTGGCGGATGGTGGTGAGCGGCGGGGCGGTCCACTGCGCGAAGTTCAGGTCGTCGAAGCCGACGACGCTGATGTCGCCGGGGATGGTGAGCCCGGCGCGGCGCACCGCCTCGTAGACGCCGGTGGCCTGCTGGTCGCTGCCGGCGAAGATGGCCGTCGGCGGGTCAGGCAGCTCCAGCAGCGCCTGCGCGGCGTGCAGGCCGCCGTCGTGGTGGAAGTTGCCGTAGCGGATGAGCCGCCGGTCGACCGGCAGGCCCGCCGACTCCAGGGCCGCGCGGAAGCCGGCGATGCGGGCGCGGGTGCACTGGAACTGTTCGTGGCCGCCGATCGCGGCGATCCGCCGGTGTCCGAGCGCGGCGAGGTGCTCTGCGGCGCTGTAACCTCCGGCGAAGTTGGTGGCGCCGATCGCGGGCGTGCCGGGCGGCGGCTGGTTGACCGCGTCGACGATGACGAACGGCAGGTTGCGGCGGGTCAGGTCCTCGTGCTGGCGCTCGGCGAGCTCGGAAAGCACGAGGATCGCGCCCTCGGAGCCACGTGCCAGCAGCGACTCGACCCAGCGGCGGGTCAGCGACTGCCGATTGTGCACGGCCGACACGACCAGGGCAAGCCCCGCCTCCTCGACGACCTCCTCGACGCCGGTGAGGATCGAAAGCCCCCACACGCTGTCGAGCTCGTTGATGACGAGGTCGACGAGGTCGTTGCGCCGGCGGCGGCCGTTCTTCGCCGCTCGCGGCCGCTGGTAGCCGCGCTCGGACATGAGCCGCTCGATGGTTTCGCGGGTCTTCGCGGCAACGTCGGTGTGACCGTTGAGCACCTTCGACACGGTCGAGATCGCGACGCCCGCTTCCTGCGCGATCTCCGCCATCGTGGGGCCGGTCTTCATCGTCATGGCTCACCTGGGTTTCGAAAACGATTGTCGAACCATCGGGGCGTGGCTTGTGATCGGCACCGTACACCCCACACCCCCATTCCGAAACATTTCCCGAAATATCGTAGAAACTTCGGGGATGTGCGGATTGTTTCGATGGAAGGACGGTTCGGCGCATGCGCCGTTCAATGCAGCTTCGCCGGGTCATGACCGGGATACTCGCCGCCACCACCGCGGTTGCCCTGACCGCGTGCGGCAGCTCCGGCCCCGGCACCTCGAAGGCCGGCGAGCCGAGCAAGGTCCAGGTCTGGGCCCTGCAGGACGCCGCGGTCAACCCGATCGCCACCAGCAGCATCGACGCGTACAACAAGGCGAACGGCACCAAGATCGAGCTGGTCACCTACGTCAACGACGCCTACAAGCAGAAGCTGCAGGTCGCGATGGGCTCGCCCGCCGCGCCGGACGTCTTCTTCAACTGGGGCGGCGGCAACCTCGCCGAGTTCGTCAAGGCCGGCCAGGTCGCGCCGCTCGACGACGCCCTCGCCAAGAACCCCGACCTGAAGGCCAAGTTCCTGCCGAGCGTGCTGGACGTCGGCAAGGTCGACGGCAAGCAGTACGGCCTGCCGATGCTCGGCGTGCTCCCGGTCGTGCTGTTCATCAACAAGGACGTCTTCGCCGCCGCCGGCGTGCAGCCGCCGAAGACCTACGCCGACCTGCTCTCGCTCGTCGACACGTTCAAGGCCAAGGGCATCACCCCGATCGCCCTCGCCGGCTCGCAGGGCTGGACCGAGCTGATGTGGCTGGAGTACCTGCTCGACCGCATCGGTGGCGCCGACAAGTTCGCCAACATCGCCGCCGGCAAGGAAGGCGCCTGGCAGGACCCGGCCGTCGTCAAGGCCCTCGGTGAGATCCAGACGCTCGTCAAGCGCGGCGCCTTCGGCACCAACTTCGCCAGCGTCAACTACGACAACCAGGGCGCCTCGAAGCTCTTCGCGACCGGCAAGGCCGCCATGCACCTGATGGGCACCTGGGACTTCTCGGTGCAGAAGGACGCGAACCCGGACTTCATCAAGAACGGCAAGCTCGGCTTCACCGCGTTCCCCGCGTACGAGGGCGGCGCCGGCGACCCGAAGTCGGTCGTGGGCAACCCGAGCAACTACTACTCGGTCAACGCCGCGTCGAAGAGCAAGGACGCCTCCATCGACTTCCTGGCCAAGTCGCTGACGTCCGACCAGTACATCAACGGCCTCATCGACGCCGGTCAGGTGCCCGCCGTGAAGGGCGTGGAGACCACCCTGAAGTCCAAGCCCAACGCCGACTTCACCGGCTTCACCTACGACCTGGTCGCCAACGCCCCGAGCTTCACCCAGTCCTGGGACCAGGCGCTCAGCCCGTCGGTCAGCACCGAGCTGCTCACCAACCTGCAGAAGCTGTTCCTCGGGCAGGTCACGCCCGACGCCTTCGTCGCCAACATGGCCAAGGCGAAATGACGACGTCGAAGGCGGCGGCGCGGCCCGGAGTCATCTGGGCCGCGCCGGCGGTCCTGTTCTTCGCCGCGTTCGGCATCCTGCCGGTCGTCGCGGTCGTCTACCTCAGCTTCACGAAGTGGAACGGGCTCGGCGACCCGGTCTGGACCGGCCTGTCGAACTGGACGGCGTTGGCCGACGACGCCGAACTGTTCAACGGCGTCGGCAAGACCCTCATCCTGACCGTCGTCTCGTGGCTCGGCCAGACGCCCCTCGCGCTGCTCATCGGCGTCTGGGCGGCCGGGTCGCAGCGCAGCCGGGCGGTGCTGTCGACGCTGTTCTTCCTGCCGCTGCTGCTGTCCACCGCCGCGATCTCGGTGACCTTCGTGTCGCTGCTCGACCCGAACTTCGGCCTCGCCGCCGACTACGGCAAGTACTTCGGCGCGCCGGACGGCAACTTCCTGGGCGACCCCGACAAGGCGCTGTACGTCATCGCGTTCGTCATCGCCTGGCAGTTCGTGCCGTTCCACACCCTGCTGTACCAGTCGGCGACCCGGCAGATCCCGGCGTCGCTCTATGAGGCGGCGGCGCTGGACGGCGCGACGGGGGTGCGGCAGTTCTTCTCCATCACGCTGCCGCAGTTGCGCAACACCATCGTCGCCTCATCGGTGCTCATCCTCGTCGGCTCGCTCACCTACTTCGAGATGATCCTGCTGATGACGAACGGCGGCCCCGGCACCTCGACCCGGGTCCTGCCGCTGCACATGTACATCAAGGGCTTCGTCGGCTTCGACATGGGCTACGCCAGCGTCCTGGCCGTCGTCCTCGTCACGCTCGGCACCGCCCTGTCGATCGTCGTCGTCAGGCTCACCGGCTACCACCGGATGGCCAGCGACCGGGAAGGTGCCTGATGAGCCTCGACCTCGCCCGACGGCCGGTGCACCGCACCCGGTCCGTGCCGCCGCCACCGCCCGGCGCCCGCCGGCGCGGCCGGCCGAACTTCCTGGCCGGGATCGCGGCCACGGTGTGGCTGCTGATCGTGGCGGTGCCCGTGTACTTCGTGGTCATCACCGGGTTCCGCACGCCGGACCAGTACATCGGGCAGGGCCCGCTGGACCTGCCGACGAAGCCGACGCTGGACAACTTCACGTCGCTGTGGGACCTCGGGTTCACCAGCTACCTCACCAACAGTCTCATCGTCGCGTTCGGCACCGTGGCGCTGGTGCTCGCGGTGGCGCTGCCGGCCGCGTACGCGATCGTGCGCAACCCGAACCGCACGGTCCGCTCCATGTTCAACGTGTTCCTGCTCGGCCTCGCCGTGCCGGCACAGGCGGTCATCGTGCCGATCTACCTGATCATCACCCGCCTGCAGATGTACGACACCCTGCTGGCGATCGTCCTGCCGACCGCGGCGTTCTCGCTGCCGATCGCGATCGTCGTGCTCACCAGCACGCTGCGCGACATCCCGAACGAGCTCTACGAGGCGATGACCGTCGACGGCGCCACCGCGGCGCGGGTCTTCGGCCGGCTGGTGCTGCCGCTGTCCCGGCCGGGGCTGGTCAGCGTCGGCATCTTCGTCGGCCTCGGCGCATGGAACGGGTTCCTGTTCCCGCTGGTGCTGACGCAGAGCGACGAGCAGCGGGTGCTGACGCTGGGCCTGTGGAACTTCCAGAGCCAGTTCGGGACGAACGTGCCGGGCCTGATGGCCGCGGTCGTGCTGTCCGCGCTGCCGGTCCTGGCGCTGTACCTGTTCGGCCGCCGTCATCTGCTCAGCGGACTCGCCGCGGGCTTCGGCAAGTAACACACTCACGAGGGACGACCAATGACTGCCGGCTCCATCCGAAACCCGGTCCTGCCCGGATTCCACCCAGACCCGTCGATCCTGCGGGTCGGCGACGACTACTACCTCGCCACGTCGACCTTCGAGTGGTATCCGGGCGTGCGCCTGCACCACTCCAAGGACCTCGTGCACTGGCGGCCGCTCGGTGGCGCGCTGGACAGCGTCCGGCTGCTCGACATGACCGGCAACCCCGACTCCGGCGGCGTCTGGGCGCCCTGCCTGTCCTATGTGGATGGTCTGTTCCACCTCGTGTTCACCGACGTGAAGTCCTACTCCGGCTTCTGGGACACCCCGAACTACCTGGTGACCGCGCCGTCGATCGAAGGCCCGTGGTCGGCGCCCGTCCCGCTGCACGCGCAGGGCTTCGACCCGTCGATGTTCCACGACGACGCCACCGGGCAGAGCTGGCTGCTGTCCAACCGCACCGACTGGCGGCCCGGGCACGCCTGGGCCAACGGCATCATCGCCCAGCGGTACGACCGCGACCTCCGCCAGCTCGTCGGCGACCCGGTCGACGTCTACACCGGCACCGCGGCCGGCATGACCGAGGGGCCGCACCTGTACCGGCGGGACGGCTGGTACTACCTCGTCACCGCCGAGGGCGGCACCGAATGGTTCCACCAGGCGACGGTCGCCCGCTCCCGGGACGTGCTCGGCCCCTACGAGTCCGACCCCGCCGGGCCGCTCATCACCGCCGTGCACCGTCCCGACCTGATGCTGCAGAAGGCCGGCCACGGCAGCCTCGTCGAGACCCCCGACGGCGAGTGGTTCTTCGCCCACCTCACCGGCCGCCCGCTCAGCCCGCGCGGGCGGTGCGTCCTCGGCCGGGAGACCGCGATCCAGCGGGTCACCTGGACCGACGACGGCTGGCCGCGCATCGACGGCGGCGTCCCGCACGACGTCGTCGACGGCCCGGCCCTGCCGGCGCACCCGTGGCCGGACGAGCCGGAGACCGACGACTTCACCGGCGCGCTGCTCGGCCCGCAGTGGAGCACCCTGCGCCGGCCCGCCACCAGCAACTGGGTGTCCACCCACGCCCGCCCCGGGCACGTGCGCATCCACGGTGGCCGCTCGCCGGGTGCGCAGTCCGGCGAGAGCCTCGTCGGGCGCCGGGTCCAGCACGCGCGGGCGACGTTCGAGGCGACGGTCGAGTTCGCGCCGGTGCACTTCCAGCAGCTGGCCGGCATCACCGCGTACTACAACAGCCGTAACTGGTTCCTGCTGCGGGTCGGCTACGACGAGACCGGCGGCCCGTTCGTCGACGTGCTCTCCAGCGACCGGGGGCGGGTCACCGCGCACGGTCCCGCGGTGCCGGTCGACGGGCCGGTCCGGCTCCGGCTGGACCTCGACGGCGGGGTGCTGCGCGCGTCGTACGGCGACGTGGAGTGGGGCCCGTTCGACGCGAGCATCCTCTCCGACGAGTACGCCCAGGAGTCCGACAACGGGGTGCCCCGCGCGTGGGGCTTCACCGGCGCGTTCTTCGGACTGTGGGTGCAGGACATGACCGGCGGCGGGCTGCCCGCGGACTTCTCCGCGGCGACCTACAAGCCGCAACCCTGACCGGACCGGGCATCAGGTTGCCCGGGCGATGCTCCACCGGCAGGGTTCGACGCCCCTGACCGGGCCCGGACGCCGGCGTTCGCTGGGCTCCTCGCCGCTGCGGTTACCGCATGCCGAGGAGCCCGACGGCGCCGGCCGGCACGTCTTGCGGCCACCCGGGCGGTCGGCATCCACGCGAGACCGGTGGCGGCGCCGGCCTACGTGGCGCGGGCGTTGACGGTCAGGCGGACCAGGCGCCGCCCGGCGGTGGTGTCGACCGTGAGGTCATCGGCGAGCTTGTCGGCCAGCCACAGGCCCCGCCCGTGGATCTGCTCGGGCGGGGGAGCCTGCGCTGGGACGAGGAACCGCCACGGCGTGGTGCCGGTGTCGGTGATCTCGACGACGAGCCTGCCCGCCTGTGAGATCAGGGTGACCGCGGCCGTGCCACCGCCGTGCTCCACCGCGTTGATGACGATCTCGTTGACGGCGATGATGAATCCGTTCACCCGTTCGGGTGACAGGCCGGCCTCGCGGGCGGCGTCCGCCACCCGCTCCCGGACGTCGCCGACGCCGGCCACCGTCACCGGCGGCAGGGCCACCAGCATCGGTGATGTGTCAGGGTCGTCCCGCATGTCGTGTCCACAGGTCGTGTACTGCTGCGGCGCCGTCGCGCCCCCGTCGCAGCCACCATATAGGGTCAGCAGGTGCTTGTCGTTTCGCGCCGGGAGGGGCCATGACGCTGTCGATGTCGACCACCCGCGACGACGACACCTGCACGGTCAGCATCGCCGGGGACGTGGACCTCTCCACCGCCGGTGAGCTGGACCGTGAGGTGCTCGCCGCCGTAGACAGCGGCGCCACCACGGTCGTGGTGGACCTGGCGGAGGTGACCTTCATCGACTCGGCCGGCATCAACACGCTCCTCAAGGCCCGCCGGCACGCCGGGGAGCAGGGCCGGCAGCTCCGGGTCGCCAACGCGGCCGGCGTCGTGCGCGACGTGCTCGAGATGACCGGCGTCCTGGCGCACCTGTCCGGTTGACCCTCCGGTCGCGGCGTTCATCGTCTGGTCGCACCTTGGTGTCGGAGTGGGTGCGGCGCAGTGCTGATGCGACACTGGGCGGGTTCGAGCGGGCGGAGGGGCGAGAGGCAGGGGCACGGGTGCCGAGGCGCGGCGGGAAGGCGTTGGCGGTCAGCGAGGAGAAGCTGCGCCGGCTGCAGGCGGTGACCGACGCCGCCCTGTCACAGCTCGGCCTCGAGGACCTGCTGCACGAGCTGCTGGAGCGGACCCTGGACATCCTGCGCGCCGACAGTGCGGCCCTGCTGCTGCTCGACCACGACGGCACCGAGCTGGTCGCCATGGCGACCGCCGGTCTCGACCGGGAGCCCCGGCACGAGGTGCGGGTGCCCATCGGCCACGGCTTCGCCGGCGGCGTCGCCGTCCGCGGTGCCGCCGTCGCCGTCGAGCGCTTCGACCGGGCCGGCAGCGGCGGCACCGACTTCGACACGGTGCTGTTACCAGCGCGGACCACGTCCGTCCTCGGCGTGCCGATGCTCAGCAGCGGCCGGGTCATCGGCGTGCTGCACGTCGGCACCCTGCAGCAGCGCTCGTTCAATGCCGACGACATCGAGCTGCTCCAGCTCGTCGCCGACCGGGCCGGCCTCGCCACCGAGGCGCGCCGGTCGCACCTGGACCGGGCGGCTGCCGTCGCCCTGCAGCGCAGCCTGCTCCCGGCCCGCCCGACGGCGGTCCCCGGCCTGGACGTCGCCGTCCGGTATGTCCCCGGTGCCCAGGTCGGCGTCGGCGGTGACTGGTACGACGTCTTCGACCTCCCGTCAGGGCACGTCGGCATCGTCATCGGCGACGTCGCCGGCAGCGGCCTGCACGCGGCGGTGGTGATGGGCCGGATCCGCAGCGCGCTGCGCGCGTACGCGATGGAGACCGACGACCCGGCGGACGTCCTCACCCGCCTGGACCGCAAGGTGCAGCGCTTCGAGCCCGACGCCATGGCCACCGCCGTCTACGCCGTCCTGGATCCGGACCTCAGCACCGTGACCTTGTCCAACGCCGGCCACCTGCCACCGGTCCTGTTGGCCGGAGGGGATGACGACCAGCCGAGCCGCATGCTCAGCATCCCCCCGGACCTGCCCCTGGGCGTGTACCGCGACGCCGCCCGGCGCAACACGCGGCTGCCGCTGGAGCCGGGCCAGGGCCTGTTCCTGTACACCGACGGCCTCGTCGAGCGCCGTGCCCGCGGGATCACCCCGGGCCTGCAGCGAATGGTCGGCGTGCTCGCCGCCGTGACCACCGCCGACGCCACCTGCAACGCGGCGATGACCCTCCTGGACAACGCCGCCCCGACCGACGACGTCGCCGTCCTCGCGATCCGCCGCACCTGACACACGGTCCTTACCGTGCGTGACGGCTACGCCACGTGGTTGCGGATGGCCGGGTCCAGGACGTCGGTGGGGTCCCAGCCGGCGTCTTCCCCGTCGACCGGCGCGGCGGCGAGGAACGCGGCCTCGACCGGGCGCAGCGACTCGATCAGCGCGCCGACCGGGTGACGGTCGGTGAACCTGGCGCCGTCCCGGTCGACCAGCAGCACGGCGAGCGGCTGGTCGCCGCCGAGCGGCAGGTCCGGGTAGACGTCGCCACCCCAGTGCAGGACCGGGGCGCCCGCGTCGGCGAACCGTCCGGCGCCCGCGAGCATGAGCAGGTCGGTCTGCGTGCTGTAGACGTCACCGCGGTAGTCGTATAGGTAGATCTCCAGCGCGTCGTCGCGGTGCCGGGCGAGGGTGAATCCGTCGGCCGCGCGGGCCGCGAGCAGCTCCAGCGGGGTCCTGGCCCGGGCGGCGCGGATCCCGGCCACCGCGGCGGGGTAGCCGGCGAGCTCCGTGAGGTCCCAGTCGGTGCCGGCGCCGTCGATCGCCCAGCCGGCCCACATCGCCGCCGGATTGGCGATCACGTCGAGCCCGGGCAGCGGCGCCGCCAGCCAGCCGTCGAACCCGGCCCTGGACATCGGCATCCGCGTTGCCACCATGTACGAGCGACCACTCACGCGCCCGACAGTAGCCGTAGTGTTGGCCGGGTGACCGAGCTCCCCACGTTTCAGTTCGGGTTCCCCGGCCCGCTGCGCGACGCGCTCGTCGCCGCGGTCCTGAACGGCACGAAGACGACCACGACCGGGCTGCTCCAGGACTGGGAGATCGACGGTGAGCCGCTGCCCGCCGCCGGCGACCGGTCGGCCGTGGTCGACTCCGCCGAGCGTCCTGTCGCGGTGATCGAGCTGACCGGCGTCGAGGTCCGCCGCCTCGGCGACGTCGACGCCCGGCACGCCCGCGACGAGGGCGAGGGCCACGCCACCGTCGCCGCCTGGCGGGCGGGGCACGAGGAGTTCTGGCACGGGGCCGACTACCGCGGCTGGCTCGGCGACCCGGGGTTCACCGTCGACGACGACACGCCCGCCGTCCTGCAACGCTTCCGGGTCGTCGAGAAGCTCTGACCTCGCTGTCAGTACACCGTGCCGCCGTCGGCAGCGAGCGCCTCGGCCACCTCGGTGAGGACCGCCCGCCACTGGGTCTCGTCCTGCTTGGGCAGCACGTCGTCCCACAGGACCAGGCAGCTGCCGCGCAGCTGCTCGAAGCCGGCCGGCCGGCCCATGAACCACAGATGCAGGTGCGCCGCGCCGTCGCCGATCTTCGACGCGTGCACCCTCGCGATCCCGCCCACGGACATGATGGCCCGCTCGACCCGCTGCAGCATCGGCCCGAGCTCGGCGGCCCGCTCCGGCGGCAGGGTGCCCAGGTCATAGTGGCCGATCGGGCACAGCAGCACCACGACCGGCACCGCGCTCGGCCCGCCGGCGTGCCGGAGCATCCAGTGCTCGTCCGCCCAGACCGTCCTCGCGGTCTCGTCCTTACAGATCATGCACGACTCGGGCCCGTCCTCGCCGTTGCGCGGCGGCTCCGGCAGCACCGGCGGATCGAGCGAGCGCACCCGCAGCTCGCCGTCGAACGGGAACGTGTCCCACCCGGGAATCCCACTGCCGTCGAACGGCGTCGACGGCTCACCGACGGGCAGGTGCCGCACGAAACGATCGGTCATGCCGCCGATCATGCCAGGATGCTCGCCATGGATCTGTCCCGTCGCGTCATCGTCGCGCTCGACCACGACAACGCCCAGGACGCCGCCGCGATGGTCGACCGTCTCGGCGACGCCGGTCAGGCGTACAAGATCGGTCTGGAGCTCCTGACCGCCGCGGGCCCGTCCCTGGCCGCCGCGCTCGCCGCCATCGTCGACGACCTGCGGGCGGCTGCGCGTGAGCACTCCCGGGTGACCCGATCCGTCAGTTCCTGAAGTCGGTCCGGGGCTCGGGCGGTGCGCCGCTGACCCTGGTGACGATGTCGCCGGCAACGTCGCGGAGCTTGCGGTTGCGGCTCTGCGACGCCCGGCGCAGCAGGTCGAAGGCGGTGGCGGCGGTGCAGCGCTGCTGCGCCATCAGGATGCCGATGGCCTGGTCGATGACGCTGCTGGAGACCATGGCCTCGGCGAGCTGATCCAGCAGCTGGGACTGGCGAAACTGGCGGACGGTGAGCGTGAGTGCGTCGGTGCACTGCGCCGCGATCCCTTCCGCCTGCTTGCGGACCGGCGCGGTGAACACCCGTGTGGCGGCCGCGTAGAGGTTCATCGCGCCGAGACTCTGCCCCTCGACGATCAGCGGCATCGACAGTGAGCTCGCGATACCGTGCGCGACCGCGTGCGGCCGGTACGCGCTCCAGCGCCGCTCCCGACGGAGATCTTCGACGACAACGACCTCGGCGCCCCGCATGGCATCCAGACACGGACCTTCGTCGGCGCCGTACTGGATCTCGTCGACCTGACCGGCCAGCGCGTCACTGACCGCCACCGAGAACGGCCGCCCGTCCCGCCGCACCGTCATCCCGCACGCCACCGCGGGTATCACCGCCGCGGCGGCGACATGCACCAGCCGGTCGAGGAAGTCGTCCAGGTCGTGCGCCTGCACGAGCAGCCCGAGCAGCTGCGCGGCGGTCGAGTGTGGCTGCTCGATCACGACGGGCCGCCTTCCTGAGGTCGGCACTGAAATTTTCTTATCTGTACCTTCTTGCCCAGATTCGCCGCGCACTACTCGCTCAGCCGTGCTTTATCTGGGCCAGTTGCGCGGATGGTCCCTGGCGACCCCCTCACCACGTCACTGGGCTGCGGCCGCCGGTCCGGTCCAGGCGGTTGACGGCGGTGTTCCTCATCGAGAGGTTCGCACGTACGCGAGCGCGCGGGCGACGTTGGCCGGGACGTCGTCGACGGAGTCGAGGACGAGACGGTCGTCGGTCCAGCCGGCGAATCCGTCCCGCCGGGCCAGGACCGATTCCCAGGTGGGTTCGGCGTCGCCGGCGATCGCGTTGTCGGCGCGCTCGGCGAGGCGGCGGCGGTGCAGGGCCTCGTCGGAGCAGATCACCTCGACGAACCGCAGCGGCACCTCGTGCCGGGCGGACAGGTCGCGCCACTGCCGGCGGGCGACCTCAGCGTCGTTGACGGCGTCGACGATCACGGTCTGGCCGAGCTTGAGCATCACGCTGGCGAGGGCACCGACCACGACGAACGCGGCGAGCCCCGTCGGCTGGTCCCGGTCGACGCCGGCGGCCCACAGCGCGACCTCGACCGGGTCGACGGGCAGGACCGGCGCCGGCAGCTCCCGCGCCAGCTGCCCGGCGATGGTGCTCTTCCCGGTCCCCTGCAGGCCGCACATCACGATCAGCACCCAGACAGGCTGCCACAGACGTCAGCCGAGCGGATCCCAATGGCCGTTGCTGCCGAGCTCCGCGGCGACAGTACCGTGCGGGGATGCTGTCGACGCGGTTCACGAGCCTGGCAGGGGTACGGCACCCGATCATGCTGGCGCCCATGGGCGGCTCCGCCGGCGGTGCGCTCGCGGCGGCCGTCTCGCGGGGCGGTGGGCTCGGGATGCTCGGCGCGGCCGACGGCGACCCGGCGTGGCTGGCGCGCGAGGCGCCGGTCGTCGCGGCCACCGGGCTGCCGTGGGGGATCGGCTTCCTCACCTGGATGACGACCGTCGACGCGGTGCGGCGGTCGCTCATGTACGGGCCGCGAGCCGTCATGCTGTCGTTCGGCGACGCGCGCCCGTACACCCGCATCGTCCGCGACTCGGGCGCCCTGCTCATCCTCCAGGTCACCGACCTCGCCGAGGCCCGCGAGGCGCTGGATCTCGGCGCCGACGTCGTCGTCGCGCAGGGCACCGAGGCGGGCGGGCACGGCGCGCTGCGTGGACGCTCGACCCTGCCGTTCGTGCCGGCGGTCGCCGACCTCGCCGGGCAGGTGCCGGTCCTCGCCGCGGGCGGCATCGCCGACGGCCGTGGTGTGGCGGCGGCGCTGGTCCTCGGCGCGGCCGGGGCGGCGATCGGCACCAGGTTCCAGGCGACCACCGAGGCGCTGGTGGCCCCCGCCACCGCGTCGGCGCTGGTGGCGGCCCGCGGCGACGACACCGAACGCAACCGGGTGCTGGACATCGCCCGCGGTTCGCGCTGGCCGTCGCGGTTCGCGGCCCGTACGCTGCGCCACCCGTACATCGACCGCTGGCGCGACCGCGAGGACGAGCTCGCCGCCGACGAGCAGGCCCGGCGCGACTACCAGGACGACGTGGCCCGCGGCGCCGTCCCGCCGCTGCCGCTCTGGGCCGGCGAGGGCGTCGACCTCATCACCGACCTGCCGTCGGCGGCCTCGCTCGTCCCGGCGCTCGGCGCCCAGGCCGAGGCCGCGCTGGCCCGCTGCTCAGGTGCCGCCCCAGCGTTCTAGGAACTCGCCGGCGGTCAATTCGTCGAGCTGGCGCCGCACGTACCCGAGGTAGTCGGCGTCCCCGTGTTCCAGGTCGGGCTTGAGCTCCAGCGGCACGGCGAGCACGACCTCACCGGTGTCCCGCCGGGTGACGACCAGGTGCCCGTACACGGTCGGCGTGCCGGGGCCGCCCGGGCCGGTGCTGTCGTCGAACAGCGACTGCACGGCGGCCGCCGCGAACAACCGTATGACCGCCCACCGTCCCGCCTTCGCCGTCGTGACGACGTCGGCCGCCAGCACCTCGGCGGCGGGCGCGTCCAGATCGAGCTCCACCGTCAGCCCCGCGCGTCGTCGCTGCGGTGCTCGACGGCCCAGGCGCAGATCACGGCCAGCGGCTCCCGCAGCGTCTTGCCGAGCACAGTCAGGACGTACTCGACGTGCTGCGGCGGCTTGAGCACGGACGCGAGGCGCTCCAACGCCTGCCGCGTCGCGCAGTCCTCCTCGGTGACGTCCAGCACCACCGGCGACACTTGCACCCCCGAGCGTCGGTCTCGTCGAAAGGCACCAAGGAAGTGCCCTTCTGTCGGTCGGCCGCGACGCGTCCTACCGCCGGTGCTCCACGGTAGCCACTGAGAGGAACGGCGCCACAATGTCCCGGCACCGCATCCACACGTACACCGCCGTGTTCGATGGTCTTGAAGGTCGAATTGTGCCGGGCGGCACATTGCTGCGGTCGTTCGATGGCGACGGGATGTCGGCTGGGAGTTCAGCTGGGAGTTCAGCTGCGCCAGCGATGCAGCCGCCGTCGTTCACGTACAAGGCGAGCACACCAGCACCGGTGGCGGCGACGAACCGCTCGCTGGCGACAGCGAAATCCTGCGGGTCCAGCACACCCCGGGTCTCCAGCAACTGCCAGCCCTTGCCGAGTTCGTACAGGTGCTCATGCTGATACCCGAAACCGAGAGTCGCCTCCTCATCGGTGAGGAGACAGCCGGACCGCGCCAACACGAACGTCCCGAAGAAACCCACCGGCGCACCGTACGCCAACAGTTCGGCAGCAAGTCACCACCACGTTCCGCAACCGCGGAGGTTTCGCACGGTCGCGGTTGCCTCGGTTCGGTCGCAGGCCCGAACTTCACAGATCTGCAGCTGCACTGCGTTCGAGATGCCTTCCACCCTTCGATGATCCCTGGCCATGCCTGTTGGACCGCCTTGGGCAAGCGCGATCGGTCGATGCTCGCGTGGCCAGGTGCTGCTCATTGCACGGCAGGAAGCGTCGGCAGCGTCGCCGAGGCGCGTCGCTCGCTGCGACGACCACGGTGCCGGCGCCGCGCCGGACCAGCGGCTATGAGCGTGCACCGTCGATCACCCGGCGGGTGGGGTGGAGAGTCGCCGAGTGCCGTGGCGTGGTCCGCGGTGACAGCGCGAAGGTCGTCTCGTGCGCAGGAACCCGCGAGAACAGCTACAGCGTCGCCCCTACGATTGCGCGGTGATCACACCGCCGTTGCCGCCTGAGCTGATCGCGGAAGTTCCCGAGCTTGTGCGGTACGGCCGGACAGCCACCCGCCTGCATCCGCGCCCCGGTGACGTCACGGCCGCCGACAGCCACATCGGCGGACCCTTACGTTGCCGTGGCCCCACGCGGCATCGTGGAAGCAGTAGCCGAGCGATGCACTGCGGTACACCGGATTCAACCGGCTCATGCCGCACCACCCGAGGAACGCCCCGTCGGCGTCCCTGACATTCGGTGCCGACCACCCGCAAGGGATTTCCGAACGCCCGTAGAGGGCAGACTGGGAGGCGTGGACGATCAGGGGCGGGCGACGTTCGTGCTGCATGAGCACGCCAAACCGCGGCACCACTTCGACCTGCGCTTGGAGGAGGACGGGGTCCTGCGCTCGTGGGCGGTTCCCCGCGGCCTGCCGGACGACCCGAGGCACAACCGTCTGGCGGTCGCGGTGCCGGACCATGACCTCGAGCACCTGACCTACACCGACGCCGACAAGTCGATTGCCGACATCGGCTGGTGGCAGGAGGTGGACCGCAACGACAAGCGCATCGTCTTCACACTGCACGGCCGGGGCGCCCCGCGAACGTACGCGCTGATCAGAACGGACTCGGACTGGCTGCTGCACCTCATGAAGGCCTAGCGACCGGTTCGAACTGAATGGACCCGCCGTCCGTCATCGGCGCGGCGAGCGCGATCCGCCCGATCGGGCCGGATGGTGCACCGTCCGGCCCGATCGGGGCGCAGAACCACTCCGGCTTCGTGCCGGAGATCCGGGGTTCAGCTGCAGGTGGAGCCGTTGAGCTTGAAGCCGGTGGGGGCGCCGGCGTTGCCGGTGTGGTTGGCCTGGTAGCCGATGGTGGCGGAGGCGCCCGGGGCGAGCGTGCCGTTGTAGCTGACGTTGGTCGCGGTCACCGTGCCGCTGGACGGGGAATAGGTCGCGCTCCAGCCGCCGGTGATGGTCTGCCCGGCGGGCAGAGTGAAGACCAGGTTCCAGCCGTTGATGGCGGTGCTGCCCGTGTTGGCGATCGTGATGTTGTTGGTCAGGCCGGTGTTCCACGCGCTGACCGCGTTCACGACCCGGCAGGTGCCGGCACCGCCCGGGCTGCTCTTCGAGGGCGAGGGCGACGGCGATCCGGGTGTCTTGGACGGCGACGGCGAGATGGGCGGGGTGGTGGGAGACGTGCCGCCGGCGGCGTTGATGATGGCGCTGACGATGCCCTGCTGGGTTACCGTGTTGGAGCTGCGGTTGAACAGGCCGAGCCCGTACTGGCCGTTGTATCCGTTGTCCCAGTAGGCGCTCGCCCCGCCGTACTTCTTCGCGGTGGCGACCACTGCCTTGGCGAAGTTCGCACGGTAGGTGTTGTTCGCCGCGTCGGCCGACGTCTTGTCGACCGAGCCGTACTCACCGACGAAGAACGGATATCCCTTGGTGACGAAGGTGTCATATATCTTCTTCAGCATCTGGTCCATGTAGTCTTCCTGACCCCAGGTCGACTTCTTGGCCGGGTTGGTCGCGGCCGCACCCCACTGCGTGATGTTGCCGTCCTCTTGACCCGCGAAGTCCCACGGGTCGTAGTAGTGCACGGAGATCATGAGTCGCTGCTCGCCGCTCGGGATGGAGGACGACCGATAGGTGTCGGTGGGCAGCGAGAAGCCGTAGTTGCCGGTCGTGTACTCGATGTTGGTGTTCCAGCCCGGGATGAGCAGCCAGCGCGAGGCGTTGGTGCCGCCGGTCCGCCGGACGGTGTCGACGAAGATCTGGTTGTAGGCGACGATGTTCGAGTAGCACGGCTGGGTGGGGTTGCCGTACTGCCCGTCGAACTCCTCGTTCATCGACTCGAAGATCAGGTGGTCGTTGTAGCTCGCGAACTTCGTCGCGACCTGCTGCCAGACCTTCTGGTACTTGGCCTTGATCGTGGTCTGGTCCGACGCGTCGCAGACCAGCCAGGAGCCGGTCACGCTCTTGTAGCCGTCGCCATGCATGTTGATCAGCACGTACAGGCCGGAGTTGTAGGCGTAGTTGACGACCTCCTGGATCCGGCTCAACCAGGCCGAGTCGACGGTGTAGTTCGGGGCGGCCCCGATCTTTCCCAGGTACGACACGGGGATGCGGATCGTCTTGAAGCCCGATGCCTTCACCCGGTCGATGAGAGCCTGGGTGATGACCGGATTGCCCCAGGCCGTCTCGCTGGGAATGCCATTGGCGTTGGCCTCCAGCTGGTTGCCGAGGTTCCACCCGGCGCCCATGTCGGCGACCAGTTGGGGAGCGGTCAGCTGCGCCGCGGCGTTGGCCGCGGTCGACCTCGCCACGCCGTACACGGCTCCGGTGAGGGCCAGGCCGGCGGCAAAGACTGCGAGCCCGGCCCTCCTAACTCTCGAACTCATGAGGCTTCCTCTCGTACGGTCTCGAGCGCCGGACGTGACGGCGTCTCCGGTCCGAACCTGGCGAGGAGTGTTGCCACGGCCGCGACGGGTGTCAATCGATGCGCTTCGACGAACATGTTCGTTAGGCCGCCGCAGGCCGCTGAACAGCGGTTTTCCGTCGAAGACCGCGAAACCGGCTCTGCATCTTTCGGAAATTGTCGATATCCTGGTTGCCTGACCAGCGGGCCGGCCGCCGCCACTCGCCGTCGCCGTGGTCAGCTGGCGCGAGGGTTCCAGCGGACCGTCCGGCGCCGCACTGACGTCCCGCGCAGTGGGGCACGAGCGGCAGGCGGCGCTCAGCGCCCGTCGATGTCGGGTGGCACCTCGATCGCGGCCCGGGAGGCGGCGGCGCACGGTGGCACGCTTGCCTCGGCGGCGACGATCTGTGGGTCGCGGGACGCCGGTGAGCGTAGGAGCGAAGGGTGGAACGCCGTTTCGCCGCCGCGGCCGAGGTTTCGATGCCGCTGACCATCGCGGCGCGGGGGCGGCTGTCGTCAGGTGGCCGGCCGGTCCACACCGACTCGGGTCGTTGCCCGACCTGCGGCGCGCCCTCAGGGACGGCGTAACACTCCGGCTCCGGACAGTGGTCCCGAACCACAACCGGGGCGCGGATTCGCGACTCAGCGCCGACCGACTGCACGCACATCGGCGGAGTCGGTCGTCCGTCGCTGGGAGGTGCCGCGCTGATCGCGGCCAGATCCGGATGTGCCGGCGCCGGGCCGGCGAGGCGACTCGTAGGATCCAGGACATGTCCGATCTTGCTTCCCGGTTTGCCCAGCTCGCTGGCGAATACGGCGCCCGCAAGCGGGCGGCGACCGCGCTCGTCGAGCGCTGGGACTGGTACAGCTGGCCGGGCCTGGATCTGCGTCCGTTGCACTTCGAACGGGACCTGCTCAGGCCCGGCCGCAGGCTGGATACGCGACCGCCGGCGGACCGGGATGTCCTACGGATCGGTTTCGACGCCGAGGGCCGCGCGGTGGTGACCGAGGAGTACTCCGGCTTCCTGCACGGCCGCCTGTACTACGAGACGTTCGTCCGCCACGGCAGCGACGTGGTGGAGGTGGCGCATTTCGACACGGACGGGCCCATCTACCTACACGAGTACCGCTTCGTGGGCGGGCTGATGCGCTCGGCTGACACCGTCGCGCGGCGCGGCTCGGGGCGAGAGTCGTACAGGTACACCCATGGGCGGATCAGCCGTGTCGAGATCGAGCACAACGGCCGGCCACGTTCAACGCTGACGGCCGAACACGACGACGACGGCCTGGTCCGCCTCGTCGAGGTCATGGGCCACTGGTCCGAAGTGCGCTACGAGCGGCCGCCGGCCGGGTTCGACCTCGACGTGGCATGCCGGGCCATCGAGGACGCCCTGGTCGCGTTCATCCCGGACGCCGTGGCGCGCCTGACGGTCAACGGCCCCGCCGCCTGCGTCGCGCTGAGCTATCACCAATCGCGCGCGCTGTCCGTCGAGGTCCACGCGTCCACCGCGGACGAGCGCGCCGCCCTGGCGGCGATCGACCCGCAGGCCGCATGGTCGCCGGCCGACTTCGAGACCGGTACCGACCTCGACCTTGCCGAGGCGGGACCGGTGCGGCTGGTGTGGCAGGAGCTCGCCCTGCTCGATGCGGCCGACCCCGGCGCCGGATCCGAGATCGGGCGTCGACTGTTGTGTTCGGCGGCCGCTCGGCTCAACCTCCGCGACTGGTCGGCCACGCTGCCAGTCACCGACGACTTCGTGGTGTACGCGGTCGACCTTGAACTGGTCGACCTAGAGCGGAACCTAACCGACTGCCTGCCGCCCGACCGGCTCGCCTCCCTCCGCGCGCTCGGCCCGGCATGACCGACCTCAGGCCCGACCTGCGCATCCGCACATCGGCTACGAGCGAGCATTAGCGCGCCGAGCCGCTGCCACACAGTGTGACGATCTTCGTGTCATCTGCCGCGAGACCCGCGGAATGACCGGAAACGTGATCAAGCAGCCAAGAGGGCAGCAGTACGCGCCAGCCGGTTGGCGGTCGAGGACGAGAAGCCAAAAACTGATGACCCTGCTGGACTGGTTGTGTCCCGGCTGCGACGTACGTTGCTCGACGAGCCTCGCAGACCGTGTCGACACGCTGTGCGGTCTCTGCGCCGCTGCCGTGACCTGAAGGCAGTTGCCGGCCGACGCTCAGGAGATGATCGACGGCGCCATCCGCCGCGGCAACATACTTGGGCATCCTGGCGATGCGGGAAGCCGATCCGCCCATCAAGCTTCCCCATGCGATGGACGTGCTCGAGTTCCGGTACCGCGCCGGCGTCCGCCGCGACGCCTCGTGCTGACAGCTGGTCGGGCCCACGATCGTCGACACGAGCGCGAAGCTGTCGGCCCTGCGCCCGCAGCGCGTTCGGCAACGAGCGCACCGCGGCTTCCGGAGGCCAAGGTGCGTGCCGAGCGGATCGCGGCCAGATGAGGATGCCGTCGCTCGATGAAGTCGGTCAGTGCGAGGATCGACGGCGTGTCGGAGGAGCAAGTGCCGCCCGTGGTCCGAGAGGTGCTGGTCGACGAGGATGCCGTGACGATCGATCCGGCGCTGCCTGCGTTCCTGGCGCCGCCAGAGGACGCGCCCGCGTACCACGGGTTTCCGGTCGTCGCGGAGTCCGAGGTCGACGGGTGGCGGCTCGGCATGATCACCGGCTTCGGGGTCGAGGGCGACGGATACGTCATCGCACCCGACGACGGGCGTGCGGGGCTGGTCTGGACGGCCGAGGGAGCGGGGTACTTCCGGGCCGGGCATCCGCAGTTCTGCGATGAAGTGTGCGGGCCGGACGAGTACACATGGGGGGTGTTCTCGGTGGGCGTGAGGCTGCCGCTACGCGGCCCCGGCGACGCGCGTGCCTACCTGGCGGCGTTGGTACCGCAGCTGCGCCCGTTCTGGGCGGCGCGGACGGCGCGCCCGTTGGAGGCCGGTCAACTCGACCCGGCGTCCGACCCCCGGCCGAACGGGTTGCAGGCGGGGAAGCAGCCGTAGTCCTGCAGCGGCCGCGGCTCGTTGAGGATGACCTCCTATCGGGAGGATTCGTCGATGAGCCAGGTCGTCACGACAGTCGGCACCGGGCTCATGCCATGTCCGTCGGCCGCCAGCCGCGCCTCGAGTCCGTTGATGCACACGAGCCTCTCATCATCGGTCCACCACCCCACCGAGAATCCGCTCGCCGAGTTCATCGGCCGTAGGCGTGGATGACGGGCACGTAGGGCGGTCAGGTAGGCATTGGCGTCCGGCGGTGTCTCCGTGGACAGGAGCCGCTGTTGGTGGGCGTGGTGGAGCAGGGCGTCGCACTCCAGAAAGTGATCGAGTGAGGGAAACGCCGGCGCGTCACGGTCCAGGAAGCCGAACCACACCGTTTCGTCGGGGCGCACAGATCCACTGCGGCAGCCGTCGGGCGTGGCGTCCATGACGGCGTACGCAAAGACGACGTGTCCATCGAGATCGACCTCGAATGTGGGCTCGAACAGGATCTCGGCTTGACGAAACATGCTGAAGTAGGTCAATCCCGAGTATCGATGCTGAATGCGCTGAAACGTGGCCAGGATGCCCTCATCGCTGTATCCGAGCACCGAACGCATCGCAGCCCGGCACTCGTCATCACTCGGCCCCGGCTCGAGCGGCGCCACCCGCGCGTGCATGGTCAGGAACTCCTGCGCACGCGCGCCCAGCGGTGATGGGGAGACAAGGACGTGCGCTTGCGACATCAGCCCATTGTTCCCGGTGACTGCCACCGTCACGATCGCGCACGTCAACGCGAGCGCGGCGCGCGCACCGACCTTTCCACATCTGGTCCGCCGACCCGCCGGTGAGCTCTCGGCGGACTACCGAGGCCCGCAACCGGTGACGCGGCACTGCTCGGCACCCTGACCGCCGCCTGCGTCGAACTGCTCACCGACCGCCGCACCCCGACTGAAACCCCGGTTCAGCGGAAGTGATGCGTGCGTCGCGCACGCCGAGCACCCAGCCGATCAGCTGAGACAGGGTTGGTGATTCGCGGTGCCGCTGGCAGGACCGTCGCGCCTTGTCCGACGGGACAGGCGGGCCCGCTGCCGTGATGAGCGCTGGCCGGGCGCGCACCAACGGCGGCGAACATGCGCACCCGACCAGGTGGCGGAGATCAGTCCCGCCGCGCGGAAGTCGCGCAGTTCCTGATTGCGGATGCCTGCAGACGAAACGACCGGAGTGAGTACGGCTCAGACAAGGTCGCGCCAGAACTCGACGCTCGCTTCTGGCTCCCACGAGCCTTCACCTGGGCCGAGGCGACCGAACTTCCGGTCGATGTAGTCGGCGAGGTTCAACCCGTAGTAGATGATGTCGGTCTGCCAGATCGAAAGCACTGGGTGACCAAAGGTCCTCGGCTCACCAGGGAGATACCGGTGCCCGTACACCGGCACCATCTTCGGGACCTGCGCCAGCATCGACGTTGCTGTCGCCACGGCCGATGCGGTGCTGCTCGGGCGTGAACCCCAGCCGTCGTACCAGAAACCGTTGTGTTCGACGTCGAACAGCACTCCCTTGCGGGGCCAGTCCAGCAGGCTGCGCAGCTTGTCACGCTTCCCGTTACGCCAGTCGGGCCATGGCTCCGGATGCGTATGGATCACGCCCGGCTCGCGTGGCTGGGGCCGGGTGTTCACCGGAAGTCCTGCGGACAGGAAGCCGCGGTGGTCGGCGGCGAACCGGAACCCGAACTTCCGCTCGATCCGGTCAAGTTCCGAGTCCGTCAGTCCAGGGTCGACCACACAGACGGACCTGAGCCGTAACCGCCGCATCGCTTCCTGACCGAGACGGCGGCCATCACCCTGCTGAGCAGTCTCTACCGCCACGACCCGAGAGACTACCTCGTCGACGTGCCACGGAGCTGAGTCTTCGTCATCGCGCCGACGCGCGCACATCGGCTACTTGTTCCCGATCACGAGCAGCGCCGAAGCCCGGTCGCTGACCGTGACGGGCGCTGGTCCGTCGCTCCGCGCACGAACGGCGGCCAGATCCGCGCACTTGACCGTGACTGACTGGACGTCGGGGATGTGTCAGCAGGGTCTGCCCTTGCCGGATTGCGTCGTTCTGCGGCTTGCCCGAGCACCCGCGGAAGATCTGTTCGTCGCGCCCAGCGGGTCATCAGGTTAACGCCGGCAGCGCTCCCAGCATGCCGAGACCACGGGCTGCTCCGGCGCGCACCTGCGGCGCATCGTCGGCGAACAACGACAGCAGGGCATCGACCGCCATTGCCGAACGATCGGTACCGACAGCCAGGGTGCCGATCGTCTCGCCCAGTATCGACCGCACGCGTACGTCGGGATCCTGGATCAGCCGTGCCAGGTGCTCGACGGCAGCCGCGTCAGCAAACCAGCGCAGATGCAGGACCGCGGATTCCCGGGTCAAAGCGTCCGGATCGTGCACGGCGGACAGCACCAGCTCGTAGGCGCGTCGGTCACCCTTAAGGCTCGACAGCGCACCAAGCGCATCTTGACGGATTCTCGGGTCGGGATCGGCCAGCGCCTCTCGCAGCAGTTCGACATCGTTGGACTGGACAACATAACCGAGTGCCCATAGCCCGGCACTGCGCAGGTCGTGATGCCCGGTAGCGATGAACGACAGAATGATGGGACGGCAGGCCGCTGGGTCCGTCTCCATGATGTCGGCCAGCCATGCGCAGAAATTGTCGCGGTCGTCGCCGCGCAGGGGACGGGCGAAGGCGCGCAGCAGCAGCGGGAACGCGGCAACCCCGCGAAGGCCGGCCAGGATGTACACCATTAATCCCGGCCGTACCAGTCGTCCTCGTCGAGATACCGTTCCAGCGCGGCCTGGACGGGCGGGACCAGCGAGCGGTCTCCGCTCATGGCCAGCGCATGCACTGACGGCCACGGGTCACCGTCCAGTGTCTCGACATGACGAAACACCTCAGCGAGCGTCATCTGCACGCCTCCCGAATACTCCGACAGAGGATCAACGCCTGACGTGAGGCGTTCACGCTGATCATGCCATCTGCGTGACCGCGCTCCGAGCCGGCGATGGCAGCGTGATGCCCCCGAACGCTGGTCAGGGCAGTGGCAGGACCGGACGCAGCGGTGTCTCGCCGACGAGGGAGCCGTCGTAGACGACTTCGGCCAGCGTCGCGTCGCGGTAGGCGGTGGCCAGCGTTACCCAGGACAGGAACGCTCCGGACCCGCCGCAGAGCGCGCTGCCACCGTCGCCGCCGCAGAGCACGGACGGGTCGGTCGTGAACTCCGCCCGGTACGGGTCGTCGCCGATGACGAGTCCGAAGAAGTTCGGCTGCTGGATCAGCGGCACGTCGCCGTACGGTTCGCCGTCGGGATACTCGTCACCCCATCGGAACAGCGTGGTCGCTCCCGCACCGCAGTCGTGCTCCCACTCGTCCGGCGTGGGCGGCCGCAGACCTCGCCAGGCCAGCCGCGCCATGACCGAGTCGTGGTCGTCGGTTCCGTCGTGTTCGGCGGTCAGCAGCGTGTCGGCGTCGACCGACCGGACGGCGACCAGCCGCGCCGGCCGTTCCGCCCGGCGCGGCGGCGACAACGCCTCGGCCAGGAACCGGTGGATCGGCGCGGGCACCGAGTACAGGTCGACGGCCTCGGCGAAGTCGTCCAACTGGCGGCGGGTGGGCACGAAACGGTCGGGGTCGTGGCCGACGTGCACCGTTCCGCCCGGCACCAGGGCGAACCGGAAGCCGTCGCGCTCGAACAGCGCAACCCGACCGGCCCGCCCGGCATAGCTGCATGCCGCGACACTGAGCAATTCGGCGTCGACGTCGCGGGCGATGGCGGCCGCGGTCCGCTCGGCCGCGTCGGCTGACAGGGCCAGCCACGCGTCCACGGTCAGGTCAGCATGCGACACACGGGCATTATGCATGCGTGCCGCGCCCGCGAGGATGGCGGTGTGCTTCTCAGGAAGGCCGAACGCCGAGCGGGCTGAACTCCGGGGGCGCGA
This sequence comes from Dactylosporangium sp. CA-152071, assembly GCF_050936335.1. NCBI lineage: Bacteria > Bacillati > Actinomycetota > Actinomycetes > Micromonosporales > Micromonosporaceae > Dactylosporangium > Dactylosporangium sp. CA-152071. Next base: position 1,114,853 of record NZ_JBNJMZ010000001.1, on the reverse strand, counting down.
CCGGGATGGTGGCCTGAAGCGTGGTGCCGCCGTTGGTGGGGCTGGTGATGGTCAGTTGTCCGCCCAGCGCTTCGACTCGGTCCCGCAGTTCGGTGAGGCCGGATCCGTGACCGGGGTCGGCGCCGCCGACACCGTCGTCGCGGATGGATACGCGCAGGGTGCCGTCCTGGGTGGCCGCCCGCAGGTGCACGACGGTGGCGTGGGCGTGTTTGGCCGAGTTCGTCAGCGCCTCGGAGACGACGTGGTAGGCGGCGATCTCGACGACTGGCGGCAGGCGCCCGTCGGCGTGGGTGTCCAGTTCGACCGGTACCGGCGACTTGCGGGCGAGCGACCTGATCGCGGGCTGTAGCCCGCCCGCGGCGAGCAGCGTCGGATGGATGCCCCGCGAGATCTCTCGCATGTTGTCCACGACGTTGTTCAGGCCGTGTACGGCGCTCGAAAGCTCCGCTCTGGTCTGCTCCAGCTCGGGCGGCAGGCCGGCCTGCACCAGGCCCAGCCGCAGCCCGATGCCGATGGCCTGCTGCAGTGCGCTGTCGTGCAGGTCGCGCTCGATCCGCTGGCGCGCCTGGTCCGCGGCGGCGACCAGACGGGCGCGCGATGCGACGAGTTCGGCCCGGCTGTCGGCGTTGGCGATCGCGGTGGCGGCGAGGTCCACGAAGTTCGCGACGCGCTGCTCCGTGCCGGGTGGCAGTGGACTGGGCCGGTTCGACGCGACGGCGGCCACGCCCCACAGCTGCCCTTGGACAATGATCGGGACCCCGACCGCGGAGCGGATGCCCAGCTCTCGTGCCAGCGCGGCGGCTGGGCCGATGGCACCCTCGAAGCTGTCCATCCGGGCGGCCCGGCCCGTGTCCCATACCAGTGCCAGGACGTTCTGGCCCTCGGACGACCAGTGCGTCTGCTCGGGCTGCAGATCGGCGAGGCTGGCCGACACGACGGTGACCATGCCCTCGGCCTCGTAGCGAAGCAGCCACGTCGTGTACTGATCCTGCAGGGTGTTCTTGGCCAGGAGCCGGTGCAGCTCCGTGGTGATCGCCTCGAAGACCTCGGGTGGCTGGCCGCCTCGCGCCACGAGCGTCGCCACCCGCCGCAACGCGGCCTGCTCGGTGGCCAGCCGGCGCAGTTGCTTCCGGCTCGCCTTCAACGAGTCCACCATGGCCACGCGTTCGTGCCCGGCCTGCAGCAGGGACGCGAGCGACGGCGCGACGCGCTCCCGCAGGCGCTGTACGGTCGGCTCGGGCACCCCGCGCGGCACGCGGAGGGTGCCCAGCGAGGTGGCGCCGACACGCAGTGGAAACGCCCAGTACCGGTCGTCGCCGGCGACGGTGCCGCGATCGATGACGGCATCCGGCAGCTCAAGCGTCTCCGCGATGCGTTGCGCGACCTTGGGCAGGACGCCGGGAAGGTCGTTCGCGTGTAGCAGCAGCCGGGCCATGTCGGCGGTGAGGTCGGACTCCTCCGCCTGCACGATCCGCAGCCGGAACACGTTCGCGATGACGCTCGTGGCCATCGCGACGACGAAGAAGGCCAACACCTCGGCCAGCTGCTGCGCGTTCGAGACGGCGATCCTGCCGAAGGGCGGGACGTGGAAGACCACGAAGGCGAGCGAACTCGCCACCGCTGTGACGATGCCCAGCCACATCCCCCACACCATCGCGGCTACCAGCACGCCGATGATGTAGATGATGCCCGGTGACAGCGGTGTCACGATCGATCGCAGCGGGTAGAGCAGAACCGTCTCCACCGCGATCATCAGAGCGGCGACGGTGATCCCGACCGCGCGGGACGGGGGTGCCAGCCGCACCAGCCGTGACCGCGAACCGACGCGCACCCTCCAAACCTAGCTCGACTCACTCGCTCCAGCTCACCGCCGGTGTCGGTGCCGGGTGGCCGATCTACCCGTGTGCGCCGGGCCAACCGGCACAACCGTGGCGCCGCGGATGTACTGGTTGAGCCGGAACGACGCTGCCGCGACGACCGCCCCGATCGGGCCGACGCGCGACCGGCCGCGTGGAGCCCCGATACACGGCGCTGGTCTCGTGCCTCAGGTCGAGGTTTGCAGGATCTGGCGGATCTGTCGCCGAAGAAGGTCCGAGGCCGTTCGCGTCCAGCGTTCGCGGACGCGCACCCGGTGGTGGAAGTCGGCGTCGGCGATGGCGCTGAGCGACCGGGCGAGCGCCTCGATGTCGGTGTCGGGGCGCAGTAGGCCGGCTGTGACGAGGTGCCGCAGGCGTTCGGCCAGGATGGTTTCGAAGCGGTCGCTGATCTGCTGGTAGGACGTGCGCACCTCGGCCGACGCGGTGAACGACGCCGCGATCAGCTGCCGCCACAGTTGAGGGGGTCCGAACGACTCGTCGATGCGGTTGTACCCCTCGACGAACCGGGTCATCGCGGTGGCCGCGTCGTCACCCGCCCGCACCGTGATCTTCGCAAGCCGGACCTCGACGTCGGACCACTCATGCTCGAACAGCGCGACGAGAAGGTCGTTCTTGGAGACGAAGTAGTTGTAGATCGTGGCGGGGGAGACCACGGCGCGCCCGGCGATCTCCTCGATCGTCGTCATGTCGACCCCGCGCTCCGCGAACAGCTGACGCGCCGCATCCAGCACGGCGAGCCGGCGCAACTGCTTCTGCCTCTCGCGCAGGCCAGCTTCTTCCATGCCCATCCTGTCGAATCGAAACGAACTCGCGGTCGAGTAAATCCTTCGGTCGCAACGGAACATTGACTGTAGTTGAGAGGAGATTTAGAGTCCACTCCACGACTCAACCCGTGGAGGTGTGCCGACGGTGACTGATCTCCAGAGCGTGCTCATCGACCTCGACCAACGTCACGACGTCCACCTCGACGAGCTCGACCGGTACGTCTCGATTCCTTCGGTCAGCTCCGAGGACCGGGGCGTGCGTGAAGCGGCCGAGCACATCCGCGGCCGCGCGGCTGCCTGGGGCCTCGAGACGGCGCTGCTGGAGACCGGCGGTCAGCCCGCCTTGCTGCTGCGCGGGCCGCGGGTCGACGACGCGCCCCGCGTGCTGATCTACGGTCACTACGACGTGCAGCCCGCGGGCAGCGCCGGCGACTGGCTGTTCGATCCGTTCAGGACGACGGTGCACGGCGGTCGCGTCTACGGTCGCGGCACCGCCGACAACAAGGGTCAGCATCTCGCCCACCTCCTGGCCATCGAGTCATGGATCCGTCTTCATGGCTCGCCGCCCTGCAACGTCACCCTGCTGCTGGACGGTGAGGAGGAGGTCGGCAGCCCGAACCTCGCCGATCTGGTCCGCCGCAACGCGGAACTCCTTGCCTGCGATCTCGTCGTCTGGAGCGACGGCCCGGTGCACGAGAGCGGACGCGCGACGATGAACTTCGGAGTGCGCGGAATCGTCCAGTTCGAGCTGATCGCGCATGGCGCGGCCATCGACCTGCACTCGGGGAACTGGGGCGGGGTCGGGCCGAATCCCGCCTGGGAGCTGGTGCACCTGCTCGCGTCGATGAAGAACGCCCATGGGCTGGTCACGATCGACGGCTTCACCGACGACGTGACACCCCTCAGCGCCGCCGAGGCACGCGCGCTCGAAGCCCTGCCCGTCGACGACGAACAGCTTGCCGCCCTCGGCATCGGCCGCTGGGACGAACCCGCCGAGCGGCCGTTCTACGACCGTCTCGCGGCACATCCGACCCTCACGATCAGCCGGTTCGAGACCGGCGCCTCGGGCGGGGACCGCGCGGTGATCCCGGCCATGGCGCGAGCCGTCTGCGACGTCCGGCTGGTCGACGCGATGACGGTCGACACCACGTACGAACGCATCGCCGACCACGTGCGGCGCCACGCCCCTGATGTGCGCTGCACGCTGCGCGCGGCGATGGAGCCGTCCCGCACGGACCTCGACTCGGCGTTCGTCGAACCGATCCGACGGGCATTGCGACTCGTGCACGGCGAGGATCCGTACCTCGTGCCGGCCATGGGCGGCAGCCTTCCGGACTACGTGTTCACGAAGATCCTCGGCGTGCCGTCGATCGGCGTGCCGTTCGCCAACGCCGACGAGGCCAACCACGCTCCCAACGAGAACATCGAGCTGCATCGGTACCTGTCGGCGCCGAAGATCGCCGCGGCGCTGCTGTCCGAGCTGTCGAGGGTGAGGGTCCGATGACCGGCGACTGGCGGCAGGGCTTCCTCGCGCCCCGCCTCAGGTGGGTACAGGTGGCGAAGGCCACGCGGTCGCGGGGGCTTGCGGCGCTGCAGGACGAGCACGGGCTCGAGCTCGCGGCGTGCGACTTCACCACCGGGGAGGTCCGCCGGATCGGCGTGCCCACCGACGGGTTCATCGACTCGGCGTGGGTCGCCGCCGACGCGACCTCCGCGTTCTTCCTCGCCGACGACGGAGGCAACGAGCTCGGGCACGTCCATCGCGTGCTGCCCGGCGACCCGAGCGTGATCGAGGACATGACGCCGGGCCTGCCCGACTACACGCTGCGCGGTGCGGACGTGAGCGCGGACGGCGAAACGTTCGTGCTCGACATCGTCACCGACGAGGGCTACGACCTGGTCTGTCTCCCCGCCCGTGGCACGCCCGCGACCTCGCCCCGGCGCGTCGTCCGCACCGTGCACGAGGCGTGGAACTGCCGGATCTCGGCCGACGGCACGGTCGCCACGCTCGACACCACCGACCACGCGCCCGGCACCCGGCGTTTCGCCGTCACCGCGTACGACACCGTGACCGGCGCGGTCGTCGGACGCCTCATGCTGCCGTCGCCCGGCGCGGCCACCGCCGTCTGCTGCTCGCCGCACCCGGGCGATCAGCGGGTGCTTGTCGCGACGCAGCGAGCCGGCGACCGGTCGGGCGTCCTCATCTGGGATCCCGTCAGCGACACCACCGTCGAGCTCCTCGAGGAGACCACGGCGACGGTGGTCCCGCTCGACTGGTCACCGGACGGGCGCCACGTCCTGCTCTGCCTCGAACTGCTCGCCGCCCAGTGGCTCGAGCGCGTCGACGTCCTGACCGGCGAACGGGAGCGACTCGACCTCCCGGCCGGCAGTTTCCGCTCGCCATACCTGCGCACGTCGCAGTTCGGCACTGACGGCACGGTGCTCGCGTCCCACGAGCACGGAATGTCCCCGCTCACGCTGATCGCCTGGCACGCGCCGTCCCGGCACCGGGTGGTGCTCGGTGGAGACGGTTCGCCGGACCGCGCCGGTTTCGAGCACGTCGTGTTCCCGTCGAGCGACGGTACGCAGATCCAGGGATGGCTCGCCCGCCCGACCGGCACCGGCCCGTTCCCGGCGGTCGTGCACTGTCACGGCGGCCCGCACATCTGCGTCGCCGACGAGTTCACACCCGCCGCCCAAGCCTGGGTCGACCACGGCTTCGCCTTTCTCACGGTGAACTATCGCGGCTCGTCAGGGCGGGGCCGCGCGTTCGAGGAGCAGATCCACGGAGACGTCGGCCGCTGGGAGCTCGAAGACCTCGCCGCCGCGCACAGGTGGCTCGTCGACGAGGGAATCTCGGCCGCCGGTCAGATCCTCATCAACGGCGAGTCCTACGGCGGGTTCCTCGTGCTCTATGCGCTCGGACGGCAACCGGAGCTGTGGGCCGCGGGCATCGGGGAGGTCGTCCTCGCCGACTGGGAGCTGACCCACCACGACAGCCCGCTGGCGATGCGGCGCCTCGACGAGATGCTCTTCGGCGGGCCGCCCGAGACCCACGGCGACCTCTACCGTGAGCGTTCCCCGCTCACGTACGTCGACGAGGTCCGCGCACCGATCCTGTTGTGGCAGGGCAGCAGCGACACCCGCACGCCTCCGGGACAGGTCGTCGCGTACGCCGAACGGCTCGCCGCTCGCAACCACCCGTGCGAGCTGCACTGGTTCGAAGGCGGCCACGGGTTCGGCGACGAGGGCGGGCACCTCGCGCACCTCGAACGAGCGATCGCCTTCGCCCGGACCGCCGTCGGCGGCTGAGCAAGAAGCCGGGTCAGCGGCCCGTCAGCCGGGCGGGGACCCGGTCACGGGCGAACACCTCCGCCGGGGTCTCGGCCCGGCGGATCACCTCGACGAGATCACCGCTGACCAGCACCGTCGCGGGCCGGGGAAACGCGTTGAAGTTCGCCGTCTGCGTCTCGACGTAGGCGCCGGTGTTGAGCAGCGCGACGAGATCGCCGGGCGCGACGTCCTCCGGCACGGTGACGCCGGCGGCGATGATGTCGAACCCGCAGCTGGATCCGGTCAGGTCGGCCGGCACGCCCGGGGCCGCCGACCCGCGACCGGCGAGGACGAAGGGATAGCGGGCGTGCTCCAGCACCACATCGGCGAGGAACTGTTCCGTCGTGTCCAGCTCCACCCACCGCCGATCGGGACGCTCGGGTGAACGCCGGACGCTGACCACCCGCGTCAGGTGGACGCCGGCCGGCCCGTAGACGGCCCGTCCGGGCTCCAGTTGGAGCGCGACGCCTTTGCTGTCGAAGCCGTGTTGCCGCAGGCCGGCACGCAGGGCCTGTGCGATGACCTGTGTGTACCGCTCCGGCGACGGCGGCTCCGGCGCGGCTCCGCGACCCGCGATCGCTTGTCCGACGGGACTGCCGCGCTCCGCGTATCCACCGCCGAGGTCGATCTCGCCGGCCGCCAACCGCCGCAGACGGCTGAGATCCGCGCGATCTGGCGAACATGATCGCTGACCACGCCGGACCAGGTCGACAGGCTCGTGGTGTGCCGGCCGAGGTGTACATGGGTCCCGACAAGGCGCACGCTGCCCGAGTCCACGATCGAACGCGCCGCCCGTTCGGCGTCCGCCAGGGCGAAACCTGGGCGGTACGCCGCGGCGAGCCCGGCGATGGACTCGCCACGGTCGGAGAAGTCGCTCGGCCCGGCGAGCGTTTCGCCGCCCGGACGAAGCCGCAACCGCACGAGGGCCGGCCGGCTCCCGCTGCTGGTCAGTGCCAGGACCGTTGCGACCTCGCCGGGACTGTCGAGCGTGATCCGCACGCCACGCTCGATCGCCAGCCGGATCGCCGCCTCGGACTTGTTGGTGCCGTTGAGCGACACGCGGGCGTGGTCGTGACGTGCGTCGACGTGGGCGACCAAGACCGGTAGCAGGGGTTGGCGGACGCGGGTGCGGTCGGCGGTGCGTTCGTTGATCCTGCGGCGGCGGTCGCCGACGCCGCGTAGCCCGTGCGGTGGGATCGGGCATGGCGCGACCCAGGGACCCCTGATGCCCGCCAAGTCAAAAGCCGTGCTCTCGTGGGTACCAACCTATCGCTTGATTGGTAGGCTCAGAAGCCGTGCTGGCTCCCTGATTCGCGCCGGGGAGTCGCCTCACTACGCAAGGAGACCTCACGATGAAGGTGCTCGTGGTTGGTGGAACCGGCATGATCGGGGTCCACACTGCCCTCTACCTGCGAGATCGGGGAGACGACGTCACCGTCGCCGCCCGAGGGGCGGTCGATGCGGACTCGCCCGTCGCCGGCCTGCCCGTCTTGCGCGGGGACTACACCCGCCAGACCTTCACCCGGGAGGAGCTCGCCCCCTTCGACGCGGTCGTCTTCGCCGCCGGGCAGGACGTGCGCCACCTGCCCCGCGACGTCGACGAGACGCAGTTCTGGCAGGAGACCCAGAGTGTGGGCGTGCCGGCCTTCGCCGCGCTCGCCAAGCGCGCGGGCGTCTCCCGCTTCGTCCAGGTCGGCAGCTACTACCACCACCTGCGACCCGACCTGGCCGACTCGAACGCCTACGTCGCGGCCCGCCGCGCCGCCGACGAGGGCGCCCGGGCGCTGGCCGACGACTCCTTCACGGTCTGCGCTCTCAACCCGCCCTCGATCATCGGTGCCATCCCCGGCGTCACGGCCAAGCGGTACCGCCGCATGGTGTCCTGGGCGGCCGGCAACGAGCCGCAGATCCCCGACCACGCACCGGCCGGCGGCACGAACTACCTGTCGGCCCGGTCCCTGGCCGAGGCGATCGGCGGCGCGCTCGACCGCGGCGCGGCCGGCGCGGCGTACCTCGTCGGTGACGCCAACCTCACGTTCGCGCAGTTCTTCCAGTTGCTCGTCGACGCGGCCGGGGGCAACCGCACCATCGCCGAACTCGACGAGCCGCACCCCTTCATGCCCGACTCGATGATCGTCCAGGGCCGCGGCAACGTCCTTGCCTACGAACCCGATCCGGCCGAGACCGCGCTGCTCGGCTACACCCGCGGCGACTGCGAGCGGGCCGTCGCCGAACTCGTCCAGGTCGTGCGCGCGGCGACCGCCCCTGCGGCGTGAGCAGGCTCGACGCGGCCGACCTCGCCGCGCTGCGGGCGTTGTCGGAGACGTATGCCGCGGCCGCCGACGATCGTGACGCGGCCGCGGTCGGCGCGCTTTTCGTCCCGGACGGCGTCCTCGTCGTCCCCGACCCGCCGGCCCACCTCGCTCCCCACGTGTCCCACGTCGGCCGCCCCGCTGTCGTGGCCGCGCTCGGGGCACTCGCCGGCACCCTGGCCACGACCCACGTCGTGGCCGGGGCGCGCTACCTTCCGACGCCGGCCGGGGCCCGTGGCCGGGTCCGCGGCACGGCCCACCACCTGCTGCCCGGTCGCGAAGGGCACTCGGACCTCGTCTGGTTCCTGCACTACGACGACGAGTACGCGCGCACCGACGAAGGATGGGCCTTCACGCGCCGTGCGGTGACCATCAACTGGATCGAACGCCACCGGGTCTCCGTGACCAGGGCCGACGAGGAAGGAGCCGGCAGATGAGCGCCAGCCGCAGGCTCGAGGACCAGATCGCGGTCGTCACCGGCGGTGCCCTCGGCATCGGCGGCGGCATCTCCCGCCGTCTCGCCGCCGCGGGTGCCCACGTCGTCCTCGTCGACATCGACGCCGAGGCCGCCGCCGACACCGCCGCCGACATCCGCGGCACCGGCGGCAAGGTCGAGATCCTCCTCGCCGACGTGCGCACCGCTGACGGTGTCGCCGCCGCGGTCGCCGCCGCTTCGGCCCTCGACTCGGGGCGGGTCGACGTGCTCGTCAACAACGTCGGCGACTTCCGCCCAGCCGCCAAGACCTTCCTGCACTCGACCCCGCAGCAGTGGCAGGCGCTCTACGAGATCAACCTGTGGCACGTGCTCGCGATGACCCATGCGCTGCTGCCCGGCATGGTCGAGCGAGGCCGTGGTGCCATCATCAACAACTCGACCGTCGAGGCCTTCCGGGGTATCCCGGCGTGCGCCCCGTACTCCGCCTACAACGCCGGGGTCAGCGCCTTCACCAAGAGCCTCGCTGTGGAGGTCGCCGGGCACGGGGTGCGGGTCAACGCGATCGCGCCCGACCTCGCCGACACGCCGCAGACGCCGGCGGCGGCGATGCTGCGCGGCCGTGACCCGGAGCTCATCCGCACGTGGATCCCCGTCGGACGCTTCGGTGCGCCCGACGACTACGCCGCCGTCGTGGAGTTCCTCGCCAGTGACGACGCCCGTTTCGTCACCGGGCACACGATCCCCGTCGACGGAGGGACCCTGGCCGCCTCGGGCTGGTACGCGCGGGTGGACCGCAAGGGCTGGTCGAACATGCCCAACGAGGCCTGATCGTGGGTGCGCCCGGACCCACGCAGGAGTCCGGGCGCACGGGGCCGTGCTCAGTCGCGGCGGTCGAGGCCGAAGAGATCAGCTGCCGCCGCGAGCTGGTCGAGGTACTCAGCCAGCTCGCGGTGCCGCACGACGAGGTTGACCACGGTCGCCCCCGCCTCGCCGATCCGGCCGATGAGGTCCAGCGCGGCCTCCGGGCGGCCGATCGGGTCGAGACGGGCCGGAGGCGTGATGACGACGTCGAACCCGTCCGGCAGGTCGTGCTCGGCGAGCATCCGCGGCAAGGTCTCCAGGTCCGGACCGCGATACGTCACCGGGGCCGGTGCCCACCCGTCGGCCAGGGTGACCGCGCGGCGCAGCGCTCGCTTGCTGTGACCCCCGACCCAGATCGGGACCTTCTCCTGGACCGCGTGCGGGCTGATGACCTGCTCGGTGAAGTCGTAGTACTCCCCGTGGTAGGTCGCGAGCCGCACCGACAGCGACGCCCGCAGGGCCCGCAGGGCGTCGTCCGCCCGTGCTCCGCGATCGGCGAAGGGGCGAGCGAGCAGCGCGAACTCCTCCTCGAGGTTGCCGACGCCCACGCCAAGGATGACCCGCCCCCCGCTGAGGTGGTCCAGGGTGCCGTACCGCTTGGCCAGCTCGAGCGGATGGTGCAGCCCGAGCACGAGCACGTACGGCAGGAAGCGGATCCGCTCGGTGATCGCCGCGAGGTAGGAGAACGTCGCGACCGGGTCGTAGAAGCGCTCACCCCGGGCCAACCCCGGTGGCACGCTGACGTGCTCCGGGCAGGTGAAGAACTCGAACCCGAGCCGGTCGGCGGTCGTGAAGACCTCCCGCAGCTCGGCGACCCCGGCCTCGGCCTCCCATGCGGGGCGGGGCCCGGAGTCGGCCAGGACCGGGGAGCTGAGGCCGATGCGCACGACGCTCATGCCGTCACCTGCGCTGCGCTCCGGCGTCGGCCTGAGCTCCACCCTGCGCCCATGATTCGCAGCCCTCCGCTGCGCTGCGGGCCGCTCATGCCTCGGGGTCGACAGCGCGGGCGAGGATGTCGCGCCCCTCGTCGGTGCCGTCGAGCTGGCGGTTCCAGCGGTGGGTCACCTTCCAGCCCTCGTCGGTGCGGATGAACTCCCACCGGTTGGAGCCCGTGCGCCAGATCCGGTAGCCGTTCTGGTCGGGAGCGTTGAGCACGAGCTGCGAGTAGTTCGTCACGACGGCCCGGTCGCCGTCGACGGCGATGTGCGGCAGGCCCATGAGGTGGGCGGCGCCGGCGTGGATCAGGGCCTGGTGCCGCTCACCGTGCACCATGCCGCGCAGCGCGTCGCGGCCGTTGAGCACGACGGGGTACGTGTCGTACACGCCGTCCTCGGTCCACATCTGGGCGGTGACCTCGGCCGAGCCGCTGTCCACGGCCGGGCCGTAGCCGGCGACGATCCGCCACAGGGCGAGCTGGTCCTCGGCGGCGGCGAGGCGCCGCTCGGTCTGCTCGAGACGTGCCTCGAGCACACCGAGCCGGTCGGGCTGGGAGTCGGTCATCGGATTCCTTCCGTGGATACTCCGGCGTTCAGGCCGGGGAGGAAACGGAACTCCGGCGGAGCAGGGCAGGGAAAGCCGATCCGCCGCCAAGGCGGATCGGCGTTTGCCCGGGTGTCACCGCAAGGTTCACCATCCAGGCCGTTATCGTGTGGGCCGTGTCCGGGACTGTGAAGCGGGCGTTCAAGTACCGCTTCTACCCGGCCCCTGGGCAGGCCGCCGAGCTTGCTCGGACGTTCGGGTGTGTCCGACTGGTCTACAACCTGGCGTTGCAGGCCCGGACCGAGGCGTGGACGCTGCGCCAGGAACGGGTCAATTACAACGCCACCAGCGCGATGCTGACCGCGTGGAAGAAGACCGAGGAACTGGCGTTCCTCAACGAGGTCTCCTGCGTGCCGTTGCAGCAGGCGCTGCGCCACCTGCAGGTGGCGTTCACGAACTTCTGGGCGAAGCGTGCCAAGTACCCGACGTTCAAGTCGAAGAAGCGGTCGCGTCGCTCGGCGGAGTACACGACCAGCGCGTTCCGCTGGCGCGACGGCCGGCTCACCCTGGCCAAGATGACCGAGCCCCTGGACATCGTGTGGTCCCGGCCGCTGCCCGAGGGGGCTTCGCCGTCCACGGTGACCGTGTCCCAGGACGCCGCCGGCCGCTGGTTCGTGTCGCTGCTCTGCGACGACCGGGTCGAGCCAGTCCCGGCCACGGGTGCGGTCGGTGTCGACGCAGGGCTCAACAGCCTGCTCTGCCTGTCCACCGGGGAGAAGGTCACCAACCCCAAGCATGAGCGCCGGGACCGGGCCGCGCTCGCCCGAGCCCAACGCAACCTCGCCCGCAAGGAGAAGGGCTCCGCGAACCGGGCCAAGGCCCGCCTGAAGGTCGCCCGCGTCCACGCCCGGATCACCGACCGCAGACGTGACCACCTGCACAAACTGAGCACTCGACTCGTTCGTGAAAACCAAACGATCGTGATCGAGGACCTGACCGTCCGCAACATGCTCCGAAACCACCGCCTCGCCCGCGCCATCAGCGACGCGGCCTGGCGGCAGTTCCGCACCATGCTCGAATACAAGGCCGGATGGCACGGCCGCACCCTGGTCGCCGTGGACCGCTGGTTCCCGTCGTCCAAACTGTGCTCGACCTGTGGTGCACTCGCTGAGCGGATGCCACTGCACGTACGGTCGTGGACCTGCCGGTGCGGCACCGTCCACGACCGCGACGTCAACGCGGCCCGCAACATCCTCGCGGAGGGGCTCTCCGTGATCGCCTGTGGAGGCGGTGTAAGACCTCAACGAGAGTCCTCTCGGACGAGGCAGTCGTCGGTGAAGCAGGAACCCCCTGGGGTGACCCAGGGAATCCCCGCCCTCTAGGACGGGGAGGACTGTCAAAGGTGGGTTCCTTTCGGATCGGGCTGCACGCGGGTCGATCCGGCTGTGGCCGGTCAGGTCCCGGACGCGGTCGTCTCGAAGCGTTCCGGGGCGAGGTCGCGCAGCGCGGCCATCTGCTCAAGGTGGTGGGCCGCCGAGGTGGCCACCAGGCTCGCGTTGACCGCGGTCGCCCCGACGGCATCGGCCGTGCGCAGGTGCTTTCGGGAGCCGTCCGGGTCCCCGATCGGGTCCAGCGGCGGCATCTGCAGCACGAGGTCGAAGTCGTCCGGGCGCTCCACGGAGGTCCACAGGCGGGTCAGCTCCTGCGGCCCGAGGCCAAACGGCGCCCATCCGGTGCCGTGCGCCACGGCGCGGCGCAGCGAGCGGCGGGTGCGCCCACCGAACCACAATGGCACCGCGGTGCGCGGCGCGTGCGGTTCGACGACGAAGTCGGTGAAGGCGAACCGGGGCCCCTCGTGGTGCGGCACGGCCCTGCCCCACGCGGCGCGCAGGGCCGTGATCGCCTCGTCCGCGACCGCGCCGCGCTCGGCGAACTCGGCGCCGAGCAGGTCGAACTCCTCCTCCAGGCTGCCGACCCCGACCCCGAGGATGACGCGGCCGCCGCTGAGCAGGTCGAGGGTGCCGTAGGTCTTGGCGAGGGCCAGCGGGTGGTGGTAGCCGATGACGACGATGTTCGTCGCGAGCCGGACGCGGCGCGTCGCCGAGGCGAGGAACGACAGCGTGGCCACGGGGTCGAAGTACGTGCCGCCCCGCTCGACGGCGATCCGGGTGGGCACGGCGACGTGCTCGCTGCACGTCAGGTGGTGGTATCCCAGGTCGTCGGCGGCGCGGGCGACGGCCAGCAGTGCACCGCCGACGTCGGGGCCGGCCAGGACGTCGCGTTCCCAGGCGGCCGCGGTGCGCGGGTGCTGGACGACGACCGGGGTGAGCAGCCCGATGCGTGCGGTCATGACACGGTCTCCGATCCGGCGTCGCTGCGCGTCGCGCTGGTGGTCTCGTCGGTGGGGCCGCCGGCTGCGGGCGGGCCGCCGGCTGCGGCCCTCGTCGGGATGCGCCGGAGGCGTTCGAGCAGCGCGCCGAAGTCCTCGTCGTCGTCCGGGTCGAGCGGCAGCCCGAGCCCGAGCCCGTCGGCGAGCCCGCCGTACGCCCGGTCGAGCACGTCCGGCAGCTCGGCGTAGGTGCCGTGCGGGATGAGTGTGGCCAGGGTCTCGTCGTCGAGGGTGCCGGCGAGTCCCGCCCAGCGCCCGGAGGCGGCCATCTCGGCGAGCCGTTCGCCGACCTCGCCCAGGCCGAGCCGGTCCAGGGTCGTGCGGTAGGCCGGGGTCGAGAAGAGGAACGCCAGCTCCTGGCGGGCGGCGGCGCGGCTCGCGGCGAGCGCGGCCTGCGTCGGACCGGTGATCGACTTGGACACGACGACGACTCGTGGGATCCCGGCGCGTCCGGCCCGCTCGGCGCCGGCGCGGAGTCCGGGGAGCACGACCGCGCGGAGGTGGCTCGGGTGCGAGTTCGTCGCGTGGGTGACGAAGCCGTCGGCGAGCTCGCCGGCCACCTCACAGACGCGCCGGTTGACCCCGCCGGTGTACAGCGCCGGGGGCGTGGTGGACAGCGGGCCGGGGTTGAAGTAGGGCTGGAGCCGGGTGAAGCGGTAGTGGCTGCCCTCGTGGTCCAGGGGCGCGCCCGTGGCGAACGAGGCGAAGATCGCCCGGATCGAGGCGAGGTAGTCGCGCAGGTGTACGGCCGGCCGGTCCCACGGCACCGAGAAGCGGCCGACGATGTTGCCGCGCACCTGGGTGGCCAGACCGAGCTGGAAGCGACCTTCGGAGAACCGGGCGAGGTCCCACGCGGCGTACGCGGTCACCATCGGGCTGCGGGGGAAGGCCAGCGTCATGCTGGTGCGCACGGTGATCCGGTTGGTGTGCTCGGCCGCGAGCAGGGCGACCGACAACGAGTCGTGCGTGGTCTCGGGGACGTGCACGGTGTCGAAGCCGAGCCGTTCGATGCGCGCCACGACCGCGGGCACCTTGCGCAGCGCCGTCGTCGGCGGCAGCGTCGTGGCCAGCTCCATCCGGGTGGCGGGTACCTGTGGCGTCATGGGAGGCGCCCGGCCAGGGCGGCGTCGACGACCTCGTCGCCGCTGACGATCCGGGCGAGCTTCTCCAGCCGCGGTGCGCGGCGCAGGTGCGCCCCGCCCTCGACCGGCAGGCACGCGCCGGTGATCCACGAGGACTCGGGGCCGCACAGGAAGCGGACCGCGGCGGCGACGTCCTCGGCGCGCCCGACCCGCGCGAGGGGCTTCTCGGCGACGGTCGCGGCGGCCAGCTCGGGGTCGGCCAGCAGCAGGCCCGGGTTCTTCCCGTCGGTGGCCACGATGCCGGGGCGCACCACGTTGACCCGCACCGCGAGGTGGCCGAGCTCGTCGGCGGCGACCCGCACGAGGGCCTCGAGCGCGGCCTTGCTCACCGAGTAGGACGGCATGAACGGGAAGGAGTGCCCGCCCGCGCTCGAGGAGGTACACACGATCGAACCCCCACCGTGCGCGGCCAGAGCCTGTCCGCCGTGTCTGATCGCATGCAGCGCCGTCGTGACGTTGCGCCGGAAGTCGTGCTCAAGGGTCTCGGCGTCAAGGGCGAGCACGGGACGGAAGGTCCCGCCGCCGACCGTCGTGACGACGGCCGCCAAAGGGGTCTCGTCGGCGACGCGCACCGCGGCGGCCACGTCCTGATCGAGAGCGGAGTCGCCGACGCTGACCCGCACGGGCAGCGCCCCCGGGGCGGCCGCGGCGATCGTCGTGGCGGCCGCCCGCAGCGTCGCCTCGGTGCGCCCCATGATCGTCACGGTGGCGCCGTCGGCGGCGAGCGCGGCGGCGATGGCCCGGCCGAAGCCGCCGCCCCCGCCGATGACGAGCGCACCGCGGCCGGCGAGCGGACCGGGTGAGGCGGTGGCCGGGTCGGCAGTCGTGCTCACGACGTCACCTCCGCTGCGCTCCGGCGCCGCCGTGAGCCAAGGCTGTGCCTCTGGTTCGCGGCCCGAGCCGCTCCGCTGGCCGCTCACGCCTGCCCCCCCGACGGTCGCCGGAACTTGTCCTGCGTCGACGGGTCGTCCATGAGCACGAAGGTGCCGCTGGCCGTGACGCACGTCAGGTCCCCGATGCGCAGCTCGCCGGAGCTGCGCACCTTGCGCCCGTCGCGCCCGTCGTGCCGGGCCAGGATCGTGATCGTCGAGCCGACGGGGATGGCCGCGTGGAAGGAGACGTCGAGCCCGACCGTCACCGAGGCGTACCCGGCGCGGGCGTTGGCGATGCCGAGGGCGTGGTCCATCAGCATGGCCGAGGTGCCGCCGTGCACGTGCCCCGGGGGTCCCTGGAAGGCCAGCCCCAGCGTGACCTCGCCGCGCACTGAGCCGTCCGGCTCGACCCAGAGGCTCACCGGCGGCGACAGCGGGTTCTCGGTGCCGCCGGTGGGGTCGAAACGCCCCGGGCCGGGCTGGCGCCACATCGTCGCGATCCGCTCGGCAAGGTCCGGGGCGTGGGCGTCGATCCGGGCGGTGAGCGCGTCGAGGTCGGCCACGATCCGGTCGGCGTCGCCGTCGACGGCCGCGCCCGCGCGGGTGATCGCGTCGACGAGCCGGCGGGTGGCTGCGGCGACCGCATCGATGCCGCAATCGCGGGGCTGTGCCGTGGCGAGGGATACTTCCACCGGGCGGGCTCCTTCGGGCAATCTAGTCAACCAAGCGCTTGCTTGACTACACCCTAGCGACCCGGTGGTGTGCTGACAACGGTCGCGCCGCGGCATCGCCGCCCCACTGGTCGCGGTGGTGCCGCGCCCGTTGACGCGCTCCGCGACTTCCCCCTATGGTTACCCAAACGAGCGCTTGGTTGGCTCGTGATGTAGCCTGGCGCCGGCAGCCCTCGGGGCACCGACGAGCTCCCACCGATGAGCTCCAGGCATGCACACCACGCGGCCGACGCCATCCGTCACTGGCCGCACCACCGCGCCCTCACGGCCGCCGCCGAGCGACCGGCCGCAACCCCGCCATCCGGGACCCCGCCGCGGCCGCGGCGCGCTCCCGGCTCGGACCGCAGGTCCGGAAAGGAAGACCGTGTCTCGTCTTGCATACCGCCGGCGCCTCGCCGTGGCCGTCACTGCGCTCGCCACCCTCGCCGTCGGAGCCTGCTCCGGCGACGCGGCGGGCGACCCCAGCGCCGCGAACGGTGAGATCGACCCCAGCGCCGTCCTACGGGTCACGGCCTCGTCGCCGTTCCAGAATCTCGACCCGGCCCAACTGGCTCCCGGCGGTTACCCGTACCTCACGCTGATCTACGACCGGCTCACCATGGTCGACGCCAAGGACAACATCGTCCCCGGCCTGGCAACCTCGTGGACCTTCGCCGCGGACGGCTCCTACCTCGAGCTCGCCCTGCGCAACGACGTCACCTTCCACGACGGGACGCCGTTCGACGCCAACGCCGTCAAGGTGAACATCGAGCGCGGTCAGACGCTGCCGGCGAGCACCGTCAAGCAGGACCTCGCCGACATCACCGGCGTCACCGTCGTCGACGCGCACACCGCGCGCCTGAACCTCAAGCCGGGCACCGGCGCGGTGCTCCCGTCGGCCCTGGCCACCGCCGCCGGCATGATGGTCTCGCCCAAGGCGATCACCGACGGCGTCAACCTCAAGCTCGCCCCCGGCAACGCCGGCTCGGGGCCATACGTCGCCACCGAGTTCGTGCCCAACGAGAAGTACGTGGTCAAGCGCGCCACGGGCACCTACTGGGACCCGAACGCCGGGCGCCTCGCCGGTATGGAGATCACCCGCGTCCCGCAGGGCGCCACCAGGATCAACGGCGTCATCAACGGTCAGACCGACCTCAGCTTCGTCTCCTCGGCCAACGAGATCATCGAGGCCCGCCAGCTCGGCCAGGCCGGCCAGCTCAAGGTGACCACCCGCCCGTTCCGCAACGTCCTGGGCATCCTGCTGCGCGCCAACAAGGGCGACCTCAAGGACAAGCGGGTCCGTGAGGCAATCGCGCGCTCGGTCGACCCGGCCGCCATCAAGGCGCTCTTCGCCGACACGTGCACGCCCACCCGCAGCATCTACCCGGGCAGCCCGTGGGAGGACCCGGCGGCGAAGTACCCGTACGAGTTCGACCTGGCCAAGGCCAAGGCGCTCATCGCCGAGGTGGGCGGGGCCAAGGTGTCGATCAGCTTCTCCGCCGGCACCAACACCGAGCAGCCCGCCACCGCCATCCAGGCCGCCATGTCCCAGGCCGGCATCAACGCCACGCTCAACCCGACGCCGAACTCCGAGACCGAGGCCCGCTTCATCGCCGGCGACTTCGAGCTCGAGGTGTCCAACACCTTCAACCCGCGCATCGACCCGGCGGGGACGGTGAACAACTACCTCACCGGCAACTACAAGCTCGCCACCGACCCCGAGGCCATCGCCCCGATCGCGGCCAAGGCCGCCGACCCCCGCTCCAGCGTCGAGGAGCGCGCCAAGCAGTACCACCAGCTGTGGGACCAGCTGTTCAGCGAGGCGTGGTTCATCCCGATCTGCAACCTCACCAACGCGACCGTCGCCTCCCCGAAGGTGGTCGGGGCCGAGCAGCTGCCGTGGACCAATCTCGGCCTGTTCGACCTGCGCACCGTCGCGATGACGAAGCGCTGAGCGCCCGGACCCCACCCGTCGGCCGGCCGGTCGCCCGCCGCGACCGGCCGGCCCGAAGAAAGGTAGCCAGAGCCAGTGACCCGCCCCGCCGCAGCCGCCCCTCTCCTGGTTGCGCTGTCCCGCGCGCTCGAGCGGCAGCCTGACCTCGCCCTCACCCTCGCCGGCACCCCGTTCACCGTGGCCGAGCTCGATGCCGCGTCGCGTCGCCTCGCCGGGTTCCTCGCCGACCGGGTCGCCCCCGGCGACCGCGTCGTCGTCCTCGCCCGCAACGGCCGGCTGGCCCTGCTCGCCTGGTGGGCGACGACGCTCCGCGGCGGATTCGTCGTCCCGCTCAACACGAGCAACCGCGGCCCCATCCTGGCCCACCAGGTGCACGACGCCGATCCGATCGCGATGATCCTCGAGGACGAGTTCGTGCCCGTCATGGACGACGCCCTCGCCGGCACAGGGCTGCGGGTGCCGGTGCTCGTCGGCGCCGCCGAGGCCGGCCGGCCGGCCTCAGGCCCGGTGCCCGCCTGGGCCACCGAGGTCATCGACTTCGACGCCGCCGTCGCCGAGGGCTCGGCGTTGTCGACGACCCCGGACCTCGACGCGTACGCCACCAGCCACCTCATCTACACGGCCGGCACGACCGGACCGTCCAAGGCCTGCATGGTCAGCCACGGCTTCGCGGCGAACATGGCCCGGCAGATGCACGAGAACCTCGAGCGCCGGGCCGGCGACGTCCTGTGGTCGGCGATGCCGCTGTTCCACATGGCCGCGGTCGGGCACGTCCTGGGCTCGCTCCAGCTCGGCTCGGCG
The DNA here is from genome assembly GCF_050936335.1 of Dactylosporangium sp. CA-152071. Lineage (NCBI taxonomy): Bacteria > Bacillati > Actinomycetota > Actinomycetes > Micromonosporales > Micromonosporaceae > Dactylosporangium > Dactylosporangium sp. CA-152071. The sequence continues at coordinate 1,095,923 of NZ_JBNJMZ010000001.1, read as the reverse complement.
ATGGACATCGCGCAGCGCTTCTCCGTCAGCGGCTTCTGGGACGAGATCCTGCGCTCCCGCGCGACGATGGCCGCGCTCATGGGCTCGATGCTGCCGATGATCGCCGGCGCTGCCGAGTCCGAGGCAGCCCGCAAAGCCTTCGGCCAGCTGCGCGTCGTGTCCGGCTCGCCGGTCACCGCCGACCTCGCTGCTCGCTGGACCGAGCGGTTCGGCGTCGAGCGGGTCGGCTCGGGCGCCTACGGCATGACCGAGGCCAGCCTGATCACGTTCACCCCGCCGGGGGAGTACCGCGCCGGGACCGCCGGCAAGGTCAACGAGTCCTTCGAGGTGCGCATCGTCGACAAGGACGACAACCCGCTGCCCGTCGGCGAGGTCGGCGAGATCGTCGCCCGCCCCACCCGTCCGGCGATCATGTTCAACGGTTACTGGCGCCAGCCGGAGAAGACCCTCGAGGTCTTCCGGGGCCTGTGGTTCCACTGCGGTGACTACGGCCGCCTCGACGAGGACGGCTACCTCTACTTCGTCGACCGCGGCAAGGACTACCTGCGCCGCGGCGGCGAGAACATCTCCAGCTTCGAGATCGAGGGCATCGTGGCGGCCCACCCGGCCGTCGGCGAGGTCGCCGTGCACGCGGTCCCGTCCCCCCTGGCCGAGGACGACCTCAAGGTGACGGTCGTGCCCGCGCCCGGTGCGCAGATCGACCCCGCGGAGTTCTTCGCGTGGCTGCACCCGCGGGTCCCGCGGTATGCCGTGCCCTCCCACATCGAGGTCCGCACCGAGCTGCCCAAGAACGCCGTGGGTCGGGTCCTCAAGCGGGTCCTGCGCGACGAGGGCGTGACCCCGCAGACGTGGAGCACGGACCCCCGCGCCGTCACCGGCACCTCGGGCGCGGCCGGCGCCGGGGAGCAGGCATGAGCGGGCCGCAGCGCAGCGGAGGGCTGCGAATCATGGGCGCAGGGTGGAGCTCAGGCCGGCGCCGGAGCGCAGCGGAGGTGACGTCGTGAGCGCCACCCCGGGCCCGCGGTCCGAGGGTCCGCTGGCGGGCCTGCGCGTCCTCGAGCTCGGAGGGCAGGGGCCGGCGCCGTTCGCGACGATGATGCTCGCCGACCTCGGCGCCCAGGTCGTGCGGGTCGATCCGCCGGGCGAGCCCGACCGGCGGGAGCGCGCGCAGGTCAACGCGATCGACCGGGGCCGCACGACCGTCACGCTCGACCTGAAGTCCGAGGCCGACCGGGCGCTGGTGGACCGCCTGCTCGCCGGCGCCGACGTGCTGCTCGACCCGTTCCGCCCCGGGGTGCTCGAACGTCTCGGCCTGGACCCGGCCGAGCTCACCGAGCGGCACCCGCGCCTCGTCGTGGCGCGGATGAGCGGCTGGGGCCAGGACGGTCCCCTCGCCGCGGCCGCCGGGCACGACCTCAACTACATCGCCGTCTCCGGAGTGCTCGACACGATCGGCCGGCCCGACTCCGGCCCCGTCGTGCCGCCGATGTACCTGGCCGACTTCGCCGGCGGCGGCATGGTGCTCGCCTTCGGAGTCCTGGCCGCCCTGCACGAGCGCGCCTCCTCCGGGCGGGGGCAGGTGGTGGACTCCTCGATGCTGGAGGGCAGCGGACTGCTCACCGTCGTGATCCGCTCGATGCTCGCGCGGGGCGCCTGGAACCTCACCCGTGGGACGAACTACCTCGACGGCGGGGCGCACTTCTACCGGGTGTACCGCACCGCCGACGACAAGTTCATGTCCGTCGCGGCCATCGAGGCGAAGTTCTACCGCACGTTCCTGCTCACCCTCGGCCTCGAGCCGGAGGACGGGCCGGGGCAGTTCGACGAGTCGGGGTGGGCCGGCTGGGCCGAGCGGATCGCGACGGTCTTCGCCGGGCGTACCCGGCAGGAGTGGACCAGCATCTACGAGGGCGTCGACGCGTGCGTACACCCGGTGCTGGACGTCGCGGAGTCGGCCTCGCACCCGCAGGTGCGTGCCCGGCGGGCCGTCATCGACGTCGATGGCGTCGCCCAGCCGGCCCCGGTGCCGCGCTTCTCGCGGACGCCGGCCGGGATCCCGCGGGCACCGCGGCGCCGCGGTGAGGACACCGACCGGGTGCGCTCGGCACTCGCCACGGACCGCCCCTGGGAAGCCTTGGCCAGGCCTTGACCTGCCTTCGCATCCCATCCTACGATCTCAACCAAGCGCTTGCTTGCTTCGGTTGGTCCGTGTTCGACGACGAACGAACGGAACGTCAATGACACCCCAGACCCCGGCAGCCCGAACCTCGGGACCCGCCGTCTTCGCTGACATCGTGCGCGGGCGCACGGGTGACGATCACCCGGGCCTGCTGTTCGAGGGTCGCACCATCACCTGGGGCCAAGTCGTGCAGGAAGCCGCCGACCGCGCCGCCGCGCTGGCCGACGTGCCCCGGCCCGAGGACAGGCCGCTGCACCTGGGTGTGCTCCTGGAGAACACTCCCGACTACGTGTACTGGATCTGCGCGGCCGCGCTGTCCGGCGCCACCGTCGTCGGGATCAATCCGACCCGCCGCGGCGCCGAGCTGGCCCACGACGTGCGGCACACCGATTGCGACCTGTTCATCACCGAGGACCGCCTCGCCGGCCTCGTCGACGGGCTCGACCTGGGCATCCCCGCCGAGCAGGTGCACAACATCGACTCCCCGCAGTACGCCGCCTGGCTGGCCCGGTACGCCGGCGTCCCGATGCCCACCGGCAGCGCCGACCCCGGCGCCCACCTGCTGCTCATGTTCTCCTCGGGCTCGACCGGGGCACCCAAGGCGGTCATCTGCTCGCACGGGCGCCTTGCCGCGGTCTCCGAGGCGCTGCTGACCCGCACCGAGCTGACCCGCGACTCGGTCAGCTACCTGGCGATGCCCCTGTTCCACGGCAACGCCGTCATGCTCAACCTCGGGCCCGCCATGGTCTGCGGCGCGACGATCTGCATGGTCCGCAAGTTCTCCGCGTCCGGCTTCGTGCGCGACGTGCACGAGCACGGCGTCACCTACTTCAACTACGTCGGCCGGGCCCTGGCCTACGTCCTGGCCCAGCCGGTCGACCCACGCGACGCGACGAGCACGCTGCGCCGCGCCGTCGGCACCGAGGCCTCGGCCGCTGACATCGCCCGCTTCACCCAGCGCTTCGGTGCCGTCGTCTCCGAGGGGTACGGCTCCAGCGAGGGCGTCATGCGGATCAACCGCACCCCCGTGACGCCTGACGAGGCGCTCGGCGTGGCCGTCGCCGGCGCCGAGGTCAAGGTCATGGACGAGGTCACCGGGCTGGAGTGCCCGCCGGCCAAACTTGACGAGACCGGACGGCTCGTCAACGCGGACCAGGCCATCGGGCAGCTCGTCGGCGTCGGCATGGCCGCCCGGTTCGAGGGCTACTACAAGAACCCCGAAGCCGCCGCCGAGCGGGTCCGCGGCGAGGACTTCTGGTCCGGCGACCTGGCCTACCGCGACGCCGACGGGTACTTCTACTTCGCCGGCCGCTCCTCGGACTGGATCCGCGTCGACAGCGAGAACTTCGCCGCCGCGTCCGTTGAGCGGATCATCGAGCGCTGGGACCGCGTGTCGGTCGCCCCCGTCTTCGCCGTGCCCGACCCGCGCACCGGCGACCAGGTCATGTGCGCGCTCGAGCTGCGTGCCGGCGCCGGCTTCGACCCCGAGGCGTTCACCGCCTTCCTCGACGAGCAGGCCGACCTCGGCACCAAATGGCGGCCCCGCTTCGTGCGCATCGTCGCCGAGATCCCCACCACGGGCAACAGCAAGGTCGCCAAGCAGGTCCTGCGCCGCGCCGCCTGGGCCACGACCGACCCCGTCTACGTCCGCGACGGCGCGTCCACCGCGTACCGGCCGCTCACGGCAGCGGACGTCAGCGACCTCGAACGGCAGTTCGCCGTCAACGGGCGCACCGCGCTCCTGCCGCCCCCCTGACCCGGCCGGCCCGCCGAACACCGACTGGCGCCCCATGCCCCGAGAGAGGACATGTATGTTCCTGGAGTACACCCCAGCGCAGCGAGAGCTGAGCCGGGAGCTGCGCGCGTACTTCGCGGGCCTGCTCACGCCTGAGGTCCGCGAGGCGCTCGGCGGCACCAACGAGGACCGGCCGGCCTACCGCGAGATCATCCGCCAGATCGGCAAGGACGGCCTGCTCGGACTCGGCTGGCCCAAGGAGTTCGGCGGCCAGGGCCGCCCGCCGCTGGACCAGTACATCCTTTTCGACGAGATCAACCGCGCCCAGGCGCCATTCCCGTTCGTCACCATCAACAACATCGGCCCGATGCTCATGCGCTACGGCACCGAGGAGCAGAAGCGCACCTACCTGCCGGGCATGCTCACCGGCGACGTCATCTTCGCCATCGGCTACAGCGAGCCCGGCTCCGGCACCGACCTCGCCTCGCTGCGCACCAGGGCCGAGGCCACCCCCGAGGGTGGCTGGGTCATCAACGGCCAGAAGGTCTTCACCAGCGGCGCCAGCCAGGCCGACTTCGTCTGGCTGGCCGTGCGCACCGACCCCGACGCCCCGAAGCACAAGGGCATCACCATCCTCATCGTGCCGACGTCGGACCCCGGCTTCAGCTGCACGCCGATCGCCACCAGCGGCATCACCCACACCAATGCCTCCTACTACGAGGACGTGCGCGTCGGCCCCGAGGCCCTCGTCGGCGAGGTCAACGGCGGCTGGCGCCTCATCACCGGCCAGCTCGGTCACGAGCGGGTGGGCCTGGCCGCCATGGGCGGGCGCACGGAGCAGCTGTGGACCGACATCGCCGCGTGGGCCGCCGAGCCCGACGCCGACGGGGTCCGCGTCCTCGACCGGCCGTGGGTGCGCACGCAGCTGGCCCGTGACTACGCGGAGCTGACCGCGATGCGCCTGCTCAACTGGAAGATCGCCGTCGTCGGGGAGGGCCAGAACCCGGCCCCCGCGGCCGCGTCGGTCGCCAAGGTCTACGGCACGGAGACCCACGACCGGGTCTGCCGCAGCCTCGTCTCCGTCGCCGGGCCCCGCGCGACCCGGCGCACCGGGGCCCCGGACGCCGTCCTCGGCGGACAGCTGGAGGCCTACACCCGCGGCTCCTACATCAACACCTTCGGCGGCGGTACCAACGAGGTGCTGCGCGACATGATCGCGGTCACCGGCCTCGGCATGCCGAGGAAGGGACGGTCCGCATGAGCACTACGACGCAGACCCCGGCCCCGGCCCCCGGCACCACCGACGAGGAGGCCTTCCTCGCCCGCCTGCTCGAGTTCCGCGGCCTCGAGGCCACGCCCACCCGCTACGCGCAGGACGCCGTCAACCAGGCGATGATCCGCCACTTCGTCGAGGCGATGGGCGACGAGAACCCCATATACGTCGATGAGCAGGCCGCCCGTGACACCGGCCGGGAGGGTGTCGTCGCCCCGCCGCCGATGCTGTCGACCTGGCTCATGGTCGGCTACAAGGCCCACATGGCCGCCGCCGCGGGCGCCGCGCCGGACACGCCCATGGCCCGGCTGCTCGCGATCCTCGCCGAGGCCGGCTACGTCGGGGTCGTCGCCACCAACGACGAGCACGAGTACGTGCGCGAGCTGCGCCTGGGCGACGAGATCAAGATGACCACGGTCATCGAGGACATCTCCCCGCGCAAGACCACGGGTCTGGGCACCGGCCACTTCATCACGACCCTGCGCACCTACACCGACCAGCACGACGAGGTCGTGGCTCGCCAGCGCTTCCGCATCCTGCGCTTCGACCCGTCCGGCGCCAAGCCCGCTGCTCCGGCTCCGGCTCCGGCCGCGGCCGACCCGGCGCTGCGGCACAAGCCGTTCATCCTGCGCGACAACGCCTTCTGGTTCGAGGCCGCCGCACAGCGCCGCCTCGTCATCCAGGCCTGCACCGACTGCGGCACACTGCGCCACCCGCCCGGCCCGGTCTGCCCCTCCTGCCATTCGTTCGCGTGGCACGAGGTCGAGGCGAGCGGCCGGGGCACGGTGCACAGCTACGTCGTCAGCCACCATCCGAAGGCCCCCGGGTACGACTACCCGCTCACCGTCGTGCTCGTCGACCTCGAGGAGGGCACCCGCCTCGTCGCCGACTTCGCCGGGGACGCCGGCGAGGTCGAGATCGGCCTGCCCGTGCAGGTCGACTGGGTCGACTACGACGAGCACCTCACGCTCCCGCGTTTCCGGGCCGCGACCTCCGTGTCGGAGTCCACCGAACAGGAGAGGAACTGATGGACTTCCAGCTCACCGAGGAACAGGTCACGGTCAACGACCTGGCGCGCGACATCTTCGCGCGCAACGGCGACCCGCAGCGCCTCTTCGACATCGAGGCCGGCCCGGAGCGCTTCGACCGCGTCCTGCACCGCGACCTGGCCGAGTCCGGCGCCCTCGGGCTGCTCGTGCCGGAGGAGCACGGCGGCGCCGGGCTGACCCTGGGCGCCGTCGCGGGGGTCTTCGTCGAGCAGGGCCGCACGCTGGGCACCGTCCCGCTGTGGGAGACCCTCGTCGGCGGCGTCCTGCCGCTGGTGCGCTACGGCGACGCCAAGCAGCAGTCCGAATGGCTGCCCCGCGTCGCCGCCGGGGACGCGGTCCTCACCGTGGCCGTCGACGACCTGTCCGACGCCCGGCCGTACGGCGCCCGCGTCCGCGCACGGTCCGGCGGTGCGGGAGTCACCCTGAGCGGCACCGCCGTCGGGGTCCGCTCGGCGCACCTCGCCGACGCGATCATCGTCCCGGCCACCGACGAGGAGGGCACGGTCGGGCTCTATCTCGTGCCGACCGCCGGCGCCGGGGTGCGCCTCGACACCTTCGAGCGCACCGACCGCGGACTCGCCTCCGACGTGCACTTCGAGGGCTCCGCCGCGGAACTGCTCGCCGAGGGCCCCGAGGACGACCGGGTCGACTGGCTGCTGCGCCAGGTCTGGATCGCCCTGTCTGCCCTGCAGAGCGGCATCAGCCAGGCCGCTGTGCGCCAGGCCGCCGACTACACCTCGGGCCGCGAGCAGTTCGGTGTGCCGATCGCGACCTTCCAGGCCGTCGCCCACCAGATCGCCAACTGCCACATCGACACCGAGGCGATGGAGGTCACCTACCTCAACGCGCTGTGGCGCGAGACGACCGAGCGGCCCTCCCGTGCGGCCGTGCATGTCGCGAAGTACTGGGCCGGCGAGGCCGGCGACCGTGTCGCACGCACCGTGCAGCACGTGCACGGCGGCATGGGTGCCGACGTCACGTACCCGATCCACCGCTACATGCTCTGGACCACCCAGCTGGCCAACACCGCCGGCTCCGGGGCCTGGCATCTGCAGCAGCTCGCGGACCTGGTCGACGCGGGGGAGCAGCTGTGAGCGAGGCTCAGGTCACCATCGAGCAGGTGAGCATCGGCGACACGCTGCCGGAGCTCGAGATCCTTCTGACCCGGACCCTCATCGTCGCCGGCGCTCTCGCGACCCGCGACTACGAGGACGTGCACCACGACCCGGCGCAGGCCGAGCGGCGCGGTACCCCCGACACGTACATGAGCATCAACAACACCAACGGGCTCGTCGGCCGCTACGTCACCGACTGGGCCGGCCCCGCCGCGCGCATGGTGCGCCTGAGCACCCGCCTTGGGGTGCCGAACTTCCCGGGCGACACGATGCGGCTGACCGGTGAGGTCGTCGGCGTCGAGCAGGACACCGTGCGGGTCGCGGTGCGTGGCATGAACAGCAAGGGCGCGCACGCCATCTCCGAGGTGACCGTGCGCCTGCCCCGCGGAACGGAGCAGTGACGTGACGGACAACTTCCTGTCGGGTCGCACCGCGATCGTCGGCATCGGCGCGACGGAGTTCTCCAAGGACTCCGGCCGCAGCGAGCTGCAGCTGGCCACCGAGGCCGTCCTGGCCGCCCTCGCCGACGCGGGCCTGAGCCCCGCCGACGTCGACGGTATGACGACCTTCACCATGGAGACCAACCCGGAGAACATGGTCGCCCGCAGCCTGGGCATCCCCGAGCTGAAGTTCTTCTCCCGGATCCCCTACGGCGGTGGCGGCGCCTGTGCCCCCGTCCAGCAGGCCGCCATGGCCGTCGCGAGCGGCATCGCCGACGTCGTCGTGGCCTACCGTGCCTTCAACGAGCGTTCCGGCGTGCGTTTCGGGCAGGGGCCGCCTCCGGCGAAGACCCAGGCCACCTCGGACAACGAGTACCGCTCCTGGGTCAACCCGTACGGTCTGCTCACGCCGGCCCAGCACACCGCGATGTTCGCCCGTCGCTACCTGCACAAGTACGGCGCGACCAGCGAGGACTACGGCCGGGTCGCCGTGCTCGCCCGCAAGCACGCCGCGAACAACCCCAAGGCGTGGTTCTACGGCAAGCCGCTCACCCTCGAGGAGCACCAGGCCTCCCGCTGGATCGCCGAGCCGCTGCACCTGTTCGACTGCTGCCAGGAGACCGACGGCGGCCAGGCGATGGTCATCGTCAGCGCCGAGCGCGCCAAGGACCTGCCGTCCACCCCGGCGTACATCGTCGGGGCGGCCCAGGGCCTGGGACCGGACCAGTACCAGATGGTCAGCTACTACCGGGAGGACCTGACCCGGATCCCCGAGGTCGAGCTCTGCGCCCAGCAGCTGTGGGCCCAGTCAGGCCTCGGACCCGCCGACATGGATGCGGCGATCCTCTACGACCACTTCACCCCGTACGTGCTCAACCAGCTCGAGGAGTACGGCTTCTGCGGCCGCGGCGAGGCCAAGGACTTCATCGCCGACGGCAACCTCGAGGTCACCGGCTCGCTGCCGACCAACACCCACGGCGGCCAGATCGGTGAGGCCTACCTGCACGGCACGAACGGCGTCGCGGAGGGCGTCCGTCTCGTCCGGGGCACCTCGACCAATCAGCCCGACGGCGTCCGCAACGTCCTTGTGACGGCGGGCGTCGGAGTACCGACCAGCGCCCTGATCTTGTCCGCGGACGGGTGAAACGCCGGGCGAGCGCCCGGTGGTCACCCCCCACGGATCCCGCCCGGCAACCGCCGGGCGGACACCCCCTCTTGATCAATTCGGCTCGTGTTTTGGACGGGTGATATGGGTTTCATCAACAAAACTTGGGAGCGCGTCATCGCGCTGACGGCCGCCGGGGCGCTCGCCATGGTGGCCGGCTGCACCAGCACCAGCCCGACGGACAGCAGCAGCGGTTCCGGAGGCGAGATCGACACATCGGCCGTGCTCAAGTTCGCGTCGGCGGGTCCGTTACGCGACCTCGATCCGGCCCTCCAGACGAGCTACGGCGCCTGGGGCTACCTGTTCCTCGTGTGGGACCGGCTGACCATGCTGGACAAGGACGACAAGGTCGTCCCGGGTCTGGCCAAAGAGTGGAACTTCGTGGAGAACGGCAGCGTCCTGGAGCTCAAGCTGCGTGACGACGTGAAGTTCCACGACGGCACGCCGTTCGACGCCGAGGCCGTCAAGGCCAACATCGAGCGGGGCAAGACCCTCCAGGGCTCGACCCTCAAGAGCGACCTCGCCGACATCGAGACGGTCGAGGTCGCCAACCCGACGACCGTGCGCCTCAAGCTGGTCAAGGGCAAAGGCGTCCAGCTGCCCGCGTCCTTCACCGGCACGGCCGGCATGATGGTCAGCCCCAAGGCCATCAAGGACGGCGTCGACATCAAGACCAAGCCGGGCACCGCCGGCTCAGGCCCGTACATCGCCACCGAGCTCGTGCCCCAGGAGAAGCTCGTGCTCAAGCGGGCCGACAGCTACTGGGACCCGAACGTCGGCCGCCTCGGCGGCATCGAGCTGCAGCGCGTGCCCGACGCCGCGGCCCGCCTCAACGGCCTGCAGAGCGGCCAGATCGACCTGGCCCCGCTCAGCTCGGCCACGGAGATCGCCACGGTCCAGAAGATCGTCACCCCGGGCAGCGGTCTGCAGAAGCACGAGGTGAAGTTCAAGAACCTCGTCGGCATCTACCTGCGCGCCAACAAGGGCGACGTCAGCAAGCTCGAGGTCCGCCAGGCGATCGCCCACGCGGTCGACCCGGCGGCGATCAGCGCGCTCTTCAGCGGCACCTGCACGCCGACGCGCCAGGTCGTCCCCGAGACGGACCCGAGCCGCGTGCCGAACTACACCTACCCGTTCGAGTTCAGCGTCGACAAGGCCAAGGCCCTGGTGCAACAGGCCGGCGGCGCCAAGGTGACCGTCACCTTCGCCGCGGGCACGAACGCCGAGCAGCCGGCCAACGTCGTGCAGGCGTCGCTGCGGGCCGTCGGCATCGACGCGACGCTCAACCCCGTGCCCAACACCGAGAACGAGCCGCGCTTCATCGCAGGCGACTTCGAGCTCATGGTCGGCACGTCGTGGAGCCCGAAGGCCGACCCGGCGGCGACGGTGAACACCTACCTGCTCAACACCTACAAGCTCGCCGCGAACCCCTCGCTCATCGAGGCCAAGGCAGCCGAGGCCGCCAACCCCATGCTGTCGATGGACAAGCGCGCCCCGCTGTACCAGGACATCTGGAAGACGACGCTCGAACAGGTCTGGTTCCTGCCGCTGTGCAACCAGACCATCGCGAACGTCGCGAAGTCGAACGTCGTCGGCATCGACAACATCCCCATGTCGAACATCGGCATCTGGGATCTGCGCAACATCGCCGTCAAGAAGTAACCGCCGCTCCTGACCACCCGGTGGTGTCGCCGCCGGGTGGTCAGGGCCACCCGCTGTGGCCAGGGCCGGCGGCGACACCCCAGCACGGCCTCGCCGGCACCAGGCCGTGCGGGACTCACACCCCAGGCGCCACCAGGCGCCGCGTGCCACGCTCTGAGCCGAGGTAAGAGATGCTCCGATACGCCGGCAGGCGACTGCTCGCAGCGATACCCCTGCTGTTCTTCGTCCCGTTGCTCGTCTTCGCTCTGATCGAGCTCGCCCCGGGGGACCCGGCCACCATCCTCGCCGGTGACGAACCGACCCCGGAACGCATCGCGGCGATCCGTGAGGAACTCGACCTCAACGATCCGGTCCTGCTCCGCTACATCCAGTGGATCGGCGGCGTCCTGCACGGCAACCTCGGCACGTCCTTCGTCTCGGACCAGAGCGTGACCGACCTGCTGACGCGACGGATGGCGACGACGATGTCGCTGGTGCTCGTCGCGATGATCTTCGCCGTCGTGCTCGGGACCGCCCTGGCGCTCGCGGCCACGCTGCGCTCCGGCGGCATCGTCGACCGGGCCGTCAACTGGTTCGCCTCGATCGCGATCGCCATCCCGGGCTTCTGGTTCGGCCTCGTGCTCGTCTCGGTGTTCGCGGTCGGGCTGCAGATGTTCCCGGCGTTCGGCTTCCAGCCGCTGTCCGCCGGCTTCTGGCCGTGGCTGTCGCACCTCATCCTGCCCGGCTTCGCCCTCGGTCTGCTCCCGGCCGCCGAGGTGACCCTGCAGCTGCGCTCGGCGCTCGGGCAGGTCATGAAGACCGACTACATCCTCAACGCCGAGGCCAAGGGCCTGTCGCGCACCAGCGTCGTGTTCAAGCACTCCCTGAAGAACGCGTGCATCCCCGTCATCACCGTCCTCGGCTTCCGCGTCGCGGAGGTCCTCGCCGGATCGGTGACCATCGAGATGATCTACAACATGCCGGGCCTCGGGCGCACCGCCGTCGAGGCCGTGCAGGGGCGCGACGTCCCGGTCCTGCTCGGCTTCGTCCTGTTCAGCACGACGATCGTCGTGCTCGTCAACCTCATCGTCGACATCTCCTACGGCTACTTCAACCCGAAGGTACGCTCATGAGCGCGAAGCGGACCCCGACGTCCCCGGGGCCAGGGCACGACTCGCACGGAGCCGGCACGCCTGCGGACGGCCTCGCCGGGACCGCGGCCGAGGTGCCCACGGCGGACATCGGCACGGGCGACCCGGAGCCGGCCGCGGCTCCCGGCATCCTCAAGAGCATCGTGCGGCGCCCCACGACGATCGCGGCCGGAGCCTTCCTGCTCGTGCTGACGCTCATCGCGATCCTCGCCCCGGTGCTGGCGCCGCACGACCCCGACGTGCAGAACCTGCTGCTGCGGCTCAAGCCGCCGAGCGCCGAGCACTGGCTGGGGACCGACGACTACGGCCGGGACGTGCTCAGCCGGCTCATCTTCGGGGCGCGGGTCTCGCTGTGGGCGGCGCTGCAGGCCGCGGCCGTCGCGCTCGTGCTCGGCCTGCCCTTCGGCATGATCGCGGGCTACCGCGGCGGCTGGATCGACACGATCCTCACCCGCATCATGGACGCGATCATGAGCGCTCCGTCGCTCGTGCTGGCCATCACCATCGTCGCGGTCCTCGGCTCCGGCATCACCAACGCGATGCTCGCCATCGGCCTGGTCATGGCCCCGCGCTTCTTCCGGGTGGCCCGCGCCGGCACGATGGACGTGCGGCACGAGACCTACATCGAGGCCTCGATCGCCCTGGGGTGCAGCACCCTGCGCACGACGGTGCGGCACGTGCTGCCCAACGTGCTGCCGCCGATCATCCTCGTCATCTCGGTGTCGCTGGGCACCGCCGTCGCGGCCGAGGCGAGCCTGAGCTTCCTCGGGCTGGGCGTGAAGGCCCCCGCGGCCAGCTGGGGCTCGATGCTCTCCACGGCCTCCTCGAACATTCGCCTCGCGCCGTACCTCGTGTGGCCACCCGGCATGATGATCTTCCTCACCGTCCTCGCCTTCACCTACGTCGGTGACGGTGTCCGCCGCGCTCTCGTGCGCACCCGGTCGGGCAACTGACCGGTCCGGCAACAAACAGGAGCTGACATGGCAGGGAAACGGGCGGCCGGCGTGATGGCCCACACCGGGAACGACGCCACCGGCGCGGCGGCGGACCTCCTGCGAGTGGAGAACCTCAACGTCGAGTTCCGCTCCCCCTCGGGTGGGTGGCAGACGACCGTCCAGGACGTCTCGTTCTCGCTGAAGCCGGGCGGGTCGATGGCGCTCGTCGGCGAGTCCGGTTCCGGCAAGACGGTGACCTCGGTCGCGGTGATGGGTCTGACCGGGGCGACGGGCGGGCGGATCGCCTCGGGCCGGATCGTCTTCGACGGCCGGGACCTCACCGCAGGCACGCAGAAGCAGTGGCGGGACCTGCGTGGCCCCGGCATGGGCATGATCTTCCAGCAGCCGATCCGCAGCCTGAACCCGGCCTACACCGTCGGGGACCAGATCGCGGAGTCGGTGCGCAAGCACCTGGGCCTGAACCGCAAGCAGGCCCGGGCCCGCGCCGTCGAGATGCTCGAGATGGTGCAGATCCCGCGGGCGGCGCAGCGGGTCGACGAGTACCCGCACGCGTTCTCCGGCGGCATGTGCCAGCGTGTCATGATCGCGATGGTCATGGCGTGCAACCCGCGCCTGCTCATCGCCGACGAGCCGACGACGGCGCTCGACGTGACGGTGCAGGAGCGGATCCTGGAGCTGTTGCGCGACCTGCAGGAGCAGACCGGGGTGGCGCTGCTGTTCGTCAGCCACGACCTCGCGGTGGTGGCCGAGCTGTGCCAGCAGGTGGTGGTCATGTATGCCGGCGAGGTGGCCGAGAACGCGCCCGCCGAGAAGATCTTCTTCAACCCGCGGCACCCGTACACCTCCGGCCTGATCGGGTCGATCCCGAAGCCGGGCCTGAGCACCGACCGGCGGCTGCGCGCGATTCCCGGTGGTATCCCGGCCCCGGGTGCCTGGCCGCACGGGTGCCGGTTCAGCAGCCGGTGCGCGTTCGCCGAGCCGGGCCGGTGCGACGTGGCCCACCCGGGCCTGATCCGTATGGACGGCGCCGGTGAGCACGACGTGCGATGCGTGCGTGCCGCGGAGCTCTCTCTGGATGGAGTGACGGTCTGATGAGCCTGCTCGAGGTCAGGAACCTCACGAAGTCGTTCAGCTCCGGCAGGGACTGGCTCGGCCGGCGTACGAAGTGGTCGCACGCGGTCAAGGGGGTGAGCTTCGCCCTGGAGCGCGGTGAGTGCCTCGCGGTCGTCGGTGAGTCCGGCGCGGGCAAGTCGACGGTCGGGCGCATGGTGCTGCGCCTCATCGAGCCGGACTCCGGATCGGTGACCTTCGACGGGGTCGACGTGCTGGCCACGAAGCCGAAGCAGCTGCGCGAGCTGCGCCAGCGGATGCAGATGATCTTTCAGGATCCGTACAGCTCGCTCGATCCGCGGATGACGATCAAGGACGCGGTCGCCGAGCCGCTTCTCGTGCACACCGACAAGGACCGTGCCACGCGTGAGCGGGAGGCGGCCGAGCTGCTCGACAGGGTCGGCATCGGATCACGCTATCTGGGGCGCTACCCGGCCGAGCTGTCCGGCGGGCAGCTGCAGCGGGTCGCGATCGCACGGGCGCTGACGATGAAGCCGAGCCTCATCGTGTGCGACGAGCCGGTCGCGGCGCTGGACGTGTCGGTGCGGGCGCAGGTGCTCAACCTGCTGCTGGACCTGAAGGAGGAGCTGGGTCTGGCGTACCTGTTCGTCTGCCACGACCTGGCGCTCGTCGAGGTCATCGCCGACCGGGTCATGGTGATGGCGTCCGGTGAGGTCGTGGAGGCGGACACGACGGCGCAGATCTTCGGCAATCCGCAGCAGGAATACACGAAGAAGCTGCTCGCGGCGATTCCGCTGCCGCTGCCGCGGGACGCGCAGGGCAACCGGCTCGTCGCGCCGGGAAAGGTGGGCTGAACGGTGACCGCTACGACGGGACCGACGCGGACGCAGCTGCTCGCGCGGTTCGCGACGACGACCCACGACGAGGACATCCCCGCGCCGGTGCGTGACTACGGCAAGCTCGTCCTGCTCGACTCGCTCATCTGTGGTCTGGCGGCGGTGCGGTTACGGCGTAGCCGCATGGTCCAGCAGGTCGCCGCCCGGTTCGGCGGCCCGGCCGAGGCGACGGTGTTCGGGTTGGGGCAGCGGGTCGCGGCGATCAACGCCGTGCACGCCAACGCGGACATGATGAACGCGTTGGATGCGGACGACACCTTCTTCAACTCGGCGCACTTCGCGGTGTTCGGGGTCGCGGCCGGACTGGCCGAGGCCGAGCGGCTGCACGCCGGCGGAGCGAGCCTGTTGCGCGCGAGCATCCTCGCCTTCGAGATCAACGCGCGGCTGAACCTGTCGACCTCCCTCATGGCCTTCGAGGACGGGCAGTTCCGCTGGTCGCCGCTGTCGTCGCACGGCTACGCCTCGATGGGCACGGCCGCGGCGTGCGCCGTGGTCGGCGGCTGGGAGCCGGAGCGCCTGGCGCACGCGCTCGGCCTGATCGCCTGGCTGGCCCCGCCGGCGAAGAACACCTACCTGGCCGAGCGGCGCTCGTTCAACGCGTTCAAGTACGGCCCGTACGGTGCGATCGCGCAGGCCGGGATGCTCGGCGCGGCGCTCGCCGAGGAGGGGTACACCGGCGACCTGGACGTGCTGGACCGCACTCCGGGCTTCATCGAGGCGATGGGCTTCCTCGGGGGTGAGCGGCACGAGATGGTCGCCGGCCTGGGGTCGACGTGGTGGATCAGCGAGACCTCGCTCAAGCCGTACCCGACGTGCCGCTTCACCCACGCCGCGCTCGACGCGATCCGCGCGTTCCCGAACACCCACGGTGTGCCGGTGTCGCAGATCGAGTCCATGGAGATCCGGCTGAGCCCGGCGGCCTACCGGACGTTGCAGTTCCGGGAGCCGGCCCAGCAGATTCCGGACACGCTCGGCGCGCCGCTGGACGGCGCCTTCAACATGCCGTACGCAGCGGCGCTGGTGCTGCTCGGGTACGCCCCGGGTCCGCAGTGGTACGACCCGCAGCGGCTGGCCGACCCTGCGGTGTGGGACCTGGCGCGCCGGATCACGACGGCGCCGGACCCGGTGCTCGACGCGGAGTGGGAGGCCGATCTCAAGGAGCACCCGGGCGGTCAGATCCGCCGGACGCGGGGTGCGCTGACGATCAGGGCCGGTGGCCGGGAGTACGTTGTCGAGTCGGACTTCGCCCAGGGCGACCCGTGGGACGAGGCGACCCGGGCGGACTGGGACTTCGTGGCCGGCAAGCTGGCGACGTTCTGCGACGGGATTCTCGATGCGGGCACGCAGGAGCAGCTCGTCGAGGTGGTCCGGGGTATCGAGGACGTCGCCGACGTCGCCGAGACGTTGTCACCGTTGCTGGCCCGGGCGGCGCAATGAGCCGCCGGGACCGCATCGGTGCGGAGACGAGGTCGTTCGCCTCCTACGGCCGGCCGTGGCTGGTGGTCATCCGTGGGCCGCGCGGGATGGCGTTCGACCGGTTCCTCGTGCGACGGACCGGGTTCTCGCTCGTGTCGTTGCAGTACGCGCTGGCGGGCAGGTTCCCGTACAACCCCACGCTGCTGCTGACGACGGTGGGCCGCCGGTCGGGGCAGCTGCGCGACGCGGCGTTGCCGTACGTGCCGTACGGGCCGGACCTGGTGGTCGTCGGCTCCAAGGGCGGCGGCCCGACGGATCCGGCCTGGGTGGTCAATGCGCGTCACCACGAACTGTGCTGGATCGTCCTGCGGCGCAAGACGATCGCGGTGCGGGCGCGGGTGACCGACGGGGAGCGCGACCCGGAGCTGCTGGCGCACGTCGTGGCGCACAAGCCGAATGTGGCGCGCTACGTCGAACGGGCCGCGGGATTCGGACGGCAGATCCCGCTCGTCGTGCTGTCCGCCGTGTCGGGTGAGTCGCTCACCCAGGGTCTCAAGCGGTCGTGAGGACGATCCGCCCGACGAAGTCGGAGGCCTCCAGCTGGTCGTGCGCGGCCGCGGCCTGATCGAGCGGGTGCGTGGCGGCGATCGCGGGGGCGGCGGTGACGGCCGAGAGGGTGAGGGCCTCGCACAGCTGGCGGGCCACCGCCTCGGGCCCGGGCCGCCCGATGCCGCGCAGCGTCCAGCCCTTGACCATGAGCCGACCCAGGTGCAGGTGGGCGTGGCTGCCGGCGGTGACGCCGCAGGTGACCAGCCGCCCGCCGGGGGCGAGGATCTTGAGCACGTCGGACCACAAGGTGCCGCCGACCGACTCGACGATGACGTCGGCCTCGCCGCCGGGCAGGGCGGCACGCAGGGCGTCCACGACGTCCGGGCGGTAGTGGTCCACGGCGTCGAGGGCGCCGAGGGCGCGCACGGCGTCAGCCTTCGCCGGGGCGCTGGTACCGATGACGCGCGCGCCCAGGTGGTGGGCGTACTGGACGGCGAAGGTGCCGACGGCGCCGGCGGCGGCCACGACGAGGACCCGGTCGCCGGGGCGCACCCCGGCGAGGTTGATGACCGCGTCGTAGGCGGTGCGTCCGGCGGTGGGCACCGCGGCGGCGTGGACGGCGTCGAGCGCGACCGGCCGTGGGAA
The DNA here is from genome assembly GCF_050936335.1 of Dactylosporangium sp. CA-152071. Lineage (NCBI taxonomy): Bacteria > Bacillati > Actinomycetota > Actinomycetes > Micromonosporales > Micromonosporaceae > Dactylosporangium > Dactylosporangium sp. CA-152071. The sequence goes on along the minus strand of NZ_JBNJMZ010000001.1, from coordinate 1,078,642 downwards.
ACAGTGCGTGGCCGGGACGACGGCGAGCTCGGCGTGGGTGCCGGTGGTCAGCCCGACGACCGCGTCGCCGGGAGTGAAGCCGGTGACGCCGGGACCGGTCCGTACGACGGTGCCGGCGACGTCCCGGCCGAGGATCGTCGGCCCGGTGACCGCCATGCCGTGGGTGCCGCGACGGATGTAGGTGTCGACCCGGTCCAGACTCGCTGCCTGGACCTTCACGAGCACCTGACCGGGGCCGGGCGTCGGGGCCTCGAGCCGGCCGAGACGCAGGCTGTCGGGGGAGCCGGAGTCGAGGACGTAGCTGGCGAGCACGGGGCTCCTCTCAGAGCAGGGCGAGGGTGGCGGAGGCGATGACGTGGTCACCGAGGCTGTTGGTGCCGCGGACGTCGACGGTGACGTGCGTTCCCCCGCTGGCCTCGGGCGCTCGCTGCAGGCCGGTGACGACACCGTCGAGGGTGAGGGTGTCGCCGGGGTGGTTCTGCGCGGCGAGGCGGGTGCGGAAGCCGACGACGCGAGCTTCCGGCCCGGCCCAGTCGGTGAGGTAGCAGTTGACCAGCGCGCTCGAGCCGAGGATGTTCATGTAGACGTCGCGGGCGCCTCGTTCGTGGGCCGCGTCGCGGTCGAGGTGCACGTCGTTGAAGTCGAAGGTCGCGGTGGCCAGTGCCGCGATGGACAGCTGGGTGACGGGGACCGGCCAAGGGGGGAGGCGCTGCCCGGTGCTCACCTCGGCTGCAGTGCGGGTGCCCGTGCGGCGTTCGGGTCGCGGGGCGGTGAGCACCGGCAGGACCTGGCCGTCGCGGGTGCGTCGGTGGGCCACGACGACCGGCATGCCGTCGTGCACGAGGTCGGGGCGCAGGTCCACGACGTCTGCGGTGAGGCGGGTCCCGTCGGCGAGCTCGGCGGTGCCGACGAGGTAAGGGCGCTCGTCGAGAGGGGCGGCGGCGTAGCCGGGTTGCAGGTGCGCGGTCAGGGTGCCGGTGGTGCCGGCAGGCGGCAGGTCGGCCGGGGCGGCGCCGACCGGGCGTACCGGCCGGGCGAGGCGGTCCCCGGGTGTCGCGGGGACCTCGGTGCGGGTCGCCGGGTTCCAGCGCAGCATCCGCAGGACGACGCGTCCGACCGGCTCGCCCTCGACGGTGCGGTACTCGCTGACGAGGTCGACAAAGTGGCCCTGGCCGAGGCGGGTGGACTTCTGCGGGGAGACCGCGCCGATGGAGGGGAACTGCTCGAGGTGGTCGCCGACGCGCAGCGGGCGCACGTAGGTGTGCTCCGTCTGCACCGCGGCCACCGAGGTGAAGCCGCGCTCGGCGAGGACCTCGTTGACCCGGTCGAGGCTCTCGGCGTGGCGGTGGCTGCGCCGGTTGCCCGGCAGGGTCCACATGTTCAGTGAGGTCGCCGGTGCCACGATGCCGCCCCAGGCGGAGCGGGCGGCCCACTGGGGGTCCTGGTAGGCGGGGTTCTCGTCGCCGACGGCGTCGCACCAGATACGGATGGCGGCCTCGGTGACCGGGTCCTTGGCCCGGCGGGGTGGGTCAGCGAGACCGATCAGGGCGTCGAGCCGGGCACGGAAGGCCGCGTCGCTGGCGGTCATGGGGCTCCTTCGCGGACGATACAGTCAACCAAGCGCTTGCTTGACTGTAGGAGGGGGTCGCCCTAGGGTCAAGGCTCAGCGGTCGAACGAGCCGCACCGCCCACCCGCGAGAGGGCCGGAAGTGATCCCGAGCACCCCAGAGACCGCCACCCGCGCGTTCTTCTCGTTCCCGAAGGTGACCGACCCCGCCCGCCACCGCGACTACAACGCGTGGCACCAGCTCGACCACCGCCCCGAGAACCTCGCCCTGCCCGGCGTCGTCCACGGTGACCGCTGGGTGCGCACCCCCGCGTGCGAGCGGCTCGGCAGCTACCCCGACGCCGCACTCGCCGGCAGTCAGTACATGGCGATGTACTGGTTCGCCGAGCCGGCCGCTGACTCGATCCACGAGTGGAAGGACCTCGGCGACCGGGCGATCCACCAGGGCCGGCGACCGGAGCTGGCCTGGACCGAACGGCCGATGACCCGGATGTTCCGCCCCGTCCAGGGCTACGTGGCCCCTCGTGCGCTCGTCACCCTCGCCGCGCTGCCGTTCCGGCCCAACCGCGGGGTGCACGTCGAGGTGAGCCGGGTCGAGACCTCGCAGCACCCCGATGTGGCCGACCTGTCCCAGTTCGAGCACGAGACCCAGGTGCCCGACCTGCTCGCGCGCGACGGCGTCGCGGGCGTGTGGACCTTCCGCAGCGCCCCGAGCGGCAGCAACCCCACCGGGCCGGTCGTGCGGATCCGGCTCATCTACCTCGAGGCCGACCCGGTCGAGTTCACGCGGGCCCTGGCCGCGGACCCGCTGCCCGCCCCGCCCGCGGCGCTCGCCGGCACGGCCAGCCCGCTGCTCACCGGGCCCCTGGCCACCATCACCCCCTGGGTGTGGGACTGGTTCGACGAGCCCGCCGCCGCGGCGACGGACAGCGTGGCCCGGGGATGAGCGAGGTCACCGGCCTGCTCGAGCGCTACGGGCCATGGGCGCTGGTCGTCGGCGGTTCCGAGGGGGTCGGCGCCGCCTTCGCCGACCAACTGGCCCGGGCCGGCCTCGGCGTCGTGCTCGTCGCCCGCAAGCCCGAGGTCCTCAACGAGGTCGCCGACCGGGTCCGGTCCCACGGGGCCCCGTGCCGCGCGCTCGCCCTGGACCTGCTCGACGCGGACGCGACCACCAGGATCGTCGAGGCCGTCGCCGATCTCGACCTCGGCCTGCTCGTCCTCAACGCCGGCGCGAACACCTACCGCAGCCGCTTCGTCGAGGCGGATCCCGCCCGGGTCCAGGCCGTCATCGACCTCAACGTCACCCGCCCGCTGGAGCTCTGCCGGGAGCTCGGTGCCCGGCTCGCCGCGCGTGGCCGCGGCGGCATCCTCGTCGTCGGCTCCTCGGCCGGCTACCTCGGCCACGCCGACATCAGCATCTACGCCGCGGCGAAGTCCTTCGCCCGGATCTTCACCGAGGGCCTGTGGCTCGAGCTCGGACAGGTCGGCGTCGACGTGCTGCACCTCGTGCTCGGGCTCACCGCCACCCCCGCCATGGAGCGGGCCGGCCTCGACCTGACCGGCGCAGCCGACCCGGCCGATGTCGCCGCCCAGGGGCTGGCCGCCATGGGTGCCGGCCCGGTGCACGTCGTGCGCCAGCAGGCCGAGGTCGTCGCGCGGCGCTCCGCTGCGGACCGGGCCGCCCTGGTCGCCGGCAATTACCGCGGGATGCGCGCGATGCTCGGCCGATCGAGCCCCGACCCGACCTGACGGCCCGGGGCGACGACCCGCACGGACGACTCAGGACCCGCCGTGCGGGTCCGGCTCACCGGCCCCGGGACCCGGGCCGCCGGGCGGCCACGGGCGGCTGACCGGGTCGGACCCGTCGCGGGCTCCCCGCAGCGAGGCGTCGGGGATCGGCCACTGTCCGGCGAGGTCGTCGACCCGCTGCCACTCCGAGACGGTCAGGCGTTCCTGCACCCGCCACTCACCCGCGCGGCGGGTGACGAGGTCGACGTAGCGGAACCCGCTGACGATGTTGCCGTGCGGCGGCTCGGACGTGCTGCGCTGCAACGCGATGCCGTACGTCTCGGCCCGGGCCCGGTCCGGCTGCGCCGGGTCGAGCTCGACCAGGACGTTCGTCAGGTAGTGCATCGTCATGGTGCGCCGCGCCACGAGCGCGAAGACCACGTCAAGCGTCGTGTCCCGGTCGGCCACGGTCCCGCCGAGGGTGATCCGGGCGTCCGGATGGAAGGCGCTCGCTGCCAGGTCCCGGTCCATCCGGTCCACCCCGCGCGCGTAGCGCAGCAGGGCCCGCTCGATGGCCCGCTCGGCGAGCAGTACGTCCAGCTCGCCCGGGCCGGACCGGAAGGGCTGGGGGACGCCGGCGGTCGCGGGCCGCGTCGCCGCGGGTGTGGTCGGGCGGGACCGGTCGGTCACGGCGAACTCCTGGAAGTGAGCGGTGAACAACGGGGGAGGTCGGTCATGTCGCGGGCACGGGGTCGCTGTCCCCGCGGCGGCGCAACCGCACGAGCACCGCGGCCGCCATGGCCAGGCACGCGGCGGCGTACAGCAGGAAGGCGGTCGCGGAGCCGAACCACGTGCTCAGCCCGCCGAGCAGGAGGGCACCGAACGGCATACCGCCCCAGCCGAGGAAGTAGAGGCTCATCACCCGGCCGCGCTGCGCGTCGTCGACGACCCGCTGGACGATCGTCTGCAGGGTCACCATGGTGCCGATGCTGAACGCGCCGCACAGCAGCGCGGCCCCCGCGAGCAGGGGCACTGTCGGCGCCGTGCCGAGCAGTGCGGTGCTGACGGCGAGCAGGCCGAGGATGATCGCGGCGTGCCGCACGGTCGCGATGCGCTTGGAGAGCCGGGCGACGACGAGGACCCCCATGAGCGAGCCCAGCCCGGTCAGGGCCACGAGCATGGGGAAGACCGTGTCCGGGTGGTCCGAGGTCGAGGCCGCCCGGACGGCGAGCTGGGTCGTGAAGGCGCACCCGAAGAACGCGTTCACCCCGACGATGGTCAGGCAGAGGGCGGCCGGTGGCCGCTGCAGGGCGTGCCGGATGCCGGCGCTGACCTGCGCGGTCAGGCTCTCCCGGACCATCGGGACGGCCGGCGGGACGCGACGGGTCCGGATGGCGAACGCGGCCGCGACCGAGGCGAGGCTGAGCGTGGCGTACATCATGAACGTGCCCAGCGCTCCCCAGGCCACGAGGATCAGCCCGGCGACGGCAGGGCCGATCGAGCGGGCGAGGTTGAGCCCGGCAGCCTGGAGCGGGACGGCGGTGCCGAGCGCCTCGGCCGGGACGGTGTTGGCCACGAGCGCCTGGGTCACCGGCGACAGGAAGCTGATCCCGGTGCCGGCGAGGAAGGCGAGCCCGAGCAGCACGGGCAGGTCGGCGATCTCGGCCGCGACCGTCGCCGCGCAGACCCCGGCCAGGACGCTGACCGCCAGGAGCACACCGATCTGCAGCCGCCGCCGGTCGAAGGCGTCGGCGAGCACCCCGGCCGGGATGGAGAAGAGGGTGTACGGCACGAGCAGGCAGAAGAAGAGTGCGCCCATCGTCGCCGGGGTGCCGTCGACCTCGGAGAGCACCGACTGGAAGGCGATGTTGCAGCCCCAGTAGCCGCCCTGCGACAGCACCAGGGTCAGGAGCACGAAGCGGAAGTCTCGGAATCGCAGTGCCGAGAACATTCCCACGTCATCGCCGTCCTTCTGGTCGTTTTCCGCACCCTACCAAGCGCTTGCTTGCATCACCAGTGCGGGTGTGGTTGTCTGGCCGCACCTCGAGTGAAAGGACGTGTGGTGGGCGGCTTCTGCGCAGGACGCACGGTGATCGTGACCGGTGCCGGACAGGGACTGGGCCGGGCCCATGCCCTCGAGTTCGCCCGGCAGGGCGCCGACGTCGTCGTCAACGACATCGACAGCAACCGGGCGGCGGCCCAGGCCGTCGTCGACGAGATCCTCGCGTCCGGCGCCCGAGCGGTCGTCAGCACCGGCGACGTCAGCGACTGGTCCTACGGTGAGCGCCTCGTGCGCGAGGCCGTCGAGACCTTCGGCGGGCTGCACACCCTCGTGAACAACGCCGGCATCAACCGCGACCGGATGCTGGTCAACATGAGCGAGCAGGAGTGGGACCTCGTCCTGCAGGTCGACCTCAAGGGCCACTTCGTGCCGATGCGCCACGCCGCCGCCTACTGGCGGGACGAGGCCAAGGCCGGCCGCCAGGTCGCCGCGCGCGTCGTCAACACGTCCTCCGGCGCCGGGCTCATGGGCAGCGTCGGGCAGGGCAACTACGGCGCCGCCAAGGCCGGGATCGCCGCCCTGACCCAGATCGCGGCCGCCGAGTGGGCCCGCTACGGCATCGTGGTCAACGCGATCGCCCCCTCGGCCCGCACCCCGATGACCGAGGCCGTCTTCGCCGAGGCGATGGCCGCCCCCGAGACGGGATTCGACGCGATGGACCCGGCCAACGTCTCCCCACTCGTGGTCTGGCTCGGTTCCGACGCCGCGCGGGCCGTGACCGGCGCCGTCTTCGAGGCCGCCGGCGGTGAGGTCTCGCTCGCCGACGGCTGGCGCCACGGGCTGGCCGCCACCAAGGGTGAGCGGTGGGAGCCGGAGGAGCTCACCGGCGCGATCGCGGACCTCATCGCCCGCTCCGAGCCGCCGACCCCCGTCTACGGCGCCTGACATGGGTTCGGAGGCGGCGCGGGCCACCGGAGCACCGGTGAGCGACGAGCAGTTCCGGGCCGAGATCCGCGGCTGGCTCCACGAGGCCCTCACCGGGCCGTTCGCCGAGGCCGTCGGCACCGGCGGCGAGGGGCGCGAGCACGAGGCGCACGAGTTGCGCCGCGAGTGGGAGCGTCACCTGGGCAGGGCCGGCTGGATCGGTCTCGGCTGGCCCAGCGAGTACGGCGGACGCCCGGCGACCCTGGCCCAGCAGGTCATCTTCCACGAGGAGTACGCCCGCGCCGGCGCCCCCGGCCGGCTCGGGCACATGTCCGAGCAGCTGCTCGGCCCGACCCTGCTCGCCTTCGGCACGCCGGAGCAGAAGGCGCGGTTCCTGCCCGGCATCACCAGCGGCGAGGACATCTGGTGCCAGGGCTACTCCGAGCCCGACGCCGGCTCGGACCTCGCCGGGGTCCGCACCCGCGCCGAGCGACGGGGCGACACCTACGTCATCACCGGGCAGAAGGTGTGGACCTCGCTCGCGCACCTGGCCGACTGGTGCTTCGTCCTTTGCCGCACCGACCCCGACTCGACCCGCCATGCGGGCCTGTCCTGCCTGCTCGTGCCGATGGACCAGCCCGGGATCACGGTGCGCCCCATCACCCAGCTGACCGGCACGAGCGAGTTCAACGAGGTCTTCTTCGACGGAGCCGTCGCCGCCGCCGAGCACCGCGTCGGCGCCGAGGGCGCGGGCTGGAAGGTCGCCATGGGCACGCTGGGCTTCGAGCGCGGCGTGTCCACCCTCGGTCAGCAGATCGGCTTCCGCCGGCGGCTCGACGCCGTCATCGCCCGGGCCCACGACAACGGCGCCTGGCAGGACCCGGCGCTGCGGGACCGCTTGATCGACGCCTACATCGGGCTGCAGGTGATGCGGCACTCGGCGGTGCGGCTGCTGGCGTCCGCCGGTGAGGGGCTGTCCGGCCTGGAGGCGTCGATCTCCAAGCTGCAGTGGGCGACGTGGAACCGCTCGCTCGGCGAGCTCGCGGTCGACGTCGAGGGGGCCGGGGCGCTGCTCACCGGGCCTGCGTACGAGCTGGACGACGCCCAGACCCATTTCCTCTTCAGCCGCGCCAACACGATCTACGGCGGCTCCAACGAGATCCAGCGCAACATCATCGCCGAGCGCCTGCTCGGCCTGCCGCGATGAGGTGATGACGATGCCCGAAGCGAACGCCGACCCTCAGCCGGTGGCCGAGGAGCTGGCCCAGATCCGCGTTTCCGTCGCCGAGATCCTCGACGAGCGGGCCGACCTGCGCCGTACCCATGAGGTCATGGTCGGGGCGCCGGGCCACGACCCGCAGCTGCATGAGCTGCTCGCGGCCGAGCTGGGCCTGCTCGGACTCGTCGTGCCGGAGCACCTCGGCGGGCTCGGCGCCGACGTGGCCGCCGGGACCGCCGTCATCGAGGAGCTCGGGGCCCGGCTCGTGCCCGGCGCGCTCGCGACGAGCCTCACCGCGATCCTCGCCGCCCGGGCCATCGGCGCGAGCGCCGAGCCCCTGCTGGCGCGCGTCGTGGACGAGCAGCTGACCCTGGCCATTGCCATCGCCGAGGACGGCACGGGCTGGGACCTCGAGCAGACCGCCACCCGCGCCGGCGGCACCGGCGGCGAGTGGGCGCTCACCGGGACCAAGACCCTCGCCGTCGGGGTCGAAGCCGCCCGGGTCGTCCTCGTCACCGCTCGGGACGCGGGCGGTGAACTGGGCGTCTACGCCGTGGACCGGGCCGCCGACGGGGTGGAGGTGCAGACGCACATGACGCTCGACCAGACCCGGCGGCTGAGCACGGTGCACCTGCGCGGGGCCGCCGCCACCCGGGTCGATGCCCCCGGCGGCGAGGGCACCCGGGTGCTGCTCGACCACGTGCGCGCCATGCTCGCACTGGAGTCGGCCGCCGCCGCCCGCGCCTGCCTCGACCGCACCGTCGAGTACCTCAAGGTCCGCGAGCAGTTCGGCCGCCCGATCGGGTCGTTCCAGGCCCTCAAGCATCGCTGTGCCGACCTCGCCGTCGCGGTCGCCGGGGCGAGGGCCACGGCCGACCACCTGGTCACAACGCTGCGCACCGGCGCCGCCACGCGCTCGCACGACGCGGCACTGGCCAAGCTCGTGTGCACCGACACGCTGATGACCGTGGCCGCCGAGGCGATCCAGTTGCACGGCGGCATCGGGTTCACCTTCGAGCACGACGCGCATCTGTTCTTCAAACGCGGGAAGTCGGCCCAGCTGCTGGCCGGTGACCCGTCGGCGGTTCGCGCCGAGGTGGCGGCGCTCGCCGGGCTCTGAGCCGGCCGCCGACGTCTACGGCAGGCAGCAGCGCACGACCGAGGGGGTCCGCACCGACGCGCGGACCCCCTCTGTCGTGCCTGGCCTGCGGGCTCAGCCGAGCGGACCGGTGCCGGGCGGCTGGGCGGCCAGGTGACGCGACGGGATCTCACCGCCACCGGCGACGACGATCTCCGTGCCGGTGATGTAGCCGGCCAGCGGCGAGGCGAGCAACAGGCAGGCCGCGGCGACGTCGGCCGGGGTGGCCATCCGCTGCATGGGGATCGTCCGGGCCACGCGGTGCTGTCCCGCCTCGTCGCCGTAGTAGAGGTGCGACAATTCGGTCTGCACGAGACCCACCGTCACCTGGTTGACCCGCACGGCCGGCGCGAAGTCGATGCCGAGGCACTGGGTCAGCATCGTCAGGCCCGCCTTGGCGGCGGCGTACGCGGCGGTGTCCGGGGCCGGGTTGGAACCGGCGACCGAGCCGATGTTGATGATCGTCCCGCCGCCCTGACGCTGCATGACCTCGTTGGCGGGCTGGGCGACGTAGAACGGAGCGAGCAGGTTGAGCGTGACGATCGCCGAGACGAAGCGCGGGGAGACGGTCGCGGTGTCGGCGCTCGGCGCGCCACCGGCGTTGTTGACCAGGATGTCCAGCCGGCCGAACCGGTCCACCGCCGCGGCGACGAGGGCCTTGGCCTGCTCCGGGTCCCGCACGTCGGACTGGACGAAGACGGGCGTGCGTCCGTCGGCCTCGGGCAGGTGCTCGGGCTCGCTGCGGCCGCACACGAGCACCTGCGCCCCTGCCTTGAGGAAGGCGCGGGTGATCTCGGCACCGATGCCACGGGTGCCTCCGGTGACGATGGCGACCTGGCCGGTCAGGTCGACGCCCCCGTGCGTCGCGGGCGTAGTGGGGGACTGGGTCATCAGAGCCTCTCAATGATCGTGACGTTGGCCTGGCCGCCACCCTCACCCATCGTCTGCGGGCCGGAGCCGGACGTCGGATCGGTCGGGTCTGGGTGCCTCGCCGCGATGAGTCTAGCAAGCGCTTGGTTGGTCGGCTACGATCCGTTCCTGACCAGTGGCCGGCTCAGCGTGAGGAGATGTCCGTGAGTGGCGTTTTGACCACGATCCCTGCCCTGCTGCGGCAGGCCGCGCAGGACGCCGCGGAGGTCGAGGCCCTTGTCGACGGTGCCTTGCGAATGACGTTCGCCGAGCTCGACGCGGCCGTCACCCGGTTCGCCAGGGCCGCGGTCGCGCACGGTCTCGAGCCCGGGGACCGCATCGTCATCTGGGCCCCGAACAGCGCCGACTGGGTCATCAGCGCCCTCGGCGTACTGGCCGCCGGGGGCGTGCTCTGCCCCGTCAACACCCGCTTCCGCGGGGAGGAGGCGCGGCACGCCATCGCCAAGGTCCGGGCCACGATGGTCATCCTCGACGACACCTTCCTGGACGCCAACTACCTGGCCACGCTGCGTGGCGACGGGCCACCACCGGCCGCCGGGCACCCCGTGCCGTCGCTGCCCTCGGTGCGCACCGTTGTCGACCTGCCCGCCGCCGCCGGCCGCGAGCAGGCCGGTGACGGCGTGTTGTCCCTGGCCGACTTCACCGCGCCGGCCGACCGGATCGACCCCGGCGTCATCGACGGACGGATCGCCGCCATCGACCCCGAGGGCGTGGCCGACATCCTGTTCACCTCAGGCACCACCGGCTACCCCAAGGGTGCGATGGTCTCGCACGCCTCGAACCTGCGCGTCGACCTGCAGTGGGCCCGGCTGGTCGGGCTGCGGCGCGGCGACCGCTATCTCATGGTCAACCCGTTCTTCCACAGCTTCGGGTACCGGGCCGGCATCCTCGCCTGCCTCCTCATGCGCGCGACGATCATCCCGGTCGCCGTGTTCGACGTCGATACCGTGCTGCGCCTCATCGAGCAGGAACGCGTCACCGTCTTCCCCGGCGCGCCCACCATCTACACCACCCTGCTCGAACACCCGGAGTTCGGCGCCTACGACACCAGCTCGGTGCGGCTGGCCGTCACCGGGGCGACGGTCGTGCCGGTGCCGCTGCTGCACCGGATGCGCGAGGAGCTCGGCTTCCGCGACGTCATCACCGCCTATGGCCTGACCGAGACGTGCGGCACCGCGACCGTGTGCCCGCCCGACGCCGACCTCGAGCGGATCTCGACCAGCTGCGGACGGGCGATCCCGGGCACCGAGCTGCGGATCGCCGGTGCCGACGGGCGGACGCTGCCGGCCGGTGAGGCCGGCGAGGTCCTCGTGCGTGGCTACAACGTGATGCTGGGCTACTTCGAGGACCCGGTCGCCACCGCGGAGGTCATCGACGAGGACGGCTGGCTGCACACCGGTGACGTCGGCTGGGTCGACGAGGACGGTTACCTGCGCATCACCGACCGGATCAAGGACGTCTACATGAACGGGGGCTTCAACGTCTACCCCGCCGAGGTCGAGCGCGTGCTGCGCGAGCACCCCGCGGTCTTCGACGTCGCCGTCGTCGGGGTCCCCGACGAGCGGATGGGCGAGGTCGGCAGGGCCTTCGTGCAGACCGTGACCGACTGGAGCGGGGACGAGTCGGTGCTCGTCGACGAGCTCGGGCAGTGGTGCCGGGACCGGCTGGCCAACTTCAAGCGCCCCCGCAGCTTCAGCATCCTGCCGGCCCTGCCACGGACCCCGAGCGGGAAGATCCAGAAGTTCAAGCTGGTCGGGTGAGCCCTGCGCCCACCCGGACAGGTGCCCGGTCACGAACGTGACCGGGCGAGGGTCAGCGTCGGCGCAGCGCTGCCGCGAGGGTCGCGGCCCGGCCGGCGAGGGCGGCCGCCTGCTCGGCGAACGACTCCGCTGTGCGGTCACCACCGCTCATCGCGCCCTGCGCGACCCTGGTGTGCACGCCCTCGACGATGCACGCGGTCTTCCACCAGTTGTAGGCGACGAAGTAGTCGATCCGGGCCGCGTCGGTGCCGGTGGCGAGGCAGTACCGGGCGAGCAGCTCGTCGCGGGTCGAGAAGCCGGGCAGGACGGTGGCCGGGTCGTGCAGCGCACGCGCCGCGTCGCCGGCCTGCGCCCAGTAGACGAGCAGCTGGCCGACGTCGGCCAAGGGGTCCCCGACCGTGGTCAGCTCCCAGTCGAGCACGCCCTGCACCCGCCACCGGCGGTCGAGCATGCAGTTGTCGAGGCGGAAGTCCCCGTGCACGATCCCCGAGCGGGACTGCTCGGGAGCCTTGGCCACGAGGTGCTCGTGCGCGGTCTGCAGATCGGGCAGGTCGCGGATCCTGGTCCGGTGCCAGTTCTCGTGCCAGCGCCCGAGCTGGCGGGTGACGTAGTCACGGCGATGGGCCAGACCCCCGAGCCCGATGACCTCCGGCTCGAGTCCGTGCAGGGCCACGAGGGCGTCGACCAGCGTCGGGCCGATGCGCGCGCGGTCAGCCTCGGTGGTGTGCCGCTCGACGTCAGCGGGGCTGCGCAGGACCGTGCCGTCGAGGTGCTCGAGCACGACGAGAGGTGCGTCGGCCACCTCGCCCGTCTCCTCGACGGCGAGCACGCGCGGCACCGGGAGGTGGCCGTGCAGCCCCCGCAGGATCCGCGCCTCGCGCAGCACGTCGTGCGCGGTGGCCGGGTGGTCCCCGAGCGGCGGGCGTCGCAGCACGACGACGTGGCCGGCCGCGTCGGTGGTCCGGTAGGTGAGGTTGGAGCGTCCCCCCGCGATGAGCTCGTGCCGCAGGTTCCCTTGCAGCTCGGGCACGGCGCGGCCGAGCCAGGCGTCGACCCCCGCCGGGAGACCGGCGGGCCGGGTGGTGCCGCTCGGGGCCGGACCTGTCTGCGCCTGGCCTGCTGCTGTCATTGGAGCGCCTCCTCGTTGTCGGGCGAGCGTAGCAAGCGCTTGGTTGGTTTTGGCGTACCGTGCACCTCGACAGACCCCACACCTGAACGCCCGACACCCGAACCGGTAGGAGCCCGATGTCCACCACGATCAACCCGACCTGTGTCAGCGGCATGGCCGCGATGTCCTGGGCACTGCCCGAGGAGATCGCGATGTACCGGCGCACCGGCACCGACCTCGTCGGCCTGCAGTGCGGCAAGGTCGCCGCCTTCGGCGTGGCGGCCCTCGGGGACCTGCTCGCCGAGCACGACGTACGGCTCGGCTACCTCGTCCACGGCTTCACCGCCCACCCGGACGACGAGCCGGGCTGGGCGCAGCAGGTCGCGGCGCTGCAGGCCGGCGTCGTCAACGCCCGCACGCTCGGGGCCGACCTCGTCTACCTCACGTCGGGCACGTCGGCGCACCTGACCTGGGAGGAGGCGGCCGACCGGTTCGCCGAGCGGATCGCCCCGGTCGTGGCCACCGCCCGCGAGCACGGAGTGCGCCTCGGCGTGGAGAACACCCTGCCGGTCAGGTGCGACCTCAGCTTCACCCACACCGCGCGGGACGCCTTCGCCCTGGCCGACCTCTGCGGCATCGGCATCTGCCTCGACCTCTACTGCTGCTGGCAGGAGCGGGGCCTGACCGACCTGATCCGCGAGCGGGTCGCGCAGATCGAGATCCTGCAGGTGTCCGACTTCCGGGTCGGCACTTCGATCTTCCCGAACCGGTGGGTGCCCGGGGACGCTGACCTGCCGATGGCGAACCTGCTGGGAACCGTCCTGCGGGCCGGCTACCTCGGCATCGTCGACGTCGAGCTGCTCGGCCCGGCCATCGAGGCCGAGGGCGCCGAGCCGGCGGTGACCCGCTCGATCACGTGGATGCGCGAGCAGATCGCGGCGGCGCGTCGCTGAACGTTCAGGGCACGTCCGCCCACCGCGGCGGGCGCTTGGCGACGAACGCGGCCGCGCCTTCGGCGGCGTCCGGGCCGGCGAGCAGCTCGAGGGTCGCGATCCGGTTGGCCGCGGCGAGGTCGTGTTCGCGGGTGTCCAGGCTCAGGTGCATGAGCCGCTTGGTCGCCAGCACCGCCGCTGGGGAGTGGGTCGCGATCCGGGCGCCGAGCGTGAGCGCGCGCGGGAGGACCTCGCCGGCGGGGACCACGGCGTTGACCAGGCCGAGTTCATAGGCCCGGGCCGCCGGAAGCGGCTCGGCCGTCAGCCCGATCTCAAGGGCGACGGCGAGCGGCAGGCGACGCGGCAGGTCGGTGCCGCCCTCGGAGGCGGCGATGCCGCGCCCCACCTCGGGTAGTGCGAAGTAGGCGTGCTCGGCTGCGACGACGAGGTCGCAGGCGAGGGCGAGTTCGAAACCACCGCCGACGGCGGGCCCGTTCACCGCGGCGATGACCGGCTTGCGGTAACCGCCGCGCAGCAGCGTCAGCGGGGAGCGGGCCACGTCGACCAGGCGCCCCTCGGTTGCGGCGCGCAGGTCCATCCCGGCGCTGAAGGACAGCTCGCCGGTGCCGGTCAGCACGACCGTGCGCACGCCCGGGTCCGCGTCGTACCCGAGCAGGGCGTCGGTCATCGCCAGGAGGGTATCGGGGTCGAGGGCGTTGCGCACCCGTGGCCGGTTGATCCTGATGACACCCACCGCGTCGACGCGCTCGCACACGACTGTGTCCATCGTTGCATCCTCCTTCGTCTCAGGGCCTTGACCCTTTCCTGCCGGCTGTTAACCTACCAACCAAGCGCTTGCTTCGCCGGTATCGACTGCGGATGTCCGGCACGTGACTCACCTCTCGCACCGCTCGCCACCGCGCTGGAGCAGTGCCCCGACAGACGGAACGACGAGGGACATATGGCCGACAAGACTCTGACCACCCGCGATGTCGTCTCGCGGCTCGAATCCGGGATGACCGTCGGCATCGGGGGGTGGGGCTCGCGGCGCAAGCCCATGGCCCTCGTCCGCGAGGTCTTGCGCTCCGACCTCAAGGATCTGACCGTCGTCAGCTACGGCGGGCCGGACGTCGGCCTGCTCTGCGCCGCAGGCAAGGTCAAGAAGGTCGTCTTCGGCTTCGTCTCGCTCGACAGCATCGCCCTCGACCCGCACTTCCGCGCCGCGCGGCAGCAGGGCGCCGTCGAGGTCGCCGAGTACGACGAGGGCATGCTCCAGTGGGGGCTGTACGCCGCCGGTATCCGCCTGCCCTTCCTGCCGACCCGCGCCGGGCTCGGGTCGGACGTGATGAAGCAGAACCCGACCCTCAAGCTCGTCCAGGACCCCTACGGCACCGAGCAGCTCGTGGCCATGCCGTCGCTGCGCCTCGACGTGGCACTCGTCCACATGAACCGCGCCGACGCCCAGGGCAACGGTCAGTTCCTCGGGCCCGACCCGTACTTCGACGACCTCTACTGCCTCGCCGCCGAACAGGCCTTCATGTCCTGTGAGCGGATCGTGCCCACGGCCGAGCTCAGCGCCACCGTGCACCCGGCGACCATCAAGATCAACCGTCAGCTCGTCACCGGCGTCGTCGAGACCCCCAACGGCGCGCACTTCACCTCCTGCGCCCCCGACTACGAGCGCGACGAGGCCTTCCAGCGTGAGTACGTCAAGGCCGCCGGCGACCGGCAGGCCTGGGCCGCCTTCGAGAAGCGGTACCTGTCCGGTACCGAGGATGACTACCAGGCGGCCGTGACCGCCCGAGCCGAGGAGGCCGCATGAGCAGCACCGTGACCGAATCCGCAGACCAGCCCGCGAGCAGCGCCGCCGCTGCCGGCGCGCCGGTGACTCGCGCCGAGTACTGCGCGGTCGCCGTGGCGGAGGCGTTCGCCGGCGACGGTGAGTTCATCGCCAGTGCCTTCGGCACGATCCCGGCCATCGGCGTCCGCCTCGCCCGGCTCACCGTCGCCCCCGACCTGCTGCTCACCGACGGTGAGGCCCGCTTCGTCTCCGGCAGCTGGCAGATCGGCGCGGACCCGCACGCCACCGAGGGTGTCGTCGTCGAGGGCTGGAGCCCGTTCCGCACGATCTTCGACCTCGTCTGGCACGGCAAGCGGCATGTCATGATGATCCCGAGCCAGATCGACGGGCACGGCAACACCAACATCTCGGCCATCGGCGACTACGCCAAGCCCAAGGCCCAGCTGATCGGCGTGCGCGGCGCCCCTGGCAACAGCGTCTACCACCCGACCAGCTACTGGGTGCCCAACCACTCCACGCGCGTCTTCGTCCCGACCGTCGACATGGTCTCCGGCGTCGGCACCGACAACGCCCGCGCCGCCGGCCCGGCCGCGAGCACGTACCACGACCTGCGCCGTGTCGTCACCAACCTCGCGGTCCTCGACTTCGGCGGCCCAGACGGCGCGATGCGCCTGCTCAGCCTGCACCCCGGTGTCACGCTCGAGGAGTTCCGTGCGGCGACCGGCTGTGACGTGCACGTCGAGGACGAGGTCCCGGCCACCCGCGAGCCGAGCGCTGAGGAGCTGCGCCTCATCCGCGAGGTCATCGACCCCCGCTCGCTGCGCGACCGCGAGATCCGCACATGAGCCAGGGATCGCATCCGACGTTGCGCACCCGGGCGACCGACCTGTTCGGGGTGCGGTATCCGATCGTCCAGACCGGCATGGGCTACGTCTCCGACGTACGCCTGACCACCGCGACGGCCAACGCCGGCGGGCTGGGCATCCTTGCGGCGGGCCTGCTGTCCTACGACGAGCTCGTCGTGGCCGTCAGCCAGATCCAGGCCGGCACGGATGCGCCGTTCGGCGTCAACATCCGCGCCGACCAGCCCGACGTCGTCAAGCGCATCGACCTGCTCATCTCGGCCGGAGTCAAGGTTGCCTCCTTCGCGCTCGCCCCCAAGCAGGAGCTCATCGCCAAGTGCAAGGACGCCGGCCTCGTCGTCGTCCCGTCGATCGGCGCGCGCCGCCACGCCGAGAAGGTCGCCGCGTGGGGCGCCGACGCCGTCATCGTGCAGGGCGGTGAGGGTGGTGGCCACACCGGCGGCGTGCCCACCAGCCTGCTGCTGCCCCAGGTCGTCGACGCCGTCGACATCCCGGTCATCGGCGCTGGTGGCTTCTTCGACGGCCGCGGCCTCGTTGCCGCGCTCGCGTACGGCGCCGAGGGCATCGCCATGGGCACCCGCTTCCTGCTCACCAGCGACTCGCCGGTCCAGCCGTCGGTCAAGGACGTCTACCTGTCCAAGACGGTCAATGACACCGTCCTGACCCTGCAGGTCGACGGCGTGCCGCAGCGCGTGCTGCGGGCCGGCACGGTCGAGGCGCTGGAGCGCACCTCCGCTCCCGGCCGGCTGCTGCGGGCGGTGCGCAACGCCTTCGCCTTCCGGAAGCTGTCCTGCGCGCCGTGGGGCGACATGGTCCGGGAGGGCCTGGCCATGCGCAAGGCCCACGACCTGACGTGGAGCCAGGTCGTCATGGCGGCCAACGCTCCGATGCTCTACCGGTCGGCCCTGCTCGAGGGCAGGACCGACGTCGGTGTCATGGCCACCGGCCAGGTCGTCGGGCTCATCGACGACGTCCCGAGCGTCGCCGAGCTCATCGACCGCATCATCGGCCAGGCCACCCAGATCCTTGACCGGCTCGGCGCGCCCGCGCCGGTCGCGTCGATCCCGGCCGCACACGAGGAGGACTAGTCATGGGAGCACTGCAGGGACGGGTCGTCGTCATCACCGGCGCCGGCCGGGGCCTCGGCCGTGAGCACGCGCTGCTCGCCGCCGCCGAGGGTGCCTCGGTCGTCGTCGCCGACACCGGCGCCGCCGCCGACGGCACCGGCAGCGACCCCTTGGTCGTCGAGGCCGTCGCCGCCGAGATCACGGCCGCCGGCGGGCAGGTGCTGGCCAGCACCGCGGACGTCTCCACCACCGAGGGCGCCCGCGAGCTGCTCGCGCTCGCCCGCGACACCTACGGGCGCGTCGACGGCCTCGTCAACAACGCCGGCATCCTGCGGGACCGGATGTTCGTCAACATGAGCGAGGACGACTGGGACGCCGTGATCCGTGGGCAACTGCGCTCGACGTTTGCGCCGTGCCGGGTGTTCGCCGACCACTGGCGCACCGAGTCCAAGGCCGGCAACCAGCCGGTCGCCTCGATCGTCAACGTCTCCTCGACCTCAGGACTCATCGGCGCCGTCGGGCAGACGAACTACGGCGCGGGCAAGGCCGCCATCGCTGCCCTCACCGTCATCCTCGCCCAGGAGATCGGCCGCTACGGCGTACGCGTCAACGCGATCGTCCCGGTCGCGCGCACCCGGATGACCCAGGACCTGCCCGGCATCGGGGAAATGGTCGCCGCCCCGGCCGACGCGGGCGCGTTCGACGTCTACCACCCGGGCAACGTCTCCCCGCTCGTCGCCTGGCTGCTCACCGCCGCCGCGCCGGTGACCGGCGAGGTGTACTACGCCAAGGGTGGCGAGATCCGCCGTTTCGCGCCATGGAGCTACGACTGGACCGTCGACAAGGGCGCCCGCTGGAGCGTCGAGGAGATCGCAAAGGAGATGGCCACCCGTGGCTGACACCGGTCACACCACCGCCGACTGGGCCGGCCCCGCCCACAGGCTGCTCTCCGGGCGCTCGGTGCTCGTCACCGCCGCGGCTGGCACCGGCATCGGCTTCTCGACGGCCCGCCGCGCCGCCGAGGAAGGCGCGCGGGTCGCCGTCAGCGACCGTCACGAGCGCCGCCTCACCGAGTCGGCCGACGAGATCGAGCGTCTCACCGGGCACCGGCCGCTCGCGGTGCCCTGCGACGTCACCGACCAGGCCCAGCTCGACCACCTCATGGACACCGTCGCCGCCGAGTTCGGCGGCATCGACGTGCTGGTCAACAACGCCGGCCTCGGCGGCACCGCGGCCGTGCAGGACATGACCGACGAGCAGTGGGACTCCGTCCTGTCGGTGACCCTGACCTCGACGTTCAAGGCGACCCGGTCGGTGCTGCGGCACATGATCCCGGCGGGCAAGGGGGTCATCGTCAACAACGCATCCGTCATCGGCTGGCGCGCGCAGAAGGGGCAGGCGCACTATGCCGCGGCGAAGGCCGGCGTCATGGCGCTGACCCGGTGCTCGGCCCTCGACGTCGCCGAGCACGGCATCCGGGTCAACGCGGTGTCCCCGAGCATCGCGATGCACGCCCACCTGGCCAAGGTGACCAGTGACGAGCTGCTCGCCCAGCTCTCGGCCCAGGAGGCCTTCGGCCGGGCGGCGACGCCGTGGGAGATCGCCAACGTCATCGTCTTCCTCGCCAGTGACTACTCGTCGTACATGACCGGCGAGGTCGTGTCCGTCTCGAGCCAGCACCCGTGACGACCCGGCGCGCGCCGGCGGTGCCGCCAGCGCGCACCTGACCAGCGAAAGGAGCTCGTCGTGGCCAATCCCGACGCGCAGGGCGTCACCGGCGCCCCCTTCCGGCTCGACGTCGAGCGCGGCAAGATCCGCGAATTCGCGCTTGCCACCGGGGCGGCCGACGCGGCCTACCTGCAGGAGGAGCACCCGGTCGTGCAGCCGACGTTCCTCACGACGACCTTCTTCTGGCAGGACGAGGACTCCAACCCGTGGTCCGCGGTTGACCTCGACCAGCAGCGCGGCCTGCACGCCGAGCAGCAGTACACCTTCTTCGGCGAGCCGCCTCGCGCCGGGACCAGGCTCACCTGCCAGTCGCGCATCGGCGAGATCTACACCAAGGTGGGTCGCCGCGGCGGTGAGATGACCTTCGCCGTGATGTACACCGACTTCCGCGACGAGACCGGGCGTCTCGTCGCCCAGGCCAAGCTCACCGGTGTCGAGACGGCCCGCCCGCCGGACACCGAGGGCACGACACAGGACGGAGCCTCCGCGTGAGCGACACGACCTCCACCGCCCGGCCCGGCCCGCCCGAGGCCGGCCTGCCCGTCCCGGCGACCCCTCCGGCGCGCACCTACGGCCCGGTGACCCGCACCGACTTCGTCCGCTACCAGGGCGCCTCGGGCGACATGAACCCGATCCACCACGACGAGGTCTTCGCCACGGCCGCCGGGTTCCCGAGCCCCTTCTCGGTGGGCATGTGGCAGGCGAGCCTGCTCGGCACCTTCGCCACCGACTGGCTCGGCGGCCCCAACGTGCGGGACTTCCGCATCCGGTTCCTGGCCCAGGTGTGGCCGGGCGACACCCTCACGCTCGAGGGTGCTCCACTGCGCACCTACGTGCTCGACGGCGAGGACGGTCGTGAGGGCCGCGTCGACGTCGAGCTGACCTGCCGGCGTCAGACCGGCGACACGGCCGTCACCGTATGGGCGACGTTCGTGCTGCCCTAGGACCTTTTCCATCAGGGATGGCCGGCTGCGGCGGGCCCCCTTGTGCAACAGGCCGCCCTAGGCATTGACGCCACCCTTCGCGGGCGCGACACCCGAGACCAGCGAGCAGCCCGGGACTACCGAGGAGCAGGGATGACCCCCACCACCCACCCGTCCGTGACGACGACCATCCACACCGACGGCATCGCCGAGATCGTCGTGGACAACCCACCGGTGAACGCGCTGCCCGTGGCCGGCTGGTTCGCACTCGCCTCCGCCCTCGACGCCGCCGGCGCCGACGAGTCGGTGCGGGTCGTCGTGCTGCGCGCCGAGGGCCGCGGCTTCAACGCCGGCGTCGACATCAAGGAGATGCAGCACACCGACGGATTCACCGCGCTGCTCGGCGCCAACCGCGGCTGTTACGCCGCGTTCAAGGCCGTCTACGAGTGCCCCGTCCCGGTCGTCACCGCCGTCAACGGCTTCTGCCTCGGGGGCGGCATCGGGCTGGTCGGCAACTCCGATGTCATCGTCGCCTCCGACGACGCCACCTTCGGCCTGCCCGAGGTCGACCGCGGCGCCCTCGGTGCCGCGACCCACCTGTCCCGGATAGTGCCGCAACACCGGATGCGCGCCATGGTCTACACCTCGGCCACGGCCACCGCCCAGGAGTTGCACGCGTACGGCACGGTCCACAGCACCGTACCCCGCGAGCAGTTGCGCGAGGCGGCGCTCGCGGTCGCGACCCAGATCGCCGCGAAGAACCCCACCGTCATCCGGGCCGCGAAGGCCTCGCTCAACGGCATCGACCTGTGGGACGTCAACCGCAGCTACCGCTTCGAGCAGGGCTTCACGTTCGAGCTGAACCTCACCGGGGTCGCCGACCGGATCCGCGACGAGTTCGCCGGCACCGACAAGGCGGCGCGCTCGGGCAGCGAGGGCTGAGCCGTGCGTTCGATGGTGGTCCGTAAGCTCGGGGATCCCGAGGTGCTCACGGTGACGGACGGGCCGCAGCCGCAGCCCGGCCCCGGGCAGGTGCTCGTCGACGTCGTCGGCGCCGGGGTGAACTTTCCCGACGGCCTTATCGTCGCCGGCACCTACCAGACCAAGCCGGAGCTGCCGTTCGTGCCCGGCTGTGAGGTCGCCGGCACGGTCGCGGCGCTCGGCGACGGGGTGACCGGCCCGCCCGTCGGCACCCGCGTCATCGGCTTCTGTGGCATCGGCGGCTACGCCGCGCAGGCGCTCGTCGACGCCCGTATGGTCCACCGGTTGCCCGAGGGCATCGACCTCGTCGAGGCAAGCACGATCCCCGTTGTCTACGGCACGTCCTATCACGGGCTCGTCGACCGGGCCGGCCTCGCAACCGGCGAGACACTGCTTGTGCTCGGCGCCTCCGGCGGCGTCGGCCTCACCGCCGTGCAGATCGGCAAGGCCCTCGGCGCGACCGTGATCGCGGCCGCCTCGAGCGAGGACAAGCGTGAGCTGTGCCTGGCGCACGGGGCCGACCACGCCATCGGCTACGACGACATGACGGCGATGGTGCGCGAGCTGACCAGCGGCGCCGGTGCCGACGTCGTCTACGACCCCGTCGGTGGCGACGCCGCCACCGCGGCGCTGCGTACCCTCTCGTGGGCTGGGAGGTTCCTCACCGTCGGCTACGCGGCGGGCGAGATCCCGCAGGTCAAGTTCAACCGGCTGTTGCTCACCGAGGGCGCGGTGCTGGGGGTCCTTTGGGGCGCCTGGGCCAAGCGCAACCCGGAGGCGAACGCCGCGAACATGACGACGCTGCTCGAGTGGGTCGCCGCTGGCCGGCTGAGGCCACACGTCAGCGAAGTCTTCCCGCTCGAGGAGGCTGCCCGCGCGCTCGCCACGGTGATGAACCGTGGCGCTCGCGGCAAGATCGCCCTCCGCGTGAACTCAGGCAAGGAGTGACGGTGGCTGACGCGACCGACCTGACCCAGATGGACCTCGGCCCCGGCCCGCGCTCGAGCGAGTTGCTCGCGACGTTGCGCACGTTCATGGCCGAGCATGTCTACCCAGCCGAGAAGGTGTACGCCGCCGAGCTCGGTGCCGCGGCCCGCGTGAACGGGGGCGTGTCCCACGTCCTGCCGCCGGTCGTCGAAGCACTGAAGGACACGGCGCGCAGGCTAGGTCTGTGGAACCTCTTCCTGCCTGATCTGTCGGGCCTCACGAACGTCGAGTACGCATACCTCGCCGAGGAGACCGGACGCTCGCCCTACCTCGCCCCCGAGGCGCTCAACTGTGCCGCGCCGGACACGGGCAATATGGAGCTGCTGCACATGTTCGGCACGCCCGAGCAGAAGCAGCAGTGGCTCACACCGCTGCTCGAGGGCACGATGCGCTCCGGCTTTGCGATGACCGAGCCGGACGTGGCCTCCTCCGACGCACGGAACATCTCCACCTCGATCGTGCGCGACGGAGACGAGTACGTCATCAACGGACGCAAGTGGTGGACGACCGGCGCGGCGGACCCGCGCTGCGACATCCTCGTGCTGATGGGCAAGACGGACCCGGAGACGGCCGTCTACCGGCAGCAGTCCATGGTGCTCGTGCCGGTCGCCACCCCCGGGGTGACGATCGTGCGCTCGCTGCCGATCTTCGGCTACCACGACCAGCACGGTCACTGCGAGATCCGGTTCGACGACGTGCGGGTGCCGGTGACGAGCCTGCTCGGCGCTGAGGGCGACGGTTTCGCGATCGCCCAGGCCCGCCTCGGCCCGGGCCGCATCCACCACGCGATGCGCTGCCTCGGCATGGCCGAGCGGGGCCTCGAGCTCATGGTGCGCCGGACGATGGCCCGCGAGGCGTTCGGCGGCCCGCTCTCCGAGCAGGGCGTGATCCGCAATTGGATCGCCGAGTCCCGCATGGAGATCGAGCAGGCCCGCCTGCTCGTGCTGAAGACGGCGTGGCTCATTGATCGGGGCGGGGCCAAGGACGCCGCGACCGAGATCGCCGCGATCAAGGTCGTCGCGCCGCGGGTCGCCCGCAACGTGCTGGACCGTTCGATCCAGGCACATGGCGGCGGCGGGGTCACCGACGACTTCCCGATCGCCCGGATGTGGGCCAGCGCCCGGATCCTCGGCATCGCCGACGGCCCGGATGAGGTGCACCTGCGCACGGTGGCCCGCACGCAACTACGCTGCTACCGTGACACGGCGCCAGCGGGCGCCGCCGAGGCGGGGCAGGGCTGAGATGGACCTGACCTGGTCGGCGCAGGACGAGCAGTTCCGGGCGGAGGCCCGGAACTGGCTGGCGGCGAACGTGCCGCGGCAGCCGCTGCCCTCGGGGGACACCGCGGAGGGCTTCGCCGCGCACCTGGCGTGGGAGCGGGCGCTGCACGCGGACCGGTGGTCGGTCGTGTCGTGGCCCAAGGAGTACGGCGGCCGCGAGGCGTCGATATGGCAGTGGCTCATCTTCGAGGAGGAGTACTACCGGGCCGGTGCGCCGCAGCGGGTGACGCAGAACGGCATCTTCCTGCTGGCCCCGACGATCTTCGAGTTCGGCACCAAGCAGTAGCAGGACGAGCTGCTGCCGCGGATGGCGGCGGTGCAGGACCTGTGGGCCCAGGGCTGGTCGGAGCCAGGCGCGGGCAGCGACCTGGCGGGGATCCGATCCCGGGCGGTGCGCGACGAGCAGGCCGGGTCGGCGACCGATCTGCTCCGCGACCGTGTGGCACGCTCGTGGATGCAGGCGCACGCCCACCAGCAGTTCACGCTCGCGCAGGTCACCGACATCGTCGAGGGTCGCCAGGTCGGTGCGCGTTCGAGCCTCAACAAGGTCTTTAATCCTCAGGCAGCGTGTAGTTCAATGCTGCTTGACGCGCCTGAGCTGCGGAAACTCCTCAATTAAATGTCCACTGTGGACCTGAGTCGCTCGAAAATTGCTCGAGTGTCGGAATGCCGTCGAGGCATTTCGGCAAGGTCCCAGCGATCTGCCGGCGCAAACACTGGCGCGGCCTGGCCACCCGCTTCGACTGTGCCAGCCACTACCGGGCCACCCTCGACCTCGACGAGACGTTGGACTGGCTATGCGCAGTACCCGATGGCCGTGAGCAGCGAACCTCAGCTCCTTCATCGGCGTTCGATGGCAGCTCGGACGGCCAAGCGCGCCACTGTCAGAAAGGCTGGCACGCTCGAATCGACGTCATGCGAACGGGCGGTGGTGAGCGTGACCCGGACTCCTGCACCCTCAAATACGGACGACAAGCCTCTGGTTGTGGACGATCACCTAATTCGGTTCTGTCACGCGAAGCGTGGCGGGGCGGTCGGGACTGCCGGTCAGTTGGGTTGGAGGATGCGCCGCCTCAGCAGGTCGAATTTGGCTCGGCCGTACATCTGTCTTTTGAGCATCTTCACGCGGTTGACCTGGCCTTCGACCGCGCCGGAGCTCCAGGGCAGGCTCAGCCCGGCCGTTACCGCAGCAAGGTCCCGTTGCAGGCCTGCGGCGGCCGCGGTGTCGCCCGGGCTGGTGCGCGACGCGCTGGTCGCCCGGGTCGGTGACCTGGCCCGCCACGTCGTCACGTGCTGCCTGCTGCTCGACCCTCAGCGCATCGTGCTCGTCGGCGGTGTCGCCCGCGACGACCTGGTGCGCGAGCTGCTGATCGACAGGCTCTCCCACGCGCTGCCGTACCCGCCCGAGGTGGTCCTGTCCGACTTCGCGCAGGACGCCGCGCTGCTCGGCTCGATCCCGCTCGCGATGCAGGCCTGACCGCGACGGGCGTGGCCGGCGGAGCCGGCCACGCCCGTGAGACAGCACGCGTCAGGCGCCGAGGGTACCGACCTCCGCGCAGGCGAACGGCACGGTGATGCTGACCTCGCCCAGCTTGCCCGCGTCGTCGCTGAGGGCCGGCAGGGTCAGTGTGCCCGCGGGCCGCTCGGCCGGGCCGGTCATCGACGCCTTCGCGCCGTCGACGTCCTCCGCCGTCAGTTCGCTGAGGGTCACCCCTTTCTTCGGTTTCGGGGCGGACCAGTCGAGGCCGGACAGGGTGTTCATGAGGGCGCCGGTGTGCTGGACGACGGTGATGCTCAGGTCCTCGTCGGAGACGCTGCCGTCGGCGGCGATGGTGACGGTGCCGATGGCGCCGACGTGTGCGTCCGTGTCGAAGTAGAACGACACGCTGAGGTCGCCGCCGCTGCGGTAGCACCGGGTGGTGGCCGCCCAGCCCGGGCGGGTGCCGGGCATCCCGGCACCGCTGACCGTGATCTCCTGCGCCGGCAGGGTGGTGAGGGTCGCCGTGCAGTCCGTGGCGCCCTCGATCGTGGCGAACACCCGCCGGTCGCCGCGCCGCAGCAGGAGGGCGGGCATCAGGCCGAGACCGCTGAAGACCTCCTGGGAGGCCGCCGCTTCCTTGGGGTAGCGCAGTTCGTCGGCGACGTACCACTCGCCGGCGCCCAGCATGTCCACGAGGCGGTCGCACCGCTGCGCCGTGACCATGCGCAGCCCGTCGCCGGGCAGCGGTACCGCGATCACCTCGGGGGTGACGTAGAGACCGGCGAAGCCGGCCGGCAGCGCGGCCCCCGGCGGGTTCGCGCCCGCCCCGGTCGTCGGCCGCGGCGCGGGCTTGTGGTCCGAGGTGCACGCGGCGAGGCCCCCGGCGAGGACCGTGGCGAGCAGTCCGGTGAACACCCGGCGGCGGTGGTCAGAGGTTGTCGTACTCATACGTCACCTTCGGGCAGCGCGGGTCCTCGGTGACCCGCAGGACGGGCCAGGTGAGGTCGCTGAGCGGGAAAGAGTTGCCGGCCAGGAGGATCTCCACCTCGCCGACCGGGCGGCCGACCCGCCAGTCGTCGAGGATCTCGGCGCGGGTGTTCAGGTAGCGGTCCGGGTTGAGGTCGAGGACCCCGTCCAGGAACTGCTTGCCGCCCTCGCCGGTCATGATGAAGAACGGGTTGGGGCCGGACCGGTCGTTGGTCAGGACGCTGAGGTTCGAGTTCTCCTGGCCGCCGATGCTCTTCGGGACGGGAATCCCGGCGACGGCGCCGGCGAGCTGCTCGAACTCGCTGTACTCGACCCCGCTGTAGCCGCCCTTGCCCTTGAACGGCCCGGCCAGGCCGGTGCAGCTCACCAGGTCGACGTACACCTTGGGAATCGACGCGAGGATCAGGTTCACGGAGTTGCTGCCCTTGGCGACGAGGATGTCCGAGCCGTGGTAGGTGACCGCGATCGTGATCGTCTGGCTCGGCAGCCCGGCCTTGACCAGGACGTCGCGGAGCAGGTCGAAGGTCTTGCCGATGCCGTAGCCGACCGGGTTGCCGAGCAGGCCGTAGGTGTCGCCGAGCTCGAACGGGAAGCTCTCCTTGTCCAGCGCCGCGATGAACGTCGCCTTGCCGCGCAGCTCCGGCCCCTCGCCCGGCGGGTCCTCGACCGGCGGCTTGACCTCCAGGGTGGACTTGCCGTCCTTGCCGGTCTTCTCGCCACGGGTCATCTTGGCGCTGTCCGCGGCCACCGCCTGCAAGAGCTGGCCGCCGCCCTTCTGGATGGTACCGACCTGCGGCTGCTGGCTGGACCAGCGGACCGTCAGGCCCTCCATCGGCCCGGCCTTCGGCATCTCGACGCCGGCGAGCGCGTAGCATTCGAGCTTCTCCAGGGCGACCTTGATGTCGAAGATCGCGGTGGCGGTCAGCGTCACATGCTCGCCGCGGCTGCCCGGGGCGTGCTTGAAGTGCGTCGCGGACTTGTCGGCGGTGAGGTCGATGCGGGTGCCGAGCATCAGCATGATCGCGCTGGCCGTGGCGCCGGCCTTGCCCCACGCCTCGTTGGCCTTGTCGAAGATCTCCTTCGCGCCCTCGCCGAGAATCGCGCCGGCCAGCCGGTCCTTGAGCTCCCCTTTCAGGAAGTCGCTGTTGGCCTTGATGACCGGGTCGTCCGGGGCGGCGAACAGGGCCGCGAACTCGCCGCACGCGCCCTTCGGGTCCTCCGCGTGGGCCACGCCGCCGCCGACCAGCCGGTCGAACAGGCCGGGCGCGGGCGCGGCCGCGCCGTTCTTGGCACCCTTGGCTACCAGCGCGAACCGACTCGTCGCGTGGCTGAGCAGGAGGATCGTCTGCAACGGGTCGAACCACACCTCGGCCGGGTCGGCGGCGGGATGGATCACCTGGCGGTGCTGGGCGGCGAGGGCGCGCACGGCGGCGCCCGCGGTCGTGAACACCGCGCCGTCGCCGGGCTGCTTGCCCCAGCCGCCGATCGCCGTGGCGAGCTGCGCGAAGGTCGGCGCCTTGTCGGTCAGCCCGACGGCCACCAGCAGCGCCGAGAACTGCTCCGGCGTGTACCTGTCGCCCTCCCGCGTCGCCTCGGCGAGCAGCGGGACCAGCTCGGCGTAGATCGGCGCGTCCAGCAGCGTCACCTCGTCCGGGGCGGCGACGACCGGCCCTTTCGCGGACACGATCGCGAACCCCGAGCGCCGCAGCAGCTCGGCGGTGGCGGCCGGGGCGCCGGCCAGGTCGCTGGTGATCGTCGCGACGAGCTGCTCCGCCGCGGCCGCCGGCTCGGCGGGCAGGCCGGCAGCGGCGGCGGCGACGGACTTGCGGTCGACGGCGCCGCGTGCGGCTGTGTCGTCGCGGTCGCTGTCGTCGGTGCAGCCACTCGCCGCCAGTGTCGCGACGACGGCCAGGGCCAGCCAACGCCAGCCGGTTGAGCTACGTCTCAAAGAACTTCCTCACCAACGGTCTCACGACGCTTCCCGGGCCAGGCACCGGCCGGTTCGGCCGGGGCGACGGCATCCGGCCTGGCCCGAGCAGGACACCACGCGCCTGTCCCGAGCGGTAAGGGACCACCGTCCCGGTGGGCCGGGACAAGCGGCCGCTGCCGGTCGCCGCGGCGCCGATCATGTACCGATCAGACGGGAGCGGGAACGCAGCTGTCGGACTGTAGACACGAATCATTCTCACGACGAGCGGGGTTGTCGCAGGCGCCCGGCGCTCGTCGTGCCTGGAAGTCGACGGCCGACCAATGGCCGACCAGCGCAGAACCAGCGCCGGACCAGCCGGCTCAGCATCTCCCACCGCCGCGGCGGCTCGGGTCGTCCGGCCCGCCTCGGCACGCCGGTAGATCACTGTCTTTTAGGGTGTTCAGGATGCCCACACCCGCGCCGATCGTTGCCCAGATCGGGCTTTCCGCACCCCGCGTCGCCATCGTCTTCGATGGAGGCGGCGCGTGGCACTACTGGGCGCAGCTGGCCATTCACGCGGCGACCCACCTGTGGGGCGGGCGAGGATTCCTCCTCATACCGCATGTGCAAGGTGAAGTAGCGCCAGCGCTGCTGCAGGCCGCGCGTACCTACGACCCGGACTACGTCGTTCTGCTCACCACCACGGTCGGCCAGCGTGAGCGTGTCACGCCCGGCGAAGTTCCGTTGCTGCGGGACGGCCAGCCTGCCGAGCACGAAGTACGGGCCCGCTCGGTTAAGCAGGTGGCCGATGACCCTGTTCCTGACGCCGACGGAGAGCGGGGCCGACGTGCTGTCGCCGAGGCGTGCTCGCCGTATCGTCGCCGAGCCTCCGGGGATGATGACGAAAACGTCTCGTCGCGCTCAGCCTCGATGACCCTGCCGAGCCGTTGACGCCGTTGGCCCAGATCCCGAAGGTGGCCGGCGGTCCGAATCTTTCGGCACCGCCCTCATGGGGCGGTGCCTTCGGTGTGGCGGTTGCGGCCCGGTGCGGCGCCTTCGAGGTACCCGAGGTCGGCGAAGATCCCGTGCTCAGTGACGAGGACTGCCTACAACTGGTGCGCTGGCTGGCGTTCAAGGGCGGCAGGTTCACCGCCTCCCCACCAGCGCGGCTGCTTGCTCCGTTCAGTGAGGGCGACGACCCCAACCGTGCCGGGGACCGCGTTCGAGCGCACGACCTACGGTCTCGGACAGGTGGGATTCGGATCCCGCCCGCACAACTCCACCATGATCACGAATGGCGGATCCGTACAAGTCCGGCCGCTCGCCGTTGTCGTATTCGATGTAGGTGTAGGTCGCCGTGCGCAGCGCCTCATAGGTGGTCGGCATGCCGTTGCGGGCATCCTGCACGTCAGGGTCGTCGACGCTGGTGCCTGGGCCGTGGTGCTCAATGAGCGAGCCGGTGCGCCGCGGTGCGGTCTGTCCGCCGGTGAGCAGGGTGAGAAGGCTGCGGCCGTTGACGTCGCCTGCGACGGGCGCGTCTCCGATGCGCTGGAACGTGGGGGCAAGGTCGATGTTCTGCACGATCTGGGGGCGGCTCGTGCCGGCAGGGACGCTGGGGCCGGCGATCACCAGCGGCACGACGACGTCGTGGTCGAACGCGGTCTGCTTGCCTTCCACAAGGGGTAGATCAGCCGCGTGCCGGTCGAGCGTGAGCAACGCCGCGCCGCCACGCGAGCGGTGACCCACCCGGCCCCGGCTGGGTTGCTGCCCGCCGCCGCGATCGACGGGAAGCTGTTGCACGGCACCCGCACCCCGGCCGGGCAGGTGTTCCTCGTCGCAGCGGTCACTCACGACCACGGGGTGGTCCTGGGCCAACGCCAGGTCCCCGGCAAACGCGGCGAGAACACGGTGATCGCCGATCTGCTGACACCCCTCGATATCGAACGGCCCGTTCCCCGGTCGGCGGACCGCGCCTACCTGGCCGCCCTGGCCGCGCTGACCACCCTGATCGAACAGATCGACGCCATCGAGCAGATCACCGACACTGCTGAAGCAGCACCCGTCACGGCTGTGCGGGGGACGTGGCGGGAGCGGGCGTCGGAGGTGGCACGTGGTGAGGAGGGGCCTCCTGGTCGGCGCCGACCGTGGATGGGGTGTCCCTCCGTGCGGCCGTCAGCATCGCGCCGCCGATCACCAGGGCCGCGCCCGCGAGTGTCGTGGGCCCGACCGGCTCGCCGAGCAGGACCGCGCCGAACAGCGTCGACCATAGCGGGACGAGATATGTGACGGACGCCGCCACGGTCGGGCCGGCGGCCTGGATGATGCGCAGGTTCAGGATGTAGGCGACGCCGGTGCCGACCGCCCCCAGCGTCACGAGCCCGAGGGCCGCCTGCGGGCCGGGCCAGCTGGGCGCGCCGCCGACGAGCGGGGCTACCAGCGCCAGCTGGAGTGTCGCGGTGCCGATCTGCATCACCGACAGCGTTGCTGCCGACTCCGCCCGGCCGGAGAGGAATCGGCGCGTGTACGCGAACCCGGCGCCGTAGCAGAGGGTCCCGCCGAGGCAGGCGAGCGTGCCGAGCAGCGGTGCCCCGGCGAGCCCGTCCCAGACGCCGAGCACGACGAGCACTCCCGCAAACGCCGCGACCAGGCCGACCATGCGGCGGGCGGTCGGCCGCTCCGCGGGGACCAGGACCAGCGCGAAGACGAACGTCGTCAGCGGGGTCGTGGCGTTGAACACGCCGGCGAGCACGGTGGTGATCTGCGTCTGCCCGTACGCGAACAGAGCGAACGGCACGGCATTGAGCAGCGCGGCGACGACGAAGGCATGGCCCCACACGACAGGGTCCCGGGACAGGGGCGCCCGCAGGACCAGGCAGCACACCGCCAGGGCCATGGCTCCGAAGGCGCAGCGCCAGAACGCGAGCCACACCGGCTCGACGCCGGCGGTGACCGCGACCTTGATGAACAGGAAACTAGACCCCCAGATCAGGGAGAGCGCTAGGAATGAGGGCAGCCAGCGGACGTTGCGCATGGACGGATCATGCGTCCGCGCCACATCATGAGTCCAACAAGTGGCACGCAGTGCACTATGAGGAGTGCTCATGCATCTGGCACAGCTCCGCGCCTTCGTCGCGGTCCTCGACGACGGCAGCTTCAGCGGCGCCGCGGCGACGCTCGGCATCAGCCAGTCAGCGGTGTCGCACACGATCGCCACGCTCGAGCGGACCCTCGGCCATCCGGTGCTGATCCGGCAGGGTGGGGTTCGTGCGACCGCCTTCGGTGCGGCGATCGCCGGGCACGCCCGAGCGGCGGTGGTTGCCGCAGCGGCGATCGGGATGCTGGCCGCCCAGCGTGACGGCCGACCGGCCGGCTCGATCAAGCTCGCCGCGCCACCGACGGTGTGCCAGGGCCTCATGCCGGGGCTGCTGGCCCGCTGGCGGGACGAACTGCCCGGCGTCGACGTGGCACTGTTCGAGGGTGAGGACGACGAGGTCGCCGAATGGCTCGCCGACCACACCGTCGATCTGGCCGTCGTCGTGGACCCACCACCCGGACCAGGTCATGTCCTCGCGGAGGATACGTTCCATGCGGTACTGCGTCGCGACCATCCCCTCGCCGGCGAGCACGCCGTCGGCGTCGCCGATCTGCAGGACGACGCGTTCCTGCTCTCGCGCGGCGGCTGCGAGCGGCACGTCCGCGAGGCGCACCGCCGCAGCGGCGTCCCGTTCGCGCCGACGCACCAGGTGCGGGAGCTGGGCACCCTGTTCGCGATGGTTCGGGCCGGGATCGGTGTGTCGATCGTGCCCGGGCTCGCCGCCGCCATGCTCGACCCGCGACTGGTGCTGGTACCGCTGCGGCCGGTCCTGGCCCGGCGGCTGGTGCTCCGTGGCGCCATCGACCGGCTGTGGCATCCGGCAGTGACCGCCCTGGTGGAGCACGCCGCAGCATGAGCGAACCTTGTGGCCGGCACTCTGTGCACCGACTACGCCCGGGTCAACGCGACGCGCTGTCGGCAAGCCGCCAACCAAATCGTCGGTCTGGTCGCACGGACCGCAGGGCGACCGAGACGTCGTCGCGATGGACGGCGTCGAGCCCGACGACGGAGTCGTAGAAAGGTGAGCGCCGCTGCAACATCGACGCCTGACCGACGCCGCCGGAGCACGCCGGGAGCCCCGCCGGTGCCGCCCGCCGCAGGCGACGAACGCGACGACCGTTGCGGCTGGCGCAACGGTCGTTCTCCGCGTGTCCGGCTTACCGGCGCGCGCTGCGCGTGACGCTGATGCCGAAGGCGAGCAGCCAGTAGCTCAGCAGTGCGCCGACGGTGGCGGTGCTCCCCCAACCGTTGGCGGCGTAGAAGTTCGCCGGGTCGTTGCCGAAGTAGATGGACGGGATGAAGGCGGCGCTGACGACGGCGAGCGTCACGGCGGTGACGCCAGTCCAGCGGGGCAGGATGCCGGTTCGCAGGACGAGCGAGCCGAGCGCGGCCAGGAACAGCGCCAGGGTGGTGCGGCCGATCGTGCCATACAGGATGTACGTGCCGGACACGTCGATCGTCGGGTCGATGGCCGTGTCAGCGGCGATGACTGCACCGGCCTCGAGGCCCATGGAGACGAGCGTGACCGTGATGTACATCAGGCCTGCCGCCGATACGAGCGACGCCGCCCATTCGTGATCGGGAGCGGCCCGGCGGACCAGTTCGCGCAGGCCGGTGACGAGGCCTGTGAACGCGACGAACGCGAGGATCCCGATGAGGATGCGCGTCAGCACGTTCCAGTCCGGCGGCGGGCCGTCGTAGATGAAGTACAGGGGCACCTCGACGATGAGCGCGATCGCCGTGAGGATCCCGCAGAGCCCGGTGACGCGACGCACGACTGCCTGGTTCAT
Organism: Dactylosporangium sp. CA-152071; assembly: GCF_050936335.1. Classification (NCBI taxonomy): domain Bacteria; kingdom Bacillati; phylum Actinomycetota; class Actinomycetes; order Micromonosporales; family Micromonosporaceae; genus Dactylosporangium; species Dactylosporangium sp. CA-152071. Next base: position 1,046,444 of record NZ_JBNJMZ010000001.1, on the reverse strand, counting down.
GATTCGAAGCCCTTCTCGTTTCGTTGACGGGCTTCAGTCTTTCCGGCGCGTTCGCGAATGTCGGTGGTCCTTCGATGTAGGTTTGTGGTGGACCTAAGACGTGTTTGGTAGGTCGGGTCAGAGCCATTCGTTGATCGCGGTGATGGTGACGGTGGCCTGGTAGCGCGTGGCGAGCTTGATGCCCCTATGGATGTCAAGGGGTTGAGGGGCTGGTGTCGGGTGATGAGTTGGTAGAGCTCGCGGGCGATGTAGCGCTTCAGGCAGCGGATGGCTTCGCGTCGGGTTTTGCCTTCGCTGGTGCGTCGTTCGACGTAGGCGCGGGTGCGTTGGTCCCAGCGGAGTCTGGCGAGGGTGATGGTGTAGAGGGCTGAGTTGGCGCGGCGGCCGCCGCCGCGGTTGAGGCGGCGGCGCTGTGTCTTGCCGGATGAGGCTTCGATCGGGCTGACGCCGCAGAGGGCGGCAAAGGGGCCTCACTGGTCATGCGTTCGGGGTTGTCGCCGACGGCGAGCAGGCGGTCGGCGGTCATGCCAGAGATTGCCGATCAAAGTCCGTAACCTGGCCGGATGATTTGTTGGCACCCGCAGCGTCGCGGAGGGATTCGTACAGGTGGCGGGTCGTAGCGTCAACTGTCGTCGGCGCTGCTGTGAGCGGGTGCGCTCGGTGCGGGCCGGGCAGATGATGCAGGCGCTGAGGGGGAAGCTGACCTCGATGACGTCCTGACCGTCTTGGCGGGTGGGGTTTCAGGTGGCCGAGTGGTGGCCTCGCGGGCAGATCGCTCGTTGCTGGTCGAAGTCGATGGTGGACGCGGTTCGGGCGTAGGGCTGTTGGTGCGGGCGTGGCGGGAGGAGTCGCCGCGCATCGGGGCGATCAGGCGGACCTGGTACTCGGTGCGGCAGGCCAGCAGGTTCGTGTTGGAAGGGTAACCGGCGTCCATGAGGTGCTCGGCCGGCAACAGATCCGCCGTCGGCGAGTTCTCCTCGATCACTGTGGTCCTGGGTTGGGAGTCGGCAGCGAGGGCGGCTTCGTAGGCGGCGACGGCCGCGGCGGCTTGGCCTGCCGGGTCGTTGAAGCAGTCGGTCGGCCAGATGCGATGGAACCTCCAGGTGCGAGACTCGGGCAGTCACTTGACGGCTCCTTGCATCAGCGCCTTGACGAAGTTGCGCTGGAAGATCAGGAAGATCGCCAGCGAGGGCAGGATGATCAGCAGGGATCCGGCGCAGAGAAGCACGATGTCGGTGCCGTACTGGCCCTGGAACGCGCCCAGCCCGCCGGCCACGGTCCGCTTCGTCGGGTCGTCGACGAGGACGAGGGGCAGCAGGTACTGGTTCCAGCTGGCGAGGAAGAAGAGCACAGACAGTGCGGACCACGCCGAGGTGGCGAGCGGCAGGTGGATGCGGCGGAACGCCTGCCAGGTGTTGGCGCCGTCGACCTTCGCGGCTTCGGTGAGCGCGGGCTCGGCGCCGAGAAAGTGTACGCGCATCCAGAAGACGCCGAACGGCATGAGCAGTCCGATGAGCGGCAGGACGATCGCCAGCCGCGTCCCGAGCAGTCCCATGCTGCGCAGGTCGTAGTACAGCGGGGTGATCAGCGCCTCGAACGGCAGGGTGAGTCCGACGAGGAGAAGACCGTAGATCGCCTTACCGAAGGGCACGTTCAGCTGAGCGAGGGCGTAGCCCGCGGCGGTGGCCATCGCGACCGTGGCCGGTACGACGCCAAGCACGATGAGGGTGCTCGAGCGGAACAGCGCGACGAAGTTCGCCGCGCTCCACGCGTCGACGAAGTTGTGCCAGTGCGGGTCGCTCGGCCAGCTGAGGCCTTGCGGCGTGCTGCCCGGCGCCGCCAGTGCCGTGGTGAACATGCTCAGCAGCGGCACCACGGCGAACAGCATCAGCGCGAGCAGGATCCCAGTGCGCGTTACTCGATGGGCGAGGCCCGATGTGGTCATTTCTCCCTCCCGAGACGCTGGATCGGCCAGATGACCACCAGCACGACGACGGCCAGGAACACCGCGAGCGCCGAGGCCTGGCCGACGTGCTGCTGCAGGAACGTCAACCGGTAGATCTGCACGCCGGGCACCATCGTCTGGTAGCCGGGACCGCCTTGCGTCGCGATCTGGACGACGTCGAAGCGGAGTGGTCGGCGGGGTGCCCTCAAGACGCCGGCCGGGTCCGCGCAGCGGTCGGTGCCGGGCCGGCGCTGTCCGTGACACGCCAGCGGGGCGGTAACGGGTGGGCCGGCGCTGTCCGTGACAGGCCGGCGAGGCTGGGCGGCGTGCCGGGCCGGCCAACGCGACGACACCCACCCGGCGCCGGTGTGGCGGGGTGGTGGCTCGGCTGTCCGCAGGCCGTGCGCGGGCAGCCGAGCCGAGGTGCGCTATGCGCCGACGTACTGGGCCAGGTGCTCGCCGGTCAGCGTGGAGCGGGCGGCGACCAGATCGGCAGGGGTGCCCTCGAAAACGAGGCGGCCGCCGTCGTGACCGGCGCCGGGGCCGAGGTCGATGATCCAGTCGGCGCGGGCCATGACGGCCAGGTGGTGCTCGATGACGATGACGGACTTGCCGGAGTCGACGAGGCGGTCGAGGAGCTTCAGCAGCTGCTCGACGTCGGCGAGGTGCAGGCCGGTCGTCGGCTCGTCCAGGACGTAGATGCCGCCCTTCTCCGCCATGTGGATGGCCAGCTTGAGCCGCTGGCGCTCGCCGCCGGAGAGGGTGGTGAGCGGCTGGCCGAGGGTGACGTAGCCGAGGCCGACGTCGGCCATGCGGTGCAGGATGGCGTGGGCGGCGGCCGACTTCGCGTGGCCGGCGGCGAAGAACGCCTCCGCCTCCGTCACCGACATCGCCAGGACCTCGCTGATGTCCTTGCCGCCCAGCTTGTATTCGAGGACGGCGGCCTGGAAGCGCTTGCCCTCGCACTCCTCGCAGACGGTGGCGACGCCCGCCATCATGGCCAGGTCGGTGTAGATGACGCCGTTGCCGTTGCAGTTGGGGCAGGCGCCCGCCGAGTTGGCGCTGAAGAGGGCCGGCTTCACCTTGTTGGCCTTGGCGAAGGCGGCACGGATCGGGTCGAGCAGGCCGGTATACGTGGCGGGGTTGCTGCGCCGGGAGCCGCGGATCGCGGTCTGGTCGACGGAGACGACGCCCGCGCCCTTGGGCACCGAGCCGTGGATGAGGGAGCTCTTGCCCGACCCCGCGACGCCGGTGACGACGACCAGCACGCCCAGCGGCACGTCGACGCTCACGTCCTGCAGGTTGTGCCGGCTCGCGTTGCGGATCGGCAGGGCACCCGTCGCCTTGCGCGGGTCGGCCTTGAGCACCGCCCGGTAGTCGAGGTGGCGGCCGGTGAGCGTGTCGCTGGCCTGCAGGTCCGCCACGGTGCCCTCGAAGCAGATCGTGCCGCCGGCGCCGCCCGCGCCCGGGCCGAGGTCGACGACGTGGTCGGCGATCGCGATCGTCTCGGGCTTGTGCTCGACGACGAGGACGGTGTTGCCCTTGTCACGCAGGCGCTGCAGCAGCCCGTTCATCCGCTGGATGTCGTGCGGGTGCAGCCCGACGGTCGGCTCGTCGAAGATGTACGACACGTCGGTGAGGCTCGACCCGAGGTGCCGGATCATCTTGGTGCGCTGCGCCTCGCCGCCGGACAGCGTGCCCGACGGCCGGTCCAGCGACAGGTAGCCGAGGCCGATCTCCACGAACGATTCGAGCGTCTGCTGCAGGGTCGTCAGCAGTGGCCCGACCGCGGGGTCCTTGATGCCGCGGACCCAGTCGGAGAGGTCGCTGATCTGCATCGCGCACGCCTCGGCGATGTTGATGCCGTCGATGCGCGACTCCAGCGCCGCCTTGTTGAGCCGGGTGCCGTCGCACTCGGGGCAGGCCGTGAACGTGACCGCCCGCTCCACGAACGCGCGCAGGTGCGGCTGCAGCGCCTCCTTGTCCTTCTGCAGGAACCCCTTCTGGACCTTGGGGATGAGCCCCTCATAGGTCATGTTGATGTTCTCGATCTTGACCTTCACCGGCTCCTTGTACAGGAAGTCGTGCAGCTCCTGCTCGGTGTAGTCGCGGATGGGCTTGTCGGCGTCGACGAAGCCGGACGCGGTGAAGATCCGGACGAGCCAGCCGTCGACGCTGTAACCCGGGATGGTGATCGCGCCCTCGCTCAGCGACTTGTCCCGGTCGAACAGCTCGTCGAGGTCGATGTCGTTGGCGGTGCCCATGCCCTCGCAGCGGGGGCACGCACCGGCGGGCACGTTGAAGCTGTAGTGGAACGACGGCCCGGCGCTCGGCACGCCGAGGCGGCTGAACACGATCCGCAGCATGGCATTCGCGTCGGTCGCGGTGCCGACCGTGGAACGGGAGTTGGCACCCATCCGCTCCTGGTCGACGATGATCGCCGTGGTGAGCCCTTCGAGCAGGTCGACGTCGGGCCGGCCCTGGCTCGGCATGAAGCCCTGGACGAACGCGCTGTAGGTCTCGTTGATGAGCCGCTGCGACTCCGCGGCGATCGTGCCGAACACCAGCGAGCTCTTGCCCGATCCCGACACCCCGGTGAACACCGTCAGGCGGCGCTTCGGGATGTCGACGCTGACGTCCTTCAGGTTGTTTTCCCTGGCCCCGTGGACCTTGATCAGGTCATGACTGTCTGCCTCATGCACCGGGCCACCATAGCCGGACCCACCGACATTTTCGGCCGCTACATTGCGCTGATGACACGTTGGGAGAAGGTTGACGATGTGGGCGCGGTGCTGCCGCCGAGCCCCTTCGAGGAGTTCGACGTCGAGTTCGATGCGGCTCTCGTACGGCGCGGCGACGTCCACGCCGACGGCGACTTCACCGGCGGCGACCTGTACAGGATGGCCGGCGTCGACAGCACGGACGAGCTGACGGCGTTCGTGATCGACGGCGACCTCACCGTCGGCGGCACGCTGGACCTCGACGAGGGCGCCCCCGAGACGTTCGCCCTCATGGTCACCGGCACGCTGCGGGCGGCCGTCGTCAGTGTCGACGCCACGATGCTGTACGTCTACGGCGGCGCCGTCGTGAGCCGCCTGATCCACTTCGCGACGACCGACGGCACGCTGTCGATCGGCGGCACCACCGACTGCCCCCTCACCATCTACGACGACGGCAACCTCGAGGTCGACAGCACCGGCCACGTCCTCAACCGCCGCTTCGGCGAGACCTCGCCGGACCTTGTGGACGGCCTGGTCGACGGCCTGGTCCGCGACGACGGCCGGGTCGACGACCGGCTCGCCCTCGCCTGGGCACGCGACGGCAAGCCGCTCCTGCGGCGGTAGGTTCACAGGTCGCGGCGGTGGAAGGCGAGGGCGGAGAGGGACAGCACGACGGCGGTCCAGATCGCGGCCCAGGCGACGTACGCGGGGGTCAGGCCGGTCTGGCTGAGGAACGGGTGGCCCTCGAACGCCTCGCTGAACTGGCTGAGCAGGGTCGGGTCCTGGAAGGCGTGCATCGCGCCGCGCCACAGGCCGTCGGTCGGCAGGAGCATCTTGGAGACGGTGCCGACCTGGGCGAGGCTCGCGTTGCCGAGGACCTCGCCGACGGCGCCGACGACGCCCGCGATCCAGGTGGCGCCGAAGAGGCCGACGGAGACGATGCCGGAGGCCATCGGTGAGATGACGGTCGACAGCAGCAGACCGAGGGTGAGCAGCGCCGCGGTCTGGGCGGCGAGCAGCGCCAGCCCCAGGAAGGGCTGCGGCGGCCAGTACCCGACCGTGGTCCGGACGATGAGCAGCTGCGCGAGGCCCGCGACGGCGACGAAGCCGCTGCCGAACGCGACCAGGCCCAGCCACTTGCCCACCAGGACCGCGGAGCGGCGGACCGGGCGGGTCATCATGGCCAGGGCGATGCCCGACTCGATCTCGCCGGCGAGGGTGGGGCCGGCGAGGAACGCGGTGCCGAGCGCGGAGATGAGGCTCAGCCCGAACATGACGAGGTTGAGCACGGTCGCGGCGGCCAGCCGGGACTCGCCGCTGGTGAGGCCGCCGAACGTGGCGTCGATGCGGGTGAAGCCCCAGGCGCTGAGCCCGAGCAGCAGGACGGTCAGCACGGCCAGGGACCGCAGCACCTTGCGCCGCGACGCCTCCTGCAGCGTGAGCGAGGCGATCGTCAGCACGGTCATCGGTAACCTCCGTGGAAACCCTCGGCTTCAGCCATGGGTAGGAAACGGAACCCGCGCGGAGCAGGGCAGGGAAAGTCGATCCGCGGCCTGGGCGGCCCGGCGTGTAGCCGCCTGTCACAGCAGGGTTCACTGATGTGTGTGCTAGCTTGCGACCAGTGACCAGGATGGTGAAGCGGGCGTTCAAGTACCGCTTCTACCCCAGCCCGGAGCAGGCGGCGGAGCTTGCTCGCACGTTCGGGTGCGTCCGGCTGGTGTACAACATGGCGTTGCAGGCCCGCACCGAGGCGTGGACGCTGCGGCAGGAACGGGTCAACTACAACGCCACCAGCGCGATGCTGACCGCGTGGAAGAAGACCGAGGAATTGGCGTTTCTCAACGAGGTGTCCTCGGTGCCGTTGCAGCAGGCCCTGCGCCATCTGCAGGTGGCGTTCACCAACTTCTTCGCCAAGCGGGCGAGGTATCCGACGTTCAAGTCCAGGAAGCGGTCGCGGCGTTCGGCCGAGTACACCACCAGCGCGTTCCGCTGGCGCGACGGTCGGCTCACCCTGGCCAAGATGGATGCGCCGCTGGACATCGTGTGGTCGCGTCCCCTGCCGGAGGGTGCATCCCCGTCCACGGTGACCGTGTCGCAGGACAGCGCGGGCCGCTGGTTCGTGTCCCTGCTCTGCGAAGACCGGGTCGAGCCCGTCCCGGCCACGGGCGTTGTCGGGGTGGACGCCGGGCTGGACAGTCTGCTCACTCTGTCCACCGGGGAGAAGATCACCAACCCGAAGCATGAACGCCGGGACCGGGCCGCGCTCGCCCGCGCCCAACGCAACCTCGCCCGCAAGGAGAAGGGCTCCGCGAACCGGGCCAAGGCACGGCTGAAGGTCGCCCGCGTCCACGCCCGGATCGCCGACCGCAGGCGTGACCACCTGCACAAGCTGACCACTCGGCTCGTTCGTGAAAACCAAACGATCGTGATCGAGGACCTGACCGCCCGCAACATGCTCCGAAACCACAACCTGGCCCGCGCTGTCAGCGACGCGGCCTGGCGGCAGTTCCGCACCATGCTGGAGTACAAAACCGAATGGCACGGCCGCACCCTGGTCGTGGTGGACCGTTGGTTCCCGTCGTCGAAGCTGTGCTCGGCCTGTGGTGCGCTCGCTGCGCGGATGCCGCTGCACGTGCGGTCGTGGACCTGCCGATGCAGGCAGACCCACGACCGTGACGTCAACGCGGCCCGCAACATCCTCGCGGAGGGGCTCTCCGTGATCGCCTGTGGAGGCGGTGTAAGACCTCAACGAGAGTCCTCTCGGACGAGGCGGTCGCCAATGAAGCAGGAACCCCAGCGGGCGACCGCTGGAATCCCCGCCTTTAGGCGTGGGGAGGATGTCAACGGTCCTCCGTCGAGGCGCGCAGGATGTCCAGGAGGCGTTCTTCCAGCGTGATCCGGGCCGGCTCGACAGCGTGGACCCGCACGCCGAGGCCGACCAGGTCGCTGACCAGGTCGGGGATGAGTGATTCGGCCGGATCCGCCGGCAGCGCGACGGTGAACTGGTCGCCGGCGGAGGTCACCGTGCCGGCCGCGGCGAGCCGGGCCGAGGCCGCCGGGGACACGCCGTCCAGGCGCAGGTGCAGGGACCGCCGGCCGAGCAGTTCGGGCAGCGTACCGGCGGCGGCGACCCGGCCCTTGTCCAGGATGACCACCCGGTCGCAGACGCGCTCGACCTCGCCGATGAGGTGCGAGTTGAGCAGCACGGCCACCCCGCGCTCCTTCAACGCCAGCAGCAGGTCCCTGACGTCGGCGCGGCCGAGCGGGTCGAGGGCGCTCGTCGGCTCGTCGAGCACGACGAGGTCGGGGCCGGCGACCAGCGCGACCGCCAGGCCGAGCCGCTGCTGCATGCCCTTGGAGAAGCCGCCGACCCGGTCGCCGGCGCGGTCCGCGAGCCCGACCATGGCCAGGCACTCCTTTTGAGAAGGCACGGGCACCGTGGCCCGGGCGAGCCTCACGTGCAGGTCGAGGACCTCCTGCGCCGTCAGCCAGGGTTGGTACCGGAAGAGCTCGGGCAGGTAGCCGACCCTGGCCCGGGCCGCCGGGTCCCGCGCCGGGCGGCCCAGCAGCAGCGCCTCGCCCGCGTCCGGCCGGACGAGCCCCAGCAGGATCTTGATGGCGGTGGTCTTGCCGGCGCCGTTCGGGCCGAGCAACCCCAGGACCTCGCCCCGCCCGACGGTGAAGGAGACGTCGGCGAGCGCGGTCTGCCGCCGGTACCGCTTGCGCAACCCGGAACACCACACGGCCGGTGACGCGTTCACCGGTCCCACCGCAGCCCGCGCGCCACCGACAGCACCTCGTCGGCGGACAGTGACCCGGCGACCGCGGTGACCACGCCGTCGTCGACCCACACCACGCCGGACATGACGCCGTCGCGGGTCGTGAGGACGGTCGCCGGCTTCCCGCCGACGTCGGTCGCGGTCGCCTGCTGCCCGGAGCGGACGATCATCGGCCACGTGGTGCCGCTGCCGGAGAACGCGCGCAGCTGCGAGGCGACCGACTCGGGCAGGCCCGGCAGCGACAGCAGGTAGTCGCGGGCGGTGTCGAACGGGACGCCGGAGGAGTACGCGACCGGCGCGACGACCCGGGCCACGATCATGGCCGGGGCGCTGCGCCCGCCGCCCTGCCAGACGAGGGCGAGGCCGGGCCCGGCGCTCAGCCGGAACTTGCTGCCGTCCAGGCCGGGCGGCGGCGGGGGCAGTGTCGCGCCGGCCGCCGCGGCCGTCTGTGCGGCCTTCTCCGCCGAGAACGTGAACACCGCGTTCGCCTGGTCGCCGACCTGGAACGTCGGGTCGCCGGTCACGCCGCGCGGCAGCCTGCCGGTCCGCGGCACGGACAGGCCCGTGATCGACGCGGCCGCGGCGGCGTCGCCGACCTTCCGGACGTTCGGGCCGTTGGTGACCTTCACGTCGCCGTACGCGGCCAGGTCGGGCATCGTGACCAGGTCCGCCTGGGTGACGGTGATCGGGGCGATCCGGTCGGTCCGGAAGATCTGCAGCCAGTCTGTGGCGGCCGCGGCGCTCGCGCCGGTGAGCAGCGCGACGGCGGCGACGGCCGCGACGACCGGGCTGCGCAGCACCGCCCGCCACCGGGGGTCGCGGGCGGCGGCCGGCACCCGGCGTGGTTCGCCGGCGGCGGTCAGGCGGCGCCAGCCGGCGTCGACGTCCGGGTCGGTGCCGACGTGCAGCGCCGCGCCCGCGAACGCCGCGTCCTCCCCGGCGGCGGCGAGCCCGGACAGGCACACGGGGCAGCCGGCGACGTGGTCACGATCGGTGTCGGCGACACCTTCCGGTTCGTCCAGCAGCCGGCGCAGCGTGCCGTCATTCGGATGGCGCATGACGGTTCAACTCCTTGCGTAGAGCGGACTCGGCGCGGCGCACGATCGTGCCGACGCTGCCGGGGGAGAGATCGAGGGCGGCGGCCACCTCGGCGTAGCTGAGGCCGCTGTGCCGCAGGACCAGGGCGACGGCCTGCCGGCGGGGCAGCCCGGCGAGCGCGGCACGGACCCGGCGGTGCTCGTCGCGCGTGACGACCGCGTCGGCGACGTCGGGTGCGACGGTGTCGGCGCCGCCGGCCGCCTCCTCCCGGGACGCCCGGCGCCGTCCGGACCGCAGCTGGTTGAGGGCGGTGTGTGCCGCGGCGACCGACAGCCAGCCGGGTGCCTCCGCCGCCGGCACCGACGAGCGACCGAACGACAGGAACACCTCCTGCGCCACGTCCTCTGCCTGGTCCCGGGATCCGAGCACGCGGGCGGCGACGGCCACGACGCGGGGATACGAGGCTCGGAACACCTGCTCGAGGTCGGTCCGCACGGCGTCCTTCCGTTCGGCCGGCCGGGCCGCGGCGACGGGCCAGACTAGCCTGACTTCTTCCTGCACACCTATTGAGCACCGCCGGGCCCGCGGATGTGACACCGTTGCGCGGGTGCTCGACGACATGGTGTGGGACTCGGTGCGGCTCCTCGACGCGCACCACCGCGCGGACGACGACCGGCCACGCGACTGGTTCGCGGTGCTGCTCGCGTTCGGGCGGCAGTTCGACGGGGCGGTCACGCACTTCCGCGACATCGACCTGTTGCGGCGGCGGCGGTTCGTGTACGGGTTCCCGGTCGCCCGGCACCCCGACTACGCGCGGCGACGCGGGTACTTCGACGGGCTGACGGAGTTCACGGCCCTGCGGACGTTCGACGAAGAGGCCGAGGACTTCGACGGCTATGACTCGGAGCTGGAGGACGGCTACGTCGAGCCGCTGCTGCTGTACTGCGACGCCGGCACCGCCCTGTGGCAGCGGATGGTCGACGCGGGCGAGCTGACCGGCGACGACACCGTCCCACCGCGGCCGGTCCCGCTGGTCGACGCCGTCCTGGCCGTCGCCGAGGCCGCCGAGCACGCCGGCGACGTGCGGCTCATCGCGCTCTGGTACACCCTGGGCCCGCACATCCTCGTCGGCGGCGAGGTGACCGCGGAGGTCGCCGACCAGGTGGGGCGGCTGCGGGAGATCGTGGCGCGGACCGGGGCGATGTCGGTGCCGCTGCCCGACGGGCACCGCCCGACCGACGAGCAGGTGCTCGCGATGGACGACGAGGCCGCGACGTGGTGGTACCTCTCGGTCACGGCGTAGAGGACCACCAGGTGGACGGGGACGTCACCGTGAAGCCGAGCGACTCGTACAGCGGGCGGCCCAGGCGCGACGCGGTCAGCGTGACCGGCACCCCGGTGAGGTGGGCGAGGGAGCCGAGCATGACGGCCCGCCCCACGCCGCGGGAGCGGAACTTCGGCGGGGTCCCGACCCAGTAGTGGCTGCCGAGCCCGTCGTCCAGGACGGTGACGCACGCGCCGGCGACCTCCCCGTCGAGGCGCGCGACGAAGACGTCCACCCCGGGCTGCTCGATCAGGGCGCTCGGGAAGAGTTCGCCGCCACGGTACGGCTCGAAGCGGCGCAGCTCGAATCCCTCGATCACGGCCCGCTCGGCCGCGTGCAGGTCCTCCTCGTCCCGCGCGCGGGTGACCTCCATGGCGGGCCCGTCCACCGGCCCCGGCCGGCGCAGCATGACCGGCATCTGCCAGGTGCGCATGCCGAGGTGGGTCAGGTCCGTGGCGCTGAACGGGTCCTCGACGTCCACCGGCCCGGCCGCCCGCGCCGCCAGGTCGGTGATCTCGGCGACCTCACCGGCGTCGAGCCCGGCCCGCTGGATCAGCACCCGCACGCCCGCCCGCGCGTCACCCACGACGGCGAGGTACCCGGGGCGGCGGACCACCTCGTGCCCGCGGGCCCGGCCGGTCGCGGCCCAGAAGGCGGCGGAGTTGCGCGCCTGCCGCAGCGGCGCCTCCTCGATCGTCGTCATGGTCCCCATCCTTGCCGAATCTTCACGGTTCCGGCGCCCCGCCCCCACCGGCCGCCGTTACCGTCGCGCTGGTGCCCCTGACGTTCCCCACCCACCCCGCCGCCGTGCTGCCGTTGAAGGTGTGGCGGCCGCGCTGGTTCGACGGGGTCGCGCTCGTCACCGGGTCGGTGGCGCCGGACCTCGCGTACGTGCTGGACGGCTCCGGGCTGCCGGTCTGGCCCCTGTCGCACCAGCTGCCCGGGCTCGTCGTGTGGTGCCTGCCGGTCGCCGTGGCGGTCGCGTGGCTGATCCGGCGGGCGGCGCCGGTGCTCGCCGCGCACCTGCCGGGGTCCGGCGACTACGGGGTGCTCGGACCGCACCGGCCGAGCTGGCCGGTCACCGTGTCGTCGGCGCTGCTCGGCGCGGCGAGCCACCTGGCGCTCGACCGGCTCGAGCTCGCGGTCCCCTGGTCGGAGTACGTGATGCATGTGCTGGGCGCGCTCGGCCTGGCCGCGACGGTCGGGTGGATCCGCCGCGGCCGGTTGCTGCGACGCTGGCACGGCGACCCGCTACCGCGGCGCCGGCGGCCGCCGCTGTTCTGGACGGTGGCCTGCGCGGTGACGCTGCCGCTGGCCGCGCTCACGCCGCTCCTGCCCGGGGCGTCGCTGCCGCACACCACCGGTGCCAGGCTGCTGTGCGCGGTGGCCGCGGGGCTGCTCGCCGCGTCGTGGGCGGTATCGTCCCGGTCGTGACGGCTGTGCGGGGGTTCCTGGTGCCCGGCGAGGACTCCCTCGAATGGTGGTGGCGGCTGCGGGCGCAGCACCGCGGGACCGGGCTGTGGCCGGTGCTGATGACGCCGGAGACGCCCGAGGAGTTGACGCCGTTCCGGATTCGGACGCCGGAGGAGGAGGCGGCCCTGCGGTACGACGGCGCGGCGCTCCTCGCGGGGTGGTTCGAGGGGCGGCTCGCCCGGTACGGCGGCGACTACGCCGACACGCTCCGCGCCGAGCTTCGTGGTGAGGGTGAGTGGCGGCCGCGGCCGGAGCTGCCGGGGTTCGGCGTCGCCGAGTACGCCGAGGAGGTGTTCGTCGCGCTGGTGCCCGTCGCGGCGCCGTGGCAGGTGCCGCTCGCGCTGCACTGCGGCGGGTGGAACGAGTACCCGACACCGGCGGAGCACGCGGCGATCCTGAAGCACTTCCACGCCCGGTACGGCGCCGAGCTCGTCGCGATGACCGGCACGACCGCCGAGTTCACCGTGAAGTGGCCGCCGCGGGACCGGGCCGGCGCGCTGCGGCTCGCCGCGGAGTACCGGGTGTACAACGACGGCGAGTACGACTACTACGGCGCGGACACGCTGACCGACCTGGCCGTCAGCCTCAGCCACGCGACGGTGTGGCGCGCCTGGTGGGACTGAGCCCGGCTACGCGGTCAGGACGACCCGGCCGACCTGGCCGCCGGTCTCGAGCTCGCGCAGCGCGGCCGGGGCCTCCGCCAGCGGGAACGTCGCCGCGACGTACGGGCGCAGCCGGCCCTCGGCGGCGGACCCGAACAGTCCACTGAGGACGGTGCCGGCCCACGCCGGGTCGGGCGGGCCCGCGGCGAACAGGTCGGCGGTGGCGGCCCGGCGCCCGGGCGACGCCGCGGCCCACGCGTCGAACTGCGCGGTCAGCGCGGCATGCCGGTCCGCGGGGTCACCGGTCGCGTCGCGGGTGAAGTTGTGCCCGTACGACACCAGGATCCCGGCGGGGCCGAGCTGGTCCCACGACTCCGCCAGGTTCGGCCCGCCGATCGAGTCGAACACCGCGTCGACGCCGTCCGGCGCGAGCTGCCGTACCCGGGCGGAGACGTCCTCGGTCCAGTGGTCGACCGGCTCGAAGTCCAGGTCCGTGGTCTCGGCGAGCTGGCGGGTGCTGGACACGCCGATGACCCGCACACCGGCCTGCCGCGCGAGCTGCACGAGCGTCGTGCCGACCCAGCCCGGCGCGCCCGGCACCACGACCACCTGACCGGGCTGGACCCGGGCGACCTCATGCAGCATGAACCGGGCGAGCAGGCCGGGATAGGCGAGCGCCACCGCGTCGACGGCGCCGAGCGGCTCCGGCACGGGCGTGAGCGCGCCGGCGTCCACGGTCACGTGGGTGGCCCAGGCGCCGCCCGGCACGACGGCGGCGGCGCGCCGGCCGACGAGCCGCGGGTCGGCCGCGTCGCCGGTCGCGGTGACGACGCCGGCCAGGTCGCGACCCGGCACCATCGGGTATGCGCGGCGGTCCAGGCAGGTGCCGCGCCGCATCAGCATGTCGTCGAAGGACATGCCGCTCGCCTCGACCTCGATGAGCACCTCGTGCGGCGCCGGCACGGGCACCGGCCTCCGGCGCACCAGCATGCCTTCGGGCTCGACGGGACCGGGCAGGACGATCTCGACGGCGGGCACGCCGGCCACCGTACGCTCGCCTCGCCGTCGCGGAAAGGCGCCTCGAGCGGTCCTGTAGCGGTCCTGTAGCGGTGCCGCCGCGCTTTACTGGTACAGCGGCGGCGGAAATTCCGGGCTTCCCGGTTTCCGGTGCGGCCCGTGCGGTAAACCGAGGGGTATGGCTGACGGATACTCGTTCGTCGTCGTGGCGAACCGGCTACCCGTCGACCGCACCACCGACGAGCACGGCGAGACCCAGTGGACGCGTAGCCCCGGTGGGCTGGTGAGCGCCCTCGAGCCGATCGTGCGCAGCTCCGGCGGCGCATGGGTCGGCTGGACCGGCGCCTCCGACGACGACACCGGGCCCGTCCAGATCGACGGCATCCAGCTGCGCCCGGTGCCGCTGAGCGCCGAGGACGTCGACCGCTACTACGAGGGCCAGTCCAACTCGACGGTCTGGCCGCTCTTCCACGACCTCGTGGAGCAGCCGGTGTACCGCCGGGACTGGCGGCAGGCGTATGAGGAGGTCAACCGGCGCTTCGCGCACGCCGCGGCGGACGTCGCGGCGGAAGGCGCCAGCGTGTGGGTGCACGATTACCAGCTGCTGCTCGTGCCGGCGATGCTGCGGCGACTGCGTCCGGACCTGCGGATCGGGTTCTTCCTGCACATCCCGTTTCCGCCGGTGGAGCTCTTCATGCAGCTGCCGCGGCGGGCCGAGCTGCTGCGCGGCCTGCTGGGTGCCGACCTGGTCGGGTTTCAGCGCCCCCTCGCCGCGCAGAACTTCCTGCAGCTCACCGACCGGCTGCTCGGCCTCCGCCCGTCGGGTGATTCCGTGGTGTACGAGGACCGCACCGTCGTGGCACGCGCGTTTCCCATCTCCATCGACATCACGGAGATCGACCGGCTCGCCGCGTCGCCCGAGGTGCAGGAGGCGGCCGGCCGGCTGCGCTCCGAGCTGGGCGGCGACCGGCGGATGCTGCTCGGCGTCGACCGCCTCGACTACACGAAGGGCATCGAGCAACGCGTCGAGGCGTTCGGTGAGCTGCTGTCCGAGGGCGCGGTGTCCAGCGACGAGGTGGTCCTCGTCCAGGTCGCCACCCCGAGCCGCATGAGGGTCGCGCAGTACCAGCAGCTGCGCGAACGGGTCGAGCGCGAGGTCGGCCGGATCAACGGCGAGTTCGGCGAGGTCGGCACGATGCCCGTGCACTACCTGTTCCAGAACCGGTCCCGCGAGGAGCTGGTCGCCCTGTACCTCGCCACCGACGTCATGCTCGTCACCCCGCTCCGCGACGGCATGAACCTCGTCGCGAAGGAGTTCGTGGCCGCCCGCCGCGACGCCCTCGGCGCCCTGGTCCTCAGCGAGTTCACCGGCGCCGCCGCCGAGCTCGACGAGGCGTTCCTGACCAACCCGCACGACGTCGAGGACCTGAAGCGCGCCATCCTCGCCGCCCTGGCCTCCCCACCCGCCGACCGCACCACCCGCATGCGCACCATGCGCGCCCGCATCCAGTCCCACGACGTCGACCAGTGGGCCCGCGAGTTCCTGGACGCCCTCGGCGTCCCCGTTCACCAGTAGCCCGGCAGCACCCCGCTGACCAGGCCGAGGTCTTCCTCACACTGCCCGGCCGCCCAGAGCCACGCGCGCGGAGCCGGCCCGTCGATGCGCACCAGCAGCCCCGGCGCCGCGTACCAGCGCACAGGCGACACGGTTTCGCCGGCCCACATCGGATACTCGGGGAACGGCAGCGGGCGCAGCCGCGTCAGGACACCCGCCAGCACGTCGGCGGTCAGGTCACCGGCGCTGAGGATGTGCTTCGTGCCGAACAGCGACTCGCTCAGCACCATCTCGACCGCAGCGAGCGACACTCGGTCCAGAAACGGCAGCCACGCCCGATCTGTCGGGCCTGTTTGATAGACGACCGGCGGGTCCGCCCACCGGAGATCGTCGCGGCGGATGCCCCAGTGCGCGCAGGACTGGTTCTCCCGCCGGAAGACCAGCACCTCTCCGGTCTCGTCCCAGTGGCACTCGCCGGGCCGTAACAGGAAGTCCTGCCTGCGGGTCAGATCGTCGCGCCGCCCGATCAGCCGGTACATCTCGCCCAACACCTGCGGCAGCGGCACGCCGGCCGCCCCGAGCGCCTCCCTGCTCACCCCGTCACGGTCTTCGAGCGGCGCGGCCCACCCCTCGACGAACCGCCGCACGAACACCCACGCCTTTCCGGCGTCGCTGGCTCCATCACCCATCGCGGCGACCGCGTCGAACCCTGCAAGCACGCCGGAGTGTAACGGTTGGGGCAGCGGTGGGTCATCTGGCGGGCGCGGGCTGGACGGGGGTTTGGGGCGTTGGGAGAATGGTGGGGCAGCGCCTACCGGGGGGAGGCGGCACGTGCCACGACCCTACTTTTCTTTGTCAGCCCCAGATTCCAGCCGGTCCACGGTCCCTGGCTCGATCGATTCGCAGGCGCGTCTCGCGGCGTCGGCCGCTGCGTGGGAGCGCCGGCGTGAGGAGAGGCGCCGGGTCAGGGCGGAGTTCGCCGAGGCCCGCGCACACGGGCTGCGGGCCCGCCACGCGGCGAAGCTGACCCGCCTGCGCAACGCCCGGGTGCTGGCCGGCGAGCCCGCGTCGCCGCCGTGGTCTGCGGTGCGTCCGGCGGCCGTGGGGTCCGGTTCGGCTCCCGCTGGACCCGAGGGTGCCGCTCGTCCGGCAGCGGTGCCCTACGTGGCAGTCATGCGGTCATGCCTGGCCGCCCGCGAGGAGGTCACCGAGGGCGGACATGGCACGGGAGTTGCCGGCGTCGGCCGCCCGGCGGAGCCAGCGCTCCGTCTCGTCGACGGCGCCGCGGTCGCGGAGGAGTTCGCCCAGGCTGCACATGGCGAAGTCGTTGCCCGCCTCGGCGCCCCGGCGGAGCCAGCGCTCCGCCTCGTCGACGGCGCCACGGTCGCGGAGGAGCCCGCCGAGGCTGTCCATCGCGTAGGTGCTGCCGGCCTCCGCCGCGCGGCGGAACCATGTCTCAGCCTGGCCGGCGTCACCGAGGTGGACGAAGAGGCTGCCGAGGCGGCTCATCGCGTATTCGTCGTCGCCGGCGCGCCGGTACCAGGCCTCCGCCTCGGCCGGGTCATCGCGGGCCCGGCAGAGGTCACCGAGGTTGCAGATGGCGACGACGTAGCCGGTGCCGGCGGCGCGGCGAAACCAGGTCTCGGCACCGGCCTGGTCCCCGCGGTTCAGGTGGAGATCGCCAAGGGTGCTCATGGCGAAGGGATCACCAGCGTCAGCGGCGCGCTTGTACCAGAACTCGGCCTCGGCCGTGTCACCGCGCTTCCGCAGCAGGTCGGCAAGCTTCACCATCGACAGCGTGCGCCCAGGGTCGGCGGCGACGGCCCGCCGGTGCCACGCTTCGGCCTCACCCGGGTCGGCGGGCGGCTGGTCGGCAGCAGCAGCGGCGCGGTCGGGTCGCAGCCAGCGGCGCCAAGAGCTTCGGCTCACACCAGCCATCGTCGCGCACCCCCGCCACTGCGAGCATCGCCGCCAACGCCGCACCGCTGCCCCGCGCCGCCCCCGAGACCGCGGCCAACGCTGCGGCCGTCCAGCAATTGGGGTGCAAGCCGTGCCGAACACCGCACGGTTGCCGCGCGCCGCCCCCGAGGCGGTGCCGTGGCTGGGTGTGGCCGTGGCGAGTGCTGTGCGGTTGTCGCGCGCTGCCGCCGAGGTGGTGCCGTGGCTGGGTGTGGCCGTGGCGAGTGCTGTGCGGTTGTCGCGCGCTGCCGCCGAGGTGGTGCCGTGGCTGGGTGTGGCCGTGGCGAGTGCTGTGCGGTTGCCGCGCTGCCCCCGAGGTGGTGCGGCGGCTAGGTGCGGCCGTGCTGAGTGCCGTGCGGTTGTCGCGTACGGTCCCGAGGCGTCACGGCTCGGTGGGGCGTTGTCGCGGCGGGGTCAGCGGTTCTGGGGGGCTGGGGCGGTGGTGCGGTTGGCGGGTTGGGGGTGGCGGAATTCGTTGGAGAGTTCGCTGAGGGTGGTGTTCGTCCAGCGGACCGCGGCGAGGTAGAAGGACGCGAGCGCGGCGGGGTCGTCTGTGGCGACCGGCGGGGCGGTTCCGGTCAGGTGAGCGGACTCGGCGGGTTCAGGCGTGGGTCCGGTGCTTCCAGCTGTGACTGCGCTTCCAGCGAGGCCGTGCGGTCCGGCGGGTCCAACAGGTTCAGCAGGTCCGGCGGATTTGCCTGGTCCGGCGAGCCCGGCACTCCCAGCGAGCCCGGCACTCCCAGCGAGCCCGGCACTCCCAGCGAGCCCGGCACTCCCAGTGAGCCCGGCACTCCCAGTGAGCCCGGCACTCCCAGTGAGCCCGGCACTCCCAGTGAGTCCGGCACTCCCAGCGAGCCCGGCACTCCGAGTGAGTCCGGCGCTCCCGGCGGGTTCGGCGCTCCCGGCGTGTTCCGTGCTTCCAACGGGTTCCGTGCTCCCAGTGTGGCGGCGGGGGGTGGGCATGTCCGACAGGTCGGAGGGGGAGGGGGTTGTGTAGGCGCGGACGGTGGTGAGGACCTGGCCAAGGGGGCCGGCGCCGGTGAGGAGGGCGGCGGTGAGGGACGGGTCGAGGGGGACGCCGTTGAGGACGCGGGTGGTGGGTTCGTTGAACAGGTCGGCGACGGCGGACAGGAGGCCGCCGATGTACGCGGGTTCGCCCGGAAGGGAGGCGGCCTCGGCGAGGAGCTGGCAGCAGCGGGCGCGGATCAGCAGGTGGCTCAGCTGCTCGGGGTCGGCCTCGGTGATGTCGGCGACGACCATCAGCGTGACCCACTGGCGCAGGCGGGTCAGGCCGAGGGCCACGACCGCGTCGCGGATGGAGGAGACCGTGCGGTTGAGGCCGAAGGAGGCGGCGTTGGTGGCCCGGAGCAGGCGCAGGCTCAGGCCGGCGTCCTGGCCGATGAGGGGGACGAGCGAGTCGACGTCGACGTCGTCGGTGCTGAGGGCGGCCATGATGCGCAGGCGGGTGAGGCGGGACGGGGCGAGCGCGACGGTGGAGCTGACGTGCGGGCGGCCCAGGACGTGGCCCTGGAAGAACTCGAAGCCCAGGGACATCGCCAGGTCGAGGGCCTCGGGGGTTTCGAGCCGTTCGGCGATGAGCTGCAGGTGGGCGTGCATGCGGCAGTTGACGACGGTGGCGCGGATGGTGGCCTCGTCGGTGTCCAGCATGTCGATCTTCACGTAGGTGGCGACGTCGAGGAGGCGTTCGTGGCTGGTGCCGAAGACGAAGTCGTCGAGGGCGATGGTGTAGCCCTGCTCGTGCAGGGCGGTGACGCCGGCCAGGACCTCCTCGTCGACGTCGGTGGTCTCGAGCACCTCGAGGACGGCCTGGCTGCAGTCGAACGGCAGCGGCAGGTGGCCGGTGAGGAAGTCCCGGGTCAGGTTGATGAAGCAGACCTGCCCGCCGGAGACCTCGTCGAGGCCGAACTCCGTGAACGCCGCGACCAGCACCCTGGCGGTGGCGTGGGCGTCGCGACGGGAGGCGGTCGCGGCGGTCGCGCCGGCGCGGAACAGCAACTCGTGCGCGACCACGGCGCCGTCGCGGTCGTAGATCGGCTGCCGGCCGACGTGGACCACATGCTGCTCGTCGTCAGGCTGGCTCACCCCGTCATCTTCGCCCGGAAATCCCCCTGATTACCGCAAAACGGAGGAATGTGGATCCGGTCGCGCGCGGGAGGTGACGCCACCCCCGGGGTGCCGGTGGTGTCCTGGCAGCATGAGCAATCCGGAGCGGGAGCGGATGGCACCCCCCGATCACAACCCCGATCACACCCCCGGCCAGACCTCAGCCGGCGCCGGGCGGGCACCGGCCGCCCTGAAGGAGCACGCCAATCCCTGGTACCGGTGGGGACCGTACCTCAGCGAGCGGGCCTGGGGCACCGTCCGCGAGGACTACAGCGGCGACGGCACCGCATGGGAGGCGTTCCCGCACGACCACGCGCGGTCCAGGGCGTACCGGTGGAGCGAGGACGGCCTGGGCGGCATCTGCGACGTGGAGCAGCGCCTGTGCTTCGCCCTCGGACTGTGGAACGGGCGCGACCCGATCCTGAAGGAACGCATCTTCGGCCTCACGGGCAACGAGGGCAACCACGGCGAGGACGCCAAGGAGTACTGGTGGTACCTCGACGCGGTGCCGAGCCACTCGTGGCTGCGCTGGCGGTACCACTACCCGCAGCGGCAGTTCCCGTACGAGCAGCTGGTCAGCGAGAACCAGCGCCGGTCGCGGGAGGAGCCGGAGTTCGAGCTGCTCGACACGGGCATCTTCGACGAGAACCGGTTCTGGATCGTCGAGGCCGACTACGCCAAGGCCGACCCCGACGACATGCGGATCCGCGTGCGGATCACCAACCCGGGGCCGGAGACGGAGACGCTGCACGTGCTGCCGACCGTCTGGTTCCGCAACACGTGGTCGTGGGAGGAGGGCGGCGAGAAGCCGCGGCTGGCCACGGCGGGCGGCGACACGATCGGCATGGGGTCGATGGTGCTCCAGGCAGCACCCGGTCCTGACGGGTCGATGCCGCGGCAGCTGTACTGCGACAACGACACCAACACGGAGCGGCTCTACGGCGTGCCGTCCGGCGCGGCGTTCCCCAAGGACGGCATCAACGACCACGTCGTGCACGGCGCCGCCACCGTCAACCCCGCGCACGAGGGCACGAAGGCCGCGTTCTGGTATCAGGTGACGGTCGCGCCGGGCGAGACGGTCGAGCTGTCGCTGCGGCTCGCGCCGAACGCCGCCCCGGACGCGTTCGGGCCGGCGTTCGACCAGGTCCTCCACCAGCGCAAGCAGGAGGCCGACACCTTCTACGCCGAGCTCGCCCCCGCCGGCACCAGCGACGAAGACGCGATGATCATGCGGCAGGGCTTCGCGGGGATGATCTGGGGCAAGCAGTTCTACAACTACGACGTGGCGAAGTGGCTCAGCGGCGACCCAGGGCAGCCGCCGCCACCCCCTGGCCGGCGGCACGGCCGCAACGCCGGCTGGCGGCACCTGGACGCGTCCGACATCATGTCGATGCCCGACCCGTGGGAGTACCCATGGTTCGCCGCGTGGGACTCGGCGTTCCACGCGGTGGCGCTCGCGCACCTCGACCCGGAGTTCGCCAAGTACCAGCTGCTGCTGCTGTGCAGGGAGTGGTTCCAGCACCCCAACGGCGCGATCCCCGCGTACGAGTGGGCGTTCGAGGACCTCAACCCGCCGGTGCAGGCGTGGGCGGCCCTGCAGGTGTACAACATCGACGGCCGGCGCGACCTGGAGTTCCTGACCCGCGTCTTCTCGAAGCTGGTGCTGAACTTCACCTGGTGGGTCAACCGCGAGGACGAGGAGGGGCGGAACCTGTTCGAGGGCGGGTTCCTGGGGCTGGACAACATCGGCCCGATCGACCGTTCGCATCTGCCGCCGGGGTATCGGCTGGAGCAGTCCGACGCGACGGCATGGATGGCGTTCTACTGCCTGAACCTGCTGGAGATGGCCCGCGAGCTGGCCGCGCAGAACCCGGCGTTCGACGACCTCGTCGTGAAGTTCCTCGAACACTTCGCGCTGATCTCCGAGGCGATGCACGACAACGACCTGTGGGACGAGCAGGACGGTTTCTACTACGACATGCTGCGCCGTCCCGACGGCAGCAGCGAGCCGCTGCGGGTCCGGTCGATGGTCGGCGTCATCCCGCTGTTCGCCACGAAGGCGCTGCCGAAGGAGGACTTCGCCCGCGTCCGCCGGCTGTCCAAGAGCTTCGCCGCGATGCCCGAGCACCAGGTGGTGCCGGGGACCGACGGCATGGTCGGCGTCGGGGTCGCGGCGCACGGCCGGACCCGGCGCATCCTGCCGCACCTGTTCGACGAGCAGAGCTTCCTGTCGCCGTACGGGCTGCGGGCGCTGTCCAAGTGGCACGCCGACCATCCGTTCAGCGTCGAGCTGCCCGGCTGGACCGCGACCGTCGGCTACGAGCCCGCCGAGTCGAGCACCGGCATGTTCGGCGGCAACTCCAACTGGCGCGGGCCGCTGTGGATGCCGCTCAACTACCTCGTCCTGCGCACCCTGGAGGACTACCACGCCAACCTCGGCGACGCCGTGAAGATGGAATACCCGACCGGGTCGGGGCGGCAGTGCACGGCCGGTGAGATCGCCGAGGACCTCCGTCAGCGGATGCTGGCGCTGTACCGGCGGGGTCCCGACGGCCGCAGACCGGCGTTCGGCTGGATCGACCAGTTCCAGCACGACCCGCACTGGCGCGACAACCTGCTGTTCTACGAGTACTTCCACGCCGACAACGGCGCCGGGCTCGGCGCCACCCACCAGACCGGCTGGACCGGCCTGCTGGCGGAGATGATCGCGCGCCCGTCGGCGCACCAGGCGGAGGTCCGCTCATGATCAGGTTCGGCCGCCAGGTGTGCGGCGATCTCGACGCGGCGGCCAGCCGCGAGTGGCTGGTCACCGACGGCCTCGGCGGCTACGCGATGGGCACCGTCGCCGGCCTGCGCACCCGCCGCTACCACGGCCTGCTCGTGGTCGCGGCGCCCGGCGCCGCCTCCCGGAGCCTCGGCCTCGCCGCGCTCGACCCGGTCGTGCGGGCCGGCGAGCGGGTCTTCCGGCTCGCCACCGACGAGTGGGCCGGCGGCGCCGTGGACCCCGCCGGCCACACGCACCTCGCCGAGTTCCGGCTCGTCGACGGCGTGCCGTGCTGGCGCTGGGACCTCGGCGACGTGGTCCTGGAGCGGGAGATCGCGATGGCGCACGGCCGGTCCGCGGTCGGTGTCGTGTTCCGCGTCCTGCGCGCCCCGCGCCCGGTCGAGCTCGAGCTCACCCCGCTGTGCACCTGGCGGGACGCGCACGGCGAGCGCCACGCGTGGGGCGACCCGCAGGTCACGCCGGTCGCCGGCGGGTTCGAGTTCGAGGGCGTGTACCGGGTCGCCGGCCCGTCGTGGCGGCCCGGCGGCGAGTGGTACCGCGGCGTCCACGCCCGCGAGGAGGCCGCCCGCGGACTGAACCCGGACGAGGACCTGTGGGCCGCCGGCCGCTTCACCGCCACGCTCGCACCCGGCGAGACCGCGTCCGTGACCGCCTTCGCGACCGGGGAGCCGGCCGCCGACGCGGTGCCGACCACCTTCGCCGGTGGGATGCCGGCCGCGTTCATCGACGGCGGGACGCCGTCGGCGATGGAGATCGTCGCCGCGGCCCGGCGCCGTGCCGTCGCGCTGGGCGGGGGCGACGCCGTCGGGCGGCAGCTGGCGATCGCCGCCGACCAGTTCGTCATCGAGACGCCGACGGGCCCGTCGGCCGTCGCCGGCTACCCGTGGTTCGGCGAGTGGTCCCGCGACCTGATGACGTCGTTCGAGGGGCTGTTCCTCACCACCGGCCGCCACGAGCAGGCGCGCCGCGTCCTGCTCCGCGCCGGCGCGACCGTGTCCGACGGCATGCTCGCCAACACCGCCGACACCGGCACCCTCGAATACAACACCGCCGACGCGGCCCTGTGGTTCCTGCGCGCCATCGACAGGTACGCCGAGGTCACCGGCGACCTGGACACCGTGGCCGCCCTCGCCGGCGCCATGGACGAGGTGCTGGACCTGCACCGCCGCGGCACCCGGTTCGGCATCGCCGCCGACCCCGCCGACGGCCTGCTCATGCAGGGCAAGCCGGGGTTCGCGCTCACCTGGATGGACGCCCGCGTCGACGGCGTCCCCGTCACCGAGCGCCAGGGCAAGGCGGTCGAGATCAACGCCCTGTGGGTGAACGGCCTGGCGAGCACCGCCGCCCTCTTCGACCGGATCGGCCGCGGGCACGACTGGTCCGCGGCGGCGTCGCGGGCCGCCGCGTCGTTCGAGCACCGCTTCACCCGCCCCGACGGGCTCGGCCTGTACGACGTGGTCGACGGTCCGGCCGGCAACGACCCATCCATCCGGCCCAACCAGCTCCTCGCGGTGGGGCTGCCGCACGTACCGGCGGCGGATCCGGACATCGTGGAGCTGTGCCGGGCGACGCTGCTGACGTCGATCGGCCCGCGGTCGCTCGCCCCGGGCTCCCCGGGCTACCACGGCCGGCACCGCGGCGGCCCGCCGGACCGCGACCACGCCTACCACCAGGGCACCGTCTGGCCGTGGCTGATCGGCCCGTTCGTCGACGCCGCCCGCCGTACCGGCGCCGGCACCACCGGCGTCCTGGACGGCCTGGAGCTGCACCTCAGCGAGTGGGGCCTGGGCTCGGTGTCGGAGACCGCCGACGGCGACGCGCCGCACGCCGCCACCGGCTGCCCGTTCCAGGCCTGGTCGGTCGCCGAGCTCCTACGCGCCCGCGCCCTGGAAGGCGGTACCTGGGTGGGCCGGTGACGATCCTCAGTCGCATTGTCGCGGCGGTCGCGGTCCTCGGGCTCGCGACCGCCGCCGGTTGCGCTGGTGGGCGAGGGCAGGAGCTGGTCTCGTCGGACGCGGATCAGTACTCCAGCCCGGTCTGGGTGGGCGAGACGGTCTACTACCTCGCGCAGCGCGAGGACGGCTCCGACACCCCGCCGCGGTTGATGCGGGTCCGCGACGGCGGCCGTCCGGAACAGGTGACGGTCGAACACCCGGACTGCCCGGACCCGCGCGGGCTGAAGTCCCGGTTGCGGAAGGTCCTGGCCGTCAGCGGTCACGAGCTCGGGCTGGTCATGTCCTGCCGGGGTACTGGCGCCGACGCCTCCGCGGCGGTCGTGCGATGGGACGCCGACACCGGGCGGTCGACCGTCGTCGGCAAGGTCGGGCACTCCGGTGGCGTCGCCTGGTCGGGCGGCGAGGGCATGGTGTACTACCCGACGCCCTCCTGCCCGCAGAACCTTCCGGCGAGGGAGCTGCCGTCGACGTGTCTGGGCGAGCCCGACGCGATGCTCGGCGACGTGGCCGCCGACGGCTCGCTGGTCTACCTGACCACCCGGTGCGGCACCGACGCGCCGGGGCCGGAGTCCGTCTTCCCCGTCTACTCCGTGTGCCGGCGGGTCGGGCGCGGACCGGCGCGGACGGTGGCCCGGGCCGTGCAGGCGCCCTCGGCGTTGACCGTGCACGGTGACCGGATCGTGCTCGCCGGAGAGGCCAACGGCAAGGCGGGCGTGTGGCTGGTGAAGGACGGCCGGTTCGAGCGGATCGCCCGGGGGCGCTTCCTGGGCGTGGCGTTCAACGCCGACGGGACCCGGCTCGCGGTCGCCGACGAGGACAAGGGATGGTTCTCGATGACCTGGTCATTGCGGGTCATCCCGGCGCCACCGGCGCAGGCCGCCGGCTGAATAAACGGTGGTCTATGCAGAACCGTTGCCACGGGGTGGCGAGTCTGCTTAACTGATCGGCACCTCGGTGAGAGAGCGCTCTCTGGGGCGCCCGCCGGGGTGGAAGGAGTAACCCCCGCCCCCCAACAGGTCCGATCGCCACCGCCAATGGCGACGGACACCACCGCGGCACCGTGCGACCTTCGGCGAGGCGCATGGTGTGCGGCCCTTCGCGTGGCATCGACGCCCGTGTGACACCCCCATCCACCCGCCGGAGCGGGCGGCACTTCACCGTGCCCGCGAACCGGAAGCCCTTTCAGGGATCGGACGTGATCGGCGCACGTCGTTCGCTGCTTTCTTCGTAGGAGAGGTGCAACCGATCATGTTCCGCAGAGTGCTGCTCTGCGTCGCCCTCGTGCTCGCCGCGGCAGGCTTCAACATCGCCCCGGCATTCGCGGCCGACTTCTCGGTGCTGATCTTCAGCAAGACCGCGGGGTTCCGGCACGACGCGATCCCCGCCGGGATCACCGCGATCCAGCAACTGGGCACGCAGAACAACTTCACGGTCGAGGCGACCGAGGACGCGACGCAGTTCAACGACACGAACCTGGCCCGCTTCAAGGCGGTCATCTGGCTGTCGACCACCGGCGACGTGCTCGACGCCAACCAGCAGGCCGCGTTCGAGCGGTACGTCCGCGCCGGCGGTGGTTACGTCGGCGTCCACGCGGCGGCCGACACCGAGTACGACTGGGCCTGGTACGGCAACCTTGTCGGCGCCTACTTCTCCAGCCACCCGGCGATCCAGCCGGTGACGGTGCGCATCGAGGACACCGCGCACCCGTCCAACGCCGGCATCCCGGCGAACTGGAACCGCACTGACGAGCTGTACAACTACCGCACCAACCCGCGCTCGCAGGTGCACGTCCTGGCCAACCTCAACGAGGCCACGTACACCGGCGGCACGATGAACGGCGACCACCCGATCTCGTGGTGCCGCGCCTATGACGGCGGCCGCTCCTGGTACACCGGCCTCGGCCACACCCAGGAGAGCTACACCGAGGCGAACTTCCGCACCCACCTGCTCGGCGGCATCAAGTACGCCGCGCAGAACATCGGCAACTGCTCGGTGCAGTCCGCCGTCGGCACGTTCAGCCAGGTGAACCTGGCCAAGGGCGTGGCGGAGACCGGCGAGCCGATGGGCCTCACCGTCCTGCCGAACCGGGGCGTGCTGCACACCGCGCGCGACGGCGTCATCCGGTACACCGACGTCAACGGCAACACGAAGGTCGCCCTGACGCTGCAGGTCTACACCCACGACGAGGAGGGTCTGCAGAGCATCAAGGCGGACCCGAACTTCGCCACCAACAAGTGGGTGTACGTCTACTACGCGCCACCGCTCAGCACCCCGGCCGGCGACGCCCCGTCCACCGGCACGGCGGCGCAGTTCGCCCCGTTCAACGGCTCCAACAAGCTGGCCCGGTTCACCGTGCGGGACGACTACACGATCGATCCGAACTCGCAGGTGACGATCCTCGACGTGCCGACCAGCCGTGGGCTGTGCTGCCACGTCGGCGGTGACATCGACTTCGACGCCGCCGGCAACCTGTACCTGTCCACCGGCGACGACAGCAACCCGTTCGACTCCGGTGGCTACGCGCCGCTGGACGAGCGGGCCGACCGCAACCCCGCCTACGACGCGCAGCGCACCTCGGGCAACAGCAACGACCTGCGCGGCAAGGTGCTGCGGATCAAGCCGGGCGCCACGGGCGGGTACACCATCCCGGCCGGCAACATGTTCGCCCCGGGCACACCGAACACCAAGCCCGAGGTGTACGCCATGGGCTTCCGCAACCCGTTCCGGATGAGCGTCGACAAGGCCACCGGGGTCGTCTACCTCGGCGACTACGGCCCCGACGCCGGATCCGCCGACCCGAACCGAGGGCCGGCGGGAACGGTCTCGTTCGAGCGGATCACCCAGCCGGGCTTCTTCGGCTGGCCGTACTGCTCCAACTACAACACCCCGTACCAGGAGTACACGTTCCCCACTGGGCCGTCGTCCGGGCCGTACAACTGCGCCGGCGGGCCGACGAACAACTCGCGGAACAACACCGGCATCACCACCCTGCCGGCGTCGCAGGCCGCCTGGCTGCCGTACGGCGGACAGGGCCCGTGGCGGCCGGAGTTGGGCGGCGGCGGCCCCATGGCCGGCCCGGTCTACAACTTCAACCCGAACCTGGTCTCCGACGTGAAGTTCCCGGCCCAGTACAACGGCCAGGTCTTCCTCGGTGAGTTCACCAGCCGCTGGATCAAGGCGGCCGCCATCAACGCCAACGGCACGGCGGGCGCGATCACCCAGATCCCGTGGACCGGCACCGCCATCATGGACATGGAGTTCGGGCCGGACGGCGCACTGTACGTGCTCGACTACGGCACCACCTGGTTCGGCGGCGACGCCAACTCGGCGCTCTACCGCATCGAGTACAACAGCGGCGGCAACCGGGCACCGATCGCCCAGGCCGCGGCGACCCCGTCCTCCGGGGCGGCGCCGCTGACCGTGCAGTTCAGCTCGGCCGGCAGCAACGACCCGGACGGCGACGCGATCACGTACGCCTGGGACTTCACCACCAACGGCAGCACCGACTCCACCGCGGCCAACCCGACGTTCACGTACCCCACGAACGGCGAGTACACCGCGACGCTGACGGTGCGGGACACCGGCGGCAGGACCGCGACGGCCAGTGTCGTCGTCGGGGTCGGCAGGCCGACGATCCAGCTCATCACCCCGGCCGACGGCTCGCTGTTCCAGTTCGGCGACCTGGTGCCGTTCGAGGTGAGGGTCACCGATCCCAACGCCGGCACCATCGACTGCAACCGGGTCGTGGTCAACTACGTCTTGGGCCACGACAGTCACGGTCACCCGATCACCAGCAAGAACGGCTGCACCGGGTCGATCCAGACCACAGTGGACGGTGAGCACGACCCCAGCTCGAACATCTTCGGGGTCATGGCCGCCGTGTACACGCCGGTCAGCGGCACCGCGGTCCAGGACCAGCACCAGCTGCAGCCACGGACCCGGCAGGCCGAGCACTACAACACGATGAACGGCGTCCAGCTCGCCGCCAAGGCCAGCGCGCACGGCGGCAACGCCGTCGGCTACATCGAGAACGGCGACTGGATCTCCTTCAACACCTACAACCTGGCCGGCGCCAACACCTTCAAGGCGCGGGTCGCCTCGGCCGGCACCGGCGGCACCATCACCGTGCGGACCGGCTCGCCGACCGGCCCGGTGGCCGGCACCGTGCAGGTCGCCCCGACCGGCGGCTGGGAGACCTGGGTCGACGTCACCGGGACGATCAGCCCACCGTCCGGCACATCTGCGCTGTACCTGGTGTTCACCGGCGGCGCGGGGTCGTTGTTCGACATCGACGACTTCACGTTCACCTCCGGCACGACCCAGCCGCCGTCGTCGAACCTGGCGCTGAACAAGCCGGTGACGGCGTCCAGCGTGGAGAACGCCGGCACCCCGGCGTCGGCGGCCGTCGACGGCTCGCTGACGACCCGGTGGGCGAGCGCCTTCTCCGACCCGCAGTGGATCCGGGTCGACCTCGGCCAGTCGTACTCCATCAACCGGGTGAAGCTCACCTGGGAGGCGGCATACGGCTCGGCGTACCAGATCCAGACGTCCGCCGACGGCACGACCTGGACCACCATCAAGTCGGTGACCGGCGAGAACGGTGGCGTCGACGACAACACCGGCCTCACCGGCACGGGCCGCTACGTGCGCATCAACGGCACCGCGCGCGGCACGGCCTACGGCTACTCGCTGTTCGAGTTCGAGGTGTACGGCGGGACGGTCACCCAGCCGCCCGCCACCAACCTCGCGCTGAACAAGCCGGCGACGGCGTCCAGCGTCGAGAACGCCGGGACCCCGGCATCGGCGGCCGTCGACGGCTCGCTGACCACCCGCTGGTCGAGTGCCTTCGCGGACCCGCAGTGGATCCGGGTCGACCTCGGCCAGTCGTACGCGATCGGCCGGGTGAAGCTCACCTGGGAGGCCGCGTACGGCTCCGCGTACCAGATCCAGACCTCGGCCGACGGGACGAACTGGACGACGGTCCGCTCCGTGACCGGCGGCGACGGTGGCGTCGACGACAACACCGGCCTCGCCGCCACGGGCCGCTACGTGCGTATCAACGGCACCACCCGCGCCACGGCGTGGGGCTACTCGCTGCTGGAGTTCGAGGTGTACGCCAGCTAGCGGTGTGAACGGCACAACCGGGCGCGGGGATCGTCGGCGGTCCCCGCGCCCGCTATGCAGATCCGGGTCGGCGCAGCATCAACGACTGGAACCGGCGCCCCCGCCATACCCGACGACGTTTAGGCGCCGGCCGCGCCAGACGGAACGAGATCGGTAGCGGGTCTCACTCCCGTTGGCGGGTGGCGCGCCCCGCCCACCAGGCCAGGAGCAGGACGGTCGCGACCTCGGCGAGGCCGAGCGCGCGCTCCACGCCGCCGAGGGGGATCGCCCGCCACCAGCGCACCCCGGTCCACGACTCGGACACCAGCGCCCACAGGATGGGCGAGAAGCACAGCAGCGACACCACCCCGCCGAGCGCGACGAGGCGCGCCGCGGTGTCGCGCAGCCAGGGCGCCGCCGCGAGGAGCGCGCCGGCCGGCAGGCTGAGGAACGCGACCAGGCTCGCCGCGCGGTGCACGTCCCCGCTCAGCGACGGCCCCGACGCCCAGTTGTGCTTCTCGAACCAGACCACGCCGACCAGCCCCACCACCCACAGCAGCAGCGCCACCGTGGCGCCCCGGCGCACCAGCCCGGCCCGCCGCAGCGCCATCACGACCGCGACCGATCCGGCCGCGAGCAGCAGCGTCGCCACGTCGAACACCCAGCCGTTGGACAGCAGCGCGTACTGGCTGATCGTGCGGCTCGTCCAGTCCAGCCCCGCCGACGGCGGCAGCACGTGCAGCAGCCCGTACAACACGACCGACGCGGCGACGCACAGCACGCCCAGCCCTGAGAACGCCCCGACCGATTTCATCCCCTCCAGCCTGCCACGGGCCGCGGGGTCGAAATGTGGGGCCTGGGGGTGCTAAGCCTGTGCGCATGGTGACACTGGACGAGGCGCTTGAGGCCGGGCAGCTCGACGGGTTGCACGGGGTCGTGGCGGTGCGTGGCGGTGAGACTGTCCTGGAGTACTACGGGCGAGGGGCGGACCGGAGCTGGAACCGGTCGCTCGGGGTGCTCGAGTTCGGGCCGGACACGCTGCACGACCTGCGGTCGGTGACGAAGAGCGTGACGGCGCTGCTGTACGGGATCGCGCTCGGGGAGGGGTGCGTGCCCGAGCCTGACGCGCCGCTGCTGCGGCAGTTTCCGGAGTACGGGGATCTCGGCGCCGACCCGGAGCGGTCGCGGCTCACGGTGGGCCACGCGTTGACGATGACGCTCGGGCTCGAGTGGCGGGAGGACATCCCGTACGACAGCCCGGCCAACGCCGAGATCGCGATGGAGCTGGCCCCGGACCGGTACCGGTACGTGCTGGAGCGGCCGATCCAGGAGCCGCCCGGCACCAGGTGGGCGTACTGCGGCGGCGCGAGCGCCCTGCTCGGCCGGCTGATCGCCGACGGGACCGGCCGGCCACTGCCGGAGTACGCGCGGGCCAGGCTGTTCGAGCCGCTGGGCATCGAGCGGTTCGAGTGGATCGAAGGCATGGACGGGGTCGCGTCGGCGGCGTCGGGGTTGCGTCTCGCGCCGCGCGACCTGGCCAGGATCGGCGAGGTCGTCCTGCACCAGGGAACGCATGAGGGCATGCAGATCGTGCCCGGGGCGTGGATCCGCGCGATGCTGGAGCCGCGGTGCACGACCGACTGGGGCGCCGGGTACGGCTACCAGTGGTACCTCGAGTCCGTCGCCGGCCGCGCGGTGGCGCAGGCCGCCGGCAACGGCGGGCAGCGCCTCGCGGTGGTGCCGGAGCTGGACCTCGTCGTGGCGGTCACCGCCGGCAACTACGACCACCCCGAGCAGTGGCGGACCCCGTTCAATCTGCTGGACCAGGTCCTCCTGCCCGCGCCGGCGTGACGCCCGGACGCTATCGTTCAGGTTGTGTCGGAGCGTCAGGTGCGCGGGTTCGCCGTCGCCATGGACCGGTTGGCGGCCGAGGGCGGCACGGGCGCCTCGCTCGCAGAGGTCGTCGTTTCCATCGGGGTCCCGGTGTACGAGCAGCGCACCATCTGGCTGCAGGAGACCATGTTCCTCGACTGGCGGCCGGTCCTCGACGCGCTGAGCCTGCCGACCCTCGCGCAGCTCTGGGGGACGTCCAACGTCGGCGGGCCGGCGTGGCCGGTGGTGACGGAGCTGCCGCCGGCGGCGCTCACCACCGAGCTCGAGGCGAGCGGTTGGCGGGAGCGGCTGGAGGAGCTGCCCGACGACGCGTTCATCGACCCGGACGGCGACCCGCTGGAGGACGCCTACGACGTCCGCGAGGAGCTCGCCGACTCCCTGGAGCTGCTCGCCGCGTGGTGCGTGCGGACGACCGAGACGGCACCGACGGCTTCTCTCGTACTGGTGATGCACGGCGACCAGTAACGGTCGATGCAACCATCGACGGCCACCACCTCGTCAATGGATGCACGGGGCACGGCCGAGGAGGTTCGCATGCGCAAGGTTGTCATCGCGGTGAGCGGCGTCGTCGCGACCTGCCTGATGGTCGTGGGGGTGGCCGCCTGCGCGGCGAAGACCGGCGGGGAGCAGGCCGGCGGCCCCGTGACGCCGTCGCCGGTGCCGATCACCGTCAATCCCAGCGCGCTGCCCGTCGGCGACACCGTGCCGACCGGGGTCGTGATCAAGGGCAAGGAGATGGTGCTGTACTTCTGGGGCGCGCCGGAGCGCCCGTACCTGGACCAGGCGTGGCGTGACACCGGTACGGGCGAGGTCCGCGTCGACACCATCTGCGCCGGCGGCACCGGGTACATGGCCGAGTGGGGTCCGGTCGAGCCGGGGCGGGTGTTCGGGCTCATGCAGTGCGTCACGCCCGACGGCACGCTCGTCGAGGTCGGCGCCGTGTGGGCCGAGGCCACCCGCGTCACCAGCCAGGCCGAGGGAAAGACGGTCGAGGCGAAGTACGCGAAGTGGAGCAGGAACCCGGCGGTCACCATCTTCTGGGTGCAGCGGCACGGCAAGCCCATCCCGCAGAACGTCCCGGCCGGCGAGGGGCGCACCACGCCGCTGCCCGACGACCGGTATCCGCTCATCACCGCGTACGACGGCAAGGGCGCCACGATCGTCGCCGTGCGCCTGCGCCCGCCGGCCACCGAGCAGAAGGGCGGCTGACCCGCGTCAGAGGCGGCGCCCGAGGTAGGCGGCGAGCCGGTCCGCGGCCGTCGCGCCCGCGGGCGGGGGCTGTTCCGGGCCGAACGACCCGCCGGGGGTACGGGGCAGGTCGCCGTACATCGCCCGTACCGCCGGCAGCACCGCCTCGGCGACGTCCGGCACGAGGTCCGTCGGCCGGCCGAGCGCCCGGGCCAGGTCCCAGCCGTGCACGAGCATCTCGATGACGACCTGCTCGACCAGCCGCCAGCCGGGCGCGGGCCCGAACCGCTCCCGCAGCATCCCCGGCCGCCGGAACGCGGCGAGGGTGCCGGCGGCGGCGGACCGGAACGCCGCGACGTGGTCGCCGCCGAGATGGTCGGCGTCGAAGTCCCCGCGCGGCGCGCCGGCGGCGAGGCCGGTCCACAGCAGGTTCTCGTAGACGAGATGGTTCAGCAGCGTCTGTACGTCCCAGCCGGCGCACGGCGTGCCGTCGCGGAACCGGTCGGCGGGCACCTCGGCGACGATCGCGCCCACCGCCGCCAGGACCCGTTCGCAGGCGGCGAGCATCGCCTCCGGGTCGCCGTCCTCCTCCAGGACCGCGGCGATGGCGGCGGTACGGGCGCCGGGTGCCGGGTTCGCCCGTAGTGCGGTCGTCAGCCACCGGCCGGGCGCGGCGATGCTGGGCCGGACCGGCCAGCCGTTGATGACGCAGAGCAGCTGCCAGTACCGTTCGACCCCGGCGTCCGCGGCGACCTCCAACTGCTCCAGCAGCCCCGCCCGCGCCGCCTCGCCGTCACCGCCGACGTCCAGGCCGGTGCGGGCCTGCGTCGGGATCCACGCCTCGACGATGCCGGCGACGACCGGGTCCGCCGCGGGCGAGTCGGGCATGACACCCGCGTCCATCGCCGCCGTGACCCGCTCCACCCACAGGTCCGTGAGCCGCTCGACCGCCGCCAGGTCCTCCTTGCCGTGCTCGCCGGGCGCGTGCTCGGCGGCGTACGCGGCCATCCGCGCGAGCGCCACCCGTAGTGCGGGTGCCCGTACCAGCGCGGCGAGCTCGAGCCACGCGTCGAGCTGCTCGTCGGTCGGCTGTTCGGGCAGGTCGGGCGTCGCCGCGAGCAGCCCCTCCCGGTACGTCGGCACGTCCAGCCCGCCGACGGCCTCCTGCACGAACCCGTGCACGACCGCGGTGCGCTCCGCGGCGGACAGCCGCGCCAGCCGGCTGAGCTCGGCGAGCTCCTCGGCGGTCGCGGCCCGCCGCGCGACGGACCGCAGCACCGCCTGCTGCAACCGCAGCGACCGCACCTGCACCTCGATCGCGTCGGCGTGCACGGCGGCCGCCTCGGCGATGCTCCGCTCCCGGTCGACGACCTCCCGGATCGCCGCCATCCCGAGCCCCAGCTCCCGCAGCGTCCGCGCCAGCTCCAGCCGCGCGAGCGCCTGTGCGTCGAACCGCCGGTACCCGCCCGTGCTCCGCCCCGTCGCCGGCACCACCCCGATGTCCGACCAGTGCCGGACCACCTTCACCGGCAGCCCGGTCCGCCTCGCCAGCTCCCCGATGCTCCACAACCCGTCGCCATCCACTCCCACACCTTCGACTCTCCCACCATGGGAGAGTCAACCGGCCGCCGCCGGCCGAACATGCCGGACGATCACGGAGGCGGCCTCGGCAACGGCGGCGGTGCCGTCGACGACGAGGTCCGCAACGTGTCTGCCCGGGGCGATGTGGGTGAGGTACGCGGCGCGTCCGTGCTCCAGGTAGCCGCGGAGCGTGAGGGCGGGGTCGCGGCCTTCGGCGATTCTGCGCAGCGTCTTCCGGGCGATGCTGATGTCCGGTGGGGTGTCGATGTACACCTTCCAGCGGGCGGCGGCCCGCAGCTGCGGCAGCGTCAGGGCGAAGATGCCTTCCACGATGACAAGCGCCCCGTCCGAGTGCTCGGCGGGGTAGCGCCGCAGGCGGCCAGGGTCGATGGCGGCCGGGTCGCTGAAGTTGACGACACGCCCTGGTCCGTCGTACCTGGGAAGCGCCGGTGCCAGGGCGGGATCGGTGTGATAGCAGTCGTCAAGGCGGATGACCGGCACGCCGAGGAGGGCGGCCGTGGCGTCGGCGATGGTGGACTTGCCCGAGCCCGCCGGGCCGGCGATGGCCAGGATCGGGGCCTCACCCCCGCGACCGGTCAGCTCTCCACCGCGACGTCGTCGACCGTGCGGCCGGGGCCGAAGCGGACGGCGACGAGGTGGTCGGTGAGGTGAGGGTCGAGGGTGTAGTCGAAGACCGCGCCGGTCTCGGGGTCGCCGGGGTACAGGCCGACGCGGACCAGGCGCAGCGCCGCCGGGAAGGCGTCCGGGGTGGTGTGCGGCAGGGCCTCGGCACCGTCGAAGTCGAGGTAGTCGTCGAGGACCGCGTCGACGTCGTCCTCGATGGCGGCACGCGCGCGGGTGTCGAAGGCGGCGAGCTCGGTCACGAATGGGGCGACCTGGTCCAGCGTCGCGGCGCAGATCGTGGCGCCGTCGAACGTCAGGTCCACCCGGACCGTGCCAGTTGTCGTCTCCCACTGACACGACCGGCCGGCCGGGTCGAACTCGACCGTGCCGAAGACCGGGTGTGTGAGGGTGTGCGGAGTCATGACGCGAAACCGTACCGGCGGACCGGCCCGAACGGCGTGTCGCGGATGCCTTCGAAGACGCCGCCGGCGCGCTCCAGGGTTTTCGCCGAGGCCTCGTTGTCGACGGCGCACACGGTGAAAAGCCCGGTCAGGCCGAGGCCGCGGGCGTCGGCGAGGGTGCGGGCGAGCGCCCACGTGGCGAGGCCGCGCCGCCGGGCGGTGGGGCGGATGCCGTACCCGATGTGGCCGGCCCACCGTACGTAGTCGTCGTCACCGTGGCGCAGCGCGATCGCTCCGAGCACGCGACCGTCCTCGACGATCCAGCGGTGCCGGCAGCGGTGGCGGCCCGTACCGTCCGGCACCGAGCGAGCGGCGAGGCGGGCGACCCACGTGGCGAAGCCGGCGGGAGAGTGCACGTCGTCGGTGGGTGCGAGACCGAACCCGTCCTCGTGCGTGCCGGGGCCCCACTCCGCGTGCGCCTCGAGCCAGGCGCTGTGCAGGCCGGCATCGGGCGCGATGAGTTCGGGCACCCGCCGACCGTACCCCTTCGCGGCCACCCACCGGCCGGGGTCTCGTCACGGCAGGTAGAACGTGAGCAGGTCCGCCGTCACCGGTGGGAACAGTGACCGCATCAGGTCGGCGTTCGGGCCGGGGTAGACGTCGGCGTGCCAGGCGGCGAGGCCCTCGATGCCGTGCGGGCCGAAGAGCAGCGGCCCGACGAGGTCCGGCGCCACACCCGCGCCGCCGTGCGAGGCGGGGCCCTGCATCGGGCCGCCCGCGACGACCTCGGTCACCGCGCCGCCGGCCCGCCGCAGCCGGACGTGCCGGCGGAAGAACGACACGACGACGTCGTCCTCGCCGTCGTGGTGGCGCAGGCGCGCCGACAGTACGGGCCTGAGGCGGTCGAGCAGCGCCGCGACGTCGGGGATGCGCAGGTAGTAGTCGTTCGCCTCGGGTGAGGGCGGCGCGAGGTACGGGTGGAGAAGGCCGCCGCGGTCCTTCGCCGAGAACGGTTCGCCGCCCGCGAGCGTGGCGGCGTGGGCGAGCAGCGCGGCGACCGCGTCCGGTTCGGTGGCGCCGACCTCGCCCAGCACCACGCCTTCGTCCGGCGGCGTGACCCGGCCCGTGCCGATCATCCGCCCGGCCCGCTCCACGACGACCTGGCTGCTGCCCGCCCGTGCGACGAGCGCCCGCCAGCACAGCGGCGAGTGCGGCATGCTCACGTCGTACGCACGCTGCACCGCGTCCTGCAGCCGCGCCATCGCCGCGATGTCGTCCGGCCCCGCGGCCCGCACCGCACACCCGGCGGGCATCGCCGGCACGGTGTGGACCGCTCTGCTGTGCGGGATCGGGATGCTGTACTGGTAGCCGAACTGCCGGTAGAAGTACGGGATCCCGATCATCACCTGCAGCAGGTGCCCGCGGGCGGCGGACCGCTCGTGCGCCCAGCCCATCAGCGCCCGGACCAGCCCGCGCCCTTCGTACTCGCGGTCGGTCGCGACCAGCTCCACCTGCCCCGCCGGGATCGCCACCCCGCCGAGGACGACGGTCTCGTCCAGCAGCGTCGCCGTCGACACGACCCGGTCCCCGTCGACGACCACCCCGCACGCGTCGAACCCACCGTCGGCGTCCTCGACCACCAGCCGGTGGTCCTGCCGGTCGGCGGGCTCACCACGGTCGGCGAGCAGCACCCCGATCTGTTCGAGATCCGCGGGCCGCGCCGCCCGCACCACCAGTCCACCGGCCAGCTCCACGCCGCCCACCGTACCGCGCCCGTGGTACGGGTACTGGACACCCACAATCGGGGTTTCGTACGGCCCATGCGGCAGCGGCAACGTCGCGTCATTCGGGCGTTGGTTGATCGAGTGATGCTGCTGGCGTGGTTGATGGTTGGGGTGTCGGATTGGTTGCTCGGGTCAAGAACAGCAGCATGAGTGCGCCGGCGGCGCAGTAGCCGACGCCTTGGAAAGCGATGACAGGGATGATGCCGAGCTGGCTGCTGAAGACGCCGGCGGCCAGTGTCCCGGCGAGCATCGCGGCACCTTGGATCGCGTTGACGAGGCCGAAGATCCGCCCGCGGTGGGCGTCGTCGGTGGTGGTCTGGAGCAGAGTGAACAGGCCGGTGATGGTGAGAGCACCGGGCAGTCCGATGGCGATCATGAGGACGAACGCCGGCCAGAGCGCCTGGGTCTGGAGCGGGTAGAGGAACAGCGCCAGGTCCAGCCCGCCGAAGGCGAGGGCGCCGTAGCCGAGAAGGTGGCGTGGCGAGAAGCGGTTTCCAGCGGCGGCGACGGTGAGTCCGCCGATGATGCCGCCGACGGCCTGGCTGGACAGGATCAGACCGTAGGTTTCGGCATCGCCGTGCAGGATGTCGCGGACGAACGGGGCCATGAGTGTGCCCATGATCGCCTCGCCCAACCCGATGATCAGCACGAAAAGGAGGAGGAGGCGCAGCGCTGGGTGGTGAGTGGCGATTCGCGCGCCATGGGTGAGCTCGCGGATCGCATGGTGTGCTGGCGCCGGTCGAGACGCGGGACCGGCCGGGTGGCGGATCAGGGCAATGATCGCCGCGGCGACGGCAAAGCCGGCCATGTCGATGAGGGTCAGTGCGGTGATGCCGCCCAGCCCGGCGGCGAGACCGCCGAGCGCGGCGCCGGCCAGCCGGGCGATGTCGCGGTTCTGTCCGTTGAGCGCGTTGGCGGTCACGAGGTCACACGACGGCACCGTGTGGGGCACCATGGCTGCCTCGGCGGTGATGAAGAACTGAGCGAGGCTGCTCTGCGCGACGGTGACCAGGTAGATGATCCAGACCTGGTCTCTACTGTGGACAGCGAGGAGTGGCAGCAACCCGATGGCCAGGAGCAGGTTGGTGACGACCATGGTGCGGCGGCGGTCCCACCGATCGGCGTAGACCCCGGCGAGCGAGCCGAGCGCTATCTGCGGGAGTAGGGCGGCCAGCAGAGTGGCGGCCGAAGCGAGGGTGGAGCCGGTCAGTGCGTAGACGTGGTAGGCCAGGCCGGTGCGCAGGATCCAGTCACCGGTCAGCGAGAGGAGCCCGGCCGACAGCAGCAGCCGCAGGTCGCGGTAGCGGGTCAGTACCCGCCACAGCGTGCGCATCTCAGCCGTCGGTGTCGGTCGGTTCGACCGGGACGCTGATGAAGGTCAGGTTCACCGGTTGGGCGTCGGCGGGCCGGGCGGCGTGTTCGCCGAGGCGGCGCCGTTCGACGAGTGGGGTGATCAGGGCGTCCAGCGCCTCATGCAGCTCGGTGAACTCTTCGACCGTCAGGTAGACCAGGCTCTGGGCGACGCCGGCGTTGCGCTGCCATCGCGGGTCGTACTGGTCGCGGCGGCGGTGCCACGCGGCGAGGTGTTCGACGCCGCGCTCGGCCACCATCTGGTCCAGGACGTCGACCGCGGCACTGGCTTCGTCCTGTCCGGTCCGTGCCGCCGAATATGACGTGGCGGTGACCTGCCACGGATGGTCCCGGTTGTTGGTGGTGTCGGCCGGTTCGACGAAGCCGTATTTGGCGAGCTGACGCAGGTGGTGGGAGGCCAACGCCTGGCTGACGCCCAGCTGCCGGGCCGCCTGCGCCGCGGTTGTCGGGCCCTGCCGACCGACCAGCTCGTGCAGCTTGATCCGAAGTGGGTGGGCCAGCGCCCGGATGGTCACCGGATCGTCCTCGAGGACCTTCTGGAGGAGGCCGACCACGCGTGCACGTTCACGCTTGACGACGCGCCCCTCGTGGCCGGCGGTGTCCCGGCGAGCGTGCAGGCGCTGCTGCCGCGGGACTGCGCGGTCGCCGGGCTGGCGCCGGTCGACTGGTCCACAGTGGTCGGTGCGGCGTTGCCGGGGTTCTTCGTGCCGACTCGGCAGCCGGACGCCTGGGCCGGGACGGCGGCGCCGCGGGCGGTCGCCGACGGGCTGGCCGCGTGGGTGACGGCGCTGCTGGCGCGGTTGTGGCCGGGCGGCGCCGAGGCGTGGGAGCTCACGGTCGAGTGTCGCGGCTGGTATGAGGCGGCCTACGTCGACCTGGTCGTCCTCGCGGGCGGCCGGGTCTGGCTGCCGCACCTCGGGGTCAGCGACTGACGTCGAGCCGGAACCACGACCGCAGAAGGGCGTGCTCGGTGTGGCGGTCGACGAGCGAGCGCCAGACCCGCCACGCAGGGCCGCCGGTGGCCTCCTTCAGCGGCGCCGACGGGGTGTCGTCGGCCCACCAGAGCTCGATCGGGACCGCCGCGCGCACCTCGTCGGCGAACTCGTCACGCAGCCGCGGGTCGTCGTACATCAGCAGCAGCCCCAACGTGAGGAACGGCCGCGACACGGGCTCGTCGCGCCAGCAGCCCGGGGTGTGGATGCGGCACCAGGCGAGGAAGCGCGCGGCCTGCGCGGTCGCCTCGGGGCCGAGGTCCAGCGCCGACTCGACCAGCGAGCTGAGGTGGGCGGCCTCACCGGTGCGGGTGAGTATCGTGCAGGCGAACAGCCGCGCGACGTGGGCGCGCCAGCCGGCGGAGCCGGGCACCGGGTGGCGGTCGGCGATGGGGGTGGAGGCGCACAGCGAGAGCACCTCGCCCGGCTCCCACTCCAGTTCGTCGGGCAGGCGCCGGGCGACCAGCAGCTCCTCGATCGCGCGCCGGTGCCCGTCGACCCGCATGCCGTAGTCGAGGGCGGCGATCTCGCGGATGATGGACGTGTTGAGGCGGGTCCGCACCCAGTCCCGCAGCGCCAGCTCCGACGGTCGCAGGTCCATCAGGTCACCAGGCCGGTCAGCACCTCACGCATGTAGAGCAGCGCGGTGCGGTCGTCGATGCGCGCCGCGGCGTCGACCGTCAGCTCGGACGCCATCGGCACGAGGGTGCGGGCGGCCATCGCGCCGAAGTCGTTCGCCGAGGCGAGGTACCCGTACATGCGGGAGGCCTCCGCGAGCAGCCCGAGGGCCGCGGTCATGTTGACGAACTCGATGCACACGACGCTCGCGGCGACGACGTTCGCGGTGTCGATGAGCTCGTCCACATAGGACAGCAGGAGCCGCAGCGCCCGCTGCCGCTCCCCGCGCCGGAACGCCGACCGGGCCTCGGCGGTGGCGTTCGCCGACAGCGTGCCGGGCGGGACGTCGACGCGTGCGGCCTCGTCGAAGTAGCGGGACGAGTCGTCGGAGCGGCCCTGGAACGCGGCCGAGTAGGCCAGGGTCTGCAGCGCCCAGTGCAGGAGGGTCGGCGGGCCGGCGCCGCGGTACCGGTCGGCGAGCGCACCGACGGCCGCGTCCACCTCCGCGAAGCGGCCGATGCCGAGCAGCGGCCCCGCCGACGTCATGCTCAGGAACGCGGCCAGGAACGGCTCGTCCTGCCGGTGCAGCGCGCCGACCGCGTCCGGCAGGCACTCCCGCAGCCCCGGGCCGTCGCCGGTGGCGTAGGCGGACGCCCAGCGGCACAGCGGCAGGTCCGGTGCGGCGTACCGGTCCGCGAGGCGCCGGTAGGCGTCCGGGTCGGCCTGCTGCGTGTGCCGTTCGGCGGCCCAGAGCAGCCAGAACGCGCGCAGGTCACCGTCGTGCGCCGTGGTGAGGTCCAGGATGTGCTCGGCCCAGTCGCCGAGCTCCTGCCGGCCGCGCAGCGGCAGCTCCGTGACGAGCGGGCGGACCAGCGCGTCGGCGAGGGCGACGTCCGCGGTCGTGCGGGCCCGGACGACCGCGGAGCGCAGGTCCGGCCAGAGCTCGGCGAGCCGGGCGACGCCCAGCGCCTCGTCCGGGCCGGTGAGCAGGCGGTGGACGGCGCCGACCGCGCCCACGCACCACTGGGCGTGCCGCGCGGCGACCACGTCGGCGTGCCCGCGCTCGCGCAGCCGCTCGGCCGCGAACTGCCGCATGGTCTCCAGCAGCCGGAAGCGCCTGCCGTCCGGGCCGAACGCGACCGTGAGCATCGACCGGCCGACGAGGTCCGCGAGCACGTCGTCGACGTCGGCAACGTCGGCGACGTCGGTCACGGCGACCGCGGCCGGCAGGTCGAACCCGCCGGCGAAGACCGACAGCTGCTGGAACAGGACCTGCTCGGCGGGGGTGAGCAGGTCGAACGACCACTGGACGGCGGCGCGCAGGGTGCGGTGGCGCGGGGTGCCGGTGCGGCGGGCGCCGGTGGCGCGCAGATGGTCGTCGAGGCGGGCGACGAGATCCGGCGGGCGGCGGCTGACGGTGCGGGCGGCGGCCAGCTCGATGGCGAGGGGGATGCCGTCGAGCCGGTGGCACAGCTCCGCGACGGCGGCCGGGTGGGCCTGCGGGTCGTAGGTGCGGTCGGCGGCCGTGGCCCGGGCGTGGAACAGCGACACGGCGGCGTGCGGTGCGAGGGGGCCGACGGCGAGGACCCGCTCACCGGACAGGCCGAGCCGCTCCCGCGACGTGGCGAGGACCCGCGCGGCGGGGCAGCCGGCGGCGACGGCCTGGGCGAGGGCGGCGGCGCCGTCGAGGACGTGTTCGCAGTTGTCGAGGACCAGCAGCGCGGGACCGGTGCGCAGGGCCGTGACGATCGACTGGGTGAGGGTCTGCCCCGGGCGGTGCGGAAGGTTCATCGTGTCGGCGGCGGCCTGCGGTACATCCGACGGCGAAACGATCCCGGCCAGCTCGACGAACCAGTGGTCGCCCCCGGACGCGCCCGCCGCCGCCAGGGCGAGCTGGGTCTTGCCGATCCCGCCGGGCCCCACCAGCGTCACGACCGGCGCCGCGGCGATGGCGTCGAGGGTCGCCGCCAGGTCCTGGTCGCGCCCGAACAGCGCGGTCGAGGACGCGGCGCCGCGGAGCCGCTCGTCGTGGGCGAGGATCTGCGCCTCGGCGGCGCGCAGTTCGGGGCCGGGCTCGACGCCGAGCTCGGTGACGAGGTGATGACGGGCGCGCCGGTACGCGGCGAGCGCGTCCGCCTGGCGCCCCGCCCGGAACAGCGCCGTCATCAGCACCGCCCACGCGCGCTCCCGCAGCGGGTGCTGCTCGACGAACTCGGTGAGCGCGGGCACGACACCACGCGGGTCCGCCGCCGCGCGGCGCTCCAGGTCGGCCTCGACGGCCGCCGCCCACTGCTCGGTCAGCCCGGCCACCGCGCCGGCGAGCCCGGGCGCGTCCAGCCCGGCGAGCGGCGAACCACCCCAGTGGGTGAGCGCGGCGCCGGGGTCGCCGTCGCCGACGTGCCGCCGGAAGCGGGCGACGTCGATGGCGTCGGGCGGCACGTCCAGCCGGTACGCGTCGCCGACCCGCGTGATCGCCGGCCCGCCGAGCCCCTTGCGCAGCTGCGCGACGTGCCACTGCAGGGTCTTGTGCGCGGTGCGGGGCGGGTCGTCGCCCCACACGAGGTCCACCAGGCGCGACCGGGGCAGCGGCGTGCCGGGGGAGAGGGCGAGCGCGGCCAGGAGCGTCTGGGTCTTCGCGGAGCCGATGTCGACAGGCTCGCCGTCGTCGGTGGTGACGCGCACCCCACCGAGCAGACCGATCCGCACCACAGCGCTGCTCCCACGGGCCGACGACGTGCGGCGAGCTTGCCACGCGCCGCGAACCGGCGGCAACCCCGTTCCCCAACCGGACGCACACCCGCTCTACACCGGCGGCCGCGAGCATGGGCGCACCGACGAGACAGGAGCGAACGACATGCATCGAACGGCGGCACGGGTGACCGGCGCCCTCTTCATCACCGCGACGGTCGCGGGGGTGATCAGCGCGGCGCTGCTCGGGGGTGGCACCGGCGGCGGCGCGCACCGGCAGTCGGCCGGCGCGCTCGCCGTGCTGGTGATGGCCGGAGCGATCGCGATGATCCCGGCGGCGCTGTTCCCGGTGCTCAAGGTGTACAGCGAAAGCTCCGCGGTCGGTTACGTGGTGGCGCGGACGGTCGAGGTGGTGCTGCTGCTGCCGGCCGCGTTCGGGCCGCTGATCCTGGTCGCGGCAGGTGACGGCGGCCTCGACCCGGCCGTGCGGTCGGTGCTGGACACGCAGGACACGTGGGGCTACGCGCCGGCCGCGCTGTTCTTCTGCCTCAGCGCGCTGCTGCTCAACGTCGTGCTCTTCCGGTCACGGCTCGTCCCCCGCTGGCTCCCGGGCTGGGCGCTGGCCGGGGTGGCGCTGTACGTGACCGACGCCGGCCTGGTGATGTTCGGGGGCCTCACCACCGCGTCACCCGCGCACGCGGCGCTGGTGGTCCCGCTCGCGGTGAACGAGATGGTCCTGGCGGTCTGGCTGCTCGTGAAGGGCTTCCGGACACCGACGGGCTGACCCACGGCTCGGCTGCTTCGAGCGCGGCCGGCGGTCACCGCAGGTCCTTGCGGAACACGACCTCGTGCCGGGTGTAGCCCATGCGCCGCTCGTAGAACGGCATCGACGTCGGGTTGTCCACGCCGGTCTCCAGCATGATCGCCGCCGCGCCGCGCTCGACCGCCCACCGCTCGACCTCGGCCATCAGCGCGGACCCGACCCCGCCGCGGCGGGCGCCGCCGGCCACCGTCAGCGCGTCGACGTGGACCCGCCGGTGGGCGAGGTCGCGCTGCAGCTGCCAG
The DNA here is from genome assembly GCF_050936335.1 of Dactylosporangium sp. CA-152071. Lineage (NCBI taxonomy): Bacteria > Bacillati > Actinomycetota > Actinomycetes > Micromonosporales > Micromonosporaceae > Dactylosporangium > Dactylosporangium sp. CA-152071. The sequence goes on along the minus strand of NZ_JBNJMZ010000001.1, from coordinate 1,002,860 downwards.
TGCGCGGTCGGCAGCGGCTCCTCGACCCGCGCGACCGCCGCCCCCACGATGTCCCCGTCCTGCTCGGCGACCAGCATCAGCACCGTCGGGTCGTCCGCATACCGCGCGTGCAGCTCCTCGTGCCACTCCACGAGCCCGTCGGTCTGCGGCTCCTGCGCGGTGGCCGGGTCGAGGCCGGCGAAGAACGCGCCGCTCTCCTGCCACAGCCGTGCCCGCCCGGGGCCGTCGCCCGCCTGTACCTGTCGTACCACCATCGCCATCCGCCCATCGTCATCGACCCGGGCCCCGGTGTCGCTGTTTTTGCCGGGAAACCCTAGGGGTGGGCGCGGTCCTTCAGCCCCGCCGGGCGGCGGGCGCGGGCTCCGGCTGCCGGGACGCGGCGGGGGTGTGCGCGGGTCAGCTGAACGAGTGGCGGTAGGTCTGCGGGCTGACGCCGGTGGTGCGTTTGAAGCGCTCGCGGAACGCGGTCGGTGAGCCGAAGCCGACCTCGGCGCCGATGCGTTCGACGGAGTGGCGGGTGGTCTCCAGGAGGTGCTGGGCCCGGCGGACGCGGGCGCGGTGCAGCCACTGCAGCGGGGTCAGGCCGGTCTGGTCGCGGAAGCGGCGGATCAGGGTGCGGGTGCTCATCCCGGCCTGCGCGGCGATGTCGGCGAGGGTCAGGTCGCGCCGCAGGTGCTGCTGGAGCCAGGTGAGGAGCGGCTCGAGCTCGGCGCCCTGCGGGGTCGGCGGGTGGTCGTGGGCGATGAACTGCGCCTGGCCGCCCTCGCGTTCGAGCGGCACCACCGACAGCCGCGCGGCGGCGGCGGCGACCGCGGACCCGTAGTCGCGGCGGATCATGTGCAGGCACAGGTCCAGGCCCGCCGCCGCGCCGGCGGAGGTGAGGATCTGTCCATTGTCGACATACAGCACGCCGGGGTCGACGTCCACCGACGGGTGCGCGGCCGCGAGGCTGCCGGCGGCGATCCAGTGGGTGGTGGCCCGCAGCCCGTCGAGCAGGCCGGCGGCGGCGAGCACGAAGCTGCCCGCGCAGATCGAGGCGATCCGGGTGCCGTTCGCCGCCGCGGTACGCAAGGCGGCCCGGACCGGCGGGGTCAGCGCGGCGGCCGGGTCGGCGGTGCCGGGCACGACGACCGTGTGCGCCTCGGCCAGGGTGTCGAGGCCCCACGGCGCGGTCAGGGTGAACGCGCCCGCGTCGACGTGCGGGCGCTCGGCGCAGACCCGGACCTCGTAGCCGGGGCTCCCGCCGGGCAGGCACGTGCGGGTGAACACCTCGATCGGGGTGGCCAGGTCGAACGGGATCACCCCGTCGAAGGCGAGCACGGCGACGATGTGCATGGCCGGCACGGTACCGCACGGGTTGGCGAAATCCCGTCGGAAGTGGTCACGAATGCCACTGGGGCCGCCGCCACCTGGTCCTTAGCGTGAGTCGCATGCATGCGCAGATAGTCCTGTTCGACGGCTTCGACCCGTTGGACGTCATCGCACCGTACGAGGTGCTGCACGCGGGCGCCGTCGCCGCCGGCGGGGCCCTGACCGTGGCGCTCGTCTCCGCCGAAGGCCCCAGGGAGGTGGTGAGCGGCACCGGCGGCCTGGCGCTGCGGGCGACCGCGGCCCTCGACCCGTCGCGTCCGGGGCTGGTCGTCGTGCCCGGCGCCGCCGGCCGCGTCGGCGACCCCGAGGACGAGCCGACCGACGACTCGATCCCGGTCCTGCTGGGCCGGACCCTGACCACCGACCTGCCGGGGCTGCTCAAGGCGGCGATGGACGAGCCGGCCGTGACGGTCGCCTCGGTGTGCGGCGGATCCCTGGTCCTCGCCATGGCGGGCCTGCTGGAGGGCCGCCATGCCACCACCCATCACCTCGGCCTGGACCTGCTCGACGCCACCGGCGTGCGCGCCGTCCACGCGCGGGTCGTCGACGACGGTGACTTCGTCAGCGGCGCCGGCGTCACCTCCGGGCTCGACCTCGCCCTGTACCTCCTGGAGCGCGAGCTCGGTCCGCGGATCGCGCACGCCGTCGAGGAACTGTTCGCCTACGAACGGCGCGGCACCGTCTGGCGCGACGCCGGCCCGCAGCCCGCCGGGGCGTGGTGAACCATGACGGCCGAAGGCACCTGGGACCTGACCATCGCCACGCCCATCGGCAGGATCAACGCCACGGCGGTGATCCGCCGCGACGGTGCCGCCCTGACCGGTGTCGCCGCCGGTGAAGGAGAGGAGGTCCTCCTCACCGACGTCACCCTCGACGGCGACCGGCTCACCTGGAAACAGGCCGTCACCCGGCCCCTGCGGCTCAACCTGGTCTTCGACGTGACCATCGACGGCGACACCCTGGCGGGCACCGCCAAGGCCGGCCGCCTCCCGGGGTCGAAGGTCACCGGCCGCCGGCGGTGACCTCCTTGACCTCGGCGTAGAGGGCGGGCAGCAGCCGGGCGGCGGTGCCGCGCAGGTTGACGTCGCAGATGTCGTCCAGCGGCGTCTCGTCCGGGTTGACCTGGATGACGGTCGCCCCGGAGCGGGTGGCGACCACGGGCAGCTCGGCCGCCGGGTACACCACGCCGGACGTGCCGATGCTCAACAGCACGTCGCAGGAGGACGCCGCCTCGACGGCCGCCGTGAAGGCCGCCCTGGGCAGCGCCTCGCCGAACCACACGACGCCGGGCCGCACCAGCGCGCCGCACGCCGTGCACCGCGGCGGCGGGACGGGGCCGAGGTCGTCGGGGACGTCGTCGTCGCCGGACGGCGCGTCGAACGGGTGACCGGCGACGCAGCGGGGCGCGAAGAGGCTGCCGTGCAGGTGGACCGGGTCCTTGGAGCCGGCCCGCTCGTGCAGGTCGTCGACGTTCTGCGTGACGACGACGGTGCCGGGCACCAGCGCCTGGAGGGCGGCGGCGGCCACGTGCCCGGCGTTGGGCTCGGCCTTGCGGACGGCGGCGCGGCGCCATTCGTACCAGCCCCAGACGAGCGCGGGGTCGGCCTCGAACGCCTCGGGGGTGGCCAGCTCATACGCGTCGAACCGGGACCACAGGCCGGTCAGGGCGTCGCGGAACGTCGGCACGCCGCTCTCCGCGGAGATCCCGGCGCCGGTGAACACGACGACCCGGCCGGCGGTCGCGATGCGGTCCGCGACGCCGTCGGGCAGGACACGCTGCATGCGCCACATCCTGCCATGGACGCCCGTCGAGCCGGGCGCGAGGCCTGGCGGGTCAGGCGAGCGTGGGTGGTGGCGCCGGGAGCGGGTGGGCGCCTTGCGGGCGGAGACCGTCGAACAGGATGCCCAGGTATCGGCGCCACAGGTCCGGCGACGCGTCCGGCACGTAGCCGGCGACGTAGTTCGGGGCGCACATCAGCAGGATGACGTCGGCGCCGGTCACGTCGGGGCGCACCGCCCCGGCGTCGCGGGCCCGGTCGACGAGGTCGTGGATCACGCGGTACATCCGCTCGCGGGCGCCGGTCACCGCGGGGTCGACGTCGCCGGCGCCGTGCAGGAACGACAGGTCGCGCTGCTGGCGCTGGTGGGCGGCGGCGGTCATGAACGCCAGCAGCGCCACGCCCGGATCGGCCTCGCCGAGCAGGCGATCGCCGGCCGCGGTCAGCTCGTCCACCCGGTCGAGCACGATCGCGGCGATCAGGTCGTCCTTCGTCGGGAAATGGCGGAACACCGTGCCCTTGCCGACGCCGGCGCGGCGGGCGATGTCGGCCACCGACGCGTCCATGCCCCGCTCCGCGAACTCGTCGGCGGCGGCCGCCAGCAGCGCCGACCGGTTGCGCGCGGCGTCGGCGCGCTGCGGGCGGCTCGAGGTCATGGTGGCCATCGTACAAGTTGACCGTGCGGTCCGTTTATGACTAGTGTTTCCACTAGAAGCGGACCAGGCGGTCCGGTTATGGATTTCCGGAGGACCTCATGCGCGCAGTGATCGCCGGTGACTACGGACCACCCGAGGGGTACACGGTCGGCGAGCTGCCGGTCCCGCGGCCCGGACCGGGCCGGCTGCTGGTCCGCGTCGCCGCCGCCTCGATCAACCCGGGCGACGTCGTCATCCCCAGCGGGCAGTTCCGCGACACGACGCCCCCTGACGTTCCCGCACGTGCCGGGCAACGACTTCGCCGGCACGGTCGCCGAAACCGGACCGGGCGTGACCGGCTACGCCGAGGGCGACGAGATCTTCGGCTACGCCGCACCCCGGGCGCTGCGCCCGATGCTCGGCCCGCGCCCGTCGATGAGCACCGGCTCCCTCGCCGAATACACGGTCGTCGAGGCGGACACGCCGTTCGTCGCGCACCGCCCCGCCGGCCTGACGGCCGAGCACGCCGCGGCGCTCGCCACCACCGGCCTGACCGCGCGGGCGCTGATGGCCACCGCCGGCGTCCGCCCCGGCGAGCGGGTCCTGGTCGTCGGCGCGACCGGCGGCGTCGGCACGACCCTCGTCCCGCTGCTCGCCGCGGCGGGCGCCGAGGTCGTGGCCACCGCGACCGACGAGGACGCCGGCCTGCTGCGCGACCTCGGCGCCGCGGAGACGATCGGATACGCCGAGCCCGGCTACCCGTCAGGCGTCGACGCCGCGTTCAACCTCACCCTGCCGGGCGACGCGCTGACGAGCGTCGCGGCCGCGGTCCGGCCCGGCGGGCGGCTGCTCACCATCACGTTTCCGGTGCCGCGGCAGGACTGGACCGGCCGCGACGACGTCGAGCTCAGGTTCGTCCTCGACATGGAAGGCGTCCACGGCGGCATGCGCGAGGTCGCGGACGCCGGCCTCCGGGCGACGATCGGGCGCCGCTACACCCTCGCCGAGGGCGCGCAGGCCTGCGTCGACTTCGCCCGCCGGCACACCATCGGCAAGCTGGTCGTCGTCGTGTGACCCGTCAGGTCTTCGGCCCGGCCGCCACCCACGACAGGCCCCAGTTGTAGGCGAGGTCGACGGCCTGGTTCCGGAACTGGCCGGGCGCCGGGATGATGTACCTCGACTCGCGCCGCACGACCAGCTCGCCGTTGACGTTCTCGATGAGGAACAGCACGCCGGCCCGCGCCATGACGGTGCACTCGTCGAGGCGCATCTCGATCGGGGCCCCGTGCTGCGGATACAGGGTGGCGACCGCGTCGAGGCCGGCGAACGAGTCGGCACCGTCGTAGATGCTGGCGTAGACGAGGATCCGGCGGAACTTGTCGGTGTGGTCGAGGTTGATGGTGAGGTTCTCGCCCGCCTCGTTGGCGCCGGTACGGTCGTCGCCGTCGAGCATGATGTACGGCGCGTCGTTCAGCTGACCGAACTGGTTGTCGAGCGGGTGGACGATGCCCTTCCGGCCGTCCATGAGCTCCCACAGGCAGCACAGGTCGAGGTCCAGGTCGGGCAGGTGCGCGGTCCTCTGCTTGCCGAAGAGGCCGCGCTTGCCGAGGGAACGCATGCTCCAGTTGAGGTTGACCCGCAGCGACCCGGACCGGCCGCCCTGCTTGGCGAGCGACACCGTCGGCGCCTGCTTGGTGAGCGTGACCTTGGACAGTCGCACCGGCGCGGCAGGAGCCGGCGGCCCGACCGGGGGTGGCGGCGCCATGGGCAGGTTCGAGATGGGCGGCGGGTATTCAGTCGGCGGCGCGACGGGTGCCGGCGGCGCGACGGGCGGCGCCGGGGGAGCGGGCGGGGGCGGGGGCGGGGCGACGGGCGGGGGCACCGTCGCGGGCAGCCCGATCTGCTGCGGCTGCCCGTCGGGCCCGGTCACGGTCACCGAGGGCCACCCCTGCGTGGCGGGCGCCGGCGCGGCGGGCGCTGGTGTCGGCGTCGGCGTGGGCGCGTCGTCGACCGAGATGCCGAAGTCGCGGGCCAGTCCCGCCAGCCCGGAGGCGTACCCCTGCCCGACCGCCCGGAACTTCCACTGCCCGGCCCGCCGGTACAACTCGCCGAAGATGAACGCCGTCTCGGTCGTGGCGCCGGGGCTGTCGAAGCGAGCGACCTCCGCACCGCTCGTCGCGTCCAGGAGCCGGATGTGCAGGCCCGGCACCTTCCCGAACGTGCCACCGTCGGCGGAGGCGGCCAGCACGATCCGCTCGATCGACGGCTCCACCCGGCCCAGATCGACGAGCACCGTGTCGGTGACCTGGGTCCCCGCGGTCGCCTTCCCCTCGTGCCGGACCGCGCCGGCCGGGTGCGACGGCTGGTTGTAGAACACGAAGTCGTTGTCGTCGCGGACCTTGCCACCGCCGGTCAGCAGCAGCGCGGAGCCGTCCGCGTCGGGCACGCCCGGCCCGCTCTGCCACCCCAGCACGGCCCGGACCACCGGCGCCTGCACCGGCATGTTGGCGCCCTTGAGCATCGACATAGACCCGTCCTCTCCCCGTCAGACCCTCACAATACGACGGGCCGCGAGGGGGTGGAGAAGGCGGCGGGGCGGAGGAGGCGGAAGGGTGGCACTGGGGTCGGGCCGGGGAGGTAGATGCGCGCCGGAGTGGGCAGTGCTCTGGCATGGTGGACATGAAGCTCGAAATCGTCGTGCTGCCGGTCTCGGACGTCGACCGGGCCAAAAGGTTCTACCTCGGGATCGGCTGCCGGGAGGACGCCGACTTCACCGGTGCCGACGAGTTCCGGGTCGTGCAGGTCACCCCGCCCGGGTCGGCCACGTCGATCATCTTCGGTGACCGGGTCACCGACGCGGAGCCCGGCTCGGTGCGCGGGGTGCACCTGGTCGTCGACGACGTCGTCGCGGCGCAGAAGGAGCTGGCGACCCGCGGGGTGGACGTGAGCGAGGTGTTCCACGACGCCGGCGGCGTCTTCCATCACGGCGGCACGGAGGCGCGGGTGCCCGGACCTGATCCGCGGCGGCAGTCGTACGCGTCGTTCGCGTCGTTCACCGACCCGGACGGCAACGAGTTCGTGCTGCAGGAGATCACCCGCCGCCTGCCGGGCCGCGTCGACCACGCGAACTTCGGCTCGGTGGCGGAGCTGGAGCACGCGCTGCGCGAGGCGGCCGCGGCGCACGGCCGGCACGAGCAGGAGCTGGGCCGCGCCGACGAGAACTGGCCCGCCTGGTACGCCACGTACATGGCGGAGGCCGCCGGCCTCAGGAGCTGAGCGGCCGTCAGGGCCGGACCAGCGCCGCGGCGAGCTCGCGCCGGGACGTGATGCCGAGCTTGCCGAACACCTTCCGCAGGTGCCACTCGACGGTGCGGGGGCTGAGGAACAGCGCGGCGCCGATCTCCGGGTTGGTCCGGCCCGCGACCGCGAGGCGGGCGATCTGCGCCTCCTGCGCGGTGAGCTCGTCGGACGGGCCCTCCGACCGCTTGCGGACGGTCTCACCCGTCGCGGCGAGCTCCCGGGCCGCCCGCTCGGCGAACGCGTGCAGGCCCATGCCGGCGAACGCGTCGTGCGCGGCGTGCAGCGCGGTCCGGGCGTCGGCGCGGCGGCCCTCGCGCCGCAGCCATTCGCCGTGCAGCAGGCGGGCGCGGGCCGTGAGCAGGCCCAGCCCGGCGGCCTCGAACCGGGCGGCGGCCTCGCGGAAGCGGCCGTCGGCGGGTTCGGTCAGCGCGTCGGCGAGCGCGAGGGCGCCGAGGCTCCAGTCCGTGCCGGTCGCGGCGGCGTGCGTGGCCAGCAGGTCCCGGGCGTCCGCGGCGACGGCCGGCTCGTTCGCGTGTACCGCGGCCTCGACGACCTCGGACAGCACCAGCGCCCGCATGCCCAGCGCCGGGTGCGCCGCCGCGCCCTGGAGCGTGCCGAGCGCGGCGGGGGTGGCGGTGAGCGTGGTGAGGGCGGCGAGCGACGCGTGCCCGCAGCCGACGTCGGCGTGCCGGGCGGCGCCGGTGGCCGCCGCGAGCCCCCCGCACTCGGCGAGCAGGTCCGCCGCCTCGCCGGACCGGCCCATGAGCAGCAGCGTCCCGGCGTGCAGCGTCAGCGCGACGGGCAGCACGGACAGCGCCCCGGCCGCACGCGCGGCGCCGGCCGCCGCGCCGCTGAGCCGGTGCGCGGTCGCGACGTCGGACACCTCCAGCGCGGCCGGCACCGCCAGCCACAGCAGGTCGAGGTCGCGGGCCGGGTCGATCGCGTCGAGGGCCCGCCGCAGCGTCGGCACGGCGGCGGCGGGTCCGTCCAGGGCCCACGTCGCGAGTCCGGTGAGCAGCGCTCCCGGCGCGTCGTCCGCCGCCGGCACGGCCAGCGCCGCCTCGGCCGTCCGCCGTAGCTCGTCGCCGGCGGGGTCGGCCACGCCGAGCGCGGACAGGTAGGTCTCCCGGGCGGCCGCCGGGTCGAGTGCCTCGAGGCGCCGGGCGGCGGCGAGCAGCGCCGGGCCGGCGGCCGGGCCGGGGTCGAGCGCGAGGGTCGCCTGGGCCCGCAGCCGCTCCGCGAGCGCCTGCTGGAGCGGGTCGAGCGGGCCGAGCCCCGCCGCGGCGAGGAGGTCCGGGACGCGGTCGGCGGCGCCGGCGGCGAGCCGGGCCCGCGCGGCGGCGAGCAGCAGCGCCGAGCGGTGTTTCGGGTCGGTGGTCAGCTCGGCGGCGCGCTCCAGGAACGCGGCCGCCGCGGCCCGCCCGCCGCGGGCGAGGGCCCGGTCCGCGGACCGCTCCAGCTCCAGGGCGACGTCCTCGTCGGGGCCGGTCGCGGCGTGCGCGCGGTGCCAGGCGTGCCGGTCGGGGTCGAGGCCGGGGTCGGTGCCGGCGGCGAGGGCGGCGTGCACGTCGCGGAGCGTCGCCGGGCCGGCGGCGCGCCAGGCGGCGGATCGGACGAGCGGATGGCGGAACCGTACCAGCGCACCGAACTCGACCAGGCCGGCCTGTTCCGCGGCGGCGGCCGCGTCCATGCCGACGCCGAGCCGTCCGGCGGCGCGCCACAGCAGGGCCGGGTCGCCGACCGGCTCGACGGCCGCGGCGGCCAGCAGGGTGCGGGTGTCGGCGGGCAGGGCGGCGACGCGCCGCTGGAAGTCCTCCTCGACCTGCCCGGCGACGGGCGCGCCGCCCGGTCCGCCGAAGCCGAAGGCGAGCTCCGCCGCGGTCCGCTCCCGGGGCAGCTCCAGCAGCGCCAGGGGGTTGCCGCGGGTCTCGGCGACGATGCGGTCCCGCACGCGGTCGTCGACTGGGCCCGGCAGTACCGAATCCAGCAACGCCCGCGCGTCGGCCTCCGGCAGCCCGTCGACGCGCAGCTCGGGCAGATCCGCCAGGATCCGGTCGCCGCCGGGCGTGCGGGCGGCGAAGACCAGCGCCACCGACTCCGCGTCGAGCCGCCGGGCCACGAACGTGAGGATGACCTCGGACATCCGGTCGAGCCACTGCGCGTCGTCGACCACGCACACCAGGGGCCGCTCCGCGGCGGCCTCGGCGAGCAGGCCGAGGACGGCGAGCCCGACGAGCAGCGCCTCCGGCGGGTCGCCGGCGGTGAGCCCGAACGCGGTGCCGAGCGCGCGCCGCTGCGGCTCGGGCAGCGCGTCGAGGTGGCCGAGCAGCGGGGCGAGGAGCTGCTGGAGCGCCGAGTAGGCGATCTCGGTCTCCGGTTCGACCCCGGCGGCCCTGGCGACCGTCACCGCGGTGGCGTCGCCGGCGACCTGGTCGAGCAGCGTGGTCTTCCCGGCGCCGGCCTCGCCGCGCAGGACGAGGACCCGGCTGTGGCCGGCGCGCACGTCACGGATCAGCCGGTCGAGTGCCTCCCGCTCGTGGCGCCGGCCTCGCAGCTCGGGCCGGGTGATCTTCGTTCGCACCTACCCATTGTGCCGTGCGCCGGCGCTCAGGCGGCCTGTGAGCTCCGCCGCGCCGGCGCCGCTGAGCTGCGGCAGGGCGGTCAGGCGGCCGCAGGCGAGCAGGAGCAGCGCCGCCATCGGGGCGCGGACCTCGGGGCCTTCGCCGTGCGCCCAGGCGGTGTCGGTGGCGGCGAGCCGGAAGCCGGCGAGCCGCTTCGCCGACGGCAGCGGCGGGGGCAGCCTCATGGTCAGCGTGCGGGTGGTCGCGACGGCCGCGGCCTCCGCCGGGGTGTGCAGGTCGCGGCCGAGCGGGACGGCGATGTCCTGGCCGTGCACGAGGATGTCGGTGAGCGTCTCCAGGTGGGTGACGCCGAAGTTGTGTCTGCGGGCGTCGGGTGTACCGCGGACCCCGGCGACGATCTGCCCGGTGCTGAGCGCGGCGGCGCGCCGGCACGCGGCGTGCTGGATCGTCCGGTCCAGGCTGCCGCGCCAGCGCAGCAGCATGCCGAGCGCGCCGCCGAACCCGACCTCCTGCAGGGTCAGGTGCGCGGCGACGTCACGCACGGTCCAGCCCTCGCACAGCGACGGCCGGTGCCACTCCTCGTCGGACAGGGTCTCCAGCAGCGCCGCGACGGCGCCGCGCTGGGCGTGGATGACTGGCCAGATCTGGTCGCGGTTCATGGCGCCGGTACCTCCGCTGCGCGGGGACGGATGACGGTGGTGACGAGGGCGGTGAGCTGCTCGACCGGATCGAACGCCGGGTCCGGCATGGCGAGCTGGTGCAGGACGAGCCCCGTCCAGTGGTTCATGATCAGCGGTGCGTCGTGCGGCGGGTCGGTGGAGCCGGCGGTCCGCAGCCAGTTCATGAACCAGGCGTTGACGCGGGCGCCGCCGGCGGCGAGGGTGGCGCGCAGCTCCGGCTGGTTGGCGGCCTCGACGAGGATCGCGTAGCGGGCGAGGGTGAGGGTGCGCTGCGGGCCGGTCGCCTGCTGCGCGAACGCGCTGAGGGCCCGGGCGAGCTCGTGCGGCGTGGTGGGCGCCAGCCGGGTCGCGAGGTCCTCCCAGTTGGCGCGCTCGCGGGTGACGAAGCGCTCGACGACCGCGTCCAGCAGCGCGCCGCGGGTGCGGAAGTGGTTGGAGGTCGAGCCGGGCGGCAGCCCCGCGGTGGCGTCGACGGTGCGGTGGGTCAGCGCGTGGATGCCGCGCTCACCCAGGACCGTGATCGCGGCGTCGAGCAGGTCGTCCCGGCGGTTCGCCATGCACTGATACTACGATGGTAGTTCCTGGAACTGCAATCGTAGTGTCAGCCGATCCGGTACTGCTGCGCGCGGTCCTGGTCGAGGGTCAGGCCGTGCCCGGGGGCGGACAGGTTCGGCGCCAGGGTGCCGCCGGGGTCCGGTGCGGCGGCGCCGTCGAGGAGCATCGACTCGATGCGCACGTGGTCGTGGAACCATTCCAGGTGGCGCAGGTTGGGGGTGGCGGCGGCGACGTCGCGGTGCAGGTGCGGCGCGCAGTGCCCGGAGACCTGCAGGCCGTGGGCGGCGGCGACGGCGGCGACGTTGCGCCACTCGGTGATCCCGCCGCAGCGGGTGAGGTCGGCCTGGACGCAGTCGACCGCCCCGGCGCCGATCATGCGGGCGAAGTAGGGCAGGTCGTAGCCGTACTCGCCGGCCGCCACGTCGGGGAGCACCGCGTCGCGGACCTGCCGGAGCCCGTCGAGGTCGTCGGAGGAGACCGGCTCCTCGAACCAGGTGATGTCGTGCCCGGCGGCTGCCTGGGCGACGCGGATCGCCTGCTTGCGCTGGTAGGCGCCGTTGGCGTCGACGTAGAGCGCCGCGTGCGGTCCGATGACCTGGCGGGCGAGCCGGATCCGGGCGAGGTCCCGCTCGACGTGGCCGCCCCACGACTCGCCGATCTTCATCTTGACCCGCGGGATGCCCTGCTCGTGGACCCAGCCGCCGAACTGGGCCGTGAGCTGCCGGTCGTCGTACGTGGTGAACCCGCCGCTGCCGTAGACCGGCACCGCGGTCCGCACCACGCCGAGCAGGCGGGCCAGGGGCAGGTCCAGCAGCCGGGCCTTGAGGTCCCACAGGGCGATGTCGACGGCGGAGATGGCGGTGGCGGCGACCCCGGGCCGGCCGATGTTGCGCACGGCACGGTGCATCGCCTGGTAGGCGGCGGTCACGTCGAGGGCGCAGCGCCCGGTGACCACCGGGGCGAGGGTCTGCTCGACGAGGTGCTGGGCGGCCGGCGCGGTGTAGCTGGCGCCGAGCCCGGTCTGCCCGCCTGCGGTCACGGTGACGGTGACCATGGTGGTGCTGTCCCAGGCGATGGTGCCGTCGGCCTCCGGGGCGTCGGTGGGGATCCGGTACACCGCCGCGGCGACCCGCTCGACGGGCGCCTCGGCGGCGGTCACGACCGCACCGCTCTCGCCTCCGGACGCACCGACAGCGCACGTTCGGGCCGTTCGCCGGCCGGCACGCCGCGCAGCGCGGCGTTGACGACCTCGGCGAGGTGCAGCGCGTGCCGGCCCGTGCCCGCCTCCTCGATCTGGGTGCGGCAGGAGAAGCCGTCCGCGAGGATGATCGTGCCGGGCGCGGCCGCCCGGACCGCCGGCAGGAGGACCTGCTCGCCGACGGCGAGGGAGACGTCGCGGTGGTCCGGGGTCATGCCGAAGTCCCCGGCCAGCCCGCAGCAGCCGGACGCCAGCTGCTCGACGTCCAGGCCGACCCGGCGCTGCAGTTCGGCGTCGGCGTCGTGGCCGAGCACGGCGTGGTGGTGGCAGTGCGTCTGGCTGATCGCGTGCGGCCGGCCGCCGTGGTCGCCGCGCAGCTCGGGCAGCGCGATGTCGTGGTCGGCGACGAGCAGCTCGGCGAGCGTCCGCGTCTGCTTGCGCAACCGCAGCGCGTCCTGGTCGTGGCCGAGCAGCTCCAGCGCGTCGCCGCGGAACACCGCCGTGCAGGAAGGCTCCAGCCCGACGACCGGGACCCCCGCCCGCAGCCACGGCGCGAGCGCGTCGATGGTGCGCCGCAGCACCCGGCGGGCGACCCCGAGCTGCCCGGTGGAGATCCAGGTGAGCCCGCAGCAGACCGGCCCGCGGGGCAGCGCGACCCGGAAGCCGACCGCCTCCAGCGCGCCGACCGCCGACGCGGCGATGCCCGGCGACAGGTACGTGGTGAAGGTGTCCGGCCACAGCAGCACGGTGCCCCGCTCGCCGGTGCCACCCGGCGTCCGGTTGCGCATCCACCGCTGGAAGCCGGCCCCGGCGAAGCGGGGCAGGTCGCGGCGCGGGTCGATGCCGCCGAGCCGTTTGACCGCGGCACCGAGCACGGGCGCGTGCGTGACGGCGTTGACCAGGTCGGGCGCCAGGGCCGCCAGCCGGGCCGCCGCCGGCAGCCAGCCCAGCGAGTAGTGGGACCGGGGGCGGATCCGTCCGGCGTGGTGATGGGCGAGGAACTCGGCCTTGTAGGTGGCCATGTCGACGTGCATGGGGCAGTCGCGCTTGCAGCCCTTGCAGGCCAGGCACAGGTCGAGGGCGTCGGCCACGGACCGCTCCCGCCAGCCGCCGGTGATCGTCTCGCCGCGCACCATCTCGAACAGCAGCCGCGCCCGCCCCCGGGTGGAGTGCTCCTCGTCGCCGGTGACCTGGTAGCTGGGGCACATCACGCCCTGGTCCGGCTCCGGCCGGCGGCACGCGCCGACCCCGGCGCAGCGCAGCGCGGCGCGGGCGAAGCTGCCGCTGTCCTCCGTGTACCGGAAGTAGGTCGCCGGCTCGGCGGGGGCGTAACCGGCGCCGAGGCGCAGCTGGCCGTCGAGCGGGTTGGCGTGCACGACCTTGCCGGGGTTCATCCGGCTGTCCGGGTCGAAGATCGCCTTGAACTCCTCGAAGGCCTGGACGACGTCCGGTCCGTACATCCTGGTCAGCAGCTCGCCGCGGGCCTGCCCGTCGCCGTGCTCGCCGGAGTAGGACCCGCCGTGGTGTGAGACGAGGTCGGCGGCCCGCTCCACGAAGGTGCGGAAGTCGGCGACACCGCCCGCGGTGACCAGGTCGAACGGGATCGACGTGTGCAGGCAGCCGTCGCCGAAGTGGCCGTAGAGGCTGGCCGCGTCGTAGCCGTGGCGGTGCAGCAGCCGCTGGAAGTCGCGCAGGTAGTCGCCGAGGCGCTCCGGCGGCACGGCGGAGTCCTCCCAGCCGGGCCAGGTGTCGGGCCCGCCGGGGGTGCGGGCGGTGGCGCCGAGGCCGCCTTCGCGGACGGCCCACAGTTGCGCCTGGTGCTCCGGGTCGTCGAAGACCTTGCCCTCGTCGTGGCCCAGTTCGTCGAGCATCCGGTGGACGCGGTCCTTGGCCTCCTCGACGGTGTCGGCGCCGACGTCGACCATCAGCCACGCCGCCCCGCGGCCGGTGTGGTTCGTCGGCTCGGGCAGGAGCTTCAGCGCCTCGGGGCGCATGTGCTCCTCGCCCTCGTAGCGGATCAGCTTGTCGTCGAGCCCTTCCAGGGCCGTCGGGGCGTACCGGTTGATGGTGGGCACCGCGTCGGCGGCGGCGGCGATGTCGGGGAAGGCCATCAGCACCAGGACGTGCTTCGGCGGCTCGGGCAGCAGCCGCAGCTGCGCGCGCAGCACGGTCACGCAGGTCGACTCGGTGCCGACCAGCGCCTGGGCGAGGTTCATGCCGTGCTCGGGCAGCAGCGCCGGCAGGTTGTAGCCGGAGATGCGCCGCGGCAGCGCCGGGAACGCGCGGATCTGCCCGGCGTACTGGTCGCGCAGGTCACGCACCGCGCGGTAGATCTCGGCGCGGCGGCCGCCGGCGGCGAGGATCCGCCGGTACTCCTCGTCGGAGGTCTCGCCGACCCACATCCGCTCGCCGTCGTAGGTGAGGATCTCCAGCCGCTCGACGTTGGCGGCGGTCGTGCCGCTCCACTGCGCGGTGGAGCCGCACGAGTTGTTGCCGATCATCCCGCCGATCGTGCAGTGGCTGTGGGTGGCGGGCTTCGGTCCGAAGACCAGCCCGCCGTGGTGCCGGGTGGCGGCGTTGAGCTGGTCGAGGACGAGGCCCGGCTGCACCACCGCCCGCCGGTGCTGCCCGTCGATGGACTCGATCGCGTTGAGGTGCTTGGAGAAGTCCATGACCACGGCGACGTTGCAGCACTCGCCGGCCAGGCTGGTGCCGCCGCCGCGGGACAGCAGCGGCGCGCCGAACTCGCGGCAGGTGGCCACGGTGGCGACCACGTCGTCGAGGGTGCGCGGCACCACCACACCGATCGGGACCTGCCGGTAGTTGGAGGCGTCGGTGGCGTAGAGGGCGCGGGTGCCGTCGTCGAAGCGCACGCCGCCGTGGATCCGCTGCCGCAGCGCGGCGGCCAGACCCTGCGCGTCGACGTCGGCGGGCCGGGCGGTGCGGACCCTGGGCGCCGGCAGCAGGGTGGTCACCGGTCCGCCTTCAGCTGCTGGATCTTGTCCTTGAACAGGGTGGTGGCGATCGACGCCTTGTGCGGCTGGCCGTGCAGGAAGGCCTGGGCGAACTTCTTCGCCTGCTCGTAGCTGACCTTGCCGGGCATCGGCGGCTCGTTCGGGTCGACGGTCACGTCGACCAGCGCCGGGCCGCGGTGGGTGAACGCCTCGACCAGCGCGGCGCGCAGGTCGCCGGCCTTCTCGACGCGGGCGCCGAAGCCGCCGCAGGCGTGCGCCCAGGCGGAGAAGTCCGGCTTCGGGTCGCCGAAGCGGACCCCGTGCTCGGGGTAGCCGAGCACCATCTGCTCCCACAGGATCTGGCCCAGCGCGTTGTTGTTGTTGATCACCACCTTGATCGGCAGGTCGTAGCGGCAGGCGGTGTTGAACTCGGCCATGAGCATCGCGAAGCCGCCGTCGCCCTGGTAGGCGATCACCTGCCGGTCGGGGAAGGCGTGCTGGATGGCGATCGAGTAGGGCAGGCCGGGCGCCATCGTGGCGAGGTTGCCCGACAGGTAGAACTCCCGCCCGCCGCGGATGCGCCAGTGCCGCGCCGCCCAGGTGGCGATCGTGCCGGAGTCGCAGCACAGCACCGCGTCCTCGTTCGCCAGCTCGTCCAGGCAGGACGCCAGGTACTGCGGGGCGATCGGGTCCCGTTCGCCGTTCTCCAGGGCGTGCATCGTCTCGTTCCAGTCGCGCATCTGCGCCTGGTACCGCTGCAGGTGCGACCGGTCGGTGCGGCGGGTCAGCCGGGGGATGAGGGCGTGCAGGGTCGCTTCGACGTCGCCGATGAGCGGCACGTCGGTCGGCAGGCGCATCCCGGCCCGGGTCTCCTCGATCTCGACCTGGACGACCTTGACCTTGCCCGCCTGCGGCAGATGCTTGGTGTACGGGAAGTTGGTGCCCAGCATGACGAGGGTGTCGATGTCGTCGATCAGCTCCTCGCTGGGGGCGGTGCCCAGCAGCCCGATGCCACCGGTGGTGTAGGGCGAGTCGTCGGGGATCACCATCTTGCCGGACAGGGTCTTGATCACCGGGGCGGCGATCGTGTCGGCCATCCGCTCCACCAGTGCGCCCGCGCCGCGCGCGCCGACACCGACCAGGATCGCCGCCTTCGCCGAGCCGTTGATCACCTCGGCGGCGCGGGCGACGTCCTCGTCGCGCGGCCGCACCGAGCTGGGCAGGTACACCGGCGATGTGGCCGGCGGCTTGGCGGGGGACACGTGCTGGTAGGGGTCGGCGTCGGCCGGCGCCACCTGGATGTCGTTGGGGACGCACAGGTGAGCGACGCCCCGCCGGGCGTACGCGTGCCGGATCGCCACGTCCACCAGCGCGGGCAGCTGCTGCGGGTTGACGATCAGCTGGTTGTAGACGCTGACGTCCTCGTACAGCCGGGTCAGGTCGACCTCCTGCTGGTATCCGGTGCCGAGCACCGAGGTCTCCTGCATCCCGGTGATCGCCAGCACCGGCGCGTGGTCGAGCTTCGCGTCGTACAGGCCGTTGGCCAGATGGATGCCGCCGGGCCCGGAGGTGGCCAGGCACACCCCGATGCGTCCGGTGGCCTTCGCGTGGGCGGTGGCCATGAACGCGGCCGCCTCCTCGTGGTGCGTCAGGACGAAGCGCACCCGGTCGGCGTTGCGCCGCAGCCCTTCCATGATCCCGTTGATGCCGTCGCCGGGGATGCCGAACACCGTGTCGACGCCCCAGTCGGCCAGCCGGGAGATCAGTACCTCGGAGGTGATGGTTTCCATGTGGCGTTGGTCCTTTCCGGTGTTGGGCAGGTCCGCGCCACCGCACGGCCGGACCGTCGCATGGCGTGACCCAGCCACCGGCAACCGGCGCGCGGTGCAGGTGTCACTCACCCCGGCCGGGCGTCACCTCGTCGAGCGGGTCACCGACGCCCGCCGGCGCCAACCGACGCCGGCGCCAACCGGGTCCTGATCGCCATGCCCGTCCACAGCCCGCCGAAACTCCTGCTCGCCCCGCTCGGCCAGGCCACCGGACGGCGGGTGGGTGCCGTCCACCGGGCACGGGCCCGGTGGACGGCCGCGACGCCGGCGCGGGTGCTCAGAAGTCGTCGTCGAAGGAGACGGTGCCCGTGACGCCGACCTGGTAGGCCGAGACCCGCCGTTCGAAGAAGTTCGACAGCTCCTGGACGTCCTGGAGCTCCATGAACGCGAACGGGTTGCGGCTGCCGTAGAGCGGCTCGACGCCCAGCAGCGCCAGCCTGCGGTCGGCGACGTGCTGCAGGTACTCGCGCATGTCGGCCAGGGACAGCCCGGAGATGCCCTGCTCGAGCAGGTCGGCGGCGAACTGGACCTCGCACTCGACGGCCTCGGCGACCATGGCCCGGATCTGCCCGGCCATCTCGTCGTCGAACAGGTCCGGCTCCTCGGACCGGACGGTGTCGACGACGTCGAACGCGAAGGCCATGTGCATCGACTCGTCGCGGAAGACCCAGTTGGTGCCCGAGGCGAGGCCGTGCAGCAGGCCGCGGGAGCGCAGGTGATACACGTAGGCGAAGGCGCCGTAGAAGAACAACCCTTCGATGCAGGCGGCGAAGCAGATCAGGTTGAGCAGGAACGACCGCCGGTCGTCGCGGGTCCTCAGCTCGCGCAGCTCGAAGATCGAGTCGATCCAGCGGAAGCAGAACTCGGCCTTGCGGCGGATCGACGGGATGTTCTCCACGGCGGCGAAGGCGGCGGAGCGCTCGTGTTCGTCGGTGACGTACGTGTCGAGCAGGTTCAGGTAGAACTGGACGTGCACGGCCTCCTCGAACAGCTGCCGGGACAGGTAGAGCCTGGCCTCGGGGCTGTTGACGTGCTGGTACAGGTTGAGCACGAGGTTGTTGGCCACGATCGTGTCGCCGGTGGCGAAGAACGCGACGAGCCGGGACACCAGGTGCCGCTCCGCCGGGGTGAGCCCGGCGAGGTCGGGCAGGTCGGTGTGCAGGTCGATCTCCTCGACGGTCCAGGTGTTCTTGATGGCGTCCTTGAACCGGGCGAAGAAGTGCGGGTACCGCATCGGGCGCAGGGTCAGGTCCATGCCGGGGTCGAGCAGCATGGGTCCGGTAGTAGCGGCGCGGGGAACGGGAATGACGGTCACTGGCAGGCCTCGCAGGCTTCGGGGTTCTCCAGGGAGCAGGCGACGGCGTCGGTGCCGGCGGCCGCGGTGATCGCCGGCAGGACCGGCACGGTCGCCTGCTGGATCCGGGTCGCCGGCCGGGACCGCAGGTAGTAGGTGGTCTTCAGGCCGCTCTTCCAGGCGTGCAGGTACATCGAGGAGAGCTTGCCGATCGTCGGTGCGGCCATGAACAGGTTCAGCGACTGGGACTGGTCGATGTACGGCGCGCGGGCCGCGGCGAGGTCGATGAGCGCCCGCTGGGGCAGCTCCCACGCGGTGCGGAACAGCGAACGCACGTCCTCGGGCAGGCCGTCGACCGCCTGCACGGACCCTTCGGCCCGCTTGATCTGCTCGCGGACCGTGGCCGTCCACAGCCCGCGGGCCTTGAGCTCCCGGACCAGGTAGGTGTTGACCTGCAGGAACTCGCCGGACATGGTCTCGCGTTTGAACAGGTTGGACACCTGCGGCTCGATGCACTCGTAGCAGCCGGCGATCGAGGCGATCGTCGCCGTCGGCGCGATCGCGACGAGCAGCGAGTTGCGCAGCCCGTGCGCCGCGATCCGGGCCCGCAGCGCCGCCCACCGCCCGGGCTGTGCGGGGGTGGCGCCCCACAGGTCCGGGTGCAGCTCGCCGCGCGCCGCGCGGGTCTCGGCGAACGCCGGGTGCGGGCCGGACCGCTCCGCCAGCTCGGCGGACGTCTCGGCGGCGGTGAGGAGGATCTCCTCCTGGACCCGGGTGGACAGGTCCCGCGCCGGCTCGGAGTCGAACGGCAGCCGGAGCGTGAAGAACGCGTCCTGCAGGCCCATCAGGCCGAGGCCGACCGGCCGCCAGCGCGGGTTCGACGCGGCGGCCTGCGCCGCCGGGTAGTAGTTGATGTCGATGACCCGGTCGAGGAACACGACGGCGGTGCGGACGGTCTCCCGCAGCCGCTGCCAGTCGACGCCGTCGGCGGTGACGTGCGCGCCGAGGTTGATCGAGCCGAGGTTGCACACGGCGGTCTCGTCGTCGCTGTTGACCTCGAGGATCTCGGTGCACAGGTTCGACAGGTGGATGGTGTTGCCGGGCGCCCCGGTCTGGTTCGACAGCGCGTTGGAGCGGTCCTTGAACGTCATCCACCCGTTGCCGGTCTGGGCGAGGGTGCGCATCATCCGGGCATACAGGTCACGGGCCTTGACCGTCCTGACCGCCCGCTTCTCCGCGACGCGGTAGGCGTCGTCGAACGCCTCGCCGTGCAGGTCGGGCAGCTCCGGCGCGTCGGACGGGTCGATGAGCGACCAGTCGGCGTCGGCCTCGACCCGGCGCATGAACTCGTCCGGGATCCAGTTGGCCAGGTTCAGGTTGTGCGTGCGCCGGGACTCCTCGCCGGTGTTGTCCCGCAGCTCCAGGAACTCCTCGATGTCCGGGTGCCACGGCTCCAGGTACACGCACGCGGCGCCCTTGCGCCGGCCGCCCTGGTTCACCGCCGCGACCCCGGCGTCGAGGGTCTTCAGGAACGGCACGATCCCGTTGGACCTGCCGTTGGTGCCGCGGATGAGCGCGCCCCGGCCGCGGACCCGCGTCCAGGAGATGCCGATGCCGCCGGAGAACTTCGACAGCTTCGCGACCTGGTGGTAGCGCTCGTAGATCGAGTCGAGCTCGTCGCGGGGCGAGTCGACCAGGAAGCAGGAGGACATCTGGGTGTGCCGGGTGCCGGAGTTGAACAGCGTCGGCGAGCTCGGCAGGTACGCCAGGGACGACATGAGCCGGTAGAAGCCGGTCGCCTCGGACGGCGTCCGCGACAGCCCGCAGGCCACGCGCAGCAGCCAGTACTGCGGCGTCTCCACGACGAGGCGGCTGGTCGGGTGGCGCAGCAGGTACCGGTCGGCGACCGTCCGCAGCCCGAAGTACTCGAACCGCAGGTCACCGTCCGGGTCGACGGCGTCGTCGAGCTCGCGGGCGTGGCGGGCCACGAACGCCGCCGTCTCGTCGCCGATCAGCCCCAGGTCGTGGGCGTGGCGGATCGACTGGCTGAAGCCGGCCACGCCCTGCCCGCGGACCTCCTTGCCGACGTACGCGGCGAGCAGCCGCGCCGCGAGCCTCGAATACTGCGGCTCCTCGCCGATGAGCTCGGCGGCGGTCTGGATCGACAGCTTGTCCAGCTCCGCGGTGGTGGCGCCGTCGTACAGGCCGCTGATCGTCCTGGTCGCCACCCGCAGCGGGTCGACCTCGTCGAGGCCGCCGACCCACCGCTCGACCGCCTTGACGATCTTGCCGACGTCGACCGGCTCCAGGTCGCCGTCGCGGTTCCGGACCCGCATCGCAGGCCGGCGTGGCTGCGCCGTCGTGACCGTCACTGGCTCTCTCCTCGCGAGCTCGTTCCAGTGGATCCGAGGTCGCGGGGACGCCGAACGGCGCGCACGGCGGGTCGCCCGTCCGTGAACCGTTCATGGTGGCGTCGGCCGTCCCGCGCGGCCTCGAAGCCGCCACGCACGGGGTGTGCGTGGCGCGCTGGCAGGTCTTCGGACTCGCGGGCGTGACCACGGATGGTCGCCTACTGGCCGTCACTTCCCAGGCCGGATGGCCCAGTGTGCTCGACGGCGGTCGTTCCCACTCACCGCTGCGGGGCAGTCCCGGACTTGCACCGGGTTCCCTCTTGCCTCGACCCGGTCCCACTGGGGGACCGGCTCGAACCAGCTGCGTCGAGCACCATATCTAGGGTCGCCGGGAAATGCACACACCACATGTCGGTGCGGCGTGTTGTGATCTTCACATCCCGCGGGCGGCTGTCCCGTGACAGCCGTGCCGACGTGTCGTGTGGCCGGCCCGTGCCCTTGAAGGTTGCCGATTCCTCTGGCAGTCTCGTCATGCCGCCGCGATGTTAGCGCTCACTTCACCCGCTGCCCCGACAGAGCTCTCGCGTCGCGCAGGCATGTTAACGCTCACAGATCCACCGCCGCCGTCACGGTTCGAAAGGATCAGACCCATGCCCCACCCCAGCGTCAGCCGCCGCCGGCTGCTGCAGACCACCGGCGCCGTCGCCGCCGCCTCGGCGGCCGCGCCCCTGCTCGGCGCCCCGAACGCCGCGGGCGCCGCCCTCGCCCCGGCGCGCGCCGACATCGGCGTCTCGGCCTACGCGTTCGACCTCGGGCAGGTGCGGCTGAGCACTGGCCGCTTCCTGGACAACCAGAACCGGACCCTGGCCTACCTGCGCTTCGTCGACGTCAACCGGCTCGTCTACAACTTCCGGGCCAACCACCGGCTGTCCACCGCCGGCGCCGCCGCGACCGGCGGCTGGGACGCGCCGACCTTCCCGTTCCGCACCCACATGCAAGGCCACCTGCTGACCGCCTGGGCACAGGCCTACGCCGTGCTCGGCGACACCACCTGCCGGGACAAGGCCAACGCCATGGTCGCCGCGATGGCCGCCTGCCAGGCCAACAACGCCGCCGCCGGCTTCAGCACCGGCTACCTGTCCGGCTTCCCGGAGTCCGACTTCACCGCCCTGGAGTCCGGCACCCTCAGCAACGGCAACGTCCCCTGGTACTGCATCCACAAGACCCTCGCCGGGCTGCTGGACGTGTGGCGGTACATCGGCAGCACCCAGGCGCGTGACGTGCTCCTCGCCCTCGCGGGCTGGGCCGACTGGCGCACCGGCCGGCTCAGCGCGAGCCAGATGCAGACCACGCTGGGCGTCGAGTTCGGCGGCATGAACGCGGTCCTCACCGACCTGTACCAGCAGACCGGCGACGCGCGCTGGCTCACCGCGGCCCAGCGCTTCGACCACGCGGCCGTGTTCAACCCGCTCGCGTCCAACACCGACCAGCTCAACGGGCTGCACGCCAACACCCAGGTGCCGAAGTGGATCGGCGCCGCCCGCGAGTACAAGGCGACCGGCACCACCCGGTACCGCGACATCGCCGTCAACGCCTGGAACATCACCGTCAACGCCCACACGTACGTCATCGGCGGCAACAGCCAGGCGGAGCACTTCCGCGCCCCCAACGCCATCGCCTCCTACCTGGCCAACGACACGTGCGAGCAGTGCAACACGTACAACATGCTGAAACTCACCAGAGAGCTCTGGCTGCTCGACCCGAACAACGCCGCCTACTTCGACTTCTACGAGCGGGCGCTGCTCAACCATCTCATCGGCGCGCAGAACCCCGCCGACAGCCACGGCCACATCACCTACTTCACCGGCCTGCAGGCGGGCGCCCGGCGCGGCGTCGGCCCGGCGTGGGGCGGCGGCACGTGGAGCACCGACTACGACAGCTTCTGGTGCTGCCAGGGCACCGGCGTCGAGACCAACACGAAGCTGATGGACTCCATCTACTTCTCCAACGGCACCACGCTGACGGTGAACCTGTTCGTGCCGTCGGTGCTCACCTGGAGCCAGCGCGGGATCACGGTCACGCAGACCACCACGTATCCGGTCAGCGACACCACCACGCTGCAGGTCACCGGCAGCGTCGGCGGCTCCTGGACCATGCGGATCCGCATCCCGTCGTGGACCTCGGGCGCGACCGTCAGCGTCAACGGCACGGCGCAGAGCATCGCGACCACACCCGGCACGTACGCGTCGCTGACCCGGTCGTGGACGTCCGGCGACACCGTCACCGTCCGCCTGCCGATGGCCGTGGCGGTCCGGCCCACCAACGACAACGCCAACGTCGTCGCCGTCACCTACGGCCCGGTCGTCCTCGCCGGCAACTACGGCAGCACCGCGCTGTCCTCGCTGCCCGCCCTCACCACCTCGTCGGTGACCCGCACCGGCAGCGGCTCGCTCGCCTTCACCGCCACCGCCAACGGCACGAACGTCGGCCTGGGCCCGTTCCAGGACGCGCACGGCTTCAACTACACCGTCTACTGGAGCGCCAACGGCGCATCCTCCGTGCCGAACTACCGGCTGGTCAACGCCGCCAGCGGCCTGGTGCTCGGCGTGCAGAACATGTCCACCGCCGACGGCGGCCTGGCACTGCAGTGGACCGACAACGGCACCGCCGACCACAACTGGGAGCTCGTCGTCGACGGCACCGCCGTCCGCCTCCGCAACCTCAACAGCGGTAAGGTGCTCGGCATCCAGAACATGTCCACTGCCGCGGACGCCGTCGCCCTGCAGTGGACCGACAACGGCACCGCCGACCACCGCTGGACGATCGTCGACAACGGCGACGGCAACCACAAGCTCCGCAACGTCAACAGCGGCCTGGTCCTGGGCATCCTGGGCAACTCGACCGCCAACGGCGGCCAGGCCGTCCAGACTACCGACGACGGCAGCACCGACAACCTGTGGCGGCTGCTGCCCGGCGGCGCCCGCCGCATCCAGAACCTCGGCAGCGGCCTCGTCCTCGGCGTCACCAACATGTCCACGGCCGGCGGCGCCCTCGTCCTGCAGTGGGGCGACACCGGCACCGCCGACCACCTGTGGACCGCGGTCGCCGACACCGGCGGCTACATCCGTCTCCGCAACGCCAACAGCGGCCTCGTCCTCGGCGTCGAGAACGCCGGCACCGCCAACGGCGCCAGAGCCGTCCAACTCGCCGACACCTCGTCCTCCGATCGGCGTTGGCGGCTACGGTACGGCGCGAACGGCTACTTCCGCATCCAGGCCGCGAACGGCGGCCGGGTCCTCGGCGTCAACGGCGCCTCCACCGCCCAGGGCGCCCAGGTCCTCATCTGGGACGACAACGGCACCAACGACCACCTCTGGCGCTTCATCTGACCGTGGCCGCGCGTGGCCGGTGCACGTGCCGGCCACGCGTCGGTGCCGCAGTGGGGTCCGCCTCACCACCACCCGAGATGCGGGCATCCGGGGCGGCCGGATGGCCCATGTCACCCGGCGGCCCGTTGCCCGGTGGCGCCGCGGTTCGTACCGTCGCGGCCATGACCGCCTGGACCCTCGCCGTCGCTCGTGACGACCTCGCCCGGACCGTGCTCGCCGAAGGGCCGGTGCCGGACCTGGCCGGCGGCGAGGCGCTGCTGCGGGTCGACCGGGTCGGCATGACGGCCAACAACGTCACCTACGCCGTGCTCGGCGAGTCGATGCGCTACTGGGAGTTCTTCCCGCATCGCGACCCCGGCCTGGGACTGGTGCCGCTATGGGGCTTCGCGGAGGTGGCGGCGTCGACGGTACCGGGTGTCGAGCCCGGCCAGCGCGTGTACGGCTACCTGCCACCCGCCAGTCACCTCGTCGTGCGGCCGGTGCGGATCGACGGGACCGGGTTCCGCGACGGTGCCGGGCACCGGGCCGCGCTGCCGTCGCCGTACAACGCGTACCGCCTGACCACGGGCGACCCGGTGTACCGCGCCGACCAGGAGGACCTGCTGGTGCTGTTCCGGCCGCTGTTCTTCACCTCGTTCATGCTGGCCGACCAGCTGCTGGACAACGACTGCCACGGCGCCGCCGCGGTCCTGCTGTCGTCGGCGTCGAGCAAGACCGCCTACGCCGCCGCGTTCGAGCTGCGGGGTCGCGGCGCTCGCGTGATCGGGCTGACCTCGCCGGGCAACGTCGCCTTCACCGGGTCGCTCGGCTGCTACGACCAGGTCGTGCCCTACGACGACGTCGCCACGCTCGACGCGGTGCCCGCCGTCTACCTGGACCTGTCCGGCTCGCCCGCCACCCGGGCGGCGGTCCGCGCCCACTTCGGCGACCGGCTCGTCCGCGACGTGGCGGTCGGGCTCACCGCCCAGATCCCGAACGCCGACGCCGCCGGCCAGGTCTTCTTCGCCCCCGACCAGATGCGCAAGCGGACCGCCGACTGGGGCCGCGAGGGCCTCGACCGCCGCTTCGCCGAGGCGTGGCGCCGCTTCGCCGCGGCCGCCGCCGGCTGGGTCGACATCGAGACCGGCGAGGGCCCGGAGGCGCTGCGCACCGCCTGGCTCGACGTGCTCGCCGGCCGCGCCGCCCCCCGCTCCGGCCGGATCATCCGCCTCTGATCCCCACCGCCAACCCGATCCCACCGGGAGGCGCCCGGAGGAACCAGGCCAGACACGGGACAGCGGTGCCTCGATCTCACCGCCCGCAGGTCTGTCGCCCCGGACCCGCTGCTCCGACCTGACCACCTGTGCCTCTGACTGCGATGCCTCTGATCCCGGGTGCTCTGACCGTGGCAACCCTGACCGCCTCGGCCTCTGCTCGCTGGGCGCTCCGGTCACGAGGGGGCTCGGTCGCGGGGGTCTGATCGCGTCCGCCGCTGGCCGGCCTCGCCCCCTTGACCGCGGCGGCTTCTGATCGCCTCGGACGTCCGGGGCCGTCCGACCGGCGACCCAAACCGGCGCAGGCGCCTGACACCGGGAAGCCGGCCGGTCAGGAGCGGGACAGCTCCGTGATGCGGCGGAGCAGGAGGCCTTCGCGCAGGGCCCAGGGGCAGACGTCGACGTGGTCGATGTCGAGGGCTTCCATGGTGGCGGCGGCGATGACCGCGCCGGCGAGGAGCTGGCGGGAGCGGCTCGCGGCGACGCCGGGCAGGGCGGCGCGCTCCTCGGGGCGCATCGCGGTGAGCCGGGGGATCCAGTCGTGCAGGCCGCGCAGCGTGAGCCGGCCCTCGGCGCCCGCGACCCTGGCGAGCTGCTTGAACGTCTTCGACGTCGCGACCTGCAGCGCGCCGGCGGGCACGGCCGACGCATACGGCCGGACGGAGCGCAGCACGTGCCGGTGGACGGCCTCGACGTCGCGGCGGCGGGCGGGGTGGCAGGGGAGCATGGTGCGGGTGATGCGGGCCGCGCCGAGGGGCAGCGACACCGCGAACCCGGGCTGCTCGCCGGATCCGGCCGCGATCTCGGTCGTCGCGCCGCCGATGTCGAGCAGGAGCAGCGGGGCGGCGGGTGCGCCGGGCGCGCCGGAGGAGTCGCCGAGCCAGCGCCGGACGGCGAGGAACGTCACGCGGGCCTCGTCCTCGCCGCTGAGCGAGCGCAGCTCGATGCCGGTGACCTCGCGGACCCGGTCGCGGATCTCCTCGACGTTGGTGGCGTCGCGGATCGTCGCCGTGGCGAGGGGGATCAGGTCGGTGACGGCGTGCCGGCGGGACGCGTCGACGGTCTCGGTGACGGCGGACACCAGCCGGTCCACGGCCTCGTCGGACAGCGCACCGTCCGCGTCGACGGAGTCGGCGAGCAGCGTCGGCGCCTTGAGCCGGAACACCGACTGCGGCGGGCCTCCCGGGTGGGCGTCAACCACGTGCAGGTGCGCGGTGTTGGAGCCCACGTCAAGCACGGCCAATCGCATCGGCTCCCCCTTCTCCCCGCGCGAGCTCGCCCGGTACCCCGTCATTGTCCCACCGAAACATCACAACCCTGTTGCCGGCAACAGTCAGATCCGCGGCAGTGTCCACTGTGGACTACGTCGAAGGAACGTGACCCAGATTCACGATGCAGAACCGGTTCCCGTCAGGGTCGGCGAGCACCACGAAGTCGGGGTCGGCCGGAAAGCTGTCCCAGTCCACACGGGACGCGCCGAGCGACTCCAGCCGCGCCGCCTCGGCCGACTGCTGCGCCGCGTCGGCGACGTGCAGGTCCAGGTGGATCCGCGGGTGGGCCTGCGGGGGAGTGACGTTGCGCTGCAGCGCGATCGGCGTGCCGACGCCGTCCGGTGGCACCAGGATCGTCGCGGCACCACCGAACCCGGTCTCGTGCCGACGGTACCCCACCGCCTCCTGCCAGAAGCGGGTGGCCCGCGCCACGTCGTCGACGCCGAGGACGATCGCACCAACTGTCAGCATCCGCGTCATTGTGCCAGCCGCGTCGAGGCGACCCAGCGCACCGTGGGGTCTTTGTCGCTCATGTACCGCCTGAGCACCGGCACCGCCGCGACCCGGTCCAGGTGGCTGAGGATGACGGCGACCCGCTGCCGCACGACGGGGTCGGGGTCGTCGGCGAGGCCGAGCACCAGCGGTGCCCATCGCTCCCGGTCCCGGGTCGCGAACAGCGCGCTCACGGCCTCCGCCCGCACCGCCGCCACGTCGTCGCGCAGCAGCTCCGCGAGTCGCCGCGCCGCCAGGGGATCGGCGTCGACGGCCGCGCCGAGCGCCTTGGCGGCGGAGAGCCGGTTGCCGGGCGCGGGGTCGGCGGCGAGCGCCAGCAGCGGGCCGAGGTCGTCGAGGCGGGCGAGCACGGCCCGGGCGTGTTCGCGGACGGAGCGTTCGGTGTCGTCGGCGAGGCGGCGCAGCAGGGCCACCGCGGCGGCCCCGCCGAGCCGGCCGAGCGCGTTCGCCGCCGCCGCCCGCACCTGCGGCGACGGGTCGTCGGCGGCCGGGGTGAGGTCGGTGACGGCGCCGGGCCGCCCGGACCGTCGCAGCGACTCGACCGCCGCCGCCCGGGTCTCCTCGAACGGGCTGCGCAGCGCCTCGACCAGCGCCGCGTACGCCGCGTCGTGCCGCACCGCGAGGTCGAGCTGCCCGGCGGCGCTCAACCGGACCGACCGGTCCGTGTCGTGGAGGGCCGCGGCGAGCAGGTCGATGTCCTTCGGGCCCGGCAGGTGCCCGAAGGCGTGCAGCCCGACCCGCCGCTCGACGGTGCCGTCGGTGGCGTACTCGGTCACCAGCCGGCGCCCGCGCGAGGGGTCGGCCCGCAGCAGTTCGGCGATGGTGTTGTCCAGGTCCACCTGGCTGTCGCAGAGGTCGTGGGTCGCGGCCTCCAGCAGCGCCGGCAGCGCGTCCGGGCCGGCGATCGCCGCGAGCACCGAGGCGATCAGGTCCCGGCCGGCGGGGTTGCCCTCGTCGAGGAACCGGGCGAGGTGCGCGTGCAGCTCCGGCACCAGCGAGGTGTCGCCGGACCCGGCCAGCGCGTCCAGGGCCGCCGCCAGGGCGCCAGCCTCCACGGGATCGGCGTCCAGCGGGCCGTTCGTGAGCTCCGCGAACTCGGCGGCCGCGTGGCGGAGCACGGTGGCGAGGGCGGCCCGGGCGTCGGTCACCCGCGCCACCCTGCCACAACGGGGGTGGGTCGCGCGTCAGGCCTTCGGGGCCTCGAAGGCGAGCATCGCGTCCGCCGGGGGCTCGCCGTAGATGGAGCGGACGGTGGCCTCGTCGAAGCGGGTCTCGTCGGCGACGTTGACGAAGTCGCGGATCGCGGTGCCGGTGCAGTACGTGTCGGCGAGCGGCGCGCCGCGGCGGGCGACGACGTCGGGGACGTGCACCGTGCGGAAGTCGACGCTGTAGCGGGCGAGGCCCGACGTGTTCGGGGTCGAGCGGTGCAGGTGGGCGCCGGAGAACAGCAGCACCTGGCCGGGCGCGGGCAGCACGACCAGCTCGTTGGGCGGGTTGTGGTCGGTGGCGCCGGGGCGGACCTGGGCCTCCCGCTTGACCGACGCGGCGGTGGTGAGCCGGCCGACGTTGTTGGCGTAGTAGTCGAAGTCGCCGGAGTTGTTGGCGACCGGCGCGTTGAAGCGGTCGAGGTCGAAGGACATCGCGTTGGTGTCGCGGGCCGGGAAGATCGGCAGCCACCAGTTGAGCTGCTGGTTCGGCGCTGAGTACCAGACGTCGCGGTGCCACGGGAAGGCGAACGCGACGCCCGTGGTCAGGTGGCCGACGGGGAACGAGGTGCGGGGCTTCGGCACGTCGAAGTGGGTCTCCTCGGCGGTGAAGCCGGCCTCCTCGATGATGTTGCGGACCAGCTTCTTGGACCGCTCGTCGTGGATGAACCGGGGCTTCCACGGCCCGAGCAGGGTGGCCATCGCGGCCGGCTCGAAGTGCTCGTGGGCGTGCTCCGGGTCGTGCGGCGCGAAGAGCTCGGTCAGTTGCTGCCGGGCGTGGTCGACGAACTTCGCCACGGACGGCAGCTTCGTCATGACCAGAAGGTGACCGTCATACAGGCGTTGGCGGAGTACCTCGGGCGTTGCCTGCAGGTCGACGTGAACGGCCATCTGTCTTCCTCCCCGGAGAAGCATTCGCAGGTGAGCGTAGGCATCCGCCGCGCCGAGTGACACCCGGGTCCCCATCTCGGTGCCGGTTCGTCAGGTTTCTGACTCAACGTGACCGGCGAAGATCGAGTTTGGCAAGTGGATGGCAAACGATTGCCGCCGCTGTCGGGGCGTCACTACCGTCCGAGGCACATGTCCCCACCCCCGCCAACCGAGGGAGATGCATCAATGCCCCATGCCCCCAGCAGAGCGACGAAAGCCCTGCTCAGTGCGGTGCTCATGCTCGGCGGCGCGGTCGCCGTCATCGGTGCCACCGCGGGCGCGGCGCACGCCGCCTGCGGCACGACCAACGTCGCGCTCAACAAGCCCGCCACCTCCTCGTCCAACGAGAACGGCAACCTGACCCCCAACAAGGCCGTCGACGGCAACACCGCGACCCGGTGGTCCAGCGCCTTCAGTGACCCGCAGTGGTTGCAGGTCGACCTCGGCGCGGTCACCGACGTCTGCCAGGTCGTCATCACCTGGCAGACGTCCTACGCCAGGGCGTTCAGCGTCGAGGTGTCGCCGACCGGCGCGGCCGGCAGCTGGACCTCGATCTACTCGACCACCACCAGCACCGGCGGCACGCAGACGCTCACCGTCAGTGGCAGCGGCCGCTACCTGCGCGTGTACGGCACGCAGCGGGCCAACAACTACGGCTACTCCATCAAGGAGCTCGCGGTCTACAGCGGCACACCGGTCGAGCCGCCGGTCTGCCCGACGCCGCCGCCGGCGAACCCGACCCTGCCGCCGAACTTCATCGTGTTCGACCCGTCGATGCCGGCGAGCACCATCCAGGCCCGCGTCGACGAGGTCTTCACGGCGCAGGAGTCCAACCAGTTCGGTGCGCAGCGCTACGTGCTGGCGTTCCAGCCCGGCACGTACAGTGGCATCAACGTCAACACGGGCTTCTACACCTCCGTGATCGGCCTGGGTCGCGACCCGGACGACGTCGTCATCAACGGCGACGTGACGGTGGACGCGGGCTGGTTCGGCGGCAACGCGACGCAGAACTTCTGGCGCTCGATCGAGAACCTGTCGATCGTGCCGAGCAACGCCAACAACGGTGACCGGTGGGCGGTGGCGCAGGCCGCGCCGATGCGGCGGGTGCACATCCGCGGCAAGCTCAACCTGGCCCCCAACGGCTACGGCTGGGCCAGCGGCGGCTACATCGCCGACAGCAAGGTCGACGGCAGCGTCGGGCCGTATTCGCAGCAGCAGTGGTACACCCGCGACAGCTCGATCGGCGGCTGGGTCAACGGCGTGTGGAACATGGTGTTCTCCGGCGTGCAGGGCGCCCCGGCGAACAGCTTCCCGAGCCCGCCCTACACCGTCCTGCCCACCACCCCGGTGATCCGGGAGAAGCCCTACCTGTACCAGTCGGGCGGCGCCTACAACGTGTTCGTGCCGAACCTGCGCACCAACGCGGCCGGCACCACCTGGTCGGGCGGCTCGACGCCGGGCACGTCGATCCCGCTGAGCAGCTTCTACGTCGTGCAGCCCGGCGCGACCGCCGCGTCGATCAACGCGGCCCTCGCCTGCGGCCGGCACCTGTTCTTCACCCCGGGCATCTACCACCTGAACCAGACGCTCAACGTGACCAACCCCAACACGGTCATCCTGGGTGAGGGGTACCCGACACTCATCCCGGACAACGGGGTCAACGCGATGACCGTCGCCGACGTCGACGGGGTGAAGATCGCCGGGGTGCTCTTCGACGCCGGCACGGCCAACTCCGACACGCTGCTCACGATCGGTCCGGCCGGCTCGGGCGCGAGCCACGCCACCAATCCGACCACCGTGCAGGACGTGTTCTTCCGCATCGGCGGCGCCGGCCCCGGCAAGGCGACCAACAGCCTGGTGGTCAACTCCGACAACACGATCATCGACCACATCTGGGCCTGGCGCGCCGACCACGGCGCCGGCGTGGGCTGGACCGTCAACACCGCCGACACCGGGCTGATCGTCAACGGCGACGACGTCTCCGCCTACGGCCTGTTCGTCGAGCACTACCAGAAGGACGAGGTGGTCTGGAACGGTCAGGGCGGCCGGACGATCTTCTTCCAGAACGAGATGCCGTACGACCCGCCGAGCCAGTCCGCCTGGCGGACCGGGGCGCGCGGCTACGCCGCGTACAAGGTGGCGAACAGTGTGACGACCCACGAGGCGTGGGGGATGGGCAGCTACTGCAACTTCAACGTGGACTCCACGATCGTCGCCGAGCACGGCTTCGAGACCCCGGTCACCGCCGGCGTGAAGTTCCACGACCTGCTCACGGTCTCACTCGGCGGCAAGGGCACGATCGCCCACGTCATCAACACCACCGGCGGCCCGGCGCAGGGGCAGAACACGGTCCCCGTGTACCTGGTCAGCTTCCCGTGACCGATTTCTGTTAACACCGTTTGACATTTCCGCTCCATCGACGTACAACACTGTGAGAGCGCTCTCAGCAGGCTTGCCCGGGCCGGCCGCCACCGGCCCGGGCAGGTTCCTCATGACCGCGCAGACAGGGCCCGTCCGGCATGGGAGCGCCGGGCGGGCCCATTCAAGTCGGGTCAGGCCTACCTTGTCGCTGCCGCCGCCGGTGTACGGACGTCCTCCTGGACGGCGGTGACCGCGGGCGGGACCCGGCCGGGCCACCAGGCGGCCTTCCCGAGCAGGGTCATCGTCGCCGGGACCAGCAGCATCCGGACCACGGTCGCGTCCAGCACGATCGCCACGACCAGGCCCAGGCCGATCTCCCGGATCGGGGCGAACCCGCCGACCAGGAACCCGGCGAACACCACCACGAGCAGCAGCGCCGCCGACGTGACGATCCGGCCGGTCTCCTGCAGCCCGACCGCCACCGACCGGCGGGAGTCCGCGCCGGTGAGCCGGTGCTCGCGGATGCGGGCGAGCAGGAACACCTCGTAGTCGACCGACAGGCCGAACGCGATCGCCGCCACCAGGACCGGCACGGTCAGGTCGATCATGCCGAGGTCGCCACGCTCCTGGAACACCAGCGTCACCACGCCCAGCGCGGCGCCGATGCTCAGGACGCTGGTGACGACCGCCTTCACCGGCAGCAGGACCGACCGGGTGAACGCGGCCAGCAGCGCGATCGTCGCCGCGACCACCACCAGCGCGGCGATCGGGCCGTAGTCGGCCAGCATCCCCCGGTAGTCGACGAGCTGGGCCGCGGCGCCGGTCACGAGCACCTCGAACGGCGCCGGCACGTCCCGCACCGCGTTCACCGTCGCCCGGCCCTCCGGGGTCTCGGGGCGGTGGGCGGGCGCGGCCCGTACCAGAGCGACCGTCGCCGACAGGGGCTCGACCTCGACCTTCGTCACGCCCGGGACCGCCCGGACGCGCTCGGCGAACTGCACTGTCGCCGGGTCGGTGGCGGAGGCGCGGACCACGGCGACGATGTCGCCCGGCCCGACGAGCTCGGGGAAGTGCGCGGCCAGCTGGTCGTGCTGCTGCCGGGTCTGCGTCGAGGCCGGCAGCGCCCGCGCGTCGCTGTTGCCCAGGCGCATGTCCAGGGCCGGGACGGCCAGGGCGAGCAGCCCGGCCGCGGTCACCACGGTGGTCAGCAGCGGCCGGCGCTGCACGGCGACCGCGATCCTGCCGAAGACGCCGTCGCCCGTTCGGGGCTTCGCGGGCTTGACCCGCCGGCCGACGAGCGCCAGCACCGCCGGCAGCAGCGTGAGCACCGCGACCATGTTGACCAGCACGACGCCGGTACCGGCGAGACCCATCGACCGCAGGAACGCGTCGGGGAACACGGCGAGCCCCAGCAGGCTGGCGGCGACCGTCAGGCCGGTGACCGCGATCGTGCGGCCCGCCTTGTCCACGGCCGCGGCGAGCGCCTCCTTGACGTCGCCGGTGTTCGCGCGCTCGGTCCGGAACCGGCTGATCAGCAGCAGCCCGTAGTCGACGGCGAGACCGACGCTGAGCATCGTGGCGACCTGGATCGCGTAGACGGAGATGTCGGTGCCGAAACTGAGGGCGTAGAGCAGCCCGAACGTGCCGCCGATCCCGGCGAGCGCGACCAGCAGCGGCATCGCCCCGGCGAGCAGCCCGCCGAACACCACCACGAGCAGCACCAGCACGACCGGCATCGTGTAGAGCTCGGCCCGCTGCACGTCGGACTGGGCCTGCCCGCCGAACTCCGCGTCGGTGAGCATCCCGCCGGTGACGGTCACGTCCGCCGACCGCAGCCGGTCCGCGACCTTCTGCGCCACCACGGCGTCCTTGACCGTCACCTGCAGCAGCGTCGCCTGACCGTCGGTGGCCGGCAGCGGCGCACCGACCTGGCTGACCCCGTCGAACCCCCGCACGTCGGCGAGCGCCGCCGTCAGGTCCACCCCACCGGTCGCCACCACCGTCAGCTGCGCCGGCTGCGGCCCGGCGGCCTCGTCCCGCAGCTTCAGGGCCCGCTCGGTCTCCGACCCGGGCACGGTCGCGACCTGCGCGGTCAGCTTCATGAACACCCCGCCGCCGACGCCGAACCCCACGGCGACGACCGCCACCCAGAACACGATGACCATCACGGGCCGGCGCAACGCCAGCGCTGTCAACATCCGGAACATGCCGACGATATTGGTCGCGGTGACCGTGCCGGCACCTCGCCGTGGGGAGCGGTCTTCGCCCTCCCTCTTAGGAGTGAGGCGGCGTCAGAGCTCGTCCCAGGGGACGTCCTGCAGCGTCTGCCGTACGCCGGCCATGAGGGTCTCGTCGACGGCGAAGACGTGCTCGTCGACGGCTGAGACGGCGGTGACGCCGATGGAGTTGGTGACGAACGCGGCGGTGTAGAGCGGCAGGTCCTCGAGGGTGACGGTGGCGCGGCGGGAGGGCAGGAGCGGTTCGAGGAGCTGCATCGTGATGCCCGGCAGCGCGGGGGCGTCCGGCCAGACGACGTGCGTGCCGTCGAAGAACGCGATGTTGTGGACCGCCGCCTCGGTGATCTCGCCCTCGGGGGTGGTGAGCAGCGCGTCGTCGAAGCCGTGCTCGACGGCGGCCCTGCCCCAGTAGATCTGGCCGAAGCCGCCGAGGTGCTTGATGTGCGCGACCGGGCGCTGGTACGGCACGGACATCAGCCGCAGCGGCGTGGGTGACGGGTAGGCGGGCGGGCGGACGGCGACGAGCACCGACAGCGGGCCGCCCGGGCTCGGTTGATAGACGTTGACCCGCACGGCGGCGTCCGGGGTGTCGCGGACGGCGTGGCGCAGCAGCGAGCGGGCGTGCTCCGGCTCCAGGGCGGTGTCGAACAGGGCGAGCGACGCCGACGCCAGGCGGCTCAGGTGCAGGCCGAGGCCCTGCACGCGGCCGGAGCGGACCTGCAGCGCGGTCAGGTGCCCGTAGTTGACCAGCGTCGGGAAGTACAGCTCCTCAGGCGTTGGCGAGTGCCCGTCGATCTCCAGCCGGATCAGACCGTCCATGATCGCCCACCATAGTCCGCAGGACCTGCTCCAGATCGATGCGGGGCAGCATCCGGCCGTCGATCTTCACCAGCGGGCTGCCGGCGAGGCTGACGGGCGCGCCGGGGTCGGTGCCGGTCCGGCGCTCCTCCCACGCGGACTCCTCGATGGCGCGCAGCTGCGGCACGATGAAGCCGGCGCGGGCGTCGCCGGCCTCGACGAGCAGTACCCGGGCGGTCGCCTCGTCGACCTCGAGGTGCCCGCCGAGCAGGCCGGTCAGGCAGAACAGCGGCACCGACGCCCGCTGGTGGGTGAAGACGCCGCGCAGCGGGCCCCCGCCGACGAAGGGGATGACGTCGGCGGGGTACGGCACGATCTCGCTGATCTGGGTCAGCGGCGTGGCGAGCTCGACGCCGGCGTCGTACGTGAGGAACTTCCGCACGCTGGTCTCGATCGCGCGGCCGTCGAAGCGCGGGTCGGCCGCCTCGGGGCGCTCGGCGACGCGGGTCACGGGCGGCGCGCCACCGACGGGGGTGCCGAGCGCGGCGATCGTGCCGAGGTCCTCGTCCGCCCGCAGCGCCGCGCCGTCGAGCACCAGGTAGGAGCCGCCCTCCTGGCCGGGCAGGATCCCGATGGCGTGGCCCGCGGCGGGCAGGCCGAACCCGGGCATCGGGAGCACGTCGGCGTCCGGCACGGCGATGATGCTGACGACCTCCGTGACGGCGAACGCGAGCAGCCCCCGCTCGAACGACAGCGACACGCCGCGCTTGACGTCGACCGGGGTGAGCGCGCCGAGGCCCAGCACGGCGAGGGTGTCGACCGTCGGCACGAACCGGTCGCCGAGCTGGACGACGCCGTGGATCGTGGGGCCGTCCAGCGGCGAGGACTTGAGCACCAGCTCCGGCACCACCGAGTGGATGTGCGACACGTCGACGGCCAGGCCGATCTCGCCGCAGCGCAGCAGCATCATCATGCGCCGGCCGCCGGCGGAGATCCCCGCCGCCGCCTGCTGCGCCTGGGCGACCGCGCCGCTCGGCCCGCCGGTGTCGGCGGCGAGGACCATGCCCGGGGTGTGCCTCACCGCGGCGCAGTCCAGGACGCTGACGACGGCGCTGTCGTCGGGCCGCTCGAACGTGCGGCTGAACAGCGGCAGGTCGGCGTTGACGCTGATGTCCAGGTGCGCGTCGTCCTCGATGAGGACGACGCCGCGGACCACGTTGGCGAGCAGGCCGAACACCGACCCGTCGTAGGTGACGACCACGACGACCTCGGCGCCGGTGGCCTCCCGGCGGCCCAGCAGCAGCCGCAGGTCCAGCACCGGGATCACCTGGTGACGCAGGTTGACGGCGCCGACGAGGCCGGGTGCGACGGCGAGCAGCGGGTCGAACGCGGCGGGGCACGGGATCACCTCGCGCAGCTCCGACAGCGGCAGCGCCACCTGCACGTCGGCGACGGTGAACACCCCGTAGAGGGTCCCGGTCATGACCGTTCGGTGGGCGCGGCGCCGATCAGGTCGCCGATCAGGGTGTTCACGGTCTTCGACGTCTCCTGCTGGTGGCGGGTCGACGTGACGATCTGGTGGATCGACTCGGAGGTCTTGCCGACGCTGCGCAGGATCTCCTCGAACGCGTCCTGAGCCCGGTGCGCCACCTGCGCGCCCTGGTTGATCCGGGTCGCCGACTCCACGATGAGCCGGCTGATCTCCCGCGCCGACTCCGAGGACCGCTCGGCCAGCTTGCGCACCTCACCGGCGACGACGGAGAACCCGACGCCGTGCTCCCCGGCGCGGGCCGCCTCGATCGAGGCGTTGAACGCCAGCAGGTTCGTCTGCGACGCGATCTCGCCGATGACCTGCACGATCGCCGCGATCTGGTCGGAGGAGCGCTCCATCAGGTCGATGGCGTCGATCGACTTGCGCAGCTCCTCGAAGCCGCGCTGCGCGTTGGACTGGGTCTGCCCGGCCAGCTCGCTGGCGTGGCCGGCGTTGCCGACGATCTGCGCGATCGACGTCGACAGGTCGTCGATGGCGCCGCTCATCTCCCTGGTCTTCGTGGTGAGCCGGTGCTCCAGGGTGATCTGCTCGGTGATGTCCTGCGCGTACTTGACGACCTTCACCGGCTCGCCCTTGAGGTTGAAGATCGGGTTGTACGTGGCCTGCAGGTACACGTCGCGGCCGTACTTGCCGACCCGGTGGAACCGGCCCGCGAGGAACTCGCCGCGGCTCAGCCGCAGCCAGAAGTCCCGGTACTCCGGCGAGGTGATGTAGTCCTGGGTGCAGAACATGCTGTGGTGCTGCGTCACGATCTCGCGCAGCGTGTAGCCCATGGTGCGCAGGAAGTTGTCGTTGGCGGTCAGGATGTTGCCCTCGAGGTCGAACTCGGCGACCGCCTGCGCCCGGTCCATCGCGGTGACCTTGCCCTCGAACTCGGCGTTGCGCAGCCGCGACTCCGTCACGTCCGCCGCGAACTTCACGATCTTGTACGGCTGGCCGTCGAGGTCGAGGATCGGGTTGTAGGACGCCTGGATCCAGATCTCCCGGCCGTCCTTGGCGACCCGCTTGTATTCGCCGGTGTCGTACTCGCCGCGGCGCAGCCGTCCCCAGAACTCCTCGTACTGCTCGGAGGCCGCCTCCGCGGGCTCGACGAAGATCCGGTGATGCTTGCCGCGCAGGTCGTCGATGGTGTAGCCGAACAGGTCCAGGAAGTTGCGGTTGGCGTCCAGGACGATGCCCTTGGGGTCGAACTCGATGACCGCCTGGGCCCGGTTCAACGCCGCCACCTTGCCTTCGAACTCGGCGTTGCGCGACTTCTGCGCGGTGATGTCGGTGGCGTACTTGACGATCTTGTAAGGATGGCCCTCCAGGTCGAAGATCGGGTTGTACGTCGCCTGCAGCCACACCTCCTTGCCGCCCTTGCCGATCCGCTTGTACTCGCCGGTCTGGAACTCGCCGCGCGAGAGGGCCTCCCAGAACACCCGGTACTCGTCGCCGCCGACCTGCGCCGGGTCGACGAACATCCGGTGGTGCCTGCCGCGCACCTCGTCGACGTTGGTGTAGCCGGTGAGGTGCAGGAAGTTGCGGTTCGCGTCGACGATCGTGCCGTCGAGGTCGAACTCGATGACCGCCTGCGCCCGGTCGATCGCGGTGACCTTGCCCTCGTACTCGGCGTTGCGGTGCTTCGATGCGGTGATGTCGGTGGCGTACTTGACGATCTTGTACGGGCGGCCCTCCAGGTCGAGGATCGGGTTGTAGGACGCCTGCAGCCACACCTCCCGGCCGTTCTTGCCGATCCGCCGGTACTCGCCGGCCTCGTAGCGGCCCTTGGCGAGCTTCTGCCAGAAGTTGCGGTAGCCGGTGCCACGGGCCTCGTCCTCGGGGACCAGCATCTTGTGGTGCTGCCCGATCAGCTCGTCGGCGGTGTAGCCGGTGGCGTCGAGGAAGTGCTTGTTGACCTGCCGGATCGTGCCGTCGAGCTCGAACTCGATGACCGCCTGCGCCCGGTCGACCGCGGCGACCTTGCCCTCGAACTCGACCGTACGCAGCTTCTGGTCGGTCACGTCCATCGCGTACTTGATGATCTTGTACGGGCGGCCCTCCAGGTCGAGGATCGGGTTGTAGCTCGCCCGCAGCCACACCTCCCGGCCGCCGCGCCCGACCCGCTTGAACTCCCCGCTCTCCGGCTCCCCACGGACCAGCCGCTCCCAGAACTTGCCGTACTCGGCGCTGTTGGCGAACGCCTCGTCGACGAACATCCGGTGGTGCCTGCCGACCACGTCACCGAGCGAGTAGCCGGTCAGGTTCAGGAAGTTCTCGTTGGCGCCGATGACCTCGCCGTTGAGGTCGAACTCGACCACCGCCTGCGCCCGGTCGACCGCCGTGTAGCGCCCGCGCAGCTCCGCCAGGACGCGCCGGTCGTCGGTGATGTCGTACGCGGTGAGCAGGATCGCGTCCGGCTCCCTGCCCGCGCCGCGCACCGGCCCGCTGTTGAACCGCAGCCACCGCTGCCGCCCGCCGCTGTCGACGATCGACGTCACCTGCTCCAGGAACCGCCCCGCCCGCGCGCTGTCCAGGAGCTGGTCCATGATCTGCGACTGCAGGTGCCAGACCTCCTCCAGCCGCTTGCCGGCCAGGTCCGCC
The DNA here is from genome assembly GCF_050936335.1 of Dactylosporangium sp. CA-152071. Classification (NCBI taxonomy): domain Bacteria; kingdom Bacillati; phylum Actinomycetota; class Actinomycetes; order Micromonosporales; family Micromonosporaceae; genus Dactylosporangium; species Dactylosporangium sp. CA-152071. The sequence goes on along the minus strand of NZ_JBNJMZ010000001.1, from coordinate 964,241 downwards.
GGCGGCAGGTCGGTCGTCTCCAGCACCCGGTCGTTCACGGACGTGACCGTGCCGTTCTTCGCGTTCAGCACGACGATCATGCGTTCCTGCACCAGCAGGCTCAGTGATGCCTCCGCGAGCGCCGGCGTGTGGCTGTCGTTCACGAGGCTGATCGGTTCCGGCACGGTTGCTCCTCGGGTGCGCTTCGACCTGATCTTCGGCCGCCGCCCACCCGCCTTGAGAGGAACCATTCTTACGACTGAGGCGCCCGGACCGGGCGCCGTTGACAATGGCTGCCATGCGCATCCGGGCCGTGGACATCCTGATCACCGTCGCGGTCACCGCCGCCGGCGTGTATCCGGCGGTGCTGTGGGGCACGACCCTGGACGTCGCGCTGGCCCTGGTCGCGTCCGTGCCGCTGCTGTGGCGCCGGCAGGCCCCGATCCTCGTCGCGCTCGCCTGTGGCGTCGGCACCACCTGGCTCTCGGTCACCGACCACCTGTTCGACCAGCCCTATGGCCAGCTCGTGGCCACCTACACGTGGGCCGAGCTCGCCACGCCCGGATGGCGGCTGTTCGCCGCCGCCGGCACCGCCATCGGGGTCACCGTGTCCCTCGTCGTGCCGCAGGAGAGCCCGCCGTCCTTCGCCTATGTCGGGATGATGTTCGTCGCCGCCTATGCGCTCGGCACCGGCATGCGGGCCCGCCGCGACCGGATCGCGTTCCTGGAGGAGCGCACGCTGCGCCTCACCGAGGAGCAGGCCGGCGCGGCCACCGCCGAGCGGGCGCGGATAGCCCGCGACATGCACGACGTCCTCGCCCACTCCGTCGGCCTGATGGTCGTGCAGGCCGAGGGCGGCGCGTCGGTCGTGCGCACCGACGCGGTGCGCGCCGAGGCGGCGTTCGACGCGATCGCCGGCACCGGCCGCGAGGCGCTCGTGCAGCTGCGCCACGCCCTCGGCGTCCTGCGCGACGAGCGCCCCGAGACGCCCGGCCTCGACGCCGTCCCGTCGCTGGTCGAGCGCGCCCGCCGGACCGGCCTCGACGTCACCCTCACCCGCGACGCCGTCCCGCCTGTACCGGCCGAGGTCGGCGCGACCGCGTTCCGGGTCGTGCAGGAGGCCCTCACCAACGCGGTCAAGCACGCCGGTGCGCGTCATGTCGCCGTGGAGCTGGCGGCGGAAGGCCCGTCCTTACGCGTCCGGATCCGCGACGACGGCCGCGGCGGCACCCCCAAACCCGGCGGCCACGGCCTGTCCGGGATGGCGGAGCGGGTCGCGGCGGCCGGCGGCACCCTGCGGACCGGGCCCGCCGAGCCCGGCCCGGGCTTCGAGGTGTCCGCGCTGCTGCCGGCCGTGACCGGTTGACCCGCGTGCGCCCCACGGCCGCGCCGGCGGCGGCCTCGATCCCGGACGGAGGGGTCTCGGGCCGGCCCCGGAAGTCGTCGCGCCGGGTCGTGTGCGGCGGCGTGCGCGTGTCGCCGTCCTGGCGGCCGGGTGCCGTCGCGTCCGGTGGCGTTGCCGGTACAGACGGCGATGACCTGCCCGGATCGGCCGCCGGGGCGCTGCGGTGGCCGTGCTGCCCGCCGGGTGTCGTGGCCGCTGCCCGGTCGAGTCCGGCGCGGGTAGGTTGACGGCTGTGCTCAATGTCGTGGTCGCCGACGATCAGGCCCTCGTGCGTGACGGCCTGTGCATGATCCTTTCCTCCCAGCCCGACATCACCGTCGTCGCGGAGGCCGCCGACGGCGTCGAGGCCGTGGCCGCCGCCCGCGCGCACCACCCCGACGTCGTCCTCATGGACGTGCGCATGCCCAACCTCGACGGCATCGGCGCCACCCGGGAGATCAGCGCCTGTTCACCGGCGACGCGCGTGCTCGTCCTCACCACGTTCGACCTCGACGAGTACGTCTACGACGCGCTGCGTGCCGGCGCCTCCGGCTTCCTGCTCAAGGACATGCACCGCACGGAGCTGGTCGCCGCCGTGCGGACCGTCGCCGCGGGGGAGTCGCTGCTCGCGCCGACCGTCACCCGCCGCCTGATCGCCGACGTCCTGCGCCAGCGGGCACCCGTCGTCGCGACGCTCGCCCCGCTCGCCGCCCTCACCCCGCGCGAGCTGGACACGCTGCGCCAGGTCGCCCGCGGCCTGTCCAACGCCGAGATCGCCGCGGAGCTGTTCGTCACCGAGCACACCGTCAAGACCCACGTCTCGAGCCTCCTGTCCAAGCTCGGCCTCCGCGACCGCGTGCAGGCGGTCGTCGTCGCGTACGAGTCCGGGCTGGTCCGCCCCGCCGCCCCCCTGTAACACCTGTGTAGCGTGTGGTCGGTGGATCTGCGTTCCGGCACCCTGGAAGACCGCGAGGAGCTGCTGTACGAGCTGCTCGACCGGGCACCCGTCGACCCCGCCGCGGCGGAGACGGTCCGCGCCGTCGTGCGCGACTACCAGGATCATCATCGGTCGCTGTATACCAGAGCCCTGAACCGCGCGGACGCCTTCGTCGACGCGTCGCTGCGCGAACCGCTGCTCGCGGCGCTCGCCGACACCCGCTACAACTGCCAGGCGTGGGCGGCCATGGGCTGCGCGGCCGGAGGCTTCACCGAGGCGGTGCCGACCCTGCTGGACCTGCTGGACGACCGGGACTGGAACATCCGCGAGCAGGCCGTCCGCGCGCTGGGCCGGCTCGGCGACGCGTCCGTGGTGCCCGCGCTCGCGCCGCTGCTGCGCGACCCGCAGGAGCATCCCCGCCAGTACGCCGCCGACGCCCTCGCAGACATCGGCGGGCCCGAGGCACTCGAGGCGCTGTGGCACGAGCTGGAGCACCGGCGCTTCCCCCGGATCGGCTACATCGCCAGCAACCTCGCCCGCTTCACCCCTGCCGTGCTGCCCCGCCTCGCGGAGGCCGCCACGAGCGCCGACCCCAACGTGCGGTACTGGGCGGCGGTCGCGCTGGGCTCCACCGGCGACTCGTTCGCGGCCCCGATCCTCGAGCGGCTCATGGCGACCGACCACGCCGCCACGGTCTTCGACGGCCGCGTCGACGTCGCCGCGAAGAAGGCCCTGCGCACCCTGCGGCGCATCCAGGCCGCCGTGGCGGCGCGCGCGACCGGCTCCGCCGACTCGGCCGCGGGCTGACTCCACCACCGGCTCCGCCGTCGGCCGCCGTCGGCCGCCGGTTCCGCTGTGGGCTGCCGTCGGCCGCGGTTCGGCTGTGGGCCGCGTCGGCCGCCGGTTCCGCTGTGGGCCGCGGTTCGGCTGTGGGCGGATTCCGCCACCGGTGAACCACTCTTGATCGATGGCTGCGGGCGCGGTCGAGTGGGCGGATGAGCATCGGAGTCCGTTCGTCGCCGTACTGGCCCGTCGTCAGCCATCCGAAGCTCGGCCGGATCCTGCCCGGACTCGTCGTCTCCGCGCTCGGCGACGGCATGTCCCTCGTCGCCGTCACGTGGCTCGCGTTGCAGCTCGCCCCGCAGGAGCACCGCGGCACCTGGGTGGCGGTGGCGGTGGCCGCGTATTCGCTGCCGAGCGCCGCCGGCGGGGTCCTCTTCGGGCGGTTCCTGCGGCACCGCGGCGGCGCCCAGCTCGCCGGGTGGAACGCCATCCTGCGGGCGGCCGCCCTCGGCGCGATCGCGCTCGCCGCCGCGCTCGGAGCGCTGCACCTGCCGCTGTACGTGGCGCTGCTCGCCGTCTCGTCGCTGCTGGCGGCGTGGGGATCGGCCGGGCACTACACGCTCATCGCGGAGCTGCTGCCGCCAGTACACCACCTGCCGGCGAACGCGGTGCTCACCACGATCGCCAACGGCGCCACCATCGCCGGGCCGCCGCTCGCCGGGCTGCTCATCGGCTGGACCAGCCCGGCGACCGTCATCGCGATCGACGCGGCCAGCTTCGCGGTGCTCGCGCTGACCTACCGCCTGGCGGTGCCGCCGGGCGTTCCCGCGGCGGACGGCTCGTCGTCCAGGGCCGGGTTCGCGGCCCTGCGGCGCGACCGCACGCTGCTCGGCCTGCTCGCCCTGTCGTTCGCGTTCTTCTTCCTGTTCGGCCCGTTCTACGTCGCCATGCCGGTCCACGTCGCCACCGACCTGCACGGCTCGGCGACGCTCCTGGGCGGCTACTACACCGCGTTCGGCGCCGGGGCGCTGCTCGGCGGCCTCGTCACCGGATACCTGCGGCGGCTGTCACTGTGGCCGACAACGATCGGCATCGTCCTCGCCTTCGGCACCGCGATGCTGCCGCTCGGCCTCGACGTGCCGACCCCGGTGGCGATCGGCAGCTTCGCGCTCGCCGGCGCGATCTGGGCACCGTACATGGCGACGTCGATGGCGCTCTTCCAGCGCACCACGCCCGCCGCCGACCTGCCGCAGGTCCTCGCCGCCAACGGCGCCGTCCTCGTGCTCGCGGTCCCGCTCGGCACGATGCTCGGCGGCCCGCTCGTCGCCCTGCTCGGCGCCCGCCCCACCCTGCTGGCCTGTGCGGCCGCGACGATCGCCCTCGGCGTTTTTGTCATACCCGTGTGGTGGTATCGACGGCATGGAAGCGGTGGCGGTCCGGCATGACACAGGTTCACATTCGGAGTTCCGGCTCACGCAGGTGGCCGACACCCTCGTCCCCGCGGTGCGCAAGGCGGGCTTCACCCGCGAGGACGGCCACTGGCTGAAGCGGTTCCCGGCGGACACCCCGCACCTGGACCGCGCCTGGGAAAACTTCGCCCGCCTGGTCGTCCTGATGCTGCGCCAGTCCGCCGGCCTCGATCCGGTCCCGTGGGACACGGCACTCGACGAGGTCTGCCGCCGCCTGGATGCCGCGGGCGTCGACTGGTGGCTCACCGGCAGCGCCGCCCTCGCCGTCCGCGGCCTCCCGCTCACCCCGGGCGACCTCGACCTGGTCGTCTCCGCCGCCGACGCCCGCCGCGTCGGCGACCTGTTGCTGGACGGCTTGATCGAGCCCGTCGCCCCGGCCGACTGGTTCTGCGACTGGTGGGGCAGAGCGATGCTCGGCGCCCGCGTGGAGTGGGTCGGTGGAGTCGGCCCCGCCGCCGACCAGCCCGCCCCGACCGACTTCGGCCCGGCCGCCGCCGCCCACCTCGATCTCGTCCACTGGCGCGGCCACAAGCTCCGCTTACCCCCGCTGCCCCTTCAGCGCGCCGTCAGCCTGCGCCGCGGCCTCCACGAGCGGGTCAGGCTGATCGACGCCGTCGACTGACCGGTGCCGCACCCTGACGGACGTGACCAGCCACCACGACCAGCGGCGACGCCTGGCTGCCGTGGCCAGGAGCCTGTGTCTGAGAGTGTGTTGAGAAGTGGGTCTATTTGTCGTCGGGCCAGCGCCAGCGTTGTTGGCGGGTGGCTGGCTGGCCTCGGGCGATGCGGTTGGTCATGGTGTTGATCGCGGCCCAGCGGATCATGGCTTCGGAGGTGGCGGGGTCGCGTTCGTAGTCGCGGGCGAGGCGGCGGTGGGCGGTGAGCCAGGCGAGGGTCCGCTCGACGCACCAGCGGCGCGGGATGACTGCGAAGCCTTGTTGGCCTTCGGGTTTGCGCATGATGTGCAGTTTGGTGCGCAGAGTGCTGGTGGTCCAGTCGACGAGCTTGCCGGTGAAGCCGCCGTCGGCGAAGACGAACCGGATCGGCGCGGCCAGGTACATGGACAGCAGGGTGGTCTTGGCCCCGTCGCGGTCCTGGACGCTGGCGGCGAGGACGACCACGTTGATGAGCAGGCCGAGGGTGTCGGTGACGATGAACCGGTTGCGGCTGTTGATCTTCTTGCCCGCGTCGTAGCCTCGACTGCCGCGCCCGACGGTGTCGGCGCCCTTGACGCTTTGGGAGTCGATGATGCCCGCGCTGGGCTGCGGGTTGCGGCCCTGCTGTATCCGCGCTCGCTCCCGCAGCGTGGTGAGCATCGCCTCGGTGACCTTGGACTCTTCCCACTGTTTGAAGTACCAGTAGACCGTCTGCCATGGCGGGAAGTCGCCGGGCAGGTACCGCCAGGCGCAGCCGGTGCGGACCACGTACAGGACAGCGTCCACAATGGATCTGCGCGGGTGCTTTCCGGCCTACCAACGCGTTTGGGCGCCGGGAGTAGCGGCCCGACCAGCGCCCACTGCTCGTCGGTCAGGTCTGAGGGGTACCGCCACGGCCGGAGCATCCGGCCACGTTGGCGGTATCGACACCGGTGGTCACGCAGGCACACCGATGCATCATCGGATCTTGTCCCAGAATTCCCATTCCTTGCCGTGGTCGGGGCACTGTTCCCTGAGCTGCTGGGTGGCCAGCGATAACGCCCTGCGACCAGGCTCGTCCGGCGTGTAGCGCAACTCGAACTTCTGGCCGCAGCTCACACACCGAAGCATGACGTTCCTGGGGGTGCGGCCCCAGACCGCGCGCTCCGCGTCGGGCGGGATCCAGGGGCTCGGCTCGGTGGCCCAGTCGGCGTCGTAACGCTGCACTGCTTCGACGAACTCCGCGGGCGGCCGGTAGGCATGAGCGGAGACGTAATGCCAGATCAGCGCCGGCGCTGCGAACATCACGCCCGGCCGGGCCGGCACCCTGATCTCGCGGAACGCAAGCCAGGACTGGCCGTCCGACCGTGGATCGGCGATGAGACTCGTGTCTGACGGGCAGAACTCACAGTGGTGCAGGCCGCGCGTCTCGTTGACGGCTGGGTTGCCGACGATGTCGAGCAACGCGTCGGCGAACCAGTCCGGGACCGGGCCCGTGTCGAACGGCTGCGAGCCATCCAACCAGCCGACGCTGAGCCGCTCGTACCGCGGCCGGTAGTCCAGCGTGCCCCATTCGTATCTGACGGTGTCGTGGTCGAAGAGCGAGTACGCGTGCGTCAGGTCTGCGAAGTAGGTCACCGAGGCAAGATACGGCGTTGGGTGCAATAACCGGCGATGAGGTCGGTCATGCGGTCGAGACCTGCACGTCGGTCAGGCCCGATGAGTAACGCCGCAGCCGAGACGTCCAGACATCTTGGTGGCGGCTACGCCCAACGATAATGGACCCACTTCTCAAACACGCTCGGAGCCTTGGCGGTGGGTTGTGGTGGCCGGGTGACAGCGTGGCGATGGGGAACAAGCGCGGGCACTTGATAGGGACGGGGTTCCTGCACCAGCTGCCCTCAAGAGCCCGCGATGTCATTGCACCCTGCCCTGCGCCGGGGCGGGAAGCCACGTCCCGGCAGGTCGTGTCCGTGCGGCTGTGCCACTCGCGCGAGGAGGTGTCCGACCGGTACCTGGTCGACAACGGCGTGAATTGGCGAGCGCTGCCTGCGGACTTCCTGCCCTGGCGGACCGTGTACGGATTCCTGGCCCGCTGGTCGGACGACCTGTCCACGGTCACCCTGACCGACCGGCTCCGCGCCGAACTGTGCGCCGCGGTGGGCCGGCACCCCCAGCCCGCCGCGGGGTGCGACGGCCGGTCGTACGGTCGTCGAGTCGCGTTCCTTGATAGTGGACATGTCTCCGCTATAGTGGATTCGTGGCAGGTGGTGCGGGTTTCCTCTCCAGCGGGTTGTCGATGACTGAGCTGGGGTTGCGGATACGGGCTCGGCGGCGCGCGCAAGGGCTCGCGCTGGAGCAGCTGGCCGAGCTGAGTGGCGTGAGCCGCAGCATGGTGTCGGATGTGGAGCGAGGCACGAAAACGCCGACCGTCCTGGTCCTGGACAGGCTTGCGACGGCGTTGGGCACGTCGATCTCCCGCCTGCTGGATGAGCCTGCCGGCAACGCGTTCGTGCTGCTGCGCAACGGACAACAGCGGGTGGTCCGCGACCCCGCGGGGTGGGAGCGGCGCATCCTTTCGCCGGTGCTGCCCGGCGTCGAGTTCGAGTTCATGCGCACAGTGCTGGGACCCGGCGTCGATGCCGGGGAGTTCTCGCCGCACCGTCCGGGCTCGCGCGAATACGTGGCGGTCGAGTCGGGACGTCTCACGCTCACGATCGACGGTCAGGCAGCGACGCTGGAGGAAGGCGATTCGGTCTACTACCCCGGCGACTGCCGGCACGCGTTCGCCAACAGCGGGGACGTCGAGTGCGTCTACTACCTGGTGATGGATCTCGGGACGGCCGGGCCGCACGCGGCCTGGCCGGACAGGGAGCGGTGATGGATGAGCTGAGGCGTGCGGGCCGGCTCGCCGCCGACGTCACGGCCGATCATCTGGGTGGTGTCCGTGACCGGCCGGTCTGGCAACCGGTGACGGAGGCCGACCGCAGCTGGCTGATGCGTCAGGATCTGCCTGCAGCGGGCCGGCCGTTGACCGATCTGGTCCACGACATCCGCACCCGCGTGCTGCCGTACCCGATGGGCAACGGTCATCCCCGGTTCTTCGGCTGGGTGAACTCCGCACCGTCCGCGGCCGGCGTGCTGGTCGCACCCATCGCCGCCGCCCTGAACCCGAGCTGCGCCGGCGGCGACCATGCCGGCGTGCTGCTGGAGCACACCGTGCTGAGGTGGCTTGCCGAGCTGGTCGGATTTCCGCACCGTCCGGGCGGGGGATTGCTGACCAGCGGCGCTTCGATGGCGACCGTGGTCGCGCTGGCCGCCGCCCGTCAGCGCGCCGTCGGCCGGGACGGCGCCGACGTCCGTGAGGAGGGGCTCTACGGTCTCCCGCCGATGGTCCTGTACGTGTCCGCGGAGGGGCACAGCTGTCTGCGGAAGGCGGCCGAGCTACTGGGCCTGGGCAGCCGTCACGTGCGGGTGGTGCCCGTGGACGGCGGGTTCCGCATGGACGTCGACGCGTTGCGGGCCTTGGTGACCCGTGACGCGCGGGCGGGGCTACGACCGTTCTGCGTGGCGGCGAGCGCCGGCACCGTCAACACCGGCGCCGTCGACGCGTTGGACGAGATCGCGGACGTCGCCGCCGCCCACGGGCTGTGGTTCCATGTCGACGGCGCCTACGGCGCGCTCGGTGCGCTCGCCTCCGGCGCCGCGTCCGCCGGCTACGCGGGTATGGCGCGGGCCGACTCGCTCGTCCTGGACCCGCACAAGTGGCTCGGTGTGCCGGTCGGCTGCGGGTGCGTGCTCTGGCGTGATCCGGCCTTGGCCCGGGCCACGTTCAGCCTCATACCCGCCTACCTGCGCGACGATCACGAGGACGGGCTCGGATGGTTCTCCGAGTACGGCCCCGAGCAGACCCGCCCGTTCCGGGCGCTGCGGACCTGGGCCACCATGTCACACCTCGGCAGGGACGGCATCATCCGGCTGGTCGGCACGACGGTCCGGCTCGCGCACACCCTGGCTGCGATGATCGACGCCGCCCCCGACTTCGAGTTGCTCGCCCCCGTCAGCACCTCGATCGTCGCGTTCAGGTACCACCCCGTCGACCGGGACGACCGGCTGGACGACCTCAACCGCCGGATCCCCGCGATCGTCCAGCACCGCGGGAGCGCCTTCCTGACGGGCACCCGGCTGGCCGGGGCCGAGGCCCTTCGCGCCTGCCTGCTCAACCCGGCGACCACCGAAGACGACCTCGTCCTGCTGCTCGACGAGATCCGCGGTGCGGCGACCACCGCAACCGCGGAGATCCACCCATGAGCACCGGCCACCTCATCGTCGACCTCGGCGGTGTGGTGTTCCACTTCGATCACGCCCGCCGGCTCGAACGGCTCGCCCAGGCATGTGGGCGGAAGGACGTCAGTGCCCGCCGTACAGCTCGGTGACGGTGACGCCGGTGGCGCGCAGGGCGGCGAGTTCGGCGGGCGGGCAGCAGCTGGTCGACGTGGACGCCGCGCGCGGCCAGCGCGACCAGCACATCCTGCTGAGCGGCGGACGCCGGCACGTCGACGCGGGTGAGGCGCGGGCAGTCCAGCAGCGGCCGCAGGTCGGTGGCCGGGGTGACGCCGATGCTGAGCAGGGCCAGCGAGGGCAGCTCCGTGAGCGGCGCGAGGTCGGGGACGGCCGACGCGGGCAGGTGCAGCACCCGCAGGTCCGGGAAGGCGGCGATGCCGTCCAGGCCGCGGATCACCGGGTCGGCGCCGGCGGGGACGGCGCTGCGCAGCAGGGCGTGTTCGGTCCACCGGGCCTCGGCGACGCTCCCGGCGACCGGTGCCCGCAGCAGCTCCCCGTGGCGGGCCTGCCGGTCCTGGACGTTCTGCCGCGACAGCGACCGGCGCACGGGCGACGTGTAGTCGCATTCCAGCAGCGCCAGCCGCAGGCAGTCGTCCATGCGGGCAACGCTACTGGACGGCGGCGAGGGCCTTGACGATGTTGCGTTCGGCGAGGTCCAGCATGAAGTCCCGGCCCGGGAAGTCGGTGGCGGCGATCCGCAGCGGGCCTTCCACGAGCGAGAGGGTCTGCGCGTACTCGTACAGGCGCAACCGCCGCGGGTCGAGCTCGACGGGGCGCAGCGCGGGGTAGTCGTCGCCGAAGCGCAGCCGGAGGAACGCGTGCTCCCACTCGACGTCGAAGAACGTGAGTCCCTCGATGTCGATGACGACGGCCTCGCCCGCGGGCGTGACGAAGACGTGGTCTGGCCCGAGTTCGCCGTGGATCAGCGTGTACGACTGCCGCGCCGTCACCGCGCCGCGCAGCGCCCGCACGTGGGCCGCGACCCGGTCCCGGTGCGAGGAGAGCCGCCCGTCGAGCGCCGTGGCGGCGTCGAGGTGTGCCAGGGCCCGGTCGACGATGACGTCCTCGGCCGGTCGCTGCCCGGATCCGGTCGGGCCGAGCAGCCGCCCGTACCAGGAGGACGTCGTCGTGTGCATGCGGCGCAGGGCGTCGCCGAGGGCTTCCAGCGGCGCCGCGGCGGCCGCCCGGTCGTCCCGCAGCAGCGTCTCGAGGCGCACCTCGCCGACGTCCTCGATGAGGGCCAGGTCCGCGTCCAGGTGGTCGCAGGACCGGTCGAGCACGAGCAGGTGCGGCACCCTGACCCCGGCGCCGGTGAGCGCCGCGTGCGCGGCGGCGAACAGCTCGGCGCCCGACGCGTCGGTGAACGGGTCGTCCGGCACGGCCGACGGCGACGGCGGCCAGTAGTTCTCGCCGGCGGCCCAGACGTACAGGATCACGGCCTGGCCGTCGTCGAGCCGGAGCCGGTACACGCCCTTCTTGGACCCGCCGGTCACCCGGTCCAGCGCCACCAGGCGCCGATCGGACCCGAACTGCGCCGCCACCAGGCCGCGCAGATCCTCCACCCGCAGAAACTCCCGCATCACGGCCCCCGTCCGTCCCCGCCGACCCGCAATCGTGCCCGACCGCCCCACGGGCCGGCAACTCGATGACACCCGGGGCGGTAGCCGTACACCACCTGCCGCCGCCGATCGTGGGAGCTTCTGTCCCTCCATTCCTGACGAGGTCCCCATGAAGCGTCTGTCCGGCCGGCGGCCGTGAGGACGGACATGTGGCGTCGGTGCGCCGTGCGCTACCTGGTGCCGGAGCTGCCCGGCGCGTGGGGCGCCGCGGGTGCCCTGCTCCATCAGGGTCCGGACGACTGGATCCTGCGGTGCGTGGTCATGTCGACCACCCGCTCGGCGGACCAGTTCAAGCTCGGCGCCCACGTGCAGCTGCTCGCCGTGCCGACCCGGTACCTCGTCGGGCCGTTGCACCAACCGCTGCGGCGGCTCGGGCCGCGCGTCTTCTGGGACACCCCGGCCACCGTCACCGAGGCGGGCCCGGGCATGGCGGAGATCGCCGAGGCCATCCGCGCGCAGGCCGTCCCGTACCTCGACACGTACGGGACCACCGAGGCGCTCCAGCGGCACTTCGACGAGCTGGTCGACGACAGGCCGTTCGACATCCACTTCCAGGAGGCCGCCTTCTGCCTCCGCCTGATCAACGGCGACGTCGACGGCGCGCTGGCCGCCGCGGCCGGTGCGGTGTCCGCCGCCGCTCAGGAGACCCGCGACTGGGCCCAGGAGCTGGCGGGGCGGGTGTCGGCGGTCGCGGATCAGCTCCGGACGGACCACGCGGCCGCGCTGCGGATGCTGCGCACCCACGCCGGGACGACCCGTCAGCACCTGCGGTTGCCGCCGCCCGCGTGAAGCCTTGTGTCACAGGCCGGCGGGCCGTCTCGTCTCGGGTGTCGTAGGCCGAGCGAGCGGAGGGTCATCATGCGGGTGTCGAGGCGCCTGGCGGTATTCGGCGCCAACGGGGCGACCGGGCGGGTACTGGTCGGGCAAGCGCTCACCGCAGGGCATCACGTCGCCGCGGTCGTGCGGCGGCCCGACGAGTTCCCGCTGCGGCACGAGCGGCTCGACGTGATCGCCGCCGACGTCCTCGACGAGCGGGCCGTCGACGCCGCCGTCGCGGGCCGGGACGCCGTGCTGTCGGCGCTGGGGGTACGGGCCGGGAAGCAGCCGGTCAGCGTGTACTCGCGCGGCGCGGCCAACATCGTCGCCGCGATGCGGCGGCACGGGGTGCGGCGCGTGGTCGTGGTCACCTCCGCCGGCGTCGACCCGCGCCCGTACTCCGGCGGCGGGTTCCTGTTCAACCGGGTCATGCTGCCGTACGTGACGCGGGTCCTCGGCAGGACGCTGTACGACGACATGCGGCGGATGGAGGAGCTGCTGCGCGCCAGCGACGTCGACTGGACGGCCGTGCGGCCCAGCGGCCTGTTCCACCTGCCGGCGCCCACGGCGTACACGATGGTCGAGGGGTTCGCCGACGGCATGTACACCGCCCGCGAGGACCTGGCCGCGAGCATGCTCGCGCTGCTCGACGACGACCGGTTCCTGCGCACCGCGGTCAGCGTCGTCACCACCGAGTCGAACCCCGGGCTCCTGCGGTGGATCCGCCGCGAGGCGGCGGCCAGGCGCTGACCCGCCACGGCCAGGCCGGCGCACGTCGGTAGATTGCGCTGATGCGGCTCACCAAGTACGGCCACGCCTGCGTCCGCCTCGAGTCCGGCGACCAGGTCCTGGTGATCGACCCCGGCGTCTACTCCGATCCGGCGTGCCTGTCCGGCGCGACGGCCGTGCTCGTCACGCACGAGCACGCCGACCATGTGGACGCGGCCGCCCTCGCCGCCCACCCGGACGCCACCGTCTACACCCATCCGGCGCTCGCACCGTCGCTCGGGGCGGTCCCCGTGGAGGTCGGCGACTCGTTCACCGCGGCGGGCTTCGCCGTCCGCGTCGTCGGCGGCCGGCACGCCGAGATCATCGACGGGCTGCCCGGCTGCGCCAACGTCGGGTACATCGTCGACGGCGTCTACCACCCCGGCGACTCGCTGTTCGTGCCCGCCGAGCCGGTCGACACCCTGCTCGTGCCCGCGTCCGGGCCGTGGGTCAAGCTCGGCGAGGTCATCACGTTCGCCCGCGAGGTCCGCCCGGCCCGCGCGTTCCCGATCCACGACGTGAACCTCAGCGAGATCGGCCAGTCCCAGTTCGACGAGTGGCTCGACGAGACCGCGGGCACCGCGTACGCCCGCATCCCTCTCGGCGCCTCGGCCGACCTCGCCTGAGCCCGGGCCCGACGACCCGGCGACTCGGCGACCCGGCGGCACCGGGGCGGGCAAGGGCTGTGGCGTGCGGCGTGCGGCTGTGGCGTGCGGCGTGCGGCTGTGGCGTGCGGCTGCGGCGTGGGCCCGTGGCGTGGGGCCGTGGCGTGGGGCCGTGGCGTGGGGCCGTGGCGTGGGCGGGGTGGCGCTGGCATGCTGGTCGCCTGACTGGACGGGCATCGGTGAGGCGGATGGGCAGGGCGGGCAGGAGGAGGGCGGCGCTGGTCGTCGCGGCTCAGGGCGGTGACGACCGGGCGCTCGACGGGCTCGTCGCCAGCCATCTGCCGCTGGTGTACTCGATCGTGCGGCGGGCGCTCGCCGGGCATCCGGCCGCCGTGGACGACGTCGTGCAGGACACGATGGTGCGGGCGCTGCGGCAGCTGCCGTCGGTGCGGGAGCCGGAGAGCTTCCGGGCGTGGATCGCGGCGATCGCCGTGCGGCAGGCCGCCACGTTCCTGCACGGGGACCGGGTCGCCGCCGGGCGGCGGGCTGCGCTGGACGACGTCGCCGGCGCGCCAGACGCCGGGGACTTCGAGGACCTCACCGTGCTGCGGCTGGACCTGGCGGCGCAGCGCCGGCAGGCGGGGCAGGCGGTGGCGTGGCTCGACCCCGACGACCGGCTGCTGTGGTCGCTCTGGTGGCTGGAGGTCGGCGAGGAGCTGAGCCGCGCCGAGCTCGCCGCCGCGCTCGGTGTGAGCGTCGCGCACGCCGCGGTGCGGGTGCAGCGCCTGCGCCGGCGCCTGGAGCAGGCCCGCGCGCTGGTCGCCGCGCTCGAAGCCCGGCCGCGGTGCCCCTGGCTGAGCACCCTGGTCGCCGACTGGGATGGCATCCCGGGCCCGCTGTGGCGCAAGCGGATCGGCCGGCACACCCGGTCCTGCGCCACGTGCGCGGGCGCCGCCGAGGACCTTGTGGACACCGAGCGGCTGCTGACCGGGCTCGCGCTGCTGCCCGTGCCGGTGACCCTCGCCGCCGCGCTCGCCGCCCACGGCCTGCCCACCACCGCGTCGACCGCCACGTCCGCCGCCTGTTCGCCCGTACCGCCGGGTACGGGCGACATCGCCATTCCTGCCGCCGGTACGGGCGCCGCTCCGGGTGCGGGTACGGGCGCCGCTCCCGGTACGGGTACGGGCGCCGCTCCTGCCGTAGGTACGGGCGCCCTTCTCGGCCCAGGGGCGGTTGGCGCCACGCCGTCCGCCGTCGTGGCCGGGGCGCCCGCCGCGGCCGGGTGGCTGGCGGGCGTCCCGGTCGCGAAGGTCGCGGCCGCCGTCACGGTCCTGGCCGGCGCCGCCGTCGCCACGGTGGCCTGGCCCGGCCGCGCCGACACCCCGCCCCCGGCGGTGGCCGCGCCGTCCCGGACACCCCCGCCGGAATCCGCGCCGCCCGCCGCGCTGCGCCTCGGAGCGGTGTCCCTGGAGTCCGGCGCCGTCCCCGGGCGGTACCTCGGCACGACCGGCCAGCTGGGCACCCTCGTCACCGCGACCGGCCCGGCGACGTTCGAAGCCGTGCCCGGCCTGTCCGACGCGGCGTGCTTCTCATTCCGGTCGGCGAACGGGCAGTACCTGCGCCACCAGTCGTGGCGGCTCCGGCTGAGCCGCGACGAGGGCAGCTTCGTGTTCCGCGGCGACGCCACGTTCTGCGCGACCGTCACCGACGCCGGCGAGGTGTTCCTGGAGTCCGCCAACTACCGCGGCCACTTCGTGCACCGGCAGGGTTACGAGCTGTGGGTCGACCAGGCGGACGGCAGCGCCGCGTTCCGCGCCGACAGCGCGTTCCGGGTGCGCCCGCCGCTGTCGTGAGCCCCGCGATCTCCCGGGATCCGGGCGAATCGGCGCGGGGGCGCGGGGCGGGCCACTACCGTCAGGACGGTGGGCTTGCGGGGCACGGTGGTCGCGATCGTCGTGTCGAGCGTGCTGCTCGCCGGGTGCGGCGCCGAGCCGAAGCCGCCGGCCGGGACACCGTCAGGGCCGCCACCGTCCGGTGTGCTCGTCCTGTACGACACGACCGGGTCCTACGGTGACCTCGGCGAGCTGTACGCCGTCCAGGCCGGCAACCTCGCGTCCCATTTCGGGAAGTGGGAGGCGGCGCCGGTCACCAGGTACGCGAAGGGCAGCGCGGCACGGCACCGGCTGACGATCTACGTCGGGTCGACGTACGACGAGCCGCTGCCCGACGCGTTCCTCGCCGACGTCGCCGGCGGCGCGCCCGTACTGTGGATGGGCGCGAACATCTGGCAGCTCATCGGCAAGTACGGGGGCACGGGTCTCAACTCGGCGACCATCGACGAGACCGCCGTGTCGGCCGTCCGGTACCGCGGGACGGAGCTCACCCGCAACCCCGCCGCCGGCGCCATGGTCCGCATCGGCGTAGCACCGGACGCCAAGGCGACGACGCTCGCCGGCGCCGTCCTGCCGGACGGTACGGAAGCCCCCTACGCGGTACGGGTCGGCGCGCTCACGTACCTGACGGAAGTACCGCTGACCTACGTGACGTTCGACGACCGGTACCTGGTCCTCGCCGACCTGCTGTACGCGCTGCTCGACCCGCAGGCGCCGGACCGGCACCGGGCGCTGGTGCGCATCGAGGACGTCGGCCCGCACTCCGACCCGGCGCAGCTGCGGGCCATCGCCGACTTCCTGTCGGCCCGCAAGATCCCGTTCGCGGTGGCGGTGTTCACGGTGTACGACGACTGGGCCGGCGTGTACTCCGGCGGCGTGCCCGTACACCGGACGCTGAGCGGCACGCCCGCGGTCGTCGACGCGCTGCGGTACATGAGCGAGCACGGCGGCACGCTCATCATGCACGGCTACACGCACGGCCTCGCCGGGGTCCGCAACCCGTACGGCGTCAGCGCCGAGGACTACGAGTTCTACCGCGCCCACGTCGACGACGCCGGCGTGGTCCAGCTGGACGGCCCCGTCCAGGACGACTCGCCGGAGTGGGCGCTCGGCCGGCTCACCGCGGCCCGCCAGGAGTGGACCGCCGCGGGCCTGCCGGTGCCGGACATCTGGGAGTTCCCGCACTACACGGCGAGCGCCGCCGACTACCGGGCGATCGCCTCGGCGCCGGGCATCCGGGCCCGCTACGAGCAGGTCCTGTACTTCTCCGGCGTCCTGTCCGGCACGCCGGCCGGCAGCCGGTCGGTCAGCCAGTACTTCCCGTACCCGGTGCAGGACGCCTACGGGACGCCGGTCATCCCCGAGACGCTCGGCAACGTCGCCACCCAGCGGTTCAACCAGCACGGCGTGCGGCTCGCCGCGGACCTGATCGCCTCCGCGCGCCGCCAGCTCGTCGTCCGCGACAACGTGGCGAGCTTCTTCTACCACCCGTTCCTCGGCCTGCAGTACCTGCCGGAGCTCGTCGACGGCATCCAGCAGCTGGGCTACACCTTCGTGCCGGCGACGTCACTCCTGTGAGGGCGCGGCGGCTGCCGACCCCACCGCCCGGCCGCCGACACGGGGGTGTTTAGCCTTGCGCGGTGCAGAAGACGCGATCACTCCGGCCGAAGTGGGGCATGCTCGGCACCGTCATCGTCGTGGCGGCCGCGGTCTTCGCTGTCTACCGGATCGGCCCGTGGGCGCCGGAAACCGAGCCGGAGACCGGGACGCCCCGGCCGCTCGGCTCGCCCGTAGCGGTCGCGGGACGGTCCGTGTCGGTGATCGGCGCCGGTGACATCCTGCTGCATCCCGACCTGTGGAACCAGGCGAAGCAGGACGGCGGCGGCACGATGGACTACGCGCCGATGCTCGCCGGGGTCAAGGACTCCATCGAGGCGTCCGACCTGGCCCTGTGCCACATGGAGACGCCGGTCGCGCCGCCGGGCGGGCCCTACACGGGCTTCCCGCGCTTCAGCGTGCCGCAGGAGGTGGTGCGGGCGATCAAGGCCGTCGGCTACGAGGGCTGCTCGACCGGCTCGAACCACAGCATCGACCAGGGCTTCGACGGCGTCAAACGCACCCTCGACGCGTTCGACCAGGCGCAGCTCGGGCACGCCGGCACCGCCCGCAGCGCGGACGAGGCGAAGCGGCCCCAGCTGTACACCGTCAAGGGCGTCAAGATCGCTCACCTGAGCTACGCGAAGTACTTCAACGGCCTGAACCGGCCGGCCGGGCAGGAGTGGGTCGCGAACCTCATCGATCCGAAGAAGATCGAGGCGGACGCCGCCGCGGCCCGCACCGCCGGCGCCGAGATCGTCGTGGTCAGCCTGCACTGGGGCACCGAATACGTGCACGAGCCCGACGTCGACCAGCAGACCTGGGCCCGGGCGGTCGCCGCGCTGCGCAACGTCGACGTCGTGTTCGGCCACCACGCGCACGTGGTGCAGCCGGTCGAGCGCATTTCCGGCAAATGGATCGTGTACGGCATGGGCAACCAGATCGCCCGCCACGAGGAGCCGATCAACGACAACAGGGAGGGCGTGATGGTCCGTGTCACGTTCACTCCTTCGAGCGAGGCGAAGCGATGGACGGTCGCCGCGGTCGAGGCGATCCCGACGTTCGTCGACCTGAACCCGGACATTCGGGTGATCGACCTGGAACGGGCGTTGGCCGACCCGGGCCTTCCGGCCGCCCGCCGCCGGATCTACGAGGCCGCCGTCGAGCGGATCCAGGGGCATCTGCTGACCCGCGGGGCGGACGAGGCCGGTCTGATCGTCCGCGGCACGGCGCCCGCGCCCCGAACCAGTTGATCAACGTGACGGAGTGTCGTAGCCCTGGGTTATAGTCACCGGCGATTCGGGCGAGAGAGTCGCAAACGCAGGGAAGGGGGGCGATATATCCGTGTATGACGATGCCCCGCCCGCGGCGGACGCGCCTCCCGCCCAGCTCATCGCATGGCGCCGGCGGGCTCTTGAGCAGCAGCTGCCCGCGGCGGCGTTCCCGGCCGGCTCCAGTGCGCCATCACTGGTCTACCTGTGCGTGACGATGATCGTCGCCGCGGCCGCCGTGCTCGGCTTCGCCGTCTACGACCGCAGCGGCGTGCCGAAGGCCGTGCACGACTCGCAGCGCGAGCTGGTCGCGACCGTCGCCCGCGGCATGAGCGTCGGCTCCGCCCGGGCCGCGGACGACCTGGACCGGGTCCTCGCCGACGTGCGCAAGCCACCGCTGCCCACCGACGCCGACGTGCTGGCGAAGCTCATCGGCAACCGGGAGACCTGGACCGGCGCCGCCCTCCTACAGACCGCGACCCGCCAGTCACAGGCCGCGTCCGGCACGCCGGTCCCGCTCGACCAGCTGCCGACGCCGCTGCCCGCCGACGCCACCGTCGCGGTCTCCACCACCGACGGGCCGGCCCTCGTCCGCATCGCCGCGCTCGACGCCCAGCGCAGCGTCGCCGTGCTCTATCCGCTGCTGATGCGCAACCTGCGGCTCAACCCGGGCGCCCAGCACGGCGTCTTCATCATCACCCCCGACGGCCGGCCGGCCCTCATCCAGGGCGTCAGCGCCGTCGGCGAGACGCACCTGCCGAAGCTCTTCGAGGGCCTGGCCGGGGCGCCGGGCAGCCGCAGCCGTGCGATCAAGGTCACAGAGTGGCCCGACCGGCAGCTGGTCGTCTCCTCCGCCGCGATCGGCGACACCGGCGTCGTCGTGGCGTCCGTCGTCGTGGCGCCGGTCAGCCGCGGCACCTCCGTCGGCTATGGGCTGCTCCTCGGGCTGTCGCTGCTCGGCGTGTCACTGCTGGCATTCCTGCTCATGCGCGCGTTCCTGCCCGCGCCGATCCAGGCGCTGCTGCGGCAGGCCAAGTCCGACGCGTGCGGCGCGGTGACACCTGTCCGGCAGCCGCTGCGCACCAGGGAGACGTTCCGGATCGCGCAGGCCCTCGCGGTGTTCAGCGGCGGCGGGCTGCGCGGCGCGCGGTGGCGGCTGAGCACCGTGCAGGGCCTCGCGGTCGCCGCCCTGGTCGCCCTGGCGTGGCCGGCCGCCGCGACGGCCACCGCCTTGCAGGCGCCCCGGCCGCCGGTGCCCGACCAGCTGTTCTTCGACGAGGAGAGCCGCGCCGAGGCGGTCAGCGGCGTGTTCGGCAACGCGCTGGACAGCGGCCTGCAGACCGTGTCGCGGATCAGCCTCGCCAACGCGCGCACCGAGCCCGGCAAGTTCGGGCCGATCCTCAAGCAGGGGCTGGCCGACGAGTACCGGTTCCGCGGCATGTACCTGGTGGACCGCAACGGCGCCGTGGTCAGCTCGGCGGGCCGGGAGTCGCTGCGCACCCCGCAGCCGCTGCCCGGGGAGGCCGGGATCCGCATCGACCGGTCGGTCAGCCGGTTGCCGGTCATCTACGCGTTCCGCATCGCCAAGGACGACGGCTATGGGGTCGTCGGCGAGTTCGACATCGACTACCTGCTCGGCGTGATGCGCCGGGTCGACGGGCGGGCGCGGGTCGTCGACTCGCAGCTGCGCACGATCCTGGACTCGTCGGGCTACCGGGCGATGCAGCCGCTGGAGGGCGACGCGGCCCGCGCCGTCGCGATCGAGGCCATGGCCGGCGGCACCGTCCGCGGCCAGCGCAGCGCCGGCGGGCAGCCGTCGCTGCAGGTCGCCACCGCGCTGACCAGCCCGCCGTCAGTCGTACACCTGGAATGGGTCGTCGTGATCGAGCGCAACCCCGTCTCGCTCCAGCTGCCGCAAGTGATCATGAACCGGTGGACGCTGCTGATGGCCGGCGCCGTCACCGGCATCGTCGCGCTCGCGTTCGTGTGGCAGTACTTCATCTTCGTGCGCCCGCTGCGCCGCCTCGCCGTGACCGCGGACCGCATCCGCACCGGCGAGTTCGACGAGCCGATCCCGCCGCAGCGGCACGACGACGTCGGCGCGATCGCGATGTGCCTGGAGATCTGCCGCCAGGTCCGGCACACCGGCTCCGCCCGCTTCGGCGGCGCGATCCGGCTGCGCGGCTCCGAGGACGACTTCACCGCAGTCCACCCGCGCTTCCCCAGCCAGCGCGGCGCCGGCCGGACCGCGAAGGTCTGAGCGTGCTGTATCTCTACGTCGTCTACGCCCTGTGCTGCGTCGCGCTGCTCGTCGCCGGGATCGTCGAGCAGCGCAACCACGACCGCAACCTGCGCAGGATCCCGCACCGGGTGCTCGTCAACGGCATCCGCGGCAAGAGCTCGATCACCCGGCTCTGCGCCGGTGCGCTGCGCGGCGGCGGGCTGCTCGTCGTGGCCAAGACCACCGGCACCGCCGCCCGGTTCATCTTCCCCGACGCCAGCGAGGAGCCGGTCCACCGCAAGTTCGGCATCGCCAACGTCGTGGAGCAGATCGGCATCGTGCGGCGGGCCGCCGCCTACCACCCGGACGCCCTGGTCATCGAGTGCATGGCCGTGATGCCGGCCCTGCAGGAGATCAACCAGAGCAAGCTCATCCGCTCCACCATCGGCGTGCTGTGCAACGTGCGCGAGGACCACCTGGCCGAGATGGGGCCGACCCTCGACGACGTCGCCCGGTCGCTGAGCAAGTCGATGCCCGTCGGCGGCGTGTGCGTCACCGCCGAGCGCGACCGGCTCGCGATCCTGCAGCAGGAGGCCGACAAGCGCAACTGCCGGCTCATCGCCGTCGACCCCGACTCGGTGACCGACCGGGAGATGGCCGACTTCGGCTGGATCACGTTCAAGGAGAACGTGGCCATCGCGATCGCCGTCGCCGGGCTGCTCGGCGTGGACCGGCGCAGCGCCCTCGCCGGCATGATCGACGCGCCGCCGGACCCCGGCGTGCTGTCGGTCGTGCGGGTCACCGCCGGCGACAAGCTGATCCGCTTCGCCAACGTGTTCGCCGCCAACGACCCCGAGTCGACGCTGATGAACATCCAGCAGCTGGAGCGGCAGCACCTCATCTCCCGGCCGATGACCATGGTCATCAACTGCCGGCCGGACCGGGTCGAGCGCAACGGCCAGATGGGCGCGCTCTGCGGCGACGTCCGGCCCGACCGGATCGTGATCATCGGCGAGCCGACCCGCAGCGCCCGCTCGACGATCCCGGCCGACCTCCAGGACCGGGTCGTGGACCTCGGCGGGAGGCTCGACCCCGACCGGCTGCTCGACGGGGTCGTCGCCGCCACCGACTTCGACTCCTCGATCGTCGCCGTCGGCAACATCCACGGCCAGGGCGAGGTGCTCCTGCACGAGCTGGCCGGGCTGCCCAGCTGGGCACCCGACGAGCTGCACGCCCCGCTGCCGCCGATGCTGCGCACCAACATGACCGTGGGGACCCGCGTCCCGGCTCAGAGAAGGACCGGCCGATGATCTTCGGAGGGGAGCTCAGCGCTCAACTCGCCACCGCCTGCCTGGGGATCGGGCTGGTGTTCGCGCTGCTGTGTTACCTGACGACCAACCTGTCGCCCGGCGGCATGATCACGCCCGGCTGGATCGCGCTCGCGCTCATCGAGGATCCGCTGCAGGCCGCGATCGTGGTGGTGATGACCGTTGTCACCTACTACCTCACCAAGCTCCTGCAGAAGGTCGTCATCCTGTACGGCAAGCGGCTCTTCGCCGCCATCCTGCTGCTCAGCGTGCTGCTGCAACTGACGCTGTTCGTCATCGTGCAGCGGGACCTGCCGTTGCTGTTCGCCCACCAGACGCTCGGCTTCGTCGCCCCGGGTCTCATCGCCTACCAGCTGGTGCGCCAGCCGCCGCCGGCGACCGTCCTCGCCACGACGATCGTCACCGGGATCACGTTCGGCGTGACCTTCAGCGGCATCGTCGCCGGGCTCGTGCCGGTCACATGAGCGGCCCGGAGCGCAGTGGTGGTGACGGCATGAGCAGGCCGGAGCGCAGCGGAGGGCTGCTCGTCATGGGCGCAGCGGAGGTGACGGCATGAGCAGGCCGGAGCGCAGCGGAGGGCTGCTCATCATGGGCGCAGGTTTGGTTCAGGCCGGCGCCGGAGCGCAGCGGAGGTGACGGCGTGAACACGACTGCGCTCACGCTGCGCAGCGCGACGACGTTCGTCACGGCCGCGCTGCTGCTCGTCGTCGGCCTCACGGCCATCGGCTACAGCGCCATCCGCCTCGCCCAGCCCGACCCCGTCGAGATCAGCCTCGGCACGGCGGGCGCCACCACCGTGTCGTCGTCGGGGTACACGTATCGGCGGCTGACCGACCCGCCCGGCACCGAGGTCCTGCGCCCCGACGGCGCGCGCGTCGCGGTCCTCACCGACGGCGCCCGCACCGCCCATCTGACCGGCAAGGCGAGGACGTTCACCGAGCCACGCTTCACCAACGCGAAGATCACCCACGACGTCTACGTCCGGGTGGCGCCCCAGCCGTGGCAGGCCGGCGCCGAGCAGCAGTCCTGGTTCGCCGGCTGGCTCGCCACCGCGCTCGCGGATCCGAATCCCGACGTGCTCGCCACCGCCATGCAGTACACCTACGGCGCCGCCCCGCGGAAGGGCGACAACGGCCTGCAGATCGCCGGCGACGCCGCCTTCGGGCCGCTGTCGAGCAGCGACCGCGACGGCCGCGCCGAGAACTCCGACTTCTACGACTACCTCGGCGTCCCCTGGGACTTCCCAGACGGGGTCAAGGAGAAGCCGTCGCCGGACCGCCTGCACAGCCTCGACTGCTCCGGTTTCATCCGCATGGTGTACGGCTACCGTATGGGCTTCCCGCTGCGCGGCACCAACACGCAGGGCCCGGGGCTGCCGCGCCGCGCCTACGCCATCGCCGACGTCGGCCCCGGCACCGTCGTCATCCCCAACACCGGCAAGCGCCCGCAGCAGCTGGACCGCCTGCTCCCCGGCGACCTGGTCTTCTTCTACGGCTCACCCGAGATCGACGCGGACGGCGCCGACCGGCCGACCCACATCGAGCACTCCGGCATCTACGTCGGCATCGACGACCGCGGCCACTACCGGTTCATCTCCAGCCGCGTCGGCGCCAACGGCCCCACCATGGGCGACTCCGGCGGCGAGGCCACCCTGGACGGCACCGGCCACTTCGCCGCCGGCCTCCGCACCGCCCGCCGCCTCTGACCCTGCCGGCCTCCGCACCGCCCGCCGCCTGTGTCCCCGGCCCGTGCCCGACCGTTGCGCGGGCGCGGTCCGGAGCGCGCGGACCACGCGCAGTACAAACGCGGAACGAGCGCCAGTACAAGGGCGGCATGAACGCCTGAGCGTGCGCCGGGCTCAGTGCCGGATCAGGCCGCCGACGGTGACCGCGGCGACGTGCCCGGTCGCGGGAAGAGTCTGCGCCAGGGCGAGCCCGACGTCGACCAGGGACGACCGGCACAGCCCGGCGACGTCGGGCACCGGATGCCAGACCGACTCGGCGGTCTCGCCGTTCGGCCCGGGCCGGAGCGCACCACCGGTGATGCGGACCTGATAGAAGACGCCGACGTTGTGGTGCTCGGTCCCCAGCCGTGCCTCGGCGGCCGGGACCACCCTCGAATCCACACCCAGCAGGCGCTCGACCACGCCGTCGCAGCCGGTCTCCTCGGCCAGCTCCCGGATCACCGTTTCGAACGGGTCCTCGGCGTGCTCCACCCTGCCGCCAGGGAGCGTCCACAGCGTCGCGCCCGTCGCGGGGGAGACGTAACGGGCCAGCAGGAGCCGGTCACGCTCGAGGCACACGGCGTACGCCGCCAGCCGGAAGCTCACCGCAGGACCGTATCCCCGACGGGTCGCGGTCGCTAGGCCTGGTCGGCGGCCTGGTCCTGCTCGTCCGGGCGGCGCTTCGGGCCGTGGAACTGCAGGTCCAGGAGGTGCATCTGCGCGTTCTTGCTCGCGCCGAGGGTGGCGTGGATCAGGTGCTCCTGGATGCGCGCGGCGCTCGCCTTGTCGAGGCCCTCCACGGCCCGTTCGGCCAGCCACTCGGCGTGCAGGAGGTAGCAGTGCACCAGCGGCTGGCCGTAGTAGTAGCTCATCTGCCTGGACGTCATGGCGAACGACCGCATGAACGTGGCGCACAGGAAGCTGCCCAAGGTGACACCCGCGGCGGTCAGGACGCCGACAGTCACCCGGACGTCGGTGCTGGCCGAGGCCAGGATCGCGCTGGTGCCGGCGAGCAGCACGAACAGCGACGCGGACGCGGCCACCGCGCAGAAGATGTAGGACATGCGGGCCTGGCCGAGCGCGACGTTGATGAACCGGTCCATGAGACGGAAGTTGAACGACACCAGCTTGCCCAGCGCGTGGTCGTCGATCTCGTCGGTCGCGGCGTCGAGGCGGTCGAACTCGGCCTGGCTCTTGCGCTCCCGGCGGAGGCGGGAGCGTCGCATCGCGAAGATCGTGACGGGCGTGATCACCGCGGCCAGGACGAAGAACGCGGCCCCCAGCAGCGGGGGTGTCGCCGTCGGGCGGTCGGTCAGCAGCAGGCCGTCGGAGCCCAACAGCGCCGCCACGGCCGCGAACGACGCGGCGAGGGTCCAGGCGATCCGGGCCACGCTCCTGCCGTCGTGGTCCGCGCGGACGTCATGCTCGAGTCGAGAAGCGCGGGTGTTCGTCGCCGTCGAGGTCATGCGCTGCGTCTCCTTACGTCGAGCGTCGCAGCGGACCGTATCGCCGGCCGCGGCCGCCGGACCACCGACGAACAGGCGGAGGCCGCAGCGGTCGGGCATTGACGACAGTCATTCGGATGGGCGACCGGTGCCGTCCAGACCCGGACAGGGGTCCGAGTGATTGGACGGTGGCCTGCGCCGGGCGCTGAACGTGCCGGCCCGAGCCACCGGATCGAGCCGCGGACCCGGCTGAACGGCTGCGTGGCGGTGCCAGGTCCGCCCGATCCGGCGGAACGGCAGGGCACCCAGGAAGTCAGCCGGGTCAGCCCGGGGGCAGGCGCCTGGCGATGGCGTGGGCGACGGCGTCGAGGCGTTCAGGGTTGCCGCGGATGACCCAGCCGAGCTCGATGTGCAGGAACTGCGCGCCGATGTCGTCGGCGGCCTTGCCCTGGACGTTGGTGGTGCCTTCGAGCCGGCCGCAGGTGGCGGCCCAGGCGCGGCAGACGATGACGCCCGCCTCCTGAAGGCTGGAGGCCACGTCGCGGGCGAGGGGGGAGACGCGGCCCGCGCCGGTCGACACGACGGCCTGCGCGTCGGGAAGGTTCTTGTCGGCGAAGCCGTGCAGCTGGACCTGGCTCAGGCCGCCGCGGGCCAGCTCCGTCGCCAGGACGTGGAACATCGACATGTCGTTGTGGGCGACGTCCGCGGCGCCGTTGCCGGCCATGCGGTGGGCGCCGGCCATGAGCAGGACGCTGCCGGGGACCAGGCGGTAGAGGGCGACGCCGAGCTTGTCGGTGTTGGTGTCGAAGCCGGGGTGCGGCACCTCGATGACGTAGCGCAGCGGCGCGGACCGGTCGGCGAGGACGAGACCCCAGGCCGGCCCGTAGGTCACGCTCATGGAGAACATGCTGTAGCGGCGTCCGGTCGCGGCGTCGACGCTGTGGGAGGAGTCGTACCCCAGCCGGCCGAACGCACCGTCGAGGTCGGTGATGTCGTCGGAACCCGCCAGCAGCAGCCGCGCGGCGGCCCGCCCCTGTGCCCGCTCGGCCTGGTCCGGGTCCCGGTAGGGGCCGTCGCGGGACAGCAGCGCCGTGCGCTCCTCGACCACCGCCAACGGGTCGTCGGACGGCGCGGGCGCCGGTGCGGGCAGCGCCTGCGCGGAGCACCCGCCCAGCATCAGGACCACCGCGATCGCGAGAGCTGCGGCACGGGACACTGTCCAAGATTAACCAACCCGGCCGACCCGATTGGAGCCCGGTATGCGAGAGCGCGCTCTGCGAGCCCTGCGGGCACACGTTCCCGAGCTGGCGGACGTCGCGGTCACCGAGCTCGGCAGGGGTCTGGACAACACGGCGTTCCTCGCCGGCGGCCTGGTCCTCCGGGTTGCGGAGGCTGCCACGGTACGACGTGAGGCGGCGCTGCTCGACGCGCTGGCCGGACGGGTGTCGCTGCCTGTGCCGGCGGTGCGGTTCGCCGACGCGGAGACGGGTGTGCTGGCCTATCCGCTGCTGCCCGGCCGCCCACTGCTGGGCCGTCCGGCGCCCGCCGCGCTGGCTGGACCGATGGGCCGGTTCCTCCGGGAGCTGCACGCGATCGAGCCGGCCGAGGTGCACGGCCTGGTGCCGGTCGAGGACGCCGACCCGGCCGAGTGGCTCGAGGACCTCGACGGCCCGCCCGAGCTGCTGGACCGGCTGCACGCGGAGGTCCCGGCGCCGGCGCCCCGCAGGGTCCTGGCGCACGCCGACCTGGGCGCCGAGCACATCCTGGAGCGGGACGGCACGGTCACCGGGGTCATCGACTGGACCGACGCGGCCGTCACCGATCCGGCGCTGGACTTCGCCCGGCTCTACCGCGACTTCGGCGCCGGCTTCCTCGCCGCGGTGCTGGACGCCTATGGCGGCCCCACCGACCCCGCGTTCGGCGAGCGGGTCGTGTTCTTCGCCCGGTGCGCGGCGCTGGAGGACATCGCGTACGGCGTGCCCGAGTACGTGCGAGCCGCCCAGCGTTTTCTGTCAGGTGACGATAACGTCAGTGACGACCCGGCAGAAGGGGTGCAGGCATGGGACGCGTGAAGATGGGCGCGGTGGTGTCGCTGGACGGGTTCATCGCCCGCGACGACGACACCGTCGGGCCGCTGTTCGACTGGTTCGGCAACGGCGACGCCGAGTGGCGGTGGTCGCCGCGGCAGGACGAGCCGTGCCGCACCACCCTGGCGTCGAAGTACTTCGTCCAGTCCGTGTACCCGAACATCGGCGCGGTCGTGATCGGACGGCGCCTGTTCGACCTGACGGACGGGTGGGGCGGCGTCCCACCGGCCGGCGAGCACGTCTTCGTCGTCACCCACACGCCACCGGCCGGCTGGAAGCACGCGGACACCGCACCGTTCACGTTCGTGACCGGCGGCGTCGCGGCCGCGATCGAGCAGGCCCAGGAGCTGGCCGGCCCCGACCGGATCGTCGACGTCGCGGCCGGGCAGATCGGCGGGCAGGCGCTGCGCCTCGGCCTGATCGACCAGATCGTGCTGCACGTGGTGCCGGTCGTGTTCGGCTCGGGCCGCCCGTTCTTCGGCGGCGCCGGCACCGGCGACCCCATCACCCTCGGCAACCCGTCCCGCATCGTGCAGGGCGACCGCGTCACCCACCTGCTGTACGACGTCGCTTGACAGCGGGCCCCGGGATGGGGGAACGTGGCAGCCGGCCACGCAGACGGTGTGGACATTGGTGCATGAGGGACTGAAGCCTGTGATCCGGGTAGGCCGAGCGGCCGCCTGAGCGTCGATGTGACGACGCGTGCGTTGGGCGGCCCCATGTCTTGTTCGCCCATCGTTGGTCTTCTCACGTCTTGAGGTATCACCGTGTCCTTGGATGCCCGCATCCAGCAGTCCGTCGTCGTCAACCTCTCCAACCGCCCCGCACCCGTGTGGGTCGGGCCGTTCGTGATCGGGGTCGACCCGACGACGGCGAGCCCCAGCATCAACTACGCCACCCCGCGCCCTGACGCCCCGATCACCGCCGGCGACGTCGCCGACCTGGTCGCGGCGTTCCGGGCCGCCGACCGCACGCCCCGGTTGGAGTACGTCACCGGCTGCGCCCCGTCACTGGAAGGGCTGCTGCGCGACGCCGGTTTCGTGGTCGAGGCGCGGCACACGTACCTGTGCTGCCGCCCGTCGACGCTGCGGACGCCTGCCGTGCCCGACCCGTACCAGCTGCGGACGCCGGACACCGACGAGCTGCTCGCGGCGCTGATCGGCGCGCAGAACGCCGCCTTCGGCGCGGAGCCCGTCGCGTCCCCGGCGGACGTGGCCCGGGTCCGCCGCCTGCAGGCCGCCGGTGGCGTCGCCGTCATGGCCGTCACCGGCGACGAGTGCGCGGGCGGCGGCCAGGCGGTCCCACCCGCCGACGGGGTGAGCGAGGTCGCCGGGATCGCCGTGTGTACGCCACACCGCCGCCGCGGCCTCGCCGGTGCCATCACCGCCGACGTGACGGCCCGCCTCTTCGCGTCCGGGGTGGACCTCGCCTGGCTCGAGGCCTCCGGCGAGGACTCCTGGCGCGTCTACACCCGCGTCGGCTACGAGCGCGCCGGCGAACGGCTGTACATGACGATGACCTGATCGCAGCCCAGCGGCGGTCCTGGCCTGCGCCGGGGCCGCCGCCCGTCAGGGGTTGGTGGCGAACCGTTCGGGGCGGACCAGGACGGCGACGCGCCGGTCCTCCAGCATCGCCCGGTCGTACTCGTCGAGGTCGGGGTGGACGCCGCCGGCGGCGTGGTACACGTCGCGCAGCAACAGCCTGAGCGGCTCGGCGCCGGCCTCGGGCCCGACGACCTCGGCCGTCCCGGCCACCGAGATCCACTCCCAGCCGGCACGGAAGACGAGCGTCGCCCGCGGGTGACCGGCCAGGTTCCGAAGCTTGGCCGTGTCACCACGGGAAACCAGCGCGACGACCGGCTCACCGGTGGCCGGGTGCGGCAGGACGCCGGCGTTGACGACCGACGTCGACGGCTCACCGTCCGGCCTGATCGTCACCAGCACGGCCAGCCAGTGCTCCCGCCCGGCCAGCTCCGCCACCCGCCGCAGCCCCGCCTCGATCGTCGTCATGCCGCCACCCTATCCACCGCCGCCGGCTCAGCCCTCCGCATCGTAGGCGTGCAGGCCGAGCAGCACACCGGCCGGATCGGTGATGTAGCAGCCGTGACCGAGACCCGGCAGGGTGAACGGCTCGACCACGACCGTGCCCCCGTTGGCGCGGACCACCTCGAGGGTCTTCGGCAGGTCGTCGACCCGGATCACCGGCACCGTGCGCGGCTGCCCGTCCCGGGAGGCGAGCAACCCCGTGTCGACCCCGGCCCCGTCCCACCCCGCCGGCCCCCGCCGTCGGCGCATTGCGACCTCCGTACCCGGGGAGGAGTTCGAGGCGCCGGTCGCCGGGCCCGCCATGCGGGCCGCCGGCCTGCCTGCCGGGACCGCGTTCGTGTGCGCCGCCCGCGTCGTGATCCCAGCGCACAGAATCCGGAGGAATTCACGTGCCCGAATTGACGGGATCACCGCCAGTGAATTTCTGTGAAGATTTTTCCTCGATTCCCGGTCGCCGTAGGTGATCTTGGCTGGTCAGTGGACGTGCTGGTGGATCGGTGGGCGTGACGGTCTGTGCTCCCTGCGTGGCAGTGGGTTGGAGGCCCGTTGCGTGGGTGTGTGGTGCTGCCGTAGGTTGCCGAGGTCTTACAGCGATGACGGGGGATTGATGTGACCGACGGGTCGTCTTTTGGTGTGCGCAGAATCGTTTCTTCGGCGATTGTGGCCGGTCTGCTGACGTCGGTGCTGCAGGTCGTCGGCGTCGGGTCCGCTGGTGCGCAGGTGCCCTGTGTGGCGTCGCGTAACGATGTCGCGGCGGCGTTGGCGTCGGCCAAGGCGTGTGGTGGTGCGGTCGAGGCGATCGATCGGCGGACGCCGACGTCGCGGACGGTCATCGGGAAGAACGGCACTGCGACCGTCGAGCATCATGCGAGCCCGCGTTGGGTGCGTCGGGCCAATGGCTCATGGACGGACCTTGACACGACGTTGCGGTTCGAGGGTGACACGCTCGTTTCTGCGGCGACGCTGCTGCCGGTGACGTTCTCGCCTGGAGGGACGGGACCCCTGGCGACGCTGTCTGACGGCGGTCGGAAGCTCGCGATGACGTGGCCGGGCAGGACGTTGCCGAAGCCGGTGGTGTCCGGTGCGACCGCGACGTATGCCGAGGTGCTGCCGGGCGTCGATCTGCAGCTGACGGCGCTGGCGGAGGGGTTCTCCGAGGTGCTGGTGGTGCGTTCGGCGCAGGCTGCGGCGAACCCGGCGCTGGCGCAGTTGTCGTTCGGGTTGCAGACGACCGGGGTGACGCTGGGCACCGGCGCGGACGGTGGCGTGCACGCGAAGGACGAGCGCGGCACCGTGGTGTTCTCCTCGCCTCGGGCGACGATGTGGGACACCGCCGACATGCCGGTGAACGAGCGGACCGAGATCCGGTCGGCGCAGTCGCAGACCGCTGGTCGCGCGGCGCCGCGGGTCCGGGCGATGGGTGAGTCCCTGACCGGTAGCACGCTGAAGATCGTTCCTGACAAGGGTTTCCTGACCGATCCCGCGACGCGGTATCCGGTGTACATCGACCCGACGTTCACCGGCAACAAAGCGGGGAACGCGTGGGCGGTGGTGGCGTCGCGGGCGGACCTGGCGGGTTCGGCGTTCTGGAAGTCGACGTTCATGTCCGGCAGTGCCACGTACGGCGACGCGGGGTCGGGTCTGACGTGTGACAACTTCACCGGCAACACGTGCAACAGCACGCCCTACACGGTCCGGTCGTTCTTCCGGATGGAGACGTACGGTGCGGCTGGCGCGACGGTGCAGAGCGCGAACTTCGAGATCCTGCAGAAGTGGTCATGGACGTGTAACCCGGGGTCGGATGCGAAGCTGTGGGTGACCGGTGGGTTCACCACCACGACGACGTGGAACAACCAGCCGGCGTGGGACGGTGGGCACACGGCGACCGTGCCGGCCAACCATGCGGTGGGTTCCCCGGCTAGCTGTGCGAACGCGGGCACGGTCAGTTTCGACACGACGTCGATGGTGCAGTACGCCCTCGGTCAGGGCTGGACGGATCTGAGCCTGGGGTTGCGGGCGGTCAGTGAAGGTACGAACCAGCAGTGGAAGCGGTTCGATCAGAGCACGGCGGTGCTGCACATCCAGTACGACCACGCGCCGGCGGCGCCCGCCCTGGCGGATCTGAAGGTCGGCGACAACGCGCTTACCAGCTGCGGTGTGTCGGCGATCACGGCGACGCGGGTGAACACCACGAACGGGTTGAAGCTCAACGCGATCCTCAACGATGCCGACGCCGCCCAGGGTGACCTGGTCAAGGCGGAGTGGGAGGTCACCGGTGTCGCGGCGCAGCACGTGCCGGCGGCCGAGACGGCCGGGCTGACGTCCGGCTCCAACCATCAGGCGACCATCGCGGCGGCCGCGTTCACCAACGGCGCGGCGGTGTCGTGGCGGGTGCGGGGCGTCGACACCGACAGCAACATGGCGGGTGGCTGGAGTCCGTGGTGCTACGTGCTGGTGGACACCGCCGCGCCGAGCCCGCCCGGCATCGCCAGCACCGACCTGGCGCTGCGCGTCGGCGGCGGCATCGTCCCCGCGGCGGCGGCGACCGCGGTCGTGGGGCGCAGCACGACCGTTACGTTGACCATGAACGCCGCGGATACCGGGTCGGTCGTCGGTTACCGCTACGGCGTCGCCGCGGACATGGACGCGGTGCCCACGATCTGGCTGCCGGCAAGCCAGGGCAGCACCGTGACGGCCGCGGTGGTGCCGCTGCAAGCGGTGTTCTACAACAGCATCGTCGTGACGGCGGTGAAGGCCGACGGCACCTCGGGCACGAACACCTCCGCGCGTTTCAGGGCCAACCCGGGCACCGCGATACCGGCGGTCGCCGGTGACGCGACCGGTGACGGGCGTGCCGACCTGACCGCGTTGTCCGACGTCGGCGGTGGCAAGAGCGCGCTGTGGCGGTGGGACGCGACCGCGACCGGTTCGGGGCTGAACGCGCCGATCGCGCCGCAGGGTAACGCGGGCATCTTCACCAACGGGCAGAGCCTCGCGGTCCCGGGCGACTTCGACGGCGACGGTCTGTCCGACACGGCGGTGTTCGCCCAGTCCGGCACGGACGTGACCGTCGCAGTGCAACGCTCCGACGCCAATCAGCTGCTGACCCAGCCGGTGTCGCTGACGATGGCCTGGACGATCGGCAAGATGAAGCCGGTCGGCGGCGACTTCAACGCCGACGGCAAGGCCGACCTCGCCGTCGGGTACGACATGGGAAACAACAGCTGGAACATCTTCGTGCTGCTGTCGACGTCGACGCCGGGTGCGATCAGCTTCGCCGCGCCGGTGGCGTGGTTCCAGTACGCGGCGAACGCGTCGGACCCCACACGCGTCAAGCTCGTCTCGGGGGACTTCAACGGTGACGGGCGCACCGACATCGCAGAGTTCTACGACTACGGCAGCGCCCAGACGAAGCTGTGGGTGCACTGGGCACAGACCAACAGCACCTTCAGCGCGCCGGTCCTGCAGTGGGACTCCGGGCCGAACGCCTGGTACTGGAGCGACAGCAAGTTCGTCACAGGCGACTTCACCGGCGACGGCAAGACCGACATCGCCGCCATCTACGTTCCCGGCCACGTCTTCAATGACCAGACCGGCGTTGTGACGTTCCCCGCCAAGACCGACGGCACCGGCATCGCCGCCCCGGCCATCCAATGGCAGTCCGGTGCCAACGCCTGGGACTGGAACAAGGTCACCGGCTACCCCGGCGACTTCAACGGCGACGGCAAGACCGACCTCGGCCTGCTGTACCGGTGCTGCGGCCCCTACCAGGCACAGCTGTGGATCTCCACGTCGACCGGCACGACCCTGCCCGCACCCGTCGAGGCCAGCAGCGGCGGCATCGGACCCGTCGGCAGCGCGTCGGTCATCCTCGCCTCCGGCAGATACCAGCTGATCAACGCCGCCTCGCAGACCTGCGCTGCGTTCACCGGCTTGCGGATGGGCGACCCGCCTTTCACCGGCCAGCCGTGCGCCGCCGGCTCGCAGGAGTTCACCCTCTGGCGGCTTGGCCCGCAGTACGTAGCGATCCGTGCGCAGGGCCTGGATATGTCGTGTCTCGCCGTCCCCGCAACCGGCGACGGCGTTCCGGTGGGCTTCAGCACTTGCGCCGGAGTCGAAACATGGCCACAGCCGGCCCACTACTGGACCATCGAGTACGTCTCCGGCACATCCTCGGCCGCAGTCGTCCGGCTCACCTCCATGGTGTCCGGCAAGTGCTTCAACCTTGAGGGCGCGCTCGCGGCCCCGAATACGCCCATCACCCAGCGGACCTGCGACGGCCAGCCGGCACAGCAGTGGCTGCTGCGGCCCGTCGCCTGACCGCCACCACCAGCACGGGAGGAGTTGGATTGATGCGCATCACCATGCCCGCTTGGCGGCGGACCCTGACGCTCGCGCTCCCACTGGCGCTCGCCGCGACCATCGGCGTCCAGACACCAGGATTCACCGCCCCACCGAAGAAGATCGCCAAACCGAAGGCGGTCGCTTCCGTCCCGGGACGGTATGTCCAGCCGACCGGCGCGACCGTCGACCCGACGGCGGACAAGAACATGCGGTCGGTCAAGGAGGTGCGGTGGCCCGCCGCGGCGACCGCCGAGGTGCGGCTCCCCGTCGCGTCGGACCCGGGCCCCATGGTCCAGGCCGACGCGGCGGATCTGGCGCCGGTGGCCGGCATGCCGGTGAGCGTGGGCCCGACGGCGCAGAGCGGCAAGCGGACGGCGCTGGCCGCGGCCGGCGCCAGCCCGGCGTCGGTCCGGGTCGAGGTCCTCGACCCGGCCGCCGGGAAAGCGGGGAAGGCCAACCGTTCGGTCGTCACCCGGATCACCCGCACCGACGGTGTGAGCTCCGGTGGCGCGGTACGCGTCGCGCTGGACTACAGCGGGTTCCGGGACGCGGTCGGTGGTGACTGGTCCAACCGGCTGCGGCTCGTACAGCTGCCGGAATGCGCGCTGGAGACCCCTGACGCGCCGCAGTGCCAGGCGACGGCCCTGCCCACGTCGAACGACCCGGCGACCGGCAAGCTGACGACGACGGTGTCGCTCACGTCCGTGCCGCCGGCGAAGACGGCCGCCGGTGCCTCGACGATGTCGGCGGCCGCGGCCGGCGGGTCGGCGGGTGCGGTGGTCGCGCTGGCGAGCTCGCCGCAGTCCTCGACCGGTGGTGGTGACTACGCGGCGACCTCCTTGAAGGCCAGCAGCAGCTGGTCCGCCGGCGGGCAGTCCGGCGACTTCAGCTGGACCTACCCGATCGAGGTCCCAACGGCGTTCGGCGGCCCGTCCGCGCAGGTCGGCCTGACCTACTCGGCGCAGTCGCTCGACGGCAAGACCGCCGCGACGAACAACCAGCCGTCCTGGATCGGTGACGGCTTCGACTACGCGGCCGGCGCGGTGAGCCGCGTCTACCCGGCGTGCGTCGACGACGGCAAGACCGGCATCGGTGACCTGTGCTGGGGCACCGACAACGCCACACTGATGCTGCCGGGGCACGCCGGCGAGCTGATTCAGGTGTCGACCAGTCCGGACGTCTGGAAGATCAAGAACGACGACGGCACCAAGGTCGAGCGCCTCACCGGCGCGACGAACGGGGCTCGCAACGGTGAGTACTGGAAGGTCACCACGACCGATGGCTGGGAGTACCACTTCGGGCTGAACCGGCTGCCGGGTTGGACCAGCGGCAAGTCGACGACGCAGTCGGTGTACACGGTGCCGGTGTTCGGCAACAACGCCGGTGAGCCGTGCTACAACGCGACGTTCGCCAACGCCTCCTGCGACCAGGCCTACACCTGGAACCTCGACTACATCGTCGACCCGCACGGCAACAGCATGTCGCTGTGGTACGCGCAGCAGCTGAACCACTACGCGCGCAACGTCACCAACAGTGCCGTCTCCACGTACGTCCGCGCCGGGCACCTGGACCACATCGACTACGGCACCCGTCTGGACAGCGGCACGGACAGCACCTACACGGTCGGCGCCGCGCCCGCCAGGGTCGAGTTCGGCCTCCAGGACCGCTGCGTCACGCAGGGCGCGACATGCGTCAAGTCGACGCCGTCGAACTGGCCGGACGTGCCGTGGGACCAGCAGTGCGACTCGACCACGTCGTGCCCCGATGTCTACACGCCGGCCTTCTTCACCCAGAAGATGCTGTCCACGATCACCACGAAGGTGTGGACCGGCACCGGCACCACCTATCGCGACGTGCGCCGCTGGACGTTGAACCACCAGTTCAAGGACCCGGGCGACGGGCACGCCAAGACGCTGTGGCTCAGCGGCATCTCCGCGGCAGGCCTGGCCGCGACGCCGAACCTCACGACCCCGGACGTCACCTTCGGCTCCGTGCCACTCAGCAACCGGGTCGACACCGCGGCCACCAAGGACCCGATCATCCGGTTCCGCGTCTCGTCGATCACCGGTGAGGCGGGCGGCGTCACGACGGTCACGTACTCGCCGCCGGAGTGCGTCAAGAACAGCAACATGCCCGCCGCGTCGGACACCAACACGAAACGCTGCTACCCGGTCTGGTGGACGCCGTACAGCGGCAGCACCGCGACCTGGGACTGGTTCCACAAGTACGTCGTCACCGGCGTGGCGGTCAGCGACCCGGTCGGCCTCGCGCCCGCCGAGGTCACCACCTACTCCTACGACGCGCCCGCCTGGCACTACGACGACTCCGAGATCGTGTCGTCGAACCACAAGTCGTGGGGCCAGTGGCGCGGCTACTCCAAGGTCCGGACGCTGCACGGCGCCCCAGGCTCCAACCAGGAGCAGACCGACACCATCTACTTCCGCGGCATGCACGGGGACACGCTCACCACGGGCACCCGGACCGTCACCATCCCCGCCGACCCGACCTTCGGCGGCGCAGCGATCAACGACGAGGACTGGCGGCGCGGCCTCACCCGCGAGGTCATCCAGTACAACGGCGTCGGGGACAGCGCCCCGGTGCTGTCGAAGACCCTGACGGAGCCGTGGGAGTCCGGGCCGACCGCGACCCGGACCCGCAACGGGGTGACCGTCAAGGCCTACATCACCAACACCAAGTCGTCGACGACGAAGACCGCGCTCGACGCCGGCCGGGGCTGGCTGACGGCGACCTCGACCAACACGTTCGACTTCGAGACCGGCACCGCCGATCCGCTCGGCCGGATCATGAAGGTCGACGAGACCAACGACACCGCCTCCACCAACGACGACCGGTGCACGGTCAACACCTTCGCCACCGACCCCAATGGCAAGATGCGCACCGTCGTCGCGCAGCAGCGCAAGTACGCGGTCTCCTGCGCGACCACCCCGAACCTCGCGACGGACCTCATCTCCGACGTGCGGACCTGGTACGACAACGCGACCAGCTTCAACTCGACGGTCACGAAGGGCGACGTCACCCGGACGGAGCGGCTCAGTGATGTCGTCGCCGGTGCCGCGACGTACATCAACGCCGCCGAGGCGACCTATGACATGTACGGGCGGACGTTGACGTCGAAGGACGTGCTGGGCAACGTCACCACGGCCGCCTACACGCCAACCTCCGGGTCGCTGCCGACCAGCATGACGTCGACGGCCGCCAACGGCTGGGTCTCCACCGTGTACTCCGACCCCGCCTACGGCAACCCGACCGCCAAGGTCGACCCGAACAACCGGCGCACCGACCTGGAGTACGACGCCTTCGGCCGGCTCGCCAAGGTGTGGGAGCCCGGCCGTGACAAGGCCACGCAGACCCCGAACCTCAAGTACGCCTACGTGTTCGGCGGCACCACCGGTGCCACGTCCGTCGCGTCGTCGAAGCTGAACCCCGCGGGCACCGGCTACAACACGACCTACCAGATCTTCGACGGCCAGCTGCGGCCCCGCCAGACCCAGGCCCCCGCGCCGGGCGGCGGCGTCGTGCTGACCGACACGATCTACGACTCCCGCGGGCTGACCGTCCAGGCCAACAACGCCTACTTCCAGTCCGGGGTTTCCTGGGGCACCCTGTTCGTGCCGTCCAGCCCCGTTCCCGGCCGGGTACTGGCCACATACGACAACGCCCGGCGTGAGGTCGCGTCGATCTTCCAGAAGAACGGCATCGAGCAGTGGCGGACGACCACCGCTCACGGCGGTGACTACAGCGACGTGACCGCGCCCCCCGGCGGGATCGGCACGACCACGTACGTCAACGCCACCGGCCAGGCCACGAAGATCATCCACTACCACTCCAACGTGCCGAGCGCCGACAAGGTCTCGACGGCCAACCGCGCGATCACCACGTACGAGTACGACAAGCGCGGCTACCCGTCGAAGATCACCGACCCGGCGGGGTCGATCTGGACCTTCGGCTACGACGTCCGCGGCCGGATGACCCAGTCGAACGACCCGGACCGTGGGCAGTCCACGTACACCTACGACGACGCCGACCGCCAGGTCACCGTGACCGATGCCCGGGGGATCACCCGGACCACCGTCTACGACCAGCTGAGCCGGCCGACCGAACGCTGGTCCGGCGCCGCCGGCACTGGCACCCTGCTGGCCCGCACGACGTACGACATCCTCGCCAAGGGCATGGCCGACTCCAGCACCCGGTACGTCGGCGGCGCGAACGGCGCCAAGTACACCACCTCCGTGCTGGGCTACGACGCTGCGGGCCGGGTGACCAGCGCCGCCGTCACGATCCCCGCGAACGAGGGCCTGCTCGCCGGCACGTACACGACGAACACCACCTACAACGTCGACGGCAGCGTGAAGACGGTGACGCTGCCCGGCATCGGCGGCACCGCGACCGGCTCCCAGCCGGCCGAGACGCTGACCTACGGCTACAACGACCTCGGCATGCCGACGACCCTCTCCGGCACGAACACGTACCTCACCTACACCGCATACGACACCCTCGGCCGGCTCAGCGCCACGCTGAACAACGACGGCGGGTCGAAGAACCTCGCCCAGATGTACGCCTACGAGGACGGCACAAACCGCCTGCTCGAGCACGCCGTCTACGACAACGACACCGGCAACGCCTACCAGGACGCCTACTACGAGTACGACACCGCCGGCAACATCACGGCCATCAAGGACCTCACGAACCAGTACGGTGCCGGCCCCGACGACAATCAGTGCTTCCGCTACGACTACTTCCGCCGGCTGACCAACGCCTGGACCCCTGCCAACGGCGTCTGCGGCACGACCGACCCGGTCAACCCGACCCTGGGTGGACCCGCACCGTACTGGCAGTCCTGGACCTACGACGAGGTCGGCAACCGCAAGACCCAGGTCGACCACGTCAGCGGCGGCACCACCACCGCCACCTCGACGATCCCGGCACCGACCGCGGCCCACCCGCACGCGCTGACCAAGGTCGACTACACCGGCGTCGGCGGCGCGAAGACCAACACCTACGCGTACGACGCCGCCGGCAACATGACCACCCGGGCGGTCGCGGGCAAGCCCTCCCAGACCCTCAACTGGGACGCCGAAGGCCACCTGAGCTCCGTCACCGACACCAACGGCAGCGCCACCTACGTCTACGACGTCGACGGCAACCGCATCATCTCGCACGACTCGACCGGTGCCACGCTGTACATCGGCTCGCAGCAGCTGCACATCTCCACGACCAACGTAGTGTCCACCACCCGCTTCTACGGCTCGACCGCGTTCCGAACCAGCGGTGAGGGCCTGTGCTGGACGGCGTCCGACCCACACGGCACCGGCACGCTGAGCTTCAAGGCCGCGACGCTCGTCAAGACCCAGCGCCGGATGACCCCGTTCGGCCAGTCCCGCGGCAGCGCCGTGACCTGGCCGACGAACCTGGGCTTCGTCGGCGGCACCGACGACCCCACCGGCCTCACCCAGCTCGGCGCCAGACCCTACGACGCCAGCATCGGCCGCTTCGTCGCCGTCGACCCGATCTTCACATCCACTGACCCGCAGACCTTCAACGGCTACTCGTACGCCCACAACAGCCCGATTAACGCCGCCGACCCCAGCGGCCTGAAGGACGACTTCTACCTGTACGTCGGCACCACGGTCGAACGGTGGACCAAGGGCAACTACCGCTACACCAGGGTCATCGACTGGTACTTCGGGTGCTCCTTCGACGGCTGGTGCCACACCGACATGCTCTACGGCGACCTGGTGGCCTTCTTCCGCACTTACGTCCCGCCGGCCGGGGTGCCGTACATCCCGCCTGCGGTGTACAAGGCGCAGGCCGCCGTCCCCCGCTGCCCTGTCATTTTCATGCCGGACCCGCCACCGAGCTGCTTCATCCTCGACGTGAAGTGCGGCATTAAGAACCCCAAGGCCTGGTGGGAGACCAACGGCAAGCCCCTCACGGTAGGCGCGGCCATCATCGGCCTCGGCACCTGCCTCTACACAGCCGGCGCCGGCTGTGCGGTCGCGAGCGGCGCCGCCTCCACCCTGTCCATGATCGACCGAACGTACGACTTCGTTCACAACAAGGAGTACAACGACGGCTTCTGGGCCAACGCCAAGTTCGGTGGCGGCCTGGCCCTCGACGCCTTGGGCTTCCTGCCGGGCCTTGGCCTGCTGGGAAGAACGTGTAAGAACAGCTTCAGTCCTGAAACGCAAGTAGTCCTTGCCGACGGCAACCTCAAGGACATCGACCAGGTCGTTGTCGGCGACGAGGTGCTCGCCACCGATCCGACGACTGGCGAAACAACCGGCGAGGCCGTCACCGCATTGCACCGCAACTTGGATGAGGACATGACCGACCTCGTCCTCGTGGACGAGCGCGGAACAAACTCCGTCCACACGACCCAGCACCACCCGTTCTGGAGCGTCACCCGTGATGCGTGGGTGTCGGCCGGGGAGCTCCTGCCTGGCGAAGAGCTGGCCACAAGCTCTGGCGAGCAGGCATTCGTCGTGTCCGTCCGGAATTACGCGGCGCATCGGTGGATGTTCAACCTGACGGTAGAGCGAACCCACACGTACTACGTGGTCGCAGGCGATACCCCGGTCCTGGTCCACAACTGCGCTACCAGCACATGGACGCCTGATGTAAATTACTCGACCGACGCTGTTAATACGAGGAACGCGGCAAACCAGGCGTACTACGGCACCCCGCAGGAAGTTCATAACACCGTATCTGCGATTGAGGATGGAGCTATCTCTCAGCGGATTTCCAAGGGGTTGCCTGACTCGTATAAGGTTCTTACTAGCACACCTCGAGCCTATAAGGGATGGGCCGGGGCTACTGTGTACACTGGTGTGGGAGGCCCTACAACGCTCACGCGAGTGCTGGTGAACTCCGATGGGTCCGTTGGCTACGTTCTTCACCACAACTACAATCAGGTATTTCCATATCCATGGGCAAACTTGCCTGGCGCATTTACGGGGCAGTGATCCAGCAGTGATCAGCTCTACTGTTAAGAGGGATCTCGCGGCTGCGGGGCTGCTCGTCACCGAGAGGGCCGACGAGCAGCCCGAGGGGTTGATTCCCCCGATCGTTGCAGCTCAGGCTGCAAGTTGTCCGCCTGGCGATCGCCGCACTGATGTCGTTCTGGACCGTGGGGATCCACAGCTGACGCAGAAGGCCAACGCTGGTTGGCATCGGCTTTCTTCTGAAGCTGGCCTCTTCTCGGAGGGGGATGGTCGATTCTTGCTCGGCCTGCCTGGGGAAGAAAAAGGCATCTCTTCCTGGATCCAGGTCAGGCTTGAGGGGCCCTGGGATATTGCAGGTAGAGGTGCCGCGAGTTTGCTCGGAAGTGGGGCGGGTCGCCCGGAATTCGTCGCTCTGTCTATGGATGGATCTGTAATCTCGTGCGGCACAACAGGGCAATGCTCTGTTGAGCTGTTCGTTGTCAAGCAGCCGGAGTGCTCACACGTACTTCGACGGTTCGCCGAGTCGCTGACCTCCGCCAGCTATGCTGACCCGCGCGACCGGCTGGCATCACGTCAGTGGCTTGATGCACATCCTGTTGATGAATAGTCCTTGGTTGTCTGGTGCCTGATTGTCGCTATTTGGGTGCGGGCCTCTCGGTTCGAGGCGCTACTTCAAAGGCGACATGGCGATTACGCAAGGTGGTGTGGCGCCGCTGTACTGCCGCGCATGCGGCGGCCACGGCACCCGTCCCGATGCCCACGGCCGGATGTGGTGCCGGGGATGTTCGGGTACCGGGCGGCGTCATGGCGTCGATCTGTCCGGGCTCGCCGGTGAGGCATGCGAACGCGTGGTGGAGCCGCACGGAAGTGTGCACGCCACGTCCATCTGAAACGAGGCAGACGCGCGCACCTTTGGTAAGGGGGTGTCGGGACCGGCGGCAGGGGTCATCTCGGCCGCCGGCCTCGGACCCTTAGGCGGTGGGGGTGGTGGTGCAGGCCCAGTCCTGCTGGCCGGGCGGAGAGTACGGCGAGACGCCCGAAGCGTTGGACGAGCGGACCTTGAAGCACATGTACGTGCCGGGGGCGAGGCCGTCCCAGGTCAGTGACGTCGAGTTGGCGCCGGTGGTGCGGGACCTGCTGCCGTCGATGACGGTGAAGCCGGTCTCGTCGGAGGAATTGTCCGTCCACTGTAGACGGATGGCGGTCGGGCCGGTCGGGGTGGCGGTCAGGTTCGAGGGCGCGGCGGGGCCCTGGCCGGCGAGGCTGGTGGCGCAGACCCAGTCCTGCTGGCCGGCCGGGTGGTAGGCGGACGGGCCCGCGGCGTTGAACGCGCGCACCTTGAAGCACATGTAGGTGTCCGGGGCCAGGCCGTCCCAGTCGAGGGTGGTCGCGTTGGCGGCGGTGTCGCGGGAGGCGGCGCCGTTGAGG
Source organism: Dactylosporangium sp. CA-152071 (assembly GCF_050936335.1). NCBI lineage: Bacteria > Bacillati > Actinomycetota > Actinomycetes > Micromonosporales > Micromonosporaceae > Dactylosporangium > Dactylosporangium sp. CA-152071. The sequence goes on along the minus strand of NZ_JBNJMZ010000001.1, from coordinate 922,560 downwards.
ACGCTGAAGCCGGTCTCGTTGCTGGAGGCGTCCGTCCAGCGGAGGCGGATCGTGGTGCTGCTGATCGGGGTCGCTGTCAGCTTCGACGGCACTGCGGGTGCACCGGCGACCGAGACCCTGCTGGGCGGTGGCGACGGCGGGGTGGGGACCGCCGTCGACGGGCCGCGGGTGGCGGACGCGGCCGGGGAGCCGGGGGCTCCGGTGAGGCCGGCGGCGCCGCCGGCGGTGGCCGGGCCCGGCTCGGTGGTGCCGGCGGCGTGCGCGGGGGTCTGAGGGTCGCCGCCGGGCAGCAGCGCGACGGTGGCGGCGGCCGCGGCCAGCAGCAGCACCGCACCGGCGGCGGCCACGATGACCCGCCGGCGTCCGCGGCCGGGGACGACGGTCAGGGGCTCGGTCGGTGAGGCGGTCAGCGCCTCCCGCGCGGCGGCGGCGAGGGCGGCACCCGAGGGCCACCGGTCCGCGGGGTTCTTGGCCATCGCCCGGGCGACCACCGAGCGGACCGCGGGCGGCACGTCAGACGGCAGGGGCGGCGGCTCGTCGTGGGCGTGCCGGAGCGCGATCTGCAGCATGCTCTCGCCCGTGAACGGCAGGTCGCCCGCGAGACAGCGGTACGCGACGACGCCCAGCGAGTAGATGTCCGACTGGGCGGTCGCGGGCTCGCCGGCCGCGCGTTCCGGCGCGATGTACGACGCGGTGCCCAGCAGCAGCCCCATCGACGTCTCGTGGGTGCTGGTGGCGGAGCGGGCGATGCCGAAGTCGGTGAGCACGGTGCTGCCGTCGGGGCGGATCAGCAGGTTCGCGGGCTTGACGTCGCGGTGCGTCACGCCCTTCTCGTGGGCCGCGTGCAGCGCGAGCGCGGCCTCGGCGACGAGCCGCATCGTGGTCTCGGCGGACAGGCGCGGCGAGCGGTCCAGGGTGCGGGCCAGGGACTCGCCTTCGATGTACTTCATGACCAGGTACACGCCGGCGGTGGGGTCGTCGCCGAAGTCGTACACGTCGACGACGCCGGGGTGGCTGATCGTGGCCATGGTGCGCGCCTCGGTCCGGAACCGGTCGATGAACGACGGGTCGCCGGTGGGTGCCCGCAGCAGCTTGACCGCGACCGTGCGGCCGAGCACGCGGTCGTGCCCCTGCCACACGTCGCCCATGCCGCCGGAGGCGATGTGCTGCCCGATCTCGTAGCGCCCCGCCAGTACCGTGCCCGAACCTGTCATCCGTGTCACCCACCCCTCCGTACGCAGGCGATCGTAATGGCTGTGTGCGTTGACACATCGCCAGGGATCTTTCCGGACGGGGGTGCCCGGCGCATGATCAGCGCATGGCGTTACAGGCCCGGGCGAGGCGAATCGCCGCTGCGTTGGTCATCCTGCCCCTGCTGCTCGGCTGCGGCTGCTGCGAGGGGGCCGGGGTCGCCGCCGACTCGGTCTTCGGCGGGAGCCGGAAGCCGTTCACCGAGCAGGACGTGATCGGCGACTGGTCCAGCGACTGTGACGGCACGATCAGCATCCGCGCCGACGGCACGGCCACCGTCAAGGGCCTGCCGACCAGCGAGGACACCAACGACGTGCGGACCTACGCCGACGGCGAGTTCACCTGGAAGATCGCCGCCGCGGACAAGAACCACGACCAGGAGGTGCAGTTCGTCAGCAAGGTCAAGGGCGGTGGGGAGTTCGAGGCCCACGCGGAGCGGACCTGGGGCGACTTCGAGGATCTCGAGTACTACCTGACCCGGCCGAGCGACCCGATCTACTGCGTGCTGAGCAAGCAGTAGCGTCAGGCGGGCTGGTCGCCGGGCACGTCGGTGATGAAGCCGACCTGCGGCGGCGCCTGGTCGCGGCACACGGCGGGCGAGACCGGCACGGACGTCGTGCCGCCCGCCAGCCCGACGCGGAACGTGCCGGGAGCCCCGGTGCAGGACGTCGCGGTGTACGTGACGCGGGTGCTGTCCGGTGTCCACGCGGGTGCGGTCCCGGTGCGGTCGCTCACCTGGTGCTTGCCCGCGCCGTTGACGCGCATCACCCAGACGGTGTTGTTGTGCACGTACGCGATGCGCTTGCCGTCGGGGGAGAGGCTCGGCTCGGCGTTGACCTCGTCCTCGGTGAGGCGCACCTCGTGGCCGCCGGTGCTGGCGTAGACCACGCCGGCGCGGGCGTAGACGTCGGTGCCGGCGGAGGCCGCGTGCGCGGGGGACGACGCGAGCAGGCTGCCCAGCCCGGCAGCGGCGGCGAGTCCGACGAGCGTGATCGTGGTGCGGTTCATCCGTGGCCTCCTGTGGTGCGTCGCTTCCCTGTGACGCAGTGACCATCGGCGCAACCGCGCTGCACCTGAACGGTTCCCGGCCGAAAACCGGTGTGACGATCAGGGCGTCACACGGAACATCTCCAGTGCCAGGCGGTTCGGGCCCGAGCCGCGGGTGGTGGCGACCCAGTCGTCGCCGAGCCCGGCGAGCCAGCTGCCGAACCGGCCGCGGTCCTCGCCGGAGCGCGCCGCGTACACCCGCACGAACGGCTTCTCGCCGACCGCGCCCTGCACGGCGACGAGCCCCGCGGTGAGCGCGCAGTCCCAGCTCGCCGACAGCCCCGACAGGCCGCTGTCCGGTGCCTTCCAGCGCACCGCTCCGGTCTGGAAGTCCAGCAGCCGGAAGCCGCCCTCGTCGGCGGTGTCACGCACCAGCAGCGTCGTGCCGTCGCTCTCCAGCGGCACGCCCCGCTCGTCGGAGCGCCAGACGGTGCGGCCGGTCGCGAGGTCGTACACCTGGACGGCGTCGTCGGCGGTCGCGGCCGCGATCCTCGTGCCGGCGCCGATGAGGACCGCCCCCGCGTGGCGGTCGCCGAACGTCCGCTGGCACTCGCCGCCGCGTTCGCGTCCGCTGTAGACGGCACCGGAGGTCGTCTTTTTCCCGGTGTCGCCACTGTACGAGGTGACGGCGACCGTGCAGTTCCGGTCGCCACCGGGCGGGTCGTGGTCCGTGGTGACGATCAGGTCTCCTGCGGCGAGCGCGAACCAGCCCCGCTCCCGCGGTACGGACGCCGCCGACGCCACACCGGTCGCCGGGTCGAGCAGGGTCAGGCCGCCTTGAGGTGCCCCGGTGAGCAGCAGCCGCGGACCCGCCTGCGGCGCGAACGGCCCCCGCCGCCCGATCGTGTCGGCGCCCACGTTGCCGGTGACCTTCGGCAGCCGCCACAGCTCCCGCCCGTCGCGCATGCCGAGCGCCACCAGCGTGCACACCACCCCACCGGCCGGGCAGTCTCCACTGTAGACAGCGTCGGCGTAGACGACGGACCGCCACAGTGACGGCGGCGTGCCCCAGACCGGTGTCCCGGTCGCGGCATCGAGCACGAACACGCGATGGGTGAGCGCCTCCGCCGGGTCCCCCTGGATGACGACCCGGTCACCGGCGACGACCGCGCCCGTCTGCTCACCCAGCGAGCGCCGCCACACCTGCCGGCCGGTGTCCTTGTCCAGCCCCAGGACCGTCCGCTCGCCGATGACCACGGCGACGTTCCCCACGACCGCCACGTCCTGCGCGCCGGTCTCGACCTGCGCCGTCCACAGCGGACGCGGCCCCGGGTCGGGCGTCTGCCCCTGACCGCAGGCCGCGACCGCCGCCAGGATGATGCCGATCGTGCCCGCGACAACCCACCGCATGCGCCTCACCGTAGCGGCCGGCGCGCCGATCGCCACCCGGTCAGTGGACGCCGGACATCAGGCGGCGGATCGTCGGGGTCAGCGCGGTGAGGAGCGCGCCGAAGAGCAGGGCGGTGGCGCCGAGCGCTCCGAAGTACCAGGTCTCGTGCGCCTCGTCGTAGTAGCGGGCGAGGACCCCGGACATGGCGGTGCCGAGCGCCACGGACAGGAAGAACAGCGCGACGGTCTGGGTGCGGAACGCCACCGGCGCGACCTTCGTGGACAGCGACAGCCCGACCGGCGACAGCAGCAGCTCAGCGATCGTGAACACCAGCAGGATCCCGGCGAGGGCGAGCAGCGGCGCGCTGTTGGGCCCGCCGCCGGCGAGCGGCAGGAACAGCAGGAACGCCAGCCCCATCACGGCGGTGCCCGCGGCGAACTTGGCCGGGGTCGACGGCTGCCGGTCGCCGAGCCGCGTCCAGAGGGCCGCGAACGCGCCGGACAGCACGATGATGAACACCGGGTTGATCGCCTGGACCCACGAGACGGGCATCTCCCACCCGAGGATCGTGCGGTCCAGCCGCCGGTCGGAGTAGATCGTCACGACGGTGAACTGCTGCTGGTAGAGCGACCAGAACACCGCGCTGGCCAGGAACATCGGGATGAACCCGAGCATGCGGCGGCGCTCGACGGCGGTGACGGCGCGGCTGGTGAGGATGACGACGAAGTAGGTGGCCGCGGCGACGGCGCTGACGACCACGACGGCCGTCGCGAGCCGGTCCGCCGGCAGCAGCCCGCTGACCACGACGGCCCCGACCGCGGCCAGCCCCGCGACGGCGACCGCGGCGACGAGCCACCGCCGTGCGGCGGGCAGCGGGTTGGGCACCTCGCGCGCGGTGTCCTTCAGGTCGCGCCGTCCCATGGTGTACTGGATGAGCCCCACCGCCATGCCCGCGGCCGCCAGCCCGAAGCCGTAGTGGAAGCCGACGTTCTCCTGCAGCAGCCCCGTCAGCAGCGGCCCGGCCAGCGCGCCCAGGTTGACGCCCAGGTAGAACAGCGAGAAGCCGGCGTCCCGGCGTGGGTCGTCCGCGGCGTACAGCGACCCCACCAGCGACGTCGCGTTGGCCTTCACCCCGCCCGAGCCGACTGCGATCAGCACCAGGCCCACGCTCACCCCGGCCAGTCCCGGGATCAGGGCGAGGGCGAGGTGCCCGGCCATGACGAGCACGGCGCTGCCGAACAGGACCCGTTCCGGCCCGAACAAGCGGTCCGACGCCCACCCGCCGAGGATGGTGGACAGGTAGACGGCGCCGCCGTACGCGCCGACGATGCTGGTGGCGGTCGCCCGGTCGATGCCGAGCCCGCCGTCGGCCGCCGAGTAGTACAGGTAGATGAGCAGGATGCCCTGCATGCCGTAGAACGAGAACCGCTCCCACAGCTCGACCCCGAACAGGTTCGCGAGCACCCGCGGCTGCCCGAAGAACGTGCGCTCCCTGGTCTCCACCACCGTCATACCGCGTACGCCTACCCGCGCCCACCCCGTCCAACCACCCCCGGCGGGTGAGTATCGACGGCCGTGAAAGCTACGCGGGTTCAGACCCCGAACGGCGGGGCGTAGGCGATCGTGCCGGAGGGGACCTCGACCCCGTCTCGCAGCGCCATCGCCATCAGCGCCTCGTCGGGCACGTCGAACGGGGCGCGGATGCCGAACTGCGAGGCCCGGCCGAACCCGAACCGCGGGTAGTACTCCGCGTGCCCCAGAACAACGACGGTGTGCTCGCCCATGGCGCGCGCCGCGTCGAGCGCCGCCCGGATCGCCGCCGAGCCCGCTCCCTGCCGCTGCACCCGAGGCAGGACCGAGCACGGCGCGAGGGCGAGCGCCGGCTCGCCGCCGATGTGGCACCGGGTCAGCAGCGCATACCCGACCGCTTCGCCGTCCTCGCCGGCCGCGACGACGGACAGGCCGTCGATCCAGGCCGGGTCCGCGCGCAGCGCGTCGACGAGGTCGGCCTCCTCCGCCGTCGGGAACGCGGCCAGGTTGACCGCCCGCACAGCCGGCTCGTCGGCCGCGGTCTCGACCCTGGTCACCCACCTCGTCACGCCCGCCATCCTATCGACGCCCGCCGTGCCGCGACCGGTACTCAGGCGCGGTTGAGTACCGCGACGGATGGCCTGTGCCGTTCGAGCCGCGAAGCTGGACGGCATGGGGAAGCGGCACGCGCTCGCGGTCGGGCAGCTCGCCGGGGTGTGGATGCTGGGCTCGGTCGGCCTGCCCGCCGCAGTCGGGGTCGTGGTCGCCGCCGCGTTCGCCCACAGCACGGCCGGCCTCGCCGGGGGCGGCATCGTGGTCGCCGGCGTCTTCCTGCTTGTGCTCTGGCTGATCGTGAGGGCGACCGCGGCGGCGTCGGTGCTCGGCGGGACGACCGGGCGGCAGGTGTGGTGGGTGCTGCTCGTGCTGGGGTTCGGTGTGGCGCTGTGGGGGTTCGGGTGGGCGCTGACCGACGAGGCCGGGCTCGGCGTGAGCCGCGACGGCACGCTCACCCTGCTGTGCAGCGGCATCCCGTTCGCCCTTGTCGCCGGTGTACTGCTGCGCGGCTGGCCGGCCCGGCTGACCGCGGCCGGGACCCTGGTGGCGCTCGTCGCGGCCGGACTCGTCGCCCTGGCCCGGTCCTCGCCGGCCCTTCCGCCGGCTGCTGAGCTGCCCCACGATCCGCCGTACGTCGTCAGCATCCCCGGCTACCGTCCCACCGACCCCTCGTTCGGCGGGGTTGTCGGCACCCGGACGTTCACGCCCACCGACCCCGCGGCGATCCCGCAGCCGCGCTGGATCACCGTCCTCGCGTACGCACGGCAGTACGCGGTGACCGATCCCAGCCCGTGCGGCGAGACCGCGTACGACTCGAGCCTCCGGATCGCCGAGTGCACCGCCGAGCCGGACGGCTGGGTCTACCGCCGTGGCGTCGCGGAGCACGGTTACCAGGTCACCTCCGGCCAGACGCTCGTCGTGGTGGCCGGCCCGCTCGTCGTGGACCGCCAGGTGCTGCGCGCCGCCGCCGCGACGGTCCACCCGGCGTCCGCGGCGGAGCTGACCGCGCTCAGCTCCGAGGGCGAGGAGGGCATCTTCAGCGCGTCGTCGCCCGGCTACATCCCACGCAAGCAGGGCATCCCGCCCGGCGTCCGGCTCGAACCCGCCGACCCCGCCGCCTCACCGCAGAGCGTCGTGATCGACGTCTTCGCCGACCTGTCGGAGAACACCTGCGGCGCGGCCACCTGCACCGCGGAGCCCGGCGGCCTGCTCTACCGCCGCACCGACGACACGCACGGCTACGTGATCGCGCGCGGCCACGTCTACGTGTACGCCATGGGCGGCCTCAGGGTCGACAAGGCCCTGCTGCGCCAGGCCGTCCTCGACGCCCGCCCCGCGACCGAGGAGGAGCTGCGCCGCTCCCTGCCCCCGCCACCCCCGCAACCCAGGAACGCCATGTCCCGCCTCCGCGACTGGCTCCGCGGCTGACCCCGTCACCGGGAAGCCGACCGCTGTCGTCACGCTGTCGCCGCTCACGGACGCCGGCGCCGGGTCCGCCACTGGTGCACGGCGAGGACCGCGGCGGCCTCGACGGTCCAGGCGGCGAGGACCATGGCGGCGTCGCGGGCGTCGGTGTGCTGATCGACGGTGCTCCGCGCGACCTCGCCGAGCCAGTACGTCGGCAGCGCCTTCGCCACGTCGACCAGCCAGCCCGGGAACAGCGCCAGGGGCACGAGCAGCCCGCCGAGCAGCGCGCCGACGGTGAGCGCCCCGCCGGCGACGACGGGCTGGTCGCGGGCCGCGACGAGCTGGCCGAGCACCAGCCCCAGCAGGGCGAACGGCAGCGTCGCCAGCCAGATCCCGGCGACGATCCGGGTCCACGCGCCCGCGGCCAGGTCGACCTGGTCGACGAACCGGGCGAGCAGGCACACCACCGCGATCGGCGTGGCCGACACCAGCATCGCGGTGAGCGCCTTCGCGGTCAGGTACGCGCCCGGGGTCAGCGGCGTGAGGCTGAGCTGCCGCTGCCAGCCGCCGGCGCGCTCCAGCGCGATCCGCGCGGTCGGCAAGGTCGCGGCGATGTACGCGCCGAGCGCGGCCAGGGTCGGCACCAGGTAGGCGTCGCCGTCGAACGGCACGACCAGCCGGTAGCCGAGGAACAGCAACGCCGGCAGCGCGACGGCCAGCAGCAGGTAGCGGCGGCAGCGCAGGGCCCGCCGGGTCTCCAGCGCGAGATATCCGAGCATGCGGTCCCCTACGCGATCGCGGCGGCCGGCAGCGCGACGACCCGGTCGAAGACGGCATCGGGCAGGGACCGGGCGGTGACCAGGACGGCCGTGCCGCGCCGGCCGAGGACGCGCAGCGACTCGTGGAAGCCCTCGAACGCGGGCGGCTCGTCGAGCACCACGACGTCCGGGCAGCCGGCGAGCGCCAGCGCGTACCGGACCTGCCGCCGCTCGCCGGGGGACAGCGTCCCGCAGCGGCGCCCGGCGAGGGCCCGCACGCCGGCAAGGTCCAGCGCCTCGGTGACAGGCCTGGAGGACCGGTGCAGCGCGGCGATCATCGCGACCGTCTCGTGCACGCCGCAGTCGTCGAGCAGGGTGCCGTGCTGCAGCATCGCGCCGACCCGCCCGGCGCGGACCGCGTCGCGCGGCGCCCGTCCGTGGATGCTCACCTCGCCGGCGTCCGGGCCGGTCAGGCCGAGGACGATCTCGACCAGTGCGGACTTGCCGGCGCCGGGCGGGCCGAGCACCGCGACCAGCGCGCCGGGTGGCACCGACAGGTCGAACCCCGCGACGACGTGCCGCTTGACGAGCCCGCTGATCCGGATGGCGTACACGGCGATCTCCCTCGAATCGAACCGTCCGACCTCGACGATCCGATGCTGCGGGCGCCGCTTATCGGGGCGGCATCGCGCGCTTATCCCGCGTCGAGCTCCGCCAGCCGGGACCGCACCTGCGCCTCCAGCCGGGGTGACCGGACGACCCGCAGCAGCTCCAGCGCCGCCCGCAGCTCGGCCGCGGCGAGCCCGGGGTCGCCGGCCGCCGTCGCCAGCTCGGCGCGCGCCACCAGCACCCGCGCCTCCACGATGCGGTCGCCGGCCTCACGCGCCAGCCGGAGCGCCTCCCGCAGCGCCGCACCGGCGCCGGCGAGGTCGCCCATCCGGACGGCCGCCTGGCCGGTGCCGTGCAGCGCGTACGCCTCGCCGACCCCGTCGCCGAGCGACCGCACGACGGTGAGGGTCTGCGCGAAGACGTACGCCGCGGCCTGCGGCTCCCCGGCCTGCAGGTGCAGCTGGCCGAGCCGGTACAGCACCTGCGCCTCGACCCGGCGGCTGCCGGCGCGGCGGGTGTCGTCGAGGGCCTCCGGCAGGATCGCGCGGGCCGCCTCGACGTCGCCGAGCTCGAGCTTGATGTGGGCGAGGCCGTGCAGCACGTATGCGGCGGCGGCCGGATCCCCGATCCGGCGGAACGTGTCGAGGGCCCGCGTGTAGCGGTCGGTGGCCTCGTCCTGCCGGCCGAAGACCCGGTCGATGAAGGCGACGTGGCCCTCGACCAGCGCCACCCCCTGGTCGTGGCCGACCTGGTCGAACAGCGCACAGGCCGTGTCGAAGGACTCCAGGGCGTCGTCGAAGCGCTGCTCGAACATGAGCAGCGAGCCGATCGAGTACCGCATCGCCGCCTGCCCCCGCACGTCGCCGGCCGCGGTGGCCGCCTCCAGGGCGACCCGGTGCGTCTCGCGCCAGTCGCCGAGGTAGTTGCGGGACTCGAACAGGGTGACCGCGGTCATCGCCAGCCCCCAGCCGTGCTCGACGAGACCGGCCCGGGCCGCGTGCCGGACCGCCGCGACGATGACCGGACGTTCGCGTTCGAACCATTCCAGCGGCGGGCCGGTCCGCACCGGCAGCGGGAACAGCGACGCGGGCGAGCGCACCCGTAGGAAGTCGCCGCCGTACATGGCGATGTGCGCCTCACCGGCGAGGAACAGCAGCGCACCCAGGTAGCGCTCCAGCGCCCCGGTCTCGCCGTCGTCCGGGGTGAGCCGCTCGCGGGCGAAGACCCGGATCAGGTCGTGCAGCCGGTACTGCGTGGCCTCCCCGCGGCTCGACCCGCCGGTCTCGACCAGCCGCGCGTCGGCGAGCTCGTCGAGGAGGTCCTGCGCGTCCGGCAGCGGCATGTCGAGCAGCGCCGCCGCGGTCCACCCGGAGAAGTGCGGGACGTCCGGGACCGTCAGCAGGCGCAGCAGCCGCTGGGCGTCGCGGCCGAGGTGGTCGTACGTGAGGGCGATGCTGGCCCGCACGCCCATCCCGCTGTGCGCGAGCTCGTCGAGGCGGCGGGTCTCGACCGCGAGCCTGCGCAGCAGCTGGTCCACGCTCCAATGTGGACGGGCGGCGAGCCGGGCGCCGGCGATCCGCAGCGCCAGCGGCAGGTGCCCGCACAGCTCGGCGAGCTCGGCCGTCGAGTCCGACTCGGCCTCGATCCGGTCGGCGCCGACGACCCGGGACAGCAGCTGCACCGAGTGGGCGGCGTCGAACACGTCGATGTCCACGTGCACCGCGCCCGGTAGCCCGGCGAGCCGCCCGCGGCTGGTGACCATCACCGCCGACCGCGACGAGCCCGGCACCAGCGGGCGGACCTGGCTTTCGCTGCTGGCGTTGTCGAGCACGACGAGCATCCGCCGGTTGGACAGCAGCGCGCGGTAGCGCTCCGCGCACTCGTCCAGCGTCGTCGGGATCTGCGTGCCGGGCACGCCCAGCGCCCGCAGGAACCGTTCGAGCACCTGCATCGCGCTGACCTGCTCGCTGTGCCGGCCGTGCAGGTCGGCGAAGAGCTGACCGTCGGGGTAGCGGGCGGCGAGCCGGTGCGCGGCGTGCACCGCGAGGGTGGTCTTGCCGACGCCGGGCTTGCCGGGCATCACCACGACCGGCACCGCGAAGCGGGACGCGTCCTGCGCGGCGAGGGTCAGCTGCCGCTCGATCGCGTCGAGCTGGGTGCTGCGGCCGGTGAAGTCGGCGATGTCCGTCGGCAGCAGGTGCGGCGCCGCCGGTGCCGGCGCGACCGCCGCCCGCTCCGGCAGGGCCAGCCGCGGGTCGTCGGTCAGGATCGCGTGCTCGAGCCGGCGCAGTTCCTCTCCGGGCTCCAGGCCCAGCTCGTCGGCGAAGTACCGCCGGGCCGCCCGATACGTCTCGAGGGCCTCTGGAGCGCGCCCTGACCGGTGCAGCGCCAGCATCAGCTGCCCGCGCAGCTTCGTGCGCAGCGGCTGCTCCGCGACCTGGCTCGCGAGCTCGTCGACCAGCTCCCGGTGCCGGCCGAGGCCGAGCTCCAGCTCCACGCACTCCTCGACCGCGGTGTATCTGCGGTCGGTGAGCCGCGCCGCGGCGGACTGGATGAGCCGGCTGTCGATGCCGTCGAACGCGGGGCCGCGCCACAGCGCCGCCGCCGCCCGGTAGCCCGCGACGGCCTCTGTGGCGCGGTTCACGGAGCGCGCCTGCCGCGCCTGGCGCAGCTCCTCCTCGAACCGCCACAGGTCCAGCTCGCCGTCGCCGATGCGCAGCCGGTACCCCTGTGCCTGCGTCACGATCGCGTCAGGGTCACCGTGCGTAGCGAACAGGCGCCGCAGCGCTGACACGCAGATCTGCACCTGCACCCGTGCCGTCGACGGCGGCTCCTCGCCGTAGAGCGCCTCGACGAGCCGCTCGAGCCGCACGGCCTTGTCGGCGTCCAGCAGCAACGCGGCCAGCACCGTGCGCTGCCGCTGGCTGCCGAGGTCGAGGCGCTCCCCGTCGGCAGCCAGGACCTCGAGCGCGCCGAGCGCGAGATACCGCATGCACACTCCCCGATGATCGGGTCAACGGTACCGGAGGGGGCGGCAACCGTCGGTAGCCGCGGGTGCTGACTTCCGGCGGCATCTCGGGTACTGTCCGCGTGGCATTCTGCACCCGCCCCCGCTCGCGGCCGGTTCGCGGCCGGAGTGCGGAATCGCCATCGAGGAGGGCAGGGACCATGACGCAGCACGGGATGCGACCGTTTGACGATCGGCTCGCGAACGGTCACGCGCAGCTGAACAACACCGCGGAGCAGCAGGCGCCCCGCCCCGACATGAACTCCATCAACGCCCAGCACCAGGCGTTGCAGGTGCTGACGATGGCGCAGCGCACCGCCGAGGAGCACCTCGACGGCGCGAAGCGCGAGGCGGAGCAGATCCGCGCCGGCGCCCACGCCGAGGCCGGGCAGATCGTGCAGAAGGCCCAGGCGCGCGCCGACGCGCTGCGCGCCGAGGCCGAGAAGATCATCGCCGACGCGCGGGCGCAGGCCGACAGCATCGCCCAGTCGGCGGAGCAGTTCGCCGCCGAGACGGAGCAGAACGCCTCCGACGTCCTGGCCGAGGCGCAGGACCGCTCGGACAAGATCATCCAGCAGGCCCGCGCCAGCGCCCACGAGATCAAGCAGCGCGCCGAGCAGATCTACGAGGACGTCGTCGGTGGCCTGACCGCCAAGCGGCAGGCCCTGCAGCAGCAGATCGAGGCCCTGGAGCGCTTCGACCACGAGTACCGGTCGCGCCTCACCTCGTTCATGCAGCAGCAGATGCGCGCCCTGTGGGTCAGCCAGCCGCAGGTCGAGGCCGACATCGAGGACGCCGAGGCGGTCGCCGGCGAGCTGGTCGCCGGGCCCCGGCACGAGCAGCAGCCCGAGCCGGAGCCGTCGCGCGACGTGTGACCCGCCGTCACTCCCAACGGGTGCCCGCGGGCACCCGAAGGGTGGTGTTGATGCGGTTGAAGAAGTTCGTGACCGCGACCATCAGCACGAGCGCGCCCAGCTGCCGCTCGTCGTAGTGCTTCGCGGCCTCGGCCCAGATCTCGTCGGTGACCGCGCCCGGCCGGTCGGCCAGCCGGGTCGCGGCCTCGGTGAGCGCGAGCGCGGCCCGTTCGGCGTCGTCGAACGCCGGGTGCTCGTACCAGGCGGCGACGGCGAGCAGCTTGTCGGTGCCGATGCCGGCCTTGGCGCCGCTCACGCCCCCGGCGTCCACGCAGGCGCTGCAGCCGTTGATCTGGCTCGCCCGCAGGTGCACCAGTTCGAGCGTCTGCCGCGGTACGCCTCCCGCGTACACCTGCTTGTACAGGTGCTGGATCGCGGCGGTGATGTCGGGCTGGGTCGCGGTGTTCTGGATTCGTGGTGTCGTCATGCCATTGCGACGTCCGCCGCGGCCGGAAGGTAACGCGTTACCTTTCCGGTCCCGTGGACGTCGTGATGGTGACACCGCATCAAGGGGGAACGCCGTGACCGACGAGTTCGATGCCCACCGTCCGTATCTGCACGCCGTCGCGTACCGCATCCTCGGCAGCCACGCCGACGCGGACGACGCCGTGCAGGAGGCGTGGTTGCGGCTGGCCCGGACCGGGTCCGAAGGCATCGACGACCTGCGCGGCTGGCTCACCACGGTCACCTCGCGGATCTGCCTGGACACGTTGCGGGTCCGTGGCAGGCGCGGCGAGGAGCCGCTGGAGCTACTCGTCGGCTCCCTCTCCGACGACGCGGACCCCTCGCGGGAAGTGCTGCTCGCCGAGTCGGTGGGTCTCGCGCTGTACGTCGTGATGGACGCGCTCACGCCGGCGGAGCGGGTGTCGTTCGTGCTGCACGACGTGTTCGACGTGCCGTTCGACGCGATCGCCGGCGTCCTCGGGCGCAGCACCGCCGCCACGAAGATGCTCGCCAGCCGCGCCCGGTCCCGCGTGCGCCTCGGCCGCCCCTCAGCCGGCGACCAGCCCGGCGACCAGGCCGCCGCGCGGCAGGTCATCGACGCGTTCCTCGCCGCCGCCGGCCGGGGCGACGTCGCCGCGCTCCTGACCGTCCTCGCCCCCGACATCGAGCTGCGCGCGGCCGGCACCCTCATCCGTGGCGCCACCGCCGTCGCCACCCAGGCCACGACGTTCGCCCGCCCCGACGCCGTGGTCCATCCCGCGCTCATCGACGGCGTCCCCGGCGTCCTCGTCACGGTCGGCGGCCGCCCGGTGACGGTCATGGCCTTCACCGTCACCGGCGGCGTCGTCACCAGGATCTCGACGCTGACCGACCCGGCCAGGCTCGCCCAGATCGTCCCCTCCTGGGTCGCCTGACCGCCCGCCGGGCCCGGGGTCCGCTGCTCGTCCGGTCGCTCGTCCGGTCGCTCGTCCGTCGCTTTGTTCGTCGCTTATTCGTCGAACGGGTCCCAGTGGGCGGCGTACCGCAGCAGCGAGCGGGCCAGGTCGGGGTGCGCCGCCGCCCAGCGGGTGTCGAAGACGAACCACTGGTCGAAGCCGAAGAAGCTGTCGATGTGCCGGGCGACCTGCGCGATGTGCGGCTCCAGGCTGACCCGCGTCCCGGCGAGCGGCTCGGCCGCCAGGTCCTTGACCACCCGCTGGTGGATCAGGTCATGCTCCGCCACGGTGTCGATCCCGGCCGGCTCGGGGTCGTAGCCGCCGAGCCGCGCGAACCGCTCCATCGCGGGCCCGATGTCGCCGTCCTGCGGCCCGACGAGGGCGCGCAGCAGCCGCGCGTCGTGCGGCCAGCCCAGCGCCTCCGGATCGGCGGCGTCGCGCAGGTGCCCGGCGAGCTCCGGCAGCGTCAGCCCGGGGAACGCCACCGCGCCCGCCAGGTCAAGGTTCGTCCCGGTGCCGGGGTGCTGCCAGCAGGTGCGGACCGAGTAGACGCAGTCCGGTCCGGCACCCGCGGGCCGCACGGTCTGCACCGGCACGTCGTGGTCGAAGGCCGCGTCCGACGCTCCCGCGGGCAGCGGCCACCCGTCCCACAGCAGGAACGCGACCCGGTCCGGCGCCGCGGCCACGTCCTCGATGAAGTAGTAGGCCAGGTCGACCTCGTCGTCGTCGGTGCGCACCCGCAACGTGTGCTCGTCGAGCCGGATGAAGGTGCCGTCGTCGTCGCCCTCGACCCAGAGGTGCTCGTCGAGCAGACCGCGGAGCTCGTCGATTGTGTCGGGGCGGGGCAGGTGCAGCTCCCGCGCCTCCGCGAAGATGGACTCGAGCCCGTAGACCCCGCCGTCGAGCTCGTCGCCGACCCAGCCGTCCGGGTCCTCCTGGTCCCAGCCGCGCCGGAACCACTCCAGCACCGTCGCGTCCGCGACCCTGATCACCTGCTTGCTGAGCGGCGACTCGTCCCGCCACCGGCGCACGAAGTACACGCCGCAGAGCTTATGTCCTTACCGGGCGTCAGGACGGGCCTGCCCAGTGGCGGGGCGTCGCGTCCGGGACCAACGGTGATGCGCACATGTGGGGGGTTCCTGTCGGTGTGGGGCCTCTGTGGCTGAGTGGACGCGTTGGCCGGTTCAAACGGTTGCGACCTCGATCGTGACGGGGACCACGTTGGTAAGGACGTCGAGGACGGCCGAGCGGGCCCGGGAGTGCTCGACCAGGTCGCGCAGCTGGTCGGCGGGGGCGTCGCCCGTGACGGTGAAGCGGACGGTGATCTGGCCGAAGCCGTTGCGGACGGCCGGGTCGAGGCCGAGGACGCCGTTGAGGTCGAGGTCGCCGGTGACGGTCGAGCGGACCTCGGTGAGGCGGATGCCGCGGGCCGCGGCGGCGGTCGCCAGGCCGGCGGTGAGGCAGGACGCGAGCGCGTGCAGGACGAGCTCCGGTCCGGTCGGGCCGTTGTCGCGGCCGGCGAGGACGGCCGGGTGGTCGGCGTCGAACTGGAACGTGCGCTCGTGCGTGCGCTCCTCGCCGCCGCCGGAGTAGTCGTGGATCGTGCCGCGGTTGTGGGTGCCGCTGATCCACTCGTTGTGGGCCCGGAACTGGAACGCGGCCGCGGCCGGGTTGCCCCGGACCGCGTCGGCGGTGGCGGAGAGGGCGGCGACGTCCACGCCGTTGCGGCTGGAGTCGTCGCGCGTCGAGGCCATGACTGCGCCCGTTACGAGGCGACGGGGCGGCCGAAGGTCACCGCGTCGCGCACGGCGGCCGGGGCCGAGGCGTGCAGCGCCTGGTCCGGGCGGGCGCCGAGCGCGTCGTTGACCGTCGAGAACGCCAGCCGCAGCGCCACGAACACCGTCATCGTGAAGATCTGCGGATCGCTGAAGCCGGCGTCGCGCAGCACCTGGACGTCCGCCTCGGTGGTGCCGTTCGGGTCGCGAGCGACCTTGCGGGCCCAGCCGGCCATCGCCCGCTCCTCGGAGCTCAGGCCGGCGTCGCTGCCGGTGAGCACCCCGGCGGCGGTCTCCGGTTCGCTGAGCCCGGCCAGCTTGCCGCCCCAGGCGAGCGCGCAGTACGAGTCGCCGAACGCCGACGCGCAGGCGGTGACGAGGATGCCGCGCTGCCGCAGGCTGAGCCGGTCGCCGGCGTTCGCGTTCCGGAGCAGCTCGAACAGCCCCGACAGCGTCTCCGGCTGGTACGCCCACAGGCGCGAGTTGTTCATCACGTACCCGAGCTCGGCGACGTCGTCGTCGAACAGGCGCTGCGCCTCGGCGGTCGGCTCGGGGGTCGCGAGAAAGCCTGCGGTGTCCATGCTGCTCCTGTCCGGTGGTGTACTGACCGCATCAGCTTCGCCGATGGGCCCCGCCGGGTCATCCGTACGTTGCACGGAACCTCCTACGGAGTTTTGTCAGACCTGCCAGGGAGAATGCGGGCATGAGCGTCGAGGGGCAGGGCCGGGCGGCCGGCGTCACCGATCGCGAGGCGGAGGTGCTGCGCGCGGTCGGGGAGCGGCTGCGCAACCGGGAGATCGCCGAGCGGCTGCACCTGTCGGTGCGGACCGTGGAGAGCCACGTCGCGGCGCTGCTGCGCAAGCTCGGCGTCGCCGACCGGGCGGCGCTGGTCGAGGCCGGTGCCGCGCTGCGCCGTCCGGCCCGCTCCACGCCGGCCCTGCCCACGCCGCTGACCAGCCTCGTCGGCCGGGACCGGGAGGCCGGCGAGGTCGGGGCGCTGCTGCGCGAGCACCGGCTCGTCACGCTGACCGGGCCGGGTGGGGTCGGCAAGACCCGGCTGGCGTTCCGGGTCGCCACGGGCGTCACGGCCGACGCGGGTGGCGTGGGCGGCGCGGCTGGCGTGGGCGGTGCGGGTGGCGTGGGCGGTGCGGGTGGCGCGGCTGGCGTGGGCGGTGCGGGTCGCGTGGGCGGTGCGGGTGGTGCGGGTGGTGCGGTGTGGCTCGCGGACCTGGCGCCGGTCACCCCGGATCTCGTCGGTGACGTCGTCGCGCGGGCGTTGGGTGTCGTGCCGGAGCCGGGCTGGTCCCTGACCGACATCCTCGGCGACGCCGCCGCCAGCCTGCCGGGTCTGCTGCTCGTCGACAACTGCGAGCACGTCGTGGCGGCCGCCGCCGACGTCGTCGCCACGCTGCTGCGCGCCGGCGGGCCGCTGCGGATCCTCGCCACCAGCCGCGAGCCCCTCGGCGTGCCCGGCGAGGTCACCTACCAGGTGGACCCCCTCGATGTGCCGGCCTCCCTGGACGCGGCGGACATCGCGGGCAGCGCGGCGGTGCGGCTGTTCGTGGACCGGGCCGCGACCGCCGCGCCGGGGTTCGCCCTGACCGACGGCGTCGCCCCCGCCGTCGCCGCCCTCTGCCGGCGGGTCGACGGCCTGCCGCTCGCGATCGAGCTGGCCGCGTCGCGGCTGCGCACGTTCGGGCCGGCCGAGCTCGTCGAGCACCTCGACCAGCGCTTCGACCTGCTCTCCGCGGGCTCCCGCACCGCCGGTCCGCGGCACCGGACCCTGCGCAGCGCCATCGACTGGAGCTATGAGCTGCTCGACGCCGACGAGCGCGCCCTGTTCGACCGGCTCGGCGTGTTCCCCGCCGACTTCGACTTCGATGCCGTGCAGGCGGTCCACGGCGACGCGCGGGCGGCGGTCAGAGTGCTGCCGGCGCTCGTCGACAAGTCGCTCGTGTCCACCGCCGGCGGGGAGCCGCGCCGGTATCGGCTGCTGGAGACGATCCGGTCCTATGCCGCGGAGCGCCTCTGCGCCGGCGACGCCGAACCCGGCGCGCGCCGCCGCCACGCCGCGCACTTCCTCGCCTTCGGCGAGCGCGCCGCCGAGGGGCTCAGGCACGCCGAGCAGCGGGCGTGGTTCCTGCGCGTCTCGACGGAGCAGCCGAATGTGCGCGCCGCGTTCTCGTACAGTGTGGACACCGGCGACACCGAGTCGGCGTGGCGCTGGATCGCGGTCCTGGAACGGTTCTGGGACCTGGCCGGGCAGCGGCGTGAGGCGCAGGAGTGGATCCAGCGGACCCTGGCCGCCGGCGAGCCGCCCGCGACACCGGCGGCGGTCGCCGGGCTCGCCGCGGCCAGCGCCGTGCTGCACCCCAGCGACGCCGGCACCGCCTTCGACCTCGCCGAGCGGGCGCGGCAGCTCGCCACCGGCCACGACCCGCTGACACGGGCGACCGCCGCCCGCGCGGTCGGCATGTGCTCGACCTGGATCCGGCCGGAGCTGAGCCACCCCGCGTTGCGCGAGGCCCTCGACGGTTTCCCCGAGGACCGGGGGTGGGACCGGGCGCTCACGATGCAAGGTCTCGTGCTGGCATCGCGGGCACTGAGCGAGGCCCTGCAGTGGGGCCGCGACAGCGTCACCCTGTTCCGCCACGCCGGCGACCACGTGTATGCGGCCAACACCCTGTTCATGATGGCGCAGCGGGCCATGGCGGCCGGCGTCGCCGACGACGACATCCACGCCTGGCTGACACAGAGCCGGGCGATGGCCGAGGCCGCCGGCAGCGAGGCCGACATCGTCCACGCCGACGTCGGTCTCGCCCAGTGGGCGTTCGTCCGCGGCTCCACCGCTCGCGCCGCCGACCTCATGCACGACGTGCTGCCGGCGCTGCGCAGGCTCGGCGACCGCCGCTGCGCGGGACGGGCGCTGTTCGTCCTCGGCGAGCAAGCCAGGCGCACCGGCGACCTGCCCCGCGCCGGCGAGCTGCTGCGCGGCTGCGCCGAGGCGGTCCTGGTCGCCGGCCAGTCGGTGGTGCTCGTGCAGTCCCTCGAGGCACTCGCCGCGCTCGCCGCCGCGCAGGACCAGCCCCGGCCCGCCGCCGTCCTGCTCGGCGCCGCGTATCGCCAGCGCGAGTCGTCCGGCCCCCACCTGCGCCCGTCGAAGCCGGCCGACGAGGACCTGCACCGCGACCTCGCGACCACGCTGGGACGCCCGGCCTTCGACGACGCCTACGCCGAAGGCCGCACCCTCACCCCGGCCGACGCCCTGCGGCAGGCCGTGCCCTTGTCCTGACGCCCACGGCAGGCCCCCTCGTTTCGATGCCCACGGCGGGCCCCCTCGTTCGACGCCCACGGCGGGTCCCCTCGTTCGACGCCGGCGGCAGGCATCCGTCGTCGCGCTGACGCCGGCGGCAGCCCGCGTCCTCGTCCTGACGACGGCGGCAGCCCGTGTCGAGGCGGAAGCGGTCGATGATGCCGGGAGCCAGGTGGGTAGCTCGACGCGCAGGCCAACGCTACCCGCGACCGCGCCGCCCTCCCCGCCGAGATCCGCGCCGCCGAGACCACGGCCGAGGCATACCGGCTGGACCTGCTGCTTCGCCCCTTCCACGCCCGCGGCGCCCGCCGCCGGCGGCTCCAGGCGACCATTGCCCATGCCACGGCGTTCCAGACCTGGCGCTCCCTGTGCCACGAACACACCCTCACCGACACAGAGGCCATCACCCTGCTCATTGCGATGTGCGTCCAGTCCGCCACGCCATGAGCACCGCCGCCGGTCGTATCCGTGACGGGTCGGTGATTCTGCGTGCACATCGACCCGTTCGGCCACTGGTGACGCCAGCCGGCACCTTGCCATCATGGGCCGGTGCCGGACGGTCGCGCGTTTCCCGACCTCGATCAGGACGCGCGCAAGGTCCTGAAGGCGGCCGAGTCGGCGGCCCGGCAGCTCGGCCGGAGCAGCATCGACTCGGACCTCATCCTGGTCGGATGCCTGCAGGTGTGTGCTCCGGCGGTGCAGGCCGCCGACGCCCTCGGCGTCTCCCTCGAGCAGGTGTGCGCGGAGGTCGAGCGCCTGCCCCACGGGCTGGTCGAGGACGGGCCCGCCACCCTGAAGTTGGGCGCCGACGCCAAGCCCATCCTCCGGCTGGCCGCCAAGGAGGCCCGCGCGGACTCCCGGCGCTCGGTGTCCGCCGCGGACATGTTCGTCGCCATCCTGCAGCACGGTCAGAGCGCCAAGGGGCAGGCGGCGAACTCGTCCCTGGTGCTGGCGCGGCTCGGGCTGCGCCTGCTGCCGCTGCGGCTGAAGCTGCTGCAGGTCGCGAAGGGCGACGCGCTCGTGCACTCCAGCTCGCTGCCGACGCTGCCCGAGATCGAGCGGCAGATGGCGGGCATCGCCGAGGACCGGACTCAGGCGATCTCGCGCGGCGACTCGCGTAAGGCCAGGCGCCTGGTCGAGCAGGAGGCCGTGCTCCGCGCGGTTCGCGATCTCGTCGCCGGCCGGTCTCAGACCGGCTCGAGCCGTGCGGGCAGCGTCCTCGGCCAGCGGTACCGGCTGGACGAACGGATCGCCGGCGGCGGCATGGGCGACGTCTGGAAGGGCACTGACGAGCTGCTCGGCCGGACCGTGGCCGTGAAGTTCGTGCTGCCGACCCTACTGAACGACTTCGTCTTCGCTGAACGGTTCCGGGGTGAAGCGCGGAGCATGGCGACGATCAACCATCCCGGGGTCGTCGACATCTACGACTACGGCCAGGAAGACGGGGTGGCGTTCATCGTCATGGAGTACGTCGACGGCCAGACGTTGTCCCATGCGCTCTCGCGGATCGGCCGGCTCACCCCCGCCCGGACCATGGCGCTCATCGCGCAGGCCGCCGACGCGCTGCACGCGGCGCACGAGAAGGGCATCGTCCACCGTGACGTCAAGCCCAGCAACCTGATGGTCCGGCCGAACGGCACGCTCGTGCTCACCGACTTCGGCATCTCCGGATCCACCGACACCAGCCGGCTCAGCAACGGCGGCGGCATGATGCTCGGCACCGCCCCGTACATCTCACCGGAGCAGGTGAACGGGGCCCGGCCGACCCCGCTGTCGGACGTGTACTCCCTCGGCGTCGTGGCATATCGGTGCCTGAGTGGTCAGCTCCCCTTCGAGGGCAGCAACCCTCTCGAGATCGCGATGCGGCACGTGCGCGACAGCCCACCGCCGCTGCCAGGGGACATTCCGCCGCCCGTACGCCAGGTCGTGGAGCGGGCGATGGCAAAGGAACCGAGCGCGCGGTGGCCGAGTGCGGCCGCATTGGGTCGGGCCGCCCGGCAGGTCGCCACCGGTGCATCCGAAGCCCTCGGCCCGACGGCAACGTCCCCGTTCGCTGCCGTCGACCGAAGTCCCGATGCGACCGTCTCCGCCGGGACGACCCCGCCACCGCCGGCCGCCGGACTGCGGCCGCCCGCCGTCGAGAACCCGCGGGCGGCGACCGGGATGTTCCGGCGCCTCCGCGAGCGGGCCGGCCAGTTGCTGACCGGCACCGACGGCAGGAGCGCGACGCGGCCGCCGGACCCGTCGCCGGAGTCGCTGCCGCCGACCGGCGTGCTGATCAAGGCGGTCGGCGCGAGCACCGTCGACGGCTCGTCGACGGTGCCTGAGCCACTGCTCGCGGAGACGGTGTCGCTGGAGTCGCGCGCCGGGACCGTCTACCGCTCCACCGGCACCTTCGGGCGGCGGGCGGCGCGCCTTCCGCAGATCCACGAGTCGACCGCGGTGCTCATCGGCGCGGCGCAGTACCTGGATCCCGACCTGCCCCCCATTCCCAGCGTCGTCAACAACATCGACGACCTGGCCGCCGTGCTCGGGGATCCACTGCGGGGCGGATTCGACCCGGCCCGCATCCATCGCATCCTTGACCCGGCCCTCGACGTGGCCGCGCAGGTGCACGAGCTGATCGAGCCGGTCCAGGACACGGTGCTGGTCTACTTCGCCGGGCACGGCCTGATCGGCTCCGATGCCCAGTTGTACCTCGGGTTGGCGGCGATCAGGAGCTCCCGCGTTCCGTACACCGCGCTGCAGTACGACAAGCTTCGCCAGGCGTTGCTCGACAGCAGCGCGGTCAACACCGTGCTGGTGCTCGACTGCTGCTTCTCCGGCATGGCGCTGCGGCACATGGGCGGCCGGCCCGGCGACGTCGCCGCAGGTTTGGTCGACATCGAGGGCACGTACATCCTGACCGCCACCTCGGCGACGCGGCTCGCGCACGCGCCCGAGGGCGAGCGGAACTCGGCCTTCACCGGTGAGCTGTTGAACATCCTGCGCGGTGGCCTGCCGGATGCGGGGGATCTGCTCGAGCTGGGCGACATCTACGACCCGCTGTGCGCGGCCATGCGGGCCCGGTCCCTGCCCAGCCCGCAGCAGCGCGGGTCGAACACCATCGGCTCGCTCGCTCTCGTGCGCAACCAGGCGGCGCTCGGCTGAACGCCGGCGGGCGGTCAGCTCTTGCCGCTGACCAGCCGCCGCCTCACCCTGTAAGCAGCGCTGACTGAATAGGTCGTTACATCGTTTGGCCGGCAATGACGGCGGGGAGGGCGCCGGGTGAGGTGGCCGTGCGGCCGGTGGTTCGCTGGTACCGGGCGACGAGGTCGTTGTGGCGCGAACGGTGCCACAGGCGGCGGTCCGCGCGGAGGATCAGGTTGCGCCGCGGCGGCGGGAAGGACCGGCCGAGGTCGGCGAGGAGGCGGGCGACGTCCACGCCGGCGGTGTCGAGCGTCCAGGCGGCGCCGGGGTCGAGCGCGGTGAGCGCAAGTGCGAGATGCTCCGTGCGGTGGTCCCGCTCGCGGCGGGCGAGGGCGAGCCGGAGCGACGCCTCGAAGGCCGCCTGCGCGTCGAGTCCCATCGGCGGCCGCTTCTGCGCGGACCACCGCCGCGCCTTCGCGGCGCCGAGCGGCAGCAGCGGCTCCCGCCAGGTGACCCGGTCGAGGGCCGCCGGGGTGACACCCTCGAGGAGCCGGTCGACGTCGAGCCCGAGCGACGCGAGGACCTGGCGGTCGTCGGCGACGCCGGCGCCCAGCGGCGCGGCCCGGCACACGGCGTCGAGGACCGCGGGCTCGGTCGCGCCGTGCCGGGCGAGCACGGCGGCGACCTCGTCGGTGCCGGTGGTGAGCGCGAGCAGCAGGTGCTCGCTGCCGGTGCGGGGGTGGCCGAGCTCGCGGGCCCGCAGCACGGCGCGGCCCATGGTCCGGCACAGGTCGGGATGGCTACCGCGGAACATCAGTCCTCCTCGCGACGACGATGCGATCGGTGATGGCGACCGGCGATGGCGATCGGTGGTGGCGATCAGTGATGGCGGCCGGCGTTCGCGGTCGACGGTGGCAGTGGCGCATCAGTCGTCGCCGGTGCCGCGGTGCTTGCGGTGCACGGTCTGCTTGGTGACGCCGAGCCGCAGCGCGATGTCCTGCCACGACCATCCGTCCCGGCGGGCGGCGGCGACCCGCTCGGCCTCCAGCTGCTCGGTCAGGCGGCGCAGGCGGGCGACGGCCCGCAGCGCGACGTCGTGGTCGCTGTCGTGCGCGGCGCGACCGAGCTCGTCGATCACGGTCATACCGTCAGCATAAGCTGACGACGCGGAAATCGTCAACATGTGCTGACGCCAACCGAGGACGACAGGCCTGCAGCGCGCCGGGCTTCGCTGTACACAGGCCGCAAACGCCAACGGCACGTGCCGACCCCGACGTGAGGCGCCGGCACGTGCCACGGCTCCAGAGATCAGCCGGCGCGGACCTCGGCGGCGGCCGCGACGAGATGCCGCAGGGACGCCTCGACCTCGGCGTAGCCGCGGGTCTTCAGGCCGCAGTCGGGGTTGACCCACAGCCGCCGGGCCGGGACGGCCGCGACCGCGTGGCGCAGCGCCTCGGCCATCTCCTCGCGCGACGGCACCCGCGGCGAGTGGATGTCCCACACGCCGGGTCCGACGCCACGCCGGTACCCGGCGGCGGCGAGGTCGTCGAGGACCTCCATCTTCGACCGGGACGCCTCGATGCTGGTGACGTCGGCGTCGAGGGCGTCGATCGCGGTGATGACGTCGCCGAACTCGGAGTAGCACAGGTGGGTGTGGATCTGCGTGTCGTCGGCGACGCCGCTGGTCGCGAGCCGGAACGCGTCGACCGCCCAGTCCAGGTAGGCCCCCTGCGCCGCCCGGCGTAGCGGCAGCGTCTCGCGCAGCGCCGGCTCGTCCACCTGGATCACCCGGATCCCGGCGGCCTCGAGGTCCCGGCACTCGTCGCGCAGCGCGAGCGCGACCTGGTCGGCGGTGCCGGCGAGCGGCTGGTCGGTGCGGACGAACGACCACGCGAGGATGGTGACCGGGCCGGTGAGCATCCCCTTGACGGGCCGGGTGGTCAGCGACTGGGCGAACGTGGCCCACCCGACCGTCATCGGCGCCCTGCGGGCCACGTCGCCGTGCAGGATCGGCGGGCGGACGCAGCGGGAGCCGTACGACTGCACCCAGCCGTGCTCGGTGGCGGCGAACCCGGACAGCTGCTCGGCGAAGTACTGCACCATGT
This sequence comes from Dactylosporangium sp. CA-152071, assembly GCF_050936335.1. NCBI lineage: Bacteria > Bacillati > Actinomycetota > Actinomycetes > Micromonosporales > Micromonosporaceae > Dactylosporangium > Dactylosporangium sp. CA-152071. The sequence goes on along the minus strand of NZ_JBNJMZ010000001.1, from coordinate 898,451 downwards.
CGTTGCGCTCCGGCTCGCCGTGCACGAGCACGTCCAGGCCGAGGTCCTCCTGCAGCCGGACGACCCGCCGGACCTCGGCCCGCATCAGCGCGGTGTAGCCCTCGTCGTCGAGGGTGCCGGCGGCCAGCGCGGCGCGGGCCCCGCGCAGCTCGGCGGTCTGCGGAAACGAGCCGATCGTGGTCGTCGGCAGGTCGGGCAGCCCGAGCAGTTCCTGCTGGCGGGCGGCGCGGGCGGTGGAGTCGCCGCGCCGCCGGTCCGCGGCGGTGAGGGCGGCGAGCCGGGCGCGCACCTCGTCGTGCCGCCACGCCGCCGGGGGCGGAGGCAGCGGCGCGGGCAGGTGGGCCGTGCCGTCGCGCAGCGCGCGGCCGAGGAGCACGACCTCGTCGACCTTCTGCCGCGCGAACGCGAGCCGCTCGTGCAGGCCCGGGTCGAGGCGGGTCTCGACGGACAGGTCCACCGGCACGTGCAGCAGCGAGCAGGACGTGGACACCGCCACGTGGTCGGCCAGGCCGGCGACGACCGCCCCGGCGGCGACCGCGGCGCGCAGGTCGGTGCGCCAGACGTTGTGGCCGTCGACGAGCCCCGCGACGATCGTCCTGCCGCCGAGGGGTCCGGCGGCCGCGAGCCGGTCGAGGTTGCCGGGGCCGGCGACCAGGTCGAGGCCGATCGCCTCGACCGGCGTGTCCAGCAGGGCCGGCAGGGCGTCGCCGATCTCGCCGAAGTACGTGGCGACGAAGAGCTTCGGCCGGGCCCTGAGCGCGCCGAGCCGGGAGTAGGCGCGGCGCAGCGCGTCGATCTCGTCCGGGCCGCGGTCCGTGGCGTAGGCCGGCTCGTCCAGCTGTACCCACGAGACACCCGCATCCGCGAGGGCGGCGAGGATCTCGGCGTAGACGCCGACCAGGTCGTCGAGCCGGGCGAACGGGTCGTCGCCCTTGGCCAGCAGCAGGAACGTGGCCGGTCCGACCAGCACCGGCCGGGTCTCGATGCCCAGGGCGCGGGCCTCGGCGTGCTCCCGCAGCGCCTTGGCCGGGTCGGCGGCGAAGACGGTGTCGGGTCCGATCTCGGGCACCAGGTAGTGGTAGTTGGTGCCGAACCACTTCGTCAGTTCGAGCGCCGGCTCGGCGTCCACGCCGCGGGCCATGGCGAAGTACGTGTCGAGCTTCGACAGCCCGAGCGCGGTGAACCGCGTGGGTGTCGCCCCGACCGCGACGGCGGTGTCGAGGACGTGGTCGTAGTAGGAGAACGTGTTCGACGGGATCGCCGCGAGGCGGGCGTTGCGCAGCGTCTGCCACACGTCGGCGCGCAGCGTCGCCGCCGTGCGCTCCAGGGTGTCCTCGTCGATGGTGCCGGCCCAGTAGGCCTCGACGGCCCGCTTCAGCTCGCGGTTCCCGCCGATGCGCGGGTAGCCGAGCACGGTGCTCAGCCCGAATGTGGTGCTCATGTGTCCCCTCGGTGCACAGTCACGACGGCCGGACTGGCACGGGGGGACGCCACCGGCCGCGCGGCGGCGCGCCGCGTGGGCCGTTCGATGGCGTCGGCCGTCCCGCGCGGCCTCCGACCACCGCACGCCGGGCGGCGCGCGGTGCGCTGGCAGGTCTTCGGACTCGCGGGCGTGACCCTGGATGTCGTCCAGGGTCGCCTACTGGCCGTCGCTTCCCAGGCCTCGCGGCCCAGTGCTCAATGACGGCGGTCGTTCCCACTCACCGCTGCGGGGCAGTCCCGGATTCGCACCGGATTCCCTGTTGCCACGGCCGGTCCTGGGGGACCGGCCGAACCAGCTGCACCGAACACCATACATGCCTTCACTGGTGCGTCGGGTCGCTCCAGCGGCCGATGCTGCGGGAGCGGACCGGCTCGATGAACCGCGGCGCGGCGCTGTGCGGGAAGCCCTCGCCCCAGTTGGTGGCGTCGCCGTGCATCTGGACGCGGGCGTTGTCGGTGTACCAGTCGACGAGGTCCGCGTCGGAGCGCACGATCCACGTGCAGCCGGCCTCGGCGTCGGCGGTGAAGTCGCCGTGGCGGATCAGCGGCGGGCGCCAGAAGTACGTGCCGGGCCACATCTTGCCGAAGTTGTAGTCGAAGCCGCCGTCGAGGCAGTACGCCTCCTCGGAGCACGGGTGGTGTGCGAGCGGCACCTCCCGCCAGCCGGGCTTGGCCTTGATGAGCCGGGTGTAGAAGCCGGTCTTCTCGTCGCGGTGCAGCAGCTTGATGAACAGGCCCGGCACCGGCGTGCCGCCGAGGTCGAAGCGCATCGGGGAGCCGTCCTTGACGTCGATCCACGGCATCCGGGCGCTGTCGAGCACGACGAGCTTCTGGTCGGGCCGCACGGTTTCGCGGTCCTTGGTTTCAGGGTGGAAGTGCCAGTCGCCGTACTCGCGGAACAGCAGGATCTCCGTGCCGGCCGTCGCCGTGACCGGCGGGGTCCACACGCCGGCGGGCGCGGTCCAGTAGCCCTCCGGCCCGAGGGCGGTGTCGCCGATGACGACCTCGCCGGACAGCACGAACCATTCGGTGTCCGCGTCGTGTACGCCGGCGGGCCGCGACCAGTCGCCGGTGAAGCGGACCTTCAGCGAGGCCGATCCGTCCTCCTCGTCGTAGCTGAGGTTGCGCTGCTCGGCGGTGCCGGTGGCGTGCTGGAACTCGGCGAGGTGCCAGATCAGGTCACGCTCGTCGACGATCTCCACGTGCGGGCGCATGGGTGCCTCCAGGCTCGGCAGCAGTTTCCGGTGCGGAATGTATCGCTTAATAGTTTCGCGTACAAGGTGTACCGTCAACGCTCGTGACCCGACCTGGCCGACCCGCCGGCCCCACCTCCGACACCGAGACCGTCGTGCTGACCGCGGCCCTGGAGCTGCTGCTGGCCGAGGGTGCGGCGGCGCTGACCGCGCAGCGGCTGCACCAGGTCACCGGCGTGTCCCGGTCGACCATCTACCGGCACTGGCCCACGCCCGGCGCGGTGCTCGCCGCGCTGATCGACGTCGCGCCGCTGCCGCCCGGCGCGCCGACCGGCGAGCCGGCGCAGGACCTGCACGCCGCCGTCGACCAGCTGTGCGACCGGCTCCGCGACCGGCCCGTCGGCGCGTTCCTGCAGGCCCTCGTCGTCGCCGCCGCCTCCGACCCGGCGGCGGTGCCGCTGCGCCAGCGGTACGTCACCGACCTCCTGGCGCCGTTCCACACCGTGCTGCGCGCCGCGGGCGCCCCGGCGAAGGACCGCGAGGACGCGGTCGCCGCGATCGTCTCGCCGCTCCTGCTCGACGCGCTGCTGCTGGACCGCCCCGCCGCCCGCGCGCGGGCACACCGCATGGTCTCCGCCGTCTGTCAGGAGTTGAGCGCATGACCAACGCCGTCGGGCCGCGCGCCGTCTTCGGCGTCATCGTCCCCAGCACCAACACCGTCGTCGAGCACGACTACTGGAGCGCCCGGGTGCCGGGGGTGGCGTTCCGCGCCGGCTCCATGCACATCCCGAACCCCGCGATGGGCGACGACGCCAGCTTCGAGGCGCTGCTGGTCCAGATCCGCGCCTCCATCGACACCGCCGTGCGCGACGTCCTCACCGCCGAGCCCGACCGCATGGTCATGGGTATGTCCGCCGAGACGTTCTGGGGTGGCGTGGAGGGCAACGCCGCGTTCGAGGACCGCCTGCGCGCCCGCACCGGCCTCCCGGTCACCACCGGCGCCAGTTCGTGCCGCGCCGCCCTGCGGGAGCTCGGCTGCCACCGGATCGCGGTGTTCTCGCCGTATCAGCCGATCGCCGACCGCGAAGTGGGCCGGTTCTTCACCGAGGCGGGGTTCGACGTCGCCGCCATCACGGGCCTGCGCTGCCCGACCGCGACGGACATCGCCCGCGTCCCCTCCGCACGCCTCCGCGCCGTCGTCGCCGACCTCGACGCCCCGGACGTCGACGCGATCGTGCAGGTCGGCACCAACCTGTCGTTCGTCGCCCTCGCCGACACCCTGGAGGAGGAGCTCGGCAAGCCGGTCATCGCCATCAACGCCGCCACCCTCTGGCACGCCCTGCGCTCCCACGGCCTCCCCGACCAGCTCCCCGGCGCGGGCCGCCTGCTCCGCTCCCACTGACCGGCAGGACTTCACGTCCACCGCCGCAGCGGGGCGCTGCCGACGGAATGCATGCGTCCTGCACTCGCACCTGGTCACCCTGGACGGCAGGATCCCGGCCGAACAATCAGGGAGCGGTCTACATCGACGCGACGCGGAAATTCATCATCGTCATGCTCTTCACCGCCTGACGAGCGACCGTCCACGTCCGTCGCTGACCTCCTCGGGCAACGTCGGACCGCCCTTTCGAAACCGGTCCCGCTCTCCCGAGGGTACTCATTACCTTGAATGCGACCTGACCCCGCCAGGAAGGGCGTGCTCGTGATGGGTTTGCGTAAACGGCTGCTGCTGCTCGGGGTGCTCGTGGCGGCGGCCGCCGTACCGCACTGTTCGCACTGCTCGACCGGGTCTACCGCGGCACCGTCCTGGAGCCGGCCGACCCGCCGCCGGGCACCGGCCAGATGATCGTCGGGGCGGGCTCGAACCGCTGCGTCGACGTCTCCGGCGGCCGCGACACCGACGGCACGAAGATCCAGCTGTGGGACTGCCACAGCGGACCGGAGGTCCGCTGGGCGTGGCGCGGGCAGCAGCTGGTCAACGCGGGCACCGGCAAGTGCCTGGACATCACCGGCAACGGCACGGCCGAGGGCACCAAGGTGCAGCTGTGGACCTGCAACACCGCCGGCGGCCAGTTGTGGCAGCTCGTGAACGGCAACCGGCGCAACCCGCAGTCGGGCAAGTGCCTGGACGCGGATGCCTGGGGGACCGCGAACGGCACGCAGCTGATCATCTGGTTCTGCGGCACCAGCCAGTCCAACCAGACCTGGCGGTTCCAGCCGTGACCGTGCCTGTCCTGTGCTTGTCTCGGGGCCGCGTCACGACGGGACGCGGCCCCAGGCGGAGATCATGGGGGAGGTGGCGAGGTCGAGGAGGCCGGCCTCGATGTTGGCGAGGTGCTGGTCGATCTCCGCGTCGGTGGCGAGGCCGGCCCTGGTCAGGGACGCGCGGATCTGGCGGGTGGTGGCGTGCTCCAGAGCGGCGCAGGCGGGCCCGGTGACGGGGAAGTACGCGTCGGCGGCGACGTCGACGAGGCCCGCCTCGCGCAGCAGGCGCGGCAGGGTGCGCCCGTAGGCGAGGTCGACGCCGCGGGCGGCCATGAGCGTGCGGAAGTCGTGCTTGAGCTTGTTCGCGAGGCGCTGCGGCGGGGCGTGCTCGTCGGGGCAGACGAGGGGCTGCAACGACGGGTCCGCCTCCTCGAGCAGGAGCCAGCCGCCGGGCCGTACCGACGCCATCATCGCGGCGAGAGCGCGGGCGCGCTGCGGGACGTGGACGAGGACCAGGCGGGCGTGCACGAGGTCGAAGCGGTCGTCCGGCGGCGGGTCGACGCCCACGTCGTGGCGGCGGACCTCGTAGCCGGCGCCACTGCCGGACCCGGTCCAGGAGGTGTCGATGTCGGTGGCGAGGACGTGCCCGGCCGGGCCCACGCGCGAGGCGAGCCAGGCCGGCACGCTCGTGCCGCCGGCGCCGACCTCCCAGCACCGCCAGCCGGCCCGGATGCCCAGGGCGTCGATGTGGCGGAACGTGGACGGGTCGAACAGCGCCTCCAGGGCGGTGAAGCGGGCGCCCGCCTCCGGCTGCTGGTTGTCGAGCAGGTACCCACCGCCGTCCGTCACGCCCGCATCATCGCACCATTCGCCGACGTTGATGGTGCCGCGGTTCGCCGCGTCCTTCGCCGCAGCCGCCCGTGCGGTCGTACAGTGGTTCGGTGCCGACCGCCGCTCCCGTCTGCCGGGTCGAGCTCTCGCCACCACTGGCATACGTGACGGTGAAGGGCCGCATCGACCCGCACACCACACCGGAGCTGCGGCGCAGCGTGCTGGGCTCGCTCGCCGCCGAGCCGGACGCCGTCCTCATCGACCTGGCCGGCGTCACCGGCACCGAGCCGATCGCGCTGACCGCGTTCGTGCCGCTCGACCGGGCGGCCGCCGCGTGGCCGGGCGCCGACCTCGTGCACCACTCCGCGTCGCCGGCGCTCGCCCGGGAGCTCGAGGACCTCGCGATCGGCCGGCACGTGCCGCTCGCCGCGGACCGGGCGGCCGCGGAGGCCCTCGCCGCGGGCCGGAGCCGGCCGGTGCAGGTGCGGTGGGAGATCCCCGAGGGGCCGGATGTCCTCTCCGGCGCCCGGGACGTGGTGCGGATGCTGTGCGCGCGGGAGGGGCTGAGCGTGCTGGCCGAGCATGCCGAGCTGGTCGTCATGGAGCTCGTCGTCAACGCGCTGGAGCACGGCGCGGGTCCGCGCACGGCACTGGCGTCGGTGCACCGGCGCCGGCTGCACCTGGCGGTGCGCGACCACTCCCCGGCGCTGCCCCGCCTCGGCGGCGCGGCCGGGACCGAGGCCGGTAGCGGCGGCCGCGGGCTGGTGATCGTCGAGGCGTTCACGACCGCGTGGGGCGCCACCCCGACCCCCGACGGCAAGATCGTGTGGTGCACGCTCGGCGGGTAGCGGACTATTCGGTCAGGCGGCGGTGCAGGGTCGACAGGGACTGGCGCAGCAGGCGCGACACGTGCATCTGCGACAGGCCGACCAGCCCGGCGATCTGCCCCTGCGGCAGGTTGCCGTAGAAGCGCAGGCTCAGGATCCGCTGCTCGCGCTCCGGCAGCTGCGCCACCAGCACCCGCAGCGACTCCCGGTGCTCGACCAGGTCATACGCCGGGTCCTCGGCGCCGACGATGTCCATCAGCGTCGTGTCGTCCTCGATGCCGGCGGAGGGCAGGTCCAGCGACAGCGGCTGGTGGCCGTTGCACGCGCCGATCATCTCGACGATCTCCTCCTCGCCGGCGCCGAGGTGCGCGGCGAGGTCGGCGACGGTCGGCCAGTGCCCGCACAACTGGGTCAGCTGGTCGCTGACCCTGTTGACCGACAGCCGCAGCTCCTGCAGCCGGCGGGGCATCCGGATGCCGTTCGAGCGGTCCCGGAAGTACCGCTTGATCTCGCCGAGGACCGTCGGCGTCGCGTACGCGCCGAACTCCACCCCGTGCGCGGGGTTGAAGCCGTCGACGGCCTTGACCAGGCCCAGCGCCGCGACCTGCGCCAGGTCGGCGCTCGCCGCTGTAGCGCCGCGCGAGACGGTGGGCGGCGGGCAGGCACAGCTCGATGACGTCGTCGCGTGCCCTGTGCCGGGCGGGGTCGGTGGGGTCCAGCTCGTGCAGCCGCATCAGCAGCTCGGTCGCGTTCGCCGGCCACCGACTGGGTCGCGACGTCCGGTAGGCTACGTCATGCGGGTCCGCCGCCGGGACACTGTCGGGGCCGACCCCGACGGACACGCCCCGTCTCCGACGGTAGCGGATCGCCGACCATCAGTTCAGCGAATGGCCGTGCCCGATCGCCATCGACGTCGGTCACGGCACCGGACAGGCCGGGACGCGCCGCAGGACGGCACGGCCCGGCGCCGCCGGCCGGCACCAGGGCGACCTCAGCCCAGGATGCGCGCGGCGCCGAAGCCGGCGGCGAGGGCCGACCCGGCGGCGAAGCGGTCGGGTGAGAACTGCTCGAGCCGCGGGTCGGCGTCGCCGGTGAGCAGCCTGGCCACGTGCTCGCCCCACACGGGTGCGAGCTTGAAGCCGTGCCCGCTGGTGCCGGCGTCGACGTGGACGCGATCGGTGACCCGGCCGGTGACCGGCTGCCAGTCGGGGCTGACGTCGTACAGGGACGCCCAGCTGCGGTCCGCCGCCGCCAGGGCCCGCACCGGCGCCCGCCGCGCCGCGCGGGCGGCGAGCCACGCGACCTCGGCGCCGGTCACGTCGGGGGAGTAGTCGTCGGGGTCGGTGGCTGCGGTCGGGGCGAGCGGGCCGAGCAGGAAGCGGTGCGCGCCGGCCGGCCGGGAGTAGTACCCGTGCTGGACGTCGATCAGCACGTACGGCACCGCGTGCGGGGCGGCCTCCGGCGGGTGCGCCAGCCCGGCGACGATGTGGCGCTCAGCGGTCAGCGGCAGCGTGACGCCGACCTGCGCCAGCAGCGGCCCGGTCCACGGACCGGCCGCGACGAGCAGCCGGCCGACCTCGTGCCGGCTCCGATCGGCGAGCACTACCCGGACGGACCGAGGGCCTTCGTCGACGACCCGCACGGCGGCGTGCTCCAGCAGCGTCGCGCCGTGTCGTACGGCCGCGGCGGCGTACCCGAGTGCGGTGCGGTACGGGTCGGCGTACCCCGCGCGCTCCTCCCACACGCCGATCGCGGTCCCGTCGAGGTTCAGGTAGCTGAAGCGCGCCGCGAGGTCGTCGGTCAGGATCTCGTGGTCGCCGCCGGTGCGGAGGACGTCCGCGAGGTCGTCGGGGCCGTGCAGGTACAGCCCGCCGGTGCGCACATAGCCGCTCTCGCCGCCGACCTGGTCGGCGAAGTCGGCGAGCACGGCCGTGCTGTCGCGGGCGACCTCGGCCAGGAACCGGTTGGTGTAGTAGGACCGCACCACCCCGCTGGCCCGGCCGGTCGGGCCGGCGGCCCGCGTGCCGCGCTCGAACACGACCGTCGACACGCCCCGCCGGGCCAGGTGATACGCGGCGCTGAGGCCGTGCACCCCCGCACCGACGATCCCCACCTCATGGAACGCCACGGAAGTAATCCTATCGTTTGAATAGGAGATTCGCTACGCTGACCCGTATGGCACTCGCAGGACAGCTCACGGGGCGCGCGGTAGTCACCCACTTCGCGAACCGGGTGATCCGGTTCGGCCACCGTCTGATCGGTTTCGGCGTGGCTTCAGCGGAAAGTCTCCCGGCGGAGCCCTGCCCGCCCGCCGTGCCTGACGCGGCGGTGTGGGCCGAGATGGCGTCGGAGCTGCGGCTGCGCGCCCTGACCAGCATGGAGCTGTGACGATGGAGACGTGGGATGCGGTGCGGTCGCGGCGCAACGTCCGCAAGTACAGGCCGGACCCGGTGCGGGCGGAAGACCTGCGGCGCATCGTCGAGGCGGGCTGGCGGGCGCCGTCCGCGTCCAACCGGCAGCACTGGGACTTCGTCGTCGTCACCGACCGCGAACAGCTGACCAGGCTCGCGACCGTCTGGCCCGGCGCGCAGCACGTCGCCGACGCGGCGGCCGCGATCGCCCTGGTGCTGCCGGAAGCCACGGACGAGCGGACCCGCCTCACCGACCGGTACGACCTCGGCCAGGCGACCTACGCCATCCTCGTCGCCGCCGCGGACCTGGGCATCGGCACCGGTCACGCGGGGGTCGGCGACCAGGAGAAGGCCCGCGAGATCCTCGGCGTGCCCGACACCCACACCGTCGCCTATCTGATCGGCGTCGGCTACCCCGCCGACCGGCCGCTCCAGCTGATCCGCAACCCCGCCCGCCGCCCGTTCGACGAGGTCGTCCACTACGGCACCTTCGCCGCCGCCTCCTCCTGAAGCCCGCTTGTCCTGAGGCCGCCCGTTCCGAGGCCGCCCGTTCCGAGGCCGCCCGTTCCGAGGTCGCCCGTTCCGAGGTCGCCCGTTCTGAGGTCGCCCGTTCTGAGGCCGTGCCTGCCGGAGCTGCGCTGTCCGGAGCCGGGGTAGCGTTCGTCCGGTGGACGGCGGGGGAGTACGGGTCTGGACGGTCGGGCACGGCGCGCGGCCGGTCGAGGCGCTGCTCGACATCCTCGTCGCGGCCGGCGTGCGCACGCTGGTCGACGTGCGCAGGTTCCCGGGGTCCCGGCGGCACCCGCAGTACGGGCGGGAGGCCCTCGCCGAGGCGGTGACCCGCGCCGGGCTGCGGTACACCTGGCAGGGCGAGACCCTCGGCGGGCGGCGGCGCTCCACCCCGGGCTCCCGGCACACCGCCCTGCGCGTCGCCGCGTTCGCCGCGTACGCCGACCACATGGACACGCCGGCGTTCCGCACCGCCGTCGACGATCTCGTCGCCCGGGCCGCGACCGAGCTGCCGGCCGTGCTGTGCGCCGAGACGCTGTGGTGGCACTGCCACCGCATGCTCGTCGCCGACGCGCTCGTCATGCGCGGCGCGGCGGTCGAGCACCTCGTCGACGCCGGCACCCGGCAGGCCCACCGTCTGACGGAAGGGGTCCGCCGGGACGCGGACGGCTGGCCCGTCTACGACGATCAGCAGACACTGCCCGGACTATGATCCCCGTCGGCTAAACCCCAGCCGTGCCCGCTTGCGTCTACCGGGGTGGAACAGCGGCCACCGGAGGGGACGACGCGGGTGCGGGTCGACGAGGAGCACGAGTACGTCGAGTACGTACGGGCGCAGTTGCCTCGCCTGCACCGGGTCGCGTGGCTGGTCCTGGGTGACCGGGACCGCGCCGAGGACGCGGTGCAGAACGCGCTGACGACGCTGTACCGGCGCTGGGCGCGGCGCGGCGAGGTGGACAACCTCGACGCGTACGTGCACTCGATGGTGGTCCGGGCGTGCCTGAGCGACCAGCGCCGGCCGTGGACGCGGGTGTTCCTGCGGGACACGCCGCCCGACCACGCCGTCGAGGCGGCGATCGGACAGGTCGACGAGCGGCTGCTGGTCCACGACGCGCTGCGCCGGCTGCCGGAGCGGCAACGGATCGTGGTGGTCCTGCGGTTCCTGTGCGACCTGCCCGTCGCCGACGTCGCCCGGGTGCTGGGCCGCTCGGAGGGCACGGTCAAGGCGCAGACGTCGACGGCGCTGCGGGCGCTGCGCGAGCTGTTCGCGGCGACGCCGGCGACCGGCGCCGACCTGTCGATGAGGAGGCCCGCGTGACCCCCGAAGAGGTGCTGCGGTCCCACGCGGAGCGGGAGGCCCCGCCGGTGCGCCTGCTCGCCGACGACGTGCTCGCGAGCGCCCGCCGGAGCGTGCGGCGCGGGCGGCTCAGGGCGGCGGCCGCGGCCGGGGCCGTCGCCGCCCTGGTGGTCGCCGGGGTGGTGTTCGGGTCGTCGCTGCGCCGCCCCGACGGCGGGCCGCCCGCGGTGACCCCGAGCCGGTCGGCGGTGCCGCTCACCTGCACGGCCACCTCGGTGCCGGTCCCGCCGGGTCTCGCCGCCGGGCAGTGGGCGGTGTACACGGTCGACCCGACCGGGCGGTACATGGTCGGCGGCTACGGGTCCGCGTCCTCGGTGACCGGCCTGCTCGTCTGGAAGGACGGCGTGCCGGACCGGCCGGCGGCGGCGACCGGGTTCGCGCCGAACGCGGTCAACCGCGACGGCACCGTCGCCGGTGCCACCCGCACTGCAGGCGGCGAACGCCGGGCGGCCCTGTTCCGCGACGGTGCGGTCGTGCAGCTGCCGTTGCCGCCGGGCGTGACCGGCAGCGAGGCGGTCGCCGTCAACGCCCGCGGCGACGCCGCCGGATACGCGGTGGTCGGCGGCGGCCAGGTCGGGCTGGTCTGGCCGGCCGGCGGCGGGTTCGCCGAGCCGCCCGCCGGTGCGGGCCGCAGGGCGCAGGTCGCAGGGATCACCGACGACGGCGTGGCGGCCGGCGCGACGGTCGCGGACGACGCGACGGTCGCCTACCGGTGGGGTGGGGACGGCACGCCGCTGCCGAAGGGCGCCGCCGGGGCCGTCACGGCGGTCGGCGGCGAGTGGGCCGTCGGGACGGCGCCGCTGACCCGCCCGCACGACCCGGACGAACTCGGCCCCTGGCACGCCCGGTGGAACCTGCGCACCGGCGCCGTCGAGCCGCTCGGGCTCTTCACCCCGCTCGCCGTGAGCGCCGCCGGGACCGTGCTCGGCGTACCCGCGGAGCGCGCGTCCGGCCTGGCCCTGTGGCGGGACGGCGCGGTCACGGTGCTGCCCCCGCTGGACCCGGCCCGTCCGTGGCGCTGGCGCGCCGGCATCACCGGCGACGGCACCACGGTCGTGGCCAGCATGGTCGAGGGCGATCGCCATGACCTGTACGACAACACCCGCTGGACCTGCCGATGACGACCCACCAGAAGGAGACGACGAGAATGCGATTCGCCGGTGCGGTGCTGGTGGTGGCGCTCGCCACCGTCTCGGGCTGCTCGACGTCGGCTGCCGCGCCGGCCGCGGCGCCTCCGAGCGCGAGCGCCTGCGCCTCGTCGCCGCTGCCTCTGCCGCCGGACGCCAACGGGCTCGACATCCGCGGCGTGGACCCGGCCGGCCGGCTCGTGGTGGCGGTCCCCAACCACAACGGGGCGGAGCTGGGGGCGATGCTGTGGACCGACGGCGGCTCGCCGCAGCCCCTGCCCGCCATCAAGGACATCTCGGTCGCGGGCGTCAACGCCTCCGGCGTGGTCGCCGGCACGCGTCACGTGCCGGGAGTCGCGGGGGAGCGGGCCGTCCTCATCCGGGACGGCAAGGTGGTCCCGTTGCCGGTGCCGGACGCCGCGACCTCCACGTCGGCGGTCGGCATCAACACCCGGGGTGATGTCGCCGGTACGGCGACGCTCAAGGCCGGCGGGGAGCGGGCGGTGCTGTGGCGGGCCGGGGCTGCGACCCCGCTCCTGCTGGCCGCCGGCACCGGTGACACCAGCGTCGCCGGCACCCGCGACACCAGCGCCGTCGGCATCAACGACGACGGCGTCGTGGTCGGCAACGCGGGCCAGAACCGGCACGGGTACCGCTGGACGCCGGACGGCACCGCGACGGCCCTCGCAGTGCCGGACGGCTACCTGCGGGTCGCCGCGGTCGCGGTGGGCGGTGACTGGGCGCTCGGAGTGTCCGCGGCCGAACCCGTCGAGCGGGACGGGAAGCTGGTCGACGACCCGGCCCACCCGAGCCGCGGCGTGCGGTGGAACCTCCGCTCCGGCGCCGCCGAGATCCTCGACAAGATGGTGGGTCCGATGGCGATCGGCGCGTCGGGCGTGGCCGCCGGCGCGATCGACGGCACCGGCCGCCCGGCCGTCTGGCACGACGGCGCCGCCCTCGTGCTGCCGATGCCGATGCCGGACCCCGCGCCGAGCGTGATCGACTGGGTCGGCCCGGACGGCCACACGATGATCGGCACCGTGCGTCACGACGACCTCGGCGCCCAGCTGGCCGTGTGGCGCGGCTGCTGAACGCCCCGATCGGCGGCGAAACAGCAGGTCGTTGCCAGGCTGTACACAGGAAGCCACCGCACGCTGAGTTCCAGTCGAACACCATGATCGAACTGGAAGGACACCTACCGTGCGTCGCACTGTGAAGATCAGCATCGCCGCCGCCAGCACCGCCGTCGCGGGCGCGCTCCTCTTCGGCATCCCCGCCGTCGCCGCCACCACGGCGCCGTCCCCGTCCGCCAGCAGCTCCGCCGCCGCCCCCGGCCACCAGCGCGGCGGCGGCGACCACACCGCCGTGACCGGTGACGAGCTGGCGAAGGTGACGGCGGCGATGAAGGCGAAGGACTCGTCGGTGACGGTGACGAGCGTGCGGAAGGACCCGGACGGCTCCTACGACGTGTTCGGCACGAAGGACGGCGCGAAGGTGATGTACGACGTGAGCGCCGACCTCAAGACCTTCACCGCCAAGACCGGCAAGGGCGGCGGTGACGGCAAGGGCGGCGGCCGCGGTGACGCGGACACGGCCGTGACCGGTGACGAGCTGGCGAAGGTGACGGCGGCGATGAAGGCGAAGGACTCGTCGGTGACGGTGACGAGCGTCCGCAAGGATCCGGACGGCTCCTACGACGTCTTCGGCACGAAGGACGGCGCCAGGGTGATGTACGACGTGAGCGCCGACCTCAAGACCTTCACCGCCCGGACGGGCAAGGGCGGTCAGGGTGGCGAGGGCGGTGGCAGGGGTCCGAAGCCCACCGCCACCGCCAGCCCCACGAGCTGAGCCACGCCGGGACGCCTTCCGGGACGGTCGTCTCGTCCGACCCGGAGGGCGTCCAGCGGCACCGGAACGAGCGGGTGCACGTCTGTACCATCGCACGCATGGAGCCAGACCCTCGACCGCTGCCGGTGTCGGACGTCGAAGCGCTGTCCGGCGTGCGGGTCCGGCCGTGACCCGGCGGCGGGAGACGTCGCCGCCCCGGCCGATCACGCCGGGCGACGTGGTCGCGGCCTACTCCGAGGAGTTGGGTGAGTGGACCGCGGCCCAGGTGACCGACCTTGACCCGGCGGGGCGAACGGCGGGAGTGCTCGAGCTGGACTGGTCCGGGCCCGAGCCGTCCTCGGTCGAGGAGCTGGGTGCGCTCGTCCCGCTCAGACTGCACCACCATGCCCACGACGGCGGGCTCTCGCACTGCAACTTCGCGTGGGTGCTCCCGCGCAGCTACAAGGTGCTGGGCAACGTGCCGCTCCTGCACGAGCGTAGGTCGAACAGCTATTCGTCGGGCTGGAACATCGGTGACCAACTGGCGCGGCAGCGCCAGTGGGAGCGCGGCGAACGAAGTCCACACCGCACCGGCGGCCGATCGTTGCTCGGCGCCGAGCTGGCCGACCTGGTCGCCCGGTCCGAGCCGTTCACCGAGGTGCGGAGCCTGACCATCACCGGGATCGCCGTTGTGGACGGTGACGACGTGGCCGCCCTCTTTCCGAATCTGACGCACCTGAAGTTGTCCGGAAACCTCGGTACCCTCAACGGCGCGGCCGGCCTGAATCGGCTGCGGAGCCTGAAGTGGCTGCACCTCATCGACCTGTTCGGCATGTCGGCGTCGGACTGTCTGTCGAGCACGGCGGTGCCGGACCTGGAGATGCTGTGGCTGCACAGCGTGCCCGCCGAGTACGCCACCGCGATGAGCGAGATGTGGGCGAGGGAAGCCGGCAACGGAACCCTCGTCGAGATCAGCAGCCCCCGAGATTCCGGCTGGGTCGCCGAGAACCGCGACAATCCACTGCGCGACTGGGACGGCCGCGAACACATCAGCGCGGCCCAGTACCGCAGGTCCGTACGCCAGTTCATGACGACCCGGCGAGCCGTCCTCGACGTGCTCGCCGCGCCCGGCGGCGACACGGACGAGGCACGCCTGACCGACCTCGGTTCGGAGTTCGGCGAGGCGTTCAACCAGTTCGACGGCACGGACGACCCGTTCATCGAGACCGTCGAACGGGAGGAGCTGTTCGACGCCCTCGACGCCATCGTCGACGAGGCCGAGGCGGCGCACGGCCGCACGTTCGCGACCGCCCGCGAGTTCCTCGTCGCCGGCGTCGAAGAGGTCCGGGACTGGTGACCAACCGGCGTTGATCCGGCCGGTGCGCTCTTGACACCAGAAGTGTTATCGCTAACATTCTCGGAAAGTCACGCATCGACGGGCGTCCGTCAACCGGCCGTCGATGGTCACCTTCCGTCGTCGTTTCGCAGTGATGGGTCGCCCGTGCCGCCAGTCGCGCGGCGATCCTCTGCGGCGCGCTATGTGAGCGCTAACAAACTTCTGCAGAGAGGTCTGCCATCGTGCACCTTCGTCGTCGTACCTTCGTCCAGCTCACCGGGTTGTCGGCCGCAGCCGCCGCGGTCGGGGTCGCCGCCACGCCCCGGGCGGCACTCGCGGCGAACAGCGCCTACGTGTTCGTGTACTTCACCGAGACGCCGAACCAGAGCGGCGCCAACTACGGGCTGCACGTCGCGGTGAGCGCCGACGGGCTCAACTGGGCGCCGCTGAACCAGAACAACCCGGTCGTCACCCCGACCGCCGGGACGCTCGGCCTGCGCGACCCGTTCATCCTGCGCAAGCAGGACGGCACGTTCGTCATCCTGGCCACCGACCTCAACGGCACCGACTTCGGTCAGAACAACCAGTACCTGCACGTGTGGGACTCGACGGACCTGACCAGCTTCACCGGCTACCGGCGGATCAAGATGCACAGCCTGGCGACCCACACGTGGGCGCCGACCGCCTTCTGGGACGCCTCGCGCGGCCAGTACGGCATCGTGTACTCCGCGAACAACGGCAGCGACGTGTTCATGGTCAACTACACGTCGGACTTCCGCACCGTCAGCGCCAACCAGGTGTACTTCAGCCCCGGCTTCTCGGTGCTCGACGGCGACATCGTCGTGGACGGCTCGACGTTCTACCTGTACTACAAGAACCTCGCCAACGGGCTCACCTACGGCGCCCGCTCGTCCACCGGCGCACCAGGCAGCTACACCACGTACACCGCCGGGCTGAAGCAGGGCAACGCGATGGAGGCGCCGATGCTGGTGAAGGCCAACAGCGGCTCCGGGTGGTGGCTGTGGGGCGACTCGTTCAGCCCCGTCAACAACGACTACTACGCCTGGTCGACCGGCAACGTCGGCGGCGGCGCGTGGACGGTGCTCAACCAGCGCGACTACACCCCGCCGCTCAACGCCAAGCACGGCTCGATCGCGGGCATCACCACCGCCGAGTACAACGCGGCCGTCACCCGCTGGGGGCTGCCGGGCTGGGTGCGGCTCAAGTCGTCGAACTTCCCCGACCGGTACGTGCGGCACGCCAACAACGTCGCCCGCATCGACCCGTACCCGTTCGACCCGTACCAGGACCAGCTGTGGAAGCTGGTGCCCGGGCTCGCCGACAGCGCGGGCGTGTCCTTCCAGTCGGTGAACTACCCGACCCGGTACCTGCGCCACTACAACTACGAGCTGCGCCTGGACGCCAACGACAACACCGCCGCGTTCCGCGCCGACGCCACCTTCTACCGCACCGCCGGCCTGGCCGACTCGACGTGGTCGTCGTTCCGCTCGTACAACTTCCCGGACCGCTACCTGCGGCACGCCAACTACGTGCTGCGCATCGACCCGCTGAGCGCGTCGTCGAGCGCCACCGACCGGCAGGACGCGACCTTCAAGGTCACCTCGTGAGACGCGTGCTGCTGCTGGTCGCGGCGGTCCTTCTCGCTGTGATCGCCGCTCCTGTACGGGCTGAGGCCGGCCCGGCGTTCACGAACCCGTTGAACAGCTCGGGTCCCGACCCGTACATGACCTGGTACAACGGCAACTACTACCTGATGACCACGCCGTGGAGCGGCCCGCTGACGATGCGGAAGGCGCCCACGATCGCCCAGCTGAAGACGACCACCCCGACGGCCGTGTTCAGCGCGCACGCTGCCGGCCGGGACCGCAACGTCTGGGCGCCGGAGTTCCACCTGCTCAACGGCCCCAACGGGCAGCGCTGGTACATCTACTACTCGGCCGGCAACGGCGACATCGAGGGCCAGCGGGTGCACGTCCTGGAGAGCGCCGGCCTCGACCCGATGGGCCCGTACACGTACAAGGGCATGGTCTTCGGATCGAACAACTGGTGGGGCATCGACGGCAGCGTCGTCACCATCAACAACCAGCTCTACTTCATGTGGTCCGGGGTGCCGACCGTGCTGTGGCGCGACAGCGACCCGCACATCTACCTCGTCGCGATGAGCAACCCGTGGACGGTCACCGGCGCCCGTACCGCCATCTCCGAGCCGATCCTGGACTGGGAGCGGCAGGGCACCCCGATGAACGAGGGTCCGGTCGCGATCCAGCACAACGGCCGCACGTTCATCACGTACTCCGCGAGCGCCTGCCAGGGGCCGGACTACAAGATCGGGCAGCTGACGTACACCGGCGGCGCGGTGCTGTCGGCGTCGTCGTGGGTGAAGAAGTCCACGCCGATCTTCCAGCGCAACGACGCCGCCGGCGTCTACGGCCCGGCGCACCACGGGTTCTTCAAGTCCCCGGACGGCACCGAGGACTGGATCGTCTACCACGCCAACGCCTCCGCCTCCGACGGCTGCGGGTCCACCCGTACCACCCGGATCCAGCGCATCAGCTGGAACGTCGACGGCACCCCGAACCTCGGCGTCCCGGTCGCCACGGGGACCGTGCTCGCGCCGCCGTCCGGTGAGCCCGCCGGGCCCGCCGTGACGACGTGGCGGCTGCAGTCGTACAACTTCCCGGACCGCTACGTGCGGCACGCCGACTACGACGTCCGCATCGACCCCAACGTGAGCCCAGCCGCGGACTCACAGTGGCGGATCGTGCCGGGCCTGGCTTCCGCGAGCGGGTACGTCTCGCTGGAGTCGACGAACTTCCCCGGCTACTTCCTGCGCCACTCGAACTACGACTTCTCGCTCGTCCGCAACGACGGCAGCGCCGCGTTCGCCGCCGACGCGACCTTCCGGCAGGTGGCCGGCCTCGCCGACGCCGCCGGGGTGTCGTTCCAGTCCTACAGCCACCCCGACCGGTACATCCGCCACTACAACTACCTGCTGCGCCTCGACCCGATCAGTACGGCGACCGCCCGCGCCGACGCGACGTTCCGGCTCGTCGCGTGAGGCGCGCCGTCCTCCCGGTGCTTCCGGTGCTCGCGGTCCTGGCCGCGGTACTGCCGGGCACGCCCGCTCTCGCCGCGCCGACCGTACCTACGGGCGCGCGCTCACTGGAATCTGTCAACTACCCCGGCCGGTACATGCGACAAGGCCAACTCGATCCGGTGTCCGCGTCCAGTGACGCCCAGACGAAGGCCGACGCGACGTTCACCGTCGTCAACGGGCTCGCCTCCCCGGCGTGCTACTCGCTGCAGACGAAGAGCGGGCTGTTCCTGCGGCACCGCGACTTCCGGCTGCGGGTCGACGCGAACACCGGCGATCCCACGTTCCGCGCCGACGCGACCTTCTGCCCCGTCGACGGCTCCGTGGCCGGGTCGGTCGCGTTCGCCTCCTACAACTATCCGTCCCGCCGCATCCGGCACCGGGACTTCGCGCTGTGGCTCGACCCGTTCCAGGACACCGCCGCGTTCAAGGCCGACAGCTCGTTCCGCGTCACGGCACCGTGGACCCCCAAGACGAACAAGGGCCCGGTGATTCCCGGCCTGTTCGCCGACCCGCACCTCACCGTCTTCAACGGCCGCTACTACCTGTACCCGACCACCGACGGGTACGCCGGCTGGAGCAGCCCCTACTACAAGGCGTTCTCCTCCACCGACCTGGTGAACTGGACCGACCACGGCGTGATTCTCGACCTCGGCCCCGACGTGGCGTGGGCCGACAACTCGGCGTGGGCGCCCGCGGTCGCCACCCGCAACGGCCGCTACTACCTGTACTTCAGCGGCGGCGCGGCCACCGGGGCGAAGCAGCTCGGCGTCGCGGTCGCCGACACCCCGACCGGCCCGTTCCGCGACGCCCTCGGCCGGCCTCTGGTCCGCGGCGACCAGTTCAGCGGCGGGCAGGCGATCGACCCGATGGTGTTCACCGACACCGACGGCCAGTCGTACCTGTACTGGGGGCAGGGCGTCGCCCGCGCCGTGCGGCTCGACGCCGACATGACGTCGTTCGACCCCGCACAGGTACGGGTCGTCACCCCGGCCGGCTACAACGAGGGGTCGTTCGTGTTCAAACGCAACGGCACGTACTACTTCATGTGGTCGGAGAACGACACCCGCAGCGAGGACTACCGGGTGGCGTACGCGACCGGGCCGTCACCGCTCGGCCCGTGGACGAACCGCGGCGTGGTACTGCAGAAGCGCCTCGACGCCGGCATCAAGGGCACCGGCCACCACTCCGTCGTGCAGGCGCCCGGCACCGACACCTGGTACATCGCCTACCACCGCTTCGCCGTGCCCGCCGGCAACGGCACCAACCGCGAGACCACCATCGACCCGCTGGCGTTCAACGCCGACGGGACCATCCGCCCCGTCGTCGTCTCCTTGTAGGAGCATCATGCGCAAACTCCTCGTCGCGATCCTGCTCGCCGCCCTTACGGTCGCGTTGCCGAAACCCGCCGCCGCCGCGGACCCCTTCACGGGCTACCTGATGGCCCACTTCACCGGCGAGTCGTCGACCGCCCAGCAGATCTACCTCGCCCACAGCAAGGACGGCCTGCGCTGGACCGACCTCAACAACGGCGGTCTCGTGCTCAGCTCCAACGTCGGCACCCGCGGGGTGCGCGACCCCGCACTGGTCAGGTCGCCGGCGGGGGACCGGTACTGGATCATCGCCACCGACCTGTGCATCGGCTGCGGCCAGGACTGGCCGACGTCCATCAACAACGGCAGCCGCAACCTCGTCGTCTGGGAGTCCACCGACCTGGTCAACTGGTCCGCGCCGTGGCTGCTCAACGTCGCCGGCGCCATCCCCGACGGCCGCAACGCCTGGGCGCCCGAGGCGATCTGGAACCCGGCCACCAACGACTACGTCCTCTACTGGGCCACGAACGTGCCCCTGAACGGCGCGACCAAGCACCGCATCTACTACGCCCGCACCTCGAACTTCCGCACGATCACCACGCCGCAGCCGTACATCACCCGCCCCGGCGCACAGGAGATCATCGACACCCAGATCGTCGAGGTCCCCGCCGGCGTCGGCAGCTACCGCTACGTCCGCACGTCCGGCGACGGCCAGATCACCATCGAGGGCAGCAACTCGATCCTCGGCACGTGGACCACGCTGGGCAACCTGTCCGGCATCGGCCTCACCGGCTCCCAGGTCGAGGGCCCCATGTGGGTCAAGTTCAACACCGGCAACTCCTGGGCGCTCTACCTCGACCAGTACGCCTCGGGCCGCGGCTACATGCCGGTGCTGACGGGTAACCCGTCCAGCCCCGCCGCCTACCAGCTGCCCGCGTCCGGCTCCTACAACATGGGCGGCACCAAGAAGCGCCACGGTGCCATCCTCAACCTCACCGCCGCCGAGGAGAGCCGCGTGCTGTCCCGCTGGCCCAGCACCACGACGATCAACCGGCTCCAGTCGTACAACTTCCAGGACCGCTTCGTGCGGCACGCCAACTTCGACGTCCGTATCGACGCCTCGGTCTCGCCGGCCCAGGACGCCCAGTTCCGCCTCGTCCCCGGCCTGGCCGGCACCGGCACCGTCTCCATCCAGTCCGTCAACTTCCCCGGCTACTACCTGCGCCACTCGAACTACGACTTCGTCCTCGCCGCCAACGACGGCACCACCACCTTCGCCGCCGACGCCACCTTCCGCCAGGTCGCCGGCCTCGCCGACGCGTCGTGGACGTCGTTCCAGTCGTACAACTTCCCCGACCGGTACATCCGCCACAGCAACTACCTGCTGCGGATCGACCCCATCACCACCGCCACCGCCCGCGCCGACGCCACCTTCCGCATCACCACCTGAGACCGGCGGCCGGCGCCCCACCGCCAACGGGCGCCGGCCACCGCCAGTAGGGTTGCCCGGTGCCTGGTGAACGCTTCCGCATCGCCGCCGCCGTGTACGGGATCCTGCGCGCCGACGGTCGGCTGCTGCTCCTGCGGCGGGCGGGGACGACCTTCCGGCACGGGCAGCTGAGCCTACCGGCGGGCCACCTCGACGGCGGCGAGGACGCCCTCACCGGGCTCGTGC
Organism: Dactylosporangium sp. CA-152071; assembly: GCF_050936335.1. Classification (NCBI taxonomy): domain Bacteria; kingdom Bacillati; phylum Actinomycetota; class Actinomycetes; order Micromonosporales; family Micromonosporaceae; genus Dactylosporangium; species Dactylosporangium sp. CA-152071. Next base: position 877,242 of record NZ_JBNJMZ010000001.1, on the reverse strand, counting down.
GGGAGCTGCGGGAGGAGCTCGGCATCGAGGCCGACCCCGGCGGCTGCCGCCTGGCGCTGCTCCTGCACACCGCCCCCGAGGACGCCGACGACCAGGAGTACTTCCACCTGTTCTTCACCGTCGACCGGTGGACCGGCGACCCCGTCATCAACGAGCCCGGCAAGTGCAGCGAGCTGCGCTGGGCCGACCCCACCGACCTCCCGCCCGACGTCGTCGACTACGTCGCCGAGGCCCTGTCCGCCATCACCCGCGGCGAGACGCTCGCCCTGCGCGGCTGGTGACAGGCCCATGACGGTGGTGGGCATCGACGCCGACGTTCCCGCCGGCCGGGTGGTGGTCGTGATCGACGTGATCCGGGCGTTCACGACGGCGGCGGTGGCGTTCGGGCGCGGAGCGGCGGAGATCGTGTGCGTGGGGTCGGCCGCGGAGGGCAGGGCGCTGCGCGACCGGCACCCCGACCGGCTGCTCATCGGTGAGGTCGGCGGGCTCAAGCCGGACGACTTCGACCTCGGCAACTCACCGCTCGACATGGCCGCCGCGGACGTCAGCGGCCGCAGCCTGATCCAGGCGACCTCCAACGGCACCCGCGGCCTCGTCCGCCACCCGGATGCCGCGGCGCTGCTCGCGGCCTCCGCCGTGAACGCCGCCGCCACCGTGCGCTGGATCACCGAGCACCACGCGGGCGTGCCGTGGACGATCGTGTGCACGGGGCGGAGCGCCGAGGACTGGGCCTGCGGACGGCACTTGGATCGTTTGTTGGGCGGGTCCGCAGCCGACAGCGCCGAACTGGTCGCCGGCATCAGGGAGGGCGCCGCCCAGCAGGCGCTCCGGTCGGCGGGCCGCCCCGCGGACGAACGCGTCGACCTGACCCGCGACCTGCCGCTGTGCTGTGACGTCGACCGATTCGAGTTCGCCATGGTCGGCGAGCTCCGCGACAACCGCGTCACCCTCGCCGCCGTGCCCTGCTGAGGTTGCGTCCGCGAGAGGCGCGGGCTCAGGTGGTGAGGGCGGCGGCGAGGAGGGCCTGGGCGGTCCGGCGTACGGTCTCGGCGGCCTCGGCGCGGGTCTGGCCGGCGATGTCGAGCAGCCAGATGAGGGTTTCGATGCCGGTCGCGGACCTGATGGCGACGGCGAGCGCGTGGAGGTCGACGTCGGGGTGCGTGTCGCGCAGCGGGGCGAGGGCGTCCTCGATCCAGCCGATCGCCCGGCCCTGCCGCAGCGCCGGCCGGCCGCCGCTGCCCCCGCTGCCGCCGGCGCCTGTCTCGTCGAGTGAGAGTCGTAGCGAGGTGCGCAGCTGTGGCTCCCAGTCCATGTTGTACCGGCTGAACGCGGCCATGAACGCGTCGAGTCGTGCCCGGGGTTCCTGCGGTGCGTCGGGGCCGAGCAGCGTGTCCGGCGAGATCTGCGGGTGGGCCGCCATGAGCAGCGAGCGCTGGTTGGGGAAGTAGCGGTACGCGGTCGTGCGGGACACCCCGGCCCGCTCGGCGGCGTCCTCGACCTGCGGGGTCAAGCCGTCCGCGAGCAGCTCGCGGGTCGCGTCGACGAGGGCCTGCCGGGTCCGGGACTTCTGCTGCGTTCTGCCCGTCGTCTCATATGGTACCGCCATACTCATCATGGTACCGTAGTCCCATGAACGGTCAGGACCCGGTCGTCACCGACCCGAATCTGTACAGCGTCCTGTTCGAGAACGAGCGGGTGCGGGTGCTCCAGTACCGCGACCGCCCGGGCGACCGGACCCACCCGCACAGCCACCCGGACAGCGTGATGGTCACGCTCAGCTCCTTCCGGCGTCGCGTCTCCAGCGGCGACCGCCACGCCGACATCGAGCTGAGCGCCGCCCAGGCCCGCTGGGTCGGCGCCCAGGAGCACACCGGCGAGAACATCGGCACCACCGACAGCCACGCCGTCTTCATCGAGCTGAAGGAGCCGGCCCCCAACCCGTCCGCCGGCGCGGCCCCGCTCGGCCCGTCCAACCACTGACCGCGTCACTCGCGGAGGCCGACGCAGTCGTGGTCCCAGAAGGTGGATGAGTTGACGAAGGTGCCGGTCATCCAGGGTTCGTGGGCGGACAGGCGGATGACCTGAAAGCCCTGCTCGGGGATGCGCAGGGACGGTTTGCGGAAGCCGTGGTCGCCCGCGGGGGTGAAGTCGGCGCGAGCGTAGTAGCCCGGGCGGCCCGCACCCAGAGGTAGCGGTCGCTGCGCTCCAGTCCGGCCCACTGGTTGGGCGCGGTCGGACCGCCGGCGCGCCACGTGTCGTAGAGCGGCCGCTCGTTGGCCGCCAGGGGTGCGCCGATCCGCGCGGTCGAGCAGGCGCCAGCGCGACGGGATCGGCACGGCCTCACCTTATCCGGTGGCCCGCAGATGAAATCTCCGTGCATCCATTGATATCAGTGGATCGGGTGGATAGCCTCGACGGGCTCACATCGACGGGGGAAGGTGGATCGGATGATGCGGCCCAGGGTGCCACCCTGCTGCGGCGCGGACGAGCAGCCGGCCGGCGGGCTCAGCCGCCGTGGCGTGCTGCGCGGTGCGGCGCTCGCGGCGGGCGGCGGCGTGGTCCTCGGCCTGCCCGGCACCGCGTACGCGGCACCGGTGATCGACAACCCGTTCGCCGGGTACACCATCACGCAGACCTGGGCGCAGCACCGGGCGAACGGCTCGCTCGGCGGGATCGACTTCGCCATGGCGGTCGGCACCGGGCTGCCCGCCTGCGGCGCCGGCACCGTCACCAACATCCCGAACAACGGCACCGGCGGGCACACCGTGACGATCGCCCACGCCGACGGGTACAAGAGCCAGTATCTGCACCTGTCGGCGTTCGTGCTCGCGAACGGCACGCCGGTGGCCCGCGGCGCGATCGTCGGCCGGTCCGGCGGCGCGGTCGGCGCACCCGGGTCCGGCTCCTCGACCGGCCCGCACCTGCACTGGCACATGATCGACCCGGGCGGCACCCGGATCAACCCGCTCGAATACGTCGCGCAGCACCCACCGGCGGGCGCGCTGCCGAAGACCGCCACCGAGACGACCGGCACGCCGGACACGGTGTGCTACAAGCGGATGCAGAACTGGCTGCGCCTCACGAACGGCTACACCGGCCCGATCGACGGCGTCCCCGGCACCGCCACGTACTCCGCCCTGCAGCGGGCGATGCGCGGCTACGGGTACACGGGACCCATCGACGGCGTCATGGGCCCCAACTCATGGCGCGCCGTGCAGAACCTCGCGTCCGGTTACGGGTACACCGGCCCGCTCGACGGCGTGATGGGCCCCAACTCGTGGCGCGGCTTCGCCCGTTTCCTCAACCAGAACGCCTGGGACTGAAACCGCAGCTCGATCTGACCGCCCGGTAGCATGCGTCGCGTGATCGAGGAGCTGATCAGAAAGACCGCCGACGATGACGAGGATGCGGCCGAGGAGCTGACGGCGATCGCGGCCGCCGACCCGCAACGCCTGGTGCCGCACCACCACCTGATGCTCGACCTCGACGTGTTGTGGCCGGCCACGCTGTACCGGGGAGCCGGCGCCGACGTCGTGAGCCGCGTCGTCGAGCGGGTCGACGGCGGGCAGATACCCGTCCAGCTCAACAACCTGCTGCTCGTCCTCGCGCACACCGGCCATCCGCTCGCGGAGCAGGCGATGCGCCGCTGGGAGATTGCCCCACCGGCCGGGTCGGACGCACTGCACCTCGGTCCGCTGCGGTACGCGGAGCAGGCCGGCTGGACCGTCGGCCCGGACGGCAGCCGGCGCTCGCTGTGCGGCGACGTCGCCTACGAGTGGCACCTGCGCCCGTCCACGCCCGCGGCCGACGGTGGCACCTGCCCGTGGTGCACGTCGCCGCTGTGGACGGCCGCAGACCTCCCCGATGCGGGTGACGCCCTGGCGCACACCGGCTGGCCCGGCCGGCTCGTCGTCCGGACCTGCCACTTCTGCGCCTGCTACACGACGCTGTACAGCGCCGTCGCCCCCGACGGCGGCAGCACGTGGTGGACGGGCAACACCCGCCCCGACTACATCGGCCGCGACGCCGGCCCGGAGGACCCGCCGGCGCTGCTGCCGGTCATGGGCCCGCAGCGGCAGAGCCCGTTCCAGGCGAGCGCGTGGAACGACGGCGGCTCGACGCTCGGCGGCCACCCCGAGTGGATCCAGGACGCCGACCACCCGGCCTGCCCCAGCTGCGGCGAGCCGATGGACTACATCGGCATGCTGTACGGCGGGGACTTCGACGAATTTGGCGAAGGCGCCTACTACCTGCACCTGCACGCCCCGTGCGGGTTCGCCGCGGTCAACTACCAGCAAAGCTGACGTCAAATCGGCTGCTCCCACGGCACCAGCTGGTGGAAGGCGCGGCCGAGGAGGCGCCGCAGGCCGGCGGCCTGCGCCGTCAGGTGCGGCAGCAGCGGGGTTGCGGGGTCGCGGGGAGCGGGCAGGTCCGCCGGGTCGAGCCCGCACAGATCCAGCAGCGGCCCGGGCCCGGCGGCCGGATCGTCGAACGCGCCGAGCGCCGACCTCAATGCCGCAGGGTCCGGCGGGCACGGCCGGTCGCCGCACCACCACTCGATCGTCAGCCAGCCGCCGGGAGACCACTGCAGCGCCTGGCGGAGCAGGTCGGCGTGGGTCGTCACGGGCGGCCCGAACATCCGGTCGAGCGTAGGGACCGCCGCCGCCAGATTGGTCGTCCCGCGCTCGCGCCCCACCAGCGGCGCGGTGGCCGGCCCCCACGGCGTGTCGCCGGCGCTGACGTCGTCCGCGCGGAACAGGGTGAGCCACAGCAGCGGCACCTCGCCGTCGGCGACGGCCACCACCTGCTCCGCCTCGTACTCCGCGTCCTGCTCCATCGGGTAGATCCCGGGGCGGCCGCCCGCGCACAGGTACACAGCGCTCACCGCCGCAGCGTACCGACCCGCGCGGCCGCCACCGGGCGACCGCTCGTACCGGAGCGGCCACAGCGGGGTGTGACGAAGTGCTCAGATCGCGGCGTGGTGCTCCGATGGGGGGTGCGGCAGTTCCCGATCGGCGGGCGGTCTGGTGTAGGCGGGTTACAGATGACAGGTGCGGTTGAGGACGTACGTCCGCGCGGTGCCGGGCCCGGCCGAGGCTTGTCCATCCTGGGACGGATCCTGGCCGCCCTGTTCGTCGTCGCGTTGGCGGCGGCCGGGGTCGGGCTGCTGTCCGTGCAGCAGATGGGGAAGCTCAGTGACGACCTGGACGTACTGCGGGTGCGGCAGGGCGTGAGCGACGCGGCGCTGCAGCGGGTCCGGGCGGCGCAGGCGCTGATGTTCCAGAACCTGTGGTCGTACGCGGCGCAGGGCGAGGGGGCCGCGAAGCGGACGCAGGCGGCGGTCACCGCGTCGGACGAGGTGATGGATCAGGCGCTCACGGACTTCACGTCCAGTGCGTCCAGCGCGGCGACGAAGGCGGCGGCAAGCGAGTTCGGCACACAGTGGGGCCAGTTCCGGCAGATCCGCGACGCGTTCGTGTTCGGCGCGCCCGCCCCGGCGGGTGCTGTCGTCCCGGGCGACGCGGAGGCGTTCGAGGCGCTCGCGATCAGGCTCGGCGCGGGGCTGGAGAAGGTCGTCCGGGCGCAGCAGGACGATGCCCGCGCCGCGCAGGCCGTCTCGGAGCGTTCCTACGGCCGGGCCCGGAACATCGCGATCGCCGGCATCGCGGTCGGGGTGGTGGCGGCGCTGGCGATCGGCCTGTTCATCTCCCGCATGATCGCCCGGTCGCTGGCGAGGGTGTCCGAGGTACTGAGGGCCGTCGCGAGCGGCGACCTGACCCAGCGCGTGCCGGACCAGTCCGCGCGGGAGCTGCAGGCCATGGCCGAGTCGGTGAACACCGCGACGGGCAGCCTGCGCGAGACGGTGACGGCGCTGGCGAAGAGCTCGGAGGTGCTCGGCGGCACCTCCGGCCGGCTCAGCACCAGCAGCGATGAGCTCAACGTGGGCGCCGAGCACGTCAGTGCCCAGGCCGAGCGGGCCACCTCCACCGCCTCGTCGGTGTCGGAGAACATCGGTACCATCGCCGCCGCCGCCGAGGAGATGAGCATCTCCATCCGGGAGATCGCCTCGACCAGCCTCGAAGGCACGCGGATGGCGGGGCGGGCGGCCGACGTCGCCGAGTCCACCAGCCAGACGATGGACCGCCTCGGCGAGACCAGCCAGCAGATCACCCAGATCGTGCAGATCATCACCTCGATCGCCAAGCAGACCAACCTGCTGGCGCTCAACGCCACCATCGAGGCGTCCCGGGCCGGCGAGGCGGGGCTCGGCTTCGCCGTCGTGGCCGGTGAGGTCAAGGACCTCGCGCAGGAGACCGCGCAGGCGACCGAGCAGATCTCCAAGCAGGTCACGTCGATCCGCACCGAGTGCGAGGCCGCGGTCTCCGCGATCGCCGACATCACGTCGATCATCGGGCAGGTCAACGACTTCCAGGCGACGATCTCCGCGGCGGTGGAGGAACAGTCGGCGACCAGCCTGGAGATGAGCCGGAACATCTCCGAGGCGGCGACCGGCAGCACGGAGATCGCCGTCGACATCGAGGCGATGACCGTCGCGGCCCGCCGTTCGGCGGAGTCGTCCTCGCACAACCGGCACTCCGCGGCCGAGCTCGCCTCCCTGGCGGGCGATCTGCAGCAGATGGTTTCGCGATTCCGGATCTGACCTGGGGGGAACGTCCACATGCGACACTCACGACTGCGCGCGCTGGGGCTGCTGATGGCCGTGTTCGGCGTGGTGGCCTCCGCGGGCTGCACCGAGGCCATCTCCGCGGCGGACCGGAAGATCACGCTGACGGTCGACACGTTCGGCAAGTTCGGCTACGACGAGTTGTTCAAGCAGTACGAGAAAGACCACCCGAACATCACCATCAAGAGCCGGGTGGTGGAGAACCTCGACGTCTACTGGCCGAAACTCAACGTGTACCTCGCGGCGGGCAGCGGCGCCGGTGACGTCGTCGCGATGGAGGAGGGCGTCACGCCCTTCTACAAAGGACAGTCGGACAGCTTCGTGGACCTCGCCAGGTACGGCGCGAACGCCATGAAGGCCGACTTCCTGCCGTGGAAATGGGCGCAGGGCACCGTCGACAACGGCAAGGTCGTCGCGCTCGGCACGGACATCGGCGGCCTGGCGATGTGCTACCGCAAGGACCTGTTCGCCAAGGCGGGCCTGCCGACGGACCGCGACGCGGTGTCGAAGCTCTGGCCGACCTGGGAGGCGTTCCGTCAGACCGGCGTGCGGTTCAAGACGGCCAACACCGGCGCGGCGTTCGTCGACTCGCCCGACCAGATCCTCGCCGCCGCGTTGTCCCAGGCTGCCGCGGCGAACGACAACGTCACGTACTTCGACCACGACGACAAGCTCATCATCGAGACCAGCCCGGCGGTGAAGACCGCCTGGGCGGAGGCGACGGGCATGGTCGCGTCCGGGCTCAGCTCGAAGATCGAGACGTGGACGGACGCCTGGCACGCCGGTTTCCGCGACGGTACCTTCGCCACGACCGCCTGCCCCAGCTGGATGCTCGGCATCATCCAGGACGGCGGCGGCCCGCAGACCAAGGACAAGTGGGACGTGGCCGCGATCCCCGGCGGCGGCGGCAACTGGGGCGGCTCGTTCCTCTCGGTGCCCGTGCAGAGCAAGCACCCGCGGGAGGCCGCCGAGCTGGCGATGTTCCTCACCTCGCCGGCCAGCCACGTGGCCGCCTTCAAGGCGGTCGGCGCTCTGCCCTCGGACGTGAAGTCGCTGCAGGACCCGAACTTCCTGGCGATCACCAATCCGTACTTCGGCAACGCCCCGGTCGGCAAGATCTTCGGCGAGGGCGCCATGAAGATCCAGCCGATGTACGTGGCGGTGCGGCACCGGCCGGTCGCGGAGACCACGCAGGCGGCCCTCGACGCGTACGTCGCCGGGAAGATCACTGCCGACGCCGCCTGGCAGCAGGCCGTCGCCGCGGCAAAACGGAAGGCCATCTGAGCCGGCGCCGCAGCGTCACGGGTCACCTCCTGTGGACTCCGCGGCGCTGTGGGATTCTGGCTCGACACCGCCCGCTTCGCGTCCGCGTGGAGCGAGCCGTCCCGCCGCCGTACGAGTAGGCCCGCCCGAGGCCTCGGCGCGGCTACCGGTGTGCAGGCACACGGTCGTCGCGCTCACCAGGTCCAGACGACCGACCGGTGCAGCCGCCCTGGGGTCGCGCCCCGGGCGGCTGCGATCGATCGATGTCAGCCGAGCTGCCGGAACCAGGCGAGGGCCGCGGCCGTGCCGGCGATGTTCGCGCCGAGGTGCGCCGAGCCGTTGTACGGGTGCGTGCCGACGTCCACGACCGTGCCGGCGCGCAGGCGGGTGGCGCAGTAGGTGCTGTTGGCGACCGGCACCTGTTCGTCGGCGCGGTCCACGAGCAGCCGGGCGGGCGCGCGGATGCCGTCGCAGGACGCGTCGTGCACGGCCAGGGCGTCCGCGAACGGCCCCGACGGTGCCCGCAGCACCGCCAGACCCCGCGGGGTGAACAGTTCCTCGGGCGTGCCGGGCAGCGTCGCCGCCAGGTCCTCGCCGGTGTGCACGCCGTCGAACAGGGCCTCGACCTTCCCGGCGTACGGTGCGGCGAAGAACTCCTCGGGTCGCTGGTACAGGCCGTGCAGCCGGTTCCACGCCACGACCAGGTAGGCGGTGTAGCCGACGTTGTACGGCGGCGCCACCGTCCCGCCGATGAGGGCCGGCAGTTCCACCCGGCGGGCGTCGTACGCGCCGGCGATCGGCGCCAACGCCCCGAGGCGGAACCAGCCGTCGCCGCCGCGCTCCAGCGCCTGGCCGAGCGCGGTCGCGGCGCTGCCACCCTGCGAAAAGCCGGTCGCGTACACCTCGCGGCGCAGTGTGCGCCCCTGACCGGCGGCGACGGTCCGGGCGGCCCGCAGCAGGTCCAGCGACGCCGACGCCTCGGTCGTGACGTCGAGGAACGGGTGCGGCCCCGGCCCGAGCCCCATCCCGAGGTAGTCGGGCGCGACGGCGGCGAACCCGGCCGACGCGTACGTCAACGCCGGCGCCACCGCCCAGCCGTCCCGCCACATCGACGGCGCGTCGGTCCGGTTGAGCTCCGTGCCGTGCGCGTACGACACCACCCGCAGCTGCCGCTCACCGTTGCGCGGCAAGGCGAGCAGCCCGCTGGCCACCGTCGCCCGTTGTTGCGCGTCGACGGTGCGGTACAGCACCTGGTACACCTCGACGCCGTGCCGCACGCCGCCCGCGTCGAACTGCGCCGCGCCGAGCACGTCCCGCACCCCACCGGCGTTGAGCTCCCGCAGCGGCTGCACCGCCACGACCTCCCCACGCCGTCCGTCCCCGCCCCGTTCCGGCTGCGCCACGGCGGCCGCGGCGCTCGACGCGCCCACCACCAGCACCAGCCCGAGCACCATCGTGTGCCTGAGAAGTCTCATACCCGCGACGCTATGACTCCCAGCGACCGGCCTCGATCCGGTTGCCCGGCCTGTTCCCGGTAGTGCCACCCCCACCGCGACGGGGCGGCTATGGTGCTGGGGTGCTCGACAAGATCGAACTGCGGCTCCGGGCGACCGCTCCGGGTGAGCCGGCGCGCCTGCTGAGCCGCCGGCTGAGCTGGCGGGCCGAACACGGGATGTCGCGGTCGGCGCCGCTGCTGGAGCTCGTGGCGCGGCTCGCCGACCGGTTGCGGGGCGACGGGGTCGCCGTGACCAATCCGTCAGGCTCCTCGTTCTTCAGCGAGCTCGACGTGTACGACCTGTTCGTGGCCGAAGGCATCCCGTTCGAGCTGGACGTGCCGCGGCAGATCGAGCTGTCGGACTGGTTCGCCGACGACGGGCCCGGCCGGCGGCCGCTGCTCAGCCTCGGCACGCACCCGGTGTTCGAGGCCGAGTTCAGGAAGTCCTGCCTCTGGCTGCTCGGCGACCACCAGTTCGGCGCGGACGTCGGCGGGTTCCCGATCCACCCGAACCTCCTGGCTCGGGCGCTGTCGGTCCCCGGTGTCGCCGCGGCGCTCACGGCCGAGGTCGACGCGCTCACCGCTTCGCTCGGCGCCGCGCCAGTCGGTGAGGTGCAGCGCATCATGTACCGGCTGGGCACGCTGCGGAGCCCGGCCGGCTACGCCGCGTTCAGGCCGTTCCTGGAGCGGATCGCCGCCCTGGACGCGCCGGCCGCGTTGGCGCGGACGTTACGGTGCGGGCTCCCCGAGGAGCTGGTGTGGCCGCCGTACGAGCAGGCGTCCGCCGCGCTCGGCGCCGGGACCATGCGGACCGACCAGGAATGGCCGCTGCTCGCGATCCACGACGCCGGCACGGCGGTCGTGCTCGGCCCGTCCGGCGTCGTCGCCCGCCACGAGCTCGCGGTGCCCGCCCGCGACGGCATCGACGGGCAGTTCCGGCCGCGCTGCACCCTCCACGACGGACGCCTGCTCGTCAGCTGGCGGCAGAGCGGCGGCGAACGCGGCTACTGGGCCGACACGCCGGGCGTCGAGTTCGACGCCGACCTGGGTGGGCTGGTGCTCGGGCCGATGACCCGCCTGCCCGTGTCCGAGGACATCGTCCCCGGCGGCCGGTTCGAGCCGGTGCCCGGCGCAGGGCCGGTCCGCCTCCGCTGGCGCCGCGACCTGTGGCCGGACGCGCCCGCATTGTTCGGCGCCGCGGACGGCGTCACCGGCTGGGACGTCGTCGACACCGCCGGCGGCGCGGTCGTCCGCTCGGTGGACGGGCGTCAGGTGCCGCTGCCGCCGACGGTGCGAACGGCGACCATCATGGGTGTGCTCGCCCTGCCCGGCGGCGGCGACCGGCTGGTAACGGTCGACCAGTTCGGCGCCGTCACGGTCTGGGATCCGGCGACCGGCACCCCCGCGTACGGGCCTGCCAAGCCGGAAGGGCTGCCGCCGGCCGGCTGGTGGGACCTGCTGCGCCCGCGCGACCCGGCCGGCTCGGCGGCGCTGCGCACCGGCGGACCGGTCACCGCCGTCACCGACCCCGTCCTGGCCGCCGCGGTCGGACGGCAGGCCGCCATCGCCGCCACCCTCGCCACGACCGTCGAGCAGTACCGCGCGCTGCGGCACGAGCCGGCCCGCCCACCGGTCCCGGTGACGGCCGATGACATCACCATCGCCGACGCCCTGTCCGGCCTCACCCACGCTTCCCGGTTCACCGAGCACCGCCGCGGTTCGAGGACGTCGACGGTCCCCGAGTACAAACTGATGGGGTTCCTCGACGCACTGCCGGCGGCGCTGGACGGCGAGCGGCCACGCCCGTCCGCCGGCGTGGCCGGCTGGACCTGCGTGCTGGCGGGCCTCGGCGCCGTGGCGCTGCGCGCGGCCATGCCGACGACCCCACCGCCTGAGCGGGAGGCCCTCGCGGCGCTGCTGACCGCGCTCGCCGACGCCGGACTCGCCGACGGGTCCGCCGGCCTGTCGGTGCTCACCGTCGTCACCGACGGCCAGCTCAACGGCGAGCAGGCGGCCGGGCTCGGCATGAGGGCCGTCGCCGCGGAGAGCATCGGCGGCGGGTTCGACCGCTCCTGCTGGCGGCTCATCGTCCACGGCACGGTCCCTGACCGCCCCGACGTGCGGGTGGTGGAGCGGACCCCGCTCGGCGGCTGGGGCACCGCCGGCACGGTGCGCCGGTTCGTCGACCTGCTCGCCGAGCGCGGGCCGGTCACCTGGCGCCCCGAGTGGGCCGCGTCGTTCCCCGACCTCCCCAGCGAGCCGGCGACGGTCCTGCTCACCGGGGCGACGTACTGCGCCGCTTCGGACGAGGTCACCGCGCCGCCTTCATACCTGGAAGTGACGGGCCTGAGCGCGGCGGCCGCTCGTGCGGCATCTGACGCTATCTCAGCGCTGTCGAAGGGCCGGCTGCTCCACCTGCTCAACGCCGCGATGCCGCTGGACCCCGCGGCGCTGTGGGAGTCCGGCCCCGACACCGCCCGCCTCACGTCCGCGTGGCGTGAACCGTCCCCGCCGCCCTACGAGTTCCAACCCTGGCTGGAGTGACCAATGCCGACCACCCCGCCACCACCCGTCGACGTCACGGCGCTGGTACCGGCACTCGCGGCGTACGCGCGGCAGACGGTCCGCCTGCACCCGCGCCCCGGCGCCCCGACCGCCGCCGACAGCTCGCTCGGCGGCCCGCTCGCGTGGCCACTTGGCGAACCCTGGCCGTACTGCCACCCGGGCCGGTGGGACCACACCTTCGACGACGCCCCGCGGGAGCCCGTGCCGTTCGTCCCGGTCCTGCAGGTGTACGCCCGCGACGCGCCGCAGCTGCCGTACCCGCCGGGGACGGACCTGCTGCAGGTCACCTGGTGCCCGTTCGACCACAACCCGTACAGCGCGCCGATCCCACGCCTCGACTGGCGCGACAGCGCGGGATTCCACCAGCCGGCGGCGATCCCCGCGCCGCACCACGCCAGCCCCCGCACCACGGTGCCGGCCCCGTGCACCGTCAGCCCGGAGCCCGTTCTCGAGTACCCGAGCTGGGACCTGCCCCGCGACCTGTACTACGCCATCCGGTCGGCGACCCCGTACGACTTCGACGCAGAACTGTCCGTCGCCCCAGGCACGAAGCTGGGCGGCTACCCCAGCTGGTGCCAGCTGCCGGAGTGGCCGGCCTGCCCGGCGTGCGGCACCACGATGGAGCATCTGGCGACGGTGGCGAGCCTGGAGTGCGACCCGGGCGGGGAGCGCTGGCTGCCGGCCGGGTCCCGCCTTCGCCAGCCGTCGGGCCTGTTGCTGGGTGATGTCGGCAGCATCTTTCTGTTCACCTGTACCGCCTGCCCGCACCGCCCGTACGAGTCGGTCTTCCAGAACTCCTGAGGCTCGGCGCGGCCCCGTCCACGGAGGACGGGGCCGCGCCTTCTCACCCCGCGGCGGGCCTCAGTTGACGAATACCAGCGGGCTGCCGGCGACGGTGGTGTCCTTCACCGGGCCGTAGGCGGCGCTGAAGTAGCCGTTCGGGAAGCACGCGGACGGGCCTGAGAAGCGGTTGAACTTCTGGTTCGTGAACGTGATGGACTGGCCGACGTTGTTCGCCACGCCGACCACCTGGTTGAGGTCGGCGCGGTAGACGCAGGTGATGGTGCCGAGGCCCGACGTGAGCTTCATGGTCGTCTGGATCGGCAGTGTGGCGGTGCCGGTCACCTTGACCTGGTTGCTCGGCGGCGAGGTCACGGTGGTGGCGTACGGCAGATTGTTCACCACGATGCTCTGCACCGCGGTGACGGTCGGGATGCCCGTCGGTGTGCACGACGAGAAGTTCTGCAGGGTCAGCGACTCGCCGGCGGTGCCGGGAGCGGGCACGTTGCTCGTCACGGTGGCGCCGAAGTTCGACACCGTGCACGTGATGAAGCTGGAGCTGCCCGGCGTGCTGTAGAACGTGGCCGTGGTGCCGGTCTTCAGCGGCGCGGAGACCGCGTCGCCGTTGGCCACGTTGGGGCCGCCGACGCTGACAGTGGTCAGCACGTTGACGGTCGCGGCGTGCGCCGCGGCGGGGAGCAGCCCGGCCGCCAGGACCGCGGTGAGCGCGGCGGCGGACAGGGTCCAGAGCTTGCGCATGGAGGAGCCTTTCTCGTGCGGGTACCGCGGCCGTTCAGTGCGCGGACGCGGCGATGGCCTGCTTGAGGTCGCCGAGGCTCGAGTCGACGGCCAGTGACGTGTCCGTCTGGCTGAACACGACGGTGTTGCGTCCGGCCGCGGCGGGCAGGCCGAACACGGTGTTGATGACCCAGTCCAGCGAGCCGCCGATGCCGCAGCCGTTGGCCACCGGCACCCTGACGCTGTTGTCCACCAGCGTCGCGCCGGAGAACGACACGACGAAGGCGCCGAAGCCGTTCGGGTCCGAGGCGAGGTCGATGACGCCGGCGTCCCCGGTGATCGGGACGTTGGGCGGCGGCGGGCTGGTCGTGCCGGTGGTCGGGCCGAGCACGATCGGGCTGCTGTTCGAGCCGATGTAGCAGCGCAGCCCGAAGAGCGCGTTGAACAGGTGGAGCTTGATCGGCAGGCGGAACACCGGGGCGGGCTCGCCGGTGGCGAGCGGGATGAACTCGGTGATCGGACCGGCCAGCTCGACCTGGGCGAACGCGCTGGTGACGCCGGGCAGGAAGTTGGCCAGCCCCGGGATCGGGACCTGCAACGGCGACGACGTCAGCGTCTTGCCGTCGGCGGACGGCACGGTGCTGAACACGTTGGCGACGGTGCCGTCCGGGAACTCGACCGTCGGACCGCTCGCCGGCCAGTACACGCCGAACTGCAGCGTGATCGGCTGGGTGAGCGCGACCGTGGTGGAGCCGATCGTGACGCTGCCGCCGCGGGTCACCGAGATGACGCAGCCGACCTGCTGGTTGCCCGGGTCGGCGAGGACCGGGCTGGACAGCGGGCAGTTGCCCATCCCGGCGTAGATGCCGGTCGGCTTCGCGGCCGCCGCCGGTTGTGCACTTGCGGGGGTGCCGAAGACCGCGAGGATGCCGGCGGCCATCACCGCGGTCGCGGCGGACACACGTTTGGAGCGCATGGAACCTCCTGCTGGATTTCGGCGGGGTGTGACGAGTTGTAAACCCGTCGAGTATCTAACGTCAAGAATGCATTCGACGATGATCTGTCAACAGAGATCGAAAACCGCCGGAGTTTTCAACCCGTGAAATACGGGCGACCAGGGTTGACCTGATCAATACCCGCGAGTAACTTCCGGGTGACCGCCGTCCGTCGAGTGCGTGGAGGTCCCGCCATGACCCAATGCCGTTCAGATAGGCCGTGTGTTGAGGTCAGCGTGGTGAGCTGACGTCGATGGTGGTGGCCGGTACGGTGGCTGGCCGTGACGTCATCGGTGGCAGAGGCGGGACCGCGGGGTCGGCTGACCGACCATATCGAGTTGGGTGTGCTGTCGGCCCGGTTCGGTCGTGACCTCCTCGAAGAGGTCCTCAACCGGACCGGTCGGCGGGAGCAGCGGTCCCGGCGGCTGCCGGCGCACGTGATGATCCGGTATGTCATCGCGATGGGGTTGTTCTCGGCCGAGTCGTATGACGAGGTGATGCGCCGGCTGGTCGGGAATCTGCGCAGGCTCGGTTCCTGGAACGACGGATGGCAGGTCCCGGTGAAATCGGCGATCACCCAGGCGCGGCAGCGGCTCGGGCCGGAACCGGTGCAGGCGCTGTTCGAGCGGGCGGCGGTGCCTCTGGCGGGGCCGGGGACGAAAGGCGCCTGGCTGGGCCGGCGCAGGTTGATGGCGATCGACGCGACCAGTTTCGATGTCGCCGACACTCCGGACAATGTGGAACGGTTCGGTCGGATGGGGTCGGGGCCGAAAGCGTCGGCGTATCCGAAACTGCACGTCGCCGCCCTCGCGGAGTGCGGCAGTCACGCGGTGGTCGGTGCGGTGCTGGGCGGCTGCCGGACCGGGGAACGGACCCTGGCCGCCGGTCTGACCCGGACGGTCGGTCCCGGGATGCTGGTGATGGCCGATGCCGGCCTGTACTCCTACGAACTGTTCACCGCGTTCGCCGCGACCGGCGCGGACCTGGTCTGGCGGATCGGGGCATCGGTGTCGGTCGGGCACCTGCGCTGGCTGCCGGACGGCTCCTACCAGGCGCTGATCTACGCCCCCGGCCTGACCGCGGCCCGCCGGGCCCGGCTCGCCGAAGACGCCACCGCCGGCCGGGACATCCCACCCGCACTGGCACGACACGTCCGGGTGGTCGAGTACACGGTCCCGGACCGCAATCCCGACGGCGACCTGATTGTCGTGATCACCACCGTCACCGACCCCCACGACATCCCCGCCGTCGAACTGGCCGAGGCGTATCACCAGCGCTGGGAGGAGGAATCCGCCCTCGACGAGATCAAAACCGACCTGCGAGGGCCCGGCGGAATCCTCCGGTCGAAGACCCCGGACCTGGTCGAACAACAACTCTGGGGCCTCCTGCTGGCCCACTACGCCATCCGCGCGCTGCTGCTGGAGGCCGCCGACCCCGCCGGCTACGACCCCGACCGGATGTCATTCGTCAAAGGCCTCCGAGTCGTGCGCCGCCAGGTCACCGACCAGGCGGCTATCACCCCCTGAACACCTTTCCGCAGCCCTCGGCGACGCGCTCGACGAAATCCGGGCCCAACCCAACCCACCACGCCGCGAACGGACCTGCCCCCGCGTCATCAAACGCGCCCGGCACAACTCCTACCGCGTCAAACGACCAACCGACCGGACCACCCGCCACCCCGGACCACCAACACCACTACTGGCCTGCCCCGACGGCCTTATCTGAACGGCATTGCGCCATGACCCAGGCCGAAGATCAGGAAGAACAGCCGCAGGGAAAGACCCGCTGGCGCCGATTCGCATTGACGATGGGCATTTCGACGGCGGTTACCGCCGGGCTCGTGGTGCTCACCGGTCAAGGCGTCATCGCCGCGTCCTTCTCGGTGTCCGGGCTGCCGTTCGTGGTGACCGCGGACGAGCTGCAGGGCACGGGCTTCGAGCAGTACGCGGTGCTCGACACGATGGAGCCCGGCAGCCCCAACGAGGGCGACACCGGGGGTCAGCTGATCCTCATCGTCTCGGCGGTCGACAACGCCAAGCTGACCAACCTGTGCCAGAGCATCAACCTGGGCGGCACGAATCTGAAGCTGACCGCCGGCGACGCCCAGCACCCCGTGACCGCCACCAAGCTCATCGTCGACTCCGACCTCATCTCCGGCGACGCCAGCTTCACCTCGATCGACATCGGCCAGGACGCCAGCACGCTGACCCGCGTGCCCGGCGCCACCGGCGGGATCGGCATCTTCGGCCAGCAGGCCGAGACCGTGCGCATCCAGCACCTGCGGCAGAACAACTACGCCACCACGGCCGCCACCTTCATCCTGCCCAACCTGCACATGAGCTTCAGCGACGAGGGCTGCTGAGTTGCGCCGCTCCTTCCGCCGCTGGCGACGCAGCCGCCCCTTCTGGGGCGGCCTGTTCATCGTCGTCGCCGCCGTCGAGATCTTCCTGACGGTCAAGGCCCCGCTGCCGGTGGTGGTGCACATCGGCATGCAGGGCCTGGCCGGCTACCTCGTGCCCATCATCATGCTGCTGTGCGGGGTCCTGCTCTGGTTCAGCCCGGAGAACCGCACCTTCTACTCGATCCTGGCCCTGCTCATGGCCCTCGCCTCCTGGGTCACGTCCAACCTCGGCGGCTTCCTGATCGGCCTGCTCCTCGGCCTGCTCGGCGGCTCTCTCGCCTTCTCCTGGCAGCCGGTACCGCCGAGAAAGCCCGACCCGGACGCCATACCTGCCGAGTCCCGGCACGAGAACGACACACCGCTGGAGGCCGAACGCGCCGAACCGTAGCCGGCCAGTTCGATCGCCGGCTGCGACCTACCGGTGGTCCAGTTGGTACTGCACCACCGGCGGCATGAGACAGCACGATGCCGCAAACGCGTGGCCCGGCTGCGTCGACGACACCAACCAGCCCAGGCCGCGCACTTCGAACAGCCGACCTGGCTCCGCCCGGCCACCGACAACGAGATCGACCGCGATCCCGCCTGACGCGGCGATTCCCGCCAGCTCGACGGCCGCGTCGCGCAACGACATCCCCGCGTCCTCCGCCAACCGCACAGCAAAGATCAAGCTCGCGTGGCGAACCGGCCAGCCGCTGTCCCCGGCGAGCCGGTCAACGGCGAACGACCACACCGTCACACCGGGCGCAGCGGCCGGCCCGCCGAGATCGTCCGGCGATGCCCCACGCACCCGTGCCGGTAACCCTACCGTGACTGGGACCAGGCACGGGCGGCGTCCGGCACCTGCGGGTGCTGTGCTGCTCGCCGACTGCGCGGAGCTGCTGCCGTGACCGGCCAGGCCGCGATCCGGCCCATCGACGGTAGCCAGATCACCCCTGCGCCGGGGTCCTCGCCCGGGTGGCCGGCACCGTGCACACGCTGACGCAGGCGGTCGCGTCCGTGACGTATCTGCCGACCAACCCTCATCCTCGCTGTACGCGTCCACGACCGCCTCAGCGACCAACGCCTCCAACTTCACCCGGCGCAGAGAATCCACCGCGGCACAGTAGCCGAACCCCAACCATCCGGCAGCCGACCATCCATCGCATGCCGGACGCCGCTCGTCAGCTGGCAGCTGTCCGCCCGGTTCGGCCG
Organism: Dactylosporangium sp. CA-152071; assembly: GCF_050936335.1. Classification (NCBI taxonomy): domain Bacteria; kingdom Bacillati; phylum Actinomycetota; class Actinomycetes; order Micromonosporales; family Micromonosporaceae; genus Dactylosporangium; species Dactylosporangium sp. CA-152071. The sequence continues at coordinate 859,129 of NZ_JBNJMZ010000001.1, read as the reverse complement.
CATGCGCAGAGCAGGTCAGGCAAGCAGGTTCTTGTGAATGTGTCCGTTCTTGATGACGACACAGAGGTTCTCCTCCGGGTTCTGGACCACCTCGATGTGTTCGGTCGGGTCACCGTCGAAGATCAGCAAATCCGCCCAGGCGCCTTCCTCGATGACGCCTAGCTTCGCTTCGTTGTATGGGTTCCGCCGGCCGCTGAGCGCGAACAACTCGCAGTTGCTCGACGTCGCGATTCTCAGGGTTTCTCTGGCGCCGAACACCTCGGCGAACCTCGCCAGCATGTCCAGCTGCATGGTGGTCGCGTCGGGTTGGAAGAGTAGGTCAGTACCGAATGCGACCTTCGTGCCGTGGTTCACGGCCCACCTGGCGACCCTGTCCCAGTGGCTCGTCGGCTCGGCCTTGGTTTCCTGCTCTGGCGTCAACGGGTTGTCTCCGGGCTGGAACGGCTGCAGACTCAGCCACACGCGACGGGCGGCCATGAGCGCGACGGTGTCTTCGTCCAGCAGATGGCCGTGCTCGATGGACAGGACGCCGGTGTCGATTGCCCGGCGGACGCCCTTCACGGTGTAGACGTGCGCGGCGACATAGGTGCCCCAGTCGCTGGCGACCTGCACGGCGGCACGGATCTCATCAGGCGTGAACTGCAGCGTGTCTATCGGGTCGGAAGCAGAAATGACACCACCCCCGAGGGCGAGCTTGATCTGACTCGCACCCGCCTTGAGTTGTGCGCGAACCGCAGCAATGACCTCGGATACCCCATTCGCCACAGTGAACGCGCCGATCTCCTCGTACCGGGACGGGGTACCGCCGATCTCCACCGGGCGCCCGTATGGCGGGCCGAAATCGCCGTGACCGCCGGTTTGAGAGATGAGGGCGCCGCTGGGATATACGCGTGGGCCTGGGATCACCCCCTTGTCGATCGCAGCCTTGAGGCCGAACGTCGGCCCTCCCGTGTCCCGGACTGCTGTGAATCCGCGCAGCAGTGTTCGATTCGCCTCGGCGACGGCCGCGGCATACATCAGTCCGGTGTCGGTGCCGACCATCGTGTCCATGGTGTTCGGGGCGAATACCATGTGCCAGTGGGCGTCGGTCAGACCGGGTGTGAGTACCCGGCCACCACCGTCGATCACCTTGGCGCCAGTCGGCGCGGCGACCGGTCGCGATGAGATCTGTGCGATCTTGCTACCGGCGATGAGCACATGACCTTGGCGTATCTCACCGCGCGTGCCGTCGAAGATGTGGACGCCGGTGATCAAGACCGTAGCGTTATCGGCCACTGCATGTCCTCCCCCTGCCACGACAGTTGGCTGTTGACGGCTTGCTGGGCGTCCCAGGCCCTAGAGTCCAGTTCAACGGGCGCGACCGGAATGGCGCACGAGTTGCTGGCACACCTCCGACGATGACCTCAGCGAAAAGGGGAGCCGTGCCTAATCCTACTGAGAGCGGCCACGCCGAGCATGGCCCGGACGTGGTGCGCTCGGCGGTGGAGCTTGCGTCTCGCGTCGGGTCGGTTCTGCTGTCGAGCGGTGCGGCGGCGTCGGAAGTCGCGCAGGCCATGCTGGACGTGGCGGGCGCCGCCGGAGTCGACCAGGTCAGCGTCGATGTCAACTACACCGCCTTGCTCATCACCCATCACCCTTCCGATGGCGCCCCCTACGTCCACGTCGAAACCATCCCCGGGCGCACCTTCAACTACGGCCGGCAGACCGACATGCTTCGGGTCGTGGAACGGTTCGCCAGCGGTGAACTCACGCTTGACGACGCGCACCGGGAATCCGCCCGCGCCGGTGACTCGCCCGGACGATTCCCCTGGTGGCTGAGCCGAGCGGCTGCCGGCGCCGCTGGCGCCAGCGCCGCCGGCATCTTTGGCGGGGATTGGCTCGTTATGGTGATCGCGTTCGCGGCGAACGTCCTGCTCGACTACCTGTTCGCCCTGCTCGGTCGGCACCAGTGGCCAATCTTCTTCCGGCAGGTGATCGCCGGATTCCTCGGCGTGTGCAGCGCTCTCCTTCTGCACGCGATCGAGCCTGACAGCGACCCGTCGATCGTCGTCATCGCTGTAATCATCGTGATGCTGGCCGGGATGACGACGACGGGCGGTGTGCAAGATGCGATCACCGGCTGGTACCTGACCGGGGTCGGACGCATGTTCGAGGCGATCACCAACACCATCGGCCTCATTGTCGGCGTCGCGGCCGGCCTGCTCCTCGCCCACCGCGTCGACGTCGACCTCGCGATCCGCAGCGACATCTCAATGAAGGCGCTGCAACTGTGGGCCATGCTCGTCGCGGCCGCGTTTGTCGCCATCGCTTTCAGCGTCGTCGCGCAAAACCCACCACGGGTGATTCTGCCAACCGCATTGCTGTCCTCAGCCGCCTACGCCGTGGACACGACGGCCACGCGCGCCGGCTACGGGGCGGTCTGGTCAGCAGCAGCAGCAGCGTTCGTAGCCGGCGCGGTCAGCGTCTTCTACGGACAGTGGCTCCGCGCCCCAGCAACCGCACTGGCAACATGCGCCATCCTGGCGATGCTTCCCGGCGTCCAGCTCTACCAGGGCATGCTTGACGCCCCCCGGCAGCTCGGCTCGCTCCTCACCGCCGGTGGCACCGCGCTCGCACTCGGCGGCGGCATCATCCTCGGCGAATACCTGGCAACCCTGCTATCCCGCGCCCTGCACCTGCCCACAAGTCGCTTCTACACCCCACTCTTCGCGGACCCAGCGAGCTTGCAGGCGAGCAGGCAAGAAACCTGACGCCGTACAGGCCGCCTACATGTACGTCGGCTGCCACCGACACGCTGAGGTCACCCCGTACGGTGCGCAGATCAACTTCGACGTGCTCGGGTACGACTCGGAGCGGCTGCGGCTATTGGAGAGGGTCGCCTTCTTGCCGAACGGGTCCAGGAGCACACCCGCACCCACCATCACTTCGGCTTGCTGGGCCGCCTGCCGTGGCGGCGAAGGCTGAAGGAGGCGGATGTCCGACCTCACGAGACCTCGCTGAACGAGTTCCTGGACGTTGACAGCGAGCGGCGCGAGTCCGAGCTCGTGAACGGTGTGCCCGGCACATACGCGGAATGGCCGCGGGAGCTGCTGCTGCGGTGGCGCCGGGCGCTCGCCCAGCTGCGTCTCGTCCGGTCGGTGACGCGGCAGCAGGGCAAGGAGCCGCCGATGCTGGCGGCCGAGTTGGCGTGGGTTGACGATCGGTGGTTCGAGCTCACGATCGACGGCGACTCCGGGACTGCGTTCTTCCTTCAGACGCCGGGGCCCGCGCGCAGGTGAGCTGCGTCCGTCATCGGCCGACCGCCGATGACGGACTCCATTGTCGTACCGCTGGCGTCGTCAGTGCGTGTTGACGGGCAGTTCGGTGAGCAGTTGTTCGACGCGGGCCTTGATTTCGTCGCGGATGGGACGGACGGCTTCGATGCCTTGGCCGGCGGGGTCGTCGAGTTTCCAGTCGAGGTAGCGCTTGCCGGGGAAGACGGGGCAGACGTCGCCGCAGCCCATGGTGATGAGGACGTCGGAGGATTCGGCGGTTTCGTAGTCGAGTTTGCGTGGGGTGTTGGCGGTGATGTCGATGCCGACCTCGCGCATGGCTTCGACGGCGACGGGGTTGACCTGGTCGGCGGGTTCGCTGCCGGCGGAGCGGACTTCGACGGTGTCGCCGGCGAGGTGGCACAGCCAGCCGGCGGCCATCTGGGAGCGGCCGGCGTTGTGGACGCACACGAACAGGACGGTGGGCTTGTCGCTCATCTGCTGGTTCCTCCGAGGGTTCAGGAGCGGACGGACCGGTCGTCGGGGTGGGCGACGACGACGTCACCGGCAGCGCTGCCGACGGACGGGTAGAGCGCGAGGAGCAGCCCGACGCCCACGACGAGGCCGATGAGTTGGGCGGCGATGAACCCCGGTACGGATGCGAAGGCGATGCCGGCGAAGGTGTCGGTGAACGCGCGCCCGATCGTCACGGCCGGGTTGGCGAACGACGTGGACGACGTGAACCAGTAGGCGGCGCCGATGTACGCGCCGACCGCCGCGGGTGCCGCAGCCGTCCGGCCGGACCGGGCGAGGGCGAAGATGAGCAGCAGCAGGCCGGCGGTGGCGACGATCTCACCGAGCCACAGGTCGCCGCCGCTGCGGTCCTTGTCGGCGAAGTCGACTGCGGGCAGCCTGAACATCAGGTCCGCCAGTACCGCCCCGGCGATCGCCCCGGCGACCTGGGCCACGACATAGCCGGCAAGGTCCCGGCCGGAGAGCCCGGTGCCGGTGCGGCGGCCCAGGAACCAGTCCGCGGCGGACACAACGGGGTTGAAGTGAGCGCCGGAGACGGGGCCGAAGGTCAGGATGAGCGCGCCGAGCGCGAAGGCGGTGGCGACGGAGTTCTCCAGCAGTTGCAGGCCGATGTCGTCGCTGAGCCGGGTGGCCATGATGCCGGAGCCGACGACGGCGGTGACGAGCAGTGCGGTGCCGAGGAACTCGGCGAGCAGCCGCCGCCACAAGGTGGGGTTCACGAGCTTAGGGTCCTGTCTGGTCAGGCGGGGATGGCGAGCTGGTCGAGCAGGGCGCGGACGCGGCGTTCGAGCTCGTCGCGGATCGGGCGGACGGCGGTCACGTCGAGGCCGGCGGGGTCGTCGACGTCCCAGTTCTCGTAGCGGGTGCCGGGGAAGACGGGGCAGGCGTCGCCGCAGCCCATGGTGACCACGACGGTGGCGGCGCGGACGATCTCGTCGGTCCACGGCTTCGGGTACTCGCCGGTGATGTCGATCCCGCGCTCGGCCATCGCTGCCACGGCAGCCGGGTTGATCTCTCGCCCGGGCTCTGAACCGCCGGACCAGGCGACCGCGCGGTCGCCGGCGAGGTGGGTGAAGAACCCGAGGGCCATCTGGGAGCGGCCGGCGTTGTGAGTACACAGGAACAGCACGACGGTTTTGCCGTCGTGGTGGTGGCCTTCGACGCGGGCGAGGGCGTGCAGGCGCTGGCGGGTGAAGCGTTCGGCGAGCAGCGGCAGGAAGTTCGGCACGCTGGACAGGGTGGCGAACTGCTCGTAGCTGGTGTGCAGGAACCGTTCGATGGTCTCGGCGCCGTAGGTGCCGTCGAACTCCCGGGCAAGGCGGGTCGCGGCGGTGCGCAGCGCGAGCTGCTGGTCGACGGACAGGTCCGGGTGGTAGTAGGCGGTCGCGTCAGTCATGGCGGGCTCCGGAGCGTTGCGTGGGTGCGGAGTGCACGGCGGGGGCGAGGCGGTCGATCCGTGCAGCGAGGTCGGTGAAGGCGGCCTCGAACGCGGCGTCGGTGTCCGCGGGTGCAGGGACCGACCAATGCAGCCGGGGCCGGACGCCAGCGGTGAGGTCCTCGTGGGCGTTGTCGCAGACGGCGACGACCAGATCGGCGTCGGTGACCACGTCGGCGACGTGGGCGGTGCCGGTCGCGTCGATGATCAGGCCGTGGCGGCGGGCGACGGCGACGGCGCGGGGGTGGACCCTGTCCGCGGGCTGGGTTCCCGCCGACGCCGCCGGGATGTCGGCCCGGTCCGCCCAGAGGGCGGCGGCCAGCTGCGAGCGGGCCGAGTTGTGTGTGCAGACGAACACGACCCGCGGCACGTCGCGCAGGGGCGGTGGCGTGAGGGAGGCGAGTGCGTCGGGTTCGAGGCGCAGGTAGGTGCGGCGGCGGTCGCCTTCGGAGCGGGTCCGAGCGAGCAGGCCGGCGTCCTGCAGGACCTTGACGTGGTGGGCGACGAGGTTCGTCGGCAGGTCCAGGGCGCGGGCGATCTCGCCGGGCGAGGCGTCGCCGAGGGTGAGCGTGTCGACGATGGCCAGGCGCGCCGGGTCACCGAGGGCGGCGTGGATCCGGGCGCGCCGCTGCACCGAAGAAAGCTCAGTGTTCATTGACTCAATGATGAGTGAGGTATTGGGATTCGGTCAAATGAACAGCAGGTGCCGACCTGCGCCGCTGCCCGTGGAAGTGGCTGCGGCGCGGTCATAGCATCAGCGGTATGAGGTCGCCCGTGCCGGACCGGATCGATGCCTACCTCGACGCGGCGACGGATGGGCTGCCGGCTGGACGGCGGGCACGGGCGGCGATCCGTGCAGAGCTGGCCGATGGTCTGGCTTGCGTGGTCGACGCGCGCATCGCGCGCGGCGCCGCGCCGCGCCGGAGGCGACCGCAGCGGCCGTGGCCGAGTTCGGCCCGCCCGCCGTGCTCGCCCGCGCGTTCGCCCGGGAGTTGCTCGCCGAGTCGGCTCACCGCACGGGCGTGTGCCCGCTCGTCGGCGGCCCGTTCGTCGGGGCGCTCTGGGTCCTCGTCGCGCCGGATACGGGGTCGTTGTGGCCGGATCGCGTCCAGGTGGCGCTGAATGCCGCCCCGCCTACCCGTTATCCTCGCCCTCGTCGTCCCGGCCGCGGTCGTCACGGTCGCCGTCGGCGGCCGCTTCGGGCGTCACCTACGGCTGCCGGGTCACACCGCCGCGCAGGTCGCGATCGGCGGCTGTGTCGCCGGCGACGTCCTGCTCCTGGCTGCGCTGCTGAACTCCGCTCACGTCGGGTGGGCGGCCTCGGCCGCTGGCGCGGCGAGTGCGGCGCGGCTCGTCGCGGCGGCGCTGGCCGGTCGCCGGCTGGTGCGGCTGCGCGCGGCTGCGAACTGATCCCGGCCGTGAACCGGCGCAGCGCCCACGGGATCACCACGACTGCGACGGTGGCGGGCGGCAGCCAGTAGGCCATGTGGCAGCCGGTCCCACAGCGGGAGCTGCGGGCCGTTGTCGACGTAGAACCGGTCGGCAGCGCCGCGAACGAGCCGCCCATCCCGACCTCATGCCGCGCCGGCCGGCCGTGGCCGAACCCACCGCCGTCAGCCCCGCTACGACGTGCAGCACCAGGATCCCGACGAACGCCGGCCCCGCATTCGGGATCTCCAATCCGAGCACCCGCATGGTCACCATCTCACGGAGGTAACACCGCTACATGTAGCTGCATTACTACTGCTGACCGGCGCGGCAAGTAGGGGTATTCCGCAACCAGCTCACCCGCCGCATCGGCCGCGATCAGATCGTTACCGCCAGCCCCTGCGACGCCGCCTGAACGTTCACGCCGGCCGCCGCGCCGAACCTGGTCAGCTCAGCGGACCTCGGCGTCGCCCCGGTCCGCGCGGATCGCATCACCCGGGCCGCCTCGCGTCGCCGCCGCACGCAGTGCGGCACGGATCTGCTCACCGGTCGGTGGGCGCAGCACACACGCGGCCGGGCCGTGCGGGTCGGCGCCGGTGACGTCACGCCCGTCGACGAGCACTGACGGCGACGGGTAGTCCCCGACCCGCTCGAGCACCGTCACCGGCAGGCCGGCCTCCACCAGGCACGCGCGCAACAGGTCCCGCGTGGCGTTCAGGTTCGGGCAGTCCGGCACCGCGCGCAGCTCCACGATCACCCCACAAGTGTCAACCCTGTACCAACAAGATCGCCCAACTCGCCGCCATCCAGGCGGCGCTGGAACAGCTCGTCGCCACCTGCAGCCCTGCCCCGACCGGCTTTGCCCGCTTCTCGAACCCCTCGACTCAACCCCGCCAGACTGACAACCTACGGTTGTCCCGGCACGTTCGACTCTTCTGGTTGTCGAATGGACGCCGTGTCGTTCCAGCAGTTCCTCGAGCACGCGCTGGCTAAGCGGTCGTCAGTGGCCCTGCCGGCGTGAGCGGCTGGTGAAGGACTGCCGGCGCGGGCGAGGATGCCGGCGACTGCGGCCAGGGACGCCCCGCCGATCGTGACCAGGACCGGCGTGTAGCCGCTGGCGGTGGTGTACAGGGCGGCGGCGCCGAGCGGTGCGCCGGCCTTGGCGAGCGCGACCGGAGTGTTGAGCGTACCGGCGATGCTGGCGTAGGCGGTGGTGCCGTACCGGTCGGCGAGCAGGCTCGGGGTGGCGAGGCTGGCCACGCCGAACCCGATGCCGAACCCTGTCACGGCGACGACGGCACCGAGGCGGGTACCGCCGATGAACGGCAGGCTGATCGCGGCGGCGGCCTGGACGGCGAAGATGCCGGCGACGACGGTGTGCAGCGGGAAGCGGCGCCGTGTGGCGGTGAGCAGCAGCCGGCCGGTGACGGACAGCACGCCGAGGAGCCCGGCGACGGTGGCGGCGAACGTGGCCGGGTGGCCGACGGTGACGAGGAACCCGACGAGGTGCACGGTCATGGCGCTCATCGCGGCGCCGTGGGCGACGAACGCCACGGCGAGGCACCAGAACCGTGTGTCGCGGACCGACGCGCGTACCTCGGCGCGCCGGGTCGCGGGCGTCGACCGGTGCACGGTTGCGCCATGCGAGGGGCGGCGGATGACCATCGCGTGCAACGGCACCGCGACGGCGGTGTAGAGCAACGCGAGGACGAGCAGGGTGGTCCGCCAGCCGTACCGATCCTCAAGCAGACCGGTGAGGGGCATGAAGATGGTGCTGGCGAACCCGGCCACGACGATCATGCCGAGGAGCGCTCTGGTACGCCGGGCCGGGTCGAACCAGGCGACGATGACGGCGGTCGCCGGTTCGTACAGCGCCATGGCCATCGCGGCGCCGAGTGCGGCGAACACGGCGTACAGCTGCCACAGCGCCTGGACCTGGGACCAGGCGATGAGCAGCAGCGCCCCGGCGGCCGAACCCGCGGTCATGAGCGCGCGGCCGCCGTGCCGGTCCAGCCACCGCCCGACCGGCATCGCCATCGCGGCGGAGGCGAGCAGGGCCGTGGTCAGCGCGCCGGTCACGGCGGCCGTGGAGGTGTGCAGGTCGGCCGCGATGGGGTGCAGCAGGACGGGGAACGTGTAGTAGAGGCAGCCGTAGCCGGCGGTCTGGGTGGCGGCGAAGACCGCGACGATCCGCCAGCCGTGAAACCCCCGACGACCGCCGCCAGTGTCAGAGGCAGCGGGCGCCGGGGTGCGGGTGACAGTCATCAGCCGCAGCAGCCGCTTTGCTGGTCGGACTGCCCGGTCGCCGTGATCAGGGTCAGCGGGGTGGACAGCAGGCCGCCCGAGATACCCGTGGCCAGGCCACGCCCGGCCGGCACAAGAGCCGGGTTCTCTGCGGGGGCGCCGCAGCAGCCGCCGCTGCCCTCGATCGTGGTGGCCTCGAGCGGGGCGTTGCTGTTGCAGACACCGGTCTCCGGCAGGTCCAACTGGACGTCGCGGGCCGCGGTCCAGTCCCCCGCGAGGGCAGCGACAACCGAGCGGGCCTGCTCATAGCCCGTGGCGAGCAGGAACGTGGGCGCCCGGCCGTAGGACTTCACGCCGACGGCGTAGTACCCGGGCTCGGGGTGGGTGAGCTCGTCGACGCCGTGCGGCGGCACGGTGCCGCACGAGTGCTCGTTCGGGTCGATCAGCGGCGCCAACGACCGGGTCGAGCCGAGCACCGGGTCGAGGTCCAGCCGCAGCTCGGAGATGAAGCCGTGGTCAGGCCGGAACCCGGTGGCGGCAACGATCCGGTCGGCGGTGATGTCGCTCGTACCGTCGGACAGCCGCACCCGGTCGCCTTCCACAGCGACCGCCTGGACCGAGAACCCGGCCACGAGCTCGACGGTGCCTGCGTCGACGTGTTCGCGCAGCCGGGAGCCGATCGCGCCGCGGGCGGGCAGCGCGTCGGCCGCGCCGCCACCGTAGGTGCGGGCCGGGTCCTGCGCACGGATCGCCCAGGCCACGCTCGTGCCTGGTTCCTGTCCGGCGAGTTCGGCGAGGGACAGCAGCGTGTTCGCTGCGGAGTGCCCGGCTCCGACGACCACCGTGCGCCTGCCGGCGAACCGGTCCCGGTCGGTGCCGAGGACGTCCGGCAGCGCCTGCTCGACGAACCCGGCCGCCGCCCGCTCGCCCCGCGCCGGGATGCCGGAGGCGCCGAGGACGTTCGGGGTGGTCCAGGTGCCGGAGGCGTCGATGACGGCACGGGCGAGGATGTCGTCGCCGTCGGTGAGCCGGACCAGGAACGGTGCCTGGTCGCGGCCGGCGGTGCGGATCCGGTCGAGGCCGAGGCGCGTGACGGCCTCGACCCGGGCGCCGTAGCGGACGTGCGGCTTGAGGGCGGGCAGGTCGGCGAGGGGTTGGAGGTAGTCGTCGGTGAGCTGGGCGCCGGTGGGCAGGAGCTCAGGGTCGGGTTCGATCCAGCCGGCGTCGAGCAGGAGGCGGCGGGCGGCGGCGTCGACGTTGTACCGCCACGGGGAGAACAGCCGCACGTGCCCCCACTGCCGCACGGCGGCGCCCGGGCCGTCGCCGGCTTCCAGGACGAGGAACGGCAGGTCCCGTTCGGCGAGATGGGCGGCGGCGGCGAGACCGACGGGTCCGCCCCCGATGACGACAACTGGCAACGTGTTCACGGTATGGCTCCTGTCTTGAGAAATGTCGAAATATGTGGGCGCAGTCCGGCGCTGCCGGATATGCGAGAGGGGTCAGGTGATGTGCGGGCTGCGGCGTTCGATGAATGCCACGTCGCGCCAGCGGTTGCCTTGTGGCGCGTGCCGGGCGACGCGTTCCCGGACGCCGACGGTGCGGAACCCGGCGGCGTGGTGCAGGGCGAGGCTGGCGGTGTTCTCCGGGAAGACCCCGGACTGGATGGTCCAGATCCCGGCCGCCTCGGTGGAGGCGATGAGCGCTTGGAGCAGCGCCCGCCCGACGCCGCGGCCTTGTGCGGCCGGGTCGACGTACACGGAGTGCTCGACCACACCTTCGTACACCGCCCGCGCCGAGACGCGGGAGACCGCGACCCAGCCGAGCACCGTGCCGGTGCCGTCGACGGCGACGAACCGGTGCTCGGGGAGCTTGCCCGCGTCGAAGGTGGCCCAGTCGGGGGCGGTGGGCTCGAAGCTGGCGTTGCCGCCGTCGATGCCGGCCTGGTAGATCGCCAGCACGTGGTCTGCGTCGCCGGCGGTCATCGCCCGGATCGCCACCGTCGCGCGGGCGGGCGCGGTGGTCATGCGCAGTCTCCGATCGGGGTGGGCGCCGGTCGGCCCATGACGACGTCGGCGGCGGACGGGAAGCAGCCGATGCAGGCTTGGTTGATGCGGTAGTGCCGGGCGTTGCCGACCGCCTCGACGAGGACGAACCGGACCTCGGTGAGGATCTTCAGGTGCTGCGAGACCGTCGACTGTGCCAGGCCGACCGCCTTGACGAGGTCGCCGACGCTCATCGGCCGTCCCTGCCGCGCCAGGTACTCCACGATCTGCACCCGTGACGGGTCCGCGAGGGCCCGGAACCACGACGCGTACGTCTCCGCGGTTGCCCGGTCGAGCAGTTCGGTCACCATCCACCACCGTTATCGTTTATCGCCGATCTACGATGAAACTGTAGTCGACGGTGTGCCGATGAGCCATCCCGTCGCAGCCGCGAGCCTGGCCACCGCGGTGAGCGTGGCCGTTTCGACGCGGTCGGCGGTGTCAGCCGGGCTGTGGTAACCGGCCATCCCAGCCCCGATGCCAACGGCGGCGAGTCCCGCGGCGGCGTAGCGGCGGTTGTCCGAGGCGACCGGCCCGGCCGCGAGGGGCAGCCCGGTGTGCCGGCCGGCCTGGTCGAGCGCCGCCAGGAGCCCGTGCGCCGGCCCGCCGGCCTCGACCGCGGCGGCGTCGTTGAGGTGTCCCGCACCGTCCACGTTGACGACAAGGGGCGCCGCCCCGGCCTGGCGCAGTTGCGCGGCGTGGTGGGCGGAGCCGAGCGCGCCGGCCTCCTCGCCGTCCAGCAGCGCCACCGACAGCCCGATGCCGTCCGGCAGGGCCGCCGCGAGCACTCGGGCGGCCTCGAGGACGACGGCGACGCCGCTGCCGTTGTCGGCCGCGGCCGGCTGCCGCAGCCCCGGATGGTCGCCGACCCCGTCGTAGTGCGCGGTCAGCAGCAGGTCCGGCCGCCCGGCCGCGGCGGCGCGCCAGCGAGCGTGGACGTTGACGGCCGGGACGTCCAAGCGGCGGATCGGCGTGTTCGCCGCGAACCAGCCATCGGCCCCAACGGCCGCGTGCGTATCGGTGTCCAGGGTGAGGATCGGCAATGGACCGGGGTTCGGCCCGGCGAGCATCGTGTACTGCCAACCGTCCGCGTCCACGCCCCGCCCGAGCAGCAGCCCGAGCGCGCCGTGCGCGTGACCGTAGGCGTCGAACAGGGTCATCCCCGCCGGGACCAGCAGCCACCGGCCGGTCGGGTCGCCCGCTCCGGCGACGGCGAGGTCGCCGCGGCGGACCAGCGGCTGGTCGGCCGATGCCAGGTGCACGGCCACGTCACGGCCGAAGGCAAGGTGACGGGTCGCGGTGCCGTCGTGCCACTGGACGGTCGGCACGGTGTAGACCTCGGGCACGTGCGGGACGGTGAACGGCTCGAACGTCACCGCCGCCCCGAGATCGTCGAGGTGCTGCGCGAGCCAGGCGCGGGCGGCGGCTCCGCCGGCCGTGCCGACCCGCCGCCCGGCGAACGGACCGTCGGCCAGGGTGGCGACGGTCGCGGTCATCCGCTCACCGGACACCGCCTCCAGGAGTTCGCCGAGCGCGTCGAGCGCGGAGGCCGGCAGGCCGGTGGTGCTCATCCGCAGCAGCCCGTGCCAGAAGCGACCGCTCCGGTCTTCGCCGCCGTGCCGCAGCAGGCACCCTCGGTCTCCGCCTCGGCCGTCGTGCCGCAGCACGGACCGCTCGCAGCAGCCGGCTCGGCCGCTTCGGGCAGGGTGAGAGTGGCCCGCGGCGGGTTCCCGCAACAGCCGCTGGTCCCCGCCACCGTGAGCGCCGCCGCCGGGTCGCCGGCGAAACCACCCTGGGCGGGGGGCTGGGTCTGAATGTCGGACATGGTCATGCTCCTTCAACGATCGATGGACGTGCTCGACGGACGGGGGTGAGCGGGGAGGTGCTCAGCGCAGCGGAACCCGGGAGCGGGCCTGCGCGACGGTGTGCTCGTGACGGCGGCGGGCGCGCTCATCGGCGGTGGTGACCTCGGCGCAGCTGTCGCAGAACCGCACACCCGACGGCCGCATGGCGCGGCGGCGAAACCTGAACATGATCGTAGCTCCCTGTTTGGACACTGGTCGAACTAGACGTTTGTCGAATCAGAGAGTTGCACGCTGTTTCGAGATCTGTCAACCTAGAGGCATGTCAAAGCAAGCCGGGCTGCTCACCCTCACCGACCTCAACGCCGCCGACGCCCCGTGCTGCCCGCCGATCGCACAGCACCGCATCCCCGCCGAGACCGCGGCCGTCCTCGCCCCCGCGTTCAAGGCCCTCGGCGACCCGGTCCGGCTCCAGCTCATGTCGATGATCGCCTCGGCGGACGGCGGGGAGATCTGCGTATGCGACCTCACCCCAGCGTTCGAGCTCTCCGGCCCGACGATCTCCCACCACCTGAAAACCCTGCGCGAAGCGGGACTCGTCGCCGCCGAACGGCGCGGCACCTGGGTCTACTACCGGGCCCGTCCCGGCATCATGCGCCAGCTCGCCGCCCTGCTCACGGTTGCTGAACCGACCGCCTAGGAGGCGGGCCCACGCTCGATCCACGCCGTCGACGCGGCCCGCCCGCCGGTCCCGCCGTACGCGACACCGCCCACCACGAACCCGAGCGCCCGGACGTCGTCGGCGGCGTCGGCACGGTCCGTCCCGCCGGCCGGGGCGTACCTGCTCACCAGCAGCCGCCCACCCGGCTCGACCAATACGTCCAAGGCGTGACGGAGCAGACCTGCCCGATGCGCCGGCGGCACCAGCTCCAACAACACGTGGACGTACGTGAACCGCCGGCCGCCGGCAGGCACGTAGTCGATGGCGTTGCCGACCTCGATCCGGTCCGCCCACTGCGGCAGGCGGTCTCGCGCCGCCGCGACCAGATTCGCGCCGAGATCCACCCCGTACGGCTCGACACGCAGCCCCCGCTCGGCCGCCCACCGATACACCGACTCCATCAACAGCCCGTTGGCGCAGCCGACGTCCAGGAAGGTCCCGTCCCGGTCGACGCCGTCCAGGATCATCTCCCGGTTGCCGCGCCAGTCCTCCGCCGTCCCGCCGAACCCGGAACCCGCCTGCGGAGTCTCCCCACGCAGGTACGCGGCCTCCATCAGCCGGATCCCGCCCGCGTACCAGTCGGCGTCCTGCATCGAGGCGAACGCCGCCGCCGCGTCGCGCACCGCCCGCGCCTCCAACGGCCAGCCCTGCCGCTGCAACGCGTCGGCAAGGACGTCCGGCGCCTCGATGACGAGATCGACCGTCGCGTGCGGACGGCTGCCCGTGTACCGGTCGCCGGTGAGCCACCCATAGTAACAACCTGATTGAGTCCTCTTCATCAATATCGATGCCCGCCGAACCGCCGCGGGTTCACACGGGGAAGAGTGACTGATGAGGTTTCACGCGTAGCGGCGCGTTCAAGCCCGCCTGATCGCCTTTCGTAACACCGCGCGTCTGCGTGCGGTGTTCGCTGCCGCGTGCGCTTCTCGCGTGCGATGCCGTTCTTCGGCCGCCGTCATGGCGGTGTTCTGTGCTGCCCTCTCGTTGACGGGGATACCTGTGAAACTGCTGCAGAAATTGTCGCCGGGCGCCTCCCTGGTCCGGAAGGTCCTGGTCGTGGTCGCCCTCGTGGCGCTGGTCGGGTCGACGACCGCGCGTGCGGTGCCGGCGCCGGACACGCCGCCGTTGACGAACACGTCGGGGACAGGTGCGCCGCCGGGGATGCCGGATGTGGCGTGGCCGTTGTGGCCGGAGTGGAGCGTCTGGGACGGCTTCTCCAACTACGACTACACGAACAGGCACACCAGTTTCAACGACTGGACGCCGAGCTCGAAGGACGGCGCGCAGGCTCGTGAGGACCGGTGCCGGGTCGGCAACGTGCTGCATCAGGGCGGCCCGAACGTGCGGGCGCTGGCGGCGCAGGCCCTTGCCGGCACGGACGCGCAGCGGCGGGCGGCGCTGGCCGGTGGCAGTGCGTTTGAGTCGCCGCTGGGTGTGGCGGCGCAGCAGGACTGGGACGCCTCGCCGCCGCCGGCGGGGTTCGAGACGGCGCAGCAGGAGCGGTGGCTGTCGGAGATCAACCCGATCAGCTACCAGGTCCAGGTGCCTGGCTTCGACGATGCGTTCCGGGCGTTCATCCGGGCCGGTGACCAGCGCACGTACGACGCGCTGAACGCCGATGTCGTGCCGCGGGCGGGGCAGGCGGCGAAGGACCGGGTGACCGCGCTGGTCGCGGAGCAGGGGCAGTCGGACCAGTACTTCGCGGCGTTCCGGACGTTCGAGGACGAGCTGTCGGCGCTGTTCGGCGGTGGCGACATCGTGCCCCTGACGGACATCGCCAACGGCATGTCGGCCGACGACGCGCGGATGTTCCTGCAGTACGGCGGGTTCGCCAAGGCGGCGCCGGCGCCGGGTTCGCAGGAGTTCCGTCTCGAGGTCGAGGCGATGAAGATCCGCTGGGCGAACTGCGACTTCAACAACCCGGCCGACCCGTACCGGGTGCTGACGGGCATCGTGTCGGCGGCGCAGGCAGAGTGGCAGGCGGAGCTGGCCGGGCAGAAGCCGCAGCGCGACGCGATTGTGGCCGCCGAGGCGCAGGCGTGGAAGGACCTGTGGACCGCGTCGCACGCGATGGTGGAGGCGGTCGGACAGGCGTGGGTCGCGGAGAGGCTGCTGGCGTACCAGAAGGACATGGGGCCGGGCTGGACGCCGACGGCGAAGTTCAACAGCACGCTGAAGCTCACCCGCGACACGATCGCCCAGCAGCTGACGATCGCGCAGCAGGCCGCCACGTCGGCACACAACCAGGTCACCGCAGTGGACACGGCGCAGACGCAGGCCGCGCAGGTCGCGGCGGCGGGAAACCTGCCACGTGGCCGGGGCCTGGCGTACGCGCTGCAGTCCGCGCAGGTGACGAAGGCTTCCGCGGCCGCGGTCGACGCGACCGTCGCGGCGATCAACACCGCGGTACAGACGTCCAACGCGACCGCCGCGACCAGCGAGGCGATGTTCCAGCGGGCGTGCGCGGAAATGAACGCCGTACAGGCCTACTACCAGCGGGCCGCCGCGCAGGAGGCGGCCGCGCAGGCGCACGACGCCGCCCTGGCCGCGCAGGCCCAGGCCGATCTGGCGGCGCAGCACGCGGCGACGGCCAAGACCGCCCGGGCCACCGCCGAGCAGCAGGAGCTGGCCGCGAAGAACGCCGCCGCCGACGCGCACGCCAAGCGGCTCGTCGCCGAGGCCGAACGGCAGAACGCCGCGAACTTCCGCGCGGTCGCCGACACCGAACGGGCCAAGGCCGCCGCCGCCGAGGCCACCGCCCAGCAGCAGCTGGCGATCGCCAATTCCAAGCGCGACGACGCCGACACCTCCGCCGCCACCGCGGCCCAGAAACGCCTCGACGCCCAGGCCGCCGAGACCCGGGCGGTGACGTCGCGGACCGATGCGGTCAATGCCGAACAGCGCCGGGACGCGCTGGTCGCCAAGGCGGAGGCCGCCGAGGCCCGAGCGGCCGCGACGGAAGGCAGCGAGGACGCGGTCGAGGCACGCAACGCGGCGACCGCCGCCCGTGCGGCCGCGAACGAGGCCACCACGGCCGCGCAGCACGCCCGCGACGCGGCGGACGTCGCGACCGCCGCCGCCACCGCGGCCCGTGCAGCCGCGACCGAGGCCGACGCCGCGGCGTCCCGTGCCGAGGCGGCAGCTCGCGCGGCCAAGGCCGACCTCGACGCCGCCACCGCGGCGGCGGCCAAGGCCCATTCGGCGGCCGCCGACGCGATCGCGGCGTCGAATCTGGCCGCCGCCAACGTCGAGGAGGCCGAACGGCAGGCCACCCTGGCCCTCGCCCTGGCCGCGCAGGCCAGCGCGAACACCGTGGCCGCCCGGGCCGACGCGGACGCGGCGCGCGTCAACAGCAGCAAGGCGGTCGGCGCCGCATTTGCGTCGCTGCAGTCCGCATTCGCCGCCCGCGATGCGGCGCTGCTCGTCGCTGCGCCTGCGGACGATGCGATCGCCCTGGGCGCGCCGTACCAGCAGATCGACTCCTCCGCCGGTATGGCGGTCCTTGTCGGTCAGTCTGCGAAGACGCTCGCCGAACAGCAGGCGGCTGTCGCGCAGGTCCGCGCTGACGAGGCGGCCGAGGCGGCCGAGGCCGCACAGGCCGCGGCAGACCGGGCCGAGGCGGACGTCAAGCTCTCCGCGGAGGCCGCCGCGGCCGCCGCCATCGACGCCGTTGCGGCCGCCCAGTCGCTGCAACAGGCCCGGCTGTCCGCCGCGGCTGCTGCCATCGACGCCGCGGCCGCGGCACAGGCGGACGCAAACGCCGCGCAGTACAAGGCTCAGGCGGTGCAGGATTCGGCTGCGGCCGATGCCGCAGCGAATGCTGCTCGATCCGATGCCGACGCCGCCCTGGCGGCCGCCTCGGCGGCCGAACGCGACGCGGCCGCGGCCCGGTTGGCGGCCAATGCGGCGGAGTACGCCGCCGGTCAGGCCCAGGCCTCAGCCCAGCAGGCCGAGGCCGATGCCACCGCCGCCGAACAGGCTGCCGCCAACGCGGCTGCCGCCGCGGAACAGGCCGAGAGTGCGGCGATGCTGGCCGAGATCGAGGCCGACAACAACGCCATGGCGGTCGCGGCAAGCGAGAACGGTCCGGCCGGCGAGGCCGGACTGCTGGTCGTGCCCAACATCACCGACACCGTCACCAGCAACGGTGACTGTCAGATCCCCTACGACAACGTCCACGTCTGCGATCTCAAGGTCGATCACCACCTCACCGGCACTGTGATCTACCTGGCCCGGACCTGCCCCGTCACCGGTGACACGACATGTCCTGAGGCATACAAGATTGACTATCTTGCTGCGAAGGACGTCAACGAGCACGAGCAGCGAACGGTCCGTATCCAGCTGCAGCCGATCGAGGAGGCGCTCCTCAAATCTCTGGCGTACGGCATGATCAGCGACTTCGTCGGCTGCGCGCGGGGAAAGGTCACTGACTGCGCCTGGGTCGCCGGGACGCTGCTCGCGCCCGCCGCGCTCAAACTCGTTGCCCGCAGTGTGGTCGCGCTCCGAGTGGCCATGCGAACCGGTGTCGGCATCAGGGAGGCATACGTCGCGCTGCGCGCCTCCGAGATCGAGGCGGCGGCCCTCGCGCGGCTCGAGGCCGACCTCGCAGAGGACCTGCTCGCGCGATGCACCACCGCGCCAGTCCCGCACAGTTTCGCCGCGGACACGCGGGTTGTCATGTCCGACGGCAGCCGCAAGCGGATCGACCAGGTGCGGGTCGGTGACCACGTCCGCACGATCGACCCCAACAACGGGCGCCCGGTCGTCGGCGTCGTTGCCCAGGTGTTCCGTCATCGCGACTCGGCACTCGCCGATGTGAGCGTCCGGGACGGGCGCGGCCGGACCAGGGTCATCCACACCACCCCGCACCACCCGTTCTGGGATGACGCCCGCGGCGCGTGGGTCGAGGCCCAGGATCTCGCCGCCAGGAGCCGGCTGCGCACCGAGGACGGCAGCAGGGCAACCGTCAGGTCGGTCCGCTCGTTCACCGGTGCCCGGGACATGTACGACCTCGGCATCGAAGGGGTGCATGCCTACTTCGTGCAGGCCGGATCGGTCGCGGTGCTCGCGCACAACGCCGGGAGCTGCTGGGTCGACCTCACAGGTCCGGGCGTGTGGACCGCGATCAATGAAACCATGTCGGCGAGGTCCGCGGCGTACGAGTTCCGCATGACGGGCGGCGTGCCGAGAAATATCGGCTACGTGCTCGACAACGTGAAGTTCGACGGATACCGGGCCGGTGTTCTGATCGACGCCAAGGGCTACGGGTACACCTCATTCATCGTGAACGGCGAGTTCATCGAGGCGGAGTGGTACACCGGCGCCGATGACCTTGTGAAGCAGGCGAGGCGGCAGCTCAATGCGGCGCAGGGCACGGGCAGTTCGATCTACTGGCCCGTCGCGGAGGAGGAGACGGCGATAGCGATACGTAACCTCTTCGCGAGGGAGGGTATCGTCGGAATCGATGTCGTGTTCGTTCCGTAAGGACGTGTGACGTGGCGGACTCGTTCTACCTGGGCGCCTACTGGGGTCCGAGGGCCGAATCAGTGGGCAGCTGCGCCGAAAGGCTTGCCGACTGCATCGGCCGGCTCGGTGCCGCACACCCGGTCCTTTCGGCGTGGCACCGCAAGGGTAGGAGCGTGTCCGCCGCGTCGGCACAGCCGATCGACACGGGTCGGGACGCTCTGGAGGTCCTGTTGTCCGAGGGGCGTGACCGGACGGACATCGGCGGTGAGGTGATCGAAGAGCTCGGCTTCCACGCCGCGCTGTGGAATCGTGGCGCGGCGGTCTCCCTCCGCACGCTGTGCGGCGCGGTGCCCGCCGCCCCGTTCGTCTCGAACTCCTGTGTACTGGGGCCGTTCAGCCCGTCGGACACCGCGGCGGTGCTGTTCGAACCGGCGGTGGCGCGCGGGATACTCATGGCGCTGGTCGAAGCATGGGATCCCCAATGGGCGGCTTTCACGAGCAACGCGATGCGGGAAAGCCAGCATCCCTCTCCCGGTCGACCCGTTGCGGGTTGGCTGACGTACGTGGCGGGTGACAAGGACCTTCATTCGCCGCCGCCGGGGGTCATCGTCGAGAAGGTCGCCGAAGGAACGCTCATCACGGCGGCGAGCGATCCACGACAGGTGTCCGGCCCTCAGATCGCCGCGGTTGCGCACTGTCTCGCCACCTGATTGAGCAGTTGTCAGCTGCTCACTGGGGAGGATCACTCCGGCGGCATCGCCGCCATGGGTGACCGCGGCCACCCCCGGTTGCCGACGGTGCGCCAGCTGTTTAGACGATGCCGACATCGACCGAGGGGCCCGGAGTCGTCGGCTGTCACGACTGCCCTGGTGGGCGTCGACGATTACGGCAGAAACATCGATGGTGGCAAATCACGGCCCGTTGTGACGCAAACCGGTGCACGATAGCCGACCGGTCGCTTCGTGTGCGCTATCTGCAATTTGGAACATTCGGGACCAGCTACCTCGGAAGGCTCGTTTCAGTTTCACGGCGGTTGTACTCGACCAGGCTCGTCGCCGAATTTTGTCGGTGGTGCCGGGCATACTGTCCGACCGTGACCGCACTGTGGGCTAAGTGGGATGGGCGGAGCGCGCCATACCCTGTGGCGGCGCATGCCTTGGATACCGCTGCGGTCGCGTTGGTGCTGTACCGCGACGTGCTCAGCACCCCGATCCGGGACCTCCTTGCCTGGGCGTTGCACTGTGCTGCTGAGACTGCGGACCGCGCCCTGCACATGGCCGTCCGGATCGACCAGCCGGGCCGGACCCTGCTCGACTACCACACCGTCAACCCGCCCCCGACCAGCCAATACGCGTGGCTCTCCGAAGCAGACCAGGCCAAACTGGCAACGATCGCGATGGGCAACGGCAGACCGTGGACCATCAAAGGCCAGCAGCAAACACTGCAGACGTGGCGCACCTACCTCACCGGAGCCGTGTTCACCTGGTTCCTGCACGGCGACCCGGCATACCTGCGGCATCTTGCAGATGCACTCATCGAGCCGTACTGGCCGCTCAGCCTTGGCCGGAAAGCCTGCCTGCCAGACCAGCCGCTCGTACTCGGCATCAGCCCGGACGAGCTCAACGACAGCGCCACCCGCACGCCCGCGACCGGCGCGGCCAGCTCCAGAGTCCTGCACCTCTTTCACAACTCGGTCGACCCCCGCGACGCAGTGCAACTGCGGGGCCGGACCGTAACCCACGCCGACCTGCCGCTCGGCCCGCACCCGCACGACCGTTACGGCTACCAAACCCGGACGGTGACCCGCGTCGAGCCGCCGACCGTGACCCGCGACGAACTGCTGACCTGGGCAAAGGAGAACCTCTCATGACCGCGATCGTCACCGCCCAGCCGACGCCGACCCTGGCCGCTGTCCCACTGAACCATCCGGCCCTCATCAGGCATGTCCGCGACTGGGGCGACCGCGACCAGATCCACAAAGCGGTCATGACCCTCTTCCGACCTGATCTGCCCGGACCACAGGACCAGCGCCGCGGCACCGCCGGCATCCTGTACCGCGTCGAGCACCGGCCGCATCCGCGAATCCTTCTGCAGGCCGCGACACCACTGGCCCGCACCGACTACGGCATCCGTGTCACCGACCTCACCGGCCTAATGGCCAACCTGCAACCAGGTAGACGCGTGCACCTCCGAGTCGACATCAATGCGGTCCGTTGCGAGTCCCGCACCGGCCGACGTCTGGCCGTCCCCGACAGCGAGCTTCAAGGCTGGCTCACCGCACGGCTCGAATCGGGCTTGAACAACGTTGAGATCCTCGATGCGCCGGTGACTGTTAGCCGCGCCGGCAACCATCCGCTCCGCGTCGCCCACATCGCGGCCACGGCGACCGTGCACGATTCGTCCGCTCTAACGGAATTGATCAACAATGGCGTAGGGCGTGGCAAAGCCTACGGTTGCGGCCTGCTCACCGTCCTGCCGGCCTAGTGAAGAAAAATGGTCGAGTGGATCTCTAACGGCCCAGGTCAACAAGTGTCCCCCCGCGCACGCGGGGGTCATCCCGTCGTTCTCGACTGTTCGATGCCGCATAAGCAGACGTGGCAGTCTGACTACCAAGGTGCGCTGGAATTCAGGTCCCTTGCACCGTGATCCGTCGACATTCAGGCGGCTGCTGCCGGCCTGCTGGCCTTCATCAGCTCGTACATCTCGCTGACCTTTGCCATCATCGCGGCCATGTCCGAGGCGTCCGGGGCCGTGGAGACGGGAGCCTGTGCTTCAGGCGCTGAGGCGATGCGACCGCGGATCGCTGCCAGCGCCTGCAGGGCTGCGTCGTCGCCGCCGGGCAGTGCGTGCAGGTACAGCTCCGTCGTCGAGATCGTGCCGTGGCCGAGTCGGTTTTTCACGACCACCAGATCGGCGCCGCCTGCGAGGAGCCAGGAGGCGTGCGCGTGGCGCATCCCGTGTGGCGTCACGTGGAAGTCGAGGTTCGCCGCCTTGAGCGCCCTCTTCCACGGGCCCTTACGGAACCAGTCGCCGGGGATGTGGCCGTCGGTGTCGACCGTTCGGGCGGCGCGCGGTGCATCCTTGCCGGCCGCTCGCCGGGACGCGCGATACGCCGCAACGGCATTCCGGCAGTGCTGGCACCGGCACCGGCCGGCGCCGTACGCGGTTGCCGTTCCGTGCTTGTAGACGCGGCCCTTCTCATTGGGCTCCGTCAGGCCGAGGGTGTCCGGGTCAGGCAGGACCTCAGGCAGCGTCCGGCGCCTGGCTTCGCGGACCTGGGGCATCTCCAACAGCAGGTCGTCCGGCTCCAGCCCCAGCGTGGAGATGCGGTCCTTGAGCTTGTCGAGCAGATGGTCGGCGAGCCGCAGCTGCCGCCATTCCTTGTCCTTCGGGTACTCCTTGACCACGAACCGCACGCCGCCGGGCCGGTCCTTGGCCTTGAGCTGGACCACGGCCCGCGACACGGTCAGCATCCCCGTGGCGAAGTCGATGTCCTTGGGCCGGAGCTCGGTCAGCTCGCCCCAGCGGAGGCCGGACTCGATGTCGGTCTCGACGAGCAGTCGAAGCGTGTCGTCTTCGAGCCCGAGGTAGATGCGGTCGAACTGCTCGGTCGTGATGATCCGGCGCGTCTTCTTCGCCACCGGCGGCGTCTTCACGCCCTTACCGGGGTGAAGGAACGTGATCTGGTCATTGAACGCGGTGGTGAATATTGCGTCGAAGATGACTTTGCACTGTCGTATGGTCGGGGGGTTCACGCAGTACTTCGTCTGCAGCGTCGAGATCCACTCCCGCGTGTGTGTCGGCAGGACGTCGACCATGCGCATCTTGCCCAGCTCGGGCAGGAGGTACTTGTTGATCAGGCAGGTGTAGTTCTCGCGGGTCGTCGCCTCGATGACGTGGTTGGGGAACCATTCCGCGGTGACGTATCGCGCGAGCTTCTGCCTGCCGCGCTTTGGATCGCCGATCTTTCCGGCGGCGATGTCGGTCTCAGCCTTCTGCCAAGCCTTGTTCGCCTGCTTCTTGTTCGTGAACGTACCCGCGGACCGTTCGCGACCCTGGTGGTCCCGGTGCATCGCCGTGTACTGGAGACCACCCTGCCGCTCCCGCGTCTTCAGCCAGCCCACCCCGCGCCTCCAAGATCAACAGTCCGCAAATGGTCCGCGACCCGTGCGCATTCCGGCGCACTTCAGCGAACCTCGGCGACATGATGATCAAGCGCCTGACCAGCACTTTAGCCAAGATCGACGCATGTTGAAAGAGGGCGTTCGAACGCCGGATCTTGCCTACGAACGAAGAGGACGGAGGTTCGAATACCTCCGAGGACGCCACACAAAGGCGCAGGCAATTGTCGGGTGGTCAGGCGGCGCCGGTGCGGTGGGCGTAGATGACGGCGTGGATGCGGTCGCGGAGGCCGAGCTTGGCGAGGATGCGGCTGACGTGGGTCTTGACGGTGCCTTCGGAGATGGTGAGGCGGGTGGCGATCTCCTGGTTGGACATGCCCTCGGCGATCAGGTGCAGGACGTCGCGTTCGCGGGCGGTCAGGACGTCGATGGGGACGAGGTCGGACGGGCGGGGGTCGGTGGAGACGAAGTGCTGGACCAGGCGGCGGGTGACGGTCGGGGCGGCGACGTTGTGGCCGCCGGCGACGGCGCGGACCGCCTGCGTCAGTTCGGTGTCGAGGGCGTCCTTCAGCAGGAAGCCGGCGGCGCCCGCGCGGAGGCCCGCGTAGACGTACTCGTCGAGGTCGAACGTGGTCAGGATGATCACGTGGGGCGGGGCGGACGGGGGGAGGGCGGTCCGGAGGCGGCGGGTGGCCTCGATGCCGTCGACGCCGGGCATGCGGACGTCCATCAGGATCACGTCGGGGGACACCGACGCGGCGACCAACAGGGCCTGCAGTCCGTCCGCGGCCTCGCCGACCACGACCAGGTCGTCGGTGCCGTCGAGGATCATGCGGAAGCCGGCACGGACGAGGGACTGGTCGTCGGCGAGCAGGACGCGGATCATGCGACGAGCGCCAGGGGCAGGAACGCCGACACCTCGAAGCCGCCGTCCGGCGCAGGGCCGGCGGCCAGGACGCCGTTGAGAGCGGTGACCCGTTCCGTGATGCCCCGCAGGCCGTTGCCGGGCGTCAGGGGTGCAATGAGGCGGCCGTCGTCGCAGACGAGGATCCGCAGGCCGGAGGGGTCGAAGGTGAGTTCCACCGTACAGGAGGCGCCCGGCGTGGCGTGTTTGAGCGTGTTCGTCAGCGCCTCCTGGACGATCCGGTAGGCCGCCAGTTCGATCACGGCGGGCAGGGTCGCCGGGGCGCCGGCCACGCTGAAGGTGACCGGCACGCCGCTGGCTCGGACCCGGTCGATCAGCTCGGGGAGCGTGGCGAGGCCGGGCTGCGGGGACAGGGAAGCCGGCGCGCGGACCAGGTTGAGCAGGCGGCGCATCTCGGCGAGGGAGGCGCGGCCGGTGGTGACGATCGTGGTGAGCGCGGCGTCGGAGCGGTCGGGGGAGCGGTGCAGCTGAGCCTTGGCGCCCTGGGCCTGCACGACCATCACCGACAGGCCGTGCGCGACGACGTCGTGCAGCTCGCGGGTGATGCGGCCGCGTTCGGAGGCGACGGCGAGGGCGGTGCGCTGCTCCTGTTCGCGTTCCAGGTCGTCGGCGCGGGCCTGCAGGACCGCGACGTGCAGCCGCCGGGTGCGGGCGCTGTCGGCGACGGCCCAGGTGGCGGCGAGCAGCAGGGCGGGCACCGCGGCGGACTGCAGCGCGCGCACCAGCATGTGCAGTGCGTCGCCGTGGGTGGCGGCGTAGAAGGCCTTCGACGCCCGGCCGAGGTAGTCGGCCACGGACGTCAGCGGGCTGGCGGGGTCCGGCACGAGGCCGACCCCCTGCGCCAGCGCGCCGGACAGCAGCAGCGCCTCGGTCGCGACCAGGGTCGCCAGGACCGTCTGGCGACGGTGGTCCGAGCTGGTCAGGGCGTACATCGTGATCAAAACCGCGACGTCGGTCGGCGGCGACTTGAGGACCGGGTCGAGGAGGTGCACCTCGGCCGCGCAGATCGCCAGGATCGTCGCGGTGAGGGGCCAGCGGTGCCGCAGGACGATCGCGACCGCCGACGGGATCGCGGCGAGGCTCCACCAGAGCGTGTGCAGCCGCCAGGCGGCGACGGTGCCGAACGTGGCGAGCACCTTGAAGTCCGGCTCACCGAACAGCAGGAGCGCGTCGCTCCACAGCAACGTGGCGGCGACCAGCACGGCGATGAGCGACGCGTCCAGCAGGCGTTGCATCGTCCGAGCGTACGTGCGTCGCGCCGGTTGCGGATCTGTCGCACGACAGACCCCGAAGATCGGTCTGCGGCCAGACGCGGGTGATGCCGGTGAGCGGCGACCGTGAGCACATGACATCGAGACCGTTCCTGGCGCTGGTGCTGGTGGCGCTCCTGGCCGGCTGCTCACCGGCGGCCGAGCAGCAGGACCCCAGCGTGATCAATACCCAGCAGGCCCTCGACGTGGGCCGCCGCATCTCCCAGTGCGCCCGCGATCACGGGTACCCCGACATGGCGGACCCGGTGATGGAAGGTGACCGCCTCGCCTGGCCGGGCGACGGCCGCGACGTCAAGGAGCAGCTGCGGACGCTCAGCGAGCAGGTCCCCGAGTGCAAGGCGATCATGGACGAGATGGCGGCGCTCGGCACGCCCCGCTCCGCCGAGCCGCCCAGCGCCGCGGACATGGAGAAGCTCAAGGCGTTCGCCAAGTGCATGCGGGAGCACGGCATCGACGGCTTCCCCGACCCGAAGGCGGACGGCACGTTCCCGCTCGTCGGCACGCCGCTGGAGAACGAAGGCAAGAGCGAGCGGGTCCTGGCCGCCTTGGACGCCTGCAAGAGCATCTACGACAAGAAGATCGCGGTCTCATGAGGGTACGAGTGGTTGCGGCCGGCAGCGCGGTGCTCGCGGCGGGCGTGGCCGGCTGGGCGATGGCCCGCCCGCAGAAGCCCGAATCCGTCGCGGCGCCCCAGGTTCGCACGACGACGGCACCGGTGACCCGCGGCGACGTCGCCACCCGCGTCCAGGTCGCCGGCGTGCTGGGCTTCGACGGCGCGTACACCGTCGTGAACCAGCTGCCGGGCGGCGTCGTCACCGCCGTGCCGGCGCCCGGGACCGCCGTCGTCCGCGGCGCCGACCTCTACACGGTGGCCGGTGTCCCGGCGACGCTGCTCTACGGTGCCGTGCCGGCGTACCGGGAGCTGGCCGCAGGCATGAGCGACGGCGTCGACGTGCTCCAGCTGGAGCAGAACCTGGTCGCCCTCGGCATGGACCCGGGCCACGGGATCACCGTCGACCGGCATTTCAGCGACGCCACCGCGACCGCGGTCCGGCGCTGGCAGGCGGCCCGCGGCCTGCCCGTCGCGCAGCGCACCGGCCGGCTGCCGCTCGGGCAGGTCGCGTTCCTGCCCGGCGCGGTGCGGGTCGGCGCGGCCCTCGTCCAGGTCGGCGCGTCCGCCGGGCCGGGCGAGCCGATGCTGTCGGCGACGACGACCGCCCGCGTGGTCCGCGTCGCGCTGAGCGCCGGCCGGCAGGGCACCGTCCACGCCGGCGATCCGGTCACCGTCAACGTGCCCGGACTGGACGCCCCCGTCCCGGGCACCGTCCGCGAGGTCGGCACCGTCGCGATCGCGCCCGAGCCGGGCAACAACGGCCCGCCCGGACCGGCCACCGTGTCGATGGTGGTGACCGTGACCATGCCGTCCGGCGCGCCCGCGCTCGACCAGGCGCCCGTCCAGGTGTCGATCACCGGGTCGCAGCGCAGGAACGTGCTGCGGGTCCCGGTCACCGCCCTGCTCGCCGCCGCCGACGGCGGCTACCAGGTCGCGGTCGTCGACGGGTCCGGCCGGCGCCTGATCACGGTCACGACCGGGCTCTTCGACGAGAACGCCAGCATGGTCGAGATCACCGGCGGCGAGCTCACCGAAGGCATGCGCGTCGAGGTGCCGGTCACTTGACATCTTCCCCGTACCTGACGGCGGGGGATTCCAGCGGTCGCCCGCTGGGTTTCCTGCTTCACCGACGACTGCCCCGTCCGAGAGGACTCTCGTTGAGGTCTTACACCGCCTCCACAGGCGATCACGGAGAGCCCCTCCGCGAGGATGTTGCGGGCCGCGTTGACGTCCCGGTCGTGCACGGCGCCGCACCGGCACGTCCACGACCTGACGTTCAGCGGCATCCGCTTAGCGCGCGCACCACAGGTCGAGCACAGTTTGGACGACGGGAACCAGCGGCCCACCACGACCAGATTCCGGCCGTGCCAGTCAGCCTTGTATTCGAGCATGGTGCGGAACTGCCGCCAGGCCGCGTCGCTGATGGCGCGGGCCAGGCTGTGGTTGGTAACGATGTTGCGTACGGTCAGGTCCTCGATCACGATCGTTTGGTTCTCACGAACGAGCCGAGTGCTCAGTTTGTGCAGGTGATCCCTGCGCCGGTCGGTGATCCGGGCGTGCACGCGGGCCACCTTGAGCCGAGCCTTGGCCCGGTTCGCGGAGCCCTTCTCCTTGCGGGCGAGCGCGCGTTGGGCGCGGGCGAGCGCCGCGCGGTCCCGGCGCTCGTGCTTCGGGTTGGTGATCTTCTCACCGGTGGACAGGGTGAGCAGGCTGTCCAGGCCGGCGTCGACACCGACCGCACCCGTGACCAGGGTCAGCTCGATCCTGTCGTCGCAGAGCAGGGACACGAACCAGCGGCCCGCGCTGTCCTGGGACACGGTGACCGTGGACGGAGATGCACCTTGTGGGAGGGGACGCGACCACACGATGTCCAGGGGTTCGGCCATCTTGGCCAGGGTGAGCCGACCGTCACGCCAGCGGAAAGCACTGGTGGTGTACTCCGCCGACCGACGCGACCGCTTCTTGCTCTTGAACGTCGGATACCTGGCCCGCTTGGCGAAGAAGTTTGTGAACGCCACCTGCAGATGGCGCAGCGCCTGCTGCAGAGGGACCGAGGACACCTCGTTGAGGAACGCCAGTTCCTCGGTCTTCTTCCAGCCGGTGAGCAGCGCGCTGGTGGCGTTGTAGTTGACCCGCTCCTGCCGCAGCTTCCACGCCTCGGAGCGGGCCTGCAACGCCATGTTGTACACCAGCCGGACACAACCGAACGTCCGAGCAAGCTCAGCGGCCTGCTCCGGAGTCGGGTAGAAGCGGTACTTGAACGCCCGCTTCACAGTCCTGGACAAGGCTCGCAAGTTAGCACACCAAGCAGTAGACGTTGCGGCGACGCGACGGGTGGACGCCGATCCGGGCTGGCTGTGGATTGGCTCCTCCTGCCCTGCTCCGCAAGTGATCCGTTTCCTCCCCATGGCTCAAGCCGGGGGTTTCACGGAGGTTTCCGATGACCGATGCCGTTCTGGCTCTGGTACAGGCAGCGCGCACGTACCCCGGCACCCCGCCCGTCGAGTCGTTGCGGGGCGTGGACCTGACCGTCGCCGCCGGGGAGATGGTCGCCGTGGTCGGACCGTCGGGGTCCGGCAAGACCACGCTGCTGAACCTCGCCGCCGGGCTGGACCGGCCGACGAGCGGCTCGGTGCGCCTCGCGGGGCACGCCGTGGAGGACCTGACGGACGGGCACCTGTCCGGCCTGCGGGCGCACACGCTCGGCGTCGTGTTCCAGCAGTTCTTCCTGATGGACCACCGGTCCGCGGTCGACAACGTGGCCGACGGGCTGCTGTACCGCGGCGTGCGCGCGTCGTCGCGACGGCGGGCGGCGGCCGACGCCCTCGACCGGGTCGGCCTCGCGCACCGCGTCGACCACCCGGCAGGCAAGCTGTCCGGCGGCGAACGGCAGCGCGTCGCCATCGCCCGCGCGCTCGTCGGCCGTCCCGCGCTGGTCCTCGCCGACGAGCCCACCGGCAACCTCGACAGCAGGACCGGCGGGCAGATCCTCGTGCTGCTGCGGCAACTGCACGCGGACGGCGTGACGCTGCTCGTCATCACCCACGACGCCGTCGTCGCGGAGGCCTGCCCGCGCCGGGTCGACCTCCGCGACGGCCGGATCGTCGCCGACACGCTGACTGGACGGTCCGGATGAGATCCCGTGTACGCGCCGCCGACCTGCTCCCGCTGGCGAGCATCGGCATGCGCAGCCGCCCCCTGCGCGCCGCACTGTCCACATTGGGCATCGCGATCGGCGTCGCCGCCATCGTCGGGGTCCTCGGCATCACCCGCTCCAGCCAGGCCGACCTCCTCGCCCGCATCGACCACCTGGGCACCAACCTGCTCACGGTCGCCAACGGCACCCGCATCGGCGGCGACGAGGCGAAGCTGCCCACGTCCTCGGCGACCGGCGCCGCCCGGACCGACGGCGTGCTGAAGGTGACGGCGACCGCGGGCGTGCCGCGCCTGCAGGTGTTCCGCACCGACATGGTGCCCGCCTACCGCGGCGGCGGCGTCGAGGTCCGCGCCACCGAACCGTCGCTGCTGGACACGCTCGACGGTCACCTGGCCACCGGCGTCTTCCTCAACGACGCCACCGCCCGGTATCCCGTCGTGGTCCTGGGCCACGACGCGGCGACGGCGCTCGGCATCGCCCAGGTCGACGCCGGCACGCGCGTCTGGCTGGGCGAGCACTGGTTCACCGTCGCGGGGGTGCTGCGCCCGTTCGAGCTCGCCCCCGAGATCGACCGGGCCGCGCTGATCGGCCTGCCGGTGGCTGCGTCGTACTTCGGCTACGACGGCCACCCGACGCGCCTGTACGTCCGCGCGGACACCGCCCGGACGGTCCCGGTCGCGGGGATGCTGGCCCGGGCCGTCAACCCCGGCGAACCGAACAGCGTCAACGTGAGCCGCCCCTCCGACGCCCTGGCGTCCCGGCTGCTGGTAGCGGACTCCATCACGTCCCTGCTGCTCGGCCTCGGCGCGGTGGCCCTGCTCGTCGGCGGCGTCGGCGTCGCCAACGTCATGGTCATCTCGGTCCTGGAGCGTCGCACCGAGATC
The DNA here is from genome assembly GCF_050936335.1 of Dactylosporangium sp. CA-152071. Lineage (NCBI taxonomy): Bacteria > Bacillati > Actinomycetota > Actinomycetes > Micromonosporales > Micromonosporaceae > Dactylosporangium > Dactylosporangium sp. CA-152071. The sequence goes on along the minus strand of NZ_JBNJMZ010000001.1, from coordinate 829,235 downwards.
GGCCTGCGCCGCGCCCTGGGCGCCGCCCGCCGCCACATCACCGTCCAGTTCATGACCGAGTCCCTCCTGCTGTCCCTGCTGGGCGGCCTCACCGGCGTCATCCTCGGCGCGGCCGTCACCCACGCCGTCGCCGCATACCGCGGCTGGCACCCGCTCGTGCCGCTGTCGGCGGTCGGCGGCGGCTTCGCCGCGACGCTGCTGATCGGCGTGGTCGCGGGCGTCTACCCGGCGGTCAGAGCCGCCCGCCTCAACCCGACGGACGCGCTGCGGACCGCGTGAGCTGCTCGCGGAGGATGTCGCCGTGGCCGGCGCGGCGGCGAGGTCCTCGATCAGCAGCAGGTAGACGAACCGGAGGCTGACGTCGCCGGCGACGGGATGGGGTCTGGTGTCGTCGAGCTCGAAGCCGGCGGCGATCGCGCGGGAGCGCTCGCTCGCCCGCTCGAACTCGGCGATCACGTCCGCCAGGGTCTCGTCGCCGGCGACGACGAAGCTGCTGTCGCCGCCGGCGGCGGGCCCGTCGCACTCGGCCGCGTCCAGGCCGAGCAGCACCCGCTGGAACCAGATGCGTTCGGCGGTCGCGGCGTGCTTGACCAGCCCGATCGGCGTCGTCAGCGACGCCACCAGTCGCTGCCGCGCCTGGGCCTCGGTCAGCCCTCGCGTGGTGTCGATGAGCGCCTGCCGGGCGCGGTCGAGCATGTGCTCCAGCAGGAGCCGTTCGGGCCCGGCGGTCACCGTGGGCATCGTCCACATAGGTCGTCCATCCTGACCGGCTGCATGCCGTGGCATCGGGTCGGATCGTCGGGCCGGCGTCAGAAGGTCCTCAGCGACGCTTCGAGACCGGTCCCGGCTGGCCGACCCCGGTGCGGAGGGTGCCCCGAGCGCGGCCACCCTCGCCGCCGCTCGCCACCAGGGCCACCGCCTCGCCGTCACCGCCGCCCGCCTCGTCGGCACCCTCACCGCCGCCCGCTAGAACGCGTCGGAGGCGGGCCGGCGGAGCGTCAGTCGAGTGCCTGGCGGGACAGGGCCGGGGCCTCCTTCCCCGCCAGGAGCCAGCCGCCGGCGTACGCGACCGCCGGCAGCCCGACCAGGATCGTCGCGAGCGCGACCGACGGCGGGTGGCCCAGCCAGTGCAGCGCCCGGTGGTGCCAGGAGAGCAGCGCCAGGTAGGCGCCGGCCGTGCCGAGCAGCGCGCCGAGCAGGGCGAGCGCCCCGGCGGTCGCGGCGGTCAGCGCCCGGCGGGTGCGGCGCGGCGCGCCCGTCGCGGTCAGGGTGCGCAGGTCGCGGGCGGTCTCGCTGCGGATCAGGCCGACCGTCACGGCGAGCACGCCGAGCGCGACCGCGATCCCGATGGCGGTCGCGAACAGCGCCACCCGGGCCACGTCCGCGCCCGTCGGGCGGGTCTCCACGGTGAGCCCGGACCGCTCGGCGGTCTCCTCGGCCCGGTCGATCTGAGCCTGGGTCAGCGGGCCCGGGGCACGGACCAGCCAGCCGCCCGCGACCGCCTGCAACCGCAGCGTGGCCATGGCGTGGGCGGTAATCAGCGAGCCGGGCAGCGACGGGTACGCCGGCAGGTCCGCGTGCTGCACCTTCGGGCGCCAGTCGGGCTGGTGGCTGGGGAACAGGTTGTACCCGTCGTAGCCGGCCCGGAAGGTGACGATGTCGGTGTCGGCGGCGATGCTCGACGGGTCGATCCCGTAGTGGCGCAGCACCTCCGGCGTCGCCACGAACAGCGGGTCGGCCTCGGAGCTGCTGTACTGGGTCCTAGTGCGGCCGCCGACGGTCTCGTGGTGGGGGATGCCCATCTGCGACACCGGACGCCCGCCGCCGGAGTCGCCGGCCAGCGGCCCGTCCGGGTCCATCGCCGCCTGGAGCGGGAGCACCGACGTGGCGTGCAGCGCGGCGGCGATCACGTCGACCTGCTGCCGGGCGGCGGCCTGCTGTTCCGGTGTCGTCGCCGGTACGGGTCCGTCGAGGCCGGACGGCCCGAGCCACACGACGAGCTGGTCGGCCGGCAGGTTGCCGCCGGCCGGCGCGGCCGCCTTGGCGACGGACACGGCGGCGGAGAGCGCGAGGGCGGCCGCGATGCCGACGGCGAGGGTGATCGCGGCGACCGCGGCGCTGGAGCGGGCCCGGTAGCGGGCCAGGTCGCGCAGCGCCAGCCGGGGCGCCAGCGGGGCGAACCGCGCCAGCCGGCCGGCGGCGGCCACGCCCAGCGGGGCGAGCAGGAGCAGGCCGGTGGCGACGCCGAGGACGCCGCCGATGAGGTACGGAGGCTCCTCGTGGTGCGACGTGAAGAGCGCGCCGAGCCCGGCGGCTAGGAGCGCCAGGCCGGCCAGCGCGAAGCGGTGCGCCGGCCGGGGCGGCACCGGGCGCGCCGACAGCGCGGCCACGACCGGGACGCGGGCGGCGGCCCGGCCCGGCCACCAGGCGGCACCGACGGTGGTGAGGACCGCCAGCAGCAGCATGGCGGCGAACGCGGGCCAGGGCAGGTCGAAGCGGTCGATGCGGCGCCCGATCAGCGGCTCCAGCCGGGGGCTGAAGGCGGTCCATCCGGCGAGCCCGGCCGCCGCGCCGACGAGCGCGCCGGTCGCGCCGGCGACGGCGCCGTTGGCCACCAGCACGAGCCGGATGTGCCGGTGGCTCGCGCCGATCGCGCCGAGCATGCCGAGCGCCCGCATCCGCCGCTGGGCCATCACGGTGAACCCGGCCACGGCGAGCAGGCCCACGAACAGCAGGCCGATGGTGGCGAGCACGAGGACCGTGACCGTGCCCGGATCCGTCTGCGTGCCGCGGAACTGGGCCGACATCCCGTCCGGCTTGCGGGCGTCGCGGAACTGCTGCTCGGTGGAGCGGATCAGCACGGCGGTCTGCGCGTCGGCGCCGGCCTGGCCGGGCGCGACGAGCGCGAAGTGGTCGAGCAGGTTGAGCGGGTTCTCGACCAGGCCGACCACCGTGCGGCGCCGGCCGCCCTGGTCCCAGGTGCCGTCGAGGCGCAGGTCGAACGTCTTGGCCACCCGCGGGGTCACCGCGACCTCGTCCGTGCCCTGCGGGTAGCGGCCGGCGGTGAGGCGCAGCATCGAGCGTCCGTAGGGACCGTTCGGGTCCTGGGCGCGCAGGTCGTACGCGGTGGCCGAGCCGGGCACCGGGATCTTCTGATGGTTGATGACCTCGATGGTGCCGAACGAGGTCCGCAGCGTGGCGAGGTCCGCGTCGGCCTGCGCCCCGGTGCTGCCGATCGTGGCCAGGCGGTTGGCGGTGCCGAACGTCGCGGCCTGCGGATCGCCGGCGGAGCCGGCGTAGCCGAGCCCGGCCGTGGTCGCGGCGACGGCGATCGCCAGCAGCACCAGGACGAGCGACTGCTGCCGCCACTCCCGGCGGAACAGCCGCCACGCCCAGCGCGCGACCGCTCTGCGCGCCGGCATGCCGCCGTGGCCCTTGCCCAGCGTCGGCGGCGGCCTCTCCACGACGGCGCTCATCGGGCTCATCGGGCCGCCTCGTCGGCCAGCAGGGACTCGGGCCCGGGGCGCGGCGCCGTCCGGTCGACGATGCGCCCGTCGCGGATGAACACGACCCGGTCCGCCCACGAGGCGAGCTGCGCGTCGTGGGTCACGATGACCGCGGCCAGCCCGCGCTTGCAGGCGGCCAGCATCATCCGCATGACCGTCTCGCCGTTGGCCGAGTCGAGGGCGCCGGTGGGCTCGTCGGCGAGCAGCAGCCGCCGGTCGCCGACGACGGCCCGCGCGATCGCGACCCGCTGCCGCTCCCCACCGGACAGCTGGTCGGGGAAGCGGGCCGCCCGGTCGGCGAGCCCCAGGTCGTCGAGCGCCCGCTGGCCGGCGGCGCGGGCCTTGCCTGCCGGGACGCCGTCGAGCTCGAGCGGCAGCGCCACGTTCTCGGCCGCGGTCAGGCCGGGCAGCAGGTTGAAGTCCTGGAAGACGTACCCGATGGCGCGCCGCCGCAGCCGGCTCCTGTCGTCGCGCGACATCCCGCCCAGTGACTGCCCCGCCACGTGCACCTCGCCGCTCGTCGGCGACTCCAGCGCCCCGGCGATCGTGAGCAGCGTGCTCTTGCCCGAGCCGCTGGGCCCCATCACCGCGACCATCTTGCCGGCCTCGACCGTCAGCGACACCTCGCGCAGGGCGTGGACCTCGTCGCTGCCGTCGAGGTACGTCTTCGACACGCCGTCCAGGCGCAGCACGTCGCTCATCGACGGGCCCCCGTCCGGCGCCGGATCAGCGGTGTCGCGGGCCGCTCCCTGGCCGGCTCGAGCGCGGCGCGCTTCAGCCGGCCGTCGGCGGTGTCCAGCCACTGCACGACCGAGTCGAGCCGGTACAGCTCGGCGTCCACGACGAGCGCGAGCCCGAGGTCGAGGTCGGCCTCCTCCTCCTTGAGCCGGGTCCACTGCTGCATCAGCTCGACCAGGTACCGCCGGTGCGTCTGGATGACCTCGTGCACGTCGACGCCCGGCAGGCGGACCGCGACGAGCACCTTGATGACCAGCTCGTCGCGCGGCGGCGACTCCAGGTTGGGCGGGGTGCGCAACCACCCGGCGAGCTCCTCCGCCCCGTCGTCGGTGATCCGGAACCCCCGCTGCGGCCCGGGCTCGGCGTCGCCGTCGGACTCCACGAGACCGTCCCGCTCCAGCCGCTGCAGGGTCGTGTAGACCTGCCCGACGTTGAGCGGCCACACCTCACCGGTGCGCGCCTCGAACTCCTCGCGCAGCTGCAGCCCGTACTTCGGACCCTCGCTGAGCAGCGCCAGCAGCGCGTGCCGGATGCTCATCGGACCGACTTCCTCGATATCATGCCCAGTATAATACTCAGTATACTGACCTTGTCGAGGATCTCGATGTCCCGTGTTTCGGATCATCCTGGTGGGGAACATCTGGTACATGCAGCCAGGTGCGTCAGCGGGAGACGAGATCGTCGTTGACACCCAGCCGTTCCTGCGGGTGGGTGTGGGCATGCCGGTCGTCGACGAGGCCGGGGAGCAGATCGGCGTCGTGGCGGCGGTGCAGGGACCGGGGACCGACATCCGCCCCGACACGATCGCCGGGATCGCCGAGCACCTGATGGGCACCGGGTACGCGCGCATCGACGGCACCGGATTCCTGTCCAACGACGTCTACGCCGCCGGCAACCAGATCAGCGGGGTGACCGACGACGTCGTCGAGCTGCACGTCGGCCGCGAGGAACTGCACCGCGCCACGAGCTGAACGCCCCGCCGCGGCACCCCGTGGGGGAGAATGCGGCGGTGGATGAACGCGCGGGGGACTTCGTCACGGCATTCAAGGCGTTCCTGGAGGAGGTCGTCAGCGACCACCGGGAGCGGCAGGACACCGACGGGCAGCTCGTCCCGGTCCTGACCGATCACCTCGGCAACGACCCACGGCGGCTGCCCGTCGTCACCGAGGAGGTCGCAGGGCACCAGTTCGTCGACCTCGACATCGCGCTCGACGAGGTGCAGCGCCGCGGCGGGCGGCACGCGCTCATCGGGATCGGCGGCGGTGAGCAGCGCCGGCACCAGTCGCTGAGCGAGATCCTGCAGCACGCCGGGCGGTATGGCCAGTTCGGCGTGGCCGCCGTCGACTACGCCAGCGTCGCCACCGGGCCGGACACGGCGCGCCAGGCGGTGTCGTTCGGGCTGCGGCTGCTCATGTACGACGGAGCGCCCGTCGCCGTCCTGCAACGCTCGCCCGACATGCGCATCGGCCAGCCGATGGCCCGGATGGAGGTCGTCACCCCGGCCGAGGGCGTCGCGGCCCGCCTGATCGAAGAGGTCGGCGCCCTGATGCTGCGGCGGTCGGTGCTGCGCGGGCAGGTGCTGTCGCTGGGCGGCTCGGCGTACGAGCGCGGCGTCGGCCAGATCTCGTTCCACCGCCGCCCCGACGTCACCGAGGCCGACATCATCCTCCCCGACGGCGTGCTCGCCCGCGTCCACCGGCACGTCGCCGGCATCGCCGAGCACCGCGACCGCCTGCGTGCCGCCGGCCAGCACCTCAAGCGCGGCCTGCTGCTCTACGGCCCGCCCGGCACCGGCAAGACCCACACCGTCCGGTACCTGCTGTCCGCCCTGCCGGACGTCACCGTCGTCCTGCTGGCCGGCCCGGCGATCGCGTTCGTCGCCGAGGCCGCCAGGATGGCCCGCGCGCTGCAACCGGCGCTCGTCGTCCTGGAGGACTGCGACCTGGTCGCCGAGAGCCGCGAGCTGCACCACGGCCCGCAGCCGCTGCTGTTCACCGTCCTGGAGACCCTCGACGGCCTCGGCGACGACGCCGACGTCGCGTTCCTGCTCACCACCAACCGCATCAACGTCCTCGAACCCGCCCTCGCCCAGCGCCCCGGCCGCGTCGACCTGGCGGTGGAGATCCCGTTGCCCGACGAGGCCTCCCGTCGCCGCCTGCTGCGCCTGTACGCCCGGAACCTCCCCTTCACGGAGCCCGCGCTCGACCGGGCGGCCGCCGCCGCGGCGGGCGTCACCGCCTCGTTCGCCAAGGAACTCCTCCGCCGCGCCGTCCTCATCGCCGCCGAGGAAGGCACCCACCCCACCGACACCCACCTCGCCACGGCCCTCGACGAGATGCTCTCCCAGGCCGAGTCCGTCACCCGCTCCCTCCTCGGCACCCCGGCGTCCTGACCCGGGAGGCCCGGCAGCTCTTCGGCGAGCTGCCGGGCCTCGTCGCCGCCGGGGTGCTCGGCCCGGCTCAGGCGTACATCTCCTCGATGACGGTGGCGTGCTTGGAGGAGACGATGCGGCGGCGGAGTTTCAGGGACGGGGTGAGTTCGCCGGTCTCGGGGGTCCAGGAGGACGGCATGATGCGGAAGGTCTTGATCTGCTCGGGGCGGGACAGGCGCTCGTTGACCGAGGCGACCACCGCCGACACGGCCGCGTGGACGGCCGGGTCGGCGGCGAGCGCGGCGAGGTCGACGTCCGCGAGGCCCTGTGACGTGGCCCAGACGGGGGCGACCTCCTCGTCGAGGACGATGAGCGCGGTGATGTACGGGCGTCGGTCGCCGATCGTGACGGCCTGGCCGATCAGCGGGCTGACGCGCAGCAGGTTCTCGATCTGTGCGGGGGAGATGTTCTTCCCGCTGGACGTGATGATGAGCTCCTTCTTGCGGTCGGTGATGGTGAGGAACCCGTCCGCGTCGACGGCGCCGACGTCGCCGGTGGAGAGCCAGCCGTCGGTGTCCACGATGGACTGTGTGGAGCCGTCGGCGTCGAGGTACCCGAGGCAGACCAGCGGGCCGCGGACCTGGATCTCGCCGTCGTCGAGCAGGCGCACCTCCATGCCGGCGTTGGCCCGGCCGACGGTGCCGGGGCGGAAGGTCGTGGGGGTGTTGATGGTCGTGGTGCCGGTCGTCTCCGTCATGCCCCACACCTCGAGCACGTCGACGCCGAGGCCGGCCAGGAACACCAGCACGTCCACGGGGATCGGCGCGGCGCCGCTGCCGGCCCAGCGCATCTCGTCGAGGCCGAGCAGGGCGCGCATCGGTGCCAGTACCTTGGCATCCAAGGCGGCGAGCTGCGCTGCCTGGTCCTCGGCCAGGACCTTCCCGTCGGCCCGGGCGTGGAAGCTCTCCCGGGCCAGGCCGCTGGCGGTCTCGAACGCGGCCCGGACCGCCGGGTCGGCGGTGGCCAGCTGGGCCTGCACGCCGGCGGCCATCTTCTCCCAGACGCGGGGGACGCCGAAGAACGAGTGCGGCCGGACCGCGCGGAGCGCGGCGACGAGCTGCTTGCCGTCGGTGACGATCGTGGCGTGCCCGACGCGGTAGAGCAGGTTGTAGATGCCCAGGACGCGTTCGGCGATGTGCGCGAGCGGCAGGTACGCGAGGGTGCGCGGGTGGTCGGGCACCTCCACCGCCCCTTCCAGGACCCCGCACTGGTAGACGACGTTGCGGTGCGACAGCAGGACGCCCTTGGGGTCGCCGGTGGTGCCGGAGGTGTAGAGCAGCGTCACGGGCTGCTCGGTGCGCACCTGCCGCCACGCCTCCTCGAACACCGTCGGGTCGGCGGCGTGCAGCGCGGCCCCGTCGGAGGCCACTGTGGACAGTGCCGTCGTCCCCGCCTGTACTGCGTCCTCCTCGACGACGATGACGTGCTCGACGGCGGGGAGGTCGCCGAGGACGGCCTCCCAGCGTTGCAGCTCGGGCAGGCCGTTGACCACGAGGATCTTCGCGCCGCTGTGCTGGGCGATGTACCGCAGCTGCTCGGCGCTGAGGGTGGCGTAGGCGGTGCAGGGGACGGCGCCGAGATGCACGGCGGCCAGGTCGGCGACCCAGTGCTCGATGCGGCTCGGCAGGCTCATGATCATGCGGTCGCCGGGGGAGAGGCCGAGGGCGCTCAGCCCCCGGGCCACGGCGGCGACCCGGTCACGCAGCTCCAGCCAGGTGACGGAGTCATCGGTGTTGAAGGTGCTCAGCGCCACCAGGTCGGGGTGTTCGGTGGCGTTGCGGTGCAGTAGTGCGGGAATGCTCGTGCCGGCGGCGATGTCCGCGCAGCGCGTCGCGAGGTCCAGGTTGGCGGTCACGGACTCAGCCTCCTCGGCCGACGGATCAGCTCTGGAGGGACTGTAACTCCCGATTAACTTATTGGGAAGAGATCCGACGTCAGGCGCGTGGACCGTGATTCAGGCGTGCAAAGCCGCCAGTGTGAGACCGGCCGTCTGCGAGGAGTAGCCGGGGGTGCGGTCGAAGCCGCCCAGGCGGCCGATGTCGGTGACCACGTTGAGCGCCGCGTGCACGAGGACCCGCGCGTCGGCGACCGGCAGCTCCGGCCGGACCGCGCCGACGAGCCGCACCCACTCCTCGACGTGCAGGCGCTGCGCCCCGCGCAGCTGGTGCCGGTCGGCGTCGGGCAGGTTGTTGTTCTCGGCCAGGTAGACCGCGACCAGGTCGCTCTGCCCGAATGCGAAGTCGACATACGCCGCCACGACCCGCCGCAGCGCGTCGGCGGGGTCGCTCGCCTCCGCGATCGCCGTGCTCGTTGCGCCGGTGAGCCGGTCCGTGGCCCGGTAGTAGGCGGCCGCGAGCAGGTCGGCCTTGCTGGGGAAGTACCGGTAGACGCTGGACGCCTGCATGCCCGCCGCGCGGCCGATGTCCTCGACGGAGACGGCGTGGAAGCCGTGCCGGTGGAAGAGCCGGATCGCCTCGATGAGCAGCAGCTCGCGGCGCGACGCGGGCTTGATCACCGCGGGTGCGTCCACGCCGCCCGCCGGCAGCTGCGGCGGGTCGGCGCGCAGCAGGGTCCACGCGACCCGGGTCAGCAGCCGTGCGGTGTCGGTGCCGGTGGCCGCCACGCGGTGCGTGGTGACGCTGCCGAACGCGCTGAGCGCCGCGTTGACCAGCAGCTCCGCCTGGCCCGCGGCCAGCTCTGGCCGAGTGGCGCGCAGCGGCCCGGCGAGGCGGCCGACCAGCTCGGTGAGGCCCGCGCCGAACTCGCGGCGGTGCTCTCCGGTGAGGTACCGCCGCTCCCACTGGTACAGCCCGGCGGCGCGGCGCCTGGCCACGGCGATCCCGGCGACCGCGGCGAGCAGCTCGTCCAGGGTGCCCTTGGTGGTGGCGGCGAGCAGCGCGTTGACGACGTCCCGGGTGGCGTGCACGAGGATCGCGTACTTGTTCGGGAAGTGCCGGTAGACCGCGGGTCCGCTGATGCCGACGACCGCGGCGATCTCGTCGACGGACACCCCGTGGTAGCCCCGCTCGCAGAACAGCTCGGCGCCGGCCAGGGCGATGCGGTCCTTGCGGTCCTTCGGCCGCTTCGCCGGCGTGGCGGGCTCCGCGCTGTTCGCTGCTGTTCGCACACGGTACAGGTTAACGCCGCCACGACAACGCTTGACAACTGAGCGCACCGGCACAGAAAGTTAGGCGGGATTCGCATCCGGGAGCGTTTAGGCGAGGAGTGGTCATGGCATCCGAGGCGTACATCTACGACGCGCTGCGCACGCCGCGCGGCCGCGGCAAGCCCACCGGAGCGCTGCACTCGGTGAAGCCGGTGTCGCTCATCAGCGGCCTGATCGAGGAGGCGCTGCGCCGCGCGCCGGGCCTGGACCCGGCCCGCATCGACGACGTCGTGCTCGGCGTCGTGTCACCGCTCGGCGACCAGGGCGCCGACATCGCCAAGACCGCCGCCCTCACCGCCGGGCTGCCCGACACGGTCGCCGGCGTGCAGCTCAACCGGTTCTGCGCCTCCGGCCTCGAAGCCGTGAACGTCGCCGCGCAGAAGGTCCGCTCCGGCTGGGAGGACCTCGTCCTCGCCGGCGGGGTCGAGTCGATGTCGCGGGTGCCGATGGGCTCCGACGGCGGCGCGTGGGCCCTCGACCCGGAGACCAACTACGACACCGGCTTCGTGCCGCAGGGCATCGGCGCCGACCTGATCGCCACCCTCGACGGGTACAGCCGCGAGGACGTCGACCGCTACGCGCTGCAGTCGCAGACCAGGGCCGCGAAGGCCTGGGCCAACGGCTACTTCGCCCGGTCCGTCGTGCCGGTGCTGGACCGCAACGGCCTCGTCGTCCTCGACCGCGACGAGCACCTGCGAGCGTCCACACTGGAGGGTCTCGGGCAGCTGCCGGCGTCGTTCGCGATGATCGGTGAGATGGGCGGCTTCGACGCGGTGGCGTTGCAGCGGTACCACTGGGTCGAGCGGATCGAGCACGTGCACACCGCCGGCAACTCCTCCGGCATCGTCGACGGCGCGTCGCTCGTCGTCATCGGCAACGAGGCGGTCGGCGCCGCCGCCGGCCTGACGCCGCGCGCCCGCATCGTCGCCACCGCCGTCAGCGGCGCCGACCCGACCATCATGCTCACCGGCCCGGCACCCGCCGCCCGCAAGGCCCTCGCGAAGGCGGGCCTCGGCGTCGACGACCTGGATCTCGTCGAGATCAACGAGGCGTTCGCGGCCGTGGTACTGCGGTTCGTCGCCGACCTGGGACTCAGCATGGACATCGTCAACGTCAACGGGGGCGCCATCGCCATGGGTCACCCGCTCGGCGCGACCGGCGCCATGATCCTCGGCACCCTCACCGACGAGCTGGAGCGGCGCGGCGGCCGCTACGGCCTCGCCACGCTCTGCGTCGGCGGCGGCATGGGCATCGCAACCGTCATCGAACGCCTGTAGGGGGACACAGACATGGCTGACACCATCCGCTGGGAGCGCGGCGAGGACGGGATCGTCCTGCTGACCCTCGACCACCCGGGACGCTCCGCGAACGTGATGAACGACGAGTTCGGCGAGAGCCTCGTCGCCACCGTGGACCGGCTGGAACGGGAGCGCGACGACATCACCGGCGTCGTGCTGACCTCCGCCAAGCAGACGTTCTTCGCCGGCGGCGACCTCGAGTCGCTGGTGCGGGTCAACGACGCCGCGGCGCTCGACGCCGACACGCGCCGGCTCAAGCAGGCGCTGCGCCGCCTCGAGACGCTCGGCCGGCCCGTCGTCGCCGCGATCAACGGCTCCGCGCTCGGCGGCGGCCTGGAGATCGCGCTCGCCTGCCACCACCGCATCGTCGCCGACGACGCCCGCATCGAGATCGGCTTCCCCGAGGTGACGCTCGGGCTGCTGCCCGGCGCCGGCGGGGTCGTGCGCAGCGTCCGGCTCCTCGGCATCGCGGACGCGCTCACCAACTGGCTGGTCCGCGGCCAGCGGCACCGGCCTTCCGCCGCCCTCGAACACGGCCTGGTGCACGAGGTCGCGCCCCGCGACGAGCTGCTCTCCCGGGCCAAGGCGTGGATCGTCGCGAACCCCGGCGCGGTCCAGCCGTACGACGTGAAGGGCTACCGCATCCCCGGCGGCACACCGTCGACACCCGCGCTCGCGGCCCAGCTGCCGGCGTTTCCGGCGACCCTGCGCAAGCAGCTGAAAGGCGCGCCCTACCCGGCGCCGCGCAACATCCTCGCCGCCGCCGTCGAGGGCGCCCAGGTCGACCTGGAGACGGCGTTCACCATCGAGGGCCGGTACTTCATCGAGCTCGCCACCGGCCAGATCGCCAAGAACATGATCCAGGCGCTGTTCTTCGACGTGCAGGCCGCCAACGCGCGCGGCGCCGCGGCACAGAAGTTCGGCAGGGTCGCGGTCCTCGGTGCGGGGATGATGGGCGCGGCGATCGCGTACGTGTGCGCGAAGGCCGGCATGCAGGTACTGCTCAAGGACGTCACCGTCGAGGCCGCCACCCGCGGCAAGGAGTACTCGGCCCGGGTCCTGGCGAAGAAACCGTTCCTGCCCGCCGAGGAGATCCTGGGCCGGATCACGCCGACCGCGGACCCGGCGGACCTCGCCGGGTGCGACCTGGTCATCGAAGCCGTGTTCGAGGACCCGGGCCTGAAGCACAAGGTGTTCGCCGAGGTCCAGGACGTCGTCGCGCCGGACGCGCTGCTGTGCTCCAACACCTCGACGCTGCCGATCTCGCTGCTCGCCGAGGGGGTGACCCGCCGGGAGGACTTCGTCGGGCTGCACTTCTTCTCGCCCGTGGACAAGATGCCGCTCGTCGAGGTCATCCGCGGCAGCGCCACCTCCGCCGCCGCCGTCGACCGGGCGCTGGGGGTCGTCCGGCAGCTGAAGAAGACGCCGATCGTCGTCAACGACAGCCGCGGGTTCTTCACCAGCCGGGTCATCGGGACGTTCACCAACGAGGGCGTCTCGATGCTCGCCGAGGGCATCCCGGCCGCCACCATCGAGCAGGCCAGCTCGCAGGCCGGATACCCGGCGCCGGTCCTCGCGCTGATGGACGAGCTGACCCTCACCCTGCCCCAGAAGATCCGCCAGGAGACCGCGGCCGCGGTCGTCGCCGCCGGCGGCACCTGGACCCCGCACGCCGCCGACGCCGTCATCGACCACCTGATCGCCGCCGGCCGCCCCGGCCGCTCCGGCGGCGCCGGCTTCTACGACTACGCCGGCGGCAAGCGCACCGGCCTCTGGCCCGGGCTGCGGGACGCATTCGGCGGCACCAACCTCGACGTCCCCTTCGCCGACCTCATCGAGCGGATGCTGTTCGTCGAGACCCTGGAGACCATCCGCTGCCTCGAGGAGGGCGTCCTCACCTCCGCCGTCGACGCCAACGTCGGCTCCATCCTCGGCATCGGCTACCCGGCCTGGACCGGCGGTGTCCTGCAGTACGCCAACCAGTACCAGGGCGGCCTGCCCGGCTTCGTGGCCCGCGCGTCGGAACTCGCCGCCCGCTACGGCGCCCGCTTCGAGCCGCCCCAGCTCCTGCTCGACAAGGCCGCCCGCGGCGAACGCTTCGAGTGACCGCCGCGAGGGTGCGGGCGTCCAGGCCCGCACCCTCTGCCGCGCCGCCCCTTTCCGGTGAGTGATAGAACGGACGGTGACGCGGAGGAGGGCAGTTGGTGATCGACGTGCACCGTGGTGTCGGGCGGCTGAGCGACGAGGTCCGGCGTGCGCGGCCGAACACCCGCGCCTGAACTGCCCCCTGGACCGAGGTTCGCCCTGGTCATCGCCACCGCGACGTATGCCGATCCCGCGCTGAGCCAGCTGCGCGCGCCGGCCCACGACGCGGCCGGGCTCGCCGAGGTCCTCGCCGACCCCGCCATCGGCGCGTTCGCGGTGACGTCGCTCATCGACCGGACCGCGCACGACATCCGCGTCGAGGTGGAGGGCTTCCTCGCCGGCCGGGACCCCGACGACCTGCTCGTCGTGTACCTGTCCTGCCACGGCGTCCGGGACCGGCGCGGACGGCTGTACTTCGCGGCGACCGACTCCAGGACCACCCACCTCGGCTCCACCGGCGTCGAGTCGAGGTGGCTGCTCGAACAGCTCGACGAGTGCCGGGCCCGCCAGGTCGTCATCCTCGACTGCTGCTTCAGCGGCGCGTTCTCCGACGGGGCGAAGGGCGAGCCGGAGGTGAACCTCGAACGGCACCTCATCGGCAGCGGCGGCCGCGGCCGTGCGGTGCTCACCGCGTCCCGGGCCGGCGAGTACTCGTTCGAGGGCGAGGTGCTGCCGGGCGCGCTCGTCGCCGGGTCGGTGTTCACCACCGGCATGATCGAGGGCCTGCGGTCGGGCGACGCGGACACCGACCGGGACGGCTACATCTCCGTCGACGACGCCTACACCTACGCGTTCGACCACGTCCGCAGGCAGCGGGCGGCGCAGACACCGCAGCGGTGGATCTACGGCGGCGAGGGCAAGATCTGGCTCGCCCGCAGCCGCGCCGGCGCGGTGATCAATCCGGTGCCGCTCCCGGCCTCGCTGCGCACCGCCCTCGACAGCCCGCACCCCGAGGTCCGGCTCGGTGCCGTGACGACCCTCGGGCAGTGGCTCGGCGGCCAGCCGGGCCGCGCGGTGACCGCCAGGCGCGTACTGGAAGAGCTGGCCGGCCAGGAGATCCCGCCGGTCGTCGCGGCGGCGCGGGCACTGCTGTCGGCGCACCCGGCCGACGCCGGCCCCGACGAACCGCCGGCGCCGCAGGGCGGCATCCTCGACCTGCGCAGCGTGAACGCCGCCCGCGCCGAGGCGGAGCAGATCGTCGGCGCCGCCCAGCAGGAGTACGACGAGATCATCGCCGAGGCGAAGGCCCAGGTCGAGGCGGCCACCGTCGCCAGGGCGAAGGCGGAGCAGGACGCGGTCCTCGCCGTGCTCGCCGCGGAGCAGGCGGAGCAGCGGCTGCGGGCCGCCGAGCAGGCCGCCGAGGAGGCGAAGGCCGAGGCCGCCGCGATCGGGGCAGAGGTGGCACACCTGCGGGCGCTGCGCACGGCGGCCGAGCACGACGCGGCGAAGCGGCTGGAGGTGACGCAGCGGCGGCACCAGGAGCTGACCCACAGCCCGGTGGGCAACCGCGCCGCGGCAGGCCGGATCCTCGGCGACGACCTCGACGGCCCGCTCCCGTCCGTGCCCTTCCCGCGTCCCGCCTGGACGCCGGCCGGGCTGGACCTGCCGCCGCCGGGCCTCGCCGCCGACGGCCGCGGCGACGACCCTGCGGCGGTGGACGAGTACCTCAACCGCGCCTACACGGCCCTCGCCAACGGATCGGCGCGCATCCCCGACCCG
Organism: Dactylosporangium sp. CA-152071; assembly: GCF_050936335.1. NCBI lineage: Bacteria > Bacillati > Actinomycetota > Actinomycetes > Micromonosporales > Micromonosporaceae > Dactylosporangium > Dactylosporangium sp. CA-152071. Next base: position 814,232 of record NZ_JBNJMZ010000001.1, on the reverse strand, counting down.
CCGGAGTTCCCGTCGGTGCGGCGCGGATACCACCCCGGTGTCGTCGACGTCTACGTCCACCTGCTCCGCGCGACGGCCGCGCTGCGTGCCGCCGAGACGCAGGCCATGACGTCGGCGATGTTCGGCACCATGGTCCGCCGGACGCAGCGCCTGGGCGCCCGCCTGCGCGCCGCGGTGCACCAGCTGGCCGACCAGGAACAGGACCCGGACCGGTTGGCGGAGCTGCTGCACCTGGACCACCTCGCCGGCCGGATCCGCCGGTCGGACGAGATCCTGCTCGCCCTCGCCGGCGTGGACCCGGTCCGCCGCCGTCACGAACCGGCGCCCGTGGCGGACGTGCTGCGCAGCGCGCAGTCCGAGATCGAGTACTTCAGCCGCGTCCGCTACATCGCGGTCGACCGGACCCAGCGCATCGCCGCCTTCGCGGTCTTCGACGTGGTCCACCTGATCGCCGAGCTCCTCGACAACGCCACGATCTACTCACCGCCCAACTCGATGGTCGACGTGACCGCTCGCAAGGTCGGCGACCGCCTGCGCATCACCGTCGAGGACGACGGGATCGGGATCTCACCCGGCAATCTCGTCGAGCTCAACGACCAGCTCGCCCGCCCCGGCACACCCAACGACTTGAGGGTCGGGCTCTACGCGGTGAGCTGCCTGGCGGCCCGGCACGGCATCGCGGTCCAGCTGTCACCCGCCCCCGGCGGCGGCGTCGTGGCGGAGGTGCGACTCCCGGCGCGGCTGCTGGTCTGACCCGTCCGCCGGTGCGCTGCACGTCAGGACGGGTCGTGTCCCAGCGTGATACGGACGTAGGTGTACTCGTCGAGGAGCTTGGCGAGCGAGACCGACGGGCGGCCGAGGAACGTGGGAAGCGACGCGTCGTCGGCGCCGGTCGCGGCGACCAGCGCCGCCGCCCAGGCGCGGCCCAGGGTCAGGTGGCGGGTGAAGGCCGCGCCGTCGCGGGCGCCGTGCAGCGTGACCGCGATCGCTGCGTCCCAGGGCATCACGGTGTCGGGGCGCAGCGCGTACAGGGCCTTGGCGGCGGCGGTCGGGCCGAGCGTGCGGCGGGGACCGGCCGGCACGGCGGACAGGGTGGCGTACGCCGTGCCGAGCGCGGTCAGGTCGGCGTCCGAGGCCAGGCGCAGCGGGCCGGCCGGCAGGGTCACGCCGGACGCGGCCCACCAGCCGGCGATCCCGGCGTCGAACAGATCCGGCTCGCCGTCGCGCGGGTACCGGATGCGGCACCCCCACGAGTTGAGCCAGCGGTGCAGCAGCCGCCGGTGCTCGGGCCGCGACAGGTCAGGGCCCGGCGCGGTCCGCGCGACGAAGTCGAGCCAGGTCCGGTCGGCGTTGGCGTACCCGTTGAAGACCGCGACGGAGTGGGCGAGCCGCTCCACGGTCGGGGTCGGCAGCGTCACGCCGCCGATCCTAGTTGCGGAGCGTCGCGGCGAGGCGGCGGGCGTTCATGTGGGCGATCGCCTCGACGGAGATCATCGGGTTGACGCCGGACGACGTCGGGAAGCAGGACGCGTCGGCCACGACGAGGTTCGGGACCTCCCACGTCGCGCCGTCGGGGTCCGTGGCCGACGTGGCCCTGGAGCCGCCCATGCGGGCCGCGCCCATGATGTGCAGCGCCGCCATCGACAGCTCGCCGGGCGCGGTGCCGAGGCCGCCGGTGTACGCGATGAAGTCGTCGATTGAGCCCTTGCCGCGCTCCCACGTCAGGCCGCGCTGGTGGCCGGAGAAGACGGTCAGCGCGCCGGCGGCCTCCACGATGCGGGCCGCGCCGGCGATCCCGGCCCGCATGTGGGCGGCGTCGTACGCGGAGAGCCGGTAATGCACGACGGGCTCGCCGTCGCGGTCGACGGTGACGTGGCCGGCGTCGCGGTCGCGGGTGATGACGCCGACGCCGCTGAGGTGCGGCAGGGCGCGCATCTGGGCGAGGTGCGACCGCGCGCCGCGCCAGCTCATGAACGACACGGCGATCGCCGGGTTGGTGGCGGCCGTCTCGTAGATGACGCCGTGGCCGAGGCCGTCGAGGTCGGCGTGCTCGGTGGAGTACCGCGTCTGCATCCCGCCCTCCCACGGGCGGACCTCCTCGGCGAAGGTGCCCCAGACCCCGGTGGCCGGGTGCAGGTGCAGGTGCCGGCCGATGTTGGGGTTGGTGAGCCCCGAGCGGCGCAGCAGCGCCGGCGTCTGGATGCTGCCCGCGGCGGCGACGACCGCCCGGGCGCGCACGGTGACCGGGAAACCGTCGGCGGTGCGCCCGGTGACGCCGGTGGCGGCGCCGGCCGCGACGGTGACGGTCCGCACGTCGACGCCGACGAGCAGCCGCGCGCCGGACCGCTGCGCGTCGACGAGCCAGGTCTTCGCCACGGACTGCTTTGCGCCGATGCGGCAGCCGAGGCCGCACCGGCCGCACTCGATGCCGGTGTCGCAGCCGATGACGTTGCGCGGCATCTCCGCGACGTGCCAGCCGAGCTTGGTGAGCCCGGCCTGCATGAGGGCGTCGCGGGAGGAGATCGCGCCATGGTCGAGGTTCACGCCGAGGCGGGTCCACACCGCGTCGAGCGAGGCGTCGTACTCGTCGGTGGCGAACTGCGGCACGCCGTGCGACGCCCACTCGTCGCGTACACCGGCCGGGGTGCGGAACGATGTGGAGTAGTTGACGACGGTGCCGCCGCCGACGCCCTGGCCCTGCAGCAGGCTCAGCTGCCCCTCGGCGGTCGCGGCCGGGCCGGGCGCGTAGAGCCGGGACAGGCCGGACAGCTCGCCGCCGTCGAAGTCCCGGTCGTCGTGGTAGGCGCCCTTCTCCACGACGACGACGTCGAGCCCGGCGGCGGCGAGGACGGCGGCCGCGGTCCCGCCGCCCGCCCCGGATCCGACGACCACCACGTCGCAGTCCAGGACGGTCGGTCCGGCCGGACGGATCGGCCGCAGCGGTGGTTCCGCGGCGTCGGCTCGTGTACCGAGGGGGCCCGGATAACCGATCGCGTCCCACAGCGGCGAGTGCCCGGTCGGGCCGGGCGCCAGGTAGTAGGAGAGTGTCGCGGCGCCCTTGAGCGCCTGGAACAGCGCCCGCTTGCGGGCGTTGCCGGACCCGGCGAGCCCGAGCAGGATCGCCTCCCGCCGGGCCTGCGGCTGCCGGGAGAACGAGCGCAGCCCGCCGCCCCGCAGCGGCGCCGCCAGCGGCGAGTCCCACAGCGTCAGCAGCTGCAGGAACTGCCGGGTCTCGGCGGCGCGCGGGTTGCCCAGCACGAGACCGGCCATGATGTCGACGGCGCCGATCTCGCGCGCCGACGGGATGCCGTCGCCGTCGCCGGGCGCGAAGGTGTCGCAGATGCTCGCGAGCGCGGCGCGCTGCCGGGCGGTGAGTTCCATCAGGACTTCCCGATCGTAGAAGGTGACGCGCCGAAGTACGCCTCGGCGACGGTGTGCCGCTGCGCGCGCAGCCGGCGGGCGGATCCGGCGAGGACGGCGCGGCCGTGGTGGAGCACGACGGCCCGGTCGGCGACGGTCAGGGCGAGGTCGATGTGCTGCTCGACGAGCACGACGGCGACGCCGAGCCGGTCGGCGAGCGCGCGGACGGTCGGCAGGATCGCCTGCACCGCGATGGGGGACAGGCCCATGCTGAGCTCGTCGATGAGCAGGATCCGCGGCATGCTGACGAGGGCCTTGGCGATGGCGAGCGTCTGCTGCTCGCCGCCGGACAGCAGCCCGCACCGGCGGGACAGCAGCGGCTCCAGGGTGGGGAACAGCTCCAGCACCCGGCCGAGGTCGGCCCGCCGGGCGAGGGTCAGGTTCTCCCGGACGGTCAGGCCGTGGAACACGCCGCGGGTGTCGGGGACGAGGACGAGACCGGCGCGGGCGTTGCGTTCGACGCGCCGGTGCAGCGGCTTCCCGTACGCGGTGACGGTGCCCGCGGTCGGGGCGATGACGCCGGCGGCGGTGAGCAGCGTCGTGGTCTTGCCGGCGCCGTTGGGGCCGAGCAGCGCGACGACCTCGCCCTCGCCGACCTCGAGGTCGAGGTCCCGCACGGCGGGGACGCCCGCGTACCCGGCGGTGACGCCCGCCAGCTTCAGGACGGCGGTCATGAGGGCACCTCCTGAGGGGCGCCGGCGTCGGCCTCTGACGGGGCGCCGGCTTCGGCCGGGGCGCCGAGGTACGCGGTCCGCACGGCCGGGTCGGCGCGGACCTCGTGGGGCGTGCCGGCGGCGATGACGGCGCCGTAGTCCAGGACGTACACGCGGTCGCAGACGTCGAAGACGAGGTTCATGTCGTGGTCGATGAGCAGCACGCCGAGGCCCGCCGCCGCGATCGCCCGCACGTGCCCGCCGAACTCGGCGCTCTCGTCGGTGTCGAGCCCGGCGGCCGGCTCGTCGAGCAGGACCGCGCGGGTCCCGCCGGCGAGGGCGCGGGCCACCCCGACGATCTTCTGCCGGCCCAGGCTCAGCTCGCCGGGGCGCCGGTCCGCCACGAACTGCAGGCCGAACATCTCCAGCGCCGCGTCCACGCCGCCGGCACGGGCGGCCCGCCCGGTCAGGTCGCTCCACAGGTTGCGCAGCGGGCCCCGGGCGGCGGCGACGGCGACGTTCTGCCGGACGGTCAGGTCGCCGAAGAGCTCGCCCGCCTGCCAGGTGCGGGCCAGCCCGGCGCGGCGGCGGGCGTGCGGCGGGAGCCCGTCGAGGCGCCGCCCGTCGAGGGTGACGGTGCCGCGGGCGGCGGTGAAGCCGGTGACGGCGTCGACGAACGTGGTCTTGCCGGCGCCGTTCGGCCCGATCAGCCCGACCACCTCGCCGGCGCCGACGTGCAGGGTGACGTCGGTGTTGGCGAGGACGCCGCCGTACCGCACCGTGAGTCCGGTGGCTTCCAGGAGCGTCATGCCGCGACCTTCCGGCGGTGGAGGCTGCCGGCGATGCCGGAGGGGTTGAGCACCGCGGTGACGACGAGCGCGCACGCGGCGATGAGCGTGTAGTACCGGCCGAGGCCGAACGTCGTGTTGAGCAGCGTGTACAGCACCCCGAGCGGCGCGACGAGTCCGGCGATGACGGCGCCGCCGATCCGGGTGATGCCGCCGACGTAGGTCATGCACAGCACGCCGAGGCCGACGATGACGTTGAACGACTCCGCGGACAGCTGCGAGCGGCTGTACCCGATGAGGCAGCCGCCGACCCCGGCGAGGAACGCGGCGACGGCGAACCCGGCGAGCTTCGTGCGGGCCACGTCGATGCCGGCCGCGGCCGCCGCGCGCTCGTTGGCGCGCACCGCGAGGAACGCCTGCCCGGTCGTGCCGGCGAGCAGCCGCGCGACGGCGGCGGCGAGCACCCCGACCACGACGACGACCGTGCCGGCGAACGCGGTCGTCGTCAGGTCGGTGCCGCGCCGCACCTCGAGGTTCCAGCCGAGGAGGGTCGGCCCGTCGATGAGGTTGCCCTCGAACGGGGTCAGCGCCGGGTTGGCGAACACGAGCTGCTGGATGGCGATCGCGCCGGCGAGCGTGACCACCGCCAGCTGAGCGCCGCGGATCCGCAGCGCCGGCAGGCCGACGGCGACACCGACGAGCGTGGCGACGCCCGCCGACACGAGGATGGTGAGCGGGAAGGGCAGCCCCCAGGCGACGGTGGCCCTGGAGAGCACGAAGCCGCCGGTGCCGGCGAAGGCCATGGAGGCGAGGGAGATCTGCCCCAGGTAGCCGGTGAGCACGACCAGGGACAGGGCGATCAGCGCCATGATGATCGAGGTGACGACCCCGAAGCGCCAGCTGCCGGACGTGAGGGCGATCGCGGCGGCGGCCGCGCCCGTGAGCAGCAGGCCCGCCCGCAGCCGGCGCCGGGGCAACGCCACCGCCGGCATCCGGTCCGCGCCGGGCGCGCCGCGGGCGGGGATGCCCCGGCCGAGCACGACGAGCGCGACGACGACGAGCACGAACGGCACCGCGTCGCCGAGCCCGGCCTGCGCCCAGGCGGGCCAGCCGTCGACGGTGCTCGCCAGCAGCAGCAGCGACTGGAAGCAGCCGATGCCGATGCCGGCGAGCCCCGCGGTCATGACCGACGTGAGCCGGGCCAGCAGCGCCGCGGCGAGCCCGGGCAGGACGTAGAACATGTACCCGATCGGGTCGAGCCCGACGGTCGGCGCGGCGAGGACCGCGACCAGCGCCGTCGCGGCGCCGGTGCACAGCCACGCGACGGCGGCGAGCCGGTCCGGCGAGAGGCCGGTGAGCCGGGCGGCCCGCTCGTCCTCGGCGCAGGCCCGGGTCGCGACGCCCCAACGGGTCCGCCGGAAGTACACCGAGAACGCCACGGTCGCGGTCAACGCCACCGCGAGGAGGATCAGGTCGCTCACGTTGAGCCGCGTCCCGGCGACCCCGAGCGTCCGGTCGGTGAGCAGCGGCGCCGCGAGCGCACCGTCGGTCCGGAACCGTAGCGGCACCAGCGAGCCGATCGCGAGCATCAGCCCGACCGACGCCACCACCTGCGACAGCGGCGGCGCGCCGCGCAGCGGCCGGAACACCAGCCAGTGCGCGGCGAACGCCAGCGCCGCCGTGCTCAGCACCCCGAGCGCCACCGCCGTCCACGCTTCTCTTGCTGCGGTGCCCAACGGCACTGACCCGACCGGCAGGACCAGGGTGCCGCTGCGGCGCAGCTCGGCGACGACCCAGACGCCCCACAGCGCGAGCGATCCCTGCGCGAAGTTGAGGACCCCGGTGGCGACGTGCAGCGCCACGATGGACGTGGCGATGACGGCGTACACGGCGCCGGCGGCGAAGCCGAGCGTGAGGAAGAGCAGGACCTGATCCATAGTGCTGTTACACCGCGCCCGGGATCGCGGCGAGGACCTGCGGGACCGGCGTGATCCAGGTGTCCGTGACGGGCTTCGCCGAGCCGTCGGGCTGCACGACGTACAGCAGGATCTGCGTGGTGCAGTTCGGTGAGGTGGCGCTGCCGCAGTTGAGTCGCGGGCCGAGGAAGCTCGGGAAGTCCTTGAGGCCCTTGAGCGTCTTGAGCACGCCGGGGCCGGTCAGGTCGGTCTCGGCGGCGCCGGACATCGCCTTGGCGAAGTTCACCAGCAGCGCGAACTCGCCGACGGCGTAGTAGCCGCCGGTGCCGCCCTCGACGCCGTCGATGTACTTCGTGGCGAGGGACAGCTCCCGTTGCAGCTCGGCGGGCACGTACTTCGCCGCGACGGGCAGCCAGTTGGAGGAGTACAGCGCCCCGCCGGCGGCCTGCGCGGGGCCGGCCTTGATGTAGTCGGTGCAGGCGGCGGTGAAGATGTCGCCCTTGTACTGCAGCTGCCGCAGCGCCTTCACCAGCGCCGTGCACACGGCCTCGCTGGGGGAGGCGACGAGGCCGCCGACGTCGGGCTTGTCCTGGGCGATGGTGGAGGCGACGGCGGTGAAGTTGGGGTTGGTGGGGGAGAAGTAGATGCCCTTGGCGTTGATGCCGAGGGTCTTCGCCAGCACCGGCAGCAGGTTGTCGATGGTCTGGTGCGACGACGGGGTGTCGACGAGCGCGAGGGTGACCGACGTCTTCCCGGCGGTCTTGAACGCCTGCAGGGCGCCGACGAGGAACGACGCCTGCGGGGCGGCGAAGAACACCCGGTTCTCGGCCTTGGCGCCGGTGACGGAGTCGAACGGGATCATGCCGACGAGCGGGATCTGCGCGGCGGTCAGCGCGGGCAGGGTGGCGCTGGAGGACAGGTTGTAGCCGTCCATGACGGCGACGACCTTCTTCTCCACGAACGTGTTGGCGCACGACTGCGCCTTCTCCGGGGTGGTGTCGGTGTCGCAGTACACGACCTCGAGCGGGTGGCCGTTGATGCCGCCGAGCTCGGTGTTGATGTACTTGAGGGCGGCCTTGACGCCGGTGTCGGTGCCGGGCTGCGGGACCGGCCCGCCGTTCGGGTTGAGGAAGCCGACGGTGATCGGCGGCTTCGAGAAGCTGGGTGTGGCGCGCTGCGGTTCGGCGGTGTCCTCGGCGCAGGCGGTGGCGGTGACCATGACGAGGGCGGCGGCGGTAAGGGCTTTGATTCGGAGCATGGGAACTCCACTTCGATCACATGGTTGCCTCGAGGGGGCGGGCGGGGCCCGTGGGGCGTCGCGGCGCGCTTTCCCGGCGACGCCCGTGGGGCGCCGCCAGCAGTGCTGGCGACGCCCGTGGATCGCGTAGGAGGCACTGTAAGTCAGCGTTAACTTCTTGGGAAGTGTCCGCGCGGTCCTACTGTGAATCGCGGCTTACTTCATGCAGTCCGTAGGTCTTGGCGATGATGTCGCGCTGGATCTCGCTGGTGCCGCCGTACACCGTGGAGACGATCGACGAGCGGACCAGGCGCTCCATGTCGAACTCGGTGGCGTAGCCGTAGCCGCCCATCATCTGCATCGCGTCGAGCGTCACCCGGCGGGCGGTCTCGGTCGCCTTCAGCTTCGCCATCGAGGTCTCCCGCGGCAGCACCGTGTTGGGTGCGCGGTCGACCTGCGCGGCCGTCGCGTACACGAGCAGCCGGGCGCACTCGATCTCGGTGGCGAGGTCGGCGAGGCGGTGCCGCAGCACCTGGAACGAGCCGATCGGCCGGCCGAACTGGCGCCTCCCCTTCACGTAGTCCACGACGTCGTCGAACGCGCGCTGCGCGGTGCCGAGCATGAGGCTGGCGAGGATCAGCCGCTCCAAGTTGAGCCCCGCCATGAGCTGCCGCCAGCCGGCGTCGAGCGTGCCGACGACGGCGTCGGCGGGCAGCGCGCAGTCGGTGAAGTACAGGTCGTTGACCTCCCGGCCGCCCATCGTGTCGATGCCGGAGACGGTCAGCCCGGCGGCCGTCGTGGGGACCTGGAACATGGTGAGTCCACTGTGGTCACCGGCGCGGCCGCTGGTCCGCGCGACGAGCAGGATGCGCTCGGCGAGGTGCGCGTTGGAGCACCACGTCTTCTGCCCGTTGACCACCCACTCGTCGCCGCGGCGCTCGGCGCGGCAGCTGAGGTTCGCCACGTCCGAGCCGGCCTCGGGCTCCGACATGGCGATCGCCTCGATGGCGCCGCGGGCGACCCCGCCGAGGACGACCTTCTTCTGCTCGGGCGAGCCGAAGCGCTCGTACGCGGCGGCGACGATGATCGAGGTGGTGAAGCCGCCGATCGGGGCCATCGCCTTCGCGGTCGTCTCCAGGAACAGGCACAGGTCGACCATGCCGGCGCCACCGCCGCCGAACTCCTCCGGCAGCGCCATGCCGAGCCAGCCGAGGTCGGCCATCTTGCGGTAGAGCTCGGGGCTGTGGTTCTCCCTGCCACCGTCGGTCAGCGCCAGGCGCTGCTCCCGGCTGCCGGCCTCCCGGCGGCAGAAGTCCTGCACCGCGGCCACCAGGGATCGTTGTTCGTCGTTGTATTCCACAGCTGGTTCCTCCATGGATGCCGTTGTGAACGCGGGGATTGACACCGAGGCTAAACTATCGAATATCAAATGTCAGGGAGGTCTCGATGACGTCGACCGTCGCGCATGAGGTGGCTGTTGAGGCGGCGGTGGAGCGCGCCCGCGCCGCCGCCGGCTGGTGGGCGGGCCTCACCGCCCGGCAGCGGCGGCACCATCTGCTGGCGTTCAAGGCGTCGATCGCCCGGCGGGTCACCGAGCTCGCTTCGCTGATCCGCGAGGAGACCGGCAAGCCTCTCGCGGGGGCGCTGCTGGAGGTGATGCTCACCGTCGAGCACCTCGACTGGGCCGCCCGCCACGCCGGCCGCGTGCTCAGGCGCCGCTCCGTGTCCTCGGGCATGCTCGCCTTCAACCAGGCCAGCACCGTCGAGTACGTGCCGTTCGGGGTGGTCGGCGTGATCGGCCCGTGGAACTACCCCTTCTACACCCCGATGGGCTCCATCTCCCACGCGCTCGCCGCCGGCAACGCGGTCGTGTTCAAGCCCAGCGAGTTCACGCCCGGCGTCGGGTCGTGGCTGGCCGCGCGCTGGCTCGAACTGCTGCCGGAGCACCCTGTCCTGCAGGTGGTCACCGGCGACGGCGCGACCGGCGCCGCGCTGTGCCGGGCGGGCGTGGACAAGATCGCATTCACCGGCTCCGCCGCCACGGCCCGTCGCGTCATGGCGGCCTGCGCGGAGCGGCTCACCCCGGTCGTCATCGAGGGCGGCGGCAAGGACGCGCTCATCGTCACCGCCGACGCGGACCTGCCGGCCGCGGCGAGCGCCGCGGTGTTCGGCGGCCTCGGCAACGCGGGCCAGACCTGCGCCGGCGTCGAGCGCATCTACGTCGTCGACGCCGTCCACGACGCGTTCCTGGCCGAACTGACCCCGCTGCTGCGCGAGGTGCGGCCGGGCGCCGAGGCCGACGCGCCGTACGGCCCGATGACCACGCCCACGCAGCCGGAGATCGTCCGTCGGCACATCACCGACGCGATCGACCGCGGCGGCCGGGCCGTCGTCGGCGACGCGGCCTCGGTGCGCCCGCCGTTCGTCGACCCGGTCCTGCTCGCCGACGTCCCCGAGGACAGCGCGGCCGTCACCGAGGAGACGTTCGGGCCGGTGCTGATCGTCAACCGGGTCGCCGACGCCGACGAGGCGCTGCGCCGCGCGAACGCCACCGCCTACGGGCTGGCCGGCTCCATCTTCACCCGCCGCCGCGCGACCGGCCGGGCGCTCGCCGCGGGCCTGCGGGCGGGCGCGGTCTCGGTCAACTCGGTCCTCGGCTACGCCGCCGTGCCCGCGCTGCCCTTCGGCGGCGTCGGCGACTCAGGCTTCGGCCGGGTCCACGGCGCCGACGGGCTGCGCGAGTTCAGCCGGGCCAAGTCCGTGACGTGGCAGCGCTTCCGGCCGCCGATCGACCTGCTGACCCTGCAGCCCGCCGAGAAGGCGATGCGCACGTCGCTGGCCATGTTCAAGCTGCGCCACGGGCGCGGGTGAGGTCGGCCGTTGCGAAGCCGAAGCCAGTCCAGCGGCCGGGCAGGCCGGTCGGCCAGCAGCCGGTCCGGCGGGCCGCCGCCCCAAAGCCTGTCCACCAGATCGTTCAGCTCCACCAGATCGTTCAGCAGCCGGTCCGGCGGGCCGCCCCAAAGCCCGTCCGCTAGGTCGTCCGGCAGCCGGTCCGGTAGCCCGTCCAGCAGCGCGGCCCCGCCCGAACTCCTCGAGGCGTCGCGGTCGCCGTTCGCCGGCGGCACGCCGGACGTCGAGCGGGTCGGTGCGGCGCTGCGCCGGGCGGGCGGGTCGTCCAAAAGCCAGTCCGGCAGGTCGTCCAGCGGCTCGTCCAGTGGCGAGGCGGCATGCCGTGATCGGGTGGATTCCGGTGTGCTGCGTTCCGCTCTCAGAGCACCTTACAGCATCTTTCCAAACCGGCAGGTCACGCGTGCTGTCACCGTATCACTCACCGTGACGGGTGTCGGTGGGCGGCAAAATGCCAGGTCAGGCGGTCCAGAGGCCGAGGTCGTCGAGGTGCTTGACGAGGCGCTCGGCGCCGTCGGTGAAGTGGCGGGCCATGACCGGGCGGGCCGCGTCCGCGTCGTTGGCCGCCAGGGCCGCCAGCAGCGCCTCGTGGTCGGTGACCATGGCGGCGCGCCAGGCGGCGTCGGCGGCGTAGAAGCGGGTCGGCGTGTAGCGGGTCGCGGCCCGCAGCAGCCACGACAGCTTGCGGGCGTCGGCGAGCCGGTTGATGCCGCGGTGGAACTCGAACTCCAGCTGCTCCACCTTGCTCGCCTGCCGCGCCTGCGCGGCCTTGGCCAGCCGCTGGTGCACCGCGCGCAGCTCGTCCAGCTGCGCCGGGGTGATGGCGGCGGCGACCCGGGCGACCAGCTCGCCGGCGATGTGCCCCTGCAGCCCGAAGACGTCGATGATGTCCTGCCGGGACAGCGGCGCGACCACGTGCCCGCGGCGCGGCTGCAGCTCGACCATGTCCTCGGCGCGCAGCATCAGCAGCGCCTCGCGGACCGGGGTGATGCTCAGCCCGGTCTCCTCGGCGACCTGCTCGAGCCGGATCCGCGAGCCGGAGCGCAACTGGCCGGACATGATCCGGTCCCGCAGCAGGCTCGCCACGGTCTCCGACAACTGCGGGCGGCCGTCTGACAGCTTGGACATGCCCGCAATAGTATCAAATGTCAAAAGTCAAAGAGGGAGCGCGATGAGCAGTGGCCTGCGGGTCGAGACCCGCGACGGCGTACGCACGATCTGGTTCGACCGGCCGGACCACCGTAACGCCATGACGTGGGAGATGTTCCGCGACTACTACGCGGCGCTCAAGGCGGCCGACGACGACCCGGCGGTCCGCGCGATCGTCGTCACCGGCGCCGGTGACTGGTTCTGCGCCGGCGCCGACCCCGCCGCGCTGCAGGCGTTGCTCGACCCCGGGCACCGCGACCGGCTGCTGCACGAGCTCGGCTTCGAGCCGCACCTGCCGCTGACCCTCGGCACGCCGATCGTCGCCGCGGTCAACGGCGGCGCCGCGGGCCTCGGGCTCGTCCACGCCCTCTACGCCGACGTGCGGTTCCTCGCCGCGGAGGCGCGCCTGTCCACCGCGTTCAGCCGGCTCGGCCTCATCGCCGAATACGGCAGCGCCTGGCTGCTGCCCCGCCTGATCGGCGTCGGCAACGCCATGGACCTGCTCGTCTCCGGCCGCAAGATCGACGCGGTGGAGGCGCAGCGGATGGGCCTGGCGCAGCGGGTCCTGCCCCGCGCCGAGGTCCTGCCCGCCGCCCAGGCCTACGCCGTCGACCTCGCCGTGCACTGCGCGCCGTCGTCGATGGCCGTCATCCGGCGCCAGGTGTGGGCCGGCCTGGACAGCACCGCAGCGGACGCGACCGCCGACGCCGTCCGCCTGATGGGGGAGTCCCTGTCGGGCCCGGACTTCCGTGCCGCGGCGGCAGCGTTGGTACAGGGCAGCACGCCGAGGTGGGGAGCATGAGCGGTCCGGAGCGCAGCGGAGGAGCCGCGAATCGGTATTGCAGGTGTGGGTCAGGCCGGCGCCGGAGCGCAGCGGAGGTGGCGGCATGACCGGACCGCTCACGGGTGTCAGAGTTCTGGAGCTTGCCGGCATCGGGCCCGGCCCGTTCGCCGCCATGCTGCTGGCCGACCTCGGTGCCGACGTCGTGCGCGTCGACCGCCCCGAGCCCGGCCCGCTGGCCGCCGGCGATCCCCGCACCGACCTGCTCAACCGCGGCAAGCGCTCGATCGTCGTCGACCTGAAGGACCCCGCCGGCGCCGGCCGGGTCCTCGATCTCGCCGCGAAGGCCGACATCGTCGTGGAAGGCTGGCGCCCCGGCGTCGCCGAGCGCCTCGGCGTCGGCCCGGACGCGGCCCTGGAGCGCAACCCGGCCCTGGTGTACGGGCGGATGACCGGCTGGGGCCAGGACGGCCCGCTCGCGCGGACCGCCGGGCACGACGTCGACTACATCGCGCTCGCCGGCGCCCTGCACCCGATCGGCGCCGCCGACGGCCCGCCGCAGATCCCGCTCAACCTCGTCGGCGACTTCGGCGGCGGCTCGCTGTACCTCGTCGTCGGCTGCCTCGCCGCGCTGCACGTCGCCCGCACCACGGGCGTGGGGCAGGTCGTGGACGCCGCGATCGTCGACGGCACCGCGCACCTCACCACGATGTTCGCCGGGTTCCTCGCCACCGGCGCCTGGCGCCCGCAGCGGGGGCGGAACCTGCTCGACGGCGGCGCCCCGTTCTACGCCGTCTACGCCACCGCCGACGGCGGGCACATGGCCGTCGGCGCGCTGGAGCCGCAGTTCTACGCCGAGCTGCTGCGCCTGCTCGGCCTCGACGCCGACCCGGACCTGCCCGCCCAGCACGACGTCAAGGGCTGGCCCGTACTACGGGAGCGGCTCACAGCGGTATTCGCCACCCGTACCAGAGCGGAATGGACCGCCGTGTTCGACGGCACCGACGCGTGCGTGTCGCCGGTGCTGTCGCTCGCCGAGGCCGCGGGCCACCCGCACCTGGTCGCGCGCGGCACCTTCGAGGTCCACAACGGCATCGTGCAGCCCGCCGCCGCACCCCGCTTCTCGCAGACCCCGGGCGCGATCGGTGGCCTGCCACCGGTGCCCGGGCAGCACACCGACGACGTCCTCAAGGACTGGCTGGGAGGCCCCTGATGCGCATCGCCACCGCACTCCCGGTGGACGCCGACCCCAGGGCGGCCGCCGACCGCGTCGCGGCCTGGGAGGACGACGGGCTCGACATCGTGTGGGTGTCCGAGGCGTACGGGTTCGACGCGCCGACCGTCATGGGCTACCTCGCGGCGAAGACGACGAGGCTCAGCATCGGATCCTCGATCCTGCCGCTGTACTCCCGTACCCCCGCGCTCATCGCGCAGACCGCCGCCGGCCTCGACGCGGTCTCCGGCGGCCGTGCCATCCTCGGCGTCGGCGCCTCCGGGCCGCAGGTCGTCGAGGGCTGGCACGGCGTCCCGTACGACAGGCCGCTCGCCCGTACCCGCGAGCTGATCGGCATCTGCAGGAGGGTGTGGCGCCGCGAGACCCTGGTCAACGACGGCGCCTACCAGCTGCCGCTCCCGCCCGGCGCTGGGACAGGCCTCGGCAGGCCGCTGAAGATCCTCAGCCACCCGGTCCGCGACAGCATCCCGATCTACGTCGCGGCGCTCGGCGACCGCAACGTGCGGATGACCGCCGAGCTCGCCGACGGCTGGATGCCGTTCCTGTACGACCCTTCCCGCGCCGCCGACGTGTGGGGCGCCGCCCTGGCCGCCGGCCGGGAGAAACGCGACCCGGCGCTGGGGCCGCTGGAGATCGCCGCCGGCGGGCCGCTCGCGATCGGCGACGACGTCACCGGGCTGCGGGACCTGGCCCGCCCGCTGATCGCGCTCTACGTCGGCGGGATGGGCGCCAAGGACCGCAACTTCTACCACGACCTCGTCAGCCGGTACGGGTTCGCCGCCGAGGCCGACCGCATCCAGGAGCTGTACCTGGCCGGCCGCAAGGAGGAGGCGGCCGCCGCCGTGCCGGCGGAGCTGCTGGAACGGACCAGCCTCATCGGGCCGGAGAGCTACGTCCGGGACCGGGTGCGGGCATACCGCGACGCCGGCGTCACGATCCTCAACGTGACGCCTCTCGGGCCAGACCCGCGCCGCCTGATCGCCGCCGTCAAAGCCATGACCCAGTAGGGAGTCACCGTGGAGCGCACCGTCTTCACCGCCGAGCACCGGGCGTTCGCCGAGCTGGTGCGGGCGTTCATCGACAAGGAGATCGCCCCGCACCACGAGCGGTGGGAGGCCGACGGGGTCGTCGACCGGGACGTGTGGCGGGCCGCCGGCGCCGCGGGCCTGCTCGGGTTCTTCGTCGACGAGCGCTACGGCGGCGCCGGCGTCACCGACCGGGTGTTCAGCGCCGTCCTCACCGAGGGCCTCGCCCGCGCCGGCGCGACCGGGCCCGCGTTCGGCCTGCACAACGACATCATCGGCCCGTACCTCACCGACCTCACCGACGAGGAGCAGAAGCGGCGGTGGCTGCCGGGCTTCTGCTCCGGCGACATCATCACCGCCATCGCCATGTCGGAGCCGGGTGCGGGCAGCGACCTGCAGGGCATCACCACCACCGCGGTGCGCGACGGCGACACGTACGTCCTGAACGGGCAGAAGACGTTCATCAGCAACGGCATCCTGTCCGACCTCGTCATCGTCGTCGCCCGTACCGACCCGGCGGCGGGGCACCGGGGGATCAGCCTGCTCGTCGTCGAGCGCGGCATGGCCGGCTTCGAGCGGGGCCGCAACCTCGACAAGATCGGGCAGAAGGCGCAGGACACCGCCGAGCTGTTCTTCTCCGACGTGCGGGTGCCGGCCGCGAACCTGCTCGGTGAGGAGGGGCGGGGCTTCGCGTACCTCATGCGGAACCTGCCGTTCGAGCGGCTGTCGATCGCCGTCGCCGCGCTCGCCGCGGCCGAGGCCGTGTTCGAGCAGACCGTGGCGTACTGCCGGCAACGGCAGGCGTTCGGCAAGCCGATCGGCAGCTTCCAGCACAACCGGTTCGTGCTGGCGGAGCTGGCGACGGAGCTGCGCCTCGGCCGGGTCTTCGTGGACCGCTGCCTGGTCGAGCCGACG
Organism: Dactylosporangium sp. CA-152071; assembly: GCF_050936335.1. NCBI lineage: Bacteria > Bacillati > Actinomycetota > Actinomycetes > Micromonosporales > Micromonosporaceae > Dactylosporangium > Dactylosporangium sp. CA-152071. The sequence continues at coordinate 798,207 of NZ_JBNJMZ010000001.1, read as the reverse complement.
CTGACGGCCGAGACGGCGGCGATGGCGAAGTGGTGGTGCACGGAGCTGCAGCAGCGCACCGTGGACCGGTGCCTGCAGCTGCACGGCGGCTACGGGTACATGCGCGAATATCCGGTGGCGAAGGCGTTCCTGGACTCGCGGGTGCAGACCATCTACGGCGGCACCACGGAGATCATGAAGGAAGTGATCGGCCGGTCGCTGGGGCTGTGAGCAGGCCCGCCTCCCGCACCTGGGTCAGGGAGACCGTGGCGAGGCTGAGCTCGTGCGGCGCCGGATCGTCGACGAGGACGATCCGGCGCAGGCTCGGCAGGTCCGCGAGGATCGGCCGCCATCTGGCCAGCTCGGCGGCGCTCTCCAGCACGAGCAGCTGCGGTGCGGCGTGGCGGGCGAGGTGCCGCAGCCGGTCGGGGCGCGTCGCCGGGTCGACCGCCGCCGGCACCGCGCCGAGCGAGGCGGCGGCGAGGTCGATCAGCCACTGCTCGGCCCGGCCGGGCAGCACGATCAGCAGCCTGCCGCCGGGCCTGAGCCCGATCCGGGTCAGGCCGCGGGCGAGCAGTGCCACCTCGGGGGGAAGGTCGGCGTCCATGGCTTCATTCCGGGCGCAGCATCGGCACGAGGAACTGGCGGGCGACCGCCGCCAGCTGCTCCTCGTCGTCGAGGTCGACGACCTTGCTCGGGATCGCGAGGAACGACGCGGAGACCCGGACCATCATCTCGGCGACGAGGTCGGCGTCGAGGTCGCCGGGCAGGTTGCCGGCGCGCTGCTCCTGGCGCAGCTGCCCGGCGACGAACTGCCGCACGGTGGCGAGGGTCTGCCCGCCGTCGCCGAGCATCGACGGCATGAGCAGGTCGGGCTCGGCGGCCATGAGCCCGCCGATGAGCGGGTTGCGCCGGATCGCCCGCAGCGAGCTCACGAACCCGAACACGACCCGGTCGGCGACGGTCTCGGCCTGCTGGATGTCGGTGAGGAACACCTCGAAGTAGCGCCGGAACTCGCGGCGCACGACGTGCTCGACGAGGAGGTCCTTGGTGGCGAACCGCCGGTAGACGGTGATCCGGGAGACGCGGGCCCGCCGGGCCACGTCCTCCATGGTGGAGCGCTGGATGCCCATGCGGCAGAACTGCTCATAGGCCGCGTCGAGGATGCGGCCGCGGGCCTCGTCGAGGTCGTCGACGCGCTCGACGGCGTCGAGGTAGGCGCGCTCCAGCAACGACTGGTCCGGGTCCACGATCACCTCCTGCTGGTGCCGATTCTGCCCTGCCCGGCAGTCGATGTCACTGGATGCCTTGTGATTGCCGACACCATGTGTTGTCATCGATGATACACAGACGCGGGATGCGTTTCATCGTATCACCGCCAGTCCGGTACTCGAAGGAGGCGAAGGCATGGGCAACATCAGCCGGCGCAAGGTATTGACCACCGGCACTGCATTGGGCGCGCTCGGCGCGCTGAGCGTCGCCACGCCGGCCTGGAGCTGGTCGCCCGCCGGGTCGGTGGCCGGCGCGGGACCCGGCGCCGACCCGCGCTGGGTGTGGGACGACGAGGCCGACCCGCTGGTCGCGTCGCTGCTCGACCGCGGCGACGTGCCGCAGGTCAACGCGCTGCTGCGCACCTGGAAGAAGAACGGCCAGCCGCTGCCCGACGGGCTGCCGGCCGACCTGCGCGACTTCATGGAGCGGGCCCGCCAGCTGCCCGCGTGGACCGACCAGCGCAAGCTGGCCCTGGCCGTCGAGTTCAACCGCAAGCGCGGCCTCTACCTCGGCGTCCTCTACGGCCTGGCCAGCGGCATGATGAGCACCGTCATCCCGCACGAGGCCCGGGCCGTGTACTACTCCCAGGGCGGCGCGGACATGAAGGACCGCATCTCCAAGACCGCCAAGCTCGGCTACGACATCGGCTCGCTCAAGGCCTACCAGCCCGACGGCGAGATGATCGTGACCTGCGTCAAGACCCGCCTCGTCCACGCCGCCGTGCGCCACCTGCTGCCGCAGTCGCCGTACTGGCCGGGCGCCGCCGACGAGCAGATCCCGATCAGCCAGCGCGACATGATGGTCACCTGGCACAGCCTGCCCACCACCGTGATGCAGAAGCTGACCGACTGGCGGGTGCCGATCCCCGCCGCCGAGTCCGACGCGTTCCTGCACTCGTGGCAGGTCGGCGCACACATGCTCGGCATCCGCGACGAGTACATCCCCGCGTCGTGGGCCGAGGCCAACTCCCAGGCCGCCCAGGTCCTCACCCCGGTCCTGGCGCCGACCGCGGAGGGCATCAAGCTCGCCGACATCCTGCTCAGCCTCGGCGCGGTCATCGACGCCGGCCTGCTCACCAAGCCGATCCTGGGCTCCTTCACCCGCTTCATGCTCGGCGACCAGATCGCCGGGTGGCTGCGGATCCCGCGCGAGCCGGTCTGGGACTCGCTGCTCAAGGTCGCCTGGGGGCCGTTCATCGCCGTCCGTGAAGGGCTGCTGCCCTTCCCGCTCGCCCCGCAGGCGTACTGGCTCTTCGACGAGTTCCTGCGCAAGGCGGCACTGCTGTTCCTGTCCGACGCCGGCCCGATCAGTATCGAGATCCCGCAGACCAACCGCCCTTCATGAATTGGATAGCATCGATATGACGGAACTGAGCAGACGCAAAGTGCTGATGGCCGGCGGCGCCCTCGGGGCGCTCGGCGCGCTGAGCGTCGCGACGCCGGCCTGGACCTGGGCCCCCGAAGGGTCGATCGCCGGTGCCGGCGCGGGCGCCGACCCGCGCTGGGTGTGGGACGAGGAGGCGGACCCGCTCGTCGCGTCGCTGCTCGACCGCGGCGGCGTCCCGGAGGTCAACCGGCTGCTGTGGGACTGGACCCGCAACGACCAGCCCACGCCCGCCGGTCTGCCCGCCGACGTGAAGGCGTTCATCGACCACGCCCGGCAGCTGCCGGACTGGGCCGACCGCGGCAAGCTCGAGGCCGCCGCTACCTTCAACAAGTCCCGCGGCCTCTACCTCAACCTGCTCAACGGCGTCGGCGGCGGCATGCTGAGCACCGCCATCCCCAAGGAGGCCCGCGCGGTCTACTACTCCAAGGGCGGCGCCGACATGGAGGACCGCGTCGCCAAGACGAGCATCCTCGGCTTCGCCGTCGGCGCGCTCAACGCCTACCGCCCCGACGGCAACTGCATCGTCAACGCCGTCAAGACCCGGCTCGTGCACGCCGCCGTCCGGCACCTGCTGCAGCAGTCCCCGCACTGGGACGGCACCATCCCGATCAGCCAGGAGGACATGCTCGTCACCTGGCACACCCTGCCGACCTTCGCGATGCGCAAGATGCGCGAGTGGAAGGTGCCGATCCCCGCCGCCGACGCCGAGGCCTACCTGCACGTCTGGCAGGTCACCGCGCACCTGCTCGGCATCCGCGACGAGTACATCCCCGCCACGTGGACCGCCGCGAACGCCCAGTCCGACCAGGTCCTGCCCCGCAACATGGGACCGACCCCCGAAGGCGTCATCCTCACCGACGTCCTGCTCGGCCAGCTCGCCGAGCAGACCAGCCCCGGCAGCATCAGCCGGCCGCTGTGCAACGCGCTCGCCCGGTACCTCGTGGGCAACCAGGTCGCCGACTGGGACGCCATCCCGCGCGAGCCGGTGTGGGACCCGCTGATCGCCACCGTCTGGCCGCCGCTCGTGAAGTTCCGCGAGGGCCTCATGCCGCTGCCGCTCGTCCCCGCCGCCGCGTGGGTCGTCGACGAGGCGGTCCGCCAGTACATCCTCTTCTACCTCACCAAGGGCCAGGAGACGAAGATCGAGATCCCCACCATCAACCGGCCGTCGTGAGCGAGGGCATCCGGCGGCGGCAGTTCATCGGCTTCGTCGTCGCCGCTCCTGTACTGGTGACCGCCGCCGCACTGGATGCCCCGGCACCCGCCGCTGCCGGCGGCGACATCACCGACATCGTGGACCTCAACGACCTCATGACCGTGGCCGCCCTGCCGACCTCGGGCCTCATCTCCGTCGAGGTCACCCCGGACGGCACCGTGTCGTTCGCGCTGCCCCGCGCCGAGGTCGGGCAGGGCATCACCACCTCCACCGCCATGCTGATCGCCGAGGAACTGTCCGTGCCGCTGGAGCGGGTGCGGGTGACGCTCGCCGACGCCCGCCCCGAGCTGCTGTTCAACCAGCTGACCGGCGGCTCCAACACCACCATCGCCACCTACACGCCGATCCGGGTCGCCGCCGCGATCGCCCGGACCCGGCTCCTGCAGGCCGCCGCCCAGTCCCTCGGCACCGCCGTGGCCGACCTGACCCTGCGGGCCGGAGTGATCACCGATCGCTCCGGCCGGCACCTCGACATCGGAGCGCTCGCCGTCGCGGCGGCGAGCGCCCGCACGACACAGATGGCGGTGGAGCTCACCGCCCGCGAGAGCTTCACCGTCATCGGCAAGCCCCACAACCGCGTCGACGCCCGCGACGCCGTCACCGGCCGCAAGCGCTTCGCCATGGACCTCGACGTCCCCGACGCCAAACCGACCATGGTCTGCCGCCCGCCGACCATCAACGGCAAAGTCGGCTCGGTCGCCAACCTCGCCGAGGTCCAGGCGATGCCCGGCGTCACCCACGTCGTCGCCATCGGCACCGGCGTCGCCGTCCGCGCCCAGACGTTCGGCCAGTGCATCGACGCCGTCCGCGCCCTGCGCGTCACCTGGCGGCCCGGCACCGCCGAAGGCAAGTCCGACCAGACCATCCGGCAGGAGCTCGCCCTCGCCGAGCTGCCGATCGGGCTGCGGCCGCCGACCCCGGTCGTCGACGCCCGCTTCACCTTCCACTTCCGCAACAACAGCGCCCTGGAGCCCAACTGCGCCATCGCCGACGTCCGCGCCGGCCGCGCCGAGATCTGGTCGGCGCTCAAGGCACCGATCGTCGCCAAACAGGCGATCGCCGCCAAGCTCGGCCTGCCGGCCGGCGCCGTCACCGTCCACGTCACCGAGGGCGGCGGCTCGTTCGGCCGCAAACTGTTCTTCGACGCCGCCCTCGAGGCCGCCGAGGTGTCGCAGAAGATCGGCCGGCCGGTGAAGCTCATGTGGCACCGCGCCGACGACTCCCGCCAGGGCCGCGTGCACCCGATGGCGACGTCGCGGGTGCGCGCCGCGTACCTCGGCAACACCGTCCTCAGCTACGACCAGCGGCACACCAGCGTCGCCACCGACCTCAGCCACGGCCTCGGCGAGATCATCACCGCCTTCGCCGCCCGGCTGCCCGTCGGCGACATCGGCTTCTCCGAGACGTTCTTCCAGCTCAGCCAGACGATGTCCTACGACTTCGGGGTCACCAGCCGGCTGCTCAACGAGACCGACAAGGGCTTCAATACCGGCAGCATGCGCAACGTCTACTCACCCGACGTCACCTGCGCCCGCGAGCTCGTCGTCGACCAGCTCGCCGCCCGCATGGGCCGGGACCCGTACCAGTTCCGGCGGGCCTTCCTGCGCGACGACCGCTCCCGCGCCGTGCTCGACCGGGTCGCCACCGCCGGCGGCTGGGGCCGTTCCCTACCGGCCGGCGTGGCGCAGGGCATCGCGTTCCACGCCGAATACAAGGCCGTCAGCGCCGTCCTCGTCGAGCTCGACTGCCGCCCCGCCACCGTCAACCGCCCCGTCCGCGACGGCGTCGCCGGCCCCCGCGTCACCCGCGCGGTCGTCGCCGTCGACATCGGCCTCGCCGTCAACCCGCGCGGGCTGGAGGCGCAGATGATGGGCTGCGTCATGGACGGCATCGCCCTGGCGCTGACGTCCAGCCTGCACCTGCGCGACGGGTACTTCCTCGAGGCCAGCTGGGACAACTACTTCTACACCCGCCAGTGGAACACCCCACCCGACCTGCAGGTCATCGTCATGCCCAGCACGTCCGACCAGCCCGGCGGCGCCGGCGAGCTCGGCGTGGCCGCCTCGATGGCCGCGGTCGCGTGCGCCTACGGCCGGGCCACCGGCACCATGCCGACCACGTTCCCGATCAACCACGGCACGCTGTCCTTCACCCCCAAGCCGACCGTCCCGCCGATCCCGCCGTCGCCCACCGACGGGCTTGCATAGGAGCCGCTCGCATGCCCCAGCACACCTTCCGCGTCAACGGCTCCCAGGTCACCGTCGACGCCGCCGACGACGAGCGCCTGCTGTGGGTGCTGCGCGACCTCCTCGGGATCACCGGCCCCAAGTACGGCTGCGGCATCAACGTCTGCAAGGCCTGCACCAGCCACCTCAACGGCCGGGCCGTGAACCCGTGCGCCATCCCGGTGAAGGACCTCGCCCCCACCGACGAGGTCACCACCATCGAGGGCCTGGCCGCCACCGCCGGCGGCGACCTGCACCCCATGCAGCAGGCGTGGCTCGACCACGACGTGGCCCAGTGCGGCTACTGCCAGCCCGGCCAGATCATGGCCGCCGTCGACCTCGTCCGCCGCACCGCCGCCGAGGGCCGCGACATCACCGACGCCGACCTCGACACCCTGCGCAACATCTGCCGCTGCGGCACGTACCCCCGCATCCGCGCCGCCATCAAGGACGCCGCCAAACGCATGTAGCCCTCGTCAGCTCGGGCACTGGATCGACAGGGCCGCCATCGCCGCGTTCGCCTTGGTGTAGATGTCGCCGATCTTCACGCCGTCGTTGCGGGCGGTGTACTGCTTGAGCTCGCTCACCAGGTTGGCGAGCGGCTGCCGCAGCTCGGCCTGCTGCACCTTGCCAGCCGGCGGCTCCAGCGCCGCCAGACACTCCTTGCCGATCGCCAGCTCCTCGTCGATCGAACTGAGGAATGCGACGTCGTCCTTGCCCTTACTGAGGGCGATCGGCGGCTACGCGGCGAGGGCGGCGAGGAGGTTGTCCACCGCGGCCTCGGCCGCGCGGCGTGAGCTCTCGGCCGTGGCCGCGCCCAGGTGCGGCGTCGGCACCACCCGGGGCTGACGCAGCAGCTCGGAGGGCTCCGGCGGCTCGCGGTCGAAGGCGTCGACCGAGTAGAGCGCGATCCGCCCGGCGCGCAGCTCGGCCAGCAGGGCGGCCTCGTCGACCAGCGTCGAGCGGGCCGTGTTGAGCAGCACCACGTCGTCGCGCAGCAGGGCCAGCTCGGCCGCGCCGAGCAGCGGCCCGTCCGGGGACGGGGGCACGTGCAGGGACACGACCTCGCTCGTGCGCAGCAGCACGTCGAGGGACACCAGCGGGACATCCGCGACGTCGACGAACGGGTCGTGGGCCATCACCGTCATGCCGAGCCCGCGGGCCAGCCCGGCGAGGCGGCGCCCGATCGCGCCGTAGCCGACGATGCCCAGGCTGCGCCCGGCCGCCTCCCGGCCCGTGCTGCGCTGCCATGTGCCCGAGCGCAGCGCGTCGGCCGCCTCGGGCAGGCCGCGCAGGCCCATCAGGGTCAGCGCCAGGGCCAGCTCGGCGACGCCCTGCGCGTTGGCGCCCCGGGCGGTGATGACCCGCACGCCGTGCGCCTCCGCGGCGCGCGCGTCGATCGCGTCGCTGCCGGCGCCGTTGCGGCTGATGACGCGGAGGCGGTCGGCGCGCGCCAGGACCTCGGCACCGATCGGCTCCACGCCCGCGACCCAGCCGACCACGCCGGGCACCGCATCGAGCAGTTCCTCGGTGGTGGGCTGGCGCCCGGGCGACGGGGTGACGATCTCGTAGCCGGCGGCGCTGAGCCGGTCCAGCGCGGGCGAGCCCGCCGCCGACATGCTGCGGGGCGTGACCAGGACCTTCATGCGGCCACGACCGGCGCGACGGGGTTGAGCACGCGGATGAGGCGGGTGACCTCGGCGGCCATGACGTCGCGGGCGGGGGCCACGTACTTGCGGGCGTCCATGAGTTTCGGGTCGGCCTCCAGGCGGGCGCGGACCACGGCGGTGAAGCACTTGTTGAGGTGGGTGGCGATGTTGACCTTCGTCATGCCGGCGGTCACCGCCCGGGCCAGCGTCTCGTCGTCGACGCCGGAGGAGCCGTGCAGCACGAGGGGCACCGGCACCCGGGCCGCGATCGCCGCGACCAGCTCCACGTCCACGACGGCGTCGCGGGTCGCCATGGCGTGCGAGGTGCCGACGGCGACGGCCAGGGAGTCCACGCCCGTGTCGGCCACGAACGCGGCGGCGTCGCCGGGGTCGGTGCGCACCCCGGGGGCGTGCACGCCGTCCTTGCCGCCGACCTCGCCCAGCTCGGCCTCGACCGCGACCCCGGCGGCGTGGCAGAAGGCCACGACCTCGCCCGTGACGGCCCGGTTGCGCGCGTCGTCGAGCCGGGAACCGTCGAACATGACCGAGGTGAAGCCCAGGTCGACCGCCTCGTGGACCAGGTCGACGTCCTCGGCGTGGTCCAGGTGCAGCACGACCGGCACCGTCGCTGCCTCGGCGAGGGCCCGGGCGGCCAGGGCCAGCGGGCGCAGGGAGCCGTGATAGCGGACCGCGTTCTCGCTGATCTGCATGATGAGCGGCGCCGTGGCCGCCTCGGCGCCGGCGACGAGCGCCTCGGCGTGTTCGAGCAGGGTGGTGTTGAAGGCGCCGACGCCGTGCCCGCTGGCGCGGGCGGCGGCGAGGATGGGGCGTGGATCAGCGAGGGGCACGGTGGAACTCCAAGAGCGTTGAGCGTTATGTGACTTCGGACTGGGCCCGCACGGCCGCGCGGGCGGCGTGGAAGCGGGCCCGGGGCAGGGCATAGTCGGCGGCCGCACCGGCGCGCGGGGCGACGACGTCGGCCTCGCCGGCCTCGGTGCCGGCGGCCAGCGGGGCGGTCGAGTCCCAGGCGCCGATGCCGAGCCAGCCCAGGGCCGCCGCGCCGAGCGCCGCGCAGTGCTGGGCGTCGGCTGGGCGGGTGACGGGCCGGTCGAGCAGGTCGGCGAGGACCTGGAGCAGGAGGGCGCCGCGGGCGCCGCCGCCGACGGCGGTGATCGGGGCGCCGGGCGGCGCGCCGGCGAGCATCACCGCGGCGGCGTCGGCCAGGCTGAAGCCGATGCCCTCCACGACGGCGCGGGCGACGTGGCCCTGGGTGTGGCCGAGATCGAGCCCGAGGAACGCGCCGCGCACGGAGGGGCCGCCTTCCGCGACGGTGCCGCCGGCGAGCGTCGGCACGCAGGTCAGGCCGGCGGCGCCGACGGGGGCCGCGGCCGCCTCGGCCAGCAGCGCGTCGAGGTCGCCGTCCCGCCCGAGCAGGCCGGCCAGCCAGGTGAGGCTGCTGCCGCCGCCGAACGTGGACAGCGCCGAGACGTACAGGCCGGGCAGCACGTGGTCGAAGACGAAGGGCCGCTGCACGGCGTCGAGGACCGGCTCGGCGCCGGCGACGGTGACCCAGTTGGACGAGCCCAGGGAGAGGTACGCGGCGCCGGGCCGGTCCAGGCCGGCGCCGAGGGCCATGCAGGAGTTGTCGACGCCGCCGGCCACGACGGGCACCCCGGCCGGGATGCCGGTCTCGGCGGCGGCCGCCGCGGTGACGGTGCCGACGACCGCGGTGGAGGCGACGATGTCGGGCCACCAGCCGGCCGGCACGCCAAGCGCCGTGAACACGTCCGGGCGCAGGGTGCGGGTCAGCAGGTCGTAGGCGCCCGACCCGGAGGCGTAGCTGGGGTCGGTGGCCTGCACGCCGGTGAGCCGGGCGTTGATCCAGTCCTTGCTGCCCAGGATGCGCGCGACCCGGGGGCCGAGCGGTGTCCCGGATCGCAGCCAGGCCGCCTTGAACACGGTGTACATGCCGGCGGGGAAGCCGTTGCCCGTGGACGCGTACCAGTCGCGCTCGGCCAGGTGCCCGAAGAAGGCCGTCGCGGCGGCCTCGCCGCGCACGTCCGACCAGATGGGCACGGACTCCAGCAACAGTGCGCCGTCCGCGTCGACCGGGACCATCGCCAGGCTGTGCCCCGACAGCGCCACGGCCCGGACCCGGTGCCCGGACAGCGGCAGCCGGCTCGTCGCGGCGGCCAGGGCGGCCCACCAGTCGGCCGGGCGCTGCTCGTGGCGGCCCGGGGCCGGATAGGCGGTCGGGTAGGCGACGAACGCGGTGGCGAGCACGCGCGCGGAGGCGTCGACGAGGGCGGCCTTGCAGCCGCCGGTGCCGAGGTCGAAGGCGAGGACCACATCAAGCGTCGTCATGCGCGCGGCATCCCCGATCGCATCCGGGACAGCCGCGTCTTCATGGTGCGGATGTCCTCCAGGGCGGACTCCTCGCGGCGCAGCAGCACCATCGTGGCGAGGATGTCGACGACGACGAGCTGGGCCAGGCGCGAGATCGTCGGCGTGTAGACGTCGGTGTTGTCCAGCGACTCGACGAGGATGGCGATGTTGGACAGCTCGGCCAGCGGCGACGGGCCGCCGGTGATGCCGATGACGGCGGCGCCGCGCTCCCGCGCGACGCGCACGGTGTCGAGGATGGACACGGTGCGGCCGGTGTTGGAGATGGCCACGAACGCGGTGTCGGGCCGGCTGGTCGAGGCGGCCAGGAACTGCTGGTGGGTGTCGATCTGGGCCGAGCACGGCACGCCGAAGAGCGGGAACTTCTGCTCGGCGTCCATCGCCACGATCCCGGACGCGCCGAGGCCGATGAACACGATGTTCGAGCAGGAGGCGAGGGTGTCCACGGCCCTGCCGATCGCGTCGAGATCGAGGTGGCGGCGCACGTGGTCCAGCGAGGTGATGGAGAAGTCGAAGATCTTGCCGACCGTGGTGGCGGTGTCGTCCTGGGCCTCGATGACCGACTGGGTGGCCGGCACGCCGAGCGCGACGCTCTGCGCCAGCTGGATGCGGAAGTCGTGGAAGCCGTCGCAGCCGATGGCGTTGGCGAAGCGCACGATCGTGGGCTGGCTGACCCCGGCCGCCTCGGCGAGCTCGGCCAGGGTCATCTGCACCACGCCGCGCGGCTTGGCCAGCACCACGTCGGCGACCTTGCGCTCGGAGCGGCGCAGCTGGTCGAGGTGCTGGTTGATCCGGACGAGCACGGGGCCGCCGGCCGGGCCGTTCATCGACGCCCCCGCAGGATCATCGTGGCGCCGTGCACCGGCAGCTGGACGGTGACGCCGAGGCGCCCGGCGAGGCCGAAGTCGAACCCGGCCGGGTCGGCGGAATTGAAGGCGAACATGCCCCAATGATGTGGGACGAGGGTGCCGATCCCGGCGGCGGCGCACAACCGCACGGCCTCCTCGAAGGTGAAGTTGCCGGGCACGCCGTTGTCGCGGCGGTGCGCGTCGCGCCCGTTGACCGGCAGCAGCGCCACGTCGACGGCCATGGACCCCAGCCACTCGGCCAGGCCGTCCCAGGGCGCGCAGTCGCCGGAGTGGTAGACCCGGGTGCCGGCGGCGTCGATGACGTAGCCGAGGAACCGGTCGTCGCCGTGCTCGTCGAGCTCGCGCTCCTCGTGGGCGGAAGGCACCGCGCTGATCGCGAACGGGCCGTAGCCGGTCTGCTCGCCTGCGCGCAGCGGATCCAGCCGGGACGCGTCCGCGCCGCTGCGGCGCAGTGCCTCCCCGGTGACGGCACGCGGGCAGACCAGGCGCAGCCGCGGCTGGTCGGCCATGAGCGGGGTCAGGGTCGCGGGGTCCATGTGGTCGGTGTGCGCGTGGGTGCACACCACGGCGACCAGCGGCGGCAGCTGCCGCGGGGCGAGCGGGGCGGGGCGCATGCGGGTGTGCGGGAACAGGCGCCCGGCGTACTTCTCGGCGAGTGAGTCGGACAGGTACGGGTCGACGGCGAGGTGCGCCATCCCCGCGGTGAGCACGAACCCGGCCTGGCCGAGCCAGCGGGCCAGCATGGTCACCGGACCTCCTGCGCCGCGGCGTAGAGCCGGTCGAAGCCGGCGCCCTCCGTCGGCAGGCCGAGGTCGAAGACGGCGTCGATGGCGCGGGTCCAGCCGTGCACGAAGTACCGCCACCCGTCCTCGACGGTGAGCGCGTCGGCGGCGGCGCGGGCCCGGGCCTGGCGCAGGAAGCCCAGCTCGCCGCGGTAGTTGAACTCCCAGACCGCCCCGCCGTGCGGGAAGACGGCCGCGTCGGTGAGCGGCGAGCCGGGCCGGTCCTTGCCCATCCCGGTCGCGTTGACCACGAGCGCGCCGGGGGCCAGCTCGGCCAGCAGCGCGTCGTGGTTGTCGCCGCGGGCCAGCAGCCGGGACTGCCAGGCGATGCCCGGGTCGCCCCCGGCGGTCGCCTTGACGATGGCGGTCAGGCGCTCCTCGGCGATGTCGGTGACCACGACACTCGCGGGGGCGTCGGGGCCGGACCGGTGGGCGAAGTAGTCGCACAGCGCGAGGGCGGCGCCGCCCGCGCCCATGACGAGCACGTCGCGCCCGGCGAGGGCGGGCACGATCGCGTGCAGTGACAGCTCGCTGGTGATGGTGTCCAGCGCCAGTCCGTCGATGCGGCCGTCGCCGGCGACGAGGGCGCTGACTTCGTGCAGCCGCGCGGCGTCGCCGTTGACGCCGCGCAGCTGGTCCTGGGTGGCGGCGTAGAGATCGAGCTTGTGGGTGGTGACCAGGGCGCCGCGGGAGAGGGGATCGTCGCGCAGGTGGGCCACGACCGCGCGGTAGTCGGCGGCGGGCGCACCGACGGGGATGTCGATGCCGGTCAGCTCGACGCCGTCGAGGCCGAGCAGGGGGCGCCAGGCGGCGAAGACGCGGTGGATGGCGGAGGAGCCGGTGGTGACGCCGACGAAGTACATGGTCGGCGCGGTGGCCGGGACCAGGGTGGCGGGGGTGAGGACGGTGGGCATCAGGCGCCGGCCTCGGCGACGAGCCGCACGGCGACGGCGGTGTTGATGCCGAAGCGGGTGGCGCCGGCGGCGATCAGCGCGCGGATCTGCTCCAGCGAGCGGACGCCGCCGGAGGCCTTGATCTCGGGCCCGGGGCCGGCGGCCGCGCGCATGATCTCGACGTGCCGCGGGGTGGTGGCCACGCCCTGCCAGCCGGTGCCGGTCTTGAGCGAGGTGGCCCCGGCGTCCAGGGCGGCGCGGGCGGCGTCGCGGAGCTGCCGCTCGTCGAGCAGCCCGACCTCCAGGATCACCTTCACGGGCACCGCGCCGCCGACCGCCGACAGCACCGCCGCCACGTCCCGGCCGGCCGCGGCGAGCTCGCCCGAGCGCACCAGGCCGATGTTCATGACGACGTCCATCTCCTGTACGCCGGCCTCGATGAGCCACCCTGCCTCGGCGACCTTGATCGGGGTGGCCGAGCCGCCGGAGGGGAACCCGACCGGCGAGCCGGCGTTGGTGGTGGACCCGACCAGCAGCGGGCGCAGCACCGGCAGCCAGGACGGCAGCACGTGCGCGGCCACGAAGTCGCCCTCGAGGGCGTGCCGGGCAAGGGCCTCGACGTCGGCGCGGCCGTGCTGGGCCTGGACCGCGCTGATGTCGACCATGCGGGCCAGGGCGCGGCCGGTCAGTTCATCGGGCGACATAGTTCGGGTTCTCCTTCAGGCGCCATTCCCCGGCGTCGTCGACGGCCAGGTGCCGCATGCCGCCGGCGCGGGCGATGATGCCGTAGTCCTGCCCGGCGTCGGCCGGGTAGCAGAAGACGGTGACCAGGTCGGTGTCGCCGACGTTGACGCTGCGGTGGATGTGCACCGGCGGGACGTAGGCGATGACGCCCGGCCGCAGCTCGGTGACGACGGTCTGCCCGTCGAGCGTCTCCATCAGCATGAGGCCGTGCCCGGCCAGGCAGTGGTAGATCTCGGTCCGGTCGTGCTGGGCGTGGATGTGCCCGCGGGTCATGTGGAACTCGTCGCCGATCTTGCCCGGCGAGAGCGTGGAGATGCCGGTGATGAGGTCGCCGGCCGCCTCGGACGGGCGGAACTCGTCGACGTGGTAGATGACCCGGTCGGCCTCCTGGGCCAGGCGGGCGGCGAACGCCCCGGCGTCGGCAAAGAGGCCCTCGAGGTCGGCCAGCCTCTTCTCGTACCGGCCCGTGCGGTTCGTCAGCCCGTCCGGCGTGACGACCAGCTCGGGGCCGCTGCGCACTTCGCTCACCGTGCTCCTCCGTCGTACGTGGTGCTTGCTGGCTCCAGTTTGTAGCAAACTTACAAGACCGTGTCACGTAGAAGTTGAATCCACTACACAAAGCCACCTCGAATGTAGTGAAGTTCCACGATGTTGCGACCGGCTACCTGGCCAAAAGCCCATGTAATCGGACATAAGTGCACACCCATTCGGACGGAGCTGACACGCGTACGTAACGATCACAAAATCTTGCGTTGACAACTTCTGGACCGGATGTAGTGTGGCTCCACAAGTGATGTGGGTTCACCCACAACCCCCACACGGAAATCCACAGGGCACTCCGTGCGGACGGCAGGGAAGGGAGGTGGCGCGATGCAGGCGGCCGAGCGCCGGCGCGAGATCACCGAGATCGTCCGCAGCAGCGGGCGCGTGCAGGCAGCCGAGCTGTCGAGCCGCTTCTCGGTCAACGCCGAGACCATCCGCCGCGACCTGTCAGCGCTGGAGGCCGCGGGCGACCTGCAGCGGGTGCACGGCGGCGCCGTGGCCCGCGCGACGCTCGCCGCCGAGGGACGCGTCTCCAACCGGATCGCCGAGCGGCGCGATGAGAAGATCGCCATCGCCCGGGCCGCGGCCGGGGAGATCCCGCCCTTCGGCGCCATCTTCATCGAGGCCGGCTCCACGACGGGCCACCTCGCCGCACTCCTGCCGGACCGCGGCGACCTGCTCATCGTCACCAACGCCCTGCAGATCGCCCTCGCCCTGACCGACCTGGGTCACTCCACGGTGATGACGATCGGCGGCCGGGTGCGCCCGGCAAGCTACGCCGAGGTCGACACCTGGGCCCTGGAGCGGCTGGCCGGGCTGCGCTTCGACGTCGCGTTCGTCGGCGCCAACGCGATCGACCTGGCGTGGGGCCTCTCCACGCCCGATCCGGCCGAGGCGGCCGTCAAGGCGGCCATCCTCGCCTCCGCGCAGAAGTCGGTGCTGCTCACCGACAACAGCAAGTTCGGCCTCCAGGCCGCCTGCCGCTACGGCTCGATCGAGGACATCGACCTCGTCGTGACCGACAGCGGCCTCAGTCCCACCGTCGTCGAGGAGATCCGGGCCCTGGGCACTGAGGTCCGCCTCGCCGGCGGCTGAACCACGACCCCCCGAAACACCGCATCCCAAGGCCCCGCACGGCCGCATGGGCGCACACACCCCTTGGAGGACAGATGAACCTACGCACCGGGATCCGGTCGGTCACGCGCGGCACCGCCGTGCTGGTGGCCGTCGCGATGCTCGCCGCCGCCTGCGGTGGTGGCGATGACAGCAAGGCCGCCTCCGGCCCGTCCGACGTCATCAGCGGCCGGCCCGCGCCGACCGACCAGAAGCCCAGCAGCCAGGTCAAGGTGGCGATGATCGGCTTCGCGAACAACCCGTACTGGGTGTCGGTGAAGTCGGGAGCGGACTACGCCAACCGGGTGCTCGCCTCCCGCAACGGCAAGGTCGACTGGATCGTCGCCGGCGACAACATCGACGTGCAGACGGTGTCGAGCGCGATCAAGGGCGCCGACGCGCAGGGGTACAAGGGCATCGGCTTCTTCATCGCCGGCGAGGGCAACTGCGCCGACATCAAGACGCTGTCGGCCAAGGGCAACAAGCTCGGCGCGTACAACACGCTGTTCGACTGCGTCGGCTCCTCGGGCGGCACGGTCAACTACGCGCAGGAGCAGTACAAGGCCGGCCAGACCGCGGCCAAGGAGATGATCAAGGCGACCGGCGGCAAGGCCGGCAAGGTCGGCATCATCGTCAGCCAGTTCACCGCCCCGGGCTCCGAGCAGCGCCGCAAAGGCTTCGTCGACGGCCTGCAGGGCTCCAGCCTGACCCTCGTCGGGCAGGGCGTGGAGGCCAAGGACTCCGCCTCCAACACCTTCACGGCCGCGCAGAACTACCTGCAGTCCAACTCGGACCTGGTCGGCATCTACGCCACCGCCGGCGGCCCGTTCGGCGCCGCGCAGGCCGTCGCCGCAGCCAAGAAGCAGGACACGGTCAAGGTCATCGGCTTCGACATCACCACCGAGAACATCGACGCGATCAAGAACGGCTCGATGTACGGCGTGATCGGCCAGGACGCGTTCGGCCAGGGCTACAACGTCGCCATCCAGCTGTACAACGCCGCCGTCACCGGCAAGAACCCGGACCAGGTCAGCCAGGAGGCCGAGGCCCCGTTCGTGACCAAGGACAACCTGGCCCAGCACGACCCGTCCTCCGTGCCGCTGGGCACGCCGGGCGCTTCCTGACCGGCAGCACCTGAAGGTTGTGGCAAGCATGACGACCACTGAGAAGCCGGCGGCCCTCGAAGTCGCCGGCCTGGCGAAATCGTTCGGTGCCGTCCGGGCCGTGCGCGACGTGTCGCTGGCCTTCCCGGCCGGGCAGGTCACCGGGCTGCTCGGCGAGAACGGCGCAGGCAAGTCCACCCTCATCCGGCTCTGCTCCGGCGAGATGCGCCCCGATCGCGGGCGGCTCACCCTCGCCGGGCAGGAGGTGAGCTTCGGCTCGCCGCTCGAGGCGATCGCAGCCGGCGTCGTCGTCGTGCACCAGGAGCCGCTGCTCATCAGCGAGCTCACCATCGCCGACAACCTGTTCCTCTACGACCTCGGCGAGCGGCCCGCCTACGCGGCCGCCCGCCGGGGCGAGAACGTCGCCCGGGCCCGCGAGCTGCTGCGCGACCTGGGCATGACCGACTACCTGCCGGACCCCGCGACGCTGTGCCGCGAGCTGTCGGCCGCCTCGCGGCAGATGGTGGACATCGTGCGGGCCCTGTCCCGCCAGCCCAAGGTGCTGTTCCTCGACGAGCCCAACTCCAGCCTCACCCACGAGGAGTCGGAGCGGCTGTTCAGCGTCGTGCGGCGGCTGCGCGCCGACGGTGTGGCGGTGGTGCTGGTCAGCCACCGCCTCGCCGAGGTGTTCTCGATCGTCGACCACGTCATCGTGCTGCGCGACGGCACGTTCGTCGCGGCCGGCGACCCGACCGAGATCAACGAGCAGCGGGCCGTGGCGCTCATGGCCGGCGAGCGCAAGCGGGCCGTGGTCGCCGAGACCGTCGCCGAGCGCCGCGACGCCGTCGCGCACGCCCGGGACGCCGAGGTCGCGCTGGAGCTCGCCAACCTCTCGGGCGAGGGCTTCGCCGACGTGAGCTTCGCGCTGCGCCGCGGCGAGATCCTCGGCATGTCCGGCCTGGTCGGCGCCGGGCGCACCGAGATCGCCGAGGCGGTCATCGGCGCGCGGCGCATCAGCGGCGGCCGGGTCCTGGTCGGCGGCCGCCCGGCCCGCATCTCCGGCCCCGGGCGCGCCCAGAAGCTCGGCATCGCCTACGTCGCCGAGGAGCGGCGCACCGAGGTCTTCCACGCCCAGACGGTCGGCTACAACCTCACCGTCCGCATCCTGTCCACGCTCGGGCCGTTCGGCTTCGTGTCGGCCCGGCGCACCAACGCCGCGGCGCGCGAGCTCACCCGCCGCTTCGGGGTGAAGACCGCCTCCACCGAGGCGCCGATCACCTCGCTGTCCGGCGGCAACCAGCAGAAGGTGCTGCTGGCCCGCGCCCTGGCCGCCAAGCCGCGGGTGCTGATCCTCGACGAGCCGACCCGCGGCGTGGACGTCGGCACGAAGGCCGAGATCTACGCGACCCTGCGCGAGCTGGCCCACACCGAGGGCCTCGCCGTGTGGTTCATCTCCTCCGAGCTCGAGGAGGTCGTGGAGCTGGCCGACCGCGTCGTGGTGGTCCGCCAGGGCCGGCTGACCCTCGACGCCCCCAACACCGCAGGACCGCAGCCCATCGTGGCCGCCGCCATGGGATCGACCGAAGGATGAGCATGTCTGCCCCCACCGTCACCGCACCGGCCCCGCCGCGCAGCCGCTCCGCGAAGGACGTCGCGCGCGCGGTCTTCAAGCGGCAGGAGACCGGCCTGCTCGGCGTGATCATCCTGCTGGGCTTCGTCGTCAGCCTTCTCAACAGCAACTTCCTGCGCACGGACAACCTCTACAACGTCCTGCAGACCGTCGTCGTGGTCGGCGTCATCGCCGTCGGCCAGACGTTCGTGCTCATCGCCAAGGAGATCGACCTGTCGGTCGGCTCCGTGCTGGCGCTGTCCGCGGTCACCGCCGGCTCCGTCTACGGCAGCGGCGCCAACCCGTGGATCGCCATGCTCGCCGGCATCGCGGTCGGCGGCGTCTGCGGCCTGCTCGTCGGCACCGTCGTGGTCATCGGCCGGGTCAGCTCGTTCATCGTGACCCTCGGCATGCTGTCCATCGCCCGCGGCCTCACCCAGCTCGTCACCGGCGGCCTGCCCCAGTCGATGCCCTCCGAGCTGTCCTTCATCGGGCAGGGCCGGGTGTTCGGCGGCGTCCCGGTCAGCGTCATCATCTTCATCGTGCTGGTCCTCCTCGGCCAGCTGCTGCTCACCCGCACCGTCTTCGGCCTGCGGGTCACGGCGATCGGCGACAACGACGCCGCCGCCCGCACCGGCGGCATCCCGGTCGGGCGCACCCGCATCCTCACGTTCGTGCTCATCGGCCTGCTCGCGGGCCTGGCCGGCATCATCTTCTCCACCCAGGTCGGCGTCGCCGAGGCGCAGGCCGGCACGGGCTACGAGCTCGACGTCATCGCCGCCGCGGTCATCGGCGGGGCCAGCCTCTCCGGCGGTCGCGGCTCCATCATCGGCGCGTTCCTCGGCGCCTGCCTGCTCGGCGTCCTGCGCAACGCGTTCATCCTGCTCGCCCTCTCCCCGTTCCTCCAGCAGCTCAGCATCGGCCTGGTCATCGTCCTGGCCGCGCTGTTCGACCAGGGCCGGCAGGGCAACCTGCGCCACCTGAGCCCGGCCGCGCTGCGCCAGCGCTTCCTGTCCGGCCGCTGAGCCGGTCTTCGTTCTCGGAAAGGACCTTGAAATGAAGCCCCAACCCTTCCGTGTCCACGACCAGCGGGTCGTCAAGGCGTTCGTCGAGGCACGCCGCTCCCACACCGCCGACGAGCCGCGCCTGAAGTTCGGCTGGAGCAACTGGGGCTTCGGCACCGAGGAGCTCGGCGTGTCGGCGCAGCGGCTGGCGAAGTACGGCGTGCAGTACATCGAGCTGCACGGCAACCTGTACTCCGACGACTTCGGCTACAAGCCCGACGCCACCCTCAAGACCCTCGGCGACCACGGCATCACCGTCTCGGGCATCTGCGGCATGGTCACCCCCGACCAGGAGTTCGCGCACAACAAGCCGCACGTGCGCGCCCGGGCCGTGGAGTACTTCCGCCGGCAGGCCGCCTTCACCCAGGCCGTCGGCGGGACGTACCTGCTCTTCGGCGCGGGCTCGGTCGGGCGCCCGGCCGCGTTCGACTCCTACGAGCTGGAGCGCTCGGCGAGCACCATGCGCCACGTCGCCGACGACTTCGCCCGGGCCGGCATCCGCGGTGCCGTCGAGCCGATCCGGCCCGAGGAGACGAGCGTCGTGCACACCTTCGAGCAGGCGCTGCGGCTGCTCGACCTCGTCGACCACCCGGCGATCTCGCACATCAACGGCGACACTTACCACATGCTCAGCGGCGAGCTGCACATCGGCGCCACGCTGCTCGACCACGGCCCCCGGATGCTCAACCTGCACCTGGCCGACACCAACCGGCGCGCCCTCGGCCACGGCCTGCTCGACCTCGACGTCATCATCATGGCGTTGTACGCGATCGGCTACCAGCACGGCGACAACTACTGCTCGGCCGAGCCGCTCGGCGCCGGCGGCAACCCGTACGCGGCGATGAACCTGCCGCCGCAGGCCGACAGGCTCGACGAGCTCGTCCGGGTCACCGCGCAGACGTTCCGCGAGCGGGAGCAGGAGGTCCTCGCGGCCTCCGACGAGGAGCTGTTCGCGCTGTACCAGATCGACGGCGAATAGTGACCGGCTTCACCCTGCACGTGGTCTGCCCCAACCCGGCCCTCGATCGGCTGCAGGTCGTCGAGCACTTCGCGCCGTTCGAGGTCAACCGGGTCGTGGACGTGCAGAGCCTCCCCGGCGGCAAGGGCATGATCGTGTGCCGGGGCGCCCGGCGCCTCGGGGCGACCGTCGCCGCCCACGGCTTCGTCGGCGGCTTCGTCGGCCAGGTCATCCGCCGCGGCTGCGAGGAGATGGGCGTCGCCGACCGGCACATCGAGATCGCCGGCGACACCCGGGTGACGCCGGTCGTCATCGAGCGGGCCACCGGGCGCTCGACGGTGCTCAACGAGCGCGGTCCCCAGGTCACCCGCGGCGAGCAGGAGCAGCTCGCCGCGGGCCTGGCCGCCGCGCTCCGGCCGGGCGACGTGGTCGTCTCCACGGGCAGCCTGCCGCCCGGGTGCGCGCCCGACCTGCACGCCGTCGTCGCCCGCGCGGCCCTGAGCCACGGCGCGACCGCCCTCGTCGACGCCCACGGCGACGCCCTCGCCCGGGTCATCGACGACGCCGACACCCGCGGGACCCGCGGCGGCCGGCTGGTGATCAAGCCCAACGCCCACGAGCTGGCCGGCATCCTGGGCCGCGAGCTGTCCGACCCGGCCGACCTGCTCGCCGCCGCGCGCGAGCTGCACGCCGCGACCGGCGCCACCCTCGTGGTCACCAGCGGCGCGGGCGGCGCGGTCTGGGTCGGCCCCGGCGAGCAGTTCACCGCGGACAGCCCGGCGGTCGACACGGTCAACGCCACCGGCTCCGGGGACTCGTTCCTGGCCGGGCTCGCGGTGGCACTCGGCCGCGGGGAGACGCCGGAAGCGGCCCTGACCCTGGCGGCGGCGATGGGCGCGGCCAACGCGGCCTCGCTCGCCCCGGACGTCGACCCGGACCTGGTCGCCACCCTCCGCGAGCGCGTGACGGTCTCCAAATGAGCTTGTTCCTCGGTGTCGACATCGGCACCACCCGGACGAAGGTCGGCTGCTACGACGCCGAAGCCGGACGGCTCATCGCGCTGTACTCGGCGCCGACCGAGGTCAGCGACGACGCGTGGGGCGGGCGGCGCGACCCCGCCGGGCTCACCGCGGCGGTGGCTGGGCTGCTGCGGCAGCTGCTGGACGACCCGGCCGTCCGCCCGCAGGCCGTCGCCGGCATTGGCGTCGGCTCCGTCGGCGAGGAGGTCGTGATGCTCGGCGCCGGCGGCGAGGTCACCGCCCCGGTGCCGGCCTGGTTCGCCGGCCACGGCCGCGAGGCCAAGCCGCACGCGGGCGAGGCCTGGGCGGGCGTCGACGACACGTTCTCCGTCTTCAAGCTGCTTTGGCTGGACCGCGCCGGCCTGCTCGGCGGCGCCCGCACGTTCACCTCCCTCGCCGACTTCGTCGCCCGGGACCTTCTGGCCGACCCGTCCGCGCCGGTGTTCCTCAACGTCTCGCACGCCTCCCGCACCGGCCTGCTCGACGTGCGGGCCGGCACCCTGGACGAGGCGGCCCTGCCCTCCCTCGGCCTGGGTGCCCTGCGCCTGCCCGCCCTCACCGGCAGCGCCACGGTCGTCGGGCACACCTCCGGCGCCGGGGTCCTGCCCCGGGGCGTCGCCGTCGTCACCGGCGGCCACGACCACATGTGCGGGGCCTTCGGCTCCGGCGTGCGCAAGCCCGGCGACGTCTACGTCTCGGCGGGCACGTCGGAGGCGCAGGTGCTGCTCGTCGACGCCCTGCCCGAGCGGGTCGACGCCGGGATCGACGTGGGCGTGTTCGTGGCGGGCGGGCTGCGGTACCTGCACCGCGCCACCCCGTCCGGCCGGTTCTACCAGTCGTGGCGGCGGATGCTGTACGCCGAGCAGCCCGACGACGTCATGTGGTCCGAGGTCGACGCGGCCCTGGACACCGTCGGCCCGGCCGGCATCGACTCGGACGCGCGCACGGTCCGCCCGGCCGCCCTGCCCATGGACGTCACCCGGGCCCAGGCCATGGCCAGTCTCCTCAAGGGCCTGGCCGTCGAGGCCGACGCCACCACCACCCGTCTCGGCGCACTCGGCGGCACCCGTATCGCGGACGTGACCGTCGCGGGCGTCGCCGCCGGCTGGGCTCCCTGGCGCCGGCTGCGCCAGGACGCCACCGCGCGCCGGCTGCGCTTCGTCGCCGAGCCGGAGGCCACCGTCCTCGGCGTGGCCGCCCTGGCCCGGCTCGGCGTCACCGGCGCGGCCGACGTTCCCACCCGAATCCTCGCGAAGGACCCCGCCTCATGAGCAGCATTGTCGATGTCGTCGGCGGCAACCGGATCGTCCCCGTGGTCGTGCTGGACGACCCGGCCGCCGCGGAACCCCTGGCCGAAGCCCTGGTGGCCGGCGGCCTGCCGATCGCCGAGGTCACGTTCCGCACGGACGCGGCCGCCGCGGCGATCGCCCGGATGGCCAGGCACGGCGACGTCACGGTCGGCGCCGGCACGGTCACCACCCCGGCCCAGGTCGACGCGGCCGTGGCGGCGGGCGCCACGTTCGTCGTCTCCCCGGGCCTCAGCGCCGCGGTCGTGTCCCGGTGCCGTTTCCACAACGTGCCCGCCCTGCCCGGCGCCACCACGGCGACCGAGATCATGGCGGCGCTGGAGCTGGGCGTCGACGTGCTGAAGTTCTTCCCCGCGGGCACGTCCGGCGGTGCCCGCGCGGTGGCCGCGCTCGCCGCCCCGTTCGCCCAGGTCCGCTTCGTGCCGACGGGCGGGATCGACGCGTCGAACGTGCGTGACTACCTCGGCGTGCCCTCGGTGCTGGCCGTCGGCGGCAGCTGGATGGTGCCCCGCGCGTCCATCGCCGCAGGCGACTTCGCCACGGTGACCGCCCTCACCGCCGAGGCCGTGGCCGCCGCGGCGTGATCAGAGCAGGTTGAGGAGCCGTTCGGCCTGCTGGTCGAGGGTGCCGGGTGGGTTACGGCGGCACCAGGTCGGGGCGTCGGGCGTGCACCCGGTGCAGCACGGCCCACTCCCGGCGGTGTTCGCCGCGCGACCACGACACGTACCGCTTGATCAGCCGGCCCCCGTCGACGTGAAGATGGTGCGTCTGCGACACCCGTCGAACCTAGGCCGTCAGGGCTGCTCGTCGGGGTCCCAGGCGACGAGCAGGTCGAAGTGGCGGCGGTCGCCGGTGAGGGGCAGGGAGTCGAAGGGGATGCGGCCGTACAAGGTGAGGACCAGGTCGCTGGCGGTGGCGTGCAGGGCGGCGTCGGCCGGGGTCGGGGCCGGGGAGCGGGTGAGGCGGACGGCGTCGGCGGTGAGGGACAGGCGCCAGGAGCGGCCCTCGGTGGCGTGGTAGTCGAGGGTGGCGGGGGTGTGCGGCCAGTGGTAGGCGCCGGCGCAGCAGGTGGCGAGGAACTCGTCGACGCCGTCGAGGGCGATGGCGGTCGGGAGAGGTTGTGGGGCGCCGGTGGTGAGCTGGGCGTCGTACGTGTGCACGGCGACCTCCTGGAGCTGGTGGCGGGCCACGGCGCCGCTGGTCTGCGGGGACTCCGAGTCCGCCCACCAGGTCCAGCAGTCGCGGTCGGGGCCGGCGGACCGCAGCGCGTCCAGCAGCTGCCGCGTCGAGGCGGCCAGCCAGGGCAGCAGGGCCGAGGGATCCTGTGGCGCGGGTTCAGCCGGGACGGGCGGCGGCGGGGGAGTGGACGCGGGGCCGGCGGCGACGATCGACGCCCACTTGCGGCGGCCGTCGCCCAGGTGGTGTGCCAGGTCGAGCAGCGTCCACCCGGGACAGGTCGGCACCTGCGCGTCGAGTGCGGGCGCGGCGGCGACCGCGGCGCTGAAGGCGGTGGACCGTTCGTCGATCAGCCGGAGCAGTTCAGGAAACTCCACCCGGGTTGTGTACCACCGGGCGAAGGGGACGGGACAGCGAGTTTCGGGCGCGGCAGGCAGACTGTGATCATGGACGGGGATGTGTCGATGCGGGCGTTGCTGGTGCCGCCGGGTGATGGTGAGCTGATCGACGTGGCGGGGGTGGAGCACCTGTTCCGCCTGACGTCGGCGCAGACCGGTGGGCGGTTCGGGTTCGAGGAGTTCACGCTCGGGCCGGGCACGGTCGGCGCGCGGCCGCACGTCCATCACGCGCACGACGAGTTCTTCTATGTGCTGGACGGGGAGCTCACGCTGCACGACGGCAGCGGCGAGGTCACGGCCGGGCCGGGGAGCCTGCTGGCCGCGCTGCGCGGGGCGCCGCACGGGTTCCGCAACGCCGGCGACGCGCCCGCGCGGGGGCTGTGCCTGTACACGCCGGCCGGGTACGAGGACTACTTCCGGCAGGTGCACGCGGCGGTCGCCAGCGGTGCGGAGGTCGACGACGAGATGCTCAACGAGTTCCGCGGCCGGTTCAACACCACCCCGCACCGGACCGCCTGAGCTACTCCTCGGCGAGCAGCCTCGCCTTCGGCAGGCCGCGCAGGGACCGCACCGGCAGGATCGCGGCGGCGACGGCCAGCAGCGTGCCGGCGAGGGCCGCGGCGGCGGCGACCGCGAACGAGGCGCCGGTGAGCTCGGAGCTGAGCAGGGCGGCGGTGCCGAGCGCGATCCCGGTCCCGGTGGTCGCGCCCAGGACGCCGAGGGCCAGCGCCTCGTATCCGGCGAGGCGGGCGGTCCACGCGTCGGTCCAGCCCACCGCGCCCAGCAGGGCGAACTCGGCGGCCCGTTCGCGGATGTTGACGTAGAGGACGTCGGCGACCGTGGCGGCGCCGAGCAGGGTGGTGAGTGCCGCCGCGATGTAGTCGGTGGCCTGCACCTGAACGGTGATCGCGTCGCCCAGGACCGTACCGGAGACGCTGCCGCGGAACGTCAGATTGATGATGACGAGGAGGGTCAGCGAGGCCAC
Organism: Dactylosporangium sp. CA-152071; assembly: GCF_050936335.1. Classification (NCBI taxonomy): domain Bacteria; kingdom Bacillati; phylum Actinomycetota; class Actinomycetes; order Micromonosporales; family Micromonosporaceae; genus Dactylosporangium; species Dactylosporangium sp. CA-152071. Next base: position 773,514 of record NZ_JBNJMZ010000001.1, on the reverse strand, counting down.
GCCGATCGCCAGGCTGGCCGCGCCGACGGCGGTGCGGCCGGGGGTGCGCAGGACGTTGCCGAGGGCGAGGCCGGCGATGCGCTGCGGGGCCCGGCGGCGGCGGGCCGGCGCGACCGCGGGCCGCACGGCGGCGGCCGGGTCGGCGCGGGTGGCCCGCCACGCGGGTGGCAGCGCCGCCAGGAGACTCAGCAGCAGGGCCGCCGGGATGGCCAGGAGCGCGTAGCCGGCGCCGAGGTCGACGCCGAGCACGCGGGACAGCGCCAGCGCCAGGATCGTGCCCAGCAGGCCGGCGACCGCTCCCACCGCCGTCGACTCCGCCGCCACGAGCGCGAACAGGCGCCCGCGGGGCCAGCCGACGCAGGCGAGCACGGCGAGCTCGGTGGACCGGCCGCGGACCGCCGCGCCGGTCGCGTTGCCGACGGCGAGGGCGCAGGCGACCAGGACGAGGATCGACAGGACCAGCGACTTGCGGTCGATCGCGGACACGATGGTGGTGGCGACGCCGAGCTTCAGCCAGTTGTCGCGGACGGCGAGGGCCGGGCGGCCGAACTTGCCGGCCGGCAGCGCCAGCGGCACGGCCGCCGCCGACGAGCCGACGGTGAGGTCGACCCGCAGCCCGGTCGCGAGGTGGATCTGGTCGGCGACGGCGCGGACCCGCTCCCGGGAGAACGCGTCCATGCCGACGGTGCCCGCGACGCGGACCCGCACCATCGAGATCGGGGCGCCGGCGTCGACGCCGTGCGCCGGGTCCAGGCTGTTGTACGGCGCCCGGTGCAGCGCCGGCAGCGCCGACAGCGTGGTGAGCAGGTGCGGCCGCTGGCCGAGCGGGCCGGCGAAGCTGGTGCCGGCGATCAGTGGCCGGTCGCCGAGCGCGGCGAGGGCCGCGTCGTCGGCGCCGGTCGCGGCGGGCACGGCGTACAGGTCGAACGGCGGCCGGGACAGGGCCGGGCCGGTGTCGACCTTCGCCGGGTCGTACACGCCGACGCCGCGCAGGAACGCGCTGGCCGTCTTGGAGTCACCGTCCCGCCCGTGCCGGACGACGGCGCGGACGGGGTCGTCGGCGAGGCCCATCGGCAGCGGCTTGCTGTCCGGCATGCCGTGCGGGACCTTCCCCCACTCGCCGCCCGAGTAGGGCACCACGGCAGCGGAGCCGTCCGCGAGCGTCAGGGGGCTGGTGGTCCACCACTCGTTGACGACCGAGGTGCCCGCCGCCGGTGGGAAGCCGCCGGCGCCGGGAGGGTGCGCGATCGCGTCGAGCACGGCCGGGTACAGGTCCTGCGCGCTGAACGCCCGCGCGCCGATCGGGGTGGACGGCTGGGTGGCGTAGTAGTCGACCGCGTTGTCCAGCCGCATGCCGGCGCCGGTCTTGTCGGCCGCGTCGCCGCCGATGCGTTCGATCTCCACGCGCACCTGCTGGTCGAGGTCGAGGCTGCCGGCGGCGAGGACCGGGATGCCCGCGGCGGTGTCGCCGGCGTTCAGGTAGCCGCCGGAGACGACGGCGCGGTCGAGGCCGTCGAGCCTGGCCTCCTGCACCGGGTCGATCGCGGCGAGCAGCAACGGGATCGGGAAGAGCACCCGCACCTGCGGCCGCGGGGTCTGCTCGATGCTGGACGTGGGGTCGCTGGACCAGCAGTGGGCCTCGGTGCGGTCGCTCACCGACAGCGCGTCGACTGTGTCGAAGTACCCGGTGATGCCTTCGCACACCGCGGTCACGCCGGCGGCGCCGTGCTCGCGGATCTCCGGCGGCTTGGGCAGGGCCGAGCTGTCGTAGTTCTTGCCCTCGATCCACGGCTCCCCCGGCACGAACTCCAGGGCGTTCCTCGTCGCGTAGAGGTACTTCGGCCCGTCGGCGATGCTGGACAGGCCCCGGTCGCCGGTGAAGACGGGGCGGACCCGCAGCACCTGCCGCTGCCCGCCGGCGGCGACGTGGTCGGTGAGGTCGACGGTGATGACGGCGGTCTGCATGACGTAGCCGGCCATCGCGACGGGCGCGGCCACGTCCACGCCGGGCAGGTCGAGGATCCGCCGCCACTGCGCCTCGGTGATGCCGCCGTAGGTGGAGGTGACCCGGTCGGTACGGACCAGCCCGTCCTCCGATGGCACGGCGGCGGGCGGGCGGACCAGGATGTCGTACGTGGGCCGGAAGTTGGCCTGCACCGTGCCGTTGACCTGGACCTGCGAGCCGCGGGACGCCGACGCCAGCAGTGCGAAGCTGGCCACGGCCACGGCGACCGCCGCGATCGTGGCGACCAGCCGGCCGCGGCGGAAGAGCAACTGAGCGCGGATCAGCGAGAACAACGGCCACCCCCGGCAGCGGATCATCCACGCAGGGACGTCCGACGCATTCAGGGCCCCCGCTCCGTGCACCGACCATCCATTGATCCGGCTCTTGTGTCAAGACGCGAAAAAACGGGTGCCCAGGCGCGGTCGGTCGGGGTCAGTGGAAGACTGATGACCATGAGCGACTGGAATGACAAGATCATTGAAGAGTTCCGCGCCAACGGCGGCAAGGTCGGGGGCAACTTCGAGGGCGCTCCGCTGCTGTTGCTGCACACGGTCGGCGCCCGCAGCGGCCAGGAGCGGGTCCACCCGATGATGTACCAGAAGGTCGACGGCGGGTACGCCGTGTTCGCCTCCTACGCCGGCGCACCCACCAACCCGGCCTGGTTCCACAACCTCGTCGCCCAGCCCCGGGTCACGGCCGAGATCGGCACCGGCACGCAGGAGCTCGTCGCCCGGGTGACCGACGGGGATGAGCGGGAGCGGATCTGGACCGCGCAGAAGGCGGCGTACCCGGGCTTCGCCGACTACGAGCTCAAGACCACGCGGCAGATCCCGGTCGTGGTCCTGGAGCCCGCCGCCTAACGCGGAAGGGAGGCGCCGGACGGCTCGCGCAGCCCTCGGTGGACGGCGAGCGCGCCGAGCAGGGTGACGGCGCCGTCCACCAGCAGCGCCAGGCGGATGCCGGACAGCAGGGTCGGGGCGGCCGCGGCGACGGCGCTCATCACCGGGATGCCGACGGTGAGCGCCACCTGCTGGGTCAGCGTGCTCAGCCCGGTGGCGAGACCCTGCTCGCCGTCGGGCAGGCCGGAGGTGGCCGTCACCGTGTACGCGACGATCGCCGCCACGTGCCCGACGAAGCCGACGGTGAAGGCGAGCATGAGCCGCCCGTACATGGCCCGGGAGTCGCCGACCCGGGTCGCCGTCGGCTGCGGCGCTGCAGCTGCTGGCGCGGACGGTCTACGGCTGAGGCTCACGCCGCGCGGAGGTGCTCCTCGGCGGCGGCGGGTGCCGTCTCGTAGATCATGAAGGTCTGCGCGTCGGCGGTCTCGCAGCGGACCCGGTTGTCGGAGATGCGGCGCAGCCACGTGTTGATGGCCCGGTCGAGGCGGTAGGCGTCGATGTTGTGCCGGCAGATGTCCAGCGAGATGACGCCGTCGTGCTGCTCGGCGTGGCGGTACATCGCCTCGATGAGCTTCACGAACATGCCGTGCTCGTGGGTGGGCACGGCGACGAAGCCGCAGTACCAGATCCGCTGGTCGGCGTAGTGCACCGGCCAGCGCCGGGCGAAGTACTCCGGCGAGATCAGCGGCCAGGCGCTGAGCTGGTTGGTGTATGTGGCGAGCCCGAGCAGGACACCGTCGTCGGAGTACGCGAGCCACTTCTCGACCCGGCGGTCGGACATGACGTCGTCGAACTCCGAGCGGTACATGAGATGCCGTTGAACGGTGAGCGCGTTGAGGTGCCGGAACGCTGCCTCGTACAGCTGCCATGCCTGTTCGAGCTGCTCGTCGACGAGATCCGTGCGGACGTCGATCTTCATCTGACGCCTCCCGAGTACGTTCGGTACAGAAGGTGTGTACAGAATGTACGTACGGATCGAGAGATCGACAATCAGCGAAATTCCCGCCATAAGGGAGGCCACAACCGGGTGTGCAGGACTCCGAGTCCAGGACTCGCGGGCCGGTCCCGCCTCGGGCCCCGATCCGGATGCGGGGGAGCGGGCAACCGGACGTCCGGCGGTGCACCGCGCAATGTGCATGTTCCGAACCTGCGCTGTATCAACGGACGCGTCGTGCGCTCCCGCAGTCGAGTCCGGTTGGCTCGAGCACCTCGATGTCGACGACAGTCGTACAGGTGGGATCGAGACTGAGCCAGATGACGTCCACCCCGTCCCGCTCCAGCAGAGCAAGGTAAGGCCCAGCCGCCCCGGGCGGCGCGGTCAACAGGTTGGTGCAGGTCTCCGTGCAGGCGCAGCGCCCGTGGAACCGCAGGCCCCCCACCGTGCCGGCGAGCGGGTGCGACGGATCGTCGAGCCTCAAGAGCCGGTCGACCTCGGCCACGAGCCTCGGAAACACTTCGGCCATCCGAGGCAGGTCGGCGTCGCTCCCCATGCTGCCGAGGAGAACCTGGCCGCCATCGCCCACCTCGCGAGCATACGGCGGGAGTCGATCAGCCCTGGCCGGTCCTGCTAGGGTCCGCACATGTCAGGGCGGGGGCAGCGGCATCACCGGGAGCTGCTGGTCTCCGACCTTGACGGAACGCTTCTTCGACCAGACGCGACGTTGAGCGCGTTCACGATCAGCGTGATCAACGAGTACATCGCCGATGGCGGACTGTTCACCTACGCGACAGCCCGGTCCTACACCTCTGCCGCGCGCGTGACCGCGCCGTTGCGGCTGCGGCTTCCGGTTCTGACGTACGGCGGCGCGGTCGTCGTGGACCCGGCGACCGGCCAGGCCCGTCAGGCGCAGTTCCTGCCGGTCGCGCTGGTGGAGGAGGTGTTTCGTCGAACCGAGGGTTCACGGCTCGTGCAGCCGATTGTCTTCGCCATTCGGGAGGGCAGGGACCGTGCCTGCTGGCTGGCCGACCGGATCACACCTGGGGTGGCGGATTATCTGCGCACCCGAGCCGGCGACCCGCGGCTGCTGGCCCTTTCCAGCTGGTCGGGCATCGATGCGGCATCGGTGTTCTACATCTCCTTGATCGGCGACCGGCAGCTGTTGCACGAGCTCTTCGAGCAACTCGCCGACCTTCCCGGCGGCTGCCACTTCGTCCTCGCCGAGGACATCTACTCGGCCGGGCAATGGTGGCTGGAGCTGACCTCGAGCAGCAAGGCCGCCGCGGTTGCCGCGTTGAAGGCCGAAGTAGCGGCAGAAACGGTGACATGCTTCGGTGATCAGCTCAACGACCTGCCGATGTTCGCGGTCGCCGACACGGCACTGGCGGTCGCGAACGCCGCGGCCGAGGTCCGCGCGGCCGCCACACAGGTGATCGGCGCCAACGCCGACGACGGCGTGGCCCGCTGGATCGCCGCGACCGCGACTTCAGGCCGGGGTGCCGCCGAAGCCCGACAGCACCACTGAGGGCGCCATGGGTATCGTCCGTGGCCGGGTAGCCGATCCCGGGCCTCGTCCTGGCCTTTATCGGACAGTGATGTTTGTATCTGGCTCGATGGGGAATCGAGGCGCAGGTGCAAGGGCGGGTGTTGGGTGGGCGGTACCACCTCGACGAGGTGCTGGGTGTGGGTGGCATGTCGACGGTGTGGCGTGCCCACGACGTGGTGCTCGGGCGGGACGTCGCGGTCAAGGTGTTGTCGGGGCGGCACGCCGGTGACGCCGGATCGCGGCGGCAGATCCGGGTCGAGGCCCGCGCCGCCGCCGGGCTGGCGCACCCGAACGTCGCACAGGTCCACGACTTCGGTGAGACCGTCGAGGACGGGCAGCGCACGCCGTACATCGTGATGGAGCTGGTGCCCGGACCGACGCTGCATCAGCGCTTCGCCGGCGCGCCGCTCCCGCCGCCGCTGGTGTTCCGGATCTGTGCCGAGGTGGCCGCGGGGCTCGCCGCCGCGCAGGCCGACGGTCTCGTGCACCGCGACGTCAAGCCCGCCAACGTGATCCTCGCCCCGGCTGGGGCGAAGGTCGTGGACTTCGGCATCGCGGCCGGGTTCGGCGCCGTCGAGGACGACGACCTGCTCGGCACGCCGGAGTACCTGGCGCCGGAGCGGATGACCGAGGATGCCGTCACGCCCGCGTCCGACGTCTACAGTCTCGGTGTCCTGCTGTACCGGCTGCTGGCGGGCCACCTGCCGTGGACCGCTTCCGGGTCGGCCGGCCTGCTCGAGGCGCACCTGCTCACGCCACCGGCGGCGCTGCCGGCGTTACCGGGCGTGCCTTCGGCGCTCGCGCGGCTGTGTGAACGGTGCCTGGCAAAGGATCCGGCGGACCGGCCGACCGCGGCGGAGGTGGCCGCCATCCTTGCGGCAGCCGCCGTGTCCACGCGGGTCGGCGCGTTCGGCGCGGCCTTTCCTGACGCCGCCGGTGACGAGCCGGCCGTTGCGGCGTCTGTACGCGCACCGGCCGCGACCGGTGGTGCCACAGCGGTCGTGCCCGGTGGCTCTGCGGCGGCCGCGCAAAGTGGCGCCACGGCAGGCGCTGCCGGTGGTGCCATGGCGGGTGCGGCCGGTGGTGGCGTGGCGGGCGGGTCGGTCGGTGGTGGGTGGCGCCGGACGCGGCTCGCCGCCGGGCTGGCCGGGGCGACGGCCGCTGGGCTGCTCGTCTGGCTGGTGCTGCCGGCACCCGACCCCATCTCGACGGCTCCCGCGCAGGCGGATCCCGGTGTACAGAACCCAACAACACCCGCGGGGTTGACGCCGGCGGGTCTGCCGTCCGCCGGGACCGTTTCCCCAACGCCCGGGGCGTCCGGCACATCGGCGGCATCGGCGGCGTCCGGCCCGTCGGCACGCCCCGCCGGCGGCACCGGGTCGGGTGTCCCGTCGTCGCCAGGCAGCGTTGCGCCGGCGAGCGTGACTCCGACGAGCGCGGCGCCGCCGACCGGCCCCGGCGCGGCGGAGACGTTCGCATCCGAAGGAGGGACCGTCCGGGCCCGGTGCGCCTCGCCGGGCGTCGCGGAGCTGCTCTCGTGGGCGCCGGTGGCCCCGTACCGGACGGACTGGGTGAGCGCGGGCCCGGCCGCCGCCGCGACCGTTACCTTCGTGCACGGCAACCGGACCGTCGGCATGACCGTCACGTGCGGCGGCCTGGACCCCAGCTCCGGGACCACCACGACCGGCGGCTGACGTTTCAGCGCGGTTTCAGCGCCCACCGGCACGGTTTCCTCATCAGCACTCCGAACTCGGGATCGAGGAAACGACTCATGAAGATGCGCAACCTTGCCGTCGTCGCGGCCGCGGCGGCCGTCCTGCTCGGCACCGCCGGGGCGCAGGCGTCCGCCGGGGCACAGGCGTCCGGCCCGGAGGTGCCCGACGCGGTGCGGGTGCCGGCCGGCAACGTGCTCGTCGCGGCGTTCCTGGCGCGTGGCGTGCAGGTGTACCAGTGCACGGGCGGCGCCTGGTCGTTCGTCGAGCCGGCCGCGCACCTGGCCGGCTGGGCGAAGCGGCCCGGCAGCCTCGCCACGGCCGTGCACTTCCGCGGCCCGACGTGGGAGTCCACAGAGGACGGTTCGCTGGTGGAGGCGAAGGCCGTCGCTTCGTCGCCGGTGCCCGGGTCGATCCCGCAGCTGCTGCTGCAGGCGACCCGCACCCGCGGCGACGGGGTCCTCGGCGCCGTCAGCTACATCCAGCGCCTGTCGACCCGCGGCGGCACCGCCCCGGCCGGCACCTGCACCGACGGCGCGACGACCGGCGTCCCGTACACCGCTGACTACCGCTTCTACCAGCCGGCCAGCTGAACATCGCTGCGCGCTGCCGTGCGCCGCCCGCCGTCGACGCGGGCGGCGCACGCGGGCGTCAGCGCGGGCGGGTGGGGGTCGCGTCGCGGGTGACGGTGCCGTCGGCCAGGGTCAGGTCGAAGCCGCTGTCACGCGGGCCGCCAGGTCCTGCACGGCCGCGTGGAACGCCGTCAGCGCGGGCGCCGGCGGGGTGTCGCGGGTGACGGTGACCAGGCGGCGCCGCAGCGTCGACTCGGCGAGGTCGCGGACGGCGAGCGCCGGGTCGCCGGGCGGCAGGGCGAGCGGCGGCATCAGGGCGACCGCGGCGCCGACCCGGACGAGCTCCAGCTGCACGTCGGCGTCGTTGGAGCGGTGCCGCACGTCGGGCTCGTAGCCGCCGAGCGCCCGGCACGTGCCCTGGACCATCGCGTGGTGCCCGGTGCCTTCGGCGGACGCGGTCCACACGTCGTCGCGCAGCTCGGCGATCGCGACCGGACCGCCGTCGCCGGCCAGGGGATGCGCGGCCGGGAGCACCACCCGCAGCGGCTCCTCGAGCAGGACCGCGAAGCGCATCCCGGCGGGGCGCGGCCGTGGATGGCCGTCGTACTCGTCGCCGATCACCAGGTCCACCGTGCCGAGCCGCAGGCCGGGCAGCGCCTGCTCGAGCTCCAGCTCGAAGATCTCCACCCGCACCCCCGGCCGCTCGGCCCGCATCCGGGCGACGGCGGGCACGAGCAGCCGCCGCGCCGCGGACTGCAGGCCGCCGGCGCGGACGGTGCCGCGGATGTCGCCGCCGAGCGCGGCCAGGTCGGCCTCCGCCGCCTCGGCGGCCGACAGCAGCACCCGCGCGTGCCCGGCGAGGAGGCGGCCGGCGTCGTTGAGCCGCACCCCGCGCCCGGCCTTCTCCAGCAGCGGGGTGCCGACGTCCTTCTCCAGCAGCGTCAGCTGCTGCGAGACCGTCGACGGGCTGTAGCCCAGCGCGGCGGCGACCGCGGCGAGGGTGCCGCGCTCCTCGAACTCGCGCAGGAACCGCAGCCGGCGCAGATCCAGCGCGACCATGCGGGAATCCTAACGAATCAGCACCGGGAATCATCGCTGGACCTGCACGGTTTCATGGTCAACGCTCGGCGCATGGGTCCGGCACTGTGTCTCGTCTCCGCGGCGTGCTTCGGCGCGCTCGCGATCTTCGGCAAGTTCGCCTACGACGCGGGCGTCTCGCCCGGGGCGCTGCTGCTGGTCCGCTTCGTCCTCGCCGCCGCGCTGCTCTGGCTCGTCCTGCTGCTGCGCCCCGAGCTGCGCGGCGGCGCGTCGTCGCGGCGCGCCGTCGGCACCGCCCTCGGACTCGGCGCGATCGGCTACGCCGCCCAGGCGAGCCTGTTCTTCGCGGCGCTGCGCCTCATGGACGCCTCGCTGCTGTCGCTGATCCTGTACACGTTCCCGGTCCTGGTGACCGTCGCGGCGGTCCTGCTCGGCCGCGACCGCCTCACCCCCCGCCGCGGCGCGGCCCTCGTCGCCGCGTCGACCGGCACGCTGCTGGTCCTGCTCGGCACGGGCAGCGTGAGCTTCCACCCGCTCGGCGCGCTGCTCGGCTTCGGCTCCGCGGTCGTCTACACCGTCTACATCCTGGTCGCCGACACGGTCGTGCACAGCATGCCGCCGGTGCTGCTGTCCGCGCTGGTGATGACGGGCGCCGCCGGTACCCTCGCCGCCAACGCCATGCTGAACGGCGGTGTCGGCCTGAGCTTCGCCCCGGTGGGTTGGCTGTGGCTGGGCTGCATCGCGGTCGTCTCGACGGTCGCGGCCATGCTGACGTTCTTCGCCGGCCTCCAGCGCACCGGCCCGTCCACCGCCGCGATCCTGTCCACGTTCGAGCCGGTCGTCACGACCGCCCTCGCCGCCGTCCTCCTCGGCGAGTCCCTGACCCCGGTCCAGCTCACCGGCGCCGCCCTCGTGCTCGCCTCCGCCGTCGTCCTGCAGACGGCGGCTCGCAGGGAACCCGCCGTTTCGCCCGTCGCCGCAACGGTGGCGGACTAGCTTGGGCGGTGATGAACAGCGACGACTTCTGGCGGCTGATCGACGGCGTCCTCGACCTGCCGTTCGACGCGCGGGCGGCCCGGCTGGTGGACCTGCTCGCCGCGCGGGTGGAGGGCGACATCACCGGCTTCGAGGACCGCCTCGCCGAGGCGCTGCACCGGCTGGACACGCCGGCGCACGCCGTGGCGCACGGTGACGCGTTCCTGTACATCCGCTGCGCCGCGGTGCTGTCCGGATCGCGGGCGTACCAACGCATCGTCGAGGACCCGCCGTCGCTGCTCGCCCTGGCCGACGTCGAGGCGGAGGAGCTGCTGTTCGTGGCGTCCACGGCGTACGAGCGGGTGACGGACCGGCCCTGGGAGCACCGGGCGCCGGTGAGCTACGAGAGCGGCACCAGCGCCGCGTGGGGCCGGCCGGCCGAGGACGGCACGGATGAGTGGCAGCCGGCGTGGCTGAGCTGGTCCGGTGGCTACGGCCTCGGCGTCCAGATGTCTGCGGAGTACGAGCTGACGCGGCTGCACCTGGTCGAGGCGCTGGACGCGACCGAGGAGTGGCGGCAGTGGTGGAGCGCCGCGCCGGCACCAAAGGCCGACGTCACGTTCGTCGTCGACCCGGGCATGCCGGAGCAGACGAAGGTCCGGAGAGGGCGCAAGGTCGTGCGGGCCGAGGTGGTCCGCGACCGGCACGGGTTCGCCGGCGCCCCAGGCGCCACGGAGCCGGAGAAGGCCCGCGACGACCTGGTCGCGGTGCTGACCATCACCGCGGAGCAGCTCCGGATGCCGGCGATGCCGCAGTTCCCGCCGATGCCTGTGCTGTCCGAGGAGGAGCTGCGCAACCAGCGCCGGGCCCACGAGGAGTCCGCCGAGATCGATCGCATGGCCGCCGAGTTGGTGTCCCGTCACCTCGGCCAAGGCGTGTGGGGCGGCATGCCCTGACGGTATTTAGAATGCGACGATGCCGATCACCCGGGGCGCGGCCCGCCCGATCACCTACTACGGCACGCCGGTGCTGCACCGCCGGTGCGCCGACGTCACCGCCTTCGACAAGCCGCTCGCCGCGCTGATCGACGACATGTTCGCCTCCATGTACGCGGCGGCGGGCGTCGGCCTCGCCGCCAACCAGATCGGCGTGGACCTGCGGGTGTTCGTCTACGACTGTCCGGACGACGACGGCGTCCGCCATGTCGGGCACGTCGTCAACCCGGTGCTGCAGGAGGCGTCCGCGCTCGCCGGGACGGCCACCGACACCGAGGGCTGCCTGTCGGTGCCAGGGCCCCGCGCGGAGCTGCCGCGGGCCGCGGTCGCGACGGTGACGGGCTTCGACCGCAACGGCGCGCCGATCACGGTGACCGGCACCGGGTTCTTCGCCCGGTGCCTGCAGCACGAGTGCGACCACCTCGACGGCACCGTGTACGTCGACCGGCTCCCGGCGCAGCGGCGCGAGCGGCTGCTGCGGGAGGCCGGGCTGCGCAGCTCTTGACGAAAGGGCGGGCCCGGCGAATGCCGTGCCCGCCCCCTTCACGACGGACTGGTCAGGACCAGGTGCCGCCGGCCCAGCCGTCGCTGGACCAGGTGCGGCCCGACCAGGTGCCCGCCGACCACGTCCGGCCGGACCAGGTGCGGCCGGACCACGCGGGATCGCTCCAGCCGGCGGCGGCGCTGCCGGCCCACGGCGCGGCGGCCCACGTCGCCGACGCCCACGTCCGGGACGCCCAGGACGTGCCGGTCCAGTCGTTGCCGGCGATCTGGTAGCCCAGCCACGAGCCGCCGGACCACGACGGCGTGGTCGACTTGGCCCACTGGGCGCCGTTGAACGAGCCCCAGATGGTGCGCTCGCCGGTGAGCTTCACGCCGTCGAGGGTGAGGCTGCTGGTGCCGCGCGAGCCCTGGAGCGAGCCGGTGCCGCTGGACAGTTGCAGCGCCGGCGCGGTGACGGTCGTGCCGGTGCGGGCGAGCGCGCCGTTGACGTTGAGCGTTGCCAGGCCGAGGGACTTCGCCGTGCCGGTGCCGAGCGCGGTGGCGCCCTTGACCAGCCAGTCCTTGACCTGGTTGGGGGTGGCGGCCGGCTTCGCCTGCAGCACCAGCGCGGCGGCCGCGGTGACGACGGCGGTGGCCTGCGAGGTGCCGCTGCCCTTGAACAGGGTCTCGCCGACCCGCGCCGACGGGTAGAGGTTGTCGACGTTGGAGCCGGGGACGCGCAGCGACGCGATCGACGTGCCCGGGGCGAGCAGGTCCACCTGACCGGCGACGCCGGCGGTGGTGGTCGAGGCCAGGTTGGTGAAGGTGGCCAGGGTGTCGTCGGTCGTGGCGGTGGTGCCGTTGGTGGCGGTGGCGCCGACGGCGAGGACCCAGTCGTCGACGGCCGGGTTGGTGAGCGTGCCGGCGGCGTTGCCGTTGTTGCCGGCCGCGGCGACCACGACGATGCCGGCCTGCCACGCCTTCTCCACCGCGAACTGCAGCGGGTCGGTCCACGACTGCCCTGAGCCGCCCGAGCCGTAGGACAGGTTCAGCACCCTGATCGGGTTGGCGGCGTCGTCGTTGCGGTGCGCCACGACCCAGTCGATCGCGGCGATCATCTGCGACACGTCGACGGCACCGGTCGACGTGCCGATCTTCAGCGAGGTCAGCTTGACGCCGGGGGCGATGCCCTTGGTGCCGGTGGCGGTGTCGTTGCCGACGATGATGCCGGCCATGTGCGTGCCGTGGCCGTAGGTGTCCAGGTACCGCAGGTTCGCGGCCTGCGACTCGAACGACAGGTCCGGGCCGTTGACGACCTGCGCCGCGGGCAGCCCGGGCACAGACGCGACACCCGTGTCGATCAGGGCCACGCCGACGCCCTTGCCGGTCAGTGTCGCCGCGGTGCCGGTGTCGGCGCCGATGGCCGACCGCACCTGCGCCAGGGTGGTCGCCGACGCGGCCGTGTCCGCGGCCTTGACGACCGCGTGCGCCTGCCCCGCGGCGAGCGCGACCGCGGCCGGCGCCAGCAGCGCGCCCGCCGCGGCGGCCCGCAGTCTTTTGGCGATGTTCACGGTTGGGAGCTCCGTCCTTGGAGGTGATCTCTTCGACCCCAACCATGACCGTCGTCGGTTGCGGTTCCACCGGGCGCGGCGACGAACTGTCCGGCCACCCGACACGAACTGCCCACCCGGTGTCCGCCGGTCGGTTCGACGCTCACCGATCAGCAACCGGACCGCACCGCTTCAGAGAGCGGGCCGGATGCGGAAGGAGCACTCGACCCGGAACGCGGCGCTGCCGTCGTCCTGGTCGACCCAGAGCTGCTCGCCGCGGTGGTGCAGGAACCAGCCAGGGTAGATCTGCGCGTCCAGCACGACCGTGCCCTCCGTCGCACCGGCGCGGGGGCAGAACGTGGCGTCACCGCGGAACAGCGGCGTGCCCTCGTCCCGGCTGAGCTGGAACCGCCAGGACGCGTGCCGCAGGAACCGGCCGTCGTCGGCGCGGAACGTGAAGCACGCCGGGTCGGCCAGCCCGGCGAGCACCGTGAACGTCGCGCGGCGCCGTTGCGCGGCGTCGCCGTCCGCCGGGACCGCCGCGAGCACGCCGAGGCCGTCGACGGTCGTGACGAACAGCCCGGGCTCGTGGGCCGACTCGATCGACACGGTCCGTCCGGGCGCCAGGGTCGCGGTGCGTGCCGGCGGCGAGCCGGTGGCGGCGGTGGTCGCCGGCGGTTTCGACGCCGGCCCGGCGGGGGTGGCGGTGGTTGTGGCGGTGGTCGTGGCGGGCGGCACCCGGACCGCCGTCGTCGTCGCTGTCTGCAGCCCCTGGGACGGCGGTGGGTCGGCGGGCAGGGTGGCCACGGTGACGGCGGCGCCGGCGGCAACGGCGACGGCCACGGTCGCGGCGAGGGGGTGCGCCGCGAGGATCTGGGCGAGGTGACCGAACACCCCGGCCTGGACGGTCGCGCCGAGGGTGGCCTTGCCGATCAGGCCCGAGCTGAGCGTGGCCGGGACCGGCAGCAGCGCGAACCCGGGCAGCAGCCGGTCCGCGCTGATCAGCCCCTCGGCGGCGGGAGCACAGACCCGGCAGGTGCGCACGTGCCGGGCGAGGCGCTTGCGCCACAGCGGGCCCGGCGTGCCGTCCCAGCCGGCGACGAGCGCGTCGAGGTCTGGGCACCTGGGCGTGGCGTCCAGCGCGGCCACGATCTCGCGGCTCAGGTCGAGCTGGTGGCGCATGCGCTGGACGCGGACGGCGGCATGGGCGACGCTGACGCCCAGCGCCCCGGCCAGCTCGGTGCGGCTGAGCACGCCGGCATGCTCCAGCCACCACAGCGGCAGCAGCGCGCGGTCGGCGGGGTCGAGCCACCGGGCGGCCCGCCTGACCTGGCGGCGCTGGCCGGACAGCTCCAGGCGCAGCCCGGTGACGTCCTCGACCTCGGCGCCCGCGTCCGGCACGTCGGCCGCCTCGTCCAGCGGGGCCATCCGCCGCGCGGCGGTGCTGCGGCGGTGCAGGTGGGTGCTCACCTGATGGACCGCGATCGCCGCCAGCCAGGCCCGGAAGCTCTCCGGCTGGTGCAGTGCCGGCAGCCGCCGCACGGCCCGCAGCATGGTGTCCTGCACGACGTCGTCGACGTCGGCGTGCCCGTCCAGCGCGCGGCGGACGATCGTGTAGACCAGCGGCAGGCCGGCCGTGACGAGCCCGTCGACGGCCCGCCGGTCACCGGCCCGGGCCGCCAGCACGAGGTCCGTTTCGTTCACGTCGGTGGTTCGCATCGTCACATCGCAGTCACAGCATTCACCGTGCAACCGCCCGGCATGGTCGTTGACTGTCACCGACAACCGGCCGCCGCGTCAAGCATCCGGCGGGTGCGACCATGTGCTCCCGCCATGCATAACACAAATCCGTCGGCTTCTTTGTTGTTATTCACGGGCCGCCGGAAACGTCGCAGGAATTCACGGATGAAAATTTCGGCGATGTTACGTCACGAAAGACATCGCGTGTCCGTGGCCTCTTGAATGTTCGCATTCGGTCTGGCAATCTCGCGGTCTGGATGTGAGCGCTAACACGATTTCGAGGAGCACCGCATGGCGGTCCGTAACAAGGCGTCGGGCATCGTCACCCTGCTCGTCGCGACCCTGGTCGGCGGTGCGGTCGCCGTCACGAACATGACCACCGCATCGGCCGCCACGGTCGACACGAGCGCCTCCTACGTGCTGGTCAACCGCAACAGCGGCAAGGCCCTGGACGTCTACAACTTCTCCACCGCCGACGGCGGGCGCATCACGCAGTGGACCCGCGGCGACGGCGCGAACCAGCAGTGGCAGTTCGTCGACTCCGGCGGCGGTTACTACCGGATCCGCTCCAAGCACTCCGGCAAGGTCCTCGACGTCTCGAACTTCTCCACCGCCGACGGCGGGACCGTCGTGCAGTGGTCGGACCTCAACGGCACCAATCAGCAGTGGCGGCTCGCCGACTCCGCCGACGGTTACGTGCGGCTCATCAACCGCAACTCGGGCAAGGCCCTGGAGGTGCAGGGCGCCTCGACCGCCGACGGCGGCAACATCGTGCAGTACGCCGACTGGGGCGGCAACAACCAGCAGTGGCAGCTCGTGAAGCTCGGCGGCACCAACCCCACCACGCCGTCCGGGCAGTACAACAACCCAGTCGTCTGGCAGGACTTCGCCGACGGCGACATCATCCGGGTCGGCGACGCCTACTACTACTCGGCGTCGACGATGCACTACTCGCCGGGCGCGCCGATCCTGCGCTCCTACGACCTCGTCAACTGGGAGTACGCCGGGCACTCGGTGCCCCGGCTGGACTTCGGCTCCAGCAACTACGACCTCAGCGGCGGACGGGCCTACGTCAAGGGCATCTGGGCATCCACGCTCAACTACCGCAAGTCCAACAGCACCTACTACTGGCTCGGGTGCGTCGAGTTCAACCGTACCTACGTGTACACAGCGTCGGCGGTGGACGGCGCGTGGCAGAAGCGGTCGCAGATCAACAACTGCTACTACGACGCCGGGCTGCTCGTCGACGACAACGACACCATGTACGTCGCGTACGGCAACAGCACGCTCAGCGTCGCCCAGCTGTCCGCCGACGGGCTCAGCCAGGTCCGGACCCAGCAGGTGTTCACCACGCCGTCGAGCGTCGGCACCCTCGAAGGCTCGCGCTTCTACAAGCGCAACGGCAGCTACTACATCTTCGTGACCCGGCCGGCCAACGGCCAGTACATCCTGAAGTCCAGCAGCCCTTGGGGTCCGTACGAGATGCGGCAGGTGCTGCTCAACATGCCGAGCCCGATCTCCGGTGGCGGCACCCCGCACCAGGGCGGCCTGGTTCAGACGCAGAACGGCGACTGGTACTACATGTCCTTCGTCGACGCCTACCCCGGCGGCCGCGTCCCCGCCCTCGCCCCGATCACCTGGAGTGCGGACGGCTGGCCGAGCGTGCAGACCGTCAACGGCGGCTGGGGCGCCTCCTACCCGAGGCCGAACATCAGCACCACGAAGACCGTCAAGCCGATGATCGGTGCCGACACGTTCACCGGCACGGCGCTCGGCCCGCAGTGGGAGTGGAACCACAACCCCGACACCTCGAAGTTCTCCACCGGCAGCGGTCTGCGGCTGCAGACCGCGACGGTGACCAGCGACCTGTACCAGGCCCGCAACACCCTCACCCACCGCATCCAGGGGCCGACGTCGACCGCCACGATCGAGCTCGACTACTCCGCGCTCACCGACGGCGACCGGGCCGGCCTGGCCATGCTGCGCGACTCGTCGGCCTGGATCGGCGTCAGGCGTGACGGCACCGCCACCCGGGTGTCCATGGTCAACGGTCTGGCCATGAACAGCAGCTGGGGCACCAGCAGCACCGGCTCGGAAGCGGCGAGCGCCGCGGTCTCCGGCGGGCGGATCTGGTTGCGGGTCACCGCCGACATCAGGCCCGGCTCCGGCCGGCAGGCCCGGTTCTCCTACAGCACCGACGGCACCAACTTCACGTCGCTGGGCACCGCGCTGACGCTCAACAACGCGTGGCAGTTCTTCATGGGCTACCGCTACGCGATCTTCAACTACGCCACCAAGGCGCTCGGCGGCACCGCCACCGTCACGCGCTTCGAGATGACCGCCCCGTAAGCGAGAGGGACTCCACCATGAAATTCCGAAGACTCCGCGTGATCCTGCCGCTCGTGGCGGCGACCGTGCTGGCCGGCGGCGCCGCGGTGCTGCTGGGCGGCTCCGCCGACGCCGGCACCACCCTCGGCACCTCCGCCGCGGAGAAGGGCCGTTACTTCGGCGCCGCCGTCGCCGCCGGCCGCCTCGGCGACAGCACCTACGCCGGCATTCTCGACCGCGAGTTCAACGCGATCACGCCCGAGAACGAGATGAAGTGGGACGCCACCGAGCCCAACCAGGGCCAGTTCCGCTGGACCGGCGGAGACCAGATCGTCGCGCACGCCCAGGCCCACGGGCAGAAGGTTCGCGGGCACACCCTCACGTGGCACGCCCAGCAGCCCGGCTGGGCGCAGAACATGTCCGGCAGCGCGCTGCGCAACGCGATGGTCAACCACATCACCCAGGTCGCCACCCACTACAAGGGCAAGGTCTTCGCCTGGGACGTGGTCAACGAGGCGTTCGCCGACGGCGGCAGCGGCGGCCGGCGCGACTCCAACCTGCAGCGCACCGGCAACGACTGGATCGAGGTCGCGTTCCGTACCGCGCGGGCCGCCGACCCGGGCGCGAAGCTCTGCTACAACGACTACAACACCGACGGCATCAACGCCAAGAGCACCGGCATCTACAACATGGTGCGGGACTTCAAGTCCCGCGGCGTGCCGATCGACTGCGTCGGCTTCCAGTCCCACCTCGGTAACTCGGTGTCCGGCGACTACCAGGCCAACCTGCAGCGCTTCGCCGACCTCGGCGTCGACGTGCAGATCACCGAGCTGGACATCGCCGGCGGCAACCAGGCGAACAACTACGCGACGGTCGTGCGCTCCTGTCTCGCCGTCTCCAGGTGTACGGGCATCACCGTCTGGGGCATCCGGGACAGCGACTCGTGGCGTACCGGCGAGAACCCGCTGCTCTTCACGGCCTCCGGCGCGAAGAAGGCGGCCTACACCTCGACCCTGAACGCGCTCAACGCCGGCACGAACCCCGGCCCGACCGGCTCCACGGGCGTGGACACCAGCGCCTGGTACGTGCTGGTCAACCGCAACAGCGGCAAGGCCGTCGACGTGTACGACTTCGCCACGAACGACGGCGGCCGGATCACCCAATGGACGCGGACCGGCGGCGCCAACCAGCAGTGGCAGTTCGTCGACTCCGGCGGCGGCTACTACCGGATCCGCTCCAAGCACTCCGGGAAGGTCCTCGACGTCTCCAACTTCTCCACCGCCGACGGCGGGACCGTCGTGCAGTGGACGGACCTCAACGGCACCAACCAGCAGTGGCGGCTCGCCGACTCCGGCAGCGGCTACGTCCGGCTGATCAACCGCAACTCCGGCAAGGCCCTCGAGGTGCAGGGCGCCTCCACCGCGGACGGCGGCAACGTCGTGCAGTACGCGGACTGGGGCGGCACCAACCAGCAGTGGCAGCTCGTCCGCGCATAACTGACACCCCGTCGAAGAAGGAGCACACCCCGCACATGAGCACCTATCGAACACGACGCCGCATCGGCCTCGCCGCGGCCGCCATGGCCCTCGTCGGCGGCGGCGTGGTGGTCCTCAACATGACGACCGCCGCGGCCGCCACCGTCGACACCAGCGCCTCGTACGTCCTGGTCAACCGCAACAGCGGCAAGGCCATCGACGTGTACAACTTCGCCACCAACGACGGTGCCCGGATCACCCAGTGGGCCCGCAGCGACGCCTCCAACCAGCAGTGGCAGTTCGTCGACTCCGGCGGCGGCTACTACCGGCTGAAGTCGAAGCTGTCGTCGAAGGTCCTCGACGTGTACAACTTCTCCACCGCCGACGGCGGGTCCGTCGTGCAGTGGTCGGACCTCAACGGCACGAACCAGCAGTGGCGGCTCGCCGACTCGTCCGACGGGTACGTGCGGCTCATCAACCGCAACTCCGGCAAGGCCCTGGAGGTGCAGGGCGCCTCGACCGCCGACGGCGGCAACATCGTGCAGTACGCCGACTGGGGCGGCAACAACCAGCAGTGGCAGCTCGTCCGCGTCGGCGGCACCACGCCCACCACGCCGGGCAACACCGGCGGCGGCTGCACGCTGCCGTCGTCGTACCGCTGGTCGTCGACGGGGTCGCTCGCCAACCCGCGCTCCGGCTGGGTGTCGTTGAAGGACTTCACCAACGTCGTCTACAACGGCAAGCACCTGGTCTACGCCACCACGCACGACACCGGGTCGACGTGGGGGTCGATGAACTTCGGCCTGTTCACGAACTGGTCCGACATGGGCTCCGCCGCGCAGAACGGCATGAACTTCGGTGCGGTCGCGCCGACGCTGTTCTACTTCGCGCCGAAGAACATCTGGGTGCTCACCTACCAGTGGGGCGGCGCGGCGTTCAACTACCGCACGTCCAGCGACCCGACCAACGCCAACGGCTGGTCCTCGCCGCAGACGCTGTTCTCCGGCAGCATCTCCGGCTCCGGCACCGGCCCGATCGACCAGACGATCATCGGCGACAGCCAGAACATGTACCTGTTCTTCGCCGGTGACAACGGCAAGATCTACCGGGCCAGCATGCCGATCGGCAACTTCCCGGGCAGCTTCGGCTCCTCGTACACCCAGATCATGAGTGACTCCACGAACAACCTGTTCGAGGGCGTCGAGGTGTACAAGGTGCAGGGCCAGAACCAGTACCTGATGCTCGTCGAGGCGATCGGCAGCCAGGGCCGCTACTTCCGGTCGTTCACGTCCTCCAGCCTGAGCGGCTCGTGGACCCCGCAGGCGGCGACGGAGAGCAACCCCTTCGCCGGCAAGGCCAACAGCGGCGCCACGTGGACCAACGACATCAGCCACGGCGACCTGGTCCGCAGCAACCCGGACCAGACGAAGACCGTCGACCCGTGCAACCTGCAGCTGCTGTACCAGGGCCGCTCCCCGAGCTCCGGCGGCGACTACGGCCTGCTGCCCTACCGCCCGGGCGTGCTGACCCTGCAGCGCTAGCCCGTTCCCACGGCCGGCCGCCTCCACGGGCGGCCGGCCGTCCTATTCCAGGAGGCACCGCCATGCGTACGGCACGACACTGGCTCATCGCCGCGGCCCTGACCGCGGCACTGACCGCCGCGGGCGCCGCAGCCCTGACCGCACCCGCCTCGGCGGAGTCCAACGGCGGCGTGCGGATCATGCCGCTCGGCGACTCGATCACCGAGGGCACCCAGGTCCCCGGCGGCTACCGCATCGGTCTCTGGCAGCGGCTCGCCGCCGGCGGCTACCGCAACGACTTCGTCGGCTCGCAGTTCAACGGGCCGGCGTCGCTGTGGGACCACGACCACGAAGGCCACCCGGGCTGGCGGATCGACCAGATCGACGCCAACATCACCGGCTGGCTGCGCACCACGACCCCGCGCACCGTCCTGCTGCACATCGGCACCAACGACATCCTGCAGAACTTCAACGTGGGCGGCGCACCCGGCCGGCTCTCGACCCTCGTCGACCACATCACCGCCGCCGCGCCGAACGCCGACGTGTTCGTCGCCAGCATCATCCCGCTGAGCAACAGCGGGCAGGAGTCGGCGGCCCGCACCTTCAACGCCACCATCCCGGGCATGGTGCAGGGCAAGGCCAACGCCGGCAAGCGGGTCCACTTCGTCGACATGCACGCCGCGCTCACCACCGGCGACCTCATCGACGGCGTCCACCCCACCGCCGGCGGGTACGACAAGATGGCCGCCGCCTGGTACACCGCGCTGCGGGCCGTCCCCGGCAGCATCGGCGACCCGGGCACCCCGACCAGCCCGGGCACCCCGACCGGCGGCACCGGCGACGCGCTGGCGAGCGCCGCCTCCGGGCGCTGCCTCGACGTGCCGGGGAGCAACTCGGCGAACGGCACCCAGCCGATCATCTGGGACTGCAACGGCGCGGCCAACCAGCGCTGGACGCTCAACGGCCAGGCGCTGCAGTCGCTCGGCAAGTGTCTCGACTCGCCGACCGGTGCCACCGCCGGCAGCAAGGTCCAGCTGTGGGACTGCCACGGCGGCACGAACCAGCGCTGGAACCTCAACAGCAACGGCACGATCAGCAACGCGCAGTCGGGGCTGTGCCTCGACGTCGCCGGCAACGCCACCGCCAACAACACCCCCGTGCAGCTGTGGACCTGCACCGCGGCGGCGAACCAGCGCTGGACAAGGAGATGAGCATGAGACGTTTCGGTGTGCTCGCGGCCGCGGTGGCGGTGCTGACCGCGGGCATCCTCGCCGCCGTCGTGCGCGGCCCGGACGCGCAGGCCCTCGAGAACGGCGTGGCCCGCACCCCACCGATGGGGTGGAACAGCTGGAACACGTTCGGCTGCAACATCAACGACGCGCTGATCCGGCAGATGGCCGACGCGATCGTCAGCAGCGGGATGCGGGACCTCGGCTACAAGTACGTCGTCGTCGACGACTGCTGGATGAACTCCACCCGCGACGCGCAGGGCAACCTGCAGGCCAACGCGAGCCGGTTCCCGAACGGGATGAAGGCCCTCGGCGACTACCTGCACTCCCGTGGCCTGCTGTTCGGGATCTACCAGGCGCCGCTGGACAAGACGTGCGCGCAGTACTTCGGCAGCTACCCCGGCGCGACCGGCAGCCAGGGCCACGAGGCGCAGGACGCCCGGCAGTTCGCCGCGTGGGGTGTGGACTACCTCAAGTACGACTGGTGCTCGCCCAACGGCTCGATCAGCGAGCAGGTGACGACGTTCGCGAAGATGCGGGACGCGCTCGCCGCGACCGGCCGGCCCATCGTGTACAGCATCAACCCGAACAGCATCCACGCGAAGACCGGCCCACAGCGCAACTGGGGCGACGTGGCCAACCTGTGGCGCACCACCGAGGACATCACCAACACCTGGGACTCGGGCCAGACCAACGGCTACCCGATGGGCATCCAGAACATCGTCAACGTCACCGTGCCGCTGGCCGGGTACGCCGCGCCGGGCCGGTTCAACGACCCCGACATGCTCGAGGTCGGCCGCGGCGGCATGAACGACACCGAGATGCGCAGCCACTTCGCGCTGTGGGCGATGCTGGCGTCGCCGCTCATCGCCGGCAACGACATCCGGTCGCAGAGCGCCGCGACCGCGACGATCCTCAAGAACCAGAACCTGATCGCGATCAACCAGGACAGCCTCGGCCTGCAGGCGACCCAGGTCTCCAACGACGGCACCCGGCGCGTGCTGGCCAAGCGGCTCGCCAACGGCGACGTCGCGGTCGCGCTGTTCAACCAGGGCGGGTCGGCCACCACGGTCAGCACCACCGCCGCCGCGGCCGGCAAGTCCGGCGGTTCGTTCACGCTCCGCGACGCGTGGACGAACGCCACGAGCACCACGACCGGCGGCATCAGCGCGACCGTTCCCGCGCACGGCACCGTCGTGTACCGGGTGTCCGGCGGCGGGACGAGCACCCCGCCGGCCGGGTCGACGCTCGTCAGCGCCGCGTCCGGGCGGTGCCTGGACGTGCCGAACAGCAGCACGGCCAACGGCACCCAGCCGGTCATCTGGGACTGCAACGGCGGCACCAACCAGCGCTGGACGGTCGACGGGCAGACGATCCAGGCCCTCGGCAAGTGCCTCGACGCGCCCGTGAACGCGACCGCCGGCGCCAAGGCGCAGCTGTGGGACTGCAACGGCGGGACGAACCAGCAGTGGACCCTCAACGCCGACGGCACCGTCCGCGGCACCGCATCCGGGCTGTGCCTGGACGTCGACCACAACCTCACCGCCAACGGCACCGTGGTCCTGCTCTGGACGTGCACCGCCGCGGCGAACCAGCGCTGGACGAGAGGATGACGATGCGACGACTCGCCGGCCTGCTGCTGCTGATCGGCGCCGCCATCGTGGTGGCGGGCCCGACAGCGCCGGCGCGGGCGGACAACCCGATCGTGCAGACCGTCTACACCGCAGACCCCGCACCGCTCGTGTACGACGGCCGGGTCTACCTGTACACCGGACACGACGAGGACAACTCGACCTACTTCACCATGAAGGAGTGGCGGGTCTACTCCTCCGCCGACATGGTGAACTGGACCGACCACGGCTCGCCGATGAGCCTCGCGACCTTCTGCTGGGCCAGCGCCAATGCGTGGGCCGGGCAGGTCGTCAACCGCAACGGCAGGTTCTACTGGTATGTGCCGGTGACGAACCGCGCGACCGGCCGGATGGCCATCGGCGTCGGCGTCTCCAACAGCCCCACCGGACCGTTCACCGATGCCATCGGCCGGCCGCTGGTGGAGAACAACGAGATCGACCCGACCGTCTTCATCGACGACAACGGCCAGGCATACCTGTACTGGGGCAACCCCAACCTCTGGTACGTGCGGCTGAACACCGACATGATCTCCTACTCCGGCGGCGTCACCCAGATCCCGCTCACCACGTCAGGGTTCGGCACCCGCACCGGCAACGCGAGCCGCCCCACGCTGTACGAGGAAGGCCCCTGGGTCTACAAGCGCAACGGCCTCTACTACAACGTGTTCGCCGCCAAGTGCTGCTCGGAGTTCATCGGCTACTCCACCGCGCCCGGCCCGACCGGGCCGTGGACATACCGCGGCACCGTCATGCCCACGCAGGGCGGCAGCTTCACCAACCACGCCGGCGTCGTCGACTTCAACGGCGGGTCGTACTTCTTCTACCACAACGGCGCGCTGCCCGGCGGTGGCGGCTACACCCGCTCCGTGGCCGTGGAGAGGTTCAGCTACAACGCCGACGGCACCATCCCGACGATCACCATGACCAGCGGCGGCGCGCCGCAGGTCGGCACGCTCGACCCGTACGTGCGGCAGGAGGCCGAGACGATCGCCTGGGAGACCGGCGTGGAGACCGAGCCCTCCAGCGAGGGCGGCATGAACGTCGGCTGGATCGAGAACAACGACTCGATCAAGGTCAAGGGTGTCGCGTTCGGCGGCGGCGCCACGTCGTTCACCGCCAGGGTCGCCTCCGCCACCAGCGGCGGCCGCATCGAGCTGCACCTCGACGGCGTCAACGGCCCGCTCGTCGGCACCTGCACCGTCGCCGGCACCGGCGGCTGGCAGAGCTGGACCAGCGTCACCTGCCCGGTGAGCGGCGCGACCGGCACCCACGACCTGTACCTGAAGTTCGCCGGCGGCAGCGGCAACCTGTTCAACGTCAACTGGTGGCAGTTCACCGGAGGCGGCGGCAGCGGCGGCGGGAACCTCCTCGTCAACGGCACGGCCGAGAGCGGCACGTCGGGGTGGAGCATGTTCGGCAGCGGCACGCTGTCGGCGAGCGGCACCGCGCACGGCGGCAGCCAGTCGCTGCTGGTCACCGGGCGGACCGCCGCGTGGAACGGCGCCGCCCAGGACGTGACCGGCAAGCTGGCCAACGGCAGGACCTACACGGCGAGCGCCTGGGTCCGCAGCGCGAGCGGCACGCCCAGCGCGAAGGTCATGCTGGCCGTCACCGCCGGCGGCACGACCAGCTACGTGCAGCTGGCCCCGGCGACCGCCGTCAACACCGGCGGCTGGACACAGCTGTCCGGCACCGCGACCGTTTCCTGGACCGGCACGCTGACCGGCGCCACCTTCTACGTCGAAACGACCGCGGGCACCGACAACTTCTATCTCGACGACGCGTCCCTGCAGATTTCGTAATTTGTGTTATGCCGCACCGGTTCCGCAGGTCGCATCGGCGCTGATCGAGTTTTTGCGAAAAACCTTGTCGGAATCGGTGCGGCGGCACATGATCGCCGTACATCAATCCCGAATCGACGTCCAGCCGTTTCCGCCGAAACGTCTGGGCGTCCTGGTGACGCAAGGAGTTCAGGATGGCGGAAAATCACTTCGCCCATCGACGCCCACGGCGGCGCCCGCCGTTGATCGCGCTGACCGCCGGTGTGGTCGGCGTCGTGGTGGCTGCGGTGGCTGCGGTGATGATGCCGGCGGCGGACGCGGCGGCGAGCACGCTGGGTGCGGCGGCGGCGCAGTCGGGCCGGTATTTCGGCACGGCGGTCGCGGCCGGTCGGCTGGGCGACTCGACGTACACGACGATCGCCGGCCGTGAGTTCAACATGATCACGGCCGAGAACGAGATGAAGCCGGACACGACGGAGCCGCAGCGGGGGGTGTTCAACTTCAGCTCGGGCGACCAGATCTACAACTGGGCGACCCAGCGGGGGATGAAGGTCCGGGGTCACACCCTGGCCTGGCACTCGCAGCAGCCGAGCTGGTGGGGCGGGATCAGCGGCTCCACCCTGCGGCAGGCGATGATCGACCACATCAACGGGGTGATGGGCCACTACAAGGGCAAGCTCGCCTACTGGGACGTGGTGAACGAGGCCTTCAACGAGGACGGCAGCCGCCGCCAGTCCAACCTGCAGGCCACCGGCAACGACTGGATCGAGGTGGCGTTCCGCACCGCCAGGAACGCGGACCCGTCGGTGAAGCTGTGCTACAACGACTACAACATCGAGAACTGGTCGTACGGCAAGACGCAGGGCGTATACCGGATGATCCAGGACTTCAAGTCCCGAGGCGTGCCGATCGACTGTGTCGGGCTGCAGACCCACTTCACCGGCGGTAGCTCGCTGCCGGGCAACTTCCAGACGACGCTGTCGAGCTTCGCCGCGCTCGGCGTGGACGTGGCGCTGACCGAGGTCGACGTCACGAACTCCTCGACGTCGCAGTACGGCGGGCTGACCCAGGCCTGCATGAACGTGCCCCGCTGCGTCGGCATCACCGTCTGGGGCGTGCGGGACAGCGACTCGTGGCGGTCCAACGAGAGCCCGCTGCTGTTCGACGGCGGCGGCAACAAGAAGGCCGCCTACACCTCGGTCCTCAACGCCCTCAACGCCGCCGGCCCCACCTCCTCGCCCACCGGCCCCACCTCCTCGCCCACCGGCGGGCAGTCCTCGCCGCCGCCCACCGGCGCGAAGCGCATCGTCGGCGCCCAGTCCGGCCGCTGCATCGACGTGCCGAACTCCTCCCGCACCAACGGCACGCGCGTGCAGCTGTACGACTGCCACGGCCAGACCAACCAGCAGTGGACGTACACGTCGAGCCGCCAGCTGACCGTGTACGGCAACGTGTGCCTGGACGCCGCCGGGTCCGGCAACGGGTCGGCCGTGCAGATCTACAGCTGCAACGGCCAGGCCAACCAGCAGTGGAACATCAACAGCAACGGCACCATCACCAGCGTGCAGTCCGGACGGTGCCTCGACGTCTGGGGCACCGGCAACGGCCAGCAGGTCCAGATCTACGACTGCAACGGCCAGGCCAACCAGCGGTTCAGTCTCAGCTAGTTTCGTCCGGTGAACGGTGGCCGTGCGGCTTCCCGCACGGCCACCTCTGCTGAGGAGGTCCGCATGCTGCTCGCGAACGTCACCGTCGACCGTGCCTTCGTCGTCGGGCCGGTGCGCCGGCGGACGTTCGGCTCGTTCGTCGAGCACCTCGGCCGGTGCGTGTACACCGGCCTGCACGACCCGGGGCACCCGACCGCCGACGCGGACGGCTTCCGCGGCGACGTCGTCGACCTGGTCCGCGAGCTCGGCGTCAGCACCGTCCGGTACCCGGGCGGGAACTTCGTGTCCGGGTACCGGTGGGAGGACGGCATCGGCCCGCGGGCGCAGCGACCGGCCCGGCTCGACCTGGCCTGGCACTCGACCGAACCGAACACCGTCGGCGTCGACGAGTTCGTCCGCTGGGCGCGCAAGGCCGGCGTCGAGCCGATGATGGCGGTCAACCTCGGCACCCGGGGCATCCAGGGGGCGCTGGACATCCTCGAGTACTGCAACATCCGCGGCGGCACGGCATGGTCGGACCGGCGGCGGGCGAACGGCGCCGAGGAGCCCCACGACATCCGGATGTGGTGCCTGGGCAACGAACTGGACGGCCCGTGGCAGACCGGGCACAAGACGGCCCACGAGTACGGGCGGCTCGCCGCCGAGACCGCGCGCGCCATGCGGCAGGTCCAGCCCGACCTGGAGCTGGTCGCGTGCGGGTCGTCAGGCTCCGGCATGCCCACGTTCGGCGAGTGGGAACGCGTCGTGCTCACCGAGACCTACGACGTGGTCGACCTGGTCTCCGCGCACGCCTACTACTGCGAGGAGGACGGCGACCTCGCCTCGTTCCTCGCCTCCGCCGTCGACATGGACCACTTCATCGACTCGGTCGTCGCCACCGCCGACGCGGTCCGCGCCGCCCGCAAGGCCACCAGGCGCATCCACGTCTCGTTCGACGAGTGGAACGTCTGGTACGCCGGCCGCGCCGAGTCCCGCCCGCCGACCGGCGACGACTGGCCGATCGCCCCGACCCTGCTGGAGGACCGCTACAACGTCGCCGACGCCGTCGTCGCCGGAAGCCTGCTGATCTCGCTGCTGCGCCACACCGACCGCGTCCACGCGGCGTCGCTCGCCCAGCTCGTGAACGTCATCGCGCCGATCATGACCGAGCCCGGCGGCCGGTCCTGGCGGCAGACGACGTTCCACCCCTTCGCGCTGACCGCCCGCCACGCCGCCGGTGAGGTCCTGCGGGCCGCGATCGACGCCCCGGTCCACGACACGACCCGCTTCGGCCCGGTCTCCGCCGTCGACGCCGTCGCCACATACGAGCCTTCGACGGGCGACCTGGTCCTGTTCGCCGTCAACCGATCCGTGTCGCGGCCGGTCGCCCTGACCTTCCACCCGCGAGGCTTCCCCCGCCTGCGGATCGTGGAGGCGCTGACCCTGTCCAACCCGGACCACACCTGGTCCGCGACGCCCGACGACCCGACGTCGGTCCTGCCCCACCCGAACCCCTCGGCGACCGCCGACGACGACACCGTCCGCGTCGACCTGCCGCCGGTCTCCTGGACCATGCTCCGCCTACGCCTGCCCTGAGCTGCGGCGCGTGTACGAGGACCGGGCGGTGTCGACAGAGCCGTCGACATCGGCGAGGTGCGGCTGCTCGGCTCGCAGGGCATCCGCTGCCTGCTGAATTTCCGCGACTACGTGCAGCATCGCGGCGGCCGGATGATCGTCGTCGGCCCGACGACGATCGTGCGGCAGGTCCTGGAGATCACCGGGCTGCTCGACCTGTTCGAGGTGCCGGCCGAGGCAGGGCCGGACGGGACCACGTCAAGGGGCTGAGCGGCGCCCGGGGCCGGGTCAGACGAAGGCGTTGAGCAGCGCCCGGCCGAGCTGGACCGCGAGGGTCATGTCGTCGGTGAAGGTGATGCCGAACGCGCCGTCCGGTCTGGGCCTGGCGCGCAGCACGACGGCGCTGTGCGCGGTGACGGCGACGGCGGTGAGCGCGTCGTCGTCGGTGGTGACGAGGTCGGGGCGGCAGACGCGGACACCGGGCACGGCTGCGGGCAGCGCGCCGGCGACGCCGCGGAAGGCCAGGTCCACGCCGCCGAGGGCGGCCGCCCAGCGGGTGAGGGTGGTCGTGTCGCGGCCGGCGCACAGCACCGACGCGGGAGTGTGCCAGCGCCGCGCGCGGCGCAGCAGCGACTGCCACAGGTCGTCGACCGTGTCGGCGCCACCGGTGTGCGTCACCGGGACCACGCCGGCGGCCGGTTCGGCGGTGTGGAGGTCGACGGCGCCGGCGAACCTGCCGGCGTCGAGCGCGTCGAGCGGTCCCGGACGGCCGAAGAGCCAGCCCTGTCCCCAGTGGGCGCCGAGCGCGGCGGCGGTCGCGCGGTCCGCCTCGGTCTCGATGCCCTCGGCGATGACGGTCGCGCCCACCCGGTGCGCGTAGCCGGCGACGGCGGCGGCCGTGTCCACGGTGTCGGGCCGGTGCGGGGAGCGCAGCAGGCTCATGTCGAGCTTGACGACGTCGGGCGCGACGAGCGGCATGAACGCCAGCGACGCCGGCTCGACGCCCACGTCGTCCAGGGCGACCCGGTTGCCCCAGGAGCGGGTCACGTCGGCGATCTGCAGCATCCGGGCGGGCTGCCGGGTCAGGGCGCGTTCGGTGAACTCCAGCACGATCTTGAACGGCAGGCCGCTGTTGATGACGGCGATGAGCTCCGGGGTGAGCGGCCGGTCCAGGACCGCCGGTTCGGCGTTGATGAACACCAGCGGCGGGGCCGCGGCGGCGTCGCGGGCCTGCCCCAGCGCGCGGGTCGCGCACAGCTGGTCGATCTCCGGCAGCAGGTCCGCCGCCGCGGCGGCCGCGAACAGCTGCGCGGGCATGTGCAGGTCGGAGCCGGCGGGCCCGCGGGCGAGCGCCTCGACCCCGACGACGTCGCCGGTGGTGAGGTCGACGATCGGCTGGTAGATCGGGGACACGTCGCGGTCGCGCAGCAGCCGTACGACGGCGGCATCGGCAACCGGGAGGGTCGTGCTGCGCGTCATCGGGCTCACCAATCGTCCGCGGGTTCGTGCAGGCTCGACATCGGTCACGGCCGCCGGGACCTGAGGGATGTCACTGGTCGGGCGCCTCGAGGGTGACGACGAACACGGACCCGCCGCCGGGGTTGGGCTCGTGGTGGACGTCGCCGCCGTTGGCGCGCACGAGGCTGTGCACGATGTAGAGGCCCAGGCCGGTGCCCTTGACCCGGCCGGCGTCGCGGTCGGCGCGGGCGAGCCGCTGAAACAGCCGGTCGCGGAACTCCTCGGGCACGCCCGGCCCCTCGTCCTCGACCCGGATCTGGACGCGCCCGTCGCCGGGGTCGACGACGCGCACGGCGATGGCGCCGCCGCCGTACTTGCCGGCGTTGGAGATCAGGTTGGTGAGGATGTGCTGGAGGTGACCGGGGTTGACCAGCGCGTCGACCGAGGGCCCGAGGATCGGGACGTCGGCGCCGGCGGCGGTGAGCGCGGTGTGGATCTGCTCGTGCAGCCGCACCGGCTCGCGGTGGGCGTGGATGGCGCCGGCGTCGATGCGCACCATCGTGAGGACCTCCTGCACGATGTCGTCGAGGCGGTGCGCCTGCCGCGAGATCCCGGTGATGATCTTCGTCTTGCGGGCGTCGTCGAGGGCGGCCCAGTCGTCGAGGAAGATCTCGGTGTAGCCGAGGATCGCGGCGAGCGGGTTGCCGATCTCGTGCCCGAGCATGCCGATGAGGTCGAGCTTGAGCCGGTTGGCGTCCTCCAGCTCGGTGTTGCGGTCGGCGAGCTCGGTGGCGGCGGCGTCGCGGGCCCGTTCGGCGGCGCGGCGCCGGGTCACGTCGGTGACGACGCCGATGAAGTGGTCCGGCCGGCCGTGGGCGTCGCGGACCAGGGTGACGCTGGCCTCCACGTCGACCCAGTGGCCACGGGCGTGCCGGATCCGGCCTTCCAGGGTGAACGCGGCCCGGCGACCGGCGAGCAGGTCGTCGAGGCGGGCCGCGACGGCGGGCAGGTCGGCGGGGTGCATGCTGTGCATGCTGTTCGTGCCGAGGAGCTGCTCGGGCGGGTAGCCGAGCATCGCGGCGTAGGCGGCGTTGACCTCGGCGAGGCTGCCGTCGAGGTTGCGGACGATCTGACCGACGGCGGAGTTGTGGAACTGGGCCCGGAAGCGGGCTTCGCTCGCCGCCAGGGCGTCCTCGGCGGCGCGTTCCGCGGTGACGTCGGTGTTGACCTCCAGGACGGTCCCGGCGAGCCCGGGCTGGTCGTCGTGCTGCAGGACCTGCCGGCTGAGCACGATGGCGGTGCGGCCGGCGGCGGTGACGTGCTTGAGCTGGCCTTCCCAGCGGCCGTCGCGCAGCAGGGCGGCGGTCTGGCCGGTCTCGGTGCCGCCGTCGGGGAAGCCGGTCGCGAGCAGCTGGTGGGTGACCTCGCCGGTGGCGGCGGCGAGCGGCCACCCGTAGAGGTCCTCCGCGCCCTGGTTCCACCACAGGATGTGCCCGTCGAGGCCGCGGACGATGACGGCCGCGGGGATCAGCTGCAGCAGCGTCGCCTGGCGGTGCAGCTGGGCGAGCTCGGCCCGGCGCTGGGTGACGTCCTCGACCTGGTTGACCAGGTAGCGCGGGATGCCGTGCTCGCGGACGATCGCGACGTGCACGTTGGCCCAGATGGTGCGGCCGTCCTTGTGCCGGTACCGGCGTTCGACCATGAGCGTCTCGCGCTCGCCGGAGAGCAGCTGGGCGGTGAGCCCGTCGGTGCTGGCCACGTCGTCGGGGTGCTGCAGGTCCCGGAACGTCATCGTCATCAGCTCGGCGGTGCTGTAGCCGGTGATGGTGGCCATGGCCGCGTTGGCGTGCAGGTAGCGGCCGACCTGGCCGGGGTCGAGGCTGGCCAGGACGACGCCGAGCGGCGAGTTGTCGAACGCGAGCTTGAACCGGGTCTCGCTGACCTCCAGCGCGGCGAGGGCCCGGGTGCGTTCGGCGAGCAGCTCGGCGCTGTGCGCCGCGTCGTCGGCGTGCCGCAGCGCCGAGCTGAGGCTGTCGGCGAGCAGTGCCAGCTGCTGCTCGTCGGTGTCGTCGAAGGCGCGGGGGTGGACCGCGGAGACCTTCAGCGCGCCGATGACGGTGTCGCCGGCGAGCAGCGGCGCGATGAGCATGGAGCCGATGCCGAGCCGGGCGCAGGTGGCCCGGTTGACCCGCGGGTCGTCGCTGGTGTCGGCGCAGGCCGCTGGGGCGCCGGTGGCCAGGACGGTGCCGCTGAGCGAGCCGACGACCGGCACCCGGGTGCCCAGCGACCGGCTGAGCGTGCCGGCGGTGGCGGCGTAGTACAGCGCGTCGCCGTCGAGGAGCTCGACGACCGCGCCGTCCGCGGCCGGGAACAGCTGCACCGCGCGGTCGGCGACGACCCGGATCGCGCTGTCGCGGTCGGCGGCGGCCGCGGTCACCTCCCGCTGCACCAGCAGCGTGTCGCGCAGGCGCTGGAACTCCCGCTCCGTCGAGCGGGCGGCGGCCTGCTCGGCGCTGACGTCGAGCATCTGCAGCACCGCGGCCGCCGGTCCGCGGGCGTCGGTGATGACCGACGTGTGGGTGGCGACCTCGATCCGGTGGCCGTCGCGGTGGCGCAGCACCGACTGGCGCACGGTGCGGCTCGCCCGGCCGTCGGCGAGCGCGGTCAGCGCCTGTTCGAGGGCCGCGGACGGCTCGGCGAGCAGGTCGGTGACGGTCAGCGCGGCGGCCTCGCCGGCGCTGTACCCGAGCAGTCGCGCGAATGCGGGGTTGGCCAGGGTGATCCGGCCCCGGTCCGCGCCGCGCAGCCCGACGACGACCTTCGCGACCGGGCTGTGGTCGAACACGTCGGCGAAGCGCCGCTCGCTGTGTTCGAGCCGCTCCACGGCGGCGAGGGCCTCGCCGCGCTGCGCCTGCAGTTGCGCGTTCGCGGCGGTCGTCGCGCGCAGCAGCGCCTGGTTGCGGGCCGCGTCGTCGGCGTGGCGCAGCGCGCCGGCGAGGGCGTCGGCGAGCAGGGTCAGCTGCTGCTCGTCGGCGTCGTTGAACGCCTCCGGCGCCGGGCTGCTGACCAGCAGCGCCCCGAGCGGGCCGGAGACGCCGAGCAGCGGCGCCACGATCAGCGCCCGGACGCCGACGGCCGCGCTCACCGCGGCCGAGATCCGCTCGTCGGTGCGGGTGTCGTCGCAGCGCTGCGTCGAGCCGGTCAGGATCGCCAGGCCGGACAGCGACCCGTTCACCGGGATCCGGGGCTCGTCGGCGCCGGCCGTGCCGGTCCGGGCCGCGACCTGCAACGCCGCCCCGTCGGCGTCGAGCAGCGCGACGACGGCGGCGTCGCCGCCCGGGATCACCTGCAGTGTCCGCTCCGCCATCAGCCGCAGCACCGCGGCCCGGTCGTCGGCGGCGGCGGTCACCTCGCGCTGCACGGCGATCGTCGTGCGCAGCCTCGCCGTCTCCCGCTCGGCGCGCCGCTGCGCCTCGACGGCCGCGGTCACGTCGCGGGCGATGCCGACGACGAGGTTCTGGCCGGGCAGCGCGGCGCCGTTCCACTGCAGCCACAGGTAGTCGCCGCCGCGGGTCCGGTACCGGTTGCGCAGCCCGGCGGCCGGCCCCCCGCCGTCCGCGACAGCCCGGGCCGCCGCCACGCTCGAGGCGACGTCGTCCGGGTGGATCAGCGTGGTGACGTCCATGCCCCGCAGGTCGGCCTCGGTCCAGCCGAGCAGCCGCTCCCACGAGTCGTTCGCCCGCACCACCTGCCCCTCGGGCGTGCTCACCAGCAACAGGTCGGGGGTGGCGGACACGATCGCGTCCAGCAGCGCCTCGCTGTGACCGCCGGGGGCCGTGGTCGCGGTGGCCGGTGCCGTGGCCGCTGTGGTCCGTGCGGCGAACTCGGCGGCCACGTGCGCCCCGCCGAGCGCGTCGTGGATCACCGTGGCCCGGATCGTGACCGGCACCAGCCCGCCGTCCTGCCTGCGCAGCTGCCCGACGAGCACCAGCTCACGCCGCTCGTCCCGGGCCAGGGCCGCCAGCGCCGCCACGACCGGCGGCCGGTCGGCGGCGTCGAACAGTGCGGCGCAGGACCGTCCGAGCAGCTCGTCGCGGCCGTTTCCGACGAGGTCGCACAGGGCGGCGTTCACCTCGACGAGGTCGCCCAGCGCCCCCTCGACGAGCGCGGCGACCGCCTTCGCCGCCATGTCGCGCTCGAACGCCTGGGCGAGCAGCCGCAACCGCGCCTGCTCACCGAGCCGCCCCAGCACGCCGACTCCCACTATGACGTCATCGGCGTGGGAGCGGCCGACCTGAGCAGGTCCGGCCCGGTGTCAGGGCAGGGTGCGGCTCAGGTGGGGCCGCCGGTGCGGGCGGTGCCGGCCGAGCCGGCGACCTTGACCACCCGCTCGGCGATCGCGGTGAGCCGGACGAGGTCGTCGGGGTCCAGCTGGTCGAGCAGGACGCGGCGGACCGTCGCCACGTGCCCGGGCGCGGCGGCGGTGATCATCGCGCGTCCCTGCTCGGTGAGCCTGACCATCGTGCCGCGCCCGTCGGTGCGGCACCCGGACCGTGCGACGAGCCCGCGCTGCTCCATCCGCCGCAGGTGGTGGGCGATCCGGCTGCGGTCCCAGCCGATGCCCGCGGCCAGGTCCCGCACGCGCAGCACCTGCCCGTCGCTCTCGGACAGCGGCGCGAGCACGTCGTAGTCGGCGGCCGACAGGCCCGCCTCGGCGAGCTGCCCGTCGATCGCCACGTCGAGCGTCCGGCGCATCCGCAGGAACGCCAGCCACATGCGCTCCTCGTCCCGGTCCAGCCACCGCGGTTCGGTCATGCGTCACATCGTACCGATGGATGCTGACACGTCAGCAAAACCCGGCTACATTTGTTGACACGTCAGCAATTGAACGAGGGAGAACCGTGCAAACCCTGCAGATCATCATCGCCAGCACCCGCCCGGGGCGGGTCGGCCTGCCGGTCGCCGAGTGGATCCACGCCGCGGCGGTCAAGCACGGCGGCTTCGCACAGGTGGAGCTCGTCGACCTCGCCGAGCGGAACCTGCCGCTGATGGACGAGCCCAACCACCCGCGGCTGCGCCGCTACGAGCACCAGCACACCCTCGACTGGAGCGCGACCGTCGACCGGGGCGACGCCTTCGTGATCGTCATGCCCGAGTACAACCACGGCTACACCGCGCCGCTGAAGAACGCCCTCGACTTCCTCTCCCAGGAGTGGGCCCACAAGCCTGTCGGCCTGGTCAGCTACGGCGGCGTCGCGGCCGGCGCCCGCGCCGTGCAGTCGCTGAAGCCGGTGCTGACCGTCCTGAAGATGATGCCGATCCCCGAGGGCGTGCACATCCCGTTCGTCGCCCAGTTCGTGGACGAGGACGGCACGCTGCGCCCCAACGAGACCATGGAGGCCGGCGCCGTCACGATGCTCGACGAGCTGGTCCGCTGGACGGGTGCCCTGGCCCCGCTGCGCGCACCTGCGGCCGGGTGACCGCCGCCGTCGGCCGTTGATACCGTCGCGGGCGCCGGGGCTCCGGCCGCCGACCGCTGGGAGTGAGTCCGTGCGCGATCCGCTCGGCCCGCCGTTCGCCGTCCGTGACGGGTGCTGGGGCGACGCTCAGGACGGGCTGTTCGGTGCCGTCGCCTACGGCCGCCCCGTGCTCGTCCGGGTGGGCCGGGGGCACCCGGGCCGCCAGATCACGGTGTACGACGCGGCGACCGGCGTGACGATCGGGGCGGCGGGAGTCGGCGGGTGGCACGCCATGGGCGGCTTCATCACGTCGCATGTCCGTCCGGACCGCGACGGGCTGGTGCTCGTGACCGCCCTCGACGGTGAGGTCGTCCGGCAGTGGCGGCTGCCGCACCCGGCGCCCGCCGCGCCCGAGCTCCGGCTGGCCCGGCCCGGCGACCTGAAGGCACCGTGGGTCTGCGCGGTGACGTCGTACGTCCACGACGGCCGCACGGTCCTCGTGCTCGGCGACTCCGATGGAGCGGTCCGGCGGTTCGACGCCGCCTCCGGCGCCGAGGTCGCCCCGCCGCTGGTGCACGAGGGCGGCATCCACCGGATCGCCGTCTACACCGCCGGCGGCCGGACCCACCTCGCGTGCGGCGAGGACACCGGCCGCCTGTGGCGCTGGGACGCCGTCACCGGCACGCCGGTGGGCCCGCCGGTGTCCGCGCACCTGGGGCAGTACTTCGCGATCGTGCCGTTCGAGACCGGCGGGCGCACCCTGCTCGCGACCTCCAGCATCGACCAGTCGATCCGGCGCGTGGACCCGGTGAGTGGCGACCTGGTCGGCGACTTCCGGGCCTTCGAGGAGGGCGCCTCCGTGTGCCTGGCGCCCGGTCTGGTCCTGGCCGTGGTCGAGGGCGGCAACCTGTGGCGCTTCGACGCCGTCACCTTCGAGCCGGTCGCCGCCCCGGTGTCCTTCGGCGACGAGTGCCTCGAGGCGGTCTGCGCGCTCGACGTGGACGGCCGCGCCGCGCTGTTCGTCGCCGGCGAGGAGACGATCCGCCGCTTCGACGCGACCACGGGCGAGCCGTGGCCCACGGGCCCGGCGACCTGACCGGCTCCGGCGCGGCGATGGCGATGGCGGCGGCGCGGCGGTAGCGGCGGTCAGACGCTCGTCAGGGTCGGCTCCGGCTCGGCGAGCTTCGGCTCGGCGGGCTTCGGTGCGGTCTCGGCCGGCATGAGGATCCACAGGATCGGGTAGGCGAGGATCTGCGTGCCGGGAATCGCCAGCAGGATCAGCGCGAACAGCAGCCGCGCCGGCCACGGGTCGATGCCGAAGCGCCGCCCCAGCCCGGCGCAGACGCCGCCGAGCACCCGCCCCTGCACCGGCCGCACCAGGTCGTGCTGGCGCATCGTGCCGTGAACGGTCTCCATCTCGTTTCTCCTTCGCTCGTGTTAGACCGTTCAACTGTCGCGTCCGGGAGGGGGTCCGGGCATCGGGGAGCGCCCCGGGCCACCCCCGGATCCGGACCACCTACGGGTCGGCCGTGCGGCCAGGCGCGCGGCACGTAAGGCCTATTTCCGGCATTTAGGGCGTGGTCGCCGAGCGGTCCGTGGTGTCCTCGGGGGGAGGAGGCGTCGACGGCGACGCCGGACACGGGGGAGACACCATGGGACGCATCGCCCGCAACACCATCGTGACGCTGGTCGCGGCCTGCGGGGTCGCGGCGCTCGCACCGGCCGCGCCCGCCGCGGCTTCACCGGTGCCGTTCGGCTCCGCCACCAAGATCGTGCTGGACCGGTCGGGTGGCTTCGCCGGACAGAAGGACTCGTTCGTCGTGGACCGCACGACGGTCGGCGGCCGGCCGGTGCTGCGGACGGCCGGGAGCTGGCAGTTCCGATGGCTGCGCAACTCGTACCAGCCGCAGAACCCCTGCTGCGACCGCTACAGCTACCGGGTGACGGTGTCCTACCGCGGCGGTTACCGCAAGACGGTCAGGACCGTCCAGGGCACGAAGGCTCCACGCATCCTGTGGGACGTCATCAACGAGACGGAGCGGGTCGGCGTCCGCCCGTTCTCGCCGGCGCCCTGACAGCCGGTGCGGCCTGACGGTGGTGCGGCCGGACCGTCGCCGGCCCGGCCGCACCGATCTCTCACCGCTACTCCGGCAGGAGCCAGACCTGCAGCGGCGAGGCGGCGATCTGGTCGACGACCTGGTTGCCGTCGGTGCCGTCGACCTTGGGCGACAGCACCTTGATCCGTTCGACCGGGTCGAACGTGCCGCCGTCGCCGTAGGCGGGGATGATGAGCACGTTGCTCCTGAGTCCGCACTAGCACCGGGGATCAAGCTGAAATGCAGTTGACACAGGCCGACGGACCGGAGCGCCGGGTAACCCGGCTGGCACATGCCGGCGTCCAGGTGCTCCGTCCGTGGCCGTTGTCCGACGCCACTGTGACGCCGCCGGACGTCGCGTGGGAGGTGTTCGGCTGCGATGAGGCGGCCGGCCGGGTCGACCGGACTGTGGACAACGACGATCCCGACTACGTGGTCCGCGGCAACGAGGCGTGGTACTCGATGGCGCGCGAGTTCGGCCTGTTCGACGCGGACGAGACGTTCCTGCTGTCGGTCCCGACCGGGCCCGGAGACTTCGAGGATCCACAGTGGTTCGAGGTCCGGCTCGCGCCCGAGTGGGACGTGTTCGGCCGTGGCGTGGAGGAGTTCGTCCTCGGGCACGGGGCCCGCACGCCGGCGTTCGTCATGCACTCCAAGGACGGGGCGCTCCTGCTCGCCTCTGGCTGGTACCAGTTCGTCTCCAGCGTGCTGGTCGTGCCGCGTCCGTGGACCGCTGCGGCGTTGCGGCGCTCCGCGGAGGACCGGCTGGCGAAGAGTGGGTGGACCGACGAACGGCGGACCGCGGCCAGGCAGTGGCTCGCCCTGGCGACGCCTACCGAATAGCGGGGCGGCTTGCGGCCGGCCCGCCGCTGTCACTGCCGCGGCAGGACCCGCTGCCGGGCGGCGAACCTGACCGGCGCGGTCGTCGCGTCGCGGACACTGATGATCCGGGCCGGCGCCGCGTGCTGCGCCTCTGTGCGCGGCGGCGGCCACACCGGTCAAGCTCATGCCGCTACCTGCGGTTCCACCACCGTCTGCACGGCTTGGCCTTGCCGGCCGAGGCGACCAGGGACCGCGCCGTGGACCTGCTGATGACAAGCCTGACTTGCTCGGTGGCACTGGTGACCAAGATGCCGTCACAGTCGGCATCGGTCGCCGCCATCTGCAGGACAACCGCCCCGGACACGTCGGCGTTGCAGCGCGGACGGCGGTTGCGCAGGACCGCCTCGGGGTCGGCGAACACCAGAATGCGCGCCTTTCCGTCGCCGTGAGTGGTCCGACCCGCGCCCAGATGTCCGACAACGGACTGTCACCTCACGGCGGGTACCGTACTCGGCCTCGACCCGCGACGCCGTCCCCGGGCCGCCGCTACTCCGGCTGTGGCTGCTGCCGCCAGGACAGGCCCGCCGTCAGTGCGAGCGCGCCGCCGAGGACGAGGCTGCCGAGCCACGGGCCCCACCAGTCGAGTTCGTCCAGGCCGTCGTACAGGGCCACGACGCACGCGCCGCCGAACAGGCCGCAGGCCGGCACCAGGGCGAGGACCTGGGTCAGGCGGTCGAGCACGGCAGGTCCGGGCCGGGTCAAGCGATACCAGCGGAGTGCGGCGGCGGCGAGCAGCAGGACGGCGGACACCTCCTGGACGGACTCCACCTGGTTGCTCGGTGGCACGGCGAACACCACCACCGCGGCGATCAGGGCCGCGGCCAGGCCGCGGATCTCGGCGGGCCGATTCGGCAGCTTCGGCAGGGTCACCGGTGGGTCCGCGGGCGCGGGCCGGGCGGTGGTCGCCGCCCACGCGATGACGGCGCCCGTGGCGGCGACGGCGGCGGCCGCGGACGCCACCACGTAGGACGACAGTCCGGCAGCCATCAGATCATCCCCGAGATGCGTATGAAGGTGTACACGACGAGCATGAGGGCGCCGGCCGCCGCTGCCGAGATCGCCAGCCAGTCGGCGCCGCGGGGGCCGGGGTGACGCAGACGCCAGCCGCGCCACAGCAGGCCGGCGGTGAGCAGGCCGCCGCCGATGAGCCAGAACCCGTTGCCGCTGGCCTCCAGGTAGCCCACGAGCAGGACCAGCACGGCGAAACCGGCGGCCACGAGTCCGAACAGCTCGCGTGTCCCGGTCCCGACCCCGGCCACGGGTCCGGGCGCCGCGGGTACGG
Source organism: Dactylosporangium sp. CA-152071 (assembly GCF_050936335.1). Lineage (NCBI taxonomy): Bacteria > Bacillati > Actinomycetota > Actinomycetes > Micromonosporales > Micromonosporaceae > Dactylosporangium > Dactylosporangium sp. CA-152071. Next base: position 734,700 of record NZ_JBNJMZ010000001.1, on the reverse strand, counting down.
GCCGGGGTGCGGGCGCTGGGGGTACGGGCGCGGCGATGGGAGCCGACGGTGGCCAGGACGGCTCGTCGACCGGCCCCGCGGTGGCGGCGGTGACGACCGGCGCCGGGGGTGGGACGGTGCCCTGCATCGGCGGCGCGGAGACAGGGGGCGCGGAGACAGGGGGCGCGGAGATGGGTGACGCGGAGATGGGTGACGCGGAGACGGGCGCGGCTGCGACTGGGGGTGCTGCGAAGGTCGCGGGCGCGGCGGAGACAGGCGCGGCCGCGACTGAGGGCGCCGCGAAGGTCGCGGGTGGGGCTGTCGCGGTCAGGCTCGCCAGATGCAGGGCGCCCTCGGCCACCACCAGCTGCGGCTCCTCCAGGACCGTCGGCGCCACCCTGGTCGCCCGGTGCAGCATCGTCGCGATCAGCGGGGTACGGGTGCCGCCGCCGACGAGGAACCAGCCCGCGACCGCCTCGGGCCGCACGCGGGCCTCCTTCAGCGTCGTCAGGGCCAGGTCGACGGTGCGGCGCAGCAGCGGCTCGGCAGCCGTCTCGAACTGCTGCCGGGTCAGCAGCACCTCCTCGTCCGCCGCGGGGATGAACAGGCTGGCGGACGACTCCCGCGACAGCGCCTCACGCAGGTGCTTCGCGTCGGTCCACAGCATCGTCGTGTGGCGCAGGTCCGCGGCCGACGACGGCGCCTCCAGCCGCTGCCACAGCTCGGGCGCGCGGGCCGCGACGACCGTGCGCGCGTGGGCGACGACGAGCGCGTCGAGGTCGATGCCGCCGACGTCGTCCAGGCCGCGGCAGGACAGGTCGCGGAAGCCGTCGGCGGTGCGCTGCACGACGCTCGCGTCGAACGTGCCGGCGCCCAGGTCGTACACGACGACGCACTGCCCCGGCGCCACGGCGTGGCCGAGGACGGAGGCGAAGTAGGTGGCGGCGGCGACGGGCTCGGCCACCAGCGCCGGCACCGGGAGCCCGGCGAGCGCGGCGGCGTCCAGGAGCACCTGGCGGCGGGCGGCGCCCCAGGTCGCGGGGCACGTCATCGTGATCGTCGCCGGTGGGCCGCCGAGGGTCCGCAGGGCCTCGGCGCGGACCCGGGTGAGCACGGCCGAGATCAGCTCGGGCACCGGCACGCCGCGGTCGCCGAGCAGCACGTCGAGCTCGTCGATGCGCCGCTTGGGGTGCGGCTCGTAGCGGGCCGGGTCGAGCCGCGCGGAGTTCTCCGCGTCCCGCCCGACGAGCAGCCGCCCGGCGCTGTTGGCGAACACGGCGGACGGCAGCAGCGGCGACGAGTCGAACAGCAGCGGCCGGATCCGGCCGTCGGTGTGGCGGACGACGGCGACCGTGCTGGAGGTCCCGTAGTCGATTCCGAGGGCGGTGTCCGGCACCCCCGCAGCCTAGGAAGCACCGAATCCGCCCGCGATCGTGCGAACGGATCACGCCCGCTGCCCCGTTCGGCGGTGAATCGGGGCCGTGTCGGAGGTTCCGCGACCCGCCCGGCCGAGCCGGACGCTGCCGGTACATCCTGCAACAAACCTGCACACGTCACGCCTTGTCTCCAGGAAAGCGCTTGCCTTACGGTGACGAGCGTCGATGTGGATCCGCCCCGCTCCCGCCGCCCCGGAAGCGCCGCCGATCGCACTGCCGCACGCCCGTCGCGCGTGCGCGTCTGTCTTTCCGGAGGAACCATGAGTGCACAAGTCCGAACCCGGCCGCGGGCGCGCCGGTGGCTGGCCGCGTCCGCGGCGGTGGCCGCGGTCACCGGTGTCGCGCTGGCCGCGCAGGTCGCGTTCGCCGACACGGCGTTCAGCGCGACGTTCGAGGACGGCTCCACCAGCGGCTGGTCCAAGTCCGGCGGCTCCTGGAGCGTCGTCACCGACGGCAGCAAGGTGCTGCAGCAGTCCAACGCCGGCAGCGAGAACGCCCGCGACTTCGCCGGCGACAGCGGCTGGACCAACTACACGGTGCAGGCCGCGGTGAAGCCGCTGTCGCTGGGCTCGGGCGGCTTCGTCGGCCTGCTCGCCCGCTCGACCGGGGCCACCACGTTCTACCGGCTCGCGCTGCTGCCCGGCAACCAGGTGCAGCTGCAGGCGGTCAACAGCGGCTCCGTGACGGTGCTCGGCAGCGTCTCCCGGACCGTGTCCACCGGCACCTGGTACACCCTGGCCATCACCGTCAACGGCGGCGCCATCAGCGGCTCCGTCGACGGCACCCAGGTCGCCTCCGCGAGCGACGCGTCGATCGCGAAGGGCCGCATCGGCCTGCAGACGGCGTACTCCAGCGCCAGCTTCGACAACGTCACCGTCACCACCGGCGGGACCACCCCGACGCCGACGGCGACCGTGTCACCGACACCGTCCCGGTCGCCCTCGGGCTCGCCTTCGAGCTCGCCGTCGCAGTCCCAGCCGCCGTCGTCCGCGCTGTACGTGGCGCCGAACGGCAGCGCGGGCAACCCGGGCACGCAGGCCAGCCCGACGACGCTCGCGTCGGCGATCACCAGGGTCACCGCCGGCGGCACGATCACCATGCGCGGCGGCACCTACAACCTGTCCTCGACCGTCACCATCGCGGTCGGCAACAACGGCACGTCGGGCGCGCCGAAGCGGATCACCGCGTACCCCGGCGAGACCCCGGTGCTGAACTTCTCCGCGCAGAGCGAGGACCCGGCGAACCGCGGGCTCGCGGTGAACGGCAACTACTGGCACATCACCGGCATCGTCGTGGAGCGGGCCGGCGACAACGGCATCTTCGTCGGCGGCAGCAACAACACCATCGAGCGGGTCGTGACCCGCTTCAACCGCGACAGCGGCCTGCAGATCTCCCGCGCCGCCTCCGACACCCCGCAGTCCCAGTGGCCGGCCAACAACCTCATCCTCTCCTCGGAGTCGCACGACAACGCCGACTCCGACGGCGAGGACGCGGACGGCTTCGCCGCCAAGCTGACCAGCGGCCCCGGCAACGTGTTCCGCTACACGGTTTCGCACAACAACATCGACGACGGCTGGGACCTCTACACCAAGACCGACACCGGCCCGATCGGCGCGGTCACCATCCAGGACTCGCTGTCCTACAACAACGGCACCCTGAGCAACGGCACCGTCAACACCAACGGCGACCGCAACGGCTACAAGCTCGGCGGCGAGGGCATCGGCGTCAACCACGTCGTCCAGCGCAGCATCGCCTACCGCAACGGGCACCACGGCTTCACGTACAACAACAACCCCGGCTCGATGACGATCTCCAGCAACCTGTCCATCGACAACGCCGAACGCAACTTCTCGTTCGACGCGGGCACCCACACGTACCGCAGCAACACCTCCTGCCGGTTCAGCAGCGGCGGCTCCAACGACAAGACCGTCGGCAACGCCGACAGCAGCAACCAGTTCTGGACCGGCACGAACGGCTCCCGCTGCGCCACCTACAGCGGCGCCCTGGCCTGGTCGTTCGCCGCCGACGGGCACCTCGTGGTGACCCTCGGCGGCCGCGCGGTCAGCCTGTAGCACCCGCTCCCGGGGCGGGCCGTGGTTGACGGCCCGCCCCTTGCGCGGCCTCAGCCGACGGGGTCGGGGCCGGGGTCGCTCTGATCCCCCGGGTCACCGTTGCGGAGCGCCACGGTGGGATTCGGATTATCGTCGTTCTCGTGCTTCGGATCGATGGCATACATGGATGCGATGGACAACGCGGTCAGCGCCACGGTGGGATTCGGATCGCCGGTGGTCTCGTGCTTCGGATCGCTGGCATACAGGGCCGCGACGGCCGACGCGACCAGCACCGCAACGGCGAGCCGTTTCGTTCGAACCATGGCGGTCTCCTCGATGGGGTTGCACGTACCCCGGCATTCTCGGTGAGCCGGTCCAACGCCCGCGTGCAATCCGGTTGCAGCTCAGCGGCCGATCTCGTCGAGCTCGGCCAGGTCGTCGCCGGAGAGCCGAAGCCCCGCACCGGCGGCGTTCTCGCGCAGGTGGGCCGTGGCCGAGGTGCCGGGGATCAGCAGGATGTTCGGCGAGCGGTGCAGGAGCCAGGCCAGGGCGACGGACATCGGGGTCGTCCCCAGGCGCGCGGCGACGCCGGAGAGCGCCGAGGACTGCAGCGGGGTGAAGCCACCGAGCGGGAAGAACGGCACGTAGGCGATGCCTCGCTCGGCCAGGCGGTCGATCAGGTCGTCGTCGTGGCGGTGGGCCAGGTTGTACAGGTTCTGCACGCACACGATCGGGGTGATCGTCAGGGCCTGCTCGACCTGCTCCGGGGTCGCGTTGCTCACGCCGAGGTGCCGGATCAGGCCCTGCTGCCGCAGTTCGGCGAGCGTCCCGAGGGCCTCGGCGAGCGAGCCGGGCCGGGGACCCTCGGCGTCGCCGAGCCGGAGGTTGACCACGTCGAGCGCGTCGAGGCCGAGGCTCTCGAGGTTGTCGTGGACGGCCCGGCGCAGGCTCTGCGGGTCCCTGGCCGGCGGCCAGCCGCCCTGCTCGTCGCGGGTCGCCCCGACCTTGGTCACGATGTGCAGGTCCGCCGGGTAGGGGTGCAGGGCCTCCCGGATGAGCTGGTTGGTGATCCGGGGCCCGTACGCGTCGGCGGTGTCGATGTGGGTGATGCCGAGCTCGACTGCCGCGCGGAGGACGGCGACGGCGCCGTCACGGTCGGCGGGCGGCCCCATGACCCACGGGCCGGCGAGCTGCATGGCGCCGTAGCCGAACCGGCTGACGGTCAGATCCCCCAGCGTCCAGGTGCCGCCGGGAAGTGCAGTGGACGACATGCGTGCTCCTCTGTTCTGCTGCCTGACAGGTGCCGCTCCACTCTCAGGGGGTAACTTCCTATTGGGAAGTACGCACCTCAAGGTGCGTAACACACCCGGTGGTTGGAGGAACGGCCGATGGCGACGACGACGGCGGCGCAGCAGCGGGCACAGACCAAGGCGGAGTACGACGCCTTCCTCGCGGTGTGCCCGAGCCACAAGCTGCTCGAGCGGATCTCCGGCAAGTGGGTCGCGCTGATCCTGACCGCCCTGGGCAGCGGCCCGGACTGCGGCGGCGACCCCCGCCCGATGCGCTACTCGGAGCTGTCCCGCCTGCTCGCCGGCGTCAGCCAGAAGATGCTCACCCAGACGCTGCGCGCGCTGGAGCGCGACGGCCTGATCAGCCGCACCGTGACGCCGACCGTCCCGGTCACGGTCTCCTACGAGCTGACGGACCTGGGCCTGTCGATGTACGGCCTCGTCCGCGGCTTGAAACTGTGGGCACAGCACCACATGGACGACGTCCTCGCCCACCGTGCCTCCTACGACGAAACGATCGCCTGAAGACGGTCATGGCGCAGGTCGAGGCCGCGGACGCCTGATGAAAGTTTCGGGCCCCGGGACGCGTCCTTCTGGCGTCCCGAGGCCTTCCCGTTGCCGCCGGGGTGCGGCTTAAGGGTCCGAAAAGCAAACGCAAAAGGAGACTTCAGTTGCCCCGAAAAGGTTTTCGGGGCAGGGTGTGGTGCCATGACCACCATCAATCTCCGATCGCGCCGGCTGTGGCTGGCGCCGCTGGTCGCGCTCGTCGTGATCGCAGGGGTGCTCGTCGCCCTGCAGACCCGGCCGGCCGCCGCCGCCGCGAAGTCGCTCTACATCCCGGCCCGCTGGACCCAGACCGGCGAGGTGCCGTGGGCCCAGAACCGCACGCGGGAGTCGACGAACTTCATCCTGCTGTGGGGCGAGAAGTCGGGCACCAACCCGGCCTCGGCGCCCTCGCCGTACAACTTCGACCCGAACAGCATCATCACCCAGCTGGAGAACCTGTACTCGTTCTACGTGAACACGATGCAGTTCACGCCGGAGCAGGGGCTGCTCGCCCAGTACAAGATCATCGTGATCGTCACGAACACGTGGAACCGCACCGAGCTCAACGCCTGGGCGACCGGCGGCTCCGTCGACGGCAAGGTCGGCGTCATCAACATCGACCCCAAGGCCGCGCTGCCCGGCTCCTGGGGCCTCGCGCACGAGCTCGGGCACGTGTTCCAGAACTACACGTTCCTGGGCCGCTCCGGGTACGGCTTCACCGACGCCAGCGCGGGCACCTTCTGGGAGACCAGCGCGGAGTTCATGGCCATGCAGGCGCTGCCCACCACCGCCGCGGGCGACCTGAGCCGCTGGCTGCGCTCGGAGAACCTGTACTACAGCTCCAGCCGCCACCACTACGGCAACTGGATGCTGATGCAGTACATCAAGGACCGCGACGGCCTCGCGATGTTCAACCGCATCTGGAACGAGGCTCGCAACACCGAGCATCCACTGGAGACGTACCGGCGAATCACCGGCATCACCCAGACCGAGCTGAACCGGCGCGTGGGCGAGTACGCGACCCGCACCGTGACCTACGACTTCGGCAACAAGTCGACGCTGATGCCGTTCATCAACGGCGTGTACGGCGCCGGCTTCCTCAACAACGCCTACAACGGCGGCAGCGTCGAGGCGGTCGACGCCTCGCTCGGCCACTACCGCATCAACGCCCGCGTCGCCCCGTCCGACTACGGCTTCAACAAGATCAAGCTGGTGGCGGCCACCGACGGCGGGCTCGTCAAGGTCCGGCTCAAGGGCCACGCCGAGACCGGCGCCACCGGCTGGACCTTCGGCCTCGTCGCCGTGCGCAACGGCACGCCGCGGTATTCGCCGCTGACGACCGGCACCGACGGCCAGATCGACTTCCAGCTGCAGGCCGGCGAGCGCGAGGTCTGGCTCGTCGTCACCGGCACCCCGTCCGCCGTGCCGCACTACGCGTTCCTCGACGGCTACCCCAAGGCGCGGCGCTTCCCGTACGAGTTCCGCGTCGCCGGCGCGGCGCCGTCGGGCTTCGAGCCCGGCTACGTGAAGCCGGCCGCCACCAACGGCGGGCACTGGCACAGCAACGGCGGCGGCTGGGTCGCCGGCAACGCCAGCGTCGCCGCCACCGCCTACGTCGGGCCGAAGGCGGCGGTCTTCGCCGGCACGGTCACCGGCAACGCCCGCATCGAAGGCCTCGGCTGGGTCAACGGCGGCACCGTCGGCGGCAACGCCGTCGTCAAGGACAACGCGCTCATCCAGAACGGCGCCAACCTCTCCGGCAGCATCGTGGTCGGCGGCGACGCCGAGTTCGCGATCGCCTGCTCGTCGGGCACCTACCTGGCGTTCAACCCGGACCGCCGCTGTGACGGCGCCGGCGGCGAGGCCGACGTGAACCCGTCGTTCAGCGCGTTCGCGAGCGCGGACCTCGCCATCGGCGGCACCACCACGCCCCCGCCGACCGGCGGCGTCAACGTGGCCGGCTCCGCGACCCCGTCGGCGTCCTACACCTCGGCGTGGGAGTCGGTCGCCGCCATCAACGACGGCATCGACCCGCCGTCGTCCAACGACACCGTCAACCGCCGCTGGGGCACCTGGCCCAACAGCGGCCAGCAGTGGGCGGAGCTCACCTGGCCGAGCGCCGTCCAGCTCAACAAGGCGCAGGTGTACCTCTTCGACGACAACCAGGGCATCGACCTGCCGTCGAGCTGGAAGCTGCAGTACTGGACCGGCAGCGCCTACGCCGACGTGCCGGGCGCGTCCGCCTACACCGTGACCGCGAACGCGTACAACACGGTCACGTTCACCGCCGTGAGCACCACCCGGCTGCGCGTGGTGCTGCAGTCCAACGGCACCAGCTCGGTGGGGCTGCTGGAGGTGAAGGCCTTCACGGCCTGACGCTCAGTCGAGGCCGGTGCGGCCTGCTGCCCAGTACGCCTTGCCGGTCACTTTGGCGGGCGGCGCGGACCACGTGCGGATCTCCCGCCGGACGGCGTGGACCGTGGCCGCGTTGCCCGTCACGACCAGTCGGTACGGGCCTGCCATGCCGGCCCCGGCGGCCCGCAGCCGGTCGAGCAGTGCGGCCGGCTCGCAGACCTCGGCACCCGGCCGCAGGCCCTCCAGCGCCGCCGGCCGCTCCGCCTCGAACAGGCACGTGAGCGCGGCTCCCGTGGTCTCGAACGCGCCGGCCAGCGCCACGCTCGTGGCGTCGCCGACGAACAGGACCGACTCACCGGCGGCCGGCGGATCGATCGACCGGCGCGGCCCCATCAGCCTGACCCGCTCGCCGCCCCGGACTTGCCGGAACCAGGCGCTCGCCGGCCCGTCACCGTGCAGGTACGCGAGCAGGCTGGTCCGCCCTTCGCCGACGTCCCAGCTCGTGGGCGTGAACGTGCGCAGCCCTCGGCCGCCCCCCGGCGGGCGGATCTGCACCTTGGCCCCGGCCGCCCACTTGGCGTCCCGGAACGCCGGCGCCACGAGCTCGACCCGGACGAAGTCGTCGCCGACCCCCTCGACGGCCGCGACCTCGGCCTCCGTCAGCAGGGCGGCCTCGGCCATGTCGATCAGACGCGCTGCGATCCCCACAGGGGCTCCTCCCAATCGGTGCTTGCCCCGTATCTTGCAGCACTGGTAGCTGTCCCACGTGGCCGGCAGCGTCTTCGGCGGGCGCAGGTGTGGGGTACCGGTGGTATTGGATACAGGCATGGGACTGGCCAAGGCACGCCGGATCGCGGCGCGGGCGCACCGGGGACAGCTGTTCGCGGGCGGTGGGCTGCTGCTCGGTCATCTCGAACGCGTGGACCGGATCCTTGCCGGGGCCGATGCGGCCGTCCGTCAGGCGGCGTGGCTGCACCTCGTGCCCGGACGCGGCGTGTCCGCTGCGGATCTGGCCCGGGCGGGGGTACCGCCGCGCGCCGTCCACCTCGTCGAGTCCATGTCCTGGCGTCCGTGGGACGACCGGGCGCGCTTCACAGAGCGGCTCGTGCGGACGCCCGGCGCGGCGGCGATCCGGCACGCGGTGCTCACGGACCTGCACGACCACCTCGCCGGGGAACATGCCTACGAGTACTGGCGGGAGCAGCACATCCGGCTCGCCGCCGCGCTCGGCCTGGCGCGCCCGCCGGAGGTCGAGGTCGAGACGGAGCTGCCTGAGCCGCCGGGCCGGGGCGGGCACCTCGACGACTACGCGCGACGGCTCGGCGCGATCGGTACCGGCGAGGCGTTGACGGCACTCCTCGCGGCGTACGAGACGGCGAAAGCCGGGCGGGCCCGGGCATGCTGCCTCGGTGCGGTGCGCAGCGGTGTGTTCGCCATCGCCACCCGGCCGGAGACGGCGTCACGGCGGCTGGCCGTCGCGTGGTGGGACTCGGGCGACGCCTGGGAGCGGCTGGTCGCCGTGGAGGCCCAGGTGGCGAGCGGCGAGCCGGTGGACCGTGACCGGCTGCTGGACGTCGTCGAACGGGAGACGGGATGGCTGGCCGTGGCCGCGATCCGGGGGCTGGCCCGCCACGACGTCCGCGTCGGCGAAGTGACCGGGCCGGCCGGCGACCGGGAGCTCCGCCTGCTCGCGGCGGCCGCCGCCATTGCCGGGCCGGAGCACCGGCGGGTCCGCCGCGCGGCGGTGGACCGGCTGCGGGCGATCGGCGGGCCTGCGGCCGAGGCGGCGCTGCACGGCCGCGGGTCCGCCGCGCGGCGGTGGACCGGCTGCGGGCGATCGGCGGGCCTGCGGCCGAGGCGGCGCTGCACGGCCGGTTCCTCGATCCGCTCGAGCCACCGTGGCGGGACGATCCGGGCTGGCTCACCGAGCACGGGGCCGGACACATCGCGTTCATCATCGAGAAGACCACGGATCCGGCGTGGGCGGAGTCGGCGCCCCACGCGCTCGGCGAGCTCCGCGCGGTCGAGGCGGTGCCCGCCCTGTGCCGGATGGCGCGGGAGGCGCGGTGGGTGCCGATCGCCCCCATCGCGGCGCTCGGGAAGATCGGTGCGCCCGACGCCGTGCCGACGCTGACCGACCTGGCCGGGCACGCGAACCCTGACGTCCGCGACCACAGCCTCCGGGCGCTGGCGCACATCGATGACCCGCGGGTGCCCGACGTCGCCCTCGCGGCCTGCGACGATCCGGACCCGGCGGTCCGTGACCGGGCGGCGCAGGTCCTGACCCGCACCGGTGACCGGCAGCACGTCGGTGCGTTGATCAGGCTGTGCGACACCGCGCACGCCGGCCGGGCGGCGGCGGCGCTGGGCCGCATCGGCGATCCGGCAGCGGGACCGACGCTGCGACACATGTTCCTGACCGCGCCGGACCCTGCGGTCTGGCGTGCCGCCGGCCGCGCGCTCGCAGCGATCCCTGACGACGCGAAGCGGTGGTACGGGCCCAGTGGGGACATCTTCCGGCAACGCACGTACGTGTGGATCCATGGCCACCAGCCGGGCTGGGACGCTCACTACCTGATCGCCGGCGCTCTCACCCACGACGACCCCGGCATGCGGGCGAACGCGGCCGCCGCGGTGGCCCGCCGAGCCGACCGGGACCACCTGCCCGCCGTCCGCGCCCTGCTCGACGACCCGGCACCGAAGGTGCGGGCCAAGGCGGCCGCGGCGCTGCGGGCGCTGGCCGACCCCGACGCCCGCGACCGGCTCGAAGCGCTCCGGTCCTCGGATCCGGACCCGCGGGTCCGCTCCGCCGCGTCCGCCATAGGACGGGTGGACCCGGGCCGCTGAACTGCTGCTCGGTGACGGCGCCGCGGACGAGACCCGGCTGCGGACCCGGGCCGTGGCGGTCTGGCGGTGCGCGCTGCTGACTACCGCAGCGCGCCGAGGATCGCCGCGGAGGCGCCCGTCGTCTGCGCCACCCGCAGGGCGCTGTATCCGTGGCCGTCCGGCACGGCGGGGTCGACGCCCGCCGCCCGCAGCCGCCGGATCAGGTCGACGTCGCCGATGAGGTGGGCCATGTGCAGCAGTGATCGGCGCTGCACGCCGCGGACACCGCGAGGGTCGACCCCGGCGTCCAGCAGCCGGTGCACCTCGGCGACGTCGCCGTGGCCGGCCGCGAGCAGCATGTGGCGGGCGACCGTCCGGATCTGCCGCGGCAACGGTCCGGTCCGGGCCGACCAGTTGTCCAGCACGGCGAGGCAGCCGGTCGACCTGCCGCCCAGGGCCTGCAGGGCGCGTTCGCGGCGCACGTCGTCCGGGGTGTGGCTCAACGCCTCCAACCGGCCGTCACGCCACCCCACGTAGTGCCGGTGGCCGCACTGGACGTGGATGCGCTCGGGCACCCGCACACCGGCCGCCGGGGCGTACGCAGTGTCCGGGGCGTCCGGGAACATCGCGGCGCGTACCAGCGGATGCACGGCGCTGATGGGCAGCCACCCGCGGCGCAGCGCCTCGACGAACCACGGCAGGTTCAAGGCGGTCTCCGGCACCGCCGGCAGGCGCTGCGCCCGGCGCCACCTGTCCACCCGCAGCACCGCGCCCGCGCCTCGGCGCAGCGTGAGCGTCAGCGCCTGGTCCGGCGGCTGCGGCAGCCGGGTCACCAGGACGGTGCCCGACCTCGCGCCGGCGCCGAGCAGGTCCCAGGCGGCGGGCACGACCAGGCTCATCCAGAAGAACGGCAGCAGCGCCCCGGCAGCGTTGAACGCCGCCGTGACGGTCGGGTCGATCTCGACCCCGGCCGCCCGCCATCCGGCGACGCGGTCGTCGAGGAGCAGCCGTTGCTCCCACTCCGCGCTCGCCGCACGGTCGTGCCTCGGCGGCGCCGTCTGCGGCAGGTGCGCGCGGTCCAGGCGGCGGCCGTCGCGGTGGAAGCCCGGTGCGCGGTCGCCGCCGCCCAGCCGGTGCAGCAGCCGCGTGGCGTGGCGCGCGTCCCACAGGTGCCGGCTGCTGTCCCACCGGCTACGCACCCAGGCGGTGTCCGTCGACAGTCGCAGCCGGTGCGGCCCGTACGTCTCGAAGCGGGGATGCACGACGAGCGCCAGTCCCCTGGGGTACTGCGCCAGCAGCAGCGGCAACTGGACGCCGCGCGCACACTCCAGGCCACCGTCGAGCAGATGCCAGCGGAGCAGGTCCGGCGCCAGGTGCCGCAGGTCGTCCAGCATCCGGGGCTCCGCCGCGAGCACCGACGCGTCGACCTCGACGCCGGCCGCCGCGCACGCGCCCTGCCAGTCGCCCGCGAGCCGGCGTCGGGTGGCGGCCCGCACGGCCTCGGCCGGAAGGTCATACCTGCGCAGCACCGGCTCGGACAGCGCCATCAGCGTCTCCCGGACACGCGACGACAGGACGATGACGGGCGGCCGGATTCGAACCGGCGTCCTCAGGAATTGCAGTCCCGCCGCGACGACCTCTGCGCTACACCCGTCGCGGCATGCTACCGGCCGGCGAGCACCGGTCGGGACACCGTGCTCAACGGAGCCGATGCGCTACGGACGGTGCCCCCTTGGCCGCGCACCCAGTAGCATCGGCGCACCGATCGATGCGCGGCGACAGGGAGACGACATGTCCACTGCCAACCAGCTCGCTGAAGACCTGCTCGACGTGATGCTCGACGTGTTCCCCATCGGCGCCTCCCTGCTCGGCATCCCCGGCCGCGACGACCAGATGCGCGACTACAGCGAGGCCGGCGACGCCGCGATCAGGGACCGCGCGCTCGCGATCGCCGCCCGTGCCCGGGCGCTGGACCCCGCCGGTCTCAGCGACGACGACCAGCTCACCCTCGGCGTCGTCCTGCAGCAGGCGCAGTCCATCGTGGACACCGTGGACCTGCGCTCCACCGAGTATGCGATCACCGACACCTGGACCGCACCGGCCGCGGCGCTGCTGGTCCAGCTGCCGATGGTCGGGCTGACCGACGCCACCCGGGCTGACGGCTATCTCGCCCGGCTCAGGAAGCTGCCGGAGGCGTTCGCGCAGATCGCCCAGCGCCACCGCGACGGCGTCGCCGCGGGCCGGCGGCCGGTCCGGCACCTGGTCGAAGGTGCCGTCGCGCACCTCGACCGCTACCTGGCCAACGCCGACGGTGACCCGCTGCGCAAGCCCGCGCCGGCCGAGGACAACGGGTTCGCCGCCGAACGTGACCGGCTGATCGACGAGGTCGTCCGGCCCGCCGTCGCCGCCTACCGCGACACGCTCGCCACCGAGATCGCCCCCGCCTCCCGCGGCCTGGAGGAGGCCGGCCTGTGTTTCCTGCCCGGCGGCGACGAGCTGTACCTGCGCCAGGTGCGCCTGCACACCACCACCGACCGCACGCCCGACGAGCTGCACCGCATCGGCCTCGACCTGATCGCCGGGCTCGCCAGGGAGTTCGCGGAGATCGGCGCGGAGGCCTTCGGCACCTCCGACACCGCAGACGTGCTGCACCGTCTGCGCACCGACCCGGCGCTGCGCTGGCGCGACGGTGACGAGATCCTCGACGCGGCACGCGACGCGATCGAGCGCGCCGAGAAGGCCGCACCCGAGTGGTTCGGCACGCTGCCGGCGCAGCGGTGCACGGTCGCGCCGGTCCCCGCCGACGAGGCTCCCGGCGCTCCCGCCGCCTACTACCTGGCCCCGGCGATCGACGGCAGCCGCCCCGGCATCTACTTCGCCAACACCTTCCAGCCCGGCGGCCGCGACCGCACGGTCGCCGAGGCGACCGCCTTCCACGAGGCCGTCCCCGGCCACCACCTGCAGATCAGCCTCGCGCAGGAGCTGACCGGCCTGCCGCTGCTGCGGCGCATCGCGCAGTTCACCGCCTATGGCGAGGGCTGGGGGCTGTACGCGGAGCGCCTCGCCGACGAGATGGGCCTCTACTCCGGCCCGCTCACCCGGCTCGGCATGCTCGCCACCGACTCGATGCGCGCCGCCCGTCTCGTCGTGGACACCGGTATCCACGCGAAGGGCTGGAGCCGCCAGCAGGTCGTGGACTATCTGCGGGCCAACACCGCGATGGCGGAGGTCGAGATCCAGTCCGAGACCGACCGGTACATCGCCGACCCCGGCCAGGCCCTCGCGTACATGGTGGGCCGCCTGGAGATCCAGCGGCTCCGCGAGCAGGCCCGCGCCACGATGGGGGACCGGTTCGACATCCGCGCCTTCCACGACACCGTCCTCACCTCCGGCCCGCTGCCCCTCGGCACCCTCGCCGAGCGCATCCGACGCTGGGCGGCGTGAGCGGGCGCGCACGGCTATTCGCGGGTGGGTCCGATCGGGATGGGCAGTGTCGCGGTGACGCGCTTGACCAGCTTGACCGGGTCGGCCCAGCCGGGGACCAGGGCCTGCAGGAGCTCGACGGCGGTCTGGCCGTTGGAGGCAGGCGGATCGTTCGGGTGCCGGATCGATCCCGGCTTGGTGGAGGATCTCCCAGACCGTGGAGGCGGCGACCTTCACGCCGAGTACGAGCAGTTCACCGTGTACACGTCGGTAGCCCCAACTGGGGTTCTCCCTCGCCAGGCGGAGCACCAGGACGCGGATGGACCGTAGCGTGCGTGGCCGGCCGGGGCGCTTGGGTCGGCAGGCGGCCGCATGGCGACGGGCGATAAGGTCGCGGTGCCAGCGCAGGACAGTGTCGGGGCGTACGAGGAGCCGCAGTCTGTGGAGTACGTCGATGGGCAGTCGGTGCAGCAGCGCCGCCAGGAACGCCCGATCGCTCGGGTCGAACCGCACCCTCTCGTTGCCCAACTGGCGTTGCAGCACCACGATCTGATGGCGCAGGGCGAGGATCTCAGCGTCCTTGTTCCGGTCGCTCATCGGGAGCAACCGTAGGATCGCGAGTGCGTTCGTCACGCCGAGGTACGCCAGTCGTTGCAACACGACGGCCCATTATCCCGCAATGGGCGTTGCCATGCATGAGGACGGCGCACTCGAACGGGCCAAGATCCCTGATGGGCCGGTAGCGGTCCTGACCAGCGTGGATGACGTTTTCGGCAAGCACAGGTCCGCCGCCGCCACCCGGCCCGGCGACAACACCCCCGGATCATGCGTACGACAGGGGCAGGAAGTTATACCAGGCCGAGCGACCGAGCGGTCCCCGGCTGGGGACGATCAAAAGGTAACGGGGTGCTCGAAAGGCGCTGCCTCAGCAGGCCTGGCGGCCTCCGGAGTAGTGCACTCCTGCCCTCCCGATCACTGTCTCGTCGGTCAGGGCAGTGTTCGCCCCGCGGGGGATGTAGCACGAGTAGCGGTGCTGGTTGATCACTTCGAGGTGGATGTGCGCCCCGGTGTCGCCGTTGACCTGGTAGCAGCTCGAATAGCGGAACCGGCCGGTCTCACCGAGCCTGGTCCACGGACCGACGGTCGCGCCGACCACGATGCCCGCTGGCTTGTTGTTGACATGCATGACGTCGGCGCGCGCGACGACCACCCCGAGGGTGTCATCGCGTGCCTCCAGACCAATCCGATAACCGCCGTCAGCCAGGTTGCCGGTCGCACATCCGGGCCTGACAGTCACCACGTGCACCGAGACCGGGTGACCGGCGGCAGTACGGGTACCGAACGGCGAGACCACGGTCGCACCAGGATTGCGGTAGATGTCGACCGACCAGTCGTTGGTGTAGCCCCAGTTCGAGAAGACCACGTGATGGACAGCCGGCCCGGACAGCCCGAAGCGGTCCCAGGTCGACGCGCCCTGGATCGGCGGGTAGAGACTCACCGCGTCGGCGACAGAGTGCGCCTGCACGGTTGTGGCGGGCACGATCACCGCGACGCCGGCCACCAGACCGGCGACGAGCCACCTGGAGATCCTGTTCATTCTCACTCGACCTTCCTGACGTCAGATGTTCGCCTCAACCTCCACCCAGGGTGGGTGGACGCTCCCTGCCTCGGTGAGCGCCGACGGCGTCGAGCGAGAGTGATCATTGTAGATGTGTCTGCCGTGTTGGCCTTACGTGAACAACCCCGGCATGAAAGCAACGGACCGTATCGACCAGCCGGATGATCGATGATCCACTATCGCTTCGCGCGGTCGGCGCCGGCCCTTCCGCCGAGTTTGGGAGATAGCGGTGGGGGAGCGGCGGCGCTGGCAGGACGTCATCGACCGGTCGGTACGTCGTCGTGCCCTGCTGCGGCGTGTCGGGCTCGGTCCCGGTGGGCAGCACCGGATGGCCGTGGGTCTCACAGGGCGCGAACGGCTGGACACCCAAACCTCAACGCCCATCGGTGGATTGAGGCTAAGCCGGTACGGTGCCAGCCAGGTACGCCTGGATCTGGTCGATCTCCAGCGCGTTAAAGACCTCGGGCTGGGCGGCCGCCTGGTTGGAGTTGATGATCCGCTTGAACAGGTTGTAGTGCGCCATCGACTTCAGTCCCATGACGCGGTTCGGGGTGACAAGGTAGCCGGTGCCGCCGGTGCTCCAGATGAGGTACATGAGTCCGTCCTCGGTGATGATCGAAGGGGGAGTGCCGGGTGCGCCCGCGTACGGCGCGCCGGCGAGGATCGACTCGGGATCGACCCGGCTGCCGCCGGGCTGCGTGATCTCCAGGTGCAGGTGCGGGCCGGTCGAGTGGCCGGTCGTGCCGACGTTGCCGAGGTGCTGGCCGGCGGCCACCTGAGCGCCGGTGCCCACGACGGGCGCTTCCCGCATGTGCGCGTACAGGCTGCGCCACCCGTCGCTGTGTAGGACGCTGACGTAGTTGCCGAACCCGCCGGCGCTGTAGCCGACCTCGGCCACGCTGCCCGCAGCGATAGCGCGGATCGGGTAGCCCAGGATCCCGGAGTTGCTGTAGTCGGTGCCGTAGTGGAAACGGGTCGCACCCGTGATCGGGTCGGTCCGCCAGCCGAACGAGTCCGTGATCGGGACCCACTTGTCGAACGGCCGGTTCCAGCGGGGCGTGGCGCCGTACGCGGCTTCGGCTAACCACGCCTCGGGGATGACGCCCGCCGCGAGCGTCGTGGTGATCAGTCCGAGCAAGAGCCGCCGCCGGTCGACGCGGCCCGGCTCGTCTGCCTGCACAGGCGCCGGTTCATGCGATGGTGGCATACGTTCCTTCCTGCGGTAGAGGTGCCCGTCGGCGGCCCGGCGCGCGGACGGCGCCGGCGGCCCGCCGCGTCAGGGCGGATCGGTGCGCTCACATCCTGCGTGGCGGCGCACATACGCAGGCTCGTGCGCGCGCTCATACACCGCCTCACACGGAGCCGTCGAAGGATCGACATCGGTGCTCTGTCCACTGCTCACCCGATCCGGCTACCATCGCGGCGATGATCACAGGTGGCGACTTCCGCGTGCTCGGCCCGGTCGAGGTCGTCGCGCGCGGTCAGCCGCTGCGGTTCGCCCGCCGCCAGCAGTTGGACCTGCTCGCCTTCCTGCTGCTGCGCGCCGACCGCACGGTCACTATCGACGAGATCGTCGAGGCGATGTGGGGCGGCGCCCCACCCCGCACCGCCACCCAGCAGATCCAGAACATGGTCTCCACGCTGCGCGCCGCGCTACGCGGCGACGGCGCGCCCCTGGCCCGGGTGGACCGGCAGGCCGCGGGCTACCTGCTGCACATCACCAGCGGGCGGCTCGACCTGGCCGAATTCACCCGGCTGCTCGACCAGGCCCGTGCGGCACACCCACCGGCCGCCGCAGGACTGCTGCGTGAGGCGCTCGCCCTGTGGCGCACGCCGGTGCCGCTGGCCGGGGCGCGGGCTCCGTACGCCACAGCGGCCCGCGCCTACCTCACCGAACGCCGCGACCAGGCGCTGGAGCAGCTGTTCGACGCGGAACTCAGCTGCGGCAACCACGCCCTGATCGTGCCCGAGCTGACCGATGCGGTGGCCGCCGACCCGCTGCGCCAGCGCCTGGTCGCCCAACTGATGCTCGCCCTGCACCGCAGCGGCAGGGTCACCGACGCCCTCGACGTCTACCGCGCCGCCCGCCGCGCCCTGTCCGAGGGCTTCGGCCTGGACGCCGGCGTCGAGCTGCGCGACCTCGAACGGCGCATCCTGCGGGCAGACCGCACCCTCGACCCGCCCGCAGACCACGGCCAGGCCGGAGCGGTCACACCTGGCACGCCGCCGCGCCGCGCCCACCCGCCCGCCGCAGTGGTGCCCGCACAACTGCCGCTCGATGTACGCAGCTTCACCGGCAGAGGTGTCGAACTGGCACACCTGGACGCGCTGACGGAGCCGGCCGACCCCACCGTCATCATCGGCACGGCCGGCGTGGGCAAGACCGCCCTTGCAGTGCACTGGGCACACCGCGCGGCACACCGCTTCCCCGACGGCCAGCTCTACGTCAACCTGCGCGGATTCCACCCCGCCGCCCGGCCGATGCCACCCGCCGAGGCGCTGCGCGGCTTCCTCGACGCCCTCGGCGTGGCACCCGAACGCGTCCCCTCCGGATTGGACGCGCAGGCGGCCCTGTATCGCAGCGTCATCGCGGGCAGGCGGATGCTGGTCCTGCTCGACAACGCGCTGGACGCCGAACAGGTTCGGCCGCTGCTGCCCGGCGGCCGTGGCCCCGTCACCCTGATCACCAGCCGCGACCAGCTGCTGGACCTGATTGCTTGGGAGGGCGTACATCCGCTGACCCTCGAGGTGCTGCCCCACGACCAGGCACACGACCTGCTGGCCGCCAGGCTCGGCCCGCAGCGGATCGCCGCCGACACCGCCGCCGCCGACCAGATCACCACCCTGTGCGCACGGCTGCCGCTCGCCTTGGCCATGGTCGCCGCCCGCGCGGCCGTCCCACCGCACCGGCCCCTGGCGGCGCTCGCCGCCGAACTTGCGGCCGCCCGCAGGCGCGAACCGGTGTCCACCGCCGACACGATCACCGCGGATGTGCAGGCGGCGTTCTCGTGGTCGTATCGCCGGCTTACCCCCACGGCGGCGGCGCTGTTTCGGGCACTGGGCCTACACCCGGGACCGGACTTGAGCGTCGAGGCCGCCGCCAGCCTGGCCGGGACGACGCCTGAGAAGACCCGCCCCGCCCTGGCCGAACTGCTGCGGGCACACATGGTCTCCGAATTCGCACCCGGCCGGTTCACCCTGCACGACCTGCTGCGGGAATACGCGGCGCAGCTCACCGAGCAGGCCGACGGCGCCCGCGACCGGCGGGCGGCACTGCGCCGCGCACTGGCCCACTACCTGCACAGTGCGTACCACGCGGCCGTGGTCATCTACCCGCACCGGCACCGGCTGAGCCTGATGCCGGTGGAGCCGGGCACAACCGTGACGCGGCCGGGCGATTCCGGCCAGGCGTCGGCCTGGTTCGCCCGGGAGCACGCCGCGCTGCTTGCCGCGACGGCCGCAGCCGCCTACCAGGACCTCGGCGTGTACGCGTGGCAGCTGGCCTCGGCCCTGTCGACCTATCTGGACCGCGGCGGGCACTGGCACGACTGGGCCGCCACCTGGCGCATCGCCCTGCAAGCCGCCGAGCGCACCGCCGACCGCACCGGCCAGGCCCACGCGCACAGCGGCCTCGGCCTGGCCCACAACCGCCTGGGCCGCTACCCGCGGGCACACTACCACCTGCGCCGGGCCGACGATCTATTCGAACAGCTCGACGACCAGGTCGGGCAGGCATATACCAAGCTGCGGATGAGCCTGGTCCACGAGGGCCGGGGCGACCGGCCCGCCGCGCTGGCCGCGGCACAGCAGGCGCTGAGCCTCTTCCATACGGCCCGGCACCGCATCGGCCAGGGGCAGGCCCTCAACAGCGTCGGATGGCTGCACGCACAGCTGGGTCGGCACGCCGACGCGATCGAGCACTGCGAACTGGCCGTTGACGCGCACCGGGAGCTGGCCGATCAGGAGGGCCTGGCCAACGCGCTGGACAGCCTCGGGTTCGCGCACCACAGCCGGGGCGACCACCGACAGGCGATGGTCCACTACCGACAGGCGCTGGTGGTGCTGCGCGAGCTGGCCGACCCGTACTACGAGACCATCACGCTGGCACATCTGGGCGACGCCCACCACGCTGCCGGTGAGCACGAGGCCGCCGCAGGCGCCTGGCGGCAGGCCCTGGTGCTGCTCGAAGAGCTGGGACATCCCGACGCCGTCGACCTGCGCGCCAGGCTCGCCCGCCTCAGCCCGTGAGGCATAGGCGACGGCGGTCCGATCCTCGAATTCGGCGAGCTGGAGGCGGCCTTCCGCGACAGCCGTTCCGAGCCGTTCCTCGGCGAACCCGGTGCGGTGCTCGTTCGAGTGGCCGCTCGCCGAGCAGTACCGCCGTCACGTCCCATGGCAGGACCGGCGAGGCCGAACTGCCGGCACGCCACCGGACCGGGCGCAAGCACCAGAGTTCGCCGCTGTTCAGCGCCGCGATCATCGAACGGTCGCCTGGTCATGGGAGGCCGGCGGTGTCGAACTCGCGTTGAAGCCGTGGCCGGCGGCGATGCTCGTCGCGGAGCGCGGCGATCAGTTCGTCGACCCCGCTTGCCTGATCGGTGCCGGCGGCCAGTCTCCGCATCCGGCCCAGCCGTGCTGCGGCGCGGTGCGTGGGCAGAACCGTGTGGGGAAACCGTGTGGGGAAACCGGCATAGCGTCGCCGGGGAAGGCCGGGGCCGCTCCGGAGCCGGGCCGGGTCAGGGCTGCTCGGCTCGCTGCTCGGCTTCGATCTCGTCCGCGAGTGCGGAACGCTCGGCCTGATGCCGAGCAAGAAGTTCGGCGCTGTAGGCGCCCCACGCCGCCTCCTGGTCTGCCGTCATCTGAGCGTCGGCAACTTCGGACTCGACGTTAGGATGGAGGTCGAGGAACGCCGCGAACAGCGAACCCATCTCCCGGCTGTGCTGTTTGTTGAGTTCGATACGTCGCGGGTCAATCACCCTCACCTCGTCGACAATTTCTCACAGAACGCCAGTCAGTCAACACGACCAAGGCTATGGCCCTGCTCCTTCGTGAGCGTTGCCGCGAAGCCTGATGCCGGCTCATCGACGCCGTCGACTGCGAAAATCGAAGCCCTCACCAAGGGCGGTGCGCTCGCGGCTGGCCGGGCACCGCCCGGTTCCACGCGATCCAGGCGATCCCCGGCCTTGGCTCGGTCCTGACCGCCGTCCTCGTCGCTGAGATCGGCGACGTCGACCGGGGCGGCGAAGATCATGGGTGAGCTCAAGGGGTGACGCTTTGTCGGTGGCGTTCGACGAGGAGACCAGCAAGCTGTTAGACGGGACGAAATTCGCTACCGTCGCGACTTTGAACCAGAACGGCGGGCCGCAGACCTCGGTGGTCTGGATCGCGAGGGACGGGGACGCGGTGCTGTTCTCCACGACAGCGGGGCGGCAGAAGGCGCGCAATCTCGCCCGGGACCCACGGGTCAGCCTCACTGTCTTCGACACCGAGAACCCGTACCAGTCCGTGGACATCCGCGTCACCGTCGAACTGATCAAGGACCGGAGGAGTCGCTACCGCGCGTGCTTTCCCAGAAGTACCTTGGCGAGGACCCACCGGCCGAACCGGCAGCGAGCAAGATCGCGCGGCTGCTGGGCGTGGGGCGGATTGTAGGCAGTGCGGGCTTACCGGTCAAGAAGGTCGAGCGGTTGATCACGGAGCTGGGCTCCGACTATCACGAGGGGCCGGTGCCGGACCTGCTGGCGGCCGCGGCCCCGGACGGCCTCGATGTGGCTCTCGACGATGTCGGCGGGGACCATCTGATCCGGCTGGCCGAGATTGTCGTCGATGGCTTCGGCGGCTTGTGGACGAGTGCCTGGCATGCTGAGCGGCGCGTGCGTCGGCAAGACGCTGTTCTGCGCCGCTGGTTCATAGGGATGCCGACAAAACCACCTGAGCGATCCACCGCTGTACACGGTTTTAATACTGTATCCCGATACAGTATTGTGGGCGCATGGAGGCGACGGCCCTCGAGGGTCTCTTGCAGGAGTTGCGCCGCGGAAGCGTGGTCGTGGCCTGCCTGACGGTGCTCACCGTGCCAGCCTACGGCTACACGTTAAGTCGCAGGCTCGAGCAGGCGGGTTTCGCGGTCGAGCAGAACACGCTCTACCCGCTACTGCGCCGTCTCGAGGCGCAGGGCCTGCTGGCGAGCGAATGGAACACCGACGAGGCCCGACCGCGCAAGTTCTACCGCACGACACCCGACGGGGAACGGGTGGCGGCCGCCCTTCGAGATGACCTCGATCGGATGCGGGCGGGTCTCGCCGAGTTGAAGGAAGGCGGCAGGAATGAACTCGGTCATTGAGCGCTATTTGGAGGTGGTCGTCTCCGGGGTCACCCCCAGGGAACGCGCCGATGTCGCCCGGGAGCTCCAGGACGCGATCGAGAACGGTGTCCGCGAGAGGACCGACGAGGGTCTCGACGAGGACGCCGCGGTCGAAGCCGTCCTGGAGGACTTCGGGGACCCTCTGCAACTCGCCGCCCGGTACCGTTCCCGGCCGCTCGGGCTGATCTCGGCGGTTGCCGCCCCGAGACCGCGCAGCATCTGCTCAACGACGTGGCGGCAGGGACCTCGAGCACCCTCGACGTGGCGGCTCGAATCCTCGGCCGGCTCGGTTACTGACCTGCGACGGTGCTGATCGGACGGGCGCGCAGCGGTGTCGCAGTGGGGTTTATCCGGGAGGGGTGGGCTCGCCGTCCACAGGGGCAGCTCTGCGCGGCGGGGTGAGCTAGACTTTGCTCACGACTTGAGCAACAGCGAAAGGAATCCCATGCGCGCACGCAGGCCCAATACCGTCCGCGACCTGCGCCGCGGCAGCCGATCCACGCTGCTCTCCGCGCTGTACTTCGACGGGCCGCAGAGCCGCCAGGAGCTGATCCTGGCGACCGGGTTCAGCAGTGCCAGCGTCAGCAACGTGACCGGCGAGCTGATCGAGGCCGGCGCCATCGTGGAGGCGGGGGCGATCGACTCGGACGGCGGCCGGCCCCGCACGCTGCTGCAGGTCAACCCCGACCGGTACGTGGTGGGGCTCAGCGTCGGCCCGAAGCGGATGGTGGCCGGCCTCTTCGACCTGGCCATGCGGGCGCGCTCGACGGTGACAGTCCCGCATTCCGAGGGCGCGCACGACCCCGGCGAGGTGGTTCAGCGCATCCTCGTCGCGGTCGGCAAGGTGGTCAGGGACGCGGGCGTCGACGCCAGCCGGCTGCTCGGCATCGGTCTGGGTGTGCCCGGCGTGGTGGAGCACGGCGCGGAGTTGCGCGTCAGCGACCAGACGCTGGGCTGGGCCGGCGTCCCGCTGGAGCGGCTGCTGCGCGACGGCACCGAGTTGCCGCTCTTCGTCGACAACGGCGCCAAGAACATGGGCCAGGCCGAGATGTGGTTCGGCGCCGGCCGCGGCGTCCGAGAGGCGGTGATCGTGCTGATCGGCTCGGGGGCCGGCGCGGCGATCGTCAGCGGCGGCGGGATCTACCAGGGCGCCAGCAGCAGCGCGGGGGAGTGGGGGCACACCATCGTGGAGGTGGGCGGGCGGCGCTGCCGGTGCGGCGCGCGTGGCTGCCTGGAGGCGTATGTCGGAGCCGAGGCGATCATCGACCGCTATCACCAGCTCACCGGCCTGCGGCGTGCGCCGGGCCTGGACGAGGAGGCCGAGCTCGACCGACTGATGCGAGCGGCGCCGGACGACGACGTGGCCGGCCGCGTGCTCGAGGAGACCGCACTCTACCTGGGCGTGGGCGTGGCCAACCTGATCAATCTGATCAACCCGGAGCGGATCGTGATCGGCGGGTGGGCCGGGTTACTGCTGGGCAACCGGCTGCTGGACTCGATCCGGGCGGTGGCCCGGGAGAACGCGCTGCGATCGCCGTACGATCACACGACGATCGAGCTCGCCCGGCTCGGTGTCGACGCGGACATTCTGGGTGCGGCCACTCTGCCAATCGCGGAGTTCCTGCGCAGCGGCGGCGACGCGTCGGCGTCGCGGCCCGTGTCGGCGGCGCCCGGCCCGGCAGCGCTCTGGCTCGACGCCTGAGACCCGCCGGGCGTCGCCGCTGCGGGTCCGGCGGGCCCAGACGACGACCGGGTCGCCAGTCCGCCGCGCGCCCGTAGCCTCGCCGGGCGCGCACGCCCACACGCCCCCTGGCGGCGCCGCGCGCGCCCGCGCGCGCCTGCCGCTCGATCGCTGGACGTGCGCACTCCGTGATTGCCAGGCACGCGGGCGTGCGTCGTCGCCGAACCAGTGAGCATCGGTTGCTCGGTCGCGGGCCGGCGCAGGCCAGCCCGCGCAGGGCCCCATCCCCACCGGCGGCCCATCCGGGCCGCCGGGCCGCCGCGGTGGTGCGGCGCCGGCGGGCTGGGGTATGGACTCGCCATGCGCTTGACGCTGTGCGACGGGGCCCGCGAGCGGGCTTCTTGTTACGAATGCTTGACAGACTTTGCCCGTCAGAGTTAAATCACGCCGTGACTTAAGGTGTGAACAATGAGAGGCTGGTGCAGATGTAGATGACCTTACGGACCGTGGTGGCGATGATCGCCGCCGCTTTGGCGCTCTCCGCGACGTCCGCCTGCGGCGCAGATGAAGCCGGCGCCGGTGGCTCGCTCGAGGTGTGGACCATGGGCGACAAAGGCAAGGCCATGACCGATCTGGCCGCGGAATTCACCAAGGAGACGGGCATCGGGGTCGACGTGCAGTCGATCCCGTGGAAGAACGCCCGCGACAAGATGTCCACCGCCATCGCGTCCGGCGACGGGCCGGACGTGGTGCAGGTGGGCCTGTCCTTCCTGGCCGAGTTCGCCGACGCCGGCGCGCTTCTGGACCTGTCAGCCAAGCTCTCCGCCTACCCCGACCTCGACCCGGCGAAGTTCTTCCCGGCCTCCGCGGAGACCATGAAAGTCGCCGACAAGACGGTCGGCGTGCCGTGGATCTCCGACACCCGGGTGATGTTCTACCGCACCGACGTCCTGCAGGCGTCAGGCTACTCGAAGGCCCCGGCCACCTGGGAAGAGCTGACGGCGGCCGCCACCAAGCTGACCGCCCGGGGCGACGGCAACTTCGGCTTCGGCATCAACACCGACGACCAGTTCCTGCCGATCATCCTGACCTGGGCGGCCGGTGGCGAGGTCGGCGGAGCCGGTGGCGGGATCAACTTCGACACCCCGGAGTTCCGCCGTGCCCTCGAATACGAGCGGAGCTTCTTCACCGGCGGGCTCACGCCAAAGAAGGCCCAGCCCGACCCGGACATGGTGCAGGGCTTCAAGACCGGCAAGATTCCGATGTTCATGTCCGGGCCGTACATGGCGACTCTGCTGGAGAAGCAGGCACCCGAGCTGAATGGCAAGTGGGCCGTCGCCCCCATGCCCAAGGACAAGTCCAGCACGTCCCTGATGGCCGGCTCCAACCTGTCCGTCTTCCACAAGAGCGCGCGGACCGACGACGCGATGAAGTTCATCGCCTTCCTGGCCCGCAAGGAGACCCAGGAGCGCTGGTACAAGGCCACCAACGACCTGCCCGCCCGGCAGGACGCGCTGGAGGCGCTGCGCGGCGCTGGCGATCGTAACCTCGCCGTGTACTACGACCAGATGACCAACGCCAAGATTGTCCCGCAGGTGAAGGCATGGGGCGCCGTGGCGCCGGAGATGGTACGTGCCGTACAGACGGCGTGCATCGGCAACGGCTCCGTCGACGACGCGCTGAAGGCGTTCAACGCCAAGGTCGCCCAGCTCACCACCAAGTAGCGGATCGATCCCGCACACCCCTGCACCTCCCGGCGGATCGGCCAGCGGACCGATCCGCCGGCCCGCCCGGGCGAGCGGGAACCACTCCGTAGGAGTCTCATTGCGTACGTTGTTGCGCCACCGCAGCCCCCTGTTGTTCGTCGGACCGTCGGTGGTCCTGCTCGCCGTCTTCGTGGTGGCCCCGATCGTGGTCGCGCTCGTGGTCAGCCTCACCGACATGGACCTGCGTGGCCTCGCCGACCTCTCCGGCGTCGGCTTCATCGGCCTTGACAACTACCAGCGCCTGCTGACCGACCCGCTTTTCGGCACCGCCGCGCTGAACACCGTGCTCTACGTGGTGCTCGGCGTCCCCCTGATCGTGGTGTTCGCGATGGCCGTTGCGCTGCTGCTCAACCAGGGCACGAGCCGGCTGTACCGAGGGCTGCGCGCGGCCTACTTCCTGCCGGCCATCACCAACATCGTGGCCGTCGCGGTCATCTGGGGCTACCTCTACAACACGGACAGCGGATTGATCAACTATCTGCTCTCGCTCGGTGGGGTGGAGCCGGTGCCCTGGCTCGACCAGCCGTTCGTGGCCAAGCTGAGCCTCGTCCTGGTCGGCGTCTGGAAGGGCGCCGGGTTCAATATGATCATTTTCCTGGCGGCGTTGCAGGGCATCCCGAGGGAGTACTACGAGGCCGCCGCGCTCGACGGGGCCGGGCGCTGGCAGCGCCTGATCCACATCACCATCCCGCTGCTGCGCTTCGCCACCTTCTTCGTCGTGGTCACCACCACCATCTCCTGGATTCAGTTCTTCGAGGAGCCGTTCGTGATGACCGACGGCGGGCCGCTGGACGGCACCCTCTCGGTGGCCCTGTTCATTTACAAGAACGGCTTCAACCTCTCCGACTTCGGCTACGCCTCGGCCGCGTCCGTCCTGCTGTTCGTCGCCATCATGGTCGTCACGGCGATCCAGTTCCGGCTCCGGAGGGCCGATGTCGAGTACTAGTCCGCGGCTGCTGCGCGCCGGGATCGCCGCGCTGCTCGGGATCGGCGCCGTCCTGGTGTCCGTGCCGTTCATCTGGATGATCTCCGGTTCGCTCAAGCCGGAGAGTGAGGTGCTGGACATCCCGCCCACGCTGTGGCCCCGCGAACTCACCTGGGACAACTACGTCCAGCTGTTCACCCAGCTCGACTTCGGCGTGTACCTGGGCAACTCGCTGATGGTGGTGGTGCTGTCCTTCGTCGGCCTGCTGCTGCGGGCGATGACCGGCTACGGGTTCGCCAAGTTCCGGTTCCCGGGCAAGGGGCCGCTCTATGGGGTCGTGCTGGCCACCATGATGATCCCGGACCAGGTCACGATGATCCCGACGTACCTGATCCTCAACCAGCTCGGCCTGACCAACACCATTCCCGGCATCGTGCTGCCCGGCCTGGTGTCGGCATTCAACGTTTTCCTGTTCCGACAGTTCTTCACCACAATCCCGGACGAGATGCTGGAGGCGGCCCGGCTGGACGGTGCCGGCGAGCTCCGCATCTTCCTGCAGGTGGTGCTGCCGGTGTCCGGGCCGATCCTGGCGATCCAGGCCATCCTGACGTTCATCGCGTCCTGGAACAGCTTCCTGTGGCCGTTGATCGTCGCTACCGACCAGGACCGCTACACGCTGCCGGTCGGGCTGGCGCTGCTGGAGGGCCAGTACTCCAGCAACTACGGCGTGCTCATGGCGGGAGCCGCGGTCATGGTGCTGCCGGTCCTGGTGGTCTTCGTGTTCTGTCAGCGATATGTCGTGCGCGGCTTCATGATGTCAGGTCTCAAGTGACGAGGGGGATGAGGGCGTGACGGGCTTCCTGCACCGGCAGCGTCAGACCATTGTGGACGGTAACGGGGACCCGGTGCGGCTGCGCGGCGCCGGCCTCGGCAACTGGTGGCTGCCCGAGGGGTACATGTGGCGCTTCGGCGATGCCGCGGCGAGCCCGCGGGCCATCGAACGGGTGATCGCCGACCTGGTCGGGCCCGACGCTGCGGACCGGTTCTGGCGACGCTACCGCGAGGAGTACGTCACCGAGGCCGACGTTGCGGCGATGGCGGCGGAGGGCTGGAACTCGGTGCGCCTGCCGCTCAACGCCCGATACCTGATGGGCGAGGACGGGCAGTTCAACGAGGACGCGTTCGCCCTCGTCGACCGCTTTCTGGGCTGGTGCCGCACGCACGCGATCTGGGTCGTGGTCGACCTGCACGGCGCCCCGGGCGGTCAGACCGGCACCAACATCGACGACTCGCCGAACAACTACCCGGAGCTGTTCACCACTGCCGCGCATCAGGACGCCACAGTGCGGCTGTGGCGGGAGCTGGCCCGCCGGTACCGGGACGAGACCATCGTGGCCGGCTATGACCTGCTCAACGAGCCGTTGCCGCGGGACTTCCAGTACAAATATCCGAACGAGCTGGTGGCGCTCTACCGCCGGCTGATCGCCGAGATCAGGACGATCGATCCCGACCACATGATCATCCTCGAGGGCAGCAACTGGGCCCGCAACTGGAGCATCTTCGACGAGTTGTGGGACGACAACCTCCTGCTGCAGTTCCACAAGTACTGGGACTCGCCCGACCGCGACCAGCTGCGTGAGTACCTGGCCAAGCGCGAGGAGCTGGACGTGCCGATCTACATGGGCGAGGGCGGGGAGAACAACAACGGCTGGTACGCCGCCGCTTTCCAGCTCCTGGAGGACCTCGACATCTCGTGGAACTTCTGGACCTGGAAGAAGCTCGCCAAGCGCAACTCGCCGGCCACCGTCCGCGAGCCTGCCGGCTGGCAGTCCATTGTGGACTACGTGTTCGGGGGCCCGAGGCCGGACGCCGGCGCCGCGGGCCGCACGCTGGAGGAGTTCCTGGACAACCTGGCCCTGGAGCGTTGCGACTACCGTCACGACGTGGTCAACGCGGTGATGCGCCGGGCCCCGCTGCGCTGGCCGGCCGAGTACTTCGGCCACCTCGGACAGGGCAACTCGTACGGGGTCGGCACGCCGGGGCAGCCGATGCCCGGGTTCCGCGAATCGGACCTGGTGACGGTGCGCTACCGCGCGGAGGTCGCCGCCGAGGCCGGGTATGCACCTGCCGGGCCCGACGAGCCGAACACCTTTGTGCCGGGCGCCACGCCGGCCACCGCCGGACCGAACTTCCGGCACAACCTCGGCCAGGAACGCGCGAGCGGCGAGGCCATGGTGGTCTGCCTGGCCGACGGGGACTGGCTGTCTTACGAGGTGAACACGGTGGCCGCCGGCGCCCTGCTGGTCACCGTACGGACGGGTCCGGGCGGCACCGGCCACGTCGAGCCGGCCGTCGACGGCGCGCAGCTGCGGCCTGTCGCGCCGGCCCCCGGTGCCGAGCCGGATCCCGGGACAGGCCAGCGGGACACGCGGTTCGTGACGGCCGCCGAGGTGCCGGCCGGCCGGCACACGATCATCGTGCGGGCTGCTGGCGGCCTCGTGGTGCTCGACCACCTGGACATCGCGCCGGCCGGCGGCGAACGGAGCCAGGCGTGATCGACCTTCCCCCGGCCGACCCGCACGCCGCGCCCTGGACCGGCTACACCCGCGCGCACTGGGAGCGGCTCGCCGACCACCTGCTGCTCTCGGCACGCCGGTACGCCTCGCCGCGGCACGCCAGCATCGACCTGCCCGGCCCGCCCAGCGCATCCGGCCGGTGGAGTGACGGGCTGGAGGGGTTCGCCCGGACCTTCCTGCTCGCGGCGTTCCGGGTCGGCGGCGCCGGCGGCCACGATCCGCACGGCCTGCTGGCCCGCTACGCCGAGGGCCTGGCCGCCGGCGTCGACCCTGGCTCGCCCGAGCGCTGGCCGCGGCTGACCGAGCGCCGCCAGGCCCGGGTGGAGGCGGCCTCGGTCGCCATCGCCCTGCACGAGACCCGGGCCTGGCTCTGGGACGCGCTGGACGAGCGGGTCAAGGACCAGGTGGTGGAGTGGCTCTCGCCGTTCCTCGGCACCCGCGACTACGACAACAACTGGATCTGGTTCCAGAACATCGCCGAGGCGTTTCTGCGCACCGCCGGCGGACCGTGGTCCAAGGAGGACATCGAGCGCAACCTCGCCCTGCACGAGAGCTGGTACGTCGGCGACGGCTGGTACTCCGACGGCGGCTCCGGCGCCGAGCGCCGGCAGAACTTCGACCACTACTCCGGCTGGGCGATGCACTTCTATCCACTCTGGTACGGGCGGATCCTGGGCGAAGCGCCCGACCCGGTGCACGTCCGGCGGCTGCACCGTTTTCTGGCCGACGCACGGCATCTGGTCGCCGCCGACGGCGCTCCGCTGTTCCAGGGGCGCTCGCTGACCTACCGGTTCGCGGCGCTCGCCCCGTTCTGGGTCGGCGCGCTCTTCGACGCGACCCCGCTGGAGCCGGGCGAGACCCGGCGGCTGGCCGGCGGCGTGCTGCGGCATTTCGTGGACCGCGGTGCGCCCGACGCGGACGGCCTGCTGCCGATCGGCTGGCACGGGTCGTTCGAGCGGCTCCGGCAGGTCTACAGCGGACCCGGCTCGCCCTACTGGGCCAGCAAGGCGTTCGCGGGACTGCTGCTGCCGGGCGACGATCCGGTGTGGACGGCGACCGAGCTGCCGCTGCCGGTCGAGCGGGGCGATGCGGTGGTGTCGTTGCGGGCGCCCGGCTGGGTGGTGTCGGCCACGGCCGGCGACGGGATCGTGCGGATCGCCAACCACGGCAGCGATCACCTGTGGGACCGGCGGGCCGAGCTCGACGATCCGTTCTACAAGCGGCACGGCTACGCCACCCACGCCGCGCCGGACCTGTCCGCGGGGGCGCTGCGCGAGCCGCTCGACTCGCATGTGGCGCTGCTGGACGCGGACGGCCGCCCGTCGCACCGCGGCCGCATCGAGCGCGCCGGGCAAGGCGCTACCTGGGCCGTGTCGCGAAGCCGCGCGATGTGGCTGGACCTCTCCGCCGGCGGCGGGCCGGCGGCGACGTGGTACGGGCTGCGCACCGGCCCCTGGCTGACCACCGCCTCCGTGCTGAACGGGGCCACCGAGGTTCGGCTGGTGCGGGCCGGGGCCGGCGCCGTGCGGCTGGGATGCGACGACGGGCCGGCGGAGGACCCCGAGGCGCACTGGCCCGCGGACCCCGGACCGTGGCGGCTGCACCTGGGCGGCTGGGCACTGGCCGGCGACCAGGTGCACACCGACGTCACCGCCGCGCGCGCCAGGGTGACCCGCCACGACGGCCTCGTCAGCGCCGTCCATCCGATGCTCGGCTTCGACTGTGCCGGCGTGGAGGAGGGACAGCGTGGCAACCCCTTCGGCGCGTGTTCGGCGGTGCCGTGGGCGCGGACCAGCGGGCCGGTCCGGGCCGGGAAGATGTATGCCGCCGCGGTCGTGCTGGCCGGCGGCGACGGGACCGATCCGCCGCTGCCGGCCGTCGAGGTCGCCGACGCCGAGGTGACCGTACGCTGGCCGGACGGACACGTGGCCGTGGTGGACCTCTCGTGAGAGCCCCGGCCACGCTGCTGGTGATGGCCGACGCCAGCTACGACGCGCTGTTCGACGCCGAGCGGGTGGAGCGGCTGTACCGGCTGGCCCGGCTCGCCGAACCGGTCCGGGTGACCACCTTCGACACTCCCGCCGCGACCCGCCGGCTCGCCGAGGCCGAGGTGCTGCTGACCGGCTGGGGCTGCCCGCCGCTGGACGAGCAGGTGCTGGCCGGCGCCCCCCGGCTCCGCGCGGTGCTCCACGCGGCAGGGACCGTCAAGGAGCACGTGACCGACGCGTGCTGGCGGCGCGACCTGCGGGTCACCACGGCCGCAGAGGCGAACGCGGTACCGGTGGCGGAGTACACGCTCGCCGCCGTGCTCTTCGCCGGCAAGCGGGTCCCCCACGCCGCCGCTCTGTCCCGCGCCGCTCGCGTCATGGTGCAGGCGCCCGGTCCCCGCACCAACTACGCCCGTACCGTCACCGTGGTCGGCTACTCCCGGATCGGCCGCCGGGTGGTCGACCTGCTGCGCCCGTTCGACCTGCGGGTGCTGGTCGCCGACCCGTACGCCGACCCGGGACGGGTCGCCGGCGCAGGCGGCGAGCTGGTCGACCTGGACGAGGCGCTGAAGGCCAGCGACGTGGTGAGCCTGCATGCCCCGGCCGTGCCGGCCACCTACCGGCTGCTGGACGCCCGCCGGCTGGCCCTGCTACCCGACGGTGCCACGGTGGTCAACACCGCCCGCGGTGCGCTCGTCGACACCGCGGCGCTCACCGACGAGTGCCGGACCGGGCGGCTTTCGGCGGTGCTCGACGTCACCGATCCCGAACCGCTTCCCCCCGGCTCAGCACTGTGGACCCTACCCAACGTACTGATCACGCCCCACGTCGCCGGCTCGCTGGACGGCGAGGTCCGGCGGCTCGCCGACGCCGCACTCGACGAACTGGAGCGCTACGCGCGCGGTGAGGCCCCGCTGCACCCGGTGCACCGGGAGGACCTGAGCCGCATCGCCTGACACCCACATTGGAGGCACCCCACATGACACCCCTCCACCCGCCAACCCACCCTGCCGGTCGTACGATGGCCACCGCGCTCGTGCTGGCCGCAGGCGCCACACTGGGCCTTGTCGCGATCGACCCGCCCGCCAACGCCGACACCGTCACGCTGACCGTCAGCGGCACCTCGCCCGGCCGCACCTACGAGGGCGTCGGGGCGGTCTTCTCCAACGGCATGACCCGGCTGCTGGCCGACTACCCCGCCGCTCAGCGCGCGGACATCCTCGATCTGCTGTTCAAGCCGAAGTTCGGCGCCGGCCTGCAGCACGTGAAGGTCGAGATCGGCTCGGACGCCAACACGTCGGCCGGCACCGAGCCCAGCCACACCCGCTCCGCCACCGACTTCGACATCACCCGCGGCACCAACCTGTGGCTGGCCCAGGAGGCCAAGCAGCGCAACCCCGCCGTGCTGCTGGACGCGCTGCGCTGGGGCACGCCGGCCTACGTGGACACCGACGCCGAGCGGTACACGTACTACAAGTCCTTCCTGGACGGTGCCAAGGCCACCTACGGGCTGGACTTCGACTATCTCGGCCCGGAACGTAACGAGCACACCACCTCCGCCGAGTGGGCGCCCACCGGCGCGTCCCGCAACTTCGTCGTCAATACGCTGCGTCCCGGCCTGGACGCCGACGGCTACGCCAACGTGGGGCTGACCGCGGCCGACAGCAACATCGGCTGGTGGATCGCCGACCGGGCAGCGGCCGATCCGGCGCTGAAAGACGCGCTGCACTCCCTCA
Source organism: Dactylosporangium sp. CA-152071 (assembly GCF_050936335.1). Lineage (NCBI taxonomy): Bacteria > Bacillati > Actinomycetota > Actinomycetes > Micromonosporales > Micromonosporaceae > Dactylosporangium > Dactylosporangium sp. CA-152071. The sequence continues at coordinate 702,141 of NZ_JBNJMZ010000001.1, read as the reverse complement.
ACATGCACTACCGGCAGGAGAGCACCGCCAACGCCCTCGCCACCGGCCTGCCGCTGTGGAACGGCGAGGACCTTGCCCCGTTCCGCGGCGACTGGGTCACCGGGCCGATCGACACCGCCAACCGGATCATCCGCTCGTACGCGGTGGGCCGGATGACGAAGTACGAGATGCACCCGGCGCTCGAGGCGGCATACCCGAACACGCCGTTCAACCACAAGGGCCTCCTCGTCGCCCAGCACCCGTGGAGCGGGCACTATTCGGTCGCGAGCGGACTGTGGGTGACCGCGCACTTCACCCAGTTCGCCGAGCCCGGCTGGCGGTTCCTGGACGGGGCCACCACCGCCGACAGCCGCGGGGGCACGATGGCGGTCCGCGACCCGGCCGGCACCGACTTCAGCCTGATCCTGCTCAACACCAGCGCCGCGCCGCGAACGTTCCAGTTCACGCTGGCCGGCGGGCTGTCGGCCACCACGTTGCGGCACTGGCGGACCACCGAGACGGCCAACTTCGTCCGTCAGCCGGACCTGACAGTCGCCGGCGGCAGCGCCAGCGTCACCGTGCCGGCCTACTCGATCTCCTCGCTGACCACGACCACCGGACAGCGCAAGGGCACGCCCGCCGCCGCCGTCCCGGCGGAGACGGCGTTCCCCCTGGATTACGCCGACGGGTTCGACTCCTACCCGCTCGGGCGCAACCCGAGGTACACGTCGGACCAGGGCGGCGCGTTCGAGATCGCCGCGGACGGCGGCGACCAGGTGCTGGCCCAGGTGATCACCGCCGCCACCCGGCCGGTGGACTGGAAGTACCGACCGACGCCTGATCCGTACACGCTGCTCGGCAGCCTCGAATGGCGCAACTACGAGGTCGAGGTGGCCGGCCAGCTCACCGACGCGACGGGCTACCTGCTGCTGGGCGGGCGGGTCAACCACACCGCGAAGAGCGCCGAACCGGCCGACGGATACGACCTGAAGGTCGGCGCCGACGGCACCTGGGCATTGCGCTCCGGCGGGAACACCGTGCGCTCCGGCACCGTCACCGGCTTCGCGGCCGCCGGCTGGCACACCCTCAAACTGCGGTTCAACGGCACCAACGTCCGGGCCTACCTGGACGGCACCACGCTGGCCGACCTCACGCACACATCGTTCGCCAGCGGCCAGGTGGTGCTCGGTAGCGGCTACCACCGGGCCCGCTTCGACGACCTCGCCATCCGCGCGGTGGGTTCGCCGGTGTCGGTCACCCGCTACGAAGACTCCGACCCGCGGCTGCGCTACGCCGGCACCTGGGTCGACCAGAACGGCGACTACGACACGTTCACCCGCACCGTGACCGCCTCGCGGCACGGCGGCGACGCGCTGGAGTTCTCGTTCAACGGCACGACGGCGTCCGTCGTGGGCACCCGGGATGTGGACGGCGGTCAGGCCGACGTCTACGTCGACGGTGTGTTCAGCGGGACCTTCGACACGTACTTCCCGAGCCGGCAGTACCGCCGGAGCGTTTACCAGATCCCGGCCGTGCCGGCCGGCAACCATACCGTCCGGGTGGTGGTCACCGGTGCCCGGCAGGCCGCCTCCGTCGACAGCTACGTCCGCGTCGACGCGGTCGAGGCCATCGGCGGCACTGGTCTGCTCAACCCGTCCGGCGCCGCACCGCAGCGCACCGCCGTGCACGACACGTTCGACGGATTCCCGGACGGCACGGTCGGCGGTGGCTACCGGTTCCTGCCCGACATCCAGGAGCTGGAGTGGACCGCGCCGCCGGAGTGCGCCGTCGCATCGGTGCCCAGCGCCACGGACAAGAGCTTCGTCTGCAGCGACACCAGCACCACCGGCTCGGTGACCGCGGTCCGGCAGTTCCCGCGCACCGCCGCCGGCACGGTCACCGTCGAGTACCGGTTCCGGCAGGATGCCGCCGGCCGGTGGACGCGATTCTTCGTCTGCGCCGGCGTGGACAGCGCCATCGAGATCTACGACACCGACAGCGAAGGGCTGGCGTACCGGGACGCTGCGGGCACGTACCACACCATCGGCACCATCACCCCGGGCGGCTGGCACGTCTTGCGCCTGGTGATCGACGTAGGGGCGCGCCGGGCCGACGTCCTGCTCGACGGTGCACTCTCCCTCGCCGGCCAGCCGTTCACCAATGCGGGCCTGGCCGACATCGGCAGCGTCGAGCTGCGCACCGGCACGGCGCCGACCGCCGAGCTCGCCGTCGACTACCTGAGTGTGAAGGTGGGTTGAGATGGTTGGTTGGATGCGTGCAGAGATCTGACGGTCCCGCGGCTGGCGAGTGCCGATGCTCGCCGAAATACAATGTGGCCATGCCTCGTTGGGGCAATCATTGTTCTCATTGCCATACCGGGAGTGGCCCATGCCTCTGGCCCCGTTGCACAGGTGTGGCGGGGTGTTGGCCTCGTGCTCCTGATCATCGTCATGCCGGGACTCCACCGCAGGCAGCGACGACGCAGCGGCACCAATCATGCCGACGCCATCCTGTAGCTGGTTGTTCATCGCCGTACAGAACGTGCCTCCGGCGGGCAGGGCCTCCGGCCCTGGACCCGGCGCTCCGGGATGCCGGCCGTGGTGGTTGCGGTTCGGCATGGCCTCCCGCCGCGCACCGAAGGCAGCGAGACCGCGGTTGTCCGCGCCAGACCAAGCCGCTGCGCGGTCGCCTGCGGCGGGTCCGGTGCGGACGACCAGGGCCTGGCCGGGCGAGCCTGCGCGACGGGACGCCATGCAAGGCCGGGTTGACTGGGCGAGACGCTGCGCGTCTTCGCCCGACGTTCCAGACCCGCTCCCGGGAGCAGCGTGGGAGCAAATGTCGCTCGCCACCGTACCGGACACCGACGAAGACCAACGGCGACGAGACGGTCTATCCCAAGGGGTACCTGGGGCAGCGGAAGTAGGCGAGGGTCTCCATGATCGACGTTGCTGAACAACGAGACCATGGAGGCCACGTGCACGTCGATCTGGACACCCTCGCCACCGCACCGAAGGTCGGCATCACTCCGAAGATCACCGACGCGGAACTGATCACCGTCGCGGGTCCTGCAGGCGCTGCTCGGCCACCACAACGAGATCCGTTGGCTGCGCGGCGCCCGCAAAGCCATCGGACATCTGTTCCCATATCTGCCCAAGCAGCCCGGCTACAGCAAACGTCTCCGCGCCCTCATCACCCAGATCGCGCACCTCATCGCCGTCCTCGCCGCGGACACCGACCTGTGGCAACACCCCATCCGGATCGCCGACTCGACCCCGGTGCAGTGCGGCACCTCCCGCGAGACCGTCAAACGCTGCGACCTCGCCGGCCGGGCCGGATACGGCTACTGCGCCTCGCACTCCCGCCGGTTCTGGGGCCTACGACTACACCTTGTCACCACCATCCACTGGCTGCCCGTCGCGTTCGCCCTGACCAACCCGACAACCGACGAACGTGACGTCCTCACCGATCTGGTCTCATGGCAGCCAGCCATGTTCCACCACCCGGACAGACTGATCCTGGTCGTGGACAAGGGCTACCGCGACCGCATCACTGAGCCCTGATCCACCGATGAGGTTTCGGTGCTCGGTGGGCGTAGCCTCATGATCTTGGTCGGCTGGGCGGGCATGCGGGGGCGACCGGCCGGGTTGCCGGTGCGCTCGATGCCTTGGTGGGGCTTGGGCTGATGGTGGCCGGCGTCCGGCCGCGTGTGACTGTCTGCTGTGGACGGTCAGGCGGGTGGGGCGTGTGCGGCGGTGAACAGCCGTAGCCAGTTGTGTTGCCAGGGCCAGTGCTCGGGTAGGTGGATTGTGACCTCGCGGGCGGACCGTGATCGAGAACCGCACCCTGCCCCGGCGGCAGGCGGCGATTACCGCGCGGGAGTAGAACGCCGAGTCCGCGCGGACCACGACCTCACTCGCTGCCGTCCTCGCCGGTGCCGACGCTGTCATGGCGGGCCGGGCCGCCAGGACCGTCTTCGTGGTGGCGATGGATGCCTCAAGAACCTCTATCTTTCCAGCTCGCGGGGGCACTTTCGCATCCAGCGCACGACGCCCACATCAATTTCGTCGGTGGATCAGGGCTGAGCGTTGTCTGACAGATTGGCTCAGACCGCTCCGGCATCGTTGGCGGACAGGTGGGCCGTCGGCCATCGGCCCGACCGGACCTGCCGGCGTACCACCCGGACGACCTCGGCGGCGACCGCGTTGACGGACCGGGGCACTTGGGCTGTGCGCGGCAGGCCGAGCACGAGGGACCGGGAGGTGGCCGGCTCGGCGAGTGGCGCGGCGCTGAGCAACCCATCGGCCACGTCGCCCGCGACGCCGGCGGCCGGCAGCACGGTCCAGCCGTGCCCGGACAGCACCATCAGCTTCTGCAGCCGCATCGAGTTCACCTCCACCGTGATCTCCAGTTCGGCGGCGGTTTCGGCCCGGGCCCGGTCGATGAGGGCTCGCAGCCCGTGGCCGGGCACCGGCAGCGCCAGCGGCCGTCGCCAGAGGTCGGCCCACCGAATCGGCTGATCGGGGGAGAGGCCTGCGTCCGGCGGTGCCGCCGCCCACAACCTCTCCTCGACGAGCGGGAATACGGCGAGGGCCGGTGTCGGGGCGAGGTTGTAGAGCAGGGAAAGGTCCACGTCGCCGACGTCGAGCCACTGCTGCAGGTGACCTGAGTATGCCGTCAGCAGCCGCAGCTCGATGCCGGGATGCCGCACGGCGACGGCCTCGACCAGCGGAGCGGCGAGCACGTCGACGACGCTCTCCAGGATGCCGAACCGGACCACGCCGGTGACGTCGCCCGACTCAGGGGCGATCTCGGCGCGGGCCCGCTCCAGCTCATGCAGTGCGCGGCGGGCGCGCTCCACGAGGATGGCGCCCTGGACTGTCGGCACCATCCCGTTGCGTGTGCGTTCGAAGAGGGGCACGCCCAGCTCTGCCTCCAGGGTGCGGTGCTCGACATCGTCGGCAACCCAGCCGTCAACGAGACGCGCGGCCTGCACCACTGTGAGTTCTGCCCGTCAGACACGAGTCTCATCGCCGATCCGCGGTCGGACGGCCAGTCCTGGCTTGCGTTCCGCGAGATCAGGGTGCCGGCCCGGCCGGGCGTGATGTTCGCAGCGCCGGCGCTGATCTGGCATTACGTCTCCGCTCATGCCTACCGGCCGCCCGCGGAGTTCGTCGAGGCAGTGCAGCGTTATGACGCCGACTGGGCCACCGAGCCGAGCCCCTGGATCCCGCCCGACGCGGAGCGCGCGGTCTGGGGCCGCACCCCCAGGAACGTCATGCTTCGGTGTGTGAGCTGCGGCCAGAAGTTCGAGTTGCACTACACGCCGGACGAGCCTGGTCGCAGGGCGGTATTGCTGGCCACCCAGCAGCTCAGGGAACAGTGCCCCGACCACGGCAAGGAATGGGAATTCTGGGACAAGATCCGATGATGCATCGGCGTGCCCGCGTGACCGCCGATGCCGATGCCGCCGACGTGGCCAGATGCTCCGGCCGCGGCGGTACCCCTCGGACCTGACCGACGAACACTGGGCGCTGGTCGGGTCGCTGCTCCCCGCGCCCAAGCACGGTCCGGGGTGCCGGTGAGCCACAGGGAGTCGGTGCCGGTGTCTCGTTCGCGACACGGGTGTCGCCGGGCGCGAGGGAGACATGCGACAGTGCACCCGCCTGCCGGTTGTCGGTGGGGCCGGGTGGAGAGGCGCTGCGACGGACGGGTGTCCGCCACGCTCCACCTCGGTGTCGACGGCAAGGGCGCCTCCGACAAGGAGGTTGCCGTGCAGGGTGGCGTGGGTCGTCGGCCGGTGGGCCGGGTGGTGAGGCTGTGGAGGTACCCGGTCAAGTCCATGGGGGCGGAGGAGCTGCGGGAGGCTCGCGTCTCCTGGCACGGCGTGGCCGGTGACCGCCGTTGGGCCTTCATGCGCGATGGTCAGGTCCGCAACGGCATACCTGGCTGACGATCTCGCGGCGGCCGGAGATGGTGCTGTACCGGCCGTGCACTTGCGACTTTGAATCCGGCCCGGACGGCGGCGGCGAATGCCTCGAAAGAAGATGTGGGTTGACTACGACGACGGGTTGCATCTGTCCAAGTCGCAGGAAAGCCGGCGAGTACAGCCCCCTGACCCGCGAAGACGGCACCAACAAGCTCGGTCACGTCACGTCACGTCACGCTGAGCGACATCGACGAGGACGAAGAAAAGATCCGCCGATAGTGTTCGACTACACCATGGATTCGAGCCCGCCCGACAGACCTCTGACACCGGCGGAGCCGTGGTTGTCGGGGCGGGAGAAGGAGATGTTCGGCGCCCTGCTCATCCTCGGCGCCACCGCCGCCGTGCACAAAGCCAAACCGCACGTGACGAGATGGCTGGCCGAACAAGCGGTGCCGGACGTGAGGTCGACGTGGAATCGCTTCAGATCCCGCGAGACCGGCCGGCCGGGCACCCGTGCCGAGCAGGCCGCCGCGGCAGAGGCCGCTGCCCCGACCGAGACGCAGGAAGTGGTCGCCGCGATCGAGGCGTACCGGGCCAGCATGAGTACCGAAGAAGCGCGGAACCGCTTCCTGGCGGCCCTCGTGACCCGGCTGTACAGCGAAGAGCAGCTCAGGGTGCTCCGGGAAGCCCGGATCGAGGACGTCAATGGCCTCCTGGCACTGGACAGCGTGGTGGAGACGCTCCCCGCCGACCAGCTCCGGGCAGCCATCACGGCGCTACTCGAGGAGAATCCGTCCCTGCTCGGCGACGGCGCGCCGGCTGGACTCGGGAAATCCTCGGTGGAGGCCAAACCGAAGCCGCCCGCGTACCACTTGCCAGCGAGCCGTCCGTAGAGCCGCATCGAACCGACCACAGGATGTAGCTGCGACGAGCTGGTCGCCCGGCGTCGACGAACAACCCAATACCCAGCCGGTCATCCTGCCACCGTCTGCGCGCCCGATCCTCGCCTACCGCTCGTCGAAGACGCCCAATCCGCCCGACCGAGTACGTCGGCCGCACGCCCTGTGGCGGCGACGATTATCGACGCGTGGTCGAGCGAGCGATCCGGTCATGGGGTGGCGCACCCGCGGATACGCATCATCGATGCCCAATGCTGCGGGTACGGGCTACTCGTCGACTGGTCCAGCGGAAAGCCGGAAGAGGTACGGCGAGCCTGTCCGGTGGCCGGCCTCACCGAGAAAGTGCGACCCGGATCCAGCGACTGCGGCTGCCCGGCCGGATGTTCCGGCTGCACGCTGAAGCGCTCGATGGCCTGCTCCACCTGCTTCATGGTGAAATGCCGCCTCCGCACGATGAGGACGTGCGCGACGCGTCCGCCACGGCACTCATCAGCCGGCCATCGCGATGAGACCCCGAGCAGCTGTGCCACCTCGTCAACAGTCAGCAGCCTCACCGATGGATCGGCTACCTCAGTCCGCCCGGCTGGAACCGACTCATCGCTAGTGAGGTGGCCGCGGAGTGCGGCCCGTCGGCCGCCGACGGGCCCGCCGCTTTCACGAGGGTTGTGGCGCCGGCCGCAGGGCCGGCGCCACGTCGTCGCCCGGAGGCTGCCGTGACCGGGGCAGACATTCGTCATGCTCCCAATTGACATCCAGCAATTGGGGTAGGAAACTTTCAAGAACCCTTGAGTCGAGGTAACTTACCTACCGGCTTTCGGATAGGCCGGCTGTGCAGGAGAAGCTCTCATGACCAAACCTGGCAGGAGGTTCCGTGGAGCGTAGAAGATTTCTCGTCGGCACTGTCGCCGCTGGCGCGCTCGGCGCAGCGGCCGCAACGGCCGCAGCCGCGCCTGTTGCGGCCGAACCCGGCGTTCGCCGCGTGAAGACCGGCCTCGATGTGCTGGTCGGCTCCGACTTCGCGGCCCTGGCCGGTCAGAAGGTGGGGGTCGTGTCCAACCCTACCGGCGTCGACGCCGAGTACCGTCACCTCGTTGACCTCATGCACGGCTCCGGCCGGGTGGAGGTGGTCGCCGCCTTCGGCCCCGAGCACGGCTTCCGGGGCTCGGCCCAGGCCGGCGGCAGCGAAGGCACCGGGACCGACGCCCGCACCGGCATCGTCGTCTACGACGCGTACGGCGCATCCCAGGCCAAGTGGGGTGAGCTCATCACGAAGTCGAGCGCGGAAACCCTCGTCTTCGACATCCAGGATGTCGGGGCCCGCTTCTATACCTACATCTGGACGATGTACGACTCCATGGTCGCGGCCGCCCGGCTCGGCAAGCGGTACGTCGTGTTGGACCGGCCCAACCCGATCGGTGGACGCGCGTACGGGCCGATGATGACCGCCGGGTACACCTCCGGGGTCGGAAAGAAAGAGATCGTGCAGCAGCACGGCATGACGGTCGGGGAGCTCGCACGGTTCTTCAACGCCGAGTTCCTGCCAGCCGAGGCGGGACGGTCGGTCGACCTGCAGGTGATCGCCTGCGAGCACTGGAAGCGCGACAAGTTTGCCGCGGACACCGATGTGCCGTGGGTGATGCCGAGCCCTAACATGCCGACGCCCGACTCGGCGCTCGTCTACCCCGGTACCTGCATGTTCGAGGCCGTCGCGTCGATCACCGAAGGTCGCGGCACCACCCGCCCGTTCGAACTGATCGGCGGCCTCGCCGACGACTTCGACTACCACTGGGGTGACCGGCTCAACGCCCGCAACCTGCCGGGCGTGGAGTTCCGCGAGGCATACTTCACGCCCACAGCGGCCGGACAAAAGCCGCAACTGCTCAACAAACTCTGCGCAGGCGTCGAGGTGAAGGTGGTCGACCGGGAGCGGTACGACCCGATCCGCGTCGGCGTCGCGATGCTCGTGGAGGCTCGCAAGTATCCGGCGTTCGCCTGGCGGGCCGACAACTGGATCGACAAACTCACCGGGTCGTCGCGGCTGCGGGAGATGGTCGACGCCGGTGCCGACGTCTTCGACGTGGTCGGCGCCTGGACCGGGGAACTCGCGGACTTCGACGGCCGCCGCGGGGCGCACCTGCTTTACGGGTAGAAGTCGTTGCAGCTGGCGGTCGAGGCTCGGCAAGCTACAGGCGACGACGCTGCGCGCCTTGCCTCGCCGATCCTAGATCGATGACTGTTCATATAGACAGTCGCGCCCCTGGCCTCAAGGAGTCCGCGTGTACTCACCCGCCGTACCCGATGCGGCGACGAGCGAAGCAGCTCGACCGCATCCCTGCGGAACGCCTCGGGGTACTTCGATGGACGGGGGCATCAGGACATCCTTCCCCCAGACCACTGTCTGGTTTCAGGGTGTCGAGTCCGAGGGGGGAACTCCGGACCAGCATGCTCGGATCGCTGCTGGAGCAGCGACGGTAGCAGATGGATGTATCCCTTGCAGTTAGGCTTGCTTACAGTGAGGTCGTCACTGATCTTCTCAGGGAGGTTCGCATGCGCCATCGGTTCGGTTGGCGAGTCTGCGTTGCCGTAGTCTCGGTCGGTGCGCTTCTGTCGTCCACGGCGGCGCCGGCGGTCGCTGAGGGGCAGGGGCCGATCGGCGCGGTGAACACTGGTGGGCCCGGGCATTCGGATGATGCGGGGATCCGCGGCAAGATCATCAGCATGATCCGGCACATGACCCTCGAGGAGAAGGTCGGGCAGCTGTTCGTCGTCGAGGTGTACGGCCAGGATGCCGACACCGTGTCCCCGGCCATGGCGGCCCGAAACCGGGCACTGTACGGTGTCGACACCCCGGCTCAGGTCATCGACAAGTACAAGCCGGGTGGGGTCATCTACTTCGACTCCAGACGCGGGCCCGACAATGTGCGAAACCCGCGGCAGATCGCCACGTTGTCCAACGGGCTCCAGGCGGCTGCCGCCCGCCAGCGGCAATCGATTCCGCTGCTTATCTCCACCGACCAGGAGGGTGGCGCTGTCGTCTACCGGCTCGTCGCGCCGGCCACTGAGATGCCCGGCAACATGGCCCTCGGCGCGGGACGCTCGACAGCGGACGCGCACCGTTCGGCCGAGGTGATCGGCTCCGAGCTGGCGGCCGTCGGGATCAACCAGGACTACGCGCCCGTCGCTGACGTCAACGTCAACCCCGCCAACCCCGTCATCGGCGTGCGGTCGGTCGGTGAGGACCCCACCCTGGTGTCCGAGATGGTGGCTGCCCAGGTGGCCGGCTACCACGCCGGCGGTGTGGCCACGGTTGCCAAGCATTTCCCGGGGCACGGCGACACCGCCACGGACAGCCATTTCGGCCTGCCAGAGGTCACCCACACCCGCGCGCAGCTCGAGGCGATCGACCTGCCACCGTTCCGGGCCGCGATCGCCCAAGGCGTCGACACGATCATGACCGCGCACGTCGTGCTCCGGTCGGTTGATTCCAGCGGCGCACCGGCGACAATGTCCAAGCCCATCCTCACCGGGCTGCTGCGCGAGGAGCTGGGCTACGACGGGCTCATCGTCACTGACGCCCTCGACATGCAAGGGGCGACGAGCACGTACCCGCCGAACGTCGCGCCGGTCGAGGCGTTCAAGGCCGGCGCCGACCAGCTCGTGCTGGCGCCCCAGATGGACGTCGCCTACACGTCGGTGCTCAACGCAGTCCGCAACGGCGAGATCTCCATGCACCGCCTTGACGATTCGGTCTACCGGATCCTGCGGCTGAAGATGAAGCGGGGCCTGTTCGACCATCCGTTCGTCGACGTCGAGCTGGCGGACAAGGTCGTCGGCGCGCCCGACCACCTCGCCGACGCGCAACTGATCACCGACCACACCACGACGCTCGTCAAGAACGACGCCGGCGTACTGCCGCTCACTCATGACCCGCGGAAGGTTCTCGTGACCGGGTGGGGCGTGACGACGACGAGCGCGCTCGGCAACGCGATCGGTCGACGTGGGCAGACCGTCACGATCGCGGAGACGGGCACGACACCCAGCCAGACCAGGATCAACCAGGTGGTCGCCGAAGCCATGCGCAGCGACCTCGTGGTGGTATCGACGATGAACGCATCCAGTCTCAACGCCGACACCGGGCTGCCCACCGCGTCGGCCGCCGCCCAGCAGGCCCTGGTCAAGGCGCTGCTCGCGATGGGCAAGCCGGTCATCGTGTCGGGGATGCGCAACCCCTATGACATCTCGTACTTCACCGCGGCGCCAACCTACCTGGCCACCTACGGCTACACGGTCGCCTCGATGGAGTCGCTGACCCGCGTGCTGTTCGGGGAAGTCAACCCCGTCGGCAAACTGCCCGTCACGATTCCGCGCGCGGACGGTTCGGGCGCCCTCTACCCCTTCGGACACGGGCTCAGCTACAGCGGCTGACCGACGGACGCATCGGCCACCTCCGGCGCCTGCCCGGGGGTGGCCCTGCCGTTCGGCAACTGCTGGGTCGTGGCTGGAATCGTTGTGCAGCTACCGTTTCTGGCCAGGCCGGTGTGCCTGCCGGTGCTCGCGCGAACCGCCCTCTCAGACGCCCGGCGTCCAGGGTGTGAAGGTCGTCGCGACCAGCGCCGACGGCAAGACGAAGTACGCCGAGGCCGTCACGGACGCCAAGGGCCGGTTCGGGCTCACCCACCTTCCGGCTGGTGACGTCCTGCTGACGTTCACGGCCCCGGCGGGCTGGCAGATCATGACGGGTGAGGACGGCAAATACGACCACACGCCGGCGCAGGTCATCGCCGAGGAGGGCGACGAGGCCAACGTCAACGTGCCGGCGAAGAAGGTCGCCGTGACCTCGCCGAGCGCGAGTGCGTCGGCGAGCGCGGGGCCGGGGCTGCCGGTCACCGGTGACAACACCATGCTGTTCGTGGGCGCCGGTGCGGTCGCGGTCGTGATCGGTGCGGCACTGGTGCTCGTCGCGCGCCGCCGCGTACACCTGCAGGCCTGACAAACACGAGCGCCGGGGCTCCAGCGGAATGCTGAAGCCCCGGCGCCGGTAACAAGGTCACGTCAGCGCCGCGTCAAAGCCGCGGCGGACAGTGGCCGGTATGCGGACCGTATTCGTGGGGACCCCGGCGTTCGTCGGCAGGGCGCTGTTGCGTTTGCCGGCTGGAGGGCGCGTTTGGGCGGGTGCCGGCCCGGTCTTCAGATGGCGGTGGCGAGTTCGGTGAACGCTGCGGCGACGCGGTGTCCGCGTGGGGCGTCGATGCCGAGTTCGTAGTGTCCGCGGCGGAGGTTCTGCATGAACGCGTGTCCGGCGATGATGATCTGTGCGGTCTGGTCGGTGCGCAGGCCGCGCATCGGTCTGAGCCGGTGCTTGAGCTGACTGGTGTGTCACGAACGCTGAGGGAGGGTTTGAGGTGGTGTAGGTCCTTCTGGATGCGGTGCTGTGTGAGAGATGGAGGTAGGTCCTCCGGAGTCGCTCTGCAGGGGGAGGTTCCAAACCACCGCAGGCTGCGTCGGTGAACGGCCGTTCGTGGTGAGCGCTGCGGGAAAGGCGCGGCGATGATCGCGTCAGGTGTGGGTCAGGAAGGCGAGCGAAAGCGAACCGCTAGTGACGTGTCGTTACAAGCTTCGATGGCGTCGAAACCGGGGTGGCAGTCAAGTCCCGGGAGGAGTCTGGGGGAGCCTGTTTACTGCCCAGATGGCGTCTGGCATGAAGGCGGCGCGAGCCTGGCCCGGGCTCTTGCACGGAACGTGAGAACCTGTCGCCCCGATACTGTTCCTGGCGTGGTTGGCCGGGGGCGAGAGGGAGTTCCCCAAGCGGTGACAACCGTGAGGGGTCGAGTACCGTCGCGGGGCACGGGGGCAGACCGTCTCGTAGTAGTGATGAAACCCGGTAATGCGGGTGGAGCGAAGGGGGCGGGTCACCTCGACTGGCTTCGAGCAATTTCGTCATTGGATTGAAGGACCGTTCCAGCGCACCGATCTCGAACCTGCCGTGCTCGGGCATCCACCGGCAGATCACCGGCAGATCACCGGAGCGGCCTGCCGGCGATGACCGCTACCTGGCGGACCGGGCCGATGACCGGGTAGCCGGCGCACCAGCCCGATCTCCAGGACCGACCATGCCCACCAGCCAATTATGACAAATGAGGGCGCCGGATGCCCGCGCTCGCTCCTGACCAACCCGGGCACCCGGCTCCAGGAAACGACTTCGCCGATCGCTTGGCCACGTGGATGACCGGACTGGAGATCGGCCGGGGAACCGGCCGCAGCGTCCACGTTTGCTCGCCTATCACCGCGAAGGCGCGCGACGGCGTGATCACCTTCGTCGCCGAAGTCCAGGCGGGGCCGCGATTGGAACAGCGCTCCGCACCCGGCGCCATCTGGCCACCCGCGTGGCGGCGTGCGACGGGCCACCGCCGTGCTCGACGAGCTGAACCGGCCTCGTCCGGCAGCCTGACAATCCTTACTAGAGTTGTCAAAATGGCAGTGATGGACGACGCCCGCAGGTACCGGGTCATGAAGGCCGCTGTGGCCACCTTCGCCCGCTATGGATACCGCCGCACCTCGATGGAGGTGATCGCACAGGCTGCCGACATGTCACGACCGGCGCTCTATCAGCACTTCAGCAACAAGGAGGCCGTGTTCCGCGAGGTGACCCGGTGGGCTCTCGACCGGAGTGCGGACCACGCGCAGGCCGCCGCCGCGGCTGCCCATTCTCCGGATGCGGGGATCGAGGCGATTCTCGGTGTCGTACTCGCCCTGCACACACCCGGCCTGGAGTCGAACCACTTCTACGAACTCATCGACGAGGTGCAGCTGAGAGCCGGAGACCTTTGGAGCCAGTACGAGAAGCGGATCGTCGACGCCATCCGTGACCTGCTTGTGGACTCCGCCGAGCGGTTCGACGTTGCGTGCTCCGTGATGGATGCGGAGGACATCGCCACGCTGCTGTTCTTCGGCACGAAGGGCATCAGCCTGGAGTCGCACGCCATCGAGCACCGGCGGCACCATGTCCGGGTCTTCGTCACCGCGGTTCTCCGGGGCCTTGCCGCATCCTGACATTTTCTGTCTATGCTGTCAGTAGGGTCGGCATCGATGCCCGCGCTCCGGGGGTACGGCGAGAGGAAGTCACCATGAACGCGAGCAAGGCCCGAGCCCGCTTCGCCGAGCTGCGCCGACAGGACAGCCAGGTTCCCGCCGCCGAACTCGACGAGATCTGGGCCGTACTGGACACGGTCCGCCCCGAAGAGATCCTCGGCGAGTGGAAGGGCAGTGAGTTCGACACGGGGCACCCCATCAACGGGCAGCTGGACCAGGTGAGGTGGTACGGCAAGACCTTCGCCACCCTCAAGGACGTCAAGCCGCTGATCTGCCGGAACGACAAGGGCGAGCTGTACTCCAACACCGCGCTCGGCAAGGGCGAGGCCAGCCTGTGGACCGTCGAGTTCCGCGGTGAGTCGACCGCGACGATGGTCTACGACGGCCAGCCGGTCTTCGACCACTTCAAGCGAGTCGACGAGAACACGCTCATGGGGATCATGAACGGCAAGCACTTCTCCGCCGACGGCCCCTTTTTCTACTTTGTGCTCGAGCGCGTCGCCTGAGCTCGGTCGCACGAAGGAGTTGGTCATGCAGGTCCGAGCAGCCGTCACCGACACCCCCGGTGGACCGTTCGTCATCCAGTCCGTGGATCTCGAAGCCCCACGGCCGCACGAGGTGCTGGTCAGGATCGCCGCGGCCGGCCTGTGCCACACCGACCTCAGTATGCAGGCGATCTGGCCCCGGCGGCGCACTCCCATGGTCTTCGGCCACGAGGGGGCCGGGGTGGTCGAGGCGGTCGGCGCGGAAGTGACCGGTCTCGCGCCGGGCGACCACGTCTGCCTGACCTTCAACAGCTGCGGTTCGTGTGAGCAGTGCTCGGCTGGCCACCCGGCCTACTGCCACTCCCAGCAGACCCTGAACACCTCCGGCGGCCGTGGCGACGGCACAACCCCGCTGTCCCGCGACGGGGCCCCCGTACACGGCAACTTCTTCGGCCAGTCCAGCTTCGCCACGTTCGTGCTCGCCCACGAGCGCAACACCATCCGGGTTCCCGCCGACCTGCCGGCTGTCGTTGCCGCGCCGCTGGGCTGCGGTGTCCAGACGGGTGCGGGAACGGTATTCAACCGTCTGCGCCCCGCGCCGGGAAGCTCCCTCGTCGTCATCGGTGCCGGCGGCGTCGGACTCAGCGCCCTGATGGCTGCGAACGTCCTGGGCTGCGACCCGATCATCGTCATCGAACCGGTCGCCTCGCGACGCGCCCTGGCCATTGAGCTCGGCGCCAAGGCGGCACTGGACCCGGGAGCGGCCGACGACCTCGTCACCACCGTGCTCGACCTCACCGGCGGCGGCGCACACCACATCGTGGACACCACCAGCCGATCGGAGATGCTCCGGCAGGCCGTCGCCGCCCTGCGTCCGCAGGGCGACCTCGCCCTCGTCGGCATCGGCACCAACGTCGAATTCGACGTCATGAGACTGCTCAGCAAGGGGGTCCGGGTCCACGGCGTGATCGAGGGCGACGCGGACCCGGCGCGCTTCATCCCCGAACTGGCCGACCTCCACCAACGCGGCCTCTTCCCGCTGGACCGGCTCATCACCACCTTCCCCTTCGAGAACATCGGTGACGCCGTGGCCGGCATGCGCGACGGCACCGCGATCAAGCCCGTCCTCACCTTCGACTGAGGGACAGCGTCACCGCGTGGCGCGGCGCCCAAACTCCCAGCTCAAGAACTCCTCCCATCCTGCGCCACTATCGCGAAACAGCAGCTCAGACCCCGTGCGACGAATTTCGGCACGGTACAGGTTCGGGGAAACCGCTGGTGGCGCGTTCGGCGGCCAGCTTCTTGACTGTCTGGGCGCTGCGTTCGAGGAGTTCGGCGACGCCGGCGCGGTCGGTGCACTCGTGGCCGCGGATGACCTTGATCAGCACGGCGTGGCAGTCCTGTCGGTGACGGTTGTCCGGTACGGAGGTGTGGCCGCGGGCGAGGATCACTCCGGGAGTGTTTGCACACCTCGCCCACCAGTAATCCAAACCAGCCCACCTCGAGAGGCCGAGCCGACACCGTGCATTTTAGTGCGGCCGGGGAGCCTGTGCTCTGCCCGTGTGGGCACCGGCTGGGCGGTGTCAGGGTGCTGGACCTGGTGGAACGGAGTTGGTTGCCAGTGCAGGTCACGTTCGACGACCCAGATCCCGCCCGGTCCGGCGGTGAGCTGTTCAAGCTCGGTCAGCGGGATGTATCCCCACTCTGCGTTGCCGTGGCGGTGCTGGTCGGGGTGTTCGCGCTCATGGTGCCGGGCAACGTCGAGCTGCGGCAGGACCCGCTGCTCGGCTACCCCGACTTCCGGGCCGCCGCCGCCGCGTTCGCCGGCGCCAGGTCGACCGACGGGCTGGTCATCGCCGGGGACAACGACGCGATCCTGCACCCGCACATGCCGGCGTACTACCTGCGCCCGCGCGGCATCGAGCTGCGCGGCGCGTTCCTGGCCCAGGACCCCGCGGGAGGCCGGCAACTACGACGGCGCGCTGCGCCGACCTGCGCGGCTGCCTGCTGCGCTTCGACCGGGTCTGGCTGATGACCACGGCCCGGGGCCCCGACCCGTTCTCCGAGATGGACCCGGCCGAGGCACGGCTCCTGCGCGACGAGTTCTCGGTGGCGCGCATGGAGGAGTATCAGGGGGTCCGGGTCCTGCTGCTGGTGCGCCCGGCATCAGGGACGGCACCAGCAGCAGGACTGCCTGGCTGATTTAGCTGACCAGCTTCCAGGGGCCGTTCTTGTCGCCCGGCTTCTGGTTGCGGGTGTACCACTTCGCCTCGTACACGTGGTTCTGGTACGTCACCCGGTCACCGGCGTTGTAGACCCGCGTCGGTGCCCACGCCGCCGGGCCGCCACCCGGCGGCGGCGGGGCGATCTCCTCCCACGGGCCGTTCGGGTCGCCCGGTGCCTGGTTGCGGGTCCACCACATGGCACGCCACTGCTTGCCCTGGTACGTGGCGTACTCGCCGTTGTTGAAGATCCGCGACGCCGTCCACAGCGCGGCGCCGTCCTCGGCCATGGCGATCTCCTGCCACGGGCCGTTCGGGTCGCCGGGCTTCTGGTTCTGCGTCGCCCAGGCCGCCTGGTACACCTTGCCCTGGTAGGTGACCCGGGCGTTGAACTTGTACTGCGTGGTCGCGACCCAGGTCGGCGGCAGGTTCACCGTCACCGCGACGCCGGCCTCGGCCGGCTCGTAGCCGTCGGTGCCGAGGTAGGCCGCGGTCAGGTTGTGGACGCCGCCGGACAGGCCGGCAGGCAGGGTGAAGCTCGCCTTGCCCGCGGCGAGTTCCGCGGTACCGCGCGGCGTCGTGCCCTCGCGCAGCTCGACCTTGCCGGTGACCGGCAGGCCGCCGGCGGCCACGGTGACGTCCACCTTCGCCGCGGTGCCCCAGTCGACCGGCGCGGCCGTCGCCGTCACCTGCGGCTTGGCCTTGACCGTGCGGAAGACCGCCGGCTGGGCCACCGCCGCGCCGCCGTCGGCGCTCGTCGCCGAGACGATCCAGCCGTACGACGTGGCCGGCGCGAGCCCGGACCAGGTGACCGACGCGGTCCCGTTCGCCGTGACCTCCTGCTGCGCGATCGTGCCGCCCGGCACGTACAGCGCGAGGGAGTCGGTGGCGAACGACGTCTTGCGGGTGGTGAGGTCGACCGGCAGGGTCAGGTTGTCCTCGGCCCCGTTGTACCGCGGCTTCGTCTGGCTGCCGTCGGCCCGGATGTCGTACTCGGTCGCCCCGAAGTTGTTCAGGAACGGCGAGTACGTGTCGATGTGCACCTCGGCCCGGTCGACGTCGAACTGCAGCAGGCGCAGGAAGCTCGCGCCGAACTGGAGACGGTCGGTGGCCTTGTGGTCCACCGTGCCGTCGCCGTTGACGTCGATGTTGCCGTTCGCGTCGACCCGGCCGGGCCACAGGTCACCGGCGGACACCGTGTAGAACTGGTAGTCCGCCAGCAGTTCCACGACGTCGTGGGTGACCGTGACGCCGACCTTCGACTTCACGTTGGTGCCGACGCCGTGCTCGTGGCCGGCCAGCACCAGGAAGACGTTCGGGTTGGCCTCGACGACCTGTTTGTAGAGCGGCGAGCCGTCCGGCGCCGAGAAGTCCGCGCCGCGGCCGTCCGGGTTGACCGACGGCTTCAGGTAGTCGTGCGACAGCAGGATGCCGTTGCGGTCCTTGTACCGCTTGAACACCGAGTCGGCCCACCTGGCTTCCTGCGGCGTCACGCCGTAGGACAGGCCGACCGCGACGAAGTCCAGGCCGCCGGCGGAGAACAGCACGTAGTTGTTCTGGTTGTCCTTGCCGGGGATGACGCTGCCGTCGGCCGCGACCTGCTCGTCCCAGGCGTGGTACTCGGTGCCCGCCGGCCAGCTCTTGGCGACACCGTAGTACCGGTCGGCGCTGAACGTCTTGCTGAACCGCGAGTCCGGACCGGTCTCGGCGCCCAGCTGGTCGTCGTGGTTGCCGGCGATGACCTGGTTGACCACGCCGTTGTCGTCGAGCACCTTCTGGTACTCCGACGCCGCCGCGAGCTCCCGCTCGACCTGCTCGTTGAGGCCGGGCCGCAGCAGCGTGCCGTCCGGGTTCTTGGCGAGCGGGTCGTAGTAGTCGTTCTCGATGATGTCGCCGGTGTGCGCGGTGTACGCGATCTTGCGTCCCTCGCGGTTGTCGGCGATCCACTGGGTGGTGTTGCGGTACGCCGCGGCCCAGATCGCCTGCTCCTCGGCGGCCATCACGTCGGAGGGCTCGGCGCGGCCGTCCCAGTCGTCGTAGGTGCCGCCGGCCGCGCCCTCACTGAGGTACTGCGTGTCGGTGAAGTGCGCGAGCGCGAAGTCGTAGGTGCCCGGGTCCTCGAAGCGGTCCTTGTCCTGCTGCGCCGTAGCGTCGCGGGGCGACAGGTCGTCGGCGAAGGGGTCCTCGCCGGTGACCAGGACGTGGACGGTCCCGCCGTCGCGGTGCTCGGCGCCGACCGGCGCGGCCAGCACCGTGGTGTGGCCGGCCTGTCCGCGGGAGCTGGTGAGCACCGTCCAGCGCTTGGCCGCCGGGTCCCACACGCGCAGCGCCACGACCCGCTCGGGGTCGATGCTGCCCTCCCACCGCAGGATGGGGTCCTGCGCGGTGCCGACGCTCAGGTCGTAGCGCTGGAACACCACGTCACGCCCGGACGGCGTGTCGATCGTCCGGCCGTCGAGCGGCTGGAGCGACGCCAGCTGTACCGCGGCGTCGTGGGCCACGTCGAGCGTGGTCGGCACCGACGTCGCCGTGCCCTGGTAGCCGCCGGTCGGCAGGACCTGGTCGGCCTTGGTGAAGGTCGCCGTGAGCGGCACGCCGGCCGGGCCGGGGATCTTCGCCGACAGCGTGGCGCCGGGCGCGTTGGGGTCCCCGACGGTCGCGGTCAGCTCGGACGGCACGTCCGGGATGCTCGCGCTGGTGAAGTGGATCTCCCGGGTGGCCGTGTTGCCGAGCACGTCGGCCACGGTGACCGCGATCGTGTGCGCACCGGCGGCCAGGCCCCGGCCGATCAGGGCTCCCTGCGCGACGGCCTTGCCGTCGAGCGTGATCACCGGCGTGCCGGCGACCCCGGAGGCGTCCTTGACCTGCACCACGAGCGCGACGGTCGACGTGAGCCGCTGGCCCTCGGCCGGCACGCTGTCGGCCACCTCCGGCGCGGTGTTGTCGACGGTGAACCGCCGGGTCGAGGTCTTGTCGCCGACGACGGCCGTGATGCTGTGCCCGCCGTCGCCGAGCTTGGTGGTGTCGACGTCGGCGCGCCGGCCGAGCGCGGGCAGCGCACCGCCGTTCTCGGCGGTGACGTCGAACAGGACGGTCTTGGTGAGCACGCCGTTGCTGCTGCTGCCGCAGGTGCCGTCGCCGATGTACACGGTCACCGGCTGGCCGGCCGGGTAGCTCGCCGAGCCGATCGTGACGGTGTTCTCGGCGATCTCGCGGCTCAGCAGCGTCGCCTTCGCGCCCGCCGGGGCGAGCTGGAAGTCGCGCAGCGTGAAGTCGTCGTAGTTGTCGCAGCCGCCGGCCTTGGCGCTGCCGTGGTCGCTACCGGCGACGAACTCGACGACGTTGACGCCGGGGACGAGCCACTCGTTCGGGAACGCGAGGTCGGCGACCTCCTTCTCCCAGATGCCGAGGTTCAGCGGGATGCCGTTGATCCGTACGACGTTGTCGAAGCCGCTGTCGGCGCCGTTGCCGCCGACGAACACCCGCAGGTGGGCGTCGGTGCCCGCGCGGAGCGTGTCGACCGTGCGGGTGGTGGGGGCGTCGGCCACGTCGAAGTGGAACTCGGCCTCCTTGTTGGCGCCGCAGGTGCCGTCGCCCAGGGCGAGGGAGGCGGCGGTCGTCGCCTCCCTCGTCACCGCGCCGCTCGTGGCGGTGGTGACCAGGTACGTCGGGCCGGCGGCGACCGTCCCGGACGTGCCCAGCGTGAGGCTCACCGACGCCCGGGTGACCCGGAAGTCGTCGTGGTTGGCGCAGGTGGCGCCGCTGAGGGTGCCGTTGTAGTCGCCGGTCTTGAGCAGGATGGTGTTGTCGCCGGACTTGAGGTACCGGTGCGGCACCTTGAGCGTCGCGGTCTCGGCGCCGGCGACGCCGTAGTCGCCGCCGAGGTCGACCCGGTTGCCGTTGACGAGCAGGTAGTTGTGGTACTTCGCCTCGGCCGAGTTGCCGGCCTCGACGGTCAGCGCGAGCGTCGCGGTGCCGGCCGCGAGGGACTCGGCGTTCTCGGCCGGGGCGCCGTCGATGGCCAGCGACTGCACGCTGCCGACGCCGGGCGCGCCGGCGAGCGCGGCGATGACCGGCCGGGTGCCACGCACGAGCGAGCCTTCGGCCGGGGAGATCTTCGGGGCACCGGCGGGCGCGTTGTTCACGGCGACGAGCGCCTGCGCGGTGGCGCCGGACCTCGTGGTCGCGACGACCGCGTGGGCGCCGTTGTCCAGCGTGCTGGTGTCGAGGTCGACGCCCAGGCCGGCGGTCGAGCCGGGCTCGCCGGAGACGACGAACGTCAGGTCCTTCACCAGCAGGTTCTTGGAGCTGCCGCAGTTGCCGTCACCGAAGCTGTAGCTGAACGCGTTCGCCTCGCCGTCGGCCACGACGCCGAGCAGGCTGAGGGCGAGGCTGCTCAGCGGGAAGTCGTCGTAGTTCGGGCAGCGCAGGCCCTCGCCGAACGGCAGCGTCTCCACGCCCACCGCGTTGGCGTTGGTGGTGTCGACCCAGTTCGCGCCGGCGTGCACGGTGACCGTGTTGACGCCCGCGTGCAGCCAGGCGCCGGGGAACTCCAGGACGCCGCTGCGGCCGCCGGGGATGTCCGGGAAGTAGACCCGGTCCGCCTCGGCCGTGTGGTCGTTGACGGTGATGTAGTTGTGGTAGCGGGCCTCGGTACCGTTGCCGCCCATGTCGAACGCGAAGCGCGCGGTGCCCTTCGTCGGCGCGGCCCCAACGGCCTTGCCGTCGACGGTCAGCGCGACGACGGAGTCGTTCTCCACGGTCGGCTCGGCCTCGACCCGGACCCGCCCTTCGAGGGTCTGCCCGTCGCTCAGGTTGAGCACGGGCGCGCCGCCGGTCAGCGGCGGTGCGTTCTCGGCGACGGCGTCCGTGGGCACGGACCCGCCGGCGAGGACGACGGCGAGCGCGATCGGGAGCGCCCGCCGTAGTCGGTGCCTCATGGTTCTCCTTATGTGACAGTGACGAGGTGCATCGCGGCAAACGCGACGATGCCGGCGCCGAAGACGGTGATACCGCCGGCGGCGAGGACGGGGGCCACGCGGGCGGCGGCGTGGAGCCGGGGTGTCCGGCTGAGAACGGTGCGGCCGGCGATCGCGAGGACGCCGACGCCGAAGAGGACGACGGCCATGCCGGCGCCGAAGGTGAGCACGAGCAGCAGCGCGAACCCGGCGCGGCCGACGAACAGTCCGGTGGCGAGGACGAGGAACGCGGCCGGCGAGGGGGTGAGCCCGCCGGACATCCCGAGCAGCACCAGCCCGGGCTTCTTCACCTGGCCGTGCCCGTGGTCGTGCTCATGGCCGTGCTCGTGCTCGTGGTCGTGCGCGTCGTGATGATGGTGATGATCGTCGCCGTGATGATGGTGATGGTGATGACCGTGCATGTTGCGGCGGATCAGCCAGATGCCGGTGCCGATGACGAGCAGGCCCGCGACCAGCTGGAGCCAGCCGGTCAGCTGCTCCATCCGGACCAGGTCGGACAGCGAGAAGAACGTCCAGGCGACGCCGATGGCGAGCACCGACACGGTGTGCATCGCGGCGACCGTGCCGCCGAGCCAGGCGGCGTCGCGGACCCGGCCGCGGGAGCCCGCGAGGTACGCCGCCGCGAGGCTCTTGCCGTGCCCGGGCCCCAGCGCGTGCCCGGCGCCGGCCAGGAACGCGAACAGGAACGCGAGCGGCGCGATGCCCGGAGCGTTGACGAACTCCTGCAACCGGTCGCTCATGCCGCCACCTGCGCTGCGCTCCGGTGTCGGCCTGAGCCAAACCTGTCACATGATGAGCGGCCCGAGCCGCTTCGCTGGCCGCTCATGCCGGTGCCCTCCTGCGCCGCATCCGACGGCCCACCAGCCAAACGACAGCGATCGCGACCAGCACGCCGGCGACGACCGCGCCGAGCTGGATCGCGGCACTGCTGCCGGACGCGGGCACGGTGGCCGGCGAGTCGCCGAGGGGCCAGTCGTGGGAGTCGGCGCCCTGGCGGTACACCGTCCGCTGCCCGTCGGGCCCGGTGGCCAGGGTCTGGTAGGCCGGGTGCAGGTCGGTCAGCGTCCGCACAGCGACCGACGCGGTCCCGACCGGCCCCGGGCAGGTGTAGTCGATCGTCACGCCCCGCTTGGCGAGGTCGTCGATCGGCTGCAGCACCCCTGGACAGGCCTGACGGTTGGTCTGGACCGTGATCCGTTCGAGGAGGTACTTCGCGAACGCCGGCGCGGGCGCGATCGCCGCCGCGTCCGTGTCGCGGTAGAAGACGGCGCCGTCGAGCATGACCCGGTCCTGCGGCAGGATGCCGAGCGACACCCCGAGCAGCGTCAGGTCGTCGGACCCGCCGACCCGCCACCGCACCCGCACGATGTCGGGCCGGTCGTCGCCGAGGCCGACGGCGACGGTCTGCGGGTCGCCGAACGGGTGCGCCGCCGCCGTCCCGGGAACGGCGAACCCGGCGAGGACCGCGAGCGCCACCAGGCACACCGCTCCCCGCCACTGCCGTCTTCCGCGCGTGCCCAAGGCAGTACTCCGATTAGAGGATCTTGGTTCGCGCTGAGTCTTGCCGATCGTTGGCCAGCAGGAGGGAACACCCGGATGAACATTCGGGTCCGGCAGTTTTCGTCACACAACTGTCATGATTCAACGGCAATTCGGCCATCGGGGTCGCCGAGGCACGTGTAGCCGTATGCGGTGCAGGTCTCCGGCTCGTACTCGCAGATCCACCAGTCGCAGCTACCGATGAAGTAGTGCACGGCGACGAGCTTGTCCGGGGCGGCGATGTGCTCGGTGGCGTACAGCCGCGGCAACGCGTCCACCGGCGATGGATAGAGGTCGTTGCCGCGGCGCTGCCGATGCTGCTCTGGCAGCTGCGGCTGGCTGGACGTGCTCATTCAGACACAACTTCGTTCCGGTGGGTCGTGGTCCGAGTCTGAGTCGCTGTCCGCGGCCGGTGCCGAGGCCGACACCGTGCTTGTCGAGACAGTGCTGGCACATGTAGGCCCATGGGCCGTGCTTGATCTTGCCGTCGTATGCGGCGCCGACGTCCCGGCGCCTGGTTGCGCGGTGGATGTCGCAGCCGGGCATCGGGCCGGTGAGGTAGACGGTCTGCAGGTCTGGGTCGGCCGCGCCGTCGGGTAGGCGGTCGGGCGTTGCTGAGACGGGCATGGAACGTTCCTTGGGCATGTTGGTGGGCCGGCGGATGCCGGCGCGTCGAAGCTGGGCCCGCCACGGCGCGTGGACGCGGTCGTGGCGCGGCCTGGATCGGCTGGTGTGTGATGCGCCGGTGGGGCCGGACACGGTCTGGTCCGGCCCGTGCCCGGCGTGGGTCAGCGCTTGCTGTAGCCCAGGACGATGCGGTATTCGGCGGCGTCGCGGGCGGAGCGCGGGTCGTAGTGCTCCTTCTCGCCGACAGTGACGACGTGCGCGTCGGTGCGGCGGGGCCGGCGGCGCTCGTCGGCGGGCGGCTCGGTCACTTCGAAGTAGCGGTGCATGGTGGTGACCCCCTGGTGGGGATGGACGGTTGCGGCGGGCCCTGTGGCGCGGGACGGGTGCCGCGCTGGCGGTCCTAGTGCTCAGTTCCTCAAAGGCAGTACACGAACTTGCGGCGTAGTGTGCGGGTCGGTGGTGCAGGGCGTTCCCAGATCCAGGGGTTGGCCCGGGTGTTGAGCTGGGCGGTGGCCACGTCCACGGCATGGGTGATCTCGCCGGTGTCGGCGAAGGTCTGTCCGGCGAACGCGGCCCGGCGCAGCAGCCGCCACCAGCCCTCGGCCATGTTCAACCAGCAGGCCTTCTTCGGGATGAACACCTGCTGGATGCGGGGATGTCGGGTGAGCCACTGGCGGACCTTGCCGCTGGTGTGGCTGGACAGGTTGTCGGTGACCACCCGGATCGGGCCGCGTGGGTTGACCTCGGCGATGCGGGTCAACAACTCGATCCAGCCGTCGCTGTTACGTGACGGGGCGCAGTAGGTGACCTCGGTGCCGTCGCGGATGCGCAGGCCGCCGTACACCCAGGTCTTGTCACTGCCCCGGGAGTACTCCAGGGGCGCTTTGATGCGGTGGCCGTCGGGCGACCAGCCCGGCGCCGGCGGGAACGTGCGCGGGATCACCGGGCCGAGTTCGTCGGCGCAGATCACCGTGGTCCGCTCCGGCGGGTGGGTGTAGAGCTCGACGACCGCCGCCCTTTTGAGACGAAGTCGGGGTCCTCGCTGTGCGCCCAGGAGCGGGTGTGCCGCCAGCGCACCTTCTCCGCCATGAGGATGCGCCGTACCTGGCTGCGGTGCACGTCGATGCCTTCGGCCCGGGCGTTCTCGGTGAGGCTGTTCAGTGTCCACTGCGGCGGGCCGTGCTCATCTGCGGCGGCCAGCTGCCCACTGTCGTCGCGGACCGGCCGGCCCGGGGGATCCGAACGGGCCAACGCGATGATGCGGCCCCGCTCGCGTTCGGTGATCCGGCGTTTGCGTCCGGCCCCGGGCAGGTCACCGAGACCGTCGAGGCCCTCGGCGTTGAACCGGGCCAGCCGTTCCCGCACGGTCTGCATGTGGCAGCCGAGCCGGGCGGCGATGTCACTAACGGGGCGGCGGTGGCGGGGGTGTGGTCGCGACGGACTGGTGTTTGCGTGCGAGCACATCGGGTGCATCCCTTCGCCGAGCCGTGCGAGCGTGAGCGTTGCGGCGGGTGCCGCACGTCGCCGATGCCGGCGAGGGTGTGTCACGGTGGCGTTTATCGGCGTAGCGGGGTGTGACCTCGACGGCTGCGGGTGGTTCGAGCAGTGGCTGTTATCCGCGGCGCACCAGGACAATCCTCCGTGTCGTCAGAAACTACCGAGAGTGTCGACGCGTCTGCCGCTGCAGACACTGGCGGCGCCCGACCCGCTCAGTCGTCCCAGCCGAGTTCGCCGTCGTAGGCGACGACCGGGCGCAGACCGGGATGGGCGGCACTGCCGGACATCCGACCACCGGTGAGCAGGGCGGTGGCCAGGTCGGCGACCTCGCTTGCCAGGTTCGGCCACGGCGGGACCTGCTGGTTTCGCGTGTCCATGTGGTCCCAGTAGAAGGCCTCGCCGGCGGCGCCGGGGCTGTGGTCGACCATTATGCTGGCAAGTCCTTCATCGGTGGTCAGCGGCAGCCAGGTCGGCCGCCAGAGGTCGGGCCAGTCGACGCGAGAGTCCCGCGTGACGTCGTTGATGGTGCGCCACCGCTCGGCGATCTGCCTCGTGTCGAGCATGCGGTGCACTGGGGCGAGCGGAAACGCGCCGTCGAATCCGGTCGAGCCGTTGTGCCAGCGCAGCAGAGCCTCGACCTCGGGACGCAGCCGGAACCCCAGGACCTCTTCCAGCGTGGCGATCTCGGCGGCGGTCGCCGGCGGTGCGAGCAGCGCGGCGGTCGTAGGTGTGTGTTGCTGTAACCATTGTTCGATCTGCTCCAGCGAGGTTGCGAGGCTCATGCCGACCATCATGACCGGCCGGGCCGACATGCGGGCCAGAGACGGGCGGGCCCGCCCTCGGGGGTTCGGACGGTTCAGTTGCCGCGGGCCTCGAACTCGTCGAGCATGGTCCAGGCGTCGCCGCCGTCGATGGTGGCCCGCACGTACCGGGCGGACTCGTTGAGGCTGATCGTCCGGTACGTCTTGGCCTGGATGCCGGACCCGATCGCCGGCCGGTCGATGACGGCGACGGTGCGGAAGTTCACGCCGTCGTTAGACACCTCGTAGGTCAGGTTCGGCGGCAGGAACGTGTAGTCCGGCCGGACCTGCAGCCAGGTGGTGTTGATCTCGGTGATCGTCTTCGTCGCACCGAGATCGATCGTGAACTGGTAGGTGCCGGGAGCGTTACGACCCTGCCACTCGGGGCCGTAGATGAGCCCTCCGTGCTTGCCGTCGGTGAGTTCGGTGCCGTTGGTGTCCGGGTACCAGGTCGCGTCGGCCGGCTTCGTGCTCGTGTACGAGCAGCCTGTGGCACCATCCGCGGCACCGCAACGGGCGTAGTTGACCGGGGCCGCCGGCAGCGCTGTCGTCGTGGCCGAGACCTCGGCGCTCAGGCCGGAGACCATGCCCGACCCGTCGAACGCCTGGACGCGGTAGCGGTAGGCGCGTGACCCGTCGAGTTGCCGGTCGAAGAACGACGCGGTGTTCCCGATGATGTCGGCAACGAGTTCGTCGTCGCGGTAGACGTGGTAGCCGGCGACGCCGGCGCCCGCGTCGGAGGAGGAGTTCCACCACAGGTAGATCGTCTGCGGGCCCAGCGTGTTCACGCTGACGCCGCCGGGTGTGGACGGGGCACTGCCGTCGGTGCCGTTGCCGGTGGCACCGCTGGTGTACCAGAGGTTTGTAGCCCTGGTAGAAGGCGAGGAGCCGGAACTCCGAGCGGGTGGACTGGTAGTGGTTGAACGAGAACGACCACACGCCACTGACGTAGGGCAGGACCGCGTTGATCGCGGAGGCGCATCGACTCGTCCCAGGGAATCGTCCCAGGCATGCTCCCCACACCGCGGATCATACGGATTTCACAACTGCCGTACCGGCCCGTCGCGTCGGCATCGGCCGCTTCGTCCTGACCGTTGACACCAAGATCGGGTGCGCACATCTGCCGCGTCTGGTGCGCGAAGGCCAGCTGGAGTTCGTCACAGTGGGGCCTTACACCGTCCTCGGTACTGGCGAACCGGTCATCGAGCGACGGCGGCGCGGAGCTCGCCGGGGCCATCTGAGCCAGCAGGGAAATCGGACTCACTGCGTCACCCGATCGAGCAACGCAACTGTGACCCCGGGCTGGCTTGCCCACGCCGGCCCGTACCTCGCCGGGTGCGAGCCGGCGGCGTCAGCCGTGCATCAGTATTGGCCGGTGTAACAAGACGAATTGACTCGGTAGCAATCGGCGTACCCGACGATTTCGTGGTCAACGTCTCGCACGTAGACCGTGACATCGGTGATCCCGCCGGAGACCGCGCTTCCGTCCAGCGTCACGTTGCCGATCGTCTGCCAACCACCCGTGGTTCCGCCGCAGCGGTCCCAACCCTTGGCGTCCACGACCGAGTTCCCTTGCGATCCGATCACCGAAAGCTTTCCGCATTCGCCCGCCTTGACATAGAGCTTCAGCGATGTGACGGTGACGGACCGGCTGTACCAGCTGAGACCTCCGGTGGCCTGGACGGCGACAGCACCCGCCCCGCCGGAATGCACCGCCTTGGCGACGAAGCTGGTCGGGGAGGCGTTGGCGGCGGAACTCCACCCGAATACGGAAACGGCGAGCATGCCGATCGCGATACCTGCCTGCAGCATCCGTCGTCTGAGCATTGCATCTCCTTGCGGGTGTTCGTCGCGGCCCGTGGGCGTACGACACAGCGGGTTGGATCGCGTCCGAGGCTATCAACGAACTTCAGTCGGTACGCCGCCGCCCTGTGGACGGTTGTCTGGTGTCCACGTTGGCAGTCATGGCCATGTCGTGGGTGGGCCGCCGCCGAGGGGACAGTCGTCAAGATTCTTCTTCTGTGTGTCACCCGGCCTCGGGGTGGCGGGGCTGGCCCTCGCGGATGATCGGTGCTGTGGGGACGAGTATTGGACGACGTTCGGGATGAGGACGTGCACGGGGTTCGCGTCATTGCCGGCGAACGTGGTTCGGCCGGTCTGGCGGCTCTCGTGTGCGGTGACAGGATGAGCGTGCGGCACGACAGGGCGAGCGTGCGGCACCGACCGGGACGGACGACTCGTACACGGCGGTGAACACCACCGGCAGCAGCAGGACGGTCGCGGCCAGCACGACGACGGCGTGCTGCTGATCGAGCGCGGCACACACATGGTGGTGGCCAACCTGACGCCCAACCCGCGGACAGTCCCGCTGTCGGCCGAGTGCATATCTTCACCACCGACGACGCGGCGTTGCTGCAGTCGGATTCGCTGACGCTACCCGGCGAATCCGCGGTCATCCTGTAAGCGGCCGTCGCGCGCCAGCCGCTCTCCGCTCAGATCCGGCTGAGCGCCGACTTGGTAACCGCGACGACGGTCTCAGTGCCGGTGACGTCGAAGCCCACGACGAGAATGTTGATCATCCACCCACCCTTGAGGGCCCAGACAGCACTCGGCTCGCCGAACGCCTTCTCGCCCACGCCGCTGATGTCACTCACAGATCCGGTGGCACTCAAAGATCCGGCCTGCGTCTTCATCCGGTCGAAGAGTGCGGCGTCGGCGGGCCACACCGCGACTGTGACGAACGAGGCGCTGGCGGCGATGATCGCGGCCGTCGCGGCGCTGGTGACGGTGCTCCGCACATAGCAAGAAGGCCCGACCACCCCTGGGAGTTCAGGTGGCCGGGCCTTCTTCTTCTGGGCGCGCTGGGTCGGCAGCGGCCCGCTTGCAGACGGCGTCAGAGGCCAGTCTTACGCCGCCCTGTCATGGGTCGACCATGGTCCACATGCGAACCCACCGATAGCGCTCGTTCTCGTCGACTCTGCGCTCGGCCTCAATGAACTCGATCAAATCCAGCAGCTCGCCGGCCGTCTCACCGAACGCAACAGCGCCTCAGCGCCT
This sequence comes from Dactylosporangium sp. CA-152071, assembly GCF_050936335.1. Taxonomy (NCBI): domain Bacteria; kingdom Bacillati; phylum Actinomycetota; class Actinomycetes; order Micromonosporales; family Micromonosporaceae; genus Dactylosporangium; species Dactylosporangium sp. CA-152071. The sequence goes on along the minus strand of NZ_JBNJMZ010000001.1, from coordinate 673,042 downwards.
ACGGAGCGACCTCTGGCACCACACGGCACCTCGGCAGCTTCTCCCAGGCCGTCGCCGGCTCACCATCCGTTGGGGGCGTCGCTCGCCGAGGTGCCGCGGCGCGAGGTTGCATAGGGCTCAGAGCTCGTGGCGTACCGGACGGACAGTTCGGGCTCGGTGTCCTGTTGTGGAGTGGTCAGGCCGAGCCCGTCGACGCCGATCGGACGGTTCTCAGCAGCCGTCTCGGGCGCCCCGTCGCGGGCGGGCTGTGGCCAGCGACGCCACCGCTGCATGCTGGTCGCCCCGACCAGCAGCAGCACGCCGAGCGTCATCGTCGTGCCGGTCCGGATCGGCGCGGCCAGGTCGATGTGCCGACCCGCGACATACAGGTCGTCGGTGAACACGCGCGTCACGGTTGACGGGGAGACGAGCAGCAGCGTGTTGCTGAAGATGTACACGATGCCGATCGTCATTGCGCCCAGCGGGGAGAACCGCAGGGTGCCGAGCACGCCCAGTAGCAGTCCGGCCGCCGCCAGTACCAGCAACGGCCGCACGAACTCTGCGGGCTGCAGGTCTCCAGAGAACGCCGCGACGGACCGCTGCTGACCGATCGCTAACAGTACCCAGGCGAGCGGGGCGACGACGATCGCGGTGATCAGGGTGCCAAGATGCCGCACGGCAGGTCCTCCTTAGGTCGACATACTTCGCATCCTTCGGAAGAGCGGATTACTGGCACAAGACGTCACACCCTCCGCTCCGGCGCGGAGGCGAGGTTGAGCACCCCGCGCTTGAATGTCTCGTGGTACAGCAGCCGAACGTGGCGCGAATGACCAGGGCGGGTCGCGGCGCTGCTGCACGACGGGACGAGCCTGGTCGGGTCTCCCATTCAGCCGCCGCTATCGATCGGCTGGGTGTCCCCGGTCCGCGCCGGCGACGGGTCCTGGTGGGTCGCCGGCACATGGCTAAGGGCTCCGGCAAGGCCGTCCGGAACCCCAACCATGTGCCGGCCACCCTCCGGTCAGCGGAGAGTGGCCGCGCCGGCGTTGGCGTACCGCTCGTCGAGTTCGCCTGAGGGCGCGCCGCCTACTCCGATGGCCCCGACGACCTGACCGTCGACGGTCACCGGCACGCCGCCGGCGAGAAACAACGTGCCGGGGATGTCGCGCAGCGTGGCTCCCGGCCCGGTGACCCGGCCCGCGAGCGCGGAGGTCGGCTGGCCGAAGGAGGCGGCCGTGAACGCCTTGCGCTTGGCGGATTCAGCCGACTGCGGGCCTGCACCGTCGCCCTTGAGCTGCACCTGGACGTTGCCCGATCGGTCGAGGATCACGACGGTGACGTGGTGGCTGCCCTTCTCCGCCGCATCGAGCGTCGCTCCGGCCGCGCGCAGTGCCGCGTCGATGTCGAGAGACGGGTTGGCGACGATGTTGCTCTGCGCCGCTACCGCGGTGGCGTTTGCCGCAGTCACCGGCTCGGCGGCGTTGGCCTCGATGGTGACGCCGGTGACGGCGGCCACACCGAGGGCGCCGGCAATCAGGCCGAGCGCGCCCCGGCGACGGACGTTGTTGATCATCGAAGTACTCCTTCGGTCAGGTTCGAGTCGAGGTGACAATCGCCAGCCTGGTCGAGACTCGCGGCGTAGGCATGGCACGGCGGATCGATCCGCGATACATCAGACGGTTGATTCACCCGCCTCAGACCTGCCGTATCCTTGATCAAGATCAGCTGTCTGGGTGAGTGAGGCGGGCGCCAATGCGGGAGGATCGGCTGCGCGTGGCAATGCGGTGGGGGTTTCTGCTCCTGCTGGCCGCCGCCGCCTCCCGTTATGTCGTGCGACATGGCTGGGGAGCCCAGACCGCCGGCGTGCTGGCGCTGGCCGGGGTGTTGCTGGCCGCGTACACGGTGAATGAACTGGGGAGTTTCGCACCCGGAGCACGCTTCGCGGCGGTGATCGTCGCGTTCCTCGCGCTGGTGCTCGCCGCGCCGAGCTTCGCCCTGGTGGCGATCCCGCTGTTCTTCGTGGGCCTGCGCCAGCTCCCGCAGCGCGCGGTCTGGCCGCTGGTCGGGCTGCTGACCGCGGCGGTCGTGATCGCGCAGATCCGGCTGGCTGACGGGTTCGACCCCAGCCTCGTGCTGGGGCCGGTGGGCATCGCCGCCATCACCACTGTCGTCTTCCTCGAACTGGATCGGCAGAACCGGGCTCGGCAGCACGCGCTCGACGCACTAGTGGCCGCCCGGGACGAGCTGGACCGCAGCCAGCACGAGGCCGGGGCGCTGGCGGAGCGGGCCCGGCTGTCCCGGGAGATCCACGACACCCTCGCCCAAGGCCTATCGAGCATGAACCTGCTGCTACAAGCGGCCGACCGGGAATGGGACACCGAGCCCACACAGGCGCGCGGGCACGTGCGGGAGGCCGCGGCGACCGCGCGGGACAACCTGGCTGAGGCGCGCCGCTTCGTGCGCGGCCTGGCCTCGCCGGCACTCGACGGTGCATCGTTGACCGATGCCCTGCGACGGCTGTGCGCGGCGACCGAGCGCGACACGGGCACGCCAGTCCGACTCACCGTGGTGGGCACTGTTGTGCCGCTCGGCGTCGACAACGAGATCGTCCTGCTGCGGGTCGCGCAGAGCGCCCTGGCCAACGTCCGCAGCCACGCGAATGCACAGCAGACCGCGGTGACGCTGACCTACGGCGACCGGGAGGTGATGCTCGACGTGTACGACGATGGAACAGGCTTCGACCCCGCGGTCGCCACCGGGTTCGGGCTCACGGGCGTCCGAGAGCGGGTAGCACACCTCGGCGGCAAGGTCACCATCGAGAGCGCACCCGGAGAGGGCACCGCGCTCGCCGTCAGCCTGCCAATGCGGGAGGCGGGATGACGATCCCGCTGCGGCTGATGCTGGTCGACGACCACCCGGTGGTCCGCGCCGGCCTGCGCGCGCTGTTCGGGAGCCGGCCGGACATGACCGTGGTCGCCGAGGCGGCCACGGCTGCCGACGCCGTCCGGCAGGCCGCCGCCCTGCGCCCCGACGTCGTGCTGATGGACCTGCAACTCGGCGACGGAGTCGACGGCGACGCGGCCACCGCGCACCTCCTGGCCCTACCGGACCCGCCACGCGTCCTGGTGCTGACCACGTACGACACCGACGAGGACATCATGCACGCGGTCGAAGCCGGCGCGACTGGATACCTGCTCAAGGACTGCGCACCCGACGAGCTCTTCCGCGCCGTGCACGCCGCCGCCGCCGGACAGACCGTCCTCTCCCCACCGGTCGCCGCTCGGCTGATGGACCGGATGCGCGGCCCACAAACCACCCTCAGCACCCGCGAGGTGGAAATCCTCACGCTGCTCGCCCGCGGCCACGCCAACAAGGAGATCAGCCGACTGCTCTTCATCAGCGAGGCCACCGTCAAGACCCACCTCGTCCACATCTACGCCAAACTCGGTGTCGACTCGCGTACCGCGGCGGTGCACGCCGCCGTCGAACGGAAGCTGATCAGGCTGTGAAGCGCCGCGTCTTGCTCGCCCTCGCCCTCGCCCTCGTCACGGCGGCTGGCTGCACGCGACCCGACGCCACACCACGCCGGGAGGACTCTATGACCAGCCCCGCCAACCGCGAGCTGCTCGCAGCGGCGAGCGCCGGAGACACGGCAGGCGTACGCGCAGCGCTGGCGGCCGGCGCTGAGCTTGCGGCCCGCGATGCGCGTCGGCGTACCGCGCTGCTGCTGGCCGCCGCGAACGACCACGTCGAGGCCGCCCGCGTGCTGGTCGACGCCGGAGCTGACCCTGACGCGCTCGACGACCAGCACGACACGCCGTGGCTGGTGACCGGGGTGACAGGCAGCGTGCCGATGCTCGAGGTCCTGCTGCCCGCCCAGCCGGACCTCACGATCGTGAACCGCTACGGCGGGATCTCGATCATCCCGGCCAGCGAGCGCGGTCACGTCGACTACGTCCGGCGTGTCGTCCAAACCGACATCAACGTCAACCACGTCAACAACCTCGGCTGGACGGCGCTGCTCGAATGCGTGATTCTCGGTGACGGAACCAGGCCGTACCAGCAGATCGCGGAGATCCTCGTGGCCGCCGGCGCAAACGTCCACCAGCCCGACAAGAACGGCGCCGACGTGCTGCAACACGCACGCAACCGCGGATACGACGAGATCGTCGCCATCCTGTCACGCTGAGCAGGGCAACGGCCGATCATCCGCTGGACGAGACAGGCGACCTCCACGCGAAGCCCGCCCTAACGATCTCGTGCGCAAGCGGCGCGAAGCACTCGACCACCTGCGGATCTGGAACGAGACCCACGCCCGGCACATCCTCGACGCCTACGCCCGACACTACAACCGCCATCGCCCACACCAGGCTCGAGGACAGCTCCCTCCCCTCGCCCAGAAGCACCCGGCGCCCGTGACCGACCCGACCGCTCACCGACTCCTACGACCCCGAGTGCTCGGCGGCGTCATCAACGAGTACAGATATGAAGCCTGACCAGCAGCGACGAGCTTCCGAACGGGGCAGGGTCGCAACCGCTACGGAACAAGCAATCCGGCAACCGTAACGCTGACGCCGACGCGTGACAGTCCAGCTCGTGAGGTGTCGAGCACGGCGTCGGGTGCGATCGAGCGATCCCACCAGGCAAGGCCAACCGTGGGCCCCCAATAACGCCATCCCGGGTCGGTCAGGTCCGGGTTCTGCGCCGCGGACGCCTGCTCCAGCGTCCCCCACCCGGACTTCTGAATCACCTCAGCTTCACCGGTGGTGATGGGATTCAACCATGCCAAAACCACCGGCACGGACTCGGTGCGACAGACGGCAAAGGACTCCGGCTAATACGTCGGGCTGGTCGCGACCATGGCTGTGGTCTGACTGCCCGGGAAGAGGTGCCCACGCGGACCGGTGCCGGCCGGGCGACCGAACGTGCCGGCGGCCAGCACCACCACCGGGGTGTGCGGGATGCCCAGCGTCTCGGCGGCGATCATGCTGCCGAAGTCGGCCTCGCCGCAGACGATGACGTCGGCGCGCCAGCCGGCGGCGACCTGCCGTACCGCCGGCGCGGGTCGAGCGCGGTCCGCCCGGCGAAGCCGTTGCTGAAGTCGCGGTCCTCGCGCTTCAGGTCGACCCGCGAGAGCGGGGGACGCTCGCCGGAGTCCGGCGGCCAGGTGCCGGACGACAACGCCTCGAAGCCGGCTTGTGTCACGAGCGGCATCAGCGCGGGCTGCCCGGTTACCGCGACGCTGTGCCCGGCGTCGGCGGCGGCCCAGGCCAACGGGACCAGCGGCGAAGCGCGGGGGTGTTAGTCCTGTCGCGCTACGTGTCGGCCATGGTCGTAGCGGGCAGGAGCAGCTGGTTGAGAGTGTCGCGGAGCCAGTGTTCGCATCGGTCGTAGGACCATCCGTGCTCGTTGTGCAGTTGCGCGTAGGTGTCGTAGTACAGCAGGACCGCAATCGTGGTGGCGGCCGTGGCGGTGTCCAGTCCGGGGCGCAGGGCGTGAAGTTGTGCGAGGTGCTGGGCGCAGGTGGCGGCGCCATCGCGGTGGCGGGCAGCTCCCGCCGCGTACGCGGCGGCGAGGTCGGCATCGACGTGGGCGCCTGAGCGTAGTCCGGCGATGATGTCGTGGCAGCGTTCGTTGAGCTGGCGGGTCAGGCGCACCATCAGGGCTATGACCTCGCGCGGGTCGTGTGATTGCTGGATCTGTGCGGCCAGTTGCGGGATCTCGGCGACGGCGTCCACCTCGTCGAGCATCGCTGTGATGAGTTGCGGTTTCGAGCCGACGCTGGCGTAGATCGTTTGCACAGCCACGCCGGCTTCCTGGGCGATGTCGGCGACCGATGTATGTGCGTATCCGTGCTGGGTGAACAGCTTCGACGCGGCCAGGATGATGTCCCGCCGGGTCTGGGCCGCTTGCATCTGGCGCCGGTTGGGCCGGGAACCGTCTTGCGTCGTCACATCATTCACCTTAATCTAATTCTAGTCAGCGTAATGACCTTCTAGTCACCTGAGTGGGGAGCCGATGACGACCCTACCGAGCCCGGTCCGCGCTACGCGGATCACCGCGGCGTTCGCCGCCGGCGCCGCCGCCCTGGCGACCTTCGCCCTCAGCCGCGTGGTATGGCCCGACCCGCCCGGCGCGATCACCCCGCCGGCGGATCTCCTGCCCTACTTCCTGAGCCTGTCGGTGGTCGAGTCGCTGCTGTTCGGCGCGGGCGTCGCCTACGCCATCGTCGGTCTGCCCGTCGCGCGACGCGCGACCAAACCCGCCGCGCTGGACTGGGCGGTGTATCTGAGCGTCTGCTTCATGCTGCTGAGCTGGTGGCCGCACGACAACATGCACCGCGTCCTGGCCCATCACGACTTCGCGGGCCTGGCCCGCATCGAGTACCTGTTCCACGTCCCGCTGATGGTCGGCGCCGCATGCGTCGCCCTCTACACCTTGCAGGCTCGCCGGGAGGCGCGATGACCAGCCACGAGGAGATCATCCGCGGCGTCTACCGGACCCTGTTCGAGACCGGCGACACCGCCCTGGCCGACGACTTGGTGACCGCCGACTTCGTCGACCACGCCGCACCGCCCAACTCCGCGCCACCCGGCCCGGACAACCTCAAGGCCGCCGTCGCTTTCCTACACTCCGCGCTGGGCGACATCCGCTACGAGGTCCACGACGTGCTGTCGGCCGGTGACCGGGCCGCCTACCGGGCCACGCTCACCGCGACCCAGCGCGGTCCGCTGTTCGGGCATCCGCCCACCGGGCGACGGTTCAGCATGCAGCAGATCCACATGGTGCGCTTCGATGCCGACCGCATCGCCGAGCACTGGGCCTGCCGCGACGACCTCGGCGCCCTGCGCCAGCTCGGACACCTGTAGATGGAGGCACAGATGGGCTCCGTCAGCCTTACCAGAAGGCGTCGGCGAACCGGCGACGCCAACCGACGCCCCCATGCCCGAACCTGGGCCGCGGTGGCCCTCGTGGTGATGGGATCGGGTGTTCCGGGTGCGGAGACGACCCGGCCGGTCCTGCCACCAGCCAGCCCGACGGTTCGGCGACCGCGATGAGTACCGCTGGCGCGGCACCGTTCGTGCTCGACATCGGAATCGAACACGACGTGTGCGGCATCGGGGTCGCCGTGGTGTTCATCCCGCGCACGGCCACCTCCGGACGCGCCGACGTGGAGCCGCTGGTCTACGGCGGCCCCATCAGCCACATGCAGGCGCCCTACAGCCTGGTCGGCACGGACCCGATGCCCAGCAACGCCGCTAAGGCCGTGCCTGGCACCGAGCTCACCGTCGAGGGCAAGAAGCTCCGCATCGTCGGGGTCGACACGCAAAGGGAACAGGTCACTCTCGAACCCCGATGCCAGTAAGGGATGGCTGTTCCGCCGGGCGGCGGCCCCATCGCCCGCCCTGTTCCACTTCCCCGCCCCGGTTCTCCGCCCCTGAGCAATTTGTGGCTGGTGCGGGCCTCGGCCCGCACCAGCCACACCGGGATCGCCGCGGCCATCATCGACGATCTTCCGTACTAGGAGGAAACGCTGTGCTTTTCATTCGCGCACGGCGCAAGCTGTGCCAGATCCTGACGGTCACGGTTGCGGCTGTAGCCTGCGGTGCAGTCGTTTCGTCCCCGGCGGCGCACGCCGGGGACGGCTACTTCACGGGGACGGATCTGGCGCTGGAAGCCGGTGCCCCCGCTAAGGGGACTAGAAACCGGATCCTCGGGTGGGCGACACCATGGAACAACGGGCGGCACGTCGCCTATTCCACCGCCTGCGAGGAGGATGGGCCCTATCACGAGTGCGGCGAAACAGGCATCGTGGTCGCCAGCAGTTACGGCGCGAAACGAAACTGGACGTGGGTCTCCGTGCCCGCGGAGGCCGGAAAGCCCCCGGAGCACGGCTTCACCTTCTATGACGCGGTCGCCTATGCCTATGACGCCTACGGGCTCAGCCGGGATCGCGGTTCAGCCATGATCATCAAGGACTGGGACTTTCACATCTGGAACCTGTGGACGAGCGAAGCCCAACCGACCTGGCATCTGGTCGACCTGACTGCCCTCACCGGCGCGCCGCCGGGGGACGGAATCACCGCCTACGTGCAGGGCAACGCCCAGCACGTCATCTACACGGGGCTGGACAGCGCGGTGTGGGAACTGCTCTACACGCCATGGAGTGGCTGGAAGGCGCGCAACCTCAGCGCGCTCACCGGGACGGCCGGGACCGGCGCCTGGCCCGCCGCGACCTTGCTCGGCGACCAGCAGATCGTCGCCTATGAAAACCTGACGGACAGTCGCATCCACCTCCTGGTCAACGACGGCTTCGGGTGGATCGACCGATCGGTCAGCGACAACACCACCGCGCAAAGCCCCTATTCCTCCCTCCTCGGCATCGTCGCGGCACCCTGGAGTGGTCGCGTCGCCATCACATACTGCGACAGGAGCGACCACCTGCACGAACTGTCGTCCGCGGACGGTACGTCGTGGAAGGACCTCGACCTGAGCCAGGAACTCAACTACTTCCCGGCCGACTGCGTCCCGCCACGGCACACCAGCGTCGCTTTGGAGGCCGACGGCAGCGAACGCCACTTCATCTGGCCCGGGCCCTCGCGCTGGACCGGGGGGGAGAACAACATCACCGAACTCGTCCGGGACCGCAACGGCACCCGGTACCGATGGCTGGACCGCGACGATGTCGACAACTTTGTCTGCGCGTTCGCGTCGCAGGAGGGCCCGAGGGTTGACACGGTATGGATCGCCTACAGAACCCAGGCCAACCCCGCCCATGTGATCGTCGAGGACATGACCGTCCCATACGCATAGCCGGAGCGGGTCATGCCCCACAGTCAGATGAACGGCTACACCGCCGGACTTAATCGATGTATTTCAATATGCCTGCTATCATGGTGCGGGTGTTGCGGTTGCCGCCCCTCGCCGGCTTGATGGCCGATCCCGACGTCGACACCACCGACGACGCGCGGATGCTCGACCGGTACCTGTCGGCCGGGCACGCCCTGCCACCGCTGCCGATGTCGATCGGCGACCCGTACCTGCTCGGTGGGGTGTTGCCGGCCGGGCTGGCGGCGTACGAACAGCAGGCGCCGCAGCACCTCGCCGGGTACAGCCGGACGCCGGCTGGCCTGCCCGAGGCGCGCTGGTCGATCGCGGCGGACACGGTTCGGTCCGAGCGGCTGGGCCGGCACGCGAGCCCCGGTGCGGACTTCGACCTGCATCTCACGTCGGGCACCGGTACCCGCGGTATCATGGGCGACTTCGCCAGGCACCTGCTCGACGCCGACGGCGACGGCCGGACCCCGGTGGTGTTGTGCGCGTACCCGACGTGGGACTACGCCGGCGTGTTCGGGCCGCTCGGCTACGAGATGGCGTACTGGCCGCTGCGCGCCGAACACTCCTGGATCCCCGACCCGGACGACATCGAGCATGCGCTGGCCGGGATCGACGCCGACTCCCATCGGCGGCTCGCGCTGGTCGTGGTGAACACGCAGCACAACCCGACCGGCGCGACCTGGCCGCAGAGCGTGCTGGCGACGCTGTTCGAGGCCGCCACCGTCCGTGGCGCGGGAATCCTGCTCGACGACGCCTACCGCCGGGTGGTGACCGACGACGCCGACGAGGTCTCCGCGCCGGAGGCCCTGTTCGGGTACTTCGCGCGCGCCGATGCGCCGGAGCGGGCGCGGCGCCGGTGGTGCCGCGTGGAGTCGTTCGGCAAGGTGTTCGCCTGCAACGACTGGGGCATCGGCAGCGTCATGGCCCACCCCGAGACGTTGCGTGCCATCGCGCGGCACACCTTCCAGTGGGCTTTCCCCCGTGGGGCGCGCCGGCAGTGGGCGATGGCGCGTTGGCTGGCCGACCCCGCGTGCGCCCGCTACCTCGCCGGGCTGCGCGCCGCCCTCGGCCACCACCGGTCCCTGTGGGCCAGGTCGCTGGTCGGGCTGGGCTGGCCGCGGGAGCTCACCGCCACCGGGACCGCGACGCCGTACTTCCTGGTCGCGGTGCCGCCCGCGTTCCGCAGCCGGCCGGACGGCGTCGACGCCTGGCGCCGCGAACTGCTGGACCGCGCCGGGCTGCTGTTCTCGCACGCGTCGATCACGATCGACGGTACCGACGCCGGCGTGCCGTTCCTGCGGGCGTATCTCGGCGGAGGCGAGGACGTCGTCGTGGAGGCGATCCGGCGGCTCGAGGACGCCGGGATCCGCTACCACTGAACGTCTATGTGGAAACGCACTCGACGACGTCGACCTGCGGCAGCCGGGTCGCGGGCTCGCGGATCGCCAGGCCCGAGCCGTGGACGAGTGCCGCCAGTTCGCTCATGGTCCGGTTGCCGCCGCCGGTGAACGAGAACACCAGCAGGTCGTCGAGGACCGCCGACTGTGCGCGGGCCGTCGCCGTGGGCCGGTCGGGGACGGTCTGCTCGAGGATCAGCAGGCGGCTCCCGTCGCCCATCGCCATCCGGCACGACCGCAGCAGCGCGGTCGCCTCCGCGTCGCCCCAGTCCTGCAGGACATACTTCAGCAGGTACACGTCGTGCCCGGCTGGGACGCCCGCGAAGAAGTCGCCGGTGACGACCGTGCACCGGTCCGCCACGCCCTCCGCGTCGAGGAGCCGCTCCGCCGCCGGCCGCACCTCGGCCCGCTCGAAGACGGTGCCGCGCAGGTGCGGCCAGGCGTGCAGCAGCCGGGTCAGCATCCGGCCGTCGCCGCCGCCGATGTCGACGACGGTGGACACGCCCGAGAAGTGGTACGCGCGGGCGAGCTCGTCGCCGATGCCGACGGAGTTGGCGGACAGGTCGCGCACGAACAGCTCTCCGAGCGGCGGACGGTCGCCGAAGAATTCGTACATCGTGCGCTTGTGCGCCGCCTCGAACGCGCAATCGCCGTCGAGCAGCGCGGTGCCGAGTCCTTCGAAGACCCGGAACAGGTCGGGGTGGCCGAGCTGCAGCGACCGGTGGTGGAGCGAGCCGGGCGTGTCCCGGCGCAGGAGCGGCGTCAATGGCGTCTGCCGCAGCTCGCCGGCGTCGTCGATGGCGAGCAGGCCGAACGCCGCCCAGGCCCGCACGATGCGCAGCAGGTTGGGCAGGGCGACGCCGGTGTCCCGCGCGAGGTCCTCGGCGCTGCGGGGGCGGTCGCTCAGGTGGTCGGGCAGCCCGAGGCCGACGCCTGCCGAGACGACCTGCGTCGTGATGGCGCCGGACAGCAGGGACAGGACGGCGGTCGTATCGGCGAAGTCAGTGCGGCTAGGCAACGGGCACCCCGTGGGTCTCGGCGTGGCTGCTGTGGGTCTCGGCATGGCCGGCGAGGGTCTGGGCGTGGCCGGCGTGCGCCTCGGCGCGGGCCGCCCACAGCTGCGGGAACGGCGTGCGCAGCCGGCTCGTCAGGTATTCCAGGCCGGTCGTGCCGCCGGTGCCCGGGCCGTCGCCGATCATCCGGGTGACGACGTGGAGGTGGGTCGTCTGCCAGCTCCAGACTCCCTGCGCCAGCTCGGCGAGGGCCTGGGACATCCGGAACATCGGGTCGCCGCGCAGCCCTCCGGCTACCAGCTCGGCCAGGTCGCGACCGGAGCGGTCGAGCAGCCGCAGGTAGCCCTCGAAGAGCGGGCCGGGCCCGCCGCCGTTCATGCCGAGGATCGTCCGCAGCCGGTGGAAGTGCGCGGACTGGGCGCCGCTCGCCGTGCCGAGCCGCTGCCGGAACGCGGCGAAGCACTCGACCGGCAGCTGCCCGAGCAGCTCGGCCTGCTGACGCAGCGTCACCATGCAGTCGGTCGCCCGACCCACGGTCTCCAGCCAGTCCTCGACATCGCCGTCCGGCGTGGCCAGGCACTCGACCGCGGCGTCGAGCTCCAGGATCGCCTGTCGCAACAGTAACTCGCTGCATTGATGGATGGTGATGAAAAAGTGCTCCGCGCGAAACGTCCTGAGGTCGTCCGGCGGGGTCAGGGGATGCTGCAGGGACATGAGCTCCGGAATTCGGAGATAACCGGCGTAGTTTTGGTGCTCCGTGGCCGAATGCAGGTGCGAATACACGATTCAGCAGGCCCTTCCCGTCTCCGCAGACCGCCAACGATATCCGAGCGGCGACATCAGGACAAGACGCCTGGTGGTTTCTTTAATTGTTGTTCACCGATGAACGGAGTTCGGATTTACATAGTCGTGTGTAGCTGTAAATAACGCACTGGCCGGTTGGTCATGCGGGCGCGCCGGGGCTCCGGCGTGTTGGCCGGTTTCCTCCGTGTGATGTCCACGTGATCGGGTGCGGGTGTCAGCCGATCGGGCGCGGTAGCCCGTTGAGGCGGGTGAACGCAGTGGTCAAATCTGTTGCCCAGGGCCAGGTTTCGGCGATCCGGAGCCGGGTTTGGCGGGCGGTGCGGGTGAGGCGGGCGGCGACGTGCAAGAGCCGGTAGCGCAGTTTCTTGGGTTCTGCGGCGGCGAGTTCACCGTCCAGAAGCAGTACCTGAGTCCAGGCGAGCAGATCGATGCTGGTCAGGGCGAGTTGTAGCCAGGGGCGTACTTGCTCCCATTCGGGCCAGCTGGCGAGACCAAGCCAGGGCTCCGTGTCGCCGCTGGCAACGGCTCGTTCATCACCACCGACGAGCTCCTGCACAAAGCACGTGCCGTCCAGGCCAAATACCTCAACAACGCTACGACGGTGGACGGCGTCGGGATCTAGCGTTCAGGACTCCGGCGCGGACTGCCAACCTTACCAACGCAGAACGCAACGAAGCCCGACCGAGCCGTGTAGACATGCAGGTCACCCTATGCAACTGCGTTTGGAATCCCCACACGCTGGGGGCGTTCCTCGTCGGGACCGGACTGGCCCCGGCCATGGCCCTTGATCAGTCAAAGTCGATAGCAGGAGGTGGCATCGTCGTTTGTGGCGGTGATCGGGATTTCCACGCGCAGGCTGGTGCCCACCTCGCACGGGCTGTCGAGAACGGTTCGGCCGCCGAGCGCCTCGACGCGGTCTTTGAGGTCGATCAGGCCGGTGCCGCGGGTGAAGTCGGCCCCGCCGACGCCGTCGTCGCGGACCGCGACGTGGTGGTGGCGGCAGCGGTGCGTGGGCGGCAACCGCGTCGGGGCAGATGTGTGGCGGGCCGGATGCGGCCGGGTCGGGGTTGCTGGCGAGGATCGCGGCGGAGGTGAGCACGATCCTGCCGTCGGCGTACCGCCACGAGGTGGAGTGCAGAATCGTCATTGGTGGCGGCGCCCAGTCGGGTTGAGGACCATCGCTTCACCATTCAGGGCGTGGACGAACGCTGGGAATGCGGGAGGGTTTCAGGCGCCGCTGCTGTGGTAGATGCGTGCGTAGCTGTATCTGACATCGGGAGGATCGACATGTCGCAGACCCGGGAGTTGCTTGACACGTTTGCTGTGAGTTTTCGTTCGCAGGTCAGCAGCGAGCGGTTGGCGGCCGTGATCGACGCGATGGCGGCGTGCGAGGAGGCGGTCACCGCCTGCGCGGCCGCCATGGTCGCGGAGGATGACGTCCAGGTGCTGCAGGACGCGATCATCCGGGACCTGAACTGCGCGGACGTGGTGACCTCGGCCCGCCGGGTGGTCAGTCGCGGCGGCGACGCCACATTGCTGGGCTTGCTGCTGGAGGCGTGTGTGATGGCGTGCGAGCACAGCGCCGAGCTGTGCGCCAAGCATGCCCACCACCACGACCACTGCCGGCTGTGCTCGGAGGCGACGCTGCGGTGCGCGGAGGCGTGCCGGGAGGTCCTGCATGGGTTGCACAGCTAGCCGGCTGTGGATCTGAGCGCGGTTCTGCTGCTGGGCCTGACCGCGGGTGGCGCGTTGTGCACGCTCGTCCAGGGCGGCCTGCTCGCTGCGGTCGTGACCCGCCACGCCGGTTGCGCTCCGCCAGACCACACATGCACCGGCACGGGCGGCGAGGCGTCCTCTGTGACGGCGGCGCGCTTCGATGCCGTGCCGGTTACCGCGTTCCTGACGGGAAAGCTGGCTTCACACATCGTCCTGGGGCCCTGCTCGGCTTGGTCGGCGCGATGGTGTCGGTCGGGCCGGCGGCGCGGCGGTGATGGCGGTGTTGGGATGGTTCGCGCGCCGGGCTGATGGTGATGTCCGGATCGACCTCGGTGTCCCCGCCGTCGGGGTGGTGCGTTACTCATGCGTGATGGGCATGTACACCGCACGCCTGACCGTTCGGTAGCCACCTGGCCTCAGGCGGCGTGCGCCTGGGCTGGTGTCTCGACACCTGCCTGGTGCGTGCCGTGGAACGGGACCACCTGTGCGCCGAAGTCCATGGTGGACCTCTTCGCCGCATCGGAACCCGCGGTCCCGTCGCGTGCCACCGCGCCCGACGGCCGGTCGGCACGTCCACCCGGGCCGTTCGCCCCTGACGCGAGCGCCCATAGCGGGCGACGCTATGGGCGTGACCGCCAGGCGCTCACCCGATAGGGGACATGCCGTGTCGACAAGAACGCTGAACTCGGGGAGTCACCGGCCGTCGACGTCCGGACCGACCGGGGACCAGGTCTGGCGGGCGTTGGCCAAGGCGTCGAGATCCGTGCCGAGGGCCAGTTTGTGACCTACGGGCTCGGTGTGTCGCTGATGCAGATGCGCCAACCCCCACTCGCCCGGGCGCGCGTGCCGGTGGCCCGAGCACCCGTCAGGTAGGCGGTGCGGCCCGACCGGTGCCACACCTGGAGAAGGGGGAAGCGATGCCGGACATGCCGCCTCAGCTCGCCGTATGCGAGGCACCGTCCGTCGATCGGCCAGCAGCGGGTCGGCCTCTGCCGCTGTGGTACACGGGTGTGCTGTCCGCAGTGTTGGTCGCGGTCACGTCGTACGGGTTACTCGCATCAGACCCGTACCGCCTCTCGGTCGAGGTGACCGCACAAGGCAGGGGTCAAGACCTCCTCACGCTGCTCGCGGTGCCAGCCCTGGTGTGGTCGGCGGCACGGGCCCGGGCCGGTTCGCTGCGCGCGCACCTGCTCTGGCTGGGCATCGTGTTGTACCTCGCCTACAGCTACGTGACATACGCCTTCTCGGTCCCCTTCAACGATGCGTTTCTGGGATACGTCGCCGTGCTGGGCCTTTCGTCGTACGGGCTGCTCAACGGCCTGCTGGGCATCGATGTCGACGCGGTGGCGCCGGCGTTCGCGGCGACCCCGCGACGCGTGACGGCGTGGTCACTGGCCCTGACCGGCGCCGCGTTCGGTCTGCTATGGCTCTCCGACATCCTGTCGGCCTTCCCGGGCGGTCTGCCCACGAACCGGTTCGTCTACGACCTGCCGAACCCGATCCACGTAATCGACCTGGCCTGGCTCATCCCCCTGGTCATGGCGACGGCCGTGCTGCTGTGGCGCGAATACCCCGCCGGCCCGGTACTCGCCGCCGTGCTGCTCGTCAAACTGTTGACCCTCGGGCTGGCGCTCCTGTCGATGGTGGTGTTCATGCTGGCGGCCGGCAACGGGCTGGAGTCGAGCGATGTCCCGGTGGTCGTACTCGCCGTCACGATGACAGTCCTTGCCACCACCTTGTTGGCGGTGGGCGCGCGGCGGATGCGCCGCGTGACCGGCGCTTGGATGAGAGCCAGCCGCTGGCGATAGCTCCCATGCGGCTCACTGAGCAAACCAGCTGCGTGCAGTTCACGTGCGGCCGGTCGGCACTGGCGACGGTGTGCCACGCGCGCTGCCCCTCACGGAAACAACAACGCCGCTGGTGAGCGGGCCACGATGGCGGCTCGCTCACCAGCGGCGTTGACTGCCTCGGCCTAGTTCGGGCTGGTGACCGTGAAGGGCAGCTGAATCCGGGTCGCCGAATCAGCGCCCGCCAGCGTGATGCTGGTCGAACTCGGTACCGCCGCCCCCGGAACGCTGATGACCGCGCCGGAGATGACGCCGTCGCCGTTCGCGTGGACGGTCATGGCGAAGAGGCCGTCACCGAAGGTGATCGTGACCGCCTCGTTCCGGGCGAACCCGGAACCGTTGACCGTGATTGCCGTACCGCGCGGACCTTCGGTGTCCGACAGGGTCACCTGGGGCTGGTGCGCCGGCTGGGCCGACTGCCCGGTCACCTCGACGGTCGCCGTCGCCGGGGCCTGCGAGGATGCGCCCTCGGCGGTGACCGCGTACAGGCCGGGTTCCGCGTCACGCGGTGCCGCGATCGACGCGTGGACCGCGCCCGCCGCGGAGGCCTTGACCGTCACGTTGCCCGTGCCGCCGAGCTCGATGCTCACCTGCTCGCCGGCGGCGAACCCGGTGCCGTTGACGGTGACCGTGTCCCCGGCGCCGACGGACGGCGATGCCGAGATCGCCGGCTGCGCGCCGGCGCCCGCCACCGTCACGGTGAACGTCACGGTGCTGCTCGACAACGTGTCCCACACGGTGACGTGCACCATGTACGTGCCGTTCTGCACGTACGTGTGCTGTGCGCTGATCGCACCGGACGCGTTGACCGTGGCGTCCTGCGGAACCGTGCCGTCACCCCACTGGACGCTGGCGTGGTAGCTGGTCGAGTCGGTGACGCCACCGGTCACCGAACCGAGCGCGGCGTTGAGCGCCTGCCCGGCGGTGGCCGTCTGGTCCTTCGGGGCCGTGGTCGTCAGCGCCGCGGCCGGCGTGCCGTCGTTGGCGATGGCGAACACGTGGATCCGGCCCGCCGAGCCGGGGTCGCCCGTCTGCGCCGGCAGCGTCACCGAGACAAGCGTCTTGCCGGCCGGGATCTGGTACGGCGCGGTGGCGAACAGGAACGGCTGGGCGCCGTCCCGGTTCGTGCCGAGCAGTCGGTACGCGGTCTTGGCGACGACGATGTTGCCGTAGGACGGCGTGCCGTTGGGGTTGCCGCCCAGCGTCCAGTCGCTCAGCTGGATCGGGATGCTGGCGGTGGTGCCGTCGCTGAACGTCGCCGTGCCCGTCGTGCTCTGGTTGCCCTGCGTGCCGGCGCCGATGAACGAGATGCTCTTGGCGTCGGACGGCAGGTTGAGCACGATCGTGTTGGCGTTGCCGGTCGCGTTGTCCAGCTGCCCGGCCGGGACCGCGGGCAGCGTGAAGTTCAGCGCCGTGCCGGGAACCCCGTGCTGCTGGCCCTGGGTGACGCCCGCCGCCGCGAGTGCGGCCCGGTCGTACGCCCAGTTCTTGGCGTCGCAGTTGGCGGCTCGGACGCCCTCGTCGCCGATGCAGACGGTGTCGAACGCGGCGGTGAGGCTGGACTTCGGCGTGTAGGCCACGTCGACGCCGACCGTTGCCGTGCCCTGGCTGGTGCCGTCGGTCACCGCGACGGAGGCCTGGTAGTAGCCGGGCTTGGCGTAGGTGTGCGAACCGCTGACGTTGTACACGGCCCGCGAGCTGAGCGTCGTGGTGCCGGTGGTGGCCGGCGTGCCGTCACCCCAGTTGATTGTGGCCTGGTACCCGCTCCCGGTGCCCCCGGTGACGGAGGCCAGCGGCACCGACACCGCGGCTTCGGACAGCGCGTGCACGGTGCCCACGGTGGTGACCGTGATGGCGCCGCCACCGAGCTGGACGTCGCCGCCGGCCAGCAGTTCGATCTCGGCGAGGTTCGCCTGCGCGGCGCCGGTGGTCTTCGTGACGACAAGGCGGAACTGCGCGAACTGCCCCGGGTTGCTGATCCGGAACGGCCGAGTCTGGTTGCGCCACAGGAACGTCTGGCCACTGCGGGAGTCGACGGTGGTCCAGGTGATCCCGTCGGTGGAGCCCTGCAGCTGCCAGTCCGTTAGGTCGCCCGCTTTCGCACCCGAGGTGATGGTGTAGTACGTCGGCGTCTGCATGCCGCCGCGGTACGCCCAGTTGATCTGCGGCGTGCCGGAGGCGAACGTCATCTGCGTGGTCGACGAGTCGTCGAACAGCTTCGACGCGTCCTGCCCGCCGGTCGCGGTCGCGGTGCCGAGACCGGGGCCGGTGGTGTCCTGCAGCGGCTTGGGCGTCGCGTTGCCGTTGGTCAGCGACGGCGGTGCTTCGTTGTTGCTGGTGCCCCACGACGACGGGTTCGGCCCCATCTGGAAGTCGATGGTGCCGCCGTTGGCGAGGACGGACGAGTCGATGGAGGTGACCTTCTGCTTCTTGCCGTTGACGTTCACGCTCTGCACGTAGACGTTCTTCGTGCTGTTGTTCGCCGCGTTGACGACGATGTCGCCGCTCTTGCGGTGGACGGTCATCTGGCTGAACTGCGGCGAGCCGATGGCCCAGTTGGACGAGCCGGCCTGCAGCGGGTACAAGCCCAGGGAGCTGAGGACGTACCACGACGACATCTCGCCGTTGTCCTCGTCACCCAGGTAGCCCTGGCCGATCTCGCTGCCGACGTAGAGGCGCTGCAGGAGCTCCCGCACGATCGCCTGCGTCTTCTGCGGCGCGCCGACGAAGTCGTACATGTACGGGATGTGGTGCGACGGCTGGTTGCTCATGCCGAGCTGGCCCATGCGTACCGCACGCGCCTCCAGCATCTCGTGGATCGTGCCGCCGTACCCACCGGGGTGGTCGGCCTTCTCCGGCGTGGCGAAGAACTCGTCGAGCTTCTGCTCCAGCGCCTTCCGCCCGCCGTACAGGTTGGCCAGCCCCTGGCCGTCCTGCTGCGCGGTGAACGCGAAGTTCCAGCCGTTGGTCTCGGTGTAGACGCCACCCCAGTCCAGCGGGTTGCCGTTGAGGAACTTGCCGGAGGCGTCGCGTCCCTGGAAGAACTTCGTGTTCGGGTCGAACAGGTTGACGTAGTTGCGGGCCCGCTGCAGGAAGTACTGCGACTCCTCCTTGAGCCGGTCGCGCTCCTCCTTCGGCGTGGCCGGGTCCTTGGCCAGGGCGGCGGCCATGTTGCCGATGCCGTAGTCGTTGATGAAGCCTTCCAGCGCCCACGACACCGACTCGCCCGTCGAGGTCGGCGTGTAGCCGAGGAACAGCGACGTTTCGATGCCCTTGCGGCCGACCCCGCTGCGCCCGGACGCGACCGTCGCGTCCTTGACCGCCGCGTTGTACGCGCTGAGCGCGTCGGGCAACGCGACGCCGTTGAGGTACGTCTCGGCGAGCGCGACGTCCGCGCTGGTACCGGTCATCAGGTCGGCGTAGCCGGGCGACGACCAGCGGGCGATCCACCCACCGTCGCGGTACTGCTGGACGAACCCGTCGGCGATCTTGGCCGCGATGTCCGGGTACAGCAGCGCGTACGCGGGCCAGACGGTGCGGTAGGTGTCCCAGAACCCGTTGTTGACGTAGATCTGCCCGTCAACGATCTTCGCGCCGGTCGTGGTGGCGGTCGACGTCCCGGTCGCCGCCGAGACCGGGCTCGCGTACTGCCAGTGCGGCGCGTCCGCGGTGCCGGTGTTCTCCGACTGCGAGTTCGGGTACAGGTTCAGGCGGTACAGGTTCGAGTAGAGCGAGACCAGCTGCGTCTCGGTCGCGCCGCGGACCTCGATCCGGCCGAGCCGGTCCGTCCAGGCCGCGGTCGCGGCGGCGTGGATCTCGTCGAAGCTTCGGCCGGTGACCTCCATGTCGAGGTTCTTGCGGGCCTGGTCGACGGAGATGAACGACGTCGCGATGCGCAGCGTCACCTGCTGGTTCGCCGAGGTGTCGAACGTGGCGGACGTGGCCGCGCGCGCCGTCGGCGCCCGGTCGAACGTCCCGGACACGAACATCCGGCTGCGACCGACTGACAGGCCGCTGCCGTTGTCGACCCAGCCGGTGAAGGTGCCGTCCGTGCCGATGGTGAACGTGCCGTTGTAGAAGACGAGGCTTCCGGTGGCCTGCCCGGAGGGGAAGGTGAACTGCATGATGCCGCCGTGGTCGGTGGGCGACATCTGCGCGATCAGGCCGTTGGTCGTCTTGACCCGGTAGTGGTCCGGCCGCGCGGTCTCGTCGTTGTGGCTGAAGGCGAGTGCCCGGCTGCTCGGCGTCCCGGTGAGGGATCCGCCGGCCGGCACCGGCATGACCGACATCTGGTTGCGGTCGCCCATCCACGGGCTGGGCTCGTGCGAGATCGCGAGTCCCTGCAGCGTGGGCAGGTTGGCCGCGTTGTTGGCCGACTGGTACTCGTACTCCC
This sequence comes from Dactylosporangium sp. CA-152071, assembly GCF_050936335.1. Lineage (NCBI taxonomy): Bacteria > Bacillati > Actinomycetota > Actinomycetes > Micromonosporales > Micromonosporaceae > Dactylosporangium > Dactylosporangium sp. CA-152071. The sequence continues at coordinate 653,058 of NZ_JBNJMZ010000001.1, read as the reverse complement.
ACGAGTTGGAGGTGGCGTTGGTGACCGGCGTGAAGAAGTTGAAGCCGTTCGGCACCGCCGAGATCGGCAGGTTGTTGCCGCGCGAGAACGAGCCCGACGCGTTGGTCCCCCGCCGGGTGTCGACGAAGTTGGTCAGGCTGGAGCCGTCGATCGGCGCCGGCGTGCCCGCCACGGTGACGTCGTCGATCCAGCCCTGGAACCGGGTTGCGGCGGTGGCCTGGGGATCGTCGTAGGCGAGCAGGATGCGGTCGATCGTCTTGCCGCTGGCGACCGCCCCGATGTCGGACTGCACCGCGTTCCACTGGTTGGCGTAGAGCACCTTCGAAGCGCCCTGCCCACCGGCGGTGAGTGCGTACCCGTGCTGGTCGATCGCCGAGAGCCCGCTGAGGTAGCTGCCGTCGGTGAAGTGCAGGTCGACGGCGGCGTAGGTGGACGGGTACTGGGCGTCCTGCGCGGTGTACTCGGGGAAGATCTTGTAGGACAGCCGGGTCTTCGGTCCGACCGGGATACTCACGTCGAAGAGCCTGTTGGTCGCGTAGGAGCGGCCGTCGGCCTCGGCGCCGCCGGCGTACCGCAGCGACGCCAGCCCGGTGAACCCGGCGCTCGGCTTCATGTTGTAGCCGCTGGCCGGGCCGGTGCCCACGACGCTGACCATCGGGGTGGCCGGCGGCCGGACGTTGGAGCCGTCGCTGATGTCCCAGTCGGCGAGTTGGACCAGCGAGTCACCGGAGTTGGCGGTGATGTTCAGCCGGTAGTAGCCGTAGGGGGTCGTGTTGGTGAAGCTGTAGGCGTTGGTGGCGAACCGCCCGCTGAAGGACTGGCCCGTGCGCCGGTCGAGGTCGAACCACTGGTTGCCGTCGTTCGACCCCTGCACCGTGAAGTCCTTGGGGTCGCGGCTCGCCGCGTCGTTCGCGGAGGTCAGCGAGTACTTCACGACCGTCGCGGGCTGGGAGAGCCGGTAGGCGACCCAGCCGGTCGGGTTGAAGGCCAGCCACTTGGTCGACGGATTGCCGTCGGCGAGCTTCACCGCGGTTTCGTTCGGCGGGTTCTCGGCACTTGTGGTCACCGCGCTGACCTGGCTGAGCAGGCTGCCGGGCAGTCCGATGGGGCTCGATCCGCTCAGATTCTCCTGGACCGGTTTGCCGCTTGCGTTGAGCTCGACGAAGCTCGCCGCGGGTCGTGGGTCGTTCGACTCGAACGAGGAGCTGAAATTGCCGGGCGGTGCCGCGGCACTTGCCGTGGTTGCGGCGACGAGCAGCCCAACCGGCAGAAGCAGTGCGGCGACCCCAGCCAGCCGCTGGCGAGATAGGAGGGAAACGACGGGGTCGCCGTCGGGCACCTTCATGCGGGACTCCAGGGGGTGATCGCGGGCGCATGGGGCACGCCCGGAGATCGCCAGCCTTTCGCCGTGTGACAACGTTGTCAAGATACATCCGTGTAACCATCTCGAAATGGCGATGGCTGCCGCAGCTCATCGCCATGGCATCGTGTCGCGGGTGGTGAACGACGCGCCGCACGTCCAGCCCGAGCTGGCCGAGCGGGTGCTCGCCGCCGTGGCCGAGCTCGGCTTCCGCCGCAACCATCTGGCCGGCTCGCCTTCGACGACTTCGACCTGGCCGGCCTGGTGCCGTACCCGCTGACAGTGATCGCCTACGACACCCGCGAGCTGGCCCGGGCCGCCACCGAGCTGCTGTTCCGCCGGATCGATGGGGACCAGTCCTGGCCGCGTACGGTGGTGCTCCCCACCGAGCTGGTGGCCCGCGGTATCTCGGCACGCTGATCATTCACGACTCAGCCCACCTCGGCGGCGACCGCGTCGAGTTGGCTGTTGAGCGCGGTGTAGGCGGAGTCAGTCAGCTTGCCTTCTTTGTACAGACCGGCCAGCTTGTCCCGTAGCGCCTTGAGTTTCTTGGCCTCGTCGTCAGGTCTGGCGTTGGCCATGGACTTGGCCAGGTCATCGATCATGTGGTTCAGTGCCCCGGCGGCGTCCGCCTTGAGAAATCCGGCGTCGACCTGCTCCTGAATGATCTGGTGCATAGCGACGATCGGATCCGTCGGCGTCGGTGGCGGTGGCGGTGGCGCGGATTCCGTCGCCGCCGGCTGGGTCTGCGCACGGGCCGTGGTCGGCGCCGCACTCGTGAGGGCCACGCTCGGTGAAGTGTTGACCGCCGCCGGGGAGTCGGTTGCGAGCCGCTGGACCCCGCGATGTGATCCTGACCGGTTCGTCAGCGGCATGGTGGCGATGAGCGCCGTCAGGGTGACCGCTGCCGCGGCGACTGCGGCGGCCACCCACAGCAGCCACCGCCTCGACCTTGGCGCCGGCAGCGGCGTTCGCTCCTCCGCAGACCTTGCGCTGCGCGGCGGTGCGGCCGCCAGGTCCGCCGCCGAAGAGACAGCGGATCGAGGGATGGCGCCCGATGCGCCGTGCGCCATCCGATCCGCTGCCGCGACCATGCGTTTCCGGACGGTGGTGGCATCCGGCGGGCGTTCGTCCGGTGTTTTGGCGAGCAGATCGGCCACCAGAGCTTCCACGCCGGCCGGCACGTCAGGGCGACGAACCCGAAGCGGTTCCGGTGTCGTCGTGACGTGCTGTTGAACGACGCTCAACGGAGAGCCGGTCGAGAACGGTGGATGGCCGATGAGCATCGCGTACATGCTGCAGCCCAGACCGTACAGGTCGGTCCTGGCGTCGACCGGCTCGCCGTTGATCTGTTCGGGCGCCATGTACTTGGGGCTGCCCATGGCGATGGCCGACCCGGTCAGGTCGGCGTATTCGGTGGCGTTGAGCATCCGGGACACACCGAAGTCGCAGATCTTCACCACGCCGGTGGCGGTCACGATGAGATTGCTCGGCTTGATGTCGCGGTGAACGATCTTGGCCGTGTGTGCGGCTGTGAGCCCGTCGCAGATCTGCGAGGAGATCGCGAGGACGTCGGCGACCGACAGCGGGCCCTCGGCCATCAGGTCCGCCACGGTCGGGCCCTCGACCAGTTCCATGACCAGATACGGTTCGCCGTCCTGGGCGCCGAAGTCGTACACCGGGACGACATTGGGGTGCGACAGCCGGGCCACCGCACGCGCCTCGCGGCCGAAGCGTTCCATGGCCTTGGGGAGGCCCAGCCCCTCACCGGACAGCACCTTGACGGCGATCGGCCGGTCCAGTCGCAGGTCGTGGCCGCGCCAGACGGTGCCCATGCCTCCGCGGCCCAACTCCCATTCGACCCGGTAGCGATCGCCGAGGAGCCGTTGCGCCACGACGACCGAGTCACCATACGGACTGTCGGCGCGGCAGCGGATCATCGCTGCCTGCGGATGACGAAGCCGCGGCGCATCGGTCGGTCGCCCGTACGACATCCACCCTCCCGAGCTTCGGCTACTGGAGGTTGTCCAGACCGTTACAGGGGTCAGCGTGCCGACCCGAGCCGCTTCCTGTTGCCGCCGAACATAACTTCGAGTTACGGCCGGGCACCATCACCTGCTATGGGTGAGTGGGAGGGTGAATTCGCACTTCACCCCACGCAACGGTTCCGGCTCATACCGCCCATTCGGGGTGGTCGGGATGGTCGGACTCGCCCACGAGACATCGGCACAGCCCCAACATCACGACATCGAGCGATGACGAACTACGAAAAACTCACAAACCGCCCTCTGAGGAGATCGACACTGGCGCACACTCCTTGATCAACGGGAGGACGGCGGGCCGGGGTGGGCTCGCTGGTACAACGCGGCGAGGGCGGTGGCCGTGTCGGCGAGGCGGTCGCGCAGCGCGGCGGGGGAGAGGACTTCCACCTCGGCGCCGAGCCGCAGCAGCTCGCCGTGGGCAGGGGTGAGCGACTCGATCGGGATGACGGCGTGCACCCAGCCGGACTGGTCCGGTGGACCGGCGGTGGCGTCCACTGCGGCGACCACCGGGTCGCCGGCGATCTCCCGCAGCCGGTCGTGAGCCTGCCGTGGGTCTGGAGCAGCAGCAGGATCGACAGGAGACGGCTGGCCCGCATTCACTGACATTAGCTGTCAGGGGATCGTTCCTACCGTGCGGGCATGGCCTTTCACGACAAGGAACTGACCGTGCCGGGGACCGTCGAGGTCGCCGACCGGCACGTCAAGCGCTACCACATCGACCGGCCGGACCGCTGTCTCGAACCGGAGGTGGTCGAGGCCGCGTACGCCTACCTGCCGAAGCTGCTGCCCGGAACGGACGGCGGCACCCCACCGGCGAGCTGGATGGTGCTGCACCGGGGCGGCGACAGCGGCGCGAACCTGCTGGCGTACAGCTGGTTCTGGGACAACGTGCTGGAATGCCGGATCGCCGTCGCCGGCCAGCCCGCGCTGGACTGCCCGGACGACGACCCGGCGCACTTCGTCCCGCTGGACCGCCCGGGCGTGGGCTGCGTCTGGGAACTGGGCGTGCTGGAGCACGAGCGCAGCGCCTGGATCCGCCACGACCTCGCCCCGGACGAGCCCGATCTGGCCGGCTACCTGGCCGACACTCGCGCCGCCGGGCCGGTGGGCCGCTGATGGGCGACTTCGATTTCCTCGTCGGCAGCTGGGACGTGACCAACCGGCGGCTGAAGCAGCGGCACGTCGGCAGCGACGACTGGGACGAGTTCCCCGGCACAACCGTGGCACACCGGTTCTTCGACGGCGCCGGCAGCTTTTGACGAGATCCGCTGCCCGACCCGCGGCTTCTCCGGGTCGACGGTGCGGATCCTCGACCCATCGACCGGGCTCTGGTCGATCTACTGGATGAGCAGCCGCCGAGGCGTCCTCGAACTCCCGCCGGTAGTGGGCCGGTTCGTCGACGGCGTCGGCACCTTCTACGCCGACGACAGCGACACGGGGCGCCCGGTCCGCTGCCGGTTCATCTGGTCCGGGGTCACCCCGACCTCCTGCCGCTGGGAGCAGGCGTTCTCCACCGACGGCGAAAGGACCTGGGAGACGAACTGGATCATGGAGTTCGCGCGAACCGGCTAGCCCGTGGCTGGCGGCGCACAGGACGTCGAGTTGCTGGTGTGCAGCGGCTGCTCGTAACCCCGCCGCCCGGCCCAGGCATCCCTCGAACCCGGCCTCGGGGTCGCCGTCGGGGTACTGGTCCCGGTTCCACCGGCCTATTGATGGTGTTGGTGGAACGATGGAGGCGTGGGAACTGCGAAAACTGCTATGCCTGCTATCTCGCCGCTTGCTGGCGAGCCGATTAAGCGTGCCGATGCCGAGCGGCTCGCGGGAGTGTTGAAGGCGTTCGCCGACCCGGCCCGGCTGCGGCTGCTCAGTCTGATCCAGTCTGCTCCGGAGGGTGAGGCGTCCGTGAGTGACCTCACCGCGCCGCTTGGTCTCTCCCAGCCGACTGTGAGTCATCACCTTCGGATCCTCACCGAGGCCGGCCTGCTCGAGCGCGAGAAGCGCGGCGTCTGGGCGTACTACCGCCTGGTGCCGGCCGCGATCGCGGCGATCGCCGAACTGTTGACGCCGCCCCGCAAGCGGGCGACGAAGAGGGCCCGCTGAGCGACACTGTGGGGGACCCGGCGCCGGGTCCCCCACCCCCCATGGGTCGGCAGACTCACCCAGGGTGCACGTATCCAGCGCACTCCGGGCGTGTGTTCAAGAATCTCGCGGTAGCGGCGGCACTGGCCGAACCGGCGGCTGACCCTCCGCGCTAGCTTCGCCGCCTTGGCGCCATCGACGGTCAGCCCGTAAGCCCGAAGATCAGCCACGGCGGGCCGCCCAGTCGAGATCAGCGCAACGCAACGTGTCCGCATGGCCACCATTGGCCCCGATGGCCCCACGGGAACCTTCCAGGAACACGACGGCGAACTGTTAGTAACACCGATCATCCACATGGCTGGGCCAAAGAGATTGGACGCGTCCGCCCGACGCCAAGACCACGGTCCTCAGGAAGCTTCGAGCGGAACCGCCGCTACTGGGCCGCAGTCGCCCTCGGCTCGACCGGCGACGAGCGAGTCGTGCCGACCCTGGAGCATCTGCAGGCCGAGGACCGCGGCGTGACGGTCTTCGACGGCGAGGTCCGCGTCGCGGCGAAGAAGGCCCTGCGCACCGTGCGGCGCATCCAGGCTGCCATCGCCGCACGCGCGGGCCAGGCATAGTGGCGGCAACCGTCGACTGCCGGGCCGAGCGCGCGTCTCGGCCTGAGTGAACTCGTCCGGTCGCCAGGTAGCTCACCCCCGTGCGGCCGTACTGTGGCTGGCAGACGCCCCTCGTCTGTGGCCACGACACCGATTGTGGCACGTCATGGCAGCGCGAGTATCTCCCCGCTCGTCGTGCCCGGCTCGGCGCCGTGACCTGACTTTCGCGCCGCCGTAGCTGGGTGAGCCTGGCCGTCGTCGTCGGGGCATGGCCGAGGCATCCCGGGGTAGCACTAGTGAGCAGTCACCCTGGGCGGACGGAGTTCACACTGCGGCCGGCCGTGAACGGCCGGCGCACGTGACGTCAGTCGCGGGAGTCGACTTCCACCGTTGATGAGGAGAGGACTCTTGTCGTGAGCAAGCTTCTGGACAAGGCCAAGGAACTCTTGACCAAGCACGACCGCAGTGTCGACAAGGGCTTGAACAAGGCCGGCGAGCAGGCCGACCAGCGCACTGACCAGAAGTACACCGAACACATCGACAAGGGTGTACAGGAGGCCAGGAAGCACACGGGAGAGGGCGACACGACCAGGTAGGACATCAACCATCGACGGAAGATCGTTGCGTGGGTGGTAATCGGCCGCTCCGACGATGGAGTCCAGTCCGGCCTCAGGCTGCCACCGTGACGTCCCGGTGTGCACCGCTCACGGCAAAGGCCGCAACCGGGCCAGTGCGAACTGTTCAACACCGTCACATGGGTGCCCTCCGGCGGACGGCCGGAGGGTGGCCGTCCGCAGTTGTCCGGGTGGGAGCCGGCGACTTCCTCCCCGGGGGTATGGTCGGTTTGGGTGGGAATTTGTCGCCGGCGATTGGCGACGGACGGGTTCCCACTATCGTCAGGAGGCACGTGTGGCTCGCGGTACCGTCAAGTGGTTCAATTCCGAAAAGGGCTTCGGCTTCATCCAGCAGGATGATGGAGGAGCGGACGTCTTCGTCCACTACTCGGCCATCGCCAGCGGTGGATACCGTGAGCTCGCGGAAGGCCAGAAGGTTGAATACGAGGTGACCCAGGGGCAGAAGGGTCCGCAGGCGGAGAACGTCCGCGGCGTCTGACCGCCCCCGGCAGGAACCACAGCGAAGATTGAGCGTCCGCACAGTCTCTGTGCGGGCGCTCAATCTGTCTCCGCCGTGACCAACAGACCAGTGCGCATCGATGATGCCATCGGCTGTGTCCCTGACCGGTCTGCCATTCACTCGCTCTGCGAGGGTGTCCGGCCACAGCAGCTCGGCCACCGGTCCATGCCCGGATGTTTCGCCGTACCGCACCACCCTTGACCGACGCCGGATGCCCACACGTCCACCCAGCCGGAATGGCCAGCCGCGAGCCGGTCGCATCCAACACTTCTGCCGGCTCGGGCCGCCTTCCAACGATTTGGAGCTCGAACGACGACACGCTCGCTCGCTGACCCGCGAGGCAGTCGACGGCACGCAAGATCGAGGCCGTCTCGCTTACCGCGAACTGGAACGCCGCCGGCATTCCTGTTGCCGCGGTCCTCGACCTCGTCACTGCAGGCCACAACGACCTTCGTATCGGCAGCTGACGAGTAACCGCATCAGCAGTTTCCCGAGATGCGCAGGCTTGACCTTGTTGGCGCCGATGTGCGGTCGCGGCGCGCCGGCGAACCTCGGCCTCGACCGGGGCATCTATGTCGCCACCCGGACCGCGCTACGGGGCCTTCCCGCCGGCGTGATGGCTCGACGACGTACAGCTACAGGACCGCACCGCGAGGTGTCAGTTCCAGGGTTGCCACGCCGCGCCCGTACAGGACAATCACGCGGTCGCCGTGGTGAGCGCGGATCATGCCGGAGTCGGCGGCGAGGGCGATGATCGCGTGCTCGGCCACCTCGTCGACGTCGGCGGTGCCGGTCTCCTCGTACGCGACATCCAGATGGTCGCCGGTGATCAGCCGGACACGCAGCACAATCTCCGCCATGACGACCAGCCTACTGGAGCCGTGCGCGATCGCCAGATGTGTCAAGATCGTCAACGTTCCGTGCTCGGACCTGCTGCTCTATGGTCGATGGGTGAGAGTCGAGCATCATTGGTGGAACGGCGACAGCTCCGTGCGAGGGCGTCGCGACGTGTACATCCGTACCGATGGCGAGTCGTGGGAGGTTGAGGCCCGATCCGGCGGCGGCCGGTCGAAGATCTACCCGTGCCCGGGCCGGCAGTCGGCGGAGATCCTGGCTGGGGCATGGATGGGCGGGCAGCGCCGGTGGCAGGTCGTGGCGTCCTGATCGGCCTGTGCCGAGGCGGCTCCGCTCACCGGCCGTCAGCCGGTAGCGGGCTCAGGTTAACTGGCGGCGCGGTCCGCCCATCATGGCTGGCCGCGGTTCGATGTCCGACGCCACGCGCCGCGGCTGAAACGGTCAGCCCCGGGCGGGACGTCCCCTTCGACGTACGGAGCCTTCATGGCGGCACGCCGCCCGCGCTCAAGTCCCCGACCTTCGCCGACCTCGGTGTGCCCGACGCGCTCGTCCGCGTGCTGGCCGCGACCGAGGTGGACCGGCCGTCCCCGATCCAGGCCGCAACCCTGCCCGACGCGATCGCCGGACGAGACGTCCTGGGCCGGGGCCGCACCGACTCAGGCAAGACCTACGCCTTCGTCCTGGCGGTGCTCACCCGCTTGGCCGCCTCGCCGACCACGTCGAGGCCGGCCACGCGCGCCTGGACGCCGACGAGATCACCGTCCTCGACGAGGCCGATCACATGGCCGATCTCGGCTTCCTGCCCACCGTGCGGCGGCTGCTGGAGCAGACCCCGCGGCGGGCAGCGCCTGCTGTTCTCGGCCACCCTGGACGCCGGCGTCGACGTGCTGGTGCGCGGGTTCCTCACCGACCCGGTCGAGCACAGCGTCGACTCGACGCTCTCGCCGGTCGCCGCGATGACGCACCACGTCCAGCACGTCCACGCCGAGGACCGCTTCGCCGTGCTGGTCGAGCTGACCGCCGCCCCGGGCCGGACCGTCGTGTTCACCCGCACCAAGCGGGGCGCGAAGATGCTCACCCGGCGGCTGGTCGCGGCCGGTGTGTCCGCCGTGGAGCTGCATGGCAACCTGGCCCAGGCCGCGCGCACCCGAAACCTGCGGGCGTTCTCCGACGGCGACGTGCGCACGCTGGTCGCCACCGACATCGCCGCCCGGGGCATCGACGTCGAGGACGTGGCCCTGGTCGTACATGCGGACCCGCCGGCGGAGCACGCGGAGCACAAGGCGTATCTGCACCGCTCGGGCCGCACCGCCCGGGCCGGCGCGGCGGGCACGGTCGTCACGCTGATGACTGACGGCCAGGCGTCCGAGGTGCGGGAGCTGACGCGCAAAGCGGGCATCGCGGCGACCACCACCCGCCTGAGCCCGGGTCACGCGCTGCTGCGCAAGCTCGCCCCCGGGAAGCGCACGCTGGTACCGCCGCCGGTGCCGCAGTCGTCCGCCGCGCGGCGCGAGACGCAGCCGGCCCAGGCCGCTGCGGCGGCAAGCCGCCGGCGACCGCCTCGACGCGATCCGCATCGGCGCGGTGCGGCGCGGCGGCCTTCTCCGCCCGGGCCCGGCCGGGCGGTCGCGGCGGTGGGCGCTGCCCGCTACCCGGCGAGGCCGAGCACCGAGACCTCGGTGAGCTCAGCGTCCTCGGCGGCGCCCAGGCCGCGTACCCGGTAGCTGGTTAGTACCTTCAGCCACCAGTGGGGTAGGTGTCCGCGGCCGGGGTCACCGACGAGGACACGCGCGTGGCGGGCGGCGGCGCGGCGCAGGAAGCCGAGCATCCGCGAGGCCAGTTCGGGGTGGTAGAAGGCGTCACCGGCGAGGATCAGGTCGGCGTCGCCGCCGTCGCCGTCGAGCAGGTCGCCCTCGTTCACTGTCACGGTGACCGCGTTGGCCGCGGCGTTCATCGTGACGGCCGCCAGCGCGTAGAGGTCGATGTCGTTGGCGGTCACCTCAGCGGCGCCCGCCTTGGCCGCGGCGATGGCGACCAGACCTGAGCCGGACGCCACGTCGAGCACCCGCCGGCCGGTCACCACCTGCGGGTGGTCCAGCACGTACCGGGCGAGGGCCTGGCCACCGGCCCAAGCGTTCGCCCAGAACGGCGTGAGCCCCGGCCCGACCTGCGCCTCCAACCTGGCCCAAAACACGATCGCGTCATCGGCCAGGTACAGGCGCGTCTCGGGCACGAACGGAAGACGCGCGAGGCGCAGTCCGTCGATCCCGTCGGCGCTGGACGCGACGAAGGGCGCGAGCAGCGCGCCGGTCGGCATGTGCAAGACACGCTCCGTTCAGGGACGGTCGCCGGTCAGGGCGACCGGTCTCAGGCGCCAGCCGGGTACGGAGTACGTCCGACCGCGTGTAGGTGGCGCAGCGCCTGGGCGTAGGAGTCGAACAGGCTCGTCTGACAGTACGCAAGGCCGTGCCGACGGCAGAACGCCTCAACGATTGTCTGCGCGCGGCGCAGGTTCGACCGGGGCATGCTGGGAAACAGGTGGTGCTCGATCTGGTAGTTCAGGCCGCCAAGCATGAAGTCGGTCAGCCAGTGGCCGCGCACGTTCCGCGAGGTGAGCACCTGGCGGCGCAGGAAGTCGGTGCGGTCACCGGCGGCGAGGACGGCCATGCCCTTGTGGTTCGGCGCGAAGCTGCACCCGAGGTAGAGCCCGAACAGGCCCTGCTGGACGAGGATGAACACGATCGCGCGGACCGGCGAAAGAACCAAGAAGACCGCGCCAAGGTAGCCGACGACGTGGCTGGTGAACAGTATCGACTCCCACGCGCGGGGGCGCCCGGCGCGGCTCAGCAGGGCGCGCACGCTGGCCACGCGCAGGCTCAGGCCTTCCAGCAGGAGCAGCGGAAAGAAGAAGAACGCCTGGTAGCGGTACGCGAACGCGGCGAGGCGGCCGCGGGTGCCGGCCTGGCGGGAGGTGAACGCGAGCGCGCCGATCTCGAGGTCGGGGTCGGCGCCGTCGGTGTTCGGGTGGGCGTGGTGGCGGTTGTGCTTGTCCACCCACCAGCCGTAGCTCAGCCCGATGGCCAGGTTGCCGTGCAGCAGCCCGAGCACGTAGTTCGCCCGCCGGGACGCGAAGATCTGCTTGTGTCCGGCGTCGTGGCCGAGGAACCCGAGTTGGGTGAAGACGAACGCGAGGAGGCCGGCGGCGATCAGGACCCACCACGAGTCCCCGATGAGCCCGAAGGCCGTCCAGCCGGCCGCGAACAGCAGACCGGTGATGGTGATCTTCCAGATGTAGTACCCGGTGCGGCGCTCCAGCAGTCCGGCGCCGCGGATCTGGTGCAGCAAATGCGCGTACGGGCTTCCGGTGCGGGCTTGCGGCGACGCTGTGGACATGGGCTACTCCTCCGGGCGGGTGCTGCGCAGACGCCGACCCGTGCCCGACCGCCGAGCGGCGGCGGGCACGCGGCCGGCGGTTAGTTCAGATGACGCGGATGTTCGTGGCCTGCGGGCCCTTGGCGCCCTGCGTGATGTCGAACTCGACCCGCTGGTTCTCTTCCAGGCTGCGGAAGCCGTTCGAGACGATCGCCGAGTAGTGGGCGAACAGGTCCGCGCCGCCGCCGTCCGGGGTGATGAACCCGAAGCCCTTGTCCGCGTTGAACCACTTCACAGTACCGACAGTCATGTCTTCTCCTTCGAAGGCTGCACTGCATCCGGGACCCACACCGTGCGGGCCCAGGCGTCGCGGTGTTGATCGCCCGCCCCCGGAGATGACCGGAAACACAGAGCGCCCAGGGGGATCAGACACCCACCAGGCGCTGGCAAAGTATTCGGAAATCACAACTGCAACAGGGCACACCGTAGCAGGCCCGGGCGGGTCCAACCTGGAAGCAAGTTACTCTCCAGAAATTGCGGTAGCGGAGGCGGCGCGCCCAACCGAGTCGACCGTCGCCCACCGGCCGCTCCTGTGATGGGAGGACGCTTCGACGGCTCGCCCGGTCAAGGCGACAATTCGCCGTTTCGGTTGCCGCCGGCGTACCGGGGGCGCAGGCTGCCACCATGGCAGTTTGTGAAGCCTGCGGCAACGACTACGCCAAGACCTTCCAGGTTTGCACCGCTGATGGTGCCGTGTACGCCTTCGATTCCTTCGAGCTGGAAAGTGTGGACCACGCCGCTGCGAGCTTGCTCCGGCTCGGCGCGGACGCGCCGGCACTCGCCCCTCCCGAACTGGTTGCACGCATCACCGCAACGATCCGGGCGATGACCCGGCTGTACCCGACGACCTTAAGGATTGACACATCGAGTCCGCTCACCGACGCGTCCCGGCGTTCCCGACCCGGGCCCGACGTGCCGACACACCAGGCCGCGACGGCGACGGCGGCGCGCGGGACGCCGTCAAACACCTACGCGGGTCCGGCGTCAGACCGCGTCATCGTCGAGCACTGTCAGTCAGGCGAAGCCGTCACCGATCTCGGCACCAGTAGGGGCCGAGATCGTGATCTTGTGCGGCAGTCGCAGCGCGCGGGCTGGCTGAAGTCGCTGCCGACCAAATGCGAGGCGTTGCACGCGGTGGCCGAACCGGTGGGTCGGTGGGTCGGCTGCTGTCCGCCGCCTGGACCCCGCTTCTGGAATCGGCGGATGAATGCTGCGATTCCCCACCCCGAGCTACCGCGACAAGGCGCTGGCCAAACTCTGACCGACCGTCGTCGGCCTGCTGGTGAGCACGGCGATCGTCGGGGCGGCAAATCTGCGCGAGGAGGTGGTCGCCTTCCTGAGTCAGGACCACGACCGTCTGGTCGTGTGCGCGATGGCTGTGTTGCGAGCAGCAGCCGCAGCTTCGCGCACAGGACCACCACCACCTCGCCGGCGTCCGCCACGACGTCACCGGCGCCGGCACCCGGAACCGCAGAGGCCCGGCGCCGGCCCGCCCGGTGGCGTCGATGCTGCTCGGCGAGTGGTTCAAGGTCGCGGACCTCCGTGACGACGACTTCCTCCCAGGCGACTGCGTCATGCGGTGGCGGACAGGCCGCGCGGCGCGGGCCGCGCCAGCGGCGGTCCCACCATGCGGAGCAGCACCTGCTCGGCGTCGTCGATGAAGGACAGGTCCGCCTGCACGTGCCGGGTTGCGGCCGACAGCAACAGGCCGACCACCGGGCCTGTCGCCGCGCGGCGCAGGCCGTCGAGGTTGCGAAGTTCCCGTAGCAGATGAGTGCGCTGCTGGCCGAGCACCATCTGCACCGTATCCGAATCGCCTGTTCGTGCGGCCGCTGTCACCTTCAGGAAGAAGTGGTCCCGGAAGCCGCCGCTACGGGCCCGCTTCGGAGAGCCAGCGCCGCAGCTCGGCCGCGCCAGCTTCGGTGATTTCGTAGATCACACGGTCCGGTTTCACCGCCTGGGACTGTCGTTCGGAGCTCACCATGCCGTCGCGGTACAGACGGTCGAGGATCTGGTACAGGTGGCCGGTGTTCAGCGGGCCTCACTGCGGGCCGACTGCCGCTTCGAAGGCGCTCCTGAGCTCGTATCCGTAGCTGGGCCCGTGGGTCAGCAGTGAGAGCACCGCGTGGTGGATCGGCATACCCGGACTGTACCCGCCTCTTGCATTGTCGCAATGTATTGCGACAGAGTAGTGCCGTGATCTCCTTCATCTGGGCTTCACTGCGAGGGCGCGCGGCGAGGTCGGTGGCACTCCTGCTAGGCGTGCTCACCGCGACCACCGGATTCACCGTGCTTACCGGCGCCACCGACACCGCGCGGCTGGAGGTCACCGGCGAGGTCGACGGCAGCGCCAAAACCGCCTACGAGATCCTGGTCCGACCCAAGGGCACCCGGACGGCGCTGGAGAACGAACGCGCCCTCATCCGGCCCAACTCGCTGTCCGGCATCTACGGCGGACTCACCTTCGACGACGTCAACAAGGTCGCCGCGGTGCCCGGAGTAGACGTCGCGGCGCCGATCGCGATGGCCGGCTACGCCAACGCGGGGATCACCGTCGACGTCGACATCACCGACCTGATCGACAAGAGCCTCGACCGGCAGGTGATCCGCCTCGACCGCACGTTTCTCGCCGACCGAGGGCTTTCCACCGTGACCGCCCGCCCGCTGTACGTCTACGTCACCAGGCACGAGATCTCCTGGCCCGTGCTTGAGAACCGGGGGACGACGGTCCGGTTCACCGGCGGCGAGGTACTTCCCGTCGATCAGCTGTGCGACGGCTTCGCGGTGCTGGAGGACGGCGCGCCGCTCTGCGCCTGGCTGACCCGGGCGACCATGTCCGACCTGATGACCGACCGCGACTACACCGACATGCAGGTCCTGCAACTGACCCGGGACGGCCGGTTCGAGCAGCGCCCTCCGTCGCCGGCCTCCGACCGGGCGGTCGCCCGCCTCACCTGGCACGTGCCGCTCCTCGTCGCCGGCGTCGACCCCATCGCTGAGGAGCGGCTCGTCGGGTTGCGCCAGGCACTCACCGGCGGCCGGTATCTCGACAGCACCGACCGGACGCGGTCCGACAGTGTCAACAGAATCCTGCCGGTAATCGCGACGGACCGGGCGTACCCGGACAACAGCGCGATCGTCACGATGACCCGGACGGCGCTCGACCGACCGCCGCCGGGGTCGTCGGCCCAGGACGCGCTCGCGATGCTCGACGGCCTGCACGGCCAGCAGTTGGCCACCCGCAACTTCACCGCCGAGCAGGCCTTCGCGGACACGCTCGCCAAGCGTGGCTACCGCCCCGACCTCATTCAGTTCATGCAGGTCGGAGGCGTGCGGTACCGCACCGCTCCAGACGGCACGCTGGTCGCGGAGACCATCGACGCTGACCCGGATGCGTGGCGCACGCCGGAGGTACGCGGACTCGCCGTGCCGTGGCAGATCGACGACACCGCGTTCCGAGAGATCGACCAGGTCAACTGGAGCAACCCCTCGAGCGTCTTCCACAGCACCGAAGTGGTGGGAACGTTCGACCCGCGCAAGCTCGCCACGTTCGACCCGCTCAGCCGCGTGTCGTTGGAGACCTACCAGGCGCCCGAGGCGGTCGGCGCCGACCAGCGCACCCGTGACCTGCTCGGCGACCAGGCACTACGACCCGACGGTAACCCGGCCGGCTACCTATCCTCCCCGCCGATGCTGCTCACCACGCTGGAGGCGCTGGCCGAGACCCTGCGGGAAACCGACGCGCCCAACAAGGATGCTCCGATCAGCGCCGTTCGCGTACGGGTCGCCGGGGTGCAAGGCTTCACGTCGACCTCCCGCGAGCGGGTCCGGATCGTCGCAGAGCAGATTGCCGCAGCGACCGGGCTCGATGTAGACATCGCCTACGGATCGTCGCCGGCGCCGCAGACGGTGACGCTGGCCGCAGGCAAGTACCAACGACCCGAACTGCGGGTCACCGAGCCCTGGACGCACAAGGGTGTCGCCGCGGCCATCGTCAGCGCCGTTGACCGCAAGAGCGTCGTGTTGTTCGCACTGGTGCTGGTCGTGTGCGCGCTGTTTCTGACCAACGCGGTCGCCGCCGGGGTCCGCGACCGGCGTGCCGAACTGTCCACGCTCACCGCACTTGGCTGGCCGGCCCGCCAGGTCTTCACCGCGGTGCTCGGCGAGGTCGCCGCAATCGGCCTGGTCGCCGGGGCTGGCACGGTGTTGCTGGCCGCGCCACTCGGGCTGCTGCTCGACATTCGCGTGACGTGGTCGCAGGTGCTGCTCGCCGTGCCGATCGCGCTCGCACTTGCGCTGCTCGCCGGCGCCGTGCCGGCGGCGAACGCGGCACGAATGCGACCGGCCCGCGGGCTGCGTCCCGCCGTGGCACTCCTCCGCCGGACCGGAAGTCCACGCGGTCCGCTCATGCTCGGGCTGGCGAACCTGCTCAGAGTGCCGGGGCGGACGTTGCTCGGGGCATCGGCACTGGCGATCGGTACCACCGCGGCCACGCTGCTGGGCGCGGTCACGTTCGCCTTCCACGGTGCGATCGTCGGAACGCTGCTTGGCGACGCGGTGTCGCTCCAGGTCCGGACGGTCGACACGATCGCCGTGGTGGCGACGGTACTGCTGGGCGCGTTCGCCGTCGCCGACGTGCTGTACCTCAACATCCGTGACCGCGCCGCCGAACTGGCGACACTGCGCGCGCTCGGCTGGACCGCCGCAGCGCTGGCGCGACTGATCGCCGCCGAAGGCTTCGGCATCGGCGTGCTCGGCGGCGCGTTCGGTGCCAGCCTGGGTCTCGTCGGGGCCGCCTGGCTGGTCGGCGACATCACCACTGGCCTCGTCGTCACCGCGGTCGCCGCCATCGTGGCCGGCGCGCTGTCGGCCACCGCCGCCGCGCTCGTACCCGCCCTGCTCGTCCAGCGCATCCCGACCGCCCGACTGCTCGCCGAGGAGTGACCGATGCCAACAGGTACCGCACTGCCCATCTCCGGACTCACGAACCGGTTCCACACCGGTGCCCAGGAGATCATCGCGGCCGACGACCTCATCGTGGAAATCGCCGGCGGGAGCTGCACCGCGATCACCGGGCCGAGCGGGTCCGGCAAATCGACACTGCTGCACCTCATCGGCGCCATCGAGGCACCGGACAACGGCACGATCGTGGTGGAGGAGTCGAGGCGACGGCGCTGCGGCGCAAGCAGCTGAGCGAGTATCGCCGGACGGTCGGATTCGTTTTCCAGCGGTACCATCTACTGCCCGCCCTGACGGCCCTGGACAACGTCATCGCGCCGGTCCTGCCCTTCCGGGTCGGCTTCGACAAGCGCGCACGCGCACGGGACCTACTTGACGCAGTCGGCCTCGCCGGGCGGGAGCGAGCGCTGCCGGCTCAGCTGTCCGGCGGCCAGCAGCGGGTGGGGTGCGGTTGCGGGCCTGGCCGACGCCGAGGGTCTGGCGGGTGTCGAAGAAGGTGACCTCGATCCGCCCGAGCCCTCCGCGCCAACGCCAGAGACCCCCGCCGACCGCCGCAGGTCTTCGGCCTACTGACATAGCGCAAAGCGGTGAAATACCTACCTTGCAAAGGCCCTGAGGTCAGCCCGGCCACCAGCGACCAATGGCGACGCAGGGGGTGCGATGGCATGCTTCAGGATCTACTTTCGGCGACTGCGGAGCCCGGTCACCGGCCCGTACGGTGACCGCATGACAGCCGACGTGCCCACGCGATCACCCGGGCCGACTACTCCCGCGGCCCGCGCTCTGGCGCCAGACCTGGCGCGTGGGTTCATGCTGCTGTTCATCGCGCTGGCCAACTCGCACTACTTCCTGACCGGCCCATCGGTGTTGGGTGGCTACCCGCAGAACGGATCGGGTCTCGACGCGGCCGTCACCTGGCTGATCTCGACCTTCGTCGACGGCCGTGCGTTCCCGATGTTCGGGCTGCTGTTCGGGTACGGCGTCGCCCAGATCGTCCGCCGCCACGAGGCATCGAGACCTCGGGTGGTGCGCCGGCTGCTATGGCGGCGCAGCGCTGCACTCGTGGTCGTGGGTCTGCTGGACGCGCTGCTGTTCTACGTCGGTGACATCCTCGCGGCCTACGGGGTGCTGCTGTTCCTGGGGGCATGGGCGGTGCGCTGGCACGACCGCTGGCTGGTGCTGACAGCGCTCGCGTTCTTCGTGCTCACCTCCCTGCCGAGCGACGACTCTCTCGTCATCAGCCTGGCCGGACCCGACGCCGCAATGCTTCCGCCGGACGCGGGCACCATGGTGGCCGAACGAGCTCTGGTGGCGCTCTTCGTGGCGTCCCTCGGCCCGCTGGGCTTTATGTGCCCGTTCATGGTGGGGTTGTGGGCGGGCCGCCGGCGCATCCTCGAGCACCCGGAGCGGCACCGCATGCTTCTGGGCGTCACAGCGTCGATCGGCATCGGTGCCGCGGTGCTCGGCGCTCAGCCGGTCTCGCTGATGCTCGCCGGCGTGGTGACGCCGCCGAACCAACCGACGCTCGAACTGCTGGGCTCCCTGCATGACACGACCGGGATGCTGGGCGGCTTCGGTTTTGCCGCCCTGCTGGCGCTGATCGCGGCCTGGCTCCACGGCCGCCGACGGCCGGTCACCGACGCGATCGCCGCCGCGGGCCAACGGTCGATGACCTGCTACCTGATGCAGTCGGTGATCTGGGCCATCGCCTTCACGCCCTTCCTGCTCGACCTCTCCGGCACCCTGGACGTCGCCGGCACGGCGCTGCTCGCAACGGGAACCTGGATCGTGACGGTGGTCCTCGCCGATCGCATGCGCCACGCCGGCCACCGCGGACCGTTTGAAGCGCTCGTCCGACGTGTCACATACGGACCCGTCGGGGTTCCAAAAGCCCGCGCGATGTGGCGCTCGGTCAGCCGCGCAGGTAGGTGAGAACGGCCGAGACTCGGCGATCTGAATGCGGGTCGAGCGGCAGCTTGGCGAAGATGTTGCCGACGTGCTTGCGTACCGCCGCCTCGCTCACGAACAGCTTGTCGGCGATCGCGTGGTTGGTGTGGCCTTCGGCCATGAGCGCGAGAACCTCGCGTTCGCGTTCGGTGAGGCCCGTGAGCGGACCGTCGGCGTGCCGGAGGCCGACGAGTTGGCGGACAACCTCGGCGTCGATGACCGTGCCGCCCACCGCGACGCGGTCGATGCTGTCGAGGAAGTCGCGTACGTGGCCGACCCGGTCCTTGAGCAGGTAGCCGATGCCCCCGCCGGGGGTTGAGTCGAGCAGTTCGCCGACGTAGGCGTCGGCGACATAGGCCGACAGCAACATGATCCCGATGCCGGGATGAGCGGCCCGGATTGTCGCCGCCGCGCGCAGTCCCTCGTCGGTGTGGGTGGGTGGCATGCGGATGTCAGTGACGACGAGGTCGGGGCGGCAGTTGCCCGCGTACGTGAGCAGGGCCTGCGCATCGGCGACGGCCGCGACGACCTCGTGCCCGGCGCGTTCGAGGATCCGCACCAGCCCTTCTCGGAGCAGGGCCGCGTCCTCGGCGACCACGATCCGCAGCGCCTTCGGCCGCGGCGTCAGCGGATCGGGCACGTCATCCTCACCTGGGTCGGGCCGCCGGCGGGGCTGGTGATGCGCAGGTCGCCGTCGAGGGCGTCGAGCCGGGCCCGCAGTCCGGCGAGGCCGGTACCGGCCCGCGGGTCGGCGCCGCCGACGCCGTCGTCGACGACCGAGACGATCAGTGCGTCGTCGTCGGTCCACGCGTGCACCTGTGCCGATCGGGCCCGGGCGTGGCGGGCGATGTTGGTGAGGTTTTCGCTGACGAAGAAGTAGGCCGCGGCCTCGACCGCGGGCGGGAGCCTGCCGTTCAGGGCGAGGTCGAGGTGGACCGGCACGGCTGACCGGCCGGCGATCTCGTGGACGGCCGCGGCGAGCCCGTGGTCGGTCAGCACCTGGGGGTGGATGCCCCGGATCGTGGTGCGCAGGTCGGCGAGGGCCTGCTCGGCCTGGTGGTGTGCCTCGCGGACGAGGTCGAGGCCGGGGCCGTCGGGCAGGTCCAGCTCGGCGCTGCCCAGTGTCATGGTCAGCGCGACGAGACGCTGCTGGACGCCGTCGTGCAGATCGCGCTCGATGCGGCGGCGTTCGGTCTCGAACGCGTCGACCAGCCCGCTTCTGGACCGGCGCAGCTGCTGGACCGCTTCGGCCAGCCGGGCCTCGGGCGGGTCCAGCAGGTGCCGCACCAACGCCGCCTGGCCGCAGGCCAGCGCGGTGATTGCGTATGCCAGCAGGACCAGCGTGCCGAGGCCGGCGGCCACCGCGGCCCACGCCTCACCGGCGTTGTCGACCCGCCACCCGGCGACCTCGACACCGTCGTAACGGACCAGCACCGGAGCGAGGATCAGCACGGCCGGAGCCGACAGCAGCACCACCACCGCGGCGTCCACGAGCCAGAACACCGTCGCCAGCAGGATCGTGACGCCCGCCTCGGGCCACGATGCGCGGCCACGCCCCCGATCGGGCAGCGCATGTCGCCGGTCCACCGGCCGCCCGGGGAAGACCAGCCGGAGCCGGCGACGCTCACCCGCGGCGGCGAGGCGGACGAGCGTCGCAACGCCGGCGAGCACGAACAGTCCCGCGACGACCACGATCGTGGCTACGCCCACGCCGAGGACCACCAGCAGGAGGATCAGCCAGCCGAGGCCGACGGGCACGGTGCTGCCCACGTACGCCAGAGAGCGCCACGGCCACGCCGACGCCAGGAACCGTGCGGGGCGCCCGCGCACAGCAGTCCAGGCGTCGCTCATGGGCCAATCCTACGGACCACCTCGGCCGCGGGGGGTAGCGTGCGCGCTACCCCCGAAGTCGCGTCCAAGCCCGTGTGGCAGCACGCGCCCGCGGGTGCACTGAGGGCATGCATCAGCCATCCTCGGCGGCCGTCACGCTCGACGGTCTCACCCGCACCTACCGCTCGCGCGCCGGCTCGGTGCACGCGCTGCGCGGCGTGACCCACGTGTTCCAGCGTGGCACGTTCACCGCGATCATGGGACCGTCCGGCTCCGGCAAGTCCACCCTGCTCCAGCTCGCAGCCGGCCTCGACCGGCCGACCGGCGGGCGGGTCATCGTCGGCGACACCCGGCTCGACAAGCTGAACGAGACCGAGCTGACCCGCTTCCGGCGTACCTCGATGGCGTTCGTCTTCCAGTCCTACAACCTCCTCGACGCCCTCACCGCGTTCGACAACGTCGCGCTGCCCGCCCGCCTGGCCGGACGCCGGGTCGACCCGGCCACCGTGCGGACCGCCCTGACCCACGTCGGCCTCTCCGAGCACGCCCGGCGCCGGCCGTCGGAGCTGTCCGGCGGCCAGCAGCAGCGGGTCGCGATCGCCCGGGCGCTGCACGGCCGGCCCGACGTGCTGTTCGCCGACGAACCCACCGGCGCCCTGGATCGCGGTACCGGACGCGACGTGCTCGAACTCCTGCGGTCGCTGGCCGACGGCGGTCAGAGCGTCGTCATGGTGACCCACGATCCGCTGGCCGCCTCGTACGCGGACGGTGTGCTGTTTCTCGCCGACGGGCAGATCGTCGGTCACCTCGCGCGCGCTGACGCCGGTCAGATCGCCGCGACGATGAACGACCTGGAGCGATGATGCGGGCCCCGACGATGCTGACCCTGGCCAGGCAGACCGTCCACAGCTCATGGCGCGGCTACCTGGGTGCCTTCGTCGCGTTGCTGTTCGGTGTCGTCCTCATCGCCGTCACCGTGACGCTCATCGGCAGCGTCGACGCCACCAGCGGCCGGGCCGGCGTCACCGCCGACCAGCGGGCACAACTCGACGACCTGGCCGCGATGTTCGGCATGATGTCGGCGCTCTCGGCGTTCATGGCCCTCTTCGTGGTCGGCAGCACGTTCGGCTTCGTCGTGGCCGGCCGCCGGCGTGAGCTCGGCCTGCTGCGCCTGGTCGGCGCGACGCCACGGCAGGTGCGCCGGCTCCTGCTGGGCGAGTCCGCCGTCGTCGCGGCCGCGGCCACCACGGTGGGGGGTCTGCTCGGCACGTCGCTGGCCCCGGCGGTGCTCTGGCTGGTGCGGGCCATCGGGGTCACCACGCTCGACCTGCAGCCCCCGAGCCCGTGGATCGCCTGGACGGTCGCCGCACCCACCGGTGCGATGGTCGCGCTCCTCGGAGCCTGGCGATCCTCGCGCCGCGCCGCCCGGATCACCCCCAGCGCCGCCCTGCGGGAGGCCGTGATCGAGCGAACCCGGCCCAGCATCATCCAGTTCGCCGTCGCGGCGCTGTGCTTCGGCAGCGTGGTGGCCGCCGTCATCGCCGCCGCCGACCTGCCTCCGCTGTTCGCGCTGATCGCCGCCATTTTGCTGCCCGAGGTGGTCGTGATCGGCCTGATGAGCATCGGACCCGCCGTCATCCCGCGGCTCGCCGCCCTGCTTGCCCGCCCGTGCCTCAGCCGGGACGTGACGGCCCGGATGGCCCGCGACGAGGTGCGCGCCGCGACCCGCGCCACCGCGGCGGTCGCCGCCCCGGTCGTGGCCATCTCCGCCATCGCCGGGTCGCTGCTGCTGGCCCTCAGCTTCACCGCCGACTGGACGACCGCGCAGGACCGGGCCCGGCTGCACGCGCCGCTCGTCGTCGAGGCGGGCAGCCCGGCCGCGGCCGCGTCGGTCGCGTCCGACACGGCCGTCGCGATCGCCGACGCACGCCGGCAGGTCATGCTCCAACGCGACGACAACGGCCGCCCCGGCGAGCGCGACGAGGTCGAGGTCATCGACCCCGCCACCGCCGTCGCCGCCCGCGGCCTGACCGCCGCTCGCGGCACCCTCGACGATTTCCACGGACGCAGTGTCGCGGTCACCAACACGTGGGTCACCGACGCCGGCATCGGCCTGGGCGGCACCCTCGTGGTCTGGATCGACGGCGACCGGGTCCCGCTGCGCGTCGTCGCCGTCATCCCCGACGCACCCGACCTGTACGGCGAGCTTGCCATCCCCGCCGACCTGCTGCCACCCGCCACCGGCGGCGCGACCGGGACCGTCTTCGTCGTCCCGCGCACCGACGCCGCCACGGCGCGAGAGTCCCTGAAGCGCACGCTCGCCGGCACCGACAGCCGGATCCTCGACGCCGGCGACTGGATCGACGCCACCACGGCGCGGACCCGCCGGGCCAACAACCTCGGCCTCACCATCCTGCTCGGACCGGCCGGCGTCTACGCCGCCATCGCGATCGTCAACGCGACCCTCATCGGCGCCTCCCACCGGCGCCGGCAACGCGACCTGATCCAGCTCGTCGGCGCGACCCCCGACCAGGTCCGGCGGGCCGCCATCTGGCAGGCCGCTCTCGTCTGCGGCACCGGCCTGCTCCTGGGCGGCGCCACCACCGTGCTGCTGGGCTGGCTCGTGCGCCGCGCCATCACGGCCGACCTGGCCGGCTTCCCCGTGCCCATCACCATCCCATGGCTCCCGCTGCTCGGCATCGGCGTCACCTGCCTGCTGCTCACCGTGGCGGCAGCGGTGGCCGGTATCCGTACGCGGAAGCCTCCGAGCCTCGCTGAGCACGCGAGCTGACCCGACGGGAGCCGACCGCCATGATCGATGCCCGATCGACGAGCTTCGGGGAGCGGGCGAGGAAGCGGGGTCTGACGGCATTTCTCCTGATGTCGTACGGTGTCGCCTGGGGCTGGGAAGTGGTGGCCCGCCTGCTGCTCGGCTGGTCGTTGGTGAACCCGCTGGTGCAGGTGCCGGTCGCGTTCGCGCCGGCGGCCGCGGCGCTGGTGGTCCGGCGTTGGGTCACCCGCGAGGGTTTCGCGGACGCCGGCTCCCGGCTACGGTTGCGCCCCGCCTGGCGGTACTACCTGCTGGCCTGGCTGGGCCCACTTGGTGTCGCCGTCGCGGTGGTCGGCGTCGCCGCGGCATCCGGGCGGTGGGAGCCGTCCGTCGGCCCGATGGCGGACCTGGTTCCCGGCGTGCCCGTCTGGTCGGTGCCGCTGCTGCTCTGTGCGGTAGCGCCGATCGTCACCGTCGCCCTCTGGGGCGAGGAATTCGGCTGGACCGGCTTTCTGCTGCTGCGCATCTGTCCCGGCCGCCCGCGCCGCGCCGCGTTGTCAGCCGGCCTGATCGCGGCGGTCTGGCACTACCCGCTCGCGCTGCTCGGCTACGCCGAGTTCCGGCATCCGGCCCTGGGCCTGGTCGGGTGGACGGCGTGGATCCTGTGCCAGGAGGTCATCCTGGCCTGGCTGCGGGCCCGCAGCCGCAGCATCTGGCCGGCCTGCCTGGCACACGCCGGCAACAACTTCGTGCTGGTCCCGCTGACCACCGCGCTGCTGCTTGGCCAAGGCGGCTTCGGGCACGAGGGCATTCAGCTGTTGGTGGTCCTGGTTCTGGGCGCCGTCGCAGCCGGGCCGCTCGTGCGAGCCGGTCGACAAGAATCCCGGGAGTGAGCGCCTTGGATCTGGACATCGCCGGGTTCGGGGCAGTAAGTGCTCTGCAGACTCAAGGGCTGCGAGCTCGGCGAGGCGGCGCTGCGTGCATGGTTCGGGTTTGTCCTCGAAGGCGACACCAGCGCGGATCAGATTGATCCCTTCAAGGTCGCAATGTACGGCTTCAGGACCGCCGACCCAACCGGTGCCGAACAGGCGGAACGGCGGGCGCTGCACGACGAGTTTCGCCGGACCCACACCCTGCGCCGCTGTATCTTCGGCCCTGACGGTGCGTTCTATGGCCTTTGCCGCGTGCGAGGGCGTCGAGGAGCTGTTGGAGTTCAGTGGGTGGGGGCTTGTCGGACCAGGCCTTTCCACCGGCGTTGCAGCCGTAGCCACGGGGTCAGCCAGGCGCGGACCGCGCGGAGGGTCTTGGGCCAGCACGGGTGTTTCACCGGCTGGGGCGTTGAAGGGCCCCCTCTCTGCGGGCCCGTCGGGTGACAGGTCCGCGTTCGGCTCACTTGGAGTGTCGAGTGTGGACGGTTGATCGGGGTGGTGATCGAACCACCCGCTCGGAGTTCCGGCTCCTCGCCTTCTACCAGGGTGCCCTTGAACGACGGGTGGTAGCCGTACCGGGCTTGCAGGTTGTTGAGCCAGTATGGGTCGTAGGCATACATTGTCATGGACGCCGGCTACGACGCGACCCGCCTTGCCTGGCTGCTGCGGGACCTGCCGGTGCGGGTCCTGGCCCGGCTGCGTTCGGACCGGGTGCTGCGCCGGCCCGCCCCACCCAAGCTGGCGGGCGTGCCGGGCCAACTCGGCCGGCCCCGCCGGCACGGCGGCGAGTTCGTCTTCGGTGACCCGGCCAGTTGGGGCGAACTGGATGTGACCACCGTGACCGAGACCCGCCTCTACGGCACGGCGAGAGCCCGCGCCTGGCACCGGCTGCATCCCAGACTGACCCGCCGCGCCGCTTGGGCCGATTGCCCCGACCTGCCGATCTTGGAAGGCACCCTGATCCGCCTCGACGTGACCCGGCTGTCCTCCGGTGCAACCGCGAAACCGGTCTGGCTGTGGTGCTCGACCAGCACCGGTCACCACCCGGACACGACCCCAGACGCGACCCCGGACGCGGCGATAGTCGACCTGCTGTGGCAGACGTTCTTACGCCGGTTCGACATCGAGCACACGTTCCGGCTGTTGAAGCAGACGCTCGGCTGGACCGTGCCGAAACTGCGCGCCCAGCCGCCGCCGACCGGTGGACCTGGCTGATCATCGCCGCCCACACCCAGCTGCGACTGGCCCGCCCGATCGCCGCGGACCTGCGCCGCCCATGGGAACAGCCGGCGCCACCGGGACGGCTCACCCCGGCCCGCGTCCGGCGCGGATTTCGGCACCTCCGCGCGACAAGCACCTGTCCCGCGAACGCACCAAACCCACCCGGGCAGGACCCGGACGGCCACCCGGCCAACCAAACCGCCACCCCGCCCACCGCTACGACGTCCACACCGTCACCAGCAACGAACCCGGCAAACCGAAACCTGGAAAGAAGAAGTCGACCAGCCCTCGGCCACGCCGCACAGGTTAAAGATCAAGTTAGCCGTGCGCACGCGTGCAGCCTGTCCGGAGAAGCCAACGGCGTGCCGAAGTCGCGCAGCGGACCAGTGGAGGCGATCCGGGCGCTACGAGTCGCGCGCCGCGGAGCGATCAAAGCCCGCACCGCGGCGTTCAGCCAGATGCACGGCTTGGTCGCAGCACTGTTCGGATTGCCTTGCTCCTGTCGCGGCCCCGGCCGTCGGCCAGTCAGATCCCATCCGACTTTGTGGCTGATGGTGCTGATGTGGTTGCACCACTCACTATGGGTGCCATGGCGGAGGGTCGGCAGCAGTGGCGGTGGCGCGGCCGTGCAGTGGGTGCGCTCGTCGGGGTGGCCGTTGCAGGGGGTGCGGGAGCGGGCGCGGGCCTGCTCAACCCCCGGGTGGGAGTGCCCCTTGCCGCGGTTGGAGCGCTCAACGACGGGGCCGTCGACCCGGCCGGCCGATTCCTGGCCGGCACCATCGCCGCCTACGTGGACGGATCCGTCGACCCGCGGCCCCCGGTCGCCGCCACCGTCGGCCTCGACGAGGTCGCCGAGGTGTTCGCCGGGCACCGGCCGGCCGACGCCGGACCGGGCCCGAAAATCCACGTCGGCCCACGGCGGTAACCCATGAGCGACTCCTCCCTGCTTGCACCGCTGGAACAGTTGGCGCCAGGGTCCGTGCGGACCCGGGCGTCCGACCGGCTCGGCATGGCTCACGACGCCTCCCACTACCTGCTCACCCCACAGGCCGTCGTCGTCGCGAACGATGCCGCCCACGTCGGCGCGCTGATGCGTGCCAGCGCCCAACTCGGTCTCGGAGTCACGTTCCGGTCCGGCGGCACCAGCCTCAGCGGGCAGGCGGGCACCGACCACCTGCTGGTCGACGTGCGCCGCAACTTCCGCAACATCGAGATTCTCGACAACGGCGACCGTGTCCGGGTCCAGCCCGGTGCGGTGCTGCGGCAGGTCAACGCGCGGCTCAGCCGCTACGGCCGCAAACTCGGCCCGGACCCGGCCAGCGAGGCCGCGTGCACCGTCGGTGGAGTCGTGGCCAACAACTCCAGCGGCATGACCTGCGGCACCCATGCCAACGCTTACCGCACGTGCGAATCGATGACCCTGGTACTGCCCTCCGGCACGGTCATCGACACCGCGGCCGGCGACGCCGACGCACGGCTGCGGCATCTCGAGCCGGGCCTCACCACCACCCTGGAACAGCTGCGTGATCGCATCCGCGGCAACCCCGACTCAGTCCGGCGGATCGCCGAACAGTACGCCATGAAGAACACCATGGGGTACGGCCTCAACAGCTTCCTGGACCACGACACCCCGGTCCAGATCCTCGCTCACCTGATCATCGGCAGTGAAGGCACGCTCGGGTTCGTCGCCGAAGCCGTGTTCCGCACCGTGCCGGTGCACCATGCGGCCAGCACCGGCCTGATCGTCTTCAACACCCTGCACACCGCCATGGCCGCCATGCCGGAACTCGTCGACGCCGGCCCGGCCGCGATCGAGCTGCTCGACGCCGAGTCGTTGCGCGTCGCCCAACTCGACCCACAAGCCGACGCCGCACTCCGCGGGTTCACCGTCGACCAGCACGCCGCGCTGCTGGTGGAATGGCAGGAAGCCGACGACGAGCAGCTCACCGCCCGCGAAGAACAGGCCCGGCGACTGAGCACACCGCCGAAACTCAGCCGGGACCCGGCCGGGCGGGCGGCGCTGTGGCACATCCGTAAAGGCCTCTACGCCACCGTCGCCGGCAACCGCCCCACCGGAAGCGTCGCCCTGCTCGAGGACGTCGCCGTTCCGGTGCCGGCCCTCGCCGGGCTGTGCGACGACCTCAACCAGCTGTTCGACCGGCACCGCTACGAGCGCAGCGTCATCTTCGGCCACGCCAAGGACGGCAATCTGCACTTCATGCTCAACGAGCAGTTCGGCGCCGGTGACCAGACCAGCCGGTACGCCGCCTTCACCGAGGAGATGGTCGACGCGGTCCTGGCTCGCGGCGGCACCCTCAAGGCCGAACACGGCACCGGCCGGGTCATGGCCCCGTTCGTGCGGCGCCAGTTCGGCGACGAGCTGTTCGAGGTCATGCAGCAGGTCAAACGCGCCTGCGACCCGGCCGGCCTGCTCAACCCCGGAGTGCTGCTCACCGACGACCCGCAGGCTCATCTGCGCCATCTCAAACCCGTGGTCACCGTCGAGGCCGAGGTCGACCGGTGCGTCGAATGCGGCTACTGCGAACCGGTGTGCCCCAGCCGGGACCTCACCACCACACCGCGGCAGCGCATCGTGCT
The DNA here is from genome assembly GCF_050936335.1 of Dactylosporangium sp. CA-152071. NCBI lineage: Bacteria > Bacillati > Actinomycetota > Actinomycetes > Micromonosporales > Micromonosporaceae > Dactylosporangium > Dactylosporangium sp. CA-152071. The sequence continues at coordinate 625,303 of NZ_JBNJMZ010000001.1, read as the reverse complement.
GCGCCGTGAACTCGCCATGGCACGCAGCGCAGGTGATGCCACGTTGGCCGGTCAGCTCGAACGGGAATATCAGTACGAGGCCGTCGATACCTGCGCCGTCGACGGAATGTGCGCCACCGCGTGTCCCGTCGGCATCAATACCGGCGACCTGACCAGACGGCTCCGCGCGGACGCCAACGGCCGCATCGCCGAACGGGTATGGACAGGCGCCGCGCGGCACTGGGACGCGGCCACCCGAGCCATGAACATCGCGCTCGACGCCGCCGCGGTCGCACCGCCGGGTCTGGTGGAAGCAGTCACCCGCGTGCCGGGCCTGCCGAGCTGGAGCCGGGATCTACCGGCCGGCGGCGGCCGCCGCCGTGCCGCACCGCAGCACGACGCGGACGCCGTCTACCTACCGTCCTGTCTCAACACGATGTTTGCACCAGCCGCCGGCGGCGCTGGCGTCATGACCGCGATCCGACGTCTCGCGCAGCGCGCCGGCTTCCGGCTGCACATTCCTGAGGGCATCGGCGACCTGTGCTGCGGCACCCCGTGGTCGTCCAAAGGCCTGCCCGCCGGCTACGCCGTCATGCGCGACCGGGTCCGGGCCGCCGTGGCCGGCACGACGCTGCCGGTGATCATCGACGCGGCGTCGTGCACGGAGGGTTTCCACAAGCTCCTCGACGACTCGGCGGTGATCGACGCGGTCGCATTCACCGCCGAGCACATCCTGCCTCGCCTCACCATCACCCACCGGCTGCCATCGCTGGCGTTGCATCCCACCTGCTCCTCTACCCGGCTTGGTCTCGATGCCGCGATCACCCGCATCGCCGAAGCAATCGCCGAACGCGTCGAGGTGCCCCACGACTGGCAATGCTGCGCGTTCGCCGGCGACCGCGGTCTGCTGCACCCGGAACTGACGGCCTCCGCAACCCGCGCCGAGGCCGACGCCGTCAACCGCGGCGACTACGCCACGCATGCCTCGGTCAACCGAACCTGCGAGATCGGGTTGACCCGCGCGACCGGGCACCCCTACCACCACCTGCTCGAACTGCTCGACACCGCCACGGGGAGCCCGACGTGAGCGGCTGCACCCAGTCGCGCTACGGATCAGAAGGTGCGACTGGCGTCGGGCAACGCTCAACGCATCGGGCCCCGCCCGTGTCCAGTGGCACCTGCGTGCCGGCATCCACCAGCACCGACTCAGCTGGCAGCTGTGATGAGCTCCGGGCCGAGCAGCGCGGCACCGGCACCGTTGGGCACAAACGCCCACGAAGTGATGTTCCCCCTCGCGCCCTCGGCGGGAAGTCGCCGACGCGTGGATACGCCATGCACGCAGTCTCACGGTTCGACGTCAGCGACCGCATTGCCAAACCCTTCGCGCCACTCCGCAGTGCTGCGACGCAGCGGTGCCAGAGCTGGTCGTAGCGGCGGCCAGTCCGGCCGGCGGTGACCGCGGCGTGCGGTGACGCCTTGGCCGGGTTGCGGCAGCGGCACGGCACGCCGATCCTGATCCGCTCGGACTCCGCCGGCTGCACCCACGGCCTCCTCGCCCACATCCGCGGCCTGCGCGAGCACGGCCTGGCCACCCGGTTCTCCGTCGGCGTCGCGATCACCGAACCGATCCGTCAGGCGATCCTGGCCGCCAAGCAGCACCTCCTATGGGTGCCGGCACTCGACAGCGACGGCGAACCCCGCGACGGCGCGGAGGTCTGCGAACTGACCGGTCTCGTCCCCGACGACGGCTACCCACCCGGGACCCGGTTCATCGTCCGCCGCGGACGGCCGCACCCCGGCGCCCAACTGAGCTTGCTCGACACCATTGAGGGTCGATGCCCCGGTCGTACCCGCCGGCGGCGGTCGTCGCACCTGTCGGAGGCGATCGGAGTCGAGTCGGGTCACAAGGCGATGACCCGGCCCCGCAGGCTCGCCGGTTACCGAAACGTGTCCTTGACGTTGGAGGTTCGGCGTGCGACTTTGTATCGCAACTTAATGAAGTGGGTGGACGAAGTGCCGTTGGCGAAGCATGGGGCAGGCAGGGATCTCTCCCGGTCGGCGGTGCTCGCGCTCCTGGGGAGCCGCGGGCCGACGTCGCGCGCGGACATCGCGCGTGAGCTCGGGCTCAGCCCCACGGCCGTGTCGCAGATCATGCGGCGGCTGCTGGAGCAGCGGATGGTCGAGGAGGTCGCGCAGGCGCCGTCCAGCGGCGGGCGGCCCGGATCGCTCATCGGCCTCGTCGGCGGGGCCGGCCGGGCGCTCGGGGTCAAGGTCGCGGCCGACCACCTCGCGATCGTCAACGTCCGCCTCGACGGGCAGATGCTCAGCAGCACCACGCTGGCGTTCGACGCGATGGCCCCCGACGCGCTGCCCAGGCTGGCCGCCGAGCTGGCAGCCCACACGCACAGTGACCCCGGCCTGCCGAAGCTGCTGGGCGTCGGGGTGGCGGTGCCCGGCGTCGTGGCCCGCCCGGACAAGGGCACCGTCGACGCTGACGTCCTGCAGTGGCGCCGGCTGCCGGTCGGCCGGCACCTGCGCGGCGTGCTCGGGTTGCCCGTCGTGGTCGAGAACGACGTCAACGCCCTCGCCGTCGCCGAGGTGCTCTACGGTCACGGCCGCGAGGCCGACGACTTCCTCGTGCTGACCATCGGTCGCGGCATCGGCATGGGTATCGTCGCCGACCGCTCGGTGTACCGGGGCGGCAGAGGCGGCGCGGGCGAGTTCGGGCACGTGCCGATGGACGAGCAGGGCCCGCCGTGTCAGTGCGGGCGGCACGGCTGCCTGGAGGCGTGGCTCGGCGAGCCGGCACTGGAGCGCATCGCCTGCGAGCGCGGCGTGATCGGTCCGCGGCAGGGGTTCGCCGCGCTCGTCACGGCCGCCGATCGCGGCGACCGGCTCGCGGCCGAGATCTTCGCCGACGCCGGGCGGCTGCTCGGCCGGGCGGTCGCCGGCGCCGCGAACATGTTCGACCCGGACCGGATCGTCATCTCCGGCGAGGGCGTGGCGCACTGGATCCACTGGGACGTCGCGTTCCGCGCCGAGTTCGCCCGCCGCCAGGTCCGCGGCGGTGACGGCATCGCCGTGGTCCTGCACACCTGGGACGACAGCAGCTGGGCGCAGGGCGCGGCGGCGCTGGTGCTCGCCGCGCCGTTCGACCTCGACGGGTTCGGTGGCGAACAGGCGAACCTCGTTGTCGCCCGCCTGCATGGCAGCGTCGAGGGCGCCGACGGGACGGTGGACTGATGGTCGGCCCGCGCGGTGTGCGCAAGTTCGGCATCGTTGCGCTTTTCCTGCTGCCGAGTGCCGTGCCGCTGCTGCTGTTCACGATCGCGCCGATGCTCGGCGCGGCGTGGATCAGCCTGCACAGCTGGAACCTGCAGTCGCCGATGCGGTGGACGGGCCTGGACAACTTCACCCGCCTGCTCGGCGACGCGGAGACCCGCGACGCGCTGCTGCACACGCTGTACTTCCTGGCGCTGTACCTGCCGCTGGTCTACCTGCTGGGACTGGCGCTCGCCGTCGGACTCAACCGGCGGTTCCCCGGGCGGAGCCTGCTGCGCTCGATGTACTTCCTGCCGGTCGTCACCAGCTGGGTGGTCGTCGCCCTGACCTGGAAGTGGCTGCTCAACCCCGCCAACGGTCTGGTCAACCACGCCCTGGAGTCGGTCGGCATCGCGGGCCCGGGGTGGTGGGCGTCGTCAGGATGGGCCATCCCGTCCGCGGTCGTCGCGTCGGTCTGGAAGGACGCCGGGTTCGTCATGGTGATCCTGCTGGCCGGTCTGCAGAGCATCCCAGAGGAGTACCTCGAGGCCGCCCGCCTCGACGGCGCGTCGGCATGGCAGAGCTTCTGGCGGGTCACGTTCCCGCTGCTGACCCCGTCCAGCTACTTCGTGGTGGTGATCTCGCTGATCAGCGGATTCCAGGTCTTCGACCAGATCTACGTCATGACCGGCGGCGGGCCCGCCGGCGCGTCCCGGCCGCTGGTCCAGGAGATCTACGACCTGACGTTCCGCTACGGCGACGCCGGTGGCGCGTCGGCCCTGAGCCTGCTGCTGTTCGCGCTGATCCTGCTGGTCACCGTGGTCCAGCAGCGCCTGCAGCGCAGGTGGGTGACCTATGTCTAGGCGGCTGCTCATCGCGGTGCTCGCCGTCGGCGCGCTGCTCATGATCTTCCCGTTCGTCTGGACCTTCGTCACCTCGATCACCGCCGGCGGTGACGTGCTCACCACGCCCCGCCTGATCCCCGAGAAGGCCGGCCTCGACGGGTACCGCACCCTCTTCGAGGTCCTGCCGTTCTGGCGGATCACGGTGAACAGCCTCGTGCTGGCCCTGGTCTCCACCGCGCTGCTGCTCATCACCAGCTCCACGGCGGCCTACGCCTTCGCGCGGCTCGACTTCCCCGGCAAGAACGCCGTCTTCGTCGCGTACCTCGCGACGCTGATGATCCCCATGCAGGTGCTCGTCGTGCCGCTGTTCATCGAGATGCGCGCGTTCGACCTGATCGACACCTACGCCTCGCTCATCGTGCCGACGACCGCCTCCGCGTTCGGCGTCTTCCTGCTGCGCCAGTCCGTCGCCGTGCTGCCGAAGGAACTCGACGAGGCTGCGTTCGTCGACGGCGCCGGGCACATCCGCATCTTCCTGCGGATCACGCTCCCGCTGATCCGCCCCGCCCTGGTGACCTACGGCCTGTTCGCGTTCATGTCCAGCTGGAACGCGTTCCTGTGGCCGCTCGTGGTCATCCGCTCCCGCGAGTTCATGACCCTGCCGCTGGGCCTGGCCAGCCTCAGCGGCGAATACACCGTCCAGTGGAACGCCATCATGGCCGGTTCGGTGGTCAGCATCGTTCCCATCCTCGCCCTGTACGCCGTGGCGCAGAAGCACATCGTGCAGAGCGTCGCCCAGGCCGGACTCAAGTAACCAGACACCCCCGATTGTGAGGCCCACCATGTCCGCTCGTCCCCGGCTCCGGTTACACCGGGCCGCCGCCGCTCTGATCACCGTCGCCGCTCTCGTCCTGGCCGGATGCTCCAAGGGCTCCGCCACCAAGGACACCTCCGAGGGGGGCGTCACCACAGTGCGCTACCTGACGTTCTCCGCCGCGCCCGACCACCTGGACGACCTCAACGGCATCGTCGCCGCGTTCGAGAAGGCCAACCCGGACGTCAAGATCTCCGTGCAGACCGCGCCGTACAAGGACTACTTCACCCAATTGCAGACCTCGATCGCCGGCGGCACCGTCGCCGACGCCTTCGAGCTGGACTACCAGAACTTCGTCACCTACGCCCAGGCCGGCTCCCTCGCCGATCTTGCCGGCCCGGCGGCCAACGACAAGGCGTGGCAGCCGTCGGTGCTCTCACCGGCCGCGCTCGACGCCTTCAAGCACGGCGGCAAGCAGTACGCACTCCCCGAGTCCTTCTCGACCGTCGTGCTCATCTACAACAAGGCGCTGTTCGACGCCGCCGGCGTGGCCTACCCCACGTCCGACTGGAAGTGGTCGGACGAGGCAGCCGCCGCGCAGAAGCTCACGAACAAGGCCAAGGGCGTCTACGGCGACTTCCAGCCGGTCAGCTTCTACGAGTTCTACAAGGCGGTGAACCAGGCCGGCGGCACGTTCCTCAGCCCCGACGGCAAGTCCGCCACGTTCAACAGCCCGCAGGGTGTCGCCGCGGCGAAATGGCTTATCGGCAAGTCCGGCACCACGATGCCGACGCTGACCGAGATCGGCAACACCCCCGACTTCGACACCAACCTGTTCAAGTCCGGCAAGCTCGCGATGTGGCACAACGGCAACTGGCAGTTCGACACACTCAAGGACGTACCGTTCGGCTGGGACGTCGTCGTCGAGCCCGGCGATGCGCAGAAGGCCAGCGCCGTGTTCCAGAACGCCGTGGCGGTGTCGGCGGCCAGCAGCCACAAGGACGCCGCGTTCCGCTGGCTGAACTACCTCACCACCTCCGAGCAGACGGTGACCGCGCGGATCAACTCGTCGTGGGAGCTGCCGCCGCTCGCGGACGCTTCGAAGCTGTCCGGCTACCTGAGCAAGACACCGCCGGCGAACCGCAAGGCCGTCATGGACGCGCTGGGCAAGCAGTCCCTGCTGCCGGTCATCGCCAAGGAACAGCAGATGCAGGACATCGTCAACAACGCCCTGACCAAGGCGGCCGGCGGCGAGGACCCGCAGAAGATCCTCGACGACGCGGCCAAGCAGGTCACCGCACTGCTGTAGCCCGGCGTCACGACGAACCCAGCAACGTAAGGAACAGCAGATGCGCGACCTGATCGAGCACAGCATCAAGGTGATCACCCGCGAGCAGGCGCCGAGCGGCGCCTACCCGGCCTGTTCGAGCTTCGCGGTGTACGGCTACGCGTGGCTGCGCGACGGCGCGTTCGTCGCCGAGAGCATGCGGGCACACGGCATCGCCGACGGGGCACGGGCCTTCCACGAGTGGACGGCCCGGGTGCTGACCGACCGCGCGGAGCGGATCGAGGCCGTCGTCGCGGCCCTCACCGCCGGCGAGGAGATCGACCAGGCGAGTTTCCTGCCCACCCGCTACACGCTCGACGGCGCCGACGGGTCCGAGTCCTGGTGGGACTTCCAGCTCGACGGCTACGGCACCTGGCTGTGGGCGTTGCAGCGACACCTCGACGGCAGCACCGACCACGCGTTCGCAGGGGCGGTCACGCTCACCGTGCGCTACCTCTGCGCCGCGTGGCGGCTGCCCTGCTACGACTGGTGGGAGGAGCACGCCGAGCAGGTCCACGTCGCTACGCTCGCATCGGTCGAGGCAGGACTGCGCGCGGCGCTGCGCACCGGCCTGCTCGCCGACGGTGACGCCGGTACCGCATCGTCCACCGCCGACGCGATCGCCGCGGTCAGCGCCGCGGACGGCAGCGTGGACGGGCGGCTGCGCAAGTGGCTCGGCTCCGACGCCGTCGACGGCAGCCTCCTCGCCGCCGTCGCCCCGTTCCGCCTCGCGGACGATGCCACGGCGCGGCGCACGGTCGCCGCCGTGGAACGCGACCTCCTCGACGATGGCGGCGTGCACCGGTTCCGGGCCGACGTGTTCTACGGCGGCGGGCGGTGGCCGGTCCTCGCGGGCCTGCTCGGGCAGTCGTACCTCCGGCTCGGCCGCCCCGGCGACGCCCGCCGTCAGCTCGCCTGGATCGCCGGCACCGCCGCGGACAACGGCGACCTGCCGGAACAGGTCAGCGACCGGCTGCTGCACCCGCAGCAGCGCCAGGAGTGGCTGGAACGGTGGGGTCCGGTCGCGACCCCGCTGCTGTGGTCGCACGCCGCCTACCTGTCCCTCGCCGCAGAACTGGGGGTGACGCTGTGATCCGGCACCGGCCCTTCGGCTCCGGCCACGCGTACCAGCCGTCCATCGACCAGCGCCTGCCGGTGCGTCCCCTCGCGGGCGAGCCGGTGAACCTCGGCGTCGCGGCCGCCGCGTCCGTCACCGCCGTGCGCTGCGAGTGGGACGGCGGCGCCTTCGACCTGCGCCGCGAGGGCGCCGCGACCGGGCCGACGGCTGGGGCAGAGGGGCACCTCGCCACGGCAGCGGCCGGGCAGCGGGGCCGCAGCGTCCGCTGGGCCGCCGACAGCCCGCCGCTGCCCGCCGGCCGCCCGGTCCGGTACCGGTTCGTCGCCACCGACGGCACCCGCACCCGCCGCACCCGCTGGTTCGACGTCCAGGCGGTGGCCTGGTCGCCGACCGGCGGCACCCTCACCACCCACGGAACGAGCCGCCTCGAGCCCGGCACCACGTCCTGGCTCGTGGACCCCGACCAGGTCCACCGGGTACGGTTCGCGCTGCGCCTCGCCGCCGACGAGCACGTCGTGGGGTTCGGGGAACGCTTCGACCGGCTCGACCAGCGCGGGCACACCCTCGACGCGACCGTGTTCGAGCAGTACAAGGGCCAGGGCTCGGCCGGGCGCACGTACCTGCCGATGCCGTTCGCGCACGTTCTCGGCGGCGACGGCTGGGCGTTTTACGTCGACACGGCCGAGCGGACCTGGTACGACGTCGGCGACCTGCTGTGGATTGAGGCGGACGTCACCGGGGGACACCTCGACGTGCGCTTCTACGACGGCTCTCCCGGCGACGTCCTTGCCGTGTGGCTCGGCGAGGTCGGCCGGCCCGAACCCATGCCGGAATGGGTGTTCCGGCTGTGGGCCAGCGGCAACGAGTGGAACACCCAGGAGCGGGTCACCACCGAGATGGCGCTGCACCGCAAGCACGACATCCCGGTCGGGGTCGTGGTCGTCGAGGCCTGGAGCGACGAGTCGACGTTCGTGGCGTTCCGTGACGCGCAGTACCAGGTCCACGACGACGGCCGCCCGCATCGCCTGGCCGACTTCACCTTCCCGCCGGACGGCGCCTGGCCCGACCCGAAGAGCATGGTCGACGACCTGCACGCCGACGGCGTCAAGGTCGTGCTGTGGCAGATCCCCCTGCAGAAGATGCGCCCCCACCCGACCGGCCAGAGCGCCGCCGACGCCGCCACGATGGTCGCCCGCGGCTACGGGGTGCGCGAGGGCGACGGCAGGCCGTACCGCAACCGCGGCTGGTGGTTCCCCACGGCCCTCATGCCGGATCTCACGAACCCCGAGGCGCGCGACTGGTGGCTGGCGAAGCGGCGCTACCTCGTGGAAGACGTCGGGGTCGACGGGTTCAAGACCGACGGCGGCGAACACGCATGGGGCCACGACCTGCGCTACGCCGACGGCTCGGTCGGCGCCACCGGCAACAACCGCTTCCCCGTGCACTACGCCGCGGCGTACGGTTCCGTGCTGCGCTCGTGCGGCAAGGCACCGGTCACGTTCAGCCGGGCCGGCTTCACCGGCTCACAGGCGCACGGCTTGTTCTGGGCGGGCGACGAGGACTCCACGTGGGAGGCGATGCGGTCCTCGCTGCGGGCCGGCCTCACCGCGGCGGCGTGCGGGATCGTCTACTGGGGCTGGGATCTGGCCGGATTCTCCGGACCGGCCCCCTCCGCCGAGCTGTACCTGCGGGCCACGGCGATGTCGGCGCTCCTGCCGATCATGCAGTACCACTCGGAGTACAACCACCACCGCACCCCGTCCCGCGACCGCACCCCATGGAACATCGCCGCACAGACCGGCGACCCCCGGGTGCTGTCGGTGTTCCGCCGGTACGCGCACCTGCGTGAGCGGCTGGTGCCCTACCTCGCGTCCTCGGCGGCCCGGACGATCGAGACCGGCTGGCCGCTGCTGCGGTCGGTGTGCCTGGTCGCGCCGGACGACCCCCGCGCGTGGCAGCACCCGTACGACTACCTGCTCGGCGACGACCTACTGGTAGCCCCGGTGGTCGCGGAGGGCGCGACGACCCGGCCGGCCTACCTGCCGCCGGGACGCTGGCTGGACCTGCGGACCCATCAGGTGCTCGACGGCGCCAGCGAGGTGGAGGTCCCGGCCCCGGTCGACGAGATCCCGGTCTGGTGCCGCCTGGAAACAGCGGAACGCCATCGCGGCCTGTTCACCTCCGGTTGACCCGGCCGCGCGACGCCGCCTGATCTCCCTCAGGGGTCGCCCACAGCAGTGCGTGTTGGAGGTCGAACTCGCGCTGGATGCGGTGCAGCACATCGGTGCTGATCGCGCCATCGCGGTGCAACCGCAGGACGGTGTGCCCGCTGTACTGCGCCGCCCATAACGCCGGGGGTCAGGCGCTCTCGAGACCTGGAGGGCGCCGAGGACCCGCTCGGGATCGGGGTAGCGGGCGCGGCGTCGTCGCGGGGGCCTGTTCCCGCCGGCGCTGTTCCTCGGCGACGTACGGACGAACGGGCGACTGGTCAAACCACCTGGCCACTGGTTAGGGTGCGGCGATGCGACTGTCGGAACATGTGCACCTGGTGGGGAGCGGCTGGCTCGGCTATTCGCTCTCTGACCGGCACGACGGCCATGTCTACCTGGTCGAGGGCGGCACGGCGTCCTTCCTCATCGACGCGGGGTCCGGGCTCGACACGGCGGGGATCGCGGCCCGGATCGAGGCCGCGCAGGTGCCACCCGTGACGCACATCCTGGTGACCCACGGCCACGCTGACCATGCCGCCGGCGCGGATGCTCTCGCGCGGCTGCTGGGTGCCGAGATCTGGACTTCGCCTGAGGTGGCCCGGATGCTCATCGATGCCGATGAGGTCGCTACCGGCCTGGCGCTCGCGCGCTCCGCCGGCGTCTACCCGGCCGCGCTGTCGCTGACGCCGACCGAGGTGCACCGGCGACTCGGGGATGAGACGTTCACCATTGGGGCCGCAACCGTACGCTGCATGCCCACACCCGGTCACGCGGTGGGGCATGCCTGCTATCTCGTCGATGTGGACGGTGCCCGCGCTGTCTTCACCGGCGATCTCGTCTTCGCCCGTGGGAGGGTCGCCGTGCTAGGCACCACCGAAACCGACGTCGGCGCGCTGCGCGACAGCATCGCTGCGGTGGCGGCGACCGGACCCGGCGCTCTCTTCCCGGGTCACGGCAGCGTCGCACTGAGCGACGCGGACCGCCACCTGGCGGCGGCCCTCGACGCCTTCGACCGCGGCCAACTGCCGCCGGGGCTGCTGCCATGAACGCCATCCCTGACAAGAGTGGTGCTCCGGAGCGGCTTCGGGTCGGCGTTTGCGGGTTGGGCTCCATCGGGCTGCGCCATGCCCGGCTGCTGGCGGAGTCGCCCGGGGTCCGCGTCGCGGCCTTCGACGCGGCGCCGCACGGTTTGCAGCTGCCACCGGCGGTCGAGGCGACCCTGACGATCGTCTCCTCGTTCGAGGAGCTGCTCGACGCGGCGCCGGACGCGCTGGTGGTGGCCACCCCCGACGCCCTGCACGCGCCGCAGGCGATCGAGGCCTGCCGGCGGGGGATCACGGTGCTGGTGGAGAAACCGGTCGCCGATAGCGTCGCCGCGGCCGAGGAACTGGCCCGGGTGGCGGCGCAGAGCGGCGCGCGGGTGCTGGTGGGTTACGTGCTGCGCCACTACGCGGTGCTGCGACGGGTGCGGGAGCTGCTCGCCGACGGAGCCGTGGGCACGCCGGTCTCGGTGCACGTCAACCTCGGCGCGTACGAGACGCTTAGGGTGGCCCGCAACCGGTTCTCCGAAACGGACCGTTACCGGCTGCCGTACGACTACAGCCATGAGTGGGACTACCTGCAGTGGCTGCTGGGCCCAGTGGCCGAGGTCGCTGCGGTCGCCCGCCTCGCCGGTGACCTCCCGCTGCGTCAGGATCCCAACGTCATCAACGGGGTCGTCGCCTTCGACTCCGGTGTGACCGGAACGTTCCATCTGGACTACGTGCAGGAGGGGCAGGGCCGCCGGCTCGACGTGGTCGGAGACCGGGGCACACTGCGGGCCGACCTCGCCCGGGGTCGCGTCACGGTGCGGGCCCACGCTGACGCCCTCACCCGTTCCTACGACTGTTCCGAGGAGCGCGATGTCGCGTTCGGCCGCCAGCTCAGCCACTTTCTGGACGTGGCCCGTGGTGTCGCGGTCCCGTTGGTGAGTGTCGAGGACGGGCTCCGGGCGCTGCGGGTCGCCGACGCGGTCGTGGCCGCATGCGACGGAGGGGGTTGGCGGAGCGTGGACGTTCGCATCTAGTGAAACAGAACTTTCGCGGAATGAAATACCGCCGTACCGTGGGGCGATGACGAACGAGTCAGTTGAGCGTGAACGGCGAGTACTCGCGCGGATCCCTGGTGGCGCGCAGCTGCTCTCCAAGCGGCCGGAACAGTTTGCGCCGGGTCAGTGGCCGCGGCACTATTCGCGCGCCAAGGGCGTGTATACCTGGGATCTCGACGGTCACAGGTACGTCGACATGAGTACCAGCGGTATCGGCACTTGTGTGCTCGGCTTCGCCGACGACGAGGTGGACTCCGCCGTCCGCGATGTCATCGCCAACGGATCCATGAGCACACTGAACTGCATCGAGGAGCTGGAGCTCGCCGAACTGCTCTGTGAGCTGCATCCGTGGGCCGACATGGTCCGCTACGCGCGCAGCGGGGGTGAGGCGCTCACCATCGCGGTCCGGTTGGCCCGGGCCGCCACCGGACGGTCGACGGTGGCATTCTGCGGCTACCACGGCTGGCACGATTGGTATCTGGCCGCGAACCTCGCCGGCCCGTCGAGCCTCGACGGGCATCTGCTGCCGGGCCTGGATCCCAGCGGCGTCCCGGCCCAGCTCGCCGGCACCGCATTCGGGTTCCGGTACAACAGGTTGGACGAGCTCGAGGCGATCATCGCCGAGCATCAGCTCGCCGCGGTCGTGATGGAGCCCATCCGCGAGCATGATCCTGAGCCGGGGTTTTTGCCGGGCGTGGTGGAGCTGGCCCGCCGTGCGGGTGCCGTCCTCATCTTCGACGAGGTGACCTCTGGCCTGCGCGTCAACACCGGCGGCATTCATCTCGAGCTGGGTGTCGAACCCGATGTGGCGGTCTTCGCCAAGGCCATCGGCAACGGCTATCCGATGGCGGCCGTGCTGGGGCGCGCGGCTGTGCTGGAACACGCACAGCGCTCCTTCGTCAGCAGCACCTACTGGACCGAGCGGATCGGGCCGGCGGCGGCGCTCGCCACCCTACGCCGGCACCGGGACAACTCGGTGGGAACGCGCCTGACGGCGGTCGGCGCGGCCGTGCAGGCCGGCTGGCGGGCTGCGGCCGAGGAGGTGGGGCTGGCGGTGCGGATCCACGGCATCGCGCCGCTGAGCCACCTGCGTTTCGTGGAACAGCCGCAGCCCAGCGTGACCCTCTTCACCCAGCTGATGCTCGACCAGGGGTTCCTCGCCGGTGGTTCGTTCTATCCGTCCTTCGCGCACCAGGACGAGCATGTTGAGGAGTATCTGGCCGCGGTGCGCACCGTCTTCGCCGAGATCCGCGCGGCCCAGGACGCCGGATCGGTGCAGGCCGCCCTGCGCGGACCGGTGGCGCACACCGGCTTCACCCGCCTGACCTGACCGTTGGCTCGACCGTGGTCACCGTGGTCACCGTGGTGCAGGGCTGCTATGCCGATCTTCGCAACACGGTGACCACTGATCGTCAGGGTGTGCTGGACACGGCGTACGCGTCGGGCAGGGCGGCGGGCTGGCGGTCCGGGTCGACCGTCTCGGTCCGGCCGGTGAGCATGCTGAGCTCCGCCGCTGCCAAGGTGCCGCACACGACCGCGGCACTGTCGTAAGAGTAGGGCCAGGCGGCCTCGCCGCGGACCGCCGCGAGGAAGGCGGAGATCTCCTTGGCGTACATCGGCTCGTACTCCTGCTGCCAGTCACACAGGACCCGGGAGTACCCGTCGCCGAGGTCCGGCAGCGCGCGCTCCAGGGTGCCGGTCAGCAGGTCGAACCGGATGAAGCCGCGGTCGCCGATCGCCCAGCCCTGGCGAGCTGTCTGCGGGCTCGCCATGACCACCGTCAGCTGCCCGGTGGCGCCGGACGCCAACTCCATCTGCAGCGACCAGCTGTCGGCACCTGGTAGGTCGAGGCCGCCGCGCCGGACCACGCGCCCCGAGGCCGCCACCGGCGTGCCGAAGATGTGGTCGAGCGCGATGAGCTCGAGCGGCACCATCTCCCGGGCCGGCGCGGTGGCACGGTGACGGGCGTAATATTCGGCGCCCTCGCCCGGATGCCAGCTCGGCGCGTTGACCGAGAGCACGTAGCCGTAGGCGTGCAGGGTGCCCAGTTCCTCCCGGACCACGCGGCGCAGTTCCTGGACGAAGGGGTGGAAGTACAAGGTGCAGGAGGGGGCCGCGACCAGTCCGCCCGCCGGCCGTCGAGCGTTCGCCGCTGCCACCGCCCGGGGATCGAAGGCCCAGATGTCGGCTTCGCAGAAGAAGTGCCGGCCGGTGTCCAGCGCCAGTCGCACATAGTCGGTGTGCTGGTCGGGCGGGGTCGAGATGACCAGTGCGTCCGGCTCGGTCGCCATCGCCTCGTCGAGCGAGGCCGTGGTGGCGACGCCGAACCGGCTCGCCGCGGCAGCCCGCCGGTCGGCCCGCTGGTCGAACAGGGTCACCTCGACGCCCTCACACGCGCGTAGGTCACGAAGGCGCCGGGTGCCCATGGAGCCGGCGCCGATCTGCAGGATCCTCATCCCTGTCTCCCTTGTTGTGGACTTGAACTCAACAGTGTCATCAGCCGAAACGATCGCCGGGCCGACGTTACCGACCTGACATCGCGCCGTCTGCCAAACGTTACGGCAGTTGAAATGCACGTTCCATCTGTTGACATGGTGGCGTCCTGCATCGCAGACTTCCCGCACAACGCCGTGACGACAGGCCTGCGGGAGGATCGATGACGACAGAAGCGGTACCGGCACGCGGGAGCGTGTCGCGCCGGATCTCCCGCCGGGTGGACCGGCTCAGCGACCGCCGCTTCGCCCTATTGCTGTTCGTACCCGCAGCCGTGTTCATCGGCGTGATCGTGCTCCCACCGATCGCGGCAGTCTTCGTGATGAGCCTCTACCGGATCGAACTGCTTCAGGACGGACCGACGAGGTTCCTGGGCCTGGACAACATCACCCGGATGTTCAACGACTCATTCTTCGTCGACTCCATTCCGCGCACCCTCTGGTTCGCGGTCGGCACCACCGTGCTCACCATCCCGTTGGCACTCGCCACCGCACTGCTGATGAACAGGCGGTCGCGGTTCGAGACGCCGCTCGCCGTCGCGTTGTTGCTGCCATGGGCGATCGCCCCGATCGTGACAGGGTTCTTCTGGCGCTTCATCTTCCAGCCCAGCTTCGGGCTGGCGACCCAGGTCAGCAACGGACTCGGCCTCACCGAGGGTGCGGTGCCCTGGCTGCAGGAACCGACCACCGCGCTGGTGCTCGCGATGATCGCCACGGCGTGGCGATCGGTGCCCCTGCTGGCCCTCATCATCCTGTCCGCGCTCAAGGCGGTTCCCAACCAGCTCTACCGCGCGGCCCGGATGGACGGTGCGACGCCGTGGCAGGCCTTCCGATCGATCACGCTACCCAGCATCGGGCCCACCCTGCTGATCGCCACGATCCTGCAGATCATCGTCTCGCTGCAGGTCTTCGACCTGCTCTTCCAGCTCACCCGTGGTGGCCCCGGCTTCGAGACGACGACCATCACCTACTACATCTTCACCGCCGCCTTCGACAACCTCAGTCTCGGCTACTCGGCGATGCTGGCCCTGTTCCTCATGGCGATCATCGTCGCCGCGAGCGGTGCGACACTCTACCTGCGTTCGGGCGGACTCCTCCGCCGCCGCCAGGCGAAGAACCCCGCCGACGAGCCGGCCGGACGGTTGCGGCTCGACAGCGCGGCGCGGGCAGATCAGTCGCCGCAGGAGTGGCCCGAGGACTCGCGCAAGCGGCGTCGGTGGACCCTGCCACCCGCCGTACGCCGCGTCGGTTCGACGGTGGCGATCGGCGCGCTCCTCGTCTGGTCGATCGGCCCGACCCTGTGGATCGTGCTGGCCAGCTTGCAGCCGGAGTCCGCTGTCACCTCGGTGCCGCTGGACCTGACCGCGCGGCTGGACTTCTCCCAGTACGTCGACATCCTCACCAACGACAAGTGGCTCTCCTCGATCTGGGTGAGCCTGCAGATCACGGTCGGGTCGACGCTGCTGACGCTCCTGGTCGCCGCACTCGCCGCGTACCCGCTGGCCCGGCTCGACCTGCCCGGTAAGGGCGCCGCGATCGCGGTGCTCATGTTCGCCTACACCGTGCCGGCCATCGTCCTGCTCATTCCGCTGCTGTTCATCTTCAACGCGCTCAACCTCAACGACTCGGTGATCGGGTTGATTGTGGCCCACGTCGCCTTCTCGTTGCCACTGACGATCTGGTTGCTGCGCAACATCTTCGCAAGTGTCCCACCGGCGCTGGAGGCCTCGGCGCGGATGGATGGATGCACCAGGTTGGGCACCCTGTTCCGGGTGACCATCCCGTCGGCTTCGGCCGGCCTGGCCGCCACGGCAATTCTGCTGCTCATCAGCGTCTGGAACGAGTTCCTGTTCGCGGTTGTGCTGGGCAACCAGGGCGCGGTGACGGTCACGCGCAGGATCGGCTACATCAACTCGCCGTCGGGAATCAGTGGCGAACCTCCCTACACCTACCAGGCGGCGGCGGGCATCGTCGCCGTGCTACCCGTGATCGTTCTGGTGATCCTCTTCCACCGCCGGATCAGATCCGGCTTGAGTGAGGGCTACCTCAAGGGCTGAAGGGACACAACTCATGAATCAATTTGCATCCCGCAGTACCTCCCGGCGTACGCTGCTGCGAAGCGCCTTCGCCGTCGCGGCGGCCACACCGATCCTCTCCGCCTGCACCGACGACCCGGCACCCACTCCGACGAGCAAGGGCGACGGAAAGTTCCCCGGGGTCACGATCAACGTCGCCTGCAACCCATCCAGCGTGCAGGCGTGCACGGAGGCCGGCAAGCAATGGGGCCAGGTCACCGGCGCCACGGTCAACGCCCAGGTGATTCCCTTTGCGGAACGGGCCACCAGCTACGCCTCGTGGATCGTCTCCAAGGACGCGAGCTACGACGTGCTCTACGGCGGCGTCGACTTCATCTCCAACTTCGGCGACAAGCTCTACCTTCCGCTCAAGGACATGCTCGGCGACACCAGCGACTACGTTCCGGCCGCGCTCGGCCAGCTCACCAAGGGCGGTGCGCTGCTCGCCGCACCACTCTTCGCCGACATGCTGCTCTTCTTCTACAACAAGTCCGACTGGTCCGCGGCGGCACTGCCGGAGAAGATCCCGGGAACGTGGGACGACCTGTACGGGTACGCGCCCAAGCTGACGGTCGGCAACCGCGAGCCCTGCGTGATCCCGTGGAACAACAACGGCGTCCCGTTCTGGATCGCGTTCTTCAACTCCACCAAGGGCCAACTGTTCAGCGACGACAAGAGCCAGCTGCTCTTCGACAACGACAAGGGCCTCGCCGCCTGGCAGGCGATCGGCCGCGGCTTCCAGTCGAAGTTCTTCGGGCTGGCCGGCGCCAACGCAGTAGGCGACCAGGACACCTCGTTGCTGTTCAACCAGAACCTGGCCGCCAGCCAGGCCGCCACCACCGGCTTCGGCAGCACAGCCGGCAGCACCGACCCGGCCAAGAAGTCGGTAATCACCAAGGCTGAGGTCGGCGTCAGCGTGATGCCGGGCATCACGGCCGGCACGAGCGGCAGCGTCATCGTGGCCGAGGGCCTGGGCATCAACAAGTTCACCCGAAACCGCGACGCCGCACTGAGCTTCGTCAAATACACCACCGGGACGGAGTTTCAGAAGCAGATGGTGCTCGGTAGGGCCGGTCAGGTGCTGCCGTCGAGCCGCCTGTCGGTCAGCAAGGACCCGGAGGTGGCCGCGGGCTTCCCGCTCGCGGCGACGCTGGCCGAGCAGGCATCGGCGCAGCTGGCCTGGCCAGGCAACGCCCCGTTCAAATGGAACGCGCCGTTCCTGCTGGGCCTGACCAACCTGTCGAAGGGCACGTGGACGCCCGAGCAGGCCCACGAAGAGACGATCAAGGCGGTCAAGAAGCTGATGATCGCCCAACTCGGCTCGTAGGTCGCCTGGCTCATAGCTTCCTGCGTTCGTTGTTTCTCGGAGGAGTTGGACATGGCGGGTATGTCACTACGGCTGGAATCGATCTATCGTCGCTACGGCAAGGTGATGGCGGTGAACGACCTGTCGCTGGAATTGCCGGCGGGCAAGTTCATCACGCTGCTCGGGCCGTCCGGGTGTGGCAAGACCACGACCCTGAACCTGATCGCCGGCCTGGACCAAGCTGACGGCGGCTCGATCCACATGGGCGAGCGTGACATCACCAGGGTGCCCCCGAACGAGCGTGGCATGGCGATCGTGTTCCAGAATTACGCGCTGTACCCGCACATGTCTGTCTTCGACAACATCGCCTTCGGGCTGCGGCTCCAGCGCCGTCCGAAGCCGGAGATCCAGTCCCGGGTCCGGCACACGGCAGAACTGCTCGCCATCGAGCACCTGCTGGACCGCCGGCCCGGGCAGCTCTCCGGTGGCCAGCAGCAGCGGGTGGCGCTGGGGCGGGCGATGGTGAAGAAGCCCGCGGTCTTCCTGCTTGACGAGCCGTTCAGCAATCTCGATGCGGCCCTGCGCGCACGCATGCGGACCGAGGTGAAGCATCTCCACCAGACGCTCGGCACCACCAGCGTCTTCGTCACCCACGACCAGGAGGAGGCGATGACCCTCTCCGACCTGATCGCGGTGATGCGCGATGGCAAGCTGGTCCAGTACGGCACCCAGCACGAGGTTTACGGCAAACCGCGGGACATGTACGTGGCGACCTTCCTCGGCAAGCCGAGGATGAGCCTCATCGAGGGACGCCTGGAGCGGCACGCCGCCGGGGTCGTGTTCACGGCGCCGGACGTCCGCCTCGAACTCGGCACCGCCGAGTCCATCGGGCTGCGCGACGGCGAGTGGCCGCGGGTCGCGGCCGGCCTGCGGGCCGAGGACGTGTCGCTGGGCGCGCCGGGCGGGTTGTCCTTCGACGCGCAGGTCGCCCTGCTGGAGCCGATCGGGTCGGACACGTTCGTGGAACTCGAGGTCGGCGGAGCGACGGTCGTCGCCCGGGTGCCACCCGAGGACCCGGTCGCAGTGGGCGACCGCGTCACCGCGGTGATCAAGCCCGGCCGCGTCCACCTCTTCGACCTCGACTCCACCGAGCGCATCGTCCGTTAGCGCAAGCCACTTGGGCAGGTCAACTTCGGCTCGACCCCTTGTGGACACCACAAGGGGTCCGCGCCACGCTTCCAGACGCGCGGCACGCGGGCCTGGTCCCATACCCCGGTCAGTGGGCGGTCCAGCCGCCGTCGACCATGAGGTTCACACCGGTCACATAGCCGGAGGCGTCCGAGGCCAGGAAGACCACCGGGCCCTTGATGTCGTCGGGTCCGGCCAATCGACCCAGCGGCGTGCGTTCGGCGTAGGCGGTGACGAATGCCGCCGGCTGGTCTGGGGTCGCCAACCCGCCCGGCGACAGGCAGTTCACCCGCACGCCGTAGGGCGCGTAGAAGCACGCGAGGTACCGGGTGAGGTTCACCATGCCACCCTTGTCGAACGCGTAGAAGGCAGGCGAGGTCATCTCGGTGCCCGCATAGACGTCGAAGGTGGGCCCGACCACACCGTAGATCGAGCCGATGTTGACGATGCTGCCCGAACGTTGGGCCATCATCTGCTCGCCGATGTGTTTCGTGATCAGGAAGAGCCCGGAGGAGTTCACCTCGCTGGTGGCGGTCCAGTCCGCGGCGGTGGTGCGGTTGGGGTCGCTGCCCTGGCGGTGCACCGAACCGTTCACCAGCACGTCGATGCGGCCCAGCGATGCCACGACAGCATCGCGAAGCTCCACGATGGACGCCTCGTCGGCCTGGTCGAGCCGGTGCGCGCTGGCCTCGTAACCGTCCCGGCGGAGGGCGGTGGCGGCCGCCTCGCACGCGGTCAGGTCGCGGGAGGTGACCACCACGTGCGCACCGGCCTCGGCCAGTGCGTAGCACATGTGGCGACCGTAGAGGCCGGCTCCGCCGGTCACGATCGCGACGCGACCGGTGAGGTCGTAGAGGCTGTTGATCGAGCGCGGTGCAGACAAGGCGATCCGGCCTTCCATTAGCGGAGGATGTCCATCGCGGTGGTGATCTGGTCGGCGGTGATCCGGGGCACCGGGTCGTCGCCGGCGAGCCGGGCGAGGGCACCGGCGTCCTTGTAGCCGGCCCCGGTCGCGACGATCACCGCCCGGTCGGAGGGGTCGAGCCGGCCCGCCGCCGCGTCGGCGAGCAGGCCCGCGAATGCGGTCGCGCCGGCCGGTTCCACCAGGATGCCGTGCCGGCGGGCGAGGATACGCTGCGCATCGAGGATCTCCTCGTCGGTGACTTCGGTCAGGTGCCCGCCGGATTCGCGCACCGCGTCGACCGCGCCGACGCCGTCGAAGAGGACGGCGACCTGCAGCCCGGAGACGGTGGTGGTGCATGGGCCCCGAAGCCCGGTGAGGTCACCGGCCAACGCCGGGCGCAGTGTCGGGCAACCGGCCGGCTGCACACCGACGACCCGGGGGCGCGCACCGTTGGCGATCAACCCGCTCGCGGTGAAGCCACGGCCGATCGCGGAGAGCAGCCCGCCACCGCCGACCGGCGCATACACCACGGTCGTGGCCGGGGCGTCCTCGGCGATCTCGTACGCGATCGTGGTCGCACCCTCCATCGCCTCGGGGGAGAACCGGCCGCCGGTCAGGAGCGGCATCAGGCCCCGATCGGCGGCGATCGCGGCAATGGTGACGGCCGCCGAGTCGGTGGCTGCGGCGTCGTGGCCGAGGCCGTCGACGAGATGGACACGCGCGCCGAGCGCTCGGATCTGGCGCAGCTTGGGTGCGGCGGTGTCGGCGAGGGCGAACAGCGCCGCCGGCACGCCGGCCCGGCTCGCGTAGGCGGCGGCGGCTGCGCCGCCGTTACCGGAGGAGGTGCCGACGCAGCCGGCGAGCCGGCGTTCACGCACGATGGAGAGGGCGACTGAAGCGATGCGGTCCTTGAAGGAGCCGGTCGGGTTCAGATGCTCGCACTTGACCTGCACGGAGGCGACGCCGGGCACGGCACCGGTCAGCTCCACCAGCGGCGTGGCACCCTCGCCCAGACTCACGATGTTCGCCGGGTCGTGCAGCGGTAGCCGGCCCTGGTAGCGCCAGACCCCGCGCCGCGCCGGGTCCTGCCAACCGTCGGAGGCAGCGGCGTAGCGCACGACCAGTTCTCCGCCGCAGCTGGCGCAGCGGTAACGCAGGGAGCCGGCATCCCGGGACCTGCCACAGGCGCGGCATTCCAGCCAGAAAGCGGCCTCTCCGCTTCGCTCCGGGCCGCTCATGGCTTCACGCCGGGCCGGGCTACGAAGGTCGTCGGTGGGAGGGTCATCGGCGTTGTGTTGCGGGGAAGTGAGGCGACGTCGATCGGGCAGGCGCCGGGCGTGGCAACCTCGATGACCTCGGCGGCGATGTCACCGAACGCGGCCCGCCAGGCGATGGCGCCCTTCGCGACGATGATCTTGGCGGAGCGGGCGTCCACCCCGACGGAGGAGAGCTGCTCGGCGTGGAACGGCGGCGTCGGCCTCTCGGTCACCACGAGGGTGATGCCCTCGACGCGCAGCACCGCGGTGGTGCCCATGCTGAACTCGCGTCCGGTCATCCAGCTGCCCTGGGTGCGGTAGCGGCCGTCGGTGACGGTGACGACCCGTCCGCGCACGCGCACCGGGTCGCCGTGCCGGCGGTCGGTCTTCCCGCCGACCAGCGCCTCGATCTCCGCGCCGGTGCCGAGGTCCGCCGCCAGGCGGGCGACCCGCGCGTCGGCCACGGTCACCACGGCGTCCTGTGCGTGCTGAGCCAGCAGTTCGGCGAGCAGTGCGGTCCCGTCGCCCGGGCTGCCGCCGCCGATGTTGTCGGCGACGTCGGCGAGGACGACCGGGCGGGCCACGCCGGCGATCGCCCGGCGCACGGCCGTGGCGGCGTCGTCGCGAGCCACCATGAAGGCGTCGGTCTGTTCGGTGATGTCGGCGAGGGTCTCGGCGATGACGTCGCGCGCGGCCGCCTCGTCGCCCTCGTCGTGGATGGCGAGCACGCTCATGCCGACCCGGTCGACGTCGCTGTAGGCGAAGCCGGCCGGGATGCAGATCCGCACCAGTCCCGCGGCGCGGGCCCGGGCCGCGGCCCGTCGCTGCAGCGAGCGCATCGGCTCGGCGTCGGTCGCCTGAGCCAACGGGCAGACCAGCAGTGGGAGCTTGCCGACGGCCGTGCGCAACCGCCGCCCGGCGAACACGTCGCCGAGCAGCCGGGCCGCCTCGCGGCCCCGTTCGCGCATGTCCACGTGCGGGTAGGTGTCGTAGCTGACGAGTACCTCGCATGATTCGACCAGCTCGGGTGACGGGTTGGCGTGCAGGTCGAGCACCGCCGCCAGCGGCACGGACCCGACGGTCTCCCGGACCACCGACAGCAGCGCCGTCTCGGTGTCGGGATAGCCGTCGGCGACCATCGCTCCGTGCAGGTTGACGAGCAGCCCGTCGAGCGGGCCGGCCGCGCGCAAGGCCCGGCCGGCGCGCTCGAGCAGGGCCTCGATGGTGACCCGATCGGCCGGGCCGCACGGCCAGGCGCCGGCGGAGAAGATCGGCACCAGTTCGTGGTCGGGAGAGTCGGCGAAGCCGCCGATGACCGATCCGGTGTCCACGTTCTGCTCGAGGACCTCGTGACCCTGCGCGAGTTCGAAGTCCGCGAAGTCCGCGAGGGTGGCCTGGTGCGTGGCGTAGGTGTTGGTTTCGTGCCAGAGACCGAGAATGCCGACCCGCATGTGCCCGAACTCCCTACGCGCCTGATTCGTTCAGCGCATCGTCCACGCGCTCAAGCGTGGTGGCGAGTTCACGCGGGCCGTGCGCCGCTGAGACGTACCAGATCCCTCGCCCGGCGACCCAGACCCCGTACCCAGCCAGCACCTCGGCGAAGCGGGCGTACCGGGCAAGGTCGAGGTTGCGCAGTTCGCGGTGGTCGGTGACCGGTTCCCGAGGGCCGAACGAGGCGTGGAACGCCATCGGGACACCTTGCACCCGCAGCGGCACCTGGTGCTTGTCGGCCAGTTCGAGGAGCCCGGCCATCAACGCCGTGCCGTGCTCGGCGATGCGCTCGTACGGCGGGTCCGAGGTCAGCAGGTCGATGGTGGCGACCACCGCCGCGGCGGCCATCACGGAGCCGTTGAAGGTGCCCGAGTGGTTGACCTCGCCGGTGCCGAATCGTTCCATCAGGTGAGCGTGTCCGGCCAAGGCCGCGACCGGCCAGCCGCCCGCCATGGCCTTGCCGTAGGTGGCAAGGTCGGGTGTGACGCCGTACCGGGCCGCCGCACCGCCGAGGGCGACCCGGAAGCCGCTGATCACCTCGTCGAAGATGAGCACCACGCCGTGCTCGGTGCACAGTTCGCGGACGCGCTGCAGATAGCCGGGTCGCGGTTCGATCGTGCCGGCGTTGACCATGATGGGTTCCATGATGAGCGCGGCGATCTGGCCATGGTGCTCGGCCAGCGCGGCCGCGACGGCCTCCGCGTCGTTCCACGGCAGCACCACCGAGTCGGCGAGTTGTGCGCCGACCTGGCCGGCGCTGGCGGGTCCGGTGCCAGCGGCGTCGACGAGCACGTTGTCGAGCCAGCCGTGGTAGTGGCCCTCGAACCGGATGAACCGCCGGCGTCCGGTCGCCGCACGCGCCAGCCGCAGGGCCGCCTGGACCGACTCGGTGCCGGTCAGGCCGAGCCGGACCATCTCGGCCCAGCCGAGCGCCGAACAGATCCGCTCCGCGGCCTCGACCTCCAGCACGTGTGAGTTGCCGTAGAGCATGCCGTCCCCGCAGGCGTCGTGGACCGCCTGATTCACTGTGGCGTTGGCGTGGCCCAGGAAGCTCGGCCCTTGCCCTAGCAGGTAGTCGACGTAGTCGTTGCCGTCCACGTCCCACATCCACGCGCCTTGGGCGCGGCTGAAGAAGACCGGCGGCGCGGACAGCCGCACGTTGGAGTTGACCCCACCCGGAAGATGGCGGCTCGCTCGCGGCCAGTACTCCGCTGACTTGATCCTCGAGGCTTTTGACACCACTCGGCTCCCCTTCCGGTGCCCGTCGCGCCGTCCGCGTTCTGCCTAGTGGATTTCGCAGACCGACAGTTGAAACTGACACGACGGTAGCCGCCGCCGCGGCCGATGGTCAACACCGCGCGTGGGGCTGGGCTGTGCGGATGGTGGATTGCTTGTGGAGAGCGCGCTTCAGGCGCTGGCGTGGTAGTCGCGCACCAGCTGCATCGCGGTGCGGCGCAGCGCGCGGGCGACCGTCTCGACCTTGTCGGAGGTCAGCCGACGGGCCGGCGCGCTCACGCTGATGCCGCACAGGAACGGGATGCTCTCCAGCACGACCGCCACGCAGCGGCCGTCGGGCTGGTTCTCGCAGTCGTCGAGCCCATATCCCTCGCGCCGGACGCGCTTGAGCTCGGCCAGGTATCCCTCGACGGAGACGATCGTGCTGTCGGTGTACTGGAGCATCTGCTCGGCCGAGAGGATGGCGCGCACCCGGTCATCAGGCAGTTCGGCCGCGATCGCCTTGCCCAGCGCGGTGGCGTGGATGCTGCCCCGCTCGCCGATGCGCGCCGCGAGCCGCATCATCTCGTTGCTCTCCACCACGAGGGCGTGCACGATGTGCGCTCCGTCCAGCACGCCCAGGTTTGTGGTCTCGCCGAGCCGGTCGCGCAGCTTCTCCAGGTGTGGCCTGGCCTGGTTGACGAGCATGTCCACCTGCCGGGTGTGCTGCGGCCGGAAGGCCAGGCCGAGCCGATACAGGCTGTTGGCCGGATCACGCTCGACGTAGCGGCGGGCCTCGAGGGCCGACAGGTAGCGAAAGGCCGAGCTCTTCGGCAGCGCAGTCACCTCGGCGACATCCGAGAGCGACGCACCGTCGCGGGATCGCTGCAGCACGTCAAGAATGTCGCAGACGCGCTCGACGGCCCGGATCGGGTAGCTGGCGGCGGACTCAGCCGTCTGCTTCATCGGTCTGTCCTGTCTCGTGACACTGGGGACGGTGGCGCGGAGCGAGTATGAGGTCGCACGGGCGATGATACCCCTGGTAGGGCCCATGCCGGCGCCTCATCGTAGTCGATTTGTTTCACCTGTCAAAACGCTTCGACCCGCCGGATACGCTGCCGCAGCAGCCCGTACCGAACATTATCGGAACGATCGTTTCAGCCGTTGACATGACTTTGTGGCCGCGCTAATACTCAGTCACGCGTCAGAGGATCGCGTCCCGCCTGGTGGCGGGCGGCTTCGTCGAAGTGGAGACAGTCCAAATGTCTACGCGCCGCAGGGGAATGTACTCCCGGCTGGTCGCCGGTGGTGCCGTGCTCCTCATGATCGCCGCCGCCGCAGCGTGCGGTTCGGCAGATACCGACAACTCGGCCGGCGGCGGGACGCTGCACATCGCCGAGGGCGCCGAGCAGCCGACCCTGGACCCGGCCAAGAACATTCAATACCTCAGTGACGAGATGGCCGCCATCTACGACACGCTCGTGGTGGCCAACGCCGACGGCACGATCGGTCCCAGCCTGGCCGAGTCCTGGACCGTCGAGGGCCCGTCCATCACGTTCAAGCTCCGCACCGGAGTCAAGTTCCACGACGGCACCCCGTTCAACGCCGCAGCGGTCAAGGCCGCGCTGGACCGGGTCGTCGACCCGGCCACCAAGGCGACCAACTCCAAGAGCGTTCTCGGCCCGTACGACAACAGTCAGGTCATCGACGACAGCACCGTGAAGGTGACCTGGAAGACGCCCGTGGGCGCGGCATTGATCAACCTCACCAACGCGGATCTCAGCATCCCGTCGCCGGCCGCAGCGAGTGCCGGCACCCTCGACGCCAAGCCCGTGGGAACCGGCCCCTACAAGTTCGTCAGTTACGTCAAGGGCGACCGCCTCGAGGTCGAGCGGAACAACGACTACACGACGATCCGTCCCGACCTGACGAACAAAGGCGCTCCGAAGTACGCGCGGATCATCTTCCAGTACGTGACCAACGCCAGCACCCGGGCGAACCTGCTGACCACCGGGGCGGTACAGGTGGCCCAGCTGACCGGGCCCGACGCCAAGCGTCTCGCCTCCGCATCGAACCTCAACAACACTTCCTTCCCCGGGGTCAGCGAGACCGCCCTGTGGATCAATGCGAAGAGTGTGCCGGACCTCAACGTCCGCAAGGCGATCTCGGCGGCGATCGACCGTGACGCGCTCATCCAGGCCGTGGCCAGTGGCTACGCCGAGACCAACTGGAGCACGGTGCCGACCATCGTCCCCGGCTACGACAAGACCGTCGAAAGCGCGGTGACCAAGTACAGCCAGGCCCAGGCCAAGTCGCTGCTTGCGGCGGCCGGTTACACCGCCGGTGCCGACGGCGTCATGCAGAAGGACGGCAAGCCGTTGACGCTGTCCATCCTGTCCGCGAGCGACGACCCGTGGCCCGCGATCGACCAGCTCGTCCAGGACCAGCTGGCCCAGGTGGGCATCAAGGCGCAGATCAAGACCGAGGAGTTCGCCACGGTCACCCAGACCCGCCGCAAGGGTGACCAGTCCATCTACATCGGCCGCTACGGCATCCTGGACCCGGCCGGGTCGATGCGGATCCTCTTCGCTTGCGCCAACATCCCATCGGCGCAGGTGCCGCAGGGCACCAACCTGACGTTCAACTGCAACCCGGATGTGGACGCCGCGCTGGACCAGGCGATCAGCGAGGTCGACGCGGCCAAGCGCAACGCGCTCGTGTCCCGGGCGCAGCATCTCATGGCGGCCGACCATACGGCCCTGGTGCTCTACCAGCCGAAGAGCGTCGTGTTCTCGGCGAAGGCGGTCGGCGGGATCGGCATGCAGCCGGACGGCATCCTGAAGATCAACGACTTGGTGCCGGCCGAGTGAGCTTCGTACGGTTCGTCGCGCGGCGGGTACTGGTGACAGTTCCCGCCGCGCTGGCGGTGCTCGTGATCACGTTCGCGATGATCCGTCTCGTGCCTGGCGACCCCGTGCAGGTCATCGCGGGCACCAATCTGGATCCGCAGGTCGCCGAGGAACTGCGGGAACAGCTTGGACTCAACGATCCGCTGCTGGTGCAGTTCTTCACCTATTTGGAGAACGTCCTGCACGGCGATCTGGGCACCTCGTTCCTCACCCGGCAGCCGGTGGCCGACGTCGTCGCCGAGCGCCTGCCCAACACGCTGATGCTGACGGCAGCCGGCGTTCTCGCCGGCCTGCTGCTCTCGCTGCCGATCGGCATCGCCAGCGCGTTGCGCGACGCGAAGCGGCGCCGCGCGGGGCTGAGCTTCACCACCGTGACCACGATGCTGGTGGCCACACCCGACTTCCTGCTCGCCACGGTGCTTGCCACGGTGTTCGCGGTATATCTGCAGATCTTCCCGGTGGCCGGCGCGGAATCCTGGACCTCGATCGTGCTGCCCGCGCTGGCGCTGGGCATTCCGCTCGCCGGCATCCAGGCGCGGGTCGTGCGGGCGAGCGTGCTGGACGCGGTGGGCCGGCCCTTCGTGCGGACGCTGCGTGCCGTCGGTGTGCCCCAGCGGCGGCTGCTCACCCGCAACGTGCTGCCCAACGCGTCCATCCCGGTGGTCACGCTGCTCTCGGTGGAGTTCGGACGGCTACTGGCGGGCGCCCTCATCGTGGAGAACATCTTCTCCTGGCCGGGACTCGGCACCACGATCTTCGACTCGATCGGCCGACGGGACCTGCCGGCCGTGCAGGGGGAGATCCTCGTCGTGGCGTTGTTGATCCTCGGCATCAACCTGTTCATCGATGTGGTCTATCGCATCATCGACCCCCGGATCGGCCTGTCATGACGACCAGATCCAGCGCGGCTCGCCGGTTCCTGTCGCAGCGACTGACCCGGGTGGGCCTGGTGCTGCTCCTGATCGTCGCGGTCGTCACCGTAGTGGGGCCACTGGTCTACGGTGCGTCACCGACCCGCACGCATCCAATGGACGCCTACGCCGGTCCGTCCGCGACCTACCCGCTCGGCACCGACAACCTCGGGCGCGACATCCTTGCCCGGCTCCTGCACGCCGGCGTGCTGTCCATCCCGGCCGGCCTGCTCGCGGTCGGCCTGGGCGCGGTCGCCGGCAGCCTGCTCGGCATCGCGTCCGGCTTCATCGGCCGGGCGTTCGACACCGTCGTGATGCGTGTGGTGGACGTGCTGCTGTCGTTCCCGACGCTGCTTACAGCGATCGTCGTGGTGGCGATCCTGGGCCCGAGCGTGACGAGCGCGGTTATCGCGGTTTCGATCGCGGCGTTGCCGTCCTACGCCAGGGTCATGCGCGGGTCGGTCCTGCCATTGCGCAGCGCGGCGTTCATACAGGCGGCTCGCCTCAGCAACACCTCGCTGGCGCGGATGCTGCGCGTGCATGTGCTGCCCAACGTCGCTGACGTGCTGGTCGTCCTGCTGGTAATCGGAATGGGGAACGGGATCGTGGTGCTCTCGGCCTTGAGTTTCCTCGGCATCGGTGTACAGCCGCCGGAAGCGGACTGGGGGGTGATGCTCACCGAAGGGGTCCGGGCGATCTACACCGCCCCGGTGGCCGCGCTCGCGCCCGCGCTGATGCTGATGCTGACCGTGCTCGGCATCAACTTCGTCGGCGAAGGGCTCGGCGCCGCGCTCCGGGTCGACGTGGCCGGCAGGCGGCCGCGATGAGCCTGCTCTCAGTTCGCGACCTGACCATCGCCTACGACGACGTGCAGGCCGTCGCGGGCGCCTCCTTCGACGTGGTGTCCGGCGAGCGCGTCGGCATCGTCGGTGAGTCCGGCTCGGGCAAGACGACGCTGGCGCTGGCACTGATGCGGCTCCTGCCGCCGTGGTCGAAGCAGGAGTCCGGTTCCATCACGATCGACGGCATCAAGCTGTCGGACCTGCCGGAGGAGCGGATGCGCAGGCTGCGCGGCAGCAAGGCCGGCATGGTGTTCCAGGACCCGCTCACCTCGTTCGACCCGCTACGGACCCTGGGCGACCACCTTTCCGAAGGGCTGCGCGCGCATGGCGAGACCGACCGCGGGCGCCGCCGGGATCGGGCCGTCCAGGCGCTGCGGTCGGTGGGCATGCCCGCGCCGCGCAGCCAACTCGCGCGGCGTCCGCACGAGCTCTCCGGTGGCATGCGGCAGCGCGGCCTGATCGCGCTGGGGCTGTCGAACGACCCGCTGCTGGTGATCGCGGACGAGCCGACCACGGCGCTGGACGTCACCATCCAGGCACAGATCATGGAACTCTTCGCCACCATCGGGGCGCCGGGCCCGCAGGCCGACATGGGGCTGGTCATCGTCTCGCACAACCTTGGCCTGATCCGCCAGCTCTGCACCCGGGTCATCGTCATGTACGGCGGCCGGATCGTCGAGGACAGCCCAGCGCCGGACTTCTTCGCCCGGCCGCGCCATCCGTACGCGGCCGCGCTGCGCGACGCGACCCCGCGTATCACACTGCGGCGGGGAGAGGTTGCAAGCATCGCGGGCAGCGCGGTGGACCTCGCCGATCCACCGCCCGGCTGCCCGTTCGAGCCGCGCTGCACCTACCGGCTCGACGCCTGTGCGCAGAGCATGCCCGAGCTGCTGTCGATCGGCGGCGGGCACTGGGTCGCCTGCTTCAACCACGACGCGGTCGGGCAGGCGCCCCGCAACGCAGGCGCTGACGGCCCGGCACCGTCTCCCGCGCCGGTGCTGCCGGAGCAGCCCGTGAAGCAGCTAGTGGTCGGCGAGCCGCTCGTGGTTGTTCGTGCGTCGACCAAGGTCTACCGGGTGCGTCGCAGGAAGCTGCACGCGTTGGCCGGTGTCGACCTCGACGTACGGGCCGGCGAAACGGTGGCGCTCGTGGGCGAGTCCGGCTCCGGCAAGTCCACCCTGGCGCATCTTGTGCTGGGCCTGCAGCCGCCCACATCGGGCACCGTCAGGGTCGCCGGTGACAATCCGGCCGACCCGCGCGGCGGCGTGCGGCGCCAGCAGCGCATGCAGGCTGTCTTCCAGGACCCGCACGGCTCACTCAACCCACGTCAACGAGTCGGCGACGCGATCGCGGAGCCGCTGGTCAATCTCGGCATGCCCGGGGATCAGCGCCGCCGGCGGGTGGCCGAACTGCTCGACGAGGTGCGACTGGGTCAGGCCCTGGCCGAGCGGTATCCACATGAGCTCTCCGGTGGCCAGGCGCAGCGGGTCGCGATCGCCCGTGCGCTCGCCGCCCGTCCCGAGCTGATCGTGCTCGACGAGCCGACCGCCTCGCTCGACGTGTCGATCCAGACGCACGTCATCGCGTTGCTGCGGGACCTGCAGCGCGAGCACGGCCTCGCCTACCTGTTCGTCTCGCACGACCTGGTCGCGGTCCGGGAGATCGCCACCCGGATCGCCGTGATGTACCTGGGGCGTCTGGTGGAGCTGGCGCCGTGGGAGCAATTCTTCGAGCAGCCCCTGCATCCGTACTCGGTGGCGCTGCTCTCCGCGCTTCCCCGGGTGGATCTGGCCCCGGGTGCGGCGGACCGGATCGTGCTGGCCGGCGAACCGCCCTCGCCCCTGGACGCGCCACCCGGCTGCCCGTTCCAGCCTCGCTGTCCCGTGGCGCAGGACATCTGCGCTACGAGCCCCCCACCGTTGTCGCCGGTTTCATCCGACCGTCAGGTCGCCTGTCACTTCCCCGGATCGCTCATCAGTCCCGGATCGTCGCCTACCGCTCGCTAGGAAGGTCTCCATGACATCGCTTCGTGTCCCGGTCCCCCCGCCGATCGCCGGCGTGATCGTGCCGATGGTCACCCCGATGCTTCCATCGGGCGCCCCGGATCTCGAGTCGCTCGACGCACTCGTCGACCACCTCATCGGGCGGGGCGTGACCGGGCTGCTCGTGCTCGGCTCGTGCGGCGAGAACGGCGCGCTCTCCCGTGACGAGCGGCTCGAGGTCGCTGCCCGTGCGGTGGCCCGGGTCGACGAGCGAACCCATCTCATGATCGGCGTGCCGGCGCTCGGCACCCGCGACGCGGTCGCCGACGCGAAGGTGTACGCGCAGATGGGCGCCGACTCGTTGCTCGTGCCGCCGACGTTCGTCTTCCCGCACTCCGCCGCCGAGCTCGGCGGGCACTTCCGCGCTGTGGCCGGGGCCGCGGGCTCGGTGCCGGTCCTCGCCTACAACATTCCCAGCCGGGTCACCGTGGTGCTGGAGCCGGACCTGATGCGTGAGCTCGCCGGCGAGGGAGTTGTGGCGGGGGTGAAAGACTCCTCGGGCAACGTGGAGGCCCAGCGGATGCTGGCCGAGGCGACGGCGGACATCGAGGGGTTCCGTCGCTACACGGGCAGCGAGTTCGCGATCGACGGGCTGTTGCTGGGCGGGTTCCACGGCGCCGTGCCGGGCCTGGCCAACGTCTTCGCGCCGTGGCACGTCGAACTCGCCGCGCGCGCGACGGCCGGGGACTG
This sequence comes from Dactylosporangium sp. CA-152071, assembly GCF_050936335.1. Taxonomy (NCBI): domain Bacteria; kingdom Bacillati; phylum Actinomycetota; class Actinomycetes; order Micromonosporales; family Micromonosporaceae; genus Dactylosporangium; species Dactylosporangium sp. CA-152071. Next base: position 594,382 of record NZ_JBNJMZ010000001.1, on the reverse strand, counting down.
GAAGGGCGCGGCCGAGATGCAGGGCCGCATCGTGGCGTTTTTCAAGCTCTACCAGCACCCGATGCCGGGCGGCAGTTTCAGCGCCTCGGTCATCGCGTCGTTGAAGGAGGCCCTGGTACAGCAGGGGGTCATCGCACATTCGACGACCGCGTTGCCGTTCGTGCAGGTCGACGACGGCATGCGGACCCACGTGCGGGAAACGTTGGCGGCGGCCGAGATCGGGCGGCCGTGACGACACACCGGATCGACGTCGGCGAGGCCACGGTCGTGATCCGGGAACTGGCGGGCTCCGCCGCCGGCCCGACCGTGGCCCTGCTCGGCGGGGTGCATGGCGACGAACTGGAGGGCATCGCCGCCGTACGGGCGATCGTGGCGCACCTCAGCGCCGACCCGCCGCAATGGTCCGGGCGGATCCTCGCGGTGGCGGTCGCGAACCCGCCGGCCCACGAGGCGGGCACCCGGACCAGCCCTGTCGACGACGGCAACCTGGCCCGCGCCTTCCCCGGCCGCGCCGACGGCACGGTCACCGAACGGATCGCGGACGCCCTGGCACAGCGCGTCATCCGTAACTCGGACCTGCTCATCGATCTGCACTCGGCGGGACTCAACTACGCGATGCCGTTCTTCGCCGGTTTCAGCGATCCGACCGGCCGACCGGCGGCGCACGCGTTCGGTGCGCCGCTGCTCTGGGCGCACGACCGGCTCAATCCGGGGCGCAGCCTTACCACGGCCTCGTCCTACGGCGTGCCGTCCATCTACGTCGAGGGCGGCGGCGGCGGATCGTTGCGCCGCTCGGAGCTGCTCGGCTACCGCGACGGCGTACTGCGGGTGCTCGGCCGGCTCGGCATGCTCGCCGCCGCGGACGTGCCGGCGGGATCGGGGCCGCAACGGATCCTGCGCGGTGGTGACGGCGACGTCGACTCGTCGGTCTCCGCATCGGTGTCAGGCTGGTGTGTCACCGCGGTCCGGCCCGGCGACCAGGTCAGGTGCGGCGACCTGGTGGCGGAGATTCTCGACGGGGACGGGTTGCCGGCCGAGGAGATCTCGGCCCCGCACGACGGGACGGTGATGATGCTGCGGCGGCGGGCCGAGGTCGAGCCAGGCATGGGCATCGTCATGCTCGGGCCCATCGCGGAGGAGGTGTCGTGGCAGTGACCGGCACCGCCGGGTTGGCCGGGCGGGTGGCCCTGGTGACCGGCGGCGGAAGCGGGATCGGCGCGGCGATCTCGGCCCGCCTCGCCGATGAGGGCGCGCACGTCCTCGTCGGTCAGCGAACCCCGCAGACCGCGGCCGCGGCGGCGAGCCGGCTCGCCGCGCCCCATCGCAGTCTCGACGTAGCTGTTGCCGACCTCGCCGACGCGGCGTCCTGCAGGGCGCTCGTCGCGCGTTGTGTGGAGCGCTTCGGCGGCATCGACATCCTGGTGAACAACGCGGCGGTGACCGGGCCGGGCGCGTCGCGCCCGCTGCTGGACTGCGATGACGAGTGGCTGGATCGCGTCGTCGGCGTGAATCTCACCGCTGCGTTCCGGTGTTCCCGCGAGGCCGCCCGGTGCATGGTGGCGAGGGGCACGCCGGGCGTGATTGTCAACATCGGCTCGGTCGCCGCGTATGCGGCCCAGCACCACGCGACCGCCTACACGACGACAAAGGCGGGGATGCTGGGGCTGACCCGGGGGCTGGCGTTCGAATTGGCGCCGCACAACATCCGAGCGGTCCACGTCGCGCCGGGTGACATCGCGCTCGACGAGCGCGCCGGCACCCCGGCGCCCCCGCCGGAGCTGTCCGAGCCGCAGCGGTGGTGGGAGCGGCACACGCCGCTGGGCCGCCGCGGCCATCCCGACGACGTGGCCTCGATGGTGGCCTACCTCTGCTCCGCCGAGGCCGGCTTCGTCACCGGCGCGAGCATCCTCGTCGACGGTGGCTGGCTGTCCTACTGAGCGTCCAGGCGCTCCACGGTGAGCTCACCGTGGAGCGCCGGTTCAGGTCGTCAGGCGGGGTCGGGGAGCAGCACGACCGCGTCGATCTCGATCAGGAATCCGGGCAGTGGAACCGGGATCGTCGTACGCGCTGGATGCGGGGTGGGTAGTACGTCGCGCATGATGTCGTTGAACTCCGCGAAGTTGTCCAGGGTGTGCAGGTAGGCGCCGATGCGCAGGATGCCGGAGAGATTCCCGCCGGCGGCCGTGATGATGCGTTCGATGTTGGCGAAGGTGGCGCGTGCCTGGATCTGGAAGGTGTCGCCGATGAGCTTGCCGTCGGCATCGAAGGGGCCTTGGCCCGAGACGAAGAGCAGGTTGCCGGCCCGGATTCCGGGTGAGTAGGGCCCGGCCGGCGGTGCGCCGCCGGCGGGGACGATCGGTTCCTTCTGCATGGTTGCCTCCTGGGGCCGCGGTTTATGCGATGCGGTATTGGGACAGCGTGGTCTCGTCGATCTCGATGCCGAGGCCCGGCGAGTCGGGCACCGCGAAACATCCGTCCACCAAGGAGGGTGGGACGCGCAGGATGTCGCGGATGAACGGGTTTTCGCTCGTGTCGTATTCGAGCATGGGACCACTCACGTCGCCGCCGGGCCAGGTGCCGTCGCCGGTGCGTGCGGCCGGTGGCAGGACGGCGGCCAGATGCAGGGTGGCGGCGGCCATCACGGCCCCGTTCCAGGTGTGCGGCACGCACGCGATCTCATGCAGCGCCGCGAGCTCCCCGACGAACCGGGCCGCGGCGAGTCCCCCGCAGATCGCCGCGTCGGGCTGGATCACGTCGAACGTGCGGTGGTCGAGCAGCCGTGCGAACTCGGACGGCGTCCGCCCCATCTCGCCACCGGCGACCGGCACCGCCAGCTGCGCGGTGAGCTCGGGCCGGGTCAGGGGGGTCGGCTCCTCGAACCACGCGACGCCCAGGTCGGCCAGGCGCCGGCCCACCCGCACCGCGGTGGGAGCCGAATAGGCGCCCCAGGCGTCGACCATGAGCATCACGTCGCCGGGGAGCGTGGCCCGCAGCTGCTCCAGCAGCGCCAGCTCCTCGACCGGCGGGTAGCCGCCCATTCGTACCTTCATGGCGCGGAAGCCTCGCTCGTGCAGTCTGGCCGCCTCGTCCGGCCAGGCGTCGGCGGGGTGGCGGCCCTCCTGGTAGAGGAAGCCGGAGGCGTACGCCGGCACCCGCTCGCGTCGGGCGCCGCCGAGCAGGGTGTGCACCGGCACGCCGAGCGTTCGGCCGAGCAGGTCGTGCCAGGCGATGTCGACGGCGCTCAGCGCCAGCGCGGCGCCCACCTCGTCGAGGCCGGGGCGGCGTGGCCACGCGTGCGTGACCGGCGCACCGGCAAGGTCCGCGGCGAGCATGGCCAGGAGGTCGCGGGTGCCGGGCAGGGCGTAGGTCTCGCCCCAGCCGACCGTTCCGTCGGATGTGGACAGCTTCAGCAGCAACGTTTCGCGGTGCCGGTTGAACACGCCGGCCGGACCGGCCGCGACGGTGAGCGGTGCCCGCACGTGCAGCACTTCGGCGGCGGTGACGCGCATGGGGCCTCCTTGACATCGGTGTAGCTGGCTGATTCTATCGAGTAAAATGCTGAGTTCAACTGCTGAAACAGCCACATTGTGCGAGGAGAGATATGGGCGCTCCCACTGTTGTTGTCTACGACCCCATCACCACCCTGCGGTGGAGCTACGACGTCGAACGGGACACGCTGGCGGCCCGTGGCGTCGACCTGGTGCTACCGCCCGATCTGGACGCCGCCCGCAAGGCGCTGCCAAAGGCCGACGTCGTCGTCGCGTCGGGCCGGCTGCCCCGCGAAGAGCTCGACCTGATGACACGATGCTGCGGCATTCTCTGTTACAGCGTCGGCATGGACGGCGTGGACACGGCACGCGCGGCAGAGCTCGGCATCGAGGTCACGAACGTGCCCGACTACTGCACCGAGGAGGTCTCCGACCAGGCCATCGCACTGCTGATGGCGGTGCAGCGGGCACTGGTGCCGATGGCGAGCGCAGCCGCGGCCGGTCAATGGGAGGTCCGTGAACTGCCGGAGTTCTACATGATTCGACGGGTGCGCGGTCAGCGCATCGGGGTGGTCGGCCTTGGTCGCATCGGCACCCGCGTCGCCGAGAAGGCACACGGACTCGGCATGACGGTCGTGGCCTACGATCCGTACCGCACCGAGGCGCCCTTCCCGCTCGTACCGTTGAACGACCTCCTCGACGAAAGCGACGCGGTCGTGCTGTGCGCCGCGTTGACCGCGGACTCGCGCCACGTGCTTGACGCCGCGGCGATCGGACGCCTGCGGCCGGACGCGGTGGTGGTGAACGTGGCCCGGGGCGGGCTCATCGACGAGGCGGCCCTGGCGGCCGCCCTGAAGGCCGGCCGGCTGCGCGGCGCGGGCCTCGACGTCCGGGAGGTGGAACCGCCGCCGGTGCCGGACCCGCTGTCCGGGCTCACGAATGTGGTACTGACCCAGCACGTCGGCGCGACGTCGGTGGAGGCGTTCGCCGACATGCACACCCTCTCGGCGGCCCGCATCATCGACCTGCTCGACCGGCACGGTCGGCTCAGGGAGGCATCATGACCGGCTCGGAGCGAAGCGGAGAGGGCATGACCGGCGTCGGTGTGCTCGGCTCCGGCTTCATGGGACGCACCTGGTCGGAGGTGGCGGCCAACCACGTGGCGCAGGCGAACCTGGTCGGCGTCGCCGGCGGCCGGCGCGCGCCGGCTCTGGCTGCCGACTACGGTTGCCCACTGCATGACTCGTACGAAAGCCTCCTCGCCGATCCTGCGGTCGAGGTCGTCGTGCTGACGACACCACCGGCCGGCCACGAGCTTCAAGCCGTCGCCGCGGCCCGGGCGGGCAAGCACATCCTGATCGAGAAGCCGATGGCGCAGAACGCGGCCGAATGCACCCGGATGAACGACGCCGCCGAGGCGGCCGGAGTGCAGCTCGCCGTCGTGTCGCAGCACCGGTTCCGCGACGCACCCGTGTTCGCCAAGCGACTCCTCGACGACGGTGTGATCGGGCGGGTCACGATGGTGCGGGCGATCGGGCCCGAAATGGGCTTCTGGGACACCAGCAAGACCCAGGACCAGTGGAAGCTCGATCCCGCCCAGCAGACCACCTACGCCTCGTGGGGTGCGCACGCCTGCGACCTGGTGCGCTGGTTCATCGGCGACGAACCCGACCTCGCGTTCGCCCTCTTCGAACAGTACGGAGCCACGGACCCGCCACTGCGCAGCGCGATGGCCACGTATCACTTCAAGGGCGGCGCGATGGCACAGCTGTGGATGAGCTACGACATCCCCGCGCCCGGCCTGGGCTCCGGGCTTCAATTCCAGCTGGTCGGTACCGAGGGCATGATCGACTGCGACGCGTACGGAGCGGTGCGCCTCGGCAAGGGGGAGGGCTTCTCGGTCGTCTTCGAGCAGGCGGCGTTCGACCCGCTCGACCCGGTCAGCGGGCCGCGCCTGGCGGCCTACGCGGCCGAACTGACGGACCTGATCGGGGCGGCCCGAGACGGCCGCCCGCCGTTGGTGAGCGGCGCCGAGGGACTGGCCACGACAGCGATGCTCGAGGCGGCGGAGCTCTCCGCCCGCACTCGCCAGGCGGTGCCGCTGCCCTGAGCCGGGGCCGCGCCGGCGCGCAGATCGCCGGCGCGGCCACATGGCCTCGGCACAGAACGACACGATCGCCTCGTGGGCCGCTATGCGGGGTGTGCTGGTCCCGCACCATCCCTGGGCCGGCAGGCGTCCATCCGCACCGCGAGCACGGCGAGGTACAGCTCGACGAGCGCCCGCATGTTGGTCAGCCGCCGGCCGGTGAGGGCTTCGATCCGCACCGCTCGCTTCATCAGGGACTGTACCCGGCGATCGTGAAGCTGTGGTCCGACGCCTGGGCGGAGTTCGTGCCGTTCCTCGCCTTCGACGTCGAGATCCGCAAGGTCATTTGCAGCACCAACGCGGTTGAGAGCGTCAACGCCCGCATCCGCAAGGCCGTCCGGGCCCGCGGTCACTTCCCGAACGAGCAAGCCGCGCTCAGTGCGTCTACCTGGCGTTGATGAGTCTGGACCCCACCGGCGCCGGCCGGCGCCGGTGGACCATGCGCTGGTTGAGTCGGCACGAGGCGCGGTGGCGGCATTGCTGCCGGTCTGTTTCCTCGTGCCGCTCGCCGAACCCGCCGTGCGCCTCTCGCCGCAACGGGCTCTCCACGGTCGCTTCCGTCAGGCGCAGTGTGGCTTGATCCAGGGGTTGGGGATGCGTGTTCCTCGATACCGATAGCGGGTGACCCGCACCGACGCGACGTTGAACAATTCGACCCCATCCGCCGACAACGCCAGCCACCGTCCATTGGGGAGGGTGAAGCGTTGGCGGATGTCCTTCCACGTCCAGCGGTGCAGTTTCATCAGCCACCGGAACACCCGCCAGTTGACGAAGTGCCGGAGCTGATTGAGGGTGTGCTTACATACCGCGTGCTGGAAGTAGTTGGCCCAGCCTCGCTGGATCTGATTGATCCGGCGCACGATCCGCGCCGGGTTTGCCTGCGACAACTTGTTCGTCAAGGCACGGATCTTCGCCTTCACGGCCTTGATCGGCCGGTCGGCGATGAACGTGTAGACGTACCAACGGTTCGTGCCTCGCTTACGTTTCCACTGGATGCGGAAAGGCGCCGTTGCTTTGAGCGTCGGCAAGATCGATGCAGACTTAAGCAGTGAAGTCATCGACCCGGCCTGATCCGTGGCTGCCTGCGAAGTCGGCGTTCGCCGGGTTCCGGTTCCCGGCCGGGGTCATCGTCGTCGCCGTGCGCTGGTATCTGCGGTTCAATCTGTCCTATCGGGACGTTGAGGAGTTGCTGGTCGAGCGCGGCGTGGAGGTTGATCACGTCACGGTGTACCGGTGGGTCCAGCGGTTCACGCCGCTGCTGGCCGACGCTGCTGGCCGACGCTGCCCGGTTCTGCCGGCACTCGCCAGGCGACAGGTGGCACGTCGATGAGACGAATGTAAAGGTCAACGGAATCTGGCGGTACGTGTATCGCGCCGTCGACCAGTACGGGCAGGTCATCGACGTGCCGGTCTCGGCCCGCCGCGACGCCGAAGCCGCTCGGCGGTTCTTCCGACGGGCGCTGTCGATGTTGAAGGTGACACCCAGGGAGGTCATCACCGACGCCGCCGCGGTCTACCCCGGCGTGCTCGACGAGCTGATCCCGTCGGCGTGGCATCACGTCGAGCGGTACGCCAACAATCCGATCGAGGCTGATCACAGTAGCCTCAAGCACCGGCTGAGACCGATGCGCGGGCTACGAACGGACAAGACCGCACAGGTGATCATCGCTGGACATGCCTTCATGCAGAACCTTCGGCGCGGTCACTACGAACTCGCCGTCGACACCCCGCCGGCAACGCGGGTCGCCGCTGCGTTCACCGAACTCGCCCAAGCGATCTGACCGCTGAACCACCCCTGGCACGGGTTTCAACATGTCCGCCGGTCCCACAACGCAACGGCGCCCCCCGGCCGGGCCGCGACCCCGACGGCACCGCTCCCGGCACGGCCGGTTGGGTACCGGGCGGTTCGGCCCGCGACGGCCCTTGTGCAGCGGTCGCGGGCCGTGGGGAACGCCCGGGTCAGCCGAGGGAGGGGTCGCTGATGCTGACGGAGCCGTTCTCCAGGTGTCCGGCGAAGACGCGGACGAAGCTGCCGGCGGTGACGGTGACGTCGTACCAACCACCGGCGTCGCGGGTGTCCACGTCGGCGTACTTGCCGTTGCCGTGAAGTCGAACCGGCCCGGCGTAGACGTCGGTGACGGTGACTTCGGCGGCGCCGTGTGGGGCGTTGATCTCCACTCGGAGCTTGCCCGAGGCGCCCAGCGGTCGCAGGGTGACGGCGACTCTGTCGCTGTGGGTGTCGCCGGCCAGTTTGCGGAAGAAACCGTTGGGGCCGTGCAGGTGCACCTCGTACGCGCCGGAGACCGGCAGCTGGGCGGCGAGTTGGTGGCCCGCGCCCACGGTGTAGCTGTGCGGTTGTCCGGCCGGGGTGATCAGCCGGGCTTGGAGATGCGCACCCAAGGATCCGCTGTTCACTATCGTGAGATCCAGCGGGCTGCCGGGCTTCTCCACGACGTCAAGGTTGTATCCGAGCGGCCGGGCCGGGCGCGTACCGGGCTCCTGGGGCGGCATCTTCGAGCCGGCCGGACGGGGCGGGTAGTAGGTCTTGTGCCGCAACCGGTCTTGCGGCTTCATCGCCGAGGTGTCTGGCAGGGCCGCCAGTCCGGTGACGCCGCGGGAGAAGTCGAAGGCCGAGGTCAGGTCGCCGGCGACGGTGCGCCGCCAGGGGGTGATCTGCGGTTCGGCGATACCGAACCGCTGTTCCAGGAAGCGGATCACCGAGGTGTGGTCGAAGGTCTCGGAGCAGACGTAGCCGCCGGTGGACCAGGGTGAGATCACGAACATCGGTACCCGGGGGCCCATGCCGTAGGGGCCGGGCTTGGCGCGGCTGCTGCCGGGATAGAACTCGTGCTCGGTGGAAACTGTGGAGGCGCCGGGGACGATCGGGGTGTTCGGGTGCGGTGGCACCAGGTGGTCGAAGAAGCCGTCGTTCTCGTCATAGGTGATGAACAGCGCGGTCTTGGCCCACACGTCGGGGTTGCTGGTCAGGGTGTCCAGGACCTTGGAGATGTACCAGGCGCCGTAGTTGGTGGGCCAGTTGGAGTGCTCGCTGAACGCCTCGGGGGCGGAGATCCAGGAGACCTGGGGCAGCCGGTCGGCTTTCACATCGGCGGCGAGGATCTCGAAGTAGTCCTGGCCCTTCTTGTTCTCGGTGCCGGTGCGGGCCTTCTCGTACAGCGGGTCGCCGGGCTGGGCGTTGCGGTAGGAGTTGAAGTACAACAGCGAGGTGTCGCCGTAGTTGCCGATGTAGGCGTCGTTGTCCCAGCCCCAGGAGCCGGCGGCGTTCAGGCCACTGCCGATGTCCTGATAGATCTTCCACGAGATCCCGGCCGCTTCCAGGCGTTCGGGGTAGGTGGGCCAGTCGTAGCCGAGTTCGTCGTTGTAAAGTACCGGTCCGCCGCCCTTGCCGTCGTTGCCGGTCCAGCCGGTCCAGAGGTAGTAGCGGTTGGGGTCGGTGTTGCCGACGAACGAGCAGTAGTACGCATCGCAGATGGTGAACGCGTCGGCGAGCGCATAGTGGAACGCGGCGTCCTGGCGCAACAGGTAGGCCATGGTGGTAGGTGTCTTGGCGGGGATCCACCGGTCGTAGTGGCCGTTGTTGACCGCGTTCTGGCCGCCCGGCCACGCGTGGTCGAGGCCTTGCAGGAATGCGGCGCCCAGGTCGTCGACCTGCGGGTGGAAGGGGAGCACCTCGCCCTTGCTGTCCGCCTGGTGCCAGACGGACTTGCCGGAGGGAAGCTGCACCGGGTGCGGGTCGCCGAAGCCGCGGACTCCGCGCAGCGAGGCGAGATAGTGGTCGAACGAACGGTTCTCCTGCATCAGAATCACGACGTGCTCGACGTCCATGATTGTTCCGGTGCTGCCCTGCGGGGCGATGGCCGCGGCCCGCTGGACGCTACCGAGCAGGCTGTAGGCCAGACCCGCGGCGGAGGCCGCGCCGGTCAACTTCAGGAATCGTCTACGATCGATGTCCGCCACGGCAATGCCCTCTCGTTTGATGACGACTGTGCGGGGCACGACGTTCCTCGCCGAAGATCAACCCCGGGTTGCCGGTTCGTGGCGGGTCACAGAACAGGGAGCAGCCGTGCGCGACCGGGCCGCGGTATCATTCGAGCGGCCACGTCGAACCGCGACATCAGCGGCGTCGGGATCGCGCGGACTGCCTGAGCGCCGTGACGGCCCGCTCCACCAGCGGGCACGCGCGGCGGCGGGCGTTCTTCGCGGAGTGGACTGGAGCACGCGAGCGCGCGAATGGGTCGGGTCGCGGCCCATCACCTCCGACGGGATCCCCCTGGTCGGCAGCACCAGAATCGACGGTGTCTACACCGCCGGTGGTCATGGTATGTGGGGAGCGACCCAGGGACCCGCAACGGGCATGCTCCTCGCTCGGCAGATCGCTACCGGTGAGCCGGCATCCGAACTGCTCGCGCTCGGCCCGCTGCGCTGACTGAGCGGAGCAAGTCGGCCCGTAGTGGCCAGCACCGCGGCGGGGTTGACTCGGCTGCTCAGCGACGGCGGAGGAGCCCATGCCGGACAGGACACTGGCGGCTAGCAGGACGACGGTGAGGAGTCCGTTCAGGCGAAGCGCATTGCAGACTGTCCCGATGACGACGGGAAACGAGGGCGAGGGGGGAGAGCACTCTCGTCACCAAAGTCTGTCGACAGCGGCGAAAACCGTCAAGACTTTTGAAGAAACAGCATGAACGGCTGCGACACCGGTCACGATGGCCGGGTCGTCGAACTGGCCGAGGGCCCGTCCGTCCAGAATGGACTCTTCAACATGGCCTACCCAGCCGTTGATAATTCGTATTAGCGTCTTGACGCCGTCCAATCGGAGCCGCGAGACTCATCGATCAATCGATCGATTTGACGGAGGTGACCATGAGCGTCCCCATGGATCGCCGGCAGGTGCTTCGCGGCGCGGTACTGCTCGGCGGAGCGGCCGCCGCCGGTAGTCTCGGCGCCGCGACGGGTGCCGCCCCGGCCTTCGCGGCACCGGCCGGGTTCCCAAGCTACCGGCACATCGGCACGCCGTTCACCAAGGCGAACCTGCGCTACAACCCGACCAACGAGCTGATCTTCCCCTGCATCCGCGGGGTCTCCGACAAGGTCAGCACCGCGCTCGCGCGCTACTACCTGTACTACGCGCCGCACGACGCACCGGGCGGCATCTGCCTTGCCTACGGCAACTCACTCGGGGGCCAGTTCACGGAGTACCCGAACAACCCGATCATCGCCAACGTCTGGTCGCCGCACTACAGCGTGAGCCACGTGTCCTCGCCCCACGTGATCTGGGACGCCACCACACGCCAGTTCTACCTGTACTTCCATGGCGAGAACACGACGACCCGGATGGCCTGGTCCAACGACGGCATCCACTTCAACTATTACGGCCGGGTTCTGCACACCGGCGTCATCCCCGGCTCGACGGAGACGTCATACGCCCGCGTCTTCGAGCACAGCGTTGCAGGGCTAGGCAACAGGTACATCATGCTGTTCATGGGCGTCACGAACGGTACGCGGAAGATCTTCTGGGGCTGGTCATCGACGGGCAAGACGTTCCAGTTCGACCCGACCCCGCTGGTCAACCCGGGTCCGGACGGGCAGGTCGACATCGCGGCGCCGACATTCGTGACCCGCAACGGCACCGCCTACGTCATCTACCACGGCAACGGCGGCAACATGTTCATCACCGAGGTCGGCCCGAACCTCGACCGCGAGATCCATCTCGGCGTCTTCCACTACGCGATGACCGGCGCCCCCGACAACGGGCGCAGCGCCGCCGCCTCGTTCGGCAGCCAGGACGGCGTGCAGTACATGTTTTACGAGGCCGGTCAGCGGCTGCACTCGACGATCGCCGTCGCCCGCGCCCTCTGATCCTGAATCCACCGGTGATGTGACCGGTCTGGTGTGTCGAAGTGCTCCCTGAGCCAGGCGGACCAAAGTCCGCCTGGCTCAAAGGGAGCTCATCCACCTGACTGACCGTGCATTGGTGTCCGAGGTGGCTGTGTCAGGTAGGGGTAGCGGTAGTCGGTCGGAGGGACGAACGTCTCTTTGATCGATCGGGGGCTGGCCCACCTGAGCAGGTTGACCGGCGCCGTTGCGTTGTGGGACCGGCGGACATGTTGAAACCCGTGCCAGGGGTGGTTCAGCGGTCAGATCGCTTGGGCGAGTTCGGTGAACGCAGCGGCGACCCGCGTTGCCGGCGGGGTGTCGACGGCGAGTTCGTAGTGACCGCGCCGAAGGTTCTGCATGAAGGCATGTCCAGCGATGATCACCTGTGCGGTCTTGTCCGTTCGTAGCCCGCGCATCGGTCTCAGCCGGTGCTTGAGGCTACTGTGATCAGCCTCGATCGGATTGTTGGCGTACCGCTCGACGTGATGCCACGCCGACGGGATCAGCTCGTCGAGCACGCCGGGGTAGACCGCGGCGGCGTCGGTGATGACCTCCCTGGGTGTCACCTTCAACATCGACAGCGCCCGTCGGAAGAACCGCCGAGCGGCTTCGGCGTCGCGGCGGGCCGAGACCGGCACGTCGATGACCTGCCCGTACTGGTCGACGGCGCGATACACGTACCGCCAGATTCCGTTGACCTTTACATTCGTCTCATCGACGTGCCACCTGTCGCCTGGCGAGTGCCGGCAGAACCGGGCAGCGTCGGCCAGCAGCGTCGGCCAGCAGCGGCGTGAACCGCTGGACCCACCGGTACACCGTGACGTGATCAACCTCCACGCCGCGCTCGACCAGCAACTCCTCAACGTCCCGATAGGACAGATTGAACCGCAGATACCAGCGCACGGCGACGACGATGACCCCGGCCGGGAACCGGAACCCGGCGAACGCCGACTTCGCAGGCAGCCACGGATCAGGCCGGGTCGATGACTTCACTGCTTAAGTCTGCATCGATCTTGCCGACGCTCAAAGCAACGGTGCCGTCTGTCGAATTGGCGCTGCAGGATGGCGAGTTGGTGGCGCAGTGCAAGGATCTCAACATTGTCGTCCGCATCGCTCATCGGTAGCAGCCGGATGGAGGCGAACACGTTCGTGAGCGCCAGGTAGGGCGGTCGCAGCAGCAGGATGGATCGTCCTTGTGTACCCCGTGTCTCGGCCTGCAACTGCATCTGAGAAACGGCAGGTCACTGCCCATCGATAGAGTTTCGGCACCCACAGGGGTAGACTGGTCGAGGTCGCCACGCGCGCAGCGCGGGGCCGGGCATCATCCGGTCGTTGAGACCTCTCCGCCGATTCCGATCTCGTTGCCGTCGCTGTCGTGGAAGACGTACTTCCAGGCCGAGTCGTGCTTCTCGACGTTCACCGGCTCCAGCCCCCGTCCGGAGATCCTCGCAACCTCGGCGACCGGGTCGTCGACCCAAATCATGCAGACAGCTCCGCCGGCCCGGTCGGGATCCTGGATGATGTACACGTACCGATCATCGGCCAGCTGCCAGACAGCCTCGATGTCGTTCGGATAGAAGGCCGGTTCAGCACCGAGTAGCCGCTTGTACCACTGCAGGGCGCTGTCGAAGTCGCGCACCGGGATGCCCGCAAATACTCCTACTGCCATGTCTGTCTCCTCGGTCGATGTCGAGTCCCTGACCGGTGCTCGCCCCTGAGGAACGGACCGGACCCGGTGGCGAATTCTCACGGGGCTCGACCCGATCGCCTTCCGACGCGGGTCGCGCGCCCAGGTTGTCCCTGGCGGTGGCGGTGTGCGCGGTGCTGGCTGACGCGGTCACGTTCGCCGCGATCGCGGATCGGCGCACGGGTCTGGGCGGGACTTTCGGATACTACAAGGCCACCTTCTCACGGTCACCCGCAGCCATTCGTTGCAGCACGGTTGTCCGGTTTCTCGGTCCTTGATGGCCGGCGCTGCGACCTCCGGTGCGAGCTGGCTCAGCTTCGTCGAACATTCGTGTGGCCGACGACTGTCGACTCGTCCGCCGCTCGATCGCTGCCATCGAACCCGAGGTCCGGGCGTGGATCCGCAAACCGTACACCGATCCACGCCCGCACATCTGGGTCTTGCACCGCGACGAGGTCCCTCAGTGCCTCCTCGTCTACTGCGGGGTCGATGCATTCGCTAGCCGCAGGAGTGGACCCAGGTGTGGGAGTCGTAGTCGTTGTCGTTCATGAACGTATCGACGAACTCCATGGGTTCGATGCAGATGCCTCTGCGTCCGTAGTTGATGTCCAGGAAGGTCTGCACGTTGTCGGGCACAGTGGTGCTGGACTCGGTGTGGTTGTACAGGGATTCGGCGTCATTGCTCATCCCTCGGTGGACGCCCCAGTTCACGTCGTTGACGCCTTGGTTCCACCTGACGCGGCGCCCTTCGTAGTTGTCGTCGCTCCAGGCGCAGAAGTTGTTCGGTTCGAAGCAGTCGTTGCGGTGGGCGAGGGCGGCGGGCGGAGCCACCACCACGGCGATCGCGATCGCGGGCAGGGTGACCACCAAGGCCTTCAGTGCCTTGACCATGTTCAGGTCCTTTCGCGTTGTTCCTCTGATGCATTGGCTGGGCTACGACGTGGCCAGGATCTGCCTGGCCCGGGGAACCGCTCGCTGCTCGAAGGATTCGAGCGTCTCCCGTTCGTGGGCGAACCTCCTTTCGGTCTGCGGGCGGTAGGTCTGCTCCAGGAGACGGATGGTCTGGGACAGCGGTGTGGAGCTGGCGCAGCCGGCTTCGGTCGCTGCCGCGGTGATCTCGGCGGCGTGGGTCTGTCCGTCGGGCTGATCGGATGCTTGAACGGCGAGCAGAGCGCGGAGTTCGTGCGGGGTGTCGGCACGGTATCCGTGGTCGCGGACACACACCGACCAGGCAGCGAGCGCGCTGTGGTACCGCGAGTCGTTGACGACCTGGTTGCTGACGTAGACGTCGAGATGATCGACGACCCGCCGCGCCTGATACCAGCCGGCGAGATCGCGGTAGAGGGAGCGACGCGCCTCGGCGGTGCAGCCGTTGTCTGGTGCGGAGACCCGGCCGAGGTCAGGGATGATCGCGGTGAGTCCGCGGCCAGAGCCCGTGAGGGCCTGCTGCCGGGCCTGCCGCTGCTGCGGTGTCAGCCCTTGGACGTTGGCGTGATTTGCGTCGCGTTCCGATGTGTCCGCGCCGGCCGAGCTGTTGCCGAATCCGTGCTCGCGCGCCCAGACGAGATCGTCGATGACGTAGGGAAACTGACGTGTGGCTGGTGAGGGCGGCGGCTGCTCGGTGTAGGCGAACCCGTTGCGTTGCATGCATTGTCTGATCAGGCGTTGTTCGGCGCGGCGGAGCAGCTCCTTCTCGGATACGGTGGCAGGTAAGCCGGCGGAGTGTGATGGCGGCGGTTCGGCACCGGCCATGCCCTGCGGATCCTGCGCGAGCGCCCACCACACCGCGCCGCCGGAGATGGTGGTGCCGATGCCGGCCAAGGCGGCGATCAGCAGCCGGTGACGGACTGCGTGTGCTGGCATAGCTCCGTCCCTTCCCCTCTCACTCTGCGCTGGACGGGTCGCGTGGACTGTGGACCATGTACCTGCCCACGCACGGCCGGGGTCACACGCGGACGCGACCACGAGGGCAATGCCGGGCCCGCTCGGCAGCACGGCTCCGGGGACGCTGGGGCAGGATCGCAAAGGCGGCGCAGTTGGGTGAAAGCAGCTGCCATCGCCATTCCCTCCAATTCGTGCCAACCCGGTCCAGATGGCCTGACGTTACGGTGGACGATGGCCTCCATGGCAGGTCCAAACGCGGCGCCTTCGACCCGACCAAGTTGGGAGTCCTCGTGGAGTTGTTCATCGATCCAGATGACGCCCGGTCCGTGACCGTCCAGCTGTACGAACAGGTCCGCGACGCGATCCTGGACGGCAGGCTCACTCCGGGCGACCAGCTGCTGCCGACCCGTTCCGTCGCCGCCGAGCTCGGACTGGCCCGTTCCACGGTCACCGATGCCTACGGCCGGCTCACCGGCGAGGGTTATGTCGAAGGCCGGGCCGGCGGTGGCAGCATCGTCGCCGGTGGGCTCGGCCCATGCACGGGCTCTCCATCACCAGGTGCGCTGGTCCCCACACGGCGCGCTGAATCGCTGCGGCCCTTCGACCCAGAGCCGGAAACCGAGGCTCGTTTCGACCTGCGAACCGGCCGGGTCGACCTGAACCTGTTCCCCGCTGCCGCGTGGCGGCGAAGCCTGCTGGCCGGGCTCCGGCAGCCCCCGGCACAGTACGGCGACCCCGCCGGCACCACCGACCTGCGCACCGCACTGTCGCACTGGTTGGCGACCTCCCGTGGCATCACGGTCCACCCAGCACAGATCGTGGTGACCTCCGGCGCCGCGCACGCAGTCGACCTCGTGGCGAGGGTCCTGCTCGAACCCGGTGACGTCGTCGGTATGGAAGAACCCGGATACCCGCCGGTGCACAGCCTGCTGCGCGCACAGGGCGCCGAGGTGGTCGGGGTACCGGTCGACGAGCACGGCATCGTGGTCGATGCGATCCCACCCGCCGCACGCCTGATCTACGTCAGCCCCTCCCACCAGTACCCACTCGGTGTCGTCCTGGACCGCCGCCGCCGGCTGGAACTGCTGCGATGGGCCAGCCGCACCGGTGCCGCCATCATCGAAGACGACTACGACAGCGAATTCCGCCACACCTCCCGCCCACTCGAACCCCTGCACCGCCTGGACCGCGACGGGCGAGTGATCTACGTCGGCACGTTCAGCAAGACCCTCACCCCCGCGCTGCGGATCGGATTCCTGACGGCGCCCTCCACCCTCATCCAGGCCATCACCACAACCCGCCAGGCCGTAGACTGGAGCCCACCAGAGACCACCCAGCACGCCATGACCCACTTCATCAACAACGGCCACCTCGGCCGTCATCTGCGCCGAGCCCGCACCGTCTACACCCAGCGATACACCCGGATCCACCAGCAACTGCGTCAGCACCTCCCGACCGGGTACCAACCCGTGCAAGCCCACGCCGGCCTGCACCTGGCCGTCCGCGGCCCGGACACCCCCGCCGACGCAGACCTGTTTCCCCGGGCCGCCGCCATCGGCCTCCTCATCAGCTCGCTGCGCCGCACCTACCACCACACTCCCAACCCCACGGCCGGGTTCCTCATCGGCTTCGGCGCCCTGCCCACCCCGATGGTCACCGCTGCCATCGATGCTCTGACCACCACCCTCGAAACGCGACGCCAACCACCTCGCCAACGAAATCGACACCGATGACGCATTCGATGCCGGCCCGGCGATGCCGCCTTCCAGGACACGCTCACGCTCCGAGACCTTAGGCTCGATCCACCGATGACCTTGGGTTCGGTGGCCAGCATGCAACAATCGCACCTACGAGCTGCCCTCTCGAGCAGGATGACGGAAGCCTAGAAGCGATCGCGGAGCGCATGCAACAGGTGGGCCTGCGGCTGCACCCGGACAAAACCCGGATCGTCTACTGCCAGGACAGCAACCGGCGAGGCTCGTACGGGCACACATCGTTTACGTTCCTGGGCTTCACGTTTCGGCAACGAGGAGCACGTAATCGGCGGGGCCAGACCTTCAGTGGGTTCCTGCCAGCGCGCAGCGACGCAGCCCAGAAGAAGATGAACGCGACGGTGCGATCGTGGAAGCTGCACTACAAGACGACCCTGACGCTCGACGACCTCGCACGGTGGATCAACCCGATCGTGCGAGGTTGGATGCAGTACTACGGAGCGTTCTACCGCTCCAAACTGCACCCGCTGCTGGAGCGCATCAACGCCTACCTGATGCGGTTCCTCCGTCGCAAGCTCAAACGGTTGCGGAGCAAGAAGAAGGCCCTCCAGTACTGGAGAAGGACCGTCGCCAGACGGCGGGGACTGTTCGCGCACTGGGCATGGGTCACCTCGCTCACGACGGCCTGGTGATCAGGGTGACAGGAGCCCGGTGAGCCGAGAGGTTCACGCCGGGATCTGTGGGAGCCGGAGGGCGAGACTCCCTCCGGCCACCCGACATGGCATTTCCCATACCCTCGACACCATCACATCTCGATGCCCATCGGTCGGTTCCCCACCGGAAGTGATCGTGGTCGCGGTCCGCTGGTATCTGCGCTACGAGGTCTCCTGCCGCGACGTGGAGGAGCTACTGGTCGAGCGCGGCGTCAAGGTCGACCATGTGACCGTCTACCGGTGGGTGCAGCGGTTCGCGCCGCTGCTGGCCGTCGCCGCCCGGTTCGCCCGCCACGCACCGGGCGACAGGTGGTTCGTCGACGAGAACGTACGTCAGGGTGAACGGGGTCTGGCGGTACGTGTACCGGCGGACGGTCGACCAGTTTGGTCAGGTCATCAACGTGTTATCCGGCTCTGCCGCCCGTGTATCTCCGGGATGGCAGTAACACGACCGGCGCGGTGCGATCAAGCCGATGACCTGATCTGGCTGCGTCTTCGTTCGCCTGAACGCGGCATCCGCCAGTTGGGGGGCGGTGGGCCACTTCCTCGGCTCCTGACGTCGCGCAGCTGGCGTATCCGCGCTGCCCGGCCGGCTGTTTCGACTGCCACAATAGACGCACGCGGCCCCTCTCCGGGTTGGCGGGCCTCAGGGGCGGTTCCGGACCGGCCAAGCAGCGCGTTCTTGTTCCGCCAGATGATGTAGCGGAGGATCATGCTGCCCTGCTGCGGGTGGCTGGCGTGGTCGGTGCCGTCCAGTGTGAAGTAGCGCAGGGCGGTGACCTGGGCCTCGATGCGGTTGAGTCAGGTGCTGTTGGTGGGTGTGTAGGCGAACTCGGCGTTGTTGGCCGCGGCCCAGTCGCCGACCCCGACCCGGCCCATCGTCACCTCGGTGACCAGCCTCGCAAACCCTGGCCGGGCCTCGGCCACCGCCGCGCTCCACCCCAGATCGTCATCGATCACCACGATCCGGGACCGGGCCCAGCCCAACGCCGCAGCCCGCTCGACAAGGGCGTACTGCAGCCGGGTCGACTCGGCGTGCTCAAGCACCTGCTGCTTGGTCGACTGCCGCACATACACCACTGCCGCCCGGTCCCGATGCTCCGGTCGGATCTTCTCCTCGGCCCGCCCCCACGGCCGACGTGTTGTCGTGTTGTTCACCGCGATCGCCTCCGGCTACCGCTCCCGCGGCCCGCGCCACCAGCACCGCCAGCTGACCGGCCGCGGTCCGCCGCCGGTCGACCGACAGCATCGCCCATACCCTCGACTGGGGGGTTCGCAACTGCCGACGGACACCTGGACCCACCCCCTGCCTCACTCGCCGGGGGCCGCAACCGGTCGATCAGATCAACCAGCCGCAACAACGCATCACAACCAATTATCGGTCGAGGATCAGGCAAGCCGCCAACTTGAGGGGCATCATCGGTGGCGTACTGAGGAATCGTTCCAGGCCGGCAAGAGCCAGGTCGGCCTGGACCAGCACCAGGTCCGCCGCTGGAACTCCTGGCACCCGTTCACCACCCTGGCCTGGCCGCCCTCGCCGTGCTGACGATCTGCGCCGCCGACGCCGCCACCCACACACCCGCTACCGATCTGATCGACCTCACCGTCAACGAGATCCGCCGCCTGCTCAACGCGTTGGCCATCCACCCGACCCGCGACCTCGCCCACCGTCTGCGCTGGTCACAATGGCGACGTCGACACCAAGCCTGAGCCCGACGAGCCCACTACGCACGACGACTCAGTGCCGACCTTCAGCCATGATCCCGATCGGCGGCTGCCGTACTAGGACCTTTCGTCCTTTGTGGAGGACGATCGATTCTCTCTTGGGCCGTGAGGCGTGGTGAGCAGCTTCCGGGGGTGACGAGTCCGGTTTCGTAGGCGATGACGACGAGCTGGGCGCGGTCGCGGGCGTCCAGCTTAGTCAGCAGGCGGCTCACGTAGGTGCGGGCGGTGTCCGGGCTGAGGTGCAGCGCGGCGCCGATCTCCGCGTTGGACCGTCCGGTGCCGACCTGTGCGAGGACGTCGCGTTCGCGGTCGGTGAGCCCGGCGAGCCGCCGGAGGTCCGGCACGGGGGAGCGGGCCGCGGCGGCCAGGACGCGCCGGGTGACGGCGGGGGAGAGCAGCGCGTCGCCGCCGGCCACGGTGCGCACGGCGGCCCGCAGGGCGTCGGGCGGGGTGTCCTTGAGCAGGAAGCCGGCCGCGCCGGCCCGGATGGCCTCGAAGAGGTACTCGTCGTCGTCGAAGGTGGTCAGCATGACGACCTGGACGTCGGTGAGGCCCGGGTCGGCCAGTATGCGGCGGGTGGCCTCGATGCCGTCCGTGCCGGGCATGCGGACGTCCATGAGCACCACGTCCGGTCGCGCGGCGCGCACGATGTGCAGACCCGCGGCGCCGTCACCGGCCTCGCCGACGACGGTGATGTCCGGTGCGCGGTCGAGCAGCGCGCGCAGCCCGGCGCGGACGAGGTGTTGGTCGTCGACGATGACGACCTGGATGTCCGTCATGCGCCGCTCCCGGCCAGCGGCAGGCGTGCGTGGACCCGGAACCCGCCGCGCTCGCCGTTGCCGGCCTCGACGGTGCCGCCGAGCAGGCAGACCCGCTCGACCATGCCCCGCAGTCCATGGCCGTTGCCGTCCAGCGGTGCGCCGGGCGGTGCGCCGTGGCCGTCGTCGACGACCTCGAGCGACAGCCCGGGTCCTGTCGCCCGCACCGTGACATGCACCTGGCTGGCGTGTGCGTGGCGCAGGGTGTTGGTGAGCGCCTCCTGGACGATTCGGTAGGCGGTCGTGCCCACGACGGCGGGCAGCGCATCGACCCGGCCGGTAACGGTCAGCTCGACGGGCAGGCCGGCGCGGCGCACCCCGTCGACGAGGGTGTGCAGTTGGTCGAAGCCTGGTGCGGGTTCGCGGGTACCGGAGTCGCGGCGCAGGGTGTGCAGGGTGGCGCGCAGCTCACCCATCGCGCTGCCACCGGCCGAGCTGATCGCGGCGAGCGCAGTCCTGGCCTGGTCCGGTGCGTTGTCGGCGAGAGCCTCCTGCGCCACCGCCGACTGCAGCGTGATGACCGACATCGTGTGGCCGAGGGTGTCGTGCACCTCCCTGGCGATCCGCAGCCGCTCCGCCTCGACCTGCCGGGCGGTCTCCCGGCGGCGGTCCTCGACGGCGGCGACCGCCTGCCGGGCCATCTCGGCGCGCAGCGACCTCCTGCTGCGCACGGCGTCGCCGAGGGCGATGACGGCGAGCATCAGCGCGGCCTCGGAGCCGAGGTCGAAGCCCACGACGATCGAGACGGCGTCGCCCTCCGCCAGCCGCATGGCCACCGACAGCGCCAGCAGCCCGCCGCCGACGAGGGTCGCCGGCACCACCCGGCCGCGCCCCGCCGCCGTGTACAGCACGGCGGCGGTCGGCGCCGCCAGGCCGATCGCCGGGAGGTCCAGCCAGTAGTACACGACGATGCCGGCCGCGGTGACCAGCAACGCCGGGACCGGCCACTGCCGGCTGCACAGCAGCAGCCCGCCGAAGCCGACCGCGAAGCCGTAGGCGAGCACCGCCCGGCCGGGCGGCCCGCCGTCGGTGATCACGGCCGCCGCGACCAGGCAGAAGGTGGCGACACCGAGCAACGCGTCGGTGCGGGTGGGTCGGCAACGCACACCAGCAGCGTAAAACGGCATGCCGGGCGGCCGCTGTCGCCGTGGAGCGTCAGGCCCGCGCCGCCGCGTACGTCAGGAAGCGACGCCGGTCCGCTCCCGCAGGCGGCAGACGGCGACGCCGGCGCACCACAGCATGGTGGACGACCACCGGGGACCGCCCGGCAACGGCGCGACGACACAGGAGGACCCGAACGTGTCCCGTACCAAACTGACCTGGATCACACTCGTGGTGCTGGTGTGGACCGCGATGCTGTCGTTCGGTGGCGTGGCCGCCGAGACGGTGATGCTCTACCCGAACATCTTCGGCGACGCCCCGGCGTCGCTGGAACGGGCCCGCGAGTTCATGGTCGCGGGCGGCCCGAGCGACTACTTCCCGCCGCTGGGCGCCACAGTGGTGCTCAGCAGCCTCGCCGCGGTGCTGCTCACCTGGCGCGACCCGCGGTTGCGGTGGTGGATCGCCGGCGCGGCCGGGGCCTTCATCGCCTGCGAGTTCCTGTTCTCCGCGGTGTTTTTCTGGCCCCGCAACGAGATCATGTTCGTCGACCCGGTCGGTACCCACCCCCCGCAGTACCTGCGGCAGGTAGCCGACGAGTTCGTCGCCGGGCACCGGGTCCGTCTCGCCGGCGGCGCGGTCACCGCCGTGCTCGCCTTCACCGCGCTGCTGCGCTTCGCCCGCGACACGGCTCGCGCGAGCGTCGCCGCGGAGGCCGCGCGATGAGCCGGCCGCGCCGGATGCTCGGGTTCTCCTGGCCGGTGCTGGTCGGCCTGGCCGCACTGGCCGCGCCCCGGCTCGTGCTGCACGACCTCGGCGTCGTCGAGGAGGGCAGCCTCGTCAACGGACTGCTGGTCTTCCTCCCCCCGCTGTGCTGGATCGCAGCGGTGCTGTGGCAGCGGCCGCCGCGCCCGTTCGTGACCGTCCTGGTCATCGGCGCGCTCTACGGCGTGTTCCTCGCCGCCGGCCATCAACTGCTGTGGGACACCGCCTTCGACGGGGTCACCCCGACCCTCGGCGGGAACCTCGCCGACGTGGACCCCACGGTGCAGCGCGGCGTCGTGCGCGGCGCCGCGGCGGTGTCCAGCCTCGTCACCGGGACGATCGTCGGCGCGGTCACCGGCGCCGTCGCGGCGCTGCTGTGCCGGGTCGTGGCGGCCCGCCCGGAACGACCCGACGAAGCCGACAGATAGGAAGCCGGCTCCGGCGACGCAGGCCCTGCTTCGCCACCGAAGCTCGGTCGTCGCTCACCGCGGGCTCTGCACGGCTTCCTCGGCTGAGCCCGACCGCGGCGTCCGGACCGGCGCCGGACGAGGGTGGGCCCGGCCGGGGCCGGACTCACCCGAGGGGGAACGGGTTTACACGCGGGCGGCGCGCTCCGCGATGCGCAGTGCGGTCACCACGGCCTCGACGTCGGGGATGCCCTCGGTGTAGGCGCCGGCGGCGAGCCGCTGCGAGTGCAGCGTGTACTGAGCGGCGAGCTGCGCGGCGCGCTGCTTGCCAGGTAGTGCAGGCAGTTGCCCATCATGTCGCCGGGCGCGCCCGGGGTGCTCGACGTGATGCAGTCCGCGACGTAGGAGCTGCTCTGGTTGTACGACTGCGGGTTGACGTAGTTCGTCCCGCACGGCGTGCCCAGCGGCGTGTTGCACTGGTTGTAGGCGCTCAGCGCCCGGGTGAACATCTGGGTGATGTGGGCGTCGGCGAGCTGTTCGCCGTAGGGCGCCTGCGGGTGCACGTAGTCGCCGGGCAGGATGTTCTTGCCGAACAGCAGGCCGTGCATCAGGTCGTCGGACTCCAGCGCGGTGGCGAAGCCGAGCTGAGTGTACGTCTGCATCAGCCGCAGCGTCTCGGTCACCTTCTTGTTGGCCTCGGCCAGCGGTGTCGGGCTGCCGAGCGCCACGACCACCTTGTTGTAGAACTCCCGCTGCTTGCCGATGAGCATCGGCCAGGTCTTGTTCTCGGCGGCTGTCCGGGTCGCGGCGTCGTCCACGGTGGACGCGGTCGCCTCGAACGCCGGCTTGTGCACGGCGGCGAAGTCGCGGTTGAGAATGTCCTCGACAGTGTAGAAGTAGCCGCTCGGCTCAGGCGACGTCGTCGACCACGAGCTGATCGTGCCGGCGGACTTGGTGTTGCGCATCGTGCGCGCCTCCTGCGTTGGGCGGCCGCGGGAAGGCCGGTCCGTCGCTGCACCGGCTGATCGAGCCCGGCGAGCTCAGTCGCGGGACCGTGTTGTACTGGTTGGCCGGGGAGCAGAAGTCGTACTGCTCAGCGGTGACCTCCTTGCGGAGATTGCCCAGCTCGTCGGAGACGGTCTGCATGCGGGTGGTGTACTCGTTGACCAGGCCGACGAAGAGCGGGTTGGTCTGCCCGCCGACCGGCTGGCTGAACTGCCGGGCCGACACATTGATGTTCGTCCCGGTGTTCTGGATGCTGATCGACTCCTGCGGGTCGACCCGTTTGGCGTGCGCGAGGTTCTGCAGGACCAGCGCGTTGAACGACCGGGCGCCGAGGCTCCACACGCCCACGTTGGGGGTGTCGCCGACCGGCTGGAACGTGGGGTAGTAGCGCCTCGCCAGCCAGCCCAGGTAGCCGCCACGTCATCCTCGCCACCGCCAGCGACGTCCGCGCCGACACCGTCGTCGCCGATCTCCTGCCGACCCGAGCACGGCAGCGGCTGTCCGCCGGCGCCGGCGCGAGAGGCGAACGCGACTACGACTGGGCCTGGATCGCCATCCAGACATCGGCCCGCGAACAGCTGGCGACTACCCGGCGACCGCCGGGCGATTCCGCCGGTGCCCGAACGTCACAGGTAGTCACCGGGCCAGTGGAACGCCCCCGGGGCGGCGGTCATCGCGGCGAGCAGCTCCGGGGCGGCGTGTAGGGGCCGGAGCATCCCAGTGGTGTCGGTCTCGGTCACCGGGTCGCGCAGCAGCCGGGGCAGCGCCGCGTCGACCGCAGGGTCGGCGGGCAGCCGGGCCGTGCAGCGCTGCACGCCCGCCGCGCGGGCGTGCTCGGCGACGGCGGCGAACAGGGCGCCGAGGGCGTCCTCCCGGCCCGGCCGGCACGCAGCCTCCAGGACTTGTACCTCGCCGGCCGTGCGGCGCAGGACCACGTACCCGCCGAGGCGGCCGCGCCGGTGGGCGACGAGCACCTCGGCCGGCGGCGCGTACCAGACGGGCACCCGGCGGTTCCAGTCGTCGGCGGTCCGGACGGTGGTGAGTGAGCGGTGGGCGTTGAACGCCCGGTGGGCTGCGGCGAGCCTGCTCCATTCGGCCAGCGAGCCGGGACCGATCGTCCAGCCGGAGGACGGTGAGGCCGCTTCGGCGGTGCGACCGGCCGGGGCCGGTGTGCCGGTCGGGTAGCGCAGCGTGAACGGTTCGAAGCCGCTGCCGCGGTAGACGTCCGGGGTACCGGTGAACAGCAGCGACCAGGAACAGCCGTCCGCCGTCATCGCGGCCAAAGCCAGGTCGAGCAGGCGGCGGGCGTGGCCGCGGCCGCGGGCCGCGGGGAGGGTCGCCACGTTCGCGATCCCGCCGACCAGGTGCACAGCGCCGTCGGCGGCGCGCAGCCGACGAGGAAGGTAGTAGACGGCGGCCAGAACCGTCGCCGCGTCCACCGCGACGAACGTGCGGGGGAAGCGCCCCGGGTCGCCGGCCCACAGCGGGAAGACGTCCGTGTCGGGAAAGGCCGTCGACCACAGGGCGCGCAGCGACGGCTCGTCGGCGGGGATGGCCGGGCGGTGCACGGTCAGCCCATGCGGGTGAGCAGCTGCCGGGTCACCGCGTGGGCGAGCGGCCGCCCCGCGGCGTACCGGGCGATCTCTTCCACCACGATCGCGCCCTGACGGCGCCGCCCCTGCACCGTGCCGGCGGCCTGGTGCGGGGTGAGCAGCACGTTCGGCAGCGCCCGCAGCGGGTGCCCGGAGGGTAGCGGCTCGTCGTCGAAGACGTCCAGGGCCGCGTCGATGCGGCCGGTGGACAGCTCGGCGACCAGCGCCGCCTCGTCGACCAACCAGGAGCGGGCCGTGTTTACCAGGCCGGCGCCGTCGGGCAGGAGCGCCAGCTCGCGGGCGCCGAGCAGGTGCCGGGTCTCCGGCAGGACCGGCGCGTGCAGCGCGACGATCCGGCTGCCGGCGAGCACCTCGTCGAGCCCGGCCAGCCGCACACCGAGCGCGGCCGCCTCGGACGCGGAGAGGGTCGGGTCGGCCAGCGTCACCTCGGCGCCCAGGGCGCGCACCAGCGAGACGTAGGCGCGGCCGGTCCGCGACGCGGCGACGACACCGACCGGGCAGCCGAGGATCTCGTCACGCGGCGGCGCCTGCTCGGCGGCGTCCCACGCGGCGCCCGCGTGCAGGGCGTGGTCGAAGCGGGGCAGCCGGTGCAGCAGCGCCAGCGTGAAGGCCAGCGCGACCTCCGCGACCGACCGGGCCATGCCCTGCCCCGCCTGCGTGACGGCGATGCCCCGGTCGAACACCCCGTCGGTGACGAACGGCTTGACCGACGCGCCGGTGTGGGCGACGAGCCGCAGCCGCGGGGCCAGGTCGAGCAGGCCGGCGTCCAGCCGCGGGAAGCCCCACGCGGTGACGAGCACCTCGGCGCGGGGCAGCCACTGCGCCGCCGCGGCGTGGTCGTCCACCAGGACGCAGTCGGCGACCTCGGCCAGCCGGGCGCCGACCTCGGCCGGGAAGAACTGGCCGCGCAGGGCGGGCGGCACCGACACGACGGTCACCGGCAGCCGTGGCGCGTCACCGGAGCCAGGCATCGCGGTGCTCCTCGACGAAGTCGTCGTCCGTCAGCCACGGGTAGGCGGCCGCGACCCGGGTCAGCTCCTCGGCCTGGCCGGCGGAGAGCCCCTCGTCCGGGTCGAGGCACCACACGCCGGCGAGCAGCCCCTGCCGGCGCAGCACCTCGTGGACGCCGGCGATGCAGCCGCGGAAGGCGTTGGCGGCGTCGAACACGGCGGCGTTGGCGTCCGTGACCGCCGCCGCGCGATCCGTCAGCTCGGCGAGCGCGACGGCGTCGCCGTCGCGGGCCGCGCGGACCCGGTCGAACATGGCCACCGCGGCGTGGGTCCAGACCGCCCACTGGCCGAGCAGGCCGCCGCCGAAGCGCCGCCCGGCGAACCGGCCGAGCAGGTCGCCGAGGATGTGGTCGTCGTTGCCGGTGTAGAGGGCGACCTCGGCGCCCCGGTCGGCGGACACGATGCCGCGGACGGCTTCCAGGGTGCGGTACCGGTCGAACGGCGCGAGCTTGACCGCCACGACCGACGGCAGGTCGGCGAACGCCCGCCAGAACGCCGTCGACAGGCGCGGGCCGCCGATGGCCGGCTGGAGGTAGAAGCCGACCACCGGCAGTACCGTGCCCACCGCCCGGGCGCGCTCGAGCAGGGCGGCCTCGTCGGCGCCCGGCACGACCGTCGACAGCAGCACGGCGTCGTAGCCGAGCCCGGCGGCGAGCTCGGCCTCGGCGACCGCCTGTGCCGTGTCGCCGCACGCCCCGGCGATCTTCACCACCGGACGGCCGGCCTCGGCGTCGACCACCTCGGCGGCGAGCGCCAGCACCGGTGCGAGCAGCCCGGCCTGGCGGATCTCGAACTGGGTGGTGTGCACGCCGACGGCGACGCCGCCCGCACCCGCGGCCAGGTAGTAGCGGGTGAGCGCGCGCTGCCGCCGCTCGTCGAGGGCCCGGCCAGCGGTGAGGGCGAGGGGGTGCGCCGGGATGACGGTGCCCGACCGGAGCAGATCAAGGCCCACGGTCAGAACCTCCCGTCGCGGACGGCGAACTTGGTCGGCTTGCCCGAGGTGGGCAGGCCGGCGGCGAGCCAGTCCGCCTGCCAGTCGACGAGGGTGCCGAGCGGCACGTCCGGATAGCCGAACAGTGCGTGGCAGCGTGTGGCGTCGTTGAGCAGCACGGCGGGGACCTCGGTGCCGGTGATGGTCACCGGCCGGCCGAGCCGTTCGCCGAACCTGGCGGCGAGGCGGCGCACCGGGGCGGTCTCCGGGCCGGTCACGTTGAGGGTGAACACGCCGGTGCTGGCGTGGCGCAAGGAGCGCAGGGCGACCTCGTTGGCGTAGCCCTGCCAGACCACGTTGACGTGGCCGGTGGTGACGTCGATCGGCGTGCCGGCGAGGACGGCCTGGCCGACGTCGGCGAGCACCCCGTAGCGCAGGTCGACCGCGTAGTTGAGCCGCAGGACCGTCACCGGGGTGCCCCTCGTGGCGGCGGCGTGGGCGAACACCTGCTCCCGGCCGAGGCAGCTCATCGCGTAGTCGCCGACCGGGCCGGTCGGGTCGTCCTCGACGCAGCCGCCGGAGGCGAGCGGCACGAGCGGGTAGACGTTGCCGGTGGAGAACGCCGCGATCCGGGCGCCGGCGTAGCGGCGGGCGACGGCGGCAGGCAGCACCGCGTTGACGACCCAGGCCAGGTAGGGGGCGGCCGAGGTGCCGAACTTCGCGCCGACCATGAACACCACGTCGGTCGCGTCGGGCAGCTCCCGCAGGTCGCGGTCGCCGAGCAGGTCGAACGGCACCGGTTCGACGCCGTCGGCGGCCAGCGCCGCGGCGGCCTTCTCGTCGGACCAGCGCGACACGGCGTACACCCGGTCGCCGGTGCGCCCGGCCGCGTCGAGGCCGCGGCGGGCCAGGCGGCACAGCGACGGGCCCATCTTGCCGCCGGCGCCGAGGACGACGAGGTCGCCGGCGCCCTCGGCGAGGTCGGCGACGAGCGCCGGCGACGGCCGGGCGAGCCGGTCCTCCAGTTCGGTTTCGCTGCTGAACACGGGTCCCATCGGATTCCTTCTGTGGAAACCCCCGCCTTCAGGCGGGGGAGGAAACGGAATTCTGCGGAGCAGGACAGGAAAAGCTGATTCGCCACCAAGGCGGATCGGCGTCTGCCCGGGTGTCACCGCGAGGCTCACAAATGTCTGGGCTAACGTGTGAGGCAATGTCCAGGACTGTGAAGCGGGCGTTCAAATACCGCTTCTACCCGACCGGCGCGCAGGCCGCTGAGCTGGCGCGGACGTTCGGGTGTGTCCGGAAGGTCTACAACCTTGCGTTGTCCGCCCGCACCGAGGCGTGGACGCTGCGGCAGGAGCGGGTCAACTACAACGCCACCTCGGCGATGCTGACCGCGTGGAAGAAGACCGAGGAACTCGCGTTCCTCAACGACGTCTCGTCCGTGCCGCTGCAACAGGCCCTGCGACACCTGCAAGCCGGGTTCGCGAACTTCTTCGCTGGACGCGCCCGCTACCCCAGCTTCAAGAGCAAGAAGAAGTCCCGGAAATCGGCGGAGTACACCACCAGCGCGTTCCGATTCCGCGACGACAAGCTCACCCTGGCGAAGATGGCCGAGCCGCTGGACATCGTGTGGTCCCGGCCGCTGCCCGAGGGGGTGTCCCCGTCGACGGTGACCGTGTCGCAGGACGCGGCCGGGCGCTGGTTCGTGTCCCTGCTCTGCGACGATGTGATCCCCGACGCTGCGGCGGTGAACGCTGCTGTCGGGATCGACGCCGGCTTGGACAGCCTGCTCACCCTCTCCACCGGGGAGAAGGTTGTGAATCCGCGGTACGAGCGTGCCGACCGGGCGCGGCTGGCCCGCGCGCAGCGGAACCTGGCCCGCAAGGAGCAGGGCTCGAACAACCGGGCGAAGGCCCGGGTCAAAGTCGCCTGCGCCTACGCCCGGATCACCGACCGGCGCCGCGACCATCTGCACAAGGTGAGCACTCGACTCGTTCGTGACAACCAAACGATCGTGATCGAGGACCTGACCGTCCGCAACATGGTCCGCAACCACACGCTGGCCCGAGCCATCTCGGACGCGGCATGGCGGCAGTTCCGCACCATGCTGGAGTACAAGGCCACCTGGTACGGCCGCGAGGTGATCGCGGTCGACCGCTGGTACCCGTCCTCCAAGCTGTGCTCGGCCTGCGGCGCACTGAACGAGAAGATGCCGCTCAACGTGCGGTCGTGGACGTGCCGGTGCGGCGCCACCCACGACCGTGACGTGAACGCGGCACGCAACATTCTGGCCGCCGGGCTGGCGGTGTCTGCCTGTGGAGCTGGTGTAAGACCTCAACGGGAGTCCTCCCGGACGGGGCGGCCGGCGGTGAAGCAGGAACCCCTGGGGCGACCCAGGGAATCCCCTCCCTTTAGGGAGGGGAAGGATGTCAACCTTTGATTCCGGACATCGTGACGCCCTCGGTGAAGTACCGCTGGCCGACGAGGTAGGCGGCGAAGATGGGCACGAACGCGATCACCGAGCCGGCGAGCATGACGTTGAGCGGCACCTGTTCCTGCTGGAGCGAGGCGATGCCGACGGTGAGCGTGCGCATGTCCCCGCTCTGCCCGATGATCAGCGGCCAGAGCAGGTCGTTCCAGTGCCACAGGAAGACGAACACGCCCAGCGTGGCGAGGATCGGCTTGCACAACGGCAACACGATCCGGGTGAACATCCGCCACTCCGACGCACCGTCGATGCGGGCCGCCTCGAACAGCTCATCCGGCAGGCCCTGGATGAACTGGCGCATCAGGAACACGGCCTGGGCGTTGGCGAGGGTGGGCAGGATCAGGCCCCAGTAGGTGTCGACGCCGCCGGCCTTCGCGATGAGGATGAACGTCGGGATGAGCGTCACGTGGTACGGCACCATAACCATCGCCAGGAAGGACCAGAACATCGTCTCCCGGCCGGGGAAGCGTTTCTTCGCGAACGCGTAGCCGGCCATCGCGGCGAGCAGCAGCACCAGCACGACGCTGACGACCGAGTAGATCGCGGTGTTCAGCAGCCAGCGCAGGATGCTCTGGGCCTCCAGGACCTTGCCGTAGGCGCCGGTGTCGATCGGCCACGGCAGCAGGCTGCCCGGGAACTCGACGGCCGCCGCCGGTTTGAGGCTCAGGACCACCATCGCGTAGAAGGGGAACAGCGTGACGACGCTCGCCACGGCCAGCAGCACGGTGCGCAGCACCTTGCCGGCCGGGCCGGGCTGCAGGGCGCGGTAGGCGCGGGGTCGACGGGGCCGACGGGGCGCGGTCGTGACGGTCACTTGTCCCTCCCGAGGGCCAGCCGCTGGATCAGCGCGACGAAGAGCGTGAGCACGAACAACGCGACGCCGATGGCACTCGCGTAGCCGAGGTCGAAGTACTTGAAGCCCTGCTCGTACAGGGCCATGACGAGGGTGTAGCTGGCTCGGGCCGGGCCGCCGCCGGTCATCGCGTAGACGAGGTCAAAGACCTGGAACGAGGCGGTCGTCTCGATCACCAGCAGAAAGAACAGCACCGGGCGCAGCTGCGGCAGGACGATCCAGCGGAACCGCTGCCACGGCCCGGCGCCGTCGGTGAGTGCCGCCTCCTCCTGCTCGCGCGGCAGGTCCTGCAACCGGGCCAGGACGATGAGCATGCCGTAGCCGAAGTGCGACCAGACGCCGACGAGGGCGAGCGCCGGCAGGACCAGCGTGGTGGAGGCGAGCCACGAGTCGTCGGGCAGCCCGAACCAGCCGAGGATCCGCGACCACGGGCCGTCGCTGGAGAAGACCCACGCGAAGATCGTGGCCACGAGCACGAGGCTGGTGACGACCGGCAGGAAGAACACCGAACGGAAGAAGCCGACGCCGCGGAAGCCGCGCCGGACCAGCAGGGCCAGCCCGACCGAGACGGCGACGGTCACCGGCACGTACAGCAGGGTGTAGACGACGGTGACCCGCAGCGCCTGCCAGAACACCGGGTCGTCGGCGAGGCGGCGGGCGTTGTCCAGCCCGGTCCACTCGGCGTCGGCGCCGATGGAGTACTCCATGAACCCGAGCACCAGCCCCGCGATCGCCGGGCCGAACCGGAACACCAGGAACAGCAGGAACGCGGGAAGGACGAAGAGCAGGCCCCACCGGGCCTCGCGCCGGGCCATCACCCGCCGGGTCCGCCGGGCCGGCACCTGTGCTATTTCGGCCACCTGTGCTGTTTCGGCCATCCGCCGTCCTTTCCGTAAGCAAGGGAGCCGGCCCGCCGCGAGGGTGCCGCGGCGGGCCGGGCCAAGGGTCAGAGCAGCGCGTTGGCGGCCTTGGCCGCGTCGGCGAGCGCCTTCTCGGGGGTCTTCTTGCCGATCAGCGCCGCCTGGATCTCGGGCGCGAGCACGCCCATCACCTCGCGGCTCTTCTCGTTCAACGCGCCGACCGTGGTGCTGGCGAGGGTCTTCTCCATCGCGCTGTTGATCGGGTCCGACGCGTAGAGCGTGCCGGCCGACTTCTTCGCCGGGAAGTAGCCGCTCTTCGTCTCGTAGGCCGAGGTGACCGACGGCTGGCTGGCGAACGTGATCCACTCGCCGGCGGCCTTCTTCGCCGAGCTGCCCTTGAGCATGGCGAGGCTGCCGACGGTGCCGTAGCCGACGCTCTTGGCGTCCTTCAGTGGCGGGAAGATCTTGATGTTGTCCGCGCCCCAGAACGTCTTGACGTCGGCCGGCACGTGCTGCCAGGTGCAGGCGACCTTGTTCTTGGCGACGTTGGTCTGCTCGAAGGCCGGGATGCTGGTGAGCAGGTCCTTCTGCACGTAGCCGCCGTCGGCGAGCTGCTTGAGGAAGGTCAGGGCCTTGACGCCCTCGGGGCCGTCGAACGCGACCTTCTTGCCGTCCTTGCTGAACACGTCGCCGCCGGCCTGCCACAGCAGCGGGTAGAACGACTGGTTCAGGGTGGCGGCCGGGTCGGCGTAGTAGTTGGTGACGTCGAAGCCCTTGGCCTTGAACTGCGGGGCCAGGGCGAGCAGGTCGTCCCAGGTCTCCGGGTAGTCGGTGATGCCAGCCTCGGCGAACACCTTGGCGTTGCACATCAGCGGGTTGCTGCTGGTCAGGATCGGCGCGCCGAGCATCTTGCCGTCGAGGGTGACGGCGGCCTTGACGTTGTCGAGGTAGTCGGCCTTGGCGTCGGGCGGCAGGTAGCTGTCCAGCGGCTCGATCATCTTGTTGAACTTGCCGAGCTGGTCGGGGATCAGGTAGACGACGTCGGGACCCTTGCCGCCGGCGATCGCGGTGGTCAGGGACTCCTCCCGCTTCGCCCACGGGAAGATCTCGACCTTCACGTCGATGTTCGGGTGGCTGGTCTTGAACGCGGTGACCTGCTCGTTCCAGAAGGCGGTGTGGGCCGCCTGGTCGGGGATGACCGGGTAGATCCACATCGTGACCGACGCCTTCTCGTCGGACCCGCCGCCGCTGTCGCCGGACCCGCCGCCGCACGCGGCGAGCAGCCCGGCCACCAGCGCGGCGACCGCGACCGGCGCGAACCTGCGAACTCGCATCAATGTTTCCTCTCGTGAGTGATGGTTCACTGCGCGGGCACGGTCACGACCGTGCCGGTGTGCCGGGCCGTCTCGGCGGCGAAGACCGCGAGGTGACTGGCGAGCGACTGGTCCAGTCCGGACCGGATGTGGCTTCGGTCGCCGGTGGCGACGGCGCGGATGAAGGCGTCCATCAGGCCGCTGTCACCGCCGCCGTGGTCGTCGGCGGCGGTGGACCCGCCGACCGGGCCGGTCTCCAGGACCTCGATCCGGTCGGTGCGGAAGTCGTGCACCCGGACCCGCTCGCCGTCGCCGGAGAGCATGCCGTGGGTGCCGAACAGCTGGGTCTGACGGTGGGTCTGCTCGGTGAACGCGGTCATGGTGAACGTGGCGGTGACGCCGCCGGTCAGCTCCATGGCCACGACCTGGTGGTCGACGACGTCGTTGTCGCCGCTGTACACGCAGCGCCCGTAGGGCCCGGTCCGCAGCGCGTCGAGGAGCGCGGCCTCGTCGGTGCCGTCGGTGACGACGCTGACCGGCCACACCGCTCCCCGCTCGCGCAGCCACGGCAGGTACAGCTTCGGCGCCGAGTAAGGACAGGCGGCCTCGACCGGGCAGTCGAGGCACCGCTCAGTGGCTCCGGCCGGGCGCTGGTCGGGCCGGAAGTGGCGCAGGCCGCCGAAGCTGGCGACCTGCTCGATGCGCCGGCCGGTGACGTAGCTGATCCAGTCGAGGTCGTGGCTGGACTTCGCCAGCAGCATCGGCGCCGCGAGGTCCTCCCGCCGCCACGGTCCCCGCACGTACGAGTGGGCGTAGTGCCACCAGCCGACCGGCTCCAGGTGCTGGACGCTGACGATCTCGCCGAGCACGCCGCTGTCGACGACCCGCTTCACCAGGTCGGTGTAGGGGGTGTACCGCAGCACGTGGCAGACCGCGAACAGCACGCCGCTGGCGCGGACCGCGTCGACGATCTCGCGGCACTCCGCCTCGGTCGGCGCGAGCGGCTTCTCCACCAGCAGGTGGTGGCCGGCCCGTGCGAACGCCACGGCCGGCGCCACGTGCATGCGGTCCTGGGTGGCGATCATCACCGCGTCGGCCTCGACCCCGGCGCCGAGCAACTCCTCCCAGCCGGTGTACTGGGCGGCGCCAGGGTTGTCGGCCACGACGAGGCCGCGCTGGTGCGGGCGCGGGTCGGCGACCGCGACCAGCCGCGCCCGCTCCGGGTGCTCGGCCACCCAGCGCGCGTACGTCTGGCCCCGGTTCCCGGCGCCCACCAGCGCCACCGTCACCTGCTGCTCCACGTCGTCTTCTCCTTGCCGGTCAGTGGTCAGACGCTGAGGTTGCCCGTGTCGCGGACCTGCGGCCCGGCCGGCGGCAGCGCCCGGGCGACGCCCTCCTCGAGGCACGCGGTGTGCAGCAGGGAGGAGCCGTCGCCGAAGCCCGCGTCGGCCAGCCGCAGCCGGCCACTGGTGAACAGGGCACCGACGGCCGAGTACCGGTTGCGGCCGGACTCGACGGCGACGTGGGCGGTGTCGCCGTCGGCGGCGGTGCTCACGTAGGCGCCGAGGTCCCAGGTGACGGCGCCGGTCGCCGCGGCGCGGGACAGGAAGGCCTTGGCCGCGTTGGTACCGCTGAGCACCGCGCCGCCACCGACGCTGATGCGCTGGTCGGCGGCGCCGGCGAGCCGGATCCCGGTGTCGGTGAGCGTGCCGCCGTCGACGCGGACGTCGGCCGACTTGACGGCGATCGGAGCGGCGGTGGCCGCGCCGGTCAGCGTCGTGCCGGTGAGGTACAGCGGTCCCGGCCCGTTGAACGCGTGCCCGTCGAGGCCGGTGATGCTCGTGCGCACCAGGTGTACCGGCGCGGTGACGCTGGCCTGCACCACCTCCGTGCCGGGGGTGGCGAGCCGGAACGCGCAGCCCTCGATGACGTTCGGTCGCCCGGAGCGGCTCGACTGCTGCGAGATGATCAGCGTGTCGTCGGCCGAGCAGCCGCGCAGCTGGACGCCGTCGGCGTTGACCCACAGCATGCCGGAGCCGGCGAGGCCGGCCTTGCGGATCACCTGGACGTCCTCGAGGGTCAGGTCGGTGACCTTCACCCGGGCCACGAACCACGAGCAGACGTGCTTGCGCACGGTGATCCGCTTGGCCGCCGAGCCCCACGCGGCGCCGGAGTTGGCGAACGTCATCAGCCCGGAGTTGCCGGTGTAGACGAGGTCGTGTTCGTACTGGCCGTGGGTGACGAACGGGCCCTGGTCGTCGCCGTCGCCATGACAGTTGGTGACGTAGCCGTAGGCGGAGGCCGTCCAGTCGTTGAGGTGCCTGGCGTTGGACGTGCGGCAGTCCTCGACGTGCCCGTACAGGCAGTAGATCTGCTGGGTGAGGTAGCCGGCGCCGCCCCAGGTGACCGAGGTCGGGTTCTTCAGCGTGCACCGGGCGGTGTGGAAGTGGGTGCACCAGCGGCGCATGATGACCGGCCAGAACGAGCCGGTGGCGTCGACGTCGGCGACGTCGCAGTGCACGGCGTACTCGTAGGCGATCGGGTGCGATCCGGTGTACTGGTCGCCGCCGTTGCCGGTGAAGACCAGGTTGCGCACATGGACCCGGCTGACCGGCTCGACCCGCGTCCAGGTCAGCGTCCGGCCGGCGGCGAGCTCCCAGCCGTTCTTGTAGCCGATCCGGATGTGCGTGCCGTCGATGATCTGAGTGACCTGCACGAGCTTCTGCAGCTCGCGTTCCCATGCACCGGCGAGTTTGTTGACCTCGACCGCGTACCACTGACCGACCGCGAACGCGGCGGAGTCGCCGACCTGGAAGGAGTCCCAGCCCTCCAGCACGGCCTCGGTGAGGGTGTGGGTGTGGACGTGGTCGGTGACCGTGCCGCGGAAGAACAGTACGGCGGCGAACGGGTCGTCGCGACCGGCGTCCTCGATCCCGTCGGTCGACATGGTGTTCCCGCCGAAGTCGAGCACCAGGTCGCTGCGGGTGAACCGGTGGCGCTTCACGAAGTGCAGGTCGGTGTGCGCCTCGATGCGGTGGATCGACGGGTCGCCGACCATCGCGTCGAGCGCGGCGTCGGCCGGTGTCTTCGCGTCGAAAATGCCGAAGTGCCGGAACTCGACGACGCCGTCGTGGACCTGCAGCCAGCGGCCCGGGCCGGGCCGGTCGCGCTGCGGGTCGAGCACGGTGCCGCCGTTGGCCGGCGCGCTGCTCGCCGGGTCCCAGCGCATCAGCCGGGCGCCGCCGTCGCCGGCCGCGAGGTGGCCGTCGACGTGCACGAGCTGGCCGGGGACGAGGGCGCGGTACTGCAGGGCGAGCAGCGCCGCGACGGAGCCGACGTGGAAGACGGCGTCGCGCATCGGGCTGAGCCGGTCGGCGTCGTCGCCCGGCGAGTAGGGGGTGGCGTGAGCCGCCGAGGCTGGGGAGAGCGCGAGGGCGGTGCCGGCGAGGGCCAGGCCGCCGAGCCCGGAGGCGCGCAGCAGCGCGCGGCGGGTCGTCGATTCGGAGCGATCCATCGGAAGGGTCTCCTGCCGGTCAGACGGTGAGGTTGTCGGTGGTGACGATCCGGGCGGAGTCGGCGGGCAGCTCGCGGCCGACCCCGTCCTCGACGCATCCGGCGTGCAGCAGCGTGGAGGTACCGCCGAAGCCCGCCTCGGCGAGCACGAGGCGGCCTCCGGTGAAGCGGGCGCCGACGGCCCGGTACCGGTTGACGCCGGTTTCGACGCGGACGTGCGCGGTGGCCGCGCCCGCGGCGGTGCTGCGGTAGTCGCCGAGCTCGATGCGAACCTGCCCGGTGCCGGCGGCCCGCGACAGCAGCGCGCCGCGGGCGTTGGTGCCGGTGACGGTCGCGCCGCCGCCGACGACCAGGCGCTGGTCCCGCACGGCCGACAGCTCGATGCCGGTGTCGGTCAGGGTCCCGCCGTGCACGACGACCTCGGCGGCGCCGATCTGCAGCGGCGCCGCGCCGGGCGAGCCGGTGAGCCTGCAGTCGGTGAAGTGCACCGGGCCGGCGCCGCGCAGGATCGCGCCGTCCAGGCCGCGGAACGTGGTCCGGACGAAGTGCACCGGGTTGCTGACCGGCGTCTGGTGGACGACGGTGCCGGCGGGCTGGTCGAACTCGCAGTCGGCGATGATGTTGGGCCGGCGGGATCGGGCCGAGCGCTGGGCGATGCTCAGTGTGCGGGCCGAGCAGCCGCGCATCTGGATGCCGTCGGCGTTGACCTGGAGCGTGCCGGCCGGATCGAACGTGGAGCGGGCGATGACCCGCACGTCCTCCAGGGTCAGGTCGGTGATCTTGGTGCCGGCGACGAACCAGGAGCAGACGTGCCGGCGGATCGTGATCCGCTTGGCGCTGATGCCCCACTGCCCGCCGCTGTTGGCGATGTCCATGAGGCCGGAGTTGCCGGTGAAGACGAGGTCGTGCTCGTACTGCCCATGGGTGGTGAACGGGTTGCCGCCGGCGTCGTCGCCGTCGCCGTGGCAGTTTTCCACGGTGCAGTACGCCGAGGCGGTGAGGTCGTTGAGGTGCCGGGCGTTGGAGCTGCGGCAGTCGACGACGTGGCCGTAAAGGCAGTAGATCTGCTGCGTGAGGTAGCCGGCCCCGCCGTACATGACCGTCGGCGGGTTCTTCAGGGTGCAGTTCGCGGTGGTGAAGTGGGTGCACCAGCGGCGCATGATGACCGGCCACCAGGTTCCGGTGGCGTGGATGCCCTCGACGTCGCAGCGCACCGCGTACTCGTAGGCGACCGGGTGGGAGCCGCTGTACTCCCGGTCGTCCGGGCCGGACCCCGGGTACTCGCCGGTGAACGCGACGAACCCGAGGAAGACCATGTTGCGCACGTGCGCCCGGCGGACCGGCTCGACCCGCTGCCAGGTGACCGTACGCCCGGGGTCGAGCTGCCAGCCGTTGAGGTAGCCGACCCGGATGTGGGTGGCGTCGACGATCTGGGTGACCTGCACCATCTTCTGCAGCTCGCGCTCGTCTGCGCCGGTGAGCGGGTTGCTGGTCGCGGTCCACCACTGGCCGACCGCGAACTGCTTCGCGTCGGGCACCTGGAACACGTCGGACAGCTCCGGCACGGTCTCGGTGAGCGTGTGGACGACGGGGGCACCGGTCGGCGTGCCGCGGAAGTACAGCACCGCGCCGAACGGGTTGTCGTGGGTGTTGCGCTCGATGCCGTCCGTGTGGACGGTGTGGCCGCCGAAGTCGAGCTCGATGTCGCTGCGGCCGAACGTGTGCCGCTTGACGAATCTCAGGTCGGTGTGGGCCTCGACGCGCTGGATCGACGGATCGCCGACCATGGCGTCGAGGGCGTCGTCGGCCGGCGTTTCGCGGCCGAAGACGCCGAACATCCGGAAGTCGCCGACGCCCGCGTGCACGGCCAGCCAGCGGCCGGCCGGGCGGCCGTAAGGACTGTGGACGGTGCCGCCGTTGCCGGCGGCCGCGCTGGCCGGGTCCCAGCGCAGCAGCGTGCCGCCGCCGTCGCCGGGAGTGTGGTAGCCGGCGACGCGGACCATGGTGCGGGCGGTCAGCAGGGCCGGGTGGATGGCGTTGAGGGCGGCGACCGTGTCCACCGCGAGGATCCGGTCCTCGGGCGTGACGTGGTCGGGTGGGGGCGAGCCGGGTTGACCCATGGAAAGCCTCAACCTTCGCGGTCCAGCTGTGCGGCGACGCCGCCGCACAGCGGTGCGGTTCTTTGGGGGTGAAGGTCGGGCAAACGCGCGAGGCGCGCAGGCGGCGGAGCTGCTGACCGGAACGTCCCGGCACCGGGGCTGCGGCGCGTCGGGAGTCAGCTAGTTCGCCCGAGAGGGTCACGACCTTGGTCGTGACGTTGGCGGGGACTTTAAACAGCCCGTGAACTCGGTGTCAAGCGTTGTCGCGGTGATCGACGTGGCCGAGGCGGGCCGAGATCTCGTCGGCGGCCTGCCGCACCTGCCGGCCCACCTCCTGGTAGCGCCAGGCGGGCAGGCCGAGCTTGAGGCCGGTCACGCTGATCGCGCCGCAGCAGCCGCCGGTGTGGTCGCGCAGCGCGCTGCCGATGCAGAACACGCCGTCGGCGTCCTCCTCGTCGTCCAGGGCGTAGCCGGCGGTGCGGACCTCGTCCAGGTGCGCCTGGAGCGAGTCGAGGTCGGTGATCGTGTGGTCGGTGCGTTTCGGCAGCCCGACCCGGCCGATGAGCTCGGCGACCTGCGCGGGGCTCATCTCGGCCAGCAGCGCCTTGCCCAGGCCGGTGCAGTGCGGCAGCTCGCGGGTGCCCATCCGCAGGTCGAGCTGGATCCGCTCGCCGTTGCTGACCTGGTCGATGACGACCGCGTGGGCGCCCTCGGGCACGGCGAGCCGGGAGCTGAGCCCGGTCTGCACGGTCAGGGTGTTCAGCACCGGGCGGGCGATGTCGCGCAGCGAGAGCTGCTCCTGGGCCCGCACGCCGAGCCGGGCGAGGGCCATGCCGAGCCGGTAGCGCCGGTTCAGCCCCTCGCCGTCGGCCGCCGCCAGCCCGTGCTGGCCCAGCGTGTAGAGGGTGGCGAAGACGGTGCTCTTGGACAGGCCGCACGCCTGGGCCACCTCGGTGACGCTCAGCCCGCGACCGGGGGCGGCGGCGGAGAGCGCCTCCAGCACCTCGGCCGCGCGGCTGACGCTGCGGACCAGGTATCTGGCGTTGTCGGATTCGTCGGTGCTCATGGTCCTCATTTCGCGCGCTGCTGTTCGCCCAGGCCGAACAGCGTAACAAAGCTGTTCGAAAACCGCGCCCCCCCGTCGTGTTGACCCCATCGATCAGGCGTGCTTAGGATGCTGAACACTGTTTGGCAGTACCGAACAGTGTTCAGAAAGTCTCATGCGGCGGAAGACATCGCGGCGCCATGACCGGGCTGGGCCATGGCACCGCACCGATGAGGAGTTAGGTGTGAAGCCACGATCGGCCCCATCCGGCACCACGCTCGCCGAGCGCGCCCGCCGGGTCATCCCCGGCGGCGTCAACAGCGGGCAGCGCAGCATCCCCGGGCTCACCGAGCTGGTGATCGCCCGGGCCGCGGGTGCGCGTTTCTGGGACACCGACGGCCGCGAGTACACCGACTATCACGCGGCCTTCGGGCCGCCCTTGCTCGGCCACAACGACCCTGACGTCAACGCCGCCGTCACCGAGGCCGGCCGGCGCCTCGACCTGTGCGGCGTGGCCGTCACCGACGGCGAGGTCCAGCTCGCCGAGACCCTCGCCGAGCTGGTGCCCAGCATCGAGCAGGTACTGCTCACCAGCACCGGCAGCGAGGCGACATTCCACGCGCTGCGGGTCGCCCGCGCCGCCACCGGCCGGCGCCTCGTGGTGAAGTTCCAGGGCTGCTATCACGGCTGGCACGACGCGGTCAGCCTCAACGTCATCTCCGCTCCCGACCGGGTCGGCGTGCAGGACCCGATCTCGACCGGCATCCTGCCCGAGGTCCTCGACGCCACCCTCGTGCTGCGCTTCAACGACGCGCCGGCCGTGCGCGCGGCCTTCGCCGAGCACGGCGAGCAGATCGCCGCGGTCATCGTCGAGCCGGTGCCGCACAACGTCGGCTGCCTGCTGCCCGATCCGGAGTTCCTGCAGGCGCTGCGCGACGAGTGCACGCGCGCCGGCAGCGTCCTCGTCTTCGACGAGGTGATCACCGGCTTCCGGCACGACCTCGGCGGCTGGCAGCGCATCAGCGGCGTCACCCCAGACCTGACCACGCTCGGCAAGGCCCTCGGCAACGGCTACCCGATCGGCGCGCTGGGCGGCCGGGCCGACCTGATGGACCTGTTCAGCACCCGCCCCGGCGCGCCGGCGTTCTTCGCCGGCACCTACAACGGCCACCCGGCCGTGGTCGCCGCCGCGCTCGCCACCCTCGGCAAGCTACGCACCGAGCCGGTCCACCAGCACGTGTACCGGCTCGGCGAGCGGATCCGCGCCGGCCTCGCCGAGGTCTTCGCCGACCTCGGCGTGCCCGCCGTGGTCACCGGCCACGGGTCGGTCTTTGTCAGCTACTTCATGGACGGGCCGGTTCCCCGCACATACGACGACCTGTTGCGCAACGATGCGGGCATGTTCATCGGCTACCGGCGCCGGATGCCCGAGCACGGCGTCTTCGAACTGCCGCTCAACCTCAAGCGCAACCACGTCTCCTACGCGCACACCGACGCCGACGTCGACCACCTCCTGGAGGCCACCCGGTCGGCGGTCCGCGACACGCTCGCCGCGGGCGGCGTCACC
This sequence comes from Dactylosporangium sp. CA-152071, assembly GCF_050936335.1. Lineage (NCBI taxonomy): Bacteria > Bacillati > Actinomycetota > Actinomycetes > Micromonosporales > Micromonosporaceae > Dactylosporangium > Dactylosporangium sp. CA-152071. The sequence continues at coordinate 553,744 of NZ_JBNJMZ010000001.1, read as the reverse complement.
GAGCTGGCCGGCACCGCCACCATGGGTGGCGCCGTGGGGAACGGGTGAGCCGATGCTGACCGTCGACACCACCCGCCCGGTCGGGCCGGCCGGCCGGATCACCCGCGTCGAGACGCTCAGCCTCGGCACCGCCTGGCGCGACTTCTCCTACGTGCGCGTGCACACCGACGCCGGGCTCAGCGGCGTCGGCGAGATCACCCATCCGTACCGGGGACGCGAGACCTGCCAGCTCGCCGAGGCGATGGCCGCCCGCCATCTCATCGGCGCCGACCCGTTCGACGTCGAGGAGATCTGGCTGAGGCTGTACCAGGGCGACTTCCTGCGCGGCGGTGACGTCGGCGGGATCGTGCTCTCCGGCGTCGACCAGGCGCTGTACGACCTGATGGGCAAAGCACTCGGCGTCCCGGCCTACCGGCTGACCGGCGGGGCCTGCCGCAACCGGGTCCGGGTCTACGCCAACGGCTGGTACACCGGCGACCGCGAGCCCGCCGCCTTCGCCGAACGGGCCGTCGCCACCGTGGCCCGCGGCTACACCGCCCTCAAGTTCGACCCGTTCGGCGCCGGGCTCGGCGAGCTGTCCCGCACGGAGCTGCACAGGTCGGTGGCGATCGTCGCCGCGGTCCGCGAGGCGGTCGGCCCCGACGTGGAGCTGTTCGTCGAGGGACACGCCCGCTTCGCCATGCACACCGCCGTGCGGCTGGTTCACGAGCTGGCGCCGTTCGACCTCGGCTGGTTCGAGGAGCCGCTGCCGTGGACCCACATCGAGCGCTACGCCGAGCTGCGGGCCCGGGCGGCGATGCCGATCTCCGGCGGCGAGCACTTCCACAACCGCTACGAGTACGCCCGGCTGTTCGCCACCGAGGCGGTCGACATCATCCAGCCCGACCTGTCGATGGCCGGCGGCTTCACCGAGATCCGCAAGCTCGCCGCCATCGCCGACCAGCACGCGATGGTCGTCGCGCCGCACAACTCCAACTCGCCGCTGTGCACCACCGCCTCCGTGCACGCCGTCCTCGGGATGCCAAACTTCAAGATCCTGGAGACGTTCGACGGCATGCTGGAGGACTACGTGTTCGACGCGGTGCGCGGCGCGCTGCCGATGACCGGCGGGCACATCGAGCTGCCGACCGCGCCCGGACTCGGCATCGAGCTCGACGACGAGGTCTTCGCCGAGCACCCGCCGAGCCACGGCTTCTGGAACATGTTCGCCGAGGGCTGGGAGAAGCGGGACCGCCGATGATCGTCGACGTCCACTCGCACCTGTTCGACTGCCCAGAGCACGTCGGCGACCCGTTCGCCGCCGAGGCCTCCCGGGCCCACGGCGGTCACGTGGACCTGACCGTGCGCTGGGCGGAGTACGCCGCCACCGCGCCGCCCGACACCCGCACGATCGTCGTCGGCGGCAAGGCCCGCCGATCCGGGCTGTGGGTCGACGACGCGGCCGTCGCCGCCTACGTCGCCGCCCGGCCCGACCGGCTCATCGGCTACCTCGCCCTCGACCCGACCCAGCCCGGCTGGCGCGACGAGCTGGAGCACGGCCACGCCGACCTCGGGCTGCGCGGGATCAAGCTCATGCCGATGTACGCCGGGTTCGACCCCGCCGACCCCGCCTACGACGACCTGTACGCCTACGCGGCCCGGCACGGGCTGCCGCTGCTCGTGCACACCGGGACCACCTTCGTGTCCGCGGCGCCGCTGCGGTACGCGCTGCCGGTACACCTCGACGAGGTCGCGATCCGCCATCCCGAGCTGCGCATGGTCCTCGCCCACCTCGGCCACCCCTACGAAGGGGAGTGCATCGCGGTCATCCGCAAGCACCCGCACGTCTACGCCGACGTGTCCGCGCTGCACTACCGGCCGTTCCAGCTCTGGCACAGCCTCCGGCTGGTCCAGGACTACGGCGTGTGGGACAAGCTGCTGTTCGGCAGCGACTACCCGTTCACCACCGTCGACGCCTCAGTCGAGGGGCTGCGCGCGGTCGGCCGGGTCCCCGGCATCCCGGGGCTCGACCCGCTCGACCCCGAGCAGATCGAACGGCTGATCCACCGCCCGTCGCTGGACCTGCTGGGGCTGTCGTGACCGCGTTTGACCTGACCGGCCGGACCGCCCTGGTGACCGGCGCCGCCCGGGGCCTCGGCGCCGCGTTCGCCGCCGGTCTGGCCGGCGCCGGGGCCGACGTCATCGCGGTCGACCGCCCCGGCGCGGATCTCGGACCGACCGTCGCCGCCGTCACCGCCGCCGGCCGGGCCTGCCACCCGCACGCATTCGACCTGGCCGACACCGAGGCGATCGCGCCCTGGGCAGACGAGCTGCGCCGCGCCCACGGCCCGCTGCACATCCTGGTCAACAACGCCGGGGTGGCCGCGCTGGAGCACTTCAACGAGATCACCGTCGCCGGCTGGCGGGCGGTCATGCGGGTCAACGTCGAGGCCGTGTTCTTCCTCGCGCAGCGCGTCGCCGAGCACATGATCGCCGACGGGGTCTCCGGCCGGATCGTGAACATCTCCTCGAAGAACGGCCTTGTCGCCGAGGCCGGGCTGGCCCACTACAACGCCTCGAAGGGCGCCGTCGAGCTACTCACCCGCTCGCTCGCCGCCGAGCTGGGCCCGCATGGGATCACCGTGAACACGATCGCGCCCGGCATGATCGCCACCCCGATCGACGGCGAGTTCCCGTTCGACCGCGCGGCCTTCGAGGCGGCGTGGGCCGAGCGGATCCCGCTCCGCGGCGGCTACGGGCGCCCGGAGGACTGCGTCGGCGCGCTGCTCCTGCTGGCCTCCGACGCCGGCCGGTACATCACCGGCACCCATCTCGTCGTCGACGGCGGCGTGCTCGCCGACCAGATGCCCCGCCTGCGGTTCATGCCGCCGTACCGCAACACGCTCTGACCCCGGCCGCGCCAACCACCCCACGGCTCATCCTCACCCCGCACAGCAGTCACGTCACGGACCACAACCAGCGCGGCGGGCCGCGGCCGTCACCTCGGCGTAGGGCGCTATACCTTCCCGAGCGGGGCAGGTCGCGGCCGTGCGGGCTTTTCGGGATGCGCTGGCAGCCAACATCGGTCGTCTGACGTTGGCCGAGTGGATTCCGATCATCGCAGCCATAGCTGCGGTCGCCGCAGCGGTTGCCGCCGCCTCGGCCGCCCGCTCGGGGCGCGGTGCGGCCCGGACCGCTGCCAAGCAGTTGCCGGAGTTGCAGAAGCAGGTCGAGATCAACGCGGCTCAGGCGAAAGCCGCCGACGAGCAGGTCGTCCTCGCGCAGGAAATGCTGAAAGCCGCCACGACGGTCCGGGAGGCGCCAGGACGGACGAGCGGGCTCCCGTCGTCGTCGCCGCTGCTGGAGCCGCCGCAATGGCCCCCACTGATCGATGCGACGCGCGATCGGAAGCCCTATGGGAACGAACTGCGGCTGCTTGACGATCATGTTGTGACGCAGGCCGAAGCGGCCTCGCCGGCGCAGATCTTCGCACGGAACGGAGAGCGCAATGGGCTGCTGTGGTTCCAGACCCGGGGTGTACTGATCAACGAAGGCGCGACCACCGCACGGGTGCGGCTCGATGACGAGGCCCAGTTCGTGGAGAGCTCCGCGAGGAGAGAGCGCCTCCTGCGACCGGGAGAGGTAGCCCGGTTCGAGTGGGGCGCCGGGCACACGATCGCCGAATGGGCGGACGCCCGCGAGAAACCCGACCCACCCAACCCGCTCGGCGCCTGCTTCTTGACGATCACCGTGTTCGACTCGTTCGAACACGGCATCTTCGACCACATTCACGTCGTCATGAGCGGCCGGCCGATCATCTCGGTGGACGACTCATTCAACGAGGTGCGGCTCGCTTCCCGGGAGTCCGAGGCGGAAATGGGCGTCACACGGTCTTCCCCACCCGGCGCACGCACCGCTCCGACGGGCGTGTGCGTCACGCAACGCGAACCGTTCGGTGTTGCCGCACACCGGCCGCCACGGTGTGACGACGACCTGGAACTGGCTGGACCTGTCGTGGCTGTTCAGCACCACGATGAACGGGATGATCTGGTCCGCGACTCCGGGTGCGTCGACGGTGATGGTGTTGGGCAGGCGCATGCAGATGAAGACTTTCCGGCCGCCGCGCAACGCCCCGGCCGACTCCCAGAGCACGTCGTGGCGGTCGACGAGGTCCTGCAGGAACGCGAATGCGTCCTCGTTCTGCAGCACCTCGTACTTGCTGCCGACGACGCCGAGCCCGGCGCCGGTGTCGCAGCGTGCGGTGACGAAGTGTTCCGGCAGCATCCGGGTCGGGCCGTCGACGCTGTTACGGAACTCGACCGGTCGTCGTGCCACGGTGAAGCCGATGCCACCAAGCTTGAGGACGAGATCGACGTCGGTGGTGCCGCCGAGCAGGGGCGACGTTTGCCGGTGCCCGGCAACCGCGCCGGCCCGAGGTTTGCCGACCGCTGGTGGTGTATGCCGCCCGGCCGCTGGCGGATGCTGGGGATTCTTCGGTACGGCACCGGCGCCGGATCGTGGAGAGGAGCGGCATGTCGTCTCAGCCGACCGGACACGACGGTCCCGGCCTCGTGGGGCACGCCCCGGACACGGTGGCGGTGATCGGAGCGGGCATCGTCGGCCTGTCCACCGCGTGGTTCCTGCAGGAGGCCGGTGTCCAGGTCACGGTGTACGAGCGTCGCCACGCCGGTGCCGGCGCGTCGTGGGGCAACGCGGGCTGGCTGACGCCAGGGCTGGCGGCGCCGCTGCCCGAGCCGGCGGTGCTGCGCTACGGGCTGCGGGCGGTGCTCAGCGCCCGGTCGCCGGTGTACGTGCCGCTGCGCGCCGACCGGCATCTGCTGCGGTTCCTGACATCGTTCGCCGCACACAGCACCGCGCGGCGATGGCGGCGTGGCATGGCCGCCTATGTACCGCTCAACGAGCGGTCGCTGGAGGCGTTCGACGCGCTGACGGCCGGAGGCGTGGCCGCGACGACGACCCAGGCGGCCAACTTCCTGGCCTGCTATGCCCGCGAACGCGACCGGCGAGGGCTGCTGGCCGAGCTGGAGCAGATCCGCGCCGCCGGTCAGGACGTGCGGTTCCATCCGGTGCCGGGCCTGCGGGCGCGGGTCATCGAGCCGGTGCTGACCGACCGCGTCGAGGCCGCCGTCCAGATCTACGGACAGCGGTATCTGGACCCGCCACGGTTCGTCGATGCGCTCGCGGCGGCGGTGCGTACGCGTGGCGGGCAGGTCGTGGAGGGCTGCGATGTCCTCGATCTGCGGACGGAACCCGGGGGCGTCGGCGTGGTGTGCCGGTCCGGACATCAGGACCGGCACGACGCCGTCGTGGTCGCCACCGGGGCGGCGTTGGGGGAGTTGACCGCGCGTTTCGGGGTGCGGCGGCCGGTGCAGGCGGGGCGGGGTTACAGCTTCAGTGTGCCGGCGGAGCGGCTGCCGGGTGGACCGCTGTACTTTCCCGCGCAGCGCGTGGCGTGCACGCCGTTGGACGGCCGTCTGCGGGTGGCCGGGATGATGGAGTTCCGGCGCCCCGGCGATCCGCTGGACCCGCGCCGGATCGCGGCCATCGTGGATGCCGTGCGGCCGTTTCTGCACGGGGTGCACCTCGACGACCGGCGCGACGAATGGGTCGGTGCGCGCCCGTGCACCCCTGATGGCCTGCCACTGGTCGGGGCGACCGCCGCTCCTCGGGTGTTCGTGGCGGGTGGCCACGGGATGTGGGGCGTCGCACTGGGCCCGGTCACCGGGCAGCTGATGGCCCAGACGATCCTCAAGGGTGAGGCCCCGCCGCAGCTGGCTCCGTTCGACCCGCTGCGGTAGCCGGTACGACAGGTGCGGCAGGACGGTCCCGGTCGAGCGGCTCGGGGTGCTCCCGCGCGCCCTGCCGGGAGGCAGCGCCAGGGCTGACCACCGCCCGGCGGCCACACCGACCGGGATCCGGTCGGTGTGGCCGCCGGGCGGAACACCGCCGGTCGCGGTCAGCGTGCCGGCGCGCCGGCCGCCGGGTTCTGATCGCCGGTGCCGTCGGTGTTGACGATGTCGAAGATGCCGAGCAGGCCGGCCAGGGCGATCGCCTCGTCGCGGTTCAGGGCGAGGCTGCAACTGGCGTCGGGATCGTCGCTGCTGCTGTGGATGAGGTCCCGGCGGCTACTGGCGTGGTGGGTGATGACTCCCACCCGGCGACCGGTCGCGCTGGTGAAGGTCCGGCAGGTTCCGATGCCGGGTAGCGAGATGCGTTCGATGTCCATGAACAACTCCGAAGGTGTTGGGGAACGCTCGCGTCGCCGGCTGCGGCGCGAGGACAGCTGTCCGGGTTCCGGTGCCGTCAGCCGGTGAGCAGCAGCCGCAGGCCGGTGAGCGTGGCCAGCGACGGATCGGCCGGCATGGTGACCGACCGGCCGGTCAGGCCGGCCAGCTGGCCGGCGATTCCGGGCGTCATGGCCCCACCACCGGTGAGCAGCAACCGGTGCCGCCTGCCGCGTGGACGGTGCAGGCGTCGCACGCAGTCGGCGATCGCCGGGATGAGGTCGACCAGGCCGGTCTCGTCGACATGATGCGCGGCCACGACACTGCCGTCGGCGATGCGTGCGATCTCGGTCCGTCCCGCCCCGATGTCCACCACGACCAGATCGGCGTCGGTGTCCGCGGCGTCTGGCCGGCAGGCCAACGCTGCCGCCAGGGGTTCCTCCACGGCGGTCACGCGTCCCCCGACGCCTTGGCGCGCCGCGGCGACGAGCATGGTCCGCTGGCGCGGGGTGGCGGTGGCCGGTACCCCGGCGAGCACCCGCAACGTGGGATCCGAGGGCAGCCCGAGATCGGCGACCAGCAGCCGCAGCATCTGCACGCAGGCGAAGAAGTCACGCACCACTCCGCCGCGGACCGGCCACGTCACGCTGCTCCCGTCGGCGGGCGAGGCGAGCGCGGCCTGCCCGGCGACGAACCGGTCGCCCTCGAGCCGGGCAAGGACCGCGGGTGCGGTGATCGCCGTGCCGGTCGCCGGTGTCCACAGCCGGACGGTCGACGTTCCCAGGTCGAGAGCGAGACAGCGTTCGGCGTACGCGCCCGGGGTGGGCATGACCATCACCCCAGCGCCGGTAGCGCGAGCGGCGACCGCGATCGGCGACGGGACATGGGGGGACGGGGTGCCTGCGGACAGGGTCTATCACGGAACGTGGGCATGGTGCTTCCAGATCACACGGGGCGGCGTCACGCTCGGACGCTGCGCGGCGGGCGGCTTCAGACGGTGACCGCGCGCCGCGGCGGTGCCCGGTCCGCCGACCATGCCGGAACACATCCCGGGACCGCACGCCGGGCCAAGCGGAACACGATGCACAGTCCGATGTCCCGGGCGGCCTCGATCGCGACCAGCAGCACGGCCACCAACGCCAGCATCGACAGGGCGGAGCGCCTGCCGATGCCGCCGAAGCCGCACCCGTCACGCATGCCGGTCACCATAGCCGTTCGCCGCGGCCACGACCATCGCCCTGCACGGTCGCGTCCGGTGCCGGACTCCGTCGGGCGGGATCAGGCGGGCGGGATCAGGCGGGCATCGGTGAAGGTGCGGCTGCGGACCTGGCGGGTAGCTGGTGCAGGGCGTCGACCAGCGGCCCGAGCTCGGGCAGTTGTCCGGCCTCGGCCAGGGTGGTGGCGAGGACTTCGTCGTGGGCGGGGCGGGCCTGCTCGTACAGGGCCCGGCCCGCGGCGGTGAGCTCGGTGTAGATGCCGCGGCGGTCGTCCTGGCACAGCACGCGGGTGAGCAGGCCGCGGTCTTCCAGCCGGTTGACCAGGCGGGTGGTGGCGCTGCTGGACAGCGCGGCCGCCCGGGCCAGCTGCTGCATGCGCATGTGCCAGCCGTCCTGGCGGGAGAGGGCGTCGAGCACCGTGTACTCCACGACGGACAGCTGGTGCTCCGTCTGCAGCGCCTTCTCCAGCGCCGCGTCGATGAGGCCGTGCAGCGCGGCGAGGGTCCGCCAGCTACGCCCTGGCGGTCTCCGCCGGCGCGGTCGGCCTGACCGCCGCGGTCACGCGGTTCAACCGCAAACATGTGCTCACCGGGCTCATGGTGCTGTTCATCGCCGGGAACCTGACGTCCGCGCTGGCCGGCACCTACCCGGTGATGATGGCCGGACGCGTCGTCGCCGCCCTGTCCCACGGGGCGTTCTTCGGCATCGGCGCCGTCGTCGCGGCCGGTCTCGTCGCGCCGGCCCGGCGGGCCGCCGCCATCGCCATGATGTTCACCGGTCTGACCGCCGCCAACGTCCTCGGCGTCCCGTTCGGCACGTTCCTGGGCCAGCAGCTCGGCTGGCGCTCCACCTTCTGGGCCATCACCGGCATCGGCGTCGTCGCGCTGATCGGCATGGCCACCCTCGTCCCGGCCGGCACGAGCACCGCCACCGCACCGGTGAGCCTGCGCCACGAGATTCGGGCCTTCGCACACCCGCAGGTCTGGTTCTCGTTGCTGATCACCGTCCTCGGCTTCGGCGGCATGTTCGGTGCATTCACCTACATCGCGTACACGCTCACCAAGGTCAGCGGGTTCGCCGCCGGCACCGTGCCATGGCTGCTGGTCCTCTTCGGCGCCGGCCTGTTCATCGGCAACAGCCTGGGCGGCAAGGCCGCCGACCGGTCCGTGACCAGGACGCTGACGGTCGTCCTCGCCGCGCTCACCGCCGTCCTGGTCCTCTTCGCGCTCACCGCGTCCAACCAGGTGCTGACCGTCGTCTCGCTCGCGCTCATGGGCGCGTTCGGCTTCGCCACCGTCCCCGGCCTGCAGATGCGCATCATGCAGTACGCCGGGCAGGCGCCGACCCTGGCCTCGGGAGCCAACATCGCCGCCTTCAACGTCGGCAACGCGCTCGGCGCCTGGGTCGGCGGCGTCACCATCGGCGCCGGACTCGGGTACACCTCGACGCTGTGGGCCGGAGCGGCGCTCAGCTTCCTCGGGCTGCTCGTGCTGCTCGCCGCCACCCGGCACGCCACGTGGGGCCGTTCGCCCGTGCAGCCCCAGCCGGTCCCGGCGGGTCGCCGATCCTAGTTCCGCTGTCCCAACGGTGGATCGGTCGGCTCGGCCTGGTGCGCGCGGCGGCGTGACGCCTCGACGGCAGCGACCGCGGCCGCCACGGTCGAGACCAGCCGGGGATCGAAGGCGTCGGGCAGCAGGCGGTGCGGCCCGAGGACGTCCTCGCCGACCCAACCGGCGAGGACGTCGGCCGCGGCGAGGAGCATCGTCGTGGTGATCCGCCGCGCACGGGCGTTGAGCAGCCCGCGGACGATGCCGGGGAAGGCCGGCAGGCCGGTGACCTGGTTCGGGTGGTCAGGGTGACAGCTAGCGGTCACCGCCGTCGATCCAGTCGTGGGCAGCGGCCCGGCCAGCGCGAACACCACCGGCGGCGCCTGCATCGTGTCCACCAGCCGCCGGTCCAGCTGCCCGTCGGTGTCCAGGCCGATGACGGCGTCGGCGCCGGCGACGGCCTGTGCCGGGCCGCCGTGCAGTCGTCGCGGGCTGGTGCGGTCCGCCGGCCAGGCGGCGTGCTCCGGCAACGCGTCGACATCGGGGCCGGCGATCGCCTGCCCGGTGCAGACGGTCACGTCGCGGGCGCCGGCGTACAACAGCAGCCGGGTCACCGCATCGCCGGTCACGCCCCCGCCCAGCACGGCGATGCGGGCGGTGCGCAGGTCCTTGCCGGCGACGCGCAGCGCGTTGCGCAGCGCGGCCAGCACCACGACCGGGGTCGCGTGCTGCTCGTCGTGGAAGACCGGGACGTCGAGCGCGATCCGCAGCCGGCGCTCGAGGTCCCGGCATCCGGGTGCGGCGAAGCCGGTGAGATCGATGGCCCCGAACGTGGGCGCGATCGCCCGGATGGTGGCGACCAGGCTGTCGGTGCTGGGGGCGTCGCCGGTGCTGACGCAGATCGGCACGGCGTCGATGTCAGCGATGCCGGCGTACAGGGCGGCCTTGGCCTCCAGCAGCGGCAGTGCCGCGACCGGCCCGACGTCGCCGACGCCGGGCAGGGCGCTGCCGTCGCTGATCACCGCGATGCGGTCGGGGCGGCCGGTCACCTCGGCGGCGGTGTCCGGCCGCGCGGCGATCGCGGCCGCGAGACGGGCCGCCCCGTGCGTGTACAGCGATGCGAGGTCCTCCGCCGAGCGGGCCGGGTCACGCGGCCGATCCCAATCTGAGGCCTTCATGAATTGCAGAGTTTATCAATTCTGCGACTCCAGTGGGTCGGCAGCACGATCCACCGCGCCCGTGGGGTCCGCGGGCGAGTGTGCGTGCTGCTCTTGCAGGTGCACCCGGGCACGCGCGATGGCGGCCGGGGTGTCGGGGAAGCGGGGCAGCTCGTCGGCGACGCCGAGGGCGGTGAGCACCTGGTCGTGGTGCGGGGCGATGCCGGACAGCAGCACGGTGATGCCACGGCGGCGCAGCCGGGCGATGGCGTCGCCCAGCACCTGCGCGCCGGTCGCGTCGACGGTCGTGACCCGTGACATGCGCAGGATCACCACCCGGACGTCGGCGACGTCGGACAGCTCGATCAGGAAATGGTGGGCGGCGGCGAAGAACAGCGGGCCGTCGAGCCGGTACGCGACGATGTGTTCGGTCAGCAGCTGATGTTCTTCGTCGCTGTGGTCGGTGGTGTCGAGCGGGACCTGTTCCAGCCGCACGCTGCGGGCCACGGCCCGCAGTGCCAGCACCACGGCGGCGCCGAGTCCGACCACGACCGCGGCGACGAGGTCGACGGCGACGGTGACCGTGAAGGTGAGGGCGAGCACGACCGCGTCGCCGCGGGTCGAGCGGGCCAGTGCCAGCAGCGCGCTGGCCTCGACCATCCGGACCGTGGTGGCGAGCAGGACGCCGGCGAGGGCGGCCAGCGGAATGCCGGCGACGAGCGGGGCGGCGACGAAGATGATCGCGGCCAGGACCGCGGCGTGGGTCAGGGCGGCGAGCCTCGAGCCGGCGCCGGCCCGGACGTTGACGGCGGTCCGCGCGATCGCCGCGGTGGCCGGAATGCCGCCGAAGACCGGGCTGACGAGATTGGCCAGGCCCTGGCCGAACAGCTCCCGGTCGGGGTCGTGATGCTGGTCGACGCTCATGGCGTCGGCGACCGTGGCGCAGAGCAGGCTCTCCAGCGCGGCGAGTGCGGCCACGGCCAGCGCGGAAGGCAGCAGTCGGGCGAAGGCGTGCGGGTCGAGGAAGTCCAGCGACGGGGCGGGCAGGCCGGCGGGCAGCGTGCCGATCCGGGCCATGTCGGCGTGCAGGGCCACGGCGAGGACGGTCGCGGCGGCGACCGCGATGAGCGACCACGGCAGCTGCGGGCGCCACCGACCCCCGGCCAGCATCGCGGCGGCGACGCCGAGCGCCGTCAGCACCGGCGCCGGCGCGGGATCGGCGACGAAGCGCAGCACGGCGTCGGCGGCGACGGCCCACACCTTCGCGCCGTGCGCGTCGGCGACGCCGAGCGCGGCGGGCACCTGCTGGAGCGCGATCACCACGGCGATCCCGGCGGTGAACCCCTCGATCACCGGGGTCGGCAGGTATCGCACATACCGCCCGAGCCGGGCCACCGCCAGGGCGATCAGGATCGCGCCGGCCATCGCCCCGACCATCAACACCCCGGCCGGCCCGAAGGCCGCGACGACCGGCACCAGCACCACGGTCATCGCCCCGGTGGGCCCTGACACCTGCAGGTTCGAACCGCCGAACACGGCGGCCACCGCACCGGCGACGACAGCGGTCACGAGCCCGGCCCCGGCGCCGAGCCCGGAGGAGACGCCGAAGGCCAGGGCCAGTGGCAGCGCCACCACGGCGACGGTCAGTCCCGCCAGCAGGTCCCGCCGCGGGCCGCGGCGCGCCGCCGTCCAGTCCGACCGCCGGGGCAACAGGCCGGCCACCCGTGTGGCGACGCGACGGACAGCCTCTGCGTGGACCGTCATCCCGCCACCTCCGTCAAGACCACGCCGCCGCCGTTTCGCAGACTTTATCAGTTCATAAAGTCTTCAAGTCGATGGTCATGCCGCACCGCCCCGGGCGCATCCGCCCCGCCGGTGGAGTCCACCTGCGACGGCGTTGCCCGTCCCCAGCGGCTGATAGCCTTGCTGCCATGGCACGGGGCGGAGGTGGGCGCAGCATGTCGGTGCCGCTGTACCAGGCGAAAGCGGAGATGTTTCGCACGCTCGGCCACCCCGTGCGCATCCGCGTGCTGGAGCTGCTGCAGGACGGGCCACGCCCGGTCCGCGACCTCCTGGACGAGATCGAGGTCGAGGCATCGAACCTCTCCCAGCAGCTGTCCGTGCTCCGGCGCGCCGGGTTCGTCACCTCCTACCGTGAGGGCCCCCTGGTGATGTACGCGCTGAGCACCCCCGACCTGGCGGAGCTCCTCGCCATCGGGCGGAGGATCCTCGGCGCCGTGCTCAGTGATCGGGACGGCCTGCTGGACGAGCTGCGCGCGCACTCGCAAGAGACGTCCGGGTAGCCACCGCGCATTTGCACACCTCTGCGTGGCTGCCGGCTACTCGCCGTCATGAAGGTGTGATAAATTGAAAAAGTCTTCAACTCGCTCGGCTGGCATCCCCGCGGATGGATGAGGTTCAGGCCGACCCGCCGGGGCAACGACGCGCACCTGGGAGGTCGGGGGCCAGCATGCCGGCAGCGCAGCGGACAGCCTGGGACGCCTACCTCACCGTGACCGGCGGGCTGCTACCGGCCGTGGGCGAGGAGCCGATTCGTGGGGCGGCCACCGGCTGTGAGCTGCGCGGGTTCGTCGTGCGGATCGAACGGTACGCACCGCTGTGGGGTGCGGACGGCCCGATGCTGCTCGCCGCGGCGCGCGCGGCGCAGGCGCTGCATCAGCGCGGCGATCGGACCGCCCTCGCCGATCTGCTGCGGGCCATGGCCGACCGGCTGTACCTGATCTCGGCCCGCCCCGGCCCGTCACGATGCGAACCCCGCGCACGCGGCCTCCGCAACGAGGGCGTGTACGGTACAGCGCCACCGCACCGGCGAGGAGGGACCCATGGGTGACAGCACCACCGCGCCGCCCGGGACGCCGCGGGCGGCCGACCGCAGGACCGCCGGAACGCGCCCGCGGCAGACCCGATGCGGCGCGCATGCCGTCCGCTACGCCATGACCAGCGCCCGCCGGCCGACGAAAGAACGACGCACATGCCCCACGACCAGGATCTCGCCGCGGCCTACGAACTCATCTACACCGTCGCCGCGGGCAAGGACTACCAACGCGAGGCCTACGACATCACCGACCTGATCCGGCGGCGCAACCCCGCGGCGGACAGCCTCCTCGACGTCGCGTGCGGCACCGGACTGCACCTGTCCCACTTCCGCCACAGCTTCGCGCACGTCGAGGGACTGGAACTCGCCGAACCGATGCGCAAGGCCGCCGTCGATCGTCTCGACGGGGTCGCGGTGCACGTCGGCGACATGCGCGACTTCCGGCTCACCCGGACGTTCGGCGCGGTCACCTGCCTGTTCTCCTCCATCGGCTACGCGCGGTCGGTCCAGGAGCTCAACCAGACGCTGACCTGCCTTGCCGCACATCTGGAACCCGGCGGCGTCCTGGTGCTTGAGCCATGGTTCACCCCGAGCCAATGGATCTCCGGACCTGTCGACACCGGCACGGCCGCCGACGGCCGGCGCCATCTCACCAGGATGTGCGTGTCCCACCACGCCGGCACGACGTCGACGCTGACCATGCACTACCTGCTCGGTGAGCCGGACACCGGCATCCGGCACTGGAGCGAGGAGCACACCCTGACGCTGTTCACCGACGAGCAGTACCGCTCCGCGATCCGCCAGGCCGGCCTCCGCGACGTGCAGTGGATTCCCGGTACGCACGACCGGCGACCACGCATCAGCGCGGTCAAGCGCCGCTGGGCACGGCCGTCCATTCAGCGGTCCGGCGCCGGCCCGGCAACGTAGACGCTTGACGGGACGCTCTGGAGCGCATGCCGGCACCGCCGCTGATCTGCGCTTCGGCAAGATCGTGCGCCGGGTGAAGGACTGCGGCGGCGTTGACATGGGTCGGCGCATCGGGGCAATATGGCCGTACAAATGCCTAGCTTGTCCGATGGAGGCGACATGAAGGTTCCGACGGGCCGGCCGGGCGCTCTCTGGAAGACACGGTGATGGGCCCGCTGGAAGGCATCACCGTCGTCTCGCTCGAGCAGGCCGTGGCGGCGCCGTTCGCCACGCGGCAGCTGGCCGACCTCGGCGCAAGGGTGATCAAGGTCGAGCGGCCCGGCTCGGGCGACTTCGCCCGGCAGTACGACGAGACCGTGCGCGGCATGTCGTCACACTTCGTCTGGCTCAACCGCTCCAAGGAATCCATCGGACTGGACCTGAAGTCGGAGCACGGGCGCCGCGTGATCCATGCGCTGGTCGACCGGGCCGACGTGTTCGTGCAGAACCTCGCCCCGGGGGCCGCCGACCGGCTCGGGCTCGGCGCCGCGCAGCTGCGCGCCCGGCACCCCGGACTGGTCCACGCGTCGATCTCCGGCTACGGCGCCGGAGGGCCGTACACCGAGAAGAAGGCCTACGACCTGTTGGTGCAGTGCGAGGCCGGCCTCGTGTCCGTCACCGGCACGCCGGAGGACCCCGCCAAGGTCGGCATCTCCGTGGCCGACATCGCCGCCGGGATGTACACCTACACCGGCGTGCTGACCGCGCTGATCCGCAAGGGCCGCACCGGTGAAGGCGCCACGCTGGAGATCTCCATGCTGGAGGCGCTGGCGGAGTGGATGGGTTTCCCCATGTACTACGCCCGGTACGGCGGCACGCCACCCGTGCGCAGCGGCGCCTCGCACGCGGCCATCGCGCCCTACGGGCCCTTCGACTGTGCCGGCGGCGAGCGGGTGTTCCTCGGCATCCAGAACGAGCGGGAGTGGGTGGTCTTCTGCGAGAAGATCCTCGGCCGGCCGGAGCTGGCCACCGATGAGCGGTTCGCCACCAACAGCCTGCGCGTGGCCCACTCCGGCGCGCTCCGCGCGGAGATCGTCCGGGTGTTCCGGGACCTGGCCGCCGCCGAGGTCATCGACCGCCTGGAGGATGCCGGGATCGCCAACGCCCGGCTGCGTGACATGGCCGGTCTGGTGGAGCACGAGCAGCTGGCGGCGCGCGACCGCTGGCGGCAGGTCGGGTCCCCGGTCGGCCCGCTCATGGCGCTGGTGCCACCGGTCACCATGGACGGTCACGAACCGGTGATGGCACCCATTCCGGCCCCGGGCGAGCACACCGAGCGGATCCTGGCCGAACTGGGCCTGGAGGGGACGGGGGCGCCGGCGTGAGCCACGGCGAGATGACGACGACCCGGTCCGGTGCCGCGCACGCCCTGGCCGGCTGGGCGGCGGCGCTGGACCCGAGCGCCGAGGAGTTGGCGCTGGCCGATCGGTCCCTCGTGGACACCGTGGCCGTCGGCCTGGCGGCGCACCGGGAACCGGTCATCGGCATCACCGCGGACCTGCCGGAGGAGGCGCGCTGGGCGTTCGCCTGCCACATCCTCGACTTCGACGACCTGCACATGCCGTCGACCTCACACATCAGCACCGTCTGCGTCCCGGTCGCGCTCGCCCTCGGCGGCGGTGCCCGGACCTATCTGGCCGGCGCGGGGTGATGGCCCGGCTCGGGATCGCCCTCGGCTGGCCGCACTACTCGGCAGGCTGGCACGCGACCACGACCTGCGGCGCCCTGGGGGCGGCGGCCGGGGCCGCGGTCGCCCTGGGGCTGGACGCCGACGGCATCGCCCGGGCCATGGCACTGGCGGTGCCGGCCGCCGGGGGCGTCCAGCGCAGCTTCGGCACCGACGGCAAGCCGCTGCAGGTCGGTTTCGCCACCCACGCCGGGGTGCGGGCGGCGCGGCTGGCCGCCGCCGGCGCCGGCGCGGACCCGCGGGCCGTCGACGACTGGCTGGCACTGCTGGGCGGCTCGCCGGACCGCTTGACCATCGACGGGCCGACCGTGCCCGGAGGGCTCGCCGTCAAGCTCCATCCCTGCTGCTACGCGTTGCAGCGCCCGATCGGCGCCGCGGCCAGCCTGCGCCCGGCCGTGCCGGATCCGGCGGCGATCCGGCGCATCGTCGTGCGCACGCCTCGGGCGAGCGTCCAGCCGCTGATCCACCACCGGCCGGACACCGGCCTGCAGGCCAAGTTCAGTCTCGAGTACGCGGTGTCCGCCGCGCTGCTCGACGAGCACGTCGGCTTCGCCGCGTTCACCGACGACGCGGTACGCCGGCCGCCGGCGCGGCGCCTGGTCGACCTCGTCGAGACCGAACTGACCGACGGCGGGGACCACCTGCTCGCCGGCGAGGTGGCGGTCGAGGTGCACGCCGACGCGGAGGTCCACCGCGCCACGCTGACCTACCCGCCCGGGTCGCCGCAGCACCCGCCGCTCGACGGCGCCTTCGACAGCAAGGTCGCCGACTGCCTGGCCGGCCTGCCCGTGACGGCCGCCGACATCTCCTGGGACCGTGCCGCGGATCTGCTCCGCGCGCACCTGGGCGTCTGAGGAGGGCTGTCCGGATCTCGGCGGGACGTCCGCCTACCGTCTCGTCGCGCCGAAGATCAGAACGCGGCGATCTCAACGCGCGGTGCGGCGCAGCCGGACCCGGTACGTGTAGTGCCGCGGCAGGAAGTAGCTGATCGCCAGCTCGACCGGCGAACCGCTGGCGGTCGAATACACGCGGTCGACCCTGAGCAGCGGCTCGCCGACCCCGCAGTTGAGCACCTTCGCCAGGTCCGCGTCCGCGGCGACCGCCGTGATGCTCTGGTCGGCCTCGACGACCGGATCGTCGAACAGCGAGTCGATCAGCCCGACCACGGTCAGCGTGCTGGTGCGCCCCGCCGCCGGGAGTTCGGTCGACTGGAGCAGGCGCTTGCCGATGGTCGGGGGGACGTACACGGTCGTCACGCAGAACGGTGTCTCGTGGTGGCGGCGCAGGAACGTCATCGAGTAGACGAAGTCGCTCGTCAGCTGCAGGCGGCCGGCCGCGTCGATGTCCGCCTGATGCCCGAGCGGATGCACGATCTCCATCTCGGTGTCGATCGACAGCGCCATCAGGTCCTCGATCGACCCGACCTGGCGGAGGTACTTCTCGTCGGGGTCGCTGACGAAGGTCCCGCGGCCGGGCACGCGGGTGACCAGGCCCTCGTTGACGAGTTCGAGGAACGCGCGCCGGACCGTCTGGCGGCTGACGCCGTAGGTGGCGGCGAGCTCGGCCTCGGTCGGGAGTGGGCGTCCGTCCTTGAACTCGTCGCGCAGGATCGCGTCGCGCAGCTCGCGTGCGAGCGTGCCATACGCCGCTTCGTTGCCGCCTGTGCGTCGAGCCAAGCGAGGATGCCAATCTGCTCGGGGCCGTCCCTGGCTTGGCGGGGACGGCTGGTGGCTGCGCTGACCGTGAACTCAAGGCCACATGGCTGAGTGCCTTGCTTCGCCCGCGTGGCACACAGCCTAGCGCATTTGTACGGCCATATCGCAGTGGGGCCCCGAGCGTGCGGGTCAGGTGGCTGGATGGGAGTCGAGGGGGTTGGTGGCGATCCGGGTGGCGACGTCGGTGCGGACGGAGGTGCCGGCGGGGCTGTCCGGCTTGCGGGCGGCCTGGTCCTGGAAGCAGGCGAGGAACTCCGTGCCGAAGCCCAGGCGCGGGTAGCGGGCGAGCAGGTCCGCCCGGGAGTCGGGCGGGAACGCGTCGGCGTGCCGGCCGGCGACCTCCCAGCTGCTGGCGACCTGGAGCAGGTGGGACTCTGGGTCTGCGGTGGGCGAGACGTCGCTGTGCATGTGCTGGACGATGATCTCGGCGGCTCTGGCGGCGCGGTGGGGCGGCCAGCCGGACGCCACGGCGAAGGTCCAGGCCATGTGCCCGCCCGCCTCCTCGAAGGGCAGGTGGTGGCTGTCGAACGGCTCGGTGAGGCCGATGTCGTGCAGCAGCGCCGCGACGTACAGCAGCTCGTCGTCGAAGGCGATCCCGCGGGCGGTGCCGTACGTCGCCGCCCAGAGGTAGGAACGGACGCAGTGGTTGAGCAGGGCGGGCGAGTAGTAGCGGGTGGCGACGGACAGCGCGGCCGCGGTCGTGGGTGTCTCCGGCGTCATGGGCTCAGCTCTACCGCGGGGACGGCGGCGGGTCGTCGTCCTGTCAGGGTGAAGGGCGGCGGGCAGCGCCGTCGAAGTCGGACGGGGCCGTGTACCCGCGGACGTCCCGCGGCGCGCCGCGCGTGACGAGCAGCCGCGACCGGATGATCCGGATCGCCTCCGCCTTGCGGTGCCGGGCGCGGCGGTCGTAGGGGAGGCCCACCCCGATCCCGGTCGGCAGGTGTCTGATGTGGAGCGTCGACCTGGTTTCGCCGGCGCGGCTCGGGCCGCGGACGCAGTACAGGTCGACGCGCAGGTCCTCGTCGGCGAGCGCGACCGGGTCGTCGTCCTGCGCGAGGGGCGACACCTCCACGAGGGCGTGGCCGGTCCGCGTCCGTCCGTGGTCGAACGGGTCGGCGGCGGTCATCGCGTGCCGGCCGTCCTCGCCGCGCAGCAGGCCGTATGCGTACGGTGCGGCGAGCACCAGCGTCGCCTCCCGCAGCCCCACGTCGGACGCGTGGTGCTCCGTCACGACCTCGGTGGGCAGGCCGTGCAGGTCCGCCCACTGCCGGTACATCCGCAGCAGCGCCTCGGCGAGGACGGTCGAGGCCGGGTCGTCGGGTGCCGCGGCCCGGACGAGCACGACGGCGCCGTGCGTGTCGTAGGCGCCGTCGAGCCGCATGCGGACCTGCACGGCGGCGACGGCGTCCTCGAGGGCGGCCAGCTCGCCGGCGAGGTCCTCGAGGACCGCGGTGTCGTCCTCCGCCAGGGCCATCGCCAGCAGCGCGGCGGCGTCGGCGAGCCGGTCCCGCACGGCGGCGGCCCGCCGCAGCTCACCGGCGACGAACGCGAGCCGGGTCGTGACGCTCAGGCCCCGGGCGGGATCCCTTCACAGGTCGGGCGCGGCGGCCTCGTCCCGCAGGTCGCGCTCGAGCCGGCGGAGGCGGTCGAGGCCGGGCTCGGCCGAGGCGAGGTCCGCGCCGAGGCGGCGCACCTGCCCGGCCAGGTCATCGGCGGTCATGGTGTCCAGCGTACGGCGCGGCCGCACAATTCGGTTGCCACCGGGCGCCCGGCTTGTGATGTTGGGGCGTGACCACCGATCCGGAAGACGCCGTCCCAGTGCCGGACCGGCGGCTCGTCGATGCGGATGTCGTGCGGCGGCTGGTCGCCGCGCAGTTCCCGCAGTGGGCCGGCCTGCCCGTGCGGCCCGTCGCGGTCAGCGGCTGGGACAACCAGACGTTCCGCCTCGGTGACCGCATGTCGGTGCGACTGCCGACCGCGGCGGAGTACGCGCTGGCGGTACAGAAGGAACACCGCTGGCTGCGAAGGCTCGCCCCGCACCTGCCCCTGCCCGTCCCCGCGCCGCTGGCGATGGGCGAGCCGGGTGAGGGGTTCCGCTTCCACTGGTCGGTGTACGGGTGGATCGACGGCGACCCGGTCGGCGCCGGCACGGTCACCGACCTGACCGGGTTCGCGGCCGATCTGGGCGCCTTCCTGGTCGCGCTGCGGCACGCCGACCCGGCCGGAGGCCCCGAACCCGGGCTGCACAACTGGTTCCGCGGAGGTCCGCTGCGGGTGTACGACGCGCAGACCCGGCGCGCGGTCGAGGCGCTCGGCGACCTGGTGCCCCGCGACGCCGTCACCGCGATCTGGCAGGAGGCGCTGCGGGTCCGGTGGGACGGCGCCCCGGTGTGGTTCCACGGCGACATCGCCCCCGGCAACCTGCTGGTGCGCGACGGCGCGCTGGCCGCCGTCATCGACTTCGGCACCTGCGGCGTCGGCGACCCCGCCTGCGACACGGCGATCGCCTGGACGGTGCTGTCCGGCGCGAGCCGCGCAGCGTTCCGCGCCGCGCTCGGCATCGACGACGGCACGTGGGCCCGCGGCCGGGGCTGGGCGCTGTGGAAGGCGCTGATCGTCTACGCCGGCGCCCTCGACACCGACCCCGCGACCGCCGCCGAGGCCAGTCGCGTCATCGGCGAGGTGGTCACCGAGCACGCGGAGTCCGGCCGCTGACCGGCGCGCCGAGACCTTAGTGATCTCCCTACCGGATCTGCCGGAGTGTTGCCGGTGATCTCCGGCGGCGCGCGGCGCACCGGCCGGCGCGCGGAAGGACGGGTCCGATGACGACGCACAGCATGCGCCTGCCCGACGGCAGGACGGTCTGGAGCCTCAACCGGAGCGAGACCGAGTACCTGTACCGGGAGATCTTCGTGGACAGGGTGTACCTGCACCCTGACGGTCTCGACCTGCCGGACTCGCCCGTCGTCGTGGACGCCGGCGCGAACATCGGGCTGTTCAGCCTGTTCGCCGTGGCGCAGTGGCCGGGCGCGACCGTCCACGCGTTCGAGCCGGTGCCGGAGGTGTTCGACGTGCTGTGCCGCAACGCGTCCGGGACCCCCGGCATCCAGACTCACCAGCTCGCGCTCGGCGAGCACCCGCGGCACGCCAGGATCCGCCACTACCCGCAGTACACCATGATGTCCGGCATCGACGCCGAGCCCGAGGCCGACCGGGCCCTGGTCCGCGCCTACATCGAGAACACGGCCGCGGACCTGGACGAGGAGCTGCGCCAGGTGGTCCTGGGCCGCCTCGACGAGATGCTCGACGGCCGGTTCGAGCAGCGGCTCGTCGACTGCCGGGTCGACACGCTGCCCAACGTCGCCGCGCGGGCCGGCCTCACCCGCATCGACCTGCTGAAGATCGACGTGGAGGGCGCCGAGCTGGCCGTGCTGCGCGGCCTGGACGAGACGACCTGGGACCTGGTGCGGCACGCCGTCGTCGAGGTCGCGTCGCCCGGCGGTGAGCTGGCCGAGGCGGAGAAGCTGTTCGCCGCGCACGGCCTGCGGACCAGCACGGTGCAGTTGCCCGAGTACCGGGGGACCGCGCTGTACTTCCTGTACGCGAGCCGGTGAGGTCAGCTCTTGCAGCCCGAGGAGCCGGTCGGCTCGCCGTACTTGACGACCTCCATGACGACCTGGGTGCCCTTCGCGGCGGCCGTGCCCGGCTTCGGGGACTGCGCCACGACCAGCCAGTTTCGGTCCAGGACCTGCCGCCGCCCCTGGGTGGTGTGGTCCTTGGAGGTGGTGCGGTAGCCGGCGTCGCGGAGCTTGTCCTGCGCCTCCTGCAGGTTCATGCACATGACGTCGGGCACGGCGCCGGCGGCGCCGGAGCCGCCCTCACCGTCGGACGGCTTGCGCACCCGCAGGGTGAGCTCGGTGTTGGCGTGCACGGTCGTGCCCTCGGCCGGCGACTGCGCGGCGACCACCCAGTTCTTCGGGTCCAGCACCGTGCGGTCCTGGCCGGTGTCGTCGACGAGGTGGACGTTTCGCAGGCCGAGCTGGTTGAGCGTGCGCTGGGCGTCCGGCAGGCGGTCGCCCTTCAGCTTCGGCATCTTCGCATCGAACGCCGAGGCCTTCGGCGCGGCCTTGTTGCCCCAGTCGTGCTCCAGCGGGTGCAGGGCGCAGGACGCGAACGTGCTCAGGGTCAGGCAGCCGTTCGAGTCGAACTTGACCACGCCCCAGGTGATCGCGGCGATCGCCGCCCACTCGAAGATCCCGCCGAGGAGCTGGGCGCCGACGAGCCGGCCGCCGGCGCCGAGCATGAACGGCGGGTCGGCGACGACGGGGTACGCGACGCCGGCCGTCCGGTGCTCCACGACCAGGCGGACGGTGGAGCCGTGCACCTCGTAGTGCGACGGCACCAGCTTGCCGTCGGCGTCGTACGCCCACGACGGGGGGATCGCGCCGACCGTCGCGTCCTTGGACTTCAGCACGACGCCGGCCCCGGCCGGCACCGGGGTGGCCCCCGACACGGCGGTGTCGAACGACACCGGCGCGGCGGCGCTCTTGACGACGTAGAAGATGCGGGCCGCCTCCGGGGCGAGCACCTGCTCGGCGACGTCGGTGCCGTCGACGGCGTCGCGGAAGACGACGACACCCTTGGCGGCGGAGCCGCCGCTGCCCTTGCCGGCGCTGCGCGCGGTGAGCTCGACGGCGCCGTCGCGCAGGACGATGCCCTGGCCGAGGTCGTCGGTGACGCGCGAGGACGCGGCGCTGCGCGAGACGGACAGGCTGTGCTGGTCGGCCTTCACCGGCCGGTCGCCGGACTGGTCGAGCACGTCGGCGAAGCTGCGGGGCGGCTTCGCGTAGGCGGGCACCGAGTTCGCGCCGTCCCGGCCCTGCTCGGGTGTGCAGGCGCTGGTGGTGACGAGCGCCAGGCACACGGCGACGATCAGGAATCGACGTCGTTCGCTACGACCCATGGACGCAGTGTGCCTGACGCCCGCCACGCGAAGCTACCGCCCGCGCACGGACGGGTGTGAATGACTGGTGAATGCACCAGTCAGGGCCAGTCAGGGGAGGTCGACCACCAGCGCCGCGTAGGACAGACCCGCGCCGAACCCGGTCAGCAGCGCCGGTCCGCTCGGTGCCGGCCCGCCGCCGGTGAGCATGGTGTGCAGCGCGAGCGGGATCGACGCCGCCGACGTGTTGCCGGTGTCCACCACGTCCCGGGAGACCCGCACCGTGTCCGGCAGCCGCAGCGCCGCCGCGAGCTTGTCGATGATGCGCAGGTTCGCCTGGTGCGGCACGAACGCGGCCAGGTCGGCCACGTCGAGCCCGGCCGCGCCCACGGCGGCGAGGGCGGTCGGCGCGACCTGCTGGATCGCCCAGCGGAACACCTCCTGCCCGGCCATCCGCATGGTCGGCCAGAACTCGGGCTTGTCGCGGACCGCGAGCCAGGAGTCGCTGTGCGCGATGAGACCGCTGCGGGCGCCGTCGGAGCCCCACACCACCGGCCCGATCCCCGGCAGCGCCGCCGGGCCGACCAGCACGGCACCGGCGCCGTCACCGAACAGGAACGCGGTGGAGCGGTCCTTGGGGTCGATGATGTCGGTCATCCGCTCGGCGCCGATGACCAGCGTGTACCCGGCGGTCCCGGCCCGCACGAGCGCGTCGGCGACGGCGAGACCGTGGCAGAACCCGGAGCAGGCGGCGCCGACGTCCAGCGCCGCGGCGGACCCGGCGCCGGCGCGGTGCGCGATCTCCGGCGCGATCGGCGGCGACTGCTGCAGGTTGGACATGGACGCGACGATCACCGTGTCGACCCGCTCGGCCGGCACCCCCGCGAACGCGAGCGCGTCGCGGGCGGCGGCGGCCGCCATGCTCGCGACGGTCTCGTCGGGCCGCGCGTGGCGGCGTGTCACGATTCCCGACCGTTGCCGGATCCACTCGTCGGAGGAGTCGATCGGCCCGCAGACCTCGTCGTTGGTCACGATCCGGTCGGGCCGGTACGCGCCGACGCCGAGAAGACGGGTGCCACCTGGCGGGCGGCTGGTCAGGACGGCAGGCATGTAGCTCCTCGGTCGAATGCGGCCGTCCGGGTGGCGGATCGGCCGACGGTCAGGCCCGCGCGGTCGCGCGGTTACCCGGCGTGCGGCGTCGCGGGCGCGCGGCGAGTGCGCCGTCCGGTGACGGTGGCGCCTCGTCGACGTCTGCAGGTGGGAATGGCAGCAGGTCGGTGTCGTGCACGCCCATCCCGTCCTCGATACGGTCGGCGATCTCCACGCACCAGTCGGCTTCACACTCGAACCAACGCAGGGCCCGCTCCAGCTGCCATTCTACGTGCTCTGGCCGATCGACGGTGCGATCGTCGAGGTCCCGGCGTTGCTGCTCGGCGAAGGACCACAGAATGCCTGCTCGGGTGCGCAGCGCAGTCACCGCCTCGGCCCGTGACAGCGACGGCAGGAAGGACAGCGCGGACAGGAACGGGTCGCTCGGCAGCTGGTACTGCCACCAGTACCGCCGCAGCAGCACCCGGAACTCGCGGACACCCGCGGGCGTGGTCCGGTAGGTGGTGCGCTCGGGCCGGGCGCCGCTGCGCTCCGTCTCCACCGGCTCCAGCAGGCCCTCGGCGGTGAGCTTGCGCAGCGCGTGGTAGACCGAACCAGCGGGGACGCTCATCGCCGGTCTTCCGTCGTACGCCAACAGACCGCGGCGGATGTCATGGCCGTGCACGGGCTGGAGCGACGACACCAGCCCGAGCACCATCAGTCGCATGGTTGACACCGGCGGAGCATAGCCAGCACGGCGTGACGTGAGAGCGGATCACGAAAGGTGTGGCGTGACGCCAGAACCTGATCATCGACTCGCCGCGGCCCGCAGCGGGGTGAGGAGCCCGGCGGCGACGATCGCCAGGAACGATACTCCTACCGCGATCAGCGGCCCGTGCACCCCCGCGTGCGCCACCGCCGACGTCAGCACCAGCGCGCCGACCGGCCCGAACGCGTGATGCACCATCCAGAAGCCGGCCGTGACCCGGCCGAGCAGGTGGTCGGGGGTCACCGTCTGGCGCAGGGAGGCGGAGCTGATCCCCGCCATCGTCTCGCCGAACGCGAACACCACCGCCGCGACCAGCACCACCACCAGGTGGTACACCAGGCCGGCGGCGGCGATCGCGACCCCGCAGGCGAGGTACGCCGCCAGCCACGCCGGACCGAAGCCGACCCGGCGGCGGACCGCGGGGGTGATCACCGCGGCCACGATCGAGCCGACGCTGGCGGCGCCGAGCAGGCCGCCGACGACCCGGTCCCCCTGACCGAGATCGTGCCGCACGTAGTAGATGAAGACGTCCACCAGGCCGAGGCTGAGGAACGTGACCGGGGTGTACAGCAGGGTGATCGCCCGCAGCACCGGCGTCCGCCACAGGAACCGGACCCCGACGGCGAGGTCCCGCCACACGGCCGTCGGCCGCCCGGCGATCGGGTCTGCGGCGGGCCCGCCGGTGGCCGGGCGGAGCCGGATCAGCAGCAACCCCACCACCGAGACACCGAACGTCACCGCGTCCACGGCGACCGCGGTCACCGGGCCGGCCAGCGCGGCGACCAACCCGGCGGCCATCGGCCCGAGCACGAACCCCGCGCCGTAGGTGGCCTGCAGCCGGCTGTTGGCGACCGTGATCTGCTCCCGCGCCACGATGTTCGGCACCGCCGCGGAACAGGCGACGTCGAACACCATCTGGAACACGGCGGCGACACCGATCACCGGGTACAGCAGCCACACGTGCTCGCCGGCGGTCCACCACACCACCGGGACCGCCGCGTAGAGCAGCAGCCGGGCCAGGTCGCACCAGATCATCAGCAGCCGCCGGTCGGCCCGGTCGACGAGGACACCGGCGAACAGCCCGCTCGCGACGGTGCCGGCCCCGGCGATGCCGGTGATGAGACCCATCTGCGCCACCGAACCGGTCGCGTGCAGCACCAGCAGCGGGATCGCGACGAGCGAGAACGAGCTGCCCAGCGTCGACAGCGCCTGCACGGCCCAGAAGATGCCGAAGTCGCGGTTGTGCCGCAACGGCACCGGCGTGTGCGTGTCGCTTCCAGACAGCGTCATCAGCCCTGTTCCGTTCGGTAACCGTTCGGTGGCCGACGATACCGGCGCGGTGCGGCGGGCGGGCTAGCGATTCGCCCAGTGTTGCCGCCGGCGACTTGAGCGGGGTCGGCGCCTGGGATCTGATGACGGCATCGCGACCCGCCGGGCCAGGGTGACGCCCCGGCGGGCCGCGAGGTGCCAGGCCGGTCACCTGCCACGGGCGGTGGCCGGCCGAGCCAATCGCCCCTCCGCCGCGGAGGCCACCCACGGAGAGGTCCGGACACTGTGGACGATCGCCAGCCGCAGACGGCGCAGACCGACCCGGTCCTGCGGATGCTCGAAGTCCACTCGCGGGTGATGAGCCAGGCCCACGCCCTGCTCACCGCCGCCTACCCGGTGCCCGCTCCCGCCCTTGTACCGCCTGCGCCTGCGCCCGCGCTTGTGCCGCCGTTGCCCCGGCCCGTTTCTGTACCGGTGCCGGTACCGTCCGTGCCCGCGCCGGCCGGTGGGCCGTATGCGCTCAGCGCGGCGCAGCGGGACATCTGGTTCCTGGACCAGATGGGCGCGGACCACTCGCGCGCCTACAACGAGTCCGTGATGATCGTGATGCGCGGCCCGCTGGACGTGGCCGCGCTGCGCCGCGCGCTCGCCGACGTCGTCGCCCGCCACGACAGCCTCCGCACGGTCTTCGCCACCGACGGCGGCAGCCAGCGCGCCCTGCCGCCGTCCGCCACCGACCTGCCGCTGGTCGACCTCACCGCCGACCCGCAGGGCATCGACGCGTGGCTGCACGAGCGGGCCGGCGACGCCTACGACCTCGCCGCGGGCCCCCTGCTCAGGGCGCACCTGCTGCGCCTCGCCCCGCAGCTGCACCACCTGCACCTCGCCGTGCACCACAGCGTCATCGACGGCTGGTCCTTCGGCGTGCTCATCGACGAGCTCCTCGCCCTGTACCGCGACGGCGCCGGCGCCGCCCTGCCCCCGGCCCCCAGGTTCCGCGACTACGTCGAGCACCTGGAGCACCGCCCGGCCGACACCGCGTACTGGGACGAGCGGTTCGCCGGCGGGTTCCCGGTGCTGCGGCTGCCGTCCGACCGGCCCCGCGCCGCGAGGACCGCCCGCGCCGGCGGCCGCGTCGAGCACACCGTGTCCGCGGAGGTGTCGCAGCTCGTCGCGACGGTCGGGCCGAAGCTCGGCTGCACCCCGTTCACCGTGCTCTTCGCCGCCTACGCCGGGCTGCTGCACCAGCTCAGCGGCCAGGACGCGCTCGTCGTCGGGGTGCCGCTGGCGCAGCGGGACCTGCCCGGCGGCACCCACCTCGTCGGCAACTGCAGCACCGTCCTGCCCGTGCTCAGCCGGGTGCCGCTGGACGGCACCGTGCAGGCGCACCTGCGGGCGGTGCAGCGGGCCCTCGCCGAGGACTACCAGCACCCGGGCTTCTCCGTGCAGGCCGTCCGCGACCGTCTGCCGGTCACCCTCGCGCCGGGGGAGCGGATCTTCGGCTCGTTCTTCAACCTGGACCGGCCGCTGCGGATCCCAACGGTGCCGGGCCTGGACCTGGCGCTGCTGCGCACCACCCGACGGTTCGCCAAGGCGGACTTCGAGGTCGACATCCTCGCGATGCCCCGCTCGTACATCATCACCTGCGAATACGACGCGGAACTGTTCGACGAGGGGACGGTCCGCGACCACCTGCGGCGCTACGAAGACCTCCTCCGGGACCTGCTGCGGAACCCCGCGGCGCCGGTCCGCCCGCTGCTGATCCCCTGCGACGACGCCGCACCCGCCGCCGAACCGGAGACGCTGCCCGGGCTGTTCGAGGCGCAGGCCCGGCGGACGCCGGACGCCATGGCGCTGATGTCGGGCGACGAGGTGCTCACCTACGCCGAGCTCGACGCCCGCGCCGACCGGCTCGCCCGGCTGCTGCGCGACCTCGGCGCCGGCCCCGAACGCGTCGTCGCGCTCGCCGTGCCCCGCTCGACCGGGCTCGTCGTCGGCGCGCTCGCCGCCGGCAAGGCCGGTGCCGCGTTCCTGCCGGTGGACACCGAGCACGCCGCGGACCGGGTCGCCGCGCTGCTGGACGACGCCCGCCCGGTCGTGGTCCTGACCGTCGCCGCGGCCGCCGGCGTGGTGCCGGCCGCCCCCGGCCGGCATGTGGTCGTGCTCGACGACCCGGGGGTCCGTGCCGGCCTCGACGCCGGCGCCGGACGCGTCGACGAGGCGGAGCGCGGCCTGCTGCCGGCGCACCCCGCCTACGTCATCTACACGTCGGGGTCCACCGGCCGGCCCAAGGGCGTCGTCGTGCCGCACGCCGGGATCGTCAACACCCTGCGGTGGTGGCAGGGCGAGCAGCCGCTCGACGGCCGCGACCGCACCATGCTGAAGACCCCACTGACCTTCGACCCGTCGGTGCACGAGCTGTTCTGGCCGCTGTCGGTCGGCGCCGTCCTCGTCGTCGCCGCCGCCGACGGGCACCACGACCCGCGGTACCTGGTGTCGCTGATCCAGCGGGCCGGGGTCACCTCCGTCCAGTTCGTGCCCAGCACCCTGCGGGAGTTCCTCGACGAGCCCGGCGCCGGGGCCTGCGCGACGCTGCGGCACGTGCTGTGCGGCGGCGAGACCCTGCCGATCGGCCTCGTCCGGCGGTACTTCACGGTGCTGGACGCGCCGCTGTACAACCTGTACGGGCCGACGGAGTCGTCGATCGAGTCGACGTTCTGGCCGTGCCGCCCCGACCCGGGCACCGCGACCGCCCCCATCGGCCGGCCGGTCACCGGCGCGCGCCTGTACGTCCTGGACCGCGACCTGCGCGACGTCGGCCCCGGCGCGGTCGGCGAGCTGTACATCGCCGGTGCCGGGCTCGGGCGTGGCTACCTGAACCGGCCCGACCTGACCGCCGCCGCGTTCGGGCCCGACCCGTTCGGCCCGCCCGGCACCCGCATGTACCGCACCGGCGACCTGGTGCGCCGCGACGCCGCCGGCGACCTCGAGTTCATCGGCCGCGCCGACTCGCAGGTGAAGGTCCGCGGCGTCCGGGTCGAGCTCGGCGAGGTCGAGGCGGCGCTACGGACGCTGCCGGAGGTCACCGACGCGGCCGTGCTCATCCGCACCGTCGGCCCCGAGGAAGGCGGGGACCGGCAGCTGGTCGCCTACCTCGCCGCCGACCCGGCCGTCGCCGAGGACCCCGCGGCGCTGCTGCGGCGGCTCAGCGCCCTGCTGCCCCCGGCGATGCTGCCGGCCCGGTTCGTCGCGCTGCCCGGCCTGCCGCAGCTCACCAGCGGCAAGACCGACCGGCAGGCGCTCGCCGCCATGCCGCTGGAGGCGGTTGCCCGCAAGGCCGGCCGCGCTGCCGGTACACCGGCGGAACAGCGGATCCTGAACCTGTGGAGCGAACTGTTCGGCCGCGACGACATCGGCGTGGACGACGACTTCTTCGCCCTCGGCGGCCACTCGCTGCTCGCCACGCGGCTCGTCGGCCGGGTGCGGTCCGCGTTCGGGGTGGAGATGTCGGTGCGGGCGCTGTTCGAGGCCCCGACGGTCGCCGGCGTGGCCCGCACGGTCTCGGGCGTGGCGCACACCGCCGGCACTGACGTCCCGGACCGGCCGGTGCCCGCGGCCGTCTCGGACCGGCCCGCGCTCGTCGCGGGTGAGCGGCCCGCCGCGGTGCCGCTGTCCTACGGGCAGCAGCGGCTGTGGTTCCTGCACCGGCTGTTCGGCGCCAGCTCGACCTACAACATGGCCATGTCGCTGCGGCTCACCGGCCCGCTCGACGTCGCCGCGCTGCACCGCGCGTTCGGCGACCTCATGGCCCGCCACGAGACGCTGCGCACGACCGTCGAGGACGCCGACGGCGCGGCCAGGCAGCGGATCGCGCCGCCCGGCACGCACCCGGCCGAGGTGACCGTCGTCCCCGTCGCACCCGACGGCATCGCCGCGGCGGTCGCGGCCGCCGGCGAGTACGCCTTCGACCTCGCCGCCGAGGCACCGATCAGGGTGTGGGTGTTCGCGGCCGCCGCCGACGAGCACGTCGTCACCGTGGTCGTGCACCACGTCGCCGGCGACGCCTGGTCGATGGAGCCCCTGGCCCGGGACCTCGCCGTCGCGTACGCGGCCCGCCGCGACGGCCGCGAACCCGGCTGGGCGCCGCTGCCGGTGCAGTACGCCGACTTCGCCGTGTGGCAGCGCCGCCTGCTCGACAGCGAGGCACCGCGACAGCTCACGTTCTGGCGCAAGGCCCTCGCCGGGCTGCCCGGCGAGCTGCCCCTGCCCGCGGACCGCCCCCGCCCGCCGGAGCCCAGCTACGACGGCGCCGTCGTCACGTTCGACGTCCCTGCCGCCCTGCACGCCCGCCTGGAGACGCTCGCCCGGGCCGGCGACGCCAGCATGTTCATGCTGCTGCAGGCGGCGCTCGCGGCGCTGCTCACCCGGCTCGGCGCCGGCACCGACATCCCCGTCGGCAGCCCCGTCGCCGGGCGGATGGACCCGGCCCTCGACGACCTCGTCGGGTTCTTCGTCAACACCCTGGTGCTGCGCACCGACACCTCCGGCGACCCCACGTTCACGGAGCTGCTCGGCCGCGTCCGCGACTGGAACCTGGCCGCCTACGGCAACCAGGACCTGCCCTTCGAGCAGCTCGTCGAGGCGCTGAACCCGCCCCGCGTCGCGGCCCGGCACCCGCTGTTCCAGGTGATGATGTCGCTGGAGAACACCACGCCGGTCGACATCACCCTCGACGGGCTGACCCTGCGCGAGGAGCCGCACCCGTCGACGACCGCGAAGTTCGACCTCACCTTCTCGATGCGGGAGCGCGGCCCGTCCGCCGGCATCGAGGGCGAGCTGGAGTACAGCACCGACCTCTACGACGAACGGACCGCCCGGCTGCTGGTCGAACGGTTCCAGGGCGTGCTCGCCGCCGTCGCCGCCGACCCCGCGCTGCGGGTCGCCGACGTGCCCGTGCTCGCCGCGGGCGAGGCATCGCTGCTGCTGGCCGCCGGCCGCGGCGCCCGGGCCGGCGCCGACCGCGCCGGATCCGTGCTGGCAGCCATCGCGGAGCAGGTGCGGCGGGTGCCCGACGCGCCGGCGGTCACCGACGGCGCCACGACCCTGAGCTACGCGCAGCTGTGGGAGCGCGCCGGCCGGGTCGCCTCGGCGGTCCGGGCCGCCGGCGCCGGGCCCGACGACGTCGTGGCCGTGCTGCTGGACCGGTCCGCCGACACGGTCGCCGCCGTGCTCGGCGTGTGGCGGGCCGGCGCCGCGTTCACGGCCCTCGACGTCGACTGGCCCGCGACGCGGCGGGCCGGCGTCGTCGACGCCGCCGCGCCCGTCGCCGTGCTGACGTCCCGGGCCCGGCTCGCCGACGTCCCGCCGACCGCGGCGACCGTGCTCTGCCTCGACGACGCCGCCGACTGGTCCACAGTGGATGCCGCTGCCACGGTGCCGGTGGACGCCCTGGCCTACGTGCTGTTCACCTCGGGCTCCTCCGGCCGGCCGAAGGGCGTCATGGTGCACCACCGCGGCCTGCGGGCCGTGTTCGACGGCTGGGTGGCGGCCTACCGGCTGCCGGAGCGGGTCACGTCGGTGCTGCAGATGGCGGCATTCGGGTTCGACGTGTTCGCCGGCGACCTCGTGCGGGCCCTCGGCACCGGCGCGCGGCTGGTGCTGTGCCCGCGCGAGACCCTGCTCGACCCGCCGGCGCTGCTGTCGCTGGTCCGCCGCGAGCGCATCGACTTCGCCGAGTTCGTGCCCGCGGTCGCCCGGGCGCTCGCCGCGCACGCCGAGGCCGTCGGCGCCCGCCTCGACGGGCTGCGCCTCATGGTGGTCGGCTCCGACACCGTCTACCGCAACGAGCTCGCCGCGATGCGGGACCTGCTCGGCCCCGACGCCGACGTCGTCAACTCCTACGGCCTCACCGAGGCGACCATCGACTCCACCTGGATGACGGTCGACGCCGCCGGGACCGGCGACCACCGCGCCCTCATCGGCGCCCCCTACCCCAACGCCACGGTGGTCGTGCTGGACGAGCGGCAGCGGCTCGTGCCGCCGGGCGTCCCCGGCGAGCTGCACGTCGGCGGCGATGCCGTCGCCCGCGGCTACCTCGGCGCCGCCGGGCTCACCGCCGACCGGTTCGTGCCCGACCCGTTCGAGCCCGGGCAGCGGCTGTACCGCACCGGCGACGTCGTGCGGTGGCGGCAGGTCGGCGACGGGCCCGTCCTGGAGTACCTCGGCCGCGCCGACAACCAGGTCAAGCTCCGCGGCTACCGGATCGAGACCGGTGAGGTCGCCGCCGCCGTCCGCGAGGTCGCCGGCGTCGACGCGGTGGCCGTCCTGGCCCGCCCGGGCCCCGGCGGCGGGGATCGGCTCGTGGTGTACCTGGCCTCCGGTCACACGCCCGCCGACGCGCCGGTGGCGCACTGGCACGCCGCGCTCGGCCGGCGGCTGCCGCGGTACATGGTCCCCGACGGCTTCGTCGTGCTGCCCCGGCTTCCGCTGAGCGCCAACGGCAAGGTCGACGAGCAGGCGCTGCGGGCCCGGCCCGACGACGAGATCACCGTCGCCGCCGGCCCGTACGCCGCCCCGCGGACCCCGCTCGAGCAGCAGCTCGCCGACGTGTGGGCCGAGGTCCTCGGCGTCGAGCGGGTCGGCGCCGACGACGACTTCTTCGCCCTCGGCGGCCACTCGCTGCTGGCGATGCGCCTCGTGGCCCGCACCACCGAGAAGCTCGGCCTCGACCTGCCGCTCGCCACGCTCTTCCGCCACCCGACGGTCGCCGCCCTCGCCGGCGAACTGGCCGCCCCGTCGGCGCCGGTGTCGGCGTTCGCGACCGCCGGGATCACCCCCGTGGCGCGCCACCGGTTCGCCGACGGCCCCCGCCCGTGACCGCGACGGTCCCGGCGGCCGGCGCCGGTGCGGCCTTCGCGTGCCGGGCGTCGCTCGCGCAGGACCGCATCTGGTTCTTCGAGCAGCTCGTGCCGGGGACCGCGACGTACAACCTGGGCGGCGCGGTCGACATCGACGGCACGCTGCACGTCGGTCACCTCACCGAGGCGCTGCGCGTCTGCGTGCGGCGGCACGAGGCGCTGCGGACCTGTTTCGAAGGCACCGACAGCGGCGCGCGGCAGATCATCCACGAGACCGCCGAACCCGACCTGCGCCACGCCGACCTCACCGGCCTCGACCCCGCCGCCGCCGAGGCCGAGGCGGACCGGGTCGTCGCCGCCGAGGTCGCCCGGCCGTTCGACCTCGAACGGTTGCCGCTCGCGCGGTTCGTGCTGCTGCGGCTCGCCCCCCGCCGGCACGTGCTGACGCTCACCTTCCACCACATCGTCACCGACGACTGGTCGCTGGGCATCTTCACCCGGGAGCTCGGCACCGTGTACACCGCGCTCAGCGCGACCGTCCCGCACCGGCTGCCGGCGCTGCCCCTGCAGTACGCCGACTACGCCGCCTGGCAACGGGAGCTCGTCGAGCAGGGCGCCGTGCGGGAGCAGCTGCGGTACTGGCACGAGCGGCTCGACGGGGCGGCCACCCTCGCCCTGCCCACCGACCGGCGCCGCCCCGCGGAGGAGTCCCACCGCGGCGCCGGGGTCCGCCTGGAGCTCGACCCGGCCCTCGCCGACCGGCTGCGAGGGCTGAGCCGCGGCGAGGGCGTCACCCTGTTCATGACGCTGCTCGCCGGCTTCACCGTCATGCTCGGCCGCTGGGCCGGGCAGACCGACGTCGTCGTCGGCACCCCGATCGCCAACCGGCCCCGCCGGGAGCTGCACGACATCGTCGGCCTGTTCGTCAACATGCTGGCCCTGCGCACCGACCTCGGCGGCGCGCCGACGCTGCGGGAGGTGCTGCGCCGCACCGCCGCCACGTGCACCGCCGCCTTCGAACACCAGGACGCCCCGTTCGACCACGTCGTCGCCGCCGTCGCCGGGGACCGGGCCGCCGGGCGGCACCCGCTGTTCCAGGTGCTGTTCCAGGTCCTCGAGGACGACCTGCGCGGCTTCAGCCTGCCCGGCGCGACCGTCCGCGCCCGCGACGGCGCCGGGCACACCGTGAAGTTCGACCTGTCGTGCACCGTCGTGGACACGGGCCGCACGCTCGTCGCCGAGCTGCAGTACGCCACCGACCTGTGGGACGAGCCGTCGGCGCGGCGGATGCTGGACGCCTGGGTGCGCGTCCTGCGGGCGATGGCGGCCCGCCCCGACATCGGCGCCGACGAGGTGCCGCTCATGTCGGCGGCCGAGCTCACCGACGCCGTCCAGCGGTGGAACCCACCGGGGCACACCGCCGGGGTGACCCTCGACGCCGGGTTCGCCGAGCAGGTCGCGCGGCGCCCGGACGCGGTCGCGCTCAGCGGCCCGGACCGTCGGTGGACCTACCGCGACCTCGACGCCGACTCGGACCGGGTCGCGGCGGCCCTGCACGCCGCCGGGGTCGGCGCCGACGACCGGGTCGGCCTGCACCTGGACCGGTCGCCGGAGCTCGTCGTGGCGATGCTCGGCGTCCTCAAGGCCGGCGCCGGCTACCTCGTGCTCGACCCCGCCCTGCCACCGGACCGGCTGCGGCTCCTGGCCGCCGACGCCGGGATCCGGGCGGTGCTGGGCACGCCCCTCTCGGAAGACGTCCCGCTGGTGACGCCGTCCGCCGCGCCGTCCGGTCCGTCGTCCGACACAGCGTCCGGTCCGTCGGCCGCCGCGCCGTGGCGGACCCGCGGCGCCAGGCATCCGGACGGTCTCGCGAACGTCGTCCACACCTCCGGGTCGACCGGCGAGCCGAAGGGCGTCGCCGTCACCCACCGCGGGATCGTCAACCTGGTGACCGGCGACCACGCCCCCGTCACCGCAGGCGACGTGGTGCTGCTGACCGCGAACCCGTCGTTCGACACCACCACGTTCATGGTGTGGGCGGCGCTGCTCAACGGCGCCCACCTCGCCGTCGTCCCCGCCGACCGCCCCCTGGACGCCGGCACGCTCCGGGCCGCGATCGCGGAGCACCGGGCGAGCGTGGTCCGCCTGACCCCGGCGCTGTTCCACCTGGTCGCCGACGCCGACCCGGCCGCGTTCGACGGCGTCAGGTGCCTGGTCGTCGGCGGCGACGTGCCCGACCCCGCCCGCATCCGCCGGGTGCTCGCCGCCGGTCCGCCGGGGTCGTTGGTCAACGCCTACGGACCCACCGAGATCACGGTCACCGCCACCGCACACGTCGTCGGCCTCGATCTCGCCCGGCTCGACCTCGACGGCGACGTGCCGATGGGGCTGCCCGTCGCGGGGGCCACCGCGTACGTCGTGGACCGGCACCTGCGGCCCGTCCCCGTCGGCGTCGTCGGGGAGCTGCTCGTCGGCGGCGCGGGCGTCGCCAGGGGATACCTCGGCCGGCCCGACGCCACCGCCGACCGGTTCGTGCCCGACCCGTTCGGTGCCACACCGGGCGGCAGGCTGTACCGCACGGGCGACCTCGTGCGCCGCCGCGCCGACGGACGGCTGGTCTTCGTCGGCCGCGCCGACCGGCAGGTGAAGCTGCGCGGCCACCGGGTCGAGCCGGGCGAGGTCGAGGCCGCGCTGCGCCGCCTCGACGGGGTCGCCGAGTGCGCGGTCAGCCTCGTCGAGGTCGCCGGCGACCGGCGGCTCGTCGCCCACGTCGCCGGCTCCGCCGGACTGGACGGTGCCGCGCTCCGGGAGGCGCTCGCCGGGCAGCTGCCGCCCTACCTGGTGCCCGCGCACATCATGGTGCTCGACCGGCTGCCGCTGACCCGCACCGGCAAGCTCGACCGCGCCGCCCTGACCGCCGTCGCGCCGGCCGGCACCCTGGCCGGCTCCCTGGGGCGGCCCCCGCGCGACGATCGCGAGCGGACCCTGCTCGGCATCTGGACCGAGCTGCTCGGCGTCGCCGGCCTCGGCATCGACGACGACTTCTTCGCCAACGGCGGGCACTCGCTGCTCGCCGCCACCGCCGCCGCGGCGGTCCGGCGCGCGCTCGGCGTCGAGCTGAGCCTGCGGGAGCTGTTCCAGCACCCGACCGTCGCCGCTCTCGCCGCGCTCCTCGACGGGCGGCCGGACACCACCGTCGACACGCTGCCACAGGACGCCACCACCCGGCCGCCGCACGAGCGCGCCGAGCTGCGCCTGCGGGCCTGGCGGCGCGGCATCGCCGACCTCGGCGCCCCGCCCGCCGACCCGGCGCCCGCGTCCGGCAGCCAGCGGGCGATGCTGTTCCTGGACCGTTTGGCCCCGAACGGCACCGCGTACCTGACGACCGCGCACACCCGCCTCACCGGCCCCCTCGACGTGGCGCGGCTGCACGCCGCGCTCACGGCGGTGGTGCACCGCCACGAGGTGCTGCGGACCGTCCTGCGACTGCACGACGGCCACCCCGTCCAGGTCGTCCTGCCGCCGGGGCCGGTGCCGCTGCCGGTGCACGACCTGACCGCCCTCGACCCCGCCGCCGCCGAGGCGGAGCTGCACCGGCTCGCCGCCGCCGAGGACCCGTTCGACCTCGCCGCCGGCCCCCTCGTGCGGGCCCGCCTGGTCCGGCTCGGCGGCGACGACGCGGCGCTGCTGCTGACGTTCCACCACGCCGTCGTCGACGGCTGGTCCATCGGCGTGTTCGCGGCCGAGGTCGCCGAGCACTACCGGACCGGCGCCACCCCGCCACCGCCGGTGCCGCAGCACGGCGAGTACGCCCGCTGGCAGCACGAGTGGCTGGACGGACCCGCCGCCCGGGAGAGCCTCGCCCACTGGCGGCGGGAGCTCGCCGGCGTGCCGGACGCCCCGCTGCCCTACGACCGTCCGGCCCCCGCCCCGCTGCCGCTGCGGGCCGGCACGCACCGGTTCACCATCCCCGCCGGGTGCCTCGACAACCACGACGCGACCCCGTTCATGGTGCTGGCGGCGGCGCTGCACGTGCTGCTCGCCGGCTGGACCGGCCGCACCGGCGTGTGCTTCGGCACGCAGGTCGCCAACCGGCCGCACGACGAGGTCCGGGACCTCATCGGCTTCCTCGCCAACGTCGTCGTGCTCCGCGGCGACGTCACGCCGGACGAGACGTTCACGAGCCTCCTGGCGCGCACCGTTTCGCGGTCCCTGCAGGCGTACGAGCACCAGCAGGTGCCCTTCGACGCGGTCGTGCGCCACCTCGCCCCGGACCGGCCCCCGGGCGGCAACCCGCTCTTCCGGGTCGCGATGACGCTGCACAACACCCCGCCGCCGGTGCGGGAGGCGGGCCCGCTGCGCCTGGACCCGCTCGACGCCGGCGCGCCGGCGCAGGCCCGGCACGAGCTGGAGCTCGACATCCGCGCCGACGGCGGCGGGCTGCGCTGCGACGTCACCTACGCCGCGGACCTGTTCACGGCGGCCAGCATCGAGCGGCTCGCCGGCACGTACCAGCGGATCCTGCGAACCGTCGCGGCCGACGCCACCGTGCAGGTCCGGGACCTCCTGCCCGCCGATCCCGTCCGCGAGACCGTCCGGCAGGTCGTCGCCGAGGTCCTCGGCCGCCCGGTGGACGAGACCGCGGACTTCTTCGCCCTCGGCGGCGACTCGCTCGGCGCGGTGCGGGTCCTCGACCTGATCCGCGCCCGCTGCGGCGCCGACGTGCCGCTCGCCGCCTGGCTCACCGGCGGGACGGCGAGCGTGCTGCGCCTGGCGCGGCTGGCTTAGCAATTTCCCAAGCTCAAAGCCGGTCCAATGGTCAGGGTCGGCGGTGCCGCACGCCAGGCGCACCAACCAACGACACGCACCGAGCGGCACGGCACAGGAGGCCTACGTGATCACAGCCGGGCTCAAATTCACGCAGAGCGGCGGCATCGCCCTGATCGACGGCGACCGTCTCGAGTTCAACATCGAGATGCAGAAGCTGGACAACAACTCCCGGTACAGCAACTTCGACGACCTGCAGCTGGTGCCGCGCATCCTCGCGGACCACGGCTACCAGGTGTCCGATGTGGACCACTGGGTCGTCGACGGCTGGGACGGTGCCCGCAACGGCCACATCAAGGTGCAGACGATCGCCGGCGCCGTCGACCTGACCGTCGCGCCCTACCGGGAGACGCCCGCCGTGCCCGACCCGGGCCGCCCCGCCCACCGCGGCGAGCTGAACATCGACGGCACCGTCCGGCCGTTCACCAGCTTCGTGCACGTCGCCAGCCACCTGTCCGTCGCCTACAGCACCAGCCCGTTCGCGGTCCGGCAGGAGCCGTCGATGGTGCTCGTCTGGGACGGCGGCTGCTTCCCGCGTCTGTACTGTGTGGACGGACGCGGCCGGATCGAGCCCGGCGGTGAGGTCTTCCCGCTGATCGGTCACACGTACTCGATGGCGTCGCAGCACTGGGGCCCGTACGCGCGGCGGGACAAGTCCCGCAACGTCGACGACCTGTCGGTGGCCGGCAAGCTGATGGCGTACATCGCCTACGGCAAGCCGAGCGACGCCGTGAAGGGCGTCCTCGCCGAGCGGTTCCACGAGCACTTCGAGGCCGACACAGACCGGGTCCGCAAGTACCGCGCGGCCATCATCGGCTGCGGCAGCAACGGCGAGCCGTCGCACGGCTACGTCCACGCGTTCCTCGACGACGTCGCCGCCGACGTCGCCCGGCTCGGCGTCAGCGACGACGACGTGCTCGCCACCGTCCACGAGTTCCTCGAGGAACTGCTGATGGACCGGGTCACCGCGAAGATCCGGGCGTGGAAGGGCGACGAGCCCTGGAACCTGTGCTTCGCCGGCGGGTGCGCGCTGAACATCAAGTGGAACAGCGCGCTGCGCGGCCACCCGATGATCAAGGCGATGTGGGTGCCGCCGTTCCCCGACGACTCGGGCTCGGCGATCGGGACCGCCTGCGCGCACCTCGGTGTCACCGGCGGCGGCCTGCGCGCCATCGACTGGCACGTGCGCTCCGGCCCGCGCCTGCAGCCGACGCCGCAGATCCCGGCCGGCTGGTCCGCCGCTCCGTGCAGCCCGGCGGAGCTCGGCCGGCTGCTGCACACCACCGGCGAGCCGGTCGTCGTGCTCAACGGCCGGGCCGAGCTCGGCCCGCGGGCCCTCGGCGGCCGCAGCATCCTCGCCGCACCGGTCGAGGCGGCGATGAAGGACCGGCTCAACGAGATCAAGCGGCGCGAGCCGTTCCGCCCGGTGGCCCCGATCTGCCTGGAGGAGCACGCCCCGGAGATTTTCTCGCCGGGCACCCCCGACCCGTACATGCTGTTCGAGCACGACGTGCGCCCGGCGTGGGTCGAGCGCATCCCGGCCGTGCTGCACCTGGACGGCACCGCCCGGCTGCAGACCGTGAGCCCGGCGCAGGACCCCGACCTGACCGAGATCCTCCGGGCGTACCACGAGGCCAGCGGCGTCCCCGTGCTGTGCAACACGAGCGCGAACTTCAACGGCAGCGGCTTCTTCCCCGACGCCGCCACCGCGATCGGCTGGGACAAGGTCGACCTGGTGTGGGAAGAGGGCACGCTCTACCGGCGAGCCACGTGACCGCGCCGTCCACACTGCCGCCGGCACCGCTGCCGTCACTGGACGACGCCGCGCTGCGGCACGTCACGCAGCTGCTGGACGAGCTGCGGGGGACCGTCCAGGTCGCCCGGTGCACCGGCACCGCCGGGCGGGTCGACCGGATCGAGGACGCCCTCGCCCAGGCGCGGGCCGTGTCCGCGACGCTGCGCACCGCTTTGATCAGCGCCCGGGATCAGTCCGCTACCCCCTCGGACTGACCCCACCGGCGCACAGCAACGGGCCGGCACCCCGACTCCTCCCGTCGGTGGTGCCGGCCCGTTGGCCGTGTCAGGAAGTGCGGGCGGCGACGGACTCGCGCAGGCTGCGCGGCCGCAGGTCGGTCCACACCTCGCCGATGCGGGCGAGGCAGGCGGCGCGGGTGCCGGCGGTGCCCTCGTCCCGCCATCCGGGCGGGTTCGTCATGTCCGACGGCATGATGGAGTACTGCTCCTCGTCGTTGCGCACCACGCGGAAGGCGTCGTTCATGGGAGGTTCCTCTCTCAGACGGTCGCGTCGGCCGGTGCGGACAGTTCGGCGATCAGCGCCGCCTCGACGACCGCGGCGAACGCGCCCGCCGTCTGGTGGTCCAGGACCGCACGGACCGGCACGTCGATCTCCAGGGTCGCCTTCAACCGGGCGATGAGCTGGGTGATGAGCAGCGAGTGCCCACCGAGGTCGAAGAAGTTGTCGTCGAGGCCGACCTGGTCGACCCCGAGCAGCTCCGCCCACGTCGCGGCGATCGCCTTCTCCGCGGCCGTCGACGGCGCCACGTACGGCGGGCGGGCCGGCCCGTCGTCGCCGGGCTCCGGCAGCGCGCGGCGGTCCAGCTTGCCGTTGGCGGTCACCGGCAGCTCGTCCAGGGTCATGACGTGCGCCGGCACCATGTACGCGGGCAGCAGCGTGGCGACGTGCTCGCGGATGTCGCGCGGGTCCGGGTAGACGCCGGGCTCCGGCACGACGTAGGCGACGAGCTGCGCGTCCGCGCGGGCGCCGTGGACCGCGGCGACGGCGGTGGCGATCCCGGGCAGCGTCGCCAGGGCCGCCTCGACCTCGCCGAGCTCGATGCGGAACCCGCGGACCTTCACCTGCTGGTCCTGCCGGCCGAGGAACTCGATGGTGCCGTCCGCCCAGTACCGGGCCCGGTCGCCGGTGCGGTACAGCCGCGCGCCCGGCCGGCCCGACAGGTGGTCGGGGACG
This sequence comes from Dactylosporangium sp. CA-152071, assembly GCF_050936335.1. Classification (NCBI taxonomy): domain Bacteria; kingdom Bacillati; phylum Actinomycetota; class Actinomycetes; order Micromonosporales; family Micromonosporaceae; genus Dactylosporangium; species Dactylosporangium sp. CA-152071. Next base: position 513,653 of record NZ_JBNJMZ010000001.1, on the reverse strand, counting down.
AACTTCGCCGCGGTGAGCTCGGCGTCGCCGTGGTAGCCCAGGGCCAGGCAGTCGCCGCCGATGAAGAGGTCGCCGGGGGCGCCGACCGGGGCGGGCCGCAGCGCGGCGTCCAGCACGTAGTAGTGCGCGTTGGCGATCGGGCGGCCGTACGGCACGCTCGTCCACGCCGGGTCGACGGCGCCGACGGGGAACGAGTTGGACCAGATCGCCGCCTCGGTGGCGCCGCCGAGCGCGACGACCTCGCAGCCGGGGAACGCGCCGCGGACCGCGTCCGGCAGGCTCAGCGGCACCCAGTCGCCGCTGAGGAACACCAGCCGCAGCCGGCTGGCGGTGGTCGCGGCGCGCAGCGCGAACAGCGGCTCCAGCTGCTGCAGCGCCGCCGGGGCGGAGTCCCAGAAGGTGATCGGCTCGCTGTCCAGGACGGTCAGCAGCCGCTGCGGGTCGCGGACCTCCGCGTCGGAGGCGACACGGATGCTGCCGCCGGCGGCGAGGACGCCGAAGACGTCGTACACCGACAGGTCGAAGCCGAGCGAGGTGACGAACAGGACCCGGTCGGCGGGACCGACCGCGTGCGTCTCGTTGACCCAGTCGATGAGGTTGACCACCGGGGCGTGGGTCAGCACGACCCCCTTCGGCGTGCCGGTCGAGCCGGACGTGAAGATGACGTACGCGACGTCGGTGTCGACCGGCCGGCGCGGTGCCGGGGCGTCTGCGGCGGGCTCGGCGAGGGCCCAGGTGTCGTCGGGGCCGAGGCCGGGCGCGCCGAGCCACAGCACCTCCCGGACCGCCGGCACCGCCTCGGTGACGGCGTGCACGGTCGGCAGCGCCGCCGGGTCGGTGAGCACCACCGGCACCCGCAGCGTCCGCAGCAGCCCCCGGATGCGCTCGACCGGCTGCGCCGCGTCGACGGGGGCGTAGGCGGCGCCGGCCTTGAGCACGCCGAGCAGCGCCACCACGGTCTGCACCGTCCGGGACAGGTGCAGGGCGACGAAGTCGCCGGGGCCGACCCCGGCCGCGGCGAGGCGGCGCGCGAGGCGATCGGCGGCGGCGTCGAGCTGCGCGTAGGTCAGCCGGTCCGCGCCCTGCAGCACGGCGACCGCGTCGGGGGTGAGGGCGGCCTGCCGCTCGAACAGCTCGTGGATGCAGCGGCCGGGCTCCCGGCCGGTGGTGGTCGCGTTCCACTGCCGCACCGCGCGGTGCCGCTCGAACCCGGACTGCGGGCCGACGTCGCGCAGCCGCGCGGTGACCGGCGCGGCTGCGACGGCGGCGAGGAGCTGGCTGGCGTGCACCAGCAGCAGCCGGACGTCGGCCTCGGTGAGCAGGTCGGCCGGCGCGCTCAGCCGCAGCCGCCCGCCCGGCCCCGCCAGGTCGGCCTGCAACAGCACCAGGTCCACCGGGTCCGGCACCGGCCGGCCGCAGCGCACGAGCGACGTGCTGTGCGGCAGCTGCGAGGCGGGAACGCCGGCGTGCTGGACGTTGGCCGCGTACTGCTCGGCGGCGTCGCGCAGGTGCGCCGACAGCAGCCGCGCCGGGACGGGACGGACGCGGACCGGCACGGGCTCGGTGGTGTCGCCGTCGACGAGCGCGCCGTGCACGACGTCGTCGGCGCCGGCCTGGACGGCCAGCAGCAGCCCCCACGCGGCCACGACGAGGTCCTCGGCGCGCAGCCCGAGGCGCCCGGCGGCGGCGGTGAGCGCCGCGGTCTGCGCGGGATCCCAGGCCACCGACGCGGCGTGCACGGTGCCGGGCCGCCGGACCTGCCGCTGCGGCGTCAGTGTCGTCGGCTCCTCGAAGCCGTGCAGGAGATCCCGCCAGTACTGCTGAGCGGTGGGTAACATCAGTCAGTCTCCTCGTCCGTGAGTTTCCTCAGGCCGGTGGCGATGCCGAGCAGGGGGTCGAGGACGACCGGACCCCCACCGTGCGCCCGCCGCCAGCGGGTGACCAGATGCATCTCGGTGCAGCCGGCGATGACGCCCTGGCAGTCGAAGCGGTCCGCGAGGCGCTCGAAGCGCTCGACCAGCTCCGCGCCGACCGGTTCGCGTTTCAGCCGGTAGAGCAGGTAGTGGATCTCGTCCTGGGCGTCCGGCGGCGGGAGCACGACCCGGTGCGCGACCGCCGGCCAGTGGGCCGACCGTTCGAACGTGCGGGCCTTGCGGGTGCCGGTCGTCGCGAGCATGAGGAACCGCCCCTCGCCCGCCACGTCCAGCTCGGCGAAGACCGCGTCGACGACGGAGATCAGCCGGGCCCGCAGGCCGGGGTCGAGCCGGTCGATCAGGTGGTGTGCGGTGACACACGTCATCACCACCCGGGTCGCGCCGAGCCGCACGAGCGCCTCGATGCGGTCGGAGACGAGCCGGGTCAGCTCCTCTGTGTGTCCGGACAGGATCGCCTCGGTGCGGTCCGGCATCGCCGGGTCGGAGTCGAGCAGGCAGCGGGGCAGCTGCTGCTCCGCCGCCGGCGCGACCTGCTCGACGGCGACCTCGTAGACGGTCTGCAGGAACGCCGCCGAGGCGAGCGGGCCCATGCCCCCGAGGACGCCGAGGACCGGTGCCGCTGTCACCACAGGGTGTGCAGGCACGCGAGGAGGCTGCGGGCCTCGACGTTGAGGCAGTTGCCGAAGCGCAGCAGCGTCATCAGCTGGTGCACGGTGAGCCACATGAAGTTCGGCGGCGGTGTCACCGGGAACGTGTCCTCGACCTCGATGACCTGGTAGCGGTTGAGGGCGTGCAGGAAGCGGCCGCCCTCCTCCGACAGCCACGTGTCGAAGCGGATCTGCCGCTGCGGCGCGTCCAGCACGTAGTCGAGGAACTGCGGCCGGTGCGCCGTCGGCAGCGTCCGGAAGGTCTGCGGCGTGCAGTGCAGCGTCGGCGCGGCCTCCACGATGTCCAGCGCGCCGGCGGCCGGCCGGGCCTGCAGCAGGACGTGCAGCACGCCGTCGATGCGCCGGACCAGGAACGCCAGCCGGCCGGGCGCCGCCGGCCGCAGCAGTGGCTGCATCCACGCGCCGACCTCGCGGTCCTTGGCGCGCACGTCGACGCCGACGATGCTGAAGTACCCGCCGGACAGGTGGGCGATCTCGTCGGCGCCGCGGTGCCAGCCGGCGGTGTCCAGCAGCGGGATGCGGCGCTGGGTGAGCTCGAAGCGGGCCTTGTTCTCCGTCAGCCAGCTGATCGCGTCGGTCACCGTGTGTACGGCGGATGCCTCCGGGTCCAGCGACCGGATCAGCGCGGACCGGAACGGGTCGGCGCCGCCGGTGTCGGACTCCGGCCGGGCGAACGGCATGATGGACAGCACCGTGCGGGCGTCCATGTTGACGACGTCGTCGAGCGCCAGCAGCTGCTGCACCTGCCCGACGGTCATCCAGCAGAAGCCGGGCAGCACCTCGATGTCGTCGTCGGCGTCGGCCTCCACGACGATGTTGCGGTTGCGCTTGTGCAGGAACCAGCCGCCCTGCTCCGACTGCAGCGAGTCGGCGACGACCCGGCCGCGCCGGGGCGCGACGAAGTGCTCCAGGTAGGGGATCGCCCGGCCCTGGTGCACCCGCGTGTAGTTGCTGCGGGTCGCCTGCACCGTCGGGGACAGCTGCACCAGGTTCCGGTTGCCCGGCTCCATCTTGGCCTGCATCAGGCAGTGCAGGACGCCGTCGAACTCCTTGACGAGGATGCCGAGGATGCCGATCTCGCGCTGCACGATGATCGGCTGCGTCCACGACGGCACCCGGAACGGCTGCAGGCCGACGTGCAGCCCCTCGATGGTGAAGAACCGTCCACTGTGGTGCACCAGGTTGCCGGAGTCCTCGGTGAACCGCCAGCCCTGCAACTTGTCGAACGGGACGCGCTCCACGACGTACGACTGCAGCTCCCGCTGCTCGCCGAGCCAGCGCAGGCACTCGTCGGTGGACCGGAACCGGCCCTGTGCCGTCGCCGACGCGGTGAACCGCTCGGCGAGCGACCCGCGGCCGTCACCGGCTCCGGGCTGGTCTCGGCGCAGATCCAGCAGTGAAGATGCTCGAGTCACGTGCCACCTCCTCGGTGCTGCCGTCGCACGGCTGCAGGGCACGGCGTGGCGACGATCTCCACCACGCCGACCGCACGCTACGACGCCGCCGCGCGCGTGGCTGTGGATGCACAGCACGACTGGTCGTCTTCACAGTCTTGGCCGCCCGCGGCGGCCCGATCCGGGTCTGCTCTAAGGAATCCACCAGGACCGGCGCTGTTAGAAACGGACCCATGAGCGTTCGGGGCCGTGCCTCCAGGAAACCGGTGTCGGCCAGCGACCGCTGGTGGCTCGCGCACCCGGACACCATCTCGCCGGTCATCCAGACCGTCGTGGAGGGCACCGGGTCGATCGACGCCGACGCGCTGCGCGCCGCCGTCACCACGGTGGCCGCGGCCTGCCCCGACACGGCCCTGCGGTACACCCGCAAGGCCTGGCTCGCCGGCGGCACCCCGCCGCGGGTCCGGGCGGTCGTCGGCACCGCCGACGGGGTCGCCGTCGCCGACGTGGCCGCCCTGCACGACCCGCTGCCGACGCCGGACGGCGCCTGGTGCGAGGTGCTGTACTGCCCGGGCGACCCGGCCGCCGTCGTGTTCCGCGCGTCCCACGCCGTCATGGACTGGCCGGGGATGGCGCTGTGGATCGCCGACGTGTTCCGGGCGCTGCGCGGCGAGAAGCCGCTCGGCGCCGCCGACGACCTCACCGAGGACGACGTCTTCGCCCGCTTCCCGGCGCCGGAGCAGAAGCCGCCGAACCCGAGGATCGAGTGGACGTCGCCGCTCGGCCAGCCCGCGGGCGAGAAGCGCACCGCCTGGGCCCGGCGGACCGTCGACGGCTACCACCGCGGCCTCGTCGCGCAGGTCGCCGCCGCGCTGACCGCCGCCTACGACCTGCCGTCCGCGCGCTTCGCGGTCGCGTTCGACCTGCGCCGGCACGTCCCCGGCGTCCGCAGCACCGGCAGCCTGTCGCAGGTGGAGCTGTTCGACTGCGCCGCCGGCGAGCCGTGGGAGGCGTTTCACGAGCGGGTCCTCACCGCGATGGCCGAGGGCCGCGAGGTCAGCGGCCGCATCGAGTCGGGCCTGCTGAAGCTGCCCCGGCCGATCCTGCGCACCATGGTGAAGGCCATGGAGAAGAGCCCGCCGGAGAAGCGCCGGTACGCGTCCGCGACGGTCCTGGCACACCTCGGCCGGATCGAGCCGGAGCAGCTCTGCACGGACGGGTTCGAGGCCCGCACCCTGTACCCGGTGCCGCTGCTCACCGCGGCGAGCCCGCCCGACCTGAACCTCGTCGAGTGCGGCGGCCGCACCGAGCTGACCCTGACCTGGCGCGACGGCCCAGGCAGCACCGAGCGGATGCAGGCCGTCCTCGACGCCGTCGCCGAGGCCCTGTCACCGGAAGAGATCCGGCACTGGGACGGCAACGCGACGGACGCGACCGGTACGCCCGGCGACCCGGCGACCGTGGTCCAGCGGCTGCGCCAGGTCGTCGCGAGCCGGCCCGACGCCGAGGCGCTGCGCTGGCCCGGCGGCTGCCTCACCTTCGCCGAGCTGGACGCCCGCTCCGAGGTCGTCGCGGCCCGGCTGCTGGAGCTCGGCGCCGGCCGCGGCTCGGTCGTCGGCCTGCTCGCAGACCGGTCGATGTGGGCGATCGCCGGCATGTGGGGCGTGCTGAAGGCCGGCGCCGCCTACCTGCCGCTGGATGTGCAGCACCCGGATGCCCGCCTGGCCGGCCTGCTCGCCGACGCCGGCGCGCGGGTCTGCCTGGTCCAGGGCGAATACGCCGAGCGGCCCGTCACCGGCCCCGGCTGCACCGTCGTGCGCCTGGACGAGCTGGCCGAGGGCGGCGTGCCACCCGTCGGGGTCACCCCGGCCCCCGGCGACCTCGCGTACGTCATCTACACGTCCGGCTCGACGGGCCGGCCGAAGGGCGTGGAGATCGAGCACGCCGCCCTCGCCAACTACGTCGACTGGACCACCGCCCGCTTCGGCTGCGGCCCCGGCACCGCGTTCGCCGTGTTCACGTCGCTCGCCTTCGACCTGTCCAACACGGCGCTGTTCACCCCGATGCTCGCCGGCGGCACGCTCGTGCTGGTCCCGGACGAGCCCAACCACCTCACGCTGCGGCACCTGCTGGAGCACTCGGGCGCCGACACGCTGTCGCTGACCCCGTCGCACCTGGACCTGATCGGCCAGCTCGACGTGCGCCCGGCCGGTTTCAAGGTCCTCGTCGTCGTCGGTGAGCAGCTGCGCTCGGCGGTCGCGGCCCGGGCCCGGTCGATGTTCGGCCCCGGCTGCCGCGTCCTCAACATGTACGGGCCGACGGAGGCGACCGTCGGGCTGACGCTGCACGAGTGCGGCGAGGCCGACGACGCGGGCCCGGCGGTGCCGATCGGGCTTCCGATGGACAACTGCACCGTGCACCTGCTCGACCCGCAGCGGCGCTTCGTCGCGGCGGGGGAGACCGGGGAGATGTACCTCGGCGGCGCCCAGCTGGCCCGCGGCTACCGCAACCGCCCCGACCTCACCCGTGAACGGTTCGTGCACCTCGCCGACGGCACCCGGGTGTACCGCACCGGCGACCTGGCCCGGGTGCGCCCCGACGGCGAGCTGGAGTTCATCGGCCGCTCCGACGACCAGGTCAAGGTCAACGGCTACCGGATCGAGCCGGCCGAGATCGCCGAGGTCCTGCAACGCCACCCGGCGGTGCGGGCCGCGGTCGTCGTCGCCCGGACCCGCCCCGGCGCCGAGCACAAGCAGCTGTACGGGTACGTGGTGCTCGCACCCGGCGCGGAGGCCGCCGACTGGGACGCGTTCCTCGGCGAGCACCTGCCGCGGTACATGGTGCCGACCGCGACGACCGTCATCGACGCCGTGCCGCACAACGCCAACGGCAAGGTCGACGTCGCCGCCCTGCCGGACCCGCACCGTCAGGAGGCGACGCGGGTGGCCGCGACGGACGACGAGGTGCAGTCGGCGGTCGCCCGCATCTGGGCCACGACGCTGAGCCTCGGCGATACCCGCCTCGACCCCGCGGCCGACTTCCACCACCTCGGCGGCAACTCGGTGCAGCTGCTCGCCATGCTCGCCGGGGTGTCCCGCGACGTCGTCGGCGCCGCCGCCGAGCGGGCGTTCATGGCCGAGCTCGGCCGCATCATCCGCGAACCCACGCTGGCGCGGGTCAGCGACATCGCCCGCCAGGCCCGCGACGGGGCACTGGTGCCCGCGGCCGGCTGACCGATCCACCCACCAGCACGACCGGGGAGGCACCATGACCGCACTGACGCTCAGCCGTGACAACGCCAGGGGTGCCTACATACTCACCGGCCCCGACGGGACCGTGCTCGGCTCGCTCGCCGCCGACCGCCGCTTCCGCCACGGTGAGACCGTCTCCGCCGCGGGCAGCGTCGCGGTGCACAGCGGCGGGCTGCGCCGCCGCTCGGCGTGCGCCGGCGACGAGGACGCGCCCGTGCTGCGGCTCGACCCGGACGGCAGCGTCGTCCCCGGCCTGCCCGGGGCGCGCTGGGACGTGACCCGCGACCGGACCCGGTTCACCGGCACGCTGAGCGCCGCCGGCGTGAGCGTCGTCGTCACCGTCCCCGCGGGCGGCAACGGGCCGCTGGAGGCCGACGTGCGGGGTGACGTCCCCGGCTGGGACCTGGTCGTGCTCACCGCGGCGTTCGCGCTGCTGGCCCGCCGCCGCGCCGACACCATGCTCACCGCCGCGCTGGTCAGCGTCGCCACCGGCGGAGCCGGCCGGTGACCGCGGACCTCCGGGACGCGGTGACGGCGCCCGCGGACACCGGCTACCGGCGGGCCGTGTCGGCGACCGACTGGTGGTTCGTCGCGCACCCGCGCCGGATCCCGCCGGTCATCCAGACCGTCGTCGAGGGCACGGGCACCGTCGACGTCGCGGCGCTCACCGCCGCCGTGGCGGCCGCCGGTGCCGCGAACCCCGGCAGCCGGCTGCGGCGGCAGGGACAGTGGTGGGTCGACTCCGGCCGCGCGCCAGGGGTACGGGTGATCGACGGCTGCACCGGCCCGATCGCCGATGTCGCCGCCCTGCACGACCCGCTGCCGACGCCGGACGGCGCCTGGTGCGAGGTGCTGTGGTGCCCCGGCGACCGCCCGGCGCTGGTGTTCCGCGCCTCCCACGCCGTGATGGACGGCCGGGGCAAGGCGATGTGGATCGCCGACGTGTTCCGGGCCCTGCGCGGCGAGCCCCTCGCGGGCGCCACCGGCACCGTCACCGACGGCGACGTCTTCGACCGGCTCGGCATCACCAACGCCGAGAGCAAGCCCGACGTGTGGTTCCCGTCGCCGCTCGGGCGGCCGGGCCGCGGCCGGCGCACCGTCTGGGCCAGGCGGACCGTCGACGGCTACCACCCGGCGCTGACGGCGAAGGTCGCGGCCGCGCTGCGGGACGCCTACGGCCTGGACACCGCGCGCTTCGCGGTCGCCTTCGACCTGCGCCGGCACGCGCCGGAGACCCGCACCACCGGCAACCTGCTGCAGACCGAGCTGTTCGACCTCGAGGCCGGCGAGCCGTGGGAGGCGCTGCACGAGCGGCTCCTCGCCGCGATGGCGCAGCGCCGCGAGGTCACCTGGCGGCTGGACCCCAACCTGCTGAAGATGCCAGTCCCGGCGCTGCGGACCCTGATCCGGTTCATGGAGTCCGGCCGCAAGGACCGGCACGCGTCCGCGACCGTGCTGTCGCACCTGGGCCGCGCCGACCTCGCCGAGCACTCCACCGCGACGTTCGACGCGCGGACCACGTACCTGCTGCCGCTGCTCGCCGCGGTCAGCGCGCCGGAGGTCAACACCGTCGAATTCGGCGGCCGCACCGAGCTGACCCTCACCTGGCGGGACGGCCCGGGCGTCAAGGAACGCATGGAGGCGGTCCTGGACGCCGTCGCCTCGTCGCTGGCACCACCCGCGCCGCGCCCCGCCGTCGTGGACGCCGCGCCCGGTTGGACCGTGGTCGACCGGTTCGCCGAGGTGGTCGCCGCGCATCCGGACGCAGTGGCGCTGCGCTGGCCCGGCGGCTCGATGACGTTCGCCGAGCTCGACGCCCGCTCCGACGTCGTCGCGGCCCGGCTGGTGGCCGGTGGCGTCGGCTGCGGGGCGGTCGTCGGGCTGCTCGCCGACCGTTCCATGTGGACGATCGCGGGGCTGTGGGGCGTGCTGAAGGCCGGTGCGGCGTACCTGCCGCTGGACGCCGGGCACCCCGACGCCCGCATCGCCGCCCTCCTCGCCGACGCGGGCGCGGCCGTGTGCCTGGTGCGCGCGGTGGACGCGGCCCGGACCCCGACCGGCTGCACCACCGTCGTCCTCGACGACCTGCCCGCGGACGGTGCCGGCCCGGTCGCGGTGAAACCGTCCGGCGGCGACCTGGCGTACGTGATCTATACGTCCGGCTCGACCGGCGCGCCGAAGGGCGTCGAGATCGAGCACCGCGCCCTCGCCAACTACGCCGACTGGGCCGGCCGGGTGTTCGCCGTCGACGAGGACACGCACTTCGCGCTCTTCACCTCGCCGGCCTTCGACCTGCCGAACACGGCGCTGTTCCTGTCGACGCTCGCCGGCGGCACCCTCGTGCTGGTCCCCGGCGAGCCCAGCCACGTGACCCTGCGGCACCTGCTGGAGGAGTCCGGGGCCAACGCGCTGAAGCTCACCCCGTCGCACCTGGACCTCATCGGCCGCCTCGACGTCGCCCCCGCGGGCTTCCGCCTGCTGGTCGTCGGCGGCGAGCCGCTGCGCCCGGCCGTCGCCGCCCGCGCCAAGGCCCAGTTCGGCTCCGGGACCCGCCTGTTCAACCACTACGGGCCGACCGAGGCCACCGTCGGCTGCGTCGTGCACGCCCACCACGCCGGGCGCTACGACACCGCCACGGTGCCGATCGGCCGGCCCGCCGCGAACTGCGCCGTCCACGTCCTGGACGCCGACCGGCGCCCGGTCGCCGAGGGCGGGACCGGCGAGCTGCACATCGGCGGCGCCCAGCTGGCCCGCGGCTACCGGGGGCGGCCCGACCTGACCCGCGAACGGTTCGTGCACCTCGCCGACGGCACCCGCGTCTACCGCACCGGCGACCTCGCCCGGGTCCTGCCCAGCGGCGAGATCGAGTGCCTCGGCCGGGCCGACGACCAGGTGAAGATCGCCGGCCACCGGGTCGAACCCGCCGAGGTCGCCGCGGCCCTGGAGGCGCACCCCGAGGTGCAGCGGGCGGTCGTCGTGGCCCGCCCCGCACCGACCGGCGCCGGCAAGGTCCTGTGCGCCTACGTCGCCGCATACCCGGGCACCGACCTGGAGGAGCTGCGGGCCTTCCTGGCCGGGTCGTTGCCGCGGTACCTGCTGCCGGCCTCCCTGCACCGGGTCGACGCGTTCCCGCAGACCCCCAACGGCAAGATCGACCTGTCGGCGCTGCCGGCGCCGTTCGCCGGGGCCGCGACTGTGGACGAGGACGCCGACGACGTCCGCGACGCCGTGGCGAAGGTGTGGGCGAAGGTTCTGGACGTCGACCCCGGACGGATCGACGGCGGCACCGACTTCCACCAGCTCGGCGGCGACTCGGTACTGCTGCTGGCCATGCTCGCCGGGGTCTGCGACGAGGTCGTCGGCGCCGCCGGGGAGGCCGCGTTCATGGCCGAGCTCGGCCGCATCATCCGCCGGCCGACCCTCGACGGGGTCAGCGCCGTTGCCCGCGAAACGCTGCAAACGACAGATGAGGGGGCGCCGTGAGGCCGCTCGGAGAAAGCCCGGCGATCGAGGTGCGCGGGCTGCGCAAGCTGTACGGCGAAACGGTCGCGCTGCACGACATCGACTTCGAGGTCCACCGCGGCGAGATCTTCGCCGTCCTCGGGCCCAACGGCGCCGGCAAGACCACCACCGTGGAGATCCTGGAAGGGTTCCGCCCGCGCGACGGCGGCACCGTCGAGGTCCTCGGCCAGGACCCGTTCCGGGCCGGCGAGGAGTGGCGGGCCCGCATCGGCGTGGTCCTGCAGACCACCGGCGAGTTCGAGGACCTCAACGTCGGGGAGGTGGTGCGGCACTTCGCCCGCTACTACCCCGACGCGCAGGACCCCGACGCGCTCATCGACCGGGTCGGGCTGACCGAGAAGCGCGACGCCCGCGCCTCCAAGCTCTCCGGCGGCCAGCAGCGCCGCCTCGACGTCGCGCTCGGCATCATCGGCCGGCCCGAGGTGCTGTTCCTCGACGAGCCGACGACCGGCTTCGACCCGCAGAGCCGCCGCGACTTCTGGCAGCTGATCCGCGACCTGGCCGCCGGCGGCACCACGATCGTGCTGACCACGCACTACCTGGAGGAGGCCGAGCAGCTCGCCGACCGGGTCGCGGTCATCGCCGGGGGCCGCATCGTGGACATCGGCGTGCCGCAGACCCTCGGCGGCCGCGACACCGAGGCCACCGTCGTGTCGTGGATGGGCCCCGACGGGCCCGAGACCGTGCACACCACCACGCCCACGAAGTTCGCCGCGGACCTGCACGCCAGGCTCGGCGGGGAGGCGCCCGGGCTCACCGTGCACCGGCCCAGCCTCGAGGACGTCTACCTGCAGATGATCGGCGCCGCCGGTACCCCGGCCGCTGTGACTGCCGCTGTGACTACGGAGGACCGATGACCGCCCTGACCGTCGCACCGGCCCGGCGCCTGCCCCGCGCCCGGCTGCGGCGCATCGTCTCGCTCGGCCTCTACCGCGGGCAGCTGGAGCTGCTGCAGTTCTTCCGCGGCACCGAGACCGTGGTGTTCTCCCTGCTGTTCCCGGTCTTCGCGCTGGTCATCTTCAGCTCGATGTTCGACGGCGAGATCGCCCCCGGCGTCACCTACAGCGACTACCTGGTGCCCGGCATCATCGCGACGGGTCTCATGGTCACCGGCTTCCAGACCCTGGCCATCTCGATCGCGATCGAGCGGGACCGCGGCGGGCTGAAGCGGATCGCGGCCACCCCGATGCCCCGCTCCGCGTACTTCATCGGCAAGGTCATCATGGTGCTCGTCACCAGCGTCGTGGAGACCGCGGTGCTGATCGCGGTGTCTGTGCTGCTGTACGGCACGCACCTGCCCGGCACCGCCGACGCGTGGTTCACCTTCGGCTGGGTCAGCATCCTCGGCGTCACCGCCTGCGCCCTGTGCGGCATCGCGCTGTCGTCGCTGCCCCGCAACAGCCGCTCCGCGCCCGCGGTCGTCGCGCCGTTCGCGTTCGTGCTGCAGTTCATCTCCGGCGCCGCGCTCGTCTTCACCGACCTGCCGGCGTGGCTGCAGTGGGTCGCGTCGGTGTTCCCGCTCAAGTGGATGTGCCAGGGCCTGCGCTCGGTGTTCCTGCCCGACAGCTACGCCGCCCACGAGGCCGCGCACAGCTGGCAGCTCGGCTGGGTCGCGGTGTCCCTCGGCGGCTGGGTCGTCCTCGGCACGATCCTGTGCCTGGTCACGTTCCGGTGGACGAAGACCCGGGACGGTGGCTGATGGCGCACATCGCCTTCTTCACCCCGCCGTCGGCGGGCCACCTCAACCCGACCCTCGGCCTCGCCGCCGAGCTGCTGCGCCGCGGCCACCGCGTCACCTACGCCACCACCGCCGAATACGCGGCCCGCGCCGGCGAGGTCAGCTCCGACGTCGTCGAGTACCAGGAGCGTTTCGCCGGCGACTTCCGCTCCTTCCAGTTCTCCGGCCGCAGCCTCGTCGACGCCATGGCCGCCAGCCTCGCCGAGACCGAGGCGCTGCTGCCGGTGCTGCGCGACGCGTTCCCGCACCCGCCCGACGCCGTCGTCTACGACAACGCCGCCTGGTGGGGCCGGCTGCTCGCCGCCGAGTGGAAGACCCCGGCCGTGCAGGTCTCGCCGATGCTCGTCTCCAACGACCACTGGTCGATGAGCGAGCGGTACACCAAACTCAGCGCCCTGCAGCCGCGGCTGTGGCTGTTCCTGGCCCGCCTCGGCGGCTTCCTGCGCAAGCTCGGCACCGACGTCACCCCGAAGCAGCTGCTGACCGGCGACGGCGCGCCCCGGCGGGTGGTGTTCATCCCGCGGGAGTTCCAGTTCCGCGGCGAGACGTTCGACGACACCTACCGGTTCGTCGGGCCCTGCCTGTTCGAGCGCAGGTTCCTCGGCACCTGGGAGCGCACCGACGACCGCCGGCCGCTGATCCTCGTCACCCTCGGCACCATCTACAACCAGAACCCGCAGTTCTTCCGCACCTGCATGGACGCGTGCGCGGACCTCGGCGGGCACGTCGTCATCGCCGTCGGCGACGGCGTCGACCTCGACGCGCTCGGCACCCCGCCGCCCAATGTGGAGCTGCGGCGGTTCGTCGCCCAGCTGCACGTGCTGGAGCACGCCGACCTGTTCATCACCCACGCCGGGATGGGCAGCACCATGGAGGCGCTGTACCACGGCGTGCCGATGCTCGCCGTGCCGCAGATGGCCGAGGAGCGGGCGAACGCCGACCGGATCGCCGAGGTCGGCGCCGGCCGGGTCCTTGCCACCGACGGGCTCACCGCGCCGGTGCTGCGCGCCGAGATCGAGCGGATGCTCGCCGACACCGTGATCCGGCGCCGGGCACTGGAGCTGCGCGACGCCACCCGGGCCGCCGGCGGTGCCGCCACGGCCGCCGACTGCGTCGAGGCCTCGCTGCAGACGGCCACGGCTATCCACTGAACCCCGAGAGGACTGGGCCACCATGACCGCAGCACCGCCCGAGCCGCAGCGCGTGGCGCTGCCGGACGACGGCCGCCTCGTCGCCGTCACCAACCCGCAGGACGTCCTGGTCTGGCCCAGCCTGAGCGAGGACTCGCCCTACGCCGACGGCATCGCCGGCCTCGGCGCCGGTGACGTCGTGATCGACGTCGGCGCGCACATCGGGCTCACCGCCCTGTACTTCACCGACAAGATCCCCGGCGTGCGGGTCCTCGCCTTCGAGCCGGCCCGACGCACCAACGCGTGCCTGGCCGACAACGCCGCCCGGCTGATGCCCGGCGTCCGCGTCTTCGACGTGGCGCTCGGCGCCGAACCGGGCACCGCCGAGCTGACGTTCCTGCCCAACCACACGATGATGGCGACGATCGTCAGCGACGACGCCGACGACGACCGCAACATGACCGCGGTGCTGCGCAACTTCGGCGTCGACGGCGAGGCGAGCGAGCAGTTCTGGCGGGAGTTCCGCGAGGGCGCCGAGCGGTACGAGGTCCGCGTCAGCACCCTCGCCGAGGTCCTGGACGAGGAGGGCATCACCGACGTCGGCCTGCTCAAGATCGACGTCGAGCGCGGGGAGCTGCCGGTGCTGCGCGGGCTGCGCGCCGAGCAGTGGGCCGGGGTCCGCCGGGTCGTCGCCGAGGTGCACGCCGTCGACGGCAACCTCGACGCCGTCGTGGAGCTGCTGCACGCGCAGGGCTTCAGCACGAAGGTGTTCCAGGAGGACGTCTTCGTCGGGGGCAGCGTCCACATCGTCTCCGCGGCGAGGCCGGGCGCATGACGGTCCGGTTCGGCATCCTGGGCTGCTCGTCGGTCGCGCGGCGGCGCAGCATCCCGGCTCTCGTCGCGCACCCCGGCGCCACTCTCGCCGCGGTCGCCAGCCGCGACCCGGAGAAGGCCAAGGCGTTCGCCGCCGAGTTCGGCTGCGACGCCACCGGCTACGACGAGCTGCTGGCCCGCGACGACGTCGACGCGGTCTACCTGCCGCTGCCGACCGCGCTGCACGTGCCGTGGGGGCTGAAGGTCCTCGCGGCCGGCAAGCACCTGCTGCTGGAGAAGCCGTCGGCGACGTCCGCCGACGGCGCCCGCGAGCTCGTCCGCGCCGCCACCGAACGCGACCTGGTGCTGCGGGAGAACTTCACCTTCCCGCACCACGCGCAGCACGCCACGGTCGCGCGGATGCTCGCCGAGGGCAGGCTCGGGCAGCTGCGGTCCTTCAGCGGCGCGTTCTGCTTCCCGCCGCTGCCCGCCACCGACATCCGCTACGACGCCGGTCTCGGCGGCGGCAGCCTCCTGGACGCCGGGGTCTACCCGATCCGTGCCGCGCAGCTGCTGCTCGGCGACGACCTGACGGTGGCCGGCAGCAGCCTGCGCGTCGACGGCCGCACCGGCGTCGACGTGGCCGGGCACGCGCTGCTGGTCTCCGCCGCCGGGGTCCTCGCCGACGTCAAGTTCGGCTTCGAGCACACCTACGGCGCGTCGTACACCCTGTGGGGCAGCGCCGCCCGGCTCACCGTGGACAAGGCGTTCACGCCCGTGGCGACCTGGCAGCCGGTGCTGCGCATCGAGGAGCAGGACCACAGCGAGGAGCTCGTCCTGCCCGCCGGCGACCAGTGGTCCGCCGCGATCGCCTCGTTCACGGCGGCCGTCACCGCCGGCCACGGCGCCGGTCACCCGGCCGAGGCGGCCGGGCTGCGGTCCATGGTGCGCACCATGGAACTCGTCGAGGACGTCATCCGCGCCGCGAAACGCGTTGCGGCTTAAGGGTTCTCCTAGAGATCGTCGTCGGCGCCGCTGCGACCTGCGACGGCGCACCATACTTCGTCTGCAGAAGTCGACGCCGCCGCACGGACGTGCCGCAGCGGCGGCCGGGACGCGACTGGTGTCGCTCGCCGGCGCGGCGAAAGGGAGGCTGACTTGCCGTCCACCGATCAGAGCCCCACGTTCCGCCGGGCGGTGTCGCCCGTCGAATGGTGGATCGCGGCGCACCCGCGCGGCACCGTGCCGGTGCTGCAGGTCGCGGTCGAGGGCACCGGTGCGCTCGACCCCGGCCGGCTCGCCGAGGCGGTCGCCGCCGCGTCGGACGCCTGCCCCGGCACCCGCCTGGCCCGCAAGGGCCGCGAGTGGGTCGACACCGGCCGGCCGCCCGGGGTCCGCACCGCGAAGGCCGGCGGGGTGCCAGTACACCGGCTGCCGGAGCTGCAGGAGCCGCTGCTGCACCGCGGCGGCCCCACCTGCGAGGTGCTGCACGTCGAGGGCCCCACGCCGGCGGTCGTCTTCCGCGCCTCCCACGCCGTCATGGACGCCGGCGGCGTGCTGCTGTGGGCGGGCGACGTGTTCCGGGCCCTGCGCGGCGAGCCGCTCGTCGGCGCCACCGACACCGTCACCGAGGTCGACCTGCTGCCGCCGCTGACGCAGAAGCCGACCCCGCCGGGGCTGCAGTACCCGGCGCTGCTCGGCGGGCGCGCCCCCGGCAAGGAACGCCGCACCCTGTGGCTGCGCCGCAGCGTCGACGGCTACCACCCCGGGCTCATCGCCCGCCTGGCCACCACGATCGCCCCGCTGTGCGGCGACGGCGACGCCCAGTTCGCGGTGCCGGTGAACCTGCGCCGGTACGCCCCGCAGACCCGCTCGACCGCCAGCCTCTCCCACAGCCTGCCCTTCACCGTGCCGGCCGGGCAGGACTGGGAGGCGACCCACGAACGCCTCCTCACGATGCTCGCCGAGGAGCGCGACGCGCAGGCCCGCCTCGACCCGGCGGTGCTGAAGATCCCGCAGCCGGTCCTGCGGCTCATCAACGGCGCCCTGGAGAGCAAGGCCACCAAGCAGAACCGGTACCCGTCGCACGCGTCCCTCGCCCACCTCGGCCGGGTCGACGTGGAGGAGTTCAGCACCGCCTCGTTCGCCGCGACCGCCCTGTACTCGCTGTCCAGCAGCCCCGCCGGCGGGCCCGTCGAGCTCGACGTCGTCGAGTGCGCCGGGCACACCGAGATCACGCTCAGCTGGCACGACGGGCCCGGCATCGAGGAGAAGGCCACCGCGCTGCTGGACCGGATCGAGGAGGCCCTGTCCCCGGCGGCGCTGCGGACACCGCCGGCCGCCGGGCTACCTGCGTTCGCCGCGCCTTCGACGCCAGGCACCGTGCTGCCGGCGTTCGCCGCGCAGTGCGCCGCCACCCCCGACGCGCTCGCCGTCAGTGGCCCCGACGGCGACCTCACCTACGCCGAGCTCGACCGGCGCTCCCGCGTCGTCGCCACCGCCCTGCGCGACCTCGGCATCGGCCGGGAGGACGTCGTCGGGGTGCTCGC
Source organism: Dactylosporangium sp. CA-152071 (assembly GCF_050936335.1). Lineage (NCBI taxonomy): Bacteria > Bacillati > Actinomycetota > Actinomycetes > Micromonosporales > Micromonosporaceae > Dactylosporangium > Dactylosporangium sp. CA-152071. The sequence goes on along the minus strand of NZ_JBNJMZ010000001.1, from coordinate 496,654 downwards.
CGACCGCACCGCCGCCGCCGTCGCCGCGATCTGGGGCGTCGTGCGGTCCGGCGCCGCGTATCTGCCCCTCGACGTGCAGCACCCCGACGCCCGCCTCAACGACATCCTCACCGACGCGGGCGCGCCGGTCTGCCTCGTGCAGCGCCCGCACGATGCCCGGACCGTCGTCCCGGCCGGTTGCCGCACCGTGCTGCTCGACGAGCTGACGGGTGAGCCGCCGGCCGGCTGGACCGAGCCCGCCACCGAGCCCGGCGACCTCGCCTACGTCATCTACACGTCCGGCTCGACCGGCCGGCCCAAGGGCGTCGAGATCGAGCACGGATCCCTCGCCAACTACGCCGCCTGGGCGACCCGCTCGCTCGGGGTCGACGCGTCCACCCGGATGCCGCTGCTCACCTCGTTCGCCTTCGACGTCTCGTGTACGTCGCTGTTCCTGCCGCTGCTGGCGGGCGGGTCCGTGCTGCTCCCGCACGGCGAGCTCAACCACGCGACACTGCGCACGCTGCTCACCGACGGCGCGCCGACGGTGCTGACGATGACACCGTCGCTGCTGGAGCTCATCGGCGAGCTCGACGTGCGCCCCGCCACCGTGCGGGTCGTCGCCGCCGCCGGCGAGGTCCTGCGCCGCAGCGTCGCCCTGCGGGCCCTCGACATGTTCGGACCCGAATGCCGGGTTATGAACCTGTACGGCCCGACCGAGGCCACCATCGAATGCCTCGCCCACACCTTCGACCCCGCCACCGACACCGCGGCCGGGGTGCCGATCGGCGTGCCGCCGGACAACTGCACCGCCCACGTCCTGGACGCCCAGCACCGCTTCGTCGCCCCCGGCGAGGCCGGCGAGCTGTACGTCGGCGGCGCGCAGCTGGCCCGCGGCTACCGCGGCCGGCCCGACCTGACCCGGACCCGGTTCGTGCGCCTCGCCGACAGCACCCGCGTCTACCGCACCGGCGACATCGTCCGGGTCACCGACACCGGCGTGGTCGAGTTCCTCACCCGCGCCGACGACCAGGTCAAGGTCCTCGGCAACCGGATCGAGCCGGCGGAGATCGCGCAGACCCTCGAGGACCACCCGTCGGTCAGCCGGGCCGCGGTCCTCGCCCGCAGCCGCCCCGGCGGCGACCACAAGCTGCTGTGCGCCTACGTCGTCGGCACCGCGCCCGACCCGGCCGAGCTGCAGGCGTTCGTGGCCGAACGGCTGCCCCGCTACATGGTGCCCGCCACCGTGACCGTGGTCGCGGAGCTGCCCCGGACCGTCAACGGCAAGATCGACGTGCGGGCCCTCCCGGACCCGTTCGCGGGCGCCGACGAGCCCCCGGCCGACCACTCCGACCGCGACGACGTCACCCGCGCCGTCGCCGCGATCTGGGCCGCGACGCTCGGCGCCGACCCCGACCGGCTCGCCGACGACACCGACTTCCACCAGTTCGGCGGCGACTCGCTGCTGATGCTGTCGATGGTCGCCGCCGTCTGCCGCGACGTCGTCGGTGCCGCCGCCGAGCCGCTGTTCATGGCCCGGCTCGGCGAGATCGTGCGAGAGCCGACGATCGCCCGGGTCGCCGCCATCGCCCGCGCCGCCCTCTCGCCGACCCCCGCCCTCTCGCCGACCCCCGCTCTTCCGACGACCTCCGCCGGAGCGTCGGAAGACCCGGCGACGCGGCCCGGCGCGGAGCAGCCGGCCGAGGCCGTCACCGCCTGACGCCGGACCGCGGCGACCAGACCGACCACCCAGCGCCGACCAATCACCGTGTGCCGCCCGGCCGCCGGGCGTCCGCACGCTGTCATGAGGAGCCGAGCGAGATGGCGAACGAGGACAAGCTCCGCGACTACCTCAAGCGCGTGACGGCCGACCTGCGCCAGGCCAACCGGCGCATCCGCGAGTTCGAGGAGCGCGACCGGGAGCCGATCGCCGTCGTCGGCATCGGCTGCCGGTTCCCCGGCGGCGTCACCGGCCCCGACGCGCTGTGGGACCTCGTCGCCGGCGAGCGCGACGCCGTCGGCGGCGTGCCGCTCAACCGGGGCTGGGACTTCGAGCGCATCTACGACCCGGTCCCGGGCCGCCCCGGCCGCACGTACGCCCGCGACGGCGGGTTCCTGCACGACGCGGACGCGTTCGACGCCGGCTTCTTCGGCATCTCCCCGCGCGAGGCCCTCGCCATGGACCCGCAGCAGCGGCTGCTGCTGGAGACCACGTGGGAGGCCCTGGAGGACGCCGGCCTCGACCCGTCCCGCATCCGCGACACCGAGACCGGGGTGTTCGTCGGCGCCAGCCACCAGGGCTACGGCGCCGCCACCGAGGGCGCCCCCGACGGCGTCGAGGGGCACCTGCTCACCGGCGGCGCCGCCGCCGTGCTGTCGGGGCGGCTCGCCTACACGTTCGGCACCCGCGGCCCCGCCGTCACCGTCGACACCATGTGCTCGTCGTCGCTCGTCGCGCTGCACCTCGCCGTCCGCTCGCTGCGGGCGGGGGAGTGCGGCATGGCCGTCGTCGGCGGCGCCACCGTCATGGCGGTCCCGCAGTCGTTCATCGAGTTCTCCCGCCAGCGCGGCCTGGCCCCCGACGGGCGCTGCAAGGCGTTCTCCGACGACGCCGACGGCACCGGCTGGGGCGAGGGCGTCGGCGTCCTGCTCCTCGAACGGCTCTCCGACGCCGTCGCGCGCGGCCGCCGGGTCCTCGCCGTCGTGCGCGGCTCCGCGGTCAACCAGGACGGCGCCTCCAACGGCCTTACGGCCCCGAACGGCCCGGCGCAGCAGCGGGTCATCCGGGCCGCCCTCGCCGACGCCGGCCTGGAGGCGTCCGATGTGGACGCCGTCGAGGCGCACGGCACCGGCACCACCCTCGGCGACCCGATCGAGGCCGAGGCGCTGCTCGCCACGTACGGGCAGGGCCGCGACCCGAGACGGCCGCTGTGGCTCGGCACCCTGAAGTCCAACCTCGGCCACACCCAGGCCGCCGCCGGGGTCGCCGGCGTCATCAAGGCCGTCCTCGCGATGCGGCACGGCGTCCTGCCCCGCACCCTGCACGTCAACGCCCCGTCGTCGAAGGTCGACTGGTCCGCGGGCGCCGTGCGGCTGCTGACCGCCGCGCAGCCGTGGCCCGCCGTCGACCGGCCCCGTCGCGCCGGCGTGTCGGCGTTCGGCGCCAGCGGCACCAACGCGCACGTCGTGCTGGAGCAGGCCCTCGCACCTGCGGACGATCTGCCTCTGGCATCGTCGCCGCCGGTGCTGCCGTGGGCCCTGTCGGCGCACACCGCCGAGGTGCTGCCGGCGCAGGCGGCCGCTCTCGCCGCGCACCTCGCCGGCCATCCCGACCTCGACGCCGCCGACGTCGCCCGGACCCGGGCCACGGCCCGGGCGCACCTGGAGCACCGGGCCGTCGTCCTCGGCACCGACCGGGCCGCCCTGACCCGCGCCCTGGACGTCCTCGCCGCCGGTCTCCGCGACCCGGACGTCATCACCGGCACCGCCGACCTCGAGGCCGCTTCGGCCATGCTGTTCACGGGTCAGGGTGCGCAGTGGTCGGGGATGGGCCGCGGTCTGTACCAGGCGTTCCCGGTCTTCGCCGCGGCGTATGACGAGGTGCGCGCCCACGTCGAGGTGGACGATGCTCGGCTCGATGAGACGCAGTGGACGCAGCCTGCTCTGTTTGCCGTTGAGGTCGCGGTGTACCGGCTGCTTGAGTCCTGGGGGTTGCGACCCGACTTCCTGCTCGGTCATTCGATCGGCGAACTGGCCGCGGCCCACGTCGCCGGGGTCTGGTCGCTTGAGGACGCCTGCAAGGTGGTGGAGGCTCGCGGTCGTCTCATGCAGGCGCTGCCATCCGGTGGCGCGATGGTGGCGATCCAGGCTTCCGAGGAGCAGGTCCGCGCGGCGCTGGTCGACGGTGTATCGCTGGCCGCTGTCAACGGTCCCGACGCGGTCGTCATCTCCGGCGACGAGGAAGCCGTCTCAGCTGTGGCGGCGGGGTTCGCCAAGACGCGCCGGCTGAAGGTGAGTCACGCGTTCCATTCGGCGCGGATGGACGGGATGCTCGACGCGTTCCGCGAGGTCCTGAACACGGTCACGTTCAACCCGCCGCAGATCCCGATCGCGACGACGTCGATCGGCGACGTCACCGACCCGTCGTATTGGGTGGATCAGGTCCGGGGGACCGTCCGGTTCGCTGACGCCTTTGAAAGCTTGAAGGCGAAGGGTGTCACGAGGTTCCTCGAGGTCGGGCCCGACGGGGTACTGTCGGCGCTGGTCGGCGGCATCCCCGCGATGCGCAAGGGGCGCGACGAGCCCGCCACCCTCATGGCCGCCGTCGCCGCCGCGCACGTCGCCGGCTGGTCCCCGGACTGGGCCGCGTTCCTCCCGGGCCGGCGGGTCGAGCTGCCCACCTACGCGTTCCAGCGGGACCGGTTCTGGCTCACCCAGAACCGCCACGACTCCACAGTGGACGGCTGGCTCTACCGCGAGACCTGGAAGCGCCTCCCCGCGACCGGAGCGGCGCTCGACGGCACCTGGCTGCTCGTCACCCACACCGGCGACCAGGCGCTGCACGACACCCTGACCCGCGCCGGCGCCACCGTCCGGACGCTCACCGTCGCCGAGCACACCGACCGGGCGGCGATGACCGGTCTCGTCGCCGCCGCCGCGACCGGCCTCACCGGCGTCGTGTCGACCCTCGCCGCGTCCGCGACCCCGTCGCCCGGCCCGGCGCCCGTCACCGCAGGCGTCGCCGACACCCTCACCCTCGTGCAGGCCCTCGGCGACGCCGGCATCGGCGCGCCCCTGTGGTGCGTCACCGGCGGCGCCGTCAGCACCGGCCCCGGCGACCACGTCCGCGACCCCATGCAGGCCGCCGTCTGGGGCCTCGGCCGGGTCGCCGCCCTCGAACACCCCGACCGCTGGGGCGGCCTCATCGACGTCACCGGCGACCTGTCGCCGGTGCCCGGCCTCCTCCGGGGCACTGAGGACCAGGTCGCGGTCCGCGACGGCGCCGTCCACGCGCGCAGGATCACCCGGGGCGCCGGCGGGGCACCGGCCGGCTGGCGGCCCCGCGGCGCCGCGCTCGTCACCGGCGGCACCACCGGCCTCGGCGCCCAGACCGCCCGCTGGCTCGCCGGGCACGGCGCCACCCACCTCGTCCTGCTCAGCCGCCGCGGCGACGAGGCGCCCGGCGCCGCCGCGCTGCGCGACGAGCTCACCGCCCTCGGCGCCGGGGTCACCGTCGCCGCCTGCGACGTCGCCGACCGGGACGCCCTCGCCGCCGTCGTCGAGGCGGTCGAGGCCGAGCACGGCCCGATCCGCACCGTCGTGCACGCCGCCGGCGTCGGCGTCCTCGGCCGGCTCCGCGACACCACCCCCGCCGACCTGGCGGCCGCGACCGCGGCGAAGCTCGGCGGCGCCGCGAACCTCGACGCCGTCTTCGACCGCGACACCGTCGACCGGTTCGTCACGTACGCGTCCGTCGCCGGGGTCTGGGGCAGCGGCGACCACGGCGCCTACGCCGCCGCGAACGCCTACCTCGACGGGCTCGTCCAGGCCCGCCGCGCCCGCGGCCGGGCCGGCACGTCGATCGCGTGGGGCATCTGGAGCACGGAAAGCGGCGGCATGGCCCGCGCCGACGTCCGCACGTCGGCGAACTGGCACGGCATCGAGTTCATGGACCCCGCCGCCGCCCTCGACGCCCTGCACCACATCCTGGACCGCGACGCGGCCACCGCCGTCGTCGCCGACGTCGACTGGGCCCAGTTCGCGCCGCTGTTCACCGCGGCCCGGCACCGCCCGCTCATCGCCGACCTGCCCGAGGTCGCGTCGCTGCTCGCGCCGCCCGCCGCGCCCGCCGCCGGCGGCGTGGACGCCCGGCGGCTCGGACTCGGCGCGCTGGAGGACCTCGTCCGGGCCGGCGCCGCCGAAGCGCTCGGCCACCGGGGCGCCGACGCGGTCAACGGCACCCGCTCGTTCCGGGACCTCGGCTTCGACTCCCTGACCGCCCTCGAACTGCGCGACTCCCTGGCCCGGTCCACGGGCCTGCGGCTGCCGACGACCGTCATCTTCGACTACCCCAACGTCGACGCCCTCGCCGCGCACCTGCACCGGGAGCTCGGCGGCGCGACCACCGCCGCGCCGGCCGCCGCCGTCCAGGCCGCCGCCACCGAAGAGCCGATCGCGATCGTCGGCATGAGCTGCCGGTTCGCCGGTGGCGTCGAGTCACCCGAGGACCTGTGGGCGCTGCTGAGCGACGGCGGCGACGCGATCGGCCCGATGCCCACCGACCGCGGCTGGGACGTCGACGGCCTGTATGACCCGGACCCGGACCGGCCGGGCCGCAGCTACGTCCGCGACGGAGGCTTCCTGCGCGACGCCGTCCGCTTCGACCCGCAGCTGTTCGGGATCTCGCCGCGGGAGGCCGTCGCCATGGACCCGCAGCAGCGGCTGCTGCTCGAGGTCGCGTGGGAGGTGTTCGAGGCCGCCGGCATCGACCACGCCACGCTGCGCGGCACCCCCACCGGGGTGTTCGTCGGTGCCGCCGGCGGCGACTACGGCAGCCGCCTGCAGCAGGTCCCCGACGGCGCCGAGGGCCACCTCATCATCGGCACCGAAAGCAGCGTCGCGTCCGGCCGCATCGCCTACACGTTCGGGCTCGAAGGACCGGCCGTCACCGTCGACACCGCCTGCTCCTCGGGGATGGTCGCCACCCACCTGGCCGCCCAGGCGCTGCGCCGCGGCGAGTGCGACCTGGCCCTCGCCGGCGGCGTCGCGGTCATGTCGTCGCCGGCGGCGTTCGTCGGGTTCAGCCGGCAGCGCGGCCTCGCCGCCGACGGCCGCTGCAAGGCGTTCTCCGACGACGCCGACGGCATGGGCCTCGCCGAGGGCGCCGGCATGCTCGTGCTGGAGCGGCTCAGCGACGCCCGTGCCCGCGGCCACCGCGTCCTGGCGGTCGTGCGCGGCTCGGCCCTCAACCAGGACGGCGCCTCCAACGGTCTCACCGCCCCCAACGGCCCGGCGCAGCAGCGGGTGATCCGGGCCGCCCTGCGCGCCGCCGGCCTGGAGGCGTCCGATGTGGACGCGGTCGAGGCGCACGGCACCGGCACCGCCCTCGGCGACCCGATCGAGGCGCAGGCGCTTCTCGTCACCTACGGCGCGGACCGGCAGACCCCGCTGTGGCTCGGGTCGCTGAAGTCCAACGTCGGGCACACCCAGGCCGCCGCCGGGATCGGCGGGATCATCAAGATGGTCCTCGCGATGCGGCACGGCACCCTGCCGCGAACCCTGCACGTGGGGCGGCCGTCGACGCACGTCGACTGGACCGCCGGCGCCGTGGAGCTGCTCACCGAGGCCTGCGACTGGCCCGCCACCGGTCGCCCGCGCCGCGCCGGGGTGTCGTCGTTCGGGGTGTCCGGCACCAACGCCCACCTCATCCTGGAGGCCGCCGAGGAGCCGGAGGCCGCCCCCGTCCCGGCCGCCGGACCCGCCGCCGTGCCGGTCCTGCTGTCCGCGCACAGCGACGAGGCGCTGCGCGCCCAGGCCGCCCGGCTCGCGGCGCACCTGGCGGCGAGCGACGACGACCTCGCCGACGCCGCCTGGACGCTGTTCAGCGCACGGGCCGCCCTGACGCACCGGGCGGTCGTCGCCGGCACCGACAGAGACGGCATCGTGCGGCAACTGGACGGGCTCGCCACCGGTACACCATCCGCCGCCACCGTCACAGGAGTCATCCGGGCCGGCGGGAAGGTCGCGTTCGTGTTCCCCGGGCAGGGATCGCAGTGGCTCGGCATGGGCGTGGAGCTCCTCGACGCCGAGCCCGTGTTCCGGGAGCGGATCGAGGCGTGCGAGGCGGCCCTCGCGCCGTTCGTCGACTGGTCCCTCACCGCGGTCCTGCGCGGCGACGCCGGCGCGCCCGGCCTCGACCGCGTCGACGTCGTGCAGCCGGTCCTGTGGGCCGTCATGGTGTCCCTCGCCGGGTGGTGGGCGTCCCACGGCGTCACCCCCGACGTCGTCGTCGGCCACTCGCAGGGCGAGATCGCGGCCGCCTGCGTCGCCGGGATCCTCACCCTGGACGACGCCGCCCGGGTCGTCGCGCTGCGCAGCCAGGCGCTGTCGGTCCTCGCCGGTCGCGGCGGCATGCTCTCCGTCGCGCTCCCGCCGGAGCAGGCGACCGACCGGCTCGCCCCGTGGGCGGACCGGCTCAGCGTCGCCGCCGTCAACGGCGTCGGCTCCGTCGTCGTCTCCGGCGACGTCGACGCGCTCGCCTCGCTCGCCGACGCGTGCGCCGCGGACGGGGTCCGGACCCGCCGCGTCGAGGTCGACTACGCCTCCCACTGCGCGCACGTCGAGGCGATCCACGACCGGCTCCTGGAGGTCCTCGCGCCCGTCGCGCCGCGGCCGGCGCGGGTCGAGTTCCACTCCACCGTCGGCGCCGACATCACCGGCATCGACGTCGGCGGCGCCGAGTACTGGTACCGCAACCTGCGCCACAGCGTCCAGTTCGCGCCGGCCGTGCGCGCGCTCGCCGACGCCGGCGTCACTGTCTTCGTCGAGGTCAGCGCCCACCCGGTGGTGACACCCGGCATCCAGGAGACCGTCGACGCCGCCGGGGTCGACGCGGTGGTCACCGGCACGCTGCGCCGCGACGACGGCGGGCCGGTCCGGCTGCTCACCGCGCTGGGCACCCTGCACGCGCACGGCACCGCCGTGGACTGGACGACCGCGTTCGGCGCGGGGCGACGGACCGTCGACCTGCCCACGTATCCGTTCCAGCGGCAGCGGTACTGGCTGGACGCCCCACCACCCATGAGCACCGGCGACGGTGTCGACGCCCGGTTCTGGCAGCTCGTCGAGCAGCAGGACCTTCAGGAACTGGCCGCGGCGCTCGCGGTGGCGCCCGACGCCGTCGAAGGGCTCCTGCCGGCACTGTCGCGCTGGCGGCGGGAACAGGCCGGCCGGGCGGCGCTGGACGGGTGGCGGTACCGCATCCGCTGGCAGCCCCTCACCGACCTGCCCACCACCCCGGCAGGACGGTGGCTGGTCGTGCTGCCCGCCGCCGACCGGGCCGGCGCCTGGACCGAGCACCTCGTCGCCCAGCTGCTCGCCGCCGGCGTGCGCGCGGACGTGCTGACGCTGCCCGCGCAGGCGGACCGGGCGACGTCCGCCGCGCACCTGCGCGCCGCCCTGGACGGCAGCCCCGCCCCCGACCGGGTCCTGTCGCTGCTCGCCCTCGACGAGCACCCGTGCCGCGTCGGCACCGCGCTGCCGTCCGGGCTCACCGCGACGGTCGCGCTGCTGCAGGCGCTCGGGGACGTGGCGTGCCCGGCTCCACTGTGGACGGTCACCCGGGGCGCCGTGCAGGTCGGCGCCGCCGACGCCGTCACCGCACCGCTGCAGGCGATGACGTGGGGCCTGGGCCGCATCGCCGCCCTCGAACACCCCGACCGCTGGGGCGGCCTCGTCGACCTGCCCGCGGAGGTCACCGCCGCGACCGTCGCCAGGCTCGCATCGGTCGTCACGGGCCATGACGGCGAGGACCAGGTCGCCGTCCGCGGCGCCGCGACCTACGCCCGCCGCCTCGTGCGCTCCGGCAGCGGCGCCCCGGCGGCCGGCCGGTGGCGGCCCGACGGCACCGTGCTGGTCACCGGCGGGACCGGCGGGATCGGGGCGCACCTGGCCCGGTGGCTGGCCGCCGAGGGCGCCGGGCACCTGCTGCTCACCAGCCGGCGCGGACCGGAGGCGCCCGGCGCCACCGAACTCGCCCAGCAGCTGCGGGACGCCGGCTGCGACGTCACCCTCGCCGCCGTCGACGTCGCCGACCGCGCCGCCCTCGCCGGCCTCCTCGCGAGCGTGCCCGACGACCGGCCGCTGCGGGCGGTGTTCCACGCCGCCGCGATCCTCGACGACGGCGTCATCGACGGCATCACCGCCGAGCGGGCCGCCGCCGTCGCCGCGCCGAAGGCGGACGCTGCCCTGCACCTGGACGAGCTCACCCGCGCGCTGGACCTGACCGCGTTCGTGCTGTTCTCCTCGCTCGGCGGCACCCTCGGCGGCCCCGGGCAGGGCAGCTACGCCGCCGCCAACAGCCTCCTGGACGCCCTCGCGCAGCAGCGGCACGCCGCGGGGCTGCCCGCCACCGCCGTCGCCTGGGGCGTGTGGGCCGGCGGCGGCCTCGCCGGCGGTGAGATCGGCGAGTCCGCCCGCCGCCAGGGCATGCTGCCGATGGACCCGGGCAAGGCGATCAGCCTCCTGCACCGCGCCCTCGACGACGGCGACACCTGCGTCGTCGTCGCCGACGTCGACTGGCCCAGGTACGCGCCCGCGTTCACCGCGTCCCGGCCCAGCCCCGCGCTGCGCGACCTGCCAGAGGCGGCACCGGCCGAGGACGGCAGCGCCGTCCCGCTCGGCCGCGAGCTCGCCGGGCTCCCCGTCGCCGAGCGGGAGGCGCGGCTGCTGCAGCTCGTGCGTCGGCACGCCGGCGCCGTCCTCGGCTTCCCCGACGACACCGCCGTCGACCCCGGCCGGGCGTTCCGCGATCTCGGCTTCGACTCCCTCACCGCCGTCGAGCTGCGCAACCGGCTCGGCGCCGCGACCGGGCTCCGGCTGCCGGTGACGCTCGTCTTCGACCACCCGACCGCGACGGCCCTCACCCGGCACCTGCTGGGGGAGCTCGTCGGCGGCGAGGCCCCGGCACCCGAGACCGCCGTGCGGGCGGCTGACGGCGACGACCCGATCGCGATCGTCGCGATGACCTGTCGGCTGCCCGGCGGCGTCGCCGGCCCCGAGGACCTGTGGCGGGTCCTCATCGACGAGATCGACGCCGTCGGCCCGTTCCCCACCGACCGCGGCTGGGACCTCGACGGGCTCTACGACCCGGACCCCGAGCGGTCCGGCACCTTCTACACCCGCGAAGGCGGCTTCCTGCACGACGCCGCCGCCTTCGACCCCGCGTTCTTCGGCATCTCCCCGCGCGAGGCCCTCGCCATGGACCCGCAGCAGCGGCTGCTGCTGGAGACGGCGTGGGAGGCGTTCGAACGCGCCGGGATCGACCCCGCCGCCGCCCGCGGCAGCCGCACCGGCGTCTTCGTCGGCTCCAACTACCACGACTACGTCTGCCGGCTGCACGTCGCGCCCGAAGGCTTCGAGGGGCAGCTCGCCCTCGGCAGCGCCGGCAGCGTCGCGTCCGGCCGGATCGCGTATCTGTTCGGGCTCGAAGGACCGGCGCTGACCGTCGACACCGCGTGCTCGTCGTCGCTGGTCGCGCTGCACCTCGCCATGCAGGCGCTGCGCCGCGGCGACTGCACCCTCGCCCTAGCCGGCGGGGTCACGATCATCTCCTCGACCGACACGTTCGTCGAGTTCAGCCGGCAGCGAGCCCTGTCACCCGACGGGCGGTGCAAGGCGTTCTCCGCGTCCGCGGACGGCGCCGGCTGGGCCGAGGGCGTCGGCCTGCTCCTGGTCGAGCGGCTCTCCGACGCGGTCGCCAACGGCCACCCGGTCCTGGCCGTCATCCGCGGCTCCGCGGTCAACCAGGACGGGGCCTCCAACGGGCTCACCGCCCCGAACGGTCCGGCGCAGCAGCGGGTCATCCGCGCCGCGCTCGCCGACGCCGGGCTGCGCCCCGCTGACGTGGACGTGGTGGAGGCGCACGGCACCGGCACCAGCCTCGGCGACCCGATCGAGGCGCAGGCCATCCTCGCCACCTACGGGCAGGGGCGCGACGAGCCGCTGCGGCTCGGGTCGGTGAAGTCGAACCTCGGCCACACCCAGGCCGCGTCCGGCGTCGCCGGGCTGATGAAGATGGTCCTGGCCCTGCGCCACGGGACGCTGCCGCGCACCCTGCACGTCGACGCGCCCTCCCCGCACATCGACTGGTCGTCCGGCGCCGTCGAGCTCGCCACCGAGGCGCGGCCGTGGCCGGCCACCGACCGGCCGCGCCGGGCCGGGATCTCGTCGTTCGGCATCTCCGGCACCAACGCCCACGTGATCGTGGAGGAGCCGCCGGCGGTGATCGCCGCGGCGGGCTCGCGCGCCGTGTTGCCGGTGGTGCCGTGGCCGGTGTCGGCCCGCACCGCGGACGCCCTCGACGGCCAGGTGTCCAGGCTGCGTGAGGTCACCGAGAATCCAATGGACGTTGGATTTTCCCTGGCGACCGGCAGGTCGATGTTCGAACACCGGGCGGTGCTGCTCGGTGACACGCAGGTCCGGGGGCGGGTCCGCGACGGCGGCAACGCGATGCTCTTCACCGGCCAGGGTGCGCAGTGGTCGGGCATGGGTCGCGGCCTCTACGAAGCCTTCCCGGTGTTCGCGGCGGCGTATGACGAGGTGTGCGCGCACATCGAGGGACTGCGGGACGTCGAGGGTGACCTGCTGGATGAGACACGGTGGACGCAGCCTGCGCTGTTTGCGGTTGAGGTCGCGGTGTACCGGTTGCTGGAGTCGTGGGGTCTGCGCCCCGACTTCCTTCTCGGTCATTCGATCGGTGAGCTGGCCGCGGCGCATGTCGCGGGGGTCTGGTCGCTTGAGGACGCCTGCAAGGTGGTGGAGGCTCGCGGCCGGTTGATGCAGGCGCTGCCGGCCGGTGGTGCGATGGTGGCGATCCAGGCTTCCGAGGAGCAGGTCGGCACAGCGCTGGTGGACGGCGCCGAGATCGCCGCCGTCAATGGCCCGGACGCGGTCGTCATCTCCGGCGACGAGAGCGCGGTCGAGGCGGTGGCGGCGGGGTTCGCCAAGACGCGTCGGTTGAAGGTGAGTCATGCGTTCCATTCGGCGCGGATGGACGGGATGCTGGACGCGTTCCGTGAGGTTCTGGCCGCTGTGAAATTCAACGAGCCGGGGATTCCGATCGCGATCACGTCGGCCGGTGATGTCACCGACCCGGAGTACTGGGTCAGGCAGGTCCGGGGGACGGTCCGGTTCGCGGAGGCCGCTTCCAGGTTGACCGCGAAGGGCGTGACCAGGTTCCTGGAGGTCGGTCCGGACGGGGTGCTGTCGGCGATGGTCGACGGGGTCGCCGCGATGCGGAAGGGTCGCGACGAAGCCAGCACGCTGATGACCGCCGTCGCCCAGATGCACGTCACCGGTTGGTCTCCGGACTGGACCCGGCTCCTGGCGGGCGGGCGCCGCGTCGACCTGCCCACGTACGCGTTCCAGCGGCAGCGGTACTGGCTCGACGCCCCCGCCGACGCCCACGCCGGCACTGGGGACCCCGCCGCGCTCGGCCTCGGCACGGTCAGGCACCCGCTGCTCGGCGCCGGCGTCCCCCTCGCCGACACCGGCGGCCACCTCTTCACCAACCGGCTGTCGATCGCCGACCAGCCGTGGCTCGCCGACCACCGGGTCATGGACACCGTCCTGCTGCCCGGCACCGCCCTCGTTGAGCTCGCCCTATCCGCCGGCGACGCCGTCGGCTGCGACCGGATCGAGGAGCTCACCCTGCAGGCGCCGCTGGTCCTGCCGGAGCCCGGCGCGCTGCAGCTGCAGGTGATCGTCGGCGCCGCTGACGGCTTCGGCACCCGCACGGTCCAGGTGCACTCCCGCGACGCCAGCGGCACCGACGACACCGATCCAGCCGCTTGGACCGCGCACGCCACCGGCCGCGTCGCCGCCGCCCGCACCTGGGACGCCCCGGACTTCACGGAGTGGCCGCCCGCGGGTGCCGAACCCGTCGACATCGGCGGCCTCTACGACACCCTCGCCGACGCCGGGTTCGAATACGGGCCGGCGTTCCGGGCCCTGCACCGGGTGTGGCGCCGCGACGGCGTCGTCTACGCCGAGGCCGCCCTCGCCGATCCCGAGCGCGCCGAGGCCGGCCGGTTCCTGCTGCACCCGGCGCTGCTCGACGCCGCCCTGCACACCCTGGCGTTCGCCGACGGCGTCGCCGGGCGCGGGGTGCTGCCGTTCTCGTTCGAGCGGGTGGCGCTCAGCGCCGTCGGGGCCACCGCCGTGCGGGTCCGGCTCACCGGCAGCGGCACCGACACCGTCGCCGTCGACCTCGCCGACCAGACCGGCCGGCCGTTCGCGGCGATCGGCGCGCTCGCCCTGCGCCCGGTCACCGCCGGTCAGGTGAAGGCGGCCCGCTCGCAGCACCACGACTCGCTGTTCCGGGTCGACATGGTCATGAACCCGGTCGGGCCGGCCCGCGACCACACCGGGCAGCGCTGGGCGGTCCTCGGGCTCAACCCGGTCAAGCTCGTCAAGGCGCTCGGCGCCACCGGCGCCGCCGTCGAGACCTACCCGGACCTCGACGCGCTCCGCGACGCCGTGGCCGCCGGCGCGCCGGTCCCCGACCGGGCCGTCGTCTCCTGCGCGGACCGGCCTGAGGGCGCCGACATGGCCGCGCGGGCCCGCAACGCCACCTACTGGGCGCTCGGCCTCGTCCAGGGGTGGCTCGCCGACGAACGCCTCACCGGGTCCCGGCTGGTGTTCGTCACCCACAGCACCGGCGGCGACACCGTCGACGACCTCGCCTGGGCGCCGGTGTGGGGCCTGGTCCGGTCGGCGCTGACCGAGAACCCGGACCGGTTCGTCCTGCTCGACCTCGACGACCGCGACGTCTCCTACGCCGCACTGCCCGCCGCCCTCACCTGCGGCGAAGGCAACGTCGCCGTCCGCGTCGGCGGCGTCCACGTGCCGCGGCTCGCCCGGGTCGCCGCCACCCCCGGCGTGACCCCGTCGGCGACGTGGGACCCGAAGGGCACCGTCCTGATCACCGGCGGCACCGGCGACCTCGGCGGTCTCATCGCCCGGCACCTCGCCGCCGAACACGGCGTCCGGCACCTGCTGCTCACCAGCCGCCGCGGCCCCGCCGCCGAGGGCGCCGCCGAGCTGCGGCAGGCGCTGCTCGACCTCGGCGCCGAGGTGACGATCGCCGAGTGCGACGTCGCCGACCGGGACGCCCTCGCCGCGGTGCTCGCCGCGATCCCCGCGGACCGGCCCCTCACCGGTGTCGTGCACACCGCCGGGGTCGTCGACGACGGGGTCGTGTCCGCGCTGACCCGCGAGCAGGTCGACACCGTCCTGCGGCCGAAGGTCGACGCCGCCCTCAACCTCGACGAGCTCACCCGCGGCCTGCCCCTGTCGGCGTTCGTGCTGTTCTCCTCGATGGCCGGCACGTTCGGCGGCACCGGCCAGGCCAACTACGCGGCCGCGAACACGTTCCTGGACGCCCTCGCCCACCAGCGCCGCGCCGCCGGCCTCCCGGCGCTGTCGCTCGCCTGGGGGCTGTGGGAGCAGGGCAACGGCATGACCGCCAAGCTCGATGGCGGCGACCTGCGGCGGATGGCCCGCGGCGGGCTCGCTCCGCTGTCGCACGCCGAGGGGCTCGCCCTGTTCGACGTCGCCTGCGTCGTCGACGAGGCCGTGCTCATCCCGGCCCGCCTGGTCGTCGACGCGATCCGGGCAGCCGCCGGGACCGAGGCGGTGCCGGCCATCATGCGCGGCCTCGTCGGCCGCCCCGCCCGGCAGGCCGTCACCACCGGACCGGCCGCCGCCGAGGTGGAGACCCTCGCCGCCCGGCTGGCCCGGCTGAGCAGCGCCGAACGGCAGCGCACCCTCCTGGACCTGGTCCGGGCCGAGGCCGCGGTCGTCCTCGGGTACCCGGGCCCGGACGCGGTCGAGCCGGACCGCGGGTTCCTCGAGCTCGGCTTCGACTCCCTCACCGCCCTCGAACTGCGCAACCGGCTCGCCGCCGCCACCGGGCTGCGGCTGCCGGCGACGCTGCTGTTCGACTACCCGTCGCCGGACGCGATGGCCGGGCACGTCCTCGGCCAGCTCGTCCAGGACGACGCCGACGCGCCGTTCGCCGTCCTCGACGACCTCGAGGCCAGGGTCGACGCGATCGACGACGACACCCGGGACCGGCTCACGGACCGGCTGCAGCTGCTGCTCACGAGGCTCACCGACCGCGGGGCCGGCTCCGGGGCGGGCGTCGCCGAACGCCTCGACTCGGCCAGCGACGACGACATCTTCGCGTTCATCGACAACGACCTCGGTCTGTCGTAGCGACGCCCACCGCTTTCAGAAAGGTCCGGTCACCGATGAACGAAGACAAGCTGCGCGAGTACCTCAAGCGCGTGACGGTTGATCTGCACCGGACCAGGGAGCGGCTCAAGGAGGTCGAGGACCGGGCGCAGGAGCCGGTCGCGATCGTCGCGATGAGCTGCCGGTACCCCGGCGGCGTCCAAACACCCGAGGACCTGTGGCGGCTCGTCGCCGACGGCCGCGACGCCATCGGACCGTTCCCGGACAACCGCGGCTGGGACCTGGAGAACCTGTTCCACCCCGACCCGGACCACCGCGGCACCTCGTACGGCAGCGAAGGAGGCTTCCTCTACGACGCCGATGAGTTCGACCCTGCCCCGTTCGGCGTCTCACCCCGAGAGGCGCTCGGCATGGACCCGCAGCAGCGGCTGCTGCTGGAGACGGCGTGGGAGGCGTTCGAACGCGCCGGCCTGGACGCGGCCACGCTGCGCGGCAGCCGCACCGGCGTGTTCGTCGGCGTCATGTACAACGACTACGGCGCCCGCCTCCGCGAGATCCCCGAAGGCATGGAAGGGTACGTCGGCAACGGCAGCTCACCCAGCATCGCCTCCGGCCGCATCGCCTACACGTTCGGCCTCGAAGGACCCGCGGTCACCGTCGACACCGCCTGCTCGTCGTCGCTGGTCGCGCTGCACCTGGCGGCGACGGCGCTGCGCCGCGGCGAATGCGGCCTCGCCCTCGCCGGCGGCGTGACGGTCATGTCGACCCCGAACACGTTCATCGGCTTCAGCCGGCAGCGTGGCCTGGCCGCCGACGGCCGCTGCAAGTCGTTCTCCGACGACGCCGACGGCACCGGCTGGGGCGAGGGCGCCGGCCTGCTGCTCGTGGAGCGGCTGTCGGACGCCGTCGCCAACGGCCACCCGGTCCTCGCGGTCCTCAGAGGCTCCGCCGTCAACCAGGACGGCGCGTCCAGCGGCCTCACCGCCCCGAACGGCCCCTCCCAGCAGCGCGTCATCAAGGCCGCCCTCGCGAGCGCCGGCCTCGCCCCCGCCGACGTCGACGTCGTCGAGGCGCACGGCACCGGAACGAGCCTCGGCGACCCGATCGAGGCGCAGGCGCTGCTGGCCACCTACGGGCAGGGCCGCGACGAGCCGCTGTGGCTCGGGTCGGTCAAGTCGAACCTCGGCCACACCCAGGCGGCGTCCGGCGTCGCCGGCGTCATCAAGATGGTCCTCGCCATGCGGCACGAGCGGCTGCCGAGGACCCTGCACGTCACCGCCCCGTCGTCGCATGTGGACTGGTCCGCGGGCGCGGTCCGGCTGCTGACCGAGGCACAGCCGTGGCCGTCCACCGACCGCCCACGCCGGGCGGGGGTGTCGTCGTTCGGGGTGTCCGGCACCAACGCCCACGTCGTGATCGAGGAGCCGCCGGCCCGAGCGGACACGGCCGTCCCGGCGGCGGAGCGGGTCGCACCGCCGGTCGTGCCGTGGCTGCTGTCCGGCCGTACCGCGGCGACGGTGCCCGCGCAGGCCCGCCGGCTCGCCGCCGCCCTGGACGCGGCGCCCGGCATCGACCCGGCCGACGTCGCGTTCACGCTCGCGACGACGCGGACCACGACGGAGCACCGGGCGGTCGTGCTCGGCGCCGACCGGTCCTCGCTGCGGGCGGCACTCGACGACCTCACGGTCACGGGTGTCGCGACGCCCGGTCGTTCCGCGATGCTGTTCACGGGTCAGGGTGCGCAGTGGTCGGGGATGGGTCGCGGTCTCTACCAGGCGTTCCCGGTCTTCGCGGCGGCGTATGACGAGGTGTGCGCCCACATCGAGGGTCTGCGCGACGTTCAGGGTGACCTGCTCGACGAGACACAGTGGACGCAGCCTGCACTGTTCGCCGTTGAGGTCGCGGTGTACCGGCTGCTGGAGTCCTGGGGTCTGCGCCCCGATCACCTCCTCGGTCATTCGATCGGTGAGCTGGCCGCGGCCCACGTCGCTGGGGTCTGGTCGCTTGAGGACGCCTGCAAGGTGGTGGAGGCTCGCGGCCGTCTCATGCAGGCGCTGCCGGCCGGTGGTGCGATGGTGGCGATCCAGGCTTCGGAGGAGCAGGTCCGGGCGGCGTTGGTCGACGGTGTTTCGCTGGCCGCCGTCAACGGCCCGGACGCCGTGGTCGTGTCCGGTGACGAGGAAGCGGTCGAAGCGGTGGCGGCAGGGTTCGCCAAGACGCGCCGGCTCAAGGTGAGTCACGCGTTCCACTCGGCACGCATGGACGGGATGCTCGACGCGTTCCGTGAGGTCCTGGCCGTCGTGAAATTCAACGAGCCGGGGATTCCGATCGCGACCACGTCCACTGGCGACGTCACCGACCCGGAGTATTGGGTGGGTCAGGTTCGCGGGACGGTCCGGTTCGCCGAGGCCGCTTCCAAGTTGACCGCGAAAGGCGTGACCAGGTTCCTGGAGGTCGGTCCGGACGGGGTGCTGTCGGCGATGGTCGACGGGGTCCCCGCGATGCGGAAGGGTCGCGACGAGCCGCTGACGCTGATGACCGCCGTCGCGCAGATGCACGTCACCGGCTGGTCCCCGGACTGGACGCGGGTCCTCGGCGGCAACGTCGTCGACCTGCCGACGTACGCGTTCCGCCGCACCCGGTTCTGGCTCGACGACCCCGCCGCCCGCGCCGACGCCGCCGCGGCCGGGCTGCTGCCCGTCGACCATCCGCTGCTCGGCGCCGCGCTCGGCCTCGCCGACGGCGGCGGCTTCGTCTTCACCAGCCGACTCTCGCTGCGCGACCAGCCGTGGCTGCGCGACCACGTCGTGCTCGGCGTGCCGCTCGTGCCCGCCACCGCCCTCGTCGACCTGGCGCTGCGCGCCGGGGAGATGCTCGACTGCGGGCACCTCGACGAGCTCGCCGTGGAGGCCCCCCTGGCCCTGCCCGACCCGGGCGCCGTGCACCTGCAGCTCACCGTCGGCGCCCCCGACGACACCGGCGCCCGCCCCGTCGCCGTGTACTCCCGCGCCGCCGACGACACCGCCGCGGACTGGACCCGGCACGCGACCGGACGGCTGCGCCCCGGGCAGGACCGGGACACCACCGACCTGACCGCCTGGCCGCCGCCGGGCGCGACCCCGGTCCCCGTCGACGGGTTGTACGACACGCTCGCCGGCGCCGGACTCGACTACGGTCCCGCGTTCCGGGGCGTGCGGGCCGTCTGGCGCCGCGACGGCGACCTGTTCACCGAGGTCGCGCTCCCCGAGACGGCCCGCGACGACGTGGCCCGCTTCGGCGTCCACCCGGCCCTGCTCGACGCCGTCCTGCACACCCTGGGCCTGGCGGAGCACGCCGCCGGCGACACGCTGCTGCCGTTCGCGTTCCGTGGCGTCTCCCTGTGTACGACCGGCGCCGTCACCGTCCGCGCCCGCCTCACGCTCACCGGCGCCACGACCGTGGCCGTCGAGGTCGCCGACCAGACCGGCCGGCCGGTGGCGTCGATCGACGCGCTCGACCTGCGCCCGGTGACCGCCGGGCAACTGGCCGCGGGCCGCGCCGCCGACCTGTTCCGGCTCGACCCCGTCCCCGCCCGCCCCACCGGCGGACACCGTCACCGCTACGCCGTGCTCGGCACCGACCCGTCCGGGGCCGCCGCGGCGCTGGCGGAGGCCGGCGCCACGGTCGACGCGTACGCCGACCTCACCACGCTCCACGCCGCCATCGCCGGGGGAGCCCTCGCTCCGGGGCGCGTCGTGGTCACCATCGACGACGCCGGCGACGACCTCGTGGCGGCCGTGCACCGGCGGACCTCAGCCGCCCTCGCAGTCGTCCAGGAGTGGCTCGCCGACCCGCCCGCCGGGGCCGCGCTGCGGGTCGTCGTGCCCGCCTCCGGAGCGGACGCGGTCGCGTCGGCCGGCGTGGCCGGGCTGATCCGCTCCGCGGAGGCCGAGCACCCCGGGACGTTCGGGGTCAT
Source organism: Dactylosporangium sp. CA-152071 (assembly GCF_050936335.1). NCBI lineage: Bacteria > Bacillati > Actinomycetota > Actinomycetes > Micromonosporales > Micromonosporaceae > Dactylosporangium > Dactylosporangium sp. CA-152071. The sequence continues at coordinate 476,745 of NZ_JBNJMZ010000001.1, read as the reverse complement.
CGAGGTCCACGACCAGGAGCCCGCCGGCGAGGCCCTCGCCACCGCCTTTGCTGTTGACGAGCCGACCGTCACGGTCCGCGGCGACGACGTGCTCGTCCCGCGGCTCGCCCGGGCCGTCGCCGCCGCGGCGGAAGCAGCGCCGGCAGCCACGTTCCACGGTGACGGGACCGTGCTCGTCACCGGCGGGCTGGGAGGGCTCGGCGCCCTCGCAGCCCGGCACCTCGTCACCGTCCACGGCGTCCGGCACCTGCTGCTCGCCGGCCGCCGCGGCCTCGACACCGACGGCGCCGCCGCGCTGCGCGACGAGCTGGCCGGGCACGGCGCCACCGTCACCGTCGCCGCCTGCGACGTCGCCGACCGGGCCGCCGTCGCCGCGCTCCTCGCCGCCGTGCCCGCCGAGCATCCCCTGACCGCCATCGTGCACACCGCCGGGGTCGCCGACGACGCCGTTGTCACCGACCTCACCGCCGACCGGGTCGCCGCGATCCTGCGCCCCAAGGCCGACGGCGCCCTGCACCTGCACGAGCTGACCAAGGGCCTGCCCCTGACCGCGTTCGTGCTGTACTCGTCGCTCGCCGGGATCCTCGGCGGCGCCGCGCAGGCCGGGTACGCCGCCGCCAACAGCGTCCTGGACGCCCTCGCCGCCCAGCGCCGCGCCGAAGGGCTGCCGGCGCTGTCGCTCGCCTGGGGGCTGTGGGACACCGCCAGCGGCATCACCGCCCACCTGGACGACGCCGACCGCCGCCGTCTCGCTCGCAACGGCGTCGCGCCGCTGCCGGCCACGGACGCGCTCGACCTGCTCGACCTCGCCTGCGCCGCCCCCGCCGCCCTGGCGGTCCCGGCCCGGCTGCGCCCCGCCGCCGGCGGTCCCGCGGTCCTCAGTGGACTCGCGGGCGCCGCCGGGCGGCGGGCGGCCCGCGGCGATGACGACGACACGCTCCGGCAGCGGCTGCGGCGGATGCCCGACGGCGACCGGATCCCGGCGCTGCTGCGGCTGGTGCGCGGCGAGGCGGCGACCGTCCTCGGGCACGCCGCCGGCGACGACGTCGACCCGCACCGCGGGTTCCTGGAGGCCGGGTTCGACTCCCTCACCGCCCTCGAACTGCGCAACCGGCTCGCCGCCGCGACCGGGCTGACGCTGCCCGCCACCGTCCTGTTCGACCATCCGGCGCCGGCGGCGATGGCCCGGCACCTCCTCGACGAGCTGCACCTGGCGCCCGCCGCGGTCACCGCACCGCCCGCCACCGGCACCGCGCCGGCTGCTGACGAACCGGTCGCGATCGTGGCGATGAGCTGCCGGTACCCGGGCGGCGTCGGCAACCCGGAGGACCTGTGGCGGCTCGTCGCGGACGGCGTCGACGCCGTCGGACCGTTCCCCGGCGACCGTGGGTGGCCCGTCGACCGGCTCTACCACCCCGACCCCGACCACCGCGGCACCAGCTACGCGCGTGAGGGCGGCTTCCTGTACGACGCGGCGGCGTTCGACGCGGACTTCTTCGGCATCTCGCCCCGCGAGGCCCTCGCCACCGACCCGCAGCAGCGGCTGCTGCTGGAGACGTCGTGGGAGCTGCTGGAGCGCGCCGGGATCGACCCTGCCACGCTGCGCGGCACTCCGACCGGGGTGTTCGTCGGCCTCATGTACAGCGACTACGCCGCCCGGGTCCACGACGTCCCCGACGGCCTGGAAGGGCACCTCGGCAACGGCAGTGCCCCGAGCGTCGCCTCCGGCCGGGTCGCCTACACGTTCGGGTTCGAAGGACCCGCGGTCACCGTCGACACCGCGTGCTCGTCGTCGCTGGTCGCGCTGCACCTGGCGGCGGCGGCGCTGCGCCGCGGCGAGTGCGGCATGGCCCTCGCCGGCGGGGTCACCGTCATGTCGACGCCCGGCACGTTCGTCGGCTTCTCCCGCCAGCGGGGCCTGGCCCCCGACGGGCGCTGCAAGGCGTTCTCCGACGACGCCGACGGCACCGGCTGGGGCGAGGGCGTGGGCCTGCTGCTCCTGGAGCGGCTCTCCGACGCCGTCGCCAACGGCCACCCGGTCCTCGCGGTGATCAAGGGCTCGGCCGTCAACCAGGACGGCGCCTCCAGCAGCCTCACGGCCCCGAACGGCCCGTCGCAGCAGCGGGTGATCCGCGCCGCGCTCGCCGCCGCGGACCTCCAGCCGTCCGACGTGGACGCCGTCGAGGCGCACGGTACCGGCACGAGCCTCGGCGACCCGATCGAGGCGCAGGCGCTCATCGCCGCGTACGGGCCCGGCCGGCGGACGCCGCTGCTGCTCGGGTCGGTGAAGTCGAACCTCGGCCACACCCAGGCCGCGTCCGGTGTCGCCGGCGTCATCAAGATGGTCCTCGCCATGCGGCACGGCCAGCTGCCGCGGACCCTGCACGTCGCCGCCCCTTCGTCGCACGTCGACTGGTCGTCGGGGGCCGTCGAGATCCTCACCGACGCCCGGCCGTGGCCCGCCGCCGACCGTCCGCGCCGGGCGGGGGTGTCGTCGTTCGGGATCTCGGGCACCAACGCCCACGTCATCATCGAGGAGCCGCCCGCCGCCGCGGCCCCGGCGGGGGAGCGGGTGGCGTTGCCGGTGGTGCCGTGGCCGGTGTCGGCCCGCACCGCGGACGCCCTCGACGGCCAGGTGTCCAGGCTGCGTGAGGTCACCGAAAATCCAATGGACGTTGGATTTTCCCTGGCTACCGGCAGGTCGATGTTCGAGCACCGGGCGGTGCTGCTCGGCGACGCGGTGATCCGCGGCCGGGCCCGTGACGGCGGCAACGCGATGCTGTTCACCGGTCAGGGCGCCCAGTGGTCGGGGATGGGCCGCGGTCTCTACGAGGCGTTCCCGGTGTTCGCGGCGGCGTTTGACGAGGTGTGTGCGCTCGTCGAGGTGGATGATGCGCGGCTGGATGAGACGCAGTGGACGCAGCCGGCGTTGTTCGCGGTTGAGGTCGCGGTGTACCGGTTGCTGAAGTCGTGGGGTCTCAGGCCCGACTACCTGCTCGGTCATTCAATCGGTGAGTTGGCCGCCGCCCATGTCGCCGGGGTCTGGTCCCTTGAGGACGCGTGCAAGGTGGTGTCGGCGCGGGGCCGGTTGATGCAGGCGCTGCCGGCCGGTGGCGCGATGGTGGCGATCCAGGCCTCGGAGGAGCAGGTCCGCGCAGCACTGGTGGACGGTGCGGAGATCGCCGCAGTCAACGGTCCTGACGCGGTCGTGGTCTCCGGTGACGAGACCGCGGTCGAGGCGGTGGCGGCAGGGTTCGCCAAGACGCGGCGGCTGAAGGTGAGTCACGCGTTCCACTCGGCACGCATGGACGGGATGCTCGACGCATTCCGCGAGGTCCTGGCCACCGTGAAATTCAACGAGCCTGGGATTCCGATCGCGACGACGTCCACCGGGGACGTGACCTCTGTTGACTATTGGGTGGCGCAGGTCCGCGGGACGGTCCGGTTCGCGGATGCGGTCGCCACGCTCAGCGCGCAAGGCGTCAACCGGTTCCTGGAGGTGGGCCCCGACGGGGTCCTGTCGGCGCTGGTCGACGGCATCCCGGCGATGCGCAAGGGCCGCGACGAAGCCAGCACCCTGATGACCGCCATCGCCCGGGCGCACGTCGCCGGCTGGTCCCCGGACTGGACCCGCGTCCTGGCCGGCGGACGCCGTGTCGACCTGCCCACGTATGCGTTCCAGCGGCAGCGGTACTGGCTGGACGCCGGCACTCCTGCCCTCCCGACCGTCGACGGCTGGCTGTATCACGAGACGTGGACGCCGCTGCCGCACCGGGATGCCACGCTGCACGGCACGTGGCTCGTGGTCGGTGGCGGATCCGAGGCGGTGGTGGCGGCGCTGGCGGCGGCGGGCGCCGACACGGTCACCCTGCCGGTCCGCGAAGGACGCCTGCGGGAGAAGTCGTTCGCGGGCGTGGTGGCGCTGCCAGCGGATGCCGCCGAGGCGCTCACCTTCGTACAGACCCTCGGCGACATGGGGCCGCTGTGGTGTGTGACCCGGGGTGCTTCGACGGATCCGGTGCAGCGCGCGGTCTGGGGTCTCGGCCGGGTCGTCGCGCTGGAGCACCCGGACCGGTGGGGCGGCCTCATCGACATCGACGACACGGACGTGGCGCTGCTGCCGGGCATCCTCGCCGGCACCGAGGACCAGGTGATGGTCCGGTCCGGCACGGTCCACGCCCGGCGTCTCGCCCGGGCCGCGACCACGGCCGGGTGGCAGCCCTCCGGCACGGTCCTGGTCACCGGCGGCACCGGCGCCCTCGGCCTCCACGTCGCCCGGTGGCTCGCCGCGGAAGGCGCTTCCAGGATCGTGCTGGTCAGCCGGCGCGGCCCTGACGCCGCACAGGTGGACATCCCCGGCGTCGAGATCGTGGCCGCGGACGTCACCGATCCTGCCGCTGTCGCCGATCTGGTCGCCCGGTTCACGCCGAACGCGGTCATCCACGCTGCCGGTGTCCTGGACGACGGGACCGTCGACGCCCTGACGCCGGAGCGGATCGCGACGGTGATGGCGGCGAAGGTCGACGGCGCCCGCCACCTCGACGCCGCCACCAGGGACGTGCCGCTGGACGCGTTCGTGCTGTTCTCGTCGTTCGCCGGATCGGTGGGGTCGGCGGGTCAGGCCAACTACGCCGCCGCGAACGCCGCCCTCGACGCGATCGCCGAGGAGCGTCGCGCCGCTGGGCTCCCGGCGGTGTCGATCGCGTGGGGGCCGTGGGCGGGTGACGGCATGGCGGGGGACCTCGGTGACCGGCACCGCCGCGGCGGCGTACGCCCGATGCGGCCCGACACCGCCGTCACCGCGCTCGCCCGGACCGGAGCCGACGCCACGCTCGTCGTCGCCGACATCGACTGGGAAACGTTCGGGCCCGTATTTGCCGCGATCCGGCCCGCGCCGCTCATCGACGGCCTCGCCCCGGTCAAGGCACCCGCGGCGGAGCGGCACTTCGCGGACGTGCCCGACGGTGAGCTCGCCGGGCACCTCCTCGACCTGGTCCGCGGCCACGCCGCCACCGTCCTCGGCCACGCCGACGCCGCCGTGATCCACCGCGACCGGGCGTTCCGCGACCTCGGCTTCGACTCGCTGACCGCCGTCGAGTTCCGCAACGCGCTGACCGCGGCGACCGGCGTCACCCTGCCGACCACCGTCGTCTTCGACCACCCGACGCCGGAGTCCCTCGCCGGGCTGCTGCTGTCCCAGATCACCGGAGCCCGGACCACGGACACCGTCCGGGCCGCGGTCCCGGCCGACGAGCCGGTCGCGATCGTGGCGATCGCCGGCCGGTTCCCGGGCGCGGCGACCCCGGAAGCGCTGTGGGAGCTGCTCGCCGAGGGACGCGACGGGGTCCGCGAGTTCCCCGCCGACCGCGGCTGGGATCTCGACTCCCTCTTCGACCCGGACCCCGACCAGTCCGGCACCTCGTACGCGCGGGTCGGCGCGTTCCTGCCGGACGTCGCCGGGTTCGACGCCGGGTTCTTCGGCATCTCGCCGCGTGAGGCCCTGGCGATGGATCCGCAGCAGCGTCTGCTGCTGGAGTCGTCATGGGAGCTGTTCGAACGCGCCGGGATCGACCCGGCCTCGCTGCGCGGGACGGCCACCGGCGTGTTCGTCGGCACCAACGGCCAGGACTACCCGACGATGCTCGCCGCCGCCGAGGAGAACGTCGAGGGCTACCTCGGCACCGGCAACGCCGCCAGCGTCGTTTCCGGGCGGCTCTCCTACACGTTCGGGCTCGAAGGACCGGCGGTCACCGTCGACACCGCCTGCTCCGCGTCGCTCGTCGCGCTGCACCTCGCCGCGCAGGCGTTGCGGCGCGGCGAGTGCGGCCTCGCCCTGGCCGGCGGCGTCACGGTCATGTCGACACCGGGCGCCTTCGTCGAGTTCTCCCGCCAGCGCGGCCTGTCCGTCGACGGCCGCTGCAAGGCGTTCTCCGACGACGCCGACGGCACCGGCTGGGGCGAGGGCGTCGGCCTGCTCCTCGTCGAGCGGCTCTCCGATGCGGTCGCCAACGGTCACCCGGTCCTGGCCGTCGTTCGCGGCACTGCGGTCAACCAGGACGGCGCGTCCAACGGTCTGACGGCCCCGAACGGCCCGTCACAGCAGCGGGTGATCCGGGCCGCCCTGGCCGCCGCAGACCTGGATCCGTCCGACGTGGATGTGGTGGAGGCGCACGGCACCGGCACGAGCCTCGGCGACCCCATCGAGGCGCAGGCGCTCCTCGCCACCTACGGCGCGGACCGGCAGACGCCACTGTGGCTCGGGTCGGTGAAGTCGAACCTCGGCCACACCCAGGCCGCCGCCGGCGTCGCCGGGATCATGAAGATGGTCCTCGCCCTCCAGCACCAGACGCTGCCCCGGACCCTGCACATCACCGCCCCGTCGTCCCATGTGGACTGGTCGGAGGGTGCGGTCGCGCTGCTCACCGAGGCGCAGCCGTGGCCCTCCACCGACCGGCCGCGCCGCGCCGGGGTGTCGTCGTTCGGGATCTCCGGCACCAACGCCCACGTGATCCTGGAGGAGGCGCCCGCGACCCCGCCGGCCGCCGCGCCCGAACCGCTGCCGATGGTGCCGTTGCCGCTGTCGGCGCGGACCCCGGAGGCGCTCGACGCGCAGGTGACCCGGCTCCGGCAGGCGACCCTCGCCGATCCCGTCGACGTCGGCTACTCCCTCGCGACCGGACGGTCGGCGTTCGATCACCGGGCCGTCGTGCTCGGCGACGCGGTGATCCGCGGCCGGGTTACTGAGGGCGCGTCGGCGATGCTGTTCACGGGTCAGGGCGCGCAGTGGTCCGGCATGGGCCGCGGTCTCTACGAGGCGTTCCCGGTCTTCGCCGCGGCGTATGACGAGGTGCGCGCCCACGTCGAGGTGGACGATGCGCGGCTGGATGAGACGCAGTGGACGCAGCCTGCCCTGTTTGCGGTCGAGGTCGCGGTGTACCGGCTGCTGGAGTCCTGGGGCCTGCGACCCGACTTCCTCCTCGGTCACTCGATCGGCGAGCTGGCCGCGGCCCACGTTGCCGGGGTCTGGTCCCTGGAGGACGCCTGCAAGGTGGTGGCCGCCCGCGGCCGGCTCATGCAGGAGCTGCCCACGGGTGGCGCGATGGTGGCGATCCAGGCGTCCGAGGAGGCGGTCCGGGAGGTGCTGGTCGGCGGTGCGGAGATCGCCGCCGTCAACGGCCCGGACGCCGTGGTGGTCTCCGGCGACGAGGACGCCGTCGAGAAGGTCGCGGCGGGGTTCGCCAAGACGCGGCGGCTCAACGTGAGTCACGCGTTCCACTCGGCACGCATGGACGGGATGCTCGACGCGTTCCGCGAGGTCCTGGCCACCGTGAAATTCAACAAGCCTTGGATTCCGATCGCGACCACGTCCACCGGCGACGTCACCGACCCGGAGTACTGGGTGGGGCAGGTCCGGGGGACGGTCCGGTTCGCCGACGCCGCCGATCGTCTCAAGCAGAAGTGCGTGACGCGGTTCCTGGAGGTCGGCCCCGACGGGATCCTGTCGGCGCTGGTCGACGGCATCCCGGCGATGCGGAAGGGCCGCGACGAAGTCAGCACCCTGATGACCGCGCTCGCCCGGGCCCACGTCGCCGGTTGGTCGCCCGACTGGACCCGGCTCCTGGCCGGTGGTCGGCGCGTCGACCTGCCCACGTACCCGTTCCAACGGCAGCGGTTCTGGCCGACGGTCCGCCGCGGCACTGCCCCCACGTTCGCGAGGTGGTTGCAGCGTGAATCCACTGTGGACGGCTGGCTGTATCGCGAGGACTGGGCGCCGCTGCCGCGCCGCGAAGCGACGCTCACCGGCACGTGGCTCGTGGTCGGTAGTGGCTCCGAGGCGGTAGTGGCGGCTCTGGCGGCGGCGGGTGCCGAGACGGTCGTTCACAGCGACCTCCCGGACGCTTCATTCGCGGGTGTGGTGGCGTTGCCTGCCGATGCGGCCGAGGCGCTCACCATCGTGCAGTCGCTCGGTGACAAGGGCCCACTGTGGTGTGTGACCCGGGGTGCGGCGACGGATCCGGTGCAGCGCGCGATCTGGGGTCTCGGCCGGGTCGTCGCCCTGGAGCGCCCGGACCGGTGGGGCGGCCTCGTCGACCTCGACAGCGACGCCGACCTGTCCCTGCTGCCCGGGGTGCTTGCCGGTGCCGAGGACCAGGTCACCGTCCGGTCCGGCGCGGTCTACGGCCGGCGCCTCGTCCCGGCGACCGCGACCCAAGGGTGGCGCCCGTCGGGGACGGTGCTGGTGACCGGCGGCACCGGCGCTCTGGGCGGGCACGTCGCCAGGTGGCTGACCGCGGAGGGCGCGTCCAGGGTCGTCCTGGTCAGCCGCCGCGGCTCTGACGCTGTACAGGTGGACGGTGTCGAGGTCGTTGCCGCGGACGTCACCGATCCCGCCGCTGTCGCCGACCTGGTCGCCAGATTCACGCCGAACGCGGTCATCCACGCCGCTGGTGTCCTGGACGACGGGACCGTCGACGGGTTGACGCCGGAGCGGATCGCCGCGGTGATGGCGGCCAAGGTGGACGGCGCCGGGCACCTCGACGCCGCGACCCGGGACCTGCAGCTGGATGCGTTCGTGTTGTTCTCGTCGTTCGCGGGGTCGGTAGGGTCGGCGGGCCAGGGCAATTACGCCGCCGCGAACGCCGCCCTCGACGCGATCGCCGAGGAGCGCCGAGCCGCCGGGCTCCCGGGCGTCTCCATCGCGTGGGGGCCCTGGGCGGGCGACGGCATGGCGGGTGACCTCGGGGACCGGCACCGCCGCAGCGGCGTCCGGCCGATGGACCCGTCCGTCGCCGTCACCGCCCTCGCCCGGACCGGCGCCGCCGCGACCGTCGTCGTCGCCGACATCGACTGGGAACGGTTCGGGCCCGGGTTCACCGCAGGACGCCCCGCACCGCTCGTCAGCGGGCTGTACACGCCGCCCGTACCGCAGAACGACACCGAGACGTGGGACCTCGCCGGCATGCTCGACGCGGTGCGCGGGCAGGCCGCCGAAGTCCTCGGGCACGCCGGCACCGAGCTCGTCGAGCCCGGGCATGCGTTCCGGGACCTCGGGTTCGACTCGCTGACCGCCGTCGAGTTCCGCAACGGGCTCGCCGCCCGCACCGGCCTCAAGGTGCCCGCGACCGCCGTCTTCGACTACCCGACCCCGGCCGCGCTCGCCGCCCACCTGCACGCCGAGGCGACCGGCGGCGCACCGGAAAACCCCCAGCTATCGATCCTCGCGGACCTCGACAAGGTCGAAAACCTGATTTCGGTGATTTCCCCAGAGGATGACCTGCACGCTGCCGTGCGCACCCGGCTGCATGTGATGCTTTCGAAGCTCGACAAGGCGCGCACGACGGAATCAGAATCGGCCACCTCACTGCGGTTCGACGCGGCGACGGACGACGAGCTCTTCTCGTTCATCCACGAGGAACTCGGTCGGTCATGAGGTGAGCCCGGGGCGACGGGTGGGGTTGTCATGAACGAGGACAAACTCCGGGACTATCTGAAATGGGTGACCGGAGACCTCCACCAGACCCGGGCGCGGCTGCGGGAGCTGGAGGCCGCCCAGCAGGAGCCCATCGCGATCGTGGCGATGGGCTGCCGGTTCCCCGGCGGCGTCGCGTCGCCGCAGGACCTGTGGCAGCTGCTGGTGGACGGCCGGGACGCGATCGGTGACTTCCCGGCCGACCGTGGCTGGGACCTCGACGCGCTCTTCGACGACGACCCCGACCGGCCGGGTAGCACCTACACCCGGGTCGGCGGGTTCCTGGACGACGCCGCCGGGTTCGACGCCGCGCTCTTCGGCATCTCGCCGCGCGAGGCCCTGGCGATGGACCCGCAGCAGCGACTGCTGCTGGAGACGTCGTGGGAGGTGTTCGAACGCGCCGGCCTCGACCCGCGGGCCATGCGCGGCACCGCCACCGGTGTGTTCGTCGGCACCAACGGCCAGGAGTACCTGAACCTCCTCACCCACGCCGAGGAGAACGTCGAGGGATACCTCGGCACCGGCAACGCCGCCAGCGTCGTCTCCGGGCGGCTGTCGTACACGTTCGGGCTCGAAGGTCCCGCGGTCACCGTCGACACCGCGTGCTCCGCGTCGCTCGTCGCCGTGCACCTGGCGACGCAGGCGCTGCGCCGCGGCGAGTGCCGGCTCGCGCTGGCCGGCGGCGTCACCGTCATGTCGACCCCGGGCGTGTTCGTCGAGTTCTCCCGGCAGCGCGGCCTGTCCGTCGACGGCCGCTGCAAGGCGTTCTCCGACGACGCCGACGGCACCGGCTGGGGCGAGGGCGTCGGCGTCCTGCTCCTGGAGCGGCTGTCGGACGCCGTCGCCAACGGCCACCCGGTCCTCGCCGTCGTGCGCGGCTCCGCCGTCAACCAGGACGGCGCCTCCAACGGTCTGACGGCCCCGAACGGTCCCGCGCAGCAGCGGGTCATCCGCGCCGCGCTCGCCGCCGCCGGGGTCGCCGCCACCGAGGTCGACGTTGTCGAGGCGCACGGCACCGGCACGAGCCTCGGCGACCCGATCGAGGCGCAGGCGCTGCTCGCCACCTACGGGCAGGGCCGCGACGAGCCGCTGTGGCTCGGGTCGGTGAAGTCGAACCTCGGCCACACCCAGGCCGCCGCCGGCGTCGCCGGGATCATCAAGATGGTCCTCGCGCTCCAGCACGGCGTCTTGCCCCGCACCCTCCACGTCACCGCCCCCTCGTCCCACGTGGACTGGTCCGCGGGCGCGGTGCGCCTGCTCACGGAGACGCGGGCCTGGCCGGACACCGACCGTCCGCGCCGCGCCGGGGTGTCGTCGTTCGGTGTCTCCGGCACGAACGCCCACGTGATCCTGGAGCAGGCGCCCGCACCAGTCCCGGCCGACGCTCCGCCGTCGCTGCCGGTGGTGCCGTGGCCGCTCTCGGGGCACACCGCCGACGCCCTCGACACACAGGTCGACCGGCTGCGGACCGTGGCGGGACTCGACCCCGTCGACGTCGGGCACTCCCTTGCGACCGGCCGGTCCGCACTCGAGCACCGGGCCGTCCTGCTCGGCGACACGGTCATCCGCGGGCAGGTCACCGCCGGCGGAAACGCGATGCTGTTCACCGGTCAGGGTGCGCAGTGGTCGGGGATGGGTCGCGGTCTCTACGAGGCGTTCCCGGTGTTCGCTGCGGCGTTTGACGAGGTGTGTGCGCTCGTCGAGGTGGACGATGCGCGGCTGGATGAGACGCAGTGGACGCAGCCGGCGTTGTTCGCGGTTGAGGTCGCGGTGTACCGGTTGCTGGAGTCGTGGGGTCTGCGCCCCGACTACCTGCTCGGTCACTCGATCGGTGAGCTGGCCGCGGCGCACGTTGCCGGGGTTTGGTCCCTTGAGGACGCCTGCAAGGTGGTCGAAGCGCGGGGCCGGTTGATGCAGGCGCTGCCACGGGGCGGCGCGATGGTCGCGATCCAGGCTTCCGAGGAGCAGGTCCGCGCGGCGCTGGTCGACGGTGTTTCGCTGGCCGCCGTCAACGGCCCGGACGCCGTGGTCGTGTCCGGTGACGAGGAAGCCGTCGCAGCGGTAGCCAATGGGTTCGCCAAGACGCGTCGGCTGAAGGTGAGTCACGCGTTCCATTCGGCACGCATGGACGGGATGCTCGACGCGTTCCGCGAGGTCCTGGCCACGGTGAAATTCAACAAGCCGGGGATTCCGATCGCGACCACGTCGACCGGTGATGTCACCGACCCGGAGTACTGGGTCAGGCAGGTTCGGGGGACGGTCCGGTTCGCCGACGCCGTCGAGAACCTGAAGGCGAAGGGCGTCACGAGGTTCCTGGAGGTCGGTCCGGACGGGGTGCTGTCGGCGATGGTCGACGGGATCCCCGTCATGCGGAAGGGTCGCGACGAGCCGCTCACGCTGATGACCGCCGTCGCCCGCGCCCACGTCACCGGCTGGTCGCCCGACTGGACCCAGCTGCTCGCCGGGGGACGCCGCGTCGACCTGCCCACGTACCCGTTCCAGCGGCAGCGGTACTGGCCGACCGTCCGCCGGAGCATCCAGGTCGACGCCGAGTTCTGGACCGCCGTCGAGTCCGGCGACCTCGACGCCCTCACCAGGTGGCGACACCGGAAGTCCACTGTGGACGAGTGGTTGTATCGCGAGGAGTGGGTGCCGCTGCCGCACCGCGAAGCGACGCTCACCGGCACGTGGCTCGTGGTCGGTGGCGGCTCCGAGGCGGTGGTGGCGGCTCTGGCGGCGGCGGGCGCCGAGACGGTCACCGTGCCCGCCGTTCACAGCGGTCTCCCTGACGGCTCGTTCGCGGGTGTGGTGGCACTGCCCGCCGACGCGGCCGAGGCGCTCACCATCGTGCAGTCGCTCGGCGACAAAGGGCCGCTGTGGTGCCTGACCCGAGGCGCGGCCACCGACCCGGCCCAGCGCGCCGTGTGGGGCCTCGGCCGGGTCGTCGCCCTGGAGCACCCGGACCGGTGGGGCGGGCTCGTCGACCTCGACGGCGACGCCGACCTGTCGCTGCTGCCGAGCGTCCTGACCGGCACCGAGGACCAGGTCACCATCCGGTCGGGCATCGGTCACGGCCGGCGTCTCGCCAGGGCCGCCGCGACGCAAGGGTGGCGCCCATCCGGGACGGTGCTCGTCACCGGCGGCACCGGCGCCCTCGGCGGGCACGTCGCGAGGTGGCTGACCGCGGAAGGCGCTTCCAGGGTTGTGCTGGTCGGCCGTCGCGGATCTGACGCTGTACAGGTGGACGGTGTCGAGGTTGTTGCCGCGGACGTCACCGATCCTGCCGCTGTCGCCGACCTGGTCGCCCGCTACACGCCGAACGCGGTCATCCACGCTGCCGGTGTCCTGGACGACGGGACCGTCGACGCCCTGACGCCGGAGCGGATCGCGACGGTGATGGCGGCGAAGGTCGACGGCGCCCGCCACCTCGACGCCGCCACCAGGGACCTGCCACTGGACGCGTTCGTGCTGTTCTCGTCGTTCGCCGGATCGGTGGGGTCGGCGGGTCAGGGCAACTACGCCGCCGCGAACGCCGCCCTGGACGCGATCGCCGAGGAGCGCCGCGCCGCCGGGCTCCCCGCCGTCTCCATCGCCTGGGGTAGCTGGGCCGGCGCCGGCATGGCGGGCGACCTCGGCGAGCGGCACCGCCGCGGCGGCGTACGCCCGATGCACCCCGCCACCGCCGTCACCGCGCTCGCCCGGGCCGGAGCCGACGCCACGCTCGTCGTCGCCGACATCGACTGGGACACGTTCGCGCCCGCGTTCACGGCAAACCGGCCCGCACCCCTCATCGCCGGCCTGGCCCCCGCCCGCGACAGCACCGCCGAGGCGGCGTCGCCGCTCGCCGCGCTGCCCGCGGCCGAACGGCGGGCGATGCTGCTCGACCTCGTCAGGGAACGCGCCGCCGCCGTCCTCGGCCACGCCGGCACCGGCGCCGTCGGCGTCGACCGGGCGTTCCGCGACCTCGGGTTCGACTCGCTGACCGCGGTCGAGCTCCGCAACGCGATCGGCAGTGCCACCGGGCTCAGCCTGCCGTCGACGCTGGTGTTCGACTACCCGACGCCCGAGGTGCTCGCCCAGCACCTCTTCGACACCCTCGCCGGTACTGACCCGGCCGCAACAAAGCCCGCCGCGGCCACCCGCACCGACGAGCCGATCGCGATCGTCGCCATGGCCGGCCGGTTCCCCGGCGGCGTCACCTCCCCGGAGACCCTGTGGGAGCTGCTCGCCGACGGCCGCGACGCGATGGGGGAGTTCCCCGCCGACCGCGGCTGGGACCTCGACGGCCTCTTCGACCCCGACCCGGAGCGGACCGGCACCTCGTACACGCGCGCAGGCGCGTTCCTGCCCGGGGTCGCGGGATTCGACGCGGGGTTCTTCGGCATCTCGCCGCGTGAGGCCCTGGCGATGGACCCGCAGCAGCGGCTGCTGCTGGAGTCGTCGTGGGAGCTGTTCGAACGCGCCGGGATCGACCCGGCCTCGCTGCGCGGGACGGCCACCGGCGTGTTCGTCGGCACCAACGGGCAGGACTACGGCGCCGTCCTCGCCCACGCCACCGAGAACGTCGAGGGCTACCAGGGCACCGGCAACGCCGCCAGCGTCGTCTCCGGGCGGCTCTCCTACACGTTCGGGCTCGAAGGACCCGCCGTCACCGTCGACACCGCGTGCTCCGCGTCGCTCGTCGCGCTGCACCTCGCCGTCCAGGCGCTGCACCGCGGCGAGTGCGGCATGGCCCTCGCCGGCGGCGTCACCGTCATGTCCACGCCCGGCCTGTTCGTCGAGTTCTCCCGGCAGCGCGGCCTGTCCGTCGACGGCCGCTGCAAGGCGTTCTCCGACGACGCCGACGGCACCGGCTGGGGCGAGGGCGTCGGCCTGCTCCTCGTCGAGCGGCTCTCCGATGCGGTCGCCAACGGCCACCCGGTCCTGGCCGTCGTTCGCGGAACTGCGGTCAACCAGGACGGCGCGTCCAACGGTCTGACGGCCCCGAACGGCCCGTCGCAGCAGCGAGTGATCCGGGCCGCGCTCGCCGCCGCGGACCTCCAGCCGTCCGATGTGGACGCCGTCGAGGCACACGGCACCGGCACGAGCCTCGGCGACCCGATCGAAGCCCAGGCACTCCTCGCCACCTACGGCCAGGACCGGCAGACCCCGCTGTGGCTGGGATCGGTGAAGTCGAACCTCGGCCACACCCAGGCCGCCGCCGGCGTCGCCGGGATCATGAAGATGGTCCTCGCCCTGCAACACCAGATGCTGCCCCGGACCCTGCACGTCACCACCCCGTCGTCCCACGTCGACTGGTCCGCGGGCCGGGTCGAGCTGCTGCGCGAGGCGGTCGCGTGGCCGGAGACCGGCCGCCCGCGCCGCGCCGGGGTGTCGTCGTTCGGCGTGTCCGGCACCAACGCCCACGTCATCCTCGAGCAGGCCCCAGAACAGGCCCCAGAACAGGCCCCAGAACAGGCCCCGGAACAGGCGCCGGAGCAGGATCAGTCCACGGTGGACCTGCCGGCGGTGCCGTGGCTGCTGTCCGCCCGGTCCGCCGGCGGGCTCCGCGGCCAGGCGGAGCGGCTCCACGCGTACATCAGCGAACACCCGGAACTCGGCGCCACCGACATCGGGCACAGCCTCGCCACCGCCCGTGGCGCCCTCCCGCACCGCGCCGTCGTCACCGGTCCCGACCGCGACACGTTGCTGCGACACCTCACCGACCTCGCCCACGGCACGCCCACCACCGGCGCCGTGACGGGCCACGCCACACCGGCGGGGAAGGTCGCGTTCCTGTTCCCCGGGCAGGGCTCGCAGTGGGCCGGCATGGCCGTCGACCTTCTCGACACCGCGCCCGTGTTCCGGGACCACATCGGCCACTGCGAGGAGGCACTCCAGCCGTTCGTCGACTGGCGGCTCACCGACGTGCTGCGCGGCAACCCCGGCGCGCCGTCCCTCGACCGGGTCGACGTCGTCCAGCCGGTCCTGTTCGCCGTCATGGTCTCCCTCGCCGAACTGTGGCGCGCCCACGGCGTCGAGCCGGCGGCCGTCGTCGGCCACAGCCAGGGCGAGATCGCCGCCGCCTGCGTCGCCGGGCTCCTCACGCTGCCCGACGCGGCCCGCGTCGTCGCGCTGCGCAGCCAGGCCCTGCTGGAGCTGGCGGGGCACGGCGGCATGATGTCGGTGTCCGCGCCCGTCGAGGAGGTCCAGCGCCGCATCGCTGCCTGGCCCGGGCGGCTGTCGGTCGCCGCGGTCAACGGACCCACCTCGGTCGTCGTGTCCGGCGACGTCGACGCGATCGGCGAGCTGCTCGCCGCCTGCGCGGCCGACGACGTGCGGGCCCGCCGCATCGACGTCGACTACGCCTCTCACTCCGCGCACGTCGAGGCGATCCGCGACACGCTGCTCGACGTGCTCGCCCCGGTGACACCCACCGAGCCGCGCATCCCGTTCCACTCGACGGTCGCCGACGCGGGCGACGTCGTGCCCGGCTCGGCGGCGTACTGGTTCACGAACCTGCGGCAGACCGTGGAGTTCGAACCCGCCATCCGCGCCCTCGCCGGCGCAGGGTTCACCGCGTTCGTCGAGGTCAGCCCGCACCCCGTGGTGACCGTCGGGGTCCAGGAGACCCTCGACAGCGCCGGGTCCGAGGCGGTCGTCACCGGCACGCTGCGCCGCGACGACGGCGGGTCGGGCCGCTTCCTCACCGCCCTCGCCCAGCTGTGGGCCGGCGGCGGCACGGTCGACTGGGGCGCGGTCTTCGCCGGCAGCGGCGCCCGGACCGTCGAACTGCCCACGTACGCCTTCCAGCACACCCGCTACTGGCCCACCCTCAAGCCCGTCACGGCCACGGCGGGCACGCTCGACGGCCGCTTCTGGGACGCCGTCGAACACGCCGACCTCGAAGGCCTCGCCACCACGCTGCGCGTCGAGCCCGAGACGCTCGGGCCGCTGCTGCCCGCCCTCACCGCCTGGCACGCCGAGCAGCGCACCGGCGCCGCGATCGCGGGCTGGCGGCTCCGCACGACGTGGAAGCCCGTTGAGCCGCCCGCCCCGAAGGCGTCGGGTCCGTGGCTGGCACTGATCCCGGCGGGGCACACCGCGACCGACGGGCTCGGCCGGCTCGGACTCGACGTCACGCCCGTGACCGTCGACACCGCCACGGCGGACCGCACCACGCTTGCCGCGGCGTTGGCGTCGGTACCGGCAACCTCCGGCATCCTGTCGCTCCTCGCCCTCGACGAACGGCCCCACCCGGACCAGCCGCACCTCACCGCCGGGACCGCCGCGACGCTGCTGCTCGCCCAGGCCCTCGGCGACCTCGCCGTCGACGCCCCGCTGTGGTGCGTCACCGCGGGCGCAGTCTCGACCGGTCCGGGCGACCCGCTCCGCGCCGTGGCGCAGGCGGCCGTCTGGGGTCTCGGCCGCGTAATCGGCCTGGAACACCCCGGCCGCTGGGGCGGGCTCATCGACCTGCCCGCGAGCCCGGCACCCACGCCGGCCGAGGCCGGCGGCACGACGCCGGACGGCCTCGACGACGCGGCGCTGCGCAGGCTCGCCGCCGTGCTCACCGGCGGCGGCGACGAGGACCAGGTCGCGATCCGGCCGGGCGGTGTCTTCGGCCGGCGCCTCGTCGCCGCGCCGCCCACCGACGCCGTCGGCGACTGGCAGCCCTCCGGCACCGTCCTCGTCACCGGCGGCACCGGCGCGCTCGGCGGCCGCGTCGCCCGCTGGCTGGCGGGCCGCGGCGCCACCCACCTCGTCCTCGCCGGCCGCCGCGGCCCGGACGCCCCCGGCGCCGACGAGCTCCGCGCGGAGCTGACCGCCCTCGGCGTGGGCGTCACGATCGTCGCCTGCGACCTCGCCGACCGCGACGCCGTCGCCACCATGCTCACCGAGGTCGAAGCGACCCTGACCGCCGCCGTTGGCAGCGCCGGCGTGGCCGGACCTATCAGGGCCGTCGTGCACGCCGCCGGGCTGCCGCAGTCGCAGGCGCTGCCGGACATGGACCTCGGAGGCTTCGCCGCCGTCTACGCCGGGAAGGCCGCCGGGGCACAGCACCTCGACGAGCTGCTCGCCGGCCGGGACCTCGACGCGTTCGTGCTGTTCTCCTCGATCGCGGCCGCCTGGGGCAGCGGGGGACAGGCCGCGTACGCCGCGGGCAACGCCGTCCTCGACGCCGTCGCCGAGGACCGACGGGCCCGTGGCCTCGCCGCGACCGCCGTCCAGTGGGGCGCGTGGGCCGGCAGCGGCATGGCCGCCGACGACGCCAGCCGCGACGCCCTGCTCCGCCGGGGGATCCGGCCGATGCCGCCGGAGACGGCCCTGGCCGCGCTCGCCGGTGCCGCCGCGGGCCGCGACGCCGTCATCACGGTCGCCGACATCGACTGGACCCGGTTCGTGCCCGCGTTCACCGCCGCGCGACCGAGCCCGCTGCTGGGCGACCTGCCCGGCGTCGCCGAGCTGACGGCCGCCGGTACAGCAGCCGCCGCCACCGACGGCAGCGCGGCACTGCGGGACCGGCTCGCGCCGCTGACCGCCACGGAACGCGACGCCCTGCTGCTCGACCTGGTCCGGGCCGAGGCCGCCGCCGTCCTGCGGCTCGGCGGAGCGGGCGACCTCGAGGCGGGCCGCCCGTTCCGGGAGCTCGGCTTCGACTCCCTCACCGCCGTCGAGCTGCGCAACCGGCTCGGCGCGGCGACCGGGCTGCGGCTGCCGATGACCCTCGTCTTCGACCACCCGACTGCCCGTGCCGTCGCCCGCCACCTCGCCACCGTCCTGCAGCCGGACGGGATCGGCGAGACCGCCATCGCCAACGTCACGAGCGGCCCGACCGACGAGCCGATCGCGATCGTCGCCATGAGCTGCCGCTTCCCCGGCGGCGTCAGCGACGCCGAGAGCCTCTGGCGGCTGGTCGTCGACGGCACCGACGCCGTCGCCGGCATGCCAGGCGACCGCGGGTGGGACGTCGCCGGCCTGTACGGGCCGGGGCACGAAGGCCACAGCACCACCACCGAGGGCGGGTTCCTCGACACCGCCGCCCTCTTCGACGCCGGGCTGTTCAACATCTCGCCGCGTGAGGCCCTGGCGATGGACCCGCAGCAGCGGCTGCTGCTGGAGACGTCGTGGGAGCTGTTCGAACGCGCCGGGATCGACCCCGCGTCCCTCAAGGGCAGCGGCACCGGCGTGTTCGTCGGGGCGTCGCCGTCCGGGTACGCGTCGAACCTCACCACGGTCCCCGACGAGCTCGCCGGGCACCTGCTCACCGGCAACTCGGGCAGCGTCCTGTCCGGCCGGCTCTCCTACACGTACGGGCTCGAAGGACCGGCCGTCACGATCGACACCGCGTGCTCGTCGTCGCTGGTGGCGCTGCACCTGGCCGTGCAGGCGCTGCGTCGTGGCGAGTGCACGCTCGCCGTCGCCGGCGGCGTGACGGTCATGGCGACCCCGGGGGTGTTCGCCGAGTTCAGCCGGCAGGGCGGCCTCGCCGCGCAGGGCCGCTGCCGGGCGTTCTCCGACGACGCCGACGGCACCGGCTGGGGCGAGGGCGTCGGCCTCCTGCTGGTCGAGCGGCTCTCCGACGCCGTGGCGAACGGACACCCCGTCCTGGCCGTCGTTCGCGGCTCCGCGGTCAACCAGGACGGCGCCTCCAACGGTCTGACGGCCCCGAACGGTCCCGCGCAGCAGCGGGTCATCCGAGCCGCGCTCGCCGACGCCGGCGTGCGCCCCGCCGACGTCGACGCGGTCGAGGCACACGGCACCGGCACCAGCCTCGGCGACCCCATCGAGGCGCAGGCGCTCCTCGCCACCTACGGCGCGGACCGGCAGACCCCTCTGTGGCTCGGGTCGCTGAAGTCGAACATCGGCCACACCCAGGCCGCCGCCGGCGTCGCCGGGGTCATCAAGACCGTCATGGCGCTGCGGCACGGCGTCCTGCCCCGCACGCTGCACGTCAACGCCCCGTCCAGCAAGGTCGACTGGTCCGAGGGGGCGGTCGAGCTGCTCACCGAGGCCCGCGACTGGCCCGCCCTGGACCGGCCGCGCCGCGCCGGCGTGTCCGCGTTCGGCGTCAGCGGCACCAACGCCCACGTCATCATCGAGCAGGCAGTCGAGCAGGCACCGGCGGCGGATGAGCCGGCCGGCCCGCCGCTGCCGGTCGTGCCCTTGGTGCCCCTGGTGCCACTGCCCGTTGCGGCGCACACCGCGGACGCCCTCGACGCCCAGCTGGACCGGCTGCGCACGGTCGCCGACCTCGACCCGCTCGACGTCGGCTACTCCCTCGCCACCGGCCGGTCGGCGCTGGAACACCGGGCCGTCCTGCTCGGCGACACGGTGATCCGCGGCCGGGCCCGCGACGGCGGGAACGCGATGCTGTTCACCGGTCAGGGTGCGCAGTGGTCGGGGATGGGCCGCGGCCTGTACCAGGCGTTCCCGGTGTTCGCCGCGGCGTATGACGAGGTGCGCGCCCACGTCGAGGTGGACGATGCGCGGCTGGATGAGACGCAGTGGACGCAGCCTGCCCTGTTCGCGGTTGAGGTCGCGGTGTACCGGCTGCTGGAGTCCTGGGGTCTGCGCCCCGATCACCTCCTCGGTCATTCGATCGGTGAGCTGGCCGCGGCCCACGTCGCCGGGGTCTGGTCGCTTGAGGACGCCTGCAAGGTGGTGGAGGCTCGCGGCCGTCTCATGCAGGCGCTGCCATCCGGTGGCGCCATGGTGGCGATCCAGGCTTCCGAGGAGCAGGTCCGCGCGGCTCTGGTCGACGGTGCCGAGATCGCCGCGGTCAACGGGCCGGACGCGGTCGTGGTCTCCGGCGACGAGAGCGCGGTCGAGGCGGTGGCGCAAGGGTTCGCCAAGACGCGCCGGCTGAAGGTGAGTCACGCGTTCCATTCGGCACGCATGGACGGGATGCTCGACGCGTTCCGCGAGGTCCTGGCCACTGTGGAATTCAACAAGCCTTGGATTCCGATCGCGACGACGTCCACCGGCGACGTGACCGACCCGGAGTACTGGGTCGCGCAGGTCCGCGGGACGGTCCGCTTCGCCGACGCAGTCGACAGCCTGAAGGCGAAGGGCGTGACCAGGTTCCTGGAGGTCGGCCCGGACGGGGTGCTGTCGGCGATGGTCGACGGGATCCCCGCCATGCGGAAGGACCGCGAAGAGGTCGTCACCCTCATGACCGCCGTCGCTCGCGCCCACGTCACCGGCTGGTCGCCGGACTGGACGCGGCTCCTGGCCGGCGGGCGCCGCGTAGACCTGCCGACGTACGCGTTCCAGCGGCAGCGGTACTGGCTCGACACCCCCGAGCGGGGCGGGCCCGGCATCGGGCACCCGCTGCTGACGACGGTCGTCCCGGTCGCCGGCGGCGACGGGATCCTCGTCACCGGCAAGGCTTCCGTCCACCGGCACCCGTGGCTGGCCCAGCACGTCGTCCACGGCGTCGCGTACGTGCCCGGCGCCGTCCTCGTCGACCTCGCCGTGCGCGCCGCCGACGAGGCCGGCTGCGACCGCCTCGACGAGCTCGTCCTCGAGGCGTCCCTGCCGGTCCCCGGATCCGGGACGGTGGAGCTGCAGGTCGCGGTCGGCGACCTCGACCGGCTCGGCGCCCGGCCGGTCACGGTGTTCAGCCGCGCCGACGACGGGCCCTGGACCCGGCACGCCCACGGCAGCGCCTCCACCAGCTCGGCGCCCGCGGGAGAGCAGCTGGCGCAGTGGCCGCCGGCGGGCGCGGAGCCCGTCGCCGTGGAGTCGCTGTACGAGCGGTGGGAGGAGGCGGGATTCGCCTACGGCCCGGCGTTCCAGGGGCTGCGCGCCGCGTGGCGGTCCGGCGACAGCCTCTACGCCGAGGTCGACGTCGAGCCGCAGCCCGGCGACGACGAGTTCTGGCTGCGCCCCGCGCTGCTCGACGCGGCCCTGCACGGCCTCGCCCTCGGCGTGCTGCCGGGCCTCGACGGTGACCTGCTGCCGTTCGCGTGGAACGGGTTCACGCTCCACGCCACCGGAGCCCAGCGGCTGCGGGTGCGCCTCACCCCGACGGGTCGCCCGGGCGCCGTCACCATCCTGGCCGCCGACCCGACCGGCGCCCCGGTCGTCTCCGTCGACGCGCTCGTGATGCGGCCGACCGGCAAGGCCCCGACCGTCGAGGCGGCGATCGTCGAGCCGGCGGTGGCGGTACCGACGCCGCAACAGCGAACAGGAGCAGCCACGGCCCGCAGAAGGACGGCCGCCACTGCACCGGCCGGGAACGCCCTCGGACAACGGCTCGCCGGCCTCACCGAGGCCGACCAGCGCACGCTCCTCACCGACCTGGTCCGGGAACGCACCGCCACCGTCCTCGGCCACGCCGACGCGAGCGCCGTCGAGGCAGACCAGCCGTTCAAGAACCTCGGCGTCAACTCCCTCACCGCCGTCGAACTGCGCAACGCCCTCACCGAGGCCAGCGGGGTCCGGCTCCCCGCAACGCTCGTCTTCGACCAGCCGACCCCGGCCGCTGTCGCCGCGCACCTGCGGCAGGAGCTGCTGGGCCTGCCGGAGGAGGTCGCCGAGCCGGAGACGGTGTCCGCGACGGTCGACGAGCCGATCGCGATCGTCGGCATGGCGTGCCGCTACCCGGGCGACGTCAACAGCGCCGATGACCTGTGGAACCTCGTCGTGGCCGGCGGCGACGCCATCACCCCGTTCCCGACGAACCGCGGCTGGGACGTCGAGGCGCTCTACAACCCAGACCCCGACGCGCCCGGCACCTGCTACGCGCAGGGCGGCGGATTCCTGCACGACGCCGGCGACTTCGACCCCGCGTTCTTCGGCATCTCGCCCCGCGAGGCGCTCGCCATGGACCCGCAGCACCGGCTGCTGCTGGAGACCTCGTGGGAGGCCGTCGAGCACGCCGGCATCGACCCGGTGTCGCTGCGCGGCAGCCAGACCGGCGTGTTCGCCGGCGTCACCTACCAGGACTACGTCGGCCTGCTGATGCTCGCGAAGGAGTCCGCGGAGGGCCTGATCGGCAGCGGCAACTCGTTCAGCGTCCTGTCCGGCCGGATCGCGTACACGTTCGGGCTCGAAGGACCCGCCGTGTCGGTGGACACCGCGTGCTCGTCGTCGCTGGTCGCGCTGCACTGGGCGATCCAGTCGCTGCGCGCCGGCGACTGCACCCTCGCCCTCGCCGGCGGCGTCACCGTCATGTCGACACCCGTGTCGCTCATCGACTACAGCCGGCAGCGGGCCCTCGCCCCCGACGGGCGGTGCAAGCCGTTCTCCGCCGCCGCCGACGGCGCCAGCTGGTCCGAGGGTGCCGGCATGGTGCTCCTCGAACGGCTCAGCGACGCGCGGCGCAACGGGCACACCGTCCTCGCCGTCATCCGCGGCAGCGCCGTCAACCAGGACGGCGCCTCCAACGGGCTCACCGCCCCGAACGGCCCCGCCCAGCAGCGGGTCATCCGCCGCGCCCTCGCCAACGCCCGCCTGGCACCCGCCGACGTCGACGCCGTCGAGGCGCACGGCACCGGCACCCCGCTCGGCGACCCGATCGAGGCCCAGGCGCTCCTCGCGACCTACGGCCAGGACCGCGAGGCGCCGCTGTGGCTCGGGTCGCTGAAGTCGAACATCGGCCACCCGCAGGCGGCGGCCGGCGTCGGTGGCGTCATCAAGATGGTCCAGGCGCTGCGGCACGGGACGCTGCCGCGGACCCTGCACATCACCGAGCCGTCCCCGCACGTCGACTGGACGGCGGGCAGCGTCGAACTGCTCACCGAGACCCGGCCGTGGCCCGAGGTCGACCGGCCGCGCCGCGCGGGCGTGTCGTCGTTCGGGATGAGCGGCACCAACGCCCACGTCATCCTCGAGGAGGCGCCTCCCGCCGAGGTGGCCGCCCCGGCGGCGGCGCTGCCGGTGGTGCCGTGGCCGGTGTCGGCGCGGACCGCTCACGCGCTCGACGGCCAGGTCGCCAGGCTGCGCGGAATCACCGGTAATCCAACCGACGTTGGATTCTCCCTGGCGACGGGCAGGTCCACGTTCGACCACCGGGCCGTCGTGCTCGGCGACGCCGTGATCCGCGGCAAGGCCGCCGCCGGCGGCGGAAACGCGATGCTGTTCACGGGTCAGGGTGCGCAGTGGTCGGGGATGGGTCGCGGCCTCTACGAGGCGTTCCCGGTGTTCGCTGCGGCGTATGACGAGGTGTGCGCGCACATCGAGGGGCTGCGGGACGTCGAGGGTGACCTGCTGGATGAGACGCAGTGGACGCAGCCTGCGCTGTTTGCGGTCGAGGTCGCGGTGTACCGGTTGCTGGAGTCCTGGGGGTTGCGCCCGGACTTCCTTCTCGGTCATTCGATTGGTGAGCTGGCGGCGGCGCACGTTGCGGGGGTGTGGTCGCTTGAGGATGCCTGCAAGGTGGTGACCGCTCGCGGTCGTCTCATGCAGGCGCTGCCGGCCGGTGGCGCGATGGTGGCGATCCAGGCCTCGGAGGAGCAGGTCCGCGCAGCGCTGGTCGACGGTGCCGAGATCGCCGCGGTCAACGGCCCGGACGCGGTGGTGATCTCGGGCGACGAGGGTGCGGTTGAGCGGGTCGCGGCAGGGTTCGAGAAGACCAAGCGGCTGCGGGTGAGCCACGCGTTCCACTCCGCGCGGATGGACGGGATGCTCGACGCGTTCCGCGAGGTCCTGCGGGCCGTGACGTTCAACCCGCCGGTCATCCCGATCGCCACCACTTCCACCGGTGACGTCACCGACCCGGAGTACTGGGTCCAGCAGGTCCGCGGCACGGTCCGGTTCGCCGATGCCGTGGCAACACTGAAAGCAGTCACGAGGTTCCTGGAAGTCGGCCCCGACGGCGTGCTGTCCGCCCTGGTCGACGGCATCCCCGCCATGCGCAAGGGCCGCGACGAGGCCACCACCCTGCTCACCGCCGTGGCACAGGCGCACGTCACCGGCTGGTCACCCGACTGGACCAAGCTCCTGCACGGCGGCCGCAAGACGACCGTGCCCACCTACGCGTTCCAGCACAAGCAGTACTGGCCGACCATCGAACTGCCCAAGGCCGGCACCGCGACCGGGCACGCCGACGACGCGTTCTGGGCCGCCGTCGAAGCCGGCGACCTCAGCGACCTGCTCGGCGTCGACGCCGGCCCGTTCGTCCCGGCACTCGCCGCGTGGCGGCGCCGCAAGGACGAACACTCCACCGTGGACACCTGGCGCTACCAGATCCGCTGGCGGCCCGCCGCCCTCGACCAGACCGCCGCCCTCGACGGCAGCTGGCTGGTCCTGCACAACGGTGCCGAGGCCCTCGCCGGCCGGATCGCCGCAGGGCTCACCGCCGCCGGCGCCACCGCACAGCCGGTCACCGAGATCCCCGACGGCACGTACGCCGGCATCGTCGCGCTGCAGGGCGACGACATCCAGTGGACGACGGAGCTGCTCCGCACGAGCGGCGACGCGAAGCTGTGGGTGCTCACCAGCGGCGCCGTGTCCATCGGCGCGTCCGACCCCCTGCGCGACCCGGTCCACACCGGCGTCTGGGGCCTCGGCCGCGCCGCCGCCCTCGAATACCCGCAACGCTGGGGCGGCCTCATCGACCTGCCCGAGACCGTCGACGACCGCACCGTCCAGCGCATCGCCGCCGTCCTGGCCGGGGCGGGCGACGAGGACCAGGTCGCCGTCCGCGGCTCCGGCGTCTTCACCCGCCGGCTCACGCACGCCCCAGCAGCTCAGCGCCCCGTCGGCGGGCCCGCCTGGAAGCCGCGCGGCACCGCGCTCGTCACCGGCGGCACCGGCGCGCTCGGCTCGCACATCGCCCGCTGGCTCGCCAAGAGCGGCGCCGACCACCTCGTGCTCACCAGCCGCCGCGGCGACGCCACCCCCGGCGCCGCCGAACTGCGCGCCGAACTCGAAGCCCTCGGCGCCCGCGTCACCATCCCCGCCTGCGACGTCTCCGACCGCGTCGCCGTCGCCGCGCTCCTGGAAACGCTGCCGGACCTGCGGGTCGTCGTGCACGCCGCGGGTGTGCCGCAGTCGCAGGTCCTGGACGGCATGACCAGGGCCGACTTCGACACCATCCACGCGCCGAAGGCCGGCGGCGCCGCCCACCTCGACGAGCTGACCGACGGCCGCGACCTCGACGCGTTCGTGCTGTTCTCGTCGATCTCCGCGACCTGGGGCAGCGGCGGCCAGGCTGCCTACGCCGCGGCCAACGCCGTCCTGGACGGCATCGCCCAGCACCGCCGGGCCCGCGGCCGCACCGCCACCGCGATCGCGTGGGGCCCGTGGGGCGGCGGCGGCATGGTCACCGCAGAGGAGGGCACGGAGGAGTTCCTGCGCCGCCGCGGCCTGCACGTCCTCGACCCGCAGCTGGCCGTCAGTGCCCTGCAGGGGGCGCTGGACGCCGACGAGACCACGCTGACCGTCGCCGACGTCGACTGGGCCCGCTTCGCGCCAGGCTTCACCGGCTCGCGGCCCAGCCCGCTGCTCGGCGACCTGCCCGAGGTCGCGGCGCTGGACAGCGCCGACGCGCCCGTGGACGGCACCTTCCGCGACGAGCTCGCCGCGATGAGCCCCGCCGACCGGCACGCCACGCTGCTCGGCATCGTCCGCGCCGAGGCGGCCGCCGCGCTCGGGCACAGCGGCGCCGACGCCGTCGACGCGGAGCAGGCGTTCCGTGACCTCGGCTTCGACTCGCTCACCGCCGTCGAACTGCGCAACCGGCTCAACGCCGCCACCGGCCTCAAACTGCCCGCCACGCTGCTGTTCGACCACCCGACCGCGACCGCGCTCGCCGCACACCTGGCGACCGAGCTCGGCGGCACCACGGTCGCGGCGAAGCAGGAAGTCACGGCCTACACCGACGAACCCATCGCGATCGTGAGCATGAGCTGCCGCTTCCCGGGCGGCGTCAGCACCCCCGAAGCGCTGTGGGACCTCGTCGTCAGCGGCGGCGACGCCGTCAGCGGATTCCCCGCCGACCGTGGCTGGGACCTCGACGGGATCTACGACCCGGACCCCGACCACGCCGGCACCTCCTACGTCCGCGAAGGCGGCTTCCTGGACGGCGTCGCCGAGTTCGACCCGCAGTTCTTCGGCATCTCCCCCCGCGAGGCGCTCACCATGGACCCCCAGCAGCGGCTGCTGCTCGAGGTCGCGTGGGAAGCGTTCGAACGCGCCGGCATCGACCCGCTGTCCGTCCGCGGCGAACGGGTCGGCGTGTTCGCCGGCACCAACGGCCAGGACTACATCGCGACCCTCGCCGCCGCGTCCGCGTTCGACGAAGGCTACGTCGGCACCGGCAACACCGCCGCCGTCATGTCCGGCCGGATCTCCTACACGCTCGGCCTCGAAGGCCCCGCCGTCACCGTCGACACGGCCTGCTCCTCGTCGCTCGTCGCGATGCACTGGGCCGCGCAGGCGCTGCGCAACGGCGAATGCGAGCTCGCCCTCGCCGGCGGCGTCACCGTCATGACCACGCCCGGGTCGTTCATCGCGTTCAGCCGCCAGCGCGGGCTCGCCACCGACGGCCGGTGCAAGGCGTTCTCCGACGACGCCGACGGCACCAACTGGGGCGAGGGCGCCGGCATGGTTCTGCTCGAACGGCTCTCCGACGCGCGACGCAACGGCCACACCGTCCTCGCCGTCATCCGCGCCGCCGGGATCAACCAGGACGGCGCCTCCAACGGGCTCACCGCCCCGAACGGTCCCGCCCAGCAGCGGCTCATCCGGCAGGTCCTCGCCACCGCCGGGCTGCGCCCCGCCGACGTCGACCTGCTCGAGGCGCACGGCACCGGCACCAGCCTCGGCGACCCGATCGAGGCACAGGCGCTCCTGGCGACCTACGGCCAGGACCGGCCCGCGGACCGTCCACTGTGGCTCGGCAGCGTCAAGTCCAACATCGGCCACACGCAGGCCGCCGCCGGCGTCGCCGGGGTCATCAAGGCCGTCCAGGCGCTGCGGCACCGGACCCTGCCGCCGACCCTGCACGCCGCGACCCCGTCCAGCCACGTCGACTGGACCGCCGGCGCCGTCCGCCTGCTCACCGAGACCGCCGACTGGCAGCCCGCCCAGGGACCCCGCCGCGCCGGTGTGTCCGCGTTCGGGATCAGCGGCACCAACGGCCACCTCATCCTCGAAGAGGCCCCACAGGTCGCGGCCGCGGCAGGTGTACCGGCACCGGCCGCCGGCCCGGTCGCGCTGCTGCTGTCGGCGCGTGGCGAGGACGCCCTCACCGGACAGGCGGGGCAGCTCGCCGACCACCTCGACCGGCACCCGCACCTGCGCCCGGCCGACGTCGCCGCCACCCTCGCCACCGGCAGGGCACTGCTCACCGACCGCGCCGCCGTCGTCGGTACCGACGCCGAAACCCTCATCGCCGCACTGCAGGCCCTTGCCGCCGGGACGGGACACCCGGCCGTCGTGCGTGCCGCCACCGCGCGTCCCGGCCGCACCGCGATCCTCTTCACCGGCCAGGGCGCCCAGCGCAACGGCATGGGCGCGGACCTCTACGCCACCTACCCGGTGTTCGCCGCCGCGTTCGACGACGCCTGCTCCCGCTTCGACCTGGCCCTGGACCGTCCGCTGCGGGACCTCGCGTTCACCGGCGGCGACGCCCTCGACCGCACCGGCTACACGCAACCGGCGCTGTTCGCGTTCGAGCTGGCGATGTACCGCCTCGCGGAATCCGCCGGGCTGAGCGCCGACGCGCTCATCGGCCACTCCATCGGCGAGATCGTCGCCGCGCACGTCGCCGGGGTGTTCGACCTCGACGACGCCTGCCGCCTCGTCGCCGCCCGTGCCGGGCTCATGCAGGCCCTGCCCGCCGGCGGCGCCATGGTGGCGCTGCAGGCCACCGAGGACGAGGTGCTGCCGCTGCTCGACGACACCATCGGGATCGCCGCCGTCAACGGCCCGCGCGCCGTCGTCGTCTCCGGCGACGAGACGGCCGCCGAACGCATCGCCGCCCACTTCGCCGGGGCCGGCCGGCGCACCCGGCGGCTGCGGGTGTCGCACGCGTTCCACTCGCCCCGGATGGACGGCATGCTCGCCGAGTTCGCCCGGGTCGCCGCCACGGTCACCTACAGCGCGCCGCGGCTGCCGGTGATCAGCAACCTGACCGGCACGTTCGCCGCCGCCGGAGACCTGACCGAACCCGGGTACTGGGTCCGGCACGTCCGCGACGCGGTCCGCTTCGCCGACGGGATCGCCGCCCTGCACGCCGCCGGGTACACCCGCTTCGTCGAGGTCGGCCCCGACGCGGTCCTGACCGCCATGGCCCAGGACGGCCTGCCGCAGGACGCCACCTGCGTGGCGCTGTCCCGCCGGGACAAGCCGGAGACCGAGGCGTTCCTGCGCGGCGCCGCACAGCTCGCCACCGCAGGCGTCGCCCTCGACCGTGCCGCCGCGTTCACGGTCCCGGGCGCGGTGCCCGCCGCCCTGCCCACGTACGCGTTCCAGCGCACCCGCTTCTGGCCACGGCCCGGCACCGGCGTCTCCGCCGGGCTCGCCGGCGCCGGCCTGGCGACCGCCGACCACCCGCTGCTCGGCGCCGCCGTCACCCTCGCCGACACCGGCACCGTCGTGCTCACCGGCCGGCTGTCGACCCGCACCCACCCGTGGCTCGCCGACCACGCTCTGCCCGGCGCGGTCATCGTCCCCGGCACCGCGCTGCTCGAACTCGCGCTGCGCGCCGGCGACGAGGTCGGCTGCCCGGTCGTCGACGAGCTCACCCTCGCCGCGCCGCTGACCCTGCCCGACCGCGGTGCGGTGGAGCTGCAGGTCCGGGTCGACCCGGCCGAAGGCGACGCAGACGCCCGGCCCGTCACGATCCACGCCCGGCCCGCCGACGGCGGCCACCCGTGGACCCTGCACGCCACCGGTGTGCTCACCACCGGTCAGCCTGACGCCGCCACGACGGCGGCGCAATGGCCACCGGCCGGTGCGGAGCCGGTCGACCTCGACGGGTTCTACGCCGGGCTCGCCGTCGCCGGGTTCCGCTACGGCCCGGTCTTCCAGGGCCTCGAAGCGGCGTGGCGGGTCGGCGACGATGTCTACGCCGAGGTCGCGCTGCCCGGCGACGCCGCCGAGGACGCCGACCGGTTCACCGTCCACCCGGCGCTGCTCGACGCGGCCCTGCACGCCGTCGCGTTCACCGGACTCGGCCGCACCGACCGCGGGCGGCTCCCGTTCGCGTGGACCGGCGTCACCGTCCACGCCGCCGGCGCGACCCGGCTGCGGGTGCGGCTGCAGACCCTCGGCGCCGACGCGGTGTCGGTGACCGTCGCCGATCCGGCCGGCGCCCCCGTCGCGACCGTGGCCTCCCTGACCCTGCGGGAACTGGCCGCGACCGCGCCCGCGCACTCCAACGTGGACGGCCTGCTCCGCCTGGACTGGCAGCCGCTGCGGCTGGCAGCCGCCGAACCCCAGGCGCTGCGCTGGGCCGTCGTCGGCGAGGACCGCCTGGGCTTCGGCGCCGCGGCGGACGCCTCGGGGGTGCACCTGGAGTCCTACGCCGACCTCGCCTCCCTCGCGGCCGCCGCCGACAACGGCGCCCGCATCCCCGCGACCGTCTTCCACGTCAGCGCCGGCACCCCCGACACCGTCGCCGCCGCCCACGCGCTGAGCGCGCGGGCGCTCGCTGACGTGCAGGAATGGCTGGAGAACCCGGCGTTCGGGGCGTCGCGGCTGGTGTTCCTCACCCGCGAAGCCGTCGGCGACGACGTCCGCGACCCCGCCGCCGCGGCCGTGCACGGCCTGGTCCGGTCCGCGCAGTCGGAGAACCCCGGACACTTCGTCCTCGTCGACCTCGACACCTCCGCCGACTCCATGGCGGCGCTGCCCGCCGCCCTCGACAGCGGCGAACCCGCGCTGCTCCTGCAGGGCGGCACGGCCAGGATCCCGCGCCTCGCCACCGTCAACGGCGCCGAGGAGCTTACCCCGCCGGACGGCCCGTGGCGGCTCACCCCCGGCGAGGACGGCACCCTCGAAGGCCTCACCGTCGAGCCCGCCGACGAGGCCGCCGGGGAGCTGCGCGCCGGCCAGGTCCGCATCGCCGTGCGGGCCGGCGGCGTCAACTTCCGCGACGTGCTCAACGCCCTCGGCATGTACCCGGGCGAGGCCGGCTCCCTCGGTCAGGAAGGCGCCGGCGTCGTCACCGAGGTCGGGCCCGGCGTCACCGGGTTCGCCGTCGGGGACCGGGTCCTGGGCATGTTCCCCGGCGCGTTCGGGCCCGTCGCCGTCGCCGACCACCGCATGATCGTCGGCGTCCCGGCCGGCTGGTCCTACGCGCAGGCGGCGTCGGTGCCGCTGGTGTTCCTCACCGCGTACTACGCCCTCGTCGACCTCGGCGGTCTCCGCCCGGGGGAGCGGGTCCTCGTGCACGCCGCCGCCGGCGGGGTCGGCATGGCCGCCGTCCAGCTCGCCCGGCACCTCGGCGCCGACGTCCTCGCCACCGCGAGCACCGGCAAGTGGCCGGTCGTGCGCGGGCTCGGCGTCGACGGCACGCACCTCGCCTCGTCGCGGACCCTGGCCTTCGAGCCGCAGTTCCTGGAGCTGACCGGCGGCACCGGCGCCGACGTCGTCCTCAACGCGCTCGCCCGCGAGTTCGTCGACGCGTCGCTGCGGCTGCTGCCGCGCGGCGGCCGGTTCCTGGAGATGGGCAAGACCGACGTCCGCGACGCCGACGCGGTCGCCGCCGCCCACCCGGGCGTGCACTACCGCGCCTTCGACCTCATCGAGGCCGGCCCCGACCGGATCGGCGTGATGCTCCGCGACCTCGTCGCCATGTTCGAGCAGGGGGTCCTCACGCCGCTGCCGGTCACCGCCTGGGACGTCCGCCGGGCCAGGGACGCGTTCCGGTACATCAGCCAGACCCGGCACATCGGGAAGGTCGTCCTCACCTTCCCGGCCCCGCTGCGCGGCGAGCACACCGCGCTCGTCACCGGCGGGACCGGCGGGCTCGGCGCGCAGGTCGCCCGCCACCTGGCGACCAGCGGGATCCGGCACCTGCTGCTGGCCAGCCGCAGCGGCGAACAGGCCGCCGGCGCCGCCGAGCTGCGCGCCGAACTCGCCGCGCTCGGCGCCGACGTGACCATCGCCGCCTGCGACGTCGCCGACCGGGACGCGGTCGCCGCGCTCATCGCGTCGGTGCCCGCCGACCGGCCGCTGACCGCGGTCGTGCACACCGCCGGCATCCTCGACGACGCCACCGTCGGCGGTCTCGACGCGGCCCGCCTGGCCGCGGTGCTGCGGCCGAAGGTCGACGCCGTCACGCACCTCGACGAGCTGACCGCCGGGCACGACCTGGCCGTGTTCGCCGTGTACTCGTCGGTGTCCGGGCTCATCGGTGGCGCCGGGCAGGGCAACTACGCCGCCGCGAACGCCTACCTCGACGCGTGGGCGCAGCGCCGGGCCGGCCGCGGCCTGCCCGCGACCGCGCTCGCCTGGGGTCCCTGGATCACCGCTAGCGGCATGACCAGCGACCTGACCGACGCCGACGTGCGCCGCATGTCCCGCGGCGGCCTGCTGCCCCTCGACCCGGCCCGCGGCCTCGCCCTGTTCGACGCCGCCGTGCGCCGCGCCGAACCGCTCGCCGTGCCGATGCTGCTGGACCTGCAAGCGCTGAAGGGCGACGCCGTCGCGCCGCTGCTGCGCGGGCTCGTGCGGGGACCGGCGAGGAAGGCGGCCGGGCGGGGGACCACGGCCGGGGTGTCGCTGACCGAGCGGCTCGCCGCCGAGACCGCGGAAGGTCGCGAAACCCTGGTCCTCGACTTCGTCCGCGCCCAGGTCGCCGCGGTGCTCGGGTTCACCACCCCCGACGCCGTCCCGCCGGGTCAGAGCCTGCTGGAGGCGGGCTTCGACTCGCTCACCGCCGTCGAGCTGCGCAACCGGATCGGCGCCGCCACCGCGCTGCGGCTGCCCCCGACGCTCGTCTTCGACCACCCGACCCCGGCCGCGCTCACCACGCACCTGCTGCAGCAGCTGGGCAGCGTGGTGGTGCGCAAGGCGGAGCCGGTCCAGGAGAGCCGGGAGGACGGCATCGGGGCGATGTTCCGCGACGCCTGCCGCAACGGCCAGGTCGACCAGGGCTACGCGCTGCTGCGCGCCGCCGCCGCGCTGCGTCCCACGTTCAAGGCCCGCGCCGACTTCGGCCGTGAGCTCCAGCCGGTGAAGCTCACCTCCGGTCCCGCCGACCGGCCGGTGCTGATCTGCTTCAGCTCGTTCGTCGCGCTCGCCGGCGTCCACCAGTACGCGCGGCTCGCCGCCAGCTTCCGCGACACCCACGACGTGTGGGCGCTGTCGGTGCCCGGCTTCCTCACCGACGAGCGCCTGCCCGCCACCTGGGAGACCGTCACCGACATGCAGGCCGAGCTGGTCCGCGAATGCGTCGGCGACCGGCCCGCAGTCCTGCTCGGCTCCTCCGGCGGCGGGCTGCTCGCGCACGCCGCCGCGACCCGCCTGCACGACCTCGGCGCCCCGGCCGCCGGCGTGGTCCTGCTCGACACGTACCCGGCGACCGAGGACTCGCCCCTGGCCAAGTTCCAGGCCGAGCTCATCGACGGCATGTTCGACCGGCAGGGCCTCTTCACCACCCTCGACTCGGCCCGGCTGACCGCGATGAGCTGGTACTTCGACCTGTTCGGCGGCTGGCGGCCCGCGCCGCTGGCCACGCCCACGCTGCTGCTGCGCTCCTCGGAGCCGATCGTCGCCAACGGTCCCGACGGGCCCTACGCCCGGCACGAGTGGCAGACCTCGTGGCAGGACGCGGACACGACGATCGACGTGCCCGGCAACCACTTCACGATGATGGAGCACCACGCCGGCTCGACCGCCCAGGCGGTGCGGCAGTGGGTCGACGAGTTGAGAGGTTCACGATGAGCATCACCACGACCACCAGCGACCTGTGGGTGCGCCGGTACCACCCGCGCCCCGACGCGGCCGTGCGGCTGGTGTGCTTCCCGCACGCCGGCAGCTCCGCGCCCTACTACGTGCCCGTCTCCGCGAACGCGGGACCCGGCGTGGACGTGCTGTCGCTGCAGTACCCGGGCCGGCAGGAACGCCGCAACGAGCCGCTCATCGACGACATCGGGGAGCTCGCCGCGCAGGCATGCGAGGCGATCCTGCCGTGGCTGGACCGGCCGTTCGCGCTGTTCGGGCACAGCATGGGCGCCACTGTCGCGTTCGAGGTCGCCCGCCGGCTCACCGCCCAGGGCCGCGAGCCGATGCACCTGTTCGCGTCCGGGCGCCGCGCCCCGTCCCGGCTGCGCGACGAAAACGTCCACCGCCGTGACGACGCCGGCATCATCGCGGAGATGAAGTCCCTCAGCGGCACCGACACCCGGGTCTTCGACGACGAGGACCTGCTGCAGTCGGTGCTGCCGATCGTCCGCAACGACTACAAGGCCGCCGAGACCTACGTGTACACCCCCGGCGCGCCGCTGCGCTGCCCGGTGACCGCGTTCACCGGCCACGACGACCCGAAGGTCAGCGTCGAGGAGGCCGACGCGTGGCGCGAGCACACGACCGGGCCCACGGTGCTGCACGTCTACGACGGCGGGCACTTCTTCCTCACCCAGCACGCCTCCGCCGTCATCGCGGTCGTCACTGGGTCGCTCGCCCTCGCGGCCGTCTGAAAGGGAGTCGTCATGCGGGTGCTGTTCGTCACGCTGCCGGAGAAGTCCCACCTGTTCTGCATGACGCCGATGGCGTGGGCGATGCGCGCCGCCGGTCACGAGGTCCGCGTCGCCAGCTCGCCGGCGTTCACCGACGTCATCGCCCGCACCGGCATGACCGCCGTCGGCGTCGGCGACGACAGCAACATCAGCTCCGCGATGGCGCAGCACCGCGAGTCGCAGGAGGTCGAGTCCGTCGACTGGAGCGAGCTCGACCCGGCGAAGCTGACCTGGGAGCGCGAGCTCGAACGAGCCCAGATGGGCGCCTGGGGCTTCGCCTACTACAACGAGCCGATGATCGGCGACCTCGTCGCGTTCGCCCGCCACTGGCGGCCGGACCTGGTCGTGTGGGATCCGCTCACGTACGCCGGCGCCCTCGCCGCCACCGCCGTCGGCGCCGCGCACGTCCGCTCGATGTGCTTCGCCGACGTGTGGGCGATGAAACGGCAGCTGTTCACCAAGCTCCGCGACGAGCAGCCCGAGGACCGGCGCGAGGACCCGATGGCCGACTGGCTCGGCGCACACGCCGACAAGCTCGGCGCCGCGTTCAGCGAGGAGCTCATCACCGGCCAGGCGACCCTCGACCCGCTGCCGGACCGGCTGTCGGTGCCGTCGGACGTGCGGCGGATCCCGGTGCGGTTCGTGCCCTACAACGGCCCGGCCGTCGTCCCGGACTGGCTCGCCGAGCCGCCCGCCCGCCCCCGCGTGTGCCTGAGCCTCGGCGCCGCCAACACCGAACGCTACGGCGGCGACTACGTGTCGAAGGCCGCGATCCTCGAGGCACTCGCCGACCTCGACGTGGAGGTCGTCGCCGCGCTGCTGCCGGTACAGGTGCAGGAGCTCGACCGGGTGCCGGACAACGCCCGGGTCGTCGAGTCGGTGCCGCTGCACGCGCTGCTGCCCAGCTGCGCCGCGCTGATCCACCACGGCGGCTTCGGCAGCTACGCCACCGCCCTCGTGCACGGCGTGCCGCAGCTGTGCGTCTCCACCGCGGTCGCCGACCAGACCCTGCGCGGCATGGGCCTGCAACAGGCCGGCGCGGGTCTGTTCCTGCCGCACGTGCAGGCGGGGCCGCAGGAGATCCGCGACGCCGTCGCCCGCCTGGTGTCGGAGCCCGGGTTCGCCGCCAACGCCGCGTCCCTGCGCGACGAGGCTCTCGACCGGCCCACCCCCGCCCAGGTCGTCACCGAGCTCGAACGGTTCGCGGAGGTGGCGGCATGAGTCTGGCGTTCATTCTCGGACAGAAGAACCTCGCCTACGACCCGACCGGCCTCATCGCACTGTACGAGCGGCACCAGGCCGTCCGGGACTCCTACGACCGGGCCGCGCAGTGGACCGGCATCGACGTCGCCCTGCTGCTGCGGACCGCCGACGACGCGACGCAGCGCTCCCGGACCACGTCGATCGGGCTGGCCGCGGCCATGCTCGGCATCGCCGACCTGCTCGGCGAGCACGGCGTACACCCGGCGATGGTCGGCGGGATCAGCCTCGGCGCGATGGTGTCCGGGGCCCTGAGCGGCGCGGTGGCCCGTGAGGACGTCATCGGGCTGCTCGGCCACACCGACGGCGACCAGCGTCCCGACCGGGACGAGTTGCCCGAGGGGTGCGTCGCCGCGGTCCTGCCGCTCGGGCAGACCTACGAGTCGTTCTACGGCACCCGGCCCGGGGTCTGGTTCGCCGGCGACTTCGGCATGCACACCAGCGGCGCGTTCCGGATGCTGCTGCTCAGCGGCTACCGTGACGCCCTCGACGAGCTGGCCACCGGCTACCCGCCGGAGTACTTCGTGTTCAGCGAGGAGACCGTCGCGGTGCACAGCCCGCTGCGGCACCGCGCCCGCGACGTGCTCGCCCGCATCGCCGCGGACATCGAGTTCACCGACCCGGCGGTGCCGATGTGCTCGTCGCTGGAGCCGCGGGTGCTGCACAGCGCCGACCAGGTCCGCAGCGAGTTCAGCCGCAACGTCGTCGAGCCGATCCGTGCCGACCACCTCACCGGCCAGATGCGCCGCCTCGGCGCGCGGCTCGGCGTCATCCTCGGCCCGACCCTGCCCCGGGACGGGTTCGAGTTCCCGTTCCCCGTCGTGTACGTCGACGCCCCGGACGACATCGATCAGGTCGTCGCCGCCGTCCGCGAGCACGACGTGCTCCTCCCCACGTGACCCCAGGAAGGCTGCCGGTATGAGCCTCGCGTTCATCTTCGGAACGAACCTGCTCAACTACGACCCGCGGGGCGTCATGGAGTTCCACGACGCCTACCCGGCCATGCAGAAGGTGTACGACAAGGTCAGCGCCTGGACCGGGCTGGACCTGGACCGGCTGCTGCGCCGCCGGGAGGACGACGAGGAGGACCTGGAGGCCCGGTCGCGGCACGGCTCGGTCGCCCTCGCGGCCGCCATGGTCGGCATCCACGACGTCCTCGCCGCGCAGGGCATCCACCCGGCCGCGGTCGGCGGGCTCAGCCTCGGCTCGATGGTCAGCTCCTCCCTGGCCGGCGCACTGCCCCGGGAGCGGCTCTTCGACCTGCTGATGCGGATGGACCACGTCGGACCCCGCGACCCTTCCGGACCCGCCGAAGGCGTCGCGGTCGCGTTCCTTCCCATCGGCGAGGACGAGGCGCTGCTGGTCGAGCCGAAACGCGACGGCGTCTGGCTCGCCGGTGACTTCGGCACCCACCCCACCGGCACGTTCCGCATCCTGCTGCTCAGCGGCTACCGCGAGGCCCTGGAGCGGCTCGCCGAGGAGACTGCCGCGTCCGGCGGGCTGGGTCAGGTCCAGGTGCAGGAGGCCAACTCGGTGGCCGTACACACGCCGCTGCGGCAAGCGGTCGCCGACTCGATCGCCGCCATCGCCGCCGGGGCCGGCCTCGGCGACCCGGTCCTGCCGCTGTGCTCGGCGCTGGAGCAGCGCACCCTGACGAGCGCGGCCGAGATCGCCGACATGTTCAGCCGCAACGCCGTCGAGACGATCCGCATCGACGACATGAGCGCCGAGATGCACCGGCACAAGACCCGCGTCGGGCTGGTCCTCGGCCCGTCGCTGCCGCGTGGCTGGATCGGCTTCCCGTTCCCCGTCGTGCACGTCGAGTCGCCCGCCGACCTGCCCGAGGTCATGGCGGCCATCTTCGACAACGGCGTCGTCCTCCCCCCGAAGCGAGTGTCATGACGGCCCACATCGCCATCTTCGTCTTCCCGGACTACGGGCATTTCAACCCGACGCTGCCGATCGCCAGGCACCTGGTCGAGCGCGGCCACCGGGTCACCTACGTCGTCGACTCGATGTATTCGGCGGCGGTGGCCTCGGTCGGCGCGGACCTGGCCGGCTACACGTCCGTCCGGCGCCGGCTCAGCACCGGCAGCCACGTCGAGAGCGACGAGATCGCCGAGCTCGGCCTGGACATCCTCGCCGACGCCAACACCCGAGTCATCCCGGCCGCGCGCGCCGCGTTCACCGGCGACCGGCCCGACCTGATTGTCTACGACTTCGAGAGCTTCGTCCCGGCCCGGATCCTGGCCCGCGAGTGGGGCACCCGGACCCTGCAGTACTTCCCGTACACGGCCTCCAACGACCACTTCTCCCTGCACGCCGAGACGATGGACCGCGACTCCGACTACGTCCACAAGGGCGTCGAGGCGATCATGGAGATCCTCTCGGAGGTCGAGCCGGACCCGGCGAAGATGTGGGCGATGATGGCCGTCGCTGACGAGCACAACCTCGTCTTCCTGCCCAGGGCACTGCAGCCGCACGGCGAGACGTTCGACGAGAAGTTCACGTTCCTCGGCCACTGCCTGCCCTCCACGCCACCGGCGGTCACCTGGACGGCCCCGGATCCCGATGTACCGGTGGCGCTCATCTCCATGGGCACCGAGTCCAACGAACGCACCGGCATGTTCCAGCTGTGCGCCGACGCCTTCGCCGACAAGACGTGGCACGTCGTCATGACCCTCGGCCGCGGCAACGCCCTGGACGAGGGCGTGTCGGCGGTCAACGTCGAGGCCCACGAGTGGATGCCACACCTGGCGGTCCTGCCCCGCGCGTCGGTCTTCGTGACCCACGGCGGCATGGGCAGCCTCGTGGAGGCCCTGTACCACGGCTGCCCGTGCGTCGTCGTGCCGCACACCCCGGAGAACGCCGTCAACGCCCGCCGGGTGGACGAGATCGGCATCGGCCGCTACCTGCCCGCCTCGACCCTCACCCCGGCCACGCTGCGGGCCGCCGTCGACGAGCTCACCAACGACCCGGAGGTCCTCGCCCGCGTCGCCGCCATGAGCGCGGCGATGCGCGCCGGCGGCGGCCCCGCCGAAGGCGCCGACGTCATCGAACGCCTCCTCGCCGCACCCGCGGGCTGACCCGCGGTCGGGCATCCGCGCCGGCGTGGTAGGACCGGTGCATGGCGTACAACGTCGTGCTCACCACCATGCCGGCGCGGGCGACCGCGGTCGTCAAGGCCCAGACCACCTGGCAGGAGTTCCCGGGCCGGTGGAAGCCGATGCTCGACCAGGTCTGGGCCTGCTCACGGAGGTGTTCCACCTTCTCAAGCACGGAGAACCTTGGACGTGACCCTGCAGCGACGAGCACACATCACCCGAAACCGGCGAGGGGCGGGCGCTGATCGCCCGCCACACTGGGCTGGTGGCTGTGCCAGCGGCGACGGGGCAGTCCGGCCAGCCGCCCCAGCCGCCCCAGCCGCCCCGGTCGCCCCGGTCGCCCCGGGCGGCGGGGGTCGCGGGCATCGCCTTCGCCGTGCTGTGCGCCGCCGTGATCGTCGGCATCCGTATCGTGTTTCCGGAGCTGCCGCCCACCGCGGACCAGTGGCACACGAGCACGTCCGGCCGCACCGTGCTGCGGGTGGCGCTGGCGCTGCTGCCGTTCGCCGGCATCTCCTTCCTGTGGTTCATGGGTGCGCTGCGGGCCTTCATCGGCGGGCGGGAGGACAAGTTCTTCGCCACCGTGTTCCTCGGCGGCGGGCTGCTGTTCGTCGCGATGCTGTTCGCGCTGGCCACGGCCGCCGACAGCATGCGCGACGTCGCCGACGCGTCGCCGGGTGGACCGCCGCCCGAGCTGTGGCGCTACAGCCACCACCTCACATACACGCTGCTGTCGAGCTACTGCATGCGGATGGCCGCCGTCTTCACCTTCGCGACGACCACGATCGGGCACCGCCTGCACCTGTTCCCGCGCTGGCTGGTTGGGCTGGGCTGGCTCGTCGGCGCGGTCCTGCTCGTCGTCGTCACCCGGGTTCCCTGGTCTGAGCTGGTGTTCCCGATCTGGGTCCTGGCCGTCAGCTGCCGCATGCTCTCCGGGCGGCCTGACGGCGGCGTGACGGCACGTCAGCCCCCGTAACGCGCCCGGTCACGACGGGGTGCGGGCCGGCTCCCCTTCCCGGGCC
The DNA here is from genome assembly GCF_050936335.1 of Dactylosporangium sp. CA-152071. Lineage (NCBI taxonomy): Bacteria > Bacillati > Actinomycetota > Actinomycetes > Micromonosporales > Micromonosporaceae > Dactylosporangium > Dactylosporangium sp. CA-152071. Next base: position 437,270 of record NZ_JBNJMZ010000001.1, on the reverse strand, counting down.
GGCCCGCGGACTCGGGTTTCAGCGCGTCGGGGCGGGCACCGCGCGGTCCAGGTACCGGTCCAGCAGCATGTCGAGGTAGCCGGGGCCCGCCTTGCCGAACCCGGGCACGAGGGTGCGCAGGCGGTCCAGGGACACCTCGGTGCGGGAGAAGGGACCCGTCGAGTACACCCGGTCGGGGGAGACGCCGAGGCGCTGGGACACGCCGTCGACGATGTCCTCGACCGGGAGGGGGCGGCCGGAGGCGACGTTGACGACCACGTCGCCCGCGTCGACGGTCAGCAGGCCGTCGATGGCGTGCATCAGGTCGCGGGCGTCGAGCAGGTCGCGGTGGGCGCCGCGGTACACGGTGACGGTGCCGCTGGCGACCTGGCGCACGATGGCCGGCAGCAGCTGGTGCGGGCGCTGGTGCGGGCCGACCACGTGGCTGAGCCGCAGCACGACGTGGCGCACGCTGGAGGCCCGGATGCAGGCCTCCAGGGCGAGCTTGTGCCGGCCGTACACCGACGGCGGGAAGAGCGGTCCGTCCTCGGTCGCCGGTGCGGTGGTGTGGCCGTACATGGCGAACGACGCGGTCGAGAAGTACAGCAGGGTCCGGTCCTGCGTGGCACACCTGCGCAGGGCGGCGTAGAGCGCCTCGGCCTCCCGGTCGAACTCGGCCGGGTCGGTGACGGACGTGCTGGACACGCCCACCGCGAGCGCCGTCACGTCCGGGAACCGGTCGCCGAACGCCGCGGTGAGGTTCTTCGCCAGGAACCCGTTGCCGATGATCTGCATGTCACCCTCCCGACCGGGACGGCGCCGGCGGGTTGCCGGCGCCGCGACAGCCACCCGCGCGGCTCATCCGACCGGTGTCACCTTCAACAGCCGCTGGGGCGCGATCGCGCCGATGCCGCCACCGTCGACCGCGGTCGAGGACAGGTGCGAGACCACGCGGTCGTCGACCGGGTCGTCGGCCGGGTCCTCCAGCACCCGCAGGTGCTCATACGTGGTGCTGCGCTGGGCGGGGACGCGGCCCGACGCGCGGATCAGGTGGATCATCTCCAGGAGGTTGGAGCGGTGCTTCGCGCCCGCCGAGGAGACCACGTTCTCCTCCAGCATCACCGAGCCGAGGTCGTCGGCGCCGTAGTGCAGCGACAGCTGGCCGATCTCCTTGCCGGTGGTCAGCCACGAGCCCTGGATGTGCGCGACGTTGTCGAAGAACAGCCGGGCGATGGCGATCATCCGCAGGTACTCCAGGGAGGTCGCCTGCGTCTGGCCCTGCAGCTTGTTGTTCTCCGGCTGGTACGTGTACGGGATGAACGCCCGGAACCCGCCGGTGCGGTCCTGCACGTCGCGGACCATCCGCAGGTGCTCGATGCGCTCCGCGTTGGTCTCGCCGGTGCCCATGAGCATCGTGCAGGTCGACTCGACGCCGAGACCGTGCGCGATCTCCATGATCTCCAGCCAGCGCTCGCCGCTCTCCTTCAACGGGGCGATCGCCGTGCGGGCCCGGGCCGGCAGCAGCTCCGCGCCGGCACCGGCGAACGAGTCGAGGCCGGCGGCCTTGATCCGCAGGATCGCCTCCTCCGGGCTGACCCCGGACACCTTCGCCATGTGCTGCACCTCGGACGCGCCGAGGGAGTGGATGACCAGCGACGGGTAGGCGTCCTTGATGGCCTTGAACATGCCCTCGTAGTACTCGACGCCGTACTCCGGGTGGTGCCCGCCCTGGAACATGATCTGGGTCCCGCCGAGCTCGACGGTCTCCGCGCAGCGGCGCAGGATGTCGGTGAGGTCGCGCTCCCACGTCTTGTCGCTCTTCGGCGGGGCGTAGAAGGCGCAGAACTTGCACGCCGTCACGCAGACGTTGGTGTAGTTGATGTTGCGTTCGATGATGTACGTGGCGATGTGCTCGACACCGGCGTACCGGCGGCGGCGCACCGTGTCGGCCGCGGCGCCGAGGGCGTGCAGCGGCGCCGAGCGGTACAGCTCCAGCGCCTCCTCGGGGGTGATGCGTTCGCCCGCGGCGGCTCGGTCGAGCACCGCGCTGGCAGATCGGAGCATGGCAGAGCCTTTCATGAAGTGGGTCACGGCGTTGACAGCAGGCGCACCTCGACGTCCGGCGGGAAGCCGGCGTCCGGCCCGCCGACGCGGCGGGCGAACTCGGCGATCCCGGCCAGCTGCCGCGCGCCGAGGCTGAAGTCGAGCGCCGTCATGTAGTAGCGGCGCAGGACCGCCGCGTCGAACGGCTCCCAGCGGGCCGCCTGCTCGCACACGGCGTCGACCTCGAGCAGCGACAGGTCCCGCGACGCCAGGAACGCCCGGTGCACCCGCTGGACGGTCTCGGGTTCGCGGGCCACGAAGTCGCGGCGGGCGGCGAACACCGCGAAGACGAACGGCAGGCCGGTCCACTCCCGCCACATCTCGCCGAGGTCGTAGACGTGCAGGTTGAGCCGCTGCGCGTCGGCGAGCGCGGCCCGCAGCGCGACGTCGCCGATGACCACCGCCGCCGGCGCGTCGCGGAGCATGACGTCCAGGTCCGGCGGGGCGGTGAAGTACCGCGGCCGCACCCCGACGAGATCGCTGAGCAGCAGCGCGGCCAGCCGGACCGACGTGCGGCTGGTCGAGCCGAGCGCCACCGGCGCACCGTCGAGCTGGTCGAGCGGCACCTTGCTCACGATGAGGCACGACATGACCGGCCCGTCGCTGCCCACCGCGATGTCGGGCAGGGCGACCAGATCCTCGGCGTGCTTCAGGAACTCCATCAGGCTGATCGGCCCGATGTCGAGCCCGCCGGCGGTGAGCGCGTCGCTGAGCCCGTCCGGGCTGTCCCGGCGCAGGTCGAGGTCGAGCAGGCTGCCGGTGCGGGCGAGCCCCCAGAACAGCGGCACGCAGTTGAGGAACTCGATGTGCCCGACGCGCGGCCGCACGGGTCGGCGCCACCCGGCCGGTGCGATCCCGCCGGGGTACGTGAGCGTGCCGGTCGGTTCAGGCATCGCGACTCCTGCCGTTCGAGCGTTGGGAAGGCACCCGCGGACGACGGTCACTATCCAGCACCGGCCGGGCCCAGGTCCCTCGATCCACCCGAAGTCTGGGGGTTTCCCGGGTTCTTGCGTCGTGTCCGGCCCGTGACCAGACCCTGCGGCATCCTGGGCGGATGCGCGTGCTGTTCTCCGTGTCGTCCTGGCCCACGCACTACTCGTCGATGGTGCCGCTCGGCTGGGCGTTGCAGGCCGCCGGGCACGAGCTGCGGGTGCTGTGCGCACCGTCGCAGACCGCGGCGGTGGCCGGGGCCGGGCTGCCGCCGGTGCCGCTGCTGGGCGGGATGGAGGTCGCCGTCCACAATCGACTGTCCTACGTGCGGGAGGCGCTCGCCGGGCAGTGGCCGTACCCGTGGACGCCCCTGCACCCGGTCACCGGCGCGCAGATGTCCACACTGGACGGTTTTGACGCCGCGGCGTACGCGCGCACCGACGGCGCCCGGTTCGCCGAGGCGTCCGCGGCCGGCCACGACGCCGCCGTCGCGTTCGCCCGCGAGTGGCGCCCGGACCTCGTCGTCCACGACCCGGTCAGCACCGAGGGCCTTCTCGCGGCGTTGGCGGCCGGTGTACCGGCAATCCTCGCCCTCTGGGGCCCGGTCGGCACGCACGAGGCGCCGCCGGTCCGCATCCTGCCCGACGACCTCGGCGACTCGTTCGCCCGCCACGGTTTCGGACCGTTCGGCCCCGACCTGATCCGCCACGTGCTCGACCCGTGTCCGGACGAGGTGGCCCCGCCGGTGGGCGGCGAGCGGCTCCCCGTGCGGTACGTGCCCTACAACGGCCCCGGCGTCCCACCGCCCCGGCAACCGCGCGGCGGGCGCAAGCGGGTCTGCGTCACGTGGTCCACGGCCCTGAGCACGATGACGGGTCCGCGTTCCTACGCACTGCCGGCGATCGTCGAGGCGCTCGCCGGCCTCGGGGTGGAGGCGGTGCTGACCGCGACCCGCGAGGACGCGGAGGCGCTCGGCCCGGTCCCGCCGGGCGTCCGCCTGCTGGAACGCTGCCCCCTGTACGCCCTCCTGCCCGACTGCGACGCGGTCGTCCACCACGGCGGCGCGGGCAGCGCGATGACCGCCATGGTGACCGGCACACCGCAGCTGGCGATCACGTTCGCCAGCGAACAAGCCTGCCTGGCCGGCCGGATCGCGGCGGCCGGCGCCAGCCTGCACCTGCCGGGCCACACCGCGACGGCGGAGACGATCGCGGCGACCATGGCCGCACTGCTGGACAACCCCGCACACCAGCGGGCCGCGACCGCCCTGCGCCGGGCCGCGGTCAGCCGCCCGACCCCCGTGGAGCTGCTGCCGCGCCTGGAGAAGCTGGCCGCCGGCTGGTAGGGCAGCCGCACTTGCCGGCGTGACTCTGGTGTGGCTTGGCTGGCTGTGGTGCCTGTTCAGGCTGGGCCGGGAGCGCGCGCATGGTTCGCAGCGGTGAGAAGAGCAGAGGCAATGCTGGCAGCAGCCCGGCTGCGGCGGCGATCCACAGTGCTGTCCTGGCGTCGAGGAGTTGGCCGAGGACACCGCCGATGAGAGCGCCGAGCGGGGCGGTGCCCCAGACGAGGAAGCGCATGGTGGCGTTCATCCGGCCCAACAGGTGTTCTGGGGTGAGGCCTTGGCGGAAGCTGACCTGGGTGATGTTGTTGACCGAGACACAGCAGTAGATGACGAATGACGCGGCGGCCGCCGCCCACAGCAGCCACCCGGGCTGGGCCGCTGGAATCACCAGTTGCAGCGGCGCGGTCACCGCGACCGGGATCCAGATCGCCGGGCCCTGCCCGATCCGCGCGGCGACCCGTCTGGCGGTCAGCGCGCCGATAAGTGCCCCCACGGAGGCGATCGAGAAGAACACGCCGATCGTCCCGGCGGGGAGGTGCAGCACTCCGGCCAGCAGCGCGATGAGCATCGCGCTGCGGATCCCGGACAGAAGGTTGTACGACGAAATGGACAGCGCGATCGCGCGTAGCAGCTGATTGCCGAACACAAACCGCAGTCCGTCCATCATGTCCTTGCCGAGGCTGGCGCCACGCCGGAGCTCCGGCGAGTCCTCGCGCCGACGGATGCGCCGCACGAACATCGCCGACCCGGCGAAACTGGCCGCGTCCAGCGCCACGGCCAGCGGAGCGGTCACCGCCTGGACCAGCAGGCCCGCGACGGTCGGGCCGCCGATCTGGGCGACCGCCCGGACCCCCTCGAGCTTGGCGTTGCCCTCGACCAGATGCTCCCGGCCGACCAGGTGCGGCAGGTAGCTCATGTACGCCACGTCGAAGAACACCCGCAACACCCCGACCGCGAACGCCACCAGATAGAGCTGTGACATGCTCAGCACGTCGAACGCCCACGCCAACGGCACCGAGCTCAGCACGACCGCCCGACCGACGTCGGCGATGATCAGCACCTTGCGGCGGCGCATCCGGTCCACCCACGCCCCTGCCGGCAGGCCGATCAGCAGGAACGCCGTCATGCCGCAGGCGGTCAGTGCACCCACCTCGAAGTTGGAGGCGTCCAGCGCGACCACGGCGACCAAAGGCAACGCCAACACACTGATCTGGCTGCCCAACTGGCTGATCGTGTCAGCGACGAACAACTGCCGGAAGTCGTGCTCGCCCAGCAATCCCGGGCTTCCACGCAGACCCATGTCTGCACCATGACCAAGCGGTTGGAACAAGTCAATCAGTTCGGGGTTACCCGGGCGCGCACGACAGGTTCGTCGGCGACCAGGCCGGCGGTCCGGCCCAGTCGCGTCTCCCACGTCGTGTCCACAGCAACGGTGGTATCTCCGAGGACCGGCCGCCGCGCAAGGGTGAAACGTCCGTCAGTGGCGGCGCTCGGCGAACTCGCGGATCGAGGCGACCATGTAGTCGATCATCTCGGCGGTGACGCCCGGGAAGACGCCGATCCAGAAGGTGCGCTCGGTGATGACGTCGCTGTTCTCCAGGGTGCCGCTGACGCGGTAGGGCTCGTCGCGGTATGCGGGCTGCCGGGCCAGGTTGCCGGCGAACAGCAGCCGGGTGCCGATGTTGCGTGACTGCAGGAAGTCCACCAGCGCCCGCCGCTCGAAGCCCGCGTCGGCGGTGAGGGTGATGACGAACCCGAACCAGCTCGGGTCGCTGCCCGGCGTCGCCTCCGGCAGCAGCAGGCCCGGCGTGCCGTCGAGGCCGTCGCGCAGCCGCTGCCAGTTGCGCCGGCGGGCGGCCACGAAGTCTTCCAGCTTCGTCAGCTGGGTCAGGCCCAGCGCGGCCTGGATGTCGGTGGCCTTCAGGTTGTAGCCGACGTGGGAGAAGATGTACTTGTGGTCGTAGCCGTACGGCAGGTCGCCCATCTGGTAGTCGAACCGCTTGAGGCACTTGTTGTCCTGCCCCGGCTCGCACCAGCAGTCCCGGCCCCAGTCGCGCATCGACTCGGTGATCCGCGCCAGCTCCAGGCTGTCGGTCAGGATGCAGCCGCCCTCGCCCATCGTCAGGTGGTGCGCGGGGTAGAAGCTGACCGTCGAGTAGTCGCCGAACGTGCCGGTGGTCTGCCCCTGGTAGGTGGACAGGACCGCGTCGCAGTTGTCCTCGACGAGGAACAGGCCCCGGTCCTTGCACAGCTGCCGGATCTCCGCGACGGGGAACGGGTTGCCCATCGTGTGCGCCATCATCACCATGCGGGTCTTCGGGCTCAGCGCCGCCTCGACCCGCTCGACGGTGGTGTTGTAGGTGCCGAGGTCGACGTCGACGAAGACGGGGACGAGACCGTGCTGCAGCAGCGGGTTGACGGTCGTCGGGAAGCTGGCCGCGACGGTGATCACCTCGTCGCCGGGCCGCAGCCGCCGGTCGCCGAGCTCCGGCGCGGCCAGCGACGCGACGGCGAGGAGGTTGGCCGAGGAGCCGGAGTTCGTCAGGTGGGCCTTGCGCACGCCGATCGTGCGGGCGAAGAGCCGCTCGAAGCGCAGCGCGGTCGCGCCGGAGGCGATGCGCATCTCCAGCGCCTGCTCGACCAGCGCGGCCCGGTCGTCCTCGTCGAGGACCGCGCCGGACGGCATGATGTGGGTGACGCCCGGCACGAAGCCCTGATCGGCCGCCGCCCGGTCGCGGTGGAGCTTGCGGGTCTGCTCCAGGATGAGCTGCTTGACCTCGTCAGCCATGCGTGGGATCTCCGTTCGGTGCAGAGCTTCAATGGAAGGCGGTCGCGTGCGCCCGCGCCTGCAGCCACAGTGCGGCGACGGCGTCAGCGAGCGGCCGGGTCGGCTCCCAGCACAGGGCGCGCCGGGCGGTGCGGAGGTCGAGCGGCTGTGCGGTGATGCCCGCGTCCCGGCGTTCGCCCGGCGCGGCCGGACCTGCCGCCCGGGCGGTGCCCCCGGCGCACCGCAGCAGCAGGTCCACGAGGTCGGTGACGGCGGTCAGCCGCCCGCCGCCGACGTTGACGACGGACGGCACCCGGCGGGCCGTGGCGGCGCACAGGACGGCGTCGCCGACGTCGCGGACGTCGACGAAGTCGCGGTGTCCGGCCAGCGGCGGCAGCACGACATCCGAGGGGTCGGCGGCGATCCGGCGCGCGATCCCGCCGAGCAGGCTGTCCGCGGGGGCCCACGGACCGATGGCGGTGGAGATGCGCAGGACGACCGCGTCGAGGCGTCCGGCGTCGGCGGCGTCGGTCACGGTACGGGTCCCGGCCAGCTTGGTCTGCGCGTACCGGCTGACCGGGCGCTCGGTGAGGTCCTCGGTGAGCGGCGTGCCGGCCGGCTGGTCGCCGTACTCGTACGCGGACCCGATGTGCACCAGCCGGACGCCCGCCCGGCCGGCGAGGGCGCCGACGAGACGCTCGACCAGCAGCACGTTGCCGTCGTGGAGCCGGCGCTCGTCGCGGCCGTCGGCGCCCCACAGCGCCCCGGCGGCGTTGACGACGAGGTCCGGCGCGGCCGCCCGCAGCGCGGCGGCGAGGTCCTCGGGGCGGTCGCGGACCGGGTCCATGGGCAGGGGCCGGCAGCCGGATGCGAGCCGTTCGCCGGCGGTCCCGGGGTCGCGGACGGCGGCGGTGACCCGCCAGCCGGCGTCCAGCAGCGCCGCGCTCGCGTTGCGCCCGACGAACCCGGTCGCACCGAACACCACCGCGTGCGGCGCCGGATCGCGGGTGGGTCCGGTCGAGTGCATGACGGCCTCCTCAGCGCGTGCTGCCATCCTGCGGCAGGCGTCGCGGGTCGGCGCCGCACTCAGACGAAGTCTGGGGGTTTCCCCGGTCTCGGGGTCGCTGCCGGTCACGCCGCCGCCGGCTGCGGCTCAGGCGAAGGGTCCGGCGAAGGCGCGGGCGGGGGCGAAGGCTCAGGCGCGGGGGCGTCGGGCAGCTCCCGCTCGAGGAGCCGCACCCGCGGGCGCAGCGCGGTGAACGCGACGATACCCAGCAGCAGCGGGGCGGCGGCGAGGAAGACGAGCGCGATCCCGCCCGCGGTGCCGCCGCCGGTGACCCGCCCGAGCGTCCCGTGCAGGGGGCCGCCCGGGTCGACCAGCGGCGTCGCCGCGTACTGCGCGAGCGGGCCCGCGGTCGCGTACGCGAGCGGCTGCGCGGACCAGGCGATCATCCGCCGGACGGCGAAGACCCGGCCCTGCACCTCCTGGGGTGTCTTGCGTTGCCACAGGGTGGCGGTGACCGCGTTCGTCACGGCGTACCCGGCGAGGATGCCGAACATGCCGGCGGCGGCGGTCCACACGGCGTGCCCGGCGCCCATGGCGACGACGAGGACGGCCTGCACGGTGGCGACGGTGAGGACGGCCCGGATCCGGTGCCGTGGCTCGCGGGTGACGCTGATGACGGCGCCGCCGAGCACCATCCCGGCCCAGCCGACGGCCTCGACGATCCCGTAGGCGGCCGCCCCGGCGAGGCTCAGCACCAGCGGCGGGACCAGCACGATCACCCACTGCATGCCGAAGTTGTGCACCGCGAAGAACAGCAGCAGGCCGGACAGGCCCGGCCGGGCCCGGATGTACCGCCACCCGGCGCTGAGCTCGCCGGTGAGCTTCGCCTGGTGTTCCCGGGCCGGCGGGGGCGGCATCCGCCGCAGCGACCACAGCATCGTGCCGAGCGCGGCCGTGAACGTGAGCACGTCGAGCAGCAGCAGGCCGCGCAGCCCGAGCACGCCGTACAGGCTGCCGGCTATGACGGCGCCGAGGACCTCGCCGACGGCCTCGGCGAGCCCGACCCGGCCGTTGGCCTTGCTGAGGTGCTCCCGGGGCACGATCTCGGCGACGAGCGCGGAGAACGCCGGCCACTGGATGGCCTTGAACACCGACAGCAGGACCGCGACGACGTACACCATCCAGATCGCGAACATGCCGGTGCTGACCAGGAGCAGGGCGACGAGCGTGACGGCGGCGGTGCCGGCGTCGCTGAGCAGCATGGCCCGGCGGCGGTCCCACCGGTCGACGAGGGCGCCGGCGAGCGGCAGCAGCACGATCCCGGGCAGCGTCGCGGCGAGGACCATGAACGTGAACGCCGCCGGTGAGCCGGTCCGGTCGTACACCCAGATGCCGGCGGAGAACGCGGTCACCGACGAGCCGATGAGGGAGACGGCCTGGCCCGCCCAGAGGACGTGGAACAGCCGCATGTCAGGCACCTTCCGTCAGATCGGCGAGCAGCTGGAGCAGGTCGGCGAGGCGGCGCTCGACGGTCGCGGCGTCGTACAGCGCGGTGCTGTACTCGATCCAGCCGCTGATGCCGTCCGCGGTCTCGCGGCAGCGCAGGTGCAGGTCGTAGCGGCAGGTGCCGCGGTCCACGTCGACCCGTTCGAGCCGCAGCCCGGGCAGGTCCTCCGCGCCCGGCGGCAGGTTCTGCATCGCGAACATGAACCGGCACAGCGGGGGCCGGTCCCCGGCGCGCGCGGCCGGGTCGTAGCGGTCGGCGAGCGCCTCGAACGGGGTCCCCTGGTGCTCCCAGATGGCGAGCATCGTGGCGCGGACCCGCGCGACGAGCTCCGGGAACGTGGGTGCCCCGGTGACGTCCGCCGGCACCGGCACGACATCGGCGAACGGGCCGACCTCGTCCTGCGTCGCCGTGTCCCGGCCGGCGACGGGCACCGCGATCAGGAACCGTTCGGCGCCGGACTGCCGGGCCAGCCACATCTGTACCGCGGCGAACAGGACCATGAAGGTGGTGGCGCCGGTCGCGTCGGCCGCCGCCCGCACGGCCGCGGACAGCTCGGCCGGGAACGTGAAGCGGTGGGTGGCGCCGGCCAGGGACCAGGTCGCGGTCCGGGGCCGGTCGGGTGCGGCGGCCACGTCGACGGGTATCCCGCCGACACGGTCGTCCCAGAACGCGAGGTCTGAGGCGACGTGCGGGGAGAAGCCCGCGACCGCGGGCAGCGCCGGCCGGGCGCCGCCGGTGAAGTGGGCGTAGTACGCGGCGACGTCGCGCTGGATGACGCTCAGCGACCACCCGTCGGCGACGGCATGGTGCACGGCGATGCCGAACAGGTGCGTGCCGTCGCCGGCGCGGACGACGGTGGCCCGGACCATGGGGCCGTCGTGGAGGTGGAACGGGCGGCGCAGATCGGCTTCCAGCAATGCTGCGTCGCCGGTCTGGTGGACCGTGATCTCGGCCGGCAGCACCGGCTCGACGACCGTGCTCAGGTGCCCGCCGGTGACCGGGAACCTGGTGCGCAGCGCGGGGTGCCGGGCCACGACGGCGTCGACGGCCCGCGCCAGGGCGACGACGTCCAGGTCGCCGTGCAGCCGGGCGGCGAAGCCGATGTTGTACGCGGCACCGCTGTCCTTGTGCCGCAGCATGGCCTCCTGCGCCGGCGTCGGCCGGCCGGCACCGGACTCCACTGTGGAACCGTGCGTGTCCGCAGTGGAGGCGGACGGGATCGCGGCCGCGATCGCGGCGACGGTGCGCAGGTCGAAGACCGCCCGCAGCGGCACGTCCCGGCCGAACGCCGCCCGCAGCGCCGCGGCGAGGCGGGCGGCGAGCAGCGAGTGCCCGCCGAGGGCGAAGAAGTCGTCGTCGCGCCCACACGGCCCGCAGTCCGGCAGCTCGGTGCCGAGCACCTCCTGGAACACGGCGGCGACCCGGCGCTCGGTCTCGGTCCGCGGCGGGTCGGCGACCGGCGCCGGGAGCGGCACCGCTGCCAGGGCCTTCCGGTCGACCTTCTGGTTGGTGGTGCGGGGCAGCGCGGCGACGGCGTGCAGGGTCGCGGGCAGCAGGTGCTCCGGCAGCAGCTCGCGCAGCGCGGCCCGGAGCGCGGCGGCGTCGACCCCGGCGGGTGCCACGAAGGCGGCCAGCCGGGCCGGCGACCCGGTGACCACGACGGCCGCCTCGGCGACGCCGGGCAGGCCGCGCAGGACCGCCTCGACCTCGCCGGGCTCGACCCGGTTGCCGCGGATCTTCACCTGGTCGTCGTCGCGGCCGACGAAGTGCAGCACCCCGCCGGCGTCGCGGACGGCGGTGTCGCCGGTGCGGTACGCGCGGGCGCCGGGCACCCCGGAGAACGGGTCGGGCACGAAGCTCGCCGCGGTCAGGTCCGGCCGGCCGTGGTAGCCGTCGGCGAGCCGGTCGCCGCCGATCCACACCTCGCCGGGCACGCCGGTGGCGGCGAGGTCGCCGGCGGCGTCGACGAGCCACACCCGGGCGCCGGGCGCGGGCCGGCCGATCGGGGCGCTGCCGCGCTCGCCGGGCTCGGCGTCCACCGCGTGCCAGGTGGTGGTCATGGTGGCCTCGGTCGGCCCGTACTGGTTGACGACCGAGGGCCGCCCGGCGAACAGGGCCCGGGTGCGGGCGGCGTCGTGCCGGTCGAGGACCTCCCCGGCGGTGAGGACCAGCCGCAGCCGCTCCCCGGCGCCGGGCCGGGACGCGGCCTCGGCGAGCAGCGCCCGCAGCAGGGTCGGCACGACGCTGAGCAGGCAGGTGACGCCGTCGCGGTCGATCGCGTCGAGGATGGCGGCCGGGTCGGTGGCCTGCTCGTCGGCGAGCAGCACGACGCGGGCGCCGGCCGCGAGCGGCCCGAGCAGGTCCCGGACCGACGCGTCGAAGGCGAGCGCCGGCAGCTGCAGGACGGTGTCGCCGGCGCCGAGCCGGAACGTCGGCAGCAGGTAACCGGTGAGATAGCCGGCCGCGGCGGCGTGCGGGGTGCGGACGCCCTTCGGTGTCCCGGTCGAGCCGGAGGTGTAGGCGAGGTAGGCCACCGACCGCGGCCTCGGCCGGCCGTCACCGGACAGGGCGGGGGCGGCGGGGTCGAGGCGCCGCACGGCGAGGCCCTCGGTGACGAGGCTGTGGGCGCCGCTGTCGCGCAGGACGGCGTCCCGGCGGGCCTGGGGGTGGCGCAGGTCGAGCGCGACGTACGCGGCGCCGGTCCGCAGCACGGCGAGGACCGCCACGACCTGGTCCGCGCCGCGGGTGAGCGCGATGCCGACGACGTGACCGCCGCGCACCCCGTTGGCGCGCAGCCGTCCCGCGAGGTCGGCGGCGCGCTCGCCGAGCTGCCGGTAGGTGGCCGCGCCGGCGGCCGTGCACAGGGCCACGGCGTCGGGGCGGCGGAGGATCTCGTCGTCGACGAGCGTGTGCAGGCAGGTCGGCGTGGGCCGCTCCGCGGGCTCCTCGCCGGTGAGCGCCTCCCGCTGCGCCGGGTCGAGCAGGTCGAGGCGGGACAGGGGCGTGTCGGGGTCGGCGGCGGCACGGTCGAGCAGCGTCAGCAGGTGCCCGGCGGTGCGGGCGATACGGTCGGCGTCGAAGCGGGCCGTCTGGTACACCAGCGATCCCGCGAGCCCGTCCGGCCCGTCCTCGAACGACAGGTTGAGCTCGGCCTTCGCCGCTGACGGCACGAACGGCTCCGGGTGCAGCGTCACCCCACCGGCCAGGGTCGCCGCGGCCGGCGCCTGGTCGATGGTCACGGTGTACCGGGTGAGCGCCGCCGCGTCCAGCCGCAACGCCTCGACGAGGCGGGCGAACGGCAGCTGACGGTGCTCGTACGCCTCGACGACCGCGGCCCGCACGTCGCGCAGCAGCTCCCGGAACGTCCCCGCGGCGGGCACCCGGACCCGCAGCAGCACGGTGTTGAGCAGCGCGCCGACGACCTGCTCCAGCTCCGGGCGGGCCCGGTCGGCGACCGGCATCGCCAGGACGACGTCGCGGCTGCCGGTCCACCGGTGCAGCAGCGTCACGTAGCCGGCGAGCAACACCATGAACGGGGTGCCACCCTCGGCCGCCGCGAGGTCCCGCAGCGCGGTCGCGACCGGCGCGGGCACGGTGAAGCGGTGCGCGGACCCGGCGGGGTCGGCTGCGGCCGGGCGGGGGCGGTCGGCGGGCAGGTCGGGTCCGCCGGGCAGGTCCCGCAGGCGGTCCCGCCAGTAGGCGAGCTCCGCGCCGAGCCGGTCGCCGCCGGCAAGGCCCTGCTGCCAGAGCGCGTAGTCCGCGGGGGTGCGGCGGGCCGGCACCGGCGGCTGCGGCCGGCCCTCGGCGGCGGCCTCGTAGGCGGCGACGAGGTCGTCGTGCAGGACGTTCATCGACCAGGCGTCGACGACCGCGTGGTGGAACGCGAGCGCCAGGACGTGTTCGTCGCCGGCGACGGCGATCAGGGCCGCCCGCATGAGCGGCGCGGCCGCCAGGTCGAACCCGGTGCCGGTGACGTCGCCGACGAGCGCCGCCAGCGCGGCCGCCCGGTCCGGCTCCGGCAGGTGCCGCAGGTCGTGCCGGTGGACGGTGGCGTCGATCCGGTCGGCGACGACCCGGCGGGGTGTGCCGCCGTCGGCGGTGAACGCGGTCCGCAGCGCCTCGTGCCGCTTCGGCAGCGCGGTCAGCGCGACCACGAGCGCGTCGGCGTCGAGCGGGCCGCGGAGCCGGCTGACGACCGGCACCACGTAGGACGGGTCGGCCGGGTGGAGCTGGTCGACGAGCCACATCCCGGCCTCGGTCGCGGACAGCTCCGGCACCGGGCCGGTCGCGGCGGTGACCGCGGGCAGCGGCGGGCCGGCGGCGGCCGCCCGGTCCAGCAGGACGGCGAACCGGGCCGGGGTGGGCGCGTCGAACGCCCACTTCAGCGGCGCGTCGACGCCGAGGGTCTGCTGGACCCGGGCGAGGAGCCGCACCGCGAGGATCGAGTGCCCGCCGAGGGCGAAGAAGTCGTCGTCGCGGCCGGCCCGTTCGAGGCCGAGGACCTCCGCCCACAGCGCGGCGAGCGCTGCCTCGGTGTCGCCCCGCGGGGCGGCGTAGGCGACGGGGTCGGGTGCGGCGTCCGGCGGGTCGGGCAGCTGCCGGTGGTCGACCTTGCCGCTGGACAGCTGCGGCAGCGCCGGCAGCACCATGATGACGGCGGGCACCATGTACTCCGGCAGCCGGGTCCGCAGCCAGCGCTGCAGTTCGGCGGGGTCGGGCGGGGTGTCGCCCGGGGTCACGTACGCGACGAGACGGTCGTCGCGGGCGACGACGGCGGCGTGCCGGACGCGTTCGGTGAGCACCGATTCGATCTCGCCGAGCTCGACCCGGAAGCCGCGCAGCTTCACCTGCCGGTCGAGCCGGCCGAGGAAGTCGATGAGGCCGTCGTCGCGCCACCGGACGAGGTCGCCGGTGCGGTACAGCCGGCCGCCGGGCGGACCGTACGGGTCGGGCACGAACCGGTCGGCGGTGAGGTCGGGCCGCCCGAGGTAGCCGCGGGCCAGCTGGACCCCGCCGACGCACAGCTCGCCGGGCACGCCGACGGGCTGCGGTTGGAGGTCGGCGTCCAGCACGTAGCAGCGCACGTTGGTGGTGGCGGCGCCGATCGGCACCCGCGGGTCGCCGTCGAGCCGGCACCGGTCGGCGGTGACGTTGACGGCGGTCTCCGTCGGGCCGTAGGCGTTGTAGAGCTCCGCGCCGAGCGACGTGAGGAACCTGGCCCGCAGGTCGGGGGTCAGTGCCTCGCCGGCGCTCTTGACCACCCGCAGCGCGGGCAGCGGGGTGTCGCCGCCGTACGCCAGCAGCGCCGCGAGCATCGTCGGCACGAACCGCACGTAGGTGACCTGCTCGGCGGCGAGCAGCGAGCGCAGGTAGGCCGGGTCGCGGTGGCCGCCGGGCTCGGCGATGACCAGCCGGGCGCCGCTGCTCAGCGCGGCGAAGATCTCCACCACCGAGTCGTCGAACGTGACGTTGGTCTTGAACAGCACGGTCGCGTCGGGGCCGAGCGCGAACCGGTCGACCTGCCAGTGCACCTGGTTGTGGGCGGCGCGGTGGCTGACCATGACGCCCTTGGGCCGGCCGGTGGAGCCGGACGTGTAGAAGACGTAGGCGAGGTGCTCAGGCAGGATCTCCGGGTCGGGGCAGCGGTCGGAACGGGCCGCGATCCGGTCGCGTTCGGCGTCGACGCACACTGCTGTGACGTCAGGAGCGAGGATCCCGGCGAGGGCGGTGTCGGTGACGACGAGGGTGGCGCCGGCGTCCCGCACGACCGTCGCGGTGCGGTCGGCCGGGTGGTCGGGGTCCAGTGGCAGGTACGGGGCGCCGGCCCGCACGATCGCGACGATCGCGACGACGAGGTCGATGCCGCGGTGCAGCAGCACGCCGACGGGCCGGTCCGGGGCGGCGCCCGCGTCGCGCAGGTGGGCGGCGAGCCGGTCGACCCGGGCCATCAGCTCCCGGTAGGTGACCTGGCGGCCGCTCTGCACCAGCGCCACGGCGTCGCTGTCGCGGCGGGCGGCGATGCGGGCGGTGAGGTCGGGACGGTCGGCGTGCGCCTTGACCGGGCCCTGCCACGCCGCGGTCACCAGCGCGCGCTCGGCGTCGTCCAGCAGCGGCAGCCGGTCCACCGGCAGCCCCGGGTCGGTGGCCGCGGCGGCGAGCAGGGTCAGGTAGTGGCGCATCGCGCGGCGCGCGGCCGGCTCGTCCCACACGTCGCGGCGGTGCTCCAGCTCGACCTCGAGCCCGTCGGCGAGCTCGCTGACCGCGACGACGAGGTCGAACTTCGCGGTGTCCGGCCGGAACCGCTCGACCAGGGTCATCCGGGCGTCCCCGAGCCGCACCGTGGTGCCGGTCCGGGCGGCGGAGCTGTTCCAGTCGAACATGACCTGCACCAGCGGGGCCGCGCCGGTGTCGCGGTCGACCGGCAGCGCCGCGACCACCTGCTCGAACGGCACGTCCTGGTGGGCCTGCGCGGCGGCGGCCGCGTCGCGGACCTGGTCCAGCAGCGCCGCGAACGGCAGCAGCGGCGCGACGTCGGCACGGACCACGACCGTGTTGACGAACAGGCCGATGAGCGGCTCGACCTCCGGCAGGGCGCGGTTGGCGACGGGGGTGCCGACGAGGATGTCGCGCTGCCCGCTGTAGCGGTGCAGCAGCGCGTGCAGGGCCGCCAGCAGCACCACGTGCGGGGTGGCGCCGTGGGCGCGGGCGAGGGCCCGGACCGCGGCGGTGACCTCGGCGCCGACCCTGGCCCGCAGCCGGCCGCCGCCCGTGTTCCCGGCCGGTCCGGGGCCCGGCGACGGCAGCTCGATGCGCTGGGCGGCGTCCGCGAGCCGGCCGGACCAGTACGCCAGCTGACCGTCGAAGCCGCCGGTGGCGAGGCGGTGCGCCTGCCAGGCGGCGTAGTCGGCGTACTGGACCGCCGGGGCCTTGACCGCCGGGCCGGTGCCCAGGGCGGCGGCGTAGCCGGCGGACAGCTCGCGGGCGAAGACGTCGACGGACCAGCCGTCGAAGGCGATGTGGTGCACGGTGAGCACCAGGTGGTGCCGGTCCTCGGCGGTGCGGGCGAGCACGGCCCGCCACACCGGTCCCTCGCGGAGGTCGAACGGCCGCTCGTATTCGTCGCGGGTCAGCTCGTCCAGCCGTGCTTCGGTGGCGCCGGGCAGGTCCAGGCGGCGCATCCGGAGCCCGACCGGACCGGTCACCTGCTCCTCGCCGGTGCCGGTGCGCCGGTACGTCGTGCGCAGGACCTCGTGCCGCTCCTCGATGCCGCGCAGCGACGCCTCCACGGCGTCCGAGTCGAGCGGGCCGTCGATGCGCAGCGTGAAGATCACGTGGTAGGTCGGCGTGCCGGGGTCGAGCTGTTCGAGGAAGAGCAGGCGCTGCTGGGCGGGGGCGGCCGGTCGGGGTCCGCTGCCGGGCGTGATCGACGGCTTCGGCGAGCCGGCGGTGAGCCGCGCCAGCCGCTGCTCCACCAGGGTGCGCACGTCGGTCGACAGGAACTCCGGGCTGGTGCTGGTGCTCATCGGGGGTCCCCTCCGTCGCGGCGCGGGGCGCCGGCACGCCACGTCTGCAGACAGGCAACACGACGTGGACTAGGGAACTTGTTAATACCCACCGCCTACGGTCAGTCGCGGGCACCATCGAGACGGGGGACCTGTGCGGCCGACGGATGACGGGACGTTACGGACCGAGCTGGAAGCATCGGTCGAGCGGCTGCTGGACGTGCACGCGCGCGTCATGGCCCACGTGTACGCGCTGATCAGCGAGGCACCGGCCGAAGCGCCATACGAGGCGCCAGCCGCGGCACCAGCCGAGGCGCCCGCGGTACAGCAGCCGCCGCCGCTGAACGAGGCGCCTTACCCCCTGTCGTCGACACAGCGGGAGATCTGGTTCCTCGACCAGCTCGGCGACGCATCCTCGCAGGCCTACAACGAGACCGTGCTGCTGGACCTCGCCGGACCAGTCGACCCCGAGACGCTGCGCCGCGCGCTGGAAACGGTGGTGGCACGGCACGACAGCCTCCGCACCGTGTTCGCCGCGGACGGGTCCTGGCAGCGGGTGCTCCCACCCGCGCCGGTCGAGCTGCCCGTCGTGGACGCCGGCACCGGGCGCGCCGAGTGGCTCGACGGCCGGGTCCAGGAGACGTTCGACCTGACGCGCGGGCCGCTGCTGCGCGCCGCGCTGCTGCGCCTCGCGCCCGAGCACCATCAGCTGCACCTGCTCGTCCACCACAGCGTCGTGGACGGATGGTCGTTCGTGGTCGTCATCGACGAGCTGCTGCACCTGTACGAGCAGCTGCGCACCGGCGTCTCCGCGGGACTGGTGCCCGCCCCGGCCTACCGCGACCACGTCGCGCGCCAAGCGGCCCGCCGCGACGGCCCGGCCGGGCAGGCGGCGGCGTCGTACTGGACCGAACGGTTCCGCGGGCCGCGGCCCGTGCTGCAGCTGCCGCTGGACCGCCCCCGGCCCGCCCGCGGTGCCGGCCGCGCGGCCCGCATCGACCTCCCCCTGGACCCGGCCGTCGCCGGCCTCGCCGCGACCCGGGCCCGCGAGCTGCACACCACCCTGTTCACGGTGCTGTTCGCCGCGTACGCGCACCTGCTGCACCGGCTCACCGGCGACGACGACATCGTCGTGGGCATCCCGGTGGCCCATCGCGACCACCCCGGCGCGGACGTGCTCGTCGGGCACTGCAACACGGTGCTGCCGGTCCGGCTGGTCCGCGACGGCGCCGCCACGTTCGCCGAGCAGGTGCGGGCCGTCCAGCAGGCGCTCGTCGGCGCCTACGACCACCCCGACTTCAGCATCGAGCTGCTCCGCGGCGAGGGCGCCGACCCCGCGCCGCTGCTGCGGACGTTCTTCAACCTCGACCGGGCCCGGGTCATGCCGCACCCGACCGGGCTGCACGCCTCCGTCGTGACCCCGCCCGCAGCGGTCGCGAAGGTCGACCTGTTCGTCGACATGCTCGTCGTCGAGCGCGACCTCACCGTCGTCTTCGAGTACGACACCGCCCTGTTCGACGCGGTGACCGTGCGGGGCTTCGCGGCCATGTACGAGCACGTGCTGCGCGGCCTGACCGCCCGCCCCGGCGACCGCGTCGACACCCTGGAGCTGACCCCGCCGGGGCAGCGCCGGGAGCTGCTCGCCGCCGGGCGCGGCCCACTGACGGCGCCGGTCGCCGCCCGCAACGTCCTGGAGCTGATCGAGCGGCAGGCGGCGGCGAGCCCGGACGCGATCGCGGTCGTGCACGGCGCCGAGCGGCTGTCCTATGTGGACCTCGAAGCGCGTGCCGACGCGCTCGCCGGGCGGCTGCGCCGCGAAGGCGTCGGGGCCGAGGACCGTGTCGGCGTGCTGCTGCCCCGCGGCGCCGACCTGGTCGTCGCGGTCCTCGGCGTGTGGAAGGCCGGGGCGGCGTTCGTCGCCCTCGACCCGGACCAGCCCGCCGCCCGCCGCGCCGCGGTCGCCGCCGACGCCGGGGTCCGCGTCGCGGTCACCACCGCCGCCCTGGCCGGACAGTTCGAGGGCGTCAGCGTCCGCGTCAACGACCTCACCACGGAGAACAGCCCCGCGAAGGCCCGGCGGCCGGAGGGTGCCCTCGCCTACGTCATCTACACGTCCGGGTCGACCGGCCGGCCCAAGGGCGTCATGGTCGCCGACGACGCGCTGCTGGCCGTGCAGCGCGGCTGGGACCAGGCGTACCGGCTGCCCGGTCGCGTCACCTCCGTGCTGCAGATGGCGAACTTCGGCTTCGACGTCTTCGTCGGCGACCTCACCCGCGCCCTGTGCAACGGCGCCCGGCTCGTGCTGTGCCCGCGCGACCTGCTGCTGCAGCCCGAGCCGCTGCTGGAGCTGCTGCGGCGGGAGGTCGTCGACTGTGCCGAGTTCGTGCCGCTGGTCGCCCGCCGCCTCGCCGAGCACGCCGCCGCGACCGGTGCGCGCCTGCCCGACCTGCGGCTGCTCATCGTCGGCTCCGACCTGGTGCACGCCGACGACCTCGGCAGGATGCGGGCGCTGCTCGGACCGGGCGGGGAGGTCGTCAACTCCTACGGCCTGACCGAGGCCACGATCGACAGCACCTACCTCGTGCACGACCAGGCGGCGGACAGCGGCGCGCTGTGCCTCATCGGCGGGCCGTACCCCAACGCCGAGGCCTACGTGCTCGACGACGAGCTGCGGCCGGTCCCCGTCGGCGTGCCCGGCATGCTGTACGTCGGCGGCGGCCTCGCCCGCGGCTACGCCGGCCGGCCGGATCTCACCGCGGCGGCGTTCGTCCCGCACCCGTTCCCGCCGACGCCGGGCGCGCGGCTGTACCGCACCGGCGACCTGGCCCGCTACCGCCGCCGCGGCGACGGCCTCACCATCGAATACCTCGGCCGCCGCGACCACCAGGTGAAGATCCGCGGCTACCGCATCGAGCTCGGCGAGGTGGAGGCGGCGCTGCGCGCGGTCACCGGCGCCACCGAGGTCGTCGTCCTGCCGTACAGGGGCGAGACCGACGGCGACGACCGGCTCATCGCCCACGTCGCGACCGGCGAACCGGACGCCGGCAGACAGCTCGCCGGCTGGCACGAGCGGCTCGGCGGGCGGCTGCCGCGGTACATGGTGCCCGACGGCTACGTGCTGCACGACGCGCTGCCGGCCAGCCGCAACGGCAAGGTCGACCGGGCCGCGCTGCTGGCCCGCGGCACCGACGGCGTCCAGGTCGCCCGGCGCGAGTACGTCGCCCCCCGCACCGACCTGGAGCAGCGGCTCGCCGGCGTGTGGTCCGACGTGTTCGGCCGCGAGCGGATCGGCGTCGAGGACGACTTCTTCGCTCTCGGCGGGCACTCGCTGCTGGCGACGAAGCTGGTCAGCCGGGTCCGCACCGCGCTGGGCCTGGAGCTGACGATCCGGGCGCTGTTCGAGACGCCGACGATCGCCGGACTGGCCCGCGGCATCGGCGCGGCCCTCGGCGCCGCCCTCGACGCGGGTCGCGGCAGGGTGGTCGCCGGGGTCAGGCCCGCGCTGACCGCCGCGGCCGTCCGCCCGCCGGCCGTGCCGCTGTCGTCGGCGCAGCAGCGGCTGTGGTTCCTGCACGAGTTCGAGGGGCCGGCCGCGACGTACAACATCCCCCTCGCGCTGCGGCTCACCGGCCCCCTGGACCGCGACGCGCTGCGGGCCGCCTTCCACGACGTCGCCGCCCGGCACGAGACGCTGCGCACGACGGTGCGCACCGTCGACGGCACCGCCGTGCAGCAGGTCGCGCCCGCCGCCGCGGTGCGCGTCCCGTTCCTGACCTCGTCGGTCCACCCCGCCGACCTGCCGGCCGCGGTCGCCGCAGCCGCGGACGGGCCGTTCGACCTCACCGTCGAGCTGCCGCTGCGGGTGCACCTGTTCGCGCTCGGCGCCGGCGAGCACGTCGTCGTCGCGGTGCTGCACCACATCGCCGCCGACGCGTGGTCGATGGCGCCGCTGGCCCGCGACCTCACCGCCGCCTACGCCGCCCGCCGCGACGGCGAGGCGCCACGGTGGGCGCCGCTGCCGGTCCAGTACGCCGACTACACCCTCTGGCAGCAGCGGCTGCTCGGCGCCGGGACCGACCCCGACAGCGTCCTGAGCCGCCAGGTCGCGCACTGGCGGACCGTCCTGGCCGGCGCGCCCGCCGCCCTCGACATCCCCGGCAACGGCACCGGCGCCTTGAAAGAGGGCGAGAGTGCGGGTGCGGGCGTGGGCTTCGCCGTCGACGCCGCGCTGCACGCCGGCCTGGCCCGGCTGGCCCGGGACGCGCGGGGCAGCGTCTTCATGGTCGTGCAGGCGGCCCTCGCCGCGCTGCTCACCCGGCTCGGCGCCGGCACCGACATCCCGATCGGCAGCCCCGTCGCCGGCCGCCTCGACGAGGCCCTCGACGACCTCGTCGGCTTCTTCGTCAACACCCTCGTCCTGCGCACCGACACCTCCGGCGACCCGACGTTCCGGGAGCTGCTGGACCGGGTCCGCGACACCGACCTCGCCGCGTTCGCCCATCAGGACGTGCCGTTCGAGCACCTCGTCCTCGCGCTGAACCCGCCCCGCGTCGACGGCCGGCACCCGTTCTTCCAGGTGATGCTCGTCGCCGACGGCACCGAGCAGGTGCACGCCGAGCTGCCCGGCCTGCGGGTCACCGAGGAGCCCCTGGCGGTGGCGACCGCGAAGTTCGACCTGGTCCTGGTGCTGCGCGAGCGGCACGGCCCCGGCGGGCGCTGCGACGGCATCCGGGCCGACCTGCGCTACCGCACCGACCGTTTCGACCACGCCGACGCTACCCGGCTCACCACCCGCCTGCTGCGGGTCCTGGCCGCGGCCGCCGCCGACCCGGACACGCGCTGCGCCGACCTGGACGTCATGGACGACGCCGAACGGGACCTGGTGCTGCACCGCTGGACCGGCACGACGTCGCCCTCGTCGCCGGCGCCCGCGACGCTGCCGGCGCTCGTCGAGGCGCAGGTCCGGCGCACTCCGGACGCGGTGGCGCTGGACGGTGCCGAGGGCACGGTCACCTACGCCGAGCTGGACGCCCGGGCCGGCGCGCTCGCGGCCAGGCTGCGCGCGGCCGGTGCGGGCCGGGACGGGCGGGTCGCCCTGGCGCTGCCCCGCGGCGCCGGTCTCGTCGCCGCCGCGCTCGCCGCCGGCAAGGCCGGGGCCGCGTTCGTGCCCGTCGACCTCGACGCCCCGGCGGCCCGCATCGCGCGGCTACTGGAGGACGCCCGCCCCGCCGTCGTGGTCACCGACGCGGCGCACCGCGACCTGCTGCCGGACGTGCCGGTCCTGCTCGTCGGCTGCACCGACGACCCGCCCGCGCCCGCGGCCCTCGCGGAGACCCGAGTGGAGGGCCCAGTGGAGGCGCTGCCCGGCGACGAGGCGTACGTGCTGTACACCTCCGGCTCCACCGGCCGCCCGAAGGGCGTCGTCGTGCCGCACGCGGCCGTCGTCAACACCCTGCGCTGGTACGTCGACGCCGCCCCGGTCACGCCGTCCGACCGGGTGCTGTTCAAGACCCCGCTCACCTTCGACCCGGCGCTGCTGGAGCTCTTCGGCACCCTCGCCGCCGGCGCCACCATCGTCCTGGCCGACCCCGACGGGCACCGCGACCCCGACTACCTCGTCCGCGCGATCGAGCGGTTCGCGGTGACGTCGGTGAAGTTCGTGCCGACCACACTGCGGCAGTTCCTCGACGTCGTCGGCGCCGGCAGGTGTACGACCTTGCGCCGCGTCCTCTGCGGCGGCGAGGCGCTCTCCGCCGAGCTCGCCGGCCGCTGCCTGGACCTGCTCGACGTCGAACTGCTCAACCTGTACGGGCCGACGGAGACGGCGATCGAGGCCACCGCCTGGCGGACCCGTCGCGGTGAGCTGCCGCGGCACATCCCGATCGGCCGCCCGATCCGCGGCGCCCGCGCCCACGTCCTCGACGACCGGCTCCGCCCGGTCCCGCCGGGCGCGACCGGCGAGCTGTACCTCGGCGGTGCCGGGCTCGCCCACGGCTACCTGGACCGGCCCGGCCTGACCGCCGCCGCGTTCGTCCCCGACCCGTTCGGGCCGCCCGGCGGGCGGCTGTACCGCACCGGCGACCTCGTCCGCTGGACCGGCGACGGCGAGCTGCTGTTCGTGCGCCGCGCCGACGCCCAGGTGAAGCTGCGCGGCGTGCGGATCGAGCCCGGCGAGGTCGCCGCGGCGCTGCGGGAGCTACCCGGCGTCCTCGACGCGGCCGTCCTCGTGCGACCGGTCGACGGCGAACCCGCGCTCGTCGGCTACGTCGCCCACGGCGCCGCCCCGGCACCCCAGGCCGCCGGGCTGCTCAAGCGGCTGCGGGCGGTCCTGCCGGCGGTCATGGTGCCGGCCTTCCTCGTCCTCATGCCCGCGCTGCCGGAGCTGACCAGCGGCAAGACCGACGAACGGGCCCTCGCCGAGCTGCCGGTGCGGCCCGTCGCCGCGACCTACGTGGCGCCGCGCACCGCCGCCGAGGCCGCGATGCTGCGGGTCTGGGAGGAGGTCCTGGACCGGCCCGGGATCGGCGTCGACGACGACTTCTTCGCCCTCGGCGGCCACTCGATGCTGGCCACCCGCCTCGTTGCCCGCCTCCGCGCCGACCTCGGGGTGGAGGTGCCGGTCCGGGCGGTGTTCGAGGCGCCGACCCCCGCCGGGCTCGCCGCCTTCGTCGACGGCGCGACCGGCAGCACCCGCCCGCCGCTGGTGCCGGCGCCGCGCCCCGACGCCGTGCCGCTGTCCTTCGCCCAGCAGCGGCTGTGGTTCCTGTACCGGCTGACCGGCCCCAGCGCCACCTACAACGTGCCGCTGACGATCCACCTGACCGGCGTCCTCGACACCGCGGCGCTCGCCGGGGCGCTGCGCGACGTCGTCGCCCGGCACGAGAGCCTGCGGACCACGGTCGTCGAGATCGACGGCGTCGCCGCCCAGCGGATCGTGCCGGCGGCGGACGTCGGCGTCGAGCTGACCGTCGTCGACGGCGCCCGCGACCTCGATGACGCCCTCGCCACCACCTTCCGCCTGGAGCAGGACCTCCCGCTGCGCGCGTGGCTGCTGACGGCCGGCCCCGGCGAGCACGTGCTGCGCCTGGTGCTGCACCACATCGCTTGCGACGGCTGGTCGATGGTGCCGCTCGCCACCGACCTCGCCCGCGCCTACGCCGCCAGGGTCGCCGGCGACCCGGTCCGGTGGGAGCCGCTGCCGGCCCAGTACGCCGACTACACGCTGTGGCAGCAGCGGCTGCTCGGCAACCCGCGCGACACCCGCAGCCTGCTGTCCCGGCAGACCGCCTACTGGCGGCGGGCGCTGGCGAAGGCCCCGGCGGAGCTGGCGCTGCCGTTCGACCGGCCCCGCCCCGCCGTGCCGACGTCCGCCGGCCGCGGGGTCCGCTTCACCGTCCCGGCCGAGGTCCACGACGGCATGGCGGCGCTCGCCCGCGGCCACCGGGCCAGCGTCTTCATGGTCGCTCAGGCGGCCCTCGCGGCGCTGCTCACCGGTGCCGGCGCCGGCACCGACATCCCGCTCGGCACCCCCGCCGCCGGGCGGACCGACCCGGCCCTCGACGACCTCGTCGGCATCTTCGTCAACACCGTCGTGCTGCGCACCGACACCTCAGGCGACCCGTCGTTCACCGACCTGCTCGCCCGGGTCCGCGACGCCGACCTCGACGCCTACGCCCACCAGGACGTGCCCTTCGACCACCTGGTGCGGGCGCTGAACCCGGCCAGGTCCGGCGCCCGGCACCCGCTGTTCCAGGTGATGATCGTCGCCGACGACACCGGCCGCGGCGCGCTGGAGCTGCCGGACCTGCGGATGCGGATCGAGCCGGCCCCGTCGACGACGGCGAAGTTCGACCTCAACCTGATGCTGCGCGAGCGGCTCGGCCCCGGCGGCGCCTGCCTCGGCGTCGACGGGCTGCTCGAATACAGCGTCGACCTGTTCGACGACGCGACCGTCGCCCGGCTCGCCGAGCGGTACACGGCGCTGCTCGCCGAGATCGTCGCCGACCCGGGCACCCGCTGCTGCCGCCCCTTCGATGTCCACGACGCCCCAGCCCCAGCTCCAGCGAAGACGGTGACCGCCGGTGAGTGACCTCATGCCCAACCCCTGGCTGCCGAACCGGCGGCGGGCGACCGACACCGTGCTGCGGGTGTTCTGCTTCCCGCACGCCGGCGGCGCCGCCTCCGCGTTCCGGACGTGGCAGCAGCACCTGCCGTACGGCCTCGAGGTGTGCCCGGTCCAGCTGCCCGGCCGCGAGTCCCGCTTCGGCGAGCCGCTGCCGACCGGCGTCGTCGACCTCGTCCCCGACCTCGCCGAGGCGCTGCTGCCCGCCCTGGACGTGCCGTTCGCGCTGCTGGGCAACAGCATGGGCGCGCTCGTCGCCTACGAGCTGACCCGGCACCTGCGCCGCGACCACCTGCCGTCGCCGACCCGCCTGGTGGTCGCCGGGGCGAAACCGCCGGGCGGCGCCGCCCGAATGCCGGCGCTCAGCCACCTGCCGGACCTCGAGTTCGGCCGGGCGATGCAGGCCCGGCACGGCGGCATCCCCGCCGAGGTGCTCGACGACCCGCAGATCGCCGAGATCTACCTGCCGGTGCTGCGGGCCGACATGGCGATGGTCGAAGGCTACGTCCCCGAACCCGGCCCGCCGCTCACCTGCCCCGTCAGCGCGTACGTCGGCGCCGGCGACACCGTCAGCAGCGCCGAGGACGTCGACGGCTGGGCCGCGGTGACCACCGGCCGGTTCGACCGCCGGATCCTGCCCGGGGACCACTTCGCCGTCCTCAGCCACGCGGAGCTCGTCCTCGGCCGCCTCGCCGACGAGCTCGCCCTGCGCTGATTTTGCCTGTTGCAACACTCGCCTTCGAAGGGACAGTGGCATGACCGACGACGAGACCCGCCGCTACACCGTGGTGGTCAACGACGAGGAGCAGTACTCGATCTGGGCCGAGGGCCGCGACATCCCCGCCGGCTGGAAGGACGCCGGCTTCACCGGCGCCAGGGGCGAGTGCCTCGCCCACGTCAACGAGGTCTGGACCGACATGCGTCCGCTGAGCCTGCGCCGCGCGATGGAACACCAGAGCGCCTGAGCGCTCCTCCACCAGACCCCCTCTTGCGAAGGCGGTGCCGCTCATGGCGCTCGACGACCAGCCGTCCCTGCTCGCCCGGCTGCTCGCCGTGGGCGACGCCGACCGGGACCGGATACTTCTCGACGTGGTCCGGTCCGCGGTCGTGGCCGCCACCGGCAAGCCCGGGCCGGTGGACGCCGGGCTCGCGTTCCGCCAGCTCGGCGTGTACCGGGCGATCGGCACCCGGCTGCGGGAGGAGCTGGCCGCCGCGACCGGCGTCCGCATCCCGGCGACCCTGCTGTTCGACTACCCGACCCCGGCCGCCGTCGCCGGTTTCCTGCGCGACTCGCTGCTGGGCCCGACCCACGAGGAACAGGTGACGGTCGCGCGGGCCACCTCCGACGGCGCCGACGACCCGGTCGTGATCGTCGGCATGAGCTGCCGGTACGCGGGCGGCGTCGACACACCCGAAGCCCTCTGGCGGCTCGTCGCGGCCGGCTCCGACGCCGTGGGCACGTTCCCCACCGACCGTGGCTGGCGGACCGACCTCTACGACCCGGACCCCGACGCGGTCGGGAAGTGCTGCACCCGGCACGGCTCGTTCCTGCACGGCGCCGCCGAGTTCGACCCCGCGTTCTTCGGCATCAGCCCCCGCGAGGCCCTCGGCATGGACCCGCAGCAGCGGATGCTGCTCGAGGTCGCCTGGGAGGCCCTCGAATCCGCGCGCATCGACCCGCTGTCGGTGGCCGGCCGGCCCGGCGGCGTCTACGTCGGCGTGCCCTACACCCACTACGGCCCGGCGCTGCACCGCCCCGCCGACGGCATGCACGGCTACCTGCTGACCGGCAGCCTCACCAGCGTCGCGTCCGGCCGCGTCGCCTACACCCTCGGACTGGAGGGGCAGGCCGTCACCGTCGACACCGCCTGCTCGTCGTCGCTCGTCGCGCTGCACCTGGCGACGCGGGCGCTGCGCGGCGGCGAGTGCGAGCTCGCCCTCGTCGGCGGGGTCACCGTCATGTCCACGCCGGGCGTGCTGATGGAGTTCAGCCGCAAGCGCGGCCTCTCGCCAGACGGGCGCTGCAAGGCGTTCTCCGACGACGCCGACGGCACCGGCTGGGGCGAGGGCGCCGGCATGCTCGTGCTGGAGCGGCTGTCCACCGCCCGGGCCCGCGGCCACCGGGTCCTCGCCGTCGTGCGCGGCTCCGCGCTCAACCAGGACGGCGCGTCCAACGGCCTCACCGCCCCGAACGGCCCGTCGCAGCAGCGGGTCATCCGCGCCGCGCTCGCCGACGCCGGGCTGTCACCGTCCGATGTGGACGCGGTGGAGGCGCACGGCACCGGCACCGCCCTCGGTGACCCGATCGAGGCGCAGGCGATCCTCGCCACCTACGGCCGGGACCGCGGCGACGGCGACCCGCTGTGGCTGGGCTCGCTGAAGTCGAACGTCGGGCACACCCAGGCGGCCGCCGGCGTCGGCGGCGTCATCAAGATGATCCTCGCCATGCACCACGGCGTGCTGCCGAAGACCCTGCACGTGTCGGCGCCCTCCACCCACGTCGACTGGTCCGAGGGCCGGGTCGAGCTGCTGCGCGACGCGGTCGCGTGGCCGGAGACCGGCCGGCCGCGGCGCGCCGCCGTGTCGTCGTTCGGGGTCTCCGGCACCAACGCGCACGTGATCCTGGAGGCTCCGCAGGACACCGACGACCCCGCCGAGCCCACGTCGGGGCCGGTGCCGATCGTGGTGTCCGGGCGCGGCGACGCGGCGCTGCGGGCCCAGGCCGGCCGCCTCGCCGACTTCCTCGACGGGCACCCGGGGCACGACCTCGGCGCCGTCGGCTGGTCCCTCGCCAGCACCCGCGCCGCCCTCCCGCACCGGGCGGTCGTCGTCGGCGCCGGCCACGACGACGTCCGCGAGCAGCTGCTGCGGATCGCCGGTGGCGCCGTGCCCGGCGCGGTCGCCCGCCCCGGCGGCAAGGTCGCGTTCGTGTTCCCCGGCCAGGGCTCGCAATGGGCCGGCATGGCCGTGCGGCTCCTCGACACCGACCCGGGCTTCGCGGCGTCGATCGGCCGGTGCGAGACGGCGTTCGCGCCGTTCGTGGACTGGTCGCTGACCGCCGTCCTGCGCGGCGAACCGGACGCGCCCCCGCTGAGCCGGGTCGACGTGGTCCAGCCGGTGCTGTTCGCGGTGATGGTGTCCCTCGCCGGGATGTGGCGGGCCGCCGGCGTCGAACCCGACGTCGTCGTCGGGCACTCGCAGGGCGAGATCGCCGCCGCGTACGTCGCCGGGATCCTCTCGCTCGACGACGCCGCCCGCGTCGTCGTGCTGCGCAGCCAGGCGCTGTCCGCCCTGGCCGGGAAGGGCGGCATGCTGTCGGTGGCGCTGCCCGCCGCCGACGTCGCCGGGCGGATCGAGCCGTGGGCGGGCCGGCTCGGCGTCGCCGCCGTCAACGGCACGACCTCCGCGGTGGTGTCCGGGGAGCCCGACGCGCTCGACGAGTTCACCGCGGTGTGTGATGCGGCGGGTGTACGGACGCGGCGCGTCGACGTCGACTACGCCTCCCACGGTGTGCAGGTGGAGGCGATCCGGGACCGGCTGCTGGAGCTGCTCGCCCCGGTCGCCCCAGGTCCCGCCACGGTCCCTTTGCGCTCGACCGTCGGCGCCGACCTCGATGGCGTCACCGTCGGCGGCGCGGACTACTGGTACCGCAACCTGCGGCACACCGTCGAGTTCGCCGCCGCCGTCCGCGACCTCGCCGACGCGGGCGTGACGACGTTCGTCGAGGTCAGCGCCCACCCGGTGCTCACCGTCGGGATCCAGGAGACCCTCGAAGGCCACACCGGGGACGCGTTCGTCACCGGCACCCTGCGCCGCGACGACGGCGGCCGGGACAGGTTCCTCGCCTCGCTCGGCGCCGCCTGGGCGCACGGCGCGGCCGTCGACTGGACCGGCGTCTTCGGCCCCGGCCGGCGGACCGTCGCCCTGCCCACGTACGCGTTCCAGCGGCAGCGGTACTGGCTCGACGCGCCGCTGCTGGAGGACACGGCGACCGGGCCGGCCGGGACCGTCGACGCCGAGTTCTGGGAAGCCGTCGAACGTTCGGACGCGGCCGAGCTCGCCGGGGTCCTCGCCACCGACGCCGGCGCGGTCGGCGCCGTGCTGCCCGCGCTGCGCACCTGGCACGAGCGGCGGGCCGTCCGCGGGCTGGTCGACGGCTGGCGGTACAAGATCCGCTGGGACGCGCTGCCCGAGCCGTCCGCGGTCACCCTCACCGGCACGTGGCTGGTGGTGCACCCCTTCGGGGACACCACGGCCGGGCCTGTCGCGGAGGCGCTCACCGCCCACGGCGCGACCGTGCGCACCCTCGCCGCCGACGACGCGGCTCTCCCTGACGCGCTGTGCGAGGCGCTGGCCGAGCCCGTCGACGGGGTGCTGTCACTGCTGGGCACCGACGAGTCGACGCCCGCCGGCAACCTGCTGCTCATCCAGGCCCTCGCCGGCCTCGGCACCGCCGCGCCGCTGTGGTGCGTGACCCGTGGCGCGGTGGCCGTGGACGGCGAACGGCTCGCCGCACCCGCGCAGGCGCAGACGTGGGGCCTCGGCCGGGTCGCGGCCCTGGAGTTCCCGCGGACCTGGGGCGGCCTCGTCGACCTGCCGGCGGCGCTGGACGTCCGCGCGGCGGCCAGACTTTGCGCGGTGCTCGCCGGGCTCGGCGAGCTCGGTGGCGAGGACCAGGTCGCGGTGCGCGCCACCGGCGTCTTCGGGCGGCGCCTCGTCCACGCGGGCACCGGCACGACGGCACCCGCCCGCGCGTGGCGGCCGACCGGGACCGTCCTCGTCACCGGCGGCACCGGCGCCCTCGGCGGGCACGTGGCCCGGTGGCTCGCCGCCGCCGGCGCCAGCCGGCTCGTGCTCACCAGCCGCCGCGGCGCCGACGCACCCGGCGTGGCAGACCTCGTCGCCGAGCTCGCCGCCGCGGGCACCGAGGCGAGGGTCGTCGCGTGCGACGTCGCCGACCGGGACGCCGTCGCCGCGCTCGTCGCCGACTGCGCCGGGCGGGGCGAGCCGATCACCACCGTCATGCACACCGCCGGCGTCGCCGACCTGGCCGCGCTGCCGGACCTGACCGCCGACGGGATGGCCTCGGTCGCCGCCGGGAAGGTCGCCGGGGCGCTGCACCTCGACGCCCTGCTGGACCGGGCCGCCCTCGACGCCGTCGTCTACTTCTCCTCGATCGCGGCGGTCTGGGGCGTCGGCGACCACGGCGCGTACGCGGCCGCGAACGCCCATCTCGACGCCCTCGCCGAGCAGCAGCGCGCCGACGGCGTCGCCGCCCACTCGATCGCGTGGGGCCCGTGGGCCGGCGGCGGCATGATCGCCGACTCCCTCGCGGACACGCTGCGCCGCCGCGGCGTGCCGCTGATCGACCCCGAGCCGGCGATGCACGCCCTGCAGCAGGTCCTCGACCACGACGACACCACGGTCGCCGTCGCCGACGTCGACTGGGAGCGCTTCGCCGCCGTCTTCGGCAGCGCCCGGCCCAGCCCGCTCATCGGCGCGCTGCCGGAGATCCGCCGCCTGGCGGACGCGGCCCCGCCACCGGCCGCGACGGGCGGCGGTGGCACGCTCGCCCGCGACCTCGCCGGGGCGGGCGGCGCCGAGCGGGACCGGGTCCTGCTCGACCTGGTCCGCGGGCAGGTCGCCCGGGTCCTCGGGCACGCGTCCGCGGCCACCGTCGAGAGCTCCCGGGCGTTCATGGAGCTCGGCTTCGACTCGCTGTCGGCGGTCGAGCTGCGCAACGCGCTCAACGCCGCGACCGGGCTGCGGCTGCCGGCGACCGCCGTGTTCGACCACCCCACGCCCGCGCACCTGGCCCGGTTCCTGCGCGCGTCGCTGTTCGGCGAGGCCCGGGACGCGCCGGCCGCCGCGCCGGTCACGGCCGCCGACCGCGACGACCCGGTCGTCATCGTCGGCATCGGCTGCCGGTACCCGGGCGGCGTGCGGAGCCCGGAGGACCTGTGGCGGGTCGTCGCCGGCGAGGTCGACGCCGTCGGGGCGATGCCGACCGACCGTGGCTGGGACCTCGCCGCCCTCTACGACCCCGATCCCGACCACGCCGGCACCACGTACGTGCGGGACGGCGGCTTCCTCTACGACGCCGCCGACTTCGACCCAGAGGCGTTCGGGATCAGCCCCCGCGAGGCGGTCGCCATGGACCCGCAGCAGCGGCTGCTGCTCGAGGTCGCCTGGGACGCCACCGAACACGCCCGGATCGCCCCGACGTCGCTGCGCGACAGCCGCACCGGCGTGTTCGTCGGCATGGCCGATCAGGCGTACGGCTCCCGGCTGCAGGCCGGTGCTTCCGGTCCTTCGGGTCTTGAGGGGTACCTCGTCACCGGTGGCGCGTCGAGCGTCGCGTCGGGCCGGATCAGCTACGTGCTGGGACTGGAGGGCCCGGCGGTCACCGTCGACACCGCGTGCTCGTCGTCGCTGGTCGCCCTGCACCTGGCGGTGGAGTCGCTGCGCCGCGGCGAGTGCGACCTGGCCCTCGCCGGCGCCGCGATGGTGATGTCGACCCCGGCCCAGTTCGTCGGCTTCAGCCGCCAGCGCGGCCTGGCCCGCGACGGGCGGTGCAAGGCGTTCGGGGCCGGCGCCGACGGGTTCGGCCTCGCCGAGGGCGCCGGCATGGTGGTGCTGGAGCGGCTGTCCGACGCCCGGGCCAACGGCCACCGGATCCTCGCCGTCGTGCGCGGGACCGCGGTGAACCAGGACGGCGCCTCCAACGGACTCACCGCCCCCAACGGGCCGTCGCAGCAGCGGGTGATCCGCACCGCCCTCGCTGCCGCGGGCCTCGCCGCGACCGAGGTCGACGCGGTCGAGGGCCACGGCACCGGGACCCTGCTCGGCGACCCGATCGAGGCGCAGGCGCTGCTGGCCACGTACGGCGCCGGGCGCGACCCGGCGGACCCGCTGTGGCTCGGCTCGCTGAAGTCCAACGTCGGGCACACGCAGACCGCGGCCGGGATCGGCGGCGTGATCAAGATGGTGCTGGCGATGGAGCACGGCCTGCTGCCCAGGACCCTGCACGCCGACGAGCCGTCGCCGCACGTCGACTGGTCGTCCGGCACCGTACGACTGCTGGACCGGGCCCGCCCGTGGCCGGCGGGCGGCCGGCCGCGCCGCGCCGGGGTGTCGTCGTTCGGCATCAGCGGCACCAACGCCCACGTGATCGTGGAGGAGCCGCCGCCCGCCGACGACTCGCCTGCTCTTCCGGAGGCACCCAGCGCTGGGCTGGTGCCGATCGTGGTCTCGGCGCACGGCGCGAAGGCGCTCGCCGCGCAGGCGGACCGGCTGCTGGGGTCGATCGGCGGGGCGCACCACGGTACCGACGCCGCCAACGCCAACCCTGTGGAACTGGCCGACGTCGGCTGGTCGCTGCTGACCACGCGGGCCGCGCTGCCGCACCGCGCCGTCGTCCTCGGCTCGGACCGCGCCGAGGTGGCCGGCGGGCTCGCCGCGCTCGCGGGCGGCGCCGACACGGTCGTGCAGGGCGTCGCCGACGTCGACGGGCGGGTCGTGTTCGTCTTCCCCGGCCAGGGTGCCCAGTGGGCCGGCATGGGCGCCGCGCTGCTGGACGCCGCGCCGGTGTTCGCCGAGTCGGTGCGGGCGTGCGAGGAGGCCCTGGCGCCGTTCGTCGACTGGTCGCTGACCGCCGTCCTGCGGGGCGAGGACGGCGCGCCCGGCCTGGACCGGGTCGACGTCGTGCAGCCCGCTTCGTGGGCGGTGATGGTGTCCCTGGCCGCGTTGTGGCGCTCGTACGGCGTCCGCCCCGACGCCGTCGTCGGGCACTCGCAGGGCGAGATCGCCGCGGCCTGCGTCGCCGGGATGCTCAGCCTGCCCGACGCCGCCCGGGTCGTCGCCGAGCGCAGCAAGGCGATCGTCGCGCTCGCCGGCGGGGGAGCGATGGCGTCGGTCGCGCTGCCCGTCGCCGCCGTGCGGGACCGCATCGTCGCCTGCCCGGGCCGCCTGAGCGTCGCCGTGGTGAACGGGCCCACGGCGGTCGTGGTCGCCGGGGACGTCGACGCCGTGCACCGGTTCGTGGCGGACTGTGTCGCCGACGGGGTGCGGGCGAGGCTCGTCGAGGTCGACTACGCGTCGCACTCCGAGCAGGTCGAGTCGATCGAGTCGGCGCTGCGGGAGGCGCTCGCGCCGGTCAGCGGGGTGCCCGGCTCGGTGCCGATGCTGTCGACCGCGACGGGGGAGTGGCTCGCGGGTCCGCAGCTGGACGCCGGCTACTGGTACCGCAACCTGCGCGAGACGGTCCACTTCGCCGACAGCGTGCAGCGGCTCGTCGAGGACGGCTACCGGGTGTTCGTGGAGTGCAGCCCGCACCCGGTGCTGACCGTGCCGATCCAGGAGATCGCCGACGCGGCCACCGACAGCGCCTACGTGGTGGCCGGTTCGCTGCGCCGCGGCGACGGCGGGCCGGGCCGCTTCGCGCGCTCCGTCGCGGAGCTGTTCGTGCGTGGCTGCGCGGTGGACTTCACGCCGCTGCTCGGCACCGGCCGCACCGTCGTGGACCTGCCGACGTACGCGTTCCAGCGGCGCCGGTTCTGGCTCGACACACCGCCCGCTGGCACCGCCGTGGCCGCCCCCGCCGACGACCGGTTCTGGGATGCGGTCCGGCGCGGCGACGTGACCGGGCTGGCCGGCGCGACGTCGGCCGACCCGGCGGCGCTCGCCGCGGTCCTGCCGGCGCTGCGGACCTGGCACGACGAGTCGCGGGTGCGGGCCGCCGTCGACGAGCTGCGCTACGCGGTGCGGTGGGACGCGCTCGCCGCCCCGGCTCCCGCTGTGCTCACCGGCCGCTGGCTGGTGGTGGCGGCCGGCGACGAGTCGGCCGGGGGCGCGCTCGACGGTCCCGTGGACGTGGTGCTGGCCGCGATCGCCGAGCATGGTGCCCAGGCCCAGCTGCTGCGGCTCCCGGCGGGCGAGGCGGACCGGTCCCGGATCGCCGCGCGGCTGCAGTCCGTGGCGGACGGCCCGGTCGACGGGGTGCTGTCGCTGCTGGCCTGGGACGAGACGCCGCACCGCACGGTGCCGGAGCTGCCCTCCGGGCTGGCCGGCAACGTCGGGCTCGTGCAGGCGCTGCACGACACCGGCGTCGGCGCGAAGCTGTGGTGCGCGACCGGCGGGGCGGTCTCCGTCGGCGCCGGTGACGTGCTGCACCGCCCGGCACAGGCGCACGTGTGGGGCATGGGTATCGTCGCCGGGCTCGACGACCCGGACGGCTGGGGCGGCCTCGTCGACCTGCCGTCCACGGTGGACGCCGCCGCGGCCGCGCGGCTGTGCGCCGTGCTGGCCGGCATCGGCGACGAGGACCAGGTCGCGATCCGCCCCGGCGGCATCTTCGGCCGCCGGCTGGTCCGGGCGCCGCTCGCCGCCGACGGCCCGCGCCGCCCGTGGCGTCCACATGGGACGGTGCTCGTCACCGGCGGCACCGGGGCGCTCGGCGGGCACGTGGCCCGCTGGCTCGCCGGCGCCGGCGCGACCCGCCTGGTGCTGACCAGCCGGCGCGGGATGGCGGCGCCCGGCGCCGCGGACCTCGTCGCGGAGCTCGCCGCCCTCGGCGCCGAGGCGACCGTGGTGGCCTGCGACGTCGGCGACCGCGAGGAGGTGCGCCGGCTGCTGGCGGACCTGCCGGCGGGCGCGCCGCTCACCGCGGTCGTGCACGCGGCCGGGGTGCCCGGCGACGAGCGGCCCCTGACCGGGACCGGCCTGGCGGACATGGCCGCGGTACTGCGCGGCAAGGCGGTGGGCGCGATGCACCTCGACGCGCTGCTGGCCGCCGTGCCGCTCGACGCGTTCGTCGTGTTCTCCTCCGGCGCCGGCGTCTGGGGCAACCTCGGACAGGCGGCGTACGCGGCGGGCAACGCCTACCTCGAGGCGCTCGCCCGGCACCGGCGGCACCGCGGCCAGGCCGCGACCTGCGTCGCGTGGGGCGCCTGGGCGGCGGGCGGCATGGTCGACGCGAGCGAGTCCGCCCGGCTCGCCGGGCACGGGATCCTCGGCATGGACCCGCGGCACGCGGTCGCGGCGCTGCGGGACGCGGTCGAGCACGGCGAGGCCGCGGTGGTCGTGGCCCGGGTCGACTGGCCCCGGTTCGCGGACCTGTACTCGATGGCCAGGCACCGCCCGCTGCTGGACGAGCTGGGTGTCGCCGGGTCTCCGGCGTCGTCGGACGCGGCTCCGGCCGGGGACGAGCCCGGGTCGCAGCGGCCCGAGCCGGCACGGCGGCTGCTCGGCCTGACCGCCGACGAGCGGCAGCGGGAGCTGGTGCACCTGGTCCGCAGCCACGCCGCCGGCACCTTGGGCCACGCGACCCCGGACGCGGTCGCCGCGTCGCGGCCGTTCCGCGAGCTCGGGTTCGACTCGCTGACCGCCGTCGACCTGCGCAACAAGCTCACCGCCCTGACGGGGCTGCGGCTGCCGGTGACGGTGGTGTTCGACCACCCGACGCCGGCCGCGCTCGCCCGGCACCTCGACGCGGCGCTCGTCCCGGACACCGGCGACGGCCCGCTGGCGGCGCTGGACGCGCTCGCGGCGGCGCTGCCCGACGGTGACGTCGACCCGGAGACCCGGCGGCAGGTCGCGGACCGGCTGCGGAACCTGCTGCGCCGTTGGGACGACGGGGCGGCCGAGGCGGCGGAGGGCCTGGACGAGGCCGACGACGAGGAGATGTTCGACCTGATCGACCGGGAGCTCGGCCTGACCTGACGCGCGACGGGTGCACAGAACGGTGGCCGGGACATCGTCCCGGCCACCGTTTGTCTGCCTGGTGGTGCGCCCCGTTCAGCGGCGCACGTACTCGTTGAGCACCTTGGGCGGCCACGAACCGACGCCGAAGAGGCCCATGGAGTAGGCCTTCGACACCAGTGCCGCGCGGTTCGGCACCTTGAACTGCCGCAGCATGTTGCTGACGTGGTACTCGATGCCCTGACGGCTCAGATACAGCTTTGCGGCCAGTTGTACGGTAGGGACACCGGTGGCCACTCCCTCGAGAATCTTGGCATTGATTTCTGTCAAGATCTTGTTGGGGCTGATGAGCACCCGCCGATCGTCCTCCCCCTTGTCGGGAGCGACCAGCACGACGATTGTCTTCAGCTGGCCGGCGTCGCCCTGCACCGCCATTCCGGTGAGTGATCCGGTGAAGGCGGTGCGGGTCGCCCAAATGGCGGCGAGATGCTCGACGAATCGTCCGCTGCGACCGGTGAGAAGTCGGTCGAACTGTCGGCGCATGTGCTGCCGCACACTCGGGTGCAGAAGCTCGGAGAAGTCGAATCCGTGCAGGTCGAAGCGCGGCTGGCCGCAGTGCTCCAGTAATGCTGCGTTTGTCTGCTGGATGCGCAGTTGTGGATTGAGGACGGCGAGGCCGACCCCGGTCCGTTCGACAATGGACAGAAACAGCTCGCCGTATTCGCTCGCGCCGACGAGCGCCGGATGGGGCTGCGGAAATGGACAGCACTGTTCCGACGATGTTTCACTCCTGTTTTGCCTGCGGAGCGGGTCGGTCCGAGTTGCGTCTTGAACGTCTGCCTTCAAGTTACCGACCAGAAGCATCGACACGTCTCCCAAATGCTCCAAATTTGAACTCGCATCGGGAGCCTTGCACGGCTTTCCGCGAGCGTCAACGCGAGCAAATCGGGCAGCAAAGACTGTGGTAGGCGTGCGCCTAGTTCGGTGTGGTGGACCGTAGTCGGCGGCGGGGCGTGGCCGGACGGGGACGCAGGGTGGCCAAGGTTTCCGTATGGGTGCCGGCGGTGGTCCATCCATGCAGGTCAACGTGTGTCCGGACGGCCGGCGGACGGGCCCGGGAGCCGGATCCGGGCACCGAGTGCAACGGAATCCTGACCGAAGTCCGGTTCGGGTCGAGTTGTGACCGTCGGGTAGGTCGTACAGGCGGACATCGATCTTGCGAAAAATTTGAGCATTGACTTGAGAGTTCACGGCCGCGAAGACGTATCGATGAATGCTTTGAGTGGTGTGACTATTACCCGCGGTGATCTTCCGTTGTTTGGAGGCGAATGAGGCTATTCGGCGGGTGGATCGGACATTTTACCCGCTACCCGGTTGAGAACCGCCTTTAGTGCGGATCTATTGGTGACCCCCAGTTTTCGGTAACAGTTGGTCAGGTGTTTCTCCACGGCCCGCTGGGAGATGCCCAGGCGCGTGGCGATGGCGTGGTTCGTCAGCCCGGCCGTGACCAGGTCCGTGACCGTCCGCTCGCCAGGGGTGAACGAGCTGATCCCGGGCACCAGCTGCTCGTGGTGCGCCTCGAGCGCCGTCGTGGCCGGCTCCATCAGCCAGGAGAGCCCGGCCGCGACCGCCAGCTGCCCACCGCGGCGCAGATCCTCGCCGGCGCCCCTGCGCCCCGACGCGAGCAGCCGGGTGCCCCGGGCCAGCAGCGCGCGGGCCAGCTCCAGCTCGTTGGCGGAGTGCTCCAGCACGTCCACGGCGTCGTCGAGCAGGCGCAGCGACTGCCGGCCGTGGCTGAGCTCGCCCCAGACCCGCAGCGTGCGGCCGGTCGCCGCCGGCGCACCCCAGGCGGCCACCAGCCGGTGCTCCTCCGCGATGCACTCGACCGCCTCCTCGGCCCGCCCGAGCCGGTCCAGCAGCGGCGCGATCATCGTGCCGGTCGGGAAGAGCGCCCGGTTGCGCCAGCCGTGGGTGGCGAGCTGCTGCTGGCACTCGGTCAACGCGACGAGCGCGGCCTGCGGTTCGCTGTTGTACAGCATCGCGCCGTAGAGCAGGTTGCGCACCATCGGCAGCATGCCCGTCTCGGCGGTCGCCCGCTCCGGACGCCACAACGCCGCGGTCCGCTGCCGCAGCCGGTCGTCCGGCACCGCGGCGGCGACCGCGAAGAGCATCGCGGCGCCGACCGCGTCGTCACCGAGACCGTCGGGCAGCACGGTGAGCGCGTTCGCGGCGCTGGCCGCAGCCGCGCCGGGCTGCCCGGTGTGCAGCTGCTGAAACGCCAGCTGGGCGTGGACCTGCGCCGCGACCCGGCGGCACGGCGCGGCGTCGGAGACCCGGCTCGCCTCCGCCAGCCACGGCCGCAGCGCCGGCACCCGCTCGACGGCGACGGCACTGGCGACGAGGAGCGGCGCGATCGAGGCGAGCGTGTCGTGGTCGACCGGCAGGGCCTCGAACAGCAGCTGGGCGAGCGGCGCCAGCTCCTGCGCGGACAGCTCCGCCGACATGGTCGCGCAGAACAGCAGCACCGCCGCGAGCTCCCGCTCGGCCGGGGTGCGCGGCCGCATCATCCCGTCGCGCAGCCGGGCCGTCGCGGCGGCGAGCACGGCCGGGTCCTGCCAGCCCGCCAACCACCGCCGCGCCTCCAGCCGCTGCGCCAGCGCCTCGACACCCGCGGGCCGCGCCGCCACCCGCGCCGGCTCGTCGCGTCCGGGACCGGTGGTTGCGGGCTCTCCCTGTTGCTGCGGGTGGCTGGTGTACTGCCGGTGCCCGGCGGACTGTGCCGACTCCGTCGGCTCCCGGGGCCTCTGGGGATTCGGGAGCTTCGGGGGCTCGCCGGGCCGCTCGGCCGGCGCTGTCGGCGGCGGGGTGACGGGGCGCTCGGGGGGTTCGGGGGCGAGGTGCCGCAGGACGCCGTCGATGGCCTCGCCGGCGGCCTCCGCGCCGGACAGCAGCGCCATCGGCGGGATGCGGGCCAGCGCGGCGGCACGGGCGTCGTCACCGGGCAGCGCCGGCAGGGCCTGGAGCACGCGGCGCACCAGCGTCGACGGGTTGCCGCACCGCTCGGCGACGGCGAGCTCGACGAGGACCCCGGCCCGTTCGGCACCGTCCGGCGGCAGCCCGCGCAGCGCGAGCCGCAGGTACCGCACCGCGCTGGCCACGTCGTGACGGGCGAGGGCGGCCGCCGCGGCGTCGGACAGCACGCCCGCCGCGTACGGCTGCAGCACCACGACCTGCTCCAGGTGCGCCGCGATCCGCTCGGCGGGTGCGCCCGCCCGGTACAGCGCCTCCGCCGCCTGCACGTGACCGACCGCGAACGACTCCGGGCAGATCGTGGTGCCGACGACGTGCCGCACGACCGCGTCCAGCAACGGCTGCGGCTCGGCCGACCCGTGCAGGCCCATAGCCCGCAATGCCCGGGCGGCGGTGCGCGCGTCGATGTCGTCGAGACCGGCGAGCCGCCCGACGAGACCGGGCTCCGCGTCGGCGCCGAGCAGCACGCCGTGCAGCAGGAACGCGCACTGCGCCGTGGGCAGCGCGGTGACCGCTGCGGCGACCCGCCGGCGCAGCGGCTCGTACTCGCGCCCGGTGACGTCCGGCGTCTCACTGCCGGCGGCCGCTTCCCACCCGGCCGGTGGCGTCCACGCGGCTGGCGGTGTCGCCCCGGCTGGTGGCGTCGTCCCGGTCGGTGGCGTTGATCCGGTTGGTGGCGTCCGCCCGGGCGGCGGTGCCCAGCCGGCGGGGTTTGCCGCCAGTGAGCGCACGAGCAGCGGGTTGCCGCCGGTGAGCCGGTGGAGGCGGGCCGCCGCGGCGCGGTCCACCCCGACGCCGTGATTGCCGGCGACCCCGTGCTTGCCAGCGGCGCCGTCAGCCCTAGCGGCGCCGTTAGGGCCACCGGTGCCGTTGGCGCCGGCAGTGCCGTTAGCGCTGGCCGCGTCAGCCATGCTGACCAGGAGCCGCTCGACGCCGGCCGGGGACAGGGGGGCCGGTCGAAGCGTCCGGTCGGCGCGGGCCAGTGCGGCGCGGACCCCGGGCCGGTCGCCGGCCGCGTCGCCGTCCAGGACCGCGAGCACCACCAGCACCGCCACGCCACCCGCCCGGCCGGCCTGCCGGTCCAGCCGGGTGAGCCAGGCCAGGCTCGCGTCGTCGGCCCACTGCAGGTCGTCGATGGTGACCAGGAGCGTGCCGGTGCGCGCCGCGGCCGACCCGCGGATCTCCCGCCACAGCCGCGACGCCAGGCTGCGCGGCAGGTCCTGCTCGGCGCGGTTCGCCGCGGCCGGGACCACCGGGACCCCGCCTTCGGCGGCGAGGTCCGCCGCCCGTCGCAGCAGGGCCGACCTGCCCACACCCAGGCCGCCCGCGACGGCGAGGATGCCGCCCTGCCCGCCGCGGAGCCGGGTCACCGCCGCCCGGCAGAGCTCAAGATCTTGATCCCGCTCGATCAGCACACCGGAGAGTGTTCCCCAGCCGCGCCACCCAGTACATCGGAAAGTTGCGCTCTGCTGGTGATTCCGAGCCTGCGGTACGTGTTGCTCAGGTGCAGCTCGACCGTCCGCTTGGTGATGTCCAGGATCTCGGCGATGGCGGCGTTGGGCAGCCCGTTCGCGGCCAGCTCGGCAACCCTCAGCTGGGCCGCCGACAACGTCCCCGGGCCGCCGCCCGTCTCGGCTGGGGGCGGGCCGGCGTCGCGGTGCGCGGCGGCGCTCTTCCTGGCCGGGGCCGGTCCCTTGCCACCGGCCCGGACGCTCCAGCCGTTGCCGGGCCCGATGCGGCCCGCGGCCCGCAGTGCGGCGCCGGCCGCCGGGGAGCTGCGCCGCCGTGCCGCCGCGCGCTCCAGCGTCAGCAGCGTCTCGGCCGACCAGCTGCCGCGCATAGCGGCCCACAGCGCCACCACCGCCCGGTCGGCCCGGGTCGTCGCGTCGGCGTGCAGCAGCGACGCCCGCAGCTCGGTGAGCGCGACCGCACCGGCCGCTCCCCACCGCTCCGCGGCCAGGCGCTCCGCCCGGACCAGCGCCGCCGCCTCGGCATCGCGGCCGCGCCCGTGCTCCAGCATCGCGGCCTGGGAGCGCCACGGCAGCAGGGCAGGGTTACGGTACCCGGCGGCCAGGCACCGGCGGCCGCACTCGTGCAGCATCCCCACGGCCGCGTCGACCTGACCGTCGGCGGCCTCCGCCAACGCCCGGGCGTAGAGCAGCTGCGCCCAGGCGATGCCGCGCTCGCAGCCCGGCGGCAGCGGCGCGTCCAGCGCCGCACGGAGCTTCCGCCGCCGGCCGGTGGCCAGCAGCTGCATGAGCTGCAACGCTCGCAGCCGGGGCAGGGTGCCGGCGTGCCAGGACTGCTCCGGCAGGCACTGGCGCAGGTCGTGCAGGTCGCGTTCGGCGTCGTCGAGGCGGCCCGTGCGCAGCCACAGCTCGGCCCTGGCGGCGAGCGGCCAGGCGGCGGAGCCCGCCCCCCGGGTCGCCTCGACGAGCCCGTTCAGCTGGTGCTCGGCCGTGGCGAAGTCCTCGGTGAGGGTCAGCGTGCGAGCCGCCGCCACCTGTACAGCGGCCGGCACCACGACCCCTGCCTCCGGGTCGAGCGCGGCGAGGGCGTGCCGGCGGGCCCGGTCCAGGTCCTCGCCCGCCACCGCCTCGCGCCACGCCATGACGCCACGCCCGGCCGGGTCGGCGGAGTCGACGGTGGCGCCGCCCGGCGCGGGCACCCGGTCGCAGGTGAGCTCCGGCGGGGTGCCGGCCCGGTCGGCCGCCAGCCAGTACAACGCCGCCAGCGCCGCCCGTTCAGCGGTGGGACCAGTGGCGGTGCCGGCCCGAGACGGCGGCGCTGCGGCGGGACCGGTGGCAGAGCCGGTCCGCGATGGCGGCGCCGTGGCGGGGCCGGCGGCGGTGCTGGTCCCCGGTGGCGGTGGTGCCGCGGTGGGATCGATGGCGGTGCCGGTCCAGGATGGCTGTGTCGCGGGCGCGTGATGGTAGGCGGCGGCCAGCTCGCGCCGCGCGGCCTCGTCGTCGCCGCGGACCAGGAGCCGGTCGGCGGCCGCGATCCGGGCCGCGACCGCGCTGTCGGGTGCCGTCCGCAGCACCGTGCGGAACGTGCGGTCGGCGGCCTCCGGCGCGCAGCTCAGCTGCACGTCGCCGAGCGCCAGGAGGGTGGCCAGCCGCGCCTCGTCGCCGATCGGCTCGGACAGGGCCCGGCTGTACAGCGCCGCCGCCGCCTCCCACCGGCGTTCGGCGCGGGCGGACGCGGCAGCGACCAGCAGCGCGTCCAGCGCCCAGCCCGGCCAGCCGGGCCCGGTCGCGGACAGCAGCCGGCCCACAAGCACCGGCGGCAGGCCCTTGTCGTGGGCGGCCTCGGCGGTGTGCCGGCGCAGCGCCGCCCGTTCGGTGCTGTCCATCGCGGTGAGCACCACCTCGGCGACGAGCGGATCGGCGGGGTCGAGCCCAGGGCAACCGGGCAGCCCGTGCGTGAGCCGGCCCGCCAGGCGCTCCGGCACACCCGGCCCGAGCAGCGCCCGCAC
Organism: Dactylosporangium sp. CA-152071; assembly: GCF_050936335.1. Taxonomy (NCBI): domain Bacteria; kingdom Bacillati; phylum Actinomycetota; class Actinomycetes; order Micromonosporales; family Micromonosporaceae; genus Dactylosporangium; species Dactylosporangium sp. CA-152071. The sequence continues at coordinate 394,806 of NZ_JBNJMZ010000001.1, read as the reverse complement.
CCGCAGCCAGCGCAGTTGCGGGCCGGACAGATCCGCCAGCCGCTCGGCGACCCGGTCGCGCCGCACCTCCCGGCACGCGGCGTTGAGCCTGTCGAGGTCCGGGTGCGGCCCGCAGCGACGCACCGCGGCCAGCAGCACCGCCGGGTCCCCGGCCGCCGCGGCAGCCACCAGCACCGCAGGGTCCCCAGCCGCGGCGGCGGCAAGGAGCGCCTCGGTGTGCGCGTCAACCCCCCGACCCGCGGCGGCAAGCGCGGATCTCCACCGCGTGGCGGTGGTCGCGGTGCGGGTCGGCGCGGTCACGACGCACCCCCGTCGTCGGCGATCAGCGCCGTGGGGTCGCCGGCTGCGGCGGCAGGGAGTGCCTCGGCGTGTGCGGCGACGCCCAGGTCCGCGGCGGCGGGCGCGGATCGCCACCAGGTGGCGGCGGTCATGATGCGCTCCCGTCGGTGGGGGCTGTGGCGACGGTGGTGGTCCGGCGGGACAGGGGCGTCGCCTCGACGATGCCGGCCAGGGCGTCGCGGCGGCGGATGCCGAGGCGCCGGTAGACGTTGGTGAGGTGGAACTCGACGGTCCGCATGGAGATGAACAGCTCCTCGGCGATCTGCCGGTTGGTCGCGCCGCCGGCGGCCAGCTGGGCGACGGCCCGCTCGCTGCTGGACAGTTCACCGCACGCGGCGAGCTCGGTGCCGGTGCGGCCGCCGGCGGAGCTGAGCACGTTGCGGCAGTGGGCGGCCAGCATGGTGTAGCCGAGACGGTTGGACAGGACCATGCCGTCGCGCAGGTGCCGGCGGGCGGCGGCGCGGTCGCCCAGCACAGTCAGGGTGCGGCCGAGCATCAGCTGCGCCTTCACCTGGTGCAGCGGGGCGGGGGAGCGCTCCAGTTCGGCGAGGGCGCCGAGCAGCAGTTCGACGTTGGGGCCCTCGGCGGTGAGCGCGGCCCGGGCCAGCAGCGCCATGCCCGCCGTGCGCGGCGTGCGCCACCGCCGGCACAGCTCCTCGGCCTGTTCGAGCCGGAGGTGCGCCTCGGCCCGCTGGCCGCGGATCGCCAGCATGATGATCTCGTCCAGCCACCAGCTGCTGAACGCCGGGCTGCCCACCCCGGCCTCCTCGAGGAGCCGGCCGCAAGCGCGCAGCCGCTGCAGTGCCCGATCGTGGTCCTGGCCCCAGTACGCGGCGAACGCCGTCGCCCCGACCGCCTGCACCTGCTCCCACAGGGGCATGTCGGAGGTGCGTTCCTGCATCGGCTCCAGCCCCTGCTCGGCGGCGAGGATCCGGGCCTGCGAGCTGTTGATCAGCGAGATGATCGTCTGGGCGGACCAGGTCGCGGCGCCCCACTCGCCGTCGCCGGCGAGCCGCAGCGCAGTCGTCGCCTCGGTCCAGGCGGCCTCGAGGTCACCGATCTCCAGGAGTATCCGCGCCCAGGTCGCCCGGGCGACGGCCTCGGCGCACGGTTCGCCGCGGTCGCGGTGGTGCGCGGCCAGCCGGCTCGCCGCGGTCAGGGCGCCGGCGGTGTCGTCGGCCATCAGCAGCACCCGGGTCGCCATCAGCGGCGCCCAGCTGTCGCCGGTCACCGGGCGGTCCAGGACCAGCCGGGCGTACCGGGTGGCCTGCTCCACCTCGACGCCTTCGTAAGCGGTGGCGAGCGCGTGCACGGCGAGCATCCGGTGGCTGGACGAGGCCCCGGCGACGCCGACGGGCGAGTCGCCGATGCGGGAGCGCACGGTGTGGAAGGTGGCGCCGCCGATGACGGCGTTGGCGGCGAGCGTCGACTCGACGGCCGAGAGCTGGATGCGGTCCCGCAGCGAGGGCATGTTCCCGGCGGCGCGGCGCAGCGTCTCCATGGCGTCGTGCAGCAGGTACGGCGCCGTCGGCTCGCGCCCGGTGACGAGCGCGGCGAGGCCCAGGCAGACCACGGCCCGGGCCTTCGTGCGGGCGTCGCCGGTGCGTGGCAGCGCCTGCCGGGCGTGCACCAGCGCGGCCGACGGGTCGACGTTGAGCAGCGCGACGGCCAGGTCGACGGCGGCGTCCGGCGACTGCGGCTGCGCGGCGAGCAGGCGGGTCCAGATGCGGACGGCGGCGGGCGCGTCGTGCGCGTAGGCGAGGGTGGCGGCCTCGCGGAGCCGTTCGAGCATCCAGGGTTCGTCGAGGTCGTCGAGGTCCAGCAGCACCTCGGCGATGTGCCGCACGGGCGCGTCCGCGTCGTTGAGCATGTGCGCCGCCCGGCGCCGCAGCCGTTGCAGCTCGTCTGAGGGGAGCAGGCCGGACAGCGCCTCGGCGACGGCGGGTGGCACCGGCCGGTCGGGGTCGCCGGTGAGCACCCCGGTGTTGCGCAGCGTCGCGAGGCGGGCGACGGTCAGCTGCGGCGGCAGCCCGGCGAGCGCGCCGACCAGGTCGGCGTCGGTCTGCTGGAGGGCGGCCGCGGCGACGGCGACCCGCAGCAGGTTCGGCTGGCGGCTGAGGAAGCGGCGCAGCCGGTCGGTGCGCGGCTCGGCGCCGGCGTGCTCGGGCGCGTCGAGGTCGAGGATCCGCTGCCGCGGGCCGCCGAGGATGTCGGAGAAGAGCGGGTCGAGGGCGGGGTGCTCGCGGGGCTCGACGGCGAGGACGACCTGCAGCGGCCGGTTGGTGCAGCGCCGCAGGAGGTAGTGCAGCCAGCGCAGGGTCGCGCTGTCGCACCAGTGGGCGTCGTCGAGGACGAGGCGCACCGGGCCGAACTGGAGCAGGCCCAGCGCGCGGCGGTACAGGTGCAGCACGGTGCGATGGCCGCCGTCGGCGGGTGCCGGCTGGGTGCCGGACCGCGGCTGCACCGGCAGCAGCTGCCGCGCCGCGGCGAACTCGACCGCGGCGCCGGCCTCCGTGCAGGTCGCGGACAGCACCGTCACGCCGGCCCCGGCCGGTGCCCGCAGCAGGGTGCTCTTGCCCGTGCCGGGGGCGCCGGTGACCATCACGACGGCGACCGACTCGACGTCCGGCAGCAGCGGCGGTCCGCCGCGCGCCGGCACGGTGCCGGTGCTGCGGTCCGGTTGGGCGGGCTGCGGCGTCATGAGGGTGTCCCATCGCGTTCGGTCTTCGACGTGCCGGCCGGGCGGTCGTCCGGGGCGGCCCGGACCGGTGCACGGTCAGGTGCGCTGCGACGTCCGGGTGAACGCGGTGATGATCACGGCGCCGACCAGCAGGTGCAGCAGCGCGAGCGACACCTTGGTGCCGGCGTCGGTGCCGCCGAGCGGGCCGAGCAGCGACAGCAGCAGGAACACGGCCGCGACGACGGTCCAGATCGTGCGGCCCTTCGCGGTGAAGCGCTCCAGCAGCGCGAGCAGGCCCCAGCCGAGGAGGCCGGCGATGACGACGGTCGCGACGACCGCGACGGCGCTGACCGTCTGCTCGCTGCCGCCGGACTTGACCACCAGGTCACCGGCGGCTGAACGGGCGATGAAGTAGACGATCAGGGCGAGGACGGCGGCGCCGACGATGGCGAGCGGGCGCACGACGGACGGCTTCATGTGCGGGGGTACCTCCGGGTCGGTGGAACGGGACTGCTTCAGGGCACGCGGATCGGTTGTACCGTGTCGAGCGAGCTGGGCGGCACGGCCGGGCACAGTCCGGCCGCGGCGGCCCGGTCCAGCAGCGCGCGGACGGCGGCCAGGCCGTCGTCGCCGAGGTCCTCGGTGAACCCGTTGACGTACAGGGCGATGTGCTGCGCCGTCACGTCCGGCGCCATCTCCTGCGCGTGCTGCCGGATGTAGTCCCGGGACGCGTCGGGGTGCGCCCACGCGTGCCGCACCGACGCCCGGATCGCGCCGGTGACCTCGTCGATGCGTCCGGCGCCGAGGTCGCGGCGGGCCACGATGGCGCCGAGGGGGATCGGCAGGCCGGTGTCCTCTTCCCAGAACCGGCCGAGGTCGACCAGCTCCCGCAGGCCGTAGGACTGATAGGTGAAGCGGGCCTCGTGGATGATGAGGCCGGCGTCGACCTTGCCGTCCCGGACCGCGGGCATGATCTCGTGGAACGGCATGACCACGACGCCGCCGAAGCCGCCGGGCACGGCGCGCTCCGCCCACAGCCGCAGCAGCAGGTACGCCGTGGACTGCTCGCTCGGCACGGCGACGACCGCCTCACGCAGCCGCTCCACCCCGCCCGCCGGGCGGGCGACCAGCAGCGGGCCGCAGCCCCGGCCGAGGGCGCCGCCGCAGGGCACGAGCGCGAAGCGGTCCAGGAAGCCGGGCAGCGCCGCGTAGGAGATCTTCATGACGTCGAACCGGTCGCTGCCGGCCAGGTGGTTGGTGACGTCGATGTCGGCGTGGGTGACGGTCGTCGCGGGCGTGTTCGGCAGGATGCCGTGCGTCCACGCGTGGAAGACGAACGTGTCGTTGGGGCACGGCGAGTAAGCGATCGACAGCGGCCGCTCGGTCATGGCCCGGATCTTACGGCTGTAGGTCACGGCTTGTCCCGGTTCGTGGCGGCCCGCAGTTCGCATGGGGATCAAGTGTGGTGATTTCCCCAATCCGCGCCACGGCACGATGCCAGCAACACAAGTGCTGTGGGAGACCGCTGCCTGTTTCCCGGTGTCCGGCGCGTCGAGCCGGACCCATCGCTTCCGGCACCCGAAGGACGAATCGATGACGACCGTCATGGAACCCGCCGCGGCGCGTACCGACGCCTGGCTGGCCGCCGACCTCGACGAGTGGACCGTCCGCGTGGTCCGCCGGCACTTCGACCCGGTGACGGGCAGCCCGTACTGGCTGGCCCGCCGGCCACACCTCGGGTTCGACCCGCTCGACATCACCCGCTACGACGACCTGGCGCAGTTCGGGCCGTTCTCGCTGGCCACGCTGCGCGAGCTCGACCCCGTGCAGCTGGTCCCCGCCGACGTGCCGCGGCCCCTCGCGGGGCGGATCTGGGAGTCCGGCGGCACCACCGGCAAGCCGTGCCGCATCTTCCACACCCCGTCGATGGCCGAGCACCACACCGCGTGGCGGCTGGCGGGGCTGCGCCTCAGCGGCTTCGAGCCCGGCCGCACCTGGCTGTACGCGTGCCCGAGCGGCCCGCACATCGTCGGCCGCGGCGCGAACCAGATCGCGGAGCTCTACGAGTCGACCGTGTACACGATGGACCTCGACCCGCGGTGGATCAAGACGCTGATCCGCGACAGCCGCCTGGTCGAGATGAACATGTACGTCGAGCACACCATCGAGCAGATGACCGACGTGCTGGAGACGGGCCGGGTGCACTACCTGGAGACGACGCCGGCGATCATGCAGGCGCTCATCTCCCGCCGCCCCGAGCTGGTCTCGGGCCTTTCGGGCGTCGGCCTCGGCGGCACCCAGCTGACCCCGCCGATGTACACGGAGATCGCCGAGGCGCTGCAGGGCGGCGTGATCGGCATGACGTACGGCAACACGTTCGGCTGCGCTATGGGCCTGCCGGTCGAGCGGGACGGCGCGATCCTGCCGTACCTGCCCAACTATCCGCAGGTCACGATGGCCGTCGTCGACAAGGAGGACCCGCGCCGGACGGTCGGCTACGGCGAGACCGGCCGGGTGCGCCTCACCGTCCTGCACGACGACCTCTTCCTGCCCAACATCATGGAGCGCGACCAGGCGGTCCGGCACCGGGTCGAAGGCTGGCCCTGTGACGCCGTCGCCAATGTACGGCCGCTGCAGATCAGCTCCGCCGCGCCCGAAGGGCTCTACTGAGCCGCGTTCGCAAACCCCCACACAGAGTCGATGAGGAGTCGTTGGTGGACACAGGTCTGAAGCGGGAACTGGAGGCGAAGGTCGTCGCCGGTGAGCGGCTCAGCCGCGAGGACGGTATCGCGCTGTACGCGTGCGACGACCTCGCCTGGCTCGGCGGGCTGGCGCACCACGTACGTACCGAGAAGAACGGTGACGTGGTCCACTTCAACGTCAACCGGCACCTGAACATGACGAACGTCTGCACGGCGTCGTGCGCGTACTGCTCCTTCCAGCGCAAGCCGGGAGAGAAGGACGCCTACACGATGCGGATCGAGGACGCCGTCCGCCTCGCCAAGGAGATGGAGAGCGAGCAGCTCACCGAGCTGCACATCGTCAACGGCCTGCACCCGACGCTGCCGTGGCGCTACTACCCGCGCTCGATCCGGGCGCTGAAGGAGGCCCTGCCGCCGACCGTGGCGATCAAGGCCTTCACCGCGACCGAGATCCACTGGTTCGAGCGGATCTCCGGCCTGTCCGCCGAGGACGTCCTCGACGAACTCATCGACGCCGGCCTGGAGTCGCTGACCGGCGGCGGCGCGGAGATCTTCGACTGGGAGGTCCGCCAGCACATCGTCGACCACGCCACCCACTGGGAGGACTGGTCGCGCATCCACCGGCTCGCGCACCGCAAGGGCCTCAAGACGCCGTGCACCATGCTGTACGGCCACATCGAGGAGCCGAAGCACCGCGTCGACCACGTGCTGCGGCTGCGCGAGCTGCAGGACGAGACCGGCGGCTTCCACGTCTTCATCCCGCTGCGGTACCAGCACGACTTCCACGACTCGCGGGACGGCAAGATCCGCAACAAGCTCATGGCCCGCACCACGATGGCGACCGGCGCCGAGGCGCTGAAGACCTTCGCGGTGTCCCGGCTGCTGTTCGACAACGTCCAGCACGTCAAGGTGTTCTGGGTGATGCACGGCCTGCAGACCGCCGAGCTGGCGCTCAACCACGGCGCCGACGACATCGACGGCTCGGTCGTCGAGTACAAGATCACCCATGACGCGGACGAGTTCGGCACCCCGGACAAGATGACCCGGGAGAGCCTGCTCGACCTGATCCGCAACGCCGGTTTCCGGCCGGTCGAGCGCAACACCCGCTACGAGATCATCCGCGAGTTCGACGGACCGGACCACGCGCGCCGCGAGACGCCCCAGCCGATGCGGGTCTGACCGTGCCGGCCACCGTACGAGAAGACAAGGCAGGTGAGCGCGGGTGACCGCAGCGACGACACCGCAGCAGGACCAGCTCGAGGTCTGGATCGACCAGGGTCTGTGCACCGGCGACGGGATCTGTGCGCAGTACGCGCCCGACGTCTTCGAGCTGGACGTGGACGGGCTCGCCTACGTCAAGGGCGACGACGGGGAGCTGCGCCACACGCCCGGCACGGCGGTGCTGGTGCCGCTGGTCGCGGCGCAGGACGTCATCGACTCGGCGAACGAGTGCCCCGGCGACTGCATCCACGTGCGCCGCCAGGGCGACGGCGTCGAGGTGTACGGCCCGGAAGCGCAGACGCCGTGACCGTGACGGCGGCCGGACCGGCCGGCACGGGTGCCCGCACGCTGCTCGGCAGCCTGTTGCCCGCCGGCACGGCCGTCGTCGAGGCGTTCGACGACGCGCTGCCGGCGCCGCTGTTCCCGCAGGAGCTGGCGGCGCTCGGCAACGCGGTGGCGAAGCGCCGCGCGGAGTTCATGACCGGCCGGCGGTGCGCCCGGGAGGCGCTCGGCCGGCTCGGGTTCGGCCCGGTCGCGATCCCGGCCGGGCCCCGCCGCGAGCCGGTGTGGCCGGCCGGCGTGGTCGGCACCATCACCCACTGCGCCGGCTACCGGGCCGCCGCGGTGGCCCGCGCCGGGCACCTCACCACCGTCGGCATCGACGCCGAGCCGCACGCGCCGCTGCCCGACGGGGTCCTGGACAGCATCACGCTCGTCGAGGAGCGCCGGCACCTGCGGCAGCTGGACGGGCAGCGGCCCGGGATCCACTGGGACCGGCTGCTGTTCAGCATCAAGGAGTCGGTGTTCAAGGCGTGGTACCCGCTGACCGGCCGCTGGCTGGACTTCACCGAGGCCACGGTGACGATCGCGCCGCAGCGCGAGACGTTCCACGCCTGGCTGCTGGTCCCGGGGCCCGTGGTCGGCGGCGTCGAGGTCGCCGGCTTCGCCGGCCGCTGGCTCGTCGACCGCGGCCTGGTCCTCACCGGCATCGCCGTCCCGGCCCGGCAGCCTTCCTACGCCGCCTGACCGCCCCTCCCATGATCCGGAAGACTTGTTGCCGTCATAGCGACAACTTCTTTACCGGATCATGGGCGGCCGCGCGCGGGAGCCGGGCGGCCGTCCGCGACCCGTCCGGCGCGGTGGCGGGGCGGGAAGAGCAGCAGGCCGGCGACCGCGCCGCAGAGCAGGGCGATGCCGTGCTGGTCCGGCCGCGCGGCGAGCGCACCGGCGCCGACCAGCGCGGCGAGGCCCGCGGCGAACGCGATCCCGGTGTAGCGGTCCCGGCGCAGCAGGATGCTCATCACCACCAGGACCACGGTCGGGGCCACGGTCGCGCCGACGACCCCGCCGAAGCCGAGCCCGGCCACGCACGCCACGTAGTACGGCACCACGAACGCGTGCGGGCGGGTCGCCGCGCCGGGGCGCAGGAGCAGCAGCGTCGCCAGGGCGCCGGCGAGGCCGCAGACGGCGAGGGAGTTGCCGGAGCCGGTCGGGTCCAGCCGCTCGCCGAAGGCCTCACCGGCCAGCCCGATCCCCACGTACAGCACGAGCCAGCGCAACGTGCCGAACCGGCGCTCGGCGATGACGCCGACGACGACCAGTGAACCGATGTTGAACAGGATCTGGCCCCAGCCCGAACCCTGCACGAGCAGCGGCGTGAACCACCGCCACCACTCGCCGTCGTGCAGCGCCGGGTAGTTGCGCCGGAACCGTTCCAGGACGTCGGGGTCGTGGAGCTGGGCCGCGGCACCGAGCGTGGTGATCAACGCGACGACCACGGTGGCGATCGGCAGGCCCGCGCGGTGGCGGGTTTCGACGGCGGTCACTACTCATACGCTACCGGTCGCGTGCTCGTCCCTCTCGGCTCGCTCGGCGAACTAGGCGTTCTCTTAACCGCGATCGCCGATGCTTCTGTACCGAGCATGGGAGGCGAGACGTGCAACCAGTGACGCAGGCGGACGTCGAGGCGTGGATCCTGCGCCACGTCGCGGAGAAGGTCGGCGCGGGCGCGGTGGAGCCCGACGCGGTGCTCGCCGACCTCGGCCTGTCCTCCCGCGACGCCCTGGTGCTGCTCGGCGACCTGCAGCAGCTGCTGGGCCGGCCCGTCGAGGCGACCGTCTTCTGGCAGTACCCGACGGCGCGGCTGCTGGCCCGCCACCTCACCGGTACCGGCGAACCCGTGGCGGCACTCGAACGCACGGCGAAACCCGAGGTGAACGAGCCGATCGCCGTCATCGGCATGGGCTGCCGCTTCCCGGGCGCCACCGGCCCCGACGCGTTCTGGCGGCTGCTGGAGACCGGCACCGACGCCGTCGGCGGCGACGTGCCCGGCCACCCGCCGCTCGGCCGACCGCACGGGCTGCTCGCCGACGTCGACCAGTTCGACGCGGAGTTCTTCGCCGTCTCCGGCAAGGAGGCCGGGCACGTCGACCCGCAGCACCGGCTGCTGCTCGAGGTCGCGTGGGAGACCCTGGAAGACGCGGGGGTCGTGCCGGCGAGCCTGGCCGGCACCCGCACCGGCGTGTTCGTCGGCATCAGTGGCAGCGACTACGGCCGGCTCATCGCCCGCGAGCCGCACCTGCACACCCCGTACTCCGGGACCGGCCAGGCGCTGAGCGTCGCGGCGAACCGCATCTCCTACGCGCTGGACCTCAAGGGCCCCAGCGTCGCCGTCGACACCGCCTGCTCGTCCTCGCTGGTGGCGCTGCACATGGCCTGCCGCAGCCTGCGCCTCGGCGAGTCCGACACCGCGCTCGCCGGCGGCGTCAACCTGCTGCTGGACACCGACGGCACCGACGTCTTCGAGCAGGCCGGCATGATGGCCGCCGATGGGCGGTGCAAGACCTTCGACGCCGCCGCCGACGGCTACGTCCGCGCCGAGGGCTGCGGCCTGGTGCTGCTCAAACGCCTCGACGCGGCGGTCCGCGACGGCGACCGGATCCTCGCCGTCGTCCGCGGGTCCGCGGTCAACCAGGACGGCCGCAGCAACGGCCTCACCGCCCCGCACGGCGGCGCCCAGCAGGACGTCCTGCGCGACGCCCTGCACGACGCGGGCCTCGCGCCCGGCGACATCGACTACGTCGAGGCGCACGGCACCGGCACCCCGCTCGGCGACCCGATCGAGGCGGCCGCGCTCACCGCCGTCCTCGGCGACGGCCGGCCCGCGAGCGAGCCGCTGATGCTCGGCTCGGTGAAGACCAACATCGGCCACGCCGAGGCCGCGGCCGGCATCGCCGGGGTGCTCAAGGTCGTGCTGATGCTGCGGCACGAGCACGTGCCGGCCCATCTGCACCTGCGCGAACGCAACCCGCGCATCCCCGCGGACGCGCCGCTGACCGTGCCGTCCACCGGGCAGCCGTGGCGGCCGCGGCGCGGCACCCTCACCGCCGGCGTCAGCTCGTTCGGGTTCGGCGGCACCAACGCCCACGTCATCCTCCAGGCCGCGCCGGCCCCGGCGAAGCCGCCCGCGAACAAGGGCAACGTCCGCACCTCGCACCTGGTCACCGTCAGCGCCAAGACACCGGCGGCGGTCGCCGCGCTCGCCGCCCGGTACGCGACCCGCCTCGAACAGCGGCCCGCCCCTTCGCTCGCCGACCTCACCGCCTCCGTCCACACCGGACGGTCGCACTTCCGGCACCGGGTCGCGTTCGCCGCCCGTACCGGCGAAGAAGCCGCCGAACAGCTGCACCGGATCGCCTCGGGGACGGCCCACCAGGGCCTGCACCCCGGCGAGCGTCCGCCCGGCGGTCCCGGTGGCATCGCGTTCCTGTTCAGCGGGCAAGGGTCGCAGTACGCCGACATGGGCCGCCAGCTGTACGTGACGAACGCGCAGTTCCGCGCCACCCTCCTGGGCTGCGACGAGATCCTCCGGGACCTGATCGGCCGCAGTCTCCAGACGGTGTTGTTCCCGGAGCCGGCCGAGCGGCACCTGCTCGACGAGACGCGCTATACGCAACCGGCGCTGTTCTGCCTCCAGTACGCCCTGGCCCGGCTGTGGACCGGCTGGGGCGTGCACCCCGGCCACCTGCTGGGCCACAGCGTCGGCGAGCTCGCCGCGGCCTGCGTCGCCGGGGTCTTCGACCTCGAGGACGGGCTGCGGCTGGTCGCCGCCCGCGGCCGGCTCGTGCAGGAGCGCAGCGCACCCGGCGCGATGCTCGCCGCGTTCACCGGCGAGGACACGGTCCGGGCCGCGCTCGCCGCCGTCGCCGACCCGAGCCTGGCGATCGCCGCGGTCAACGCCGGCACCAACGTCACCGTCGCCGGCACCGCCGAGGCCGTCGCGGCCGTCGAGGCGCACCTGACTGCCGCCGGGGTGATGGTGCGGCCGGTGAAGTCCACGCTCGCGTTCCACTCGCCGATGATGGCCGCGGCCCGCGACGCCTTCGCCGAGGTCGCCGCCGCCGTGACCTACCGGGCGCCGCGGATCCCGCTGGTCAGCGACCTGGACGGCCGGCTCTTCGACGACCAGTACCGCCCCGACGCGGCGTACTGGACCAGGCACCTCACCTCGACGATCCGCTACGCCGACGGCGTGCGGCGGCTGGCCGAGGCCGGCTGCACCACGTTCGTCGAGGTCGGACCCGGTCAGGTGCTGCTCGGCGCCGGTCGCCGGGTGGTGTCCGGCGCCCGGTGGCTGCCGTCGCTGCGCACCGGCGCGGAGGACGGCGACGTGCTCACCGATTCGCTCGCCCAGCTGTACGCCGCCGGGCACGACCTCGACTGGGCCGCCTTCCACGACGGGTTCCGCCGCCGGCGGGTCGACCTGCCCACCTACCCGTTCCAGCGCAGACGGTTCTGGCTGCCCACGGCGACCCTGCCGAAGCCCGCACCGGCATCGATCCCCGTCCAGAGAGGGGCTGAGGAGCACGTGGCACAACCGACGTCGGCAGGAGCGGACGCCCGCGTCCTGGCGGAGCTGGGCCAGGTGGTGACGACGCTGCTGGAGTCCGACGCGCCGATCGACCCGGACATGTCGTTCCTGGAGCTCGGCGCCGACTCCATGACGCTGTTCCACACGATCCAGAGCATCCAGCGCACCTACGAGGTGGTCATCCCGATCGGGATGCTGTTCGAGGAGGTGAACACGCTGCGGCGGCTGGCGGGGTACATCGTGCGCAACGCCCCGGCCGCGGTGCTGGCCCTGCGTGAGCCGCCTCCGCCCGCCGCGCCGGCCCCGCTGCCCGTGATCAGCCCGCCGCCTGCCGCCGCGGTGCTGCCACCGGTCGCGCCGGGTGGGGGCAGCGCCGTCGACCGGTTCCTCGACGTCCACGCGCAGGTGATGGATCAGGCGTACGAGCTGATCCGCCGCCGCCAGCCCGGCGCCGCGCCTTCCGCAGCACCCGCGTTGCCCGCGCCCGCTGTGGCGCCCGCGCCTGCCGCGCCGGTGGAACAGGCGGTGCAGCGCACGGCGATTCCGGCCGCGCCGCAGGGGACGTTCGTCGCGTTCGGCCCCCGCACCGGCGGCGCCTCGCGGAAGCTCACCGACGCCCAGCGGGCGTTCATCGCCGACCTGTCCAGCGCGTACTGCGCCCGCACCGCCGGCTCCCGCGCCCAGGCCGCCGCCGAGCGGGTGGGCCACGCCGACGTCCGGCACGCGCCGCAGCCGTACCTCAACCTCAAGGAGACCCGCTACCCGATCGTGGTGGCCCGGTCCAACGGGGCCAGGGTGTGGGACGTCGACGGCAACGAGTACGTCGACCTCACCATGGGCTTCGGGGTGAACCTGTTCGGCCACAACGAGCCGTTCATCAACGAGGCCATCACCGCCCAGCTCGCCGACGGCATGCAGCTCGGGCCGCACTCGCCGCTGGTACCGGAGACGACCGACCTCATCAGGCGGCTGACCGGCAAGGAACGGGTCGTCTACTGCAACACCGGCTCCGAGGCGGTGATGGTGGCGGTCCGGCTGGCCCGGGCGGTCACCGGGCGGCACCGGATCGCGATGTTCGCGGGCGCCTACCACGGCACCGCCGACCCGATCCTGGCGCGGCAGGACATCGAGGGCTCCTCCGGCGAGTCGGTGCCGATGGCGCCCGGCATCCCGCCGGAGGTCAGCGCCAACGCGCTCGTGCTGCCCTACGGCGACCCGGCGTCGCTGCAGGTGCTGCGGGAGCGGGTGCACGAGCTCGCCGCGGTGATCGTCGAGCCGGTGCAGAGCCGCCGCCCCGACATCCAGCCCGTCGAGTTCCTGCGCGAGGTCCGCCGGATCACCGCCGACGCCGGCACCCCGTTCGTCTTCGACGAGGTCATCACCGGGTTCCGGATGCACCCGAACGGCGCCCAGGGTCTCTTCGGCATCGCCGCCGACATCACCACCTACGGCAAGGTCGTCGGCGGCGGAATGCCGATCGGGGTGGTCGCCGGCGACGCGAAGTACCTCGACGCCATCGACGGCGGCGCCTGGGAGTTCGGCGACCAGCCGTACCCGCAGACGGTCCGCACCTTCTTCTCCGGCACGTTCTGCAAGCACCCGCTGTCGATGGCCGCCGCCCGGGCGGTCCTGCGGGAGCTGGTCCGCCGCGGCCCGGCGCTGCAGGAGGAGCTCAACGCCAGGACCGAGGCCTTCGGCGCCCGCCTCGACGCGAGGTTCGAGGGCGCGGGCGTGCCGATCCGCGTCGCCCGGTTCGGTTCGCTGTTCCGGCTCCGGCTGGTCGAGGAGCCCGCGAACTCGGAGCGGTCCGAGATCTTCCACACGATGCTCGTCCACGACGGCCTGTACATCTGGGAGGGCCGCAACTGCTTCCTGTCCCTCGCCCACACCGACGAGGACCTGGACAGGATCGAGGCGGCCGTCGTGAAGGCCGCCGACGCGATGACCGCCAACGGGCTGTTCCCCGGCGCCCGGCTGATGCTGGCGGGCGCGCTGTGACGTCCCGGCACCCGATCCAGGTGCTCGAGGGCGTCGGCACCCTCGTCGACCTGCTGCGCCACCAGGCCGCGAACAGGCCGGACCAGCCCGCCTGCACCGAGCTGGACAGCCACGGCGAGGAGGTGCTGACCCTCACCTACGCGCAGCTGGAGGAGCGGGTCCGCGACACCGCGGCGCTGCTGCAGCAGACCACGCAGCCGGGCGACCGGGCGATGCTGATGCTGCCCAACGGCGTCGACTTCGTCGTCGCGTTCTTCGCCTGCGCCTACGCGGGGCTCGTCGCGGTGCCGTCACCGGCCCCGGACGCGATCCACGGCGGGAAGCGGACCCTCGGCCGGCTCGGCGGGATCGTCAAGGACGCCGACCCCGCCGTCGTGCTCACCACCGCCGAGCACGCCGAGTCGTCGCTCGTCGCCGACCTCGGCAGCGTCGAGCCGATCGTCGTGGCCGACGTGCCGGAGGGCCTCGCCGGGCTGTGGCGCGACCCCGGGGTGCGGCCGTCGGATCCGGCGTTCCTGCAGTACACGTCGGGCTCCACGAGCGCGCCGAAGGGTGTCGTGCTCAGTCACGGCAACGTGCTGGCCAACGCCGCCGCCATCGCGGTCCTCGTCGAGGCGCCGGCCTGCGACCCCGCCGACTTCTGCGTCGTGAGCTGGCTGCCGGTCTTCCACGACATGGGTCTCGCCCAGCTGATCGGCGGCCTGTACCCGGGCGGCCGGGCCGTGCTGCTGCCGCCGATGGCGCTGCTCATGCGGCCGTTCGTCTGGCTGGACACGATCAGCCGCTTCCGCGCCTGGGTCTCCTCCGCCCCGAACTTCGCCTACGAGCTGTGCGTCGCGAAGATCACCGAGGAGCAGAAGGCGCGGCTCGACCTGAGCCCGTGGCGGGTCGCGCTCAACGGCGCCGAGCCCGTGCGGCACGGCACGCTCACCGCGTTCATGTCGGCGTTCGCCGGGGCCGGGTTCAGCCCGTCGACGTTCCGGCCCTGCTACGGCCTGGCGGAGGCGGTCGTGTACGTCAGCGGCGCCCGGCTCCCGGACGACGCCCGCCACGTCGACCTGGACGCCTCGGCGCTGGCGGAGCGCGGGGAGCTCGTCGCGGCGCGGCCGGGGCACCCGTCGCGGCAGGTCGTCGCGTGCGGCCGCGTCCCGGCCAACCTCGACGTGAGGATCGTCGCCGCCGGTGTACCGGCTCCGGAAGGCCTGGTGGGGGAGGTCTGGGTGGCCGGCGACAGCGTCTCCGGTGGCTACTGGCGGCAGCCGGAGGCGACCGAGGCCCGTTTCGGCGGCACGCTTGAGGACTGTCCCGGCGTCGGCTTCCTGAAGACCGGCGACCTCGGGTTCCTGCGCGACGGTCAGCTCTACGTGCTGGGCCGCATCGACGACCTGATCATCGTGGACGGGCGCAACCACTACCCGAGCGACATCGAGCGCACCGTCAGCGCCGCGCACCCTGCCGTCGGCCCGGACTGCGTGGCGGCGTTCCAGTTCGGCGACGACGGCCGGCTCGGCGTCGTCGCCGAGACCGCCCGCCAGGTCCGGATCTCGCGGGCGCCGGGCGGCGACGGCGTCGCGTTCGACGAGATGGTCGCCGCGGTCCGCCGGGCGGTCGCCGACGAGCACCAGCTGCACGTCGCGTCGGTGACCCTGCTGCGCCCCGGCGGCCTGCCCCGCACCACCAGCGGCAAGGTTCAGCGCAAGCGGAGCCGCGAGCTGCTGCCCGACGGCGGGCCCAAGGCGTGGTGACCGGTACCGTACTGCCGATGCGCACCTTGTTCGACACGCCTTCCACGTACAGCACCGACCCCGCCGCGCAGGCAGGTCCGGTGCCGCCGGTGCAGGCGGTGCTCTTCGACTTCGCCAACACGATCTTCCACATGATCGACGCCGAGCAGTGGCTGCGGCTGATCGCCGCCGACACCGGCCGGGCCGGGGAGCTCGACGACCCGGCCGTGCTCGCGGCGGCGCTCACCGACCTCGCCGCCGCCTACCAGCTGCCGGAGGTCCTCGCCGTGCAGGCGGGCCGCGACCTGTCCGCCGACCGGCACCGCTCGGCGATGCTCGCCTGGTTCGCCGCGGTGCCGTTCCTTCGCGGTCACGAGGCGGCCGCGCACGCCCGGATGATCCACACCGAGTCGTGGGTGCCGTACCAGGACACCGGCTTCGTCCTGCGCGGGCTGCGTTCGCGCGGTGTCCGGGTCGGGGTGGTCAGCGACATCGCCTGGGACATCCGGGCGCACGTCGCGCACTTCGGCCTCGGCGATCTCGTCGACACATACGCGCTGTCCTACGAGGCCGGCCGGGAGAAGCCCGACCCGGAGCTGTTCCGCAAGGCGTGCGCGGACCTCGGCGCCGACCCCCGGGCGACGCTGATGGTCGGCGACAACCCGGTCCGTGACGGCGGCGCCTCCGCCGCTGGGCTGCGCTGCTTCATCCTGCCGGCGGAGCACCGCACCGGCGACCGCGGTCTGGCTCCGGTCCTGGACCTGGTGCCCGCGGTGCGGTGACCGCTTTGTGGTATTGGTCGCCTATTAGTCCCTGCGGGCTCGGAACCAACCCAGGCTGAGCGCCAGCGTCAGGTAGAGGGCCAGGTCCGCGTACGCCATCCGCAGCGACGGCAGCCTCGGCTTCGCCGCGGTCGCGTGGACCTGGCCGACGACGTCGCCGGCGTTGGACAGCAGCAGCCGGGACGGCAGGTAGGACCAGGTTTCGAGGGCCCGCGCCGCGCCGTACGCGAGGAACACCACGGCGAACAGGGTGGCGATGGCCGCCGCGTGCTGGCGCAGCAGGGCACCCAGACCGAAGCCGACCATGGCGATCACGAACAGGTACAGCCCGGCGCTGCTCACCGCCCGCAGCACGCCCGGGTCGCCGAGCCCCACGGCCAGGCCGTGCCGGTCCAGGAGGGCCTGGCCGAGCAGGAACGTGCCGAACGCCAGCGCCTCGCCGAGCACCAGCGTGACGCCGCCCGTGACCAGCAGCTTCGCCAGCAGCGCGACACCCCGCCGCGGGGTGGCGGCCAGCGTCGGCACGATCGTGCCGGACGCGTGCTCGGTCGTCACCGAGAGTGCTCCCAGCACGCCGAACGCCAGCTGCGCGAACGTCAGCCCGCCGAACGCGGCGCCGACGGCGTCGAACGCGGCCCGGTCCGCCGCCGGCACGGTGCCGATCGTGCCGGTGACGCACAGCCCGACGGCGAGGACCGCCGCGACGGCGACCGCCAGCCACGTCGACCGGACCGACCAAAGCTTGATCCACTCCGCGTGGGCCGTGCGGCGCAGCACCGTCATCGCGCGCCTCCCTGCTTCGCGCGGTACTGCGTCGACGCCGCGGTGACGGCGAAGTACGCGTCCTCGAGGGTGGCGTGGCCGCGGGTGAGCTCCTGGATGCTCTGGTCGGCCAGGAGCCGGCCGGCGCCGATGACGAGCAGATGGTCGGCGACGAGGGCCATCTCCGTGATGAGGTGGCTGGACACCAGCAGCGTGCGGCCCTCGGCGGCGAGGTCGCGCAGCAGCGTCCGGAACCAGTGCACGCCCTCCGGGTCCAGGCCGTTGACCGGCTCGTCGAGGATGAGGACCGGCGGGTCGCCGAGCAGCGCGGCGGCGATGCCGAGGCGCTGGCGCATGCCGAGGGAGTAGCCCCGCACGCGCCGCCCGGCGACCGCTTCCAGGCCGGTCCGGCCGAGGACCTCCCCGACGCGGTGCTTCGGCAGCCCGTTGCTGGCGGCGAGCCACCGCAGGTGCGCGTGCGCGGTCCGGCCGCCGTGCACGGTCGCCGCGTCCAGCAGCGCACCGACCTCGCGCAGCGGCGTCTCCATCAGCCGGAACGACCGGCCGTCGAACGTGACCCGCCCGGCCGTCGGCGTGGTCAGGCCGAGCAGCATCCGGATGGTGGTGGACTTGCCCGCGCCGTTGGGGCCGAGGAACCCGGTGACCCGGCCCGGCCGCACGTCGAACGTCACCGCGTCCACGACGGTGCTGCCGCCGTAGCGTTTGCTCAACTGTCGAACCTCGATCATGCCGTCGACGATCGCAGCGGGCCGTCGCGGTGTCGTCTGCCGCTCGTACCCCCACCGCGCGGGCTACCGCACCAGCCGAATGGCCGGGTTGTCTGCCGCGCGGCATACACCCCGGGGAGGACGACGGTGGCGGGTGCCGGTCGTACGCTCGGCGACATGACCACCGAGCTGCGCCCGCCGCTGCGGCATCGGCTGCGGCCCTGGCACTGGCTCGTTGTCGATGTCGTCGCCGCGCTGCTGTATGCCGTCCCCGCCGGCGGCATCATCGCGGTGAAGGCCGACCCGGGGTGGCTTGCCGTCGCCGCGCTGGCGGTGTCGTGCGGGGTCCTGCCCCTCGCGCGCCGGTTCCCGCTGACCGCGTCGCTGGCCGCCCTCGCGGTGTTCTGGCTCAGCCCGCTGTCGAGCCGGCTCGGGTGGATGGCGCTTGTACCGGCCGCGTATGCGCTGTACCGGGTGGCGGAGCGGCACCGCGGGCGGACGGCCGTCCTCGCGCTGGTGGCCGGCCTCACCGGTCCCGTGGCGACGGCACTGCCCGGGTTCCGGCACGTCGGCGGCGTCCTGCCGTTCGCGCTGCTGCTCGTCGCGGCGTGGCTGGTCGGCTTCATGGTGCACCAGCACCGTCGGTATACCGAGGAGCTGCTGCGGCACCGGGCCCGGCAGGCGGACGCCGAGGTGGAGCGGGCGGCCCGCCGCAGCGCCGACGAGCGGTTGCGCATCGCCCGCGAGCTGCACGACGTCGTGGCCCACAGCATGAGCGTGATCACGGTGCAGGCCACGTACGGCCGGCTGATGCTGGACCGCGAGCCGGCGAAGGCGTCCGACGCGCTCGCGGCGATCGAGACAACCGGCCGGGAGTCCCTCGCGGAGCTGCGACGGGTGCTCGGCGCGCTGCGTGACGAGCGGCCCGCCGCGACCGCGCCCGCACCCGGGCTGCCCGACCTGCCACGCCTGGCGGCGCAGACCGAGGCGGCCGGCGTGCGGGTGGACCTCGCGGTGACCGGCGACCCGCGCCCGCTCGGCGCCGGCCTGGAGCTGACCGTGTACCGGATCGTGCAGGAGGCCCTCACCAACGTCATCCGCCACGCCGCGGCGACCCGCGCGCGGGTCTCGGTCGCCTACGCCGGCGCCGAGGTCACCGTCGAGGTCACCGACGACGGCCGGGGCGCCGAGGAGGTCCTGGACCCTGCCGCCGACGGACACGGGTTGAGCGGCATGCGCGAGCGCGCGGCCCTGTTCGGCGGCACCCTGTCCACCGCCTCGCCCCCGTCAGGAGGCTTCACGGTCCGCGCCGCCCTGCCGATACCGGCAGCCGCCGTTCCGGACGCCGCCGCACGTGCCCGGTCGGGTGTGCCGACGGACACCGGGCCGGGCGTGGCGACGGGTGCCGGGCCGGGCGTGACGACGGGTGCTGTGACGGTGACGGCTGCGGGGGTCGCGACGGATGCGGCGGCGGGGGCTGTGCCGGGAGCGGCGGCAGGGACGTTGACGGACACGGTGGCACGGTGACCGAGGCCCGGGTGGTGGCCGCAGTAAGGACGCATCCCGTCCTGCTGCCGCCGCCGGTGCCGGCCTGCGTGCCGGTTGGGGGTGCGGCCGTGTCGACGGCAATCGTGATGGACGTGGCGGGAGGGGCTGCCTTCGTGCCGCCTGAGGGCGCGGCCGTGGTGGCGGCGACGGTGATGGCCGCGGCCGGGAAGTTGGTTGCCTGCGTGGTGGTTGAGGGCGCGGCGTGGTGGCGGCGACGACCGTGATGGATGTGGCGGGGGAGGAGGTTGCCTTCGTGCCGGCTGAGGGCGCGGCAGCGGCGGCGGCGACCGTGCTGGCCGCGGGCGGAAAGGAGGTTGCCTGCGTGCCGGCTGAGGACGTGGCAGTGGTCGTGGCGATGCTGACGGGTGCGGCGGCGCGGTCTGAGGGTGCGGCGGCGGTGGCGGCGATGCTGACGGGTGCGGCGGCGCGGTGAACGAGGTCCGGGTGGTCGTCGCCGACGACCAGGCGCTCGTCCGGGTCGGGCTGTGCGGCATCGTGGCGACCGGTGACGGCCTGACCGTGGTCGGCGAGGCGGCCGACGGGCTGGTGGCCGTCGACGTCGTCACCCGGCTGGCGCCCGACGTGGTGCTCATGGACATCCGCATGCCCGTCCTCGACGGCATCGAGGCGACCCGCAGGATCACCGCCTCGACGGACAGCCGGGTGCTGATCCTGACGACGTTCGACCTCGACGAGTACGTCTACGGCGCGCTGCGCGCGGGGGCCAGCGGGTTCCTGCTCAAGGACGCGCCGCCCGAGGACCTGCACGCGGCGATCAGGGTCATCGCGGCCGGCGACGCCCTCCTGGCGCCCGGTGTGACCCGCCGCCTGATCGCCACCTTCGCCGCATCGTCCGCCGCCTCCGTGGATCCCGCCCCCGTGCCGCCGGGGCCGAGACCGGCGCCCGACCCGCTCGGCGGCCTGACCGACCGCGAGCGGCAGGTGCTCGCCCTGGTCGCCGAGGGACTCACCAACGCTGAGATCGGGCTACGCCTGCACATCACCGCCGGCACCGCCAAGACCCACGTGGCCCGGCTGCTGCACAAGCTCGACGCCCGCGACCGCATCCAGCTGGTCATCATCGCGCACCGCGCCGGCCTGGCTCCCTGAAGCCGCGCCGCCGCGGACCTACGCTGCGCGGCCCGCTCGACGTTCCTTCAGCCCGTCGCCGCCCGGCATACTCCGCCGGTGAACCTTGACGATTCAGCGTCGCTCCGCCAGCGAATGGAAGCCTGGTACGGTCCTTCGGACGTTGCCGACGTGGCACCGGTGCCGCCGACGATCGACATGCCGCGGGCACTGCGGAGCTGGTACGAGGTCGCCGGTCGCTGGGCCGACGCCATCAACCCATCCGACTCGACAAAGGTGATGAGCCCGGAACAGCTCTACGTCGAGGACGGCAGGCTCGTCTTCATGACCGAGTACATCGGTGACTGGGCCTGGGCCACCGACACCGTCGGCGACGACCCCGCTGTTTACGACCGCAGCGATGACGACGCGGACTGGCGGTTTCTCTCGCCCGGTTTGGGGGAATTCCTGCACCTGTTCTGGTTGTTCAACGCCGTCACGTCGGCCCCGGCGGTGGCGGTTAAGCATTTGGCTCGGCCCAAGGACCTCTCCAGCGTGCAGTCGGGAATGCACCACATCGCGACAGTGAACTGGCGCTGCCCCCTCGAAGTCCTGAAATTCTACGAAGCCGATGGCACGCTGGCCTACATCGCATCCGACGCGGGCAGCCCAAGCGCGTTCATCAACCTCGGTGCCAGCACACGGTCCGCGAATCCTGTCTTCGAGTCCATCGCTGGACAGTCCTGGTATCGGTACCAGCGCCGGCCGGCCGTGGCCGATGGGTGAGTCGACCTGAGCTGCGGAAGGCCGTGTCGGCGCGGTCACTCCTCGGCCAGGAGCTGGGCGATGGGCAGGCGACGGAGGATTGCGATCGGCACCGTCGCGGCGACCGCGGACACGGCGACGCCCGCGGTGAGGGCGATCGCCGCGCACCACACCAGCGGTGCGGTGAGCGTGCCGGCGAAGAGGGCCGCGGCGCCCAGGCCGAGACCCGCGCCGGCGGCGCCGCCGAGCACGCCGATGGCGACGGCCTCGGTGACGACGAGCCGGCGGAGCAGGCCGTCGTGCCAGCCGGTGGCGCCGAGCAGGGCCAGTTCGCCGGAGCGTTCGGAGATCCCGAGGAACAGTACGTCGGCGACGGACACGATGCCGAGCACGATGGTGATGGCGACGGCGAGGTAGTCGACGGTGCGGGCCTGCACCGCGATCGCTTCGCCGAGGAGTGTGCCGACGACCGCGCCGCGGAACGCGAAGGTGATGGCCAGCAGCATGGTGAGCGCGGCGACGCCGATGGCGAGGCTGCCGGCGCCCAGGGCGGCCCGGCCGGGTGTCCGTGCGAGGTAGGACAGGGCGAGGCCGGTGACCCGGCGCGGGCTGCGGCGCCGGGCGGAGGGTGCCGACACGGCGGGCCGGACGGCCACCGCGGGGTCCGGTCTGGCCGCGCGCAGCGCCGGCCACAGCCCCGCCGCGACGGCCAGGAGCAGCGCGACGGGGATCGCCAGCAGGGCGCGGAGCCAGCCGATGTCGAGCCCGAACGCCGCGGCCAGCGGCACGGCGAGCAGGGTCCCAGCGACGCCGGCGGCCAGGCCGATGCCGGTGATCTCGGTGAGGAGGAGTTGGAGCAGCTGTCTTCGGCTCCAGCCGAGGCAGGCGAGCACGCCGAGGTCGGTGCGCCGGGCGCGGGTGGCGGCGTTGGTGGCGTTGAGCACGGCGAGGGCGCACACGACGAGCACGAGGCCGGACAGCAGGACGCTCTTGCGGTCGGCCGCGTGTACCAGTACCGCCGCGACGCCCTTCTTGACCCACGGTTCGGACACGGCGAGGTCCGGTCGTCCGAACTTGCCCGCGGGGTACTGGACGGTGACGCCGGTGGGTGACGAGCCGAGCGTGATGTCGACCTGGAGTCCGGTGCGGCGGGCGAGCTGCTCGGCGACGAGCCGGACCCTTTCGCGGTCGGCGGCGCCCATGCCGACGGTGCCGGCGAGCCGGACCCGCACCATGCTGATCGGGGCCGCGCGGTTGAGCTGGTACTCGGGGTACTCCGGTTTCGTGCCGTACCCGTCGGGGCCGAAGATGACCGGCAGCGCACCCATCGTCGTCAGCATCAGCGGCGGCTGGCTGAGCAGTCCGCTGACGTTGGCGTTCGGCTCGAGGCGGCGGCCGCCGAGGGCCTTGCGGGAAGCGTCGTCGGCCCCCTCGGCGCCGGGGTTGAAGTACGTGTCCATCGGGACGGCGGAGAGCGCGCCGCCCAGCCGCACCCGGGAGGGGTCGAAGGTGCCGACGGCGTCGAGCGCGACGTCCGGCATGGCGATGTCGCCGGGTTGGATGTCGTGCTCGGCGGTGATGTTCGGGTGTGCGGCGACGGCGCCCCGCACGCCGGTGTCGGCGAACTCCATCGGCACGGGGTGGCCGCTGTCGCCGGCGTCGGCGCCGAGCCCCCAGATCTTGAGGTCGTAGGGGACCGGCTCGGTCCGCAGGCCGTCGCCGGCGGGGGTCGTCCTGGCGGGTCCGACGGTCCAGAACCGGTCCAGCCACAGCGTGTTGGACACCGCCATGTCGTCGGGACCGCTCTGGAAGGGGTGGCGCAGCCGGTCGACCATGTCCTGGTACGGCCCGTCGATCGGGACCGTGCGGGTCGCCAGCCGGGTGCCCGGTTGGCCGTCCAGCGCGGCGCGGAGGCCGCGGTTGTCGGTGCCGGCCCGGACCAGCTCGACGGACGCGCCGCCGAGCCGCTGGATCTGCAGTTCGAGCTGAGCGTCGAGCTGCGGCTTGTCGGCGACGAGGATCGGCAGCGAGTCGTAGGGGTAGGGCATGCCGTCGAGCCGGCGCTGGGCGGGCTGCTCGCCGGCGGTGAAGTACCTGCCCGAGGTGACCGCGGTGTCGAGCCCGGCGAGGGCGGCCTCGGCCGCGGGGTCGACGGCGGCCATCAGGAACGGCACCGACCAGGCGAGGGTGACCACCGGCGCGACCGGGTTGCCGAACACGTCGCGGGAGCCGGGCCCGCCGACGCAGGTGAGCGAGGAGCGGCCTGGCAGGTCGGTCGGGTCGATGAAGTCCCGCTCGCCCACGGACTGCACGACGGGGCAGACCGGCTGGCGGCCGCCGCCCGGGTCGACCTCCTCGGCGGGTGGGACGCCTTCGCCGCTGCGCATCTCGCTGAGCTGCTTCTGGTGCAGCACGTTGCGGGTCGAGTACAGGTAGGCCGCGCCGTCCGGGATGCGCGACAGGCCGGCGTCGGTGACCCAGGTCGGCTGCACCTTGATCACCTGCCGTTCGGCGGCCGGGTCGAGGTCGGCGCCGAGCTGCACGGTGACGGGGACGGTCCGGATGACGTAGCCGATGACGGCGACGGGTGCGGCGACGGCGACGCCAGGCACGTTCTGGATCTGGTGCCACTGCTCGACGGTGATGCCCCCGCGCAGGCCGGCGAGCTGACCTGACTGCACCAGGTTGCGCTGCTGTTCCAGGGGCAGGACGCTGCCGGTCGGGCGGATGAGGATGTCGTACGCGGGGCGGAAGTTGGCCTGGACGGTGCCCCCGGCGTCGAGCCGGGCCGTGACGGCGGCCGCGGTCAGCAGGGTGAAGCCGACGACCGCGACGGTGATCATCGAAAGCAGGGCAATAGACCGCCGTAAGCGGACCCGCCATTGTGACGCGGCCATGCCAAGCATCGATTGCCCCCGTCCTCGTGCTTCCTTCGGCATGTTATCGCTCACACCATTGGTGTCAATCACGCTCGCCCGCACGCCAACGAGATTGTCTGGTTAGACATTGACACCCAACGAGGGAAGGTGTTGCATGGCGGCCAATGATGTGAGCGATCACATCACAAGATCATGATTGGAGTCGGGCGTTGCCACGGGGGAGCTGGCGGCCCGCCGTCCTGTCCGGCTGTTGCCGGTCAGCGGCCGGCCGTCCGAAGGTCTGCAACCACCACACCGACGACGAGCCGCAGCGGCAGGAAGCCCCAGGCGCGCGAGTCGATGCTGTCCGCGTCGTCGCCGAGCACCACCACCGCATCCGGGGGCACCAGGTCCGGACTCTGCGTGCCGAGTGCCGGGCGCACGGCCGCCGGCACCGCGTCGCCGGGCAGCGCGGCGAGGCGCTTCACGAGATAGCCGCTGCGGTGTGCCGCCAGCGCGGCGGCCTCGGCCGCCACGTCGCCTTGACGCAGCACCACCACCATGCCGGCGGCCGGCCGGCGCCGGCGGCTGACCAGGACGCGGTCGCCGTCGTGGTAGGTCGGCGCCATGCTGCCGCCGCAGACCGTCACCACCAGCAGCGACCGCCGCGCGACAACGACGCCGGCGGCCAGCAGCAGGACCACGCAGCCGGCCAGGGTTGCCAGCACCATTCGTGGAGTATCGACGGATTTATCCGGACCTGTCAACGAACCGCGGGCGCCCGGGCCGGTCGGCCATGCTCGTCGCGTTAGTGCTCGTGCCCCTCGGCGCGCTCGCGGTGTCGGCCGCGGCCAAGGTGCGCAGCCGCGCCGCGTTCACCGGGTTCGCCGCCGCGACGGCGGACCTCGGCCGCCTGCCGGCCCGGCTCGCGGCACCCGCCGCCACCGCCGTGGTCCTCGCCGAAGCGGTCCTCGCGGCGGCGCTCACCGGCGCACTGCTCGCGCCGCGGGTCCTCGCCGCACCCGCGCTCGCCGGTGCCGCGGTCATGTTCGCCGCGTTCGCCGCGGTCCTTGCCCGGGCGCTCGCCGGCGGCACCGCCGCCGCCTGCCACTGCTTCGGGCCGTCCCGGGCGCGAGTCGCGCGCCGGCACGTGATCCGCGCAGGCGTCCTCGCCGTCGAGGCCGCCACCGCCGGCGCCGGCGCCGTGTCGGCGCCGGACCTGCTCGACCCGGCCGGTGGGTCCGCCGCCGGCCTGCTCGTCAACGGCTGTTCCGCGGTCGCCGCCGTCGCCGCCGTGGTGCACCTCGACACCCTCGCCTGGCTGCTGCGCCGCCCCGGGCAGCCACGCCGACCCCTGGAGGAACCGTGACCCTGCTGTACGCCCTCGTCGCCGTGCTGACCGTCGCGGTCGCGGTCGACCTGCTGCTCACCACCGCCGTGATCCGCCGGCTGCGCGCCATCGAGGAGCACCGCGACCCCGGCCCCGCGTCGGTCGGGCCGCCGCTCGGCAGCGCCCTGCCCGCCGGGCAGGTCGACAGGATCACCGGCCGGACCGGCGGTCCGCTGTTGCTCGCGTTCTTCTCCACGACCTGCAAGTACTGCCCGGACCAGGCCGACCGGCTCGCCCGCCGCGCCACCGACCTGCGGCGCGACGGTGTGCAGATCCTGTCCGTGGTGACGACCACGCCCGGCGAGGACGTCGCCGCGCTCGCCACCGTGCTGCGGCCTGCCGGGCAGGTGGTCACCGAACCGGGACCCGGCGAGCTCATGGCGGCCTTCGGCGTCCTCGGCACACCGACGTTCCTGTACTACGACGACGGCGGCATCCTGGCCGCGAGCGGCACCACCGTCGACGACCTCCGGTTGCCGGTGCGGCCGTGAACGAGCCCGGACCGGTGCGACTGTTCGCCACGGCCGCCGCGCTGTATCTGCGATCGGCCCCGGCGGCCGCGGCGCTGCGGATCGCGGCCATGCTCATCGGGGGCGGCGCGCCCGTCGTCGTCGCCTGGTGCACCAAGCTGCTGCTCGACCAGCTCAGCGGCGGCGGGTCACACCTCGCCTGGCCGGTCGCCGGGATCGCCGGCACCGCCGCGGCCTGGGCGGTCGCCGGGCACGCCGGGCGGTACGCGGAGCAGGAGATCGCGCGCCGGGTCACCCTACGGACCCAGGTCGAGCTGTTCACCGCCGTGTCGCGCCCGGCCGGGCTGGCGGAGCTCGAAAACCCGGACTTCCACAACCGGCTGCAGCTCGCCCGCCAGGCGAGCCAGATCGCTCCCGCCCAGCTGACCGGGTCGGTGCTGTCCACCGCGCAGGCCGCCGTCACGCTGACCGGCTTCACCGCGACGCTCGTCGCCGGGTCACCGCTGGTCGCCGCGCTGGTGGTCGCCTCGGCGGTGCCGGCCCTGATCGCCCAGCTCCGGCTCAGCCGGCACCGCAGCGACACGCTGGTGCGGATCACGCCCGGCGTGCGCCGCCAGGTCTTCTACGCCGAGCTGCTGCTGGACATGCGAGCCGCCAAGGAGATCCGGCTGTACGGCCTGGCCACCTTCTTCCGGACCCGCATGCTCACCGAGCTGCGCGGTGCGCAGGCGGCGGAGCGCGGCACCGACCGGCTGGCCCTGCGCGTCGACGGGAGCCTGGCGCTGCTCGGTGGGATGGTGTCGGCCGCGGCGCTCGCCGTGCTGGTCGGCAGGGTCGCCGCCGGGCACGGCACGGTCGGGGACCTGTCCGTGCTCGTCGCCGCCCTGGCCGCGCTGCAGGGCACCCTCGCCGGTGTCGTCGCGGAGCTCGCCGCCGCGGGGGAGTGCCTGACACTGTTCCGGCAATACGTCGCCGTGACCTCCGCCGGCGCGGCCGATCCGGTGCCGGCCGCCGCGCCGTCCGACGGCGACGTGCCCACCATCGAGTTCCGTGACGTGTGGTTCCGGTACGGCGAGCGGCACGACTGGATCCTGCGGGGCGCGTCGTTCACCGTCCGCGCCGGACGGTCGCTCGCCCTCGTCGGCGACAACGGCGCCGGAAAGTCCACGGTGGTCAAGCTGCTGTGCGGCTTCTACCCGCCGACCCGCGGCACGATCCTGTGGGACGGCACCGACATCACCCGCCTCGACCCGGCCCGGCTGCGCGAGCGGATGAGCGCCGTGTTCCAGGACTACATGACCTACGAGTTCACCGCCGCCGACAACATCGCCGTCGGCGACCTCACCGCCGCCGGCGACCTGCCCAGGCTGCGCGCCGCCGCGGCAGAGGCAGGCATCGACGAGGCGCTGCAACGCCTTCCGCTCGGGTACGCCACCCCGCTCACCAGAGCCTTCGGTGATTCCGACGCCCAATCCGGCGTCGTCCTCTCCGGCGGGCAGTGGCAGCGGCTCGCGCTCGCCCGGGCGGTCCTGCGCGACCGCGCCGGCCTGCTCATCCTCGACGAGCCGTCGGCCGGGCTCGACGTGCACGCCGAACACGAGGTCCACCGGCGGATGGCGGCGCTGCGCGGCCGGCGGACCTGCCTGCTCATCTCGCACCGCCTCAACGCCGTCCGCGATGCCGACACGATCGCCGTCCTCGCCGGCGGTGTCGTCGTCGAGCACGGCGACCACGCGGCGCTGATGCGGGCGGACGGGAGGTACGCGGCGATGTTCCGGCTGCAGGCGGGCGGCTACCAGATGGAGCCCGCCCCATGATCGCCATCGGCCTGCTCGGCCCGATCGAGATCCGGGTCGACGGACGGGCGGTGCCGGTCGGCGGCCCGGGACGCCGCGCGATCACCGCCGCCCTCGCGCTGGAGCGCGGTGCCGTCGTGCCCGTGCACCAGCTCGTCGACTCGATCTGGCCCGACGCGCCGCCGGCCACCGCGGTCACGAAGGTCCAGGGCCACATCTGGGCCCTGCGCCGCGAGCTCGCCCGGGCCGGCGGCTGCCCGGCGAGCGGGGCGCTGCAGACCCAGGCACCCGGGTACCGCCTCGACGCCGGCACCGCGCACACCGACCTGGCGACCTTCACCGGCCTGACCGCCGAGGCCGCCCGCCATCCCGGACCGGACGTCGCCGCGACCCGGATCGGCCTGCTTCAGCGCGCGCTGGAGCTGTGGCGCGGCCCGGCGTTCGGCGACGTGCCCGCCCCGGCCATCCAGGCCGCCGCGGCCGGGCTGGAGGAGCGGCGGATGTGCGCGCTCGAGGACCTGGCCGAGGCGATGCTGGCACTGCGGCGCTACGACGAGGCGGTCAGCACCATGGACGCACTCGTGCTGCGGCAACCCTTCCGCGAGCGGGCCTGGGAATGCCTGATGCGCGGCCACCTCGGCGGTGGGCGCCCGGCGGCCGCGCTCGGCGCCTACCACGAGATCCGGCGGCTCTTCGCCGACGAGCTCGGCATCGTCCCGGGGCAGCGGCTCCGGACGCTCGCCGGGGCGATCCAACGCGACCAGGGCCGTTAGCGAAACGTTAACGGCCGCCGTGACGGTCAACTCGGCCGGCACCGTGTCGGACCATCGAAGGGAGTGGCATCGGCCATGACGAAGACCCTCACCCGCCTCGGCGACCGCATGCTCACCGCGCTCCTGCCGGGCGCCAAGGCGTCGGCGTGCGTCGGCGACCAGGCCGGCTACTGCGTCTACCGCTACACCGGGTGCGGCGGCAGCCAGTGCTACCAGTACTACCAGTGCGGCGCCTACTGCCGCGTCTACCAGGGCGGCGTCGGCGGCCAGCTGATCAACAGCTGGAAGGGCTGCTGCTGATCGCGGCGACACCGGCACGGACGTGGGCGGCCTGCGATCGGCAGGCTGCCCACCGCACTGTCCGCCGGACGTTCGCCGCATTGCCGATGTCGCTGAACGTGAGCAGGATTGCTTCCTGAGCCGTTCGGAGGCTGTCTGCGCCTCGGGTGACCACTTACGATCCGGGCATGTCGCTCGCCTGGAGGGTCACCGCCACCGTCGTGGCCTCGGCGGGGTTCGCTGCGGTCTGGGTGCACAGGTTCGTGCTGCAGGCGATGTTCTGGCGGATCGAGCCCGCGTCGACCGGCACCTGGGTGAGCCTCGGAACGGTCGGGGTAGCCCTGCTCAGCCCGCTGCTGGTGTACCTGTGGCTGACCCGCCGGCAGCTGCGCGCGCCGGCGACGTTCCAGCGCGACGGGGCCGCGTTCGTCGCTCCCGGCTCGCCGGTGCAGGCCGGCTTCCTGGCGATCGCGCTGATGTCGCAGGCGGCGAACACGTTTCCGTTCGACAGGGTGCCGGGCACGGACCGGATCGGCCTGCCCACCGACCCGGTCCTGCAGGGGTTCATCGCACTCCCCGCACTGACGGTCCTCGCCGCGCTCGCGCTGCTGTGGCTGCCGGGTGCCGGGCTGCGGCTGACCCCGGCCGGAGTCACCGTGCGGAACGTCTTCCGGACGCACGACATCCGGTGGGACGACCTGCTGCCCGGCGGTCCGCACCCGGGGCGGTGGACGATCCGGCTGCTGCACCGCCGCCCGGACGGCGTCGCGCGTTCGCGCCGCATCGCGGTGTTCCGGCTGCACGTCAACACCGTCTTCCTGACCACCGTGCTGCGCCACTACGCCGAGCGCCCGGAGCACCGTGCCGACATCGGCACCCAGACCGAGCTCGACCGCCTCGGGACCGGCTTCCAACAGTGGAAGGCGCAGCCGGCCGTCCGTGGCGGGCGCCCGTACCAGCCGCCCGTCACCCCGGCATGACGCGAACCTGGGGCAGTGTGTCGAAGTTGGGCGTGCGGTCTGCCCTGTCGACTACGGCGCGGCGGCGGACGCCGTGACGGCGGGGCCGCTCGGCGACGGGGTGGCGGTTCCGTAGGCGTTGTAGATCCGCGTGGCGTAGGCCTCCACGTCCCAGGAGGTGACGGTGGGCTCCGCGTCGAAGATCACGGTGTAGGGGCCGAGGTCGCGGTCGCCGTCGTGGACGAGGGGTGGGAACGATGTCCTGTTGAGCTGCCATTTGCCGGTGCAGTGCGCTTCTAACGTGTAGCGGAAGCGCTTCCCGCGCACGCTGAACGGCAGTGCGCCGGTGCCGGCGCACCGCGCCCGGAAGCGGAAGTCCCATCCGGCGGGCCACGGAACTTCGGGCATCGGGTGCTCCAGCAGGATGCCCTCGAGGTGCAGGGAGTCGGTCATCGTCGAGTGCCACTCGCCGACCAGCAACTCATAGGACTCGGGTGTCTGATCCGGCACCGGCGGCTGCACCTTCCTGGCGCAGGCCGTCAGCGCGGCGAGTGCGACAAGCACCGCCAGGCTCCCCGACACGACACGTTGCGCGATCCCCCGGACATGCACAACACGAGATCGTACTGGGCGGCCGCCACCCGCCTTTCGGCCCCGAGATCCGCGAACGGCGCCATGCCGTGGAGTGCGGCATCAACCGGCGCAAACGCCACCGCGGTGCCGGCACCCGCCGGCGCTCACCAGGCCCCTCGCCCGTCCGCGGCAGGCGGCCCATTTGTCGGTGTCTCTTGACGGGGCGCCTGGTCATCCCCTTGAATGCTGGGTGTTACTGAACTAGTAACAGGAGTTAACCACCTTGTTGCGCCGAACCTCGGGCGGACCTGGTGCAGGCAGAACCCCCATCTGTCATCCCGGTCCGGGTCGGGCGGCCACCGCCGCTCCAGCCGCCGGACCGGTCGTCAAGAGGAGCCAATGTGAGACGCACACTCGCGCTGCGCGGGGGCGTGACGGTCGCCGCCGCCGTCGCCGTCGTGCTGGCCGCCACCATGGTGACGGCCGCCGCGACCCGCCCGCCGGACCCCGGCCCGCCCCAGAAGGCCGCCGTCGCGCCTGAGGTGGCCGCCGAGCAGTTCCTCGGCGCCGAGCCCGCCAAGGTGCACCGGTCGCCGGAGGACCGCTTCGACCGCAGGTCGGTCGTGCGGCAGGAAGGGCTGCGGTACGTGTCGTACGAACGCACCCACCGCGGCCTGCCGGTCCGGGGCGGCGACTTCGTCGTCGTCACCGACCAGAACGGCACCGTGCTGAGCGTCAACGGCGCGCAGGACACCGTGCTGGACGTCACGACCACCGCCAAGATCGATGCCGCCAAGGCGACGGAAGCCGCGAAGACGCAGCTGTCGAAGGTCACGACCGCCTACCCGCCCAGGCTGGTCGTCCTCGCCCGCGGCAAGGGCCGCCTCGCCTACGAGGTCGTCCTGGAGGGCACCGCCGCCGGCAAGCCCGGCAAGCTGCACGTCTACGTCGACGCCACGACCGGCGCCGCGCTGCCCGAGGAGACCTGGGACGAGGTCGTCGCCGCGACCGGCAACGGCTACTACAACGGCCAGGTCACCATCGACACGTCGGGCTCCGGCTCGTCGTACTCGATGACCGACCCGAACCGGCCCGGGATCTCCTGCGGTGGTCAGGGCGGCACGCCCTACACCAAGACCACCAACACCTGGGGCAACGGGACGGGCACCAACCTGGAGACCGCCTGCGTCGACGTGATGTACGCCGTCGAGCAGGAGTGGGACATGCTCAGCAGCTGGCTGGGGCGCAACGGGATCAACGGCGCCGGCCGCGGCTTTCCCGCCCGGGTCGGGCTGGCGGAGGTCAACGCGTACTGGAACGGCTCGTACACCAACTTCGGCCGCAACTCGGCCGGCACCGGCCAGGCGACCCCGATCGACGTCGTCGCGCACGAGTACGGCCACGCCATCTTCCAGACCACGCCCGGCGGTGCCGGCAGCGGCAACGAGAACGGCGGGCTCAACGAGTCGACCGGTGACATCTTCGGCGCGCTGACCGAGGCCTACGCCAACAACCCGAACGACCCCGCGGACTACGACGTCGGCGAGGAGGTCAACCTGACGGGCTCCGGCCCGATCCGGTACATGTACAACCCGTCGCGGATCAGCGGGAACCCGAACTGCTACAGCAGCTCCATCCCGAGCACCGAGGTGCACGCCGCCGCCGGCCCGCAGAACCACTGGTTCTACCTCCTGGCGGAGGGCAGCAACCCGGGCGGCGGCAAGCCCACCAGCCCGACCTGCAACAACACGACCGTGACGGGCATCGGCATCCAGAAGGCCGGCCGGATCTTCCTCGGCGGGCTCAACCGCAAGACCTCGGCCTGGAACCACGCCGCCGCCCGGCTGGCGACCGTCCGCGCCGCGGTCGAGCTGTACCCGAACAGCAACGCCGAGTGCGCGACGGTCAAGGCGGCGTGGAGCGCGATCAGCG
The DNA here is from genome assembly GCF_050936335.1 of Dactylosporangium sp. CA-152071. NCBI lineage: Bacteria > Bacillati > Actinomycetota > Actinomycetes > Micromonosporales > Micromonosporaceae > Dactylosporangium > Dactylosporangium sp. CA-152071. Next base: position 362,589 of record NZ_JBNJMZ010000001.1, on the reverse strand, counting down.
TCAACGCCCAGTCCGGTGAGCCGGCGTGCCCGACCGGCGGCGGCAACGACTTCTCGGTCACGGTCAGCCCGACCTCGACCAGCGTCACCGCCGGCCAGGCCGCCACGGTCACCGTGAGCACGGCGGTCACCTCCGGCAGCGCGCAGAGCGTGGCACTGTCCGCGAGCGGCCTGCCGGCCGGCGCGTCCGCCACGTTCACCCCGGCGACCGTCCAGTCGGGCGGCACGTCGAGCCTGCGGATCAGCACGGCGGCGAGCACGCCGGCAGGGTCCTACACCGTGACGATCCTCGGCGACGGAGTCAGCGCCGACCGGGCGGCGACGCTCGGCCTCACCGTCACCGGTGGCGGCAACCCGGGCACCGCCCCGGACATCAGCGTCGGCAACGTGCGGGCGCACCTCACCCAGTTCCAGACGATCGCCACGAACAACGGCGGCAACCGGTACTCCGGCCGCGCCGGCTACACCGCCTCGCTGCAGTACGTCGAGCAGCGGCTCCAGGCGGCGGGCTACACCGTGACCCGGCAGACCTGCACGTCGTGCACGACCGGCTCGGTGAACCTCATCGCCGAGTGGCGCGGCGGTGACGCCAACCAGGTGCTCATGCTCGGCGCGCACCTCGACGGAGTGGCGGCGGGTCCCGGCATCAACGACAACGGCTCCGGCTCGGCGGTGCTGCTCGAGGTCGCCCTGGCCCTGGCGCAGCAGAACCCGACGATGACCAAGCGCGTCCGCTTCGGCTGGTGGTCCGACGAGGAGCAGGGCCTGCGCGGCTCCGCCTTCTACGTCAACCAGCTCCCGGCGACCGAACGCGCGAAGATCCGCGCGTACTGGAACTTCGACATGGTCGGCTCCCGTAACGCCGGCTACTTCATCAACAACATCACCACCACGGCGGCGCAGCCGCTGAAGGCCTACTACGACTCGATCGGCGTGCAGACCGAGGAGAACGTCGAGGGCGCCAACCGCTCCGACGACGCCTCGTTCCGCAACGCCGGCATCGCCTCCAGCGGCATCGCCGCGGGCGCCTCGGCCACCAAGACCACGGCCCAGGCGCAGAAGTGGGGCGGCACGGCCGGTGCGGCCTACGACTCCTGCTACCACAGCTCGTGCGACACGATCAGCAACGTCGCCGATGTACCGCTGGACCGCAGCGCCGACGCGGTGGCCTACGCGGTGTGGAACCAGGCGGTCGGCGGCCAGTCGTCCGACGACTTCAGCCTGTCGCTGAGCCCCACCTCCGGTTCGGTGACGCCCGGCGGGTCGGTGACCACGACGGTGGCCACGCAGGTGACGTCCGGCTCGGCGCAGACCGTGGCGCTGTCGGCGTCCGGGCTGCCGGCCGGTGCCACCGCGGTGTTCACTCCGGCGTCGGTACCGGCGGGCTCCACGTCGACGCTGCGCATCAGCACCACCGCGTCGACTCCCGCGGGCACCTACACGGTGACGGTCCTCGGCGACGGGACCGCGGCCGACCGGACGGCGACGTTCACGCTCACCGTCGACGGCGGCGGGCAGGACACGTTCTCGCTGTCGCTGAACCCGGCCTCGGGTTCGGTGCCGCCCGGCGGGTCCACGACGGTGACGGTCGGCACGCAGACCACGTCGGGCAACCCGCAGGCCGTCGCGCTGTCGGTCAGCGGGCTGCCGGCGGGCGCCACCGCGGCGTTCGACCCGGCGACGGTGCAGTCCGGCGGCGCGTCGACGCTGACGATCAGCACCACCGCGGCGACGCCGGCGGGCACCTACACGCTCACCGTGCTCGGCGACGGCGCGTCGGTGGACCGGACCGCCACGTACACGCTGACCGTCACCGGCGGTGGCGGCGGCTGCTCGGGCGTGCCGACGTGGAGCGCCACGACCCCGTACGTCCCGGGTGACCGCGTGTCCTACAACGGCCGCCTGTGGAACAGCACCTGGTACTCGACCGGTGCCGAGCCGGGCGCGCCCGGCTCGTGGGCGGTCTGGACCGACGCCGGGGCCTGCTGACCCTGGCTCCTGACAGGTGGGTGCCCGGCTGCGGCGGGCACCCACCGCTGGTATGTCCAGGCTGGTATGCCCTCGATCACTTGTGACGTCGGATCGAAGTATGCGAATCTCGCGCAACCCCTACTCCGATCGAGGAGCTCTTTGATGAGACCCCGTTCAGCGGCGCTGACCCTGACCGCGTCCGCCGCACTCCTGCTCGTCGGCGCGGGCCTGGCGATCCCGGCCTTCGCCGCGCCGTCGGCCGGTGTCACGCCCGCGCTTGCCGCGGCGCCGGACATCGCCGTGGCGAACGTGCAGGCGCACCTGACCCAGCTGGGCTCCATCGCGTCCAGCAACGGCGGGACGCGCCGCAGCGGCACCGCCGGCTACACCGCGTCCGTCGCCTACATCAAGGGCAAGCTGCAGGCCGCCGGATACACGGTGGCCGAGCAGACGTGCACCAGCTGCACGTACCGGGCGAACAACCTCATCGCCGACTGGCCGGGCGGCCCGAGCGACCAGATCACCATGTTCGGCGCCCACCTCGACAGCGTCGCGGCCGGCCCGGGCATCAACGACAACGGCTCCGGCTCGGCGACGCTGCTGGAGAACGCGCTGGTCCTCGCCCAGCAGAACCCGACCATGAGCCGGCACGTCCGCTTCGCCTGGTGGGCCGGCGAGGAGCAGGGCCTGCAGGGCTCCGCCTTCTACGCCAACGCCCTCACCACGACCCAGCGCTCGCAGATCAAGGCGTACTACAACTTCGACATGATCGGCTCGCCCAACGGCGGCTACTTCATCAACCACATCACCTCCGCCGCCGCGGCGCCGATGAAGGCGTACTGGGACTCCCTCGGCCTGCAGCCGGAGGAGAACACCGAGGGCGCCGGCCGCTCCGACGACTACTCCTTCGAGCGCGTCGGCATTCCGACCTCCGGCTACGCCGCCGGCGCCAGCGCCCGCAAGACCTCCGCGCAGGCCGCGAAGTGGGGCGGCACCGCCAACAGCGCCTACGACTCCTGCTACCACCAGTCCTGCGACACCACCAGCAACATCAACGCCACGGTCCTGAACCGCGCCGCCGACGGCGTGGCCGCGACCATCTGGCAGACCTCGGTCGGCGGCTCCACCACCCCGCCGCCCACCACGCCCCCGCCGACCGGCGGCACGTGCAGCGGCCAGAAGCTGCTCAACCCCGGCTTCGAGTCCGGCGCCACCTCGTGGACCGGCACCAGCGGCGCCATCGGCCAGTGGGCCTCGCAGGGCCAGCCCGCCCGCACCGGCACGTACTCCGCCTGGCTGCTCGGCTACGGCTCCACCCACACCGAGTCCATCTCCCAGGCGGTCACCATCCCGGCGGGATGCTCGGCGACCCTGACCTTCTACACGCACATCGACTCCGCCGAGACGACCACCACGACGGCGTACGACAAGCTGACCATCACGGCCGGCTCGACCACCCTCGGCACGCTGTCCAACCTGAACAAGGCCTCCGGGTACGTCCTGCGCACGTACAGCCTGAACGCCTTCGCCGGCCAGACCGTCACCATCAAGTTCAACGGCACGGAGGACTCGTCGCTGCAGACGTCCTTCGTCATCGACGACACCGCCGTCACGGTCAGCTGACGACCTCCCGCGGAAGCCGCGACGCCCCGGTCCGACGACCGGGGCGTCGCGTGCTTGGTCTCAGGCCGGGCGCACCACCAGATCGACCGACTCCGGCCCGAGCGGGACGTCGAAGTAGGCATCGATGATGTACGTGCCCGGCTCCAGCTCGACGTGCATCGTGACCTCCGGGCTCTCCCCGACGTCCCCGACGACCAGCCGGCCGGACGCCACCGCGAGCGCCACGGAGGCGACCGGTGCCCGGCCGTCGCCGTGACCGAGCCGGTCCCGCCAGACCCGGACCGTCACGTCGGCGAACTGCATGTGCTCGACACTGAACACGACCACGTCACCCCCGGCGACGAACTGCCACCCGGCGGGCAGCTGCTCGGGCAGGCTCTCGAACGTGCAGCCGGCGTCCGACACGACCAGCAGACCCCACCCGTAGGGCGCGGTTCCCTGCCTGATCAACACCGCGGCCCCCGCCCCGCGGCACACGCTGCTGCCGCGCTCGACGTCTCGGAAAGTCGTTCATGATCCGCATTGTTGCGCGGGCGCCCCCCGGTGGGAAGCGGCTCGGTGACGGTGACGCACCTCGATGCCGCTGAGGAGCGCGGGCGATGCTGCCCGCTCAGGACGTGTCCTATCTGCCGAGCCGGCCCGACCCTCGCCACCCCGCCGTCATCTGGGTCCGGTGATCGACAGGACCGGCTACCTGTCGGGCCTGGGCCCTCGGCTCTTCGGCCCCTCGGCTTCTCGGCCCCTCGGCCTCCCCGCGCAGACGTTGGTCAATGCCCCGGAATGTACCTTTTGGGGAATCGACGCTGCGCGATCCACCTACATTTCAGAGATCCACTTGGGGGTGGATCGCGCACCGTCCATGGAACGAAGGCCGCAAATGCGGGCATTGATCAATGTCTGTGCAGGAGCCGTGTCGAAGGTGGGCGCGCGGGCGCCAGGCCCGAAATCCGTGCTGCTGGCGATGTACCTTTCACCACCCGCCGACCCTGCTGAGCAGCGACGACGATAAATGTCGGGCCGTTGTTTCGCGAGTCGGCGGAAGGCTGCCTAGCGTCCGCATGCAGGAGCGTTCCCGTCGCTCCATCGACGCAGGCAAGGAGGCAGCATGAGAAACACGCTGCGCGCCGCCGCCGCGACCGGTCTGCTCGCCGCAGCAGGCATGGTGGCGCTGGTGGGTTCCGCCCAGCCGGCCCTCGCCGACACGCAGATCTGTGAGACCTACGGGTCCACGACGATCGGCGGCCGGTACGTGGTCATGAACAACAACTGGGGCAACAGCGCGACCCAGTGCATCAACGTGACGAGCACGGGCTTCTCGATCTCGCAGATCAACGCGAACAAGCCCACCAACGGGGCACCGGCGTCCTACCCCGCCATCTACGTCGGCTGCCACTACAGCAACTGCTCGCCGGGCACCAACCTGCCGATGCAGATCAGCGCGATCAGCTCCGCGCAGACCAGCATCTCGTACAGCTACGTCGGCGGCACGTACGACGCGGCGTACGACATCTGGATGGACCCGACCCCGAAGACCAACGGCGTCAACGCGACCGAGATCATGATCTGGTTCAACCGCCAGGGCTCGATCCAGCCGGTCGGCAGCCGCGTCGGCAGCGCGTCCATCGCCGGCCGCACCTGGGAGGTCTGGCAGGGCAACAACGGCGGCAACGACGTGGTGTCCTACGTCGCGCCGTCGCCGATCAGCAGCTGGAGCTTCGACGCGAAGGCGTTCATCAACGACGTCATCAGCCGGGGCAAGGCGACCACCTCGTGGTACCTGACGAGCATGCAGGCCGGCTTCGAGCCGTGGATCGGTGGTCAGGGCCTCGCCGTCACCGCGTTCTCCGCCTCCATCAACGGCGGTGGCGGTGGGGGCGGCGGTGGCGGTGGCGGCGGTACCGCCGGCTGCTCCGCCACGTACCGGACGACCAACAGCTGGCAGGGCGGCTTCCAGGGCGAGGTGACGGTGCGCAACACCGGCACGTCCGGCATCTCCAGCTGGAGCACCACCTGGTCCGGCGGCAGCGCCACGATCAGCAACCTGTGGAACGGCCGGGTCACCGCGACCTCGCCGGTGACCGTGCGCAACGAGACCTACAACGGCTCCCTCGGCGCGAACGCGACCACCACATACGGCTTCACCGCCGGCGGCACCGCCCCGTCCTCGGTGAGCTGCACGGCCTCCTGACCCCACCGGAACCAAGGCCGGCTCCGCCCCACGGCGGAGCCGGCCTCCGCGTGCGCGCGGAAAATCCGTTTGAGCCCTCGTCGCGGCTGCCCGTAGGTTGCCGGTGGCCCTGCCACCCGTGAGGACAGAGGACGAACCGCATGACCCCGCCCGCTCTGTAGACCTGACGCTCTTCCCGCTCACCTCCAGGCCGACGTTGCCCGTCGGTCCTGCCGGGCTGCCCTCGTGCGCCCGGACATGCAGCGTTCGGGGCCGCGCTTCCGGCCCCGGGTCAGGTCTTCAGAGAGATCACCATGTCTTCACAACCTCATACCGTGCTGTCCTGGACCGTCCGCCGGACCAGGCTGCCGCTGCTGTCGCTGCGGTGCCTGGACTGCCGTTCGGAGTCCGCCACCACCGGCGAGGGCAGGTTCCGCGTCAACGCCAACGGCAAGCTGCTGGACGTGTGGCTCCTGGTGCGGTGCGTGTCCTGCGACCGCACGAGCAAGCTCACCGTGCACGAGCGGACGCCGGTCAGATCCGTCGACCCTGCCCGGCTCGACGGGTTCCACATCAACGATCCGGACCTGGTGGCCGCCACGCTGCTGGATCCGCTGCTCGCCCGGCGCAACCGGTTCGCCCTGGACTGGCGGGACGCCTGGCGGCTGGACGCCCCGCCGGCCCGCCCGGACGTGACGTGGCCGGTCCAGGTGGAGGTCACGTTCGCCGACCCGGTCCCGGTACGTCCGGACCGGCTCATCGCCGAGCACCTCGGCCTCACCAGGTCCGAGGTGTCGCTCCGGATCAAGAGCGACGTCTCGCTGCGCCGCCCGACGACCACGGGCTTCACGTTCCTGGTGATTGGGGAGGCCGCTGTACGCGGCTGACCGGTGACCACCGCCGCCGGGTCGCCCGCCCGGCGGCGGCCGTCGCAGCTCAGCCGCCGCAACCGCTGCTGCTGCCGCCGCCTCCACCGCATGATGAGCCGCTGCCGCACGACGACGAGCCGCAGCTGTTGGTGGAGCGGGGCATCTCGGTGCTGCCTTTGGAGGACGAGGTGCCGCGCCGGGCGTGCGATGCGGGCGCCCGGCGCGGCGGAGGGGCGGGGTGCGGGCGCAGGCCGGCGGCGAAGGCCGGGTCGCCGGCGCGCAGCGCGCTGTCGCCCCACAGGGCCACGGCCATGGCCGCGCCCGCCGGACCGTAGGTGGTCCAGGACGGGTCGAGCTGCGGTGCCAGATGCCGGTGGTCGTGCCGGGCGTCCGCCCAGATCGACGAGGCGTCCCGCGCCCGCGGCTCGTCGAGGTGCACGACCATGAGCAGGACCGCGCCGTACGCGATGAGCGAGAGGACCAGGAAGTCGACCGGCCGGTGGTTGACCAGCCCGGCGACCAGCCGGACCGCGCCGAGGACGAGCAGCGCGCCCAGCGGCACCCAGCCGCGGATCGCGAGCCGGCGCTCCCGTGCGCGGTCGGCGCGCAACCCTCGCCGGCGCAGGTCGGCGTCGACCGCGTCGAGTGCCGCCGCGACCACCGCGACGAGTTGCAGCTCACGGGCCGGCGTCGGGACCCGGACCGCCGCGAACAGCGCCCGCTCCAGCGGCGTCGCACCGGCCGGCAACGCGTCGTCACCGCCGGACGCCGCGCTCCGCGACACCACACCACCGGCCGCCTCGACCGCACCCCGGGCCCGCAGCGCGGCGAGCCCGGCGTCGACGGCGCCCGGCCGTTGTGCGTTCACCATCGCGAGCTGCTCGGCGGTGAGCCCCGCGGTGTCCGGCCGCTCCAGCCGCCGCGTCCGCAGCCACCGCCACAGCAGCGGCACGCCAACGGCGAGCACCCCCGCCATGTGGAACAGCCAGAGAAACACCGGTCCCGAGACACCCCACGTCCCGCCGGCCGCAACGATCGTCCCCACTCGCCCACCCCCGTGACCGATGTCGTGCTCTCATTGTCGGCATCGACCGGCGCCGTCTGTCACGGTCGCGCCGGGACGCTTGAGCAACTCTTGCTTGAGGCTCCGCCGCCGGCGTCACGTGTATGAGGGCCCGCATCGTGATCCGGGCTCTCATGGACAACCCGGCGGCGCTCAGTTCTGACACGGCAGGCGACGGCCTCAGGACCACCTGACGACGGTGAGGCCGTTGCCGGCGGTGACCGGGCCGCGCAGCACCACACTGTTGTGCTCGCCGAGCAGGAGCGCGTCGCCGAGCGGTGCGTGGTGCTCGTAGGTGCCTTCGACCGCGAAGGTGTCCGGCTGATGCACCGTCACGCCGCCGCGGCGGCCCACCACGATCCTGCCCGCGCTGTCCGCGCCCAGCACCTCGACCGCGTCCGCGCCGATGGCCGCTTGCCGCAACGGCTGCAGCGTGTACGCGTCGAACGCCACGAGCTGCGTCGGCTTCACGTCCCACACGTTCGGCGCGCGGGCATCGTCCTCCCGGACCCCGCACAACGCCACGACCTCGTCGCCGACCAGAGCGGGAGCCGCGCCATGCGCCATGCTGTGCCGGGCGACGCAGCGTGCGGCCGCCACGTCGAGATCGGACACCACCGCGTGGTACAAGGACCAGCCGCGTTGCCGGCCGTCGGGCAGCCGGTACACGAGCGCCGGCGCACCCATCCTGACCGTCTTGAGCACCGCGCCGTCCACCCGGGACACCAGCTTCATCGATCTGCCGAGGAATCCGGAGATCCCGAGTGCATCGCCGGACAGCGCCACCATGCGGCCCTGGTACGTGCCCAAACCCTTGCGGAGGTTCGCGGATGTCCGCGACAGTGAGGCCAGACTGATCCGGCAGAGACCGAACGTGGCCAGGGCCCACGCGCCGTCCTGGTGGCCGCTGTCGCCGTCGAAGACGACCGCGCGCAGGTCACCGGAGACGGCCTTGCCGACCCGGACGCTGCCGGTGAAGGCGTCGCATTGGTACAGCTTCCCGCCCGGCAGCGTGGACAGGACGCTCGCCGTGCCGGGCACCCGGACCAGGTTCGCTCCGTACCCATGCATCGATGTGACCGGCAGTTTCCACCGCAGCGTCTCGAACCGCACGAGGAGACTCTGACCGCTGAAGATCACCGAGTCAACCGCCACTGGCGGCGCCGGACGAGCAGCCGCCCGAGGGCACGGCGGTCTACCTGGGCAACCGGTCACCGGACAACCTGCCGGCCGCCAGCTGAACCCGGGGACACGGGCACAGGGGACGGCGCTCACCGGTGAGCGCCGCCCCCCTGCCGGGCAGGTCAGGACTCGAAGACCTTCGGGTCGCCGACGACGGCCTGGGCCTGGTACATCTGGCCGGTGAACACGACCCGCAGCCGCAGGCAGCCGGTGACGGTGACCTTCAGGTCCTCCGGGTGGCCGAGGGTGACCTGCTTGTCGAACACGGACGTGTTGTCGGCGAAGACCTGGACCCGGATCGGGACGTTCGGCTTGCCGTGGTCCTCGATGCCGACGATGCCGGTCAGGGTCGTGTACTTGCGGGACAGGTTGATGTCGATCGTCGCCTCGACGACCCTGGTCGTGCCGTTGTTGCAGCAGCTGAAGCCGCTGGACCAGCCGCTCACCGACTTCTTGCCGTTGATGTCGATGTCGGTGGCGGTGTAGTACATGTCGGTGCGGCCGGCGATGAAGCCGGCCTCGTATGCGGCGTTGCCGGACAGCCGCAGGCCGAAGGCGGCGCCCTCGTTGAAGCTGGGCGACACCGACGGGTCCGCCGAGGCGGACGCGGGCGACGACGCCTCGTCGGTGAGCGCCGCCTTGGTGTCGGTCGGGCTCGGCGGGGCGGCCGCCGTCGTCGGTGCCGGGTTCGCCGCGCCGGCAGTCGTGGCGGTCGCGGTGCCCTTCGCCGAGTTGTCGGACGGGTCGTCGCCGCCGCTCATCCCGTAGGCGACGGCACCGCCGGCCAGGGCGAGCACGACCGCGGCCGCCGCGACGGCGATGACGACCGTGCGCCGGCGGCCACCGCCGCCGGTCGGGGCGGGCACGGGCGCGCGCAGCGGCGACACGCCGGCCATCGGCGGCGGCATGAACGTGCCGGTCGCGGTCTGGTCCGCGGCCGCGAACGTCGGCGGCAGCATGCCCAGCCCGCCGCCGGACTCGGTGACCTGCGACAGGGTGTCGGTGAGCGAGCCGAGCCAGACCCGCAGGTTCGGCGGGCGGTGCGTGGGCGGCGCGGCCAGGGCCTGCATGAGCTGGTTGACCAGGGCGGGCCGGCGGGCGCTGATCGGGTTGGTGCGCAGCCGCTGGTCGACCGCGGCCAGGTCGGGGCCACCGTGCGGGCCGACCGGTGGGGGCTCGCCGAGGATGGTGTGCACGACGGTCGCGGCGAACGCGAACCGGTCCGCCGCCGGCGACGTGCGCCCGTCCGGGCCGAAGAGCTCCGGCGCCGCGTACGGGCGGCTCCGCCCGACCCTGCCGCCGCCGTCGGTGAGGCGGGTCAGGCCGAGGTCGACCAGTACCGTGGACCCGTCCGGGCGGATCACGATGTTGCTGGGCTTGACGTCGCCGTGCGCGACCGGCACCGCCGTCTGCGCGCCGGAGTGCATCTCGTCGAGGGCGGAGGCGACGGTGGTCAGCGTCCGCAGCCGGGCCGACACGCTCGCGTCCGGGTGCTCGTCGAGCCACTCGCGCATGGTGACGCCCTCGATGTGGTCCATGACGACGTACCGCATGGCGCCCGCCGGTGCGGTCCCGGCGCGGTGCCGCGGCGGACCGGTGAACACCTCCAGGACCCGGACCAGCCCGGGGTGGCTGATGCTGCGCAGCAGGTGACCGTGCCGGACCCAGTCCTCCTCGGAGTCCTGGCTGTAGTTCTGACCAGGGACGCCCGCGGGGAGGATCTTCACCGCGACGTTCCGGCGGCCCTCGGCCGACAGCGGCAGGATCGCGGTCCAGACCTCGCCCTCGGCGCCGCCGCCGAGACAGCTGATCAGCTGGTACGTCTCCGGCGCCGACTGCGGTCCGACCCAGAACCGGTCGTCATCGGTCATTGTGCAACTCCCCAGGGGCTTCTGTGGTCAGCGTCAGACACCGTTTCATGCGCTTGTCCTACTGCAAAGGCACATCCGGATCGCAATCGATGACCGACCGGCCCAGTCGCGCACCTGGCCGGTTTGTCAGAGTGCTCGGCATGACCGCTGCGATCCAGGTGCTGTGCCGCGACCGCGACGGCGTGCTGCACAGCGGCCCGCCCCGCCCCGTCACCCCCGGCGAGGCGGTGCTCGTCGGCCGGGAGGGCGACCTGGCGCTCGGCGTCGAGCCAGCCGACCCGAAGGTGTCGCGGCGGGCGGTGGAGGTCACCCGGACGGGGTCCGGCTGGCGGGTCGACGTCACCAACCGCAACGGTGTCGTCGTCCACCCGTGGGGCCAGCCGCCCGGGCTCGCCCCGGCGAGCAGCGTGCACGTGTGGCCACGGGTCGCGTTGCGCGTCGCCGGCCGGCCGGAGCTGCAGCACTGGGTGCTGCTGACCGACGACGCGCTGCGGGTGCCGCGGCCCGTGCCGGTGCCCGGCACGTCGCTGACCGAGACCGCGGACCAGCCGAGGCCGCTGACCTGGCCGCAGGAGCAGGCGGTGCGGGAGCTGTTCGCCGAGCTGCTCGCCTGGCCGCCGCTGGTGCCGGCGACCCCGCTGCAGCTCAAGCAGGTCGGCACCCGGCTCGGGCTGAAGACCGAGACGGTGCAGCGGCGGCTGGAGGAGGTGCGCAAGAAGGCGGTCGCGCTCGGCCTGGCCCGCACCGGCTCGCTCACCGACCCGGAGTACCTGTACGTGCTGGTCCGCGCCGGCTACCTGGAGCCCGCCGGCGACGCCCGCTGAACGAGGCTGGATCACGGGACACAGCGTGCCCGGTCCGCGGCGGGCGCACGAGACTGCTGCACAGCAGTCTCGTGCCGGCGTGTGACCGCGTGGTGACCTGATCGGGCAACGCCGCTTGGGGCGCCGGGCTGGTCCGTCAGGAGGGGAGCCCGGCGCCCGACCCACGCGGCGACACCTCGGAGTAGGAGCACGCCATGCATTGGAGCGCATACGAAGTGTTCTCGGTCCTGTCCGGGATCGTCCTGATCGGGCTGGCGCTGGTGCCGTCGATGAAGGCCAAGGACCGGGCCTGGTCGGCGCTGGGCGGGATCGCGTTCGCCGGCTACGGCTTCTACGTCGCCGGCCAGGACAGCGGCACCTGGACGTTCCCGGTCGTCATCTTCGTCATCCCGTTCGCGGCGGTGCTGTACCTGCTGGTCGCGAAGTTCGGCAAGGGCAGCACCGGGGACGGTGACCGGTGATGAGCGACGCACCCCGCACCCGGCCCGGCGCCGGCGACATCATCGGCCGGGTCATCTTCGGCGGCTTCTGGAGCGCGGTGACGCTCGGCGCGGTCATCTTCGCCTTCAGCAGCTTCTCCGGCGGCAACAGCGGCCCCGGCCTGGGCGCCCTCGTCATCGCCGTCCTCACCGGCCTGTACGCGCGGTACATCTTCCGCGGCGGCCGGATCCGGTTCCTGTTCTTCTGACCCCCCTCTTCGGACGGGGGAAGTCCGGCCGCGGGTCCGATGATCGGGCCCGCGGGCCGGGGCTACGGTAACCACTCTTCGACGAAAGGCAGTGACCCCGATGCCAGCCGGAACGTTCGACACGGCCGAGATCGCCAACCACGCCGCGCTCACCAGGCAGCGCGCCGCCGACCTGGAGCAGGCCGTCGCGAACCTGCGCGCCGCCGCCAGCCAGCTCGCCGCGGTCTGGACCGGCCCCGGCGCGCAGGCCTTCCAGAACACCCGCACCCAGTGGGAGAAGGCGGTCGTGCCGCTGCAGGAGACCCTCGACGCGATGGGGCAGGCGCTCGGTCAGGCGGGCACCGCGTACGAGAGCACCGAGAGCTCGATCGCCAAGGCCTTCGGCGGCTGAGCCGGCCGTGCGAGCCTCCTACGACACCACCGCGATGCGTGGCTGCGCCGACCAGCTCGACGCCGCCACCACCGCCCTGACCGCCCTCACCCGCCAGCTGACCGCGCTGCCGCGGCACGCGGTGCCCGACGTCGTCGACGGCGCCCTGGACCGGCTCGGCCGCCGCGGCGTCGACCTGATCGCCGACATCGTCGAGGAGAGCCACGCCCTCGTCGACGGGCTGCGGCAGGCCGCGCACGCCTACGACGAGGTCGACCGGGCGCTCATGAGGACGTTCCAGTGACCGCGCGGACGAGCAGCCTGCTGCGCGGCGGCGACCCGGCCCCCGGCGACCCGGCCGCGGTGCGTCGGCTGGTCCTGCAGCTGCGCGACGCCGTCGACCGGATCGGCGACGCCACGGCCCTCATCAGAGCGGTCGGCGCCGACGGTACGGTGTGGACCGGCGCCGCCGCGTCCGCCTTCACCGCGCGGCGCACGCAGCTGCTGACCCGGCTCAACACCGCGCACTCCGCCTACGACGGCGCCGCCGACGCGTTGCAGCGCTGGCTGACCAGCCTCCAGCACGCCCAGGCGGAGGCGGCCGCGATCGTGGCGAAGGCGCACGCGCTGCCACCCGCCGACGGGCACCCGTCGCCGGCGCTGGCCGCGCTCCAGCACGCCAGGGACCGCCTGGAGGCGCGCGCCCGCGCCGAAGCCCGCGCCTGCGCGCACGACGTGGAGGCCGCGACCGATGCCGTCGGGCAGTTCGCGCACGGGTTCTGGCAGCACGTGTCCGATGAGCTCACCAAGGACCTCCTCGCCGCCAACCACGTGCTGGAGAAGGCGAGCGCGCTGCTGGGCATGGCGGCGCTGCTGACCTGCTGGATCCCGTTCGCCGGGCAGGTGTTCGCGACCGCGGCGCTGGCCACCTCGGCGCTGCTGGTGGTGTCCGACGCGCTGCTGTTCGCCGGCGGCCACAAGTCCGGCAAGGAGCTGCTCGTCGACGCGGGCGGCCTGGCGCTCGGCGGCGCGGGCGGCGCGGCGAAGGGCGCCTTCGCGGCGGCCAAGCAGGCTTCCGTCTTCACCGCCGCGGCAGGGCAGGCCGAACGCGTCGCAGCACAGGCGGAGCGCGCCGGGGCCCGCGGCATCCTGACGAACGCGGCCGGCGACGCGGACCTGTTCGCCGCGCTCGCCGGCGCCGCCCGCGCCGACTCGTCGGCGGGCGTCGCGTTCCGCTCGGCGGTGTTCGACACGGTGCACCCGATCCGGTCCGCGCAGGGCGGCATCATCGACGCTTCGGTGACCCGGCCGCTGGTCGACCTCGCCCAGCACTACCGGCCGATGACGCTGCTGGAGCAGTGGCGGCCGTCCGACGTCACGCAGCTGGTGTCCGGCGCGGTCGTCACCGCCGACACCGGCAACACCGTGCGCGAGTTCCGCCAGCAGATCCTGAGCGGGCAGCCGTGACCGGCTGGAGCACGTGGGCGGCGCCGCCGGTCAGCGTCGACCTGCCGCCCGGCTGGACCGTGCTGCGCACCGCCGCCGACGACCTCGACGCGCAGGTGACCGCCCTCCTGCTGGCCCAGCTGCCCGACGACGCCGCGCCGCAGCTGCGGGCCGAGGTCGCCGAGCAGTGGCGGCAGGTCGCGCGGGTGTCCGCGGCGGCGGGCGCGGTCCTCGCCGGCTTCGGCGCCGCAGCCGACCCCGGCGCCGGCCAGCTGGTCAGCGCTTCTGTTCTGGTCGCGCCGCAGCGGTGGTACCGCAGCGACCCCGCCGAAACGGAGCTGCAAGGACCACGGGATCGGCTCCGGTCGCCGGCCGGTGCCACGGAGCGGGCGCTGCGCCTGGTCCGTGCCGCGAGCCCGCTCGGCCCCCTGGCGGAGGTCGTCGCCGAGTACACCGTCACCCCACCGACCGGTGACGCGTGGACGCTGGTGTTCCGCACGCCCGCGGTCCGGCACCTGGAGGAGCTCGTCGCGGTGTTCGACGCCGTCGCCGCCTCCCTCCGCGTCGCCGCGCCACCCCCGCCGCCGGCCGACGAGGACGACGGCCCGGCGTTCAGCTGAAACCGGCGTGCGTGCCGGCGGCCATGACCATTACCGTTCGCGGGTGGCATCGAACCTCGAATGCGTCGGTCTCGGCTTCGACGACCGCGACGACTTCCAGCGCTTCATCGCCGACGCGCTGCGCACCGCCGACGTGCTGGGGCGCGACGGCGACCTGACTGTCCACCGGTGGCAGGACCCGAGCGGGGCGCGCATCGTCGTCGCCACGAGGGGCCGGCATCTGGTGGAGTTCCTGCCGTCCTACGCCGGCACACCCGCCCCGCTGCTCGCCGACGTCCACAACGCCAACGACGAGGTCACAATCGCCGACGTCGTCGACGAGTCCGGCGAGAAGGTCGGGATGCTCGCCGCCGAGTTCGAACAGCGACGGCTCCTGCCGACGGCACCGTCGGGCGGCCTGGCGACCGTCGTCGCCCTGGGCGTCGATGTGGCCGTCCACGCCGACGCCGCCGCGTTCGCCGCGTCCGACGACAGCCTGCTGAGCCCGCGCTCCTCCGACGACCCGGACGAGCCGCCCGCCCACTACGTCGAGAACGGCTGGCCGTGGCCGCCCCGCATGGCGGCGAACTCGTTCATCTCGTACGGCGTCTTCGGCGCCCCCGAGAACGCCGAGGCCTACGCCCGCCTGAACGGCACGGTCCTGCACGCGGCCCGCAAGACCGTCGAGGCGACCGGGCAGCAGTTCATCACCGCCCGCGTACACTGCGGCGTCTTCGAGACCGACGTGTGCCTGCCCGCGGCCGCCGACACGCCCGACCCGGTCCCCGGCAACGTCATCGGCGGGACGGTCTTCCTCGTCGCGTCGCTGCCCCAGCTCCCGCCCCCGAGCAAGCGCGGCTTCCTCCCCTGGAAGCGCTGACGCTCTTCCGGGTGGTGATGTTGTGAAGGTGTCGTGCTGACCGTCGCGCGGTCGGATGCCGGCTGGCAGGCTGGCGCCATGGATCATGAGGCCACGGCGCCGGTCATTAGGTGGTGGCGGTCGGGATTGATCGGAGTCGGCGCGGCAATGCCGATGGTTGTGACCGTCTACGCCAACGCGGCAGACGTGTCGGCCATGGACGGGGTCGGCGGCGTTCTCGTGTTCCTCGTGTGGGGCCCGATGATCGTGGCCGGCCTTGCTGTAGCCGGGTGGTTTGCGGTGTGGCACGTCGGCAGCGGCAAGGCGCAGCGGCGTCGCTGGTGGTGGGTGGTCGGCGCACCCTTCGCCATGTGGGGCGTGCTGCTGATCGGCGCGCTGACGAGCGGGCCGACCGCATCGATCTCCGAACAACGACGGGGTTGGGCACTGGTCGTCGTGGCGATGTACGGCGGGGCCGCTGTCTGGTGCGCCACCGGGACGCCCCGAACAGCCCGCCTGCTCGCAGGCGTGGTCGTCGTCGCGGCCGCACCGCTGATGATCGCCTACGACGACGCCTCACAACACCGGTGGCGCGAGGCCACGTACGCGTCGGCGCCGCAGGTGCTGCCGGTGATCCCCGGCTACACGGTGGTCGCTGCACGGGGTGACGGGACGATACTCGAGGTCGACATGCGGGGACCGACACTCCTGTGGGTGTCGGTGCAGCGATGTCGGGACTGCTCCGCCGGCCAGGAACCCACCGTCGACGGGCTGACCTTCGTAGACGGCGGCTTCAGACTTTGGATACTGGCGGAGGACACCTCAACGGGCCAATGGATGCCCCCGGACAACATCCACGTGCGCTCCGCCACCATCGATGAACTGGCATCGCTACCGCTTGCCGCCTCCCGCGACTCTGATTAGCACGTCAGCCTCGGCCGGCACCGTCCGGCCTCAACACGGCACGCGTCGGCTGATCCGCCGACGACGCCTACTCACCGCACGTCATCGGTCGATGTCAAGGGCAGTCCGGTCGCGGCGATGACGCCGACGATCGCTACGACAGCCAGGACCGCGAACACCACGCTGAAGGCCAGCGTCGGAGACGATGCCAGGCCGGCCAGGACCGCGCCCGTCACCGCGACGCCCGTCACCGCCGCCACCTGCCGGACGGCGCTGAACATTCCCGAGGCCGCGCCGGCCGCCGCCGCATCCACAGATGCCATCGCGGCAACCGACAGAGGCGACCAGGCCACGGCATTCGCGACACCGAGCACCGCTGCCCCGAGCGTCATCCACCACGGGTTGACTTCCAGGACGACCACAAGTCCGATCAGCAGCAGACTTGCCGCCAGCAACGCCATCCCCAGGGTCGCCGGACGGCGTGGTCCCACCCGGTCCACCCATCGGCCGGCGGTGGGGGACAGCACGGCTGCCACAACAGCGTCCGGGGCCATCACCAAGGCTGCCTCCATCGGCCCGAGGCCCCTCACCTCCTGCAAGTACAGCATCGCCGGTAGCGCCATCGCGATGAAGGCCGTGCCCAGAGCCGCCATCGCAACGCTCGCCGCCCGGTATCCGGGCGAGCGGTAGAGTCCCAATGGCGCCAGGGCCGCAGGGCCCATCCGCCGCTCGTGGAACGCGAAGACGACCAGCAGCGCTGCCGCGACGGCGACTGCGGCAGCGATCGCGGGTGCCGAGATGTCACGCCAGGCGAGCAGCACCCAGACGAGAACCCCGAGTCCAGCCGTGCTCGTCACCGCCCCCAGCAGATCAAGCTGCGCGGCCCTACCTTGGCTGCGGGGAATCCACCGCCACCCCATGAGCAGTGCGACACCGCACAGCGGAACATTGACCCAGAAGATCCACCGCCACTCGAGGACCGCCGTCAACAGGCCCCCGAGGACCGGACCGAGGAGTGCGCCGGCCGCCGCGACAGAGCCCCACGCACCGAGAGCACGCCCACGCTCGTCGGCGACGAACAGGCGGCGGATCAGCGTGAGCGGCTGAGGGGCCATCGCGGCCGCCGCGAGACCCTGCACAACCCTGAACAGAACGAGCCAGCCCACCGACGGCGCCATCCCACACAACGCCGAGGCCACCGCGAAGCCCGCCATCCCGACCAGGAACACGCGCTTGGGGTCGTACCGATCGCCAAGCCTCCCGGCGACGAGCAACGGGACCGAGAAGGCCAGCAGATACCCGGCAGTCACCCAGAACAGCCCGGCGACGTCCGGCTTGAGATCACTCTGGATGCTCGGGCTCGCGACCGCCACGATCGTCGTATCCAGCAAGATGACGAAGAACCCCGCAAGCAGAGCCGCAAGTCCCGCCCACCTGTTCGCCAATGATCCCTCCGCTTCTCCGCAGCGTTTCCTCGGGCATCCAAGCATGCAGCTGGAGCATCGAGTCCTGGTAGCGGCCTTGGCCTACTGCATGGCAGTGGCAGGCGGGTGTTCGTACGACTCCGGGCAGCGAAAGACAAATAAGCCGTAGCCGCGGCCGATCGACACGTCGGTGGGGACGGACGAGACGCCCGGCGGCTCCTCCACCGGCCTCCAACTGCCACCTGTTCCGTGCCATTCGCTGGAGGCGGCGGTGAACAGCAGCGTCATCGCGGTGCCGCACTCGACGCAGTCCATCGGATGCGGGTCGGTCAGTGACCAGTTCGCGAAACCACCCTCTTCCGGATGGTCGAGCGGGCACCACAGCACCTGCAACAGGTCAGCATCGGCCGGGCCGGTGAAGTCGGGGACGTCCCGGCGGTACAGCTGCGCCACCGGCACCAGAGGAACAAACTCGTCGATGAGATCCTACGGCTCGGAGAAGTCGTAGCGCGGCAGCTCCGCCCGCTCCTCGTCGGTCAGCTCGTACCGAGTGCCGCCCGCGGCCGCCCGAGCCTGCGCCGCCGCGTAGATCTCCCGGCTACGACGGACCATCGCCGGCGTCCGGAGATGGGAGACGTAGTGACCCGCCCCGTCCGTGCATACCGGCCAAGGCTCATCAGCCGGCCACAGCAGCGGGCCGCCGACCGAACTGTCGGCGATCCCAGGGTTGCCGGGCCGGGGATGCAGCCGAGTCGCCGTCGCCGCATGCTCGGCCAACTCGGGGAACAGTTCCATGAGGTCTACCCGGCGCGGCGGCGTCGTGCGAGTCATAGCGAGGATCGTAGGGCGCCTGACCATGCGGTTGAGCGGCCCCACCGAAGCAGTCGTTCGACGGCTATCCTCTCGGCGTGTTGATCAGCGTTACGACACTCGTCTGCCGCCGGTACGCCGTCGCCGGTCTCGCATGCTCGGTCTTCGCTCTCGCCGGGTGTGACGCCGCTGATCCGAAGGCGACGGGTCCGACGCCGGCATCAGCCGACCGCACGGCACCGCCGTCTGCCGGGCCGCCATCGATGGCCCCTCGCAGTCCCTCGCCGGCCGGGCGAGTCAGCCCCGCGCCGCCTCCCCGGAGACCCGCGAGTGTCCGCTCAGTCCGCGCAGTGCCCGACCAGATCAACCCCTTCGGGTGTACGCCACCCGCACCCGAGCGCCCCGAAGTCATCGCTGACGTCTGGCCCGGCGACTACCGCCCCGAGGAACTCACCGTGACGCTCGACTACAACGGTGATCCGACAGGCGACAAGTACCGCGGCACCGTACGCATGCAGTACAACACCGCCACCAAACGCTTCACCTACAGACTTCCGCCGGCCAGTCAGGCGACCCTGCCGCCGCGGGCACGGGACATCTCCCTGAACGTTCGCGTAGACCCGGGAGACGACTCGACACCGCCGCCGCCAGGGCAGTACATCCGAATCATTGAATACTGCCTGGTCCAAAACTGATCATCGCGCACAGCAGCACCGAGCCGCACGCAGCCGCCAATCGTGCGGGCAAGGTCCCAGACGCCGGTTCCTCAGTGCGACAGTCGTCCGGCGGAGGCCGGTATGCGTTCATGTCGATGAGAGGACTCCCGGACAGCTCGACCTCTGGTGAACCGTTCGCGCCGTAGTCGGGTGCGTTCAGTGTGTTTGGGTTTCCCAGGCTGGCTGCCGGGGTTCGTCGTTGTGCACGATGATGTCGGCGTGGTGGGTCGGGCGGGCCGTGGCGAAGTACAACTGTTGGGCGGGGATGTAGCGCTCGCGCCAGCGCCGTTCGATGTCGGCACGTGCTGACACCCCGTGCTCTCGGATGACGGCGCGTTCCACGGTCTTGTCGAGCGTCGTCGACACGAGGATGCGCAGTTCCCACCGATCGATCAGTTCCGGGCGCATGAGGAAGACGCCGTCGAAGAGCAGCACGGCGTCGGCCGGGGCGGTCGTGACCGGCGGGGACAGCACGGTATCCGCGACGTGGTCATAGACCGCGGGTTGGAAGCGTCGATCTCCGCCCGGGCCGAGCGGGTCGAGCAGGACCCGGTTCAGCGCGTCGTTGTCGTGGGTGTCGAAGTAGCAGCCTTCGGCCGAGTACTCGCCGCGCGGATAGCGCTGTGCCCGGGGGAAGAGGAAGTCGTCGATCGTCGCTCGGATGACCTCGCGGCCCTGCGCGCGCAAGATGACGGCCAGTTCGTCGGCGAGCGTGGTCTTGCCCGCTGCGGGCGGTCCGTCGACGGCGACCCGCGTCGGGTGCGTGACGGTGACGGACCCGACCGCCTCAGCCAGCCGGTCGAGCATCTCGTTGCGGGTACCTTGGTTCATGTCCGCCCCGTCCTGGTCTCACGAAGGTCGCCGTGTCGGGCCGACCCTATGCGTGTCAGGCCGTTGGCGCTTGCCCATGCCAGAGTGACGCGGAAGTGGCTGCGGTCGAACGCGTAGCCGTCGGTGGGGTCGGACGAGACGTCCGGCGGTTCCTTCACCGGCCTTCAGCTACGTTGCCGGGCCGGGTGGTGGCGTGTCGGCTGCGTCGGCCGCAGGAGGTGGCTCCCTCAGCAGTTCGATGCTGCGGGCCACGATCGCAGTCACCGGTGTGGCGAGCGCGAGGCCGGCGACGCCTGCCAGTGCGCCGCCGATCAGGGTGGCGAGGAGGACGACCGGTGGGCTCATGCGCAGCGTGGCGCCGAAGGCGATCGGGCTGACGAGGTTCTGGAGCAGGACGTTGGCGAAGACGACGACCAGGATCATCCAGAGTGCGGCCGATTGGCCGCCGCCGCCGAGGGCGATCAGCACGGCGAACAGGGCGGCGACCGCGGCGCCGAGGTAGGGGACGTACGCGCCGAGGAACGTGATGACCGCGATCGCGCCCACCAGCGGCACCTGCAGCAGCAGCGCGGCGAGGGCGACCACGGCGGCGTTGAACGCGCCGATGAGGGTCAGCCCGCCGTAGTAGCGGCGCACGACCATGGCGGCCCGGCCGAGCAGGCGCTGGCCCAGTTGTCCTGGCAGCGGGAGGTGGCCGGCGGCCCGGGCGGTGATGGCGTGGCCGTTCATGAGCAGGAAGAAGCAGACGAACAGCGCCACGAACAGGCCGAGCAGGACGTTGACGCCGGCGCCGAGCAGGTTGCTCAGTGCCGGCAGCAGGCCGGCCACGAGGATGTCACCCGACTGGTGCACGGACTGCCGGCCGGCCTCGGCAGCGTTGCCGTCGACTCCTGCCGAGTCGAGGATGCGGTGCAGCTGGCTGACGGCCGCAGTCAGGTTCCGGCTGATCTGTTCCCGCTGGCTCGCCACGCCCCACACGACCAGCACGATCGCGCCGGCGCCCAGCGCGACCACGAGCAGGAGCGTGGCGGCCGCGCCGGCAGCGCGGGGCACGCGGCGCCGCGCGAGGCCGTCGACGACCGGCAGGAACGCGATGGCCAGGAACAGCGCGACCAGCAGCGAGATCACGATGGGCCGCAGGATGACGAGCAGGAGGATCGCCCCGACCACCAGCAGCGCCATACCGACGAGCGCCCAAGCCACGGAGCCCACCGCCCGCAGGCGGTGCGACAACCGCTGTGACGGTGGGCGACGGGGTCCCGGTTGTTGATGCATGCGCTCGTTCGTGTGGCGTTGAGCTGAAGTCCTAGCTGCAAAGGTCATCGCTTCGTCGCCGGACCGCCTCGCTCTGAACGAGTGACGATACGAGTGACGATCGTGGCAGGGTGATGGCCGCGGCTCACTGAGGAGACGACCGACGGTCTCTCGTGTGAGCCTCGGTACGGTTTGATGAACTTGTGCTGGTGTCGTTGGGCATGCCGCATACGTTGTTCGCGCTGTCGGGCGAGCCGGGATGCGACGCGGAGCGACGCCACGGCGCAGGCGAACACGAGAGCCGCGAGGACCAGGACGCCCGTCAGGACCACCTTGACCACCTCAGCGGGTCGTCCCGGGCGGTGGCTGGGCCCGGGGATCGGCTACCACCAAATCTACTCGCGACCGGACCGGCGGCAGCTGGCGTTCGGGGTACTGGCAGAACCTCCCAGACCGGGCCCGGCGGTCGTAGCGTCGAGAGCGTGGACAGCCGAGCCGAGATCCGTGACTTCCTCACCACCCGCCGGGCCAAGGTCACGCCGGAGCAGGCGGGCCTGCCGGCCTACGGCGGGCACCGCCGGGTGCACGGGCTGCGGCGGGAGGAGGTGGCGCTGCTGGCCGGGGTGAGCGTCGACTATTACACCCGCCTCGAGCGCGGCAACCTCTCCGGTGTCTCCGACGGCGTCCTGGAAGCCGTGGCCCGGGCGTTGCAGCTCGACGACGCCGAACGGGCGCACCTGTTCGACCTGGCCCGCACGGCCAACACCACCGCCGCGAACACGCGCGGGCGGCGGCGTCCGACGTCGCAGCTGCGCCCGGTGGTGCAGCGGCTGCTGGACGCGATGACGATGGCGCCGGCGTACGTGCGCAACGGCCGCCTGGACGTGCTCGGCGCGAACGCGTTGGGTCGGGTGGTGTTCGCGCCGCTGTTCGACACGGCGGTGGCCACACCGAACATCGCCCGGTTCATCTTCCTGCACGCGGCGAGCCAGGAGTTCTACCGCGACTGGGAGACCCTCGCCGGGGACACGGTGGCGCTGCTGCGCGCCGAGGCCGGACGCGACCCGTATGACCGGGCGCTGACCGACCTGATCGGGGAGTTGTCCACCCGCAGCGATGTCTTCCGTACCTGGTGGGCCGCGCACAACGTGCGGCTGCACCGCTCCGGGGTCAAGCGCCTGCACCACCCGGAGGTCGGTGACCTGACCCTGGCCTACGAGTCCCTCGACCTGACCACCGACGTCGGGCTGCGGCTCAACGCCTACACGGCCGAACCCGGATCCAGCTCACAAGAGGCGCTGAACCTCCTCGCCAGCTGGACCGCGGCGCCGGACGAGCGGTCCGTCGCCCGCCCGGCCGACTGAGCACGCCGACTGACCACGCTGGCTGGGGGGTTCTGCCGGTACCTGGAACACCAGCCACTGCCACCTCGGCTTCGGTGCCGGTTGGATGGAAAGCACAGGGGTAGCGGTCACCGAGAGTGGCGCATCGCGGCCATCGAACGGACATTCCGGAGGAAACAACCATGCGTGCATCCCTGATCTACGGTGCCGGTGACGTCCGGATCGAGACCGTGCCCGACCCGGAGCTGCGCGAACCGAGCGACGCGATCGTCCGCGTCGTGCGCTCATGCATCTGCGGCAGCGACCTGTGGCCTTACGGGTCCCGGCCGGCCACCGGCGACGGCGAACGGATCGGCCACGAGTTCCTCGGCGTCGTCGAGGACATCGGCCGCGACGTGTCCGGCCTGGCCGCCGGCGACCTGGTCGTGGCGCCGTTCGTGTGGGCCGACAACACCTGCGACTTCTGCCGCGAAGGGCTGCAGACCTCCTGCCGGCACGGCGGGATGTGGGCCCGCGACGGGATCGACGGCGGCCAGGGCGAGGCGGTCCGCGTGCCGCAGGCGCAGGGCACCCTCGTCAAGCTGCCCGTCGGCGAGGACTCGGCGCTGCTGCCGTCGCTGCTGGCGCTGTCCGACGTGTTCCCGACCGGGCACCACTGCGCGGTCACCGCCGGCGTCGGCCCGCGCACCTCGGTCACGGTGATCGGCGACGGCGCGGTCGGCCTGTCCGCGGTCCTCGCCGCGAAGCGGCTCGGTGCCGAGCGGATCATCCTGATGGGCCGGCACAAGGACCGCACCGACCTCGGCCGCGAGTTCGGCGCCACCGACGTCGTGGCCGAGCGCGGCGAGGAGGGCGTCGAGCGGGTCCGGGAGCTGACCGGCGGCGACGGCACCCACACGGTGCTGGAGTGTGTCGGGCTGCGCCCGGCGATCGAGACCGCGTTCGCCGTGGTCCGCGACGGTGGCACGGTCAGCCGGGTCGGCGCGCCGCAGTACCCCGACGTGCCCGCCGACTTCGGGGTGTTCTTCCGCAACATCACGCTCACCGGCGGGGTCGCCCCGGCCCGCGCCTACATCGACGAACTGCTGCCCGACGTCCTCGCCGGCCGGGTCCAGCCGGGCAAGGTCTTCGACCGCACCGTCACCCTCGACCAGGTCCCTGACGGCTACCGGGCGATGGCCGACCGCAGCGCGCTGAAGGTGCTGATCCAGCCATGACTGGTTGAGCGCGCCCTCCCATCTCCACATCGACAGCATCCCGAAAGGAACCACCGTGAAGCAGCGAACTCTCGGCACCGGCCTGACCGTCTCGGAGATCGGCTACGGCTGCATGAGTCTCACCGGCGCGTACGGCAACACCGGTGGCCCCGCGCGCCAGGACT
This sequence comes from Dactylosporangium sp. CA-152071, assembly GCF_050936335.1. Classification (NCBI taxonomy): domain Bacteria; kingdom Bacillati; phylum Actinomycetota; class Actinomycetes; order Micromonosporales; family Micromonosporaceae; genus Dactylosporangium; species Dactylosporangium sp. CA-152071. Next base: position 338,396 of record NZ_JBNJMZ010000001.1, on the reverse strand, counting down.
CGATCGCGCTGATCCGTCGCGCCGCCGAGCTCGGCGTCACCTTCTTCGACACCGCCGAGGTGTACGGGCCCTTCAGCAACGAGGACATCGTCGGGGAGGCGCTGGAACCGCTGCGGGACCAGGTGAAGATCGCCACCAAGTTCGGGTTCGCCTTCGCCGAGAACGGGGTGGAGCCGGGCGGGCTGTGCAGCCGCCCGGACAGTATCCGCCAGGCGGTGGAGCATTCGCTGCGCCGGCTCCGCACCGACCACATCGACCTGTACTACCAGCACCGGGTCGACCCCGACGTGCCGATCGAGGACGTCGCCGGCACCGTCAAGGAACTGATCGAGGCCGGCAAGGTCCTGCACTTCGGCCTGTCCGAGGCCGCCGCCGCCACGATCCGCCGGGCGCACGCGGTGCAGCCGGTCACGGCCGTGCAGAGCGAGTACTCGATGTGGTGGCGCGACCGCGAGCAGGACACGATCCCCGTCCTGGCCGAGCTGGGCATCGGCCTGGTGCCGTACAGCCCGCTGGGCAAGGGCTTCCTGACCGGCACCATCGACACCACGACCACGTTCGCCGACAGCGACTTCCGCGGCCAGACGCCACGCTTCCAGGGCGAGGCACTCGCCGCCAACCTCGCCCTGGTCGACGTCCTCAACCAGATCGCCGCCAAGGCCGGAGCCACCCCTGCCCAGCTGGCACTGGCGTGGCTGCTGCACCAGCATCCCTGGATCGTGCCCATCCCCGGCACCAAGACCCTGCGGCGGCTGGAGGAGAACACGGCCGCCGCATCGGTGGAGCTCACCGCCGACCAGCTGGCCGACCTGCGGGCCGCGGCCGATCAGGTCAGCATCGTCGGAGCCCGGTACCCCGAGGCCCAGGACGCCATGACCAACCGCGACGCGCCACTACCGACCAGATAGCCCCGGCTGCCGGCTGGACGGCACGACCTTCCAGGCGATGACGGCGGCGACGACGAGCAGCGCGGCGGCGATCAACGAGGTGACCTGCATGCTCTGTGCGAAGGCGTCCCGGGCGGCGGCGAGGATCTGCTGCTGCCCGGCGCCGGCCAGGGACTGGCTGCCGGCGGCGAGGGATTCGGTGACCGCCGTCCGGGCGGGGTCCGACAGGCCGGCCAGGTCGGGCAGGCCGCCGCGGTAGAACACCGCGTGCAGGGTGCCGAGCACCGCGATGCCCAGGGCGACGCCGAGCTCGTACGACATCTCGGAGATCGCTGACGCCGCCCCGGCCCGTTCGCGGGGGACCGCGCTCAGGACGGCGTCGGTGGCGGCGGTGTAGGCGATACCGATCCCGACACCGACCAGCACCAGCGCGAGTGCCAGCCCGAGGTAGCCGGTGAACCCCTCGGCGAGCGCGAGCACGCCGAAGCCGGCTGCGGTGAGCAGCAACGACGCGCCCAGCGTCGCGCCGACGCCGAGGCGGGCGATGACACGGACGGCGACGACCACGACCGCGATCGAGGCGAGGGTGCCGGGCAGCTCGCGCAGCCCGGCCTGCAGGGGCGAGTAGCCGCGGACGAGCTGCAGGTACTGGGAGAAGAAGAACAGCAGGCCGCTGAACGCGAACACCGCGACGAGCGAGGCGAGCACGGTGCCGGTGAACGCGGGCCTGGTGAACAGGGTGACGTCGATCAGCGGAGTGCGCAGCGCCCGCTGCCGGCGGACGAAGACGACCGCGGCGGCGGCACCGATGAGGACGGCGATCAGACCGGCGAGGTCGATGCCTGACGTGGCGCAGTGTTTGACCGCCCACACCAGCGGCACGATGGCGGCGATCGACAGCGCGGCGCTGAACGGGTCGAACCGGCCCGGTTCGGGATTGCGCGACTCCGGCACCAGCACGGCGACGCTGATCAGCACCAGCAGCATGATCGGCAGGTTGATGATGAACACCGAGCCCCACCAGTAGTGCTCCAGCAGCGCCCCGCCGACCAGCGGGCCGAGCGCCGCGCCGCCGGAGGCGCCCGCCGACCACACGGCGACCGCGCGCGTGCGCTGCCGGGGGTCGGTGAACATGTCGCGGATGATCGACAGCGTCGACGGCATCACGGTGGCCCCGGCGACGCCGAGCAGCGCACGGGCGGCGATCAGCCATCCTGCCGTCGGCGCGAACGCGGCGAGCGCCGACGCGGCGCCGAAGCCGGCGGCTCCGAGCAGCAGCAGCCGCTTACGGCCGATGCGGTCGGCGAGGGTGCCCATGCTGATGAGCAGGCCGGCGAGGGCGAAGGAGTAGACGTCGCCGATCCACAGCACCTGGCTGGAGCTGGCGGCCAGATCCGCGCTGAGGGCGGGCATCGCGAGCGCGAGCACGGTCCCGTCGACGGCCAGCAGGGTCACGGTCAGGGCGAGCGCCGCCAGCGCGGCCCACTGGCGGGAGCCGGCCTTCGCGGTCGGGACGTCGGCGGTGCGCGTCGGTGAGGGGATCGCCATGCGCTCGACTGTACTGACCATTTGGTCGGCTGAGCAATCCAGATGGTCGGTTAGTATGCTGTCGGTACGGTGCGCCGCACCACACCGAGCTGTGGAGGACGTCTGCGTGGAGGCCCGGGGACGCAACACGGACAAGACGCGCCGGATGGTGCTGGACGCCGCCGCGAAGGTCGTCGGCACGCAGGGCGCCGGCGCCAGCGTCGACACGATCGCGCGGCACGCCGGGGTGTCGAAAGGCGGCGTCCTGCACCACTTCAAGTCCCGCGACCAGATGCTGCTGGCACTGGCGGAGGACCTGATCGAACAGTTCAGGGCGGCCGTCCACGCGGCGATCGACCCCCACGACAACGCACCGGGCCGCCTGGTGCGCGGCTACGTCAACGCGACCTTCGACGAGCTCGTCAGCGGCGACGGGAACTCCGAGTTCGCGGTCCTCGTCGCGACGCTGTTCAGCGTCCCCGGCGTCGACGAACTCCTGCGGCAGGACAGCAGACGGTGGGCGGACGCCTTCGACGCGGACGGCCTGCACCCGCAGCGAGCACGCCTGATCATGCACGCGGCCGACGGCGCGTCCATCGCCGGCCTGTACGGGGGCGGCGACCTGGCTTCGCTGGAACAGTCCCGCCAGCTGCTGCTCGCACTGAGCCGCCAGGACGGCCCACTCATTGCACCGTGACAAGGCACCGTGACAAGGCACCGTGACACGGTGCTGAGAACGCGCCCTCGGAAGGTTTGTGCCGCCGGTATGAGGAAATTTCGGCCTTGGTCGCAGGTGGCCGCCGGCAGCGGAAACGAACCTGGAAGAAGGTGAGTCGCGATGGCGAAGTACCTGTTCCGAAGTTCCTACACCACCGAAGGCGTTCGGGGCCTCCTCGACGAAGGTGGCAGCGGCCGCGTCAAGCAGACCGAGGAGTTGGTCGGCCGTCTCGGAGGCAGCGTGGAGTCGTACTACTTCGGCTTCGGCGCTGCGGACACCTACATCGTCGTGGAACTGCCCGACAACTCGACGGCCGCCGCGGTTCGCCTTGCCGTCACCGCCTCCGGGGCGGTCGAAACGGAGGTGATCGCACTGTTGACGCCGGACGAGATCGATCGGGCCGCCCGGCAGAAGGTCGGCTACCGGCCGCCCGGCGCCCGGTAGGCCAGATACAGGACCGCTCTGTGGGGGCATCGGCGCCGGGGCGCTTGTCGGGGCCGCACTGTCGTCCCGCTCCCGGCAACGAACCTGGAAGAAGGTGACAGACGTGGCGAAGTACCTGTTCCGAAGCGCGTACACCGCTGAAGGTGTTCAGGGCCTCCTCGACGAAGGTGGCAGCGGCCGGCTCAAGGAATGTGAGCGATTGATCACCAGTCTCGGCGGCCACCTGGAGTCGTTCTACTTCGGCTTCGGCGGTGCGGACACGTACATCATCGCGGACCTGCCCGACAACGCGACGGCCGCCGCGTTCCGCCTTGCCGTCACCGCCTCTGGCGCGGTCGGCACGGAGACGGTCGTATTGCTGACATCGGACGAGATCGATCAGGCCACCCGGCAGAAGGTCGGCTACCGGGCACCCGGTGCCCGATAGGCAACTGGAGGCCGCCCGGCGGAGGACAGGGATGGATCACCTGTGCCCCCGCCGGGCGCCGGCGGTCAGGTGCTGGAGAAGTACCCCAGGCAGTCCACCACCAGATGTGTGCTGCCGCCGCCGGCGTTGTAGAAGTCCGTGACCCCGCCACCGGTCCTCGGCAGTGACAGTGCGGCGATCGTCTGGCCGGCGAACCAGTTGATGGTGGAGGCCGCGGGCGGGGTGGTGCCGCTGGCGTAGGCCACGGCGAACCCCGCGGTGGTTCCCTGGGTGACCGTGAAGTTCAGGACGAGGGTCGCGTCGTCGGCGATGACGTTGGGGCCCTGCCCGATGGACCGGACGCCGAACGCGGCGACCGGGGTGTTGTCCTGGCGGGTGTCCAGCAGCCGGGTGGCACTGACCGCGTGGTACTTGCTGCCGCTCGTGCCGGCGGTGAAGTAGCCGACCACGTCGCCGACGACGTCGGTGCTGCCGACCCCGCCCTGCATCGTGATGTCGATCTTGCCGTTGCCGGCCACGGCCACGATCGCGAGGTCGGCGAGCACGACACCGGTGGTCAGTTGCAGCCCGGAGACGGTGGGCAGGGGTGTGCCGTCGGCCCGGGTGATGAGGTGCCCGCCCGAGGTCGCGTTCGCCGAGGTGAGGTTGATCGCCACCGCGGTGATGCCGGTGGGGATGCCGTTGACGCCGCCGACCTGCAGCGCGATGGTGTTGCCTCCCGCCAGCGGAGCGGTCGGCGCCCCCAGCCCCGACCTCGTGTCGAGGATGCGGGTCGGGTGGAGCGAATGGTAGCTGCTGTTGCCCGCCTTCGCCTCGTCGGAGGTGAAGTAGCCCGACACGTCGACCACGACGTGCGCGGTCCCGCCGCTGCCGTTGAAGATGCTGATCGTGCCGTCCGGTCCGACCGGGACGATCGCGAAGTTGGCCAGCACGGCGTTCGCCTGGAAGTACACGTTCGACGTCACCGGCTGCGGCGTGTTGGACGGGTACAGCGTCAGGTAGCCGGATGCCGTCGGCGAGATCACGGTCGCGTTGACCGCCACGGCGGTGACGTCGGCGGCCGGGACGCCGTTCGCTCCGGCGATCGTCAGCCTGACCGTGCCGCTCGGCTGGATCGGCGCGGTGTTGCCGCCGTTGCCGAGACCGCTGCGGGTGTCCAGGAACCGGGTCGGAGTGATCGTCTGGTAGTAGCCGGCCGGGGTCTGCGTCTGTGCGACGCCGGTGACCACCCGGACCTCGTCGATGTCGCCGGCGAAGAACTCCGCGGCGGCGCCGGCCCGCAGCGTCCGGCCGATGTTGAACGTGCCGCCGGCGTTCCAGACCGCGGCGACGCTCGCCTCGCTCTGGAACTGCCGGTCGACGTACAGCCGGATCCGTCCGGCGTGGGCGTCGTAGACGGCCTGCAGATAGGTCCAGCTGTTGAGCAGCGGCGCCGCGAGCGAGTTCACCTGGACCACGGTCGGGGTGTCGGTGTCGGCGCCGGTGACCGCGAACGACCACCGGTTGGCGGTCTTGTCGTAGCGGACGGTGTACGCGGCGCCCCGGCTGCCCTGCTGGGAGAAGGCGGCACGGGACACGGTGGTGTCGGTGAGCCGGACCCAGCCCTCGACCGCGAACGACTGGTCCGTGCGCACCGCCGGGTCGGCCGTGGCGACGCCGGAGGTGCCGTTGAAGCAGAGGCCGGTGCTGAAGTTGTACCCGTCGCACAACGTCACGGTCGGGTCGGCGGACAGCGTCAGCGGGTGCTGGTACCTGCTGTTGTCGGTGACCTGCCGGGGCTCCGCGGTGGTGTAGTCCTCCATGTCCCAGTCGCCGGTGGTGACGGGTGCGGCGAGCGGCTTCAGGTCGAGCGCCGGGACGACCACGCGGTCCCAGACCTGGACCTCGCCGATGTCGCCGAGGAACGTGCCGGTCCGGGATCCGTTGAGCTTGCCGCGGCCGGCGAGGAGCGCCCCGGTGGCGTTCCAGTTCGTGGCGCGGGTGGACTGACCGGCCAGGATGCCGTTCACGTACAGCTTCGCGGTCTTCATGCCGGCGTCCCACGACGCCGCCAGGTGCGTCCACTGGTTGAGCACCGGCGGCGCGCCCGACGTCGTCTGCGCGACCGGCGCGTTGACCGTGTCCGAGCCGTACATGGTCAGCGTCCACCGGTTGACCGGCGCGGGGGCGTAGGTGACCGCGAACCCGCACGCGGAGGCGCCTTCCTGGCACAGGACGGTGCGGGTGGTGTCGAGGCCGCCGGTCGGCCGGACCCAGGCGGCGGCGCTGAAGCTCTTCGACGTGTCGAGCACGGCGCCGGCGGTGGCGGCGAGGTCGTCGACCCCGTCGAACCGCAGACCGCGGTCCTTGCCGGTGACGGCGTGCGTGCCCGGGACGCGGCCGTCGGTCCACGCCGGGCCGTTGGCCGCCGTCATGGCCGGGCCGCCGGCCGGCGACGTGGCCAGGCTGGTGCCGCTGCCCTCGTCCATCTTCCAGACGGCCTTCGGCGCGGCCGGGACGTCGACGAGGAACCGGTAGTCCTTCGGTGGCGACGCGTTCTGGGCGCCGTCACGGGAGCGGACCGTCAGGACGTGCTCGCCGACGTGGGTCGGGGTGACCCAGACCGTGGCCGTCCCGCCGGTGGTGACGGCGTTGACCCACGACTTCGGGCCGGCGTCGAGCTGGTACTCGTAGTCGACGACGTCGGTCTCGCCGTTGGCGCCGAAGGTGAACTGGCCGCTGCGCCCGGCCGAGCCGCGCATGGTGTCGTTGGGCGGCGACTCGAGGTACAGGCCGTCGGCCGCGGCGACGGTCGGTCTGGTGCCGGGCGGGGTGATGTCGAGCGTGAACTCGCACCACGGCGACCAGCCCGAGCTGCCGCCCAGGCCGTCGCTGACCTGCACCTGCCAGCGGGCCATCGACCCGGTGATCGCGCCGTCCTGGACCCCCACCTCGGCGAGGGTCCCGGACGGGACGCCGGTGTCGCTCTTCGGCCAGCCGGCGACGGCGGCCCAGGCGGTGCCGTTCCACTGCTGGAGCGCGAACGACGCGGACAGTTGGCCGCTCTGGTCGCCGTCGGGGTCGGAGACGCTGGCCTTGAGCCACGGCGCCGTCGACCGCACGGTTGGCCGGCCGCTGCCGGTGGCGCAGGCCTGCCCCGCGGCGGTGTAGTCGGGGTGTGTCGTCAGCGCCGACGCCTGCGGTGTGTTGGGCAGGGTGTTGTACTCGACGGACATGGCGGTGGAGGCCTGGTCGAACTTCTTCCAGCGGTTGCCGGTGCTCTCGTCGGTGCCGTCGCTGTCGCGGGCGGACAGGCCCAGGGTGTAGCTGCCGCGGCCCTGACCGAAGTTGATGACGTCGTTGACGAGGGTCTGGTTGGAGAACTCCATGTACATGTTCGGCTGCGGGTCGTTGCTGCAGCCGGCGCCGGTCGAGGGCTTGTGGGCGTTGCCGGACTTCGTCTCGACGAACAGGTTGAGGGCGGGGCCGGACCAGGTCTGTTTGCCGCTCGTGGTGAGGTCGCCGGTGCGGTACAGGCTGACGGGGGTGGCGGTGCAGGACCAGGAGTGGGTCATGGTGGTGATGAACTTGGCGCCGCGGATCTGTTTGCCGGGCAGCCAGCTGAGGTCGAACGCGAAGAACGACCGGTAGGTGCCGGACCCGTCGGTGTTGACGCCGACGCGGACGATGCCGTCGTCGCGGTTGGCGTTCGTGGAGTTGGTGTAGCCCCAGCGGGCGCGGCCGACACCGGTCCACGGGTCGATCACGACCGGGTACGTGACGCTCGGGTCGGCGAGCATCGCGGCGTCGGGGACGATGACGAGCGATCCGCCCTCGACTGTGGTCGGGAGGTCGGCCTTGCGCGCGTTGTCGGGCACGTGCCGCAGCGCCGAGTTCCGGCCCGCGGTCAGGGACCGCTGGGCACCCGGTACGCCGGCGGAGTCCCACATGAGCGCCTGCCCGGCGGAGGCGGTGACCTTCCCGGCGCTGTCGCGGGCCTCGTAGCCGCCGCCCGGCTTGTTCCGCAGCGACCAGCCGGTGCTGGTGAGACCGAACTTCAGCTTGGCGAGTGCGGGGTTCGCCGCTGCCTGGCGGGTCTTGACGATGAGGGAGTACCCGAAGCCCTCCACTGTGGACTGCACCTGCAGGTCGACATCGGGCAGCACCGACTCGTAGACCGCGGTGTCGCCCTCGATGCGGGGCGCGGGCAGCTTCGACGGCCAGGTCAGCTTGAGCGCGCCGCCGGCGCCGTTGAGGGTGACCAGGGGTTCGGTGCCGCCGGCGGAGAACCGCACGTCCGCCACCGACGCGGCGGGTGCGATCGTCGCGCCGTCACGGCGCAGGTTCAGGTCGATCTGCCGCCACGCGCCGTCCTTCTTCGTCCAGTGCGGCACCGCGTAGCTCTCCCGCACCAGCGTCCCGCGCGGCGTGGCCACGACCCGCGCGAGCTCGGACTTCGAACCCTGGACCTCGACGTCGCGGCCGCTGTCCACGGCCTGCCGGATGGCGGCGGTCTCGGCCGCCCGCTGGTTCGTGGTCGATTGTCCTGTTGGTGTAGGCGCGGGTTCCGCGCCGGCCGGCGCGCCGGCCGCGAGCGCGACCACGGTGCCGACCGCGGCGACCGTGAGCGAAGTGGTGACGGCGAATGAGCGGCTTCTGCGCACGGAACGACAGAACTTGATCACTATGAGCCCCCGCGAAAGTGAAAGTGAGCGAAACGTAGGGGCCACGCACCCGCCATGTCAATCGATGCCCGCGATGTCGGCACACCGCCGGCACCGTCCGGCGGGGTCAGTCAGGGTTCAGGTGGCTGAGAAGGGATCGCGCGGCGGCGGCGGTCTTCGACTTGCCAGTGGTCGCGAGCAGCCATTGCCGCAGGGCGGGATCGGTGACCGGCACGCCGGCGCGCAGGTGTTCGTCGCGGAGGAGCTCCACCAGGGTGTGCAGGCCGCGGCCGGTCCGATCGAGGGACGGCAACAGGGCGGTCAGCACCGCCCGGACCTGTGCGCCGTGCCCGGCCAGGGCCAGGTCACCCAACGCGTCGGCCCACCGGTGCAGCGGCACCGCGGGAGCCAGCGTCGCCATCGCGGATGCCACCGCCGCCGGGTCCATCCGGTGGGGCAGCAGCGCCGCGGCGGTGTCGACGGCGGCGGTGCGGTCGCTGAGGCCGGCGCCTCCAAGCCCGGCCGCGACGACGTACGGGCTCAGTGGCGGCAGCTCGGCGACCGTGCGGTCGAGCAGGTGCATGGCGTGGGCCGAGACGCCGCCGTCGACGGTGCCGTCGAGGGACGCGAGCTGGAACCGGAGCGCCATGGCCAGGAGCGGTTCGATGTTGCCGGGCCACATCGACGCCAGCCACGGGTGCCACGGCCCGCCGGGAAACCGGTCGAACGGTCCCGCGTAGGCGAGCGCCACGGTCGGCAGCGCCGGATCGGGGGGTTCCGGCGCGGCGGGCGGTCCGAGCGCGCCGACCCGGATGGGCCGGTAGGAGGACCATTCGGGATCGAACGACACCTGCCACGCGGGTGCCCGTCCCGCGCCGGCCGCGTCGAAGCCGGGTCCGCGGCCGATCAGCGGCGCGTCGTCGCCGCGCGGTGCGCGCGCCCGGGCCGCGGCGATCCACAGTGGACGGTCTGAGCGGCTGAGCGGCTCCGGTGGCGTGCCGCCGAGGGCGTACCGGAGGGCGGTGCCGGCGGCGCCGGGCACCGCGGCCGCCGCGTCGCGGACCGCCGCGGACGCGCCGGCCGGGTCGGGCCCGAGCCGCAGGAGCGCGGCGACCAGGTCGAGCGGATCCGGCGCGGCACCAATGGAGGGCGGGCCGGCGGTGGCGCCCATGGAGAGCGGATCCGCAGTGACGCCGGTGGTGAGCCGCTGGACGAGCACGTCCGGCGCGATCCAGCCGCCGGCGTGGGTCGGCTCCGCGCACGGGGCGAACCGGCGCCCGGCGCGCAAGGCCGACTCCACGGCGGCCACCCGCCCGGCGAGCAGCTGCACCTGCGGCGGTAGCGACGGCAGCTTGCGTACCGGCTTCGCGTGGGCGGCGGCGAGGACCAGTCCGGCGACGACGTCCAGGAGCAGGTCCCACTCGTACGCGGGGCCGTCGCGCAGCAGGCGGGCCGCCCGGCGGGCCAGGCCGGCGTACTCGCCGGGGTCCGGGCCGAGCCGGGCGGCCGCGCAGAGGGCGCGTTCGAGCAGCTCGGCGTCGGTCGGGTCGGCCAGCAGGATGGCGAACGCCTCGGCCAGCTCCGCCGGGTCCGTGATCGGCGCCACCGCCTCCAGTGCCGGCGCGGCGACCTCGGGCGAGGCGACCGGTGCCGTGGCCGTGGGTGGCGCGTCCGCGCCGAGCCAGCCACGGACCTCGGCCGCGACCGCGGGCGCCAGCGCCGGCAACGCGGACAGGACCGGCCCTGGCTCACCACGCAGCCGCAACTGCTGGACGGCGGCCGCCTGGACGTCGGGGTGCGGATGGCCGAGCGCGGCGACGATGACGGACGACTGCCCGTCGCCGGCCCGCGCCGCGAGGGCGAGTGCTTTCGTCGCGGTGGATTTCGCGGGCACGAGGACCGCGGCGCCGAGCCCGTCGGCGAGCGTGACGCCGTCGTGGTCGAGCCGGCCCGCCTTCTGCACGGCGGTGAGGGCGTCGACGGCGAGCGCGGCGGTCGGCCCGACGGAGCTGCGCAGCAGCGTCACGTAGCCGGCCTGGCGGGCGGCGAGTTCCTCGACGGACGGCGCCAGCGCGGCATGCAGGCGCGAGTACCAGCCGGCGCGGTACTGCGGGAACCCGAGCCCGAGCGCGGCGACGGTCGCGTCCAGCACCCGCGCGCGGTCGATGGTGGCGTCCGACAGCAGGTCGAGGACCGTGTCGTGCCACGTCTGCACGGACCGGCCACCGTACTTGTCGACGTTGGCCAGGCTCACCTGCCGGTTGCCCTCGATCTCGAAGATCCGCCAGAAGGCCCGGGCCAGCAGATCCGGGTCGGCCCGCAGCCGATCCGCCCGGCGCGCGCCGGCGCTGTACCGCCCACCGAAGTGGCCGACCATCGCCAGCACGTAGTCGTCGTCGGCGTCCAGCGTGATGAGGCCGTCGCGTTCCGCCGCGCGGATGACGTGGAAGTCCGGGCCGAAGTCCGCGGTCGCCATCGTGCGCATCGCGTGCCGGGCGAGCGCGTGCACGAACCGGCCGCCCCGCGCGCGGGCGATCCGCATCTGCTGGTCGTCCCGGGGCCAGTACAACCCGTCGGCGGGTGCCGCGGCCATGAGGATCAGCTCCAGCCGCCGTCCCTCCTCGGGCGTGTACCGATCCTCGCGCCCGTCGATCGCGTCCCGCCACGCGTACCGCTCCCAGGCGCGCTGCACCGGCCGGTGCAGCGCCGCCCGCTCGTCCGCGGTGAACGCACACACCCGGTCGAGCAGGACCCCGTCGTCGAGCGTCAGGAGTTCGGTCAGCGTCGCCACAGCACGCAGGGTAGCCGCCCCGTCGTGACGATCGCGTCCGGTGGCCAGCCGGGAGAACGTCCTTCCAATACCTCATCGCCCTCGGCCTTGTCAGGTCCGGAAGCGGCCTGTGACGGGAAACCGACTCGCCGTATCTGGCGCTGCCGCACATCCGTCCTTCGACCGCTGATTGCCCATCGGAGGAGGAGCGCAATGCATCCGTCCCTGCCCGACTACCAGAAGCTGTTCGGAGATCTGGACTTCCGCGGCAGCGATGCGTCGCGGTCCGTGTACTCGCCGGCCGCGTACCTCGCCGACCTGCTGCAGCTCCTCACCGGCAGCGACCTGCCAGGGCGGCGGCCGGACCTGCGCGACGTGCGGCTCGACGGCGCGAACAGCTACACCGAGGTGCCGTACCTCGACATCGTCAACGGGATCCTCGCCGACGAGCTCGACCCCGACGGCGGCGCCCACGACGCGCTCGCCGGGCTGCGCCACCCGTTCGGGCTGCCGTTCTCGCTGCGGCACGAGCGGCTGCGGCGGCTCCTGCACCACCTCGGCACCACCCCGCTGGAGCTGTACCGCCGGTTCGCGGTGGACGAGCAGCCCGACGTCGTCGTCCGCGAGTACCTGGGACTCAACCAGGACGAGGCCGACCTGTACTCCACCGTGCTGGACGACGCCGCGCTGCGGGAATGCTACGGGCTGCGCGACGGCGAGACGTTCACCGACCTGGCCGCCGTCGACCGGTTCCGCCAGGCCGTCGGCCTGACCCACGAGGAGCTCCTCGCCCTGCTGCACGGCGACCTCGCCGAGGCGGAACGCGGGGCGGCCAACCGGTGCTTCATCCACCATGACGACGAGGTCGTCACCCTCGACACCGACGAGCGCCGGCTGGTCCGCGCCGGCAGCAAGCCCATCCCCGTCGCCTGGTTCGAGCGCGTCAACCGGTTCGTCCGGCTGGCCCGGCGCGCCGGCCTGCGGTTCCAGGACCTCGACCTGGTGCTGCGGTCCTGCTGCGGCAACGTCCTCGACGCGACCGCGCTGCGCCGCATCGCCGCCCTGCGCTTCCTGCAGCAGGGCTACGACCTGCCGCTGGACGTCGTCGTCGCGCTCGTCGCGCCGGTGAACGCGCTCGGCGTCGGTGACGGCGACACCCCGCTGGACCTGTTCAACCGCGTCTTCAACGTGCCGTTCGTCGCCACCGAACGCACCGTGCTGCGCGGCGCCGCGCACCTGCCCGCCGCCTACGCGGGCCTGCCGGAGCTCGCCGCCCCGCACGACCTGCTGGAGAAGAAGCCGACGTACCGGCAGCGGACCGGGGTCGCCGACGCCGACGTGCAGACGATCGTCACCCGCTACCGGGACCGGTCGGCCGACGGTGTGTCCGGCCCGCTGGACCGAGGCCGTGCCGGCGTCGGCGCGCTGACCCTGCTGTACCGGGTCGGGCAGCTGACCGCCGCGCTGGACGTGACCGCCGAGGAGCTGTTCGACATCCTGGACGCGCTGCAGAGCGACCCGTCGCTGCGCCGCCACCCCGCCTTCCCGGTCCTGCTGAGCCCCGCCGAGCCCGTTTCCGCCGACGTGTACGACATCCTGGCCGGCACGGACGTCGAGGCCGGGCTGTGGCTGCTGCAGACCCTGCTCGGCGTGGTGCGCTGGACGCAGGCGACCGGCCTGGACAGCCGCGGGCTGCTCGAGGTCCTCGGCGTCGGCCCCGAGCGGCGTGGCCCGGCCGCCGACGAGGAGCGCGCCGCCCTGCTCGACGCCCTGCGCGCGCAGTTCGAGACCGTCCAGCTCACCCCGGACGCGTTCCGCTCGGCCCGCTTCGGGCCGCGCGCGGCACAGGTGATCCACGATGTCGTGGCCGGAGCCGAGGACGTCGGCTCGCCGGTGCTGCGCCTCACGCCGGGCGTCCGGGACGCCGCCTACGCCGCCGTCACCGACCTCGGCCGGGTGACCGCCGACGACTTCCGCGGCATCGGCCTCGACGAACGGTTCGCCACGAAGATCCACACGAACCTGGTCCTGCGCGGGTACCTCGACCCGTCCGGCACCCTCGACGCCGCCACGCTCCCCGAGACACCGGAGGAGCTGTGGCTCACCGGGGAATTCGGCGCGTACCGCGACGCGATCGCCGCCGACCTCGCCGCGGCGGTGGACCGCGCCGGCGAGGACGAACCCGCCGCGTTCTACCCGTCCGACCTCGCCAGGTACTCGGAGCTGACCGCCGCCGAGCAGGCGGAGCTGTACGACAACCTGGTCTTCAACGGGCGGATCGACGCTGAGGGCCGGATCCTGGCGTCCGACGACGACGCCGTGGACCCGGTGGACGCCGACCTCGCCGACCTGGTCTGGCCCGTGTACGAGCGGCTCCTCGAGGTCGCCGACCGGTTCCCGGGCGCCTGGATCACCCTCGACCCGGCGGTGTTCGCCGACGTGCCGCTGAACGACCAGCAGCGGGCCGCGCTCCTGGAGAGCCTGCGGTTCAACGGCTACCTCGACGACGAGGGCGCCTACACCGACCCGGTCGCCGCGCTCGGCCTGACCCTGCCCGAGCTCACCCTGGACGTGGCGTTCCACCCGTACCGGCGGCAGATCCTCGACGCGATCCAGGGCCAGCTGACGGCCGCGCTGACGGCGATGAACACCCTGATCCCCGACGACTTCCGCGACCTCGGCGACGACGCCGCGGCGCAGCGCGTCGCGGGCGTGCTCGACGCCGGGCTGCTCGTCGACGGACGGATCCCGGACGACGCCGTGCCCGGCCTGACCGACCCGGCGGCCGTGCTCACCCTCGCCGGGTTCACCGAGGCGGAGAACCTGCTCGTGCTGCAGCGCCTCGTCGAGGCCATCCGCGACGCGGCGCCGTTCCGGGTGGACGTCGCCGCCGTCGACGCGCTCGGCTTCACCGCCCAGGAACGCGACGACCTGCTGCGGGTGCTCGTGGAGGCGGGCGACCTCACGCCCGGGCTGACCGTGCCCGCCGACCGGCTGAACTGGTTCGGGCACGTCCACCACGCGCTGGACTTCGCGCTGCCGGGCCTCACCGACTACAGCCGCGACGTGTTCTTCCTCCTGCACGCCGTGGCCGTGGCCGTCGACGCCGCCACCGACGAGGTCGTCGCGGTGCTCACCGCCCGCGAGGCGGCCCAGCGCGCGGCGGTGTTCGCGACCCTGCAGGACGCGCTCGGCGTCCCCGCCGCGACCGCCGAGGCGATCTGCGCCGCGGTCGTCGGAGGCGCCGCCGAGACCCTCGACCTGCTCGTCGCGCCCGCCCTGGGCGACCCGTTCGCCGCCGCGGCGGACCCGGACGTGCGCCGCGCGGTGCGCCGCATCCGCGGCTTCGCCGCGCTCGCCGCGCGGCTCGGGCTCGGCGCCGACGAGGTCGCCGTCGCCTTCCAGGACCAGGACCTGACCGGCAAGTTCGCCGAACCGCTGACCCTGCCGCCCGGCGTCGACCGCATCGACGCGCTGCTGGAGAGCCCCGACGGCGACGTGTACCTGTTCCGCGGGCGCGGCTTCTGGCGGTACGAGCCGGGGGCGGACACCCCGGCCGACCCGCGGCCGCGGGCGCTGACCGAGCTGTCGGACCGCTTCGGCGGGCTCGCCTCCGTCGACGCGGCGTTCACCGACGCCGACGGCACCGCGTGGATCGTCGGCCGCGACGACGCCGGCACCTCCCGCACGTTCGTCCGCCCGCTGGAGCACACCCGGTGGACGCCGCGGACGCAGGCGTGGGGCACGGTCCGCAACGCGTTCAGCGACGGCACCCGCATCGACGCGGCGTTCGTCGACGAGGAGGGCCGCACGTACCTGTTCCGCGGCGACCAGTACGTGCGCTACTCCGGCCCCGGCTACGCCGCCGTGGACGAGGGCTACCCGCGCCGGCTCGGCGAGTGGTGGGAGGGCGAGCAGCGCCGGCCCGGCGACGCGCCGCTGCCGCCGAGGTTCCGTTCGGCGCTGGACGCGGCGTTCCTCGGCCACGACGGCGTCACGTACCTGTTCTCCGGCGACCAGTTCGTCGCGTTGGGCGGCCCGGCCGACCGGTCCGCCGCGGAGCGGCCGATCGCCGGCGCGTGGGGGACCGTCGTCAACAACCTCGCGACCGCGGACCGGGTCGACGCCGCGTACGTCGACGGCTCTGCGCTGTACGTGTTCTCCGGCGACCAGGTCGTGCGGCACAGCGACAGCGTCGAGAACGACGGCCTGCGCGCCGACGACGGCTACCCGCGCCGGATCGCCGCCCACTTCGACAACGCCGTCCCGGCGGTGTTCGAGCCCGGCGTCGATGCCGCGCTCGCCGAGCCGGGCGGCGGCGTCGTCCACCTCTTCCGCAACGGCAAGACGGCCGCGGTCGGCGCACCCGACCCGAGCGTCGTGCCGACCGCGCAGCGCTGGGGCGTGCTCGGCCCGGTCCTGCCCAGCGGCACCGTCGACGCCGCCCTCCTCGGCCTCGACGGCCGGACCTACCTGTTCAGCGGCGGCCAGTACCTGCGGTACACCGGCGCCGACTACACCACGGTCGACCCCGGGCACCCCCGCGCGATCCCCGACGACTGGGGCGGCCTGTGCCGGGTCGACGCCGCGTTCGTCATGGACGGCGCCACGTACGTCTTCGGCACCGGCGGGAAACTGTTCGACCTGCCGCTGGACGAGGGCCCGCGGACCGCGTGGTCCCGGGACCGGCTCGCCCCCGTGCACCGCGCCGACCTGGACGAGGGCCGGCCGCCGGGCGCGCTGCGTGACCGGCTCGCCGAGCACGGCATCCCCGTCGCCTCCGACGCCGCTGTCACCGCCGCAGTTTCTACCGCCGGGACCGCCGCCGGCGCGCAGTGGCGGCTGACCGCCACCGACGGGCTGAGCCTCACCCTGCGCAAGGCCGGGCGGCGCCTGCAGGTGCACGTCACGCCCGACAGCGAGGACCCGTCGCGCCCGTACTGGGAGGAGGTCCGCCCGCGGACGTTCTTCGTGAAGTACTCGACCCGCGACTACACCACCCCCGACGCCGGCTACCCACGGCCGATGACCGAGAACTGGTGGAACCTGCCCGACGACCTGATCGGCGGCGATGCGGAGGCCCCGTTCGCCCGCGTCGACGCGGTCTTCACCGCCGCCGACGGGCGCATCCACCTCTTCGCCGGCGGCCAGTTCGTGGTCTTCGACGCCAAGCGCCGCTGGTGGTCGGCGCCGAGGCCGATCGCCGACGGCTGGGACAGCCTGCCGTTCGGGCACGTCGACGCCGCGTTCGTCGGCGCCGACGGGCGCACGTACGTGTTCAGCGGCCCGCAGTACGTGCGCTACACCGACACGTACACCCGCGTCGACGACCGGTTCCCGGCGCGGATCACGTCGATGTGGGGGACCGTCGCCAACACGATCGCCCGGACCGGGCGGGTCGACGCGGCGCTCGTCGTGCAGCGCCCCGCCACCGGCGGCACCGCCACAGATCCCGGCACTGAGGCGCCGCTCACCGACGGCTCCCTCGACACCCCGGACCTGCCTGTGGACGGGCGCATGGTGCGGCGCACGTACCTGTTCTCCGGCGGCCAGTACGTCCGCTACACCGACACCGCCGGCGGCACCCGGCCGGCGACCGTCGACCTCGGATACCCGCGGCAACTCGCCGCGCTGCGCGAGGAGCCCGGCTTCGAGCACCTCGCCGCCGACCTCACGCGGGTCGACGCCGCCTTCGCCGACCGCGGCAACGTCTACCTGTACAGCGGCCGCGACTGCCACGTCGTCTCCCTCGACGTCCACCGCCGCCTCACCGACGTCGCCCGCGCGGACGTCGCCTGCGCGCTCGTCGAGGACGGCACGGTCTACCTGGAGCACCCGGAGGGCTGGCACCGCTACAGCTCCCTGGAGGGCACCACCGTCGCGTCGGAGCCGGCGTTGCCGCGCGGGCTGCGGACCGTGCCCGCCGAGTACCGGACCGGGCTCGACGCGGTCCTCGCCGGCACCGACGGCACCACCTACCTGTTCAAGGGCGCGACCTGCTACAACACCACCCTCGACCGGGCCTACCCGCTGGCCGAGGAGTGGGGCCGGCCGAGGAACACGATCTACCACGACAACGCCGTCGACGCGGCGTTCGTCGCCGCCAACGGCAAGACCTACGTGTTCAGCGGCGACCAGTTCGTCGTGTACGACGGCCCCGACTATCTGGAGGCGGAGGTCACGGCCGGCCCGCTGCCGATCACGGAGCACTTCGCCGGGCTGCGGCGGGTCGCCCTCGCCTACGTCCGCGACGGCGTCACCCACCTGTTCGAGCCGCCGGACAGCACCGGCCTGATGCGCCTGGTCACGTACTCCGGCAAGGAGTACGACCAGCCCGACGACGCCGAACCCCGCTTCGTCGACGCCGAGTTCTGGGGTGTACCGCAGGCGTACCGGCTGGCCGGGTTCACCGTACCGGACGCGGTCCTGTTCACCGGCGACGCCACGCTGCTCCTGACCGGCGGCACCGTCGTGCAGTACGACGAGGTCGACCGCGTCTGGTCCGCGCCGCGGCCGCTGGACCGCATCTGGCGCTGCATCGGCGACGTCGAGGAGCTCACGACCGCGTTCACCGGCCGCGACGGCGCGACGTACTTCTTCTTCGCCCACGAGTTCGCCCGCTACCAGGGCCGCGCGTTTACCCCGCGGCAGCCGATCCAGGACCGCTGGGGCCGCACCCGCAACACGTTCCTGAACGGCAGCGGCGTCGACGCCGCCTTCGTCCACCAGAGTGCCGTGAGTGGCGCCGTGACGTACCTGTTCGCCGGCGAGCAGTACGTGCGCTACTCCACCTCCGACTACCGCTGGGTCGACCCGGGCTACCCGAGGCCGATCGCCGGCAACCTGGGCACCGAGGAGCCGTTCGCGGGCCTGCCGGTGGCCGTCGAGGACGAGCTGGTCGCACGGGCCGGCACCGGCGGCAGTGCCGTGCTCGACGCGGTCGTGGCCGGCGGCCGCAACACCTACCTGTTCGCCGGCCGGACCTGCCATGTCGTCTCCGCCGCGCCCGCCGCCGTCTATGACATCGGCGGGGACATCAGCGGGCTCGGGCAGGTGCGCAACACGATCGCCGACCGGCGGCGGGTCGACGCGGCGCTCGTCACCGCCGGCTACACGTACCTGTTCTCCGGCGACCAGTACGTGCGCTACACCGGCGCCGACTACACCCGCGTCGACGACGGCTACCCGCGCACCATCGCCGGGTCGCTCGCAGAGGAGCTGGACGTCGAGCGGCTGCCGGAGGAGTTCCACGCCGGCATCGACGCGGCGATGCGCGCCCCCGACGGCTGGACCTACCTGTTCGCGGGCGGCGGGCAGAGCCTGCGGTTCCGGGACGGCACCGCCGAGGTGACCCCGATCGCCGGCGCGTGGGGCGCGGTCCGCAACGACCTCACCTCCGCCGGCGGCCCGCGCGCCGCGTTCGTCGCGCCGGGCGGCGAGCTGTACGCGTTCGCCGGCGGCCAGTACGTGCGCTACGCGCTGCCGCCGGTGCCCGCCGAAGGGGAGCCGGTGCCCGCCGCCACCGCGTACGCCACCGTGGACGACGGCTACCCGCGGCTGGTCCACGACGCGTGGGGCGCGCTGCCCACGGACTTCGAGGCGGCCATCGACGGCGCGTTCACGCTGCGCGGGCACACCTACCTGTGCAGCGGCGGGCGGTACGTGCGCTACGCCGGCGGCCGGTACGACCCCGACGGGCAGGCTTCCCCGCAGGCGTTCGCGGACCGTTGGGCCGACGTCGCCGACTACCGGCTCGGCGACCTGCGGACCGTGACCCGCTTCGCCGCGCTGGTCCGCACCCACCGCGCCGGCGGCGTCGACCTCGCCGCCGCGCTCGCCCCGGAGGCCCGTCCGAGCACCGACCTCTACCGTTCTGTCGCCGACCTGTTCGGCTGGGACGTCGACGAGCTGCGCTGGTGCCGGCGCAACAGCCGGTTCCTCACCGACGGCGCGGACGACGAGGACCGGTTCGAGCTCGAGTTCCTCCTGGAGCTGGTGGAGCTGTTCGGGTTCGTCGGGCCGCTCGGCGCCGGGCCGTCGAAGCTGCGCGCCGACGTGTGGACGAAGCTGCACCCGGCCGCGGGCCGGCCCGCCGACGCCGCGCTCGACGCCGCGGCCGCGGCCCTGACCCTGCTCCTGGCCCGCAAGATGGGCGCCGACCGGTGGCCGGTGCTGGCCCGCACGCTGCACGACGAGCTGAACCTGGCGCTGCGCGACGCGCTCGTCGGCGCCGTCCTCGCCCGCGACCCAGGCCCCGCCGCGCACCCGCGGACCGCCCGCGACCTGTTCGAGCGCTACCTCATCGACGTCGAGATGGGGGAGAAGGGCATGACGTCGCGGGTGCGGGAGGCGATCGCCGCCGTGCAGCTGTACGTGCACCGCTACCTGCTGAACCTGGAGCCCGCCGATGGCGGGGAGGAGCAGCGGCTGCGGGTCAAGCAGTGGTGGACGTGGATGCGCAACTACCGGGTGTGGGAGGCCAACCGCAAGGTCTTCCTGTACCCGGAGAACTACCTGCGCCCCGAGCTGCGCGACACGAAGACCCCCGCGTTCGAGGCCCTGGAACGGGACCTGCTGCAGGGCGAGATCACCGCGCAGGGCGTCGAGCGGGCGTACAAGCGCTACCTCGACGAGTACACCGAGGTGTCCCGGCTCACGATCGCCGGCGGCTACGTCTACACCAAGGACCAGCTGCCGGACGGGCCGCGCCGGCTGGTGCTGTTCGGCCGGACGAAGACCGACCCGCGCCGCTACTACTTCCGGCGGGCCGAGTTCGGCAGCCGGGAGAAGCTGTCCGCGACGTGGGAGCCGTGGCAGCCGGTCGGCGTGCGCATCGACGCCGACCTGGTGCACCCCGTCCACGCGTTCGGCCGCGTCTTCGTCTTCTGGACCGTCGTCGAGCCCGTCGCCGCCGACGACCCGGCCAGCGGCACCGTCGTCGCCCGCAGCGACGGCGCGGAGCAGCACGTGACGGCGTCGGCGAAGTCGACCCGGGTCCGGATCGCCTACTCGTTCCAGAACCTCAACGGGGAGTGGGTGCCGGCCCAGGAGCTCGGCACCGGTCCCGCGGAGGCCGGGACGATCGGCGACGTGCAGCTGCTGGTGCTGCCGCGGATCAAGCCCGACACGGGCCGGATGTCTGTCGTCGTGTCGTGCACGTACACGACCACCCCGCCGACCCCCGCGGGTGCGGAGACGCCGCCGGAGCCGAAGCCGGCCGCGGTGCTGTACGAGCTCAACCCCGAGCTGTACGCGGAGCGGATCCCGGTGCCGCCCAAGGCGGTCGCCGGCACCGGCACGACCCCGGCCGAGGTCGCGGCGTCGATCATCGCGTCCATCATGGCCGCCGCTGCCGCCGCCGCGGGCCTCCCGCTGCCGGCGGGGCCCGCCGCGGCCGACGCCGACACCGACGCGGCTCTCGCTGAGCTCGCCACCGCGGTGGCCGCCGCCGCGGCCGCCAAGGCCGCCACCGCCGACCGGGTCGCGCAGATCTTCCTCGACCAGGTCCAGCCGGCCGACGTGGTGCGCTTCGACGCGCCGACCGGCGCCGAGTCGTGGCCGTGGTTCAGCGTCGACCACAAGGGCGGCAGCTTCCTGTGCCGGCCGGTGACGATCGAGCAGGTCACCGTGGCCCCGGTGAAGCTGAGCACCACCGGGGTGCGCTTCCCGAGCTGGAGCGCGGTCGACGCCGCCGTCGAACTGCCCGACGGCACGGCCACCACCCCCGGCACGCAGCTGTTCTTCTCCACCGCCCGCAACCGGTCCGTGGTCGTCCCGCCGGCCGGGCGGATCCCGGGGGCGGTGCCGATCGGTGAGCAGTGGGGGCTGCCCCGCACCGTGCTGCCCGCCGCGAACAGTGCCGTCGACGCGGTCCTCGTCCGCGGCGAGCACACGTTCGTGTTCTCCGGCAGCCAGTACGTGCGGTTCACCGGCACCCTGTTCGGCAAGATCGACAAGGGGTACCCGCGGGCGATCCTCGGCAACACCGAGACGCTGCCGCAGTGGGACCGGGTCGACGTCGCGTTCACCCTGCCCGGAAACGTCGAGGTGTTCCTGAACCAGGCGCTGGAGCAGGTCGTCACCGTCACCGACGGAAAGCTCGGCACGCCCGCGACGTGGAAGGACCACTGGGTCCGCAAGCACCTCAACGGCCTGGACGCCGTCATGGTCACCGACACCTACGTGTTCCTGTTCGCCGGCGACCGGTACGCGCGCCTGGACCACACCAAGAAGCCGAACAAGGGCAACTGGTTCGACGCGCCGGACAAGGACTACCCGCGCCCGATCGCCGGCAACCCCGACAGGATCCCCACCGACGTCCGCGTCGACGCGGCGGTGTGGCGCAACGGCACCGCGTACTACTTCGACAACACCGACCACCGCTACGCCGAGGTGCCGGCCGCCGGCGCGCGCACGTACCGCGCGACCTACGCCGCGCCCAGCGCGATCGCCACGTCCCAGATCGTCGACGCGGCGTGGGTCGGCGGCGGCAAGCTGTACCTCACCCGCGCCGGCGAGTACGTGCGGTACACGCTGAACGCCGACAACACCGTCCCGGAGTGCATCGACGACGGCTACCCGAAGCCGCTGGCGGTGCCCGTCGACACCGTCCTGCGGCGCGGCGCCGACCTGTACGTGTTCAGCGGCCCGCTGTACACGAAGATGCCGGCCACGCAGGAGCCGTCGAAGATGCCGGGCTTCCGGCCGGTCGCCGGCGCGTGGGGCGAGCTGCCGGCGTTCGACTCGGCGCTGACCTCATCGACCGGGCTGTACCTGTTCGTCGGCGACACGTACCTGCTGCACGACCAGACCCTCGAACCGCCGCGCCCGTACGAACGCACGGCGCTGCCGTTCGAGATCGTCCGGCTGACCACCGGCACCGCCTCGGACCTGAACCGCAAGCTGCTGTCCGGCGGGATGCCGGCGCTGCTGGACCTGAGCACGCAGGAGACGGACGAGGTCGCCTTCAGCACCGACCCGCTCGACGTCAAGGCGATCCGGGTCAAGGCGGAGCTGGTCGACCCCGACCGGCTGCCGTCCGGCTCGCACCTGGACTTCCGCAGCGCCAACGGCCTCTACTACTGGGAGATCTTCTTCCACGCGCCGCTGCTCATCGCGAACGCCCTCAACGGCGCGCAGCGCTTCGAGGACGCGCGCCGCTGGTACGAGTACATCTTCGACCCCACACACCCGACGTCCTACTGGCGGTTCCTGCCGTTCCTGACCATCGACCCGGCGGCGCTCGCCGACAGCCTGACCGCCGAGTTCGCCGCGACCGGCAGCACCGGCCTGGACGTCGGGACCCTCGCACCGTCGCCGACGTCGACGAAGCTCGGGCCCGCGCTCGCACCGGTCGTGACCGCGCTGCGGACCCTGGCGCCGGCGGTTGCCGAGCACCGGGACCCGCGGACCGCGCAGGAGCTCGCCGCGCTCGGCACCGTCAAGGCGGCCGCGACGCACAAGCGGATCGCCGGCGCGCTGGCGGCGCTGCTCGCCGGCACGCCGACGGCCGCGCAGCGCGCAGCGGTCGCGGCGCTGGAGGAGCGGACCCTCATCGCCGCCGACCTCGGCGCCCTGTTCGAGGCCAACGGCGACGAGGAGGACCTGCTCAAGGCCTACCGGGAGGACCCGTTCGACCCGCACGCGATCGCCGCGTTGCGCCCGGTCGCCTACCGCCGCGCCGTCGTCATGGGCTACGTCGACAACCTGCTCGACTGGGCGGACATGCTGTTCCGGCAGTACACCCCGGAGAGCGTCGACGAGGCGCGGATGCTGTACGTGCTCGCCTACGACCTGCTCGGCGAGCGCCCCGAACGGCTCGGCGTCCGGCTCCTGCCGCAGGGCAAGAGCCTGGCCGAGCTCGGCACCGCGGACCTGACCGGCTACTTCAGCCGTGGCGGCGTGATGCTCGACGGCCCCGGCGAGGTGCACGCGGGCGTCGGCGACGCGTACTTCTCCATCCCCGAGAACAGCGTCTTCCTCGACTACTGGACCCGGGTCGAGGACCGGCTGCACAAGATCCGGCAGTCGCTGGACATCCTCGGCATCAGCCGGCCGCTGCCGCTGTTCGCGCCGCCGATCGACCCGATGGCGCTGGTGCAGGCCGTCGCGTCCGGGGCGGGCCTGGACCAGGTGACCGCGGCCGCCGCCGCCCAGCCGCCGCACTACCGGTTCGCCGCCGTCTACCGGCGCGCCCAGGAGGTCGTCGACAAGCTCGGCCAGCTCGGCTCGGAGCTGCTCAGCGTCCTGGAACGCGGCAGCGCGGAGGAGCTGAGCCTGCTGCAGAACCGGCAGGAGCACACCATCCTCACCATGTCCCTCGCGGTGAAGGAGGCGCAGGTCCGCATCGCCGAGGAGGGCGTCGCGGAGCTCGCCGCCGGCCGGGTCGGCGCGCAGGAACGGGCCGCACACTACGACGCGCTCATCGCCACGGGCATGACCGCGCTGGAACGGGCGCAGATCGCGACGATGTCCCTCGGCGCGACGATGCACATGTCCTCCAGCGTCCTGCAGATCGCCTCCGCCATCAGCCACGCGCTGCCGCAGATCAAGATGGGTCCGTTCATCATGGGCGCGGAGGCCGGCGGCGACCAGGCCGGCAGTTCGCTGGACAGCACGGCGCAGATCCTGCAGTCGCTCGGCGAGGGCTTCCAGGTGATCGGCGAGGTCCTCGGGGTGTCCGCGCAGTACGAGCGGATGTCGCAGGACTGGACGCTGCAGCTGGCCACCGCCCGCAACGATCTGGAGCAGC
Organism: Dactylosporangium sp. CA-152071; assembly: GCF_050936335.1. NCBI lineage: Bacteria > Bacillati > Actinomycetota > Actinomycetes > Micromonosporales > Micromonosporaceae > Dactylosporangium > Dactylosporangium sp. CA-152071. The sequence continues at coordinate 314,229 of NZ_JBNJMZ010000001.1, read as the reverse complement.
TGGAGCACCGCATCGCCGCGGCCGACCAGCAGCTCAGCATCGCCCGGCGGGAGGCGGACATCCAGGCGCGGCAGCTGGAGCACTCCGACGCCGTCGCGACGTTCCTGCAGGACCGCTTCACCAACGCCGAGCTCTACGGCTGGATGGCCGCGCGGCTGTCCGGCATGTACTTCCAGGCGTACAGCCTCGCCTACGACCTCGCGAAGGCGGCGGAGCGGGCCTACCAGTTCGAGCAGGGCGTGACCGACGAGTTCATCCGGGCGACGTACTGGGAGAGCCGGCGCAACGGCCTGCTCGCCGGGCAGAGCCTCGCGCTGGACCTGCAACGGCTCGGCAAGGCGCAGCTCGACGGCGACGCGCGCCCCCTGGAGATCACCCGCCAGGTGTCGCTGCTGGACACCGACCCGGTCGCGCTGCTGCGGCTGCGCACGGCCGGCAGCGCCGACTTCGCGCTGAGCGAGGCGCTCTTCGACCGGGACTTCCCGGGCCACTTCCGCCGGCAGATCCGCACGGTGACGGTGACCTTCCTGGACGCCGAGGGCCAGCCGGTCGGTGTCAACGCGACGCTGACCCAGCTGAGCAACAAGACCGTGCTGGCGCCGGACCCGGCCGCCGTCAAGCACCTGCTCGACCCGAAGGGCAGCCCGCCGGACGCGATCCGCGCCGACTGGCGGGCCAGCCAGCGCATCGCGCTGTCCCAGGTGGACTACGGCAAGGAGAACAACGGCCTGTTCGAGCTGCGCTACGACGACGAGCGCTACCTGCCGTTCGAGGGCACCGGAGCGGTGTCGACGTGGCGGCTGGAGCGCTCCGCCCACCGCGCCCCCGACGTGTACGACGTGCTGGTCACCGTGAAGTACACGGCCGAGTACGGCGGCGACCCGTTCGCCGCGGCGGTCAAGGGGATGCTCAAGCCCTTCACCGCCGCCCGGTTCTTCGACGTGGCGCGGGAGTTCCCCGAGCAGTGGGAGGACTTCATCGGCAACGGCGCGTCCCGGCTCGTGCTGCCCTTCTCCACCACCATGTTCCCCGACATGGCCGGCCGCCGGATCACCGGCGTCGTGCCCGCGTACGAGCTGACCAACGGCACCCCCGCCCGCCTGGTCATCAACGGCGATCCGAAGCTCACGCTCACCGAGGTGACGCTCCTGCCGACGCCCGGTCTCACCGTCCGCGACGACGGGCCGGGGTGGGCGTTCGCGCTCGACGGCGACAAGGCCGACCTCGGCAACGTCGGGCTCGTCCTGACCTACCAGGCCCGCGTCCAGTAAGGAGACTGCGATGACCAACCCATACCGTTCGAGCTCGTCCGGGTACAACCCGAGCCGGCGGCAGCAGCCGGTGCCCCGGTACACCCCCCGGACCACGTCCAGCATGAGCACGACCACCCGGATCGGGTCCAGCTACGGCTACAGCGGCTGGTACAGCCCGCCCATCACGGCCTCCTCCTCGTCCTCTTCGTCTTCGCGGTCGGCGTACGGGTACCGCCCGCGCCCGGCGGCCTCGTCCTCGACCTCGGTGTCCCGGTCGACGCCCGTGCGGTCGACCCCTGTGCGGTCGACGCCCGTGCAGTCGGCGTCGTCGCGGTCCACTCCGTCGCGCTCGACCTCGTCGCGGGCAACCCCGTCGCGGGCGACCGAGGTGTGGCGGCCGGTGGCGCGGACGACGACCGGGCGGTCCACCGCCTACACGCCGCCGCGGTCCACGCGGCTGCCGGACCGGTACCCGACGATCCGCGAGGCCGAGGCGTCGCGCTCGGCCCGTCCGACGAGCTCGACGCGCAACCCGGTCACGGTGTGGCGGCCGGTCGGCAGCACCACGAAGCCCTCGACGGTGCGTGACACGCCGGCGGACGCGGGCCCGCCGGTGGCCGCGCCGCAGCAGCCCTCGCCGGCGGCCCCGCCGCCGCCCGGCCCGCCGCCGCCGAAGTCGACGGTGAAGACGGGGTTCTTGTCGCGGGTCAAGGCCACGGGCGAGCCCGGCAAGACCAAGCACGGCGAGCTGCCGGTCAGCGACCCGCGCGAGGTCATGCGGGAGCAGACCGAGGTGATCAGGGACTTCCTGACATGGCACGAGGGCCTGCGCACCCCGGTCGCCGACGACATGGAGCTCGCCGCGCTGAAGAAGATCGGCGACGAGGCGGAGGCGCTGCTCGACAACAAGGGCCAGGCGCCCGACGAGGACCTGGTGGGCCGGGTCGCCCAGGCGTTCGCGACCACGATGGCGCTGAACGTCCGCCCGCTGCCGGAGAACGACGAGCTCGACCTCGAGGAGGAGTTGAAGCGCGTCGCGGAGGCAGGGTGGGCAGGGCGTCCGCGTCGTGGCAGGCCATGGCCGGCTCGAGGTTCGCGGGCATGAGCGCCGCGACACCGAGCCCGGCCCGGAGCGCGGCGAGCACACCGATCAGGCTGTTGCTCTCGAACGCCACCCGCCAGCGCCGACCGGTGCGGTGCAGCGTCTCCACCACCGACGTGCGCCACGCGCACGTGTTCGAGAACAGCACCACCGGCAGCGGATCGGCGGCGACGTCCACCCCGTGGCCGACCGCCCAGACCAGCGGGCGGCGCACCGTCCAGCGGGGCGGCCCGGGAAGGTCCGGCACCTCGTCGAGCACGAGGTGGACGCGGCCCGCGTCGTACGCCTCCCGCATCGCGGCCGTGGAGACGCTGAGCACCTCCAGGGTCGCGCCGGGGTGCAGCCGGGCGAGGTCGGCGAGGGCCTGCGGCAGCTGGGAGGCCGCGAGGTCCTCGAGCAGCCCGACGCCGCAGTGGCCGGTGAGCGCGCGCGAGGTCTCGGTGAGTGCCTGCGCGGAGAGCGAGAGGATGCGCTCGGCGTACGGCAGCAGCTCCTCGCCCGCCCGGGTCGGCGAGACGCCGGACGGTGACCGGTGCAGCAGCGGGCGGCCGACCACGCTCTCCAGCTTGCGCAGCTGCTGGCTGAGCGCGGGCTGGGTGTGCCCGAGCGCCGTGGCGGCGCGGCTGATGCTGCCCGCCCGCACGGCGGTGACGAACGACCGCAGCAAGACGATTTCGAGATCCCTTGCCATAAGCGTTCATTATGCCTGCCCCAACTGAATGAGGCGTTCCTATGGCGTACCGGATGACCTAGCGTCAGGTGAGTGACCGGATACCGGCAGGTGCTCGCCGTGCCAGGGATGGCCTCGTTGCTCGGCATCTCGCTGCTCGCCCGGACCGCGATCACCGCCGACGTGATGGCGCTGACGCTGTACGTCGTGCTGGGCCTGGACCTGAGCTACGCGGCGGCGGGTGGGGTCGCGGCGGCGCTGACCGCCGGGCTGGCGCTCGGCGGGCCGCTGCTCGGCCGCATGATCGACCGGCGGGGCACGCGGGTCGTGCTGCTGGCCACCGCCGCCGTGCAGGTCGTGTTCTGGATGAGCGTGCCGGTCCTGCCGTACGGCGTCCTGCTGGGCGCCGCCTTCGTGGCGGGTCTGCTGATGGTGCCGGCCCAGTCGGTGACCCGGCAGGCGATCGCCGCGATGACGACGGCGGGGCAGCGCAGGGCCGCGTTCGCGCTGGAGTCGGTGCAGGGCGAGCTGTCGTACATCGTGGGCCCGTCGGTCGTGATCCTCTGCGCGGCGCAGACGTCCCCCGACGTGGTGGCGTGGGGCGTCGGCGCCGCGATCGCGGCCGGCGGCGCCGGGATCGCCGTGCTCGATCCACCGGTGCGGGCCGAGGGCGAGGCGGATGCCGCCGCGGCCGGACGGCCCCCGCGCCGGCAATGGCTGGGCGCCGCCATGATCGCCGTGCTGATCATGGCGGTCGGCACCACGACCCTGCTCAGCGGCGTCGATCTCGCCATCGTCGCCACGCTCACGGAGGCGGGCCAGGTGTCCTGGGCCGCCGGCGTCGTCGCCGTGTTCGGCGTGGCGTCCGTCGCCGGCGGGCTGATCTACGGCGCGCTGCCCCGCCCGCTGCCCACGTGGCTGCTGCTCGGCCTGCTCGGGCTCGTGACGATTCCCGCCGGGCTCGCCTCCGGCTGGCCCTCGCTGTGCGTGGCCGTCGTCGGCGCCGGGCTGCTCACCGCGCCGACCCTGTCCACGGTCGCCGACACGGTGAGCCGGCTGGCACCGGCCGGCGCGCGGGGCGAGGCGACCGGTCTGCAGTCCTCGGCGCAGAGCGCGGGCTTCGCGCTCGGCTCCCCGGTGGTCGGCGTGGCCGTCGACCTCTCCACTCCGGCAGGCGGCTTCGCGGCGGCGGGGCTGGCCGGCGTCGCCGCCGCCCTGACCGGATGGCTGCTGTCCCGCCGCCCGCCGTCTCCGTCCAGCGACCCCGCCCGCGCCGAGGCACCGGACCTCGAACCGCAGGGACAGGGCCCCTGCTGACCTGCTCACCGGATGCCTCCGGCGTGCAGGACGCCGCCGGTCCAGGCGGGGAAGCCGGCCGCGAGCACCGAGGCGACGTCGGCGGCGGCCGGGTCGATCTGCAGGCCGTTGTCGAGGGCGTGGCGGGCGGCGGCGGCCATGGCGGCGGGGTCGGGGCCGGCGTCCAGGAGGGTCTGCACGAAGGAGACGTGACCGCGGCGGATCAGCACGGGGATGCCGCCCTTCGCGCGGATCTCGGGGACGAGGTCAGCGTCGGTGGTCTCGACGATCGGGGCGTCAGGCGCGAAGAACACCGCTGCCAGGGGGTTGGCGACGATCTGCGGGAACTCCCGAATGGCGGCCTGCGAGCCGGCCGGGGGACGCTCGGCGGGTGCCGTGGCGACCGCGCGCATCGCGAAGAAGAGATGCGCCAGGTCCGGGATCTCGGGCGCGCTCAGCAACGCCCGGCAGGCCGCCGTCTCGAGCTCGAACGCCTCATCCAGCGGCGCCGCCGCGCTCCGCGCCGCCACCTCCAGAACCGCGGCGAGCGCGCGTACCGGCGAGCCCGCCGATCGGCGTCCCACCTCGTCGGCAAGGCCCGGCGGCTCCGCGGTCCCTCCGGGAACCTCGTAGCCGGGCCGCTCCCACCGCTGCACGAAGTGCCCGGCCGGCTGCGCCAGCACCCAGGCCCGCGCCGCGGCGACCACGTCGTCGGCCAACTCGTCCACCAGGCCGGCGGCCAGCGCCTGCGCCGGGTGATACGCCGTGCCCGGCCCGACGATGTCCAGCACCGTCGCGGCGATCCCGAACATCCGCGTGGCCCGGACCGTCCCGCCACCGCCGGGAATGATGCCCATGCCGGTCTCGGCGAGTGCCCACACGACCGACGGGTCGTTCGGGCCGACCCGGTAGTGGCAGGCCAGCGCGAGTTCGAAGCCGCCGCCGAGGGCCGAGCCGTTGAGCGCGGCGGCGACCGGCCGCCCCAGGGTCTCCAGCCGGCGCGCCTGGTCGCGCAGCGGCGTCAGCAGGTTGTAGGTGCCGGCCGCCTCGTCCGGGGTGATCTCGCCGGGGACGAAGTCGGGGCCGGCGATGAACGAGCGCTTCGCCGAGGTGAGGATCACGCCGCGCAGCCGGCCGAGCTGCGAGGTGAGGTCGTCGAGGCAGGCGCCGAGCCCGTCGTGGTGGCGCTGGTTGAGCATGTTCGTGGTCCGGCCGGGGTCGTCGAGGGTCACGGTGACGACGCCGTCGGCGTCCCAGGACCAGCGCGCCGAACCAGATTGTTGGACATCCGTCATACCGTCAACATAGGCGATGGTATGACGGATATCCAACTGTAGGGTGGGGCTATGGCGCGGGAGGACGACGCGATGCCGGACATCGCCGACGTGACGATGGTCGACGTGCTGCGGGCGGTCGCCGACCCGATCCGCCTGCGCATCGTGCAGACGCTCGCCGACGGCCTGCCGCACGGCAAGTGCGGCACGCACTGGGACTTCGGCGTGCACAAGTCGACCATGACGCACCACTTCCGCACGCTGCGGGACGCTGGCCTGACCCGCACCGTCGTGGCCGGCCGCACGCACACCGTCGAGCTACGCCGCGACGAGCTCGACGCCCGCTTCCCCGGTCTGATCGACGCCCTCACCGCGACCATCTGGGCTCCGGCGCGATCGTCCGTCGGACCCGGCGGCTCTCCGGCCGACCAGCCGGGCCGCTGATCGAGCCCCCGGCCCGGCCGTGATGACAGTCCTCGGCCGGGCGCTCCGACGTATCGGGTAGCTGCCCTGATCGCGCGCAACCGGTCCGCAACGCCGGGCGAACCGTGGTGCGCCTCGCCTGTCCGACGGTTGGTGGAGCCGATCACCAGCCGTCCGACAGGAGCCGCCCATGTTGCCCGCAATCCGGCGTACGATCGCCGTCGCCATCGCGGCGACGTTCGCCTCGCTGGCCGTGGGGGCCGGTGTGCCCACGGTCGCGCAGGCCAGCGACCCGCTGTTCTCGTGCCGCTCGCGTGGACCCGAGTGCCGCCAGCCCGGCGGGCCGTCCGTGAGCCTGCCGGAGCCCGACGGCACCATGAGCCCGGCGGAGTTCATCGCCGCGTCCGTGCCGGGCGCCCAGCAGAGCCGCCGCGAGGACGGGGTGCCGGTGTCGGTGACGATCGCGCAGGCGATCCTCGAGTCCGGCTGGGGCAAGAGCGCGCTGTCTACTGTGGACAAGAACTTCTTCGGCATGAAGTGCAACGGGCAGGGCAAGTACGCGACCGGCTGCCGCAGCCACGCCACGAGCGAGTGCACCGCGGCCGGGGCGTGCTTCGGGACCACGGCGTCGTTCCGGGTGTACGCCAGCGCGGCGGACTCGTTCCGCGACCACGGCTACACGCTGGCCACGCTGCCGCGGTACAGCGTCGCCTTCCAGTACCGCAACGACCCGAACCGCTTCGTGGCCGAGATGCACAAGGCCGGCTACGCGACCGACCCCGAATACACGGTCAAGCTGACCGGCATCATGGCCAAGTACGGCCTGTACCAGTACGACCTGCCCTGAGGTCAGGCGGTCAGGTCGAGAAGGCCGGACCAGCCGCCCGCGTAGAACGTGTAGTAGGCGTGCCCGTCGCGCCCCGCCGTGTACGCCTCGGTGGTGCCGAAGCTCGGGTTGTACAGGACCGAGGGCGCCCCCGCCATCGCGCCGCCCAGGCTGTTCCAGCCCGACCAGCCGCCCAGGTAGTAGATGTACCGCAGCTCGTCGGCCGGCGTGTGGACGTACACCTCCGTGGTGCCGGAGGTGGGGTTGTAGACGACGCCGGGGTCGGAGTCCACGGAGCCGCCGAGGTCGACCCAGGAGGACCAGCCGCTGAGGTAGTAGCGGTACTTCAGGGTGCCGTCGGCGGCGCGGGTGTATGCCTCGGTCGTGCCGTAGCGCGGGTTGTAGAGGACGCCGGGAGTGCCCTCGACGGTGCCGCCGAGGTTGATCCAGCCCGCCCAGCCGTTGAGGTAGTAGCGGTACGCCAGAGCCGCGCCGACCTTCGCGTAGACCTCGGTCGTGCCGTAGCGCGGGTTGTACAGCACCGCCGGGTCGGCCGCGGCCGGGCCGCCCAGGTCGATCCACGAGGACCAGCCGTTGAGGAAGTAGCGGTACGCGAGGTCGCCGCTCGCGAGCCGGGCGTACACCTCGGTGGTGCCGAAGCGCGGGTTGTACAGCACGGCCGGGGTGCCCGTGCCGTCGCCGCCGAGGTCGATCCAGTCCGCCCAGCCGTTGCTGAAGTAACGGTAGGCGACGTGACCGTTGGCGAGGCGGGCGTAGACCTCCGTGGTGCCGAAGCGCGGGTTGTAGAGCACCGCCGGGTCGGCCTGGGTGGTGCCGCCGAGGTCGGTCCAGCCGGACCACTCGCCGGACCGGTAGGCGTAGGCGAGCGAGCCGCCGGTGGTGCGGGCGTACACCTCGGTGGCGCCGAAGCGGGGGTTGAACAGGCTCACGGTCCGCGAGCCCGGGCGCGGCGGGTCGGCCTGACGGACGTAGAGCAGGCGGTTGGCGGTGGACGCGGCGGCGTACGCCGGGTACGTCGACATGTCCAGGGCGCCGACGGTCGAGCTCTGCACGAGGGCGGCGCGGACCAGTTGCGGGCTGTAGTCCGGGTGCGCCTCGAGGATGAGCGCGGCGGCGCCGGCCACGTGCGGGGATGCCATCGAGGTGCCGTCGAGCCGGCGGGTCGCGCTGTTGTCGGTGTTCCAGGCGGACAGGATGCCCTCGCCCGGCGCGAAGAGGTCGACGCAGGGGCCGTAGTCCGACCAGCGGACGGGGTGGTCGGAGGAGCTCGACGCGCCGACGACGATGGCCTCGGCGACGTCGCCGGGCGAGTTGTCGCAGGCGTTGAGCGGGTTGTCGTCGGCGTCGCCGTTGCCGGCGGCGACGGTCCAGGTGAGGCCGGAGTTGATGGAGCGGCGCACGGCGGTGGCGAGGATCTCGGTCTTCTCCCCGCCGAGGCTCATGTTCACCACGGCCGGGCGGGCCGCGTGGGCGGTCACCCAGTCGACGCCGGCGACGACCTCTGAGAGGTAGCCGTCGCCGCCGCAGTCCAGCACCCGCACGGCGACCAGGTTGATGCCCTTGGCCACGCCGTACGTGGTGCCGCCGATCGTGCTGGCGACGTGGGTGCCGTGCCCGTCGCAGTCGTTGGCGTTGGCCGGGTCGTTGCTGTTGCCGGCGTTCGCCGGGATCGGGTTGGGGTTGGTGGCCCGGTCGACGAAGTTGCGTCCGTAGCTCGCCCGGCCGCCGAACTGGGTGTGCGCGATGCGGATGCCGCTGTCGACGCTGTACGCGGTGACGTGGCCGGCGGTGTTGGGGTAGGTGTACACCGTGTCGGTGCCGCTGCGGTCGTCGATGCGCCCCAGGCTCCACGGCGCGTCGGCCTGCGTCGCGGTGGCGTGCAGCAGGATGTTGCGCTCGACCCGGGCCACCCCGGCCGCGGCCGCGAGCCGCCGCGCGTCGGCCTCGTCGAGGCCGTCGATCGCGAAGCCGTGCACGGCCGCGCTGAACTGCTCCTGCACCTCGCCGCCGAACCGCCCGGCGAGGTCGGCGGCGGCAGCGGCGACGGCGGCCCGGGCCTGTCCGGCGCTCTGAATCCCTGGCTGCTGCTCGAGCAGCACCACGTAGCCGGCGGCGGCGCCGGTCGGCGCCTCGCCGTACACCACGCCCTCCGGCGGCGCCGCCGGGCCGGGGGCCAGCAACGCCGCGAAGGTGGCCAGAGCGAGGGTGCCGATCACGCGTCATCACCTCAGGTGCTCGTTCGACTACGTGGAGTCACCATACCCGAGGGTGGCAGGCTGACACCTGATCAGTGCTCCGTTCGGCGGGCACAATACGTCGGTGGGACTTCTGTTCCAGACGCGCGCGTCGGACTCCTCGTGGATCGGCACCGTGTGGACGTGCACGAGCGAGCGCGTCGCGGAGATGACCTCGGTCGCCGGCGTGTCGTGGGGTCTCGTCTTCTGGCAGCGCGACGGCATCGCGTACACGAGCATCAGTGGACCCGAGACCAGGACCGGCACCGCGCCCGTGCCCGAGGGCGCGACGTTCGTCGGCATCGAGTTCGCCGTCGGCACGTCACTGCGGGTCGTGCCGACGCCCGCCCTGGTCGACGGCGGCGTGGAGCTGCCCGACGCCCACAGCCGCAGCTTCCGGCTGGACGGCGCCCGGTGGGAGACGCCCGGCGCCGACGACGCCGAGGCCCTCGTCGCGCGGCTCGTCCGCGCCGGCGTCGTGATCCGGGACCCGCTCGTCACAGGCCTGCGCCGCGGCGACCGGCCGGTGGCGACCGCGCGCACCGTCGAGCGCCGCTTCCGCGAAGCGACCGGCCTCACACAGGGCGCCGTCCGGCAGATCGAACGCGCCCGCATCGCCGCCGCGTGGCTCGCCTCGGGCGTCCCGGTCGCCGAGGTGGTCGCGGGCCTCGGCTACTTCGACGAGCCGCATCTGGCCCGGGCGCTGCGCCGGTACGTGGGCCGCACCGCCCGCCAGCTCCGCGACGGCACCGGCGGGCCGATCGCCCTGGCCCTGGATCAGCGGGCGACGTCGTAGATCAGCTTGACGACGCCGTTCGGGTACGCCGCCGACTCCCGCAGCCGCAGCACCTGCTTGGCCTTGTCCGCGTCGCTGAACAGGCGCTTGCCGGCACCGAGCAGGACCGGGAAGACGAGCAGATGATACCGGTCGATGAGCCCTTCGTCCGACAGGCGCCGGGCCAGCTCCGCGCTGCCGTGGATGAAGATCGCGCCACCGTCGCCGCGCTTGAGCTCGGCCACGTCCCCGGCCGACCGCAGAATCGCCGTCGATCCCCATCCGTCGACGAGGGCGTCGCCGGCCAGCGTCGCCGAGACCACGTACTTCGGCAGGTCCTTGTACGCGGCGTGGTCCTCCGAGCCGCGCCACACCGGCGCGAACACCTCGTAGCTGCGCCGCCCGAACATCAGCGCGGTCGTCTCCTGCAGCTCCTCGCCCTTGAGCGAGAACGCCTCGGGCAGGAACTCGACGTCGTTGACCACCCAGCCGCCGCTGCGGTGCTCCTCACCGGGCCCGCCGCCGGGCGAGTCGACCACCCCGTCGAGCGACACGAACCCTGTGTAGACCAGCTCACGCATGACCCTGCTTCTCCTCAGCCCGGCAACGAGATCGACAAGGATGCTAGGACCCGCCGCCGTGACCGTCTTGTACAGAAACGACGCACCGCCGCCCCGTTGTCGAGAGCGGCGCCTGCCGGTCGGCCGGGTTGGTATGCCGAGGTGCGGGCGCGTCAGGAGGCGGGTTGTGACCGGTCGGCCAGGTGCGATCGGACAGCGCTGAGGAATGCCTCTGTCCGGGGCTCAGGTCCGGGGCCGTAGTTGATGTGACCGCCGTCCTCGGTCCACTCGCCCAGAACGGTGTACCTGGTGCCGTCGATCACTGAGCGAGCCTCCTCGAGGACGATGTACCGCACGCGGGCGTCATGGGCCGACACTGCCATGGCGGCGAAGTGCGCTTCGGCCGGATGCTGCGCGGCCGGGAACACCACGAGGAGCACGTGGTGGTCGGCAACGAGGTGGTGACTCACGGCCAGGCCGGTCGCGGGCAGCCGTTCGTGATCGGGCAGCGTCTGCCCCACGCGGTCCCAGACCGCGTCGAGGTCGAGCCGGCCATCCCGCCCGGCGCTCACCAGGTCGATGCCGAGCCGGAACAGCCCTGAGGGCAGCTCGCGATGCGCGAAGAGGTAGTGATGGCGGCGCGGACCGTCGGACATGCGCCGACGCTAGCAAGGCCCCTCATGGCTCGTTTCGGGGGGCGCGGCGAAAGGACATCGGTTCGTAAGAATCACGGCGGGGCGGGGATCGTAGGGTCGTGTCGTGGTCCTCAGACGTCTTGGCGCATCCGTCATTGCCGCGCTCGCCGTGCTCGTCGTCGCGGCCGGCTGCGCAGACGGCGCCTCCACCGGCGCGGCCGGGCCCGGGAGTCCATCCGCGCCGGCCCCGGCTGTCACGGCTGGCGCCTCACCCGCCACCTCCGGCGCCACGGCGGCCCCGCCGACGCTGTCGTTCACCGCGCGGACCGTCGGTGGCGGCGAGTTCAACGGCGCCAGCCTGGCGGGGAAGCCGGCCGTGCTGTGGTTCTGGGCGCCGTGGTGCCCGACGTGCGCCGGTCAGGCCAAGGGGGTGAAGGCGACCGCCGAGCAGCTGGCCGGCAAGGTGAACGTCGTGGGCGTCGGCGGCCTCGACGACGAGCCGGCGATGCGCCGGTTCATCACCGAGTGGAAGCTGGACGCGGTGCCGCACCTGTCCGACGAGGCGGGCACCGTGTGGAAGAAGTTCGGGGTCACCTCGCAGAGCACGTTCGTGCTGCTGGACAGCCGCGGGACGGTGGTGCACAAGGGCGTCCTGCGAGGCGATGACCTCCCCGGCCGGGCCGCCGCGCTGACCTGATGGCCGACCTCGGGCTCGCGCTGGCGGCGGGGCTGGTCGCCGCGATCAATCCTTGCGGGTTCGCGCTGCTGCCGGTGTACCTGACGCTGCTGGTCCTCGGTGACGACAGCCCCGGCCGGGCGGTGGCGGTGCGGCGGGCGCTCGGCGCCACGGCCGCGATGACGGCCGGGTTCGTCGCGGTGTTCGGGGTCGTGGGGTTGGTGATCTCGCCGGTCGCCGGTGCGCTGTACCGGTTCCTGCCGTGGTTCACCGTCGGGTTCGGGCTGCTGCTGGTGCTGCTCGCCGGTTGGCTGCTCGCCGGTCGGCACCTGCCGTCGTTCGGGCTGCGGCCGGTGCGGGGTCCGCGGGTGCGGCGCTCGGCCGGCTCGATGACGCTGTTCGGTGCCGCGTACGCGTCGGCGTCGCTGTCCTGCACCATCGCCCCGTTCCTGGCGATCGTCGCCTCCAGCTTCCGCGCGGGCTCGGTCCTGGCCGGGGTGGGCCTGTTCGTCGCGTACGCCGCCGGCATGGGCCTGCTGGTCGGTGTCGCGGCGCTGGCCGTGGCCCTGGCCCGGCCCACGGCGCTGACCGGGCTGCGCCGGTTCGGCCCCGCACTGTCCCGGATCGGCGGTGCGGTCCTGCTCGTCGCCGGCGGGTACGTCGCCTACTACGGCTGGCACGAGCTGAGCGGCGCGGTCGACGACCCGGTCATCGCGGCGGCGCAGCAACTGCAACAGGCGCTGGTCCGCGCGGTGGAAGCGTCCGGCACCGCGTGGATCGCGGCGCTCTTCGGCCTACTGCTCACCGGCGTTCTGACAGCACGAACGATCCGCGTCCGCCGTGCCGGACGGACCGCCGCCCCCGGACAGGAGCCTGGCGACGCCCCGCACACAGACGCAGGACGGTGACGTGCCCTCTCACCCGGAGCGCCGGACAATCGCTCGGTCCGGGTGAGTTTGGCGGGACCGAGCGGATATTGGTTTGTACGGTACGGCTCGGGGCGCCGACGCGCGGACCCGTGGCGCAAGGTCTACACCAAGATCTACGATCCTTGGAGGCCATGTTGACTACCACGGCCATCGATCTGGACACCCTTTCCGTCAACACCATCCGCGGCCTGTGCATGGACGCGGTCCAGCGGGCGGAGTCCGGACATCCGGGCACGCCGATGGGGATCGCGCCGGTCGCGTACACCCTGTGGCAGCGGTTCCTGCGGTTCGACCCGGCCGATCCGATCTGGCCGAACCGGGACCGGTTCGTGCTGTCCGAGGGCCACGCCTCGGCCCTGCTGTGGTCGCTGCTCCACCTGACCGGGGCACGGGCGGTCGACCCGGACTACGAGGTGCTCGGCCGTCCCTCGATCACGCTCGAGGACCTCAAGACCTTCCGCCAACTCGACTCGCGCGCTCCCGGCCACCCCGAGTACCGGTGGACGAGCGGCGTCGAGGCCACCACCGGGCCGCTCGGCCAGGGGGACGCGACCTCGGTGGGGATGGCCATCGCCGGCCGGTGGCTGGCTTCCCGGTACAACCGGGACGACTTCCCGATGTTCGACTTCGACGTGTACTCGATCACCGGCGACGGCGACATGATGGAAGGCGTCGCGTCGGAGGCCGCCTCGCTCGCCGGTCACCTGCGGCTGGCCAACCTGTGCTGGATCTACGACTCGAACCGGGTGACGATCGAGGGCTCCACCGACCTCGCGTTCACCGAGGACGTGGCCGAGCGGTTCCTGGCGTATGGCTGGAACGTCACGACCGTTGCGGACGCCAACGACCTGGACGCCGTGGAGCGGGCGCTGCACAACTTCCGGACCGAACGCGAGCGCCCGACGCTGATCGTGGTGCACAGCCACATCGGCTACGGCTCCCCGGTCGAAGGCACCGCGCAGGCGCACGGCAAGCCCCTCGGGGCGCAGGCCGTCCGGGAGACCAAACGGTTCCTCGGCATGCCAGAGGACATCGACTTCTACGTCCCCGACGACGTGTACGGGTGGTTCGCCCAGGGCATCGGTGCCCACGGTGGCGCGGCCCGCGCCGCCTGGCGGTCGAGCTTCGAGGGGTACCGGGCGCGGTATCCGGAGCTGGCCGACGAGATCGAGCGGATGCAGCGCCGCGAGCTTCCGGACGGCTGGCAGGACGCGCTTCCCACCTTCCCGGCCGATGCGAAGGGCATCGCCACCCGCGAGTCCTCGGGTCAGGTGCTCAACGCGCTGGCGCAGGCGGTGCCGTGGCTGTTGGGCGGGTCGGCCGACCTCTCCCCGTCCACCGACACGCGCCTTACGTTCCCCGGCGCCGGCGACTTCCAGGCCGACGAGTTCGGACGCAACTTCCACCTCGGTATCCGCGAGCACGCGGCGGCGGCGATCGCCAACGGGATGGCGCTGACCAAGCTCCGCCCGTACTGGTCGACCTTCCTGATCTTCTCCGACTACGCCCGTGGCGCGATCCGGCTGTCGGCCTTGATGGAGATCCCGACGGTGCACATCTTCAGCCACGACTCGATCGGGGTCGGCGAGGACGGGCCGACCCATCAGCCCGTCGAGCAGCTCGCCTCGCTGCGGGCCACGCCGGGGCTGCAGGTGTTCCGGCCGGCCGACGCGAACGAGGTGGTCGAATGCTGGCGGGTGGTCGCTGGACTGCGACGTGAGCCGGCAGCGCTCGTGCTCACCAGACAGCCGGTGCCGACCTTCGACCGCACCCGGTTGGCCGGCGCGGACGGGGTCGCGAGGGGCGCGTACGTGCTGGCCGACGCGCCGTCCGGCGAGCCGGACGTGATCCTGCTGGCCACCGGCTCGGAGGTCGCGCTCGCGCTCGCGGCGCGCGACGAGCTCGCCGCCGACGGGATCGGTGCCCGGGTCGTGAGCATGCCGTGCTGGGAGCTGTTCGACCGGCAGCCGCGGCAGTACCGCGACGAGGTGCTGCCACCGGCGGTGCGGGCCCGGGTCGCGGTCGAGCAGGCGTCCACGCTCGGCTGGGAACGGTACGTGGGCGACGCCGGCGCGATCGTCGGCATGCACACGTTCGGCGCCTCCGCACCGCTCAAGCAGCTGCAGAAGAAGTTCGGGTTCACACCAGAACGGGTGACGCAGGTCGCCCGGGAACAAGCGGCCGCGAACCCCTGACCGTCGAGGCGGCCTCGCCCGGCGCAGGCAACGAGGGGTTGTGGCAGGCAAGGAGGGGTTGTGGCAGGCAAGGAGGGGACGTGAAGGCAACCCAGACGCTGCACGAGCACGGGCAGAGCCTCTGGCTCGACAACATCACCCGGGGCATGCTCGACTCGGGCAAGATCCAGCACTACATCGACAAGTACTCGGTCACCGGCCTCACCTCGAATCCTTCGATCTTCGACAAGGCCATCGAGTCCGGCTACTACGACGACGCGATCCGGCAGGGGTCCAGGGCCGGGCTCTCCAGCGAGGAGCTGTTCTACGAGCTGGCGATCGAGGACCTGCGGCGGGCGGCCGACGAGTTCCTGCCGGTGCACGAGCGCACCGACGGCGTGGACGGGTGGGTGTCGCTCGAGGTGTCGCCGCTGCTCGCGTCCGACACGGCGGGGACGATCGAGGCCGCCAAGACGCTGCACGCCCGGGCCGCACGGCCCAACCTGCTGATCAAGATTCCCGGGACGGCGGAGGGCCTGCCGGCGATCACCGAGTGCGTGGCGTCCGGGGTGCCCGTGAACGTCACCTTGCTGTTCTCACCGGAGCAGTACGAGGCCGCCGCGGACGCGTACCTGGCCGGCGTCGAGCGCCGGATGGAGCGCCAGCTCGATCCCGCCGTGGGGTCGGTCGCCTCGGTCTTCATGTCCCGCTGGGACGTCGAGGTCGCCACCCGCGTGCCGGAGGAGCTCAAGGACGAGCTCGGGCTTGCCGTGGGCCTGGCCACCTACCGGTCGTACCGGCAGCTCATGGACTCCGACCGGGTGCAGCGTGTGCAGAACTCCGGCGGGCGGATCCAGCGGCTGCTGTGGGCCAGCACCAGGACGAAGGACCCGGCCGCCTCCGACACGCTCTACGTGTACGGGCTCGCCGCGCCGTTCACGATCAACACCATGCCCGACGTCACGTTGGAGGCGTTCTACGACCACGGCGAGATGGGGGCGCCGATGCCCGCCGACGGCGATGGCTGCGACGCGATGCTGGCCCGGTTCCGTGAGACCGGCCTCGACGAGGGTGCCCTCGCCGCGAAGCTGCAGTCCGACGGGGCGAAGCAGTTCGTCGCCGCCTGGAACGACCTCGTGGAGAGGATCTCCGCACAGCGTGCCGCGGTCGCCTGATGCCGGCCGGGCGGATGCGTCACCGGCCGTCCGGCAGGTACCAGTGGTGCGGCGCGATGAGCCGGTGAACGGCGTCCGGGCCCCACGACCCGGGGTCGTACGGCTGCACCGGTGGCGGATTGTCCAGCAACGGGCCGGACACCTTCCAGAGCCGCTCGACACCGTCGGCGCGGGTGAACAACGACTGGTTGCCCAGCATCGCGTCGAGGATGAGCCGTTCATAGCCGGCCAGCGCGCACTGGGTGCAGAAGGAGTCCGCGTACCGGAACGTCATGGCAGCCTCGGTGAGGCGCATGGTGGCGCCGGGCTCCTTGGCCAGGAAGCGGGCCGCGATCCAGCCCGGATCGTCGAAGTCGATCACCAGCTCGTTGTTGGACATCGCGCACGCCAAACTCGGGTCCAGCGCGAACATCCGCAGGGCCGGCTGCTTGAGCCCGAGGGTGACCACCTGCCGCCGCTGCCCGAGCGACTTGCCGGAGCGCAGGTAGAACGGCACCCCCGACCAGCGCCAGTTGTCCACCTCGACGCGGGCGGCGACGAACGTCTCGGTCTGCGAGCCGGGATCGACGCCGGGCTCGTCGCGGTAGCCGCGGTACTGGCCGCGCACCACCTGGGTGGGGTCCACCGGCGGCATGGCCTCGAAGACCTTGGTGGTCTCGTCGCGCAGCTGCTTGGCGGCCAGGGAGGTCGGCGGCTCCATGGCCACGAAACCCAGCACCTGGAACAGGTGCGTGACGATCATGTCGCGGAACGTGCCGGTCTGTTCGAAGAACCCGGCGCGGCCCTCGATCCCGATCGTCTCGGGCACGTCGATCTGCACGTGGCTGATGTGGTCGCGGTTCCAGATCGGCTCGAACAGTCCGTTGGCGAACCGCAGGGCGAGGATGTTGTCGACCGACTCCTTGCCGAGGAAGTGGTCGATGCGGAACACCTGGGACTCGTCGAAGGTGGTGTGGATGGCGTCGTCGAGCGCGCGGGCGGAGGCGAAGTCCGTGCCGAACGGCTTCTCGACGATGACGCGTGCGTTGCCCGCCAGGCCGGTGTCGCCGAGCATGCCGATCGTGGGCGTGAAACCCCGCGGCGGCACGGCCAGGTGGAACAGCCGGCGGGGGTGCCCGCCGATCGCCTGCTCGGCCGTCGCCACCGCGTCGAGCAGCGGTTGCGGGTGCGCCGGCTCCGCCGAGCCGTAGGACAACGACTCGGCGAACTCGTGCCACGCCTCGCCGGTCGGCTCCGCCGTGCCGAACTCGGCCACCGCGTCCCTGGCGCGCCGGCGGAACTCGTCGTCGGTGACCGCGGAGCGGGCCGAGCCGACGATCCGATAGCGGGGCGGCAGTAGACCCGCCCTGGCCAGGCTGAACAGCCCGGGTAACAGCTTGCGTCTGGCGAGGTCCCCGGTGGCGCCGAAGAGCACGATCACGTGATCCTCGCGGGGTGCGCCCTCCTGCCGCGGCGTCACCGACTCCCTGACACCAGGCGCTGCATACTGAACGCTCATGATCCCTGGTCACTCCGACCGTTGCGGATGTACGTGTACTCCTGACCGCTACCCGGCCCGGCGGCTCGTACACCGATGACCGCGCCGGTGGAGTCCGGCACCGGTGCTACACCATCCAGGCCATGTTCGAGGCCTGGGTCGGGTAGACGAACAGCGCTTCCCTCAGCGCGTCGGCGCGGATGTCCGCCCGGATGGCGAGCGCGAAGAGGTTCGAGAGCTCGTCGGCCTCGGGGCCCAACAGGTGCGCGCCGAGAATCCTGCCGCTGCCCTTCTCGATCAGGACCTTGTACATCGATGCCGGCTCGGCGACCCGTCGCGCCGAGTACCAGCTCGAGGTGTCCGCCTGCTTCACGTCGAAGCTCAGGCCCTCGGCCCGGGCCTCCTGCTCGGTCATCCCCACCGCGCCCAATGCGGGGATCGAGTAGACCACGCTCGCCCGGCCGCGGTAGTCCGTCGTGTGCTGGTCGCCGTTCAGGAGGTTCTCGGCGACGAGGCCGCCCTCGTACTGAGCGAAGGGCGTCTCGGGAAGACCGCCGCTGCTGGCCGCGTCCCCCGCCGCGTACACCGCTGGGTTCGAGACGCTCCGCAGGTAGTCATCGACCCGGATTCCGTGGCGATCGACCTCGATCCCGGCGGTGGACAGGTCGAGGTCGTCGATCTCGGGTGCGCGACCGGCCGCGTGGACGACCATGTCCGCCTCGAACACCTCGGATCCCGAATCGGTCGCGGCCGTGACCCTGAAGTTCCCCGGCGTTCCTTCGACCCCCGTGACCTGGGCGCCGGTCCGGACGTCGATGCCCGCGTCGTGGGTGCGCACCAGGAGCCGGGCCACGAGGTCCTGGTCGAACTGTTTGAGGGGCCGGTCGCCCTGCTGCAGGATGGTGACCGTCGCGCCGGCCCTGGCCGCGATGTGGCCGAACTCGAAGGCGATGTAGCCGCCTCCGACGAACACGATCCGCCGGGGCAGCTCCTGCAGGTCGAGGAACTGGTCGCTGCGGGTGAGGTGCTCCTCGCCCGGGATGCCCAGCTTTCTCGGCCACGCGCCGGTCGCCACGACCAGGTTCGCGGCGTCGAGCACGTCCTGGCCGACCTCGATCGAACGCTCGCCGACGAAGCGAGCCCGCCCGTGGAAGGTCTCCACCCCCTCCTTGACGAGCATCTCCTCCTGCTGCCGGGGAAACGGGTCCGTGAACGTGGCCTTGAACCGGATGAGCTCCGGCCAGTCGATGCGCAGATCCCCGGTGACGCCGCGGCCCTGCATGCGACTTCTCCGGTCGATGATCTCGGCCGCTCCCACCAGCACCTTCTTGGGGTCACAGCCGCGCAACCCACAGGTGCCGCCGTAGGGCCGGGAATCAACGATCGCCACGTTCCGGCCGGCCGCCTCGCATCGCGCGGCCACCGTTGAGCCGGCTTCCCCAGTTCCGATCACGACGACATCAAAGGACTTCTTCATGATCCTCCTTCTGAGGTACCTCGTCGTTGACGGCAGCAACGATCTGGCGCCGCCGCGTGAGTGCTGCCCGCCCGGCTGCCCGTGAGTGTGCTGCCCTACCCAGGTCCACGGCCCCCGACACATCCGCCGCCTCCCGCGCCCCCGCGGCCTGGTTACCATCGTGTCGGCGCATGATGGAAGACGACGTCCACCGGCTCATCCGAGTGCGCTCAGTGGGGGAGTACCGCCGTGACCAAGGACATCACGTACCGCAGGATCTACGAGGAGTCCTCGCCGGACGACGGCAAGCGGGTGCTGGTCGATCGCGTCTGGCCGCGGGGGATGCGCAAGGAGGCCGCGCAGCTCGACGAGTGGCTGCGTGACGTCGCTCCTTCCACCGAGCTGCGCCGCTGGTACGGCCACGAACCCGGCCGCTTCGACGAGTTCCGCCGCCGCTACCTCACCGAACTGCGCGAGCCCGAGCGCCAGGAGGCCACAGAGCATCTCCGAGCCGTCGCCGCCCACGACAAGGTGACGCTGCTGACCGCCACCCACGACGTCGACCACAGCCAGGCCGCCGTCCTCGCCGAGTGGCTGACCGGCGCCAGGACCTCCACGACCTGACCCGGTCAGGGTGCGTGACGATTCCTGACCGCCGGTGCGGTCCCGGCCGTGACGCCGCACGGCCGGGACCGGGGAGGAGGGCTACGGCGTGACGTCGGCGCTGTCGATCGCCACGTTCCATCCGCTGCTGGCCGCGTTCTTCGTGCCGGTCAACCGGATCCGCAGGGTGTGCGAGCCGGCCGCGAGCACCGGGCTCGTCCACGCCACGCCCGAGGCGTTGCGCGCCGCGGCGTAGTTGTCGACCAGGGTCTCGGCGCCGCCGTCGAGCGACAGGGCCATGATCTGCTGGTCGGCGTCGCGGACGGCGTGCAGCGCGACCTGGGTGCCGGTGAAGCGGAAGGTGGCCGTGGCGCCGGCGACGTGGCTCCAGTTCGCGGTGCCGTTGAACATGTCCGGGACCCCCGTCGTGACGCCCCAGTTCGCGCCGTACGAGAAGTCGGGGCTGTTGGCGTCGACGATGAGCGGGCCGCCTGTGGTGCCGCCGTCCAGCGGGGTGCCGAGCGTGACGGTGTACGCGTCCGAGCCCGACGTCATCGGCACCGCCACGTTCAGCGGGCCGCCCGTGACGGCGACGTCGGTGCTGGAGACGACCGCCGGGCCGGTCAGCGGGGACTGGTTGGCGATGCGGGCCACGGTGACGCGGGCGCGGCCGCTGGTGACGAGCCACGACGGCACGCCCCGGATCGCCACCGTGGTGGTGCCGGTCTGGCCCGTCTGGTTGCCCAGCAACGCGACCGCGCGGCCGGCGTTGCGGTCGATGCTCGCGGCGACGCCGATCGGACCCGAGCCGGTCGCCGCGACGAGGTTCCCGGTCATCTGGGCGTAGGCGCGGTACGTCCACCACTGCCCGGTGGGCTGCCCGTTCCACAGCACCGAGTCGAGCGTGCCGGCGACGCAGCAGTCCGACCAGATCGCGTGCGCCGCCGCGGAGACGTTGGACGCGGCCAGGCGGGACAGGAACCAGGCGAGGTACCCCGGCTGCTACTGCCCGGAGAAGAGGTACTCGTCGATGGTGAGCGGCAGCGCCGCCACCCCGCGCGCGGACAGGATCGCCGCCGCGTCGGCCGAGTCGGCCAGGGGGTCGTTGCCGAAGTGGTAGCCGGTGAGGTCGACGTCGGTACGGCCGTCGGGGGGAGGCGCCGGTGCGGGGGTGTCCACGCCGAGGTCCTCGTCGGGGACGCCGCTGTAGCCGCCGGCGAGTGCCGCCGGGTCACGCCAGGTCCAGGGATCGAACATATCCACGGGTTACCCCGATGGCCGCCGCTCATGCGGATCGAGTCCGTCGAACAGGATCTGGCGGTCGTCGATCACAATGAGAAACCGCCGTCGAGCGTCAGCAATCCGCAAACGACAAACGTGGGAATGGTGCCGTGCCGGCGCCGCCACGAATTCGGCCGGTCTATTCCGGCCCTCAATGCCGGAAGTTCTATTTCGGAATCGGTTTGCGGTCCAGCGGAATGGCGCAACCTTGACATGGGCCAACTGTCCGCCACGCCACAAGTCGACCTGCAGGTCCGGGAATGAGCCATCGGGCAGACTCCGGGAACTGAATCGACGGCTTGCTGGTCAGGCCTGGTGGCGCTAGCCAAACGGCTATGTGGCTGTATGATTTGCGGCATCGCCGAAACGACGAAGACCGTCATTCTCGGCCGCACCAATAGGTGTGATCTGGGTCACTCCAAGCCTGCGCCGATATGTCCGATCCGGGGCTTACGTGGGTTTTCTGAATCGTACTGCTTCTTAGCTTTGACTTAAGGCTGTTAAAGGTAGCGGTGTGTCTATACCTCAAGGATTCATTCCCTCGCCGAACCGTGGCATGCTTTCGAACGGAATGGTTACGGCAATGTCTCGGACGGCGCTGAACGCCGGTCATCACGCAGTCAATGAGCGTGTACCGCAGACAAAGGAAAGTTGTAGTTAGGTCTGGAACCCCGACCGAACTTTCATGCCGACAAGATCCGACAGGCCAATGGCCGTCGACGG
Organism: Dactylosporangium sp. CA-152071; assembly: GCF_050936335.1. Lineage (NCBI taxonomy): Bacteria > Bacillati > Actinomycetota > Actinomycetes > Micromonosporales > Micromonosporaceae > Dactylosporangium > Dactylosporangium sp. CA-152071. The sequence continues at coordinate 292,666 of NZ_JBNJMZ010000001.1, read as the reverse complement.
ACGGATGTCGACTGACCGGGAGGATTCCCACAGCATGAACCAGCACTCCACCTCGCATGACCTCACCGACGGGCTGCCCAGCGTCCCCGCCGACGAGTTCCCGCTCCACCCCGCGCAGACCTTTTCGCGTTCCGCGACCGGCCGCAGCCCGCTACGCCGCGCGGGCGTCGGCATCGTGGCGGCGGTGCTCGCCGCCGGCAGCCTGAGCGCGTGCAAGGATCTCCCCGACCTTGGCGCTCTCCCCGCCTATGGCGCGCAGCCCGGCGCCTCCGCGAGCACGGGCGTCGCCCCGTCCGCCTCCACCGGCCTGGGTAGCCCCTCCGCTTCGGCCTCGGCTTCTGCCTCGGCTTCGGCTTCGCCCTCCGGCTCCACGGCTCCCACGCCGACGAGCACCAGCACGACGCCGCCGGGCGCGGGCGGAAACCCGACCTACACGGTGGCCGGCTTCCCCGCCGCCAACAACACCGGCTACCCGCAGGGCCTGCCCGGTGACACGCGCAAGAAGGTGACGCTGACGCCGTACACCGGCCCGATGACGATCACGGTCGCCGGCACGGTCATCGACGGCAAGGACATCAACGGCCACATCGAGATCAAGGCCAAGAACGTGACGATCCGCAACAGCCGGATCCGCGTGGCCAACGTGCAGGCCGTGACCTCCACCGACGACAACGCCAACCTGCGCATCGAGGACACCGAGATCGACGGCCAGCTCAAGGACGCGTCGACCGGTGGTATCGCCCTCATCGGCCGCACCGGCTACACCCTCCTGCGGGTCAACGCCCACGGCTCCGGTGACATCCTGCGCATCGACGGCCGCGGCACGGTCCAGGACTCCTGGCTGCACGACCCGGGCGGCTCCGGCTCCGCCCAGCACAACGACGTCATCCAGTCGACGAACGCGACGTACGTCCGCATCCTGCACAACCGCCTGGAGAACCAGCACACCCAGACGTCGTGCATCCTGCTCAAGGCCGACATCGGCCCGATCAGCGACGTGGTCGTCGACAGCAACCTGATGAACGGCGGCGGCTACTCGTTCTACTGGTACGACGCCGGCTACAAGATCACCAACGGCAAGGTCACGAACAACAAGTTCATGCGCCAGTCCGGCGGCGGCTTCTGGCCCAAGGGCGGCTACTACGGCACCCAGGCCCTGAACGCCTCGACGCTCCCCACGTGGAGCAACAACACCTGGGCCGACAACGGCCAGCAGATCGGCAGGTAAGTCAGCGGGACCATCAGTCAGGGGGCGCGACCCGGAACTCCGGGCCGCGCCCCTGACTGTGTACGCAGACCCCGGCGTAGCGGCGGTGTGACACGCCGGATGCGCGGACCGTCCGATGGGTCGTGGCGTGTGTTGAACTGGGGCGTGCAGATGCGTCCGGCGGAGTTGGCGGCGATCCGTGCCGGTGATGTCGATGTGGCGTTCCGCCGGTGGGATCGGCCTCGTGTCAAGGTTGGTACCCAGATGCGTACGGCGGTCGGGCTGGTCGAGATCACGTCCGTCGACCGGGTGCCGGTGAGGTCGTTGACCGCAGCGGACGCCCGCCGGGCCGGTGCGGCGTCGCTGGTCGCGTTGCGGGAGGGGTTGGACCGTGTCCACCCGGAGCGTCCGGTGTACCGGATCGGGCTGCGGTACGCGGGCGTGGACCCGCGGCACGCGCTGCGGGAGTCGGTGCCCGACGACGCCGAGATCGACGCGATCGTCGTGTGGCTCGACCGGCTCGACCGTGCCTCTTCGACCGGGCCGTGGACCCGCCAGACGCTGCTGCTGATCGACGAGCTGCCGGCCACCCGGGCACCCGACCTCGCGCAGCGGATGGGGCGCGACACCCCGTCGTTCAAGCAGGACGTGCGCAAGCTGAAGGAACGCGGCCTGACCGAGTCGCTCGACATCGGGTACCGGCTGTCGCCGCGCGGCGCCGCCGTCCTGGACCACGAGGGCCATCCCCGGCCGTCCCGGGACCGACCGGTGCCCGAGCCGGGTATCCCGCTGCCGCACATCGGCGCGGCCGCGACGCGTGCGCTCACCGCACTCGGCGTGGTCCGGCTCGAACAGGTGGCCGGCCTCAGCGAACGCGAGGTGCTGGCGCTGCACGGCGTCGGGGCCTACGCCCTTCAACGCCTACGGGCGGCGCTGGATGAGGCCGGGCTGAGCTTCCGCGACGATCCAGGCGCATCGTCGTAAGGCCTCAGCGCAGTCGCAATTCAAGTTGTCACGTGGTCGAGGTGCCGGAAGGGCCGAATCCGGGCGAACCGCTTGACGGTGAAAATGAAAACCGATACCACTAACGTTGTGAAGACAGCGTTTGTGGGCAAGGGTGGCAGCGGCAAGACGACGCTGGCTGCGCTCTTCGCCCGGTACCTTGCCCAACAGCACGTCCCGCTCCTGGCGATCGACGCGGACATCAACCAGCACCTGGCCGTGGCGCTCGGCGCCGGACAGGACGAGGCCGCGCTGCTGCCGGCGCTCGGCGACCACCTCGACGAGATCAAGGAACACCTGCGCGGGGACAACCCGCGGATCGCCTCGGCCGCGGCGATGCTGAAGACCACGCCGCCCGGCGCGGGGTCGCGGCTGGTCGGCGTCGGCGACGGCAACCCGATCTACGACCGCCTCGTCCGGCCGGTCGGTGGCGTCCGGCTCGCAGTGACGGGCCCGTTCGCCGTCGACGACCTCGGCGTCGCGTGCTACCACTCGAAGGTCGGCGCGGTGGAGTTGCTGCTCAACCACATGCTCGACGGGCCGGGGGAGTACGCGGTGGTGGACATGACCGCCGGCGCCGACTCGTTCGCCTCCGGGCTGTTCACCCGCTTCGACCTGACGTTCCTGGTCTGCGAGCCGACCGTGCGCAGCGTCGGGGTCTACCGGCAGTACACCGGCTACGCCCGCGACCACGGGGTGCGCGTCGCCGTCGTGGGCAACAAGGTCGACGACGCCGACGACGTGGCGTTCCTGCGCGACGAGGTCGGCGACGACCTGCTGGGCTGGATCGGCCGGTCCGCGTTCGTGAAGGCTGCCGAACGCGGCCGGCACCTGCCGATCGGCGATCTGGAGGCGGGCAACGCCGAAGCCCTGCGCACCATGCGGGCCGCGCTGGACGGCTGCGGCAAGGACTGGCCCCGGTACGCCGCACAGGCCGCCGAGTTCCACACCCGCAACGCGACCGCCTGGGGCAACGCCCGCGCCGGCGCGGACCTGACCGCGCAGATCGACCCCGACTTTGTCCTGCAGCCGGCGACCGTCGCCGCGCACTGACCGAAGGAGCACACGATGTCACTCGACGTCCCCACCGCACTGCTGGAGCGGGCCGAGGCCGGCCCTGTCGACGATGCCGAGTTCGTCGCCTGCGTGCGCGACTCCCTGCCGTACGCGTGGACGGTCATCAGCGGCGTCGCCGGCGACCTGCACGCCACCGGCGTCGACTTCGCCGACCACGAGGTGCCGCCGCCGAGCGAGGCCGAACGCGGCCAGCTGCTGCGCGCCCTGGCCAGCGACGCGATCCGCGGCGGCCTGGAGCGGCACTTCGGGGTGAAGCTCGCGTTCCAGAACTGCCACCGGGTCGCCGCGTTCACCCCGGCGGCGGTCGGCGGCGATCGGTACCAGGCGTTCGTCTCCCCGCGCGGTCAGCTGCTCAACCAGTCACCGGAGCTTCGTGACTGCTGATCCGGGCACCGGCATCGGCCCGGCCGGCGGGACGTTGCGTGTCGACGCGTTCCTGCTGGCCGGGCAGTTCCCCGGCGCCGGCCACGGCGACGCGCTGCGCGCCGCGGCCACCTATGCGCAGGCGGCCGAGCGGGCCGGCTTCGACGGCGTCTGGCTCGCCGAGCACCACTTCGTCACGTATGGCACCTGCCCGTCCGCCGTCGCGATGGCGGGGTTCGTCCTCGGCCGGACGCACCGGCTGCGGGTCGGCACCGCCGCGGCGAACCTGTCCAACCGGCACCCGGTCGCCCTGGCCGAGGAGGCCGCGCTGCTCGACGCCGTCTCCGGAGGCCGGTTCGATCTCGGCGTCGCCCGCGGCGGCCCATGGGTCGACCTCGAGGTCTTCGGCACCGGCCTGGACCGTTACAGCCCGGACGGCTTCGCCGAGGCCCTCGACGTCCTGCTCGCCACGCTCGGCGGCGCCGGTACCGTCCGCGGCGACGGGCCACGGTTCGGCTTCCGTACCGTCCCTGTCGTACCGCGGCCGCCGCGTGCGCTGCCCGTCTGGGTCGCCGCGACCTCACCCTCCACTGTGGACCTCGCCGCCGGTCGCGGGCTGCCGCTGCTGCTCGGCGTGCACGACACCGACACCGGCAAGGCCGATTTGATCCTGCGTCACGCCCAGCCGGGCGCCGGACACGTCTCGGCGCATCTGGCGTACGTCGCGGACACCACCGCACAGGCCGAGGACATCCTCCGCGACACGCTACCCACCTGGCTGGCCAGGGCGGGCGAACACGTCCGCATCGACGGCACCACCACGACCCGGAACCTCGCCGACTACGTCGACCACCTGCTGGCCATCCACCCGGTCGGGCCACCCGACCGGTGCGTGCGGCGGCTCGCCGGCACGCTCACCGGCACCGGCGTCCGGCGGGTGCTGCTCATGGTCGAGGCCGGCGGCACGCCGGAGCGGACGATCCGCAACATCGACCGGCTCGGCGCCGAGGTGCTCCCCGTGCTGCGCCGCCTGCCGGCCGCCGCTCAGCCTCCAGCCGGGCAACGATAGCCCGCACCACCGGCCCACATCACCGGCCCACATCGCCTGCCTGCGCCGGCGTGCGTTCCGCATGCGCACATTGCGATGCGACGGCTCGTTATTGAAAATGAAAACGAGTATCGTCTGGCTCGCTCGGGCGGCTGACTGCCCGACGGACGACTCGAATCCGAGGAGCAACCGATATGAAGCTGCGAACACTCGCAGTCGCCGCCGCGCTCACCGGCCTGGCGGCCGGGCTCGCCGCGTGCGGCGACGACGCGGGCACGACGGCCCAACCGGCGGACGCCGCCGGCGCCAAGCTGGCCGTGGTCGCGACCACCACCCAGGTCGCCGACTTCGCCCGCAACATCGGCGGCGACCGGGTCGCCGTCACGCAGCTCATCAAGCCCAACATCGACCCGCACGACTACGAGCCGACCCCGGCCGACCTCACCGCCATCGGCGCCGCGAAGGTGCTCGTCAAGAACGGCGTCGGACTGGAAGGCTGGCTCGACGCGACCATCAGCTCCGCCGGGTTCAAGGGGACCACGGTCGACGCCAGCACCGGCGTGAAGATCCGCCAGGGTGAGGGCGACGAGGCCGACGGGGCCAACCATGGCGACCCGCACATCTGGCACGACCCGCGCAACGCCAAGCTGATGGTGCAGACCATCGAGAAGGCGTTCAGCGCCGCGGCGCCGGCGGACGCCGCGACGTTCGCCGAGCACCTCGCCGACTACAGCGCCAAGCTGGACCAGCTGGACGCCGACATCGCCGCGAAGATCGGCAAGCTGCCCGCCGGCGACCGCAAGCTGGTCACCAACCACGACGCGTTCGGCTACTACATCGACCGGTACCAGCTGCAGTTCGTCGGCTCGATCATCCCAAGCTTCGACACCTCCGCCGAACTGTCCGCCAAGGACGTCGACGACATCGTCGCGAAGATCAAGCAGAGCGGCACGAAGGCCGTGTTCTCCGAGAGCTCGCTGCCGCCGAAGACCGCCGAGGCCATCGCCCGGCAGGCCGGCGTCAGGGTCGTCGCGGGCGAGGACGCGCTGTACGGCGACACCCTCGGCCCAGAAGGCTCCGCCGGCGACACCTACCTCAAGATGGAAGCCCACAACACCGACACCATCGTCAAGGCGCTCGGTGGCTGAGCCCGCGTCGGGACCGGCGACGCCGACGGCCCTCCCCGTCGGCGTCGCCCTGCGCATCGAGCACGCCACCGTCGCCTACGACGGCACCCCCGCCCTGCAGGACGTCGACGCGCAGGTCCTTCCCGGCGAGACCGTCGCGCTGATCGGCCCCAACGGCGCCGGCAAGTCCACCCTCATCAAGGCCGTCCTCGGCCTGGTACCGGTCACCGCCGGCACGATCACGGTCCTGGGGAAGCCGCCGGCCGCGGCCCGCCGCGACGTCGCGTACGTCCCGCAGGCCGACACGCTGGACCCCGAGTTCCCGATCTCCGTGGCGCAGGTCGTGCTCATGGGCCGCTACCGCCGGACCGGCTGGCTGCGCCGGCCCGGCCGCGCCGACCGGCGCATCGCCGCGGAGGCCCTCGCCCAGGTGGGCCTCGCCGACCGGGCCAAGGCCAGGTTCGGCACCCTGTCCGGCGGGCAGCGCCAGCGCGTGCTGCTCGCCCGGGCCATCGCCCAGCAGCCCCGGCTGCTGCTGCTCGACGAGCCGTTCAACGGCGTCGACGCGCTCAGCCAGGACGCGCTGCTCACGGCGATCGAGGTACTCAAACACCGCGGCGCCGCCGTCGTCATCAGCACCCATGACCTGACCCTGGCCCACCTGGCCTGCGACGCCGCCTGCCTGCTCAACCGGCACATGTACGGGTTCGGGCCGGTCCACGACGTGATCACCCCAGCCCTGCTGCGCGCCACGTACGGCAGCCAGGCCCTGGAACTGCGCGGCGACCGCGTCATCGTCGCCCACCCGATCGCGAACCGCCATGCGTAGCGTCCTCGTCGAGCCGTTCACCACGCCGTTCATGGGCCGCGCCCTGGCCGAACTGCTGCTCCTGGCACTGCTCGCCGGCGTCGTCAGCACGTTCGTGCTGGTCCGGCGGCTCGGGTTCGTCGCCGACACGATGACCCACACCGTCTTCCCCGGCGTCGTCGTCGGGTTCCTCGCCGGCGGCGCCGGCGGCGTGTTCCCCGGCGCGCTCGTCGCCGCGGCGGTGACCGCGGTGCTGCTGACCCTGCTCACCCGGTCCCGGCGGGTCACCGACGACACCGCCCTCGCCGTCCTGCTCGCGGCGATGTTCGCCGTCGGGGTCATCCTCGTCTCCCGCCGCAGCTCGTACAGCGCCGACCTCACCGCCTTCCTGTTCGGCCGGCTGCTGGCCGTCACGCCCACCCAGCTCGCCCAGACCGCGGCCGTGACCGGGGTCGTCCTGCTCACGCTCGGCCTGCCGGCCAAGGAGCTTCGGCTGCGGGCGTTCGACCCGCAGACCGCGGCGGCCATGGGCTACCGCGTGTGGCTGCTGGACCTGCTGCTCAACCTGAGCGTCGCCCTCGTCGTCGTCGCGGCCGCCCAGTCCGTCGGCACCATCCTCGTCGTCGCGCTGCTCGTCGTCCCCGCCGCGACCGGCCGGCTGCTCTCCGACCGCCTCGCGGTGATCGCTGCCGCCGGCGTCGTCGCGGCGGCCGCCGCCGGCTACGCCGGCCTCGTCGTCAGCTACCACGCATCCGTCACCTACGGGCTGCGCCTGGCCAGCGGCGCCACCGTCGTGCTCGCCCTCGTCGCGCTGTACCTGCTCGCCCTGCTCGTCCCGCCGCTGCGCCGGCTCGCCGGCCGCGTCACGCACCGCAGGAGGCACGCCGATGCCGTCGCTTGACCTGGCCCTCAACCAAGCCCTCAACCAAGCCCTCAACCAAGCCCTCAACCAAGCCCTCAACCAAGCCTTCAACCGCGCCCTCGTCGAAGCGGTCCTCATCGGTGCCGCCACCGGCCTGCTCGGCGTCCAGGTCGTGCTGCGGCGCCTGTCGTTCTTCACCATGGCGATGACCCACGCCACCTTCCCCGGCGTCGTCATCGCCGCGGTCGTCGGTGTCGACCTGTACCTCGGCGGCGCCACCGCCGGAGTCCTCGCCGCCCTCGCCGTCGTCGCGCTGTCCCGGCGGCGCGGGCACGACCCGAGCACCGCGACCGCCGTGGCGCTCGCCGCCGGGTTCGCGCTCGGCGTGGTGCTGCTGTCCGCGCAACGCGGGTTCACCAAGGACCTCACCGCGTACCTCGTCGGCTCGATCCTCACCGTGACCACCGAGGACCTGTACGTCGCCGTGGCGGTCACCGTCATCGTCGCCGCGGCGCTGGGCGCCGGCCACAAGGCGCTCACGTACACGGCGTTCGACCGTGCCGGTGCCCGGGCCGCCGGCTACCGCACCACCGCCATCGACCTGGGGCTCCTGCTGCTGATCTCGGCGGTGGTCGTCACCGCCGTGCCTGCCGTCGGCACCATCCTCACCCTCGCGCTCGTCGTCGCCCCGGCCGGCGCGGCCCGGCTCTGGACCGACCGGATCGCCACGATGACCGCCGTCGCCGTGAGCCTCGCCGTTGCCAGCACCATCGGCGGCCTGCTGCTGTCACGCAGCTGGGACGTCGCGGCCGGCGCGGCGATCAGCCTGGTCGCCACCGGCTGCTTCGCCGCCTCGATGCTCGCCGGACCACGCCGCGGCCTGCTCGCCCGGTGGCTGCGCCGCCGCCACCGCGGACCGGACGAGGGCTTCCCCCCGGGCGGCGGGAGGGCGCGGATACTCGTACCGTGATCACGGCGGGAACCGCCGTTCGCACGGGCTGGGAAGAGGACGCATGGGGACCACGGAGGACGCCGCGGAGCTGGATGAATACGCGGTGCCGGCGGTGGTGCAGACACCGGCCCGACGGCCGCCGCGCGGTGGTCCGGTCGCCCGGTGGCTGTTGCGGCACCGGGTGCAGCCGGTCGGGCCGGCGGCGGGGGAGGCGCACGCCGAGCAGCACGCCTGGTGGAAGGTGATGTGCCTGACCGGCGTCGACTACTTCTCCAGCCTCGCCTACGTGCCGGCCATCGCGGCGACCGCCGCCGGGGCGCTGTCGCCGCTCGCGACGCTGCTGATCGTGGCGCTGACCCTGTTCGGGATGCTGCCGATGTACCGGCGGGTCGCGAAGGAGAGCCCGCACGGCGCCGGGTCGGTGTCGATGCTGGAGCAGCTGCTGCCGTTCTGGCGCGGCAAGATCTTCGTGCTGGTCCTGCTCGGGTTCGTCGCCACCTCGTGGATCATCACGATCACGCTGTCCGCGGCCGACGCGAGCCTGCACGTGCTGGAGAACCCGCACGCGCCGGGCTTCCTGCACGGCCACGCGGTGGCGCTGACCGTGATCCTGCTGCTGGTCCTGGGCGGGGTGTTCCTGCTCGGGTTCAGCGAGGCGGTCAGCGTCGCCATCCCGCTCGTCGCGGTGTTCCTGACCCTCAACGCGGTCATCGTCGTCGTCGGCGTGGTCGAGGTGGTCACCACGCCGGGCGCGTTCTCCACCTGGACGACCGCGCTGACCGCCGGCGGCACCGGCTTCACCGACCTCGCGCTGCCGGCCGTGCTGGCGTTCCCGCTGCTCGTGCTGGGCCTGTCCGGCTTCGAGACCGGCGTGAGCATGATGCCGCTCGTCGCCGCCGAGGGCGAGGACCCGCAGGAGCGGCTGCGGGCGCGCATCCGCAACGCCCGCAAGCTGCTGACCGTGGCCGCCGCCATCATGAGCGTGTACCTGCTGGCCAGCAGCTTCGTCACCACCGTGCTCATCCCGCCGGCCGAGTTCGAGCCAGGCGGCCAGGCGAACGGCCGGGCCCTCGCCTGGCTGGCACACGAGCAGCTCGGCGAGGTCTTCGGCAGCGTGTACGACCTCAGCACCGTGCTCATCCTGTGGTTCGCCGGCGCGTCGGCGATGGCGGGCCTGGTCAACATCGTGCCCCGGTACCTGCCCGGCTACGGCATGGCCCCGGAATGGGGCCGGGCGGTGCGCCCGGTGGTGCTCGTCTACACCGCGATCAGCGTCGCCATCACGATCGCGTTCGGCGCCGACGTCGACGCCCAGGCCGGCGCGTACGCCACCGGCATCCTCGCCATGATGGTCTCCGGTGCCTTCGCCGTCACCGTGTCCGCGTTCCGGCAGCGGCACAAGGCGGCCGGGTCCGGCTTCGGCCTGCTCACCGCAGTGCTGGCCTACGCCCTGGTGGAGAACATCCGCGACAAGCCCGACGGGCTCGCCATCTCGGGCATGTTCATCGCCGGCATCATCACCGTCTCGCTGATCTCCCGGGTGTCACGCACGACGGAGCTGCGCGCGGACCGCATCGAGTTCGACGACGCCGCCCGCCGGTTCGTCACCGAGACCATCGCCTACGACGGGCGGATCAACCTGATCGCCAACCGCCCCGGCACCGGCACGGCGGCCGAGTACGCGGAGAAGGAGCTCGAACAGCGCGGCGAGAACGCCGTCCCCGGCTCCGCCGATGTCATGTTCCTCGAGGTCACGGTCGTCGACCCGTCGAGCTTCAGCGACACCCTCACCGTCCGCGGCGCCGAGGTCGACGGGCATCGCGTCCTGCGCGCCGAGGCCCCGGCGGCACCGAACGCCATCGCCGCGATCCTGCTCGCCCTGCGCGACACCACCGGCGTCCGCCCGCACTGCTACTTCGCCTGGGCCGAGGGCAGCCCACTGGTCCACATGGTCCGCTACTTCCTCCTCGGCCGCGGCGACACCGCACCCGTCACGCGCGAGATCATCCGCGAGCAGGAACCCGACCCGCAGCGCCGCCCCGGCATCCACGTCGGCGCCTGACGCCCGACGGCGATGCCGGCGGCGCACCGGCGAGGGCGGCAGACGCATGCAGGCGGTCGAAGCTCATGGGGTTCCGTATCCGCCGCCGCCGGGTGTCTCGACGACCAGGACGTCGCCCGGCTGGACGTCGACGGAGCCGCAGCCGGCGAGGTGGACGACACTGCCGTCGGCGCGTTCCACCCGGTTGGTGCCGAGCGCGCCGGGTGAGCCGCCGGCCAGGCCGTACGGCGGCACGCGCCGGTGGCCCGACAGCGTGCTGACGGTCATCGGCTCGCGGAACCGGATGCGGCGCACCGCGCCGTCGCCGCCCCGCCACCGGCCGCCGCCGCCGCTGCCGTGCCGGACGGCGAACCCGTCCAGGAGCACCGGGAAGCGCCATTCGAGGACTTCGGGGTCGGTCAGCCGGGAGTTCGTCATGTGGGTCTGCACCACGGAGGCCCCGTCGAACCCGTCGCCGGCGCCTGAGCCGGAGGCGACGGTCTCGTAGTACTGGTGCCGCTCGTTGCCGAAGCTGACGTTGTTCATCGTCCCGGACCCTTCGGCCTGGACGCCGAGCGCGGCGTAGAGCGCGCCGACGATCGCCTGCGACGTCTCCACGTTTCCGGCGACCACGGCCGCGGGGTGCACGGGCGCGAGCATCGAACCGGCCGGCACCACGATGCGCAGCGGGCGCAGGCAGCCGTCGTTGAGCGGGATCTCGTCGGTCACCAGCGTCCGGAAGACGTACAGCACCGCCGCGGTGACGACCGACGAGGGCGCGTTGAAGTTCGTCGCCAGCTGTGGTGACGTGCCGCTGAAGTCGATCGTCGCGGCGCGGCCGGCGCGGTCCACAGTGATCCGGACCGCGATCGCCGCCCCCGAGTCCATCTCGTAGCGGTACCCGCCGTCGCTGAGGGCGTCGATGACGCGCCGTACCGCCTCCTCGGCGTTGTCCTGGACGTGCCGCATGTACGCCTGCACCACGTCGAGGCCGAAGTGGTCGATCATCCGTCCGACCTCTTCGACACCCTTGGCGTTCGCGGCGACCTGGGCGCGCAGGTCGGCGAGGTTGGTCGCCGGGTTCCGGGACGGGTACGGCGCCTCCATGAGCAGCCGGAGCGTCTCCTCTTCGCGGAACCGGCCGTCCTCGACGAGCGGCCAGGTGTCGAACAGCACGCCCTCCTCGTGGACGTCGCGGCTGTTCGCGGGCATGGAGCCGGGCGTGAGTCCGCCGATCTCCGCGTGGTGGCCCCGGGAGGCCACGTAGAACAGCACCTCGGACCGGTCGGCGCCGAAGACCTGAGTGCCGAAGACCTGAGTGCCGAAGACCGGGGTGACGACGGTGATGTCGGGCAGATGGGTGCCGCCGTGGTACGGGTCGTTGATCGCGTACACGTCGCCGGGCCGCATGCCGGCGCGGCGGCGACGGATGACCTCCTTGATGCTGGCGCTCATCGAGCCGAGGTGCACGGGGATGTGCGGCGCGTTGGCGATGAGACTGCCGTCCGGGTCGAACAGCGCGCACGAGAAGTCCAGCCGCTCCCGGATGTTCACCGACTGCGCGGTCGACTCCAGCCGGGCGCCCATCTGCTCGGCGATCGACATGAAGAGGTTGTTGAAGATCTCCAGCAGCACCGGGTCGACCTGGGTGGTCGCCTCGGAGGCCGTGTCGCTCGGCCCCATCCGTTCCAGCAGCAGGTGCCCGAACTTCGTCACCGCCGCCCGCCAGCCGCCGTCGACCACCGTGGTCGCGTCCGCCTCGGCCACGATGGCCGGACCGCCGACGGTGTCGCCGGGGCGCAGGCGTTCCCGCTCGTACAGCGGCACCTCCCGCCATGCTCCGCCGGTGTACAGGCGGGTCGTGCCGAGCGGCCGTGCGGCGGCGCGTCCGGGCGCGCCGGCGGGATCATCCGGCCGGGAGAGGTCCGGGGGCTCGGTCAGCCCGACGGCCTCGACCGAGACCGCCTCGACGATCAGCGGCCGGTCCATGAGGTACGCGTACATGCGCCGGTATGCCGTCCGGAACGACGTCACCATCGTGTCCAGGTCGGTGAGCTCGACCGGCAGCGCGGTGTCGGTGCCCTCGAAGCGCAGGTGCGCACGCCGGTGCACCCTGATCCGCCGGGCCGGCACGTCCTCGTCCAGCAGCTGCGAGCGGGCCGCCGCCTCCAGCGTGTCCGCGACGCCGGTCAGCTGCCGCATCGCCGCGGGCTCCAGGCGGCGCTCCACCGACTGTTCGCGCATCGCGGTGGTGTCGGCGAGACCGATGCCGAGCGCGGACAGCACACCCGCCATCGGCGGCACGAGCACGGCGCCGATCCCCAGCGAGTCGGCCACCGAGCACGCGTGTTGCCCGCCGGCACCGCCGAACGTCGTGAGCACGTATCCGGTGACGTCACGGCCCTGCTGCACCGAGATCCGTTTCACCGCGTTGGCCATGTTCGCGACCGCGATCTGCCGGTACCCCTCCGCGACCTGCTCCGGCGTGCGCTCGTCGCCGGTGCGCCCGGCGATGGCCGCGCTCAGCTCGGCGAACCCGCGTCGCACCACGCCGGCATCCAGCGGCTGGTCACCGTCGGGCCCGAAGACCTGGGGAAACGTCGAGGGCTGGATCCGGCCGAGCATCACGTTGGCGTCGGTGATGGTGAGCGGCCCGCCGTTGCGGTAGCAGGCCGGCCCGGGGTCGGCACCCGCGGAGTCCGGCCCGACGCGGTAGCGGGCGCCGTCGAAGTGCAGGACCGACCCGCCTCCCGCCGCGACGGTGTGAATGTCGATCATGGGGGCACGCAGCCGTACCCCCGCGATCTGGGTGTGGAAGACCCGCTCGTACTGGCCGGCGTAGTGCGACACGTCCGTGGAGGTGCCGCCCATGTCGAAGCCGATCACCTTGTCGAAGCCGGCCAGCTGCGACATGCGCGCCATGCCGACGATGCCACCGGCCGGACCGGACAGGATCGCGTCCTTGCCGCGGAAGTGCCCCGCCTCGGCCAGGCCCCCGTTGGACTGCATGAACATCAGCCGTACGCCGCTCAGCTGCTCCGCCACAGCTTCGACGTACCGGCGCAGCACCGGCGACAGGTACGCGTCGACGACGGTGGTGTCGCCGCGCGGCACCAGTTTCATCAACGGGCTCACCTCGCTGGAGCACGAGACCTGGTCGAAGCCGACCCGCTCCGCCAGCCTCCCGATGTCCCGTTCGTGGGCCGGGTACAGGTGGCTGTGCAGGCAGACCACCGCGACAGCGTGGATGCCGCTGTCGCGCGCCCGCCGCAGGTCGTCGGCCAGCCGGTCGAGGTCCGGCGAACGCAGCACGGTGCCGTCGGCCGACATCCGTTCGTCCACCTCGATCACGCGCTCGTACAGCACGTCCGGTGGCACGATCCGCCGGTCGAAGATGCGTGGCCGGTTCTGGTAGCCGATGCGCAGCGCGTCGCCGAAGCCCTCGGTGACGACCAGCGCGGTGCGTTCGCCCCTGCGCTCCAGCAGCGCGTTCGTGGCGACCGTGGTCCCCATCCGCACCGCCTCGATCCGGTCCACCGGTATCGGCACCGCGTCGGGAACACCGAGCAGCGCCCGGATTCCGGCGACCGCCGCGTCGGCGTAGCGTGCCGGGTTGTTCGACAGCAGCTTGCGCGTCACCAGCCGGCCGTCGTCCGGCCTCCTGGCGACGATGTCGGTGAACGTGCCGCCACGGTCGATCCAGAACTGCCACCGTCGGCCTACCATCGCGGGACCTCCTCTTCCGGTGCCGGTGACGCGTCGTCGCGGGGGCACGGACGGGATACCGTTGGCGGAGTCTGCGGGGAGGCGAATTCCCGGTGGCACACCAGACGGTCGGCGTCTACAGCGAGACCGCGCCCGGCGAGCGGCGCGTGGCGGTCGTGCCCGCGGCCGTCCGTTCCATTCTCGACCTCGGGCTCGTGGTCGTCGTCGAAACCTGCGCCGGGTGCGCGGCCTGGTTCCCCGATGCCGACTACGCCCGGGCCGGGGCGACGCCGGTGCCCCGCGCCGAGGTGTTCGACACGGCCGACATCCTCATCGGTGTCCGGCCACCGAACGTCGCCGCGACCCACCGGTTCCGTGCCGGGCAGGCGCTCATCTGTCTCCTGCGACCGCTGTGCGTGCCGGATCTGGTCCGCCGGTGGGCCGAGCAGGGTCTCACCATCATCGCCGCCGACCTGATGCCGCCCACTCCTGGCCATGCGGGGCCGATGGACTTCCTCGGTGCGCAGGAGCGGGTCGCCGGCTACCAGGCGGCGCTGACCGCCGCTGACGTCTTCGGCCGCGGCCTCTCCGGACCCGCTCGCGGCGGCGGCGCGGTCCGGCCCGCGCGGGTCCTCGTCATCGGCCGTGGACCCGCGGGTTACGAAGCCGCTGTCACCGTGCGCCGGTTGGGCGCGGAGGTCCACGTCTGCGAGGCCCGTCGACGCTCGTGCGCGGACATCACGGCGGGCGTCCGGGACAGCGACATCGTCATCGCCACGGCCGAGATTCCGGGTCGGCGGCCGCCGGTGCTCGTGTCCGCGCGAGACCTGCGGACCATGCGGCCGGGATCCGTCGTGCTCGACACCACGACCGACGGGTTCGGCCGCGTTGTCGAGCTCGCGGAGCCCGGCACCGCACGGGTGGTGGATCCCGGTGTCACGGTCGTCGGCGACGACAACCTGGCGTCCAGGACACCCACCGGCGCGTCGAATGCCTTTGCGACGGGCATCGCGGTCCTGCTCACGCATCTCGTCCACGACGGTCGGCTGTCGATCGACCTTGCCGATCCCGTCCAGGCCGAGCTGGTGGTGGCGCACCATCGGGACATCCTCAACGACGCGGTGTGGCGGCGGATCCTGGACGGGATCTCACTGGCGGGCCTGCCCTGATGCGTGCCGCGCCATGGAACCCGCGAGTTCGGCGCAGTGCGTGTAGTACTGGCAGGCCAGCACGGCGTCCAGCGCGGCGTCCACATCGACCGGAGCCGGCTCGTGCAGCAGCAGGTGGTCAAGCCGTCGCCGCAGCCGGCCAACCTCGGCACCGGCCGCCTCGATCCGCTCCTCCGTGCCGGCCGGCGGCGATGCCCCGGCGCCGCCCGCCGTGACCATCAGGTCGGCGCAGACCCGGCCCATGCGGCTGACGACGGCCCACACCTCGGCCGGCATCGCCGGCCGCGCCGGCCGCGACCCGGCGATCTCGGCCAGCCGCTTCGCCAGCCCTGCGACGCACTCCGCGTCGGCGTTCACCTGCGCGGCGGCGAGGATCGCCGGCACAGCGCCGGCCGGCGCCGCGTCCCGGGTCTCCTCGATCGCCAACGCCTGGTCGTCGACGGCCCGGTGCAGCGCGTACAACGCCTTATCGGCAGCCTGCAGCGCGTCCGCGGCGGAGGGGCCGGAGTCCGACAGCGCTTCGGTGACGTGCTCCACCGCGACGCGCGAGCGCTCGACCACCTCGGCCAGGTGACCGCTGAGCCCGCTCGTTTCCTGAGGATTCCACACGCTGGGCTCCCGCTGGATGGCCGCGACACCGGATCGTGTTGCGCCGCCCGGGGCGCGTGGCGTCGTGCACGGCCGACTACCCCGGACGCCGCGCGCCAATCACCCGCGGCCCCGCCGATGCCTCACGCAGCCCTCACGATGCCCCGATGACTCACCCCACGCGGTCACACCCTCGACGTAGGTTGGGCGGTAGGCCTACGAGACGTGCGGGAGAGCCCAACTGGGTGACAGTTGAGCTGAGAGGCTGAACGACCGAGAGGTCGACCGCGATCCCCACGACCTGATCCAGGCAATGCTGGCGAAGGGAAACCGCCTCGTAGGTCTCTTGCTGTGGCGTGCATTGTGACCTCGAGCGGTAGGGGCATTCGGCCGTTCCTGGACGGTCAGCGCCAGTCGAAGTGCTCGCGGTGGATGTTGCGGTTCGGGATGCCGGCTTCGCGGAACCGGCGCACGAACGCGCCGACCATGCCGGCGGGGCCGCAGTCGAACCATGCCTCGACCGCGGGCAACACCGAGATCAGCACGATCGCGACCGACATGAGCAGGACCGCTTCGGCGCCGGCGAGCTGACCCGCGAACGACAGCCACCCGCCGTCGGACGGGCCGACGATGATCCAGGCCGCGGCGTACCCGCCGGCCAGCGCCCACACGCTGGCCGGGCTGAGTCGTCGCGCCGGGGGCAGCACCGATCGCACCGATGCGGTGACCGGCCGGGCGAGCAGCGTCACCCCATCACCATCCCACCGCCGGCGACGACCGGCGCGAGATCCGGCAAAGCCGGCGGACCCGTCCCGCCGGCGACGGTCGCGGCGTGCCGCACGGGTCACAGCGGCAGCATGCTGACCCGGTTTCCTCACTGGCCGGCGATCCACGGCGCGATGCGGTGCCGGTTCATGAGCCGAAGTGCGCGGCGTCGAGCGCGGCCTGCAGGGAGCGGCGGTAGCCGTCGCTGGTGACGGTGGCGCCGGACACCGAGTCGAAGTCGGCGCTCTGCGCCCGCAGGACCGCATCACGCAGCGCCGGCACCGCATTCGAGTTGATCTCCCGGTCGCGCCGGTTGCCGCTGGGCACCTGCAGCGCCACCACGTCGGTGATCCGGCCGCCGGAGATGATCACCCGCACCTGCACCGGCCCCCACCGGGTCTGCGAGACGGTGCCGTTGACGACCGTGGAGCCCGGCGGGGCGGAGGAGCCGGCCGACGGCCCGGGGGCTGGGCCGCCGGGTACCACACCCGGCGCCGCGCCGACGGCGCCGGGCGTGTCCGGGGCCGTCGCACCCATCGTGCTGGTGCGGTAGCTGAACAGCAACACGACTGCCGCCAACGTGGACATCAGCCACAGCGTGATCCGCCTCATCCGTGCCCTCCCTACCAGCTGATCGCTCGGTGTGCACGCGCCGCGGGGTCACGCTGGACGCCGGCTACGGGCCGGGTCGGAAGAGGGCGAGGCACCGTGTCACTGTGCCGCGCGGTTCTTCGAGGATTCTTAGCTTGAGATTTAACCAACGGCCCGGGCGATCAGAAGATCGTCCGGGCCGTTTCGGTGTGTCGCAAGGATATGGGTACGGCCACCCGTGATCATTCGGAGTGCTGAAGCTTCGAAGGATGCGGGGTGGCCGTGGGGCCTACTATGCCAGGTTTGCAGGCTGTGGTGGCAACAGATGCCTCGGTGTGTCGTGCGGCATTGGTCGCGTTCCGAGCCGGATTGTATGCGTGCTTCAGCAGACGCGCGGACGCGTTGTTCGAGCTCGTGGATGCGGTGTTGACCGCTGATGGTCCGGTGGACTCCCTGGTGGAACTGTCGCAGGAGAAGGTGTTCCGGCGTGGACACGGGGCGTTGTATGACGCGCTGGCCTGTGGTGATCTCGACGTTGAACAGCTGGCTGGGCTGATCGCGTCGTCGTGGCAGCCCGCCGACGACGGTCCGGTGAAGATCGCGGTGGATACCTCGGCGTGGCCACGGCCGGACGCGGTGACCTCTGCGGGGCTGTGTCACTGCTACACCTCCTGCCGTTGCGACGGATCCCGCAAGACGATTCCGGGCTGGCCGTTCTCCTTCGCCGCCGGGTTGGAGTGGGGTGCGTCGTCGTGGACCGCGCTGCTGGACGTGGTGCGTATCGGCCCGGACGACGACGTGACGGTGGTGACGGTCGCCCAGATCGCCAATGTGCTGGCCCGTCTGGAGGAGGCCGGGACGCTCGCGCGGCGGCCCGCGCCGGTGTTCACGTTCGACTCCGGATACGACCTGACCCGCATCACCTATCTCGCCGGACTCGACGGTCTGGGTGTGCAGGTCCTGGGTCGGGTGCGCAGCGACCGGGTGTTCTACGCACCGGCACCCAAGCGACGCAAGGACGGTCGGCCGGGCCGGCCCAGGAAGCACGGCAGCCGGTTCGAACTGTCCAAGCCGACAGCGCTTCCGGCGCCCGATCAGCGGCTGCGTGGGCAGAACCCGCGATACGGCGAGGTGATGGTCAGCGCGTGGCACGGGCTGCACCAGAAACTGTCCAGACAGGCCGGCTGGACCGACTTCGAGGGGGTGCTACCGGTCGTGGCTGGCACCGTGATCCGCATCCAGGTCGAGCGTCTGCCCGGCAACCGGGCGCCGCAAGACCTGTGGCTGTGGCACACCGCACCACCGGGCACCGTCTTTGACCTGGACCTGCTGTGGAAGACCTACCTCCGCCGGTTCGATGTGGAACACACCTTCCGGCTGCTCAAGTCCACCCTGGGCTGGACCGCCCCGCAGATTCGTACTCCTGAGCAGGGTGAACGCTGGACATGGCTGATCCTGGCCGCGCACGCCCAGCTGCGGCTGGCGAAGACCCTCACGACTGATCTACGCCGTCCCTGGGAGAAGACGATCCCTGCGGGGCGGTCGATGACCCCTGGACGGGTCCGCCGGGGTTTCCGTAACCTGCGCCGGCATCTGGGCACTCCGGCCGGTAGGCCGAAAACCACCAATCCTGGTCCCGGCCGTCCCGTGGGTAGCACCCGGCCTCCGCGAACCCGCTACCCAGTCGGCAAGAAGAAGTCCACAGTGGACACACCAAAAGTCAACAATCAGGCACTCAAGGGATAAAACTCAAGCTTAGAGCGACCGGCGATAGGTGTCATTTGAGTCGGCGGGTGGTTGGTCGGGTGTCCCAGCGGTAGAGCGTGCGGGCTCGTTGGATGAGTTGACGGATGGTGACGATCGCGGCGGCCAGGTACAGGTAGAAGTCGACGATCGTGGCGTCGCGGTCGGTGCAGCGGCGGATCTTGCCGAAGCTGTTCATCCATGAGTTCGTGCGCTCGACGACCCAGCGTTTGCCGATCTGGATCGGGGCGGGTATGCCCTTGCGGGCGATCTGCGCGTCGAAGCCGAGTTCGTCGAGCAGGTCACGGCAGCGGTTGTTGTCGTAGCCGCGATCCAGGTGTGCGGTGACCTGCTCAGGCCAGCGGTGGCGCAGTTGGGTGCTGCACGCTTCGAAGGTGTCACGCAGCAACGGCGAGTCGTGCCGGTTGGCGCTGGCGCCGGTGATCCCGAGTGGGATGCCGTAGCCGTCCACGCCGGTCGAGCGTTTCATGCCGCCTTTGCCGCGGTCGACCGGGGACCGGCCGGCCCGGTCGCCGCCGCACGGCGCTTTCGTGATGGCGCCGTCGGCGCTGACATCGGTCAGGTCCAGCCCGATCATCCGGTCGTAGGCGTCCAGGGCAAGCTCGTGGACCTGTTCACCGAGACCGGCATCGGCCCACAACCGCAGACGCCGGCGGATCGTCCGGTCCGAGCAGGCATCCGACGCGACACGTTCATAGCCGGACCCGTGCACCAACGCAGCGATGACGTGCTCGAACACGACCCGGTCCGGGATCCGGCGGCGGTGGCAGCCCAGAGGATGCGACGGGTCGAACTCGGGTTGCTCAGGCCACAGCGCGGCGAACTGGACCCAGACAGGCTCGAACAACGAAGATGGCAGCGCAGGCACGGGACTCCATCGGTCACGAAGCGTAGAGAACTCCGATAATCGATGGACCCGTGCCTGTCCTACATCCCGGGCCTCAACCCGCCCGAATCCTGACACCTATCGCCGGTCGCTCTTAGCCCACCGCGTGCCAAGCTTGGGCCCGTGCTCAACACTCCCGCGCCGCCCAGGCTGCTGCTGGTCGAAGACGACCGGCGCATGGCCGGCGTGCTGCAGGAGTTGCTGGCCGACGAGGGCTACCTGGTGGAGTGGGCCCGCGACGGGCAGGAGGGGCTGCATCTCGGGCTGTCCCGCGCGTACGACGTCATCGTGCTCGACCGGCGGCTCCCGGCGATCGAAGGACTGGACCTGCTGCGCCGGTTGCGAGGGCGCGGCGTCACCACGGCGGCGCTCGTGCTCACCGCCAGGGGCACGGTCGCCGACCGGGTCGAGGGCCTC
This sequence comes from Dactylosporangium sp. CA-152071, assembly GCF_050936335.1. Taxonomy (NCBI): domain Bacteria; kingdom Bacillati; phylum Actinomycetota; class Actinomycetes; order Micromonosporales; family Micromonosporaceae; genus Dactylosporangium; species Dactylosporangium sp. CA-152071. The sequence goes on along the minus strand of NZ_JBNJMZ010000001.1, from coordinate 272,294 downwards.
GACGCCGGGGCCGAGGACTACGTGACGAAGCCGTTCGACGCCGAGGAACTGCTGGCCCGGCTGCGGGCACTGCGCCGCCGCCACCGCGAGCAGGCCGACCAGCTGCCGATCGGGCGCCGGTGGCTCGACGCGACGACCCGCCAGGTGCACGGCCAGTCGGGTGACGTGGTGGCGCTGTCGGACCGAGAGTGCGCGCTCCTGCGGACGCTCGCCGCGCGGCCGCATCAGGTGTTCAGCCGCGACGACCTGCGCACGCTCGTCTTCGACGCCGCCGAGAACCCGGGCGTCGTCGACACCTACGTGCACTACCTGCGCCGCAAGCTGGGCCGCCCGGTGGTCAGGACGGTGCGTGGGCTCGGCTACCAGCTCGGCTCCGCATGACGGGCAGACCCGAGACGCGCCTGCTGCGCCGCGCCACCGCCGTGATCGCCGCGCAGGTCGCCGCCGCCGTCGCCGCGACCGTCGTCCTGGTCAGCGTGCTGGCGTTCTCGCTGACCATTCGCGCCGAGCACCGGGCCGAGGAGCGCACCGTCCGCGTGCAGACGCTTGCCGCCGGTGCGGATCTGATCGGCACCGAAGGCGTGCTGCTGTTGCGCCGCGCACCTGACGGTGCCGTCACGGCGAGCGGCGGCACACCGCCCGCCGTCGTCCGGATGGACGTCACCCGGCTGCGGCCCGGACGCGGCAACGCGACGGTCGGCGGCCGGCACTTCGAGGCGTACGCGGTGGACGGCGCCGACGGCAGCCGGACCGTCGGCCTGCTCGACGTCACCGCCCGCGAGGAGTCCGGCGAGCGCCTCATCGGATCCCTGCTGGTCGCCGGCCTGATCGGGATCGTCGCGGCCGCATCGGTCGGTGCCGTCCTCGGGCGGCGGGCGGTGCGCCCGCTGGCGCGCGCCCTATCGCTGCAGCGACGCTTCGTGGCCGACGCCAGCCACGAGCTGCGCACCCCCTTGGCCGTGCTGCACACCCGCGCCCAGCTGCTGCAGCGGCGACTCAACCGCGACGTCGACACCGCACGGGTACGCGCGGATGTGGCCGAGCTGGTGGCCGACACTCACGCTCTCGGCGAGGTGGTCGACGACCTGCTGCTGTCCGCGGAACTGTCGCACCGGCCCACCGGCGGCGTCGCGGTCGACGCCGCAGGCCTGGCGCGGGAGGTTGCCGCGTCCGTGGAGCCGCACGCCGGTGCGCAACACGTCACGTTGCGCACCGACATCGGTGCGGGGCCCCTGGACGTGACCGGGGTGCGGTCCTCACTGCGTCGGGCCCTCGCGGCGCTGGTCGACAACGCCCTCGGCCACGTCAGCGCGGGAGGCACCGTCACGGTCAGCGTCGGCCGGGCGGACGACCGCGTCTGCCTGGCGGTCGTGGACGACGGCGTGGGGCTCGACCCGGCCCGGGCCACTCACCTGCTGGCCCGCTTCGCGCGCGGCGAGGATCCCGTCGACCGGCCGGGCCGCCGCTTCGGGCTCGGGCTGGCGCTGGTGCAGGAGGTCGTCGTCGCGCACGGCGGGCAGTTGCGCATCGACGGCAGCCCCGGGCACGGCGCCCGCTTCACGATGATCCTCCCCGCGGCCCCCGTCCCCGCCGGTCCTGCGGCGGCGGCCGGGGAGTAGGAGCGGTTCGGGACCTTCGGCCTTGGAACGGTGGCCGCGGCGCGTGGACCATGAAATGTGGTCGGTCCGCGGTGCCGACCGGCTCCCCAGGTGGACGGAGGACCGGGATGTCCGTTTGGCGCGGGTCGCTCGTCGGCCGGCTGCGTCCGGCCTCTGTCACCCGGTGGTGGGCCGTCCGGGAGGCCATCCTGTTCTGCCTGGTGGCGCTGCTGCTCATCGCCGGTGTGGTGGCCGCCGCCGTGGGTGCCGGCGGCTGGGCGTCCGCCCTGTGGACCGGTGCGGCGCTGGTCGGGCTGGCCTGGTCGACGGTCACCATCGCCGTCGCGCTGCTGCGCCGCCGGCCCTCGGTGGATGTCATCGCGTGGCTGGCGCTGGCGGGCGCTCTGCTGGTCGGCGAGCCGCTGGCGGGCGCGGTGATCGCCGTCATGCTGTTCACGGGCGGCGTGCTGGAGGCGCGCGCGTCGGCCCGGGCCCGCCGGGAGCTGGGCCGGCTGGCCGCCGGAGCGCCGCGGATCGCCCGCCGGGAAGGCCCGGACGGCGTGGCGGAGATCCCGGTGGACCGGGTCGTGGCCGGCGACCGGCTGCTGGTCGGTGCGGGCGAGCTCGTCCCGGTCGACGGCCGGCTGCTCGGCGACGGCGTGTTCGACGAGTCGGCGCTGTCCGGCGAGCCGCTACCGGTCGAGCGTCGCGCCGGCGACGACATCCGCAGCGGTGTCGTCAACGCCGGGCCGGCGGCGCGGATGCTGGCCACCGAGACCGCGGCCGCGTCGACCTACGCGGGCGTGGTGCGACTGGTCGAGCAGGCCCAGGCGAGCAGCGCCCCCTTCGTCCGCCTCGCCGACCGGTTCGCGCTGGCCTTCGTACCCCTGACGCTGCTGGTGGCCGGGCTCGCCTGGGCGATCTCGGGTGAGGCGGTGCGGGCCGTGGCCGTGCTGGTCGTGGCGACGCCCTGCCCGCTGCTGCTGGCCGCCCCGATCGCGATCATGTCGGGGGTGTCCCGGGCCGCGCGGTACGGGGTGATCCTCAAGGGCGGTGCAGCGCTCGAGCGGCTGGCCGCCGGGCGGGTCCTGCTGTTCGACAAGACCGGCACGCTGACCCGTGGCCGGCCGGTCCTCTCCGCCGTGATCACGGGCCATGACCTGCCGGCCGACGAGGTCCTGCGGCTGGCCGCCGCGCTCGACCAGGCGTCGGCGCACGTGCTGGCCGCGCCCATCGTGACCGCGGCCCGCGAGCGCGGGGCCGGCCTGCCGACGGCGACGGACGTGCGGGAACGGCCCGGTTTCGGCATCGAGGGGACGGTCGAGGGTCGTCCGGTACGCCTCGGCAAGGCGGCCTGGGTCGTCGACGGCGCCGCACCGGAGTGGGTGCGCCGGGCCCGCCGCCGGGCCGCGCTGGACGGGTCGCTGACCGTGTTCGCGGCGGTGGACGGCCGGCCCGCCGGGGTCCTGCTGCTCACCGACCCGCTGCGGCCCGACGCGCCGCGCATGATGCGGACGCTGCGCAACGCCGGCATCGAGCGCACCGTCCTGATCACCGGGGACCGGGCGGACATCGCCGAAACCGTCGGGCGGATCGCCGGAGTCGACGCCGTGTACGCCGACCGCGACCCCGCGGACAAGCTCGCCATCGTCCGCGCCGAACAGGACGCCGCACCGACCGTCATGGTCGGCGACGGGGTGAACGACGCCCCGGCGCTGGCCGCAGCCGGTGTCGGCGTCGCGCTGGCGGCCCGCGGTGTCACGGCCGCCGCCGAGGCGGCCGACGTCATGCTCACCGCGGACCGCGTCGACGGTCTCGCCGACGCGATCCTCGTCGCCCGGCGCGCCCACCGCATCGCCCGCCGTTCGGCGGCGCTCGGCATGGCCCTGTCGTTGGCCGCGATGATCCCCGCCGCGGCCGGGCTGCTCACGCCGGTGGCGGGTGCGCTGTTGCAGGAGGTGATCGACGTCGCGGCCATCGGCCTGGCCCTGACGGTGCTGCTGCCGCAGCGTACGCACACCGTCACCATGCCGACCGCCGACCTCGCCGTGACCCGGCAGCTGTACGCGCAGCACACCGCCATCCGCCCGCTCGTCGAGCGGATCCGGGCCGTCGCCGACGACCTCTCCGTCACCGGAGGCGACCTCGGACCCGTCCGTGAGCTGGTCGACCGCCTCGAGACCGACCTGCTGCCGCACGAGCGGGCCGAGGAGGCGCAGCTGCTGCCGATCGTCGCGCGGGCGCTCGGCGGTCCCGACCCGATCGCGGCGCTCAGCCGTACCCACGCCGAGATCGAGCACCAGATCCGCCGGCTGCGCCGCATCCTGCCGGACAGCGCCGGCCACGCCGAGCCGGAGGACGTGATCGACCTGCGGGCCGGCCTCTACGGCCTGTACGCCATCATGCAGCTGCACAACGCCCAGGAGGAGGAGAACGCGTTCAGCCTCATGCCGGCAGCGTCCGCCCCGACCTGAGCCTGACGACGTGGGCCCCGGGAGGACCTCCCGGGTCCACATCCTGTGCTGGTCACAGTCCGGAGGCGGGCAGTCCCTCCAGCGTGAAGCGCTCCTGGAGCCAGGGCAGCAACGTCCGGTACGCCGTGATGGTGTTCGGCTGGCCGTTGTCGTGGGACAGCACGATCGAGCCCGGACGGGTGTGACCCTTCACGTGGCTCACCACGCGCGAGATGTGCGCCGACGCGCCGCTGTCGTGGGTGTGCTCCCAGTCGCGCGGATCCACGTCCCAGGAGATCGAGTCCATGCCCAGCGCGCGTGCCTTGGCCACGAGGGCGGGCGTGAAGTTGCCGCCGGGCGCGCGGAAGTACCGGATCGGCGCGTCCTGACCGACCACCGCGCGGATCATGTCGTTGGTGTGCTTGAGGTCCCAGTCGATGTAGGCGTCGTCGCGCTGGGCGAGGTTCAGCAGGTGCTGCCACGAGTGGTTGCACAGGGTGTGCCCGTCGGCGTAGATGGCCCGGACGAGGTCGGGCCGGTCGCGGACCCGGAAACCGACCATGCAGAACGTGGCGTGGATGTGCCGCTCCCGCAGCATTTCCAGCAGCTTGGGGGTGTTGATCGGGTCCGGCCCGTCGTCGAAGGTCAGCGCGACCGCCGGGCTCCCCGTGGTGATGAACGCGCCGAAGCGCCCGTCGCCGTCGTGGAAGGTCGGGCTGGCCGAGGGCGACGCCGCCGGCGTAGGGCTGGGCGAGGGCGCGGCGGCGACCGGCACCGCGGACACGGCCGGCCGCGGTTGCGCGGGCCGGTGCACCGGGACGCCGTCGCCGCCCAACGTGCCCAGCAGCAGTACCACGGCGGCCAGCAGGCCAGAGATCGTAGGGCGCACGCCTACCAGACGGCCGAACACCGCGACAGGGTTGCAACCGGTGCCGGCCCGAGTCAAGCCGGGTGCGGGTGCACGGTTCATGATCGCGGCACTCTTCCCATGTATCGATGAAGGGCTCTATGATGCTGATCAATTCATTGTGATCTCTGCCGGAGGTGGCAAATGCGGAAAATGACGATCCGCCACAAGAGTGCCGTTCGCCTGTTGTCCGGAGCGCGGCGGCTCTGGCTGGAATGGTGCTGGTAAGACGCGGCCGGGCGGGCGCCTCCGAGCGCCCGCCCTACAACTGCCACCGCGACCTCGGCCCGTATGCAGGGGTCGACGCATTCCTCGCCGACCTCGCCCGCGATCACCCCCGGCAGGCCGCCCGCCACTCCGTCGAGCTGCACTCCATCGTCCCGGCCCTGAATCCGGCCAGGACGACCGCGGCTGACGAGCAGCCGATCCGGTTCCACCCCGTTCGGCGCACGGCCGCCCTCTCGTTCGGGGCGGCGGAGTTCGTGGCCGCGTGCGCGGTACGCCGTCCCCTGACCGTCCACTTCGTCCACGCCGACGCGGCCGACGAGACGACCGCGGAACTGCTCGCGACGCTGACGCGGCGGCTCGCGTCGACTCCGATGGCCCTGCACCTCCACGACGGGGGAGCGCCCGAGCCGGAGGTCGAATCCCGGCCGCCCCACCTACGGGCCATGCTGGGCGACAGTCTGGCGCGCGGCTTCTACCACCACGCCGTGCGTACCGCGCGGCGCGGCCGGGCCGCTGTCACACCCGAGACCGACCTTGCCCTCTGGTGGTCGTTCACCACGGGACTGGCCACCGCCCTTGCCGCGGTCGGCCACGCCGTTGAGGCACTCCAGCTGTACGCCGAAGCCCGAGCCGTCACCGACGATCCGAAGATCACGATGTCGGCCGCATACTCCACGGCCATGCTGTACGCCCGCCACCTTCCCCCGGCGCAGCAGGACCCGGCCATGGCCAGACAATGGCTGGAGACGGCACTTCACCTGGCCGACGGCATCACCGACGAACGCCGGCGCGTCGTGTCGACCATCTTCTACGAGCAGGGCATCGCGCTGTTGGACAGCCGCGAGGGCCGGGCGGACGAAGCGCTGGAACTGGTGAACTCCGGTCTGGTGAAGCTGTCCACCGTCCTGGGCGCCGATGAGCGTCGGCAGGACCAGGCCCGCCTCCGGCACAACCGGGCCCAGCTCCACCTGGCGCTCGGCAAAGCCGCCGAGGCGCTGGCCGACCTCGACGACGTCATCGCCTACGACCCCGAGAACTGCGAGTACTACGTCGATCGGGCGGTCCTGCACCGTGCCGCCGGGCGTACGAGCGCAGCCTTGGGCGACTACGCGGCGGCGATCCGGCTGGGACCACACCTGCCAGAGGCGTACTACAACCGCGCGACGCTGTATGAGGAGACCGGACGGAGCGGGGCGGCACGTGAGGACCTGCGGCGCGTCCTGGCCATCGATCCGGCCCATCTCGACGCCCGCGTAGCCCTCGCGAACCTCCATCTCGCCCGGGGCGACCTCGCCGCCGCCGAAGAATGCGTACGCTCAGCTCCGGCCGAGCGGCGCGACGCACCCGCACTGCTGTGCACGCTGGGTCTGATCCGCTCTGAACGCGGTGCCCTCGACGAGGCCGACGATCTGCTGACGCGGGCCATCGACGCCGCTCCCGGGCTGGCCGAGGCGTGGACCAACCGGGCCGCCGTGCGCTTCGAACGTGGCGACGCCGCCGCTGCCGTGGCCGACCTCGACCGCGCGGTGGTGCTGTCGACCGCGGCCGAGCCCCGCTACAACCGCGCCACCGCGCTGATGCGGTTGCAGCGCTGGGGCGAGGCTGCCGACGACCTGACTGCCGCGCTGGCCGTGCCCGGCCTGGACGCCAAGCTCCGCCGCGACCTGCGCGCCGGGCTCAACCGCTGCCAGGCTCATGCGTCGTCCCGCCGGCGCTGACGTCATCTTCGCCGCTCAAACCCGCCTGACCAGGGAACGCTCGACGCAACGGACCCGTCGCGGCGAGCCGGAGCGGTCACGACGCCACCGCCCGGCGGTATCTGGGGGCGGTCTCTTGCAGCAGCGCGTCGATCACCGGGGTGCAGCGCTCGTCGCCGGTCGCCTCGCGCAGCACCACGAGCGCCCGGCCGCGGGCCAGGTCGCAGCCCAGTCGGCGCAGTGTGTCGGCGGCGGCACCGGCGAGCTCGGCCGCGCCGTCGCGGTCGCCGGTGCGCAGCAGTGCCAGCGCGCGGGCCGTGTCCGCGACCGCCGCTGGCTGCCGGTAGTCGCATGCCCGCGCCAGGTGGGCCGCCGCCCGGGCGTGGTCACCGGCCCGGTCGGGGGCGCCCGCGGCGAGGTCGGCGTGCGCGAGCCCGGTCAGCGCCGCCACCCGGCCCTGTGCCGTCTGCGAGACGGTGGCCAGGCGCAGCGCCCGCTCCAGGTAGCGCCTGGCTGTCCCGTGGTGGCCGAGCTCCAGGCGTACCGTGGCCAAACTGTGCAGCACGAGCGCCTCGGCGGCCGGGTCCGCGCCCGAGCGCAGGGCGGCGAGCCCGGCCACCGCCGAGGCCAGCGCGGCCCGTAGGTCACCCTGCAATGCCTGCACGACGGCGAGGTGCCCGGCGGCGGCGGCCTCGCCCTCGATGTCGCCGAGCCGCTCATAGCCGGCCGCGGCGTCCGCCAGGCAGCGGTGGGCGCGCCCGAGCTGGCCGCGGTGCAGGTGGATGACGCCGAGGTTGATCCGGGCGGACTCGGCGCCGAGCCGCGAACCTGACCGTTCGTGCAGCGTGAGCGCCTCCTGCAGCACTTCGGCCGCCGCGTCGAGGTGGCTGGTCAGGGTCCGGACCACGCCGAGGTTGTTGAGGGTGGTCGCGGCCCCGCTCGGGTTGCCGGCCGCGCGGTGCTCGGCCACGATCGCGGTGAAGTGCCGCGTGGCGCTGCGGGAGCGGCCCAGCCGGGACTCCAGCACCGCGGCGAGAGAGCGTGCGGCGAGCTGCCCGGCCGGCCAGCCGGCCCGGACGCTGAGCCGGCGGCCGTGCCCGGCGTGCCGCACCGCTTCGTCGGGGTCGCCCTTGATCGTGTGCGCGACCGCCAGGCTCACGTGGAGCGCCGCGCTGGCCCGCACGGCCCCGTCGCGCTGCGCGGCGGTGAGCCCGGCGGCGGTCACCGACAGCCAGCTCGGCAGGTCACGGTTGGCCATGAACGGCACCCTGAGCGGCACCGCGAGCCGCCAGGCCATGTCCGCGACCCCGCGGCCGGGGGCTGCCAGCGCCGCGGTGCACAGGTTCGGGTACTCCACGGCGAGCCAGGCCCGGGCGTCCGCGGCCTCGGGGAACAGGCTCCGGTCGGCGGGTTCGTCGTCGGCGCGCGGCACGTTCGGGGCGAGCCGGGCGGCTGCGGCCCGGCACCGGTCGACGTACCACTGGTAGGCGCGCCGGGTCGCCGCCTCGCGCCGGCCGGGTGGCTCGGTCGCCGCGGCCAGCGCGGCGGCGAACTCGCGGAGCAGGTCGTGCATCGCGTACCGGCCCGGGCGCACGGTGCTGAGCAGGTTCGCATCGGTCAGCCGGACCAGCAGGGGCGCCACCTCCGCCGCCGGCAGGCGACTGGCGGCGGCGCCGACCTCGCCGTCGAACTCGGCCGCCGGCAGCAGGCCGAGCAGCCGGAACACCTGCTGGGTGGCCGGGCCGAGCCGGCTGTAGGAGTGCCGGAACGCGGCGGTGACCGCGCTGTCGGCGTCGTCCCGGGTCCGCAGGGCCGGCAGGCGGGCGTCGCCGGCGAGCTGTCCGGCGCGCTCCGCGATCGGGTGCGCCACCCCCACCGGCAGGTCGACCGCGGCGATCCGCAGCGCCAGCGGCAGCCCACCACAGTGCCGGACCAGCTCGGTGACCGCGGCCGGCTCCGCGACCGCCCGCTCGGCGCCGACCATCCGGGTCACCAGGACGACCGCGTCGGGTTCGGCGAGCGCGGCCACCGGCAGGCTCCGCGCGCCCTCCACCGCGGCCAGGCTCAGCAGCCGCTCCCGGCTGGTGACGAGGACCTTGACCCCGGCGCCGCCGGGCAGCAGCGGGCGCACCTGCTCGGCGGAGCGCGCGTTGTCGAGCACCATCAGCAGCCGCCGGTCCGCGGTGACCGAACGGAACAGCGAGGCGGCCTGCGGCACGTCGGCCGGGATCTGGCCGTGCGGCACACCGAGGCCGGTGAGCAGGTGCCCGAGCGCCTCAGCCGGGCCGGCCTCGGGCTCCGCCCCGAATCCGCGGAGGTTGAGGTACAGCTGCCCGTCGGGGAACTGCCCGGCGGCCCGCCGCCCCCACCACACGGCGAGGCTGGTCTTGCCGCTGCCGGCCATCCCGGAGATGACGACGGTGGCGGGGCCGTCGGTGTCGGCGGCCAGCCAGTCGTCCAGCTGGGCCAGCTCGGTGCCCCGACCCACGAAGTGCAGGCCGACCACCGGCAGCTGGCGCGGTGTCGGCGGCTCCTGCTTGACCGCTTTGCGGTGCTCGGACCGCTGCTGTGGGGCACCGGCCGTGGCCAGCGTCGGGTCGTCGGTAAGGATCCGCTGATGCAGCCGGCGCAGGGCCGGTCCCGGGTCGATGCCCAGCTCGGTGCGCAGCAGGCGGCTGGCCTGCGTGTATGCGGCGAGGGCGTCGGCGCGGCGGTCCGCCCGGTACAGCGCCAGAATCAGCTGCCCGCGGAGGCGCTCGTCGAGCGGGGTCTGTGCCACCAGCCGACCGATCTCCGGCAGCAGCTCATGGTGCCGGCCGGTGGCGAGCCCGGCGTCGACCCTGTCGGCGAGGGCCGCGGCGTGCCGCTGGTCCAGCGCCGGCCGGGCGGCGACGATGAGCTCGTCGGTGACCCCGCCGAGGACCGGCCCCTGCCACTGCGCCAACGCCTCGGTGAGCAGCCCCTCGGCGGCGGCCGCGTCGCCGGTGCGCAGGGCCTCCCGGCCTTCCCGGGCCAGCCGCTCGAAGCGCAGCACGTCGACGTCGTCCTCGGCCGCTCGCAGCACGTAGCCGACCGGGTGCCGCTCGATCGACCCCGGCGGCAGGAGGCCTCGCAGTTTGGAGATGTACTGGTGGAGGATCCGCTGGGCGGAGGCCGGAGAACGCGGGCCCCAGGTCACGTCGATGAGCCGGTCCGCGGAGACCGGCTCGTTGGCGGCGAGGACGAGGGCCGCGAGGACGGTCCGGGGTTTGGTGCCACTGACCGGGACAGGCCGGCCGTCGAGCCACGCGCCGACGAGTCCCAGCACCCTGTAGTCCACCGCGCAGACAGTACCGATGCATCGAAATCTTTGCGGGACCGCGGTCGGGACCCGGCCGCCCCGAGGTGGCCGGGTCCCTTGCTCAGCTGATGCCCTTCACCGGAGGCGCGCAGTGCTGTGCGCCGGTCCAGTACCGCACGCAGGACTTGAAGTAGAACGCGGTGTCCTCCTTCGCATCCAGGTGCTTCCAGCGGATGCAGTTGCCTTCCGGCCCCGGGTTCCACAACTTCGACTGGACCGTCCGGTTGGTGGCCGCGTCGGTGTATTGGAACTCCACGTACGAGGTGTCCCCGCCGAGCTGGCAGTTCTCGATGTGCTCGCCGTACGGGAAGAACCTGGTGAACGACTGCTGAGCGAGCTCGGACTGGTAGGAGTCGCCGGGCTGGTCGGGCCCGATCGCGGCATGCGCCGGGGTGGCCAGGACGGCTGTCAGCGCCCCGGCCGCCGCAAGGACGACGACGGACTTCCGGATGATGCTCATACGATTCCTTGCCTCCAGGGTGAACACGGGTCCCAGAAGTTGTCGACGTCCGCGCAGACGCGCATGTCGATGAAGCGCTCCTCACCGAAGTCGTGCAGGTACGTCGCGCACGACGGCGCCGGCCCGGTGACCTTGTGCGTCCCCCGCTGCAGGGTGCCGTTGATCCGGATGTACTCGAACTCGATGTAGACGTCCCAGCGGTCGGACTTGCAGACCGTGAAGCTGTCCCCGATGTGCTGGAAGCTGCCCGAACCGGCGGCCATGCCGAGCACGTCGACGTACTCCAGCACGTTGCGACCGGTGTTGTTGTCCCCGGCGTGGGCGGGCGTCGCCACCCCGGCGAGGAGCGCCCCCGCCGCGCCCGCCACCAGGCTGATGCGGGCCAGCCGACTGCGCATGCTCCTGGTGCTCATCAGGTGATCGCCGCCACCCATGGCGTGCACCAGTCACCCGGCAGGCCTGGCGCGGGCGGTGGCAGCACCGGGTAGTCGAGGCACGCCCGGAACATGAAGGTACGGTTCTCCGGGAAGTCCAGGTTGTGGTCGTAGCACGTCCCACCCCCCAGCGCGTTGTACTTCTGGTAGTTCACGTCGTTCCAGATGTACTCGCCGTAGACCTGGAGCCCGTCTGTCGAGTCGTCGCACACGAAGAAGTGCTCGCCGTCGTGGTAGAAGATGGCCCGGACCCCTTCGCCCCGCGAGCCCGCGGTGCGGTTCGTCCCCGCGTACGCGGCGGCTCCCCAACCCAGCACCACCACCAGCGGCATGACAACCGCCGCCGTGAGCATCCTCAGCACCTTGGCCCTGGCTCTGCCCTGTCTCAGCACGCTCGATCCTCCCTCCGATGCACTGAACCGGTCCGGAGGGCCCCCACGGAAACCCGGCCCTCCTCGCCACCGATCCTGCGGACCAGCCGTTTCGACGTTGTTCGCACCGATGTTTGGCCCGCCTTGCACCGGCCCCCTGACCTGCGAGGACGCACCCACACGCCGATCAAGGCGGGACTGAATGCGGGAGCCGCGTACGCTGCAACGATGGCTCACGGCGTGCTGCTCGGGATCGACTTCGGCACCTTCAACACCGTGGCCATGGTGCGTCGCGGCGGCGGTGAAGCACGTTCCCTGCTCTTCGACGGGTCACCGTTGCTGCCGTCTGCGGTGCTCCTGGAAGGCCCCGGCGACGTGCTGTCCGGTGCCGAAGCCGTGCGGTCGGCGCGGGTGCAGCCGGATCGGTACGAGCCCAACCCGAAGCGGCGGATGGCCGACGGGATCGTCCTGCTCGGCGGCCACGAGACCGACGTGGTCGACCTGGTCGCCGCCGTGCTGGGACGCGTGGCGTCGGAGGCGCGGCAGGTCGTCGGCCGGCTCCCGGATCGTGTCGTGGTCACGCATCCGGAGATCTGGGGCACGTCGCGGTTGAGCCGGTTGACCGAGGCGGCCGTCCGTGCCGGCCTGCCGGACCCGATGCTCGTGGCGGAGCCGATCGCTGCCGCCGCCTACTTCCTCGGCCAGGTCGGCCGGGTCGGCGCGGGTCAGTGCGCGGTGGTGTACGACTTCGGGGCAGGCACGTTCGACGCCAGTGTGGTTCGCCGCGGCCCAGGAGGAGCGCTGACGGTGCTGGCCAGTGAAGGGCTTCCCGAGGTGGGCGGCCTGGACCTGGACGCCGCCTTGGTGGAGCACCTGGGCCGGCTGGTCGCGCATCGGGCCCGGGACGCTTGGGACCGGTTGCGGCAACCGGCCACCGCCGCCGACCGCCGTGCCCATCGGCAGCTGTGGGAGGACGTCCGGCTGGCCAAGGAGTCGTTGAGCCGGCGTTCGCAGACGCTGGTGCACCTGCCGGTCCTGGACGAGACCGTTCCGGTGAGCCGGGACGAGTTCGAGCAGCTCGCCGAGCCGGTCATCGCGCGGACGGTCGCGGTCACCCGCGCCGCGGTGCGGAGCGCGGGCATCGGGCTGTCAGACGTCGGTGGCATCTTCCTCGTCGGCGGGTCGAGCCGTGTCCCACTCGTCGCGACGCTGCTGCACCGCGCGTTCGGGATGCCACCGACGGTTCTGGAGCAGCCCGAGCTCGTGGTGGCGGAGGGTTCACTGATCCTGCTCGACGCGTGCGAGGAGCGCACGCCGACCGGCGTCACGATGAGGCTGCCCGCCGATGCCGGGTCGGAGGAGACCGTTGCGCAGGCGCGTGGAACGGCCGCCGGCCCGGCACCCGTGCCGCAGGGCTCGCCGCAGCGGGTCACGCAGCTGTCGCCGGCCTCGCCGACGGCAGGCCGCGCGTCGCGCGTCGACGAGGCCGTCGAACCGGGGCGGGGGCGATCGGTCCGCCGCCACCTCACCGATCCGTGGAGCGTGGCAGCGGCCGTGCTGCTCGGTGCCCTGAGCGGCACGGCCGGCGGCCTCGCCGGTGCGGGCACGGCGGCCGTGCTGACTGCGGGAGTCATGGTCGCCGTGATCGTGCACGTGGTGCGGGTGGCTCTCGGTATCGTGTTCGACCGCTGAAGACCCGGTTGTCAGACGTCGCCACTAGAAGTTGCTCAGCACCGAGCTGAAGATCTTGTCGACGCTGGCTGGGTCGCGCGCGTCGTAGGCGGCAGCCCGCGACACTTTCGCGATCTGTTCGAGCGTGTCCAGGTCGGCCTCCTCGCCGAAGGCGATACCGAAGATGCGAACCGAGTTCTCCAGGGGTGACCCGTCCAGGTCGTGGAGCAGCTTCGCCCGGTCGTTGTCGGCCGGATACTCGTTGCGCCCATCGGTGAGCAGCACGACTGCGTTGATGCGGTCGGCGTCCAGCCGTTCCCGCATGTACAGGTCGGCGGCCCGGGTCGTGTGGTAGAGGGCCGTGCCGCCATCGGCGCTCAGCGCCCGGATGATGCCGGTGAGTTGCTGTTTCGCGTCACCGACGCGCGACATCGGCAGCCGCTCGGTGTAGGGCTGCGCACCGTTCGGTCGCTGCCCCGTGAATGTCCACAGTGCCACCTCGTCGTCGGGATGCAGCAGGTCGAGGCTCGCGATTGCCGCGTTCTTCGCGGCTTCCAGCTTGCTGACGTCACCGGCCGCCTTCTCCTTCATCGAGCCCGAGACGTCGAGGACGAGCAGCACCCTCGCCTTCTTCCGCAGGTCGTCCCAGCCGGCGAGGATCTTGTCCAGGACCTCTCCGACGGGTGACTGGATCAGGCTGAGCTTCTGCCCGGCCGGGATCTGCAGGGTCTGCGTCAGTTCGGGGCCGGCGTTGCCCTGGTGGTCGCGGAAGCCCATCGCCGCGAACGCCGCCTGCTGGGCCGGCCGCTGCAGGAACGCGAGGAAGTCCGCGGCCGCTTCCCGTTGCGCGTCACTGGCCGAGGGCAGCACCACGTATGGGTGGTCGAGCATCAGAGTGCCGTCCCGCGGCACCATCGGCACGAGCGGCACCGTGGGCGCCTTGCCTGTCACCTTCGGGTCGCCGGTGGTGTTGCCCTTGTTGTACAGGAAGGTGAGTTGCTCCTGATGCACGACGGCGCTCACGTACGACATCGCGGCGCCCTTGGCGTCGGCTTCGGCCAAGTTGGCGAGGAACTTCACCGCATCGTCGGTGTAGTGCAGGACGCCGGCTTCGACCCCGCGAACGAAGTTGATCACGTTGGGCTGGGTGAGGTCGGCCGTCGTCAGCTCGCGGGACAGGCCGGTCGCCGCGTAGTACGTGGCCACCGTCGCGGCCAGGCCGGACGTGGACCGGTGCGGGTTGTCCTTGCCGAAGGAGAAGCGACCCCACTCGGGGTGGCCGTACCGGCCCCACCCCTGCGGATCGGACGCCAGCGCCAGCACGTCGCTCCACCCGAACTCGCGGTTCGGCCAGCCGAACGCCTCGGCCATCGGCTTCGGCATCGAGATGACCAGCGGGCTCTGCGCGATCGACGGCATCTGCGTGCCGGCCGGCGGCACCACCTGCTTGCCGCCGGCGGTCTCCTGCTGGCGGGCCAACTGGAGCCACAGCGATGCGGTGGGCGTCCACACCTGTGGTGGCGGCCCACCGTCGCGCTGTTCGTCCCACCCGGAGACAAGCGCCTGCGCCGCCGCGCCGGACGTGAGCCGGTGCACGGTCACCGACGCGCACCGCTTGCCGCCGTACAGCGTGTCGGAGGCGTTGTACCGGCGCGCCAACTCGATCATCAGGTCTGCCTTCTCGGTCGACGAACTGACCTCGATGGGTTCACAGCCGGCCCGCTTGTCGGCGCCCGCCTCCCCGGCGTCGCGACGGAGCACCACGTACGTCGCCAAGACGGCTATCAGACCGACGATCACCGCAATCACCAGCGGCATTCGCGTACGTGCACCCGCGACAAATCCCATCGACGATCTCCTGTTCACCAGCGGAACCCCGCATCGTAACCGAGGGCTACAACATCGCCGCCATCCGCCGGACGGGCCCGGTGCCGCTCCCGGCGAGGGACTGCCCGACCGAGCCGGAAGCGCTCGGTCGAGCCTGCCGGATGCCCCTCAGGCGTGCACGACGCCGCCGTCGAGGAGTTTGGACCAGTCCGCGCCCGCGGCCACGGCCTCCAGCGCGAAGACGCTGACCGACGTGGGCTCGTAGCCGATGAGTTCGACCGCCCGGCTCGGCAGTCGCGCTGGGTCGGCGTGGGCCAGGGTGGTCCACAGGTACACGGCACCCCAGATCTGGCGGGGCTCGTTGGAGAACCAGAACTTGCCCAGCATGCCGGGAAGACCGGTGAACGCGTCCACGGCGTAACCGCGCAGGTAGTCGCGCAGCGACGTGGTGGTCTGCTCGGAGCGGGCAAGGTCCCAGGCGACGATCATCAGGTACACGGTGGCTCCTCGGAGGGCGGCGCCGAGCCCAGGCAGAACTCGCCGACGCTCGACTCGGACAGGCGGTCGTGGCCGGTGGCCTGTGCGAACGCGTCGGTGTCGCCCGCCTCGACGGCGCACGGGGCCAGCCGCATCGCGGTCGCGACCGAGTACAGCGTCTGAGTGAGCACGCCGACGTGCTTCAGGGTCAGCGCAAGGGCCATCGATTCGTACTTCCACATCAGCCGGCCGAAGCGGGCGGCGATGACGATCAGTACCTGGGGCGGCTGCTCGGCGCCCATCGCGCGGGCGGCGGCCTGCAGCAGCCGCCGGCGTGGCGGTTCGGCGGCGTCGAGCACCTCGAGCTGGTGCTCGAAGGCGTCGTAGTGGTACATGCCGGGTTCCAGCCCGGCCGCCGAGCGGACCACGAGGTACAGCTCCAGTTCGTGGACGGCGCCACCGGCCGGGTACGGGCGATCGGACGTGTCCCATCCCTGGCTGTCGTCGGCGGAGCGCACCCGGGCGCAGCGGAACAGCAGCTCGCCGATCGCTTCGATGGTGACCGGCGACGACTCGTCGTACGCGCGGATCGAACGGCGCCCCTTCAGGACACCGGTGAGCGTCGGGTCCGTCTGGTGCAGCCGGGTCAGGTCGGGCCGCGCCAGCGCGACGGTGCGGGTGCTCATGGGCGCCGGTCGGCCGGGCAGGGGCGGGAACCGGTCCTTGGCCCACAGGGTCGCGCCGAAGTGGGAGAACCGGGTCGATCCGGCGCGCTCGTACGACTGGCGGCTGCTGTCGTGGAACCACAGTTCGTGCGGGCTCCATTGGGCCTCGTGGAACGGCTCGGCGTCCCCCGCGCCGACGAGGAGCCCAGCCCGGGCGAGGTCGGCGGTGAGGCGGGCGGGCAACGCCGGGCCTTCGAGGTCCGTGGTGAGCGGACCCGCGACGAGCGCGGCGATCTGCGGCGCGTGGATCCGGACCACGACCGGTGAGCGGGGCGAGGTGAGCTGCAGACCGTTGTGGTCCCGGCGCATCACCGCGAACCGGGACAGGGTCAGCGGTCCGGACCGCTCCACCGGTGGTAGGGGCCACCAGTTGCCCTTGGGGACCACCGTGTACTGGGCGACGCCGCCGTGCAGCACGGTGACGGCCAGCCAGCCCCGCTCGCGCAGCCGGTCGACGAGCCCGTCCACCGGTGCGGAAGGGGCATGGTCGGCGGCGATCTCGGCCAGCACCGAGGGGTCGCAGCCGCCCGCCGACAGCCGCCACAGCGCGGCCCGCTGGCCGTCGTCGAGGACGCCGAGCGGCTCCGCCCGAGGCCAGCTCACCAGGTGGTGCCGGCCGTCGTCGCGGGTGACGCCGTGCACGCCGAGGCGCAGGGCGAGGCGCTCGGAGAGCTGTGCGGGACCGTCGTCCGAGGGGCGCAGGCCCGGGACGAGACGGCCCATCGAGGCGCCGGTGGGGCTGCGCCGCGCTGTGTCGACCGCGGACACGCCGTGGAGGCGTTCGGCGGTGTTCGCCGCCACGTGGCAGAGCAGGAAGCGTTCCGACGGGGTCAGGCCCACCCGAGTGAGGAACAGGTACAGGTAGTTGAGCATCAGGCGGTGCTGGGCGAACCAGACGGTGTCCCGCACGTGCGCCTCGAACTCGGGACTGTCCGCGGTCTCCGCGTGGAACGCGCTGGCCCGGCCGAGCTGCGCGCTCAGCGCCGCGTGTTCGGCGCGCGCCTCCGGTGGCGGGTCCAGTGTGATCATGCCGGCGTCGACGAGGGCGCCGGCCCGGTCGCGGAACGGTGTGACGGTGCGGACCCAGCGTTGGACGAGGGCGTCGCCGTCGTCGTCGTGGACGGCGGCGGCGACCGCCTCGGCGCGGGCGGTGAGCCGTCCGGCGTTCGCCGTGAAGTAGCCGTCCCACGCGGGGCGCAGCCCGGCGCCCTCGGGCCAGGTCGACAGGAACGCCTCGGCGTGGGACCGGAACGACACGAAGCTCCAGCTGAGGTCCGCGCCGCAGAGCGCTTCGGCGGTGGCGATCAGCAGGTCGAACGCGATCGCGGGGAGCTGGCGGCCCTGGCGGCGCAACCGCAGCACGTCGAAGGCGAGGGCGGTGGTCCGCAGGTGGAACTCCGCGAGCAGGTCGGCGGCCGCCACGCTGCCGAGCATGTGCAGCCGCCGGTCATAGCGGGCATCGAGGACGGTGTTGTTCGCCGGCCAAGGCAGGAGCGGACCGGGGTCCTGTTCCAGCTCGGCCAGGCGCCGGTGGCTGTCCAGCACCGTGGCCGGGTCCAGGACCGTCCGTGACGGGTTGTCGCGCAGGTAGCCGCCGATGTGGTCGTGGACCAGCGGGGAGACGACGTCACGGAACACGTCGCCGGGTGCGCGGACGTGCAGCCGCAGGTGTGGGCCCTGCCGCCAGTGCGGCATGAAGTAGGCGTCGGCGTGCGGCGCGACCTGCGCGAAGAGCGGCTGCACGGCGTCGAGCAGCAGGTCGCGCGGGTCGTCGTGGTAGTGGATGTGCACGCTCTGCCACCCGGTCACGCCGCCTCCAACTCGTGCACCGCCCGCACCGCCATGTGCCGCACGTACGCCTCCTGTCCGACCGTGAGTCCGAGCCGGTTGCACAGCAGATGCGCGCAGATGTCGAGGACCGGCAGCACGCCGTCGCCGGCCGCGCCGGTGCCCTCCCAGCCGCGGGCAGGCGGCGCGAACCGGCCGGCGGTCAGCTCTGCGGTGAGGCCGTCGCGCAGCCGGGTCACCGAGGTGGCCCAGCCGCCGAGCACGTGCCCCGGCGGAAGGGTGCCGGTGCCGGCGACGACGCGCCGCACCTGGCCGGTGATCGACATGAGCCGATCATGTTGCCGCGCGTACGCGTCGTCGGTTGCGGTGACCGGGTCCGGCATGATCCGCAGCAATGGCGCGAGGGTCGCCGGATCCGGTTGGCAGACCAGCCAGGTGGTCAGGATCGCGCAGAGGGCGACCGTCAGGCGCTGGGCGGGTGGCGTCCTGGGCAGCACCCGGAGCGCCAGCAGGCTGGATTCGACGAAGTGTCGCTCGACGGCCTCCATCGCCGCGCCCGTGCCGTAGCGTTCGGTTTCGCGGCGGTACGGCACGAAGTGGGCCGTGTTCTCCGGCCGTAGCCGGCGTGCGTAGCCGGAGCGGCCCTCCCACCGGGCGGCGAGCGCGGCCCGGCGCGCGTATGCGGCCTGGGAGTCCTCGCCGGTGACCGGACGGCCGCTCAGGTGGTCGCGGCACCGGCCGCCGAGGCGCGCCGCGAGCTGTCGTCGCGACGCTTCGGGCGCCGGGCGGACGCGTAGCCGCAGGTGGTTGCCGCCTTCCCAGTACCGCAGGAAGAACAGGTCTTCGGCGAGCTTCTCCTCGCGCAGCTCGTCGAGCAGGGCGGGCACGAGGTCGATGAGCAGCGGGTCCAGGTCGCCGCGCTGGAACAGGTGGATGCTGAGCCAGTCGTGTCCGCTCACTCGGTGCTCCCCACTGCGGTCAGTTCGAACATGAGCTCGGCGACCCGCTCGGCGGCGTCCTGCGGTGCCGGCAGAGGCTCTTCGAACGTGACCAGGCCGGACCAGTCCGCGAGGAGCCGGTCGAGGTTCTGCACGGCGTACCAGTTGGCGAGGTCGACGTACACCGGCTTGCGGGCTTTCGTGAAAGCCCGCTGGCCCCAGACCTGCTCGGGGTCCCACAGCCGCACGTAGGAGGCGCGGGGGATGCCGGTTTCGCGTTGCCAGCCCAGCAGCCGTTGCAGGTGGCCGGCGCCGGTGTCGCCGGGGCGTTGCCGGGGCACCGCGGCGGCAGGCACCAGCCAGCGGGCCCGCTGCAGCACGACACGTCCGACCTCGACCCGGGGCAGGAGTGTGGGCGCGGTGACCGTCGCCGGGTCGAGGAGCGGGCACAGCACCGGCCAGGCCGGGTGGACGAGGTATGCCGGGCCGAACGCGGCGAGCAGCAACCGCGCGGCGGGCGGCAGCAGGAGGTCGGCCATCATGCCCGCGTGGACGGGGATCACCTGGCGGCCGGTGGCGGCGTCGAAGAGTTGCGGCAGCCCGGTTCCCGGATCCTGGCGGACCCGCAGCGCGCCGAGGGCGATCCGGTGCCGCGGCGGGCGGGTGTCCTCCGTGCCGGGGTAGGAGATCTCGTGGGTCGACAGGGCGACATGAAGGTTGAGTGCCGACCCGAACAGGCCGGCCAGTTCCGCGACGATCGGCCCGTCGGGCCGGTCCGCGGCCGGTGGGGCCGTGACCGGCGTGCCGGTCGCGCGTTCGGCGAGGTGCGCCCACCGGCCACGCCCGCGACCGTGCCCGCCGGTGATGACGTTGACCGCCAGGCGTGGCCCGTCGGCGCCGGGGACGGCCTGGCCGTAGCAGGTGATCGACGCCGGCGCGGTCACCCAGGCCGGCCAGCTCGCGGTCAGCCGCCGCACCAGCTCGGGGTCCACCCGCTGCGGCCCGGTGAGCTCCGCGATCGACTCGGTGAGCAGGGCGTGCAGCCGCGCGTGCCGTTCGACCGGGCTCGTCGCCAGGTCCGCGGCGCCGACGGTGTAGTCGCCGCGGAGGTACGCGGACAGCGGGGTCCGCGCGGCGAGCTCCCGCTGGACGCGCTCGTGCAGGTCCAGGAACGCGATGTCGGGGGCGGATCCGAACCACGGCGCCCAGCGGTCGGCGAGGGCGAGACGGGTCGGCAGCATCGGGTCGTGCAGCCCGAGCCAGCGCCGGACGACGTCGAGGTCGTCCAGCACCGGCCGCCACGCGCGGGCGTCCAGCCGGGCCGGCGCGCCGCTTTCCACGACGTGTTCGTGGCAGACGAACCGGTCGAGCCGGTCGGCGTCCGGCCAGTCCGGCACGGCGAGGTCGTGGCCGAGCCGCACGGTGTGCGCGACGGCGGTGACGAGCCGTTCGCGGTGCGCGGCGAGCTCGGTGTGGTCCCCGATCCGTGTCGGGACGCTCATCAGCCGGTCCAGTTCGCGCAGCAGCCGCACGTCGGCACCTGTCGCTTCGAGCCAGTCGGCCAGGGCGCCGAGCGGCTCCGCGCCTTCGACCTGCACGGGCGGACGGGCCTCCAGCAGGCCCACGGCGACGAGCCGGTCGACGAAGACGCCGACCTTCGCGGCCGCTGCACCGGTGGCCGCGAGGTGCCGCACGACGTCGGCGGTGGTGGCCTGCCGGTGGCGGACGACGTCGAGACAGGCCAGCACGGCGGGCGCGGCGGCCATGGTGACGATCGTTTCGCCCGTACCGAGGAAGCGCAGCGTCTCGCCGGCCCGGTGCAGGCTGGGGTTGACCCGCAGCACCAGCGTCGCCGCCAGGTCGGGACGGGTCGACACGGCGCGGACCAGCCGCGCGACGAGCACCCGGTCGAACTCCAGCACCGACGACGCCGGCACCGGGTGGGCGCCGGCCGGCGCCGACGGCCCGGTGTCGTCGACGTGGGCCAGGCCGATCCGGGCGAACGAGCTGTATGGGCTGGTCTTCGCGGCGGCCCGGCCGAGGAACGCGACCAACCCGCCGATCGTCCGGGCGCGGGGCCGGTGACCGTCCCGCAGCCAGCGCTCCAACGCGGCCGACAGGTCAGGACTCGCCTGGGCCAACGCCCGGCGGAACTCCGGGCGGCCGGCCGCGTCCCGGATGCGGGCGGCGACCGTGTCGGCCTCGACGCCGAGGAGCGGCTCAAGGTCGGCTTCCGCGCCGATGCGGGCGGCCCGTTCCGCGTGCCACGCGTCGATCCGGCAGACCATGGGTGCGGGCAGGGCACCGCGGATCTCCGCGTTCCACACGTGCTCCGGCAGTCGCCGGTCCTGGTGGATGGCCCGCCGCAGGGCGACGAGCCGGGTCTTCAGGGCGGCGTTGGCCGGGTCACCGACGAGTGGGTACAGCGCCTCGGACAGCACCTGTGCCGTGCGCCGGGCCCGGTCCTGCGCGTCGAGGAGTGCGTCGACGGCAGCGACCGTACGGGTGAACCGCATCGCGGACAGGACATCGACCGGCAGGCCCGCCACCCGGACCACCACCGGCCGCTCGACAGCGTAGCCGGCGACCGTCCGTGTGGTCAGGGCCTGCGGTCGTGTCATTGGATCAGGACGAGGACGAGCAGGAGAACACCGACGAGGCGCCGAACTCGCCCAGCCCGTGCCCTGCGGTGAGTGATTCGACCGTCAGGCCCTGTTCGGCCAGGTCGAAGATGTCCATCGGCACCTCGTCGAGCTCGAACCGCAGCTCGGGCCGGGAGTCGGTCAGGCCTTCCGTTGACTGCATCTGTTACCTCCTCAGCGGTGGTCGGCCCGTGCCCGGGCGACCTATGCCCACGGTGGGGGATCACCGCCCGGTTCGGCCGTCACGCTGGCTGGATCTAGTGGTTCCCCCAGATCGTCGCGGTGAGAATGCGCGTCATGGATGGACTGGTGACGGCTGTCGCCGCGATCCAGTCGTACGTGCCGCAGGCCGTGGTCGGCGTGCTCGGCGCCGACCCGGCGGCGACGGTGCACCTGACCGACGACGCGGTCCTGATCGGCTCCTGCGACACCTGCCTCGCGCTGCGCCGGGAGCGCCTCCAACCGGCCCCGCTGCGCCTGGCCGCCGACGCCGCGAGCTGGACACCCGGGCCCTGGCCACACCTCACCCCCGCCGTCCTGGAACTGATCCGCCACCTCCACGCGGTCGTCGCCGCCGGCACGGTGTTCCGGCTGGCCTGGGAGACCCTCGACATCCAGCGCCACGAACTGCTGCCCGACCCGTCCTGCCCGGCCTGCGGCACCCCCGCTCCCGCCGACCCGATCCGGTTCGTACCACGGCCGAAACCGTCCAGGTCGGCGTCCCGCCTCCGCGATCTCGACGCCGTCCACCTGCCGGAGCGGGCACTGGTCAACCCGGTGTGCGGGGCACTCGGCCCAGCCGCCGTCGCCCTCACCGACGCACCGATCGTCCCCGTGGTGGTCGGCGGCACCCTGGCCGGCTCCGGCAGGGGAGCGGACCGGGTCATCCCGGTGATGTGGAGCGGGCACGCCCGCAGCTACGGCCGTAGCCGCACCGCCGCGCTCCTGGAGGGCCTGGAACGCACCGCGGCCGCATGGCACACCGGCACCGCCCCGGTCGTCGTCGACACGTTCGAACGCGTCGCCGCACGTGCCGTTCCGGGCGACTGGCCGTCGTTCGACCCACGGTCACCGATCCGGTGGGTACCGGGACACTCGCTGCGCCACGATGCGCCGGTCCTCGTGCCTGAGCGGATGGCGTACTTCCTCGCGGGTCCCCGGGAGACGTCGAACGGCTGCGCCATCGGCACGTGCCTCGAGGAGGCAGCCCTGCACGGCCTGCTGGAGCTCATCGAACGAGACGCGTTCCTGATCGCGTGGTACGGCCGGGCGCACCTGCCCGAGCTCGCGCCCGGCACGGTCACGGATCCGGCCGTCGGCGCACTGATCGACCGCCTCGCCGCAGGCGGACACCAGGTACGCCTCTTCGACACCAGGATCGACCTGCCGGCACCGGTGGTCACGGCGGTCGCGGTCGCCACCGGCGGTGCGGCACCGGCGCTGTGCTTCGCCGCCGCAGCCGGTCTCGACCCGGATTCGGCCGTCGCCGGCGCCGTCGGTGAACTCGCCGCGCTCGTGCCGGCCGTCCGCGAACGCGCCCTCGCCCAGCGCGGCCGGATCGACGCCATGCGGCGCGACCACGGCCTCGTCGAGTCCGCCGCCGACCACGCCGCGCTCTTCGCGGACCCCGCGGCGATGGCGTACGCCGGGTTCCTGCTCGGCGACCGGCACGAAGTCCCCGGGGCGCCGCGCCCATGGCCCCGACCGTCCGACATGGACCTGCTCGAAGACCTGCAAGCCTGTGCCAGTGCGGTCATGGAGACCGGCTCGGACGTCATCGTCGTGGACCTGACCACAGTGGAGCAGCGGCGGCTGGGCCTGCGTTCGGCGCGGGTCATCGCCCCGGGGCTGGTGCCGCTCGACTTCGGCCCCCGGCAACGCGCACCAGGGCTCACCCGGATCAGCACCGCATTGCGGCACGCCGCCGCGCCCCCGTCGGAGGGCCCGCACCACGTGCCCCACCCCCTGTCATGACGGTGACGCCCGAGGACCGCCTGCGCCTGCGCGCCGACGTCCGGCTCACCCGGACAGCCGATGGCATGCTGGTACGGCGTGGGGAAACCGCGTTGCTCGTCCGGGGGCAGGCAGCGGCCACGCTCGAGCGCATCGCGCCCCGGCTCACCGGGACGTCGACGGTCCGTGGGCTCTGCGCCGGCCTTCCCGCCGACGAGCAGCGCACACTGGTGCAGCTCGCCGCTCTGCTGCTGCGCCACGACTGTGCCCGAGACGTGGCGCAGGACAACCGCGCCTCGCCGGCTGAGGACCCGCGCCGCCACCGGGTGCTGCTGAGGTGCCGGTGGCCCGCGGCGGCACCCATGGTGGCCGCGGCCGCTCGCACGTTGCTGCGCTCGGGGATGCCGGCGATCGACGTCGCGGCCGACCTGTCCGGCCGCGACTGCGCCGCCCTCGATGCCGAAGCCGCAACGGGTCACCCGGCGACGCTCAGGTTCGTATCAGGGCAAGCCGCCGGCCACGGGTACACGGCGATCGTCACGGTCGAGCCGATCGGGGGCCCGCACGAGGCGCCCGGCGAGGTGACGGTCGCGGCATTCGTCGGCGACGACGTCGCGGTCATCGGCGCCACCACCGGGGCCGATGGCGGGCCCTGCCCGAGCTGTACGCGGCTGCGGTTGCTCGCGAACCGTGACCCTGGCACCGTGGCCCCGGCCGCGCCGGACGGCGCCCGTGCCGCGATCGCAGGGACGCTGCTCGCCGCCGAGGTCCTGGCGGCCGTCAGGGGCGGCCGCCGGCCCTTCCCGGCGGTCCTGGTCCTCGACCTCGCCACCTGCGAGACCCACCGGGAGCGGCTGCTGCCGCACCCCGGCTGCGCCCATCCCCGTGGCGCGGCCGACGCGACGGCGGCGGATCTCGTCGCACCGCACGTCGGGGTCCTGGCCGGGTTCACCGACGACGCGGCGACGCAACTGCCGCTGCGGGTCGGTGCCGTCCGTCTGGCGTACCCCGCGCAGACCTTCGTCGCCTACCACCCGTTTACGGTGGACGCGGCCCGGGACGCCGCCGTCCGGGCGGCGGTGGCCCACTACGCCGAGGCGGTCCTCCCCGACCGGCCGCTGCGGTGGGCACCGGCCCGGAGGCCGTTCACCGGCGACCCGGCATCCTCACCCGCGGGCCCGTCCAGGGCGGGCGTCGGGGTGGGCGCCGGCCTCGCGGATGCGGTGACCGCCGGGTTGTGCCACGTCCTCGCGGGCGATGCGGCCCGAGCCGGGCCCGGCCGTCCCGTCGAGCCGGCGGCGCTGTATGCGGGCGCGAGCCGGCCGGACATCCTGGAACTGCTGGTGCGCACCGCCGCGCGGGCCGGGTTGCCCGTCCGGCTGTCCGTGCCGGCCGGCGCGGCCATCCCCGTCGTGGTGGCGCGGGTCCCACGGTCGACGCCGGCCGTGGGTTGGGGTGACGACCTGGCGGCGGCCGCGACGCAGGCGTTGCTGTCGCTGCTCGGCCCGCGGCAACTCGCCGGCTACGGCCGGCCGCACCCGGTGCTCGACACCGGTGCCCTGCTCCCCGCCGCCGAGCGGTGGTTGCGCGAACAGCACCGGGACGCGTGGTTCGCCGACATCACCCCGGTGGACGTCGCCCGTACGGGCCTCACGGTCGTGCGGGTGCTGCTCATGTGCCGTCGACCGGGATCTTGACGAACAGCGCTGCCCCGTTGGTCACGCACGTCGTCGCTGCCATGGGCATCGGTGTGCCCGCCACGGCTGCCGTTGCGGCGCCGGCGTCACCCGCAATCCGCGGGTGCGCCGGGTGAGCGGATCCTGCCCGACGCGGATCGGCGGCCGGCGTCCCACTCGGCCGGGGTGAGTGGGAGCTCCGCGCGCAGGGTGGTCCCGGCTCCGCGCGGGCTGTGGAGCACGATCCGGCCGCCGAGCGCTTCGGCGCGATCGTTGAGGCCGACCAGGCCGGTGCCGCGGGTGAAGTCGGCGCCGCCGACGCCGTCGTCGCGGACCACGATGCGCAGGACGCCGCCGGTGGTGTCGGTTTCGACGGTGACGGTGACGGCTGAGGCGTTCGCGTGTTTGGCCGTGTTGGTGACTGCCTCGGCGATGATGTAGTACGCGCTGACCTCGATGTGCTCGGGCAGCCGTCCCTGCATGCGGATGTCGAGGTCGACGGGGATCGGTGCGTGGCGGGCAAGCGTGCGCAGCGCCGTGCCGAGGCCGGATTCTGTCAGGATGGCCGGGTGGATGCCGCGGGAGATCTTGCGGAGTTCGTCCACGGCGCCCGTCGCCCCGGCGACGGCGCGGTCGAGTTGTTCGGCGAGCGTGTCGAGCTCGGGTGGCAGCGCCGCCTGCGCGGTGCGCAGCTGCAGGGCCAGGGAGATCAGCCGCTGCTGGGCTCCGTCGTGCAGGTCGCGCTCGATGCGCCGGCGGGTCTGGTCGGCGGCGGCGACGATCCGCGCGCGGGACGCGGTGAGCTCGGTCCGGCTCTCAGCGTTGGCGATGGCGGTCGCGATGAGCCCGGTGAAGTCGGCCAGCCGCTGCTCGGTGTCGTGGGGCAGCCGTTGGCGGCGCGACCCGACGCGCATGACGCCCCAGAGCCGCCCCTCGACCTCGATCGGACTGGCGACTATGGAGCAGATTTCGGGCTCGATCCCGGGCAGCGCCCCCGGCACCGGTTTGTCCACGTCGCGGCGCGCGGAATGGCCTGTGGCCTGTACCGTCGCCATGGCGGTGCGGGGGTCGGGCCTGCCGCGCCAACCCGGTGCGGTCTGCTTGAGTCCGTAGCCTCCCAGCACCGTCGCCTCCCCGTCCGGCTCGAATCGGAGGATCGACGTGCCGTCGGCGTGGAAGAGCGCGCCGACCTCGTCGGCCACCGCGGCGAACACGCGATCGGGTGCCGCCCCGCGGGCGACCAGCGTCGCCACCCGCCGCAACGCCGCCTGCTCGTCGGCGATCCGGCGGAAGGCCGTGTACAGGTGGGCGTTGTCGAGCGACACGGCGAGCTGACCGGCGATGAGTCTGACGCAGTCGAGCCGTTCGGCGGTGAACGCGCCGTGGATGAGGCGGTTCTCGAGCAGCAGCACCGCCCGCAGCATGCCGCGGTTGAGGATGGGCACGGCCAGTAGGGAGCAGGAGCTGAGGCCGGTGAAGTACGGGTCCCGGGCGAAGCGGTCGTCGCGGGTGGCATCGCCCACGACCAGCAGCTCGCGCATCCGCTCGGCGTATCGGAGCACGGACATCGGCACCGTGTGCTCATAGCCGGCGCCGCCGGCCGGGATGATGCTGCAAGCATCCCCGAGCGCGGGCAGTATCCATTCGTCCCGGTCGTCGCTCCACAGCAGCAGGTGCACTCCGGTGGCGCCGGTCATCGCGGAGAGCACCTGGACCAGGCGGGAGTACAGGCCTTCGGTGCTGGTCTCCGAGCTCAGCGCCGTCGACGCGGACAGGATGCCGAGCAGGTCGACGGTTCCGGTCGTCATGGTGGGGCGACGCTGGAGAAGGTCGCCGGGGTGGCGGGCGTCGTGCTTGTCGATCGGCTCGTCGTGCGGTCGCAACGCCGGGTAGGCCCAGTCCAGTTGGTCGACCTTCGCGGTCGCGCCCCAGGCGAGGTACCCCTGACGGGCCGCGGCGAGCAGTTCGAAGCCGGCGTGTTCGACGCCGTGGGCGAGGTAGAAGCGGGCCGCGTGTTCGGTGATCAGGGCCTGATGCCATGGCCGTACGTGGCGGGCGACCTCGTGCCGGGCGGCGTCGAAGCCGTGGACGGCGGCAACGAAGTCGCCGTCGGCCCAGGCCCGCTCGGCCTCGAGCAACCGTAGCCAGTGCAGGAAGTTGGCCGGTGCGTCCGCGGCGCGTGCTGCCAGCCAGTGCGTCACCTCGTCCAGTTCGGACAGCAGACCGTCGCGCTCTCCGGTGTGGCCGGCTCGGGCCTGCCCGGCGAGGGCCAGTCCACGCAGCACGTGCGCGGCGGCGGTCGGGTAGAAGGTGGCCGCGGCCGACAGCAAGGGCATCGCCGCCGCGGTGCACCGGGTCAGGCCGACCAGATCATCGAGGATGGCGGCGGCGATCGCGCGGGTGACCTGGAGGTGGAACAGCGCCCACGGGCTCTCGGCGTACCTGTCGGTGGGGGCCGTCGCACCGGCGATGGTGGCGCTTTCGCCGCACAGCACACCGGCCAGTCGCCGGTAGCTGTCGTACGATTCGCCGATGTGCTCGTCGCCGGTCTGCCGCACGAAGGCAAGCCCGGCCTCCACCTCGGGGACGTAGACGTCCAGCGACGGCACGCAGTCCAGCAGACCGACCATGTCCAGGTAGTAGGTGTATCCGGCGTTGGCCAGATCACCCCCCGCGATGAGGCCTTCACGGGCCCGCCGGCTCGCGCGGACACCGTTTTCGATCGGCTCGAACCAGCAGCTCAGCAGCGTGGACAGGAAGCGCACCTGCGAGGTGTCGGGCTCGTAGCCGCGGGCCTCGCCCAGTGCCAGGATTCGATGCATCGCCTGGTACGCGGCGGTGTAGTCGCCGCGCACCGACACGGCGGCGAAGCCGACGTGGCTCGCCGGGCCGAGGAGGGGGCCGGCGGGGCCGTGCTCGATCCAGATCCGCAGCGCTTCCAGGCTCAGCCAGGCGAGCCTGGCGTGGTCGGCGGCGAAGTAGACCGCCGGCAGGATCGCGTTGATCAGACGGGCCACGGCGAGCACCACCGGCTCGGTGACCTCCGGCCGGGTCAGCTCGTCCACGGCGTCCTCATGCTCCAGCCACCGGTACATGAGGTCGAACCGGCGGTCGAGCTCGGCCGGGAGCCGGTCCGCGGTCGGCACGGCGCTGTCCAGCTCACGCAGTGACTCCAGGCCGAGCCCGATCGCCTCGACGTAGCGGTTGCGGTGCGTCAGGCCGCGCACCTGCACCGCCGTGGCGGGCGCACATTCCAAGGCGGTGGGGCACAGCCCTTGGATCGTGCGGAACTCCTCGTCCGCCTCCTCCAGGAGCCCCAGGCTGTACAGGGCGGCGTGCCGGCCGGTGCGCACCTCGACGAGCGCGGCGGTCTCGTCCGGGCCGATCAGCCGCAGCGCGGCCGTCAGCAGCGCGTTCACCAGCGAGTATTCCCCGATCATCGTCGACTGTTCGGCGGCCCGCCGGAACAGCTCCACCGTTCGGCGCCGTTCCGCGGGGTCGTCGACCGCATCGACCACGGGCAGGTACTGTTCCGCCGCGACCGCGAACAGCTCCGCCACCGCTGCCAGCCGCCGCGCCATCGCCAACTGCAGGCTGCGCCGCCGGCGCGGTTCCACCCCGCGGAGGACCACCTCACGGATCCGGTCGTGGCGAAACAGCACCGCCTCCCGCACCCCGGGATCCAACACCAGCACCCCCTCGTTGAGGGCGGCCGCGAGTCGCTGTTCCATCACCTCCGCCGGCTCGCCGACGGCGGTCTGCAGCACGCCCAGCTCGGCCCGCCCACCGAGGCACGCCATCGCCTCCACCATCAGCCGCGTCTGCGCCGGCATGGCATCGACCCGCGCCGCCGACAGTCCCGCAACCTCCGGCCGGTCCAGGTGAGCGCGCACCTGCGCCACATCCCACCGCCACCTGGCCCCCGCCACCAGCACACCGTCACGGCGCAGCGCGTTGAGCAGCTCCACCGTCTCGTACGGATTACCGGACGTGTACGGACTGATCGCGTCGCCCAGGGTTGCCGCCGTGGCCTTGTCCACGTGGAGCATCTCCGCCACCATGGCGACCGTGCCGGCGACCGGCAGGTTGGCCAGCCGCAGCTGCCGCACCTCCGGCCGGTCGCACCACCGGGACCGCGCAGCCGCCAACGGATGCACCGCGTCCACGTCACCTTCGCGGTAAGCTGCCACCAGCAGCAGACCGTCGACCGGCTCCGCGCTCAGCACCAGGTCCACGAAGCCCATCGCCGTTCGTCCCGCCCACTGCAGGTCGTCGACGAACATCACCACGGGCCGTTTCTGTGAGGCGACCGCGCGCAACACGTCGAACGCCACCCGCTGTGCCCGCGCCTGGGCGGTCAGCGGATCCCCCGGATCGGGCGGCACCCGCAGCAGTGCCGCGAACTCCGGCACCGCCGCGGTCAGCAGGCCCGCGTTCGCGCCGGCCGCCGCCAGGATCCGCTTGCGGACGTCGGCCAGCTCGTCCTCCGACTCGGCCAGCAGAAGCCGACCCACCGCCCGCAACCCCTGGTGCACGGCGTCGCATTCCAGGTCCCGCCGGTACTGGTCGAACTTGCCCGCCACGAACCAGCCGTCCCGGCCGGTCACCACCGGCCGCAGTTCATCGACCAGCACCGTCTTTCCCACCCCTGGCGCCCCGCAGATCAGCACACCCTGACACCGGCCCGTAAGCGCCTCCTCGAACGCCGCCGTCAGCACCGCCACTTCCGCATCGCGCCACACCAGCCGTGACGGCGGCAACAGCCGCGGCGGAACGTCGCGCTCGCCGACCCGCATCGTCGCCGCGCGCGGGTCGGCGTCCCGTACCCGCTCCAGGTCGTAGAGCACGCCCTCCGCGGTCTGGTACCGCTTGTCCGGCTCCTTCTCCAGCAGATGCATGATGATCTCGGACAGCGGCGCCGGGATGGTCCGGTTCGCCTGCGCCGGCGGCACCGGCACCCGAGCCAGATGATCATGAGTGAGCCGCAGCGGGTCACCCCAGCCGAACGGCGGCGCGCCCGTCGCCAGTTCATACAGTGTCGCGCCCAATGCGTACAGATCGGCCCGCTGATCCACCGGCCGGCCGGTGCGCCCGGTCTGCTCCGGCGCCAGATACGCCAACGTCCCCGCGATCTCGGTGTGGTGCGTGAACCCGGGACGAAGCTCGGCGATCGACGTCGCCAGCGCGAAGTCCACCAGGCAGAGGGCGCCGTCGCGGGACACCACGATGTTCGCCGGCGTGATGTCGCGGTGCATCACGCCCCGGCGGTGCATCCCCGCCACCGTCCGGGCCAGCTTCACCGCGAGCCCGATCAGGTCATCGGCCGCCAGCGGCTTCGCCGCCCCGGCCAGGCTCGTGCCGGCGACATCCTCCACCACGACCGACCCCTGGCACCGCGGTGCCTCCAGCAACTGTGGGACACCGACCACGCCGCGCAGCCGCCCCAGGATCGCCACCTCGTGCCGCACCCGCCGGTCCGCGTCCGGTCCCGACAACTCCTTGCGGATGACCGTGCGCCCGGCGACGAGCAACCGGGTGACCCGCGTGTGCTCGCTCTCGTACAGTATTTCGATCCGACCGGGTGGATCGCGGCCACGCAGCATCCCGCCGTTCTGCATCAGACACCTCCCGGCACGATCCGATCCACCTCAAAGCGTACTTAGATCCTGTTCCCGGGCGAAGCCGACTATTCACGCAGACGCGATGTGGGTGAAACCGCCGGCCGCGGCACCGTGCGATGAGGTCAGCCGCCGCTGGTGGTCCACTCGTACTCGGGCTCGGGCCGGGCCGCCGGGCCACGGCCGAACAGGACGAGGACGACGGTGCCTGCCACGGCGGCGCCGGTCACCGCGCCGGCGATGCCGGCCGCCGCGGAGTACGCGTCGGGGTGGCCCGCCGACCAGCCGTAGAACGTCGCGATGACGCCCGCGGCGGCGGCTGCTGCCAGTGCCGCCTGCGTGGGCCACAGCCACGGCCGTGGTCGTGGGTCGCCGGCGACGGTGGCGATCCACCATACGAGGCCGGCGACGCCGACGCCCATGCCGATCAGGGTGAACCCGAGACCCAGGATCGAGTCCACCAGCTGGGCGAGCGCGACGACGACCGCGCCGAGGACGGTCGTGCCCGCCGCGAAGCCGGCCAGCACCCGCCGCCGGGACAGGGCCGGCAGCAGGCCCAGGACGTACAGTGCGGACCCGATCGCGACGGCGAGGGCGTACTCGGCCCAGATGTGTTTGCCGGGTGCGGTGAGCGGCGCCGGCGGCCAGGTCTTGCCGGCGTACGACAGGCCGATGCGCTGCCATGCCCCGTCCGGCTGCCGGACCGCGATGCCGTCGCGCCGGTTGGCGACGAACACGCGGTAGCCGCCGGCGACTGGCAGGATCGCGACCTCCGCGGCGCTGAGGTGTTCGCGGGGTGAGCGCAGGTCGCTGTCGCGCC
Source organism: Dactylosporangium sp. CA-152071 (assembly GCF_050936335.1). Taxonomy (NCBI): domain Bacteria; kingdom Bacillati; phylum Actinomycetota; class Actinomycetes; order Micromonosporales; family Micromonosporaceae; genus Dactylosporangium; species Dactylosporangium sp. CA-152071. Next base: position 240,671 of record NZ_JBNJMZ010000001.1, on the reverse strand, counting down.
GGGCGAGGAACGTGCGCCGCCCCTCCGCCACCTGCCACGACATCCGCCAGGTCCGCCCGGCGTCGGTGCTCTCCTCGACGGCGAGCCGGCCGGGCACGACCCGGTAGCACACGTCCGGCCGGTCCGGCACGCACGCGTTCGTGGCGCGCGGCGGGAGGTCCGGCGTGACGGGCGCCTTGAGGGCGGTCCAGGTCACGCCGTCGACGGTCGCCGCGGCGTCGTCGAGGTCACTGTCGCCGTCGGGCAGGCCGTGGAAGGCGTTGTACAGCATGGCCCGAACCTGCCCGTCGACGACCACGACCCGGTCCACCGCCGGGTAGTCCGGCGCGCTCGTCGCGGCGACGCCCAGCACCGCGAACGGCAGCACCACGGCGGCGCGGACACCGCGCGCGACCGGAGTGGACACCACCGGCGTCAGCGTCCGGCCCCGGACCCACCAGGCGATCCCGAGCGCGGGCAGCGCGAGCAGGTCGGTGGGGTCGGCGAGGATCGTCGACGGGCGGATCACGCTCCACGCCGCCGACGCGACATCGGCACCGCCGGGCACCGCCTTGACCGCGGCGAACGCCACGCCCACCAGTACCGTCGAACCGGCCGCCGCCCATCGCGTCGGAAGCCGGGGGACCAGCAGGCAGCACAGCGCCGCGACCAGTGCCGGGGCGAAGACCAGACCGGCGACGTCGCTGAGCTTGCCGGTCACCACGCCCGGCGCGGCCGCCTTGAGGAGGTGGTCGTTCACCAGCAGCACGAGCACCGCGACGGCGGACACGGGATGTGTCAGCCACGCCAGCGTCACCGAAACGTTCCTCATGGGCGATCAGACGCGATCCGCGCGCCGGTCGTTCCCACCGGTCCCAGGACCGCGAACCGCAGGCCACCACCCGACAACAGCCTCACCACCCCGCGCATCGATCGGCCCGGCCACCATGGACGCCACCAGCGCCCATTGTGGGTCCGTCCCGGGGGATTCGAGGGCCCCGGCGCGGGAATGGGGTCGCACTCACAGTGTCGACGACCCAGCCGCTCCCCGGAACCTCTGACGTTCTACGACACCACGCTGTCAGGGCAGCGAAGTCGCCCCACATGGGCAGGGGAACGCATCGTTCGCGGTGATCCGGCGGGGCCGTAACGTCGGCCCCATGAGGCGCGTGCTTGCCGCGGTCGTGGCGGTGATCGTGGTGGTCGCGCCGACCACCGCCTGCTCCGGCCGGAAGAAGCCGGCACCGCCGGCGGCGCAGGTGAGCGCTCAGGTCAAGGCCGGGGCGGTGACCACCCTGTCGGTCGCCGACGTGCAGGTGGTGCTGCCCGACGGCGCGGCCAAGGACGGGGTCGTCGCGAAGCTCGCGGTCGGCGGCGAGGCGCCGGCGGCGCCGGACGGGATGACGGTCGCCGGACCGGCTGGGGCTGCCTGCCGGGCATCATGAAGGCGCAGCTGAAGGACGTGAAGGTCTTCGCCGCCGGGGTGCTGCTGAACATGGTCGGCACGGCCGTCGGGCTGATCCTCACCGGCATCAACCTGCTGGTCACCGGCCTGCGAGAGCTGTGGGACCAGCTCGCCGGCTTCGGCGGCAAGAGCGATCCGGTGTACGACGTCGTCATCCGCCTCAAGGCTGCCACCGTCGCCGACGCCGACCTGCGCGCCAACAACTGCCCCGGCTGCCGCGTCAAGGGCCAGTTCGCGACCCGGCAGCACGTCCTTGTCGGCGGTCGGTCACCAGGCCAGGGGGAGTGTCGACAGGTGCTGGGACAGGGCGGCGGCGAGGACCTGGTGGTCGTGCCGCGACGGGTGCCAGTCGCAGCCCAGCAGGTCCAGGCCCAGGGCGGTGTTGTCGTAGTACAGCGCCGAGACCCGGGCGTCGCCGGCGCTGTTGCGGGCCTGGACGATCTGCTGGATCGAGTCGGCGAACGCCGTCGTCATGTACGTCAGGTCCGGGTATGCGAGCACGATGTGCGTACTCGTGCCGTACCGGGTGCGCAGCCTGTCGATGAAGGTCTGGTAGGCCGCGCGGTAGTCGGCAGCGAGCGCGGCGGTCGTCGACCACTTCTCGCCGGAGGTCAGTGCCGTGGAGAAGTCGTTGATGCCCAGGCCGACCACCACGACCTGCGGCCGCCACGTGCTCGGCACCGGCCACACACCGCTGTTGTACAGCGCCTGCAGGTCCTTGTCGTAGTAGCTCGCCGGGAAGTTGTACGCGATGTTCTGGCCGCCGTAGTTGCGGACCATGCCCATGCCGGACCAGGCGATGATCTGGTAATCGGCATTGAGGCCCTTCGCGGTCAGCGCACCGAACGACGCGTCGGCGTTGGAGTTGCGGGTCACGCCGCCGTTGCCGGCGCAGTCGCGGGTCGTCGACATGTTGCCGTAGCCGGCGGTCCACGAGTCGCCGATGAACTCGATCTGGCGGCTGCGCCGGCCGGCCTTCGCCAGGATCGCGCCGCCGGTGTCGGCGACCAGTCCGCCGAACTCGCCCGCGGCCCACGGGCTCTCGGTCCGCTTCGCCAGCCGCACGGTGTGCTCGCCGCCCGGCAGGCCGCGCACCCAGTACGTGGTCCGGCCCGGCGTCACCAGGTTCGCCACGGTGGTGCCGTCGACCTGCACGACGTAGTCGTTGTCGGCGTCGTTGAGCGCCAGGCCGACGCCGGTGCCGCGGAACCGGCCCTCGAAGTACGTGCCGGGCCAGGTGAACTGCGCGGCGGTCCCGGCCGCTCGGACCCGGCCCACGGTGCTGACCTGGTCCAGTACGGTCCCCGCCGGGCCACTGCCGGAGGCGGTCGGTGATGCCGTGCTTCCGGTACAGGCGACGCCGTTGAGCGCGAAGGTCCCCGGCACCGGGTTGGACGCGTTGTTCCAGGTGCCGCCGAAGCCGAAGTTCGTGGTGGCACCGGTGCCGAGGGCGGCGTTCCACGCGGCGTTGGTGACCGTCACCGTGGACCCCGACTGGCTCACCGTGCCGTTCCACAGCTGCGTGACGGTCTGCCCGGCGGCGAACGACCAGGTCAGCCGCCAGCTGGTGACGGGATCGCCGAGGTTGGTGACGTCCACGCTCGCGCCGAAGCCGCCCTGCCACTGACTCGTCACGGTGTACTTGACGCGGCATCCGGCGGCGGCATGCGCGGCCAGCGTCGTCGCGAGCACCCCGGTCGACCCGACGATGACCGTGGCGGCCGTGACGATCGTCGTACGGGACCACATCCGCGCTGATCGCATGAGCGCTCCTCCTCGATGACTGTCGATGCGCTTCGAATGCTGCCCCGATGCCGCCGGCCGCGCACGCCGCCGCGACCGGATCATGCATCCGGACGGCGTCCAGCAGCGGCGACGCGGCCCGCCGCCGGGAAACGTTCACGGCCATACCTGCCCCGGTCGGTGCTGACCCGCGACTGGACCCGATAGACCTGCACGTGGACGCGGCCTACGCTGCCGGTGCTTGGAGCTTGCTAAACCTCGCGGTCATGGCGGTAGGCGGAACCCGCAGGGGTAAAGGTGAACGTGTCGGCGAAGGCGCCGGTGCCGTACCGGACCGCCACGAGGACGGGCTGCGCCTCGGGCTGCGGCTGAGGCGCGTTCCAGTCGTAGGTGCTTGCGAAGTGCAGGCAGACCAAGCCTCTGGCGCCGGACGCGGCGGCATAGGCGAGGGTCTTGGCGTAACGCGGGTTGCTGCCGCCGAACAGGACGGACGGTGGCCCGAGCTCGGCGACGATCTCATCGAGTTGCCGGTCCCGGCCACTCCATCGATCAGTCTCAGCGCTCAGCCGCTGGTGTTCGTCGTCGGGCAGGGTCCGATCCACGGTCAGCCAGCCGAGTCGCCACGCTATGTCGGCGTAGACAGAGGCTACCGCCGCACCGTCGTCCTGGTAGCTGGGCAGGATCGCCGTGAACGCCCCGTGCACACCAAGCGGGTTGAACGCACCTCGGACCCGAAGGTCATCGTGTTCCTGCCGCCACAGCTCGTCTGTCCCGTCGACAAAGGCGACGTCGTCCATGAGCAAGCGGATGGACAGCTCCCGACCCCACATGCCCGGGCGGCGCAACGCTTGGTTGAGGCGGTCCAGGTGGTAGCGCCGAACCTCGTCCAGACTGGGCGCACGGCGGATGTCAGGGGCCACGCGAGGATCGTTCCAGGTCCCCAGCGCCTCATCGCCGTCGGACTGCCCACATCGTCAACGTGAACTGGACCGACCTGAGACCCGGCCCACCGCCGGGGCGGGCGCCTCGAGGTGAGGCGCCCGCCCGGTAGTCGCGTTTATACGGTGCAGGTCAGCGTGGGCACGGCGTTCGTGCCGTTCCAGGTGCCGGTGAAGCCGAACGAGGTCGTGCCGTTGGCCGGGACGCTGCCGTTGTACGACACGTTCGTCACGGTGACGGCCGAGCCGGACGTGCTCAGGGTGCCGTTCCAGAGCTGTGTGATCGTCTGGCCGTTGGCGAACGTCCACCTGACCGTCCACCGTGAGATGGCGGCATTCCCGGCGCGCACCGTGACCGAGGCCTGGAATCCGCCCTGCCACGAGCTGGTGACCGCGTACGTCGCGGAGCAGGCGCCGCCCGCCGGAGGGGGAGAGGTCGGCGGCTGCGACGTGCCGCCGCCCGGGGTGGTCGGCGGTGGGGTGGTCGGGTTGGTCCCGCCGTCCGGGGCGACCGCCCGGCCGGTCTGCGGGGAGATCATGCCCGCGCAGAGGTTGCGCGCCGCCAGGCCCTGGGCGATGCGCGGGATGGCGGCGACCGTGTTGGCCGGCCAGTCGTGCATGAGGATGATCTGGCCGTTGGTGAGCCGCCCGGCGGCCTGGACGATCGCGTCGACGCTGGCGTTGTTCCAGTCCTGCGAGTCGACGTCCCAGATGATCTGGGTCAGGCCGTAGCGCGACAGGACCGACTGCACGGTGGCGTTGGTCTCGCCGTACGGCGGCCGGAAGAGCTTCGGGGTGCCGCCGCCGGCGTTGGCGATGGCCTGCTGGGTGCGGGACACCTCCGAGTCGATCTGGGCCTGGCTCTGCTGGGTCAGGTGCGGATGGGTGTAGCTGTGGTTGCCGACCCACATGCCGGCGTCGACCTGCGCGCGGACCTGGGCCGGGTACTGGGCGGCGAACTGACCCTCGTTGAACATCGTGGCCCGCAGCCCGTTCTGGCGCAGGGCGTTGAGCAGGTTGCCGGTGTTGGTGCCCGGGCCGTCGTCGAACGTGAGTCCGACGTACCCGTTACAGGTCGCGGCGTTCGCCGGGGTGGCGGCCCAGGCGACGAACGTGGAGAGGGCCGCGGCCGCCGAGACGGCGACAGCGGTGGCGAGCAGACGGCTACGCGTGTTCATGGTGCGCGCGTTCCTCCTCATGTGGGCAGCGTGCGACGAACCGGTCGGCGTCCGGCTTTGACAGGTGTCGATGGCGCCAGTATTGGGCGACCTTCACGGCGGTGTCAAAGCTTTCGAAAAGCGCGGCGTCGACCGTGCCGGCTTCGCACGGGAACCGGTGACGGTCGCGGTGTACCTTTCCTGGCGCCATGGGGGGTAACGGGGGGACGGGCCGCGCGCCGGCGTGAGCGCTCAGCCGCGCACCGCCGGTTCGAGCAGCGACAGTGTCCGCTGCTGCGCATCGAGACCGACACGGATGCCGACCGGCATCGGCAGGTTCGGGCCGGCGTGTCCGAACTCGACGTTGCCGAGCACCGGGATGTCACGGTCGCCGAGCACGTCGAGGACGATCTCGGACAGCGTCGGGGACGCCTCGGGCGAGTCGAGTCCGGCGATCTCGCGCGGAACGCCCACGACCATGCCGGAGATCCGATCGAGGATGCCGCCGTGCCGCATCACCTGCAGATAGCTCCACACGTGCGACGCCTGGCCGCCCATCTCCTCCCAGAACAACACGGCACCGTCGAACCGGTCGAGCGGCACCGCGAAGCGCGTCGCCTGTACCAGCGCGATGCGGTTGATCACCCCACCGATCAGCGGGCCTTCGACCCGCCCGGCGCGCCAGCACTCCCACGACGAACTCGCAGGCAGCGGACCGATCGCCGCGGTGTCGGTCAGCAGCCTCGAGTACAGCTTCTCGAGCTCCGCCCGGCGGGTCGCCGGCGCCGTCTGCCAGTTGCCGCCGAAGCCGGGCACGGCCATGTCGGCATGGAACCCGACCAGGCCCGTGCGCGAGTACAGCACCAGATGCAGCAAGGAGATGTCGCTGTAGCCGAGGATCGGCTTCGGATCGGCCCTGATCGCCTCGATGTCGATCAGGTCGAGGTAGCCGAACGCCGTCTGGCCGCCGTCACTCGCGATGATCGCACGAACCTCAGGATCACGGAGAAGGCCGTTGAGCTCCGCGGCGATCTCCGCCGGCGTCGCCGCGCTCCACCACCGGTGCCGCCCGGCTTCCAGCAGCGGGGCCCGGCGCACGCGGAACCCCATCCGCTCGAGCACGACCTCCGTCTGCGCGACGTTGCGCTCGTACGTCGCGGGCAGCGGCCCGGACAGCGAAGCGATGACGACGAGATCGCCGGGTCTCAGCGCACGAGGCCGGAGCGGCTGAGGCGATGCGGAGCCGGTCACCGATGCAGTATCCGCATCCGCACCACAACCCGCGACACGTTTCCAGGCTCTGGCTCACTTTCGGTGAAGTCGTGACTCGCAGCGACGTTCGTCCATGATCTTCGGGTGCTCGATGCGAGCTCCGTAGATCCTCGGCCGGTTGAGGGTAGGCAGACCGGTACGCGCTCCTGCGAGCTGGGGACCTCTTGACGGGTCACAGACCGATGGCTGCGGCCGCGAGACCGTACCGCCGAGCTTCGTCCTGCAGGTCGACTCCCTCGCCTCCGGACAAAACGCGCTCGTTCGTCGTGGCCATCCGGAACAGCAGTGCGCGCGCTACCGCCGCTGCCGATACATCCACCGTCTCCCACAGAGACGATGGTGCGTCGTGCCAGCAGAGCGCATCAGCCACCACGATCCCGTCGGCGTACGCGGGCGCCCGCCAGTAGGGCGAGATGTCGATGATGGCCGGAGGGAGCCCCGGAGCGAACAAGACGTTCTTCGTCAGGTCCGCGTGCACGAGCTGCGGGCGCCCCAACGGCCGCAGTGCGTCCTCCAGCCGTCGTGCCAGGGCGGCGAACTCCGGTACGAACCGGATAGCCCGTTCTGCCCAGGCCGCTCTGTCCGCTTGTGCCCACCAGTCCCGTCGCGTATCGAGAAAGACCGGCCGGCCGAGATGGGCAACCGCCCGGTGAAACGCCTGGCCGGCCGTGAGGATCTCCTGCCACGTCGATACCGCGGTGTAGTCCGGTTCGCCACCCTGGACCCATCGCGTGGCCGACCACCCCTGCACGCTCCACGCGCCGTCACGGGTACGGACCGGCGCCGCAAGCCGGAAACCTTCACATGTGACGTCGGTGAACGCATCGCCCAGCCATTCGTGCAGGGCACCCCCGTCCGGCTTGAGTACCACATGGTCCGCAGCCCACGAGGTGCCTTGCCCGCCGGTCAGCCGTCGGGCAGGCCCGTCGACACCGAAGGCGTGCAGGACGGTCGATGAAGGGTGATCACGAGACACCCGGTGCACGGTAGACGCCCTCGATCGTTCTATCGACACGATTTGAGCGAGGAAGACATCCGCAGCGAGCAACCGAACCGGGCAACGGCCGCGGCGGCTCACGTGACGAGCCGCCGCGGCCGCTCACGGTGCGGCGGCTCGTGGTGAGAAGGACAGGCCGGGCGTGTTCATCGGTGCTGCCGCAGGGAGGCCAGGTAGGCGCGCCAGCCGCCGTGGGCGGTGATGTCGGGGGCGTCGGCGACGGCGACGGCTTCGCACAGGAAACCGGTGACGGTCGAGCCGTCGTCGAGGTGTACCTTCCCCAGCGCCATGGGGGAGGGCAGCGCGGCCAGGAACGGGCCGACCGCGGCGGGCGGCAGCTCCCACAGCTCGCCCTCCACGGCGGCGCCGCCGTCGAGGACGCGGACCAGGCCCGGTTTCGGCGGTTCGGTGGTCAGGCAGTGCAGCCGGTACTGCGGTGCGGTGCGGACCTGGCGGAGCAGGCGGCCCCCCGCCTCGGTGAGCTGGTGGTTGAGCGGCTGCCCGGTCAGGTGCGCGCCGACCACCATCATCGGCAGCCCCCGCCGGTGCGCGCCCGTCGGAGCCTCGCCGGCCAGCCGTGCGGCGATGTCGGCGGCGACGGCGTCGGCGAAGCCGCGGGCGACGACCTGGACGCCGAAGTTGGTGCCGCCGGCCTCACCGGCGGGCACGGCGACGGCGCTGAGGCCGAACAGGTTGCAGAAGTTGGTGTAGGTGCCGACGGTGGCGTTGACTCCGATCGGGTCGGCGGTGACCTCGGCGATCGTCGGGTGGATCGGGCTGGTCGGCAGCAGGAGCGCGTCCGCGTCGCCCCATGCGGTCATGGCCTCGCGGCGCAGGTGCGCGAGCCGTTCGGTGTCGGCGACGAGGACGTGGGCGGGGATGTCGCGGGCGGCGCCGATGATGGCCCGGACGGTCGGGTCGATGTCGTCGGGGTGCCCGTCGATGAAGGCGCCGACGGCGGCGTACCGTTCGGCGACGAACCCGCCGTTGTAGAGCAGTTTCGCCGCGGCGAGGAACGGCGCGAGCCGGATCGGCCGCAGCCGGGCGCCGTGGGTCTCCAGGGTTTTCGTGGCCTGTTCGAACGCGTCGAGCCACTGCGGTGACAGGCCGGTCAGGTCGTCGCGGTCCGGCACCGCGACGATCGGGTGTGGCGGCGCCGCGAGCGGTGCGTCCGCGGGGAGGACCGGGTCGCTCATGAGGGCGATGGCGTGCGTTCCCTCGGCGACGGTACGGGCGAAGATGGTGACGCAGTCGAAGCTGCGGCAGGCCGGCACGACCCCGTCGGTGGGGACGAGTCCCGGTGTCGGTTTGACGCCGACGATGCCCTGGAACGCGGCGGGCACGCGGCCGGAGCCGGCGGTGTCGGTGCCGACGGCCAGGTCGGCGATGCCGAGCGCGACGGCCACGGCGGAGCCGGAGCTGGACCCGCCGGAGACGCGGGCGGGGTCGCGGACGTCGCGGACCGCGCCGTACGGGCTGCGGGTGCCGACCAGGCCGGTGGCGAACTGGTCGAGGTTGGTCTTGCCGAGGATCAGCGCGCCGGCGTCGACGAGGCGCTGCACGGCGGGGGCGCTGCATTCGGGCTGGTAGGCGTAGGCGGGGCAGCCCGCCGTGGTCGGCAGGCCCGCGACGTCGATGTTGTCCTTGACCGCGACGAGGCGCCCGGCCAGCGGCAGGTGCTCGCCGGCGGCGAGCCGGGCTTCCACGGCGGCGGCGTCGGCGAGCACGTCGCGTTCGGGGCGCAGCGTGATCCATGCCTCGGGGCGTTCGCCGAGGGCGAGGCGTGTGTAGGCGGCGCGGACGCGGTCGGTCGGTTTCATGCGAGCACCACCAGTGGGCTGCCCGGAGCGACCTGGGCTCCGGGGGTGACGAGGATGTCGGTGACGGTGCCGTCCCGCGGCGCGGTGACGACGCTCTCCAGTTTCATCGCTTCCAGGGCGAGCAGCGACTGCCCGGCGGTGACCCGGTCGCCGGGGCGCACGTCGACGCGCCACACGCTGGCGACGAACGGCGCCTCCACGAGCGCGCCGCCGTCGGGTACGGACACCGCTCCGGCGGCGGGCGGCGCGGGCGGTTCGGGGCGGGGGTCGAACTCGCCCGCCGCCGCCCACGCGTCGCGTTCGGCACTGAACGCGGCGGCCTGCGTCGCCCGGAAGGCGGCGATCGAGGCGGCGTTGTCGGCCAGGAAGGCCTCATGCTCGGCGAGACGGAAGGTGCCGTCGTCGATGCGCAGCCGGTGCCGTCCAGCGGCGACGTCGGCGCGCAGGTCGAGCAGTTCCTCGGCGCCGACCGGGTACCACTGGATGCGGTCGAAGTGACGCAGCAGCCAAGGGTCGCCGGCTTCCCGCCGCCAGCGGGACCAGACCTGCACGGTACGGCCGACGAACTGGTAGCCGCCGGGGCCTTCCATGCCGTAGATGCACAGGTAGGCGCCGCCGATGCCGACGGCGTTCTCCGGGGTCCAGGTCCGGGCCGGGTTGTACTTCGTGGTGACGAGCCGGTGCCGCGGGTCGAGCGGGGTCGCGACCGGTGCGCCGAGGTACACGTCGCCGAGGCCGAGGACGAGGTAACTGGCGTCGTAGACGGTGCGGTGGACGTCGTCGACGGACGCCAGGCCGTTGACCCGGCGGATGAACTCGATGTTCCACGGGCACCACGGGGCGTCGTCGCGGACGCCGTTGATGTAGCGGGCGATGGCCTCGCGGGTGGCCGGGTCGTCCCAGGACAGCGGCAGGTGCACGGTCCGGCTGGGCACGGCCAGGTCGCGGGTGGCGGGCAGGTCGGCCTGCAGCGCGCGGACCAGGCCGAGGAGCCTGCGCACCGGCAGGCGGGCGGGGTCGGCGTGGACCTGCAGCGAGCGGATGCCGGGGGTGAGGTCGACGACGCCGTCGAGGCCCTCGGCGCGCAGCCGGTCCATCAGGGCGTGGGCGCGTAGCCGCAGGCCGAGGTCGAGGGTCATCGGGCCGTACTCGATGAGCAGGTTGTCGTCGCCGGACCGCCGGTAGGTGACGTCGTCGTCGCGGGCCAGGATGCCGTCGTCGACGGGTCGCACCAGCGGTGTGAAGTCGAGGTCGGACACGGGCACGAACCGCACGGTGTCGCCGGGGGCGAGCTGGCCGAGCTTCCATCGCTCGGCGGTGACGACGGTGGCAGGGCAGACGAACCCGCCGAGGCTGGGGCCGTCCGGGCCGAGCAGGATCGGCACGTCGCCGGTGAAGTCGACGGCGCCGACCGAGTACGGGGTGTCGTGGATGTTCGACGGGTGCAGCCCTGCCTCGCCGCCGTCGGTGCGCGCCCACCGCGGCTTCGGGCCGACCAGCCGGACGCCGGTGCGCGCGGAGTTGAAGTGCACCTGCCACTGCGCGGCGTAGAACGCGTCGATGTCCTCGCGGGTGAAGAACTCGGGGGCCGCGTGCGGCCCTTCGGTCACCTTGATCTGCCAGTCACGGCGGATCACCGGTCGCTGCGCCACCGGGACGGCGGCGGAGGTCGCGCCGGCCGGCGGTGCGGTGCGCAGGACGTCGCCCAGGCGCAGGGTCCGGCCGCCGTGCCCGCCGAACTGCCCGAGCGTGAACGTCGCCGCGCTGCCCAGGTACTGCGGGACGGCGAGCCCGCCGGCGAACAGCACGTAGGCCCGCAGCCCGCCCTCGGTCGCCCGGCCCACGTCGAGGACCGAGCCGGCGGCCACCCGTACCGGCTCCCACTGGGGCACCGGGACGCCGTCGACGGTGACGGGCATCGCGGCGCCGGTGACGCAGATCGTGGTGTCGGCGGTGAAGCGCAGCGCCGGCCCGTCGACGGTGCACTCCAGCCCGGGGGCGCCCTCGGGGTTGCCGAGCGCCGTGTTGCCGAGCCGGAACGACAGGTCGTCCATCGCCCCCGACGGTGGCACGCCGACCTCCCACAGCCCGGTGCGGCCAGGCCAGTCCTGCACGGCCGTCAGCGTGCCGGCCCGCTCCACGACGATGCGCGGCTCCGTGTCGTGCACGCCGGCGAGGGTCGCGGTCGAGTGCCGGGCGGCGAGCACGTCGCCGTTGCCGGCCGCCGCCCGCAGCAGGCCGAGGTTCGTCTCGATGCCGTCGACGCGGGTGGCAGTCAGGGCGTCGCGGAGGTTGGCGAACGCCTCGTCGCGGGTCGCCCCGGTCACGATGACCTTGGCGAGCATCGGGTCGTACGCCGTGCTCACCTCGGTGCCGGCCTCGACCCAGCCGTCGACCCGCACGCCCGCCGGGAACGCGACGTCGGTGACGAGGCCGGCGCTGGGCTGATGCTCCCGGGTCGGGTCCTCGGCGTAGACGCGGGCCTCGACGGCGGCGCCGGCACCGCCCCGGCGCGGGGTGTCCAGGACGTCGTCGTCGCCCTGGGCCAGGCGCAGCATCCACTCGACCAGGTCGACGCCGAGGACCTCCTCGGTGACCGGGTGCTCGACCTGCAGGCGCGCGTTGACCTCGAGGAACGACGCCTGTTCCCGCTCGGCGTCGTAGACGAACTCGACGGTGCCCGCCGACCGGTAGCTCACCGACGCGCACAGCGCCGCCGCCGAGTTGTGCAGCCGCTCGCGGACCGCGCCGGACAGGCCGGGCGCGGGCGCCTCCTCGATCACCTTCTGGTTGCGGCGTTGCAGGCTGCAGTCTCGGTCGCCGAGCGCGACGACGCGGCCGCGGCCGTCGCCGAAGACCTGCACCTCGACGTGGCGGGCGCGCTGCACGAAGCGTTCCAGGAAGACGCCGCCGCTGCCGAAGCTGGCCAGGGCGAGGCGTTCCACCCGGTCGAATGCGGCGGCGAGCTCGGCCGGCGTGTGGCACGCCTGCATGCCGATGCCGCCACCGCCGCCGGTCGCCTTGACCATCACCGGGTAACCGATCCGGTCGGCGGCGGCGAGTGCCTCGTCGAGACCGGCGAGCAGGCCGGTGCCCTCGATCATCGGTACGCCGGCCGCGCGGGCCAGCTCGCGTGCGGTGTGCTTGGCGCCGAACGCGGTGAGCTGCGCGGGTGTCGGCCCGACGAAGGCGAGCCCGGCCGCTTCCACGGCGGTGGCGAAGGCCGCGTCCTCGGAGAGGAACCCGTAGCCGGGGTGCACCGCACCGGCGCCGCTGGACAGCGCCGCGTCGAGCACGCGGTCCACCAGCAGGTAGCTCTGCCGGGCCGGGGCCGGGCCGAGCCGCACCGCCTGGTCGGCGAGCCGTACATGTGGAGCGCCGCGGTCCGGGTCGGAGAAGACCGCGACCGTCTTCAGGCCGAGCCGGGCGGCGGTGCGGATGATGCGGCAGGCGATCTCGCCGCGGTTGGCGACCAGAAGCGTGTCGAACACGCGGCTACTCCTCGGTGACGATCATGCGGACCGGCGTCGGGTCGAAGCCGTTGCACGGGTTGTTGATCTGCGGGCAGTTCGACACCAGCACCAGCACGTCCATCTCGGCGCGCACCGCGACCCGCAGGCCGGGCGCGGAGATGCCGTCGACGATGCCGAGACTGCCGTCCGGGTCGACCGGCACGTTCATGTACCAGTTGATGTTGCTGACCAGGTCCCGTTTGCCGAGCCCCCACCGGGCGCCCTCGATGAGGAAGTTCTCCACGCAGGCGTGCTGGTGCTTGGTGTGCTGCCCGTAGCGCAGGGTGTTCGACTCCCGGCTGCAGGCGCCGCCGACGGTGTCGTGCCGGCCGACCTCGTCGCCGACGACGGTCATCAGCGCCCGGCCCTCGTTGGAGCGCAGCACGCTCCCGGTGGTCAGGAAGATGCCGCCCTGCGCGGCGATCGTGTCCGGCGCCGAATAGCGTTCGGCCGTGTCGTCGGCGTTGTAGAGCAGGCAGTCGACGGCCTGGTTGCCGTGCAGGTCCACGATGGTCAGGACCTGGCCGCGGCGCACCACCGCCGACCAGGGCGCGCGCGCCGCGACGGTCTCGTCCAGCACGATCCGGCCGGCGGCCGGCGCCGGTGCTGCGGTGACGGTCATGCGATCCCCCGGGCGGTCAGGTAGTCCGCGGTGTTGAGCAGCGCGCGCTCGCCCTCCGGCGACCGCGACCACAGCGCGTCCGCGGGCGCGGTGGGTGCGCCGGGCCGGGCCTGCACGCGGACGGGTGTGCAGGTGTACGCCTCCCGCGGGTCGAGCGGGTGCGGCACGTTGGCCAGCAGCACGATCAGCGGCAGCTCCGCCCGCAGCTCGACCGTCGCCCCGGGCCCGGCCGACCCGAGCCAGGTGAACGTGCCGTCGTCGCCGACGCGGACCCCCTGGAAGAACGAGATGCTCGGCGGCAGGTCCCGGCGGGTCAGGCCGTGCTTGGCGGCGGCCAGGACGAACAGCTCCCGCCCGGCCGGTGTCGCGGTGTGCGGCGCGCCGCCGCCGTACCTGCCGGTGTTGCTCGCGAGTGTCGAGGTGCCGCAGAAGGTGTCCGAACGGTCCGGGGCGCCGGCCGTCACCGAGGCGAGGACCCGCCCCTGGTCGGACAGCAGCAGGTGCCCTTCGCCGACGTACGCCTGCCACAGGACCTTGACCGTGTCGGCGACGTTCAGGCGCTCCCACGGCTCGTCGGCGTTGAACAGCAGCACCGACACGCAGGCGTCGCCGTGCAGGTCGGTCAGCTGCAGCGTGGTGCCGCGGGCGAGCCGCTTGCCGGCGTAGCCACCGCCCGGGACCGTCTCGGCCCAGCTGAGGCCCTCACCGGCAGGGACGGTGGGCATGCACTCCACGACGGTGCCACCCTGGGCGCGGGCGTGCGCCCGCGCCCCAGCGGTGGTCGCGGTGCTCATGCCGTCTCTCCGGCGACGACGGGTGCGGTGAAGGCCAGCTCCGGGTGCAAGGCGGCGACCTTGGCGCGGTGGCGCAGGAACGCGGCGGCACCGGCGAGCAGGGCGGCGCCGACGAACAGCAGCGGGAAGTAGTGCAGGTACCAGTGGGCGCCGGCCGGGTCGTACACCTCCTGCCGGGGCCAGCCGAGGTTGAGGATCATGCCGATGCCGTAGACGACGGCGAGGGCGTTGACGACGATGCCGAACTTCCCGAGGGAGAACAGCTTGCCGCCGCGCTCCGTGGCGGCGGCCTCCTCGCCGGCCGGCCAGCCCTTGCTGCGCCGGATCAGCAGCGGGATCGTCACCAGGGCGTAGGCGATGTACAGCATGACGATGCAGACGCTGGTCAGGGCGGTGAACAGGGCGGCCTGGCCGATGTTGACCAGCAGGACCGCGGCCGCGCCGACCCCGACGACGATCGCCGGCCACGCCGGCGTCCCGGTGCGCGGGTTGACCTTGCTGAGCGCGCCGGAGAACGGCAGGACGCCGTCACGCGCCATCGAGAAGATCATCCGGCTGCCCGCGGTCTGGATCGCGAGGGTGCAGACCGCGACCGCGATCGCCACGTCGATCAGCAGGATCCGTCCGCCGGTCTCACCGAGGCGGCTGGTCAGCACGTACGGCAGGCCCTCGGTGGCCAGCCGGCCGTCGGTCAGGCTCGGCGCGGACATCAGCGCGACCAGCAGCATCAGGCCACCGCCGATGCCGGAGGCGGCGAGCGCCCGCAGGATCGTGCGTGGCGCGATGTGCCGCGGGTCGCGGGTCTCCTCGCTGAGCTCGCCGGCACTGTCGAAGCCGACCACCACGTACGCCGCCATGAGCGCCGACACCAGGAACGGCCCGACGTAGGACAGGCCGCTGCCCATCCCGCCGGTGTCGAATACCACGCCCGGTCCGCGCTCGATGTTGAACAGCAGCAGGATCACGACGGCCGCCACGCCGATGATCTCCAGGGTCACGCCGGCGCTGTTGACGATCGCCATGAGCCGCACGCCGATGACGTTCACCAGCGTGGTCAACGCGATCAGGATCGAGCCGAGGACGACGGCGTTGGTGGCGCCGCTGGTCGAGGTGAGCGCGGGGTCGCCGCCGACGAGCTGGAAGCCGGACCAGATCTGGGGGAGCACGACCTGCAGGGCGATCGCGGCGGCGGCGACCGTCACGATCTGCGCGACGATCATGACCCATCCGGCGAACCAGCCGACCGTGGCGTTCGACAGCCGCCGCGACCACTGGTAGATGCAGCCGGAGAGCGGGTAGCGGGCGGCGAGCTCGGCGAAGTTGAGCGCCACCATGAACTGGCCGGCGAAGACCAGCGGCCAGGTCCAGAAGAAGGCCGGGCCGCCGAAGGAGAACCCGAAGGCGAAGAGCTGGAAGACCGTCGTGAGGATCGAGACGAACGAGAACCCGGCGGCGAACGACGCGTAGCTGCCGATGCTGCGGCGCAGCTCGGGCCGGTAGCCGAAGCCACGGAGATCCGCGGCGTCGGCTCGATCGCTCGCCGGTGGTGTCGCCAGGGTGGGGGTAGTGGACAAGACCGCCTCCTCGACGCAGGCGGCAGCGGGTCTGGGGGTCCCGCCGCCCGAATACCTGTCGAGTGACAGATTTCTCGACGTGAGATCGACAGGCGTTTCTCCGTCGTAAACGTTCGGTTGCCGGACGTCTCGGCGCGGTTACGTCCCGCTCACATCGCCCCGGACCCCGGTTGCGTGCGACGATGCGAGCGTGAGCTCCGCACCTTCCGTCGGCCGTCCCCGCTCCGGAGCCCGGCGCCTGCCGGCCGGCACCGCCCGCGAGGAGATCCTCGACGCCGCGGCCGAGCTCTTCTCCGAACGCGGGTACGCCGCCACCTCGACCCGCATGATCGCCGAGATGGTCGGGGTGCGGCAGGCGTCGCTGTACTACCACTTCAGCACCAAGGAACAGATCCTCGCCGAGCTGCTCGAATCGACCGTCCGCCCGTCGCTGACCTACGCCGAGCAACTCGCCCAGCAGGCGCTGAGCCCCGCCGACGCCCTGCAGGCGCTCGTCCGGTACGACGTCGGGATCCTGCTCGGCGCGCGATGGAACGTCGGCATCCTGTACGCCCTACCGGAGATCGCGACCGAACCGTTCACCCGCTTCCGTGCCGAACGCGAGCAGCTCAGGTCCGCGTACCGCCGCCTGGTCGCCGCCGTCGCGGGCACCCCCACGGCGGACGTGACCGGCGACCTGGTCTTCGGCATGGTGGAGAGCGTCATCGGCATGCGCCGCGACCTGCCGGCCCTGCCACCGCCGGACCAGCTCGGCCAGTCGGTCGCCGACGCGGCCCTGCGCCTCGCCGGCTCCCCTCGCTGACCGGCACCCACTCAATGAGGTGCGACCTGCGGCGCAGCGACCGGGTGAACATCTTTCTGGCTGACCCCCGTGGATCACCACGACGGCCGCGGCGAGACCGACGCCGCGAAAGCCGGGTGCACTTGGGTGCCTTCGCTGTGGCAGCTACTCGGCGTTGCCGGTGAGTGGGATGCGGCGACGCCGAGCGGCTCCGGGCCGGGTGTACGCCTCCCGTACCTCGAACCGCTCCTGAGCGTCAAGGACCGCATCGGCGTACCGGGTGGCCCAGGCACCCATTGCCTGCATCGGCTCCAGCAGCGCGTTGCCCGCTTCGGTGAGCGCGTAGTCCACACGGGGTGGCACTTGCGCGGACCACGCCGAGGCAGCCGCGGCGACGGAGACCCTGATCAGCTCGATCGGCTGCACTCCGGCGCCCTGCGGCGGGCTGGCACGAGCGGCCTATCTGGAGGCGGCAGCGGCGCTTGCGATCGGGCTGTGGTGGGCAGGCCAGCGGCCGCGCACCGCGTTCCCCCTTCCGGCAGAGGCGCCGCCTCGCTGAGGTCGCAGGGCGCGGGGCCGTGTCGTCAATCGGCGGAATCGGTCTTCGCTGCCGTGCTCTTCCTGCGCGCGCCTTCGCCGGAGCGGCTTGGCTTGTCGCTGTCGTCGCTGCCGGGCGGCTCGGGGAGGCGGGACGTCGCTTCGGCGTACTTGATGAGCAGGCGGGCGAACTCCAGCCGCTCGGCTTTCGGCCAGTCGCGGGTGATGTATTCGAACGCCTGCCGGTGCTGGTGGCGGAAGTGGTCGAGCAGCGCGTTGCCTTCGTCGGTCAGCTGGATGATGGTGCGTCTGCCGTCTCGTTGTGAGGCCGCGCGCACGAGGTAGCCGTGGGTGATGCAGTCGCTGGCCATACGGCTGGCCACGGAGGGGTCGACCATGAGGTGGTCGGCGAGGTTGCCGACGGTCATCTCCCGGCCGGCAAGCTGCGCTTCCTCGACGAGGTTGAGGACCAGGTTGCGGGTGAGGTCCTTACGGCCGCTCGGCGGGTCGACCGGGGCCTGCATGGTGCGTCGCCGCATCCGGGCGAACGCCCCGCCAACCGCATCCAACAGGTCCCGTTCTCGCTGTTCGAGCGCGCTTTCGCTGGTCACCGGCATAGCCTACGCGAGGAAGTGCCGGTGAGCACATGTGTGCACTGTTGCACATAATTGCTGAACCGCATTATTCTTCGGTCCGGCACGTTGTGCGCCAGCTGCTCGAACAGTCCAGGAGACGAGGTACGGCATGGTTACCGCCATCACGAACGCGCGGGTGTTCGACGGTGAGAAGGTGCTCGAATCGGCAACGGTCGTCATCGACGGCACCCGGATCGCCGCGGTCGGCGGGGAACCGCCGGCCGCGGCAGAGATTGTCGACGCGTCCGGGGCGACGCTGCTGCCGGGCCTGATCGACGCGCACACCCACAGCTCCGATGCAGCGCTCGCCCTGGCGCTGCGGTTCGGCGTCACGACCGAGCTCGAGATGCAGGGCATGAACACGCGGCCCCACCGGTCGCGCATCGTCGGCGACGACACCCTCGCGGACGTACGCTCCGCGGGCTTCGGCATCACCCCGCCCGGCGGTCACCCCAGCGAACTGTTCCCGGACGACTTCGACTTCGGCCCTGGACCCGGCGGCGACGACCAGCACAGTGGACACGACGGACCGGTGCCGTTGATGCCGTTCGCCACCACACCGGAGGAAGCGGCCGGCTTCATTCCTCAGCTGATCGCGGCCGGCTCGGACTACATCAAGTTCATGGTCGACGACGGTTCCGTGGAAGGCCACCCCGGACTGCCGATGCTCGACCAGGCCACCCTCAACGCCGGCGTGGCCGAGGCGCGCCGGCACGGCATGCTCACCCTCGCCCACGCGCTCACGGTCGACGCGACCCGGATGGCGGTCGACGCCGGCGTCCACGGTCTCGCCCACCTGTTCATGGACCAGCCACACACCGACGACGTCATCGAACGGATCGCCACTGCCGGCGTGTTCGTCGTCCCGTGCGTCGTACTGGACGCGTCCATGATGGGCATCACCGCATCAGCGCTGGCCGACGATCCCCGCGTCGCCGCCCGCCTCGGCGAGGCCTGGACGGACCTCCTCCGCGGCAGCTACAACCGGTATCCGCAGGGCAGGCTGGAGGACGTGTTGCACTCGGTCAAGGCGCTGCACGACGCCGGCGTCGACATCCTTGTCGGAACCGACGCCGTCCCGTTCCCGCTGCCCTTCATGGCCGGAGTGGCACACGGTGCGAGCGTCCACCACGAGCTGCAGTACCTGGTCCGGGCCGGCCTCACCCCGCTCGAGGCGCTACGCGCGGCGACATCCACACCCGCTCGCCGCTTCGGACTCGACGACCGCGGGCGCATCGCCGCCGGCCTGCGCGCGGACCTGCTCCTCGTCGACGGCGACCCCACCACCCGGATCGGTGACACGCTGAACCTGCGTACGGTCTGGCGGCGCGGCACCCCCACCCGGCTCACGATCGACTGAACAAGGCCGGCGAGCCCGTGCTCGACGAGCGCCACGTCCTCGTCGCGCCGGCCGCCGACGGTGTGTCAGGCCACGGCGAGCCGGTCCACCAGCAGCTGCACCCTCAGCTCGGCGTACTCGGGTAGCAGGCGGCCCGCGCGGGTCAGGGTCGCCAGGCCGTGCAGGGACGCCCAGAACACCTCGGTGAACAGCCCTGGGTCGACGCCGTCCCCGGCGACCTCGCTCAGGCTCTCCATCAGCGCGGCGAAGGCGTCCTTCAGCGGCTCGGGGGTGTCCTCCTGCGCGTACGTCAGGCCGCCGTCGAGCTGGAACAGGGCGTCGTAGACCGCGGGATGGTGCGCGGCGAAGTCGAGGTAGGCGCGGGCCAGGGCGGTGACCCGGGCGCGCGGATCGTTCTCGGCGGAGGTCGCGGCCCGCATCGCCGCGGCCATCTCGGTGGCGCCTTGCAGGGCGACGGCGCCGATGATCTCCCGTTTGCCGCGGAAGTGGCTGTACAGCACGGGCTGGCTGTATTCGATGCGCTCGGCGAGCCGGCGGGTGGTGACCGCGTCCCAGCCCTGCTGCTCGGCGAGTTCGCGGGCGGTCGCCACGATGAGGCGCTCGCGGACCGCCTGCTCGCGCTGTTTGCGTTCCTGCGTCGACATGACCCGATCCTAGCACTGCTAGACAATCGAGCAGTGGCATTGCTAGCGTTGCTTCGTCAGCTAGCAGTGCTAGATTTCGGAGGGTCAGTCATGCTCAACGCACTTACGGTCGTCACCGTCGTCATCGTCGGGCTGATGGTGGGGGTGGAGTTCTCCGTCGCCTTCATCATGAGCCGGATTCTGGACGCACTTCCCGGGGACGCCGGCCAGCTCGGCCACGCCCACGGCGGCCGGATGCTCGGCGCCCTGATGCCGTTCTGGTACATCGGCTCGGTCCTGCTCAGTGCCGTCTGGGCCGTGGCCCGGTGGCAGGACCACGGCGCCGGACTCGTCGTCACCGCCGCAGGCCTTCTGATCGTCAGCGTGGTCATGTCGATCCTGCTGCTCGTCCCGATCAACAACCGGAACAAGACCTGGACCCCCGAGAACCGGCCCGCCGACTGGAAGCAGCAGCTGCAGAGGTGGAACCGCTACCACTACGTCCGCGTCGCCGTCATCATCGCCGCCTTCACCCTGCTGGTCGTCGCCCTCGCCTGATGCCGCCGCCCCCGGTCCCACGACTGCGATCCCGGCAACGCCCCTCGGTCAGGCCGCGATCCGCGCGGCCTGACCGGATCCCACCGTTTGACGGCCCGCGCGGCGCTGATCACCGCAGGCGGCGGCCGCACCCTCGCGGGTTGTACCGTGCGCGGATGTCCCAGACATCGCGCACCCCGGTCGCCCTCGGGCTGACCGCGGTGGGGCTCGCCGTCCTCGGCCTGGCGGTCCTGCTCTACGGCACCTACGTCGGAGTCCGGGACACCCACGTGGTCTTGGCCCGGGACATCGGCGCCGACCTCCCCGCCGACGTGCTCGAGGACCTGCTCACCGCCGCCGTGTTCGAGGCCATGCTGCCGGCGACCCTGCTGGTGGCGGGGCTGCTCGTGAGCGCGGGGCTGGTGCTGGCGGGCCGTGACGCCGGGCGCGCCGCGCTCGTGTGGCTGTGCGGCGTCGGGTCCCTCGTGACCCTGGTGCAGTACGCCAATCGCGGGCGCCTGTTGGCCATCTGGGACTTCGAAGTGCGAATCGGCCTACCGGCGTGGGCCGGTGTGCTCGGCGTGCTGGTGGCCATGATCGCGCTGGCCGGGGCGACGGTCAGCCTCGGCGTCCCGGCCGCCCGCCAGGCGTTCGTGGCCGACGGCGTCGACCAGGCCGGCATCGCGCAGGCGGGCCGGACCGGACCGCCGGCACCGTTGCGGGCGGCCGTGGCGCGGTTCGCGGTGGGCGGCGTGCTCAGTCTTGCCGGGCCCGTCTACATCAACATCGACGACCTCGTGGACGGCGACCTGGCGGACCTCACCAGCGTTGCCGGTCTCATCTTCCTGGCCGGCACCGGCGCGATCGCTGTCGCGGCCGCCGGCGCGTGCTTCGCGGCGTGGGTCGCCGGGCGCGGCTGGCCGAGCGGGGCGCACATCGCCCGGATCGCCGGGGTACTGCTGCTGCTCCTGCAGGTGTTGTCCCTGTATTGGGCCACCCGCACCACCGCCACCGGCCTGCGCCTCGACTTCATCGACAGCGACCTCAAGCTGACCGGCACCCTGATGCTCGTGACCGTCGTGGCCGGCATCGCGGCGACCCTCGGCGGGTTCGCCGGGCTGGCCGACCCGCGCAGCGAGCGGTTCCTGCGACCGGCCAGCCGCCCCTTGTATCAGAGTTCGCAGTCCTGGACAGCGGTCGATCCACGGCCCGCGGACGACCCGGCACCGGCGGACGGCTACACCGTTCCTTCGTGACCTGCCGAGGGCGTGATCGTCCGGCTCGACGTCCACCTCGGCCGCCGTCTGCAACGCGGTCATGACACGGTGCCAGGTGTCATTCCGGGCCGGCCGGACGGCCGTTTGCGAACCTCCTGGCGGCCGAGTAGCCGTACGCGGTCCAGTGTCCGGGCGGTTTCTTGACGGTGCTCGAACTTGAATGCGCAATAGTTGCGAAGCGGACAAAGCTAAAGTTTTCCTTAATTCGGTCTTTACACGCGTAAAGCGAGCGGGCTAGGGTTTCCGGCAGTTGGTGCCGCTCCCGCGAAGTTCGCTGCGGCCGGCGTCGACCGCCGCCGCGAGGCCGGGTGCACTGCGCTTTGACCGCATTGCACGAAGCCGTCGTCCTGCTAGCGCCTCCGCCGCGGCCTCGCGCCCGTGCCCGGGTCGACCGGGCCGGCGACGGCCCTCGGCCGATCCCGGATTCGATGACGCACTCGTCGTGTGGCGCTACCGCGCGCTGCGTTCCTCGCATCCGATCCTGCCAGCAGTCCGAACACCTGAAGGAGATCCGATGCGTACCCGCAGGCCCGCAGCGTTGACCGCGCTGATGCTGGGCTGCTTGGCGCTCGTCGCCTCGGTCGGCGCGTGCGGTTCAGTCAAGCCGGGCCAGACGGAGCTCGTGGTCGAGATCTTCGGCGACATGGGCTACCGCGACCTGTACACCAAGTACGAGCAGAGCCATCCCGGCGTCAAGATCGTCGAGCACGTGGTCTCGTACGACGACCACCACAAGAACCTGCAGGCGCACCTGCTGGGCGGATCGGGAACCGGCGACGTCGAGGCCATCGACGGCGGCTACATCTCGCAGTTCAAGGTCATGTCCGACAAGTTCGTCGACTTCCGCGACTACGGCGCCGACCCGGGCCAGTGGCTGGCGTGGAAGGCGCAGCAGGCGACCGGCCCCGACGGCAGCCTGATGGGGCTGGGAGCGGACGTCGGCGGCCTGGCGATGTGCTACCGCCGGGACCTGTTCGCGCAGGCCGGCCTGCCGACCGACCGCGACGAGGTGGCCGCGCTGTGGCCGGACTGGCAGTCGTACATCGCGACCGGCAAACGGTTCAAGGCCGACGCGCCCGACGGCGTCGCCTGGTTCGACTCCGGTTCCAACGTCTTCAACGCCATCATCAACCAGGCGCCGGTCGGCTACACCAACGCCGACAACGAGGTGGTGGTGTCGGACAATCCGGCCGTCAAGAAGGCGTTCGACCTTGCGGTCGAGGCCGTGCAGGCGGGCCAGTCGGCGAAGCTGGCGACGTTCAGCCAGCAGTGGAACGCCGGGTTCCAGCGGGGATCGTTCGCCACCGTGGCCTGCCCGGCGTGGATGACCGACACCATCAAGCAGAACGCGCCGCAGACCAGCGGCAAGTGGGACATCGCCAAGATCCCCGGCGGCAGCGGCAACTGGGGTGGCTCGTTCCTGACCGTGCCGAAGCAGAGCAAGCACCGCAAGGAAGCCGCGGAGCTCGCCAGATTCCTGACCGCCCCGGAGCAGGCGAGCTGGATCTTCCGCACCCAGGGCCACCTGCCCAGCCAGGCCGCGCTCTACGACGACCCGGCCGTGCTCGGCAACACCAACGCGTTCTTCAACGACGCGCCCACCGGCCGGATCTTCGCCGAGTCGGCGAGCACCCTGCGGCCCCAGTACCAGGGCCCCAAGGACGGCGACATCGGCCCGCTGATCGGCCTCGGGATCAACCGGGTCGACAAGGGCAAGCAGCGACCCGAACAGTCGTGGCGCCAGGTCCTCAAGGACGTCGCGAATGCCACCGAGCCGTAGAAAGGAACGACGAGCCTGATGGCAGTGATCGCACCCCCACCGGTGCTGCCCGAGCGACCGGAGGCCGCGCCGCCGGAGAAGGTCGAGCGGTGGCCGAGCCTGCGCCGCAAGTTCGACGTGAGCGGCACCCCGTACCTCTATATCGCACCGTTCTTCGTGGTGTTCGCGGCGTTCGGGCTGTTCCCGCTGCTCTACACGGGCTGGATGGCCGTCACCCAGTGGAACCGGGACATCCCCGGCAGTGACGACACGTTCGTCGGGTTGGGCAACTTCGTGCGGCTCATCCACGACGACTTCTTCTGGAACGCGCTGCGCAACACCGCCGTGATCGGCCTGCTGGGCACCGTGCCGCAGCTGCTGCTCGCGATGTGGATCGCCCACCTGCTGCAACGCAAGATGCGAGGCCGCACCCTGCTGCGGATGGGCGTGCTGCTGCCCAACATCACCTCGGTGGCCGCCGTCGGCGTGATCTTCGCCCAGCTGTTCGGGCGGGACGTCGGCCTGATCAACTGGGTGCTCAGCCTGGTCGGCCTGGGCAAGGTCGACTGGCAGGCGGGCACCTGGCAGTCGTGGGTGGCGCTGGCAGTCATCCTGACCTGGCGCTGGACCGGCTACAACGCCCTGATCTACCTCGCCGCGTTGCAGGCCGTGTCGGACGACCTCTACGAGGCGGCCGACCTTGACGGCGCCGGCCAGTTCCGGAAGTTCCGGACCATCACCGTCCCGGCGCTGCGCCCGACCATCATCTTCAGCGTGATCATGTCGACCATCGGCACGATCCAGCTGTTCACCGAACCACTGATGTTCAACCCGGGCATGAGCCCGACCGGCGGCGACTCCCGCCAGTTCCAGACCCTCGCCATGTACGTGTACGAGCAGTTCTGGACCCATGGCAAGTACTCCTACGCCGCCACGGTCTCCTGGGCCATGTTCATGATCATCGTGCTGGCGGTCGGCGTGAACTACCTGCTGTCCCGACGTATTCGGAGCTCCTCATGACGACCCTGATCCCGGTTTCCCGTGCCATGACCGGCGGCCGCCGGGTCCGCGGGCGGACCGCGGCGCCGGCCCAGCGCCGCGCCGGAAAGAGGACCTACCTGCTGCTGGGGCTCATCGCCGCGGTGTCGGCGTTCCCCCTGTACTGGTCGGTGGTCGCGGCATCCAACGACAACTCCGTGGCGGGGAGCTGGCCACCCCGGCTGCTGCCCGGCAGCCACCTGTGGGAGAACCTGCAGCGGGCGTACACCCAGGCGAACTTCAGCCTCGCACTGCTCAACTCGATCATCGTCGCGACCGTGGTCACGGTCAGCGTCGTGCTCACCAGCACGCTGGCCGGTTTCGCGTTCGCGAAGCTCAAGTTCCGCGGCCGCAACGCCCTGCTCGGGTTCCTGCTCGTGACGATGATGGTGCCGGTCCAGCTGGGCATCATCCCGCTGTACATCATGATGTCGCAGTGGCTGGGCTGGACCGGGCACCTGCAGGCGGTCATCGTCCCGGCGGCCACCTCCGCGTTCGGCGTCTTCCTGATGCGCCAGTACCTCTCCGACGCGCTGCCCGACGCGCTGCTGGAGGCCGGCCGGATGGACGGATGCTCGACGCACCGGCTGTACTGGCACGTCGTGCTGCCGGCGGCGCGGCCCGTCGCCGCGGTGCTCGCGCTGTTCACCTTCATGAACGCCTGGAACGACTTCTTCTGGCCGCTGCTGGCCCTGGGCCAGAGCAACCCGACCGCCCAGGTCGCACTGTCCACACTGGCCGGTGGCTACTACATGGACTACTCGCTCGTGCTCGCCGGGACCCTGATCAGCACGGCGCCCGTGCTGCTGGTGTTCCTCTTCCTCGGCAAGCAGATCATCGGCGGGATCATGCAGGGTGCGGTGAAGGCGTGACCTGGACGGTCTGGCTCATCCCGCACTTCCACTACGACCCGGTGTGGTGGAACACCCAGTCCGCGTACACCCAGACGTGGGACGAACCGCAGGATCAACAGGCCGCCGACGAGGGCCAGGCGCGCTACGCCTGGCCCGGGCACAGCGCGTTCAGCCTCGTCAAGGCGCACCTGGCGAAGGTCCAGGAGGATCCGCGGTACAGCGTGATCCTTGCCGAGGTCGACTACCTCAAGCCGTATTGGGACACCTTTCCCGAGGACCGGGAGCTCATCCGGCGACTGATCGCCGACGGCCGCCTGGAGCTGGTCGGCGGCACCTACAACGAACCCAACACCAACCTCACCGGCATCGAGACGACGATCCGCAACGCCGTGCACGGCACCGGGTTCCAGCGGCACGTCGTCGGGGGCGTCCCGGCCACGGCGTGGCAGCTGGACGTCTTCGGCCACGATCCGCAGTTCGCGCAGGTGATGGCCGGCGCGGGGCTGACCTCGATCGCGTTCGCCCGCGGCCCCTACCACCAGTGGGGGCCGATGCTGACCAGCTGGAACATCCGCGAGCACCGCAAGCCGTTCGCGCCGGTCCAGTTCCCCACCGAGTTCGAGTGGGTGTCGCCCGGCGGGGACGGCCTGCTCACCCACTACATGGCCGGCCACTACTCGGCCGGCTTCAGCCTCGACGCCGCCCAGGACCCGCAGACTGCGGCGGGGGAGCTGCACGAGCTGTTCACCCAGCTGAGTCCGGCCGCCGCGACCCGCAACGTCATGATCCCGCTCGGCAGCGACTTCAGCCCTCCCATGCGCTGGGTCACCGACCTGCACGCCGCCTGGGAGCAGCGGTTTCCGCAGGTGCGGCTGCGGTACGGCCTGCCACGCGACTTCTTCACCGCCGTGCGGGACGAGCTCGCCGCGCGCGGCGTGCACGCCACGCCACAGACCCGCGACATGAACCCGATCTACACCGGCAAGGACGTCACCGCGATCGACACCAAGCAGGCCCACCGCCTGGTGGAGACGCTCCTGCTGGATGCCGAGAAATGGGCCACGTTCGCCACGCTGCACGGCGCCGCCTACCCCGCCGCGGCCGTCGACAAGGCGTGGCGGCTGCTGCTGTTCGGCGCGCACCACGACGCGGTCACCGGCACCCAGTCCGACCAGGTCTACCTCGACCTGGTCGCCGGCTGGCGCGAGGCGCACGACCTGGCCGCCGGCGTGGACCGGTCGGCCCGCCGGCACCTGACCCGGCACGTCGACACCCGCGGGGAGGGCACGGCCGTCGTCGTGTTCAACCCCCTCGCGCACCCCCGGACGGACACCGTCGGCCTGGAGATCGACCTCGACCCGGCCGCGGGCGTCACGCTCACCGACGACGGCGGGGTCCCGGTCCCGTACCTCACCGAGGCCCTCACACCCGCCGCCGACGGCCGGCCGGGCCGGGCGGTGCTGCGGTGGGTCGCACGCGACGTGCCGTCGATGGGCTACCGCACCTACCGCGTGCTGCCCGGCACCACGGAACCGTCGGCGTCCGCGTGGCACGTCGTCTCGCAACTCGCCGACGCGACCGGCATCGCCAACGACCGCTACCGGGTCCGTGCGGATCCAGCGCGGGGCGGCGCCCTGACCGAGATCACCGACCTCGCCGCCGGCCGGGACCTCCTCCCGCCGGGCCGGGTGGGCAACGAGCTGGTCTGCGTCGCCGAGCACCGCGACCACCCCGAGTTCGGCGAAGGCCCGTGGCACCTGCTCCCGCACGCCGTCGCCTGGCGCAGCACGGACACCGCGGCGACCGTCACCGTCGAACGCTGCCCGATCGGCGAGCGCATCACGGCCACCGCGGAGGTCGACGGATGCCGCTACACGCAGCAGACGACCCTGTGGCACGGCATCGACCGCATCGACTTCGCCACGAACATCGACGGGTTCGCCGCCACCGACCGGCTCCTGCGGGTGCGCGTACCTTGCGACGTCCCCGGCGGCATGCCCGTCAGCGAGACCGCCGCCGCCGTCATCGGCCGCGGCTACGCCCTGCTCGACGCCGACGCGGCGGAGCACCCCCGGACCCTGGACAACACCGCGCACCAGTGGTTCGGCCTCGGCGCGGCGTTGACTGTACGACTGCACGCTCCACAGGAGCGCCCCGAGCGCTCGCGTGCGGTGTCCATCGCCGAGCTCGTCGTCCCCGACGGCGACGAGGGCCTGCCGTCGACCCGGCGGCTCGCCGTCGCGCTGGCCCGGGCGGGGGTCACCGCCACCGTGACGGGAGCGACGGGAAACCGGTACGGCGCGCTGGACACCGACTCCAACCTCCCCGACTGCCGCGTGGCGGTCGGCACCCCGCAGCGCAACGGGTTCGTCGCCGAGCTTCTCGACCGGGCACCGGCGCCGTACGCCGCCGAACTGGCCGCCCAGCTCGCGGCCACCGGCACGGCCCGCCTGTGGATCCCGGCCGAGCGGCCGCTCGGTGAGATCTGGCGGCCCGGCGCCGACGTGCGCGCGATCCGGGACCTGCCCGTCCTGCTGGTCGCCGGCACCGACGCGGACGCCGAACGGAAGGCAATCGCCGGGCTCCTCGACGACCTCGGCGACGCGAACGTGCACGTGACGCAGCCGTCCGAGCTGCACCACGGCGAGACGGCCGTC
Source organism: Dactylosporangium sp. CA-152071 (assembly GCF_050936335.1). NCBI lineage: Bacteria > Bacillati > Actinomycetota > Actinomycetes > Micromonosporales > Micromonosporaceae > Dactylosporangium > Dactylosporangium sp. CA-152071. Next base: position 212,740 of record NZ_JBNJMZ010000001.1, on the reverse strand, counting down.
GAGGACTACGCCGTCGCGCTGCTCAACCGCGGCACCCCCGGCTTCGCGGTCGAGCCCGACGGCACGCTGAACATGTCGCTGACCCGCGCGAGCACCGGCTGGCCCACCGGAACCGCGATCAACTTCCCGGACCTCAACGCGCCGGGCGGGCGCAGCTTCCAGCACCTCACCAGCCGGCGCTTCGAGTACCACCTGGTGAGCGGCGCCGGCGGATGGCGTGCCGCAGGGTTCGTCGCCGCCGGCGAGTCCGTCAACCATCCGCTCGCCGCGACCGCCGCACCGGCCGGCGACGGAGCGCTGCCGGCCACCGGATCCCTGTTGAGCGTCGAGCCCGCCGGGGACTTCGTCGTCACCGCGGTCAAACCGCGGGGCGAGCCGCTCGCCACCGGCTCCGCGGTGCCCGCCGACCCGTGCGGCAGCCTGATCGTCCGCGGCTACGAGCCGCACGGCCGGTCCGGCAGCGTCGCGATCCGCCTCGCCGCCGGTATCGCCGCGGCCGCGACCGCCGACCTGCTCGACCGCCCCGGCGCGCCCGTTGAGCACGACGGCCGGCAGGTGCGGCTGGACGTCGAGGGGTACCGGATCACGTCGCTGGCCCTGTCACCGGCTCGCGCCGAACGGGGCGGGACGCCGCTCGCGGCGGCCACCGAACCGGTGCAGCCCGTGTTCACCCGCTACTGGCTGCACAACTGCGGCCCCGCCCCCATGGGGAACCTGCCGGTCACGCTCACCCTCCGGCCGGACGACCGGCCAGGGGACGGCGTGCGGATGTGCGCGCAGATCGTCTGCGACGACACCGACGCCGGCTACGGCGGGGACCTGCTCGTCGAGGCGCCGGAGGGGTGGACCGCCACCCCCCGGTCGAGGTCCGTGACCGTCGCCGCGGATGGCCACGTCAGCGTGCCTGTCACCGTCACGGCTCCCGACGACGCCGAGCCCGGCTGGTATGCGGTCGCGGCGAGCATCACCCACCAGGGCCAGCAGCTCCAGGACACCCTCGTCGTGCCCGTCGGCCGGCCCACGCCGGGACCGTTGCTGCACGCGAGCGCCGACGTCACGGAGCTCACCCTGGCCCCCGGGGCACGCGGTCACGTCCGCGTGCGGGTGAGCCACGACCTGCGTACGCCGCTGCGGGGACACGCCCAGCTCATCACCCCGCACTACATCTGGCCGCTGACGGGCGAGCCGATCCAGGGCTTCACCGTCGCGCCCGGGTCCACGCTGAGCGTTGAGTTCCCGGTCACCGTCCCGGTCGGGACGCCACCCGGGGAGTTCTGGGCCCAGCCCAAGTTCAGCGCCTACGGCCGGATCGCCTACAGCGAACCCGTCCGCATCGTCGTCCGCGCCGCCCCCTGATCCCGGCGGTCGTGTTCGCCGGTCTGTTGTTCACGTCGACCTTCGAGGTGATCTCCACACGTCACTTGATACCCCCGGGGGTATATTGAGACCAAGGCCGACGTGTGTTCCGCGTATACCCCCCGGGGTATCGTTGAGGAGTTCCGGTGACCGACGAAAGGTGACACACGCGATGACGATCGATGTCGAGGTCGTGGCGACCTCGTCCCTGGGTGACCGCAGCTACCTGGCCCACGACGGCCAGGTCGCGGTGGTGGTCGACCCGCAGCGCGACATCGACCGCGTCCTGGCGCTGGCCGGCCGGCTCGGCGTGCGCATCACGCACGTCGTGGAGACCCATCTGCACAACGACTACGTCTCCGGCGGGCTGGCTCTGGCGAAGGTGACCGGCGCGGCGTACCTGGTGGCGGCGGCCGACGCGGTGGCCTTCCACCGGGTGGCGGTTACCGACGGCGACGAGATCACCGTGTCCGGGCGGTTGCGGCTGGCCGTGGTGGCAACGCCGGGACACACGTTCCACCACCTGTCGTACGTGCTGCACGGCCCGACCGGACCCGTCGGGGTGTTCACCGGCGGATCGTTGCTGTTCGGTACCACCGGCCGGACCGACCTGCTCGGCAAGGAGCACGCCCACACCCTGGCCCGGCATCAGCACGCCTCCGCCCGCCGGCTGGCCGACCTGCTGCCCGACGGTGCGCAGGTGTGGCCCACGCACGGGTTCGGCAGCTTCTGCTCGGCCACCCAGTCCGACGCGTCGGAGTCCACCATCGGCAGGGAGCGGTCCGCCAACCCGGTGCTGCGGCTGGAGGCCGACGACTTCGTCACCACGACCCTTGCCGGGCTGGACGCCTACCCCACGTACTACGCCCACATGGGCGCCCGCAACGCCGACGGCGCCGACGCGATCGACCTGACCCCCGTACGGCCCGCGAGCGCCGACGAGCTGCGTGCCCGGATCGCCGCGGGGGAGTGGGTGGTGGACCTGCGCTCGCGCAAGGCGTTCGCCCGCCAGCACCTGACCGGCACGCTGAGCTTCGGCCTGGACGGGCCGATGTCCACCTGGCTGGGCTGGCTGGCCCCTTGGGGCGCCCCGATCACCCTGCTCGGGGAGTCACCGGAGCAGGTCGCCGCCGCACAGCGGGAACTGGCCCGGATCGGCATCGACCGCCCCGCCGCCGCGGCCACCGGCACCCCGCGGCAGCTGGCCGGCGGCGACGCCTCGCGGCTGGGCGAGCTGACCACCGCCACCTTCGCCGACCTGGCCGCCGCCCGCGACGGCCGTCCCCCGCACGGACTGCCCGCTCCCGACGTCGTGCTCGACGTGCGTATGAGCAACGAGTGGCGCGCCGGCCACATCGACGGCGCGGCGCACATCCCGCTGCCCGACCTGCCGCACCGCCTCGACGCCGTGCCTGACGGGGTGATCTGGGTGCACTGCGGCTCCGGCTACCGGGCGGCGGCAGCGACCAGCCTGCTGGTCCGCGCCGGCCGCCGCGTCGTGCACATCGACGACGCCTACGCGCAGGCCGCCGCGGCAGGCCTGCCCACCGTCACCACCGACAAGGAAGACATCTGATCGTGGCCAGCACCTCCACCCTGCCCGTCGACGACCTGCGCCACCTCGTGGAATCCGGCGGCACGCCCCGCCTCATCGACGTGCGCACCCCGGGCGAGTTCGAGACCGCCCACATCCCCGGCTCCTACAACGTCCCCCTCGACCTGCTCCGCGAGCACCGCGACGAACTGCTCGCCCACCTCGACGAACAGGTCGTGCTGGTCTGCCGTTCCGGACAGCGGGCCGGCCAGGCCGAACAGGCCCTCGCCGCGGCCGGGCTGCCCAACCTGCGTGTGCTCGACGGCGGGATGACCGCCTGGCAGGCCTCCGGCGGGCCGGTTCGCCGCGGCCGGGCCCGATGGGACCTCGAACGCCAGGTCCGGCTGGTCGCCGGCTCGATCGTGCTCGTCGCGGTCCTGCTCAGCGTGGTGGCGGCGCCGGTGAAGTGGATCGCCGGTCTCGTCGGCGCCGGGCTGACCGTCGCCGCGCTGTCGGGCACCTGCGTGATGGGGATGCTGCTGGCCAAGCTGCCCTACAACCGAGGCCCTCGCACCGACCTGGACAGCGTCATCAGGTCGTTGGCCGCCGACCGGCCGTGACCGCCACGAGAGCGGCCACCGCCGCGGCCGGCCGTACCGGCGAGAGCGGCGGGCACACCCCGCGAGGCGCCGCCGGCGACCTGCCGATCCCGCAGAGAGGAGCTCACGATGATCGCGGCACTCGGCCTGGGCGCCGTGATCGGCATCCTGCTCGGCCTGCTCGGCGGCGGCGGCTCGATCCTGGCCGTGCCGGCCCTCGTCTACGGCGTCGGACTGCCGCTGCGCGCGGCGGTGCCGACCTCCCTGCTCGTGGTCGGGCTCTCCTCGGCCGCCGCCGTGCTGCCCCGGCTGCGTGCCGGACAGGTGCGCCGGCGCATCGCCGCCGTGTTCGGCGCCGCCGGCGCGGTGTCGACGTTCGCAGGCGCTGCGGTCAACCGGCTGCTCGACCCTCGGATCGTGCTGATCGGGTTCGCGGTCATGATGGTCGCCGCCGGGATACGGATGCTGCGCCGGCAGGGCGGCGAGGGCGGGGACTGCGCCCTGCCCAGCGGCGGGGTGAACTGGCGCGGCTGCCTGCCCAAGTCCGTCGGTGCCGGCGTCGCCGTCGGGTTCCTCACCGGCCTGTTCGGCGTCGGCGGCGGGTTCCTCATCATCCCCGCCCTCGTCCTGCTGCTCGGCCTGCCGATGACCGCGGCGGTCGGCACGTCCCTGGTCATCATCGTGATCAACTCGGTGGCTGGGTTCGTCGCGCACGCCGGCGACACCACCATCGACTACAGGATCGCGGCTGGTTTCACCGCCGCGGCGATCGTCGGCTCGCTGGCCGCCGCCCGCGTCGCCACCCGGCTGCCCGCCGACCGGCTGCGCCGCTGGTTCGCCTACCTCGTCTTCGTCATCGCGGCGTTCGTGGTGACCCAGACCCTGCTCCACCCGGCCGCCGGCTGAGGTCGCGTCGTCAGGCCAGGGACAGGAACAGCTTCTCCAGCTGGGCGACGTCGATCGCCGGCTCCCGGTCGTCCGCCTCCGCGGTGACACACTGCCGCAGCCCGGTGGCGATGATTTTGAAGCCGGCCCGGTCGAGCGCCCGCGACACGGCCGCGAGCTGGGTGACCACCTCCGCGCAGTCCCGGCCGTCCTCGATCATCGCGATGACGCCGCGGACCTGGCCCTCGGCGCGCCGCAGCCGCTTGATGACGTCGCCGAGGGCGTCCTGGTCGATCTGCATGCCCGCTCCTCACCACGCTTTGCCGTTCAGGATACCCCCTGGGGTACACCGTGCGGCGTGTCGGCGGTCACCGCAGATCGCGTCGCGGCCCAGGGTGTGGGCGTCCCCTCGCCCGGAAAGTGGGCATCAGTACGGTAGAGGTGGGGATCAGACCGTCCGCGGAGGTGTCGGATGGGAGCAGGCGAAGTGCTGCCGGGCAGGCTTCCACCTGACCACGTCCTCCACGAGAGTGAGCGCACGCGGATCAGTCGGGTGTCGGTCGGTGGGCGCGTCGTCATCCGCAAGGAGCCGCTGGGGCCGGGTGCGGCGCGGCGGGTGCAGCACGAGGTGGCGATCCTCGAGCGCCTGCGCGGTGTCCGGGGCGTCGTCCAGGTGGCGGATACGCCATGGTGTCCGGGGGCGGTCAGCATGGCCGACGTCGGCGGCACGAGTCTGAGTGCGTTGGCGAAGCCCATGGCGGTCGCGGACCTGATCGCGGTGGCGACGGGGCTGGCCCGCGCGGTGGCGGGGATGCACCGCCGGGGTGTGCTGCACCGCGACATCACGCCGGCGAACGTCCTGGTCTGCCGGGACGGTGCGCCGTGCCTGGTCGACTTCGCCCTGGCGTCGTCGTTGGCGCAGATCCGGCCGGAGTTCACCCACCACAGCGAGATCGTGGGGACGCTGGCGTACCTGGCGCCGGAGCAGACCGGGCGCACCGGCTGGCCGGTGGATCAGCGGGCCGACCTCTACGCGTTGGGTGCGACGCTGTACGAGCTGGCGACGGGCGAGCCGCCGTTCGGCTCCGGCGACCCGCTGCGACTGACACACGATCATCTCGCGCGGGTGCCGGTGCCGCCGGCTCGGGTGAACCCGGCCCTGCCGGAGCCGTTGTCCGAGATCGTCATGCACCTGCTGGAGAAGGAGCCGGGCAACCGGTATCAGACGGCCGACGGCCTGGTGTACGACCTGGAGCGGCTGCGCGACGCCGGCCCGGCGGCGGCCGGGCTGCGGGTCGGCGAGCGTGACGTGCCGCTGCGGCTGATGCCGCCGTCGCGCCTGGTGGGACGCGACGCGGAGGTGGCGACGCTGGCCGCGGCGTTCGAGGAGGCGCTGGCCGGCCGGTGCCGTGGGGTGCTGGTCAGCGGCGCGCCGGGGGTCGGGAAGACGTCGCTCGTCGATGCACTGCGCCCGGTGGTGACCGGCGGCGACGGCTGGTTCGTGCGGGGCAAGTTCGACCAGTACCGGCGCGACCTGGAGTTCGACGCACTGCATCAGGCGTTTCGTGGGCTGGGTCAGCTGTTGCTGGCCGAGCCGGAGGAGGAACTGGCCGAGGTCCGCGAGCGGATTCTGCGCGCGGCGGGGTCGAACGCCGGCCAGCTGGCCGCGGTGGTGCCGGAGTTCGCGGCGCTGCTGGGGGTGCCGCCCGATCCGGGCGATCCGCTGACCGCGCAGACACGGGTGCAGCGCACGTCGGTGGAGGCGTTGCGGGCGGTCGCCTCGCGCAAGCGGCCGATGGTGGTGTTCGCCGACGACCTGCAGTGGGCGGGGCGCACGCCGCTGGGCATGGTCGACCTCATGCTGAGCGAGGAGCCGGTCGAGGGCCTGTTGCTGGTGGCCGCCTACCGGGACGGTGAGGTGGACGCGGCCCATCCGCTGGCGGCGCCGCTGGCGCGGTGGCGGGACCAGGCGGGGGTGCGGCACCTGCGGCTGGTCGACCTGCCTGTCCCCGGCACGGTCGCCATCGTCGCGGACATGCTCCGCGTGCCGCGGGCCGAGGCGGCCGGCCTGGTGCGGCTGATCGACCCGTTTGTGTCCGGCAATCCGTACGAGACGGTGGAGCTGCTCAACTCGCTGCGGCGCGACGGTGCGCTGACCGCGACCGCTGCCGGGTGGCGGTGGGACCCGGGGGCCGTGCGGGCCCGGCTGGGCCGGTCGGAGGTCGCCGGGTTGCCGGCGGCGGGTGTCGCGGCGGTCCCCGGGCCGACGCGGCGGGTGGTGGAGGCGATGGCGTGCCTCGGCGGGCGGGGTGAGCTGAGCCTGTTGCAGGCCGCCACCGGCGTACCGGCGGGCGTGCTGGAACAGCGGCTGGCGCCGGCGCTCGCCGAGGGGCTTCTGGTGGTGGAGCCCGGTGCGCATCAGGGCGTGCGGTTTCGTCACGACCGGATCCGCGACGGGGTCCTGCGCGGGCTGGCGCCCGGGCGTCGGGGCGCGTTGCAGCTGGACATGGCGCGGCGGCTGGCGTGCGTGCCGGAGTTGTTCGCGGCGGCGGCCGAGCAGTACCTGCCGGTGATCGACGCCGTCGAGGATGCCGCGGAGCGCAGGCGGGTGGTGGGCCTGCTGCGGCGAGCCGCCGGCCAGGCGGCCTTGATCGGCGACTACATCCTGGTCAACGCGCTGCTGGCCGCCGCGGTGCCGCTCGTCGATCCCGGCGACGTCACCACGCTCGTCGAGGTCAGCACCACACGCCACCGCGCCCTGTACAGCGTGGGCCGCCTGGAGGAGGCGGACGAGGAGTACCGCACGATCGCGGGGCTGTGTCCCACGGCCCTGGGCCGGGTGGACGCGACGGTGGTGCAGGCGCGCAGCCTGATGCACCGCAACCGCAGCCGGGAGGCGATCACGCTGGGCCTGGAGTCGCTGCGTGAGCTCGGCCTCGCCGTCCCGGCCGCGGACCGGCTCGCCGAGGAGGTCGACCGCCAGATCACCCTGCTGTACCGGTGGCTGGAGCACACCGAAGACGCCGATGAGCTGGCCCGCCCGGACCTCACCGATCCGACGCTGCTCGCCGTGGCCCGGGTGATCAGCGCGATCCTGGGGGCGGTCTACTTCGCCGCCGACCAGGCCACGTTCGACTGGTTGAGTCTGGAGTCGCTGCGGATCTGGATCGAGCACGGCCCCGCCCGCCCGCTGCTCGGCCCGGCCAGCCACACCGCCTTCACCGCCATGGCGACCTTCAGCGACTACGCCGCCGGGTGGCGGGTGATGCGGCGGGTCCTGGCACTGGGTGAGGCGCGCGGCTACGAACCCGAGACCTCCCAGGTGCGCTTCCTGTCCTCCCTGGTGGGCTGCTGGTCCGAACCGGTCGAACGCACCGTCGAGGAGGCCCGGCAGGCCCGGGAGGGGCTGATCACCGGGGGCGAGCTGGCCAACGCCCTGCACACGTACTTCGTGGTCAGCGGGGCACTGCTGGACTGCGCGCCGCTGGACACCTGCCTGGCCGAGGTGGACGCCGGGCTGGCCTTCGCGCAGCAGACCGGCGGCGCGCACATCCGCGAGACGCTCGACAGCTACCGGTGGCTGGCCGGCGTGCTGCGCGGCGACCGGTCCAGCAGGGCCGGTCGGGCACTCCCGGCGGACAGGTACGCCGACAACCCGCTGGCCGAGCTCCACGCGCACGCGACCCGCGCGCTCGCCGCCGCCGTCTTCGGTGATCCGGCCGGCCTGACCCGGCACGCCACGGCGGCGACGCCGCTGCTGCCGGCGTCCCCGGGCGTCTACACCGCGGCCCTGGTCCACCTGCTGCACGGGCTGGCGCTCGCCGGGCAGGTCCGCGCCGCCGCCGGGGCAGAGCGGGACGGCCCGCTGCGGGCACTGGATGAGGAGGTGCGCTGGATGGCCGCCCGTGCCAGGGACGTGCAGGTCAACTTCCAGCACCTGCTGCGGCTGCTCGAGGCTGAGCGGGCCTGGGCGGTCGGTGACTTCCGCGCCGCCGTCCTCGCCTTCGACGCCGCGCTGCGCCACGTCATCGAGCAGCAGCGCCCATGGCACCGCGCCCTGATCTCCGAACGCGCGGCCCGGTTTCTCCTCGACCACGGCGTCGAACGCGCCGGCTACGGCCTGCTCGTCGAGGCCCGCCACGACTACCTCGACTGGGGCGCCACCGCGAAGGTCACCCAACTGGACTGGGCCTACCCGAAACTGCGGCTCCAACCTGATCCGAGCGTCGGCCCGGCGGCCGACCTGTCCCGCCGCCGCGCCACCGTCACGACCGGAACGATCGACCTGCTCGGCATCCTGTCCGCCTCCCAGGCGCTCAGCTCCGAAACCAGTATCGACGGGCTCCACACCCGCCTGGTCAAGGTCCTCAGCGCGATAGGCGGCGCCACCGGTGTCAGTCTCCTCATGCGCAGCGACGACCAAGGCGAGTGGTTCCTGCCTACGCCCGGGCGCGTCACCCCCGTCGCCGGCACCGGCCACGAACAGCTCGCGCCACTGTCCGTCCTGCGATACGCCCAACGGATACCTGCCCCGCTCGTCGTCGACGACGTCACCCGCGACGACCGCTTCTCCCGCGACCCGTACTTCACCGACATCACCTGCTGCTCCCTGCTCGCCGTGCCGATCGTCGGCCGCGGCACGCTGCGCGCCGTGCTCCTGCTGGAGAACCGCCTCATCCGCGGCGCGTTCACCACCGAACGGCTCGACGCCGTCGAGCTCATCGCCGGTCAACTCGCCGTGTCCCTCGACAACGCCCACCTCTACGCCGAGCACCGCCGCATCGCCAACGAGCAGGCCGCCCTGCGACGCGTCGCCACCCTCGTCGCCCACGGCGTCGGCCCCGGCCCCGTCTTCACCGCGGTGGCCGAGGAGGTCGCGGCCCTCTTCGGCGCCGACAGGACGGCGATCGTCCGGTTCGAGCCGGACGGCGAGGCGACCGCCATGGGCGGCTTCCCGCACGAAGACCCATCACCGGCCGCACGTGCCAAACTCGACGCCGAGTCGGTGCTGGCATCGGTCCAGGCCACCGGCCGGGCGGCCCGCCGCGACGCGGGCCGGCCCGACTGGGCGGACCTTCCCATTCCGTGCCGCTGCGCGGTCGCCAGCCCGATCGCGGTCGAGGGCGCGCTCTGGGGCGCCATCGGCGTCGGATCCCGGCGCCACCGGCTGCCCCAGGACACCGAACGCCGCCTGGCCGACTTCACCGAGCTCGTGGCGACCGCGATCGCCAACGCCGAGAGCCGCACGGAACTCACCACGTCCCGCGCCCGCATCGTCGCCACCGCCGACCAGACGCGCCGGCGCATCGAACGCGACCTGCACGACGGCGCCCAGCAACGCCTCGTCGCGCTCGCCCTGCAGCTGCGCGCGACCCAGGCGACGCTCCCACCCGACCTCGACACGGTCGCCCAGCAACTCGAACAAGCCGTCACCACGGCCACGACCGCCGCCAACGAGCTCCGCGAGACCGCGCACGGCATCCATCCGTCGATCCTCACCGCCGGTGGGCTCCGTCCGGCGCTGCGGTCACTCGCCCGCCGCTCACCGATCCCCGTCGAGCTCAACCTCCAGACGGTGGGACGGCTCCCGGAACCCATCGAGGTCAGCGCCTACTACATCGTCGCCGAGTCACTCACCAACGCGGCGAAACACGCCCACGCCTCGAGCATCGCCATCACCGTCACCACGGACCCCGCCCTGCGTGTCAGCGTCCAGGACGACGGCATCGGCGGCGCCGACTTCACCCACGGCACCGGCCTGCTCGGCCTCAAAGACCGCGCCGAGGCGCTCGGCGGCCGCATCACCCTGTACAGCCCGCGCGGCGCCGGCACCCGTCTCAGCGTCGAAATTCCCCTCACGGCCGCGGACTGCCACCCCGGTCAGTGACGCGCCGGTCGTGCCGGGGTGCCGGTCGCTTCAGGTGCCACCGAACGACCAGCCGGCCTCCGAATCCTGACGGTCGCGGCCGCCCATCGGCAGCCGCGCGTTGACGGTCGTGCCGCGGCTGGCGGGGCTGGTCAGCGTCAGCGTGCCGCCGAGTGCCTCGACGCGGTCGCGCACGTCGGCCAGGCCCGGACCCGGGTCGGGGCTGCCGGCACTGTCGTCGCGGATGGTCACGCTGAGGACCTCGCCCTGCATGGTCGCGTCCGTCGCCGAATCCTCGATGATGTCGAGCTCGACCTCGATCGCCGAGGTGCCGGCGTGCTCGGCCGAGTCGGCGAGCGCCTCGGAGACCACGTGGTAGGCGGCGACCTCGACGAAGTCGGGCAGGCGACGGTGCGGCCCGCCGCGGACCGTCACCGGGACCGGGCAGCGGCGAGCGAGCGCCTTGACCGCGGGGACGAGCCCGCCCTGGGAGAGCAGCGACGGGTGGATGCCGCGGACGATCCGCTGGAGGGCCTCGAAGGCGCCGTTCAGCCCCGCGGTGGTGTCGGACAGCCGGGACCGCAGCTCGCCGAGATCCTCTGGGATCAGTGCCTCGGAGATGCGCAACTCGAGCCCGAGCGAGATGAGCCGCTGCTGCACGTGGTCGTGGAGTTGGCGTTCGATGCCGCGGCGGGCCTCGTCCGCGGCGAAGACGAGCCGGACCCGTGACGCGGTGAGCTCCGTCCGGCTCTCGGTGTTGGCGATCGCGGTCGCGACGAGATCGGTGAACTGGGCGAGCTCGTGCTCGGTGCCGGATGGTGGTGGGCCCTGGCCCCAGTGGCCGATGAGGACACCCCAGACCTGGCCGTCGACGATGATCGGCGCGCCGACGGAGGCGCGGAAGCCCTCGGAACGGGTGATGTCGACGACCAGGCCGCTGCTGTCCTGGTAGGAGTCCAGACGAGCCGGACGGGCGTCGCGCAGCACCAGGTCCGCGACCCCGCCCGAGCTGTCGAGCCGCTGGCCCAGCAGCACCTGGACCCCCGGCCTTCTGCTCCACTCGGCGACGACGCTCACCATGCTGGGGCCTTCCCGGCGCAGCACCCGGACGGCGTCCGCGTTGAACAGCTCAGCCGCCTCGGCGGCGACCGCGGCGACCAGCTTGGCGGGAGCGACGCCGTGGGCCACGAGCTCCGCCACCCGCCGCAGCGCCGCCTGTTGCGTGAGCAGCGCCTGCAGCTCCGTCCGGCTCGCCTGCAGCGACCTGCCGGCCCGTAACACGGTCGCCAGCCCGGGCACCACACTGTCGCGCAGGCGCCCCATGACACGCTCCGGCAGATCCGCGGACACGACGAGCGCGCCCGGGTGCAGCGGCAGCTGCACCCGGCCCTCGTACGGCGGGACGGTGTCGAGCTCGATCGCCGCGTACGGCAGGCGCATGGCCTCCGCGATCCGGGCGGAGGCCGCCGGGAGGACCGCTCGGACATCGTCGGCGCCGAGGATGAGCCGGGTCAGCTCGGCGACCGCGTCGCTCTCCCGGCGCCGCTTGATGGTCTCGATCGCCCCCGAGCGGGCCAGCTGCGCCACCGAGCTGGCGACCCCGGCCACCATGAGGTACACGGAGAGCCCGAGCCAGTCCCGCCAGTCCTCCGTCTCGAAATGCCAGAACGGCGGGGTGTAGAAGAAGTCGAACGCGAGCGTGCTGACGATCGACGTCGCCACGCCCAGCCACAAGCCCCACACGGTGGAGACGACGAGCACACCGGGCAGGTAGACGATGGCCACGGCCTCCACGGCGGCGAGGTGCCGGAGCGGGTAGACCAACAGCGTCTCCACGACGATGAACCCGACGCCGACCGCGATCCCTGCGGCGAGGGGCGGCGGACCCAGCCGTACCAGCCACGCCGCCAAGCGTGCCTGCATCATGGGTCCCCTTCTCCAACGGTCCCGTGGGTGGATCGGACGGAACCGGTCGAGCGGAGGCAACGATTCGATGGTAGGGCGGCCACGCACCGGACGCTCGGCCCCGTGGCGGTCCGGGCGCCGCGGGTCACCCCCTGAACCACCCCGTCCACCGGCGTGCGGTGCCGGTCGCTGGCCCAGGTGGCGTGACCGTCTGGTCAACCATCCAGGGCCGCTGTACAGTCAGCTGGATTGTGCTTGCACCGGTTCGCCAATCCCCCCTCGGCGAATCAGCACGTGGCCATGCGGCGCAGCCCACCCCCCCGGGTGCGCCGCACGGTCAACCCCTACCGATGCACCGGCCGGTAAGGCGGGTGCATCGACGAACTGCCAGTCCTAGAGTGCTCGGGGTGGATCTTTCACATCTCGGCGCGCCGATCGGTCCGATGATCCGTGTCCACGGCGGCTACGCCAACCGGATGTACCGGCTCGACACCGACCAGGGGTCGTTCGCGGTGAAGGAGCTGAACCTCGTCGACCGCCGCACGGCGTACCGCGTCGAGGACGTGTTCAGGTTCGAGCGGGCGGCGTTCGCCGCCGGCATCCCGATGCCGGAGCCGATCTCGGCGGGTCACGACACGCTCGTCCACCGGTGGGCCGAGGGCGAGACGGTGCCCGAAGCACCGGTGCCGGCGGCGTACGCGTTCGAGGTCGGTGAGATCCTCGCTCGCATCCACGCGCTCGACGTCGCGTGGACCGACGTCTCGATCGAGGAGCCGACGGCACGGGACTGGCCCGAGCTCGCCGAGCGGGCGACGGCGACCCGGCAGCCCTGGGCCGGCGAACTCGCCTCCCAGGTCGAGACGTTCCTCGCGATCGCCCACTTCGTCGACACCTGCGAGCGACCGGGCCCCGTCGTGTTGACCCACCGGGACATCCAACCGTGGAACCTGCTCTCACACGGGGGCCGGCCGGTGGTGCTCGACTGGGAGCTCTCGGGGATGCTCGACCTGGCCGGCGAGCTCGGCTCCACCGCGCTGAGCATCGCGAAGGGACCCGGCTTCGACGCCATCCAGCCCGCCGTCTTCCGCTCGGTCCTCGACGGCTACGTCGCGGGAGGCGGAGCGCTGCCGCCGTGGGGTCCGAGCTGGTTCGTGTTCATGATCGGCGGCTGGCTCGGGCACATCAGGTGGAACATCCTGCGCTGCCTCGCCGGTGTCGAGGTGAGCACCGGCCCCGAGCTCGCGCTGTCGCACGGGTCCGCGCGCAACGGTGTGCGTGGCCTCCCCGACCTGTTCGGCCGGCTTCCGCAACTGCAGGAGCTGCTCAGGTGCCCGTGACCGGGGCCGGCGTTCGTCCCGCCGCGGGGCAGGTACGACAGGTCGGCGCCGGCCACGCCGGGGCCTGATCGCCGCGTCAGACCGCTCGGACTTCGGCGAGCCGCTTGATTGAGTACTCGTCGTCCCAGCAGACGGCGGCCTCCCATGCGGCCGATGCCTGCGCGGCGATGTCGTACGCATCGTCGTCGAGGCCGGCGGCGTTGTCGGGCAGCGCGAGGTCGAGGTCAGGCACGTCGACGTGCGCCTCGTCCCAGTCGATCAGCGCGACCTGATCAGCGGTCATGCGGACGTTGCGAGGGTTGGGGTCGCCGTGCACGACGCAGGTCTGACGTCCGGCGAGCCGCGCCCACGCCGCCCGGCACCGGGCGACGCCCTCGACGGGCATCGCGCCGAGGTCGACCTTCGTCCCGGTCTCGGCGTGCAGGAGGTCGGTCGACGACCGCCAACCGGGGCGCTGCGGCCAGCCCCGCGTCAACCGGTGCAGCTCGCGGAGCGCTTCGGCCACGCGACGCCAGTCGGCCTGCGTCTCGGGCGGTCCACCTTCCAGGTAGGTCATCACGACCAGACCATCGGCGAACAACCGGCCGTCCGTGGTCGGGATCGGCACCGGCACGGTCAGACCTTCACGGTCGAGGTGCCGGAGCAGTTCGGTCTCCCACGCGAGATCGGCGTCGCTGCGGCGGCCGAGCCGCCCGACCGCGAGCTGCCCGTCGACACGCACGCTCCACACGTCGTTGGCGACGCCGCCAGCGAGCCGCTCGATGCGAGCGACGTCGTCACCCCACTGCCCGAGCGCCTCCCAACCCATTCGCCACACCTTACAGACCGGCGCCTCAGGAAGGACCCCGGCGAGGAACCGGCATCGTCAGAGCACGACTCGGGGATAGAGGTGCGCCGCCACCGCGACAAGGACCAGGAGCGTCCCGGTCAGCACGGCGAAGTCCAGCGGCAGCCCGAAGGCGCTGGTGCCGCCTTGCAGCATGAGGGTGCGCAGGATGTCCGTCTGGTACGTGAGCGGGTTGGCCTTGGCCAGCCACTGCAGCGCGGTGGGCATGATGGCGATGGGGTAGATGGCGTTGGAGGCGAAGAACAGCGGCATGGTGAGGATCTGCCCGATGCCCATGAACCGTTCGCGGGTCTTGACCAGGCAGGCGATGATCAGCGAGAAGGTGGCGAACACCGCCGCGCCCAGGACCAGCGCGACGACGACGCCGGCCAGCGGCGCCAGGGCGAACGCCAGGTTCACGCCCAGCGCGGCCGCGATCAGGTAGACGATGGCGGCCTGGGCGAGGGCCCGTACCCCGGCCGAGAGCGCCTTGCCGAGCACGAGTGACGCCCTGGAGGCGGGGCTGACCAGGAACTTGTTCAGCACCCCGAGGTCGCGTTCCCAGATCACGGCGATGCCGTAGAAGATCGCGACGAACAGGGTGCTCTGGGCCAGGATCCCCGGTGCCAGGAAGTCGAGGTACGGCAGGTCCCCGGTCGGGATCGCCCGGGCGTGGGCGATCACCTTGCCGAACACGAGCAGCCACAGCACCGGCTGGACCGCTCGGGTCAGCAGCTCGACCGGGTCGTGGCGCAGCTTGCGGATCTCGACGTCGACGATCGTGGCGGTGTCCTGAGCGAACAGCAGCGGCACGGCCAGGCGCCGCAGCGCCGCCTGTTGCGGGAACGAGAACTGGCGTTCAGCCGAGGCGCCGTGCGGTGCGCCGGGTCCGTTGGACATCGCGGAGCGCTCCTTCCTCCGTCTCCTCGGTCGCCGCGCTGTACGCGACGAAGACGTCATCCAGGTTCGCGTGCGCGCCCAGCCGGGCCTTCAGTTCCTCAGGGGTCCCGTGCACGACCACCGTGCCGCGGTGCATGATCGCCACCTGGCCGCACAGTTCGTCTGCCTCCTCCATGTCGTGTGTGGTGAGGAACAGAGTCGTGCCTTCCTGCGCGATCAGGTTGCGCAGTTGCTCCCAGATGCCGTGACGGGCGACCGGGTCGAGCCCGATCGTGGGTTCGTCCAGGAACAGCACCGCTGGACGGTGCAGCATCGACTGGACGATCTCGAGCCTGCGGATCATCCCGCCGGAGAAGTCGCGGACCAGCTTGTGCGCCGCGTCCTGCAGCCCCACCGACGCCAGCGCCGCATCGATGCGCGTCCGCCGCTGCGCCCGGGGAATGTGGTACAGGCGGGCGAAGACGAGCAGATTCTCCAACGCGGTCAGGGCACCGTCCGCGGAGAGCAGCTGCGGCACGTAGCCCACCAGGCGGCGTACCCGCGCCGGCTGCGTGCCGATGTCGAAGCCGGCGATCCTGGCCGTGCCCTCGGTCGGGGCCAGCAGCGTGGTCAACATCTTGATCGTCGTGGTCTTGCCGGCGCCGTTGCGTCCCAGCAGGCCGAACACCATGCCCTGCGGGACCAGCAGATCCAGATGATCGACCGCGAGCAGCTCCCCGAACCGCCGGGTCAGGCCCCGGGTTTCCACCGCGAGATCCGGGTGACACCCCACCATCCCAGCATACGAAGCGTTCACCGGCTCATCGTCGCGCCGCCTCAGCGGAGCAGCAGGGGTGCCACCACGATCGCGAGGAAGTCCAGCAGGAAGTGCATCACCATCGGCGCCACCAGACTGTGCCGCCAGACGTACACGGCGGCGAGGGCCAGACCGGTCGCACCCACGGTCAGGACTCCCGCGCTGCCTTCGTATCCGTGCCCGACGGAGAAGATCACGGAGGACAGCAGCACCGCCAACGTACGGCTGCGGAGGACACCGGCGATCCGCAGGATCAGGTACCCGCGGAAGACCGTCTCCTCGGCGACGGCGACCACCGCGACCAGCGCCACGGCGAGGAGCAGCTGTCCGACCCCGGGTGCGGGCTGCAAGCTCGCGCTGGACGGCCGCGGCCCGGACAGGCCCGCGCCACGCAGGACGGCGTCCAGAATTTGCGCCCCGACCAGGACCGGCACCGTCAGGGCGACCCCCCAGGCGACCTCCCGCCAGGCGGCACGGCCGGTCCAGCCGATGACCGCGACCGGTTGCCGGGCACGGGCGAGCAGCAGCAGGATCAACGCGACGAGGCCCGCGTCGCGCGCGATCGTCGCACTGGCCAGCAGGGTGAACGGCACGGCGGCCTGCCCGGCCGCGAAGTACGACAGCACCAGCGGCGGCACGAGCAGCAGCAGGAACACGCCCAACTCCGCCAGTTCCTGCCGGCGGGACAGGATGCCGGCGAAGGCCCGATCGTCCATCGGCGCTCCACCTACTTCGCGCTACCTCGTGCTACCTCCCACACAGCCGGACACGAACCCCGGCAACGTCACCGGGCCCGGGCCACCCCGGAAGGTGGCCTCAGGCCGGCTCGACGGTGGCGCTACATGCCGGATGGCGATGGCGTCGCGCCCGGCGACGGCTGCATGCCGGTGTGCTCGTGCAACCGGATGATCCGGGCGGTGTAGGTCTCGCTGGTGCCGGTGCCGCTGGTGGTGCCGGCGATGGTGATCTTCGTGCCGGTCGTCAGGGCGCCGGGCTGCAGGGTGTGCCGATGCTCGACGACCCGCAGGTTGTCGCCCATGGTCCACGTCCTGGTCCATCCGTCGGCCGACTTCACGGTGACCGACGACGCCGAGACGGCGGTGAGCGTGCCGTTCTGCATTGCCACGTTCACCTGTCCCTGCTTGGTATGGACGACACCCTCGCCGTGCTCGACGTCCCTGAGCATGCCCGCGTGCCGGTGACCCTGCGCGCAGGCCGTCGAGCCCGGGCTCGGCGCCACGGTCTCCGTGCCGCCGCCCGGGGCCGCCGGGCTGGGTTGGGCGCCCGCCATTGCCGGCACGCCCATCGCGCCGACTCCGGCGAGCACAGCAGTGCTGAGTGCGAGTCCGATCCGATGGAATTTCATGGCCCCTCCTCACTTGGACCAAGGCTGCCGATACCACCGCCGGACCGGCGACAAACCCGCTGCCGGCAGATCACAGACAACTCCCAGCCGCGTCGGTACGTCGCCCAGCCGGGAGACGTGCGCTGGAGGCGGTTACCGCTGGGCGAAGAGGCAGGCGGTGCACGATGTTCAGCTCCCTCAGCCGGGAACGGATCGCGCTCGCGGCGGCGATCTTCGGGCCGCTGGCCGTCGCCGGAGTCCTGATCCCCTTCCGCACCGCGATCTCCGGCGCGAACATGGCGCTGGTCCTGGTGGTGGCTGTCGTTGCGGTGGCCGCCATCGGCAACCGCCTGGCCGGCGCGCTGGCGGCCTTGTCCGCCGCGGTGTGGTTCGACTACTTCCTGACCGAGCCGTACGAGCGGTTCACCATCGCCGCGAACACCGACGTCCTCACGGCGATCCTCCTGCTCGTCGTCGGCCTGGCGGTGTCGCAGCTGGCCGCGCGGGCCCATCGCCTGCACCTCATCACCGTCACCGACGCCGACCAGCTGTCCTGGATTCACCGGACGACGCAGCTGGTCCAGTCCGGCGCCGCCCCCAACCAGGTCGTCAACCAGGTCCGCCCCGAGCTGGTCGACCTGATGCACTTGCGCGGATGCCGATTCGAGGAGGGACTCCTGCTCGGCCGTCCACCGCGGCTCGAACCCGACGGCAGCATCACACCGAAACCCGTTCACTCGTCGTCGCACGCAGGCGAGCTACCGGATGCGGACGTCGAACTCAGGGTCTGCGCGGACGGCGTGTACTACGGGCGGTTCATGCTCACCCCCACCCCTGGCCACGCCGTGCCGCTCCAGGCCCGGCTCGTCGCGGTCACCCTCGCCGACCAGGTCGCCGAGGCATTCGACGCCGTACACACCAGCAGGCCCGATCGCCGAACCTGACCGGAGCGGTGAGCCCGTACGAACGGCGAGGCGCTCACAGCCAGCCGGCGTCGCGGGCGATGCGGGCGGCGTCGATGCGGTTGTGGGCGCCCACCTTGCTGATGGCGTTCGACAGGTAGTTGCGCACGGTCGCGCCGGACAGCGAGAGACGCCGGGCGATCTGGTCGGTCGGCAGGCCGCTCTCCGACTCCCGCAGCATGTCCGCCTCCCGTGATCGCACTGCACGAACGGGCGGAAGCCGACAGTAAGAGGGCTGGCCCTGTAGGACCAGCCCTCCTACTTGAAGCGGTGTGCTTACCCGGTGAACGTGGCGGTGATCTGGGTGAACTGCCAGTTGTTCTGGGCGATGCCGCTGCAGTTGGAGACGACGCCGCCGCCGGGGCAGGGGCGGTCGCGGTTGACGGACCAGAAGGCGAGCCGGGCGAGGTGCTTGGACTGGGCCCAGTCGCGGATCTGCTGCCAGTACGCGACCGACGTCAGTTCCTGCTGGTCGGACAGGCCGTTCATGCCAGAGATGCCCATGTGCCGGTAGGCCTGGTCGTCGGTCCAGCCGAACGCGGTCTTGAGCATGGTTTTGAGGCCTTCGGAGGCGCTGACGGTGCTGTTGTACATGTTGGCGCCGCCGCCGAAGTCGAACGGCATGATGGTGAAGACGTCGATGTTGGCGCCGGTGGACGCGGCCCGGTTGATGAGCTGCTGGGCGTAGTAGCCGGGGCCGGTGGTGGCGGTGCCGAACGTGATGATGGTCTTCAGGTTCGGGTTGTTCTGCTTGACGATCTTGAGGGCGTCGACGATCCGGTTGCGGACGGTGTCGTTCTCGAACTCGTCGGTGTTCTCGATGTCGATGTCGATGGCTTTGAGGTTGTACGTGTTGATGACGGTCTGGTAGGCGGCGGCCAGTGCCTGTGGGGTGGAGCAGTTCGGGCCGAGTTTGTTGCCGCTCCAGCCGCCGAAGGACGGGATGACGTCGCCGCCGCCGGCGCGGACCTGGTTGATGACGGTCTGGTCGACGCCGCCGGTGAGGGGGCGGCTGCCGTCCCAGGCGGGGGTGCAGCCGCCGCCGGACAGGACGAACGCGAGGGTGAACCAGCGGATGCCGGTGGCGGACTGGATCGTCTGCGGGTTCGGCGGGTCGCCCCACTGGTAGAGGTAGGGGGCGGCCTGCATGCCGGACGGGGTGGTGGTGCCGCCGGTGGTGGTGGCGGTGATGCTGTTGGACGCCGCGGACTCGCCGACGTTGTTGTAGGCCTTCACGGTGTACGTGTGGGTGGAGCCGGCGGTCAGCCCGGACACGGTGGTGGAGGTGCCGGTGACGGTGGCCCGCACGGTGCTGCCCTCGTAGACGCGGTAGCCGGTGACGGTGCCGGTCGAGGCGTTCCAGGCGAGGGTGAAGCTGGTGTTCGTGGTCGCGGTCACCCGGAAGTTACCGGGAGCAGACGGCGTGCCGGCCGGCGTGGTCGGCGGGGGAGTGGTCGGGCCGCCGCCTCCGGTGCACGTGCCGAGGTCTGTCCACAGCGACGGCGTGGTGGACGGGGTCCAGCCGGTCCCGGGGTAGGCGGTGTGGGTCTGCAGCGCCCGGTACGTGTGGCCCTGGTACGTGACCTGGGTGCCGACTGTGTAGGTGTTGCCTTCAGCCCAGACCGGGGCGGTGCAGGCGGCCTGGACGGCGGCGCTGCCGGCCTGTGCCTGGAGCGTGGGGACGAGCACGATTGCCGTCATGACGGTGGCGGCCATGCCCGCTGCCAGTGCGAACTTACGACGTTGAGAGCTCATTGGACTCCTCGCCATCGATGGATCGATGGCGAGGAAACTATCAGTTAACACTGTTAAATGTAAGAGGCGGTTACTTTCCTGCTTGCTCATCCGTACGTCAGGTGGGTGACAGGCCGGCGTCGGCGAAGATGTGCCGGGCCAGGGCGGAGCCGAGGAACGCCACGAACGCGTCAGCGCCGACCGTGTTGGGGCCGGTCGAGACCTTGATGGCGGTGTACTGGTCGGCTATGAGCAGCGCCTGGGAGAAGTCGAGGGCACGCAGGTCGTTGCCGGACGCGACGACGTCGGTGCGGTAGACGAGCGCGGCGTCGGCGGCACCCGAGCGGACCCGTGTCAGCGCGGTGGCCGGGTCCGGATCGACGGAGACGGGGCGCACGTCGACGGCGGCGGCCGTGAGCGCGGCGCGGCTCACCCGGCCGCACGGAGTGGTCTCGGCGCACAACGCCACCCGCCTGCCGGGAAGGTCGGCGAGACCGGCGATCCCGGCGCTCGGCGCGACGGCGATGACGATCGGGTCGCGGGCGACGACGGCGGGCTCACCGCGGGCGTGCCCGGCCGTGACCTGGGTGGTGGCGACCGCGTCCGCGGACACGAACACGTCGACCGGCGCGCCGGCGAGGATGTGCCCGGCGTGCTCGGAGCCGCGGCCGTACTCCACCGCGACCCGGACACCCGGGAATGCCTCCTCGAACTTCGGCACGAGCTGCGTCAGCGTGGCGCGCAACTCGTCGGCGGCGTGCACGACGACCGTCCCGCCCGGCGCGCCGGATCCCACCGGTCCGCCGGCGGCGTGCTGGTGGTCGCTACCGGCGGAGGCCGGCGCCGCGGCGGGCGCAGGTCCGGAATTGGGCGACGGGCCGGAACACGCCGCCAGGCCGAGACCGGCGACAACCGCGGCCACCGCGACAACGGCCACGACGTTCTGGCTGCGCAGGTTCATCGGCGAGGGCTCCGCTCGATCGGGTGCTCGGAACCGTCCGGCCCGGGATGCCCCGGGCCGGACGGCCTGTTCTTCATCAGTACGTGTGCCGGATCAGCAGGCGCCGTTGTCCTGCCAGACGCCCCACTCCCCGGTGGTGCCCGGCTCCTCGCCCTGGGTCCACCAGCGCGCGGTGTACTTGCGACTCTTGTGCGAGACGGTCATGCCGCCGGTGTAGACGGCCGAGGCGCTCCACGCCGCGCCGCAGTCGCCGGTCGGCGGCGGGGGCGGGGTGGTGCCACCGCCGCCACCACCGCTACCCACGTTGACGTCGACGCAGGCGTAGAACGCCATCGCCGTGTCGTAGATGTTCCAGACGGCGAGGATCTTGTGCCGTCCGCTGGGCAGCCCGGTGACGTTGTGGTTGACGATCTGCGGCGGCTGCGCGTTGCCGTTCGTGAACGTCTGGTGCAGGTTGCCGTCGACGTAGTACTGCCAGTTGAGCGTGCGGTGCATGGCGGTGTTGCGCCAGGTGAACGTCTGCGAGCTGCTGATGTTCGTGACGCGCCAGCCCTTGTTGTCCTGGTCGAGCACCGTGTAGCTGCTCCCGCCGCTGCAGTTGCGGGAGCCCTTGGGCGCCTCGACGCTCTGCGGTTCGTACTGGATGGAGCCGCAGTTCGCGACGACACCGGTGGCGCACTGGTCCTGGCGGCTCGGTGGGCTGGTGACCCAGCCGTGAGCGCTGGCCGGCGTGGCCGAGAGGATCACGGTGAACAGCGGGGCGGTGAGGAGGGCGGCCGCCAGGACCGCCAGTCTTCTTCGGAGGGTCATGTTGCTCCTTCGGCAGACGTGAGTCATCCGTTGACGACCGGTCCGCCCACCGGCGTCGACCTTCCCATCAGGGAACGTCAATCAGTTAAGTTTGTCAACAGTTAACCGTCGCCGGTCCACGCCACGTTGCCGGCGCGTCCACGATCAGGTCGGCTCCTCGGTGGGCGGTGCCGGAGGCTGCCATGCGCGGCGTTCTTCGCTCGGACGGCCGAGCGGGGTGGTGCGTTCACCGCTGGGGGTCGCAAGCCACCCAGTGCCGGCGGCGGAGCCTCAGTCCCACCAGAATGACCAGATGGGCGCATCGATGAGTCGGCTGGCGTAGGTGGTGAAGTCCGGTGCGCTGCCCTGCCAGACGTTGTCGGGACAGAACGCGAAGTGCTCCGCCGCGATGGTGAGGGCGGCGGCGTGGTCGGTCGGTGGAGCTGCGACGCTCAGGTACAGCTCGGCGAACCCGACGCCGATGACGCGTGTGGCGAACCGGTGTTCCCAGGAGCGCAGTACGGCCGAGAGCTTCGCCGTGTCGTTGTCGTAGTTCGCCGGGCCTTGCCATCCGGCTGCGGTGATGGAGTCGGTGCCACGGGCGGTGGCGACCAGGCCGAGCCGCAGCCCGGGGTTGCCGGCCAGCATGACGCTCACGCACTCGTCGGCGTGCAGGTCAGGATCGTCGCCGACCGGTTGCGGCGCGGCGAGACCCGGCCAGCGCTGCCCGTATGGAGCGGTGACGGCGAGACGCTCGGCCGGCGACAGGTTGTCACTGTCGTCGATGCTGGTGTGGTCGGCCCACCAGCCGGCCATCAAGGCCTGCGCGTCCCACGCGCCGGGGTCGGACATGTCGGCCGGCCACAGCTCGCCGTCGTCCCACGGGCGGGCGGTGTCACCGCGGAGGTGGTCGAGCAGCAGTGGCCACAGGCCGGACTTCTCATGCGCGGCACGTAACGCGGTCCACAACTGCCTTGTGGCGGGACCGTCGCTGACCCACATGGTCGGCTGATCGTCTTCGCCCTCGTTGCCGTGCACCAGGCGGCCCTCGGGGAGTACGACGCCCGCAGCGGCGAGCGCATCAGGAAGGGCCGCCAGCAGACGGGGCAGTTCGGAAGATCCAGACATGCCAGGGAGCATAGGCACCCGGAGATCGGCGTCCGCCGCGGCAACCTGCACGGGTCACCGCCAGGTTGTAGTCCGGCGTTGTCAACGCCGCATTGGTCCTGCGGTTGATGTCGTGGTTAGGTCAGCACTGGGAAACGCGGCGCAGTTGCGCTGGACCATGTCGCCGTACCGTCCACATTGGATGACGGTGCGGCAGAAGCCCTCCTGCGGCGCGTGCCCGTCGACGCCGCGATGTTCGAGCTGACCGGAGACGGCGACGGCCGGCGGTTCGTGGCGGGAGCCGGTCGGCGGCATGGTGCCGGTGGTCGAACAGCGCCTATACAATGCAAATCACCTGAATCAACCAGCGACTATGGCTGAGGTGGATCTGCTGCGTACCCGGGTAGCCACAGGCGCGGCGGTCCCGGCCGGACCCGCTCTCGGTGACCCGGGCGCGTGCCGGTGAGCGAGCAGGTCGCGGGTGGACGGATCGACGTCTCCGTCCTGGGCCCCGTGCAGCTCCGCCGGGACGGTGTCCTGGTCCCGCTGGGGCCGCAGCTCACCACGCTGCTCGCCATCCTGCTGCTGGAGCTGGGCAAGCCGGTGCCGAGCCGGCGGCTGGCGACGCTGCTGGCCGGCGACGACGTGTCGGACGCCGCGCGGGCCACCCTCCGCAGCCACGTCGCCCACCTGCGGCGCGCCCTCGAACCCGGTGAGCGGGGGCAGCGCGGCAAGGGGCTCATCGCCACGGCCGGCCACGGGACCGCGGCGGGGTACCGGCTGGACCTGGAGCCGGCGTGCGTCGACGCCGTCCGGTTCGAGGAGTCGGTCCGGGAGAGCCGCCGGCTGCTGGCGCTCGGCGACGCCGAGCAGACCGACCGGGCCGTCGCGGTCCTGCGTACCGCGCTCGACGACTGGCACGGCGAGCCGTACGCCGACCTCGCCGACAGACCCTTCGCGTTGGTCGAGATCGCCCGCCTGAGAGCAGTGCACCGTGCGGCACTGCTCGCCTACGCGGAGGCGGTCAACGAGTCGGGGCGGCACGCCGAGGCGATCGGCGACCTGATCGGCGCGGTGGCCGCCGACCCGTACGACGAGGGCCTGCGCTGCATGCTCGCCCTCACCCTGTACCGCGACGGCCGGACCGACGAGGCGGCGGAGGTGTGCCGGCACGGTCTGGCGCTGCTGGGTGGCCGGGGCATCGACGCGCCGGAGCTGCACCGCCTGCAGCGCGACATCCTGCGGCGGGAGGTGCGGCAACCGGCAGGCGGGCCGGCCGGCCGGTCCTCGGTGCCCCGGATGCTGCCGCCGGACCTGCCGCGTTTCGTCGGCCGGGCGCAGGAACTGTCCACCGCGGAGGACCGGCTGGTCGGCCGCGACGAGCCGCGGTCGGCGGTGCTGCTGGTCCTCGGTCCGGCCGGGGTCGGCAAGACGAGTGCGAGTCTGCGGCTGGCCCACCGGCTGGCCCCACGGTTCCCCGACGGGCAGCTCTACGCCAACCTCCGCGGCTTCGACGCCAGTGCCGCGGCGCTGGCGCCGACCGAGGTGCTGCGCGTCTTCCTCGAGGCGCTCGGCGTGGCACCGGAGCAGATCCCGGCCAACCTCAACGCGCAGATGGCCAGGTACCAGGCCCACCTGCGGGACCGCCGGATCCTGATCGTCCTCGACAACGCTCACGACGCCGACCAGGTCCGGCCGCTGCTTCCCGCCTCGACCACGTGCGTGACGGTGGTGACCAGCCGGAACCGGATGTCGTCCCTGATCGCCGTCGACGGCGCCCACCCGCTCACGCTGGGCCTGCTGGACGAGGAGGAGGCCGGCCAGCTGGTCGGCGACCGGATCGGCGCCGACCGCGCCGGGAAGGAACCCGAGGCCGTCTCCGAGATCGCCCAGCTCTGTGCGGGACTCCCGCTGGCCCTGTCCATCGCGGCCGCCAGGGCCGCCGCCAACCCCCAGTTCACCCTCCAGGCCCTCGCCGATGACCTGGCCGGGGCCGGCGTGCTGGACCGGCTCGCCGACAGCGACTCGTCGGTGGACGTCCGCGCCGTGTTCTCCTGGTCCTACCGGGCGCTGACCCCGGCGGCGGCCCGGCTGTTCCGGCTGCTCGGCCTGCATCCCGGCCCGGAGTTCACCGCCGCCTCGGCGGCCAGTGTGGCCGGGGTGGGCCGGCGCGCGGCCAACGCCCTGCTCGCCGAGCTGACCGGTGCCCACCTGACCGGGGAACGGGTGCCGGGCCGGTACGTCATGCACGATCTGCTCCGGGCGTACGCGGGTGAACTGAGCGAGGCCGAGCCCGAGCGGGATGCCGCACGGCGCAGGATGCTGGACCATTACCTGCATTCCGCCGTCGCGGGGGACAGGGCGCTGATGCCGCACCGGCAACCGGTGGCGATGGCCGCACCGGAGGAGGGCGTGACGCCCGAGGACATCGCGGAGGTCGACCCCCTCGCCTGGTTCACCGCGGAGCACCAGATGCTGATCGCCATGGTCGGTTGCGCCGCCCAGGCCGGTCTCGACCGGCACGCCTGGCAGCTGGCCTGGGCGACGGCGACGTACCTCGGCCGGGGCAGCTACTGGCACGACGTGCTGACCACCCAGTCCCTGGCCCTGTCGGCGGCGACCCGCCTCGATGACCGGCCGGCGCAGGCCCAGTGCCGCAGGGAGCTCTCCCACGCGCTCGCCGGGCTCGGGCGGCCGGAACAGGCGCGGTTCCAGCTTCACCGGGCGCTGACCGACCTCGCCGATGCCGCGGATCCGAACGGCCAGGCGTACATCCACCTGAGCCTCGGCTGGCTGTGTGAGCTGCAGGGGGACCGGCGGGCGGCGGCACACCACGACCAGGTCGCGCTCGACCTGTTCACGCGGGGCGGAGACCGCGGCGGGCAGGCCCGGGCACTGAACGCGGTCGGTTGGGATCTCGCGCAGGTCGGCGACTACCGGCAGGCCATCGGATACTGCCGGCAGGCGCTGTCCCTGCACGCCGAACTGGGCGACGACGCCGGGGCCGTGAACACCTGGGACACCCTCGGCTACGCCTACCAGCACCTGGGCGAGTACATCATCGCCGTCGAATGCTACGAGCAGGCACTGGGCCTGAACGTCGGGCACCGCTTCAAGGAAGCCGAGGCCCTGGCGCATCTCGGTGACTGCCACCACGCCCTGGGTGACATGACGGCCGCCGCGGTCAGTTGGGGACGGGCGTACGCGATCATGACCGAGCTGCGCACCGACGGCGCCGAGGCCGTGCGGGCCAAGCTGGAGCTGTGCGGCACCCGGACCAGGCTGGCGGCCGCCGGTCAGGTCGAGGGCGAGCGACGGGCGTTGAGCACCGCGCCCAGCACCCGCGCGCCGGAGAAGTAGCCCATCCGCCGCGAGTCGAAGCTCGAGCCCGGATTGTCGCCCAGGAGCACGACCATGCCCGGCGGCACCCGCTCCCCGGCCAGCGCCGGCACCCGGTCTCGGGGCACCGGATCGCCGGGCACCGCCGCCACCCTCTTGATCAGCCACCGGCGCCGGCCCACCTCGTCCGCCGGGGCGCCGTCGGGCAGCAGCGGCAAGTGCCACGTGCCGTCGAGGGACGGGTACTCCACGACCACCACCTGTCCCACGGCCGGCGTGCCGCCCCGCCGGACCAGCACCCGGTCGCCGTCGCGGTACGTCGGCTCCATGCTGGCGCCGTGCACGGTCACCGCGACGAGACGACGTGCCAGGCACCGTCCGAGCAGGACCGCGCCGGCCAGGGCCGCCGACACCCCGTAGATCAGCATCCACACGATCATCTCGCCTCCGTCGTCAGCGCGCCCTCGGCGTGTTCGCCGTAGCCGGACGCCTGCAGGTCGAACAGCCTGCGGTAGGTGCCGCCGGCCGCCATCAGGGAATCGTGCGTGCCTCGCTCCGTCACGCCGCCGTCGGCGATGACGACGATCAGGTCGGCGTCGCGGAGGGCGCCCAGCCGGTGCGAGATCAGCACGCTGGTGCGGCCCGCGCGGTACCGCAGCAGGCGGTGATGGATCTCGTGCTCGGCCGCGGCGTCCAGCCCGGCCGAGGGCTCGTCGAGGATCAGCAGGTCCGGCCGGTCCCGCAGGAAGGCGCGGGCGAGCGCCAGCCGTTGCCACTGGCCACCCGAGAGGACCACGCCGGTGGTCGGGTCCTGCTTGTCCGCTTCCTGGTAGAAGATCCGGGACAGCAGGGTGTCATACCCGTGCGGCAGCGCGGTCAGCACGTCGTGGACGCCGGCGGCACGGGCGGCGGCGGTGATCCGCTCCCGGTCAGGTAGGGCGGTGAGATCACCCAGCGCGATGTTCTCCGCCGCGGTCAGGTCGTAGTGCATGTAGTCCTGGAAGACGGCGCCGATGCGGCGCCGCAGCTGGACCGGGTCGACCTCGCGGATGTCCACCCCGTCCCAGAGCACCTGGCCACGGCTGGGGTCGTGGAACCGGCACAACAGCTTGACCAGCGTCGACTTGCCGGCGCCGTTGAGCCCGACGACCGCGAGGGTGGCGCCGGCCGGGATCCACAGGTTCACCCCACGCAGGACCCACGGCGTCCCGGCGGAGTACCGGAACCACACGTCCCGCAGCTCGATGCCCCGCCGCAGCTGATCGACCGGCGGTGCGTCGGAGGTGACGGGCAGGTCGGGCGGGCTCGTCGTCACCGCCACGTAGTGGTCGAACATCAGCAACGCGTGGTGCGCGCGGGCGATCTCCGCGGCCAGTGAGGCCAGCGCGTTCTGTACACCGGCGACCGCTGCGACGAAGACGGTGACGTCACCGACCGTGATCCGGCCGGCCGCCGCGGCGCGGACCGCCCACAGCAGGCCGACGCCGGCGACGACCGCGGCCACGAGCGCCAGGCTGACCTGCGCCACCAGCTCGCGGCGGTCGTTGAGGTGCTTGGCCCGGTTGACCGTCCGGCGGTCGGCCAGCATCCGGGCCCGCAGGTGGCCGCCGGTGCCGAACAGCCGCACCTCCTTCGCCGCCGCGGCGGTGGAGAGCAGCTGGCTGTAGAAGAACTCGCGGCGCTCCGCCGGCCCGATCCGCCACTGCATCCCGGCCCGGTAGCGGGCGAGCAGCATCTCGGTCGTGAGCATCGGCACCGCCGACGCCAGCACCAGCACGGCCAGCATCGGGCTGAACAGGTAGAGCGACCCGAGGAAGCCGGTGACGGTGACCGCCGTCCGGGCGGTGCCCAGCACACCGTCCACGACCTGGCTCGGGGTGCTGCCACCGGTCTGCTGGGCGAGCCGGAGCCGGTCCAGGAACTGGGGGTCCTCGAACCGGTCGAGGCCGACGAAACGGTCGACCGCCGTGAACAGCCGTTCCTGCGCGAGCAGGCCGACCGACCGGTCCAGCTCCGCCCGCAGGAACTGGGTGAGCTGCGGCGCCGATCCCGCCACCATGCCGGCGACGGCGAGCGCCACCCCGAGCTGGGTCAGGGTCCTCGGCGCCGCGTCGCCGGCGAGCCCGTCCAGGATTCCCTTGGTCAGCCACGCCATCAGTACGGGCAGCGCACCGGCGCCGAGCGTGAGCACGACGTACCCCAGCAGGGTCACCGGGGCGGCGCGGCCGACGAGCAGGCAGGCCGTGCGGATCCGCCGTGCCGACCGCGCCGGTGGCGGCGCCTCGACGCCGCCCCGCCGTGTCCGCCACCCGGTCATGCCGGGGCCGGCGCCGTCTGCTTGATCCGGACCACCCGGCCGGCGTCGTCCGGGCCTACCCACATCATGGTGGGGTAGGTGAAGGCCCGGAACGCGTTGCTGAGGGGACCGCCCTTCGGCTCGACCACGACCCGCGCCACCGCGGCGAGCCGCTCGGCGAACCCGTCGGCGTCGCCGGCTCCGTCGGCGACGACGGCGAGCACCTGATCCCGGCCGCCGGGCACCCGCCGGGCGTGCTCGACGAGTTCGGGCAGCTTCTCCCGGCAGGAGTCGCAGGACGTGGAGACGAAGGCCACGAAGGTCTCCCCACGCAGCAGCTCGCGGCGTACCGGCACGCCATCGGTGTCGACCGCGGCGAAGTCGCCCACCGGGTCGGCGATGCCCAGCTCGGCGGAGGGCCCGGCATCGTTGGACAGCAGCGCCGTGTGCTCCCGCAGACGCTTGAGCACACCGAACGTGAGCAGGAAGTTCACCGTGCTGAGCAGGCCAACGACCAGAACGGCCGCGACAAGAACGGTCATCTGTTGCTCCTAAACGTAGTGGTGAGTCGCGGATCGTGCTCGACCCCGCGGAACACGGCCGCCAGGTCGTCGAATCTGGTGGCCAGGAAGCCCAGCAGCAGGCCGGCGAAGCCGGCGAGCAGCAGCCCCGCCGGCCGGAGGGAGCCGGATGGTGACGCAGCCGCCGCGAACGCCGCGGCGGCTCCCCCCGTCGCCAGACCGGTGAGCAGTATGTTGCGGACGACGTGCCGGCGGCCGAGCCGCTCGGTGGAGGCGCCGAAGCAGCGGCAGGTGCTCGCGGTCCCCCGTCGTACCGCGACCGCCACCCCCACCGTGAAGACGCCCAGCAGCAGGGCCGCACCGACCAGCGCGAGGCCGGGGACGAGCCCCGTGGGCACCGCCAGCGCCGCGCACAGCACGCCCTCCGCCACCACCAGGACGATCGCGGCCGGCCGGACCAGGCGTCGCGGCAGCAGGCCGACGCCGCGCAGGGAGGCGACGAACGCGGGGAACGCGCCCCGTCCCCACAACTTGCCGACCGAGGACGCCAGGAACACCAGCCCGATCGCGCAGCGCACGGTGATGGCCAGATAGTGCATCGGAGATCCCTTCGCTTCGACTCGTAGGCGCCCGGCCGCCCCGGCCGAGGCCCGACCACCCGTCTCCGACCGTGGATTCCACGTCGGAGCACCGGCGTCGCGACCTCGGCCGGAGACGGGAAGCCGCACGGCGGCAGCGGTCAGCCGCCCCGCGGCCTCAGCTGATCAGCAGCCCTTGCACAGGATCCATTCACCGGGCTTGTCGATCTCCCCGACGGTGCAGGCGTCGCAGGGCAGCGCCCGCCCGCACCGGCTGATGCACTGCCAGCACGACGGCCAGCTGCCACAGCCCGCCGACGCACTGATCTTGGGCACGAACATGGCCAGCAACCGGCCGCCCATGCCCTCGACGATTCCCCTCATCCGAGCCTCCTGACATACCCGAGGAGCACCGTGCTACCTCTGTGGAACACCCTGCCGAGCCGCGGTGCAAGCCCGGTGCAAAGGCCGTGGAAGCGGTGTGGAAGCACGTCACCGGACGGTTGAGCGCATCCACCGATCGGTTGATACGGAGGCCCACCGACTGAGGTGTCGCGCGGTCGATCCGCCGCGGCGCGCCGTGGCGCAGGCTGAAGGGCGTGGACATCATCACAGTCACCGACCTGCGGAAGCGGTACGGTGAGCGCGACGTGGTCGACGGCGTCTCGTTCGCCGTGCGGGAGGGCGAGATCTTCGGGATCCTCGGCCCGAACGGCGCGGGCAAGACCACCACGGTCGAGTGCATCGCCGGGCTGCGTCGGCCCGACGGCGGCACGATCAGCGTGCTGGGGCTGGATCCGCGCCGCGACGGGGGCGAGCTGCGGCACCAGCTGGGCATGCAGTTGCAGGAGAGTCACCTGCCCGACCGGATCACCGTCGCCGAGGCACTACGGCTGTACTCGAGCTTCTACCGCGACCCGGCCGACTGGGAGGCGCTGCTGTCCGACCTCGGCCTGTCCGAGCAGCGACGCACCCGCTTCGGCAAGCTCTCCGGCGGGCAGAAGCAGCGGGTGTCGATCGCGCTCGCGCTCGTCGGCAACCCGCGGGTGGCGGTGCTCGACGAGCTGACCACGGGCCTGGACCCGCAGGCCCGCCGCGACGCCTGGGACGTGGTCGAGCAGGTCCGCTCGCGCGGCGTGACCGTCGTGCTCGTCACCCACCTCATGGACGAGGCCGAGCGGCTCTGCGACAGGGTGGCGCTCATCGACGCCGGCCGGGTCGTCGCGCTCGACTCCCCGGCCGGGCTCGTCTCCAAGGTCGACGCGCCGCAGCGGATGCGGTTCCGCCCGGCGAGCCCGCTGGACGACCGGCTGCTCACCGAGCTGCCCGAGGTCACCGGCGTGACCCGGCAGGGCCCGCAGGTGATCGTGACCGGCACCGGCAACCTGGTGCACGCCGTGACCGCCGTGCTGGCCCGCAACCAGATCATCGCCGCCGAGCTGCGGGTGGAGCAGTCCGGTCTGGACGACGCATTCCTGGCGCTGACCGGGCGCCAGGCCGAGACGCAACCGGACGAGCGGGGAGCCTGAGGTGTCAGCACTGTACCGAATGACCACGGCAGAGCTGCGGCTGTTCCTGCGCGAACCGAGCGCCTACATCTGGTGCACCGCCTTCCCCGTGGTGCTCCTCGTGGCATTGGGCAGCGTTCCGCCGTTCCGCCGCGCAGATCCGGCGCTGGACGGGCTGCGCGTCATCGACCTGTACGTGCCGATCATCGCGATCATGGGCCTGGCCGCCATGGCGCTGTTCGTGACGCCGCTGTTCCTCGGGCAGTACCGGGAGAAGGGCGTGCTGCGCCGGCTGGCCACGACGCCGGTCGGCCCGGGGCGGGTGCTCGCCGCCCAGGTCGCGGTGCAGGCACTGCTCGCCGTCGCCACGCTGCTGGTGCTGTACGTGGTGGCCGGCCTCGCCTTCGACGTGCGCCCGCCGGGACAGGTCCTCGGGCTCGGGTTGGTGTTCCTGCTCACCGCGGCGGCGATGTTCGGGCTGGGCCTGCTCGTCGGCGCGGTGACGCCCTCCAGCCGTGCGGCGAGCGGCATCGGCACCGCGCTGTTCTTCCCGCTGATGTTCTTCGCCGGCCTGTGGGTGCCGCGCGAGGTGATGCCGGACAAGCTGGTGCGCGTCAGCGACTTCACCCCGCTCGGCGCGGCGGTCCAGGGGCTGCGCGACACCACGGACGGCGGCTGGCCGTCCGGCCAGGCCGTCGCGGTGCTGGCCGCCTACGCGGTGCTCGCCGCGCTGCTCGCGATCCGATGCTTCCGCTGGGAGTAAATCTACGGTGGGGTAGGGGCATGACGAGCGTGCCGGCCGAGCTGCCCGAGACGTCGGAGTCGCGGCTGCGCCTGCGGCGGCTCCTGGTGCCCCTGCCGTACATCCTGCTCGGCGTGTCGGCGGTGCTGGTCCTGCTGAGCCCGGGCCAGAGCGCGGGCGACCGGCTGGTCACCGTGGCCCTGGTCGCGGTGACCGCCGCCTGGGCGCTGGGTATGTACACCCTGCGCCCGCCGTCGTGGACGCAGCGGACCGGCCCGATGCTGCTGTACGTCGGCGGGCAGCTGGCCCTGGCGGCGGCACTGATGTCCTGGCAGCCGGCCTTCTTCGTCTTCGGCACCATCGGCTTCGTGCAGGCCTACGAGGTGCTGCCGCCGCGGTGGGCGTTCGTCAGCATCTTCCTGACCTCCTGCCTGGTCAACGTGCTGCCGGGCGGCGTGCCCGACACCCCGGAGTGGGCCACGATGGTGGTGCTGATCGTGGCCCTGCAGACGTTCCTCATCGGCTGGTTCGGCTATCTCGGGTACCGCTTCAGCGACGAGACCGAGCAGCGCCACCGGGCGGTGGCGCAGCTGCGGACCGCGCTCGCCGAGAACGCGGGCCTGCACGCGCAGCTGCTCGAGCAGGCCCGCGAGGCCGGCATCCACCACGAGCGGCAGCGGATGGCCCGCGAGATCCACGACACCCTCGCCCAGGGGCTGACCGGCATCATCACGCAGCTGCAGGCCGCCGAGCGGGTCCGCGACGACCCGCGGCTGTGGCGCCACCACGTCGACCAGGTCCACACGCTGGCCCGGGAGAGCCTGGCCGCGGCCCGCCGCTCGGTCGCCGCGCTCGGCCCGCAGGAGCTGGAGGACGTCCGGCTGCCCGACGCCGTCGCCGACCTCGCCGCGCGGTGGTCGCGGACCTCGGGCGTGCCGGTGCAGCTGGAGACCACCGGCGAGGCGCGCACGCTGCACACCGAGATCGAGGTCACGCTGTTCCGCGCCGCGCAGGAGGCGCTGGCCAACGTGGCCAAGCACGCCGGCGCCGCCCGGGTGGCCGTCACGCTGTCCTATCTTGACGACGTGGTGATGCTCGACGTGCGCGACGACGGCGCCGGCTTCGACCCGGCGGCGGTGCCACCCGGCGGCGGCGCGGACGGCAGCGGCTTCGGCCTGCACGGCGTGCGCCAGCGGGCGGAGCGCGTGCAGGGCACCCTCACCATCGAAAGCGAACCCGGCGACGGCACCACCCTCAACGTCACCGTGCCGGCCCTGACCCCGGAAACGAGGCCGACGTGACCCCGCCCATCCGCCTGCTCATCGTCGACGACCATCCGATCGTGCGCGACGGGCTGCGGGGCGCGTTCGCCGGCACCGCCGAGTTCGAGGTCGTCGGCGTCGCCGGCGACGGCGCCGCGGCGGTCGAGCGGGCCGTCGAGCTGCGGCCGGACGTCGTGCTCATGGACCTGCGCATGCCGGTGGTGGACGGCGCCGAGGCGATCCGGCGGCTGCGGCAGCGGGCACCGGAGGTCCGGGTGCTGGTGCTGACCACGTTCGACACCGACCACGACGTGCTGCCCGCCATCGAGGCCGGCGCCACCGGGTACCTGTTGAAGGACGCCCCCGTGGAGGACCTGCTGCGCGCGGTGCGCTCCGCCGCGCGGGGCGAGTCGGTGCTGGCGCCGGCGGTGGCCGGGCGGCTGATGGGCCGGGTCCGCCGCCCGGTGTCGGGCACGCTGAGCCAGCGCGAGCTGCAGGTGCTCAAGCTCATCGCCGACGGCGCCAGCAACCGCGAGGCGGCCGCCGGCCTGCTCATCAGCGAGGCGAGCATCAAGACCCACCTGCTGCACATCTACGACAAGCTCGGGGTACGCGACCGGGCCGGCGCGGTCGCCGAGGCGTTCCGCCGCGGCCTGGTCTCGTAACCACAGGGGAGCGGCCGCCCGGGCCGCCCGCCGTTAACCTACAAGTTGTAGGAGTATTGGTCGAGTGCCGCCGGGGCGTAACCGAGGCGGACGACACTCCGGGGGCAGATCGTTCCCGGAGGAGTCGCGATGCGTACCAAACTGTCCCTCGGCCTGACCGCGGCCGGCGCCGCCCTGATCCTGGGCGTGGTCCTGACGGGCGGCGGCCCGTCGCCGGCGATCGCCGACGGCGGTCACGACGACCGCGGCCACGGCGACACGTTCGACGTGGGCCTGTTCGGCGACATGCCGTACGGCGACTACGGCCGGTCCCACATCGGCAACGTCGTCGCCGACATGAACGCGAGCCACCTCGCCTTCTCGGTCTTCGACGGCGACATCAAGAACGGCAGCGAGCCCTGCTACGCCGACCCGCACCCGACCAACCCGGGCAACCCGACTCCGGACAAGGCGGTCGCCGACGCCGCCCACCCGGACGTGTACAAGGACGCGAAGGGTCTCTTCGGGCAGTTCCAGGCGCCGGTGGTCTACACCCCCGGCGACAACGAGTGGACCGACTGCGACCGCCCGAGCACCGTCGGCGGCCTGGTGTCGGACTCCAGCGACCGGCTCGCGTACCTGCGCTCGATCTTCTTCACCACGAACCTCAGCCAGGGCCGGCGCCCGATGAGCGTGATCCAGCAGAGCGCTGCCTATCCAGAGAACGCCCGCTGGACGCGCGGCCCGGTCACGTTCATCACCGTCAACATCCCCGGCAGTGACAACAACTTCGCCGACGGCGGCAAGAACGGCCCGGCCGAGCAGGGGCAGGCCGAGTACGCGGCCCGCAACGCCGCGAACCTCGAATGGCTGCGCGCCGGTTTCGCGGCCGCCAAGGCCGCCCGCAGCAAGGGCGTCATGATCATCACGCAGGCGGACATGTGGGACCCGACCGCGGTGCTGACCCACTACGCGGACACCAAGAGGGAACTGTTCCTGCAGACCACGACCTTCAACGGCCGGGTGGTCCTGGTCAACGGCGACAGCCACAGCTTCGAGACGGACAAGCCCCTCACCGACTACGCGACGACGAACGCGGCCGGTCTGGCGGGACCGAACGTGGTGGAGAACTTCACCAGGGTGACCACCTTCGGCGAGGCCCAGAACCACTGGGTGAGCGCCACCATCGACGCCCGCGACCCGAACGTCTTCACCTTCGAGCAGCACCTGGTGGCGGCCAACCTCCCGGCCTACACCCCGCCCGCCTGAGCGGGGCGCGTCTCTACGGCCGCAACGGCTGTACGTCGGCGGCATGACCGACGGGTCGTGCGTGAGCGGGTCCGCATCAGTCGGTGCGGACCCGCAGTCGGCAGACTGCCGCCCCCGTCAGACCCCGTCGAAGGTGTTCAGCGTCTTCATCAGGTCGGCCACCGCAGACGCGCAGGCGGTTTGGGTGGGATGCGCCGCGCGCAGGACGGTGAGCGCGGCGTCGATCCGGTCGTCGACCTCGTGCCACCTGGTGGCGTCCCGCGGCTTGAGCCCTGCCTCGGCGTTGTCCCAAGCCACCTCGAGGTCCTTGACGCGGGTCTTCGCGCCCGCGAGGTCGTTCGAGGTGACCTTGTCCTGGACGTCGGACACGATTGCCGCGAACTTGCTGAGGTTGCCGAGCCTGGTCGTCGGGTGTACGAGTTGGGCCACCGGGGCGGACGCGCTCGCCCCGGTGGCCGTGGTCTGGGCGGCGTCGGCCTGCGGTTCCGTGCCCGGCGACGATCCCTGCACCAGGCTGAGCCCGAACCCGGCCACGACGACCGCCAGGGCGCAGACACCGGCCCAGGCGTGGTCCTGGCCGCGGCCGCCGCTCGGTCCGGCGTTCTTCTCGGCGACTCCGTGGCGGCCGACCAGGAGCTGCTCGCGGACGACGAGCACGAGGATGGCCGCCAGGAACAGCAGACTGGTGACGCTCGCGCCGAGGGCCAGCCCGCCGAGGTCCTTGTCCTGGGTGAGCAGATCGCCGAGCGATGCCCCGAGCGGCCGGGTGAGCACGTAGGCGATCCAGAACGTCAACACCTGCCCGGCGCCGAGCCGGAACGCGATCCACGTCGCCAGAATCAGCCCGCCGAAGAGCAACGTGCCGTTGCGGAAGCCGAGGTTGAGCGCCTCGGTGGCGAAGTCGCCCGCGGCGGTCCCGAGCGCGAACGTGGTCAGGATCGCCGCCCAGTAGAAGCCCTCGCGGCGAGGCGTGTTGATGGAGGCGATGGCAAGCGTGCGTTCCTGCCGGTACCAGATCGCGAACACCGCCGCCAGCAGGACCGCGAACACGGCGGTGCTGAGATGGAGCGGCACGCCCAGGATGTCGGTGAAGAAGTCGGTGATCTGGGTGCCGACGATGCTCACCAGCACCACACAGAGCCAATAGATCCAGGGCGTGTACCTGCGGGTGCGGAACTGCACGACCAGCGCGGTCACCAGCAGGGCGAGCATGATCGCGTCGGTCACCGCTGGTCCGAGGCCGACGCTCACGGCGAGGTAGTCCGCGACGGTCTCCCCGATCGTCGTGGACAGCACCTTGATGACCCAGAATGTGGCGGTGATCGCGGGCACCTTGGTCTGCCACCCGCCTGGAGCCACGGGCCTGTTGGTGGTTACGGACACAGCTCTCCCTCATGACGGCGACGTAGGCGTCGAATCCGCAGAATGCCGTGGAACGTAGGCCCGCCGTCCTGAAGGTTCGCTGAAAGAGACGCGCCCTGTTCCGCCGCCGGCGGGGTGATGTCGCCGTAGCCGACGGCTGCGTGGCGCCCGGACGGGTAGCGCCGCCACTCGTTCTGGGGGCCGTTCGCGGCGGGTCGTGTGCCGCCGTACCGTCGTGGCATGCTTCGCCCGCGGTTGAGTTTCGCGCGCCAGACGCTGCTGTTGCAGGTCGTCGTGATCACGCTTGTGGTGAGTGTCGGGCTGTTCGTCTTCGGCTGGCAGCTGGATGGTGAGCTGACCACGCAGTACGGCGAGCGAGCCCTCGCTGTCGCGCATTCCGTCGCCACGGACCAGGACATCGTGGAGGCCGCGAGCCGGGTCGACCCTCGCACCGGCCGGCACGATCCGGACGGCGTGGTCCAGGCGCGGGCAGAGTCGGTGCGCCTCAGCACCCACGTGCTCTTCGTCGTCGTCACCGACAAGGACGGCATACGCCTGTCACACCCGATCCCGGGCGAGGTGGGGCACCGGGTGAGCACCGATCCTTCTGAGGCGTTGGCCGGTCGCGACGTGGTGACCGTCCAGCGGGGCACGCTCGGCGACTCCGCCAGGGCCAAGGTGCCACTACGCGATCAGACCGGCCAGGTGATCGGCATCGTCAGCGTCGGCATCGACCTGGACGACATCCAGACGCGCTGGCGGGGGATCGTGGCGGTGGCAGGCCTGTACACCCTGGCGGCGCTGGCGCTCGGCGTGGCGGGGGCGGCGCTGCTGACGCGGCGGCTGCGGCGGCTGACGCTCGGCCTGGAGCCCCATGAGCTCGCCGAGCTCCTGCAGGAGCGGGAGGCCGTGCTGCACGGCATCGGTGAGGGGATGCTCGCGGTGGACGCCGCCGACCGCATCTCCGTCTACAACGGGGAGGCCGAACGGCTGCTGGGCATCCATTCGCCGGTGGGTGCCACGCTGGCCGACATCGACCTGCCCGTGGGTGTCCGATCGGCACTGTCCGACGACGGCGATGCGGACAACCTCGTCACCGTCGCCGGCGATCGGGTGCTGGTCGCCACCCGCAGGCAGGTGTGGCGCGAAGGGCGAAGTCTCGGCCGGGTGCTCACGTTGCGTGATCGCACCGACTTCGAGAAGCTGGTCAGCGAGCTCGACGCCGTCCGGACACTGACGGAGGGCCTGCGGGCGCAGCGGCACGAGTTCTCCAACCGGCTGCACCTGATCGCCGGTCTGCTCGAGACCGGGCACCACGTTGAGGCGGTGGAGTATCTCCACATGGTGTCGGCCTCGTCGGTCGTCATGACGGATGCGGACGACCAGGCGATCCTGGACCCGTACCTGCGGGCGTTCCTGGCGGCGAAGCGGGCCATCGCCGCCGAGAAGGGGGTGGGCCTGGACATCAGTGAGGGCAGCTGGGTGGCCCGGCGGGTGACGGCCCCGGTCGAGGTGATCACCATTCTGGGCAATCTGCTCGACAACGCGATCGACGCCGCACGTCTGGGCGCGACGCGCCCGGCCTGGGTGGAGATCGT
Source organism: Dactylosporangium sp. CA-152071 (assembly GCF_050936335.1). Lineage (NCBI taxonomy): Bacteria > Bacillati > Actinomycetota > Actinomycetes > Micromonosporales > Micromonosporaceae > Dactylosporangium > Dactylosporangium sp. CA-152071. The sequence continues at coordinate 174,719 of NZ_JBNJMZ010000001.1, read as the reverse complement.
GCTCGCGGGCGAACAGGACACCCTGCACGTGAGCGTCGCCGACTCCGGTGACGGCATCGCGTCGTCGATGGTGGACCGCATGTTCGAACAGGGCGTGTCGACGCGGGCCGGCGACAGCCGGGGGCTCGGACTGGCCATCGTCCAGCAGTCGGTGCGCGCGCTTGGCGGCGCGGTATGGCTGGCCCAGTCCGGCGGCGACGGCGAGGGCGCGGTGTTCGCCGCCCGCCTGCCGGCCGTGCTGGCTGCCGACACGGGAGCCGACCAGGACTGATCGTGACAGGTCGGCGGGTCCGCAATGGTGGGACCCGCCGACCGTCGAGTGATCGCTGCGGATCAGGTCGCTGAACGACCGGTCACGCCTTCGGGACCTTGGTCACGAACTCGGTCGTGTACCCCTTCGCCACGTCGATGGACGCCTTGCCGCTGGCGACCTCGGGGATGCCGGCGGCGAGGACCTCGATGACGTTGCGGGCGCCGTCGGGGTCGATGACGCCGTCGGTGGTGAACCCCTCCTTGGTCTCCTTGATCGACGCCGCGTACAGCTGCGGGTTGCCTCCCGCGTAGTCGGCCGGCATCTTGGCGGCGATGTCCTCCGCAGAGCTGCTCCCGATGTACCGCAGGGTCTTGACGAAGGCGTTGGCCAGCTTCTGGGACTCCCGCGGGTGGGCCGCCACCCAGTCGCACGGCATGTAGAGGGAGCTGGCCGGGTAGAGCCCGCCGAGCGCCTTCCTCGTGCTGTCCACAGTGGACAGGTCGACCAGGGTCGTCGCGGTGCCCTTGCTCAGCAGGGTGGTCGACGTGGGTGGCGTCGTCATGCCCGCGTTGATGCCGCCGTTCTCGATCGCGGCGACGAACGTGGAGCCGGCGCCGGCCGCGACGCCGACGAAGTCGCCCTCCTTGACGCCGGCCTTCGCCATCAGCGAGTTGATCAGGGCGTTGGTGGAGGAGCCCTTGCTGGTGAACCCGACCTTCTTGCCCTTCAGGTCCGCCATCGTCTTCACCGTCGCCGCGTCCTTGGACGACAGCATGACCTTCTCCAGCGGCGTGTTGGCGAACTGTACGACGCTCCGGACGCACTTGCCCTTGAGCTGCAGGGTGTAGGCGTGGTCCATGAACCCGACCACCCCGTCAAGGTGCCCGGCCAGCATCTCGTTCTCCTGGTTGACACCGTTCTGCTCGTCGGAGAGCTCGACCTCCAGGCCCTCGGCGGCGAAGTAGCCAAGCCGTTCGGTGAGCATCGCGGGCAGGTAGATGACCTTGTTGATGCCGCCGACGCCGATCCGGACCTTCGCCAGCGGACCTTCGGTGTTCGGGGCCGTCGGCCTTTCGGCCGTGCTGCAGGCCGCCAGGCCGGCCGAGAGGCCGACGGCGAGGACGGTTGTCAAGAACTTCCGCATGTTCCAGTCACTCCTTTGTGGATGGTCGCTAGACATGGCTGGCTTCGCTCGCCGAAGGCGGGCGCCAGCGGAGCAGGCGTTTCTCGAGCGCGGTGAGCAGCCACTCCGCGCCGAGGGCGACGACGGTGATGATGATCATTCCGGCGTAGATCCCGGCCGCGTCGAAGGTGCCCTGGGAGTGGGCGATCAGCAGGCCGAGGCCGCGCTTGGCGCCGATGACCTCACCGACGACGGCGCCGATCAGCGCGAAGCCGAAGGCGACGTGCAGCGAGGCCAGGATCCAGGATGTGGCGCTCGGGATGACGATGGAGGTGAGCACCTTCGTCCGGCTCGCCCCCAGGATGCGGGCGTTGTTGACCAGGTTGCGGTCCACCTCGCGGGCGCCTTGAAACGCGTTGAAGAAGACCGCGAAGAAGACGAGGACGACGGCGGTGGCGATCTTGGAGGACAGGCCGAGGCCGAACCAGATGACGAACAGCGACGCGAGCACGATCCGCGGAATGGCGTTGGCGGCCTTGATGAACGGGGCGAGCACCTCCGCGGCGAAGCGGGCCCGGCCGAGCAGGATGCCGAGCACGACGCCGGCGATCGATCCGATGACGAAGCCCGACGTCGCCTCCCAGAGGGTGACGCCGATGTGCTCCCAGATCGGGCCGCTGCTCGGCCCGACGGTGAACCAGTCGTGCAGGCGTTGCCAGATCTGCGAGGGCTGGGAGTAGAAGAACTGGTCGATGCCCCAGCGTTGGGCGTTGTCCTTCCAGTCCAGCGGCTTGCTGAAGTGGGTCCGCCCGTCGAAGTCGACCCAGTAGCGCGCGGCGAGCTCCCACGCCGACAGGCCGACCGTGACCAGCAGGATCCGGACGCCCCAGACCAGTGCGAGATGGCGGTGCCGTGATCTGCGCGCGGCCGCGACCGCCGCGCGTTCGGCGTCTGCGGACGGTGCCCGCGTCGGGTGCCGCGGTGCGTCGGTGTCAGGCAGCATTGAGCGTCGCTCCCCTTCTCGCTCGGGCGACCTCTTCGCGCAGGCAGTCCCAGATCTCGCGGTAGATGTCGAGGAACGCCGTGGTGAGACGGATCTCCTCGACGTCACGGGGTCGAGGAAGATCGATCACGAAGTCGGCCTTGATGGTCGCCGGGACGGCGGTCAGCACGACGACCCGGTCGGCGAGTGCGATCGCCTCCTCGAGGTCGTGCGTCACGAAGATCACGGCCGCGCCGGTGCCGGCCCACAGTCGCAGCAGCTCGTCCTGCATCAGGCTGCGCGTCTGTACGTCCAGCGCGCTGAACGGCTCGTCCATCAGAATGATCTTCGGTTCGTTGACGAGTGTCTGCGCGAGCGCTACCCGCTTGCGCATGCCACCGGAAAGCTGATGGGGGTAGTAGGACTCGAAACCGGCGAGGCCGACCCGCTCGACCCAGGTCGTCGCGACGGCCCGCGCGTCAGCCTTGCGCACGCCACGGAAACGCGGTCCGGCGGCGACGTTGTCCAGCACGTTCTTCCACGGCATGATCGCGTCCTGCTGGAACATGTAGCCGATGCCCGCCGGGATTCCTTGCACCGGCTTGCCGCCCACCAGAACCTCGCCGGAAGATGCCGGTTCGAGGCCCGAAACCAATGACAGCGTGGTGGATTTGCCGCAGCCGGTCGGGCCGACCACCGCCACGAATTCGCCGGGGCGAATGGTCATGGTGAGGTTCTGAACCGCTGTCATGATTCCGGTCGAGCCGCGGAAGCGCTTGGTCGCCTCCCTCAACTCGATCACGGGTTGGGTCACGTCTCCTCCTTGTGTTGCCCGGCGATTTCAGGGGTGTTTCACCGGGGTGTTGCGAGGAGGTTAGGGAGCCGGCCAGCTGGCTTCCAGCCTTGCCGTTGTTGCGAAGGCAATTGACGTTCTGGAGGTTTCGCGCGTTTTGCTCGCGGCGGCTCACGGGTGGCAGATGGCCCGGGATCCGGCCCCTGCGTCGCACGTCGTGCCTGCATGACGAGCGACGCGATTGACACGACGCGACGTGCAAACCTAATCTGGGCCCGCTGCAGCCGACGCGCGGTTCACGAACTCAGCGGCGAGGCGTGGCTGGTTCAGCCGGAGATGTGGTCCCGTCGCACACCCGCTGACCGAACAGCGGAGGTCGACTGATGATCCGAGTCCTGGTGGTGGAGGACGACTTCCGGGTCGCGAAGGTCCACGTGAGCTACACCGACCGGGTGCCCGGATTCCGGGTCGTCGGAACGGCCCTGACGGCGACCGACGCCCGCCGGATGCTCGCCCATGAGCAACCTGACCTGATGCTGCTCGACACCTACCTGCCCGACGACTCGGGCCTCACGGTGCTGGCCGAGACCGACGTCGACACCATCATGCTGACGGCGATGTCCGATGCGGCCGCCGTCCGCAAAGCGTTCGCACACGGCGCATTGAACTACCTCCTCAAGCCGTTCACGGCCGAACAGCTGGTCGACCGCCTCACCGCGTACAGCCGCTACCGAACAGCGCTCGCCATGTCGTCCGGCGGCACGTTCAACCAGGAAGACATTGACCGCTGCCGACGCCACCTGCACTCCGGCGACCGGACGGTCACGCCGAAGGGACACTCAAGCGTCACCGCCCGGCTCGTCGCGGAACGCCTCCAGGTGCTGCCCCACACGGCACGAACCGCCGCGGAGATCGCAGCCGAACTCGGCATCGCGCGGGCCACCACGCAACGCTACCTAGCCGCTCTCGAGCAGGACGGTCTGGCATTGATGAGCCTGCGCTACGGCGCGACCGGTCGCCCCGAACACCTGTACCGCTGGAAGGGCCCAACCGGCGGCGATTCCGGACCCGGGCCAAGCCTTCCTGGGCGCTGACATGCCGGTGCCTGCTCATTCGTCGCGCCATAGACTCGGGGCATGGCTGTCAAGCGGATCAAGCCCAACATCCGATCCGATCGCTTCGATGAGAGTCGGGCCTTCTACACGACGGTGGTCGGGCTGCAGGAGCAGGCCGGTCTCGACTGGATCCTGTTCTTCGGGACGGACCGTCGTGAGGTGCAGCTCAGCGTCATGAGCTTGGACGTCAAGGCCGGCGTGCACCCCGACATCTCCATCGAGGTCGACGACGTCGACGCCGTGTTCAGCCGCGCTGTCGAGGCCGGAGCCGAGATCGTCTACCCCCTCACGGACGAGGAGTGGGGTCTGCGCCGCTTCTTCGTCCGAGACCCGAGCGGCACGGTCATCAACGTGACACAGCACGAATGACCTCATCGCAATGAAGCCTCGCGGATGTTGAGCTCAGGCTCCTGCGGCATCATGACCACATGAGCGGGCAAGATCCTATTTCCTACGTTGACGGGCCTGACGCGTTGACGTGGCTTCAGGGCTGGTACATCCCTGGGTTGCTGACAGCAACCGGGGTACGTCTGGGCCCAGTGCCGGGTAGCTCAAGGTGATCATTCTGTGATGGCTGCGAGGTCGGCGCCGGTGGCAGCCCGGCAGATCAGGGCGCTGATCGCGTGCTGGACCAGCAGGTGGGCCCAGACCTCTTGATGAACCAGGTCCGGGCTGCGTGAGCGCAGCACCCTGCCGGGACCGCGCAGCCGCATCTTGAGCTGGCCGTTGGATGCATCGGCTTCCCAGCGTTGCTGGTAGCTGCCGGCCAGCTCGGCGGCGGTGACATCGGCCGGGTCGTGAATGTTGGTGATCAGAACGATCAATTCGCTGCTGTCGCGATTCGGGATGTCGTGCTCGATGATGCGGACCACATGCGCGGCAGCGGGATCCGGCTTGGCGCCGCTTTTCGCCTCCGCGAGCAGCCGCGCACGGTGCTGACCCCGGATCTGTGGGTCGATCAGCACGGACAGGTAGGTGCCATCGGACAGAACTTCCAGCACCGGCAGACGCAGCTGGGTCGGCGCCCGCCAACACAACGCCGCGCCAGTAAGCGCTGCCGCGCTGAACGCCTCGAAACTGTAGAAGCACCGGTCGGCCATCAGCAACCAGTCCGACGACAGTGTGGGCAGCAGCGTGGCGGCCATCGCCTTCTCACTGTGCGCCCACGGACCCACCTCAGCGTCAATGAACGCCTGCGAGCCGCATTCGGTCAACGCGACCACTCGCACCTTCGGAAACGCCGACCGGGCTTGGGCGTTGCCGGCGTAGCCGAACTCGGCGGCGTTCTCGGCGGTGTCGGGCACATCGACATCGAACCCATCGATGGCCACCAAGCGTCGGCCTCGAAGCCACGCCCCGCGGGTGGCCGGCTGCGCGATCGGCTCCGCGACCCGGTAGAACGTCTCCCGCAACACATCGCGGCCCAGCCGCTTCCGCGCCTGCGTGATGCCCGACGACGTGGGCGGTGCCCACCTGGCATCCCACACCCCGAACGCCGACAGCGAACCGGTCACCTTCTGCGCGACCTCTTCGGTGCCGTCCTCGGCGAACAGACACAACGCCATCGTCAGATACGCCGTCACGTGCGGCGGCAGCTTGCCGCCCCGACGCCTCTCCGCCACCCCGCACACCGCGACCGCTTCGTCGATCTTGAACCGCGGAACCGCAGCGACCAACACCCCCAACGACACCTGATCCGGTCGGCTGACCACGCCCACGTCATCAGTCGAAGTATCCGAATCCTGTGTCACCCTGCCACAGTAGAACCCCGCAGTCAGCCACCATCACCACCGCGCCATCGAACCATCAAGATCAACTTAAGCCACGTGGCATTGCGTCTGGGCCTTGAGGTGTCGCGGTTGCTAAAGGTGCTGGTGAAGGGTGTCGGGTGGGCTCAGGTTGATGGGGTTGGGGCCGGTCAGTACGCCGCCCTCGACGGGGAGGGTGTGGCCGGTGATCCAGGCGGCGTCGTCGGAGCCGAGGAATGCGACCGCCGCGGCGACGTCCTCCGGTTCGCCGACGCGGCCGAGCGGGTACATCGGTGTGAGCTGGTCCAGCGCGCCCGGCTGGTCGTCCCAGTTCGGTGTCCGGATGGTGCCGGGGGCGACGACGTTGAAGCGCACGCCGAGCGGGCCGTACCGGGCGGCGTAGTTCTGCGACATCGCGATCTGGCCGGCCTTGGCTGCGGCGTACTCCACGTTGCCGAAGGCCGCGATGGCGTTGACCGAGCTGATCGTGACGACGTTGCCGCGGGTCTTCACCAGGTGCGGGATGGCCGCCTGGATGCAGCGGGCGGCGCCGACGAGGGTGAAGTCGAGCTGGCGGTGCCAGTCCTCGGCCGAGGTGTCCTCGGGCATCGTGGTGACGATGCAGCCGCCCGCGTTGTTCACCACCAGGTCGAGCCGGCCGAACCGCTCCACCGTCGCGGCGACCGCGGCGTCGACGTCGGGGCGTGAGGTGACGTCGACCTTGACGCCGAGCGCGTGCTCCGCGCCGATCTCCTCGGCCAGCGCTGCGACCGCGTCCTCCTGCAGGTCGGTGATGACCACCGCACCGCCCTCGGCGGCGATCCGCCGGACGACGGCCCGCCCGATGCCCTGTGCCGCCGCCGTGACGAGCGCGACCTTGCCCTCGAACCGCCGCATCAGCACTCCTCCAGAATCGTTACCGCCATTCTTCCCGCGATCCAGCCGTGAGCCGAGCTACCACCCCTCCAGGGTGGCGCGGGCGTCGCCGTACTGCTGGCGGAACTCGGCCTGCTTCCCCGCGAGCCAGTCCCAGTCGAAGTTCTCCTCCCATTCGCCGACGGTGATGGTCACCTCGTACCAGTCCAGCTCGCCGGGGCGCTCCCGGACCTCGACGATCTGGGTGAGGCCGCCGTGGAGCTCGGCGCCGGGGGCGAGGTCGCGCCAGAACCGTGACGGCACGTAGACGTCGTCGCCGGCCCGTGGCGGGGGTGGCAGGGTGCGGTCGAAGCCACGCTGCAGGATCTGGTCGAGGCTGCCGGGCCGTACCGGGGACGTGCGGGTCGGCACCATCGGGTCGGCGAGTGTGGGGGAGTCGTGCGCCCGGAGCGCCGTCATGAGCTCGTCGGCGTCCAGGTGCCACCCCTGTCGCGCCGGCAGTGACAGGTCGCCGGCGAGCGCCCGGGCGATCCAGCCGGCGACCGCGGCCGGTTCGGGGAGGAGGCCCTGCTGCCAGTACACGGACCGGCCGCGCCGCCCGTCGGAGTAGGAGACGGTGCGGCGGTCGAGGCGGTATGACCAGCCGCCGGTGCCGTCCCAGACGACGTCGAACCGGCGGCTGTCGGGGAACGCGGGCACCGAGGCGGCCAGGTCGACGGTGAGCTGACCCTGCAGGGAGTGGGCTGTCTCGACGGTACGGGCGATGACCCGCACCCCGTGCTCGGCGAGCGCGCGATCCACGGCGAGGAGGTAGCCGTAGTGCGGCTGCTCCCGCAGCGCCTCGGCGTGGTCGGTCACCACCTCGCCGCGTCCTGGCTCGTCGATGCCGCGCAGCACGGTGAGCAGCTCGGTGATCGTGCCCGCCCAGCCCGCGTCGAGCGCACGCTGCGCCGCGTCGAGCCGGAACGCGCTGGCGCCGAGGTCCGGCTCGGCGAGCACCAGCATCGCCCGCGTTCGCTGGGCCGGGTCCGGCACCGCCGTCGATCCGCTCACCGACGCACCGTACCCGGATTCGGTACCGCCGGAGGTGGCCGACGCCGGACGATTCTTGTGCCGGCATGCCATGCCGGCCTAGATTGTGTACAAACCAGCGAGCGGGCGGTAGGTTGGCGGCCGTTGGTGGTCAAGAGGGTGTCGTGCGGATGCCCGCCAGCACGAAACCAGGGGGAGCCCGTGACCGTCAGAATCTGCGAGGTGGGCCCACGTGACGGCCTGCAGAACGAGCCGGACCATCTGAGCCCCCGGGTGCGCGCGGAGTTCGTCGACCGGCTGTCGGCCACCGGGCTGACGAGCGTCGAGGTGGTCAGTTTCGTCAATCCCGCCCGGGTACCGCAGATGAGCGGCGCGGAGGAGGTCTGCGCCGCGATGCGGCCGGTGGACGGCGTCGACCATGTCGCTCTGGTGCTCAACGAGCGCGGATACACACGGCTGGCGGCGACGCGGTGCGTGGAGGCCCGGATGGCCTTCTGCGTGACCGAGACGTTCAACCAGCGCAACCAGGGACGTGCCGTTGAACGGTCGCTCGCCGAGGCCGCCGCGATCGTGGCCGCGGCGCACGCCGACGGCCGGAGGGCCAGCATCACGCTGGCCGCGTCGTTCGGCTGCCCCTTCGAAGGAGTGGTCGACCCGGGACGGGTGCTGGCCATCGCGGAGCGGGCCGCGGCGACCGGCGCGGACGAGCTCATCTTCGCCGACACGATCGGTGTCGGGGTGCCGCGGCAGGTCACCCGCCTGCTCACCGGCGCGGCCGGGCTCGGGATTCCCCTCGGGCTGCACCTGCACAACACCCGGAACACCGGGTATGCCAACGCGATCGCGGGACTGGAGGCGGGCGCATCGGTGCTCGACAGCTCCGTCGCGGGTATCGGCGGCTGCCCGTTCGCGCCGAACGCGACCGGCAACATCGCCACCGAAGACCTCGTCTACCTGCTCGAAGGTCAGGGCGTGAGCACCGGCGTCGACCTCGACGCGCTGCTGTCCGTCTCGGCCTGGATCACCGAGGTGCTCGGCCGGCAGCTGCCCGGTCAGCTGCTGCGCGCCGGGCGGTTTCCGTAGGCACGACGAGGTGCTGCAAGGCTGATAGATTGTGTACAATCGAGCACGGCTGCATGGCTCAACCGTGTGGGAAGAGGCGATGTGCACATGGGTCAGATGTCGAAGTTCGAGGGCCGGTCGGGTGCCGAGTTCACGATGACGGTCGAGCGGGGCAAGATCCGTGAGTTCGCCGCGGCCGTCGGCTCGGAGCATCCGCTGTACTCCGGCGACGACCCGATCTCCCCGCCCACCTTCCTGGCGTCGAGCGCCTTCTGGACCACGGACGCCAGTTCACCGTGGGGTGACGAGCCGCCGGATCTGTCGCGGGTCCTCCACGGCGGCCAGCAGTACGTGTTCCACGGGCCGCCGCCACGGGCGGGCACCGTGCTGCACGGCCGCCAGCGCATCGATCGCGTCTATTCCAAGCAGGGCCGGCGCGGCGGCATGCTCGAGTTCGCCGACATCGTCACCGAGTTCCGCGACGCCGACGGACGGCTGGTCGCCGAGGCCCGGGCCACGCTCGTCGTGACGGAGCAGGCCCCGACGGCATCGGCGCCGGCCGAATGACGGCGTCGCGCCCGGCGGTGGGCCCTCTGGGGGCGCCGTTGGTGCAGGGCCCGCTCACCGTCACCGACTTCGTGCGCTACCAGGGCGCGTCCGGCGACATGAACCCGATCCATCACGACGCCGAGTTCGCCCGTGCCGCCGGGTTCCCGTCGGTGTTCGCCGTCGGGATGCGGCAGGCCGGTGTCCTGGCCGCGTTCGTCGCGGACCGCCTCGGCCCCGACAACGTCCGCCGGTTCGAGGTGCAGTTCCGCGCCATCGCGTGGCCGGGCGACATCATCACCTACACCGGTGAGGTCACCGCCGTCGAGGAGACCGCGACACACACCGTCTGCACGGTCGCGGTCCAGGCGACCCGGCAGACCGGCGAGGTCCACCTCGCCGGCACCGCGGTGTTCGAAGTGCCGTTCTAGAGCCGTTCCACGGTGGTGGCGTTGCGCCGTTCTAGAGCCGTTCCACGATGGTGGCGTTGGCCTGGCCGCCGGCCTCGCACATGGTCTGCAGCCCGTATCGGCCGCCGGTCTGTTCGAGGTGGTTCACCAGGGTCGCCATGAGCCGCACCCCGGAGCCGCCGAGGGGATGGCCGAGCGCGATCGCGCCGCCGCGCGGGTTGAGCCGCTCCGGGTCCGCCCCGAGATCGGCCGCCCAGGCGAGCGGGACCGGCGCGAACGCCTCGTTCACCTCGTAGGCGTCGACGTCGTCGATGGTCAGGCCGGCCCTGGCCAGCACCTTGCGGGTCGCCGGGATCGGCGCGGTCAGCATCATGACCGGATCGTCGCCGGCCAGGGCGAAGGCGTGGAACCGCGCCCGGGGCCGCAGCCCGAGCTCGGCCGCCCGCGTCGCGCTCATGATCAGTGCTGCGGCCGCCCCGTCGGTCAGCGGCGAGGAGTTGCCGGCGGTGATGTGCCAGCCGATCTGCGGGAACCGTTCGCCGGAGGCGGCGTCGTAGAAGGCGGGCCTGAGCCCGGCCAGGCCGTCCGGCGAGGTCGCCGGGCGGATGGTCTCGTCCTGCGTCAGCGGAGCGTCGCGGCCCGGCACGTCGACCGGGACGATCTCGTTGGCGAAGGCCCCGGCGGCGGCGGCCCTCGCGGCCAGCGCGTGCGAACGGGCGGCGTAGGTGTCCAGCTGCGCGCGGGTGAGGCCCCAGCGGGCGGTCACCAGCTCGGCCGCGATGCCCTGCGACACGAGGCCGTTCCCGGCCAGCCGCGCGGCCACCCCCGGGCCGAACGGATCGGCGCCCCCGACCATCGCGGTGCCCATCGGGACCCGGCTCATCGACTCGACCCCGCACGCCACGACGATGTCGTACGCCCCGGCCATCACGCCCTGAGCGGCGAAGTGCATCGCCTGCTGGCCCGAGCCGCAGGCCCGGTCGACGGTCGTGCCCGGGACGGTGAGCGGCCAGCCCGCCGCCAGCACGGCGTTGCGCCCGATGTTGGCCGCCTGCTCGGCGGCCTGGCCGACGCAGCCGGTGATGACGTCGTCGATCAGCGCGGGCTCGATTCCGGTGCGCGTGACGAGCGCGCGCAGCACGGTGGCGAGCAGGTCCACGGGGTGGAGTCCGGACAGCGCGCCGCCGGGCTTGCCGCGGCCCGACGCGGAGCGGACGATGTCGACGATCACCGCGTCATGCATGTGGATCCCCTTGTCAGCGAGTTGGAGTCGACGGCCACTGCGCGACCGCGGCGGCCAGTTCGGGTGTCGCACCCCAGGCCCGCACGACGTCGGCGGCCGACGCCGTCGCCGCCGCCCGGCCGAGGGGAAGCCGGGGCATCCCGTCGGCGAAGGCCGCGCGGGCCACCGCCTGGCCGTGCCGCGGTGCCTCGCTGAGGGTCAGCACCGGCGCGAGGCAGGCATCGGTGCCGGCGGCGAGGGCGGCCCACTCGTCGCGGGTCCGGGTGAGCACCGCCGCGGCGATCGCCGCGCGCAGCGCGGGCCAGCGGGCCGGATCGTCGCGATCCTCGCGCAGCTGCGGGCCGAGCCCGAGCAGGTCGGCCAGCGCGGCGAAGAACTGGGGTTCGAGGGCGCCGATCGCGACGTGGCGGCCGTCGGCACAGGCGTACACGTCGTAGTAGGGCGCGCCGGTGTCGAGCAGGTTCGTGCCGGCCTCGTCCCGCCACTGCCCGTCGCGGTGCATGCCGTACAGCATCGACGCGAGATAGGTGGTGCCGTCGGTGATCGCCACGTCCAGCACCCGTCCGGTGCCGGTGCGCGCACGTTCGACGAGCGCGGCCAGCACCGCCGTGACGAGGTACATGCCACCGCCGCCGAAGTCGCCGAGGAGGTTGGCCGGGGGCGTCGGCGGCTGGCCGGCCCGCGCGGCAGCGTGCAGGGCTCCGGTGACGGCGATGTAGTTGATGTCGTGCCCGGCCGAGGCGGCCAGCGGTCCGGTCTGCCCCCATCCGGTCATCCGGCCGTAGACGAGCCGCGGATTGATGGCGTGGCAGTCCTCCGGGCCGAGCCCGAGCCGCTCGGCGACGCCCGGGCGGTATCCCTCCAGGAGCACATCCACCGAGGGCAGCAGTCCGCGCACGACATCCGCGGTCCCGGCGTCCTTCAGGTTGACGCCGGCCACGGGCCGGCCCCGCTCCAGCCCGCCGCCGCCGGGCACCTGGCCGGGGCGGCGCAGCGCGAGCACGTCGGCGCCCAGATCGGCCAGCAGCATGCCCGCGAAGGGCTCGGGGCCGATCCCGAGCAGCTCCAGGACCCGTACACCGCGCAATGGTCCGTCAGTCATGACGCTGTCCTTCCATGTCCGCGGCGGGCGGGGCGGCCGCGATGGCCGACCGCAGGGCCCGGTCGAGCTCGTCGAGGTCGTCGGGCTGGGTGAAGGTCGGCTCGAGGTGCCAGCCCGAGGCGATGCCGACCTGCGGGCCGCGGACGTCGAAGACGCGGCCGGTAATGTCGCGCGTGTCCGGCCGGCAGAGCCAGGCGACGACGCGCGCCACCCAGTTCGGGTCGAGCTCCGCGCGCCGGCGGTCGGTGATCTCGCCCTCGTAGCGGCGCAGCGGCGCCTCGGTCAGGCGGGTGAGGGCGCTCGGGGCCACGCAGTTGGCGCTCACGCCGTACGGCCGCAGCTCCTGGGCCGCCACGAGCGTGAACGCGGCGATGCCGGCCTTGGCTGCCGCGTAGTTCGACTGTCCGATGTTGCCGAACAGGCCGGAGGCGGAGGTCGTGGTGATCAGCCGGCCGTCGACGTCCGCGCCCGCCTTGGCCCTTGCCCGCCAGTGGGCGGCGGCGTGATGGGCGATGGTGAAGGTGCCCTTGAGGTGTACCGCGATGACGTCGTCCCATTCGGCCTCGGTCATCGACGCCAGGGTCCGGTCGCGCAGGATGCCGGCGTTGGCGACCACCACGTCGAGCCCGCCGAAGGTGTCGACGGCGAGCCCGACGAGTTCGCGGGTGGCGGTGAAGTCCGTCACGTCGTGCCGGCTCAGGACGGCGGTGCCGCCCGCGGCCTCGATCTCGGCGACGACCGCTCCGGCGGGTCCGTCGTCGGCACCGAGGTCGTTCACGATGACGGCGTGGCCGGCGGCGGCCAGGGCCAACGCGTAGGCCCGGCCCAGGCCGCGCCCGGCCCCGGTGACGACGGCCGTCCGGCGCGGGCTCACTGGGCCACGATCCCGCGCTGCAGGAGGTCGTCCCAGGCCTTGTCGTCCACCCCGGCCAGTTCATCGAGCACGGCGCGGGTGTGCTCGCCCAGGCGCGGCCCCACCGCGGACACCTCGCCCGGCGTGCGGCTGAACTTCGGGACGATGCCGGCCATCGGCCCCGCGGTGCCGCCGGCGGTCTCCGGCCGCAGCACCATCTGCCGGGCGGCGTAGTGCGCGTCGGTGACCATGTCGGCGGCGGTGTAGATCTTTCCCGCCGGCACGCCGTTGTCCGCGAGTATCCGCAGCAGGTCCGGTGCGGGGAGCGAGGTGGTCCAGCGTTCGATCTCCTCGTCGAGGATCGCCGAGTTGCGGCCGCGGGCCTCATGGTCGTCGAAGCGCGGGTCGGTCGCCAGCTCCGGGCGGCCCATGGCGTCGCAGAGCCGGCGGTAGACCGCGTCGGCGTTGCCCGCGATCGCGATGTCGGCCCCGTCGGCGGTGCGGTACACATTGGACGGTGCAACACCCGGCAGGACGCTGCCGGTTCGCGTGCGCAGGATGCCGGCCCGCTCGTAGTCGACCATCGTCGACTCCATGAGCGCCGCGACCGCCTCGTAGATGGCGACGTCGACCTCCTGGCCGCGGCCGCTCGCCGCCCGCTCGACCAGCGCTGTGGAAGTTCCCACAACGGCGAACAGCGCGGCCAGGGAGTCGCCGAGGCTGATGCCGGTCCGGGCCGGGCGCGACCCGGCGTCACCGGTCGTGAACCGGATGCCGCCCATGGCCTCGCCGATGCTGCCGAAGCCCGCCTCGCGCGACCGCGGGCCGGTCTGCCCCAGCCCGGAGACGTGCACGACGATGATGCCGGGATTGATGTCGGCGAGGGTCTGGTAGCCCAGGCCCCAGGCGTCGAGGGTGCCTGGCCGGAAGTTCTCCAGGACCACGTCGCAGCGCGCGGCGAGGGCCCGCAGCACGGCCTGGCCGTCCGGGTCGCGCAGATCCAGCGCGACCGACTTCTTGTTCCGGGCGATGGCCGGCCACCAGAGGCTCTGGCCGTCCTGCACGACACCCCAGCGGCGCATCGGGTCGCCCCCGGTGGGCGGCTCGATCTTGATCACCTCGGCGCCGTAGTCGGCCAGCAGCTGACCCGCGAACGGTCCCGCGATGAAGCTGCCGAGCTCGAGGACCCGGACGCCCGACAACGGACCTGAAGAACCGTGCTTCGTCACGATTGCTCCCCTGAATGTGCACAATCTGATGGCAGGAGCACGTAGAACTGGCGTTTCGGCGGTGCTCGTCTGCACTATTGCACACAATCGACGACTGCGGCACACTCCGATGATGTACGCCGCACACATCGCGCAGGACCGTCCGGACCGGGTGGCGATCATCATGGCGGAGGCCGGCACGCGGATCACCTACGGTGAGTACGAGGCGGAGGCGAACCGGTTGGCGCATCTCTTCCGGCGCAGCGGCCTGCGCTTCGGCGACCACGTGGCGATGCTCATGGAGAACAACCCACGCCTGCTGGAGAGCGAGGCGGCCGCCGAACGCAGCGGCCTGTACTACACCTGCATCAACCACTATCTGTCCCCGGACGAGGCCGCGTACATCATCAACGACAGCTCCGCCCGGATCGTGGTCACGTCGGCCGCCAAGCTCGACCTCGCCCGGCAGCTGCCGGAGCGGTGTCCCCGTGTCGAACGGTGGCTGATGGCCGACTGCGCCGACCCGCCGGCGCCGTTCGAGTCCTACGACGGGGCCGTCGCCGGCCTGCCGCCGGATCCGATTCCCGACGAACAGCTGGGCATGGCCATGCTCTACTCGTCCGGCACCACCGGGCGCCCGAAGGGCATCTACCACGCGCTCGCGGTCGCGCACCCGTCCGAGGAGCCCCTCGGGTCACGCATCCAGAGCCAGCGGTGGGGGCTCGACGGGTCCAGCGTCTACCTGTCGCCCGCTCCGCTGTACCACTCGGCCCCGCAGGGCAGCGTGTCCATGACGCTGCGGGCGGGTGGGACCGCGGTCATCATGGAGTCGTTCGACGCGGAGCGGTACCTGGACCTCGTCGCCGCCCACCGCGTCACGCACTCGCAGCTGGTCCCGACGATGTTCTCCCGCCTGCTGAAGCTGCCGGCGGAGCGCCGCCGCCGCGCCGACGTCTCGTCGCTGCGCACGGTCATCCTCGCGTCGGCCCCGTGCCCGCCCCAGGTGAAGCGCCAGATGATCGACTGGTGGGGCCCGATCATCCTGGAGTTCTACGCCGCCAGCGAGGGGATCGGCTACACGTTCTGCACCTCGCGGGAGTGGCTCGACCACCCGGGCACCGTCGGCCGGGCCGCGAGTGGCGAACTGCTCATCCGGGCCGAGGACGGGAGCCTGTGCCCGCCCGGCGTGACCGGCACGGTGTGGTTCCGGGGGCCGGCCGGCTTCCAGTACTTCAACGACCCCGGCAAGACGGCGGCGACGCGTGACGTCGAGCTCGGCGCCAGCTCGGTCGGCGACATCGGCTACCTGGACGACGAGGCATACCTGTACCTCACCGACCGGGAGAGCTTCATGATCATCTCGGGTGGGGTCAACATCTACCCGCAGGAGACGGAGAACCTCCTGATCACCCACGAGAAGGTGTACGACGCCGCGGTGATCGGCGTCCCCGACGACGATCTGGGGGAGGTGGTCAAGGCGGTCGTGCACCTCGCCCCCGGTGTGGATGCCGGGCCGGCGACCGCCGCGGAGCTGATCGCCTTCTGCCGGGCGTCGATCGCCCACTACAAGTGCCCCCGCTCCGTGGACTTCGTGACCGAGCTGCCCCGGCTGCCCACCGGCAAGCTCTACAAACGGAAGCTGAAGGACCAGTACTGGGCCGGACGGGAGTCACTGATCCGGTGAACGAGGACGAGCTCCGGCGGCGCGTCGCCGGCTTCATTCGTGACACCGATGGCGCCGACCGGGCCGCGGCGCTGGGGGCCCAGTTCGACGCCGGACTGGCCTGGGTCCACCACCCGGCCGGGGCCGGTGGGCTCGGCCTTGCCCCGGACCGGCAGGTCGAGGTGGACGCGCTGCTCGCGGCGGCCGGACGGCTGGAGTCCTGGGAGCGCAACCCCATGGGCATCGGCATGGTCGCGCCGGCGCTGATGGCCCACGGCACGCCGGCCCAGCGGGCGCTGCTCCGGCCGATCTTCACGGCCGAGCACATCTGGTGCCAGCTGTTCTCCGAGCCCGGCGCCGGGTCGGACATCGCCGGGCTGGCCACTCGGGCCGTACGCGACGGCCCTGACGGCAGCGACGACGGGGGGTGGGTCGTCGACGGGCAGAAGACATGGACGTCGCTGGCGCACACCGCCCGCTTCGGGCTGGCCCTGACCCGCACCGACCCCGGCGCCCCGAAGCACGCCGGGCTGACCGCGTTCCTGATCGACATGCGGGCCGCGGGCGTGCAGGTGCGGCCGTTGCGCGACCTGACCGGGGGTGCGCACTTCAACGAGGTCTTCCTGGACGGGGTGCGGCTGGGCGACGACGCACGGCTCGGCGACGTCGGGGGAGGATGGGCGGTCGCCACCACCATGCTCGCGAGCGAGCGGGCCGCGATCGGCGGGTCGGTCGGGGAGCGCGGGTCGGGGGCCATCGCCCTGGCGGTCGACACCTGGCGCCGGACCGGGTCCGACCCGGACCGGCGGGTCGAGCTGACCCGGCTGTGGGTCGAGGCCGAGGTGCTGCGCCTGTCCGCGCTGCGGGATCAGCGGACGCGGGCCGAAGGTGGGCCGGGGCCGGGCGCGTCCGGTCTCAAGCTGCGCCGGGCCCTGCTGGAGCAGCGCATCGCCCGCTTCACGATGGAGCTGCTCGGCCCGGCCGGGCTCGTCTATGACGCCGACGCCGTGCGGTCCGGCGGGCCGGCCCCGGACGACCCGGTCTGGACCTGGCTGCAGTCGCAGGCCTACACGATCGCAGGCGGAACGTCGGACGTCATGCGCACGATCATCGGGGAGCGACTACTGCGGCTTCCCAAGGAGCCCGGCCTGCCCCGAGACACGCCCTGGGCGCAGATCCCGCGCTGACCGTTACGGCCATTGACCAGCGCGGCAGCGTCGATGTAAAACTAAAACTGATGTTAGAATTAGCTAATTCGGAGGTGGCGTCCGTGCCGAGCCGAGACTTCGCCCAGCAGCGCCACGACGTGCGGCGGTTCGTCGACGAGGAGCTGATCCCGCGGGAACCGGTCCTGGATCGCAACGACGCGAGCAGTGCCGAGGCGATGGCGGAGCTGAAGAGCCTGGCCAAGCAGCGGGGCGTCTGGGCGCTCGGGCACCCGGCCGCGATCGGCGGCGGCGGCCTGCCGTTCATGGACTACGTCATGGTCAACGAGATCGTCGGGCGTTCGTACTGGGGAACAGAAGCCCTCGGCACACTGTCCTTTCAGGACTGTCTGATGCTGCTGGAGTTCGGCACCGAGGCCCAGCGGAAGCAGTGGATCCCGCTGCTGTTCGAGGGCGTGACCGGACCGACGATCGGCATGACCGAGCCCGAGGTCGCCGGCTCCGACCCGACGCTGATCCAGACCACCGCGGTGCTCGACGGCGACGAGTGGGTGATCAACGGGCACAAGTGGTTCACCTCCGGCGCCAACCGCGCCATGTACACCACCCTCTTCGCCAAGACGGACCCGGACGCGCCCAAGCACCAGCAGTTCTCGATGATCCTCGTGCCCACCGACACGCCCGGCTACAACATCGAGCGGGTCGTGCGGACCATGGGCCACTACGGCGGCAACCACTGCGAGGTCCGCTACGACAACGTGCGGGTGCCGGCCGAGAACCTGCTGGGGCCCCGGGGCGGCGGCTTCGCCGTGGCCCAGGCGCGGCTCGGGCCGGGCCGGATCACCCACAGCATGCGCTGGCTCGGGCAGGCCCAGCGCGCCTTCGAGTTGATGTGTGACCGCGTCAAGACCCGCTTCGCGCACGGCTCGCTGCTGTCGGAGAAGGGTGAGGTCCAGCGCTACATCGCCGAGTCGGCCGCGCACATCCAGGCGGCCCGGCTGATGACCTTGGACGCGGCGCGGAAGATCGACGCCGGTCAGGACGCCCGGATCGAGATCTCCCTGATCAAGTTCTTCGGCGCGCAGATGCTGCACGACGTCGTCGACCGCGCGCTGCAGGTGCACGGCGCGCTGGGCGTCACCGAGGACACGCCGCTCGAGCGCATGTACCGCGACGCCCGCTACGCGCGCATCTACGACGGCCCGGACGAGGTGCACCGGATGGTGGTCGCCAAGCGACTGCTGCGCGGCGACTACCGGGAGCAGGCGCCGTGGTCGGAGATCGTGCGCTGACCACGCACCGCGACAACTGACGGAAAAGGAGTTTCGATGACGACGAGCGACTACCGAACCAGCCCGGCGGATGTCTCGCTCGCGCTGGCCGAGCGACTGGCCACGGCGATCGACGCCAACGACCTCGACGCCCTGCGCGACGAGATCTACACGCCCGACGTGGTGGTCTGGCACAACGACGATCAGCACGAGCAGCGCGTCGACGAGAACCTCAAGGTGCTGAACTGGCTGCACCGCAAGGTCGGCAACAAGCGCTACGAGGACGTGGTGCGCCACGCGACGCCGACCGGCTACGTGGAGCAGCACGTGCTGCGGGGGACCGCGCCCAACGGCACCGAGCTCGAGATCCCCGCGTGCCTGGTGGTGACGGTGACCGGTGGGCGGATCTCGCGCATCGACGAGTACCTCGACAGCCGAGCCGCCGCCGCGCTGCGGTCATGAGCCGGCCATGAGTCAGCTCAGCGCTGCCGAGCGCGACCAGTGGCGCTCCTCGGTGGCCGCCGTGGTCGCCCGCTGTACACCCAGCGGGAACTGGGATGCGCTGTTCGACCTCGGTGTCGCCGAGCTCGGGCTCGAGGACCTGGCGGTGGCGATCGAGGAGTGCGGCGCCGTGCCGGCCGCCACGCCGTTGCTGGGCCACATGTTCGGCCTGCGGGCGCTGCGTGCCGCGCCCGCGTCCCCGGAACGGGACCGGCTCCTGGCGGGCGCGGTCAGCGGCCGGCATCGGGTCGCGCTCGTGCCGGCCGACGGCGGGCGGACCTACGTGCTCGAGGGGGGAGCGGCCGACACCTTCGTGATCGCGACGGGTCCGGATCTGTTCGTGGTGCCGGCCGATGCCCGCGGCGTCGTGCGGCGCCCGCTGCCCACGCTCGACCCGTCGCGCGTCCTGTGGCACGTCGAGTTCCACGGGGCGGTGACGACGCCGCTCGGCCGCGACGGCGAGTGGAAGGCCGAGCGGCTGCGGTCGGAGCTCGCCGCGCTGGTCGCGGCGGACTCGATCGGCGGGGCCCGGGCCGTGCTGCGGGGCGCCGTGGACCACGCCCGGCAGCGCATGCAGTTCGGCCGCCCCATCGGCTCGTTCCAGGCGGTCAAGCACCGCCTGGCCGACGTGTCGAGTCAGCTCGACGGGACGGTGGCGGCGGTCGACCACGCGGTGCGCCGGTTGGATGCCGACGCCCCGGACTCGGCGCTGGCCGCCGCGGTCGCGAAGCTCGCCGCCGCCGACGCCTATCTGGCGGCGGCCGAGGGCGCGATCCAGACGTACGGCGGCATCGGCTTCACGTGGGAGCACCCCGCGCACATCTTTCTCAAGCGGGCCCACACCAACGGTCAGCTCGCCGGCGGTGCGGCACTGCACCTGGAACTGGTGGCCGACCGGGCCGGGATCGGCTCAATCAACTGAACCCTGGAGGGCGCATCATGGCCGAGCGAGAATTCGAGATCGGCGGCATCAACCACCTCGCGCTGGTGTGCAGCGACATGCGCCGCACGGTGGACTTCTACACCAACGTGCTCGGCCTGCCGTTGATCAAGACGGTCGAGCTGCCGAACGGGATGGGGCAGCACTTCTTCTTCGACTGCGGCGGCGGCAACGCCCTGGCCTTCTTCTGGTTCCCGGGTGCGCCGGACAAGGTGCCCGGTGTGACCCATCCCGGTGCGCTGCCCGGGGTCGGTGACATCGCCAGCGCCGTCGCGTCGATGAACCACGTCGCCCTGCAGATTCCGGTCGACAAGTTCGACGAGTACCGCGAGCGGCTCCAGGCCAAGGGCGTGGAGGTCGGGCACGTCGTGTTCCATGACGACAGCCCGTCCACGATCGCGCGGCGCATGCACGACGGCGTCTACGTCGGCTCGCTGTACTTCTTCGACCCGGACGGCATCCTGCTGGAGTTCGCGGCCTGGACGCGGAAGCTGACCCCCGACGACGTCCGCCACGAGCCGGCCGCGCCTGTGGTGAAGACGGCCGCGAAAGCCTGAGCGGTCTCCTGTTCCCTTTATCTGAAACTGATGTCAGTATCAGCTCACACCCCCCAATCCCCTTTGCCTTGATGGAGGCATCCATGAGGACGCTGCGGACCCGCCTCGCTGCGGCGATGCTTGTTCTGCCACTCGCGTTATCCGCCTGCAGCAACGACAAGACCAAGTCACCCGCCGCCGCCCCGGGCGGCGGCTCATCGGCCGGCAACCCGGTGAAGGTCATGCTGATCTACGACGAGACCGGTTCGGGTGCCGCCCCCGAGCTCGTCGACGGCGCGAACGCCGGTCTGGCGCAGGTGAACGCGAACGGTGGCATCAAAGGACGGCCGATCGAGATGACCGTCTGCAAGACCGGCAACGACCCGAACATCGCGGACAACTGCGCCCGCCAGGCCCAGAGCCTCGGGGTGTCGGCCGTGGTCGGCGAGCTCACCCTGCAGAAGGGCCACGAGAAGATCCTCCGGGAGGCGAAGATCCCGATCATCGGTGCCGTCACCTCCGGCACGGACCTGACGGAGATCGCGCAGTTCCCCCTCGACGGCAGCACGCCGATCCAGACCGCGTCGCTGGCCAACGCGCTGGCCGCGCAGGGCTTCAAGAAGATCAGCATGGCCCGCATCCAGATCGACGGCGGCGGGGCGTTCAGCGGCTTCGCCAACCAGGGCCTCACGTCCGCCGGTCAGAAGATCCTCAACGACGTGCCCGTGCCGACCGGCGCCGCGGACATGGCGCCCTACGTCCAGGCCGTCCTCGCGGGCGGCACCGACGCCATCCTGACCGTGCTGCCGGGCACCGACTCGACCGCCTTCATCAAGCAGCTCAAGAAGGACGCGCCGAACATCGCGATCGGCATCATCGGCACGCAGAAGGAGAAGGTCGCCGACGCCCTCGGGGCAGCCTCGGACGGACTCTACGAGGCACTGGGCTACCTGCCGCCGTCGTACGAGAACACGGCCACCAAGAACTACGTCGCGGCCATGTCGAAGCAGGGGATCAGCGAGACGCGGGGCTTCCGGCTCAACGCCTACGCCGCCGTCCTCGCCTTCGCCGAGGCGGCCAAGAAGGTGCCCGACCCGACCAACACCGCCCTGTGGGACGCGCTGCCGACGATGAGCGGCATCGACATCGGCCTCACCCCGCCGATCCAGTGGCAGAAGGGCAACGTGGGCGGATACCCGCGGATCTTCACCTCCTGCGCCTTCATCGTGAAGTACAGCGGCGGCAAGGAACTGCCGGTGTACGACACCTTCCGCGACGCCTACACCGGCCAGAACTGCACCACTCCGCCGAAGAGCTGAGGACCGGGCCCACACATGCTGACTGACGTGATCAGGTTCGCCGTACTCGGGCTCGGGGCCGGCGCGATCTATGGCCTGTCCGCCCTCGGAATCGTGCTGATCTACCGCGGCTCCGGGATTCTGAACTTCAGCCAGGGCGCGGTCGGCATGGTGGGCGCCTACGTCTTCTACCTGCAACGCGAGGCCGGCATGGCCACGCCGGTGGCGGCGCTGCTCGCCATCGGCGTGGGCCTGGCCATCGGCGCGCTGATCCATCAGCTCGTCATGCGACCACTGCGGGACGCGCCGCCGGTGTCGCGGCTCATCGCGACACTGGGTGTCTTCGCGTTCCTCTTCGGCCTGGGTCAGTACCTGTTCGGCGTGGGGAAGGCCCGGATCGTCTCCTCGATCCTGCCGGACGGGTCGACGACCGTGCTGCCGGGCATCCGGATCGGGACCGACCGGCTCGCCATCCTCGGCGTCGGGCTGGTGCTGGCCGTCGTGCTCACGGTCGTGTACCGCTCCACCCGCTTCGGCCTCGCCACCTCGGCCGTGGCCGAGAACGGGCGGGCGAGCTCGGCGCTGGGCATCTCCCCGGACACCATCGCGACCGTGAACTGGATGGTGGGCTGCGCGCTCAGCGTGGTGTCGGCCGTGCTCATCGTCAGCATCGGCACGCTGCAGGTGGAGAACCTGGCGATGCTCATCGTGCCGGCCCTCGCCGCCGCCCTGCTCGGCGGCTTCAAGTCCTTCCCGCTGACGATGGCCGGCGGGCTGCTGATCGGCATGCTCGAGTCCGAGGTGGCCTGGATCGGCACGCGCCAGCACGCCGACGGCTGGGGCCAGACGGTGCCGTTCATCGTCATCATCCTCGTGCTCGTCATCTCCGGGCGTTCCCTGCCGCTGCGGGGCGAGGCGATCCAGCGCCCGCCCCAGCTCGGCACCGGCGTCGTGCGCCCCCCGGTGCTGCTCGGCACCGGGCTCGTCGCCCTCGGGCTGCTGTACTTCGTGTTCCCGCCGGCCCTGCTCAGCGCCACCGAGATCACCCTGGCGCTCGGCCTCGTCGTGCTGTCCCTCGTGGTCGTCACCGGCTACACGGGACAGTTGTCGCTGGCGCAGATGGCGCTCGCCGGTATGGGCGCCTGGATCGCCGCCCGCCTGGTCGCCGATCACGGCGTGCCGTTCTGGGCCGCGCTCCTGATCGGCGTCGTGGGCGCGGTCCCGGTCGGCATCATCGTCGGCCTGCCCGCGCTGCGGACCCGGGGCATGAACCTGGCCGTGGTGACGCTGTGCCTGGCCGTGGTGCTGGAGCACCAGATCTTCTCCTCGACCGAGCGCACCGGTGGGTTCACGGGCATCAACGTGGGCTCGCCGAAGATCTTCGGCATCGACATGGACACGTACTTCTGGCCCAGCCGCTACGCGATCTTCTGCCTGGTGCTGTTCATCCTGGCCGCCCTGATGGTCGCGAACCTCCGGCGGGGCCGGGCCGGCCGCCGTCTGGTGGCCGTCCGGTCCAACGAGCGCGCCGCCGCCAGCATCGGCATCAGCGTGGCCCGCGCCAAGATCTTCGCCTTCGGCATCTCGGCCGCCCTGGCCGCGGCCGGCGGCGTCCTGCTGTCGTTCCGGCAGCCGAACGTGACCTTCGTGCCGACGTACACCGCCTTCCAGTCCATCTTCGCGGTCGTGTTCTCGATCATCGGCGGCATCGGATACCTCGTCGGTGCCGTCATCGGCGCCATGTACGCCCCGGCCGGACTGCTCTCCGGGGTGATCTCGCAGCTCTTCCCCGGCACCGCGTTCGCGCAGTTCATCTCGCGCAACGAGGTCGGGCAGATGATCCTCGGCCTGACCCTGCTCATCGTGCTGCCGCAGCTGCCCAACGGCCTGGCCACGCAGCGGCTGCCCGCCGGGCTGATCCCCAAGTGGATCACGGCGCGCAGCGGCCGCCGGACGCGCCGGCGGGATGTCGCGGAGCTGGAGGGTGAGACGGCGTTCAGCGTCGTCGAGCGGCCGGTGGAGGTGAGCGGGCTGACGGTGCGGTTCGGCGGCGTGACCGCGCTCGACGACGTGGCGCTCAACCTCGTGCCGGGCCAGGTCCACGGGCTCATCGGGCCGAACGGGGCGGGCAAGACGACCCTGATCGACGCGTTGACCGGGTTCGTCGACGGCCCGGGCGCCACGATGACCCTCGACGGCCAGGACATCGGCCGCTGGCCGGCCCAGCGCCGGGCCGCGGCCGGCATCAGCCGCTCCTTCCAGAGCCTCGAACTGTTCGAGACGATGACGGTCCGGGAGAACCTGCTCGCCGCGGGCGACCGCCAGGACTGGCCCGCGTTCCTGTCCAACCTCGTCCTCCCGGGCCGGGACCGGTACTCGCCGGCGGCGCTCGCCGCCATCCGCGAGTTCCACCTGGAGGACGACCTCGAACGCAAACCCGACGAGCTGCCGTACGGCCGCCGCCGGCTGCTGGCCATCGCCCGCTCCGTCGCCACCGGCGCCTCGGTCCTGCTGCTCGACGAACCGGCCGCCGGCCTGGACGACACCGAGACCGCCGAGCTCGGCCACCTCATCCGCCGGCTCGCCACCGAGCTGCGGATGGCGGTGCTGCTCGTGGAGCACAACGTCTCCGTCGTGCTGGACGTGAGCGACCAGGTCTCGGTCCTCAACTTCGGCAAGGTGATCGCGACCGGGACGCCCGCGGAGATCCGATCCGACCCGGCCGTCATCACCGCCTACCTCGGCACCCAGGACACCGCTGACGGCTCTGCCGACGAGGCTGCCGCACAGACTGGTCCGATCGAGGTGATCGAGCGCGAACCGGCGCCCGCGACCAGGGCGGCCGCGGACGGCGAGCCGCTCATCGAGGCCCGCGGGCTCAGCGCCGGATACGGGGACCTGGCCGCGCTGCGCGACCTCGACCTGGTGGTGCGGCCCGGCGAGATCGTGGCGCTGCTCGGACCCAACGGCGCGGGCAAGACCACGACGCTGCTGACCCTGGCCGGCGAGCTGAAGCCGCTGGCCGGCACCGTGCGGTGGCGCGGCAGACCGGCCTCGGCCCGGCTGCACCGGCGAGCCCGCGAGGGCATGGCCTTCGTGCCCGAGGAACGCTCGGTGTTCATGCAGCTGAGCGCGGCCGAGAACCTGCGTCTCGGCCGCGGGCCACGCTCCCTCGCGCTCGACGCGTTCCCCGAACTGACCCCGCTGCTCGACCGTCGGGCCGGCCTGCTGTCCGGTGGCGAGCAGCAGATCCTGACCCTGGCCCGGGCGCTCGCCGGACGGCCCGCCCTGCTGCTCGCCGACGAGCTCTCGCTCGGCCTGGCGCCGCTGGTCGTCGACCGGCTGCTACGGGCCATCCGGCAGGCCGCCGACGAAGGGCTGGGCGTCCTGCTCGTCGAACAGCAGGCGGCGCGGGCACTGGAGGTGGCCGACCGGGCGTACGTGCTGCGGCGCGGCCGGGTGATCACCGAAGGGGCCTCGGCCGAACTGTCCAGGGACTGGTCGAAGCTGGAACGCAGCTACCTGAGCGAGGTCGCGAGTGGGTGAGACCGCGCCTCAGGAGCTGGACCCGGCCCGCGTGCTGCCCGGCCTGCTCCGCCGGCGGGCGACCGAGCTGGCGGACCAGGACTTCCTGATCGACGTCGAACGGGGCCGGGTCACCTACGGCGCGTTCCAGCGGCGGGTCGAGCAGTTCGCCGGGCTCCTGCTGCAGCAGGGTGTGCAGCCGTCGGACCGGGTCGCGGTCCTGCTGCCCACGTGCGTCGACGAACAGGCGTTGTGGATCGCGTGCGGGTGGCTGCGCGCCGTGCAGGTGCCGATCAACCCGGCCTACCGCGGCGACATGCTCCGGCACGTGCTGCACGACTCCGGGCCCCGCCTGATCGTCACGGTCGGGGCCCGCGCCGACGAGCTCCGGCAGGCCGCGGACGCCGACGCCGCGGTCTTCGTCCTGGAGATCGGGCAGCCGCTGGTGTACGGCCCGCCGGTGCTGGCCGGGCTCGAGGATCCGAAGCCGTGGGACACCGCCGCCATCATCTACACCTCCGGCACCACCGGGCCGTCCAAGGGCGTGCTCACGCCGTGGGGCCAGCTCATCACCGGCATCGACACCTTCGACGACGTCGGCCCCGGCGACGTGCTGTACGCACCGTTCGCCGCGTTCCACCTGGGTGGCAAGGTGCCGCTGCAGATCGTCGCGCACTGGGGCGGGACGTTCGTCTTCCGCGACGGCTTCAAGACCGACCGCTTCTGGCCGGACGTCCGCGCGCACGCCTGCAACCGGGCCTGGGCCTTCTACGCGATGGCGAACTTCCTCTGGCAGCAGCCGCCCCGCCCGGACGACCGCGACAACCCGGTCGAGAGCATCACCGGTGGCCCGCTGCTGCCCGACTACGCGGCGTTCGAGCAGCGGTTCGGGCTGCGGATGCGGACCAACTACGGGATGACCGAGGCAGGCTGGCCGATCGCGACCGGCGATCACGTCGTCGACCACCGCAGCTGCGGTCGCGCCCGGGACGGATACGAGCTGCGCATCGTCGACGACTTCGACGCCGAGGTCCCGGCCGGCCACATCGGTGAGCTGATCGTGCGCTCCGACCGGCCGTGGACGATGAACCAGGGCTACCTGGGCCGGCCCGCGGACACCGCGCGGGCGTGGCGCAACGGCTGGTACCACACCGGAGACGCCTTCCGCCGGGACGAGACAGGCAACTACTACCTCGTCGACCGGGTGAAGGACGCGGTGCGGCGGCGGTCGGAGAACATCTCGTCGTTCGAGGTCGAGTCGATGGTCACCGCCCACCCCGATGTCCTGGAGTGCGCCGCCATCGGCGTGCCGTCCGACGACGGGGAGGAGGAGATCAAGATCTGTGTCGTGCCGATGCCGGATGCGACGCTCGCTGCCCCGGCGCTGTCGGAGTTCCTCGCGGCCACGATGCCGCGGTTCATGGTCCCCCGCTACATCGAGTTCCTCGACGATCTGCCGAAGACCCCGACCAGCAAGGTGCGCAAGGTGGAGCTCAAACGCGACCCGTTCACCGCGGGCACGTGGGACCGGATGGCCGAACGATGAACGAGACAGCCCTCACCGCTGCCCTCGGCGAGCCGGTGACCGGATTGGAGCGGCTGACCGGCGGCTCGTCCCGCGAGGTCTGGGCCCTGGAGGCCGCGGGCCGCAAACTCATCCTCCTGGCCGATCCGCCCGGTGAGCGCCGCGGCGGTGGCGCCACCTTCGAGGCGAGCGTCATCCGGGCCGCCCGCTCGGCCGGCGTCGCGGCGCCCGAAGTGATCGCGGTCGTGCCCGGCGGACTCGTCCTGCAACGGCTCGACGGCGAGACGGTGCCGCGGCGGATCCTCGACGTGCTGACGACCGGCTCCGCCGGACCACGGCTGGCCCGTCAGTGCGGCGACGCCCTCGGCCGGCTGCACACCGTCGATCCGGGCGCCGTCGCGGCCCTGCCGGACGAGGACCGGCTCGTCGAATACCGGGCGACCCTCGACCGGCTCGACCCCGACCGGCCGGTGCTCGAGCTGGCCTACGGTTGGCTGCTGGAGCGCCGGCCGCCGCGCCGCCGGACGACCCTGACCCACGGTGACTTCCGGCTCGGGAACTTCGTGGTCGACGGCGACGGTCTCGTCGGGGTCCTCGACTGGGAGTCGGCCCACCGCGGCGACCCCCTCGAGGATCTCGGCTGGATCGCGGTGCGCAGCTGGCGGTTCCGCGGGCCGGGCGTGGTCGGTGGCTTCGGCGACGTCCAGGACTTCCTCGACGGATACCGGGCGTCGGCGGGCGTGGACGTGTCCGACGCCGACTTCGCGTGGGCGGTCGTGCTGGGCACGTGGATCTGGGCGGTCGGCTGCCTGCAGCAGGCCGACCGGCACCTGTCCGGGACGACCCGCTCGATCGACCTGGCGCTGGTCGGCCGGCGGGTGGTCGAGGTGGAGCACGACCTGCTCGGGCTGCTCCGGTGACAACGGGAGTACACATGCCATCGCACGCCGCGGTTCCCGACCACAACGAGCTGTTGACGGCCGTCGTGGAGACATTGCGCACGGAGCTCCTGCCGCAGGTCAGCGGGCGCTCCCGATACCTGCTCAAGGCGTGTGCCGCCGCGCTGGAAGTGGTGCAGCGAGACCTGACCGCCGGGACCGAGCGCCACCGGGTCGACGGGGCGGTCTTCGCGGAGCTCGGCGTGCCGGACGAACGGGCCCTCGTCGCCGAGATCAGGGCCGGCCTCGCCCCGGACCGGTTCGCCGCGATCCTCGCGGCGCTTGGCCCGCGCACCGAGGTCGAGCTGCGCGTCCTCGGCCGCGCCGATCGTTAGGCCGGGCTTTGGTCCTCCGGGCGCCAGTAGATGGCGTGATACCAGATGCCGGCGAGCGAGTCGATCGCCGCCTCCTCGTCGACGACGGAGTCGCCGTTGTCACCGCCCTGAGCCAGCCACACGTAGCAGGAGAGCTCGAGCATCGAGGACAGCGCGGACGAGGTCATCCGCACGTCGATGCCCGGGCAGTAGCCCTCCTTCTGGGCGTGTTCGACGCCGTGGGCGATGAAGTCGATGGCCGACCGCCGGATGTCCCGCCAGCTCTCCAGGAATGCCGGGTCCGCCATCGACGCCTGGAACACGCCGCTGAGCGCGCCGAGCCGGTCGCGGTAGGTCTCCCAGAAGATGGTGATCGCCATCCGGATGGCTTCCTTGGGCGGGCGGCCCTCCTGGTACGGCACCGCGATCTGGGCGCGGGTGTCCTCGTGGAAGGCTTGGGCGAGGGCGGCGAGCACGTCGGCCTTGTCGGTGAAGTAGTTGTAGAAGCTCGCCGACGACCGGCCCGCGGTACGCGCGATGTCCTCGACCTTCGTCGACAGGTAACCGCGGGTCGCGAACTCCTTGCGGGCCGCCTCGAGGAACGTGGCCGCCGTGCGCGCCCCTTTGGAGTACTGGCGTGGCATCGCCCCTGCCCCCGTCCGACACCGAGCTCTGAGAACTAAAAGTGATATTAACATCAAGTTTTGCGCCTGAATTCGGGGCGTGCGACAGGAGACGAACGGCATGATCGAGACCCGCTTCACCCGCGAGTTCAACGTCAGGCACCCCATCGTGCAGGGCGGGATGCAATGGGTCGGCCGAGCCGAGCTGGTGGCCCCGGTGGCGGACGCCGGCGCACTCGGATTCCTCACCGCGCTCACCCAGCCGACGCCAGAGGCGCTCGTCAAGGAGATCGCCCGCTGCCGGGAGCTGACCGACCAGGAGTTCGGCGTCAACCTCACGATCCTGCCGGCGATCTCGCCGCCCCCGTACGCCGAATACCGGGCCGCGATCATCGAGTCGGGGATCCGGACCGTCGAAACGGCCGGGTTCAGCCCGGCGGAGCACATGCCCGCCTTCAAAGCCGCGGGCATCAAGGTGATCCACAAGTGCACGAGCGTGCGGCACGCGGTCAAGGCCGAGTCGCTCGGGGTGGACGCCGTGAGCATCGACGGCTTCGAGTGCGCCGGTCATCCGGGGGAGGACGATGTGCCCGGGCTCGTGCTCATCGCGGCCGCGGCCCGCCGGGTCTCCGTGCCGATCGTCGCGTCGGGCGGGATCGCCGACGCCCGCGGCCTGATCGCCGCGCTGGCGCTGGGAGCCGACGCGGTGAACATGGGCACCCGTTTCCTCTGTACCGCGGAGGCCCCGGTGCACGAGAACGTCAAGCGGAAGATCGTCGAGGCGAACGAGCGCGACACCACCCTGATCTTCCGGACCCTGCACAACACCGCCCGCGTCGCGACGAACACCGTCAGCCGTGAGGTCGTCGAGATCCTGCGGGCCGGCGGTGAGTTCGCCGACGTGCGCGACCTCGTCGCCGGGGTCCGCGGCCGCGAGGTCTACGAGACGGGCGACATGGAGCGAGGGCTCTGGACCGTGGGGCAGTCGCAGGCGCTGATCGACGACATCCCGACGGTGGCCGAACTGGTCGCACGCATCGTCGCCGAGGCCGAAGACCTCATCACCACCCGTCTCTCCCCGCTGGTGTCGGGGGAGGGACGATGACGGACGACGCAGTCCTGGTCACGACCGACGGCCCGGTCGCGACCGTCACCCTGAGCCGCCCCGACCGGCTCAACGCCCTCGACCTCGCGGGTATGCGACTGCTGGGGAGCCGGCTGCACGAAGCGGCCGGCCGGCCCGGCGTGCGCTGCATCCTGCTCACCGGGAAAGGGCGAGCCTTCTGCGCCGGCGCCGACGTCTCCCCGTCCGGCGCGGCGACCGGCGGCGCGGACGGCCGCGCGATCGTCGCCGCGGCCAACGACGCGGTCCTCGCCGTGATCCGCGCCGACGTCCCGGTCGTCGCCGCGGTGAACGGGCCGGCGGTCGGCGTCGGCGTCTCGTTCGCCCTCGCCTGCGACGCGGTCGTGGCGGCCGACACGAGCTGGTTCCAGCTGCCGTTCGTCAACATCGGGCTGGTGCCCGACGGGGGCGCGAGCCACCTGCTCCCGGCGGCGATCGGGCGGGTGCGGGCGAACCGGATGGCGCTGTTCGCCGAGCGCGTGCCGGCGCCGACGGCGCTGGCGTGGGGCCTGGTCTCGGACGTCGTCCCGGCCGCCGACCTGCTCGACACCGCCCGCACACTGGCGGCCGGGACCGCCGGCGCGTCACGCGAGGCGCTCCGGCGCGCCAAACTGGCCCTCCGGCAGGCGGCGGCCGACGAGCTCGAGGCGGCCATGCGCCGCGAACTCGAGGACCAGGGCGAGCTGCTGGACGGACCCGACTACACGGAGGGCCTGGCCGCACTGCGGGAGCGACGACCGCCGGCCTATCCCGCGTAGGAGCGTTCGCGGCGGAGTGCTTCGCGGGCGATGCGCCGGACCCACGACTTCGCGCCGCCCATGGTGAGGGTCGGCGCCCGCTCGGCCAGGCCGGCCGCGGCCCGCATCGCGTGACGGACCGGCCCGGCCCGAGGCGGGCCTCCGCGACGCCGACCCGGGCGCACCAGCTGCCGTACGGACCTACTGGCCTTCCCAGACCGGCGCCCGCTTCTCGGCGAAGGCGATCGGCCCCTCGACGGCGTCCCGGCTGCCGAACACGAGCGCGGCCGCCTCGTCGTTGACGGCCCACGGCTCACGGCGCGACCACTCCGGGTCCCAGGCCGAGCCGGACTCGGCCACCTGATGCATGACCCGCTTGGTGTACTGCACTGACAGCGGCGCGTTCGCGGCGACGCGCCCGGCCAGCACCATCGCCTCATCGAGCGCGGCTCCGGGCCGGGCGACCACGTTGACCAGGCCCCACTCGGCCGCCTCCTGCACGTCGACGGCGTCACCGGTGAGCGCCATCTGCAACGCGCGCTTGAGCGGAATCTGCCGCTGGAGCCGCACCACCCCGCCCGCGGCGGCGACCAGGCCCCGCTTGACCTCGGGCAGGCCGAGCCGGGCGTCCTCGGCCGCGACCACCAGGTCACAGGCGAGGGCGATCTCGGTGCCGCCGCCCATGGCGAACCCGTTGACGGCCGCGATCAGCGGCTTGTCGATCCAGTGCCGGGCGATACCGGCGAAGCCCCACTCCGGGTGCTCCGGCGCGGCGATCGACCGCCCGGCCGCCAGCTCCTTGAGGTCGGCGCCGGCGCAGAAGGCCCGGCCGTTGCCGGTCACGACCACGACCCGCACCTCGGGGTCGGCCGCCGCCCGCTCCAGCGCCTCCCCGGCCGCGGTGGACAGTGCCGCGTTGACGGCGTTCAGTGACGCGGGCCGGTTCAGCCGGATCACGGCGATGTGCCCGGCCCGCTCATACAACGCGGCCGGTTCGGTTTCGACGGTCGTCTTCGTGTCTGTCATCGTGTCTCCAGGACGTCGCGCGCGATGATGTGTTTCATGATCTCGGTGGTGCCGCCGTAGATGGTGGTGACGCGGGTGTCGGCGTACGCCCGGGCGATGGGGTACTCGAGCATGTAGCCGTAGCCGCCGAACAGCTGGACGCAGCGGTCGACGAGGCGCTTGTGCATCTCCGTCGCCCACCACTTCGCCTTGGCCGCGTCCACCGCGTTCAGCTCGCCGCGGTTGAACCGCAGCACGGCGTCGTCCACGTACGCCTGGGACACCTCCAGCTCGGTCAGCATCTCGGCGATGGCGAACCGGGTGTTCTGGAACGACGCGATGCGCTGGCCGAACGCCTGCCGCTGCGTGACGTGTTCGACGGTCCAGCCGAGCGCCGCCCGGGCCCCGGCGCATGCGGCGACCGCGATCCCCAGCCGCTCCAGCGGCAGGTGGCTCATCAGGTGGTGCAGCCCCCGGCCCACCTCGCCGAGCACGTTGCCGGCGGGGACGATCACGTTGTCGAAGAACAGCTCCGCGGTGTCCTGTGACTTCAGGCCGACCTTGGCGAGCTTGCGGCCGCGTTCGAAGCCGGGCATCCCGCGCTCCACGACCAGCAGGCTGAACGCGCGGCTCCCGGCGTCGGGGGCAGGATCGGTCCGGGCGACCACGATCACGAGGTCGCTCAGGATGCCGTTGGTGATGAACGTCTTGGCGCCGTCGAGGACCCAGCCGTCGCCGTCGCGCCGGGCCGTCGTCCGGATGCCCTGCAGGTCCGAGCCGGTGCCGGGCTCGGTCATGGCGATGGCGCCGACGGTCACGCCCGAGCAGAGGGCGGGCACCCATCGCTCGGCCTGCTCCGGTGTGGCCAGGTCGAAGAAGTACGGCAGCACGATGTCGGCGTGGGCGGAGAACCCCGAGCCCAGCGACGCGGCGCCGACCTTGGCGAACTCCTCCATCATCGCGCAGCGAAAGCCGAAGTCGCGCAGGGCTCCGCCGCCGCCGTGCTCCTCGGGCGCGTTGATGCCCAGCAGCCCCTGTCGACCGGCCTCGAGCCACGGCTCGCGCGGGATGATGCCCGCCTCGTCCCACGACTCGATGTGCGCGGTGACGTGCCGGCTGAGGAACTCGGCGACGGTGGCGCGGAACGCCTCGTGGTCGGCGGTGAAGAACGGGCGGCGGGCCCACAGGTCTCTGCTCATGTCGTCACAGGCGTTCGATGACGGTGGCGTTGGCCATGCCGCCGCCCTCGCACATGGTCTGCAGCCCGTAGCGGCCGCCGGTGGCCTCCAGGTGATTGAGCATCGTGGCCATCAGCCGGGTGCCGGAGGCGCCGAGCGGGTGGCCTAGCGCGATGGCGCCGCCGCGGGGGTTGAGCTTGTCGAGGTCGCCGCCGACCTCGGCCAGCCACGCCAGCGGAACCGGGGCGAAGGCCTCGTTCACCTCATAGGCGTCGATCGCGTCGATGCCCAGACCGGCCCGCGCCAGCACCTGCCGCGTGGCCGGGATCGGCGCCGTCAGCATGAGCAGCGGGTCGTCGCCGGCCACCGCGAACGCGTGGAAGCGGGCCCGCGGGCGCAGGCCGAGCTTCGCGGCCACGTCCTCGCCCATGATCAGCGCCGCGGAGGCGCCGTCGGTCAGCGGAGAGGAGTTGCCGGCAGTGATCCGCCAGTCCAGGTCCGGGAACCGTTCGCGCATCTCGGGGACGTCGAAGGCGGTGCGCAGCCCGGTCAGGCTCTCGGGGCTCGTCGCCGCGCGGATCGTCTCGTCCGCGGCGAAGCGGCGGTCGTCCTCGCCGATGGTCACCGGCACGATCTCGTGGTCGAAGCCGCCGGCCTCCGCGGTCTCGGCCGCGAGGCGGTGCGACCGGGCCGAGTACTCGTCCAGCCGCTCCCGCGACAGCCCCCACTTCTGGGCGATGAGCTCGGCGGAGACGCCCTGGTTGACCAGCCCCTCCGGATAGCGCTGGGCCAGCCCGGGCCCCTGCGGGTCCTGGCCTATCGTCGAGACGCCCATGGGCACCCGGCTCATCGACTCCACACCGCCGGCGACGACGATGTCGTAGGCCCCCGCCATCACGCCCTGCGCGGCGAAGTGCATCGCCTGCTGGCTGGACCCGCACTGCCGGTCGATGGTCGTGGCCGGCACCGACTCCGGCCAGCCCGCGGCGAGCACGGCGTTGCGGCCGATGTTCATCGCCTGCTGGCCGGCCTGGCCGACGCAGCCGGTGATGACGTCCTCGACCCGCCCCGGGTCCAGGTCGTTGCGCTCGGCGAGGGCGCGGAGCACGGTGGCGTAGAGGTCGACCGGGTGTACCCCGGACAGCGCTCCGCCCGGCTTGCCCTTACCGGAGGCTGTCCGGACGATGTCGACGATGACCGCTTGACGCATGATCTCTTCCTTCCGTCGGTGAGGCAGTCGGTGAGCCCGTCGGTGGGCCCGTCGGTGAGCACTGCTCAGCGCGGGGCCATGCGGATGGCGCCGTCGAGGCGGATGGTCTCGCCGTTGAGCATCGGGTTGGCGACGATCGCCGCGACCAGCTGCGCGTACTCCGCCGGGCGGCCGAGCCGGCTCGGATGCGGCACCTGGGCGCCGAGCGAGTCGCGGACCTCCTGCGCCAGCTGGCCCAGCAGCGGGGTCTCGAAGGTGCCCGGGGCGATGGTGACGACGCGGATCTTCAGTGTCGCCAGGTCGCGGGCGATCGGCAGGGTCATGCCGACGATGGCGCCCTTGGACGCCGAGTAGGCGGCCTGCCCGATCTGGCCGTCGAACGCGGCCACCGACGCGGTGTTGACGATGACCCCGCGCTCCTCGCCGGTCACCTCGTTCTCCGCCATCGCCGCGGCGGCCAGGCGCAGCACGTTGAAGGTCCCGAGCAGATTCACCCGGATGACCCGCTCGAAGTCGGCGAGCGGGAACGGGCCCTGCTTGCCGACGGTCCGGATCGCGTTGCCGATGCCCGCGCAGTTGACCAGGACGGCGAGGCCGCCGTCGTCGTTGGCGAGCGCGACCGCCGACTGCACCGCCGCTTCGTCGGTCACGTCGGCGCCGGCGAACCGGACCGCGTCGCCCAGCGCGTCGAGCCGGCCGCGGTCGGCGCCCGGCAGGTCGAGGGCCACCACCCGGGCCCCCGCGGCCGCGAGGGTCTCCACCGTCGCCAGGCCGAGCCCGGACGCGCCTCCGGTCACCAGCGCCTGCTTGCCCCGGACATCCATGCCACGACCTCCGTATCTGGTCTACTTAGTTAGCGATCGCTAAGCTAGCCTTCGAGGGCCTGCGAAGGCAATCATTCGTGACGGATTTGGCGAGCGGGACAGAGGCGGGGATGACAGTGAGCGACGACGCGTCCGGCTGGCGGGAGTACCCACCACTCGAGCTGCATCCGCTGCTGGCGCTGGCGTTGGACGAGATCGTCGAGCACGGCTACGACGGCACGTCGGTCCGCAAGATTGCCAACCGGGCGGGCGTCACCGTGCCGGCGCTCTACTACCACTTCGAGAACAAGCAGGCGATGCTCCGGGAGCTGCTCGACCATGCGATGCGGATCGTGCTCACCCACGCCCGGGCCGCGCTCGACGAGGCCGGCGCCGACTGCACGGCCCGGCTCGGCGCGCTGGTCGAGGCCATCGTCCTGTACACCGCCCACCATCGCGACCTGGCGTTCCTCGACTCCGAACGGCGCAGCCTCACCCCGGAGAACCGGGCGCACTACGTCGCCCAGCGCGACGAGCTCGAGGGCGAACTGCGCGACGCGATCCGCGGGGGAGTGGCGCAGGGCGTCTTCCGCACCCCGCACCCGGACGAGTGCGGCCGGGCGATCCTGTCGATGTGCCAGGGCGTCGCCGGCTGGTTCCGGCCGGGTGGTCCGGTCGACGAGGCCACCATGGCCCGCCGGTACGCCGACCTCGCGCTCGCCACCGTGCAGCACCAGAAAGGGACAGGACGATGAGCGGACCTCTCGACGCGTTCCGGCTCGACGGGCGGGTGGTCGTCATCACCGGCGCCAGCTCCGGGCTCGGGCTGGGTTTCGCCCGGGCGGTCGCGGCCGTCGGCGGCCACCTCGTGCTCGGCGCCCGGCGCCTGGACCGGCTGCAGGCGGCCGCGGACGAGCTGCGGGCGCAGGGCGCGACCGTGCTCGTCCAGGCGGCGGACGTCGCGGTGCCCGAGCAGTGCCAGGCCCTGGTGGACGCGGCGACGGCGGAGTTCGGGCGCGTCGACGTGCTCGTCAACAACGCCGGCCTCGCCGTCTCCGTGCCGGCCTCGAAGGACACCCCCGACTCCTTCCGCCAGGTCATCGACGTGAACCTCAACGGCTCGTTCTGGATGGCGCAGGCCTGCGCCCGGGTGATGCCGGCGGGCTCCTCCATCGTCAACGTGGCGAGCGTCCACGGCGTCGTGGCCTCGCGGTTCCCGGGGGCCTCCTACGCCGCGAGCAAGGCGGGCGTGATCGGGCTGACCCGCGATCTCGCGCAGCAGTGGTCCCGCCGCAAGGGCATCAGGGTCAACGCCCTGTGCCCCGGCTACGTCGCCACCGAGATGACGGCGACGGGTGAGGACAAGCTCCGCGCCATGGTCGCCGAGCACAGCCTGCTGGGCCGCTTCGGCGAGCAGTCCGAGATCGACGGGGCGCTGCTGTTCCTGGCGAGCCCGGCGTCGTCCTACGTCACCGGCACGACCCTCGTCGTCGACGGCGGCCTGTCCGCCATCTAGTACATGATCGCCTCACCTGGATCATGACGACCCGCCAGCAGCGCCGCCTCCCGGACCTTGTTCGCCCGCACGCCACGACGCGATCTGAGCTTCCACCTGCTCCAGCTCGGGGTCACGCAGACCGACCGTGCCAGTGGTCCAGAACGCCTCGGGATAGACCAGCTGGCCGACCATCCACGGCTGGTACGACGAAAGAAGCGCCACCTGGAACCCCGGGTCCGGGATGCGCGTCGAGGGCCGGTCGAACCCAAGGGCGGAGGCGGAGCTGAAGCCGCGGCGTCCGTAGTAGTGCGGGCTGCCCTCAAGGAAAACGGCTGGCGCGCCACGATCTCCGGCGGTCTCCAGCGCCGCCGCGACCAACGCGGTGCCGACGCCGCGGCCTTGGAAGTCGGGACGTACCGACAGCGGGGAGAGCACCACCACCTCGACCAGCTCGCGTCGAGCGTCCACCCAGCCGCGTGAGAGACCAACGTGCCCGACCAGCTCCTCGTCGACAACAGCGACCAAACTCGCCCGAGCTGCTCCGCTGGTCTGCAGAGCCCGCATCATCTGCACAACGCGCCCGTCCCTGGGCTCGCCGAATGCCGCCGAGACGACCGTCTCGGCAGCCAGCTCTTCGGCCGGCATCACATTTCGGATCTCCATGGCGCGACCTTAGTGTCAGTGGTCGGCCGGCGCACCGCAGTTTCCCGGGCTCCATCTCGCGCCCATCAGCGGGCGTGGCGGTCTGGGTGTACTGCAGAGATCTGTCGCTCTATCGCATTAGACTCGGCCGGATTCATGCTGACGAGTGACCGGGGAGTGCCGATGGCCAAGGCGGCCGAAACGGCGTATGAGGCCGTCCGCGCCGGCATCCTGTCCGGCGAGTTCGCCCGCGGGCAGCGGCTGCGCGAGGAGGAGCTCGCGCTGCGGGCCGGGGTGTCGCGAACGCCCGTCCGTGAGGCGCTGCGCCGGCTGGACGCGGAGGGCCTCGTCGAGTTCACGCCGAACCGGGGCGCGCGGGTGGTCGCCTGGTCCGAGCAGGAGCTCGAGGACAACTACGAGCTCCGCGCGATGCTGGAGAGCTACGGTGCCCGGCTGGCCGCGGAGCGCATCACCGACGATGAGCTCGACACCATCGCGCAGATCGCGGCCCGGATGACCTCGTTGAGCCGCAAGGGCGCGGCCGCCGCCGACGAGCTCACCGTGCTCAACGGCGACTTCCACCGCGCGATCCTGCGGGCCTCCCGGCACACGCAGCTGGACAGCATGGTCCGCGGCATCATGGACACGCCGCTGATCTTCCGCACCTTCCAGCGCTACGACGCGGAGCGCATGCGCACCAGCGTGCGGCAGCACGCCGAGCTCGTCCAGGCGCTCCGGGTCCGCGACGGCGGGTGGGCGGAGGCGGTCATGCGCGCGCACATCCTCGCCGCGCGTTCGACGATCGTGCTGTCACTGCGCGACGAGGAGGACGGCGACTGACGGTCAGGGTTGCGCCCGCCCCTTGAGCCAGTCCGCGAGCGTGTCGGCCACCGTGTCGCGGGCCGGCGCCGGCTCCATGAAGTAGTGGTCGCCGGGCAGCGTCACGAACTCCTTGTCCGCCGTCGCCGCCCCGTCGTAGAGGCCCTGTGCGTCGGCGGGGAAGACGCCGCTGTCGGCGTCCGGCTGCACCACGAGGGTGGGCAGGTCGAGGCGGGCCAGGTGCGGTGCGGCGACGCAGTCGGACTCCGCCAGGCTGAACATGTTGAGCCAGGTGCGCATCGTGCTCACCACGCCGACGCCGAGGACGCCGTAGTTGGCCCGCTTGGGATCGCCGAAGTAGCACAGCGGCGTCGGGCGGTTCGACGGGTCGATGCCCGGGTCGACGTACCGGGGGTCGGCCCACGTGCGGCCCATCGTGAAGATCCGGTCGCGGGCCGGCCTGTCCCGCGCGGCGTCGAGCTGCTCCTTGCACCACGCGGTCAGCCGGTGGTTGCGTTCGATCTGGGCGGCCCGGTAGCGGTCGAGGAACTCCGGCGAGAAGGAACCGCCGTGGCGCGGGTCGTACATGTCGAGGTCGGCGTCGACCGCGTTCGGGTCGTTCTCGTCGATCACCGACGGGTCCATGGTCCGCGTGATCCACTCCGGCCGGCCGGGGTGCGCCGCCAGGAACACCATCAGGTCACCGGGCGGCAGGTGCAGCGCCGGCTCGAACACCTTGGACCGGCCGTACGGCGGGCGGATGTTCGGCTCGCGCGACTGGGAGTGGTACGCCGCCATCAGGGAGCCGCCGCCGGAGTTGCCGAGCAGGACGACCTTCTCGACGCCGCGGTCGCGCAGCAGCTGCACGCCGACCCCGATCTCGGCCAGAGCGTGGTCGAGGGTGAAGAGGTGCTCGGCCCCGCGGAACCGGGTGTTCCAGCCGAGGAAGCCGTAACCGCGCTCCGCCATGCGGGTCGCCATGTAGTGCTCGGAGAAGTCGACGTTGTAGTGCGCGGCGATGAAGGCCGTGCGCGGCGCCCGGCCGGACGGGGTGTAGTAGATGCCCTGGCACGGGTGGCCACCGGCGCCCGCCCGGCCCAGCGCCGGCGACGGAACCCCGATGAACTCTTGGTCGATGCTGGTCACGCGGAGTCCTCCCCGTGTTCGTTGGGCCATGGTGGAAGATCGGTTGACGGGCGCCCGGTCCAGACCGGGCGGCGTTTCTGCAGGAACGCCTCGACCCCCTCGCGGGCGTCGGGGCGGTCGAGGAGCGCCTCCATCACCAGCCGCTCCTTGCGGCCGTGCTCGAACGGGTCGGCATCCACCGCCTCCCAGAGCAGGCGCTTGGTCGCCGCGACCGCGACCGGCGCGGCGTGCTCGACGATGTCGCGGGCAAGGGCCTGCGCGCGCGACAGGACGTGATCGGCCGGCAGCGCCGCGATGGCCAGCCCCCACTCGACCGCCTCGGGGCCGGTGAAGCGGCGGCCGGTGAGCAGCAGCTCCTGCGCCCGCCCCAGGCCCACGTGGCGGACGAGGTTCCAGTGGCCCATCCACTCCGCGGTCACGCCCAGCCGCACGAAGGGAAGCGCGAGCACGGCGTCGTCGGCGACGAACCGCACATCGCACTGCATCGCCAGGGTGAGCCCGGCGCCCACTGCCGCGCCCTGGATGGCGGCGACCACCGGCTTGCGCACCTGGTGCGGCGCGATCCACTCGGCGCCCGGGCCCTCCGGCGCGGCCCCGCCGAAGCCGTCCCCGGTCATCTCCGAGCCGGCCGAGAAGGCCCGCCCGGCGCCGGTCAGCACGACCGCACCGACCTCGTCGGCGGTGTCGCACCACCGGAGCACGGCGCTGAGCTCGTGGTTCATCGTGCGGTCGATCGCGTTGAGCCGCTCGGGCCGGTGCAGGGTCACGGTGGCGACGCCGTCGTCGGTCGCCAGCCGCAGCCGCGTGAGCCGTTCGGGCCGCTGGGCGGCGGACGTGTCGGTCCAGGCGAACGTGGACTCCTCGTACCTCACGCGCTTGTTTCCGCGGGGTACGCGGCCGCGTCCGACTCGTACCCGTGCGGGCCGAAGCGATGGAGCCCGCTGAGCACCTCGCCGGATTCGGTGATGCCGGCGGTCTCGCGGGCGAGCGCCTTCGCCGTCTCCATGTCGAAGTGGTTCGTGACGACCACCTTCTGGGCGTAGAGGCCCCCGCCGGCCTGGATCACGGTCACGTGCTTCCAGCCGCCGTAGGCGTCGGCGGTGAAGTCGCGGATCGTGTGGAACAGGCGCATGCGGTAGCCGGCGTCGACGCCGTCCATCGTGCGCATGTACTTGCGCAGGTCGGCCTCGGTCTCCGGGTTGCTCAGGTCGCGCAGGGACGGCGCGGTCAGCACCGAGCCGCCAGCGATGTCGTGCAGGTTGCGCACCATCGTGCTGAACTGCGCGGCCGCGTGGTACTTCGCGGCGTTGGTGAACAGCTCGTCGGGCGAGGCCCAGCCCTCCGGGGTGAAGGTGGCGTGGGTCATCGCGGCCTCGAACCCGGCCCGGATGAGCGTCGCGTAGATGATCATCTCGGCGATCTTGTCCTTGATGTGCCCGATCTTCAGCAGCCCGTTGGCCTCGGCGACGAGGTGCGCGAGCCCGACGAGGGTGTCCGCGAGGCGCACGTAGCTGCCGACGCTGCCGAGACGCTCCCACAGGCCCAGGGAGTGCACGAAGGTCGCGGAGTGCTCCAGCTCTCCCGCCAGGAAGAGGCGTTCGTTGGGGACGAAGACGTCGTCGAAGACGATGAGTCCCTCGGTCATCACGTGCCGGGAGCTGTAGGGGTAGAAGTCCGGGTCCAGGTCGGGCCGGGGCGCGAACGAGGCGTTGATGACCCGCACCCCGGGGGAGTTGACCGGCACCGCGGCGGCCACGCTCCAGTCCTCCTCGCCGGGCTTCATCCGCTTGGTGGGCATGACCATGAGGTCGTGCGCGACCGCCGCCGAGGAGATGTGCAGCTTCGCGCCGCGGATGACGACCCCGTCGGGTCCCCGGTCGACGATGCGGACGTAGAGGTCGGGGTCGTCCTGCTTGCCCGGGGACAGCGCGCGGTTGCCCTTCGAGTCGGTGATCGCCTGCACGATCCGGATGTCGCGGCGCTTGCTCTCCTCGAAGTAGGCCAGGGCCCGCTCGGCGTACTGGGGCTGCTGCGCGCGCATCCGGCTGGCCGCGGTGAGCACCATGAGCAGGCCGTTGGCCGTGGAGATGGTCGGGAAGTCCCAGTGCAGCTGCCGCTGCTGGGTATCGCGCAGCTCCTCGACGGAGGTGGGGATGAAGAAGTACGGGCCGTGGACGTCGTCGCCGGGCCGGTAGTGCTTGTCGTAGCCGAGCGCCGCGGCCTGGGCGGGCCCTTGCAGCAACGGTTCGGCGGTCACGTCGGGCACCGAGTGGCCGTTGACGAAGATGCGGCGGCCGTCGCGGAGGGATTCCAGGTACTGGTCTCCGGTGAGCATCAGGACGGCTCCTCAAGGTAGTGATCTGGTGAAGTCATGAGATCCGGCCTTCCGCCAGGAGCTCACGCAGCCGGAGTTTGTCGATCTTGCCGGCGGGGTTGCGCGGGAAGTTCGCGACGACGACGATGCGCTGCGGCACCTTGTAGCTGGCCAGCCGGCCGCGGCAGTGCTCCTTCACCTCGGCCGCCGATGGCGTGCCGTGGCCGTCGCGCAGCGCCACGACCGCGGTCACCACCTGCCCCCAGTGCGGGTCCGGCTCGCCGACGACCGCGATCTCGGCCACGGCCGCGTGCCCGCCGAGCACGTCCTCGATCTCGACGGGATAGACGTTCTCGCCGCCCCGGATGATCATTTCGTCGGCCCGGCCGGCCAGGTGCAGGAAGCCCTCCGGGTCCTTCCAGGCCAGGTCGCCGGCGATGAACCACCCGTCGCGGACGGCGCGGGCAGTGAGGTCGGGCCGGTCCAGGTAGCCGCTCATCACCGTGTCGCCCCGGCTGGCGATGACCCCGACCGCACCGTCCGGCACCTCGGCGCCGTCGGGGTCGAGGAGCCGGACGTCGCAGCCGAACGCCGGCCGGCCGATCGTGCCGAGCAGCCACTCGTCGCCGGCGAGGGCCCGCCGGTGGTCCTCGGGCCGCAGGACCAGCTGGCCGCCCGCCTCGGTCCCGGCGCCGAACCCGTTGTGCAGGTCGCAGCCGAAGACGTCGGCCATGCGCCGCACGACCGAGGTCGGCATCGGCGCGCCGCCGTACATGATCGAACGCAGTCCGGAGAAGTCCGCCTCCACGAGCTTCGGATGTTCGAGCAGCTGGATGATCATGCTGGGGACGAGCGTCGCGTGCCGCACGCGCCCGGATCCGAGCCACGACAGCGCCAGATCGGCGTCCCACTGCGGCATGATCACGGAGGCTCCGCCGCGGGCGACGCCGTAGAGCACGTGCCCGAAGCCGGCGGCGTGGAAGAGCGGGGCACCGGAGTAGATCAGGTCGCCCGGCCGGAGGCCGAGCTCGAGGACCCCCGACTGCGTGATCGCCTTGATCATGCGCTGCGACTGCAGCACGCCCTTCGGGGTGCCGGTCGTCCCGCTGGTGAAGGAGATGCTCAGGATGTCGTCGTCCGTGGTGACCGCCGGGAGCTCGCCGCCGTCGGGCCCGCCGGCCAGGAACTCCTCATACCCCGACTCGAACTGGATGGCGTCCCGGAGCCGGCAGCCGTCGACGATCTCCTGGTACCGGGCGCTGTGAAAGATGACCTGGGCGCCGCTGGCGGCCAGCACCGTGCGGATCTCCGCCGGTGACAGCCGGAAGTTGAGCGCCACGTAGGTCGCGCCCAGCTTCATGCAGGCCAGCAGCACCTCGACGTACTCGGGGGAGTCCACGGCGAGCAGCGCCACCCGGTCGCCGCGGCCGATCCCGAGCTGCCGCAGCGCCCGGGCGAGCCGGGTGATCCGCTGCTCGCCCTCGGCGTACGTGCGGGTCCGCCCGTCCGCGGCCACCAGGAATGCGGCCTGCGGGGTGAAGCGAGCCTGCACGGTGACCCAGTCACCGGGCGCCAAACCGGAAAGCTGCACGGGGGTACCTCCTCATTCGCCGACGACGTGCATGCGGACCTCGTCCCCGTCCACCCACCCGTGCTGGCGGGCGTAATCGATCATGCCGTCGAACCGGCCGCGCCACCGCTGATCGCCCGCCCGCGCACCGGCCAGTTCCAGCAGCGTCTGCGTGCTCACCCAGAGGTGGCCGTCCTCGAGGCGGCCCCGGTCGCCGATCGTGGCGTCCCCGAGGATGTGCGCGCTCAGCGACGTGAGGTCGTCGAGGTCCACCAG
This sequence comes from Dactylosporangium sp. CA-152071, assembly GCF_050936335.1. Taxonomy (NCBI): domain Bacteria; kingdom Bacillati; phylum Actinomycetota; class Actinomycetes; order Micromonosporales; family Micromonosporaceae; genus Dactylosporangium; species Dactylosporangium sp. CA-152071. Next base: position 131,752 of record NZ_JBNJMZ010000001.1, on the reverse strand, counting down.
CGTGACGCCGCCCCCCTCGACCCGCAGGATCATCGGCCGACCTTCCCGGCGTAGAACGAGGCCAGCTGGGTGTCCTCGCCGTGGGCCGCCAGCACGGACGCGGTGAGCAGCCGGGGCTGCTGACCCGTGGAGTCGAGCAGCTGCCGGTTCGACACGGCGCGCCGGTAGTACAGGTGGGCCGGGTGCTCCCACGTGAACCCGATGCCGCCGTGCAGGTGGATCGCCTCGCGGGTGATCTCGGCGCCGATCCGCCCGCAGTACATCCGCGCGACGGCCAGCCCGGCCAGCGACTCCGGCCGCCGGCCGATCGCGTCGTTGTGCCGCACCGAGCGCACGGCGACCGACAGGGCGGAGCGCGCCCGCTCCAGCGAGACCAGCAGGTCGGCGCACTTGTGCTTGACCGCCTGGAACGACCCGATCGGCCGGCCGAACTGGGTGCGCACCTTCACGTAGTCGACCGCCATCTCCAGCGCGCGCTCGGCGGCGCCGACGCACTCGGCCGACATGCCGAGGATCGCGCCCTGGCGGATCGCGGCCACCCCGGCGCGGGCCCGGTCGTCCTCGGCGAGCAGTTCGGCCCGGGCGCCCGTCAGCCGCACCGCGCCCATCCTCCGGGTCAGGTCGAGCGTGGCCAGCGGGACGACCTCGACGCCGGGGTCGCTCGCGTCGACCCAGAAGAACGCGTGGTGGCCATGGTGCTCGGCGAGCACGAGCAGGGCGTCGGCGGCGGTGGCGTCGACCACGCAGGGCAGCTCGCCCTGGATCTCGAAGTCGCCGCCGGTGCCGGCCTTCGCGTGCGGATACTCCAGCGGGAACTTCTCCTCGATCGGCAGCACCGGCACCGCGACGAGATCACCGGCGGCGATCCGGCGGAGCCGGCCGTGGTTCTCCTCGTCGTCGGCGAGGGCCACCAGGGCCGCGGCCACCAGCGAGGTGGTCAGGAAGGGCCCGTCGTCGAGGGCCCGGCCGAGCTCGGTGTGCACGGCGACCTCCTCCGCCAGGCCCATGCCCGCGCCGCCGTACTCCTCGGGAATCCGGACCCCGGGCAGGCCCAGCTCACTCGCCTGCCGGCGCCAGCGATCGCGGTCGAGGCGCCGGGCCTCGGCCGGGTCGAGCGCCCCGCCGCGCAGGGCGGCTCCGGGGTCCCGCTCGAGGTGGGCGCGGACCACCTGCCGCAACTGCTCGATGTCGTCCATGCTCAAGCACTCTTCTCGGGGACCGGGCGCTCCTCGCGCGGAAGACCGAGCACGCGCTCGGCGAGGATGTTGCGTTGGATCTCGTCGCTGCCACCGGCGATCCGGTGGGACGGCGCGCTGAGCAGCAGCTGCGACCATGAATAGGTGCCCCAGGCGCCGGTGTCGGCGACCATCCGGTACCCCAGGAGGCGGGCGGCCACGTCGGAGTAGTACTCCATGTCGGAGGTCGTCATGAGCTTGACCACGGAGCCCGGGGCGGGCCCGCCGGCGTCGCGCAGCCGCGTGGCGGTCTCGTGCAGCACCTGCTCGCGGGCCCAGCACTCGGCCAGCAGGTCCTGGATGGCCGGATCCTCGATGGCGCCGGTGGAGCGGGCCAGGGCGAACAGGCGGATCACCGGCTCGATCATGATGCCGTTGTGGGCCCGGCCGAGCACGGAGCGCTCGCTGCCGACCGTGGTCATCGCGATGTTCCAGCCGCCGTTCACCGATCCGAGCCGCCGGGAGTCCGGCACCCGTACACCGTCGAGGAACACCTCGTTGAAGTGCTCGGAACCGGTCACCTGGCGCAGCGGGCGGACATCGATCCCGGGCGAGTTCATGTCGATGAGAAACACGCTCAGGCCACGGTGCCGGCTCTCCGGCGGTCCGGTGCGCACGAGGAGCTCCCCGAGCTGCGCGACGTGCGCGAAGGACGACCAGACCTTCTGGCCGGTGACGATCCAGTCGTCACCGTCGCGGACCGCGGTGGTGCGCAGGCTGGCGAGGTCGGAGCCGGCCTCCGGCTCGGAGAAGAGCTGGCAGCAGATCAGGTCGCCGCGCCAGATCCCCGGCAGGAAGGCCCGCTGCTGCTCCTCGGTGCCGTGCGCCAGGATGGTCGGCGCCACGATGCCGTGGCTCACCATGTAGGTCGACGTGGACGGCACCTGGTATTCCGCGGCGATGCCGGCGACCAGCTCGACGTAGTCGTGGGAGAGCCCGCGCCCGCCGAACCGGACGGGACCGTCGAGCCAGGCGAGCTTCGCGTCGAACAGTTCCCGCTGCCACTGCTGGGCCCGGGCGACCTCGGCCGCCTCGTCGTCCGGCTGGGTGAGCCCGACGCCGACCACGTCGTCGTCCCCGACGCCGTGCAGCATGCCGCGCCGCTCGCGCCGCGGCGCCCGGGCCGCGAAGAACGCGTGCGCTTCGGCCGCAACGGACTCGTGCGTCGCTGGCGTGGTCATCGGCTCCTCCTGCGGGCTGCGCTCTGGTGCGTTGACCGGGCCGGCGTTCACACGCGGGCCCCGTCGTCGGACTCGTCCGCTTCGCGACCGAGGTAGGCGGAGATGACCCGGGGATCCCGGGCGACGTCCTGGGGCGTTCCCCGGGCGAGCACGGCGCCGGCCTCGAGCACGGTGACCCGGTCACACGTGCTGAGCACCAGGTCGACGTTGTGCTCGACGAGCAGGATGCTCATGTCCCAGTCCCGGGCGAGGGTCCGGATGAGCGTGCCGAGCTCCCGGGCCTCCTCGTCGCTGAGCCCGGCCGCCGGCTCGTCCAGGAGCAGCACGCGCGGGTCGGCCGCCACCGCCCGGGCGATCGCGACGAGCCGCCGCTTGCCGAACGCGAGCTCGCCGGGCTTGCGGTCGAGGTCGTCCTCGAGCCGGAACTCCCGGATGGCCGCGAGGGCGGGCGGCGTCAGCTGGATGCGCCCCGGCACGACGAGGTCGCTGACGTAGCGGCGGGCACTGTCGTCATCACACGCGACCGCGAGGTTCTCCCGGACGGACAGGTCGGCGAAGAGCTCCAGGGACTGGAAGGACCGGGCGACCCCGGCCCGGGCCCGGCGCCGCGCGCTCCACGGCGCGATCGAACTGTCGTCGAGCCTGATCGTGCCGCGGGTGGGTCGCACGAACCCGGTGAGCGCGTCGATGACCGTCGTCTTGCCGGCCCCGTTCGGGCCGATCAGGCCGTGGACCTCGCCCGGGACGAGGTCCAGCGACACGTCGTCGACGGCCACGACGCCGCCGAACTGCACCCGCAGGTCGGACACGTGCAGCGACCGCGACGGACGGCGGTCGTGCGCCGGCGTGACAGGCTGCTCCCGCTCGGCCCGGGGGCGGGACGGGAAGGAAGGCACCCGCAGGAGCCGGCCGATGCGACGCACGAGGTGGGCGTTCATCTCGTACAGGCCGTTGCGGCCGCTGCGCAGGACGTAGAGCAGGAACAGCCCGCTGACCAGCGGAAGGTAACGCTCCAGGTTGTCGACGCCGTGCAGGACCTGCGTGCCGACGCCGCCGGGCAGCAGCGTGGACGCGAGCAGCGCACCGCCGATGGTGCCGATGCCGCCGACGACCGAGACGCCGATGACGGTGATCGAGGTGAGCACGTCGAACTGAGCCGGGAGGACCGTGGCGCCCTGGAAGGCCAGCAGGACACCGGCGAGCGCGGCGAGCGCCGACGCGAGCGCGAAGGCGTAGAGCTTGCCGACGAACACGTTGACGCCGAGGGCGGCCGCCGCCCGTTCGTTGGACCGGACCGCGAGCAGGCGCCGGCCGACCCGGCCGCGCCGCAGGTTGGCCACGGCCAGGGCGCTGAGGGTCAGCGCCGCGAGCGCCACGAGCCCGTAGTTGTAGGGATGCCTGATCGCCCCGAAGTCCCAACCGAGGATCGACGGCTCGCCGATCGGGATACCGGTGTCGCCGCCGGCGAACTTGAAGTCGCTGAGCACCAGACTGAACAGCACGATGCCCATGCCGAGCGTCGCGATGGCGAGGTTGATGCCCCGGGTCCGCAGCGCCGGCAGCGCGACCAGCACGCCGACGAGCGCCGCGGCCACCATCGCGCCGATCAGCGCCGGCAGGAAGCTCCAGCCCGCGCGGGAGACGAACGTCGCCGCGGCGAAGGCCCCCGACCCGGCGAGCACGTACTGGGCCAGCGACAACTGCCCGGCGTACCCGGTGACGACGGTGACCGACAGGGTGAGGATCGCGAACGCCATCGTGACCGTCAGCGCCTGCGCCCACACCGGCGAGACCACGAAGGCGATGAGGAAGGCGAACACGCCGACGACGAGGACCGCCGGCACGACCCGGATGCGGCCGTCGCCGACACTGGGCAGGCGCTCCAGCACGTGACTGCGCAGGGGCAGCGAGCTTCCCCGCAGCACCAGGTAGGCCACGATCACGATGAAGGGCACACTGTCGCCCCAGCCCGTCACCGTGACATAGCGGGTCGTCAGCGACTGCACGACACCGATCGCCAGCGCGCCGGCGAAGGCGATCGGAAACGAGACGAACCGGGCCAGCAGCGCGGCCGCGAGGGCCGGCACGATCAGCAGGGTGAGCTGCGTGGGCTGCAGGTAGGTGATCGGGCCGATCAGGGCGCCGGCCAGCGCCGCGATGCCGGCCGCGAGCGCCCAGTTGGCAGTCGCGATCCGGTCCGGTGAGTGGCCCAGGCTCGCGACGGCCCGCTGGTTCTCGGCCATGGCGCTGGCCACCCGGCCGAACGACGTCCAGCGGAAGACGGCGTACAGCGCCGCCGTCAGTGCCGCCCCGATCAGCAGGATGATGAGCCGGTCGACGCCGAGCGTCGCGCCGGGGAGCGGCTCGACGGCGGTGGTGGGCAGGAACGAGGGCACGCTGATGGGGCCCACCCCGTACCGCAGCACGGCGGCGGCCTGGAGGGTGAGCAGCACGCCCAGGGTCGCGATCACCCGTTCGATCGGTGACGAGGTGCGCATCGGCCGAAGGATCAGCAACTGCACGGCGACGCCGAGCAGGACGCCGACCGCGGTCGCGGCGACGACGGACGGGATCGCCGGCCACCCGGCCGCCACACGGATCTCGTAGTACGCGTAGCCGCCGACCATCACGAACGAGCCCTGCGCGAAGTTCACGATCCCGGAGCCCCGGTAGATCAGCACCAGCCCCTGGCCGAGGAGGCTGTAGATCGCGCCGATGCCCAGGCCGAGCAGGAGGAACTGGACGATTTCCACGGTTAATCCGTTCCGGTTGCGGTGGCGTTACCGAGGTAGAGGGACTCCACGGCCGCGATGCCGTCGGCGGCGTTCCCGGTCGCCGCGACGGCACCGCGCCGCAGGAGATACCAGCGGTCGGCGACCGCCATGGCCCGGCGGGCCTGCTGCTCGACCAGCAGCACGGCCACCCCGTCCCGGTCGGCCGCCTGCCGCAGCGCGGCGAACAGGCGGTCGACCACGAGCGGTGCGAGGCCGAGGGACAGCTCGTCGAGCAGCAGCGCGACCGGGTTCGCGGCGAGGGCCCTGGCCAGCGACAGCATCTGCTGCTCGCCGCCGGACAGCAGCCCGGCCCGGGTCGCGAGGAGCGGCTGGAGCTCGGGGAAGAGCTCCGTGGCCCGTTCGATGCGTCCCGACCCGAGCAGCAGGTTGTCGCGCACGGACATGCTCATCAGCACCGAGCGCTCCTCGGGCACGAAGCTCATGCCCATGCGGGCGCGCACGTGGAGCGGGGCGGTCGTGGCCGTCCCGCGCCACAGCACCTCACCCCCGATCGGCGGCAGTTCGCCGGCCGCGGTGAGGATCGTCGTCGACTTGCCCGTCCCGTTGGCCCCGAGGAGCGCGACGATCTCGCCGCGCATCACCTTGAGGTCGACGTCGCGCACCACAGCCAGGTCGTCGTACCCCGCGCTCAGTCCGCGCAGCTCGAGGACGGGGGCGTCCTCGGACACCACAGCCGCCACTGCCGCCGATGCGTTCATTTACTTGGCGCCCAGCGGGTCGATCGCGTCGCCGTCCTGCTTGAGCGTTCCGCCCACGGCCTCGGACACGTACACCTTGAAGGTGGGCACCCGCGGGTAGGTCTGGACGACCGGCGGGTTGGGGATGCCGGCGTAGTCAGGCACGGTGCCCAGCACGATGGGCTTGTCGAGCTTGTCCAGCAGGCCGGTGATCGCGGCGGCGGAGACGTTGCCGCCCAGCCGCTTCACGATCTCGACGAGGAACGTGATCGAGGTCCAGGTGCCCAGGGAGCCGTTGTCGGTCACGGCCTCCGGGTGGTACTTGGACATGTCGGCCAGGAACTGCTGCACCTGCGGGATCGAGGTGTTGGTCACGGGCACCGCGGACGACGTGATGAACACCTTGTCGGCGAGGTCACCGAGCGCCTTCTGGTCGGCGGGCTTGAAGATGTTCGCCAGGGTCGCGATGTTGCCCTTGAACCCGGCCTGGCGGACGGCCCGGATGATCCGCGGCGCGTCGGTCGCGGTGGAGGCGACGGCGATGGCGTCGGGCGTCTTGGCCAGCGCCGAGGAGGCGACGGCGCTGAAGTCGGGCGCGCCGAGCGGGGCCAGGATCCGGTACGACTGGGCGCCGCCGGCCTTCGCCCCGTTGGCGATGTCGTCGGCGGCGGCGTAGGCGGCGGCCGCGTCGGCGACGATGACCGCGATGTTCTTGCCGCCCTTGTTGGCCAGCAGCCGGCCCAGGCCGACCTGCATCGACTGGGTGCCGCCGGTGATCGGGTACGACACCTTGCTCGTGCCCTCGGTGGGGCCGCCCGATCCGGCGCCGGCCAGCCACGGGATACCGGCGGCCTCGAGCACGGGCAGTTCCGCGGGGGCCTGCGAGCTGGCCGCGCCGACCACGGCGACGACGCCGTCACTCACGGCCTGACGGGCGCAGGCCGCACCGGTGTTGGCGTTGTACGCGTCGTTGCAGTACGTCACCTCGATCTTCCGGCCGTCGATGCCGCCGGCGGCGTTGATGGACTGCACGTGCGCATCGAGACCGGCCTTGGCGTCCTTGAGCGAGAGGTTCGGGCTCTCGAAGGTCCCGATCTGCATGATCTTGATCGGGCCGCTGCTGCTGGCGGTGGTGCTCGGGGTGTCCGCGCCGCGGCAGGCGGCGAGGCCGGCCACGAGCGCGAGGGTGGCTAACGGGACGAGGACATGACGGGGTGTGAGGAAGGGCATGTCGGTCCTTTCGGAAATATCCGAGCTGTCTCCGGCTTGGAGGGGGTGTCCAGCTCGGGGTCAGGTCAGCGCAGGCTCTGGATGTTCACGCCGGCCGGCAGTTCGCGGCCGGAGTCGGAGTAGGCCTTGGAGATCGCGGCCTGGGCCAGTGGCTTGTAGGACGGTCGCTTCTCGGTGACGACACGGGCGGACCGCTGCGCGGCCGTGAGCGTGCCCTGGAAGTGCGGCATGACGAAGCGGGCGAAGAGTTCGAGGCTGGTCAGCGACTTCTCCCGGCTGGCCCAGTCGTGCGTCATGATCATGAATCCGCCGAAGCCGCCGGTCTGATCGAGCATCCGCTCGATCGCCGCGATGGCGTCCGCGGGCGTGCCGATGATGGAGCTGTCGTCGGCGATCTCGTCGGCGAGGGTGTAGTCGTTCTCCAGGCCCAGCACCGGCTTGAAGTAGTTCTCCCGCTCCTCGGCCCGTCCCTTCTCGACGTCGCGGATCGCCTGCTCGCGGTCCTCGGCGAGGTGGACCCGCACGACCATCCGCCACTCGTCCCGGCTGATGGTCGTGCCGGCGTCGGCGGCCGCCTGCTCGGCGATCTCCCACTGGGCCTTCATGTCCTTCTTCCCGCCGATGAAGCCGGCGCTCAGCGACAGGACACCGACGCCGTGCTTGCCGGCGGTGGTCACGCCCGAGGGCGAGGTCGTGCTGGCGACGGCGATCTGGACGCCGTCCGGACTGAGCGGCAGCCAGGCCAGCTGGGCCTCGCGCAGCTCGAACCATTCGGTGGACGCGGTGACGGTCTCGCCGTCGAGGAGCCGGATGATCACGTCCAGCGCCTCGTTCATCCGGGAGCGCTGGGTCACCGGCGCGATGCCCATCATGTCGGCGTCGGAGATGAGCGCACCCGGGCCGACGCCGAGCATCGCGCGGCCGTAGCTCAGGTGGTCCAGCAGGACGACGCGGTCGGCGACCAGCAGTGGGTGGTGGTACGGGAGGCTGACCACGCCCGTGCCGAGCCGGATCCGCGAGGTGCGGACGGCCGCCGCCGACAGTGCCATGAACGGGTCGGCGATGCGCTCGACGCCGGTGGAGTGGTGCTCGCCGACCCATGCCTCGTCGTATCCGAGCCGGTCGGCGAGCTCGATGAGCGCCAGGTCGTGGCGCAGGCTGAGCGTCGGACTGTCGTTGTTCGCGTGGAACGGGGCGATGAACACACCGAAAGTCATGGGCGCCGGACGAGCCATGGGGATCCCCCTCATAAGCGGGTGTCGATCGAGAGCGGAGAAGGTGGAGCCGGGCGCGTGTGACGCCGGTCTCAAGCAAGTGATTGCTGAATCTACTCAGAAACTCGCCGAGCGCAAGAGACTGCCGGAAACCGGTTCGGCTCGGTTCGGCGGCGTGCGGTTCAGTGGAAATGCCCGAATCTTGTCTCGTTGGGCGGTACCTCGGGGCTTGGAAGCGTTCCTGAATCTATTCAGATTCAGGGTGGCGTACGCCACAGAGATGGCGCTATGGTTTTCCGGCGTTCACCAGAGAGCGCCGGCGAGGAAGAGGGGGCGGCATGCCGGAACTGTCCGACGAGCCCGACGCGGCGCGCACCAGGCGCCTGGAGCGAGTCGCCGCCAACCTGCGGGGAGCGGTCCGGCGCCAGGACGGGCGGGAGACGCCGGTCGGCCCGCGCGCCATGCGCACCCGCAAGAAGCTGCTCGAGGTCGCCGAGCAGCTCTTCGCCCGCGACGGCTACGCGAACCTGTCCCTCAACGACATCGCCCAGCAGTCCGGGGTGAGCCTGGGGACCGTCTACCAGTACTTCGCCGACCGCGACGACATCGTGGCGACGCTCGCCGGCGAGAGCGCCCTGCGCATGCTGAACCGCGGCGCCGACTTCTGGGACGCGGCCACCGGCCGCCTCGGCCTGCGCCGGGCGATCAGCGCGATCGTGACGACGCAGTGGGAGAACCGCGACTTCTTCAGCCTCTGGGAGACCGCCAGCCACAGCGATGCCCGGCTGGCCGAGCTGCGCCGGGAATGGGTCGGCGACTTCCGCCGCTCCTTCGCCCGGTCCCTGGCCCGCGGGATGAAGAGCGGGCACGTCCGATCGGGCCTCGACCCGGAGGAGACGGCGCGCGCCCTGAGCCTCATGGTGAGCGCGTACTGCTACGACGCCTTCGTCGCCGACCCGCCCGACCCGCCCCTGGATCCCGAGGGCGTGATCGACCACCTGACGACCCTGTGGGCGGACGCGATCGGCCTGCGCGAGGACCGCGAACTGCGGCCCGCGGACGCGTGAGACCGACGGAGAGGACGACGATGTCGCTCAGCACCGCACACCGGACGGCCGGCTCGGCCGACGACCCCGCCTGGTTCCGCCACGTCCTCGGGCAGTACCCCACCGGCGTCTGCGTGATCACCGCCCAGCCGGAGGACGGCCCGCCGATCGGCATGGTCGTCGGCTCCTTCTCCTCGGTGTCGCTGAACCCTCCGCTGGTCGGGTTCTATCCGAGCGTCACCTCGGAGACCTGGCCGCACCTGCAGCGGGCCGGCAACTGGTGCGTCAACATCCTCGCCGCCCACCAGACCGACGTGTGCCGCCGGATCGCGACCGCTCCGCTCGCCGAGCGGTTCGACGGTGTCCCCTGGCGGCCGGCCCCGTCCGGCGCCCCGATCATCGACGGCGCGGTGGCCTGGATCGACTGCGTCCCGGTCGCGGTGCACGACGCCGGTGACCACAAGATCGCGCTTGCCGAGGTGCGGCACCTCGACACCGCGAGCACCGAGCTGCCCCTGCTGTTCTTCCGCAGCGGCTACGGCAGTTTCGCGCCGCTCACCCTGACCGCCTACGACCCGGAGATGCGTCTCACCCGCCCGCTGCGCCACTTCGAGCTCATCCGTTCAATCGCGCAGGAGCTGCCCGACCACGGCCTGCGGTGTCTGGTGACCGCACCCGTCAGCGACAGCGTCGTCGTGGTCGGCCAGCTCGACCCGCCGTCCGCGACGCCCTCGGCGCAGCCCACCACGCTGGTCGGCCAGCGGCTGCCCTTCCGGCCGCACGGCCCCTCGATCTTCGAGGCGTGGGCGCCCGAGCGGGAGCAGGAGGCGTGGGTGGCCCGGTTCGCTCCGGACTCGCAGGAGGCCGAGATCCGGGCCCTGGCCCGCATCCGGGAGCGCGGGTTCTCCATCGGCCTCGGCAGCGAGGGGCACCGGCGCTTCGCCGCGGCCCTGGAGCGGCTCGCCGCCGAACCCGGCGCCGTGGGCAACGAGGAGCTCGACGCCCTGGTGGCCTCCCTCGACTACGAGCCCCCGGAGCTGTCCGACGAGGTCCTGGCGCAGGCGCGCGTGATCTCCGCGCCGGTCTTCGACAACGAGGGAAACCCGGTGCTGGCGCTCACCGTCTTCGGCTTCAAGGCCCGGCCGGATGTCGTCCGGGCCGCGATCGCCGCCGTCGCCGCGTGTGCCGGAAGGGCGACGAGTTCGCTCGGGTCGTGATGTCCGGCCCGCCGTGGGGTTCACGGCGGGCCGGTTCGCCGGCGACAGGGTCAGGCGGTGGTGCCGGTGACGGTGCTGCCGGACTTCGTCACGTAGTACGTGACCTTGGTGCCGCTCCAGAAGTGGAACGTCAGGGTGACCCTGGCATTGTCGTTGACCTCGGCGAAGAAGGCCGGGCGGAGCGTGATCGTGTTCGCGGTGGCGTCCGGGGCGAACGTCACGTCGAACTCCTTGAACGGGGTCCAGTTCTGCGGTCCGGCGTTGCTGCCGTCGGCGTACTTCGCCTCCATCGTGGCGAGCTGGTCGCCGCGGAACTGGGCCGGCAGCGAGAACGCCGCCGTGGTGCCGGTCGCGCCGGCGAGCACCGGCGGGTCGAACGTGATGATGTTGATCCGCCACGGTACGCCGGCGGAGAAGCGCGCCTGGAGGGTCGTGTTCACGCCGTACGAACGCGAACCGACGAGTCTGGTCAGCGCGGCCGCGGTCAGGGTGAGCTGGTTGCCGGAGACGGTGTAGTCGGTGCCGCGGACCAGGTCGGTGCCGCCCTGGCGCAGGCTCTGGAACGTGGTGCCGTTGAGGTTGAGCGTCAGGGTCTGCGCCGCGACCGAGCCGGCCTTCGGCACGTAGACGAAGTCCGCGGAGGCGGTGCCGGAGCGGGTGGTCCAGCTCGACCTGATCTGCCCGAACAGCTCCGGGTCGCTCCAGGCGAACGAGGTCCGGCCGAAGTGCTGGCCGTTGTCCCACAGCATGGTGGTGAGCTTCTTCGTGCGGGCGTAGTGGCCGAGGTACTCGAAGAACTTGAGCTTCTCGCCCTGCTCGATGGTGCCGGTGTGCCGGTCGAAGCCGAGCAGCCCGTACTCGCCGATGATCACCGGGATGCCGCGGGCGACGAACGCGTTGGCCACCCGGTCGAACTGCCCGACCAGGTCCTGCTCGACGGCCGAGTCGAACCTGGTGCCGCCGGCGACGTTGACGCTGAACGGCCAGTAGCCGTAGAAGTGCACGGTCGCGATGAGGTTCCGGTCGTTCAGCTGGTTGAACGTGGTCGTGAGCTCGTCGATGCGGGCCTGGTCGGCCGACGTGTGCAGGGTCGGCAGGACGAGCAGGCGGGTCGCGTTGGTGCCGCCCGAGGCGCGGACGATGCGGTGGAACTCCTTGTTCAGCGCGGCCAGCAGTTCGGCGTTCTGGGCGTCGCCGGAGGAGCCGGTGAACTGCGGCTCGTTGACGCTCTCGAAGACCAGCTTCGGCGACGAGCCGCGGAACGCCGCCGCGAGCTGTGTCCACAGGGCGTTGTACTTGTTCTGGATGTTCGTCCGGTCGCCCGGCATCGTGTTGATCCACTGCCACGAGTCGTGGTGCACGTTGATCATGACGTAGAAGCCGTCGGCGAGCGCCCAGTCGACGACCTCCTTGACCCGGGCGAGCCAGGCCGCGTCGACGGTGTAGCTCGGCGCGCCGCCCATGTGCTGGCCCCAGGTGACCGGGATGCGGACGCTGTTGAAGCCCTGGGCGCGGATGTTGTCGAGCAGGGCGGCGGTGACCCGCGGGTTGCCCCATGAGGTCTCGTCGGCGCCGGTCGCGTCCAGGCTGTTGCCGAGGTTCCAGCCCGGCTGCATGGCGGCGACCGCGGCCATGGCGTCGCCCGGCTGCGGCGGCGTGCTCGGGCTCGGGCTCGTGCTCGTGCTCGGTGAAGGGCTGGTGCTGGCGCTGCTGCTCGGTGAGGCCGACGTGACGCTGCCGGTGCAGGCGGTCCCGTTGAGCGTGAACGACGACGGCACCGGGTTGCTGCCGGTCCACGACCCGTTGAAGCCGAACGACGCGGTGCCGTTCGTCGCGATGGCGCCATTGTACCCGGCGTCACGGGCGGTGACCTGGGCGCCGGACGCGGTCACGGTCGCGTTCCAGGCCTGGGTGACGGTCTGCCCGGCGTCGAACGCCCACCGCAGCGTCCACCCGTTGATCGGCTCGCCGAGGTTCTTCACCGCCACGTCGCCGGTGAACCCGCCGGGCCACTGGCTGGCGACCCGGTAGGTCACCTGGCACCCCGCCGCCGCGTAGGCGCTGGTCGTCACGGCCGCGACGAGGCCCGCCAGCATCGCGACGACCGCACCGATCGCCAACGCCAGCCGGGCCCGGAGTGTGTGCCTTGCGCCGAGCGAACCGGCCATGACGCCTCCAAGTGGTTTCGAAACCCGCCCAGTCCGGACGGCGGGCCGGACGGTAGGGAGGCGTACGAACAGCTGTCAATGCGTCGAAACCCCGCGAACGGCATGGCCGCGCTCCGGGCGTGAACGTTTCACGCACCGGCGCCGTCATCCGGCCCGCGGGGCGAAACGTCGATGAACTTTGTCCGCCGGGTTGCTACCGGCGCGTAGCGTTTTGGGCGTAGGTTGAGCGAAGCGACACGGACGCCGTATTGACCACCTCATGCATCGGAGCAGACGTGGGAACCGTCTCCGTCATCGAAGGCCACGACGCAGTCCACACCATCCAGGTCCGCGGGCGGGTGGAGGCCGAGACCTCCGTCTCGCTGCGGCAGGCGCTCGTCACCACCATGCTGCACCGCCAGGCGGCCGCGGTCCTCGTCGACCTCGGCGGCGTCACCGAGATGGATCCGATGGCGGTCGGCGCGCTGAGCGCGGCGCACGACGTCGCCCGCGACCTGCGCCTCGCGTTCACCGTACGGGTGGCGCAATCGCCGATCGCCGGGCAGCTCGCGACCGTGGACCTGCCCTTGTCACCCTGATCCGCGTCCCGGCTGGTACACCGCAGCGACGGTGACCGGCCACATCGCCGACCGCAAGTATCCACATCCGTCGAATAGCTTCCGTCAAGGTCAACCAACCCTGACGGAGGCAACGATGAGGTTCTGGCGGTTCACGGCGGCGGCGCTGGTCGCCGGCGCGGCGGCGATCACGCCGGTCACCGTGGCGGACGCGGCGGTCAGCGACGCCGAGCTCGCCTACCGCTGGGCGCCGGTCCACTACCAGGACACCGCGTCGTCGTTCCGCGCCGACTACCTGGCGCCCGTCGACTACGACGGCGACTGGAACACCCTCAACAACTGGAACAACCTCGACGCCTACGCCCAGAACCTCAGCGGCACCGCCTACTACTCGGTGGTCGAGACGGGCACGCACTGGTTCATCTCGTGTACGCCTTCTACCACCCACGGGACTGGAAGACGTTCCTGCCGCACGAGAACGACATGGAAGGCCTGCTCCTCACGGTCCGCAAGGACGGCGGCACCGGCGCCTTCGCCGGCGACGACGTCCAGCGCAACGCCGCGCACGCCCCGTGGGCCTGGGACGACAAGACCGACGGCAGCGACCTGCAGGCCGGCGTGATCGCCACCGACCCGGCGTACCTGGTGTCGCAGTACTTCAGCGGCCTGGGCACCTTCAGCCTGACCTACGTGCGCAACGCGTACCGCGCCTGATCCCGAGCCCCGGCGCCGGTAGCGTCGTGGGCATGGTGACCCTGGCCCGGCTGACCGAGGTGGACCCCGCCGACCTGATCGACCTCATGAACGACCCCCGGGTCCGCCGGCACATGCCGCTCGCCGTCGGCAGGTTCGGCCCGGAGGACTGCACCGCCTGGGTGGCCGCCAAGGAGGCCATGTGGCGCGACCACGGCTACGGTCCGTGGGCGTTGCTGGTCGACGGTGCGTTCGCCGGGTGGGGCGGCCTGCAGCCCGAGGACGGCGAGGCCGACCTGGCCCTCGTGCTGCGCCCGGCGTACTGGGGCCACGGGCGGGCGATCGCCGAGCGCATCCTGGCCGAGGCGTTCGGCCCGCTCGGCCTGCACGACGTGACCGTCCTGCTGCCACCCAGCCGGGGCACCGCCGCCGCCGTACGACGGTTCGGATTCCGGCCCGATGGAGAGGTCGAGCTCGCCGGTCAGATGTTCCTGCGCTTCCGGCTCATCAGGGAACCTCGCCAGCGCTGCCCAGATGGAGTGGCAGGACAGTAGCGGTCGTCACGGCCAGGTCGCGGTTGAGAAGCTGTTCCCGCGGGACGAACACCATCGCGCGTCCTTCGCCGACCACCACGTCCCGCTGCGTGGCGTCGGTCGTGCCGTGGAAGACGTGGACGGTGACCGTGTGCGGGAAGCCCGCCTCGTACGGACGCGGGCCGCTCCACAACAGACGCAGCTCTCCCACCGCCAGGCCGGCCTCCTCGAGCAACTCCCGGCGCGCCGCCTGTTCTGGCGTCTCGCCCTGCTCGACATGGCCGCCCGGCAAGCTCCACTGATTCGGAGAGACCGAGGTCCGATCGTCGCGATGCTGCATGAGTACCGCCCCGGAGGCGTCGACGAGAAGCACCAACGCGACTTCATAGGTGGCCATGCTGAGATCATGCCAAGCCGCGTCCGCCGTCGTGATCGCGCACTTGCCGGCTGAGCAGCAGATAGCGCTCGTCGGTGATGGTTTTGCCCCAGAGGACGTCATCGTCGAGCAGCCGCAGCTCGGCGTTCCGGCCATGACGTCGAAGGAGCGCGCTCGCCTCCGCCGCTGACAGTCCGGCACCTGTCGTCCACCGGCCTTCGATGAGCACGAGCCTTCCCGACGGCCGGAGGAGCCTGATCCATCGGGCGAGCGTCGCGTCGCGCTCCTGAACCGCCCACAGGACGTGCCGGACCAGCACGACGTCGAACGATCCGGGCGCGAGCGGTGGCCGCGACACGTCGCCACGGATCAGCGGCACCGCAACGCCATGGTCCGCCGCCTTGCGTCGCGCCACGGCGAGCATCTTGGCGGACGCATCCAGGCCGCAGACGCGGTGCCCGGCCTCGGCCAGCAGGGTCGTCAGGCTGCCCGTTCCGCAGCCGAGATCGACGATCGATGCGGGAGCCGGGGGAAGGACGCCTGCCAGGAGCTCGGCCCATCCGCGGCGGACGAACGGATCCCGAAGTCCATGGTCGGGCTCCTCATCGAAGGTCGCGGCGTGTGCATCCCAGATCGCGCTTCCGTCGTCAGCCACGTACGGACTGTGCCATAAGCGATTCCGGCGTCTGGGTCCCGTCGGTCAGCCTCGCGCTTCAGCCTGGGACGTCAGGACCCCTGCGGGCTACCTATGCTGTCGCCATGATCGAACGTCTGACCCACCGTTGGCGGCAGGAAACAGCGGAGCAGGAGGCAGCGATCGCCGCAGGGACGTTGTCGCCGGACGATGCGTACGCGCTGGCGTTCTTCCCGCCGGCGTTCGTCGCGGCCGTCGACGCGGCCCTGGAGGCGTACGAGCAGGAGATCGCGAGGCTGGATCCACCGACGGACGAGGCGGTGTGGGCCGCGGTCGAACGGGTCGTGGTCGCCCTCAACGACATCGACGTGGAGTTCGGTCAGCACATCGAGACCATGACCCGCGAGGAGCTGTGCGCCTACATCGAGGAGGTCCTCGCCGACGCCGGCATCGATGTCGATGCGCTACTGGAACGACGCGGCGTCGACGAGGTAGCCGGTGAGTGGCGCGACTGGTGACCAGCACCAGCCGCTGGAGGCGCCGATCGCCAGCCCGAACGCATCGTCGTCCTGGTACGTGGTGACGACCACGGCGGATGGTGCCGTGGACCGTCATACGCTTGCGGGGTGCGGCTGCTGAAGCAGCGCGCGGCCCACGTCAAGCGTCTCGCCGAGGCTTGTGACGGCAGACGCGACCCTTGCTGAACGTACGCATGGCCGTCGATCGTGCGCAAAGCTCAAGGACGCCGATCACGCAGCACGACTCCAAGTGGACCGGTTGCAGGTGCGCGCTTCTTCCGGTCCGCGCCCGGTGCGACGTTGATCAAGTAATGTCGCGGCGCATGGGCAGGACGACGGCGATCAGGGATGCGGCGAGTGCGTAGAAGGTGAGTAGCAGCGCGCCGGCGGCTGGCGGTAGCAGGCGGACGGCGGTACTGCCGACCTCTTGCGACATGGCATCGGCGAGGTAGGTGAAGTCGGTGAGGGAGGCGGTGGCGCCGCCGGGCAGCACCGGGTAGAGCAGGTTCACGCCGGGGATCATCATGAGCAGCGGTTCGCCCACGTACAGGTAGCCGATCACGACGCACAGGGCCGCGACCTGGTTACGGATCAGGGCGCCCATGCCGACACCGATCAGGAGGTAGACGACCATGGCGAGGCCGATGCGGGCGAGTAGCGCGAGCACGGTGCCGGTCGGCAGGCCGAGCGAGATGCCGCGGGTGGCGGCGACGGTAAACAGGGCCGCGGCGGCGGTGCCGGCGAGGATCAGCCCGTAGGCCAGCCCGGCCACGCCGTGGACGGCGAGTTTGGCGGCGAGGACCTGCCAGCGGCGAGGTGCGAACAAGAACGTGAGGGCGGCGGTGCGGTGCCGGTACTCGGAGGTGACGGCGAGTGCACCGGCGGCGGCCGGCACGAACGCGGTGTAGCCAAGGATGCCGAGGATCGAGCGGACGCCGCTTTCGGTGTGCAGTCCGGGCATGGGTGGGTCGAAGTTCTCCGGCCCGACGAATGCCATCGCGGCCATCATGCCGCCGCCGAGCACGGCGGCGGTGAGCAGCAGCCCGCTCCACATACGGGTGGCGAGCAGCCGACGGGCTTCGGCGCTGATCAGATGTTTCACGTTACGGCCGCCTTGTCGATGGTCAGGTGCAGAAACAGTTGTTCGAGGCTGGCGTTCTCCGTGACCAGTTCATGGACTCGCAGCTGGTGCGCGGCGGCGAGCTCGGCGATGCCGGGTGCGTCCAGTCCGTGGACGCGGAGACGGCCGCTGTCGGTGGCTTCGACCTGCGGTGGATGGCCGGTCGGCCCGCCGGCCCGTAGGACGGCAGTCAGCCGGTCGGCGTCCGGAGACTGCACCAGCACTGCCGGTGGTCCGGCGAGCCGCGACCAGGGCCCGGCCGCGACGAGCTCGCCGTTGCGGATCACCACGACGTCGTCGACGAGCTGCTGTACCTCGTTGAGGACGTGGCTGGAGATCAGCACGGTGCGTCCTTCGTCTGCCAGCCGTCGCAGAAACCCGCGCAGCCACAGCATTCCTTCGGGATCGAGGCCGTTGCTCGGCTCGTCCAGCAGGAGTACCCGTGGGTCACCGAGCAACGCTGTGGCGAGGTTGAGCCGCTGTCGCATGCCCGTGGAGAACCCTCGGGTACGGCGGTCGGCGGCATCGGTGAGGCCGAGCAGTTCGAGCAGGTCGCTCACTCGGCTGTCCGGGTAGCCGCCCATCGCGGCGTAGACACGCAGGTGGTCACGGGCGGTGTGGCCGGGGTGGAACGCGCTCGCGTCGAATACCGCGCCGACCGTGGACGACGGCCGCCGCAGCTGCCGGTACGGCCGGCCACCGATCGTCGCGGTGCCGGACGTCGGTGAGGCAAGGCCGGTCAGCAGGCGCATGGTAGTGGTCTTGCCGGCACCGTTCGGGCCCAGGAAGCCGGTGACGACGCCCGGCGCGACGGTGAACGTAAGGTCGCGGACCGCGGTGACCGTGCCGTACCGCTTGGTCAGGTGCGAGACCTCGATCGTCTGACGGTCGCCGCTCATGCGCGGGCCGCCATCACGCGTGCGATCGTGTCCGCGATCCTGGCTCCGGCCGGGTGGGAGAGCACCACCTCATCAAGCTGTCCACCGGTGGACGGCCGATCCAGGACGAGGTGCAATCCCGCCTCACCCCGGCGCGCCACCACGAGCTGGCGGGGACCGCCGAAGATGCCCCAGACACCGATCTTGAGGAATCCGGACACCACGATCCCGCGCCGGGCGCCGTGCGCCAGACCCAGTGGTTCGGCCACGAATGCAGCGCGCCGCACGCCGGCGGCCGGGATCGTCAACCGCTCGCGCCCGATCCAGAGCCGCTCCCATCTGGTGAATCGGATGTCGATGAGGTCGCCGGTAACCGTGACTGTAGCCATCAGACACTCTCCTCCGTCGTGCCGGACCCCTCGTTGCGCTCCGGCGTCTGTGGTGTGGCCTCGGACGCCGCCGACTCCCCGGCCGGCAGCAGGATGGTGGCCAGCAGGCGAGGCACCCGGCCCTTGCCGGGCTCGTTGCCGAGCAGCGGCCCGATGATCTGGTTGAGGTCGGCGGCGAACGTTGCCAACTCAGCGTCGGTCAGGTGCAGTACGAGCTGCTGGTAACCCACCCCGTCGGCGATGAAGTCGATCCCTTCGCGGGCGAGGTAGCGGGAGAATTCGGACAGCAGGCTCGACACGAACGCGGTGAAGTACCGGGCGTGATCCTCAGGCGTCGCCGTGGCCAAGGCCGCGGGGTCCAGCGCCGCGCCGTGGGCGGGCAACGCGTAGACCCGCTCCACCGCACCGCGAATCTTGCGTTGGTCCACCACCTCGATCAGGCCCGCTTTGACCAGCGTGGCCAGGTGCCGGTAGAGCGTGGCGTGCGGGATGTCCGGCAGCCGCGCCGCGATGTCCTGCGTCGTCAGCCGGGCTCCGGCGACGGCCCTGAGTACGCGGATGCGCACAGGGTGCAGCGCCAACTCGGCCCAACCGTCTCCGGACATTCCCACGAGCGCAACGTTATCACTCTCGATAGTGATAACGGAAGCGAGTGAGCGATCCGCCGACGACCCTGTCGTGTCGGAATCGCTGTCACACCGGGTCCAGGCTGCGGAGATAGCCACGTACCGGATGGCGGAGCTGGTCGCCGGAGGACGGGCCTGTCTGCGATGCTCGTCGGATGGTCAGCTCGGTTGAGCGGCGCCGGGTCGTCCGGCGGGTGGCCGACCTGGTGCCCGTGCCGGAAGGTGGCGCCTGCGTCCGCGTCGGGATCGACGGGCCGGACGCGTCCGGCAAGACGACGTTCGCCGACGAGCTGGCCGCTGTGATCCGCGCGCTCGGTCGTCCGGTTGCCCGGGTCTCCCTCGACGACTTTCATCACCCGCGCGCTGTGCGGTACCAGCTGGGGCGCGACTCACCCGAAGGCTTCTGGCGGCACGCCTTCGACTACACGCGGTTCCGCAGCGAGGTGCTGGACCGGTTCGGTGCCGGCGGAGACCGCCGCTACCGGACGGCCGCGCATGACGTCGTCACCGACACCGAACACGTGACGCCGCTGCGGACCGCTGCCGTCGGCACCGTGCTCATCGTCGACGGGCTCTTCCTCCATCGGGAGGAACTCGTTGCGGCGTGGGAGATGTCGGTGTTCCTGGACGTGGATTTCGCAGTGACGGCGAAGCGCATGGCGCTCCGCGACGGTGCCGACCCCGACCCCGACCACCCAGGCAACCGCCGCTACTCGGACGCCCAGCGCATCTACTACGCCGCCTGCACTCCACATGAGCGTGCCGACATTCTCATCGACAACCAGGATCTGATCACGCCACGCATCGTCCGGGAAAGGCCGTGAGCGGCAGTCGACCGATGGGGTCCGGCGGCGGGTCCGGCGTCAGCGGAAGGCGGCGTGGCCGGTCACGGTTTGACCGATGATCAGCTGGTGGACCTCCGACGTGCCCTCGTAGGTCAGGACCGACTCCAGGTTCGACGCGTGGCGCAGCACCGGGTAGTCCAGGGTGATGCCCGCGGCGCCGAGGATGGTGCGGCACTCACGGGCGATGGCGATCGCCTCGCGAGTGCTGTTGAGCTTGCCCAGGCTGATCTGGCGGTGGTCCAGGGTGCCGGCGTCCTTCAGCGCCGCCAGCTGCAGCGCGAGCAGGAAGCCCTTGCCGAGTTCCAGGGTCATGTCGGCGAGCTTCAGCTGGGTCGCCTGGTAGGCCGCGAGGGGCCGGTCGAAGATCTCGCGGCTTCCGGCGTACGCGATGGTCGTCGACAGGCAGTCGTGCGCGGCGCCGAGGGCGCCGAAGACGATGCCGAAGCGGGCCTCGTTGAGGCAGGACAGCGGGGCCGACAGGCTGGTCGCGCCGGGCAGCATCGCGTCGGCGGGCAGCCGTACCCCGTCGAGGACCAGCTCGGCGGTGACGGACGCGCGCAGGGAGAGCTTGCGGGTGATCTCCGGGGCGGCGAAGCCGGGCGTGCCGGCGGGCACCAGGAAGCCGCGGATGCCTTCGTCGGTGCGGGCCCAGACGACGGCGACGTCGGCGACCGAGCCGTTGGTGATCCACATCTTGGTGCCGTCGAGGATCCAGTCCGAGCCGTCGCGGCGGGCGCGGGTGCGCATGCCCGACGGGTCGGAGCCGAAGTCCGGCTCGGTCAGCCCGAAACAGCCGATCGCCGTGCCGCTCGCCATGGCCGGCAGCCACTGCTCACGCTGGGCCTGCGAGCCGTAGCGGTGGATGGCGTACATCGCCAGCGAGCCCTGCACCGACACCAGCGAGCGCAGGCCCGAGTCGCCCGCCTCCAGCTCGAAGCAGGCCAGCCCGTACGCGAGGGCGGAGGTGCCCGCGCAGCCGTAGCCCTGCAGGTGCATGCCGAGCACGCCGAGCGAGCCGAGTTCCCGGGCGAGGTCGCGGACCGGCAGGCTGCCCTTCTCGTACCAGCCGGCGACGTGCGGCCGGACCCGCCGGTCGACGTAGGTGCGCACGGCCTCGCGCAGGGCGCGGCTCTCGTCGTCGATTCGGCCGTCGACGCCGAAGTAGTCCAGCACGGGCAGGGTCGCGGGCGGGGTCACAGCGATCATCCTTTCGCAAGTACATCGAGGACGCCCTGGGCGACGGCGACGGCCATCGCGTCGAGTGCGTCCGAGGTCATCGCCGCCATGTGCGGTGTCGCCAGGACCCGCGGGTGGTGCAGGAGCGGATCGTCGGGCGAGGGCGGCTCCGGGGCGAACACGTCGACGGCGTAGCCGCGCAGCCGCCCGCCGTCGAGCGCGGCGAGGACGGCGGCGTGGTCGACGACCCCGGCGCGGGCGGTGTTGACCAGCAGCGCGTCCGGCCGCATCGACGCCAGCGCGGCGGCGCCGATCAGCCCGGTGGTCTGCGGGGTCTGCGGGACGTGCAGGCTCACCACGTCGGCTGAGCGCAGCAGCTCGTCCAGCGGCACCAGGCGGACGCCTTGTGGCGGTACCACCGCCGCGACGTCGAACGCGATGACCGTCATCCCCAGGCCCAGCGCGCGGACGGCCACGCCGCGGCCGATCGCGCCCAGCCCGACCAGGCCCAGCGTCCGGCCGGCGAGCATGGTGCCGGTCAGGCCGGCGGCGACGACTGAGGAGGGCAGCGAACGGCCGGCCGGGAAGCCGCCGCTCGCGAGGGTCGCG
This sequence comes from Dactylosporangium sp. CA-152071, assembly GCF_050936335.1. Lineage (NCBI taxonomy): Bacteria > Bacillati > Actinomycetota > Actinomycetes > Micromonosporales > Micromonosporaceae > Dactylosporangium > Dactylosporangium sp. CA-152071. The sequence continues at coordinate 110,035 of NZ_JBNJMZ010000001.1, read as the reverse complement.
ACGGCCCCCGGCAGCTGCCGGGCGAGGGCCAGCGCGGCGAGGACGACGAACTCGGCGACCGACTCGGCGTTGGCGCCCGGCGTGCTGACGACCGGGATGCCCAGCCGCTGCGCCGCGGCGAGGTCGATGCCGTCGAGGCCGGCGCCGTGGCGGCCGACGACCCGCAGCCGCGGCGCGGCCTCGAGCATGGCGGCGGTGACGGGGGAGGAGCGCACGACGAGGGCGTCGGCGGTGGCGAGCGGGCCGGCGGCGAGGGCGGCCGGGTCGGTGACGCCGGCGACGCGCACCTCGGCGGCGGCCCGCAGCAGCTCCATCCCAGCGTCCGCGATCGGCTCGGTCAGCAGGATCTCAGGCATGCGGTCTCACCAGCCCGTGTAGCAGGTCACCGGCACCGAGTAGAAGTCGCGGGCGTAGCCGCCCTGCTCCCGCGGGCCGTGGTTGGAGTCTCCGGTGCCGCCGAACGGCAGGTGCAGCTCGGTGCCGGCGGTGGGTAGGTTGACCGTGACGATGCCGGCCCGCGCGTCGCGTTTGAAGCGCTCGGCGGCGGCGAGGGACGTGGTGACGATGCCGGCCGAGAGCCCGTAGCGGGTGTCGGCGGCGACCGCGATCGCCTCGTCGAGGTCGCCGACCCGGATGACGCAGGAGACCGGGCCGAAGATCTCCTCCTGGGCCACCCGCATGCCGTTGTGCGCGCCGGTGAGCAGCGTCGGGCGCATGAACTGCCCGTCGCTGGTGCCGCCGGCGGCCACGGTCGCGCCCTCGGCGGTGCCGGCCGCGACGTAGCCGAGGTTCTGGGCGAGCTGCTGCGGGCTGACCACCGGGCCGATCTGGCTGCGCGGGTCGAGCGGGTCGCCGACCGTCAGTGCCCGGGCGGCGTCGGCGAGCGCGGCCACGAACCGGTCGTGGATGCCGTCCTGCACGATGAGGCGGCTCGACGCGGTGCAGCGCTGGCCGGTACTGAAGAAGCTGCCGTCCAGGGCGCAGCGCACGGCCACCTCGAGGTCGGCGTCGTCGAGCACGACGAGCGGGTTCTTGCCGCCCATCTCCAGCTGGAAGCGCTTGTTGCCGTGGGCGAGGCACTGCCGTGCGACGTGGGCACCGGTGCCGGTGCCGCCGGTGAACGACACGCCGTCGACGCCGGGCGCGGTGAGCAGCGCCTCGCCGGCGGTCCGACCGGCCCCGAGGACCAGGTTGAACACGCCCGGCGGCAGGCCCGACCCGGCGATGATCCCGGCCAGCTCGCCGGCCGAGGCGGGCACCAGCTCGGCCGGCTTGAGCACGACCGCGTTGCCGTAGGCGAGTGCCGGCGCCACCTTCCACGCCGGGATCGCGATCGGGTAGTTCCACGGCGTGATGACCGCGACCACGCCCAGCGGCCGGCGGCGCACCTCGGCGTGGACGTTGTCCCTGGTGGACGCGTACACCTCGCCCTGCGGCTGCAGCAGCTGATGGGCGTAGTAGCGGAAGGTCTGCCCGGCCCGGACGACCTCGCCGCGCGCCTCGGCGAGCAGCTTGCCCTCCTCGCGGGCGAGCAGCACGGCGAGCTCCTCGGCGCGGCCGAGGATCGTGGTGCCGATCCTGTCGAGGACCGCCATTCGCTCGGCGACGGGCGTGCGGGCCCAGCGGGGCTGGGCGGCGCGGGCGGCCTCGGCGGCGGCGCGGGCGGTGTCCGGGCCGGCCTCGGCGTACTCGCTGACGACCTCGTCCGGCCGGGCCGGGTTCACGTTCGGGCGGCGGTCGCCGTCGACCCATTCGCCGCCGACGAGACTGCGGTGCAGCACGGTCACACCCCCGCGGCCGCGACGGTCGCGGGCTCGGGGAAATGGCAGGCGACCCGGTGCCCGTCCGCCGGGTCGGTCAGCACGGGCACGGTCGTCGCGCACACGTCCTGCGCCTTCCAGCACCGCGTGCGGAACCGGCAGCCGCTGGGCGGGTCGAGCGGGCTCGGCACGTCCCCGGTGAGCAGGACGCGCTGCCGCTTGGTCTCGACGAGGGGGTCCGGGATCGGCACCGCGGACAGCAGCGCCTTCGTGTAGGGGTGCCGCGGCGACTGGTACAGCTCCTCGCACCCGCCGACCTCGACGACGGTGCCGAGGTACATCACCGCGATCCGGTCGCACAGGTGCCGGACCACGGCGAGGTCGTGCGCGATGAACATCATCGTCAGGCCCAGCTCCTCCTGCAGCTGTTCGAGGAGGTTGACGATCTGCGCCTGGACGGACACGTCGAGGGCGGAGACCGGCTCGTCGGCGACGACGAAGTCGGGGCCGCTGACGAGGGCCCGCGCGATGCCGACCCGCTGGCGCTGGCCGCCGGAGAACTCGTGCGGGTAGCGGTCGTGCCAGCGGTCGCTGAGCCCGACCAGCCGCATGATCTCCTGCGCCTTCGCCCGCCGGCCGGCCGCGGACAGGTCGGAGTGCACGAGCAGCGGCTCCTCGATGAGCTCGCCGATGCTCATGCGTGGGTTCAGCGACGCGTACGGGTCCTGGAAGATCATCTGCATCCGGCGGCGCATCGCCCGCATCCGGCGGCCGGGCAGCGTGGTCAGCTCGGTGCCGTCGAACCTGACGCTGCCCCGGCTGGGCCGCAGCAGCTGCAGGATGGCCCGCCCGGTGGTGGACTTGCCGCAGCCGGACTCGCCGACCACGCCGAGGATCTCGCCGCGGCGGATGTCGAGGTCGACGCCGGCCACCGCGCGCAGCCGGGCCGGCAGCAGCGAGCCGCGGCGTGGCACCTTGAAGTCGACCGCCAGGTCCCGGACTTCCAAGAGGTTGGTCATCGCGCCTCCACGGACTGCTCGGCGAAGCGGTCCTCGTCCGACAGCCAGCCGCCCGCGTCCGCGGGGCGCATGCCCCAGCAGCGGTTGAGCTGGCCCCGGTCAGGGACCTGATGGGTGAGGACGAGGTCGGGCACGGCGTCGGCGCAGCTGTCCCGGGCGTGCGCGCAGCGGGGCGCGAACCGGCAGCCGGGCGGCATCGCGGTCAGCTCGGGCGGGCGGCCCGCGATCGGCCGCAGTCGCCCGCCGCGGACCAGGTCGAGGCGCGGGACCGAGCCGAGCAGGCCCCAGGTGTACGGCATCTGCGGGCGGTGGAACAGGTCGACGGTCTCGGCCCGCTCGACGATCTGCCCCGCGTACATGACGTTGACCCGCTCGGCCATGCCGGCCACGACGCCGAGGTCGTGGGTGATGAACAGGACGGCGGTGGCGGTCTCGCGGGCCAGGTCGCGCAGCAGGTCGAGGATCTGCGCCTGGATGGTGACGTCGAGCGCGGTGGTGATCTCGTCGGCGAGGATGAGCCGCGGGTTGCAGGACAGCGCCATCGCGATCATGACGCGCTGCCGCATGCCGCCGGAGAGCTGGTGCGGGTAGGCGCCGAGGCGGCTCTGCGCGGCCGGGATGCGCACCATCTCCAGCAGCTCGACGGCCCGGGTCCGGGCGGCCCGGCGGCTCAGCCCGAGGTGGGCCTGCAGGGTCTCGGTGATCTGCTTGCCGATGGTGAGCACCGGGTTCAGCGAGGTCATCGGATCCTGGAAGATCATCGCGATGCCCTTGCCGCGCACGGCCCGCAGCTCGCGGCGGCTCAGGGTGAGCAGGTCCCGGCCCTCGAAGAGCACCTGACCGCCGGTGACCTGCCCGGCCGGCGGCACGATCAGGCCCATGACGGACTGCGCGGTCGCCGACTTGCCGCAGCCGGACTCGCCCACGAGCGCGACCATCTCACCCGCGTCGACGGTGAACGAGACGCCGTCGACGGCGGTCACCGAGCCCCGCGCCGCGCGGAATTCCGTGCGCAGGTCGCGCACCTCCAACAAGGCCATCGAAACTCCCCAAAACTCGGTGCGCGAACGTCGCCATTCGTCACTCGGGAGTGTTGCACAGGCGATCTTCGTCGTCTAGGCTCCGGCGAGCGACGAATTACGTCGATTGAGAGTTGGAGCCGATGACATCCAAGAGCTCGATCGTGAAGGATCGCGCGATCATCCGGGAGCTCGTGCAGGACCCGAGACAGACCAACGTCGCACTGGCGGCCAAGGTCGGGCTCTCCGAGGGTTCGGTGCGGCGCCGGATCGACCGCCTGCTCGCCGAGGGCAAGCTGCAGTTCTCCGCGATCCCCAGCGCACCCTTCATGGGCCGCCCGGTGCACACGCTCTTCGAGATCCAGAGCGCCCCAGGCGCCACCGAGCAGCTCATCGACAAGCTCGCCGGCATGCCCGAGATGGCCTACGTCTACCACGTGACCGGCCAGTTCGACATCATCGCCGTCGGCTACTTCGCCTCCACCAACACCATGCGCCGGTTCTGGACCGAGCGCCTGGGCCACCTGGAGGGCGTCATGGAGAGCCGGTCGGTGATGGTGCTGCGGGTCGCCAAGCGGGCCCACGAATGGGCGCGTGACCTCGCCGGCGCCGACGACGAGCTGGAGCCCGGCTGGGACGAGGGCGCCGAACCCGGGTTATCCGGTTACGAGCACTGACCGGCAGGAGAGCACACCATGCTGCGCATCACGCTGATCCGCTCGCTGACGGTCATCCCCGTCCTGCTCGGGATCTCAGTCATCTCGTTCCTGGTCATCCGCATGATCCCGGGTGACGTGATCAGCTCCATCATGGGACAGGACTTCGGTGACCCCGAGGTCGAGGCGGAGATGCGCCGCTACTTCGGGCTCGACATGCCCGTGCACGAACAGTTCTTCACCTGGTTCGGCGACCTGCTGCGCGGTGACCTCGGCACCTCCATGCGCACCGGCCAGCCGGTGCTCGACGAGATCCTGCAGCGACTCCCGTCGACCCTGCTGCTGGCCGTCTCCGCGTTGCTCGTCGCCATCCTGCTGTCGATCCCGATGGGGATCCTCAGCGCCACCCGCCGCAACGGCCCGCTCGACGCCTTCGCCCGCGTGGCGTCGCTCATCGGCCTGTCGGTGCCCAACTTCTGGCTGGGCATCCTGCTCGTCTACGTCTTCTCCGTCTCCCTCGGCTGGCTGCCCTCACAGGGCGCCAGCGAGGGCGGCGGGCTGCTCGACAACCTGAAATACCTGGTGCTCCCCGCCGTCACCCTGGGCGCCAGCCTCGCCGCGATCAACATGCGGATGACCCGCTCCAGCATGCTGGAGGTGCTCAACCAGGACTACGTGCGCACCGCCCGCGCCAAGGGACTGGCCGAGCGCGTCATCCTGGTCCGCCACGCCCTGCGCAACTCGCTCATCCCGGTCGTGACCGTGCTCGGCATCGAGCTCGGCGCGCTGCTCGGCGGCACCGTCATCGTCGAGCAGGTCTTCGCCTGGCCCGGCCTGGGCACGATGGTCATCCGCGGGATCAGCCAGCGCGACTACCCGGTCGTCCAGGGCACCCTGCTCTTCCTCGCGTTCTTCTACGTCCTGGTCAACTACCTGGTCGACCTCGTCTACACCTACCTGGATCCGAGGCTGCGCAGTGGTCACTGAAGTCGACACCGTCACGGAGGTACAGGCGCGGCGGCTCGGCCGGCTGCGCACGGTCGGCGGGCGCGGCGGCGCGCTGCTGCGGCAGCTCACCCGCGACAAGATCGGCGCCGTGGGGCTCACCCTCGTCCTGCTCATGGCCGCGGCCGCGGCCCTCGCCCCGGTCATCGCGCCCTACGACCCGACCGCGATGTCCAACCAGCGGCTCGCCACGCCCGGCGGGACCTTCCTGCTCGGCGCCGACGAGGCCGGCCGCGACCTGCTCAGCCGGGCCCTCTACGGCGCGCGCACCTCGCTCGCCGTGGGCCTCGTGGTGGTCGGCTGCGCCGCCGTCATCGGCGTGCTGCTCGGCCTGCTCGCCGGCTTCTACCGGGGAATCCTCGACGCGATCATCACCCCGGTCACCGACATCATGTTCGCCTTCCCGACCCTGCTGCTCGCCCTCGCCGTCGTGGCCGCCCGCGGGCCCGGCACCGAGAACCTGATCCTCGCCCTGGTGCTGGTGTTCATCCCCAGCTTCGCCCGGATCGTGCGGGGCACGGCGATGTCGGTGCGGCGCGAGCCGTTCGTCGAGTCCGGGCAGGCCGCCGGGCTCAGCAACGCCCGCCTCATCTTCAAGTACGTGCTGCCCAACTCGATCGCGCCGATCGCCGTGCAGTTCACCACGAGCATCGCCTACGCCATCCTCATCGAGGCGTCGCTGGGCTATCTCGGCCTCGGCGTCCAGCCGCCGGCGCCGTCCTGGGGCTCGATGCTGGCCAACGGCAAGGCCTTCATGGAGCTGTCGATCTGGCCGTCGGTCGTGCCGGGCGTGTGCATCATGATCGCGGTGCTCGGGTTCAACCTGCTCGGCGACACCCTCCGCGACGTCCTCGACCCGCGGCTGCGCGGCCGCACCAACCGCTGAACTGGAGCCCTCCGTCGTGGAATCCATCGACGAGCACGTCGTCCGCCGGCTCACCGAATGGTCGTCCGGAGCGCCCACCGGCACTTTTGACGTCACCGAGGTCGACCGCTCGGTCCTGCTGGAGTACTGGGAGGCCCAGGTCCAGGCCCGTCACCTGGACCTCGCGCTGCGCTGGCTGCAGGCCCAGAAGGAAGGCTTCTACACGATCGGCTCCAGCGGCCACGAGAGCAACGCCGCCGTGGCCCTCGCCCTGCGCCCGAGCGACCCGGCGCTGCTGCACTACCGCTCCGGCGGGTTCTACGCGGCCCGCGCCGGCCAGGTGCCCGGCGCCACCCCGATCAGCGACGTGCTGCACTCGGCGGCGGCGTCCCGGCACGACCCGATCTCCGGCGGCCGGCACAAGGTGTTCGGCCACCGCGCGCTGAACATCATCCCGCAGACCTCGACGATCGCCTCGCACCTGCCGCGCGCGATGGGTCTTGCCTTCAACCTCGGCCGGGGTGCCGGCTCGGTGTACCCCGACGACGCCGTTGTCGTCTGCAGCTTCGGCGACGCATCGCTGAACCACTCCACCGCCGCCGGCGCGCTCAACGCCGCCGGCTACAGCGCCCACCAGGGCCTGCCGCTGCCGCTGCTGCTCGTCTGCGAGGACAACGGCATCGGCATCAGCACCCGATCGCCGCACGGCTGGGTCCGGCGCGCCCTGTCGTCGCTGCCCGGCATCGACTACGTCCACGCCGACGGCACCGACCCCGCCCACCTGCTGGCCGTCGCGGCCGACGCCGCGCGGCGGGTCCGCGCCGAGCGCCGGCCGGTGGTGTTGCACCTGGGCACCGTGCGGTTCATGGGCCACGCCGGCTCCGACGCCGAGCTGGCCTACCGCAGCCGGGCGGAGATCCTCGCCGACTACGCCCGCGACCCGATCCTCGCCACCGCCGCGACGCTGGCCCGCCGTGGCATCCTGAGCCCGGCCGAGAGCCTGGCCCGCTACGAGCACGCCCGCAAGCTCGTCATGGACGAGGCTCGGCATCTGGTCGGCGCGGTCGAGCGGCTCGCGTCGCCGGACGCCGTCACGGCGCCGCTGACCGCCCGCCGTCCCGCTGCCGTCACCGCGGCCGCCGCCCGCGCCGGCGCCGACCGTGCACCGGCCTTCGGCGGGAAGCTGCCGGAGGAGCGCGGTCCGCTCACCCTCGCCCAGTCGATCAACGCCGCCCTGCACGACGCCCTGCTGACCCACCCGGGCGCCCAGGTCTTCGGCGAGGACGTAGCCCGCAAGGGCGGCGTCTACGGCGCCACCCGCGGGCTGCGCAAGGCGTTCGGCGCCGGCCGAGTCTTCGACACCTTGCTGGACGAGCAGTCGATCCTCGGGCTGGCGCTCGGCGGCGCACTGGCCGGCGCCCTGCCCATCCCCGAGATCCAGTACCTCGCCTACCTGCACAACGCCGAGGACCAACTGCGGGGCGAGGCCGCGTCGCTACGGTTCTTCTCCGCCGGTCAGTACCAGAACGGCATGGTCGTGCGTATCGCCGGCCTGGCGTACCAGAAGGGCTTCGGCGGCCACTTCCACAACGACAACTCGGTCGCCGTGCTGCGCGACATCCCCGGCCTCGCGTTCGCCGTCGCGTCGCACCCCGCCACCGCACCCGCCCTGCTGCGCCAGTGCCTCGCCCTGGCCGAGGCGGAGGGACGGGTGTGCGTGCTGCTGGAGCCGATCGCCCTCTATCACACCCGCGACCTGCACACCGAGGGCGACGGCGGCTGGCTCGCCCCGTATGCGGCCCCGCAGGACTGGGCCGAGGCGCCGCTCGGCGCGGTCCGGACCGTCCGCGACGGCGGCGACCTGGCGGTGGTCACGTTCGGCAACGGCGTGCCGATGAGCCTGCGCGTGGCCGGCGTCCTGGCCGGCGAGGGCGTCGAGACGCGCGTGGTGGACCTGCAGTGGCTGGCGCCGCTGCCGGCTGCGGCCCTGTCCGCCGCGCTCGCCGGTGTGGACCGGGTCCTCGTCGTCGACGAGACCCGAGCGAGCGGCGGCGTCTCCGAGGCGGTCGTCGCGGCCCTGGTCGACGCCGGCTTCGCCGGCCGGATGGCCCGGGTCAACAGCGTCGACAGCTACGTCCCGCTGGGCCCGGCCGCCGACCAGGTCCTGCTCGGCGAGGCCGACATCCTGGCCGCCGCCCGTACCCTGCTCGCCTGACCCGCCGCCGCCCGCACGGGCGTCGGGGCGGCCGCGGGCGGCCTTCGTCGGTTGAGTTCGTTCCTCATTTGCTCCCACGGCCTCACACTCAGGCGGACGGCACCCGGTGAGCCTGCAAGTGGTCCGGCCGTCAGCGTGAACGAGGGCAGGGACGCGCACAGCTGCGTTGCTCGCCCGATCACCGCTTCCACCTCCGCGGGGCTGATCTCGTCCTCCCACGCCAGTTTCGGCATGGTCAGATGCAGCGCGTCGAGCGGAACGGGGTCGAGGTACGGCAGCTGCAGCTGACTCTGGCACTGCTCGGCCAGATTGCGAGGTTAGTGCTCGACGGTCAGCGGTGTTGTTCTGCGCGGAGCGTCTCGGACGCTTCGGTGAGTGCGGCGGTGCCGGACCAGCGCGATGCGGCTTCGAGGCACTCACGGCTGCGTTTGGGAAGCCCTCGAATCCGGCCCTGAACCTACGGAGTCGCGGCAGTGCGGTTCCGTGAAACCGGATTCGTTGCTACACAGGGGTTTCAGCGTTGGCTTGGTCCGGCTCGGTGGGTGCGTTGCTGTACCTTGCTGCTGTACTTCTCACCGACGACGGGGGTGACTGGTGGCTGAGGTGACGGGGACTCCGTTGGGGCGTCTGTGTGCTCATCGTGGAGTCGCGGCACCGCCGGAAGAGCAGATGCTCTCCTTGGCGCCGGTGCTGCAGATGCGCCCGGTCGATCTGCTGGCGATCGCCGGTGGAGCGGTACCGGCTGAGTTCGTTCCGGCCGATCCGGGTACAGCGGCGACGGTCGAGTCCCTGCTGTGGAACCGGCTGGACATCGCCACGGCAGAGGCCATGCGCGATCACGCCCGTTCGTTGCCCAGGTTGAGCGGGCCAACTGCCCCGGTCGAACTGCCAGCGTTGCCAGCACTGACGTTCGGGGCGGTCTTCACTCGGCTGATGGAACTGCGGAGCCTCACCCGCAAGTCGATGGCGTACGGGACGAGTTCGGCGCAGAGCACCATTGCCCGGGCGATGGGTGGCGGCGTGTTGGGCCAAAGGGCACTCGAACTCCTGTCCGCGCTGCTGTGCCTGCGCTCCGACGACGTCGAGGCGATGGCTGGCTGGACGGTGGAAGGCCCGCCTGCACACCCGTGGGTCCGGGACGAGGTCCCGATCCTCTGGGCCACCGGCGAACTGCTCCTCGCACTGGCGCCGCTGCAACGCGAACAGGTCAAGGCCGTACTGGGGGCCCACTACGCGCCGCGGCACCCCCACGGCACTGCCCTTTAGCCCCTCCGTCACCCGTCGCCGGCCGTTGGCTTGCCTTGGGTGCGGAGGGGCGCCCAAGAGACGGCGGCCCGGCTTCGGTGGAGTGAAGCCGGGCCGTCGTCGTCGGTCGTGCGGTCTGTCAGTAGCCGAGGTCCGGCTGGCGGTGCGTGCCGGCGAGGGGCTCGCCGGACAGGTACCGGTCGAGGTTGGCACGGAAGTCGGCGCCGAGGCGCCGCAGGTTGCCCGAGCCCCGGAACGACGTGTGCGGGGTGATCGTCGTGTTCGGCAGGTCCCACAGCCGGTGCTCCGCCGGCAGCGGCTCCTCCTCGAAGACGTCGAGCACGGCGCCGCCGATCCGGCCGGCGTGCATCGCCTCGACGAGCGCGTCCTCGACGACCAGCGCGCCGCGGCCGACGTTGACCAGCACCGTGTCCGGCCGCATGGCCGCGAAGTGTTCCGCTCCGAAGAAGTACCGGTTCTCCGTGGTGAGCGGCATCGCCAGTACCACGGCATCCGCCTCGGGCAGGAGCGCGAAATGGTCGCCGAAGGCCACCACCCGTGCGAAGCCGTCGACGGGGGAGCCCGTGCGGTTGACACCGATCACGGTGGAGCCCAGGGCGCTCGCGCGCCACGCCACCTCGGAGCCGATCCCGCCCGTGCCGAACACCAGCGTCGTGCTGCCGATGACGTCCTTGCCGACGAGGCGGATCCATTCGTGCCGCAGCTGGGCCTCGCGCAGCGCCGGGAACGCCCGGCCGTGCATGAGCATGGCGCCGATGACGTACTCGGCGATCGGCACGTTGTAGGAGTTCGGTGAGCGGGTGTAGACGAGGCCCTCGTCGAGGCGGCGCTGCCAGACGGTGCCGCCGACCCAGTCGAAGCCGGCGGCGGTGATCTGGACCCAGCGCAGCCGCTCGCATTTGCTCAGCAGCTCCTCGAACGTGTCCTCGTTCATCGCGCTGCGCAGGATGATCTCGGCGTCGAGCCACTCGTCGCGGACCGTGCCGTCGTCGGGGATCGCCGTGAACCTGCAGTCCGGGTAGTCGGCCGACAGGCCGGGGACGAGCTCGGCGAGGTTCGGGGTGAGCAGTGCGTGCGGGCCGGTCACGAGCCCTCCTGGGCCTTCTTCTTCCGGTTGTTGTACGTCACGCCGCCCTTGGCCCAGTTGTCGTAGGAGACCTCGTACAGCAGGACGTGGGTGTTCTCCCGCGGCGAGCCGTACTTGACCAGGACGTCGGTCAGCTCGGCGATGATCGCCTCTTTGGTCTCCTGGTCGCGGTGGCCGATCTCGGCCCGGATGATCGCCATGATGCTCAGTGCTCCTTCGTCGCCGTTGCGAAGTCGGGGTTGCGGGAGTACTCGGACGTGACCGCCAGATAGGCGAAGGCGTGCGTGACGCCGGTCTTCAGGACGCCGTCGAAGACCTCGCGGGCCCGGGCGACGTCGCCGTTGTAGTAGTGCCAGTTGCCCAGGCCATAGCCCTGGGTCACGGTCTTGAGGCTGTCGCCGTCGCACATCGCCCACAGCTGCTCGGGGGTCAGCTCGCCGGTGTAGAGGCGCATCCGGCCCTCGTAGCCGACCAGGTGGTCCTCGTCGACGACGGCGATGCCGCGGAACCGGTCCAGGACGGCGTCGGCGTCGTCGGCCCGGCCGAGCCGGCGCAGCGCCATGTACTGCCAATCCTGCGACGCGACGATCCCCTCCTGGTGGCGGGCGCAGCGCTCGGCGTTGTGGAAGCTTTCCAGGCAGCCCTCGAGGTCGCCGTCGAGGTACTGGGCCACGCCCAGGTGGTACCAGACCGACGTGTGCAGGGTGGTGTTGTACCGCGCCAGCGCGCCCGGGTCGGCGGCCGCCATCGTGTCGGTGAGGTGCTGCGGCCGCACCGCCTCGGGCCGGCCGAGGATCAGGCTGACGACGTCCTTCTCGACCTCGGGCTGGTACATCTCGTACTCGTCCTCGACGTCGCCGAGACGGTCCGCGGCGGCCCGCAGGTCCTCGATCGCGCCGGCGTAGTCGCGGACGGAGATCCGCCGGTGGCCGCGGAAGCGCAGCAGGCGAGGGTCGCCCGGCTCCAGTTCGAGGGCCTCGGTGAGCAGGGCGACGGACTCGGCGTGCTTGTTGAGGTAGCCCTTGAGCCGGGCGGCGATGATGTAGCGGTGGCTCAGCGGGAGGTCTTCCATGCCGGTGCCTTTCGTTGCGAGGTGCTCCGGAGGGGCGCCCACACCCGGGCGCCCCTCCGGAGGGTCATCGGTTGAGCCAGAGGCTGCGGTAGAAGCGGTACGTCGGGGTCGGGTCGCCCCGGTAGCCCATGACGTCCTTCTGCACGACGTCGAAGTCGGCGTTGAGGAACGTCATCGCGACCGGGCCGCGCTCGGCCAGGATCTTCTCGGCCTGCTGGTAGAGCGCCGAGCGCTTGTCCTTGTCGAGCTCGGAGCGGGCCTGGACGATGAGCGCCTCGTACTCGGGGTCGCTCCAGTTGCCGTAGTTCAGGCCGCCGCCCTTGAGGAAGCTGGCGCTGAACCGCTCGTCCGGGTCGTAGGTGAGGCCGAAGCCGGACTGGTACATGTCGAACTCGCCCGACTTGGTCTTCGTGTCGGCGATCGTCGACTCGACCGACTCGATGGTCACCTTGATGCCGATCTTCGCCAGCTGCTGCTGCTCGACCTCGGCCGAGCGCACCTGGAACGCCGAGGTGGCGATGACCATGAGCTTGGCCTCGAAGCCGTTCGGGAAGCCCGCCTCGGTGAGCAGCTGCTTGGCCTTGTCGATGTCCGCCTTGCCGTAGACCGGGGTGGTGAGCGCGCCGTAGCGGTCCGGCGGCAGGTAGCCCGCATTGAGCGCGGTGCCGAAGCCGGAGTTGGCGACGTTGAGGATCTCCTGCCGGTCGAGCGCGTAGAAGATCGCCTGGCGGACCTTCACGTTGTCGTACGGCGCTTTGGACGTGTTGAGCCGCAGGTGCAGCGACAGCGAGCCGGACCCGCCGTACCACTTGAGCTTCTCGTCCTTCTTCAGCGCGTCGATGAACTCCGGCGCGGGCCGCCAGAGGAAGTCGACGGTGCCGCTGCGCACCGCGGCGGCGCGGGCGTTGTCGTCCGGGTTGAACGTGAAGTCCATGCCGTCGAGGTACGGCAGGCCGGACTGCCAGTACTGCGTGTGCTTGTCGAGCTTGATGGTCTGCCCGGCCGTCCGCGTCGCGATCTTGAACGGGCCGCTGCCGCCGTCGACGGCGGTGTTGAGCCCGCCCTTCTCGTCGACCACCGTCTTGTCCACGATGGACGAGGCGGCGGTGGACAGCAGGGTCAGGATGGCCGCGTTGGGCTTGCTGAGCTTGAGCACGGCCGTGCGCTCGTCGGGCGTCTCGACCGCGCTGATGCCCTCATAGCTGCGGGCGCGCGGGGCGCGGGTCGCCGGGTTCTTGATCCGCTCGATCGAGTACTTCACGTCGGCCGACGTGACCTTGCGCCCGCTGTGGAAGTACGCGTTGTCGCGCAGCTTGAACGTCAGGGTGAGCCCGTCGGCGCTCTGCTCCCACGACTCGGCGATGGAGGGCTTGATCTCGCCGCGGTAGGACTCCACGAGCGACTCGTAGATCTGCTCGTTGATGACGAAGGCCGAGGTCTCGGACATCTTGTGGGGGTCGAGCTCGTTCGCGTCCAGCCGGATCATGATCCGCAGCCGGCCGCCGGCCTTCGGCGTGCCGGAGGGCTGCGACTCGTCCTCCAGGCGGATGTTCTTGGTCAGGCCGTCATTGGTGCTGGCGCCGTTGTCACTGTTCGGGGGCTCGCCGCCGGAGCAACCGGCCACGAGCGCCGCAATGACGCCCACCGCCAGCACTCTGGTCATGAAATGCGTTCTCATGGGTCTCCTTGGCTGATCTCTCAACTCGCGCCTACCGGCCGGCCGGGCTCCATGCCTCCCCAAACACCCGCAGCCAGTTGCCGCCGAGGACCTTCGTCACGTCGGCCGGAGAGAAACCTCCGGCCAGGAGCGCCTCGGTGAAGTTCGGGAAGTCGGCGGCGTCGTCCATGCCGATCGCCCGCCGCTCCTCCCACTTCCAGTCGCCGAGCAGGCTCTTGAACTCCTTGTCCTTGAGCTGCTCGGCACGCATCGCCTCGGTGAGCGTCTCGTCGTAGTCGGTGGCGATCGCGACGTGGTCGATGCCCGCGACCTCCACGACGTGGCTGAGGTGCTCCACGAAGCGGGTCAGGTCCGGACGCCGGGTCGGCGCGTCCGGGTAGTACAGGAACCCCGAGAGGGTGGTGATGCCGATGACGCCGCCCTGCTGGCCGAGGGTGCGCAGGAAGGCGTCGTCCTTCGCCCGGATGTGGGGCGAGATCGCGTCGCAGAACGAGTGGGTGACGACGACGGGAGTGCTGGACACCTCCATGGCGTCGAGCCCGGTGCGCTGCCCGCAGTGCGAAACGTCGACGACGATGCCGATCTCGTTCATCGCCTCGACGAAGATGCGGCCCTTGTGCGTCAGGCCGGGGTCGACGCTCTCCCCGCAGCCGGCGCCGAGCAGGTTCTGCCGCTGGTAGGTCAGCTGGAGGATGCGCACGCCGAGGTCGTAGAACGTGCCGAGCAGGTCGAGGTCGACCCCGATCATCTCGGTGTCCTGGGGCCCGAGGATCACCGCCTCCTTGCCCTCGGCCTTGGCCCGCTCGATGTCGGCGACGCTCGTGGCGAGCAGCGCCCGGTCGGCGTGCGCGTCGATCCAGCGGCGGCACTGGTTGACCTCCCGCAGCGCGGTGACGGTGTCCGCGTAGGGCCTGGTCACGGTGTGGTTGACGGCGGTGACACCACCACGGCGGATGCGGTCGAGGTGGGCTTCGGACAGCTCGATGACCGTGCTGCCTTCCACGACGGTGGCCGCGGCGTGCAGTTCGGTCGCGGAAAGAGCGGGACTTTCCTGGGCGGCAATGTTCAACGTCATCTCCAGGATCAGCGGAAGATGCCCGACTCTACGAGCAACGCCAGTTTCCTGTCCATAGATCTTACGAACTCGTCATAAACGAGCTTCCAAGCGACGAATTTCGTCACTTTGGCGGTCATCACTATGTTGCGTCTCGGATGCCGGTGCTGATAACGCCCAAATCGGGACCACCGTGCCTCGTGGAAGCCCGGCGCCGGCCGAAGCGCACCTGCCCGGCGAAGAGGTGCGCGTGTCGAGCGACAGGCCAGGTGACCAGCAGTTCAGCGTGTGTGACGGGTCTGCGGACGGCGGTGGCGCGTTCGGTGAACGCCGCGGCGACACGGAGCCCGCGCCGGCGCGTCACGCGCCCAGGCCGAGCGCGGCCGGCCCGAGATCGAGCGTCAGGTGTCAGTGATCTTGGCGGCGCGGGCCAGTCGGCGGCGGGTCCGGCGAGCATCGCCCGCGCCGCGGCGGCGCTCTCGTCGGGGCGCTCCGTGTCCCAGGGGGCGTGCACCCAGATCTGGTACTCGTCCGGCTGCTCGAGCTGGATCTCGAGCTCGCCGGCGTCGGTCGTGTAGACCTTGACGCCCTCGACCCCCGGCGGCAGGGCGAGGCCTGCGAGAATGAGCCGCCCGGCCCGGTGCGCCGCACTCTCCCAGCTGTGATCGGCGCCGATGCGGGCCACCTCGGCGTCATAAGCCCCGGCATCGGACAGCGTCGTGCGCCGCTCGCCCTCCCAACGCGCGCCTCGCCGGCCCCACTCCCAGCGGACCGTGTCGCCCTCACGGCGGATGCGCGCCTCGACGGCAAAGCGGTCCGGGCCGCAACTCGGGCAGCACGCGACCGTCGTGGTCGTGAACTCGCCGGTCGCCACGAAACGGTTCAGCGGCACCAGCGCGTTCCACGGCCCCGGGCCGTCGTTGTCTTCGGCGTGGCTGACGTCGACGCCGTCGATCCGCACAATCACCACCGGCCTGGACATGCCAGGCCGCGAATGCAACGCCTGCTCGATGGACAACGACAGCAGCGACAGCAGCGACAGCACGACCACGTCCTCTGGGTGCTGTCCTACCGCCGGCGATGAGCAGCAGGTCCTGGCCTTCCACCCGAAGCGTCGCCTCGGCGAGCAGGCCCCTATCCAGGAAGATCGACACCTCTTGGACCCGGCCGGTGGGTGGCTCGGGACGGGCTCTCGACTCGACTGGTCTGCTGCAGCAGGCCGTCGCGGTCACCCCCGCAACGGCGGAGGGCGTTCAGGAAGACGTGTGTAGGAAGAAGTCGAACACCTGCTGCGGGTCCGGGTAGTCGTTGAGAGCCGCTTCGCATTCGGCCTCCGGCATCGGCGGCCGCAGGCCGGCACGGCGGCAGAAGTCGAGCAACTCCTCGGCGCCGAGCTCGCCGACCCAGGTGCCGAGGAAGTCGACCAGGCTGGTGCCGACCGCGCCGCGGTGCCCGCCGTGACGGTCGCCTTCAAGCACGACCCGACAGCCTGACGGAGCCGCAGGCCACCCGTCGGGATCGCCCGGGCCGGCCGACAGCCGGCGCTGCCGAGCGCCCATGGGCATCACATGCGGGCGCGGAGCACGTCGATCTCGCAGCCCGGTTTGGACGGGTCGAAGCCGTGCTCGACCAGCCAGCGGACGGCGAGCAGGCTGCGCAGCGACCACCACGCGCGGATCGCGTCGAGGTCGGCGCCGGGGCCGTAGCCGGCGATGACGTCGTCGAGGTGCTCCTCGTGGCCGAGCGTCAGGCTGGCGAGGTCGAACATGGCGTCGCCCCGGCTCGCCTCGGACCAGTCGAGCACGCCGGTGACCTCGTCGCCGTCGACGAAGACGTGGGAGATGTGCAGGTCGCCGTGGGTGAACGCGGGTGTCCACGGGCGGAGCGCGGCCTCGGCGACCTGGCGGTTGCGGGTGACGAGGTCGGTGGGGAGGACGTCGTTCGCGATGAGCAACGTGCATTCGGTGTCGAGGTCCGCGGCGATGGCGTCGGCGGTGCGGCCGGGCCAGGGTGGCAGGGGCGCGTCGTGCAGCTTCCGCACGGTGGCGCCCGCCGCGGCCCACGCCGCCGGCGACGCGGTCGACGGCTCGCCGAGACGGCCGAGCGCCAACCCTGGGAGGGCGGCGAGCGCGAGCACGGGCGGCCTGCGCCACAGGACCTCCGGCGTCGGGACGGGCGCAAGGGTCATCGCCTCGACCTCGACGTCGACGCGTGCCTGATCGGTGTCGACCTTCAGGAACACGTCACCGACGCGCAGCGTCGCGCGCTCGTGATGGGCGATGACCACCTCGATACGGTCCACGACTGCCATCTTCGGGCGAGGACCCCGGACGTCGCCACGCAATTGGGATTCAGCGGACGGCGGCGGCCTGGCGCGTGAAGCCTGCCGCCTCCTGGCGCAGCGACGACCGCATCAACCCGCCGAGCACCGCCATGACGCCGGACAGCGGGCCGTCGGTCTCGATGACGAGTCCCATCCGGGTGCCCGAGCCGGCCGGCTCCAGCAGGTGGCGGCCGGTCAGGCGCAGCCCCTTGCGGCTGGTCTCCCAGGTGAACTCGCGCTCCGGCTCGAGCCGGGTCACGGTCCAGACCGCGCTGCTCTGCGCCGGCTGCTTGATCCGGGCGGTGCTGCCGACCCGCAGCTCGCCGCCGTCGAGCCGCTCCAGCCGCTGCACGGTCGGCAGGAACTTCGGCCAGTCCTCGACCTCGGTGGTCAGGCGCCACATCAGGTCGACCGGCGCGTCAATTCGGGTGAATTCCTCGTAGCGCATGCGGCCACTGTACCATCTGGTACATGTCTGAGTCCCGTGACGATCTGCTCGCCCGCGTCCTCGAGTTCGCGGCCCGCGACGGGCTGGCCGACCGCAGCCTGCGGGAGATCGCGACCGGCGTCGGCACCAGCCACCGGATGCTGCTGTACCACTTCGGCTCCCGGGAGGGACTGCTCGCGGCCGTCGTCGGCGCGATGGAGGCCCAGCAGCGCGCCACGATGGCCGCCCTCGCCGAGACCGCGGCGACCCCGGCCGAGCTGATGACCGGCGTGTGGCAGGCCGTGTCGAGCCCCGAGGTCCGCCCGTTCGTGCGGCTCTTCTTCGAGGTGCTCGCGCTCACCACCCGCGGCGGCGCACCGGGACCTGACGGCCTCACCGCGACCTGGCTCGACGACGCGGAGAAGGCCGGCGAACGCCTCGGCATCGAGACCGACCGGGCGTCGCTACGGTTGGGCGTCGCCGTCACCCGCGGCCTGCTCGTCGACCTCGTCGCCGGCGAGGACCCGGCCGAGGTCGACGCCGCCTACGCCCTCTTCGTCCAGCTCGCCGCCGACCCGAAGCAGTGATCGGGTATCGGGCGTGAGCGACTTCTACGCCTCGGTGATCCCGACGGACGCCACCTGGCAGCCGACCGCCGAAGCCGCGGCCGAAGCGGAGGCGTACGTCCGCCGGATGTTCCCGGATCCCGACGGCGTGCAGCAGGACATCACCGTGGAGTTCTACGACCGGATCACCGCGGTCGACGCCGGCGAGAACCTCGAGCGGATCACCTGCCCCCGGTGCGGCGGCGACATCCCCGTCGACTGGTACGCCGACCTGCTGGAGGAGGCCGAGGCCGAGTTCGACGACCTGACGGTGACCGTGCCGTGCTGCCACGCCCGGACGGCGCTCGACACGCTGGACTTCGACTGGCCGTGCGGCTTCGCAAGGTTCGAGATCGCCGTCGCCAACCCGGCCCGCGTCGACCACGAGGTCAGCCCGGCCGAGCTCGCCGATCTCGCACGGATCCTCGGCCACCCGGTCCGCCAGATCCTCATCCACATCTAAGCCCTGATCCACCGATGAGGTTTCGATGCTCGGCTGGTCTGAGTTCATGATCTTGGGTGTTGGTCGGGCGCGTGGGGGTGACCGGCCGGGTTGCCGGTGCGCTCCGTGTCTCGGTGGGGTCTGTCGTTGTGGGGTGGCCGGCGTCGGCTGCGAGTGACTGTCCTGTGTGGATGGTCAGGTGGGTGGGGCGTGCGCGGTGGTGAACAGTCGTAGCCAGTTGTGTTGCCAGGGCCAGTGTTGCGGTAGGTGGATGGTGACCTCGCGGGCGTGTCGGCTGATCCGGCCGGCGACGTTGATCAGGTGTCGGCGGATGGTGGCGGCGCGGGCTGTGGCGTGGGGTCGTCCGGCCAGGGTGGCGGCGGTGCGGGTGAGGTTGTGGGCGATGGCGATGCAGGTCAGCCAGGCGTTGTTGGCGGTGAACCGGCCGGAGGGTAGATGGGCGAGGGGTCCGTCGATGAGTTCGGCGAAGACCTGTTCGATGATGGCGTGGCCGCGGTGCTGGGCTTCGGCCTGGACGAGCACGTAGGGGCTGTCGGTGAACGCGGCGTGGTACCGCCACACGGTGAACAGCTCACCTTGACCATCCACTGTGGACTTGTTCAGGTCTGGGACGCGACGCGCGATGAGCCGGGCGGTGACTTCGTGGCGGGTGCCTTCGAACGCGGTGTAGGTGGTCTCGGCGATCTGTGCGCGGGAGATGAACCGCTGCTGGTCCTCATCCCAGACCGGTTGCGGGTAGCGGATCTCGGTCCAGGCGTCCTCGTCGATCGCGGTGATCGCCGCGCGGACCTTGGCGTCGATGCGGACCGTGACGGAGAACCGCACCCTGGCCCGGCGGCAGGCGGTGATCACCGTGCGGGAGTAGAACGCCGAGTCCGCACGGACCATGATCTCAGCCGCCACCGTTGCGGCTGTCGTCGCGGCGGTGGCGGGTTGGGCTGCTTGGGCTGCCAGGACCGCTTTGGTGGTGGCGACGGCCTCGGCGATCAGCGATGCCGCTCCGCGGGCTGAGCCGGCGTTGCCGGCGCGCAGCTGGGTCGCGGCGATCACCGGCGCCGCGTCCGGGGTGCTGATCGTGGCCACCAGGGGGTTCAGGCCACGCAGCAGCACCTGGTAGCCGCCGACCTTGGCGTGACCGAACCCGGCGCCCTGCTTCTGCTTGCCGTACACCCTGCGCAGCAGCGAGTCGACGTCGACGAACGTGACCGCGCCGGCGCTGGGCAGCAACCGGGCCTGTCCGGCCATCCGGACCAGGAACTGCCGCGACGCTGCCTGCAACTGCCGGACGTGGCCATGGGTGAACGTCCGCAGGAACGACCCCAGCGTCGAGGGCGCATACACCCCGTCGAACAGCAGCGGCATCCCACCGTGACGCAACACGTCCAGATCGTCGATCGAGTCCGCACCGGTCACCATGCCCGCCACGATCGCAGCGACCTTCCCCGCCGCGTTGGACCCCTTGTCCGTTGGCACACGCAGCCGAGCAGCCACGATGCCGTGCAGGTCACACCGCTGGGCGAGGGTCATCACCGGCTCCACACCAGCGCACGACACCAGATTCGGATCATCAAACGATGCGCGCACCCGCGTCGCGCCGTGCGATATTCTCACCTCGACGGTGCCCTCTCGAACCGGACGATGGAAGCCTCAAGAACCTCTATCTTTCCAGCTCGCGAGGGCATCGTCGCGCCCGGCCCATCACGGTCACATCAATTCGTCGGTGGATCAGGGCTAAGGCGTGTCGATCGCGGTGACGGTTGCCCTGAGTTCGACTAAGCGCACAGTGCGAGAATGTTCTGAAGGTTCTTTACATCGGGTTTGCCTGTGCTGTAAGCGTCCGCAGCGGTGGTGATTGCTGCCTTGAGTTCCGGTTCCTTCGCGTCGTCTGCGACCGACCGCAATGCGTTGCTGAATGCCGTTTCGTAGGCCGCCTGCGCGGCCTCCTGCGCGTCGGGATCGACCGCGCCGTTGTATGCCTTCTCGATCTGTTCGGTGACTGCCTTGAACTCGGGTGCATCCGTTGTGTAGTGCTTGATCGTGCTTCGTGCCTTGGCGCAGGTCTCGTCGGCAGCGTTCGACGACGTGCAGCCACCAGTGAGGACCACCGTCACTACTGCGACGGTGGTGGTGATGATGATCTTCCGCATGTGCATGGGTGAGATCAAACCATCAGGCCTGCCGCAACGACAGGGCGTTTCGGACCTCCCGACCTGCACGACCGTCTCAGTCGATCGAGTCAGCTGAAGGGGCGGACCTTTGCGAGGAGTTCGGTGGGGGAGCCGGTGAAGCCGGCGCCGGCCAGTTCGAGGGCCTGGGTGGCCGCGGCCGGTTCCAAAGCGTCGAAGCCGGCGGCCAGCAGCTCCGCCACGATCGAGCGGAGGCGGGGGACGGTCGTGGGGGCCGGGCCGGCCAGGGCGTCGGTGATGCCCAGCAGCTGCGGCACCCGCCGCGGGCGGGCCGCGACCAGTGCCGCCACGTCGTCGGTGGTCGCGTAGGGGACCTGCACGGGGGCCATGCCGCGCGGGCGGATCAGCACGCCGCGGCCGGGTGGGTCGGCGGTCACGTACGCCTGCGGGATCTTCACCACGGTGTTGAACAGGTGGGCGCGCGGCTGGCGCGGGCCCAGCAGCAGGCCCGCTCCGGAGCGGCCGGCCTCCGCAGCGAAGCTGCCCGGCGGTGGTGCGGCCAGGTCGTCGACGGCGGCCGCGACGACCATCCCGAGGTGCGCGGGGTCCGTTTCGAGGAGGAACTCGCGCAGGACAGCGCCCGCGTCGCCGCGCAGCAGGTGCTCGGCGTCGTCGACGAGGACGACGCACCCGGTGGTGCCGGCGGCGGCGAGGGCCAGTTGCGCCTGGCGGACGGAGGGCTGCCGGACGCCCAGGATGGCGGCGACTCCCGGTACACCGGACAGCGCGTGCAACGGTGAGGTCCGCACCGGCGCGAGGATCACGACCTGCGTGCCGCGTGACAGCAGGTCCAGGGCGATGCCGAGCAGGGCGGTGCTGCGCCCGCTGCGCCGTTCGCCGGTGACGTAGAAGCCGGGACCCTCGGCGGTCAGGTCGACGCCGAGCAGGTGCAGGTCGTCACCGCCGACGCCGGCCGGGACCCAGGACGGGGAGGCGCCGCCGGCGCCGGCCGGGATCCAGGACGGGGAGGAGTCACGGGGCAGGGTCGCGGCCGAGGCGACGCTGATCTGGTCCGGCAGCTCGTCGACCCGCCACGGGCGGACGGTGACCGCGGCGGCGGTGACACCGGGGTCGGCGACGGCGACCTGGACGATGCGGTGCCGGCCGGTGAGCCGGATCGCCTGCCCGGGGCGCTGGTCGCCGGGCACGGCGGTCGCCGGGATGCCGAGCAGCGCGTGGTCGCCGGGTGCGAACGGCAGCGCGAGGAGGTCCCGTGACGACTCGGTCAGCGCCCGGAAGCGGCCCGACGTCAGCAGCGCGCCGCTGCCGGCGACCGCGACGTGCACGCCGACGGCCGGGCCCTTGCGGGCGATGCGGACCAGCGCGTCGTACAGGGTGCCGTGGTCGACCTCGCCGAACGTCTGCAGCCACGTGTCCCAGTCGTCGACCAGCAGCAGCGTGCGGGGGCCGCCGCCGCGCTCCCGCTCGCGGATCAGCGCCTCGAGGCGGGCCAGCAGCCGCGCGCCGCGGTCCAGCTGGTCGGCGTCCACGACCGCGCCGCAGTGCGGCAGGGCCGCGAGGTCGCCCAGGGTGCCGCCGCAGTCCATCACATAGATGTGGATTTCGCCGGTACGAAGGGCCGCTGCCGCCACGGTCCGCAGGGAGGTGCTCCGGCCGGACCGGGGGCGGCCCGCGACGAGCAGGTTGGTGCCCTCGTGCAGGTCCCAGACGGCGGCGGGCTGGGCGCGCAGCTCCGGCTGGTCCTCCCGCCCGAACACCAGGCCGGACGGTGCGGACAGGGGCACCGAGGACAGCGGCAGCGCCGCCGGCAGCTCGTCCAGCCATGGCCGCTCCGGTCCGCTCACCCCGGCGGCGGCCGCCGCCGCGCGGACCGCGTCGACGAGCACGTCCACGTCGCGGGCGGCGCTGCGTGCGGCGTCGGCCGGCGGGTATCCCAGGCGCGGCCACGGCGAGCGGATCAGCCGGACCCGTTCGTCGGGCGCGCGGCGGGTGCCGCCGCCGAGGAACGCGGACTGGAACAGCACCAGGTCGGTGTCCTCGCCGCGGCGCAGGTACGCCTGGCCCTTCCCGGTCAGGGTGCTGGCGTCGGGCCGGCCGATGACGTCGAGGGAGTGCTCGGCCGGCAGGTGCAGCGCGACCTGCAGGTTGATGTTGGGCCGGATCTCCGCCGGCACCACCCCGCGCGGCGTCTGCGTGCCGATGACCAGGTGCAGGCCGAGGGACCGGCCGACGGTCGCGACGTGCACCAGCCGGGTCAGGATCTCCGCCGGCAGCTGCTCCTTGAGCATCGCGAACTCGTCGATGACGACCAGCAGCCGCGGCAGCCGCGGCGGGCAGCCGGGCGGCAGGGTGCCGGCGTCGGCGCGCTGCTGGTACAGCTCCAGCTTCTCCACCCCGGCCGCCGCGAGGTACCGCTGCCGCCGGTCGAGCTCACCGGCGAGCGAGTCCAGCGCCCGCATCACCTGCCGGCCGTCGAGGTTGCTGATGCTGCCGACGGTGTGCGGCAGGTCGGCGAACGCCGCGAACGCCGCGCCGCCCTTGAAGTCGACGAGGACGAACCCGAGCTCGTCGGGGCGGTTGGCGAGGGCGAGCGCGCCGATGAGGCTCTGCAGGAACGCGGACTTGCCCCAGCCGGTCGCGCCGGCGACGAGCAGGTGTGGCCCGTGTGCGGCGATGTCGACGTTGAGCGGCCCGTCGCCGGTGCGGCCGATCGCGACCCGGGTCTGCCGTGGCCGGCGCCGCCACCGGGCGTCGAGGTCGGCCGTGTCGGCGAGGTCGAGCAGCGCCACCTCGGCCGGCATGCCGCCGCCGGCGTGCTGGGTCTCCGGGTCGCGCAGCGGCGCGAGCGCCCGCCCGGCCCGCTCCGCGGCGACGGCGCTGACCTGGTCGGCGACGACCCCGTCGAGGTCCGGCTGGTGCATGCGGCGCAGCCGGACCCGTGCGGCGTCGGTGAAGTCGACGGTGATCGGGCAGCGGTACGGCAGCTGCCCCACCGCGACGATGAACACGCCGGCGTCCGGGCCGTGGGCGAGGACGTCGGCGAGCCCCGGCACGTCGAACTCGGGCAGGTTGTCGACGACGACGAGCCAGTTGTGCCCGAACCGGCGCGGCTGCGCGTCGGGGCGGCGCCGGGCGGCGACGACCGCCGCCAGGGTCTCCACCTGATGGGTGAGCGTCGCGGTGTCCACGCCGACGCGGGCGAGCGGACCGGTGTCGGGGCGGGCGTGCGGCAGCCACCGCACCCAGTCCCAGGCGGCGGCGCCCGTGTCGTCGGCTGCGTCGCCGGCCCTGGTCAGCACGGCGACGCTGAGGTCGGCGGGGCCGCTCTGCACGACCGCCTGCAGCATCAGCCACCGGGCCAGGGCGCGGGCCTGCGCGCGCGGGCCGGCGATCCCGACGGTGCCGGCCGTGCCGAGGTCGGCGAGGACCGGCACCTGCGGCTGCACCGGCTGCTGCACCGGTGGCGCGTCCGGGGAGGCGGACGGGTCGCGGACCGTGATCTGGCTCGGCTGGTCGGCCACGCCGATGCGCAGCCGCAGGAAGTCGTCGTGGGTCGGCCGGCGCTGCCACAGCCGCGCGTCGTGGTGCTGGGCGAGCAGGACGGTGCCGGCGACGTCCGGCGACTGCTCCAGCAGTCGCTGCCGCTCCTCGGCGAGCAGCGCGGTCAGCTCGGCCTGCCGGTCGTCGCTGGCGGTGCGGAACCGCTGCTGCTCCCGCCGGCTGTCGCTGCGCCCGCGCCACCACGTCCAGGCGCCGGTGGCCAGCAGCGTCACGGTGCTCACGCCGGAGAACAGCAGGAACATCGCGTTGTGCCACACGAGGAACGCGACCACGCCGAGGACGAGCCCGCCCGCGGCGCCGATGCCGACGGCGGCGGTCCCGCCGCGGCGCTCGTCGGGGCGGCGCGGCAGGTCGACGGTGAGCACCGGTGCGGCCGGCACGAACCGGTGCGGCCGGGTCACCCGCAGCGTGCCGTCCGGCAGGGGCCGCGCCGCGCCCGGCGCGTCGGCCGCCGGGGCGTCGGCCGGAAGGAGGTCAAGGACGAGCTCGTCGCGGCCGATCCGCAGCACCGTGCCCGGGACGAGCCGGGCGGGGGCGGTGAGCCGGGCCCCGTCGAGGGTGGTGCCGTTGGACGAGCCGGTGTCGGACACCTCGACCCCGCCGGGCCCGACCCGCAGCGCGGCGTGTCGGCGGCTGATCCCGGTGCCGGTCAGCTGCACGTCGTTGTCGGCGGTCCGCCCGATCGTGACGGTGCCCGTGCCGGGCAGCGCGAACACCACCCCGGCGTCGGGCCCGGCGACCACCCGCAGCCGCCGGCCGCCGGCCTGCCCGGTCGCCGGCGCGGCCGCGCCCGGACCGGTGCCGAGGGTCACGTGCAGGACGGCGCCGGCTCGTACACCCGCATCCACCAGCGACGCGTCGGCGTCGAGGGGGCCGGCGGCCGTCGCCACCCCGACCTCGCCGGGCGTCGCGAAGTGCGCCGCCAGGGCCCGGGCCAGGTCCTCGACCCGCGCGTCCGGCTGCACCTCCGCGTGCAGCTCGTGCGCCGAACCGGACAACATCACCGTGACCGGGAACCGCACGCGTTTGCCCCCTCCAGAACCGTTGCGCTGAGGAAACTCGACGATCTCCACCGCGCGCAACGGTCCTCCGGTCAGTCCGGGCCGCCGTTCGTTGCGCCGCGGCCGTGTTCAACCGAGGTGCGGCCGCCAGTCGAACATGTCCGCGGGCGGTCGCCGGTCTCGCCGCCGACCTGAACCGTTGACTGCGTTGCCGAACAGGCCGAGACTGCCGGAGCCGGCAGGACAGGGGCGACGGCGACGGGGGCGGCGATGAGCGGCGACGAACGGATCGAACGGGCCAGGGACGGCTACGCGCGGGCGGTGTACGGCGGCGACCCGGGCGGGCTGGACGGCGCCGAACGAGGACTGGACGCGGTCGAGGCCGACACGGCGCTGGCGCGCGGCCTGATCCTGCACGCGCGATTTCAGAACGCCGCCGCCGACACCGGTGCGTCGCCGACCGAGGACCCCGCCGAGCTGCGGCTGTTCGAGCGGGCGCTCGAGCTGTACCGGACGCTGGGGGACACCCGCGGCGAGGCCGAGGCGCTGTTCTGGGTCGGTTGCGTGCACCAGTTCATCCGGCATGACGACGAGGTCGCGGTGCCGCTCCTGGAGCGGTCCCGCCTGCTGGCGGAGCGGACCGGCGACAAGCCGACCTGGTCGGAGGCGCTGCGGCACCTGGGCATCGCGGCGCACCGGGCCGGCCGGCTGGACGAGGCACGCGAGCGGCTGGAGGAGTCCTCCCGCCTGCGCCGCGAGATCGGGGCCCTGCCGGGCGTGGCCTCCAACATGATCGGGCTGGCCTACATCGCCGCCGCCCAGGACCGACGCGAGGACGCGCTCGCCACTCTCGACGAGGCGCACGCCCTCGCTGACGCCAACGGCGCCCACGCCATCGTCCGCCACATCGAGCAGGCCCGAGCGCAGCTCTGACGGGCGGATCCGCGTAGCCTGACGGCCCGCATCGCTACCCGTGACCATCCGCAGGCGCTCACGCGGGTCCCGACCTGCGCCAGGACGGGACCCGCACCGGGACCGCCGCGCGGCGGTCAGCAGCGTGGCACGCCTGGGATGAAGCCGTCGTAGCCGGTGAGGACGTAGGCGTCGGCGATGAACCGGCCGGAGCCGATCCGGTCCCAGATGTTGCTGGTGCCGTACGTGCCGTCGACCGTCGTGCCCGTCGTCTGGCAGCCGATCGTCACGGCGGCGCCGTCGGCGACCGTGTCGACGGGGGCGTAGTTCGTGCCGGGGCCGGACCGCACGGTCAGCGGCGTGCCGGAGGTGTTCACCGTGCCGTTCGCGGAGCCGGACGGGCACCCGTTGTCGCTGGTGTAGTTCTTCGTGCCCCAGTACAGCGCCTGCGTGCCGTTGAACTTGATCTTCACGGCGGTGCCGCCGGAGCGCTGCTCGTAGTGCAGGTGGGGTCCGGTCGAGCCGCCGGTCGTGCCGACGTAGCCGATGACCTGGCCGTAGCGGACGGTCTGGCCGACGGACACGTTGAAGCGGCTCAGGTGGGCGTAGTAGGTGGTGTACCCGCCACCGTGGTCGATCCGCACGTACTTGCCGTAGCTGGTGTTGCCGAGGTCGGTCACCCGGTCGACGGTGCCGGACGCGCTGGCCACGACGGGGTCGCCGTCGTCGTTGGCGCGGTTGAAGTCGATGGCGTTGGCGGGGCTGTGGTCGGAGCGGGTCTGACCCGACCACACCTGGCCGCACGGGAACGGGACCTTGAACGTGGGCGCCGCGAGCGCGGCGGTCACCGGGACGACCGCGGCGGCGGCACCCACCATGACGGTGAAGGCGCGGATCATTGCGCGCCGGGACGGACGCAGATTCACCATGCGCCACACGATATCGTCAGATATCTATGAATACACCTAAAGGTTTCGGCAAGACATGAGCCACAACCATCGGTTGTACGTGTTTACGGTGTACCGGTGGACACGGAGGGGCTGCGGTCGTTCGTCCGGGCGGCCGAGCTCGGGCAGCTGCGCCATGCGGCGCTCGAGCTGGGGGTGACGCAGCAGGCGGTCTCGAAGCGGATCGCCGCGCTGGAGCGGGAGCTGGGCGTGCGGCTGTTCAACCGCACCGCCCGCGGCGTGGAGCTGACGCCCGACGGGCAGGCGTTCCTGCCGCACGCCCGGGGGATCGTCACGGCGGTCGAGCGGGCCGTCACCGCCGTCAGACCCGGCTTCCGGGCGCTGCGGATCGACGTCCTCGGGCTGCGCAGCGCGCAGGCGGTGGCGCTGCACGAGTACTGGCGGTCGCACCCCGGCACGAACCTCGACGTGGTGACGCTGCGGGTCGACGACCCGCGGACGGCGGCCGCCGCCGTCGCGGCCGGTGACGTGGACGCCTCGTTCCGGACCGTCACCGAGCCCGGCGCGCTGCCGCACGAGCTACGGATGATCCACGCGTTCGACTCGCCGCTGGAGCTGCTCACCGGGCCGCGGCACCCGCTCGCCGCCGCACGGGAGCTGACGCCGGAACAGCTGCGCGGGCACCGGATCTGGGTGCCGGGCATCGCGCCGCGCAGCGAGTGGGCCGACTTCTACGACCAGCTGACCACCGCCTTCGACCTGCGCCTGGACGCGGCGGGACCGCACTTCGGCGACGAGGTCCTCCTGGACGTCCTCGCCGGGTCCGCGGACGTCGCCACACTCGTCGGCTCGCGCGACCGGTACATCTGGCCGACCGGCCACGACCTGCGCCGCATCCCCATCGTGGACCCCGCGATCGTCTACCCGATCTCGCTCATCCTGCCGCGGACCAACCCGCACCCGGGGCTCCGCGGGATCGTCTCGCACCTCGACACCCTGCCGAAGCCCGCCGCGCCGCTCTGGCGACCGTCATGGACCGTGGAAGGACCACCACATGCCCGATGACCTGCTCATGCGCATCCGCAGCGCGGAGTTCCAGGCGATGTCCGAGCGGGTGCTGCGGGTCACCGAGCTCACCTCCCGCCTGAACGTCCTGCCGTTCGACGACGAGCGGGGCAAGGCGGAGCTCCTCGAACAGATCCTCGGCCGGCCGCTGCCCACGAAGGTGACGATCTACCCGCCGTTCTACACCGACCACGGCCTGCGCCTGGAGCTCGCGGAGCGGGTGTTCATCAACCAGAACTGCACGTTCCTCGACTACGCCGGCATCCGGCTCGGCGAGCGCGTGATGATCGGCCCGAAGGCCACGTTCATCACCGTCGGCCACCCCGTCGACCCCGCGCCGCGCCGGGAGTGGCTCACCGGCGCGCCGATCGACGTGGCCGAGAACGTCTGGATCGGCGCCGGCGCCACGATCCTGCCCGGCGTCACCATCGGCCGCGACGCCGTCATCGCCGCGGGCGCCGTCGTGGCCGACGACGTCCCGGCGGCGACGCTGGTGACCGGCCCCAAGGCCACCGTGCGCCGGAAGTGGCAGGGCTGAGGCGTGTTCCGCCGCGCTACGCCCCCGGCTCTCGCGCGGCGACGGCGGTGGGCGCCGATGCCGCCGGGCCGGGTTCCATGGACGACCGGACCGTACGCAGGTTCGTGCGGACCACGACGCTGAGCATGAACACGCCGCACACGGCCTGCTCGACACGCAGCCAGGTCGGGAATGCGTTCGGCCAGGCGACGACGCCGACGATGGCCGCCAGCACCACCATCGAGATGATGCGCAGCCGGCGGAACGAGCCCCGATCGCCGGCGGCCGCGCGGCGGGCCAGGAAGAGCAGCACCGCCGCGCTCGCCGCGACCAGCGGCGTGCGGATCCAGACGGCCGAGGTGACGAGCGCCGGGTTGTGACGCATCACCACCGCGGCGACGACGGTGGACACGCTGATCGCCAGGAAGGCTGCCAGCAGCTTGACGACGGTGTGCAGGTGGTCGTGCTGACGCCGCTGATGCTGGCATGGTTCGTGTGGGCCGCGGCCACCGCCGAGCCCGGATTCGGGCTGACCGGGAAGCGGCTGATCGTGGTGCTGGCCACCGCCGTGTTCGTGACCGGGGTGTTCGGCCGCAACGCGACCACCGAGCTGCCGGTCCGGCCGGCGCATGTGGTCTTCGTCGGGGCGATGCTCGTCAGCTCGGTGGCGCTGGTGGCGGTGCAGCCGGGCGGTCCGGGCTCGGTGGCGGTGCTGGTGGCGGTGCTGTGCGCGGCGACCGCGCTGATGCCCGTCCGGGTGGCCGTCCCGGCGTTGATCGTGGCGTTCGTGGTGCTGGAGATGGTGGCCTCGATCACTGGGCAGGACTTCGGCTTCCTGGCCGTGCTCGCCGGGTTCGCCGTGCTGTTCGGCCTGCTGTACCTGGCGTTCCGGTTGGCCGAGTCGCAGCGTGAGACCAAGCGGCTGCTCGCCCAGCTGGAAGAGGGCCAGGCGGCGCTGGCCGAGGCGGCCGGGCTGGCCGAGCGGCAGTGGCTGGCCCGGGAGATGCACGACGTGCTCGCCCATTCGCTGTCCGGGCTGCTGCTGCACCTGGAGGGGGCGCGGATGCTGATCACCGAGGATCCGACCGACCCGCGCGTGCCCGTCGCCGTCGACCGCGCCCACCACCTCGCCCGCACCGGCCTGGAGGAAGCGCGCCGGGCCATCGGCACGCTGCGCGACGACGACCTGCCCGGACCCGACCGGCTCGCCGCATTGGCCGAGCAGTTCACCCGCGACCAGGCCGTGCCGTGCGACTTCGCGGTGTCCGGCGAGCCGCACCCGCTGAAACCGGAGGCCCGGCTGGCCCTCTACCGGGTGGCGCAGGAGGCGCTGACCAACGTGACCAGGCACGCGTCGCCGACGAGGGTCTCGCTGCGGCTCGCCTACGAGTCGACGGACACCCGCCTGACCGTGGAGGACTTCGCCGACCGCCCGCCCGTGATCCCGGCCGAGACCGACGGCTACGGGCTGACCGGGATGCGCGAACGGGCCGAACTGCTCGGCGGCACCCTCAGCGCGGGCGCCACCGGCCACGGGTTCCGGGTCGAGCTGGTGGTGCCGGCATGATCCGGGTGCTGATCGCCGACGACCAGCGGGTGGTCCGCGAAGGGCTGAGCATGGTGCTCGGGTTGATGAAGGGCTTCGAGGTGGTCGGCACGGCCGCCGACGGCGACGAGGCGGTCACGCTCGCCCAATCCCTGCGACCCGATGTCGTGCTCATGGACCTGCGGATGCCCCGCTGCGACGGGATCGAGGCCACCCGCCGCCTGCGCACCGAGGCGCCCGAGGTCAAGGTGGTCGTGCTGACCACGTACTCGGACGACCGGTCGGTGCTGGACGCCTTCCGGGCCGGCGCCCGCGGCTACCTGACCAAGGACGCCAGCGGTGCACAGATCCAGGAGGCGCTGCAACAGGTCCTGGACAACCACGCCGCCATCGACCCGGCCGTACAACGGCACCTCATCGACGCGATCGCCACCGCGCCGCCGCCACGGCCGGCATTCCCGGACGGCCTCACGCCCCGCGAGGCCGAGGTGCTGTCCCTGATGGCCGGCGGCCTGTCCAACGCCGAGATCGCCGCCCACCTGGTCGTCAGCGAAGGCACCGTGAAGAGCCACGTCAACCACCTGTTCACGAAGATCGGCGCCCGCGACCGCGCCCAGGCCGTCACGTACGCCTTCCGTCACGGCTTGAACGCGTCATGAACCGGGCCGTTAGCCGGGCCGTTAGCCGGGCCGTTAGCCGGGCATAGCGTCGAGTTGGTCGAGGCGTCCGGTCTCCAGGTGTGCGACGTCGCCGCCGGAGTCCAGAGCGGCGTCGAGCAGCATGGCGAAGGAAGTGCCGAGCACCGGGACGTCGGCAGGGTCGTCGGCCAGGCGGAACCGGTGCGTGGACCGTCCGGGCTCGCCGACCTGCACCACCCGGCACAGCACCCAGTACGTGATCATCGTGGACATGTCGGTCGCCGCGGCGATGGTCCGGCCGTCGGCCAGCTCGATGAGCGTCTCGGTCCACAGGCCCAGGATGCCGGTGTCGAAGTAGCGGCGCTCGTCCGCCGGCACCAGCCGCCAGCGGCCGCCGAACAGGGTCGCGGAGCCGACCCGGTGGTAGAGCGCGACGACCTCGACGGGTGCCTCACCGGGCGGGTCCTGCGCCGGCGTGGTGTCGTGCTCACGCACGAGCCGGTCGATCACGTCGTCGATCTCGATGACCGTCGGCGCCACGTGCCACGCGGCGACCGGCCGCAGCGCGCCGTCGGGATCCTGGGCGACGCCGACGAGGCCGGCGTGCAGGGCCACCACCCGGTTGTCGCCGGAGACCCGATCGTTGACGTTGACGACCACCCGCGACAGCGTGGCGGGGATCGAGGAGCTCTGGACGCCTGGACCGGCGTACAGGCGGCCGGGTTCGACGGTCACGTCACGTGGCTCGCCGATCGGGAGCTCCAGCAGCGGGTTCGGCACGTCGACCGCGATGTCCTTGAGGTATGGATAGAAGCGGGCCGCCCAGCCGGTGATCACGTCGCCGCCGTACGCGTCGATCGGGTTGTAGATGCGCCGCCAGAACTCGGGGTCAGGGTCACCGGCCGAGGCCCGGACGAATTCGTCGGCGATCGGCGCGAGCGACCGGCACCACGTCTCCAGGCCGAAGCCGGCGATCGCGTCGACCCGCGCGCGGATGCGTCGCCAGTCCTCGACCGTGCCGGTCAGCGTCACGGAGGGGATGCCGCAGAGGCATCGCAGCCACAGCGAGAAGTACGGCGAACAGACGTCGAGCAGCACCACCTGCCCCGCCGTCCGCTCGACGTCCGTGCTCGTGGAGAAGTCACACTCGAACAGGTCGGCGTCGACGACCTCGGCGGCGAGCAGCTTGGCGAACGACCCGGTCAGGTGCGCCCATGAGGCGGTGTCGTGCGGCATCGGCCCGTCGACGGTCACGGTGAGCCGCTTCCTGCCGGTGTGCTGGACCAACCGCGGGCGCAGCTGCTCGGCGTGCAGCCGGACATGCTTCGATGCCTGGGTCGGGGCTTATGGGCTCAGTCGTCCTCGATGTATCCGGTGGCGGGGTCGACCTGGGCCAGGAAGCCGCGGATGTGCTCCATGTGCTCGTCGAGTGACAGGTTCGGGGTCGGACTCACGCCGAATCCGTAGCCGGGGTTCGGCCCGCTCAGCCACGCGTAGTCGGTGCCGCCGAACTCGTTCGGGGTGAGGGCGAAAAGCTCTCCGTCAACTTCAAGCGTGAGTGAAGTCGCACCTTCGGTCACGGGGCACACGCCGGGCACGGCATCCGGATCGCCATCACCGTTGTCTGGGTAGATCGCCTTCACTCGACCATCTTCCCGCGCCTGCATGCCGGCGTTCCTGCTTTAAACCGGCCGGAAGCGGGAAGACTGCGGATCTCCGGCGTCGAAGGGAGACGGCAGTGGCCAAGCGACGCAAGCTCGTCCGCACCTCACCCGATCGCGTCTTCGCGGTCCTGGCCGACGGCTGGATGTACGCCAGCTGGGTGGTCGGCGCGTCCCACATCCGGGACGTCGACGAGGGCTGGCCCGCGGTCGGGACCCGCCTGCACCACCAGGTCGGGCCGTGGCCGCTGCACATCACGGACGTGACCTCGGTGCGGGCGGTGGTCCCGGGCCGGATGCTCGAGCTGCACGCCCGGGCGTGGCCGATCGGCGCGGCGACGGTGCGGCTGGACCTCGAACCGGTCGAGGGAGGCACCCGGGTGACCATGGTGTACGAGCTGACCGAGGGCATCGGCCGGTACCTGCCGCGCCGGGTCCAGACGGCGCTGCTCGGCCCACGCAGCGCCGAGATGCTCTCCCGGCTGGCCGACATCGCCCTCCGGCGGCGAATCCCGGCCGTTTACTGACCTGGCGGCAGCGTCAGCTCTAGGGATCAGGCACACGATGTGCCAAGATCATGACCGTGGCGATCGACCATGACGTGCGTGCGGGGGCGGACTGGGCCGTGGAAGTGCTGACGGCGGCCGGCTACCGCGCCGACTTCTCACCGTCGTCGTTGTGGGAGATCGAGCGGTTCCTGAACGCGGAGGCGCCGGACGGCCGCCCGCGCTCGCGTGGCCTGCTCGGCAAGGACCTGGACGTTCGGGTGGCCATGCTGGGCGGCTACGTCGGCGAGGTGATCCGGCGCCGGGTGGGCGGCACCTGGGTCCGCGACGGTGACCACGCCGCCCTGGACCTGCCCGGCGGCGCCCGGATCTGGCCCGCGCAGCAGGTGATGCACCGCCTCGCCACCGGCGCCGGCGGCAGCCTCACCGCCTACGCGTCGGCAGCCGGCGCGGACCCGGGCCCGTCGACGCCGGTCCTGCAGTGCCGCTGCTGTGGTGCGGTGCCGGCCGCGGACACCAAGTTCCGCGCCGTCCAGTCCGTGCTGATCTGGATCGGCTACACCCGGGCCCCGGGCCCGTTCTGCCGCGACTGTGGCACCGCCGTCTTCCGGGACCTCCAGCAGAAGATGTTCACGTTCGGCTGGTACGGCATCTTCGCCGTGGCCGCGCCGATCGTCCTGCTGCTCAACTGGGCCGCCATGACGAAGGTCACCGCGCTGGCGGCCCCGGCCGCGCAGCCGGGCGGTGCACCCGTCCGGCCGATGGACGCAGGCCGGCCGCTGCTGCGCAGGCCGCAGGTGATTGCCGGCATCCTCGCCCCGATCGTGCTGCTGACCGCCTTCGCGATCCACGCCCGTTCGACTGGCCCGTGACCGGGGGTCTGTTGCCATCGTCGGGGCCGGACGTGCGCTGGGCGTGTGGCAAGGCCGGTGACTGCGTCCTCACGCCGAACCCCCGCGACGCCTACTACAGTCCGGGCGAGGGCGACCGCGCGGTCGGCGTGGAGATCGGCGGCGGTGTGTTCAGCGTCGTCGTGTGGATGTCGGACACGAGCGACGCGTTCAGCAAGAAGGTCGCCATCGAGGTGTTCCGCGCCGCCCGCCCGAAGGTCGCCTAACCGCCGGGCGCCAGCAACGGAGCCATCCGGGCGACGAACCAGCGGGCGCCGTCGGCGGAGAAGTGCAGGCCGTCGACGCGCAGCAGGACGCCGTCGACGACGGGACGGCAGGTGCCACCCGGGCACACCGACTCCTGCAGCGTCGCCAGGGTTACGCCCGGCACCTCGTCCCGGACGGCGGCGTAGATCCGGTTCGTGGCCTCGGTCAGCGGGTCCGGCGCCGCGCTGCACGCCGGCGGGGCCGGGTCGCGCAGGCAGTCCGGGCCTGCCGGGACGAGCGGCAGGACGGCGACCAGCACCAGCTTCGCCCCCGCGCGCGTCACGGTCTGCGCGAACGCCCGCAGATGCTCGTGGACGTCGGCCTTCCAGCGGCTCGACAGGGGCTCGACCCGCTCGCCGGACGGGGTGAGGTGCGTGATGAGCTCCCACCGCGAATACGCGATGACCAGATCGGGACGGTGCTCGTCGAGGAGTCGCCGGATGCGGGCCGGCGTCTGCGCCGCGCACTGCCGCATGAACGGTTTCGGCTGGGCGCCGTCGGTGTTGAGCAGGCCGGTGAGCCCGCAGCCGTTGTGGGCGGCGAGCACGTAACCCCAGCCGTTGCGGGCGGCGAGGTCGGCGATGCCGGGGTCGAGCGACCGGGCGATCGAGTCGCCGACGACGGCGACGGTACGGCCGGTCCCTTCGGGCCGGGTCCGGACGCAGATCGACGTCGTGTCGGGGCAGATCGCCCCGGTCGCGGAGCCGGCGGCGACCGCGTGCTCGCCGGCGGTCCGCGCGGCGTCGACCTGCTGGGCCTGGTAGCCGGTCGCGTAGGTGGTGGCGGTCACCGCGAGCGTCGCGCAGGCGGCGAGGGCCGCCACGGCCGCGGTGACGAACCTCGTCCCGGTCCGGCAGGCGGCTCGGGGCCGCCCGCGCAGGACCGGGCGCTCGACGAGCAGGTATGAGCCGGTCGCGAGCAGCAGGGTGACGGCCGCGGCGACGGCGGCGGTCCCGGCACCGGACAGGTGCCAGGGCAGCGCGTGCGGCGTGAAGGCGATGACCGGCACGTGCCACAGGTAGATGCCGTACGAGACGCGGCCGGTGCCGCGCAGCGGCGCGGTGGCGAGCAGGCGGGCGACGGGCGTGTCAGGGGCGCTCTCGACACCCCAGATGAGGGCGGCGAAGACGACCGATGCCAGCGCCGCGCCGCCGCGGTAGTAGAACGGTGCCGCGTCGTCGACGAGCAGCATCAGCCCGGCGCAGGCGGCGAGCGCGAACGGCGTGACCAGCCGCGCGCCGGTGGCGCGCCGCGCGACGAGCGCCAGGGCCGCGCCGATGAGGAGCTCCTGGGCGCGGGCGTCGGTGCCCGCGTAGGCGCGGATCGGGTTGCCCGGGTCGTAGGTGACGGCCATGATCAGTGCGCTGGCGGCGGCCGGCACGGCCAGCAGCGCGGCGGCCGTGGCGGGGCGGGGGCGGCGCCGGTGGACCGGCAGCAGCACCAGCGGCCACAGCAGGTACCACTGCTCCTCGACCGCCAGCGACCACATGTGCCGCAGCGGTGACGGCGCGGCGGTCTGCGTGAAGTACGACAGCGGCGCGGTGATGTCCTGCCAGTTGGCGTAGTAGCAGAGGGCGGCGATGAGGTCGCCCCTGCGGTCGGCCCAGAGCCCGGCGGGTTCCCAGTGGCGGACGGCGACGGCGACCGCGGCGACCATCAGCAACAGCGCCGGCAGCAGGCGGCGGCCGCGCCGGATCCAGAACGCGATGACGTCGACGGGACCGTTGCGGGCCTCGCGCAGGAGCAGGCCGGTGATGAGATAGCCGGAAAGGACGAAGAACAGGTCCACGCCGAGGAACCCGCCCGGCAGCAGCCGCGGGTCGAGGTGGTAGGCGACGACGGCGGCGACCGCGACGGCGCGGAGGCCGTCGAGGGCGGGCCGCCGGTCGGTCACCGCGGTCCGCTCAGCGCGTGCAGGATCACCTGTACCGCGCGGTCGATCGCGGTCGCGCAGTCGTCGAAGGCGTCCAGGGTCCGGTCCGGGTCGGGGATGTCGTCGGGCGCCACGCCGGAGCCGGTCCCGCACCGGGTGCGCCCGCGGCGGCGCACCGCGGCGGCGACCCGCTGCCGTGCCAGCGCGACCGGATCCTCGGGCAGGTCCGGGTCGGCGAGACCGCCGTCCGGCGGGGCGAGGCGGGCGAACTCGTTGATGGTGAACGTGCGGCGGACGGCCGCGGGGTGCAGCGCGAGGACGTCGTCGCGTTCGCGTACGGTGGCGGTGAGCACGAGGTCCGCCCCGCGGATCGCGACGGCGGTCAGCCGGCTGGTCGTGAACGCCGCGGGCGAGGCGCCCCGGGCCGTGAGGACCTGCGCGGTGTACGGGTGCATCGGCTGGCGGTCACGTCCGCGGGTGCCGGCACTGTGGACGTGGAAGCGGTGGGACAGCGCCGGCGGCCACTCGGTGATGGCGCGCTGCGTCAGGTGCTCTGCGAGGACCGAGCGGCAGAGGTTGCCGACGCAGACGTAGAGGATGCGGAACTGGCGGTCGGTGGCGGTGATGCTGGTGTTCACAGCCGGATGGCGATCTTCTCGCGCAGGCCGGTGAGGCGTCCGGCGAGCGTGCCGACGGAGGTGGCGGCGTGCCCGGCGGAGTAGGCGTCGTAGTAGTTGTAGGCGTCCTCGGTGCGCCGCGGCGTCATGTTCAGGATGAAGCCGAGCACGTCGACCTCGGCGCGGCGCAGCGCCGCGGTCGCCTTGCCGACCTGGTCCCGGCGGGTGTGGCCGTGGCGGACGACGAAGATCGCGCCGTCGCTGAGGGCGGACAGGACGATCGCGTCGGCGACGGGCAGGACCGGCGGGGTGTCGATGATGACCATGTCGTACCGGGAGCGCAGCTCGTCCAGCAGCCGCCGCATGTGGTTGGAGCCGATGAGCTTGCTCGGGTTGGGCGGGACCGGGCCGCTGGCCAGCACGGAGAGGGACGTGTCGCCCCACGGCTGGATGACGTCGTCGAGCTCCGCCTGGCCGATCAGGACGCTGGTGAGGCCGGCGCCCGACGGCACGCCGAGGTAGCCGGCGGCCTGCGGGCGGCGGAGGTCCGCGTCGATGAGCAGGACGGAGCGCCCGGACTCGGCGATCGACAGGGCCAGGTTGCACGACGTGACGGACTTGCCCTCGGCGGGCACGGAGCTGGTCACCACGACGACCTTGGTGCGCTGGTCGGCGTCCATGAACTGCATGCTGGTCTGCACCTGGCGGTACGCCTCGACCTGGCGGCCGCTGGAGTCCTCCTCGGTGACGGCGGCGATGCCGGTCTGGTCCGGGTTGCGCGGGATCACGCCGAGCAGCGACGTGCCGGTGATCTCCTCGGCCTGCTCGGTGGTCTTGATCGAGGTGTCCATGGCGTGCCGGACGGTGGCGAGGGCCGCGCCGGCCAGCAGTCCGGCGAGCGTCGCCAGCGCCAGGTTGCGCAGCGGCCGCGGTGAGACCGGCACGCCGGGCGGGTCCGCGGGGCTGACCACGCTGACGTGCACGGGTGAGGGGCTGCCGTCGGGGGTGGCCTCGAGGGTCGGGACGAGCCGGATGAACTCGTCGGCGACGGCGTCGGTGATGCGCTGCGCCTGCTGCGGCGAGGTGTCGGTGACGCGGATGGTCAGCAGCACGGTGTCCTCGAGCGTGTCGGTGCTGACCCGCGCGGCGAGGGCGTCCGGCGTGACGGCCAGGTCGAGCTTGTCGATGACGCTGCGCATGACCCGCTTGTCGCGCACGATCACCGAGTACGACTTCACCTTCTGCTGGGACAGCAGGTCGGCCTGGTACGCCTTCGCCGCGTCGCCGCCGTCGGCCCACGCGGACACGAACAGCGTGGTTCTGGCCTCGTACCAGGGCGTCTGGCGGGCGGTGAGCACCATGCCGACGGCGATCGCGGCCAGGACGGTGGCGACCACGGACTTCCAGCGCTCGCGCAGCAGCGGCAGGATCGAGCGGAGCTCCAAGGCCGGGCCTCTTTCGGGTTTCATCGTGTGCGGGACGGTGTGCGGGCGGTCAGCGCACGCGCTGGGCCGCCGGTGCGGTCGGTGTGGGTACGCGCAGCAGCAGGCACACGGCGGTGGTGCCGGTGAGGGCGGCGATGCCGAGCCCGGCGGTGGCCGGCAGCTGACCGGCGCGCACCAGCAGGGCGAGGCCGCCGCAGAGGGCCGCGCCGGTGGCGAGCGCCGCGGCGACCTGCGCCGCCGACAGGCCGAGCAGCCGCAGGCGGTGGGAGGTGTGGTCGGCGCCGCCCTGCCGCCAGGACCGGCCGGCGCGGCGGCGCGCGACCACGACCAGCGCGGTGTCGACGACGGCGATGAGGGCGAGCAGTAGCGGCACCGCCAGCGTGCCGGGGGAGCGGTCGGGTGCGGCGACGACGGTGCCGGTCGCGATGAGGAAGCCGACGAACAGCGAACCGGCGTCGCCGAGGAAGATGCGGGCCGGTGGCCGGTTGTGCCACAGGAAGCCGACGCAGGCGCCGCCGAGGCACCACCACAGCGCCTCGCGGCCGGATCCGGTGGCGGCGACGCCGAGCAGCACGGCGGTGACGGCGGCGGTCGCGGCGGCGGCACCGTCCATGTTGTCCAGCAGGTTGAAGGAGTTGGTCAGCAGCACGATCCACGCCACGGTGAGCGCGACGTCGAGCCAGTGCTGTCCGGTGACCGGCACGGTGTGCCCGGCGAGTGCGACGAGACCGGCCGCGCCGGCCTCGACGACCAGGCGGGTGTTGACGCTCAGCGGTGCCAGGTCGTCGATGAGGCCCAGGGTGCCGACGGCGGCGGCCGCGACGGCCAGCAGCAGGGCCGCGGCGGGCGCTGGCCCGCGCGCGACCAGGAACAGCGCCGGCGCGAGGGTCGCCGCGGCGACGGCGAGGCCGCCGAGGTAGGGCGTCGGCGCGGCGTGGGACTTGTGGCCGCCGGGGCGGTCGACGATGCCGGTGCGCACGGCCGTGCGCCGGCACACCGCGGTGAGGACGGCGGCCAGCGGGACCGCGGCGAGCCCCGCGAGGACCGGTGCGGCCAGCCAGGGCGGGTTCACGACGCGACCAGCTGCCCTTGCGGGACGGGTGCGGCGGCCTCGGCCCGTGCCTCGGCGATGGCCGCGGTCAGCACGTCGTGCAGCGTGCGGCGCGGGGCCCAGCCGGTCAGCTCCCGCAGCCGCCGGGTGTCGGGCACCCGGCGGTGCATGTCCTCGAATCCCGAGCCGTAGGCCTCGTGGTACGGGATCAGCTCGATCGGTGACGGGCTGCCGGCGGCGGCGACGACGAGGTCGGCGAGCCGGCGGATGCTGATCTCGTCGGAGGAGCCGATGTTGACGGTCTGCCCGATCGCGGCCGGCGTGGCCAGCAGCCGCAGCAGCGCGTCGACGACGTCCGCGACGTGGACGAAGCAGCGGGTCTGCTCGCCGGTGCCGTAGACGGTGAGGGGATGACCGGCGACCGCCTGCCTGGCGAGGCGCGGGATGACCATGCCGTAGGCGGCGCTCTGCCGCGGCCCGACGGTGTTGAACAGGCGGGCGATGATCGTGGGCAGGCCACGCTCGCGGTGGTAGGCGTTGAGCAGGATCTCGTCGACGGCCTTGGCGGTGCTGTACGCCCAGCGGACGACCGACGGCGAGCCGAGGATGCGGTCGGCGTCCTCGGGCAGCGGCCCGGTGCTGTTCTTGCCGTAGATCTCCGAGGAGCTGGTCAGCAGGACGGCGCGGCGGTGGCGCCACGCGGCCTCGACGACGTTCTCGCAGCCGCGGAGGTTCGTGGTCAGCGAGGCCAGGGGCTGCTCGACGATCAGCCGGACACCGACCGCGGCGGCGAGGTGCACGACGACGTCGCACTGGCGCACGAGGTCCTCGACGACGAGCTCGTCGAGGACGGAACCCTGCACGACGCGCAGGCCCGGGTGGCCTTCGACGCCGGCCAGGTTGGCGCGGCGGCCGCTGGAGAAGTCGTCCAGGACGACGACCCGGTCGCCGCGGCGCAGCAGTGCCTCGACGAGGTGCGAACCGATGAAACCGG
This sequence comes from Dactylosporangium sp. CA-152071, assembly GCF_050936335.1. Lineage (NCBI taxonomy): Bacteria > Bacillati > Actinomycetota > Actinomycetes > Micromonosporales > Micromonosporaceae > Dactylosporangium > Dactylosporangium sp. CA-152071. Next base: position 69,922 of record NZ_JBNJMZ010000001.1, on the reverse strand, counting down.
CGCCGCCGGTGACGAGGTAGGTCTGCGGCTGCGGCGTCGTCCCAGGCACGATCGGTGGCCTCCAATGGCGGTGGGATGGTGTGCAGCGGATGCGGCTCTTGCCGCACGAATCTATCGAATTCCGGCAAAGCGGTTTGCAGAACACGAAAAATCGTTTTATAGCCATATTGAGGTCATATGGTGGTGGCGTGGAAGATGAATCGTCGGCAGGGGGCGCGGCGACGCTCACCGCCGTTCCCGCACAGGCGTCCACGCCGGCGGGTGCGGGACTGCGGGTCTGCATCGTGATCGGGCAGCTGGGCCTGGGCGGCACCGAGAAGCAGATCGTCATGCTCGCCGACGGGCTCCAGCGGCGGGGGAGCGACGTCACCGTCGTGGTCCTGACGGGCGAGGGGCCGCGCTCGGCGGCGCTGCGCGAGGCCGGCGTGCGGACCGTCTATCTCGGCTGGACCCCCCGGCCGGGCTGGCGGGCGGTGTCCTGCCTGCTCGCCACGTTCGTCCGGCTCACCCGCTTCCTGCGCGAGACCCGCCCCGGGCTCGTGCACGCGTTCCTGTTCCACAGCTACGTCATGGCGGCGCCCGCGGCCCGCATCGCCCGCGTACCGGTCGTGATCGCCGGGCGCCGCAGCCTGGACGACTTCAAGCAGGGCCGGCGGCTGGCGCTGCTCACCGAGCGGATCGCGACCCGGATGACGCACCTGCTGGTCGCCAACGCCTACGCCGTGGCCGCCTGCGTCCGCCATACCGAGAAGGTCACCACGACCAAGATCAAGGTCATCTACAACGGGCTCCCGGACGAGGCCTTCGCGGACGCCCGCCCGGCGCACATCCGCAGCAAGCGCCCGGTCGTGCTGTGCGTGGCCAACTTCAAGCGGTACAAGGGCCACGACCACCTGCTCGAGGCGGGCCGGCTGCTCAGCGACCGCGGCACGCCGTGCACGTTCGTGTTCGCCGGCGGCGGCGAGCAGCGCCGGGCCCTGATCCGCCAGGCCACCCGGCTCGGGGTCGACCTGCGCATGCTCGGCCCGCGCACGGACGTCGACCGGCTGCTCGCCCGCGCCGACGCGGTCGTGCTGCCGTCGCTCACCGAGGGCATGAGCAACGCGGTGATGGAGGCGATGGCCGCCGGCCGGCCCGTCATCGCCACCGCCGTCGGCGGTTCGCCGGAGCTGCTGGCCAACGGTCGCGGGCTGCTCGTGCCGCCGCGGGACCCGGCCGGGCTCGCCGACGCCATCGCCGGCGTGCTCGCCGATCCGGGCCGGGCCCAGGCGATGGGCCGCGCGGCCCGCCAGTGGAGCCGGATCCACCTGCACGGCGACACGATGGTCGACCAGCACGTCGACCTGTACCGGGGGATGCTCGCCGCGGCGCAGGTCCGCCGCTGATGTGCGGGATCGCGGGTGTGGCCGGCGCCGGCGCGGACGCCGTGCTCGTGCGGCGCATGTGCGACGTGCTCGCCCATCGCGGACCCGACGACGAGGGCGTCCACGACGGTCCGGCGGCGGCGCTCGGCATGCGCCGGCTCGCGATCGTCGACGTCGCCGGGGGTCGGCAGCCGGTGTACAGCGAGGACCGGTCGGTGGTCGCGGTCTGCAACGGTGAGCTGTACAACTTCGCCGAGCTGCGCGCCGACCTGATCCGCCGCGGCCACGCGTTCACCAGCGCAGGCGACACCGAGTGCCTGGTCCACCTGTACGAGGAGTTCGGCGACGACCTGGTGCACCGGCTGCGCGGCATGTTCGCGTTCGCGATCTGGGACGCCGCCCGGGGGCGGCTGCTGCTCGGCCGCGACCGCGTCGGCAAGAAGCCGATGTACTGGCGCGACACCGGCGGCGGCGTCGCGTTCGCGTCGGAGGCGAAGGCGCTGCTGCAGGACCGGGCGTTCACCCCGCGCCTGGACGTGGTCGCCCTGCACCACTACCTGACCTACCAGTACGTCCCCGCGCCGTGGAGCATCTTCGAGCACGTGCACAAGCTGCCGCCCGGGCACCTGCTGACGTGGCAGGCGGGCCGGGTGAGCGTGCGCCCGTACTGGCGGCTGGACTGCACCGAGACGCCGGTGCCCGACGAGCCCGCCGCCGCCGAGCGGCTGCGGGACCTGCTGCTGGACGCGGTCGCCGCCCGCCTGGTCGGCGAGCGGCCGGTGGGCGCGTTCCTGTCCGGCGGCCTGGACTCCTCCGCCGTCGTCGCGGCCATGGCCCGCCTGTCGGCGCGACCGGTCCGGACCTTCAGCATCGGGTTCGACGACGACCGCTTCGACGAGCGCCGGTATGCGCGCCAGGTCGCCGACCGGTACGGCACCGACCACCACGAGATGGTCGTGCGGCCGGCCGACCTCGGTCCGCTGCCGCAGCTGCTGGCGGACCTGGCGTGGCACTTCGACGAGCCGTTCGCCGACCCGTCGGCGATCCCGAGTTTCTTCGTGGCCCGGCTGGCCCGGGCCCACGTCACGGTGGTGCTCAACGGCGACGGCGGCGACGAGTGCTTCGGCGGGTACCACCGGTACCTGCTGATGCGGTCGCTCGCGCGGCTGCCCGCGCTGCGGCCGCGGCGGCTCTTCGACGGGCTCGGCGCGTTCGGGGACCGGGCGGCGCCGCGCAGCACGCTGCGGCGGGTGGGCAGGACGCTGCGGCTGCTGTCCCGCCCACCGATCGGCCGCTACGCCGGCATGATGTCGATCTTCTCCGAAGACCAGCTGCGGACCCTGTACACCGACGACCTGCGGGAGCGGCTGCGCGGGGTGGACAGCGTCGCGCTGCTCGAGGACGCCTTCCGCCGCTCGGCGGCGCCCGACGCCGTCGGCCGGGTCATCGACGCCGACGTCAACACCTACCTGCCCGGCGACCTGCTGGCGAAGGTCGACGTCACCACGATGGCGAACTCCGTCGAGGCCCGCTCGCCGCTGCTGGACCAGCACCTGCTGGAGTGGGCCGCCGCGCTGCCGACCCGGCTGAAGGTCCGGCCCGGCACCACCAAGTACCTGTTCCGGCGGGCGATGGCGGACTGGCTGCCGGCCGAGGTCATCGATCGGCCCAAGATGGGCTTCGGGGTCCCGCTGGCCGCGTGGCTGCGTGGCGACCTGCGCGAGCTGACCTGGTCGGTGCTGACCGACGCCACCGCCCGGTCGCGCGGCCTGTTCCGGCAGGACGAGGTGCAGGCGATGCTGCGGCGCCACGACGGCGGGGCCGACGAGAGTCGGCGGCTGTGGTCGCTGCTGCAGTTCGAGCTGTGGCACCGCCAGTTCGTCGACGCCGGCGGCATGGCGCGTCTCCAGACGTTGCCGTGACCGCACCGTGACCGCATCAGGGCCGTCGCCCCGCGCGATGCGACCAGGCCGGGGCCTGCCGCAGCTGACCCGCAGCGTGGGGGTGCGGCTGCTGCTGGTGGTGCTCGGCGGGACCGCCGGCGTCGTCGTCGCGCGGGCCCTGCAGCCGGAGGGGCGCGGCGCCTACGCGATCGTCGTCGCCGTCGCGACCGCGACGATGGCAGTCGGTCACCTGTCCCTGGAGCAGGCGTACGTCGGGCTGTGGCCGGGCCGGGAGGCCGCCGTCACGGCCGGCAGCGTGGTGCTCGCACCGGTGCTCGGCACCGCCGCCGCGCTCGGCGCCGCGGGCCTGGCCGCCGCCGGCGTGTTCGGCGCGGCGGCCACCGCGGCGCCGGCGGTGCTGGCCTGCGGGCTGCTGGCGGTGCCGGCGATGATGACGGTGCTGCATCTCAACACCGTGCTGATGCTCACCGGTCAGGTGCGGGTGGTCGACCGGGCGCTGCTCACCTCCGGCGTCCTGCAGTGCGCCGCGCTGGTGGGCGTGGCGCTCACCGGCTGGATCAGCGTCGGCTGGGTCGTCGGGATCTGGGCGGTCTCCTCGGCGGTGCCGCTGCTGCTGCAGCTGCGGGCGGTGCGCCCCCGGCTGCCGCTGTTCGACGGCGCCCTGGCCCGCCGGGCACTGTGGCTCGGCGTCCGCTATCACGCCGGATCGACCGCGCTGTACCTGACCTACCGGCTCGACGTCCTGGCGCTCGCGGCGATGACGTCCGCGCGGGCGGTCGGTCTCTACACCGTGGCGGTGACGCTGGCCGAGCTGACCCGCATCCCGACCGACGCGCTGGCCCGGGCCTGCCTGGCCGGGCAGGCCGTCGCCGACCTGCGCACGGCGGCCGCGGCGACGGTGCGGGCGACCCGGATCTCGATCGCGCTGGCGCTGGTCGCCGCCGGCGGGCTGGCCCTGGCGGCGCCGCTGCTGGTGCCGCTCGGCTACGGCGCAGCGTTCCGACCGGCCCTGCCCGCCGTGTACGCCCTGGCCCCCGGACTGCTCGCGCTCGGCGTGACCCGGCAGCTCGGCGCGTACCTGATCCGGCTGGAGCGGCCCGTCGTCATGTCCGCGACGTCGGTGGTGGCGCTGGCGGTCAACGTCGGGCTCCTGCTGGTGCTGGTGCCGCGGTGGGGGATCGCCGGCTGCGGGCTGGCCGCGTCGATCAGCTACGGGTGCCTCGCGGTGGTCCACCTGGTGTGGTTCTGCCGGGCGAGCGGGACCCCCGCCGCCCGGCTGCTGCCCGATCCCGTCAGCGCGCTGGCGGCCGCCCGTGCGGCGGCCGCGTCACTGCGCCGGCGCAGTGACGCGGCGGCCGGTGCCGACCCGCTCGAAGACGTACTCGTTGCAGCCCAGGCCACCGCCGCACGTGGTGAGATGCCGAAGCTCGAAGCCGCGGCCGGTGAGGAACCGGAAGACCTCCTCCGGCTTGGCCACCTCGAACGGGTAGCCGCCGACCCAGTCGACGAGGTCGTGCCGGCGGGACATGCCGCGGGTGCGGGGAGCCGGCCGCGCGGGCGCGGGACGGCGGTGCCCGGTGCCGAGCCTGACGGCCCCGATCAACGTCTGCAGTGGACGGTGCCGGGCGAGGTAGACGGCGCTGAGACCGACGAGTGCCGCGCGCAGCGCCGGCCCTGAGCGGTTGTACCGGCGTTTGACCCGCCGCCACGCCCGGCTCGCGAAGCCCTGGTCGTTGTAGACGGAGATGTAGAGCCGGCCGCCGGGAGCGACGAGGTCCGTGACCCCGGCGAGGGCCGTCCAGAGCCGGCCGGTGTGGTGCAGCACGCCCCACGAGTAGACGACGTCGAACTGGCCGAGGCCGGCGAGGTAGTCCGGGTCCAGGACGGAGCCCGTCTCGATCCGCCAGTCGCTGTGCGGGGCGAACCGCCGGCGCAGCTCGGTGGCGGCCGCCACCGACGCCGGGTCGAAGTCGAAGGCGTGCACCCGGGCGCCGAGGCGGGTGGCGGCGAGCGAGAACAGGCCGCTACCGCAGCCCGCGTCGAGGAACGTCCTGCCGTCCAGGCGCTTGCCTTCGGGCGGACCGGTCAGGCCGAGCGCCGTGGTCAGCGAGGCGGTCGCCGTGTCGATGCGGACGTCGTCGACGACCTCGACGAAGGACATCCAGTTCGCGCCGAACGCGAACCGGTCGCCGGCACGGACCTCAGTGGTGGAGTCGAGCATCGGTGGTGGTCTCCTCAATGTCGGCGCGCCGGTCGCTGCCGCGACCGGCCAGCAGGACGCCCAGGCACACCCAGAACAGGCCGCTGGCGGTCAGGTTGGACAGGGTGTTGGCGAAGAACAGGTTCGCCGCGCCGGCCGCGACGGCGGCCCGCAGCGGCAGGAAGCCCGCGCCGGCCCGCCAGCACAGCGCGGCGGCGAGCACGGCGAGGAACAGCACCAGGGCGGCCGCCCCGGACTCGGCCGCCAGCCGCAGGAAGTCGTTGTGGGTGTTCATGTAGATGCCGAGCCGTGGATCGGCGGCGGCGATCCGCGGGAACGTCGCATACCCGATGCCGAGCAGCGGGTGGTCCTGCGCGATGTCGACGGCGAGGCGGGCCGCCTGGAGCCGGACCTCGCTGTTGATGGTCAGCTGCGTGGCGCTGCGGCTGCCGACGACCGCGTCCGCCAGCGGGTTGGCCACCCGCACCGTCGCGAAACCGGCGACGCCGGCGAGGGCGGCGCCGGCGATCTGCCAGCGCGCCGGCCGGCCGGCGAGGAGGGCCACGACGATCCCGACGGCGGTCGCCACGACCGCTCCACGGGAGTGCGTCTGCACGATCGCGGCCAGGCAGCAGGCGACCGGGATCAACCACGCGACGCGGCGCTCGGCGCGGGCCAGGCCCACACCGGTCGCGACGCAGATGGCCAGCAGCGCCCCGAAGTAGTTGGCGAGCAGCCCGGCGCCGGACATCCGGCCGCTCACGTAGACGCCGTCGACCGTCGCGAGCACGGCGGCGACCGCGCCGGTGACGGTCACGACCCGCGCGACGGTGAGCGGACGCGGCGGCAGGAAACCGATGACGGCCGCCAGCAGCAGCCCGATGAGCAGGCCGGACAGGTCGCTGTCGCGGCCCGGCGGCCCGTCGCCGCGGGCGCTGACCACCAGCGCGGCGGCGAGCAGCGTGAGGCACACCGGCGGCCAGCCGAGCCGCACGCGGGCGTCCCGGGCGGCGAACGCGCGGCGCACGACGGTGACGATCAGGATCGCGGCGCCCACGTACACGCCGATGTGGGCGAGCGGATAGGCGGTGGTGGCCGTGCTCAGCGGCACGAGCGACGGCACGATCATGCCGGGCCGCATCGCGGCGACGGCGACGGCGAGCGCCAGGCCCAGGCCCAGGGCCAGCAGCGGCTGCCGTAGCGCGATGTAGGCCACGAGGGCGCCCGCCGCCACGCCTTCGACGACCCATCCCGCCGACCAGGTGGAAACGCGAAGGCCGCCCGAAGTCACATTCACGATTTTACGGGTGATTTGGGCGATTAGCTCCTAATATCGGATTCTGTGATGGCAGCGGGCGGTGAGGAGACACGGCACCACCGTCGCGACATCCAGGGGCTGCGCGCCGTGGCGGTCACGCTCGTCGTGCTCTACCACTGCGGACTGCCCGTCCCCGGCGGCTTCGTCGGCGTCGACGTGTTCTTCGTCGTGTCGGGCCACGTCATCTGCGCCATGCTGCTGCGCGAGCTCGCCGCGACCGGACGGATCCGGCTGCGCGCCTTCTACGCCAGGCGGGCCCGGCGGCTGCTCCCCGCCCTGGCGGTGGTGTCGGCGGCCACCATCGCGGCGACGACGCTGCTCTTCAGCCCGCTCGACGGCAGCATGTCGGCGGTCGGCTACGCCTCGGCGGCCGCGTCGCTGCTGTGCGCCAACGGCTACTTCTTCCGCTTCGCCGGCAGCTACTTCCAGCCGCACGCCGAGTCCAACCCGTTGCTGCACCTGTGGACGCTGTCCATCGAGGAGCAGTTCTACCTGCTGTTCCCGGCCGCGCTCGGGGCGGTGTGGCTGATCGCCCGCCGCCGGCGTCCGCAGCGACCGGCGACGGCCGTGCTGATCACCGCCCTGGCCCTGGCCGGCGTCGCCTCGCTCGGCCTTGCGGTGTGCCTGACCTACGGCTGGGTGCCGCGCGCCGTGGGGGTGCCGGCGCTGACCGACCCGGAGGTCGTGCGCCGGCTCGCGTTCTACGCGCCGGTGACCCGGGCCTGGGAGTTCCTCGCGGGCGCCGCCGTCGCCGTCGCGACCGCCGGCGGCCGCGCACCGCGGCGCGCGGTCCGGACACTGCTCGCCTGGAGCGGAACGGTGCTGCTGGTGGCCGCCGCCTTCGGCATCGACGCCGATGACCCGTTTCCGGGGCTGCTCGCCGCGGTGCCGGTCGCGGCGGCGCTGTGCCTGCTCGTTGCGGGCAGCGCCCCGGACCCGGCGGCGCCGACCGCCTGGCTGTCCGCGCGTCCCGCCGTCGTGCTGGGGGACCTGTCCTACAGCTGGTACCTCTGGCACTGGCCGGTCATCGTCATCGCCGGCACCTGCCTGCCGGACCTGCCCGGCGTCCGGCCGCTCGCCGCGCTCGCCTCGCTGGTGCCCGCCGTGCTGGCCTACCGGCTCGTCGAGCTGCCGATCCACCGCCCGGACCGCCGCCGGAAATCGCCGCTGACCGCGGCCGCCACCGTGCGCCTCGCGGTGGTGTGCCTGCTGCTGCCCGCCGCCGCCGGCCTCGGCGTCGCCATCGCCACGCGACACGGCTGGTTCCGGCCGGAAATCGCCGCCGTCCGCGCGATCACGGCGCCGGCACACATCGACCTGACCGCCGGCTGCGCGCAGCAGGAGCCGCTCGGCGACCCGGCCCGGCGGCCGTGCACGTGGCCCACCCCCGGCTCCCGGGGCACGGCGCTGCTCATCGGCGACTCGAACGCCGGGCACCTCGCCGAGCCGGCGATCGCGGCCGGCAGGGCCGCCGGGCTGGACGTCCAGATCGCCACCATGGGCGGGTGCCCGCTGCTCAGTCAGGTCCGGTACCTCAGCGAGCCGTGCCGGCGGTTCGCCGAAGGCAGCCTCCGCGCCATCGCCGAGCACGATCCGCCCTACAGAGCGGTCATCGTCTCCAACGCCAGCTACGGCTACCTCAACGGCAGCGCCGCCCCGCTGCTGCTGCCCGACGCGCCCGGCGACGCCCACGGGTCCGCCCGGCAGCGGGAGCTCGCCGCGTGGAGCACCGACCTGGCGCGGACGGTCGCGACGATCGCACCGCGCAGCCCGGTCATCGTCATCGGCGCCGTCCCGCAGCATCGGGACCTCCCCGGTTGCCTGCGGCCGCGGCTGTTGTCCACGCCGTCCCCGGACTGCGGTCACCTGCGGCCGGACGAGGTGCGCCGGTTGCGCGACGACATCGTCGCCGCCGAACGCGCCGTGGCAGTGAGCGGCGGCGCGCAGTACCTCGACCTGGGCGAGCGGCTGTGCACCGCGGGCGGCGGCTGCAGCGCGTTCGTCGACGGTGCCCTCGTCTACCGCGACGGCGCGCACCTCAGCGTGTCCGGAGCCATGCTCTACCAGCAGCCGTTGCGCGACGCGCTCACCCGCACCCGGAGCTCGCCATGAACCGTGATCCCGAGGTACGGCGGCTGCGGGTCATGCGGGTGCTGACCCGCCTGAACGTCGGCGGCCCGGCGATGCAGGTGTCCACCCTGTTGCGGGGACTCGACCCGGCGCGGTTCGAGCACCGGTTGTACACCGGGCACGTCGAGCCGGGCGAGGCCGACTACCACCTGCTGCACGGGCTGGACCTGGCGGTGCACCACGTGCCGACGCTGGGCCGGCGGCTGCGCACCGGCGGCGACTACCGGGCGCTGCTGGACCTCACCGCCGAGATGCGCCGCTTCCGGCCGCACATCGTGCACACCCACACCGCGAAGGCCGGGACCCTCGGGCGCATCGCGGCGCTGCTGACCGGCGTCCCGGTGCGGGTGCACACCTTCCACGGGCACCTGCTGCACGGCTACTTCACGCCGGCGAAGACGCGGCTGGTGACCGGCGTCGAGCAGGTGCTCGCGCGGCACACCCACCGGCTGGTCGCGGTGGGCGGCCAGGTCCGCGACGACCTGCTGCGCGCCGGGGTGGGCCGGCCCGCGGCGTACCGCGTCACCATGCCGGGCACTGCCCTCGGCCCGATCCCGGCGCGCGGCGAGGCCCGGCGCGCGCTCGGCCTGCCCGCCGACGGCGCGGTGATCGCCTACGTCGGGCGGGTCACCGCGATCAAGGGACCCGAGCGGCTCATCGACGTGGCCCGCCGGGTGCGCGCCGCCGACCCCACCGCGACGCTGGTCGTGTGCGGGGACGGGGACCGCCTCGCCGACACCCGCGCCGCAGCCGAAGACCTCGGCGAGGCGGTGCGGTTCATCGGCTGGCGCGCCGACGTGGCGACCGTCTACGCCGCCGCCGATCTCGTCGTGCTCACGTCGGACAACGAAGGCACCCCGGTCTGCCTCATCGAGGCGGCGATCGCGGGGGTCGTGGCCGTCGCGACCCGGGTCGGCGCGGTCGGCGACGTGGTCCGCGACGGTGTCACCGGCGTGCTGTGCCGGCCCGACGCCGCCGAGCTCGCCGAGGCGGTCGTCCGGCTGCTGGGCGACCCGGCGACCCGGGAGCGGATGGGCAGGAGCGCCAGGGAGCTGGCGGCGGCGCGGTTCGGCCCGGACCGGCTGGTCGCCGACACGGACCGGCTCTACACCGCGCTCGCCGTCGAGCGGGGCTGGTGGCCGCGGTCGGCGCTCGGGGGCGTCCCGCAAAGGTAGGGCCGCGACGTCAGGGTGCCGTCGCGGCCCTACCTGTGGCGACCGTGTTCAGTCCGCGGTGCCGGTCCGCCGGCGCCACCGCACGCCGGCGACGACGAGCAGCGCGCCGAGCATGACCGTGCCCGCGCCGATGAGCGTGATCGTCGGCAGCTGGCCGTTGGCGACGCCGGTCGTGGCCAGTTGTGAGTCGCTGGACGAGGAGTTCGACTGGTTGGCACTCCTGGCGAGGACCACGACCTGCTGCGTGACCACGCCGTTGCTGGTCGCCGCGCTCAGCGTGGCGACACCGGGGTAGCTCAGCGACATCGCCAGGGACCAGTTGCCCTCGGCGTCGGCGTTCACGGTGCCCGCGTTCTGCGAGCGCCCGTTGGCGTACTTCACGGTGACGGTCACCGTGTCGAACGGCGTGCTCTTGCCGGAGAAGGTCACCGTGCCGTCGCGCCGCACCGTGCTGTCGGAGACGCCACCCGTCGGCGGGGCCGGCGGGTACTCCACCTGGGCATGCGCGGGAGGAGCGAAGGTCATCGCAACGCCGGCCAGCAGCAGGCCGCACAGCAGCGTATACAGCCGTTTCATGGCATCAACCCTCCTTGTCGTAGAAAGTCCCATTTGTGAGTCATGTTCTCAACGTAGCGGCCTCAGCCGCAGGATTCAGCCGAACGTGACTCGACGGTCCAGGGCCTGACGGTCGGCGTCGTGCGCGCCTGCGGCTTCCAGGCCCCGGGCTGGACCTGCTGTGCGACCAGCCGCACCTCGAGCACGCGGCTGGCGCCCGGTGGCAGGTCGACGGACGTGACCACGACCATCCGGCCGCCGTCGGACCCGCTGGCCAGCCGCACCGGGGCACCGTCGAGGGTGCCGCGCTCGACACCCCAGTCCACCGGCGCGTACACGGAGACGAACGTGCGTGCCGTGTACGGGTCGGTGACCTCGGCGAACGTCAACACGCCGGCGGGCAGGCCCGAGGCGGGCGCCGCCGATCGCAGCGTCACCCGCAGCGTCAGCTCCCGCAGCCCGTCGCTCGAGCAGCCCGCCGACGCCAGCTCCAGCGACGGCACGAGGTAGTAGTCGAGCTTGGAGCCACCGCCGTCGTTGAGGAACACCCCCACCAGCGGCGCCGCGGCGGCGTCCCGGTCGGGCAGCGCGCCCTCCAGCGGGGTGCCGGCGAGGCCGCGCTGCTCGTCCGGCGACGCGCTCCACACGAGCAGGCGCCGCTCGGCGACGATGCGGCTCAGCTGCGTGAGCAGCGCGCCGCGGTTGAGCGCCCGGCCGGTCAGCGCCTGGAACGTCGCCCGGGCCGCGTCGGCGAAGTAGGCGTCCTGCTGTGCCTGCGTCGGGTACCGCGCGTAGGTCTCGGCCAGCAGCACCCGCACGGCGTTGTCCGTCGCCAGGGCCGGCCCGCCGGCGACCGCCACCGGTCCGGTCGCGGCGAGCAGGTAGGACAGCGCGACCGGATCGGTGGCGACGACGCCGTCGACGGTCTCGCCGGAGCGGCGGCGGTACATCTCCCGTGCCACGGCCGCGGCGGTGGGGAAGTTCGGCACCATGGTGATGTTCGCCGGATGGCTGGCGACGCCGGCGCCGTACAGCGACCGCACCTGCGGATCGACGGGCAGCACCGGCGCGTCGAACGCGCGAAGCCCGACGGACGCGGTCCCCTGGGCGGTCAAGGTCAGGTGGCCGTCGTGGGCCGCCACGACGGCCCACGCGCCGGGCATCCCGCCGGTGGCCCTGACCTCCGCGAGGTTCTGGAACAGCACGAGGTACCGCCGCTCGCCGCCACCGCCGAGCATCGCCGGCAGGAGCTGGACGGCCTGCTGCGCGGCGCGCAGCGCGTCGCCACCCCGATCGAGCTTGCGGCGCAGGTCGGTCACCGCCGCGCCCGCCGCCGGGTCGAGCGCCCGCACGGGGATCGTGGCGAGGCGCTTGCGGATCGGGTCCAGCGCCGCGAGCGCCGTCGTCACCGGCTGCTCCAGCGCGCGGATCTGCCGCAGGTCCACGCCCGAGGTGGCCGGCTGCGCCGGCGGGTCGAGCTGCCGCGCCGCGTCGAGCAGCGGTGGGAGCACGTCCCTGGCGAGATCGTCAGCGGCCGTGGCGAGCACGCGGGCGGCCCGGATGTCGCGCCCCCTGCCCGGCAGCAGGCTCGCGAGGCGCACCGCCGGGTCGTTCGCCGCGGCGGCCGCCGCCCCGGTCCGGCGCTGCACCGCAGCGAGCGTCGCGGCCGCACCCTCGCGGTCGCCGGACATGGCCTGCTGCTGCAGCCGGCGGGTCAGGTCGGCGACCGCCTGCAGATCGCCGCGCAGGTCGACCGTGCGGGAGGCGGCCCACCCCGCCGTGGCCAGCAGCACGAGGAGTGCGCAGCCCGCACCAACCGCGGCGCGCAGCCAGAACGGCCATCGGCGTTTTAGGTGGTTTACGGCTGATTCATCCCCCACAGTGGACAGCCTAGGTGTCGGCCGGGGCCGCGGTGCCGGATATGCCGTGCGCGGCCCCGATCGCGTGCGGAGCCAGGCGCGGGAGCCGCTCGGGTGCCGGGCCGGTTGCGATGCGGGTGCGGCGCGACGGTCGCCACCTGACATCGCGTCGGGTGGTTGGGCGGAACCCGTGTCCGGGCGGCCCGAGACGGCTCACGGCCAGTGATTTTCCGGCCGCGCCGGGTCATTGTGGATCTCGCGCCGCGACACGTCAGCGGCGGGAACGGAGATCCCATGCCCAGATCAGCCATGCGGCGTCGGGCGGCGGCAGGACGCCGGATTGTGGCGGCCGCCGTGGCCGCAGCCGCGACTGCTGCCGGCCTCGGTGCGGCCGCGGCACCCGCGCACACCCAGGTCGGTGACGCCGGTTGGGCGTCCAGCGCCTGGCTCGGCAGTAGCACCGGCTCGGCCGGCACGACGCTCGCCACCGTACGCTCCGCCATCAACGCCTCTACGGGCGCGGCGGCCGGACTGACCGGCGCCGGTGTCGGCGTCGCGCTCATCGACACCGGTGTCGCCCCCGTCGCCGGCCTGCCGGCCTCACAGATCGTGAACGGGCCGGACCTGTCGTTCGAGTCGCAGGACCCCGATCTGCGCTACCTCGACACGTACGGGCACGGCACCCACATGGCCGGCATCATCGTCGGCAACGACCCGACCACCGGCACCGTCGGCCTGGCGCCCAAGGCGAAGCTGACGTCGATCAAGGTCGGCACCGCCAACGGCGCGGTCGACGTGTCGCAGATGATCGCGGCGATCGACTGGGTGGTGGCACACCGCAACGACGACCCCGCCAACCCGATCCGGGTCATCAACCTGTCCTACGGCACCGGCGGCACGCCGAACTCGTGGAGCGACCCGGTCCAGTACGCCGTCGAGCAGGCCTGGCTGAAGGGCATCGTCGTCGTCGCGGCTGCCGGTAACGACGGCAACAACGACCTCGTGGTCAGCGACCCGGCCAGCGACCCGGCGGTCCTCGCGGTCGCCGCCAGCTCCATCAAGGGCACCACCAACGTCTCCGACGACGACTTCGCCTCGTTCACCACGATCGGCGGCAACAACCGCAGCGTCGACTTCGTCGCCCCCGGCGAGTCGATCATCTCGCTCGCCAACCCGGGCTCGAACATCGACCTGACGTACCCGTCGGCGAAGGTCGGCTCGACGCTGCTGCGCGGCAGCGGCAGCTCGCAGGCGGCGGCCGTCACGTCGGCGGCGGTGGCCCTGCTGCTGCAGGCCCGCCCGACGCTCACCGCGGACCAGGTCAAGACCGTGCTGACGACCTCCGCCAGCTTCGTCTCGGGCCTGGCGATGACCCGCAACATCAAGGCCCTCAACCTCAACGCGGCGATCGCGTCGCAGAACCTGTACGCGACCGGCTGGAACCGCTCCACCGGCACCGGCAAGCTCGACGACGCCCGCGGCACCAGCCGCCTCGTCCGTGACAACGTGGCGCTCAGCGGCGACAACGCCGTCTGGGGCCCGTTCGCCCCCGCCACGTGGGCGCCGCGCAGCGCCAACCAGACGAGCTGGTCGGGCGGCACCTGGATGGGGTACCGCATCGCCGGCGACAACTGGACCGGCACCTCCTGGGCGTCCAAGACGTGGGCGGCCGCGACCTGGTCGGGCAAGCCCTGGAACGGCGCCGCGTCGTGGGCCGACCCCGACTGGGAGGGCCACTACTGGTCCGGTCACTACTGGTCCGGGCACTACTGGTCGGGCCACTACTGGTCCAGTGACGAGTGGGCCAGTAGCTCCTGGTCGTAAGCACCACCGGACGATGCGCCGGGTCCTTCAAGGGCCCGGCGCATCGCCGTTTCCGCATCCAGCGGCGCGCATCGCCGTTGACGCTATTGCGTCGGCGGCGCCGAGGCGGACTTCGGGCGCGCGAGGAACGCCGCGACAGCGGCGGCGGCGAGGAGCAGGGCCAGGGCGGCGAAGCCGTACGCGAGCGTGGCGAGGGTGGCGATCGCCGCGACGAGGAGCGGGCCGCCGGCGTCGCCGAGCTCGCGGCCGAGCTCCGCGGTGCCCATCGTCTGGCCGAGGCGTTCCGGTGGCGTGCCGGCGGCGAGCGCGGCGAACCCCAGCGGGGTGATCAGGCCGGTGCCCGCGCCGATCAGGGCGGCGGCGGTGAGCAGCCCGGCGAGGCCCGGCAGCGCCGCGCAGGCCAGGCCCGCGGCGGTGACGGCCAGGCCGGCGGTCAGGCCCGTGCGGGTCGTGAGGCGCCGCCCGTCCAGGGCCCGGCCCGCCCACGGCTGGACGACCGCCGCGCAGAGGGCGAGCAGCGACACGGCGGCGCCGGTGGCGACCGTGCCGAGGCCGGCGGTCCGGCCGTTGACGGGCAGGAACCCGACGCCGACGGACAGGGCGGCGGTCGCCGCGGCGAGCGCGCCGGTCGGGGCGAGGAACGCGCGGTCGGCCAGCCGGCGCACGAGGTCCACGACGGTCTGCCGCTGCTTCGGCAGGGGAGCGACGGCGGGCACGGCGAGCGCCGCCCAAGCCGCCACGGCCGCGCCGAGGACCGCCAGGACGACGAACAGCAGCCGCAGCCCGCCGGCCCAGACCAGCACGCCGCCGAGCAGCGGGCCGAGGGTGTAGCCGATGGACTTGTGGAAGCCGTACGAGCCGAACGCCCTGCCGTGCCTGGCCGCCGGGTTGAGCCGGGCGACGAGTGCGGACGCGGCGGGGGAGAACGCGGACGCGGCGGCGCCCTGGCCGAGGCGTGCGGCCCACAGCCAGCCGGGGCTGTCGGCGACGGCGTAGAGGGCGGACGCGACGGCGAAGGCGACGAGCCCGCCGAGCAGCACCGGCCGCGCGCCGACCCGGTCCGCGAGGTTGCCGAACACCGGCTTGAGCAGCACCTCGGCGCCGTCGTACAGGGCGAGCAGGCCGCCGAGCACCAGCAGCGACGTGACCGCACCCTCCGCGAACCCGCCCAGGTTGGCGGCGATGCCGTGCGCCCCGAAGGCGGTGGTGAAGCCGGCCGCGTACAACGGCCACATCGGTCGGCGGGTCACCAGGGCCTCCGGGAAGCGGGAAGGTGCCGTCAGGATCTCCTGGTCGGGGCGGGTGGGGCGAAGGCCGACAGCAGGGTCGTGGTGATGACGTCCGGTGCCTGGTCGAGCGTGAGGCGGCCGGCGGTGACCTCGTCCGCCGCGCCGTGGATGACGTTGTAGACCACGGCGGTCATCCAGGACACGGGCAGGTCGATCCGGAACGTGCCGGCCTGCCGGCCGCGCTCGATGAGCTTCTCGACCCGGTCGAGCGGGCGGCGGTGGTGTTCGCGGATCTGGTCGGCGGGCAGCTCCAGCTGGGCGGCGTGCAGCAGCAGCCGGGACCGCTCGACGATCCGCCACGACGACGCGATCAGCCGGGCGAGGGCCTGGCGCTCGTCGCCGTCGAGGTCGACCTCGGCGAGGGCGCGCTCGGCGTCGGCGATCACCTGGGTGAAGACGGCGTCCACCAGCTCGGCGCGGGAGCCGAAGTGGGCGTACAGGGTGACCCTGCCGACGCCGGCGGCGCGGGCGACGTCCTGCATGCTCGCGGCCGGATCGGCGACGAGGCAGGCCTGCGCGGCGTCGAGGATGGCGCTGATGTTGCGGCGCGCGTCGGCGCGGCGCGGCGGCGTCGGTGACATCGGCCGGCATCCCCCTTCCATCAGGTGAAGTCGAACACAGGTGTTCGACTTTAGCAGCGTGCGCCCTACAGTAAGCCGTACATCGCTGTACGACTTATGGGAGGCCGAGGATGGAGCACCACCACGAGAAGTCCGGCAGCTGGGGCACGCTCACGCTGCTGTGCCTGGCGCAGTTCATGGTCATCCTCGACGTGACCGTGGTGAACGTCGCGCTGCCGAAGATGTCCGACGACCTGCGGCTCGACGCCGGCGCGGCCGCGTGGGTCGTCACCGCGTACACCCTGTGCTTCGGCGGGCTGCTCATCCTCGGCGGCCGGCTCGGCGACCTGCTCGGCCGGCGCGCCGTCTTCCTGGCCGGGCTGGCCGTGTTCACCGCCTCGTCGCTCGCAGCCGGGCTCGCCGGCGACGCGGCCGTCATCCTCGGCGCGCGGGCCGCGCAGGGCGTCGGCGCGGCGATGCTGTCGCCGGCGGCGCTGTCGATCGTCAGCACCCTGTTCCACGGCCGGCGCCGGCACCAGGCGCTCGCCGTCTGGGGTGCCGTCGGGGGCGGTGGCGCCGCGGCCGGCGTGCTCATCGGCGGGCTGCTCGTGTCGGGCCCCGGCTGGAGCTGGGTGTTCTTCGTCAACGTGCCGATCGGCATCGCGGTCGGCCTGGCGGTCCGGCACATGGTGCCACCGTCGCCGCGGCAGCCCGGGCGGGTCGACATCCCCGGCGCGCTGCTGCTCACCGGCACCGCCGCCCTGGTGATCTACGGCCTCGTGCGGGCCGGCACGGCGGGCTGGACGGCGACCTCGACCTGGCTGTCGTTCGCCGGCGCCGCCGTGCTCGGTCTGGCGACCGCCGCGGTCCAGCGCGCCACGCGGTCGCCGCTGCTGCCCACCGGACTGCTGCGCCGCCGGCCGGTCATCGCCGGCAACGCCGTCATGCTGGCCGCGTCCAGCCTGCTCATCGGCGGGTTCTTCCTCACGTCGATGCTGCTGCAGCACCGCTTCGGCTACTCCGCGCTGCGCACCGGGGTGCTGTTCCTGCCGGTCACCCTCGCCACGATCGTCTCCGCGCACCTGACCGGCCGGGGGCTGCAGCGCTTCGGCGCCCGGCCGGTGATGCTGGTCGCGTTCGCCGTGGCCGCCGCCGGGTTCGGGCTGCTGGCCCGGGTCGAGCCGCACGCCCAGCCCTTCAGCGCGGTGCTTCCTGGTTTCGTGCTGGCGGCGGCCGGCCTCGGTGCCGGGTTCGTCACCGCGTCCACCTCGGTGATGACCAGCGTCGACCACGCGGCCGCCGGCAGCGCCTCCGGCCTGCTCAACACCGGTCACGAGCTCGGTGCCGCGCTGGGCGTCGCGCTCGTCTCCGCCATCGCCGCCGGTGACCTGGCGGCGGCGCCGGGCGGCCCGCTGGACGGCTTCACCGCCGCCTACACCGCGGCCGCCGTGGTGGCGGCGGTCAGTGCCGTCGTGCTCGCGGCCGCGCTGCCCGGCGGCCGCCCGGCCGTCACGGAAGGCCCGGTCTTCGTGCACTGACGCCAGTACGTGTCGCGGGCCACCGTTGCGTAGATACCCCAGGGGGGTATAGTCGGCACAGGAAAAGGGAGGTCGACATGGATCACACGCATCACCACCCGGTCAGCACCGCGGCGACGACGACGTGGGCGGCGGCAGCGCAGGCGACCCTGCACTGCCTGACCGGCTGCGCGATCGGCGAGGTCCTCGGCATGGTGCTGGGCACCGCGTTCGGGCTGCACAACGCCGCCACCGTCGCGCTGTCCGTCGCGCTCGCCTTCGTGTTCGGCTACGCGCTGACCATGCGCGGCGTCCTGCGCGCGGGTGTCGGCGTGCGGACGGCGCTGAAGGTGGCGCTCGCCGCCGACACCGTGTCCATCGCCGTCATGGAGGTGCTCGACAACGCGGTCATGGTGACCGTGCCGGGCGCGATGGACGCCGGGCTGACCGCGTGGCTGTTCTGGGCCTCGCTGGCGTTCTCGCTGGCCGTGGCGTTCGTGCTCACCACGCCCCTGAACCGGTGGATGATCTCCCGCGGCAAGGGCCACGCGGTCGTCCACCAGTACCACCACGGTCACTGAACCGCGCATTTGCCGTCCGGCAAGTTTCGTCACGTGAACGGGTGGGGTAATGCACGGGCCGTGACGGCAACTGCGAGCGCAGGCCCGCCGCGGTGAGCCCTCTCACCGCGCACTTCGACCTCCCGATCAGCGACGGGGCGCCCGCCATCGCACGGCGGGCGATGGTGTCGACGTTCGCCGGCTGGGGGCTCACCGACGCCGACTGGATCGACCGGGCGATGCTGGCCGTCACCGAACTGGTCACCAACGCGGTGCGGTACGGCGGCGGCCGGGTCGTGCTGGCGCTGCAGGCGGACGAGCGGCACGTGACCATCTCCGTCGCGGACGGGTCCGCGGTCGTGCCGCGCATGCCGGCCGAAGCCGACACGATCGACCGCGACAGCGGCCGGGGGATCGCGATCATCGCCGCCCTCGCCGAGCGGTGGGGCGTCGAGGACCACGAGGGCGGCAAGCGGGTGTGGGTGCAACTGCCGCCACACCCGCCGGCCTGACGTGCTCAGCCGTGCCGCGGCGCGTGCATGATGACCGCCACGCCGAGCAGGCAGACGGCGGCGCCGACGATGTCGTAGCGGTCGGGCCGGAACCCGTCGACGACCATCGCCCAGCCGAGCGAGCCGGCGACGAAGACACCGCCGTACGCGGCGAGGATCCGGCCGAAGTTCGCGTCGGGCTGGAGGGTGGCGACGAAGCCGTAGGCGCCGAGGGCGGCGATCCCGGCCCCGATCCACAGCAGCCCCTTGTGCTCCCGGACGCCCTGCCAGATCAGCCACGCGCCGCCGATCTCGGCCAGCGCGGCGAGCAGGAACAGCAGGATGGACCGGATGATCGTCATGCGTGTATCGCAGCACATCGTCGCGGAAGGACGCCCTTGTGGTGCGGGTCAGCAGCCGCATCCGCCGCCGCAGCCGCAGGAGGCGCCCGCGGCGGCGGCCCGCCGGGCACTGCGGCGGCGGTGCAGCCACCACATGCCGAGCGCGGCGGCGGCGAGTCCTGCGGCGACCGCGAGGAGCGTCTGCTCGACGACCGCGGCGCCGGCGGTGGTGAGCACCCCGGCGGCGATGAGCAGCGGCAGGGCGCAGCAGGCGGCGCAGGCGGCAGCGGCGAGGACGCCACTGACCTTGCTCCGCATCGGCGGCGCTTTGTCCACCGCCGCGGGTTTCGGGTCGTGGTGGGTGTGCACCGGTCGCAGGGGCAGGCTCATGTGGCAGCTCCGTCAGTAGGCAGGGAGAGCGGGGTCGGTCACCGGGGCGCCACGGCTGTCGCCCGGCCGGCCAGAGAGGCGAGGACGTCGGTGTACGCGGCGGGGACCTCGATGTCGAGGACGAGCGCGCCGTCGGCGGGGCCGGGCGTCACGGTGAAGGTGAAGAACGAGCAGCACGCGGTCTCCCGCGCGGCGAGGTCGCGGACCGTCGCCTCGAGGCCGGCCGGCCCGGCCAGCCGCATCCGGGCATGGGTCGGGCTCACGGCCTCGACCGACCGGACGGCGCTGCTGAACAGCGCGTCGAACTCGGCGAGCCGCAGCGGCCGTTCCGCGGTCGGCAGGGTGCAGGCGTCAGGGGCGTCGAACGACATGACAGGCTCCTCGGGCTGGTGTCCCTCGACGGTAAGCCTGTACCTGGGTACCGGATGCAACCCCGGAAGTGGCGCCGGGCCGCCTCACCGCGCGGATCAGTAGCGGTGCGGCTTGGCTGAGCGCCAGGAGCGTGACAGGTGGACCGCGCCGGCGCCGGTGAGGAGCAGGGCCAGGCCGAGGCCGGTGAGCCAGGCGGTGTCGGCGCCGGTGACCGCCAGGCGGGTGGTCTGGATCGGCAGCTCGACCCTGGCCGGTTCCGGCGACATGACGCCGACGTCGGCGGTCGCCGAGGTGGCGCCGGTGGCCGGGTCGCGGCCGCTACTGGGCCGCGTTCGCCTACACGGGCGGCGGCCAGTCACGCAGCTCCAGGCTGTCCACGTACGCAAGGGCGAGCTGTCTGGCACGGGCGTCGTCGTCCACACGGCCGACCCTACAATCGGCCGGTGACAGGTCTCTCATCACGGCAGCAGGACCTGCTGCGGCGGTGGCTGCCGGACGCGACCGTCGACCGGGACCACAGCTGGGGGCTGGTCGCGACGACCGTCCTCGAGGTGACCTGCGGCGGGGCCCGGTTCATCGTCAAGGCCGGCGGCGACAGCGACCACCACATCGCCCGCGAGCTGCACGCCCACCGGCACTGGCTCGGCCCGTGGACGTCCCGCGGGCTGGCGCCGGTGCTGGAGCGCGGCGACGACGACGCGAAGCTGCTCGTCACCCGGTACCTGCCGGGCAGCCTCGTCCTGGGCACGGCGTTCGAGGACGACCCCGCCACCTACCGGCAGGCCGGTGGGCTCCTGGCGCTGCTGCACGCCCAGCCCGCGGAGACCGACGAGGACTACGAGCAGCGCGAGAACGCCAAGTCGCTGGCCTGGTTGGACGGTCCGCACCGGGTCCCGGCAGCAACGGCCGAGCGGCTGCGGGCCGAGATCGCCGGCTGGCCGGCGCCGCCGGCCCGCCTGGTGCCGACGCACGGCGACTGGCAGCCCCGCAACTGGCTCGTCCACGACGGTGCCGTCGCCGTCATCGACTTCGGCCGCGCCGCGATGCGCCCCGCCGCGAGCGACCTCACCCGCCTCGCCGCGCAGCAGTTCCGCCGCGACCCGTCGCTGGAGGCGGCGTTCCTCGACGGCTACGGCGCCGACCCGCGCGACCCCGCCGCGTGGCACCGCACCCGGGTCCGCGAGGCGATCGCCACGGCCGCCTGGGCGTACAAGGTGGGCGACGAGACCTTCGAGGCCCAGGGGCACCGGATGATCGCCGAGGCCCTGGCGTCCTGACCGCTGCTACCGGCCGGCGTGGAACGCGCGCTCGCGGTAGGTCAGCGCGGCGCCGGCCGGGCCGATCCGTGCGGCGGCGACCTCGGCGACGACCACGGTCGAGGCGCCGACCGGCAGCCGGTGCAGCGTCGTGCACCGAAGCGCCGCCGGCACGCCGTGCAGCAGCGGCTCGCCCGTGGGCAGCATCGTCCACGGCTGGTCGTCGGTGAAGCGGCGGCCGCCCGGTTCGGCGAACTGCCGGGCCAGGTCCTCGTGCGCCGCTCCGAGCAGGTGTACGACGAAGCTGTCCGCCGCCACGATCAGCCGCGCCGACGGCGAGTCCATGACCGAGAACGACAACGCAGGCGGCGCCAGCGACACCGACGCGACGCTCGACGCCGTCAGCCCGACGGGACCGTCCGGACCGGCCGCGGCGATGACCGCCACCCCCGTCGGATAGCCGCGGAACGCCGCCTTGAACGACGCCACGACCCCCATGTCGACCTCGACGGTCACCGACCGGCCCGCCTTCCGCCACCCCGTACCGACACCAACACCGCCAACCCTAAAACCTCAACCGAACTTGAGGTCAAGTCCGCGCTCCGCGCGCGATGAGGTCCGCGCGGGCGCGGCCGTACTCGGCGAGGGCGTGGAAGGCGGCCTTCGGGGTCCACGAGCCGTCCGGCAGCACCCGCACGATCCCGCGCGCGGCCAGGTCGAAGTCGCGGGCCGGGTCGTCGGTCGTCGGCAGGTGCCGGTTCGCGAACGTGTAGACGAACGCCGCCTCCGCCCCGCCTGCCTCGTAGTCGCGCAGCAGGTCCACGATGTACCGGGCCTGGGCCTCCTCGTCGCGTTCCAGGGCGGCGGTGAGCGTCGCGGCGCGGCCGTGCTCGTCGTACGTCACCGGCTCCGCCGCGCCCGCGACGTCGGCGGCGCCGCGGAACGTGCAGCAGCCGAACTCGGTCGCGGCGTAGGGCTTGCCCTGGCCCACGGCCGCCGCCAGGGTCTGCGGGAACGCCGCGGCGTTGGTCGCGTCACGGTAGCCGGCGTCGCTGGCGATGATGTCGAACGGCGTCCAGTCCACGGCCTCGAGGGGGATCGAGGCATACCCGACGGGCCCGCCGAAGCGCTCCCGGACCGCCGGCACCGCCTCGGCGAAGAAGTCCCGGACCGCGGCGCGGGCGGCCGGGACGGCATCCCGCATCCGCATCGGGTCGGCGAACAGCGCCATCCGCTCGGTCAGGTCGCGGCCGGGCAGGAACCCGTCGGTGAACATCGAGATCTCGGAGCCGGCGAGGTACACGACGGAAGCGCCGTCGCGCCGCAGCCGCTCGGCCCGTGACGCGCCGTCGAGCACGAACGCCATGAGCCCGTCGCGGTTGAGGCCGTTGGTGAACGGGCAGTACCAGACCTCGAGCCCGGCGTCGGCGGCCAGCCGGGCCGTGAGCTCGACGCGGTCCTGCACGCCGCCGGTGACACGCACCGCGTCGCAGTGCAGCTCGTCGCGGATGACGCGCAGGTCCCGCTGCACCACCTGAGGGTCGAACGGCTCGTGGGTGGTGGACCCGGCGCTCACGAAGCCGGTGTCGTAGTTCATGCCGAAGACGCGCATCGCGAAGCTCTCCTCGTTCGTAAGGTACGACGCGTACCCTATAAGGTACGTCCAGTACCCTGCAAGGCATGAGCACGAGGCGTCGCGGCGAGGACCTGGAGCGGGCGATCCTGCACGCGGCGGCGGAGGAGCTGCGCGAGTCCGGCTACGCGGGCATGACCATGGACCGGGTCGCGGGGCGGGCCGGGACCAACAAGAACGCCATCTACCGCCGCTGGCCGAACCGTGCCGCGCTGGGCATCGCCGCGTACCGGCACCTGTCCGACGCCGTGCTGCCCGACCCGGACACGGGGACCCTGCGGGGCGACGCGCTGGAGATGCTGCGCCTGGCGAACCAGACCTGGTCCTCACCGCACGGCGCGATCCTGCGCGGCCTGCTCGCCGCCGCCGCTGACGACCCCGAGCTGCTCACCCTCATGCGCGAACGCTCCGGCGCGGACACCATGGACCGCGCCTGGCTGACCATGCTCGGACGGGCCGCGGCCCGCGGCGAGGCGCCGGCGGCGGCCGTCCACCCACGGGTCGCGGCCACGCCGATGATGCTGCTGCGCGCCGAGTACGCGATGCGCGGCATCCCTTCGGTACCTGACGAGGTGCTCGTCGAGATCGTCGACGAGGTGTTCCTGCCGCTCGTCCGGGGCCGCGCCTGAACGCGGTGCGGCGACGCGGGGCACTTGAACAGGCCGGGTGGGTGGTCGCAGCCCGCGTGGCGGTGGGCTGTTCAACTGTGGCTGGTCACATCGGAGCGGTCGAGTGATGATCCTCCGGGCGCCGACTGGGCGACCAGCACATTGAGCATGGGAGGTCCGATCCGCATGATCCGGACGGCCGTCACGAAACGCAGCAAGCCCCGGATGTGGGGCTGGACCTACCGATGACCCTCAGCCCGGAGCTGCTGGACCTTCCGGCACCACACGCACAGGCCGTCGCCCCGCCGCGGCACACCCGCATCGCCGGGGTCGGCACGGCGGTGACGCCGGAGTCGTACACCCAGCGTGAAGTCCTCGACCTGTTCCGGATCACCGATCCGAAGATCCGGTCCGTCTTCCTGAACAGCGCCATCACCCGCCGCCACCTGACGCTGCCGCCAGTGGACGCCGACGGCAACCGGGTCTCCGAGCCGCAGGGTGAGCTCCTCGCGAAGCACACGCGGCTCGCCGTCGACATGGCGCTGCGCGCGATCCAGTCCAGTGTGGACGATGCCGGGGCTGGGCTCGACGACATCGAGTACCTGTGCTGCGTCACCTCGACCGGGTTCCTGACCCCCGGGCTGAGCGCCCTGATCATCCGCGCGGCCGGGATGGACCCGAGCTGCCACCGGGTCGACGTCGTGGGCATGGGCTGCAACGCGGGGCTCAACGCGTTGAACGGCACGGCCGCCTGGGCCCGCGGCAACCCCGGCCGGCTCGCCGTCATGGTGTGCGCCGAGGCGTGCTCCGCCGCCTACACGTTCGACTCGACGATGCGCACCGCCGTGGTCAACAGCCTGTTCGGCGACGGCGCGGCCGCCGTCGCGCTCAGGGCCGGCGACCACACGCAGGCCGCCGGCCCCCGGGTGCTGGGCTTCGCCAGCCACATCATCACCGACGCGATCGGTGCGATGCGCTACGACTGGGACACCGACCAGAACAGGTTCAGCTTCTTCCTCGACCCCGACATCCCGTACGTCGTCGGCGCCCACGCGGAACGGGTCGTGGACCGGCTCCTGTCCGGCGCGGGCCTGCCCCGCAGCGCGGTCCGGCACTGGCTGATCCACTCCGGCGGCAAGAAGGTCATCGACGCGGTGCGGGTCAACCTCGGGCTCACCCGCCACGACGTGCGGCACACCACGGGAGTCCTCGCCGACTACGGCAACCTCTCCAGCGGCTCGTTCCTGTTCTCGTACGAGCGGCTGCTCCGCGAACAGGTCGCCGAACCCGGCGACCACGGGGTCCTGATGACGATGGGCCCCGGCTCCACGATCGAGACGGCGCTGGTGCAATGGTGACGGAAAAGATCATGATCACGGTCGACGGCACGCAACCCATCTCCGCCGAGCTGGTCGCGAAGGTCGGTGAGGCGTGCGACCGGGCCGAGACGCTCGGCGGGCAGGTCGTCGTGTACGCGTCCGGCGCCCCGGCGCACGCCCGGACCGAAGGGCTGACGGTCGCGCTGGTGAGCCGCTGGGAGCGGGCGCTGCGGCGGCTGGAGCGGCTGCCGGTCGCGCTCGTGGCCGTCGCCGAGGGTGACGTCGGCGGCCCCGCCCTGGACGCGCTGCTGACCACCGACTACCGGATCGCGACCCCGTCGGCGCGGCTGGTCGTGCCGGTCGGGACCGGGGCGACCTGGCCCGGGATGGCGCTGTACCGGCTGGCGCACCAGGGCTCGCACACCGCCGCGGTCCGCCGGGCGCTGCTCTTCGGCGACCCGATCGGCGCGCGGGACGCGCTGGCTTTGCAACTGCTCGACGAGGTCACCGACGACGTCACCGGCGCGCTGGAGGCGGTCGCCGGGCTCACCGGGAACCTGTCCGGCAAGGAGCTCGCCATCCGCCGGCAGCTGATGCTGGACGCCGGCACGGTCAGCTTCGAGGAGGCCCTCGGCGGCCACCTGGCGGCCTGCGACCGCACGCTGCGCCAGGCCGCGGTGTGAGCGGTATGAACAGGGCGGAGCGGTGCGCGTTCCTCGACCGGCACGTCGAGGAGGTGTACGCGGAGCTGACCGGCGACGGCACCCGCCACCTGCGGCTCGCCGAGCTGGCCGAGGCCGCCGCGACCCGGCACCCGGGCCTGGTCCCGACGGCCGCGCAGCTCGCCGCCGACCGCGACCTGCCGCAGGCCGCGAAGGCCGGGCACGAGATCGACCTCGGCATCTTCTTCAACCGGGTCCTCGGCTCGCCCACGGCGGGGGCGCACCTCATGGACGCCATGCTCCGGCCGACGGAACGGGCGCTGGCGATGCTGCCCGAGTTCGAGCGGACGGGGACGGCCGATCTGGGGTCGGTCCGGGCGGAGCTGCGCGGGGCGGTGGTGCACCTGACCCTCTGCCGCGACGATTGCCTCAACGCCGAGGACCCCCGGCAGGTCGACGACATGGAGACCGCCGTCGACCTCGTGCTGCTGCACCCGGGGGCCGAGGTCGGGGTGGTCCGCGGCGGGGTGATGACCCACCCGCGGTACCGCGGCCGGCGGGTCTTCAGCGCCGGCATCAACCTCAAGACGCTGCACGCCGGTGGGATCACCCTCGTCGACTTCCTGCTGCGCCGCGAGCTCGGCTACATCCACAAGCTCCTGCGGGGGATCGTGACCGACGATCCGGCACGCTGGCACTCGCGGACCGTCGAGAAGCCGTGGGTCGCGGCCGTGGACGGCTTCGCCATCGGCGGCGGGGCGCAGCTGCTGCTCGTCTTCGACCACGTCCTCGCCGCCGCCGACGCGTACGTCAGCCTCCCCGCCGCGCAGGAGGGCATCATCCCGGGCGCGGCGAACCTGCGGCTGGGCCGGGCCGCCGGGGCACGGTTCTCCCGCCGTCTCGTGCTGCAGGGCCACAGGATCTGGGCGACCGAACCCGACGCCAGGTGCCTGATCGACGAGGTGACCGACCCGGCGGCGCTCGACGACGCCGTCGACCGGGCGGCGGAGGCGCTGCGAGGACCCACGATCGTCGCCAACCGCCGGATGCTGATCGCCGCCGAGGAGCCCGCCGACGCCCTGCGCCGCTATCTGGCCGAGTTCGCCTTGCAGCAGGTGTTGCGCATGTACGACGACGACGTGCTCGACAAGGTCCGCCGGTTCACCGAGCGCGGCTCGTGAGCGGCCAGCGAAGCGGCTCGGGCCGCTCACCAGGATTGCAGGTTGGGCTCAGGCCGACGCCGGAGCGAAGCGGAGGCGGCGGGGTGAGCGGCCAGCGCAGCGGCGACGACCGGCCGCGGGTGCGGTACGAGAAGCGCGCCGGCGTCGCCCGCGTGACGATCGACCGCCCCGCCGTGCTCAACGCGATGGACCTGCGCACCCACGAGGAGCTCGCGGCCGTCTGGGACGACTTCGAGGCCGACGACGACCTGCGGGTCGCGGTCCTGACCGGCGCCGGCGACCGGGCCTTCTCCGTCGGCCAGGACCTGCGGGAGCGGGCCCGGCTGAACGCGGACGGGGCGGCACCGACCACGTTCGGCAGCCGCGGCCAGCCCGGCTGGCCCCGCCTCACCGAGCGGTTCGAGCTCACCAAGCCGGTGGTCGCGCGGGTCGACGGCTACGCGCTCGGCGGCGGGTTCGAGCTCGCCCTCGCCTGCGACATCATCGTGGCCAGCGACCGGTCGGTCTTCGCCCTGCCGGAGGCGCGGCTCGGTCTCGTCCCCGGCGCCGGCGGCGCGTTCCGGCTGGCCCGGCAGCTGCCGTTGAAGGTCGCGATGGGCTACCTGCTGACCGGCCGCAGGATGACGGCGGACGTGGCGCTGCGGGCGGGGCTGGTGAACGACGTCGTGCCCGCCGGCGGCCTCGACGCGTGCGTCACCGGATGGACCGACGACCTCGTCCGGGCGGCGCCGCTGTCGGTACGGGCGATCAAGGAAGCCGTGCTGCGGTCGCTCGACATGCCGCTGCCGGACGCGTTCACGGCCGAGTTCGCCTGGGAGCGGCGGCGGATGCACAGCGAGGACGCCGTGGAGGGCCCCCGCGCGTTCGCCGAGGACCGCGAGCCCCGCTGGCTCGGCCGGTGAGCAGCCGCCCGGGCGGTGTGCAACTGCCGCGCCGCAGCGGTTGAACACCGCCGTTCAACTGTCGCAGCGGGCCGGTTGAACATGGGCGCCCGCAACGGATCCGGGCCTGATGATGAGGGCCGCATCCGTTCGAGAGGGGCATCGGCCGCACTATGCGCTACGTAACCGCCAACGGCATCAGGCTCGCCTACGACCGCACCGGCGACGGCGACGACGTCCTGCTGATCATGGGATCCGGTGCCAGCGGCCGGGTCTGGACCGCGCATCAGACGCCCGCGCTGCACAGGGCTGGCTACCGGACCATCACGTTCGACAACCGCGGCATCGCCCCGTCGGACGTGCCGCCCGGCCGCTACAGCCTCGACGACATGGTCGCCGACACCGTCGGGCTGATCGAGGCCCTCGACGCCGGGCCGTGCCACCTGGTCGGCACCTCGCTCGGCGCCGTGATCGCGGAGGAGATCGCGCTGCGCCGGCCGGAGCTCGTGCGCTCCGCCGTCCTCATGGCGACCCGGTCCCGCTCGGACCTCGTGCGCCGGGCGCTGAACCGGGCGGACCAGGTCCTCAACGAGAGCGGCGTGCAGCTGCCGCCGGGGTACTCGGGGCCGACGACGGTGCTGCAGATGTTCTCGCCGCGGACCCTCAACGACGAGTCCACCGTGTCGCTGTGGCTCGACGTGTTCGAGCTGTCCGGCGACAACGGCTCCAGCGGCCAGGACTGGGTCGACGTCGGCGCCGACCGGCGGGACCTGCTGTGCCGGATCACCGTGCCGTGCCGGGTCATCACCTTCACCGACGACCTGATCTGCCCGCCGCACCTGGGCGCCGAGGTCGCCGACGCCATCCCGGACTGCGACCTGGTGGAGATCGACGGTGCGGGGCACCTCGGCAACCTCGAACGGCCGGACGAGGTCAACGCCGCGATCGTCGAGTTCCTCGGCAAGTTCTGAGCCGGCCGGTGTTCAACTGGGGCACCGCTGTTCAACGGTGTATCCGCTGGTCCCCGGGGCTGCCGTGACCGGCCGGACGGACGCCGTTGATCGGATCGATGGGCTTGGGCATAGTGTGCACGCCCCCGGTGCCCACCGGTGGGAATGCGGTTTCGCCGGCCGGCACCAGGACACCGGGAAGCCGATCCGGCCGGCGCTGCGGCTGATGCACGTCTCGGAGGAATCCTGATGATCCCGTTGTCGTACGCGCAGCAGCGGCTGTGGTTCATCGGGCAGCTGGAAGGCCCCAGCGCGACGTACAACGTCCCGATCACCCTCCGGCTGACCGGAGTCATCGACGCCGGGGCGCTGGACGCGGCGCTGCGCGACGTCATCGGCCGGCACGCCGTGCTGCGGACCGTGTTCCCGGTCGCCGACGGGCAGCCGCACCAGCGGATCGTCCCGCTCGAGGACCTCGACCGGACCCTGCGCGTCGTCGAGGTGGCCGCCGCGGACGTGCCGGCGGCGGTGGACGCGGCCGCCGGGCACGTGTTCGACCTCGCCGCCGAGATCCCGATCCGCGCCACGCTGATCTCGTCCGGGCCGCACGAGCACGTGCTGATGGTGGTGATGCACCACATCGCCGGCGACGGCTGGTCGAAGGCGCCGCTGGCGCGGGACCTGTCCACCGCGTACGCCGCCCGCCGCGCCGGCCGGGCCCCGGACTGGGAACCGCTGCCGGTCCAGTACGCCGATTACGCCCTCTGGCAGCGGGAGCTGCTCGGCGACGAGTCCGACCCGGACAGCCTCATCGCACGGCAGGTCGCGTACTGGCGCGAGACCCTCGAAGGGGCGCCGGAGGAGCTGACGCTGCCCGCGGACCGGCCGCGCCCGCTCGTCGCCGGCCACCGCGGCCACCAGGTCCCGGTCGAGGTGCCCGCCGACCTGCACGCGCGGCTGGCCCGCCTCGCCCGGGCGCAGGGCGTCACCATGTTCATGCTGCTGCAGGGCTCCCTGGCGGTCCTGCTGTCCAAGCTCGGCGCCGGCTACGACGTCCCGACCGGCTCGGCCGTCGCCGGGCGCACCGACGAGGCGCTGCACGACCTGGTCGGGTTCTTCGTCAACACCCTCGTCATCCGGACCGACCTGACCGGCGACCCGACGTTCGAGCAGATCCTCGCCCGGGTCCGCACCACGAGCCTGGGCGCGTTCGCGCACCAGGACGTCCCGTTCGAACGGCTCGTCGAGGAGCTGGCCCCGGCCCGGTCCCTGGCCCGGCACCCCCTGTTCCAGGTCATGCTGACCGTGCAGAACATCGCGAACGCCGCCCTCGACCTGCAGGGGCTGGACGCGGCCGGCGTCGCCACGGAGCACGCGACGGCGAAGTTCGACCTGGACCTGACGGTCGCTGAGATCGAGGACGCCGCGGGCGCGCCGGCCGGGCTGCGGGGCTGGGTCACCGGCTCGGCGGACCTGTTCGACGCGGCGTCGGTGGCGTCGATCGCCCGGCGCTGGGTCCGGGTCCTGGCGGCGGTCGCCGCCGACCCGGCGCTGCCGCTGTCCGCGGTGCAGGTCCTCGACCCGGCCGAGCGCGACCTGCTCCTCACCGGCTGGAACGACACCGCGACGCCGCTGCGGGCCGACCTCGTCCCCGCGCTGTTCGCCGAGCGGGTCGCGCGGACCCCGGACGCGGCCGCGGTCGTGCGCGACGGTGTCGCACTGTCCTATGTGGACCTGGACACCCGCGCGAACCGGCTCGCCCACCGGCTGGCCGCCGCCGGGGTCGGCCCCGACTCGGTCGTGGGACTGTGCCTGCCCCGCGGCGTCGACGTCGTGGTCGCGCTGCTGGCGGTGTGGAAGGCCGGCGGTGCCTACCTGCCCGTCGACCCGGCGTTCCCGGCCGAGCGGATCGGCTTCATGCTCGCCGACGCGGGCGCGGTCTGCGTCGTGTCCGACGGTCCCGTGGCGGCGCCCGGTGTACCGGTCGTGCACCCCGACGACCCGGACCTGGCCGGCCTGCCCGGCAGCGCCCCCGCGGTGCGGATCCTGCCGGACCACCTCGCGTACGTCATCTACACGTCCGGCTCCACCGGCACCCCGAAGGGCGTCGCCGTCACCCACGGCGGCCTGACCAACTACGCGCAATGGGCCGCCGCCGAGTACGGGCCGGCGGGCCGCGGCGTGGTCCTGCACTCCTCGCTCGCCTTCGACCTGACCGTGACGAGCGTCGTCGTGCCGCTCATCACCGGGTCGCCGGTCGTGGTCGCCGCCGGAGGCGGGCCCGAGGCCCTCGCCGACCTGGTCAACGCCACCGCCGGGTTCGACGTGCTCAAGGTCGTGCCGGCGCATCTGCCCCTGCTCGCCGAGCTGGTCACGGTGCCGGCGGCCGCGCGGGTCCTCGTCGTCGGCGGCGAGGCGCTGACGGCGGGCCCGGTCCGCCGGTGGCTGGACCGGGCACCGGATTCGGTGGTGGTCAACGAGTACGGTCCGACGGAGACCGTCGTCGGGTGCTGCGTGCACCGCGTGACGGCGGGACAGCCGATCGACGGCGACGTCGTGCCGATCGGCCGCCCGATCGCCAACACCCGCCTGTACGTCCTCGACGAGCGCCTGCGGCCGGTGCCGGCCGGGGTCGCCGGGGAGCTGTACATCGGCGGCGCCCAGGTCGCCCGCGGCTACGCCGGCCGGCCCGGCCTGACCGCGAACCGGTTCGTCGCCGACCCCTTCGGCAGTGGCGACAGTGGCCGGCTCTACCGGACCGGCGACGTCGTGCGCTGGACCGCCGGCGGGGACCTGGTCTACCTCGGCCGGTCCGACGAGCAGGTGAAGCTGCGCGGGTTCCGGATCGAGCCCGCCGAGATCGAGGCCGTCCTCGCCGGCCACCCGCAGGTCGGCCAGGCCACGGTCGTCGTCCGCGAGGACACCCCCGGTGACCGGCGCCTCGTCGGCTACGTCACCGGCACCGCCGACGGCGCGGCGCTGCGGGAGCACGCCGCCGCGCGGCTGCCCGAGCACATGGTGCCCGCCGTCGTCGTCGTCCTCGAGGCGCTGCCGCTGACCGCCAATGGCAAGCTCGACCGCAGGGCACTACCGAAGCCGGTCTTCGCGGGCGGCGCCGGCCGCGGACCTGCGAACGCCCGCGAGGAGATTCTCTGCCAGGCGTTCGGCGAGCTGCTCGCCCTCGACTCGGTCGGCGTCGACGACAACTTCTTCACCCTCGGCGGGCACTCCCTGCTCGCCGTCCGCCTCGTCGAGTGGCTGCGGGTCCGCGGTGTGGCCGTGTCCGTTCGGGCGCTGTTCCTCACGCCGACCCCGGCCGGGCTCGCCGCGGCGGCCGGCACGGCGGCGACCGAGGTCCCCGCCAACCTGATCCCCACCGGCGCGCCGGCCATCACCCCGGAGATGCTGCCCCTCGCGGACCTGACCCAGGCGGAGATCGACATCGTCGTCGGCACCGTCGACGGCGGCGCGGCGAACGTCGCCGACATCTACCCCCTGGCCCCGCTGCAGCAGGGCATCCTGTTCCACCACCTCCTCGCCGGCGGCGGCGAGGACGACGTGTACGTCGCGCCGACGGTCCTCGAGTTCGCCGACCGCGACCGCCTCGACCGGTTCGCGGCCGCGCTGCAGCGGGTCATCGACCGGCACGACGTGCTGCGCACCTCCGTCGTGTGGTCCGGGCTGCGCGAACCGGTCCAGGTCGTGTGGCGGTCGGCGACGCTGCCCGTCACGCAGACCGGCCCGGCGGCCGGCGCCGACGACCTCCTCGCCGCGGTCGGCCTGTCGATGGACCTGGGCCGGGCGCCGCTGCTGGACCTGCACGTCGCCGAGGCACCCGGCGGCCGCTGGCTGGGGCTGCTGCGCGGCCACCACGTCGTGCAGGACCACGTCGCCCTCGACGTCGTGCTCGGTGAGATCCAGACGGTGCTGTCCGGGCGGGCCGCGACGCTGCCGGCGCCGCGCCCGTTCCGCGACTTCGTCGCCCAGACCAGGTCCGCGGCCGCCACCGGCGACCACGACGCGTTCTTCCGCGGCCTTCTCGAGGGCGTCGACCAGCCGACCGTCGCCTACGGCGTCACCGACGTGCGCGGCGCCGGCACCGGCATGCGGCGCGCCCACGCGGAGCTCGACCCCGCCGTCTCGGCCCGGCTGCGCGACGCCGCCCGGCGGCTCGGGTCGAGTCCGGCGACGCTGCTGCACGTGGCGATGGCGCGGCTCCTCGCCGTCGTCGCCGACCGCGACGACGTCGTCTTCGGCACCGTGCTGTTCGGGCGGATGAACGCCGGCGCGGGCGCCGACCGCGCACCCGGCCTGTTCATCAACACGCTGCCGGTCCGCGTCGACACCGCCGGCCAGGACGTCGCCGGGGCCGTCGCCGCGATGCGCACCCAGCTCGCCGGACTGCTCGAACACGAGCACGCCCCGCTCACCACCGCCCAGCGGGCCAGCGCACTCCCGGCCGACGAGCCGCTGTTCACCACCCTGTTCAACTACCGGTACCAGGCCGGCGGCGACCCGGACGGCGGCGGGTTCGCCGGCATCCGCAAGCTGTACTCCCGCGACATCACCAACTACCCGCTGACCGTGTCGGTCGACGACCACCCCGCCGGGTTCGGCATCGTCGTCGACGCCGTCGGGCCGATCGAGCCCGACGCCGTCGCCGGGATGCTCCGCACCGCCGTCGGCAACCTCGTGGCGGCCCTCGACGAGAACCCCGGGCTGCCGCTGCCGGCCGTCGGCGTCCTCGCCGGACCCGACCTGGACCGCCTGCTGCGGCAGTGGAACGACACCGGGTTCGCCGCGCCGGACGCGACGGTCCCGCAACTGTTCGCCGCCCAGGTGGCACGGACCCCGGACGCGCCGGCGGTGCTGTGCGGCCCGGCCGTCGTCACGTACGCGCAGCTGGACGCCCGCGCGGACACGGTGGCGCGGGCCCTCGCCGGCGCCGGCGTCGGACCCGAGTCGGTGGTGGCGCTGTGCCTGCCGCGCGGCGCGGACATGGTCGCCGCGGTCCTCGGCGTGTGGAAGGCCGGCGGCGCCTACCTGCCCGTCGACCCGGCGTACCCGGCGGAGCGGATCGCGTTCATGCTCGCCGACGCGGCACCGGTGTGCGTGCTCACCGCGGCCGGCTTCCCCGCCCTCGACGCCGCCGCCGTCCCGGTCATCGCCGTCGACGACCTGCCGCCGACCGCCGGCGGGCCGGTGCCGGTGGCCGCGGGCCCGGGGTGCGCGGCCTACGTGATGTACACGTCCGGGTCGACCGGCGTGCCGAAGGGCGTCGTGGTCGAGCAGCGATCCGTGGCGGCGCTGGTGACCTGGGCCGCCGCCCGCTTCGGCGACCGCTTCGGGCGGGTGCTGGCGGCGACGTCGCTGAGCTTCGACGTGTCGGTGTTCGAGCTGCTGGGCCCGCTGTGCTGCGGCGGGTCGGTCCGGGTCGTCGACGACCTCCTCGCGCTCGCGGACACCGCGATCGACGACGTGACCCTGGTCAGCGCGGTGCCGTCGGCGCTGGTGCCGGTCGTCGGCTCGGTCTCCGCCGACGCGATCGTCCTGGCCGGGGAGGGTCTGTCGGCGCCGGTCCTGGACACCATCAAGACCGCCGTGCCGGGCGCGGCCGTCGCGAACATCTACGGCCCGACCGAGGCGACGGTGTACGCCACGGCATGGCACGACGACGGGACCACCCGCTCCGTCCCGCCGATCGGGCGGCCGATCGGCGGCGCCCGGGCGTACGTCCTCGACGAACGCCTCACGCCGGCGCCCGCCGGGGTCGCCGGTGAGCTGTACCTCGCCGGTTGCGGTGTCGCGCGCGGGTACGTGAACCGGCCCGGACTGACGGCCGAGCGGTTCGTCGCCGACCCGTTCGGGCCCGGACGGCTGTACCGGACCGGCGACGTCGTGCGCTGGAACGC
Source organism: Dactylosporangium sp. CA-152071 (assembly GCF_050936335.1). Lineage (NCBI taxonomy): Bacteria > Bacillati > Actinomycetota > Actinomycetes > Micromonosporales > Micromonosporaceae > Dactylosporangium > Dactylosporangium sp. CA-152071. The sequence continues at coordinate 35,671 of NZ_JBNJMZ010000001.1, read as the reverse complement.
CGACGGCGAACTCGTGTACCTCGGCCGTGCCGACCAGCAGGTGAAGATCCGCGGGTTCCGGATCGAACCCGGTGAGATCGAGGCGGTCCTGGTCGGGCACCCGCGGGTCGCCCAGGCCGCCGTCGTCGCCCGCGAGGACGTCGGTGGCGACAAGCGCCTCGTCGCCTACGTCGTGCCCGCCGACGGCGCCGCCGGGAGCACCGGCCTGCCGGCGACGCTGCGCGGGTTCGCCGCCGAGCGGCTCCCCGAGTACATGGTCCCCGCCGCCGTGGTCGTGCTCGCCGCGCTGCCGCTGTCGCCGAACGGGAAGCTGGACCGCAAGGCGCTGCCGGCCCCCGACTTCGCCGCGAACGCCGGGACCGGCCGCGGCCCCGCCGACGTCCGCGAGGCCCTGCTGTGTCTCGCCTTCGCCGAGGTCCTCGGCATCGACGCCGTCGGCGTGGACGACGACTTCTTCGCCCTCGGCGGCCACTCGCTGCTCGCGGTGCGGCTGACGAGCCGCGTCCGGGCGGTCTTCGGCGTGGAGCTGCCGCTGCGCGCCCTGTTCGAGGCGCCGACCCCGGCCGGGCTCGCGCGCCGGCTGCCGGGCGCCGCGGCGGCCCGTCCCGCGCTGGAGCCCCACCAGCGGCCCGACCGGCTGCCGCTGTCCTACGCGCAGCGCCGCCTGTGGTTCCTCGGGCAGCTCGACGGGCCGAGCCCCACGTACAACCTTCCGATGGTCCTCGGCCTCGCCGGCGACGTCGACGCGGACGCCCTCGCCGCCGCCCTGCTGGACGTGATCGGCCGGCACGAGGTGCTGCGCACCGTGTTCCCGACCGTCGACGGCGAGCCACTGCAGCGCGTGATCCCCGTCGAGGACCTCGACTGGGACCTCCATCGAGGCGACGTCGCCGACCTCGAGGCGGCGGTCGGGCACGCCTTCGACCTGGCCGTCGAGCCGCCGATCCGGGCGTGGCTGCTCACCGGCGGCGGCCGGACGGTCCTCGCCGTGGTCGTGCACCACATCGCCGGCGACGGCTGGTCCCGGGGCCCGCTCGCCGCCGACGTCTCCACGGCCTACCGGGCCCGGCTGGCCGGTCACGCCCCGGCGTGGCGGCCGCTGCCGGTGCAGTACGCCGACTACGCGCTCTGGCAGCGTGACCTGCTCGGGTCCGAGGACGACCGGGACAGTGTCATCGCCCGGCAGGTCGCCTACTGGCGCGATGCCCTCGCCGGGACCCCGGAAGAGCTGACCCTTCCCACGGACCGGCGCCGTCCGGCCGTCGCCGGGTATCGCGGGCACGTGGTCCCGGTGCGGCTCGACGCGGCCACGCACGCGCGGCTGCTCGCCGTGGCGCGGGCGGAGGGCGTGACCGTCTTCATGCTGCTGCAGGCCGGTCTCGGGGTGCTGCTGTCGAAGCTGGGTGCGGGCACGGACATCCCGATCGGCGCGGCCGTCGCTGGGCGTACCGATCAGGCCTTGGACGATCTGGTCGGGTTCTTCGTCAACACGCTCGTTGTGCGGACGGACGTCTCGGGCGATCCGACGTTCGCGGGGCTGCTCGCCCGGGTGCGGGAGACGACCCTGGCGGGGTTCGAGCACCAGGACGTGCCGTTCGAGCTGCTCGTCGAGGAGCTGGCACCGGTCCGCTCCCTCGCCCGGCACCCGCTGTTCCAGGTGATGCTGACGGTGCAGAACACCGCGGGCGCGACCCTGGACCTGCCCGGCGCCGGCGTGGACGGTCAGGGCGGACCGGCGTCCGCGGTCACGGCGGCGAAGTTCGACCTCGAGTGGAGTGTCACCGAGGCGTTCGACGGTGACGGCCGCCCGGCGGGGCTGCACGGCGTGCTGATCGGGTCGGCGGACCTGTTCGACGCCGGGTCCGTGGCGGTGCTGGGGGAGCGGTGGGCGCGGGTCCTGGCGTCGTTGCTGGCGGACCCGTCGGCGCCGGTGTCGGCGGTGAGCGTGCTGGACCCGGCGGAGCTGGACCTGGTCCTGCGGGCGTGGAACGACACCGCCGCGGACGTGCCGGCGGCAACGCTGCCCTCGCTGTTCGCGGCGCAGGCGGCTCGGACCCCGGATGCGCCGGCGTTGGTGTTCGAGGGTTCGTCGGTGTCGTACGCGGAGCTGGACCGCCGCGCGAATCGTCTGGCGCGCCGGTTGATCGCCGAGGGTGTGTGCGCGGATGCCGTGGTGGGTGTGTGCCTGCCGCGTGGGGTGGACCTGGTGGTGGCGTTGCTGGCGGTGGTGAAGGCAGGAGGGGCGTACCTGCCGATCGATCCGGATCTGCCGGCCGAGCGGGTCGCGTACATGAGCGAAGACGCCGTCTGCGTGCTGACTGACGTCACCGCTGAGGACTGGCCGGACACCGATCCCGGCGTCGAGGTGCTGCCCGCTCAGGCTGCGTACGTCATCTACACGTCCGGCTCGACCGGTCTGCCCAAGGGTGTTGTCGTGCCGCACGAGGGCATCGTGAACCGTCTGGTGTGGATGCAGTCCCGGTTCGGGCTGGCAGCGGGCGATCGGGTGTTGCACAAGACGCCGTTCGGGTTCGACGTGTCGGTGTGGGAGCTGTTCTGGCCGTTGATTCAGGGCGCGACGATGGTGATCGCGAAGCCCGGCGGTCACCGGGACCCGTCCTACATCGCGGCGCTGATCTGCGATGACCGCGTCGACACCGTCCACTTCGTCCCGTCGATGCTGGAGGCGTTCCTGGCCGATCCGGAGTCGGCGGAGTGCACCGGGCTGCGGCGGGTCATCTGCTCCGGTGAGGCCCTCGGCACCGCGGTCCGCGACCGGTTCTTCGAGGTGCTGCCGGGCGTCGGCCTGTTCAACCTGTACGGCCCGACGGAGGCGTCCGTGGACGTCACGGAGTTCGAGGTGCGGCCGGACGGTTCTTCGGTGGTGCCGATCGGCAGGCCGGTGTTCAACACCCGTGTCTACGTCCTGGACGACCGGCTCGCCCCGGTGCCGGTGGGTGTCGCCGGTGAGCTGTATCTGGCGGGTGTCCAGATCGCCCGCGGCTACGCGGGTCGGCCTGGTCTGACGGGCGAGCGGTTCGTCGCCGACCCGTACGGCAGCGGGGAGCGGCTGTACCGCACCGGTGACGTGGTCCGCTGGTCCGCCGACGGTGACGTCGTCTATCTCGGCCGGGCGGACGAGCAGGTGAAGGTCCGCGGGTTCCGGATCGAGCCCGGTGAGATCCAGGCGGTCCTGGCCGCGCACCCTGCCGTCGAGCAGGTGGCGGTGGTCGCGACCGCGGATCAGCGGCTCGTCGCCTACGTCGTCGGCGCGGCCGACGGGCTGCGGGAGTTCGCGGCGGAGCGGCTGCCCGAGTACATGGTGCCGTCGGCGTTCGTGACACTCGACGCGCTGCCGGTCACCCGCAACGGCAAGCTGGACCGCAAGGCGCTGCCGGCGCCGGAGTTCACGGCCGGGACCGGGCGCGGCCCCGCCAACGCCCGCGAGGAACTGCTCTGCCAGGCGTTCGCCGAGGTCCTCGGCGTCCGAGGTGTCGGGGTCGACGACGACTTCTTCACCCTCGGCGGCCACTCCCTGCTCGCGGTGCGGCTGGTCGAGTGGCTGCGGGTCCGCGGCGTTTCGGTGTCGGTGAAGGCGCTGTTCCTCACGCCGACCCCGGCCGGGCTCGCGGGCGTCGCTGTTCGAGCGGCCGTCACCGTGCCGGCGAACCTGATCCCCGCCGGCGCGCGGACCATCACCCCGGACATGCTGCCGCTCGTCGAGCTGAGCCAGACGCAGATCGATGCGGTCGTCGGTACCGTCGACGGCGGCGCGGCGAACGTCGCCGACATCTACCCGCTCGCCCCGCTGCAGGAAGGCCTGCTGTTCCACCACCTGCTCGCCGACGGCGGCGAAGACACCTACGTCACGCCGTTCGTCCTCGAGTTCGAGGACCGCGACCGTCTCGACGCGTTCGCCGCGGGGCTGCAGCGGGTCGTCGACCGCCACGACATCCTCCGGACGTCGTTCGTGTGGGCGGGGCTGCCGGAGCCGGTGCAGGTCGTCTGGCGCGCCGCGACGCTGCGGGTGACCGAGGTCGAGGGCACCACGGGCGCTGACGAGCTGCTGGCGGCCGTCGGGCTGACGATGGACCTGGGCCGGGCGCCGCTGCTGGACCTGCACGTCACGCGGACCGACGCCGGACACTGGCTGGGATTGTTGCGCGTGCACCACCTGGTGCAGGACCACACGGCGCTCGATGTGGTGATCGGTGAGATCGACGCGGTTCTTGCCGGGCGGGCCGACGAGCTGCCGGATCCGTTGCCGTTCCGGGACTTCGTCGCGCAGTCGCGGGCCGGGCTCGCGGATGGGCGGCACGAGGTGTACTTCCGTGAGCTGCTGGCGGGTGTCGAGGAGCCGACGGCGGCGTTCGGGGTCAGCGACGTCCGCGGGGACGGCTCGGACGTCGTGCGCGCCGGCACGGGCGTCGACCCGGCACTGACGGCACGGCTGCGGGAGGTCGCCCGGCGGCGCGGGGTCAGCCCCGCGACGGTCATGCACGTCGCCTGGTCCCGGGTCCTCGCCGTCGTCTCGGGCAGGGACGACGTCGTGTTCGGCACGGTCCTGTTCGGCCGCATGAACGCCGGCGCCGGATCCGACCGGGTGCCGGGCCTGTTCATCAACACGCTGCCGGTCCGGGTCCGCACCGGCGATCTCGACGTCACGGCGGCGGTCGACGCGATGCGGCGCCAGCTCGCCGGGCTCCTCGAACACGAGCACGCCCCGCTCGCCCTCGCCCAGCGGGTCAGCGAGGTGCCGGGCGACGCGCCGCTGTTCGCCACCCTCTTCGACTACCGGCACAACACCGGCGGCGACGCGAGATCGAGCGGATTCCAGGGCGTCCGGACGGTCCTGTTCCGCGAGCGGACCAACTACCCGCTGACCGTGACCGTGGACGACGACGGCACCCGGCTCGCGGTGACCGTCGACGCCGCCCGGCCGATCGACCCGCAGGCCGTCGCCGGCATGCTGCACACGGCCGCCGGCCAGCTCGTCGCCGCCCTGGAACGTGGCGCGCCGACGCCCCTGGCGGAGATCGGGGTGCTCGACACCGCCGAGCTCGACCGGGTGCTGCTGGAGTGGAACGACACCGCCACCGCCGGGTCGGCCGAGACACTGCCGGGGCTGTTCGCCATCCAGGTGGCCCGGGACCCCAGCGCGACCGCGGTGGTGTTCGAGGGCACGTCGGTGAGCTTCGCCGACCTCGACGCGCGGTCCGACCGGGTCGCCGGTTACCTGCAGGGTCTGGGCGTCGGTCCGGAGTCGGTCGTGGGTGTACGGCTGCCGCGGGGCGTGGACCTGGTGGTGGCGGTCCTCGGTGTGGTGAAGGCCGGTGCGGCGTTCCTGCCGATCGACCTGGATCTGCCGGCGGAGCGGGTCGGGTTCATGCTCGCCGACGCGGGTGCCCGGATCGTCCTGTCCGACGTGGACGTGCCGGCTGCCGGTTACCGGTCGATCGAGGTGCTGCCCGACAGCCCGGCGTACGTCATCTACACGTCCGGGTCGACGGGCACCCCGAAGGGTGTCGTCGTGCCGCACGCGGCGGTGGTGAACACGCTGCGGTGGCTGGCGGACGAGTACGACCTCGGCTCGTCCGACCGGATCCTGTTCAAGACGCCGGTCGGGTTCGACGTCTCCGTCTGGGAGCTGTTCCTGCCGTTGACGTTCGGCGCGACGATGGTGGTCGCCCGCCCCGACGGTCACCGTGAGCCGGACTACCTCGCCGGCCTGATCCGGGACCAGCGGGTGACGGCGGCGGAGTTCGTGCCGGCGCTGCTGCGGGCGCTCCTGGAGGAGCCGTCGACCGCGGAGTGCCGGTCGCTGCGGCACGTGCTCAGTGGCGGCGAGGAGCTGACCACCGCCGTCCGGGACCGGTTCTTCGAGGTGCTGCCGGATGCCCGGCTCCACAACACGTACGGCCCGACCGAGGCAGCGATCACCGTGACGTCGGGGGAGTGCGGACCCGGTGGGGTGGTGCCGATCGGCGGGCCGATGGCGAACGTCCGCGCCTACGTCCTCGACGACCGGCTGCAGCCCGTGCCGGTCGGTGTGGCGGGCGAGCTGTACCTGGGCGGCGCCCAACTGGCCCGCGGCTACCTGAACCGGCCGAAGCTGACCGCCGAGCGGTTCGTGGCGGACCCGTTCGGGCCCGGACGGCTGTACCGCACCGGCGACCTGGTGCGCTGGACCGACGATGGGCAACTGGTGTTCCTCGGCCGGGCCGACGAGCAGGTGAAGCTGCGCGGGTTCCGGATCGAGCTCGGTGAGATCCAGACCGTCGTGCAGCGGCACCCGGCCGTGTCCCAGGCCGTGGTACTGCTCCGCGAGGAGCGGCTCGTCGCCTACGTCGTCGGCGGCACGGACGGGCTGCGGGAGTTCGTGGCGGGGCGGCTGCCGGAGTACATGGTGCCGGCCGCGTTCGTGACCCTGGACGCGCTGCCGCTCACGGTCAACGGCAAGCTCGACCGCAAGGCGCTCCCCGCACCGCACTTCGAGGGCGGCTCCGGCCGCGGCCCGGCGAACGTCCGCGAGGAGCTGCTCTGCCAGGCGTTCGCCGACGTCCTCGGCGTCGGCGCGGTCGGCGTCGACGACAACTTCTTCACCCTCGGCGGGCACTCGCTCCTCGCCGTCCGGCTCGTCGAACGGCTCCGCGTCCAGGGCGTCCAGGTCTCCGTCCGCCGCCTGTTCGACGCGCCGACCCCCGCCGGGCTGGCCGCGACCGCCGCCGCCCCGGCCGTCGCCGTGCCGCCGAACCGGATCCCGGACGGCGCGCAACGCATCACCCCGGACATGCTGTCCCTGGTCGACCTGAGCCAGGCGGAGATCGATGCCGTCGCCGGCACCGTCGACGGCGGCGCGGCCAACATCGCCGACATCTACCCCCTCGCACCGCTGCAGGAAGGGATCCTGTTCCACCACCTCCTGGCCGACGGCGGCGACGACGTCTACGCCGTCGCCCGGGTCTTCGAACTGCCGGACAGGGCCCGCCTCGACGCGTTCACCGCAGCGCTGCAGCAGGTCGTCGACCGGCACGACGTCTTCCGTACCTCGGTGGTGTGGTCCGGGCTGCGGGAACCGGTCCAGGTCGTGTGGCGGACGGCGACCCTGCCCGTCACCGAGGTCGGCGGCACGACCGGCGCCGAGGACCTGGTGGCGGCGGTCGGGCTGGCGATGGACCTCGGCCGCGCGCCGCTCGTCGACGTGCACACCGCCGAGACGGACGGCGGCCGGTGGCTGGCGATGGTGCGCATCCACCACCTGGTGGAGGACCACACCGCGGCGCAGACCGTCTACACGGAGGTGCGGGCGATCCTCGCCGGCTGGGCCGCGGAGCTGACGGCGCCGCTGCCGTTCCGCGACTTCGTCGCCCAGGCCCGGGCCGCCCTCGCCCGCGGCGCCCACGAGGCACACTTCCGCGACGTCCTGGCGGGCGTCGACGAGCCCACCGTGGCGTTCGGGGTCACCGACGTGCGGGGCGACGGCACCGCGATCGCCATCGCGCACGCCGACCTCGACCCCGGCGTCGGCGCCCGGCTGCGGGACGTGTCCCGTCGGCTCGGCGCCAGCCCGGCCACCGTCATGCACGTCGCCTGGTCGCGGGTACTCGCCGTGATCGCGGCCCGCGACGACGTCGTCTTCGGGACGCTGCTGTTCGGCCGGATGAACGCCGGCGCCGGCGCCGACCGGGTCCCCGGCCTGTTCATCAACACCCTGCCGGTGCGGGTCCAGACCGGCGACCTCGACGCCGCCGGTGCCGTCGCCGCCATGCGCGCGCAGCTCGCCGGGCTCCTCGAACACGAACACACCCCGCTCGCCGTCGCCCAGCGGGCGAGTGGCGTGCCGGCCGACGTCCCGCTGTTCACGACGCTGTTCAACTACCGGCACAACACCCGCGGCACCGCGCAGACCGGCGAGCCCGACAGCGGCGTCACACACCTGCTGCTGCGTGAGCGGACCAGCTACCCGCTGTCGGTCGCCGTCGACGACATCGGCGACGGCTTCGGGCTGGTCGTGGAGGCCACCGCCGGGATCGACCCCGACGCCGTCCTCGCGATGCTGGCCACCGCGGTCACCGGCCTGGTGACCGCCCTCGAGTCGAGCGTGCCGACCCCGCTGCCGGCGGTGCCCGTCCTGGACGCCGTGACCGTCGACCGGGTCCTGGCCGGGTGGAACGACACGGCGGCGGCGATCCCGTCCGAAACGGTGCCGGAGCAGATCGCGGCGCAGGCGGCCAGGACCCCGGACGCGACGGCGGTGCTGTGCGACGGCGTCGCGGTGACGTACCGGGAGCTGGAGCGCCGGGCCGGGCGGCTCGCCCGGTCCCTCGCCGCGCGGGGCGTGCGGCCCGGGTCCGTGGTCGGGCTGTGCCTGCCACGCGGCGCCGACATGGTCGTGGCGATCCTCGCCGTGTGGAAGGCCGGCGGCGCCTACCTGCCGATCGACCCCGGCTACCCGGCGGACCGGATCGCCTTCATGGTCGCCGACGCCGCGCCGGTGTGCGTCCTGACCGACCGGCCGACCGCCGCGGCGCTGTCCGGGACGCTGACCGGGATCGCGTCGGTGGTGGTCCTCGACGACGACACCCCCGCCGCGGACGCGGCGCTGCCCGACCGGCTGCCGGCGGAGCGGGTCGCGTACCTCATCTACACGTCCGGGTCGACCGGGACGCCGAAGGGTGTCGCGGTGTCGCACGCGGCGCTGGCGAACTCCGCGGCGGCGTTCCGGCCGGTGTTCGGGGTCGCGTCCGGTGCCGGGGTGCTGCAGTTCGCGTCGTTCAGCTTCGACGCCTCGGTCCTCGACCTGGCGGTCACGCTGACGGCCGGCGCCCGCCTCGTCGTCGCGACGGCGGCGGAGCGCGCCGACATGGCGCTGCTGCGCGACCTCGTCGCGTCCGCCCGGGTCGAGATCACCAGCGTGGTGCCGAGCCTGCTGGAGGCGTTGACGCCGCAGGACCTGGCGTCCGTCCGCCGGCTCGTGGTCGGCGCCGAGGCGATCTCGGCGCGGCAGGCCGCGGTGTGGTCGGCCGGGCGGGACCTCGTCAACACGTACGGGCCGACCGAGGCGGCGGTGATGGTCGCCGCCGGCACCGTCGACGTGCGGCGGGCGGCCGGCGGCGCGGTCGTGCCGTTCGGGCGGCCGGCGGCCAACAGCCGGCTGTTCGTGCTCGACGACCGTCTCCAGCCGGTGCCGGCCGGTGTCCCCGGCGAGCTGTACGTCGCCGGCACACAACTGGCGCACGGGTACGTCAACCGCCCGGCCCTGACCGCGGAGCGGTTCGTCGCCGACCCGTTCGACCCGTCCGGCAGCGGCAGGCTGTACCGGACCGGCGACGTCGTCCGGTGGACCGGCGACGGTGAGCTGGCCTTCGTCGGCCGCGCCGACCAGCAGGTGAAGATCCGCGGGTTCCGGATCGAGCCGGGCGAGATCGAGGCCGTGATCGCCACGCACCCGCGGGTGGCGCAGGTCGCCGTCATCGCCCGGGAGGACGCCGCCGGGGAGAAGCGTCTCGTCGCCTACGTCGTCGGCGAGGCGGACGGGCTGCGGGAGTTCGTCGCGGAGCGGCTGCCGGAGTACATGGTGCCCGCCGCCGTCGTCGTCGTGGCCGCGCTGCCGCTGTCCCCGAACGGCAAGCTCGACCGCAAGGCCCTGCCCGCACCGGACTTCGCGGCTGTCGCCGGCAGCGGCCGGGCCCCGGCCGGCGTCCGGGAGGAGCTGCTCTGCCTGGCGTTCGCCGAGGTGCTCGGCCTCGACGCCGTCGGGGTCGACGACGACTTCTTCGCCCTCGGCGGGCACTCGCTGCTCGCCGTCCGCCTGATCAGCCGGGTCCGGGCGGTCTTCGGGGTCGAGCTGCCGCTGCGGGCGCTGTTCGACGCGCCGACGTCGGCCCGGCTGGCGTCCGGGCTGCCGGGCGCCCCGGCGGGCCGGCCGGCGCTGACGCCGCGGGAACGGCCCGAGCGGATGCCGCTGTCGCACGCGCAGCAGCGCCTCTGGTTCATCGAGCAGCTCGAAGGTCCGAGCACGACCTACAACATCGCGATGGTGCTGCACCTGAGCGGCGCCGTCGACACCGCGGCGCTCGACGCGGCGCTGCGGGACGTGATCGGCCGGCACGAGGTGCTGCGCACCGTCTACCCCGCCGTCGACGGCCGCCCCTACCAGCACGTGATCGCGCCCGCCGACCTGCGGTGGCGGCTGCACCTGGCGGACGTCGCGCCGGCGGACCGCGCCGAGGCGGTGGCGGCGGCCATGCGGCACACCTTCGACCTGGCCGCCGACCTGCCGATCCGGGCCAGCCTGGTCGGCGACGGCACCGATGAGCGGGTCCTGGTCGTCCTCGTCCACCACATCGCCGGCGACGGCTGGTCGACCGGCCCCCTCGCCAGAGACGTGTCGGCGGCGTACGCGGCACGCACCGGCGGGTCGGCGCCCACCTGGACCCCGCTGCCGGTGCAGTACGCCGACTACGCCCTGTGGCAGCGGGAGCTGCTCGGCGACCGGGACGACCCGCAGAGTCTGATGTCGCGGCAGGTGGCGTTCTGGCGGGAGGCGTTGGCGGGTGCGCCGCTGGAGCTGGCGTTGCCGTTCGACCGTCCGCGGCCGGCGGCGAGCGGCTATCAGGGGCATGCGGTCACGTTCACAGTGGCCGCCGGGACGCACGCGCGGCTGGTGGATCTCGCGCGGGCGTATGGCGTGACGTTGTTCATGGTGTTCCAGGCTGTGTTCGGGGTGGTGCTGTCGAAGTTGGGTGCGGGTCGGGATGTGCCGATCGGGACGGTGGTCGCCGGTCGTACCGATGAGGGTTTGGATGATCTGGTCGGTTTCTTCGTCAACACGCTTGTGATGCGGACGGATCTGTCGGGGGATCCGACGTTCGTGGAGTTGTTGGGCCGGGTGCGGGAGTCCGGTCTGTCGGCGTTGAGTAATCAGGACGTGCCGTTCGAGCTGCTGGTGGAGGAGCTGGCGCCGGCACGGTCGCTGTCCCGCAACCCGCTCTTCCAGGTCATGCTGGCGGTCGAGAACACCGCCGCCGCCGTCCTCGACCTGCCCGGCGTGCGCGTCGGCGGAGAAGCGGCGCCGGCGGTCGCCGGGCCGCCGCGCACGGTCACGACGACGTTCGACCTCGACCTGACCGTCGAGGAGACGACCGGCGGGCTGCGCGGCCAGCTCATCGGCTCCACCGACCTGTTCGACGCCGGGACCGTCAGCACGCTGGCGGCGCGCGTCGTGCGGGCCCTCGAAGCGGTCCTCGCCGACCCGACGGCACCGATCTCCACAGTGGACATCCTCGACGCCGGCGAACGCCGCCAGGTCCTCACCGGGTGGAACGACACCGCCGCCGGGTGGCCACCCGCCACATTGCCCGGCCTCTTCGCCGAGCAGGTCGCCCGCGACCCCGACGCGGCCGCGGTCGTCTTCGACGGCGTCGAAGTCACCTACGCCGACCTCGCCGCCCGCGCCGGCCGGGTCGCCGCGCACCTGCGCCGGCTCGGCGCCGGACCGGAGACGGTGGTGGCGGTCCAGCTGCCCCGCGGCCTCGACCTGATCGTGGCGACCCTGGGGGTGGTGCAGGCCGGCGCCGCGTTCCTGCCGATCGACCTCGACCTGCCGGCCGAACGGGTCGAGTTCATGCTCGCCGACGCCGCCGCCCGGATCGTCCTGTCCGACGTGGACGCCCCCGACGCCGACTGGCACGAGGCCGAGGTCCTGCCCGACAGCCCGGCGTACGTCATCTACACGTCCGGGTCGACAGGCACCCCCAAGGGCGTCGTCGTCACCCACGCGGCCGTCGTGAACACGCTGCGGTGGCTCGCCGCCGACTACGGGCTCGGCCCGTCCGACCGGGTCCTGTACAAGACCCCGGCGAGCTTCGACGTGTCGGTCGAGGAGCTCTTCCTGCCCCTGACGATCGGCGCCACCCTGGTGGTGGCCCGGCCCGGCGGCCACCGCGAACCCTCCTACCTCGCCGGGCTGATCCGCGACGAGGGGGTCACGTACGCGGAGTTCGTGCCGTCGCTGCTGCGCGCGATGCTCGACGAGCCGTCCACTGTGGAGTGCGGGTCGCTGCGGCACGTGCTCAGCGGTGGCGAGGAGCTGACCGCCGCGGTCCGCGACCGGTTCCTCCAGGTGCTGCCGGACGCGCGGCTGTACAACACGTACGGGCCGACCGAGACCGCCATCACGGTCACGTCGGCGGAGTGCGCCCCCGGGGACGTGGTGCCGATCGGCGGGCCGATGGCGAACGTCCGCGCGTATGTCCTGGACGATCGCCTGCGGCCGGTGCCGGTTGGTGTGGCGGGTGAGCTGTACTTGTCCGGCACGCAATTGGCGCGTGGCTATCTGAACCGGCCGAAGCTGACCGCGGAGCGGTTCGTCGCGGATCCGTTCGGGTCCGGACGGTTGTACCGTACCGGCGACCTTGTGCGGTGGACGGTCGACGGGCAGCTCGTCTTCCTCGGCCGGGTCGATGAGCAGGTGAAGCTGCGCGGGTTCCGGGTCGAGCTGGGCGAGATCCAGGCCGTGCTGCAGCGGCACCCTGGCGTCTCGCAGGCGGTGGTCCTGCTCCGCGAGGAGCGGCTCGTCGCCTACGTCGTCGGCGGCGAAGACGGCCTGCGCGAGTTCGTGGCGGGGCGGCTGCCGGAGTACATGGTGCCGGCCGCGTTCGTGACCCTGGACGAGCTGCCGCTGACCGTCAACGGCAAGCTCGACCGCAAGGCGCTGCCCGAGCCCCGGTTCGACGGCACCGCCGGGCGCCGCCCCGCCGACGTCCGCGAGGAGCTGCTCTGCCAGGCGTTCGCCGACGTCCTCGGGCTCCCGACGGCTGGCGTCGACGACGACTTCTTCGCCCTCGGCGGGCACTCGCTGCTCGCCGCGCGGCTGGCGAGCCGCGTCCGGGCCGTCCTCGGCGTCGAACTGCCGCTGCGGACCCTGTTCGAGGCGCCGACACCGGCCCGCCTCGCCGGGCGGCTGCGCGCCGGCACGGAGAGCCCCCGGCCGGCGCTCGCGCCACGGGAACGGCCGGACCTCGTCCCGCTGTCCTACGCGCAGCAGCGGCTGTGGTTCCTGTGGCAGCTGGAAGGCCCCAGCGCGACGTACAACATCACCGACGTCCTCGGCCTGACCGGCGACATCGACCCGGCGGCCCTCGACGCGGCGCTCCGCGACGTCATCGGCCGGCACGAGTCGCTGCGCACCGTGTTCCCCGCCGTCGACGGCCGGCCGCACCAGCTCGTGCTCCCCGCCGGCGACCTCGGCCGGCAGCTCCACGTCGCCGACATCGCCGCGGCCGACCTCCCGGCGGCCGTGACGGCGGCGGCACAGCACCGGTTCGACCTGGCCGCCGATGTGCCGGTCCGCGCCTGGCTGTTCAGCACCGGCACGGACGAGCACGTCCTGGTCGTCGTCGTCCACCACATCGCCGGCGACGGCTGGTCGACCCGCCCGCTCGCCGCCGACCTGTCGTCGGCGTACGCCGCCCGCACCGCCGGACAGGCGCCCGTCTGGGAGCCGCTGCCGGTCCAGTACGCGGACTACGCGCTCTGGCAGCGGGACCTCCTCGGCGACGAGGAGGACCCGGACAGCCGGATCGCCCGGCAGGTCGGCTACTGGCGGCAGGCCCTCGCCGGGCTGCCGGAAGAGCTCACCCTCCCGGCCGATCGGCCCCGCGCGGCGGCGCCGACGCACCAGGGCCATCGGGAGCCGGTGACCGTCCCGGCGGACCTGCACGCCCGGCTGCTGGACGTCGCCCGGGGCAACAGCGTCACCGTGTTCATGGTCATGCAGGCGGCGCTCGGGGTGCTGCTGGCGCGGCTCGGCGCCGGGACGGACATCCCGATCGGTGCGGCGACCGCCGGCCGCACCGACCAGGCGCTCGACGACCTCGTCGGCTTCTTCGTCAACAGCCTCGTCCTGCGGGTCGACCTGACCGGCGACCCGACCTTCACCGACGTCCTGACCAGGGTGCGGGAGACCACCCTCGCCGGGTTCGAGCACCAGGACGTGCCGTTCGAACGGCTCGTCGAGGAGCTCGCCCCGGCCCGGTCCCTGGCCCGCCACCCGCTGTTCCAGGTCATGCTGACCGTCCAGAACACCGCCGACGCCGCCCTCGACCTGCCCGGGATCGCGGTCGGCGGGCACACCGCGGACGCCGGGACCGTATCGGCGGCCCGCTTCGACCTCGACCTGAACCTCGGTGAGGCGTTCGACGCCGACGGCGCACCGGCCGGGCTGCACGGGGCGCTGACCGGGGCGGCGGACCTGTTCGACGCCGCGACGGTGACCACCATCGGCCGGCGGTGGCTGCGGGTCCTCGCCTCGGTCCTCACCGACCCGGCCGTGCGGCTGTCGGCGGTCGACGTGTGGGAGCCGGCCGAACACGACCACGTCCTGCACGCGTGGAACGACACGACGGCCGACCTCCCGCCGGCGACGCTGCCGGAGCTGTTCGCGGCGCAGGTACGGCGGACCCCGGACGCCCCCGCGGTCGTCGGCGACGGCGTGTCGCTGTCGTTCGCCGACCTCGACGCGCGGTCCAACCGGCTCGCCCGGCACCTGACCGGCCTCGGCGTCGGACCCGAGACCGTGGTCGGCGTGTCCCTGCCCCGCGGCGCGGACCTCGTCGTCGCGCTCCTTGCGGTGTCGAAGGCGGGCGGCGCGTACCTGCCGATCGACCCCGGGCTGCCGGTCGAGCGGACCCAGTTCATGCTCGCCGACGCCTACGCCACCGTCGTGCTCGACGCGTCCACGATCCCCGCCGACCCGCGGCTGCCGGACACGGCCCTGCCGGCCGTGGCCCACCCGTCGCACGCGGCGTACGTCATCTACACGTCGGGTTCGACGGGGACGCCGAAGGGCGTCGTCGTCACCCACGCGGGTCTGGCGAGCCTGGTCGCGGCGCAGGCGGAGCGGTTCGCGCTGGCGCCGGGGAGCCGGGTGCTGCAGTTCGCGTCGGCCGGGTTCGACGCGGCGACGGCGGAGATCTTCGTGTCGCTGTGTTCGGGTGCCGCGCTGGTGGTCGCACCGGCCGAGGAGCTGCTGCCGGGTGCCGGTCTGGTGGAGCTGATCGGCCGGTTCGAGGTGTCGCACGCGACGCTGCCGCCGGCGGTTCTCGCCGTGCTCGATCCGGCAGATCTGGTGTCGGTGTCGACGGTCGTGTCCGCGGGTGAGGCGCTGAGCGCCGATCTGGTCGCCCGGTGGGCGCCGGGGCGCAGGCTGGTGAACGCGTACGGTCCGACGGAGACGACGGTCTGTGCCGCCATGTCGCAGCCGTTGACGGCGGATGCGGTGCCGTCGATCGGTGGGCCGATCCTCAACGCTCAGGCCTATGTCCTCGACGACCGCCTTCAGCCGGTGCCGCCGGGGGTCGCGGGCGAGCTGTACGTGGCGGGTGCGGGTCTGGCGCGTGGGTACGCGGGCCGTGCCGGGCTGACGGCGGAGCGGTTCGTGGCGAACCCATTCGGGTCCGGACGGCTGTACCGCACGGGTGACGTGGTGCGGTGGACCGTGGACGGGAACCTCGTCTACGTCGGTCGCGCGGACGAGCAGGTGAAGATCCGCGGGTTCCGGGTCGAGCCCGGCGAGATCGAGGCGGTCCTTGCCGTCCACCCGGACGTCGACCGGGTCGCGGTGACGGTCCGCGACGGGCAGCAGCTCGTCGCCTACGTCGTCGGCGCCGCCGACTCCGCCGAACTGCGCGCGTTCGTCGCGGAACGCCTCCCCGCATACATGGTCCCCGCCCACGTCGTCGGCCTGGACGCCCTGCCGCTGACCGTCAACGGCAAGCTCGACCGGGCCGCGCTGCCCGCTCCGGACGTCACCGCCGGGCCGCGCCGCGGCCCCTCCAACGCCCGCGAGGAAGCGCTCTGCCAGGCGTTCGCCGAGGTCCTCGGCCTCGACGAGGTCGGCGTCGACGACGACTTCTTCGCCCTCGGCGGGCACTCCCTGCTCGCCGTCCGCCTGATCAGCCGGGTCCGCGCCGCCCTCGACGCCGACCTGTCGATCCGGACGCTGTTCGAAACCCCGACCGTCGCCGGTCTGGCCGCACACATGGACGACCGCAAGTCGACCCGGCCGGCACTGCGGCCGATGCGCAACTCGAAGGAGTTCTCATGATCCCGTTGTCGTACGCGCAGCAGCGTCTGTGGTTCATGGAACAGCTGGAAGGCCCGAGTTCGCTCTACACCGTCCCGGTCGTCCTGCGGCTCTCCGGCGACGTCGACCGCGCCGCCCTCGACGCGGCACTGCGCGACGTCCTCGACCGGCACGAGGTGCTGCGCACGGTGCTGCCCGCCGTCGACGGGCAGCCGTACCAGCGGATCCTCCCCGTCGAGGACACCGGCTGGGCCCTGGACGTCGCCGAGGTCGCCCCGGCGGACCTGCAGCCCGCCGTCGACGCGGCCGCCGAATGCGCGTTCGACCTCACGACGGAGCTGCCGATCCGGGCCCGGCTCATCTCCGCCGGCCGGCACGACCACGTCCTCGTCGTCGTCGTGCACCACATCGCGTGCGACGCCTGGTCGACCGGACCGCTCGCCCGCGACCTCTCCACCGCCTACACGGCCCGGCGCGCCGGCCAGGCACCCGACTGGGAGCCGCTGCCCGTCCAGTACGCCGACTACACCCTGTGGCAGCGCGAGCTCCTCGGCGACGAGTCCGACCCGGACAGCCTCATCACGCGGCAGATCGCCTACTGGCGGCAGGCGCTCGCCGGCCTGCCCGCCGAGCTCGGCCTGCCGGCGGACCGGCCGCGCCCCGCCGTGCCGACCCACCGCGGGCACGAGGTCGAGTGCCAGGTGCCCGCGGACCTGCACGCGCGCCTACGGGACGTCGTCGCCGAGCACGGCGTCACCATGTTCATGGTCGTGCAGGCGTCCCTGGCGATCGTGCTGTCGAAGCTCGGCGCGGGCACCGACATCCCGATGGGCGCCGCCACCGCCGGCCGGACCGACCAGGCGCTCGACGATCTCGTCGGCTTCTTCGTCAACAGCCTGGTGATGCGGACCGACCTGTCCGGCGACCCGACGTTCGCCGACGTGCTGGCCCGGGTGCGGGAGACGTCCCTGGCCGGGTTCGAGCACCAGGACGTGCCGTTCGACCGGCTCGTCGAGGAGCTGGCGCCGGCCCGTGTACCGTCCCGCCACCCGCTGTTCCAGGTCATGCTGACGGTCCAGAACAACGCCGGCGCCGTCCTCGACCTACCCGGCCTCGCCGTCGGCGGGCACGCGGCGGCCGCCGAGTCGGTGTCGGCCGCCCGCTTCGACCTCGACCTGAACATCGGCGAGACGGTCGACGCCGACGGCGCCCCGGCCGGGCTGCACGGCGTGCTGACCGGCTCGGCCGACCTGTTCGACGGCGCGACGGTCGCCGCGATCGGCCAGCGGTGGCTGCGGGTCCTCGAGGCGGTCCTCACCGACCCGTCGGCGCGGGTGTCGGCGGTCGACGTGTGGGACGCCGGCGAACGCGACCGGGTCCTCGGCGGGTGGAACGACACGGCGGCCGGCGTCGCGGCGGCGACGCTCCCGGAGCTGTTCGCCGCGCAGGTCGAGCGGACCCCGGACGCGCCTGCGGTCATCGTCGACGGCGGGCAGCTGTCGTTCGCGGACGTGGACGCCCGCGCGAACCGGCTCGCCCGCTACCTGACCGGCCTCGGCATCGGCACCGAGTCCGTGGTCGGCGTGTGCCTGCCCCGCGGCGCGGACCTGATCGTCGCGCTGCTCGCCGTGTCGAAGGCCGGCGGCGCGTACCTGCCGATCGACCCCGGGCTGCCGGCCGAACGCATCCGGTTCATGCTCGCCGACGCCCGCGCCGCCGTCGTCCTCGGCGAGGAGGACATCCTCGACGAGCTGCCCGCCGGCCGGGTCCGGTCGATCGCCCTCGACGACACCCGGGTCGCCGCGTCGGTCGCCCGCCTGCCCGGCGAACCCGTCGCCGTCCGGTCGGTCCCTGGGAACGCGGCCTACGTCATCTACACGTCGGGGTCGACGGGGACGCCGAAGGGCGTCGTCGTCACCCACGCGGGCCTGGCCAGCCTGGTCGCGGCGCAGGCCGAGCGGTTCGCGCTCACCCAGGGCAGCCGGGTGCTCCAGTTCGCGTCGGTCGGGTTCGACGCGGCGACCGCCGAGATGTTCGTGTCGTTGTGCTCGGGCGCCGCGCTGGTCGTCGCGCCGGCGGACGAGCTGCTGCCGGGAGCGGGTCTCACCGAGGCGATCGACCGCTTCGCGGTGTCGCACGTGACGCTGCCGCCGGCTGTCCTCGCCGTCCTCGACCCGGCCGACCTGGCGTCGGTGTCGACGGTCGTGTCCGCGGGTGAGGCGCTCAGTGCCGACCTGGTCGCCCGGTGGGCGCCGGGCCGGCGGTTCGTGAACGCGTACGGCCCGACCGAGACGACGGTGTGCGCGTCGATGTCCGGGCCGCTCGCCGCCGGTGACGTGCCGACCATCGGCGGGCCGATCCTCAACGCCCAGGCCTACGTGCTCGACGGTCACCTCCAGCCCGTCCCGCCTGGCGTCGCCGGCGAGCTGTACGTGGCGGGTGCCGGTCTGGCGCGCGGATACGCCGGCCGTGCCGGGCTGACGGCGGAGCGGTTCGTCGCGAACCCGTTCGGCGCCGGACGGCTGTACCGGACCGGTGACGTCGTGCGGTGGACCGTGGACGGGAACCTCGTCTACGTCGGTCGCGCGGACGAGCAGGTGAAGATCCGCGGGTTCCGGATCGAACCCGGCGAGATCGAGGCGGTCCTCGCCGCCCACCCGGACGTCGACCGGGTCGCGGTGACGGTCCGCGACGGCCAGCAGCTCGTCGCCTACGTCGTCGGGTCGGCCGGGCAGTTGCGGGAGTTCGCGGCGACGCGACTGCCGGAGTACATGGTGCCGTCCGCGTTCGTCGTCCTCGACGCGCTGCCGCTGACCGTCAACGGCAAGCTCGACCGCAAGGCCCTGCCCGCCCCCGACGTCACTGCCACCGGCTCACGGCGCGCCCCGGCCAACGCCCGCGAAGAAGCACTCTGCCAGGCGTTCGCCGAGGTCCTCGACGTCGACGCCGTCGGGGTCGACGACGACTTCTTCGCACTCGGCGGCCACTCGCTCCTCGCCGTCCGCCTGATCAGCCGCGTCCGCGCCGCCCTCGACATCGACCTGTCCATCCGCACCCTGTTCGAGGTCCCGACCCCCGCCGGGCTCGCCGAGCGGCTGTCCGGCGCCGGAGCGGCCCGGTCGGCCCTCGTGCCGTGGGAGCGGCCCGAACGCGTCCCGCTGTCATTCGCCCAGCAGCGGCTCTGGTTCCTCCGGCAGCTCGAAGGCCCCAGCGCCACCCACAACGTCCCGATGGTCCTCGCGCTCTCCGGCGACGTCGACGCGGCCGCGCTCGGCGCCGCGCTCCGCGACGTCCTCGGCCGGCACGAAGTGCTCCGCACTGTCTTCCCGGCCGTCGACGGGCGCCCCTATCAGCGGGTGATCCCGCTGGCGGACCTCGACTGGCAGCTCCAGCTCGCCGACGTGCCGCCCGCCGACCTCGCGGCGACCGTCGAAGCGGCCGCACAGCACGCGTTCGACCTCGCCGCGGACGTCCCGATCCGCGCGTGGCTGTTCGCCGACGGCACCGGCGAGCGGACCCTCGTCGTCGTCATGCACCACATCGCCGGCGACGGCTGGTCGATGGGGCCCCTCGCCGCCGACCTGTCGACGGCCTACCAGGCCCGCCTCGCCGGGCGGGCCCCCGCGTGGGATCCGCTGCCGGTGCAGTACGCCGACTACGCCCTCTGGCAGCGCGAGTTCCTCGGGTCCGAGGACGACCCGCACAGCGTCATCTCGCGGCAGGTGACGTACTGGCGGCAGGCCCTCGCCGACCTGCCCGAGGAGCTGACCCTCCCCGCCGACCGGCGCCGCCCCGCCGTCGCCACCCACCGCGGGCACGTCGTGCCCGTCCACCTGCCGGCCGACCTGCACGCCCGGCTCCTCGACCTCGCCCGCGCCCAGGGCGTCACCGTCTTCATGCTGCTGCAGGCCGGGCTCGGGGTGCTGCTGTCGAAGCTCGGCGTGGGGACGGACGTCCCGATCGGTGCCGCGGTTGCCGGCCGGACCGACCAGGCTCTGGACGATCTCGTGGGCTACTTCGTGAACACGCTCGTCATGCGGACGGACGTGTCCGGGGATCCGACGTTCGCGGAGTTGCTGGGCCGGGTGCGGGAGGCGTCGCTGGCCGGGTTCGAGCACCAGGACGTGCCGTTCGAGCGGCTGGTGGAGGAGCTGTCGCCGGTCCGGTCGCTCGCCCGGCACCCGCTCTTCCAGGTGATGCTGACCGTCCAGAACAACACCGAAGCGGCCCTCGACCTGCCCGGCGTCCACGCCGGCGACTCGGCGGCCGCTGCCGAGATGACCGTCGCGAAGTTCGACCTCGACTGGAACGTGGTCGAGACGTTCGACACCGACGGCGCCGCCGCCGGTATGTGGGGCATGCTGACCGGCTCCGCCGACCTGTTCGAGGCGGGGACGGTCGCGTCGATCGCCCGCTGGTGGGTCCGGGTGCTCGAGGCCGTCCTGTCGGACCCGTCCGCGGCCGTGTCCACTGTGGACCTCCTGGACTCCGTCGAGCGTGAGCAGGTGGTGTACGGGTGGAACGATCTGACGGTCCGCACTCCGGACGTGTCGCTGGCTGAGCTGTTCGCGGCCCAGGCTACGGCCTCCCCGGACGCGGTGGCGCTGGCCGGTGATGTGGCACTGTCCTACGCCGAGCTGAATGAGCGGTCGAACCGTCTGGCCGCATACCTGCGCGGTGCGGGCGTCGGTGCCGAGTCGGTGGTCGGGGTCTGCCTACCCCGCGGCGCGGACCTGATCGTGGCGCTCCTGGCGGTCGTGAAGGCCGGCGGTGCGTACCTACCTGTTGATCCTGAGCTGCCGGTGGAGCGGATCCGGTTCATGCTGGCCGACGCCCGGGCCGCGGTGCTGCTCGGTTTGGAGGATGTGCTCGACGAGCTGCCGTCGGGCCGGTTCCGGTCGATCGCCCTGGACGAGCGTCGGGTGGTGTCGGCGGTGGCGAACGCTGTGGCGGAGCTGCCGGCAGTGAGTGGCGGCAATGCCGCGTACGTGATGTACACGTCGGGTTCGACGGGCACCCCGAAGGGCGTTGCCGTGCCGCACCGGGCCGTCGTGAGGCTCGTTCGGGACGCCAGCTTCTTCGAGGTGGGTGTCGGGGATGTCGTGGGGCATCTGGCGTCGGCGTCGTTCGACGCGGCGACGTTCGAGATCTGGGGTGCGCTGCTCAACGGCGCGACCCTCGCGGTTGCGCCGTCCGGCGCGATGTCCACGGCGGAGCTGGGCGGGTTCCTGGCCGAGCATGAGGTGGGGACGTTGTGGATGACCGCCGGCTGGTTCGACCAGGTGGTCGCCGCGGACGTGTCGGTCCTCGCTCCGGTCCGGCACCTTCTCGCCGGTGGTGACGTCCTGTCGCCGGCAACCTGCCAGACGGTGCTTGCGGCGAACCCGAGCCTCCGGCTGTCGAACGGTTACGGACCCACCGAGAACACCACGTTCTCCGCCGTGCACGCGGTCCGGCAGCAGGACGCGGCCGGTGTCCCGATCGGCGCGCCGATCTCCGGTACCCATGCCTACGTCCTGGACGAGCGTCTCCAGCCGGTGCCGGTCGGTGTCGCCGGTGAGCTGTACGTCGCCGGCGCGGGGCTGGCCCGTGGCTACGTCGGGCAGCCGGGGCTGTCGGGTGAGCGGTTCGTCGCCGACCCGTTCGACCGCGCCGGTGGTGCTCGCATGTACCGCACCGGCGATGTCGTGTCGTGGACCGGTGAGGGTGTGCTCGCGTTCGTCGGACGCGCTGACGAGCAGGTGAAGATCCGCGGGTTCCGGGTCGAGCCGGGCGAGATCGAAGCCGTCCTTGCCGGGCACCGGCAGGTCGCCCAGGTAGCGGTGATCGCACGGCAGGACACGGCAGGGGAGAAGCGGCTCGTCGCCTACGTCGTGGGCGAGGTTGACGGGCTGCGGGAGTACGTGGCGGACCGGCTGCCGGACTACATGGTGCCGTCCGCGTTCGTGAGCATGGCGAGCCTGCCGCTGACGGCGAACGGCAAGCTGGACCGGCGGGCGCTGCCGGCACCGGATTTCGCCTCGGCGGCGGGGGCGGGTCGTGGCCCGGCGAACGTGCGGGAAGAGCTGCTGTGCCTGGCGTTCGCCGAGGTCCTGGAGCTTGACCACGTCGGCGTCGATGACGACTTCTTCACTCTCGGCGGGCACTCGCTGCTCGCGGTGCGGTTGATGAGCCGGGTGCGGGCCGTGTTCGGGGTCGAACTGTCGCTGCGCGCCCTGTTCGAGGCACCGACCGCGGCAGGCCTCGCGGCCCGCCTCGGGTCCGACGCGGGGACGGCGAGGCCCGCGCTGGTGCCGCAGGAACGGCCCGGACTGTTGCCGCTCTCCTACGCACAGCAGCGCCTGTGGTTCATCGGCCAGTTGGAGGGGCCGAGCGCCACGTACAACATCCCGATGGTCCTCGGCCTGTCCGGCGACGTCGACGAGACCGCGCTCGGCGCCGCGCTGCGCGACGTCATCGGCCGGCACGAGGTGCTGCGCACGGTCTTCCCGACCGTCGACGGGCAGCCGCATCAGCACGTGATCCCCCTCGATGCGCTCGACTGGCGCCTCGACCTCGCCGACGTGACGGACCTCGACGCGGCGGTCGACGCGGCCGCCGAGCACCCGTTCGACCTCGCCGCCGAGGCGCCGATCCGCGCGTGGCTGTTCACCTGCGACGGCCGGAAGACCCTTGTCGTGGTCGTGCACCACATCGCCAGCGACGGCTGGTCGACGGGCCCCCTCGCGGCGGACGTGTCCACGGCCTACCAGGCCCGGCTCGCGGGCCACGCCCCGGCGTGGCGGCCGCTGCCGGTGCAGTACGCCGACTACGCCCTCTGGCAGCGTGACCTGCTCGGCGACGAGGCCGACCGGGACAGCGTCATCGCCCGGCAGGTCGCCTACTGGCGGGGCGCCCTGGCCGGCGTGCCGGAGGAGCTGGAGCTGCCCACCGACCGGCGCCGTCCGGCGGTCGCGGGCCGCCGCGGGCACACCGTCCCGGTGCGGCTCGACGCGGCCACGCACGCGCGGCTGCTCGCCGTGGCGCGCGCCGAGGGTGTCACCGTCTTCATGCTGCTGCAGGCCGGTCTCGGGGTGCTGCTGTCGAAGCTGGGTGCCGGCACGGACATCCCGATCGGTGCCGCCGTCGCTGGGCGTACCGACCAGGCCCTCGACGACCTCGTCGGGTTCTTCGTCAACACGCTTGTCGTGCGGACCGACCTGTCCGGGGACCCGACGTTCGCGGAGCTGCTGAGCCGGGTGCGGGAGACGACCCTGGCCGGGTTCGAGCACCAGGACGTGCCGTTCGAGTTGCTCGTGGAGGAGCTCGCCCCCACCCGCTCGCTTGCCCGCAACCCGCTCTTCCAGGTGATGCTGACCGTTCAGAACACGGCCGGCGCCACCCTGGACCTGCCCGGCGCCGACGTGGACACGGACGGCGGCTCGATCACCGGAGAGGCGCCGGCGAAGTTCGACCTCGAGTGGAGCATCACCGAATCGTTCGACGGTGACGGCCGCCCGGCGGGGCTGCACGGCGTGCTGACCGGATCGGCGGACCTGTTCGACGCCGAAACCGTCGCGACGGTGGGCGAGCGGTGGACCCTGGTCCTGGAGGCGCTGCTGGCGGACCCGTCCGCGCCGGTGTCGGCGGTGAGCGTGCTGGACCCGGCGGAGCTGGACCTGGTCCTGCGGGCGTGGAACGACACCGCGGTGGAGGTCGCCCCGGGGACGCTGCCCGGACTGTTCGCGGCGCAGGTGCGTCGGACCCCGGACGCGCTGGCGTTGGTGTTCGAGGGTTCGTCGGTGTCGTACGCGGAGCTGGACCGCCGCGCGAACCGTCTGGCGCATCGGCTGATCGCCGAGGGTGTGCGCGCCGACTCGGTGGTGGGTGTGTGCCTGCCGCGTGGGGTGGACCTGGTGGTGGCGTTGCTGGCGGTGGTGAAGGCCGGTGGGGCGTACCTGCCGATCGATCCGGATCTGCCGGCCGAGCGGGTCGCGTACATGAGCGAGAACGCCGTCTGTGTGCTGACCGGCGTCGACGCGGAAGGGTACGCCGACACCGATCCGGGTGTCGAGGTGCTGCCCGCTCAGGCCGCGTACGTCATCTACACGTCCGGGTCCACAGGTCTGCCCAAGGGCGTCGTCGTGCCGCACGAGGGCATCGTCAACCGCCTGGTCTGGATGCAGTCCCGGTTCGGGCTGGCAGCGGGCGACCGGGTGTTGCACAAGACGCCGTTCGGGTTCGACGTGTCGGTGTGGGAGTTGTTCTGGCCGTTGATCCAGGGCGCGACGATGGTGATCGCGAAGCCGGGCGGTCACCGGGACCCGTCCTACATCGCGGCGCTGATCTGCGATGACCGCGTCGACACCGTCCACTTCGTCCCGTCGATGCTGGAGGCGTTCCTGGCCGATCCGGAGTCGGCGGAGTGCACCGGGCTGCGGCGGGTCGTCTGCTCCGGTGAGGCTTTGGGCACCGTGGTCCGGGACCGGTTCTTCGAGGTGCTGCCGGGCGTCGGCCTGTTCAACCTGTACGGTCCGACTGAGGCGTCGGTGGACGTCACCGAGTTCGAGGTCCTCGCGGACGCGTCGCCGGTGGTGCCGATCGGTAGGCCGGTGTTCAACACGCGCGTCTATGTCCTGGACGACCGCCTGGCTCCGGTGCCGGTGGGTGTCGCCGGTGAGCTGTATCTGGCGGGTGTTCAGATCGCCCGCGGCTACGCGGGTCGGCCTGGTCTGACGGGCGAGCGGTTCGTCGCCGACCCGTACGGCAGCGGGGAGCGGCTGTACCGCACCGGTGACGTGGTCCGCTGGTCCGCCGACGGCAACGTCGTCTACCTGGGACGCGCCGACGACCAGGTCAAGGTCCGCGGGTTCCGGATCGAGCCCGGCGAGATCCAGGCGGTCCTCGCCACCCATCCGCAGGTCGACCAGGTCGCCGTCGTCGCGACCGCCGACCAGCGGCTCGTCGCCTACGTTGTTGGCGGCGCCGACGGGCTGCGGGAGTTCGCCGCGTCCCAGCTGCCGGAGTACATGGTGCCGGCGGCCGTCGTCGTCCTGGACGCGCTGCCGGTCACCCGCAACGGCAAGCTGGACCGCAAGGCGCTGCCGGCGCCGGAGTTCGCGGCCGGGACCGGGCGCGGCCCCGCCAATGCCCGCGAGGAACTGCTCTGCCAGGCGTTCGCCGAGGTCCTCGGCGTCCGAGGTGTCGGGGTCGACGACGACTTCTTCACCCTCGGCGGCCACTCCCTGCTCGCCGTCCGGCTCGTCGAACGGCTCCGCGTCCAAGGCGTCTCCGTGCCGGTGAAGGCGCTGTTCCTCACCCCGACCCCGGCCGGGCTCGCCGCCGCGGCCGCCGGTGCCGAGGCCGTCGTGGTCCCGGAGAACCTGATCCCCGCCGGCGCGCAGAGCATCGCCCCGGACATGCTGCCGCTCGTCGACCTCACCGACGCGCAGATCGACACCGTCGTCGGTACTGTCGACGGCGGCGCGGCGAACGTCGCCGACATCTACCCGCTCGCCCCGCTGCAGGAAGGCATCCTGTTCCACCACCGCCTCGCCGAGGGCGGCGACGACGTGTACGTCACGTCGTTCGTCCTCGAGTTCGACGACCGGGACCGTCTCGACGCGTTCGCCGGGGCGCTGCAGCACGTGATCGACCGGCATGACGTGTTCCGCACCTCCGTCGTCTGGGCCGGGCTGCCCGAGCCGGTGCAGGTCGTGTGGCGCACCGCGTCGCTGCGGCTGACCGAGGTCGACCTCCCGGACGGCGCCGACCTGCTCCCCGCCGTCGGCCTCACCATGGACCTCGGCCGGGCACCACTGCTCGACCTGCACGTCACGCGGCAGGCCGGCGGACGGTGGCAGGGCGTCCTGCGCGTCCACCACCTCGTCCAGGACCACACCGCCCTCGACATCGTGACCGGCGAGATCCAGGCGGTCCTCGCCGGCCGCGCCGACCTCCTGCCGGCGCCGCTGCCGTTCCGGAACTTCGTGGCACAGGCCCGCGCGGGGCTTGCCGACGGTGGCCACGAGGTGTTCTTCCGCGACCTCCTCGACGGCGTCGACGAGCCGACGGCCGCGTTCGGCGTCAGCGACGTCCGCGGCGACGGCTCCGGCCTGGTCCGCGCCGGTGCCGTCCTCGACGAGACCCTGGCGGCCCGGCTGCGGGACGCCGCCCGCCGCTCGGGCGTCAGCCCCGCGACCGTCCTGCACGTGGCCTGGTCCCGGGTCCTGTCGGTCGTCTCCGGGCGCGACGACGTCGTGTTCGGCACCGTCCTGTTCGGCCGCATGAACGCCGGCGCCGGATCCGACCGGGTGCCAGGTCTGTTCATGAACACCCTGCCGGTGCGGGTCAGGACCGGTGGCCTCGGCGTCCAGCAGGCGATCGACGAGATGCGCGGGCAACTGGCCCGGCTCCTCGAACACGAACACGCCCCGCTCGCCCTGGCGCAGCGGGTCAGCGCGGTCCCCGGCGACCTGCCGCTCTTCACGACCCTGCTCAACTACCGGCACAACAGCCCCGCCGAGGCGGAAGGCGCCGGCGGCGAAGGGTTCGCGGGCGTCCAGGCGACGTACTCCCGGGAGAGCACCAACTACCCGATCACCGTCTCCGTCGACGACGACGGCAACCAGCTCGGCCTGACCGTCAACGCCGTCGGCCCGATCGACTCGACCGCGGTCGTCAGCATGCTGCACACCGCGGTCCGGCACCTCGTCACGGCCCTGGAGGCCGGCGACCCGACGCCGCTGTCCGAGATCGGCGTCCTCGACACCGCCGAACTCGACCGGGTGCTGCGGGACTGGAACGACACCGCCGCGGACGTGCCGCCGGGCACGCTGCCTGGGTTGTTCGCGGCGCAGGTACGCCGGACCCCCTCCATGCCGGCGCTCGTGTTCAGGGGTCGGTCGGTGTCGTATGCGGAGCTCGATGCGTGGTCGAACCGTTTGGCGCATCGGCTGATCGCTGAGGGCGTGCGAGCGGACTCCGTTGTCGGGGTGCGCCTTCCGCGCGGTGTGGACATGGTGGTGGCGGTGCTGGCGGTGGTGAAGGCCGGTGGTGCGTATCTGCCGATCGACCCTGACCTGCCGGTGGATCGTAGTGCGTTCATGGCGGCGGACGCGGGTGCCGTGTGTGTATTGACCGACGTGTCCGCTGAGGGTTGGCCGGACACGGATCCGGGTGTGCGGGTGCTACCGGGCCACGCGGCGTACGTCATCTACACGTCCGGCTCCACCGGACTGCCCAAGGGCGTCGTGGTGCCGCACGAGGGCATCGTGAACCGTCTGGTGTGGATGCAGGCACGGTTCGGTCTCCAACCGGGGGATCGGGTGCTGCACAAGACGCCGTTCGGGTTCGACGTGTCGGTGTGGGAGCTGTTCTGGCCGCTGATCCAGGGCGCGACGATGGTGATCGCGAAGCCCGGCGGGCACCGCGACCCGTCGTACATCGCCGACCTGATCCGCACCGCCGGTGTCGACACGGTCCACTTCGTCCCGTCGATGCTGGAGGCGTTCCTCGCCGCTCCCGAAGCGGCCGCGTGCACCGGGTTGCGGCGGGTCGTCTGCTCCGGTGAAGCCCTCGGCACCGTGGTCCGGGACCGGTTCTTCGAGGTCCTTCCTGACGTCGGCCTGTTCAACCTGTACGGCCCGACCGAGGCGTCCGTGGACGTCACCGAGTTCGAGGTGCGGCCGGACGCGTCGCCGGTCGTGCCCATCGGCAGGCCGGTGTTCAACACCCGCGTGTACGTCCTGGACGACCGGCTCGCTCCGGTGCCGGCCGGCGTCGCCGGTGAGCTGTACCTGGCCGGCGTTCAGCTGGCCCGCGGCTACGTCAACCGCCCCGGCCTGACCGGCGAGCGGTTCGTGGCGGACCCCCTCGGTCACGGCGAGCGGCTGTACCGGACCGGTGACGTGGTCCGCTGGTCCACCGACGGCGACCTGGTCTACCTCGGCCGGGCCGACGACCAGGTGAAGATCCGCGGGTTCCGGATCGAGCTGGGGGAGATCCAGGCCGTGCTCGCCGCGCACCCTGACGTCGAGCAGGCCGCGGTCGTGCTTCGCGACGACCGCCTCGTCGCGTACGTCGTCGGCGCCGCCGACGGTCTGCGGGAGCACGCTGCCACGCGACTGCCCGAGTACATGGTGCCCTCCGCGGTCGTCGTCCTCGACGCGCTGCCGCTGACCGTCAACGGCAAGCTCGACCGCAAGGCCCTGCCCGCGCCGGACTTCGCCGCGAACGCCGGCAGCGGGCGCGGCCCCGCCGACGCGCTGGAAGAGCTGCTGTGCCTCGCCTTCGCCGACGTCCTCGACGTCGGCAGCGTCGGCGTCGACGACGACTTCTTCGCCCTCGGCGGCCACTCGCTCCTCGCCGTCCGGCTCGTCGAGTGGCTGCGGGCACGCGGCCTGGCCGTGCCGGTCCGCGCCCTGTTCGACACCCCGACCCCGGCCCGGCTGGCCGCCGTCGCCGGACGGGTGACCGTCGACGTGCCGCCCAACCGGATTCCGGACGGCGCGCAGGTCATCACCCCGGACATGCTGCCGCTCGTCGAGCTCACCGGCGACGAGGTGCAGGCGGTCGTCGGCACCGTCGACGGCGGCGCGGCGAACGTCGCCGACATCTACCCGCTCGCCCCGCTGCAGGAGGGCATGCTCTTCCACCACCTCCTGGCGGACGGCGGCGACGACGTCTACGCCGTGCCGCGCGCGTTCGTACTGCCCGACCGTGGCAGCCTCGACGCGTTCGTCGGCGCGCTGCAGCAGGTGATCGACCGGCACGACGTCTTCCGCACCTCCGTCGTGTGGAAGGGCCTGCGCGAGCCGGTGCAGGTCGTGTGGCGGACGGCGGCCTTGCCGGTGACCCAGGTCGACGGGGTCACCGACGCCCAGGAGCTGCTGTCGGTCGCCGGGCTGTCGATGGACCTGCGCCGTGCCCCGCTGCTCGACGTCCACACCGCCGCCCTCGACGGCGGCCGGTGGCTGGCGATGGTCCGCATCCACCACCTCGTCGAGGACAACACGGCGGCGCAGGTCGTCTACGACGAGGTCCGGGCGGTCCTCGCCGGACGCGCCGGCGACCTGTCCGCGCCGCTGCCGTTCCGCGACTTCGTCGCCCGGGCCCGCGCCGGCCTCGCCCGCAGCGACCACGAGGCGTACTTCCGCGACCTCCTCGCCGGTGTCGACGAGCCGACCGCCGCGTTCGGGGTCACCGACGTCCGCGGCGACGGCGCCGGGTCGGTGCGCGCCGGCCAGATCATGGACCCGGCGCTGGCGGCCCGGCTGCGGGACACGGCCCGGCGGCTCGGCGTCAGCCCCGCCACCGTCCTGCACGTCGCCTGGTCGCGGGTCCTGGCCGCCGTCGCGACCCGCGACGACGTGGTGTTCGGGACGCTGCTGTTCGGCCGGATGGACGCCGGCGCCGACCGGGTCGGCCTGTTCATCAACACGCTGCCTGTCCGGGTCCGCACCGGCGACCTCGACGTCGCCGCCGCCGTCACCGCGATGCGCGGGCAGCTCGCCGGCCTCCTCGAACACGAGCACACCCCGCTCGCCCTCGCCCAGCGCGCCAGCGGCGTGCCGGCGAACACCGCCCTGTTCAACTCGCTGTTCAACTACCGGCACAACGACCTCGACCGCTCTCACGAGCACGAGGACGACGCCGGGTCGACCGGCATGCGCCAGGTGTTCCTGCAGGAACGCACCAACTACCCGGTGACGGTGTCCGTCGACGACGACGGCGACGGGTTCGGCGTGGTCGTCGACGCGGTCGCGCCGATCGACCCCAGCGCGGTCGCCCGCATGACCCTCACCGCGGTCGCCGGCCTGGTGACCGCCCTGGAGCACGACGCGCAGAGCCCTCTCGCCGCGGTGCCGGTGCTGGATCCGGCCGATGTCGACCGGCTCCTCACCGACTGGAACACCGCCCCGGTGGATGTGCCGGAGGTGTCGCTGGGTGCGTTGTTCGCGGCGCAGGTGGCGCGGACGCCGGACGCGGTCGCGGTGGTGTCCGACGGCGTCCAGGTGTCGTATGCGGAGCTGGACGCGCGGGCGGCCGGTCTGGCCCGGCTCCTCACGGCCGCGGGTGTGGGCCCGGAGTCTGTGGTCGGTGTGTGCCTGCCCCGGGGCGTGGACCTGATCGCGGCGCTTCTGGCGGTGTGGAAGGCGGGTGGGGCGTATCTGCCGATCGACCCGGCGTTGCCGGCGGAGCGTGCGGCGTTCATGGTCGCGGACGCGGGTGTGCGGTGCGTGCTGACCGACCGGCCGGAGACGGCGTTCGGTGTGCCGGTGGTGGACGTCGCCGGGCCGGTCCCGGCCGGTGGCGACGTCGATGTCCGGGTGTTGCCGGGGCATGCGGCGTACGTGATCTACACGTCGGGGTCGACGGGCACGCCGAAGGGTGTGGTGGTGTCGCACCGCAACGTGGTGGCGCTGTTTGCGGCGACCCGTGAGCTGTTCGGTGCGGATGACGTGTGGACGTGGTTCCACAGCTTCTCGTTCGACTTCTCGGTGTGGGAGCTGTGGGGTGCGCTGCTGCACGGCGGCCGGGTCGTGGTCGTGCCGCTGGACGTGTCGCGGTCCCCGGTGGAGTTCTGGGATCTGGTGGTCCGGGAGCGGGTGACGGTGCTGAGCCAGACCCCGTCCGCGTTCTACCAGCTGAGCCCGGCGCCGAGCGATCTGCGCGTGGTCGTGTTCGGTGGCGAGGCCCTGGACCCGGCGCGCCTCGCCGGCTGGTGGGGCCGCGGCGTCCAGCTCGTGAACATGTACGGCATCACCGAGACGACGGTGCACGTCACCTACCGGCCGCTCACCGCGGGCGGGTCCAAGGACAGCGTCATCGGCCGCGGCCTGGCCGGGCTGCGCACCTACGTCCTCGACGACCGGCTCGCACCGGTCCCCGCCGGGGTGGCCGGCGAGCTGTACGTCGCCGGTGAGCAACTGGCCCGCGGCTACCTCGGCCGGGCCGGCTTGACCGCCGGCAGGTTCGTCGCCGACCCGTTCGGTGCTGGCGGCCGCCTGTACCGCACCGGTGACGTCGTCCGCTGGACCGGCGACGGCGACCTCGTGTATCTCGGCCGGGCGGACGCGCAGGTGAAGATCCGCGGGTTCCGCATCGAGCTGGGCGAGATCGAGTCGGTCCTCGCGCAGCGGGTGCAGCAGGTGGCGGTGGTCGCCACGGAGGACAAGCGCCTCGTCGCCTACGTCGTCGGCACGACCGACGGCCTGCGGGAGTTCGCCGCCGCGAGGCTGCCGGAGTACATGGTGCCGTCCGCGTTCGTCACCCTCGAGACGCTGCCGCTCACCGTCAACGGCAAGCTCGACCGCAAGGCGCTGCCCGCACCGGACTTCAGGACCGGGTCCGGCCGTGGACCGGCGAACGCCCGCGAAGAGGTCATCTGCCAGGCGTTCGCCGAGATCCTCGGCGTCGGCAGCGTCGGCGTCGACGACGACTTCTTCGCCCTCGGCGGCCACTCGCTCCTCGCCGTCCGGCTCGTCGAGTGGCTCCGGGCCGCCGGCGTGTCCGTGTCGGTGCGGGCGCTGTTCGACACGCCGACCCCGGCCGGGCTCGCGGCCGCGGGCACCGGCGCGGCGGCGCGGGAGGTCCCGGCGAACCGGATCCCCGCCGGCGCGCAGAGCATCACCCCGGACATGCTGCCGCTCGTCGAGCTCACCGGCGACGAGGTGCAGGCGGTCGTCGGTACCGTCGACGGCGGCGCGGCCAACGTCGCCGACATCTACCCGCTCGCGCCGCTGCAGGAAGGGATCCTGTTCCACCACCTCCTGGCGGACGGCGGCGACGACGTCTACGCCCTGCCGCGCGTGTTCGAACTGCCCGGCCGCGCCGCCCTCGACACGTTCGTCGCCGCGCTGCAGCAGGTCGTCGACCGGCACGACATCTTCCGCACCTCCGTCGTGTGGGCCGGGCTGCGCGAACCCGTCCAGGTCGTCTGGCGGTCCGCGACCCTGCCCGTGACCGAGGTCGAGGGGATCGCCGACGCCGAGGAACTGCTGTCCGCCGTCGGCCTGTCGATGGACCTCGGCCGGGCCCCGCTGATCGACGTGCACGCCGCGGCCGCCGGCGGCGGGTGGCTGGCGATGGTCCGCATCCACCACCTGGTGGAGGACCACACCGCCGTCGAGGTCGTCTACAACGAGGTCAAGGCGATCATGGACGGGCGGGCCGGCGAACTGCCGACGCCGCTGCCGTTCCGCACCTTCGTCGCGCAGGCGCGGGCCAGCCTCGTCGGCGGCGACCACGAGGAGTACTTCCGCGACCTGCTCGACGGCGTCGATGAGCCGACCGCCGCGTTCGGCGTCACCGACGTGCGCGGCGACGGCTCCGGCGTCGTCACCGTCCACACCGACCTCGACACCGGCCTCGGCGAGCGGCTGCGCACCGTCGCCCGGCGGCTCGGCGCCAGCCCGGCGACCGTCCTGCACGTCGCCTGGTCCCGGGTCCTCTCCGTCGTCGCCGCCCGCGACGACGTCGTCTTCGGCACCGTCCTGTTCGGCCGCATGAACGCCGGCGCCGGAGCCGACCGCATCCCCGGCCTGTTCATCAACACCCTGCCCGTCCGGATGCGCACCGGCGACCTCGACGTCGTCGCCGCCGTCGCCGCGATGCGCGGGCAGCTCGCCGGCCTGCTCGAACGGGAACACACCCCGCTGGCCCTCGCCCAGCGCGCGAGTGGCGTCGCGGCCGACGTCCCACTGTTCACCACCCTGCTCAACTACCGGCACTACACCCTCGACCTCCCGCAGGACGGCCCGCAGGACGACGCCGCCGCCGGTGCCGGCGACGAAACCCCGGCCGGTGTGCGGGAGATCCTGTCGCGGGAGCGGACGAACTACCCGCTGTCGGTCGCGTTCGACGACAACGGCGCGACGTTCGGGCTGGTCGTCGACGCGGTCGCGCCGATCGACCCGCATGCCGTCGCCGGCATGCTCCTCACCGCCGTCGCCGGGCTCGTCGCCGCCCTCGAAACCGGGCTGGACGCCGGGACGCCGGCACCGCTCGCGGCCGTGCCGGTCCTCGGCGAGCCCGAGCTGACCCGGGTCCTGCGGCAGTGGAACGACACCACCACCACCGACGCCGCCGCGGACAACCCTGCCGGGCTCCTGCCGGAGCTGTTCGCGGCGCAGGTCGCGCGGACACCGGACGCGGTGGCGGTGACGCACGACGGTGCCGCCGTGTCCTACGCCGAGCTCGACGGCCGCGCCGACCGGCTGGCCCGCTGGCTGGCCGGCCGTGGCGTCGGCGCCGAGTCCGTCGTCGCGGTCTGCACGGCCCGCGGCATCGACATGGTCGTCGCACTCCTCGCGGTGCTGAAGGCCGGCGGCGCCTACCTGCCGATCGACCCCGAGTTCCCGGCGGAACGGGTCGGGTACATGGTCGCGCACGCCGGAGCGGTGCGCGTCCTGACCGACGCGGCGTGCGAGGCCGTGCTGGCGGAGGCCGGCGTGGCCGCCGGCGCCGTCCCGGTGGCGCGCCTCGACGACCCGGCCGTGATCGCCGCCGTCGACGCACAGCCCGGCACGACGCCGGCCGTCACGGTCCTGCCGCAGCAGGTCGCCTACGTCATCTACACATCCGGCTCGACCGGCACGCCGAAGGGCGTCGCCGTCACCCACGGCAACCTCGCGAACTTCCTCACCGCGATGCAGGCCCGCGCCGCAGTCACGGCCGCGGACCGGCTGGTCGCGGTGACGACGATCGGGTTCGACATCGCCGGCCTGGAGCTGTTCCTGCCGCTCGTCCACGGCGCGACGGTCGTCCTCGCCGGGCGCGACCAGGTCCGCGACCCGCGGCTGCTACGGGACCTGGTCCGGTCCTCGGCGGCGACGGTCGTGCAGGGCACGCCGAGCCTGTGGCAGGCGCTGATCGACGACAGCGACACCGGACCGGACCTCTGGACCGGCGTGCGGATCCTCGTCGGCGGCGAAGCCCTGCCCGACGCCCTCGCCGGCGCACTGGTCGAGCGGGCCGCGGCGGTGACCAACGTGTACGGCCCGACCGAAGCCACGATCTGGGCGACCGCGAAGACCGTCGGCGACGGCGCGGCAGGGTCGATCGGCGCCCCGCTGGCGAACACCCGCGTCTACGTGCTCAACGGGCGGCTCGCCCCGGTGCCCGTCGGCGTGACCGGCGAGCTGTACCTGGCCGGCGTCCAGCTGGCCCGCGGCTACGCCGGGCAGGCCGGGCTGACCGCCGAACGGTTCGTCGCCGACCCGTTCGGCAGCGGCGAGCGGCTCTACCGCACCGGCGACGTCGTGCGCTGGTCGGAGCGCGGCGAGCTGCTGTTCGCCGGCCGCGTCGACGAGCAGGTCAAGATCCGCGGGTTCCGGATCGAACCCGGCGAGATCGAGGCCGTCGTCGCCGCCCACCCGCGGGTCGCCCAGGCCGCGGTCGTCGCGCGCGAGGACACCGCCGGCGACCGGCGCCTCGTCGCGTACGTCGTCGCGCGGGAGGAGACCGCGGGCGGCCCCGGCGGCGACCTGCCGCTGGTGCTGCGCGCGTTCCTCGGCGACCGGCTGCCGGAGTACATGGTGCCGTCCGCCGTCGTCGTCCTCGACGCGCTGCCGCTGACCGCGAACCGGAAACTCAACCGCAAGGCCCTGCCCGCACCCGACTTCGCCACCAGCGCCGGCACCGGCCGCCGCCCCGCCGGCGCGCAGGAGGAGCTGCTCTGCCTCGCCTTCGCCGAGGTCCTCGGCCTCGCCGCGGTCGGCGTCGACGACGACTTCTTCGCCCTCGGCGGGCACTCGCTGCTCGCGGTCCGGCTCATCAGCCGCATCCGGTCCGTGTTCGGGGTGGAGCTGCCGCTGCGGGCACTGTTCCAGGCACCGACGCCGGCGAAGCTCGCCCGGCGGCTGCCGGGCGCCGGTGCCGCCAGGTCCGCGCTCGTGCCGTGGCAGCGGCCCGAGCGGCTGCCGCTGTCGTTCGCGCAGCAGCGGCTGTGGTTCCTCTGGCAGCTGGAAGGCCGCAGCGCGACCCACAACATCCCGATGGTCGTCGGCCTGTCCGGCGACGTCGACGCCGAAGCACTCGGCGCCGCGTTCCGCGACGTGATCGGCCGGCACGAGGTGCTGCGCACCGTGTTCCCGGCGGCCGGCGCGGAGCCGTACCAGCGGATCATCCCCGCCGACGAGCTCGACTGGCGGCTGGAGACCGTCGAACTGCCCGCCGAGGAGCTGCCGGCGGCGGTGTCGGCCGCGGCGCGGTCCACCTTCGACCTGTCCGCCGACCTGCCGATCCGGGCCTGGCTGTTCGCCGACGGCACCGGCGCACAGACCCTCGTCGTCGTCATGCACCACATCGCCGGTGACGGCTGGTCGACGCTGCCCCTCGCCGCGGACGTGTCGGCGGCGTACGCGGCCCGCACCGCCGGACAGCACCCGACCTGGACACCGCTGCCGGTGCAGTACGCCGACTACGCGCTCTGGCAGCGGGAGTCGCTCGGCGACGAGTCCGACCCGGGCAGCGTGATCTCGCGGCAGGTGGCGTACTGGCGGCAGGCGCTCACGGATCTGCCGGAGGAGCTCGTGCTGCCGGCCGACCGGCGCCGCCCCGCGGTGGCATCGAACCAGGGGCACGTGGTGCCGGTGGAGGTGC